>NZ_CM132685.1:4800000-9024115 GCF_053891275.1 Streptomyces sp. YJ-C3 | reverse complement strand
CGGACCGGGAGCGCCACTGGGCACGCCGCGACCGCCGGGGCCGCCAGGACCGGGACCGGGCCCCGCGGGACCGCTGTCACGGCTGTGACGCCCGCCCATCGACGGCTCACCCGGGTCACGTCGTTGCTGGCGCTCGTGCGACGAGTCGTAGGAACCGCGCTCTTCATAGGAAGGACGCTCGTCATAGGAGGGCCGCTCTTCATAAGAGGAGCGCTCCGTCGACTTCTGCTCGTACGGAGAGCGCTCCGGCTGCTGGTCGTAGCGGCCGCGCTCGGACTCGTACTGCTGCTCGTAGGGCGACCGCTCCTGCTGCCGGTAGTCGTGCTGCGGCTGGCGCGGGGGCGTCGCGTACGGGTCGCGCTCCGGGAAACCGAGCCGCGGCTGCTGCCAGCCGTACTCGTCCTGCTGCGGCCGCGGCCAGGCGCCCGGCTCGGGCCGCTGGTAGTCCGGGTAGGCGGGACGCGCGGTCGGGAGCTGGTCGCCGCGCGGAGCCTGCTGCTGCTCGCCGCGCGGGCCCTGGCCGTGCTCCTCGGGACCACGGCGCTCGTAGCCGTCGTACGTGTCGCGGCTCTCGTACGCGTCACGGGACTGGCCGGCGGAAGAGGCCTGCTCGCTGTCCTCGTAGCGGTGCTGCTGGACCGGAGGGGCGGGCGGCGCGGGCGACTCGCCCACGGAGTCGTCGACCGTGATGGCGATGCGGATGGGGCGCCCGCATTCCCGGCTCAGCGTCTCGCTCACGACGGGGGCGAGACGGCCCTCGAGTACGCCCTTCGCGAATTCGTTGGGCACCGCCAGGAGCGCCGTGTCGGCGACCAGTGCCAGTGGCTGGCAGCGTCGGATCCAGTGCTCGTCCTTCGTCTCGACGCCCTGCCCGCGGTCTTCCCCAAGGAGTTTCTCCAGAACTCGTGGCCACACTGCGGCAAGATCGGCAGGTACGTCAGCCACAGGGCACGCTCTCTCGCTGGTCCCACGAACGTGTGGTTCTGGGACGGATCGGGAAGAAAATCGGGTGGGGCGGTGAGAAGGGAACGAATCGGAGTTCAGCCACGGTAGTCAGCGCGACCGCTGCGGTTCAAGTTGTTGTCCCCAGCCTGTGGACAGTGTCTCGCGCGTGACGCTGGTTTGACCGGATGGCGTAGCCGCGCGTACCGTAACCAGGTCGAGTTGTCGATGGCTGCTGCCGCCTGCCTCCGATGGGCAAGGTCACGGTCCCCGCTTTTTGAGGGTCGTGTAGCGGTGCACTCGGGCGTATTGCGAGCTACTCGTGGGCGCACGGTGACAGCCAGGCGATGTCCCGCCACCACACGATTTTTTCTGGAGCCCCCGAGTGAGCAAGCGCACCTTCCAGCCGAACAACCGTCGTCGCGCCAAGACCCACGGTTTCCGCCTTCGCATGCGGACCCGCGCCGGTCGTGCGATTCTCGCCAACCGTCGTGGCAAGGGTCGCGCCAGCCTGTCCGCCTGATCTCGTAATCAGGTCATGACGTGCTGCCTACCGAGCATCGGCTGAGGCGGCGAGAAGACTTCGCGACCGCGGTACGCCGAGGACGTCGGGCCGGACGCCCGCTCCTCGTCGTCCATCTACGCAGCGGTTCAACGGACCCGCACGCGCTTGGGGAGAGCGTTTCCCCACCGCGTGCGGGTTTCGTCGTGAGCAAGGCCGTGGGTGGAGCCGTCGTACGCAACGCGGTGAAGCGGAGACTTCGGCACCTCATGCGCGACAGGGTGGCCTTGTTGCCCCCAGGTAGCCTGGTAGTCGTACGCGCGTTGCCCGGATCGGGCGACGCCACCCACGCACAGCTGGCCCGAGACCTGGATGCCGCTCTTCAGCGGTTGCTGGGAGGGGGCGCGCGATGAAGTACCCACTGCTCGCTTTGATCAAGATCTACCAGTGGACCATCAGTCCACTGCTCGGTCCGGTGTGCAAGTACTACCCGTCGTGTTCCCACTACGGCTTCACAGCCATCGACCGGCACGGTGCGATCAAGGGAACAGCCCTCACCGCCTGGCGCATTCTCCGGTGCAACCCATGGTCGCCCGGCGGTGTCGACCACGTTCCACCACGCAAGCGTCCGCGCTGGCACGAGATGCTCCGCGACGCCTTGCGCGGGGACAAGAAAGCGGCCCCCGTCGTTGAGGGCGACAGCCCCTCTGCCCAGGACAGCCCGTCCGCAGCGACTTCGCCCAATGCCCAAGGAGCCTGATCAGGGACATGATTTCCGATATCGTCAACGCGATTTCCGGTGTCTTCGCGTTTCTCACGACCCCGGTGTCCTGGGTCATCGTCCAGTTCCACAAGGTCTTCGGGGCCATCTTCGGCCCTGACACCGGATGGGCCTGGGGTCTGTCGATCGTGTCCCTGGTGGTGCTGATCCGCATCTGCCTGATCCCGCTCTTCGTGAAGCAGATCAAGGCGACGCGGAACATGCAGCTGCTCCAGCCTCAGATGAAGGCGATCCAGGAGCGCTACAAGAACGACAAGCAGCGTCAGTCCGAAGAGATGATGAAGCTGTACAAGGAGACGGGTACCAACCCGCTCTCCTCGTGCCTTCCCATCCTGGTGCAGTCGCCGTTCTTCTTCGCGCTCTATCACACGCTCGCCGGTATCGCCGACAACAAGAAGATCGGCGTCATCGACCAGTCGCTCCTGGACAGCGCGCAGAAGGCCCACATCTTCGGTGCCCCGCTGGCCGCCAAGTTCACGGACAGCGCCAGCGAGATCGCCAAGATGGGCGCCTCCCTGACCGACGTCCACGTGGTCACCGCGATCATGATCGTCCTGATGTCGGCGTCGCAGTTCTACACGCAGCGTCAGCTGATGACCAAGAACGTCGACCTCACGGTGAAGACGCCGTTCATGCAGCAGCAGAAGATGCTGATGTACGTCTTCCCCCTGATCTTCCTGTTCATGGGCATCAACTTCCCCGTCGGTGTTCTCGTCTACTGGCTGACCACCAACGTGTGGACCATGGGCCAGCAGATGTACGTGATCAGCCGGAACCCCACGCCGGGCAGCAAGGCCCAGGCCAACATGCTCGAGGGCCTGCAGAAGCACGTCGTCACCCACAGCGCCACGCGGAGCAAGCGTGAGCAGAACATCGTCAAGGCGATCGTCGCCAAGGGCCGTGACCGTAACGAGCACGAGCGCAAGTTCATCAACGGCCTGAGCAAGGCCGGACTCGCGGCGCAGGCCGACGGCACCGTGGTGAAGAGCTCTGCGGCCACGGAGGTCCTGGACGAGGACGGTCTGCCCGCCGGCACCGCTAAGCGGCAGCAGCCCAAGCGGCAGTCCAAGTCGCAGCGTCAGTCGGGTGCTGGTGCCACGCCGGGTGCCAAGACCGATTCCTCCTCGCCGGCGAAGCCCTCGCTGGAGAAGAAGGACGAGCCGGAGGACGCCGCTCCTCAGGCCAAGGAGGCCGGTGCCAAGCCCGCCGGCGGTTCGAACGGCCGGAGCAAGGCCAAGTCCGGCCAGCGCAAGGGCCAGCAGCGATCCAAGTCCTCGTCCAAGAAGTAACTCTCGACGTAAGAAGGAGTCCATCCCGTGACGGAAGGCACCACCTCCGCCGCTCCTGAGGGTGGCGACACCCTGACCCGCCTCGAGCAGGAGGGTGAGATCGCTGCGGACTACCTCGAGGGTCTGCTGGACATCGCCGACCTCGACGGTGACATCGACATGGACGTCGAGGCCGACCGCGCTGCGGTGTCCATCGTCAGCGACGCGAGCGCTCGCGATCTGCAGAAGCTGGTCGGTCGCGACGGCGAGGTCCTCGAGGCACTTCAGGAGCTGACCCGGCTCGCGGTGCACCGTGAAACGGGCGATCGCAGCCGTCTGATGCTGGACATCGCCGGGTACCGCGCCAAGAAGCGCGCCGAGCTCACCGAGCAGGGCGCCAAGGCCGCGGCCGAGGTGAAGAACACCGGTGAGCCGGTCAAGATGAAGCCGATGACCCCCTTCGAGCGCAAGGTCGTGCACGATGCGGTCAAGGCCGCCGGCCTGCGCAGCGAGTCCGAGGGCGAGGAGCCGCAGCGCTTCGTCGTCGTGCTTCCTGCCTGATCGGCACGTCGCTTTCCGGCCCCGTCTGTTCGCAGGCGGGGCCGATCTTTGTCAGCCTGTTAGTCAGCCACCCAGTGCGGTAATGCGGTACGGAAGGACGGTCCCCGTGACGGAGGCAGCAGAACTCCCCCCGGCTCCGGAGCAGGCCCGGGCGGTATTCGGCGAGCGCTTCCCGGATGCCGTCCGGTACGCGGAGCTGCTCGCTGACGCGGGGGTGCAGCGTGGCCTCATCGGACCGCGCGAGGTGCCGCGTCTGTGGGAGCGGCACATTCTCAACTGCGCCGTGCTCTCCGAGGTCGTCCCGGAGGGTGTCACCGTGTGCGACGTCGGTTCGGGTGCCGGGCTGCCGGGCATCCCGCTGGCCCTGGTCCGCCCGGACCTCAAGATCACGCTTCTTGAGCCGCTGCTGCGCCGTACGACGTTCCTGACCGAGGTTGTCGAACTGCTCGGGCTCGACCATGTGACGGTGGTGCGCGGTCGCGCCGAGGAGGTTCTGGGCAAGCTGACGCCTGTCCATGTCGTCACGGCGCGGGCCGTGGCCCCGCTGGACCGGCTCGCCGCGTGGGGGGTTCCGCTGCTGCGGCCGTACGGGGAGATGCTGGCCCTCAAGGGGGACACGGCGGAGGAAGAGGTCAAGAGTGCAGGCGCCGCGCTGAGCAAGCTCGGCGCGGTGGAGACCTCGGTGCTGCACGTCGGTGAGGGCGTGGTCGACCCGCTGTCCACGGTCGTGCGTGTAGAGGTCGGCGAGAGCCCGGGCGGTGTGCGGTTCGCCGCCAAGCGTGCCAAGGCCGCGCGCACGGGGCGCACCCGGCGTCGGCGCTGATCACCGAGGCGCTGTGATCGTGAGTACCGCTGATCCGTCCTGACGACCAGCGGTACTCCACAAAAGCTGCCAAACGTATACATCCCGGGGTGTCGCGCGAGAGTGCACCGGGCTGCGGTGCATCGTGTTTCACGTGAAACGTCGCTCACTGCTGCATGGCATCATCAGTCGCGGCCGCGCAGCGGCCGCTCCCCGCGACCGTAGACCTCTCGGATCCCTCGAATCGGACACGGAGTTGTCCACAGAAGGGGATTCGTCCACAGAAGACAGGGCCTCGCTGGTTCTCGACCCCGAAGGCATGGGAGGCTCTGTTCATTGCGAGCCTGAAGTCGAGGAGAGTGAATCCTTGCGGTCCGACGCCAACATCGCGGGACCGATGACCGATCCGGTCCCCGGTCCCCGCACCGAGTCGGCGGGGGAGGATGTTTCACGTGAAACACCGACCCCGATGGACGACACACCCATCGGTCGCGCTGCCCAGCTGGCAGTGGAAGCTCTCGGTCGCGCGGGCGAGGGCCTGCCACGCCCGGAGCAGACCCGCATCATGGTGGTGGCCAACCAGAAGGGCGGGGTCGGCAAGACCACGACGACGGTCAACCTTGCCGCCTCGCTCGCGTTGCACGGCGCACGCGTCCTGGTGATCGACCTCGACCCGCAGGGCAACGCCTCCACGGCTCTGGGTATCGACCATCACGCCGAAGTGCCCTCCATCTACGACGTGCTGGTCGACAGCAGGCCGCTCTCGGAAGTGGTCCAGCCCGTCGCCGATGTCGAAGGCCTCTTCTGCGCGCCGGCCACCATCGATCTCGCCGGCGCGGAGATCGAGCTGGTCTCTCTGGTCGCACGTGAGAGCCGGCTGCAGCGCGCCATCCAGGCGTACGAGCAACCGCTGGACTACATCCTCATCGACTGCCCGCCGTCGCTCGGTCTTCTGACGGTCAACGCTCTTGTCGCGGGGGCAGAGGTACTGATCCCGATCCAGTGCGAGTACTACGCGCTGGAAGGGCTCGGTCAGCTCCTGCGCAACGTGGATCTCGTGCGGGGGCATCTCAACCCGAGCCTGCACGTCTCGACGATCCTCCTGACGATGTACGACGGACGCACGCGGCTGGCCTCTCAGGTCGCCGACGAGGTCCGCAGTCATTTCGGTGAGGAGGTGCTGCGGACGAGCATTCCCCGCTCGGTCCGTATCTCGGAGGCGCCGAGTTATGGGCAGACGGTGCTGACCTACGATCCGGGGTCGAGCGGTGCACTCTCCTACCTCGAAGCGGCGAGGGAGATGGCGCTGCGCGGAGTCGGAATCCACTACGACGCCCAGCATGCCCACACGGGCACTCAACTTGACCAGCAGAGCACGCCGGAGGGTATTCAGTGAGCGAGCGACGGAGGGGACTGGGCCGTGGTCTCGGCGCGCTGATCCCCGCTGCCCCCACACCGGAGAAGACGGCACCGGCGGCCGCGGCAGGAGGAGCTTCGTCTTCTCCCACCGCCGTGCCGGTGCTGACAGCGGAGCGTGGAGTGGCGGCGGCGAAGGTGGCGTCGCTTCCGCAGGCGAATGTTTCACGGGAAACCGAGGAGCCGGCGGGCGGCGCGGTGGACGGCTTCGAGCGTCCTGCGGGCGCGTACTTCGCGGAGCTTCCGCTCGATGCCATCACGCCCAACCCGCGCCAGCCGCGTGATGTGTTCGACGAGGACGCCCTTGCCGAACTCATCACGTCCATCAAGGAAGTCGGGCTGCTGCAGCCTGTCGTCGTACGGCAGGTGGGGCCCGGGCGCTACGAGCTCATCATGGGCGAGCGTCGCTGGAGGGCCTGCCGTGAGGCGGGGCTCGAGCGGATCCCCGCGATCGTGCGGGCGACGGAGGACGAGAAGCTTCTCCTGGACGCGCTCCTGGAGAACCTGCACCGTGCGCAGCTGAACCCGCTGGAAGAGGCGGCCGCCTACGACCAGCTGCTCAAGGACTTCAACTGCACGCACGACCAGCTGGCGGACCGCATCGGCCGGTCCCGTCCGCAGGTGTCCAACACCTTGCGTCTGCTGAAGCTGTCGCCGGCAGTGCAGCGTCGCGTCGCGGCGGGCGTGCTGTCCGCGGGCCACGCGCGTGCGCTTCTCTCGGTCGAGGACTCGGAGGAGCAGGACCGGCTGGCTCACCGCATCGTGGCCGAAGGGCTCTCGGTGCGGGCCGTCGAGGAGATCGTGACCCTCATGGGATCGCGGCCCACGAACACGGCGCGGGCGAAGGGACCACGGGCCGGCACGCGGGTGTCCCCGGCGCTCAGTGACCTTGCCACGCGGCTCTCGGACCGGTTCGAGACGCGGGTGAAGGTCGACCTGGGCCAGAAGAAGGGCAAGATCGTCGTCGAGTTCGCTTCGATGGATGATCTGGAGCGCATTCTCAGCTCGCTCGCCCCGGGCGAAGGACCGGTTCTTCAGAACGGTCTCGCCGAGGAGAGCGAGCACGACGAGCAGGACTGACCGTCCACTCATGTGACCCAAAAAGCGGGCTGTGTCCGGTGTGTACCGGAACACGGCCCGCTCTTTGCTTTCTTACGGTATCGATGGAATCGCATCGTGGTTACGATGCGACCGGGAAGAGCGCATCCACCCGGCAGCACCTCACAGGGGAGGCAGGGGTCATGCCATCGGTGAGTCGCACCGGACTGATGACCGCGGGTCTCGGACTGGGCGCGGTCGGCGGATTCGTCGGCAGCCTGCTCAGGGAACGGAACGCTCTGACAGCGGCCCGCGTCGCAGCGGGCGAAGGAAGCGAGGAACTGCCTTCATGGGGCGTCGGCTCGTACCGCTCACGCTGGACAACCTTCCGGACCTTCCCCAGCGTTGCCGGTCGTGCGTCTTCTGGGAGCTGGACCCGGTCAGCGGTGAGGCCGCGGTAAGAGCGGGCACACCGGAGCTGGAGAAGGAAGCGTGGATCTCCGGAGTCCTGTTGGAATGGGGTTCCTGCGGCCGTGTCGTCTACGTCGATGACGTCCCCGTCGGATTCGTGCTCTACGCGCCGCCTGCCTACGTTCCTCGGGCCACGGCGTTCCCCACGAGCCCGGTGTCCCCCGATGCCGTCCAGTTGATGACGGCCTCGATCCTGCCGGGCTATCAGGGTCAGGGCCTCGGGCGCGTCATCGTGCAGACCGTCGCCAAGGACTTGTTGCGCCGGGGGTTCAAAGCGATCGAGGCCTTCGGCGATGCTCAGTGGAAAGAGCCAGCCTGCCTGCTTCCGGCCGACCACCTGCTGGCCGTCGGCTTCAAGACCGTACGGCCCCACCCCTCGTACCCGAGGCTGCGACTGGATCTGCGGACGACGCTCTCCTGGAAGGAGGACGTCGAGATGGCGCTGGACCGATTGCTGGGTGCGGTGCAGAAGGAGCCGGCGCTGAGGCCGCTGTGAAAGATCCCCTCACGCCAACGGGCCAACCCGCTGGGGTTGGCCCGTTCCTGTTTCACGTGAAACAGCGTCCGCCGTCCGTGAAACGACGTCGTCGAATTACTCGGCGATGAAGTCCTCGAGGTCGCGCACGATGGCGGCCTTGGGCTTGGCGCCGACGATGGTCTTGGCGACCTCGCCACCCTGGTAGACGTTCAGGGTCGGGATGGACATGACGCCGTACTTGGCGGCGATGGCCGGGTTCTCGTCGATGTTGAGCTTCACGACCTCGATCTTGTCGCCGTACTCGGCGGCGATGGCCTCGAGCGAGGGCGCGATCTGGCGGCACGGACCGCACCAGGCGGCCCAGAAGTCGACCAAGACGGGCTTGTCGCTCTTCAGGACGTCCTCGTCGAAGGAGGCGTCCGTCACGTTCTTCAGGTTGCCGGCCACAGCGGGCTCCTCATTTCTTGGGGGGTTGCGGGAGGGGAAGTTCGGTGTCAGACGCCGGCGGCCGGCGTCTTCTCGGGCTCGGCGGCCTCGCCGTCGGCGAGCGCGGCGAGGAAACGCTCGGCGTCGAGAGCGGCGGAGCAGCCGGTGCCTGCCGCCGTGATCGCCTGGCGGTAGGTGTGGTCCACGACGTCACCGGCGCCGAAGACTCCGGTCAGGTTGGTGCGCGTCGACGGCGCCGCCACCTTCAGGTAGCCCTCGTCGTCCAGGTCGAGCTGCCCCTTGAAGAGCTCCGTCCGCGGGTCGTGGCCGATCGCGATGAACAGGCCCGTCACCGGCAGCTCCGAGGTCTCGCCCGTCTTGAGGTTGCGCAGCGTCAGACCGGCGAGCTTCGGGTCGCCCTTGATCTCGGCGACCTCACTGTCCCAGACGAACTTGATCTTCGGGTCGGCGAACGCGCGCTCCTGCATCGCCTTGGAGGCGCGCAGGGTGTCACGGCGGTGCACGATCGTCACGGACTTGGCGAAGCGCGAGAGGAAGGTGGCCTCCTCCATCGCGGTGTCGCCACCACCGATCACGGCGATGTCCTGGTCCTTGAAGAAGAACCCGTCGCAGGTCGCGCACCAGGAGACACCGCGGCCGGACAGGGCGTCCTCGTTCGGCAGGCCGAGCTTGCGGTGCTGGGAGCCGGTGGTGACGATGACGGCCTTCGCGCGGTGCACGGTGCCGGCGGTGTCCGTCACGGTCTTGATCTCGCCGCTCAGGTCGACGGCGACGACGTCGTCAGGCACCAGCTCGGCGCCGAAGCGCTCCGCCTGGCCGCGCATGTTGTCCATGAGCTCGGGGCCCATGATGCCGTCCTGGAAGCCCGGGAAGTTCTCCACCTCGGTCGTGTTCATCAGCGCGCCACCGGCGGTGACGGCGCCCTCGAACACCAGCGGCTTCAGCGACGCGCGCGCGGTGTAGAGCGCCGCCGTGTAGCCGGCGGGCCCGGAGCCGATGATGATCACGTTACGGACGTCGCTCACGGCTTGATTCCTCGTCTCTGCGGGACTGCTGCGTACTGCCGGGGGAGCCTCTTCTCAGGACTCTCACCCCACCCAACGGATCCTACGGGGCATGCATTCCCGACGTGTCCGAGTGCACGTCGGGAGTGCGTTCGGGCGCCCTCAGGCGCGGTCGTAGTCGTGGGTGTACAGCAGCTTGCCCGCGGAGGAGGCCTGCTTCACACAGGCGGCGTCCACGATGAAGGCCGTCACGCGATGAGCCGGATCGGTCTTGTGGGGCAGCACGACGAGATAGACGCTCTTGCCTTCGTACGTGCCCTGCTCCGCCGCGAGGGGATCCTCGTTGCGGTGGGTTCCGAGCTGGATGCAGGCCGGCACGGTGGCGGCTCGCTTCGGCAGCACCGGGACCGTCTGCGGGGTCTTGGGACCGCTGTCCTGTGTGCCGAAGGACGGCTTCTCCGATGAGGGGGGAGCCGAGGGGTCCCCGTCGGCGCCGAGCATCTCCGACACCTTCGTGTCCAGCGAAGCCTCGGCGAAGGTGTCCGCGGAGCCGCTCTCCTTCGCGGTGGGAGTGCCGCCCCCGTTCTGCAGGAGCAGCGCGCCGACGCCGAGCGCGGCCACGGTCAGAACGGCTCCGAGGGCCGCGCCCGTGCGGCGACGCGTGGCTCGGGTCTTGCGCCCGGGGCCGGAGGCGGCGCGAGGGTGCCCCGACGGCCGGTCCACGGAGCGTGGAGCAGGCTCCGGAGCGTCGACAGCCGATGTTTCACGTGAAACGGGATCGGCTGTTTCACGTGAAACTTCTTCCGCCGCGCTGGGAGCCAGGCTGTCCAGAAGTGCTTCGGCGGCCAGTGCCGCATCGATGCGGCCGACGATGTCCTCGGGCATGCGCGGCGGTCCCGGAACAGTGCCGAGCAGGCCGCGGATCTCCTCCATCGAGGCGTAGACATCGGCGCACAGGACACAGCCGTCGAGATGGCGCCGGATGTCGGACGTACGGGACGCAGGGAGCAGACCTTCGGCGAGGTCGGAGATCTCGGTGACCTCCGGGTGCCCTGCCGTGTCGGTCGTGGAAGTCACGCTCGCCCACCTCCGCCCTTCACCGCAGCCGAATCATTTGGTCCTGCCTCGTCCTGAGGACCCGCTGCGGGTGGGACGGATGTCCCCTGCGTCCGGTTCCTTCCAGGGGATGGGTTCTCGCCACTTTCCTTGTCACCGTTCTCCGTGCGCAGGTGTGTCAGGAGAGGGAGGAGCCTGGCCCTGCCGCGGGCACAGCGACTCTTGACGGTGCCGGTGGGCACGTCGAGCATCCGGGCGGCTTCCGCCACCGGGTAGCCCTGCATGTCGACGAGGACGAGAGCGGCCCGCTGATCGGCCGGCAAGGATCCCAGTGCTTCCAGGAGCTCCCGATGGAGGTCGTTGCGTTCCGCGGGGGCGGCCGCGGACTCGTGGGGCTCCAGGAGCTGCTCCAGGCGCTCCGTGTCGTCCACGGGCGAGGTCTTCCGGGAGGCCACCTTGCGGGCCCGGTCCAGGCAGGCGTTCACGGTGATGCGATGCAGCCAGGTCGTCACGGCGGACTGCCCGCGAAAGGTGTGCGCGGCGCGATAGGCGGAGACCAGAGCGTCCTGCACCGCGTCGGCGGCCTCCTCCCGGTCGCCCAGCGTCCTCAGCGCGACGGCCCAGAGCCGGTCCCGATGCCGACGGACGATCTCACCGAAGGCGTCCGGGTCACCCTCAGTGTGTCGGTGCATCAGCTCTAGGTCGTCGACGTGCCGGAGCGGCAGATCATCCTGCACCTGTGTGCCCCCTCCCCCTCTCTCGTGAACTCTACGGACCGGGTGTGGGAAGCGCGACACCGCTAAAGGGAAAGGCCTCCGTTGTTGCGGCCGGGATCGCCATGATCTCGGTGTCAGGAATCGCGCAGGCAGCAGCCACCTCGTACACAGGGGCGTCCCGCAGCGGTGCGTCGCCAGGATCCAGAACCATGAGATTTCCAAGAATCAGGAATCTCTGGCCCGTCTGACGAAAGCCCACGAAAGATCGATCGTAGAGGCCGAGAGAGTTCTCGGCCGACGGGATGCTGAAACCACGGGAAACTGACGGACGGAGAGCCGTCAGCTCTCCTTGCCGTACACCTTGACCTCGGACACTCCGCCTCGGAACAGGCTGGGAGAGCCGTCCTGAGGGAGTTCCGTGATGTGGACGAGGATGTATCGCGTACGGATCGGCTTGTCGAGATCCACCGAGACGGTCTTGCCGACCTTGTCCAGCTTCTTGAACTTCTGAGAGAAGCTGGAGATCGACGAGCTTCCGGCGGCGTTCTCGTCAGTGCCCAGAATCTCTACGGTCTGACCGCTCCGGTACATGTCCACATCGATCGAGGACACGTCCTTGACGCTGCCGAGGTCAAAGACGAGACCGCTGCCCTGCTTGCGGTTCGGCAGGTTCCCGAAGTTCGCGTAGCCCTTGTACTGCGGGGTGACCCAGGCCGTTCCGGGGTCACCGTCCATGGCCAGCGGGACCTGATCCTGCTTTATGCCGGAGCCACTGGGCATGAACTCGGTCGCCTGCTGGATCTTGATGGGGCGTTTGACGGACTCCCCGCTCTTCTCACTGACGTCCGACGGCTGTGTCTCTTGCTGGCCATTGGAGTTGTCGCGATCCATCAACGCGTCGGCCAGCTGCCAGCTGCCGAGGCCGAGCGCGGCGATGAGCAGCGCCGAGACGGCCCACTTGAGGACCGTGCCGGTGCGGCTCTGCAGCGGCGCCGGCGGGGTGGGGATGGCCTGGCCGGCGCCGGGCCCGGCAGGACGGCCGTACGTGCCCTGCTGATAGGTGGTCCGCTGGTACTCCGGCGGTGCGGTGAACGCGGGCTCCGGCGGACGGATCCTGGGCATCTCACCGATGGCCTTCACCAGGTCCTCCGGCGTGGTGCACGGGGGTTCCTGGCGGGACGCCGTCGCCCCGTCGTTGGCCAGCGCGCGCATGGCGAGCTCCGCGAGGCCGCGGTGGACGCCGGCCCGCACCTGGTCGGGGGCGATGAGGCCCACTCCCTTGGGCAGCCCGGACAGGCCGTACGCGTCGTTCTCGTACGGCCAGCGCTGGGTCAGCGCGGCGTACAGGAGAGCGCCGATGGCTTCCGTGTCGGTGCGCTGCGGGGTGTCGGAGGTGATGCCGCGCAGCGCGGCGTTCACGGCGAGGCCGCGGATGCGCCACTGCCCGGTGGAGGTGCGCAGCACGGCGCTGGGCGTGAGCCGCAGATGGGCGAGGCCCTCGCGGTGTGCGGCCGCCATGGCATGGGAGATCTGGCTGACCATCTGGTAGGCGTCGTGCGCCTCGAGAGAACTCGCCGCGAGCAGCGCCGTCAGCTCGGTGGCGTCGGGCAGCCACTCGTGGACGACGTAGACGAGATCGTTCTCCTCGACCGCGTCCAGGACCTGGACGAACCGCGGGTCGCCGAGCAGTGCCGACGAGCGGGCCGCCGCGAGTACCGAACGGGCCCGCGGATGGTCGGCGGGCAGCAGATGGACGCCGACGGCGCGGCGGAGTTTCTCGTCGACCGCACGCCAGCTGCTGAAACCGTCCAGACGGGTGACACATTCTTCGAGCCGGTAGCGTCGCGCCAGCTTGTGGCCGCTGTGCAGCTCGGGCGGTGAGGACGTGCCGGGGCTCATGTGCGTCCCCGTCTCCGCGGTGTCCACGGCCTCCTCGCGCGCCCTGGTGTCCCGTTCCCCGCTCTTGGCCACCCCGTCGGCCGTGGCCTGCTCCGCCTTGTCCGCCTTGGCGGTCAGCGGTTCGTCACCGCCGTTGTCGGCCACGTCGACGGCAGCCGTGCTCCGTTCCGCCACCGTCGTTCCTGCCTCCCCATCCGTTGCACTTACTCCGACGCCAAAGCCAATTGTGCCCACAGTCCGGCGCTATGCACGACACGCAGAGGTCGCCGATGGTTGTGCGCGATTCCGGTCGAGTCAGCGGCCGAGTCGACCGCGGACCATTCCGACCATCGAATTCAGCTCCTCGATCCGCATTTTCCGGGCTGCCACGTAGAAGACGCCCAGCAGCGCCGCACCACCGACGACCAGCGCCGCGATCGAGCCGACCGCGCCGTGACCGAGTGTCTTGGTGAGCGCGTACCCGATTCCGCCGCCGATGATCGTGGCAGGAACAGAAGCGAGGCAGAGCCGGGCGTACGTACGCACGACGTTCGTCCCGTCCAGGTCGCCGCCGAGCCGCTTGCGCAGCCGCCGCCACGCGATACCGACGCCGATCGCGTACGCGAGACCGTACGAGAAGGCCATGCCGACGACCGCCCACTGAGCGGGCAGGATCACGTAGCACAGGGCCGAGGCGGCGGCGTTGACCGCGGCGACGATGACCGTGTTGTAGAAGGGCGTCCGGGTGTCCTCGTACGCGTAGAAGCCGCGCAGCACCACGTACTGCACGGAGTACGGGATCAGGCCGAGGCCGAACGCCATGAGGATGTAGCCCATGGACTGCGCTGCCTCGGTGCCGCTGGAGCCGAAGAGCAGGGTGCACATCGGGATACCCAGCCCCACGAACATGAACGCCACCGGGACGATCGCGACCGCCGAGGTGCGCAGGCCCGAGGAGATGTCGTCGCGGACCGCGCCCGGGTCGCCGTCGTGGGCGGCTCGCGAGATGCGCGGCAGCAGCGCCGCCATGACCGAGACGGTGATGATGGCCTGCGGCATGCCCCAGATCAGCTGGGCGTTGGAGTAGCCCAGGATGCCGGTGCCGTCGACGGACGACGCCTCTCCGGCGGCCGTGGCGAGCTGAGTGACGACCACGACGCCCGCCTGGTTGGCGAGGACGAACAGGACGGTCCACTTGGCGAGCTTGATGGCCTTGCCGAGTCCGTGGCCCTTCCAGTCGAACCGCAGCCGGAAGCGGAAGCCGGTCTCGCGCAGGTACGGGATCATCGCCAGCGCCTGCACGGTCAGGCCGAGCAGGGTGCCGATACCGAGGAGACGGACACCGTCCGCGGGAATGGTGGTCACGCCCATGTCGGACTCGGCCGCGGTCCCGTAGACCCAGATGAACATGCCGAAGGTGAAGATCATGACGATGTTGTTGAGGACCGGGGTCCACATCATCGCGCCGAACTTCCCGCGGGCGTTCAGGATCTGGCCCATCACCACGTGCACACCCATGAAGAAGATCGTGGGCAGGCAGTAGCGGGCGAACGTGACGCCGACGCTGTTGGCGGCCTGGTTGCCGGCGATCGTCGGCGACATCGCGTGGACCAGCAGCGGTGCCGCGAGGACGACGAGCGCGACGATCACCGCGAGCGCCACCATGACGAGGGTGAGCAACCGGTTGGCAAAGGCTTCGCCGCCGTCGTCGTCCTCCTTCATAGCGCGCACGAGCTGAGGCACGAAGACCGAGTTCAGACCACCGCCGACGGTCAGGATGTAGATCATCGTCGGCAGCGTGTACGCGACGGTCCAGGTGTCACCGAGGAGTCCCGCGCCCAGCGCCGCGGTGATCACCACGGTGCGGACGAAGCCGGTGAGGCGGGAGACGAGCGTGCCCGCCGCCATCACCGCGCTCGACTTCATGAGGCTCGCGGCGCGGCCGCCCTTCTTCGGGGCGGGGGCCGGAGCCGCGGCCGGCGGGGGCACCGGCGGCGCTACCTGGCCGAGCACCCGGGTCGGGTCGTCGACCGGCGGCTCGGCCGGGGCACGGCCGCCGCTGTAGCCCGGCTGCTGGTCACGGAAGAGGTGCGCGAAGGCGTCCGGCTCGTGACGCTCCTCACCGGCCTGCGTCACCAGGTCGTCGACGCCCACGAACTGGGTCGTGCGCGCGTCGTCGCCGTACGGCAGGTACTGGGTGGGGCCGTCCGGCTCCGGCGCGGGCGTCTGCGCCCAGACGCGCGGGTCGGGCTGGTACTGGTTCGTGGGCGGCTGCCCGTACAGGGGCTGTGCCTGATACGTGCCCGGGGGCGGCGGCGGGTGCGCGGCCCGGTCGTACAGCGCCTCGGTCACCGGATCCTGGGCGGCGAGGTCGTTCGCCCGGTACGGATCCTGGTCGTAGGCGTCCTGGAGGTACGCGTCCTGCGGATACGCGTCGGGGGCGGGCTGGGGCGGCGGGACCTGCCCGCCGGCCCCGTGGGAGCCGGCGTACGGGTGGCCATCGCCCGAGGCAGAGCCACCCGAGCCCTGGCCACGGTCACCGTCGTACGGCGCGTTCATGGTTACCCCACCTCATCGTCCCCGGCCCACCGGCCACGACATCGCTCAACGGTCCACTCTCTCACCCGTGTCCGACGGGGCCGCGCTTTCCGAAGCGGTGTCAGCCATCGGGTCACTCGGCTGCTGCGGAACGTCGGCCCGTGCGGTGGGAGCCGATTCACCCTCCGGGGTGTCCTGCGCCGCCGCGGCGTCGTCCTGCGGGCCGTCCTCCTGCTGCTGGGCGGCCGTGGTGCGCTTGCGATGGGTGTACATCCGGAACCCGGCCAGGACCAGCAGCAGGACGCCGCCACCGATGACGAGCATCACGGTCGGCGTGATCTCGGTGGCGTCCACCTTGAAGGCGATTTCCTTGCCGTACGGCTGGTTGTCCTCGGTGTACAGCTGGGCGTACACGGTGACCGGGCCCGTGGCCTTGGCCGTGGTGGTGAACTTCACGGACTGGCTGTGCCCGCTGGCGATCTTCACCGTCTTGTCCTCGAAGGTACCGCCGCCGATCTTGAGGCGGGTGCCGTTGTCCGACCTGAGGCGCAGGACCAGGTGGTCGACGTCCTGCCACAGGTTGTTCTGCACGGACACCGGGATGGTCGCGCTGCGCCCCGAGAGCCGCACTCCGGACTTCTCGATCAGGGCGACCTGATTGGTGAGGTCGGAGAGATACGACGCGACGCCGTCGCGGAACGTCTCGGAGGGCCCGCTCCTGGTCCGCCACGAGGTGGACATCTCCCGGTCCATCGCGCGGCCGAACGGTGTCACCACTCGGGACCGGTCGGTGAGGACGACCTTGAAGTTCTCCAGGTCGCTCTGGGTGTTCTGGATCTGCTCGAACGCGTCACCCGACAGTTCCTGCTTGCGCAGGGACGACGGGTAGGCCCGGGAGGACGGGACACGCGTGGTCGCGTCCGGATCGGGCTTCGCCTTGGCTGCCGCCGACAGGCTCTGGGACTGCGACCAGGTACCGCTCTGCAGGATGCCCAGTGCCGTCGCCATGGCCTGGGCCTGGTTCGTGGTGGGCATCCGCTGCGGGGCCATGACGACGCTGCGCTGCCTGTCCGTCTGCTGGTTGAGCATCAGGCTCTGGGCGAGGAACTCCTGGACGGCGAGCGTGGAGTTCTCCGCGTGCGCCAGATCGCCCTGGAACGCGGTCGACAGCCGGGCGTCGGCGACCACGGCCGTGGCACCGCCGCCGATCGGACGCGCGGCGGACGGCGTGTACGCCAGGGCGTTGCCCTCCCGGAAGCTGTCGCTGCGCGCGATGATCTTGTCGGCTCCCGCGGACGTGGCGACCTTGACGATGTCCGGGTCGACGGCGCCCTCGGCGGGCCACGCGTAGGACGTGTCCGCCTTCACATGGAGGATCGTGTCCACGGTCGACACGGCGGCGTCCGTGGCGTCCTTGAGGTGGCCGAGCGACCCGGCGACCTTGGTGCCGCTGTGCGCGAGGGACGCCAGATCCGGATCGGCGAACGGCAGCGTGACCACCTTCTGGCCCTGCACGGCCGTCTGCAGCTCGCTCAGCCACTCCTTGGCGATCGCCTGGTCCTTGCCGGACGTGAACTTCCCGTCGGCACCCTTGATCTTGTAGGCCTCCGTCATCGCGTCGACCGAGGCCAGCAGGTCGGGATCGATCACCCAGGTGACGTCGAGGTCCCTGCCGAGCGTCAGCATCTGCTGGAGGCGGCCGCCGGGGCGGATCTGCTGGGCCAGGCTGTCGTCGTTGAAGACCGGGGTCTGCTGCTCGTCCGTGCCCGTCTCGGCGGTGAGATGCGTGTCGGAGATCAACGGCCACAGAGCCGTCGTCCTCGTCTTGGTGTCCGCTGCGCCGGGCTGCCAGGGCAGGAAGGTCCGCTGGATGCCGAGCGTCTGCGCGTACGGCTGGGCGGCGGTCTGGCCCATGAGGGCGACGCTGATCTGGTAGACGCCGTCCGCGCCGAGGTGCAGTGCCTTCGCCGGAACGGACAGGGTGAAGTCCTGCGTCGCGCCGGGCGCCAGCTTCGCGATCTTCTCGGCGTACTTGCCCGCGACCTCCGTGCCGTCCGGGGAGCCGCCGGTGCCCCTCTTCGCGGCGTCGTCGATCGCCGAGCGTCCGGTGTAGGAGGTGCCGACCCGCAGCCCTACGTGGGCGTCGGTGACGGCCTGCCGGCCGTCGTTGGTGACCTTGCCGCGGACCGTGATCGTGTCCCGTTCCGTCGGCGCACCGGGCGAGAGACTGTTCACGGCCACGTCGACCGTCTTCGTACCGGTCGCGGCGGAAGCCTTCGCAGGAGTGGCCGCCGACGCGGGGACGGCGCCGGGCAGCAGGGGCAGCGCGGCCAGGAGCGGCGTCGCGGCGAGCAGAGCGCCGGTGCGCCGCAGCAGGCGACGGGCAGGTGAGGGACTCATCCCTGGGAAGTCTGCCGCCTCGGCCACGCGCTCGTCCGTTCCTCGTCGTCGTCAGTGGTCGCAGATGTGTCCACGCATGGTAACGAGGAGCGCTGTGGCTGAGTGCCACGGTCCGCTCCACAAGATCGTGGAGCCAGGGTAGGGGGCCGCTTTCCCGCTCGTGCGGCGGCCCCGGCAAACGGTTCGGTCCGGGTGCCCGGGGCCACGTACCCTGTCCTGTTGTGCCGAACGCCAATGAAGACAACGCCAGTGCCCTGAGCGAGGTGCAGCGCCGCGCGGTCAGCGAGCTGCTGCGGGTCTCGCCTGTCGCAGACGACCTCGCCCGCCGCTTCCAGGAGGCCGGGTTCTCCCTCGCCCTGGTCGGAGGGTCGGTCCGGGACGCACTGCTCGGTCGGCTCGGCAACGACCTGGACTTCACCACCGACGCCCGCCCCGAGGACGTTCTGAAGATCGTCCGTCCGTGGGCCGATGCGGTGTGGGAGGTCGGGATCGCGTTCGGCACGGTCGGCTGTCAGAAGGACGCCCGCGTCGACGGCGTGGACCAGAGCTTCCAGGTCGAGGTCACGACGTACCGCTCGGAGGCGTACGACCGCACGTCGCGCAAGCCCGAGGTGTCGTACGGCAGCTCCATCGGCGAGGACCTCGTCCGCCGCGACTTCACGGTGAACGCGATGGCCGTGGCGCTCCCTGAGAAGGAGTTCATCGATCCGCACGGTGGCCTGGAGGATCTGGCCGCGCGCGTCCTGCGGACGCCGGGCACGCCCGAGGACTCCTTCTCGGACGACCCGCTGCGGATGATGCGGGCCGCCCGGTTCGCCGCTCAGCTCGACTTCGAGGTGGCACCCGAGGTCGTCGCCGCGATGAAGGCCATGGCCGGCCGCATCGAGATCGTCTCCGCCGAGCGCGTCCGGGACGAGCTGAACAAGCTGATCCTCTCGGCACACCCGCGCAAGGGTCTCACCCTGCTCGTCGACACGGGCCTGGCCGACCATGTCCTGCCCGAGCTGCCCGCGCTGCGTCTGGAGCGGGACGAGCACCACCGGCACAAGGACGTCTACGACCACACGCTGATCGTCCTCGAGCAGGCGATGGCGCTGGAGACCGACGGCCCGGACCTGACGCTGCGCCTCGCGGCGCTGCTGCACGACATCGGCAAGCCGCGCACCCGCCGCTTCGAGGATGACGGCCGTGTCTCCTTCCACCACCATGAAGTGGTCGGCGCGAAGATGACGAAGAAGCGCATGACCGCTCTCAAGTACTCCAACGAGCTGGTGAAGGACGTCTCGCGCCTCGTCGAGCTGCACCTGCGCTTCCACGGGTACGGCACCGGGGAGTGGACGGACTCGGCCGTACGTCGCTACGTGCGGGACGCGGGCCCGCTCCTGGAGCGGCTGCACAAGCTGACCCGCTCCGACTGCACGACGCGCAACAAGCGCAAGGCGAACTCCCTGTCGCGCGCCTACGACGGCCTCGAGGAGCGCATCGCACGGCTTCAGGAGCAGGAAGAGCTGGACTCGATCCGGCCGTCCCTCGACGGTAACCAGATCATGGAGATCCTGGGTGTGGGGCCGGGCCCGGTGATCGGCCAGGCGTACAAGTTCCTGCTGGAGCTGCGTCTGGAGAACGGGCCGATGGAGCATGACGCGGCGGTGGCCGCCCTCAAGGAATGGTGGGCCGGGCGCTCTCAGGACTGAGACGTCGGCAACGCCGCGGGGCTCTGTTTCACGTGAAACAGAGCCCCGCGACATGTCCGGGACGGTGCGTTGTTTCACGTGAAACAACGCAGCCGTGATGAGTGTCCGGGTCAGGCCATGCCCTTCACCCGCGTACGGAAGCGGGTGATGACGAGCGCGACCGCGCCGTAGAGCACCGCGACAAGCACCACCAGGGGGATGGAACGGCCGTCGGGCGGCAGCATCAGAGCCGCAACTCCGGCCGCGCCGACGAACGACATGTTGAACAGCACGTCGTAGACGGAGAAGATCCGGCCGCGGAATCCGTCGTCCACCGAGGACTGCACGATCGTGTCCGTGGCGATCTTCGCGCCCTGCGTGGTGAGCCCCAGGACGAAGGCGGCGACCATCGTGGGGCCGGGTTCGAAGGGGAGCCCCAGGGCGAGTTCCAGGACGGCAGCCGCACCGGCGCAGACCGCGATCCAGCCGCCTGCTCCGAAGCGGCCCGCGGCGGCCGGCGTGATGACGGCCGCGACGAAGAACCCCGCCCCCGAGACGCCCATCGCGAGCCCCAGCAGGGCCAGGCCGTCGGACTCCGTGGACGACCATGCGTACCGGCACAGCATGAGCACCATGACGAGCAGGGCGCCGTAGCAGAACCGCATCACCGTGATGGCGGCCAGAGCGCGTGCTGCGCGGCGTCGGGACGTGAGGTGGCGTACTCCGGCCAGGAGATCCCGAGCGGTGCCGGCCAGGGCGGCTCCGAGTCGCGGTGGCACCAACTCCTTGTCCGGCCCGAGAAGTCGTACGTCCATGCGGAGAGAGGCCAGCGCGGCGCAGAGATAGAGAAGCGCCGCGAGCAGGACGACGGCCGCGTCCGTATGTGAGGCGACCAGCCGCACGGCGAAGGCGAGACCGCCGCCCAGGGTGGCGGCGAGTGTTCCGGCCGTCGGTGAGAGCGCGTTGGCCATCACGAGGCGGTCGGCGTCGACGACGCGCGGGAGCGCGGCCGAGAGCCCGGCGAGGACGAAGCGGTTCACCGCGGTGACGCAGAGGGCGGATGCGTAGAAGAGCCAGTCCGGTGCTCGGCTCAGCATGAGAGCGGCGGTGGCGGAGGCCAGCAACACCCGCAGGAGGTTGCCGTAGAGGAAGACCTGGCGTCGGCTCCAGCGGTCCAGCAGCACGCCCGCGAACGGGCCCACCAGGGAGTACGGCAGCAGCAGAACGGCCATCGCCGAGGCGATCGCGGCGGGCGATGTCTGCTTCTCGGGGGAGAAGACGACGTACGTGGCGAGCGCGACCTGGTACACGCCGTCCGCGCCCTGGGAGAGGAGGCGGAGCGCGAGCAGGCGCCGGAAGTCGCGAAGGCGCAGCAGGACGCGCAGGTCACGGACGACAGCCATGGGGCACACCTTCACATATGCGGGAGGCCCCCGGTCGCACGGCCTGTGCGATCCGGGGGCCTCAGCAGCCCACAGGAGGGGGGTGTTTCACGTGAAACACACCCTCATGGGGAAGGTCAGCGCTCGACCTCGCCCTTGATGAACTTCTCGACGTTCTCGTAGGCCTCGTCGTCGAAGTACTGCACCGGCGGGGACTTCATGAAGTACGAGGAGGCGGAGAGGATCGGGCCGCCGATGCCGCGGTCCTTGGCGATCTTCGCGGCGCGCAGGGCGTCGATGATGACACCCGCGGAGTTCGGGGAGTCCCAGACCTCGAGCTTGTACTCGAGGTTCAGCGGAACCTCACCGAAGGCGCGGCCCTCGAGGCGGACGTACGCCCACTTGCGGTCGTCGAGCCACGCGACGTAGTCGGACGGGCCGATGTGGACGTTCTTCTCGCCCAGCTCACGGTCGCGGATCTGCGAGGTGACGGCCTGCGTCTTCGAGATCTTCTTCGACTCGAGGCGGTCGCGCTCCAGCATGTTCTTGAAGTCCATGTTGCCGCCGACGTTGAGCTGCATGGTGCGCTCAAGACGGACACCGCGGTCCTCGAACAGCTTCGCCATCACGCGGTGCGTGATGGTCGCGCCGACCTGCGACTTGATGTCGTCGCCGACGATCGGGACGCCCGCCTCGGTGAACTTGTCCGCCCACTCCTTGGTGCCGGCGATGAAGACCGGAAGGGCGTTGACGAAGGCGACCTTGGCGTCGATGGCGCACTGGGCGTAGAACTTCGCCGCGTCCTCGGAACCGACGGGCAGGTAGCAGACGAGGACGTCGACCTGCTTGTCCTTGAGGATCTGGACGACGTCGACCGGGGCCTCGTCGGACTCCTCGATCGTCTCGCGGTAGTACTTGCCCAGACCGTCGAGCGTGTGGCCACGCTGGACCTGGACGCCCGAGTTCGGGACGTCGCAGATCTTGATGGTGTTGTTCTCCGAGGCGCCGATGGCGTCCGCGAGGTCGAGGCCGACCTTCTTCGCGTCGACGTCGAACGCCGCGACGAACTCGACGTCGCCGACGTGGTAGTCGCCGAACTGGACGTGCATGAGGCCGGGGACCTTGGTCTCCGGGTCAGCGTCCTTGTAGAACTCGACGCCCTGCACCAGCGAGGCGGCGCAGTTGCCCACGCCGACGATGGCTACGCGAACCGAACCCATTCCGGTTGCTCCCTGTGTGTACTGGTGAAGTCCTGAGCGGACTTCACGTGGCGGTGTCGTCGGACGGATCCGGCCGGGTGCTGTCCCGGTGCCGGGGCAGGCCGCCCGTCTCTCCAGATGTGTCCTGCTGAGCTGCGTCCCCCGGGCCGGACCGTCGCTGGTCGCGGCCCGCGCGCTCGCTCTCGATGAGCTCGTTCAGCCAGCGCACTTCGCGCTCCACGGACTCCATGCCGTGTCGCTGCAGCTCGAGCGTGTAGTCGTCCAGGCGCTCCCGGGTGCGGGCGAAGGAGAGGCGCATCTTTTCGAGTCGCTCCTCCAGCCGGCTGCGACGCCCTTCGAGGACGCGCATGCGCACGTCGCGCGACGTCTGCCCGAAAAAGGCGAAACGCGCGGCGAAGTGCTCGTCCTCGTAGGCATCGGGGCCGGTCTGCGAGAGCAGATCCTCGAAGTGCTCCTTACCTTCCGCCGTCAACCGATAGACGATCTTGGCGCGACGCCCTGCGAGTGGAGCAGAGGCATCGGCGGAACCAGCACCCGATTCCTCGATCAACCAGCCGCTCGCGACCAGCGTCTTGAGGCAGGGGTACAGCGTTCCGTAGCTGAAGGCGCGGAAGACCCCCAGCGACGTATTGAGTCGTTTGCGCAGCTCATAGCCGTGCATCGGGGACTCGCGGAGCAGTCCGAGTACGGCGAACTCGAGGATGCCGGAGCGCCGGCTCATCGTCGCCTCCTCACTGTCGCGGGCCCATGTATCGACTCTTTATGTCGTGCTGATGTATCGACTCGATACATCAGCACGATAGAACGACCCTGCGACTGCGACAAGAGGGATCACGGTGAACGGCGTCACATCACCGATTCGTAGGAAGCAACTTGCCTGATTTGGGGTGAACTTCGGCCCTCGGTGGGTTTTGACGGTGCGTAGTCTGTCCGCCATGCAGACCACCGGGAACCAAGTGACGCCTGGGGGCGTCGTCGTCCCGGGTGCAGTACGGGTGAGTCCCGTCAGGGGCGTGTCCGTACTTCGGGGGGACCGGAAAACCGACGCCGTTTCCAGGCGCGCGAGGCCGCGCCTGCCCGAGGAGTAGTCGTTCGATGAGCGAGCACCGTCGCAAACCGCCGCAGCCGCAGGGCGGCGGGCGCGCCGCGGCCCGTCGCGGAGCGTCAGGAGCACCGTCGGGCCGCCGTGCGGCACCGCGCGGCAGCACCGGGTCGCCCTCCGGTTCCTACGACCCCCCGAGTTCCTCGGGCTCGTACGGCGGGCAGGAAGAGGACCGTCCCTGGGGCGGCCGGGCGGAAGCCCGCCGCGCGGCCCAGCGCGGCAGCGGAGGAAGGCGCAGAGCGCCCGACGGCGGTGGCGCCGGACGCGGCGGCGCCGGCGGAGGCGGCCGCCGCGGTGGCGGCGGGCCGGGCGGGCCGAACGGGCCCGGACGCGGCAGGGGCCGCGGCCCGGAGAAGAAGCGGGCGATCGACTACCCGCGCGCCAACAAGTACGGCTGGCGCCGCTGGGTGCCCTCCTGGCGGCTCGTGACCGGCGCGGGCGTCGGGCTCATCGGCAGCATGATGCTGGCGGCGGGCATCGCCTACGCGATGGTGGGCGTGCCCAAGACGGCCGACACGGCCACGGCACAGAACAACGTCTACTACTGGTCCAACGGCAAGCAGATGATCGCCACCGGTGGCGAGACCAACCGGCAGATCATCAAGTACGCGGACATCCCGAAGTCCATGCGCTACGCCGTCATGTCGGCGGAGAACAAGACGTTCGAGACCGACAAGGGCGTCGACCCGATGGGCATCGCCCGTGCCGTGTTCAACATGGCGAAGGGCGGCCAGACCCAGGGCGGCTCGACGATCACTCAGCAGTACGTGAAGAACGCGATGCTGGACGACCAGTCGCAGACGGTCTCCCGAAAGTTCAAGGAACTCCTCGTCTCCATAAAGGTCGGCCGCACGGTCAACAAGGACGACGTCATGGCCGGGTACCTGAACTCGGCGTACTACGGACGAGGCGCCTACGGCATCCAGGCCGCCGCCCGTGCCTACTTCGGCAAGGACGCCTCGGAGCTCGAACCGAACCAGACCGCTGTCCTCGCGGCCGTGCTGAAGGGCGCCACGTACTACGACCCGGCCGGCTCCCCCGAGATCGACCCGGTGAACGCCACCAAGGAGAAGAACACCGAGCGGGCCACGGCGCGCTGGAACTGGATCCTGGACGAAGAGGTCAAGGACGGCCGTCTGCCCGCCGCGGAGCGGAAGGGGTACACCGAGTTCCCGAAGCTGCAGAACCCGCGCTCCAACGCCCAGCTCGGTGGCCAGATCGGCTATCTCGTCGACCTCGCCAAGGCGTACGTGATCAACAACAGCGACGGGAAGATCACCGCCAACGACCTGCAGCGGGGCGGCTACGAGATCCACACCACCTTCGACCAGAAGAAGGTGAACCAGCTCGAAGCCGCGGTCAAGAAGGTCCGCAAGGAGAACCTCAACGAGAAGCGCAAGGTCAACGGGAAGTACGTCGACAAGTACGTCCAGTTCGGCGGTGCTTCCGTGAGCCCCAAGGACGGCGCCATCGAGGCCATCTACGGCGGTGAGGACGCGACCAAGCACTTCACCAACAACGCCGACGTGACCGGTGCCCAGGTCGGCTCCACCTTCAAGCCCTTCGTCCTGGCCGCGGCCTTCCAGTGGGGCGTCAAGGACCCCGACGGGCCGGAGGAGCAGGACGATTCCCAGCGCACCATCGTCTCGCCGAAGAGCCTCTACAGCGGCAAGAACGGGCTCAAGATCAAGCAGTACAACGGCGACATCTGGATGAACGAGAAGGGCAAGCAGTGGAACCAGACGAACGACGGTAAGCAGTCGTACAACCCGCCCAGCTACCAGATCGACCTGCGCGAGGCGATGCGCGAATCCGTGAACTCGGCTTATGTGCAGCTGGGCATGGACGTGGGCCTGAACAAGGTGAAGGAAGCCGCGCAGAAGGCCGGCATCCTGGACACCAGCTTCGCCAGCGCCAACTACCCGTCGTTCTCCCTCGGTACCTCCTCCCCCAGCGCGATCCGCATGGCCGGCGCCTACGGGACCTTCGCGAGCAGCGGTCAGCAGAACGACCCGTACTCGGTGAAGTCCGTCGAGCACGAGGGCACGAACGCCTGGACGCACAAGACAAAGCCCACGCGGGCCTTCGACTCCGAGGTGGCCGACAACGTCACCGACGTCCTCAAGACCGTCGTCGACAAGGGCACCGGTACGGCGGCCAAGCTGCCGGGCCGCGACGTGGCCGGCAAGACCGGTACCACCGACGGCAACAAGTCCGCCTGGTTCGTGGGCTACACCAAGCAGCTGTCCACGGCGATCACCATGTACCGGATGGACGACGACGAGAAGGCCAAGGACCGCAAGTTCCTGGAGATGTACGGAACGGGTGGCCAGGAGAAGATCCACGGCGCCTCGTTCCCGTCGGAGATCTGGCACGACTACATGTCCAAGGCCATGGCGGGTCAGCCGAACGAGCCGTTCCCGACCCCCGAGCCCATCGGCAAGGTCGTCGGCGCGACGCCGAGCCCCACGCCGACGCCGTCGATCTCGACGCCTCCGTCCTCGTCCGCTCCGGCCAGCCCGTCGCCGAGCGAGTCCTCGCCCGATCCGTCGCCGTCGACCAGCGAGACCTGCAACAAGTGGGAGGACTGGACGTGCGGCACCGACGGTGGCACGACTGACGGCGGAACGACCGATGGTGGTACCGCTGACGGCGGTACGACGGACGGCGGGACAACCGATGGCGGAGCGTCGTCGGATCCGTCGGAGGGGACCACCAGAGGCAATCAGAACGGCGGGTTCCTGGGAGGCGGTGGCTGACAGACGCCACAGCCACGCAGCGTGTTTCACGTGAAACACTGCGTGTTCCACGGCCGACGAGGGCCGCCGCACCGATCGGGTGCGGCGGCCCTCGCCCCGTTCTCAGCCGGGTACGGCAGGATGTGCGGCATGCCCAGTGCAGAGACGACGCATGTGAGCCGACCGGAGCCGGAGCCGGTACCGCCGACCAGGGAGGACGAGGTCGCGGCAGCAGGCAGCGAGCTCATCGGCGGCCCCCTCGGGCGACGGGCGCTGCTCGGCCGCTCCTGGTGGACCCCGGTCCGTGTCATCGCGCTCGTGATGATCGGTATGTTCGCGCTCGGCATGGTGCAGAAGTTCCCCTGCTACGACGGCGCGTGGTTCTACGGAGCGAGCTCCCAGTACACGCACGCGTGCTACTCGGACATTCCGCACCTGTACCAGGGGCGTGGTTTCGCCGACGGCCTCGTGCCGTACTTCGACAAGCTCCCCGGCGACATGGACTACCTCGAATACCCGGTCCTCACCGGTGTGTTCATGGAGGTCGCCGCGTGGCTGACGCCGGGCAGCGGCACCATCCAGCACCAGGAGCAGGTGTACTGGATGGTCAACGCCGGGATGCTGATGATCTGCGCGGTGGTCATCGCCGCCTGCGTCACCCGCACTCACCGCAGGCGGCCCTGGGACGGCCTCCTGGTGGCTCTGGCGCCCGCGTTCGCGCTGACGGCCACCATCAACTGGGATCTCTTCGCAGTGGCCCTCACAGCGGCCGCGATGCTGATGTGGTCCCGCGGCCGCGCTCTCGCCTTCGGCGTGCTGCTCGGGCTCGCGACCGCCGCCAAGCTCTATCCCGTGCTGCTGCTCGGCCCGTTGTTCGTGCTGTGCTGGCGGGCCGGGAAGTGGCGGGACTTCGGTGTCGCCGCGCTCGGCGCGGCCGGCTCGTGGCTCGTCGTGAACCTGCCGGTGATGATCCTGGCGCCCGAGGGCTGGTCGAAGTTCTACACGTTCAGCCAGGAACGCGGCGTCGACTTCGGCTCCTTCTGGCTGATCATCTCCCAGCACATGGACACGCCGCTCAACACCGACGTCGTCAACACCCTGGCCACGGCCCTGATGGTGCTGGCCTGCCTCGGTGTCGCGGCCCTCACGATGACCGCACCGCGGCGGCCGCGCTTCGCGCAGCTGGCCTTCCTGGTGGTCGCCGCCTTCATCCTCACCAACAAGGTCTACTCGCCGCAGTACGTCCTGTGGCTCATCCCGCTCGCCGCTCTGGCGCGGCCGAAGTGGCGGGACTTCCTGATCTGGCAGGCGTGCGAGGTCGCGTACTTCCTGGGGATCTGGCTGTACCTCGCGTACACGACCAGCGGTGACAAGCATCAGGGGCTGCCGACCGACGGCTATCAACTGGCCATCGGGGCCCACCTCGTGGGCACGCTGTACCTGTGTGCCGTCATCCTGCGCGACATCTGGATGCCCGAGCGGGACGTGGTGCGCCGCTCCGGTGAGGACGACCCGTCAGGCGGCGTGCTGGACGGCGCGGAGGACGTCTTCGTGCTCGGTTACGCGGCCCATCCCCCGCGGCACGCGGTCCACCCCGGCGAACAGCCGCCCCCGGTGAACTGGGGCAAGGATCAGGGAAGTTCACTCTGAGCGAACGGAGTGAAGGGAACAAGAACGAGGCCGGGCACCTTGACGGTGCCCGGCCTCGTCTTCGTACGACGTCGACAGATGCCGGCTAGCGGTCCACGAGCCGGTCGAACTGCGTGGTGGTGTGCCGCAGGTGGGCCACCAGTTCCTCGCCGACCTTCGGCTCGGCGGCGTCCGAGGGCACGAAGAGGATCGACACCTGCATGTGCGGCGGCTCGGCGAACCAGCGCTGCTTGCCCGACCAGACGTAGGGCGCGAGGTTCCGGTTCACCGTCGCGAGGCCGGCGCGGGCGACGCCCTTGGCGCGCGGCATGACGCCGTGCAGCGCCTTCGGGGCCTCCAGGCCCACGCCGTGCGACGTACCGCCCGCCACGACCACCAGCCAGCCGTCCGAGGCCGCCTTCTGCTGGCGGTAGCCGAAGCGGTCGCCCTTCGCGACGCGCGTGACGTCCAGGACGGAACCGCGGTACTCGGTGGCCTCGTGGTCGCCCAGCCACAGGCGCGTGCCGATGCGCGCGCGGAAGCGGGTCTGCGGGAACTGCTGCTGCAGGCGCGCCAGTTCCTCGGCCTTGAGGTGGCTCACGAACATGGTGTGCAGCGGCAGCCGGGCCGCGCGCAGCCGGTCCATCCAGCCGATGACCTCCTCGACGGCGTCCGAGCCGTCGGTGCGGTCGAGCGGCAGGTGGATCGCGAAGCCCTCCAGACGGACGTCCTGGATGGCGTGCGAGAGCTGGGGCAGGTCCTGCTCGGTCACCCCGTGCCGCTTCATCGAGGACATGACCTCGATGACGACGCGGGCGCCGACGAGGCCGTGCACGCCGTCGACGGAGGAGACGGAGCGGATCACACGGTCGGGCAGCGGAACCGGTTCTTCGCCGCGCCGGAACGGGGTCAGGACCAGCAGATCACCGCTGAACCAGTCCTTGATCCGGGCGGCTTCGTACGTGGTCCCGACGGCGAGGATGTCGGAGCCGAGGCGGGTGGCCTCCTCCGCGAGCCGTTCGTGACCGAAGCCGTAACCGTTGCCCTTGCAGACGGGGACGAGCCCCGGAAACTGCTCGAGCACGTGCTTGTGGTGTGCCCGCCAGCGCGCGGTGTCGACGTAGAGCGTGAGCGCCATGGCCGGTCCCGGAACCTTTCTCGTGGCTGCGGTGTATCAGAGGTATGGAGAAACTTTGGAGCTACGTGAATTGTGCCGGGTCCGCGGAGAAAGCGGAGCAGGGTGTGCCGGGACGGGCCCCTGGGGGCTCCGTGCCCGGTTCCCGGTCAGCGCCTGGACATGTAGATGTCGAGCGCCTTGTGGAGCAGCTTGTTGAGCGGGAAGTCCCACTCGCCGAGGTACTCGGCGGCCTCGCCACCCGTGCCGACCTTGAACTGGATCAGGCCGAAGAGGTGGTCGGTCTCGTCCAGCGAGTCGCTGATGCCGCGCAGGTCGTAGACGGTGGCGCCGAGCGCGTAGGAGTCACGCAGCATCCGCCACTGCATCGCGTTCGAGGGCCGGACCTCGCGGCCGATGTTGTCGGAGGCGCCGTAGGAGTACCAGACGTGCCCGCCGACGACGAGCATCGTCGCCGCCGAGAGGTTCACACCGTTGTGGCGGGCGAAGTACAGCCGCATGCGGTTGGGGTCCTCGGAGTTGAGGGCCGTCCACATGCGCTGGAAGTACGAGAGCGGGCGCGGGCGGAAGTGGTCGCGCACGGCCGTGATCTCGTACAGGCGCTGCCACTCGGCGAGGTCCTGGTAGCCGCCCTGGACGACCTCGACGCCGGCCTTCTCGGCCTTCTTGATGTTGCGGCGCCACAGCTGGTTGAAGTTCTTGTGGACCTCTTCCAGGGAGCGGTTCGCGAGCGGCACCTGGAAGACGTAGCGCGGCTGTACGTCGCCGAAGCCGGCGCCGCCGTCCTCGCCCTGCTGCCAGCCCATGCGGCGCAGCTTGTCGGCCACCTCGAAGGCGCGCGGCTCGATGAAGTCCGCCTCGATGTCGCGCAGGCGCTTCACGTCCGGGTCCTGGATGCCCTTCTTGATCGAAGCGGCTTCCCAGCGCCGGATGATGACCGGCGGGCCCATCTTCACGGAGAAGGCGCCCTGCTGCTTCAGGTGCGCGAGCATCGGACGCAGCCAGTCGTCGAGGTTGGGCGCGTACCAGTTGATGACCGGGCCCTCGGGGAGGTACGCGAGATACCGCTTGATCTTGGGCAGCTGGCGGTACAGCACGAGGCCCGCGCCGACCATCTCGCCGGTGCGGTCGTCGAACCAGCCCATGTTCTCGGAGCGCCACTCCGCCTTCACATCAGCCCAGGCCGGGACCTGCATGTGGCTCGCCGAGGGCAGGCTCTGGATGTATGCCAGATGCTGCTCTCGGCTGATGGTCCTCAGGGTCAGGCTCATTCGGGGCGCTCCTCGGGCTGGTGTGTCCCCATGGGTACAGGGGCTCCGGCTCTCGCGCGAAGCCTACTGCGCCCTGTGAGCGCCCCGACTGGCCGTACCGGAGTCGGCCGCCGCGGAGGTGCTGACCTCAGCCGATGACGCCGCCGAAGAGACCTCCGTGGGCCATGCCGATGAAGAAGCCGACGGCCGAGGCTCCCAGGCCGAGGATCAGGCCGAAGCGCTCCCGGGTCGTCTCCGAGACGAACTGGCCGTAGGCCCCGGTCAGGATGCCGACGAGGCCCGTCCACGAGCTGAGGAGATGAAGGCCCGTCCAGAGGGAGGAGATGATCGCGATCGCGCCCAGTACCGCGGTCACCGCGAGCAGGGTGTCGGGAAGGGGATGGGACTTTCCGTCCGAGGCCAAGAGAGAGCCGGCCGTCGTGCTGTTCGGTCGCATTGCTTGTGCCATGAGGCACCTCCTGCGGAAGACGGCGCATCGTAGCGCCATACACACCCGATGTGTACAGATTGCGGTGGTCCGCTGTCGGATTTCAACCGGAAGCCGGGGTGCGGGTAGTCTGTACCGTCTGCATTGGTGTCTGCCCATGTCCCGACGAGGGACTGGTACCCGCTGATCCACCCGGCGCTCCTTCGTGGGGCCCGATTGTCAGTGGCGGCCGATACCGTTGCTCACGCATAACAACCCTCCTGCCACGGAACGACCGTGGCCGCTGAGTCCAAAGGAGGTGGGTTCCACATGCGTCACTACGAGGTGATGGTCATCCTCGACCCCGATCTCGAGGAGCGTGCTGTCTCCCCGCTGATCGAGAACTTCCTCTCCGTCGTCCGTGAGGGCAACGGAAAGGTCGAGAAGGTCGACACCTGGGGCCGTCGTCGTCTCTCGTACGAGATCAAGAAGAAGCCTGAGGGCATCTACTCGGTCATCGACCTGCAGGCCGAGCCTGCGGTCGTCAAGGAGCTCGACCGCCAGATGAACCTGAACGAGTCGGTCCTCCGGACCAAGGTCCTCCGTCCCGAGACCCACTGAACTTCCTAGTTCAGCAGTCATCGGGATTCGAGTAGCAGCAAGCAGTCCGCAGCAAACCCGCCGAGAGGTACCCCATGGCAGGCGAGACCGTCATCACGGTCGTCGGCAATCTTGTCGACGACCCCGAGCTGCGCTTCACCCCCTCCGGTGCGGCGGTCGCGAAGTTCCGTGTCGCGTCCACTCCCCGCACCTTCGACCGGCAGACCAATGAGTGGAAGGACGGCGAGAGCCTGTTCCTGACCTGCTCGGTCTGGCGTCAGGCGGCGGAGAACGTCGCGGAGTCGCTCCAGCGAGGCATGCGCGTCATCGTGCAGGGCCGGCTGAAGCAGCGGTCCTACGAGGACCGTGAGGGCGTCAAGCGCACGGTCTACGAGCTGGACGTCGAGGAAGTCGGCGCCAGCCTGCGCAGTGCCACGGCCAAGGTCACCAAGACCAGCGGTCGCGGTGGCCAGGGCGGTGGCTTCGGTGGCGGCGGTGGCGGCCAGCAGGGCGGCGGCTGGGGCGGTGGCTCCGGCGGCGGTCAGCAGCAGGGTGGCGGCGGTGCTCCCGCCGACGACCCCTGGGCGACCGGTGCGCCGGCCGGCGGCGGCCAGCAGCAGGGCGGCGGCGGTGGCGGCTGGGGCGGAAGCTCCGGCGGCTCCGGCGGCGGCTACTCGGACGAGCCCCCCTTCTAAGCCCTCGGGCCGAAGGTGGGCCGTACCCCCACTTCTTGATCACACAGGAGATACACCATGGCGAAGCCGCCTGTGCGCAAGCCGAAGAAGAAGGTCTGCGCTTTCTGCAAGGACAAGGTCACGTACGTGGACTACAAGGACACGAACATGCTGCGGAAGTTCATTTCCGACCGCGGCAAGATCCGTGCCCGCCGCGTGACCGGCAACTGCACGCAGCACCAGCGTGACGTCGCCACGGCCGTGAAGAACAGCCGTGAGATGGCGCTGCTGCCCTACACGTCCACCGCGCGATAAGGGAAGGGTGACCGAACAATGAAGATCATCCTGACCCACGAGGTCTCTGGCCTCGGCACCGCCGGCGACGTCGTCGACGTCAAGGACGGGTACGCCCGCAACTACCTGGTCCCGCGTGGTTTCGCGATCCGCTGGACCAAGGGTGGCGAGCAGGACGTGGCGCAGATCCGCCGCGCCCGCAAGATCCACGAGATCGCCACGATCGAGCAGGCCAACGAGATCAAGGCCAAGCTCGAGGCCGTGAAGGTCCGTCTGGCCGTCCGCTCCGGCGACGCCGGTCGTCTCTTCGGTTCCGTCACCCCGGCCGACGTCGCTTCGGCGATCGAGGCTGCCGGTGGTCCGAAGATCGACAAGCGCCGCGTCGAGCTGGGCTCGCCGATCAAGACGCTGGGCGCCCACGAGACGTCCGTGCGTCTGCACCCCGAGGTTGCCGCCAAGGTCAACGTCGAGGTCGTCGCTGCCTGAGCACTGCCCTTGAGCAGAGCTTGAAGCACATGTGGGGCCGCACCCTTCGGGGTGCGGCCCCACACGCTTGTGGTCGTGTTCCACGGCTGCGCCGTGTCACGGTTTCACGTGAAACGGCGCTCCTCGGTCAGCGCGTCGCGCCGGTGACGGCCCAGCGGCCGGAGCGATAGCGGACCCAGAGTGTTGCCATGCGTACCGCCATCATCAGCGTCATCGCTCCCCACAGAGCGGTGAGCCCGCCGCCGAGGGCCGGTACCAACAGCGCCGCCGGGGTGAAGATCGCCAGGGTGATCAGCATGGCCCAGGCCAGGTAGGGCCCGTCGCCCGCGCCCATGAGGACGCCGTCGAGTACGTACACGATGCCGCAGATGGGCTGGGCCAGCGCCACGACGATCAGCGCGGGCAGGGCCGCGTCCTGGACGACGGAGTCGCTCGTGAACAGGGGGACGAACAGCGGGCGCGCGGCGACGACCAGGACACCGAGAACCACTCCCGCGGCGATACCCCACTGCACCATGCGCCGGCAGACGTCGCGCGCGCCCTCGGCGTCGTCGGCGCCGAGGTAACGGCCGATGATGGCCTGCCCGGCGATGGCGATGGCGTCGAGCGCGAAGGCCAGCAGGCTCCACAGCGACAGGATGATCTGGTGCGCGGCCACGTCCGCGTCGCCGAGCCTGGCCGCGACCGCCGTGGCGATCATCAGGACCGCGCGCAGCGAGAGCGTACGGACGAGCAGGGGCACGCCGGCCTGGGCGCAGGCCCGGATACCGGCGGCGTCCGGACGCAGGGACGCACCGTGGCGTCGGGCTCCCCGGACGACCACGATCAGATAGACGGCGGCCATGCCCAGCTGGGCGATGACGGTGCCCCAGGCGGAACCGGCGATGCCGAGGTCGGCGCCGTAGACGAGTCCGAGGTTGAGCGCGGCGTTGGCGACGAAGCCGGCGATGGCCACGTACAGCGGGGTCTTCGTGTTCTGGAGGCCGCGCAGCACGCCGGTGGCGGCCAGCACCACGAGCATGGCGGGGATGCCGAGTGCGGAGATGCGCAGATACGTGACCGCGTACGGTGCGGCTGTGTCCGAGGCTCCGAAGAGTCCGACCAGGACCGGGGCCGTGGGCAGGACGATCGCGATGACGGCGGCGCCCAGGAGGACGGCGAGCCAGATGCCGTCCATGCCCTGCTGGATCGCGGCCCGCAGATCGCCCGAGCCGACGCGGCGGGCGACGGCGGCCGTGGTCGCGTAGGCGAGGAAGACGAAGATGCTGACCGCGGTCGTGAGGAGGGCCGAGGCGACGGCGAGTCCGGCGAGTTGGGACGTGCCGAGATGACCGACGATGGCGCTGTCGGCCATGAGGAAGAGAGGCTCTGCGACGAGCGCGCCGAAGGCGGGGACGGCGAGGGCGACGATCTCTCGGTCGTGTCGACGCCGGGCGGTTCTGGACGTCGCGGGAGCCTGTGTCATGAGCACCAATCTAATCTTCCACAGGTAAGAGATGCAATTGCTTTGCGACCCTTACTTGCGGAGGGCTTCCGCGTGTCGTCGGGCGGGGCTCGTGGAGATCTTGGGCCGACCGGGAAAGTTTTTCTTCTGCACAGCCGGTGGACGGGGTATGCGCAGGTCAGGGCGTATCTGGGGAAGTGTCTGAGGGCTTGTTCACAGGCCTGTCCACCGGGTCGTGCACAGGTTTTCCCCGGTTCTCCACAGCGAGAGGGCCGTCGTCCACAGCGCCTGTGGATAACCAGATTGGCTGACGGTGCCCGCAGGCCTAACGTGGTGCGGCGCCCACCGTGTCCTCCGGCCTCGGAAACCTTGTGAAACCGACGCGTCAGAACCGGAATCGGGCCGCTGATTTGTCAGTGTCGTGTCGTAGGAATGAGAGGCACGGCGAGGTCCGCTCGGCGGACGGGAGGAGGTGGCCCGGTGAGTATCTCCGAGCCCTTGGACGACCCCTGGGCCGACAGCGGTCCCAGTGACCGTCTGCCCCCTTCCCGGCAGAACCGCAACGGCGGCCGCGGCAAGGGCGATCAGCACGAGCGCGGCCGGGACGACGGGGGCTGGGACGACGGTCCGGCCACCTTCGAGCGCGTACCGCCGCAGGATCTGGACGCCGAGCAGTCGGTTCTCGGCGGCATGCTGCTGTCGAAGGACGCGATCGCCGACGTCGTCGAGGTCCTCAAGGGCGCCGACTTCTACAAGCCCGCTCACGAAACGATCTTCCAGGCGATCCTCGACGTCTACGCCAAGGGCGAGCCGGCCGACCCGATCACCATCGCCGCCGAGCTGACCAAGCGTGGCGAGATCAACAAGGTCGGTGGCGCATCGTATCTGCACACCCTCGTCCAGACGGTCCCGACCGCGGCGAACGCGGAGTACTACGCGGAGATCGTCCACGAGCGGGCGGTGCTGCGGCGCCTCGTCGAGGCGGGCACGCGCATCACGCAGATGGGATACGCGGCAGACGACGACGTCGACGAGATCGTCAACAGAGCGCAGGCCGAGATCTACGCCGTCACCGAGCAGCGCACCAGTGAGGACTACCTCCCGCTCGGCGACATCATGGAGGGCGCGCTCGACGAGATCGAGGCGATCGGCTCGCGCAGCGGCGAGATGACCGGTGTGCCGACCGGCTTCACCGACTTCGACTCGCTGACCAACGGTCTGCACCCGGGCCAGATGATCGTCATCGCGGCCCGTCCCGCCATGGGTAAGTCCACGCTGGCGCTGGACTTCGCGCGGGCGGCGTCGATCAAGAACAACCTGCCCAGCGTGATCTTCTCCCTCGAAATGGGGCGCAACGAGATCGCGATGCGTCTGCTGTCGGCCGAGGCGCGGGTGGCTCTGCACCACATGCGGTCCGGAACGATGACGGACGAGGACTGGACACGGCTCGCGCGCCGGATGCCCGAGGTCTCGGCCGCGCCGCTCTACATCGACGACTCCCCGAACCTGTCGATGATGGAGATCCGCGCGAAGTGCCGCCGGCTCAAGCAGCGCAACGACATCAAGCTCGTCATCATCGACTACCTGCAGCTGATGCAGGCCGGTGGGTCGAAGCGTTCCGAGAGCCGCCAGCAGGAGGTCTCGGACATGTCCCGAAACCTCAAGCTGCTGGCCAAGGAGCTGGAGGTCCCGGTGATCGCGCTCTCGCAGCTGAACCGTGGCCCCGAGCAGCGCACGGACAAGAAGCCGATGGTGTCCGACCTGCGTGAGTCCGGCTCCATCGAGCAGGACGCCGACATGGTCATCCTGCTCCACCGCGAGGACGCCTACGAGAAGGAGTCACCGCGCGCGGGCGAGGCCGACATCATCGTCGGCAAGCACCGTAACGGTCCCACGGCCACGATCACGGTCGCCTTCCAGGGCCACTACTCGCGCTTCGTGGACATGGCGCAGACCTGATCGGGGGCTCGCCTCGAGGACGGCGAGCGGCCCGGTGATCAGCCTCCGGTGAAATCGGCTCGACGCTGACCGGTGCCCGGGGTGGACTGGGCGCATGACGACATCTCCAGAGCTGTTGCCCACCACACGTCGCGCCCTCCTGCACCGCATCGCCGTCGCGCAGAGCGAGGGGCGCGCACCGTCCCTCGTTGCCGCGGTCGCCCGCGACGGGGAGCTCGTGTGGACCGGTTCGCGCACCTCGGTGGACGGGCACGGGCCGGACGAGAACGTGCAGTACCGGATCGGTTCGATCACGAAGACCTTCACCGCCGTGCTCGTACTGCGGTTGCGTGACGAGGGGCTGATCGACCTGGGTGATCCGCTGGAGAAGCACCTCCCCGGGACCGGAGCGGGGGAGGTCACGATCGCCGAACTCCTCGCGCACACCGCCGGGTTGGCGGCCGAGACGCCCGGCGCATGGTGGGAGCGCTCGCCCGCCACGCTCCGCCCGACTCTTGCGGACGTCCTCGGTGAGCAGCCGTTCCGGCATCCGGTCGGCCGCCGCCACCACTACTCCAACCCGGGCTATACGCTTCTGGGCTCGCTGGTCGAGGCGGTGCGCGGCGTCACCTGGGAGGAGGCCCTGCGCGGCGAGATCCTCGAGCCGTTGGGCCTGAGCCGCACCAGCGTCGAGCCCCAGGCGCCGCACGCCGGGGGCTGGGCCGTGCACCCGTACGCCGATGTGATGCTGCCCGAACCCAGCGAGGATCTCGGCCTGATGGCGGCCGCGGGTCAACTGTGGTCCACCACGCGGGACTTGACCGTCTTCGCGGCCTTCCTCGCCGGGGGTGACGACCGCGTGCTGAGCGCGGATTCGGTACGGGAGATGCGGACGCCGGCGGCGCCGGTCCTGCCCGGCGACTGGGAGGCCTCGTACGGGCTCGGCCTGCAGGTGCTGCGCCGGGACGGGCGGACGCTGGCGGGGCACGGCGGGTCGCTGCCCGGGTTCGTGGCGGGGCTGTGGCTGAGCGAGGAGGACGGGCTGGCTGCCGTCGCTCTGGCCAACTGCACGTCGGGGGTGCCCGTCTCCGCGGTGGCCGCCGACCTGCTGAAGATCGTTGCCGAGGCGGAGCCGCGGATCCCCGCGCCGTGGCGGCCGCTCACCGAAGTCGACTCGGCCGTCTTGGAGTTGGCAGGGCCCTGGTACTGGGGAACCCAGGTCGTGGCGCTGCGTCTGACGGCCGATGGCGGGGTGGACCTCGGTCCGGCGACCGGTGGCGGTCGGCGCTCCCGGTTCCGGGCGAACGGCGACGGCACCTGGACCGGCCTCGACGGCTACTACGCGGGGGAGTTGCTCCAGGCGGTGCGGCGGGCCGACGGCACGGTGAGCCACCTGGACCTCGGGTCGTTCGTCTTCGCGCGGGAGCCCTACGCCTCGGACGCGCCGGTGCCGGGCGGGGTGGACCCGGAGGGGTGGCGCGGGATTCCGCAGTAGGCGAGGGCATCTCGTGAGGGGCCGTTTCACGTGAAACGGCCCCTCGCCTGTTTCACGTGAAACAGGCGAGGAACCTTGTCTTGTCACTGAAGCGGGCGAGGGGCCCTGCCTTGTCACTGAAGCGGGCCGTCACAGCTGGAGTTTGAAGCCCACGTGTGATGCCACGAAGCCGAGCCGCTCGTAGAAGCGGTGGGCGTCGGTGCGGGTCGCGTCGGAGGTCAGCTGCACCAACTGGCAGTCCTGGCGCCGCGATTCCTCGACGGCCCACGTGATGAGGTGCGTCCCCAGGCCGCTGCCGCGCTCATCGGCGTGAATGCGTACGCCCTCGATGATCGAGCGAGTGGACCCCTTCCGGGAGAGGCCGGGGACGACCGTGAGCTGGAGGGTGCCGACGACGCGGCCCTCGCGTACGGCGACGACGAGATGCTGGTTCGGATCGGCGGACAGCCGTGCCTGGGCGGCGAGGTACGGCGTGAGGTCCTCCGGCGACTCGCGCCGGGCTCCCAGCGGATCGTCGGCCAGCATCGCGACGATCGCGGGGACGTCCTCGGCCACGGCCGGTCTGATCTCAAGATCTCCCATGGCCGCAGCCTAGGCGGGACGTCCCCGACGGCTGTCCCGGGGCGTGGATCACCCCGGGCGGGACCGACCGGCCCGGGTCACACAGGGACGCGCAGCCCCTCGACGGCCCGCACGAGCGGGGCGAGCTCGGGATTCTCCGCCGCGGTGTCCAAGGCCTCGCGCAGGGCCGTCTCGTTCGTGGGGCGGGCTTCCTCGAGGAGCTTGAGGCCGGCCTCGGAGACGTTCGTGTAGATGCCGCGCCGGTCGGTGGGGCACAGGTAGCGCAGGAGCAGGCCGCGGTCCTCGAGGCGGGTCACCAGACGGGTGGTGGCGCTCTGGCTGAGCACGACGGCGTCGGCGACCTGCTTCATCTGCAGATGGCCGCCCTCCCCGTCGTGCTGTCGGCTGAGGACGTCGAGCAGGGAGTACTCGCGCACGCTGAGATCGTGCTCGGCCTGCAGGGCGCGCTCGATGTGCGCCTCGATCCTCCCGTGGAGCAGGGAGAGCGCGCACCAGCCCTGGGAAAGGGCGGTGAGTGCGGGGTCTGTCGCTGTCATGGCTCGTGGATCCTCCGTCCCGGAGCGGCTGCACACCAGGGTAGTCGATGCGCGAAATTGCCCGCGCTTGCTATTAGCCAGCGTCTGCAATTATTGTGAGGTCTCGTAAAGCGCACCCGCAACAGTCTGGAAGGTGAACCCCATGCCTCTGGCGCTTCTCGCCCTCGCGATCGGGGCCTTCGGGATCGGAACCACCGAATTCGTGATCATGGGATTGCTCCCAGAGGTCGCGGGTGACTTCGGAGTCTCCATCCCCACGGCCGGATTCCTGGTGACCGGCTACGCCCTCGGCGTCATGCTCGGCGCCCCGCTCATGACCGCCCTGGGCACCCGCGTCTCCCGCAAGCGCATGCTGATGCTGCTGATGGGCCTCTTCATCGTCGGCAACCTGCTCTCCGCCGTCGCTCCCGTCTTCGCCGTGATGCTGATCGGCCGTGTGGTCGCCTCGCTCGCCCACGGTGCCTTCTTCGGCATCGGCTCGGTCGTCGCGGCCGAACTGGTGGCCCCGGAGAAGAAGGCCGGCGCGATCGCCATGATGTTCACCGGCCTGACCGTGGCCAACGTCGTCGGCGTCCCGCTCGGTACCCTCGTCGGCCAGTCGGCCGGCTGGCGTGTCACGTTCACGATCGTCGCCGCGCTCGGTGTCGTCGGCCTCGCCGGCATCGCCAAGCTCGTCCCGGACCTGCCCAAGCCCGAGGGCGTGCACCTGCGCCACGAACTGGCCGCGTTCAAGAACGTGCAGGTCCTGCTCGCCATGGCGATGACCGTGCTCGGCTTCGGCGGTGTCTTCGCGGCCATCACCTACATCGCGCCGATGATGACGCACGTCGCCGGCTTCGCCGACGGCTCCGTGACCTGGCTGCTCGTCCTCTTCGGACTCGGCATGGTCGGCGGCAACCTCGTCGGCGGCAAGTTCGCCGACCGCGCCCTGATGCCCATGCTGTACGTCTCCCTGGGCGCTCTGGCCGTCGTGCTCGGCCTGTTCACGGTGACCGCGCACAACAAGATCCTGGCCGCGATCACCATCGCCCTGATCGGCGCCCTCGGCTTCGCGACCGTGCCGCCGTTGCAGAAGCGGGTCCTCGACCAGGCCTCCGGCGCGCCCACGCTCGCCTCGGCCGTCAACATCGGCGCCTTCAACCTCGGCAACGCCCTGTCCGCCTGGCTCGGCGGCATGGTGATCTCCGCGGGCCTCGGCTACACCGCCCCGAACTGGGTCGGCGCCGTGCTCGCCGCAAGCGCCCTCGTCCTGGCCGTCGTGTCGGCCGCCCTGGAGCGCCGTGAACCCGCGCCCGGCCTGGTCGTCGCCGGCGCAGGCGCCGAGCAGCGGCACGCCGAGCCGGTCCACCACTGATCCGGGCCTCTTCCCTCGGTCCCTCGGGCCTCTGCCCCAAGAACCCCTCGCCAAGAGCACCACGCACCACCCCGCAAGGAGCACCCCATGAGCACCACCACCGCCGTCGCCCCGCTGACCACGCAGGACGCCGATGCTCTCGTCGCCGCCGCCGGTCGCGCCGCCGAGGCCGCCGGAGTCACCGTCAGCGTCACCGTTCTCGACGCCGGGGGTCATCTCCTCGCCTTCCGCCGCGACGACCGCGCCGTCCTGATCTCCGGTGAGACCAGCACCCGCAAGGCGTACACCGCGCTGCAGCTGAACGCGCCGACCGCCGACCTCGTCGACCTGGTCAAGCCCGACGGTCCCTTCCACAGCCTGCCCACCGCCCTCGACCGGCCGCTGCTGTTCATCGCCGGTGGTCTGCCGGTCCACCGCGACGGCCGTCTCATCGGCGCCATCGGGGTCGGCGGCGGTGCCCCCGAGCAGGACCACGGTTTCGCCACGACGGCCGTGGAGTCGCTCGCCTAGCAGCGCCCCGTACCGACACGGGCCCGCCCCCGAGCAGCCGCATCACCGCGGCACTAGGGGGCGGGCCCGTCGCGTTCGTCAGCCGGCCGCGACCGTCAGCGGGGCGAAGCGGCGCGTCCAGTCGCCGGGCAGGTCCGGGGCGCCGAGGTTCATCACCGCGTTCATGCTGATGCCCTCCAGACCGCGCTCCTTGAGCCAGGCGCGCAGCTCCTCGTGACGTACGTCGATGTCGGTCCGCAGCGGCCGGTCCGTGCCCGCCGCCAGCGAGGCGACCAGGGCCTTCGCGGTCTCGGTGTCACGGGCGATCAGCGGGCCGACGACGTGGGTGTCCATATTGGGCCAGGCCGCGGCGTAGCCGATGAGCTCGCCGCCGTCCTCGGCGACGCGCAGCTGGTCCGCGAAGGCCGGAAGGCGCGTGATGATGTGCGTGCGGTCGGGGCCGAACACCTCGGCGTCCAGGCGCAGGATCGCCGACAGGTCCTCGGCGGTGGCCGGACGCGTGGCGACTGCGGGCGCCGTGCCGTCGGCGACGAAGCGGCCGCGCACCATCTCGGCCTGCCCGGTGACCTTGAAGCCCAGCTCCTCGTAGAGCGGTCGCCCGTACGGCGTCGCGTGCAGCGTCAGCGGTGTCGTCCCCGCCTGCTCGACGACGTACCGCATCAGGCGTCGGCCGACCCCCTGGCGCGCGTACCGCTCGGCGACCAGGACCATGCCGATCGCGCCGAGTTCGGGCCGGTCGCCGGGCCCGTACGCGGTCACGACGCAGGCGGTGAGGAGCCCGCCGTCAGGAGCGTCGATGCCGTAGCCGGTACCGGCAGCGAGCAGCAGGCCCCACTTGTGTTCCTCGCGGGGCCAGCCCCGGTTCTCGGAGAGGTCGGCGCACGCGCGCACGTCACCCCGGCTGAGGCGGCGGATGGGCAGGTCGGAGAGGGAAGGTGTCGACACGCAGGTCAGGCTGTCGGACGGAGCCCGGTGGCGTCCACCGCTTTGGGTGCAGTGACCCGGTGCTTTCGGCCACGTCGGGTCGGTCCCCAGGGCTTGAGCACCGAGATCGCCGTCATGAAGACGTACGCGACCAGTGAGACGACCGGGCCGGCCAGCAGATCGATCGGGCGGGTCGACGACCCGCCGGCCGACAGCGTCCTCACCGCCTCGTCGACGCCCGGCCGCAGGGCGAGAACCGAGGCGGCGGTCGTGGCGAGGGTCAGCCAGAACTTGACGTAGACCCACCGGTGCCTGGCCAGGCCCCACGGGGTACCGAGCGAGAGTGCCAGACCGCTCAGCAGGGTCAGCAGGGCGAGCGGGATCACCAGCCAGTCCGCGAAGAGCTTCATGGCACGGGCCGAGGCCTCCACGGCCGGACCGGCACCGGTGGACGTCTCCGTGACCGCGAGTGCCACCAGCCCGAGCGTGACACCGAGCCAGCAGCCGGAGGCGGCGACGTGGACGACGAGGAGTGCCCGTCGAGGGCGGCGTTGAAGTTTCACGTGAAACACCGTCCCGGCATCGGCTCCCCAGGGCGTCTGACGGCGGGAGTAATCCCGCGTACTGGCCTCGGCGTACACGCCGGGCCGGGGCGGCATCGCAGCGACCTGGACGCGGCGCTGCCGGTCCGGTCGCACGTGGAACTCTTCGGGACCGGGACGGTATCGATCGCGGTCAATGCGGACCGGTACGGTGCAGGACTCGCACCGCGTCCCTATGCGGGTCGTGATCTGCTGGAGGGGGACGAATTGGTGCCGCGCGACCGGTAATTGAGGAATTAGCAGGGATCCTGAGGATCGCTTAATCGGCGGTTAAGGCGGGAAGGGCTTGTACCACTGGCGGCTGCCGGTATGGTCGACTCCGGTTCACGCACGGAACCTTGAGGAGGCTGGGGGGACTGGGGTGGCGCGCACGCAGGCCGACGCAGCCTAACCGGACGAAGAGATCGAAGACCCGCACTTTCCGCTTTGCGTTCTGCGCAATGACACGTGGTGGCACGCTGTGGTGAGAGGACTGCGGACAATGTCACATTCTTGCCTTACTTGTCCGTAGCGGGCAGGAATGCAGGGTTCAATGTGGGCCGCATTGGCTGTCGAGGCAAACGGGGGAAAGCGCACAGCTTCCGCGCAGCGGAAGACCGTGGCAGAGCACGGAAGTACGTAGACCGACCGAAAGATGTTCGAGGCGAGGCACAGCATGGACGCTCCGACCACTACGTCGGCCGATTCCGGTTCGGGCGGCGGGGGCGGCTGGTTCACGCCGCGCACCACCCCGGCACCGCATCCGACCCCCTCCGGACCCGACCGGGAGTCCGGCGACGACCGCCGGGTGACCCCGATCCGTCCCGTCGGCCGGCCCGCGGCGGCACCGGCCGAGGACGAGCCGGACGAGGGCCGAATACCCCAGCCGCGCACGCGCCGTGAGCCGGAGCCCGACCCGCGGCAGTCCCCTGGCGCCCCGCCCGCCCAGCAGCCCACCGCCCCGGCGGGCCCCGTCGCAGAGCCCCGTCGGATTCACCCCGTCCGGGCGAACGCCTCCCCCGACGCGATCCTCGTCCGCCGCACCATGGAGGAAGTCGGCCCCGTCGCCGACAAGGTCACCTCGTACTTCTACGCGCTGCTCTTCGTCCGCCACCCCGAGCTGCGCCCGCTGTTCCCCGCCGCGATGGACACCCAGCGCGACCGGCTGCTCAAGGCGCTGCTGACCGCCGCGGAGCACGTCGACAACAAGCTCGTCCTGGTCCCGTACCTGAAGAACCTGGGCCGGGGGCACCGCAAGTACGGCACGCAGGCCGACCACTACCCGGCCGTCGGCGAGTGCCTCATCGCGGCGCTCACCAGATACGCCACGACCACCTGGGACGCGGAGACCGAGGCCGCCTGGGTGCGTACGTACACGACCATCTCCCAGGTCATGATCGACGCGGCGGCCGAGGACGAGCTCAAGTCCCCGGCCTGGTGGCTCGCGGAGGTCGTCGCGCACGATCTGCGCACGCCCGACATCGCTGTCGTGACGGTCCGGCCCGACCAGCCGTACCCGTTCCTGGCCGGCCAGTACACGACGCTGGAGACGCCGTGGTGGCCGCGGATCTGGCGGCACTACTCCTTCGCGGGGGCGCCCCGCTCCGACGGGCTGCTCTCGTTCCACGTGAAGGCGGTCCCGGCCGGCTGGGTCTCCAACGCCCTGGTGCACCGCGCCCGCCCCGGCGACGTGCTGCGGCTCGGCCCGCCCGCCGGCTCCATGACCGTCGACCACAGCACCGACAGCGGCCTGCTCTGTCTGGGCGGCGGCACCGGCATCGCGCCCATCAAGGCGCTCGTCGAGGACGTCGCCGAGCACGGGGAGCGGCGGCCGGTCGAGGTGTTCTACGGCGCCCGCACCGATCACGACCTGTACGACATCGACACGATGCTGCGCCTCCAGCAGAGCCACCCGTGGCTCTCGGTGCGGCCGATCGTGGACCAGCTGGCTCATCTGCAGCTGCCGGACGCCGTGCGCGAGTACGGCCCCTGGAACGAGTACGACGCCTATCTCTCGGGACCGCCCGGCATGATCCGCAGCGGTGTCGACGCCCTGCGCTCCATCGGCATCCCGGGCGACCGCATCCGCCACGACTCCGTGGAGGAACTGGTCGGGGCCGGGGACTGAGCCGCGCGGGCCGGACGTGCCGCAGGGGCGAGGATCAGCCCAGGTCCGGCGCGTGCATCGCCCGTACGCCCTCGATGTTGCCGTCCAGGTAATGGCGCAGGGACAGCGGCACCAGGTGGACCGAGGCGATGCCGACACGCGTGAAGGGCACGCGCACCACCTCGTACTCGCCGCACGGCTCCTCGATCTCGGGGCCGTGCCGCTGGTCGAGGTCCATCGACTCCAGTCGGCAGACGAAGAAGTGCTGGACTTTGACGCCGGTCGCGCCGCCGTCCTCGCCGATGTGCTCGACGGTGTCCACGAAACAGGGCACCACATCGACGATCTTGGCGCCGAGTTCCTCGTGCACTTCGCGATGGAGGGCGTCCACGACGGTCGTGTCCTCCGGCTCGACTCCGCCACCGGGAGTCAGCCAGTACGGATCGACGCCGGGCTTGGTCCGCTTGATCAGGATCAGGTCGTCGCCATCGAGCAGAACGGCGCGTGCGGTGCGCTTGACCACGGGTCGGACGGTCATGGGAGAAATGTGGCCCGGCCGGTTCCACGTGAAACATTCCGCATCGCGCAGACCCCCGCTCACGACCAGTCGACAGCAGCGCGCAGCAGCCACTCGTGCGCCCGCGCGATGTGCGGCAGAGCGAGTGTGCCGGTGCGGACCACCAGGAAATACGTACGCAGTGGCGGCACGGGCGGGTCGAGCAGGGCCACGACCTCGCCGCGCTCCAGGGCGGGTGCGCATAGGTAGCGCGGCAGGACGGCGAGGCCCGCGCCCGTGATCACGCACGCCAGCACCGCGCGGAGGTCGGGTACGACGACCGTGCCGGAGACGGCAGGGCGGTGATCGAAGACCGAGGCCCAGTAGCGGGAGACCAGCGGCAGCGATTCATGGACCTCGACCACCGGGAACTTCTCCAGGGAGGGCGCCGCGTCCCGGTGCAGCTTGCCGGAGCCGATCCGGGCGGCCCAGCGGGGGGCGGAGACCAGGACGTGCTCCTCGTCGCAGAGCGGAGTCGCCGTGAGCAGGGAGCCGCGTGGACGGGCCGTCGTGATGGCCAGATCCTGATGTCCGGCGGCCAGCCCTTCCAGGGACTCCTCGGCCGTGCCGAAGGAGGCGCGTAAGGCGACGCTCCAGCCGTCGTCCCTGGTCAGCGCCGTGAGAGCGGGTAGGGCCCGTTCCGCGGTGAATTCCGGGGGCCCCGTGAGATGCAGGGTGCGGACGGCCGACTCCTCGTCGAGCCCGGCCTCGGTGATCTCCACGAGGGCGTCGAGATGCGGGGCCGCTTTGTGCGCCAGCTCGTCACCGGTGGTCGTGGGGGTCACGCCGCGCGCCTGGCGCAGGAACAGCGGTCTGCCCAACTGCCGTTCCAGTGTGCGGATCTGGGAGGTCACCGCGGGCTGCGAGAGTCCGAGCAGCGTGGCGGCGCGCGTGAAGGACCCGGCGCGATGGACCGTCACAAAGGTGCGCAGCAGGGCGAGATCCATGGCCACGTCCCTCCCGTCCGGCATCCGCGTCGCGCCCAACTATAAATATGTCGATAGGTTCCTGTCGCTACCGTGATTGGACACTGACACAGAGTCAACTAGCCTTGTTTGCGCGGTTCTTCGCGCGCAGAACCGTGACGGTCCGAGCCACGAGGGGGGAGGCTCGGGCCGTCTGTTGTGCGTAGCCCGGTACTAGGTGGTCGGTGAAATCACCGCGGGGCGGCCCCGTCGGCCGTATCATCCAGCGCCCGCAGTACGTCCGCCACCAGATCCTCGGTGTTCTCGGCGCCGGCCGAGAAGCGGATGAAGCCGTCCGGGACGGCGTCTCCGCCCCAGCGTCCCCGCCGCTCGGCAGTGGACCGTACGCCGCCGAAGCTCGTCGCGTCGTCCACCAGCGTCAGGGCGCCGAGGAAGCGCTCGGCCCGCTCGCGCGAGGGCAGTTCGAAGGAGACGACACAGCCGAAGCGGCGCATCTGGCGCGCGGCGACGGCGTGGGACGGGTCGTCGGGCAGCCCCGGATGACGCACCCCGCCGACCCGTCCCCGCAGCGCCTGCGCCACGGCCAGCGCGTTGGCGTTCTGCCGCTCGGCCCGCAGCTCCAGCGTCGCCAGTGAGCGATGGGCCAGCCAGGCCTCCATGGGGCCGGGAACGGCCCCGACGATCTTGCGCCAGCGCCGCACCGAAGCCGCCGGCTCGGCGGCGGCGCAGGTCACGTAGCCGAGCAGGAGATCGCCGTGCCCGGTGAGCTGCTTGGTGGCGCTGGCCACGGAGAAGTCCGCGCCGAGCTCCAGCGGGCGCTGTCCGAGCGGCGTCGCGAGGGTGTTGTCGACCGCGACCAGCGCCCCGCGCGCGTGGGCGGCGTCGGCGAGGCGCCGGATGTCGCACACGTCGAGCCCGGGATTGGACGGCGTCTCCAGCCACAGCAGCCGGGCCCCGTCGAGGAGTTCGAGCTGCGCGTCACCGCCGGTCGGCGCCGTGCGCACCTCGATGCCGTACGCCGTCAGCTGCTCGCGTACGAGAGGGAGGGCCTGGTAGCCGTCGGACGGCAGGACGACCGCGTCCCCCGCGCGCAGCTGCGAGAACAGGACGGCCGAGACCGCCGCCATGCCGGAGGCGAAGACCAGCGTCTCGACGTCCTCGCGGCCAGGGGCCTCCAACGCGCTGACGGCCCGCTCCAGATGGGTCCAGGTCGGGTTCTCGTCACGGCCGTACCTGTAGGGCCCCGACACCTCTCCGGGGAGATGGAAGTGGGCGGCGAACACCGGCCCGGGCAGGGTCGGTTCGTTCTTGACCGGCTCGGGAAGCCCCGCTCGCACGGCCCGTGTGCCGTCGCCGACCCCGCCCGCTCCGGTCATGCCGCCCGCCCCTCCACCGCGTCGCGCACGGCGTCGAGCAGACCGTCGCTCGCCGCCTCGACCATCCTCAGGCACTCCTCGAAGCCGTCCAGGTCGCCGTAGTACGGGTCGGGGACGTCCAGCGCCGAGGTGTCGGCCGCGGGGTCGTAGGAACGCAGGAGACGGATCTTCTCGGCGTCCTGCGGCGTCGGTGCCAGGCGGCGCAGCGTCCGCAGATGGCCCGCGTCGAGGGCGACGACCAGGTCGAGACGGTCGAACCAGTCCCGGTGGAACCGGCGGGCCGTGTGCGCGCTGGAGTAGCCGCCCTCTCGGAGGACGTGGACGGTGCGCGGATCGGCGCCGTCGCCCTCGTGCCAGCCGTCGGTGCCGGCGCTGTCGACCTCGACGGCGCCGGACAGGCCGGCCTCCTCGACGCGGGCGCGGAACACGTGCTCGGCCATGGGCGAGCGGCAGATGTTGCCGGTGCAGACGAAACAGACGCGGAACGGGGTGGCAGTCATGGCGGCGGCTCAGTCGTTGTCGGGCAGGACGACGTTCAGCGCCCAGGAGACGATCGAGATGATCAGGCCGCCGACGACGGCGGTCCAGAACCCGTCGACGTGGAAACTCAGGTCCAGCTTGTCGGCCAGCCAGGAGGTCAGCAACAGCATCAGGGCGTTCACGATCAGCGTGATCAGGCCCAGCGTGAGGATGAACAGCGGGAAGGTGAGGACCTTCACGACCGGCTTCACCAAGAAGTTGACCAGGCCGAAGATCAGCGCCACCAGGATCAGGGTGCCGACCTTCTTGCCGGTGCTGTCCCCGGTCAGCGTGATCTTGTCGAGCACCCAGACCGCGACGGCCAGGGCCCCCGCGTTGGCGAGCGTCTTGACTACGAAATTCTTCATGTGTCTGATCGTGGCAGACGAGACCGGTGACATGGCCGGTGACAAGTGCGGACGGCGAGGACGACGAGGGCGATGAAGGCATTCCGGCTGGACGAACTGGAGGCGGAGCGCGTCGCCAACGACGGCGCGTACCTGCAGTTCCTGCGTGAGCGGAACATGTCGGTCGGGCTGTACGCGCTGGACGCGGGGGAGCACGACCCGCAGCAGCCGCACCACCAGGACGAGGTCTACCTCGTGGTCAGCGGCCGCGCCTCGATCACCGTCGGCATGGAGACCACCCAGGTCGGCCGCGGCAGCGTGGTGTACGTGCCGGCCGGTGTCGCCCACAAGTTCCACCACATCAGCGAGGACCTGCGGGTCCTGGTCGTCTTCTCTCCCCCGGAGAGCTGACCCCGGACCCCGGGGTTCCCTAAGGGTCGGGTCAGGGGAGGACAAGGGATCGCGGGGCCCCGCACGGCTCCCCGGCGTGTCAGCATCGATGCAGGAAGTCAGTGGGGTCCGGCAAGGGCTCCGGAAGCGAAGGGAGCGATGGCAGTGCGAGAGATATTCGCGGGCATGCCGTGGTGGGTGAAGTGGGTCGCGGTGCCGGTCATCGCCCTGGTCGTGTTCGGCGGGCTGATCCTCAGCGTCGTCGGCTTCGTGATCGACCTGCTCTTCAAGGTACTGGTGTTCGCCGCGCTCGTCGGTGGACTCATCTACGTCGTACGGAAGTTCATGGCGGGATCGTCCTCGCGCAGCGACTGGTGAGCCGCGGCACGGACGCGGCGGAGGGCTCCGGTCGTTGCGCGGTGCGACCGTTCGCACGACCGGGGGAAGTTTCCGTTCCGGGCCCGCACCAAGCGGTGGCCAAGGGTTAAAGTCCGGAATCCGACGGCTTCACCCCCCGTGAGTCCCGGGGACGCGGGGGACCCACGCGCATCGGGAGTGAACTTGGCCACGGCTGACCCCGCACCCGCAGCCCCGCAGACGCTCATCGGCTCCGTCCAGCGGGCCATGCGGCTGCTGGAGGCGGTCGCTGCGCACGACGAAGGGGCTCCCGCCAAGCAACTCGCCAGAGAGGCCGGAGTCGCCCTTCCCACGGCCTACCACCTGCTGCGCACGCTCGCCCACGAGGGCTATCTCCGCAAGGACAAGGGCGTCTTCATGTTCGGGGCCGCGGCCGAGCGGCTGAGCAGCAGCGGGGCGCAGCAGAACCGTCGCGGTATGACCACCGACGCGCTGCGCCACTGGCGGGACACCCTGGGCGTTCCCGTCTACTTCGCGATCTACCGCGAGGGTGAGATCGAGATCGTCGCCGTCGCCGACACTCCGGCCGCCCCGGCCGTCGAGGAATGGGCGGACTTCCGCGAGACCGGCCACGCCCACGCGATCGGCCAGTGCCTGCTCTCCCAGCTCGACGAGGAGGCCAGGCGGGACCACCTCGACCGCTATCCGGCCCGCTCCATCACGCCGTACTCGGTACGCGACAACCGGTCACTGCTGCGCAAGTTGAGGTCCGTGGGGCGGATGGAACCCGTCATCGAGCGTCAGGAGTACGCGCTCGGCACGGCCTGCGCCGCGTTCCCGATCACCATCGGCTCGACGGCGGCGGCTCTGGCCATTTCTCTCCCTTCCCATCAGGCCGGGAAACTGCTGCCCGCGGTCCGGCAGTTGCAGGACGAGATCGGAAAGCTCGTAGGGACACTCGCCTTCTCTATCAGCATCTGAAAACTCACTCCTTGTAATCTCCTGTGTACTTTAAGCAAGATGCCAGCAGTGTCAGAGAGGTCATTCCTGGCCAATCGACGGCAAGTTGACGGGGTAGGCGATGCGCGAGTCGGTACAAGCAGTTCAGGCAGAGGTCATGATGAGCTTCCTCGTCTCCGAGGAGCTCTCGTTCCGCATCCCGGTGGAGCTCCGGTACGAGGCCGGGGATCCGTACGCGGTGCGGCTGACCTTCCATCTCCCCGGGGACGCGCCCGTGACCTGGGCGTTCGGCCGGGAGCTCCTCGTCGACGGGGTCAACGGGGCCACGGGTGACGGCGATGTGCGGATCTCCCCCGTGGAGTGCGCGGGTGGCGGCGGGACCGGCGAGCTGCCGGGCGAGGTGCACATCCGGCTCCAAGTGGGCAGCGATCAGGCGCTGTTCCGGGCCGGGGTCGCGCCCCTCATCGCGTTCCTCGACCGCACGGACAAGCTCGTCCCGCTCGGTCAGGAGCAGGCGCTGGCCGACTTCGGCGCCGACCTCGACGAGGTCCTCGACCGGATCCTCGCCGAGGAGCAGAGCGCGGGCTGATCTTTTTACCAGCCCGGTGCATCCATTGACGTAACGCTTCAGCAGCCGCGGTGCGCCCGAGCAGTTCCGCGTCGCTCAGCGCTTACGTCGTCGGCCCCTGCCACCGCGCACCGGAGCGGCCTCCTCGGGCCCGTGGGATCCCGGGCGGTCGGCGGAGACCACCAGGGCGGCCAGCGCGGTGGTCACCGGCACGGAGGCCACCAGGCCGATCGAGCCGACCAGCGTGCGCACGATCTCCTCGGCCACCAGTTCGCTGTTGGCCACGTCGACCACGCTGCTCTGCGCGATCGAGAAGAGCAGCAGCAGCGGCAGCGCCGCGCCCGCGTACGCGAGCACCAGCGTGTTGACGACGGACGCGATGTGGTCGCGGCCGATCCGGATCCCCGCCCGGTACAGGCCGCGCCAGCCCATCGTCGGATTGGCCTCGTGCAGCTCCCACACCGCCGAGGTCTGCGTCACCGTCACGTCGTCCAGGACGCCGAGCGAACCGATGATGACGCCGGCGAGCAGCAGACCGCTCATGTCGATGTGCGGGTACAGGCCGTGGATCAGGCCGGTGTTGTCGTCGGTGTTGCCCGTCAGCGCCGCCCAGCCGATGAACAGCGAGCCCAACAGGCCGATCAGCAGCAGCGATACGAGCGTGCCGAGCACGGCGACCGAGGTCCGGGCCGACAGGCCGTGGCACATGTAGAGCGCGATCAGCATGATCGCGCTCGCCCCGACGACCGCCACCACCAGGGGATTCGAGCCCTGCAGGATCGCCGGGAGGATGAAGAAGGTCAGCACCATGAAGCTGACCGCGAGCGCGACCAGCGCCATCACACCCCGCAGGCGGCCCACCACGACCACGGCCACGGCGAAGATCCCGGCCAGCAGGGCCATGGGGATCTTGCGGTTCACGTCGGTGACCGAGTACTGCAGATTGTCCGGAGCGTCGGGCGCGTAGGCGACGATCACCTTCTGGCCCTCGTGCAACTGCCGTGGTGAGTCCGGCTGGACGACCTCGGTGAACGTACGGCCCGTGTCCTTGCCGGTGTCGATCCGGATCGTGGCGTTCCCGCAGATGCCCGTGGCCTGTTGCTGGGCGGCGGAGCCCTCGGCCGTGGAGGTGTCGCCGGTGGGGGTGTCGCCCGAGGCGTTCACGGACTTGCAGTCGACCTTCTCGACCTTGGTGACCGTGGCCTGTTGCGTCTGCCGGTCGAAGCCGACACCGGTGCGCTCGTGCGCCGGTGCGCCGCCCGGCCACAGCACCGCCAGACCCACGACGACCGCGACGGAGAACGGCACCAGGATCGCCGCGATCACCTTGCGCAGGTGCTTGGAGACGGGTGCGGCGGGGCCGTGGCTGTGCGAGTGGCCGTGGCCACCGGGGCCGTGTCCTGCCCCGGACGGGCCCGATCCGTGCGGCGGTCGGGGCGGCGGAGGCGGGGACTGCTGCGTGGTGGTCACCGCCCGATCATCGCAAGAACGGCAGGGGCCCTCTGTTCAACGCGTCCGACATGACGCTAGCGTGGAGGCACCTTTGCACACGCGGGAGCTCGGAGCACCGGGCTGAGAGGGCGCTGACCTCCGTACCGAAGCGTGTTTCACGTGAAACGGCGTGGAACACCGTGGGACGGACACCGCTGCGTCGACCGCCGAACCTGTTACCGGGTAATGCCGGCGTAGGGAGTAGGTCTCATGACCACAACGGACGCACGCACGCCTGCCTCCAGCCAGGGCGAGAACCTGAACGAGGCCGGGAAGTCCATCGGCTGGCACAAGGGGTACATCGAGGGCTCGCGCCCCGACCTCCACGTGCCGGTCCGCCAGGTGCACCTCACCAACGGGCAGTCGGTCACCCTGTACGACACCTCAGGCCCGTACACCGATCCGACCGTCGACACCGATGTCCGCCGGGGCCTCGCGCCCCTCCGTGAGAACTGGATCATCGCCCGCGGCGACACCGAGGAGTACGCGGGACGCCCCGTCCGACCCGAGGACGACGGCATTAAGCACACCTCGCCGCGCGGTGGACTGCGCAACCTCGACGCGGTCTTCCCGGGCCGCCCGCGCCAGCCGCGCCGCGGCAGGGACGGGCAGGCCGTGACCCAACTCGCGTACGCCAGGCGGGGCGAGATCACCCCGGAGATGGAGTACGTGGCCATCCGGGAGAACGTGGCGCCCGAGGTCGTCCGCGACGAGATCGCGGCCGGCCGGGCGGTCCTGCCGGCCAACGTGAACCACCCGGAGATCGAGCCGATGATCATCGGCAAGCGGTTCCTGGTGAAGGTCAACGCCAACATCGGCAATTCCGCCGTCACGTCCTCCATCGAGGAGGAGGTGGAGAAGATGACATGGGCGACCCGCTGGGGTGCCGACACCGTCATGGACCTCTCCACCGGCCGCAACATCCACACCACGCGCGAGTGGGTGCTGCGCAACTCCCCCGTCCCGATCGGCACGGTGCCGCTCTACCAGGCCCTCGAAAAGGTCGACGGCAAGGCGGAGGAACTGACCTGGGAGATCTACAAGGACACGGTCGTCGAGCAGGCCGAGCAGGGCGTGGACTACATGACGGTCCACGCCGGCGTCCGCCTCCCGTACGTCCCGCTGACCGCCAACCGCAAGACCGGCATCGTCTCGCGCGGCGGCTCGATCATGGCCGCCTGGTGCCTCGCGCACCACAAGGAGAGCTTCCTCTACGAGCACTTCGAGGAGCTGTGCGAGATCCTCGCGGCGTACGACGTCACGTACTCGCTCGGCGACGGCCTGCGCCCCGGCTCGATCGCGGACGCCAACGACGAGGCCCAGTTCGCGGAGCTGAGGACGCTCGGCGAACTGAACTCGATCGCCAAGCGGCACAACGTGCAGACGATGATCGAGGGTCCCGGGCACGTCCCGATGCACAAGATCAAGGAGAACATCGACCTCCAGCAGGAGATCTGCGAGGAGGCGCCGTTCTACACGCTCGGCCCGCTGACCACCGACGTCGCCCCGGCGTACGACCACATCACGTCCGGGATCGGCGCCGCGATGATCGCCTGGTGGGGCACGGCGATGCTCTGCTACGTCACGCCCAAGGAGCACCTGGGCCTGCCGAACAGGGACGACGTGAAGACCGGCGTCATCACGTACAAGATCGCGGCGCACGCGGCGGACCTCGCCAAGGGGCACCCCGGCGCGCAGGAGTGGGACGACGCGCTGTCCGACGCCCGCTTCGAGTTCCGCTGGGAGGACCAGTTCAACCTGGCCCTCGACCCGGACACGGCACGGGAGTTCCACGACGAGACGCTGCCCGCGGAGCCGGCGAAGACCGCGCACTTCTGCTCGATGTGCGGTCCGAAGTTCTGCTCGATGAAGATCTCCCAGGACATCCGCCGCGAGCACGGCTCGACCAAGGCGGAGGTCGAGGCGGGCATGGAGCAGAAGTCGAAGGAGTTCGCGCAGGCGGGCAACCGGGTGTACCTGCCGCTGGCGGACTGACGCCGGCAGCCGGTCACGACCGCCACAGCCCGGTGGGGCCGCGCGCCCGGTCCCGCCGGGCGCGCGCCTGACCGCGGGCTCGGGGTGCGCGCAGTCCGCCCCGAGCCGAGGTCATGGCCCCGTGGTCCGACCGAGGGTCAGTCGGGCTGGTGCTCGGGACCGCCGAAGTCCGGGCTCGAGAAGTCCGGGCTGGAGAAGCCGGCGCGCTGTCCCGTGGCGGTGCCGCCGCCATCGGGGCTGCTGAACCCCGGCCTGTTGTAGCCGAGCTGGGGCATCCGGCTCGCCGAGCCGCCGCGGCCCCCGAGCGGCGCGCTGCCGCCCGTCGGGGGGTCCGTCAGGGCGTCCCGCAGGAACGGCAGGATGCCGCGCTCGAGGAGCGCCTTGCCCCAGGCTTCCCTGGCTCGTGCCACCTCCTCGTTGGCCTCGCCGTGGGCGCTCGCCTGGAGCGAGGTCGACCCGTTGCGCAGAGCCGTCAGGAGCAGGCACACGGCCGCGACGAGGATGCCCGCCGCGGTGAGCGCGCCGAAGACCCAGCCGACCGACAGCAAGGTGTCGGCGAAGTCCGGCGGCGGGTTGAGCATTTTCAGGATGTAGCCGACCAGCAGGAAGATCGCTGCGGCGGTCCCGGCGAGGACCGGTGCGAGCACGACGGCGACCGCGGCGACACCGGGTCCCGTGGTCTCCGCGACCTCGCCCACGGTGGCGGCGAAGCCCATCGAGCTGCCGCCGCCGGACTCGGCCGTGCTGGAGGTGCCTCCTTCACGTAGCGGACGGACGGGCCGCGGGGCCGTACGCAGTTCCTCGCGGACCTTGACGTAATGCTGGTACTCGGCGACGGCCGCCGTGCTGATCAATGCGGCGGCGTTGAGCGCCATGGTGCGCAGCTGTTCGGGGTTGAGCCGCTGGCCCACTGCGGCGAGATCAGGCCGATTCGGTGCGGTACGCAGCGCCTCATCGAGGATCCGCTCGAACTCGGGGCGGTCCTCGTTCAGCAAATGCGGAGCGCTGTTCATGTGCATCCCCCGATGCTCCGTAGGGCTTGGTGGCCCGCATGGTTACGAGCCGTCGGGCAGAAACGGAGGGGAGCCTGCTACGGATAAGCCGATGGTAGAGCGGTCACGGCACGCGGTGACAGGGGGTTTCCGGAAATTGCCCCTCTGTCAGCCGAAGCCTCCGTTTACCGCGTCTGCCCGATCAACCCTCAGATATCCATGGGGAGTTGCTGGACCAGCAGCTTTCCGGCCATGGTCACGCCGCCGTCCATGGCGATGGCCAGACCGCCCGCGTACACATGCGGCCCCTCGACGACGGGCCCGCTGTCCTCGCCGTCGGCGTCCTCGGTGCCGACCTCGCCCAGGAGGTACGGGATCGGGCTGTGGCCGTGCACGACGCGCGAGCCGCCGTAGGTGCCGAGGAGTTCGCGGACGGCACCGGGACCCGATTCGTCGTCCCGGAACGCGAAGCGCTTGGTGAACTTGCGGAACAGGTCCCAGCACTCGTCCGCGTCGTTGCGGGTGAGCGTCTCGCGGACCGTGTCGTTGACCGCCTCGATGGAGTCGCCGTAGTCGAGGTAGGCGGTGGTGTCGGAGTGCATGAGGAGGTGGTCGTCCTCGATCTCGATCGCGTCGAGCCGGGACATCCACTGCAGATGTACGTCCTGGAGGCGGTCCATGTCGGACTTCTGGCCGCCGTTGAGCAACCAGGCCGCCTGGAAGGTGGCGGTGCCGGCGCCGGAGTTGACCGGGGTGTCGCCGAAGCGCTTCGCGCCGAGCAGCAGCAGCTCGTGGTTGCCCATGAGCGCCTTGCAGTAGCCGCCCGCCGCGGCCGCCTCGGCGCTGAGGCGCATCACGAGGTCGATGACGCCGATGCCGTCGGGCCCGCGGTCGGTGAAGTCGCCGAGGAACCAGAGGCGCGCGTTGCCCGCCGCCCAGTTGCCCGCCGCGTCGACCAGGCCCTTCTCGCGGAGCGCCGCGAGCAGCTCGTCGATGTAGCCGTGCACGTCGCCGACGACGTACAGCGGGCCCATCTCGTCGCTCGCCCGGGGCGCGGCCTGCGGGACCTCGACCTGCACGGTGTCCCCTCGGTTGATGACCGGCAGGTCGCGCTCCGTCGGGGTGTAGCCGTCGGGGAACGGGGCTGGGTCGGGGGAGCCCGGGACCGGGTCGGCCGGTACCACGTTCGCCGGTACGTCATGGACGTACGCGGGAACGCGGAAATCACGCAGCGTCTCCGTGCGCGCTGCGGGTCCCTGACCGGCCCCCTGAGTCATCGACCCCTCCACCATTGCGCCGCCTGTGCACCGGATCGGACTGCCTGGTCGCAGCGGCCCGCGGTGTCGTGCGCCCATCATAGGAATGCGGCTCGCGCTGTGTGATGCACCAGGGGTGGTGAATCGGTGACGGGCGGCTGTTCCCCACGCTTTTCTCCCGAATTGGTGCGTACTTTTCCTCTCGTCTGCGGGGCTGCTGTGGGTGGCGAGGGCCGGTCAGCCCTGCCCCGGGGAACGGGGCGGGCTGACCGTGGTGCGCTGCGGGCGGCGCTGCGAGGAGGTCCGCACGATCAGTTCGGTCGGTATCACCTGCTCGACCGGCTGATCCGAATCGACCCCTTCGATGGCATCGATGAGGAGCTGGACGACGGCCGTGCCGATGCGGCGCGGTTTGAGCGAGAGGGTCGTGATGGGCGGCTCGGTGTTGGCGTAGACGTTCGACTCGCTGCAGCACACGAGCAGCAGGTCGTCCGGGACGCGTAGGCCGTAGCGACGGGCTGCGGCGAGCAGGTCCGTGCCATTGGGGTCGAACAGCCCGTAGACCGCGTCGGGGCGGTCGGGCCGGGCGAGCAGGCGGTCGGCGGCGACGGCCCCCGCGCACGGGTCGTGCGCGGGATAGGACTCGTAGACCGGCTCCTGCCCGATCCGCTCGCACCAGCGCAGATAGGCGGAGGTGGAGAGGTGGGTGTAGGTGTCCGTGGTGGTGCCGGTGAGGAGGCCGATGCGACGCGCGCCGGCTTCCGCGAGGTGGTCGAGGATGCCGAGGACGGCGGCCTCGTGGTCGTTGTCGACCCAGGCGGTCACGGGCAGGGTGCCCGCGGGACGTCCGTCCGAGACGACGGGCAGGCCCTGGCGGACCAGCTCGCTGACGACCGGGTCGTGGTCGGAGGGGTCGATGACGACGGTGCCGTCGAGGGCGACGTTCGACCACACGTCGTGGCGTGAGGTGGCGGGCAGGATGACGAGGGCGTAGCCGCGGGCGAGCGCCGCGGACGTCGCGGCTCTCGCCATCTCCGCGAAGTACGCGAATTCTGTGAAGGTGAAAGGTTCATCCCCGTAGGTCGTCACTGTCAGGCCGATCAGGCCCGACTTGCCGGTACGGAGCGTGCGGGCGGCCGCGGAAGGGCGATAGCCCAACCGATCGGCGACCTCGCGGACATGGCGTCGGGTGGCGTCCGGGAGCCGGCCCTTGCCGTTGAGCGCATCGGAGACAGTCGTGATCGAGACCCCGGCGGCGGCGGCAACGTCTCTGATGCCTGCCCGGCCCGGCCGGGTGCCCCTGCGGGTCGTCTCCGCCCGGCTCACCTGGTGCTTCCCTGCTGCTGTCATGGCGAGCCGATAGTAGGGCTCATGCGGTTGCATGGCGGGGGCGCATATGCCGGGGTTGACAGGCACGTTTCTGCAAGGCGAAAGGCGCTCAACGACCTTGGAAAACAAGGGAGTTGCGGGTGTCGACAGGGATGCGTCACTTGTCGGCGCGCATGGGCCTGCCAAGTCGGCGATGTTGCGAGTAGGTCTCAACTCACCTTCACGGGTGATGCGCGCCACGGCGCGAGCCACCGGCGCGCGCCAGGCTGCAGAGCGCTCCCCCCTCCCCGTACGCCTTCGGATGCCCTCGTGCGGGACGGAAGGGACCGGCCCATTGGGGCGGGCGGCGAATCCTCTTAAGGTGAGCAGTATTGGAACGGTGGCCACAAGGAGGACTGCGGTGAGCGAGACGAACCCCAAGCTGCGCGCGGAGCTGGCGGGGATCCCCACCTACAAGCCGGGCAGGCCGGCGGCTGCCGGGGGCCCGGTGGCGTACAAGCTGTCCTCCAACGAGAACCCCTATCCCCCGCTGCCCGGCGTCATGGAGCAGGCGATCGCCGCGGCCGGGACCTTCAACCGCTACCCGGACATGGCGTGCACGGGCCTGATGGCCGAGCTGGCCGACCGCTTCGGGGTGCCGGTCGAGCACCTGGCCACCGGCACGGGCTCGGTCGGCGTCGCGCAGCAGCTGCTCCAGGCGACCAGCGGTCCGGGGGACGAGGTCATCTACGCGTGGCGGTCCTTCGAGGCGTACCCGATCATCACGCAGATCAGCGGCGCGACGTCCGTGAAGGTGCCGCTCACGCCGGGCGAGGACCACGACCTCGACGCCATGGCCGACGCGATCACCGAGCGCACGCGCCTCATCTTCGTGTGCAACCCCAACAACCCCACGGGCAAGGCCATCCGCCGGGCCGAGCTGGAACGGTTCCTCGACCGGGTGCCCTCCGACGTGCTGGTGGTGCTCGACGAGGCGTACCGGGAGTTCATCCGTGACGCCGAGGTGCCGGACGGCGTGGAGATCTACCGGGACCGGCCGAACGTGGCGGTGCTGCGGACCTTCTCGAAGGCCTACGGGCTCGCGGGGCTGCGGGTCGGCTTCGCCATCGCCCACGAGCCGGTGGCGGCGGCGCTGCGCAAGACGGCGGTGCCGTTCGGCGTCAGCCAGCTCGCGCAGGACGCGGCGGTCGCCTCGCTGCGCGCGGAGGACGAACTGCTGGGCCGTGTCGGCTCGCTGGTCTCCGAGCGCACCCGGGTCGTCGGGACGCTGCGGGCGCAGGGCTGGACGGTGCCCGAGACGCAGGCCAACTTCGTGTGGCTGCGTCTGGGGGACCGGACCGTCGACTTCGCGGCCGCGTGCGAGCGGGCCGGGGTCGTCGTGCGGCCGTTCGCCGGTGAGGGCGTGCGGGTCACGGTCGGCGAGACCGAGGCGAACGACATCTTCCTGCAGGCCGCGGAGGCGTTCCGCAAGGAGCTGTGACGCCTTCTGCGCCGATCGGCCTCGACCGGCTCTGACGGAGGCTGATCAGACCAGCTCGACGCGGATCGGGTCGCCGCCGCGCACCGTGGCCAGCGTCCGCGGATCCCCGTCGAGCCGGCCGAGCAGATTGCACGGGCTCGCGAGGCGGCACTCGTCGCCGCGCGAGATCGGCGTGGGGCCGTAGGGGAGGGCGAGGGCGTCGCCGTCCGTCCAGAAAGCGACCGTGCCCGGCTCCACGACCTGTCGGGCGTCGGCCTCGCGCGGGACGCTGACGCCCGTGTCGAAGTACACCTCCTCGCCCCAGGTGTTCGCCGTGGCGGCGAGCGGAAGTGCCGTGAGCAGGGCCTGTGTTGTCGGGGTGTCCTCGACCGTCGCCGTGATGTGTCCGGCCGGCCAGGAGATGCGGATGCGGGTCCGAGGCTGTTCGGGCGTGGGCTGCATGCCGCGAATTCAACAATATGTTGAAGAACTTCGGAACCCCTCGCCGCCCACCCCTGTGGCGTTGCTCGCAGTAAGGGGACCCCCCTTCGGATCCCGACAGCCAGTACGACATAATGCTTGTGAATGTGAACGCGTTCACAAGCGTGTCCCGGTTCCTCCCGGGATTTGTGGGATTAAAGGGGCAAACTGCCGCTGTGACCACAGCGATGTAAGGAGAGACGCAGTGGACCTGGCTCTGGCGCCGGAGACCCTGGCGCGATGGCAGTTCGGCATCACGACCGTCTACCACTTCCTGTTCGTCCCCCTGACGATCTCGCTCGCGGCACTGACCGCCGGGCTGCAGACCGCCTGGGTGCGGACGGAGAACGAGAAGTACCTCAGGGCCACGAAGTTCTGGGGGAAGCTCTTCCTGATCAATATCGCGATGGGTGTCGTCACCGGCATCGTGCAGGAGTTCCAGTTCGGCATGAACTGGTCGGACTACTCCCGCTTCGTCGGTGACATCTTCGGTGCGCCGCTGGCCTTCGAAGCGCTGATCGCCTTCTTCTTCGAGTCCACGTTCATCGGTCTGTGGATCTTCGGCTGGGACAAGCTGCCGAAGAAGATCCATCTGGCCTGCATCTGGATGGTGTCGATCGGCACGATCCTCTCCGCCTACTTCATCCTGGCGGCCAACTCGTGGATGCAGCACCCGGTCGGCTACAAGTACAACAAGGCGAACGGGCGGGCCGAGCTCACCGACTTCTGGGCCGTGCTGACGCAGAACACGGCGCTCACCCAGGCGTTCCACACGCTGACCGCCTCGTTCCTGACCGGCGGCGCGTTCATGGTCGGCATCGCGGCGTTCCACCTGGCGCGCAAGAAGCACATCGCCACGATGAAGACCTCGCTGCGGCTCGGCCTGGTCACGGTCGTCATCGCCGGTCTGCTCACCGCGGTCAGCGGTGACCTGCTCGGCAAGGTCATGTTCAAGCAGCAGCCCATGAAGATGGCGGCGGCCGAGGCGCTGTGGGACGGGCAGGACTCGGCGCCGTTCTCGATCTTCGCCTACGGAGACGTGAGCAAGGGCCACAACACCGTCGAGCTCTCCATCCCCGGGATACTGTCGTTCCTCGCCGACGACGACTTCAACTCGTACGTCCCCGGCATCAACGACACCAACAAGGCCGAGCAGGAGAAGTACGGGCCCGGCGACTACCGCCCGATCATCCCCGTCACCTTCTGGGCCTTCCGCTGGATGATCGGCTTCGGGATGGCGTCCTTCGCCATCGGCCTGGTCGGACTCTGGCTCACCCGCAAGAAGTTCATGCTGCCGCAGGCCATGAGGGTGGGTGAGGACGAAGTGCCGAACCTCGTCCTCTTCAAGAACAAGGCCCTCAGCCCGAAGTTCACCAAGCTCTACTGGATCGTGGCCCTGTGGACCCTCGGGTTCCCGCTGATCGCCAACTCCTGGGGCTGGATCTTCACCGAGATGGGCCGTCAGCCGTGGGTCGTCTACGGCGTCCTGCAGACCCGCAACGCGGTCTCCCCCGGTGTCTCGCAGGGCGAGGTCCTCACCTCGATGATCGTCTTCACCCTGCTGTACGCCGTCCTCGCCGTCATCGAGGTCAAGCTCCTCGTGAAGTACATCAAGGCCGGCCCGCCGGAGCTGACCGAGGACGACCTCAACCCGCCCACCAAGATCGGCGGAGACCGTGACGCCGACAAGCCGATGGCCTTCTCCTACTGAGGCCCAGGGAGCTGACGAGTCATGGAACTTCACGACGTCTGGTTCGTACTCATCGCGGTCCTCTGGATCGGCTACTTCTTCCTGGAGGGATTCGACTTCGGGGTCGGCATCCTCACCAAGCTGCTGGCCCGTGACCGCACCGAGAAGCGGGTCCTGATCAACACGATCGGGCCCGTCTGGGACGGCAACGAGGTGTGGCTGCTGACCGCCGGCGGCGCGACCTTCGCGGCCTTCCCCGAGTGGTACGCGACGCTGTTCTCCGGCTTCTACCTGCCGCTGCTGATCATCCTGGTCTGCCTCATCGTCCGCGGTGTGGCCTTCGAGTACCGGGCGAAGCGGCCCGAGGAGAAGTGGCAGACCAACTGGGAGCACGCGATCTTCTGGACCTCGCTGATCCCGGCGCTGCTGTGGGGTGTGGCCTTCGGCAACATCGTGCGCGGCGTGAAGATCGACAAGGACTTCGAGTACGTCGGCAACTTCTGGGACCTGCTCAACCCGTACGCGATCCTGGGCGGCCTGGTCACCCTGACGCTGTTCACCTTCCACGGCGCGGTGTTCACCGCACTGAAGACGGAGGGCGACATCCGGGGGCGGGCACGGACGCTGGCGCGCACGCTCGGGCTGATCACCGCGGTGCTGGCACTCGTCTTCCTGATCTGGACCCAGGTCGACAAGGGCGACGGCAGTTCGCTCGTCGCGATGATCGTGGCCGTGGTCGCGCTGGTCGGTGCCCTCGGCGCCAACCAGATCGGCCGTGAGGGCTGGTCGTTCGCACTGTCCGGCGTCACGATCGCGGCGGCCGTCGCGATGCTCTTCCTGACGCTGTTCCCGAACGTCATGCCGTCGTCGCTCAACTCCGACTGGAACCTCACGGTCACCAATGCCTCGTCGAGCCCCTACACCCTGAAGATCATGACGTGGTGTGCCGGGATCGCGACGCCGATCGTGCTGCTCTACCAGTCGTGGACCTACTGGGTGTTCCGCAAGCGGATCGGCACCAAGCACATCGCCGACGCCGCGCACTGACCCCGAACCCACCTACACGAGGGTGTGTTTCACGTGAAACCGATCGACCAGCGTCTGCTCCGGTACGCCCGGGCCACCCGTCTCTTCCTGATCGCGGTGGTCGTCCTCGGCGCCGCCGGGGCGGGCCTGGTCATCGCTCAGGCGATGCTCATCGCCGAGGTGGTGGTGGGCGCCTTCCAGCACGGATTCGGGGTCTCCTCGCTGCGGACGCCGCTGCTGCTGCTGGCGGCGGTCGCGGCCGGGCGCGCTCTGGTGTCCTGGCTGACCGAACTGGCCGCGCACCGGGCGAGCGCGGCGGTCAAGTCGGAGCTGCGCGGGCGGCTTCTGGAGCGGGCCTCGCAGCTCGGTCCGGGCTGGCTGAGCGGGCAGCGCACCGGTTCGCTGGTGGCGCTCGCGACGCGGGGCGTGGACGCGCTGGACGACTACTTCTCGCGCTATCTGCCGCAGTTGGGGCTCGCGGTGGTGGTCCCGGTGGCGGTGCTCGCCCGCGTCGTCACCGAGGACTGGGTGTCGGCGGCGATCATCGTCGGCACGCTGCCCCTCATCCCGATCTTCATGATCCTCATCGGCTGGGCCACCCAGTCCCGGATGGACCGTCAGTGGCGGCTGCTGTCGCGGCTGTCGGGGCACTTCCTGGACGTGGTCGCGGGCCTGCCGACCCTGAAGGTGTTCGGCCGCGCCAAGGCGCAGGCCGACTCCATCCGCAAGATCACCGGCGAGTACCGCAGGGCGACGATGCGCACCCTGCGGATCGCCTTCCTGTCGTCGTTCGCGCTGGAGCTGCTCGCGACCCTGTCGGTCGCGCTGGTCGCCGTGACCATCGGCATGCGGCTCGTGCACGGGGACATGGACCTGTACGTGGGTCTGGTGATCCTCGTGCTCGCGCCCGAGGCGTATCTGCCGCTGCGGCAGGTCGGGGCGCAGTTCCACGCGGCGGCCGAGGGACTCGCCGCCGCGGAGGAGATCTTCGACGTCCTGGAGACGCCGCTGCCCCCGTCCGGCACGGGGACGGTCCCTTCCGACGGCGGTATCAGGTTCGACGGCGTGTGTGTCCGCTACGAAGAGCGCGTCGACAACGCGGTCTCCGATGTCTCCTTCGAAGTCGCCGAAGGGGAGACCGTGGCCCTCGTGGGGCCGAGCGGCGCGGGCAAGTCGACGCTGCTCAGTGCCCTGTTGGGTTTCGTACGTCCCTGTAGTGGCCGGGTTCTGGTCGGTGGCGCCGATCTCGCCGAGATGTCGCGGGAGGCCTGGCACGCGCGCGTGGCGTGGGTTCCGCAGCGGCCGCAGCTGTACGCCGGGTCGATCGCGGACAACGTACGGCTCGCCCGGCCGGACGCCGACGACGCGGCGGTGCTGGCCGCGCTGCGGGAGGCCGGGGCCCTGGAGTTCGTCGAGGCGCTGCCCGGCGGCGTGCGCACCGCGCTGGGCGAGGACGGGGCCGGGCTCTCGGCCGGGCAGCGGCAGCGCCTCGCGCTGGCGCGGGCGTTCCTCGCGGACCGGCCCGTCGTGCTGCTCGACGAACCGACGGCCGCGCTCGACGGTGAGACCGAGGCGGGCATCGTCGAAGCGGTGCGCAGGCTCGCCGTGGGCCGGACCGTGCTGCTGGTCGTGCACCGCCCGGCGCTGTTGGCCCTGGCCGACCGGGTGGTGCGGATCGACGTGCCGCGGGCGGGACAGCCGGGGCGGGCACGTGCCGCCGCGTCCCTCCCCGTCCCGGCGCAGGCCGGAGCCGCCTCGGCCGAGCCGGCCCGGGCTGCTCAGGCGGCCCCCGAGGACCGGCGCCACGTGCTGACCCGGCTGCGCGCGGCCGCCCGTCCGCGCCGCTCGCGGCTCGCGCTCGCGCTGCTGCTCGGGGCGCTCGCGCTCGGCAGCTCCGTCGGCCTGATGGCGACCAGCGGCTGGCTGATCTCGCGGGCCTCGCAGCAGCCGCCGGTGCTGTACCTGATGGTCGCGGTGACGGCCACGCGCGCGTTCGGCATCGGCCGGGCCTGCTTCCGCTACGCGGAGCGGCTCGTCTCGCACGACGCCGTGCTGCGGATGCTGGCCGACACCCGGGTCGCCGTCTACCGGCGCCTGGAGCGGCTGGCGCCCGCCGGGCTGCGCACGACAAGGCGCGGCGACCTCCTCTCCCGGCTCGTCGCCGACGTGGACGCCCTCCAGGACTACTGGCTGCGCTGGCTGCTGCCCGCGTCCGTCGCGGGCCTCGTGGGCGCGGGTTCGGTGGCGTTCACCGCGTGGATGTTGCCCGCGGCCGGCGCCGTGCTCGCCGTCGGCCTGCTGCTCGCCGGGGTCGGGGTGCCGCTGCTGTCCGGGGCCGTGGCCCGCCGCGCGGAACGGAAACTGGCTCCCGCGCGCGGGGTGCTCGCGACCCGGGTGGCCGAGCTGCTCACCGGGACCGCGGAACTGACCGTCGCCGGCGCGCTTCCCCGGCGCACGAAGGAGGCGAAGGACGCCGACTCCGTGCTGACCCGGATCGCGTCGCGCGCCGCCACCGCGACCGCGCTCGGCGACGGGCTCAGCGCGCTGATCACCGGCCTGACCGTGGCCGCCGCCGCGCTCGTCGGCGTGCAGGGCGTACGCGCCGGGCAGCTCGACGGGGTCGCGCTCGCGGTGGTCGTGCTGACGCCGCTCGCCGCGTTCGAGGCGGTGCTCGGTCTGCCGCTCGCCGTTCAGTACCGGCAACGGGTCCACAAGAGCGCCGAGCGCGTGTACGAGGTCCTGGACGCCCCCGAACCCGTACGGGAGCCCGAGCGGCCCGCGCAGGCGCCGCAGACCCCCTTCCCGCTCGTCGTCCGGGGCCTCACCGCCCGGTACGAGGGCCAGGCGCGGGACGCGCTCGCCGGCGTCGGCCTGACCCTGGAGCGCGGCCGCAGGATCGCCGTCGTCGGCCCCTCGGGGTCGGGCAAGACCACGCTCGCCCAGGTGCTGCTGCGCTTCCTCGACGCGGACGCGGGGACGTACACGCTCGGCGGGACCGACGCGTGTGCCCTCGACGGCGACGCCGTACGGCGCATGGTCGGGCTGTGCGCCCAGGACGCGCACCTCTTCGACAGCACCGTCCGGGAGAACCTGCTGCTCGCGAAGAAGGACGCCACCGAGGACGAACTGCGGGCCGCGCTCGGCCGCGTACGTCTCCTGGAGTGGGCGGACGCGCTGCCCGGCGGGCTCGACACCCTGGTGGGCGAGCACGCCGCGCGGCTGTCCGGCGGTCAGCGGCAGCGGCTCGCGCTGGCCCGCGCGCTGCTCGCCGACTTCCCCGTCCTGGTCCTGGACGAGCCCGCCGAGCACCTCGACCTGGAGACGGCCGACGCGCTCACCGCGGATCTGCTGGACGCGACCCAGGGGCGGACGACGGTGCTGATCACGCACCGGCTCGCCGGTCTGGACGCCGTCGACGAGGTGATCGTGCTCGACGGCGGGCGGGTCGCGCAGCGCGGCTCGTACGCCGAGCTGACCGCTGTCGACGGGCCGCTGCGGGAACTGCGGGACCGGGAGGGCGCTGCGGAGCTGCTGATCGGATCGGGGGCGCCCCGGTGATCTCCGGCGCCCGGCAGCGAGAACCCCGACTTTCCTCGCTAAATAGGACTAACTAGTCTCAAGGGCATGGCAGCACCCACGGATCCCGCCGCTTCCTCCCCGGCCGAGCCCACCCAGAACGCCGTGGAGGCGGCGACCCAGGCCACCCGCAGCCTCCAGGGGCTGTCGACCGAGCTGACCGCGCGGGTGCCGCAGCTCCTGGAAGCGATGCGCTCCGTGGGCACCGGCCTGGAGCTGCACTCCACGCTCGACCGGATCTGCGAGACCGCCGCCGAGCTCGCCGACGCCAAGTACGCGGCGATCGGGGTGATCACCGAGGACGGCGAGGGGCTCTCGGACTTCGTCTACTACGGCGTCGACGAGGAGACCGCGCGGCGTATCGGACGGCTGCCCGACGGGCACAAGGGGCTGCTCGGCGCGCTCATCCAGGACCCCGTGCCGGTGCGCCTGGCGGACCTCGCGGCCGACCCGCGCTCGTGCGGCTTTCCCGCGCACCATCCCCCGATGCGGACGTTTCTCGGCGTTCCCATCCGCGTACAGGGAGAGATCTTCGGAAACCTCTATCTCACGGAGAAGCACGACGGTGGGGACTTCAACGACTACGACCTGAACATGGTCCGGGTGCTCGCCACGGAGGCCGGCATCGCGATCGGCAACGCGCGCCTCTACGAAGCGGCCAAACAGCGGGAGCGGTGGATCGACGGGTCCGTGGCCGTGACCACCGCGCTGCTCTCGGGCGGCGACGCCGAGGACGCGCTCCAAGTGGTCGCCGAACAGGCCCGCCAGCTCTCGGAATCGGCGGCCGGCATAGTGCTGCTGCCGGCCCAGGAGGGCGGTATGGAGATCGTCGCCGTCGCCTCGGAGGAGCCCTCCGCCGCACTCGGCGTGATCATTCCGCCGGAGAGCGAGATCATCTCCGATCTCCTGGGCGGCGAGGTCGTGTTCGTGGAGGACGCGGCCACCGACCCGCGCGTGATGACCGACCTCGCGCGCGGCTACGGCCCGGCCATGATGCTGCCCCTCCAGAGCGACGGACGCGTCCTGGGGACGCTCGTGACGCCCCGCGCGCGAGGGGGGCGTCCTTTCACCGAGGTGGAGCGGACCCTCGCCACGCAGTTCGCGTCGCAGGCCGCGCTCGCGCTGATGATGGCCGAGGCGCAGCGCGACCGGGAGCGGCTGGCCGTCTTCGAGGACCGCGACCGCATCGCGCGCGACCTGCACGACCTCGTCATCCAGCGGCTCTTCGCCACCGGGATGATGCTGGAGACCGCCCAGCGCCGCTCCGTGGTGCCCGAGGTGCAGGCGGGCATCGGCAAGTCCGTCGACGAGCTGGACGTCACCATCCAGGAGATCCGCACCGCCATCTTCGCGCTCCAGCAGGGGCCCACGGAGGCACCGTCGGGCCTGCGCACACGCGTGCTGCGGGAGATCAACATGGCCGCCGTGCCGCTCGGCTTCAAGCCCTCGCACCGCTTCCTGGGGCCGGTCGACACGGTCGTCGGCGAACTCACCGGCAAGAACCTCATCGCGGCCCTGCGGGAGGCCCTCTCGAACGCGTTCCGGCACGCGCACGCCGCGAGGATCGATGTCGTCGTGGACGCGACCGTGATCCTGCCCGACGGGCAGCAGGGCGTCCGTCTGACGGTCGCCGACGACGGCGTGGGCATCCCGGAGGGCGGGCGGCGCAGCGGCCTGAAGAACCTCAAGAGGCGGGCCGAGTCGCTCGGCGGCGACAGCTGGTACGGCCCCGGCCTCGGGGACGACGAGGGCGGCACGACGGTGGTCTGGCAGGCGCCGTACTGACCGGCGGCGCCCGGCGTACCTGATTCGGCGGTACGTTTCTGCGCCGTACGGGGCAAGCGTTCCCCCGGCCGTACGAGTCCCGCAGGAGGGCGGCCGCGCAGCGGGCAACGATCCGAGACATGCGCCAACGACCTCGCCGTTCCCTCGTCGTCCCGGCGCTGCTGTGCGCACTTGTCGCACTCGGCGGCCCGCCCACGCTGTCCCAGGGGGCGGACGGCCCGGAAGCAAGCACCGAAGTGGCGCGCCTCTTTGAGGAGGCGTCAGCGGCGACGCAGCACTACGAAGCGGGGCGCAGAGCCGCCGCCGTACAGAAGAGCAAGGCGCAGAAGATGGAGCGGCTGCTCGTGCGGGAGCGGCGTGAGATCGCCGTGCTGCACGACGATCTCGGCCGCATCGCCCGCGCCCAGTACCGCAGCGGCGGCGACATCCCGATCACGGCCCAGATGCTGCTCTCCGCCAATCCCGAAGAGCTGATGCACGGTCAACGGGCGGTATGGCAGGCCGACCTGGCCCTGAACAACGCCGTGGACAAGAGCCGCCGCGCCGAGAAGAAGCTCGCGGAGGGGCAGCGCGAGGCGGCCGCCCAATGGCACTCCCTACAGGCGCGCAACGTCCGCCTCGCACAACTGAAGAAGAGCATCGCGGGCAAGCTGGAACAGGCGCAGTGGGCGCTGCAGGGCGAGGCCGACCGGTCGGTGACGGCGGGGCAGTGCCGTGGCGCCGTCCGCCTCGCACAGCCGGAATTCCGCACCACGCGCGCGTGGATGCCTCCCGTGGAGACGTACACGCTGTCCGCGGGCTTCGACAGCGCGGGCGAGCGCTGGGCGCACCGGCACACCGGACAGGACTTCGCCGTCGACATCGGCACGCCCGTGCGGGCGGCCGGCGCCGGGCGGGTGGTCAGCGTGTCCTGCGGCGGCGGCTTCGGCATCGAGGTCGTCGTGCGGCACCCGGGCGGCTACTACACGCAGTACGCGCATCTCGCGGCCGTCACCGTCGACCAGGGCGAGAAGGTGCGCGCGGGACAGTGGCTCGGGCAGTCGGGGACCACCGGCAACTCGACGGGGCCGCACCTGCACTTCGAGGTGCGGCTCACGCCGTATCTGGGGTCCGGGGTGGACCCGGTGAAGTGGTTCGCCGAGCGGGGCGTGCGGCTGTAGGGCTCAGCGGGCGGCCAGGATGTCCTCGATGACGCGGGCCACACCGTCCTCGTTGTTGGTCGCCGTCCGGCCGGTCGCCGCGGTCAGCAGGTCCGGGTGCGCGTTGCCCATCGCGTAGGAAGTGCCCGCCCAGGCGAGCATCTCCATGTCGTTGGGCATGTCCCCGAAGGCGACGACCTCGGCGGGGGAGATGCCGCGCTCGGCGCAGCACAGTTCGAGCGTGCTGGCCTTGGAGACGTCCCGTCCGCTGATCTCCAGGAGGGCGCTCGGGCTGGAGCGGGTGATGGCCGCGAGGTCGCCGACCGCGGTCCGGGCCAGGGCCAGGAACGCGTCGGGGCCGAGTTCCGGGTGGTAGGCGAGGAGCTTCAGGACCGGCTGGTCCGCGACGACGGACCCCTCGAAGTCCGCGGTGAGCAGCTTCTCGGCGGCCGCCACGCTCTCGCCGGGTTCGAGGTGCAGCGGCGGGTACGTCGGCTCGTGGTGCAGGCCGCCGGTCCGCTCGACCGCGAACGACGTGCCGGGGGCGGCCGCGCGCAGGACGGCGACGACGTCGAGCGCGGCCGGGACGGCCAGCTCCCGGATCTTCACGAAGCGGTGGTTGCCGGGGCCGCCGTGCAGGTCCACGACGGCGGCGCCGTTGCCGCAGATCGCCAGGCCGTGACCGTGCAGATGGTCGCTGACGACGTCCATCCAGCGGGCCGGGCGGCCCGTCACGAAGAAGACCTCGATGCCGGCCTCCTCGGCCGCGGCCAGCGCGGCGACCGTCCGCGGGGAAACGGTCTTGTCGTCGTGCAGCAGCGTGCCGTCGAGGTCCGTGGCGATCAGCCGGGGCGCGGGGGCGGAGGGGGCCGGGGTCCAGGGCCCAGGGGTCGGTGAGGTCACCGCCCTATGGTCGCGCATATGCGCGCACGGGCGTGCGGCGGGGCGCGCAGATGAGTACGGTCCTGGCGCATGCGCCCCGCCTGGCGCCCGCTGTCACACCACGTGTTTCAGCCGAGTTGGGCGAGGGCCTCCGTGGCGATGGCCTCGAAGGCCTTCTGGTCGGCCGCGAAGCCGGTGTCGGGGATCGGCCAGTGCACCACGATCTCGGTGAAGCCCAGCTCCCGGTGCCTGCCCGCGAAGTCCACGAAGGCGTCGACGGACTCCAGGGGACGGCCGCGGTCCGGGGTGAATCCGGAGAGCAGGATCTTGTCGAGTTCGGCCACGTCGCGGCCGATGGCGGCGCATGCGGCGGTCAGCTTCTCGACCTGACCGCGAATGGCTTGAATCGACTCCTCCGGGGTGCCCGTCTCGTACAGCTTCGGGTCGCCGGTGGTGACCCACGCCTGACCGTGGCGCGCGGCGAGCTTGAGGCCGCGCGGCCCGGTCGCGGCCACCGCGAAGGGCAGCCGGGGCCGCTGCACACAACCCGGGATGTTCTGCGCGCCGCCCGCCGAGTAGAAGGTGCCGTCGTACGAGACCGTGTCCTCGGTGAGCAGCCGGTCGAGCAGGGGGACGAACTCGGCGAACCGGTCGGCCCGTTCCCGGGGCGTCCACGGCTCCTGGTCGCCGCGGCCGAGGGCACTCGCGTCGAAGCCGGTGCCGCCGGCGCCGATGCCGAGCGTGACCCGGCCGCCCGAGATGTCGTCGAGCGAGATCAGTTCCTTGGCGAGGGTGACCGGGTGCCGGAAGTTCGGTGAGGTCACCAGGGTGCCCAGCCGCATCCGCTCGGTGACGCCCGCCGCGGCGGTGAGCGTGGGGATCGCGCCGAACCACGGCCCGTCGCGGAACGGCACGCGCCAGGACAGGTGGTCGTACGTGTACGCGGTGTGGAAGCCCAGCTCCTCGGCGCGCAGCCACGCCTCGCGGGCGCCCTCGTGCCAGCGGCGGTAGGGCAGGATCACGGTGCTCAGGCGGAGCGGGGGCTGGGGCGTGCGGGCCTTGTCGGTCATGTCAGTGAGCGTATGCGGGCGGCTCCGCCGGTGCTCGGGGCGGTCGGCAGGTGCGGTGTCGCCACCGGGCCCGTGGGCCGTGGCGGTGCTGTCCTGCCCGGTCGGCCGGTCTCAGCCGGGGAAGCGCAGGTAGCCCGGGGGAACGGCGGTGGTGAGCCAGACGCCGTTGGCACTCACCCGGAACGTGTGGCCGTCGCGGTGCATCGCGCCCGCGTCCACCGACAGCACGATCGGACGGCCGCGGCGGGCGCCCACCCGGGTGGCGGTCTCGCGGTCCGCGGACAGGTGCACGTCGTGCCGGCTCATGGGGCGGAGGCCCTCGGCGCGGATCGCGTCGAGGAAGCGGGCGACGGTGCCGTGGTACAGGTACGCCGGTGGCCGCTCCGGCGCCAGCCCCAGGTCGACGTCGATCGTGTGGCCCTGGTTGGCGCGGATGCGGGTGCCGTCGACGGTGAAGCGCCGCTTGTCGTTCTCCGCGACCGCCTGGTCCAGTTCGGCCCGGCTGACCCGGAAGCCGTGCGCGGCGGCCGCGGCGAGCAGCGTGTCGATCTCCACCCAGCCTGCCTCGTCGAGCGTCAGCCCGATGCGGTCCGGTTGATGTCGCAGATGCTTCGAGAGGTACTTCGAGACCTTCACGGTCCGCTGTTCATTCATGCGTTCCTTCATGGCGTCAGGGTGCCCGGGGGCCTGTCCGCCGTGCACGCGGATTTCTTCCACGAGTTTGCGCTCGCATGTTTGATCCACAGCCAAGTCCATTTATCCACAGGGGAATTGGCGATTCTGTGGACAACTCCCGCGCGAAAGGAGGCTTTTGATCAACAAAGTTCTACTTGCGGTGTTTTGACGTCAGTGCGTCCAATGTCCTTGCTTGTACCTCTCGTTCAGCCGCCGCGGCGATGAAGGCGGACACGCCCTCAGGCCCAACAAGCCCGCGTACGGCGCGCATTGTCCCGGCGGGCAGGGAGACGGATTGCGGTTCGTCCGCCGGTGATGCGACCGGACCCTCCGCGAGGTGCCGGTGGAGGTGCTTGGTGGCGAACAGACGCATGGCGCGCGCCAGTTCGGCATCGACCGACTGCTGGGCGAGCGGGCGCAGACGGCGCACGAGCGAGGCGGCTTCGGCGGCTTCCGCGTCGGTCGGCGGATAAGGGCCGAGGTAGCGCGCGAAGACGTGCTCGGTGGTGAACTCCAGGAAACGAGCCGCAATATGCTCGATCTGTCCCCTCAACTCCCGCAGATGGCCCGAGATCGCGGACAGCGGAACGCCCGCCGCGTACAACTCCACGGCCACAGCGAGCTCTTGGGGGCTGGGTACGAGGAACTCGTCGTCCCGTCCCGGAACCCGCTCCAGCACACCGAGCTCGATCGCGTCCTGCACGGCGGCCTCGTCGGGACGGCCACCGAACCGCTCGTCCAGCTCCGCCCGCGTGATACGGCCCGCCCGCTCGTCCGTCCACGGTCCGTCCACCTCGGCGACCAGGCCGAGCACCCCGCCGAGGCCCCGGCCCGCGTCCCAGGCCTCCAGGAGCTCCTTGATGGAGGCCAGGGTGTAGCCGCGGTCGAGCAGGTCGGCGATCTGGCGCAGCCGGGACAGGTGCGCGGCCGTGTACACATTGGCCCGGCCGCGGCGCTCGGGCCGGGGCAGCAGCCCACGGTCCTGGTAGGCACGGATCGTGCGGACCGTGGCTCCGCTGTGGTGGGCCAGGTCCTCGATCCGGTACTCGGCGACCGACTGCTCCGTCACACCCCACGCCCTTCGGTCGTACGTCCCTGCGGACGGGCCGGTCCGGTCGTGCACCGGCCGGTCACGCCACGGCCGAGCGGCCGATCGCACCGGCCGCGGCCCGGGCCGCGGGCGAGGCCGCCAGATACTCGACGGCCTTGCGCAGCGAACCCTCCTGCGAGGGATGGTACGACCGGCGCAGATAACGGGGTACGGCCGCACCCAGCTCCCGCCAGCTCGGCAGCAGCCCCTTGCGCACGGCCTTGTTGTGCTCGGCCAGTGAGTAGCGCAGCCGCCCGGCGAGCTGCGGGTCGTGCCGGACGAGATAGGCCGCGCCCCACGCCCACAGGTACAGCATCACGGGCGCGGTGACCGCCATACCCGCTGTCCGGCGGGCGTAGCGGCGCAGCCCCCGGCCGCCGCAGTGCTGGTACATGTCGAAGGCGACCGCGCGGTGCTCGACCTCCTCCGCACCGTGCCAGCGCAGCAGGTCGAGCATGACCGCGTCGCAGTCCGCCCGGTCGAGGGCGTCGGCAGACAGCACCCAGTCGCCGAGCACCGCCGTGAACTGCTCGATCGCCGCGATCACCGACAGGCGGAGGCGCAGCCACTCCTGCGCCGGTATCGGCATCCCCGGAGGAGGTGTCCCACCGAGCAGCTTCTCGAAGAGGAAGTCGACGTACTTCGTGTAGTCGGCGGTCTGCAGCCGCTGGACGGCCAGGTGGTCGAGGACGTACGCGTGCTGCACGCTGTGCGTGGCCTCCTGACCCATGAACCCCTTCACGTCCTTGAGGAGTTCGGGATCGTCGACCAGCGGCAGCGCCTCCTTGAACACCTTCACGAACCACCGCTCCCCCGCGGGCAGCAGCAGATGCAGCACGTTGATGACGTGGGTGGCGGTCGGCTCGTCCGGTATCCAGTGCAGCGGCGTCGACTCCCAGTCGAAGGAGACGCGGCGCGCAGCGATCGTGTGCTGCCCCGAAGACTCCTCGGGGCCGTACGTACGGTCCGCGGTGCTCACAACGGCGGCTCCATCCGTGCGATCGCGCGCAGCGCCCTGGGCGTGAAGCGGGACATGAGATGGGCGCCGCGGGCCTCCGGGGTGACCGGGACCACCGCCTTGTTGTCGACCACGGCGCGCAGGATCGCCTCGGCGACCTTCTCCGGCGGGTAGTTGCGCAGGCCGTACAGGCGCGAGGACTTCTTCTGGCGGCGCTTCTCCTCGTCCGCGTCGACCCCGGCGAAGCGGGCCGTCGACGTGATGTTCGTGTTGACCAGGCCGGGGCAGATCGCGGAGACCCCGATGCCCTGCCCGGCCAGTTCGGCGCGCAGGCACTCGCTGAGCATGAGGACGGCGGCCTTGGAGGTGGAGTAGGCGGGCAGCGCCTTCGAGGGCTGATACGCCGCCGCGGACGCGGTGTTGACGATGTGGCCGCCCTGTCCGCGCTCGGCCATCTGCCTGCCGAACAGCCGGCAGCCGTGGATGACGCCCCACAGGTTCACGTCGAGGACCTTCTTCCAGTCCTCCGGGGTCGTGTCGAAGAAGGACCCCGACAGACCGATCCCCGCGTTGTTCACCAGGACGTCGACGGTGCCGTACTCGGCGGCGACCTTCTCGGCGAGCTTCTCCATGGCCTGCTCGTCGGAGACGTCGACGGTCTCCGCCCATGCCTCGGGGGCGCCTATGAGCTGGGCCATCTCGGCGGTACGGGCCGCGCTCTCGGCGTCGCGGTCCACGGCGACCACGCGCGCGCCGGCCTCGGCGAACGCGAACGCGGTGGCCCGCCCGATGCCGCTGCCGGCGCCGGTGACGAGGACGAGCTGGCCGCCGAACCGGTCCGCGTGCTTGCCGTCGGCCGTCCTGCGCTGTGCGGGCACGCCCGCCTCCCGCTGCTCGTTCGCGGTGACGAACTCGCCGATCCACGCCGTGAGCTGGTCCGGCCGGGTGCGCGGCACCCAGTGCTTGGCGGGCAGCGTGCGGCGGGTCAACTGGGGCGCCCACTGCTCCAGTTGGTCGTAGAGCTTCGGCGACAGGAAGGCGTCCCCGAGGGGCGTGATGAGCTGCACGGGCGTGTGCGCGTACGCGTCCTCGCGCGGGCGGCGCAGTCTCGCCCGTACGTTGTCCCGGTACAGCCAGGCGCCGTGCGCCGCGTCCGAGGGGAGCGACGCCGTCGGGTAGTCGCCCGCCGGGACCCGCTCCACGCGCTCCAGGATGCCCGGCCAGCGCTTGCCGAGCGGCCCGCGCCAGGCCAGCTCCGGGAGGACGGGCGTGTGCAGCATGTACACGTACCAGGACTTGGCGCCCTGCCCCAGCAGCTGCCCCACCTTGCGGGGCGTGGGCCGCTTCATGCGCTGCTTGATCCAGTGCCCGAAGTGGTCGAGCGACGGACCCGACATCGAGGTGAAGGACGCGATGCGGCCCTCGGTGCGCTCGACCGTGGCGAACTCCCACGACTGCACCGAACCCCAGTCGTGCCCCACCAGGTGGACGGGCCGGTCCGGGCTCACCGCGTCGATGACGGCCACGAAGTCGTCGGTCAGCTTCTCCAGGGTGAAGCCGCCGCGCAGCGGGGCCGGCGCCGTGGAACGGCCGTGTCCGCGCACGTCGTAGAGGACCACGTGGAAGCGGTCCGCTAGGCGGGTGGCGACCTCCGACCAGACCTCCTTGGAGTCGGGGTAGCCGTGCACGAGGACGACGGTCGGCCGCGCCGCGTCGCCCAGCTCGACCACGCACAGCTCGATGCCGCCCGTGTGCACCCAGCGCTCGCGCGCGCCGTGGATCTTCGTCAGGTCCGTCATCAGATGCCCTCCGCCCAGCGCCGCACGTGCGGCAGATCGTCGTCCAGCCAAAAGGCGCTCTCCTCGGGGTCCTTGGAGTCGGTGACCACGAGGAGCTCCTCGAACTTGGCGCCCGTGCCGCGGAATCCGAGGTGCGGCTCCACCGCCCACAGCCCCGGCTGCGGCGGATGGTCCGAGAATCTGTACGGCGACCACAGCGGTGACCAGCCGTCCCGGTGTCCGTGCAGCGCGTCGCTCGCCAGGCCCTTGAGCGACTGCGTGCCGAAGCCGAAGAGGGTGGGGTTGAAGCGGCGCTCCTTGGCCCGGTCGACCTTGTGCGCGATGACGCCGAAGGGATACGCGCGATGCCGGTTCGCATAGCCCTGGCGCACCATCAGCCGGTCGACGTCCTCGTAGATCTCGCGCAGCGGCCGGCGCTCGCGCACCTCGCGCAGGAGCAGCTCCCGGTGCGCCTCGAGGTCCGCGAGGAGCTTGTCGTGCACCGGGTTGAGCCCGAGACAGCCGGAGTACCCGATGTCGGCCGTACAGCCGTTGAGGACGGGAGCCATGTCGAGGATGAAGGGCATCCCCGGCTCCAGCTTCCGGTTCGTGGGGAAGAACTGCAGCGGTACACGGAAGTTCACGAACGCCGTGCGGTCCCCGAACCAGGCGAAGGGCAGATGGAACCAGTCCCGCACCCCGCGCTCGCGCAGCCAGTCCCGCTGCATCCGCGCCGCCTCGCGCTCCGTCACACCGGGCTTCAGCTGCGCCGCGACCGCTTCCGCGCACTCGTACGCGAGCGTCTGAACCTCCCGGAACCCCCTCAGTTCCGCGGAGAGTTCCCGTACCACTGCTGGGGTCATGCCACCGTCCGTCCGTGTCCCGGCCGCCCGGGTCCCGTGACCGGGCCGTCGCCGTACGCGCTCGTAACTTGACACTGATGAATGTGACAATGCCTGACGGCGACGTCAAGAGGCCTGCGGCAGACTGTGGAAAACGTCCGCGATGTGCACAGAGTCGGCACCGTGACGAGTGACGACCCGGGGCGCGAGGGGCTACTCAGGGAGGACCCCTAGGGACCCGTAATACTCAGGTCTCATACGAGGTCGAGCCTGTGGTCTGACGAATCGCTGTGGTCTGCGCCACTACCGTCGAACCGTGACTGTGATCGCGACCGAAAGCCTGAGCAAGCGGTTCCCCCGGGTGACCGCGCTTGACCGGCTGACCATGGACATCGGGCCCGGGGTGACCGGACTCGTCGGAGCCAATGGAGCCGGCAAGTCCACCATGATCAAGATCCTGCTGGGTCTGTCCCCCGCTTCGGAGGGCCGTGCCGAAGTGCTCGGGCTCGACGTCGCGACCAAGGGCGCTGAGATCCGTGAGCGCGTGGGGTACATGCCCGAGCACGACTGCCTGCCGCCCGACGTCTCGGCCACCGAGTTCGTCGTCCACATGGCGCGCATGTCCGGCCTGCCGCCCACCGCCGCCCGCGAGCGCACCGCCGACACACTGCGCCACGTCGGCCTGTACGAGGAGCGCTACCGCCCCATCGGCGGCTACTCGACGGGCATGAAGCAGCGCGTGAAGCTGGCCCAGGCCCTCGTCCACGACCCGCAGCTGGTGTTCCTGGACGAGCCGACGAACGGTCTGGACCCGGTCGGCCGCGACGACATGCTCGACCTCATCCGCCGCGTCCACCAGGACTTCGGCATCTCGGTCCTGGTCACCTCGCACCTGCTCGGCGAGCTGGAGCGCACCTGTGACCACGTCGTCGTGATCGACGGCGGCAAGCTGCTGCGCTCCAGCTCCACCACGGACTTCACGCAGAACACGGCGACGCTCGCGATCGAGGTCACCGACAGCGACGAACACCCCGACGGCACCGGCGCGTTGCGCGAGGCCTTCGCCCGGCGCGGGATCGAGACGACCACCGGCGGCGAACTGCCCGGCGCGGGCCACACCGTCCTCATCACCGCGCAGGGCGAGGAGACGTACGACATCGTGCGCGACGTCGTCGCGGACCTCGGCCTCGGCCTGGTCCGGATGGAACAGCGCAGGCACCACATCGCCGAGGTCTTCCGCCCCCAGGACGAGCCGCGGCAGGAGCAGGCCTCCGAGCGGGCCGCCGCCTGGGCGGCCACCGCCGCCACACAGCAGACGGGAGGCTCGCGCGATGACCACTGAGCCCATGCCCACGGACCGCGCGTCCACCCAGATCCACAACATCGGCTACCGCCACTACGACGGCCCGCGTCTGGGCCGCGCGTACGCCCGCCGCTCGCTGTTCTCGCAGAGCCTGCGCGGAGCGTACGGACTCGGCCGCTCGGCCAAGTCCAAGGTGCTGCCGATGCTGCTCTTCGTCGTGATGTGCGTCCCCGCGCTGATCATGGTCGCGGTCGCCGTCGCCACCAAGGCGAAGGACCTGCCCGTCGACTACACGCGCTACGCGGTCCTCCTCCAAGCGGTGGTCGGCCTCTACGTGGCGTCGCAGGCACCCCAGGCCGTCTCCCGCGACCTGCGCTTCAAGTCGGTGCCGCTGTACTTCTCGCGCCCCATCGAGCGCGTCGACTACGTGGTCGCGAAGTACGCGGCCATGGCGTCGGCCCTGTTCATCCTCACCGCCGCACCGCTGCTCGTCCTCTACGTAGGCTCTCTGCTCGCCAAGCTGGACTTCACCGAGCAGACCAAGGGATTCGCCCAGGGACTGGTCTCCGTGGCGCTGCTGTCACTGCTCTTCGCCGGCATCGGTCTTGTCGTCTCCGCCGTCACACCGCGCCGGGGCTTCGGCATCGCCGCCGTCATCGCCGTGCTGACCATCTCCTACGGGGCGGTCTCCACGGTCCAGGCGATCGCCTACGCGCAGGACAACGGCAGCGCGGTGTCCTGGCTCGGCCTGTTCTCGCCGATCACGCTCATCGACGGCGTACAGACCGCCTTCCTGGGCGCCTCGTCCGCCTTCCCCGGCGCCGACGGCCCCTCGGCGGGCCAGGGCGTGGTCTATCTGCTCGTCGTCCTCGGGCTCATCGCCGGCTCCTACGGGCTGCTGATGCGCCGCTACCGGAAGGTCGGACTGTGACCGCCATCAACATCGACCACGTATCACGCTGGTTCGGCAACGTCGTCGCAGTCAACGACGTCACGATGAACATCGGCCCGGGCGTCACCGGCCTGCTCGGTCCGAACGGCGCGGGAAAGTCCACCCTCATCAACATGATGGGCGGCTTCCTGGCCCCGTCGAACGGGACGGTGACGCTCGACGGACAGCCGATCTGGCGCAACGAACAGATCTACCGCCACATCGGCATCGTCCCCGAGCGCGAGGCCATGTACGACTTCCTCACCGGACAGGAATTCGTCGTCGCCAACGCGGAGTTGCACGGCCTCGGCAAGAAGGAGGCCCAGAAGGCGCTCGCCACGGTCGAGATGGAGTACGCGCAGGACCGCAAGATCTCGACGTACTCCAAGGGCATGCGCCAGCGCGTGAAGATGGCGTCCGCGCTGGTCCACGAGCCCTCCGTGCTGCTCCTGGACGAGCCGTTCAACGGCATGGACCCGCGCCAGCGCATGCAGCTCATGGACCTGCTGCATCGCATGGGGGACGAGGGCCGCACCGTGCTCTTCTCCTCGCACATCCTCGAAGAGGTCGAGCAGCTCGCCTCCCACATCGAGGTGATCGTCGCCGGACGGCACGCGGCCAGCGGCGACTTCCGCAAGATCCGCCGGCTGATGACCGACCGCCCGCACCGCTACCTCATCCGCTCCAGCGACGACCGGGCCCTGGCCGCCGCGCTGATCGCGGACCCGTCGACCGCGGGCATCGAAGTCGACCTCAAGGAGGGCGCGCTGCGCATCCAGGCCGTCGACTTCGGCCGGTTCACCACGCTGCTGCCGAGGGTCGCCCGGGCACACGGCATCCGCCTGCTCACGGTCTCGCCGTCCGACGAGTCCCTCGAGTCCGTCTTCTCTTACCTGGTTGCGGCCTAGTCACGGCGTAGGAGGCCCTGATGTACGACCCCACTGTCGCCCGGCTCACCTACCGGGCCCTGCTCGGCCGCCGCCGGGCCCTCATCCTCTTCGCGCTGCCCGTGCTGCTCGTCGTGATCTCCGCGCTGGTGCGCGGCCTCACGGGAGCCGACGACCAGACCGCGTCCGACCTCCTCGGCGGTTTCGCGCTCGCCACGATGGTGCCGCTCATCGGTGTCATCGCGGGCACGGGTGCCATCGGCCCCGAGATCGACGACGGCTCCGTGGTCTATCTCCTGTCCAAGCCGGTCAAGCGCCCCACGATCATCTTCACCAAGCTCATCGTGGCGATCGCCGTGACCATGGTGTTCTCCGCCGTCCCGACCCTGATCGCGGGCCTGATCCTGAACGGGAACGGGCAGCAGATCGCCGTCGCCTACACGATCGCCGCCCTGGTGGCCTCCATCGCGTACGCCGCGATCTTCCTGCTGCTCGGCACGGTGACCCGGCACGCGGTCGTCTTCGGCCTGGTCTACGCCCTCGTGTGGGAGGCGCTCTTCGGCTCCCTGGTCGCCGGGGCCCGCACGCTCAGCGTGCAGCAGTGGTCCCTCGCGGTCGCCCACAAGGTGGCCGGCGGCGACCTCGTCACCTCGGACGTGGGGCTGCCGCTCGCGACGGTACTGCTCGTCGCCGTGACCGTGCTGGCGACCTGGTACGCGGGCCAGCGGCTGCGGTCCCTGAAGCTGGCCGGAGAGGAGTAGGAGCCGGTCCGGGCACCGCCCGCACTGGTCTTGACGCCGCTTTCACCCTCCCACCTGGACACTGGTGGGAGGGTGCGCTGTCCGCTACGCCGCCCGAGGAGGTCCCACGATGGCAGCCGAGCCGATCCGTGAGGGGGATACGCCCGAGCAGGGCGACGCCTGGGACGACGTGGTCCTGGACGCCGACTTCATCCGTTCCGCGGAGACGACCGAGCCGTCGGCACGGGCCCGGATGCTCACCGCGCGCTGGCGCGACGGGGGCCCGGACCCGCAGCCGTGGCGGTCGGACGAGCCGCCCGCCGGATGGTTCTTCAGCAAGGCACGCCGCCGCAAGCGGCGCCGCCGCCGATAAGCACCCGCGATTAATTCGGTGGCGCCGAACTCGGTGCCGCGGCACAGTAGTTGTCGTACCACCGCGCCGGTCCACCACCGGCGTCCATCGACCGGGAGAGGAGCGCGACGATGTCCGTCAGTAGTCCGTCGAGCTCCCGGCAGGGCAGCCCGAGGCAGGCTCCGGAGTAGTCACTGCACTCCGTTGAGCCCCGCCCAGGGGTGCTGCCCGGGGCGGCCGCTTCGAGCGCGTGCCATCTGTGGCACGCGGGCCGCCCACCCGGAGGATTGGCCGAGTGGTAAGGCAGCGGCTTGCTAGGCCGTCGTCGGGGCTGGAACCCCCGCGCGCGTTCGATCCGCGCATCCTCCACGTTTTTTGCTGCGCTTGGCTTCAGCGGTGTCCGGGCCGGCCTGCGGCCAGGCGACGGCGTCTAGCCGTTGGTGCCGCAGGTCGGTTGCCGGATGCGAGGTGTGGTGGGTCGCTCGCGCAGTTCCCCGCGCCCCCAGAGGGGCGCGCTCAGCCCAGCAGGCGTTCCAGGACGACCGCGATGCCGTCGTCCTCGTTCGACGCCGTCACCTCGTCCGCGACCGCCTTCAGGTCCTCGTGGGCGTTGGCCATCGCCACGCCGTGGGACGCCCAGCCGAACATCGCGATGTCGTTGGGCATGTCCCCGAAGGCGATGGTGTCGGACGACTTCGCGCCCAGGCGGCGGGCCGCCAGGGAGAGCCCCGTGGCCTTGGAGAGACCGAGCGGGAGCAGCTCCACGATGCCCTCGCCCGCCATCGTGACGCCCACCAGGTCACCGGCCACGGTGCGCGCGACCTCCGCCAGCTGGTCGTCGGTCAGGCCCGGGTGCTGGACGTACACCTTGTTGAGGGGGGCCGCCCACAGCTCCGCGACATCCGTGAACGGGATGACCGGGAGCGGTCCCTCCTGCACTCGGTAGCCGGGGCCGACGATGACCTCGCCCTCGATGCCGTCACGGCTCGCGGCCAGGGCCATCGGCCCGATCTCGGCCTCGATCTTGGACAGCGCGAGCCCGGCGAGCTGCCGGTCGAGGGTCACCGACGTGAGGAGGCGGTGCTCCCCCGCGTGGTAGACCTGCGCGCCCTGGCCGCACACCGCGAGACCGTCGTAACCGAGGTCGTCGAGGATGTGGCGGGTCCAGGGCACGGCCCTGCCGGTCACGACGATGTGCGCGGCGCCCGCCGCGGTGGCCGCGGTGAGCGCCTCGCGCGTCCGCTCGGAGACCGTGTCGTCGGAACGCAGCAGCGTTCCGTCGAGGTCGGTCGCGACGAGCTTGTACGGGAAGGCGGGGGCGGTGGGAGCGGGATGGCTCACTTGGTGATCGGCTCCAGGCTGCGATTACTTGGGGTCAAGAGTGGTTCGTCCCCCGAGGTACGGCCGCAGCATCTCGGGCACCCGCACGGAGCCGTCGGCCTGCTGGTGATTCTCCAGGATGGCGACGATCGTGCGGGGGACGGCGCACAGCGTGCCGTTCAGCGTCGAGAGCGGCTGGACCTTCTTGCCCTCGCGCATGCGGATGGACAGGCGGCGCGCCTGGAAGCCGTTGCAGTTCGACGCCGAGGTGAGCTCGCGGTACTTGCCCTGCGTCGGGATCCACGCCTCGCAGTCGAACTTGCGCGAGGCCGAGGAGCCGAGGTCACCGGTGGCGACGTCGATCACCTGGAAGGGCAGTTCGAGGCCGGTCAGCCACTGCTTCTCCCACTCCAGGAGGCGCTGGTGCTCGTTCTCCGCGTCGTCGGGGTGGACGTACGAGAACATCTCGACCTTGTCGAACTGGTGCACCCGGAAGATGCCGCGGGTGTCCTTGCCGTACGTGCCGGCCTCGCGCCGGAAGCACGGCGAGAAGCCCGCGTAGCGCAGCGGCAGCTGGTCCGCTTCGACGATCTCGTCCATGTGGTACGCGGCGAGCGGGACCTCGGAGGTGCCGACCAGGTAGTAGTCGTCCTTCTCCAGGTGGTACACGTTCTCGGCCGCCTGGCCGAGGAAGCCGGTGCCCTCCATGGCGCGCGGGCGCACCAGGGCCGGCGTCAGCATCGGCGTGAAGCCGGCCTCGGTGGCCTGCGCGATCGCCGCGTTGACCAGCGCCAGCTCCAGCAGGGCGCCGACACCGGTGAGGTAGTAGAAGCGCGAGCCGGAGACCTTCGCGCCGCGCTCGACGTCGATGGCGCCGAGCGCCTCGCCGAGCTCCAGGTGGTCCTTGGGCTCGAAGCCCTCGGCACCGAAGTCGCGGATCGTGCCGTGCGTCTCCAGGACGACGAAGTCCTCCTCGCCGCCGCGCGGGACGTCGGGGTGCACGATGTTGCCCAGCTGGAGGGCGAGACGCTGGGTCTCCTCCTCGGCGTCCCGCTGGTCGGCCTCGGCGGCCTTCACCGCGGCCGAGAGCTCGCCCGTCTTCTTCAGCAGCTCCTGGCGCTCCTCGGGGGAGGCCTTGGGGATCAGCTTGCCGAGGGCCTTCTGCTCGGAGCGGAGTTCGTCGAAGCGGAGCCCGGACGACCTGCGCCGCTCGTCGGCGGACAGGACGGAGTCGACGAGCGCGACGTCCTCTCCACGGGCGCGCTGGGAGGCGCGAACACGGTCGGGGTCCTCACGGAGCAGGCGAAGGTCAATCACCCCTCCAGGCTACCGGTGCGCGGTTCCGGCTCTCGACCCGATATCCGATGCGTGGCTTTATGCCCTATTTGCCGGAATGTGAATTAAGGGCGGAGTGCGGCCGGAAAAGATCAACTAGGGACCCTGTGGGGGCACGTCAATAAGAGCGCCCCCTTTCCCCGAAAGGGCCATGATCGCCCCGGCCTCTTGACCTGACTCCCTTGCTGGAGGCGGGACTTGGGCACCCGTTGTCCACAGGAGTGTGCATCTTCGGCCAGTTATCCACAGGCTGTGAGAAAGAACTGTGGACACCGGAAGGGGTCGTTCCGAAAGCCGCATGTACGACGAAGGATTCCCGATCCAAACCCGCTTCATGCTCACTTTCGGGTGGAAATGCTTCACTCCAAAGAGTTGATCAAAGGAAAAGGATGGACGAGGGGTGACGTGGGGGGCTGTGGACGGACTTGTGGGCTGTAGGGCGATTTATCGACCATGTCATGCCTTCCTGTCGACTTGTCCCCAGGTCGAGAAGGTCACCTGTGGATAACTTTTGTGGATGAAGAAAATCCGCTGGTCGGACCGGGTGTGACGGCAACAAGAAGCCGGATCCGGCGGTGGAGAACCGGATCCGGCAGGGGTCGGACAGGGGACGACGGCCCCTGAGGCCCGCCCCTAGAACCGGCCGTCCTGGCAGCGCGCCAGCCAGTCGGACGCCGCCACGAACTCGCCGTCCGACGTCCCCGTCCGCAGCGGCCGCACGTCCTCGACGGCGACGCCCGCGCGTGGGTACGAACCGAGGTAGCGCACCTGCGGGCAGGCCCGCTTCAGCCCCATCAGCGCCTCCGCCACCCGGCGGTCCGAGATGTGCCCCTCCGCGTCGATCGCGAAGCAGTAGTCGCCGATGCCCGTGCCGGTGGGCCGGGACTGCAACAGCACCAGGTTGACGCCGCGGATCGAGAACTCCTGGAGCAGTTCCATCAGCCCGCCGGGGTGGTCGTCGGCCTGCCAGATGACCACCGACGTCTTGTCCGCACCGGTCGGCGCCGCGGGCCGCGCGGGCCTGCCCACCAGCACGAACCGGGTCTGCGCGTTCTCCGCGTCGTGGATCTCGGTGACCAGCGGCACCAGGCCGTAGCGCTCGGCCGCGAACTCCCCGGCGAAGGCGGCGTCGTAGCGCCCCTCCTGCACGAGCCGCGCCCCGTCCGCGTTCGACGCCGCGGACTCCCAGGTCACGTCCTCGCCCAGATGGGCCTTCATCCAGTTGCGGACCTGCGGCTGGGCGGCCGGGTGCGCGGTGACCGTCTTGATCTCGCCCAGCGTCGTGCCGGGGCGCACGAGCAGCGCGAAGGTGATGTCGAGCAGCACCTCGCGGTAGATCATCAGCGGCTCGCCCGCGACCAGCTCGTCGAGGGTCGTGGTGATGCCGCCCTCGACGGAGTTCTCGATCGGGACGAACGCGGCCTCGGCCTCGCCGCTGCGGACGGCGTCGAGCGCCGCCGGCACGGACACCATGGGGACGAGCTCCCGGGTGGCCGTCTCCGGAAGCGTGCGCAGGGCGACCTCGGTGAAGGTTCCCTCGGGGCCGAGATAGGCGTAGCTGGCTGGCATGGGGTCACCCTAATGGGCCCGGTACCGCCCGGCTCCCGGATGCGCCACCGGCCACCCCGACCGGCGACGGCAGCACCCGGAGGCGCTCAGCCCTCCAGCAACGCCTGCCCGACGTAGCCGCCCTCGGCCGCGCCGCCGGGCACCGCGAACAGGCCGCTCGCCTCGTGCCGGATGAACCGGGAGAGGGCGTCGCCGCGGTCGAGCTTGCGCTGCACGGGCACGAAGCCGCGCAGCGGATCCGCCTGCCAGCAGACGAACAGCAGCCCGGCGTCCGGGGCGCCGTCCGCGGCGAACCCGTCGTGGAAGGAGAACGGCCGGCGCAGCATCGCGGCGCCCCCGTTCTGGTCGGGGCGGCTGATGCGGGCGTGCGCGTTGATCGGGATGACCAGGTCGCCGTTCGCGTCCGTCTTCTCCAGGTCCGGCTCGGTCGTCTCCTTGCCGCCGGTCAGCGGCGCACCGGTCGACTTCCGGCGCCCGATCACGCCCTCCTGCGCCGCCGACGACTGCTTCTCCCAGTCGTCGAGGAGCATCCGGATGCGGCGTACGACGACGTACGAGCCGTTCGCCATCCATGCCGGGGAGCCCGAACCCGGCACGAAGATCCGCTTGTCGAAGTCGGACTCGGACGGTTTGGGGTTGTTGGTGCCGTCGATCTGGCCCATCAGATTGCGGGCCGTCATGGGCTGGGCGGTGGCGCCGGGTGAGCGGTTGAAACCGTTCATCTGCCAGCGCACCTTCGCCGCGCCGCCCGCGTCCTTCTGGAGGGCGCGCAGCGCGTGGAAGGCGACGAGGGAGTCGTTGGCGCCGATCTGCACCCACAGGTCGCCGTTGCTGCGGGCCTTGTCGAGATGGTCGGAGAAGAAGTCCGGCAGCGGGTCCAGCGCGGCGGGACGCTGCTTCTCCAGGCCCGTACGCGAGAAGAAGCTGTGGCCGAACCCGAAGGTGACCGTGAGCGAGGACGGGCCCGCGTCCCGGGCGACGTCGGTGTCGTCGGACGCCGACGCCCTGCCCGCCATCAGCCGCTCGGCGGTCGCCGACCAGCGGCGCAGCAGGGCGGCCGCCTCCTTGCGGCCCGCTCCCGCCGCCAGGTCGAAGGCGACGAGATGGCCGCGGGCCTGCATCGGGGTGGTGATGCCGGGCTGATGTTTCCCGTGAAACATCACCTCGTCCGCGCCCAGCGAGGTCAGCGCGGCCTGCTGGTCAGGGGAGTCCGAGGAGGCCACGGCGTATCCCGCGCCCGCGCCGACGGCACCGAGGGCGATGCCGGTGGCGCCCGCCGTCCCGATCAGACGGCGCCGGGAGATGCCGGTCGGGACGGTGTCCGGGGACGCCGTACGGCTTTCGGTGTCAGCCATGGTGGTTCAGCCGATCTTCGCGTTCTTGATGACGGTCACTTGGTCGATGTCGGACGTGCGCACGGTGACCGCGATCTTCCAGTCGCCCGCCCCGGGGATCTGTACGCCGCTCGCGGTCCAGTGCCCTGTGGCGATGCGGTCGGGCACGACGGACAGCGGGCCGATCTTCTTCGCCTCCAGAGTGAAGGCGACCTTCACCTCGGGGACGTCGAAGGCCTTCCCGCCCGGCCGCTCCACGTAGAGGTGCATCTCGTTGTCGCCGGTGCGGCCGGGGTCCAGGTCGAGCAGGACCGTGCCCTTGCCGTCCTCGCCGCCGGTGTCGAACGGCAGCTTGAGCGAGAGCGGTCCGGACCGGGTCTGCGCCGCCGAGGACGCGGACGTCGCCTCTTCCTCCGTGCGGCCCGGTTCGGTCGAGGTCAGCACCGTGGTGACGGCGAGCAGCACGACCGCGACACCCGCCTCGGCGAGCACCGAGCGGCGCAGGCCGAAGCGGTGCGGGTCGGCGTCGCGGACGCGCTTCTCGCGGGCGCTGGCCACCGCGGCGCGCTGACGGGCCAGCTGGGCGGCCCGCTCGGGGTCGTCCCCCTTGGCGGCGCCGACCGTGACCGGCTTCTTCTTCTCGGACGAACGCTGCTCCACCACGGTCGCGGCGGTGGCCTCGGGGGCCGGCTTCTCGGAGAGCCGGCTCGTCCACCTGCGGGAGATCCAGGCGATGCCGACGAGCACGGCGACGAGCCCGACCTTGAGCAGCAGCAACTGCCCGTAGCGCGTCCCGGTCAGCGCGGACCAGGAGCCGACCTGCCGCCACGACTGGTAGAGCCCCGTCGCGGTGAGCGCCACGACGCTGCAGAACGCCACCCGCGAGAAGCGGCGCACCGCCGACGCCTCGATGGAGGGCGCCCGGTACAGCGCGACGAGCAGCGTCGTCAGACCGCCGAGCCACGCGGCCACGGCCAGCAGGTGCAGGACGTCGACGGGCATGGCGAGTCCGGCCTGGATACCGGTCGAGGCGTGCTCGGCCATGGCCCAGGTCGCGCCGAGCCCGGCCGCGACGACGGCACCGCCGATGGCGAGCCCGAAGGTGAGGTCCTTGACCTCCTTCTTGTCGCCGTCTTCGGCCCGCTTCACATAAGCGCCGAAAAGCACCGCAATGAAGAGGGCGGCCGCGGCGAGCAACAGAAGACGGGACGTGAGCGCCGCGCCCGTCTTGGTCTGCAGCACCTGGCCGAGCAGCGACATGTCGAAGATGTCGCCGACCTTGCCGGAGCCGGTGTACGAGCCGCGCATCAGCAGCAGGGCCAGCGTGGCCGCGGTGAGCGCGGTCCAGCCGCTGACGACGACCCGCTGGACCGGCTTGATGCCGGCCCCGCGCGGCCAGCAGCCGAGGACGAACGCGGCGCCGCCCACGAGCAGGATGAAGCCCGCGTACGAGACGTAGCGCGCGACGCCGTAGAGGGCGCCGACGACGCCCCCGCCGGCGTTCTGGTCGGTCAGGACCGCCGAGGTCTTGGAGGGGGCGCCGATGGAAAAGGTGAAGGCGCCGGAGACGGGATGGCTGTCGGCCGAGACGACCTGGTAGGCGACGGTGAACGTGCCGTCCGGCAGGCCCGAGTGGAGCCCCACGGTGTACGTCGTGCCGCCGGTGTGGCCGATCTTCCCGCTGTCGACGCGCTTGCCCGCGGGGTCGAGCACGCGCACGGCGCCGCTGGAGATGGCGACGTCCTCGGAGAAGGTCAGCGACACCTGCTTCGGCGCCGCTTCGACCACCGCTCCCTGTTCCGGGTCGCTCCCGGTCAGCGCGGCGTGCGCGGACGCGGGGGCGGCGCCGGACAGCAGCGCGCCGGTGACGGCGAGGAACAGCAGCACCAGGTGCCGGAAACGGGGCGCGATGGTCTTCACGTACGGGTCAGCCCCTTCAGTGAGCAGCGTGCGCGGTGTGCGACGTCGGGTTGTAGGTGGCGGCCTTCACAGGGAAGGAGACGGTGCGGGTTCCGGCTTTGGTGAAGTGGAGCTTCACCGACACCTTGTCGCCTTCCTTCGGCTTCCGCTTGAGGTTTTCGAACATGAGGTGGTTGCCGCCCCGTTCGAAGTCCAGCTCGCCGTTCGCGGGCACGGCGAAGGACTTCTGTTCCTTCATCACGCCGCCCTTGGTGCTGTGCAGGGTGACCTGCCCGGCGATGTCGCTGCTGACGGAGTCGAGGGTGTCGGCGCCGCCGCTGTTGTGCACGAGGAAGAACCCGGCAGCCATGTCACCGGACGCGGGCTCGGGGATGAACGCGCCCGAGACCTTCATTTCCGGTGTGTCATCGGAACTGTCGGAGCCGCAGGCGGTGAGCGCGAGCCCGGAGGCCAGCACTATGGCGCCCAGCGCGACGGGCGTGCGCCTCACGGCTTCGCCCCCTTGATGATCTTGGGCAGGTCCTTGGTGTAGTCGTCGACGGTGGCGTCCTCGCCGTACAGGACATAGCCGCCGTTCGTCTTCGGCGAGAACGCGATGACCTGCGTGCCGTGCATCGACACGAGCTTGCCGTTCTTGTCCTTCTGTGTCGGCTCGATGGAGATGCCGAGCGTGCGGGCGCTGCCCTGGATGGTGGCGAAGTCGCCGGTCAGGCCGATGAAATCGGGGTCCTGCGCCTTGAGCCACTTGCCGAGCACGGCCGGGGTGTCCCGGTCGGGGTCGGTGGTGACGAAGACGACCTGGAGCTTGTCCTGCTCGGACTTGGGCAGGGCCTTCTTGGCGACGGCGATGTTGCTCATCGTCAGCGGGCAGACGTCGGGGCAGTGCGTGTAGCCGAAGTAGATCAGCGTCGGCTTGTCCTTGGTCTGCTCGCGCAGGTCGAACTTCTTGCCGTGGGTGTCGGTGAGGACCAGGTCCGGCTTCTCGAAGGGCTTGTCGAGGACCGTCGCGGCCTTCTGTGAACCGGTCTCGGTGGACACGTCGGCGACGGACTTGCCGCTGTCGTCGCCGCTGCCGCAGGCCGACAGGGCGAGGGTGGCCGCCGTGACCAGTCCGGCGGCGGCGAGCAGGGTCTTCTTGCTCATCTTCGTGGTCTTGCGCATAGAGAAATGTCCCAGATGTGAGGGGTCCGGCCGGTGCCGGGGTCGCCCACCGCGACCCCGGCACCCGCCATGGGTGGCTCAGCTGTTGGTACGCCGACGGCCGGCCAGAACGCCGAACGCCACACCGGCGACGCCGACGACAATGCCGACGATGCCGAGGACGCGGGCGGTGGTGTCGCTGTCGGAGCTGTCGGACGACGTGCTGGAGGCCGCGGTGGCCTCCTTCTTGTCGTCGTCGGAGGAGGCGCCGGACGCGCCGTGCTCGTCGTCGGTGGCCGCCGTCAGCGCCAGGGTGGGCGCCGGGTTCTCCGGCTCCTCCTGGCCCTTCTGCTGCGGCTCGATCCAGCGCACGACCTCCTTGTTGTCGTACGTCTGGATCGCCTTGAAGACGAGCTCGTCGGTGTCGGTCGGCAGTGCGCCGATGGAGACCGGGAACTTCTGGAAGTAACCGGGCTGGACGCCCTTGTCGTCGCCGGAGCCGGTCGCCGTCCAGGTGACCTTGGAGACGGCCTCGGTGATCTTCTCGCCGTGCATCTCCATCGGCTTGTCGAGCTTCGACTTGGTGACCTCGGCCTTCCAGCCCGGGATCGGCTGCGGCATGACCGAGGCGAGCGGGTGGTCGGTCGGGAAGGTGACCTCGAGCTTGGTGGTCGCGGCGTCGTCGCGCTCGTTCGGCACCTTGAAGTCGACCACGGCGTAGCCGCCCTTGGCGGCGGGGCCCTCCGGCTGCACGCTCACGTGCGCGAAGGCCGGAGCGGACACGAGGACGACGGAGGAGACGGCGGCGGCACCGACGAGAGCGGCGCGGGACATCTTCTTCATGGCAGTGAGAACTCCACGTTCAGCGGGATCCAACGAAGGGTGAGAGGGCGCGCCCGCGAAACACCGCACTACAGAGCGGCGAAGAAACCGCAGTATGAGCGGCGGACAGCGGGTACGCGCGCGTGCCGCACAGCACGCCTCACCTCACGCGGGACCACGCGGGTCGCGGCGGAGTACGGATGCTGTGTCAGGCAGCGAGAAGGAACGCTTCGGCGGCGGGTGGCCCACGCCGGATCACCGAGTGCTGAAGCACCGCGGCCCGCGGGGCGGGTGGAGCGGTGAACCCGGCGCGGGGCGCGCACGGGAGGACCTCGTGCGTGCCGGGAAGGCCCGCCTTCAGAGCGCGTACGAGAGCGAGAGCCGCGCGCAGGGAACGGACGAGTGCCCCTTCCGCGACTCCCTGCGCCGACAGCTTCGAGAGCCGCACGATCCGGCCCAGGGCGAGATCGCCGTGGCGCAGCAGCCAGCCGGCGCCGACCGCGGCGAGCAGGTGTCCGATGAGCATCGGCAGGGACGGCAGCAGCGGCATCGAGGAGCCGGCCATGGCCGCCATGTCGGTGTGCGTGCCACCGGCGGCGCCCGACGGGACCCGGGCCTGGTCGAGGATCCGCTGCGCCTGCACCGGGCTGAGCGCCGAGGCACCCGCCCCGCACATCAGCCGCGCGGCCCGCTCCACGACGGAGGGCTCCCCGGCGCTCATGGTCATCGAGCCGCCGTGCTGCCCGAGCGCGAAGAGGCTGTGCAGGCCGATCTGCCCGATCCCCAGCGTGACGGCGATGCCCGGCAGCGACCGCTCGCGGCCGGCCAGTGGCGCGGTCACGCAGAAGGCGGTGAGGAAGCCGAGCGACAGCGTCCACCACGGAACCGTGGCGGTCGAACCGAGGACGTGCCCCGCCGCGGACAGCACGACGCAGACCGCGGCGAACATCGCGGCCCTCAGCAGCCGGAGATCGGCCGCGCTGTGCGCCTTGCGCGTGTGGGGGGCAGACATGGCGGGCTCATCATCCCACTGGCCTTACCGGTCCCATACGGCAGGTCCACAAGGTCCGGAATCTCCTTTACAGGCAGGGACGCCCCTCTCGCATCGGCCGTATGGGCGGTATCACCTCAACTCCGCGATTGCACGCGGCCCGTGGCGGCAATACGTATCGGTATGTCGAGCCGCGGCCTGGAGGCTGGAACATGAGCATCTGGTGGTCCCTCCATCTGCGGCGCGATGCTGCGAGCGTTCCGCTCGCCCGGCGTCTCCTCATGGGCACCATGGAGACCGCTGGTGTCGACCCCGACATCTCCTACGACCTGGCGGTCGCTCTCAGCGAGGCGTGTGCGAACGCCGTCGAGCACGGCGGGAACACGATCGCCAGCGAGTCTTCGGGCGCATACAGGGTCACCGCTTACCTGGACGGCGAGAAGTGCCGCATTGAAGTCGCCGATTCCGGCCCGGGCTTCCCTTCCAGAAGCCGCGCGGCGCTCCGACCGGCACCCGACGAGGCCGAGAACGGCCGCGGCCTCTGTCTCATTCACGAACTCGCCGACCACGTACATGTCGCCAACAAGCCCGGCAGGGGCGGTGCCGTGGTCAGCTTCGACAAGATCCTCAAGTGGAAGAAGGACACCCCGCTGATGGCGGTGTGATCCGGCGCCCTCAAGAAGCGTCGGCGAAACGCACGACGGCCGTCATGGTGGGCCGCAGGTTCCGCAGCGCCGGCACCTTCCCCAGCAGGGGTGCGAGCGTCCTGTAGTAGGCGCCCCGGCCGCGCGGCAGCGGCAGTTCCCGGACCTCACGGATCGCCGGATGCGCCGTGCGTACCCTGTCCAGCTCCCCCGCGTTCAGGCCCCAGGGCATCGGCGGAGTCTCGTACCCCTGCTTGGTACGCATCTCCCCGCGGATCGTGCGCTCGCTGAACCAGCGCGGCACCGCGTCGAACACCAGCGCCCCGCCGCCGAACCGCTCGGCGCAGCCCGCGATCAGCTGCCGGACCTCCGGCGGCCGCAGATACATCAGCAGGCCCTGTGCCGTGATCAGCACCCCGCGCGAGGGGTCGACCTCGTCGCGCCAGGACAGGTCGAGGGCCGACCGGGCGAGGATGCGCTGCCGCTCCCCGCCCGGCAGCAGCGCGCGCCGCACCCCGGCGGTCTCCGGCAGCTCCACGCACAGCCACCGCGCCCGCCCGTTGTCCACACGCCAGAACTGCGTCTCCAGGCCCTCGGCGAGCGTGACGACCGTGCCGTCCGGATGGTCGGCCAGGAAGTCCCGTACGGCGTCGTCGAAGGTGCGTACGCGCAGCGCCTGCCCCTGCGCGAGCAGCGGGCTGGGCGCGCCGAACGTCTCCTCGAAGGGGTAGTCGACGCGCTCGACGAGCTCGACGGCCTTCGGGTCCTCGAGGACCGGATCGGGCTGCCGCGCCTCGAAGGCACGGTGGTAGAGGTTCCACAGCAGCGTCTCCGGTACGCCGCTCAGCTCGACTGACGTCATACATGTCTCCTGTGGGGGGCGATCCACGCGCCGGGGGCCGTGCACGACGCGGTCGTGCACGGCCCCCGGCCACACCTGCTTCTGTTTGCCGAGGATCAGCCCTTCAAACGGGCCATCCAGGCCTCGACCTCGTCGGCCTTGCGCGGCAGCCCGGCCGACATGTTCCGGTTACCGTCCTCGGTGACGAGGATGTCGTCCTCGATGCGGACGCCGATACCGCGGTACTCCTCGGGCACGGTCAGGTCGTCGGCCTGGAAGTACAGACCCGGCTCGACGGTGAGCACCATGCCGGGCTCCAGCGTGCCGTCCACGTACGTCTCGGTCCGCGCGACGGCGCAGTCGTGGACGTCCATGCCGAGCATGTGGCCGGTGCCGTGCAGGGTCCAGCGGCGCTGCAGCCCCAGCTCCAGGACGCGCTCGACCGGACCCTCGACCAGACCCCACTCGACGAGCTTCTCGGCGAGCACACGCTGCGAGGCGTCGTGGAAGTCGCGGTACTTGCCGCCCGGCTGCACGGCCGCGATACCGGCCTCCTGGGCCTCGTACACGGCGTCGTAGATCTTCCGCTGGATGTCGCTGTACGTGCCGTTGATCGGCAGCGTGCGCGTGACGTCGGCGGTGTAGTACGTGTGCGTCTCGACACCGGCGTCGAGCAGCAGCAGGTCGCCGGAGCGGACCGGGCCGTCGTTGCGGACCCAGTGCAGGGTGCAGGCGTGCGGGCCGGCGGCGCAGATGGAGCCGTAGCCGATGTCGTTGCCCTCGACGCGGGCGCGCAGGAAGAACGTGCCCTCGATGTAGCGCTCGCTGGTCGCCTCGGCCTTGTCCAGGACCTTCACGACGTCCTCGAAGCCGCGCACCGTCGAGTCGACGGCCTTCTGCAGCTCGCCGATCTCGAACGCGTCCTTCACGATCCGCGCCTCGGAGAGGAAGACCCGCAGCTCCTCGTCACGCTCGGCGGTGACCTTGTCGGTCAGCGCGGCCTCGATGCCGGCGTCGTAGCCGCGCACGACGCGCACCGGGCCGGTGGCCTCGCGCAGCGCCTCGGCGAGCTCGCGCACGTCGGAGGCGGGGATGCCGTGGAGCTTCTCGGCCTCGGCCAGGGAGTGCCTGCGGCCCACCCACAGCTCGCCGTCGCCGCCCAGCCAGAACTCGCCGTTCTCCCGGTTCGAGCGCGGCAGGAGGTAGATCGTCTCCTTGTGCCCGCCGGCCGTCGGCTCCAGCACGAGGACGCCGTCCTCGGTCTGGTTGCCGGTGAGGTACGCGTACTCGACGGAGGCGCGGAAGGCGTACTCCGTGTCGTTCGAGCGGGTCTTCAGGTTGCCCGCGGGGACGACGAGGCGCTCGCCCGGGAAGCGGGCGGACAGGGCCTTGCGGCGCGCGGCCGTCTCGGCGGCCTGGGCGATCGGCTGCAGGTCGTGGAGCTCGGTGTCGGCCCAGCCGGCCTTCATGTTCTCGGCGAGCTCGTCGGACACGCCCGGGTAGAGGCCGTTCTTGCGCTGCTTGATGGGCTCGTCGCCCTCAGGGGCTTCCGGGATCTCCGGGGTGAGCTCCTCCGACACGGTTCCTCCTCGACGCGGGCCTGGTGAAAGGCCCGGGTATGACCTGGGTATGGCCTGAAATGGCAGTGGACCCCCTCCATCGTACGAGCGTACGGAAGGGGGTCCAGGGGCGGAGGGCCTGTTACCAGCAGCGTTCGCGGGGTCACTCGAAGCGGGCCGCGAGCAGCACCACGTCCTCGTCGCTGTCCACCGCGTCGAGTCCGTCCGGGAGCACCGCGCGCAGCACGTGGTCGGCGATCGCGCCGGGGTCGTCGCGGATCGCCCTGGGGACGCTCGCCGCTGCCGCGTGCAGCCGGGCGAAGGCGCGGTCCATGGGATCGCCGGTGCGACGCAGCAGGCCGTCCGTGTACAGCAGCACCGTCTCGCCCGGGTCCGGCGAGATCTCCACGCTCGGCGCCTCCCAGCAGGCGAGCATGCCGAGCGGCGCGGACAGGGTCGTCTCCGCGAACTCCGTGCGCCGCTCCCCGATCACCAGGGGCGGGCAGTGCCCGGCGCCCGCGAGGACGATCTTGCGCGGGCCGGGCTCGCAGTACGCGAACAGGGCGGTCGCGCTGCGGGCCGGCTCGGTCAGCCGCAGGAGCAGCTCCAGGTCGGACAGGACCGCGACGGGGTCCTCGCCCTCCATCACCGCGTACGCCCGCAGGGAGGCGCGCAGCCGGCCCATCGCGGCGACGGCGCTCGCGCCGGATCCGGTGACCGAGCCGACCGCGAGGCCGAGCGCCGCTTCGGGCAGCGGCAGCGCGTCGTACCAGTCGCCGCCGCCGCGCGGCCCGGTGCGGTGGCGGACGGCGAGCTGCACACCGGAGACGCGCGGCAGCCGAGCGGGCAGCAGTTCGTCGGTCATCGTGCGCGACCACGCGCGCGTGCGCTCCAGTTCGAGCAGGCGGGCCAGGTGCTCGGAGGCGTGCCGGGCGTACAGGCCGATGAGGTGGCGCTGGCGCTCGACGGGCTCGGCGGGCTCGTCGTAGAGCCAGACGGCGGCGCCGAGCCGGCCCGCGTCGTCGGTGGCGAGCGGCAGGGCGTAACTCGCCGCGTAGCCGAGGCGCGCGGCGACCTCGCGGTGGCGCGGGTCGAGTCCGTCCTCGGAGAGCAGGTCGGCGCGCGCCTCGTCCTCGGTGCTGAATCCGTCGAGGATCCGCCCGTACGACGTCGCGCCGCGGGGCACCGTCTCGATGTGGCCGAGGTCGGGCCGGGACAGGCCGAGGCCGACGGTGGTGTCGGGGCCGAGCCCGTCGGCCGGTTCCAGCACGACAAGACCGCGCCGGGCGCCCACCAGGGCGGCTCCGGCGCGCAGGAGTTCGTGCAGTGCCTCGTCGAGTGCTGCCGTGCGGGCCAGCCGTTCCGTGAGTTCGTGCAGGGTCGTGAGGTCGGAGACCCAGCCGGCGAGTCTGTCCTGGATCACGGCTCCGGGGGCGGCCGGTGCGGGAGCGACCGGTGGGGCCGCAGGCGCGGGCGCGACGGTGTGGGCGGGAGAGGGAACCTGTCCAGGAGGGGAATCGATTCCAGCCACTTTCGGCAGGCGTGGGGCTGTCATGGCTTCCGGCTTTCCGGCTGGTGCATATTGCTCAATAGCATCGCAAACCCCCATGTCAGCCTTATTAGCTCTGCGCCGCTAGCAATGTCTCCACATCTACACGCACTGGAGAGGGGATGTCCAGCATTGTCCTGCTGGGATTCCTGGTGTCCATGGTGCTCAAGTGGCTTCTGCGGTAATGCGATCTCTGTTCTCCCTCGTGATCACGTACCGATCTTGATCGTTCCAAGTTGGCCAAAAAGCGACTCAGGGAACAGCATATTGAGGTCGACTGGCATTGTTCGACGGAGCGTCATAGCGGCCGCGGTGGGTACGTACTCGGAGAAGACCAGGGGTAGTTGGGATCCACCCGGAACCTGGTGACGGACCCGGGCGTCATAACCATCGACGACCGTGCCCCATCCTCCCGTGGGGGAGGCGGCGAGAAATACGCGGGACGGCAAACGCCAGGCACCGCCACCCCACGCCAGGCTTTTAAAGGACACAGCAGGCGCTCGGACTATAGGGGTCACCGCTGCCTCAGGCCGACGATCCAGGCTGAGGTCAGGTGCTCCAGCACGTACGCACAGTGACTGATCGACACATGGTGTGATGTGGCCCTCGGCGTTCAACGGAAAGGAACGAGCGCTCATGCGCGAGATCCTCGGAAGGCGACGCAGGCTCCTGTCCAGGCGTGACAGCGGGAAGTCTGACCTGATCAGCGCGGCCCTCACGTTCGCGACAGCGTGGCAGTGGCCGGTCCTGCCGGGCATAGGGCTCGCGGCGGCGGGACGCCGCGACGGCGTTCGCTGCGCCTGCCCCGACCCGGAGTGCACGGTGCCCGGTGCCCACCCCTTCGACCCGGGACTCCTCACCGCGACGACCGACGAGCGCATGGTCCGCTGGTGGTGGACCAACCGCCCCGGAGCCCCGATCGTGCTCGCTACAGGTGCCTCGTCCGGTGCCTCCGGGGGGCGCGCACCCTGCGCCGTGAGCCTCCCGGCCGTCGCGGGCGCCCGTGCGCTCGCCGCACTCGAGCGCGCCGACGTACGGCTCGGCCCGGTCATCGCGACCCCGGAGCGCCTGTTCATCCTCGTGGCGCCGTACTCCATGGAGCAGCTGGGTGAGCTCCTGTATGCGCAGGACTTCGTCCCCGGCTCGCTCCGCTTCCACGGGGAGGGCGGCTATATCGCGCTGCCCCCGTCCACCACGGGCGCGGGGCAGGTCCGCTGGGAGCGTGCGCCGCTGCCCGGTTCGGCGGCGCCCTGGACGCCCGATGTGGAGGCCGTGGTCGACGCGGTCGTGGATGCCCTCACTCGTACGGGTGTGAGCGCGCCCGAGTTGTAGCGGAATCGGGCGCGCGGCGAGCGGCCGGCAGGGGTGTGCGCCGATATGTTCGGCGCATGCCTGCCGCGCCACCCTTCTCCACGCTCTCGAACGGGCCCGAGCAGGGGAGACCCCATTCGCGCCTCCGTCTGTTCGGACTTCTCGCCGTGGTGGTGCTCACCGCCGTACTGCCGTTGGCGGGCGCGTCCGCCGGTCCGGTGGGCGAGGGGTCCGGGCGACCGGCCGCCGAGAAGGCGGAATCGGCGTCGGAGGGCACGGCCGACAAGGTCGACGACAAGACCGACGGCACGGCGGATCGTACGAAGGACGGTGCGACGGGCGGCGCCGCGGACCAGAAGCCCGATGCGGCGCCGGACCGTCCCCGGTCCTCCCTCCTGACCGGACTGGGCCTGACGGTCGCCGCCCACTGCGGTCCCCAACTCGCCTCCCCCGAGGGCATCGAGGCGCAGACCTGTGTGCTCAGCAAGGGGCAGGACACCTGGGCGCGCACCTACTACCGCAACACGACGGGCGCGGAGCTGACCGCCGTGCTGACCCTGATGGCGCCCGGCGGGCGCACGGTGCAGATCCATTGCGCGGTGGCCGCGGAGGACGAGCCCGGCATGTGCGAGACCCCGCGGGAACGGACCCGGGCGGACCTCCCCCGCTACGCCGCGGTCGTGGAGTACGCGGCCGGTGCCGATGACCCGCTGCTGTTGAGGTCGGGCAGCAACTCGGCGCCCGCGTACGGGGGTTGAGGCGCGCCGACCGTTCGCAGGCATGAAAGCGCCCGGTTGCTGGCGACGGGGGATGCACCAGCAACCGGGCTACTTGAACGGTAACAAGAGATCGGCAGTTAGCAAATTCGATCTCTTCTATTCGGACATGGATTTACCTGCAACTACCGGGAGTTGTGACCGGAGTCACCCATTCCGAGCAGGCTTCCGGCGGTCCGAGCGGCTGACCGGTCGGTCAGTCCAGGTGGATGCTGTGGATCAGCTGAGAGTCACCTGTCGGTTGGTGAGGCCGCCCCGCGCGCGACGCTCGTCCGCGGTCAGCGGCGCGTCCGTGGCGAGCGCTGCGGCGAGCCGCTCGGCGAACTCGGCGGCCGGCTTCTCGACGTCCTCCGCCTTCACCGGGCTGGGCAGGTCCCACACCGGAACGGTGAGGCCGTGGGCCCGGAACGAGCCGACGAGGCGCGTGCCCTCGCCGAGCGAGGACGTGCCCGCCGCGTGCAGCCGCGCGAGCGCGTCGAGGAGCTTCTCCTCCGGGTGCGGCATCACCCAGCGCAGGTGATTCTTCTCCGGGGTCTCGCACCAGTAGGCGCTGTCCACGCCGGAGAGCTTCACGGTCGGGATGGCCGCGGCGTTGGCCCGCTCCAGGGAGGCGGCGACCTCACCCGACGCGTTCTCCGAGTCCGGCACCCAGAACTCGAAGCCCGTGTGCACGACCGGCTCGAAAGTGCCGTCCGGGTCGAGGAGGTCCTGCAGGCGCGGGCCGTCGGCCGGCGCGCGGCGGGCCTGCACCGGGCTGCCCGGCTCGGCGGTCAGGGCGCGCTGCAGGGTGTCGGCCAGGTCGCGGCTGATGTCGCCGGACGACGTGTCGTTCTGCAGGCCGAGCAGGACCGAGCCGTCGTCGCGGCGCAGCGCGGGCCACGCCATCGGCAGCACGGTCGCGAGGGTGACCGAGGGGACGCCCTCGGGCAGCTCGCCCTTCAGGGGCAGCTCGACCGTCGCCGCGGGCACCAGCTCGCGCAGCGCGACCCAGTCGCCCTCGCCCGGCAGGCCCTCGAAGGGACGCTGCACCAGCTCGGTCACCGCGTGCGCCGCGTCCCGGCCGTGACAGGCCTTGTAGCGGCGGCCGCTGCCGCAGGGGCAGGGCTCGCGGGCACCGACGACCGGGATCTCTCCACTGGTGACTTGCGGCTTGCCCTTGGTCTGGGGGCGCTTCTTGGCCATCTTGGATGTCTCCCGGATACGGCACTCGTACGTACGGGCGCGAGCCTAGCCGCTCGTACTGACAAGGGTGGGATCCGCTCCAAGTGCCCTGCGCGGAGCGGCCTTCAGCCCAGGTCGTCGAAGGCGTCCGCGAAGTCGAGACCCGCCAGGTCCCCGACGGGTGGAGAGGCGATACGGGTCGCGAAGCCGTCGCGGCGGCACGCCGCCGCCTGCGCGTGCACGTCCTTGTGCACGATCACCCAGACGGTGACCTCGCCCCGGGCGTCGTCCCGCACGCCCCAGTCGTCGGCCAGCGCCGTGATGATGTTGAGCCCGCGGCCGCCGTGCGCGGTCACGGAAGGGGTGGCCGGAACCGGGCGGGTCGGGCCGCCGCCGTCCGTCACCTCGACCGTGAGGCAACCCCGGTCGTCCACGCGCCACGCTGCCCGTACGTCCCCGTCGCCGGCCATGTCGTCGCCGAGCGGCCTGCCGTGCCGGCACGCATTGCTGAGCAGCTCGGAAAGGATCAGAACCGCGTCGTCGACGACCGAGTCCGACACCCCGCTGCTGCGCAGCTGATCACGCATCCGGTGTCGTGCCTCGCCCACGCCCGCAGGGCCATGGGGAACGGCCATGCTCGACGACGCCGGCACCTCCTGTGCCACCACCAACGCCACCCCCGAGACCTCCTTTGCCCCACGCCACGGAGTGAATGCCCCAATGGACTGGACCGGAAACCGGCCAATCCATGTCCGGTGACGCACTCGTAACGATCGAATACGGACCGAACGCGCCGGAGCACTCCCCGTGACAACCAGGGGTGAAGGTGGCCGGAACTAGCTCCTGCCGAGACGGTGCAGCACCGCCGCGGGCCGGTTGGTGATGATCGCGTCGGCGCCGAGCCGCACGCAGAGGTCGATGTCCTCCGGCTCGTTCACCGTCCAGACGTGAACCTGGTGGCCCGCGCGCGTGAGCTTCTCGACGTAACCGGGGTGGCTGCGCAGGATACGGATGCCGAGGCCCGCGATGTGCACGCCCTGAGGAAGGCGTCCTTCGCGATGACGAGGCGAGACGAACTGCATCAAATAGACGGTCGGCAGCGTCGGCGACGCCTCCTGGACGCGCAACAAGGAACGGGCCGAAAAACTCATCACGCGGACCGGCGACGGCTCATCCGGAGGGGGCGCGTCCAGGCCAAACCGCTTGAGGAGAAGCAGGAGCCTCTCCTCCACCTGACCCGCCCACCGTGTGGGGTGCTTGGTCTCGATGGCCAGCTCGACCCGCCGGCCGGCGTCGGCGACGAGTTCGAGGAGGCGCTCCAGGGTCAGTACGGAGGTGTCGGCCGAGCCCACCGTCCAGTCAGGGCCCTCCTCGCGGTCCTTCCAGGAGCCGAAGTCGAGGGTGGCGAGATCCGCGAGTTCCAGTGCCGAGACCGCTCCGCGGCCGTTCGACGTACGGTTGACGCGACGGTCGTGCACGCAGACGAGATGGCCGTCCGCCGTGAGCCGCACATCGCATTCGAGGGCATCGGCACCGTCCTCGATCGCCTTCTTGTATGCGGCCAGTGTGTGCTCGGGGGCGTCCTCCGAGGCACCGCGGTGGGCGACGACCTGGATGCGCTGCTGTCGTGCGTGGGTCACCGCGTCATGGTGCCACCGCGGGGCCGGCCGACGAGAAAGTTCGGCCTAGCGGATGCGTCCGTTTCGCCCGGCATAAAGGATGGCCTCGGACGCACAGGAACGCCTTATGGTGCCCTGACGCCCCATGGGAAAGGCTGACCGCGTACAACAGCACAACTGGACCGTGACAGGACCATGCCGGAACGATGGGTGACAGTGGTCGTTCAAGCGCCGCTGTAGAGACTGAAAAAGATCGAACTGTGCTTGAGGATGATCGAGCACTGCCCCAGGCCGGACCGGCGACAACAAGCCGTGGATCGAGGAGAGAAAGCTGTGAGCACCGAGAACGAGGGCACTGCGGTCCCCCCGGCCCCGTCCGCACCTCCCGTGCCGGTGGACGCTCCCGCTGCTCCCGCACAGGCCCCGGCCGGACCCGCGCCATCGGCCCCCGAAGGCGCAGGCCACGACACGGTGGGCCAGGGCGCGGTGGCCGTCGACCACGGGGCGCCCGCCGGACCGGCCGGCCCCGCGCCCGCCGGTGACTGGCCGCCCCCGCCGCCGGCGATCCCGTCGTACGCGGGCGGTGGCGGCGGGTCGTCGTGGGGCGCCTCCTACCAGCAGCCGCAGCCCAAGCCGGGCGGCCGGCGCGGTGGGCTGCTCGCCGGTGTCATCGCGGCCGCCCTGATCGCGGGCGTCGTCGGCGGCGGTGTCGGCTACTGGGCGGCCCAGCGGAACGACGACGGGGGCACCGGCTCGACGACCGTCTCCGCCTCCAACCCCGCCGACCTCAAGCGCGACCCGGGCACCGTCGCGGGCGTGGCCGCCAAGGCGCTGCCCAGCACGGTCACCATCGAGGCCGAGGGCAACAACGGCGAGGGCGGCACCGGCACGGGCTTCGTGTACGACAAGGAAGGCCACATCCTCACCAACAACCACGTGGTGGCGGAGGCCGTGGACGGCGGCAAGCTGTCGGCGACGTTCTCGAACGGCAAGAAGTACGACGCCGAGGTGATCGGCCACGCGCAGGGCTACGACGTCGCGGTCATCAAGCTGAAGAACGCGCCGAGCAATCTGAAGCCCCTCGTGCTCGGCAACTCCGACAAGGTCGCCGTCGGCGACTCGACCATCGCGATCGGCGCCCCCTTCGGCCTGTCGAACACGGTGACCACGGGCATCATCTCGGCGAAGGACCGCCCGGTGGCCTCCAGCGACGGCACCGGCAGCAGCAAGGCCTCCTACATGAGCGCCCTGCAGACCGACGCGTCGATCAACCCGGGCAACTCCGGCGGCCCGCTGCTCGACGGCAACGGCAACGTGATCGGCATCAACTCGGCCATCCAGTCCGCCTCCAGCGGCGGCCTCGGCGGCTCGGGGCAGTCCGGCTCGATCGGCCTCGGCTTCGCCATCCCGATCAACCAGGCCAAGATGGTCGCCCAGCAGCTCATCAAGACCGGCCAGCCGGTCTACCCGGTGATCGGCGCCTCGGTCTCCCTGGAGGAGGGCACGGGCGGCGCGAAGATCACCGAGCAGGGCGCGAGCGGCTCCGCCGCCGTGACGCCGAACGGTCCGGCGGCCAAGGCGGGCCTGAAGCCCGGCGACGTCATCACGAAGCTGGACGACACGGTGGTCGACTCCGGACCGACCCTGATCGGCCAGATCTGGACGCACAAGCCGGGCGACACGGTGAAGCTGACCTACACGCGGGACGGCAAGGAGCGCACGACCGACGTGACCCTCGGGGAGCGCAAGGGCGACAGCTGACGGACCCCGTCGCCGAACCCGCTACCCTGGTCCCCGCGCCACCGGATCACAGCCGCACGGCTTTCGGGGCGCGGGGTGGGTTGCCCGAGCGGCCTAAGGGAACGGTCTTGAAAACCGTCGTGGCGAGAGTCACCGTGGGTTCAAATCCCACACCCACCGCGTAGGTGAACGGCCCCGACCGGGCTTCCGGTCGGGGCCGTTCACGTCTCCGTAGGCGGGCAGGCGCACCTGTAGGCGGGCAGGCCCGCCTGTATGCGCGGCGGCGCACCTGTAGGCGGTGGCATTCCCTACGGGCCTGACGGTCCCGTCGTCAGCCGTGCCGCCGAGGCGATCGTCGAGCGGGCTTCGCGGGCTGTCAGGCCCGTGCGGACCGCGGCAGTCGTCAGGGCGTCGGCGAGGGTGTTGCCGAGGCCGCTCTCGTAGGCGCGGCAGGCTGCCCAGAAGAGGCGGGTGTTGCGCTGCCCCTCGTGGGCGCCGAGGACGAACTGGACGAGGCCCGCGCCGTGTTGGCCGGTGCGGGTGTCGGGTTCGGGGTGGTGCGCGCGGGGCGGGGGCGTGAGCAGCCGCAGGAGCGCCGGTGGGCAGGGTGCGGGCGCGAGATGGGCCGTGCCGGGCACCGTGCTGTAGACCCCGTGCTCGGTGCGGGAGCCGGGGCCCACCAGGTAGCCGCCGGCGCCGCGGATGTCGATGCCGGGGGCGAGGCGGCCGGCGGAGTTGGGCACCACGACGTCCGGCGGGCCGGACAGCCACAGGTGCCGGCCGCCGCTGGGGGTGGCCACGACCACGGTGTCGGGGATCGTGAACAGATGCCGTAAGGCCAGCTCACGCAGCGAAGCGGAGGAATCCGTACCGGACTTGGTGTCCAGGTCGACGCCGATGAGGTGGTGCGGTGGAAGGCCGCACGCGATCCCGTACCCGGTCGCTCTGGGTGCGGCGGCGAACAGCGCGCGGACTCGGCGCGGGTCGGTCGTCGCGTCGTACACGCCATGGCCCGGCAGCCCGCATTCGCCATGGCAGCGCGGGGCTGACGGGGGGTCGTCGCGATGCGGTGAGGGCAGCGCCGGGAGCTTGGTGCGGGAGAGCGGGATGACGGCGAGCCCGCGCGCGGCGGCGGACAGGGCGTGCGCGAGGGCCAGGGTCGCCAGGGGTGCGGACGGGGCGGAGCGCGAGGGGTGCCGGTCGGTGGTGGCCATACCTTCATGTTCGTACGAATGTTCGAAATGGGGAAGAGGTGTGGGCCGTACGAGGCCCCTATTTACCAAAAATGTGCCGAAACGCTTCATCGCGTGGGAGCGCTGGGCTGTGATCACCCCAAGGTGGTGCATTCAGTGCTGAGCTGGGGTTTTGTGGGCGTGAAGCATGTTTATCGACATGTCCTCACGCTTGCGAGCGAATAGCCGCTTCCGGGGTGGTTCGCGGGGGATTCGGTGGGCAACTCTGGTCTCGCGACGTCGTGAACATCGCCGAGGCGGTCGGCCAACTGCCTTGGAGCAACCCGTACTTCCCCGGGTGCCGGACCCCCGTCCGAGCCCCCGGTGCGTACTTCCTTCTGGAGGAAAAGACATGGCTTCCATCCGTACTGCCCGCGCCATCGCCGCTGTCGCCGCCCTGCCCCTCGCCGCCGCCCTGTTCTCCGGGGTGGCGATGGCCGACAACGGTGCCTTCGCGGACAACGGATCGAACGCGGGTGTGTCGACGATCAGCGGCAGCGGCGTGGGCGGCAACAACCACGGCAACTCGTCCACCACGCAGCAGCAGGCCGTCGGCAGTGGCGCCTCGAACCAGAACAACACCGCTCAGGTGAACGGATCCGCCTTCACGGCGATCGACCAGTCCAACGAGAACATCGCGGTGAACTTCACCGAGCTCTGGTGACCTCATGGCTCCTGTTCGGCAGGGGTCTTCCATGGGGTGCGTGACAGTCTGCGCGGCGGTGCCTCGGCACCGCCGCGCAGGCGTTTTCGCGTCCATCGGCGGCTCGGCGGATCTCTTGACACCCAACGACATCTGACGGACAGTCAGAAACCCTTGTTCGTACGAGGTCCGGGAGGGCCGCCGCCGTGCACCTCGCCCCCACCGAGCGCCAGCGCGAGCTGCGCGTTCACCTGCGCGCACGCTTCCGTACGTTGATGCCGGAGGGGCCGCCCGCGGCCGACGACCTCGCCGGGCAGCGCCGGGTGCTGCGCCGGATGGGGGCCGAGGGGCTGTTGGGGCTCGGCTGGCCCGTCGAGTACGGCGGCCAGGGGCGGGGCGCCGACGAGCAGTTCGTGTTCTTCGACGAGGCCTATCGCGCGGGCGCGCCGGTCTCCATGGTCACGCTGAACACGGTCGGTCCCACGTTGATGAAGTACGGGACCGAGGAGCAGAAGGCCTACTTCCTCCCCCGGATCCTCAGTGGCGACCTGGTCTTCGCGATCGGCTACAGCGAGCCGTCGGCCGGGACCGACCTCGCGTCGCTGCGGACGCGGGCCGTGCGGGACGGCGCCGGCGGCGACTGGCTGATCGACGGGCAGAAGGTCTTCACGTCGAACGCGCAGAACGCCGACTGGATCTGGCTCGCCTGCCGTACCGACCCCGAGGCCCCCAAGCACCAGGGCATCTCGATCGTTCTCGTGCCCACCGACGCGCCCGGCTTCTCGTGGACCCCGATCGAGACGGTCGGCGGCCTGACCACGACGGCCACGTACTACGACGGGATCCGCGTCCCCGGCTCGAACCTGGTCGGCGAGGAGAACGGCGGCTGGGGGCTGATCACCAACCAGCTCAATCACGAGCGGGTCGCGCTCGCCGCGATCGGGATGCAGGCCGAGGACTTCTACGCCCGGGTGCTCGACGCCGCTCGTACACCCGATCCAGTGACGGGCGAGTGCCGGGTTGACGCTCCGTGGGTCCGGTCCCAGCTGGCCGAGGCACATGCCCGGCTGGCGGCGACGCGCCTGCTCAACTGGCGTTTGGTGGGCGATGTGGGAGCGGGCCGGCTGGCCCCCGGCGATGCCAGCGGCGTGAAGTTCGCGGGAACCGAATCGGCGGTCGAGGTGTACCAAATGTGTCAGCAGATCGCGGGCGAGACCGGGTGGGTGCGGAGGGGATCGCCCGGGGCGTTCGCGGCGGGGAGCGGTGATCCCGCGGTGGGGGACGGGGAGTTGGAGCGGATGAACCGGGCGGCACAGATCAACACGTTCGGCGGCGGGGTGAGCGAGGTGCAGCGGGAGATCGTGGCCTCGATGCGGCTGGGGATGAAGCGGGGGAGGCGGTGAGCGCGATGACAGGCCATGAGGCGTTGGCGTACGAGGGGTTGAAGGCGTTCGAAGGGCTCGTCGCGGCCACGGCGAGCGAGGGCAGGGACCCGGTCAACGCGCCGATGATCCGGCACTGGTGCGAGGCCATGGGCGACACCAACCCGGCGTACGAGGGCGCGGACGCCATAGCGCCGCCGACGATGCTGCAGGCCTGGACGATGGCGGGCCTGCCCGGGTACGCGGGACGCGCGGGGGCCTACGACGACCTGCTCGCGCTGCTGGACGGCGCCGGGTACACCTCGGTCGTCGCCACCGACTGCGAGCAGGAGTACCTGCGACCGTTGCGACCGGGGGACACGATCACCTTCGACGCGGTGATCGAGTCGGTGTCGCCGCTGAAGACGACGAAGCTGGGGACGGGCCACTTCGTCACGACGCGCATGGACGTACGGGCGGGCGGAGAGCTCGCGGGGACGCACCGGTTCCGGATCCTGAAGTACGCCCCCGCACAGCGCAGTTCGGGCGCCGCCAAGGTCCCGAAGTCATCGGGTGCGTCGAAGGGGCAGCGCCCGCGCCCCGTCGTGAACAGGGACAACGCGGGTTTCTGGGAAGGCGTCAGCGACCACCGGCTGCTCATCCAGCGGTGCCGTGGTTGCGAGACGCTGCGCTTCCCCTGGCTGCCGGGCTGCAACGCGTGCGGCGGGCAGGAGTGGGACACGGTCCAGGCGAGCGGCGAGGGCACCGTCTTCAGTTACGTCGTCATGCACCACCCGCCCTTCCCGGCCTTCGATCCGCCGTACGCGGTGGGACTGATCGAGCTGGCGGAAGGGGTGCGCATCGTCAGCAATGTGATCGGGGTGCCCTACGACAAGGTGCGCATCGGGATGCCGGTCCGGGTCGAGTTCCTGCGCGTGGACGAGGAGTTGGAGCTGCCGGTGTTCCGGGCTCTTGAGGGCGGTGAGGCGTGACATGGACTTCACCCCCACTCCGGAGCAGGAAGCGGCCCGGGAACTGGCCGCGCGGATCTTCGGTGACCTCTCCACGCCGGAGCGGCTGGCGGGCCTCGGCGCCGGCACGGACAGCGAGCTGTGGAAGGCGCTGGCCGATGCCGGACTGACCGGCGCCGTGGAGGAGACCGGGCTGCTCGGTCTCGTGCTGATGCTGGAGGAGCAGGGCAGGACGACGGCCCAGGTCCCGTTCGCGGCGAGCTGTGTCTACGGACTGCTGGCGGTGGGCGCGCACGGCGGCGCCGAGCAGCGGGAGCGGTTGTTGCCGGGCCTGCGGGACGGATCGGCCGTGGCGACCGGGGCCTTTCCGGGGCGCGGTCGGATCGTGGTGGCCGCGGGCGAAGGACTGGGCCGGGCGCGGCTGACCGGGGTCGTGCCGTGGGTGCCCTGGTTGCGGGAGGCGACGCACGTCCTGGTGGCGGTGCGTGACCGGGCCGAGGCGGGGCGCCGGGGCGAGGCCGTGCACGTTGCCCACAGCCTGTGGATGGTGCGGACGTCCGACGTCGTCTGTGAGCCGGTCGAGCTCACGGCGCCCTGGTCCGCCGGCAGACTCGTGCTCGACGAGGCGCCGGCGGAGCGGATCGGCGGTCCGGGGGCGTACGAGGACGTGCGGGCGTCGGCACGGACCGCGTTCGCCGGGCTGCAGGCAGGGGTGTGTGCGGGTTCCCTGGCCAGAGCAGTGGAGTACACGAACCAGCGGGAGCAGTTCGGCCGCCCCCTCGCCGCCAAGCAGGGCGTGCAACTCCGCGCGGCCGAAGCGCATATGGACGTCGAGGCCATCCGGGTCACCGCCTATGAAGCGGCCTGGCGGCGCGACGAGGGGCTCCCGTATCGGAGCCATGCGCTGACCACGGCCTGGTGGGCGTCCGAAGGGGGCCGACGCGTCGTGCACACCGGGCAGCATCTGCACGGCGGGATGGGCGCCGATCTCGATCATCCGGTGCACCGGCACTTCCTGTGGGGCCGGCAGCTCGACGGCTATCTCGGCGGAGGCCGTGAAGTGCTGGATGAATTAGGCGAGTTGATCGCCTTCACCGCAGCAGGGGAGGCGGAGACGGGCGCCTGCCCGGACACAGCCGCGCCCCCAGGTGCGGACACGGAAGCAGCCGCACGCACAGCCGCAGTCGTCGAGCGACCGGAAGGAGAACCCGTATGAGCGGGGGTGAGGTACTGCTGAAGGCGGGGGCGGAGCTGCCGCCGCTGGAGATCCCGATCACCCGGACCCTGATCGTCGCCGGGGCGATCGCGTCCCGTGACTACCAGGACGTGCACCACGACGCGGAGCTGGCCAGGGAGAAGGGCTCCCCCGACATCTTCATGAACATCCTCACGACGAATGGGCTGGTGGGCCGCTACATCACCGACCACTTCGGCCCGACGGCGGTGCTGCGGAAGGTCGCGATACGTCTGGGTGCTCCCAACTACCCGGGAGACACGATGGTGTTGACGGCGACGGTGACCGAGGTCGCCGGTGCGGACGACGGTGACACCGCCGAGGTGGCGGTGGTCGGGCGCAACGGTATCGGGAGTCATGTCACCGGCACCGTGACCGTCACCGTGCCCCGGCTCAAGGGGAGCCCGTCATGAGCGTGCATTCCAGGGACCGGCTCGGCGGCAAGGCGGCGATCGTCGGTATCGGTGCCACCGAGTTCTCCAAGGACTCCGGGCGCAGTGAGCTGAAGCTCGCGGTGGAGGCGGTGCACGCGGCGCTCGACGACGCGGGCCTGGCCCCCGCCGACGTCGACGGCATGGTCACCTTCACCATGGACACGAACCCGGAGATCACCGTGGCGCAGGCCGCGGGAATGGGGGAGCTCTCCTTCTTCTCCCGGGTGCACTACGGAGGCGGCGCGGCCTGCGGCACCGTGCAGCAGGCGGCCCTCGCGGTGGCGAGCGGCGTGGCCGAAGTGGTCGTCTGCTACCGGGCGTTCAACGAGCGGTCGGGCCGACGGTTCGGCTCGGGGGTGCAGCACCGGGAAGCCTCGGCGGAGGGCGCGGCGCTCGGCTGGAACCTCCCGTTCGGGCTGCTCACCCCGGCGTCCTGGGTGGCGATGGCGGCGCAGCGGTATCTGCACACGTACGGGCTGACCCCCGAGGCGTTCGGCCATGTCGCGGTCATGGACCGCAAGTACGCGGCGACGAACCCGGCCGCGTACTTCCACGGCAAGCCGATCACCCTCGCCGATCATGCCGCGTCGCGCTGGATCGTCGAACCGCTGCGGCTGCTCGACTGCTGCCAGGAGACGGACGGCGGGCAGGCGATCGTCGTCACCAGCGTCGAGCGTGCCCGCGATCTGCGGCATCCGCCCGCGGTGATCACTGCCGCTGCCCAGGGTGCGGGCCGCGCGCAGGAGCAGATGACCAGCTTCTACCGGGACGATCTGAGCGGGCTTCCCGAAATGAGCGTGGTGGCACAGCAGTTGTGGCGGACGGCCGGGATCGGGCCCGACGACATAGACGTCGGGATCCTGTACGACCACTTCTCGCCGTTCGTGCTCATGCAGTTGGAGGAGTTCGGGTTCTGCGCGCCCGGCGAGGCGGCCGGGTTCGTCGCCGAGGAGCGGCTGCCGCTCAACACTCATGGCGGACAGCTCGGGGAGGCGTATCTGCACGGGATGAACGGCATAGCGGAGGGAGTGCGGCAGCTGCGGGGCACCGCCGTGAACCAGATATCCGGCGCGGCCACGGCCTTGGTCACCGCGGGGACCGGCGTCCCCACATCGGGTCTGATTCTGGGGGCGGACGGCTGAACCGGGCGCGTGTCCCCGGCCCGCGCGTGAGGGCGGATCCTTCACTCGATCCATGGACCGCCCAAAGATGATCATTGGACTTGTACTGCTTGTGCTTCTCGTGCCGGGGACCGCCGACCTGCCGTCGGCCGCGGCGGGCCGGACTGTCGCGGACAGATCCACGCCGGACGGCTCCGCACCGAAGGGCTCCGCGGGTTCCGCGCCGTGGGGATCCAGGGTGCGTACCTTCCACGGGCGGGCGTTCGACGTCTGCTCGGCGCCGTCCCGGGACACGATGCGGCGCTGGCGGACCTCCGACTACCGCGCGGTGGGCGTCTATTACGCGGGCCGAGGCCGGGCCTGCCGGCACCAGCTCGCGCTGAACCGCGGCTGGATGAGGGCGGTCACCGGCATGGGATGGCGGGTGTTGCCGGTGTACGTGGGATCGCAGGCGCCCTGCGTCAGCGCGCGGCACAAGAGGGGGGTGCGGATCGGGCGGCACCCGTGGCGGCAGGGGGTGCGGGAGGCGAGGGACGCGGTGCGCCGGGCCGGGGCGCTCGGCATCCAGCGGCACAGCCCCCTCTATCTCGACATGGAGGCCTACAACTATCGGAAGCGGGGATGCGCCCGTACGACGCTGTCGTTCGTGCGGGCGTGGGACAGGGAGGTGGAGCGACGCGGGTACGTCCCCGGGTTCTACAGCAGCGCCGGATCGGGGGTGCGGCACATGGAGGCGGCGCGAAGGGCGGGGGTGCGGGATCTTCCCGCGGTGATGTGGTTCGCGCGCTGGCACACCAAGCCCCATCTGTACCGGGAGCCCGTGCTCAGGCGGAATGCCTGGCACCCGCAGCGCAGGATCCACCAGTACGCGGGGAACGTGAAGGAGCGCCATGGCGGGCGTACCTTGGTGATCGACCGGAACCTGGTGCGTGCCCCGGTGGCCCGGATCGGCTGAGCGGGCCCCGCGGGCCCGCGGGGCCCGCCCCGCCCGCGGCCCGGGGCCGAACCCGCAGCGCCGGTTCCGCACACTCTCAGGGCCGAACCCTCAGGGATCCTCACCCGCTCCTCCACCTTCAGGAGGTGGGGACAGCACCCCTCGTACAACCTGAGGCGGACGCCGCTTCGGGACCTCCGGCCGATCCGCAGAAGCAGGGGTCGCTCATAGCGTGGAGCCATGACCGCAACCCTGGCGTCTGTCTGCACCGGCGCATCGGAGCCGGCGACGCGTACCCCGGCGGGGACGCACCCGGCGCACGCAGCGCACTCGGCGTACCCGTCGTTCGCGTCGTACGTCCGAGCGCGTCAGCCCGTGCTGTTGCGCACCGCCCGGTCGCTGACCGCGAACCCGTGCGATGCCGAGGATCTCCTGCAGACCGCGCTCGCGAAGACGTATGTCGCGTGGGACCGGATCGAGGACCACCGGGCGCTCGACGGCTATGTGCGCCGGGCCCTGCTGAACACGCGGACCTCGCAGTGGCGCAAGCGCAAGGTCGACGAGTTCGTCTGCGACGAGCTGCCGGAGCCGGCCACACCGCCCGCCGGGGACCCGGCCGAGCAGCAGGCGCTGCACGACGCGATGTGGCGCGCCATCATGAAGCTGCCGGCGCGGCAGCGGGCGATGGTCGTCCTGCGGTACTACGAGGATCTGAGCGAGGCGCAGACGGCGCAGGTGCTCGGAGTCTCCATAGGCACGGTGAAGAGCGCGGTCTCGCGGGCGCTCGGCAAGCTCCGCGAGGACCCCGAACTGGTGCCCGCGCGCAGCTGAGCGGGGCGTCCGGTTGGGTCACTCGGTGATCGATCATTCCCGGGAGTAGTGACATACCACGCGGTATGCGGTGAGAATCGGCGGAACCCTACTGCTCCGTAGCGCCCACCGGGAGGACGCCCGTGCTGAGCACGATGCAGGACGTACCGCTGACTGTCACCCGCATCCTGAATCACGGGGTGCGCGTGCACGGCACCTCGCAGATCACCACGTGGACGGGTGAGGGCGAGCCACACCGCCGTACGTTCGCCGAGGCGGGGGCCCGTGTGGCGCAGCTCGCGCACGCCCTCCGCGACGACCTGGGCGTCCGCGACGACGACCGGGTCGCAACCCTCATGTGGAACAGAGTGCCCAAAACATCCGGTGGGTCATCACCCCCTGACCAGGGGGAACAGCGAACGGCCCCGGTACCTGCCTGATCAGGTGCCGGGGCCGTTCTGTGTGACCTACCGCGCCGCACGGGGGATGACGGCGGCGGTGGGTCCTTCCCTCCCCCGTTGCTGTCACAGCAGGGGAGGGGCGGCGAGGGCGCACGCGTCGGCGCGGGCGCGCACCCCTGTGGCTTACAACAGGCGGGCGATTCCGGGCGGCATGAACAGGTCCCGGGTCCGGTGCTCCGCCCACACCCCGCCCGGATCGTCGGCGTCGTGGCGAGCGTACGACGGGCACAGCTCGCAGTCGTCGAGATGCGGCGGGGGGACCGCTTCGGGGTGCGCCTCGGCTATGTGGCGGGCGACCTGGAGTTGTTCCCAGAGGCACCCCTCGGGGGCGGCCCACATCTCGGCGAGCCGCCGCAGCCGCACTGTGCACTCAGCGCATGCCCACATGAAGGACGGGGGAATGGGCCGTTCGCCGACCTCGCCGGGGTCCTCGACCATCACCGGACGCGGCGGGTCGTGGCGCCCATGTAGGCGCGATTTGTGGCGGCGACGCGGTCGAGGTACGCCCCGATGGCATCGGGGCCCGCGCCGGGCGGTAGAGGGTCGAGGCCGATCGTCAGGCAGACGGGGCCGCCGGCGAGGACGTGCCGACGCCAGTCGGCGCCGGGCGCGGGAAGCCGCATAACGAATGTGGGGTGTCCGTAGTCGAGGGCGGCGAAGCGCTCGCGGATCAGCAGCCGCGCGCCGACGATTGGTACGCGGGCGGCGGCTGGCTGTAAGCGCATCGCGTCAACCATGCCCATCAGGCCGGCCTCGATCGACTCGGCCGATTCCCTCGGGCGCCACGGGGGCGCGTGGCCGATCAGGACGTAGCCGACCGGGGTCGAGAGGCCGCCTACGTCGAGCCACGTCGACACGGTGCACCCGGCGGCGAAGGCGGGGCCGGGCACGGCCCGGAAGGACAGGGCGGGTTCTGTTGTCATCGCTTCACCTCTGCCCATACGGCTTTACCGAATGGCCGGTCGTCGGTTCCCCATCGGGCCGCGAGGCTGTCGACGATGTGCAGGCCGCGCCCGCGGGCGCGCTCCCCTGACTCGTTGCGCATGTGAGGGCGGGTGCGCCGTGGGTCGTGCACCTCGACGCGCACGCGCTCGGCGGTTGTCAGGACGGCGACGAGTACGGATTCTTCGGGTTCGGTGCCGTACCGGTAGGCGTTGGTGACCAGCTCGGAGACGATCAGTAAGACGTCGTCGAGGCGTTCGTCGTCGAGCGGTGCGTCGTCGTGCGCCAGGAGGTCGCGCACGTATGCGCGAGCCTGTGCGGGTGCCTCGTTGCTCTTGGGGAACATGGCCTGTGCTGGGGGCCCGGAGGGCGGCGCGCAGCAGGGCGCCGGGGCCTGCCGTCGTTCGTTCATGCCAACCCCTTCGGAGCTGCGGTCACGAGCGGATGGGTTTCGTCGTACAGGCAACACCCGTTGCGAAAGGGCGGGTACCGTCGAGGGGGGTGTCGAAGGGTGTCGCTTTCGACGCCCACGGTCGCGGAGGGTGCGGGGATGAATTCACCGAATGATCAACTGAGTTACTGGCTGGGCCGCTCCGGAATCAGCCGTAAGGAACTTGCCCGACGCGTGCAATCGAAGGCGCAGCAGTGGGGGCAACCGAACGTCGCGCCCAACGCGACGCGTGTACGTCGGTGGTTGGAAGGCGAAACGCCCCGTGCACCGATCCCCGACATTCTCGCGGGAGTCTTCTCGGATCACTTCGGGTGGCGCATCACGACGTACGACCTCGGCCTCGGCGAGGGCAATTCGACCGAGGCAGCGCTCACTTATGACCCCTCTTTCGCGGCTACGGTGGAAGTCGTCGCCGACCTGGGGAGAGCTGACGTGGATCGTCGAAAGTTCCTTGCAGCCGCACCGTTCGCGGCCGTTGCCGGTGTCGGTCCCTCGCGGGACTGGCTGTTGGCCACCCTCGACCAGGAGCCGGAACCGGGCCCGCGGGTGCGCCTCGAAGATGTGCTCTCAGTGAAGAACATGTTCGCGTCGTTCCAACGGATGGACGTGCTACAGGGCGGCGGGTCCGGGCGCCTGGTCCTCGCGGAGTACATGAACCACCACGTCTACCCGCTGTTGCGGCGGTCGCACGACGACACGGTGCGGCGTGCGCTGTGCGAGGCCGCGGCCGAACAGACCTACCTACTCGGCTGGATGGCGTACGACAACGGCGAGCACAGCACCGCGCAGCGTTACTTGATCCAGTCGCTACGCCTCGCCGAGGAATCGCAGAACGCCCCGTTGGGTGCGCACGTTCTCGCGGGCATGGCCGACCAGGCGACGCTACTCGGCAACCCTGCCGAGGGCCGGCGCCTGGCACAGGCGGGCCGACAGGGGCTGTCGAGGGCGGACTCGCCGGCGTGCCTTGCGGACCTGTGGTGTCTGGAGGCGCGGGCGCTCGCCCTGCTCGACGACAAGGTCGCCGCGGCGCGAGCGGTCACGCAGTCGGAACGGGCTTACGCGCGGGCCGACCTCGCGGAAGAACCGGACTGGGCGGAGTTCATCGACCCCGCGTATCTGCACGGCGAGCACGCAAACACCATGCGGGACCTGGGCGACGCCAAGGCGGCCGAGGAACACGCGAACCGGTCGATCGAACACGCCAAGATGCAGAACCGGGCCCGCCGTGGCGCCATGTCGCACGCTGCTCTTGCCGTGTCCCACCTGCAACGGCGGGACCTCGACGCGGCGTACTCGGCCGGCATGCGGACGCTGAAACTGTCGGGACAGGTGAAGTCCTCGCGCGCGGTCGAGGCCGTGCAGGATCTACAGCGGCGCATGCAGCCCTTCGGCAGCGACCGCCTGGTCGCCGACTTCAACGAGCACGCGCGCGAGCTGGTCGCCGCGGCGTAGGCGCCGAAACGACAGAACGCCCCCCGCGCGGCCGTACGTGGCCGGGCGGGGGGCGTTGCTCATGCTCGGGTGGCGAACTGCCACAGGGACAGCAGCAGGCCGCACAGAGCGACCAGGGCGGCCACACTGGGGAGCGGCCAACGGGCCCGTTCGAGGGCGTCGACGCGGGTGTCGTTGCGCTTCTGGCGTTCGGTCTCGCCTCGTTCGAGGACGTCGAGGCGGGCGTCGTGGTCGTCGAGTCGGCGAGTGTGCTCCTTGAGTGCTTCGTCCGTCTGGTCGTGGCGCTGAACGAGCAGGGCGAGCGATCCGTCGATCCGGGCGTGCCCGACCTCGATCGTCCGCCGGATGCGTTCGAGTTCCAGCGCGACCGCGGCCGGATCGGACGGCGAGGGCTGGGTCGTCACGGCGCGGTCGGCCCCTTACCGTCGTCGACCAGGCCGAGGCCGAACCGGTCGAGCAGGGCCTCGACGGTGGGGTGCGCCATGGCGCGGGCGACGACGCCGGCGACCGCGGCGGCCGTGGCGGCGGCGCCGACCAGCCACGGGGCGGCGACGGCGAGGTCGCCGGAGTCGGCGACGACCGCGGCGAGGGCGGGCACGACCGCGACGACCGCGGCGAACGTCTGGAGCGCGGTACGGACGGCGCGGGTGTTCTTCGGGTTCATGGGTTCCTCTCGGGGGGTGGGCCCGCCCGGCGCGGTACCGGGCGGGCGGGGTGGGGTGGTTCAGGCGACCAGACGGCGCCACGTCTCCGGGCCGGGGTAGCCGTCGGCGTCGGCGCCGGTCCACCCCTGCGCGCGCTGGAACGCGCGGGTCGCGTTGCGGTCGGCGTCGGACCAGGACGGGCCGGGGCCGACCTTGTAGAAGCGGCGGTATCCCTTGGCGACCAGGGCCTCGCCGAGGCGCGTCACGTACGTGTTGCGCTTGCCGGGGCCGAACTTGTCGCGGCCGGGGAACGCCGGCGGCTTGGGCTTCGGCTTGGTCGTGGTCTTGCCGGGGAGGGTGCCGAGCAGGGACCGGAGCGAGGATTCCCCCGGCACGCCGTCGGCGTCGTCGCCGGTGAAACCGAGGCTGCGCTGATAGGCCGCGTACGCCTCGGTGTCGGCGTCGGTCCACTTGGGCCCGGGGCCGACCTTGTACGCGTCGCCGTGTCCCTTGGCGACCAGGGCCTCGCCGACGCGGGTCACGTGGGCGCCCTCGGCGCCGTAGCCGTATTCAAGTCCGTTGATCGTCACGCGGTAGCGGGCGACGCTCGGCGAGGTCCCGCCCGTGGGCGGGGTGTAGCCCTTGGCGGGCATGCCGTCGCGCACCCACGCGTACAGGATGTCGCCGGGGCACTGGGTGGCGATGCCGTCGCGGTGGCCTCGCTTGGCGAGGGTGTGGCCGGTGCGCCGGCACGCCTCGTCGTACAGGGCGCGGCACGCGGCGAGGGCGGCCTCGCTCGGCTTCTGGTCGCCACCGACGGCGATCTGTACGCCGAGGCCGCTCACGTTGTGCCCGGGGCAGTGCGCCCCGGTGCGGGTCCACCCGCGGCCCTCGTAGATGTTGCCGGCCTGGTCGACGACGAAGTGATACCCGACGCCGGCCCACCCCTGCGCGAGGTGCTGCGCCTCGATCGCGCGCGGGACGGCGGGGCCGGTCGCGGTGATGTGGTGTGCTCCGTCGTAGTGGACGAAGAATTCCGTACGGCTGGACAGGGGGACGTACGCGGGCCCGTCGCTCCTCGGGTCGTTGTCCCACGGCTTGGCGCCCCACGCGGCGCGGCTGATGATCTTGACGGTCATGGGGGTGTCTCCAGACATGAAAAAACGCCCTCGGCGCGGTGCGCGGGGCGTGCGGGTCGAGCAGGGGTCAGACGTTGGCGAGCGCCATGATCGGGATGTCGTGGTCGGCGAGGACGCCGGCGGCGGTCTGGCTGACGGTGGCCGGTAGTGCCGCGTTGGTCTGGCCTTCCGTGTACCAGGCGCGCGCGAACGGCGTTCCGGGCATCCAGAAATTCGCCGTTGCGATGGGCGATTCGTTCTGGACGTGGAAGAACGCGAAGTCGGCGGTACCGCCGGTCACCAGGGACCAGGCGGCCCAATACCGGCCGGGGGCGAGCGAGGTCGAGGCGATCGTGAGCGGCACGGCCCCGACGTGGTTGGTCTCCATGGCGGGCAGGCTTCCGGCTTCCTGGCCGGCCATGGTGAGGGCGACGCCCCCCGACTCGACGACCTTCGCGCCCGTGTCCCGGTAGATCGCCCCGCGGTATCGGTTCGTGCTCACTCCGCCGTACCCGCGGGCGAACATCACGATCCGGTTGACCGTGGTGGTCTCCGTGATGTTGAAACCGACGAAGAACAGGCGTTGCGGTTTCAGGTACTTGGGGACGGGGTTCGCCACGGTGTACGGGTCGCACGACCAGGCGGCGAATCCCAATGCTTGCGGGGTCCACATGTTCCGGCCGGCGGCGGCCGGGAGCTGGGCGATCGGGACGCGCGTCGAGGCGTCGAGACTGGCGACGCCGTTCGCCGCGGCGCGGGCCGTGGTGGCGAGGGCGCCGACCTGCGCGGCCGTGTGCGTGTGCGCGGCCGTCGCTGCTCCGACGTCGGCCGGGACCAGGGCGACGTTTCCGTTCGCGTCCGGACTCACGCCCGCGACGGTCTGCACGGTCCCCCCGCCACTGAGCGCGGGGAGCTGGGCGGCCGGGACCTTGCCGGTCTCGTCGAGCTGGGCGACGCCCCCGGCCGCGCCCGGCGCGGTGTCGGGGACGGCGCCGACGTCGGCGGCGTCGAGGACGACCGCGGCGGTCGACTGCCCGTTGACGGACTGCACGACGCCCGGGGCTCCGTCGGCTCCGTTCGTTCCGGGCGGGCCCTGCTCGCCGGTCTCGCCGGTCGCCCCGCGGGGGCCGACCAGGGAAGCGAGCCATGCGGCGCGGTCGCCGACGAATCCGGCCGCGACGGCGACCTCGTACGCGTCGTCGCCGGCCGGGCCGGTCTGCCCGGTGGCGCCCGTGTCGCCGCGGGGGCCGATCAGGGACGCGAGCCACTGCTCGACGGTGCCGACGAATCCGGCCTCGACGGCGACCTCGTACGCGCTGTCGCCGCGTACCGCGACGTAGTTCGGCGTGGTGGGGTCGGTCGGGGCGATGTCGGCGAGGTCGACGGCCGGGGTCTCGGCGGGCAAGAGCACTTGATAGGTGCGGTTCATGGGCACGCCGGCGAGCTGTTCGGCGACCGCGTACGACCAGTCGGTCGGGATCATGCCGGGGGCGTCGGTGGCCGGTAGCACGACCTCGAAAGCGCCGGTCGAGTCGAGCGGCGCGGCGACGGGTCCGCCGAGGATCACGTCGAACTCGCCGAAGGTGACCATTCCCGGGGCCCGGAAGATGACTTGCCCAGCGAGGGGCTTGCCCTCGGGGGTGAGGAATCGCCCGGTGACTCGGACGGTCGGGATTCCCTCGGGCAGCACTACGCCTCCTGGCGGTCGTTGTTGGGGTCGCCTGGGATGGCGCGGGCCTCGGCGGTCGGCTCGGTGGTCGCCGCGGCGGCGAGGCTGGCCGGCGGGTCGGGGACCTCGCCGGCGTTGAAGGTGTTGCGGGTGTAGCAGGCGAACACGCGGGTCTCGATCGCGCCCGCGGTGCTGTTGCGGTGCTCGATCTGGATCGTGACTTCCTCGCCGAAGTCGGCGCCGTCGAGCGGCTGCACGATGGTTCGGTCGACCCACGTCGAGCCGCTGGGGATCGTCCACGTGCCGAGGGTCCGCGAGTCGCTGCCGCGTACGTAGTTCACGCGGACCTGTCCGCCGTTCGAGCTGATCGTCGAGAACTTGAGGACCAGGACGGCGTTTTGTGCCGGGCCTCGGCCGACCCACGCGAAACCCCACCCGGTCCCGCCCTCGTATCCCTGTATGGCGGTCGGGTACATCGGAAAGGGCATCCACGGGCGGCCGAGCATCCAGTCGCACCACGCGTCATCCATCATGATCACTTCGCCGGACCGCGACCATGTGCGGATCATCTGGCCGGCGCCCGACCCGTTGTACTCGTCGCCGACGGTGAGGGCGGCCGTACCCGACACGGACCTCGCCATGCCGACGGCCCAATCGCCCTCGGCGTCCTGGCCGGTCATGAAGACGCGGTTCCCGGTGGCGGCCTCGGCGATCAACCGTCCGCCCTCGCCGATCCGGACGTCGCCGTTCAAGATCGTGTTAAGGGCGGGGCGCATCTGCGCCCGGCCGCGGAGGGTGCGCACCTCGCGTTCGAGGGCGCTCACGCGGTCGAGCAGGTCTTGCGGGACGTACGCCATTACGCGGCTACCTCCAAGTAGAGCTTGGCCGTTTCGGGGCGGCCTCGTTCGGGCGGGTTGATGGACAGGCCGACGACGCGATACCGGGCGTCGAGGACGTCGGGGTGCCACAGGTCCCGGATGCGGACGCGGACGGTCGCGCCGAGCAGGGCGGGCGAGACGTTGTCGCCGAGCAACACCTCGACCTCGGGGATCTGGACGGGCCGGCGGGCGGCGGTCCAGTCGGCGCGGGCGTGCGCGTCGAGGGTGGCCTGTTGCTCGACCGTGGTGTGATCGGACGATCCGTCGAGGCGCGGCCACCCGGCGGTTATGTCCTCGTCGGCGACCAGGCGCTCGGACATGAGCGGAACGGAGTCAACGGCCTGGTTGGTGTTGATGCTGGCGCCGCGGGACTGCCACCCGTTGGCGAGGGTCGACGCGTCGTGCGGCCACGTGTACGTGAGGATGCGCCCGGGGTGGTCGAGAACGATCTCGGTCGTTCCGGCCCGGATGATGGGGTGCCCCAGCATCAGGCGCTTGACGCGCCGGCCGTTGCTGTCGCGGTAGCTGGCGACGCGCCACTCGAAACCGCGCTCGACGGCGGCGAGCTGGTCGATCAGATCGCCGATCGACGGGAGGTCGTAGCGGGAGAACTCGCGGTCGCGGGTGACCCCGGACGGCTCGCCGTCGTAGGTGATCCCGATATCGCCCCCGGGCGTCGACTGCGCGTAGTCGACCAGGCCGCGCACGATGTCGAACTGGTCGACGTCGTCGGCGACCTGGGTGTCGAGCAACAGGCGCCGGTACAGGTAGCTTTCCCACCCTCCGCACTGGATTTGTGCGGTGAGGTATCCGCGGGCGCTGGAGGCGAGTTGCAGCGTCCACAGGATGCCGCCCCACCAAATCTCGGTCCCGCGCTCGACCCATACGCCCGTACGGCCGGGCTGCAACGCCCGGCGGGCCCGCTCGGCGATCTGCCGGTTCGGGATGGGCACGTTGCCCGTGAGCCGGCCCGTCTTGCCTATGAAGTCGTCGAGGCCGACCCCCTGCACGGGCAGGGTGTCGAGCACCTGGTCGGACCGTAGATCGGTGAACACGAACCGGTAAGGGGACTGCACGCGGCGCCCCCTACTGCACGAACGTCGCGGAGATCCGCACGTTCGTGTTCTTCTCGATCCCGCTCGTGTTGAGGTCGGGCCCGCCACCTGCCCACGAACGAACGGTCATCTTCCCGTCGCCACCGATGGCGACGGCGCCGAGGCCGTAGCCGTTCGATGCGAGGGCTTCGAGCAGGACGATCGGGCGCCACCCGGCGGGGAGCGTGGCGACCAGGGTGTCGCCGAGGTTGGGGGTTGCGGGGATGTTCGCGCCGGTCCTCACGAAGTAGCCGAGGAACTGCACGACACCCCCGCGGCGGCGCGCGCCGAAGCTACTCAGGGACCAGCCGGCGGCCATGGACACGCCCCCGTTGATCGTCTCGACGGGGGGCTCGGGCGCCCGGTAGGTCTCCCACGCCCCATCGGTCGCGTTCCATCGTTCGAGGACGCCCCCGGCGTCGCGGTACTGCCCGTCGTACGCGCCGTTGAAGCTGAGTCCCCACCCGCGCGGGATGATCCCGCCCACGGCGGCCGTGTACCGGCGGCGGTCGGCGAGGGCGGACGACCAGTCGATACCGCCCACGCCCGCGGACGCGCCCGCGGGCACGGTGACGTCCCACAGGCGCAGCGAGCAGGGCGGGAGGTCCGGCGCGGTCGGCGTCGCGTTGGCCTCGCCCTCGACGACCTCGATCCGGGCGAGGGGCTGCTCGCTCTCGTCGAACAGGCCGTCGTATACCCGCACGATCACGCTGTCGATCCGGTTGAACTGTGCATTCCCGTCGGTGAACGTGACGGTCTCGGGGGCGTCGACGGCGACGGGGTACGCGCCCTGTGCGGTCGTGCCTTGCACGGTGGAGCGGCCGACGCCGATCTGTAGGGACATGGCGCCGGCGCTGGTCGCGGCGAACGGGTTTCCGCCGGGGATCACTCCGTCGCGGGTCCGTATCTCGTCCTCGGGCGACCATGTGCCGATGGGGGCGAGGCGGGTGTCTTCTCTCGTCTGCCCCAAGGGCAGTAGCCATGCGGGGCGCACGGTCACGGCGGGGACTCCTTACCAGTAGGCGGCGCGGTAGCGCACGGCGACCGACGCGGCCGGGTCGTTGCTGCCGGGCGCGGCGCGGAACATCAGGGGGGAAGTGCCGGGCGGGAGCGTGAACGTCTGCTCGGGGACCGACCGGGCCGTCGCGGTGTAGAGCCTCGACGCGGTGTTGTTGAGCGTCACGGTTCCGGCGTGGGTGTCGACGACCAGGACGTCGCCGGCGGCGAGGGGGAGGTCGTATTCGAGGGCGTCGCCGGTCGCGGTGTTGACCAGGCTCGGCGCGGTGACCGGGCCCCGGAACTCGACGACCGGGTGCGTGTCGGCGCTGCCCGGGTTGACGGCGGACAGGCGGCCGGTGCTGCCGGGCTCGCCGAAGTTGAGCGGCCACGCGAGGACGTCGGCGCCCGTGCTGATCCGGAGCGACGACGCGCCCACGGGCACGGGCGCGGGGAGCGCTCCGGGGAACAGGACGACCGGTTGCACGGTGACGGCGCCGGCCGGCGCGGTCCCGGTGAGCGATGCGGCGCCCGGGGTGCTTGTCTCGTCGGCGAGGTGCTGGCCGGCCGCGGCCCACCACCGGAGCGTGATGATCGCGCCCTGTGCAGCGGCGACGTTCGATGCGAACGTGACGGTCTGCCCGGGGCCGGCGGGCCACCCGTAGTCGCTTCCGTCGGCTGCCCAGACAAGCTCTGCGGCCTCGGCGAGCGGCTGCACGGACACGGGGCCGACGTCGTCGCCGGTGATGACCGGGTCGCCGTCGCTCCACCAACGCCAGACCTCGCCGACGCCCGCGGCCTGGTCGACGGGCAACACCTCGGCCTCGGCCGACTCCCACGACAGGCCGGACTCGGACACGGGGAGCGTCGCCGTGGCGACCTGCTCGGCGAGGGCGTAGCGGCGCGGGTCGGTGGCGACGAACTCGATCGCCCCGCCCACGATCGTGCCGAGGCGGTAGCCGGTCGTCGTCGGCACGGCGCGGCGTACGGCGCGGGCGTAGGACACAAGGGGCCCGCGCTCGTCGAGCCACGCAACGAGAGGGATCTCGTCGACGCGCGGCGCGGTCGCGGATTCGAGGCGGCCGACGACCTCGCCGATCTGCGCGCGCGGGGCGCGCACGACCAGGCCGTCGACGCCGATCGTCCTCGACTGCGCGAGCAACTGGCCCGGGTAGGCGCCGTGCGCGTCCGCGCGCTGCACGCTGCCGGAATCCAGCGGCGGAAGGTCGCCCCACCCGGTGAGCGAGCGCCACCGGTACGGGGTGTCGGGGCCGAGCAGTAGGTCGCCGTACTGGACGTGTCCCGGCCGGGTGACCAGGGCGCCGGCGGCGCCCATCGTGGCGACGGTCATCGCTACCCCCTTGCCTTGGCGAGCCATGCGAGCGACCTCGCGTTGTCGTCGGGGGTGCCGTTCTCGGCGGCGTGCCAGTGCTCGATCTGGACGGTCGCGCCCCCGGCGGCCGGGGCGAACGGCGATCCGCCGTAGGCGCCGACGGTGGCGCCCGCGGTGGCGAGCTGCGGGGCGGCGGGTGCGGTGACCAGCGACCGCATGGCGCGGTCGACGGCGCCTTGTCCGCCCTGAATGCCCTTGACGACGCCGGCGGGAATCCAGCGGCCGACGTCGCGCGCCATGACGCGCGAGGGGCTGGCGATACCGAGGGCCTTCGCAATCGGGCCCGGAATCAAGTCCTTGGCCCAAGAGGTCAAGGTCGACTTGAGCCAACTGCCCATGCCCTTAATGCCGTTCCACAGGCCGCGCACGACGTCGCGGCCCTTGTCGACCAGCAGCGAGCCGAGAGATCCGATCGCCGAGGAGATCCGGCCGGGCAGTCCGCGGACCCACGCAATCGCTTCGCCGGCCTTGTTGATCACGGACGTTTTGAAGGACGACAGGGCGGAGCGGGCCCGCTCGGCGAGCTGTCCGGCGAGCGGCGACAGGGCGTTGTACGCCTTGCCGGGGAGTCCCTTGATCCAGTCGACGGCGGCGCCGATGCCCTTACCGACCCAATCGGCGAGCTTGCCGGCGGCCTCGCCGACCAGCTTCGCCGCGTTCTGTACGGCGGTTTTGGCGAGCTGCCACGCCTTGTCGAAGTCGCCTTGCAGCAGCGCGACGACGGCTTGCAGGATCGGCAGGACGACGGACGTGATCACCTGCGCGAGGCCGCCGGCCAGGATCTCGGCGAGCTTGCCGACCAGGCCGATCAACGGCGTGATGATCGGCATGAGCGCGTCGAGCGCGGCCATCAGTAGTTCGCCGATGACCGGGACCAGCGGTTCAACCGCGGTCATGACCTGCGCGAGCGCGCCGCCGAGGGTGACGAGTAGCGGCTGTAGGGCGGTCAGCAGCTCCGCGAAGACGGGCAGGACCGCGCCGATCAACTGCCCCAGTATGGGCAGTATGGGCGAAACGCCCTCCAGGACCAGGCCGAACGTTTCTGCAACGGCGGCCAGGACCGGGCCCAGCTCGCCGACGATCGGCATGAGCGCTTCGCCGAGCGCGCCGATCAGCGTTTGCAGCGGCGGGCCGAGGGCGGCGAGCGCGGGGCCCAGCGCGTCGGCCAGACCCTTGACGACCGGTACCAGGGCCTTGGCGAGGGCCGCGAGGACGGGCCCGCCGGCCTCGGCGAGCGTGCCGATCAGGCCGCCCAGCGCGGGCAGGATCTCGCCGACCGCGCCGAGCAGGCCGCCCAGTCCCTCGGCGGCGCCACCGGCCCCGGTGGCGATGCCCTCGAACAGGCCGCCGACGCCCTCGCCGACCGCGCCGAGGCCGGTCGACAGGGCGTCGATGACCGGGCCCGCGGCCTCGACCGCGGCGACCAGGCCGGGCATGGCGCCCTTGGCCAGGCCGCCGATGCCCTCGACCAGCGGCTCGACCAGCGGGGCGACGCCCTCGAAAAGCTGCCCGATCTGCGGGGCGAGGTCGTCAAAGATCCCCTTGAGCTGCCCGGCCGCGCCGACGAACGGCTCGACCAGCGGCTCGGCAAGGGACTGCATCTGTCCCTTGACGTGCTCGCCGAGGTCGCTAAAAGCGCCCTTGACCTGCTCGTTTTCGGCGAGGACCTTCGCGCCGAGGCCGATTACGGCGAGGGGGACGGCGGCGAGCGCGCCCGCGGCGCCGACGGCGCCCGCGGACAGTAGCTTGGTGCTCGTCGCCGCGGCGCCGAGCAGGGGGCCGATACCCGCGAGGCCGCGCCCCGCTTCCTCGGCGCCCCCGCCGATGCCGTCGCCGAGGGCGCCCCCCATCTCGGAGCCGGCCGCAACGAACCGGCCGCGGAGATCCCGCAACCGGCCGTCGGCGTCCCGCTGGAGACCCGCCATTGCGGCCTCGGTGCGGGCGACTCCCTCGTCGGCCCCGGACGCGTCGAGGTCGATATAGCCGACCAGTTCGCCGATGGTGAGGGCCATGGGTCACCCCCTCATCAGCGCCGGTCAGGCGCGCGCTCTATGTAGTTGTCGTGGTGCTGCTCACCCGCTGGTGAGTCGTGCGATCTCGTCCGGGTCCGTCACGACGCGCGGCGTTGCGCGCCACGTCCGGGCGAACCGGGAGTCGGGAGACAGGCCGCCGAGGCAGACCAGGAACTCGCGCACGGTGAGCCGTGCGACCTCGGCAGCGGTGAGCTTGTACTCGCGGCGTAGGTCAGCCTCGACCGCGCCCCAGTGGCGGACTACCGCCGTCCAGAGTTGTGCCGCTTCCCCTTGTTCTTCTGGCGGTTCTTCGGCCTCGCCGTCGCCGGCCTCTGCGCTTTTCCCGCCTTGGCGGCCTCGCGGCGGTCGTACTCCGCGGCGGCCTGCTCCAAGGTCATGGCGCCCGGGTTGGCGACGTTGGCGGTCGACCACATGAGGACGATGCCGAGCTGTCGATCGTCCATGCCGGCTTCCGCCCAGTGGTTGAGGGCGTCGGGGCCGAACAGGGCGGCGAGCAGGCGGGAAACGTCCTCCGGGTTCGCCGAGTGCATGACGCGGTGAAGCTGGAGAACGTAGAGCGCGGGCAGACGCGCCGGGAGGGTGTAGGTACGTCCGAACAGGCGGAGCGGCAGGCCGCGGGGCGCGGTGGTCTGCTCGGCGAAAAACTGGTCGAAGTCGGTGACGTCGTCGAGCACCTGGTCGCCGTCGTCGAGGGCCTGGTCGTGCTGCTCGATCATGGTCACGCCTCCGGTTCGGTTACGACGTCTGCGGTCGTCGGGAGTCCGCAGCGAGTGAAGGTGGCGCCCCAACCCACCTTGGCGTTGTGCTCGCCCCCCTGCTCGCCGGGCGTGACCGTGGCTTCCCAAATGGTCCACTTGGCCTGGGACTTGTGGCGGTAGCGGACGCGGTTACGCGACTCGCTGCCGAGGCGCCACGCCCACACGTCGTCGATGTACTCCTGTCCGGGGTCGCGGACGGTGCCGGTCTGCGACCACAGGCCGGTGACTTCCAGCGTGGCGCCACGCTGCATGACGTCCTGTTCGTACGCGCCTTCGCTGTCGTTGGTCGTGGTGTCGGCCGTCTCCTCGTTCTCCGACGGGCTGTACGACCAGGAGTTGACGTTGCCGATGCGGTGCCATACGGGCGTGGCCGGGGTCGTTATGTCCTCGACCTCGAATGCCCACCCGCGGGCGTCAATGGGGCGTCCCATGCTGGGGCCTCCTATTCGGTGCGGTGAGTGCTGGGGGACGACACGTCAAGATCGAAATTCACGACGTGCTCGTGACGGCCGAGGGCGTCGGCGCCCATCGGTCCGGGGGTGCCGCGGGCGGCGGCGAGGATGAGCCATGACCCGTCGGGGAGGTCGACGCCGGCGAGGCCGTGCAAGGCGCCGTAGATCGCCCACGCGCGGGCGCGGGACACGCGCGGGTCCGGGCCCCCGCGTACGCGCACCTGTAGCCGTACGACGTCGTACGCGTTGCGGGCGTCGGGGGCGCCCCCGTCGTACAGCGACAGGCACACGGCGGCGTCCGGCGCCGCGGGCATGCGCTCGACGAACGTGTCGCCGGTCTTCCCGGCGGGGTCGTAGTCGAGCAGGCCGAGGCCGTCGAGGTACCGGGCGGCGCCGTCGGTGACGTCAGCCACGGAGCGACCTCCGCACGGCGGCGGCGACGATTTCGGCGACGACGGGGGCCTCGGTCGTCAGAGGCTTTTCGAGGTACTTCGCCGACCTGCCGGCGTCATGCCGATAGGTCATCTCCTCGTGTTGCCTGATCGCGTACGGGGTGTCGTAGGACACGGCGGCCGTCAGGGACGACTCGTCGACGGTCGCCACGCCGGAGCGTTCGAGGGTGGCCTCTTCAATGGGGACGATCCGGCGGGACTCGGCGAGCACGTGCTCGGCGGCGAGGCGTAGGCCGCGGGCGGCGCCGCTCTTGGTGCCGCGGAGCGCTGCGCCACCGTTCCAACGGAGTCGGGTTCGCTGCGTCACTCGCACATCACCTCCGTGGACTGCGGCACCGGTAGGCCGGGCGCGGTGTGGTTGGCGACGCTGAGCGCCTTCGTGATCCGGCCCGACGGGAGGGTGAGGCGGGACTCGGCCGGACAGTCGAGGTCGGGCTCGGTGATGACCTGAGCGGTCGACGTGACCTCGACGCCCTCGCGGTTGCGGGTGAGCTTGGTCGCCTCGGCGACCAGGGCCCGCACCTCGAACGGGGGCCGGTAGGTGGGGCCGTACGCGCTGTCGCCGTCGTACGGCTCGACGACGACGCGGTGCCTGAGCAGGAACCGGGGGACTCTCAGAAGATCACCCCCGGGAGCAGGCCGGCCAGCATGAGGGCGCGGTGTGCGCGGGGGGCGAGGTCGACGTCGCCGGGGGCCCGCGGGTTGTCGCGGCGGTCGCCGAGGGACACGGGGCCGATAGCGACGCTGCCCCACCTGCCGGCGGCGCCGGTCCCGTCGTCGCCGGTCGCTTCCTGGTACTCCACCTGAGCGCAAGTCGCATCGGCGAGGGCCTGCACGACGTGCGGCTCGGTGGGTAGGCCGGCGCTGTTCGTGTCGTAGAACGCGCACAACAGGGCGGCGTCGACGTCGCTCGACGCGCGGGCGAGCTGGCGCTCGGCGTCGGCCGGGGCCGGTTCCCCGGTCCACGCGGCCAGTTGCTCGGGCGTCGCGTAGATCCGGGGCACCGGCCTACTCCTTCGGCGTCTCGGTCTTCGCCGCGGGCTTCCGCTTCGGCGCGGTGTCCTCGACGTCGTAGCCGTGCCGGCGGGCGTAGGCGATCACGCCCTCGTCGTCGGTCTCGGCGCGGCCGTCGACGAAGTGCAGGCCGGCCACGCCGGGCCCGCTGAATCCCTTCACAGGGGTGTGGATAACTGCCATGGGTCAGCCCACCTTGACGTTGCGGAAGACGGACGCGGCCTTGGTGCTCTTGAGCGCGACGCCCACGGGACCGAGTTCGACCTCGCCGAACTTGACGGCGCCCGGGGTGTCGAACGACGGGAGCCACTGGCGGACGACGGTCCCGCCCATGCACGCCACGCCGTGGAAACCGTCGAGGCCGACGCGGTAGGCGTACAGGTCGGTAAGGCCGGTCACGTCGGCCTGTGCGCCGACGGTGCGGGTCTCGACGGGGATGATCGGGTCGTTCGAGCCGGCCTTGTCGCCCGGGTCGGCGAACACGATGTCGCCATACTGCTCGCGGACGATCGGGCGACCGTTCGGGCCGAGCAGGCCGTCGAGGGGGTTCTGTGTGTACATGCCGGCGCGGCGCGCGGCGGCGCGCACGCGGGCAAGCGCACGCTTGTTGCCGAGGATGATCGTCGGCGACCCGTCGAGCAGCGACAGCCACTCGTCGATGGCGTCGAGCGCCTTGTGTTCGGCGCGGGCGTCGGTGTCGAAATCCGACCAGTCGGTGACGACGCCGGCGCGGAACTCCGTCGAGCTGCCCGCGAGGGCCTTGTCGAGGCCGTCGAACGACTCCTCGTCGACGGCGGTGTCGCCGTTGATCACGGTGTCCTGAAACTGGGTCCGGGTCGCCTTGATCTTCTGGGTCATGTTCAGCGTGACGGCGCCGGACGCGGCCGGACCGATCCGGGCGACGACGCGGTCGACGCGGAACGCCCCACCCATCACCTTGAGATCGACGGTGTAGCGCTGCGTCTGGACTTCCGACGCGGTGTACTCGGTGTTGATGGGACGGAACGACGCGGTCGGCTGGGTGATCAGCCGGCGGTATCCGTACGTGAGGGTGTCCCCACCATCGGCAGGGTTGACGACGTCGGCGAACGTGAGCGAGTCGAGAACGGCGGATTCCTTGCGGAACTCGTCGATCACGGCGACGTCGATGTCGTCCTGTGCGTTGTTCTTCGCCTCGGCGAGAGTGACGGGCATGTGCGGTGCTCCTAGGTTCAGGCGCCCAGACGGGCGGCGATGGCGTCGTGCAGCGATCCGGGCTTGCGCTCGGGCGGGGTGGCGCTACCGAAGTCGGCGCCCCCGCGGGCGGGACCGACGGCGGCGGCGAGGTGCGGCTGTGCCTGTACGGCCGTCTTGATCGCCTCGGTCACGGCGGTCTGATCGTTGGTGTCGACCGCGGCGAGCGCGGCCATGGCGGACTGCGAATCGAGCAGGGCCGCGGCGTTGGCGCCGGCGGTCGGCGCGATTCGCAGTACGGCGGCATGGACGGCGGCGGTCCGGGCCTGCTCCTGCGCCTGGCCGAGCTGGTCGCGCGCCCACTTCGGGAGCTTGGACAGGTCGCCCTCGGCGGCCGGCTCGGGCGCGGGCGGGGTCGGCTGCGGCGGGTCGGCCGGGGCCTTCTCCTGCGCCTTCTTGATGAGTTCCTGCGCCCACTCGGGGAGCGCGGACACGTCGCCCTCGGCGGGCTGCTGCGGGTCGCCCTGCGGGGCCGGCGGGTTGGCCGGCGGCGCGGACGGCGCCGGCGGTCCGGCCGGGGGCGCCGGGGGGTTGGCCGGGTCCGTCGAGGGGTCGCCGGACGGGTTCGGGTTCGGGGGCTGCTCGGGCACGGTGGCTCCTCGTGGGACGGGGCGGGGGGTGTGCGGACATGCGAAAGGGGGGCCCGCCGTGGTGGCGGACCCCCCTTCGGGGTGTGGTGCTGGGGTGGTGCTACTCGACGGCCTGGTCGTCGTCGACGACGTCGGCCGGAACGGGGCGGGCCTCGGCGTATGCCTTAATCCACGCGGTCCGGAGTAGGGACGTGGCCGGGTACGGGCAGGCGCTCGCGCGCTTGCCGTCCCGGCCGGCCTTCCGTCCCGCGACGGTCGCCCGGATGATGTCGCCTCGCGCGCCCATGCTCACCTCTTCATCTGCTCGCCCCACCGATTCTCGCTCGCGCCGGTCGCCCAACGCTGCGTCTTGCCGGTGACTTGCGTGATGAACTCGGCTTGCGTGAGGCGCGGGTGGGTCTCCCACCACTCCTTGAGTTCGTCGGACGCGCGGGCGTAGCCGATGCGGTGCGGGCCGGTGAACAACGACTCGTAGCTGTAGCCCTTGGTGGCGTACTTCTTGTTGAACATGTAGCCGTTGGTGGCGGCCTCGGCGTCGGCGATCTGCCGTTGCACCCATTCCCAGTACATCTCTCGGGCCTCGGCCCGGGTGATGCGGTGTTCGGGCACGGCCTCTTCGCCGGCCTCCTCGGCGGCCTTCGCCGCGCGCTCCTCGACGCGCTGCCAGTAGGCGGCGGCGGCCTCGGAGTTGCGGAACTGCGCGAACTCCTCGTCGGGTAGTGCCTCGATCTCCTCGTCGCTGAGCGCTCCCCAATCCCGCGGCGCGGTGGCCTCGCCGTCGCCGGCGAGGGCGCCCCACACGACCGGATCGGGTACGGCGCCCATCGCCTCGGCGAGGGCGTCGCGGTCGGCGAGCATGTCGGCGACGCGGTCGCCCGTGTCGGCCGGCTCGGGGAGCGGCGCGGCGTCGGCTCCGTCGCGGCGGTCGAACTCGTCGGCGATCCGCAACAGCTCGCCGTCGTTGGCGTACTGCATGACCCACGCGAGGTCGTCGTCGCCGAGGGCGGACAGGTCGTCGACCAGGCGCCCGCCGGGGAACATCGCGGCGAGCATGTCGCGGCGGTGTGCCTCGGCGGCGAGCTGGTCGACGTCGTCGGTCCCGTGCTCGATGGCGTGGCGGACGCGTGCGGCGAGTTCGTCGTCGGACAGGCCGACCAGGTCCGGGCGGACGCCCGGGAGTCGGGCGGCGACGTCGCGGCGGTCGAGTTCGGCGGCGATCCGCAGTGCGTCGGCGTCGTCGACGTGGCCGATCACGCGGCCTAGCTCGCGGTCGCTGAACGGCGTGAGGTCGGCGGCGAGGGTGCCACGGGGCGCGGCGCGGTCGAGCAGGGCGTCGAGGTCGCGGCGGTCGGCCTCGGCCTCGATCCGGGCGCGGGCCCGGTCGTCAAGCAGGTTCGAGCGCATGGCGGCGGCGAGCTGGTCGTCGCTCATGGCGCGCACGGACGCGTCGTCGCCCGACCACACGCGGGCGGCGTCGACCTGCTCGGGCGTCGGGTCGGGGTTCTGCCGGCGGGCCTCCTCGCGCTTCTTGGCGGGCTGCTCGGACGGGTCGAGCTGTTCGCGGTGCGGCAGGCGGCGCAAGTCCGGATGCGCCTTCAAGTGGTCGCGCATCGCGGTTTGCCACTGGCGCACCTTGGCGCGGGCGACGCGCTGCCCGACGGGGTCGACGGCGGCGGCCTCGCGGCGCTTCCACTTCCGTATGGTCCGCTCGATCTCGCGCTGTCGCTGCCCGGCGGCGTACCCGTCCGGGTCGCTGGTGGCCTGCTCGATCCGGGTGAGGCCGGGCGAGTAGAGGCTCACGGAGTGGCGGCAATTCGGATGCTGCAACCCGCGGGCGCGCGCCTCGTCGAGGCTGCCCGCGACGCGGACGGGCACCATACGGCCGTCCTCGGTGGCGTGCTCGACCTCGACCGTGCGCGCGCCCGCGGGCCCGCTGATCGTCAACACGCGGCCTTCCCACGGGGCGCACAAGGGGCACTCGCGCGGGGCGTCGCTGACGACGACCAGCTCGACGCCGGCGGTCTCCAGAGTCCGCATGTGCGCTTCGGTCGCGGCCCGCGCGGTCGCGGTCCTCACTGCCATTTCGGCGTAAGAGGGGAGCGACCAGCGGCGGCCGGCCTTGTCGACGAACGCCTGTATCCCGCGGTCGGCAAACGCCCGCATCGCGTCCTGTGTGGCCTGCCGGCGGGTGCCGGTGCCGAGTAGGGGCGTGGCGGCCACGGACGCGATGACGGCCCGGAAACCGTCGACGACGGCGCGGAGGATCGACCGGTGCGTCGCGGTGACGACGTCGACGGCCTCTTGCGCCAACCTGTCGACGGCCTGGGCGTTCGGCGTGCGCTCGTCGACCAGGGCGCGGGCCTTGTCGGACAGGGCGCCCAACTCGGCGACGGCCGACCGGTGCCCGACGTTGTACGCCTCGGCGACCGCGTCGAACACGTCGAGGGTGGTCGCCTTCCCCAACTCGTCGACGACGGCCTGAGCGGCGCGGCGTACCTGCTGCACGGCGGCGAGCTTGGCCTCGACCCACCCGGGCGCGTCCAGTCCCTTGGCGAGCTGGCGCGCGATGATGCCGAGTAGCCGTTCCTCGGCCGCGGCGTAGGTGTCACGCGTCGTGGCTGCCAGATCCTCGACCATGCCCGGGTGAATCGGCACGGCGCACCCCCTCGTCGTCTACGCGGCGAGCGGGTACGTGTCGCCGGGGTCCGGGGCGGCGGTGCCGGTCTCCCGAAGGATCGCGGCGGCCTCGGCGGCGACCTCCGTGTCGTTCCATTCCGGGTGCAGGATCTTGACCCGGGTGGCTGTCGACACGGCCTGTGCGCGGTTGAGCAGGTCGAGCGTTGTCGCGGTGTCGATGGGCGACTCGGCGACTCCGTCGGGGAACTCGACCCGGGGGCGCTCCGCGGGTGCTCCGCTACCGAAGTGCGCGACGTCGAGTTCGAGCAGGGCGAACAGGGCGTCGGACATGCCCTGTTTCCAGTGGCCGGCCTTCTTCCTGCGCGTAATCGTGCTCTTGTCGTCGTCGCTGTCGACCTCGGTCGCGGTCCGGGCGGCGCCTCCGTCCTGGTCGAGGCCGAACGACCGTGCCGCGTAGCCGGCCGACTGGGCGGCCTGCCTGGTCAGTGCCTCGGCCGTGCGCTGGTGCTCCTCGACCCTGATCTCGAACTGACTCAAGGTGATGCCGCCGTTTTCCGTCGGCGGCATGTTGAGCTGCGCGTATACCTCGGCGTCCTCGTCGAACGACGCTCCGCGGCCGGGCCCGTTGCTCCGTAGGTATCCGTCGGGAACGATCAGGCGCGCGCGGGCGAGGCGAATGTCGCGCATCCAACTCGTCCACACCTCGTCGAGGCTGTCGAGCTGGTCATAGATCGGGGCGGCGTAGTCGCTGCGCCCGATCGGCGACCCGCGGTGCAACCGGTTCGGGGTCATGTTCGGCACGTACGCGGCGGTGAGTCGTCGGATACCGGTCGTGGTCGACTCGCCGTCCTGCTCGATGCTGCCGACCAGGGCGGCCGTGTCGGGGTGTTCGGTGAGCGGGACGCGCCGGCCGATGTTGTCGCCGCTGCCCTGGTAGAGCGCGTGGGCGATCCGGCCGGGCTCGTGCCGCTCGACGTGGCGCCATACGGCCTGTGTCGTGCTGCCGGACAGTTCCCGCCAGAAGTTCACCGCGGCGAGCATCCCGAAACGCCACTCGGGGATGGCGTTGTCGGGCTGTACGGCGGTGAGTAGCGGCCGGTCGACCAACTCGCGGTCCCACGTGGCGCGGAGGTAGACCCCGGACAGGGCGGCGCACTGCTCGGCGGCCGACAAAAGCATCTGCTGTGTGTGCCCGTCGGCGAGCAATTGGTCGAGGCGGGTCTGTGTCCGGGCGTCCTCGACGACGACGCGCGGCATGTCCGCGAACAGCATGTCGGCGCTGGTCTGCGCGATGTCGCCGGCGAGGGGGACGTGTAGGCGGGTGTCCCGGCCGGGACGGTGCGCGCTGCTGCGGCGGGCCCACAGACGGCGGCGCGGTGTCTTCGTCTCGCGGCCGTAGATCCGGGCGAGGCGGCCCCGGTCACCGGAGTACCACGCGTCGTCGACGGCTATCCGGTCGTAGTACGCGGCCCACTCGGGCGGCGGCCACGCTGCGCCGTTCTCGGGCAGTGCCATGGGGTCACCTCCTGGTGGTGTCGGGTGGGCGCGCGGTGAGCAGGTGGCGCCACTCGTGCGAGGTGGAGTGGACGGCGTACCGCAGTGCGTCGCAGGAGTGATCGTTGATCTTCAAGGGGGCGTCCTCGCCCCTCTCGGTCGCCTTGGCGTCCCATGCGTAACCGGGGAGTTCGCCGAGCAGGCCGTCGCACGACCGGTGTACGTACAGGCGGCCGGCGGCGAGCAGGGCGGCAACGCTGCGGATTCCGTCGGCGACCGTGTTGTCGGCGCGGGCGAGGCCCGGGTGTCCGTCCTGCCATAGCTGGGTGGAAAACGACTTCGCCGAGGGGTCAACGAACGTCCACTCGGGCTCGACGCCCTGGTCGGCGAGCCACGCCCGGACGGCGGCGCTGTACTGGGCGTCGGTCATGGACCGGTGGGCGGTGCGCGAGTCGAATCGCCACTCGGCGCACACGTACAGGCGGTCGTCGACGCCGAGGCCGAGCAAGATCGCCGAGAAAGGGTTCGTCGTGCCGTAGTCGATCCCGACCCAATGGCGACGGATCGCGGGCACTTCGTCGACGACGTGCCGGTCTTCGTCCCACTCGCTGTAGATCGCGCCCTCGGCGACAACCCACGCGCCGTCGATCATGCGCCGGCGCCATAGGCCGGTGTACTCCGCGGCGAGCGATGCGACGTACTCGGCCGACAAGCTGGGGTTGTCGGCGAGCTTGAAATGCCATGCCCGCATGTCGAGTTCGGCGATCCGGTCGAGGTAACCGACCTTGAGCCAATGCCTCGGACTGTCCGGGTTGGTCGTGGCGTACAGGCGGGCGCCCGGGACGCTCAACCGGGCGAGTAGCTGGGTCCAAAACCCCTCGGGGAGTAGCGTCGCCTCGTCGACGTAAGCGAGCTGGGCGGTAAGGCCACGTAGGCGGCCCTCGGCCCGTGCGTCGGCGGCGCCGATCAAATGGACCGTACGGCCGAGGATCGTCGCCGTCGTGGCGCCCCTGGTGTGCACGACGTGCCGGGCGAGGGGCCCGAACAACGCGTGATCCTGTAGGGGCTCCAGAACGTTGCGTTCGATCGTCTGGAGGCTGCGCCCGACGATGATGATCAGTCCGGACGGCCCCGCGGTGGCGACGGCGATCACGAAAGCGAGCAGGCTCGCAATGGTCTTGCCGGACCGGACCGACCCATGCCACAGGTTGATACGGGCGGTCGCCTCTCCGATGCTGCGGAGTTGCTTACGGGACAGGGGCAGACGGTCGAGGTCGAGCACGACGGCTCACCCCCCGGCGTTGCCCCCGTCGTCGTCGAGGGCCTGGTCGTCGTTGGCGGCCTGTGTCAGGGCCTCGCCGAGGGCGCCCAACATGCTGCGCACCTGCTCGGCGTTCTCTCCGCCCTCGGCCGGGGCGAGGCGTAGCGAGGTGCCGACGGCGGTCTGTACCGACGCGACGATCGCCCGTTGATCGCCGAACCGGGGTTGCGGTAGATGGGTCTCGTGCCACTCGCCCTCGCGGCCGGCGAACTCGCCGTGCGTGGTCGGTTCCCAGAGTTGACCGAGCAGGCGCTCGGCGGCGGCCTGTAGGTCGAGGGCGAGGCCGGCGCGGCGCGAGGCGAGGTCGGCGGTACGGACGCGGGTTGCGGCCTCGACCTGCTCGGCGCGGTCGAACGACAGGGGCGGGTCGAGGTTGGCGGCGATCTTCGAGACGGTCGACGGGGAGCGTTTCAGCGTGCGGGCGATTGCGTTGCGGGTCTTGCCCGCGGCGTGTAGCTCGCGAACGCTGCGGCGGTCGTCGTCGTCGATGGGGCGGGCCATCGGCGGTCGCACCTCCTCGCCGGACATGCGAACGCCCCGCCGGGGGTGGGCCGACGGGGCGTTCGGGTTGTCGGCGCCCCCGGGGGCGGTGGTCGCTCGCGGGGGCGCGGTCTGGGGAGTTCCGGGCACGCCGGAGACGGCCCCAACATTAGGTCACAGATTGATAACGGCGCAAGTCCGTTCGAGGGCGCGCGCGCCTACGCGGGGGTGCGTCCGGTCGCGCGCTGTCGGACGGCCCCCGCGCGCTGTCCTACGGGCGTCGGACGGGCACGCCCGGGAACGGTCCGGAGCGTGCCACCTGGGGCCCGCGGCCGGGGGTCGGTGCCCACGGGCGTGCGACCGGTGCGGCCGGGCGTCCGACGGGGGGCGCCGACGGCTGCCGACGGGCGTCATACGCGCTGGTCGGGGCCGGTGCGGGCGTCGGACGGGGCGGCAACAATGTGGGGTCCTGCTGGAGCTGGTAGGCGAGCAGGGTCGGCGCGGTGCCCTCGGCGACGACGCCCTCGGCCCATGCGGTCCGGTACATGTCGGCAAGCTGTCGGACGGCCCGTCGCACGGCGTCGGACAGGTTGACGTCGGTACGCATGACGACGGCGAGGTCGGCGGCGAGCTGGTCGTCGACGCGGATCGACGGACGGGTGCCCGGCTTGGGCGGGGCGGTCTTCTGGTTACGCTTCTCGGTAGCCATCGGGTTGGGTCGCTCCTTCTGCGGTGGTCAGGGCCCGCCCATACGGTCTGTGAGGGACCGGGCGGGCCCGCTTGTGTGTGCGGGCCTAGTGGCGGGTGCGGTCGACGGTGTGCGCGGCGTCGGCGTCGTCGCCCTCGTCGCCCTCCCACAGGAAAATGCGGGCGCGGCCCGTGCGGGCGCCGCTCTCGTCGATCAGGCGGTTCGCCTCGGCCGGCAGGTTGTTGGGGTCGAGTTCTTCCTCGCCGACCTCGCGGTCGGTCCACTCGCCCTCGGCGCCCATCACGTCGACGCGAAACGTGTACCGGGTGAGCGGAACGGCGGCGGCGCGCTCCTTCTCCTGCCGGATGAACTGGGCGACCCTGCTCGACGTGTAGCCGGTCGCCTGGGCGATCTCGTCGGGGCTCTTGCCACCCTGGCGGGCGACGTACGCAATCCGCGGCATGGCCTCGGTAACGGCGGTCCATGCGCCCCGCATGATCCGGACGTCGGACAGGGTGAACGTGTCGGCGATCTCCTCGATCAGGTCGTCGTACGCCTGCCCGCCAACATCGGGGCGCATGACGGTGCGGTGATCGCGGGCGAGGTTGACCAGGGCGGCGCGGCTGAGCACATCGGCCGATCCGTCGGCGGCGGCGCTCTCGCCCCGGGGGCGGCCGGCGCGGTCGGCGGTGTAGTTGTCGACCAGGTCGACAACGGCCCGCAGCATGCCGGCTTGCAACGCCGGCACCTGCTCTACGGCTTCGACCAGGTGCTCGCGGAACTCGGCGAGGGGCGGCTCGGCGCGGGCGGCGCGGACGGCGCGGCTGATTTCGCCGGACGTCCACCCCTTGGCGGCGGCCATGCCCTCGACGGCGGCTTCTTGCCCGGCCGGTGTCGTCGGGAACTTCGACGCGTCGGCGCGGGTGTACTCGGCGACCGTGGGTTCGACGCCCTGCTCGTCGTCGTGCGGCTGTTCGTTGCTCATCTCGGGTTCCTCTGTCGGTACGGGGCCCGCCCTCGGGCGAGGGCGGGCCGGTCGGGTGGCTACGGGCGGAACAAGGCTCCCTGCTCGGTGTCCTGCTCGACGTCGAACAGGGCCTCGCCGGTCGGCTGCTCGCCGATCCATTCGCCCTGCCACGTGCCCTCGGTGGCCTCGGCCTCGGTGACCAGGGCGGCGGCCGTGCGCATCTCGTCGGCGATCAGGTCGTCGGGGTCGAGGGTGGCGAACTCCGGGCAGATGGTCGGCGCGGTGCGGGGCGCGGCGGGGGCGAGGCGCACGTCGGGGAAGTGGTGCGGGGTGCGGGTGTCGCGGTCGCACTGGTCGCCGTGCAGCGTGCAGCGCACGGGCTCGACGTCGGCGGCCTCGGCGGCGAGGTGGGCGTCGTACAGGGTCACGGCCTGCTCGACGGTCTCGACCGCGGCCTCGACCTGCTCGGCGTGCTCGACGGCGTCGACGGCGTGCGCGGTGCGGGCGAACTCCTCGACGGCCTCGGCGACGGCCTGGTCGAGGCGGGCCTCGGCCTCGTCGTCCCAGCGGTTCAGAAGTGCCATGACGTCGGGGACGTACAGGGCGGGGCGCATACCGAGGGCGGGGAACATGATGTGCACCTCGCGTTCGCCGTGGCGGATGTGGGCGGCGACGGCGGCCCGGACGCGGGCGACGGCGTCGGCGGTGGTGTGCCCGCTGTAGGCGAGGGCGTGCAGGTCCTCGCGGGCGAGGATCGCCTCGGGGCTGCCCTCGACGACGCGGACGCGGAGGGCTCCGGCCTGGGGCATCTCGCGGACGACCTGACGGACGGCGGCGACGGCGAGTTCGTAGGCGTTCGCCCCGCGGGCGTCGGCGAGGTGCTGGCGACGCTCGGCGCGCTCCTCGGCGGCCTGGGCGGCGTCGCTGCTCGACGGGCGCCGAATCCACGTCCACGGGTCAACCAGCGTGCCGGCGGCCGGCGTCGACTGCTCGGCCGGGGTCGCGGCCTGCTCGGTGTCGGCCTGCTCGACGGTCTCGGCGAGGTCGACCGCGGCGGCGGCGAGCGGCGAGGCGGCGGCGAGGGCGCGGGCGTATGCGCGCTTCTCGGCGGCCTTGATGCACGGGGCGCACAGCAGGTCGTGACGCTTGTCGGGGCCGTCGGTGTACTCGGTGACCTCGCGCCCGCACAGGGTGTCGTCGTTGTTCGAGTAGTGCACGCGGCGGCCGGTGCCAACCAGGCAGTACCGGACGCCGGCGCGCTCGGCGAGGGTCGGGCCGTCGAGGTCGCGGTCGGCGACGACCTGCTCGGCCTCGACGCGGTCGCGCTGCTCGCCCTTGGCGCACTGCTGGCACACGCCGGTCACGTCGGCCTCTGTGACGGGCTGCGCCTGCACGGTGCGCCCGCAGTAGCTCGCGGACGTGCCGGGGCGGCGGTAGTGGCCGGCGCCGCGGCTGCGGGGGTTGGCGGGTCGGTACAGGTCCATGGGGTCGCTCCCTTGGTTCGTGTCGGTGCCGGGTGAGGGCCGGCGGTCCTGCCGGGGTGAGGACCCGTCAGGAATGCCAACACTAACCGTTGCTGTAGTCGTTGCAGCAACCATTACAGCAACCGTTACAGAACCGTGATTGGGACGGTTCGGGGACGGCATGCGAACACCCCCGGGCGCGTATCCCGGGGGTGTGGGGGTGCTGCGCCCTATGCGGCCGGGGCGGTGCGCCTCGACTCCAGCGCGGTCAGCAGGCCGACCAGGGCGGGCCCCCGCCACGCCCGGCGGCCTCGCTCGGCCTCGACCGGTGCCGGGCACGACGGGCCGGTCGAGCAGGTCGCCACGGCCTGTCGCGGGTCGCCCCCGCCGTTGTGCACGGTGATGCGGCCGGCGCGGCAGAACGGGCACGACTCGTCGAGCGTGATCGTCCGGACGGTGCGGCCGAGGGCACCCTCGACGCGGCGGCGCGCGGTCCGGGCGACCTCGGCGATCTGGTCGACCAGGGTTGCGGGCGTGGGGGCGAACAGGTCGCGGTCGGCCTGGTCGTCGAGGGCGCGGCCCTCCAACCAGACGGCGGCCCAATGGAGGCCGAACACGCGCGATCCGGTCGAGGCGATCGTCGTCGGGCCCGCGTCGCGGTACGTGGGCAGGCTCCACAAGCGCGGGTCGCTCGGGTCGCTGCCGAGGGTCCAACGGCCGTGCCGGTCGCGGGCGGGGAGCTGCACGCGCTCGGCGACGGTGTCGCACATCTCGAACACGTCCTCTTCGACCGCGAGGGCGGCGTCGAGGGCGCGGAGATCGGCCGGCGCGGGGTGCTCACGGAGGATGAGCGGCAGACGGCCGACGGCGGCCTCGGCGAGCGCCTGGTCGTCGTCGGCGCGGTCGTTGGCGGCGAGCTGGTCGAGGAATCCGCGGCGCTCGTACGGCATCCACTCGGCGGCGCGCGGCGGCTCGGCTATCGCGGCGAGCAGGTCGCCCCACGACTCGCGCACGGCGGCGAGGTCGTCGGCGGCGCGCTGGCCGGGGGTGATCGTCATGTGCGGTTGCTCCTGGTGCTCAGTGCTGACGGCGGCGGGGCGGCGGGCCGTAAGGGCTCTGCCATGCGGGGCGGTCGCGGCGGGCGGGGCGCGGCGGGGCGAGGGCGTAGTCGTCCCTGCTCGCCGTACGTGCGGCCTCGGCGAGCTGGGCGAAAGCCTGGGCGGCGGCCCGGATAGCGGGGGCGACGGCCTCGGCCCACGCCCTGAGCGCGGTGCGCACCTCCTCGACGGCGGCGCGCACCTGCTCGGGGTCGACGGTCGGTGGGGTCGGGGGTGGGGTGGTCATGTCTGCTGCGCCTGGTCGAGGACGTGCCGCACGTGGTCGGCGAGGTCGTGCCGGCCGTTGGCGTACGCGAGGTCGGTCGGTAGGCCGAGGCGCGGCCGGGGCTCGTCGGGCAGTGCGGCCCGGACGGCGACGACCTGCTCGCGGTAGTGGTCGACGGTGCGTTGCATGGTGGCGCCGAGGCGGCGGGCGCGCTCCTCGACGGTGGCGAGGGCGACATCGTGCTCGCGCTTCTGCTCGGCGAGGCGGGCCGTCGTCGAGTCGGCGGCGTCGAGGAACTGGGCGCGTATGGCGGTGTCGGGGTCGAGGGCGCGGCGGTCGTTGTCGAGGGCCTGCTCGATGCGGTCGGCGTAGATCGCTGCTGCGCCCTGGGGTGAGCCGGCGCGCATCCGTTGGGCGAGGACGCGCACGCGGGACACGGCGTCGAGGGCGGCGCCCTGCTTGGCCTTCCATCGGCGGGCGCGGTCGTCGGCGGTCCGGTGCTCGACGGGGTCGGCGTCGATGGCGGCCCATACGGCGGGGGCCGGTACGGCGGCGTGACGGCCGACCAGGGCGACGACGCGGGCGACGGCTGCGGCCTGCTCGCCGGCGACGCGCTTCGCCTCCGCGGCGCGCTCCTCGGCCTGGTCGCGGTCGCGTTCTGCCTCGACGATGGCGGCCTCGGCGGCGGCGAGCTGGGCGCGGGCGCGTTCGAGGGCCTGTGTCGTGCCGGCCATGGCGCGGCGGGTCTCGTCGGCGAGGTGCTGCTCGGTGCGCACGTGCTCGGCGAGTAGGGCGCCCTCGGCGGTGGACAGGACGCCACGGTGTGCGCGGGCGAGCAGGACGTCGACGACGGCCCGCCGGTCGGCGCGGTCGCGGTCGCGTCCCTTGGGTGCGCGCTGCTGGGTGCGGGGGCTCATGCGGGCGGCTGCTCCTGGTCGTCGTGCTGGGGGTGGTGTACGCGGCCGGGCTCGCCGGACAGGGCCCACACGATCAGGCGGGCCGAGGCGGCGAGCAGGACGACGGCGACGGCGAGGTTCGCCGCGGTGGCGACGGCCGGGGTCACTGGCCGGCCTGCTCGTTCGCTGCGCCCTCGGCGAGGGCCTGCTCGTCGGCGAGGCGGTCGGCGTACGTCCGGATGGTGCGGCGGGCGCTGCTGTACCCGGTGAGCACTCCGCGGGTTGAGCGGTTGAGTCCCCATCGGGTGTGGGTCTCGGTGCGCTCGGCCTCGACCAGGGCGGCGAGCTGCTGGGCGTGCGCGGCGAGGATGATGCGGGCGGCGCCGAGGGCCTGCTCGGGGGTGCGCGGCGCGGTGGTGTCGAGCAGGACGTCGCGGAGCGTGGCGAGCACCTGGTCGCGCTCGTCGGCGTTGAACGCGAGGGCGTCGCGTACGTCGCCCGGGGTGAGCGGCGCCGGCTGCTCGGCGGCCTGCTCCTCGTCGGCCATGCTCGCGGCGACGTAGCCGAGCAGGGCGTCGAGGCCGGCCGGTCGCGGGGTCTCGGACGGCGAGGCGGGGGCGTCATGGACGGGGCACGGGCGGCCGGTTATGAGCGCGGTCTCGCACTGGCCGGCCGGGCTGTCGAGGCCGTCGGCGAGCTGTCGCAGTACGGACGCGGCGACCGGGCGCGGGAGGTTGCACGACACCTCCGCGGGGCCGTGGTTCGGGACGGCGACGATCAGACGATGGGTGTCGAGCGAGGCGACGGCGACGGAATCGGGGATGCGGGTCATGCTGGGTTCGCTCCTGTGTCAGTGGTGGGTGGTAGACGCGCGCACGCCCGCGCATGGGGCGGCCCGCGACCGGTCGCGGCGAGGGCCTAGAACGGCGGCTCGTCGGTGTATCCCTGGCGGGGCTGCTGGGTGCTCCACTGGTCGGCCTGGGGCGCTCCGTAACCCTGCTGGGGGGCCTGCTGGCCGTATCCCTGGCCGTATCCCTGGGGGCGCTGCTGCTGGCCGTTCTGCTGGCCGTTCTTGGCGACCTGGGCGGTCGCGTTCTTGAGTGCGGGGCCGACGTCCTCGGCCTGTACCTCGTACGACGACTTGCGCTCGCCGTCCTTCTCGTACTGGCGCTGTCCGAGGCGGCCGACGACGATCACGCGGTCGCCGCGCTTGATGGACTCGGCGACGTTCTCGGCCTGCTGGCGCCACACGCTGACGGACAGAAACAGGGTGTCGCCGTCTTTCCACTCGTTCGTGACGCGGTCGAACGTGCGGGGCGTCGAGGCGATCCGGAAGTTCGCCACGGCGGCGCCGGCGGGGGTGAATCGCAATTCGGGGTCGGCGACGACGTTTCCGACGACGGTGATCGGGGTCTCTCCAGCCATTACGCGGCGGTCCTCTCGGGGGTGGTGCGGGTGGGAAGGGTGGCGACGGGGGCGAGCTGGGGCTCGCGGGCGCGGCGGGCGCGGTCGCGGGCGCACGCGCGGCACTTGCGCATCCCGTTGGGGTGCGACGGGGGGTAGCTCACGCGGACGTTGGTCGGGTCGGTGAGGTCGTGGCCGTTCACGCACTTCGTGCGGCGGGCGTTGATCGCCGAGGGGCCGGTCGAGCGGAGCACGTTGGTTCGGTGGTCGACGGGGTCGAGGTGGTCGTCGGCGACGCATCGGCGGACGCTGCACGTGTGGTCGAGTTCGAGGCCGGCGGGTATGGGTCCGCGCTTCTGCTCGTACGACCAGCGGTGGGCGGGGACGACTCGGCCGTCGGTCCAGAAGCGGCCGTATCCGTCGCGGTCGAGGCTGCCCTCGGGCCACAACAGGCACGGGGTGTCGGGGGTGTTGGGGCCGTCGGGGGTGGTCCCGGGGGTCGTCTTGGCGGCGAAGCGCTCGGCGGCTGTGGGCCGGCTCATGGACGTACCTCCGCGGGATGTAGGGCGACGACTGGACGTGCTTTCTCGGATGGCTCAAACCATCCATGGATGGAAGATACAGCACGGGGGCGGCCCTTGTTCGATCGGTTTCGCCCCCGTGTGCTGCGGCGTCAGGCTGCGTGCGGCTCGGGCTGTTCGAGCGGGGCGAGCGTCCACCCCTGGTGGCGTAGCTCCGTGGCGATCCGCTCGACGACGTCGGCCGGCTGCTCGACGTGGTCGCGCTGGGCGTCCTCGACGGCGGCCCGGACGACGGCGAGGGCGGCCGGGGTCATCGCTGCGCCCCGGTGATGTGCCGGGCGCGCTGCCGGTTCTCGGGCCGGACGATCGCGGGCGGCGACATGAGGGTGCGGGCGTCGCGGTGCGCCTCGGCGGCGAGGCGACGGCGACGGGCGCCGGCCTCGGCCTGCTCGCGGGCGGCCTGCTCGGCGGCGCGGCGGTCGGCCTCGGCGCGGGCGCTCATCCATGCGAGCCACGTGCGGTGTCGGTCGTCGGCGTCCGGCCGGTACGCGGGCGGGGCCGGCGGGTGCCCGGCGGTGGCGAGCTGCTGCTCGGCGTCGCGCTCGGCGAGCAGGGCGGCGCCGTCGACTTCGCGCACGGTGCGCCACCGGTCCCACCCCTCGTGTTCCTGGAAGATCACGTACGCGCCCTTGTCGGCGAGGTCGGCCACCTTGCGGCGGGCCTGCCTCTTGTCCGACGTCCGGATGACGACCGGTGCGTCGGGGCGGTGGTCCCAACTCGCCTCGACGCGCCACGACGTGACGTTCTTCGTCCGGTCGCCGGTCGCGGCCTTGCGGCGGTGGGTGCGGGCCTGCTTCGGGGTCGGGCTCATGCTGCGGTCTCCTGCTCCTGGCGGCGGGCCTGGTGGGCGGTGGCGCGGTCGAGGCGGGTCGGGTGGGGCTTGGCGCGGACCTGGCGGCGGGCGTTGCGGCACGGCTCGCCGACGGGGGCGAGGCAGTGCTCGTAGACGCACGACACGTCGAGGGGGTCGGGGCGGCCCTCGACGGCGGCGCGCTCGCGTTCGGTTCGGCGCGGCCGGTGCTCGGCAAGTACCTGCTTGACGCTGCGGGGCATGTACTCGCCGAGGGCGGCGAGGCGGCGCTCGACCTCGGCGGCGGCCGGGCCCGCGGTGATGGCGCGGAGCGTGACGGGTGCGATCCGGCCCGCGGCGACGGCCTCGCGCTCGCGGCGCAGTGCGGCGACATACGCGTCGCCGGTCTCGTCGTCCGGGTCGATCTCCGGGTGCGCGGTGGGCTCGAACGTGCCCACGTGCCGGCCTATCTGGTCGGCCTTGTGGGTGTGCCACGGGCGGGACACGTCCGACGGCTGGATGCGGTACGGGTTGCGGGCGATGTAGTCGCGGGCGACGCGGGCGGCGTCCCACCCGTGCGCCTGGGCGGGAACGTCGCTGAGCAGGTCGCACCACTGGGCGAGGCGTTCGGCGGCGGCGGCCTGGTCGTCGAGGGCGAGGCGCGGGTCGAGCTTGACGACGTAGGCGATCAGGGCGGCAACTTCACGGGGGGTCACGGCTGGGCCTCCATGGCGGCGAGGGCTTCGGCGAGGTAGTCGGCGGACTGGGCGACGCGTCCGCGGGGCTGGGCGCGGTCGAGGGGGATCACGTTCGAGGCGTGGGCGGCCGGGGCGGCGGCCGGGACGGTGCCGGGCGCGGGGGCGGGCGGTAGCGACTGCCACGCCCGCAGGAAGTAGCGGGCGTGCGATACGCCCTTGCGGTTGCGGGCGGCGGCCTGCACTGCGGCGGTGGCGAGCATGTCGAGGCCGGAACGTTTCACCAGGGCGTCGACGATGAACCACTCGGCCGGGGCGAGGTTCCACGCGACCAGGACGCCGGCGGCGGTGATCTGGTCGACCAGGGGGCGGGCGAACTCGGGGATCACTGCGACCGCGTCGCGTGCACGCTCGCTCCCTCCTTCACTCAATCCCTCTATGGGTGGGTGATGGGGGCCGAAATCCGGTCCCCAAAGGGGCCGAGATTCGGCCCGGTAAGGGGTCTCCGGCGTATCTGCGAGGGGACCGGACTCCGGCCCGGTAAAGGGGCCGAGATCCGGCCCGGTAGCCGGTAGGGGGCCGGATTCCGGCCCGGGGGTCTCCGGGGCTATGGGGCCGGATTCCGGCCCGGTAGCGCGTGCGGTCCGGCGGTACCCGACGGCTCCGGGGAGCTTGTACCGGGTCGCGCGGCTGCCCTTGGCGGGCTCGTCCTCGACCAGTTCGCCACTGGCGAGGGCGGCGTCGACGGCGGCGCGCGCGGTCGAGCGGGACGCGGCGAGCCGGCGCATGAACTCGGCCGTACCCATGCGCGCGGTGGCCTCGGGGCCGGTCGCGGCGTCGGCGACGGCGAGTAGGACTAGGCGGGCGTTCCCGCGCGCCTTCGCGCGGGTCCACACCCAATCCATGGCGTCGAGGGTCACGGGGTGGCGCTCCTGTCGTGCTGGGGGCCCGGGGGCGAGGGCGGCCTCGCCCCCGGGGGCCGGTCAAGGCGAGGGAGTGAAATACGGGCGGGTCTTGCTCGGCTGGTGCTCCTCGCACCGGTGGCCGCACGGGTAGAACCGAACGGGCCGGGCGCCGCACTGGGGGTTCCCGTGGCCGCACGCGGGCGGCGGCTTGTCCTCGCCGGCCGGGACCTCGACGGCGAGCTGACCGGGCACGTTCTCGGGCGGCGGCTCGTCGAGGCGGCGACGCATGGCGGCGAGGCTCGCGGCGGTCGCCCGGGTCACTGCTCGGGCTCCTCGGCCGGCGCCGTGGCCGCGGCCGTCGGCGCGGCCGGGGCGAGGGCGGGCAGGAACTCGACCAGGACGCCCGCACGCCACGCGGCGGCGACCAGGTCGCGCCCACTCGTCGGCTGCGCCTTACTCCCCCGGGTGTAGGTGAGGCGGTGCGAGGCGGCCCTCGACGGCCTCAACTCGACGCCGGGCACGTCGTGCACGACACCGGACGTCCCGTCGACGAACTGGGAGGTACCGGCCGCGGTCGCCTCGGCGAGCACCTTGCCGGCAAATCCGGGGCGCACGCTGGTGAGCACCTGGGCGGGCACGAACTCGACGACGTGCTCGGTCGGGTAGTTGTCCCGGACCCACCCGCGAAACGCCTCGGCGTCGACGACCTGGGCCTCGCGCTCGCCCCCCGAACGGGACGACGAACCGACCTTCGTCCCGTCGGGCAACAGGGCGTCGACCTGAGTCGTCCCGCCGGCCTTGTGCGACTTGTCGAGCAGGTCGTCGGCGGCCTTCTTGGCGTCCTTGTACGCGCTCTTGACCTCGTCGAGCAGGGCGCCGAGGACGGCCTGTCGGGTCACGGCGTCGCGGACGACGACGGGGTCGGGCGCGGTCGGCTTGGCTTCGGCCTGCTCGGTCTGGGGCTGCTCGGTCACTGGGCGCCCCCGTTCTCGATCATGGCGCGGAACGCGTCGAGGGCGGCGGCCGGGGCGTGCTCGATCGGCAAGCCGTGCACGCGCTCGAACGCCTCGTCGAGGTTGGCGAGCTGGGCGCGGCTCGCGGCGAGCCTGAGCCGGTTCTCGGCCTCGGCGGCGGCCTGCTCGGCGTTGGCGACGCCGGCCGGTATGGCGGCCTCGGCGGCGACCGCGTCGGATACCGAGTGCGGCGCCGGTCCGGCCGGGGTGCCCTGCTCCTCGGGCGCCTGGCGCTCCTCGTTCCCCCCGGCCTGCTGCTTGGCGCCCGGCTTGGTGGCGCCGATGGCGGCGAGGCGTGCGAGGTGGTCGGGGTGAACGCCCCGGGCCTGGGCGGCGGCGTGCAGCTCGCGGACGGGGCCGACGGCCTCGGCGGCGTGCGCGTCGCGGAGTTCGCCGAGGCACACCATGTAGTCCGCGGGGGCGCCGTTCGCTTCGGCGTCGGCGAGGATCGCGGCGAGCTGGTCGGCGTCGGCCGTCTCGGCGGCCTCGGCGAGGTAGTCGCGCGTCGGCGCGGTCGCGGCCGGGGGGCCGTTCGGCGTCGACTGCACGACGGTCGCCGTCTGCTGCATGGGCGGGGCGTCGGTCCGCTCGACGGCGACCGGGTTTCCCTCCTGGTCGACGACGGCGCCCAACTCCTCGGGCGTGTAGATCGCCCCGTGCAGCACTTCGGGGCACGCGATACGCACGGCCTCGGCGATGCATCGGGCCCGCAGCATGGCGCGCGGGAACTTCTCCCACGGGGTGGGGTCGCCGTGCTTGTCGCGGGCGTACGGGCGGTCGTTCTTGAGCGTGCACAGACCAGCGGTCACGGCGTCGTCGAGGGTCCACTCGACGACCGTTTCGTCGTCGGTGTCGTCGTGCCGCTGGATCGACACAACGCACCGGGTGCGCTCGGACTTGATCCGCACGCGGTGCCCGGCGGAGCGGGCGCGGCCGAGCATGAGGTCGGCGGACTGGCACGGCTTGCCCTTGATCACGTGAATCGTCGTGATGGTGGTGACGACGTCGAGGCCGAGGGCGCGGCCGTACTCCAGTGCCCATAGAACGGATGCGGGGTTCTTGCGGTAGACGTCGGGCAGTAGAGGCGTGTTGGCCAGGGACTCGCAGAACTGCCACGCCTCGTAAGGGCTCATCTGGGAGAGGGACAGGGCGCCCCCGCGGGCGGGCGCGACCGCGACCGGGGCGTGAGCGGTGGGCAGGGTGGTGACGGTCACGGGTGGGTCTTCCTGTTCTGTGCGGGGGTGTGGCGGATACGGCCGGCGAGCCTGGTGATCCGGCCGGCGAGGGTGATCGCCGAGTCGGGGTCGAGCAGGTCGTCGAGGTCGGCGGCGATCGGCGCCTCGGCGGCCAGGGCCTCGCGGCTTCCGTCCGCGGCGGCGGCCCTCATGGCGCGCTCGTACTCGGGCATGTCGTGCGCATAGATCGCGTGGTCGAGGGCACGCACGTTGTCGCCGTGGTGGGTGAGCAGGGCGCCGACGGTGTCGGGGTCCTCGGCGTACGCGAGGGCGAGGTCGTCGAGGATGGACTCGGCGCGGGCGGCGATCGGCAGGCGGACGGCGAGGCCGTCGGCGCTGAGCTGGGGGCGGATCACTGGTGCAGCTCCTCGGGCAGGGTCGGCGCGTCGAGGGCGAGGTCGCCGGCCGCGACGTCGTAGGCGTGCGCGCGGGTCCAGTCGGCGGCGGGGAACGCCCGGCGGAGCAGGCCGCGGGCGGCGCGGTGCGCGGCGCGGTCGGCCTTGAGCGGCAGGCCGAGGGCGTCGTCGAGGCTGACCCACGTTGCGATGCGCGGTTCGCCGTCGCGGTCGGTGGTCACGGGGACGATCCGCACGCGGGCGGTGCCGGGGGCGATCTGGTCGAGCTGTCGGGCGATCACGCCCGTGAGGGCGAGGCGCTTGCGGGCGGCGAGGGCGCCGGCGACGGCCTCGGCGGCGCGGGGGGCGGCGGTAGGCTGGGTGGTGTTCACGATCGGTACCTCTCGGGGTTCGGTCGGGCGGGGCCGTCCGGGTCGCTTCCGGGCGGCCCTCGCGCGTTTCAGGCGGCGGCGCGGTGCTCGACGGCGGGCGCCTGCTCGGCGCGCTGCTGCCGTTCGAGGCGGCGCAAGATGAGTTCGGCCTCGGGGTCGAGGCGGCCGGCGGCGCGGTCGCTGTCGCGGCGGTCGCGGGCGGCGTCGAGGACCCGGCGGGCGTTGGCGAACGCCTGGTCGCGGGAGATCACGGGGCCGGTCATGCGGCGGCTCGCTTGATCAGTTGACCAGCGGTAACGCCGTAGTGCTCCTCAACTGCCGCGGCAATGGCGGCACTTGGGGCGGTGTGTCCGTTCCACAGGCGCCATGCGGTATTACGTGCAACCTTCAACCGTCTTGCGGTGTCTGACGGGTTGCGGTCGCCTGCTGCTTGGGCGGCTGTGACCAGAGTGGCGCGGTCGTACATAGCGGCATCGTCCTTCCGTGGATGGTTTGTTCTATCCACGGATGGAACGTTAGCACGACGTACGGGCGTTCGACGTGGCATATGCGAGCGGACTTGGGAGTTCCGAACTCTGTTGACACGTGGCATATGCGCGGCAACAATCGGTCACCTGTTCGACTGCATGGCGGCAGCTCAGGGGGGTGGACTGTGCCAAACGTGCTTATTTCGGGCGGCTTCAAACGATCATGTGGTAGTAGCGCCCCACGCGCGGTATGTTCCATCCATGGATCGAACGAATCCCCCACGGAAGAACGACCGGGCCACGCCCGCGGAGTTCGCAGACTGGCTGAGAGACCAACTCGAACGCCGCGGCTACGACCTACGACCTAGGGGCGGCGGGCAAACGCGCTTCGCCGCCGACTCGGGTATCGGGCAAGCGTCCATCAGCCGCATGTTGCGCGGTCAAGGCGCCCCGGAAACGCGCGTCCTGGAAGCGCTCTCCGAAACCCTCGACCTCCCGCTCGCCGAGGTCCTGGTCGCCGCCGGCATCCTCACCCGCGACGTCCTGCTCGCCATCCGGCAGCAAACCCCCCGCACCGACCCACTGACACCCGAGGCAGCAGCCAACGAACTGGGGATCACCGACCCCCAAGGCGTCGAACTGTTCGTCTCCTTCACAGAAACCCTGCGCAAGCAGCGAGCCGCAAACGGCGGGGATCACGCCGCCGAGAACTAACGCACGGAGGCACAGCAGTGACGCACCGGTACATGCCCGTTTTCGCAGTCGCCCTGCTCATGGCGGGACTGTCCTTCGGCGTCCTCGGACTACTCGGCAACAACGACGACTTGTGGCGAGCCGGGCTGTTCCTCGTGCTCACCGCCGTACCCCTGCTCATCATCCGCACCGTGCACAACTCGCAACGCGTCTCGGCCGACCAGCTCACCAACGCCGACAACGCCGGCTACATGCGCGCCCTCGACCACGTCGCGCGCGGCCTGCTCGACGTACCCCCCGCACCGCGCCGCGGTGGCAACCGGGACCGCGACGAGCAGGTCGCGGGCAACGTGATCACACTGCGCCCGCACAACACCCACCAATCCGAACGGAAGGCACTGTGACAACAGCGCAGATACCTGCCACGTTCAAACGTACGAAGCTGGCTCCGTACGTCGGATACATCCGGGTCTCGACCTGGAAAGAGGAGAAGATCAGTCCGGAGATCCAGCGCGCGGCCATCCTCGAATGGGCCAAGCGCCACGGAGCCGAGATCACCGAATGGATCGAAGACCTCGACACAACCGGCCGCAACTTCAAGCGCAAGATCATGCGGGCAATCGAGATCGTCGAGAAGGGGAAAGAGAAGGGCATCGCCGTATGGCGATACTCGCGCTTCGGACGCGACCGCGCCGGCAACGCGATTAACCTCGCGCGCGTCGAATCCATCGGCGGACAGTTGGTCAGTGCGACCGAACCGGTCGACGCCACGACCGCTATCGGTCGGTTCCAACGCGGCATGATCCTTGAGTTCGCAGCGTTCGAAAGCGACCGCATCGGCGAGGCATGGAGCGAAACGCACCAGCACCGCCGGGCACAGGGACTCCCGGCCACCGGGCGCCCCCGATTCGGGTACATCTGGCACCGCCGATGGGATGCCCGAACCGAGAAGCTGCAAGACGAGAAGTACGAGCCTCACCCCGAGGTCGGCCCGATCGTCGCCGAGCTGTATCGCATGTACACGCACCCCACGAAGCCGAAGGGGTTCGCCTCGCTTTGCGGGTGGCTCAACAACAGCGGGCACCGCACCACCCGCGGCACCCTGTGGACGACGCAGACCCTCACCCGCTACATGGACGGCGGATTCCCCGCCGGTCTGCTCCGCATCCATGACGACGACTGCAAGTGCAACGGAAGGAGGACCAACGGCAGTTGCCCGAACTACTTCTTCGCACAGGGCGCACACGAGGAACTGATCGACTACGACCTGTGGCAGAAGTACCGCGCCAGGCGCACGGAGGTCCAGAACACCCCGCCACGGGCCCGGAACGCCATCTACGAACTGACGGGCATCGTCCGTCATGACGCGTGCCGCGGCGGTACCAGCATGACCACCAACAGGTGGAGGAACGCCGCCGGTGAGGTGATCAACCTCAACGGTCACGCCTACCGCTGTTCGCAGCGTGCAGCGTCCGGCGGCACCAAGTGCGAAGGCATCTGGATTCAGCGCGTCCCCGTCGAGAAGGAGGTCGAGAAGTGGCTCATGCGCGAGGCGGCGCCGGGCGTCGACACCGCGCCGCCGACCGAGAAGGACGAGCCGAAAGTCGACGAGCGGGCCCTCGCCAAGCTCGCCCGCGCCAAGCTCACGGCGGAGTACGAGACGGCCGAGGCCGCCCTCACTCGCCTGATCATGGACCAGGCCGAGCACCCCGAGAAGTACCCGGCGGGGGCGTTCGAGCGGGCGCGCGACACCTACGTGCAGCGTCAGGAGCGGATCAAGCGCGAGCTTGAGAAGCAGGCCGACGTAGCCGAGGCGCCGCGACGCTCAGATTTCGACCGGCTGGTCGTGAGCATCGCGGCCGAGTGGAAGACGTTCAACACGTCCGAGCGGAACGCCATGATCAAGCAACTGGTACGGCGCGTCGTGCTGTCCCGTAAGAAGGACGAGAACGGCGAACCGATCCCGGGTGGCGAGGGCGTTGCGGTGACGGTGCACCCCCTGTGGGAGCCGGACCCGTGGGAGCGGGCCCGTATCTGTCGAGGGCCGTTCGGGACCGCTACGGCCGGCCTGTGGCTGTCCGCCGAACTCTGGACACGTCCAGACACCTGGGAACAGATTCCCCCGAGGTAGTGACATACCGCGTGGTATGCCCCGAGAATCGCGGACAGGCGCTACCGCCGCGTAACTCAATGGGGAGGCCCACCGGTGTACGGCACGATGCAAGATGTACCGCTGCTTGTCTCGCGGATTCTGGAACACGGCCGGAAGATCCACGGTTCGTCTCAGGTCACCACATGGACCGGCGAGCCTGAACCGCACCGCCGCAGTTTCGCCGAGATCGGCAACCGCGCCGCACAACTGGCGAACGCGCTCCGCGACGAACTGGGAGTGAGCGAGTCGGATGTTTTGGGCACTCTCATGTGGAACAACGCGGAGCATGTCGAGGCGTACTTCGCCGCGCCCGCCATGGGCGCCGTCCTGCACACCCTCAACCTTCGCCTCCCGGCGGGGCAGCTGACGTGGATCGTGAACCACGCGGCCGACCGCGTGATCATCGTCAACGGTTCGCTGCTGCCGCTGCTCGCGCCCCTGCTGCCCGGCCTGACGACGGTCGAGCACATCGTCGTCTCCGGCCCCGGCGACCGCTCCGTGCTCGACGGCGCCCACGCCCGGGTCCACGAGTACGAGGACCTCATCGCCGGGAAGCCGACCACGTACGACTGGCCGGAGCTGGACGAGCGCCAGGCCGCCGCCATGTGCTACACCTCCGGCACCACCGGCGATCCCAAGGGTGTCGTCTACTCGCACCGCTCCATCTACCTGCACTCCATGCAGGTCAACATGACGCAGTCCATGGGGCTGACCGACTCCGACACCTCGCTCGTCGTCGTCCCGCAGTTCCATGTGAACGCCTGGGGGCTGCCGCACGCCACGTTCATGACGGGCGTGAACATGCTGATGCCGGACCGCTTCCTGCAGCCCGCGCCGCTCGCCGAGATGATCGAGGCCGAGCGCCCCACGCACGCCGCCGCCGTTCCCACGATCTGGCAGGGCCTGCTCGCCGAGCTCACGGCGAAGCCGCGCGATGTCTCCACGCTCGTCCAGGTCACCATCGGCGGCTCGGCCTGCCCGCCCTCGCTCATGAAGGCGTTCGACGACCTGGGCATGCGGGTCTGTCACGCCTGGGGCATGACCGAGACCTCGCCGCTCGGCACGGTCTCGCGGCCGCCGGCCGGCGTCGAGCCGGGCAGCGACGAGGAGTTCGCGTACCGGCTCACGCAGGGCCGTTTCCCCGCGGGCGTCGAGGCGCGCCTGAGCGGCCCCGGCGGCGAGCACCTGCCCTGGGACGGGAAGTCCGCGGGCGAGCTGGAGGTGCGCGGCAACTGGATCGCGGGCGCGTACTTCGCGGGCGCCGACTCGGGCGGTGAACCACTGCGCCCCGCCGACAAGTTCAGTGAGGACGGCTGGCTGAAGACCGGTGATGTCGGCACCATCAGCCCCGACGGCTTCCTCACCCTCACCGACCGGGCCAAGGACGTCATCAAGTCCGGCGGCGAGTGGATCTCCAGTGTCGACCTCGAGAACGCGCTGATGTCGCACCCGGCCGTGGCCGAGGCCGCCGTGGTGGCCGTGCCCGACGACAAGTGGGGCGAACGGCCGCTCGCCACCGTCGTGCTGAAGGAGGGTGCCGACGCCGACTTCGAGACCCTGCGCGCCTTCCTCGCCGAGAAGGTCGCCAAGTGGCAGCTGCCAGAACGCTGGACGATCATCCCCGCGGTCCCGAAGACCAGCGTCGGCAAGTTCGACAAGAAGGTGCTGCGCAAGCAGTACGCGGACGGGGAACTGGACGTCACCCAGCTCTGAGCGAGCGCACCGTCGACAGCACGACAGCACGACAGCACGACAGCACGACAGCACAAGTGCACTCGTGCACGACGTTTCACGTGAAACGAGGGCGGCCCTCAACGGGCCGCCCTCATGTGTCAGTTGGTGCCGATCTTCGCCAGCAGATCCACGATCCGGCCCTGCACCTCGGCGCTCGTCGAGCGCTCTGCCAGGAACAGCACCGTCTCCCCCGCCGCGAGCCGCGGCAGGTCGGCGGGCTCGACGGCCGCCGTGTAGACGACGAGGGGCGTGCGGTTCAGCTGCCCGTTCGCCCGCAGCCAGTCGATGATGCCCGCGCGGCGACGGCGTACCTGGAGCAGATCCATGACCACCAGGTTCGGCCGCATCTGCGCCGCCAGCGTCACCGCGTCCGCGTCGCTCGCGGCCCGTGCGACCTGCATCCCGCGCCGCTCCAGCGTGGCGGTCAGCGCGAGCGCGATCTCCTCGTGCTCCTCGATCAGCAGCACTCGGGGCGGATGCTGCTCACTGTCCCGCGGGGCGAGAGCCTTCAGCAGCACCGCGGGGTCGGCGCCGTACGCCGCCTCACGCGTCGCCTGCCCGAGGCCCGCGGTGACCAGCACCGGCACCTCGGCCGCGACGGCGGCCTGCCGCAGCGACTGCAGCGCGGTCCGGGTGATCGGCCCGGTCAGCGGGTCCACGAACAGCGCGGCCGGGAACGCCGCGATCTGCGCGTCGACCTCCTCGCGCGAGTGCACGGTGACCGGACGGTAGCCGCGGTCGCTCAGCGCCTGCTGCGTCGTCACGTCCGGCGCGGGCCACACAAGGAGGCGGCGCGGGTTGTCGAGGGGCTCCGGGGGCAGCTCGTCGTCCATCGGCTGCGGCTGCGGCCGGTTGGCGATCTCGACCGCTCCGCCCGGACCGTCCAGCGGCTCGGGCCCCTCGTCGGCGTCCTGGTCGGGGGCACCGATCGCGTAGGAACGGCCGAGGCCCTCCGAGGAGTTCGGCGACAGCAGGGACGGCTGGGGATGCGGCCGGGCCGCCGTCCCCCGCGCCGGGGTCTGCGCCGTGCCGCGCGCCGGGGCCTGCGTCGTACCCCGTGCGGGGGTCTGCGATGTTCCCTGCGGCGGGGTCTGCGTCGTGCCCTGAGCCGGGGTCTGCGGGTCGGTCGCCTCGGGCTGCTCCTGGCGGGTGGACAGCTTGCGCCGCCGGCCCGAACCGTTCGACGTCTGCCCCTCGGGTGCCTGCGGCACGCCCTGCGGCGGCGTGGCCCCGGGACGGGCGGGTGCCTTCGGCGCCCCCTGCGGCCGCTGCTGCTCGGCGACCTGCCGCCCGAACGGGACACCCTGGCCCAGCGTGCGCACGCTGAAGGCGCGGCCCTGCGTCGAGGTCGTGTCCCCGGCCGGGTGCTGCGGCGCCTCGGCGGGCAGCGGCTGGGCGGCACGCGCCGCGTTCTCCGGCGGCAGCGCGGCCGGCGCGGGCGTGCCCTGCGCCGGCGTGCTCTGCGCCGGGTGCGGCTGCGGCGGCGTGTGGTCCTCCGCCGGGTGGCCCGCGGCGGCGTCGTGCTGCTGGGCCTCGTCCGGCAGCGGCAGGGGCTGCCCGGCGCCACCGTGCGCCGCACCGTCCCCGGCCGTGTCCTGCTGCGGGGCGCCTCGTACGTCGTCCGGTACGTCTTCTCGTACGTCGGCGGGCGCGGTCGCCGGGGCCGCCTCGGGGGCCACGGGTTCGGCTGTGCGGTCGGCCTGGGCGGGCGGCAGAGCGAACATCTCGCGCGGCGCCGCCGCCTCGTCCGCGGCCTGGCCTGCCTGAGCCGTACCGAGCGCACGGCGCGCCCGGCGGCCCGTCGGCTGCCCGGCCCCGGCACCCGCCAACTCCAGCCCGCCGTGACCCGAGTCGCCCTCCTGAGCGGAACCCGACGGCAGCGCGGGCAGCGCCGCCTGTTCCGAGTCGTGTGCGCGCCTGGCCCGTCGCCCGGTGGGCGCGGGCACGCCCTGCGGCGGCACCGTCTCGCCCAGTGCCGCGGAACCCGCCGCGTGTTCGGCCGCCGTCAGCACGGCACCCTCGGCCGCACCGGTCTCCGCGGGCCGCGCCCGGCGCCGTCCGGTACCGCCTGCCGGGCTCTCGGCAGCGGGTTCCGCCGCCGGTGCCTCCGGCTGTGCGCCGCCGTCCGCGGGGGCCGACGGTTCCTCGGGGGCCCGCCGTCCGCGCCGCCGGCCCGTACCGCCGGAGGCCTCGCCGCCCGGCAGCCCGCTCTCCAGGAACGAGTCCACCGAGGGGCCGGAGCTCCGCCGCGCCCGACGCCGGCCGCCACCGGTCGCGGCGGTCGCCTGCTCGGGAAGGTGCGGGGTGGCGGCGCCGGCCTGCTCGGGCAGGTTCGGGGTGGGCTCGGCGGCCGGCTCCGCGAGCGGCTCGGCGGGGGCCGTGACGACCCCGGCGCCGCTCCCGATCGGCACTTCGAGCACGTACGCGCTGCCGCTCATCCCGGGCATCTCGTGCGTCTGCAGCACACCACCGTGCGCCCGCACGATGCCCTGGACGATCGGCCCGTGCACCGGGTCACCGCCCGCGTAGGGGCCGCGCACCTCGATGCGTACGCTCTCGCCGCGCTGAGCGGCCGCCACGACGACGGTCGAGTCGACGTACCCGGCGCCGGCCGGAACCCGCGCGTTCCCGGTGGCGTCGATCCCGGCCACGTCGGCGATCAGATGCGCGAGCGCGGTGGCGAGCCGCCCCGCGTCCACCTCGGCCTCGATCGGCGGCGCGTGCACGGCGAACTGGACGCGACCGGGACCGATCAGCTCCACGGCCCCGTCGACACCGGCGGCGACGACGGCGTCCAGCATCACCGGCGTACGGGCGAGCTGTTCGCCGCCCGCGTCGAGGAGCTGGTACGCGAGCACGTTGTCGACGAGCGTCGTGATCCGCGAGTAGCCCGCGGACAGATGGTGCAGAACCTGGTTGGCCTCGGGCCACAGCTGTCCGGCGTCGTCCGCGGCCAGCTGGCCCAGCTCGCGCCGCAGCTCGTCGAGCGGCCCGCGCAGCGACTGGCCCAGCACGGCGAGCAGCTGCGAGTGCCGGGCCGCCAGTTCCTCGTACCGGTCCTTCTCCCGCTCGGCGAACGCGGCGCCCCGCTCCCGCTCGGCGGACAGCTCCTCGGCGTGCTCCTCGCGCGTCGCGGCGAGTTCGGCGGTCAGCTCCTCGCGGACCCGCTCCAGCTCGGCGGTGCGCTTCTCGCGCTCCTGCTCCGCCGTCTCCTCGCGTCGGGCGATCTCCTCGGCGTGCTCGGTGACGAGCTTGTCGTAGGGGCGCCGGTCGGTGAACGTCATGACGGCGCCGACCAGTTGATCACCGTCGCGCACCGGTGCCGTCGTCATGTCGACGGGCACCTTTTCGCCCTTCTTGTTCCACAGGACCTGCCCGCGCACCCGGTGCTTGCGCCCGGAGCGCAAGGTGTCGGCGAGCGGCGACTCCTCGTACGGGAACGGCTCGCCGTCGGGCCGTGAGTGCAGGACGAGCGGATGCAGCTCCTGACCGCCGAGATCGCTGGCACGGAAGCCGAGGATCTGCGCGGCGGCCGGGTTCACGAGGACGATGTGCCCGTCGGTGTCGGTGCCGACGACGCCCTCGGCCGCGGCCCGCAGAATCATCTCGGTCTGCCGCTGCGAACGGGCCAGCTCGGCCTCGGTGTCGAGGGTCCCCGACAGATCGCGGACGACGAGCATCAGCAGCTCGGAGCCGCTGTACGAACCGGAACCGCCGCTCGAGCCGTACGGATCCACGGCGTCGCGCGCGCCGTCGGCGAGGTTCGCGCTGGTCACCTCGACCAGGAACTCGCTGCCGTCGGTGCGCCGCGCGACCATCCGCGTCGGCTTCGTCCGCCCGCGCTCGTCGGTCACCGTGTCGGGCCTGCGCATCGATCCGGGGATCAGCCGGGAGTCGAACTGGGGCAGCAGATCGAGCAGTCCGCGCCCCACCAGGGCGGTGCCCGGCGCCTCGAAGGCCTCGAGCGCGATGGAGTTGGCGTTGACGACGGTCCCGTTGGTGTTGACCAGCACCAACGCATCGGGGAGCGCGTCAAGTATGGCTGCGAGGCGAGCAGCGCCTCGGGATGGCCTGCTGCTCACGACGACGCTTCCTCCCTGATTACCGCGACTTGCCGACCGTGCGGGCCATCTTGCCTCGCGGCCCGCAGCGTGTCACGGGAGGGAGTCTACGGGCAGTGGTTGCGCTCGCGGCGCCGGATGAGAGGGAGCACACGTAGAGGATGTGCGGACCCGGTGCACGCCGGGTCATGGCGATGTGACCGTTGGACCCACGGTCACGGCGCGGTCGCAGGCAGCACGGGCACCAGCCGGTTCCAGCGGGAGATCTCGCAGCCGTCCGTCAGCTTGTAAGTGGCGTCGACGGCCCGCCCGTGCCAGGTCCCGGTGATGTGCGCGGTGGCGGCCCCGCCGTACTGCATCGTGCAGAGCGATCCCTTGGGCACCGGCGCGAACGGGTCCTGGCCGTCGCCCGCGAGCTCGTCGAGCCGGTCGCAGGCCGCGCCCGGGTCGGAGTGGGTGCCGCCGGCGGGCCCGCACTCCAGCTCGCGGGTGCCGTCGCTGCCGTTGCCCGAGTCGGCGACGGTGACGGTCAGGTGGTCGCCGCCGGGGCCGTCCGGCGCGCCGAACGGGGGCGGCGGCATCCGCGTCGGGCCGGTGTCGGCGTGCGCGGAGACGGGCACGGCGGCGAGGGCCGCGGCCGAGGCGGCGGTGAGCAGCAGGCGGGACGACAGACGACGCAGCAACATGCCGTGCCTAACGCGCGTGCCCGCCACGACGTTGCGCCCCGGCCAGGGCTTTGCCCTCTGGCCTGCCCTCCTAGTACCGTGGGAGGCGATTGGTGACACGGCGCTCAACTGTGTCATCATCTGCACGCACCGCATCGCGCTCGCGCGGACGGTTGTGCTGGAGGCGTCGCCTAGTCCGGTCTATGGCGCCGCACTGCTAATGCGGTTTGGGACTTAAATCCCATCGAGGGTTCAAATCCCTCCGCCTCCGCCCCAAGATCCGAAGCCCCGGTCCACACGGACCGGGGCTTCGGCGTTTCCTCCCGGCCGTGGGCGCGTTTTCGCAGGTCACAACGGGTGCGGCAAACGGATTTCACATGGCGGCGGCAGTCATGTAATGTTCTTCCTGTCGCCGCGAGCGGGCCGAAAGGCCGGGGAGCGGAGACGAAAACTAAAGACAAGCACTCGTAGCTTAACGGATAGAGCATCTGACTACGGATCAGAAGGTTGCAGGTTCGAATCCTGCCGAGTGCACACCAGACCAGAGGCCCCGTGGAGAAATCCACGGGGCCTCTGGCGTATGTCGTGACGGCAGTGGTTGACGGCAACCGAATGCCGGGGTCGGTTCAGATGGCTACGGGGGCGCCGGCCGCGCCGTCGTCATCGTCCGGCGTATTGCCGTCGCCCCGGAGAGCGTCCCCCACTCGATCGAACGCCGAGCGCTGCGATTCGAGCCGGACGAACGTGTAGATGTCCATGGTCACGCGGATCGAGCTGTGGCCGAGGACTTCCATGATCATGCGGGCGTCGGCTCCCTGTTCGTGCAGGAGCGACGCGCAGGTGTGGCGCAGGTCGTGGAAGCGGACCTTGCGAACGCCGGCCCGGGCGCAGAGGACCTCGAAGGACCGGTTCAGGTTGCGCGGCTCGATGGGCGTGCCGTTCCTTGTGGTGAAGACCAGGCCGTGGCCTGTGCCCTTCCAGGCATCGCCCGCGGCTTTCTTGTCGGCGATCTGCTGGGCACGCTGAGCCCGGAGCGCGGTCACACACTCGGACGGCAGGGCCACGCGACGAGCTGACCGCTGTGTCTTCGGCGCGACGATCAGCAGTTCGCCGCCAACCCGCTGGAGCGCCTGGCGGACGGTGAGGACACCTTCGTGAAGGTCCATGTCCGACCAGCGCAGCCCGAGCAGCTCCCCGCGACGCAGGCCGATTCGAACCGCCACCTCGTAAGCGGCCCACAGCCGGTTCTCCCGCGCGGCCGCCAGGAGCATGCGTCCTTCCTTAACCGTGAGCGGTTCGATCTCGCGCTTCGTTCCCATGCTCAGCTCCACGTTCCGGGCCACGTTGCGCGGCAGCTCGTCTTCGCGCACGGCGTGCTGGAGTGCGGCACGCAGGATCACCAGAAGGAAGCGCACGGTCCGATCAGACGGGAGCTTCGTGCAGCACTTGCCGAGGGCGCAGCAGCGCCGCTTGTGCTCGGGCCGCTTCTTGTCCTTGTGCTGTGCGCAGCACTGACACGTGGCGGCCGTCTTCACGAGGAAGGCCCGGATGTCGCGAGCAGTGAGCCGGACCAGCTTCTTCCTGCCGAACTCCGGAGTGACGTAGTTGCGAACGAGGGACTCGTAGTTGACGTAGGTCGTCCGCCGGACCTTGCCTCTGGCGACGTTCAGCAGCCAGTACCCGAGGTACTCGGAGACCGTCATCTTGCTGGTGGCCACTGGAAGGCCGTTGAGCGAGTCGGCCTTGAGTCTGGTCAGCTTCTCGTGCGCTTCGTCCCAGGTCTTCCCGTAGACGCTGCGCCGCTTGTACGTGCCGTCAGTCGTGAGTACGTACGCGCTGCCTTCCCAACGCCCGTCCTTGCGCTGGTAGATGGTGCCTTCGTTATTGGCGTTCTTCTTGGGCTTGGCCATCAGGCGGCTTCCTGTTCGGTGCGGAGGGACACGTACGCGTCTACGGCGGCGTCACTGATGCGTCGACAGCGGCCGATCTTGAAAGAGGCGAGTTCGCGGGAGCGGATCAGGTCGTGGACCTTCCAGCGGCTGATGCCGAGGCGCGCGGCGACTTGGTCCACGGTGAGCACGGCTGTCGTCATGCGGGCATCAGCCCTTCGTGCTTGCAGCGTTCGGCGTGCTCCATGTCGTGGCGGACCTGGGCGGCGAGAAGTTCTTCACCGGGGCGGTAGCCGCTGCTGAGGTAGGTCCACGAAGAGGTGGTGACGAGGGTGGTGTTCTCGTCGTCGACGGGGAGGCCGGCGCGAACGCGGGCAGCTTCGGCCTGTGCGGTGCGCCAGGCCCGGCGGACGTCGCGGAGGGCGCCGAGGGTGGTGGAGTAGGCGCGGGATTTGCTGGAGAAGTGGCCGCGGAAGCCGAGCATGTGAGCCCACTTCCAGAGCTTGAGGTGGGTGAACTCCGGGAGGTGGCCCAGCGCCCAAGCTGTGCGGATCATCTGCCGGGCGTGCTGCTGTACGGGCAGGCCGGTGAGGGGTTCTGCTTGGCCGGTGCCGTCGCAGTCCTCGCACAGGTCGAGGAAACCGTCAGGGCCGCGCACGTAACCGCGCCCCGTGCAGGGGCGACACATCAGGGTGCGGTCAACCGTGCCCGCGCCTTCGGCGTTCTTGGTGGCGTACTTGGCGACGTACCCGGCGACCTTGGCATCGGTAAGTTCACCGTCGCCCAGGGCGGAGATCTGGTCCACCTTGAAGCGGTCGCCCCACTTGATGACGCGTTCGCCGACCGCGTCCGACTCGACGAGGAGACTGGCACGCTCGACCGCCAGGCCGACAGCCGCCTGAAGGGCGTCGAAGGTGGCCCAGGCCGGGGGCGAGGTGGTGTGGCCGTCGGGACCGTCGAAGCGGACGACCGCGTGAAAGTGGACCAGGCCGCGTTGCTGGTACTCGGCGACCTTGGCGAAGGAGACCCGGAGGGCAGCGTTCAGTGCCTTCTGTGTCATGCCGAGGTGCTTGGCGAGGGCACGCCGCATGTAGGTGGTGAAGCGTGCCCAGAGCGCCCCGGCGTGGGCATTCCACAGAACGGCGCCGGTGTAGTCGTAGCTTGCTGGGCTGAGTGGGGTGCCGAGTTCGGGAGCGTCCTGTGGGTGGCTTGCGCCGCATGCGCAGGGGCGGGGCTCACCTGCCTTCGTCGTAGGGCGGTTGTGAACGGGGCCGAAGGACGGGGCGGTGAGGGTGACGAAGGCGCGGGGGTGGTCGCGGACGGTTTCGGCGACGCTCTTGCCGCCGGACAGCCCGGCCTTGATGAGGTGGTACGTGTCGGCGGCGTACACCCGAGAACAGGCAGGGCAGCGGGAGGAGCGGCGGTTTCCGCAGGTGGTCAGTAGCCGTCCGGAGGGTTCGTCCTCGGAGCGGTAGGAGCGGACCGCTTGCTTGGTGGTCGCGTCGGTGGTGGTTGTCCAGCCGTGCAGGTTCACGGGGTTGGTGCAGCCACGCAGGTTGCGGACTTGTTCGGTGACGCGGTCGAAGTCGTCGCCGTTCGCGAGGGCGAGAAGGTCGCGGATTGCGGGGCTGATCACGTGGTGCAGGCCGATTTCGCGGGCCATGGCGTGCAGGTATCCCTTCTGGCGGGGCAGGGACCGCCGGGCAGCAACCGAGGGGGTTTGCTGCTGCCCGGAGGCATGACGAACCGGGCCCGGTAGGGCAGGGGCAGAGAGTGGGGCCGAAGCCGGCCGAAGGTCAGGCGGTCAGGGCGGCGTGCGCAGCCTTGGCCAGGGGAAGGCCGACGCCGAGCCGAGCCTTGAGCTGCGAGGCAGTGATGGGCTGGCCGTGGGTCGCGGTGTGGTCGGCCGCGATCTCACGTGCGGCTTCCAGAAGGCCCTGGGGCACGGGGGCGGCTTGGGCCGGGTCGGCGACGGGCAGCGGGGAGGGGGACGCCGCAGGTTGGGCGGCTTCGGCGGGTGCGGGCAGTGCCGTTTGGCCCGGCGCCTGTGCTGCGTCGGTCAGCACCGCAGGGGATTCGGTCGGCGTGTCGGCAGGGGTGGCGACCGCGTGGAAGTGGCGCAGGAGGGCAGGGCCGACCGCGCCCCAGCCGAGGAGGAGCAGGGGAGCTACGGCGTCCACGCAGGCGCGGCCGTAGTGCCCGGAGATGATGGGTTCAGCCACGTTCAGGGCGAGGGTGAAGAAGCCAGAGACGTGCATGAGGCGGGTGGCCGCTTTGAGTTCACCGGCCGGGACTCCGCGCAGGGACAGGTACCGCAGGGCGACCAGGAGGCCGACCACGGACAGGTCCACCATCGGGGCGATGAGCGGTGCGACGGAGCCGGGAACGTCGAGACGTAGGGCGAGGTTCCAGACGTTGCCGAAGGAGAAAACGAAGGCCAGTAGGGCGATGACAGCCATGACCACGGTGACCGTGCGTTGCGTGATCCTGTCTTCCGACATGGGGTTTCACCTCCTTTCGAGGGCGTAGGCGGTAGTGACGTTCAGGCCGTTTCTGGAAGGGCCTTGGCGAGGTCTACGGGGTCCTGACCGGTGAGGCCTTCGAGGAGCCGGCCGGGGTCACGGGTGAGGTGTGCTGTCTCGGCAGCTATGCGGGCGGCGTGCTCGTCGGCCACGAACGGGGTGCGGATGCGGACGAAGCCGGGGCGACCATGGGCGTTCATGACCGCCACCCCTACATAGGCGGCGTCTTGGAGCGTGACCGGGTTGGCTTCGGGCCACTGACGGATGTCGTCTCCGAGGGCGGCAACCGCGGCGTCGGCAGTCTTCTGGGCGAATGACAGGCCGACCGGACACACGTCCCTGATGAAGGTAGGGATGGCGTCGCCGGTGGTCTTCTGAGTGATGATCAGAGTTAGGAAGCCAAGCGCTCGCCCCTTCTTGGTGAGGTCTTCCGCCAGGCGAGCGTTCTCAGCAGCCAGGGCGGCCAGTCGCTTCGTCTGCGCGTCAGAACCCTTGTGGTCGCGAAAGTAGGTGTGTGCTTCGTCGATGATGGTCACGATCAGCGGCCACTCTTCTGTGGGCCCGGCGTGCCAGAAGTTCTTGACGCCCCGGATCTGCTTCTGACAGGAAGAGCGGGCACGGCGTAGCTCGACCAGCCGCTTCAGCTCCTTGTTCGCTGCCTCCAGGTCGTCACCGACGAAGGCGAACAGCCGGTCCACAAGATCGGCGTAGTCCCCCTCGTAGGCATGCGACACCTTGCCGTCGAACACGTTGAACTGCACGGCCGGTGACGGGGCCCAGTCACAGATCAGACGGTTGACCGCAGACGTCTTCCCGAAGCCGGGCAGGCCCGCCATCGTCACGCCGGGAACTTCCGACAGCGGCACGCTGACAGGCATGCCGAACTCGTCCAGACCCAGATCCCACAGGGCCATCTTCTGCGGCGCCTGCCCCGTTGGGGTGTGCGTGGTCGAGGTGACGAGCGGGTCGACTCGTACGCCGCGGATGAGGACCTGACCCGGCTTGTCCGGCAGGACTGAGACCCGGGTCATGCGCCATGCGTCGGCCAGATACGGGGCCGCCTTCTGGAATTCCTTCAGGCCCACCTGTGGCAAGCAGCCCGCCCGCACGATGACCCCGAACTCATCCGGGACGACCTTGAGGGTTGGCACCAGAACGCGGGGTTTCACGACCTTGTCACCGCTGGTGAGGGAGGCCACGGCGGTTGGCATCTTGTCGGTGACGGACAGCCCGACCATCGGCGCCAGCCGCTTCCATCCCCACCGGATGCGCACGGCCAGGCGGATGCTGCGGCGTTCCATGGGCGTCGCTCGCAGGTAGCGGACCACCCATGCCACCGCCCACAGGGTGATCACTATGAGACCCAGCCAGACAGCACCGCTGACCCAGCCGAAGGCTTCGTTGATTCCGTTCATCACTGCGTCCTTCTGTTTATGAGGAGTTGGCCGCCAGAGGGGCGGCGTCCTGCCCCGCAGAGGTGAGAAGGCAAGGGCCGCCGCCCTGGGATGTCTCGGAGTGCTGGACCTACGCCGCCGCAGACTCGGCAGCGTCCTGCGGGACCGCCGGGCCAGCGACCAGCTCCAGGGACGCGCAGCGGAAGGCGACGCCCTCCTGAAGGGAGTCGTTGAAGATCCGGGCCCACGGAATCGCGAACAGCTCCACCGGCTTCACGAAGCGACCGGGGTGAAGACCGTTCGGCAGACCTCCCGCCGGAACGGTGATCTTCATTGCCTCGGCCCGGTCGTCCTCCATCAGGAAGAGCGTCACGACGAACATCGGCTGGCCGGTCTCGCGGTCGACGGCGCGCACACCGTTCTCCTGGTCCTTCCACTTCGGCACCGGAGGCGTGCCGACCATGAAATTCGTGGAGTCGAGCAGACCGACGCGGATGAAGGTCATAGCCATGACAGATAGAGCCCTTCGGTTGGTTCTGCGGTCCGGGTGTCGGCCGCAACAAGAGGTAACCACAACAGCTAGGTGTACTGCAACACCCGTGTGTTAGATGTTTGCTGCTACCCATGTGTTCCGTAGGTGGGGCAGGCGTAGCCGCCGTATTCTTGGGCCATGACGCTGCCCCTGGAAGACGACTCACGGCCGCCCTACGTGCAGGTGGCTGAGTACCTCCGCCGTCAGATCCAGAGCGGTGAGCTGAGTCCCGGGGACAAGGTCCCGTCCTCCCGTGAGCTCCAAGAGAAGTTCGGTCTGGCCAGCGCGACCATCCAGAACGCGTTCCGGCTGCTGAAGAGCGAAGAACTGATCTACAGCGTCCAGGGGCGGGGCAGTTTCATTCGCCGCCCCGCCGCCGGCCCCGGGTCAGAGGGCGGGTCGGAGAACCCGGAGCTCTCCGAGTCGGAGGGTTCGGAGGGTAACGCCGCAGGCCTGCGCTCTAGGATCGCGTCCCTTTCCGCCGAGGTTGCCGATCTGCGCGGCCAGGTCGGCGAGATGCGCGAGACGATGCAGAGCCTGTTGGAGCTGATGCAGCAGCTGAAGGGCGAGGGCGAAGGCGCCTAATCTCCGCTCGCACCTGCTCCAGGAGTGACGCCAGTTCGGCCACCTCCACGACGAGACGCGTCACTTCACCGTCAAGTGTCGCTATCTCCGACTCATCCACCAGGTCCCGCCCTTCGTTGCGCTGATCTGACTGCTCACGCCACCACGGATCACTGGCCCGTGGGATGCCCCGTCCCGCGGGGCGGTTGAGGGCTTCACGCCCTCCCGCACCGCGGTGATGCAACTTGCTTTCGCGTCCCGTCACACGCTCCCCGGTAGCCCGCTTCGGCTATTACGCCGATGCTCGGTCCTTCACTTGCTACAGGTGTGGCCAGGCCTCGCCGTGTGACAGTCCGGTGCCGACGAGTTCAGGAAAACCCAGAACGCCTGTGGATAAGTTTTGGCGATCCGGAGCGCAGAACGGCTCAATAGATGCCCAAGTATCGAGAAGCGGTCAGCGAGGAGTGGCCCAAGGGGCGAGCTGTCCAAAGTTTCTTTACTGGATCAAGGCGGCCCGCCTGCGGCGGACCGCGCGCGCTGGCGGCCCGGGGCCGCCGCCGCTCCATGTCTCCGCCACCGCTGCGGCGACCCCACGCCGCTCAGCGCGCAGCTTCGCCGAGACGGACGGCAAGGTCGGAAAGCAACTTGACCACCCCGAGCACCAGGGCCCAGCCAGCGTGTGCCGACCCGACCACGCCACTCGACCGCCCGCCACCCCATAGCCGCACCGACCACAGACGCGCAGCCCGAACGCGGTCGCCATGTCGCGTCGGCAACGGCCAGGCCGGACAGTGGAACAGTCCGTGACGTGAACAAGTGGGGTGGCTGAGACCGGAACTGGGTTGCTCGCGGCACACGTGACGGGTGCTCGTTCGTCTGTCCCGCCGTCGTGGCTGACTTTCGGTGGCTGGGGTCAGGACTGGGCTCCCACGGACTCCGCCGCATCATTGATCATCTCCAACTCGGTAGCTACGAGCCGGGGTTGTAGTCGCACCCGAGTTCGGGCACGCCGAACGCCCCGGTACCATCGGCACCGGGGTCCTGATCAGGGCTTCCGCGACCGGACCACCCGGAATGCTGTCCAGGCTGAGGGGTGGTCCGGTCTCTTGCTCTAGGCGCCCTTGCGCACGGCGAGGGCGGAGACTGCGCGTTCCGGGCAGGCCGGATGCAGATATGGACCCGTCCCCATCGAGCCCGTAGAACGTGGGGGAACCACGTTGATCGGCGTCAGTCGATGGGGACGGGGGTTCAGAACGACGAAGCTCTGGATGCCAGCGCGACGCCGATGACTACACCGCTTGATCCGGAGATCATGATGATCAGTAGCGGTCCCGTGAACTGCCCCAGCCGGTTGATCGTTCGGCGCATCATGCGCTCATCCAGGATCGCCACGGCCGCGTGATGATCTCGCGATAGGTGTGGTGTGAGGGGTTCTTGCCGCAGTGCTTGAGGACCCAGTCCTGGGGCTCGACGAAGTCCTCGCAGGTCGGTGACGTCTCGCCGTCCACTGCACACTGCATGGCGTACGTCGTGGGTTCGGCGTCAGGCTCCCGATCGGGTTCGAGAGTCCACGTCTCATATCGCTGTACGGCCCGAGGGCTCACATTTCCCACCGGCTGTTCCCCCATGACACTTCGTTGGCCAGGAACACCTTCGCGCTCAGTTCTTCGGCTTGGGTGGGCTCACGGAGTGCCTCGGGCGGGGCATCCCACTCCATGCCGCCCCGCGGCGGTCGCAGTTGTACGTATGGGCCCTCGTGGCCCATGACGATGCCGGCCTTGTCGGTGCGTTCATCCACCACGAGGGTGCCGACAGTCGGTAGGGCCGCCTTGTCGACCACTTGTGCCTCCTACTCGCAGATGGGACGAACCGGGTCCGATCCGGAGAGCCGCATCACCCGTAAGCGGTCCGTATCCGTCCGTGTCGATGCGGAGAAGCTTCAGATCAACTGACAGGACCTAGGAACAACCCCCAAACCCCACTTCGGGACGTCCTGCGTCGGGTAGAACGTCCCTAGCGCCGTCCCAACAGCCAGGGGGAGACTCATGCAGAACGAGAGACTACGTGCCGTCATGGCGGCCGGAGGCTGGACGTATGCCGCCCTCGCGAAGGCAGTTGAAGTCGATCCCAAGTCGGTGGAGCGATGGGTGAATCTGGGCCGTACGCCGCGCCGTGCCACAGCCTTGGAGGCGGCTGAAGCCCTAGGAGAAGACGTGCACGCACTCTGGCCGGCACTGCGACAGGCTCGCGCCGCCCGATCTATCAGCCCGGAGCTCGTCGCCCTCTACGAGCAACGTGCCGACCTCCCCGTATCCACGTTCGTGGACATGATGACGCAGGCCCGTGAGCACATCGACGTGTTGGTTTACGCGGCCGTCTTCCTCCACGAGGCGTACCCCCGGCTCAACGATCTGCTTCGCGAGCGTGCTGCCGAAGGCTGCTCCGTTCGCATCGCGATAGGAGACGCCGACAGCTCGAACGTCCAGGCACGCGGCCAGGAGGAGCGGTTCGGCCACGGCATCGAGTCCCGGTGTCGACTGGCGCTGATGCACTACCGCCCTCTGGTAGGCGTACCCGGCATCGAGATAAGGACCCACGGAACGACGCTCTACAACTCCTTGTACCGCGCCGATGATCAGATGCTGATCAACGCTCACGTCTGGGGTGTGAACGCCTATGGTGCCCCGGTGTGGCATCTCCGTCGCAACGGGGAAGGCGGCATGTTCGACACCTACGAGCAGAGCTTCGACGCGGTATGGGCGACGGCGGAGCCGGTACCGCAGGAGGAGTGACAATGTCGCGGACCGAGTACTACAACGACCCGAACGCACCCAAGCCGAACAGCATGGTTGTCGCGGCCTCCGCGGTCGTGACTGATGAGCAGGGGCGCATCTTGCTCCAGCGTCGTCGGGACAACGGTCTCTGGGCACTGCCGGGGGGAGGCATGGACCTCACCGATTCCCTACCCGGTACGGCGGTCCGAGAAGTCAAGGAAGAGACCGGTCTCGACGTGGAGATCACTGGCTTGGTCGGTACGTACACCGACCCGAAGCACATCATCGAGTACACGGATGGCGAGGTCCGGCGACAGTTCAATGTCTGTTTCACCGCCCGCATCATCGGTGGTCAGCTCTCGATTTCTGATGAGTCGACCGAAGTGAGGTTTGTCCGTCTGGAAGAGCTGGAGGAACTGCCGATGCATCACACTCAGCAGCTCAGGCTTCGGCATTTCTTGGAGCACCGCGGTCATCCGTATCTCGGGTAAGGCTGACGGCAACGATCGGCACGCAGGTACTCATGGTGGTTGACATGGCGACCAGTTCGAGAGGTCGTCAGCGCCCTTCCAGGACGACCCGATCGCACGGTCAGTTAGGCCGTCGACGGGGTCTGCCGCGTTCTACCGGGATGCTCTCGTCTCGGTACGAAGTAGCGTTTGCACCAGAGATATCCCCACCTTCGCACGTCGCCGCTGCGTAAGCTGACGCCCTTGACCGATAGGGCGTGACGGCGGGGGATAGGGCATGGACGACCGGCTTCGTGACTTCGCGAAGGGCTCACCCAACTTCGGGGTGCTGTATCAGCACCAGCCGCTGCTCTCCCTGTACGGGGCTTCCGCCGAAGCGACCGTGTTCACGAACCCCAATTCCTCCCTGGTCCAGGCGGGCCAGTTCGGCGAGGTCCTCGCAGAGGAACTGATCGCTCGTATCGGGATGCGGATCGAGGGCGACCAGCAGATCGACCGGTTGACCGCTCTGACCAGGGCCGGAGTCCTCGTTCCGGAGATCCGCGCAGACTTCGACCGGGTGCGCCGCGACCGCAACAAGGCCGCCCACAGCCATCTCTTCGACACGGCACGGGCCCTGGCTGCCGTACGGATCTGCTACCGGCTCGGCCTCTGGTTCCACGATGCCATCGACGGCCGGCGGACCGTAGCCGAGTTCGTGCCGCCCACGGACCCCGGTGACAGCGCTCAGATCACGGACCCAGCCGAGCTGGCCGAGCTGCGCGAGGCCCTCGACGGCCACCGTCAGGCGCTCACGCAGGCCCGCACGAGGCTCGCCGAAGCCGACGACGCGCTGGAGGCCGAGCGCAGGGCGCGGGCCGAGGCCGAGAGCCTGATCGCCAGCGCCGACGCGAACAAGACCGAACTGCTCGCCCGAGTAGAGCAGTTGAGTAGCAGGATCGAAGAGCTGCGCGACGCCCAGCAGGCGAAGTACGAGGCCGCCCGGAGGCAGCCGCGTGAGGTCGACGCCAAGCGCCGCGAGGCGATCATCCACCGCGCACAGCGGCCCGCCGCGCTCAACGAGGTGCAGGCCCGCGAGGCCATCGACGAGATGCTGCACGCGGCGGGATGGGATGTCCAGGACCGCGACCAGGTCAGTCCGAAAAGGAACGCGGGCGTGGCGGTGCGTGAGTTCACGCTGGCCACAGGCCGTGCGGACTACGTCCTGTATTTCGACGGCAGGATCGTCGGTGTGATCGAGGCCAAGCGAGAGGGAGATCACCTCTCCAGCGCCGTGGAGCAGAACGACCGGTACGCGGCCGGTGTCCTCAAGGAGCACCGGCTCGCCGTCTGGCGGGAGGCGGAGCCGTTCGCGTTCCGCTACGCGACGACCGGCACCGAGACCTATTTCATCAACCGCCTCGACCCCGATGCCCGCTCCCGAGAGGTGTTCTCCTTCCACCGTCCCGAGACGGTAGCCGCCTGGATGCGGCGTGCCGACGAGGCACCGGACGCCCCAACGTTCCGGGCTGCCCTGCGCCGACTGCCCATGCTGGAGCCGAACGGGCTGCGTCTCGCCCAGATCGACGCCATCAGCGGCCTGGAGGAGTCCCTGGGAGAGGACCGGTCGCGGGCACTGATCCAGATGGCGACGGGCGCGGGCAAGACCTTCACCGCCGTGGCACAGACCTACCGGCTGCTCAAGTACGCCAAGGCGCGCCGGGTCCTATTCCTCGTCGACCGCAACAACTTGGGCAGGCAGGCATACGACGAGTTTCGCAAGTTCACGACGCCGGACGACGGCCGCAAACTGTCTGACATCTACAACGTGGACCGGCTCGGGGCGGCGGGGCTCCAGGAAACCTCGTCGGTGGTCATCTGCACGATCCAGAAGATGTACTCGCTGCTGCGCGGGGAGACTCTTGTTGATGACGAGCAGGCAGACGAGGTTTCGGACAGCACGGCGTATGAGGACACGTATGCGACGGACCTGCCCATCGAGGTCTCCTACAACCCGAAGGTCCCGATCGAGTCCTTTGACCTGATCATCGTGGACGAGTGTCACCGCTCGATCTACGGTCTGTGGCGGGGCGTGCTGGAGTACTTCGACGCGCACATGGTCGGTCTGACCGCCACCCCCACACTTCAGACCCTCGGTTTCTTCGGCCGCAACCTGGTCTCCGAGTACACCTATCCGCAGGCCGTCGCGGACGGAGTGAATGTCGACTTCGACGTCGTACGGATGCGCACCGACCTGCGTGAGAAGGGCGCCGCGACCATCGAGTCGGGCACGACGGTGCGGGTCAAGGACCGCAAGACGCGGCGGCAGCGCTACCAGGAACTGGACGACGACTTCACCTACACGACCGGGCAAATAGGCCGCTCGGTGGTGACGGTGGACGAGATCCGGGCGGTACTCACCGCGTACCGGGACAACTGGCGGCGTTGGTTCCCCGGCCGGACTGAGCTTCCGAAGACCCTGATCTTCGCGGTCGGAGAGGACCATGCGGAAGATGTCCTCGCCCAGGTCAAGGAGGTCTTCGGGCGCGGCGACGACTTCGCGAAGAAGATCACGTACAAGAGCCGCCAGGCCGGCGAGGACCCGGACGAGCTGATCCGAGCGCTGCGGACCTCGCCCCGGATGCGGGTCGCCGTCACCGTCGACATGATCGCGACCGGTACGGACGTGAAGGCCCTGGAGTGCGTGATCTTCCTGCGCGAGGTGCGCAGTGCCGTCCTCTTCGAGCAGATGAAGGGCCGCGGCGCTCGCACCATCGACGCGACAGAGCTCCAGGAGGTCACACCGGATGCAGACGCGACGGTCCGCAAGGACCGGTTTGTACTCGTCGACGCGGTTGGGGTGACGGACTCCCCGCTGGTGGATGCCAAGCCGTTGGTGCCGGCAGGCGAGCGGCAGGTCTCACTGGCCAAGCTGCTGGACAAGGCCGGTACGAAATCGATCAGCGCGAGTGAGGCCGAGATCCTGGCGGGACGGCTGGCGCGGCTCAACCAGCAGTTGACGGAGGAGGAGCGCGAGCAGCTGACGCGCGCCTCAGGCGGGGAGACCCTTTCCGAGATCGCGGGCGACATTGTGAAGGCAGTGGATCCGGACCGGCAGGAGCGGGCTCTGGAGCAGGGCGGCCAGGCGGCGGCCAGGCAGCTCGTGGAGGACGCAATCGCTCCGCTGACGGAGTATCCCGATCTTCGGCGGCACATCATCGAGATCCGGCGGGACAAGGACTACCTCTTCGACGAGTTCACAGCTGTTGAGGTGACGGATCTCGACGAGATCCCGCGCGATGAGCGGGCCCGGGAGCAGGTCGGCCGCTGGAGCCAGCTACTGAAGGACGAGCGCGACCGAATCGCTGCGGTCAGTATTGCCCTGACAAGTCCCCGGTCCGTTTCCCCTGCGGAGGCGTATGCCGCGCTGAAGGAACTGGCACTGGAGATCCGCCGCCCGCAGTACGCGTGGACGCCGCAGGCCCTATGGACGTATTACGAGGACCTGGGCGCGGCGGTCCGCTCCGACGGCGGCCGGGAGGCGGGAGTCCCTGACTTGATCTCGCTCATCCGGTACGAGCTCGGGGTGGACGACGAGCTGCGTCCATACCGTGAGACGGTGGAAGTGCGCTTCGAGGGGTGGCTGCTCAAGCAGCAGCAGGCGGGGGCGGACTTCTCCGACGAGCAGCTGTGGTGGCTGCGGTCCATACGGGACGTGGTGGCGAGCGACGTCGGGATCAGTACGGCGGAGTTCAACGCCGAGCCTTTCAAGGGAAAGGGTGGCGGCCGGGGGTTCGCGCACGCGTTTCCGGGGCGGGATGTTCGATCGTTGTTGGGTGAGCTGAATCGAGAGTTGGCTTGAGCGGGTTGAGTGACATGGAGCTTCCGGGCAGGTGGGTTTGGGCCACCCTGGGGGATGTCGCCAGTTGGGGCAGCGGGGGGACGCCCAAGAGCGGTGTCAGTCAGTTTTACGGCGGAGATATCCTGTGGGTTGTTAGCGGCGATCTGAACGACGGGCCAATCTACTCATCCACGTCCAGCATCACGGCTGAGGGGCTGAAATCAAGCTCAGCAAAATGGGTGCCTGAAGGATCCGTGCTTATCGCCATGTACGGTGCCACGATTGGCAAGCTAGCCATCACCGGGCGACCGCTTACCACCAATCAGGCAGTTGCGTTCGCAACCCCGCATCAAGAATTTATGGACAAACGTTTCCTGTTCTGGTACCTGCGGTCTCAGCGCGATGCCCTCCGTAAGGCTGGAAAAGGTGGGGCCCAGCCAAACATTAGCCAGACAATTCTCAAAGCTTGGCCAATCCCAGTGCCTCCTCTCGCGGAGCAGCTTCGTATTGTTGAGGTAATCGAAGCTCGCCTCTCCCACCTCGACGCCGCCTCGCAGTCCCTTGCCCATGCTCAAACGTTGATCCCCTTGCAGAGGCGTGCCCTTCACACCGCCGTTACGGAGGGAAAGGTCGTCAACAGCACGGGCGACGTATCGGATTTCATTGCCTCACGACGTGAATCCTGGAGAGCCGCAAATGGAGAGAGGAGGTACAAAGAGCCTGCTGTGGCAGATGCTGATCACGTACCAGTTGTCCCCCAGGGATGGAACGTGTTCAGTCTAGAAGCTCTCACCGACCCCATGCGAATCATCCGCTACGGAATCTTGACGCCCAAAGTCAAGAGCGGTGGCACCGTTCCATATGTGGAAGTAAAGGATCTGAAAGGATGTTCACTTCATGAAAAGGAACTCCATCTGACGAGTGCAGAATTGGACGCGCAATTTGCAGGGGCCAGGATTAAATCAGGCGATGTCCTTCTTGCCGTGAGAGGCTCATACGACCGTTCTGCGGTGGTCTCGAAGGGGCTGAACGGCGCCAACGTGAGCCGCGATGTCGCTCGAATTGCTCCTCTGCCCGGGCTTGATCCCGAGTATCTCCACCTCTATCTGCAGAGTAGTTTTTCACAGCGTTATCTCAAAGCGCACGCCCGCGGTGTTGCCGTGAAGGGCGTCAACATCGCTTCTATCCGCGCTCTACCTGTGGTTGTTCCTTCACTTGCCACTCAGATGAAGATCATCGAGGTATGTCAACAAAAGCTCTCCGCCATCGATGCCGCTGAGAAGGTGATAACTCTTTCGTCTTACCGATGTATGACACTTCGGAAATCACTGCTGACTCGCGCGTTCCGCGGCAAACTCGTCCCACAGGACCCCGCTGACGAGCCCGCCTCAGTCCTCCTTGACCGCATCCGGGCCGATCGCGAGGTCGCGGGTGGCAAGCCCAAGCGGACGACTCGCCGCCCCCGCAAGGCGGCCACCGCAGATGCACCGCCCCCGCCGCCTGCTTCCTCAAATTCCGCCCCCACCAACTCCGTTCAGCAGGAGCTTCCGCTGTGACCCCCGCATCCCCCGCCTTGGCGCACGCGCAGACCAACACCCTGGTCGCCAAGCTTTGGAACTACTGCAATGTCCTCAGGGACAACGGCCTGTCCACCATCGAGTACGTCGAGCAGCTCTCGTACCTGCTCTTCCTCAAGATGGCCGACGAGATCGCCTCCGACCCCTTCACGGAGCAGGAGGCCAAGACCGTCGTACCCGCCGCGTACGACTGGCAGTCCCTCGCCCGTCTCAAGGGCATCGACCTCGAAGTCCACTACCGCAAGACCCTCGAAGAGCTCGCCAAGAACCCCGGCACCACCCTCGGCACGATCTTCGCCAAGTCCCAGAACCGCATCACCGAGCCCGCCCTGCTCGAAAAGCTGGTCGTCGACCTGATCGGCAAGGAGGACTGGACGATCCAGGGGACGGACCTCAAGGGCGACGCCTACGAGGGTCTGCTTGCCAAGGGCGCCGAGGACACCAAGACGGGTGCTGGCCAGTACTTCACGCCCCGCGCGCTCATCGACGCCATGGTCGACGTGATGCAGCCGAGGCCCGAGGACACCATCACCGACCCCGCCTGCGGTACCGGCGGCTTCCTGATCGCGGCGCACAGCTACATCCGCAAGCACCATATGCAGCACTTGTCACGGGAGCAGCGTCTCGAACTCGGGTCCGGCAAGATCTGGGGCAACGAGCTGGTCACCGGCACAGCCCGCCTGGCCGCCATGAACATGCTGTTGCACGGCATCGGTGACGCCGACGGCAAGTCCCTCATCACCGTGGGTGACGCTCTCGCCGACAAGCCCGACCGCCATGCGTCACTCGTACTCGCCAACCCGCCCTTCGGTAAGAAGTCCGCGATCACGATCGTCGGGACGGACGGCAAGGCCGAGAGGGAAGACATCTCGTACGAGCGGGACGACTTCCGCGCCACCACCACCAACAAGCAGCTCAACTTCCTTCAGCACATCATGTCGCAACTGGAGATGAACGGCCGTGCGGCTGTTGTCCTGCCGGACAACGTGCTCTTCGAAGGCGGCGCGGGGGAGAAGGTACGTCGACGCCTGCTCGACGAGTTCGACCTGCACACCATCCTGCGCCTGCCCACCGGCATTTTCTACGCGGGCGGCGTCAAGGCCAACGTCCTGTTCTTCGAGAAAAAACCGCCCCGCAGCGGGGGCGCCCACAACACCTCAAGCCTCTGGGTCTACGACTTCCGCACCGCCAAGCACTTCACCCTCAAGCAACACCCGCTGACCCGCGCGGCTCTGGAGGAGTTCGTTGAGGCGTACCTGCCCGGCAAGTTGCGCAGCGAGCGGGTGGAGTCTGAGCGCTTCAAGTCCTTCGACTACGACGAGCTCATCGCCCGCGACAAGGTGAATCTGGATATCACCTGGATGACGGACCCGGCACTCGACGACGCCGACAGTCTGCTGCCGCCTGAGGTGATCGCCCAGGAGATCGTCGAGGATCTGCAGGCCGCGTTGAGTGAGTTCGCGGCCATTGCAGAGGCCCTCGGTGGTGAGGTCTCGGCCGACACCGACGCGATTGAGCCAACTGAGAGTGGTTGATCCAGAACTGGGTTGCCCCTCCCCCGTCCCGTCGGAATCCTGAGTTCTCAGACCAGCGAGACGGGGGAGCTTCATGCCGGCCGCACAGCCGCAGACACGCGAGTTTCGGGCGTTCCTGACCAACCTCGAGTACGCCCGGAAGATGATCGTGGCGGGTCAGAGCTTGGCTGCCTTCCAGTCTCCGGTCATCGACATCGGAGACTTCTATCGGGCGGCCTGGGTGCAGGCCGTCAGCGCCATCGACCACTGGTTCCACGAGGAGCTGTACCGGCGTGTGGCCGAGCTGGCAGCCGAGGACAGCCCCGGAATGCCCTACCAGCTGACGAAGTTCGAGCTGCCCTTGGCCAAGGTGGAGGAAGTGCGGCGCGGTACTACCACGCTCGCCGATGCCGTTTCCGAGCATGTCAAGGCGAAGTGGGGCAACGCAGCCCTACAGAATCCTCGCAAGATCAGCGAGGCCCTGAAGCTGGTGACGGAAGAAGACATCTGGGCGAAGGCCGCCATCAAGATCAACGAGTGGAACCATGGCCGTACGGCCATGAATGCGCAGACGCTGAAGCAGAAGTACAACTCGATCACCGATCGCCGCAACAGGATCGCCCACGATGCGGACCTGCTGGACGGCGACCTCAAGCGTCGCCGCCCTATCTCTGACGCTGAAGTGACTGACGCGATTGACTGGATCGAGCGAATCGCCCTCGCCATCGCGACAGTGCTGGGATGAGCCGACGTCTCAGGCACCGCCATAGCGTTAAGGTCACTATTCGGAGCTGACGGCAGCCCTGACGGCAACGGCGGCACACAGACGCGCATCATCGCTGCGATGAGCGATCGCAATGGGAGGCCGCCGGTGCTCCTAGTGACGTGCTGCCCGATCCTACGGATCAGAAGGTTGCAGGTTCGAATCCTGCCGAGTGCACACAGAGAAGAAGCCCCCGGAGATCCTCCGGGGGCTTCTTCGTGTATCCGGCGTTGTCAGTGGGCTGCGTCATGCTGGCCGTATGACGTGGTGGTGCACCGGGATGCGATGGCGTGGGGGCGGGCCGGTGTTCGGGTGGACGGGGGACGGGGGTGAGCGGGAGAGCGGGGTGAGGTTCGGGGAGCCGGTCGCGTTCCGGGTCGGTGGGGTGCGGCGGTGTCCGGGGGTGTGGCGCGGGGGACGGCGGACGCCGTGTCCGGGGCGGGAGGCCGCGCCGGTGCGGGGGACGCGGGCGCAGTGCGGGGAGTGCGCGGGGATCGACCGGGCGCGGTCCGTGGCCGCGGACACCCTCGCCGATGATCCGCGGCCGTACCACGTGTATCTGGCGTGGTTCGGGGACGGACTGGTGAAGGTGGGGATCACCGGTGTGGGGAGGGGGAGCGCGCGGCTGCTGGAGCAGGGGGCGGTGGCCTTCACCTGGCTGGGGCGGGGGCCGTTGATGGCGGCCCGGCGGGCCGAGGAGCTGCTGCGGGTGGCGCTCGGGGTGCCCGACCGGATTCCGTACGAGCGCAAGCGTGCCGTTCGGGCGGGGCTGGCCGGGGTCGAGGGGCGGGGCGCCGAGCTGGTGCGGGCGCATGCCGTCGCCGCGGGGATCGGGGACGGGTGGCCCGAGTCGTTGGAGCGGCTGCCGTGCCGGGTCGTCGATCACGGGGAGGCGTTCGGGCTCGCGGCGATCGACCGGGTGGACGCCGTGGTGAGCGGGCTCGTCGAGGGGGCCGTGGTGGCGGGGACCGTGGTCGCGGCCGCCGGGCCCGATCTGCATCTCGTCGAGCCGGCCGGGCGGCGGCTCGTGGTGGACACGCGGGTGCTGGCCGGTTGGCCGTTGGAGCGGGCGCCGGCCGGTGCGAGCGGGGCGGGGGTCGTGGTGCGGGAGGTGCCCGGGGTGCAGGGCGGGTTGTTCTAGGTCCTGTCCGCCGGACGTGGCCAGCCCCCCTGGAACGACCGGCTGACCGGCCGGCCGGTTGTCGACCGGAGGGTCAAGTCTCGGCTCCCGTACGGCAAGGAGCGGAGCGGGAGGGTGGACAGCGGGGAGGGGACCGGTGACCGTGGGGGACATGAGTGATCACAGCGATGCGCCTGTCCGGCCGTTGCCGGCCTTCGAACTGCCTTACTACGTCGTGGTGTTCAGTTCCGTGCGCACGGAGGGGGACCACGGGTACGGGGAGACGGCCGGGCGGTTGGACGAGCTGGTGCGGGAGATCCCCGGCTACTTGGGGCACGAGTCGGCGCGCAACCCCGGCGGGCTCGGGATCACCGTGTCGTACTTCCGGGACGTCGCGGCCATCGAGCGGTGGCGGTCGGTCGGCGATCATCGGGACGCGCAGCGGCAGGGGCGGGCCGAGTGGTACGAGGCGTACACCGTGCATGTCGCCGAGGTCGTGCGCGGCCACGGGTTCGCGCGTGAGCGGAGTGAGCGAAGTGAGTGAAGTGGGCGGAGTGGGCGGGGTGAGTGAGACGCACAGGGGGAGCGGCGGCAGCGACGGGAGTGATGGGAGCGACGGGAGTGGTGAGGCGCGGCAGATCGCCGCGTTTCGCGCGCGGCACGGGTTGCCGGGCCTCGTCGACGTGCACACCCACTTCATGCCCGACCGGGTACTGCGCAAGGTGTGGGCGTACTTCGACGCGGCCGGGCCGCTGGTGGGGGCCGAGTGGCCGATCGCGTACCGGGAGGAGGAGGGGGTTCGGCTCGCGCGGCTCCGGGAGTTCGGGGTCGTGGCCTTCACCTCCATGCTGTATCCGCACAAGGCGGGGATGGCGCAGTGGCTGAACGGATGGGCCGCCGATTTCGCCGCGCGGACGCCGGACTGCCTGCACACCGCCACCTTCTATCCCGAGCCGGGCGTCGAGGCGTATGTGCGGCGGGCGGTCGAGGCGGGGGCGCGGGTCTTCAAGGCGCATGTGCAGGTGGGGGCGTACGACCCGAACGATCCGCTGCTCGATCCCGTCTGGGGCCTGCTCGCCGAGGCCGGTGTGCCCGTCGTGACGCACTGCGGGTCGGGGCCCGCGCCCGGCAAACACACCGGGCCCGAGCCGATGGCGCGGGTGCTCGCCCGGCATCCGCGGCTGCCGCTCGTCGTCGCCCACCTGGGGATGCCGGAGTACGCCGAGTTCCTGGATCTGGCCGAGCGGTACCGGGAGGTGCGGCTCGACACGACGATGGCGTTCACCGGGTTCAGCGAGCGGCAGGCGCCGTTTCCGAAGGGTGAGCTGGGGCGGCTCGCCGATCTGGGGGACCGGGTGTTGCTGGGCAGCGACTTCCCGAACATTCCCTATCCGTATGTGCATCAGCTGCACGTGATCGAGGAGTTGGGTCTTGGGGCGGACTGGGTGCGGTCCGTCTGTTACGGGAACGGGGCGGCGCTCTTCCTCAAGTAGGGCGGGTGTGACGGGAGGTGAGCTGGGTAGGTTCGGGCGCGGACGCTTGGTCCAGACCAACTTCCCGGAGGTGCTGGTGTGTTGAGGCGATGTGCGGTGTGGGTGCTGGCCGCCGCTGTCGGGTTGCTCGGTGCCGTCGTCGTACCGGGATCGGCGACCGCCGCGCCGGGCACGTCCGGCCCGGCCGGCAGGGGGCGCTTCGTCGTCAGCGAGGCGCAGTTCGAGCGGATGTTCCCGCAGCGGGACTCCTTCTTCACGTACGAGGGTCTGGTGAAGGCCACCGAGGCGTACCCGCGCTTCGCGCACACCGGCGGCCGGGCGCTGCGGAAGCGGGAGGCCGCCGCCTTCCTCGCCAACGTCAGCCATGAGACGGGAGGGCTGTACTACGTCGTCGCGCAGAACAAGGAGACGTATCCGGTCTTCTGCGACGAGACGCAGCCCTACGGCTGTCCCGCCGGGCACGACGCCTACTACGGGCGCGGCGCGATCATGCTCAGCTGGAACTTCAACTACAAGGCCGCGGGGGACGCCCTCGGTCTCGACCTGCTGAACAACCCGTGGCTGGTCGAGCAGGATCCGGCCGTGGCCTGGATGACCGCCCTCTGGTACTGGAACACGCAGACCGGTCCCGGAACGATGACCGGGCACGACGCGATGGTGTCGCGGGCCGGGTTCGGGGAGACCATCCGCAGTCTGAACGGGACCGCCGAGTGCGACGGCGGGAACACCGCGCAGATGCGGCACCGCGTCGACCTGTACGTCTCCTTCACCCGGCTCCTGCACGTCGCGCCGGGGCGCGGGCTGACCTGCTGACCGCAGGCCGCGTGCAAGGGCGTGCCTGAGAGACACCTGTGCGTTTCTCAGGGAATTCACAGGTTCGGAAAAGGGTGCTCTCAGAGGAGCGTCGCAAGGTTGCAACATGACCGCGACCTCGCCCCAGGGGCGTACCGAACTGCTGAGGCCGGACGGAAGCCCCGTCCGGGTGCTTGTCGTGGACGACGAGCAGTCGATCACCGAGCTGTTGTCCATGGCCCTGCGCTACGAGGGCTGGCAGATCCGGGCCGCAGGTGACGGGACCGGAGCCGTGCAGACCGCGCGCGAGTTCCGGCCCGACGCCGTCGTGCTCGACATGATGCTGCCGGACATGGACGGGCTGAGCGTGCTCGGGCGGCTGCGCCGTGAGCTGCCCGAGGTCCCCGTTCTGTTCCTCACGGCGAAGGACGCCGTGGAGGACCGGATCGCCGGGCTCACCGCGGGCGGCGACGACTACGTCACCAAGCCGTTCAGCCTGGAGGAGGTCGTCGCGCGGCTGCGCGGGCTGATCCGGCGCACCGGGGCGGCCGACCGGCGCAGCGAGTCCGTGCTCGTCGTCGGTGACCTGATGCTCGACGAGGACAGCCACGAGGTGTCGCGGGGCGGGGCCCACATCCACCTGACCGCGACCGAGTTCGAGCTGCTGCGGTTCCTGATGCGCAATCCGCGGCGCGTGCTCAGCAAGGCGCAGATCCTGGACCGGGTGTGGTCCTACGACTTCGGCGGCCAGGCCAATGTCGTCGAGCTGTACATCTCGTACCTGCGGCGGAAGATCGACGCGGGGCGGGAGCCGATGATCCATACGCGGCGCGGGGCGGGCTATCTGATCAAGCCTGCCGCTACGACGGTGTCGTGAAGCGGGCCCGCACCCTGCGGACCCGGCTCATCGTCACGGCCGTCGGGCTCATCGCCCTGGTCAGCGTGGTCATCGGCACGGTGACGACCCTGGCGCTGCATTCGTATCTGTACGGGCAGCTGGACGACAAGGTCGGGCAGGTCGTCCGCATGGCCGGGGGCGGCGGTGGCCCCGAGGGCCGGGAACCCGGGGGGCAGGCGCGCGCACACGACCTGTCGTTCCTGGGCCTGCCGGGTCCCGGCGGCCAGTACACGGTGGGCGCGCTGGTCGACGACGGCTCGCTCACGCAGGCGGCGATCTCCGACCGCGATTCCCTGACGGGCACCACCGATCTGACCGCGTCCCAGAAGGACGCCCTCGCCTCCGTCCCCCGTGATGGCCGGCCGCACAGCGTCAGCCTGCCCGGCCTCGGGAACTACCGCGTCCAGTCGTCCGACGACGGCACGTTGGTCGTCGGCCTGCCCTCCGGCGACGTCGACTCCACCCTCAACACCCTCATCGTCATAGAACTGTCCGTCACCGGCGCCGGCCTGCTGGCCGCGGGCGTGACCGGCGCCGTGATGGTCGGCGTCGCCCTGCGCCCCCTGCGCCGCGTCGCCGCGACAGCGACCCGCGTCTCCGAACTCCCCCTCCACAGCGGCGAAGTCACCCTCTACGAACGGGTCCCGGACGCCGAGGCCGATCCCAGGACCGAGGTCGGGCAGGTCGGGGCCGCGCTCAACCGGATGCTCGACCATGTGCACGGCGCCCTGGAGGCGCGGCAGCAGAGCGAGACGCGTGTGCGGCAGTTCGTCGCGGACGCCAGTCATGAGCTGCGCACCCCGCTCGCCTCCATCCGCGGGTACGCCGAACTGACCCGGCGCGGCCGCGAGGAGACCGGCCCCGACACCCGGCACGCCCTCGGCCGCATCGAGTCCGAGGCGCACCGGATGACCGGCCTGGTCGAGGATCTGCTGCTGCTCGCCCGGCTCGACGCGGGCAGACCGCTGTCGTACGAGCCGACGGACCTGTCGCCCCTCGTCGTGGACGCGCTCAGCGACGCCCGCGCCGCCGACCGGGACCACGCCTGGCGGCTCGAACTGCCCGACGAACCGGCCACCGTGCTCGCCGACTCCGCGCGGCTGCACCAGGTCCTGGTCAACCTGCTCGCCAATGCCCGTACGCACACGCCCCCGGGCACCACCGTCACCGCCCGCGTGCACCGGCACGGCCCCTGGGTCCGTCTCGACGTGCAGGACGACGGGCCCGGCATCCCCGCAGAGCTGCAGCCGCACGTTTTCGAGCGGTTCGCGCGCGGGGACTCCTCGCGGTCCCGCAAGGCCGGCTCCACCGGTCTCGGGCTCGCCATCGTGCAGGCCGTCGCGGCCGCGCACGGGGGTGCCGTGACCGTCGACAGCGTGCCCGGCAGGACGGTGTTCACCGTGCATCTGCCGGCCCATCAGGAGCCCGTCATGTACTCACAGGCAGGGCATAGCGTCACCACACAGCGCTAACAGGGCAGTTGGCGAATGTCGATGGCATGCGAACCGACTCTTCTCCGGGCATCGACCCCACCGCCGCGAGGTTCGGGGCGCTGCCGGCGCGGGAGCACCTCCCCGTGGGCAGCGGCGATGTGCCGGTCCTGGACGTTGTCATCCCCGTCTACAACGAGGAGAAGGACCTCGGCGCCTGCGTGCGCAGACTCCACGCCCACCTCGTGCGCACCTTCCCCTACCGTTTCCGCATCACGGTCGCGGACAACGCCTCCACCGACAGCACACCCCAGGTCGCCCACGGGCTGACCGCCGAGCTGCCGGGCGTCACGTACTCCCGGCTGGAGCAGAAGGGGCGCGGGCGCGCCCTGCGCACCGTCTGGTCGGCGTCCGACGCCCCCGTCCTCGCGTACATGGACGTCGACCTGTCCACCGACCTGAACGCCCTGCTGCCGCTCGTGGCCCCCCTCATCTCCGGGCACTCGGATCTCGCGATCGGGTCCCGGCTGGCCCGGTCCTCCCGGGTCGTGCGCGGCCCGAAGCGCGAGTTCATCTCCCGCGCCTACAACCTCATCCTGCGCGGCTCGCTGCAGGCCCGCTTCTCCGACGCCCAGTGCGGCTTCAAGGCGATCCGGCGCGATGTGGCGCAGGTGCTGCTGCCGCTGGTGGAGGACACCGGCTGGTTCTTCGACACCGAGATGCTGGTCCTCGCCGAGCGGGCCGGGCTCCGTATCCACGAAGTGCCCGTCGACTGGGTCGACGACCCGAACTCGACGGTCCACATCGTCAAGACGGCCACCGAGGACCTCAAGGGCGTGTGGCGCGTCGGCCGGGCGCTCGCCACCGGCTCGCTCTCCCTCGACCGGCTGGCCCGCCCCTTCGGCGACGACCCGCGCGACCGACAGCTCCCGGGCGTGCCCAAGGGGCTGGCCCGCCAGCTGGTCGGCTTCTGCGTCGTCGGCGGTCTGTCGACGCTGCTCTACCTGCTGCTCTACTCCGGCTTCCGTACGTTCTCGGGGGCCCAGGTCGCCAACGCGCTCGCCCTGCTCGTCTCCGCGGTCGCCAACACCGCCGCCAACCGGCGGCTGACCTTCGGGGTGCGCGGCCGTGACCGGGCCGTCCGCCATCAGGCCCAGGGCCTCGTCGTCTTCGGCATCGGGCTCGCCCTGACCAGCGGTTCCCTCGCCGCCCTCAACGCGGCGTCCGGCAGCCCGGCGCACTCCACCGAGCTGGCCGTGCTCATCGCGGCCAACCTCGCGGCGACCGTGCTGCGCTTCCTGCTCTTCCGGGCGTGGGTGTTCCCCGAGCGCACCGCCCCGGCTCCCGTGCACCATCCTCAGGTTCCGCAGGCCTGGGACGACGCGACGGCGCAGCTGAACGCCGTACGCGCCCACGACCACGACCTCGATCCCAGGACACCGCGATGACCACAGACCTCCATCCGTACGACGCCGCTCCGGCGGCGCCCGAGGCATCACCTCCTCCCGGCGGCGGACACGGCCGTCCCAAGGACTCCCTCCCGCGGCGCGTGTGGCGCGGCCGGCCCGAGGACGCGCGCTGGGTGCGCCCGGCCTTCCTCGGCCTGCTCCTCGTCATCGGCCTCGCCTACCTGTGGAACCTCTCCGCGTCCGGCTACGCCAACTCCTTCTACTCGGCGGCCGTCCAGGCGGGCAGCGAGAGCTGGAAGGCGTTCTTCTTCGGCTCGTCCGACGCGGCGAACGCCATCACCGTCGACAAGCCCCCGGCCGCGCTGTGGCCCATGGCGCTGTCCGTGCGGATCTTCGGCCTGAACTCCTGGGCGATCCTCGTCCCCGAGGTCCTGATGGGCCTGGCCACCGCCGGTGTCCTGTACGCGGCCGTGCGCCGCCGCTTCAGCGCCGCCGCGGGCCTGATCACCATGGCGGTGTTCGCGACGACCCCGGTCGCCGCGCTGATGTTCCGCTTCAACAACCCGGACGCGCTGCTCGCGCTGCTGATGACCGTCACGGTCCACTGCGTGCTGCGCGCCGTGGAGCGCGGCCGCACCAAGTGGCTGGTCTGGGCGGGCGTCGCCGTCGGCTTCGCCTTCCTCACCAAGACGCTGCAGGCCTTCCTGATCCTGCCGCCGCTCGCCGTGCTCTACGCGGTCCTCGCGCCGACGCGGCTGCGCAAGCGGCTGGGCCAGCTCGCCCTCGCCGGGCTCGCGATGATCGTCGCGGGGGGCTGGTGGGTGGCCGTCGTGGAGCTGTGGCCCGCGTCCTCGCGCCCGTACATCGGCGGCTCCCAGAACAACTCGTTCCTTGAACTGACCTTCGGCTACAACGGCCTCGGCCGGATCAGCGGCGACGAGACCGGCTCCGTCGGCGGCGGTGGCGGCGGCACGGGCGGCACCGGCCAGTGGGGCGAGACCGGCATCGGCCGGATGTTCAACTCCGAGATCGGCAGCCAGATCTCGTGGCTGATCCCGGCCGCGCTGATCCTGTTCGTCGCGGGTGTCGTCCTGACGTGGAAGGCGAAGCGGACGGACACGGCACGCGCCGCGTTCCTCGCGTGGGGCGGCTCGCTGCTGATGACCGGCCTGGTCTTCAGCTTCATGGCCGGCATCTTCCACCAGTACTACACGGTGGCCCTGGCCCCCTACGTCGCGGCGCTGATCGGCATGGGCGCGACGGTCCTGTGGGAGGAACGGGCGCGGATCACGGCGTCGGCGACCCTCGGCGTCTCGGTCGCGGTCACGGCCGTGTGGGGTCACGTACTGCTCGGGCGGACGGCGGACTATCTGCCGTGGCTGCGGTGGGCCGTGCTCATCGGCGGGCTCGTGGCAGGACTCGGACTCGCGTTCGCGGGTCGTCTCAACCGTCAACTGGCGCTCGGCGCGGCCGGGCTGGGCCTCGTGGCGTCCCTCGCGGCGCCGACCGCGTACACCATCAGCACGCTGAACACCGGGCACACCGGGTCGATCGTCACGGCGGGTCCCTCGGGGGCGAGCATGATGGGCGGCGGCGGGCCCGGTGGGGGCGGTGGCGGTGGCCGGGGCGGATTCCCCGGCGGCGGCCAAGGCGGCCAAGCCGGTCAGGGCGGCCAAGCCGGTCAGGGCGGTCAGGGTGGCCAGATGGGCCAGCCGCCCACCGGCACCGGCACCGGCAACCAGCAGGGCGGCGGCTTCCCCGGCGGCGGCATGCCCGGCCAGAACCAGCAGGGCAACCAGAACCAGCAGGGCAACCAGGGCACCGGCAAGACCCAGCGGCAGGGCGGCATGGGCGAGGGCGGGCCCGGCGGTGGCGGCGGCATGGGCGGACTGCTCAACGGCGCCCAGGTCAGCACCAAGGCCAAGAAGCTGCTGGAGAAGAACGCCGACGACTACACCTGGGTGGCGGCCACGGTCGGTTCCCAGAACCAGGCGAGCTACCAGCTGGCCACCGGCGACCCGGTGATGGCGATCGGCGGCTTCAACGGCACGGATCCGTCGCCGACGCTGGCCCAGTTCAAGCAGTACGTCGAGGACGGAAAGATCCACTACTTCATCGGGAGCGGTTCCGGTGGCGGCATGGGTGGATCGAGCTCCGGCTCATCGTCCAAGATCACGTCGTGGGTGGAGTCCCACTTCAAGAAGGTGACGGTCGGGAGCGCCACGTTCTACGACCTGACGCAGCCGAAGAGCTGATTCCTTCTCCCTGCTCTCGCCCCTTCCCGAAGCGGGAAGGGGCGAGAGCACGTCCGATCAAGCCCCTGCGGCGATTGAGCAGCGGGGCCCGGGGCGGAGCCCCGTGTCGTTCGCCGTCGCGCGGCCGGTGGGGGGCTGGTCGCGCAGTTCCCCGCGCCCCTCAGCGGGGCATGGACAGATCGGCCACCACCGGCCTGTGGTCCGACGCGGCCGCCTCGCCCGGCACCGACACCGACCGCACCCGTATCCCCTCCCCCACCGCCACGTAATCGATCCGGTTCACGGGCGCGTCCGCCGGATACGTGCCGCCGTTCGCCGGCCCCGCATCCCGCAACTCCTGCCACAAGGGTCCGAGTTCCGGCGCCGACGGAGCCGCGTTGAAGTCGCCGAGCAACACCTGCCGCGCCCCCGGGACGGAACCCCGTTCGGCTGCCATGATCCGCCGCGTGTCCGCGACCTGCGCCACCCGCACCGCCGGGTCCGCGCGGTAGTCGAGGTGTGTCACGAACACCTGCACCGGCACCCCGCGCACCTTCAGCGTGACCTCGCCGAAGCCGGGGGCCGGCGCCGGTACGGGGTTCGGGTCCTGCGTGGACAGCCGGGTGATCTCGTGGTTCGCGGCGGCCCGGATCGGATACCGGGACAGCACCGCCACTCCGAACTCGCGCCGCGGTCCCCCGGCCGGGTCCGGATCGAGGCTGTAGATCGGCGCGAACGACACCCGCATCCCGAGCCGCTCCGCCAACTCCCGTGCCACGTCGCGTCCTTGGCTGCGGGTGCCCCAGTGCACGTCCACTTCCTGGAGCCCGATCACGTCCGCGTGCAGCGAGCGCAGCGCTGCCGCCTGCCGGTCGAGGTCGAAGACGTTGTCCATGCCGGACCCGGCGTGGATGTTGTAGGTGGCGATCCGGAGGGGGACCGCGCCGTGGGGTCCGGCCGCGGCCGAGGCGGGCGGCACCGCCAGGACCAGGCTCAACAGGGCTGCGGACAGGGTCAGTTGAGGCAGTGCGCGGGTGCGTATCGGCATGCCGGAACCGTATGCGGAAAACCTTGTTGTACGCCGTACGTCTTATCCCTTACGGTGTACGGCGACGCTCAGTCGTACGCCGTATAAGAAGAGGGGGGCCCATGACAGCGACGACCGCAGAGAACGCCGAGAACGCCGAGAACGCTGAGAACGCCGAGGAAACCGGCCGGCCGGGCCCGGCCGGAGGCCACCCGCAGCGCTGGCTGATCCTCGGTGTCATCTGCCTCGCGCAGCTGACCGTGCTGCTCGACAACACGGTCCTGAACGTCGCGATCCCCTCCCTCACCGAGGAGCTGCACGCGTCGACCTCGGACATCCAGTGGGTCATCAGCGCCTACTCGCTCGTGCAGTCGGGCCTGCTGCTCACCGCCGGCAGCGCCGCGGACCGCTACGGGCGCAAGAAGATGCTCGCGGCGGGCCTGGTGCTGTTCGGCGTGGGCTCGCTCGTCGCCGGACTGGCCGGGTCCACCGGGCAGTTGATCGCCGCCCGGGCGGGCATGGGGATCGGCGGCGCGCTGCTGATGACCACCACCCTGGCCGTCGTCGTGCAGATCTTCGACGAGGCCGAGCGTGTGAAGGCGATCGGCCTGTGGGCGACGGTCAACTCGCTCGGCTTCGCCGTCGGCCCGCTGCTCGGCGGCGTGATGCTCGACCACTTCTGGTGGGGCGCGATCTTCCTCATCAACATCCCGGTCGCGGTCATCGGCCTCGTCGCCGTCCTGGCGCTCGTACCGGAGTCGAAGAACCCGCGGGGCGACCGGCCCGACCTGCTCGGCGCGCTGCTCTCCACGATCGGCATGACCGGTGTCGTCTACGCGATCATCTCCGGCCCCGACAAGGGATGGACCTCCGCGCCGACCCTCGCCTCGGCCGCGGTCGGCATCCTCGTGATGGCCGCGTTCGTGCTGTGGGAGCTGCGCATCCCGTACCCGATGCTGGACATGCACTTCTTCCGGAACCAGAAGTTCACGGGCGCGGTGGCGGGCGCCGTGCTCGTTGCCTTCGGCATGGGCGGCTCCCTCTTCCTGCTGACCCAGCACCTCCAGTTCGTCCTCGGGTACGGGCCGTTGGAGGCGGGCCTGCGCACGGCGCCGCTCGCGCTGACCATCGTCGCGTTGAACCTCAGCGGCGTCGGCGCCCGGCTGCTCGCCAAGGTGGGCACCCCGGTCACCATCGCCTCCGGCATGAGCTGTCTGGCGGCGGGGCTCGCGGCGATCGCCCTGCTCGGCTCGGACAGTTACGGCGGGATGCTGGCGGGCCTGGTCGTCATGGGCGTGGGCATCGCCTTCGCCATGCCGGCCATGGCCAACGCCATCATGAGCGCGATCCCGCCGGAGAAGGCGGGCGTGGGCGCGGGGGTCAACGGCACGCTCGCCGAGTTCGGCAACGGACTCGGGGTGGCCGTGCTCGGCGCGGTCCTCAACGCCCGCTTCGCGGCGCTGGTGTCGGTCTCCGCGGCCTCGCTCCCGGCGGCGCTGGCGGCGGCCGGGTCGGCGCAGGAGAGGGCCCGGATCGCCGACTCGTTCTCCTCGGGCCTCGGGACCAGCCAGCTGGTCGGGGCCGTCGCCGTGCTCGTCGGCGGACTGCTGGCCGCGGCGTTGCTGCGCAGGGCGGAGCGGGCAGACTCAGCCGTGGTGGCTTCCGCATAGCATCGGTGCGGGCGGACCGCCGGGTTCCGCAAGAACCCAGGGTCCGCCCGCGTACGACAACTCCCGGGAAGGTGCGCCATGGTGAAGGCAGCGCGGATGAGTGTCTGGCTCGAGGACTCAGGGGCCAAGGCGCCGCGCAGTCGGCGCAGCGAGCAGCCCAGCGGCCTGGACCGGGAACGGATCACCGAGGCCACCGTGAAGCTGCTCGACGAGGAAGGGCTCGCCAAGTTCTCCATGCGGCGCCTCGCGGGCGAGCTCGGGGTCACCGCGATGTCCGTGTACTGGTACGTCGACACCAAGGACGACCTGCTGGAGCTCGCGCTCGACCGGGTCTTCGGCGAGCCCCGGTTCCTCGCCCTGGACGAGGGGCCGGACGTGGACTGGCGCGATCAGCTCCGGGAGCTGGCGGCCGAGTACCGGTCGCTCATCGTCCGCCACCCCTGGACCTCGACACTGACCGGCAACTTCCTCAACATCGGCCCGAACTCGCTGCGGTTCTCGCGCGCGGTGCAACTGGTCATCTCCCGCACCGGCCTCTCCCTGCCCCGGCAGCGCGGGGCCATCGCGTCCGTCTTCCAGTTCGTCTACGGGTACGGCACCATCGAGGGCCACTTCGTGCAGCGGTGCGGCGAGGCGGGCATGACGCAGGACGAGTACTTCCGCGAGGCGATGTACGCGTTCAGCGTGCCGCCGGAGATGGCGGAGAACTTCAAGCACGCCGAGCGGTTGATGGAGACCATGGAGGAGGGCGACACCGTGGAGGAGATGCGCGACCTGGACTTCCAGGTCGCGCTCGAACTGCAGATCGCGGGCATCGAAGCCCTGGTGGCCCGGGAGCGGGCCGATTCCTAGCCCTCGGTGAGCCGCGCCGGGAATCCGCCGGTGGCGATGGGGCCCCACTTCTGCGGGGTGACCCGGATGAGGGACTTGCCCTGCTTGATCATCGCCTCGCGGTACTCGTCCCAGTCCGGGTGCTCGCCCGAGATGTTGCGGAAGTACTCGACCAGGGGCTCGACCGAGTCGGGGGAGTCGAGGACCTCGGCGGTGCCGTCGACCTGGACCCACGGGCCGTTCCAGTCGTCGCTGAGGACGAGCACGCTCACGCGCGGGTTCCGCTTGGCGTTACGGGTCTTGGCGCGCTCCGGGTAGGTGGAGACGACGATCCGCCCGGAGTCGTCGACCCCGCAGGTCAGCGGTGAGGCCTGCGGGGTGCCGTCGGCGCGGGCGGTGATCAGGAGGGCGCGGTGGCGGGGGCGTACGAAGTCGAGCAACTCGTCCAGCGATACGCGGGTGTTGGTCGCGATGTTCGGAGCCATGCCCCGCACCTTACGACTTCGACCCCGCTCGAGCCCGCCGCGCGATCCCGTTCAGGCCTGCGGCAGCGTGTCGCCCTGCACCGCCTGGATGTCCAGCTCCACCTTCAGTGTCGCGCCGATCGCCGCGATACCGGCCTGCACGACCTGGTTGTAGTTCATGGCGAAGTCCTCGCGCTTCAGCTCGGCCGTCGCCTTGAACGCCGCGCGGGTGCCGCCCCACGGGTCGGCGCCGGTGCCCAGGTAGCTCAGGTCGAGGTCGACCTGGCGGGCGACGCCGTGCATGGTGAGCTCACCGTGCACCGTCCAGCGGTCCGGGCCCGCCGGGCTCAGCCCGGTCGACCGGTAGGTGATCTCCGGGTACGTCTCCACGTCCAGGAAGTCCGGCGACTTCAGGTGGCCGTCGCGCATGCCGTTGCCGGTGTCGATCGACGCCGACCGGATCACGGCCTCGACGCGGGACTTCTCGACGTCCTGCGCGATGTCGACGCGGGCGGCGAAGTCGGTGAACCGCCCGTGCACGGACGTGATCCCCAGGTGCTGCGCGGTCGCGGCGATCGTGGAGTGCGCCGGGTCGACCGTCCACGGCCCGGGCGGCGGCAGCTCGGCGCCGCCCTGCCGGGCCAGCACGACCGTGCCGACCTCGGCGCGGCCGGTCGCCGTGACCAGCGCGGTGGAGGCCGCGGGGGCGTACCCGACGGCGGTCACGATCACGGTGTAGGGGCCGGGCGTGAGGGCGGACGCGTCGTGCACGGCGCCCTCGTCGTCGGCCTCGGCCCGCAGCACCTGCGCGCCCGTCATGTCGGTCACCGTGACGACGGCGTGCGGCAGAGCCCACCCGTCCCGCGTACGGATCCGCGCACTGAGTCCCATCGTTCACATCTCCTAGCTCAAGTTCTCACATACGTGGGGGAGTTGGTCGCACCCCCGACGCGAACGGGCCCCGGCCCGTGACGTCTCCGGCCGTCCCCTGCCGTTAACGACGCCACCGGGTCCGGGGCCCATTTCCCACAACCGGCCCGGGAGGTCCGCGTCTCCGCTCGAAGCGCGGGCCGCCCGGTCCGGGGTCCTGAAGGAACCGCTCGGACTACTCGCCGGGGTGCGAGAGTTCGATGTCGTGTCCGTCGACGCCACTGCCCTGCACGCTGAGGTGCGTGGCCACCGGCGGGTAGCCGGTCGCGATGACCGTGTACTCGCCGCCGTCCAGGTCGGTGAAGGCGTACGCGCCGTCCTCACCGGTCGTCGACGTCGCGACGACGTTGCCCGCGGCGTCGATGAGCGTGACCCGCGCGTCGTTCAGCGACCGGCCCGCGGCCCGTACGGTGCCCTGCACCTGGGAGCCGGAGCTCAGGTCGATCTCGACGCGGGTGACACCCGTGCCGCCGACCTCGACGGGCAGCGCCATCGGACGGTGTCCGGCGGCGTTCACCGCGACGGTCACCGGTCCGGGCACCAGCTCGGCGAAGGTGAACTCGCCCTCCTGGCCGGACATCCCGGTGGCGAGCACGTCACCGCGCACGTCCGTCACGATGACCATGGCGCCGGTGACCGGGGCCTTGGACTCGGCGGCCCGGACGACACCGCTCAGCCCGCTGGTGCCGCTGAGCAGGATGTCGTACGCGACCGGCTCCTCGCCGACGACGACCGTGGAGGCCTGCGGCTGGTAGCCGTCCGCCGAGGCGATCAGCACGTACGAGCCGGCGCCGGGGGCGTCGACCCCGTAGGAGCCGTCGCCCTGGGCCACCGCGCGGCCCAGCTGCCGTCCGCCGAGCGAGATCAGCGTGACCGCGGCCCGCGGGACCGGGGCGGACTCGGCGCCGCGGACGTAGCCACGGACCGGGGTGCCGCCGCCGGTGCTCTGCGTCGGGACGTCACCGGCGACGGACGCGATGGCGGCGAGACGCTGGGTCTGGGTGTCGGCGGCGGGCTCACCCGCACCGACCAGGCTGGGCACCCGCTCGTTCTCGCCCTGGGCCGGGGCCTGGGCGGGGGTGGCGGTGATGCCGGCGGGGGCGCCGGAAGCGGCCGCCTCGGTCTCCTTGGCCTGGTCCAGGCCGCCCGACGTACGCAGCGGAACCTCCTTGATGAACAGCGTGGCGATGAGGGCGAGCAGCGCGATCGGCGCGGCGATCAGGAAGACGTCGGCGATGCCGTGCCCGTAGGAGCTCTCCATGATCGTGCGCAGCGGCGCGGGGAGCTTGTCCAGGTCCGGGATGGCGCCGCCGCCGGTACCGCCGTGGCCGAGGGCCGCGCCCTTGGGACCGAGGTCGGCGAGGCCGTCCTTCACGTAGTGCGTGATGCGGGTGGACATGATCGAACCGAGCGCCGAGACACCCATCGCACCACCGAGGGAGCGGAAGAAGGTGACCGTGGAGCTGGCCGAGCCGATGTCCTGCGGGGCGACCTGGTTCTGGGTGCAGAGCACGAGGTTCTGCATCATCATGCCGACGCCGAGACCCATCAGGGCCATGAAGACCGCGACGCGCCAGTACGGGGTGTCGTAGCGGATCGTGCCGAGCAGGCCTAGGCCCGCCGTGATGAGGACGCCGCCGGAGACCAGCCACGCCTTCCACTTGCCGGTCTTGGTGATGACCTGGCCCGCGACGGTCGACGAGATGAACAGGCCGCCGATCATCGGGATCGTCATGACACCGGACATCGTCGGCGACTTGCCGCGCGCCAGCTGGAAGTACTGCGAGAAGAACACGGTGCCCGCGAACATCGCGACACCCACGAAGAGCGAGGCGATCGAGGCGAGCGTGATGGTGCGGTTGCGGAAGAGCCGCAGCGGGATGATCGGCTCGGCGGCCTTGGTCTCCACGAGGATGAAGATCAGGGCGAGCACGACCGCGCCGCCCACCATCGCGCCGGTCTGCCACGACAGCCAGTCGTACTTGTCGTCGGCGAAGGTGACCCACAGGAGCAGGGTGCAGACCGCGGCGGTGATGAAGAAGGCACCGGCCCAGTCGACCTTCACGTTGTCGCGCCGGACGACGGGGAGCTTCAGCGTCTTCTGCAGGACGATGAGCGCGATGATCGCGAACGGCACGCCGACGTAGAAGCACCAGCGCCAGCCCAGCCACGAGGTGTCGGTGATGACACCGCCGAGCAGCGGGCCGCCGACGGTGGCGACGGCGAAGGTCGCACCCAGGTAGCCGGAGTAGCGGCCCCGCTCGCGCGGGGAGATCATCGCGGCCATCACGATCTGCGCGAGGGCGGACAGACCGCCGACGCCGATGCCCTGGACCACGCGGCAGGCGATCAGCATGCTGGGGCTCTGCGAGAGCCCCGCCACGACCGAGCCGCCCACGTAGACGATCAGGGCTATCTGGACGAGCGCCTTCTTGCTGAAGATGTCGGCGAGCTTGCCCCACAGGGGCGTGGTCGCGGTCATCGCGAGCAGCGAGGCGGTGACGACCCAGGTGTAGGCGGACTGGCCGCCGCCGAGGTCACCGACGATCTCGGGCAGAGCGTTGGTGACGATCGTCGACGACAGGATCGCGACGAACATGCCGAGCAGCAGCCCGGACAACGCTTCCATGATCTGCCGGTGCGTCATCGAAGCGCCGTCGGCGGCCGCTCCTCCGTGCTTGGCGGCATGGCTGCCCCGCACACCGGACGGTGTGGATGTTGCCATGGGAATCCTTTTCTTACGTTTACGCGGGTGTACGGGTGGTCTGTGTCGAAGTCTGCGCGGCGACGGGGAACTGTCCGCGGGACGCCGTCGTCCGGCAGTCCCCGAAGCTGTCGCGCAGTCGCGTCATCAGGGCGATCAGCTGGTTGACCTCGTCGTCGGACCAGTCGCTCAGCCGGTCGGCGAGCAGCTGTGTCGTCCGCACGTTGAGGTCGTCCATCTGCTCGTGCCCCTCGGCGGTGAGGGTGAGGATGCGCGAGCGCTTGTCGGCGGGGTCGGGACGGCGCTCGATCCAGCCGCGGTCGGCGGTGTGGGTCACGTGCCGGCTGGCCACGGACATGTCGACGGCCATCAGCTCGGCCATCCTGCTCATCCGCATGTCGCCGTAGCGCTTGAGGAGAGTGAGGACGGCAGCCGAACCTGCCGGACAGTCATGGGGCAGGATGCGCGCCATATCCCTTTTGACGGCGCCGAAGGCGCTGAGCTGTCGGGCCAACTCGTCGTAATGACGCTGTGCGGCCACAGCACCTCCTGACCGAAACCTTATTTGTTGCTTAGGGCAACCATAGAAGCAGTTGGTTGCCGCAGGCAAACTAAAAGGGACGTTCGACCCTAAAATCACGGCAAAGGCAAGGTGTGGGCGGGTAAAGTCGCAGCTCAAGTGACCTATGGGCAGGCTGTGGCGCCTGTCGCGCCGATTCGCTAGGGTCCTGCCCCATGGCACACAACCCCCAGGGCCCGGGCCCCGAAGGCAACAACGACCCCGCGGGCAGCACCCAGATGTTCCGCGCCTTCGTCGACGAGGGCGGCACCCCCACTCCGCGCGCGCAGGCGGCCCCGGTGAAGTCCGGCCCCGGCGCCGGTCTGGTCATCGGCATCGTGGTCGCGGTCGTCGTGATCGCGGCGGTGGCGTGGCTGGCGCTCAAGTAGCAGGTATGCGGCCGTAGTCGAGGCCGCGCCGCGCGCCGTGTGCGCTCCGTCGGCTACTTCCAGTCGACGGAGACGTCACGGGTCTCGACGTGCATCCCGAGCGGGACCCGCCAGGACTCGACGCACACGGTCCACGTCTTCTTCTTCTCCTCCCCGGCCCCGATGGGCACGGGGAGCTTCTCGGTGGACTCGATGGTCGCCCAGTCGACCCCGAGCGAGCCGATGATGTGCGTCTCGAACGTCACCGTGCCCGAACGCACCGCGCTGCCACCGGAGTTGCGCAGCACCAGGGTCACGTCCTGGCACCAGCGCTGGTCGGCGTCCTTGAGCTCGGGCTCGCTCACCTTGAGGGCGGCCGGCCCGGCCGGAGCCGGCGTCCCGCTGCCGCCGGACGATCCGCCGGGCGCCGAACTGCTCGGAGTGTCCGGTGAGTTGGCGGCACCGCCCTGGCCGGCGCCCTGGCCCGTGTCCTCGCCGGCGGCCCCGCCGCCGTCCGCACCGGTGTCCGCGGCGGAACCGCTGCCGGACGCTCCCTGCTCAGCGCCGCTTCCGGCCGCCGCCGAACCGTCCGTGCCCTCGGTCCTCGATCCGCCGGCGTCCGGTGAGCCGCTCGATGCCCCGGGGGCGTCCGGCTCGGCCGAGTCCAGCGGTACGAGCCGCACCTTTCCGGTGGGCGCCACGCTCGACCCGGGCGCACCGGGGGATCCTCCCGCGGCTCCCACGGCGACGTACCCGGCCGGCCCGTCGCCCCCGCCGAAGGCGGCGACGGCACCCAGACACACCACAGCGACAGAGGCGGCCCCTACAGCGGCCCCACGACGCCCTCGCACCCACGTCCGTACCATCGCGCCAGTGTGTCTGACGGTCCGTCAATTAGGAACCCCGGGTGCCCTCCTGATCGACGGAGGGCCACGGGGCGGTACGCCGCGGAGGGGTCGGCGTCAGTCCGCGATCAGGCCTTCGCGCAGCTGGGCCAGCGTCCGGGTGAGCAGCCGGGAGACGTGCATCTGCGAGATGCCGACCTCCTCGCCGATCTGCGACTGCGTCATGTTCGCGAAGAAGCGGAGCATGATGATCTGGCGCTCGCGCGGCGGAAGCTTGGCCAGCAGCGGCTTCAGCGACTCCCGGTACTCGACGCCTTCGAGCGCCGTGTCCTCGTAGCCGAGCCGGTCCGCGAGCGAGCCCTCGCCGCCGTCGTCCTCCGGGGTCGGCGAGTCCAGCGAGGACGCGGTGTACGCGTTCCCCACCGCGAGGCCGTCGACCACGTCCTCCTCCGAGACGCCCAGCACCGCGGCGAGCTCGGGGACGGTGGGCGAGCGGTCCAGCTTCTGCGCGAGCTCGTCGCTGGCCTTGGTCAGGGCGAGCCGCAGCTCCTGCAGGCGCCGCGGCACCCGCACCGACCAGGAGGTGTCCCGGAAGAACCGCTTGATCTCGCCCACCACCGTGGGCATCGCGAACGTCGGGAACTCGACGCCGCGCTCGCAGTCGAACCGGTCGATCGCCTTGATCAGCCCGATCGTGCCGACCTGGACGATGTCCTCCATCGGCTCGTTGCGGCTGCGGAAGCGTGCCGCCGCGTACCGCACCAGGGGCAGGTTCAGCTCGATGAGGGTGTCGCGGACGTAGGCCCGCTCGGGGCTGTCCTCGTCGAGTGCGGCAAGGCGCAGGAACAGGGAGCGGGACAGGGTGCGGGTGTCGATGGACCCCGACGACCCGGTGGTCTCCGGCGCTGTGGACGCTTCGGGGGTCTGCGGAGCCTGCGCCGGAACGGAGGCCGGGACAGGAGTGTCGATCAGCGCGGCGGTCGTGGACGCGTTCACGTCATCGGACGCGCCGGGCGTGAGCGTGAGCACCTTCGAGCTGCCCTGGTCTACGGACATGCCACCCCCTTGAGGTCGCGGACGGTCGCGGCGGACGCTCCCGTCAGGTAAGAGCGCAGCCTCCACCTGAATACCGGACGTGAGGCTGCGCCAAACGCGGTTCCAGCAGAATGTCACATGTCGGCAACACGCTGTAGTGACATGTCGACATGGAAGGGGCGAATCCGCGCAGGAAACAGGGGGTGCGGGCCCGGCGGACGACATTTCCCGTCGGGAAATCCCCGCAGGGTGGGTCTACCCGTTTCAGCTACGCATCGATCCTGTTTGCGGATCGAAGTCTGGCGAAGCTGCGGGCGAGGAGTCTTGACACGTGCATCTGGGAGACACCCAGTTCGGCGCTGATCTGAGACTGGGTCAAGTTGCTGTAGTAGCGCAGCAGCAGGATCCGCTGCTCGCGCTCGGGCAGCTGGACCAGCAGGTGCCGGACGAGGTCGCGGTGCTCGACGCCGTCGAGTTCGGGGTCCTCGTAGCCGAGCCGGTCGAGCAGGCCCGGCATCCCGTCGCCCTCCTGCGCGGCCTCCAGGGACGTCGCGTGGTACGAGCGTCCGGCCTCGATGCAGGCCAGCACCTCGTCCTCGCCGATGCGCAGCCGCTCGGCGATCTCGGCGGTGGTGGGGGAGCGCCCGAAGGCCGTGGTCAGGTCCTCGCTCGCGGCGTTCACCTGCACCCACAGCTCGTGCAGCCGCCGTGGCACGTGCACGGTGCGCACGTTGTCGCGGAAGTACCGCTTGATCTCGCCGACCACCGTGGGCATCGCGAAGGTCGGGAACTGCACGCCGCGGTCCGGGTCGAACCGGTCGATGGCGTTGATCAGCCCGATCGTGCCGACCTGGACGACGTCCTCCATCGGCTCGTTGCGGCTGCGGAAGCGGGCCGCCGCGTACCGCACGAGCGGGAGGTTCGCCTCGATGAGCGCGCCGCGCACCCGGGAGTGCTCGGGGCTGCCCGGCGGCAGGTCCTTGAGCTGGGCGAAGAGGACCTGGGTGAGGGCGCGGGTGTCGGCGCCGCGGGTGGTCTTCGTCGCGGGCGGCGCTTGAGGCGCAGTACTGGCCGGCACGGTCAACGCCACCTCTGTCTCCGTCAACTCATCGGTCAAAAGCGGTCATAGCATCACAAGACATGTGCACTGTGTGCAAGCACCGCATAACTACGTGTTGACGGGCAAGTTGGGGCATTCGATGGATCGGGACGCGAAAAAGCCCCCCACCGTTCCGGTGAGGGGCCGTTCAGTCGTGCGAGCGGCTCAGAACGCGTAGTCGGCGATCACCCAGGTGGCGAACTCCCGCCACAGCGCGACGCCCGCCTGGTGCGCGGGGTGTTCGAGGTACCGCTGCAGCGCGTCGGTGTCCTCGACCGCCGAGTTGATCGCGAAGTCGTACGCGATGGGGCGGTCGGTGATGTTCCAGTCGCACTCCCAGAACGTCAGCTCGGGGATCTGCTCGCCCAGCGCGCGGAAGGCGGCGACGCCCTCGACCACGCGCGGTTCGTCACGGCTCACACCGTCGTTGAGCTTGAAGAGGACCAGATGGCGGATCACGGCTGTGCTCTCCCTCGAAGGGCTCGGGACTACTTGCCGCCGTTGACGACCCAGGTCATGAAGTCGCCGATGGACTGCGCGGCGGTCGAGACGCCCTCGAACCCTATCTGCACGTAGTCGGCGGCCTTGGCGGGGTCGGTGATGATCACGTAGGCCACGAAGACGACCACGACGAACAGAGCGATTTTCTTCGGCTGCACTACGTTCGGCCTCCCCATGCCCGCGCCTGCGCCACCGCTGTTCACCGTGTGGCCCCTGTTGCCGGGCGCGAGTCTATCCCGGTCATCAGCTCACCTGACCTTTAAGGACCAACGGCCCGTGGCTACAGGTCCTTTGCCGTGACCGGGGAGTGTGGAAGTGGCGCAGGATGGGTGATGAGCCCGGAGGGTCTGGCAGGAATCCGAAGGGCAGGGACGGTCCCCGACTGCGGGGTTCGCGCCGCTCGCTTCCCCCCTGACGCGGCGCGGACTTACGGGATTCCGTCCTCATCGGGGGAAGCGGCTTGTCCCCCCGATGCCGCTTCCCCCGACCAAGCGGGAGTAGAGCCCCGGCGCCACTGGTCAGGCGCCGGGGCTCTTCGTGTGCGCACCGCATCGGGCGCACAACTGAACATGCAGAACGCCCCTCTTCCTCGGTGAACCCGTGGAAGAGGGGCGTTGTCAGCGGTAGCGGAGGGATTTGAACCCTCGGTGAGTTTCCCCACACTCGCTTTCGAGGTCTGTTCGCGCTGGTCGGGGGGTTGTTCAGCGTCGTTCAACCCCGTTCGTTCCCGGTCCCTCGCCCGTCAGGTGAACGGCTCCGGACGATGCCGAACGGGGTTGAATGAGACGGAAACTGAGACGGATAGCGGCCCGGCTGACCTGCGCGTCTACCCCTGAAAGTGTCAGTGGTCGGACCCTTCCACGGCCGCGATCACGACGGCAGGGTCATCCTCGTACAACAAGTGGGGCTCATCTGCCGTGGGAGGTATGAACCGGCCCCGGTACCGCTGGAGGTCGCTCTCCGCGAAGTAGATCGAGTTCGGATCGTCCGCGTGGAACTCGTTGCGCTTGCTGATCCTCGCCCACAGTTCTTCATGGCTGGCGGCAAGGTAGACGAGTAGGGGGACAGCCCCCGCGTCGGTGGCGATCGCCTGCCATTTGGCCCGGTCCTCGGGGGTCCAAAAACCGTGGTCAACGACGACATCGTGTCCGGCCTTGAGGTGCTCGCGCAGTTCAGCCGCCACGTCTTCCAGCACCGGCCGTTCAAGGGTGGGGAAAGTGCCCCGAGGGAAGTCGACCCCGTAGACGCCGTGCCGGCGGTACATCTCCTCATCCGGGCACAGCCGTACGAACCCGCGGTCCGTGAGGGCACGGGAAAGCGTCGTCTTGCCTGACCCGGGAAGTCCGGCCATCAGGACGCAGAACGGGGGGCGTGGGGGCATGGCACCCGTCATGGCTCGGGAGATGGTGGCCACCTCTGCTTCGGCTTCCGGTGTGATTGTGCCAGTCCGCCGGGCCGCAAGCAGCGCATCCAGTCGGTCTTCGAGCACGCTCACGAGCGTGTCATCCACCACCGTCACGGGGTGACCTCCGATTCTGTGCGCCATGTCCGGCCCGGCCCACCGAGGTCGACGCCGTACTCCACGATGCTGCCCTCGCTGTCGACGAACTTCGCGGTCATCACGACCACCGGTTCGGTCGGCGGGTTGTCCGGGTCCAGTTCCAAAAGCCGTGCGTACTCCGGCGTCAGTGTGTGGGCGGACGCCGTGTCGATGCGGTGGCTGATCGGGTGACCGGTCGCCTGGGCGATGAGCTGAAGCGAGGTTCCCCCCGTCAGTCGCTCGCTCGCTGCTAGTTGGGGGATCAGCTTGCCGTACCGGTCGGGGATCCAAGAGGTGCTGTGAGCCACGATGCCGTGCCGGTCCCTGTACACCCGGCTACGCCGTACAACGTCCGAGCCGGGCTCGATGTCCAGTGCCTGCGCCACTTCGGCGGGCGCCGGCACCACGGCGCCCTGGTGCGAGTCGGAACGCTCGCCCGCCCCCCAGCTCGACCCGGTACGGCGCCCGCGGTCCTGTCGCTGGGCACCCGAAGACATTGGGGCCGGTCGGTCCAGTACTTCGGTGCCGATGCCGTGGATGCCGCGCACAAGCCCTTCGTTGCGAAGCTTGCGAAGCGCCTTTTCGGCGGTCGCGGTGCTGACCTTCCACTCCTCCGACAGGTTCTTGATGCTCGGCAGGAGCGTTCCCGGCTGTAGCTCACCGGACGAAATCAGCTCCATGTAGTGGGCGGCAATCTTCGCGTACGGGGCCCGATTGTCGGCCTGGCCTGCCATGTCGCTTGCTCCTTTTCGTCACTTCCCTGGGGTTCCCTAGCTTACCGCTTGACACCGCAGGGAACCCTAGGGAACCTTAGGGATGTGCCCGCGGTCGGTTCGTCCGGCAGGTGGGTGCAGGACCTCAATGCGCTCTGATTCAGGGCTCATTCGGGGTCAAGGGGCCCGGGACAGAGCGGGCCGAGGGACCCGGACCCCTGGTCAACCGGAGGGCTTAGACCGAAAGGTCACCTCTCCATACGCCTGAAACGGGAGCCCGTGTTCCCGAAGGAGACAGCGACAGTTCAGCCTCTCCGCAGCGCTCCCCGCTGCGGCCGGTTGCCTCCGCTGCACGTCTCGCACGTGCAGCGCCGAGGGGAGCCGGAGACGCCGGTACTCCAACCCGAAGGGGGTTGCTCATGTGGGCAAGCGTGATCGCGGTGGTGGGGACCCTGCTTGGGTCCGTGAGCACGTATCTGCTGCAACAGCGCGGGGCTGACCGTGCGGCACTTCGGCGTGACCGTCTGACGGCGGTGACCGCCTTGACGGTGGCGCTGGCCGACCACCGCCGCGCCATGTGGGTCCGCGAAGACCTGCGCCTGATCGGCGCGGACGCCACCGCCCGTGAGGCGGCCCGGGCCGAGAGCCACGCCACCCGGAGCGCGATCACCGCGCCCCTGACCACCCTGTCCATCCTCGCCCCGGCACTGGCGACGGTGGCACAGGACGCCGCCACCGCCACCTACCAGCTGCGGGGTGCTGAGTCACCGCAGGCGCTGAACGCCGCGCGGGCCGCCGCCATCGCAGCCTGCGAGCGGCTGACGCGCGAAGCCTCCAAGACCTTCTGAACCATTCCACCCAACGGCGCGCGCCCCCGGAGCGGCAACTCCGGGGGCGCTGTTCGGGCCGTTTCACCGTCTAGGGAGACCACGACCCATGAACCACATCGTCACTGTTCAGGACGCTGTTACCGCGTTCGCCGACTTCATGGAGCCGACGAACGCGGAGCTGGACGCGATCGAGCAGGAGATTCCCGTGATCCTCGCGGACGTCGACCTGCTGGACGCGCAGATCATCACGCTGGACCGCACGCCGACCGAGGTCGACAAGCGCCGCATCCGCCGAGCCCGCCGCCGTGCGCTCGCTGCCCGCGTCGCGCTGGTCAACCGCACGGCCGGCACGACGGGCCTGTCCGGGGGTGCCGCGTGAACGCCACCGACCGGAACCTGATCGCCGCGCACGCCGAGGTGAAGGCGGAGATCGCACGGACGGACACCAAGACGGCGCTGCTGCTGGCGTTCGTCGGCGCCGTGCTCGCCGGTACGTGGACGGTCGCCCGAGGCCTGCCGCTGACCGCGCCCGCCATCGTCGCGGGCGGGGCTGGTCTGGCGCTGCTGATTGGCGCGGCCGGTCTGTTGCTGCGGTCGGTGCGCCCGAATCTGCGCGGTCGGCACGGCTTCCCCCTGTGGGCCACCCTCACCGCCGACGAAATCGGCGCCGCCGTCGCCCGGGACCTGGCCGCCGACATCGCCGGACTCTCCCGGCTCGCGGTCGCCAAGTTCACCTGCCTGCGCCGCGCGGTCGACCTCACCCTGACCGGCGGCACCCTGCTCATCCTCGCCGCCCTGCTCACCGCCGGGGGTGCCGCATGAACCTTCACCGAAAGGGCCGCGCGGCCCTGGTGCTCGCTCTGGTCGCCGTGGTCGGTATGGCGTTCCGGGTGTCGTGGAACGCGCTGCGGGACATCGCCGGCGCCGTCGGGGCGGACGCCACGGCGGCGATGCTGTACCCGTTCGTGGTCGACGGCCTCATGGCCCTCGCCCTGATCGCCACCCTGGTCCTGGCCGACCGCGACCGCACGTTCGCCCTGCGCGTGCTGGGGGCGTACACGGTCGCGTCGCTGGTCCTCAACTACGTGCACGGGTTGGTCCCGGAGCTCCACGGCCGCACGGTCGACTGGGGTCGACTCGCGGACTGGGACCCGGCGAACTGGGCCCTGGTCCTGCTCGCCACCTCGTTGCCGGTCGGGTCGATCTACTTCGGTTCCGACCTCGTGGCCAAGGTCCTGCACCACCGCCCCGCCCCGATTCCGGCCGCAATCACGAATGCGGAGGAATCCACCGAGACCACAATGAAACGGTCTACGGCTGACCTGCCGGTATCGACCCCCGCGCCGATCACCCCGAACACGACCGTGCTGCCCCGTCCGGTGGCCGTCGGCTTCCTCAAGTCGACCCTGCCCGCCAAGCCGTCCCCCTCGATCGCCCCGGCCCCCGCCGCGCCGATCGAGCGGCGCGCGGTGGCCGCGGAGTCGACCCGGCCGCGCCGCGCCACGGGCCGTGTCCCGGCGGTGGCGAAGTCGACCCGCACCAAGCGCACGCCGGATCAGTTGCTCGCCGAAGCACGGAAGGCGACGGCCGATTGGCCGGACGCGAAGGTGACCGGTGAGGGCATCCGCCGCGCCATCCGCACCTCGCCGGCGAACGCCCGGTCCCTGCGTGACACCCTGCTCACCGAGCGTGCCGCTACGGCGGCTGGGGCCGCGTGATGGGTGCGCTGCCGGTGTTTCGGTGGCGTCTGGCCCCCGACGGCTACGCCACCCGCCGGCAGTTGCGTGCCCGTGGGCTGCGGCCCGGTGGTCAGGGGGTGGCCGCGACGCTCGAACGGCCGCGCCGTCGTCGCGGGCCGCTGGTTGCCCACCTGTACCGCGTCGACCTCGCCAAGCCTGTGCGTCCGATGACGCCGGGCCGGTGGGCGGCGCTCGCGAAGGCCAACCTCGCCCGCCGTTTCTGCCCGGCCTGCCGTCGGGACGCGGGCTACGTCATCCCCACCTCGTTGGGCACCTGCGTGCCCTGCGCCTATCCCGGCCCCGGCGGGCCGGAAGGGAGCACCTGACCATGGGCAAGCCCGACACCCGCCGCCTGGACCGCGCCATCGCCCAGGCGAATCGCAAGCTGACCGCCGTCCGCGAGCGGGAGCTGTGGCCGCTGGACGGCCGCGAGCGCCGCGCCGTCATGCGCGCCGCCGCGGGCGGCGGCTACCGGCTCCACCGGGGCGAGAGCACCGGCCGCGCCGAGACCGCCATGGACACCGCCTGGCAGGCTGCCGAGACGCGACTGACCGCCGAGATCACCGCTTTGCAGACCGAGCGTCAGCGCATCGTCACCGAGGCTGCCAAGGGCAAGGCCGCCAAGAAGTCGTCGGGGTGGTGGTGACCATGGCCGCCCGCGAGACGCCGCCGGGCGAGTGCCCGCAGTGCTGGCAGCACGCCCACGACCGGCGCATCCACCGCAAGCTCAAGCCGCGCGAGGACTGCCCGCAGTGCGTTGACCACATGGTCAACGGCTGCCCCTACCTGGTGCCCAAGCGGTCGAAGGGCTGGTGGTGAGCATGGCGCGCACTGCTGCCCTGGTCTCGCACTTTCACTGCCCGGACTGCGGGCCGCTGGTGTTCGGCACGACGCGGGCCGTCTGCGGTCAGGTGATCCCCGCCCCGGTCGCCGGCAACGGCCCGGAGCGCAGGTGCCCGGCCTGCAAGGCGGCCCTGCGCGCCCACAGGGCCGGCCACCGCCGCTGAACCCTTCCGGGGCGCCGCCCCTTCCTGCCCGGTCGGCGCCCCCTTCTCGTCTTCCCGCCCCGTTCGGGGCAGTCAGGAGAACTTCCGGCATGTCTGAGAACGTCGTTCACCTGCACAAGCCCACCGCCTCGCCCGCCGACAACGTGACCACGCTGACCGTGGTCCCCGACGCGCCCCCGGCCCAGCCGGTGCCGCTGTGGGTGCGCTCCGGCCGCGCGGTGAAGTCTGCCGCCACTCACGAGTCGACTCGGGCCACGGTCCGGGCGGCGGCCCGGCACGGCCTCTACACCGTCAACGGGGGCCGGATCGTGGCCCGCCGGGCGTGGGACGGCCGTACCGGGTCCCGGTACGAGCGGATGATCCGCGCGGCGGAAGCCGCGGGGAACCTGGAAGCGGCGCAGGAGTGGGAGGAGCGGTTGCAGCGCTTCCGCGCCGCCCGCCACCACCGCCGCATGGACCTCCTCCACTCCCCGGTCGACGCCGCCAAGGGCGTGGCCGTCGGCGCGGGGATGAGCATCGGTGTCCTGGTCGCCCTCGGCGTCGTCATGGCCCTGAACACGGGCCAGGTCGGGGACGTGGTCACGCCTCTGTCGGCAACGGTCGACTTCATCGCCCTGCTGATCCGCATCGTGCAGGTGGTGTGGGGTCCGGCCCTGTCGATCGGCCCGTTCCTCGCCCTGCTCGCGCTGTGGTCGGTCGGCCGCAAGCAGCACGCCGCCCCGAACTGGGCCCTGCCCGCCAACGTTCGGTCAGGCGAGGGGGAGCCGATCACCCCGTCCATCGTGGTCAAGGCCCTGCGCGACCTCGGCGTACCCGCCCTGGCGCGTGCCATCAAGGAGATGGGCGACGCCGGCGCCTCGATGCTCGGTCCGATCCGGATCGCCGGATGCGGTGTCGAGGTCGACGTGACCTTGCCTTCCGGGGTGGCCACGAACGAGGTGCAGGGCAAGCGGCGCAAGCTCGCGGAGAACCTGACCCGGCACGAGCACGAGGTGTTCATCACCATCCCCCAGGCGGCGCGGACGGTGCGGCTGTGGGTGGCCGACTCGGGCGCGCTGGATGAGCCGATCGGGCCGTCGCCGCTGGTCACCGACGACACGATGACCGCCGACTACACCAAGGGAAAGGCGCCGTGGGGGCAGGACCTGCGCGGGGACGCCGCCGCCCTGTCCCTCTACCAGCGGCACCTGCTCATCACGGGGCTGTCGAACCAGGGCAAGACCGTGGCCCTGCGCTCCCTGGCCCTGTGGCTGTCCCTGGACAAGTCCGTGCAGTTCCTCATGGGCGACCTCAAGGGCGTGGGCGACTGGGCCATGTTCGACGGTCTGGCCACGACGCTGATTCAGGGTCCGACGGATGAGCACGTGATCCAGGTGACCGAGATGGTCGAGGGCGCGGTCGACGAGATGAACCGGCGGATTCAGGCGCCGCCCGGCACGGTGTTCCCGCCGCTGATCGTGCTGGTCGACGAAGCGCAGGTCGCGTTCATGTGCCCCGCCAAGGGCACCGGCAAGGACAAGCGGCCGTACGGCGGCGCGAAGGCCGATTCCCGGTACTTCATGGCCGTCCGCAAGATTCACAACCAGGGCCGTGCGGTCAACGTGCTGATGTGGCAGGGCACGCAGGACCCGACCAACGAGAACCTGCCCAAGCTGGTGCGCGAGGGCGCCCACACCCGCGCCTCCCTCGCCCTCGGCACGGAGTCCCAGGCCCGCATGGCTCTGGGGGACAAGGCCGTCGACGGCGGCGCGGCACCGAACCTGCTGCGTTCGGGGCTGGACCAGGGAACCCTGGTCGTCGCATCCTCCGGGATCGACATTCCGGCGGGGCAGTCGTCCATCACGGTGCGCACGCACTACATCGACGACGACGCGGCCGAGGTCATTACCGACCGGGCCAAGGCCCTGCGCGACGGCGTCACCACCCTGCACGCCATCGACCGCGGTGCGGAGCATGACCCGCTTGCCGACATCGCCGCGGCCGTCGGCGACGCCTCGCGGGTGCGGACCAAGGACGTGCTGGCCCGGCTCGCCGGACGGAACTCGGACGCGTACGGCGGCTGGTCGTTCCTCGACCTCAAGCGCGTTCTCGACGACGCCGGCGCCAGCCCGTACAAGTCCGACGGCGTCATGTGCGTGGCCCGCGACCGCGTGGCCCGCGCCCTCGCCAACCGCGACACCGAGGGTTCCGCTTCCGCCGAATGACGGCAGGGAGCGAACGACCGGCGGGGCAGGGAGGCAGGGAGAACTCCCTGACTGCCTCCCTGACCCGCCTCCCTGGCTCTGACCTGCACGAATGATCGTTCAGGGAGTCAGGGAGGCACGCAGGTCACACCCCCCGAACACCCCTCTGCAGGGCACCCCGGAGGGGGTGTCTCTGCCTCCCTGGCCATCGGCCGGAAGGGATTCCGCATGTACCCCGAGCACACCCCGCACGTGCCCGTACAGCGGGCCGTGGAAGTCCACCAGCCCACCCCGTACCCGCCCGCTGTGGCCGTGCCGGCACCCCTCGGGCCGGTCCAGCCGGGCACGGTCCCGGCGGTGGCGAGCATCGTCCTGCCCGACGGCCGCGTCGTCACCGGCTACGCCATCAACCCCGTCCAGCCCGAACCGGTCGCCGCCAAACCGGCCGTGTCCCGCACGGCCGTGAACGTCGCCCTCGGGGGTGCAGGGTTCTTCGCGGTGTGCGGCGGGCTGGTCCTGCTCACCTCGTTCATCGCCGCACTCACCGCCTTCATCACCCAACTGATCACCCTCGCCGCCGTGATCTTCGGCGGATGGATCGCCGTGCAGATCTTCAGCGCCCACGGCCACCAGGGCGGCGGGACCACGGTGAACATCCGTAAGGCCGTGTTCAAGCGGAATCACTTCCGCGGCTAGCTACGCCAAGGGCGGCCCCCGGATCCGCCAAGACACGGGGCCGCCCTTGCCAACCAGAACCAACCAAGGAACTGGAGATACCCCAGCATGACGCAACCCATCACCCTCCCGCGAGCCTTAGCGGTGGGAGCTCCCGCCGCGAGCGGGATGCGGTTCTACCTGACCACCCACAAACGGCACTGGATCAAGCTCACCGACGTGCCGCTGTTCCTGAAGTCCGAGCACTTCGCCGCCGCGGCCAAGCTGTACCCGGCCCGCGGCCGGTACGCGGTCGACTCCGGCGGCTTCTCGGAACTCCAGCGCCACGGCCGCTGGACCCGCACCCCCCGCCAGTACGTAGACGACCTGCGCCGCATCTGGGAACACGTCGGCCCCTACGACTGGGCCGCCGGACAGGACTGGATGTGCGAAGACCTCATCATCCACGGAGGCACGGCAGGCCCCCTCACCTTCACTGGGACCAAGCTGAGCGTGCCGGAGCACCAGCGGCGCACCGTGCACAACTTCCTGGACCTGCGCTCCCTCGCCCCGACCCTGCGGATCATCCCCACCCTTCAAGGCAGCACCGTGGACGAATACCACGCGTGCGCGGACCTCTACGAGAGCTACGGCGTCAACCTGCGCCAAGAGCCCACCGTCGGTCTCGGGTCCGTGTGCCGGTTGCAGTCCACCAAGCAAGGAGCGGCGATCGTCACCGCCATGGCCGCCCGCGGCTACCGCCTGCACGGCTTCGGATTCAAGATCCTCGGCCTGGAACGCGTCGAGCACCTGCTCGCCTCCGCGGACTCCGCTGCCTGGAGCTACCACGCCCGCAAGCGGCCCCCGCTGCCTGGCCACCCGCACAAGAACTGCGCCAACTGCATCGACTACGCCCTGCGCTGGCGTACCCGCGTCCTGGCCGCCATCCCCACCCACCGCCAAACGCTGCTCACCGATCGGAGGGCAGCATGAACTACCCCCTGACCGCCGATCTGACCTGCCTGCCGCTGCTCGCCTCCGCGCTCACCAGCGCGGAGCGAGGCTGGCCCGTTATCCCCCTACACCCGCGCGCGAAGCGGCCTGCCGGGCACGCCGAACGCGACTGCCCCGGCACGGGCCGGTGCGCGGGCGGGCACCGCAAGCCCGAACAGCGCGCCACCACCAACCCCGACCTCATCCACGCCACCTGGGCGATGCGCCCGTACAACGTGGGGATCGCGACCGGACCGGCCGGTCTGCTGGTCGTCGACCTGGACGTGTGCAAGCCCGAAGAACCAGAAGGAGCGCCTGACGGCGCCACTTCCTTGCAAGCGCTCTGCGAGCGCGCCGCCCAGGTTCTCCCCGCGACCTACCGGGTGCGGACCGCACGCGGCGGGGAGCACCTGTACTTCACCGCCCCGGCCGGGGTGCGGCTGAAGTGCAGCGCGAACCGTCTCGGGCCGCACATCGACACCCGCGCGTGGGGCGGCTACGTCGTTGCCCCCGGCAGCACCACCCCGGACGGGACGTACGAGGTGGCCGACGACGCGCCCGTGGCTCCGCTGCCCGGGTGGCTGACCAAGCGGCTCACCGTCCCGGACCGGCCCGCCGTCGTTGCCCTCGCCCCGGTCCGGGATGGCAGCCGCGCCGCCCGGGTGGCGCTGGAACGCGAATGCGCGGTCGTGGCGGCGGCGGTCGAGGGCGGGCCGGACGGCCGCAACAACACCCTGCACCGAAGCGCCTGCAAGGTCGCCCGGTTCGTCGCGTGGGGAGACCTCCCCCGGGACGTGGCAGAACGAGCAATCCAGGGGGCGGGGGAGGCTACCGGCCTGCCGCCGGCCGAGTGCCGCACGACCATCCGCAGCGCCATGGACTGGATCCTCGCGCACGCCACTCCGCGGCAGGCAGCCTCATGACCGCCCCCAACTCCCCCCGCCTGGATTGCCCCACCGGTTCCCGCAACTGGCCGCACGCCGCTCCACAGCCTGTGGACCGCGCGGCCGTGGGCGAGCCGACAGGCGCCGCCCGACAGGGCGTCGTCACTGCCCTTCGCCCTGACCCGCGCACCGCCCGCCCGCGCCACACCCCCCAGGAAGGGAGGGCCGCCGCATGACCGACGGGGCCGCTCTGCTCAACGAGGTGGAAGCCTTCCACCGACGGTTCAACGTCTTCCCGCACGAGGCCGCCTACATCGCCGTCGCACTGTGGGACGCGCACGCCCATCTGCTCGACTGCTTCGACTCCACCCCCCGCCTGGCCTTCCTGTCCCCGGAACCGGGGTCGGGGAAGTCGCGTGCGCTCGAGGTGGTGGAAACCCTCGTGCCGCAGCCGATGACGGCCGTCAACGCGTCCGCCGCCGCCCTGTTCCGGTCCGTGTCCAACCCCAACGGACGGCCCACGATCCTGTTCGACGAGATCGACACCATCTTCGGCCCCAAGGCCGGGGACAACGAGGAACTGCGCGGCTTCCTCAACGCCGGCCACCGCCGCACCGGCGTCACGTACCGGTGCATCGGCGACGGCGGCAACCAGACCGTGCAAGCCTTCCCCTCGTACTGCGCGGTCGCCGTCGCCGGGCTTGGCAACCTCCCGGACACGATCATGACCCGGTCGGTCATCATCCGGATGCGACGCCGGGCCCGCAACGAACGCGTGGAAGCTTTCCGGGCCCGCCTCCATGAGGCCGAGGGGCACAAGCTCCGTGACCGGCTCGCGCAGTGGACGGAACAGGCACGCGACTCCGTCATGGGGGCCTGGCCCGAGATGCCGGACGGGGTCACCGACCGGCCGGCGGACGTGTGGGAACCCCTGCTCGCCATCGCGGACGCGGCCGGTGGGGACTGGCCCGACCGGGCCCGGGAGGCGTGCGTGACCCTGGTCGCCGCGTCCAAGGCCAACGACAAGGGCAGCTTGGGCGTGCGGCTGCTGACCGACCTGCGCGACCACGTCATGACGGGCATCGACCGCCTGCCCACCGTCGCGCTCCTGGACCGGCTCAACGCCCTGGACGATGCGCCGTGGGCGGACCTGCACGGTAAGCCGCTCGACAACCGGCGCCTGTCCAAGATGCTCGCGGAGTACATGACGGCGGACAACGAGCCGATCGCCTCCCGCAACATCAAGACCGCCGGGAGCGTCCTCAAGGGCTACTACGCCGCCGATCTCGCCGACGCGTGGGCCCGCTACTGCCCCCCACCCCCGGAAAGTCCGCTACCTCCGCTACCTGGCACTGAAAACGTGGCCTGACCTGCACCAACACGGTAGCGGCAACCGGGGTCGGTTGCCGCTACCCATCCGCTACCGCTCCCCCTTCCCGCTACCTCGATCAGACCCCTGACCTGCACGGTAGCGGCGGTAGCGGAAGTAGCGGACCTCAGAGGGACCCCCGACGGATAGTCCTAGAGGAGACCTTCCATGAGCACCGCCGCCGTGGAGATCACACCGCGCGCTGAGGCCGACGAACCGGCCCCCGTTCTCCTGACCGTCGAAGAGGCCGCCCGCTGCCTCCGCATCGGTCGCACCACCTGCTTCGCCCTTATCCGCACCGGAGACCTGGAGTCCCTGACCATCGGCGGACTCCGACGCGTTCCCGCCGATGCCCCCGCCGCCTACCTCGCCCGCCGCCGCGCTGAGCAGCGCGCCGCCTGATCGCCGCACACCGGGACGCCACCCGACCGGGTGGCGTCCCGGACTGTTTCCACCCCGAATCCGAAGGAGTCCGCCCGTGGCGGAAGAGAAGAAGCGCACCCGACAGCCCAACGGCCGCTCATCCATCTACCAGGGCAAAGACGGCAAGTGGCACGGCCGTGTCACTGTCGGAATTCGTGACGACGGCCGACCTGACCGCCGCCACGTCGAACGCAAGACCCGTGCCGAGGTGACGGCGGCTGTCCGTGAGCTGGAGAAGCAGCGCGATGGCGGGGCGGTACGCAAGGTGGGCCGCGCCTGGACGGTTCAGGCGTGGCTGACTCACTGGGTCGAGACCATCGCCCCGCTCGCCGTCAACGAGAACACGATGGTCGGGTACGGCGTCGCCGTGCGGAAGCATCTCATCCCCGCGCTCGGGGCTCACCGTCTCGACAAGCTCGGGCCGGAGCACATCGAGCGCTTCTATGGGCGGATGCAGGCGGACGGCCGACGTGCGGGCACTATTCACCAGATTCACCGCACCTTCCGCACTGCGCTCAATGAGGCGGTCCGGCGTGGCCACATCACCCGCAATCCGGTGCAGCTCGCCAAGGCACCCCGCATCAGTGAGGAGGAGATCGAGCCGTTCACCGTCGAGGAGGTCAAGCGACTCCTGCGGGCCGCCGACGACCGGCGCAACTCCGCTCGCTGGGCCGTCGCTCTCGCCCTCGGCCTCCGACAGGGCGAGGCGTTGGGGCTCAAGTGGGCCGATGTGGACATGGAGCGTGGCGTCCTGATGGTCCGCCGTAGTCGGCGCCGTCCGCGCTACGCCCACGGATGCGGCGACCCGTGCGGCCGAAAGGCCGGGTACTGCCCGCAGCGCCAACGCACCAACCCGGAGACGGCCGACACGAAATCCCGCGCGGGCCGGCGGTCGGTCGGCCTGCCCGCTCAGCTCGTTGACCTGCTCCGGGTCCACCGAGCGAAGCAGGATGCCGAACGGTCGGCGTCGGGGGAGAAGTGGGCGGATGAGGGATGGCTGTTCGCTACCCCGGACGGGCGCGGCACTTCGCCCCGTACCGACTACGACGACTGGAAGGAGCTGCTGACTGCTGCCAAGGTGAGGGACGGTCGTCTGCACGACGCCCGGCATACCGCAGCCACGGTGCTGCTAATCCTCGGAGTCTCGGAACGGGCCGTCATGGGGCTCATGGGGTGGTCGACAACGGCGATGGCCGCTCGGTACCAACACATGGTGGACACCGTTCGGGTGGACGTGGCCCGACAGGTTGACGGGCTCATCTGGAAGCCGGACCGAGAAGGACCCGATGACGGCCAAGGCGGACCTACCGGAGCGTTCGCACCTGTCGGGTAAGCGATGGGGGGGCAGGTCTCCCGACCTGCCCCCCCATCCGCTTACTTTGCGACCTGGCACTGATCGATAAGCCGAGCGACCACGCTGAACGTGGCCAACTGCTCCAGAGCCTCTTGCTCCGTCAAGTCACCCGTTTCATGGGCGGCAGGGTTTCGGAGCGCGAAGTAGGCACCCTGACCAAGTTGTAGAGCGCCCCGCTGCCGTGTCTGTACCCCGGGGTCTGTTTGATCGCCAGGTACCCGAAGCCGCGGTTTGCCTGTCTCCGGTGCCTTGTCGCTGAAAGCTTCCTGAATCAGCTTCGCGTCCGACAGGTCTCGCCGACCCAGCTTGTCCTGTAGGTGAGCGTTGATCGATGTAGCGGCAGCGTGAACGGCGGCTCGGTAGTGCTTGGACTCCCAAAAGGTTCGAGCGGCATCCCACACCCACGAGTGAAAGCCGTCGGCCGGAAGGGACGGAGCATCAGGCGCCAACCGAGTCGTCCACTCGTCCATGTCCGCCAGGATGCCCATTCCGCGCCTGACCTCGGGCTCGCTAATGGCCAGCCCTGCCCACTCGCTCTCCCCCAGCACGCCAGCCTCGGCCATGCGGGGATCGATGCAGCGCAAGATCCTTACGACTGTGGCTTCAGCTTCGTACAGTCGCATCGTTGTCTCCGACGTATCGCCGTTGACCTTCCGGACGTTCCAGTACTCGGTGATGAGGTCAGCGAACGCTTCGAGCCGCTGACGCATCCAGTCGCGATCCACACCGTGAGCGTAGGGCGCAGGGTGTCCAGACGATGGGGATTTTTCTGCGCTCGAACGGTCAACTGAGACGGAAACTGAGACGGAGATGCACGAAGGGTCCGGCTCATCGAGCCGGACCCTTCGTCTACCTGCGGTAGCGGAGGGATTTGAACCCTCGGTGACTTGCGCCACACTCGCTTTCGAGGCGAGCTCCTTCGGCCGCTCGGACACGCTACCGAGAGGAACTCTAGCCCAAGGTGGGCCCTGGTCTGAAATCCGTATCCCTGAAGAAGCTCGTGAGGGGCTTCGCGCACTCCTCGGCGAGGACGCCGGAGACGACCTCGGGCCGGTGGTTGAGCCGCCGGTCGCGGATCACGTCCCACAGGGAGCCGGCCGCTCCGGCCTTGTCGTCACGGGCTCCGTAGACGACGCGGTCGAGGCGGGACTGGACGATGGCACCCGCGCACATCGTGCACGGTTCGAGGGTGACGACGAGCGTGCAGCCGGTGAGCCGCCACTCGCCCACGGCCTCGGCCCCCCGGCGGACGGCCAGGACCTCGGCGTGGGCGGTGGGGTCGCCGGTCAGCTCCCGCTCGTTGTGCGCGGTGGCCAGCACGGTCGTCCCGTCGGGCGCCAGGAGCACGGCGCCGACGGGTACGTCGCCGTCCCGCGCGGCGAGCCCGGCCTCGGCCAGGGCCTGCCGCATGGGCGGCTTCCAGGGGTCTCGTACGGGATCGGGTTCGGGCTCGGTGGGTGTCACGGCCAGGAATCTATCCCCGCCCGCTCAGCGCACGGTCTCGAGCACCTCCGCGGCGCCCAGCGCGTCCGCGATCTCGCTCAGCGCGTCCGAACCGTCCAGAGCGAGCAGCTCCTTCTCCGGGACGCCCAGGTCGGCGAGGATCTCGGTGTCCCCGATCGGCCCGGCGGGCACGGCCTCGGCGCCCGCGCCGTCGTCGCTCTCCTCGTCGTCGTCCGGTGCCTCCGATTCGCCGTCCTCCGTGCCGTCCAGGTCGAGGGAATCCAGATCGTCGTCGGCGTCCGGATCCTTGCCGAGCAGTTCGTCGGTGAGCAGGATCTCGCCGTAGCTGCTGCGAGCGGCGGCCGCGGCGTCCGAGATGTAGATGCGAGGGTCGTCCTCGCCGTCCACGCGGACGACGCCGAACCACACATCCTCTTGTTCGATGAAGACGAGGACGGTGTCGTCCTCGGCGCCGGCCTCGGCCAGCGCCTCGCGGGCCAGGTCGGACAGGTCCGACAGGGTCTCCACGTCGTCGAGCTCTGTATCGCTCGCTTCCCACCCGTCTTCGGTGCGCGCGAGCAGTGCGGCGAAGTACACCGTGACTCTCCCACTGGTCTCAGGTGCCGGTCGGGGGTCCCCCCGGCGGAGTCTTGGAGGCGGGGAGTGCAGTTCAAGCCCCGCCCACTCGGAATCGTGGCAGAAAGAACGGCTTCAAGAGAGGTCTTCCGCGCGCTGTGTTCGCGTCGCGTCTCCGGGGAGAGTGTCCGATGTGAGGCGCGTCACCTGTACGGGACCGCCGAGTCACCAGCGAAAGGTGCGCATCCGCATCTGCTGGCGCATCCGCGCGGCCCGCGCGCGGCGCGGCTGGACCCGGTCGCGCAGCTCGCGCGCCTCGGTCAGTTCGCGCAGGAACACGGCGCGGCGCCGCCTGCGTTCGGCGTCCGACTCCATGGGCTCACCGGGCTCGGGGCCCCGGTCCGGCCCTTCTCGGCGCTTCTGGTCGGTCATCCCGACACCACCACCCCAGTCCCCCCGCGGTCGACGAGTTCTTTCCACTTTCCCTCCGTGGGGGCCCTTGATGCCACTGCGCGGGGGAGCCGTGGCCGTGGGCCCCGGTTACTGTTGAGGACATGCGGATCCACGTCGTCGACCACCCTCTTGTGGCGCACAAACTCACCACACTGCGCGACCAGCGCACCGACTCCCCGACCTTCCGGCGCCTGGCCGACGAGCTGGTCACCCTGCTCGCGTACGAGGCGACCCGGGACGTGCGCACCGAGCAGGTCGACATCGACACCCCGGTGTCCCGGACGACCGGCGTGAAGCTGTCGTACCCGCGCCCGCTCGTGGTGCCGATCCTGCGCGCGGGCCTCGGCATGCTCGACGGCATGGTCCGCCTGCTGCCGACCGCCGAGGTGGGCTTCCTGGGCATGGTCCGCAACGAGGAGACGCTGCAGGCCTCCACGTACGCGACGCGCATGCCGGACGACCTCTCCGGGCGCCAGGTCTACGTCCTGGACCCGATGCTCGCCACGGGCGGCACCCTCGTCGCGGCGATCCAGGAGCTCATCAAGCGCGGCGCGGACGACGTCACGGCCGTGGTGCTGCTGGCCGCGCCGGAGGGCGTCGAGATCATGGAGCGGGAGCTGGCGGGGACGCCGGTCACCGTGGTGACCGCGTCGGTCGACGAGCGGCTGAACGAGAACGGGTACATCGTGCCGGGCCTCGGCGACGCCGGCGACCGCATGTACGGCGCCGCCGAATAGCGGCTCCGCCCGTCACACAAGAGCCGCGGTCGCGTCCGCTCACCCGGTGAGCGGACGCGACCGCGGCTCTTTGTCGTGTGCGGTTACGCGCAGCTCGGCGACGCGGAGGGCGCGGGCTTGGGGTGGGTCAGGGCCGCCAGGGCCTTGTCCGCGGCCGGCTTGGCCGTCAGCTCCTTGAAGCCGGTGCCGATGATCAGGTCGACTTCGGCCGGTTTCGTGCGGGCGTCCGTCTTCTGCTCGGCGCCGGACAGCTGCGTGCCGAGCACCGGCAGCGCCGCGTCGGTCGCCGTCTTCGCGCCCAGCAGTATCCCGGGCCCCTTGACCTTCTTGTCGTACGCCTTCGTCGCGTTGCCCACGTCCCCGATCGCGAAGCCGCGCTTCTTCAGCTCGGCGGCGGTCTCCTTGGCCAGGCCGCCGCGAGGCGTGGCGTTGAGGACGTTCACCTTGATCTGGGCGGGGGCGGGGAGCTTCTTCGCGTCCGCGGGCTTCGTGCCGGTGGGCGACGCGCTCGCCCGCTTCTCGCAGTCCGCGGCGCCCGGGCCCGCGGCGGTGGACTTGCCGCCGCCGGTGAAGACGTGGACGAGCTGGAGCGTTCCCCAGCCGATCAGGGCGACCGCGGCGACGGACGCGACGACCGCGAGCACGATCCTGCTGCGCGGGCGGCCACGACGCATACGAGGGTATTTGTCCCCCGTGATGCGGTACTTGCCGCCCATGCCGGGGGGAGTGAGCATGCTCATGGGCGCAGCGTAGTGCCGCTCGGCGGCGATGCCTATTAAATGATCACGGCCCGGTGCCCAGTCCAACCCAAAAGGGCCAATGCGGACTTGGCGGGCCGTCAGCCCAGTTCGAGTACGCGGGCGTGCAGCACCTGGCGCTGCTGGAGCGCGGCGCGGACGGCGCGGTGCAGGCCGTCCTCCAGGTACAGGTCGCCCTGCCACTTCACGACGTGCGCGAAGAGGTCGCCGTAGAACGTGGAGTCCTCGGCGAGCAGGGTCTCCAGATCGAGCTGGCCCTTGGTCGTCACCAGCTGATCGAGGCGGACCGGGCGCGGCGCGACGTCCGCCCACTGCCGGGTGCTTTCCCGGCCGTGGTCGGGGTACGGCCGGCCGTTTCCGATGCGCTTGAAGATCACACGGAAAGCCTACCGGGCGAGGCTCTCCGGGCGCAGCCATGGAGACGGAGTGCGACTCTGGGAAATAACGCCCTGAAGTGGGGTGAAATGGGAACACTCAAGCCGGGGACAGGGGCCTGAAATGAGTGAGAGCGAGCCGATGGCGGCCGGGTCGGAGAGTGCGGCGGGCTCGTCCGGGGGAGAGCCGGGCGCCGCGTTGACGGGCGCGGGCGCGCCCGCGGCGGCGGGGGCCGGCGCACGGGCACGCGGCCGGTTCGTGCCGCCCGTCGCTCCCGCGGCGACGCCCGCGCCCGACGCCCCACAGACCCCACAGGCCTCGGAGACCCTGGCAGCCCCGACGGCCCCTTCTGGGGACGCCGACGCGCACCCCGAGACCGTGACCGGCGGCGCCGCGCTGCCCGCCGAGGCCCTGGAGATCGCCGCCGGGTACGCCTTCACGGGGCCCGCGCTCGACCTGGGCGCGCTGCTCTGGGACGGCGCGTGCCACCCCGACGCCCAGATCCGCATCCCGCTGCCCATGCTGAACCGGCACGGCCTGGTGGCCGGCGCCACCGGCACCGGCAAGACCAAGACCCTGCAGCTCATCGCGGAACAGCTGGCCGCCCAGGGCGTGCCGGTCTTCCTCGCCGACGTCAAGGGCGACGTGTCGGGGATCTCCGCGCCCGGCGAGGACGGCGAGAAGGTGCGCGAGCGCGCCGGGCAGGTCGGCCAGGAGTGGACGGCGACCGGCTTCCCCTGCGAGTTCTACGCGCTGGGCGGGATCGGCTCCGGCATTCCGCTGCGGGCCACCATCACCAGCTTCGGCCCGGTGCTGCTGTCGAAGGTGCTCCAGCTCAACCAGACCCAGGAGCAGTCCCTCGGCCTGATCTTCCACTACGCGGACCAGAAGGGCCTGGAGCTCGTCGACCTCAAGGACCTGCGGGCCGTCGTCACCTTCCTGACGTCCGACGAGGGCAAGCCCGAGCTGAAGGAGATCGGCGGGCTGTCGACCGTCACCGCCGGGGTCATCCTGCGCGCGCTGACCGCCTTCGAGGCGCAGGGCATGAGCGACTTCTTCGGGGAGCCCGAGTTCGACACGAGCGAGCTGCTGCGCACGGCGCCGGACGGGCGGGGCCTCGTCTCCGTACTGGAACTGCCCGGGGTGCAGGACAAGCCACAGCTGTTCTCGACGTTCCTGATGTGGCTGCTGGCCGATCTGTTCCAGCGGCTGCCGGAGGTCGGGGACGTCGAGAAGCCGAAGCTCGTCTTCTTCTTCGACGAGGCGCACCTGCTGTTCAACGGGGCGTCCAAGGCGTTCCTCGAGGCCATCACGCAGACCGTGCGGCTGATCCGGTCCAAGGGCGTCGGCGTCTTCTTCGTGACGCAGACGCCGAAGGACGTGCCCTCCGACGTGCTCGCCCAGCTCGGCAACCGGGTGCAGCACGCGCTGCGCGCCTTCACGCCCGACGACCAGAAAGCGCTGAAGGCGACCGTCAAGACCTTCCCCCACTCCTCGTACGACCTGGAGGAGCTGCTCACCTCGCTCGGTACCGGCGAGGCCGTGATCACCGTGCTGAGCGAGAAGGGCGCGCCGACCCCGGTGGCGGCGACCCGGCTGCGGGCGCCCGAGTCGCTGATGGGGCCGGTGGAGGCGGGGGCGCTGGACGCCGCCGTGAAGGGATCGCTGCTGTACTCGCGGTACGCCGACGCCGTGGACCGTGAGTCGGCGTACGAGCGGCTGACCGCGCAGGAGGCGGAGACCGCGGCGCGCAAGCAGGCGGAGGCGGAGGCCGCGGAGGCGGAGAAGGCCGCGAAGGCGGCCGCGCGGGGCAAGCCCGCGCACGACGCGTCCATGGTCGACCAGGTGGTCGGAAGCGGGATCTTCAAGTCGCTGGCCCGGTCCGTGGGGACGCAGCTCGGGCGCGAGATCTCCCGGTCGATCTTCGGGACGCGCAGACGCTGAGCCCCAGGGGCGACCCGCACCGGCAGGCGGCGGGCCGGCGGATCGAGAGGTCCGCCGGCCCGCCGCCTGCTGTATCCGTCAGCGGCTGTCAGCGGCTGTCCTTCTCCTGCGGGGCCGGGGACGTCCGGAGGCTGCGTTCGTCCGGGCGCCGCCGGGTCTTGTCCGCCCGGCTGTCACGGGCGGCTTCCGCGCGCAGCAGGGCGCGCAGCAGGGCGTACGGGTCCTTGGGCATGAGGGGGTGTCCTTCCGAAGTCGTGCGTCGGTACATGGCGGGGCCGGGCCGGAGCCGGGTCCGTCAGCAGCGCAGGACGACGGTGCGCAGGGCGCGGTGGGACGGGCGTGCGGGAGGGTCGGCCGGGACGGGGCCGGGGGCGGGCGCCCGGAGGAGACGCGGCCGCGGGGTCGTGGGCAGCCGCGTGGGATGGCCGGTCGGCAGGCGCAGGGCCGCCTCGGGGGCTTCCTGCTGGAGCTCGCCCGGTTCGCAGGACGACGCGGCGGCCGGGGGCGGGGCCGAGGCCTCCGCGGGCGCCGCGGCCAGCGGGGCGAGCAGCAGGGCGAGCACCAGGACGAGCGCACGGGCCCAGCTCCGGGCACGGAGGCCCGGGGCTGCGGTGGACGTGGCGGCGCTCATGCAAGGTCTTGTCCCCCGGACACGCCCGTGACCTGCTCTCCGGGCCGCCAGATCCGCTCTCTTGGGCTACGGAACGGCCGGTGTGCTGACGCGGTCTACGCCGTCTTGGCCGCTTTCGCCGCCGCCTTCATCTCCTGCTTGTACGCGCGGACCTTGGTGAGGGACTCGGGCCCGGTGATGTCGGCGACCGAGCGGTACGACTTCGCCTCGCCGTAGGGGCCCGCCGCCTCGCGCCAGCCCGTGGGCCGCACGCCGAGCTGCTTGCCGAGCAGGGCGAGGAAGATCTGGGCCTTCTGCTTGCCGAAGCCGGGCAGGTCGTTCAGGCGCTTCAGGAGCTCCTTGCCGGTGCCGACGCCCTCCCAGACGGCGCTCGCGTCGCCGTCGTAGTGCTCGACCAGGTACTGGCACAGCTGCTGGACGCGCTTCGCCATCGAACCGGGGTAGCGGTGCACGGCCGGCTTGGCGGAGAGCAGCGCCGCGAAGGCCTCGGGGTCGTGGGCGGCGATCTCGTGCGCGTCGAGGTCGTCGGAGCCGAGGCGGTCGGCGATCGTGCGCGGGCCGGCGAACGCCCACTCCATGGGCACCTGCTGGTCGAGCAGCATCCCCACGAGCGCGGCGAGCGGGCTGCGGCCGAGCAGTTCGTCGGCGGCGGGGTCCTGGGCGAGGTGGAGGGTGACGTCCATACGGCTCATACGTCGATGATCGCGCCCGGAGGTCCGGGGTGCTAGTCGGCCCATCCGTGCGAAAGATTAGGTTAGGCTCGCCTAATAAATCGTGAAGGTGGGGTGGGGGAAGCGTGCGCTTCGAGGTCTTCCGTGACATGTGGGGGATACCGCACCTGCGCGCGGGCGACGCGCTGTCGCTCGCGTACGCGCAGGGCCGGGTGACCGCCGCCGACCGCGCCTGGCAGATCGAGGTCGAGCGGCACCGGCTGCTCGGCACGTCCGCCGGGGCGCTCGGGGCGGGCGAGCTCGGCTGGGACCGGTTCGCCCGGCGGGCGCGGCTCGCGGACACCGCGCGCCGCTGCTACGAGGCCCTGGACGCGGAGACCCGGGCGTGGGTGGACGCCTACGTCGACGGGGTCAACCGGGGGCTCGCGCAGCGGGGGCGGAGCGCGCCGGAGTTCGGGCGGGCCGGGGTCGAGCCGGGGCGCTGGGAGGGATGGATACCGCTCGGGGTGTGGCTGTCGACGCATGTGCTGTTCGCCGGGTTCCCGGCGAAGCTGTGGCGGGACGAGGTCGTGCGGCGGCTCGGGGCGGACGCCGTCGGGCTGTTCGCCACCGACGGGCCCGGGACCACGGGGAGCAACGGCTGGCTGGTCGACGGGGCGCGCGCCGCCGCCGGGGGGACGCTGATCGCCGGGGACCCGCACCGGTTCATCGAGGACCCGGGCGTGTACCAGCAGATCCGTCTCTCCTGCCCGGAGTTCGACGTCGTCGGGCTCGCCGTGCCGGGCGTGCCCGGCATCGGGCACTTCGGGCACGCGGGCGGCGTCGCCTGGGCCATCACCAACGCCATGGCCGACTACCAGGACCTGTACCGGGAGCGGCTGCGCCGGACCGCGGACGGCGGCGTCGAGGCGTTCGGGCCGGACGGCTGGCGGGCGGCCCACGCGCACGTCGAGGAAGGCGTGGGCGGCAGGGACGGCTCGGACGGCTCGGACGGTGTCGAGGTCGTCGAGACCGAGCGCGGGGTCGTCGTGATCGGCGGCCCCGACGAGGGCGAGGGCATCAGTCTGCGCCAGCCCGCACGCGTCCGCGCCGACCTGGGATTCGGCGCGCTGCCCGCGCTGCTGCGGGCCCGCACCGTCGCCGATGTCGACCGGGCCTTCGACCGCTGGGCCGAGCCGGTCAACGTGGTGCTCGCCGCCGACACCGCGGGCGGGCTGCTGCACCGCGTCGCCGGCACCGTGCCCGTGCGCGACCCGGAGAACATGCTGCGCGTGGTGCCCGCCTGGGAGGAGCGGTACGCCTGGCGCGGCACGTACACGCCCCTGCCGCGCGCCGACGTCGACGGGGTCGCCGTCATGGCCAACGAGCGGTCCCTCGCCGCGCCGCTCGGCGTCGAGTTCGCGCCGCCGCACCGGGCCCGCCGCATCCGTGAACTGCTCGGGGAGCGCGCGGACTGGCGGCCCGACGACATGAGCGCCGTGCACACCGACACCGAACTCGCCTCCGCGGCGCCCCTGCTGGCGCTCGTCGAGCGGCTCGACGGGCTGACCCCGGCGGCGGCCGCGCTGCGTGAGCGGCTGCTGACCTGGGACCGGCGGATGGCCGCGGGCAGTGTGCGGGCGGCCGCGTACGCGCGGGTGCGTTCCGCAGTCGTACGGCGGCTCGCCCGGCACGAACTGTTCGCGCCGCTCACGGACCTCGCCCCCGCCTACCCGGAGGTGTTCCGGCCGTGGCTCGCGCTCGTGCCGCGGATCGCGTACGGCCTGGAGAACCTGCTGACGACTCCTCGGATACCGGACGGGGACAGGCTCGACGCCGTCCGCGCGGCGGTCGAGGAGGCCGCGGGCGCCGCCGAGGGCACCTGGGGCGAGCGGCACCGGCTCGCGCCCTGGCAGGCGCTGCCCGACCCCGACGCCGACCGGCCCGGCCTCGACGGCGACCACGACTGCGTGCTGTCCACGTCGAGCGTGCCCGGAGTGACCGACCTCAGCGCGCGCGGCCCGGCCGCCCGCTACGTATGGGATCTCGCGCGGCGCGACGACAGCCGCTGGATCGTGCCGCTCGGCGCGTCCGGGACACCGGGATCCGCCCACCACCGGGACCAGCTGCCGCTGTGGCTGCGCGGTGAACTCGCCCCTGTCGTCACCGACTTCGACCGCCTCACCAAGGAGCCCGACGTGACCGAAGCGACCCCCGGCCTGTCCCCTGTGTACGAGCGGAGCGTCGACGGGTTCGGCACCTTCCGGCTCACGCGCCTCGACCCCGCCGGCGCCGACATCGACGTCCTGTACGCGTGGGTCAGCGAGGAGCGGGCCCGGTTCTGGGGGATGACGGGCCTCGGCCGGGACGACGTGCGCGAGATATACGCGCACCTCGACTCCCTGGACACGCACCACGCCTATCTCGTCCGGCTCGACGGCACGCCCGTCGCGCTCTTCCAGACCTACGAGCCCGAGGCCGACCGGGTCAGCGAGTGCTACGAGGTGCGGGACGGCGACATCGGCGCCCACCTGCTGGTCGGCCCGGCCGGGGCGGCGGGCGCCCGGCGCGGGTTCACCGGGGCGCTGGTGGGCGTGCTCGTCTCGTACGCGCTCGACGAGCTCGGCCGGAAGCGGATCGTCGTCGAGCCGGACGCCCGCAACGACAAGGCCGTCGCGCTGTTCGCCCGCAGCGGGTTCGAGCTCGTCGGGGAGATCGTGCTGCCGGAGATCGACCTGCCCGAGGTGCAGTTGCCGAAGAAACGCGCGCAACTCGCCGTCTACAGCCGGTAGTTCACGGGTGCGCGCGGGGCGGCGTCACGAGCGGGCGATCAGCAGGACCGACGCCGTGACGCCGACCGTGACGATGACGCCCCGCATCACGGCCGGCGGCAGCCGCCGGCCGAGCCGGGCGCCGAGCAGGCCGCCCGCGGTGGAGCCCGCCGCGATCAGTGCCGCCACCGTCCAGTCGATGTCGGCGACGGCGATGAAGACGACCGCGGCGATGCCGTTGACCAGGGACGCGAGGACGTTCTTCGCGGCGTTCAGGCGCTGCAGGTCGTCGCGGAGCACCGCGCCGAACATGCCCATGAGCAGCACGCCCTGGGCCGCGCCGAAGTAGCCGCCGTAGACACCGGTGCCGAGGACGCCGAGCCACATGGGGACGCCGCCGTCGGTGCGCGAGCCAGCGCCGGGCCGGTTCTTCATCCAGCGGTTCAGGCGGGGCTGGAGCACGACCAGTACGCACGCGGTGAGGATCAGCACCGGCACGACGGCGCGGAACGCGGCGTCCGGCAGCCGCAGCAGGAGCAGCGCGCCCGCGAGCCCGCCGAGCAGCGAGGCGGCGCCGAACCTGATCAACCGCCGCCGCTGGCCGCGCAGTTCGCGGCGGTAGCCGTACGCGGCGCTGAGCACGCCCGGCACCAGGCCCACGTTGTTGGAGACGTTCGCGAGGACCGGCGGGTAGCCGAAGGCGAGCAGCGTCGGGAACGTGATCAGGGTGCCGGAGCCGACCACCGCGTTCATCCCGCCCGCGGCGACCCCGGCGGCACCGATCGCCACCGCTTCCCCTACGTCCACAGACCGTCTCTCCCCGCGCTCAACGGGTCGGCACCCGCCGGAAGTTCGCGACCTCCACGACGGGTTGCCGCCCTGGGCCGTCCCATCGATGATCGTGCTCGGATCCCCCACCCAAGTCAATCCTCGGGTTTTCTTGCACATACCCAAGCTGTAGCTTGGCCCGCGTGACCCTCGACGACCTCCGCGTCTTCGTCGCCGTCTGCCGCGCGGGCAGCCTCAGCGCCGTCGCACGTGAGCTGTCCTGTACGCAGTCCGCGGTGAGCCAGCACGTCAAGCGCCTGGAGAAAGAGGTCGGTCTCGGCCTGCTCGAACGGCACGCGCGCGGCGTCGTGCCCACCCCCGCGGGCCGCATCCTGCGCGCCGCCGCGGCCGACGGCATCGGCGCCCTCGACCAGGCACTGCGCCGCCTCGGCGACCTGGCACGCGGCGAGAGCGGCTCGGTCCGGGTGACGACCGGCGCCACCTCGGTGCGGCACTTCATGGCGGCGGCGATCGTCGAGTTCCGGCGCGCCCACCCGCAGGTCAGCCTGGAGTTCCAGACGGTCAGTTCCAGCCGCAGCTGCTTCGAGGCGCTCGCCGCGCACGACCTCGACCTGGCCTGGATCACGATGGGCGCCCCCGAGCGCGGCATCGAGCTGCGCCCGGTGGTCGAGCTGCCCTGGGTCCTGGCGGTGCGCGACGACGACCCCCTGGCCGCCGGATCCTCGGCCGGGCCCGAGGACCTGAGGGCCTCGGCCCAGCTGATCCTGCCGCCCGAGCACTCCACGTCCCGCGCCCATCTCGACGAGCGGTTCGCCGAGCTGGGCCTCACGAAGGGGCCCGCCTCCGGCACCGGCATCGCCGACTGGGACACCGCCGTGCACCTCGCCGAACTGGGCCTCGGCCACGCCGTCGTCCCCGACCTGCCGGGCCTGCGCCGCCCCGGCGGAGCTCCCTCGCCCGGCCTGACCCTGCTCCCGGTCCCCTGCCTGCCGCCCCTCCAGGTCGGCTGGGCGGTCCGCCGCTGGTCCGCGCTGTCCCCGCTGGCCAGGACCTTCGCGGACTTCGTGGGCCGCAGCTGCCCGGGCGTCAGGCCCGAGGACGCCGGGCCCGAACACCGTGAACCGATCGGCTGACGCCGCGTCGCGCCCGGCGGGCGGCCGGTCCACGCTGGGCGCATGACGACGACGTACGACCTCACCTCCCTCGCCGACGAGCACCTCTCCGCCGCCCATGACGCCGCCCACGGCCGCAGCGCCGAACTCCTCATCCGCGAGGACCCGCTGCGCCAGAGCGTCATCGCGCTGACGGAGGGCAGTGCCCTGGAGGAGCACAACGCCCCGCCGGCCGCGACCCTCCAGGTCCTGCGCGGCCGCGTCCGCCTCACCGCGGTCTCCGGCGACGTCACCCTCGCCCAGGGCGAGATCCGCGCGATCCCGCAGGAACGGCACGGGCTCACGGCACTGACGGACGCGGTGGTGCTGTTGACTGCGGTGACGGCCTGACCGGATCGTGTTCCCGTCTCTACCGAGGGGAGTACGGCCGATGGCGACGTACGACGAAGTCTTCCGCGCGAGCACCGAGGACCCCGAGGGGTTCTGGCTCGCCGCCGCCGGCGGGATCGACTGGGACGTGGCGCCCGCCCGGGCGCTCGACTCCTCGGGGGCGCCCTTCTACCGCTGGTTCCCGGACGGCGAGCTGAACGTGTGCCACAACGCGCTGGACCGGCACGTCGCCGCGGGACGCGGGGCGCAGGCCGCGCTGGTGTACGACTCGCCCGTGACCGGCACGCGCCGCACGTACACGTACGAGGAGCTGACCGGTGAGGTCGCCGCCTTCGCCGGGGTGCTCGCGGGGCTCGGGGTGGGGCGCGGGGACCGGGTCGTCGTCTATATGCCGATGGTGCCGGAGGCGGTCGTCGCGATGCTGGCCTGCGCGCGGATCGGGGCGGTGCACTCCGTGGTGTTCGGCGGGTTCGCCGCGCACGAGCTGGCCGTACGGATCGACGACGCAGCGCCGAAGGTCGTCGTCTCGGCGTCCTGCGGCATCGAGGGCGCGCGCGTCGTGGAGTACAAGCCGCTGCTGGACCGGGCCGTCGGCCTGGCCGGGCACAAGCCCGACGCGTGCGTGATCCTGCAACGGCCCGAGGCGCCGGCCGAGTTGGGCGAGCGGGACGTGGACTGGCGGGAGGCCGTGCGCACGGCGAGCCCGGCGGCGCCCGTGCCGGTGGCCGCCACCGACCCGCTCTACATCCTGTACACGTCCGGAACGACCGGGAAACCCAAGGGAGCTGTCCGTGACTGCGGCGGCTATGCCGTCGCGCTGCGCTGGACCATGGAGGCCGTGTACGACGTCGGCCCCGGCGAGGTGATGTTCACCGCGTCCGACGTGGGCTGGGTCGTCGGCCACTCGTACATCGTGTACGGGCCGCTGCTGGCCGGCGCGACGACCGTGCTGTACGAGGGGAAGCCGGTCGGGACGCCCGACGCGGGCCAGTTCTGGCGGGTGGCCGCCGAGTACGGGGTGAAGACGCTGTTCACGGCGCCGACCGCGTTCCGCGCGATCAAGAAGGTCGATCCGGAGGGGGAGCTGGCGCGGGGCCACGACCTGAGCGGCCTGAAGTATCTCTTCCTCGCCGGAGAGCGGCTGGACCCGGAGACGTACCACTGGGCGGGCGAGCTGCTGCGGATCCCCGTCGTCGACCACTGGTGGCAGACCGAGACCGGCTGGCCGATCGTCGCGAACCCGGTGGGGATCGAGGCGGCCCCCGCCAAGCCGGGTTCTCCGACCTGGCCGCTGCCCGGCTGGGACGTGCGGGTCCTCGACGCGGCCGGGAAGGAAGTGGCCGCGGGGGAGGACGGGGCGATCGTGGTGCGACTGCCGATGCCGCCCGGGGCGCTGCCGACCCTGTGGAACGACGACGAGCGGTTCGTGGCCTCGTACCTGTCCGCGTACGACGGGTTCTATCTGACCGGCGACGGCGGGCACATCGACGAGGACGGCTACGTCTTCGTGATGGGCCGGACCGACGACGTCATCAACGTCGCGGGGCACCGGCTGTCCACCGGCAGCATGGAGGAGGTGCTCGCCGCCCACCCCGCGGTCGCCGAATGCGCCGTCATCGGGGTCGCGGACCCGCTCAAGGGCCAAGTGCCGCGCGGGCTGGTGGTGTTGAAGGCGGGCGTCGACGCGGACCCCGGCGTCGTCGAGGCCGAACTCGTCCAGCTCGTACGGGACCGGATCGGGGCCGTCGCCTCGCTCAAGGACGTCGCGGTCGTCGCCGCGCTGCCGAAGACGCGGTCCGGGAAGATCCTGCGCAGGACCATGCGCGGCATCGCCGACGGGCTCGACGAACCGGTGCCGTCGACCGTCGACGACGCGACTGTGCTGGACGCGCTGCGGCCGGTGCTCACGCGGCGCGGTTCACTTCGAGAGCAGTGAGCGGATCGCGGCGCGGTCCACGTTCGTCAGGCCGCGCACCAGCAGCGGCGTGAGGAAGACGAGGACGAACCCGATCGCGGAGACCGCGGCGATCTGGGCGGGCGACTCGATGTAGTACGCGTGGTGCGCGCCCGCGTCGGTCGTGAAGTCGTAGACGCGGTAGCCGGGCCAGTCCAGGTAGCGGTGGAACACCCAGGAGTACGCCGGGAACAGCGCGACCACCCAGCCGGTGACCAGGAACGTCACGGACAGGGTGAAGGACAGCACCCGCCACGGGAACATCACCGTGTGGAACAGCAGGGCCTTCCACCCGGCGGCGTCCGCGAGCCGCCCGCGCAGCCCCGGCGCGGGCGCGTCCGGGGCCTGCACGTCCAGGCCGAGGAGGGCGCGGGCCCGGCCGCGTTCGGCGGCACCGAGCGCACGGGCGCCGCCCAGCATGGCCGCGTACACCGGCAGCCCGATCCAGACGACGAGCGTGCCCGCGCCCAGGGCGAACATCGTCACGGCGAAAGCGAACCCGGCGACCGCCACGGGCAGCGACGTGAGCGTGTGGCCGATCTCGCGGTAGGTGGAGCGGGCGAAGGGGCCGCGCCAGAAGGCGGGAGCGGGGGCGGCGGCCGAGGCGGTGCGGTGGGTGTCCGCGTAGGGGAGCGTCGTCGTCGAGGTCATGCCTCAAGCGTCGCGCCCGGCGCCGGGCCGGGACATGGGGCAACTCGGTGTCTTGAGGGTGGGGTTACCCCTATGGAGCCCCCCCGGCGATCGAGGAGCGGAGCCCCGGGACGGCACGCTCGAGCGCGGCGTCAGGATCAAGCTGGGCCCCCTCAAGGAAGAGCTCGCCGAACACAGCCGCCCCGAGCGCACCCCGCACCCGGGACACGACCCGGTCCACATCCCCCCGCTCCGCCGGAGGCAACGGCAGGTCCTGGCCGCACTGAAGAATCCGGAGACCGGTTCGACCCCGCCGGAGGCATGACGGCGCATCCGGACCCGGGAGCCGGCTGCCACCGTTGTGACGGATCCCATGCCGGACTCCACCCGCTGGACTGAATGCTTTCCCCCTGCCGAGGGGCCCGTGCGCACAGCCGGGTGATCCGCCGCATCCTGTGCCCCGGCTCGCGGGTTGATCACGGCGTGAGTCCCGAAAGCACCCCTCTCATACTGTCCACCTCCGCCTCTGCCTCCCTCGCCGTCGGCAGCGACGCCGAGAGCATGAAGGAGGCGGGCACCAGTACGCCCGGCGACATAATCATCCGTTCCTGCACCACCGCGGGGCCCGCACTGTGGATCGAGCTCCAGGGCGAGATCGACCACCACAGCGCGAGACCGCTCCGGACGGTCCTGGCCGCGGGAGCCGTCCACGGCTACCGGCACCTCAGCCTCGACGTACGGCGGGTCACCTTCGCCGATTCCGCCCTGCTGAACGTCCTCGACCGCTGGAGCCGCCACGGGCGGAGTCTCCACCTGCGCACCAGCTCACCCGCGGTCCAGCGGCTCATGGAAGCCGCCCGCTGCGCCGGCCGGCCCACCACCGAGGGAGTACACCGGTGACGTTCACGATCCTGACCGTGACCCCCCTCGTGCTGTCCGTGCTGCTCCTGCACTGGCCCGAGCACCCACCCACAGCCAACCGCCACCGACTGCGCCGCCGCTGACCCGAACGGATACGCCCGACGTCGAAGGGCCCCGCTGTTCGCAGCGGGGCCTGCGCCTGCCTCTGGCCCCGCCGGCAGGGCGTCTACCAGGGGAGCGGGTCAGGGCGCCGGTGCCACCACCAGTCGTGGATCTGGGACGTCGCGGCGCCTGGCTTCGACGGTGGGGGTAGTTCGTTGATCCACGTGTCGTCCTGGATCGTGAGTTCCAGGAACCGCTCATCCAAGGGCTCCACTGCCAACGTCAGGAGCAGCCCCCGGGCAGGATGCGTGAGCGGCTGGTTTGGCCCTCAAGACGGCAGCGGTTGATCTGTCAGAGAACGCTCTGAGCTTGGGAAGCTCGGGTGATTCAGGGGGAGTTAGGCGTCTGACTTGCGGGGGAGCGGCTTACTTTGCCCTCGTCGCTGACGCTCCGTTGCCCGGCGTTCCCCGTGGCTCCCCGGCCAACCTGGCACGGATCTGGCACGGGCTTGAGCAGTGAGGCAGCCGAGCCTTGTCGCACCCCGGGTCCCGGCCTTTACCCTGCGGACGACCTCACCACTCAACAGGTTATGCCTTCTGATCCGTAGCTCTATGCAGAGCGGTCAGCAGCGTTCATTCCGGCCGTCGCGCGGCTCTTGTGGGCCACAGGCGAACATGATCGGTTGCTGCAGTTGCGGTACTTCGCTGCTGTACAGCTATGCGCCCTCGGCCCACTTGCGGAAGATGGCAAGTACCTCGGTGAGGTTGCCCGGTCCGCATGAGGCTGTGAAACGTAGCGCCTGGACATGGGTGAAGATCCAGTCAGTGTCGCTTCGCCTGATGCGCTCTGCCGCGTACCTCTTGCGTTCGAGCGAGGTCTCCTCAAGGTCGATCTCAATCGTCCACCCAGGATTGTCTAGCGGGCCGATCTTGACACCCCATGAGTGCTCCCAGTCTCCGTCGCACTGCTCGGTGTACCACCGCTGAAGCCAGTCGAAGGGGTGCTCTGCGCTGTCCATAGCGGGGATCCTAGGCGCGGCACTGGGTCGCGTGCTCTGCGGTGCTCATCAGGCTGACTCAGCCTCCGAGCAGTCTTGAAAACCGTCGTGGCGAGAGTCACCGTGGGTTCAAATCCCACACCCACCGCAGTTGTTGAAGGCCCCTGACCAAGAACACTCGTCGGGGCCTTCGTCCTGAGTGCTGCCCGCTCGTAACCGTGGTTCCCCGTGAGTTCCCGGTCTATCGGGCACGGATGGGGCACGGAGCTAAGGCGTGATCCAATCTGCCCAGCCAAAGGTGACCGGGAGAGGACCATCGCCGGATCCGACTCGGAGGAGAAGGGATACGTCTTCGCGTCTCCTGCCGGTGGGCCGCTGAGCCCCAACACCGACTATCACCTCTGGAAGCGGCTCCTTCGGGACGCGGGCGTACGGGACGGCCGACTTCGCGACGCACGTCACACCGCTGCGACCGTGCTCCTGCTTCTCGGTGTCCCGGACGTTGTGGTCGACGCGATCATGGGTTGGGAGCCCGGGGGAGCGGCCCGGATGCGCGCTCGGTACATGCACATCACGGGGCCGATGCTGCGGAAGGTCGCGCAGCAAGTGGGAGACGCGCTTTGGGAGCCGTCCCCGGCGGCCTCAGAACTCAACTGAGACGACAACTGAGACGGAGAACGTCGAAGGGCCCCGCTGCTAGCAGCGGGGCCCTTCGACATCGTGCCCGGTGAGGCACTGGCGGAGGATACGAGATTCGAACTCGTGAGGGGTTGCCCCCAACACGCTTTCCAACTGTGCGCATGATCGTTCGGGGTCGTTCATGGGCGTTCGAGTGGCAGGTCAGAAGGCGTGCGCGTATGGCAGTGGACCATGACGTCCGTCAGTGAACTGGACAACGATCAGGACAACGGCGTTAGCTCTCGGGCGTCTCCGTAGGCTGGTCGAGTTGCTGTTGCCGCTTGCGCTGGTCGTTCTTGAGGGTCTCAACGCGCTCGGTGAAGTCCAGAAGAGCGGCTTCGTCGTCCGCGCTGCCTTTGTAGCGGCCAACCTTCAGATTGACAGCGTCGTACTCTTCTTCGATGGCGTCGGCTGTCTGCTGGAGGTAGAAGCTGCGCTCACGGAACTTGAAGTAGCCCGTGAAGCCTGCCGCGAGACCGACAGAGAAGCTGGTGCCAACGGTGATCCACTTGTAGGGCGCTGGCGTTTCCGCGAGGCTCGCTGCTGTCGATGTCGCAAGCGAGCCGATGATGATGACGCTTTGGAAGAAATTGTGGACTCGCCTGTAGCGAAGGCCGTCGGAGCGGTACTGCTCGATGGCTCCAGGGACGGTCTCTCGGTAGATGTGGCGGCGGTCTTCTGTTGGCAGGTCGATAGATGCTGCGGAGAGACGCTTGCGCTCGATGGCTAACGCAAGGTCGATCTTTTTCTCTGCCGCGTGCCCCGATTCCCACTCGTCTCGGACGGGACCGTCAAGCCAGTCGACAGTGCTGTTGATACGGACGACTGCGCACAGGATGAGTAGAGCGATGAGGAGCGGGATGCACGTCAGGTTGACGCGGGCGAGGTCGATGCGGCGCCATGCGGCGATGTTCCCGATGAACAGGAAAAGCAGGAGCGCAGGCGCAGAGAGATAGGTGGAAACCAGTAGAAATCGCTTAAGCCGGGCTTCACGGATCTCGGCCCGCAGAGCAAGGATCGCCCTGTCATGGGAAAGGGTCCCCTCAATCGCCCTTTCGGCCGCGGTCGTTGACTGCGCCATGGTCCCCCATTACGACTCGCCACGGTGATTGCATGCAGTCCGATCATAGGAGTGTGTGAATCCCGAGAGGCCGTTTTGAGATCAGCAGCTGACGCGGGGCGTACCCAGAGAGCTGAACGGGGATAGCGTCATCCCGTGCTGGCACTCTTCGACCTCGACAACACGCTGATCGACCGACAGGGTGGCTTGGATACTTGGGCGGGGAGTTTCACCCGCTCGCGTGGCCTGCCGGAAGACATCGCATCGCTCGTAAGCGCTCGGCTGAGGGCCCGGGCGCGCCCCGAGGACTTCGTCTACCTACGCGAGGAGCTGGGGCTCAGGGACGCCGCTGACGCGCTGTGGCGGGAGTACGTCGATGGTGTGGCCCGGTCGGTCCGGTGCTTTCCCGGCGTGCCGGAGGGACTCGTCGAGCTTCGGCGCTCGGGATGGACGCTCGGCATCGCGACAAACGGGGCAGTCGACATCCAGCGTGCCAAGCTCCACGCGACCGGACTCGTTCCTCTCTTCGACGGCGTGACCGTCTCGGAAGCTGTGGGAGCGCGGAAGCCGGAGCCTGCCCTCTTCGACGCCGCCGCGGCGGCATGCGGCGTCTCGCTGGCTGCCGGGGGATGGATGGTCGGGGACAGCCTCGACACGGACATGGTGGGGGCGAGAGCGGCAGGGCTGCGGACTGTGTGGGTGGCCGGCGCCTGCGAATGGGCTGATGGCCCCCACGAACCCGACGTCGTCGTGTCGAGTGCAGTGGAGGCCATCGAGGTACTGCGAGAGCTGCCGGGCTAGTCGGCGTCGGCCTCCGGCGCGGCGTGCAGATGTTCAAGCGCCTCGGAAACGCTCAGAGGTGCGTCTCTGAGGCTGTCCCAGCGGCTCATGACGGAGGCTGACGCCGACGCAAGGTCGGTCGGGAGACCGGCCTCACGGAGTGCGGAGGCGACTTCGTCCATCTCGGGGCCCCAGCGCCATGACCGCGCAGCGATCTTCGGAATGTACGCCGTTTCCGCGAGGTAGCTAGTGCTGCGTCTCTCCGCGATATCGAGTAGCTCGCCCTCTACTCCGTAGTCCCGCGCAAGGGCGTACGAGACGGCGGCCAGTACGCGGCTCGCCTTCTGGTAGCTGCTGTACGACAGCTTCAGAGCCGAGGCGCGACCGATGCCACCGGTCAGCGTATGAGCCTGTACCGCCGTCCCGTCGAAGAGCGCTGCAACGGTCAACAAGGACTCTCCGGGGCCGGACAGGTACAGGCGGGCGGACTTCGAAGCAGACGGAGGCGAGCCGATGACGGAGCCATCTACGACGGTCGCCTCAGTGCGGGACATGATGGCGTATACGCGTGCCATGGTCGCTGGGGCGATGGCGTTACCGTCCACATAGATCCCTGCGAACGGGTACGCCGAGACCTCGACAGCGACGTCCTCCGCATAAGCCGGAGGGCAGATGCTGAGGATGACGTCGGCGCGCTCGACCAACTCCCCGAGGCTGTCCGTCGCGGTGAGCCCGTGCCTCAGGGCCCGCTCCTTGGTCCCCGAGCTGCGCCCAGCCGGGCACCACAGAACCTCAGCGCCGCCGAGCCGGGCCTGAGCGGCCACAGCGGCGCCCATGCTCCCCGGGTGCAGCACCCCGACGACGGTCATCCGACCAACCCGCGAATGTCACGAACTTCGGCGGATGCGCCGGCCAATCGTGCTTCGTCGATGGTGCGCGCTGCCTCAGCCGCACTGACGTCTTCGGTACGGATGACGAGCGACCAGGGTTCGGTGGCGTGGTCCAAGAGGTCCTGCCGGGTCTCGTGCCAGACCTTGAGCCGGGTCTCCAAGTCCTTGTCCCCGCGCCCCTGGCAGCGCTGGCGCGTTACGTCCTCTGGGCACCAAAGGAGGACCCGCACCCAGTTGATGGGGAAGGTCGCGACAGCTAGGGCACCCACAACCTGTCCCATGTGGAGAACGGGGATGTGGCCGGAGGCGACGAGTGTGGAGACCTGGCCGCGGTCGATGGCGTACTCCGCGTCGTACCGGCTGTTGCGGTAGAGAACCTCCCCCGCCTGAGCCAGTTCCTCGATGTGCTCGGGGGTCGTCAGTCGGTATCCGGTGGTGCGACCCGGTCCCGCCTTCAGCCGCTGAAAGAGCGTGAAATCCGCCCGCAAATTGGAGAGTTCACCTGTGATCGTGTCTTTGCCGGACCCCGGGGGGCCGTACAGGATGATGCCGGAGGGGCTCACAGCCCACCACCGCTGAGCACGTCACGGGCTTCGTCGACCAGGGCCACGGCGGCGCCAAGCCGGTTGTCGACGACGAAGTGCGGGCCCTGAGGGCGCATGTTCAGATCGAGCCCCGAGGCGTACTCATCCCACTTCTCCATCTTCCAGGCGTCTCGCGCCGCTCCCCGGAATTCGATGTACTCGCGCATTGATTCGACGTCGCACTCAACCCAAATGGTCGCCACGGAGACCCGCTTTGACCGGCATCGATTCTGGAAGCGCTGCATCCAGTCAGCCTGAGAGAATTCGGCGATGAACGGGGCGTCAAGAATCGCCGATATCCCGCAATCCAAGTTGTCCCATGCGGCTTCCATGAGGCACCGATATTCCAGCGGTCGAACCTTCTCGCGGTAGAGGTCCGAACTCCGATCGTGCGCCTCTCCTCCCAGTGAGACGAGGAGCTGATCGACCAGCGGGCGCGTCAGTGAGTCCTTGTCGAGGATCGGCCACCCTGTGAGCCCTCCCAAGAACTTCGCGAACTCCGACTTCCCCGATCCGGCGTACCCCCCAACCAGGATCACGGTTGGCCCATCAGTGCTTGCCCCTGCCGTGTGGCGGCTCCATGCGTTGACCACACGATTGCGCAGAGCCTCGCTGTCCACGTCGTCGGTACCTTCGCGGATGCTGCTCAGCGCTTTACGTACTGCGTCCGGTTGGTCGGGGAGCTTTCGCTCAGCGGAAGCGGGCGCCGGTACGGATTCCACAGGGGCATCCTCTCCGGGCAGGGCTTTACGGAAGCCGAGTTGGGCCTCATTGCGACGATAAAGGCGACAGTATGCCCGGCGGTAATGAGGACCGGGATACACCGAACCCTTTTCGTGGCCCCAGATCGTTTGGAAGTTCGCGGCAATGTTGAAGCCGTGCCGCTCCGCGATTTCGCGGAGCTTCTCCCCCGTGTCTTCCAGAGTGAGCCCTATCTCCTCGCGGTGCATCCGCAGGAGTTCGGGCTTCCAATCTGAGTGCTTCCGAGCCATCTGCCCCTCCTAGATAGCTAGTCGGAGACGCGAGTGTAGCGGTCCGACTAGCGCTGTGGAAATTCGTGATAGCGCATGTGTAAGCGGATGTATAAAACCGCTCGGACTTTCTCAGGTAGCGGGACGTGATACCGGTTTTCGCGCCGTGGCAGTGAACTTGTGGCACACCGAACGAGGAGGTTCTGATGTCCCACGGCGCGGCTGTTCAGGCCCCACACCGGCTTGCCGGAAGGCTAGATGCCTTCCAAGGTCGCGACGCGTTGGCGCAGCTCCCCGACTTCGGTTCGCAGTTTGTCAACTTCCTCGCGCAGCTCCGCCATGGTCCTGACCGGGTCGGCGAGTTGCGCGGCGGAGTTGCCGGCGTCGGCGGTCAGGAACACACCCTTGCCCTGGTGGCTGACGACGAGCCCTTCGGCCTTGAGCTGATTGATGGCGGCTCGGGCCACGGTCACCGTGACTCCGTAAGCCTTTTGCAGCTCCCCGTACGAGGGGAGCTGTCCGGTCTCTGCGAACTCGCCCGCTGCGATGCGTCGCCGCAGGTCATCGGCTACCTGCTGATAGGCGAACTGCTTACCGGTCCACTCGACCATCTGCACCCCAAGTCTCGTTTGGTCTCTGCCTCATAGTGCCTGTGCCGCAGAGGTAGAACCAGTGCCCCACGCTGCTTGTTCCACAGGGGGACTTGACGCACTCTGCCTCACAGTGCACTCTGAGGCATAGTCGGGAAAGCGGCTCAGCCCGGAAGGGCAAAGCGCTTGATCGACCTGCTTGACCTGCACAAACAGCGTCCGGATGCACCGCCCGGAGCGAGCGCTGTGGAGAACTCAACAGAGTGCCGACCCAGCCGCATGAACAGGTGCGGTCGATGGGTGCGGGTCACCATCCCGACCGCCCATGTCGGGCCGGGTGACCTGCCCATGAGCCGTCCTTCGGGGCGGTGACTGGCACTGCAAGACCGCCTCGATGGTCGTAGGCCGGGTTCGACTCCCGACCGAGGCACTCACTCTTCCGCCCGGGGCGGGCGCCGTCTCTTCCGCAAGCCGCGCCCGCTCCGGTGTCTCTCCCATCCCTCCAGTGATCAGGAGTTTCGCCATGCGCTCGTACATCAATGGCCGTCAGGCCGTGACCATCAACGACTTCATCGAACTGGCTCTGGGCACCCCGGTCGAACTGTGGCTGGGCGTGGACGGCGAGAGCGAGATGGAGCGCGCGGCGCGTCTGGACGCGGCCCGCGACATCCTCGCGGACGACCCCGGCATGCCGGACGACGCGATCCGCGTCGCCGCGGCCGCGATCGAGGACCACGCGGCGGAGTTGTTCAACGTCGTGCCGCTCGCCCGCCCGGTCTCCCGTCGCCGTCCGGTGCGCAAGGGGGCGGCGGCATGAGCGCCCCGACCCGAGACCTGGCCGCAGCACACGCTGAGGTCAAGGCGGAGATCACGCGGACCGACAGCAAGGCCAGCCTCCTACTCGCCTTCATCGGCGCCGTCCTGGCCGGCGTGTGGAGCGCGGGCAAGGACGCGCCCCTCAACGCCTACGCCCTCGTTCCCGGCTTCGCCGGTATCGCTGTGCTGATCGGGGCTGCCGCGCTGCTGCTGTCCACGGTCCGGCCGAACCTGTCCGGCCGGCACGGCTTCCCGCTGTGGGCCACCCTCACCGCCGACCAGATCCGCGACGCGGTGGCCACCGACATCGCCGCGGACATCGCGGGTTTGTCCCGCATCGCCGTCACCAAGTTCACCGCGCTGCGCCGCGCGATCGACCTGGCCCGCATCGGTGGCGCCCTACTCATTCTGTCCGCGCTCGCCCTCGCGTTCGGAGGTGCCGCATGATGGCGACCGCTCCCGCCCCCGAGGTCCTGAAGGACCACAAGGGCCGTCCGCGCCCGTTCCGCGACATGCCGCTCTCCTACGCACAGGCCCGGTTGGGGATGGCCTTTCACGAGGCTGGTCACGCCGTGCTGGCCATGGCCTACGGCATGACGGTGCACTCCGTTGAGGTCATCGCCTGGGAGCCCGCCAAGGGTCATTGGGCGGTCACCGGAAACACCACGTGGCAGGAGAACAACACCCCGCCGTGGCACTTCGCCGCGATGTGCGCCGGAGGGCAGGTTGCCCACGTCGACTACCTGATGGCCTACGGCCTGTGGACCCCGGAACGGGCTCTGGCCTGCGCCGCCGACCACGACCGCGAACAGGCCATCGACACTCTCACCGCCCATGGCGTCACGGTCGCTCGCGACCACGTGCCCGACGGCGGCAAGTCGTGGCCGATGGTGCGCGGCATGGCGCGGCGCAAGGTCGCCCACCTGTGGCGCGAGATCCGCACCGTGGCGCACGCCATGGACGAGAACACCAAGCTCACCGGCGACGCCATCGCCGCCCTGACCGGCCTGCGCCATCACGTGGTTGAGGGGGTAGCGGCATGACCGCGACGACCCGCAAGCCGCTATCGAAGACGCAGAAGGTGGTGTTGGGAGCGGCGTTCGTGCCGATGCTCGGCACGGGCGTCTTCGGCGGGATCGGTACCTACTCCAACATCAGCGGCGCGTACGGCAAGGGCACCGCGCTCGGTGCCGTGGCCGCAGGTGAAGGCGCAACGGCCGTGCTCGCGCTCGTGCTGCTCGGTCTGACGATGCTGGGCCAGTCCTCCCCGCGCGTCATCCGTCTCGGCCTGTGGGCCCTGCCCGCTGCCGCGTCGGTGATGGCCGCGCAGGCAGCCGATACGTCCGGGGAAACCGTCATCTACGCCATCACCCCGATGGGCATGTGTGTCTCTGCCGAGGGCATGGCGTTCCTAGCCCGTCGCATCGTGGTCCACACCGAGGGCCGCGACGCTGAGGGCGAGCGCCGCGCGATCGAGGTCGTGCAGCGGCTCGCCTATCACCGGGCCCGCGCCGCCAACCACCCCGGCAAGTGGACCCGCACCCGTTCCGATCGGGCTTCCTGGCGACTGGCGCGCAGGGTCGGAGTCGGGGACCTGGCGCTCGGATCGACGCTGCTCGATGTGCAGCGCCAGCGCGTCACGATCGGCGCGGACACCGCACTGGCCGACATGTTCGGACTCGGTGCGGGCCCCGATCCGATCGAGAGCACGAATGCGGAGGAATCTACCGAGACCGAGATGAAACGGTCTATGGCTGATCTGCCGGAATCGACTCCCGCGCCGATCACGCCGAACGTGAAGGAACTGCCCCGACCGGTCGCCGTCGGGTTCATCAAATCGACCCTTCCGACAAAGCCCGTGAAGGCGATCGAGTCGGCCCCGGCCGGACCGATCGAGGAACGGACTGTGGCCGCTGAGTCGCCCCGTCCGCGCGGCGTGACGGGGCGTGTTCCGGAGGCTGCGAAGTCGCCCCGGCCGAAGCGCACTCCGGCGGAACTGCTCACCGAGGCGCGCACGGTCACGGCCGACTGGCCGGACGCCAAGCTGACCGGTGAGGGCATCCGCAAGGCCCTGCACACGTCCCCGGCGAACGCCCGGACGCTGCGGGACACCCTGCGCGCCGAACGCGCTGACAAGGCCGCTTGATGTCGGCGCTGACGCTCGCCAAGTGCTACTGCCCGTCGGGTGGCCAGTTCGGCATACCGACCTACCCCTGGCGCTACGCCCCGAGTGGGCTCGCCACCCGTCGCCAGCTCCGGGCCCTCGGTCTTCGGCCGGGTGGTCAGGAGGTGTCCGCGCAGGTGCTGCGGCCGCGCTACCGGCGCGGCCCGCTGGTCGCCTACCTCTACCGCGTCGACCGCGCCAAGCCGGTGCGGCCCATGACGCCGGGCAAGCGGGCCGCGCTCGCCAAGGCGATGCGCGCTCGCCGCACCTGCCCGGTCTGCCGGCGCGATGCCGGATACGTCATCCCCGGCTCGCTCGGCATGTGCGTGCCCTGCGCCTACCCCGAAGAACAGCGCGCTGCATGAACGCGCGGGCCCGATCGCTCACCTCTCACAGCACGCGATCGGGCCCGCCATCCCTCACACCCTGAAGCGGAGGAACCACCAGTGAAGCACCCCGACGACGACCCGGAGCTGTTCGCCCGACTCGAAGCCGAGATGACCACCGACGACGGTTCGGCCGGCACGGTCGTCGACCTCGACAAGGCCCGATCCGCCCGCGCCGAAACCGCAGGTGAGCCCTCGACCGGTGCTGAGCCGATCGACCCGGAGACGGCCGTGATGGTCGACTCCCCGACCAAGGCCACCGGCCCCGGCTACCTGGGCCGCCTCATCAACGCCAAGCGCCGTGAAGTCGTCCCGATCTGGCTGCGCTCGATCGACGAGCTGAAGACCGCCACCACATGGGTGGCCGGCCACTACGCGCACGCGGCCGGGTATCACGCACTCCGTTCCCCGGTCTACGCCCTGCGCCTCGCCCTCCAGGCGCCCACCGGGGCCGCGAAGTTCATCGGCTCCACTATGCGATGGGTGGCCGACCGCGAGGGCGAGCCCGTCCGGCTGGCCGCGGTGCGCCGCGAGGACGCCGCCGAGTACCTGAAGCTGTCGCGGCAGCGCGACGGACGGGTGCGGCTGCGCACCCTGGTCACGGTCCTGGCGATGTTCGTCGGGCTCGGCACCGCGCTCGCCATGTACGTCCTCGCCCCCGGATGGCTTCAGGCCGTCTCGGTGTCCGCGCTGGTCATGGCGCTGGGCTTCAACGGCCGGCGCGCCGACGCCCCGGTCATCCACCGGGCGGTGGAGATGCCCAAGGCGACCAAGCTCACCTCGGACATCGTCCTCCGCGCCCTCGGCGCGCTCGGTATCCCCGCGATCAGTCAGGCGCAGGCCAAGGGGCGGGACGGGTTCGAGTTCACCGCCCCGATCACCCGCGACGGGCCCGGGTGGCGTGCGGAGGGCAACCTGCCCTTCGGCGTCACCGTCACCGACGTGATCGAGCGGCGCGAGAAGCTGGCTTCCGGTCTGCGTCGGCCGCTGGGCTGCGTGTGGCCCGAGGCGGTCGCCGATGAGCACACCGGGCGCCTGGTGCTGTGGGTCGGGGATCAGGACATGTCCAAGGCGAAGAAGCCCACGTGGCCGCTGCTGAAGTCCGGCACGGTCGACCTGTTCAAGCCCATCCCGTACGGCACGGACCAGCGGGGACGCTGGGTGGAACTCACCTTCATGTACATCGCGGGCCTGATCGGTGCCATCCCGCGTATGGGCAAGACGTTCCTGCTGCGGCTGTGGCTGCTGATCGCCGGCCTCGATCCGCGGGCAGAGTTGCACACGTACGACATGAAGGGCACCGGCGACCTCGACCCGGTCGGCAACGCCGTCTCCCACCGCCACGCCGCGGGCGACGACGACGAGACCATCCAGTACGTCCTGAACGACTTCCGCGCGCTGCGCGAGGAGCTGCGCCGGCGGACCAAGGTGATCCGGTCCCTGCCGCGGGACATCTGCCCGGAGTCCAAGGTGACCAGCGAACTCGCCTCCAAGCGCTCGTTGGGGCTGCACCCGATCGTCATCGGGGTGGATGAGTGCCAGGTCCTGTTCGAGCACCCCGAGCACGGCAAGGAGTTCGAGGAGCACGCCACCGACCTGGTCAAGCGCGGCCCGGCCACCGGGATGGTCCTGTTCCTGGCCACCCAGCGCCCGGACGCGAAGTCGCTGCCCACCGGTATCAGCGCGAACGCCTCACTGCGCGCGTGCCTGAAGGTCATGGGCCAGACCGAGAACGACATGGTGCTCGGCACGTCCTCGTACAAGCGCGGGGTGCGGGCGACGATGTTCGCCTGGGGGGACAAGGGCATCCACTACCTGATCGGTGAAGGCTCCGACGCCCGCATCGTCGGCGCCGTGTTCGTCGACGCCCCTGGCGCCGAGCGGATCGCCGCCCGCGCCCGCGCCGCCCGCGAGAAGGCCGGCCTGCTGTCCGGCTACGCGCTCGGTGAAGAGCCGGAGTTGGCCGTGAGCGCGTACGACCTGCTCGCCGACATCCTCGCCGTGGTCCCCGCCAAGGAGGCCAAGGTCTGGTCCGAGACGGTCGTCGCCAGGTTGGCCGAACTCCGGCCCGAGGTCTACGACGGTTGGGACCCGGACGCGCTCGCCGCGGCGCTGAAGCCGCACGGCATCACCACCATCCAGGTGGGCCGCCGCGTCAACGGCAAGGTCGTCAACCGGCGCGGCATCGACCGCTCCCACCTCACCACCGCGATTGCGGAGCGTGACGGAAAGCGGGACGCGTCCTGACCATCCGGGGCCGCTAGCGCTAGCGGCACACCCCGCTAACGTTAGCGGCCCCGCTAGCGCCCCAAACCGGCTCTGATCAGGCCGCTAGCGGATAGCGGCCCACCTGCGAAAACCCCTAGAAACCGCCTGGGAGGGCCCGCTATGAGCTCCACCCTGCTCGCTATCGCTCTCATCCTCGTCGTAACCCTCTGCTACATCGGAACGTGCGCCGCGGTCCCGTTCAAGGACTGCCCGCGCTGCCACGGCATGGGCCACGACATCAAGACCGACCGCAAAGGCAGGCAGAAGCGCGGCCACGACTGCCGCCACTGCAAGGCCACCGGCAAGCGCATCCGCTTCGGCCGCCACCTCTACAACCTCTGGCTCGGCGTCCACCGCGACGGCACCCGCTGAAGGGCGCCCTTCGGACCATGCCGCCGCACTCCCGGCGCCCTCACCCAACTTCCTTACGGAGACATCGACATGGCCGTGCACATCTCCCTGGTCCTGCTCTTCGGGCTGATCCTCGCCCTGCTCCTGCGCGCCAACAAGGGCTACGGCACCGCGATCGTGGCCGCGCTGTTCGGCTTCTACCTCGCCAGCACCGGCGCCGCCGGAACCATCGACAGCCTCATGGGCGCGCTCATCAGCGCCATCCCCAACACCTGACCCGAGAGGAGCAGGCCGTGAACGAGCCCACCACCTACCGCCCGGCCCCGACGGCCGGCATCGTCCACCACCCCGCCCCGATACCGGCCCCGCTGGCCCCCATCCAGAGCGGCCACGTCCCCGGCGTGGCATCCATCGTGCTCCCCGACGGTCGGGTGGTCACCGGCTACGCCATCGAGCCCGCCAAGCCGGAGCCCGTCGCCGTGAAGCCGCCCGTATCGCGGGCCGCGGTGAACATCGCGCTCGGCGGCGTCGGCTTCGCCGCGGTGTGCGGCGGCCTGCTGATGCTCACCACGTTCATCGCCGCACTCGCCGCGCTCATCCAGCAACTCATCATCCTCGCCGCGGTCATCTTCGGTGGCTTCATCGCCGTCCAGCTCGTCGCCGGATCGCGCGGCGGGACCACGGTCAACATCGGCAAAGCCGTCTTCAAGCGCAACAACTTCCACGGATGAGGCAACACACGGCATGCCGTGGCACCACTCAGTGACCTTGAGAGGAGACGTTGATGACTGCACCCTGCGGCACCGTTTCGGGCCGCACCTACAAGCGCACCCGGGTCCGCGGGTTCGCCGACTGGGCGCCCCGCCCCCACGTGCTGGACCTGGTCGACCGGGTTCGTCACGTTCTCGATGAGAACAGCGCGTTCCTGCCCATGACCGCCCGACAGGTCTTCTACCGGCTCGTGGGCGCGCACGGCTACGACAAGACGGAGCAGGCATACGCCCGCCTGCTGGAGACCCTGAACCGGGCCCGCCGAGCCCGCATGATCCCGATGCGCTCGATCCGGGACGACGGGGGCACCTCGATGGGCGCCGGCGGCTGGGACAGCCCCGAACAGTTCTGGCGCTCGGTCCGCCGCACCGCCGAGACCTACAGCCACGCGCTGGACGACGGCCAGCCGATCACGGTCGAACTGTGGGTAGAGGCCGCGGGCATGGTGCCCATGGTCGCCCGCGTCGCCCGCGAGTACGGCGTGAACACCTACAGCTCCGGCGGGTTCGACTCGGTCACCGTCAAGTACGACGCCGCCCAACGCATCTCCTGGCGCGAGACCCCCACCACGGTCCTGCACCTGGGGGACCACGACCCCAGCGGGTTATCGATCCTGGACTCGGCGGCCGCGGACATCACCGCGTTCATCGACGACATGGGCGGGCCCGCTCCCGTCTTCACCCGGCTTGCTGTGACACCCGAGCAGATCGCTCGCTACCGGCTCCCCTCCGCACCGCAGAAGGCCACCGACCGACGCGGCGAGCACATGCGGCACACCGTGCAGGCCGAAGCCATGAGCCCCACCGAACTCACCGCCGAAGTGCGCGCCGCCCTCGAAGCCGCCATCGACCTGACGGCACTGGACGCGGCCCGCGAGCAAGGGGAGCGCGAGCGCGCGCAGATCCTGCGCCACCTGCCCGACACCGACGACCTGTAGCTACGCCCGAGGCGGGCGCCGTCTCTTCCACAAGCCGCGCCCGCCCCGGGTTCTCGCATCCCTCCAAGAGAGCAGGTGCGTCCTGAGCACGAGAGAGCCCAGGGCGCACCTGCTCCAAACTCACGAGAGCGGGAAGCCGGCAAAGCCTTCCTTGGTCTGGGTCACGAGCGCGATGTCTTCCGCGGCCAGCAGTTCGCGCACGTCGTCGCTGGGAGGCTCAGGCAGCAAGACCGCGAGCCGCATCCCCTTGGGCACCTTCTTCGCCACGTGCCGGCGGTAATCGAGAAGCTGGCCGATCGCCATGCGCACCGCGTTACGCGTCGAGTTGCCCTTGGCCTCGTAGAGCACGTTGTCCGTCACGTCGTACAGGTCCGGCACGAGGGCACCCTTCTCGCCCTCGACGGTGATCTGAAAGCCCATAAACTGGTGGCCTTCCGCGGTCAGGAACGCTTCGAACGCCGTCACCAACTGGCCCTCACGGCGCACGACTTCGCGCTCCCCGCCGATGATGTTGGCGACGGTGGTAGCAGTCGAGTGCTTCTCCGTGTTCTTGGACTTCGCCCCCGGCTTCTTCGGCGTGGGAGCGGGCACGGCAGGCTTCGGACTGGCCGGCAACTCCACGATGTGATCCACCGTTGCCGCCGGCAGCGCGTCCTCGTCACGAAGGGCCCACTGGACTCCTTCCGCGGGGCGCAGCCGGAAGACGAAGACGCGGCGAATGACGCCGTCCTGGCCCGGGGCCCACCGCTCCTCGTAGGGGAGCACAGGGTCGACCACGCTCTGTCCCACGAACCACTGCTTCACCCCGCCCGGGGTGCCCTTCTTGCTCGCCGCGACGAACAGCATGACCGCACGGCCATCCGTGACGCTGTCCAACAGCGCCTTGTTGCCGTCCGTCATCTTCTGATCGCCCACTACGCCCTCACCGGTGTAGTGGAACAGCGGCCCGTGTTCGTCGTCCTCTGCGTGGCCGTCGAAGGTATAGCCGTACTTCACGCCCTGTGAGGGATCGGAGTACGCCAACACCGTCTCCCCGTTTGCCGGGGTCTGAATGCCTCCCTGGATCCCCCCACCGAACCGAGCCTTCATCTCGGTGCGGTTCGTGATCGTGCCCGGAGCAAGGTCATCAATCGCCATGCCGCGGAACCTATCCGGCACCACTGACAACAGCACTACCACCCCCAGAATGCGCCCGAGGCGGGCGCCGTCTCTTCCACAAGCCGCGCCCGCCCCGGGGTCTCCCATCCCTCCAAGAGAGCAGGAGAAACCCCAGCATGACCCATCCCGCCCTGATCCGGCGAGACCACCTCAGTACTGCCCTGCGCCTCGCGGCCGACGGCCTGCCCGTCCTGCCGCTACGCAAGGGCAAGGTGCCCTTCGCCAACTGCCCCGCCTGCCTGTACACCTCGTGCGGCGGACGCCCCCACATGAAGACCCCCGGCCCCTGCACCTGCCTCGCGCCGTGCCACGGCTGGGCCGCCGCCACCACCGACCCCTGGACCCTCAACTCCCCACTCTGGGCTGCTGCGTGGCGGGAGGCTGCTGGAGTCGCGTACTACCCGGGCGGCGCGGGCCTTACCGTCGTCGACCTCGACCATGACGACGCTGTCGCCTGGGCCCGCGACACACTGCCGGCCACCCGGACCGTGCGCACCACCCGCGGACAGCACTGGATCTACCAGGGCACCATGCCGTCCTCGAACGCCGTCCGCGACGGCGTCGACATCAAGTCGATGATGTCCTACGCCCGATGGCGCAGCCACGGCACCGGCACCCTCACCGCCCTGCCGCCCGTGGTGCGCGCGCTGACGGTCAAGGAGCCCGCGCCCGTTCAGCCAGTCGCGCACGCCTTCACTGGCTCCGTGCGGGGCGCTGAGGGTGCGTGCAGGCACCGTTCACCCGCGTTCCTGGAACGCGGCATCGCGATGGCCGTGGAGCGCATCAACGGGGCGTCCAGCGGCATCCACGCGGCCGTGTACGCCACGTTCTTGGCCGTGCTCTCCGTCCACGGTCGGTGCGGCTGCCTCACCGAGAACCACACAGCGCGGCTGTTCGCCGCCGCGCAGGCCAAGGGCGAGACGCCGCGGCACTGCGCCGACGCGTGGAACAACGCCCGCAACCGCTTGGGGATGTAGCCATGTCCGACGACGACAAGACCCCCGCACGAGAGGTCATCGCCGACTACGCGCAAGAGCACTTCCGCTACTTCCGCACCGCCGACGGCACCGTCTACGCGCAGAAGAACGGTCACCCCGTCGCCCGCCCGATCCGCTCCCAGGGCACCTCCGGGAGCCACCGGCAAGAACTCATGGTCGGGCTGTTCAACGACGGGCTCGGCGTGTTCAACGGCACCGCCCTGAAGGAGGCGCTGGACTTGATCGAAGCACTCGCCCTCACCGAGGACACCCAGAACGTGCACATCCGCGTCGCCCCCGGCTTCGACGGCGCGACCTGGCTGGACCTGGGCCGCAACGACGGCCAGTCAGTACGTATCCACGCCACCGGCTGGGACATCGTCACCCCCGACCCTCAGGAAGTGTGCTGGCGCCGCACCCAACTCACCGGGGAACTGCCCCTTCCCGTGAAGAACACCGACGGCAAGGGCATCGACCTGCTCCTTCGGCTGTGCAACTTCGCCAACGCAGAGACCGAGTGCCTGGCCCTCGCCTGGCTGATCGGATGCCTCGGACCGTCCGTGCCCGTCCCCGCCCCGTTCCTCACCGGCCCCCAGGGCGCCGGCAAGTCCACCGGCGGGCGCATGCTGGTGCGGATCATCGAGGGCATGAGCGGCGACCTGCGCCGAGCTCCGAAGGACGAAGAGAACCTGATCGCGGCCGTCGCCGCGGGATGGGTCACCGCGCTGGACAACCTCTCCCACCTCACCCCGGATCTGTCGGACGCGATGTGTTGCATCGTCACCGGCGCCGAGAACATCAAGCGTGCCCTCTACACCGACGGCGACGTGGTCCGTGCCCGCTACCGGCGCCCGTTGCTGATGACAGGTATCGACGTGGGTGTCATCCGGCCCGACCTTGCCGAACGGCTCCTTCCGCTGCGCTTGGAGCGGCCCAAGGTGCGGCGCACCGAGGCGGAGCTGTGGACGGAGTACGAGGAGATCCTGCCGGTCGTGCTCGGCTCGCTCCTGGACCTCACGGTGCAGGTCCGCGCCGCCGATGCCGAGATCCCGACCGATCTGCGCATGGCCGACTTCGCGCACCTGTGCGCGCAGCTCGATGCGGCCACTGGCTTGGGTGCACTCACGGCCTACCGTGCCAGCCTGGACGACCTGAACGACGACGTGATCGAGGGCGACCTGCTCGCGCAGACCGTCCTTCAGCACGCTGCGAACATCGCCCCAGGCACGGAGGAACGGATGTCCTCTGCCGAGTGGCTGTACGCCCTCACACGGCTCTACAGCGGCGAGGACTGCCGTCCCCTGCCCAAGGGCTGGCCGACCACCGGCAAGGTCCTCTCCGACCGCCTGAAGCGACTTCAGCCGACCCTCGGGGCCCGCGGCGTCCTCATCGACTGGGGGCGCACCAACGCGGCCCGCTACATCGAGATGGCCCGCCAGGCAGCACCGCCCGAGGTTCAGCAAGGGCAGTTGCTCTGACCTGCGGGCCACGCGACCGAACGCAACTGCAAGAGGAGCACCACGCGCCACGCGGGCGGTGCTCCTCTTGCAGTTCGGCGGCTCACCGCCGCGTGATGGTCGCGCCGCGCAGCGGCTCCTTCTTCACGTTCTAAGGAACCGCGCACCACAACAGACACCCCCACCTCTTTTTTTCCTAAGGAAAGAGATCCTGCGTCACCTGCGTCACCCGGACCCTGAAAACGGCCGGTGACCTGCGGCAACAGCGGTGACGCAGACGGCGAAAGGCTGCGTCACCCCGCGTCACCTGCGTCACGGATGACGCGGGCCTGCGTCACCGGTGACGTACCCCCGCACCCTCTGCGTCACGCAAAGACGCAGGCCAACAGGCATGCGTGACGCGGATGACGCAGTGACGCAGAAATCCCAACCTCGGACACACGCAGCCACACGCCCGAAGTCTCGAAGGAGCCGACCGTGGCACGCCGCCAGACCCCCAGCATCACAGTTCTGCCGTACCTGACCGAGACGGAGGAGCGAGCTATGAACGACGCCCCCAGCACCGCAACGGAGGACATCGACGACCCGACACTGATCCTGCTCACCGTTGAGGAAGCTGCGAGGCGACTGAGCATCGGCCGTACGTACTGCTTCCGACTGCTCGCCATGGGGGAGCTGGACTCGGTCACGCTCGGTCGGGCGAGGCGCGTGCCCGCGGACGCCGTAGTCGAGTTCGCGCACAAGCTGCGGGCAAGGCAGTGCTGCGGTGCCGCGACCTCTGAGCCGAAGGGCCTCGCCGCGTGACTGATGACAAGAAGAGGGGCACGCGACGCGCCAACGGCGAATCGGCCATCTACCTAGGCAAGGACGGCCGTTGGCACGCCCGGGTGCCGATGGGCTACAAGGACAACGGGGAGCCGTACCGCAGGCACCTGACGCGCCCGACCCGCAAGGAACTGGTCGAAGAGGTGCGGCGCTTGGAAAAGCAGCGCGACGAAGGATCGGCTCGGCAGCCCGGGAAGCCGTGGACCGTCGAGAAGTGGCTTCAGCACTGGGTCGAGAACATCGCCAAGCCAGTCGTCAGCGAGAACACGTACGACGGTTACGAGGTGGCGGTTCGCGTGCACCTCGTTCCCGGGATCGGCAAGCACCGCATCGACCGGTTGGAGCCCGAGCACCTGGAGGCTCTCTACCGACGGATGCAGAAGAGCGGGAGTAAGGCGGGCACGGCCCACCAGGCTCACCGGACGGCGCGGACTGCGCTCGGTGAGGCGGTGCGGCGCGGTCACGCGACCAAGAACGCGGCTGCTCTCGCCAAGCCGCCACGGATGGAGGAGGAAGAAGAGGAGGTTGAGCCCTACTCCGTGGAAGAGGTCCAGAGCCTGCTATTGGAAGTCAACAAGCGTCGGAACAGCGCTCGTTGGATGCTTGCGCTCGCTCTCGGTCTGCGCCAAGGGGAGACACTCGGCCTGCGCTGGTCGGACGTTGATTTGGAGAACGAGTACCTGAAGCTGCGACGGAACCGTCTCCGCCCGAAGTACGAACACGGGTGTGGCGAGGCAGCGCCGTGCGGCCGGAAAGCGGGGTACTGCCCTGACCGCGTTCAGGTGCGGCGTGAGACCAAGAACACCAAGTCCAAGGCGGGGCGTCGCGCGGTGCCGCTGCCGGGCCCGCTGGTCGTGATGTTGCGCTCGCATGGCGAAGAGCAGGCGCGGGAGCGCAAAGAGGCCGGCAACTTGTGGACCGAGTCGGAGTACGTGTTCACCAAGCTGCTGGGTGGGCCCCTGAGCCCGAACACGGACTATCACGACTGGAAGCGGCTGCTGGAAGACGCAGGGGTCCGGGACGGGCGACTTCATGACGCCCGGCACACAGCGGGCACGGTGCTCATGCTGCTCGGGGTTCCGGACCGGGTTATCGATCAGATCATGGGGTGGGAGCCGGGTGGTGCCGCGCGGATGAGGGCCCGGTACCTCCACGTGCCTGACCACCTTCTCAAGGAGGTCGCCCGGAAGATCGGGGCAGCGATCTGGGGAGCCCCGGAAACGGGCCCTGTGGACAAAGACCAGGACAACGAGGGCTGAGTGAACAACGAAGGGCCCCACCGGCATCCGGTGGGGCCCTTCGTTTTGCCTGTTCAGGCAGTGCGGAGGATACGAGATTCGAACTCGTGAGGGGTTGCCCCCAACACGCTTTCCAAGCGTGCGCCCTAGGCCTCTAGGCGAATCCTCCGCGGCAAACAATACAAGACGTTGAGGAGTGCTCGCGAACCCGTTCCCGCCGGTCGCCCCCGTCGCCCTCCCGTCGCCCCCTCCGTCGTCCGGACCCGTCGCTGCCACCCGGCCGGAGCATGTACTCTGGGCGCAGCCCCTCACGTGGCGCTATCTGACTGAACTCCCCCAGGGCCGGAAGGCAGCAAGGGTAGGTTGGCTCTGGCGGGTGCGTGGGGGGCGTCTGCGTTCCCGGGGCGGTCGGGGCCGGTTGTCAGTGGGCGCCTATAACCTCGTACATGTGTCGTCTCTCGCGCTGTACCGCCGTTATCGCCCGGAGTCGTTCGCCGAGGTCATCGGGCAGGAGCATGTAACCGACCCGTTGCAGCAGGCGCTGCGGAACAACCGGGTCAATCACGCGTACCTGTTCAGTGGTCCGCGCGGCTGCGGCAAGACGACCAGCGCGCGCATCCTCGCCCGTTGTCTGAACTGCGAGCAGGGCCCCACGCCGACGCCGTGCGGCACCTGTCAGTCCTGCCTGGACCTCGCGCGCAACGGGCCGGGTTCGATCGACGTCATCGAGATCGACGCCGCTTCGCACGGTGGTGTGGACGACGCCCGTGATCTGCGGGAGAAGGCCTTCTTCGGCCCGGCGAGCAGCCGGTACAAGATCTACATCATCGACGAGGCCCACATGGTCACGCCGGCGGGGTTCAACGCGCTGCTGAAGGTCGTCGAGGAACCGCCGGAGCACCTCAAGTTCATCTTCGCGACCACCGAGCCCGAGAAGGTCATCGGGACGATCCGGTCGCGTACGCATCACTATCCGTTCCGGCTCGTGCCGCCGGGCACCCTGCGCGACTACCTGGGCGAGGTGTGCGGCAAGGAGGAGATCCCCGTCGAGGACGGGGTGCTGCCGCTCGTCGTGCGGGCCGGCGCGGGCTCCGTGCGTGACTCCATGTCCGTCATGGACCAGCTCCTCGCGGGCGCCGCCGAGGACGGTGTGACGTACGCCATGGCGACGGGGCTGCTCGGATACACGGACGGTTCGCTGCTGGACTCCATGACCGAGGCCTTCGCCACCGGCGACGGGGCCGCCGCCTTCGAGGTCGTGGAGCGGGTCATCGAGGGGGGCAACGACCCGCGTCGGTTCGTCGCCGACCTGCTGGAGCGGCTGCGGGACCTGGTGATCCTGGCCGCGGTTCCGGACGCGGCGGAGAAGGGGCTCATCGACGCCCCCGCCGATGTCGTCGAGCGGATGCAGGCGCAGGCGAGCACGTTCGGCGCCGCCGAGCTCAGCCGCGCCGCCGACCTCGTCAACGAAGGCCTGACCGAGATGCGCGGGGCCAACGCGCCGCGGCTCCAGCTCGAGCTGATCTGCGCGCGCGTGCTGCTGCCCGCCGCGTACGACGACGCGCGTTCCGTGATGGCCCGCCTCGACCGCATCGAGCGCGGCGGCGTCTTCACCCCGGGCGGTCAGGGCCCCGGTCCCGCGATGGCCTACGTTCCCGGGCCCGATGCCCACGCGCCCATGCCGCCCGCACCGTCCGCACCGTCCGCACCCGTGGCCCCGGTCCCGCCCGGCGGCGGACCGGCGGCGGCCCGTGCGGCAGTGCGCGGTACCGCTCCCGACGCCCCGGCCCCGGCTCCCGCACCCGCGGCCCCCGCACCCGCCCCGACCTCGGAAGCCGCACCACCGGCCCCGCCCGCCCCGGTCGCACCCCCGGCTGCCGCACCCCCCGCTGCCGCACCTCCCGCCGCGGCCCCCGGCGCCTGGCCCACCGCCGCCCCCGCGGGCGGCGGAGGCGGCGCGCGCCGGCCCGGCGGCTGGCCCACCGCCGCGGCCGCCGGTTCCGGCCAGCCGCCCGCCCCGGCGGCGGCCCCCGCGCCCACCGCCCCGGCTCCGTCGCAGCCCGCTCCCGCCGCCCCGGCTCCGGCCGCGGCGCCCGCCGGCGGCCCGGACCCCCGCATGCTCTGGCCGAACATCCTGGAGGCGGTCAAGAACAAGCGCCGCTTCACCTGGATCCTGCTCAGTCAGAACGCGCAGGTGACGGGCTTCGACGGCACGACCCTCCAGCTCGGTTTCGTGAACGCGGGCGCCCGGGACAACTTCGTGAGCAGCGGCAGCGAGGACGTACTGAAGGCGGCCCTGACCGAGCAGTTCGGCGTGCAGTGGAAGGTCGACGCGGTGGTCGACGCCGGGGGCGGCCCCCCGGCACCGCCCGCGCCCGGCGGCTACGGCGGCGGCTACACCCCGCCCCCGGCCCCGGCTCCGGCTCCGACCCCGGCACCCGCGCCTCCCGCGGCGGCATCCGCCCCGGCGCCCGCCCCCGCCCCCGCGCCCACTCCGGCCCCGGCGCCCGCCCCCGCCCGTCAGCCGGTCTCCGCCGAGGACGACGTCCCGGAGGACGACGACCCGGACCTCGACGAGAACGCGCTGTCCGGACAGGACCTGTTCGTCCGCGAACTGGGCGCGACCGTGGTCGAGGAATTCATCAACGAGTAGTGGCGCACCCCGCCCTGGAGAAACCCACAAACCACGGTCCGCTCCCCGTTGGGAAGCCCGTACAAGAGCACACCGCCCGGACGGATAGGCTGACGGGCGTGAAGGTCCTCGTCATCGGCGGCGGCGCCCGCGAACACGCCCTGTGCCGCTCTCTGTCCCTCGACCCCGCCGTCTCCGCCCTGCACTGCGCTCCTGGCAACGCAGGCATCGCCGAGGTCGCCGAGCTGCACGCCGTCGACGCCCTCGACGGCACCGCGGTCACCACCCTCGCCCAGAAGCTGGAGGCCGACCTCGTCGTCTTGGGCCCCGAGGCTCCCCTGGTCGCCGGTGTCGCCGACGCCGTCCGCGGCGAGGGCATCCCCGTGTTCGGCCCGTCCGGCGAGGCCGCGCAGCTGGAGGGCTCGAAGGCGTTCGCCAAGGACGTGATGGCGGGAGCCGGGGTGCCGACCGCCCGGTCCTACGTGTGCACGACCCCGGCGGAGGTCGACGAGGCGCTCGACGCGTTCGGCGCACCGTACGTCGTCAAGGACGACGGCCTCGCCGCCGGCAAGGGCGTCGTCGTCACCGACGACATCGAGAAGGCCCGCGCCCACGCGAACGCCTGCGAGCGCGTCGTCATCGAGGAGTTCCTCGACGGCCCCGAGGTCTCGCTCTTCGCGATCACCGACGGCACGACGGTCGTCCCGCTCCAGCCCGCCCAGGACTTCAAGCGCGCGCTCGACAACGACGAGGGCCCCAACACCGGTGGCATGGGCGCCTATTCGCCGCTGCCGTGGGCCGACCCGAAGCTGGTCCAGGAAGTCCTCGACACGGTCCTGCAGCCGACCGTCGACGAGATGAAGAAGCGCGGCACCCCCTTCTCCGGCCTGCTCTACGCCGGTCTCGCGATCACCAGCCGCGGCGTCCGCGTCATCGAGTTCAACGCCCGCTTCGGCGACCCCGAGACCCAGGTCGTGCTCGCCCGGCTGCGCACCCCGCTGGCCGGTGTCCTGCTCGCCTCCGCGAACGGCACGCTCGCCGACCTGGAGCCGCTGCGCTGGAGCGACGACGCGGCCGTCACCGTCGTCATCGCCTCCCACAACTACCCGGACACCCCGCGCACCGGTGACCCGATCACCGGGCTCGACGCGGTGGCCGCACAGGATGCCCCGAACGCGTACGTCCTGCACGCCGGGACGAAGCGGGACGGCGACAACGGGCCGGTCCTCAGCGCGGGCGGCCGGGTGCTGTCCGTCACGGCGACCGGCGCCGGTCTCGCGCAGGCCCGCGAGCGCGCGTACACCGCGCTGGCCCGCATCGGCCTCGACGGATCCCAGCACCGCACGGACATCGCCGCGAAGGCCGCCGCCGAAAGCTGACCGCCACGGACGGTCGCTGATGATCTCCGACCGCCACGGACGGTCGCGGCCGCCGGGACAGGCCCGGACGCACCAGGCTCGGACAAGGGGCCGGACGGATGACACCCTCTCCCGTCCGGCCCCTGATGTCAGCCACCTTTGCCCAAAGCCATTCCATCGAGTGACCGATGGCCCATCCGGCTGACGATGCCCCGACTCCCAACTAGGGTGCGGCGCACGGAGTTCCGGCACTCGCGAAGCGGAACCACCGCCCGTCGGGACCGGAAAGAACCAGACGGACCACCGGCATTGCGATGTCGGTGGCGGGTGCCACAGTGGGGGAGTGAGCAACGCCACCAGTGTTCTGCCGCGGGTTCCGGCCCGTGGCCGGACAAGAGGCACAGGCAGCAGGGGGTGACATCGATCGTGTCCGGTATGGGTGCGGAAGCGGGTGCGCAGGCAGCGCGCTCCCGGGCCGTCGCCGTGCTGCGCATCCGCGGCAGGGCGACGGCGCTGGCGCTGCTGCCCGCGGCCGCGTCGGTGATCCTGCTCGCGGGCGGCGCCACCGGCCGGCTGACGGGCCGGGGCTGGGACATCGCGCGGGTGGCCGTGTCCGTCCTCGCGGTGCTCGTGCTGCTCGCCGCGGTGGCCGTCGCGCTGGTCGTGGCGCGGGCCAGGCCCGCCGTCAGCCCGACCGTCCCGATCGCCGAGCACACCGCCCCCGATCTGTACCGCCTGGTGCGTGACCTGGCCGACCGCCTCGAGGTCCCGGCGCCCTCGGCGATAGCCCTCACGCCGGACTGCGACAGCTGGCTCGAGGACCGTACGCATCCGGCCCACGGCCCGCCGCGTCCGCCGAAGGACGACAGCGCGAAGGCCCCGGTCGCACCGGTCCTGGTCATCGGCTCCCCGTTCCTGTGGTGGATGCGGGTCGCCGAGCTGCGGGCCGTCCTCGCCCCGGTCGTCGCCGGTACGGGCCCCTCCGCCCACCCCGACATAGCCGCGGCCCGGCGCTTCGTGCGGGGCCTGGACGCGGCCGTCGCGGTCGCCGCGGCACCCGGGCGCGGCCCGCTGGCCCGGATCGTCCTCAGCGGCGTCGGCCGGGTCGCGCGGCTGATGCTGAGCGGCTGCCGGGTGCACGCCGCCGAGATGGAGCGCGGCGTCGCCGCCGCCGGCGCCGAGCGCGCACAGGCTGTGGACTACGGCCTGCGGATCGTCGCCCAGGAGCAGGTCGGACTCGCGTACGCGGGCTGGGACCGGCTGCTCACCCGGGTCGCGCTGCCCGCCTGGCGCATGGGCCGCTGGCCGTCCCGCCTGGACGCGGGCGTGGTCGCCGCCCTCACCGAGCTGTCCCGCCGCGACCGGCTCGCGGAGGGCTTCGCCTCCCGGCTCGGCGAGCGCCCCGCCTGCGACCTCCTCGAAGAGCCCGGCACCGTGGACGAGGCCGCCTCCCTGCTCGCCGCCCGCCTCTTCCACGGCGGCCCCGCCGAACCGGGCCCCGACTGGGCGCCGGTGGACTGGCAGGAGTACCCGGACGAGGTCGTGGACCGCAAATGGCGCATCGACGCCGCCCGTCTGCACCGGGTCCTGGACACCCTGGGCGTGCACAGCACCCGCCCCGCCGCCTCCGCACCGGAGGGCCCGACCCTGGCGCGGGTCCTCGACCACCTCGCGGCGGACCCCGGGACGCTGCCGGAGGAGCCCGCGCCGGCCCTCACCGAGGTCTCCCCGGAGACGTACACCGACGCCGAGCTCGACGCCCTGCTCGCGCCCACGCCGCGCCCCGAGGTCGACTCCCTCTCCGCCGGTCTCAGCACCGAGCTGGCCCGCGAGGAGAGCGCGCGCCCCGAGGCGCCCGCGCCCACCGGCCAGAGCCCGGACGGCGCGCTGTGGGACGAGGGCGCGCTGCCCCTCTTTCCGCTGCAACCGCCTCGCAGCGGAAGGGAGTTGCTGGCCGATCACGTCACCGCGATGGTGTGCTGCGCCGCCGTGGACACGGCCGGTGCGACCCCGGGTCTCGACTGGCTCGACGGGCCCGCGCTGCTCGTCGACGGGGAGCGCGCCGGGGACCTCGCGCCGCGCGTGCTGAGCCTGGTCGAGGACGGTGACCCGGAGCCCCTCAAGGGCTGGCTGGCCCGTCTCGGCATCCGCCCCGAGAAGCCCGTACGCCTCGTGTGACCCGTCGGCGCGCGATGCGCGCGCACCGGAGGGAGTTGTTCCAGTCTCGTCAATTCGCGACGAACGGTGACGGAGTGCGTGCGTAATGTGATGTGCTGGGACCGGTCGCGGAGCAACTCCGCGCACGAGGGCTCGGGGGAGCGAGGGAGGGGAGCAGCCATGGGGCCGGACAGGGCGGGGCACCCGGACGAAGCGGCACGGCAGAGCGCCGCGTCGCCACCTCGCGCGCGCACCCCCCGCTGGGAGTCCGGCGCGATGGCCCACGCGGTGTCCGATCCGTTCGGGCAGGGCCCGCTGCCCTGGCTGCGCGGCAGCGAGCACTACTTCGACGACACCGGCCAGGTCGTCCCCTGGTACGTGGACCACGCCCCGCAGCCCGGCGCCAGCAACATTCCGGCGCCCCGCACCAGCGGCCCGCGGACCGCCGACGACGTGCACCGCCAGATCAAGGGCTTCACCTCGACCGGCGCGGCCGCGCCCGGCGAGGCGATCGACTTCCACGTCACGGTCGACCCGCCGCAGCAGTTCACCGTGGACGTCTACCGCATCGGCCACTACGGCGGCGACGGCGCCCGCAAGATCACCACGAGCCCGCGCCTGTCCGGCATCGTGCAGCCCGCCCCGCTGACCGCCGACCGCACGGTCTCCTGCCACCACTGGTGGTTGTCATGGCGCCTGCAGATCCCGTCGCACTGGAGCACGGGCGCGTACGTGGCCGTCCTCACCACCCTCGACGGCTACCGCTCGCACGTCCCCTTCACGGTCCGCGACACCCAGCCCGCCGACCTGCTCCTGCTGCTCCCGGACATCACCTGGCAGGCGTACAACCTCTACCCGGAGGACGGCCGCACCGGCGCCAGCCTCTACCACGCCTGGGACGAGGAGGGCCGGCTGCTCGGCGAGAGCGAGGCCGCGATCACGGTGTCCTTCGACCGTCCGTACGCGGGCGCGGGCCTGCCCCTGCACGTCGGTCACGCGTACGACTTCATCCGCTGGGCCGAGCGCTACGGCTACGACATCGCGTACGCCGACACCCGTGACCTGCACGCGGGCCGCATCGACCCGACGCGTTACCGGGGCCTCGTCTTCCCGGGCCACGACGAGTACTGGTCGGCGAACATGCGCCGGACCGCCGAGGCGGCCCGCGAGCACGGCACGTCCCTCGTCTTCCTCTCCGCCAACACCATGTACTGGCAGGTGGAGTTGGGCCCGTCGCCGTCCGGTGTCCCGGACCGGCTCCTCACCTGCCGCAAGCGCAGAGGCCCTGGCCGGGCGGCCCTGTGGCGGGAGATCGACAAGCCGGAGCAGCAGCTCATGGGCATCCAGTACGCGGGCCGCGTCCCCGAGCCGCACCCGCTGGTCGTGCGGAACGCGGACCACTGGCTGTGGGAGGCGACCGGCGCGCACGAGGGCGACGAGATCGAGGGCCTGGTCGCGGGCGAGGCCGACCGCTACTTCCCGCGTACCGCGCTGCCCGAGCACCAGGACCGCATCCTGCTGGCCCATTCGCCGTACCACGACAGCGACAGGACCCGCCGCCACCAGGAGACGTCCCTGTACCGGGCACCGTCGGGCGCGCTGGTCTTCGCGTCCGGAACGTTCGCATGGTCCCCGGCCCTGGACCGGCCGGGCCACGTCGACCCCCGTATCCAGCGGGCGACGGCCAATCTCCTCGACCGCATCTGCAAACGAGACTGAGGCCACGGCCCGCCCCCGAGCCCCCGGTGGGACCCGTGGCCGGAACGCGTCCCCATGTACGGGAGAATCAGAGGCACTCGTACAGAACCACGGGGAGGAACCGTGTCCGGATTCGTCGAAAAGCCCGAGCCAGTACAGGTCCCGGGCCTGGTGCATCTCCACACCGGCAAGGTGCGGGAGCTGTACCAGAACGACGCCGGCGACCTGATCATGGTCGCCAGTGACCGCATGTCGGCGTACGACTGGGTCCTGCCCACGCCCATCACGGACAAGGGCCGGGTCCTCACCCAGCTCTCGCTGTGGTGGTTCGAGCAGCTCGCCGACCTCATGCCGAACCATGTCGTGTCCACGGACCTGCCGGCGGGCGCCCCCGCCGACTGGGCGGGCCGCACCCTCGTCTGCAAGTCCCTGGAGATGGTGCCGGTCGAGTGCGTGGCCCGCGGCTACCTCACCGGCTCCGGTCTGCTCGAGTACAACGACTCGCGGACGGTCTGCGGCCTCGCCCTGCCCGAGGGCCTGGAGGACGGCTCGGAGCTCCCCGCGCCGATCTTCACGCCCGCCACGAAGGCCGCGGTCGGCGAGCACGACGAGAACGTCAGCTACGAGGAGGTGGCCCGCCAGGTCGGCGCGGAGACGGCCACGCAGCTGCGCCAGGCGACCCTCGCCGTCTACAGCCGGGCCCGGGACATCGCGCGGGAGCGCGGCATCATCCTGGCGGACACCAAGTTCGAGTTCGGCTTCGACAAGGACGGCACGCTGGTCCTCGCCGACGAGGTGCTCACCCCGGACTCCTCGCGCTTCTGGCCGGCCGACCAGTGGCAGCCGGGCCGCGCGCAGCCCAGCTACGACAAGCAGTTCGTGCGGAACTGGCTGACCTCGCCGGCCTCCGGCTGGGACCGTGCGAGCGAGCAGCCGCCGCCGGCCCTGCCCGACGAGGTCGTCGCCGCGACGCGCGCCAAGTACATCGAGGCGTACGAGCTGCTGACCGGCCAGAGCTGGTCATGAGAGAAGGCCCCCGGTCAGTGACCGGGGGCCTTCTTCACCGAGCGAACGACGAGGTTCGAACTCGCGACCTCAACCTTGGCAAGGTTGCGCTCTACCAACTGAGCTACGTTCGCAAAGCATCACCTGAGTGGTGCTCCGTGCGCCGAAGCGCGACGCCTACTATACCCAACCTCGCTCGCGTGCGATCCGCACCGCGGCGTGACGGTTCTCGGCACCGAGCTTCGAGACGGCCGACGACAGGTAGTTCCGCACGGTCCCCTGGGAGAGCGCGGCCCGCTCGGCGATCTCCGTGACGGGCGCCCCGTCGGCGGCGAGTTCGAGCACCTCGGCCTCGCGCGCGGTCAGCGGCGAGTCCCCCGAGGAGATCGCGTCGGCCGCCAACTCCGGGTCCACATAACGGTTTCCGGCATGGACGGTCCGGATGATCTCGGCGAGCCGCTGCGCGCTCACGGTCTTCGGCACGAAGCCGCGCACCCCGGCGGCGAGGGCCCGCTTCAGATGTCCCGGGCGGCCGTGGCTGGTCACGATCATGGTCCGGCAGCCGGGCAGTTCCGCGCGCAGCGTTGTGGCCACGCTCACACCGTCGGCGCCCGGCATCTGCAGATCGAGCACGGCGACGTCGGGGCGGTGCGCCCGCGCCATGGCGAGCGCCTCGGGCCCGCTCGCGGCCTCGGCGACGACGACCAGGTCGTCCTCCAGCGCGAGCAGGGCGGCGAGGGCGCCGCGGATGAGGTGCTCGTCGTCGGCGAGCAGGACGCGCAGGGTCATCGGACGGCCTCCGCGGCCGGGGCGGCTTTCCCTGACGCCGTGGCGTTCAGCGGCACGGCCGCCACGACGCGGAACCGGCTGCCTTCCGCCGCCGCCTCCAGGGTCCCGCCCACCGCGTCCAGCCGCTCCCGCAGCCCGGCGAGCCCCGAGCCGCGCCCGCTCACCGGTCCCGCGCCGGCCGCGACCCCGTCGTTCTCCACCGTCAGCACCACGCCCTCCGCATCCTGGACCAGCCGTACCGAACACGCCTCGGCGTTCCCGTGCCGCAGCACGTTCGTCGTGGCCTCACGCACCACCCAGCCGAGCGCCGACTGCACCTCGGCCGGCAGCCCGGCCGCCGAACCGGTCACCGTGCAGTCGATCCCGGCGGCGCTCAACACGCCGCGTGCACCCGCGAGTTCGGCGCCCAGGTCGGCCTCGCGGTATCCGCGTACGACCTCCCGGACCTCCTTCTGCGACTGCTGCGCGATGCGCTGCACCTCGATCATCTGCGTCACGGCGTCCTCGGTGCGGCCGCGCCGGGCCAGCTGCACCGCCAGCTCGCTCTTGAGGGCGACGACGGACAGATTGCGGCCCATGACGTCGTGCAGGTCCCGTCCGAACCGCAGCCGCTCCTCGGCGACGGCGAGCCGGGACTCGACCTCGCGGGCCCGCTCGGACTCCCACATGACGGAGAGGTTCCAGCCGCTGCACCGGTAGGACCCCAGGCTGATCGCGGCGGCCAGGACCAGCAGCAGGCCGACCGCCACGAGCGCGGCGCTCGTGGGCCGGACGGCCGCCGCGACGGCGACGCCGGCCACGACACCGACGGCCGCGCGCCGCACGAACGTCCGCACCGGCACCATCAGCGTGTACGCACCGGCGAACGGCATCGGCGCGAACAACAGCGGCATGGCGACGAGGCCGTCCTTCACGCTGTCGGTGACCGCCAGGGCGGCGATGAGGCCGAGGGCGGCGACGGCCAGCGCACCGGCCGTGACCGTCATCCACCGGGGCACCGTCCCCCGCCCCAGGTACTGGTCGAGGGCGGCGCGCATGTGCCGGTCGGCGACCAGGCACTGCGCCACGTTCACGACGACGAGCGCGAGGCCGAGGAGGTACGCGGTCCGGTCGCCGCGCAGGCTCCCCGCGAGCCCCGTGCCCGACCAGGCCACGAAGAACAGCCAGTTGACCGCGCGCAGCGAGAACACGGTCTGCCACTCGACCCGCTCGATCTTGCTGCGATCCCGCCACCGCACCCGGCCCACCGGAAGCCCTCCTGTCAGCGCCGCGGTTCCCACCGGAACCATCGCCGTACAGCAAACACCGCGACCGCGATCCAGGCCACCGCGATGACCAGCGCCTGCACCGTGTCCCCGGCGGACAGACTCCCGTCCCATCCGCCGCGGACCAGGGTGAGCGTCGACGTCAGCGGCAGCGCCTTGCACACGGTGGCCAGCGCGTCCGGCATGGACTGCAGCGGGACGACGGCGCCCGAGCCGAGCATCGAGACGATCAGCATCGGCATCGCGGCGACCTGCGCGCTCTCCACGCTGCGGCTGAAGACCGTGGTGACCGCGGCCAGCGCCACGCACAGCGGGATGCCGAGGAGGACGCCGAGCACGGCCAGCTGGGGCGCCTGCGGGGCCCCGGTGTCCAGCACGAACGTGACCGCGACGGCCAGTACGACGCACTGCAGCAGCCCGATCGCGACGGACGGCAGCGCGGCCCCCGCGAGGATCTCGCCGTCGCGCAGCTCGCCGGTGCGCAGCCGCTTGAGGACCAGTTCCTCGCGCCGCGACGCGTAGACGCTGACCAGGGCGCTGTACACGGCGAACAGCAGCGAGAAGCAGATCGCCGACGACAGCACGACGGGGCCGAGGCTCAGCCCCTGCTCCTTCAGGTCGACCTGCTTCATGGACGCGCTGAGGCTGAACGGCAGCACGAGCGGCACGAACAGGGCCGTGAACAGCACGCCCTTGCTGCGCCCGAGCAGCGTCAGCTCGGCCCGGGCGAGCGACGTCAGCCGCCCGGCGGGGGTGGTCGTCATCGTCACGGTGCTCATACCGCCATCTCCTTCTCCCGCTGGTCGGCCGTGCCCTTGGCGTCCCGTGCGATGCGCAGGAACGCCTCCTCCAGGGAGGCCCCTCGTACGTCGAGCCGGCGCAGTTCCACGCCCGCGTCCCGCGCCCAGACCAGGAGCCCGGTCGCCGCCTGCTGGAGGGCGTCGGTGCGCAGCTTGACGGTGCGCCCGGTGACCTCGTGCCCGGTGACGCCGAGCGCGTCGAGCGGCGGCAGATCGCCCACGAAGTAGCCCTCGGGGAGTTCGAAGGAGATGTGCGAGGGCTGCGCGGCGACGACGTCGGCGACGCGGCCCTCGGCGGCGATCCGTCCCTCGTGCATGATCGCGAGCCGGTCGGCGAGCCCTTCGGCCTCTTCGAGGTAGTGCGTGGTCAGCAGCACGGTCGTGCCCTCGGCACGCAGCCGCCGCACCAACTCCCAGGTGGCCTGGCGTCCTTCGGCGTCGAGACCGGTGGTCGGCTCGTCGAGGAACAGCACCTCGGGCCGGCCGAGCAGCGCGAGCGCGAGGTCGAGCCTGCGCTTCTCGCCGCCGGACAGTTGCTTGACGCGCACCTTCCCGCGGGCGGCGAGCCCGACCATCTCCAGCGCCTCGTCCAGGGGCCGTGCGCCGCTGGTGCAGCCGGCCCACATCCGCGCGGTCTCGGCGACGGTCAGCTCCGAGGGGAAGCCGCCCTCCTGGAGCATCACGCCGATCCGCGGCCGCACCCGGTCCCGCTCGGTGTACGGGTCGTGTCCGAGCACCCGCACCTGCCCCCCGGCAGGTGCGGCGAGTCCTTCGAGGAGCTCGACGGTGGAGGTCTTTCCGGCGCCGTTGGTGCCGAGGAGTGCGAAGAGTTCGCCGCGGTCCACGGAGAAGGAGACTCCGCGCACCGCCTCGAAGGAACCCCTTGTCCCGTCCCCGTACACGCGGCGCAGATCAGTGACGTCGATCACGCGCTCGTTGTTGGTCATGCCTCAAGCCTTCCGGCCGCGCGGCCCGGTCGGCAGTGCGCGCTGTCATCGACGTACATGACAAATGTCAGAAGGCGGCCCGACACGCGGGAAGCCCCGGATCCTGGTGGATCCGGGGCTTCCCGAACTGGAGCGAACGACGAGGTTCGAACTCGCGACCTCAACCTTGGCAAGGTTGCGCTCTACCAACTGAGCTACGTTCGCATTGCCTCCGACCAGCTCTCACTGATCGGCGCGAGCATCAGCCTACCGCACCCGGATGGGTGATCGGTACGCGATGCGGAGCGGGTGACAGGAATTGCACACTGCGCCTTCCCCCTGGAAGGGGGATGTTCTACTACTGAACTACACCCGCATGTACTCCGTGAGGTGCGGCTCTTTCGGCCTTGCCCCTCGGCGTGCTCCAGACTCTAGCCGACCGCTGGGGGTGCAACGCAAGTCGGTTCTCCCGAGGGGCTCCTGACGGAGGGTGCCGCGGACTCAGTTGGCCTCGGCGAACGCCTCGTAGACCCGCTTCGGGATCCGGCCGCGCGGCGGCACGTCGAAGTCGTTCGAGCGGGCCCAGGCGCGCACGGCCGCCGGGTCCGGGCTGAGGTCGGTGTGCTTGAAGGCCTTGCCGGTCCGGCTGGACCGCTTGCGGCCCGCCTGCAGGTACGGGGCCAGGGCCTTGCGGAGCTTTTTCGCATTGGCTGGATTGAGGTCGATCTCGTACGACCTGCCGTCGAGACCGAAGACGACCGTTTCCGCCGCTTCTCCGCCGTCGATGTCGTCGAAGAGGGTGACCACGACACGCTGCGCCACGAATATCGGTCCCTTCGTCCAGCACCCCGCTTTGACGTGCGGTGATGCCGACTGTCCAGCTGTTGTCGGGCAAAGGTCGGGCATTGTCCCGGCCCGAGTTCAGGCCGGTTGCCTGTATCTGCCAATTCCTTTTTACCCTGCCCGGCATTGTGCTGGGAAGACCAGTTAAAAACCTCCGCGTGTCCGCCGGGTCTCTTATCCGGAGTCTTTCCCTTAATTTTCCGTGCGGATCTGATGTCGTTGCCGTAACGTGATCCGGCTCTCGTAGCTTCCTACTGTCTACGCGAGTAGAAGATTTGGGCAGGTACGCTGAACGGACCTGCTCAGCACCACACACCGGGAGTGCCAGTGGCACGCGTCGTAGTCGACGTCATGCTCAAGCCGGAGATCCTCGACCCCCAGGGCCAGGCGGTGCAGCGTGCGCTGCCGCGCCTCGGTTTCGACGGCATCTCCGACGTTCGCCAGGGAAAGCGATTCGAGCTCGAAGTGGACGGGCCGGTGGATGACGCCGCCCTCGCCCGTATCCACGAGCTCGCGGAAAGCTTCCTCGCCAACACCGTGATCGAGAACTTCACCGTCAAGGTCGAAGAAGCTGCGGAGCCCGTGGTGGGGGCCGAAAAGTGACCGCTCGTATTGGCGTCGTCACCTTTCCGGGTTCCCTCGACGACCGGGACACCCAGCGCGCGATCCGTCTGGCCGGCGCCGAGCCGGTTGCCCTCTGGCACAAGGACAAGGATCTGAAGCAGGTCGACGCGGTCGTCCTGCCGGGCGGATTCAGTTACGGCGATTACCTGCGCGCGGGTGCCATCTCGCGTTTCTCGCCGGTCATGGAGACGCTGATCGACCAGGCGAAGGCGGGCCTGCCCGTCCTCGGTATCTGCAACGGATTCCAGGTGCTCACCGAGGCCCACCTGCTCCCCGGCGCGATGCTCGGCAACGACCACCTGCACTTCATCTGCCGTGACCAGAAGCTGCGCGTGGAGAACACCGGCACCGCCTGGACGTCCGACTACGAGGCGGGCCAGGAGATCCACATCCCGCTGAAGAACATGGACGGGCGGTACGTCGCCGACGAGCGCACGCTCGACATGCTGGAGGCCGAGGGCCGGGTCGTCTTCCGCTACCTCGACGTCAACCCGAACGGCTCGCTGCGCGACATCGCCGGCATCACGAACGAGGCGGGCAACGTCGTCGGTCTGATGCCGCACCCGGAGCACGCCGTGGAGCCCCTCGTCGGGTCCGGCCGCACCGACGGTCTGCCCTTCTTCACCTCGATCCTCAAGAAGCTGGTCGCCGCCTCATGAGCCTCGACACCGTCGACAACGCCGCACAGACCCCCGACGTCGAGCTGCCCTGGGCCGAACTCGGCCTGAAGAAGGACGAGTACGAGCGGGTCGTGGAGATCCTCGGCCGCCGCCCGACCGGCGCCGAGCTCGCCATGTACTCGGTCATGTGGTCCGAGCACTGCTCCTACAAGTCGTCCAAGGTGCACCTGCGCCAGTTCGGCGAGAAGGCCCCGCAGTCGGACGCCATGCTCGTCGGCATCGGTGAGAACGCCGGTGTCGTGGACGTCGGCCAGGGTTATGCCGTCACCTTCAAGGTGGAGTCGCACAACCACCCCTCTTATGTAGAGCCCTATCAGGGTGCGGCTACAGGAGTGGGCGGCATCGTGCGCGACATCATCGCCATGGGCGCCCGCCCGGTGGCCGTGGTCGACCCGCTGCGGATGGGCGCGGCCGACCACCCCGACACCAAGCGCGTGCTGCCCGGCGTCGTCGCCGGCATCGGCGGCTACGGCAACTGCCTGGGCCTGCCGAACATCGGCGGCGAGGTCGTCTTCGACGCCTGCTACCAGGGCAACCCGCTGGTCAACGCCGGCGCCATCGGCGTCATGCGGCACGAGGACATCCACCTCGCGAAGGCGTCCGGCGCGGGCAACAAGGTCATCATGTACGGCGCCCGGACGGGCGGCGACGGCATCGGTGGCGCCTCGATCCTGGCCTCCGAGACCTTCGACGACGCCAAGCCGTCGAAGCGCCCCGCCGTCCAGGTCGGCGACCCCTTCCAGGAGAAGCTCCTCATCGAGTGCACCCTGGAAGCCTTCGCCGAGAAGCTCGTCGTCGGCATCCAGGACCTCGGCGCCGCCGGCATCTCCTGCGCCACCAGCGAGCTGGCGTCGAACGGCTCGGGCGGTATGCGCGTCGAGCTGGACGACGTACCGCTGCGCGACTCCACGCTCTCTCCTGAGGAGATCCTCATGAGCGAGTCGCAGGAGCGCATGTGCGCCGTCGTGGAGCCCGAGAAGGTCGCCCGCTTCCTGGAGATCTGCGAGAAGTGGGACGTCATCGCCACCGTCATCGGTGAGGTGACCGACGGCGACCGGCTGGAGATCTTCTGGCACGGCGAGAAGATCGTCGACGTCGACCCGCGCACGGTCGCGCACGACGGCCCGGTCTACGAGCGCCCCTACGCCCGCCCGGAGTGGCAGGACGCGCTGCAGGCCGACGACGCGGGCAAGCTGCCGCGGCCCGCTTCGGGCGACGAGCTGAAGGCGCAGGTCCTCCAGCTGGTCTCCTCGCCGAACCAGGCGTCGAAGAAGTGGATCACCCAGCAGTACGACCACTTCGTGCAGGGCAACACCGTCCTCGCGCAGCCCGAGGACTCGGGCATGATCCGCATCGACGAGGAGTCCGGCCTCGGCGTCGCCATCGCGACCGACGGCAACGGCCGGTACGCGAAGCTCGACCCGTACACGGGCGCGCAGCTCGCCCTCGCGGAGGCGTACCGGAACGTGGCGACGACCGGTGCCAAGCCGCTCGCCGTCTCCGACTGCCTGAACTTCGGCTCGCCCGAGGACCCGGCCGTCATGTGGCAGTTCGCGGAGGCCATCCGCGGTCTGGCCGACGGCTGTCTGCAGCTGGGCACCCCGGTGACCGGCGGCAACGTCTCGCTCTACAACCAGACGGGCGAGGCGGCGATCCACCCGACGCCGGTCGTCGCGGTCCTCGGCGTCATCGACGACGTGGCGCGGCGCACCCCGGTCGCCTTCCAGGAAGAGGGCCAGCTCCTCTACCTGCTGGGCGACACCCGCGAGGAGTTCGGCGGTTCGGCCTGGTCGCAGGTCGTCCACGACCACCTCGGCGGGCTGCCGCCGAAGGTCGACCTGGAGCGCGAGCGGCTGCTCGGCGAGATCCTGATCTCCGCGTCGCGCGACGGCATGATCGACGCCGCGCACGACCTCTCCGACGGCGGTCTGATCCAGGCCGTGGTCGAGTCGGCGCTGCTCGGGCAGAAGGGCGCGCGCCTGGTCGTCCCGGACGGTCTCGACGCGTTCACCTTCCTCTTCTCCGAGTCGGCGGGCCGTGCGGTCGTGGCCGTGCCGCGGAGCGAGGAGCTGCGGTTCAACGACATGTGCGGTGCGCGGGGTCTGCCCGTCACCCGCATCGGTGTCGTGGACGGTTCCGGCGAGGACGCCGCGGTCGACGTGCAGGGCGAGTTCGCACTGCCGCTGGCCGAGCTGCGCGAGGCGCACGAGAACACGATTCCGGCGCTGCTGGCCTGAGTCCGGCCGCGAAGCCCCCCGCCCGAGCAGGGCGGGGGGCTTCGTCGTGTCCGGGGCGGGCACCACTCGAACGAGGGGTTGTCGAGCTTTACGTAATTACGTAATCTCGATGCATGACGGATCTTGAGCGGCGGGTCGCCGAGCTGGAGCGGCGTCTCGACGCGCTGGAGTCGGGTGCCGCGGCGCCGACGGTCGCCGGAGGCACGTTCTGGGCCCTCGACGGACTGAAGGAGCAGCTGGCCGACGTCGCGAGCGGCGGTGTGCTGTTCACCGGCGCGGTGCGCCTGCCGGGAGACAAGGAGTACGAGTGGCAGTACGCGGCGGTCACCGATGAGTTGCTCGCGTCCGACTGGACGGACGTGGCCGACGCCTTCGCGGCGTTGGGGAACGGATTGCGGCTGAGGCTGCTGAGAGAGGTCCTCGGCGGGCGTGCGTCGGCCACGGAGCTGGCCGAGCTCGACGACGTGGGGACGAGCGGTCAGATCTACCACCACCTGCGGCAGTTGACCGCTGCAGGGTGGCTGCGGTCGGCGGGCCGGGGACGTTACGAGGTGCCCGCGGGCCGGGTCGTGCCGCTCCTTGTGGCGCTGACGGCGGCCCGCCCCGCCTGACCCGGGCGAGAGCAGAGCGACAGGACGACGACAGAGCGATGGGGGATCGATCGTGTTCGTGCGCAAGACGGCGATGGTGCTGTACCGAGTGTTTCAACTGGCCTTTCTGGTCATGGTCATCGGCGGCCTCTTCGACGGCTGGCCGTTTCCCACGTGGTGGGCGTTCATACCGGCCGGGCTGTCCGTGGTCATCGTGCTGGCCAGGAGCCGGGCCGGGCGGCGGGACCGCGCGCCACGCGAGCCGGTCGAGGTGGACCCACCGGTGCGCGGGCACTGGTCCGCGCTCAACAGCCCCGCGGACAAGGTGCCCAGCCACGGGACGCACGCGTACGGGCAGACGTACGCGATCGACATAGTGGCGGAGGGCGCCGAGCACCGGCCCCGCCCGAAGTTCGCCGCGGTGTGGCCCGTGGTGCGCCGGCCCCGGGCCTTCCCCGCCTTCGGCGAGCCGCTCCACGCCGTCGCCGACGCCGAGGTCGTCCACGCCACCGACTGGCGCCGCGACCATCTCAGCCGCAACTCCACGCCCGCACTGGCCTACTTGATGCTGCTGGAGGGTGCGATACGGGAGATGTTCGGGGCGGGCTGGATCGTCGGCAACCACATCGTCCTCGACCTGGGCGACGGCGTGTACGCGATGTACGCGCACCTGCAGCGCGGCTCTCTCTCCGTGCGCCCCGGCGACCGGGTGCGGGCGGGCCAGCGGCTAGCCCGCTGCGGGAACTCGGGGAACTCGACCGAGCCGCACGTCCACTTCCAGCTGATGGACGGCCCCGACCTCGACTCGGCGTCGGGCCTACCGTTCCGGTGGCGCGGGGTCGGGATACCCGCGGGCGGTGAGACGTTCACGGTCGATCGAGAGCAGGCCGATCCGGCGCCGGGCGGCCGGGCGCCGGCTCGGCGCTAGCCCGGGGGTGCCGTCGCGGGAGTCGCGTGGCCGGCAGCGTGCCGAGCAGCATCGCCGAGGAGCCCGGGGACGCCCTGCTCACCGCCGGGGGCTGTCGCCCTGGTCGAAAGGGGCCTGAGCGACGTCGCGGTGCGGGCGTAGGGTCACGGACATGGTCTCGCCCAAGACATCCAGGAAGCGCCCGCGTTCCTACGATTCCGAGAAGCTCCGGACTGCCGTCCTGGCCCAGTTCGCCGCCGTACGCGAGGCCGTCGAGGGCCTCACGCCCGAGCAGCTCGCCGCGCCGACCCGGCTCGGCGACTGGACGGTGCGGGAGCTCGCCGCGCACTTCACCATGGCCGTCGGCATGCTGCCGCGGGGCCTCGCCCAGCCCGCGCCGCCCCAGGCCGACCTGGCGCTCCTGGACTACCCGGCGCTGACCGCGCCCGCCGCCCCCGCCGTTGCCGTCGGCGTGCAGGAGCTGGCGCGGAGCGCACCGCTGAGCGAGCTGTACGCGCAGGTCGCCGCCGGGCTCGACACGTATCTGACCGCGGGGGTCGACGGCGAGCGGCCCGTCGCGCACCGGGTCGGGACGATGACCCTCACCGGCGTCCTCGTCACCCGCGCTGTCGAGCTCGCCGTGCACACCGACGACTTGAACGACGCGCTGCCCGGGCTCGGACTGCCCGTCGAGCGGCAGCTGCTGGCCGCGGCGACGCGCTTCCTCGCCGACGCGCTCGCCGTGAAGGCGCCGGGCGCCTCGACTGAGGTGCGGATCCCGCCGTTCGCCGTCGTCCAGTGCGTCGAGGGTCCCCGGCACACCCGCGGCACTCCGCCGAACGTGGTGGAGACCGACCCGCTCACCTGGATCCGCCTCGCCACGGGGCGTACGGAGTGGGCGGCCGCGATCGACGAAGCACGCGTCAGCGCAAGTGGTGAACGGGCCGACCTGTCGGCTCTGTTGCCGATCATGGCGTGAAGCTTTCGGCGGGACGGAACCGATCGAGGGGGCCGTCCCGTCCCATCGGCATGTTCACGCAACGCAGCACCCGCACCCTGTTCGCCGCCGCGCTGCCCCTGGTCGCCCTCACCACGGTCGCGGCCTGCGGGAACGAGAAGGCGCCCGGCACGGTGAAGGTCGCCGGTGCCCCCGTCGCCGGCGTCACCTGGACCGTGCAGAGCATGACGGTGGACGGGGCGACGACGAAGGCACCGAGCGGCGCGTACCTGCAGTTCGTCTCCGACGATCGAGTGCGCGGCAACTACGGCTGCCACACCTTCGACGCCGACGCCCGGGTCACCGACGACAGCGTCGACCTGGGACAGGCCGACGTGACCACCGAGGCCTGCCTCGACAAGAAGCAGAGCGCCTTCGACGACCGTCTCGCCCGCGCCCTGGCCGACAAGAACACCGTCAAGGCCCACGGCTCCGACCGCCTCACCCTCACCCGCGCCAACGGCGACACCGTCTCCCTCGCCAAGCAGCGCGACGCGAAGCTCGTCGGCACCCGGTGGACGGTCGACACCCTCTACAGCGGCGAGACGGCCCAGTCCCTGCCGAAGGCGGCCAAGGACCGGGCCCGGCTCGTCTTCGAGAAGGACGGCCAGGTCAGCGTGCGTCTCGGCTGCAACAGCGGCAGCGCCAAGGCCACCGTCAAGGACGGCCACATCAGCTTCGGCCCGCTGATCAGCACGAAGATGGGCTGCGTCGGCGAGGCGGCGAGCCTCGAGAAGGCGATGCGCGGCGTCCTGGAGGGCAAGGCGCGGTACGAGATCCGGGGCGACGGCCTCACCCTGACGGGGCCCGACGGGCAGGGCATCGGCCTGCGGGCCACCGCCAAGTGACGCGCCGCCGCGCGACGGCGGTCCGTCAGGACGGGTACGGGAGAAGCTCCTTGTCCTTCTTCTCCCACACCGCCTTCAGCTCGGCCAGCAGCTTCGGCTCGTCCGCGGCCCGGTCGGCCTGCTCACGCCGGTCGGCGGAGAGGTCGAACAGCTGGTCCGTGCCGCCCTTGCCGCGGTAGTACTTCCAGTCGCCGCGGCGCACGGCCCGCTCCCCGCGCACCCGCCAGAACAGGTCGCGCTCCTGGAGCCGTTCACCGCGCAGGAGGTATCCGGCGAGGCTGGTGCCGTCCAGTGGGAACGCCTTGTCGGGCCGCGCCCCGCCGATTTCGAGCAGCGTCGCCGTCCAGTCGGGCGTGAAGACGGGCTCGTGGCTGACCTGTCCGCCATCGAGCCGGGCCGGCCAGCGCACGATCGTCGGCACCCGGATGCCGCCCTCCTGGAGGGACGCCTTGTTCCCGGACAGCGGCCAGTTGTAGGAGAAGCGTTCGCCGCCGTTGTCCGAGGCGAAGAAGACGAGGGTGTCCTTCTCCTGCCCGGTCTCCTTGAGCGCCGTCAGCACCTGCCCGATGGAGCGGTCCAGGTCCTCGACCATCTCCGTGTACTTCTCCACGGACCCGCCGTCGGTGTGGAACAGGGCCCGCGCGTCCCCGGCCTTGATCTTCCGTACGACCTCGGCGCTCTCCGCCTCGTCCCCGTCGGCGATCCACGGCCAGTGCGGGGTGGTGAAGTTCAGGTTGAGCAGCCACGGCTTGCCGCCGTGGTCGCGCCGCACGTACTCGCCGGCCCGCTCGGTCAGGATCCGCGTGTAGTACCGCAGGTCCTTGTACTCGGCGTCGCCCTCCCGCACGTCGCCCTCGTACAGGTCGTACTCACCGCCGAGCCCGAGCTTCGAGTAGTACTCCAGGGCCCCGCCGAAGTTCCCGAAGAACTCGTCCCAGCCCGACTTGGTCGGCGAGTAGTCCGGCAGATAGCCGCAGTGCCACTTGCCGATCAGCGCGGTCGAGTAGCCCGCGCCGCGCAGCAGCGAGGCGAGCGTGGGGTGGTTCGGGTCGAGTCCGACGGACCGGTCGGCGATCGGCTCGGCGAGCCCGCCCTTCGTACGTCCCGGATAGCGGCCCGTGTAGAGGCTGAAGCGGGTCGGCGAGCAGGTCGCGGAGCCGCTGTACGCGTCGGTGAAGCGGACGCCCTGCCGGGCCAGCTTGTCCAGGTTCGGGGTCTTGATGTGCGGCGCCCCGTAGGAGGAGAGGTCGGCCCAGCCCAGGTCGTCGCCCAGGATGAAGAGGATGTTGGGCCGCTTGGTGTGCCGGCCGGCGGCGGCGCGGAACGGGCGTTCCTGGGATTCCCGGGGCTGGTGGGGCGCGGCTTCGGCGGGAGCGGCCGAAGCGCCGAGCGCGGCGGCGGTCGCCGAGGCGCTCACCACCCCGCCGAAGGCGCGCCGGGACAGCTTCGAGGGTTCTGAGGCGTGCGAGGACACGGAGAGCACTCCAGGGAGAGCGGGAGAGAAGCAGGTCACGCTCCTCCGGCGCGAAGGAGCGGGATGGCCGCCGCCGGGCACGAGGGGTCCGGCGGGAACAGAAGCGGCGACAGAAGGATCCGAGGCCCGCGGTGCGGAGGCCCCCGAGGCCGCGGATCAGCGGATCAAGCGATGCAGTGCGTCAGGCGCAGCGACAGATGGCGCTCGCGACACGGACCAGGTCGACGTGGCGGCGCTCCACAAGGGTGACCGTGCGGTCACAACGGGGCTGCATGATCCAGGACCATGCCGACGACGACGTGTGCCTGTCAACGGCCGGTCCGCACTGCGGACGTCCGCGGGAGCGCGGTGGCGCGAGTTCCGTCACACTCGGCGCGCGGCTCCCCCGGAGCGCGGCCGACGCGGCCGCCTCCGCCCCCGGCGCAGGCACCGGCAGGCCCGCCGCGGACTCCGGTCGGCACCCTGTTGGCGGTGCGTCGTCGCAGGTCAGCGCGGTGCGGCGGGGTGGCATCCGGCCGGCCGTGCGCCCTGGTCCCGGCGTACTCACGACCCGTCCGCCCGGCCGGCGGCGCCCCGGAAGCTACGCGCGTCCGGCCGCCCCGGGCGCGTACGGACGGAGCCTGTCAACGTCAGAAGCCCGTATCCCCAATTCGGACCAGTGGTCGATCTCGCCTACACTCGGTGCCGTGCCACGTGGTGACGGTCGACTCAATCACGATCTGCTCCCCGGCGAGAAAGGCCCCCAGGACGCGTGTGGCGTCTTCGGTGTCTGGGCTCCGGGCGAAGAGGTCGCAAAGCTCACGTACTTCGGGCTCTACGCCCTCCAGCATCGGGGTCAGGAATCCGCGGGAATCGCGGTCAGCAACGGCTCCCAGATCCTCGTCTTCAAGGACATGGGACTTGTCTCCCAGGTCTTCGACGAAACCTCCCTAGGGTCCCTGCAAGGTCATATCGCGGTCGGTCACGCCCGCTACTCGACCACCGGGGCCTCCGTATGGGAGAACGCCCAGCCGACGTTCCGCGCCACCGCGCACGGCTCGATCGCGCTCGGTCACAACGGCAACCTGGTCAACACGGCGCAGCTCGCCGAGATGGTCGCCGATCTCCCCAAGGAGAACGGGCGGGCCACCCAGGTCGCCGCCACGAACGACACCGACCTCGTCACCGCGCTCCTCGCGGGCCAGGTCGACGACGACGGCAAGCCGCTGACCATCGAAGAGGCGTCCGCCAAGGTCCTGCCGCAGGTCCAGGGCGCCTTCTCCCTCGTCTTCATGGACGAGGGCACGCTGTACGCGGCCCGTGACCCGCAGGGCATCCGCCCGCTGGTCCTGGGACGCCTGGAGCGTGGCTGGGTCGTCGCCTCCGAGTCCGCCGCCCTCGACATCTGCGGCGCCGCTTACGTGCGTGAGATCGAGCCGGGCGAGTTCGTCGCCATCGACGAGAACGGCCTGCGAACGTCCCGCTTCGCCGAAGCAAAGCCCAAGGGTTGTGTCTTCGAGTACGTCTATCTGGCCCGTCCCGACACGGACATCGCGGGCCGGAACGTGTACCTCTCCCGTGTGGAGATGGGCCGCAAGCTCGCCAAGGAAGCGCCGGTCGAGGCCGACCTCGTCATAGCGACTCCGGAATCGGGCACTCCCGCCGCGATCGGCTACGCCGAGGCCAGCGGAATCCCCTTCGGTGCCGGTCTCGTGAAGAACGCCTATGTGGGCCGTACCTTCATCCAGCCCTCGCAGACGATCCGCCAGCTCGGCATCCGTCTGAAGCTGAACCCCCTCAAGGAAGTCATCAAGGGCAAGAGGCTCGTGGTCGTCGACGACTCGATCGTCCGCGGCAACACGCAGCGCGCCCTGGTCCGCATGCTCCGCGAGGCGGGCGCGGCGGAGGTCCACATCCGGATCTCCTCCCCGCCTGTGAAGTGGCCGTGCTTCTTCGGCATCGACTTCGCGACGCGCGCGGAGCTGATCGCCAACGGCATGACGGTCGAGGAGATCGGCACCTCGCTGGGCGCCGACTCGCTCTCGTACATCTCCATCGACGGCATGATCGAGGCGACCACCATCGCCAAGCCGAACCTCTGCCGCGCCTGCTTCGACGGCGAGTACCCGATGGATCTTCCCGACCCCGAGCTGCTCGGCAAGCAGCTCCTGGAGACGGAACTGGCCGCAGGTCCGGCGTCCACGGCCGCGAGCGACGCGATCCGTCGTCCGTAGGTCCGCAGACCCCCGTAGTAACGACACGAAAGCTCTCAATTCACCATGACTGAGACCACCGGTGCCAGCTACGCCTCCGCGGGCGTGGACATCGAAGCGGGCGACCGCGCCGTAGAACTCATGAAGGAATGGGTCAAGAAGACGCGGCGGCCCGAGGTCCTCGGCGGCCTCGGCGGCTTCGCCGGCCTCTTCGACGCCTCCGCCCTCAAGAAGTACGAGCGGCCCCTGCTGGCCTCCGCCACCGACGGCGTCGGCACGAAGGTCGACATCGCCCGCCAGCTGGGCGTGTACGACACGATCGGCCACGACCTCGTCGCGATGGTCATGGACGACATCGTCGTCTGCGGTGCCGAGCCCCTCTTCATGACCGACTACATCTGCGTCGGCAAGGTCCACCCCGAGCGCGTCGCCGCCATCGTGAAGGGCATCGCCGAGGGCTGTGTCCTCGCCGGCTGCGCCCTCGTCGGCGGCGAGACGGCGGAGCACCCGGGCCTGCTCGGCCCGGACGACTTCGACGTCGCCGGCGCCGGTACGGGCGTCGTGGAGTACGACAACCTGCTGGGCCCGGACCGTATCCGTACGGGGGACGCGGTGATCGCCATGGCGTCCTCCGGTCTTCACTCGAACGGGTACTCGCTGGTCCGGCACGTCCTCTTCGACCGGGCGGGCATGACGCTCGACCAGCAGGTCGACGAGCTCGGCCGGACGCTGGGCGAGGAGCTCCTGGAGCCGACGAAGATCTACTCCCTGGACTGCCTCTCGCTCACCAGCACGACCCAGGTCCACGCCTACAGCCACATCACCGGCGGCGGCCTCGCGGCGAACCTGGCCCGGGTCATCCCGGACGGCCTGCACGCCACCGTGGACCGCTCCACCTGGGCCCCGGGCGCGATCTTCGACCTCGTCGGCAAGGCCGGCTCTGTCGAGCGCCTGGAGCTGGAGAAGACGCTGAACATGGGCGTCGGCATGATGGCGATCGTCCCGCAGGAGTCGGTGGACGTCGCCCTCGCGACCCTCGCCGACCGCGGCGTGGACTCCTGGGTGGCCGGCGAGATCACCGACCGCGGCGACCGCACCACGGGCGCCGAGCTCACCGGGGACTACGCGCAGTAGGCCCCCGCGGGCGCTGTGCGGACAGCACAAAACCCGGTCCGGCGTGTGACCACCCCGGACCGGGTGAGTGCAGCAGTAAGCAGAAATCAGGCAGTAGAGATCAGCTACGTGCTGGAAGTGCTACGAGGTCAAGCGCCGCGGCGCTGAGACGACGGGCCGGACTCGTCGGAGTCCTCGTCCTCGTCCTCGTCGTACAGATCCGCATAGCGGGCGTACGGGTCGTCTTCCTCGTCGTCGTCCTCGAAAGGCTCACCGTTCGGCGGCTGATTCGATACTGGATTCGACGTCGATGCGCCCAGCTCATTGGCCAGACGCGACAGGTCAGTCCCGCCGCTGCTGTACTTCAGCTGGCGGGCGACCTTCGTCTGCTTGGCCTTTGCCCGGCCGCGCCCCATGGCTCGACCCCCTCGGATACGGGGCTCGGTGGCCCCAGAGTCTTGACACGCGTTCATGATCTGGAACGGACTCCCCATGAGGAGACCGGTCCGTAGGGCTTCCACGGTACCTGAGCCCACGCCCATACGGTACGTCGCCCGCAGGACGCGCCTGTGCACAGGACCAGCAAGGAGCCCTGTCCTCGCTGGTCAGCTGCGATTTTAACCTCTTCTTGGCGGACGACCCGCCGATCGGCGTGACTCTCGTTACGTAGGCCCCGCGATCAGTGCCGCGAACGCGCCTCCGCCATCCTCTGCTCGGCGATCCGGTCGGCCGCGGCGGCTGGCGGAATCCCGTCAGTCTTTGCGCGAGCGAAGATCGAAAGCGTGGTGTCGAAGATCTTCGAGGCCTTCGCTTTGCACCGGTCGAAGTCGAAACCGTGGAGTTCGTCGGCCACCTGGATGACCCCGCCCGCGTTCACGACGTAGTCCGGGGCGTAGAGGATCCCGCGGTCGGCGAGGTCCTTCTCGACGCCCGGGTGCGCGAGCTGGTTGTTGGCCGCGCCGCACACCACCTTCGCGGTGAGCACCGGGACGGTCTCGTCGTTCAGGGCGCCGCCCAGCGCGCACGGGGCGTAGATGTCGAGGTCCGGCACCCGGATCAGCTCGTCCGTGTCGGCGACGACCGCGACCTCGGGGTGCCGGTCGGTGATGCCGCGCACGGACTCCGCGCGCACATCCGTGACCACGACCCGGGCACCGTCCGCCAGCAGGTGCTCGACCAGGTGGTGGCCGACCTTCCCGACGCCCGCGATGCCGACCGTGCGGCCGCGCAGCGTCGGGTCGCCCCACAGGTGCTGGGCGCTGGCCCGCATGCCCTGGAAGACGCCGAAGGCGGTGAGCACGGAGGAGTCGCCCGCGCCGCCGTTCTCGGGGGAGCGGCCCGTGGTCCAGCGGCACTCGCGCGCGACCACGTCCATGTCGGCGACGTAGGTGCCGACGTCGCAGGCCGTCACGTACCGGCCGCCCAGCGAGGCGACGAACCGGCCGTAGGCGAGCAGCAGTTGCTCGCTCTTGACGACGTGCGGGTCGCCGATGATCACGGCCTTGCCGCCGCCGTGGTCGAGGCCGGCCATGGCGTTCTTGTACGACATGCCGCGCGCGAGGTTCAGCGCGTCGGCGACGGCCTCGGCCTCGGAGACGTAGGGGTAGAAACGGGTGCCGCCGAGGGCCGGGCCCAGGGCGGTGTTGTGGAGGGCGATGACGGCCTTGAGGCCGCTCGCGCGGTCCTGGCAGAGCACGACCTGCTCGTGTCCGCCCTGGTCCGAGTGGAAGAGGGTGTGCAGGACGTCCGGTGCGGCAGGGGTGCCGGAGGTGGTGACAGCGTCGCCGGTCACATCGGTCACTGTGGTGACTCCCAAGTACGTAGCGGCGGTGGGCGGAATCCCGTGCGGGTGGCGGGCCTTCCGTCGTTCGTGGGCAAGAGAGTAGAGCGTGTACAGGCCCGCCACGGCCGCAGTGCCGAGGATCACTCTCTCGCGTCGAGGGGTGGCGCAAGTACGGTCGAATCCCGCCGCGTCGCGCGGCATCCCGCCGTGGGACGATTTGCAGTGTTTTCCAGCCGGTGGGCGGGGGAGGGAGCAGCCGTGCCCAAGGTGTCGTCGGTGACCGTCCCGTACGCGTCGTATCTGCGTGTGTACGAACCCCTCGCGGCCTTTCCGGAGCCGGAGCGGGGCCACTGGGAGCGCTACGCGAAGCGCGAGCGCCACCCCTCCTACCAGGACGAACTGCGTCGCTCCCTGGCCGACTTGCTGCCCACCCCGCCCGTTCCGGTGCCGGTGCACGAGAGCGACGACGCGTTCGTGATCGAGATCGAGGGCGTGCTGTGCGTGTGCCCGTGGCGCACCCGGCTGCGCGGCTGGCAGGCGCTGGACGAGCTGCCGGGGCAGCTGCCGGCCCCGGTCCTGGACGCGGTGCTCCCGGCGGTGGTGCGCCGGCAGGCGTCCGACGACTACGAGCGCTGGCTGGAGCGCAATCCGGACGCGCGGCCCTGGATCCGTACGTCGACGTGGCAGGTGCCGCTCAACTGGTTCGTGCTCGTGTCCGACGAGGAGCGCGAGTACGAGCCGGAGACGGCCGGGGACGGCAGCGGCCCGCTGCTGCGCTACCGCACCCCGATGGTGCAGGCCCGGCGACGGGTCGCGCGCGGTCTGAAGGCGCTGAAGGACGCGATCGACGAGGGGCCCCTGATCGAGGGCCTGGTAGATGTGGGGCGCTGGCTCGAGGAGTTCCACCCCCGCTCGTACGTCGAACTCGACTACGGCGGTCTCGTGCACACCCTGCCGCCGGACCTCCTGGACGAGGACCACTCGGCGGCGGATGTCGCCGAGGGCATCGAGGCGCTGCGCTCCGGTGACGGGGCCGGCGCGGGCGAGGCGTACGCGCGGCTCGTGGCACGCTGGCGAGCGGTGCGGGACCGGCAGAACGCCAACTGACGGCACTCACCGGCTTCTTCGGGACCTACGTCCCGATCCGGGCTTTTGTGTCAAGCGTGACGGACTGCACTAACTTCGCCCTTGCGTCCATCGCCCCTCCTCGTGCCAAAATAGGACAAGGAGTCCGGGGAGGGCTCCATCCGTCCAACTAAGTCCAACCATGGACGGATTACTCAGCATTGCACTGTCGCTGGGGGGTCTGACGACTCCTGATCGCTCTGTGACTGATCGTCACTGTGGCGTGACTGTCCGCTATGGCATGGTCCATCGGCTTCCGTCGCTGATGAACACCTGGGAGGGCAATTCCATCGGTTTGGCCGACGAGGCTGGACGGATGGTGTAGTTGTAGTGCCGAGGACAAGCCGTTCGTCCTATAACCGACTCGACCCGTGTCCGCCATTTCGGGCAACGCGGGTCAAGGTGCAGAATTTAAAGGAAAGAACCGAGAAGGTTCGGTTCTCCCGAGGAGGCCGCTCATGACCGCTCGCACCCCTGATGCCGAGCCGCTGCTGACCCCCGCCGAGGTCGCCACGATGTTCCGCGTGGACCCGAAGACGGTCACGCGCTGGGCGAAGGCTGGCAAGCTCACGTCGATCCGCACGCTCGGCGGGCACCGGCGTTACCGCGAGGCCGAGGTCCGCGCACTGCTTGCGGGTATCCCGCAGCAGCGCAGCGAGGCCTGAGGCACCGCATAACGCAGCAATACCGGGTGTTCCGGGTCCCCCAACCCGTATCGCACCCACCCCTTAGCTCCACACGACGCGGGTCCTGCCCCAACGGGACCCACACCTACTGAAGCGTCATCTCAACTGCATCACGGGTACGTCGTCGATCGCGCTGGACTCCGCCGGGTCCAGCGCGATCTTTTTTGTGAGCCGGAAGCGGCAGGAAGCGGTGGTCGACGGGGGTCTGTGCGCGCCCTTGTCGGACCTTGGTCGGTCTCTGGCCGGCGCCTCGCGGGCGCCTGTGAGGGTGGTGCAATTGCACATATTAAATTGAGCAGTTGTAGGGAGGGTGTAAGAAACGGTGTTTCCAAAACTATTTCGGTGACACCCGTCACACAGCGCGGAGCTTGTTGCTGGTGACACCCGTGCGCTAGAGGGGATCCGCGCGTCTGGGCGTCCTCGACCAGACTCCGACTGTCTCCAGGCTCCCATCGGTCGAGGGCCCTGTGGGTCGGCTTTCGTCACCCGTTCGGGGGACTTTCGTCCTCGCCGCCCTCCCAGGCGCTCTCGTGGTCCTCCTGGGCCTCTGTGGCGGGGTCCATGGCGAGCCGCAGGAGTCGGTGGCAGATCGGGCAGTGACGGGTCACGTGGCGGTATCCGGAGGCGGCGGAGAGATGGGCGCGCAGGAGAGCGCGGGTCTCGCGTCGTCGTATCGGTGTCGCCATGCGCTCGCCTCCCACCAGGGCCCTGGTTCTGGCGTACCGAGGGGACGTCCAGGAGTCAAGGGCGGCTGCCGGGGCACACGAAGAAGCCCGCACCGGAACGGTGCGGGCTTCTCATCTACTGCGGTCCTGACGGGATTTGAACCCGCGGCCTCCACCTTGACAGGGTGGCGAGCACTCCAAACTGCTCCACAGGACCAGGTTTCGCGGCGCTTGTTTCTTCGTTGCGCTGCGAGACAGGACTGTACAGCAGTGCAGGCCCGCCGGTCGAACTCACTTAACGTGCCTGCTCCGTCACGGCGCCGCGGCGTCGATCGCCTTCACGATCCGCTTGTCCGAGACGGGGTACGCGGTGCCCAGCGCGTGCGCGAAATAGCTGACCCGCAGCTCCTCGATCATCCAGCGGATGTCCAGGACCTCCTGCGGCACGGGCCGTCCCTGCGGCAGCTGCTCCAGCAGCCAGGCGTACTCGTCCTGCATCTCGTGGACCTTCTCCATGCGGGTGGTGTCCCGCTGGACGTTGGTCGGCATCTGCTGGAGCCGGCGGTCGGCCGCGACCAGGTAGCGCATCAGGTCGCCGAGGCGGCGCAGGCCGGTGGCGGTCACGAAGCCGGGCTTCACCAGGGCGTTCAACTGGGTGCGCACGTCCTGCAGGTTGGCGAGCAGCACCGGGCTGTTCGTGGACTTCAGACGGCGCTCACAGGCCTGCCAGGCCGCGAGGACCTGCTGTACCTGGCCGACGGTGTGCACCGTCGCGTCGACGATCTCGGCGCGCACCTTGTCGTAGAGCTTGCGGTACGACTCCTCGTCCCAGGCGGGGCCGCCGAAGTCCGCGACGAGCTTGTCCGCGGCCGCCATCGCGCAGTCGTCGAAGAGGGCCTGGACGGAGCCGTGCGGGTTCGCCGACAGGGCGAGCTTCTGGGCGTTGCTCAGCTTGTCCGAGGCGAACTTGCCGGGGTTGACCGGGATGTTGCGCAGGATGAGCCGGCGCGTGCCCTTCCACATGGCCTGCGCCTGCTCGGCCTCGGTGTCGAAGAGGCGTACGGACACGGTGTCGCCGTCGTCGACGAGCGCCGGGTACGCCTTGACCGGCTGGCCCGCGCGCCGGGTCTCGAAGACGCGGGACAGGGTGCCGATCGTCCAGTCGGTCAGGCCCTTGCGCTCCACGGACTCGCCGCCGGAGCGCTCGGCCGTCGCCGCGGCCGCCTTGGAGATCGCCTGGCGGGCCTTGGGCTTCAGCCTGAGCTTCAGCGCCTCCAGGTCCTTGTCCTCGGCGAGATTGCGGCGCCGCTCGTCGACGATCCGGAAAGTGATCTTCAGGTGGTCCGGGACGCGCGTGAGATCGAAGTCGTCCGCGCTCACCGGGACACCGACCATCCGCTGGAGCTCGCGCGCCAGCGTGGTGGGCAGCGGCTCCTGCAGGGGCACGGCCCGCTCCAGGAAGGCCTTCGCGAAGTTCGGAGCGGGCACGTAGTTCCGGCGGATCGGCTTCGGCAGCGACCGGATCAGCTCGATGACGACGTCCTCGCGCAGGCCCGGGATCTGCCAGTCGAAGCCCTCGTCAGTGACCTGGTTGAGCACCTGGAGCGGGATGTGGACGGTCACGCCGTCCGCGTCCGCGCCCGGCTCGAACTGGTACGTCACCCGGAACTTCAGGTTCCGCTGGTGCCAGGCGTCCGGGTAGTCGGCCTTGGTGACCGCCTCCGCGGACTCGCGGATCAGCATCGAGCGCTCGAAGTCGAGGAGCTCGGGCTCCTCCTTGTGCTTGCGCTTCCACCAGGAGTCGAAATGGGCGCCCGAGACGACGTGCTCGGGGACCCGCTGGTCGTAGAAGTCGTAGAGGGTGTCGTCGTCCACGACGATGTCGCGGCGCCGGGCCCGGTGCTCCAGCTCCTCGACCTCGGTCAGGAGCCTGCGGTTGTCGGCGAAGAACTTGTGGTGGGTGCGCCAGTCGCCCTCCACCAGCGCGTTCCGGATGAACAGCTCGCGGCTGACCTCGGGGTCGATCCGGCCGTAGTTGATCTTCCGCTGGGCGACGAGCGGGACGCCGTACAGCGTGACCTTCTCGTACGCCATCACGGCCGCCTGGTCCTTCTCCCAGTGCGGCTCGCTGTACGTGCGCTTGAGCAGGTGCTCGGCGAGCGGCTCGACCCACTCGGGCTCGATCTTCGCGTTCACCCGCGCCCACAGGCGCGACGTCTCCACCAGCTCCGCCGACATCACGAAGCGCGGCGGCTTCTTGAAGAGGGCCGAGCCGGGGAAGATCGCGAACTTGGCGTTGCGCGCGCCGATGTACTCGTTGCGACCGCGATCGCGGCCGGCCTGCTTGGGGTCCTTCTGCGTGGACTCCTTGGACTCCTTCACGTCCTTCATGCCGATGTGCGAGAGCAGACCGGACAGCAGGGACACGTGGATGGAGTCGCCGGGGGCGTCGTCCTCGTTCAGATGGATGCCCATCTGCTTGGCGACCGTGCGCAGCTGTGTGTAGATGTCCTGCCATTCGCGGATGCGCAGGAAGTTCAGGAACTCGCGCTTGCACATCCGGCGGAACGCGGAGGAGCCCAGCTCCTTCTGCTGTTCACGGACGTAGCGCCACAGGTTGAGGAAGGCCAGGAAGTCGCTGGTCTCGTCCTTGAAGCGGGCGTGCTGCTGGTCGGCCTGCGCCTGCTTGTCGGAGGGACGCTCGCGCGGGTCCTGGATGGAGAGCGCGGCGGCGATCACCATGACCTCGCGCACACAGCCGTTCTTGTCGGCCTCCAGGACCATGCGGGCCAGGCGCGGGTCGACCGGCAGCTGGGCGAGCTTGCGGCCCTGCTGCGTGAGGCGCTTGCGTACGTCCTTCTCGCTGGGGTCCAACGCGCCCAGTTCCTGGAGGAGTTGGACGCCGTCGCGGATGTTGCGGTGGTCCGGCGGGTCGATGAAGGGGAACTTCTCGATGTCGCCGAGGCCGGCCGCGGTCATCTGGAGGATGACGGAGGCGAGGTTCGTCCGGAGGATCTCCGCGTCCGTGAACTCGGGCCGCGCGAGGAAGTCGTCCTCGCTGTAGAGGCGGATGCAGATGCCGTCCGAGGTACGGCCGCAGCGGCCCTTGCGCTGGTTGGCGCTGGCCTGGCTGATCGCCTCGATGGGCAGCCGCTGCACCTTCGTGCGGTGGCTGTAGCGGGAGATGCGGGCGGTGCCCGGGTCGATGACGTACTTGATGCCCGGGACGGTCAGCGACGTCTCCGCCACGTTCGTCGCGAGGACGATCCGTCTGCCCGTGTGCTGCTGGAAGACGCGGTGCTGCTCGGCGTGCGAGAGCCGCGCGTACAAGGGGAGTACTTCCGTGAACCGGTACTTCTTCTTCTCCAGGGCGTCCGCGGTGTCGCGGATCTCGCGCTCTCCGGAGAGGAAGACCAGGATGTCGCCCTGGCCCTCGCGCTGGAGCTCCTCGACGGCGTCCGTGATCGCGGTGATCTGGTCGCGGTCGGAGTCGTCCGACTCCTCCTCCAGGAGAGGCCGGTAGCGCACCTCCACCGGGTACGTCCGGCCGCTGACCTCGACGATCGGGGCGTCGCCGAAGTGCCGCGCGAACCGCTCCGGGTCGATCGTCGCGGAGGTGATGACGACCTTGAGGTCCGGGCGCCGGGGCAGCAGCTGGGCCAGGTAGCCCAGCAGGAAGTCGATGTTGAGGGACCGCTCGTGGGCCTCGTCGATGATGATCGTGTCGTAAGCGCGCAGCTCGCGGTCCGTCTGGATCTCGGCGAGCAGGATGCCGTCCGTCATCAGCTTGACGAACGTGCCGTCCTGGTCGACCTGGTCGGTGAAGCGCACCTTCCAGCCGACCGCCTCGCCGAGCGGCGTGTGCAGCTCGTCGGCGACGCGCTCGGCGACCGTGCGGGCCGCGATCCGGCGGGGCTGCGTGTGGCCGATCATGCCGCGCACGCCCCGGCCGAGGTCGAGACAGATCTTCGGGATCTGCGTCGTCTTGCCGGAGCCGGTCTCGCCCGCCACGATCACGACCTGGTGGTCGCGGATCGCGTCGGCGATCTCGTCCTTCTTCTGGCTGACGGGGAGCTGCTCGGGATACGTGACGTCGAGCGCGGCGCGGCGCTCACGCCGGGTGGCCGAACGGACCTCGGCCTTCTCGGCCTCCGCGTCGATCTCGGCGACCACGGCGGCACGGGCCTCCGGCTTGCGGATCTTCCGCGCCCCTTCGAGCCTGCGGCCCAGGCGGTGCGCGTCACGGAGGGACAGCTCGGACAGGCGCCGCGCTACGGCGGCGATCCGGTCGGCGGCGGGGGCAGGCTGCGTAGACATACGTCCTCCAGGATCTCACCTCGGGGAAATTCGTGGCGAACGGTTTTGCCACGGCGGCCGGACAGGTGGCCCTTCTCGGGATGTATGCGGCTTATGCGTGTTTTAGCGTGCAGGTATGTCGCCCTTGCCCGATGAGGAACAGCCACGTCCGCACCCGCCGCACGGCGAGCACGGGCGGCCGCCGACGCGGGCCGACCGCTGGAGCAACTTCAAGAAGTCGCCGTTCCTGCCGGCGACCGTGCTCCTGTTCATCCTGGCCGCCGCGGCGGCGCTGTTCGCGGCCTCGTACACGTACTCCATGGCGAACCCGACGCCGCACCACATCCCGACGGGCGTCACCGGAGAGTACGAGCAGGCGCGCGGCAAGGAGTTCCTCGGCGCGATGGAGAAGGCGCTCGACGCGCAACTGGACCTGAAGCCGTACGACTCGCGGGAGGCGGCCCGGCAGGCCATCGACCGGCAGCGGATCTACGCCGTCCTCGATGTGCGCGACGGCGGTGCGCGGGTCGACCTGGACGTGTCCGGCGCCTCCGGCGTCACGGTCGCCCAGGTCTTCACGGAGGCGGCGCCCCCGGTCAGCAAGGCGACGGGCGTACCCGTGACGGTGAAGGACCTGCACCCGCTGCAGAGCGGTGACCCGCGCGGCCTGACGATCTTCTACATCACGCTCGCGGCGGTCATCATCGGCTTCGTCGGCGCGATCCAGCTGAGCGTGCACGCGCGGGGTCTGAACCCGGCCGAGCGGATCGCGTTCACGGTCGCCTACGCGCTGCTCGGCGGCTTCGCGGTGGCGGCGGTCGCGGACTGGGGGCTCGGGGCGGTCGATCTGCCCTTCGTCCAGTCCTGGCTGATCCTCGCGCTGACGATGTTCACGTGCGGCATGGTCTTCACGATGTTCAACACGTTCTTCCACCGCTGGGCGATGATCCCGACCTGGGGCCTGCTGGTGCTGCTCGGCAACCCGGCCTCGGGCGGTGCCGTGGCGCCGCCGCTGCTGCCGACGGTGATCGGCCGCATCGGCCAGTGGCTGCCGCCGGGCGCCTCGTACAACGCGCAGCACACGGCGGTGTACTTCCAGGGCAACCAGCACCTGTTCCCGTTCCTGGTGCTGGCCGGCTGGGCGCTGGTGTCGAGCGGGCTGTTCTGGTTCTGGCGGCACCGGCATCCGGGCGGGCGCGGGACACAGCCGCTGCACGCGGCCGCAGTCTGAGGGGCCGCAGCTTGAGGGATGGGGTCTGAGGGGCCGCGGTTCGAGGGGCGGGGTCCGGAAACGCCACAGGCCCCGTCCGGAGACGGGGCCTGCTGTCTGTGGCTGGGGCCGGGATCGAACCGGCGACCTATCGCTTTTCAGGCGATCGCTCGTACCAACTGAGCTACCCAGCCACGAAGTTCACGAGGAACTTCAGCGGTCCTGACGGGATTTGAACCCGCGGCCTCCACCTTGACAGGGTGGCGAGCACTCCAAACTGCTCCACAGGACCAAGCTTTGCGTGCAACAGTGTCGCACACGGACTTGCGTGCCCCCAACGGGATTCGAACCCGTGCTACCGCCTTGAAAGGGCGGCGTCCTAGGCCGCTAGACGATGAGGGCTATCGGCCCGCCTGGGCGCTTCGCAGCGCGTCGGGGACGTGAGAAGCATATGGGATGCGGGGACCTATCGCCAAAACGGTTTACGGGGCACCGCTCGGGGTGCGCGGCGACGGGGTCGCACCTGGTTGGTTCTCCTTCGGCAGATGGCGGCTGACCTCGGCCTTCGTCAGGCCCAGACCCCCGAGCCTGATCTCGTCCCAGGCCTGCAGACGCTTGGTCGTGCTGTCCAGATAGAGCACGGAGGCCTCGACGGGATCGGGGTACTTGTCGTCGACCGCGCGCAGGCCGCTGCCGCCGGTCGAGCCCTCGATGCGCAGCCGGGTGCCGAGGGGGAGCAGCTCCGTCTGCTGCCGGTGGATGTGCCCGGCCAGGACCAGCGGCACCGCGCCGTCCGTCTCGCGGGCCGCGGCCGGCTCATGGGCGAGGGCGATGTCGACCGGGGTGCCGGCCGCCTTCTGGTCGCGCAGCGCCGAGGCGAGCCGAATGCCCGCCATCCTCTCGGCCGGGTCGCCCTGGGCCTCGGTGGAGCGGTCCGGGGTGTACTGCGGGTCGCCGGTGCCGGCGAAGCGCAGGCCCGCGACCGTGACGGCCTTCCCGTCGTCGAGGACGTGGACGTTCCTGAACCGCTTCCGGTCGGAGAGGTACCGCTGTGTCGCCGTCTTCGAGTCGTGGTTGCCGCGGATCCAGACGTAGGGGGCGCCGAGGTCCTTGATCGGGTCCAGGAAGGCGTTCTCGGCGGCCGAGCCGTGGTCCATCGTGTCGCCGGTGTCGACGATCACCGAGATCCGGTACTGGTCCACGAGCGACGCGATGATCTTCCAGGCGGCCGGGTTGAGGTGGATGTCGGAGACGTGCAGGACGCGGATGGTGGAGGGGTCGGGGCGGTACGTGGGAAGCGTGGACGTCACGTCGTAGAGCTTGGTGACGTTGGTGACCAGGCGGGCCAACTCCTCCTGGTAGACATCGAATTCGGTGACGATCGAGCGGGCGTTGCCGACCACGGAGGGGGCCGAGGAGAGCAGCCCGGAGAACTTGGGCTCCAGGACCGACTTCGGGTTCCAGGTCGCGTACGCGGTGCCGCCCGACGCCGCGAGGAGCGCGAGGGCCAGTCCGCCGGCCGCCAGCGCGCGGCGCGGGCGCCGGTAGACCGCGAGGCCGAGCGCCGTCGCGCCGGAGACCACGGCCACGCAGGAGCGGACGGCCAGGTCGAGCGTGCCGTGCTCGACGTCGCGGGCCACCTCGTCCTGGAGCCCCGAGATGCGTTCCGGGTGGTCGACGAGGGCCCGGGAGCGGACGGGGTCCAGGCGGTCCACGTCGACGTCGAGGCGGATGGGCGCGGTGTGGGACTTCAGCTCCAGGGCGCCGAGCGGGGACACATTGATCTTCGTGCCGCCGGAGAGGGACGGGCGCAGGGTCATCCGGGTGTCCATCGGGCCCACCGGGGCGCGGATGCTGCCGACGACGAGGAGCCCGAGCCAGGCGCCCAGCAGGACGACCGCGACCAGGCCGACCGCTCGCCTGTAGGGGTGGGGTTGGTGGACCGGTTCCAGGACCTGGACCGGGGGCCGGGGTTTTTCCCTGGTTCTGAAGCGGCGCAGGAGAGCCGACGGGGCGGTGCGCGCGCCCCGTGTACGGCGCAGGGCTCGGCGTATGGCGGCAGCGGGGGAGCGGGCCATTGCTCCCGTATGCCCAAGTGGACGGGTGGATATGCGGGGTCGTACCGGACAATGGGCCGTGTGCTGGAGATGACGCGCGAGGAGTTCGAGGAACTGGTGGCCGAGGCGCTCGACCGGATTCCGCCCGAGTTGACGCGGCTGATGGACAACGTCGCGGTGTTCGTCGAGGACGAGCCGCCCGCCGACGATCCCGAGCTGCTCGGGCTCTACGAAGGGACCCCGCTGACCGACCGCGGCGAGTGGTACGCGGGCGTGCTGCCGGACCGGATCACCGTCTACCGCGGGCCGACGCTGCGGATGTGCGAGTCCAGGGAGGACGTCGTCGCGGAGACCGAGATCACCGTGGTGCACGAGATCGCGCACCACTTCGGGATCGACGACGCGCGGCTGCACGCTCTCGGGTACGGCTGAGGGGCTCGGCCGGGCGCCGTTTGTGCGGGCTTTGTGCCGTGCCGTCGTGGCGCGTGTCCTCTTGTGGGGCGCGGGAGTTGGGAACGGTGACCCCGTCACGTGCCCGGAGGTGCGTCCCGTGCGCCAGCTGTCCGTATCGCTTAGTGCCCTTCGACTGGGCCGTCTGGCCGCGACCACCGTGGCCGTCGCCGCGGCCGCCGGGTGCATGAGCGTGGCCGACGACGGGCGGCCGCCGGCGCCCTCGCACTCCACGGCGCACCGCGGCGGCGACGCCGCGCCCGACGGCGGCACGGTGGTCTCCGGCGGCGGGGGCCGGGTCGGCGCGCGGGCGGCCGGCGAGGAGTCGGCGGGCCCGGACGCCTCCGCCTCGGCCTCGGGGTCCGCGTCGCCCGCCGTGTCCGCGTCGCGCAGCGCCGCGCCCTCGAAGCCGGCGTCGCCCTCGCGAAGCACTCCGTCGACCCGGCCGAGCACCCCGCGCGCCACGCCGACGCCGCCGGAGCCGCCGAAGGAGACGCCGACGCCCACGCCGCCGCCGTCCCCGTCGACCGCGGAGCCGTCGTCGTCCGCGCACGAGCAGCAGACCGCTCCGCAGATGGTGGGAGAGCCCGCGCCCCGGGCCGGGGAACCGGCGTAGACCCCGTGCCTCGGCCTCCGGTGTGAGCGGGGTCTCAAGGGTGCGGTTTGCCTTCGGGGGTGGGGGGTGCGTATGGTGGTAGATCGTTTGATCCCATTTGCCCGGCGCCGCACAGGAGCGCCGCGTGGCGCGTACTCTCCCTTGCCGTGGCTGGACCGCATTGAGGCGGTCGATTTGCGAATTTGCGAATACACGGAGTTGACGGGCGCGTGCCGAGACTCCGGAAGGTTTCGCATTTCGCATGTCCATTTCTGCTGACCAGACCCCCGTCGAGAACATCGACGCCGCCGTCGAGAACACCGAGATCGTCGAGAACGACGTGATCGAGAACGACGAGCCCACCATCACCTTCGCCGACCTCGGCCTGCCCGAGGGCGTCGTGCGCAAGCTCGCGCAGAACGGTGTGACCACCCCGTTCCCGATCCAGGCCGCGACCATCCCGGACGCCCTGGCCGGCAAGGACATCCTCGGCCGTGGCCGCACCGGCTCCGGCAAGACCCTCTCGTTCGGCCTCCCGACGCTGGCCCGCCTGTCCGGCGGCCGCACCGAGAAGCACAAGCCGCGCGCCGTCATCCTCACCCCGACCCGTGAGCTCGCGATGCAGGTCGCGGACGCGCTGCAGCCCTACGGCGACCAGGTCGGCCTCAAGATGAAGGTCGTCTGCGGCGGTACGTCCATGGGCAACCAGATCTACGCCCTGGAGCGCGGCGTCGACATCCTCGTCGCCACCCCGGGCCGACTGCGCGACATCATCAACCGCGGCGCCTGCTCCCTGGAGAACGTCGAGGTCGCCGTCCTCGACGAGGCCGACCAGATGTCCGACCTGGGCTTCCTGCCCGAGGTCACCGAGCTGCTCGACCAGGTCCCGGCCGGCGGCCAGCGCATGCTGTTCTCCGCCACGATGGAGAACGAGATCCAGACCCTGGTCTCGCGCTACCTGAACAACCCGGTCAGCCACGAGGTCGACGCCGCCCAGGGCGCCGTCACGACCATGTCGCACCACATCCTCATCGTGAAGCCCAAGGACAAGGCGCCGGTCACCGCGGCCATCGCCTCCCGCAAGGGCCGCACGATCATCTTCGTCCGCACCCAGCTGGGCGCCGACCGCATCGCCGAGCAGCTGCGCGAGGCCGGTGTGAAGGCCGACGCGCTGCACGGCGGCATGACGCAGGGCGCGCGTACCCGCACCCTCGCCGACTTCAAGGACGGCTACGTCAACGCGCTCGTCGCGACCGACGTCGCCGCCCGCGGCATCCACGTCGACGGCATCGACCTGGTCCTGAACGTGGACCCGGCCGGCGACCACAAGGACTACCTGCACCGCGCGGGCCGTACGGCGCGCGCCGGCCGCACGGGCACGGTCGTCTCCCTGTCCCTGCCGCACCAGCGCCGCCAGATCTTCCGCCTGATGGAGGACGCGGGCGTCGACGCCGGGCGTCACATCATCCAGGGCGGCGCCGCCTTCGACCCGGAGGTCGCCGAGATCACCGGCGCCCGGTCCATGACCGAGGTGCAGGCCGAGTCCGCGGGCAACGCGGCGCAGCAGGCCGAGCGTGAGGTCACCGACCTGACCAAGCAGCTCGAGCGCGCCACCCGTCGCGCCGGCGAGCTGCGCGAGGAGGCCGACCGCCTCACCGCCCGCGCCGCCCGTGAGCGCGGCGAGGACGAGGAGGGCGTGGCCGCGGCCGTCGCCGCCGCCGCGGAGGCCGCCGCCGAGCAGGTCGCCGCGGCCGTCGCCGCCGAGGTGCCGCAGCAGCCGGAGCGCTCCGAGCGCTCGTCCTCGTACGAGCCGCGTCAGCGCCGCGACGAGCGGGGCAACTACGAGCGTCGTGACCGCCGTGACGACCGTGGTGGCCGTGGCTTCGAGCGTCGTGACAACGACCGTGGCGGCTTCCGCCGTGACGACCGTCGCGACAACGACCGCGGTGGCCGTTCCTTCGAGCGCCGTGACGACCGTGGCGGCCGTGGCTTCGAGCGTCGTGACAACGACCGTGGCGGCTTCCGCCGTGACGACCGTCGCGACAACGACCGCGGTGGCCGTTCCTTCGAGCGCCGTGACGACCGTGGCGGCTTCCGCCGTGACGACCGTCGCGACAACGACCGTGGCGGCTTCAACCGTGACAACCGCGAGCGGGGCGGCTTCGACCGCGACCGTGGCGGCCGTGGCTTCGAGCGTCGTGACAACGACCGTGGCGGCTTCCGCCGTGACGACCGTCCGTCCGGCGGCCACCGCGGCAGCGACCGTCCGTTCAACCGTGACCGCCGTGACGACCGCCCCTCCACCGGCGGCCACCGTCCCTACGGCCGTCGTGACGACCGCGCCGGCTCCGGCTCGGGTTCGTCGTTCGGCCGCCGTGACGACAAGCCGCGCTGGAAGCGCAACGGCTGATCTTGGTCAGCACTGATCGCTGAAGCGGGCCCACCCCTCTACGGGTGGGCCCGCTTTGTCGTCCGGGAGCCCGTGCAACGCGCCATCACTTCTGTGTCCACCGGGGCGCCGGGCACACGGTCAAGGAGCTTCAGGCGACCGGGCGTTGGCTGTACGGATCTGCGGGCCCACCGGACTTCGTCGTGCGGGACACCTCCGGGAACCTGTACCGCAACGACGGCAAGGGGAACGGCTCGTCCACGTCGCGGACGAGGATCGCGACGGGCTGGAACGTCTACGAGGGCGATTTCCAGTTCGAGCTTCCTGGGGGTGGTTCGGGCCCGGACACCCCGGGATGCCGATACCCGATCGGCGTCGCGGCGCCGTCGGGCTATGCTCGGGGGTGCGTCGGCGCGAGCCGGTGCGTGGACCCTTAGCTCAATTGGCAGAGCAGTGGACTTTTAATCCATTGGTTGTGGGTTCGAGTCCCACAGGGTCTACGAGTGAGGGAGAGGGGTTCGCCCCTCTGAATCGCCGAGCAGCGCTCGGGCCGACCGAGGTCGGCCCGAGCGCTGTTTCGTTCGCGTGGAGCCCGGAACCTAGCCGTTCACGCAGGCGTTGCCGAACGCCGGGTTGAGCAGGCCGATCACGTTGAGCGAGTTGCCGCACGCGTTGACCGGGACATCGACCGGGATCTGGACGACGTTCCCGGACAGCACGCCGGGGCTGTGCTCGGCGACCGCGGCGGCGCTGGCCCCGTCGGGGCCGTCCAGCGCGGAGGCTACGGCCGCGGAACCCAGAACGGAGGTCCCGGCCAGCACCGTGGCGGCGGCGAATACGCGAAGACGCATCGAATCTCCCTGATAGATGCGGGAATATGACTTTCCCATCACACCGCCGCTCGCCGCCCGGCCCGGCGAATTGAGCCGTCGGCGGGCGTGTCCCGAAAGGCGGGGGATCGGTCGAATTCCCGTACGCGGGCGGCCGTATCGGCGGTCAGAACCGCGGCTTCGTCGCCGCGTCGACCCGCACCCAGCCACGGGCCGGCCGCGCCGGCCGGGGCCGCCCCGGCACCGTCCTCCCATGGGCCTGCCACAGGCGCACCACGGTTTCGTAGATCGGAGTGTCCGATGGAGGACTCGACATGTCTGTCGGATCGATTCTCTTCTGCTCCATGGTGTGCTCAACGAAGTGCACCGGCCGGAGGGACGGGACGTTATCCCGACGCAATCTCCGCGCATCCTTGTCGGGGCACCTGATGGCGGGTCACTTGTTCTGATTCTGAAAGATGCGCGCGACCCGGTGACCGAGCCAGCGCTTCAGTGACCGCAGCGCCTGCGTCCGGTCGACCGCCCGGTCCACCCGGTAGTACAGCTGGGGCGGCACGTAGGGCAGCAACGGGGAGTGGCGCTGCCCGAGCAGGGCGAACATCTGATGCGGTTCCAGATGGATGTACCGGGTCAGGTTCTCGTACCAGCCGGCGCTGTGCCGTGCCGCGCTCTGCAGGGGCAGCAACTCGCGCCTGCGGACCTGCTCGTAGTGCCCGAGGGCCGATGCGAGCGGTGCGGAGCCCTCCAGGGCCCGGGCCAGCGCCATGGCGTCCTGCATTGCCAGGGTGGTGCCCGCGCCGATGGAGTAGTGGGTGGTGTGGGCGGCGTCGCCGAGCAGGACCAGATTGCCGTGCGACCAGACGCGGTTGGTGACGGTGCGGAACTGCTGCCACTGCGACGGTCCGTCGACGTCCGTACGGCCGATGAGCTCGTGCCCCTGCAGCGGTTCGGCCAGGAGCTTCTCCAGCAGCCGCAGGGCGGCGTCCCGGTCCATGGTGTCGAGGCCCAGACCCGTCCAGGTGCCCGGCGAGCACTCGACGATGCAGGTGCTGTGCTCGCCGTCGAAGCCGTACGCGTAGCACCAGAGCCAGCCGTGGCCGGTCTCCACGAAGGCGAACGTGAAGGAGCGGAAGACCTTCGTCGTCCCGAGCCAGATGAACCGGTTGCGCCCCGACACGACCCGGGTGCCGAAGTGTTCCGCGTGCTGGTCACGCAGCACGCTCCGCGCCCCGTCCCCGGCCACGACCAGATCGCCGTCCAGGGCCGGGTCGCCGGGCGCGACCGGATGACCGAAGCGCACCTCGACCCCCAGGGAGGACGCCCGCTCGGCGAGGATCCTCAGCAACTGGTGGCGGCCGATCGCGAAACCCTCGTCACCGTGGTGGACCGTGGTGCGCCCGCCGACGTGCGCCACGCCGTCGCTCCACCGCACCGAATGCTCCTCGATGGCGCGCGCGGAGACCTGATCGTGCGCCCTGAGGGTGTCGAGCATGTCCGGCCAGTACGTGACACCCCACCCGTACGTCGATCCCTCGGGATTGCGCTCGTGGACCGTGATGTCCCGGTCGCGGTCCTGCAGTTTCAGAAGAATGGCCAGGTACAGGGACGCGGGCCCCCCGCCGGCGCAGACCACCTTCATATGAGCTCCTCCGCTTCAGGTGATGGCGCTGCTCGAAAAATGCGGCCGGACCCGCGCGGCACGACACGCGCGAGCCCGGAAAGTACCGATTGGGTACTACTCAGGAAACGACAGGGCGGCCCGGTGGTTCTTGAGCTGTTCTCTTCTCCCGGCAGCGGGACGCCCCGTTCAGTCCTCTCCGACTGCGCAGGGCCGCGGACGAGATCAGTCTGGAATTGCCCGGCCGCTCCGGTGGCGGGCGGTGACGGAAAGGCGTACCCAAGAATGTTCTTCACGCGATGTGCGTTCCTGCTCGGTGCCGTGGCGCTCGCCTGGCTTCCCTCGTCCCCGGCGACGGCCGACACCCAGGACCCCCCGGTGCTGTTGACCGCGCGGGAGTGCCGGGCGCAAGGGGGCGCTCCCGTGTTCCGGGTCTACGGCGGCGGTGACGCCTATCGGTGCGTCAAGAAGGTGAAGGGCGCCGGTCCCGCCGCGGAGGGATCCGACCCGGGGTTCGCCTTCGTGCGCCGGCCGCATTTCGACCTGGACTATCTGTCGCCCGCCGAGTGCCAGGTCGGCGGTGGCGTCATTCGCTGGGAAGAGGGAGGCGACGCCGGCGGCGGATCTCAGGTGTGCCGGGGAGGCGTCTACGCGGGGAAGACAGTGGTCCCCGTCTTCTGACCGGGATGACGGGGACGACGGGAACGACGGAACAACGGGAACAACGGAACAACGGGAACAACGGGAACGACGGGATGACGGTCGATCACGCGGACCGGATTCCTGTCGTTTTCAGGATGTATCCCGCTATCAGCCGTTACTGCCTGTGGGCCCTGCCCGTTGAACAGGCGACGGCTGCGACCACGCGGCCGCACCTGCCAAGCAAAAGGAGAACGTGATGTCTCGCATCGCGAAGGCAGCCGCTGTCGCTTTCGGCACGGGTGCTGTGGTGCTCAGCGGCGCCGGTCTGGCCATGGCCGACGCGGGCGCCCAGGGCGAAGCCACCAACTCGCCGGGTGTCCTGTCGGGCAACCTGCTCCAGGCCCCCGTCCACGTCCCGGTCAACGCCTGCGGCAACACCGTCGACGTCATCGGCCTGCTGAACCCGGCGTTCGGCAACACGTGCGTCAACAGCGACGGTGGCGACGCCGGCTACGGCGGCTGACTCTCCAGGGAGTACGGGTGAACTCCGGCTGACACGACCGGTGGTTCCCCGCGCAGCGCCCTGATGACGGCCCCCGGCACCGACGGTGCCGGGGGCCGTCACGTGTGTACGGGCGGTCATTCGTACCGGTACAGCGACGTGTGGTCGAGCATGTCGCGCAGGGGCGTGTTCCACGGCGGCATGGTGTCGCCGGCGACCAGGACGCGGCCGTGCTGCGCGTCGCCGAGCCCGGGCTGCTCCACCGGAAGATAGGGAGCCGCCTTCGGATGGCGCTGCCGCCACCGCGACCAGCACAGGTCGACGAAGGCGTGGTGCAGCCAGAAGACCGGGTCGTTGACCGAGGCGGCCCCCAGCATGTGGCCGCTCACCCACCGGTGCACCCGGTTGTGGTTGAACCAGGTGCGATCGCCGCGGCGGGTGGGCCAGCCCTCCAGCCGGTTGCGGAACCCGCTGGGCGCGAGCGAGTTCCACGGCTTCGCGTCGTACTCGGACTCGCTCATCGCCCAGGCGAGCTCGTCCTTGCTCGGCAGATCGACCGGGGCCTGCGGCCGACCGAAGTCCCGCATGAGGAAGTCGCCGTCCGTCACGGCCTCCGTGACGGTCCAGTGGCCGAGCCGGCGCGCGAACGGCCCGGTCGTCACCTGCCGGTCGGAGCCGCGGCCGTTGCCCCCGAGGAAGTCCTCACCCCACAGAGAGGCGGCCGGAGTACGGTCCACGGTCCAGTCCCAGTACGGAACCGTGACGCCCGCGTCCACCTTCTGCAAGGCCCTCTCGAACTCCAGCAGGAATTTCCGGTGCCAGGGAAAGAACGACGGGGTCATATGGGCCACCCGTAAACCGCCGTCACCGTCGCCCATATAGAAATCGATGTGCGTCCGCACGAACTCGTCGTAGCGGCCTTTGCGTTTGAGGGTGAGCACGGCGTCCACGAAACGCCTCTTCTGCGCCTTGGTGAGCGTGCTCTGGTTCTGCCGAACGTGGGCCACCGGTCCTCACACCTCTCGCTCGGGAGTCCGCAGTGCCTGGTCGCCGAGCTCCGCCACGGCCCCGCGCGCCGCGGCCAGCGGGGTCGCGTACGACTCGTAGTGGTCGACCATGCTCAGGTAGGAACCGTCGGCCCGGCGCATCAGGTGCAGCGGGCGCCCGTCGACGGCGACCTGCCACTCGGGGGCCGCGCCCGCCCCCGAGCCGGGCACCCGGACGCCGGTGATCCGCCGCCCGCGATACGTCTCGTCGAACGTCTCGGGCGTGGCGGCCGGCTCCGGCGAGCGGAACGGACGGACCTGGACCACGGCGGTCGCGGTGGCGGCCACGCCCAGCAGGATCAGGCCCGCGCTGCGCCGGGTCAGGAGCGGTTGCGCGCCCGGTGTCCGGCCGGTGTCCGCCGGCACCGTGACGCTCTTCGCCGCCCGCGCGCCGGTCAGCGACACATGGGGATTCACGACCATCTCCTCCTGCAGGTGTGGGGGCCCGCCTGTGGTCACGAGCGCGGGCCGGCGGGTGGGCCGGGCCCACCTCGGGATGTCAGCCCAGCGCCAGGTCCGCCCCGGGCTGCGCCTGCACGTCAGGGGTACCGAGAGCGGCCTGCGGAGCCGAGACCTCCGGCAGCCCGAACCGGTGCGGCCGGGGGCCGGTCAGCGGCGGATTCACGGAAGCACCCGGCGTCAGGGTCCGCACGGGGGACGCCTCGGTGTCCAGGCCCAGCCGGTCGGTGTGCTCGGCGTCCTCCGGGCCCAGCAGCCGAGGCAGCGGCACCTCGGCCTCGGTGGCGGGCAGTTCGCTGCTGAGGGGCAGCCGCGGCACCGTGCCCTGCGGCAGTACGTGGTCCTTCTCGTACCGGGGGCCTTCGGGAGTGCCGGGGATCGGGATGGGCGCCGCGGTGCTCAGCCGGGGAACGTCCATGTGCAGCGCTCTCTCCACGCCGCCGAGCGGTACCTCGACGGGCACCTGCCCCGACGCGACGGCAGGGGTGGCGCCCGCGGCGGCGGCGATACAGCCGGCCAGTACCGCGATCGTTCCTCTTACTTTGATGCTCATTTCGGGTTTGATCCCCTTCATCTCAGGATGATGACGCATCAGGGGTAACGATCCTTCCTGCGACATCAGTGCAGAATTCCCTCGGCGGGACTAATTCGTGGACAGTGGGCCTTCTGTGCTGCCGATGTGCAGGACAATCCCTCTGTCGGCGCAGCCGAGATCGCGCGCTGCTTTCTGTTGCGCCCACGACCGAGGCGGCCGGAGGAAGGTCGAGGTCTCCCCGCGTGAAGATTCTGCTGATCGATGAATGCGCCTGGGGTGTCCGGGCGTTGGAGGCCGCGCTCACCCCGCTGAGCGTCCCGATCGTCGACGCCTCCTCCAACGACGAAGCCCTCAAGGCCCTGATACGGGGTGGCGTGGGGCTGGTCGTGCTGTCGGTGGGGCCGCCCGCCGCGGACCGGCTCGAGGTCGTCCGGTACATGCGCAGGCTCGCGCCCATGCGCTGCATTCCCGTCATCACGCTGTCCGATCGTCGGCACCTGCCCGGATTCGTGGTCGAGGCGGCCCAGTTGGAGGTCGCGGATGTCCTGACCACGCCATTGGATCCGCAGGCGCTCCGCTTCAAGGCCCGCTATCTGCTCACGATCTACGGGCGGTTCGCGGCCGGGTGCGCGTCGGACCCGAACTGCTGACGCGAAGTCAGCTGGTCCAGAAGTCCCACCAGCGCGTCAGGACCAGCATGCCGACGGCGCCGATGTGCAGCGTGGGCAGCACCCAGGAGAACTCGGCGAAGAAGACGCGCGCCCCGGAAGGCGCCGGCAGGTGACCGGTGCGGACGTTGAACGAAGTCACGTACCAGAACAGGACGATGGTGGCTGCCCAGGCCAGACAGCACCACAGGCACAGCGAGTTGATCCGGTAGAGGGACTGGATCTGCAGCCAGGTCACGAAGCCGACGCCGAAGAGGCAGCCGGCGTTGAAGCCCAGCCAGTACCAGCGGGGCAGGCGCGCGCCGGCGAGCAGGCTCGCCCCCACGCAGATCACCATGCCGTACGCGACGAGCCCGAGCATCGGGTTGGGGAACCCGAACACGGACGCCTGCGCGCTCTTCATGATGTTCCCGCAGGAGACCACCGGGTTCAGGCTGCACCCGGGGGTGAAGTTCGGGTCCTCGAGCAGCTTGAACTTGTCGAGGGTGATGACCCAGGAGGCGAGCAGTCCGGCCACCCCGGTCAGGACGATGAGCAGCGCCGCACCCCTGGCCCGCTCGGCGTGGGGCGCCGCGTCCTCGGCCCGCGTGTACTGGCGGCCGACCTGAGGCCGGGCGGGCGCTGCGGCCCTCTGCTGGTCCGTGCTCACCGCATCCTCCAACTGGCTACGAACAGGCATGATTACGGAGAGTCCTCAGTGGTGACGCTCAGCGCGACAAGCGCGGACGGCGGCATTAGCGTCATTCGTGTCCCCAACACAGACAGAGAGGACTTCTCTCGTGAAGCAGATCGCCCGGCGGACCTCTGTGGCCGCCCTGCTCGCCGTCGCCGTCTTCCTGCCGCTGGCCGGTACGGCCCAGGCGGCCACGCCCCAGACGCCCGTCCGCTCCACGGCAGCCCACCCGTGCGGCGACGACTGGGAGTGCTGGCACCACTGGCACCACCATGGCCTCGACCTCGGTCTGGGCCTGGGCGTCGGCCTCGGCTGAGCAGGCCCACCAGGAGTCATCCGCCGTGGTGCAGAGGTGTCGGTCGGCAGCCCGCCGATCCGCCGCTGCACCACGGACGCATGTGGGGGCGGTTATGAGCGGATACGGCGGATGGGCAGGATGCAGTGCGCGGCCGCGGTCAGGGTCTCCTCGGCGCCCGCGAACTTCTCCAGCTCGCCCTCGGGTACCGGCCGGCCGGGGGCCGCGGTGGGCCAGGGCCGGGTGGTGAAGATGAAGTACGCGCTCCCGCGTGCCTCCGCGGCCGCGAGCCACTCGGGCGGCACCGGGCACTGGGCGTTCAACAGCGGCATGGAGACGACGGCCTGGCCCGCCTCGACCAGCAGCGAGACGGGGAAGCTCGGATGCCGCGCACCGTCGTGGACGGTCGTGCCCACGGTCAGCCCGTTGTTGTGCAGGTGGGCCGCCACGGCCGCTTCCGCGGCCTCGGGACCCGCCGGGGAATCACCCAGGGAGTAGGCGAGGAGGAAAGGCATATCGCTTTCCTCTTCGACGTGTTCCCCACTCCAGGCGATGACGGCGAGAGTTCCGAGATCGGCGGCTCGAAACGTGGTGTCAATGCTCGGCGTTGAAGTCACCGAGGAAGCCTAGCGAGACAGCTTCTGTCCGCCGCCGCGCTGTCACTCGATCGGCGGAACGAAGCACACTCGATCGAGGAATTCACGCACAGCGGTTTGACTTTCGCTCGCGATGAATTGAGGGCGGTAACGCCGAAGGCTGGTTCGGGAACCCCGGAGGTTCCGAACCAGCCTTCGATGCGTGGCCCAGCGTGCGAATGAACGCTGCGCTGTGTCAGTCGTTGACGGCGGTGTTGCCGAAGGCCGGGTTGAGGCCGGCGATGCCGTTGACCGTGTTGCCGGAGACGTTCACCGGAACGTGCACCGGGACCTGGCCGAGGTTGCCGGAGAGGACACCCGGGGACTGCACCGCGGCACCCTCGGCGTGAGCGCCACCGTCGGCGAAAGCGGCGCCCGAAGCGGCACCCGCGGCGAGGCCGGCGGTGGCGAGGACGAGGGCGGCCTTCTTGGCAGTGTTCATTTCACGAGCCTTCCTACAGGGGGTTTCCTGGATCGTATTAGGGCCGTCTGCGCGGTCTGCCGCAAAGACACACCCTCATAAACCCTTCGCCCATTCGGATCAATGGGTGAAGAAGGGTTACTGGCCGACGGGGAGACCACCGAGCAGGCTGCCGGGGGCGGCGGCGCCACCCGGGTTCAGACCGTCCGCGGCACCCGAGACGGTGCCGACGAGACCGTCGTCGTTCTTCGGGTCGAGAAGGTTGCTGTCCACCGGCGCGACATCGAGCGTCGGCTGGCTGGTGACCGTGTCCAGGGCACCGTTCAGGCTCGTCGGAGTGAGGTCGGAGGCAAAGGCGGGGGCAGCGGCACCGGCAATCACCATGGAACCGGCGACAACAGCAGCGGCCTTCATAGCCTTCATTGTTTATCCTTTCCTCGATGACAATTCGTCATCGGCATGGAATATTCACTGTCCGAGGCATTCTGAATGCCCGATGTCTCGCTTCTCTTTACCCAACGACCGTCTTCGCCGACGGAAACCCCGTGGTGCCCATGTTTATTGATTCCCCACTCGAAAGAACGGTTCTGCGGGCGTAAATATGAAGTTTCGTGGCATGCCGAGAGCCCGTCGGGGCGGGCCGACTCGGCCGCCCCGACGGGCTCAGGCGCCTGCTTCGCCACAGGCGCGTTCCGGCTGGCGCCGGCTGGATCCGGCTAGGAGGAGAGCGGCGTCTGCGGGAGAGCCGGGGCCTGCGGCAGGGCCGGGGTCTGCGGCAGGGCCGGCGTCTCGGGGAGCGCCGGGGTGGACGGCAGCTCGGCGGCCGGCAGCTTGGGCAGCTCCGGGAGGCCGGGCAGGTTCGGGGCGGGCAGCCCGCCGCTCAGCAGCGTGGCCGCGACGAAGTTGACCAGCCCGGTCACGACGACCGGCGCCTGCGTGGCGATGGCAGTGACGTCGCCCGCCGTCGCCGCCTTCACGAGAGCGTCCACCGCGGACTGCAGTGCGGTCAGGGCGTCGCCCTTGACGTCGAGCGGCGCCTTCGCGTCGTCGGGCACCGTCCCCTCGGGAGCCTTCGGAACCGGGGCGGACGCGGCCTGCTCCTTGGCCGTGTCGATGGCGGTCTTGACCGCGTCGGCGTGCTTCTGGGCCTCGTCGGCCGGCAGCTTGCCGTCCTTCGTCTTGAGGATGGCGTCGAGCAGGTCGGTGACCGGAGTGAGGACCCCACCGGTGTCGTGCAGGCTCTTGGTCTGACTCAGCAGGGCATCGGCTCCGGGCACCGGGGCGGATGACACAACCGTGCGGCTGACGCGCTCACTGGCGGAGTCCGCGGCGAAGACCGGAGCGGCCGCGCCGATCAGGAGGGACGCGCAGAGAGCGGAGGTCGCAAGGCGCCGTACGGGCAAAGCGGGCATGTTTTTCCCCTTCGAGGGTGTGTTGGTGCTTGAGATCACCGTGGAATGACCCACTACGACCTGCAACCGAACCGCCGCTCTCCGTGTTCGTCCCGTGCTCGCGTCCCTGTCGTTCTTCCTGGTGAGAGGCCCTGTGGCCGACTGTCGGGCACCCACCTCCATACGGGGCACGGGGGTGGGCGAAAAGAAACAGCCGCCCCTTGGGAAGAGGGGCGGCTGTGGAAGAGCCGGGCTGCGCGCGTCAGCTGTTGACGCAGCTGTTGCCGAAGGCCGGGTTCAGCAGACCGATGACGTTGACGGTGTTCCCGCAGACGTTGACCGGCACGTGCACGGGGACCTGCACGACGTTGCCCGAGATCACGCCGGGGGAGCCGGTGGCCGCACCCTGCGCGCCGCTGTCGGCGGCGGCGATGCCGGCGGTGCCGGCCATGGCGGCGGCGGCCACGGCGGAGAAAACGACTGCCTTCGCGGTACGCGACATGAACATGCTCCTTGAGGTCATTCTGTTCGGCCGGGACAGGTGCCCGGCTCGTGGTGCAACGGGGAGCCCCCGTACGGAGTTGCGGCCCCGAACGGGTGAATGTCCGTTGGGTCATTGAAGTGCGTCGCAGGGTGTCGACATGACCGGAGCGGCAATTTCACAACTCCAACACACATCGTGTATCAAGTGAAACTCACTTTCTTGCCGCTACTGTTGGCGGCTCCCCGTTCGGGCGGTATGCGCTGCAAGGGGTCAACAGATAAGTGTGATTTTCCTATTCACCTGTCTGGTGCTGCAGAACGTCTGTTCATTCCTGGAAGGGAAGCCGGCCGTGCGTAATTCGAAAGGCTGTTTCCTGCGCCGCGTGACGGTGGGTCTGCTGTCCCTGGCGGCGGTGTCCCTGCCCTGTCAGGCGACGGCGACGCCGACGGAGCCGGTCGCCGAGAAGCCCCGTATCCCGTTCACCGAGCGGTACGACGCCGTGCTGCACGGCGGGATCGTCCGCGCCGCCAACGCGGCCATCACCTGCCGGGGCGCCGCCTCGACCGAGAAGGTCGGGTGCGCCGAGGCGCGAGCGGGCGCGACGGCGGGCAACGGCGATTTCGACATGTTCTACACGGACATCGACCGCGACCCGAACACGTACAACTCGTCCGCCGCGGAGGTCCGTGTACCGGCCGGATCGCGCGTGACCTACGCACGTCTGTACTGGGGCGGGAACCTCCGGGTCGGAGAGCAGAAGCCGCCGCGTGACAACGGGCGCGTGCTGGTCGCGGAGCCCGGCGGCGAGTACAAGCAGGTGCTCGCCGACACCGTGGTCGGACACCGGGTCGCGGGCGGAGCGGACGCCTACCAGGCCTCCGCGGACGTCACCGACCTGGTGCGGTCCAGCGGGTCCGGCATGTACACCGTCGCGCAGCTGAACGTCGCCATGGGGCGCACCGTCGCGGGCGCCTGGGGCGGATGGACGCTCGTGGCCGCGTACGAGAACGAGTCCGAGCCGCTGCGGCATCTGTTCGTGCGGGACGGGTTCGACACCTTCGCCGGGCAGCACGCCGGCAAGTCCTTCCACGTGAAGGCGCCGCTCGCCGAAGGGGTGGGCGGCTACGCGGGGCTGGTCGCCTACAACGGTGACCGCGGCCGGACCGGCGACTCGTTGACGGTCTCGACCGGCCGGGGCGCCCCGGTGGCGCTGTCCGACCGGGCCAACCCCGCGGGCGATGTCCTCAACTCGACCATCAGCCAGCCGGGCGAGCGGCCGCTGCAGCGGACTCCCGCTCATGACAACACCCTCGGCTACGACTCCGACGTGTTCTCCCTCGACAAGGCCGTCGGCCGGGGCGGCAGGGCGTTGGACTTCCGGCTGGTCTCCACCAGGGACACGGCGTGGGTCGGGGTGCTCTTCGGCGCCGTCGACGCCCGGGCCTAGCCGCGTTCCTCAGTTCAGCCATGGAAAAGGCGATACCTGTGACGTCTGCACCCTTGCCGCCGCGCGTGCTTCATGTGACGCAACCGGTCGATGGCGGAGTGGCGCGCGTGGTGGCCGACCTCGTGCGCGGGCAGCTCGCCGCCGGGATGAAGGTCTCGGTGGCCTGCCCGCCGTCCGGCGGGCTCCCCGACGACGTGGCCGCCCTCGGCTGCGAGGTCCTGGAATGGCCGGCCGTGCGGTCGCCGCACCGGGGCGTGGTGCGGGAGGCGCGCCGGCTGGCCGACGTGGTGGCCCGGACCCGCCCCGACGTGATCCACGCCCACAGCGCCAAGGCGGGCCTGATCACCCGGCTCGTCGTCCGGGGCCGCGTGCCCACCGTCTTCCAGCCGCACGCCTGGTCCTTCGAAGCGGTCGGCGGGCTCGGCGCGCGCATGGCCCTGACCTGGGAACGGCGCGGAGCGCGCTGGGCGTCCCGGGTGGTCTGCGTCAGCCGGGCCGAGCGGGAGACGGGCGAGAGCCACGGGATCGACGCGCAGTGGCGGCTCGTCCCGAACGGGGTGGACCTGGAGCGCTTCCATCCGGAGGGGCCCGCCGAGCCGGGGCCGGCCGACGGATCCCCGGGCCCGCTCGTCGTGTGCGTGGGACGCCTGTGCCGCCAGAAGGGCCAGGACGTCCTCGTCGAGGCGTGGGACGGCGTCCTGCGCGAGGTGCCACAGGCCCGCCTGGCCCTGGTGGGCGACGGCCCCGACCTGGCGCGGCTGCGGGCCTCGGCACCCCCCTCGGTCCACTTCGCCGGGGCGGTCGACGACCCGGCCCCCTGGTACCGGGCGGCGGATCTGGTCGTCCTGCCCTCGCGGTGGGAGGGCATAGCTCTCGCCCCGCTGGAGGCCATGGCCTGCGGGAGCCCGGTGCTCGTCACGGATGTGGACGGGGCCCGCGAGAGTCTGCCGCCCCACCCGGCACCTTCGTGCCTGGTCCCGCCGGACGACCCCGCCGCTGTGACCCGGGCCCTCGTCGATCTGCTGCGCGACGCCGAAGGCCTTCGCGCACGGGGCCGGGACGCCTGCCGCCATGTGCACGCGCACCACGACGTCCGGCGCACCGCCGCGGCGGTCGCGGATGTGTACGGCGAACTTCTGGGTCTGGAGACCATCGAGTGCAGAGAGCCGATCACCACGTGACCCCGGAACGAACCGCCTCCGCCGTCGCCCGGCAGCCCGCCGAAGAGGCCGGCGCCCCCGCCACGGTCATCGCGCAGAGAGCCGCCGCCGGCAGCCGGATCACCCTGGTCGGCAGCCCCGTCCAGGACCACTCCTCCCGCGCGCTGCTGCTCGCGACGGACAGTACGGCGGCCCTGCTCGGCACGGTCGCCCTCACCCCGCTCCAGCGCCATCCGCTGCTGCTGGCGGGGTTCGTCCTCCTCGTCCTCGCACTGCTCCGGAACGCCGGTCTGTACCGCCGCGTCGACGAGCGGCTGATGCTCGACGACTGCCCCGCCGTCGCCGGACGCGTCGCGATCGCCTGGTGCGTGCTGGCGGCCGTCTCGGCGGGTCTGCCGCCGCTGCACGAGATCGGCTCCCGGGCGCTGCTCACCGGCGGCGCCGCCCATGCCGTGCTCACTCTCGCGGGGCGGGCGCTCGTCTACTGGCGGCGCCGGGCGGCCCTGGTCCGGCGGCCCTGCACCACCCTCCTGGTGGGCCCGGAGCCGACGGCCGCGCGCGTCGCCGCCGCCCTGCAGCGCCACCCGCGCAGCGGGGTCCGCCTCGTGGGCATCGTCAGCGACGGTGCGGCGGAGCAGCGCGCGAGCGACGCGGCACCGGCGCTGCCGGTGCTGACGACCGCGGGCGACATGCGCCGCGCGGTGATCCAGAACGGGGTCCGGCGGGCGATCCTGCTGGGCAGCTCCAGCGCCCCGGAGTACCGGAACTGGCTGCGCAGCCTGTCCGAACTGCACTGCGAGATCTGGGAGTTGGAGCCGGACACCTCGGCGTACGTCCCGGCGGACCGGACGGCCGGACGGTATCTCGCGGGGTTCCGCTGCCGGCCGGTCGTGGGGCCGGTCCTCCCGCTGCACCCCGGCAAGCGCGCCCTGGACCTGGCGGTCTCCTCCGTGCTGCTGGTGCTGGCCTCCCCGGTGCTCCTGACCTGCGCCGTCTGGCTGCGTCTCAGTGAGGGGCCCGGTGTGGTGTTCCGGCAGGAGCGCATCGGGAAGGACGGCCGGCCGTTCACCCTGCTGAAGTTCCGCACCCACCGGCCCGCCGACCCGATCGAGTCCGCGACGCGCTGGAGTGTCGCCAACGAGCACCAGATGCCCTGGTTCTGCCGGTTCCTGCGCCGCACCTCGCTGGACGAACTCCTCCAGCTGTGGAACGTCTTCCGCGGCGACATGAGCCTGGTCGGCCCGCGGCCCGAACGCCCGTACTTCGTCGTGCAGTTCAGCGAGACGCATCCCGGCTACAGCGAACGGCACCGGATGCCGACGGGGATCACCGGGCTCGCCCAGATCAACGGGCTGCGCGGCGACACGTCCATCGAGGACCGCTGCCGGTTCGACAACGCCTACATCGACAACTGGTCGCTCTGGCGGGACATCAGCATCCTGGTGCGCACGGCGACCGAATTCTTCCGCCCGACGGGAAGTTGACGAAGTGACAGTCCTCCCCGCCGTCGGCGGGCTCCGCCCCGGTCCCGCCGCCGTGGTCCGGCGGGCCGTGCGCCGGGCCGGGCCCGTGCTCCCGGTCCTGCTGCTGATCAGCATGCTGGCTCTGCCCCTGGGGGAGGGGAGCCACGACGCGGGCAGCGGGGGCACGCCCGCCGACGCCGTCTCCGGGCTCGTCGTGATCTTCTGTGTCGTCCGTGCCGTGCGGCACGGGCTGCGCCCCCTGACGCGCACCGCGTACGTCGTGCTCGGGCTGCCCGTCATCGCCGTCGCGGTGGCCGCCCTCGGCGCCGACTCGCTGCCGAACGCCCTTCAGGGACTGGTGCGTTACTACCAGATCCTCGTGCTCGTCCCCGCCGCCGTGCTGCTCCTCGTACGGGACCGGCGCGACTTCCGGCTCGTCGGCTGGGCGCTGGTGGCGCTGGGGCTGTGGCAGGGCTCGATCGGCGTCTACCAGTACCTGACCGGTACGGGCGCCTCGTACGCGGGCGAGGACATCCGGGCCGTCGGCACGTTCGGCGCCACCGATGTGATGGGCATGTCCACCGTGGTCGCGTACGGGCTGATCTGCGCGGTGGCCCTGGCCCTCGGGGGCGGGACGCCGCGCACGCGGCTCGTCGCGCTGGGCTGCGCGCTGGGGCTCGTGGTGCCGCTGGCGCTCTCCTTCAGCCGCGGTGCCTGGATCGCCACGGCCGTGGTCTGCGTGCTCCAGATCGCCCTCACCGGACTGCGCCGCGCCGCCCGCCTGTTCACCGTGGGCGTCGCCGTGGCGGTCGTCCTGGTCGGCGGGTTCGGCGTGGGCACGTCGATGCTCCAGGAGCGGCTGAGCAGCATCACGCAGGTCACGGCCGCGCCGGACCAGTCCGTGACGGACCGGTACACCATGTGGGCGGCGGCGATCGACATGTGGGAGGAGCACCCCGCCACCGGCGTGGGGCTCAAGAACTTCCCCGCCTACCGCGACAGCCACGCGTCGATCGCGCTGTCCGCGGGCAGCGACGTGGCCGGCGCGGGATCGGACTTCCGCCGCCAGCCGCTGCTGTCGCCGCACAACATGTACCTGCTGGTGCTCAGCGAGCAGGGGCTGCTGAGCCTGTGCGCCATCGTGGGGGCCTGGGCCGCGATGCTGGTGTGCGGCGCGCGGCGGCTGGCCGGGGCGCACCGCCGGGGAAGCGGCCTCGACTGCGGGCTCATCGCGTGCGGACTGCTCGTCTGGCAGATGATCGACTTCGCGTACGCGGACATCGGCGGGCCCTCGACGGTGCTCACCGCCGTCGTGTTCGGCCTGGTCGCCTGGTGGGCGCTGGCCCCGGCGGCGGTCTCCGAGGCGGCAGCCGAGCGATGAAACCCACGCTTCCCCCCGACGGCGACGAGGCACTGCGCTCCCCCGCGGTGCCGCCGCAGCAGCCGGCCCCGCCCGTCGTCGACAAGGGCCGCGACGCCCACGGCGCCTCGAACACCTTCCTGGCCCGGGCCGCGCTGCTGACGGCCGTGCTCTCCGCCGCCGGGTCGCTGCTCGGCCTCGTACGGGACCAGGCGCTGGCGCACCTCTTCGGAGCCGGCAGCGAGACGGACGCCTTCCTGGTGGCGTGGACCGTGCCCGAGGTCGCCTCGACGCTGCTCATCGAGGACGGGCTCGCGTTCATGCTCGTGCCCGCCTTCAGTGCCGCGATCGCCGCGCGCGCCGCGGCGCCGAAGGGCCAGGACCCGGTGCGGGCCCTGGTGGCCACCTCGCTGCCCCGGCTCACGCTGGCCTTCGTGGCCTCCGCCGTGCTCCTGATGATCGGCGCGCCCCAGCTCGTCGAGCTGCTCGCGCCGGGCCTTCCCGACCCCCAACTGGCCGTGGACTGCACGCGGTTGACCGCGACCTGCGTACTGACCTTCGGGCTCACCGGGTACTGCAGCGCCGCGCTGCGCGCCCACAGCGACTATCTCGCCCCGGCCGCCATCTACGTCGCGTACAACGTCGGCATCATCGTCACGCTGCTGGTGCTGGCCGACCGCTGGGGCGTGCGCGCCGCCGCCGCGGGTGTGGCGGTGGGCGGCTGTCTGATGGTGCTGGTCCAGGCGCCGTCACTGCGCCGCAGGCTGAAGAGCGCCGCGTACCGGGCCGCCGCGGACGGCAAGGAGGCGGCGAAGAAGCAGTCGATGAACATGGCGCTGATCGCGACCGTGCTGCTCTTCGCGCTGTGCCGCCAGTCGCAGGTCTTCATCGAGCGCTTCCTCGCCTCCTCCCTGCCGTCAGGGGCCATCTCGCACCTCAACTACGCGCAGAAGGTCGCGCAGTTGCCGATGGTGCTCTCGCTGATGCTGTGCACGGTCACCTTCCCCGTGGTGGCGAAGGCGCTGGCCCGCGGGGACACCGAGCGGGCGCGGGACCGGGTCGAGCGCGATGTGGCGCTCGCCGCCTGCATCGTCCTGAGCGGCGCGGCCGTGGTGTTCGCCTGCGCCCCGCAGATCATCCAGCTGCTGTTCCAGCGCGGCGCGTTCACGGACGCCGACACCGCGGCCACCGCGTCCATCATGCGCGTCTACTCGCTGGGCCTGCTGGGGCACTGCCTCGTCGGCGCGCTGGTCCGCTCCTACTTCTCCGCCGGCCGGCCCACCTGGTACCCGGTGGCCTCGATGGCCGCGGGCATGACGCTCACGGCCGGCACGGGAACCTGGGCCGTCGCGATCTGGGGGGTCGGCGGCATCGCCGCGGCCAACGCCCTGGGCATCACGTTCACCGCCGTGCTGCTGCTGACGGCGATGGACAAGCGCAGCGTCCCCGTGCGGCTGCCCGTGGTGCTGCTCGAACTCGCCAAGACGCTGCTCGCGGCCGTGGCCGCCACGGCCGCCGGGCTGCTGTGCACGGCCCGGATCGAGCAGCCGCTGGGGGCACTCGCCGTCGGTTGCCTGGCCATCGGGGCCGTCTTCGGCTTCCTTCTGTGGGCCCTGAACGTCCAGGCGTTTCTGCCCGCCGTCCGCATCGCGACCAGAAAGCTCCGCAATGCCCGTTGAAACAGTGCTCCAGGAACCACCCGGCCCCAGGACCAGGGAACGTCTGCCCGGGCGTTCTCCGTGGGTGGCGATGTACCACTCCGTGGACGACTGCACCGACGACCCGTACAACGTCACCGTCACCCCCGACCGTCTGCGGCAACAGCTGGGCTGGCTGCGCTCGCGCGGGCTGCGCGGCGTCAGCATGGCGGAACTCCTCGACGCCCGGACCCGCGGCGCGGGCCGAGGCCTGGTCGGCCTCACCTTCGACGACGGGTACGGGGACTTCGTCGAGAACGCCCTGCCGCTGCTCAAGCACTACCAGTGCTCCGCCACGGTCTTCGTCCTGCCGGGCCGGCTCGGCGGGGAGAACGGCTGGGACGCCGAGGGCCCGCGCAAGCCGCTGCTGACCGCGCAGGGCATCCGGGCGGCCGCGGCGGCCGGCATGGAGATCGGTTCGCACGGGCTGACGCATGTCGACCTCACCCGCGCGGACGAGGAGCAGCGCCGGGCCGAGATCCAGCGGAGCAAGGCGCAGATCGAAGAGCTCACCGGCGGCGAGGTGCACGGCTTCTGCTACCCGTACGGATACGTCGACACCCCGACGGTGGACGCCGTCCGCCGGGCCGGCTACCGCTACGGCTGCGCCATCTCCCCGGGCTCCCTGACCAGCGTGCACGCGCTGCCCCGGGTGTACGTCGGGCAGCGGGACAGCCCCTGGCGGCTCGAGGTCAAGCGCCGTATCCACCGGGTACGAAGACGCGCCTGGCACGTCGGGGAGGGCGCGCGGTGAAGGTCCTCCACGTCATCACCGGCCTGGGCGCCGGCGGCGCGGAACAGCAACTGCGGCTCCTCCTGCGCCACATGCCGGACTCGCACGACGTCGTGACCCTGACCAACCCGGGCCAGGTCGCCGAGGGCCTGCGCCGGGACGGCGTCCGCGTCGCCCATCTCGACATGGCCGGGAACCGGGACCAGCGCGCCCTGCCCCGCCTCGTCCGGCTCATCCGCGCCGGGCGCTACGACATCGTCCACACGCACCTCTACCGCGCCTGCCTGTACGGCCGGATCGCGGCCCGCGTGGCCGGGGTGCGGGCGGTCGTCGCCACGGAACACTCCCTGGGCGACGGCCAGATCGAGGGGCGCCCGCTGACCCGCGGCGTACGGGCCCTCTATCTGGCGGGCGAGAAGCTGGGCCGCACGACCATCGCCGTGTCCCCGGCCGTGGCCGAGCGGCTGCACCTGTGGGGAGTCGCCCCGCAGCGCGTGCGCGTCGTCCCGAACGGTGTCGACGTCGCGCGCTTCGCCTACGACCCCGCCGCCCGGGCCAGGACCCGGGCCGCCCTCGGCCTGCCGCCCGACGCCTTCGTCATCGGCGGGGTGGGGCGGCTGGTGCCGGGCAAGCGGTTCGACGTCCTGATCGCCGCGCTGCGCGAACTCCCCGACGACGTGCGGCTCCTGCTGGTCGGCACGGGACCGGAGCAGGAGCTCCTCGGGCAGGCGGCGCTGCGCGCCGGAGTGCTCGACCGGGTCGTCTTCGCGGGGGAGCGCCCGCACACGGCCCCGGACCTCCCCGGCGCCGCCGTCGACCTGCCCGCGCTGATGTCCGCGACGGACGTGCTCGCCTCGCCGTCCGTCGACGAGGCGTTCGGCCTGGCCGTGGTGGAGGCGCTGGCCGCGGGGCTGCCCGTCCTCTACGTGACCTGCCCCGCGGTCGACGACCTGCCGCCGGGAACGGCCGCCCGAGCCGTCCGTGTCCCGTGCGACCCCGCCTCGTTCGTCCGTGAAATCCGAAGAATCCGCACCGAGCCGGCCGGCGCCAGGCCGCCGTCGGAGGCCGCCCTCCACTACAGCATCGCCCGCAGTGCCGCACTGCACCACGAGGTGTACGCGACGGCCGTGGGCGCACCGACCTCAGGAGTGAGTACGTGATGACCGAAGCCGCTCAGGACAGGGACATCTCCCGCACGCTGCGCGCCCGGACCGGGGCGCGCACGAGGAAACTGCCGCGATGGTGGCCGCTGCCGCTGGGCATCGTGGTCGGCGCCCTCGCCGGCGGCACGTACGCGGTGGCCAGTACGCCGCAGTACACGGCGACGAGTTACGTGATCGCCGTGCCGACGGAGAAGTCCGACCCCATGTCCGCGCTCGGCTTCGCGCAGGCGTACAGCCGCGTGGCCACGGAGGTCGCGGTGCTGAGCGACGCGCAGGTCGCGGCGGGCGTGCCGGTCCGGACGCTGCAGTCGGACGTCCGCGCGCAGACGTCGCCGGACGCGCCCATGGTCGCGATCTCGGCGTCGTCGGAGAAGCCCGCCCAGGCCATGGCGATGGCCAACGCCGTCGCCCGCGCGCTCACCACGAACGCCAGCCACACCAAGGACGACACCCACGTCGAACTGCTGCGCTTCACGCGGGCGGTGAAGCCGACCGAGCCCTCGTCGGCCTCCGGCGGCCTGACGACCCTCGTCGGCGCCTGCGCCGGCGGACTGCTCGGCGGGCTGGCGCTGCTGCTGCGTCCGCGCCGGACGACCGAACCGGCCACGCCCACCGTCCCGGCCCCCGCCGCCGCGGCCGGCGTGCGGGGCGGCGCCTGATGCCGGAAGGCGCGTCCGGGCCCGTGGTCACGGTGTGCGGCGATGCGGCCGAGTTCGGGGCGCTGCGCGAGGAGTGGAACCGGCTGCACCGGGCCTGCGGCACCGCGACACCGTTCCAGAGCCACGCCTGGCTGCATTCCTGGTGGCTGTCCTACGGCGGCGGCAGCCGGCTGTGCGTCGTGCTCGTACGCCAGGGCGGCCGGCTCGTGGCCGCCGCCCCGCTGATGCGGCGGCCGCGCCCCTTCCCGACGCTGACGCCGCTCGGGACGGACATCTCCGACTTCAGCGATGTCCTCGTCGAGGCGGATCCGGCCGGTTCGGCCGACCGTGCCCTCGACGCCCTGGGCGCCGGACTGTGGCGGCTGGCCAGGGGCGCCGTGATCGACTTCCGCGAGGTGCGGCCGGGCAGCGCGGTCGAGGCCCTGCACGACAGGTGGCCGGGACCGCGCCGCCGGCTCGACGACTCGGCGTGCCTGGAACTGCCCGCCCTGCCGATGGACGACCTGGTGCAGCGGCTGCCCCGGCCCAGGGCCCAGCGCGCCCGGGCCAAGATGCGCAAGCTGGACGCGATGGGGATCGAGCGCCGTGTCGTCCCCCCGGCCGAGGCCGGTTCGTCGGTACGCCGTCTCCTGGACCTCCACCGGCTGCAGTGGCAGGAGCGGAAGGTGACGACGGAGCACGTCAAGCCGCGCTTCGCCGAGCACCTGAGCCGCTCGGTCGCCCTGATGGCCGAGACGGGGGACGCCGTCGTCACGGAGTTCTCCCTGGACGGCGCCGTGGTGGCCGCCGATCTGACCTTCGTGTCCCCCCGGCTCGCGGGCGGCTACCTCTACGGCGCGCACCCGGAGCTGAGGGAACGCAAGATCGACGTCGCCACGATGCTGCTGCGCTCCTGCGCCCAGCATCTGCAGGACGGTTCCCCGGCCGGGGTGCTGAGCCTGCTGCGGGGCACCGAGCCCTACAAGCTGCACTGGCGCCCCGAGCGGGTGGTCAACCAGCGGTTCCTCCTGGCCCGCCGCGGCTCCGCCCCCCAGCTGGCCGCACTCCTCGCCGACCGCCGCGCGCGGTCCCTGGCCAAGCAGGCGCGACGGGCCTGGAAGGAGCGCGGTGGCGGCCGGGCCTAGAGCCCGGGCCGCCACCGCGTCCTGTGGTCACGCCGGTTCAGGAATTGCGCTCCCACCAGTCGAACCGCAGGCACAGCTTGCCGCCGAGCCAGTGCTCGACCCAGTCACCCAGATCGATCGGCGAACACTTCGGGGGCTCGGTCGGGTCGGTCGGCTGCGTGGGCTCGGTCGGCTTGTCGCGTCCGGTCAACGCGTTCCGGTAGACCTCCGAGGCCTTCGGGTTGTCGTCGCACTGCCACACACCGTGCGGGCAGTAGTCCGTGAGCGTGTTGTAGAGCGGCTTGTGCTCGTCCATCCAGGCGAGCATCCGGCTCATGTACTCGGAGTTGTCGCCGTTACGGAAGAGCCCCCACTCCGGGTAGGAGATCGGCTTGCCGTGCTGCGCCGCGAAGTCGACCTGCTGCTGCAGCCCGTACGGCTCGGACACCTGCTCGTCGAAGGACTTGCCCTCCGGCTGGTCGTACGAGTCCATGCCGACGATGTCCACCACGTCGTCGCCGGGGTAGCACTCGGTCCACGGCACGGCGTCCCGGCCCCGGCTGGGCGTGAAGTCGAAGCGGAACTTCTGCCCCGGCACGGACCGCATCACCGTCACGATCCGGGTCCAGTACTTCTTCCACGCCGCCGGGTCGGGACCACAGCGGTGCGTGTACGTGGTGCCGTTCATCTCCCAGCCGAGCACCACGACGGTGTCCGGCACGTCCAGGTCGACCAGGCGCTCGGCCAGGGCCCGGAAGTGCTCGTCGAAGTCGCCCGCCGCGCCCTGCCGGAGCAGGCCGCGTACCTCGGTGTCCGACACGCCTTCCTCGTTGCGCTCCAGCATGGGCACGTTGAGGACGAACAGCCGGTCGTCACGCTCCCGGCGCCACTTCGCCCAGCTGTCGAGGAACGAGGGGGTGCCCTCGATGTTGGTCCACCGGTCGCCGGGCAGATAGGTGTGCCCCACGCGCAGGTCGGCGCCGCCGAGCCACTTCGACAGCTTGGTCATCCGCGTCACGCCGCGCGGCCCGAAGTCCAGATAGGCCCCGAACGCCGGGAACTTGTCGGGCTTCGTGGACGGGTCGGCACTCGGCTCCGTACTCGGCTCGGCGCTCGCCCCGGTGCTCGGTTCCGGGCTCGGGGACGTCTCCGCGGACGGCGGGACGGCCGTCGTCGGATCGGGGCTCGGGACGGTGCTCGGCTCCGGAGCGGGCGGGGTGCTCGCCGCGGCCGGGACGGGTGTGCCGGGCGTCTCCGTCGGCCACCACGGGACGGTCGACGAGGTGCCGGGTGGAGTCGGCTCGCCGCGCGGGCTCGCGTCCGCGCGCTCGATGGACACGGATCCTGACGCGACCACCAGGGGGATCAGGACCCCTGCCGCGATCAGCGGGAGTCGCCTGCGCTTCATCCCTCGGCGTTTTCCGTCCATGCCTGCTCCTCGTGCCGTACTCGCTCCATTCCTGACACTCAGTCATATGAATGCTTATGGCGCCAATCGTGGAACAGCCGATGGCCGCCCTTCGTCACCCTCACGGGTTAATTCCTGGAAAGGAATCGACACATGCTCGACCCCTGTGTCCCGGTCGTGCTGCTGCGGATCGATCCCAACCCCTTCCACCACGGAACGCTGGGCGCCGTCAGATCCCTGGGACGCTGCGGTGCGGAGGTGCACGTGGCGGCCGAGGCCGGGGGAAGCCCGGTGGCCCGCTCCCGTTTCGTCAGCCAGATGCATACCCCGCCGGCCCCGGGCGCGACGCCCGGCGAGGTGGGCAGGGTCCTGTGGCGGACCGCGGCGCGGGTCGCCCGACCGGCGGTGTTGATCCCGATGGATGACGCCGGGGCCATCGCGGTGAGCGAACTGCGCGAGGAGCTGACCGGGACGTTCCTGCTGCCGGAGCAGCCCCGGCACCTCGCCGAGCGGGTCGCCGACAAGGCACGGCTGCCCGAACTGTGCCGGGCCGCCGGCATCGGACACCCCGTCACGGTGCAGCCGCGCGACGAGCACGAGGCGTACCGCGCGGTCGCGGAGCTGGGCCTGCCCGCCGTCGCGAAGTGGAGCCGCCCGTGGCTGCTCCCGCAGGGCTCCGGCCTGCGCAGCACCTGCCTGATCGGCTCCGCGGAGGAGGCGCGCGACCTCTACCGGCGCGGCCTCGGCACCGGCGGCGAGCTCCTGCTCCAGAAGTACCTGGCGGCGGGGCGGGACAGCGACTGGTTCTTCCACGGCTACGTCGACCGGGCCGGGCGCCTGCACGCAGGGGGAGCCGGCAGCAAGCGTCAGGCGTGGCCCCGTGGCGCCGGGCTGACCGCCGTCGGCCGCTGGGCCCCTCTCCCGGAACTGCAGGCCATGGTCGAGCGCCTGGTCGAGGGGCTGGAGTACCGGGGCATCTTCGACATCGACTTCCGGGTCGACGCGGAGACGGGCCGGTACTGCCTGCTGGACTTCAACCCCCGGCCCGGAGCGCAGTTCAGGCTGTTCGCGGACGGCAACGGCCTGGACGTCGTACGGGCCCAGTACCTCGACCTGACCCATCAGCCGCTCCCCGCCGGGCGCGCGCTGCCGGGCCGCACCTTCGTCGTGGAGAACTACGCGCCGCTGACCGCGCTCAAGTCCCTGGTGACCTCCGCCCTCCCCGCCCAACGAGGCTCCGAAGCAAGGGAGTTCGCCTGGCACGCCCGGGACGACCCCTCGCCCGCGTGGGGCATGGCCACCGAGTGGCCGCAGCACGCGGCACGCCGACTGCTGCGCCGGGCCAGGCCGACGGCCGCCGACGCCCGCCCCGACGCCACGCACCCCCCTGCCGCCGTCCGGACCACCACAGCCGAAAGAAAGGCGAACTGCTGATGTACGACCTGCTGATCGTGGGGGCCGGCCCTTACGGCTTGTCCATCGCCGCGCACGCCGAAGCCCGCGGACTCGGTACGCGGGTCTTCGGGAGGCCGATGGAGTCGTGGCGGGACCACATGCCCCGCGGCATGTTCCTCAAGTCGGAACCGTGGGCCTCCGACCTCTCCGCGCCCCGGCCCGGATACCGCCTCCAGCAGTACTGCGCCGACCGCGGCGTGGACGCACGGCACGGGCACCCCATCCCCGTGGACACGTTCGCGTCGTACGGGCAGTGGTTCGCCCGCCACGCGGTGACGCCCCCGGACGAGCGGATGATCGTCCGCGTCGACGCGGCACCTCACGGATTCACGGCCGAGACCGAGGACGGTCAGATCCTGCGCAGCAGGGCCGTCGCGCTGGCCACCGGGGTGCTGCCGTACCTGCACATCCCGCAGGCCCTGCGGGGGCTGACGGAGGATCACGTGACGCACAGCAGCATGCACAGCGACCTCGGCCGGTTCCGTGGGGCGGACGTCACGGTCGTCGGCGCGGGCCAGGCGGCACTGGAGACCGCGGCGCTCCTCGCCGAACAGGGGACCCGGGTGCGCATCGTGGCCCGCGCCCCCGGGCTGGCCTGGAACAGTGTCCCGCCGCCCTGGGTGCGGCCCTGGTGGAAGAGTCTGCGCGCACCCCACAGCGGCCTGGGCTGCGGCTGGCGCAACTGGTTCTACGCGGAGCGGCCAGGAGCCTTCCGGCGGCTGCCCGAGCGCACCCGCGCCGAGGTCACCGCGACGGCGCTGGGGCCCGCGGGCGCCTGGTGGGTGCGGGACCGGGTGACGGAGGGGGCCGTCGACCTCCGGATGGGGCGCACGGTGGTGGACGCGAACCTGTCGTCGGGGCGGATCCACCTCCGCACGGCCGGTCCGGCGGCGGGCGCGGAGGACTTCGAGACCGATCACGTCATCGCGGCCACGGGCTTCCGGGCGAGCCGCGCGCGGATGACCGTGCTGGCGCCCCGGGTACGGAACCTGCTCGCCCGGGACCCCGAATCCGCACCGGGCGTGGGGCGCGGCTTCGCGTCCGCCTACCCGGGGCTCTTTCTCGCGGGGCTGGTCACCGCGGCGGACTTCGGGCCGGCCATGCGGTTCGTCCACGGGGCGTCGTACACGGCGCCGGCCCTGGTCGACGGGGTCGTACGCCATCTGGCGCGGCAGCCCTGGCGGGGCGGCCCGGTGGTCCCGCCGGGCCGCAGGCAGCTGCCGGACCCCGTCACCGTCGCGTCCGACGGCTGAGAGTCGCGGGCCCTCAGGACCCGTTGGGGTGAGTTCGCGGGCGAATGGGTGAACCGGTTCTTCTGGGCGGGCGGGCCGGTGGTCCACTGGCACGCGTCATGAGAACGGCCGCGCTGCCTTCCTCCCAGCCGTCGGCTCCACGCCGTGTGGAGGCAGCCTGTATCCGCGGCGTCTCCGTGGCCTCCGTGGGTCGGGAAGAGCGTGTGGGTAGCTCTTCCCGACCCGGCGCTCATCGCCCTGCGGCACGCGCCCTGCGGTACAGGACCCCGCCCCCGACCAGCAGCCCGGCGCTGGCGGCCGCGGCCGCCAGAAGGTTCTGATCGGCTCCGGTGTCGGCGAGTTGCTCCCGCGCGACGGACGCCTGACGCACGACGGGCACCTGCGCCGCGGACAGCGCCTCCTGCCGCACGACCGGCCGGGCCGCACGGACCGGGCCCGGCGCCGGAACGGCCCGGTCGGTGGCGGGCGTCGCGGGGGTGCCGGGGCCCGCGGGAGGAAGCTCGGCCTCGGCGGGCGGCGGAGTCGCCGACGCGTCGCCGGAGTTCGCGCACGCGTTGCCCGTCACCGGGTTGAGGGCGCCCACCACGTCGACGGTGTTGCCGCAGAGATCCAGGCCGATGTCCACGGGTGCCTGCACCGAGTTCCCGGACAGGACACCCCCGGACTGCGCGGACTGCGCCGTGCTGCTCGCCTGGGACGTCTGCGCCTCGTCGGCGTGGCTCCCGGCCGCTTCGTCGCCGTACCCGTCCGCATCGTGCTCAGCGGCGGCGGTGGCGTCGGACCGGCCGGCGCAGTGGTTGCCCGAGGCGGGGTTCGCCGCGGCCACTCCGTCGACGCTGTTGCCGCAGAGGTTCACGGGAACCGACAACGGAGCCGCGACCGAATTGCCCGACAGCACGCCGGGCGAACCGCCCGACTGCTCCTGGTCGCCGGTCATGGCGGACGCGCTGGTGCCGGGCATGGACAGAATGCCGGTCGCCGCCGCGGCCGCCATGATGCCCATTCTCAGTGCCTGCCTCAATGCGTTTCCCTTCCTGCTCGAAAAGTGGAAGCCGACCCTGGTTCCCGAGGGCATCCAGGGTCGGCCGGGAGGCGTGACCGCAGTCGCTGCGTCAGCTGTTGGCGCAGGTGTTGCCGAACGTGGGGTTCAGCAGCGCGATGACGTCGATGCTGTTGCCGCAGAAGTTGACCGGCACGTGGACCGGGACCTGCAGGACGTTGCCGGACAGGACGCCCGGGGAGCCCACGGCCGCGGCCTCGGCGCCGGAGTCGGCGAACGCGGGGGCCGCCATGCCGAGGGCCATGACCGCACCGGCCACGATGACAGCGCTCTTCTTCAGAGACATGTTTCTCTCCATTTGCTCAGAAAAATGACCGAGATGCCTGACCGCCGGAATGGGATTACTTATTCCGGGCGGCCGGCCCCTCTGAAATGCGAACGAGTCAGCGTCCGAGTTGGAAACTGCATTGCCTCGCGCGGCGGCCAGATTCACCCCGACGAAGTTCCATGCGTGATGGATGGAATTTGATCCGGCAAGAAGAAAACGCGATGAAAAAAGCCCGGGCCGCCCGCTCCGGAAGGAGCGGGCGGCCCGGGCTGTCCGTGCGGCGGCTGGATCAGCCGTTCTGCACGCCGTTGCCGGCCAGGACCGGGATGTCGTTCAGGATGTGCGACAGCGGCTCGTCGCCCTTGGCCTGGGTCGAGTTCTCGACGCACTGCTGGTTCTGCGGGGCGGACAGGACGGGGATGTCCTGGACCGACACCGGCACGACACCGACGAGCGAGCCGGCGTTGGCCTTGGCCGGCAGGCCGATGCAGGGCTTGTTCAGCGAACCCTGGACCAGGCCGAGCTGCGGGCTCATGTCGCCCTCGGTCACGGAGTTGCCGAAGGCCTGCTCGGCACCGTTGCCGCTGGCCGACGTGGTACCCGTGTCGTCGCCGATGGCGAGCGCCTGCGGGGCGGCCGCGGCCGAGACACCGACGACGGAAACGGCGACTGCAGCTGCAGCCATAGCCTTCTTGAGCATTGATCTGTTCCTTTTCTGACAGGCACCGGTTACTGCGAATGAAACAACTCCGGGAACGGGTGAATAGTTCTGCGGATTCACTCGATTGGCCAGGTCCCGGGCGCTTGGTGTGACGGGCATGCTTGTCATACGGGTCGGATTATCCGCACGGGTCCGTGGGGTGTGCGGCAAGGGGCCCAACGGATAGCGGCGGCGATCCCCGTCCGGGTGAACCTGGGCAACCGATCCAGTGTTTCGGAGTTGATCCGGGTGCTCCCAAAAGGCAAATGAAGGGGAACCTCCCATGATGAAGAAGGCTGTGGCTGCCGCGGCTGTCACCGCGTCCCTCGTCAGCATTGCGGCGGCGGCGGCTCCGCAGGCCCTGGCGGTCGGCAACGACGGCGGCACGACCTCCGAGAGCGGCAACAACGCTCAGCAGGCGTACGGCAACTCCGCCACGTACGGCAACATGAGCCCGCAGATGGCGCTCATCCAGGGCTCGCTGAACAAGCCCTGTGTCGGTCTGCCGGCCAAGGCCAACCTCGGCTCGCTCGTCGGCGTCGTGCCGGTGTCGGTCCAGGACATCCCCGTCCTGTCCGCCCCGCAGAACCAGCAGTGCGTCGAGAACTCGACCCAGGCCAAGGGCGACGAGCCGCTGTCGCACGTCCTGGACGACATCCCGGTGCTCTCCGGCAACGGTGCCGGAAACCACTGACGGAGCACGCAGTGCACGTTGGGCCGCCATTTATGGCGGCCCAACTTTTTTGTTCAGGGGTTGTTCCAGAAGTCGCGGGAAACGATGTCGCTCCACTCCGCGTCGAACTGGTCCGGAAGCGTTTTCCCCAGGGCGCGCCATTCGTCCACCAAGGACGCGTAGGTGGGGGTCGAGCTCGGGGTGTCGGGTGACGTCCTGCTGGTTGGAATCAGCGCCTGTCGGTGCCAGCGCTCGTGAGGTACTCCCATGTCATCACCTCTTGCTGTCCAGCGGTTCGATGGGTCTCCCATACCTCTGGAGCGCACGGCGCCAATCGCCTTGTGAGGCGAAAGGGTTACTTTCGCCGAGCGCGACGCGGGCTCCCCTGGAGAAAAAGAAGATCTGCCTATCCTCCTCGTGCACCTACCCCTTCCCAGTGGAGTGTCACGATGCGGAAAAGTGTTCTTCGAGGTGGCCGTAGAGGGATTGCGCTCGGAGCCCTCGCTCTCGGTTTCCTGGCATTTTCGAGCGCCGTGGCCGGGCAGGTGGCCGGCGCCCTGCCGGCCCAGGTGGACGTCTTCGGCGGGCTGCGGGACCAGGACCGCCCGGAGAACGGAAAAGGGACCAACATCCTCCTGATGGGCACGGACGGCCGTGACACCATCACCCGCGCGGAGAAGGAGAAGTTCCACGCCGGCGGGGTCGCCTGCAACTGCAGCGACGCGATGATGCTCATCCATCTGTCGCAGAAGCACGACCGGGTCAGCGTGGTGAGCCTGCCGCGGGACTCCTACGCGGAGATCCCGGAGCACACGGACGCCGACGGCACCGTGCGGGAGAAGCACCCGGCCAAGATCAATGCCGCGTACGCGGAAGGCGGACCGGCGCTCGCGGTGCAGACGGTCGAGTCGATGACGGGTGTGCGCGTCGACCACTTCCTGCAGATCGACTTCCGCCGGTTCATCGACAGCGTCGACGCCGTGAACGGGGTGAAGGTCTGCACGCCCCGCCGGCTGTCGGACTCGGCCACCAAGCTGAACCTCGCCCCCGGCGGCCACCGCCTCGCCGGAGGCCCCTCCCTGCAGTACGTGCGCTCCCGCCACCTGGACGCGAGCGCCGACCTCGGACGCGTACAGCGCCAGCAGCGCTTCCTGGTCAACGCGATGCGGGGCGACCGGCTGGGGAAGATCCTCGCCGACCCGGCCAAGGCCTCGGGGCTGGCGAGGACGGTCCTCGGATCCGCCTCGGTCGACCAGGGATTCAGCGTGGGCGACCTGGTGTCCCTGGCGCGGGACCTCCGCAAGATCCCGCTGGCGAAGACGGAGTTCGGGACGGTGCCCATCGACGGGTTCAACCCGCTGATCGAGAACGTGGGGTCCACGCTGCGCTGGGACCAGGAGCGCGCCGGGCGTCTCTTCGCGAGCCTCCAGGAGGACCGCCCCGCGGCCCCGCCCGGCTCCCGGACCGAACCCCTGGACCCGCCGCGCCTGACCGTCCAGACCGTCGTGCACGGGGACAAGCTGGCCTGCAAGTGAGGCGGACGGCACTGGGCCGAACGGGTCGCGCTCCGCAACCGTCCGAATGCTGACCAGTTGATCAAACGTAACTCCCCAATCGGAGTTCGTTCAGTGAAGGGAAAACTCATGAAGAAGCTGTGGGCAACCGCAACGATCGCCGCATCCGTCGCGGGCCTGTCGGCGGTGGCCGCTCCCCAGGCCCTGGCCATCGGTGACGACGGCGGCACGACGTCCGCCAGCGGCAACGGTGCGATGCAGGCGTACGGCAACTCCGCGACCCACGGCGACATGAGCCCGCAGCTCGGTCTCGTCCAGGGTTCGCTGAACAAGCCGTGTGTCGGTCTGCCGGCCAAGGTCAACGCCGGCTCCCTCGTCGGTGTCGTCCCGGTCGCCGTCCAGGACATCCCGATCCTGTCGGCTCCGCAGAACCAGCAGTGCGTCGAGAACTCGACCCAGGCCAAGGGCGACGAGCCGCTGTCGCACATCCTGGACGACATCCCGGTCCTCTCCGGCAACGGCGCCGAGAACCACTGAAGTAACTGAAGTACCCGAGGGGCAGTCGCCCGGTGCGGCTGCCCCTCCGCCGTGCTCCGGCCCCGTCGCCGGGCCCGGACACGACGATGGCGGCGGATCGCGTGCGATCCGCCGCCATCGTCGCGTCGTGGACCTACTGGACCGAGGGCACCACGTTGGTGACCGGGGCCACCAGGTCGGTGAGCTGGTGCAGTTCGTTCAGCCGGTCGAGACCGGAGAGCTGGCCGGCCGTGCTGGGCAGCTCGGCGCGGTGCTCGGCCGGGATCGCCATGGTCGACACCGAGTCGAGCGTCGCGGTCGGGGAGATGGCTTCGCCGCTCCCACCGCCCAGCGGAAGCGGAGCGGCTCCCGCCGTCGGGACGGCGATCGCGGTGGCTCCGACCGCGAGCAGGACAGCGGTGATGGCTCGTCGAGTTGAGGTCATGTCCCACCAACGGCGGGGAAGTCCGGGCGGACACGGGGGAGGGAGGGCACCCACCCGTCAGGTCTAAGACGGCGGGAAGCTCTGTTCGGGCCGGGTCTGAAGGCCGTACTGCGGGTGCTTTGACCAATCTTGACGAAGCGTGCGCTCCCGACCGGCGCAACAGATCCTGCGCCGCTCGCCCGCACGGGTCAGGCTGCCAGTGACCGAACCGGAGGTACCGGAGGCATGGCGAGGTATGGCATGGCAGCGGGCACGCGGGCGCGAGGCGTTCTTCTGGGGCTCCTCGTCCCAGTCCTGATGGGCGCCGTCACGGCGTGCGGCACGTCCGCGGGGACCACCGCGGACGTCGCGGCGCACCCCGACACCCGCCCCGCGGGGCAGGCCTTCGCGCACCCCGGTGTGCTGGTCGGCAAGGCGCAGCTGACGGCCGTTCACGACCACGTGGCGCGCAAGGAGGAGCCCTGGCTGTCGGCGTACAAGGAGATGAGCGGGAGCAAGTACGCCGCCCTCGACTACAAGGCCAAGCCGTACGCCACCGTGGAGTGTCCGCCCGACACGCGCCCCGGCCAGGGCTGTGTCGAGGAGCGCGAGGACGCCATCGCCGCGTACACGCAGGCGCTGCTGTGGAACATCACCGGTGACAAGGCCCACGCCGAGAAGGCCGTGCAGATCATGGACGCCTGGTCCGCCGAGGTGAAGGAGCACACCGAGGGCAACGCCGGGCTGCAGACCGCCTGGGCCGCCACGTCCTGGGCGAAGGCCGCCGAGCTGATGCAGTACACGTACGACGGCTGGCCGGACGGGCAGGAGCTGAAGTTCCAGCGGATGCTGCGCGACGCGTACCTGCCCGTGGTGCAGACCGGCTCCGCCGACTTCAACGGCAACTGGGACCTGGTCATGGCCGACGCCACCATGAGCATGGCGGTGTACCTGAACGACCGGGCCGCCTTCGACAAGGCCGTGGCGCACTTCCGGACCCGCGTCCCCGCGTACTTCTACCTCTCCTCCGACGGGCCGCTGCCGGTGAAGCCCGCGGGCAGCGACATCGACACCCCGGCCAAGCTGCAGACGTACTGGTTCGGGCAGAAGACCTTCAAGGACGGGCTCGCCCAGGAGACCTGCCGCAACTTCAAGCACGCCAGCTACTCCCTCGCCGCGACCTCCCACATCGCCGAGACCGCCTGGCACCAGGGCCTCGACCTGTACGGAGAGGTGAAGGACCGGCTCGCGGCCGCGCTGGAGTTCCACTCCAAGTACCAGCTCGGCGCCACCGCCCCGTCCTGGCTGTGCGGCGGCAAGGTGCAGCGCGACATGGGGCCCGACACGGAAGTGGGGCTCAGCCACCTCCAGGGCCGGCTGAAGATGCACCTCCCCGAGACGGAGAAGCTCACCCGGCAGCAGCGGCCCGAGGGCACGGACGATCTGTTCGTGGCCTGGGAGACGCTCACCCACGCGCAGTCGGTCTGAGAGCGGCGCGGAGGGCCCCCGCAGAACCGATTCGCGTTCGTCGCTCCTGATGGCGTACTGTTGGTTTCACCGACGCGGGGTGGAGCAGCTCGGTAGCTCGCTGGGCTCATAACCCAGAGGTCGCAGGTTCAAATCCTGTCCCCGCTACTGAAGACCGAGGCCGGAATCCTTCGAGATTCCGGCCTCGGTTCTTTTTTGATCGCGGACGGCTACGCGTCGTAGTCTCAGCCGCACGATGAGTGACGTACGGCAGGGGTCGAGTCGGTCGACGCGGCGGGCAGCGGCCCTCGCGCTGCTGCTCGCGCTGTGCGCGCTGTTCCTCTCCGGCAGCTGCCCCGACGGGTACGACACCGCGGCCGCCGCCCGTCACGACCATCACCGCTGCACCCCCGCCGAACCGCACCTCGCTGCCCAGCCGGCCGACCGCGCGCACCCGGACGGGCCGGGCGGCGGCCCGGTGACCCGGCGTCCGGCCGCGCCCCGGGTCCCGGCCCCGTGTGCCGGGGCCGCCCACCCCGGGGAGGTCCCGCCGGTCGCGGGGCACCGGCTCCTCATCGCCCTCGGGGTCGACCGGAACTGAGGCGGGTCCGCCTCCGCGTCCGGATCCGACCACTCGAAGGACACCTGCTCACCCCATGATCGGCAAGCTTCAGCCCCCGGCCGCCCCGGCCGCCGTGGGCAACACCCCCGTGCTGTGGATCGACGGCTACTGGGCCAAACTCGAAGGCTTCAATTTCGGCGGCATCAAGGACCGGGCCGCCCTGTACATGGTCGAACGGGCCCGGGAGCGCGGCGAGCTGCGGCCCGGCGGCGCCATCGTCGAGTCGACGTCCGGCACGCTCGGCCTCGGGCTCGCGCTCGCCGGGGTGCACTACGGACACCCCGTGCACGTCGTCACCGACCCCGGTCTCGAACCCATCGTGGCGCGGATGCTCGCCGCGCACGGCGCCCGGGTGCACCGGGTGCACGAGCCGAGCCCGGTCGGCGGCTGGCAGCAGGCCCGGGTGGACCGGGTCGCCGCGCTGCTGGCCGAACTGCCGGGCGCCTGGTGCCCGAACCAGTACCACAACCCCGACAACCCGGCCGCGTACGCCCCACTGGCCGCCGAACTCGCCGAGCAGGTCGGTGAGTTCGACGTGCTGGTGTGCGCGGTGGGGACCGGTGGTCATTCGGCGGGGCTCGCCCGGGCGCTGCGCGGGCGGCACCGGATGCCCGCGCTCGAACTCGTCGGCGTCGACTCCGTCGCCTCCACCGTGTTCGGTCTGCCGGCCGGGCCGCGGCTGATGCGCGGGCTCGGCTCGTCCATCCACCCGGGCAACGTCGACCGGGCCGCGTTCGACGAGATCCACTGGATCGCCCCGGCGGAGGCGGTGCGCAGCGCGCGGCGGCTCGCCGAGCGGCAGTTCGCGACCGGCGGGTGGAGCGTGGGGGCGGTGGCGCTCGTGGCCGGGTGGCTGGCGCGGACCCGGCCCGCCGGGACGCGGATCGTCGCCGTCTTCCCCGACGGGCCGCACCGGTACTTCGACACGGTCTTCAGCGACGAGTTCTGCGCCGCGCACGGGCTGCTGGCGGGCGCGGTGGCCGAGGCCCCGCGGGCGGTGGCCGGGCCGGGCCCCGGCATCGAGAGCTGGTCGTACGTGCCGGGCCCCGCGGCCCGTGGCGCCCGCTGCGCGACGGAGGGGGCCCGCTGATGCCCGCGCCTCAACTCCTGGTCCGTACCCGCCGGTTCGAGCCCGCTGTCCAGCTCCTGTACGTCAACCAGTTCACCATCAACCTCGGCTTCTACATGCTGATGCCGTACCTGGCCGCGCATCTGTCGGGGGAACTGTCGCTCGCCGCCTGGGCGGTCGGGCTCGTGCTCGGGGTGCGGAACCTGTCGCAGCAGGGCATGTTCCTGGCCGGGGGCGCGCTCGCGGACCGGCTCGGCTTCAAGCCGATGATCATCGCCGGGTGCGCGCTGCGGACGGTCGGCTTCGGCGCGCTCGCCTTCGCGGACACCCTGCCGGTCCTGATCGCGGCGTCGGTCGCGACCGGACTCGCCGGCGCGCTGTTCAATCCGGCGGTGCGGGCGTACGTCGCCGCCGAGGCCGGTGAGGAGCGCCGCGTGGAGGCGTTCGCGCTGTTCAACGTCTACTACCAGGCGGGCATCCTGCTCGGGCCGCTCGTCGGGCTCGCCCTGACCGGCGTCGACTTCCGGCTGACGTGCGCGGTGTCGGCGGTGCTGTTCGCGGTGCTCTCGGTCGTGCAGGCGCTGCGGCTGCCCGTGCGGCGGCGGGCGGCGGCGGGCTCCGGTGACGAGGGGGGCCAGTGGCGGACGGTGCTCGGCAACCGTTCCTTCTGGCTGTTCTCGCTCGCGATGACCGGGTCGTACGTGCTGTCGTTCCAGGTCTATCTGGCCCTGCCGCTCGCCGTGGAGCGGCTGCTCGGCGGGGGCCGGGCCGGGCAGGTCGCGACCGGCGCCCTGTTCGTGGTGTCGGGGCTCGTGGCGCTGGCCGGGCAGCTGCGGATCACCGACTGGTGCCGGCGCACGTGGAGCCGTGAGCAGTGCCTGGTCGCCGGGCTCGGGCTGATGGGCGCCTCGTTCCTGGTGCCCGCGGCGGGCGGCGCGGGCCTGACCGGGGTGGCCGGGCTGCTGCTGTGCGCGGCGGGGCTCGCGGCGGCGACGGCCGTGCTCTACCCCTTCGAGATGGACACGGTGGTGTCGCTGGCGCGGGGGCGCTGGGTCGCCACGCACTACGGGCTCTACAACACGGTGTGCGGGATCGGGATCACCGTGGGGAACCTCGGCACCGGGGCGCTGATCGCGCGCTCCCCGGCCGGGGTGTGGTGGGCGCTGGCCGCTGTCGGGGCGGTCGGGGCCGTGGCGCTGCACCGGCTCGGGCGGGGTGGGCGGCTGGCGGAGGTGAAGGCGGGGGCCCTCGCGCCGTAGGGGCCCCGTGAGCCGAGATCGGGTGCGGGGCTCTCGCGGCGCCGCACCCCGCGGGCTCCCGGGACGCCTCACCCGGACGGACCCGTACTGGTCGCCCCGCGCCCCCTCCCCGGGAACCCTTGGTGAGACGCCGGAAACCGGGGCGCGGACGCGGCAGGAGACAACTGGTGGGGCAGCGCGGAGGGCGGCACAGACAGGTGGCGGACGCCAGCGTCACCCACGTCTTCCTGCGGCTGCTGCCGGCGCTGCTGATCATCGGCGGCGCGGTCTACGAGTACTGCACCCCGTCCGGGTTCTCCGGGGCTCCTTTGTTCAGCGCGGCGCCTCTGGTCGCCGCCCCGTTCTTCTCGCTGTCCGGGACGATCCTGGCCGGGGTCGGCTCGATCGGCGCCATAGCCGCCGTGCACGTCAGATACACGCGGGAGTTCGGCTCCCCGATCGTCACCGAGATGGTGACCGTGGCCACCGTGTGCCTGCTGGCCTGCTTCATCAACCGGATCGTGCGCCGCAGCGACGAACAGCTGGCCTCGGCGCGGCAGATCGCCGAGGCGGCCCAGTTCGCGGTGCTGCCGGAACCGGCCGGGCGGATCGGCGGCCTGGCCATCGCGGCGCGGTACGAGGCGGCGCAGGCCGGCGCGTTCATCGGCGGCGACCTGTACGCGGTGCAGGACACACCGCACGGGGTGCGGCTCGTCGTCGGGGACGTGCGGGGCAAGGGCATGGGCGCGGTCGCCGCGGTGGCCGTCGTCATCGGCGCCTTCCGGGAGGCCGCCGAGCAGGAGGGCAGCCTGGAGGCGGTCGCCCAGCGCCTGGAGCGGGCGCTGGCCCGGGAGGGCACCCGGCGTCGCGGCATCGACGACTTCGAGGGCTTCACCACCGCCGTGCTCGCCGAGATCCCGCACGGCGGCGACCTCCTGCGCGTCCTCAACCGCGGTCACCCCGAGCCGATCGTGCTGCTCGGCGACGGCACGGTCCGGGTGGTCAGGCCCGAGGAGGCGGCGCTGCCGCTGGGCCTCGGCGAGCTCGGTGCCTGGCCGGACCGGGCCACCGAGGCGGAGTTCCCGGCCGCGGCGACGCTGCTGCTGTACACCGACGGGCTCTCCGAGGCGCGGGACACGAAGGGCGCCTTCTACGACCCCGCGGACCGGCTCTCCGGGCGCATCTTCCCCGGCCCCGAGGAACTCCTCGCGGCACTGGCCGAAGAAGTACGCCGGCACACCGGAGGCGGCACCAAGGACGACATGGCGCTGCTCGCCGTGCACCGCCCTTGATCATTGTCACGAGCGGTGATCGAGCGACCCCCCTGCGCATAACAATTGACGCACCGTCAGGAAAAGGCATGTTTCCCGTGCGTCAAAATCGTCGGTCAACTCGCCCGATTCCGCCCGGTCGTGCCCCGTTAAGTCCAGGCCAAAGACGTGAACGATCAGTGGGAACGGCTTGGAAATACTGTCGGCTGTCTATTAACGTTCGATAACGCAGCGCGGTCGTCCCAGCCGTCACAAGCGACGGCTCCGTGCGCACACGCTTAATCCCGCAAGGGAGCCGGGGAACCACCAACTTGGGGTGAATCAGGCATCGTTCCGTCGCTTTTCGGGCGTCGGGCCGTGCTCGTAGGAGACCTTCCTGCTCCGAACCCGTCAGCTAACCCGGTAGGCGAGAAGGAAGGAAAGGAGAGCGCCCCCGTGGCGTCGAACCGGCCTGCCCCCGAGTTCTCCGGATTCTCCGCCGACTCCGCCCCCGGCGAGTTCGGCGTCGAGCAGGAGACCTGGGAGGAGTGGAATCCCACCGAGGAATCCGTCCGTCCCGTCCGCGGCAGGCACCGCGTGGCCCGTCAGCGCGGCGGACTCGCGCGCAGCTCCACCGTCCTCGGTGTCGGCGTGATCGCCGCCGTCGGCGCGGGCGGCATCGCCACCGCGCAGGGCGGCAAGCCCGCCGTCCAGATCTCCATGCCCGACCTGTCGGCGGTCAAGGACTCGCTGCCCGCGGCCAAGTCGCTGCCCGGAGTGGGCGCGCTCATATCCGACGACTCCGACTCCTCGTCCGGTGCCGCCTCGGCCGCCCCGCTCACCACGGTGGGCAACGGGCAGTCGGACGCGGGCGAGGCACTGCGGGCCCGCATCATGCAGCAGGCCGAGACGCAGCAGAACGCGGCCGACACCGCGGCGCAGGCCGCGGCCGAGGAGGCCGCTGCCAAGCAGGCCGCCCAGGAGGCCGCCGAGAAGCAGGCCGCGGCCGAGAAGAAGGAAGCCGCCGAGAAGAAGAAGGCGGAGGCGGAGGCCAAGGCGAAGGCCGAGGCCGAGCGCCTCGCCAAGCTGGCCAAGAGCTACAAGCTCCCGGTCGCCTCGTACACCCTCACCGGCACCTTCGGGCAGCCCGGATCCATGTGGTCCTCCGGCTACCACACGGGCCTCGACTTCGCGGCCTCCACCGGTACGCCGATCTACGCCATCCACGGCGGCACCGTCACCGAGGCCGGCTGGGCGGGCGCGTACGGCTACCGCACGGTCCTCACCCTCGACGACGGCACCGAGCTGTGGTTCTGCCACCAGTCGTCGATGAACGTCAGCGTCGGCCAGAAGGTCAGCACCGGCGACGTCATCGGCCGCGTGGGCGCCACCGGCAATGTCACCGGTGCCCACCTCCACCTGGAGGTCCACCCCGGCGGGGACGCCACCGGCGTCGACCCGGCGGCGTGGCTGCGCGACAAGGGCCTCACTCCCTGAGCCGCGTCCCCTCCCTCTGAGCCCCGTCTCTTCTCCGAGGCGGGCCTCTCCCTGAGTCATGCCTCCCTCCGAGGCGTGTCTCCTCCGAGTTCCGGCGGTCCTGGCGGCAACCCCCCGACGTCAGGGCTGCCGGTTTCGCATGCCCATGGAATACCGTCTTCCGCAAAGGCGTTGAAGCAGGGCATGACTTCTTCCCCTGCTCTGCGCAAGCTCGGCTCCTCCGACCTCGAGGTCTTCCCGCTCTCCCTCGGGGGGAACGTGTTCGGCTGGACAGCCGACGAGGCCACCTCCTTCGCGGTCCTCGACGCCTACACCGCCGGGGGCGGCAACTTCATCGACACCGCGGACTCGTACTCGTCCTGGGCCGAGGGGAACCACGGCGGCGAGTCCGAGACGATCATCGGCAAGTGGGTCAAGGCCCGCGGCAACCGCGACGACGTCGTCATCGCCACCAAGGTCGCCCGCCACCCCGACTTCAAGGGCCTGCGCGGCGACAACATCAAGGCCGCCGCCGACGCCTCGCTGAAGCGCCTGGGCACCGATCACATCGACCTGTACTACACGCACTTCGACGACGACGAGACCATCCCGGTCGAGGAGATCATCGGCGCGCTCGACGAGCTGGTGAAGGCGGGCAAGGTGCGCAACATCGCCGCCTCGAACATCTCGCCCGCCCGCCTGCAGGAGTCCCTCGACCTCTCCGACCGCGAGGGACTGGCCCGCTACGTCGCCCTCCAGCCGCACTACAACCTGGTCTCGCGCGACACGTACGAGGGCGAGCGGCAGGACATCGCCTCCCGTGCCGGGCTCGGCGTCGTCCCGTACTGGGGGCTCGCCGCCGGCTTCCTGACCGGCAAGTACCGCCCGGGGGTCACCGTCGACAGCGCGCGGGCCGCGGGCGCGGGCAAGCACCTGGAGAGCGAGCGCGGCCGCAAGGTGCTGACCGTCCTCGACGAGATCGCGCAGGCCCACGAAGCCGAGATCGCCACGGTCGCCCTGGCCTGGCTCGCCGCGCAGCCCACCGTGACGGCGCCGATCGCGTCCGCCCGCACGGTCGAGCAGCTCCCGGCGCTGCTCGCGGTCGCGGACCTGGAACTGACGGACGCGGACCTCACCCGCCTCACGAACGCGTCCGCCTGACGGCCCCGGCCCGTCAGGAGCGGTACGAGTGGTACGGGGGGTACGCGCTGTACGGGTGGTACGCGGGGCCCGGCGCCATCGGCGGGCCCGCGTACACCGGCGGCCGCCACATCGGGGCCGCGATCCGGGAGCCGTACGCGAGCGCGGCCCGCGCGTAGCCGCGCCGCTCCCACAGCGCGTCGAGCAGTTCCCGCTCCCGTACGACGAAATCGGCGCCGGCCCGGCCCTTGCGGCCGCGGTGCCGGAGCAGGGCGAGCGTCGTCGCGTACTCCTCGTACGCGGCGACCGCCGCGGCCGCGTCCCTGCCGCCGTAGTGCGCGGCGTACTCCCGGGCCAGGCGGCGGGCCTTGAGCGAGCCGAGGGCGAACGGCTCGGGCGGGGCGAGCCAGCCCGCGGCGACATACGCGGGCAACTCGTTCCTGACGGTGCGCAGTTCGCGGTGGCGCAGATGGACCACGAGCCAGGTGATCAGGCCGAACACCGGCACCATGAACACCGCGTACACCGCGAAGAACCCGTACTCGCCGAAGGACGACGAGCCGTTCCAGAACGCGTGCATGCCCATCGCGGCGAGCAGCCCGGCGAGCGGCAGCAACGCACGGCGGGTGCGGGCCCGGTCGGGCGCCATGACCGCGGCGAGCCCGAAACCGATGCCGGTGAGCACCGTGAACAGCGGATGCGCGAACGGTGACATCACGATGCGCACGAAGAACGTCGCGGCCGTCACCGAGGTGAGGCCGGGGCCGGTGCCGGTCAGCTGGTCGGTGCCGAAGGCGTTCCCGAGGTAGAGGATGTTCTCGGTGAACGCGAAGCCGGTCGCCGTGACACCGGCGATGACGACCCCGTCGACGACGCCGGTGAAGTCCCGTCTGCGGAACAGGAAGACCAGCAGCACGGCCGCGGCCTTCGCGGACTCCTCCACCACGGGCGCTATGACGGTGGCGCCGAGGGTATCGGCGCCGGTCGGGTCGGCGGTGGCCGTCTCGATCCACCGGGTCGCGAAACTGTTCGCGACGATCGCTATCAGGGCGGCCGCGCAGGCGCCCCAGGCGAAGGAGAAGACCATGTTCCGCCAGGGCCCGGGCTGCACCCGGTCCAGCCAGCGGAACGCGGATATCAGCAGCGGTACGGGCAGCACGGCCAGGCCGAGCCCGACCAGGAATCCCTCGGTGCCGGTCTGCTCCCGCACCAGCGCGGCGATCACCGCGCCGGACAGCGCGAGCAGCGTGGCCAGCGCCGTGGCCCGCACGCCCTTCCGCTGCCACCAGCGCGGATGCGGGACCGCGCCGTCCGGCCGGGCGCCGGGGGCGGGGTCCTGGTGGGGCGGGCAGCCGGGGTACGAAGCCACGCATTGACCCTAACGAGGGATGCGGAGCGCCGCGACGGGGCCTCGGGCCAAGGTGCCGGGACGGCCGGTGCGGGCGTTACCGGTTCTACCTGCGCCGGAACAGCAGGTCGTGCACCACGTGCCCCTTGTCCAGGCCCTGGCCCTCGAAGCGGGTCAGCGGTCGGAACGCGGGGCGTGGCGCGTAGCCGCCGTCCGCCTGGGTGTTCACGTAGTCGGGGTGGGCCGTGAGCTCCTCGAGCATCTGCTCCGCGTACTCCTCCCAGTCCGTGGCGCAGTGCACCAGGGCCCCGGGCCTGAGCGGGCCGGCCACCAGGGACAGGAACTCCGGCTGGATCAGGCGGCGCTTGTGATGCCGCTTCTTCGGCCAGGGGTCGGGGAAGTAGACGCGCAGACCGTCGAGGCTGTCGTCGGGGAGCATCGCGCGCAGCAGGATGATCGCGTCGCCGTTGGCCACCCGTACGTTCGTCATGCCGCCGCGCTCGGCCAGGTTCAGCAGATTGCCCTGGCCCGGGGTGTGGACGTCCACCGCGAGGATCCCGGTCGACGGATCGTCGGCCGCCATCTGCGCCGTGGCCTCGCCCATGCCGAAGCCGATCTCCAGGACGACCCGGTCCAGGCCCGGGAACAGCTCGGCGAGATCGAGGACGCGCTGCCCGTCGATGTCCAGGCCCCACTGCGGCCACAGCCGCTGCAACGCCTCGGCCTGCGAGGTGGTGACCCGGCTGCGGCGCGGCTGGAAGCTGCGGATGCGCCGCTCGAAGTGCGATCCGGCGGGATCGGGCCGGGGCCCGTCCGGGAAGCGCGGCTCGTTCGGGCGCTCGGGCGGGGCGGGGTGCTTGGGCGATTCGGACTCAGACACAGTGGGGCGATTTTACGGGCTCCGGGGCGGCCGTCGCTCGCCAGGGACGGCCGGCGCCGGTCCCGGGCCTACGCCGAGCCGAGCACATCGAGGGCGCGTCGGGCCACCTCCCGGCCGATGGGCAGGGACGCCGTCGCGGCGGGCGACGGCGCGTTCAGCACATGGACCGTGCGGGCGCCCTCCCGTATCAGGAAGTCGTCGACCAGCGTCCCGTCGCGCAGCACGGCCTGCGCCCGCACCCCGGCCGGCGAAGGCACCAGGTCCTGCGGGTCGACCGCGGGCACCAGCCGGCGCACCGCGTCGGTGAACGCGCGCTTCGACGCGGAGCGCCGCAACTCGCCCGCCCCGTACCGCCAGTGGCGCCGGGCGATCCGCCACGACCCGGGCCAGGCCAGCGTCCCGGCCAGCTCACGGGGCCGGACGACCCCCCAGTCGTAGCCCTCGCGGGCCAGCGCGGGCACCGCGTTGGGACCCACGTGGACACTGCCTTCGATGCCGCGCGTCAGGTGCACCCCGAGGAACGGGAACGCCGGGTCCGGCACCGGGTACACGAGCCCGCGCACCAGCTCGGGCCGGGCCAGGTCGAAGTACTCGCCGCGGAACGGCACGATGCGCATCCCCGGATCGTCCCCGGCGAGCCGGGCGATGCGGTCGCACTGCAGCCCCGCGCAGTTGACCAGGACCTTGCCGCGCACGATGTCCCCGGCGGCGGTCCGCACGGCGACGCCCAGGCCGGCCCGCCGGTCGATCCGGACGACGTCCGCCCCGTACCGGATGTCGGCGCCGGAGAGCTCGGCGAGGTGCCCGGCGACCGCGCGGTAGTCGGCGATGCCGGTGCTCGCGACGTGGATGGCGGCCAGGCCGCGCACCTCGGGCTCGTACTCCTGGATCTGGGCGGGGCCGAGCTCGCGCACCGCGATCCCGTTCTCCCTGCCGCGCTGGGCGAGGGCGTGCAGCCGGGGCAGCTCGTCCCGCTCCGTGGCGACGATCAGCTTTCCGGTGACCGCGTGCGCGATCCCGTACTCCGCGCAGAACTTGACCATCTCGGCGGCGCCGCGCACCGCGAACCGGGCCTTGAGCGAGTCCGGGCGGTAGTAGATCCCGCTGTGGATCACTCCGCTGTTGCGTCCCGTCTGGTGCCGGGCCGGGCCGGCCTCCTTCTCCAGGACGACGACGCGCGTGCCCGGTGCGGCACGCGAGACGGCATACGCGGTGGCGAGACCGACGATCCCGCCGCCGATCACCAGTACGTCCCCGTCATACGCAGCCGTCCCCACCGGCCTCACCTCCATGCCCTGCATCTTGCCCGACACCACTGACAATCCATGCGGGACAGGGGGCACGACTATGCCGGGGCCATCAGAAGAGGCCTGGCCCGCTCGCGCAGCTCGACCACGCGCGGCTCGTCGCCGTAGGGCTCCAGGCGGTGCAGCAGGTCCTTCACGTACTCCGTGGTCCGCGCGGACGAGATCCGTCCCGCGACCTCCAGGGCGCGGGTCCCCTGCTCGCACGCGGCGTCCAGGTTCCCCGACTCCAGCTCGGCCACCGCCGACACCACGAGGCGTAAGCCGTGCGAGCGCACGAACTCCTCGGTGGGCTTGGACAGCGCCTGCTCGGTGAACCTGCGCACCTGCCGCGGCGCCTTCAGGTCGCGGTAGCACTCGGCGGCGTCCGCGGCGAACCGGTCGTAGGAGTAGAAGCCGAGCCAGGAGGGGTCGCTGTCGCCGTCCCTGGACCTCTCCAGCCATCCCTCGGCGGCCCGCAGCGCGGCCCCCGCCGCCTGCGCGTCACCGGCGCGTGCGTGCGCGCGTGCCTCGACGAGGCGGAAGAAGCTCATGGTGCGGGCGGTCGCGAGTCCTCTGTTGCGCTCCAGAGCGGCCTGCGCGAGGTCGACGCCCTCGTCCCCGAACCCGCGGTAGGTGGCCTGGAGCGACATGGTGGCGAGCACATAGCCGCCCAGGGGGACGTCCGCGGCCGCCCGCGCGAGCCGCAGGGCCTGGATGTAGTACCGCTGCGCGGCCTCCTGCTGCCCGGTGTCGAACGCCATCCACCCGGCCAGCCTGGTCAGTTCGGCCGAGGCGCCGAACAAGGAGCGGCCCACGTCGTCGGAGTACGAGCCGAGCAGCAGCGGCGCCGCCTCGACCCGCAGGCACTCGGGCACCATCGACGAACGCCAGTCGCCGCCGCCGTACTTGGAGTCCCAGCGCCGCGCGTCCTCCGCGGCCTCGCGCAGCTTCACCACGTCGCTGTGGCCGACCTTCTGGGGCGCCCCCTCGTCCGTCGTGTGCGCTTCTCTCGCGACAGACGAGTCGGCCGGGGTTATCAGCCACCGTGAGGCGGGCGTCGCGTACGCGCTCACCGCGAACGAACCGGCCAGGGACTGCCAGATGCCGCCACTGCCCGCCCGGCGCCCGGCGAGGTCGAGCCGGTACAGCTCCGTGGCCGACTTCACCGCCGCCCGGACGTCGCGCGGGAAGGCGAGGCCCACTTCGGGCGCGGGATCCGCGTCGGCCAGGCCGATCTCGTGCAGCGGCACGGGCCGGCCGAGCTTCTGGCCGATCGCGGCGGCGATGAGGTGCGGCGCGGCGCCCTGCGGCACCATGCCCTTCGACACCCACCGCGCCACCGACGTCTTGTCGTAGCGAAGTGTCAACCCGCGTTGTGCGCCAAGGTCGTTGACGCGGCGCGCCAGGCCCGCGTTACTGATTCCCGCGAGGGCGAGAACGGCGCCGAGCTTCTCGTTCGGTCCGCGTAGCTCCCTGGACATGCGCCACCCCTCGACACAGACGGCTGCCGCGCCGGCACTCCACAGACCGTCTTTTGGCCTGGCATAACCGCGCGGCATTCGTACACCCAGCGTAGTTCGCCGGATCCCAAGCGTTAAGTGGCGTAGTTCCGGATGGCGAGATTGTTGTCCGTACGGAAGTACGGCGCAGGCCACGCGCCGTCACTGTGTGCTCCGGGTGTGGTGCCGTGCGCCCGTGCGTGCGCTCTTACTCCGAGGCGGGGTCGCGGCTTCCATGGAACCTGCGTGGGTCGGCCCGCTGTACTGGATCCAGTGGGCTGGGGGACACCGCCGCCTACATCCCCGCGGGCGGCGGACCGGTCCGGGAGGCGATGTGCGCCTCCCGGACTGTGCGTTGCGCGCTGTGGCCGAAGCGGGGTGTTCAGCTCCGGCCAACGGAAGCCGATTTGGCCGAAAGTCGCCCCCGTCGTCCTACCTCGCCGTGGTGGTGCCACGGTTCAACTACGGCTCAAAAGGGGCGCATTAAGGGGAGCGCACGCCGTGTCCCGCTCCCTACTTGGCCCCTCTCGGGCGCCTCCTTCGTGGCAGCATGGGGACCCCTTGGTTGTCCACAGGTTGTGGAGGCGGCAATGCGGTGGTTGGTGGGATGGAGCAGCACCGCCGCTGGACCTGTCGCCTTCGAGTCCGCAGGAGCCACGGGATCGGACGGCGAAACGGTACACCCGGTCGGTTCCCAACTCCTGTGGGGCGACCCGGATCCGCTGTGGGCGGTCGGTGACTGGCGCCCCGACGAGGTGCGCATCGTGCGGGTCGACGACCAGACGCGGATCGCGGTCCTCGGCGTGTGCGGCGCCACCGACGAACAACTGCGCGTCGGGCTCTTCGCCGCGCGCGGCGGCGCCCTGCGCCACCTCACCAACTGGCCGGGCAGCTACACCGCCGTGGTCCAGGTGGGCCGCCGCGTCATGGTGCTCGGCGACCTGGCGGGCGCGCGCCCGGTGTTCTACACCCCCTGGGCGGGCGGCACGGCCTACGCCACCGCGGCCCTGCCCCTCGCGGACCTCATCGAGGCGAACCTCGACGTCGGCCACCTCGCCGCGCTGCTCGCCACCCCCGACGTCCCGGAGGCGCTGCACGACTCGACGCCGTACCAGGGCGTGCGCCGCATCCCGCCCGGGCACGCGCTGATCCTGCGCGCCGGGGCCCGCGAGATCGCCGGCTACGAGGCGGTGGCGTCCCTCGCGGTGGGTGCCGCGCCCGTCGACCCCGGCAGCGCCGTGGACGCCGTACGGGACGCCCTGGTGGACGCCGTACGGGCCCGGCTCACCGCGCCCCGGCACGTGCCCGGCACCGACCTCGACCCCGGACCCGTGCCCGGCATGGGGCCCGCCGAGCGGCGCGCCGCCCGCGGCATGCCCGTGCCCGGTATCGGCGCGGACCTCTCGGGCGGGCCCGCCTCCGGCACCCTCGCGCTCCTCGCGGCGGGTCTGCCCGGCCTGCCCGGCACGGTCCTGGGCCACGGCACGGGAGCGGGTGAACGCCTGCTCGCGGTCACTTTCAACGACATCTCCAGCACAACGACCAATCACGAGGCGGAACTTGAACGTGCGGGGGCGCTGGCCGCGAACCCGCGCCTGCACCACGTCGTCGTGGCCGCGGGCGAAGAGGCCCTGCCCTACGCCGACCTGGACGGCCCGCTCACCGACGAGCCCAGCGCCAGCCTCGTCGCGGCGGCCCGGCACCGTGCGCGCCTCGCCTCCGGGAGCGCGGACCACTTCACCGGCTACGGCGCACGCCAGGTCCTGGACGCCCATCCGGCGCGTCTCACGGACCTCCTCATGGACAGACGCCGCCGCAGCATGGTGCGCCCGGTCGCGGCGCTCACCAAGGCGGACGGTTCTTTCACGGTGCCCGCGCGCGTGTACGGCGCGGCCCGCAAGCTGGCCCGTACGCCCTACAAGGCGGGCCTGGAGCATCTCTCGGACCGCCTGCTGCACCGCAGTTTCGACGAGCCGGGCGGCGCCGTCGGTGCGTCCCTGGCCGCGCTCACCTGGGCCAGACCGGGGCCCGCCGCGCGCTGGCTGACCGGTGAGGCTCTCGCTGAAGTATCGGTTCGCCTGCATCAGGGGACGACGCGTCCCGGACCCGGCCCCGGCCAGCGCCCCGGCGACTTCCGGGCCCGCGCGGCCCTGGCCCGCCACGCGGCGGACCTGCGCATCCTCGAACAGGCCGCGGAGATCCGCTTCCAGCGCCTGCACGCCCCGTTCCTCGACAACCAGGTGGTCCGCGCCTGCCGCGCGCTTCCCGAGTCCCTGCGCGTCCAGCCGGGGGCCCGCGCGACGATCCTGCGCACGGTCCTGGAGGGCGCGGGCGTCGCCGACCTGCCCCCGGGCTGGGGGGCGCCCTCGCACGCGTCCTCCGCGGCGGCGGCCCGCACGGGGCTGCGGGTGGCCGCGGACCAGCTGATCGCCCTCTTCGACACCCCGCTGCTGGCGCAGACGGGCCTGGTCGAGGCCCGTGTGGTCCGCAAGGCGCTGCGCGCGGCGGCCGACGGCGAACCCCTGCCCCTCGACGGCCTCGCCGACCTCGTCGCCCTGGAACTGTGGCTGCGCCGTCTGCTGGCCCGAAGAGGCACGTGCTGGACGGGCACCCCCGCACGCGCGCGTGCCGTCCCGACGGGCAGCGTCGTCCCCGAACGCGCCCTAGGAGCGGGTCCGCTCCGCTAGCAGCGCGCTCTCCCCCGCCCCAGCTCTCACGGCCGCCCGGCGCTGGGCTTACTTTGCGCGCGGGCCTGCTCTCACGCTCGCCCGCCGCGGGGTGCTTTCCTCGCCCTCGGGCCCGCTCGAACAGTCACCCGGCGCGGGGGTGCCGCCTTGCCCACCCTGCCGCCCCAGGCGGCAGACTGCCCAGGCGGTGGCGTCGGAAGCCCCACCGGTGTTCAGTCGCGTACGAGCGGCGAGGGCATGAGTCATCGGCGTCGGAAGCCCCACCGGTGTTCAGTCGCGTACGAGCGGCGAGGGCATGAGTCATCGGCGTCGGAAGCCCCACCGGTGTTCAGTCGCGTACGAGCGGCGAGGGCATGAGTCATCGGCGTCGGAAGCCCCACCGGTGTTCAGTCGCGTACGAGCGGCGAGGGCATGAGTCATCGGCGTCGGAAGCCCCACCGGTGTTCAGTCGCGTACGAGCGGCGAGGGCATGAGTCATCGGCGTCGAAAGCCCCACCGGCGGTCAGCCGCGTACGAGCGGCGAGGGCATGAGTCATCGGCGTCGGAAGCCCCACCGGTGTTCAGTCGCGTACGAGCGGCGAGGACATGAGCCAGCGGCGTCGGAAGCCCCACCGGTGTTCAGTCGCGTACGAGCGGCGAGGACATGAGCCAGCGGCGTCGAAAGCCCCACCGGCGGTCAGCCGCGTACGAGCGGCGAGGACATGAGCCAGCGGCGTCGAAAGCCCCACCGGCGGTCAGCCGCGTACGAGCGGCGAGGACATGAGCCAGCGGCGTCGGAAGCCCCACCGGGCGGAGGCCGCAAGCCGGCGGGAGGGGACGTGTCGGGGTGCCCCCGCAGGACACCGCGGGAACTCAGCGCCGGATGACGCGCCTACGGCGTACGGAGGCGACGAGACCCATCCGGCCGAGGAGGTACGCCGACGCGGCCCCGCCCCACCCCACAACGGACGGCGCACCCAGCCCCGCCCAGTCACAACCGCATCAACCCAGCCCCGCCCAGCCCGGGCCTGCCTCAGTCCATCGCCCCCCGGAAGCCACCCGCCCCGCCGCAGCCGCAGCCGTATCCGCCCAGCGGAAATATCCACCCCCGCCTCGCACCGAACCGGCGACAATGCCTAGGTGCAGTACACAATTCTGGGCACGACACAGGCCTACGACGACAAGGGCACCGCCGTCCCCGTGGGCGGCCCCCGTCTCCGCGCCCTCCTCGCGTCCCTGGCCCTGCACACCCCCCACACCGCTCCCACCGACGCCCTCATCGACGACGTCTGGGCGGACACCCCGCCCGCCGACGCCCCCGCCGCACTCCAGGCCCTGGTGGGCCGCCTGCGCAGAGCGCTCGGCAAGGAAGCGATCAGCTCGGAGGCCGGCGGCTACCGGCTCGCGGCGACCCGCGCGGACATCGACCTGTACGTCTTCGAGCGCCTGGTCCGCGAGGGCATCGCGGCGCTGACCGCGGACGACCCGGCGACCGCGGCCCGCATCCTGCGCGAGGCCCTCGCCCTGTGGCACGGCCCGGCCCTCGCCGACCTGCCCGACCACACGGCGGCCACCCGCCCCGAGGCCCAGCGCCTGGAGGCGACCCGCGCACGCGTGGCGGCGGATCTGCGGCTGGGCCGCGCCCCGGAGCTCGTACCGGAACTACGGGAACTCACCACGGCGCACCCGTACGACGAGCCCCTGCGCGCCCTCCTGATCCGCGCCCTGCGCGCGACCGGCCGGGGCGCGGACGCACTGGCCGCGTACGAGGAGGCCCGCCGCACCCTCGCGGACGGACTCGGCACGGACCCGGGCCCGGAACTGGCGACCCTGCACCGGGAGTTGCTGACGGAACCAACCGCACCTCAGCCCACGCAGTCCACGCAAGCCACACCGACCCAAGCCACACCGACCCAAGCCACACCGACCCAAGCCACACCGACCCGAGCCACATTCACCCAGCCCGCACCCACCCCCCGCCCCCCGACCCGCACAGGCAACCTCCGCCCCCGCCTGAATTCGTTCGTCGGCCGGGAACCCGAACTCGCCGCCGTCCGTTCCGATCTACGAGGAGCACGCCTGGTCACGCTCACGGGCCCGGGCGGCTCCGGCAAGACCCGCCTGGCAGAAGAGACCGCCGCCCCGGTCCCCCAGGCCTGGCTGGTCGAGCTGGCGCCGCTCGACGATCCACGGGCGGTCCCGGGCGCGGTCGTCAGCGCACTCGGCCTGCGCGAGACGGTCCTGATGACGCACGAGTTGTCGGGCCCGCACGACAACCCGACCACGCTTCTCATCGAGTACTGCGCCCAGCGCAGCCTGCTCCTGATCCTTGACAACTGCGAGCACGTCATCGACGCGGCGGCGGAGCTCGCCGAGACCCTCCTCACCCACTGCCCGGGCCTCACGATCCTCGCCACCAGCCGCGAACCCCTCGGCGTCCCGGGGGAGTCGGTGCGCCCGGTCGAGCCACTGCCCCCGGACCCCGCGCACCGGCTGTTCACCGAGCGGGCGCAGGCCGTGAGCCCCGGATTCGACCCGGCCCGCGATCCGGCGGCCGTCACCGAGATCTGCCGCCGGCTCGACGGACTGCCGCTCGCCATCGAGCTGGCCGCGGCCCGCCTCAGACTGCTCACGCCCCGCCAGATCGCGGACCGCCTGGACGACCGCTTCCGCCTCCTGACCAGCGGGAGCCGCACGGTCCTGCCCCGCCAGCAGACCCTGCGCGCGGTGGTCGACTGGTCCTGGGACCTGCTCGACGACCGGGAGCGCGCCGCCCTGCGCGAGCTGTCGGTGTTCGCCGGCGGCTGGGACCTGGCGGCGGCCGAGGCGGTGTGCGCCGGCGACGCCGTGACCGTCGCCGACACCATCGGCTCCCTCGTGGACAAGTCCCTGCTGATCGCCACACCCCACCAGGGCTCGGACGTCCCGGAGAGCACCGGTATGCGCTACCGGATGCTGGAGACCATCCACGAGTACGCGACGGAGCGCGCCGAGGAGACCCCGGGGCTGCGTCTGGCCGCGCAGCGCCGCCACATCGCGTACGTGCGCGCGCTGGTCGAGGAGGCCGACCCCAAGATCCGCTCGGCGGAGCAACTTCCGTGGATCCAGCGCCTGGAGACGGAGCTCGACAACATCCGCGCGGCGCTGAGCCGTGTCACGAGCGCGCCCGGACTGGTCGACGAGGAGACGGCGATCGCTCTGGCGCTGCACATGGGCTGGTTCTGGTGGCTGCGCAACTACCGGCCGGAGGGCTCGGGTTGGATCGACGGGATCGAGCGGCTCCTGCCGGACCGCACGGTCCCGGACGACCCGGCGGACCCGCTGTACTGGCCGCGGATGAATCTGCGGCTGCTGTCCCTCTTCCTGGCCGCCGAGTCCCGGCCCCATGAGGCCGTCGCCGACGAGCAGGGCCGGGCGCATGTGGAGCGGGTGCTCGCGGCTTTCGAGCCGCCCGGTCCGCAGGGCGCCCGCTTCCCCGGCATCGTCTGGCCGTTCTCGCTGTTCATCGTCGACAGCACCCGCGACGTCCGCGCCGCCCTCGACCAGGCTGTCATCAACTGCCGCCGGTTCGGCGGCGATTGGGATCTCGGCGTCACGCTGATGTTCCGTACGCACACGGCCGTCGACACGCAGGGCAACATGCAGGGCGTGGACGAGGACCTCGTCGAGCTGCGGGACATCGGCCGCCGGGTGGGCGATCGCTGGATGCGGGCCCAGGTGGCGAGTGCCGCGGGCGAGGCCGCCATGGGACGCGGTCGCTTCGGTGAGGCGAAGGAGCACTACGAGGAGGCGCTGCGCCTCGCCCATGAGGTGGGGGCGTTCGCGGAGACGCCGTTCCTGATGGCCCGCCTCGCCGAGATCGCCTACCGGGAGGGGGACCGCGAGACCGCGGAGAAGACCCTGGACGTGGCGAGCGCGGAGGCGGAGCAGCACGGCACCGTGGACACCACGGCCTTCGTGGCGCTGCTGCGGGCCCATCTCGCGCTGGACGACGGTGAGGTGGCCCGCGCGCGCGAGCTGTGCGACCTGTCCCGCTCGGTGGCCGCGACGGGTACGCCGCCGCCGCAGTTCGTGGCGGCGCTCGGCATCGTCGACGTCCGGATCAGGGCCGCCGAGGAGGGTCCCGCGGCCGGCCTCGCGCTCCTCGGCGGCGTGCTGGGCGAGGCGGTGCGGGGCCGGTGCTCCGAGACGGTCATCGCCGGCCTGGTCGACATCGGCGCCGAACTGCTGGCCCGCCGCGACGATCTGGTGCGCGCGGCGCGCCTGTTCGGGGCCGCCGACGGGCTGCGCGGCGGCCGGCCCCGGCCGATGCCGGAGCAGGCCGAGCAGGCGGCGGTGGAGTCCCGGGCCCGGGCCGAGCTGGGCGCCGCCCGGTACGCGGCGGAGCAGACGGCGGGCCGGGGCCTCACGCCCGGGGAGATCCTGGCCGAGCTGGGCACGGGCGCCGACGCGCGCTGACCGGCGGCCCGTTCACCGGCTCAGCTGCAGGTGAAGCGGGACTCGGCCCAGTCCGCGAGCGCCACCGCGCCGAACGGCGTGTGCGGATCGACCACGAGCCGGATCGTCTTGTGCCCGGTCAGATCGACATGGACCGGCACGGCCGGGTCGTTGCCGCGCATCACCGGGGAGCGCCAGGCCCGGGCGCCGTCGACGTAGACGGAGAACCGGACGGCGCCGAGCCCCAGCGTCATGTCGTCGACACCGGCGGACGCGTCGTAGGCGGTGCACGTGCGGTTCAGGTCGATGGTGACGGACGACGGGGCGTGCACCGAGACGCCGTTGGCGTACTGCTTGCCGCCGGTCGACATGCCGTAGCGCTGCCACACCCAGCTGCTCGCGCCGAGCCGGATCTCGGGCTTGGAGCCGTCGCCGACGACGCCGTAGTCGAGCCGGTTCAGCTGGTAGACGGCCGGGGCCGGCGGGGGAGTCGGCTTCGGGGGCGTCGGCTTGGGCGTGGGCTTCGGCTTCGGCTTCGGAGGTGTCGGCTCGGGGGTGGGCGTGGGCGTCGGCTTCTCAGGCGTCGGCTTCGGCTTCGGCGTGGGGGTCGGTGTGGGCTTCGGAGGCGTCGGGTCGGGCTTCGGCGCCGGGGGTTCGGGCGCGGGCGTCGGTGGTTCGGGGGACGGCTCCGGCGGGACCGGCTGGGACACCGGCGGCTTCTCCGACTTCGCCTCGGGCTGCGGCTTCGGGTCACCGGCGAGCGCCATGGCCACCGCGACGGCGACCCCGGCCGCCACCACACCGGCCGCGATACCGGCCTTCGCGGGCGCCCCGAGCCCCTCGGACGCGGCCCCGCCGGCCGCACCGCCGCCGGACGAGCCGCCCGACGCCGCGGCCGCACCGGCCCCGGCGCCCGCCGCACCCGCGGCGCCGCCGCCGATGAGCGCGGCCACCTTCGCGTACCCGGCGGCACCGAACCAGCCGATGACCGCGATCGGCACGACACCCGGGATGCCGCTGGCGACCTCCTTGATCTGGCCCGCGGCCAGCCGGCACTTGGCGCACTCCTCCAGGTGCTTGCGCAGACCGCGCTCGGCCCGCGTACGGAGGCTGCCGCGCGCGTAGGCGCCGAGCCGGTCCGCGTAGCGGGAGCACTCCTCGGACTCGGTGAGCGTGGTGGAGACGTGCGCCTGGAGGTAGGCCTCCTTCAGGCCCTCGCGGGCCCGCTTGGCGAGCACGCGCGTGCCGTTGGCGTCGAGCCCGAAGAGCGTGGCCACGTCGCTCGGCGACTCGTCCTCGACCTCGGTGTGCCAGAGCACGGCCTGCCAGCGCTCGGGCAGGGAGCGGAAGGCCTGCATGGCCATCGACTGCTCGGCCTCGTGCATGGCGCGGACATCGGCACCGAGTTCGAGGGTGTCGTCGTCGGAGACCTCGTTGGAGCGGCCGGCCTGCGCGGCGAACACGGCGAAGTCATCGACTAGTTGTTCTCTTTTGGCCGACTTCGTCCAGTTCGCGGCGACGCGGCGCACCGTGGTCAGCAGATAGGCGCGCACCGCGTGCTCGGGCCCGCTGCCGCCGCGGACGGCGCCCAGCATGCGGGCGAACACCTCGGCCGTCAGATCGTCCGCGGTGTGCGCGTCGCGGCAGCAGGTGCGGGCGTAGCGGCGTACGGCGGCGGCGTGCCGGCGGTACAGCTCCTCGTACGCGCTGTCGTCCCCGCTGCGCATCCGCCCGATCAAGTCGGCGTCGGACGGCGGCAGTCCGGCACTGGACGCACCCGATGCACCGGACGGTCCCGACGCACCGGCGAGGCCCTCCCGCTGGGCCGGTACGGACACATCCGGGTCCGGCGCCGCGCTCGGCGGCTCGGCGGAGGTCCGCCCGGGCCCGCCCTGGCTCGGCACCTGCTGCGGGGGAAGATCCTCGGCGCCCGTCACCCCACCGTCGGGCTGCTGCTCGTCCCGCCCGTCAACGCTCATCGCGGAAGCCCCCGACCGCACACTCTGACCCGACCACCGGGAAAGAGTGTCACACCCGCCCCCCACCGGGCCGGTTCGTGCACGGCAACCACTCATCCGTGGAGATTTCCCGCACCTGAGCACTACGGTTCACTCATCCGGGGAAGGCTCAACGGGCGTACCCCGGACAGTAGTTGACCGCGAACGGCACATATCGGCCGCCCGCGGTCATCGCACCGCACCGCTCACTCAACCGGTCACTGAAGGGCCTGTCGCCACCCTAGGGCCGCGAGCGCAGCCCCTCCAGAAGGATGTCGAGCAGTCGGGCCGACGCGGCCGCCTGCTGGGCGGCGTCCGGCAGCGAGGGCGCCGCCGTCGCGATGACCAGCAGGACGTCGGACACGGTCACGTCGGCACGGAGCTCACCGGCTTCCCGGGCCCGGTCCACGAGCCGCCCCACGACCTCGAGCAGCTCCGTCGCACCCGTGTCGTCCGCGGGCACGCCCTCGTCGAGCGGAGCGTGGCGCTGCTCCACGAGCCGCAGCTCGGGCGCCGCACTGCGCTGCTCCGGGACACGCGCCTCGTCCCGGCCGCCGTCCGACCGCTCGTCGGCCACGCCCACCCGCAGCACCTGCGGAGGAAGCAGCCGGCCCGCGCCCGAGGCCACCGACGTCCGCAGGAAGCGCGAGAGCGCCGACCACGGTTCGTCCTCCTGGCCGAGCGCGGTGCGCGCCTGGTCGGTCAGCCGGGCCGTCTCCTCTTCGGCTATCCGTCGCACCAGTACGTCCTTGCTGGGGAAGCGCCGGTACACCGTGCCCACACCGACGCGGGCGCGGCGCGCCACGTCCTCCATGGGCGCCCCGTACCCCAGCTCACCGAAGACCTCCCGGGCCGCGCGCAGCACGTGCTCCAGATTGCGCTGGGCGTCCACCCGCAGCGGCGTCGAGCGCGAACTGTCGCCCGCACCCCGCCCGTTGGCGCCCCCCGAGACGCCCGTGGGCGCGACGGAAGACGCTGAGGTCCATTGAGATTCCTGAATGCGCATATGTGTTCCCCCGGTAATGACGTCTCCCCCCGGAGACACTCCCCGTCATTGTCAGCCGGAGCGTGAGGAACAGACAGCGATTTCCGGACCCGCTCTGCGGCCCCGCCAGTGCGTCCCCCGACACCCCGACAGCACACGAACATAGTTGAGCCGGAGTCAATTCAGAAGGGGCAGGTTCCGCACGGAGCGCCCCCCGAACGGAGTACGCGGCGATTCCGCCCCGATTGCCCCCCTGTCACGTACCCCCGCTCTACCCGCTGACCTGCGCACCTGTCCCGTGCCACAGCCGTCCGCCCGACCGGTACGAGCGCCTCCGCTCCGTCACACAAATTGCCGGGGCTGTGGACAAACGCAAGGGTCCGATGCGTCATGGGAGGGTGAGGGAACCTGCGCGCATTCTCGTTGTCGGCGGCGGCTACGTCGGGATGTACACCGCCCTGCGCCTCCAGAAGAAGCTCAAAACCGAGCTTCGGAGCGGCGCTGTGGAGATCGTTGTCGTCACCCCCGACCCGTACATGACGTACCAGCCGTTCCTGCCGGAGGCCGCCGCGGGCTCCATCTCCCCGCGCCATGTCGTCGTCTCGCTGCGCGGCGTCCTGGAGCACTGCACCGTCATCGTCGGCGAGGTGGTCTCCGTCGACCACGCCAAGCGCACGGCCACGTACACGACGCTCGCCAGCGCGGAGGAGGGCACGGGCCCGACCCCGCTCACCTACGACGAACTGGTCCTGGCCCCCGGCTCGATCTCCCGTACGCTCCCGGTCCCCGGCCTCGCCGAGTACGGCATCGGGTTCAAGACGGTCGAGGAGGCCGTCGGCCTGCGCAACCACGTCATCGAGCAGCTGGACATCGCCTCCTCCACGCGCGACCCGGCGATCCGCGACGCGGCCCTCACCTTCGTCTTCGTGGGCGGCGGCTACGCGGGCGTCGAGGCGCTCGGCGAACTGGAGGACATGGCCCGGTACGCGGCGAAGTACTACCACAACGTCACACCCGAGGACCTGAAGTGGATCCTCGTGGAGGCGAGTGACCGGATCCTGCCCGAAGTCGGCCCGGAAATGGGCCAGTACACGATCCGTGAACTGCGCGGCCGCAACATCGACGTACGACTCGAAACACGCCTCGAGTCCTGCGAGAACCGGGTCGCGGTGCTCAGCGACGGCTCCCGCTTCCCCACCCGTACGGTCGTGTGGACGGCCGGCGTCAAACCGAGCCCCCTGCTCGCCGCCACCGACCTGCCGCTGACCGACCGCGGCCGGCTCAGGTGCACCGCCGCCCTCGCGGTCGACGGCGCCCCGCACGCCTGGGGCGCGGGCGACGCGGCCGCCGTCCCCGACGTCACGGCCGAGGAGCCCGGCAAGGAGTGCGCGCCCAACGCCCAGCACGCGGTGCGCCAGGCCAGGACACTCGCCGACAACATCGCGGCGTCCCTGCGCGATCAGCCGCTCACCGACTACGAGCACGCGTACGTGGGTTCCGTGGCCTCCCTCGGTCTGCACAAAGGCGTCGCACACGTCTACGGACGCAAGCTGAAGGGCTACCCTGCCTGGTTCATGCACCGCGTCTACCACCTCAGCAGGGTGCCCACCGTCAACCGGAAGGCCCGCGTCCTGACCGAATGGACCCTCTCCGGCCTGTTCAAGAGGGAGATCGTCTCGCTGGGGTCCCTGGAACAGCCGCGCGCCGAGTTCGAACTCGCGGCCGGAACCGTCCCTCCTGAGGACCCTTCTCCACCGCCGTCCGGCAGCCCGAAGGGGTCGCCCTGACCGTCTCCCCGCCACTCCGGTGACGACCTGACGACCGGAGTTCCGGCCGCCGTCCGACCGGAGCGCGGAACTCCCGCTCCCGGACCGGCGTCTGACGTTTGTCAGTACGGTCGGCCAGACTGGTCCACGACCCTGGGCGGGCCCTGCGCCCGCCCTCGACCACACGAGGCTTGTCCCACAGTGAACTTCACGCGCTGGAGCGCCCGGCTCCCCGGAACGCAGCGCCGCGCCGCAGCGCGGGCCGACCACGGCGTACCCCAGCGAGGCGAGAGCGCCGTGCCCGCGGCCCGCGCCGAGCACCTGCCCGACGAACCCGAGCCGGGCGGCGGCATCGGCGTCGACGAACTGCCCGTCCGCGAGGTCCTCGACCGCATCCCCGCCCTCGTCGCCCTGGTGCACGGGCCCGAGCACCGCATCGCGTACGTCAACGACGCGTACGTCGCGGCGTTCGGCGACCGCCCCGTCGGCGAACCGGCCGCCACGGCCCTGCCCGAGCTCGACGAGCTCAGCCTGCTCCCCCTCCTCGACCAGGTGCTGCGCAGCGCGAAGCCCCGCACGGTCAAGTCCCGCAGGACCGCGGGCGGCCGCTCGTACACGGTCACCTGCACCCCGCTGGAGACGGCCGAGGGCCCCGGCGTACTGATCTTCGCGGCGGACGTCACGGACCACGCGGAGGCGGCGGAGCGGCTGCGCACCAGCGAGCGCCGCCAGCGCGAGACGGCGGTCACCCTCCAGAGATCCCTGCTGCCCCAGGAGCTGGAGGAGCCCGACGACCTGCGCATCGCGGCCACGTACCAGCCCGGCGGCACCGAGGCCGCGGTCGGCGGCGACTGGTACGACGTCATCACCCTCGGCGGCGGCCGCACCGCCCTGGTCATCGGCGACGTGATGGGCCGGGGCGTGCGCGCCGCGGCCGTGATGGGCCAGCTCCGCACCGCCGTACGCGCCTACGCGAGACTCGACCTGCCGCCGCACGAGGTGCTGCAGCTCCTCGACGGGCTGGCCATCGAGATCGACCCGCAGCAGATCGCCACCTGCGTCTACGCGGTCCACGACCCGAACGAGGGCCGCCTCGTGTACGCCTCGGCGGGCCACCTCCCCATCCTCGTACGCGACGAGAACGGCACGATCCACCGCGCCGAGGAGCCCACGGGCCCGCCGCTCGGCACGGGCGGCTGGCTGCACACGTCGGGTTCCGTCCCGCTCGGCCCCGGTTCCACGGCGGTCATGTACACCGACGGCCTGGTGGAGCGCAGGGACGAGGACATCGACGAGGGAGTGGCGGCGCTCGAACACGCGCTGGCGGGCGCGACCGGCACCCCGCAGGTGATCTGCGACCGCCTGATCCGCGCGGCCGGGGTCACGGCCGACCACGACGACGACGTGGCGGTCCTGGTCCTCCAGCACCCGGCGCGCAAGGGCCCCGACGGCGAGCGCTTCCGCAATGCGGCGCTGGAACTGCTCGGCGGCGTCGAGGCGGCGCCCCGGGCCCGCGCCTTCGCCTCCGGCGTCCTGACCAGCTGGCGGTTCGCCCCCGAGCTGCACGACCTGGGCGTCCTGGCCGCGAGCGAGCTCGTCGCCAACTCCCTGCAGCACGGCACCCCGCCGATGCGCCTGCGACTGCGGCGCACGGACCGCCGCCTGATCATCGAGGTCACCGACGGGGACGACCACCTTCCGCGCCGCCGCCGTGCGGAACCCGGCGACGAGACGGGCCGCGGCATCTCCATCGTCGCCACGATCGCCTCGAACTGGGGCTCGCGGCGCACGCCGGGCGGCGGCAAGGCGGTGTGGTGCGAGTTCGTTCTGCCGGACGGGACGGGGTGAGCCGGGCGCGCTGACGCGGGGCGGCCCGCGCCCCCTGGGCGAGCGCGCCCAGCGGTGCTATCAGCTCCCTATGACTCCCTCGGCAGACCTCTCGGGCCCCTCGGGCTTCCACCTCACCGGCGGCGCCCCCGACCGCTACGAGCAGTACGTCGCGCCGGTCATGGCGCCCTTCGTCGACGCCCTCGTGGACAGCGCCGGCCTGGAGCCCGGTGACACCGTCCTCGACCTCGCGTGCGGCACCGGGTTCGCCGCCCGGATCGCCGCGGCCCGCGTCGGCCCCACCGGCCGGGTGCACGGCGCCGACCCGAACGAGGAGATGCTCCGGCTCGCGACCGCTCTGCGCCCCCACCTGTACCCCGACATCGAGTTCACCGCGGCCCCCGCCGACCGGCTGCCCCACGACGACGCCCTGTTCGACGTGGTCCTGTGCCAGCAGGGCGCCCAGTTCTTCCCGGACCTCGTCGCCGCGCTCACGGAGACCGCCCGCGTCACCCGCCCCGGAGGGCGCTTCGCGGCGACGACCTGGACGCACCTGGACCGCTCGCCCTACCTCGCCGCCCAGCACGAGACGCTCCGACAGCACGCGGGACCCGCGACCGGCGCCGACTACCTCGAGGCGTTCGCCTGCACCGGCGACGTGCTCTCCGCGGCGCTGCGCAAGGCCGGCTTCCACGACGCGACGGCCCGCGTGCTCACGCTCGACGTGACCCTGCCCCCGCTCGCCGCGTTCGCCGCGGGCCATCTGTCGGCGCTGCCCTGGGGCCGACAACTCGTGGCGGCACACGGGGAGCAGGCGCTGCGCGAGGCCGGCCGCACCCTCGCGGAACGCTTCGCCGACCGCGCCGCCCCCGACGGCACGGTGACGCTGCCCTTCACGGCGACCCTGACCACGGCGATCCGCTGACCAGGAGGGCCGTACGCACGACAAGGGCGGCCGGCGCCCGAAGGCACCGACCGCCCTTGCGCACGTCACCCGCTCACGCCTCCGCGGTGGCGGGCTCCGGCGAGCTCTGCATCACCACACGGCTCCCGGCCAGCGACGGCTGGTCCTGCAGCGGCGTGAGCCGCTTGCCGAGCCGCAGCCCCAGGACCGTGATGCCCAGCGAGAACAGCAGGAACGTCACGATGTACGGCCCGTGCAGCGCGGCCCCCATCGGCCCGCCCACGGCGGGCCCGACCGCGAGGGCGAGCTGCTTCACCAGCGCGAAGGCCGAGTTGTACGAACCGACCATGCCGGCCGGCGCCAGATCGGCGACCAGCGGCGCCACGGTCGGCGACAGCATCGCCTCGCCGAGCCCGAAGAGCGCGTACGTGGAGATGAACGCGGCGGTGGCCATGGCCTGGCTGCCGTGCCCGAGCCCCGCGTACCCCGCGGCGATCCACGCGACGGCCCAGATGAGCCCCACCGCGGCGATGACCCGCGACCGCTTGCGCCGCTCGACGAACTTCAGCACGGCGAACTGCGCGACGACGATCATCGCGGTGTTGGCGGCCAGCGCGATCCCGAGCGTCGACGGCGAGATGCCGGCGGCCTCGACACCGTAGGCGCTCAGACCCGACTCGAACTGCCCGTAGCAGGCGAAGAACAGCACGAAGCCCAGCACGCACAGCTGCACCATGGCCCGGTGCCCGAGCAGTGCCCGCAGCCCGCCACCGGTGTCGCCCTTGGGCCGGACCTCGCCGAGGGAGGGGGCGTGCGGCATCCGCACGCTCAGCACGATCGCGCCGAGCACCAGGAACATCACGGCCTCGATGCCGAAGAGCAGCAGGAAGCTGTCCGGCCGGTTCTCGTCGACGATCTGGCCACCGATGAGGCCGCCTATGCCGAGCCCCAGGTTCTGCAGGAAGAACTGCATGGCGAAGGAACGGGTCCGCGTCTCGGGCGACGAGCACCACACGATCATGGTCGCGAGGGCGGGCTGCAGCACCGCGGTGCCCGCACCCAGGACGGCGGCGGCAGCGATGGCGGCCGGCTCACTGCTCGCGAGCCCGAGGCTGATCGCGCCCACGGAGGCCACGACCGACGCCACCAGCAGCACGGGCAGCGGCCCCCGCCGGTCGATGGCGCGACCGGTGAAGGGAAGGACGACCAGAGCGGCCATGGCGAACGCGGCCAGCACGATGCCGGCCGCACCGGCACCAAGATCTCGGACCTCCGCCACGTACACGTAGAGGAACGGAACCGTGAAGCCGATGCCGAACGCGCTCAGCGCGCTGCCCATCTGAATCCGGCGCATCGCCGCGCCCATCGCCCTGGTCACTTTCACCTGCCCTTTCGCAGTCGCGGCCCCCAGCTGGGGGCCGATGGATGCCGTCAACGAGCCGTCAAGCGGTTAACCCTGAAGACTTCGAAGCTAAAGTTAGAAGCTAAACAATACACAGAGAAGGACTTCAACGCCAACCACTTGCGTGCCATACTGCGCGGCATGGCGGACACCACCGGCGGGCCGACAGCCGAGCCGACCCTCGATGAGCAGATCGCCGCGTACCAGCGCGAGTTCCAGGGCCTCGACCCTCAGGTCGAGCAGATCGTCTCGGCGCTCGGCAGGCTCAACCGCCGGATGAACGTGGCGTACGGGCGCCAGACCTCGGAGATCGGGATCAGCAACGCCGAGTGGGAGGTCCTCAAGGCCCTCGTCCTCTCCGGCTCGCCGTACCGGATGGGCCCCGGGGACCTCGCCAAGCGCCTCGGTCTGACGCCGGCCGCGATGACTCACCGCATCGACCGCATGGTCCAGGAGGGCCTGGTCACCCGGGACCGCGACGAGAACAACCGGGTCCGCGTGATCGTGGAGCTGACTCCGCAGGGCCGCGAGAAGTGGCTGGAGGCCATGCGCCTCGCCTCCGTCTTCGAGGAGGACCTCCTCCAGGACCTCACCTCGGTCGAGCGCGGCGTCCTGGGCGAGGTCCTCACCCGCCTCCTGCGCCGCGTCGAGGACGCCCAGCCGGACGCCGGCGGACGCCTCACCGACCTCGACTGAGGTCCTTCCAGGCGGGGGTTGACACTGCCCTGCCCGATCCGTAAAGTTCTTCGGGTTGCCACGGGGCCGTAACGGTTCTGCGACAGCACCTCCGCCGCTGAAGCGGCACCCAAACCACCAGCACGATCTCCCCCTGGGATTGATTTCGGCTTGCCCGAATTCAATTCGATTTCGGGGCGCGTCCGACCTGATCGACCCGATTAGGAACCGCCGCGAGGATCCGCTAAAGTCTGGGACGTCGGAACGGCCCAACAGCCGCGAAGACAAACCCGGTTGACAGGGAATCAGGCCCGAAAGGATCTGATAGAGTCAACACCGCCGGAAGGCCGAAAGGCCGGAAAGCGGAGCACGACCCCGAGGAAATCGGCCGGTGAAACGGTCTGATAGAGTCGGAAACACGCAGTAACATTAAAAAGAAGTACCGAAGGGAAGCGCCCGGAGGAAAGCCCGAGAGGGTGAGTACAAAGGAAGCGTCCGTTCCTTGAGAACTCAACAGCGTGCCAAAAATCAACGCCAGATATGTTGATACCCCGACTCACTTCGGTGAGTTGAGGTTCCTTTGAAAAAGTCCTGCCGGTCACTGACCGGTAGGCGCACAGCGAGGACGCTGTGAACAAGGGGATTATTCCTCTCCTTGTTCCGCTCTCGTGGTGTCACCCCGATCACGGGGAAACATTCACGGAGAGTTTGATCCTGGCTCAGGACGAACGCTGGCGGCGTGCTTAACACATGCAAGTCGAACGATGAAGCCCTTCGGGGTGGATTAGTGGCGAACGGGTGAGTAACACGTGGGCAATCTGCCCTGCACTCTGGGACAAGCCCTGGAAACGGGGTCTAATACCGGATGACACTCCTTCAGGCATCTGAGGGGGTTGAAAGCTCCGGCGGTGCAGGATGAGCCCGCGGCCTATCAGCTTGTTGGTGAGGTAGTGGCTCACCAAGGCGACGACGGGTAGCCGGCCTGAGAGGGCGACCGGCCACACTGGGACTGAGACACGGCCCAGACTCCTACGGGAGGCAGCAGTGGGGAATATTGCACAATGGGCGAAAGCCTGATGCAGCGACGCCGCGTGAGGGATGACGGCCTTCGGGTTGTAAACCTCTTTCAGCAGGGAAGAAGCGAAAGTGACGGTACCTGCAGAAGAAGCGCCGGCTAACTACGTGCCAGCAGCCGCGGTAATACGTAGGGCGCAAGCGTTGTCCGGAATTATTGGGCGTAAAGAGCTCGTAGGCGGCTTGTCGCGTCGGTTGTGAAAGCCCGGGGCTTAACCCCGGGTCTGCAGTCGATACGGGCAGGCTAGAGTTCGGTAGGGGAGATCGGAATTCCTGGTGTAGCGGTGAAATGCGCAGATATCAGGAGGAACACCGGTGGCGAAGGCGGATCTCTGGGCCGATACTGACGCTGAGGAGCGAAAGCGTGGGGAGCGAACAGGATTAGATACCCTGGTAGTCCACGCCGTAAACGGTGGGCACTAGGTGTGGGCAACATTCCACGTTGTCCGTGCCGCAGCTAACGCATTAAGTGCCCCGCCTGGGGAGTACGGCCGCAAGGCTAAAACTCAAAGGAATTGACGGGGGCCCGCACAAGCAGCGGAGCATGTGGCTTAATTCGACGCAACGCGAAGAACCTTACCAAGGCTTGACATACACCGGAAAGCATTAGAGATAGTGCCCCCCTTGTGGTCGGTGTACAGGTGGTGCATGGCTGTCGTCAGCTCGTGTCGTGAGATGTTGGGTTAAGTCCCGCAACGAGCGCAACCCTTGTTCTGTGTTGCCAGCATGCCCTTCGGGGTGATGGGGACTCACAGGAGACCGCCGGGGTCAACTCGGAGGAAGGTGGGGACGACGTCAAGTCATCATGCCCCTTATGTCTTGGGCTGCACACGTGCTACAATGGCAGGTACAATGAGCTGCGATACCGCGAGGTGGAGCGAATCTCAAAAAGCCTGTCTCAGTTCGGATTGGGGTCTGCAACTCGACCCCATGAAGTTGGAGTTGCTAGTAATCGCAGATCAGCATTGCTGCGGTGAATACGTTCCCGGGCCTTGTACACACCGCCCGTCACGTCACGAAAGTCGGTAACACCCGAAGCCGGTGGCCCAACCCCTTGTGGGAGGGAGCTGTCGAAGGTGGGACTGGCGATTGGGACGAAGTCGTAACAAGGTAGCCGTACCGGAAGGTGCGGCTGGATCACCTCCTTTCTAAGGAGCACTTCTTACCGAGTCCTTCGGGACGAGGTCAGAGGCCACTACGTCGGCAAACGTTCGACGGTGGTTGCTCATGGGTGGAACGTTGATTATTCGGCACCGTCAGTCAACTCGGGCTGCAAGTACTGCTCTTCGGAGCGTGGAACGCAGACCACGAGGGGCGAGGGTGTCGGGCACGCTGTTGGGTATCTGAGGGTACGGACTTGTTCCCGACCTCAATGCCGGCCCCGGTGAAGCGCCAAGGTTCTTGGTGTGTGACGGGTGGTTGGTCGTTGTTTGAGAACTGCACAGTGGACGCGAGCATCTGTGGCCAAGTTTTTAAGGGCGCACGGTGGATGCCTTGGCACCAGGAACCGATGAAGGACGTGGGAGGCCACGATAGTCCCCGGGGAGTCGTCAACCAGGCTTTGATCCGGGGGTTTCCGAATGGGGAAACCCGGCAGTCGTCATGGGCTGTCACCCGCTGCTGAACACATAGGCAGTGTGGAGGGAACGCGGGGAAGTGAAACATCTCAGTACCCGCAGGAAGAGAAAACAACCGTGATTCCGGGAGTAGTGGCGAGCGAAACTGGATGAGGCCAAACCTACGACGTGTGAGACCCGGCAGGGGTTGCGTCGTGGGGGTTGTGGGATCTCTTTTCTACGGTCTGCCGGCCGTGGGACGAGTCAGAAACCGTTGATGTAGGCGAAGGACATGCGAAAGGTCCGGCGTAGAGGGTAAGACCCCCGTAGTCGAAACGTCAGCGGCTCGTTTAAGAGACACCCAAGTAGCACGGGGCCCGAGAAATCCCGTGTGAATCTGGCGGGACCACCCGTTAAGCCTAAATATTCCCTGGTGACCGATAGCGGATAGTACCGTGAGGGAATGGTGAAAAGTACCGCGGGAGCGGAGTGAAATAGTACCTGAAACCGTGTGCCTACAAGCCGTGGGAGCGTCGGATATGTGCTTGCACATATCTCGTGACTGCGTGCCTTTTGAAGAATGAGCCTGCGAGTTTGCGGTGTGTTGCGAGGTTAACCCGTGTGGGGAAGCCGTAGCGAAAGCGAGTCCGAATAGGGCGATTCAGTAGCGCGCTCAAGACCCGAAGCGGAGTGATCTAGCCATGGGCAGGTTGAAGCGGAGGTAAGACTTCGTGGAGGACCGAACCCACCAGGGTTGAAAACCTGGGGGATGACCTGTGGTTAGGGGTGAAAGGCCAATCAAACTCCGTGATAGCTGGTTCTCCCCGAAATGCATTTAGGTGCAGCGTCGTGTGTTTCTTGCCGGAGGTAGAGCACTGGATAGGCGATGGGCCCTACCGGGTTACTGACCTTAGCCAAACTCCGAATGCCGGTAAGTGAGAGCGCGGCAGTGAGACTGTGGGGGATAAGCTCCATGGTCGAGAGGGAAACAGCCCAGAGCATCGACTAAGGCCCCTAAGCGTACGCTAAGTGGGAAAGGATGTGGAGTCGCAGAGACAACCAGGAGGTTGGCTTAGAAGCAGCCACCCTTGAAAGAGTGCGTAATAGCTCACTGGTCTAGTGATTCCGCGCCGACAATGTAGCGGGGCTCAAGCGTACCGCCGAAGTCGTGTCATTGCAGCAAGAGGGCCAACGCCTGCTGTGATGGGTAGGGGAGCGTCGTGTGCCGGGTGAAGCTGCAGCGGAAGCTAGTGGTGGACGGTTCACGAGTGAGAATGCAGGCATGAGTAGCGATACACACGTGAGAAACGTGTGCGCCGATTGACTAAGGGTTCCTGGGTCAAGCTGATCTGCCCAGGGTAAGTCGGGACCTAAGGCGAGGCCGACAGGCGTAGTCGATGGATAACCGGTTGATATTCCGGTACCCGCTGTGAAGCGTCAAACATCGAATCCAGTGATGCTAAGGCCGTGAAGCCGTTCCGGACCCTTCGGGGAATGGAAAGTGGTGGAGCCGCCGGCCCAAGTTGGTAGTAGGTGAGTGATGGGGTGACGCAGGAAGGTAGTCCAGCCCGGGCGGTGGTTGTCCCGGGGTAAGGGTGTAGGCCGTGCGATAGGTAAATCCGTCGTACTTGTGGCTGAGACCTGATGCCGAGCCGATTGTGGTGAAGTGGATGATCCTATGCTGTCGAGAAAAGCCTCTAGCGAGTTTCATGGCGGCCCGTACCCTAAACCGACTCAGGTGGTCAGGTAGAGAATACCGAGGCGTTCGGGTGAACTATGGTTAAGGAACTCGGCAAAATGCCCCCGTAACTTCGGGAGAAGGGGGGCCATTCCTGGTGATGAGTCTTGCACTCTGAGCTGGGGGTGGCCGCAGAGACCAGCGAGAAGCGACTGTTTACTAAAAACACAGGTCCGTGCGAAGCCGTAAGGCGATGTATACGGACTGACGCCTGCCCGGTGCTGGAACGTTAAGGGGACCGGTTAGTCAAGATTCGTCTTGGCGAAGCTGAGAACTTAAGCGCCAGTAAACGGCGGTGGTAACTATAACCATCCTAAGGTAGCGAAATTCCTTGTCGGGTAAGTTCCGACCTGCACGAATGGCGTAACGACTTCTCGACTGTCTCAACCATAGGCCCGGTGAAATTGCACTACGAGTAAAGATGCTCGTTTCGCGCAGCAGGACGGAAAGACCCCGGGACCTTTACTACAGTTTGATATTGGTGTTCGGTTCGGCTTGTGTAGGATAGGTGGGAGACTGTGAACTCTGGACGCCAGTTCAGGGGGAGTCGTCGTTGAAATACCACTCTGGTCGTGCTGGATGTCTAACCTGGGTCCGTGATCCGGATCAGGGACAGTGTCTGATGGGTAGTTTAACTGGGGCGGTTGCCTCCCAAAGGGTAACGGAGGCGCCCAAAGGTTCCCTCAGCCTGGTTGGTAATCAGGTGTTGAGTGTAAGTGCACAAGGGAGCTTGACTGTGAGACCGACGGGTCGAGCAGGGACGAAAGTCGGGACTAGTGATCCGGCGGTGGCTTGTGGAAGCGCCGTCGCTCAACGGATAAAAGGTACCCCGGGGATAACAGGCTGATCTTCCCCAAGAGTCCATATCGACGGGATGGTTTGGCACCTCGATGTCGGCTCGTCGCATCCTGGGGCTGGAGTCGGTCCCAAGGGTTGGGCTGTTCGCCCATTAAAGCGGTACGCGAGCTGGGTTTAGAACGTCGTGAGACAGTTCGGTCCCTATCCGCTGTGCGCGTAGGAGTCTTGAGAAGGGCTGTCCCTAGTACGAGAGGACCGGGACGGACGAACCTCTGGTGTGCCAGTTGTCCTGCCAAGGGCATGGCTGGTTGGCTACGTTCGGAAAGGATAACCGCTGAAAGCATCTAAGCGGGAAGCCTGCTTCAAGATGAGGACTCCCACCCCCTTTGAGGGGTTAAGGCTCCCAGTAGACGACTGGGTTGATAGGCCAGATCTGGAAGCACCGTAAGGTGTGGAGGTGACTGGTACTAATAGGCCGAGGGCTTGTCCTCAGTTGCTCGCGTCCACTGTGTTGGTTCTGAAACCACGAACAACCGTCGAAGCCGATTGGCTACGGCTCCGGTTGACAGTTTCATAGTGTTTCGGTGGTCATAGCGTGAGGGAAACGCCCGGTTACATTCCGAACCCGGAAGCTAAGCCTTACAGCGCCGATGGTACTGCAGGGGGGACCCTGTGGGAGAGTAGGACGCCGCCGAACTATTGTTGAGAAAAGCCCCGGACCGGGATACGGTCCGGGGCTTTTCTGCGTTTAGGCGGGCTCCACCAATTTGGCGTCGTACGCCACTATCACCGCCTGGACCCGGTCCCGTGCCCCTGTCTTCGCCAGAATGCGGGAGACATGCGTCTTCACCGTCGACTCCGCGAGATGGAGGCGGGCGGCGATCTCCGTATTGGTCCAGCCCTGGGCGATGACCGTGAGGATCTCCCGTTCGCGGTCCGTCAGGGAAGCGACGCGAGGATCGGGCGGCGCGGGGGAGCCCGGTGCGGCCGGGAGATGGTGGACGTAGGCGTCGAGGAGACGGCGGGTCAGGGCGGGGGCCACGATCGCGTCGCCGGCCGCCACCGCACGGACGCCCGCGAGGAGCTCCTCCGGGAGTGCGTCCTTGATGAGGAAGCCGGAAGCGCCGGCGCGCAGTCCCGCGTACGCGTACTCGTCCATGTCGAACGTGGTGAGGATGAGGATGCGCGGGGCGTTCTCCGCGTCGGTCGACACGATGCGGCGTGTGGCCTCGATGCCGTCCATGCCCGGCATGCGGATGTCCATCAGGACGACGTCCGGGCGCAGTTGTGACGCGAGGCGGACGGCCTCGCTGCCGGTGCCCGCCTCTCCCGCGACCCGCAGATCGTCCTGGCTCTCCAGGAGCATGCGGAAGCCGAAGCGCTGCATGGGCTGGTCGTCGACGATGAGGACCGAGGTGGCCGGCGACGAAGGCGGATGCGGGGGAAGGGGCGTGGGGTTCACGTGGTCGATTCCTTGGGGACAGGGAGATGGGCCGTGACCCGCCATCCGCCGGTGGGCCGCGGGCCGGCCTCAAGTGTGCCGTTGTAGAGGGACGTTCGCTCGCGCATTCCCGTCAGACCGCGGCCGCCCGGGACCGGGGTGCCGCCGCGGCCCGTGTCCGTGACCGTGAGCGTGACGGCGTCGGCGGCGTAGGAGAGGTCGACGGTGGCCGTGACCTTCGGGCCCGCGTGCTTGAGGGTGTTGGTCAGGGCCTCCTGGAGGATGCGGTACAGGGCGAGTTGGGTGCCGGGCGGGAGCGGGGAGGGCGGTTCGCCGATGGGCGACAGGTGCACCGGCAGGCCCGCGGTGCGTACGCCGTCGATGAGGGCGTCGATGTCCGCGAGGGCGGGCTGCGGGGCGAACTCCGGTCCGGTGGGCGGGGTTTCCTCGCGCAGTACGTCCAGGAGGCGGCGGAGTTCGGTGAGGGCCTGGCGGCTGGTGGTGGCGATCGCGGTGAGGGCCTGGCCGGCGCGTTCCGGGTTGCGGGCGGCCGCGTAGGAGCCGCCGTCGGCGAGGCCGGTGATGACGGAGAGGTTGTGGCCGATGATGTCGTGCATCTCGCGGGCGATCCGGGCGCGTTCCGCGGCGGCCGCGAGCTGGGCCTGCTGGTCGCGCTCCACTTCGAGCTGGCGGGCCCGTTCGACGAGGGAGTTCGTGTAGTCCTGGCGGCTGCGGACGGCGATGGCCAGCGCGGCGACCAGGGCGAGCGACCAGACCTGGGGCACGACCTGGGCGTCCCAGCTGCCCCTCGGGAAGCGGACGACGGCGACCACGGCCGGGATCAGGGTCAGGGCGCAGGCCAGCAGCAGGGCGCGCATGCGGGCCCGCAGCGCCACGTTGAAGACGACGAAGAGCTGGAGCAGGGCAGCCTGGAGGAGGGCGCCGGTCGCGCTGTTCACGACGCCGGCCGCCACCATGACCGTCAGCGCGGCCAAGGGGCGGGTGCGGCGCCACAGCAGCGGCACGGACAGGGCGAGGCTGAGGAGGAGCACGAGCCCGCCGGGCACCTCGGTGTTCCCGGCGGTGTTCTTCCAGCCGTCGCCCGCCCAGTCGACCAGGGCCGCGATGACACCGAACCCCGTCACGAGCAGGTCCCACGGCAGCGGGCGGCGCCGGTCGTAGGCGCGCACCCGCCGGGCGGCGCGGTGCAGGAACTGGCTGGTGCGGGGCTCGGGCCCGCCGGCGGTCGGTGTCACGCGCTCATCCTGGTCATACGTCGCGCCGCTTGAGAAGGAGTCCGGCTGCGGCCAGCACGGCGGCCGCCCACAGGACGAGGGAGACGAGCGCGGTGAGCGGGGCGTTGTGGTCGGCCACCGGGGCGATCGAGCCGAGGGACTCCGCCGACTTCGCCGGGAAGAACTTCAGGGCGCTCTGCACGGCGTCGTAGCTGATCATCTGGAGGACCTCGGGCAGGATCATGACGGCACCGACGAACGCGCCGATGGCGGCCGGGACCGAGCGGCACAGGGCGCCGAGGCCCAGGGCGGTCAGGCTGAGCAGGGTGACGCCCGCGGCGTTGCCCGCGAGGGCGCCGAGGACTCCGGAGTCCGTCAGGGACAGTGCCTTGTCGGTGTCGGAGAGCCAGATCTGGGCCAGCAGGAACGTCACGGTGTTCGTCACGAAGGTGAAGGTGAAGGCGCACGCGGTGAAGACGGCGGCCTTCGACCACAGGACGGGCAGGCGGCGCGGAACCGCCGCCATGGTGGCGCGGACCAGGCCCGTCGAGTACTCGCTCGCCGTGATCAGGATGCCGAGGACGGCGACGCAGATCTGGGAGAGCTGGGTGCCGAAGAGAGTGAAGACGACGGTGTCGATGTTCGCGTCGTCGCCGTCGTACGTGGAGCCCATGACGAGGCCGACCGTGACGACCAGGGCGGCGGCCAGGCCCAGCGTCCACCAAGTGGAGCGCAGCGTACGGAACTTGTGCCATTCCGAGGTGAGGACACGGCGCGGGGTCACGGCGTAGGCGGTGGGGGTCGTCATCGGGTGGCTCCTGTCAGGGCCGTGGTCGCCTGGTACTCGACCGCGTCGTGGGTGAGGTTCATGAAGGCCTGTTCCAACGAGGCCGTCCGGGGGCTGAGTTCGAAGAGGGGGATGGTGTGGGCGGCCGCGATCCTGCCGATGTCGGGGGCTTCGAGGCCGCGGACGTGCAGGGTGTCGGGTGCCTCGGTGGTGGTGTCGGCGCCGGTCAGGAGGTCGCGCAGGCGGGCGGCCTCGGGCGTGACGACCTTGACGTAGGCGGCGCCGGATTCACGGACGAGGTCGGCGACCGTGGTGTCCGCGAGGAGGCGGCCGCGGCCGATGACGATCAGGTGGTCGGCGGTCAGCGCCATCTCGCTCATCAGGTGCGAGGAGATCAGGACCGTACGGCCTTGCTGGGCAAGGGATTTGAGGAGGTTGCGGATCCACAGGACGCCCTCGGGGTCGAGGCCGTTGACGGGTTCGTCGAGGACGACCGTGGCCGGGTCGCCGATCAGGGCGGCGGCGATGCCGAGACGCTGGCCCATGCCGAGGGAGAAGCCCTTGACCCGCTTTCCTGCGACGTCCGTGAGGCCGGTGAGGCCGAGGACGTGCTCGACGCGGGAGCGCGGGATGCCGTGGGTGTGGGCGAGCCCCATGAGGTGGTGGAAGGCGGTGCGGCCCGGGTGGACGGCCTTCGCCTCCAGGAGCGCGCCGACCTCGCACAGGGGCGCGTGGTGGGTGGCGTAGGAGCGGCCGCCGATGGTGGCGCGGCCGGAGGTGGGGGCGTCGAGGCCGAGCAGCATGCGCAGGGTGGTGGACTTGCCGGCGCCGTTCGGGCCGAGGAAGCCGGTGATCGTGCCGGGTTCGACGGTGAAGGTCAGATCGTCGACGACGGTCTTGTCGCCGTACCGTTTGGTGAGGCCGAGGGCTTGGATCGTCATGGCTATGAAGGTGCCGTGAGGTGGCCCTGGGCCGCGTCCGCCCCGGGCACCCGGCCACGGAACATGCTGTAGTACCCAGGTACTACGGGCCCGTAGGGTGCGGCGCATGGACCACGAGATCCGCGCCGTGCGCGCCGACGAGTGGCGGGCCGTGAAGGAGCTGCGGCTCGCCGCGCTGCGGGACCCGGTGGCCGCGCTGGCGTTCCTGGAGACGTACGAGCAGGCGGCGGCGCGGCCCGACAGCTTCTGGCAGGACCGGGCGTCGGGGGCGTCGCACGGCACGTCGGCCCGGCAGTTCGTGGCGGTGGGACGGGACGGCGTGTGGGCCGGGACCGTGGTGGTGCTCGTCGAGGAGGCGGGCGCCGAGGACTTCTTCGGGCAGGTCGTCGAGCAGCGGCAGGCGCAGCTCGTCGGGGTGTTCGTACGGCCCGAGGACCGGGGGCGCGGGCTGACGGAGGAGCTGTTCTCGGCGGCGGTCGACTGGGCGCTGGGGCAGGACGGGGTGACGCGGGTGCGGCTGCACGTCCACCAGGACAATGCGCGGGCCGAGAGGTTCTACCGGAGGTTCGGGTTCGTCCGCACCGGAGGGGCCGTCCGGAATCCGTCCGACCCCTGCAAGGTGGATCACGAGATGGTGTTCGGCGCGGACGCGGCCGGCGCGGGTCAGGCGTAGGGGCGTTCGGCGCGGGCCGTGCGCAGGGCGTGGGCCCACCAGTCCAGCTGGTCGAGCAGGACCTTGGCGGCCTGGCCCGCGCCCTGCGGATCGTGGGCCGTGCCGTCCTCGGTGAAGTGGCCGGGGGTCGCGCGGTGGAAGCTGACGCCGTCGCGGACCGTGACGGCGTGCAACTCGGCGAAGACCAGACGGAGTTGTTCCACCGCGCGCAGGCCGCCGCCGACGCCGCCGTACGAGACGAAGCCGACCGGCTTGGCCTTCCACTCCTGGTGGTGCAGGTCGATGAAGTGCTTCAGGTGGGCCGGGAAGCTGTGGTTGTACTCGGGCGTGACGATCACGTAGGCGTCGGCGGCGTCCACCCGTGCGGCCAGCTCGGCCTGCTCCGGGGTGTGCGGGTGGCCCCAGGCCGGGTGGGTGTCGGGCAGCGTCAGGTCGGCCAGGTCGATGACGTCGAAGTGGGTGTCGGGGGCGTGGGTCCTGGCCTGGCCGGTGAACCAGGTGCCGACGGTGGGGGCCAGGCGGCCGTCGCGGGTGGAGCCGACGACGACGGCGACGCGGAGGGGGCTGTTGACGGACATGGCGGGTTCTCCTTGGGGGCGGTGGATGGTGGTGGGCAAGAGAGGACCTGGCGGGTCCACGAGAGGCCTGGCGGGTCACCGAGGCCCTGGTGGATCTACGCAGCTGTCGTGGTGAGGGCCTTGTCCGTGCTCGGTGTCTGAGGCTGTGCGCCCCGGCGTCCGGGGCGCAGCAGGGTGTACGTGACGGCCGCCAGCGCCGCCATCAGGCCCGTCACGGTCCACAGCGTCACGCGCCACGCGGCCGTGAACTCCTGGGCGTGGCCGCCGGAGCCCGCGGTCACATGGGCGGCGAGCGGGCCCGACCCGACCCGTGATGTGACGGCGGCGAGCAGCAGCGCGCCGAAGACCGTGAGCATGACGGCGCCGATGCCGCCGCGGACCGTGTTGAGGAAGCCGGAGGCCATGCCGACCTCGGACGGGGCGACCATCGACAGGGCCTGGGCGTCGATGATGCCGATGGACAGGCCCTGGCCTGCGCCGATGGTGAGCAGCGGGCCCGCGAGTGCGCCGGCGGTGATGCCGGGGTGCAGGGTGGTGAGCCAGGCGTTGCCCGCGGCGATCAGCAGCAGGGACAGCACCAGCAGGTGGCGGGCGGGGACGCCCCGGTTGACGAGCCGGGCGCCGAGCGGGGGCAGGGCGAGGATCGGCACCGTCATCAGCAGGAGCGTCAGGCCGGCCGCGCGGGCCGTCGTGCCGCTCGCGCCCTGGAGGTAGGTGGGCAGGAAGGTGAGGGCGCCGGTGGTGCCCGCGCCGAGGCCGAAGGAGCCGACGGCCCAGCCGAGGAACGCCGGGTTGCGGGTGAGCCGCAGATCGAGGATCGGGCGGCCCGAGCCGGTGCGGACGATGCGCTGTTCGACGCGTACGAAGATGAGGAGGAGGGCCGGGGCGAGGGCGGCCGGGAGCAGCGTCGCGGCCGATGTCCAGCCGGACTTGGCGCCCTGGGTGACCGCGAAGAGGGCGAGCGCGAGGCCCGCGATGAACGCCGCCGCGCCCGCCTTGTCCACGCGCGGCCGGGTCGCGGCCCGGGACTCGCTCATCAGGCGGGTGCCGACGAGGACGACGAGGCCCACGGCGACGTAGGACAGGAAGGTGGCGCGCCAGCCGAGCGCGTCGACGAGCCAGCCGGAGAAGGTCGGGCCGAAAGCGAGGCCGAGGCCCGACGTGGTGCCGAGCGAGGCGAAGACGCGGGTGCGGGCGGGGCCGGTGAAGGTCGCGGCGAGCAGCGAGCCGCCGCTGGCCATGACGCCCGCGGCGCCGATGCCGGAGACCAGGCGGGCCGCGTCCAGGAGCAGGATGTGCTGGACGAGCGCCGAGGCCAGGGTGCCGGCCGTGTAGAGCGCGGCGCCGAGCGTGAGGATCCGGCGGCGGCCGTAGAGGTCGCCGAGTGACCCCGCGACCAGCATGAACGAGGACGCGGCGAGGAAGTAGCCGACGACCACCCACTGCAGGGCGGCGCCCGATGCGTCGAGGTCGGCGCCGATACGGGGCAGGGCCACCGTGGTCCCGGACATGGCCATCGGGAGCGTGAGCATGCCGAGGAGGACGACGATCAGGGTGAAGGTGGGGCGGCGGCCGCCGGACGCGGGGGCCGCCGATGCCTGGGGGTCGGTTGCCATGGCGATAAAGTACAACCGTGGTTGTAGTAAGTGCAACGGTCGTTGTACCTAGGTCGCTGTGCCTAGGCTGGACGGGACGGAGGTACGGGATGGCGGATCAGCACGGGCAGGGCCCGCGCAAGGGCACGGTCGAGAAGCGGCAGGCGCTGCTGCGCGGCGCGCGCACGGTGTTCGGGCGAGAGGGGTACACCCGCGCGGGCATCGACGAGATCGCGGCCGAGGCCGGGGTCTCGACGCGCACCCTCTACAACCACTTCGGCGGCAAGGAGAACCTGTTCCGCGAGGTGCTGATGGACAGCGCCGCCAGCGTCACGGCGGCCCATGTCGCGCTCATCGAGCGGCACTTGGGCAAGGTGACGGACGTCGAGAAGGACGTCCGCTCGCTCGCGCGGGAATGGCTGGGGCGGCGCGGTGAGCACGGCCCGCACATGCTGCTCGTCCGGCAGATCATCTCGGAGGGCTCGCACCTGCCCACCGATGTCGTCGAGGAGTGGCAGCGGATCGGGCCGCGGGCGGTCGCGGAGGCGGTGCGCGAGCGGTTCGCCGAGCTCGGCGCGCAGGGCCTGTTGGCCGTCGACGCGGCCAACTCCCTTGAAGCGGCGCGGTACTTCCTGCTCCTGACCGCCGGATCGGTCACCGTGGACACGTTCTTCGGGGTCGTGCCGATGTCCGACGCGGAGGTCGACGCGCGGGTGGAGCGCGGTGTGGATGTCTTCCTGCGGCTGTACGCGAACCCGAAAGCGGCCTAGAAGGTCGGGAGTTCGGCGTCCGGCCAGCGGCTTCGGCCCTGTTCCCGGGACCGGAGCAGGGCCAGGGTCGGCAACCCCCGGTCCGCTCCGGTGGCCAGCAGCTCCGGTAGCTGGGGAAGTGGAGCCACCGCCGCGACGTCGTCCAGGACGAGCGTCATTGGTGGGTCGAGCCGGCCGGCAGGTGACCTTTCGGCCATGCGGCGGCCGTGCTCGACCACGCTGGAGGCGAGGGCCGTCAACAGGGGCATCGCGCCGGGATTCCCCTTGGGGTCCTCGATTGCTTCACCCACCACATAAAGGGTGCCCCCTTCGTCGACGAAGGAATCCAGGGTGAGCGCATCAGTTCGGTTGGGGTTGCACGCCTCGCGGATGTGGACCGAGAAGAGGGAGGACAGTGCGCGGGCCGTCAACTCCTGTGCCATGTCGCGGCGTTCGGGATGCGAGGTGAGCGCCGCCTCCAGCTCACCCGCGGAGCCCGCGGCCGCCTTCGGGTTCGTGCGCAGGATGCGTACGGCGTCCTGGACCTGGCTGCCCTGCGCCCAGCGGTGGACGAGCCGGAACGGCTTGCCGTCGACCGCGGCCGCGTGCAGGTAGCTGCGCAGCAGCGTGTCGGCGGTCTCGGCCACCGCCGAGTCGAGTCTGGCCGTCGGTCTTATCGGGGCGAGGAGCGCCGTCGCGCGGCCGGCCGCCGTGGCCTTGTCCGCGCAGCCCGACGCGGGGTTCCAGTGCATGCGGGCCGGGGTGTCGCAGCGGTGCGTCGGGTCGTACAGGAGGACCGGACCGAGCTTGGCCCGGGCGTCCTTCGTCTCCGCCCACACCTCGGGAGCGGAGGTGATGACCAGGGCCGGGCCCTCGGCGTCGCGGATCGCCTGGACGGCCAAGGGGTGGCGGTCGGCCGGGGGGCCCAGGAGGACGGGGCCGCGGGGAGCGGGCAGGGCGGCGGGGACCGCCGGTTCGACGAGAGGCTCCGACGGTGCCTGCTCGACGGGCAGGGGCGCGGGTGCCGGCGCGGCCGGGGGCGTCTCCTTCGTCAGGGCCGGCGGCGGCACGGGCGTGACGGCCGGCGGCGCCGGTACGGGCTCGGCGGCGGCGCCGGTGGCCACCGCCTCGCGCTCCTGGCGGGGCGCCGGGGCCCGCTCGGCGGCCGCGGTGCGGTTCGCCCGCACCGCCCGCCACCGGGCCACCGTGCCCGCCACGAAGATCGTCAGCACCACCAGGATCATCAACTGCCCGATGAACAGCCCCCAGAAGAGGCCGTACCCGGAGAGCTCCGCCTTCGGGGTGTTCGGCCAGGCGCCCGGCATGTCATGAGGCTTGGCGATCAAGTAGCGCATGGCCAGCGGCGTATGACCGAACGTCACCTGCGACGGCCAGGCGCCCTTGGCGAACAGACCCGCCAGGCCCGTCGCCGACCACACCATGATCGTCATGCCCAGCAGGAACGCCAGGACGCCGAGCAGGAGACCGTCGGGGATGCCCCGGCCGCGCTCGTCGCGGTACCGCCGCTCGTCCCGCATCGTCACGCCACCGTGGACTCGGAGGAGTCGCTGAGGCGCTGCTCGACGAAGGCCGCCGCCCGCTCCTCGGCCTCCAGCTCGGCGGCGTACAGGGCGTCGTCGCCGGTCGTGTCGCTGGACGACTCGGTCATGGCGCGGTCGGTGAAGACCAACGGGCGTTCCGTCTCGGTGACCAGGTGTTTGACCACCTGGACATTGCCGTTGACGTCCCAGACCGCGATGCCGGGGGTGAGGGTCGGGATGATCTCGACCGCCCAGCGCGGCAGACCGAGGACCCGGCCGGTGGCTCTGGCCTCGTCTGCCTTCTGCGCATAAATGGTCCGTGTCGACGCCATCTTGAGGATCGCCGCCGCCTCCTTGGCCGCCGCCCCGTCGACCACGTCGCTCAGGTGGTGCACGACCGCCACGAAGGACAGGCCGAGCCGCCGCCCGAACTTCAGCAGACGCTGGAACAGCTGCGCCACGAAAGGCGAGTTGATGATGTGCCAGGCCTCCTCGACCAGGAAGATGCGCTTCTTCCGGTCGGGCCGGATCCAGGTGTGCTCCAGCCACACGCCGACGATCGCCATCAGGATCGGCATCGCGATCGAGTTCCGGTCGATGTGCGAGAGGTCGAAGACGATCAGCGGGGCGTCCAGGTCGATGCCCACGGTCGTCGGGCCGTCGAACATGCCCCGCAGGTCACCGTCGACGAGCCGGTCGATCACCAGCGCGACATCGAGACCCCACGCCCGTACGTCCTCTATGGCCACGTTCATGGCCTCGGCCGACTCCGGCTCCGGGTGCCGGAGCTGCTCGACGATGTCGGTCAGCACCGGCTGGCGCTCGACGATCGTCTCGTTCACGTACGCGTGCGCGACCTTGAGCGCGAACCCGGACCGCTCGTCGAGGCCGTGCCCCATCGCGACCTCGATGATCGTGCGGAGCAGCGCGAGCTGCCCCGTCGTGGTGATCGCCGGGTCCAGCGGGTTCAGCCGGATGCCCATGTCGAGCGCGGCCGTCGGGTCGAGCCGGATGGGAGTTATCCCCAGCTCCTGCGCGATCAGGTTCCATTCGCCGACCCCGTCCTCGCCCTGCGCGTCGAGGACGACGACCTGCCGGTCCCGGAACCTCAACTGCCGCAGGACGTACGTCTTCTCCAGGGCCGACTTGCCGTTGCCGGACTCGCCGAGGACCAGCCAGTGCGGGGCCGGCAGCTGCTGCCCGTACAGCTGGAAGGGGTCGTAGATGTAGCCCTTGCCGGAGTACACCTCGCGGCCGATGATCACGCCCGAGTCGCCGAGGCCGGGCGCGGCGGTCGGCAGGTAGACGGCCTGCGCCTGCCCCGTCGACGTACGCACCGGCAGCCGGGTCGTCTCCACCTTCCCGAACAGGAAGGAGGTGAAGGCGTCCGTGAGGAGCGACAACGGATCCCGCATGAGCGTGCCTACCTTCTGGCCTTGGGGGAGTACGGGACTACCGTCGGATGCCGGTGGCGAACGGCAAGGTGTTCACGAATGCCCGGTGGTGCTCCCGGTCGCACCACTCCAGCTTCAGGTACGACTTCCCGGCCGAAGCCCGGATAGTGCGCTTGTCGCGGGCGAGCGCGTCCGGGTTGCGGGACGAGACCGTGATGTAGCCGACGAGGTTGACCCCCGCCGCGCCGCTGGCCAGGTCCTCGCCGCGCTGGTCGAGGCGGCCGTGGGCGGCGATGTCGCGGGGGTCGACGGTCCGGTTCATCTTGGCGGCGCGGGACGCGTCCGCCTCGTCGTTCGTCTTCTCGGTCAGCATGCGCTCGATCGCGACCTCCGTCGGCTCCAGGTCCATCGTGACGGCGACGGTCCGGATGACGTCCGGGGTGTGGACGAGCAGCGGCGCGAGGAAGTTGACGCCGACCGGCGTCATCGGCCACTCCTTGACCCAGGCGGTGGCGTGGCACCAGGGCGCGCGCGTCGACGACTCCCGGGTCTTCGCCTGCAGGTACGTCGGCTCCATCGCGTCGAGCTCGGCGGGCCAGGCGTTGCGCTTCGTCATCGCCTGGATGTGGTCGATGGGGTGGTCCGGGTCGTACATGGAGTGGATGAGCGAGGCGAGCCGCCCCTGTCCCAGCGGCTGCCGAACGCGGATGTCGGCCTCCTGGAGGCGCGAGCAGATGTCGGTCAGCTCGCGCGCCATGACGACGGCGAGGCCCGCGTCCCGGTCGACCTTCTTGCCGGCCTTCGGGCGGGTGGCCCGCGCCATCGCGTTCGCCTCGGCGGCCAGCTCGCGCGTGTAGTGCATGCAGGCCACGAGGTAGGCGCGGTGCTGCTCGCTGCTGGTCGACACCATGGACTGCAGCTGGTCGTACGACTCCTGCAGCCAGCCCAGGGAACGGCCGTCGCCGCGAACGGCCACGTCCTTGGCGTGCGCGTCCGGGTCGGCGGGCAGGGTGCGGGCCAGCATCTGCAGGCGGGTCACGAACCCGTCGCCGTTGGCCACGTGCTTCAGCAGGGTGCCGAACCGGTCGACCAGCGCCTCCTGGTCCTCCGAGTCGCGCAGCCCGACGCCCGGGCCCTCGATCTCGATGGCGGCGGTGACGGTACGCCGGTCGGCGTGCAGGAGCACGGCGATCTCGTCCGGGCCGAACGGCGCGGCGAGCCACGTCAGCCGGCCGATGCCCGGCGGCGGCCCGACCTCGACCTCACGCCCGTCGAACCGGACCCCGGCCTCCATCGCCCGCGAGCGGTAGGCGGTGCCGCGCTTCAGCGAACGCTTGTAGCTCCGGTTGATCTCGAACCACTTGTAGAAGGTGCGGTTCTTGTACGGCACGTAGACCGCGGCGAGCGCGACGAGCGGGAAACCCATCAGCAGCACGATCCGCAGGGACAGAACAGGGACGAGCAGCCCGCACATCATGCCGAGGAACGCCCCGCCGATGATCAGGGCGATCTCGCCGGACTCGCGGTTCCTGCCGACGATCGCGTTCGGCCGGGCGCGGCCGATCAGATATGTACGGCGGGGCGTGACCGGAGGGGACACATGGGACTGGGTCGTCAACGCCCTGCACCTCCTTGCGGTTTGCCGTTGCTGTTGATGCCGGAATTGCCACCACCGCTACCGCGGCTGCCCGCGTGCGGAGTGTTCGTGGGGCTCGTACGGGGCGGAGGTGCGGCGGAGGGGACAGTTCCGCCGCCGCTCCCTGAGGCGGCCGGGCGCGTGCTGTGCGCGGCCACGCCGCCGGACGCGGGGTTGGCGGGCCGGGCCTGGCTGGCACCGCCGCCCTGACCTCCGCTGTCCGCGCGGGCGCTGTGGGTCTTGATGCCCTGCGAGACGAGTGCGGCGGGCGAGGTGAACGCGGCGGCTGCCTTGCCCTCGGCGCCCTGCATGATGCGGTTCTTCCGTACGTTGGCCATCTCGTCGCCGAAGCCCGGGACGAAGCGGTAGATCATGCCGCTCGCGAAGATGGCGAGCAGCACGATGGCGAGGCCGGAGACGACCGCGGCCAGCGAGTCGGGCCCGTCGCCGCTGCTGGACAGGGCGCCCGCGAGGCCCAGCACGATCACGATGACCGGTTTGACGAGGATGACGGCGACCATGATCCCGACCCAGCGGCGGACATGGCCCCACAGGTTCTTGTCGACGAGCCCCGAGTACACGACGACGCCGAGCAGGGCGCCGACGTACAGCAGCACGGCACGCAGATACAGCTCCAGGTAGAGCACGCCGGCCGCGACGATGGACACCAGCGACACGACGATCAGCATGATCGGGCCGCCGCCGATGTCGTCGCCCTTCTTCAGGGCCTCGGAGAACGTCCCGAAGAACGTGTCCGTCTGATTCCCCGTCGCCTTCGCCAGGACGTCGGTGACGCCGTCCGCCGCGGACACGACGGTGTACAGGATGAGCGGCGTGAAGGCCGAGGCGAGGACGGTCAGCCAGAGGAACCCGATGGCCTCCGAGATCGCCGTGCTCAGCGGCACGCCGCGCACGGCCCGCTTCGCGACGGCGAGCAGCCACAGCAGGAGCGTGAGGATGGTCGACGCGGCGAACACGACGGCGTACTGCTGCAGGAACTTCTGATTGGTGAAGTCGACCGTGGCCGTCTTCTGCACGGCTTCACTGAGCTTGTCGACGGTCCAGGACGCGGCGTCGGCACAGCCCTTGGCGAGGCTGGAGAGGGGGTCGAGGGGGTTGGTGGTGCCCGGCGGCATGTCGCCGCCGCCTCCGGTGCTCCCGCTGCCGCTGTCGTCGCGCGAGCAGTACTTCTTGGCGGGGCCGATCAGAAGGTCGCAGGGGTCGCTCGACGGGTCGGGGTCCGGCGCCGCGAAGACGCGGGTGGCCGTCAGCACGGCCACGGCCTGTACGGCAGCGACCGTCGCGGTGAGCCTGAGCGCCAGGCGTGGACTACCGGGCATAGGAGAACCCTCCGTACTCCTCGATCGCCTTGCTGATGTCGTCGGAGTTGGAGGCACGTTCGTCGCCGGGGACGGGCGTCGGGCCGCTCTTCTGGGAGTCCGAGGTGATCTTCCAGTCGTCACCGGACCATTGGAGGGTGAAGGTCCAGGTCTGCCAGGACGTGGTGACGGGGTTGGTCGAGCCGGTCCCGGAGATGCCGAGGAGCCCCATGTACCAGACCGACACCTTGGCGGTGCCGTCGCTGTACTGCAGCGTCTTGGTGCCCACCGGGACGGTCCGGGAGACGAACGTGCTGCCCTGGGGCGGGTTGCCGTTCGCGTCGAGGCCGAGCTTGTTCAGGAACTCGGCGGAGTAGGCCTTGTCCATGGGGCCCTTGAGCTTCGCCGCCGCTGCGGGCGTGTAGATGCCGTCCACGATGGCGTGCCGTCGGTCCGCGCTGAACATGCCGTCCCCGCCCAACTGAACCGCATAATTCGCCGCCGCCGACTGAACCCCCTGCTCATCGTGTGCGAACCCCGACCCCACCGGCTTCGTGCCGGTCGGGGACGTGGGGGAGGACTTCGCGCCGGAGCCCGTACTTCCGCTCCCGCCGGAGGCATCGTCGTCGTCGCCGCCCCTGTTCGCGAAGGCGATCGCCGCGATCAGGAGCACCACGACGCCGACCACCGTGACCAGGGAACGGGACGAGGAGCGGCCGGGTCTGCGCGCGCCTCCGTACACGTCGCCGCCCGACCCCTCGGGCAGCCGGGTCCGGGTCTGCCCGGTGCCGCCGTAGGTGTCGTCGTGCCGGTCGTCGAGACTCATCGCGGGCACGCCCCCTCAACCTCTTGCTGAACCGCCGCATCCACCGGATACGACGGTAGCCGTGCTGGTTCCCGCGCGGGCGCGGTGTGGTGACTCGACATCAGGGAGACGTAACCTCAGCCGGTGGGCACGACAGGACAGGTGGGGTAGAAGGCCTAGGACAGGTAACCGGGTGGGACCGGACCGAAACTGACGGTACGTTCGCCGCAGGACGTACGGCGAAGGGACCGGGCGTCGCCGGGCTAGACGGCCATGCCGTACACGATCGTGAAGAGCGTCCCGAGCGAGCCGATGATGAAGACCCCGGTCAGGCCCGCGATGATCAGGCCCTTGCCCTGCTCGGCGCTGAAGGTGTCGCGCAGGGCCGTGGCCCCGATCCGTTGCTTGGCCGCGCCCCAGATCGCGATGCCGAGGCAGAGCAGGATGGCTACCGCCATCACCACCTCGATCATCACGCGTGCCTCGTTGCCCAGAGTTCCGAACGGGCCCCAGTCGGGGGCGATCCCGCCGATGATGGTCGTGATGTCGCCCTTTTCGGCTGCCAGCAGCATGTGTAACTCACCGCCCCATGTGGGTAGTTCTGTCGCCCCCGCCGCAGCGCAGAGGTCAGGCCCATTCTTGCTCAGATTGGCGCGGATGCCTGCACACTTGGCGCCATTCGTTGGCCGAGTTCCTACGGTCCCGCGGTCGCCGGGCCGCCTCACGGGCGGTTCCGTATACGAGGGAACGTATGGTCACTCTGTGTATCACGCCTGGTCACGCCGGGCAATGACGGTTCGTGGTGTCCCTCTCCGAGGGTCGCCCGGGGAACTCCCGGCCGGGCGGCCGGAGCCCCTCTAGACTGTGACGTCGGTGGACTCCCGTGCGGCGAAGGGCGGTTGACGGTGCGTAAGGCGTGGATCGTCGCAGGGTCGGCCGTCGCGGGGGGAACCGGGTTCGTGACGCTGCTCGTCGTCGGCACCTATATGGCCGCCGGGAGCCTGACGAACGGGGTCGGGCAGGGCGCCGTAGGCCTCGCCAAGGGGGCCGTGCCGGTCGCCTACCAGTCGCTCGTGCAGAAGTGGGGCAATCTGTGCCCCGCGATCAACCCGGCGCTGCTCGCCGCGCAGCTCTACCAGGAGAGCGGCTTCAACCCGAAGGCCACGTCGCCGGCGAAGGCGTACGGCATCGCGCAGTTCATCTCCGGGACCTGGGCCGCGCACGGCGTCGACGGGGACGGGGACGGGGACCGCGACATCTGGGACCCGAACGACGCGATCCCGTCGGCCGCCAGTTACGACTGCAAGCTCGCCTCGTACGTGAAGGACGCGCCCGGCGACCCGACGAAGAACATGCTGGCCGCGTACAACGCGGGGGCGTACGCCGTCATCAAGTACAAGGGCGTGCCGCCGTACCGCGAGACGCAGAACTACGTGAAGACCATCACGACCCTGGAGAAGAGCTTCGCGCGGCCCGTGGGGCGGGTGCAGCCCTCGCAGCAGGCCGCGAGCGCCATCTACTACGCGCAGAAGAAGCTGGGGACCCCTTATCTGTGGGGCGGGAACGGGACGGCCGACCAGGGCGGGCGGTTCGACTGCTCCGGGCTGACGAAGGCCGCGTACGAGAGCGTGGGCGTCACGCTGCCGCGTGTCGCCAATGACCAGTACAACGCCGGGCCGCACCCGAAGCGGGACGAGTTGCTGCCGGGGGACCTGGTCTTCTTCTCCGACGACCTCACCAACAGCCGGGCCATCCGGCACGTGGGGATCTATGTGGGGGGCGGGTACATGATCGACGCGCCGCGGACCGGGGCGGTCATCCGCTTCGACCCGGTCGACACCCCGGACTACTTCGGGGCGACGCGGGTCACCGAGGACGGTGCCAAGGCGCTGCCGAGCAAGTCGCCCGAAGTGTGACGTGGCTGGAACTCTCCGTTAAGGCCTGGCCCTGAGCTGCGGGTTTCTGTCTCTCTTCGATAACGTCTGCGTGATCATTCGGTGGAGTGTGGAACGTAGGCGGTGGGACCGTGCGTTCCTCTTGCTGAACCGGAAAACGACCACGGGGGTGGCTGAAGACGAAGGGGCCGCTGAATCATGGCTGGACTCGAGGCGATCGAGAGTTCCGGGTCGAACCCTGACGTCTCCCTGCTCTACGACATCAACGGGCTGACGGACGACACTCCGGGCTGGTTCGACCGCGCCATGGCGTTCGTCGGCGAGTACGGGATCCTGCTCGGGCTGGTGCTCGTGGTCCTGTGGTGCTGGTGGGGCGCGCGCAAGCGGAACGCGCTCGAGGACGCCGCCTCGTCCGTCGCCGCCGTCGTGTGGGCGCCGCTCGCCGCGGCCGTCGCCGTTCTGGTGAACGTGCCGATCCGGTCATTCGTCGAGCGGCCGCGGCCCTTCAAGGACCACGAAGGGCTCACGCTCCTGGTCCACGGGAAGAACGACTTCTCGTTCGTCAGCGACCACGCCACCCTCGCCATGGCCATGGGCGCCGCGCTCTTCGTCGCCCACCGCAAGCTCGGCCTGGCCGGGATCGGGCTCGCCGTCCTCGAAGGGTTCTGCCGGGTCTTCATGGGCGTGCACTACCCGACCGATGTCGTCGGCGGGTTCGCGCTCGGCACCGCCGTCGCGCTGCTGCTCTCGCCGCTCGCCTCGGCGCTGCTGACGCCGCTGGCCAGGGCGATCGGGCGGTCCCGTGCCGCGTGGCTGGTCTGGTCGCCTAGGGCTGCGACACCGGCTCGGGGAGCGGTGGAGCTTCCTGAGGCGCGAGGGTCGTCCGGCTCCGCCGAGGAGCGGGACCTGGCCGCGTAGCGGTCTCGCCGCGGCCGAGGGCGAGTCCGGTGGCGCCGGCCGCCAGGGCGACCGTGGCGGACGCCGCCGCGAGCGGACCCGCCTCCGGGTGGGCTGATCCGCCGTCAAGAGCGGCCGCCGTGGCGGCACCCAGGGTGAGGACGGCGGCGGTGGCCGCGGTGGCGGCGACTATTCGGGGAGTGTTCATGAATTCAGCGCAACCCCGCCCGGGGGTCTGGGCCACCCGAGGGCGTGTCGCGTGCTCCATACGGGGTGGGGGTTCCCCGGTCCGGCCCCTCCGGGACCGGGCGTGACTACAGCGCCTGCGGGAAGCTGAAGAACCCCGACGGGTCGTACCTGCGCTTCACCTTCGTCAGCCGGCCGGCCGCGTCGCCGTAGTAGGCCTTCTTCCAGTCCGTCAGGGTCGCGTCCGTGTAGTTCTGGTACGCCGCCCCGGACGCGTACGGGCGCATCGCGTCGTGCGCCTTTTTCAGCCAGCCCCGGGCCGTCGTGCCGGACGTGCCGGGGCGCCACGACACGATGTACTGCGCGAGCATCCGCGAGCGGCGGTGGACGAACGCCGTGGCGGTCGGGTCGACCCGGTTGATCGCGCCGCCGAGCGCCGTCAGCGCGACCGAGCCCGCGCCCGCCGACACCGTCTCCAGCTGCCTGAGCAGGGCGCGCACCCCCGCGTCCGACAGCGAGGCGTCGAAGAAGTCCGAGTGCGCCGCGTACGTCTCGCGCTGCAGCGCGCCCTGCGGGGAGCGGCCGGGAGTGGCGCCGGGGAGGTGGCACTGGGCGTCGGAGGAGAAGGCGGAGCAGCCCGCGTAGACCTCCATCGACTCCTCGTACGAGCGGCGCTTGAGCGAGACCGAGGTGGCCGGCCCCGGGCCGCCGGGGCCGTCGGCGAGCCGGTCGACGGCGTTCTGGAGCTCGGTGTACGTGCCGAGCGAGAACGCCGACACGGAGATGGTGGGGCGGCCGCCCGCCGCGTTCGCCACGTGCAGCGACGACCAGATCTCGTCGGGCTGGTCCGGGCCCCACTTCTGCCAGGCCTTGAGGACCGTCGCCGCCTTCGACCAGGGCCACGTCATGTACGCGGACACGCCCTGCGGCGCGGGGTGCGTCTTGAAGCGGAGCTCCGTGACGACGCCGAACTGGCCGTTGCCCGCGCCGCGGAGCGCCCAGAACAGGTCCTTGTTCGTCGAGGAGTCCGCGGTCAGCTCCTTGCCGTCCGCCGTGATCAGAGTGGCCCGCGTGAGGCTGTCGCAGGTCAGGCCGTACGCCCGGGACACCACTCCGTGGCCGCCGCCGAGGGTGAGGCCCGAGACGCCGACCGTGGGGCACGAGCCCGCCGGGATGGTGACGCCCTTCGCGGCCAACGCCCGGTAGACGTCGATGAGTTTCGCGCCCGCGCCGACGACCGCCTCGCCGCCGGTGACGCGGACGCTCTTCATGCGGGACACGTCGAGGATCAGCCGGCCGTCGCCCGAGGACCAGCCCGCGTACGAGTGGCCGCCGTTGCGGATGGCGACCGGGACCTTGCGGGCGCGGGCGTACGCGAGGGCCGTACGGAGGTCGTCGGGCCCGGCGGCGTACGCCACCGCGCTGGGCTTCAGCGTGTCGTAGCGGGTGTTGTAGAGCTGACGGGCCGCCGCCCACGCCGACTGGCCGGGGCGGACCAGGGAGCCGTCGAGGTCCTTGGCCAGCGCGTCCAGGTCGGCCGCGGCGCGGACCGTGGCGCTCGCGCTCGTGGAGCGCACCGGGGCCGACGCCGAGGACGACGAGGACGCCGGCGCGGGGCTGTCGCCCGCGTCGCAGGCGGCGGTCGCGCCCGCGGTGAGTGCGGCCGCCGAGGCCGCTATGAACGTACGCCGCTGCATGCCGTGTCTCCCTCGGCCACCCGTTGCTTCCCGGGGTACGAGACGAGATCCGGGAGCCGTGGGTTCCCGCCGGCTGCTATGCGGCCCGGGCGTGCTCCTCCGCATCCGAACGGGCCTTGCTGCGCGCGCGTCTCGCGGGGCCGCGCCAGCCGCAGGTGCACCGGGCCAGGCAGAACCGGCCCTGCTCCACGACCGTCGTCGCATGATCCTGCTGCTGTTGTGCCACCCGGCCACGGTAGCGGGCTCATGTAAACCCCCCGTTCGCGTGACGGTCGACCCTACTCGTCGTTAACCCGGGCAACAGCGGGGCCGCAGACGCACGGACAGGCTTGGGGGTAGACAAGCGATGGTGGTGCAGCAGCACGGGCGCCCGATGAGAAGAGCGGCGGCGGCCGTCGCCGCGGCGGGGATCGTGGCCGGTGCCGGCGGATGCGGCGGTGGCGCCGAGGCGGGGGACCGGACCGCCGATCCGGCCCAGGCCGTGCGCCAGGCCGCCGACCGGCTGGTGCGCGAGGGCAGTTCCCAGGCGCGTACGTCGATGGAGATGGCCAGCGGCGGCACCCGGATCACCATCCGGGGCTCGGGCGTCTACGACTACCGCAAGGGCCTGGGCGAGCTGAAGGTGCAGCTGCCGCAGGACGCGGCCGGCGCCCAGGAGCACCGGCCGATCACCGAACTCCTCGCCCCCGGCGCCCTCTTCATGAAGAACCGGGGCGCGGGTGTGCCCGCCGACAAGTGGGTGCGGGTCGACACCGCGTCGCTGACCGACGGCAATCTCGTCACGGGCGGCGCCACCGATCCGCTCGCCGCGGTGGAACTGCTGCGGGGCGTGCGCAGGGCGACGTACGAGGGGGAGACCGACGTGGCCGGGGTGCCGACGCGGCACTACAAGGGGACTCTCGATCTCGGCGCCGCCGCGAAGGCCGCGTCCGCGGGGAACAAGGGGGCGCTCGCCGCGGCGGCGAAAGGGTTCGGCAAGGGGCCGGTGCCGTTCGACGTGTACCTCGACGACGACGGTCTGATCCGCAAGGTCCGGCACCGCTTCAGCTTCGCCAACACGCAGCAGAAGAAGGACGTCGCGGTGGCGTCGACGACCCTGTTGTACGGGTTCGGGAAGCCCGCGAGCGTCCGGCTGCCTCAGAAGGGGGACATCTTCGCGGGTGAGGTCGCCGAGAAGTAGGGGGTCCTGTGGGGGGCCGTAAATGGTTCTTCCGTGCCATGCGCGGTGAGTAGAGCGCTCCCTACTCTGGGAAGTCGACCCCCGATGGCTGGAAGAGGTGATGAACGTGGCTCCCGTTGGTGGTACAGCGGTTCAGGACCACGTCGCCCTCGCCGAGATCGAGCTGTGCGGTGAATTGATCATCGCGGCGTCCGCGGTCGCCGAGGGGCGGCTCAGCGCGGACCGGATCGACGAGGTGCTGCAGGTCGCCGAGGCGTTGCCCGGCGGCTCGGACGGCGAGGACTGAACCCGCAGAACAAGAGTCCCGGGCCAGGCCCCCGCCTGGGAACTCATCAGGTGCGCAGCAGTCGCGCGATCGCCTTCGTGGCCTCCTCGACCTTGGCGTCGATCTCGTCGCCGCCCTTGACCGCGGCGTCGGCCACGCAGTGCCGCAGGTGCTCCTCCAGGAGCTGGAGCGCGAAGGACTGCAGGGCCTTCGTGGAGGCCGAGACCTGGGTGAGTATGTCGATGCAGTAGACGTCCTCGTCGACCATCCGCTGCAGCCCGCGGATCTGGCCCTCGATCCGGCGCAGGCGCTTGAGGTGTTCGTCCTTCTGATGGTGGTACCCGTGGATGCCGCGGTCGTGGTCGGTCACGATCTCGGCCGTGGGTTCCGCTTCTGTCGCGTCCGTGGTCATCGTGTCCGACCTCCCGTTGTGATCCATATACCCCCGGTGGGTATATGGTACCGAATTTTCCCAGGGTCCGGGCCGTTCACGGGACCCAGTGCTGATCACTGTGCCTGATGGGCGACACTGGGGGAACGCCGGTTAGCCGTGGCCGGATGATGCGCCTAGCATCAGCCTGACCGAATCCAGAGCACCCCGAGGACCCCACGTGCGCTTTCGTCTGACCCCCAGGGAGACGAGCTTCTACGACATGTTTGCCGCGTCCGCGGACAACATCGTCACGGGCTCGAAGCTCCTGATGGAACTGCTCGGGGCGGATTCCTCCGCCCGGGCCGAGATCGCGGAGCGGATGCGGGCAGCCGAACACGCCGGTGACGACGCCACCCACGCGATCTTCCACCAGCTGAACTCCTCCTTCATCACGCCGTTCGACCGCGAGGACATCTACAACCTCGCGTCGTCCCTCGACGACATCATGGACTTCATGGAGGAGGCCGTCGACCTGGTCGTCCTGTACCAGGTCGAGGAGCTCCCCAAGGGTGTGGAGCAGCAGATCGAGGTGCTGGCGCGGGCGGCCGAGCTGACCGCCGAGGCCATGCCGAACCTGCGCACCATGGACAACCTCACCGAGTACTGGATCGAGGTCAACCGTCTGGAGAACCAGGCCGACCAGATCCACCGCAAGCTGCTCGCGACGCTCTTCAACGGCAAGTACGACGCCATCGAGGTGCTGAAGCTCAAGCAGATCGTCGATGTGCTGGAAGAGGCCGCTGACGCCTTCGAGCACGTGGCCAACACGGTGGAGACCATCGCCGTGAAGGAGTCCTGAGGCCGGCTCATGGACACCTTCACACTGATCGTGACGATCGGCGTCGCGCTCGGATTCACGTACACGAACGGCTTCCACGACTCCGCGAACGCGATCGCCACATCCGTATCCACCCGTGCGCTGACGCCTCGTGCGGCACTGGCCATGGCCGCGGTGATGAACCTGGCCGGTGCCTTCCTCGGCAGCGGTGTCGCCAAGACGGTCAGTGAGGGCATCATCGCGACGCCCGAGGGCCAGAAGGGCATGGGCATCCTGTTCGCCGCCCTCGCGGGCGCGATCGTGTGGAACCTCATCACCTGGTACTTCGGGCTGCCCTCGTCGTCGTCGCACGCGCTGTTCGGCGGCATGGTCGGCGCGGCCCTGGCCGGTGGGACCACCGTGTACTGGTCCGGCGTGCTCGAGAAGATCGTCATCCCGATGTTCACGTCGCCGGTGATCGGTCTCGTCGCCGGTTACCTGGTGATGACGCTCATCATGTGGCTGTTCCGGCGCTCCAACCCGCACAAGGCGAAGCGCGGATTCCGTATCGCGCAGACCGTCTCGGCGGCCGGCATGGCGCTCGGGCACGGTCTGCAGGACGCGCAGAAGACCATGGGCATCGTGGTCATGGCGCTCGTCATCGGCGGCCACGAGACGTTCGAGGACCCGATTCCGGTCTGGGTCAAGATCGTGTGTGCCGTGATGCTGTCGGCCGGTACGTACGCCGGTGGCTGGCGGATCATGCGGACCCTGGGTCGCAAGATCATCGAGCTGGACCCGCCGCAGGGGTTCGCCGCGGAGACCACGGGCGCCTCGATCATGTTCGGCTCGGCGTTCCTGTTCCACGCGCCGATCTCCACGACGCACGTCATCACCTCGGCGATCATGGGTGTCGGTGCGACGAAGCGGGTGAACGCCGTGCGCTGGGGTGTCGCCAAGAACATCGTCATCGGATGGTTCATCACGATGCCGGCGGCGGCGCTGGTCGCCGCGGCGAGCTACGGCATCGTCTATCTGGCCTTCGGCTGAGTTTCGGCTCACCGCCGGTGGGGCTGGTCGCGCAGTTCCCCGCGCCCCTGAAAGACAGGCCCACCCGGCCCAGGCACTGAAAAGGCCCGCCCCCTCTCGGGGGCGGGCCTTTTCTCTTGCCTCGTGGCGGCACCGCCATGCAGCGCCACGAGGGGTCGGTGGGGGTGTCGGGCTAGCCGAAGCGGCCCGAGATGTAGTCCTCGGTGGCCTGGACCGACGGGTTGGAGAAGATGCGTTCCGTCTCGTCGATCTCGATGAGCTTGCCGGGCTGGCCGACCGCCGCGAGGTTGAAGAACGCGGTGCGGTCCGAGACGCGGGCCGCCTGCTGCATGTTGTGCGTCACGATGACGATCGTGAAGCGCTCCTTGAGCTCGCCGATCAGGTCCTCGATGGCGAGCGTGGAGATCGGGTCGAGGGCCGAGCAGGGCTCGTCCATCAGCAGGACGTCGGGCTCGACCGCGATGGCGCGGGCGATGCACAGCCGCTGCTGCTGACCGCCGGACAGGCCCGAGCCGGGCTTGTTCAGACGGTCCTTGACCTCGTTCCAGAGGTTGGCGCCCTTGAGCGACTTCTCCACCACGTCGTTCAGCTCGGACTTCTTGTACTTGCCGTTGAGCTTCAGGCCCGCCGCCACGTTGTCGAAGATCGACATCGTGGGGAAGGGGTTCGGGCGCTGGAAGACCATGCCGACCGTGCGGCGCACGGCGACCGGGTCGATGTGGCTGCCGTACAGGTCCTCGTCGTCCAGCAGGACCTTGCCCTCGACGCGGCCGCCGGGGGTGACCTCGTGCATCCGGTTGAGGGTGCGCAGGAACGTCGACTTGCCGCAGCCCGACGGGCCGATGAAGGCCGTCACCGAGCGGGGCTCGACCGTCATCGAGATGTCTTCGATCGCCTTGTGGGAGCCGTAGTAGGCGGTGAGCCCACTGACGTCGATTCGCTTGGCCATAACTAGTTCACTTCCGATACGTCGCTACGTATGGCCGCGTCAGCGACCGGACTTCGGGGCCTTCCAGCGGGCGATGCCGCGGGCCACGAGATTGAGGATCATGATGAAGGCGATGAGGACCAGGGCCGCGGCCCAGGCGCGGTCGTACGCCGCCTGGCTGCCGCCGCTGCTCGCGTACTGCTGGTAGATGTACAGCGGCAGCGAGGCCTGCGGGCCGTCGAAGGGGTTGCCGTTGATCAGCGGGTTGCCGAAGACCAGCAGCAGCACCGGGGCTGTCTCGCCCGCGATACGGGCGACCGCCAGCATCACGCCGGTCGTGATGCCGCCGATCGACGTCGGCAGGACGACCTTGAGGATGGTGCGCCACTTCGGGACGCCGAGGGCCAGGGACGCCTCGCGCAGCTCGTTCGGGACGAGCTTGAGCATCTCCTCGGTGGAGCGGACCACGACCGGGATCATCAGGATCGACAGGGCCATCGAGCCGGCGAAGCCGGAGAAGCCGAAGCCGAGGATCAGGATCCAGAAGCTGAGGATGAACAGGCCCGCGACGATCGACGGGATGCCCGTCATGACGTCGACGAAGAAGGTCACCGCCTTCGCGAGCTTGCCGCGGCCGTACTCCACCAGGTAGATCGCCGTGAGCAGGCCGATCGGGACCGAGATCAGGGTGGCGAGGCCGACCTGCTCCAGGGTGCCGAGGATCGCGTGGTAGATGCCGCCGCCGGGCTGGTACGCGGTGACGAAGCCCATCGAGTGGGTCAGGAAGTACGGGTCGAGGACCTTGATGCCGCGCTTGACCGTCTCGTAGACGAGGGAGGCGAGCGGGATCACGGCCAGGACGAAGGCGACCCAGACGATGCTGGTCGCGACCCGGTCCTTGGCCTGGCGCCGGCCCTCGACCTTGGCGCCGAGCGCGTAGGTGGCGAGGACGAACAGGAGCGCCGCGAGCAGGCCCCACTGGATCTTGCTGTCGAGTCCGGCGCCGAGGCCGATCGCGCAGCCGGCGGCGACCGAGCCGACCGCGATGGCCCAGGGGGACCAGCGGGGCAGGCGGGCGGCGCTCAGGGACGAGGGGCGCTTCACGGGTGCAGGTGCGGTCGCGTGGCTCATGCGTTGGCCCCCGAGTACTCCTTGCGGCGGGCGATGATCAGCCGGGCGGCGCCGTTGACCAGCAGGGTGATGACGAAGAGGACCAGACCCGAGGCGATCAGGGCGTCGCGGCCCTGGTCGTTGGCCTCGGAGAACTTCGCGGCGATGTTCTGCGCGAAGGTGCCGCCGCCCGGGTCGAGCAGGCTGGCGTGGATCAGGAAGTCGGGGGAGAGGACCGTGGCGACGGCCATCGTCTCGCCGAGCGCGCGGCCGAGGCCGAGCATCGACGCGGAGATCACACCGGAGCGGCCGAACGGGATGACCGACATGCGGATGACTTCCCAGCGGGTCGCGCCGAGCGCGAGGGCCGCCTCCTGGTGCATCAGGGGGGCCTGTCGGAAGACCTCGCGGGAGACGTTCGTGATGATCGGCAGGATCATGATCGCCAGCAGGATGCCGACGGTGAGCAGGGTGCGCGGGGCGCCGCCCTGCCAGGCGAAGATCCCGGTCCAGCCGAAGTAGTCGTCGAGCCAGCCGAACAGGCCCTGCATGTGCGGCACCAGGAAGAGGGCGCCCCACAGGCCGTACACGATGGACGGCACGGCGGCCAGCAGGTCGATGACGTAGGCGATGGGGCCGCCCAGCTTCTTCGGCGCGTAGTGCGTGATGAAGAGGGCGATGCCGACGGCCACGGGGACCGCGATCAGCATGGCGATGATCGAGGTGACGATCGTGCCGAAGGCGAGGACAGCGATGCCGAAGACGGGCGGGGTCGCGGTCGCGTTCCACTCGAAGGTGGTGAGGAAGTTGCCCTCGTTCTTCGAGAGGACCAGCGAGGCGCGGTAGGTCAGGAAGACCGCGATCGCGGCCATGATCACCAGCAGCAGGATGCCCGAGCCGCGCGAGAGACCGAGGAAGATGCGGTCACCGGGGCGGGTGGCGCCGCGGGCGGCGCGCTTCTGCTGGGCTGGGTTCGGGCGATCGGCGGGCGCCGGTGGCGCGGGTGCTTGCGTGGTTATGTCCATGGGGTTCTCCGGTCTGCGAAGTCCCTTGGGTGTACGGGGGTTGCGTACGGGACTTCTGGCGGCGGTGCACCGGACGGTGCGGGCCACCCGGGTTCGGTCGGGTGGCCCGCACGCTTGGCTAGCTGATGCTCGCGACGGCCTCGCGGACCTTCGCGTTGATCTCGGCCGGGATCGGGGCGTAGCCCAGGTCGGCGAGGGCGGCCTGGCCCTCGTCGGAGGCCGTGTAGGTCAGGAAGGACTTGGTGGCGGCCAGGGTGTCCGCCTTGTTGCCCTTGTCGCAGACGATCTCGTACGTGACCAGGGTGATCGGGTAGGCGCCGTCGGCCTTGGTCGCGTAGTTCAGCTCCAGGGCGAGGTCCTTGCCGGAGCCGATGATCTTGGCGTCGGCGATCGCCTTGGAGGCGTTGTCCGTCGTGGCCTTCACCGGGGCCGAGGCGCCCGTGTCGATGTCGACGGTCTTCACGCCGTCCTTGGCGTAGGACAGCTCGAAGTAGGAGATGGCGCCGTCGGTCTGCTTGACCTGCTGGGCCAGGCCGGAGGAGCCCTGCGCGGACTGGCCGCCCTTGGCCTGCCAGGCCTTGCCGCCCTCGTACTTCCAGTCGCTCGGGGCGGTGGCCTTCAGGTACTTGGTGAAGTTGTCCGTGGTGCCGGACTCGTCCGAGCGGTGGTACGCCTGGATCTTCGTGGACGGCAGCTTCGCGTCCGGGTTCAGCTTCTTGATGGCCGGGTCGTTCCACGTCGTGATCTTCGAGTCGAAGATCTTGGCGAGGGTCGGCGCGTCCAGGACGAGGTTGTCGACGCCCGAGACGTTGTACGCCACGGCGATCGGGCCGCCGACCATCGGCAGGTCGATGCCCTGGCCGCCGGAGCAGACCTTCTTGGAGGCGGTGACCTCTTCGGGCTTCAGCGCCGAGTCCGAACCGGCGAAGGCGACCTGGCCCTGGTTGAACGCGGTGACACCGGCGCCGGAACCGTCGGGCTTGTAGTTGATCTGCACACCCGAGCAGGCCTGCGAGTAGGCCTGGCGCCAGGCGTCGATCGCGTTGGCCTGGGCCGAGGAGCCGATGCCCAGGAGCTGGCCCTTGGCGTCGTCGCACTTGATGTTGCCGGCCTTGGCGGACGAGCTGGCGCCGCCACCGCCGGTGGAGTTGGTGTCGTCGGAGCCGCACGCCGTGAGGGCCAGGGCGCCGGAGACGGCGAGAGCGCCGAGGGAGAGGGCGCGGAGCCGGTTCTTGCGCTGAAGCTTCACCTTCGGATGTTCCTTCCAGGAGCCGCCGGCCTCTTGTCTTCTGTGGCGGCGTGCGAAGTCTGCGGATGTTTCAGGTGAACGATGAGGCTGATCCCCGTCTCGGGGGCTCACCGTCCACGGCTGAAATTAGGCAGATCAGGTGAAGCGGCAGACGGCCGTGAGTGAACGGAGGGTGAACCTAAGCGGGCGGTGTGGTTAGGTCACGGCGCGGTCACATCGGGTCGTCGACCGACGTCATTCGGTGGGCGCGGTTCCGCTCAGGCCAGGTGCAGCGCGTCGAGGAGTGCGTCCACGAGCCGGCGGTCGCGGGGCTGGGTCAGGCGGTTGCGGGCCGCGGCCGGCGACAGCCAGACGATGCGGTCGACCTCGCGGTTCGGCGTGAAACCGCCGGAGCCGACCTCCGCCGCCCAGTAGTCGACCGTCTTGGGGCGGCCGTTCGCGACGTAGCGGACCGTGGGCAGCGTGGCGCCGGGGGCGCACGCGTGCCCGGTCTCCTCCCGCACCTCGCGCAGCGCGCCGACGAGCGGGTCCTCGCCGCGCTTCAGCTTGCCCTTGGGGTGCGACCAGTCGTCGTACTTGGGGCGGTGGACGAGGCAGATCTCCAGGCCGCCGTCGAAGGGGGAGCGGCGCCACAGGACGCAGCCCGCCGCGCGGATGGTGTTCGTGTCGTCGTTGTCGTGCACGGTCACGGGGTTCCCACCGCCTCTCGTTGCCAAGCCTTTCCGAACGCGATCCTTGCGGCCTCCACCTGGTGGCGCTGGTCGGCGTGGAGCACGCCCAGGGCGTAGGCCGTCGCCGGGGCGATGCGCGGGGTGCGGGCCGCGTGCGCGGCCGCGCCGGCCGCCTCGGCCGCGTCGCGGTGCGCGTTCAGGGCGTGCGCCGCCTCGCCCTCCCGGCGGCGTACGTCGGTGGAGGGCAGGTCCGCGGCGACCTCCTGGGCGTAGCGGTGCAGGCGCAGCAGCAGCCGTACGTGGTGCCAGGGGGTGTCGGCGTCCGCGTTGTAGGGGTGGCCGGTGTGGTGCAGGGCGGCGACCGCCTCGGTGAGCCGGGTCTCGGCGGCCACGGCGAGCTTCTTCAGCTCCGTCTCCGCGCCGCACAGCGGCACCTCGCTGGCCAGCACGGCGACGTTGTCCGCCACCGCGTGGAACCGGGACGAGCCGAGGCTCTGCAGGGCCGTGCTGTGGGCCCGGGTCTTGGCGAGCGTCAGCTGGCGGTCGAGCAGGGCCGCGGCCTTGGCCGCGCCGAGCGTCAACGTGGTTCCGCCGCCCGCCTGTTGGGGCAGCCGGCCGGCGCCGGGTGTGGTACCGGACGTGGTCAGCCGGTGCAGGGCCTCGTTCAGGCGGATCAGCCGGTCCCCGTACGCGTGCTCCTGCGCCAGCGTGCCCGACAGCCAGGCCAGTTCGGGGCGCAGGGCGTCGGACCACTCGGCGTCCAGGAGCGGGCGGAACGTGTGCAGCGTGCCGCTGATGCGGCGGGCGGCGCGGCGCAGGGCGCGGGCCGCGCCCGCCGTGTCCCCGGCCGCGCCGCTCTCGCGGTGCTGGCGCAGTGCGCGCAGGAACTCCGTCGCCTGGGCCCGCAGATAGGACGCCAGTACGTCGTTCGCCGTGCCGGACTCAAGGTGTTGCTGTGCCACGCCGGCGCCTCCGGGCGTCTATGAGCATCTCCTGTACGTTCCGCAGGGGGCGTCCGTCCGCGTCGAGCGCGTGCCGTGTCCAGTTGCCGTCCGGGCCCAGGTGCCAGGAGGCGGTGGCGTCGGACATCCCCGTTTCGAGCAGCCGGCTGAGGGCCGCGCGGTGGGCCGGGTCCTCGACGCGGACCAGGGCCTCGATGCGGCGGTCGAGGTTGCGGTGCATCATGTCGGCGCTGCCGATCCACACCTCGGGCTCCCCGCCGTTGCCGAAGGCGAAGACGCGGGAGTGCTCCAGGAAGCGGCCGAGCACCGAGCGGACCTGGATGTTCTCGGACAGGCCGGCGACCCCGGGCCGCACCGCGCAGATGCCGCGCACCCACACGTCCACCGGCACACCGGCCTGCGACGCCCGGTACAGGGCGTCGATGACGGCCTCGTCGACCATCGAGTTCACCTTGATGCGGACGTGTGCGGGGCGGCCCGCACGGTGGTGCTGGACCTCCTTCTCGATCCGCGTGACCAGGCCCGTGCGCAGGGACTTGGGGGCGACGAGGAGACGGCGGTAGGTCTCGCGGCGCGAGTACCCGGACAGCCGGTTGAAGAGGTCGGAGAGGTCGGCCCCGACTTCCTGGTTGGCCGTCAGGAGCCCCAGGTCCTCGTACAGGCGGGCCGTCTTGGGGTGGTAGTTGCCGGTGCCGACGTGCGAGTAGCGGACGAGCTGGTCGCCCTCCTGCCGGACGACGAGCGACAGCTTGCAGTGCGTCTTCAGGCCGACGAGACCGTAGACGACATGGCAGCCGGCCTCCTCCAGCTTCCGCGCCCACTTGATGTTGGCCTGCTCGTCGAAGCGCGCCTTGATCTCCACCAGGACGAGGACCTGCTTGCCGGACTCCGCGGCGTCTATCAGCGCGTCCACGATCGGCGAGTCGCCCGACGTCCGGTACAGCGTCTGCTTGATGGCCAGCACGTCCGGGTCGTTGGCCGCCTGTTCCAGGAAGGCCTGTACGGAGGTGGAGAAGCTGTCGTACGGGTGGTGCAGCAGCACGTCGTGGCTGCGCAGGGCGGCGAAGATGTCGGGCGCGGAGGACGACTCGACCTCGGCGAGGTCGCGGTGGGTGCCCGCGACGAACTTCGGGTACTTCAGCTCGGGCCGGTCCAGGCCCGCTATGGAGAACAGGCCCGTGAGGTCGAGGGGGCCGGGCAGCGGGTACACCTCGGCCTCGCTGATCTTCAACTCCCGTACCAGCAGGCTGAGTACCTCGGAGTCGATGCTCTCCTCGACCTCCAGGCGCACCGGCGGACCGAAGCGGCGCCGCATGAGCTCCTTCTCCAGCGCCTTGAGGAGGTTCTCGGCGTCGTCCTCCTCGACCTCCAGGTCCTCGTTCCGCGTGACGCGGAACATGTGGTGCTCCTCGATCGTCATGCCGGGGAACAGCTCGCTCAGGTGCCGGGGCGCGGCGATGACGTCCTCGATGGGGACGTAGCGCTGCGGGGCGGCCTCCAGGAAGCGGGACAGCAGCGGCGGCACCTTGACGCGGGCGAAGTGGCGGTGGCCGGAGACCGGGTTCGACACCACGACCGCGAGGTTGAGGGAGAGGCCCGAGATGTACGGGAACGGGTGCGCGGGGTCGACGGCCAGCGGGGTCAGGACCGGGAAGATCTGGTGCATGAACAGCGTGTAGAGCCGGGCCTGTTCCTTCTCCGTGAGCTCGTTCCAGCGCACGACGTGGATGCCCTCGTCGGCCAGGGCCGGGGCGACCTCCTCCTGGTAGCAGGCGGCGTGCCGGGCCATGAGCTCGCGGGAGCGGTTCCAGATCAGCTCCAGGACCTCGCGGGGCTGCAGTCCCGAGGCCGAACGGGTGGCGACGCCGGTCGCGATGCGCCGCTTGAGGCCGGCCACGCGGACCATGAAGAACTCGTCGAGGTTCGAGGCGAAGATCGCCAGGAAGTTCGCGCGCTCCAGGAGGGGGGTGTTCGGGTCCTCGGCCAGTTCCAGGACCCGCTCGTTGAACGCCAGCCAGCTGCGCTCGCGGTCCAGGAAGCGGCCCTGCGGGAGCTCCGCGCCGTCCCGTCCCGCGTACTCGTCCTCGTAGTCGTCGGGATCCGCGTCGATGTCGGCGACGATCCCGGCGAGCTTGCTGTCGAAGTCGCCGGCCGCCACGGGATGCGGGCGGTGCGCGGCGAGGGAGCCCACGGACGGCTGGGGCTGCGGGGCCGAGGGGGCCGGGGCGGTCGGGTCCTGTGCGGCGTTCGGCTGGCTCATGGCCCCATTCTTCCGCGCGGAGGGCGTCTCGGGCGCGTCGACGACGTCGGAGGGCGCGGGCGCGAGACGGAGCCTGCCCTGAGGGGCGGGCTCCGGCGGGGCCTTCGAGGGGTCGGGCGCGGGGGGCTGCATTCCGTGAGGGTCGCAAGCCCGTCTGAATCGCTGGTTACGGAGACATGACGTGCGGGCTATGGGCGGGCGGCCCCCCGGCGTCCACGGGCCCGGCCCGTGTCAGGCGGTACGGCGTTTCAACAGCCAGAAGGCGGCGGCGGTGGCGGCCGCGGCCATCGTAAGGACGGTGAACGATTCCGCAAGTTGGAGGGGCCAGTAGTGGGACGCGGGGTGGTACGTGGCCCAGAAGTCGCTCAGGCCGGAGCGGTCCATGCAGCGCCGTATGTCGGCGGGGTGGTCGGAGTCGACGCACGCCCAGTCGTTCGCGATGCGCGCGCCGTCCGACGTGACCGCGCCGTGTGTCAACTCCTGTGCTTGAGGAGGCACATTGAGTGCCTTGGTGCCGGTGTCGGTGACCGTCGGCCACAGGCTGACGCGGTAGCGCCCGACGACGGTGGACACCGCGAACAGCGCGGCGACCGCGCCCGCCGTGCCCTTGAGGGAGCTTCGGGTCAGCAGGGCCGCGAGCGCGCCCAGGGCGAGGCCGAGGAAGGCGTACGCGACCGGGAGCAGTCCGGTGGAGGCGAAGACACCGTCCTCGTACCACTCGGTGTTCAGGAAGTCGCGGGAGCCGGCCCACGCCGAACGGCTGAGGACCGTGAGCGGGGTCAGGCCCGCGACGATCAGCGCCGCGGGGGCGGCCAGCGTCGTGGCCAGCCAGCGCGCCGGGGTGACCGACTGCGTCCACAGCACGGCGGCCGTGCCCCGCTCCAGCTCCCGACCGACCAGCACGGCGGCGGCGTACGCGGCGACGGCGAAGGGGACGACCGTGAGCGCCCCGCCGACGAGATCCGTCAGCAGGGTGTACCGCCCCAGCGCTCCGGCGGAGTCGCACACGTCCGTGCCCGTGCAGTGCGCCTCGTAGTACCGCCGGGCGGCGCCCACCCCGGGCCCGCACATCCACACCAGGGTGATGCCGGTGAGGAGCACGAACGCCACCCAGATCCGCAGCGCCGTGCGGTGCAGGCGCAGCGCCGTCCACACAGTGCCGGCCGGGCGCAGGCCGCGCGCGGGGGCCGGGAGGGTGTACGTCATGAGCCGGATCTCTTCCCGTGGGTCTGCTCCGGGCGGGGGGACGGGGTCGGCTCTGTCGTCCCCTGCGTCCAGAACTGGAGTGCCGTGGAGGCGGCGAGGGCCGCGGACGTCAGCCGGACGAGCGGCCTCGCGAGCAGCCGGGTGGGGGACGACGGGTTCATGCGGCGACTCTCTTCTTCAGGATGCGGTACGCGGCCGCCGCCATGAGAGCGGACAGGGCGAGCAGCAGGGCCGTCTCCATGAGCTGCAGCGGCCAGAAGTGCGACGGCGGGTGGCCCTTGGTGTAGAAGCCGGTGATGTCGTGGTCGGTGAGGCAGGCGCGGTCGTCGATGCACAGGGGGTCCTTGACATGGGCGCCCGAGCCGGTGATCGCGCCCTCGTCCAGGACGTCGCCGGTGAAGCCGGGATAGCCCTTGTCGAGGCTGCCTGTCCGGGTGACGGCGGGCCACAGATACGGGCGCACCACCTGCGCGAGCAGGATCATCAGGAGCAGGAGCACGCCGGAGAAGACCGCCGCGGACAGGGCCTTGCGCTGCCAGAAGGCGCCGAGGGCTCCGCACGCCAGGCCGAGCAGGGGCAGCGCCACGGCCGTCGTGCCGAGGACATCGAAGGTGCCCGACGCGTACCACTGGTTCGCGGGGAGCATCGGGGCCTGCGCGGCGACCGCGTGGCGCAGCACCACCAGGAGGCCGGTGCCGACGGTGAGGAACAGGGCGGGCAGCGCCAGCTTCGCGGTGAACCAGCGGGCCGGCGACACGGACTGCGTCCAGGCCAACTGGGCGGTGCCGCTCTCCAGTTCGCGGCCGATGAGCACGCCGCCGGTGAACACCGCGACGACCAGGGGGACGACGCCCACGGACGCCTGGACGGCGTCGAGCGCGTGGAAGTACATGTTCTCGGTCGGGCCGTGCGCGGAGCAGGAGTTGCCGATGCCCGCCACGCAGTGCCCGGTGATGTCGAGCCCCGCGGTGCCCGGCCCCCACAGCCACACCAGGACGCCCGCCGCGACGACGACGTAGGCGACCCACAGCCACAGGGCGATGCGGTGCAGGCGCAGCACCGTCCAGGTCAGGCCGGTCGGCCGGGTCAGTGCCAGGCTCATGCGGTCGCCCCCTTCTTGGGCTGGAACCGGCGCAGCACCAGGAAAGCCGCGACCACGGCGAGCGCGGTGAGGCCGAGCAGGATGCCGGTCTCCGCGAGCTGGCGGGGCCAGAAGTCGGGGGAGGGCAGGTAGTGCCGGGTGAAGCCGGTGATGTGGTGCTGGTCGAGGCAGTTCTGGTCCAGATAGCAGCCGGGGTCGCGGACCTCGGCGCCGGTGGACGTGAGGGCCTTGCTGTGCACGGGGAGCTCGGGCTGCTGACGATTCCCCTGGAACGGCCAGGAGTTGAGGCGCAGCGCGCCGGCCAGGAACTGTGCGATCCCGGCCACCGCGATCGCGGGCAGGGTGCGGCGCAGCACCAGCGCGGCGAGCACGCCGAGCGCGAGCCCGAACAGGGCGTTCGCGACGGTCGCCGGGCCGGTCGAGAAGACGAAGGAGCGCGGCCCGATGCCGGCGACGAGCAGATGGTTGTGCGCGTCCCACACCACCCAGTACAGGGCGACGATCAGAGCGGTGCCGACGGTGAGGAACACCGCGGGCACGGCCAGCTTGGCGGCGAGCCAGCGGGCCGGCGACACGGACTGCGTCCACGCCAACTGTGCGGTGCCGGACTCCAGTTCACGCCCGATCAGCGGGCCCGCGGCGAAGACCGCGATCGCGACCATGGCGATCCGGATCAGCGAGGCGGGCTCGTAGAAGAGGGAGTCGAAGGAGCCGACGAAGGGGATGCCCGCGGTCAGGCCCTTCCAGGCGTCGTCCTGCGCTCCCGCGTACCCGAACGCGTCGAACGCCTGCTGCGCGGCGGACGAGCCCGGTCCCCACAGCCACAGCAGCAGGGCCAGGCTGATCGCGACGTAGGCCACCCACACCCACAGAGCGGTGCGGTGCAGCCGCAGCACGGTCCACACCAGGCCGTCGGCGCCCGGCAGGGTGCGCCGCACCGGGGCCTGCGGGGCGGGCCGGTCGAGGGTCGGGGCGCTCATGCGGACACCGCCGTGCCGGACGTGCGGGCGGAGGTGCCCGGGGTGACGAGGGCCGGGGCATCGGGGGCGCGCAGATGGGCCAGCAGCAGCTCCTCCAGGGAGGGCTCCTGGACCTGCCAGCCGTCGTCGAGCGGGCCGTCGCGGCGGATCAGGGCGGTGGTGCCGCGGCCCGAGGCGCGGGACTCGACGACCGTGTGGCCGGACAGATCGCCGCGGCCGGTGACCAGGCTGTGCGCGCCGAGCAGGTCGTCGATGCCGCCGCCGAGCCGGATCCGGCCGCCGCCCAGGAGCAGCAGGTGGTCGCAGGCGTCGGCGAGCTCGGCCACGATGTGCGAGGACATCAGCACGGTCGTGCCGTGCTCGGCGGCGTCCGCCATCAGGGTGCCCATCAGCTCGTGCCGGGCGAGCGGGTCCAGGTCGGCCATCGGCTCGTCCAGGAGCATCAGCTCGGGCCGCTTGCCGAGGGCCAGGGCGAGGGCGACGCGGGTGCGCTGGCCGCCGGAGAGCGAGCGGACCCGCGCCGTGGGGGAGAGGTCCCCCTGCTCGACGATCTTCGCCGCGTACGCCGCGTCCCACCGGCCTGGGTTCAGCTCGGCGCCCAGGCGCAGCGTGTCCGCGACGGACAGCTGGGGGTGCAGGGGCTTGTCCTGCGAGAGGTAGGCGACCTTGGCGCGGGTCTCGCCGGGCGCGCCGCCCAGGACGTCGATCCGGCCCGAGGTCTGCCGCAGCAGGCCCGCGGCGATCGCCAACAGGGTGGACTTGCCCGCTCCGTTGGGCCCGACGAGGGCGCTGATCCGGCCCTCGGGCAGTCGGAAGGAGCAGTCGTCGAGCGCCGCGGCGCCGTGCCGGCCGTACCGCTTGACGAGGCCGGTGGCCTCGATGGCCGTGCTCATGGGGTCCCCCTGGTGGTGGTGCTGAAGTGTGCTTCCAACGCGTTGCCGAACAGGGCCGCCACGTCCTCGCGGTCGAGCCCCGCCTCCGTCGCCCGTCTCGTCCAGTCGTCGAGCTCCGCCTTGAGCGGCGAGTCGGCCGGGGCGGATCCGAGGGATCTGCGGACGAACGTGCCCAGACCCCGGCGGGCCTCGACGAGCCCGGCCCGCTCCAGCTCGCGGTACGCCTTGAGCACGGTGTTCGGGTTGATGGCCGTCGCCTCGACGACCTCGCGGGCCGTGGGCAGCTTGTCGCCCGGCTCGAGCATGCCCATGCGCAGGGCCTGCTCGGTCTGGTGGACGATCTGGAGGTAGGTGGCGACGCCGCTGTGGCGGTCGATCCGGAACTCGATCACGTACTCGCGCTCGCCCACTGGCGTACCCCCCTTTCACTAATCAAGTAGTGAAAGGGTGATGCAAGAGAGGGGGCGGCGTCAAGCGACGCCGCCCCCTCGAAGTCCCCGAAGTCCCCTGTGACCCGCTCGAACCCGCGAAAAGCGCAGGTCAGGACTCGGTGCGATACATCAGGTCCGTTTCGAACGTGCTGAACCCGAGGCGCTCGTACACGCTCACCGCCGCCTTGTTGTCGGCGTCGACGTACAGCATCGCCGTCGGCAGCCCGGCCGCGGCCAGGTGGCGCAGGCCCGTCGTGGTCAGCGCCTTGCCGAGGCCGCCGCCCTGGTTGCCGGGCGCGACGCCCACCACGTACACCTCGCCGAGCCCCTCCTCGGCGTGCACCTTCGTCCAGTGGAAGCCGACCAGCTCGTCGTTCCTGAACGCGAGGAAGAAGCCCGCCGGGTCGAACCACGGCTCGGCCTTGCGGTCGTCCAGGTCGCGCTGGGTGAGGGCGCCCTGCTCGGGGTGGTGCGCGAACGCCGCCGCGTTCACCGCGAGCCAGGCCGCGTCGTCCTGGCCGGGGACGAACGTACGGATGCGGACCCCCGCGGGCAGCGCCGGCTCGGGCAGCTCCAGATCGGTCAACGACCGCCGCATCTGGCGCAGTTCACGGAACAGGGTCAGGCCGAGCACCTGCGCGAGATGCCGGGCCGCGCCGTGCCCGCCGTGCGCCCACACCCGCAGCCGCTTCCCGGAGGCGGCCAGCAGCGCCGCGCCGAGCGCCCGCCCGTGCCCGCGCCCGCGGCGCGCCGGGTGCACGACCAGCTCGGCGGCCGGTGCCTCGACCGGGTCGGTGTCCTCCAGCTGCGCGTACCCGATCAGCTCGCCGCCGACGGTGAGCAGAAGATGCCGGACGCCCTCCCGCTCCCCGCCCCGCAGCTGCAGCCGCCCCTGCTCCGACACGGCCTGCTGCCCGTCGGTGCGGGCGGCGTCGGTCAGCAGCGCGAGCACGGCGGCGGACTGCGCGTCGGACAGGGCGGAGAGGGTGTCGATCTGGCGCCCAGAGGCGGCCGGATCGCTGGCGGAGGCGGGGTCGGTGGTCATGGGTACGAGGGTACGGCGCGACCCCGGCGGGGAGCGGCCGGCGGGGTCGGGGCACGGTCCGGGCGCGGCCCCGGGCGACGGACGGCAACCTGCTCGTAACCCGCAAACCTCTGTTGTGCTACGCGCGTTGACCCTAGGCTTTCGCCGCAGTCGAAGTCATCGCAGATCACCCCAGGGGGGATTGCATGCCCGGAACGACCCGTCGGCCAGGTCGCCGTCTGAGAGCGGCGCTCGGCGCCGTCGCGACCCTCACCACCGCCGGTGCGCTGATCGCCGCGCTGCCCGCGGGCGCCGCCCAGGACCGGCACGGAGGCGGACACCACGGCCAGGGCCGCTACCAGGACGTACAGCTGCTGTCGTTCAACGATTTCCACGGGAACCTGGAGCCGCCGGCCGGGTCGTCCGGGCAGGTCACCGAGAAGCAGGCCGACGGCACCACGAAGCAGGTCGACGCGGGCGGCGCCGAGTACCTGGCCACGTCCTTGCGCACGGCCCGCAAGGGGCACCCGTACAGCGTCACGGCGGCCGCCGGCGACCTGATCGGCGCGAGCCCGCTGCTGTCCGGCCTCTTCCACGACGAGCCGACCGTCGAGGCCATGAACAAGCTGGACCTGGACGTCACCAGCGTCGGCAACCACGAATTCGACGAGGGCGCGGCGGAGTTGGCGCGCATCCAGAACGGCGGCTGCCATCCCGAGGACGGCTGCTACGAGAAGGGCCGCACGTTCAAGGGCGCGGACTACCCCTACCTCGCGGCCAACGTGACGGACGAGAAGACCGGCAAGCCGGTCCTCAAGCCGTACTGGGTGTGGAAGAACAAGGGCGTGAAGGTCGGCTTCATCGGCGTCACGCTGGAGGGCACGCCGAACATCGTGTCCGCCGACGGCGTCAAGGGCCTGAAGTTCCACGACGAGATCGAGACGGTCAACAAGTACGCGAAGATCCTCGACAAGCAGGGCGTGAAGTCGATCGTCGCCCTCATCCACGAGGGCGGCGCCCCGGCCTCGTCCGCGTACAACTACGACTGCGACTCCCCGGGCGCGGGCGCCGGCGTCTCCGGCCCGATCGTCGACATCGCCAAGGGCATCACGCCGAAGGTCGACGCCCTGGTCACCGGCCACACGCACAACGCGTACGTGTGCACGATCCCCGATCCGTCCGGCAAGCCGCGCATGGTCACGTCGGCGTCCTCGTACGGGAAGCTCTACACGGACACCACGCTCACCTACGACCGCCGCACCAAGGACATCGTCCGTACGTCGGTGAAGTCCGCGAACCACGTGGTGGCCCGCACCCAGGCCAAGGCGCCCGACATGACCGAGCTGATCGGCCGGTGGAACAAGCTCGCCGCGCCCGTCGCGAACCAGGCCGTCGGTCACATCTCCGCGGACATCCCGGGCCGTGGCGCCGGTACGCCCGAGGAGCCGCTCGGCGACCTGATCGCGGACGCGCAGCTCGCGCACGCCAAGTCCCTCGACCCCAAGGCGGGTCTGGCTCTGATGAACCCGGGCGGGGTCCGCTCCGACCTGGTGTTCAAGGCGAGCGGCAGCGAGGGCGACGGGGTCGTGACGTACGGCGAGGCGTTCACCGTGCAGCCGTTCAGCAACACGGTCAATCTCGTCGACCTCACCGGCGCGCAGCTGATCCAGGCGCTGCAGCAGCAGGTCAGCGGTCCGAACGAGGCCTCGCCGAAGATCCTGCAGCCGTCGGCCGGGCTCACGTACACGCTCGACATGACGAAGGCGGGCGCGGCCCGGGTCGTCGTCGACTCGATCAGGCTGGACGGGGCCGCGATCGACCCGGCCGCCACCTACCGCGTCGCGATGAACTCCTTCCTCGCGGGCGGCGGCGACGGCTTCACGGCGCTCGGGCAGGGCAAGAACCCGCTGGTCGGCGCGGACGACCTGAAGGCGTTCAACGACTACCTGACCGCCAATTCGTCGGCGGCGGACCCGATCGAGCCGCCGAAGGCGGACCGGATCACGATCGTGAAGTGACCGTCCGCGGGCACGCTCGTCGTCGAGTCGGGCGGCCCGGAAGAGCCGGGGGCATATGACGCGGGGGACTGGGCATGCGAGTCCTCCAGCGGCGCGGTGCCGGTGACCGACGGGAAGGTGGCGGTTGCGGCCGGGGCGGCGGTGACCTGTACGGTCGTGAACACGGACCGGGCGGTCACGACTCCGACACCGACTCCGACGCCGACGGTCACACCGCCGACGCCGACCGTCACGCCGCCTGCTCCGACGGCCACGCCGGGTGTGCCGCAGCCGTCCGTGCCGCCGGCCCCGCCCGGGGACGGTGAACTGGCACAGACCGGTGCCGGGTTCGGTTCGGTGGCCTGGCCGGCGCTCGCGGCCGCGCTCCTGGTGGCGGCGGGCGCGGCGCTCACGGCCTGGCGGCTGCGGCGACGCTGAGGCGTGCGAAACAGCACGTTTACCCGCCTACTGGGAGTAAGGCTTGCGGGACAGGTCGGGGTATGTGGTGGAATCTCCCGATGCGCACCCCCCACCGCATATCCAACGCCCGTACCTCGTCCGATGGTTGGCCGGACGCAGCGGTTCCACCGGAGCCCGTGCGGACGGCCAACCCGTACGAGGAGCTGGCCGCGCTCGCGGACAACCCGCTCGACGAGTTCCTGCACGAGGACCCGCACGGGCCCGACCACGTTGACGACGACTGGCTGCCGCCCAACCACCGGCGCGGCAGCCGCCGCCGCAACCGCTTCGCCGGACTGCCGCTCGTGGTCAAGGGCGTCGTCGGGGTCCTCGTCCTCGCCGCGTTCCTCACCCTCGCCGACCGCTGGGCCGTCCTCTACACGGAGCACCGCGCCGCCCAGCAGCTCAAGAAGGAGCTGAAGCTGACGGCGGCCCCCGAGGTCGAGATCGGCGGTTTCCCCTTCCTCACCCAGCTCGCCGACCGCCGCGTCGACGAGATGAAGGTCACCGTCCCCGACGTCGCCGCGGACCGCGTCACCCTCGCCAAGGTCGAGGCGACCGCGAAGGACGTACGCATCGAGGGCTCCGGCCTCACCGACGTCAGCGGCGCGTACGTCGACGCGATGCACGGCGAGGTGCTGCTCAGCTTCGCCGACATGAACCGGGAGCTGGGTGCCTCCCAGGTCACCTTCACCGGCCACGGCCACGACGGGGTGCTGGCCCGCGGCACCCTGCCGGTCGCCGGGCACGAGGTGAAGGTGCGGGCCGACGCCACGATCCGGCGGCTCGGCGGAACCGGCATCTCCACCGACATCGACGGCATGCGCCTGGACATCGGCGACCTCGCCACCTACCGGCCCGGCACGGGCGCCGACGAGGGCCTGCACCTGACCGCCAAGTCGGTGCGGCGGATCACCGAGGAGACCGACAAGGCCAAGCGGCTGCTGTCGATCCCCGCCATCGTGCACCGCGCCGGGGTCCCCGACTCGGCCGTCCGCCAGGCGCTGCGCGGCGACAAGAAGGTGAGCGAGCTGACCGGCACGCCCCGCTTCGTGAAGAGTCTGATGGGGATGAACCTGATCGACATCGCGATCGACCACCCCTGGCTCCTGGAGAAGCTGGGCCTGGACCCGTCGCTGCTCAACGGCCTCTCCCAGCTCACCCGGCCGCAGCTCGCCGACCAGCTCTCCCTCGCCTTCCGGCTGCCGAAGCTGCCGGGCGACCACGGGTACGTACGGCTGCGCGACGTGACCGTGGAGAAGGAGGGTATCCGCGTGGACCTGTCGGGCGCCGGGCTCCAGGTCGGCGGCTGACGCCCCGGCTCAGGGGATCTCCGGCGGCGGGGTCGGCGCGCCCGGCAGTTTCAGCGTGGCGACCGTGCCGCCGCCGTCCGCCGCCGCGAGCGCGACCTCGCCGCCGCTCGCCTCGACCGTGCGGGCCACGATCGACAGGCCGAGCCCCGACCCCGGCAGCGCGCGGGCCGTGGGCGAGCGCCAGAACCGGTCGAAGACGTACGGGAGTTCATCGGCGGGGATGCCGGGGCCGTGGTCCCGCACGGTGAGCGTGCCGCGCATCAGCCGGACCTCGACGGTCCCCTTCGGCGGGCTGAACTTCACGGCGTTGTCGAGCAGGTTCACCACCGCCCGTTCCAGCGCCGCCGGCTCGGCCCGTACGTACCAGGGGGCCAGCTCGGCGTCGAGGGTCAGCTCGGGGCCGCGCAGCCGGACGCGTTCGACGGCGGTGCGGACGGTCTCGTGCAGCGAGACGACCTTGAGGGGGCCGTCGCTCCCGGCCAGCCCGGTGCGCGACAGCTCCTGCAGGTCCCCGATCAGCGCGGCCAGTTCGGTCATCTGCGCCTTCACGGAGGCCATCAGCGCCTTGCGGTCGTCCGGGGGGATGGCGCGGCCCGTCTCCTCGCTGCGGGTGAGCAGTTCGATGTTCGTCCGCATCGAGGTCAGCGGGGTGCGCAGCTCGTGCCCCGCGTCGGCGATCAGCTGCTGCTGGAGCTCGCGGGACGACGCCAGCGAGGCCGTCATCGAGTTGAACGAGGCGGACAGCCGGGCGATCTCGTCGTCGCCCTCGACAGGGATGCGGACGGTGAGGTCCTCGGTGCGGGCCACGTGCTCGACGGTCTCGGTGAGCTGGTCGACGGGGCGCAGGCCGGTACGGGCGATCCAGAGGCCGGCGGCGCCCGAGCCGATCACGCCGATGCCGCCGATCAGGAGCAGTACGAGGGCGAGCCGGTTGAGGGTGTGGGTGGTGTCGTCGAGCGGCACCGCGCTGGTGATGGCGAGATCCCGGACCACGCCGCGTACGGGTCCGGCGGTGACGGCTGCCCGGGTCATCACGCGCACGGAAGTGCCGTCGCCCGCCGTGCCGTTGCGGAACCGCGGGGTGGGGTCGCTGCTGGCGGCGATCTCCTGGTCCCCGTCGGTCGTCTTCACGCTGCCGACGGAGTTGGGCCACACGCACACGGTGCCGTCGCTCTTGACGACCTGGACGTAGTAGATCTGGGCCGGGCGCGGCCGGTTGTCCGTCGAGGGCGACGGCGAACAGGTGGCGACGACCGTGGCGTAGTCCGAGGGCGAGATGTTGCTGACGGAGTCGCGCAGGTCATCGTCGACCTGCCGGTACAGCTGGCCCCGCACGATGAACCAGCAGGTCACCGCCACCGCCGCGACGGCGAACGCCACGGCAGCCGCGGTCAGTACGGCCAGCCGCGACCGCAACGGCAACCCCCGCAACCGGCGAAGCACTGCGCTCACTCCGCGCCGCCGGACCGCAGCACGTACCCCACACCCCGCACCGTATGAACGAGCCGCGGCTCGCCCCCGCTCTCGGTCTTCCGCCGGAGGTACATCACGTACACGTCCAGGGAGTTGGACGACGGCTCGAAGTCGAAGCCCCACACGGCCTTCAGGATCTGTTCGCGGGTGAGGACCTGGCGCGGGTGGGCCAGGAACATCTCGAGGAGCGTGAACTCGGTACGGGTCAGCTCGACCGTACGGTCGCCCCGGGTCACCTCACGGGTCGCCAGATCCATGCGCAGGTCGGCGAAGGACAGCACATCGGAGTCGTCCACGGCGGAGCCGGCGGCGGCAGCGTAGGAGCTGCGCCGCAGCAGCGCCCGGACCCGCGCGAACAGCTCGTCCAGTTCGAACGGCTTGACCAGGTAGTCGTCGGCGCCCGCGTCGAGCCCGGTGACCCGGTCCCCGACGGTGTCGCGCGCGGTGAGCATCAGGATCGGGGTCGTGGAGCCGGTGGCGCGGAGCCGGCGGGCGGCGGTCAGGCCGTCCATGCGGGGCATCTGGATGTCGAGGACGACCAGGTCAGGCTGGTACGCGGCGGCCTTCTCCAGCGCGTCGGCGCCGTCGACGGCGACCTCGGTGGCGTAGCCCTCGAAGGCGAGGGAGCGCTGGAGGGCCTCGCGCACCGCGGGCTCGTCGTCCACGATGAGGATGCGGTGCTGGGCGTCGCGGTCGCCTTCGGCGGGGCTCATGGGCTGCGCTTCCTAACGGATCGGTACGGGCGGGCGGTTCTCAGCCTCGCACGGCCGCGCGGCGGCCGCGTGCGGCGCGGCGCTTCGCCGTCGGCACCACTTCGGGCGCGCGCGTGACGGGCGGGTGCAGCGCCGAGGCGACGGTGAGGGCGAGGCCGAGGTCGGCCGGGCCGGCGGCCTCGGAGTGACGGTGAACGGTGCTGTTCGTGCTGGTCACGGTGGTCATGACGGGTCCTCCCGGGTCGGGGACGGTCAGCTGTCGGCGCCGCCGGCGCGCAGCGTGTCGAGGTCGGCCTTGACGGTGTTGATCGGGATGGCGAAGCCGAGGCCGACGCTGCCCGCGCTCGACGAGGACGACGAGGAGTCCGAACCGGCCGAGTACATAGCCGAGTTGATGCCGATGACGTTGCCGTTCATGTCGATGAGGGCGCCGCCGGAGTTGCCGGGGTTGAGGGACGCGTCGGTCTGGAGGGCCTTGTACGTCGTGGTGGACGAGCCGGTGTCGCCGTTGAACTCCTGGCCGCCGAACTCGAACGGCCACTGGCCGCTGCCGCCGCCCTGCTGCTGTTGCTGCTGGCCCTCGTCGGTGGAGACGGTGACGTCACGGTTCAGGGCGGAGACGATGCCGCTGGTGACGGTGCCGGTCAGGCCCTCGGGGGAGCCGATGGCGACGACCTGGTCGCCGACCTTGACGCCGGAGGAGTCGCCGAGCGTGGCGGCCTTCAGGCCCGAGGCGTTCCGCAACTTGATGAGCGCCAGGTCCTTCTTGGCGTCGGTGCCGACGACCTCGGCGGTGTACGACGTGCCGTCGCTCGTCCGCACCTTGATCGAGGAGGCGCCGGAGATGACGTGGTTGTTGGTGAGGATCTCGCCGTCGCTGGTGAGGATCACGCCGGAGCCGGTGGAGGAGCCCGAGCTCAGCGACGCGTTGACCTCGACGATCGACGGGCTGACCGCCGTGGCGACCCCGGAGACGGTGCCCTTCTGGCTGCTGGGCACGACGTTGGTGCTGGTGGCGCTGGAGGCGGTGGTGTCCGAGCCGGTCAGCTCCTGGAAGGCGTACGCGGTGCCGCCGCCGACGGCCGCCGCCGCGATCGCCACGGCCGCGAGCAGCCCGACCGGGCCGCGCAGCCGCTTCTTGCGCGGCGCGGGCTCGGCCACGGCGAGCCCCGGGCCCCCGCCGCCGGCCGGCGGCTCGGCGCCGTAGGCCGCGAACTGCGCGGTGTGGCCGTCGCCGTGGCCGCCGTCGCCGCTGCCCGGCCACACCGTGGTGCCCGGGGCGACGCTCAGCGGCTGCGCCGGCTCGTGGGCCGGCGGGGGCGGGTAGGCGCCCTGCGCGGAGGCGTTCTCGGAGTACGGGTGGGACGGCTGGTCGAAGGTGCTGCCCTGGGGGTACTCGCCGCTGCGGCGGAAGGTCTCGGTCATGTGGACCAGCGTGTGGCGCGGACATGAGAGTCACCTGAGTGTGCCCTGAGAGTCCCGGCAGAACCCTGTTTGCCCGAAATAAAGACGCCCGGGGAAACGGCGGGTTGCGGGCGAGTGATGCTGCGGAGGGGGCCGGGCCAACACTCTCCGGGCCGGTGCGAACACCGGGTGCGCGGGGCCGCGCGGGGCCTACGATCCCCGCCTCCGAGACCATCACCACACCAGGAGCCCTGAGTGATACCTGCCCCACGCGGCCGCTGGAGACGCACCGTCACCGCGCTGCCCACGGCCGCTCTCGCGCTGGCGCTGACCGGCGCCGGCGCCTTCGCGGCGCACCCCGCCACCGCGGCCGACACCCCTCCCGGACTGCCCGACGCGAGCGTGGCCCGGACCGTGAACCCGGCGCCCACCGCCTCCGACGCCCAACTGCGCCACCGTGCCGTCGAGGCCGCCAGGACGCAGGCCGTCCCCGCGACCCGGCCGAAGAAGACGCCGTTCGTCATCGGCGGCAGCGAGACGTCGATCGCGTCGGCGCCGTGGATGGTCCAGCTCTCGTACTACGACAGCGCGACCGGCGACGGCTACTTCTGCGGCGGCACCCTCGTCGCCCCGAACAAGGTCCTCACCGCCGCCCACTGCGTCGCCGGTCTGGACTGGACGGCCAAGGGCGCGGTCGTGGCCGGCGCCACCGGCCTGCTCGACGACACCAACGGCACCGTCGCGGGTGTCTGGCGCCAGTGGAACCACCCGAAGTACGACGCCGCGACGACCCGGAACGACATCGCCGTCCTCACCCTGGACCGGCCGCTGGAACAGCAGTGGACGAAGCTCGTCCAGAGCAACGACAGCGCGTCCTACAAGGCCGGTACCCAGGCCACCGTCTACGGCTGGGGCCTGACCTCGGGTGCCGACGGCGCCGAGCTGTCGGCGACCCTGCGCAAGGCGAGCCTGCCGCTGGTCGCCGACGCCACCTGCGACAGCGCGATGAAGACGGTGCTCGGCGAGGACGACTTCGCCGAGGGCTCGATGTTCTGCGCGGGCACCCCCGCGACCGGCACCGACGAGGGCACCACGAGTCCCTGCAACGGCGACTCCGGCGGCCCGGTGATCGTCGGCGGCCGGGTCGTCGGCATCGTCTCGTGGGGTGTGGCCGGCTGCACCGCGCGGGGCGCCTACCCGGTGTTCACCAAGGTGTCCTCGTACGTGTGGGCGGCCCAGCCGCGCATCGACGACACGGACCTGAGCTTCGACGGCCGCGCCGACCTGCTCGCCCGCACGCCCTCCGGCGGCCTCTTCCAGCAGGACAGCAAGGGCACCTCGCTGGCGACGCGTGCCTACCAGGGCAACGGCTGGCAGACGGCGAGCTGGATCCTCCAGGCCGACCTGGACCGGGACTTCTACCAGGACCTGATCGTCCGCGACAAGGCCGACGGCAAGCTGTACCGCAGCTACTTCGACCACGCGGCGGGCGACTTCGCGTGGATGCCGGTCACCTCGGTGTGGGGCGGCTACACGTCGTACGCCATCCCCGGCGACCTGACCGGTGACTCCCGCCCCGACCTCGTCGCGGTCGACACCGACGGCTCGACGTACCTCTACCCGGGCAAGGGCAACGGGGAGTTCTACGGCAAGGTCAAGGTCGTCGACAAGGCATGGAAGGGCGTCAAGGTCTTCGGCCGCGGCGACCTGACCGGCGACGGCAAGGCCGACCTGCTGGTCCGCAACGGCTCCGGCGTCCTGTACCTGTACCGGGGCACGCAGGTCGAGCACACCCCGTTCGCGGCCCGCATCCAGGCCCGTACCGGCTGGAACTTCACGTCGTACGTGACCGACGGCGACGTGACCGGCGACGGCATCGCCGACGTCATGGCCCGCGACTCGGGCGGCACGCTCTGGCTGTACGCCGGCACCAACAAGGCGTCCAGCGACCTCTTCGCATCCCGCAGGAGCCTGGGCACCGGCTTCAACCAGTACAACCTGCTGTTCTGATCTCCCCGGGGTCCGCGGGCCGGCGCGTGCCGGCCCGCGGGCTCACGCGCAGCCGCAGGACTGGCGGACGACCAGCCGGGACGGGAACAGCTTCATCCGCTCGCGCCGCGACCCCGCGACCCGCAGCGAGTCGTCGAGCACCAGGTCGACCGCGGCCCGCGCCATCGCCGAGCGGTCCGAGGCGACGGTGGTCAGCGGCGGATCGGTGAGACCCGCCTCCTTCACGTCGTCGAACCCGGCCACGGCCAGCTCGCCCGGCACGTCGATGCGCAGCTCGCGCGCGGCCCGCAGCACACCGATGGCCTGGTCGTCGGTGGAGCAGAAGATCGCGGGCGGCCGGTGCGGCCCGGCCAGCAGGTCGAGCGCCACCTTGTACGCGTCGTAGCGGTTGTAGGGCGCCTCGAACAGCCGGCCCTCGGTGTCGCGGCCCGCTTCCTGCATCGCGCGGCGCCAGCCCTCGACGTGGTCGGAGACCGGGTCGCCGACGGACGGGGTGTCGGCGGTGCCGCCGAGGCAGGCGACGTACGCGTAGCCGTGCTCCAGCAGGTGCCGGGTGGCGAGCTGGGCGCCGCCGAGGTCGTCCGTCACCACCGCGACGTCGTCGATCGCCTCGGGCCGCTCGTGCAGCAGCACGACGCGCGCGTCCCAGGCCTCGATCTCGGTCGCCGCCAGGTCGTTGAGCCCGTGACTGACCAGGATCAGACCGGAGACCCGCATGCCGAGGAACGCGCGCAGATAGTGGACCTCGCGGTCGCTCACGTAGTCGGAGTTGCCGACGAGGACCATCTTCCCGCGCTCGGACGCGGCCTGTTCCACGGCGTGCGCCATCTCCGCGAAGAACGGCTGGCGCGAGTCCGGGACGATCATTCCTATGAGGTCCGTGCGGCGCGAGGCCATCGCCTGGGCGACACGGTCGGGCCGGTACCCCAGCTCCTTGATCGCGGCGAGAACGCGCTCGCGCGTGGCCGGGGCGACCGGCCGGGGTCCGTTGTTGATCACGTAGGACACGACGGCGGTAGAAGTACCCGCCAGTCGCGCAACGTCGTCCCGAGTCACCTTGGCCACGCGCGGAGTCTACGCGGATGGACCTGCTTGTGGGCAGGGCGTAAAGGCCCTTCCTAGGGCTCCGCCGTGACCGCCTCCGCACGCACCGGCGCGGGGGTGTCCGCTTCGTCCGTCTTGGTGTCGGACTGCGGTGCCTTATCGCCCGGCCGGGCGCTCTTCTCGGCGCTCTTCTCCGGCTTCTCCGGGGTGACGAAGCGGTAGCCGACGTTGCGCACGGTGCCGATGAGCGACTCGTGCTCGGGGCCGAGCTTGGCGCGCAGCCGTCGGACGTGCACGTCCACGGTCCGGGTGCCGCCGAAGTAGTCGTAGCCCCAGACCTCCTGGAGCAGCTGGGCGCGGGTGAAGACGCGGCCCGGGTGCTGTGCCAGGTACTTGAGGAGTTCGAACTCCTTGAAGGTCAGGTCGAGGACCCGGCCCTTGAGCTTCGCGCTGTACGTTGCCTCGTCGACCGACAGGTCGCCGTTGCGGATCTCCATGGGGGAGTCGTCGGCGACGATCTGCTGGCGGCCCATCGCGAGCCGCAGCCGGGCCTCGACCTCGGCCGGTCCGGCCGTGTCGAGGAGGACGTCGTCGATGCCCCAGTCGGCGGTGACGGCGGCGAGGCCGCCCTCGGTCACGACGAGCACCAGCGGACAGCCGGGCCCGGTGGAGCGGAGCAGCTGACAGAGGCTGCGGACCTGCGGGAGGTCGCGGCGGCCGTCGATGAGGATGACATCGGCGCCCGGGGTGTCGACGAGGGCCGGGCCCTCCGCGGGGGCCACCCGCACGTTGTGCAGGAGCAGGCCGAGGGCGGGGAGCACCTCCGTCGACGGCTGAAGGGCATTGGTCAGGAGCAGCAGAGAACTCATCGCGCCCCACCTGCCAGGGTCGTCATACGTTCGTGCACGTTTCGCTCGCCCATAACGTCTGGTTCCTCCTCGGTCCCTGCGAGGACGTTTGCGGCACTGCTTCGTACTGCGGTTGTTGCGTTGTGCGGGCCCGCGCCCTGGGCCCTGGTGCCTTCGTATACAACGCTCTTGAAAGCACAAAAGGACCCGGGGGCTGCATTGCCCGAGTCCTCTGCCCAGCAGAATAGCCCACATGAGTTGGGATCCGGCAGGTGAAGAGAGCGGATCTTCTGTGCGGCCGATCACTGAACGAACACTGCGCGCGACGCTGCGGGCACAGGACGGGGTCGCGATCGACGCGGCGTACGACCCGGGCCGGACGCCCGGCGGCAACGTGGCGATCGTGCTCGCGCACGGCTTCACCGGCGATCTGGAGCGGCCCCACGTGCGGCGCGCGGCAGCGGTGTTCGCCCAGCATGCGGCGGTGGTCACGTTCTCCTTCCGGGGGCACGGATGGTCCGGCGGACGCTCGACGGTCGGCGACCGGGAGGTGCTCGATCTCGCGGCGGCCGTGGAGTGGGCGCGTTCGCTCGGGCACGCGCGCGTGGTGACGGTCGGATTTTCGATGGGTGGTTCCGTGGTGCTGCGGCACGCGGCGTCGCACAGGGGGCGCACGGAAGCGCGCACGGACGCCGTCGTCGCCGTCAGTGCTCCGGCGCGGTGGTTCTACCGCGGGACGGCCCCGATGCGGCGGCTGCACTGGGTGGTGACCCGGCCGACGGGCCGGATGGTCGGCCGGCTCGGGCTGCGCACGCGCATCCACCCGTACGACTGGGACCCGGTCCCGCTGTCGCCGGTCGAGTCGGTCCCGCTGATCGCGCCGACGCCGCTGCTCGTGGTGCACGGCGACCGGGACCCGTACTTTCCCGTCGACCATCCCCGGATGCTGGCCGAAGCGGCCCGTTCACAGGGCGGTGCCGGCGCCGAGTTGTGGCTGGAGCCCGGCATGGGGCACGCGGAGCACGCGGCGAGCGACGCGCTGCTGGACCGGATCGGGACGTGGGCCGCGGCGGCGGGTGCCGCACAATAGGACGCCGACCGGATCTCAGAGAGGAGCCGCACCATGGCCAACGGCACGATCCGCTACTGGGCGGCGGCCAAGGCGGCCGCCGGCGTCGCGGAGGAACCGTACGACGCCGACACCCTGGCCGCGGCCCTCGCGGCGGCCCGCACCCGGCACCCGGGGGACCTGGTGCGGGTGCTGCAGCGTTCCTCGTTCCTGATCGACGGGAACCCCGTGGGCACCCGCGGTCATGAGACGGTACGGCTTGCCGAGGGCGGCACGGTCGAGGTGCTCCCGCCGTTCGCAGGAGGGTGACCCCGATGAGCAACGACCAGCAGTATCCGCAGCAGCCCTCGTACGACCAGTACGACCAGTACGGACAGCCGTACGGGCAGCAGGGCCAGGGCCAGGACGCCTACGGCCGGCAGCAGTACGGGCAACAGCAGCAGTACGGGCAACAGCAGCAGTACGGACAGCAGCAGTACGGGCAGCAACAGCAGTACGACGAGGCCCCGCTGACGCAGCAGTGGCAGGCGCAGACGTGGGACACGCAGGTGCAGCCCGCGCCGCAGCCGTATCTGCCGCCGCAGAGCCATGAGTACGAGCACGGCTCCGAGGGCCGGCCGCTGCCGCCCCAGCAGCAGGAGTGGGCGGCGTACGACACGACGCCCGCCCCGGAACCGGCGCCCCGGCCGGTGACGGCCGAGGCCGCGGGCTCCGAGGGCGCAGCGGGCTCCGACGGCCCCTCGTACGGTCCGGCCACCACCACCGGCAACTCCCGTGTCACCGACGCCCAGCGCGCCCGCGCCGAGGGCCGCTCCCCGATCATCGAGCCGGGCATCCAGCCGGCCGCGCTCACCGCCGCGCTCGGCCTGCTGCTCGCGGGCGGCGCCGCGATCGGCCCGTACGGGCTGCTCGTCCCGCTGCTGCTCCTGCAGGCGGTCACGGCCGCGGGCTGGTTCCGGCTCAACGGCATGTGGCCCGCCCGGCAGGGCATCGCGCTCGCCTTCCTCGGCGGCGTCGTCGCCGACATCGCCCTGCTCGCGGCCGGCCGCGAGCACGGGCCCGCCGCGATCCTGGGCACGCTCGGCGTCTGGGTCCTGCTCACCCTCGTCCTCCAGCTGCGTTCGCACGCCGACCCGGACGAGCGGATGTACGGGCTGATGGCGACCGTCACCTCGGCCGCGCTGGCCATCGTGGCGACCGGCCATCTGGCGGCCGAGCCGGACGCGGTCACCGTCGGCGCGGCCGCCGTGGCCGTCGCGGTCCTGGCCCGCGCGCTGCCGCTGCCGACCCCCGCGTCCGTCGTGGTCGCGCTGCTCGCGGCCGCCGGGGCGGGCATCGCCTTCGGCGGCCTCACGGATCTCGGTCCGGGCGGGGCGCTGCTCGGTCTCGGGGCGGGTGTCTGCGCGCTGATCGGGCACCGGGTCGCGTCGTACGACTATCCGTCGCGGTTCGTGCACATGACGGCGGGCGTCGCGCTTCCGCTCGCCGCGGCGGCACCGGCTGTCTATCTGCTGGGCCGGGCCCTGGGCTGACCCGGGCCTGTTCCTGTTCGGCTGCGGGTGCGTGGGGGCTGGTCGCGCGGTGCGCCTCTCAGGGGCGCGGGGAACTGCGCGAGCAGCCACGACGGCGCCGCACTGATCGACAACTTGGGAACAACCCCGCCCGTCCCCGCCCTCCGCGGACGCGGCCACGTACGCTCGCCGCAGCGAATCATCTCCGGCGGGGGGACACAGGGCGCCGGGGGACAACGGACGTGGGGGAGCCTCGACGCCATGCGCGCACTGCGAATACTGCTGATCTTCGTCGTCATCGTGGGCGGCCTGTTCGTGATCGCCGACCGGGTCGCGGTCAACTTCGCCGAGGACAAGGCCGCCGACAAGCTGCGCACCAGCGAGGGCCTGGCCAGTACGCCCGACGTGTCCATCAAGGGCTTCCCGTTCCTGACCCAGGTCGCCGACGGCACCTTGGACGACGTCGAGATCGGCATCAAGGACTACGACGCGAAGAGCGGCGGCGACAGCATCCGCATCGCCGACCTGGACGCCGAGATGCACGGCGTGAAGTTCGACAGCAGCTACAGCTCCGCCACCGCCGAGTCGGCCACCGGCACCGCCCGGATCTCCTACGACGAGCTTCTGAAGGCCGTGAAGAAGCAGGAGGCGGCCCAGGTCGCGCCGGGCGTCACCGCCGAGATCGACGGCCTCTCCTACGGCGGCGGCGACAAGGTCAAGGTGGCGGTCACCGTGAAGACGCCGGTGCTCACGCTGCACCCGACCGTCATCAGCTCGATCAAGGTCACCGACGGCAAGGTCTCGGCCCGCGCCGACAGCCTGCCCAAGACCGGCGCCCTCGAACTGGCGGAGGGCCGGATCCGCGCCGTCACCGACTTCCAGCAGGCGATCGACAACCTGCCCGCGGGCATCGAGCTGGACAACGTCCAGGCCGTCAAGGACGGCGTCGAGATCACGGTGAAGGGTTCGAACCTCGACCTCGTCGGGTAGGGACTCGGAGGACGGCCCGTCCGCACTGCGAGACGGCACTGTCCGCACAGTAGAGATCGGCGGAGCCGCGGCGGCCCCGGGGCCCGGCGGGAGCGGCTCCGGGGCGCGATCATTCTCATAATCCGGATGATTGCGTCTCAGTATTCGACATGCCGGTGACACGGCCGCCGATGCGTCCTTACGATCGGACGCATGAAGCGACAGGCGGATCTCACGAAGCGGCGGGCAGTAGACCTGTGCCGCGTCGCCGCCATGCTCTGTCGCACCGTCTGAGCGGGACGGTCTCCGCCGCGAGGCGACTCCCGCTTTCCGCCGACCCCTCGAGGCCACTCGGGGTCACCCGCGCGCCAGATCCGCGCACCCCTCATGGCATCCCGCATGCCTGCCGCAACCGCCGCAACTGCCCCGGAGGAAGACAGCATGAGCCGCAGTGACGTCCTGGTAGACGCCGACTGGGTCGAGGCCAACCTCGACAACGAGAACGTGGCGATCGTCGAGGTCGACGAGGACACGTCGGCGTACGACAAGAACCACATCAAGAACGCGATCCGCATCGACTGGACCAAGGACCTCCAGGACCCGGTCCGCCGTGACTTCATCGACCAGGCCGGCTTCGAGGAGCTGCTGTCGAAGAAGGGCATCGGCAACGACACGACCGTCGTCCTCTACGGCGGCAACAACAACTGGTTCGCTTCCTACGCCTACTGGTACTTCAAGCTCTACGGCCACAGCGACGTCAAGCTCCTCGACGGCGGCCGCAAGAAGTGGGAGCTCGACTCCCGCGACCTGGTCGACGGCTCGCAGGTCCCCAGCCGCCCGGCCACGCAGTACAAGGCCAAGGCCCAGGACACCTCGATCCGCGCCTTCCGCGACGACGTCGTGAACGCGATCGGCTCGCAGAACCTGGTCGACGTGCGCTCGCCCGACGAGTTCTCCGGCAAGCTGCTCGCCCCGGCCCACCTCCCGCAGGAGCAGTCGCAGCGCCCGGGCCACGTCCCGTCCGCGCGCAACATCCCGTGGTCGAAGAACGCCAACGACGACGGCACCTTCAAGTCGGACGACGACCTCAAGGCGCTGTACGCCGAGGAGCAGGTCGACCTGGCCAAGGACTCCATCGCGTACTGCCGCATCGGTGAGCGTTCCGCGCTGACCTGGTTCGTGCTGCACGAGCTGCTCGGTGTCGAGAACGTCAAGAACTACGACGGTTCGTGGACCGAGTACGGCTCCCTCGTCGGCGTGCCGATCGAGCTCGGCGCCAACAAGTAAGCCAAGAGTCCAGTCTTCAAGGTCAACTGACCTTTCCTTCCTAGGAGTTACGTATGTGTGGAGCGAAGGCCGGCGGCCCCGACGCCTCGACGATCAAGCCCGGTGAGACCACGATCCAGGGTCAGGTGACCCGCGACGGCGAGCCGGTGACGGGCTACGTCCGTCTGCTGGACTCGACCGGCGAGTTCACCGCCGAGGTCCCGACCTCGGCCACGGGCCAGTTCCGTTTCTACGCGGCCGAGGGCACGTGGACGCTGCGTGCGCTGGTGCCGGGCGGCACGGCGGACCGTACGGTCGTCGCCCAGACAGGCGGGCTCGCGGAGGTCGCGATCGCCGTGTGACGGCGGCGCCGCGACGCGCACCGAACGGCTGAAGGGCCGCACCCCCGGGGGTTGGACGCCACTGGTACGGGGTGCGGTCCTTCGGCTTGCCGTGAGCCCTTCTCACGGGATTACGCTGGAGACATGTACGCGCGGCGAAAGCACGTCTACTTCGCCATGATGGGCGTCTGCATCGCCCTCTTCGTCCTGGCGTGGGGCGTCGTACGGCTCTGGTCCGTGCCCGCCGCCGTCGCCATGTGCGTCGTCGCCATGGTCATCCCGCCCGTCGCCGCCGTCGTCGCGAACCGGCGCGGCCCCGAGGACCGCTGGTGGGACGACCCCTCCGGCGACCAGAAGTCCGACGAGTGGTGGGACGAGCTGGACGGGAAGAAGCGGCGGGGCCCCTGAGCGGGCCGCTGATGTGTGGGCTCTGTGCTGTCCGAGGGGCGGGTGCGTACGCCTGTGCTAGCTTCCGGGACGTCAGCGACATGCGGTAACAGCGCGTCGCCGCACGGCTGTTGAGGCACGGACACGGGGGAGGGCCGGTGACCTCTGCGGAGGGCTATCAGGTTCAGCACGGCGCAATGGCCGGGCAGGCCAAGGAGTTGGACGGGGCGGGTGACGACGTCGGCGCGATAGGCCGGGCCGTCGAGAGCACGATGTGCTACCCGCAGGACACCCTCGGCGGGGCCGACTCGGGGCCCGCCTTCAACGCGTTCGCCGCGGCCTGGCAGGCCGAGACCGAGGTCCTGGAGGCGGCGCTGCACGAACTGGCCGACAAGGTGCGGCTGTCCAGCCGCGCGTACCGGGGCTCCGACATCGACGTACGGGACAAGGCGCGGGCCGTGCCCGCCGGGGACAGCCGCCTCTCCACGCAGCCGGCCCACGCCGCGCGGCCCTCCGCGCTGAGCGACTACTGACGGGGCGGGCCGCACGCATGACGACGGAATCCACCACCGACCGGCGCAGCCGCCTCGCGGAGCTGCACTCCAAGGTCTCCTCCGCGGACAGCAAGAACGATCTGATCGACGCCGTCGACGACGCGCTCGGCGTGCTCGCGCCGGTCGGCGACCCGGCCGTTCTCGACGCGCTCGGCCGCCGGTACAGCGGGCAGACCGACGAGGCCGACAAGGCGCACGACCGGATCGACGCCGTCGCCCGCAAGGGCCTGCCGCAGGTGTGGCTCGGCGACACGAGCGTGACCGCCGCCCAGGTGGTGACCGCCGCCGCGCGCGACGCCCAGCAGATGATCGAGGCGTTCCGGGCCGGCGGCCGCGCCCTGAGCACGCTCTCCGACGCGCTGACCGTCGCCCAGAGGCGCGACGCCCAGGGCCGCGGCAAGCTGCACCGGGCGCGCGGCATGCTCGGCGACAAGGACGGCTGGTTCGACGACCTGCACGAGGACGACGGTGAGGAGTCGGCGCGCAAGCGGGCCCGCGCACTGGCCACCGAGGGCGTCGAGGACCTGCAGGCGGCCGCCGCCAAGGCCGACGACGCCGCCCGCAAGGCGGCCCGTGACCTCGACAAGTACGCGGCCGAGGCGCGGGCGGGGCACATGGCCACCGACGAGCTGTCCGCCGCCGACCGCCTGGTCCTCGCCGACACGAGCAACGCCACCGGCGACCCCGAGCTGAACGAGATCCTCACCGCCAACGACCTCGAACGCTCCGGCCGCGCCATGGAGAACATGTCACCGGCCGAACGGGCGCGCATGGAGCGGCTGTTGGCGGACGCCACGTCGCCGCAGGAGAAGGCGTACCTGATGAAGGCCCTCGCGGCCGGGTACGGCGTCGACGAGGTCGAGGACTTCGGCGGGAAGATCCACGGCAAGGACCCGGCCTGGCTCCAGACGCACCTGACGCCGATCGCCACCACCTCCGACTCCGGCCAGGAGGACCAGAAGTACGGCGACGAGCACTGGTCGCAGGACGACGAGACCTGCGTCCCGTCCTCGACGGTCACCGCCCGCGCCCTCGTCGACCCGGTGTACGCCCTGGAGCTCACCGGCGGGCCCGACGGCACGGACGACGACCCCGACCGCTTCCGCGAGCGCCTGCACGACGAGCAGTTCCGGATGAACGACGAGGGCGACGGCGACTACTCGGGCTGGTGGTGGGACCGCCATCCGGCCGGCATGGACGCCGACGGGCAGGAGGAGATCTCCGACAAGGAGCTCGGCCCGCGCACCGGCGACACGTACGACACCCAGGAGACGGGCAGCGCCGACGACCGCCGCGACCTGCTCCCCGACATCGAGAGGTCCGTCGCCGACGGCAAGCCCGTGCCGATCAACATCACGCGCGAGGACTCCGACGGCAACCGCCACGGTCACAGCCTGATGATCATCGGGCAGGAGGACGGCATGCTCCAGGTCTACAACCCGTGGGGCACCACCACCTGGATCAGCGAGGACGACTTCGTCAACGGTGATCTGGAGGCGGCCACCGACGACCGCTACTCCAAGGCCAACAAGGGCGACGTGAACCGCGTCTACATCCAGCAGGACTGAGCAGGACTGAGACCGATCGTGCAGATGACAAACGCAGTACGCGCGACGCCCGCCGTGGCCGCGGCCCTCCTCGCCCTCGCCGGGTGCGGCGGTTCCGCCGGGCCCGCCGCCCATGGCCCGGGGGAGCGGAGCATCACCGTCGACAGCGGCGAGACGTTCTCCCTGGAAGTCCCGGCCAGCCCCGCCCTCGGCCAGAACTGGTACCTGGCCCACCCGCGCCCGGACAGCGGCGTCGTCACGTACCGGGGCAGACGCGAGGACGAGGACGGCGGCGACGAGGACCTCATCGGCAGCGGTGACGGGGCCCAGTTCTTCGACTTCGAGGCGGCCGGGACCGGCAGGACCACGGTGAAGCTGCTGTTCTGCCCCTACGGCCGGTGCCACAGCGCCGCGGACGTGAGCGCGAGCCCGGTGCCGACGGCCACCGCCGCCCCGGACACGTCCGACCAGGAAGCCGCCTACTACGAGTACACGATCACCGTCCGCTGACCCGGACCCCGGACAGAGCAGGAACGGAACAGGAACGGAAACGGAAGCGACCATGCCCGACGACCGCGCGCCGCGCACCGACGACGAGGTGCTCGCCGCCACCGACGTGTCCGCCCTGCTCCGCTACGGGCTCACCCAGGACGCCTTCCGCACCGCCCTCTTCGGCGACGGTGCGGTCGCCGCCGCCGTCACCCTCGGGCGGCTCGGTGTGCGGCCGCGTTCCGTGGAGTACATCGCGAAGATCGTCCGCGCGGGCGGCCTCGGGTACGCGGCCGCGCTGCCCGAACCCCTGCCGTCCCCGGAGGCGTCCGCGCTCCTGCGCGCCTGGCTGGAGAGCGCGGCGCAGACCTCGGCCACGCCCGTGGCCGAGGCGGACGCGGCCCGCTGGCTGGACGCCGTCGCACGACTGCTGCGGCTGCGGCGCGGCCGGTAGGACCGCCCGAAGCGCTTTCGTTATCAACATCCGTGCAACCAGCACGGGTCCTTGTGGGTCTCCTGTGCGCGCGGATACGGAATCCGCGTTTCGAGTTCCGTGGGGGGACCCGTTGGATTACGTACAAGCTCCGCAAACGGTGCCGGAGGCGCAGCCCGCGGAGCCGCAGCCGGTGCCCGAGGCACCGCGTCCGGCGCGCAGACGCGGCCGGACCACCCTGCTGATCGCCTGCGCCGCCGTGCTCGGTGCCGTCGCGGGAGTGTGCACCGGCTTCGTCGTGCAGGCCGGCCGCGCGCCCGACCCGCTGCCGCCGCTCGCCCAGAAGAAGGTCACGCAGGCCGGGGGCACGGCGCGGCAGGTGTTCGCCGCCACCGGTGACCACCGCGTCCGCACCGACGGCGACCTGCGCAAACTGCTCGTCGCGCGGCCCGCGGGCACCCAGAAGTCGGACTCCGTGCAGGGCTGGCGCAACCAGTACGGCTACGCGAACGACTTCGAGGAGCCGGACTACATGTTCAGCGAGCTGTCCGACGGCTCCTTCCGCCGGGCCGCCCTGATCGCCTGGGAGAAGGGCCGGTCCGCGACCGAGGTCCACCTCGTCCAGTTCCGCGACGCGGAGCAGCTCGGCTCCCGCGAGTTCCTCAGCAGCCAGCAGAGCTACATGGGCGAGCGGGAATGGGCGGGCAACGACGGTGAGCCGATCCCCGGCAGCACCGACGGCCGCGTCTACGTCTTCGACCGCCCGCAGACCAAGCCCGGCTATCTGCCCTGGTACCGGGCCAGAGCGCTCGCCTCGCGCGGCGACATCGTCATGGACATCTGGTTCTACGACACCAAGCCGATCCCGAAGAAGACCGCGATGAACCTCGCCGAGCGGCAGTTGGAGCGCCTGTGAGCGACCAGTTCCCGGCCCCTGCCCCCGCCCCGGACCCCGCTTCCGCGCCGGTCCGCGGGCGCCGCTGGCCCGCCGCCGTGATCGCCTGCGCCGTCCTGCTCGCCGTCGCGGGCGGCACCGGCTTCACCGTGATGAAGGTGAACGACGCCGACCGCACCGTTTCCACCAAGGTGTGGGGCGATCCGCAGCAGCAGAAGCAGCGGGCCGGCGGTGAGTCCGGCGCCAAGGGCGACCTCATCGCGCGCCTGCTGCCGATGCCCGAGGGCTACGTCCCCGGACCCGACATCGACGAGTTCGGCAACGACAAGGCGATCACCGGGCCGGAAGCCGTGGCCCGTTTCAAGAAGAGCGCGGACGACCTGCCCGCCCGCCAGCGCGACGCCCAGCGCAGGTCCATCGACAAGCTGAAGCTCAAGGGCCTGGCGATGCGCAGCTACGCCTCCGACAACACCAGCCCCTACGCCGACTACGACGAGAACTACGTCGTCGAGATCCAGCTCGCCCAGCTGCAGAACCGGCAGGCGGGCCGCGACCTCACGTCGTTCCGGTCGGAGTTCCTGCGCTCGTTCGGCGGCTTCACCAAGGGTCCGAAGATCAAGGGTCACCGCACGGCGGACTGCTTCCGGGCGCCCCGCGACAAGGACACCAAACTCGATCTGCTGCTGTGCAGCGCGTACGAGGACGACCTCCTGGTCACCGCCACCGCGTACGGCCCCAAGTCGATCGACAGCAAGGCGGTCGCCACGCTTCTGGCGCAGCAGCTCGACCACATCTCGTCGCGGGGGGAGCTCGTATGACCCAGCCACCACAGCCGCCCCGGTCGGTGCCCGAGCCGACGACGCAGCTCACGGCCGAACCGCCGCAGGCCCTGATCCCGGCTCCGGCTCCGGCTCCGGCTCCGGATGCGGATCAGGCTCCGGCCCCGGTGCAGAAGGACCGCCGCGTGCTGCGTGCCGCCCTGCGCTGGACCGCGGCCGTCGTCGTGTTCGCGGCGGTCGGCGCGGGGGCCGCGTACGGCGTCACGCAGCAGACCCGCGGCGATCTGCCGGGCCTGGCCACCGAGAGCGACGGCCGCTGGGACTACCCGGTGATCGAGAAGCCGCCGCTGCCCTCGGGCGCCCCGGCCGCCTTCGCCGACCGGAACGCCCGCGAGGAGCACTTCGCGGACCTGCGCGACCTGGTCCTGCCCGCGCCCGCGGGCGCTACCGAGGACAAGGCGCTGGCCGGCAAGAAGGGCTGGCTGCCCACGGCGACGTACCTGAAGGCCTACGAGAAGGACGCCCGCGGTGATCTCGCGCAGGCGCTGAAGGACGGCGGCCTGCGGCATGTCGCCGCCCGTGGCTGGACCATGCCCGACGGCACACGCACCCGCATCTACCTGCTGCGCTTCAACACGGGCGCCTTCGCGCGCGAGTACACCGCGAACGCCACGGGCAGCACCGACGCGGTGATCGGCGCCGATACCACCGAGGAGGACTTCTCCTGGACCGGGGACATCGGCACCTTCGTGCGGTACACGAAGCTGAACCTCTACGAGGAGACCCGCCCCTACGGCGAGGAGCAGGTCCGCCAGGCCTACATCCAGTCCGGTGACGTGCTCGCCCTCGTCGTGCAGTCCCGCAAGGGCGGTGCCCCGAAGATCCCCTTCCAGCAGACCGTCGTCCTGCAGAATCAGCTGCTCGGCTGACCTCACCGAGAGCGCCGGACCCCACGCGACTACAGTGGGGTCCGGCTCTGTGTCCGCATACGTTCCGCTAGCTCCGCTAGTGCCGCTCACCGAGGAGCACCCGTGCTTGAGGCCTTCTTCTCCGCCCTCCTTGTCCTGGTCTGCGTCGGCGTGCTCGCCTTCGCCGGTCTGACCGTGAAGAAGCTGTACCAGGGCCAGCGCTGACCTCCCTCTAGGAATCCCAGATCATGATCCAGATCCCGTCCGACCTGCACCCCGATCTCGTCCCGCTCGCGTTCCTCCTGGGCAACTGGGCGGGCGCCGGCGTCACCGACTTCCCGGGCGCCGAGAAGGCCAACTTCGGCCAGGAGGTCTCCTTCACCCACGACGGGCGGGACTTCCTGGAGTACCACTCGCACAGCTGGGTCCTCGACAGCGACGGCAACAAGGTCAAGCCGCTGGAGTCCGAGGCCGGCTACTGGCGGGTCGGCAAGGACCGCAAGGTCGAGGTCGTCATGGTCCGCGACGACGGCGTCGTCGAGGTCTGGTACGGCGAGCTGGCCGACAAGAAGCCGCAGATCGACCTGGCCACCGACGCGGTCGCCCGGACCGCGGCCTCCGGCCCGTACAGCGGCGGCAAGCGCCTCTACGGCTATGTGAAGAGCGACCTCATGTGGGTCGGCGAGAAGCAGACCCCCGAGGTCCCGCTGCGCCCCTACATGTCGGCCCAGCTCAAGAAGGTCGTCTCGCCGGAGGAGGTCGCCGAGATGGCGCGCAACCTCCCGGACATGCCCGACGACGGCATCGCCTTCTTCAAGTAGCCGAAGCCGCGCTCCCTCCGGGTGGTTCTAGACTCGACGGTGTGGTGAGCACCGAGGGAACCGACTGGAAGAGTGATCTGCGGCGGCGCGGCTACCGGCTGACGCCCCAGCGTCAGCTTGTTCTCGAGGCCGTGGACGCCCTGGAGCACGCGACCCCCGACGACATCCTGTGCGAAGTGCGCAGGACGGCGTCGGGGATCAACATTTCCACGGTGTACCGGACCCTGGAGCTCCTGGAGGAGCTCGGGCTCGTCAGCCACGCGCACCTGGGGCACGGGGCGCCCACGTACCACCTCGCCGACCGGCACCACCACATCCACATGGTGTGCCGGGACTGCACGAACGTCATCGAGGCCGATGTCGACGTGGCCGGGGAGTTCACCGCGAAGCTGCGCTCGCAGTTCGGCTTCGACACCGACCTCAAGCACTTCGCGATCTTCGGCCGCTGCGAGAACTGCGCCGAGGACCGTGCGGCCGGTCAGGAACAGCCGGCAGGAACAGCCGCGCAGGAATAAGCGCGTCCGCCCGCTCGTCGTAGTCTCTGTGAACATGAAGAGCCCCCTGCTGACCCTGCCCGGTGCCGTCCCCGGTGAAGGCGTGGACGAAGGCGTCGCCGCGCACTACGGCGACCTGTTCCGCGAGCAGCGCTCCCTCGCCGACGGGGCGGGCGTCGTCGACCTCTCGCACCGCGGCGTGCTCACGGTCACCGGCGACGACCGGCTGAGCTGGCTGCACCTGCTGCTGACCCAGCACGTCACCGACCTGCCGCCGGGGCAGGCGACCGAGGCGCTGATCCTCTCCGCCAACGGCCACATCGAGCACGCCCTGTACCTCGTCGACGACGGCACGACGACGTGGGCGCACGTCGAGCCGGGCACGCAGGAGGCGCTCCTCGCGTACCTGGAGTCGATGAAGTTCTTCTACCGGGTCGACGTGGCCGACGTCACCGGCGAGTTCGCCGTCGTGCACCTGCCCGCCGGATCCATCGCGCCGGTGCCGGACGGAGCGGCCGTGCGCGAGACCGCGTACGGGCGGGACCTGTTCCTGCCGCGCGGTGACCTGGAGTCGTACGTGACGGAGCACGGCCCGGCGGTCGGGCTGCTCGCGTACGAGGCGCTGCGCGTCGAGCAGCACCGGCCGCGGCTCGGCTTCGAGACCGACCACCGCACGATCCCGCACGAGCTGGGCTGGATCGGCTCGGCCGTCCACCTGCAGAAGGGCTGCTACCGCGGGCAGGAGACCGTCGCCCGGGTGCAGAACCTGGGCAAGCCGCCGCGGCGGCTCGTCTTCCTGCACCTGGACGGCAGCGAGGTGCACCTGCCCCCGCAGGGCGCCGAGGTGCGGCTCGCGGCGGACGGCCCCGAGGGCCGGAAGATCGGCTTCGTGACGACGTCCGTGCGCCACCACGAGCTCGGCCCGATCGCGCTCGCGCTGGTGAAGCGGAACGTGCCGGTGGACGCCGAGCTGATGGCACAGACCACGGCGGCGGCGCAGGAGGTCGTCGTAGAGCCCTGATTCCTTCCGGGGCTACATCTCCAGCAGCACCGTGAACGGGCCGTCGTTCGTCAGGGACACCCGCATCTGCGCCCCGAACCGGCCCGTGGCCACGGTCGCGCCGAGCGCCCGCAGCTGCGCCACGACCTCGTCGACCAGCGGCTCGGCGACGTCACCGGGCGCCGCCGCGTTCCAGGTGGGGCGGCGGCCCTTGCGCGCGTCGCCGTAGAGCGTGAACTGGCTGATCACGAGCAGCGGCGCGTCGATGTCGCTGCACGACTTCTCGTCGGCGAGCATCCGCACCGACCAGAGTTTGCGGGCCAGTTGGGCCGCCTTCTCCTTCGTGTCCTCGTGCGTGACCCCGACGAGGACGCACAGGCCCTCGCCCTTGATCTCGCCGACCACTTCTTCGTCCACGACGACGCTCGCGCCGTCCACTCTTTGTACTACTGCACGCATACGGCCATCATGCCGTGCTCCCGAACCGCCCATCCGGGGCGGATATGGGGTACTCGCGCACAGAGCGGGCACCGGGAGTGGCACGATGCTCACACGTGGTGCGCCGGTGGCGTGCGGCGTCAGTCCGGTCGAGGGGACGGTTAGCGAACCATGGATGCTCAGGCAGTGAGCCACACACCGAGTACGGGCCTGCCCGGGGAGCCCGTCTCCCCGGCCCACACCGGGCGGGCCGCCCCGATGGCCCGGCCGCCCGTGCAGCGCACCGACAGCCCGGAGCTGCCGGCCGTTCCGGAGCACGATCTGCCGGGCCTGCGCCTGCCCGAGCTGCGCCGAGTGCGCCGTGAGTCCCAGCAGGACGAGGCGGACCTCAGTTACGTGCGCCGGCTGCTGCAGGGCCGCATCGACATCCTGCGGGCCGAGCTGGCCGGCCGCCGCGACCCCGAGTCACCGGTCCTGGACCGGCTCTCGGAGATCCTGCGCGACCAGCCGACCCAGCACCGCTCGTCGGCCCGGCACGTCACGCTCGGCACGCCGCACAGCGAGGAGTTCCGGCGGCTGGCCGCCGAGATGCTCTCCGAGGTCGAGCTGTCCGACCTCGCGGCCCGCACCGACGACGAGCTGCACGCGGCGATGGGCCGGCTCGTCCGCTACGAGCAGCAGGTCTCGCGGCGCCGGCAGCACCTGCAGCGCACCGCGGACGACTGCAGCGCGGAGATCGCGCGCCGCTACCGGGACGGCGAGGCCCAGGTCGACGACCTGCTGGACGGCTGACGGGCCGGGCGGGTGCGGGCGGAGCCGGCCGGTGGGCCACCGCCTGCCCGCCCCCTGCCGCCGGACCGGCGCAGCCACGGCGGAAATCCCCGCGACGCACGGCGCCGGCCCCGCCTAACGTGGCTCCCATGACCACCCGCGCCGCCGAAGACATCGACGTACGCCCCCTCACCGAGGACGAGCTGCCCGCCTGGTGCCGCGCCCTCAACACCGGATTCCTGCGCTCGCCGGCCACGTCCCCGGAGACGGTCGCCAAGCGCCGCGCCCACTTCGACCTCGCCCGCACCCGCGCCGCCTTCGCCCCGGCGGGCGGCGGTGACGGCATCCGGCAGGTCGCCACGTTCCGCTCCTTCGCGCAGCGCCTCAGCGTCCCCGGCGGGGCCACGGTCCCCACCGATGCGGTCACGAACGTCACGGTCAGCCCGACCCACCGCCGTCGTGGCCTGCTCAGCCGCATGATGGCCGCCGACCTCGCCGAGGCCAAGGAGCGCGGCGACGTCGCGGCGACGCTGATCGCCGCCGAGTACCGGATCTACGGGCGGTACGGGTTCGGGCCCGCGACCACCACCACGGAGTGGGAGATCGATGTGCCGCGGGCCGGTCTCGACCCGCGCTGGTCGGGTCCGGACGACGGCGGCCGGATCGACCCGGCCGACGCCGACGAGGTGCGCAAGATCGGGCCCGAGCTGCACGAGCGGCTGTCCGCCCGGGTCGCCGGTGTCGTCTCCCGCGACGACTTCTGGTGGCAGTACGAGACCGGCCTGTGGCCGACGCCGGAGGACACCTGGACCGAGCCGTTCCACGCCGTGTACCGCAACGCGCGCGGTGAGGTGGACGGGCTGGTCGTCTTCAAGGCCGACGGGCACTGGGGCGACGCCAAGATGCCGGGGAACACGGCGACCGTGCTGAAGCTGACGGGCGTCACGCCGGCCGCCGAGCGGGCGCTGTGGCACCACGTCTGCTCGATCGACTGGGTCACCGCGGTCAGGACCGGCGGCCGGGCCCCCGACGACCTGGTCCCGCACCTGCTGCCCGACCCGCGCGCGGCCCGCGTCGTGACGCAGGCCGACTTCCTGTGGGTGCGGATCCTGGATGTCGTACGGGCCCTGGAGGCACGGTCGTACGAGGCGAGCGGGGAGCTCGTCCTGGAGGTGCGGGACCGGGCCGGGCTCGCCGGCGGACGGTTCCGGCTGGTGGCGGCGCCCGACGGAGCGGTCTGTGAGCCGAGCGCCGCGGCTCCCCACCTCACGCTCGACATCGGTGAGCTGGGGGCGCTGTGGCTGGGCGACGCGTCCGCGGTGCGGCTGGCCGCCCTGGGCCGGTTGACGGAGGAGGAGGCGGGCGCCGCCGCGGTGGCCGACGCCCTGTTGCGTACGCCGCGGCGACCGTGGTGCCCCGACGTGTTCTGACGTACGTGGTCGAAGACCGACCGGGCTCCCGGCTCCCCTCCGGAAGGAAGCCCGGTCAGCCGTTCTGGGCCAGCAGCATGACGAGGACGACGGCCCCGATACTGCTGATCATGGTGTTCTTGGCCTTGAGCCCGATGGACAGCACGACGAAGGCGATGATGCCCATCGGGCCGTACTTCCACTGGATGAGCTGCTCGAATCCGATGGCGAGAGCGGCGACGAGGATGGCGAGGACCGGCATGGGGACGTACCTCCTTCGGGTCCGAGTGGTGACCAACTCCCGCGGCATCGCGGTGACGTAGACCAACCTGACTGATCGACGCCAACCCCCGAGATTGTCCGACCATGTCGCTGAAGTTGGTCACCAACTCACTGATACTTATCTCCGCTTCAGTCCGTCTCATAACCACCTTCTTCTCAACTCCCCGAAGATGGCGGGAAGTTGTAGTGTTTGGTTGTGAGTGGGGACTATGCCGCCGTCAATGGACGGTCCCAGCCGCAGCGGACGCAGTGGACGTACCGCGACGTGGCTGATGAGCTGCGCGCCCGGATTCGCAACGGGCTTCTTCGTCCCGGCCAACGGATGCCCACACAGGCTCAGTTGGCGGACGACTTCGGGGTGGAGCGCTCCGCCGTACGTCAGGCGCTGCGCATCCTCCAGTCCGAACATCTGCTGGCCAACGTGTCGAAGGGCAGTCCGGCCACCGTCGCGGAGAACCCGCAGGCCGCGTTCGGCGGTCCCGGCGCGGCCCCGCAGCCGACGATGGTCGCGCTGTCCCAGCGGGTCGGGGCCGCGTTCCGGCAGCAGGACGTGGAGATCGACGCCCTGTGCCTGACGTCGGTCTCGCTGACGCTCGCGCTGGGAGAGCCGTTGCGCCAGATCCACGCGGGCCGTATAAAACCGGCCAAGGTCCGCGTGCGCGTGCTCATGCCCAGCCGGAACATCGAGATCGCCTTCCCCGCGCCCGCCGACGCCGCGGTGGAAGCCGATGGAGTGACGGGCGGCCTGCTGCGGCGCAACTGGCTGGAGCAGCGCAACGCGCAGGGCCAGGTGCTGCGGCACCATCTGCTGGCCCTGCGCGCCACGCACGGCATCGACGTCCAGGTCTCGTTCCGGGCGCTGCCGTTCACGCCGCCGGTCAAGCTGTATCTGCTCAACAACACCCAGGCCTTGCTCGCGTACTACACGCTGACCCGGCGCGGCGAGCAACTCGACCACGAGCGGGTGGACGTCTACGACGCGCAGGGAACCCAGCAGATGCTCTTCGCGTTCGAACAGGGGACGGGACTGCGCGACACGACGTTCGTGGAGCAGTCCCACCTCTGGTTCAACAGCCTCTGGAACACGATCAGTTCGGAGCTGACGCTCAGTTCCTGAAGGCCTGACAGGTGGTTCAGTGGAGCGCGGGGCCGGCCACCATGATCGCGAGCAGGACGGCGCCCACGGAACTGCACGTGGCGTTCCTGGTCTTGACGCCGACGGTCAGCAGGAGCAGACCGGCGATCCCGGCCGGCCCGTAGTGCCACTGGACGAGCTGCTCGAAGGTGATCACGAACACCGCGGAGAGGAGGCTCAGGAAAGGCATGACGTTTCCTCCTTCATCGGCTACGGCATCGGTGGAGCTGGATGAAGCCAGATACTGCTGATCGGCTGGTCCGACCGGCTGCCACCCCTGGCCACCTTGCGCCAAGTTGGCAACCAACTGCATTATGGTTGTCCCCACTTGGTCGCCAGTAATAAACAAGCCATCAACAACTCCCGCCAAATAAACGGAAGTTGTAGCGTTTGGTTGTGACCCAGGAGAGCGTGGCAGACATGGCAGACGCGACACTGAACGGCAGCAGAAAGCTCTCGCCCCAGGAGATCGCTGACGACCTGCGGGAACGGATCAGGTCCGGCCGCCTGAAGGCGGGCGACCGGCTGCCCACCCAGGCCACGCTCGCCGAGGAGTTCGGCGTGGAGCGCGGCACCGTCCGTCAGGCGCTCCAACTCCTGCAGACCGACGGCCTGTTGAGCAATGTCAGCAAGGGCAGCCCGCCGCGCATCGCCACGGCGTCACCCGGCCGCGACGAACCGCAGCCCAGCATGGTCGCGCTGGCCCCCCGCCTGGTGGAGGCCTTCACCTCGCCCAAGGTGCACATCGACGCCGTCTGCATGACCTCCGAGACGCTGATGCTGGCCCTCGGCGAGCCGCTGCGCCTCATCCACGAGGGCCGGATGCGCCCCGAGTCCATCGACGTACGCATCCTGCTGCCCAGCCGCGACATCGACCTGGCCTTCCCGGTGCCGGTCCCGGACCCCGACGCCGCGAGCGGAACCCACGGGAGCGACGACGAGGCGGTCCACCGGCGCTGGCTCGCCACCCGCAACGCCCAGGGCCAGGTCCTGCGGCACAACCTCCGCTCCCTGCGCTCCTCCCACGGCATCGACGTCCAGGTCACCTTCCGCGCCCTGCCGTTCACGCCCCCGGTCAAGCTCTACCTGCTCAACGACGCGGAGGCACTCCTCTCGTACTACATGGTCACGCGCCGCGAGGAGGAGATCGACAGCGGCACCAAGCTGGAGATGTACGCCGCCACGGGCACCCAGGCCCTGCTGTTCTCCTTCGAGAAGCGCGCGGGCCACCGGGACCGCGCGTTCGTGGAGGAGTCGCAGAAGTGGTTCACCGCCCTCTGGGAAACCATCACGTCCGACCTGACACTCTCCTAGTGACTTCAGATGCGACCAAGGAGACTGTTCCGGTGGCCGAAGAGAGCGAACCCCACCGGGAATTGAGCGACGCGGTGGCCGGCCTCGTCCGGGGAGCGCGGTATGTGCTCTTCGACTTCGACGGGCCGATCTGCCGGCTGTTCGCGGGGCGCCCGGCGACGGAGATCGCGCAGGGGCAGGAGGAGTGGCTGGAGGCGCACGGGCTGGGAGAGCTGCTGACGGAGGAGGACCGGTCGGTCCAGGACCCGCACGCCGTCCTCGCCCGGCTGGCGCGGCAGCAGCCGGGCAGCGACCTTGTGCAGGAGATGGAGAAACGTCTCACCGAGCAGGAGCTGGCGGCGGTCCCCACGGCGTGGCCCACACCGTGGGCGGATCCGCTCGTCCGGACCTGGTCCGCCGTGGGCGCCCGGCTGGCCATCACGACCAACAACTCGCCCGAGGCGGTCCGGCGGTACCTCGCCGGCCGTGAGCTCTCCGTGTGCTTCGAGCCGCACATCTACGGTCGGACGCAGGACCTGAACCTCCTCAAGCCCGACCCGTACTGCCTGAACCGGGCCCTGAGCGCCATGGGGGCCGCCCCCGGCCAGGCCCTGATGATCGGCGACGCCTCCTCGGACTGCGCCGCGGCGGCGGCCGCCGGTGTCGCGTTTCTTGGCTACGCGCGCAATGAGGAGAAGGAGAAGCGGTTGCGGAAGGCGGGGGCCGGGCATGTCGTGTACGACCTGGAGCCGATCCTGAAGCTTCTGCGTCAGCACCCCTGACCTGCTCGTTCCCGCGTCGGCCGGAAAGCCCGGAGGAGTTGGCTGCCAACCGACGTAGAGTTGAGGGAACTTGGCACGGCGCAAGGGGAGGAGGTCGTGATGAACGACAAGACCGGACCCGCTCCCAGAACCACCTCCGAAGAGATCGCCGACATCCTGCGCCGCCGGATCCGCTCCGGTGAGCTCAAGGCGGGGGACCGGCTGCCCACGCAGGCCGCGCTCGCCGAGGAGTTCGGCGTGGAGCGCGGCGTGGTGCGTCAGGCGCTGCAGCGGCTGCAGGCGGACGGCCTGCTGTCGAACGTGACCAAGGGAAGTCCGCCGCTGGTGGCGGCGGGCACCATCCCCTCGACCCACACCGCGCAGTCGGCGCGCAGCATTCTGGGGCCCCGTCTCGTGCGGGCCTTCGGCGCGAAGGACGTCCGCCTGGACGTGGTGAGCCTGACCGCGGAGACGCTGGTGCTCTGTCTGGGGCAGCCGCTGCGCGAGATCTACGAGCAGGCCGTCGTGCCGCGGTCGGTGCGGGTGCGCGTGATGCTGCCCCGCGCCGACGAGCGCCTCGACTACCCGGCCCCGGAGAAGGGCTGGGGCCACGACGCCGAACTCGACGCGGTCATCGACCAGCGCAACCGACTGCAGGGCCGTTCCCACCGCACCATCCTCCAAGGGGTGCTCAAGAAGCTGCGCAAGGACGCCGGTGTCGACGTGAGCGTGGAGTTCCGGACGCTGCGCGGAACGCCGACGCGCAAGGTGTACCTGCTGAACCGGCAGGAACTCCTGATGGGGCACTACGTCCCCGGCCGGTACCTGCGGGACGTCGAAGTGGGCGACTTCAGGGAGACGCTGTGGCTGCGCGACGTGGAGGGCGCGGAGACCGAGATGTTCGCCTTCGAGTCGGCCAGGGGCGGCCAGGGGCAGGCTCTGGTGGACGCCGAACAGCTGATGTTCGACCGGGTCTGGGAGTACGTGGCCCGGCCGCTGGACTGAACCGGTGCCGGAACGGGCGGGATGCGGCATCGCGTCAGGCAGGAAGCGAAGGCGTCAGGCGGCAAGAAACGATGCCGTCCAGATAGTGACACGCTGTGAGATCGAGCGCCTCAGACGCTACTCTGTGCGCTCATGTCGTCACCCCTGCACCGCAGAGCGCTCCAGGCGCTGATCCGCAGGCTCGCAGAGGCACGGCGTCGCGCCGAGGGCGGCGAGGTGGTGACGGGCCATCACAACATCAATGTGATCGTGCCGTTGGGATTTCCGCTGGCCGTACTGCTCGGCGTGGGGCTCTGGGCGTTCGGGGTGCGGGGCAAGTTCCGCACCCCGGTGAAGACCGTGGAAGTGGTGCCGCGGCTGTGGCGCCGCGAATCGGACGTGCTGCGCGCGGTGACCGGCTGGGTTCCCCAGGTCCCGCGGTGCCTGGCCGACTTCGGAGAATGGTCCCTGCACTCGTACGTGGTGGGAGAGCCGCTCTCGGCCGTCCGGCCCGACGGCCCCGTGGGCGAGGAGCGGCTGAAGGCTCTCGCGGGCTTCTTCGCGCGGCTGGCGTCCGTACCGGTCGAGGCGCTGCCGGAGCTGCCCGAGAGCTTCTGGCCCGAGCGGGGCAGCAGCCGCCAGTTCCTGGGCTGGCTGGCCAAGTTCGCCGACGACAAGGTGCACCGGGTCAACGAGGAGCGCTTCGGGGATCTCTTCCGCGCCGTCGGGGTGCCGGACGACGCGATCGAGTCGTTCATGGAACGTCTGACGGACGGTCTGACGGACCGCCCTTTCGCCTTGCTGCACACCGACATCCACCGGGGCAACGTGCTCGTCGCGCCGGCCCCCGACGGGCTGGAGCGGCTGTGCGTCATCGACTGGGAACTCGCCTCGTACGGCGATCCGTTGCACGACCTGGCGACCCATCTGGTGCGGATGGACTACGACGACGCCGAGCGCCGCGCCATGATCGATTTCTGGGCCGGGGCCATGCGCGACGCCGGGCTCGAGAAGATGACGCGCGGCATGGAGACCGACCTCTCCCACTATCTGGACTTCGAGTACGTGCAGTCGGTGTTCCCGGACGTGATGCGGGCGGCCCTCGCGCTGGGGGAGACGCCGACGGAGTCCGACTTCGCCGCGGCCGGGCGCCGGGTGTGCCGCGCGATGGAGCGGGCCTGGAAGCCGCTGAGCCTGGAGGGCGAGGGCCCGGACCCGGCGGCGGCCGTCGAGGCGCTGCGCCGCTGGCACGAAAACCGGCCCACTCGCGCAACGGATGAGCCGTGAGAGGGGTTCACCGTTGCGGCGGCCCGGTGCGCCGTTGATGCTGAGCTCTCATGCGGGTCTTCTCGAACGGCAGCACGAGTGCGGCCTGGCGGTCGGCGGTGGAACTCTGCGGTGACGCCTCGGCGGTCGAGGGTCCGCTGACGGGCTCGCACCACGAGACCTATGTCTTTCCGCTGGGCACGGGCCAGGGGGCCCGGCCGGTCCGCTGGAAGAGCCGGGCGGCCCGCGGGGGTCTCGTCCGGTTCGACCGCCGGTGCTTCGCCTCGGAGGCGGACGTCGTGCGTGCGGTGAGCCCGCGCGTGCCCCGGGTCCCGGAGTTCATCGAGGTCGGCGGCGCGGGACTGCAGCGCTTCATCGAGGGGGAGACCCTGGCCCGGCTGCGTCCGGCGGGGGAGCCCGTGCCCGGGCGCCTGGTGGAGCAGATCGTCGACGTGTTCCGGGAACTGGTCGCGATCCACGACCGCGCCGTGCGCATCGAGCGCGGCCACACTCCGGTCGGCCGGGGGGCCGAGGAGGACACGGCGGCCTGTCTGGACGGCCTCATCACTTTCGTGGAGGAGAGCGTCTACGCGGCCCACACCGACGAGTTCGGCGGGCTGTTCCGTGCCCTCGGTGTCGACGAGGACGCCTTCCGCCGGCTGCGGCGCTTCGTGGCGGGGCTGTGCGAGCGGCCGTTCTGCCTGGTGCACGGGGACCTGCACCGGGAGAACCTGATCGTCGACTCAGGGGGCGAACTCTGGGTCATCGACTGGGAGTTGGCCATGTTCGGCGATCCGTTGTACGACCTGGCCACCCATCTGCACCTGATGCGGTACCCGGTGCCGCAGGAGCGCGAGGTGACCCGGCTGTGGTGCGAGGCCGTGGAGGCGGTCAGGCCGGGCACCTCGGCCGGCTGGCGCCGCGACCTGCCGCTGCTGCTCGGCTTCAAGCGCGCGCAGTCGGTGTTCACCGACGTGATCCGGTGCGGATTCGCGCTGCGGGCGGACGGTGTGCCCGACGCGGCCGGGCTGTGGCGTACGGCGGCCGGGCTGCACGGGGTGCTGGCGCGCGGCGCCGTACCGCTGGCCCTTGAGGGCGTGCCGTCCGTGCGGGCCGTCCGCGCCGCGCTCACGGACTGGTACCGCGGCTACCCTGCACAACCATGACCACCCCCGCCTCCACCCCCGGCCTCCGCGAACGCAAGAAGCAGCGCACCCGGCAGACCCTCTCCGAGACCGCCATCCGGCTCTTTCTGGAGAAGGGGTACGACAAGGTGTCCGTCGCGGAGGTCGCCGCCGCGGCGGAGGTGTCCAAGCCGACCCTGTTCCGGTACTTCCCGGCCAAGGAGGACCTCGTCCTGGACCGGTTCGCCGACCACGAGGACGAGGCGGCCCGGGTCGTGGCGGGGCGGGCGGACGGGGAGCCGGCGCTCGGGGCGCTGCGGCGGCACTTCCTGGCGGGGCTGGAGCGGCGGGACCCGGTGACCGGGCTGTGCGACCACCCGGCGGTGCTCGCGTACCAGCGGCTGCTGTACGGCACGCCCTCGCTGGTGGCACGGCTGTACGGGTACCAGGAGCGGTCGGAGCGGGCGCTGGCCGACGCGCTGGGCGGGCCGGCGGGCGAGGCGCGGCTCGCGGCCGGGCAGATCGTGGCGGTGCAGCGGATCCTGGCGCAGGAGAACGGGCGGCGGATCGCGGCCGGTGAGTCCGCCGACGAGGTCGAGGCGGACGCGGTGCGCGCCGCCGGGCTGGGGTTCCGGCAGCTGGAGGAGGGGATCGGGGCGCGGTACGCGTAGCGCGGGCGGGGACACTGAGATTTTTACTCAGTAAGAAATGTTACTCGGTTGCGTTATCTTGGGTGGATGACCTCCGCCGAGCCCGCGCCCGCCCCTGCCCTCGACGCCGAACGCCGCTTCCACGACACCTGCCGCGCCGCCCTCGCCGCCATGGTCGAGGGCGCCGACGAGCAGGTCGTGATCGGTGAGAACGCCTCCGCCTCCGGTGCCGACGCCGAGGTCCTCGGGTACCAGCTGCGCAGTCACGCCAAGGGGCTCCGGGAACTGCCGCAGGCGCCCCTCTTCTTCGGCCGGCTCGACTTCGGGGCCTTCGGCGAGCACGCCGGGCAGAGCTATCACGTGGGGCGGCTGCGCATCACGGAGCACCCGGCCGCACCGCCCCTCGTGGTCGACTGGCGGGCACCGGTCTCGCGGGCGTTCTACCAGGCCGGCGCCAAGGATCCACAGGGTGTGGACGTACGGCGGCGGTTCGGATGGGCGCCGGGGAGCCTCGGCGAGTCCGCGGATCTGACCAGCCTGGAGGACGAGCGGCTGGCCGCCGGGGAGGACGGCGCCGGCAGCCGGATCCTCGCCGGGGAGATCGAGCGGCCCCGGGTCGGGCCGATGCGCGACATCGCCGCCACCATCCAGCCCGAGCAGGACGACCTGGTGCGCGCGGGGCTCGCCACCTCCCTGTGCGTGCAGGGCGCGCCCGGCACCGGGAAGACCGCGGTGGGCCTGCACCGGGCCGCGTACCTGCTCTATACGTTCCCGCAGCGCATCCAGCGGGGCGGCCTGCTGGTCCTCGGACCCAACCGGACCTTCCTCTCCTACATCTCCGCCGTGCTGCCCGCGCTCGGCGAGACCGGGGTGCGCCGGTCGACCGTCGAGGAACTCGTCGCGCACGGCGAGGTGCGGGGCCACGACGAGGAGGCCGCGGCCGTCGTCAAGCACGACGTCCGGATGGCCCGGGTGGTGCGGCGCGCGCTGTACGCGCGGGTCTCGGCGGACGGGGTCACCGACGCCCTCGCCGTGCCGGACGGCTCGTACCGGTGGCGGGTGCCGCTCGGCGAGCTGCGCCGGATCGTGGAGACCGTACGCGACGAGGACCCGCCCTACGCCGTCGGGCGCGAGCGCGTGCGCAGCCGGGCCGTGCGGTACGTCCAGGAGCGGGCCGAGCGGCGGGGCGTGACGGCGACCAGGCTCTGGCTGCAGAGGATCGGGCGGTCACGGGCGATGAGCGCGTACGTGGACGGCGTCTGGCCCCGGGTGCGGCCGGAGGAAGTGCTGTGCCGACTGCTGTCCGACAGCGCGGAGTTGGCGCGGGCCGCCGACGGGGTGCTGGATGCCGACGAGCGGCGGGCCGTGCTCTGGGCCCGGCCCCCGCGCTCGTACAAGTCCGCGAAGTGGTCCGCCGCCGACCTCGTGCTGCTCGACGAGATCGCCGGGCTGCTCGACCACCCCGAGGGGTACGGGCACATCGTCGTCGACGAGGCGCAGGACCTGTCGCCGATGCAGGCGCGGGCCGTCGCGCGGCGGGCGGCCTTCGGTTCGCTGACCGTGCTCGGTGACCTGGCGCAGGGCACCACGCCGTGGGCGGCCCGCAGTTGGGGTGAACTGCTCGGGCACCTGGGGAAGCCGGAGACGCCGGTGGTGCCGCTGACGACCGGGTTCCGGGTGCCGGCCGCCGTCGTCGCGCTGGCCAACCAGGTGCTGGAGCGGATCGACGTGGACGTCCCCGCCGCTCGTTCCCTGCGCGGGGACGGGGAGTTGAGGGTGGAGCGGGTCGACGACGCGGTGCGGGGTGCGGTCGCGGCCGTGCGGCGGGCCCTCGCGCACGAGGGGTCGGTGGGGGTGATCGCCGCCGAGCCGGACGTGCCGCGGCTGCGCGAGGCGCTGGCTGCCGAGGGTGTCGAGGCGGCCGGTCCGGAGGAGCTCGGGGCCCGGGTCGCCGTGCTCGCCGCGACCGTCGCGAAGGGGCTGGAGTACGACCACGTGGTCGCCGTCGAGCCGGCCGCCATCACGGAGGCCGAGGCGCGCGGCATGGAGCGGCTGTACGTCGTCCTGACCCGGGCCGTGTCCCGGCTGGACGTGGTGCACAGCCGGCCGCTGCCGTTCGGGCCGGGCGCATCGAGCACCCGCGGCGGTTGAGCGGCGGGACCCCGTCGCCCTGGCCGGAGCCGTCGGTGCGCTAGCTCCGCTGCCGGGGCCGCCGCGCCGGGGCCGGACTCGGAGCCGGCGTGCTCAGGTGGCCGTCCGCCAGGTGATGCATCAGGCGCAGGAACGTCTCCCGGTCGCCCGGCGGGAACGCCGCCAGCGCCTCCTCGTGGACGCGGTCCACGATCTCCTGGCTGCGCGCCGCCGTCCGCGCGCCCTCCTGCGTCACCGCGATGATCCGCGCCCGCCGGTCCGTGCTGGACGGGCGGCGCTCGGCGAGGCCCGCTTTCTCCAGGGCGTCGACGGTCACCACCATCGTCGTCTTGTCCATGTCGCCGATCTCGGCCAGCTGGTTCTGGGTGCGCTCCTCCTCCAGCGCGTGCACGAGCACGCAGTGCATCCGCGCCGTCAGACCGATCTCGGCGAGCGCCGCGGCCATCCGGGTGCGCAGCACATGGCTGGTGTGGTCCAGGAGGTAGGAGAGGTCCGGCCTGGTCCGGGTCGGCGCGGGCGTCATGGCGGTCATGGCGTCCAGGGTAGTCCACAGCTGATCCCGAGATAGATAGTCTGCAACGGAACTATCTGTTACGGTCGTGCTGTCGTCGCCGCCCGGTGGGGGTGGTGGCCCGACTCGGGAGGACCGCTGCCGTGTCCGCCGTATCCGACGCCTCTGCCGTACCCGTCGCTCCCCGGAGCCGCTCGCGCTGGCTCGCCCTCGGTGTCATCGCCACCGGGGCCCTGATGATCATCCTCGACGGATCGATCGTCACCGTCGCCCTGCCGGCCATCCAGGACGATCTCGACTTCAGCCCCACACAGCTGAGTTGGGTGGTGAACGCCTACCTCATCGCCTTCGGCAGCCTGCTGCTGCTCGCCGGGCGGCTCGGCGACCTCCTCGGCCGCAAGCGGATGTTCCTTGCGGGCACCGCCGTGTTCACCGCCGCCTCCCTCCTCGCGGGGCTCGCCACCAGCTCCGGCGTGCTCCTCGCCGCCCGTTTCCTGCAGGGCGTCGGCAGCGCGATGGCCGCCGCGGTCGGCCTCGGCATCCTCGTCACCCTCTTCACCGACCCGCACGAACGGGCCCGTGCCATAGGGGTGTTCAGCTTCACCGGGGCCGCCGGGGCCTCGATCGGGCAGGTGCTCGGCGGCGTCCTGACCGATGTCCTCGACTGGCACTGGATCTTCTTCATCAACCTGCCCGTCGGCGCCGCCGTCCTCGCCCTCGCCGTGCCCGCGCTCCCCGCCGACCGAGGACTCGGACTGCGCGCCGGGGCCGACGCGTGGGGCGCGCTGCTGATCACCGGCGGGCTGATGCTCGGGATCTACGGCGTCGTCCAGATCGAGGAGTACGGGGTGGGCTCGGGCCGGACCGTCGGGCTGATCGGCGGCTCGTTCGTCCTGGTCGCCGCGTTCGTCGTGCGGCAGGCCCGGGCGCGTACCCCGCTCATGCCGCTGCGCGTCCTGCGCTCGCGCACCGTCGTCGCCGCCAACGTCACGCAGGTCCTCACGCTCGCCGCGATGTTCGCCTTTCAGGTGCTCGCCGCGCTCTACATGCAGCAGGTGCTCGGGTACGGGGCACTGGGGACCGGCCTCGCCATGCTGCCCGCCGCCGTCATGATCGGGGCGGTCTCGCTCGGCGTCTCGGCGCGGCTCGCGGCCCGGTTCGGGGAGCGGCGGGTGCTCCTCGCCGGGCTCGTGCTGCTCGCGGGCGCCCTCGGGTATCTCGCCCGGGTGCCCGTGCAGGGGGCGTACGTCCCCGATCTGCTGCCCGTGATGCTGCTGGTCTCCGGCGGCGGGCTCGTCCTGCCGATGCTCGCCGGGCTCGGCATGTCCGCCGCGGACGAGGAGGACGCCGGGCTCGCCTCCGGCCTGTTCAACACCACCCAGCAGATCGGCATGGCCCTCGGCGTCGCCGCCCTGTCCACGCTCGCCGCGACCCGCACCGACTCCCTGATCGCGGACGGCGCTGCACGGGCGGCGGCACTCACCGGCGGCTACCGCCTCGCGTTCGCCGTCGGGGCCGGGCTGATCGCGGCGGCGTTCGTGGTCGCGCTGCTGATGCTTCGGCGCCCCGTGCCGGGGACACCCGGACCCGCCTCGACGGCCGCCGCCCCGGCGGCAGCGGCCTGACCGGCCGGCCCCGCCCCTTCGCCCTTCCCCGCGTACGAACAGAAGGAGAACCTCCATGTCCGGCCCCGCCCCTCGTCCCCTCACCGAGCCCGAGCTCCGGCAGATCCTCCAGGAAGGGCGCTTCGGCACCCTCGCCAGCGTCCGCGGCACGGGCCACCCGCACCTGTCCACGGTCCTGTACGACTGGAGCCCGGACGAGAACCTGCTGCGCGTCTCCACGACCGAGGGGCGCCTCAAACCCCGCCACTTCCGCGCCGATCCGCATGCCGCGCTGCACGTCCGTCGGGACGACTTCGCCTTCGCCGTCGCCGAGGGGGACGCCGAGGTCACCGGGCCGAGCGAGCGCCCCGGGGACGCGGTCGGACGCGAACTCCTCTCCGTGGCACGGAACTTCGTCGACGCCGACGGCGAGGAGGCGTTCCTGGCGGAGATGGTCGCCGAGCGCCGCGTCGTCATCCGGATCAGGGTGACGCGGCTGTACGGCACGGCGCTCGACGTGGCGTAGCGGGGGCGCCTGCGCCGACGCGTCCCTCGACGGCGACGTGGTCGCCGACCGCCGGGAGGTAGGGGCCCGGCGGCTCGGCGCGCCCGCGGCGCACGACGTCACGGTCCTCGCGGAGGGGGAGAGGATCCGTGCGCACGAGGCGGTGGCGGCCGGCAGCGGCGGGTTCTCGGCCGGCCCTGATCCGGGAACGACTGCGTGCCTGCGCGAGTGTTAGCGTCGGCCCGTGGCGGAGCATCACGGTGAGACCAGGGCGGCCTACGACGGGGTCGTCGACCTGTACGCGTCGATGTTCGCCGACCGGCTGGAGACGCAGCCTTTCGCGCGGGCCATGATCGGCACCTTCGCCGAGCTGGTGCGCGCGACGGGGAATCCGCGGGCGGCCGACGTCGGCTGCGGGCCCGGACATCTGACGGCCATGCTGCACGAACTGGGTCTCGACGCCGTCGGGTTCGACCTCTCGCCCGGCATGGTCGAGCACGCCGGGCGGGCGCATCCGGCGCTGAAGTTCGACGAGGCGCGCATGGAGGCGCTGCCGGTCGAGGACCACGCCCTCGGCGGTGTGCTGGCCCACTACTCGATGATCCACACCCCGCCCGAAGGACTGCCCGCGCTGCTCGCCGAGCAGGTCCGCGTCCTGGCGCCGGGAGGCCTGCTCCTGGTCTCGTTCTTCGGGACCGAGGGGCCCGAGCCGGTCCGCTTCGACCACAAGGTGGCGCCTGCCTACAGCTGGCCCGTGGACCGCCTCGCCGAACTGCTGACCGCGGCCGGGCTGGACCCGTTCGCCCGGCTGCTCCACGATCCGGCCTCCGAACGGGGCTTCCTCGACGCCCATGTGCTGGCCCGCTTGCGTTAGCGGCGAGCCCGGCGGTGGCATGGAACACTTTTGCAAGCAGTCGCTTGCAATAGTTAGCGCCGGTGCGGCAGTATCGGGGCATGGCATCGCTCAACGTCGGAAGTCTCGGCGAGTACCTGCGCGAGCAGCGTCGCAACGCGCAGCTGTCGCTCCGTCAGCTCGCCGATGCCGCCGGGGTGTCCAACCCGTACCTCAGCCAGATCGAGCGCGGGCTGCGCAAGCCGAGCGCGGAGGTGCTGCAGCAGGTCGCCAAGGCGCTGCGGATCTCTGCGGAGACGCTGTACGTGCGCGCCGGCATCCTCGACGCGGAGCGGGAGCGGGACGAGGTGGAGACACGTGCGGTGATCCTCGCCGACCCCTCCCTCAACGAGCGCCAGAAGCAAGTCCTGTTGCAGATCTACGAGTCCTTCAGGAACGAGAACGGGACCGGCGACAGCGGCAGCGCCGGAGGCGATGCCGAGCCCTCGAGCAAGCAGTAGATGTGATCCGGGAGGACCACGCCATGGCCATCAAGGACGACCTGCGCAAGACCTTCTCCGACCCGACCCCGCTCTACTTCGCCGCCGGTACAGCCGAGTTGGCGTACCAGCAGGCCAAGAAGGTGCCGGGGCTGGTCGAGCAGCTGCGGACCGAGGCGCCCGCGCGCTTCGAGGCCGTGCGCAACACCGACCCCAAGGACGTGCAGGACAAGGCGGCCGCCCGGGCGAAGGAGGCCCAGGCGACCGTCACGACGAAAGTGAACGAGTTCGTCGCCGCCCTCGACACCGACCTGAAGAAGTTCGGCGAGACCGCTCAGGACCTCGCGCTGCGCGGTGTCGGCCTCGCCGCCGAGGCCGCCGTCAAGGCGCGTGAGACGTACGAGAAGGTCGCCGAGCACGGCGAGGAGGCCGTGAAGGCCTGGCGCGGCGAGGCCGCCGAGGAGATCACCGAGATCGCCGTGGCCGTCGAGCCGGAGCCCGAGGTCAAGGAGACCCCGGTCGCCGAGAAGCCCGCGCCCGCGAAGAAGCCCGCCGCGAAGAAGGCGCCGGCCGCCAAGAAGACGGCGCCCGCGAAGAAGAGCACGGGGTCGACGCCGCCCGGCAAGTAAGGCGTGCATCACGAGCCGGGCACGTAGCGCGTGCCCGGCTCGTTGTGCGGGTACGGTGGCCCGCATACGGGACGTGCCGGGCGACCGGACGACGGGATTGGGTGGTGAGGCGTTGTGCTGATGTCAGGATTCAACAGCCTGATCGGACTGCTGTACCTCGCCATGCTGGTGATCGCCGTCGCGGCCTTCGTGCTGGCCGCCCTGGCCCGCGAGGACGCCTACCGCGCCGCGAGCAAGCAGACCAAGCCGTTCTGGATGATCATCCTCGGGATCGCCGTCGCGGTGAACCTGCTGGTGCCGATGCTGTTCCTGCAGCTGGCGGGGCTCGTCGCGTCGATCGTGTTCTTCGTGGACGTGCGGCCCGCGCTCAAGCAGGTCACCGGTGGCGGCCGTCGCGGCGGGGGCTCCAGCAGCGACGGCCCGTACGGTCCGTACAACGGCGGTCGCTGACCCCGTTCCGCGAGCCGTCAGCGGTCCAGCAGCAGCACCGCCACGTCGTCCGTCAGGTCGCCGCCGTTGAGGTCACGGACCTCGTTCATGGACGCTTCGAGGAGTTCCTCGCCGCGCAGGCCGTCGGCCCGGCGGCGGCGGATCATCTCCACCATGCCCTCCTGGCCGAGGCGCTGGTTGCCCTCGCCGATCCGGCCCTCGATCAGACCGTCCGTGTAGAGCATCAGGCTCCAGGACGCCCCCAGCTCCACCTGCATCCGCGGCCAGCGGGCCTTCGGCAGCAGCCCGAGGGCCGGGCCGCTGTTCTCGTACGGGAGCAGGGTCGCCGGGCGCCCCGGGCTCGCGATCAGCGGCGAAGGGTGGCCGGCCAGGCACAGGCCCGCGCGCCGGCCGTCGGGCGCTATGTCCACCGTGCACAGGGTCGCGAAGATCTCGTCGCTCTCCCGCTCGTGCTCCAGGACCTGCTGGAGGGTCGAGAGCAGTTCGTCGCCGCACAGACCCGCGAAGGTCAGCGCCCGCCAGGCGATGCGCAGTTCGACGCCGAGGGCGGCCTCGTCGGGGCCGTGCCCGCAGACGTCGCCGATCATCGCGTGGACCGTGCCGTCGGACGTGCGCACCGTGTCGTAGAAGTCGCCGCCGAGCAGCGCCCGGGAGCGCCCCGGGCGGTAGCGCGCCGCGAAGCGCAGCGAGGAGCCGTCGAGCAGCGGCGTCGGCAGCAGGCCGCGCTCCAGGCGGGCGTTCTCCTGGGCGCGGATACGGGACTCGGTGAGCTTGCGCTGGGCGGTGTCGGCGCGCTTGCGCTCGACGGCGTAGCGGACGGCCCGGCCCAGCAGGCGCGCGTCCAGTTCGTCGCGGAACAGGTAGTCCTGGGCGCCCACGCGCACCGCCTCGGCGCCGCGCTCGGCGTCGCCGGACGCGGTCAGCACCAGGACGGCGTGCCGGGGCGCGAGGCGCAGCACGTGCCGCAGGGTCGCCAGTTCGTCGGCGTCGGGGTCGTCCCCCTTCGCGCCGGGCAGCGCGAGGTCGAGCAGGATGCAGTTGACGTCATGGGTGAGCAGCCGCTCGGCCTCGGTGAGGTTGCGGGCGGTGCGCACCCGGATCGGCTTGCCCGCGGCGTCGGGCATCTCCGGGATGCTGAGGGACCCGGCCGGGTCGTCCTCGATGACCAGGAGCGTCAGTCCGGACGGGCCGGGTGCCGGCGCGGTGTGGTCGGTCGTCTGCCGGGGCAGTTCCGCGGCCTGCGTGGTCGCTGTAGTCGGCGCAGCGTGAGCCTGACCACCTTCCACGGCCGGGATCGCTCTCTGCCGCGGTACGGGTACGGGCATCGCTTGGTTTCCTTCCCTCCCCCCGAGGGCGCGGTGGGACGAAGGTCCTCGTCCACCAGACGGGGACCTTAGCGGTACCCGGCGCTTCAACGGAATGGTGAACGGCGAACGGCCAGAGTCATATGCCGCAAGCGGCACCGGAATTGGGCAGGTTCGGGCCGGGTGCGGTCCGTCGAGGGATGACGAACATCACGCCGGAGCGGCGGAACCGCAGTCGCACGAGTGCCCTGGGTCACGTGTCGCAGGTCACCGCCCCCGGGCCGGGGAGCGGGCCTCAGGCGTCCGGCCGGACGACTCCGAGTATCGCCATCGAACCGGCTCCGGCGACCGTCACGGTCCGCCCGGGGCGGGGCGCGTGGATGATCGCGCCATCGCCGATGTACATCCCGACATGGCTGGCGTCGTCGTGATAAATGATCAGGTCGCCCGGGCGCATGTCCTGGATGTCGATGTGCTTGAGCTGCTTCCACTGCTCCTGCGACGTGCGCGGGATCGGCTGCCCGGCCGCCGCCCACGCCTGCGAGGTCAGCCCCGAACAGTCGTACGACTTCGGGCCCTCGGCGCCCCATACGTACGGCTTGCCCAGCTGGGCGGTGGCGAACTCCACGGCCGCCTTGCCCGCCTTCGTCGCCCGCCCGTTGATCTCCTTCAGGACGCCGGAGGAGAGCCAGGCCGTCTGCGCCTTCTGCTCGGCCTCCTCCTCCAGCTTGCGCAGCCGCTCGCGCTCCTTCTTCTCGAGCGTGCTCTCCAGCGCCTGCGCTTCCTTGATCTGCTTCTCGATCTTCTTCTTGGCGGCGGCCTTCTTCTTGCGGCCCGCCTCCAGGTCCTTCCACTTGGCGGAGGCGTCCTCGGCGTACTGCGCGAGATCCTCCTGCGTCTGCTTCAGCTCGGCCAGCAGGTTCTTCGTGGCCTGCTGGCCCTGGTACGCCCGGCCCGCGTTGTCGAGGAACTGCTGCGGGTCGCCGGAGAGCATGAACTGCGCCTCGCGCGGGATCCCGCCCGTGCGGTACTGCTCGCGGGCCGCCGCGCCCGCGCTGCTCTGCAGGCGCTCCAGCTTCTTCTGCCCCGCCGCGATCCGCTGGGCCAGCTTCACGATCTCGACGGACTGCTTGTCGGCCTTCTCCTCCGCCGCGTTGTACTCGTCGGTGGCGACCGCCGCGTCGTGGTACAGCTTCTCGATCTTCTTGCGGACAGCCTCAAGATCCTTGTTCTCGGGCGCACTTGACGCGGTGGCCGAGGGGGAGCCCGAAGGGGACGGCTCGGGAGACGGTGCCGCGTAGGCCACGGCCGGCGCCGTCAGCACGGTCACGGCACACACCAGCGCCACGGCCGCCATCGTCGTCGTGCTCCGCTTGCTCATCCGCTCCGCCCCCACAGCCGAGACAAACCTGATTTACCGTCAGTAACATGCGTGCGCTTCCGGGATGGTGCCACGTGCGCGCCGAATACGACAGACCCCGCACGATGTGACGAACGGCGCCCTGTGATCGTTCCCGGCGAGCGGTTACCGACTGCCCATCGGTGGGTGAACTACGCGCGGGGCGCCAACGCGTCCCAGGTCAGCGTCAGTTCGCCCTGGCGCCACCGCGCGGGGCCGTCCACCACCGGCCAGTCGGCCGTCAGAGCCCGTGCCGTACGGATCCAGCGCTGCCGTGCCCCGTAGGAGGCGTAGGGCGCGGCCGCCGCCCACGCGCGGTCGAAGTCCCGCAGGAACGCGTGCACCGGCTCGCCGGGGACATTGCGGTGGATCAGCGCCTTCGGCAGGCGCTCGGCCAGATCGGACGGGGTGTGCAGGGAGCCGAGGCGGGTCGCGAACGTCACCGTGCGCGGACCCCGCGGACCCAGCGCCACCCACACGTGCCGCCGCCCGATCTCGTCGCAGGTGCCCTCCACCAGCAGGCCGTCCGGCGCGAGCCGCCCGCACAGCCGCTCCCAGACCCCGGCGACCTGCTCCTCGTCGTACTGGCGCAGCACGTTCGCGGCGCGGATCAGCACCGGCGGCGCCGCCAGGGGCAGCTCGAAGCCGCCGTGCCGGAAGGTGAGCCCCTCCCTCTCGTACGGCTTCGCGGCCGCGACCCGGGCCGGTTCGATCTCGATGCCGACCACGCGGGTGCGGGGCGCGGCCCCGCGCAGCCGGGCCAGCAGCTCCACGGCCGTCCAGGGCGCCGCCCCGTAGCCGAGGTCGACCGCCACCGGGTCGTCCGCGCGCCGCAGCGCGGCCCCGTGCACGGCCGCGATCCAGCGGTCCATGCGGCGGAGCCGGTTGGGGTTGGTGGTGCCTCGCGTCACTGTTCCCACGGGGCGAGAGGGGGTACGCGGGGCCATGGATACGAGGGTATGCGCTGCGCGGGGAGCGACTTTGGTTGAGGCCCGAACGGTAATGATTCGGCAAACTGGAAATGGAGGGGCGTCCTCCGGCGTTGCCGCCCTTGGAAGAGGGCCTGCGCCCTCTTCGAGCCGTGCCCGCTGTACCGCTTGTTCGCCCTACCAAGGAGGGCCCGCCACGTGAGCCAGTACGTGACCAGGTTCCGCCGCTCCGGGGCGGCTCCGGCCCGGCTGAGGTTTCCCGGTGGCCACCGGCGCCCCCGCCGGATCGCCATGCTCAGCGTGCACACCTCACCGCTGCACCAGCCCGGCACGGGCGACGCGGGCGGGATGAACGTCTACATCGTGGAGCTGGCCAAGCGCCTCGCCGCGATCAACGTGGAAGTCGAGATCTTCACGCGCGCCACCACGGGCGGGCTGCCTCCCGAGGTCGAGCTCGCCCCCGGCGTCCTGGTCCGCCACGTGGACGCGGGCCCCTACGAGGGCCTCGCCAAGGAGGAGCTGCCGGCCCAGCTGTGCGCCTTCACCCATGGCGTGATGCAGGCGTGGGCGGGCCACCGCCCCGGGCACTACGACCTCGTGCACTCGCACTACTGGCTGTCCGGGCACGTCGGCTGGCTGGCCGCCGAGCGCTGGGGCGTGCCGCTCGTGCACGCCATGCACACCATGGCCAAGGTCAAGAACGCGGCGCTGGCCGAGGGCGACACCCCCGAGCCCGCCGCCCGCGTGATCGGCGAGACCCAGATCGTGCGCGCCGCCGACCGGCTCATCGCGAACACCGCCGAAGAGGCCGACGAGCTCGTCCGCCACTACGAGGCCGACCCCGGCAAGGTCGCGGTCGTCCACCCCGGCGTGAACCTGGAGCGGTTCAGGATCGGCGACGGACGGGCCGCCGCCCGGGCCCGCCTCGGCCTGCCCCAGGACGCGCTCGTGCCCCTCTTCGCGGGCCGCATCCAGCCGCTCAAGGCTCCCGACATCCTGCTCAAGGCCGTCGCCGTCCTGCTCGACGAGCGGCCCGAGCTGCGCTCGCGGATCGTCGTCCCGGTGGTCGGCGGCCCCAGCGGCAGCGGCCTCGCCAAGCCCGCCGCCCTGCAGAAGCTCGCCGCCCGGCTCGGCATCGCGGACGTCGTCCGCTTCCACCCGCCGGTCGGCCAGGACCAGCTCGCGGACTGGTTCCGCGCCGCCTCCCTCCTGGTGATGCCGTCCTACAACGAGTCGTTCGGGCTCGTCGCGATCGAGGCGCAGGCCGCCGGGACGCCCGTCCTGGCCGCGTCCGTGGGCGGTCTGCCCGTAGCCGTGCGGCACGAGACGACCGGCTTCCTGGTCGACGGCCACGAACCTGCCCGCTACGCGCGCGTGCTGCGCGAGTTCGCCGACCACCCCCACCTGGTGGACAGCATGGGGGCCGCGGCCGCCCGGCACGCCCAGTCCTTCGGCTGGGACACGGCCGCGTCCGCGACGGCCGACGTGTACACCGCCGCCATGCAGGAACACCGCCGTCACGTACCCTCGCACCATGGCTGACCACCTGGCTGACCACCCCACCGCCGCCGAGATCGTCGAGGCCACGCTCAAGGACGCCGAGCTGGAGTGGGAGAGCCCGGAGCAGGGCTCGTACGTCGTCAAGCTGCCCGGCACCCGCAAGCTCTCCACGACGCTCTCGCTGCGCCTGGGCCGTCACAGCCTGTCCCTGAACGCCTTCGTGATCCGCCACCCGGACGAGAACGAGGCCGGCGTCCACCGCTGGCTCCTGGAGCGCAACCTCCGCCTGTACGGCGTGAGTTACGCGGTCGACCAGCTCGGCGACGTCTACTTGACCGGCAAGCTCCCGCTCGCCGCCGTCACGCCCGACGAGCTCGACCGGCTGCTCGGCTCGGTACTCGAAGCGGCCGACGGCGCGTTCAACACCCTCCTGGAGCTCGGTTTCGCGACCGCGATCCGCAGGGAGTACGCGTGGCGGGTCTCGCGCGGCGAATCCACGCGCAACCTGGACGCGTTCACGCATCTGATCGAGCGCCCTTCCAAGTAGCCCGACCCGCCACCCCGATCGACTGCCGTCCGACCTCTTCCGCGCCCGCGGCCCACGTGGCATGCTCGCGCCCGGCACTCACGTGAACGTCGTTCATATATCTGTACGTCGGTGAAGGGTGGCAGCGGTGCGGGACCTCAGGAGACGCGGCGTGCTGGGCGGGGCGATCGCGGTGGCGGCCACCGCCGTCACCGGAATCGGAGCCGGCCCCTCCGCCGCGAGCGCGGGCGGCACCGCCGGCCAGGGCCACGTCCCGCCCATCTGGCGCGAGTTCACCAAGGCTCCCTTCACCCACCCGCAGATCCCGTACGTCGGCCGCGCCGGACACCGCACGGGCCGCCGCCTCGCACGCCCGGGCCGCGTCCTGCGGGCCGAGTCCTACGGCGCGGTCGCCGACGGCACGACCGACTGCGCCCCCGCGATCAACCGTGCCCTCGCCGCTGCCGGAAGGGCCGGCGGGGGCACGGTGCTCCTGAGTCCGGGCACGTACCGCATCGACGGCCTGATCCACATCGGCCACGACGACGTGGTCCTCAAGGGCGCGTGCAGCGACCGCACGAAGCTCCACGCGACCAGGAACCTCACCGAACTCATCGGCGTCTACGGTTCCCGCTACGGCGGCGACAAGTCCTCCTGGTCCTGGGCGGGCGGCCTGGTCTGGCTCTGCCCCGAGGACCGGTTCCGTACGCTCACGGACGCCATCAGGGCGAAGGCCTGGCCCTTCGAGGGCTGGACCGGCAACAAGCGCGACGAGTGGCGGACCCTGACGACCGTCGCACCGGCCCGGCGCGGCTCCTGGTCGGTGACGGTCGCGGACGCCGGGGAACTGCGCAAGGGCGACCTGGTCCTGCTCCGGCTCGCCGACGACGCGGACCACACGCTCCTGGAGCACATGGCGGGCGGCGGCCCGGGCCCCGAGGCCTACTACTGGGACGACAAGACCAAGCTGACCTCGTACGTCCCCTACGAGTGGCCGGTGCGGATCGCCTCGGTGCGGGGGAGCCGGGTCACCTTCGAGCGCCCGCTGCCCCTCGACGTACGCCCCGAGTGGGACCCGCGGATCACCACCCACGTAACGGCCCTGACCGGCGCGGGAGTTGAAGGCCTGACCCTCGAAGCCGTCGAGACCCCGCAGGCGCCGCACCTGCTCGACAAGGGCTACAACGGCGTCACGCTCCAGTGCACGTACGACTGCTGGGTCGACGACGTCACGGTGTGGAACGTCGACAACGGCTTCGGCCTCGTCGCCGCCTCGGCCTCGACCCTGCGCCGCACGAAGGTCGGCGGACGCGGCGCGCACCACCCGTACTTCTGCCGCGAGGGCGCGCACGACAACCTGATCGAGGACTTCACCGTCGCCGACCGCACGGTCCCGGCCCCCTCCGGCACACAGCTGCACGGCATCAACGTGGAGGGCCTGTCCTCGTACAACGTCTGGTCGCGCGGCGTGATGGAGATGGGGACCTTCGACTCGCACCGCGGCATGCCGTTCGGATGCGTCCGCACGGACATCACCGTGAACAACAACGGCCGGCACGGCGGCGACGCGTCCGCCGGTCCGCTGTTCGGGGCGCGCTTCACCCACTGGAACATCAGGGTCACCAATGAGCGGGCGGGACTGATGCGGATCGACGAACTCGCGCCGTGGAGCGCGACGGTCGGCATCAACACGGTCCGCGAGTTCGACCAGACCGACGTCCCCGACTTCACGGGTGACCTGGGCTCCCGCCTGGAGCTGTACGGGACGACGGACGTGGTCCGCCCGCGCAACCTGTACGAGGCCCAACGCGAGCTCCCGCTGGGCTAGCCGAGCGCGACCATCCGCACGACGGTCACGGTGAGCACGGTCCCCGAGACGTAGTACAGGACGATCGCCCCGCCGATCGTCGCCTCGCGGCGGTCGCGCTCACCGGCCACCGAGCTGGAGCCGTGCCCGTACGGGTCGTGGGCGAGGGTGCGGGCCATCTCGGTGCGGAACGCGTCGGCGTCTCTCATCTTGGCCAGCGTGTCGTCGGCGGGCGGGGCGTACGCGATTCGGCAGGCACTGCGCCTGCGGCGACGGCTCAAGCCGGGCCCCGCCTCTCCGCCTCGTCGCGGGCGAGCCGGGCCAGGATCGCGTCGGCCTCGGGGTCGGGCACGGCCTCCAGCATCCAGTGCCGCATGACGGCGTGGATCTCGTCGACCCCGGCCGCGTTGATGGCCTTGTCGAACTCCGTGCGGCGCCGCGTGGGGAGCGCCGCACGGATCGCGGGAATGCTGTTGGGCACGTCGACTTCGACGCCGCCCACGAGGGTTCTGGGCGCTTCGTCGGTCCTGGAGACTTCGGACATGTACGGTTCCGTACCCGCCCGACTGCCGCGTCAAGCCGGGGCGTTCTCCACGATCCGGGGCACCGCCGCGACCTGCGCGGACTCCTGCGCGGGCAGGCCCCGCATCAGCATCCAGTACCCGAACGCGGTCACCGTGCCGAGCGCCGCGCACCCCGCCCACAGCCAGCCGGCCCCGGCGGAGTCGAGCACCCAGCCGCCGGCCAGCGGGGCGACCAGCGCGGCCGCCGACCACGACATCGTGTAGACGCCCTGGTAGCGGCCCCGGCCCTCGGCGGGCGCGAGCCGGGCGACGAGGCCGGACTGGGTCGGCGCGTTGATCATCTCGCCCAGGGTCCACACCACGACGGTCAGCGCGTACGCGGCCAGCGACCCGGCGAAGGCGGTGAGGGCGAAGCCGTAGCCGATGAGGAGCGAGGAGACGGCGAGCAGCCGGCCGGGGTCGCGCCGCTCGATGAACCGGGTGAGCGGGATCTGCAGGGCGACGATCACGACGCCGTTGACCGCGGCGACGAGCCCCACGTCCGCACTGGAGAACCCGGTCTCGCCCATGACGATCGGCAGCCCCACCGAGCTCTGCGTGAAGACGACGGCGACGAGGAAGGACAGGCCGACCATCAGCATGAAGCGGCCGTCGCGCAGCACCGTGCCCATGGTGACGGGCGGCGCGGGAACGCCGGACACCGCGGTGCGCTCCGGCCGCGACTCCTTGACCTTCGCGAAGACGACGCAGGCGCACGCGAGGGTCATCCCGGCCTCGACGAGGAACCCGAAGGTGTAGCTCTGGGCGACGAGGAAACCGGCGTAGACCGAGGAGACCGCGAACCCGAGGTTGATCGCCCAGTAGTTCAGGGAGAACGCCCGCACCCGGTCCTCGGGACGCACGATGTCGGCCATCATCGCCTGGATCGCGGGCCGCGACGCGTTCGAGGCGAGACCGAGCACGAAGCCCGTGACGGCGATGCCGACCGGGTCGCGCACGAAGGCCAGGACGGCGACGGTCACGGCGGTGGCGAGCTGGGCGCCGAGCAGGGTCGGCCGCCGCCCGAGCCGGTCGGCGAGCACCCCGCCCAGCATCGAGGCGATGACGCCGCCGAGCCCGATGAGCGAGGCGACGAGCCCCGCGTACGCCGCCGAGAAGCCGCGCTGCGCGGTCAGGTACAGCGCGAGGAAGGTCAGGACGAAGCCGCCGAGCCGGTTGACCAGCGTGCTGGTCCACAGCCACCAGAACTCGCGGGGGAGCCCGGCGACAGAGTCCTTGGCGGCACGTCTGAGCGCGGCGACTGACATGGGTGCATCCCCCGGGGTCTATGTAAGCGGTGTGGCAGGCATACGTAACTTACGACCGGGGTATGTGAGGGGGCCACTCAATTGACGACCACCGTCAATCGGCGGCGACGAGGGCGGTCGATTAGGCTCGGCACCATGGCCGACGCACCGTACAAGCTGATCCTCCTCCGCCACGGCGAGAGCGAATGGAACGCGAAGAACCTGTTCACCGGCTGGGTGGACGTCAACCTGAACGAGAAGGGCGAGAAGGAGGCGGTCCGCGGCGGTGAGCTGCTCAAGGACGCCGGCCTGCTCCCCGACGTGGTCCACACCTCGCTCCAGAAGCGCGCGATCCGCACGGCCCAGCTGGCGCTGGAGTCCGCCGACCGCCACTGGATCCCCGTCCACCGCAGCTGGCGCCTGAACGAGCGCCACTACGGCGCCCTGCAGGGCAAGGACAAGGCGCAGACCCTCGCCGAGTTCGGCGAGGAGCAGTTCATGCTGTGGCGCCGCTCCTACGACACCCCGCCGCCGCCGCTCGACCGCGACGCCGAGTACTCCCAGTTCGAGGACCCGCGCTACGCGACCCTCCCGCCGGAGCTGCGCCCGCAGACGGAGTGCCTCAAGGACGTCGTCGTCCGCATGCTCCCGTACTGGTTCGACGGCATCGTCCCCGACCTCCTCACCGGCAAGACGGTCCTGGTCGCGGCCCACGGCAACTCGCTCCGCGCCCTGGTCAAGCACCTCGACGGCATCTCCGACGCGGACATCGCCGGCCTGAACATCCCGACGGGCATCCCGCTCTCCTACGAGCTCGACGCCGACTTCAAGCCGGTGAAGCCGGGCGGCACGTACCTGGACCCGGACGCGGCCGCGGCGGCGATCGAGGCGGTCAAGAATCAGGGCAAGAAGAAGTAGCCCGACACCCAAAGCCCCCGACCTGCGAGTTCTTCGCGGGGCGGGGGCTTTGGCAGGTACTCCCGGCATGGGGACAGGTAGCCTCAAGGGTGATCAGTCGTCTCTTGGCTTGGGGGAAGTACCAATGACGAAGGGCCCGTTCGTCGCCATGGCCGCCGTGACCGCCATGCTCGGAACCGCACTCGGTTCCCTCGCGCTCCAGCTCCGTGCAAACGGCTATGAGCAGTACGTCCAATCCGTCGCCACCTTCAGCGTTCTCATGTTCGTCACCGCGGCCCTGACCATGGTGACGTGGGTCCGCGACGGTCGGACTCACACGAATTGAGCTGCGCCCGCGAGGGGCGACCGTGCCGCATCCGTGCCCGGTAGACCAGGGCCCGGCGGGGAACGGCCGCCATCGACGGGCACCGCGCGTGTTGAAGGCCCCTGACCAGCACCATCGGTCAGGGGCCTTCGACATGCGTGGTGGGGAGGGGATGTGATGCCGCGGTGGCGCGCGCATCCGGCAAGCCCTCAGCAGGAGCAGCTCCCAGGGTCGCCTCAGAGGTCGAGATCCCAGTGCTGGCCCACGAGAGCGCGGCCGAAACCGGCGTGGGGTTCCTCGGTCGTGAGGGTGAAGCCGAAGTGCTCGTAGATCCGGCGGGCCGAGACCAGGTTGTCGGTGGTCCACAGGGTCACCTGCCGGTAGCCGGCCTCGCGGGCGAAGGCGAGGGACTGTTCGACGAGGCGGGTGCCGAGGCCGAGTCCCCGGGCGGCCGGGGTGACGAGCAGGACGCGCAGCTTGGCCACTCGCGGCCGGTCGTCGGCGACCAGGAAGACGCAGCCCGCGCGTTCGCCGTCGACCTCGGCGATCCAGGCCGCCTCGCCGGCCGGGGAGTGCTTGGCCGCGTAGTCGCCGACGATCTTGGCCACCAGAGCCTCGAAATCGGTGCTGAAGCCGAACTGCCGCGCGTACAGCTCGCCGTGGGCCATCACCACCCAGCCCAGGTCGCCAGGACGGTCGGCGCGGCGGATCACGGCCTGCCGCTGAGGGGCTTCCTTGGGCATTGCGCACTCTCCGGAACCATGTGTTGCTCTACATTACTGACACGACTGTGTCAGTTGGCTTAGGCTAGGACCATGCCCCCGAAGACGGCAAACCCGTCCGCACGCCAGACCCAGTTGCTCGAAGCCGCCTACGAGTACGCGCTCGCGCACGGCCTGGCCGATCTGTCGCTGCGCCCGCTGGCCGAGGCCATCGGCTCCAGCACCCGCGTGCTGATGTTCCTCTTCGGCAACAAGGACGGACTCGTGCGAGCGCTGCTGGAGCGGGCCCGCACCGACGAACTGGCGCTCCTCGCGAGCCTGCGCCCGGCCGACGGCCCGGTCGGCCTGGTTCCCGCGGCCGAGCAGGTGTGGGGATGGCTCAGTGCCGAGGAGCACCGCCCGCTGCTGCGGCTGTGGGCCGAGGCGTACGCCCGCTCCCTCGTCGAGCCCGACGGCCCCTGGGCCGGGTTCGCCAAGGCCACCGTGGACGACTGGCTCGACGTGCTGGCCGCCTGCCAACCGCAGCCGGAACGCGGGGGAGAGGACGGTGCCGCCCGCCGCACCCTGACGCTGGCGGTCCTGCGCGGGGCCCTGCTCGACCTGCTCGCCACCGACGACGAACGCAGGGTGACCGCCGCGGTCCGGCATCAACTGGCAATACTGCGCTGCGCGGACGGCCCCGGTGAGCCTAGGCTCGGCTGATGACCTTGGAATGGCACAACGTGATCGTTCACGCCGAGGACCCGGAGGCCCTGGGCAAGTGGTGGGCCGACGCGCTGGGTTGGGTTGTCGTCCACACCTCTGACGTGGAGTTCGCGATCCGCCCGGAGCAGGATCGCCGGCCGGGGCTGGAGTTCGTCCTGCTGGAGGAGAGCAAGAAGTCCAAGAGCCGGCTGCACCTCGACTTCGTGCCCGACGACCAGGACGCCGAGGTGGCCCGCCTCGAAGGTCTCGGCGCCCGGCGTGTGGACATCGGCCAGGGGGAGCAGCCGTGGGTGGTCATGGCGGACCCCGAGGGCAACGAGTTCTGTGTGCTCGGCCGCCGCTCCCAGTAAGCACCCGGCGGGGCAGTCGTCATGGGCGTAGGCCGAGCAGCACGACGCCCCGTGAACTTCCGTCGAAGCATGCCCGGCCAGTAGATGTACTGCCGCCATAGATTCACCCATCGGCACAGGTCAGAGCATGCGCGGGCAGCTCGCGGCGGCGTATGTGCGGGGTGCAACCAAGGGGCGCCTCGGCGAGTCACTTGTGGTCGTCGGAGACACACACTCCCCACGGAGGCTCGTCATGCTCGCTCACCTCATCGGCCGCCGGACGTTACGTGCCGCGTCCACGCTGACCCTCGCTCTCGGCGCGGGGCTCGCCGCCCCGGCCGTCCTCGGCGGCCCGGCCGCCGCCGCGACCCCGTCGGCCACCGCCGCGCTCGACTCCAGCGGCCACTTCGCCGTCTACACCGCCGCCGCCGGGCAGACCAACCAGGCGGCCGTCACGGCTTCCAGGACCGAGGGCTCCGCGGACATCACCTATGTGATCGACGACGTCGTCCCCGTCGACGCCGGGACCGGCTGCGCGTACCCGGACGGCGCGGACCGCACCAAGGTCTCCTGCACGGTCACCACGCTGGAGAGCCAGGACCCGTACGCCACCCTGAAGTTGGACCTCGGCGACGGCGACGACGTCGTCAGCTACGACAACGCCACCGGCCAGACCTACAACTTCGCCTCGATCAGCCTCGGCGAAGGCGCCGACCGGCTGACCGACACCGGCACCGTCGACGGCAACGCCGTGCTCGGCGGCGCGGGCGACGACGACATCACGGTGGGCGCCGCCGCGGTGGTCCTCGGCGGCGACGGCGCCGACACGGTGCACGCCGCCGGCGGCGGGGCCGTCGTGCAGGGCGGCGCGGGCGACGACGCGCTCACCGCCGACGGCGACGCGAGCTCCGTGCACGGCGACGCGGGCGACGACGTCATCCACGGGGGCGCGGCCGACCAGAACCTGTCCGGCGACGACGGCGACGACCTGATCCACGGCGGAACCGGCAACGACTTCCTGTACGGCGGCAAGGGCGCCGACGTCCTGTACGGCAACAGCGGCGACGACACCCTGTACGGGAACAGCGGCAACGACAGGCTGTACGGCGGCCCCGGCAGGGACACGCTCTCCGGCGGCCCGGGGACGAACGTCGTCCACCAGGACTGACCCCGGCCCCACCGGTACCGAAATCCTGGTCCCGGTACCGGTACCGGGACCGTCGCCGTCAGCCGACGCGACGCGCGATCTCCCGCGCACACTCCAGCGCCTCGGTCCGCGTCGTGTCGACGACGACGTCGTACGTCACGCCCTCGTGCACCAGCTCCGCCTGCGCCGCCGCCATCCCGGCGACCCGGTCGCCCCGGGCCACCTCCCGGCCCGCCGCGACCCCGGCGTCGCAGCGCACTCCGACCCACAGCACGTCCAGGCCCCGCAGGGCCGTCCGCCAGCGGTCCTGGGAGGCGGGGCCGCCCAGGAACACCTCGTCCACGACGACCCGCGCCCCGGCCGCCGCCATCGCGGCGACCCCGGCGATCCACGCGGCCTCCACCTCGCGGAACGCGGGCCCGACGGTCACCGAGCCGTCGGCCCCGAAGTCGATGCCCGCGCCGGACGACGGCAGCGCGTCGACGAGAGTGTCGGTGCCGAGCGTGAGCCAGGGCCCGGGGAGCAGGGACTGGAGGCAGCGGGCGATGCCCGACTTGCCGGAGCTGGAGCCACCGTTGAGGACGATCACATGGGTCACCGTCGCACCGTAGGGCCCGCGACGAACGGACGGCCAGCCCAAGACGGCCGAAGCACTCGCACCCGCAACGGTGCTCGTCCTGCTCCCCATCGGCACCGCTGGACACACAGTGGTCAACTGCCGCGCTCGTATGCGCCGTTGATGCGCCCGTCCGGCTGGGCATGCAATGGGGGAGGTACTCCACCGCGGAGGCCACCGAGGAGGGAACCCATGGCTGCCGAGTCCCCCAGGCCCGACCGGACACCCGAAGCGCCGGTCGCCGCCGTCCAAGTGAGCCGTCCCGTCCCGCAGTTGGTGCTGCTCGGGGCCTGCGGCTGCGGCTCGGGCTGCGGCTGCGGCTGCCAGTCGGGATCGCCGTGCCAGTGCGGCGGCTGCTGCGGCTGACCCGCCGGCGGACACCGCGGGGCCCCGCACCCGGCAGGGGTGCGGGGCCCCGGCGTACGGACCGGAAGGTGCCGTCAGGCGGTCTCGACGGCCGCGGCCGACGCCTGCACCTCGTCCGCGTGCTCACCCGTCACCAGGTACACGACGCGCTTGGCGACCGAGACCGCGTGGTCGGCGAACCGCTCGTAGTAGCGGCCCAGCAGCGTCACGTCCACGGCCGTCTCGATGCCGTGCTTCCACTTCTCGTCCATCAGGTGCTGGAAGAGCGTGCGGTGCAGCTGGTCCATCTCGTCGTCGTCCTGCTCCAGCTGCATCGCCAGATCGACGTCCTTGGTGATGATCACCTCGGCGGCCTTCGCCATCAGACGCTGCGCGAGCTGGCCCATCTCCAGGATGGTCGCGTGCAGGTCGTGCGGCACGGCCCGCTCGGGGAACCGCAGCCGCGCCAGCTTGGCGACGTGCTGCGCCAGGTCCCCGCTCCGCTCCAGATCGGCGCTCATCCGCAGCGAGGTGACCACGATCCGCAGATCGGTCGCCACCGGCTGCTGCCGCGCCAGCAGGGCTATGGCCCGCGCCTCCAGGTCGTGCTGCAGATCGTCGACCTTCTGATCGGCGGCGATCACGCTCTCGGCGAGCTTCAGGTCGGCGTCGAGCATGGCCGTGGTGGCGCGCCCGATCGCCGACCCGACAAGGCGGGCCATCTCGACCAGGCCCTCGCCGATCGAGTCAAGTTCCTCGTGGTACGCGTCACGCATACGAACGTTCCCTCTCTCTCCGTGCGGCCGGATCAGCCCCACGGTCCCACGTTCGGCCCTGTACGCGTCCGAATCCGGCACCCCAAGTGAACCAACCCCGTATCCAAGGTGAACTCTGGGCGACGAGTGTTCGAGCTACCACCCGGACGGCTGTGGAGGACCGGCTCACCCCGCATAACCTGAAGACATGGACGTGAACGCGGCGGTCGCCGCAGCAGCAGCGATCGCCGGAGTGTGCACCGGTGTCATCGCCATGCTGGCGTTCCGCTGGAGCGAACGCGACCAGAAGCGCCCCACCCGCACCTCCCTGCACACGGACCCGGTCCTTCCGCCCGGTGTCGACACGGTCCTCTCGGTCCTGCGCTCCTCCGCCGTCGTCCTCGACGAGGGCGACAGCGTGGTCAAGGCCAGCTCGGCGGCGTATGCCCTCGGGCTCGTCCGCGGCGGGAAGCTCGCGGTCGAGCCGATGCTGCAGATGGCCCGCGACACCCGGCGCGACGGCGAGATACGCCAGGTCGAGCTGGACCTGCCCCGGCGCGGCACGGGCCGCGGCGACGCCCTGGCCGTGTCGGCCCGCGTCGCCCCGCTCGGCTCCCGGCTCGTGCTGCTGCTGGTCGAGGACCTCACCGAGGCCCGGCGCATCGAGGCCGTACGGCGCGACTTCGTCGCCAACGTGAGCCATGAGCTGAAGACCCCGGTCGGCGCCCTCTCCCTGCTCTCCGAGGCGGTCATGGACGCCTCCGACGACCCCGAGGCCGTCGAGCGCTTCGCCGGCCGCATGCAGATCGAGGCGACCCGCCTGACCAGCCTGGTCCAGGAGCTCATCGACCTCTCCCGGGTGCAGAACGACGACCCGCTGGAGGACGCCGAACCGGTCCGCGTCGACGAGCTCGTCGCCGAGGCCATCGACCGCTGCCGCCAGCCCGCCGCCACCAAACAGATCACCATGGCCGCGGGAGGCACCGCCGACCTGCAGATCTGGGGCAACCGCGGCCAGCTCGCCGCCGCCCTCGGGAACCTGGTGGAGAACGCGGTCAACTACTCGCCGGCCCGCACGCGCGTGGGCATAGCCGCGCGCCGGGTGACCGCACCCGGCGGGGACCTCATAGAGGTGGCCGTCACCGACCAGGGCATCGGCATCTCCGACAAGGACAAGGAGCGCATCTTCGAGCGCTTCTACCGCGTCGACCCGGCCCGCTCCCGGGCCACCGGCGGCACCGGCCTCGGCCTCGCCATCGTCAAGCACGTGGCCGCCTCGCACGGCGGCGAGGTCACGGTGTGGAGCTCCGAGGGACAGGGCTCCACCTTCACGCTGCGGCTGCCCGAGGCGGCCGCCACCCGCGGTCCCCAGAAGACCCTTCGAGCCACAGGCCCCGGAGACGTACGCGACGAAGACGACGCACACGGGCCCGACCACACAACCGCATACGAATCCATTCCTGCCGCCCCGGAGGTCCTTCCGTGACCCGAGTGCTCGTCGTAGAGGACGAGGAGTCCTTCTCCGACGCCCTGTCGTACATGCTCCGCAAGGAGGGTTTCGAGGTCGCCATCGCGGCCACCGGGCCCGACGGCCTCGACGAGTTCGAGCGCAACGGCGCCGACCTCGTCCTGCTCGACCTGATGCTGCCCGGCCTGCCCGGCACGGAGGTCTGCCGCCAGCTGCGCGGCCGCTCGAACGTCCCGGTCATCATGGTGACCGCCAAGGACAGCGAGATCGACAAGGTCGTCGGTCTCGAAATAGGAGCCGACGACTACGTCACCAAGCCCTTCTCCTCCCGCGAACTGGTCGCCCGCATCCGGGCCGTCCTGCGCCGCCGCGGCGAGCCCGAGGAGGTCGCCCCGCAGGCCCTGGAGGCGGGCCCGGTCCGGATGGACGTGGACCGCCACGTCGTCACGGTCTCCGGCTCCAAGGTCGACCTCCCGCTGAAGGAGTTCGACCTCCTGGAGATGCTGCTGCGCAACGCGGGCCGCGTCCTGACCCGTATGCAGCTCATCGACCGGGTCTGGGGCGCGGACTACGTCGGCGACACCAAGACCCTGGACGTCCACGTGAAGCGCCTGCGCGCCAAGATCGAGCCGGACCCGGGGGCCCCGCGCTACCTCGTGACGGTGCGCGGCCTGGGCTACAAGTTCGAGCCGTAGGCCGCCGCCTGCGCGGCCCCGTACAACGCCTGAGGGCGGACCCCGATCGCTCGGGGTCCGCCCTCAGGCGTTGTACGCGTGGCTACCGGCTCAGTGGCCCGCGGTGCTGTGCGAGGCCGACGCCGTGGCGCCCGCGTTCGGCGACGCGGTGTCCGAAGCCGAGCCCGACGGGGACGGCGAGCCCGACGCGGACTCGGAGGCGGAGGTGGACGGCGAGGCCGAGGTGCTCGGCGTCGCCGGCATCTCGCTCGGCCCCCACTTCTCGAAGTAGCTCTCGGCCGGGACCACGAACGCCTTCATCTTCACGTCACCGGTCTTGCTGAACCCGAACGTGATCGCCTGGGCGTTCCCGTCGAGGACCGCGGTCCGGCTGTTGGGCAGCTCGGCGGAGGCGTTGCCCTTGCCGCCGAGGACGACCGAACCGCCGGCCGGGACCGTGATGGTCGAGCCACCCTTGGCGCCCGTCAGCTTCGCGGTCTTGCCGACACCGTCGACCGTGACCGAGTCGAGGGTCTGGTTCGTGGTGCCGTTGTTGAAGAGCGTCGCGGTGATCACGGCCGGGCCCTTGGACGTACGGTCCGGCTGCGTGATGACGGTGGCGTTCTGGATCTTGATGTCACCGACCGAGGTCGCGGCGTTGTCCGGCTTGACCTCGAGCGTCTGGGCGTTGCTGCCGGCACCGCACGCAGCGAGCGAGGCGATCGAGAACGCGATGGCGGCGGCGGCGAGGGCGCCGCGTCGAAGGCTGCTGCTCACGGCGGCGGCATCTCCTTGAACGTGGGCGGAGCGGACGGCATCCAAGGTGTGTAAAGCCGTCCTAAGGGACTGTCAGCGGCCTTAGGCTACCGAGCCGTTCCGAGGTCATCGCACCCGACCCGCCCCAAGACCCCTTCACGGCGTGCGGAGCACCGCCGGACGGCAGCGGAACACCCCGTGCTCCCCGCACTCCCCACGGTCACCATTGGCACCCTGTTCATCATTCACATAACCGCAGTCCAGCGGCTCGTGCGGATTTCCGGTGAGGAATGCATGACGGTCCGGAAAAACGATCACTCGGAGCCGGGAATCGCGGTGATCAATTCCGGATTCGTCTCGAACGGACCTCCGGGTCCACGAACGGAGTAGCGGAAGTTCATCGCTTCGAACTACGCAAACCGGGACGTTCGACCCCTTGAGGCCCTGTTCGGCCAGCCGTAACGTACGTGTTTCGGCTCCGCCGGAGAGCCGCTCCGACCTGCGAATACCGTGCTCCGCTACCCCTCCGCAGCACGTTCCTGTTGTTGTTGTCAAGCCCCGAGATATGCCCTGACCTGCGAAAACGCCATTCAGAACCCGCCGTTTCCGTGTTACCCTGGATAGCCACGGAAGGGGTACCTGTCACATGACGTTCAAGGTTGGCGACACCGTGGTCTATCCCCATCACGGGGCCGCGCTGATCGAGGCTATCGAAACTCGCCAGATCAAAGGCGTGGACAAGACCTACTTGGTGCTGAAGGTCGCCCAGGGCGACCTGACGGTACGTGTGCCAGCGGACAATGCGGAGTTCGTCGGCGTGCGTGATGTGGTCGGTCAGGACGGGCTCGACCGGGTCTTCGAGGTACTGCGCGCGCCGTACGCCGAGGAGCCCACGAACTGGTCGCGCCGTTACAAGGCAAACCTGGAGAAGCTCGCTTCGGGCGATGTCATCAAGGTCGCGGAAGTCGTGCGTGACCTGTGGCGTCGCGAGCGCGAGCGCGGACTGTCCGCGGGTGAGAAGCGCATGCTCGCCAAGGCTCGCCAGATCCTGGTGAGCGAGCTCGCTCTCGCGGAGAACACGAACGAGGACAAGGCCGAGGCCCTGCTCGACGAGGTTCTCGCGTCCTGATACGCGCTGCCGCCGCGTAGGAACAATGCCGTGGTGCCCGCTGACGCTGATCGTGTCGCCGGGCGCTGCGGCATGTTCGTACCCGCACATCCCCCGCATATTCCTGCCGGATATCCCTGGCGGGAACGCCCGCTTTGGGTGTGCCGGGCCCGGGCAGCTGGCTCGACCAGTGTCACGGAAGGGTCCGGTCAAGAAGTCGCGCCCGACACGATGTGGCCATACCCACCACCCCCGAGCGTACAAACCTGAACGGAAGCGATGTCTGACGAAACGCGTCCCGTTGCCGGTGGCGCCCGCACCGCGGTCGTGATTCCGGCCGCCGGACGGGGCGTACGCCTCGGTCCGGGCGCCCCCAAAGCGCTCCGCGCGCTCAATGGCACCCCGATGCTGATCCACGCCGTCCGCGCCATGGCGGCGTCCCGCTCCGTCTCCCTCGTCGTGGTCGTCGCGCCGCCGGACGGCGCCGCCGAGGTCAAGAGCCTGCTCGCCGACCACGCCCTGCCCGAGCGGACCGACTTCGCCGTCGTACCGGGCGGCGAGTCGCGCCAGGAGTCCGTGAAGCTCGGGCTCGACGCGCTGCCGCCCGGCATCGACATCGTGCTCGTGCACGACGCGGCCCGGCCGCTGGTCCCGGTCGACACGGTCGACGCGGTCATCGAGGCCGTCCGCGACGGGGCACCGGCCGTCGTGCCCGCGCTGCCGCTCGCGGACACCGTCAAGGAGGTCGTGCCGACGGCCGACGGCTCGCCCGAGCCCGTCGTCGCGACGCCCGTGCGGGCCCGGCTGCGCGCCGTGCAGACGCCCCAGGGCTTCGACCACGCCACGCTCGTGCGCGCCCACGAGACCGTCACCGACGACGTCACCGACGACGCCAGCATGGTCGAGCGGCTCGGGCTGCAGGTCGTGCTCGTACCTGGGCACGAGGAGGCGTTCAAGGTGACGCGACCGCTCGACCTGGTCCTCGCCGAGGCCGTACTCGCCCGCAGGAGGGCCAACGATGGGTTCTGACCACTCTGGCCACATGGTCCTTCCGCAGGTCGGCATCGGGACCGACATCCACGCCTTCGAGGAAGGCCGTGAGCTGTGGTGCGCCGGGCTGAAGTGGGAGGGCCAGGGGCCCGGGCTCGCCGGGCACTCCGACGCCGACGTCGTCGCGCACGCCGCCTGCAACGCCCTGTTCTCGGCCGCCGGGCTCGGTGACCTCGGGCAGCACTTCGGGACCGGACGGCCCGAGTGGGCCGGCGCCGGCGGGCTGACCCTGCTGGCCGAGGCCGCGCGCATCGTGCGCGAGGCCGGGTTCACCGTCGGCAATGTCGCGGTGCAGGTCGTCGGCCCCCGCCCCAAGATCGGCAAGCGGCGCGACGAGGCGCAGAAGGTGCTGTCGGAGGCGGCCGGGGCGCCGGTCTCCGTGTCCGGCGCGACCACCGACGGGCTCGGCTTCCCCGGCCGGGACGAGGGCCTGATGGCGATCGCGACCGCGCTGGTGGTGCGGACCCCGGCCGGCTCCTGACCGGCGGCTTGCTGCACATCGGTTGCAGTTAGCATGGCTGGGCAGGTGTCCGGTCGTGGTGAGGCAGTGTCAGGCAATGGGTGAATACGTGATCCGCGTGGCCGGTGACGGCGATGTGGACGGGGCCCGGGCCGTCATGCTGGACACCGTGTACCGCGATCTGAGGTCCGGGTACGTGCCGCGCTGGCACGCCGACATCATCGACCCGGCCACCGCCTATCTGCGCCCCGAGCGGTGCACCCTGCTCGTCGCCGAGCACGTGCCGAGCGGGGAGATCGTCGCCACCGGCGGGGTGCGCGACCGCGGCCCGGCCGCGCCGCCCAACCCGCAGTGGGTCGCCGACCGCTTCCCGTCCGGCAGCACCGCCCAGCTGTGCCGCATCTACGTACGCCCCGAGCACCGGCGGCACGGACTGGCCCGCGCCCTCGTGCGCGAGCTGACCGACTTCGCCGCGGCCGTCGGCGGATACGAGCGGCTCTACCTGCACACCGACCCGGCCGTGACCGGCGCCGAACCGTTCTGGCGGGCCCTCGCCCACGAGGTCTGCGACGAGCGCGAGCTGCCCGGCGGCGGCCAGGGCATCGTCCACTTCGAACTGCCGCTGCCCGCGCCGGTCCCCGTGCCCGTCGCCTGATGCGCCGCCGCGGCTTTCTGCTGGCGGCGGCCGGGATCGGGCTCACCAGTGCCTGCGGTTCGTTCACCGGCACCGCGCGCGGCGGCCGGATCGCCGTCGACCTCGCCTTCGCGCCCACCCAGGGCCTGTCCCCGTACGGCGACGACGGGCTACTGCTCAGCCGGCTCGCCGTCGTCGACGGGCTCACCCGCATGGACACCGACGGGGTGATCCATCCGGCGCTGGCCGCGAAGTGGACCCGTACGGGCTCCAGGACCTGGGAGTTCACGCTGCGCCGCGCGCGGTTCCAGGACGGCCGGGACGTCACCGCGCCGGCCGTCGTCGGCGCGCTGCGGGCCGCCGGGCGGGCCGAGGTGCGGCCGCGCGTGCTCAGCGACGTGGAGCTGACCGCGAGCGCGGTGGGGGAGCGGACCGTGCGGATCAGCACCGGCGCCGCCGATCCGCTGCTGCCCGCACGGCTCGCCAACCCGTCCCTCGCCGTCTTCTCCCCGGCCGCGTACGGGAAGGACGGCGCGGTCGACCCCGTCGGCCACGCCACCGGCCCGTTCGCGCTGACGCGGCTGAACGGCGCGGTGTCCGCGACGCTCGACCGGTTCGACGGGCACTGGGCCGGGAAGGCGGCGGCGCGCGGCGTCGACGTCACCTTCGTCGCCGACAACAACGCCCGCGCCAACGCGCTGCGTTCGGGCCAGATCGAGCTCGCCGAGTTCGTGCCCGCCGCGCAGGCCCTGGTCCTCGGCGACCGGGCCCGCAAGGTCGCCACCGTGCGCACCACCACCCTGTACCTGAACACGCGGACCGGGCCGCTCGCCGACGCCGGGCTGCGGGCCGCCGTGCGCGAGGCCATGGACACCTCGGCGCTCGCGCGCAGCGTCTACGAGGGGTACGCCGAGCGCGCCACCGGCCTGCTCGGCCCCGGGTTCGCCTGGGCCGACGGCAAGCAGCTCCCGGTCACCGGCCGCGCGAAGGCGGCGACGCCGCGCGGGCAGCGCCTCACCCTCGCCACGTACACCAACCGGGCCGAGCTGCCCGAGGTCGCCGCCGCGCTCCAGCAGCAGCTGGAGCGGGCCGGGTTCCGGGTGCGGCTCGTCGTCAAGGACTACGCGCGCCTGGAGGCCGGGGCGCTCGACGGGGACTACGACGCGTTCCTGATGTCGCGCTCCACCGCGCTCGACACCGGCGACCCGGTCTCGTACCTCGCCTCCGACTTCACGAGCGGCGGCAGCTTCAACATCTCCCAGCTGCGCGATCCGGCCGTGGACACCGCCGTGCGCGCGGCCGCCGGGCTCGCCGGGACCGAACGGCAGCGGGCCGTGCTCGCCGCCGAGGCCGCGATCCTGCGCACCGACGCGGCCGTGCCGGTCGTCCACGAGGAACATCTGCAGGGCGTCGGCGCCGGGGTGCGCGGAGTCGTCCTCGACCCCTACGAGCGACAGTTCGTCGGTCTGGAGACGCGCTCCGCATGAAGACCGCGATCGGACGGGTCCTCGCCGCGGGCGGACTCCTCGCCGTCACCGCGCTGCTGCCCTGGCTGACCCGCACCGACCCGGCGCTGACCGTGCTGCACGCGCGCTACGGCGACGCGCCCACGACCCCGCGGCAGCTCGCCGAGGTGCGCGATCAGCTGGGCCTGGGGGAGGGCCCGTTCACCTTCCTCGGGCAGTGGCTGCGCGGCCTGGCGCACGGCGACCTCGGCGCCTCCTGGGTGACCGGCGCCGACGTCGGCGCCGACGTGTCCGCCGCCTTCGGGGTGTCGGTGTCGCTGATGGCGTACGCGATGGTGGTCGCCGTCGTCGTGGCCGTCGCCCTGTGCCTGCCGGCGCTGCGCCGCGGCGCCACCCGGCCGCCGAACGGGGTGGGCGCCGGGATCCTCGCCGCGCTCCCCGAGTTCCTGCTCGCCTCCGTCCTCGCGACGCTCTTCGCCGTACGGCTCGGCTGGTTCCCCGCGCAGGGCTGGCAGTCGCCCGCCTCGGCCGTGCTGCCGGCGCTCGCCCTCGGCATCCCCGCGGGCGCCGTCCTCGGGAGGCTCGGGCAGGACGCGCTGCCCGCCGCGTTCGCCGAACCCTGGGTGCGGACCTGGCGGGCGAACGGCATGCCCCGCGCGCGCATCGCCCGGCACGCGGCGCGCCGCGCCCTGCCCGCGGTGCTGCCGCAGGCGGGCCTCACCGTGGTCGGCCTGACCGGCGCCGCGGCCGCCGTCGAGGCCGTCTACGCGATCCCGGGGCTCGGCGGCACCGCCGTCGCCGCGGCCCTCGACCTGGACCTGCCGCTCCTGCAGGGCTGCCTGATCGTCCTCCTCGCGCTCGGGGTGACGGCCGCCGTCGTCGTCGGGCTCGTCCGGCGGCGCCTGCTCGGCCCGGCCCTGAAGGCGGGGGCGCTGCCCGGCCTGGCCCCGCAGCGCGGCGGCGGGCCCGCACGGCGGTACGCGGCCGGGGCCCTGGCCGTCGCGCTCCTCGCGGTGATCGTGTGGGGGCTGACCCGCGACCCGCTCCAGGTCGACCTGGCCGCGCGGCTCGCCCCGCCGTCCGGCGCGCACCCCTTCGGCACGGACGCGCTCGGCCGGGACGTGCTCGCCCGGCTCGGGCACGGCGCCCTGCGCACCCTCGCCGTCGCGGCGGCGGTGTGCGCGGCGTGCTTCGTCGCCGGGGTGGCCCTGGGCCTGGCCCGCTGGACCGCGGGTCTCACCGAGGTCGCCAACGCGCTGCCCGCGATCCTCGCCGGGCTCCTGGTCACCGGTCTCTTCGGCGCGGGCATGACCGGGGCGGCCGTCGCCGTCGCCGCGGTCGGCTGGGCGCCGCTCGCCGCGCACACCGCGGCCCTCGCCGAGACGGAGCGGGCCTCCGGCCACGTCGAGGCCGCCCTCGTGCACGGCGCCGGGCCGTGGCACATCCTGCGCCACCACGTCCTGACCGGGGTGCTGCCGCCGGTCGCCCGGCACGCGGCACTGCGCCTGGCCCCCACGACCCTGGCCCTCGCCTCCCTCAGCTTCCTCGGCCTCGGCACCCAGCCGCCCGCCCCCGAATGGGGCCGCCTCCTGATGGAGAACCTGCCGTACGCGGAACGGGCGCCGTGGTCGGTCCTGGCCCCTGCGGCGGCGCTGGCGTGCGTCGGCGCGATGGTGGCGCTGGCATCGGCTCCCCAGGGGCGCGGGGACCGGCGCGGCAGGCCACGACGGCGCCGCACCCGGCGGACGACCGGACCCGCCACGGCGAACCGCCCGTGAACCGGGCCCACTCGAGACGGCTGCGCATCGGCGACCTGAACGCCTACCTGTTGATGCTGACCGTCACCCAACTCTGCTTCAACCTCGGCTTCTACGCCGTCCTGCCCTACCTCGCCACCCACCTCACCGACGGCATCGGGCTCGCGGGCTGGGCGGTCGGCCTGGTCCTGGGCCTGCGGACCTTCAGCCAGCAGGGCCTCTTCGTCGTGGGCGGCGCGCTCACCGACCGGTTCGGCCCGCGCCCGGTGGTGCTCGCGGGCTGCGCCCTGCGCATCGCCGGATTCGTCTGGCTCGCGTTCGCCGCGACCACGGCCACCGTGGTCGCGGCGGTCGTCCTCGTCGGGTTCGCCGCCGCCCTGTTCTCCCCGGCCGTCGAGTCGGAGACGGCCCGCGAGGCCGTCCGCCACGAGCGCGCCACCGGCCTCCCGCGCGCCCACGTCCTCGGTGTCTTCTCGGCCGCCGGGCAGGCCGGCGCGTTCCTCGGACCGCTGCTCGGCACGGCCCTGCTGTTCGCCGGGTTCCGCGCCGCGTGCCTGGCGGGCGCCCTGGTCTTCGTCGCCGTCCTGGCCGGGCACGCCCGCCTCATGCCGCGCCGGCAGCCCGAACGCGCCCGGCCCGCCGCCGCTGCCGGGGCCGTCCGCGGCCTCTTCACGCGCCCCCGCTTCCTCGCGCTCTGCCTCGCGTACAGCGGCTACCTCATCGCCTACAACCAGCTCTACCTGGCCCTGCCCGTCGAGCTCACCCGCACCACCGGCTCGCAGGACGCGGTGGGCCCGCTGTTCGCCCTCTCCTCCCTGCTCGTGGTCGGCGCCCAGCTGCCCGTCACCCGCTGGTCGGCGGGCCGCCTCGCCCCGCGCACCGCGCTGACCCGGGGACTCGTCCTCGTCGCCGCCGGATTCGCGGCGGTCGCGGCGAGCGCCGCCTGGCTCCCGCGGCACGGCGCGTACGCCCTGGCGCCCGCCTGCGCCCTGGTCGTCCTGCTCACGCTCGGCCAGATGCTCCTGGTCCCCGCGGCCCGCGGCCTCGTCCCCGACCTCGTCGACGAACGGCACCTCGGCCTCGCCACCGGCGCGCTCTCCTCCGTCTCCGGGCTCGCCGTGCTCGCCGGCAGCGCCGCCACGGGCGCGCTGCTCACCCTGCCCGCGCCCGCGCTCTGGTCGGCGCTCGCGGCGGTTCCGCTGGCCTCGGCGGTCCTGTCCCGGTGGGTGACACCCGCGCGCAATCGGCGGCGAAATGCCGCGGCGCCCCGGGGTGTTCCCGCAGGATCGGGTACGCGTCAACCGACCCCCGAGAAGTCCTCCGAGAAGGAGTGAGCACATGTCCGCCCAGCTGTCCGACGAGCTCAAGGCACTGCTCGACAGCAAGGTCTTCATCAACGTCGCCACCATCCAGCCCGACGGAAGCCCCCAGGTCTCCCCGGTGTGGGTCAAGCGCGACGGCGACGACGTCCTGTTCTCCACGACCGTCGACCGCCGCAAGGAGAAGAACCTGCGCCGCGACCCGCGCGTGACGGTCCTGGTGCAGCCCGCCGACAACCCGTACACGTACGCCGAGATCCGCGGCACCGCCGACATCACCACCGAAGGCGGCCAGGAGCTCATCGACGAGCTGTCCCTCAAGTACACCGGCAAGAAGTACGCCGAGTTCAACCCGACGTCCGCCGACGACGCCCAGCGGGTCGTCGTACGGGTGAGGGCACGCAAGGTCGTCGGCAGGCTGTGACACCGGCGGGCCCATGGCACCCCTCCGGGCCCACTACCCTGGAGGGGTGACTATTCGCCTGTACGACACCAGCGCCCGGCAGATCCGTGACTTCACCCCGCTCACGCCGGGCTGTGTCTCGATCTACCTGTGTGGCGCTACCGTCCAGGCGGCCCCGCACATCGGGCACATCCGGTCGGGACTGAACTTCGACATCATGCGCCGCTGGTTCACGTACCGCGGCTACGACGTGACGTTCGTGCGCAACGTGACGGACATCGACGACAAGATCATCAAGAAGGCGGCCGAGCAGAACCGGCCGTGGTGGTCGATCGGGTACGAGAACGAGCGGGCGTTCAACGACGCCTACACGGCGCTCGGTTGCCTGCCGCCGACGTACGAGCCGCGCGCCACCGGCCACGTCACCGAGATGGTCGAGATGATGCGCGGCCTCATCGAGCGCGGCCACGCGTACGAGGCCGACGGGAACGTCTACTTCGACGTGCGGTCCTTCCCCGGCTACCTGGAGCTGTCGAACCAGGAGCTGGACAACCTGCTGCAGCCCGAGAGCGAGGGCGAGACCGGCAAGCGCGACCCGCGCGACTTCGCCATGTGGAAGTCCGCGAAGCCGGGCGAGCCGAGCTGGGAGACGCCGTGGGGCCGGGGCCGGCCCGGCTGGCACCTGGAGTGCTCGGCGATGGCCCACAAGTACCTGGGCTCCGCCTTCGACATCCACGGCGGCGGCATCGACCTGATCTTCCCGCACCACGACAACGAGATCGCGCAGGCCAAGGCCTTCGGCGACGAGTTCGCGAAGTACTGGGTGCACAACTCGTGGGTCACGATGTCCGGCGAGAAGATGTCCAAGTCGCTGGGCAACTCGGTGCTCGTCTCCGAGATGGTCAAGCACTGGCGGCCCATCGTGCTCCGGTACTACCTGGGCACCCCGCACTACCGCTCCACCATCGAGTACAGCGAGGAAGCGCTGCGCGAGGCCGAGTCGGCGTTCGCGCGCATCGAGGGCTTCATCCAGCGCGTGGCGGAGAAGGCCGGCGGGGTCGTCGACCCGGCCGACGAGGTGCCGCCCGCGTTCGCCGAGGCGATGGACGACGACCTGGGTGTCCCGCAGGCCCTGGCCATCGTGCACACCACGGTCCGGCAGGGGAACTCGGCGCTCGCGGCCGACGACAAGGAAGCCGCCGTCGCCCGCCTCGCCGAGGTGCGCGCCATGCTCGGCGTCCTCGGCCTCGACCCGCTCGACCCGCACTGGGCCGGCGAGGGCGACCGCGGCGAGGACCTGCACGGCGTCGTCGACACGCTCGTCCGGCTCGTGCTCGACCAGCGCGAGTCGGCCCGCGCCCGCAAGGACTGGGCCACCGCCGACGCCATCCGCGACCAGCTCGGCCAGTCCGGCCTGGTCATCGAGGACAGCCCGTCGGGGCCGCGCTGGTCCCTCGGACCGCGCTGACATCCGGTGAATGTGCCGCCCGCGCGATCGGGCGGCACACTTCATAGACGTACACCGACACATTCACGTAAGAGACAGGTAGGTCATGGCCGCCAACAACAACCGCCGCATGTCCGGCAAGAAGGGCGCGCAGGTCGGCAGTGGCGGCCAGCGGCGCAAGGGCCTGGAGGGCAAGGGCCCGACCCCGCCCGCCGAGGCACGCAAGGGCCACAAGAAGAACCGCATCGCCAATGCCCAGGCCAAGCAGGCCGCCCGCCGCCCCTCCAGCCGCACCGGCGGCCCGCGCGGCAAGTCGGCCTCCGAGATGGTCGTGGGCCGCAACCCGGTCGTCGAGGCGCTGCGCGAGGGCGTGCCCGCGAGCACCCTGTACGTGCAGCAGTTCATCGACAACGACGAGCGCGTGCGCGAGGCGCTGCAGCTCGCCGGTGAGCGCGGCGGCATCCACCTGATGGAGGCCCCCCGCCCCGAGCTCGACCGCATGACCAACGGGCTCAACCACCAGGGCCTCGTCCTCCAGGTCCCGCCGTACGAGTACGCGCACCCGGAGGACCTGGTCGCCGCCGCCTACGACGAGGGCCAGGACCCGCTGATCGTCGCGCTCGACGGGGTCACCGACCCGCGCAACCTCGGCGCGGTCGTCCGTTCCGTCTCCGCGTTCGGCGGGCACGGGGTCGTCGTGCCCGAGCGCCGCGCGGCCGGGATGACCGCGGGCGCCTGGAAGACGTCGGCGGGCACCGCCGCGCGCACTCCGGTGGCGCGCGCGACGAACCTGACGCGCGCCCTGGAGCAGTACAAGAAGGCCGGCGTCGCCATCGTGGGCCTGGCCGCGGACGGCGACCACGAGATCGGTGACCTGGAGGCACTCAGCGGCCCGGTCGTCATCGTGGTCGGCAGCGAGGGCAAGGGCCTGTCCCGCCTGGTCGGCGAGACGTGCGACTTCCGGGTCCGCATTCCGATGCCGGGCGGCGCCGAGTCGCTGAACGCCGGTGTCGCGGCGGGAGTCGTGCTGTACGAGGCGGCGCGCCGCCGCGCCTGAGCCCTCCGTCCGGTCCGGGCCCCATGACCTTGACGGGGCCCGGACATTTCGGTGCGGTCAAGGCAGTGTCCTAAACACACATCACTCGGTTAGATGAGTGTGGACACCAGAACGCCCCGCACACCCTCGGGGGACCGCTCGTCGGGATTCGACGACGCTCCCGCGCTGAGCATGGTGAAGGTTCCGTGCGACCCGGCGCAGGTCATCGTCAACCACGCGAGTTTCCGCGTGCAGCTTCCCAGGGCGCAGCAGACGCAACTCCCGCGCATCGCACGGCACATGAACGCCCTGCGCGTTTCCGGAGCCGACGCGGCGACCACGCGCGTCCCTGTCATCACGGCCGCGGGCACCCCGGGTGCCCGGCGGCGCCGCGTCGTCATGAGCGGCGGGGACCTCGCCGCCAGCGGCCTCCTGCAGTCCGCGCGGCGCGCGGGCGAGCCGGACGACGGCGGTGCCACGCAGGTCATCCCGCGCGTCGACCTCGACCGCGACCTCGCCGACGACCTCGATCTGTACGACGGTGAGCCCACCGCGCAGACGCCCGTCGTCGGGCAGGGCGGCGACGGCCCCCGGATCCTGCCGCAGCAGATGCGGCAGGCGGGCAGCGCTTTCGAGGAGACCGGCGAGCTCGACCGGCTCCCCTACGACGACGAGGAGTTCGACGGACCCGACGACGAGTCGGAGCAGGAGACCACCGCCGCCCGGCGCTACGGCCCCGTCCGGCACGCCTACTACCCCGGACGCCGGATGAACCTCGGCGTCGTCCTCCTTCCGCTGCGCGTCTTCCTCGGATTCATCTCCATCTACGCGGGCATGGGCAAGCTCTGCGACCCCGTCTACTTCGACGGCGGCGAGCGCGGCTCCATGGTCAAGTGGCTCAATTCGCTGCACCCGTGGGCGCTCGCCGAGCCGATGCGCGACTGGGCGCTCCAGCACCCGGTCGGCGCCGGACTCGTCATCGCGTTCCTGCAGGTCATCGTCGGTGTGCTCACCGTCCTGGGCCTGTGGCAGCGGGTCGCCGCCGTGTTCGGCGCGCTGCTCTCGGCCGCGCTGCTGCTCACCGTCAGCTGGAAGACCGTCCCCGTCTACGACGCGCCCGACATCATCTACCTCGCCGCCTGGTCGCCGCTGATCATCGCCGGTGCCCCGGTCTACTCGATCGACGGACGGCTCGCGGGCGGTGCCTGGCGGCGGCTCGGACCGCGCACCGCCCTGTGGGACCTGCGCCGTTACGTGCTGCGCCGCGGCACGGTCATCGCGACGCTCGTCATCGGTGGCACGCTGCTCATCGGCTCGCTGCTCGGCGGTGCCGTCCGCGACGCCGACCGGGTCACCGCGCCCGGCCCCGGCGACGCCCCGCGCAACGAGCTGCCCGGCTCCCCGCTTCCCTCGGAGCCCGGCAAGAAGCAGCGCCAGTCCACGAGCCCGTCGGCGGCCGAGTCGTCCCCGACGCAGGGCACCACGGCGAGCCCGTCCGGCGCGCCGAGTGCGCCCGGCGGTGCCGCCCGGGAGACCGCCGGCACCACCGGCGCGGGCACCACGCCCAGCCAGACGCAGGGCACCACGGCCGGTCAGGCCCCGCCGCAGCAGACGACGCCGCAGCAGCCCCCGGCCAGCACCGGTGGCGCGCCGACGTCCGGCGGTACGGGCACCGGCGGCACCTCGGACGGCGGCTCGTCGTCCGGCGGTTCCGACGGTGGCGCCGACAAGAAGCCGGGCCTGGTGGGCGGCATCCTCGGCTGATCCGGTTCCTCCCGTACGGCGACGGGGCCCGCACGATTCTTGTGCGGGCCCCGTCGCCGTATGCGTCTCGGAGGTCAACGCCCCAGCGCGGACAGCTCCTTGGCGGCCTCTCTGAGGTCCTTCGCCGTGTCGATCGCCCGCCAGTACGCGCCCTGCGGGATCGGGAAGCCGGCCAGGCTCTTGGCGCGGGCCAGGCGGGGGAACGTGGTGCGTTCGTGGTCGCCGAGGTCCGGGAGCAGGGACGCGAACTCGGGGGAGAAGACGTACAGGCCGGCGTTGATGAGGAACGGCGACGGCGGGGCCTCGACGAAGTCGGTGATGTGGCCGAACGCGTCCGTCTCGACGGCTCCCCAGGGGATGCGCGGCCGGGCCAGTGCCAGGGTCGCGGTGGCCTCGCGCTCGTGGTGGAAGTCGGCCATCTCGCGCAGCGAGAACCGGGTCCAGATGTCACCGTTCGTCGCGTACCAGGGGCGGTCCTGGTGGGGGAGGTGCGCGGCCGCGAACTTCAGGCCGCCGCCGCGGCCCAGCGGCTCCTTCTCGACGACCGTCGTGACGCGCAGCGGCAGCTCGGCCTCCTCCAGCCACTCCTGGAGGACCTCGGCGAGATGGCCGCAGGAGACGACCGCGTCGGTGACGCCCTCCTCGGCGAGCCAGGTCAGCTGGTGGCCGATGATCGGCGTCCCCGTGCCGGGGATCTCCACCATGGGCTTCGGCCGGTCGTCGGTGTACGGGCGCAGGCGCGAGCCCTGGCCGCCCGCCAGGACGACGGCCTGCGTGGGGCGGTGCGGATACGAGTGCGGGCCGTGCGCGGCCGGTTCAGCGGTCGTCATGACCGGAACTGTACGTGCGCACGGCCCGCCGGGGCTGTCGCGAGCTCATGGGCGCTCAGGCGCGGAAGCCGGCCACCCCCGAGGCGAAGGAGGTGTCGCACACCGGGCGGGCGTACCCCTGCGCGCGGGCCGGTCCGTACGCCTGCACGGCGGCGCGGCCCAGGGCCTTCGCGATCGACATGCAGTGCTTGGCGAGCGAGGGACGGCGGTCGATCTCCTGCTGGAGATGGGTCAGCGCGACGCCGGGGTTCTCCTCCTGGAGTTCCTGGAGGAGACGGTCGCGCAGGATGTCCTGGGGGGCGCGCGACTTGGCGCGCGCGGAGACATCTTGTGAGGAAGCCGTGAGGATGGAGTCCGAGGAGCTCCCGGACCAGTTGACTCGGGTGACCGCGAGCGTCCCGGAGAGCACCAGCATCACCGGCAGGACGAACGCGAGCGTGCGGGCGGCGCGGCGGGCGGGGCCCCGGCCCCGGGCTCGGCGCGGCTTCTGGGTGTAGTTAGCGGAGTGCGTCACGCGAGTGAGCGTAGCGGTCGGTGATGATTTGGCGACATTTAGTCACTCGACCGAGCGACGGACAACTACGTTTCTTTGCCTAGGCGTTGACGCCACTGGCCTAAATGTCTTATTTGCCGGGGTATTTGTCGACAACGTGGGCGTACGCACAGGGCCCCGCGCCGAAGCGCGGGGCCCTGCGGGCGACTTCGGAGGTGTCAGTCGGAGAGGCGCTCGCCCGTCGACGTCGAGAACACGTGGGTCTCGCCCGGACGCGGCACGACGTGCAGCTGGGCGCCCTTCTCCGGCACCTGGCGGCCGTTGACCCGGACGACCAGGTCCTTGTGCTCGCCGCCGACCTGCGCGGCACCGTAGACGTAGCCGTCGGCGCCGAGCTCCTCCACCACGTTCACGGAGACCGCGAGGCCCGCCGGGGCGTCGCTGGCGTCCTTGGTGAGGGTCTTCGCGGCCTCGCCACCGTGCTCGACGATGTCGAAGTGCTCCGGGCGGACGCCGACCGTGACGGTCGTGTCGCCCTTGTCGGAGGCGGCCTTGAGGGCCTCACGGCTGACCGGGACGACCGAGTTGCCGAACTTCACGCCGCCGTCGGTGATCGGGACCTCGACCAGGTTCATGGCGGGAGAGCCGATGAAGCCGGCGACGAAGAGGTTGGCCGGGCGGTCGTACATGTTGCGCGGCGAGTCGACCTGCTGGAGCAGACCGTCCTTGAGGACCGCCACGCGGTCGCCCATCGTCATGGCCTCGACCTGGTCGTGGGTGACGTAGACGGTGGTGATGCCGAGGCGGCGCTGCAGCGACGCGATCTGCGTACGGGTGGACACACGGAGCTTGGCGTCGAGGTTCGACAGCGGCTCGTCCATGAGGAACACCTGCGGCTCACGCACGATGGCGCGGCCCATCGCCACACGCTGGCGCTGACCGCCGGAGAGGGCCTTCGGCTTGCGGTCCAGGTACTCGGTGAGGTCGAGGATCTTCGCGGCCTCCTCGACCTTCTGCCGGATCTCCGCCTTGTTCACACCGGCGATCTTGAGCGCGAAGCCCATGTTGTCGGCGACGGACATGTGCGGGTAGAGCGCGTAGTTCTGGAACACCATGGCGATGTCCCGGTCCTTCGGCGGCAGGTGCGTGACGTCGCGGTCACCGATGCGGATCGCTCCGCCGTTGACGTCCTCGAGACCCGCGAGCATGCGCAGGGAGGTCGACTTTCCGCAGCCGGAGGGACCGACGAGGACGAGGAACTCGCCGTCCTCGATCTCGATGTCCAGGCCGTCGACCGCGGGCTTGGTGGAACCCGGGTAGACGCGGGTCGCCTTGTCGAACGTGACAGAAGCCATGGCTGTGAAGCCCCCTTCACCGGCAGGAACGTGCCGGACGATCCGTTGTAAAGGTGGGGCCGCCACGGCTGCTGCCGCAGCGGCGTGAAGCACTGGTTTAGTCCACGCGGGTGAACTGATCGGACCGTACCCGGGGGGTGGCCGGTCTGTCAGTAGGTCGGGACCTGTGAGATTCGCCGAAATTTTCGAGGGGCAGGGTTCCGGGTTGGTTACACTGCTCGGGCTGCCTCCTTAGCTCAGATGGCCAGAGCAACGCACTTGTAATGCGTAGGTCGTCGGTTCGAATCCGACAGGGGGCTCTCTTTCTTCCCCGCCCGGGCGGTCACAGGCCGAACAGGACCTCTCCCACGTGCCGGGTGTCCGCGTACTCCCGTACCTCGGTGATCTTTCCGTCGCGCACGGTGTAGACGCCGAGGCAGCGGTTGTCGTAGCGCCTGCCGGTGGCCGCGTCGCCCTCGGCGTGCCATTCGGCGACGACCTTGTCGCCCTCGGCGATGACGCCGGTGAGGGTGACGGTGGGGGTGGAGCCGGGGGCGAAGAGGGTGCCGGTGGCCTTGCCGAGGAAGTCCTCGATGATCGTGTCGCGGCCCTTCCAGGTGCCGGTGAGCGGCAGGTCGTGGCCGGGGTAGATCCAGACGGCGTCCTCGGCGAACGAGTCGGTGATGACGGCCAGGTCGCCGGCGGCGACGGCTTCGACGTAGCGGATGACGACGGCCTTGGGGGTGAGGTCTGTGTTCATGCCCGCAGTCAAGCGCCCGCGGGGGCGGGGCGGCCAACAACTGCCGTACCCCCGCGACAACTTGGGGTTGTCGCGGGAGGTGGCAGGCGGTTTCAGTGGCGTCCCGCGATCCGGTCCGCGACCTTCGCGAGGCGGGAGGAGTCCGCGGTGTGCGTGGTGAGTTCGCGGCGGTCGGCCGCGTAGTACGTGGCGTACATGCCGTGGACGCCGAGCCAGCGGAAGGGCTCCGGCTCCCACTTGCGGACCTTGTGGTTGACCCAGGGCAGGGTGGTGAGGTCCGTGGAGCCCGACTGGCCGGAGTCCTGCTGGACCAGGTCGCGCAGGGTGCGGGCGGCCAGGTTCGTGGTGGCGACGCCCGAGCCGACGTAGCCGCCCGCCCAGCCGAGGCCCGTCGAGCGGTCCAGGGTGACCGTGGCGCACCAGTCGCGCGGGACGCCCAGGACGCCGGACCAGGCGTGGGCGATCCCGACCCCGGTGAGCTGCGGGAAGAAGCGGGTCAGGATCTCGGTGAGGGCCTCGATCGTCTGGGGCTGGGTGCGGCCGTCGCTGTCCGTGCGGGAGGCGAAGCGGTAGGGGAAGCCGCGGCCGCCGAGCGCGATGCGGTCGTCCGCGGTGCGCTGCGCGTACATGTAGGCGTGGGCCATGTCGCCCAGGGTCTCCCGGCCCTCCCAGCCGATCGACTCCCACTGGGCCGCCGTCAGCGGCTCCGTGGCGATCATCGAGGAGTTCATCGGGAGCCAGGTGCGGCGCTGGCCCTTGAGGGAGGCGGTGAAGCCCTCCGTGCAGCGCAGGACGTACGGCGCGCGGACCGTGCCGTAGGGGGTGACCGCGTGCTTCGGCTTGATCTCGGTGACCGGCGTCGACTCGTGGATCGTCACGCCGAGGTCCTCGACCGCCCGCGCCAGGCCCTTGAGGAGCTTCACCGGGTGCAGGCGCGCGCCGTGCGGGGTCCAGGTGGAGCCGACCGCGCCCGCCACCCGGATCCGGTCCGCCGTCTCGCGGGCGCCGTGCAGGGTGCGGTCCTTCTCGCCGTAAGAGAGCTCCGTGGCGTGGAAGGCCTTGAGGCGGGCCAACTGGGCCGGTGTGTAAGCGACTTCGAGGACGCCGCCGTGATGGATGTCCGCGTCGATGGATTCGGCCTTCGCCACGTCGATGACCTCGGTCACCGTGTCGTTCATCGCCTGCTGGAGGCGGGCCGCCGCCTCGTGGCCGTGCAGGGCGGCGTAGCGGTCGCGGCCCGCGATGCCGTTGTAGAGCCAGCCGCCGTTGCGGCCGGAGGCGCCGTAGCCGCAGAACTTCTGCTCCAGGACCGTGATGCGGAGGAAGGGGGCGGCCTTCTTGAGGTAGTACGCCGTCCACAGCCCCGTGTAGCCGCCGCCGACGATGACGACGTCGGCGCTCGCGTCGCCCGACAGGGGCTCGCGGGCGAGGGGGATGCCGTCGTCCGCGTACCAGAACGATATGCCGCCGTTGGCCGGGCCGCCCCCGCCGCTGATGCTGTTCGCGCTGCTCATGGCGGTGGACGTTACTGCGTGGGGCGGGGTTCGCGGCAGGGGGGAGAGGGCGTTGGTCCCGCGGGGTCGGGCCGTTCGGCGGGCCGACGCGGGCGGAGCCGTGCGTAGGTTGGACGGATCCGGCTGGTTCAGGAGGATTTGGTATGAGGCTCGCGGTGCGGGGTGCGGTGACGGCTGCGGTCGTGGTGGGGCTCGGGTCCGGGCTCGCGGCCTGCGCGTCGGGCGGCGGCAGCTCTTCCTCGGGCCCGGCGCGGCAGACGGTCACCGAGGTGCGGGCCGTCGACGACTCCGCCGGGCTCGCCGGGCTGCCCGCGCGCGCGGACGGGGCCGTCATCACGGTCGGCGACGCGGACGCGCCGCACACGGTCAAGGTGTACGAGGACGCGCGCTGCCCTTTCTGCAAGAAGTTCGAGGAGGGCGGCGCGCGGGCGCTGGTGAGACCGGTGGCCGACGGTGACGTGAAGATCGAGTACACGATCGCGTCGTTCCTCGACAAGAACCTGGGCGGTTCGGGCTCGGTGAAGGCGGCGAACGCGCTGCGCGCCTCCGTGGACGCGGGCAGGTTCGCCGAGTTCCATGCCGCCGTCTTCGCCAACCAGCCCGAGGACGAGTCCGACGACGCCTACACGGACGGCTTTCTGCTGAAGATCGCGGGCACCGTGGACGGGCTGCGCGGCGCCGCCTTCGACAAGGCCGTGCGCGACGGGTCGTACGAGAAGTGGGTCGGCGACGCGATGCGGGCCTTCCGCGACGACGGGGTGCAGGGCACGCCGGCCGTGACGATCGACGGGAAGAAGGCCGGGGGCGGCGAGGACGCGATGTACGACCGGGCGTCGTTCGCGGCCGTGCTCAAGCGGGCCGGGATCTCCTAGCCGGGCGCAGCGGGTTCCAGGGTTCGCCGCGGCCCCGCGTCAGCGGGTAGCAGGCCAGGCCGATCAGGACCGACGTGAAGTGGCCCAGGTCGGTGAACGTGCGGCCCGTGACGAGCGGAGCGCCGTAGACGACGAGGACCACCGCCAGATACGCGTACCGCCAGGGCGACGCGATGCGGTACGTGAGGACCGCGACGACGCCCGCCAGCGCGTAACTCACCCCGACGTCAAGGGTGTTCACCGAGGACGTGGGCGCGTGGCCGTGCCGGACCGCCCACAGCAGGGCGCCCTCGCTGATCAGCGTCGCGAGGGTGTGCGCGGCCGCGGCGACCGCGAGCCAGCGGGCCGTGCCGAGCCAGCGCTCCGCCTGCGCGTGGAAGACCGTGTAGAGCACGGCGTACGGCCACCAGCTGCTGCCGTCGATCCAGAACGCCGAGGAGACCAGGACCCGGATCGGGTTCTTCGACAGTTCGTGCAGGTTCGTGGAGCGCTGGCGCAGGAAGTCCTGCTCGAACTCCGGGCTCATGTGGTGCACGGCGACCGTCGTGACGAAGAGCGCCGCCAGCCAGAGGTACGTGCCGGGGGCGCTGCGCAGGTACGACCACACGGACGAGCCCGCGCGGCGGAAAAAATGACGCATGGTCGATTCAGGCACGCCGGTAGGGTCGCGCACGTGATCGACATTCCGGACGGATTGGTGGAGTCGCAGTACGAGTACGCGGGGGAGGCCGGCCGCGCGTTCATCGCGGCGCTGCCCGCCCGGATCGAGGAGTTCGTCGAGCGGTGGGACCTGCGGGTCGACGGCGCCGCCATGCACGGGATGGCCGCGCTGGTGCTGCCCGTGGTGCGGCGGTCGGACGGGGTGCCCGCGGCGGTGAAGTTCCAGGTCCTCGACGAGGAGACCGAGGGCGAGCCGGTCGCGCTGCGTGAGTGGGGCGGGGACGGCGCGGTCCGGCTCCTCGACCATGACGCCGGGACCGGCACGATGCTGCTCGAACGGCTCGACTCCGGGCGGATGCTGAGCGTCGTGGAGGACTCCCGCAAGGCCGTCCTCGTCATCGCCGAGCTGCTCGCACGGCTCACGGCCGGGCCCGCGCCGCAGGGGATGCGCACCCTGGCGGACATCGCGGCGCGGATGCTGGCGGACGTGCCGGGGGCGCTGCCGAGGATCGCCGATCCGGTGCGGCGGGGGATCGTGGCGTCCTGCGCGGCGGCGGTGCGCGAGGTCGCGGACGAGGCCGGGGACCGGCTGCTGCACTGGGACCTGCACTTCGAGAACGTGCTGGCGAGCGAGCGGGAGCCGTGGCTCGCCATCGACCCGAAGCCGCTGGCCGGGGACCCGGGCTTCGACCTGTGGCCCGCGCTCGACAACCGCTTCGATGCGGACGAGGTGCGGTGGCGGTTCGACGCGATGACGCAGGTGCTGGGCCTGGACCGGGAGCGGGCCCGGGCGTGGACGCTGGGGCGGGTGCTGCAGAACGCGCTGTGGGACGTCGAGGACGGGCGGGAGATCTCGGCCGACGGGATGGAGATCGCGGGGCGGCTGCTGGGGCGGGGGATCTAGCCGGCGCCGGGGGCCGGCTCCGGGGACGGGCGGCGTTCCTGGAACTGGCCGCGCTCCTCGGGCTGTCCGCTGAAGGGGCAGGTCCACTCCGGTTCGGTCAGCCGCCCGCTGTAGTGCCGTGCCTCGTCCCGGTACGTGAGCAGGCTCGGGTTGACCGAGCCGTGCAGGGCCAGGTCACGCTCCCTGATCTTCTTGCGCATCCGGAAGAAGGTGCGCCCCATGGCGTTGAACTGCAGATGCGAGTTGAACACCAGGGCCGGCCGGGCGGAGCGGCGGCTCGGGCGGGACGCACCGGGGTGCAGGCCCACCACGAAGAGGGGGTGGCCGCCCACGGAGAAGGCGAAACGGGGGGAGGCGGGGTCGGCGTCGTAGTGCTCGCTCCACGAGTGGGGGCCGTCCGCGTCGTGCAGGGCCTGAAGATGACGCCATACGGCCGCTTCGAAGGTGTGCTCCGTGGTGTCCGGCAGCGGGTCGAAGGTGGCTACGAAGGAGGCGAGGCGCCGCCCGTCCGGTGCGAACGACTCCAGGAACCCGCTCAGTGCGTCCAGAGTGTCGCGGACGCCCGCCGAGGTGCCCAGAGCGCCGCAGTGACGGTGGGAGACCGCCCCACGGCGCAGGGCCGCCTTGCCGCCCAGGCAGACGAAGTCGTCCCGCCCGATCAGCTCGGCGAGTTCCTCGTAGGGCGTCGGCGCGGGCAGCGGTTCGCGGGAGAGGATCCGGGCGGTGGACGTCGTGACGCGGGTGCCGTCCACGTCGCGGATCTCCACCTCCACCGTCGCCAGGGCGCCGCCCATCGCCTGCCGCGCCTCGACGAGCCTGCCGTGGGCGGTGAGGACGTCACCGCCGCGGACGGGGCGGTCGTGACGGTAGTCCTGCGCGAGGTGGAGGGCCGACGTGTAGTCGTGGCCGAGCGGGCGCCGGGCGAGCACGGCCGCTTCGGCTCCGGCCGCCAGCCGCACGGTGAAGGTGGGCGGGGCGATCACGCCGGGGTGGCCCAGCGCCTGGGCCGCCGCCGCGCTGCGGTACGCGGGGTGCGGGTCGCCGATCGCGTCGGCGAACTCGGCGATCGCCTCGGCGGTGACCTCGAACGGGCCTACGGAGGACGGGACTTCAGCGTGCGTGTCGTGCACGGACCCCTCCGTCCCCGATGGCGTGCGCCCCGCCGTCGACGTGCAGGATCTCCCCGGTGGTGGCCGGGAACCAGTCCGACAGGAGGGCCACACAGGCCTTCGCCACCGGCGTGCAGTCGTCGGACCGCCAGCCCAGCGGCGCCCGCCTGTCCCAGTCGGCCTCGGCCTCGGCCGGATCGGTGGCCTCGTCGTAGGTGGCCCGTCCGGCGAGGGTGCGCAGCGGCCCGGCCGCGACGAGATTGACCCGGATCCCCTGCTCGCCGAGGTAGGCGGCGAGATACCGGGCGCAGGCCTCCAGCCCCGCCTTGGCCACGCCCATCCAGTCGTAGCCCGCCCACACCTGACGGGCGTCGAAGTCCAGGCCGACCACCGACGCGCCCGGCGCCATGAGCGGGAGCAGCGCGCGGGTCAGCGCCTGGAGGGAGAGCGCGGAGACGTCGAAGGCGCGGGCCGCGTCCTGCCGGGGAGCGGTCAGGAAGCCGCCGCCGAGCGCGCCGGGCGGTGCGAAGGCCACGGCGTGCAGGACGCCGTCGATGCGGTCGGTATGGGCGCGCAGCCGATCCGCGAGCGTGGCCAGCTGCCTGTCGTCGGTGACGTCCAGCTCGATCACCGGGGCGGGCTCCGGCAGCCGGCGGGCGATGCGCTCGACCAGGGAGACGCGGCCGTATCCGGTCAGCACGACCCGTGCGCCCTGCTCCTGCGCGGCCCGTGCCACGTGGAAGGCGATGGAGCGGTCGGTGAGGACGCCGGTGACCAGGATCGTCCGGCCGGCCAGCAGGCCCGTCACGGGGCACCGTCCCCGGCGCGGGCGCGCAGATCCGCCACGGGCAGGTCCGGTTCGTGCGCGGCGGCGGCGACCACGGCGAGGACGGTGTCGAGGAGCGGCCCGGGGCTCGGTACGACGCGTGTGTCGTGGCTGAGCGTCACCTCGACGCGGTCCGGGCGGTCCATGTAGTAGTTCAGCCAGATCGCCGCGGTCGACGGTTCGGCGGGCGGCTGGTCCGGCCACAGCGGGGCGAGGAACGTGCGCGAGGCGGTCGTCGCCCTGGCGCCGGGCCCGAGGGGCAGCGGCCGCGCGGGCGGCAGCACGTTCACGCCGATGTTGCGGGGCGCGAGCGGGGCGACCTCACGGATCGAGCGGCCGTACGTGGGCGGCAGCGCGGCGTTGGTCCGGCTGTGCGCGGCCAGCCAGGCTCCGACGGTCGGGGGCGCGGGGTCCGGCGGCAGCAGGACGCAGGGTTCGACGAGAGGGCCGATGACCAGCACGTCCTCCGGGCGGGTGTGCCCGTGCCGGAGGCTGAGCAGCGGCTGCGGTCCCGCGGCCCACAGCTCGGCGGCCAGGGCGGTCGCGGCGAACAGCAGCTCGGCGCGGCTCAGTCCGGTGCCGGCGGCGGCCGCGGTCAGGTCGGCGGCCAGCCGCTCGGGCAGCGGCCCGTCGAAGTGGCCGTCGCTCACGTAGGACGCGGGCGGCTCCTGGGCGGCGCCGGGCAGCCCCAGCGGCGGGTCGGGCAGCGGGTGGGGGGCGAGCAGGTCCTGCCAGCGGGCCAGGCTCTCCTCGCGGGTCCGCTCGTCGGGCAGGCCGGTCACGAAGTCGGCGAAGCCGCGCCCGCGCGGGCTGTGGCCGCCGCTGCGGTAGGCGGTGGCGACGGCCCGGGTGAGCAGACCGAGGGCCCAGCCGTCCAGGACGGAGTGGTCGAAGGCGAACGCGAGCAGCTGCTCGCCGTCGTCACCCCGCACGAGGAGGATCCGGCCGACGGGGTCGTGGCGCAGGTCGGGCTTGTCGAAGAAGACCGGCGCGAGGACGGCGGCCGCCTCCGCGCTGAGCCGTCCGTCGGTCACGGCGGCCGTCACCTCGACGGTCTCCAGTTTCAGGGCGGCGGGCGCCCGGCGCACCAGCCGCGGCCCGCCCGGAGTGGAGCGCAGCCGCAGGTGCAGGACGTCCGTGGCGAGAGTGACCTGCTCGACCGCCGTGGCGAGGCGGCCGGCGTCGAGCGGGCCCTGCACGCGGAACAGGTTCCACGGCAGCTCGGCGGGGTTGCGGCGCAGATGGCCGTCGGCGTCCACCTCGCCGTTGGCCAGCGCGCGCAACGGCATTCCGTAGGCGGGCAGCGTCGTGTCGTCAGTGCTCACTGTGGGCCTCCCAGGCACGCAGGACGAGAACGGCGTTGTGCCCGCCGAAACCGAAGGAGTTGCTCATCGCCACGTCGACGCGGTGCTTCTGCGCGGTGTGCGGGACGAAGTTCAGGTCCGGGTCGACGGGACGGTGGCAGTTGACCGTCGGCGGCACCACTCCGTGCCGGACGGCGAGGCCGGCGACGATGGCCTCGACGGCGCCCGCGGCCCCGATCATGTGCCCGGTCATCGACTTCGTGGAGCTGATCGGGATCCGCTCGGCGTGCTCGCCGAGGACGGCCCGGATCGCCGCTGTCTCACCGGCGTCGTTGGCCTGGGTGGAGGTGCCGTGGGCGTTGACGTAGTCGACGTCGGCGGGGGTCAGGCCGGCGTCGGCGAGAGCGGCGGTCATCGCCGTCCGGGCGCCACGGCCCTCGGGGTGGGGAGCGGTCCAGTGGTGGGCGTCGGAGGTCGCGGCGTAGCCGGCGACCTCGGCGAGGATCGTCGCGCCGCGGGCCAGGGCGCGCTCCTCGGACTCCAGGACCAGAACTCCGGCACCGGCACTCATCACGAACCCGTCCCGGTCGGCGTCGAAGGGGCGGGAGGCCTCCTGCGGGGCGTCGTTGCGGGTCGACAGGGCGCGGGCGTTGCCGCTGGAGGCCAGGTCGAGCCGGGTGAGGATGTGCTCGGCGCCGCCCGCGACGGCCACGTCGACGGTGCCGTGCCGGATCCAGCGGGCCGCCTCGCCGATGGCGTCGGCGCCGGAGGCGCAGGCGGTGCTCAGAGCGCGGGTCGGGCCGGTGATCCCGTACCGGAAGCTGATCTCGCAGGCGGCGCTGTCCATGGCGCCGGTGATCTGGGCGAACGGGCTGACCCGCCGCGGGCCGTGGGCGTCGAGGCCGGCGAAGTGCCGGGCGTGCGCGGACATCGGGCCGTAGCCGCTGCCGATCAGCACCCCGGCGCGCTGCCCCTGCTCCTTGTCCAGGTCCAGGCGCGCCTGCTGCACGGCCTCGGCGGCCGCCGCGTAGGCGTACTGGGCGTACGGGTCCATGCGGCGGGCCTGCGGGGGCTTGAGGTGGCGGGACGGATCGAAGCCCTTGACCTCGCCGCCGAAGCGGGTGGCGAGGTCCGTCGTGTCGACCCCGGTGAGTGGCGCGATGCCGCTGCGTCCGGCGATCAGCGCGGACCAGGTCTCCTCGACGCTCAGGCCGAGGGGGGTGACGGCACCCCAGCCGGTGATGACGACCCTGCGGTGGGCGGGCATGCTCACTCACCGCCCGGCAGTACGGGGAAGTCCCCGCCGGCCACGTCGGCGCCGAACATCGCGTCGGCCAGGCGCACCGGCACGTTGAGGACGACGACCTCGCCGGCCGCGCACTTCTCCCAGGCCCGTGCCACGTCCCCGGCCAGGGACGCCTTGTCCCGCACGGTCACCTGATGCAGTCCCGGCAGGGCCGGCGCCTCGGCGCGGACGGTCTCGGGGTCGACGAAGGCGTGGTCGCCGAGCGGCTCCGGCCGCTGGTCGAGCTGGACCTGCAGCCAGCCGTAGCCGCCGTTGCGCAGCACGACGTAGAGCAGGCCTCCGCTGTGGGCGACCGCGGTGGGCAGGTCGGCGCCGGCCATGGCGAAGGCGCCGTCGCCGACGAAGGCGACGACCGGCCGCCCGGGTGCGGCGAGCTTGACGCCGAGCGCGGCCGCGGCGCCGAAGCCCAGCGAGGTCTGCTCCGACGGCACGACGGATCCGGCGCCCGCCGCACAGGAGTAGAGCGGGTACTGGTACGACCACATGTCCTGCAGGCCGTTCTCCTGCACCAGGATGCGATCGGCGGGCAGCTCCTCGTCGAGGGCGCGCAGCACCTCGGCGATGTGCAGCTGCGGGGAGCCGGCCAGTTCGGCCAGCAACTCGCGGTGCCCGGAGCCGAGTTCGGTGTGCACGGCGCGCGCCCAGTGGCCGCCGTCCGGCCGCTCGGGCAGCCGGTCCAGCCAGGACCGGACGGTCGGCCCGGCGTCGGCCAGCACCTTCGGGCCCTGGAACGCGGTCGCGAAGTCGGCGGCCGCCATGTTGACCTGGACGACCGGGATCCCGCGCCCGACGGCTTGTGGCCACTGGAAGGTGGCCGTCTCCTCCAGACGGCTGCCGAGCGCCACCACGCAGTCGGCCTCGGCCCACAGCCCGGCCGCCGCCTCGGGGGTGTACAGGCCGGTCAGACCGCAGAAGTGCGGGTGGTCCTCGTCGACGGCGCCCCGGCCGGAGGCGGTGCTGACGATCGCGGCGCCGAGCCGCTCGGCCAGCCGCTCCACCGCACCGTCGGTGTTGGCGTGCCGCATACCGCCGCCGACCACCAGCACCGGGCGACGGGCGGTGCGCAGGGCGTCCAGCGCGGCGGAGCCGACGGGAGCGGCGACCTCGTGGGCCGTCTCCGCGACGGCCGGCGCGGCCAGGGCCTCGGGGGCCGCGGCGGTGGCCTCGGCGAGCAGCTGCTCGGGCAGTTCCACATAGACCGGGCCGCGCTCGTGCCGGGCGATCAGCAGGGCCCGCTGCAAGGTCGGCACCAGCCGGTCGGGATGGTCGACGCGGGCCGCGTACTTCACCAGCGGGGCGACGACCGCGAGCTGGTCGAGCTCCTGGAAGGCGCCGCTGCCGCGGTGCTGCGCGCCGGTGCCGCCCGCGAGCAGCAGCAGCGGGGCCGCGGAGGCGGCGGCCTCGAGCAGGCCCGTGACGGTGTTGGTGACCGCGGGGCCCTTGCCGACCACGGCGACGCCCGGTTCGCCGGACTGGATGGCGTACCCGGTCGCGGCGAACACGGCGTTGCGCTGGTCGCGGCAGAGCACGAAGCGGATCTCGGCGTCGTGCGCGGCCTGGAGGGCGTACATGTCGTCGCCGGGCAGGCCGAAGACGGTGCGGACACCGGAGGCGGTCAGGACGGATGCGGCGGTCGCCCAGGCGGCGGCCGCGGTGGGTGCGTTGCTGGTGCTCATGACTTTCCCGGGAGGTGGTCGGCGACGGCCTTCGACAGCAGCAGTGGTTCCGCGTGCCGTTTGCGGTCCACACAGACGTAGTTGGCGCGGATGCCGCGGCCGCCGAACGGCTTGTTGCCGTCCTCGATCTCGATCAGCGTCTCGTCGACGCTCACCATGTGGCGCTCGCGCAGGGACTCGACGATGCCCGGCAGGGAACCGAACACCGAGGCGGCCATGGCGCGTTCCGCGTAGTACGGGTGGCGCAGCAGCTCGGCGAGCTCCTCCGCGGAGGAGAAGGGCACCACGTTGAAGACCGGGGCGAACATCTCCGGGGGCAGGAACTGGCTGTCCGTCGGGTGGATCAGCACGGTGGGCCGCACATGGCGGTCGACGAAGTCGATCCGGCCGCCGGCGGCGACGAACTCCCGCTTCTCGCGCAGGTAGTTCAGGGTGGCGTCGAAGGCCTCTTCGTAGAACATGCCGCTGTAGTCGGCGGTGGCGTCGTGCGGGCTCCCGTGGCGCAGGGCCTCGACGCGGCGGGTGAGCAGATTGCAGAACTGCGCGCTCACCGAGGTGTGGACGAAGGCGACGTCCGGGCCGAAGCAGTCCTGCCCGGAGTTCAGCATGCGGACCCGGATCAGACCGTCCACCGCCCGGTTCAGGTCGGCGTCGGTGCCCACCACGAACGGGTTGATGCCCTGTCCGAAGAAGCAGAACACGGTCTCGCGGGGCAGCTGTTCACGGATCTGCTCGGCGTTCTCGTAGGACCCGGTGAAGACCAGGACGTCGGACTTCTTGCCGACGTTGTCCAGGAACTCGCGCTGCCCGCTGCCGTCGAGTTCGAGCGGCAGGCTGTGGACCGTGGAGAGCAGTTTGTGCAGGGCGCGGGTCTGCGCGTCGATCATCCGCGAGGGCCGGAAGACGATGCGCTGCCCGTACAGGCTGGGGATGACGACGTAGAGGATGTAGCCGTACAACGGGATGTTCGACGGCATGAGCACGGCGATCTGGCGGGCCGCGGGCGGACTGTGCCGGGACACCTCGGCGACAGCACCCTCCAGGGCCTCGATCGAGGCGTCGATCTCGTCCGCGGCCGTACGGTGGTGGGAGACCTCGGTGAGGATGTTGAGCACCTCCGCGCGGCGCTCGCTCAGCAGCCGGGCCACGTCCTGCAGCACGGTGATGCGGTCGGCGAAGGGGATCGCCGGGCCGGTGGACGCGGCCTCCTTCGCCTTCTCCCCGGGCTGCTCGGCGCCCTTGCGCAGTGCGGCCTGCGCCATGTAGCGCAGCGCGGTCAGGTTGGCCTTGCCGTTGGTGTGCTCGGGGAACTCGGGTACCACCAGCACCTTGTTGGGCTGTTCGTACTCGGCGACCAGTCCGGCGAAGACGCGCCGCCAGTGGGCGGCCGGCTGCCCCTCCGGGTCGGCGACGACGAAGACGAGGTCGGTGCCGAAGCGGCCGTTCTCCACGGGCACCACCCGCACCGGGCGGCCGCACTCGCTGGCCTTGGCGGTGATGGCGTCCGGGTAGAGCGTGTTGCCGAAACGGTGCACGGCGGCCTTGCGGCCGAGGACCCGCAGGTTCCCGTCCTCGTCGAGCCGGCCGAGGTCCTGGGTGCGGTGGACGGTGCGCTGGTGCTCGCGCACCCGGCCGCCCGGCTCCAGCATGCCGACCATCAGGTCCGGCGTGTGGACGACGACCTCGCCGACCTCTCCGGCGGGCAGCGGGCGGCCCTCGTCGTCGACGACGGTCACGGTGATGCCGTCGAGCGCGCGGCCGCAGTGGTACGGGTTGTCGGCCGAGGCCAGGGCGATGTTGCCGGCCTCGGAGCTGCCGTAGCCGTCGAGCAGGGGCTTGCCGAGCGTCTCGGTGAAGCGGCGTTGCAGGTCGTCCTGGAGCGGTTCCCCGCCGACGCACCACATGCGCACCGACTCCAGCAGGCTGGTGCTGGTCCGGCCCCGGTCCAGCAGCCGCAGCACGCCCTCGTACACGGCGGGCACGGAGTCCACGACGGTGACGCCCAGGTCGACGACGGCCTCCAGGGCGAGGTCGGTGCGCCGGCTCGGCAGCAGCACCAGGGAGGCCTTCGCCTGCCACCACAGCAGCAGGATGGACAGGCCGTACTGGTGGGTGAAGGGCAGCAGCGGCAGCAGGACGTCGTCCTCGGTGTACCGCATGCGGTCCTGGGTGCGCTGGACGTTGGCCAGCACCGAACCGCCGGAGCGGACCACGCCCTTGGGGCGGCCGAGGCTGCCGGACGTCCACACGATCAGCGCGTCGGCGCGCCCGGCCCAGCGGTCGAAGGACAGCTCGCTGACCTCGTCCGTGGGGTGCGCCGCCGCGTCGTCCAGCGCCTTCAGGGGGATCCAGGTCGCGTCGAGCCTGGTGAAGGCGGCCTGTTCCGCCTCGTGGTCGGACACGAAGAAGTCGGCGTTCGCCTCCTCGACCAGGCGGGCGAACTGGTTGGGCGTGACTCCGCGGTCCACGAGGCCGACGGAGACGCCCAGTTCCATCAGGGCGAACGTGGTCAGCACCGAGGCGGTGGAGTTCGTGGCCGACAGCAGGACGCGGTGGGAGCCGTCGACTCCGCGGGCCCGCAGCTCACGGGCGACGCCGGCGCAGGACGCCCTGACCTCGCGCCACGAGCGGCTGCCTTCGTTGCGGCTGATCAGCACCAGAAAAACACATCCAATCTTCGAACCGGGACACAGAGGGTTCGGGCGGGAACGAGCGGCCACAGTCGGCCTCGGGCCGAGGGCGTCACTGAGTGGGGACGGTAGGAGGCGCTTCTCAAGCGCGGTTCAAGCCGGCTTACAGCGCGGCTCCGGCCGGTCCTGCTACCGGTCCGTGTACAGACCCGCCGCCTCCATGGCGCGGATCGCGGCCTGGTCACGGTCGAGGTCGGCCGCGCGGTCCGCGACCAGGGAGACGAAACCGGGTGAGCTGGCCATGTCGACGGTGCGCCGCACCTCGGCGCCTTCGCGGACGCCCGTCACCAGCCGGTCGTAGGACGGCAGGGCGGTGAAGCGGTCGTGCCAGGCGCCGGAGGTGCCCGCACGGTCGTTGATCAGCCAGACGTTGCGTACGGTCCGGCTCCAGCGCACGTCGTGATCGCGGAAGGCGTGGAAGGCCGCCGGGTCGGTGAGCGCGAGCGCCAGCAGCTCGACGTGCGAGGTGCCGGAGTACCGCTCCAGGACGTCGGGCAGCACGGCGCCCATGAGCCGCGCGCCCGTCTCGATCAGCACGGGGCCGTCGGCGGTGAGCATCACCTCGCTGTGCGCGGCGCCGTCGGTGATGCCCAGGGCGGCGACGGCGGACACCACGTAGTCGACGAGCTCGGGCACGCGCGGGTCGTGCATCGGCAACGGCTGCTGGTGGTCGTAGAGCGGCGCGCCGTCGGGGCCCGCGGTCTTCTCCGACAGCCAGACGTCGGAGACCTTCTGTACGCCGTCCACCGCGACGGTGTTCACGATGTACTCGGTGCCGACCAGGTACTTCTGCACGACGGCCGACGGATTCGGATTGCCGAAGTAGTCGACGCCGGACAGGACCGCGGTGACCGCGGCGCGCACCTCGGCGGCGGTGGAGCAGATGTGCACGTTGTCGGTGCCGGCGCTGGCGGCGGGCTTGACGACGACGGTGGTTCCGGCGGCCCGCGCCCAGTCGACGGCCGTCTCCGGGTCGGTGGCGCGCAGGCTCGTCGGGGCGGCCAGGCCGGCGGCGGCCAGGCGCTCGGCCATGGCGTACTTGTCCCGCCGGGCCTCGACGCCCGTGAACTCGTTCCCGGGCAGGCCCAGTTCGTGGGCGAGGGTGTCGGCGAGCACGACCCCGCACTCCGCGCCGGCGACCACCCGGTCGACGCGCGCCTCCTTCAGGGCCCGGACCGCGTCGGCCCGGTCGGCGAAGTGACCGAGGTCGTGGGTGTAGGAGCCGGGGACGAAGGACGGCTGCAGCCGGGCCGGGGGTATCTCCTGGCTGCGCAGGTGCACGCACTCCACGCCCCGCTGCCGGAGCTTGTCCACCAGCAGGCTGCCGGTGGAGTAACCGTCGATGATCGCGATCTTCACTGCGGGACTCCCGAGGTCTGGAGTGTGTCGGCCGGTACGGCGGCGGCGTCGGTCCGGGCCTGCCGGGCGTGCAGACGGCTGTCGCACAGCCACGCGAGGGCCGTGAGACCGGCGGTGGCCACGCCGACGGCGGTGAACGCGGCGACGGGGCCGCCGTGGTCCAGGAAGGTGCCGGCCAGCGGCGAGCCGATCACGTTGCCGATGAGGAGGGCGCTGGCATAGGTGCCCATCGCCACGCCCTTGCTGTCGTCGGGCGCCAGCCGGCTCACCGCGCTCGCGCTCGCCGACAGCGCCGGGGCGACGAACAGGTTGGCCGGGACGGCGATCAGGCACAGCCAGTACCACTGGGACGCCAGACCGATCGGCAGGCACAGCAGGCCGAGGGCCGCGGTCACCATGAAGACCGAGGGCGGACGGCGCAGCGCGCCGTAGAGGAAGCCGCCGGCCACGGAGGCGACGCCGGCGAGGACCAGCAGCAGCCAGCTCCAGGCGAGCTGGCCGTGCCGCTGGAGCGTGCCGACCGCGGCCACCTCGAAGCCGACCACGGCGACCGAGGAGGCGACGGTGACGCCGAGCGCGCACACCATGCGGGCCGACAGCCAGTGGCGCGCGGCGGGCTTCGGTCCGTCGGCGGGACGGGCCTGCTGCAGCGGCGGGTTGAGCCACAGGTAGGCGCAGCCCGCCAGGAAGAGCAGCGCGCCCATCACGAGGAACGCCACCGTGGCGGAGGCCATCGAGGCGAGCAGGATGCCGATGGAGGGTCCGGCCATGTAGGCGATGTCGGTGGTCATCGCCTCGACCGCGTAGGCGGTGTGCCGGTTCTCCTCGGTGACCAGGCCGGCCAGGGCGAGCCGGATCACGGTGAAGGCGGGCAGCGTGGTCAGCCCGCCGAAGAAGGCCGTGACCAGCAGCGCCGGGTACGGCAGGAGATGGGCGAGCCCCCAGAACAGGGCCTGCGCGAGGACCAGCAGGCCGAGCAGCCGGCGCAGGCCGTGCCGGTCGAGTCCGCGGCCCTGAAGGGGCGCGCCGAGACCGGCACCCGCCGTCCAGACCGCGGCGACCAGACTGCCCGCGGCGAATCCGCGGTCCAGGTTGCCGACGGTGTGCAGGATCAGCACCGAGGAGATGCCGAGTCCCGGCATCTTGGCCAGCAGGCCGATCACCATGAGGGGACGGACGCGCGGCTCGGTGAACAGCTGTCGATAGGTGGAGAACACGTGCTACCGCTCCTCGGTCTCGTCCTGCCAGGGCCAGTCGATCTCGCCCAGCAGGTCCATCTCGGACAGCAGACCGCGCAGTCCGCTGAAGTCGCGCACCAGATTGGTGCGCCGTGCGTCGTGCCGGACCTCGTCGATCATGCGGTCGGCGCCGGCGACACCGTGCAGCGCGAGGATGTGCTCCCAGGTGCGGTAGTCGTTGGCGACGAAGGCCTCCAGGCCGGTGAGCATCGTGTCGACGAAGAACCGTCGCTGCTTCTTGTCGAGGAAGTCGTAGACGGTCTTGGCGAGTTCACCGGTGATCGAGGAGTGGCAGATCTCGTCGCGGTTGTGCAGCTTCACCGTCGTCGAGTTGATCTCCTGGATGTCCGGGTCGTCGGCGAGCAGATGCAGATACGCGCTGATCGACGTCTCGGACACGGTCGCGAAGGCGAGCGTGGTGAGCTTGCGCTGCCAGGACTCGGAGCAGTCGGCCCGCAGTTCCTCGTGTCGCCGCACGATGTGCGGGGCGGGCAGCACGGTGTCGGGCAGCGAGATGCCGCGCTCGTGCCGGGCGATCGCGCTGGCGTTGAGGTGCATCAGCGTGTGGTACTGCTCGTCCACCATGGCCTGGGCGAGCGATGCCTCCAGGGCCGGCCCGCCCAGGGACGGGAACTCGCCCTCGATGACGTACGCGAAGGCGGGATTGGCGATGCGCTGCTCCGCCATGATGGTGTGCCGGTTGTAGGCGAGCCAGGCCCAGGTCAGCATCGAGCTGCGCACCTCGGGCGGCAGCCCCTCCCAGACGGGGTGCCCGGCGAAGGGCACGATCCGCTCGGGGTACTCCGGGCGGTCCGGGTCGAAGAGGTCCTCGAGCCGGGGCTCTTGACGCTTGACGGTCGCACGGCGGTGCCAGTTGCCCGCCAGGCGCGTGATGACGGCGTTCTCCACCGGGTCCGTGGGGTCGTAGGGCGGGAACCCCGGGATCTCGACGAGGTGGGCGGTGTTGGTCAGCGTGTTCATTCAGTCAGTTCCGATGCAAGTTGTAGAACCCGGGCCCGTCCAGATGGCGCAGGGCGTTGACGTCGCGGTCGACGGTCTCCGCCACGGGGTGGACGAAGCCGACCGCGAGGGTCTTCGTGGAGTCGTCGACGGTCTGGACGACGGTGTCGCCGGGCCGGACGAACATCTCCACGTTGTTGAAGCTCTCCAGGGCGCGGACCGTGTCGAGCAGGGGATAGGAACGCAGGGTGCCGCCGGCCGGAGCCGTCGGCCAGCACACCGAGACATGGCGGCTCAGCCGGTAGGGGCGCCGGTGCTCGGCCAGGAAGCGCTCCGGGTCCAGATAGGCGTCCAGGGTCCAGCCGATCTGCGACTCGCCCGCGCCGAGTTCGGCGTAGTACGGGGTGTTGGCGCCGGCGATGCGGGCGCCGACCTCGACCAGGCAGGGGCCGTCCGCGGTGACGATGATCTCCAGATGCGCGGGGCCGTGCCGGATGCCGAGAGCGTCGAGGACGCCGAACGCGTACGCGGTGAGCTGGTCGCGCAGGGGCGCGTCGTGCGGTATCAGATGGCCGCCGGTGATGCGGTCGCGGACCCCGGGCACGGACATCTTGCTGTACTTCCAGACGTCGGTGACCCGGTGCGCCCCGTCCCGGCTGACGGTGTCCACCACGTACTCGCCGCCGACCAGGTACTCCTGGGCCACGGCCGCGGTGTTGGTCTCCGAGAACACGGTCGTCGCGCCCAGGATCGCCTTCAGCGCGAGCGCCGACTCCTCGGGGGTGTCGCAGACGGTCACCCCGTCGTTCGCCGCGCTGCGCAGCGGCTTGACCACGATCCGGCCGCCGACCTCGTGATGGAAGTCCCTCAGCGACTCGGCGTCCTCGACGAGCCGTTGCCGGGCTGCGCGCAGCCCCGCCGCCCTGACCGTCTCGATCATGCGGTACTTGTCGCGTCGGGCGGGCGAGAGCGCGGTGCCGTTGGTGGGCACGCCGAGGGCCTCGCTGAGCCGGTCGGCCAGTTCGACGCCGTACTCGCCGGCCGCGATGACGGCGACGGGCGCGTGCCGCGCGACGGCGTCGACGGTGTCGGCCAGGACACCGCTGTGGATGATGTCGTCGCTGAAGGCGCTGGTGTCGAACGTGCCGCGGTAGCACTGCGGCACCTCCGCGGTGCTCTGTACGCGGACGACGGCGCAGCCGCGGTCCATGAACGCCTGTGCCAGCGCGTAGCTCGACGGATAGGCGTCGACGAGGACGACGCTCGTGCTGTCGGTGCTGCTCATCGCTGTGTGTCCTCCTCCAGGGCCTCGGCGAGGCCCGCGACGGTGGGGTTTTTGAAGACCAGGACCGGGGGGACCCGGCGCCCGAGCCGTTCGCCGAGCCGGCCCGCGACCGCGGTGACGGTCAACGAGGTGCCGCCGACGTCGAAGAAGTCGTCCTGCGGCCCGAAGTCCTCCTCGACGCCGAGGCACTCCCGCCAGACCTCGGCCACCAGCAGTTGCTGCTTGGTGACGGCGCGGCGGGCGGCGGGGGCCGGGGCGGTCCCCGGGCGGGGGTCGGGCAGCGCGTCCCGGTCGACCTTGCCGTTCGGGGTGAGGGGGATCTCCGCGATCGCGGTGTAGCTCTGCGGCAGCATGTACGGCGGCAGTTGCTCTGCGAGGTGGGCCCGCAGGTCCGCCGGGTCCGGGGCCGGGCGGCCGGGATGCTCGGGGATCAGGTAGGCCGCCAGCTGGTCCACTCCGGTGCGCGTGCGGCGCACGGCCACCACGCAGTCGGCGACGGCGGGATGGTCCTGGAGCGCCGACTCGATCTCGCCGAGCTCGATGCGGAAGCCGCGCACCTTGACCTGGTGGTCGTTGCGGCCGAGGAAGACCAGGTTGCCGTCGGGCAGCAGCCGCACCACGTCGCCCGTGGCGTACATCCGGGCGCCGGGTTCCGCGGCGTACGGGTCGGGCAGGTACGCCCCGGCAGTCCGGGCCGGCCGGCCGAGATAGCCGCGGCCTACCGCGCTGCCGCCGACGTACAGTTCGCCGCGACAGCCCGGGGCGACCGGGCGCAGCTGCGGGTCCAGCACGTACAGGTGCGCGTTGTCGGTCGCCCGGCCGAACGGGACGCTCGGGCGGTGGGCGTGCCGGTCGAGCAGTTCCTCGGTGATCGGGCAGAACGCCGAGGTGACGGTCGCCTCGGTGGGTCCGTACTCGTTGAAGACCCGGCACCCGGGTGCGGTGACGGCCAGGATGCGGCGGGCCACGTCGTGCGGCACCGCCTCCGCGCCGGTGAACACCAGCCGCACGGACGCCAGCCGGGGCGCCGGGTCGGTGCGGGAGTCCAGCAGGATCCGCATCTGCGAAGGGGTCGCGTTGAGCGTGGTGATGCCGCGCTCGGCGACCTCCCGCAGGAACTCCTCGGGATCGTAGGCGGCGGTGGGGCCCGCCAGGTGCAGCTCGGCGCCGGACACCAGGCACTGGAAGATCTCCCAGACCGAATTGTCGAACGCCACCGAGTGGTTGAGCAGGGCCCGGTCCCGCTCGGTGAGCCGGCACAGCCGCTGGTTCCACTCCAGGAACCCCGTGATGTTGGCGTGGGTGATCGCGACGCCCTTGGGGTTGCCCGTCGAGCCGGATGTGTAGATCACGTAGGCGAGGTGGTGCGACTGCGCCTCCTCGGCCGGGCCCGGGTCCGTCCCGGGCTCCTGGTCCACCGCCACGAGCCGCACGCCGTCGCCGAACAGGGCCGAGGCGGGGTGCTCCGGATCGGTGACGACCAGCCGGACGCCCGAGTCGGCCAGCAGGTACTGCAGGCGGTCCGCCGGGTGGCCGGGGTCGAGCGGCACATAGGCGCCGCCGGCCTTCAGGACCCCCAGCAGGGCGACCACCAGCTCCACCGAGCGCTCCAGGCAGACGCCGACCAGGCTCTCCGGGCGGACGCCCCTGGCCCGCAGTTCCCCGGCCAGGGCCGAGGCCCGGGCGTCGGTCTCGGCGAACGTCAGCGACCGGCCGTCGCCCACGACGCAGACCGCGTCCGGGGTGCTCCGCACCTGGCGGTCCCACAGACGCACCAGGGTGGTCGGCTCGGGCAGCGGCTCGGCGTGGTCGCCCAGCGAGAGCGCGCGCAGCTCACCGGCCGAGACGATCTCCAGCTCGGACAGCCGGGCCGTGGCGCCGGACACCATCTGCTCGATCACTCGCAGGAAGTGCCGGCCGAGGCCCCGCACGAACTCGGCGTCGAACAGATCGGTGGCGTACTCGACGGAGACGCTGAGGTCACCGGCGCCGGCCGCGTGGTCCGTCACGTCGAAGGCGAGGTCGAAGCGGGCGGTGCCGAGCCGGCCCTCCAGCTCCTTGCGGTCGTACAGCTCGGTGACGGCACCGCCCGGCGGCTCCTCGTGCAGGGCGAACAGCACCTGGAAGAGCGGGTTGCGGCTCAGGTCGCGCTCCGGGCACAGCTGTGCCACCAGCTTCTCGAAGGGCAGCTCCTGGTGCGCGTAGGCCTCCCGCGCGACCTCGCGGACACGGCCCAGCAGCTCGCGCCACGTCGGGTCGCCGGACACATCGGTGCGCAGGACGACGGTGTTCACGAAGTAGCCGACGACATCCGCGAGTTCGGGGTGCGTGCGGCCGCCGACCAGGGTGCCGACAGCGACGTCGCTCTCGTCGGCGTACCGGCCCAGCAGCACCTGCAGCGGGGCCAGCAGCCCCATGAACAGGGTGACGCCCTCCGCCCGGCACAGCGCGCGCAGCCGGTGCGCCAGGCCGGCGGGGACGCGCAGCAGTTCACGGCGCCCGCGGTGGCTCGCGACGGCCGGCCGGGGCCTGCTGGTCGGCAGCTCCAGGGCGGGCACGCCGGACAGCCGGGTGCGCCAGTGGCCGAGCAGCCGCTCCAGCTCGGCGCCGGTGAGCCGCCCGCGCTGCCAGGCCGCGTAGTCGGCGTACGTCACCGGCAGCGGCGCCGGGGCGGGACGGCGGCCGGCGGCGAGATCCGTGTAGAGCTCGCCCAGCTCCCGCACCATCAGGTCCACCGACGCCCCGTCGCAGGCGATGTGATGGATGGTCAGCAGTGTGACGTCGCGGTCCGGGGTGCGCAGCACGTCCGCGCGCAGCAGCGGCGGGCGGTCGAGCGCGAAGGGGGCTCGGATCAGCTCGGTGAGCAGCGCGTCCAGATCCTCCTCGGCGACCTCGGTGCGGCGCAGCGGCACCGGGCCCGGCTCGCACGGCTCGGGACGGACCCGGCCGTCGACGGCGACGAGGGCCGTGCGCAGCGCGGGGTGGCGGTGCACCAGCGCGGACAGGCAGTCCTGCAGCAGCGTCAGGTCGACGCGCCCGCCGGGCAGGCCCAGGACGACCGGCAGGTGGTAGGCGGGCACCCCCTCGTTCAGCTGCTCGAAGAACCAGATCCGCTCCTGGCCGAAGGAGAGTGCGGCGGTCGTCGCCGCGGGGATCGGCGCGGTCGCCGAGGGCGCCGGACCGTCCAGCGCGGCGGCCAGCGCGGCGGGTGTCGGATGCGCGAAGACCGACTGGGTGTCGACCGGCACGCCGAGCTCGGTGCGCAGCCGGGCCACGACCCGTACCGCGGTGAGCGACTGGCCGCCCAGACCGAAGAAGTCGTCGTACGGGGACACGTCGTCGAGCCCGAGCACGTCGGCCCACACGCGGCACACCGCCGCGGTGAGCGGCGGCAGGGGCGCGTCGCCGGGCCGCGGCTCGTCCGTCCGGACCGGGCTGTACGCGATGCGCGAGACGGCGCCGCGGTCGGCCTTGCCCGCGGGGGTGCGGGGCAGGGCGTCGAGCACGGCGTAGCCCTGGGCCACCATGTGGGCCGGCAGCTGCTGCGCGAGGTGGTCGCGCACCTGGCGGGGCAGGTCCTCGGCCGCGTGCGCCGCGTCGTGCGCGGGGACGAGGCAGGCCACCAGCCGGTCGCCGCCGACGGCCTCGCGGTCCACGACCACCACCGCGTCCGCGACGAGCGGGTGGCTGCGCACACAGGCCTCGATCTCGCCGAGTTCGATGCGGAAGCCGCGCACCTTGACCTGGTGGTCGTTGCGCCCGAGCACCTCCAGGGTGCCGTCGGCGGACCACCGTGCGAGGTCGCCGGTCCGGTACAGGCGCCCGGGGGCGTCCCCGAACGGGTCGGGCACGAACCGGTCGGCGGTCAGCGCGGGCCGGCCGAGGTAGCCGCGTGCCACGCCCTCGCCGCCGATCCACAGCTCGCCGGTGATGCCCGGTCCGGCCTCCCGCCCGTCCTCGTCGACGACGTGCAGCCGGGTGTTGGACAGAGCCGTCCCGACCGTGACCCGGTCGGTCACGGCGTCGATCCGGGCAGCGGTGGCCCACACCGTCGCCTCGGTCGGCCCGTACAGATTCCACAGGGTGCCGCCCGTGGCGAGCAGGTCGCGGGCCAGCTGCGGGTCGAGCGGTTCGCCGCCCGACAGCAGCACCCGGCCGTGCCCGTCCGTCCAGCCGGACGCCAGCAGCATCCGCCAGGTGGTGGGGGTCGCCTGCACGACGCTCACCCGCTCCCCGGCGATGGTGGCGGTCAGCAGCTCGGGGTCGGTGTTGGCGGCCCGCGGGGCCATCACGACCGTCGCGCCCCGGGTCAGCGGCAGGAACAGTTCCAGCGTCGAGATGTCGAACGACAGCGGGGTCAGCGCGAGGACCCGGTCGTCCGCGCCGAGACCGGGGCGCTCGGCCACGCTCCGCAGGAACGAGGCGATCGCCGCGTGGTCGACGGCGACGCCCTTGGGCAGGCCGGTCGAGCCGGAGGTGTAGATGACGTACGCCAGGTGGTGCGGCCGTGCCGCCGGGGCGATCGGTGCGGCCGGCTCCGCGGGGAGGTCCTCGACCAGCAGGACGTCGGCCGCGCCGGACGCCAGGGCCTGAGCGCGGTGTTCGGCGTCGCACAGCCACAGCCCGGCCCCCGAGTCCGAGGTCATGTGCCGAAGCCGGTCGGCCGGGTAGCTCGGGTCGAGAGGCAGGTACGCGGCGCCCGACTTCAGGATGCCGAGCAGGGCCACGACCATCTCGACGGAACGGCCCAGGCAGACGCCGACCAGGCCCTCCGGCCCGATGCCGCGGGCCTGGAGCTCGACGGCGAGTGCCGTGGCCCGTCGGTCCACGTCGGCGTAGGTGGCGTGGTGTGCCCCCGCGACGACGGCGACCGCGTCGGGCGTCGCGGCTGCCTGCCGCTCCCACAGTGCGACCAGGGTGGTCGGCGCCATGAACTGATCCTTTCTCAGCCCCGTGCGGGGAAGGTGCGCGTGATCGTCTGTGCCAGCTGCTGTTCCGCGCCGCGCACGTAGAGGTGGGGGGCGCCCGGGAACAGGTGCATGTCGAAGTCGGCCGAGGTGTGCTCGCGCCAGCGGGCGAGCTCCGTCCCGTCGACGCTGTCGTCGTCCGAGCCGGCCAGAACGGTCAGGGGGCAGGCCAGGGGTGCCTCGTCGCGGTGCGTGTACGTCTCGCACAGCGTCAGGTCCGCGCGCAGCAGCGGCAGCAGCAGCTCCTGCAACTCGGCGTCCACACCGCCGAACTCGGCCGTGGCGAGCAGCTCGTCGTCCGGCAGCGTGTGCCGCACGTCGCGGTCCGGCAGGCCGGGGGCGCGCATGCCCGACAGGAACAGGCGGTCGGGCAGGCGCACACCGAGCGCGCGCAGCCGCCGGGCCGTCTCGAAGGCGATCAGGGAGCCCATGCTGTGCCCGAAGAAGGCGTACGGCAGGCCGGTGTGGTCCGCGACGAGCGGCGCGAGCGCGGCCACGGCGTCGTCCAGGGACGTCAGGGCCGGCTCGGCGAACCGGTTCTCCCGGCCGGGCAGCTGGACCGTGCAGACCTCGACGGTGTCCGGGAGGTACGTCGCCAGGCGGTACGCGGAGGCGCCCGCGCCGGCGTGCGGGAAGACGAACAGGCGGCTGCGCGCGGTGTGCGCACGGCTGCCCAGCCCGCGCAGCCAGGCGGGTGCGAGGGCGGCGGCCGTCATCGTGCGGCCCGCACGGAGCGCGGCGTCAGATCGGTCCACACCTGCTCGATGTGGTCCAGGCACTCCTGGCGGGTGCCCTGGGCGCCGGTGGCGGTCCAGCCGGCGGGCAGCTCGCGGCCGGCGAACCAGACCGAGTACTGGTCCTCGTGGTTCACCACGACGATGTGCCGGTCGTCCGCGGCCTGCGGGGCGGGTGAGGTGCTCATGCGTCAGACCCCCACTCCGGTGAAGAAGTCGCTCTCGCTGCGGCCCCGGCCGGCGGCGACGACCCGGTCGTGCACCCACTTGCCGACGGCGAGGTCCAGCACGCCGAGCCCGAACGGCGAGAAGACCGCCGGACGCCCGGGGTGGCGGCGCAGCCGCCCCCGCAGCAGGTCGCCGAGGGTGCCGTCGATGAAGTCCCGGTTGCCGGTGCGCTGTTCGGTCAGGTGCAGCGAGGTGCGCTCGCGTACCGCGTGGTCGACGTCGTCGGTGAAGTTCTGTGCGGCGAGGATCATCTCGGGGGCGAGGTCGCGCAGGGACAGGTGCAGCACCACCGGGTTGTGGGCCAGCAGCCGGGGGTCGTGCAGGTGCGGCTCGCCGGCCACCGTGGTCAGCACCACCAGGTCACAGTCCGTGAAGGCGTCGTCCACCGTGTCGGCGACCACGATCTCGGCGTCCGTGTCCTCGGACATGACGGCACGGAAGCGGCCCGCCGCCGCCGGGTCGAGGTCGAAGAGCCGGAAGCCGTCGATCTCCCAGTCGAGATCCCGCAGGAACCGCCACACGTGCTGGGCGATCAGCCCCGTGCCCACGATGCCGACGCGGCGGGCGCGACGCGCGCCGAGCAGCGTCTGGGCGCCGAGCACGGCGGAGGCCGCGGTCCGCGTCGCCGAGACGATCGAGGACTCCATGCAGGCGAACGGATAGCCGGTCACGCAGTCGTTGAGGATCAGGGTGGCCGAGGCGCGGGGAATGCCGTGCTGCGTGTTGTCCGGGAAGCTGGCGATCCACTTGTTGCCGGCGACCTCGAACTCGCCGCCCAGATAGGCGGGCAGAGAGATGATGCGCGACCGGTCCTGGTGCGGGAAGCGCAGGAACGAGCTGTGCGGGTTCGAGCTCTGTCCGGCGTCGTGCGCGAGGTAGGCGGCGCGGACGACCTCGACGAGCTCGGGGCGGTTGCGGTCCGTCTCGGCGGCGATGTCGCCCGCGCCGATCACGGTCATGGGCGGTGGGGCCAGGGTGGACACGGGGTGTTTCTCCTTCAGTTGACGGCCAGGGCTTCGACGCGGGCGGGCTGTACCGCTTCCGCGCGCAGCTGCTGGAACCACGTGGGGTCGTAGACGGTCTGGGCGTAGGCATGGCCGCGGTCGGCGGCGATGAAGGCGACCCGGGGGCGGTGCGCGCCGGGCCGGTGACGGGCGAAGTAGTCCTGGACGGCGGCGTAGGCGCTGCCGGTCGAACCGCCCGCGTACAGGCCGTACTTGGCGGCCAGGGCGGCACAGGCCTCGACGGCGCGCACCTCGGAGACGATCTCGACCTGGTCGATCAGCGCATGGCCGCACAGCGGCGGCACGATGCTGGAGCCGATGCCGGGGATCCGCCGCTTCTTCGGTGGCCCCCCGAAGATCACCGAACCCTCGGTGTCGACGGCGACGACCACGCAGCCGGGGTAGGCCTCCTTGATCCGCTGGGAGAGCCCGGCGATCGTGCCGCCCGTGCCCACGCCGACGAAGAGGTAGTCGAGCGGGCCGGCCTGCGCGATCAACTCGCCCGCGGTGAAGCGGTAATGCGCGTCGCGGGCATCCGGATTGGCGTACTGATTGGGCCAGTAGGCCGAGTTGAGTTCGCCCAGCAGTTCCTGGACCCGGGACAGCCGGGTCTTCAGGTATCCACCCGCCGCATCACGGACGGACACTTTCTCCACCCGCTCGCAGAGCAGGCGGAGTTGGGCCTCGGTGGCCTCGTTGCAGTTCGGGTCGATGACAGGGACGAACGAGATACCGAGCATGCGGCAGTAGAAAGCCAGAGCCAGCGCGAAATTGCCGGACGACGACTCGACCACCGTGGTGTCGTGCGCTATCTCACCGCGGCCTATTGCCTGTTCCAGAATCCACAGCGCCGAACGGTCCTTGGTACTTCCGGCAGGATTGCAGAATTCCAGCTTGGCGACGATGTCGCACTGCTCGTCCGCCAGAGGGATCAGCGGGGTTCCCGTGAGGCCCCGGCGGATTTGCTTTATCCGTTCGATCAGAAATTGATCAGCACGCCTGTGAAGCATGGGCCGACTGTGGCACGGGGCCGGCCGCGGCGGCTCAACCGCGACTCAAGTGCGGTGCGACAAGGGCCTGTCGGGAAAAGCGAGGGGGTGTCCAACCGTCCACGGCGGACGGTTGGACACCCCCTCGGCGTCACTCGGCGGAGCTGGGCAGACAGCCGCGCCGCACCGCCTGCACACCTGCTTGGAAGCGGCTTCTGGCGTCGAGCACGGTGAGCAGCTGGGCCATCGTGCGGCGTACGGTGCGGGCCGAGACGCCGAGATGGTGGGCGATGGCGTCGTCGGTCAGTCCTTGCGCCATGAGACGGAGCACCTCAGTCTGGTGCGTGGTGAGCGCCTCGGGTACGCGCTCCGGACGGGTGCCGATGAGCTGTCCGGACTGCCACACGGTCTCGAACAATGCGTGAATCAGGGCAATTGTTCCGGGATTGTCGATGACCACGGCGCCCGCACCGGTGTTCTGGCTGTCGGCCGCGATGAGGGCCGTCTGCCGGTCGATCAGGATCAGACGATTGGGAAGCGTGGGAGTGGTACGCACGTGGGCGCCCTGGGAGACGAGCCATTCGGCGTGCGCGACGGTCGCCGCGTCACGGCGAATGCTGTCCAGATACACCGTCCGCATGCGTACGCCACGTCCCAGCAGGCGGAGGTTGAGCGGCCGGGACGCCGCCATGTTCTCCGCGGTCTGCGGGCCGCCGGGGGCAAAGGTGAGGAATTCTTCCTGGACCCGGTCGGTCAGGATTTCGAGATGTTCCCTGATGGCGTCGACACCCGAAAGGAAATGGAATCCCGAGCCGGCCCCGGGGGCGTATTGGTGCGCGAACTGGGCGATGGTCTCGGCGACCACCGCGCGACTCGCCTCCACCCGCTGCTGGTGCGCGGCGAGTTCGGCCTGCTGCTGGGCGAGCAGCGCTTCGAGGCCGAGCAGGGGGTTCACCGCGCGCACCTGTGACTCGTGCGCCGACGACTGTCTGATGAGGGCCAGCTTGCTCAGCCGGTCCAGTGCCTCCCGTGCTTCGCGCTCCGTCAGGCCGAGGTCGTCGGCCCAGTCGGAAACATCGCTGTCCGGCTGCTCGAGCAACGTCCGGTAGACGGCCTCGGCAGCCGGGTCTATTCCCAGTCCAGAAAGCAAAGGGATCCTCCCCCCTGGACACAATCCCGTTCCAAAAAATGCTTGTGGAGTTTACATGAAGGATCTGCGTCCGGGATGTGACGCCGATCGCCCTGCCGAGCCGGGCTTTGATCCGGCCGGACGACGAAGACGGCTTATGCACCTCGTTCATATTCACCTGGGGCCCCATCCGGACGGTCTGCCGTTTCCCGCGGGCACCGACGTGGCCGGGACCGTCGTCCGGTCCGCCGCCCCCGCCGCCACGGTCCGCCATGTCTCCGTGCACACGGAGGACGGGGCGGGCCCGGTCATCGGCCTCTACCTGCTCGCCCCGGAGCCCGCGGCCGCCGGCACGGCCGCGCGCATCGCCTGGTGGAGCGCGGTCGCCGCCCGGCCGGAGCTCGGCGGGTGGCCGTTCCTGCGGGCCGAGCCGGCGCCGACTCTGTCCTGATCAGGACATGGCCGCTGGGACCACCCCGAAACCCCTTCTCAGGCCCCTCGGCCGGGTGTGGAATCCAGTCGTCGGGCCGATCGGCGCCCGACGAGCGACCGAAAGGCCCCTGACCGGGGCGCATGCACGAGGGGACATGACGACGATGCGTCGAATTGCAGCATTCGCAGTGGCGGCCGTGGCGGTTCTGTCGGTGGCGGGAGGCGCCGCCCAGTCGCAGATCCGCGACATCCACGCGGCCACGGACGACGCGGGCTGGCAGCGGTCGACGCGTGACGCCGGCTGGCAGACGCCGGGCACGAACGTCCTGGCGGACGGCGTCGCGCCGCGTCAGTCGGACGACGCGGGCTGGCAGTAGGCCGAGGCGACCGGATCCGGCAGGAGGCCCCGATGACGGTGTCGGCCGAGCGACTGGACGCGGAGCATCTGCTGGCGCTGCGCGGCGAGTTGGAGACCGCCCCGGTGGAGCGGGCCCCGATCTCGGCGCTGCGGGTGGGGGACTCCCCCCGCAGCACGACGGAGGACCCGGAGCACGCCCGCGCGCTCGCGGACGCCGGCGAAGCCCTGCCGCCGGTGCTGGTGCACCGCGCGTCCATGACGGTCGTCGACGGGATCCACCGGTTGCGCGCCGCGCAGCTGCGGGGCCGTACCACGGTCGCCGTCCGCTGGTTCGACGGCAGCGCGGAGGACGCCCGCCTGCTGGCGGTCGCGCTCAATGTCACGCACGGGCTGCCGCTGACGGCGGGGGAACGCAGCGCGGCCGCCGAGCACATCCTCACCGCCCGGCCCGAGTGGTCGGACCGGGCGGTGGCGAAACTGGCCGGGCTGTCCCCGAGCCGCACGGCATCGATCCGGCGCCGGCTGGCCGGCGCCGCCGAGCCCGGCGACAAACGGGTCGGCCGGGACGGCCGGGCCCGGCCGCTGGACCCCGGTCCGGGCCGGGAGCGCGCCGCCGCGCTGCTGCGGGAGAACCCGCAGGCGTCGCTGCGGCAGATCGCCCGCCAGGCGGGCGTCTCACCGGGCACGGTCGCGGGGGTGCGGGCCAGGATGGCGCGCGGGGACGCCTGGGGGCGGCCGGCGGACGGATCCGGGGCGGGGGAGGAGGCGCGGGACGCGGAGCGGCTGCACAGCATGCTGCGCCGCGACCCGGCGCTGCGGTTCACCGAGACCGGCCGCTCGCTGCTGCGTCTGATGGAGGCCGGCGCGGCACTCGCCCGGCACCGGGAGGACATCGCCGCCGGCCTGCCGCCGCACTGCAAGGACTCGGTGGCCCGGCTGGCACAGGAGTACGCGAAGAGCTGGCAGCTGCTGGCCGACGAACTCCTGTGACGGGGACCGAACGAACGTGAGTCAGGGGGAGCTTCATGAGAGTCAACCTTCTCGGGCCGCTCCAGGCCTATGAGGACGATCAACGCGTCGATCTGGCGCCGGCCGCCCAGAAAGTACGTCAGACACTGGCTCTGCTCGTGCTGAACGCCGGCCGGGTGGTGCGCTTCGAGCAGCTCATGGACGAGCTGTGGGACGACGACCCGCCGGCCAGCGCCCACACCGCGCTGCAGACGTACGTCTACCAGCTCAGGAAGCGCTTCTCGCTCGGCAACCCGAGGAGCGGCGGCGCGGTACGGGGGGCCGGGCCGCTGCTGGGCACGGTCGACGGCGGCTACCAGCTGACGCTGCCCGCCGACCATGTGGACGTCTTCCGGTGCGAGCCGCTGCTCGACCGGGCCCGTGCGGAGTTCCGCGACGAGAACTTCGCCGGCGCCCGTGACACGGCGGCCGCAGCGCTGGAGCTCTGGCGGGACGACGCCCTGGTGGACGTGCGCAAGGGGGCCACGCTGCAGGCCGAGGCGGTCCGCCTGCACGAGCTGCGCACCGGCGCGCACCACCTGCGGATCGAATCCGACCTGCACCTCGGCCGGCACCACGAGGTACTCGGCGAACTCACCTCGCTGACCGCACGGGAACCCACGAACGAACGGGCCCAGCGCAACCTGATGACAGCGCTCTACCGCATGGACCGGCGGGCCGAGGCACTTCAGGTCTACCAGCGGGCCCGTGAGCGGATCGCCACCGAGCTGGGACTCGACCCCTCACCCGAACTCCAGGCCCTGCACACGGCCGTGCTCACCTCGGACGAGGCACTGCTGCGCCCCGCCGGACGGCGCACGGCCGTGACCGCCGCCACCCGGGTGCCCTGCCACCTGCCCGCCCCGCGCGAGCGCCTCACCGGGCGCGCCGGCCAACTGGCCCGCCTCACCGAGGCGCTGGCCGGCCGGGCGCGCGGGGACCGCCCGATCGTGGTCGTGGGCGGTGCCCCCGGCACGGGCAAGAGCGAGCTGTGCCTGCACGCCGCCCATCAGGTGAGCGGCGACTACCCGGACGGACGGCTCTACGCCCGCCTCCGGGACGGCGCCGGCCGGCGGGTACGGCCCGCCGAGATCCTCCGCTCGTTCCTGCGTGGACTCGGCGCGACGGAGGAGCAGGTGCGCCTGGGCACGACCGATCTGAGCCTGCTCTTCCGCACCTGGACCGCCGGCCTGCGCGTCCTGGTGGTGCTCGACGACGTGTGCGACGCGCAGGACCTCCTGCCGCTGCTGCCGTCCGGCGCCGGCTGCGCGGTGGTGATCGGCAGCCGCCGCCGGCTGTTCGTGTCCTCGTCGGCGGTCCACGTCGAGCTGGCCGGACTGCCGTTCGCCGACTGCCTGCACCTGCTGACGTCCTCCGTGCCCCACCACCGGATCACCATGGACCCGGAGGGCCTGCGGCGACTGACCGGGTTGTGCCGGGGACTGCCGGGCGCGCTGTTCGCCGTGGCCGCGCAGCTGCGCCGCCGCCCGCACTGGACAGCCCTGCAGGCCACCACCTGGGTGCTCGCGTCCGCGGGCGCCGACGGCGATCCGCTGGGCGTGCGGGCCGGATTCGACCGGACCCTCGCGACGCTGCCCGCCGAGGCGCGGCCCCTGGCGCAGGCGCTGTTGTCGCCCGGCGCCCCCGACCGGCTCACGCCGGTGCTGGCCGCCGCGGCCCTCGGGATCGCCGAACAGCGGGCCGAGGACCTGCTGGAGGAGCTGGTGGAGAACTATCTGCTGCGCGCGCGGACCCCGTGTGTGGACGGCCGGTTCTCCTACGAGTGGGAGCCCGGGGTACGCCCGCTCGCGGCGCGGCACGGGAGCTCGCCGGTCATGTGCTCCGCCTGACGGTCACGGCTCCAGCACGACCTTGCCCGTCGTGCCCCGTGTCTCCAGCGCGTGATGCGCGGCCGCGGCCCCGGCGAGCGGGAAGCGGTGCACGGCCGGGGTCAGGACGCCGCGGCCCGCGAGGTCGAGGGCGGCGAGTTCCAGGGTGCGGATCGGGTTGTCGCCGCCCGCCTTCCGCATCATCGCCGGGCCGAGGACCTCTTCCTGGACGAGGCCGCGGCGGGCCCGTTCCGTCTCGTCCAGGAGCTGCGGGCCGCCGGCGCCGATGCCCTGGTCGGACCAGCCGAAGACGACGTGGTGGCCGCCGGGGCCGAGCAGGTCGAGGGCCGCGAGCGCGGCCGGGCCGCCGACCCCGTCGAAGAGAACGGTGGCCCGCTCGCCGCGCGCGTCGAGGAACTCCCGTGCCAGGTCAGGCCAGTTGGCGTCCTTGTAGTCGAGGGCGAGGTCCGCGCCGTTCGCCGCGGCCTGTGCCGCCTTCGCCGGGCCGCCGGCCAGGCCGATGACCGTGCCGCCCGCGTGCTTCACGTACTGGACGAGGAGCGTGCCGATGCCGCCCGCCGCCGCGGGGACGATCGCGACCGTCTCCGGGGTGACCTCGGTGAAGTTGAGGATGCCGAGCGCCGTGCGGCCCGTGCCGATCATGGCGACGGCCTGGGCGGCGTCGAGGCCCGGCGGGATCTCGTGCAGGCGGGCGGCGTCCGTGACGGCCAGTTCGGCGTAGCCGCCGGGCGCGAACCCGAGGTGGGCCACGACCTGCTTGCCGAGCCAGGACGGGTCGGTGCCTGGGCCGAGCGACTCGACGGTGCCCGCGACCTCACGGCCGGGGATCGTGGGCAGGTCCGGGAGCCGGGGCAGCGGGCCCCGCACACCGCTGCGGATCGCGGTGTCCAGCAGGTGCACGCCCGCGGCCGCGACCGCGATGCGGACCTGTCCGGGGCCCGGCTCGGGGTCCTCGGTCTTCTCGTACGTGAGGTTCTCGGCCGGGCCGAAGGCGTGCAGTCGGATGGCGTGCATGGGCGCTCCCCCGTCGGATACGTGGATCAGTGGCTCCGGGACGCCAGTCTTCGACCTCAAGTCCGGTTGAGGTCAAGGGCGGTCCGGTGCCGGGGATTGTCAGTGGCGGCGGGCAGCATGGGGGGCATGGCAGACAGGCGTGGCGGAGTGGCGAAGGTGAAGCGGGCGCGGCGGCCGGAGGTGCGGCTGCCCGAGCTGGTGCCGTGGGCGGACGGCGGCCGGCTGGAGCCCGACGGGGACTACGACGGCGTGGAGTTCGCCGGCGCGGACTTCGCCGGGCAGGAGGGGATCGGGGCCCGGTTCATGGACTGCGCGATCGAGGGCTGCGGCTTCGACGGGACCGCGCTGAACCGCGCCCGGATCCTGGACTCGGTGCTGACCGGGATCCGGGGCGTCGGCACGGATCTCGCGGAGGCGACACTGCGGGACGTGGAGGTGGCGGACGCGCGGCTCGGCGGGGTGCAGCTGCACGGCGCCGCCCTGGAGCGGGTGGTGATCCGGGGCGGCAAGATCGACTATCTGAACCTGCGCAAGGCGCGGCTGAAGGACGTCGTGTTCGACGGGTGCGTGCTGGTGGAGCCGGACTTCGGGGGCGCCCGCCTGGAGCGGGTGGAGTTCCCCGGGTGCGTCCTCAAGGGCGCCGACCTCACGGGCGCCACGCTGGCGGACGTCGACCTGCGGGGCGCGGCCGAGCTGGGCATCGCGCGGGGCGTGGACCGGCTGGGCGGGGCGGTGATCTCCGCGCCCCAGCTCTTCGACCTGGCCCCGGCGTTCGCGGCGCAGCTCGGGGTGCGGGTGGAGGGGTAGGGCTCCACGGCTCCGGGCCGGTGCGTCTAGGGCTTGACGGGGACGCGGGGGAAGCGGGCCTGGAGGTCCCAGATCGCCGGGTTGTCCGCCAGGTCCTCGTGCATGTCGGTGAGGTCGGCGACGAGATCGTGCAGGAAGTCCCGTGCCTCGCGGCGCAGTTCGGAGTGGGAGAAGGTCAGCGGCGGCTCGTCGCCCGGCATCCAGTCGGCCTCGATGTCGACCCAGCCGAAGCGGCGCTCGAAGAGCATCCGGTCGGTGGACTCGGTGAAGTCCAGTTCCGCGTACTGCGGGGTGGCGCTGCGGCTGCCGCGCGGGTCGCGGTCCACCTGCTCGACGATGTCGCACAGCGCCCAGGCGAAGTCGAGCACCGGCACCCATCCCCAGGCTGTGGACAGCTCCCGGTCCGCCTTCGTGTCCGCCAGGTACACGTCGCCGCAGAACAGGTCGTGGCGCAGCGCGCGGACGTCCGCGCGGCGGTAGTCCGTCTGCGGCGGGTCGGGGAAGCGGCGGGAGAGGGCGTAGCCGATGTCGAGCACGTAAGGGATGGTGTCACGCCCCCGCGGGCCCGGCGACGCGCGGTGCGGGCGACCGGCGGCGTCCCGGCTCACGGCAGCAGCCGCTGCTCCTTCGCCACCGCGACCGCGCCCGCCCGGGTGTCCACGCCGAGCTTGTCGTAGATCCGGCCCAGGTGGGTCTTGACCGTGGCCTCGCTGATGAACAGGGCCTTGGCGATCTCCCGGTTGCCCAGGCCGTGCGCGAGCTGCGCGAGGATGTCCCGCTCGCGGCCGGTGAGGCTGGGCCGCGGCTTGCGCATATTGGCCATGACGCGGCTGGCGACGGGCGCGGAGAGGGCCGTGCGGCCCTGGGCGGCGGCGTGGATCGCGGCGAAGAGTTCCTCCGGGCGCTCGGCCTTGAGGAGATAGCCCGTGGCGCCCGCCTCGATGGCACGGGTGATGTCGGCGTCGGTGTCGTACGTGGTGAGGACCAGGACGTGCGGGGTCTCTCCGGGAGCGGACGTGAGACGGCGGGTCGTCTCCACGCCGTCGATGCCCGCGCCGAGCTGGAGGTCCATCAGGACGACGTCGGGGGAGAGCTTGGCGGCCAGCGCGAGGGCTTCTTCGCCGGTGCCCGCCTCGCCGACCACCTCGATGTCCTCGGCGCTGTCCAGGAGGGCGAGGAGTCCCGCGCGTACGACCACGTGGTCGTCGCAGAGCAGGATTCTGACGGGGCTGGAAGCGTTGCTCGGGGTCATGTCCGCGGGTCCTCGTCTGCCGGGTGTGTGCTGTGTGCCGCGTGCGCGTCCGTCGTGGCCGGTCGCGCGGTTCCCCGCGCCTCTTGGGGGGCCGCATCCAGCGGGACCGCCGCCGAGAGCACCGTTCCTTCGCCGGGCGCCGATTCGATGGACAGGGTGCCGCCGAGCTGGCTCACCCGGGCCCGGATCGCCGGAAGACCGTGCCCCCGCACCCCCGGCGGAGCCGCCGTCGCCGGGTCGAAGCCGTGGCCGTCGTCCGCGACGTCCAGCACCACCTGATCGTCGAGCAGCGTGAGCGTCACCGCCGCGGTGGCGGCGCCGGAGTGCTCCCGTACGTTCGCGAGGGCGCCCTGGGCGATGCGCAGCAGGGCGCCCTGGACCCGGTCGGGCAGGTGCGGGACGCGGCCGTCCTCGCCGAGGGGGTCGACATGGACGCGGACCGTGAGGCGGTCGCCGGACTCGCGGGCGGCGACCGCGCGCAGCGCCTCCGCCAGGCCCAGCGCCAGATCGGCGGGGGCCAGGTCGTGCACGAAGCGGCGGGCCTCGGTGAGGTTGTGCTCGGCGACCGACCCGGCGGTGCGCACGTGCGCGCGGGCCTTGCCCGGGTCGGACTCCCACACCCGGTCCGCGGCCTGCAGCAGCATCTGCTGGCTGGACAGGCCCTGCGCGAGGGTGTCGTGGATCTCCATGGACAGCCGCTGGCGTTCGGCGAGCGTGCCCTCGCGGCGCTCGGACGCGGCGAGTTCCCGGCGGGTGCGGATCAGGTCGTCGATGAGGGCGCGCTGGCGTGCGGCCTGCCGCTCCATCGTGAGGAACACGGCGGTGGCGATCATGGTGACGGCGGGCGGCGCGAGCACCAGGTCCAGGTCCCAGCGGCCCGCGAGCCGCAGCTGCGCGGCGACGACCAGAACCGTCAGGAACGCCGCCAGGCCCAGGGCGGCGCGGGTCGGCAGCATGCGCAGGCCCGTGTAGAAGAGGGGCACCGCGCACCAGCCGAAGCTCGGCGCCAGCACGACCAGCACCACCCACAGGACGACCACCAGGGCCAGCCAGAGCCGCTGCCGCGCCCGGGACCGCTCCGCGATGCCCCGCACCAGGCCCGCGACGTACGCCAGGGCCAGTACGGCGGACAGCGCGATGATCCACGGGGTGCGGGCGCCGCCGGGGTGGCGCAGCAGGAAGCGGGCCAGGGCCACGGCGAGGAGCACGAAGAACGCGGCGTGCATGACGGTGCTGAGGCGGCGGGTGTCCGCGTCGTAGCTCTCGTCGATGTCGAAGATTTCGTCGGTCCGGCCGATCCGCGCCCGCTGGCTCTCCGGCATGGTCCCGCACCTCCCTTCGCGGCTCCGAACTGGGCAAACACTCCCATTGTCGCGGGCCCCCGCGCCCCCGGGGTCAACCGATCGGATGACCCCGGCATCGGCCGCTCGGCAGCCCGCGAGCAGCCGGAACGCCGACGGCCCTGCCCCGGTTCCGGACCCAGGCTGGAGAGCGGAAGGAACACCGGCCACGCCGACCCGCCCTCACCCAGGAACTCAGGAGTCTCCCCATGAAGAAGCTCTCCCGCCGCTCCACCATCGTCACCAGCGGCGCCGTGATCGCCGCCGTCGCCGCCGGTACGTTCGGCGCGGTCTCCGCGAACGCCTCCGCCCCGGCCGCCGCCCCCGCCGCGGACGCCAAGAGCAGCACCACCACGACGACCACGCACCTGACGCTGGAGTCCGCCACCAAGGCCGCCGAGGCCGCGCTGGACGCCGCGAAGAAGGAGAACCAGAAGGTCTCCGTCGCCGTCGTCGACCGCAACGGCAACACGATCCTGACGCTGCGCGGCGACGGCGCGGGCCCGCAGGCCTACGAGGCCGCCCAGAAGAAGGCGTTCACCGCCGTCTCCTGGAACGCCCCGACGTCCGAGCTGGCCAAGCGCCTGGAGAAGGCCCCGACGCTGAAGGACATCCCCGGCACGCTGTTCCTCGGCGGCGGCGCCCCCGTGGCCGCCAAGGGTGCCCCGATCGCCGGCATCGGCGTGGCCGGCACGCCCTCCGGCGACCTGGACGAGAAGTTCGCCCAGGCCGGCGTGGCCGCGCTGCGCTAGTACCGGGTAGGCAGGTTCCCCCAGTACCGGGTAAGCAGGTCCCCGTGCCCCAGTAGGGGCGCGGGGACCTGCGCGACCAGCCACGACGCAACGCGCACCCGGCAGACAGAACGCACCCGGCAGACGAGGATCCGCACGCCATGAACCCCCACAACCGCACCCTCCTCGAAGCCGCGGCCCAGGGCGACACCGACACCGTCCGCAGCGCGCTGAGCGCAGGCGCCGACCCCGAGACCCGCGACGACCGCTACCGCACCCCCCTCCTCCTCGCGGCCCTGCACGGCCATGTCGCCGCCGCGGAGGCACTCGTCGAGGCGGGGGCCGACCCGAACGCCCAGGACGACCGCGACGACAGCCCCTGGCTGGTCACCGGCGTCACCGGCAGCGTCGCGATGATGCGGGCCCTGCTGCCCGCCCGCCCCGACCTGAAGGTGACCAACCGGTTCGGCGGCATCGCCCTCATCCCCGCCTCCGAACGCGGCCACGTCGACTACGTACGCGCCCTGCTGCGCGAGACCGACATCGACGTCGACCACGTCAACCGCCTCGGCTGGACCGCCCTGCTGGAGGCCGTGATCCTCGGCGACGGGGGCCGCGCGCACCAGGAGATCGTGGAGCTGCTGATCACGGCGGGCGCCACCCCCGGCCTGCCGGACGGCGACGGCGTCACCGCCCTGGAGCACGCCGAGCGGCGCGGTTTCACGGAGATCGCCGGTCTGCTGCGGGCCGTACGATGAGGCGCCTGGTCCTGGCCGCGACGGCCGTCGCCCTGCTCGCCGGATGCGCCGCGACCGGCGACAACCCACCGCAGGAAAAGCCGAGTCCGCGTCCGTCGGCCCCGGCCGAGCGGCAGCCCGCCGGCACCGAGCCCGGCGGAAGGACGCCCGACGGCACCCTTCTCGTCACCGACTTCGGCGCCGACACCGTCACCTTCATCGACCCGGACAAGGGCGCGATCGACTCGGTGAAGGTCGGCACCGCCCCCTACGGTCTCGCCGTCGGCGACGACGGCCGGGCCTGGGTCGCCACCGCCGAGGGCGTCGCCGTCGTCGACACCGACCGCCGTACGCGCACCGCCCTCGTCCCGTACGAGACGGCGAACCTCGGCGAACCGACGCACGGCGAGTACCGCGGCGGCGGCATGGGCATCGCCCTCGCGCCCGACGGCAAGCACGTCTACGTGGGCGTCAACGTGCCCGACGGCAACGGCACGCTGGAGGTCGTCGACACCCGCGGCCTCAAGGTGACCGGCACCGCCGACGTCGGCCGCCGTCCCTTCGACGTCGACGTCTCGCGGGACGGCGGGCAGGTGTACGCCACCGACCACGACTCGTTCGACGTCACCGTCGTCGACCCCGCCGACCTCGACGCCACCCGCCGCATCGAGGTCGCCCCGTACGGCACCGAGGGCGGCCTCGGCTCCTGGCTCAAGCCGCACTACGCGGCCGTACGCCCCTCCGACGGAAAGCTCCTGTTCCCCTTCGAGGGCGAGAAGCTCGTCGTCGTCGACCCGGACAGCGGCCGCTCGACGATCGAGCGGATGACGGCGAACACGCACCAGCACGGCACCACGATCACCCCCGACGGCACCCTCCTCGTCGTCGGCACGGGCCCCATCGACCCGTCCAGGGACGAGGGCCCGTCCCTCACCGTCCGCGCGAAGGACGGCAAGGAGAAGGTGATCCCGCTCGACGGCCCGCACGAGGACGTCACCGTCTCCGCCGACGGCCGCACGGCCTACGTCACCGGCGGCTTCACCCGCGACGGCTACTGGAACGGCCTCACCGTCGTCGACCTGGACAGCGGCGACACCCGCCGACTGGCCGCCGGGGACAGGCCGTTGGGCATCGCCGTCCTGTGAGGGCCCGGGAACAGGTCCTGGGGCCGGGCGCGGTCCCGGCCGCGGGGCGGAAGGGGTCATAGGATCACGAGGTGCGCACCCCCCACCGCCTCGTGGTCCTGCCTCTCCTGCTGGCCCTCGCCGCTCTCCCGGCCTGCTCCGGCGGCGTCCACGGCACCCCGGGCGCCGCGGGCCTGCGCGACCCGTACTTCCCGAAGCTGGGCAACGGCGGCTACGACGTCACCCACTACGCCCTCGCCCTCGCCTACGACCCGGACACCCGCCGCCTCACCGGCAGGGCCGACATCACGGCGAAGGCGCTCCAGGACCTCAGCGCGTTCAACCTCGACCTCAAGGGGCTGACCGTCGACCGGGTCACCGTCGACGGGAAGCGGGCCGTGGGCAGCCGCGCCGGGCACGAACTGACGGTGCGCCCGCACGACGAACTGCCCAAGGGCGGCACCTTCCGCACCACCGTCCGCTACTCCGGCGAGCCCGTCACGATCACCGACCCGGACGGCTCCGAGGAGGGCTGGCTGCGCACCGCCGACGGCGCGCTCGGCCTCGGCGAACCCACCGGCTCCATGGCCTGGTTCCCCGGCAACAACCACCCCTCCGACAAGGCCACGTACGACATCACGGTCACCGTCCCCAAGGGCGTACAGGCCGTCTCCAACGGCGAGTTGAGGAGCGAGCGGAAGTCCGCCGACGGCCGGCGCACCACCTACGCCTGGCACGTGCCGCAGCCCATGGCGAGCTACCTGGCGACCGTCGCCGTCGGCCGGTTCGAGACGCACCGCTCCACGACCGGCTCCGGGCTGCCGGTGTACACCGCCGTCGACCCGTACGAGGCCGAGGCGAGCGAGAAGGTCCTCGCCCGGCTCCCCGAGGTGATCACCTGGGAGACGAAGCGGTTCGGGACGTACCCGTTCTCCTCCACCGGCGCGATCGTCGACCGGGACGGCGACGCCGGGTACGCCCTGGAGACCCAGAACCGGCCCGTCTTCCCCGGCGCCCCCGACCTCGGCACCCTCGTCCACGAGCTGGCCCACCAGTGGTACGGCGACTCGGTCACACCGAAGTCGTGGCGCGACATGTGGCTCAACGAGGGCTTCGCCACGTACGCGGAGTGGCTGTGGGACGAGGACCACGACGGCGACACGGCCCAGCAGACCTTCGACGCGCTGTACGAACGCCCGGCGGGCGCCGACATCTGGTCCTTCCCGCCCGCGAAACCGTCCAGCGCCGCGCACGTCTCGGACACGCCCGTCTACCAGCGCGGCGCGATGGTCCTGCACAAGATCCGGGAGACGGTCGGCGACACCGCGTTCTTCGCCCTGCTGAAGAGCTGGCCCGCCGCCCACAAGTACGGCAACGCCGACACCGACGACTTCACGGCGTACGTCGAGAAGAAGAACCCGGGCAAGGCCGAGGCGCTCGCGGACGTCTGGGACGTCTGGCTGTACGGCGACGGGAAGCCGGACCACGCCTGACAGGACCTAGCGTGCGAGCTGCTTCCTCAACACCCGGCAGGGACGCCCGCGTTGAATGTCCGCCCGGCGGTCGATCTCCGTGTAGCCCAGAGCGGTCCAGAAAGCGAGGGCTTGCGTGTTGGCGTCGAGCACGGCGAGGCGCACGGCGGTCCGCCCGGCGGCCCGGAACCGCTCCTCGACCGCCGACGCCAACTCCCGCCCCAGTCCCCGGCGCTGACGTGCCGGGTCGATCATCAGCAGCCCGATCCACGGGTCCGGGTCGGCCGGATCGGGGTGCCGTTCGAGCGTCACGGCGATCCCGGCGAGCCGTCCGCCGGCCCGCGCGAGCAGCACCTCGGCGCCGGGCTGCGCCAGCTCGTCGGCGAGCGCGACCGCGACCTGCGCCGCGGTGATGCCGTCCGGGTCGGGGAAGTCACCGCTGAGGGCGAAGAACTCCCGGTGGGCGGCGTACAGCTCGGTCACCTCGGTGAGCACCTCGCCGGGCAGCGCGTGGTCGGGGCCGGGGTCGAGCGGTTCGAGGATCATGGGGCGAGCGTAGGAGCCCCGGACGCCCGGTGCGGCTCAGGCGTCGGTGCGTCGCCGCCGCGCGACGACCACGGCGCCCGCGCCGAGTGCCACGGCGCCGGCGGCGAGCGCCAGCGTCGGCACGGCACCGGAGGATCCCGTGGAGGCCAGATCCCCGTCGTGCTGCTGACCGCCGGTGCCGCCGGTGGACCCGGCCGGCTCGCCGGAGGTGCCGCCCTGCGGGGTGTGACCGGGCTCGGGACGGTCCTTGTCGGGGACGTCACCGGGGCCGGCGTCGCCCGGGGTGCCGGCGTCGCTGCCGGCCGTCAGTACGGAGAAGTCGTACCGCTTCATCGGGCCGAGCACGCACGGGTTGTACGCGTCGGCGGCGTCGCCCGCCACGAGCGCGAACGCCTTCATGGCCGGGGTCTTCTCCGCCAGGGTGAGGCGCAGCCGCACCTCGGCGGACGAGCCGGGCTTCATCGCCTCGATGGTCGTCGGGTGGTCGTTGTCCTGCTCCAGCTCCTGCCAGGGGGCGCCGTCGCGCGACCACTTGACGGTCATGAAGTGCTGGCGGTCGTTCGTGGCGTCCAGCCGGAACAGCATCAACGGCCGCACGGTCAGGGTGCGGTCGGTGCCGTTGGCGACGGTCAGCGAGAAGTCCGTCGTGGTGCCCGCGACGACCTTCCGCGGCAGGCCCTCGGCCAGCACCGTCAGATCGTCCGTGCGCACGCACTCCTTGGCGGTGTCGAGCGCCTCGTGGGCGTTCTTCTTCTCCTCGGCGGCCTTCTTCTCCGCGTTGATCAGGGCGTTGTAGTCACGGCTCGCCGCGACGCGCGCGTCGTCCATCGCGTCGGCCGTCCTCTTGCGCTCGGCCTTGGCCTCCCGCTCGGCGTCGGCGGCCTTCGAGGCGGCGGTGCGGGCCGCCTCCAGCTCCTGCTGAGCGGCGGGCTTGCCGGCCTCGTCCGCGTTCGCGAGCTTCTCCTCGGCCGCGGTGACGGCGGCGTCCGCGCTCTCCCGGTCCTTCGTGGCGGCCGTGGCGGCCTTGTCCGCGGTGAGGAAGGCGGCGCGCAGCGGGTTCGTGTCGTCGTGGTCGAGGGCGTCGAAGAGCGCGTGCAGCTTCTCCAGGCCGGCCTTCTTGTCGGCCGCCGCCTTCTCGTACGCCGTGTCCGCGTCGTCGGCGGCCTTCTTCAGCTCGGCGTAGGTCGGCCGCGCGGACTCCTCGGCCGTCACGCCCGGGGCGGCGAAGGCCGGGGCGGTGGCCAGACAGAAAGCGGGGACGGCGGCGGCGGTCGCCACGGCGAGGGAGAGGGTGCGGCGCAGATTCACGGACGGGATCGTACGGTCGTGAACGGCTTCGCGGCGGAGTGATCGGCGGCGGCCGGCGCCGGGAGCGGATCACAAACCGGTGCAAGAGCGGGCAGTTGCTCCCGGTTCCCATGGTTTCCCTGTGAGGTTTCTCCAGGGGCTCGTACGTGACCGGCGGCCCCGTGGGAGAAGAGTGCGAGGGGCGCACCGGCGTCGTCCGCCGGTACGCCCCTCGGCCGCTCAGCGAGATCAGACGTTCACGCCGAAGTCCTGCGCGATGCCGACCAGGCCCGAGGCGTAACCCTGGCCCACGGCGCGGAACTTCCACTCCGCCCCGTTGCGGTACAGCTCGCCGAAGACCATCGCCGTCTCGGTGGCCGCGTCCTCGGAGAGGTCGTAGCGGGCGATCTCGGTGCCGCCGGCCTGGTTCACGATGCGGATGTACGCGTTGCGCACCTGGCCGAAGTTCTGCGAGCGGTTCTCCGCGTCGTAGATCGAGACCGGGAAGACGATCTTGTCGACGTCGGCGGGCAGCGCCGCCAGGTTCACGTTGATCGCCTCGTCGTCGCCGGCGCCCTCGCCGGTGCGGTTGTCACCGGTGTGCACGATCGACTGGTCCGGCGTCTGCTTGTTGTTGAAGAACACGAAGTGGCCGTCCGAGTAGACCTTGCCCTGCGTGTTCACCGCGATCGCCGAGGCGTCGAGGTCGAAGTCGGTGCCGGTGGTGGTGCGGACGTCCCAGCCGAGGCCCACGGTGACGGCGGTCAGGCCCGGAGCCTCCTTGGTGAGCGAGACGTTGCCACCCTTGGACAGGCTTACAGCCATTGCGGGAGTCCCTTCCCTCGTTAAGTTCGTACGTGCGTAGCCGAAGCTACTCGTACCCCTATGAACGCGAAGCGGGTACCGGAGGTTCCAGGTGTCTTTACTTTCTTTACCCGGCTGAAAACCGGGTGACGGAGCGGCCCGCGCACGCGACCATGGAGACATGTCCGGTCCCTATCCCATCCGCGGCTCGGTCGTCCTTCCGGAGGCCGAGCTCCTGTGGCGTTTCTCGCGGTCGTCCGGGCCGGGCGGACAGCACGTGAACACCAGCGACTCGCAGGTGGAGCTCCGCTTCGACCTGGCCGCCACGAAGGCGCTGCCCGAGGTGTGGAAGGCGCGCGCCCTGGAGCGGCTCGCGTCCCGCCTGGTGGACGGCGTCGTCTCCGTGCGGGCCTCCGAGCACCGTTCGCAGTGGCGCAACCGGGAGACGGCGGCGGTGCGGCTCGCGGCGCTGCTGGCGGAGGCCTCGGCGCCGCCGCCGAAGCCGCGCCGGCCGACCCGTGTGCCCCGCGGGATCAACGAGCGCCGGTTGCGGGAGAAGAAGGCGCGCTCCGAGACCAAGCGGGGGCGCTCCGCGCGGGACTGGTAGGCGGTCACGGGGGTGCCGCTTGCCGGTCTCGTCGCCGGGTGCGCGTCCGGTGGGGCTTCTCGCGCAGTTCCCCGCCTCCCTGAGATGCGCACTGCGTGCGCCATCTCAGGGAGGCGGGGTCTCACTCACCCGCACCCGTCAACGAAAGCGCCCGGTGACGGGCGGGGCTCAGCCCAGTCCCCGGTACCGCCCCCGGAAATACGTCAGCGGGCCCCCGTCCGCGCTCGGCAGGGCCGCGCCGAGGACCCGGCCGATGACCAAGGTGTGGTCACCCGCGGGGACCCGCCGCTCCGTCCGGCACTCCAGCGTCGCCAGCGCCCCGCCCACCAGCGGAGCGCCCGTGTGCTCGCCCCGTACGTACGGGATGTCCTCGAACAGCAGCCGGTCGCTGATCCGGCCCTTCATGGCGAAGCGCCCGGCGATGTGGCTCTGCGACTCCGAGAGCATCGACACCGCCCACAGGGGCTGCTCGTCGAGGAGGTCGTCCATGCGGGAGCCGTTGCGCAGCGAGACCAGGACCAGCGGCGGGTCCAGCGAGACCGACATGAAGGCCGTCGCCGTCATGCCCGCGTCCTCCCCGGCGGGGCCGTCGGGGTCGAGCGCGGGTTCGTGCGAGGTCAGCAGGACGACACCCGCGGCGAGACGGGACAGGGCGGCGCGGAACTCGTCGTTGCTCACCCCCTCAGGATGCCCGGCGGACGGGGTCGCGGACGGGACGTGCGGGGAGGGGAGTGCTGGCGTGGCAGGGGGAGTTTTCAACACGCTTCCGACGCTAGCCCCGTGCTCGGCCGCACCACATCGGACCGACGGCCGAGACCGGTCCTAGGACCCTCGGCGGACGCTGCGCGGATATGCTCCGGTTCGCTCCGTCCCGTCCCGGTTCCCGCGTTCGGCAAACGCACAGAATGCCCCCGGGATCGTCCTCCAACCCTTCATATCCTGCTGTGACTTGAGTCACAGGAGCCATATTTTGTTGACCCTGTGTACCGAGTGCACAGCTCGCTGTGATTCAGTGGCGGTCGACACTACGAAATGAACGTGCTCCTGCACGTGCGAAGCGAGCCGATCAGAATTCTGGAGTGCTGTCGAGGTCTCGGGGAGAACTGAGCATGGAGACCGAGTCGGAGCCCTACGTCCGTCTTGCGACCCTGCGTCAGCTGCACCAGGTGATGGCGGACATGAACACCGCCCGAAGCCTGGCCGACACTTTGCAGACGGTCGCCGACGGTGTCGTCAACGGGCTCGGTTACGAGCTGGCGTGCGTGAACCTCGTACGCCCCGACGGGGACCTGGTCGTCGCCGCCTTCGCCGGGAACTCCGCCGCCGAGGCCCTCATCACCGGCCGCGTCGGCTCCCGCACCTCCTGGGACCGCCGTCTGGCCATGGGCGAGGACTGGGGCGAGCTGCGCTTCATCCCGTACACCGAGGGCTGGGTCCTCGACGAGGACGACGTGCCGCAGTGGTTCACCGACGGCCCGCCGCCCCGCTTCGAGGACGAGTGGCACCCCTCCGACCGCCTCTTCGCCCCCATGTACGCGACCGGCGCCTCCGGCGGTGAGCTGCTCGGCGTCATATCGGTCGACCGCCCGCGCAACGGCCGCAGGCCCGGCGCCTGGGGCCGTGAGGCCCTGCAGATGTACGCCTTCCAGGCCGCCATCGCCATCAGCAACGCCCGGCTGCGGGCCAACATGCAGCGCGCCCTCGTCCGGCTCGAGCGGGAGCAGCAGGCCCTGCGCGCCAGCGAGGAGAGCTTCCGGCAGGCCTTCGAGTACGCGCCCTCCGGCATGGCCATCGCCGAGATGGGCGGCGACCAGCACGGCCGGATCCTGCGCACGAACGACGCGCTGTGCCGCCTGCTCGGCCGCCCCGCCTCCGCGATGCGCCGCTACTCGTTCTCCGACCTCGTGCACCCGGAGGACATAGGCACCCTGCTGCGCACCTCCGCGGAGGGCGGCCGCGCGGAGCTGCGGCTCGGGCGGCGCGACGGCACGTACGTCTGGGTCTCGCTGCGCAACTCCGTGGTGGCCGACGCCGCCGACGGGCCGCGTTTCCTGCTCACCCACGTCGAGGACATCGAGGACCGCAAGCGCCGCGAGCTGCAGCTCGCCCACCGGGCCTCGCACGACTCCCTCACCGGCCTGCCGAACTCGGCCGAACTGCGCTCCCGGCTCTCCGCCCGGCTCTGCCGGCGCCCGCAGGACAGCAGGCCCAGCGCCATCGACTCGCTCGACGCGGCCTACGGGGACCACGGCCCCCATGCCGCCCACGCCGCGCACGGCTCGGACACGAACGGGCACGGCTTCGACTTCGCCGCCGCCGTCCCGCACCAGTCCGGCCTGTACGAAGGGTTCGACGGCTTCGACCACCATGTGCACGTGGTCGCGCCCGAGGGGGACGGGCAGGACGTCGACGACGGCACGAAGGGCCTCGCCGTCCTCTTCTGCGACCTCGACGGCTTCAAGTCGATCAACGACCGGTTCGGGCACAACGCGGGCGACGCCGTCCTCATCGAGGTCGCCCGGCGTCTGACCAGCGGCGTCCGGGACGGGGACACGGTCGCCCGGCTCGGCGGCGACGAGTTCGTGGTGCTCGCCGACGGGCTCGGCCGCGCGGATGCACAGGACCTCGCGGTCCGGCTGCGGAACGCCATCATTCCGCCGATCCGGGTGGACGGCCGGGCGGTGCGCGTGGGGGCCAGTTTCGGCATCGGCTGGGCCCACTGCGGCATGACCGCGGAAGAAGTGCTGCAATCCGCTGACCAGCGGATGTACGTGGAGAAAAGATCACGTGCCAAGCAGCACCGGCGCGCGGGCTGACGGGTCGCGGCGGCCCGGTCCGCAGGTTTCGGTGAGGTCAAGGCCACTCCTTGGGGTCACTCGCAGCGGGTACGCTCGCCTCGGTAAGCACACGCGTAGGGAGTGATCAGGGATGGCGCCCGGCAACAACGGCGCGAGCACCACGCCCGAGGACGACGATCCGTTCGGCTATCTGTACGCCGACGGACAGGCGGCCGGGGCGACCCCGCCCAGCGGCGGGGGCGGCGGCTACGGCTACCCGAATCCCCGCTCCTCGTACAACCAGGTCCGCACCGTCGGCGAGCGCCAGTACGGCCAGCAGGTCCCGCCGCAGCAGCAGACCGCCGCGTACAACCAGCCGAACGCCTACTACCAGGCACCCGAGACGATGCCCGGCGGTGGCGCCCCGACGCAGCCGGGTCCGCCGCAGGCGCCCGGGCGCGGTGGCGGCGGCCGGGGCCGCGGTCCGAACACCAAGGCGCTGCTGATCGGCGCGGTCGCCGTGGTCGCGGCCGTCGTCATCGGCATCGGCGTCGCCATGCTGGGCAGCGGCTCGGACGACGACAAGGGCGACGACGCGGCCGGCAAGCCGTCCGGCGACTCCCAGTCGGTGCAGCCCAGCGAGACGCCCTCGCAGTCGGCGTCGGCGGAGCCGCTCGACCTGCCCAAGACCGACGCGAAGGCGCTGAAGCTGGCCGGCGGCACCGTCACCGCGTCCGACGTCAAGGGCGCGAAGGCCGCCGGCGGGGTGTACATCGCGGGGTTCAACAAGGTCGGCGCGAGCGTCACCTGGACCGTCAACGACATCCCGAAGGACGGCTCCTACCGGCTGTACGTGAACTACGGCGTGCCCGGCAAGGACTCCGACGCGACGATCAACGTCAACGGCACCAAGCAGGACCGGCCGCTGAACATGAAGAACTTCGCCGGCGCCAAGGAAGGCGACTGGGAGAAGGGCTGGACGAACACCTGGGCCATCGTCCAGCTCACCAAGGGGACGAACGCGATCACGGTCTCCTGCGAGCAGGGCAACCAGTGCGACGCGAACCTCGACCAGATGTGGCTGACCGGCAAGGACGGCCAGAAGAGCTGAGCCGCACCACGACCCTGACGGGGCGTCACCCAGGACCGGGCAGGTCCTGGGCGGCGCCCCTTCTTTCTGCCACGGCGACCTTGCCGACCAGGGACTCGTACGTCCCGCGGTCGAACTCCCCGGCCACCGGCGCCACCACCGTCGCCGCCGACAGCGCGACCGCGCGGGCCAGGCGCTGGGGCCAGGGCAGGTGCTCGACGTGGCCGGAGAGCAGGCCCGCGACCGCGGAGTCGCCCGCGCCCGTCGGGTTGCCCGCGAGTCGCTCGGGGACGGGGGCCTGCCAGGCGCCGTCCGGGGTCAGGGCGCACAGCCCCTTCGCGCCGAGCGAGGCGACGACGGCGTGCGCGCCGCGCCTGCGGGTGTCCTTCATGGCCTGCAACGGCTCGTGGGAGCCGGTGAGTTCGGCCAGCTCGTCCGCGTTCGGCTTCACCATGTCGGGGCGGGCCGCGATGCCGCGGCGCAGCGGTTCGCCGCTGGTGTCGAGGAGGACCGGGACGGAGGCGGCCCGCGCCGCCCGCACCAGCGTCCCGTAGGCGCCGACGGGGACGCCCGGCGGCAGGCTGCCGCACAGGGCCACCGCGGAGGCGGACCGCAGCAGATGCTCGTACGTCTCCTGGAAGGCGGCCCACTCGGCCGGGGAGATCAGCGGACCCGGCTCGTTGAGCTGGGTGGTGTCGCCGGTCGAGGCGTCGACGACGGCGATCGTGCGACGGGTCGAACCGCTGACGGGGACCAGGGCGTCACACACGCCCTTGGAGCCGAGCAGCTGGTCCTGGAGCGTGCGTCCCGTGGCGCCGCCCGCGAAGCCCGTCACCGTCACCTCGTGGCCGAGTGCGGCGAGCACCCGGGCCACGTTCAGCCCCTTCCCGCCGGGGCGTTCGGTGATCTCGGTGACGCGGTGCGAGGCGTGCGGGCGCAGCGCCTTGACCTGATAGGTGATGTCGAGCGCGGTGTTCAAGGTGACCGTGAGGATCACAGGACCTCGCCCCCCGATGGATACGCGTACGTGCAGTAACGCTTTCAGTTACGGGGGCTGATCATGCCAAAGTCAAGGCGGTTGGCCCAGCCCTCGGACCAACCGCCCCTTCAACTGTCGGGCGTATCAGCCCAGTTCGGGCTCGACGAGCCACTCGCCCTTGCGCATGACGCCCTTGAGCTCGAACTCCGCGTCCAGGACCACGAGATCGGCGTCCTTGCCGGGCTCCAGGGAGCCCACCTTGTCGTAGATTCCGAGGAGTGCGGCCGGGTTGGCCGAGATCGCCCGGACGATGTCCTCGACCGGGAGGCGGTCGACGGTGGCGGCGCGCTTGAACGCGCGGTCCAGGGTCAGCGTCGAGCCCGCGATGGAGCCGCCCTCGACGAGCCGCGCCACGCTGTCCTTCACCTCGACCTCCATCGGGCCGAGCATGTAGCGGCCGTCGCCGAAGCCGGCCGCGTCCATCGCGTCGGTGATGAAGGCGACCTTCTCGCCGCCCTTGTGGTGGAAGGCGAGCTCCAGGGCGGCCGGGTGCAGATGCGTGCCGTCGTTGATCAGCTCGACGGTGATCCGCTCGTCCTCCAGGAGCGCCGCGATCGGGCCGGGCGCGCGGTGGCCGAGGGCGGGCATCGCGTTGAAGAGGTGCGTGGCGACGGTGGCGCCCGCGTCGATGGCCTCCACCGTCTGCTCGTACGTCGCGTCGGTGTGCCCGATCGCGGCGATCACGCCCTGCTCGGCGAGCATGCGGACGGAGTCGATGCCGCCGGGCAGCTCGGTGGCGAGGGTGACCATCTTCGCCCTGCCGCGGGCCGCGTCGACCAGCTTGCGCACCTCGGCCGGGTCCGGGTCGCGCAGCAGCGTCTCGTCGTGGGCGCCCTTGCGGCACGGCGAGATGAACGGGCCCTCGAAGTGGATGCCCGCGATCTCGCCCTGCTCGGCCAGCTCGGACAGCAGGCCCGCGCGCTGCGTGAGGAAGTCCGTCTCGCCCGTCACGAACGACGGGACGACCGTCGTCGTGCCGTGCAGGCGGTGGGTGTGGATGCCCTTGAGGATCTCGTCGACCGTGCCGGAGGTGAAGGACGCGCCGCCGCCGCCGTGGTTGTGCATGTCGACGAAGCCGGGCACCACCCAGTGGCCGGAGAGGTCGACGACCCCGGCGTCGCCGGGAGCGCTCCCGGCGATCTTCGTGCCGTCGACGATGACGCGTCCGTCGGGGACGGTCCCGGTGGGCAGCACCACCTGGGCACCGGCGAGCACCTTTGCTGTGGCCATCAGGCGGTTACCTCCGTGTTGGTCGGGTCGTCCTTGTTGTCTTCGGTCTCGGCGGCGAGAAGGTCCCAGGCGAGCAGCCCCGCGCCCAGGCATCCGGCGGTGTCCCCGAGGACGGCCGGGACGATCGTGGGGAGCGACTGGAACGTCACGCGCTCCGCGACCGCCGCCCGCAGGGGTGTGAACAAGGTTTCCCCGGCCTCGGCGAGACCGCCACCGATGATCAGGGTGCGCGGGTCCAGCAGAGTGAGCGCCATGACGAGTCCGTCGGCGAGCGCGTCCACGGCGTCCTGCCAGACCTGCACCGCCCGCGGGTCCCCGGCGTCGACGGCCCGCGCGCAGTCCGCCGCGGTGGCCTTCTCGTCGCCGCTCGCGGCCTGCCAGGCCAGGGTGACGGCGGACGCCGAGGCGTACCGCTCCAGGCAGCCGCGCTGACCGCAGCCGCAGGGCACCCCGCCGGGCCGGACGACGACATGGCCGATCTCGCCGGCCGAGCCGTGCGCGCCGGGCTCGATCCGGCCGTCGATGCCGATGGCGCCCGCGATACCGGTGCCGAGCGGCATGAACAGGAAGCGGTCGGCGTCCTTGCCGGCGCCGAGCCGGCCCTCGCCGAGCCCGCCGGTGCGCACGTCGTGGCCGAGCGCGACCGGGATGGCGCCGAGCCGCTCGCTCAGCAGGGCCCGCATCGGCACGTCGCGCCAGCCGAGATTGGCGGCGAACAGGGCGATGCCGGCTCCCTCGTCGACGACGCCGGGCACCGCGACGCCGGCCGCCACCGCGGGCTCGCCGAGGTGCTTCTCGCCGTACGCGCGCAGCTCGGCGGCGAAGCCGAGTATGGTCTCGACGACCGCCTCGGGCCCCCGCTCGCGCTCCGTCGCCCGGCGCGCCTGATGCAGCAGCGTGCCGTCCGCCCCGACCAGGGCGGCCTTCATCCCGGTGCCGCCCACGTCGAGGGCGATGACATGTCTCACGGGGAACAGTCTCGCGCGTACACCCGTGAGAGGTCTAGTCCACTCGCATGGATCTTGCGCAGATACCGCCCTGTTGCCGAAGTGAGATCCAGGTGGTGTAGACCTTAGGGTTCGGCCCCGGGGGATCCCCGGGGACCCGCGACGTCACGCGTGACACACATACGAGGGTGGGAACAGCGGTGCAGCGGCACATCACCGGTCTGATAGCGGCAGCGGCCGCGCTGGGCATGGCGGGCACGCTCACCGCCTGCGGGGGAACGGGCTCCGGCGGCGACGTCACGCTGAAACTGGTCGCCGCCGACTACGGCGACTCGTCGGCCAACAGCTCCCAGAAGTACTGGGACAAGCTCACCGCCGCCTTCGAGAAGGACCACCCCGACATCAAGGTCGACGTCGACGTCTACTCGTGGAACGACGTCGACGCCAAGGTCAAGAGCATGGTCGACGCCGGCCACGCCCCGGACATGGCACAGATCGGCGCGTACGCCGACTACGCCGCGGCCGGGAAGCTGTACCCGGTCGGCGATCTGCTCGACGTGCCCACCCAGGCCGACTACCTGTCGCAGCTCGCCGACGCGGGCAAGGTCGACGGCACCCAGTACGGCATGCCGTTCGCCTCCTCCACGCGGCTGCTGTTCTACAACAAGAAGCTCTTCAAGGACGCCGGCATCACGCCGCCCACCACCTGGGCGCAGCTGGAGGCCGACGCCAAGGCGCTCAAGGCGGCCGGGGTGAAGATCCCGTACGCGCTGCCGCTGGGCCGCGAGGAGGCCCAGGCCGAGACCATGATCTGGATGCTGAGCGGCGGCGCCGGCTACACCGACGACGTCGGCTCGTACACCATCGACTCCAAGCAGAACGTCGCGACGTTCGACTGGCTGAAGAACGACCTCGTCGGCAAGGGCCTGACCGGCCCCACCGCGCCCGGCAAGCTCAACCGGGCCACCGCCTTCGCCGCGTTCGCCAAGGGCGAGGTCGGCATGCTCAACGGCCACCCCACACTGATGCGCATGGCCGCGAAGCAGGGCGTCGACTACGGCACCGTGCAGCTGCCGGGGCCGAACGGCCCGGCCAGGTCCACGATGGGCGTCGCCGACTGGATGATGGCGTTCAAGCAGAACGGCCACAGCAAGCAGGTCGGCGAGTTCCTCAACTACGTCTACAGCGAGAAGAACGTCCTGGACTTCTCCCGCGAGTACGACCTGCTGCCGGTCACCAACAGCGCCTCCGAGACCATGTCCGACGCCCAGGAGGACAAGAAGCTCTGGCCGTTCCTGGCCAGCCTCACCAACTCCGAGATCTACCCGGTCGGCAAGACGTCCTGGGCCTCGGTCAGCGCCGACATCAAGGACCAGATCGGCTCCGCGCTCACCGCGAACACCAGCCCGGGCGCCGTGCTCGGCCGGATCCAGAACCAGGCGGCGGCCGCCGAATCCGCCGAGTAGCGTGGCGGGCATGGACGACCTTCCCGGCCTGGGCGAACGCGAGCGCGCGGTGCTCGCGTTCGAAGGGCGCGGCTGGGAGTCGCCGGGCGCCAAGGAGCGGGCCATCCGCGAGGAGCTCGACCTGGCGCCGGTGCGCTACTACCAGGTGCTGAACGCGCTGCTCGACGATCCCCGGGCGCTGGAGCACGCGCCGGTGACCGTGAACCGGTTGCGGCGGGTCCGCGACAGCAGGCGCCGGGAGCGGTGAGACCGGGGTTCCCCACGCCCCCAGGACGGCCGTGCCGCGGCTAAGGTCGGTCGCATGGTGAGCCCCCAGGACGACCTCTGGACCCCGACCACCTCCGCCGGGCGCGACGGCCTGGCCGCTATCGTCGCCCGGCCCTCCCGGGCGGTCGTCGCCGTCGACTTCGACGGGACCCTGGCCCCGATCGTCCCCGACCCCGAGCAGGCCCGCGCGCACCCCGACGCCGTACCGGCCCTCGCCGCGCTGGCGCCCAGGGTCGCCTCCGTCGCCGTCATCACCGGGCGGCCCGCCGGGGTCGCGGTCCGGCACGGCGGCTTCGCGGGGGTGCCCGGCCTGGAGCACCTCGTCGTCCTCGGGCACTACGGCGCCGAGCGCTGGGACGCGGTCACCGGCACCGTACGGGCCCCCGCGCCGCACCCCGGGGTCGCCGCGGTGCGCTCCGAACTCCCGGGCGTGCTGGCCGAGTCCGGGCTGTGGCACGACACGTACGTCGAGGAGAAGGGCCGGGCCGTCGCGGTCCACACGCGGCGCGCGAGCGACCCCCAGGGCGCGTTCGAGACCCTGCGCGCACCGCTGACCGCGCTCGCCGCGCGGCACGGGCTGATGGTGGAGCCGGGCCGGATGGTCCTGGAACTGCGCCCGCCCGGCGTCGACAAGGGGGCGGCGCTCACCGAGTACGTCCGTGAGGTCGGCGCGGAGTCCGTCCTGTACGCGGGTGACGACCTGGGTGACCTGCCCGCGTTCGCGGCGGTGGAGAAGTTGCGGTCCGACGGGATGCCCGGGGTGCTGGTGGCGGCGGACACGGTGATCGCCGAGCTGGCGGAGCGGGCGGACCTGGTGCTCGACGGCCCGCCTGAGGTGGTGGGCCTGCTCGGGTGGCTCGGGGCCGTGGCGTCCTCGTCCGCCGGGTGACCGTCTCGTCGCCGGGTGCGGCCCCACTCACCCGCACCCGGCGACACAGCCCAGAACCTCAGTCCTGACGCAGCGCCTCCAGCTGATCCAGGAACCACTGCCCGGGGGGCAGCGCGGTCCCGGCGGCAGCCAGCCGTTTCGTTCGCTCCGCCCGCTCCCCCTCCGGCATGGCGAGCGCCGCGGCGAGCGCCGCGGACGTCCCGGTCACGTCGTACGGGTTGACGACCAGCGCGTCCTCGCCCAGTTCCTCGAACGCCCCCGCCTCCCGGGACAGCACCAGCACGCAACCGTCGTCGCAGACGACCGGTACCTCCTTCGCGACGAGGTTCATGCCGTCGCGGATCGGGTTGACGAGGGCCACGTCCGCGAGCCGGTACGCCGCGAGCGAGCGCGCGAAGTCGTCCTTGACGTGCAGCACGACCGGCGTCCAACCCTCGGTGCCGAAGCGGGAGTTGATCGACTCGGCGACGCGGGAGACCTCGTCCGTGTAGTCGCGGTACACCGCGAGGTCCTGGCGCGAGGGGTACGCGAACGCGACGTGCACGACCTTCTCCCGCAGCTCGGGACGGGTCTCGAGCAGCAGCTCGTAGGCGCGCAGCCCGCGCACGATGTTCTTCGACAGCTCGGTCCGGTCGACCCGGACGATCACCTTGCGGTCCGCGCCCACCTGCTCCCGCAGCGCGGCGAGCCGCTCCTCGACATCGGGCCGGTGGGCGCGCTCCCGCAGGAAGTCGGCGTCGGCGCCGAGCCCGTGCACCCCGATCCGCGTCCCCGACGTGCCCCCGAGGATCCGCGTACAGCACTCGGTGAACGCGTCCGCCCAGCGCCGGGTCAGGAAGGCCAGCCGGTCCGCGCCGAGCATCCCGTTCAGGAGCTGCTCGGCGATGTCGTCGGGCAGCATCCGGAAGTAGTCGACGGGCGCCCAGGGCGTGTGCGAGAAGTGCCCGATGCGCAGGTCGTCGCGGAGCTCGCGGAGCATGCCCGGCACCAGTGCCAGGTGGTAGTCCTGCACGACCACCGTCGCGCCCGGCGCGGCCTCCTCGGCGAGGGCCTCGGCGAACGCCCGGTTGTACGCCTCGTACGACGCCCACTGCCGGCGGAACTCCGGGCCGAACGACGGCTCCAGAGGCGTCTGGTAGAGCATGTGGTGCACGAACCACAGCACCGAGTTCGCGATCCCGTTGTACGCGTCCGCGTGCACGCCGGCGTCGATGTCCAGCATCCGCACACCCGGTTCGGCGACCCCGCGCCGGACCGCCTCCCGGTCGCCGTCGCCGAGCGCCGCGCACACCCACAGCTTGTCGTCGACGACGCTGAGCGCGGACACCAGACCGCCCCCGCCGCGCTTCGCCTCGATCGTTCCGTCGTCGCCGACGGCGTACGACACGGGGCCGCGGTTGGACGCGACGAGAACCTCAGCAGCACCAAGAGTGGAAGCCATAGGGGCACGCTAGCCCGGCCCGGAAGCGTTCAAACGTACGGCCGGACCCCGTCAGGGGTCCGGCCGTATACAACGCCCTCAGCGGCAGGTCAGTCCTTGCGGCCGCGCACCGCCGCGAGGATCAGCGCGCCGAGCCCGCACAGCGAGACGGCGAGCCCTCCGTACAGCAGCGCCTGCGAGCTGTCGGCGCCCGTCTCGGCCAGCTCGGGGCCGGTCGGGTGCGGCGGCGTCGGCCGGGCCTGCTGCCGCTTGGTGACGATGACCGCGGTGCACGGGTCGTCGCCGCCGCGCGCGCGGGCCGAGCAGGTGGTGTTCGGCACCTCACCGGTCACCGGGATCACGGTGACCGCGCCGGGCGTGCAGGAGACCTTGACGTTCTCCTTGATGACGACCTTGCCGTGGGCGGGCACGGTGCCGGTCCAGTGGAAGGCCGAGCCCTTCTTGGTGACCGTGCCGGCCGAGGCGGTCGGGGTGCCGACGGCGCCCTTCGTGGGCCAGGAGATCGCGGCGTTCCGGCGCGGGGTCCCGCTGCTGTTGCGCAGGGTGATGGTGTCGCGGACCGTGGCGCACGGGGGAGCGGTCGGGGTCGCCGGCCGGTTGACGATCTCCAGGTGCGGGGTGGGGCCCGGCGGAGTCGGCGGTGTCGTCGGGGGCGTCGTGGGCGGCGTCGGCTTCTCGATGACCGGCGTGAAGCCGCAGTTCGGGTCCTGCGAGTCCTCCTCGCAGTTGGTGCGCGGGGTGTCGGCGGTCACGTTGTTGGTGAGCTTGCCGTCGCCGTCGAGCGGGTCGTGGAGCGTGGCGCTGTAGGTGATCGTCGCGGTCTGCCCGGCTGGCACGTCGCCGCGCCAGTTCAGCTTCGGGCTCGCGTACGTGACCTGACCCAGGCTGGCCTTGGCGTCGCCGTTGTAGTCGGCGTCGTCCAGCACGTCACCGAGGTCGTCGCTGAGCTGGGCGCCCGGGTAGTCGACCTCGCCGATGTTCTTCGCGGTGATCGTGTACGTCACCTTGCCGCCCGGCGCGACCTTGCTCGGCGCGGCGCTCTTCTTGACCTCCAGGTCGGGCACCGGCACGGAGAAGGCGAGCGCCGAGGGCACGTAGGTGTCGCCCTTGGTGCGGAACGTCAGGCCGGCCGAGGTGGAGCCCGGTGGCAGCGCGCTGGACGGGATCGTCACGTCCTTGGCGTCGATGCTGAAGTTGTTGCGGTCGCAGGGCTGGTCGCAGCCGTCGGCCTTGCTGTTGAAGAAGTTGTTGGTGCCGCTGCCGTCGGCCTCGGCGATCTGCTGCCCGTTGACCAGGAACTGGTCGCCCGCCACGTTCGCGTCGCCCTCGTACGCGGTGACGCTGGCGCGCACGTCGCCGCCGCCCGCCCGGTAGAAGCCGTCGATGTCGATCGTGGTGTCGGGGTCCTTGGACTGCTGGACCACGTGGCCGCCGTACACGTAGACGTTGCGGCGCGTGGGCGCGTACTGGGCGTTCGGTGCGTCGTACTTGTAGGCGACGGTCAGCGACCAGCCGCCGACGCAGCCCTTGCCGGTCGGGGCCCAGACGTTGCCGACCGCGACCGGCACCTCGGTGCCGGTCGTGACGCCGGAGAACAGCGAGGTGATGTCGGACTCGGCGGTGTAGTAGTGCGGGCCGCCGACCTCGGCCGGGGTGCGCACCGCGTTCTGCACGGTGACGGGCGTCTCGGCGCCGGCGCCGATCCTCACCACGGGCCGCGTGGTGAGCGGGTCACCGGCCGGGGAGGTGGCCGGGCCGGCGGTGTCGCAGCGCGCGATCTGGTTGCGGCCCAGCTTGTACGTGCCGTCGTTGCCGCCCCAGAAGAGGCGGGCGTAGGCGACGGTGGCGCCCGGCGGGATCGTCACCTTGCCGGTGGAGGAGTTGACGACCGTCGAGGACAGCCCGGCCGTGTCCGTGTACTGCATGTCGAACTGGTTGTTGTTCTCGGTGCTCGTGCCCGTCTGCGCGGACCGGCAGCGCGCCGCGTCGTCCGCGGGCGTGGTCGGGCACCGCATCACGGTGTTGCCGAGCGTGATGAAGTCGCCGTAGAGGGCTTCCTCGTACCGCTTGGCGAAGGGTTCGACCACCACCGCCGAGGCCGGAACGGCCGCCGCGACGAGGGTCGCGGCGGCCGTGGCCGTGGCGGCGAGGGTCCCGGCGAGGCGGGTGGCGGCGCCTGTGAGCCGCCGGTTGCTTCTTGCGTGTCTAAGCCACATAAGCGGCAATGTAGGCAAAAAGCATCATCACTCAGTGGCTATGCGACGCGACGCTCCGCGTACTCACTGATTTCGGTCATCGGGGGACGCTCCTCCGTGTCCACCTCGTACGTCCGCGGCTCGAAGCCGCCCTCCCCGCGCTCGAACTGGGTGAGCACGGGCCGCACCAGATGCCCGCGGGCCAGCCGCAGCTGCGCCGTGCGGTAGATCGCGGCGGCCATCCGCCCGAGCGCCTGCCCGTCCTGGTGCCGGTGCTTGCGCACCCCCACGTCGACCTGGGCCAGCGCGTCCAGGCCCACGGTGTGCAGGGCGTCCACGAGCAGCCCGAGCTCCACGCCGTACCCGACGGGGAACGGCAGCCGCTCCAGCAGCGACCTGCGGGCCGCGTACTCGCCGCCCAGCGGCTGGACGAATCCGGCCAGCCGGGGCCAGTGCAGATTGAGGATCGGGCGCGCCATCAGCTCCGTGACACGGCCGCCCTGCCCGGCGGCCCCGCCCAGCGGACGGTCGTACATCGCCTTCACGAAGGCCACGCCCGGGTCGGTCAGCAGCGGCCCGACGATCCCGGAGACGAAGTCCGCCGAGAACTCCTTGAGGTCCGCGTCGACGAAACACACGATGTCGCCGGACGTCACGAAAAGTGAACGCCACAGCACCTCGCCCTTGCCGGGCCGCACCGGGATCCGCGGCAGGACCGTGTCCCGGTGCACGACGCGGGCCCCGGCCGCCGCGGCGACCTCGGAGGTGCGGTCCGTGGACCCGGAGTCCACCACCACCAGCTCGTCGACGAGCGGCACCGCCTCCGTCATCAGCTCACGCCGGATCACGGCGACGATCTCCCCGACCGTCTCCTCCTCGTCGAGCGCGGGCAGCACCACGCTCACCGTCTGGCCGGACGCGCGCTTCGCGGCGATGAGCTGGTGCAACGAGCGGTCGGCCACGGACCAGGAGCGCCGCTCAAGCCAGCGCTCGACTTCTTCCAGCACGGTCTGCGGCTCCTTATCGGCGGGGCGGTATCGGTCGATGTGATCCATCTCGCGGTTCGGACGACTATCTCAAGGGTCCAGGCCGTCGGTTACAGTCTTGAACAAGGCCGGTGACCATCGCATGTCGGGGTCGCCGCCCGGTGTCAGCGCGTATCAGGGCGCGACACACAATCGAATACCGCTCATCCAGAGGGGCAGAGGGATACGGCCCGTTGAAGCCCCGGCAACCCTCCAGCCGGTCTCGTACGACTGTCATCGTCGACGTCGCGAGGCTCCCGGCTAGGGAAGGTGCCAAATCCGTCTCGTGGCGAGATGCGCCGCGAGGAAGATGAGGAGAAAGGGCCTCGCCTCTCATGGCTGTACAGACTGTCGCCACCACGACCGCCGCGAACACCGTCGACCTCGGCCCCGCGTCCGGCCTCTCCTGCCGCGAGTGCGGCACCACGTTCCCGCTCGGACCGATCTTCGCCTGCGCCGAGTGTTTCGGGCCTCTGGAAGTCGCGTACGACCTGCCCGTCGGCGACCCCGAGGCACTCCGCAAGCAGATCGAGGCGGGCCCGGCCAACGTCTGGCGCTACGCCCCGCTGCTGCCCGTCCCGGCCGACGTCGCCGAGAAGCCGAACCTGAACCCGGGCTGGACCAAGCTGGTCAAGGCCGACAACCTCGCCCGTGAACTCGGCGTCGAGCAGGGCAGGTTGTTCGTCAAGGACGACTCCGGCAACCCCACGCACTCCTTCAAGGACCGGGTCGTCGCGCAGGCCATCGAGGCCGCCCGCGCCTTCGGCTTCACCACACTGTCCTGCTCCTCCACCGGCAACCTGGCCGGCGCCGTCGGCGCCGCGGCCGCCCGCGCCGGCTTCCGCTCCTGCGTGTTCATCCCGCACGACCTGGAGCAGGGCAAGGTCGTCATGGCCGGTGTCTACGGCGGTGACCTCGTCGCCATCGAGGGCAACTACGACGACGTGAACCGTTTCTGCTCCGAGCTCATCGGCGACCCGCTGGGCGAGGGCTGGGGCTTCGTGAACGTGAACCTGCGCCCGTACTACGGCGAGGGCTCCAAGACGCTCGCGTACGAGATCTGCGAGCAGCTCGGCTGGCAGCTGCCCGACCAGCTGGTCATCCCGATCGCGTCCGGCTCGCAGTTCACGAAGATCGACAAGGGGCTGCAGGAGCTGATCAAGCTCGGCCTCGTCGAGGACAAGCCGTACAAGCTCTTCGGCGCCCAGGCCGAGGGCTGCTCCCCGGTCTCGGTCGCGTACAAGGGCGGCCACGACGTGGTGCGCCCGCAGAAGCCGAACACCATCGCCAAGTCGCTGGCCATCGGCAACCCGGCCGACGGGCCGTACGTCCTGGACATCGCGCGCCGCACGGGCGGTGCCGTGGAGGACGTGAACGACGAGCAGGTCGTCGAGGCGATCAAGCTGCTCGCGCAGACGGAGGGCATCTTCGCGGAGACGGCGGGCGGCGTGACGCTCGGTGTCACCAAGAAGCTCATCGAGGCCGGGCTGATCGACCCGTCCCTGACCACGGTCGTGCTGAACACGGGTGACGGGCTCAAGACGCTCGACGCCGTCGCCGATTCATCGCAGGCGACCGCGACGATCCGGCCGAGCCTGGAGGCGTTCCGCGACGCCGGTCTCGCCGCCCACTGAGCCACCATCCGACCCAGCAGCAACGGGAGTCACCCATCATGAGCGTCAACGTCCGGATCCCCACCATTCTCCGTACCTACACCGGCGGCCAGGCCGAGGTGAGCGCCGAGGGCGCCACGCTCGCCGATGTCATCACCGACCTGGAGAAGAACCACACCGGGATCGCCGCCCGCGTCCTCGACGACCAGGGCAAGCTGCGCCGCTTCGTGAACGTCTACGTGAACGACGACGACGTCCGCTTCGAGCAGGGGCTGGAGACGGCGACGCCGGACGGCGCCGGGGTCTCGATCATTCCCGCCGTCGCCGGCGGCTGATCTTTCCCTGTTCCACGCAGAGTTACGTGAATTGCCCCCTCCGCGAGAGAAGCGGAGGGGGCAATTCTGCATGGTTGAGCGCGGTACAGTTGGGGAAGCCGCTTCCTTCTGCCGCCCGGTGCATGACGGGCGCATATGAGTTCTCGCCCGAACCGCGACAAGAAGCAGCCAAAGTGCCCGGCCCTTTCGAGCTCTTTATGGCATTTGTGCGGCCCGACTTGCCCTGGGATCCGGTGAGTTGGCCCGGTTTCCCCGATCGTGGGCGCCCAGAATTCTCGTCCGATTGACCTGTTGCAGACGGCAGTTGGGCAGATACATTCAGCCGCGGTCGACGCGTTCCGGCGCACACCCCCAAACCCTTTGGGGAGTGAGGTCTGACCCGGGACCGCGAAGTGCGGTCTCGCGCAAGGGCCAGTAATAGGGGAGTTAGGCATGGCTCAGGGCACCGTCAAGTGGTTCAACGCGGAGAAGGGGTACGGCTTCATCGCGGTCGACGGTGGTGCGGATGTATTCGTCCACTACAGCGCGATTCAGATGGACGGCTACCGCACCCTCGAAGAGGGTCAGCGAGTGGAATTCGAGATCTCGCAGGGCCAGAAGGGGCCGCAGGCCGACATGGTCCGCCTGGCCGCCGGCTGAAGCGCGTCACGACTGACAGGCTTCGTACGAGCGAAGGGTCCGTGTCCCCGCCAGGGGGTACGGGCCCTTCGTGCTGTGCGGGCACCGGGGGCGGGCGTCGGGGATCTGTGGTAGCCGCTTGCACTCGCAGGGGTCGAGTGCTAATCATTGGCGTTAGCACTCTCCGAGTGAGAGTGACAGAACTTGGATCGGGTCGGTGAGGTCCGGGAGCCGGGTGGGGCAAGGAACCACAAGGCTCAAGGGCCGTCCGTCGCGGGCACCAGCACGGTCCGTTTGCGTTTCCACCCCGTCCGGGAGGACCACTTCACATGGCCAAGATCATCGCGTTCGACGAGGAGGCACGGCGCGGCCTCGAGCGCGGCATGAACCAGCTCGCCGACGCCGTCAAGGTGACCCTGGGCCCCAAGGGTCGCAACGTCGTCCTCGAGAAGAAGTGGGGCGCCCCCACGATCACCAACGATGGTGTGTCCATCGCCAAGGAGATCGAGCTCGAGGACCCGTACGAGAAGATCGGCGCCGAGCTGGTCAAGGAGGTCGCGAAGAAGACGGACGACGTCGCCGGTGACGGCACGACGACCGCGACCGTCCTGGCCCAGGCCCTGGTGCGCGAGGGTCTGCGCAACGTGGCCGCCGGTGCCAACCCGATGGCCCTCAAGCGGGGCATCGAGAAGGCCGTCGAGGCCGTCTCCGCCGCTCTCCTTGAGCAGGCCAAGGATGTCGAGACCAAGGAGCAGATCGCTTCCACGGCCTCCATCTCCGCCGCCGACACCCAGATCGGCGAGCTCATCGCCGAGGCCATGGACAAGGTCGGCAAGGAAGGCGTCATCACCGTCGAGGAGTCCCAGACCTTCGGTCTGGAGCTGGAGCTCACCGAGGGTATGCGCTTCGACAAGGGCTACATCTCGGCGTACTTCGCCACCGACATGGAGCGTATGGAGGCGTCGCTCGACGACCCGTACATCCTCATCGTCAACTCGAAGATCGGCAACGTGAAGGACCTCCTTCCGCTGCTCGAGAAGGTCATGCAGTCCGGCAAGCCGCTGCTGATCATCGCCGAGGACGTCGAGGGCGAGGCCCTGTCGACCCTGGTCGTCAACAAGATTCGTGGCACCTTCAAGTCCGTCGCCGTCAAGGCCCCGGGCTTCGGTGACCGCCGCAAGGCCATGCTCGGCGACATCGCCATCCTCACCGGTGGCACCGTCATCTCCGAGGAGGTCGGCCTCAAGCTGGAGAACGCCGGTCTCGACCTGCTCGGCCGCGCCCGCAAGGTCGTCATCACCAAGGACGAGACGACGATCGTCGACGGCTCCGGTGACAGCGACCAGGTCCAGGGCCGCGTCAACCAGATCCGTGCCGAGATCGAGAACTCGGACAGCGACTACGACCGCGAGAAGCTGCAGGAGCGCCTGGCGAAGCTCGCCGGCGGTGTTGCGGTCATCAAGGCCGGTGCCGCGACCGAGGTCGAGCTCAAGGAGCGCAAGCACCGCATCGAGGACGCCGTTCGCAACGCGAAGGCGGCCGTCGAGGAGGGCATCGTCGCCGGTGGTGGCGTGGCCCTGCTGCAGGCCTCCGCGGTCTTCGAGAAGCTGGAGCTCGAGGGTGACGAGGCGACCGGCGCCAACGCCGTGAAGCTCGCCCTGGAGGCCCCGCTCAAGCAGATCGCCGTCAACGGTGGCCTTGAGGGTGGCGTCGTCGTGGAGAAGGTGCGGAACCTGGCCGTCGGCCACGGTCTGAACGCCGCCACGGGCGAGTACGTCGACATGATCGCCGAGGGCATCCTCGACCCGGCGAAGGTGACGCGCTCCGCGCTGCAGAACGCCGCGTCGATCGCCGCGCTGTTCCTCACCACCGAGGCCGTCATCGCCGACAAGCCGGAGAAGGCCGCTGCCGCGGGCGCTCCGGGCGGCATGCCGGGCGGTGACATGGACTTCTGAGCCGTCTCACGGTTCAGCCGGTCTGTTCGTCCCGAGGGCGGCATCTCCTCTTCACGAGGGGGTGCCGCCCTCGGGCGTTTCCCCGTTCCCGGGTTCCGCACAGGAATCCTCTTGTTCCCTTGATCGTCACGGGTTACTGTCCCCGGGCGCGTACTGGGGAGTAGTGCGCAATCACGGCAGGTGGGGGACATGGCCGACAGTGACGGTGTGCCGGAAAAGAGCATGAACGCGTGGGGGCAGGCCATCTCGGCCGTCGCGCTGGTGGGGGCGCTCGCCGTGGGGTTCTGGGCGATCGCGCGGGACTCGGCGTCCGACCAGGGCGGTGCGCCGGAGGCCGCCGCCTGCTCGGGCGGGGCGCCGGAGAAGGGCGACAAGGCGGCCGGCCGGGTGTACGGGGCCCAGCTGTGCAAGGCGCTGAACCAGAGCGAGCTCGCCACCTGGCTGGGGACGCCCGGCGAGGTCCCCAAGAGCGCGAGCGGCAGCGGCGACGGGTCGATCGGCTCGGGCAGCAGCAAGATCCCGTACCGGTCGGCGCGGATCGAGTTCGAGACGTACACGGTGACGCTCTCGGCGACGTACGACAAGCTGCCGGTGGACGCGGAGTCCGTGGCGTTCCTCGGCCGTGACGTGCACGCGCAGAAGGTGTTGCGCCGCGCCGCGGTCTTCTACTCGACGCAGACCCTGGGCATCCGCTTCCGGCTCGACGGCTCGGACGCCGAGAGCACGCAGGGGGTACCGGCCGAGGCGCTCACCGTGGCGCTCGACCCGAAGAACCGCGGCGGCTCCTACGAGCTGGCGGTGTGGCGCAACGGCGGCGGCTACCCGGACCGGACCGTGCTCCTCGAGGTCGCGGAGCACGTGCTCCCGGTGGTGCCCGGCTTCGACTCAGGGACGACGCTGCCTCAGGACGCGCCCTCCTCGTAACTGGCCCACGCGTCACGGCCCGCCCGGGACGCGCTCGTCGCCGCCGTCTGGGCCTGCCGGAACGCGCGCTGCGCCAGCTCGGCGGGCGGGACGTCCCAGCTGCCGGTCCAGGTGCGGCCCGCGCGCGCCAGCTCGTAGACCAGTACGCCGATGCCCGCGGCGGCGGTGAGCATGCCGATGCCGGTCAGCGCGGCGCCGGTGGCCAGCCGCCGCTGGTCGGGGCGGAACTCGGTCCAGGAGATCTTGGAAAGGGTGCTCTCAGCCATGGGGCCAGGATGCGGGAGGGCGGGCGCGGTCGCATGTGGAGCGCGGGGCGGGCGGCGGCGCTCAGCCGGCGGTGGGGCAGAACACCGTCGTCGACGATGAAGTCCAGGGCGTCGTAGCCCCGCGTCTTCGGGCTGCTCAGGGCGTAGGCGTGGAGGCAGAAGCCCGTGTCGGTGCCGCGGGCGGTGACTCAGTGGTCGGCGCCGCGACCAGCAGCGAGCCGGTGACCAGGGCCAGTCCGATGGGGTTGCGCGGGTTGTGGACGGAGCGGCTGGTGCCCCCACCGCTGCGTATGAAGACGCGGTCATCGTCCATGAGGGCATTCTGGTACGGGAGTTGCGGGCGAAGAGCGGAGCGGGGGGAGCTCAGGATGGCGCGGGTGGTGCGGAGGGGATTCGGATGGCTGCTGTTGGTGGCCGTGGTGCTGGCGGCCGCTGCGGGGGCGGTGGCCACGAAGGTGTCGGGGACGGTTGCCGAGGAGCGGGCCTGGAAGGCGGCCGGGCCGTGCCGGGCCGGTGCGCCCTTCGCGGAGTCGGCCGGGTGCCGGTTCCGGGAGCCCGCCGTCGTCGGGCGGACCGTGGTGGGGCACAGCAGGTCGGGCGGGGACAGCTGGCTGTACTTCCGGGACGGCAAGCCGTTCGGGCGGCTCAATGTCTCCAGCGATGACGCCGCCGCCTTCCAGCCGGGACAGCGGGTCGAACTCGTCTACTGGCAGCGGAAGGTGCGCCAGGTGACGGGGGCCGGGCACACGGCCGACCTGGCCGTGCCGGACGGCGGCGAGGTCGCTGCGGCGGTGGTGGCGCTCGGCTGCGCCGGGGCGGGCGTGGCGGCGGTGGCGGCGCTGCGGTTCCGGTTCCGGCGGCGGCCGCACGACGAGGTGCGGCCCTCGCCCGTGGGGTTCGTGGTGCTGGCGGTGCTCAGCGCGGCCTGGCTGATCCCCCTGAGCTACTTCCGCCCGACGACGCTGTGGCAGGAGCCCGCCCTGTACGTGGGTCTCGTGGTCACCGGGGCGCTGTGCGTGCCGATATGGCGGGCGGCGCGGCTGTGGGCCCCGGCGGACTTCGGGGCGGCGCCGCCCCCGCCGGACGACCGGGAGGTGTTCGTGCGGGCCGCCTTCCTGGACGACACCGCGTACAACCCGGACGGTTTCGGCACGCACCTCGTCCTGGGCGGCGGGCAGCCGGCGGCCGTGGTGCCGCACGGCGGGCCGGGCCGGTTCGCGGCCCGGGACGTGCCGGTCGGGCAGCTGCGGCTGACGGAGATACGCCGGGTACGGGCCGGCGACGGGGAGACGGTGTCGCGCGGCTGGTACGTCGCCGTGTTCACGGACGGGGCGGACGGGAGCGAGGTACGGCTCGGTGCCGAGCCCCGTCAACTGGCCCTGGTCCTGCGGGCGTTCAAGGAGTACGGGGCCGTCGTCGCGGTGTGAGGCCGCCGCCGGGCCCCGGTGGCGGACGGGTACGAGGAGGGGCGGCACCCCGTGACCTCGGGATGCCGCCCCTCCTCGTACGCGAGGTGTCAGATCTTCGCCGGTTCCTTCGGCTGTGCCGGGCCGGCCGGTGTCTGCTCGGCGCGGGCCGCCGGGGACCCGCCCGGGGTTGTCTCCTGGGAGTCCGCGTTCAGCTCCACCAGCATCTGCTTGCTGAAGCCGAAGAAGTACGTCGCGAGGAAGCCGACGACGTAGCCGACCAGCAGGCCGCCGCCGTAGACGGCGATCGTGGTGCCCAGACCCTTGTTGCCGTCGAGGAGGGGGAACAGCGCCCAGCCGGACGGGCCGATGGCCGTCGAGCCGACCTTGTCGCCGATCATCGAGAAGAAGCCGATGAACGCGCCGCCCGCCGCGCCGCCGACGCACGCCGTGATGAACGGGCGGCCCAGCGGGAGCGAGACACCGTAGATGAGGGGTTCGCCGACACCCAGGAAGCCTGCGGGGAGCGCCGACTTGATGGTGGTGCGGATCGACTTGTTGTGCTTGAGGCGCTTGAAGACCGCGATCGCGCAGCCGACCTGGCCGGCGCCCGCCATCGCCAGGATCGGGAGCAGGACCGTGTAGCCCTGCTGCTCGATCAGCGTGGTGTGGATCGGGATGAGGGCCTGGTGCAGGCCCAGCATGACCAGCGGCAGGAAGAGGCCGCCGAGGGCCAGGCCGGCGAACGCGCCGGTGTTGTCCAGGAGCCAGTTGGCCGCCGTGCCGATGCCGGTGGAGATCTCACCGGCGACGTACATCAGGCCGAAGATCGTGACCAGGCCGGAGATCAGGACCGTGAGGGTGGGGGTGACCAGGACGTCGATCGCCTCGGGCACCCACGTGCGGCACCACTTCTCGATGTAGACGGCGAGGACCGCCGCGCCCAGCGCGCCGAGGACGCCGCCCTGGCCGGGGGAGAGCTTCTGGCCGAACGCCGAGATGTTCGCGACGCCCGCGTACACGATGATCGCGGCGACCGCGCCGCCGAGGATCGGGGTGCCGCCGAACTCCTTCGCCGTGTTGTAGCCGACGAAGACGGCGATGAGCGCCATGAAGCCGGAGGCGATCGCGGCGAGGGCCGGGGTGATGCCGGGCAGCCACTCCAGGTTGATCAGCAGGCCGTTGATGCCGGCGATGATGCCGCAGCCGATCAGGGCCGGGATCAGCGGCACGAAGATGTTGGCGATGCGGCGCAGGAAGAGCTTGAACGGCGTGGCGTTCTTCGCCTTCTGCGCCGCCCTCAACTCGGCGCCCTGGGCGGCCAGTTCGTCCGCCGTGACCACGTGCGGCTCGGGGGCGGCCGCCTTCCCCTCCTCGACGAGCGCCTCGAACTCGGGGGTGACCCGGGCGACCTTCCCCGGGCCGAGGACGATCTGGTAGGTCTCGTCCTCGACCACGCCCATGACATCGGGCAGTGCCTTCAGCGCCTCGTCCTGGACGAGCGAACGGTCTGCCAGGCCCAGCCGGAGCCGGGTCATGCAGTGGACTACGGAAGTGACGTTCGCGGCGCCGCCGACAAGCGGGAGGATCGAGGCCGCCACGTCGCGGTTCTTGTTCTCAGCCATGGTGCGTGCTGCCTTGCTGTGCGGGTGGTGCTGGGGGTGTACGGGGGTCAGGGGGTGGTGCGGGCGGCCGCCGCGAGCGCGGCACGCAGATGGCCGTCGGAGTCGGCGAGCAGCCGGGCCGCCGTCGGCCCGTCGACCTCGCCGAGCACGACGAGGATCGCGTTCTTCACCTCGCCGTCCGTCGCGGCGAGCGCGGCCTCGATGGCGTCGTCGTCGGCGCCGGTGGCCAGGGAGACGATGCGGCGGGAGCGGGCCCGCAGCTTCTCGTTCGACGCGCGTACGTCGACCATGAGGTTCCCGTACGTCTTGCCGAGCCGGATCATGGTGATCGTCGACAGCATGTTGAGGACGAGCTTCTGGGCCGTGCCCGCCTTCAGCCGGGTGGAGCCGGTGAGGAGCTCCGGGCCGACGACGACCTCGATGCCGTGGTCCGCGGCGGCGGCCAGGGCGCTGTCCGCGTTGCAGGACAGGCCGACGGTCAGCGCGCCGTACGTCTTCTTCGCGTGCTCGACGGCGCCGATCGCGTACGGGGTGCGGCCGGAGGCGGAGATGCCGACCACGACGTCGTTCTCCGTCAGGTTCAGCGCGGCCAGGTCCTCGGCGGCCAGGTCCTTGGAGTCCTCGGCGCCCTCGACCGCGGTGACCATCGCCGACGGGCCGCCCGCGATCAGGCCGACGACCTCGCCCGGGTCCGTGTTGAAGGTGGGCGGGCACTCCGACGCGTCCAGCACACCGAGCCGCCCGGCCGTGCCGGCGCCCGCGTAGATCAGCCGGCCGCCGCGCGCCATGCGCTCGGCGGTGCCGTCGATCGCGGCGGCGATCCGCGGCAGCTGGGCCGCGACGGCGGTGGGGACGGAGGCGTCCTCGCCGTTCATGATCTTCGCGATCTCCAGGGTGGACTGCTGGTCGATCTCGGCGAGCTCGGGCCGGAACGCCTCGGTGGTGAGGGTGGCCAGCTGGGCACGGAGTTCGCTGTAGTCGCCTTCTGCGGCGGGGGTGGTGTCGGCGGCGTCAGTGGTGGTCATGTTCGGGGGCTCTTTCCGGTGCGGCGGGGGCGGGTGCGGGTGGCGGTTCACGGGGTGGCGTCTGCCGTGTGCTGTCTCGTCGCCGGCGGGCGGCGGGTGGGGGTTGCTCGCGCAGTTCCCCGCGCCCCTGGAGCGTGCGGCTTCGCCGCAGCCCCACGAGGGCGCGCTTCACGCGCCCCTTCGGATGGCGCACGCAGTGCGCATCTCAGGGGCGCGGGGAACTGCGCGGCCGGCCCCCACCGGGCCGTGGCCGACCGGAGACGGGAGGGAGCGGGGCAGTGGCGCGCCGGGTTCATGATCTGGCTCCCCGCGGAGCGGCCCGGTGGCGGTGCGCGAGCGCCTCGTACGAGGCCGACAGGGCCGGGGCCGCGGTCTCGTACGAGCGCTGCGCGACACCCACGAACAGGCAGTCCACGACGAGCAGCTGGCTCGTGCGGGACGACATCGCGGCCGGGCGCAGCTCGCTCTCGCGGGCGATGGAGGTGGTCAGTATGTGGTCGGCGTACTGCGAGACCGGGCCGTCGGGGCGGCCGGTGATCGCGATGGTCGTCGCGCCGTGCTCGAAGGCGACCCGCAGCGGCTCGATCACGTCGCCGGTGGCGCCGGAGTGCGTGATGGAGACGGCGACGTCGCCGGAGCGCAGCGTCACCGCGTTCGTGATCGCCAGGTGCGGGTCGGAGTGCGCGTGGGCGATCTGGCCGATGCGCAGCAGCTTCTGCGCGAGGTCCTGGGCGACGAGGCCGGAGGCGCCGACGCCGTACACGTCGACGCGGCGGGCGCCGGCCAGCGCGTTCACGGCGGCGCCGAGCTGCACGGTGTCGAGCCCGGCCGCGGTGTCGGCGAGGGTCTGCTGTTCGTCGTAGGCGAGCTTGGCGACGACGTCGGCGATCGGGTCGTCGACGGCGATGTCGGCGGTGACGGCGGGGGCGCGGCCCGACTGCTGCTGGGCGGCGAGCCCGGCGAGCGCGAGGCGCAGGTCCCGGTAGCCGGGGTAGCCGAGGATGCGGGCGGTGCGGACCACCGTCGCCTCGCTCGTGCCGGTGAGCTCGGCGAGGCCGGTGACCGTGAGGGCGGCGCAGCCGGCCGGGTCGGCGGCGACGGCCTCGGCGACCCGCTGCATGGAGCGGGTCATCGAGGGCGCGAGGGTGCGCACCTTGGCCGCGAGGGCCGCGGGGGCCGGCGGCGCGTCGCTGGAGAAACTTTCCTTCACGTCATTGCTCACGTTCTGAAAGATATTTTCGGAACGGTGGCGGGTCAAGGGTCCTTCGGCTCTGTCGTGCGGCTCACACACGGCTCACGCGCAACCGGCGGCCGGGCGCACAATGGCATCCATGGACACCATCAGCCCCCTGGAGCAGGCCCTGCACGCGGCCCGCGCGCTCGTGCTCGCGGATCTCAAGGCGGTCGACGTCGCCGACGCGGACGTCGTCTCGCTCGTCGAGGAGTCGATCACCTCGCGCCGCTGGTGGGTCGAGCAGTGGCCGGAGGGCGTCGAGTTCGTCACCGGGCTCGTCGCGCAGGACGTGCAGGACGGGATCCTGGAGCGGCACGGACGCTGGCCGGTGTGCCCCGTGTGCGGCCCGGAGGCGGGCACCGGCGGCCCGCACGCGTTGGACGTCGAGCCGGAGCTGGGCGCCGACCCGCACTGGGTGTGCTCGGAGGCGGGGGTCGTGGTGGCGGCGGTGGGGTCGCTGGGCACGGTGACCGGGTGACGGTCTATATCGACCCGCCGAACTGGCCCGGTCACGGCCGCATGTGGTCGCACCTGGTCAGCGATGTCTCGTTCGCCGAACTCCACCTGTTCGCCGAAGGGTTGGGGGTGCCGCCGCGCGCCTTCGAGCGCGATCACTACGACATCCCCTCGCATCGCTACGGGGACGCGGTGCGGGCCGGGGCCGTCGAGATCGGCTCGAAGGAACTCGTGCGCAGGATCACGGACGCGGGGCTGAGGCGGCCGAAGGGGCGCCCCGCGTGACCGCTGTTGCTCCCGCCTCCGCCGACGACCCCGTCACCACCTTCGACGCCGTCCGCCGGTGCAGCCGCAGCGACACCGCCGTCAGCGCCAGCGCCAGCGCCGTCATCGCGCCGCCCGCCCAGGCGGTGGCCGGGTAGCCGAGGCCGGCGTCGATGACCGTGCCGCCGAGCCAGGGGCCGCCCGTGTTGCCGAGGTTGAACGCGGCGGTCGTGGTGGCGCCGGCCAGGGTGGGGGCCGCGCCCGCGACGTTGAACATCCGGGCGTTGAGTGCCGGGGCCGTGTAGAAGGCGGACAGGCCCAGCAGGAACGACAGGGCCACCGCGGCGATCTCCAGGTGGCCGAGCAGGGCGAGCGCGGCCAGGAAGACGGTCGACGCCGTGATGCCGGTCAGCAGCACCCCGAAGAGGTGCGCGTCCGCGATCCGGCCGCCGACCGTCGTGCCGACCAGCGCGCCGATGCCGAACAGGGCGAGCACCAGCGGCACCCAGCCCTCCGGCAGCCCCGCGACGTCCGTCAGGAGCGGCGAGAGATAGCTGAACGCGCAGAACACGCCGCCCGCGGCGAGCGCGGTGACGGCGACGGACAGCCACACCTGACGGTCCCGGTAGATCGACAACTCGCGCTTCAGCTGCGGTCGTTCGGCCGGGAGCGGGATCTTCGGGACGAGCGTCACGATGCCGACGAGGGCGATCGCCGAGGCCGCGCCCACCGCCCAGAACGCCGCGCGCCAGCCGAGCCCGTCACCGAGGAAGGCGCCGGCCGGGACGCCCAGCACGTTCGCGATCGACAGGCCGCCGATCATCACCGCCATCGCGCGGGCCCGCTGGTTCACCGGCACCATCGCGATGGCGACCGCCGCGCCCACCGCCCAGAAACCGGCGCAGGCGAGCGCCGAGACGACCCGCGAGGCGAACAGGATCGCGTACGACGGGGCGAGCGCGCCCGCCACCTGCCCCAGGCCGAACAGCGAGATGAGGGTGATCAGCGTGGTGCGGCGGGGCAGGCGCAGCGTCGCCACGGCGAGCAGCGGGGCGCCGACCACCATGCCGATCGCGAACGCCGAGATCAGCAGGCCCGCCTGCGGGATCGTGACGTCCATGTCGTCGGCGACCGCCGGGAGCAGCCCGGAGAGCATGAACTCGCTCGTGCCGAGCGCGAAGACGCTGAGGCCGAGGATGTAGACGGCGAGGGGCATGCGGGTGGTGGGATTCGGCGGCATGTAAGGGGTCAACCGGGGCTGCGGTGGTGGCATTCCCGGCCGCCGTTTCCCGGAGGTTCTTCTCAGGGAGCCAGCAGGGCCAGCTCCGTCGTGAGGTTGTCGCGCGCCCCGGACTCCCAGTGCGCCGTCCCGTACGGCGTGCGGAACAGCCGGGGCAGTTCGAGGAGTTGGCGCAGGACCGCGGCCCGGCCGGTGCGGAACGCCTCGTCGGGGACGAAGGCGTACTCCTCGCGGACCGCCCTGGTGTAGGCGGCGTACGTCTCCGGCGGCGCGGCCAGGATCGCCAGGTCGGCGTCGCACAGGGCCTCGCCGTTCGTGTCGCCGTCGGCCGGGTCGTGGGTGACGGTGAGCCGGACCAGCCGGGCGACCTCCGCGACCCGGGCCTCGGGCAGTCCCGCCTCGCGCAGGGCGCGCTCGGCCAGCACCGCGGAGCGCTCCTCGTTCTCGGAGCGGTCCGGGCGGTACACGGCGTCGTGGAACCAGGCGGCCAGCCGTACCAGCGCCGGATCCGCCGCGTGCTCCGCCAGTACGTCGAGGTGGTCGAGGACCGCCGTGAGGTGGGTGGTCGTGTGGTACTTGCGCTGCGGCTCGGACCAGCGGGCCAGCAGGTTGTCCGCGTACGGGTACGGGTCGGTGCCCGGGGCCTCGGTCGTCGCCCGCAGGGCGCGGGCCCAGCGCTCGCGCAGGTTCTGCGGATCCTCGTGCTCCGGCGTCATACCGAGAGCCTAGCCCCCTACGGTGGGGCCATGACTGCAGACGCCGTACGGGACAACGCACGCGACCCCGAGCTGCCTGGGCGGCTCCTGGAGGCTGAACGGGACGCCCTGGTACCCCTGTTGAGAGGCCGGCCCGACACCGATTTCGACCTGCCGACCGCATGTCCGGGATGGACCGTGCGGCATGTCCTCGCGCACTGTTCGGCCGCGCTGACCCGGGTCGTGGTGGGCCGCTTCGAGCCGGGTGTGTTCAGCCCCGAGTGCAACGACCGCGACATCGCCGAGCGGGCGGGCTGGTCCCACGAGGAGGTGCTGGACGAGCTGGAGCGCGGGATGACCGAGGCGGGCGCCGCCATCGCCGGGGCGGGCGGGGCGCTCGACGGCGTCGCCCTGGGGGAGTGGGTCCACGCCGGGGACGTACGGGACGCCCTCGGTGAGCCCGGGGCCTACGCGGGAGACCGGCTGCCGGCGGCGCTGGACCTGCTGGTCCGGATCAGCCGGGAGCGGGAGCACGTCGCGCTCCACGCCGACGTGGACGACCTCGACACGCCGCTCGTGCTCGGCGCCGTGGGAGGCGAGGCGCCGCCCGCGCGGTACATCGGGGACGCGGCGACGCTGGTGCGGTTGTACGCGGGCCGGCCGTTGGCGGGGGCGCGCTACGAGCTGGCCGGGGTCGAGGAGGCCGAGCTCAATCTGTTCGGGTGAGGAGACCCAGCCCCTCCGGCGCCCGAGGAGCAGGGTCCGGGGCAAAGCCCCGGGTCAGTGACGTGTGACGACGCCCGCTTCGCGGTACAGAGAGCTGTCGGTGTCGCCCAGCACGACGACGCTGAACGCCGCCGCGGCGAAGACTCTGATCATCCGCACCGCGTTCCCGACGCGGTGCGGGTGGTGCGCTCCGGTCGCCGCGGTGGCGCCGGACGGGGCCGGGGTGAAGGTCGCTGCACTCATGCCTCCAGGATGCGATTCGGGCGATACGTGCACATCGGCCCCGGGGAGTAATCCGCGTACGACTCAGGAGGGACCCCGACCCTTAGGCGTCCCCGGTGGGCGCCCCCGGCGCGGAGAATCCGTTGGCACGGGCACGCGTCTGTCCCGTACACTCGCGCGTCCTGCCCGCCTCCCTTCGCCGTGATCGCTGAAGCCGGAGCGCCGCCGACCGGTCGGAAACCGGCCGGACCCCGTCGCGTACGCGTACCTGGAGCCGGAGGCACTACCCCGTGAGCCCGTCAACGTCGCCCACGCCCGCACCCTCGACGTCACCGCTCGACCGCGAGCGCGCACACCTCGTCTCGTCCCGGGCCGCGCTGCGCGCCATGCGCGAGGACGCGCAGGCGCTCGACATCCGCGACGTCACCGCCAACTGGGTCAACGCCGAGGTGCTGCAGCGCCAGATCGACGAGCGGATCAAGGCGCTCGCCGACCTCAGCCACACGCCGCTGTTCTTCGGCCGGCTCGACTACCTGCGCGCGCCGGGCGTCGACCTCGCCGAGGGCGCCGACGGCGAGCGGTTCTACATCGGGCGGCGGCACGTGCACGACGCCGACGGCGACCCGATGGTCATCGACTGGCGCGCACCGGTGTCCCAGCCTTTCTACCGGGCCTCGAAGAAGGACCCGCTGGACGTCGCGCTGCGCCGCCGGTTCGGTTACACCGGCGGCGAGCTCACCGCGTACGAGGACGAGCACCTGTCCGACCCGGCCGAGGCCGAGCGGACCAGCAAGCTGCTCCAGCAGGAGATCGAGCGGCCGCGCGTCGGCCCGATGCGCGACATCGTCGCCACCATCCAGCCCGAGCAGGACGAGATCGTGCGCAGCGGCCTCGCCGGGTCGGTGTGCGTGCAGGGCGGGCCCGGCACCGGGAAGACCGCCGTCGGCCTGCACCGGGTCGCGTACCTCCTCTACGCGCACCGCGAGCGGCTCGCCCGCACGGGCACGCTCGTCATCGGGCCCAACAAGTCGTTCCTGCACTACATCGAGCAAGTGCTGCCCGCGCTCGGTGAGTTGGAGGTCAAGCAGGCGACGGTCGAGGACCTCGTCGCGCTGGTGGAGGTGCGCGGCACCGACAGCGCCGAGGCCGCCCTGGTCAAGGGCGACGCCCGGATGGCCGAGGTGGTGCGGCGGGCGCTGCGCTCGCACATCACCCCGCCGACGGAGGGCGTCGTGGTGGTGCGCGGGTCCCGCCGCTGGCGCGTCGCCTCGTACGAACTGGAAGACATCGTGCGGGAGTTGACGGAGCGCGACATGCGGTACGGGGCCGCGCGCGACGCCCTGCCGCAGCGCATCGCGCACGCCGTGCTCGTCCAGATGGAGCGGGCGGGCGAGGCCCCGGACGACCGGGTGCAGGACGCGGTCGCGCGCAATGCCGCGGTGAAGGCGGTGGTCAAGGCGGTCTGGCCGGCCGTCGACCCGGCCAAGCTGGTGCTGCGGCTGCTGTCCGACGCGGACTTCCTCGCGGAGCACGCGGAGGGGCTGCTCGACGAGCAGGAGCAGAAGGCCGTGCTGTGGGCGAAGCCGGCGCGCAGCGTGAAGTCGGCCAAGTGGTCCGTCGCGGACGCCGTGCTGATCGACGAGGCGGCGGATCTCGTCGCGCGGACGCACTCGCTCGGACACGTCGTCCTCGACGAGGCGCAGGACCTGTCGCCGATGCAGTACCGGGCGGTGGGGCGGCGCGCGACGACCGGTTCCGTGACCGTGCTCGGGGACCTCGCGCAGGGCACGACGCCGTGGGCGACGCGCAGCTGGCACGAGGCGCTGGCCCATCTCGGCAAGCCGGACGCCGTGGTGGAGGAGCTGACGGCCGGTTTCCGCGTGCCGACGGACGTCATCACGTACGCGTCGCGGCTGCTGCCGTCCATCGCGCCCGGGCTCGCCCCGGTGCGGTCCGTGCGGGAGAACCCCGGGGCGTTCGAGGTGCGGGCCGGGTCGAGGCCGGCGGATGTCGTCGCCGCGTGCGTGCTGGCGCTGGAGAACGAGGGCTCGGTGGGTCTGATCGCGGCGGACGCGCGGTGCGGCGAACTGGCGGCGCAGCTGACGGCGGCCGGCCTCACGTACCTCGCCCCGGGCGAGGAGACCACGGCCGAGTCGCGGCTCACCCTGGTGCCGGCGTCGCTGGCGAAGGGCCTGGAGTACGACTACGTGGTCCTCGACGAGCCGGCCGCGGTGGTGAACGGCGAGCCGGACGAACGGACCGGCCTGCGCCGGCTGTACGTCGCGCTGACCCGGGCGGTGTCGGGCCTGGTGGTGGTGCATACGACACCGCTGCCGGAGCAGCTCGCGCCGTCGGCCCGATAGGTACGTCGTGGCACGGCTCCGCACGGTCGACCTGGCCCGCCTCGCCGGTGTCTCCACCCAGCAGATCCGCAATTACGAGGACCTGGGCGTGCTCCCGGACGTGCCGCGCACGGAATCCGGCTATCGCGTCTTCGGGGACGTGCACCGCAGGGCCCTGCTCACCTATCGCGCGCTCGCGGCGGGGTACGGGGGCGCCGTCGCGCAGGACGTGATGCGGGCGGTGCGGGCCGGTGACGAGCCGGGCGCGCTGGCCGCGGTGGACGCGGCGCACGCGGCCGCGCACGAGCAGCGGCGCGCGCTGGCGGCGACGCGGGAGGCGCTGGCGGTGCTGGCGGGCGACGGCGGACCCCGCGGCGTGCCGGACGATCTGCGGATCGGTGACGTGGCGCGGCTCGTCGGCGTACGGACGTCGGCGCTGCGTGTGTGGGAGGCGGCGGGCCTGCTCCGGCCCCGCCGTCAGCACGCCACCGGGTACCGCCTGTTCGGCCCCGCCGAGGTCCGCGACGCCCGCATCGTCCACACGCTGCGGGCGAGCCACTATCTGTTCGCGCAGATCGCCCCGGTCCTCGACGAGCTGCGCACGACCGGCGACAGCGAGGCGCTCCGCGCGGCCCTGGACACCCGATCCCGGACCCTCACGACCCGCACCCGCCTGATGCTCCACGCGTCGGGCCACCTGGACGCCTACCTCAACTCACTGCAAGAAGCGGAGAGTTGACCAAGCTCACAAGGGTCGCCCGGCGCGGCGCCAGGGGTGCAGCCCCGACGAACGAGGTGCCGGACGCGTCAGGCGTCCAGGGCCTCGCGCCACACCCGTACCGCGTCCGCGGAAACCGGCCCGTCCCACCCGTCGGGACGCGACGCCCCGCCGATGTGGAACGCCGAGACCCCGGCGGCCCGCAGCCCCGGCACATGCTCCAGGCGGAGCCCGCCGCCGACCAGGATCTGCTGCTCGTACCCCGGCTCCCGGGCCACCGTCCGCGCGGCCTCGGCCACGAGGACGTCGAGGCCCGCGTCGACCCCCTCCGCGGAGCCCGCCGTCAGATACGTGTCGAGCCCCGGCAGATCCGCCAGCTGCTTGCGCAGAGCGTCCCGGTCCGCGGCCCGGTCGACGGCCCGGTGGAACGTCCACCGGCATCCGTCCAGCTCCGCCACGAGCCGCTCGACGGCGGCGAGGTCCGGCCCGCCGTGCTCGTCCAGGAACCCGAGCACGAACTCGTCCGCACCCGCGGCCCGCAGCTCCCGCGCGGCCGCCACCAGAGCGTCCACCTGCGCGGAGTCGCCCGCCGAGAAGCCGTCCGCGAGGCGGAGCATCACGCGCAGCCGGATCCCCACGGCGGCGCGGATCGCCGCGAACGTCTCCACCGACGGCGTCAGCCCGTCCGCCGCCATGTCGGTGACCAGCTCCAGGCGGTCCGCACCCCCGGCCTGAGCGGCGATCGCGTCCACGGTGTCGAGGGCGATCACCTCCAGGACTGCACGCTTGCTCATGAGGCTCCTGTCGCGACGACCTACCCGGGGCCCCGGCGATAGGTCTAGTCCAATGTCCTGCCCAGCCTACGCCGCGTGCACCGTGAACGCAGCCGTCCTGACCACCCCGTCGTGCTTGAAGTCCAGGAAGAGCCGGTACGTCCCCGCGCTCGGCGCCGTCGCGGTGAAGGAAACCTCCGGCCCCGGCCTGCCGTCGTGCGGGTGAACGTGAAGGTACGCGAGATCGCCGGAGCGCAGCGCGACCAAGTGCCCGTACGCGCCGAGGTACGGCTCCAGATCGGTGACCGGCCGGCCGTTCCTGCGGACGCTCAGGGTCAGCTCGCTCGCCGCGCCCGGCCGCAGCCCGCCCTCGACCCGGACCTCGTAGCCGTCCACCCGTGCCGTCTCCGCGTGCCCGGGCAGCGGGGCCGGCGCGTACCGCCCGGCGACCCCGAGGCCCGCGCCGAGCGTGAGCCCCTCCTGCTCGCCGCGCGGCGTGAAGTCGGCGAAGACCCGGTAGTCGCCCGCCTTCGGCAGCGAGACGGGCGTCGACCAGGTGCCGTCGGCGCCGCGGACCGGATGCAGATGCCGGTACGCGGTCAGGTCGCGCGAGGCGACGATCAGGTGCAGCTCCTTGCCGTGCTCCTTCTTGTACGAGGTCACGGGCTTGCCGGTGCTGTCCTCACGGATGGTGAAGCGCAGCTCGCCGGTCCGGTCCCGGAGCCGGTCCCGCTCCAGGTCGAGCGTGTAGCCGCGCTCGGAGACCTGGAGCCCGCCGGGGGTGGTGTCCGCGGCCGGGGCGGCGGAGGCGTCGCCGTGCTCGTCGTGTGCGGCCGGCCGCTTCTCGGTCCCGGCGACGACGGGGTCCACCCCGGCACCCACCCCGTACGCGGTCCCGAACGTGGCGGCGGCCGCGGCGGCGAAGGCGGCGATCTTCAGTCCTGCGTGCATGGCGGGCTCCTCGGGTCGGCGGGGCGGTCGTCGTTCCCGCCATCACGACGATACCCCTGGGGGGTATCAAGTCAAGTCTTTGCCGCCCTTGCGATTGATACCCCCCAGGGGTATAACTGGATCACATCACGGGGTACCCGCCCCGGGTACCCGTCACTCAGGAGGCACCATGCCGGCGCAGACCGTCGCCCCACCCGCGCAGGTGGAGCTCGCCATCGGCGGCATGACCTGCGCCTCGTGCGCCGCCCGCATCGAGAAGAAGCTGAACCGGATGGACGGCGTCGAGGCGACCGTCAACTACGCGACCGAGAAGGCGAAGGTCTCGTACGCGCAAGGGGTCGGGGTCGCGGACCTGATCGCGACCGTCGAGGCCACCGGTTACACGGCGCAGGAGCCCGCGCCCGCCCGGGAGGACACGCCCGAAGGCGACGGCGGCGCCGGCGACGAACTGCGTCCCCTGCGCCAGCGCCTGATCACCGCGGTCGTCCTCGCCGCGCCCGTCGTCGCGATGGCGATGATCCCGGCCCTCCAGTTCACGTACTGGCAGTGGCTCTCGCTCACGCTGGCCGCGCCCGTCGTGACGTACGCGGCCTGGCCCTTCCACAAGGCGGCCGTCACGAACGCGCGGCACGGCGCCGCGACGATGGACACCCTGATCTCGGTCGGTACGTCGGCGGCGTTCCTGTGGTCGCTGTGGGCGCTGTTCTTCGGCACGGCCGGCGAGCCCGGCATGACGCACCCCTTCGAGCTGACCATCACCCGCGGCGACGGCGCCGGGAACATCTATCTGGAGGCCGCGGCGGGCGTCACCGCCTTCATCCTCGCGGGCCGCTACTTCGAGGCCCGCTCCAAGCGGAAGGCGGGCGCCGCGCTCAAGGCGCTGCTCGAGCTCGGCGCCAAGGACGTCACCGTCCTCCGGGGCGACGGGCGCCGCGAAGAGACCGTCCCCGTGAGCGAGTTGAGGACCGGCGACCGCTTCCTCGTCCGCCCGGGGGAGAAGATCGCCACCGACGGCGCGGTCGTCGAGGGGTCGTCCGCCGTGGACGCCTCCATGCTCACCGGCGAGTCCGTGCCGGTCGAGGTCGCGGTCGGCGACACCGTCACCGGGGCCACGCTGAACGTCGGCGGGCGGCTCGTCGTCGAGGCCACCCGGGTCGGCGCCGACACCCAGCTCGCCCGGATGGCGAAGCTCGTCGAGGACGCGCAGAACGGCAAGGCCGCGGCCCAGCGGCTCGCGGACCGGATCTCCGCCGTGTTCGTACCGGTCGTCATCGCCCTGGCCGTCGCCACGCTCGGCTTCTGGCTCGGCAACGGCGCGGGCTGGACGGCCGCGTTCACCGCCGCCGTCGCCGTGCTGATCATCGCCTGCCCGTGCGCGCTCGGCCTGGCGACGCCCACCGCGCTCATGGTCGGCACCGGCCGCGGTGCCCAGCTCGGCATCCTCATCAAGGGCCCCGAGGTCCTGGAGGGCACCCGCGCGGTCGACACGATCGTCCTCGACAAGACCGGCACCGTGACCACAGGGCGGATGACACTCCTCGCCACGCACCCGGCGCAGGGCACCTCGGAGGCCGAAGTGCTGCGCCTGGCAGGCGCGTTGGAGCATGCCTCCGAGCACCCGATCGCACAGGCCGTGGCCGCCGGTGCGGCGGCCCGGGTGGGCGAGCTCCCCGCCCCCGAGGACTTCACGAACATCCCCGGACTCGGCGTCCAGGGCATCGTCGACGGCCACGCCGTCCTGGCCGGCCGCGAACAGCTGCTCGCCGACTGGGAGATCCGCCTGCCCGCCGGGCTGGCCCGCGCCAAGTCCGCGGCCGAGGCCGCCGGGCGTACGGCGATCGCCGTGGCCTGGGACGGCGAGGCCCGCGCCGTCCTGGAGGTCGCCGACGCCGTGAAGGAGACCAGCCCCGACGCGGTCCGCCGGCTGCGTGCGCTCGGCCTGCGCCCGGTGCTGCTGACCGGGGACAACGAGGCGGTGGCCCGCTCCGTCGCGGCGGAGGTCGGTATCGCGCCGGACGACGTCGTCGCCGAGGTGCTGCCCCAGGACAAGGTCGACGTCGTCAAGCGCCTCCAGGGCGAGGGGCGTTCGGTCGCCATGGTCGGCGACGGCGTCAACGACGCGGCGGCGCTGGCGCAGGCCGATCTGGGGCTGGCGATGGGGACGGGGACGGATGCGGCGATCGAGGCCGGTGACCTCACCCTCGTCCGCGGTGACCTGCGGTCGGCGGCCGACGCGATCCGGTTGTCGCGCCGGACGCTCGGCACGATCCGGTCCAACCTGTTCTGGGCGTTCGCCTACAACGTGGCGGCGCTCCCGCTCGCCGCGGCGGGGCTGTTGAACCCGATGATCGCGGGCGCGGCGATGGCCTTCTCGTCGGTGTTCGTGGTCGGCAACAGTCTCCGCCTGCGCCGCTTCCGGGCGGGCTTCTAGTCCAGCGGCAACGGCGCCGAGGACGCGGGGTTCTGCCCGGACCCCGCTCCTCAGCAGCCGGAGGGGCTTGACTTATGGTTGCTCACCGTGATCATGAGCTTGCGCAAAGTCGCCGCCCCCCTTCTGCTCGGCCTCTCCGTCATCGCCCTGCTCACCCTCTGCGCCGCCCAGCACGCCCCCATGTCCGACGTCCTCGTCTACCGGGCCGAGGGCGCCGCCGCGGCGGACGGCGGGCGCGACCTCTACGGGTTCACGGTCACGGCGTGGCAACTCCCCGCCACCTACCCCCCGTTCGCCGCACTCCTCTTCATCCCGGCCACCTGGCTCCCCCTGCCCGCCCTCAAGGCCGCCTTCCTCCTCGGCAACCTCGGGCTCATCGCCGTCCTGGTCCACCTCTCCTGCCGCCTGGCGGGCCTGAAGACGACGCGGGCCGGGACCGCCCTGCTCACCAGCGGAGCGCTCTGGCTCGAACCCGTCTTCCAGACCGTCCTGTTCGGGCAGATCAACCTCGCCCTGGCGTGCCTCGTCCTGTGGGACCTGACCCGGCGCAGCGGCGCCCGCGGCAAGGGCGTCGCGCTCGGCATCGCGACCGGCATCAAGCTCACCCCGGCCGTCTTCATCGTGTACCTGCTGCTGACCGGCCGCCGCCGCGAAGCGGCCTGCGCGGCGGCGGGCTGCGCCGGCACCGTGGCGCTGGGCGCGCTCGTACTCCCGTACGCCAGCTGGGAGTTCTGGACGCGGCGGCTCTACGAGACCGGGCGCGTCGGCAAGGCGTGGATCGTCGACAACCAGTCGCTGCAGGGCCTGATCGACCGCGCGCTGCACACCACCGAACCCGGCGCGCTGTGGGCCGTCCCCGCGGCCGTCGTCGCGCTGGCCGGACTGTACGCGGCCGCGCGCGCCCGCACCGAGGCGCACGGCATCGCCCTCACCGCGTTCACCGCGCTCCTCGTCTCACCCATCAGCTGGTCCCACCACTGGGTGTGGTGCGTCCCGCTGCTGGCGCTGACGTGGGCGGCGGGCCATCGACGTACGACCGCGGCCGTCGCGCTGCTCTTCACCGCCCGCACCATGTGGCTGCTGCCCCACCAGGGCGACCTGGACCTGCAACTCGCCTGGTGGCAGCAGCCGTTGGCGTCCCCGTACCCGCTGCTCGGCCTGGCTCTCGTCGGCGTGGCGCTGCGTCAGCCCTCGGCGAGCAGCTCGTCCGCGTCCACGATCCGGTACGCGTAGCCCTGCTCGGCCAGGAACCGCTGGCGGTGCGCCGCGAAGTCCTGGTCGATCGTGTCGCGGGCGACGACCGAGTAGAAGCGGGCCTCGTGCCCGTCCGCCTTCGGGCGCAGGACACGGCCGAGGCGCTGCGCCTCCTCCTGCCGCGAGCCGAACGTGCCCGAGACCTGGATGGCGACCGTCGCCTCCGGCAGGTCGATGGAGAAGTTCGCGACCTTCGACACGACGAGGACGGAGAGCTCGCCCTCCCGGAACTGGTCGAACAGCTTCTCGCGCACCGCGTTCGTCGTCTCGCCCTTGATGACCGGGGCGTCCAGATGGGCGCCCAGCTCGTCGAGCTGGTCGATGTACTGGCCGATGACGAGGGTCTGCTCACCCGCGTGCTTCTTCACCAGCGCCTCGGTGACCTTGCGCTTCGTCGCCGTCGTCGCGCAGAAGCGGTACTTCTCCTCGGCCTCGGCGGTGGCGTACGCGAGCCGCTCGGAGTCGGTGAGATTGACCCGGACCTCGACACAGTCCGCCGGGGCGATGTACCCCTGCGCCTCGATCTCCTTCCACGGCGCGTCGAACCGCTTGGGGCCGATGAGCGAGAAGACGTCCGACTCACGGCCGTCCTCCCGGACCAGGGTCGCGGTCAGGCCGAGACGGCGGCGCGCCTGCAGGTCGGCGGTGAACTTGAAGACCGGCGCGGGCAGCAGGTGCACCTCGTCGTAGACGACGAGGCCCCAGTCCCGGGAGTCGAACAGCTCCAGGTGCGGGTAGACACCCTTCCGCTTCGTCGTCAGCACCTGGTACGTGGCGATGGTGACCGGGCGGATCTCCTTCTTCGTACCGCTGTACTCGCCGATCTCGTCCTCGGTCAGCGACGTCCGCTTCACCAGCTCGTGCTTCCACTGCCGGGCCGACACCGTGTTCGTGACGAGGATCAGCGTGGTGGCCTTGGCCTGTGCCATCGCGCCCGCGCCGACGAGCGTCTTGCCCGCGCCGCAGGGGAGCACGACGACGCCGGACCCGCCGTGCCAGAAGCCCTCGACGGCCTGCTTCTGGTACGGGCGCAGCGACCAGCCGTCCTCCGCCAGCTCGATCGGGTGCGCCTCGCCGTCGACGTACCCGGCGAGGTCCTCGGCCGGCCAGCCCAGCTTCAGCAGCGTCTGCTTGATCTGGCCGCGCTCGGAGGGGTGCACGGCCACGGTGTCCGCGTCGATCCGGGCGCCGACCAGCGGCTGCACCCGCTTGGAGCGCAGGATCTCCTCCAGCACCGGGCGGTCCGTGGTCGTCAGCACCAGGCCGTGCGCCGGGTGCTTGGACAGCGTCAGCCGGCCGTAGCGGTCCATCGTCTCGGCGATGTCGACCAGCAGCGCGTGCGGCACCGGGTAGCGGCTGTACTGCACGAGCGCGTCCACGACCTGCTCCGCGTCGTGGCCGGCCGCCCGCGCGTTCCACAGGCCCAGCGGCGTCAGCCGGTACGTGTGGATGTGCTCCGGCGCCCGCTCCAGCTCGGCGAACGGCGCGATCGCCCGGCGGCAGTCGTCGGCCTGCTCGTGGTCGACCTCGAGGAGCAGGGTCTTGTCCGACTGGACGATGAGTGGACCGTTCACGCGCGGCACCCTTTCTGCTGGCCCTGGCCCGGTGTGGCCAAACGTCCAGTGTGCCGCATGCCGCGCGGTGCGCGGAGTGACTCAGGTCGCGTCCGCCGCTCCTCTACTGCTCGGAGAGCTCCGCCACGCCCGTCACCCGGTGCAGCGGATACGTCCGCACCTCGTCGGCCGTGTGGTCGTACGCCGTCACGAAGCCGCCCTCGACGCGGATGGGGGCGATGACGCGCTGGCTGGCGGCGCCCTCCGCGTTCACGTAACCGATCCACAGGGTGTCGCCGGTGAGTACCGCGGCCTGCATCGTGGCGAGGGTCTCGGCGGCCGCCGTGCGGGGCAGTTCGCCGCCGCCGGGGTGGGCGGGCGCCGTTCTGCGCGGGGTCGTCGCCGCCATGTCGCCCGCCCGGATCGCCCGGATCGCGGCGTCGAGGAGCGTGCCGTCGGGCAGCGGCGGCCCGTCCGGGACCGGCTCCGGAGCCGTGCGCGGCGGGGTGCGGTGCGCATGGGCGCGGGTGATCAGGACATCGCCCTCGGGCGTCTCCGCGGCCGGCGCGAACCCCATCGAGCGCAGGCCCTCCAGGAGCGTGCCCGGGTCCACCTGGGCCGCGAGGACCGTCGGCGCGAGCCGGCGAAGCCGCAGCGGCGCCGCCCGCCTGTCCGCGAGGATCTCGCCCATCAGGGCGTCGTCGTCGCAGCGGACGTACGCGGAGGCCGCGCCGATCCGCAGATGGCCGTGGCGGCGGGCCACGTCGTCGATGAGGTAGGTCAGGGGCTGGGGGACCGGCGTGCGCGAGTGCTGGGTGAGGAAGGCGTGCAGGTCGGACGCGGTGCGGCCCGCGTCGAGCGCGCGCCGCACCGAGCCCGGCGTGAACCGGTACACCGTCGCGCCGCCCTTCGACTCGACGTCGGCCAGCACCGACAGGGCGTCCGCGAGCGGACGCTCCAGGGGGCCGGGGGCCACCGCCGTCAGGTCCGCCTGGAGCAGGACGTGGTCCAGGGGTTCCGGCAGCAGCGGGGCGATGAGCTTCTCCGCCTTCAGCGTCGCCGCGGCGCGCTCGGCAGGCGTCAGGTCCTGCACCGTGAGCAGCGCGCGGCCGTGCCCCGACAGCGCCCCGCGGCCCGTCAGCCCGAGCGACTCCGCCTCGGACAGGGTCCAGCGGGCCAGCCGCGTGCGCAGGTCCCGGGCGGCGGGCGAGGGCCGCTCCCAGGTCAGCCGGGCCACGACCGACTCCGGGTCGGGCGCCGTGCCCTCCGGCAGGTCCGACAGCAGCGTCAGGACCCGGTGGCGGACCTCGGGCGCCGCCGAGCGGTCCAGGTGCGGGCCCAGCGCCGACAGCGCCCGGTCCTTGCTGTCCCGGCCGCCGACCACGCCCGCCGTGCGCGTCGCCGCCAGCCACGCCGCCGCGAGCCGCGTCCACCGCTCGGCCGGCGGCCGCTCCAGCCACTCGTCGTACGCGGGCGTCGCCGCGTACCGCTCGTCGGCCTCGCCGTCCGACGCCAGCAGGCCCGCGGCGTAGGCGAGTTCGACCCAGAAGGCGGCCTGCGGCTCCGTCGTGTCGAGGGCCGCCGCCGTGCGCTTGAGGTCCCGCACGCTCAGGCCGCCCGCCCGCAGCACCGCGGGCCCGCCCTCGTCCCAGTCCTTCAGCAGCTCCTCGACCGTCGCGAGCGCCGTGTACGCCTGCGCCGCCGCCGCGGCGTCCACAACCTGTGGACGGTGCGGCGCCTTCTCCCGCACCTCGGGCGCCACGGGCTCCAGCTCGCGGTGCGCCCGGCCGCCGCGCAGGTGCAGCGCCGCCTCGCGCGGCAGCACCACCGTGCCGGGCGCGGTCGGCAGCAGCAGTCCGCGGTCGAGCAGCCAGCGCAGATGCGCCGCCGGCTGGGCCGTCACCTGCCCGTACGGCGGCCCCCACACCAGGCGGCTCAGTACGTCGATGGACTCGGCCGGCGCCTCGTCGAGGAGCGCCGACATGCGCGCGGGCGTGGTGAACAGCTCCGTGAGCGCCGCCACCGCCGACACCGGGTCGTGCGTCGACGCCAGCCCGGCCGCGGCGACGATCTCCTGCAGACGGGTCGGCGAGATCCCTGCCGTGGCCTCGGCGACCGTCGGGCCCAGCCCCGTGGGGGACGGGTGCTGCGGTCCCGGCGCCAGCAGCTCGCGGGCCGTACGGACGAGGCGGAGCTGGTCGTCCCCGCCCCACAGCAGGGCCTGCTCGCGCAGCGTCGCCACGGCGCCCGGCAGCGCCCGCTCCGCCTCCTCGCCCGGCAGCAGACCGAGCAGCGCCGCGTACGTCGCCGGTTCCGGGGCCACCGAGAGCGCCTGCGCCACCTGCTGCGTGAACCGGTCCAAGCGGTCCAGGGCGCGGACCACCGAGGCCCGCGTGCCGGCCCGGGTGGCCAGCTGGGTCAGGTCGTTCGGAACCGGGCCGAGCAGATCCGGGCGGGCCCGCAGGAGACGGGCCAGGGACGCGTCGTCCCGGGAGCGGAGGGCTTCCGCCAGGGAACGGGGGGCCGTGGTGGCCGCCGCCGGGGTCTGCTCGCTGGGGCTCATCTGACCCACGGTAGCGGGCGTTCTCCGGCTTCCGTCCTGCCTGCCGCCGTGCGTTGCCGGGTGGACGTTCTGTCGTGGCTGGTCGCGCAGTTCCCCGCGCCCCTCCGGGGCGCTGTACCGTCGGGGTGTCAACTGCGCCACCCCGGAGGGGACTTCGTGGGGATCGAGAGTGATCAGCTCGTCTTCGACTATCTGAGCCGGGTCGGAGACCTGGCCCAGCAGCGGCAGCTGCCGTCGGCGACCCGGATGCGGCTGGTGACGGAGCTGCGCGGCGAGATCGACCGGCGCCGCGCCCGGGTCACCGTCGACAGCCCGGCCGCCGTGCGCCGCATCCTGGACCGGCTCGGCAGCCCCGACCGGATAGTCAGCGGGGCCCAAGAGGGCGGGGCGGGCGGGGCCGCCGCCGACCCGGCGGCGCCGCTGACCCGGCCGTTGCCCGAGCAGCGCGCTCCCAAGGGCGGCGGGCTGCGGCGGATCGTGCCGCGGCCCCGGCGCGATCCCGCCCGTGACGAGCCCGCCCGCGACGACTCCGGCGCGCCGTCGCCGCCGCATCTCGCCGGGACCGATGAACTCGGGGCGTCCGGCGGGGAGGACGACTGGTGGCGGATCGGTGCCGGAGGAGCGGGGTCGCTCGCCGACACGGACACGGTGCCGGGGTTCGTGGGCGGCGTGGAGATCCCCGACATCCTCAAGCCGCCGCCGGGCTCGCCCCCGCGGTCCTCTTCGCGGGGCGGGGGGCCCGATCTGCGCAAGCCGTCCGGTCCTGGTGAGGCGGGGGCGGGTACGGGTGCGGGCGCGGGAGACGCGGAGGGTGACGGGAGCGGTGCCGAGGCCGAGGCGGGCCGGGGGCGGGGGGCGCGGCGGTTCGTGCCGCGGGTCGCCCCTGTCGCGGGCTGGACCAACCCCCTGCTGCTCCTCGCCGCCGTCGCCCTCGTCGCCGGTGCCGTTCTCGGCAACGTTCTCGCGCTGCTCATCGGCTGGGCCGTCGTCTATCTGTCCCGGCGGCTGACGATCGGGCAGAAGAAGTGGGCCGTGTTCGGTCTGCCGGGCCTCGCCGTGGTGGGCGGCATCGTCTGGCTGTGGGGACGCACGGAAGGGCGCTGGGGCGCGCCGATTCCCGACGGGCGGATGAGCGGGGCGCTCGGGGAGACCTGGCCGTGGGTGCTGCGCTGTGCCGCGATCGCCTCCGCGTTGTATCTGGTGTGGCGATCGCAGCGCAGCCGCATGTGAGGTGCGGTGGTGCGGGGGGCCGGTGCGCGTGCCGGTTAGGGGCGCCGGTCAGAGGTGCCGGTCAGAGGTGCCGGTGCGGGGTCAGTTCGGCAGGTCCGACCGGAGTTCCGCCAGGATCTTGTTCGCCGCCGTGTAGCCGATGCCCTGGATCCACAGCTCGTCGTCCACCTGGAACACCCTGTCGTCCCTGACCGCCCTGAGTCCCCGCCACAGGCCGCTCGTCGTGGTCTGCGTGACCTTCGCCTTGCCCGGATTGCCGTACGTCGACGTGAAGATGACGTCCGCGTCCGCCTTGTCGATCTGTTCCGGGCTGACGTCGTACGAGAACCCGTCCTTGGCCTTGTCGGTGATCGCCGGGCGGCCCAGACCGACGTCGGCCAGGATCGTGCCGATGTAGTTCTGCTTGCCGTAGATGCGGATGTCGGCGCCCTCGACGAAGCGGACCACGTTCACGTCCGTGGCGGCTGCCTTCGTCTTTCCGCCGAGTGCTTTCGTGACGGCCGCCGCGTGCGTCTCGTACTTCTTGATCACGATCCTGGCCTCGGCCTTTTTGCCGAGGGCGTCGGCGTGGGTGAGGAAGTTCTGCTTCCAGGGGTAGCCGGTCGACTCCGTGAGGACCGTGGGGGCGATGGCGCTGAGCTGCTGGTAACGCCCGCCGTCGCGGACCTTGTTACTGAGGATGAGGTCGGGCTTGAGGCCCGCGATCTTCTCCAGGTTGGCGTTCGCGATCTCGCCCACCTCGGTGATGCCGGTGGTCTGCGGCTTCGGGAGGTAGGAGAGGAAGGACTGTTCGGCGCCGGCGCGGGTGGCGCCCACGGGGTGGACGCCGAGGGTGATCGCCGAGTCGAGTTCGGCGGTGTCGAGGACGACCACGCGCTTCGGGGTGTTCTTGACCTTGACGTCGCCCATGGCGGTTCTGACGGTGTGCGTACCGGTGCCTGCGGCGCTGGAGGCGGAATCGGGCGAGCCGGAGTCGTTGGAGCTGCAGGCCGCTGTCAGGGTCAGGGCCAGGGCGAGGGTGCCTACGAGGGGGCCGCGGCGGGTGAGGGAGGCGCTCATGTGTTGCCTTTCGGTGCGGGGGCGTTCGTGGGCGGTGCGCTTTGAAGGGAGGGTGGCCGTCTGGGCTTCGGTTGGCGGCTTTCCGTTGTCTCCGACAGGTGTGTGGGTGGGTGCGGGGCCGCCCTGGGCATGTCCGTGCTCGCCATCTTGATGGCCTCGCCGGTTGCTTCGCGCTTCGTCACCGCGTGAGCTGTGCTGCGCGCACATACCCAGACCGGCCCCTCCCGTCTCGTACGCGAGTGCACCAATCAAGCCCCTCCGGCGATTGAGGAGCGGAGCCCCGGGGCTGGGGTGCAGCGCGGGGCGACCTAACGGCTGACCCTCAACCCGTGGCGCTCCAGGGGCGGCCCGGGACCACCAGGGGGGAACCCGTCACCGGGTCGGGGACCACTACGCAGTCCAGGCCGAAGACCTCCTTGACCAGATCCGCCGTGACGATCTCCGCCGGGGCTCCCTCGGCGACGATGCGGCCCTCCTTCATGGCGACCAGGTGGTCGGCGTAGCGGGCCGCCTGGTTCAGGTCGTGCAGGACGAGGGCGATGGTACGGCCCTTGTCGTGGTTCAACTGCCTTACCAGGTCGAGGACTTCGACCTGGTGCGAGATGTCCAGGAAGGTGGTGGGCTCGTCGAGGAGGAGGATGTCCGTCTCCTGGGCGAGGGCCATCGCGATCCAGACGCGCTGGCGCTGGCCGCCCGAGAGCTCGTCCACGTTGCGGTCCGCGAGGGTCGCGACGTCGGTGCGGCGCATCGCCTCGGTGACCGCCTTCTCGTCCGCGTCCGACCACTGCTGCCACCAGCTCTGGTGGGGCTGGCGGCCGCGTGACACGAGGTCGGCGACCGTGATCGCCTCGGGGGCCGTGGGCGACTGGGGGAGCAGGCCGATCTGCTGGGCGATCTTCTTGGTGGGCAGGTCCGTCAGGGCCTTGCCGTCCAGGAGGACCGAGCCGCCGGCCGGCTTGAGGAGGCGGCCGAGGGCCCGGAGGGTCGTCGACTTGCCGCAGGCGTTCGGGCCGACGATGACCGTGACGCGGCCGTCGGGCACCGTCAGGTCGAGGTCGTGCACGACGGTGCGGTCCTCGTAGGCGAGCGTCAGATCGCGGGCCGAGAGCCGGCTCATGCGGTGCCTCCGGAAGGGCGGACGGTGCGGCTGCGGACGATCAGCCAGATCAGGTACGGGGCGCCGACGGCCGCCGTGAGGACGCCGACCGGGAGTTCCGTGGGGGAGAAGAGGCGGCGCGCCAGGAGGTCGGCCACGACGATGATCACCGCCCCCAGGAGGGCCGAGCAGAGCAGCGGGATCTGTGCCGTGCGGGTCAGACGGCGGGCGATCTGGGGGGCAAGGAGCGCCACGAAGTCCACCGGGCCCGCCGCCCCGGTCGCCACGGACGCCAGGATCACGCCGAGTGCCACCAGGCCCAGGCGCACCCGGCCGAGCCGGATGCCGAGGGCCGTCGCCGTGTCGTCGTCCATCGTGACCGTGCGCTGCGCCCGTGCCGCCCAGGCGACGAACGGGGCCAGGATCAGCAGGATCCAGGCGAGCGGCTGGGCCTCCGGCCAGCCGCGGCCGTTGAGGGAGCCCGTCATCCAGATCTGGGCCTGCTGGGCGACCAGGTAGTCGCCCTTCGTCATGAACAGCGTGGTGATCGAGCGCAGGGCGATAGCGAAGCCGATGCCGATCAGGACGAAGCGGGTGGCGTGCAGGCCGCCGCGCCACGCGAAGACGTAGACCAGGGCCGCGGCGACGACTCCGCCGGCCACGGAGACGTAGGGGAGGAACGTGTACGAGGTGAGGCCGAACGTCATCGCCGCCACCGTCACCGCGCTCGCGCCCTGGCTGATGCCGATGATGTCCGGGCTGGCCAGGGGGTTGCGCGCCACCGTCTGGATGAGCGCCCCGGCCACGCCGAACGCCGCGCCGACCAGCAGGCCGACCACCATGCGGGGCTCCCGGAGGGTGCCCACGACGAGTTCGTCCGGCGACGGCTGCCCCGTGAGGACCTTGAAGACCTCGGCGGGGCTCGTGAACGTCTCGCCCACGCACAGGTACGCCACGCAGCTCGCGGCCAGCGCGATCGTCAGGATCGCCGCCACCGCCGCCGCCCTGCGGTGCAGGAGGAAGCGGGCCCGGCCCGCGCGGACGAGCGTGTAGCCGGACGGGCGGACACGGGTGAGTGTGGCGCTCATGCGGGTACCGCCTTCCTGCGGACGAGTGTGACGAGGAACGGGACGCCGATCAGTGCCGTCATCACGCCCGCGGGCACCTCGCTCGGCGGGAAGACCACCCGGCCGACCGTGTCGGAGACCAGCAGCATCACCGGGCCCGTGAGCGCCGCCATCGGCAGCAGCCAGCGGTGGTCCGAGCCGACCAGGGCGCGGGCGATGTGCGGGACGGCCAGGCCGATGAAGGCGATCGGGCCGGCCGCGGCGACGCCGACCCCGGTGAGGACCGTCGCGCCCAGGCCGCCGACGATCCGTACCGTCGCCACCCGCTGCCCGAGGCCCTTCGCCACGTCCTCGCCGAGCGCCAGCGCGTCCAGACCGCGGGCCACCGAGAGGACCAGCACCGTGCCGACGAGGAGGAACGGCCAGACCTGGCCGACCAGGTCCGCGTCGCGGCCGGAGAGCGAACCCACCTGCCAGAACCGGAACTCGTCGAGCGCCGAGGCCTTGGTGGTGAGGATCGCGGTCGTGACCGAGACCAGGAGCGCGTTGATCGCGGCGCCGCCCAGGGCCAGCTTCACGGGGGTCGCGCCGCCTCTGCCGCTGGACGCGATCGCGTAGACGGCGACCGAGGCGAGGCCCGCCCCGGCGAACGCGAACCACACGTAGCCGGTGAGGGTGTGGATGCCCAGGTACGCGAGGGCGAGGACCACGCCGACCGACGCGCCCTGGCTGATGCCGAGGATGCCCGGGTCGGCGATCGGGTTGCGGGTGATGCCCTGCAGGACCGTGCCGGCCAGCGCGAGGGCCGCGCCGACCATCAGGCCGATGACCGTACGCGGCAGCCGCAGACCTCGGATCACCTCGGCGGCGTCGCTGTGACCGCCGTGCAGCAGGGCGTCGAACACGGCGGACGGCGCGATCGCGCGTGCGCCCACCGCAAGGCTGAGCAGCACCGCGAGGGCCAGCGCCACGGCCGCGGCCACGATCGCGAGGACCCTGACGTCACGGCGTCTGACAGGCATGGGGCTCCGATGCATGGGCTTGGTAAGGCTTGGCTAAGTGCGAGCTGTGCGGGGTCATCGTATGCCGGGGCACAATGGCCCCCATGGCTGCCCTCATAGACACCGATCGCCCTGGACCCACCGGACCCACCGTCGGCTTCGACCTCGACATGACGCTGATCGACTCGCGTCCCGGTATCCGGGCGACCTGGGTGGCCCTGTCCGAGCAGACCGGCCTGTACGTCGACGCGGATCTGGTCGTCACGCGTCTGGGGCCGCCGCTCGTCGACGAGCTGGCCAACTGGTGCCCGCCGGAGCGGGTCCCGGCGATGGCCGATCTCTACCGTGAGATGTATCCCACATACGCCATCGAGCCCACCCTGCCCATGCCGGGCGTCCACGAGGCGATGGCCGCCGTGCGCGCCGCGGGCGGCCGCACGATGGTCGTCACCGCCAAGTACGAGCCGAACGCGAAGCTCCACCTCGACCACCTGGGCATCGACGCGGACGTCGTCGTCGGCAACCTGTGGGCCGAGGGCAAGGCGGAGGCGCTGCGCGAGCACGGCGCGAGCGTCTACGTCGGCGACCACATCGGCGACGTCCGCGGCGCGCGCACCGCGGACGCGTTCTCCGTCGGCGTCACGACCGGGCCCTGCGACGCCGACGAGCTGAAGGCGGCGGGCGCCGACGTGGTGCTGCCGGACCTGACCGCGTTCCCGGCCTGGCTGGAGAGCTACGTGGAGCGCGCCGCCCGGCGCTGAGCCGAGATGCCGCGGACCACGCCGGCCGCGGCCAGCAGAAAACCGACGCCCATCAGCATGCAGACCGCATAGGCGAGCGGCGGGAACGGGTCGGTGCCGAGAAACAGCGGGGCCACCGTGACGAGGGTGGCGATCGCCCCCACGATGAAGACGATGCCGCCCGCTTTCACGAGGCCGTCGCCGGGCCCCGCCTCGGTCGCCCGGGAATTGACTTGGGTTTTGTCGCGCACCCAGCCAGGGTAGTTCCCAGCCCGAAGGAACAATTCGGCGACGTCTTGTCAGCGGCCCCGGGACCCATAGTCTTGGGGGCGGCGGGTCGTACCACGACCCGCTGTACTGCTATCCAGAGCGTTTTCTTTCAGTGACGAGGACGAGGACTTCACGTGCCTACCGGCAAGGTCAAGTGGTTCAACAGCGAGAAGGGCTTCGGCTTCCTCTCCCGCGACGACGGCGGTGACGTCTTCGTGCATTCCTCCGTACTTCCCGCTGGTGTCGACGCCCTCAAGCCCGGCCAGCGCGTCGAGTTCGGGGTGGTCGCCGGCCAGCGCGGCGACCAGGCGCTCTCCGTCACGATCCTCGACCCGACCCCGTCCGTCGCCGCGGCGCAGCGCCGCAAGCCGGACGAACTGGCTTCCATCGTCCAGGACTTGACGACGCTGCTGGAGAACATCACGCCGATGCTGGAGCGCGGCCGCTACCCCGACAAGGCCGCCGGCGCGAAGATCGCCGGTCTGCTGCGCGCGGTGGCCGATCAGCTGGACGTCTGAGCCGCCGCCGTCCTACGGGAAGGCGAGGGCGTCCGGGGCGAGGGCCGGGACCAGGCCCTCGGCCGCCGCCCGGGTCAGCAGACCCCGGATCGCCGCGTAGCCGTCCTCGCCGAGGTCGGCGGTGAACTCGTTGACGTACAGCCCGATGTGCTGGTCGGCGACGGCCGGGTCCATCTCCTGGGCGTGCGCCATGACGTACGGGCGCGAGGCCTCCGGATCGTCCCAGGCCATCCGGACCGAGGTGCGGACGGCCTCCGCGTACGCCGTCAGCTTCTCGGCGCCCAGATCGCGCCGCGCGATGATCGCGCCGAGCGGGATCGGCAGGCCGGTCGTGGCCTCCCAGTGCTCGCCCATGTCGGCCAGCTTGTGCAGGCCGTAGTTCTGGTACGTGAAGCGGGCCTCGTGGATGACGAGCCCGGCGTCGATCTTCCCGTCGCGCACCGCGGGCATGATCTCGTGGAACGGCATGACGACGATCTCGCCGACGCCGCCGCCGGGGACCGTGTCCGCCGCCCACAGGCGGAACAGGAGGTACGCGGTCGAGGTCTCGCTCGGCACCGCGACCCGCTTGTCGGAGAGGTCCACGCCCGGCTCCCGGGTGAGGACCAGCGGGCCGCAGCCGCGGCCCAGCGCGCCGCCGCACGGCAGCAGCGCGTAGTCGTCGAGGACGTACGGCAGGACCGCGTAGCTGACCTTGAGGACGTCGTACGCGTCCTCGCGGCGCTCGGCGACGCCGTTGGTGATGTCGATGTCCGCGAAGGTCACGTCGAGCGCGGGGGCGCCGGGGACGCGGCCGTGGGCCCAGGCGTCGAAGACGAAGGTGTCGTTCGGGCAGGGCGAGAAGGCGATGCGCGTCGTGTCAGTCATGTGTTCTTCCAACTCTCCAGTACGGGCGCCGACTTCCTGAACGCGTCGGTGAGCGCGGCGAGCGCGTCACCGATGCGCCAGGCGGCGCGGTCGCGGGGCCCGACGGCGTTGGAGACGGCGCGTATCTCGGCCACGGGCACGTCGTGCGCGGCGGCGGCCTCGGCGACCCCGAATCCTTCCATCGCCTCGGCGACGGCGCCGGGGTGGCGCTGGGCGAGCAGCGCGGCGCGGTCGGCGGTGCCGGTCACCGTGGAGACGGTGAGCACGGTGCCGACGGTGGCGGAGGTGGCCGCGGCGAGGTCTCGTACGAGGGAAGCCGGCGGACGGTGGGTGACGGTGCCGAAGCCGAGTTCGGTGACCGGCAGGAAGCCCTCGGGGGTCTCGGCGCCGAGGTCGGCCACGGTGATCGCGTCGGCGATCAGGACCATGCCGGGCGGGGTGGCGAAACCGCCGCCGATGCCGGCGGAGACGACCAGTGTGTACGGGCGGCCGGTCAGTTCGGCCTTGGTGAGGGCCGTGGCGGTGCCGGCCGCGGCGGCCGCGGGGCCCACGCCCACGGCGACGACGTCGACCGCCGGGTGGGCGGGCAGTGCCCGCGCCACCGCGTCCCGTTCGGCCGGGACCGCGGTGGCGATCAGTACGCGGGTGCCGGTGTCCGTCAGGAGTCCTTCTTGAGCTTGAACGACCACAGGCCGTACGCCTTGGAGTCGCCGCCCTGCAGGATCGTCACGGTGGTGGAGCCGCCGGTGGCGCCGTACTGCTGGTTGAAGAACACGCTGCCCGGGACCGTGCGGTACGTCTTCTTGCTGGAGTCGGTCAGCGGCTGACCGTTCATCAGGATCGTCCAGCCCTTGTCCGCGATCTCCGGGTCGACGCCGATGCGGACCGTCTCGTCGGGGTCGACCTTGATGGACTTGGCGTCCTTGTCCTTCAGGCAGCCCTCGAGCGACGTCGGCTTGAGCGCCTTGCCGTCGTTGTAGCAGGAGGCCTCGGAGTTCACCGTGTCGCGGCCCACCGTGACGGTGGCCAGCGGGGTCGGCTTGTCGCAGGCGGAGAGGACGAGCAGTCCGGCGCCGACGGCACCGACGGCGGCCACGGTGCGCCTGTGGCGCACTACGAAACGCTGGGAGGTCATGGGCGAAGGCTATCGGGCGCCGCCGGTACGTCTCGGGGTGGGTGGTCCGTCGGCGTGGCCGGGGCGCCGGGGCGCTGCGCTCGCGTTGCCGGGTACGGGTCCGGCGGGGCTTCTCGCGCGGTTCCTCGCGTCCCCGGTCCCCGGTTGGCGGCTGACGGTGAGTGGGTGGTTGCTCGCGCAGTTCCCCGCGCCCCTGAGGCCTGCGGCTTCGCCGCGCCTCCATCAGGAGATGCGCCATCTCCGCCCTGAGATGGCGCACGAAGTGCGCATCTCAGGGGCGCGGGGAACTGCGCGACCAGCCACGACGGGACCCGCACCCGGCACCGCACGGAGACCCGGCAGGCGCTAAGCCACTCGCGTGCGCGCGGGCCCCCCTCGACGCGCGGCCCAGAGAAGACCCCGCACCGTCGACGCCCATCCCACCGCCACGATGCCCGCCGCCACCGAAAGCCCCAACGTCCCGTTCAACGGCAGCGCGATCCCGATCGCACCGCCCACCACCCACGCCATCTGCAACAGCGTCTCCGAGCGGGCGAACGCGGACGTCCGCACGGCCTCCGGCACGTCCCGCTGGATCGTCGCGTCCAGCGAAAGCTTCGCCAGGGCCTGGGCGAAACCGGCGACCGCCGCGAGACACGCCGTCATGAACGCCCCGAAGAAGATCGCGGAGGTGATCGCGGCGCCGAGCACCACGGCCACCACGGTCACGATGATGACCTCGGGCGCCCGCGCCTTCAGCCACGCCCCGACGGCCGTGCCCAGCGCGTTCCCCGCCCCGGCCGACACGCCCACCAGGCCGAGCGACATGGCCGCGCTCTGCCCGGTCAGCGGGTGCTCCCGCAGCAGGAACGCCAGGAAGAAGATCAGGAACCCGGACAGACAGCGCAGCGTGGCGTTCGCGGCGAGGGCGTGGGTGACCGCCGTGCCCACGGTGCGCAGGCCGGGCCTGCGCTGCTTCTTCACGGGGCCGTGCAGATGCGCCTCGTCGGCGGCGAGCAGGGCCTTGCTCTCGCCCTTGGCGGAGTCGACCTTGGGCGGCAGCGAGATCGACAGGAACATTCCCGCCATGAAGATCACGAAGGCGCCGTAGAGGGGCCAGCGCGGCCCGAGCAGCTGCAGGCCCGCGCCGACCGGCGCGGCGGCCCCGGTGGCGAGCAGACCGCCCAGGGTGACCCGGGAATTGGCTTTGACCAGGGAGAAGCGGGGTGGGAGCAGCCGCGGCACGACCGCCGAGCGGACGACTCCGTACGCCTTGGAGGCGACGAGGACGCCGAGCGCGGCCGGGTACAGCTCGATGCCGCCGCTCACCACCGCGCCCGACAGGACCAGCGCGAGCAGCGCCCGGGCCAGCATCGAACCGGCCATCGCGGCCCGCCGCCCGTGCGGCAGCCGGTCCAGGAGCGGGCCGATGACCGGGGCGAGGAGGGTGAAGGGCGCCATCGTGATGGCCAGGTACAGGGCGACCCGCCCGCGCGCCTCGTCCGTCGGCACGGAGAAGAAGACCGTCGAGGCGAGGGCGACGGTGATCATGACGTCGCCGGCGCCGTTCACCGCGTGGAGTTCGATGAGTTTTCCGAGGCCCGACTCGCCCGCGCCGTGCGCGTGGGTCACTTTTCGGATACCGCGCGCCGTGCCCGTGAACGGCAGGTGCAGGGCACGCCCGACCGAGCGGACGGCCCCGCGCACCGGGCCCGAACCGCTCTGTGCGTACGCCGACGCTCCCGTCGCACGCGACGAACCGGACGACGACCTTGCGGTAGCCACCCAGTCATAGTGCCCCTTGAACGGGCGTACTAGTGCCGATATGGGTACGCGGGTCGGCTTTCGCGTCAGGTGCGGCTCGTACGTCGGTGTGGGCGCGGGGCGCCGGACGAGGTAGCGTGCGTAGCGCGCCCGCGGCGGTTGTTATCGGCCGCGCGCCTCTCGGCCATCCCGCAGAATGGATGGCGTAGGTGCGCCCGGAACGTCGGGTGCGGACGTCGACGCGGCCCTCCGGTCCGCTCCGTCCGCGCTCCCGCACACAGGATGGCGCACTCGTGAGACGGCGTAGGAGAGAAGCGATACCTGTGAGCGCAGCGACAACGCGAAGCCGCACCCCTGACCGCCTGTGCGCCGAGGCGGTCGATCTCGCCCGGACCGCGGCCGAGGAGGCCGCCGCGCCCGGTGTGGTCGGCGAGCACGTCGAGACGGTGGTCGAGGGCGACCGCGTCGTCACGCACCTCTTCGAGTGCAAGGAGTTCGGCTACCGCGGCTGGCGCTGGGCCGTGACCGTGGCCCGGGCCTCGCGCGCCAAGTACGTCACCCTCGACGAGACGGTGCTCCTGCCGGGCCCGGACGCCCTGCTGGCCCCCGAGTGGGTGCCGTGGAGCGAGCGGCTGCGCCCCGGCGACCTGGGACCCGGCGATCTTCTGCCCACCGAGGCCGACGACCTCCGTCTGGAGCCGGGCTACTCCGGCGAGGACGCGCCGCCGCCGAACGCGCCGGTCTCCGAGGAGATGGCCGAGCTGGTCGAGGCCGAGGACGTCGAGGTGACCGAGGGGCCGGTCTCCGATCTGCCCGTCGTGCCGTCCCGCGGGTCGATCGCGGCGGTCGCGGAGGAGCTGGGCATGCGCCGGGCGCGCGTCCTGTCGCGCTACGGCCTGCACGTCGCGGCCGACCGCTGGGAGGAGTCCTTCGGCGCGAAGACCCCGATGGCGCAGGCGGCCCCGGCCACCTGTGTCTCGTGCGGGTTCCTCTCCCCGATCGGCGGCTCCCTCGGCCAGGCCTTCGGCGTGTGCGCGAACGAGTTCTCGCCGGCCGACGGGCGGGTCGTGTCCCTGTCGTACGGCTGCGGCGGCCATTCGGAGGCCGCGGTCATGCCGAAGCCTCCGCGGCCGGCCGCGCCCGTGATCGACGAGACCCTGGTCGATGCGCTTCCGCTCCGCTTGGAGCCGGATGCGGGGTCGGTCGGGGCTGCCCCGGCCGAGGGCGCGGACGATCTGGGTCACTCGTAGCCGCCCACTCGTCTGCCGGGTGACTGCTTCGTAGGCGGGTACCGGTTGCGTCGTGGCCGCTCGCGCAGTTCCCCGCGCGGCCAGCCCCCACCGGACCCGTACCCGGCGACGGTGCTCGCGAGGCAGATCCGTGGCCGCGATACCGTGCGGGCCGACCGACAACAGCCGCCCGGAGGAGACACCCGTGAGCGTCAGCAAGATCGTGGGGCCGGCACCCGAGGGCATGGACCCGTTCGGCACCGCCAGGCTGCGGCGCGGCGTGCTGGACGCATGGACCGGGAGCGCGGCCCGGTTCCGGGAGGACGCGAACGCCGAGGAGGACCTCGCCCTCGGCGGCTACCGTGACCGGCTCGTCGTCGAGCTGGCCCAGAACGCCGCCGACGCCGCCGCTCGCGCGGGGGCCGGGGGCCGGCTCGCGCTCACCCTGCGGGACGGCGTGCTGGCCGCCGCGAACACCGGCGCCCCGCTGGACGCCACCGGTGTCGAGTCGCTGTCCACCCTGCGGGCCTCCGCCAAGCGGGAGGACTCCGGCACCGCCGTGGGCCGGTTCGGCGTCGGGTTCGCCGCCGTGCTCGCCGTGTCCGACGAGCCCGCCGTCGTCGGGCGGACCGGCGGCGTGCGCTGGTCGCTCGGCGAGGCGCGCATCGCCGCCGCCGAGGTGGCCCGGCACAGCCCCGGCCTCGGCGACGAACTGCGCCGCCGGGACGGCCACGTACCGCTGCTGCGGCTGCCGTTCGCGGCCGAGGGCCAGGCGCCCGACGGGTACGACACCGTCGTCATCCTGCCGCTGCGCGACCAGGCCGCCGAGGCGCTCGCCGCCCGCCTCCTCGACGACGTCGACGACACGCTGCTGCTCGCCCTGCCCGGCCTCGCCGAGGTCACGGTCACCACGGACGCCGGGACGCGCGTGCTGCGCCGCCGCACCACGGACGCGTACACGGTGATCTCGGACGACGCCCGCGAGCCCGCCGAGCTGCGCTGGCGCACCGTCACCCGGACCGGCGCCCTCACCCCCGACCTGCTCGCCGACCGGCCCGTCGAGGAGCGGCTGCGCCCCCACTGGTCCGTCACCTGGGCCGTGCCGGTCGACGACGACGGCGCCCCGAGCAGTCCGCGCAGCGCGCCCGTGCTGCACGCCCCCACGCCGAGCGACGAGGCCCTCGGCGTGCCCGCGCTGCTCATCGCCTCGTTCCCGCTGGACACCGCCCGGCGGCACGTCGCGCCGGGCCCGCTCACCGGGTTCCTCACCGAGCGCGCCGCCGACGCGTACACCGAACTGCTCGGCGACTGGCGGCCCGTGGGCCCCGGCATCCTCGACCTCGTTCCCGGCCCGCTCGGCAAGAGCGAGCTGGACGGGGCGCTGCGGGCCGCGATCCTGGAACGGCTGCCCCGCACCGCCTTCCTGCCTCCGGCGCTGGCGCCCGCCTCCGATGACGACGACCGGCCCGCCGCCCTCAAGCCGCGGGACGCCGAGGTCGTCGAGGGCGTCGGGGCCGACACCGTGCGCGTCCTCGCCGACGTGCTGACCGGCCTGCTGCCCGCCGGGCTGGAACGGCGCGTGGAGCTGCGCACGCTGGGCGTCGCCCGCGTCCCGCTGACCGAGGCGATCGACCGGCTGGCCGGCCTGGAGAAGGACCCCGGCTGGTGGCGGCGGCTCTACGACTCCCTCGCCGGGGTCGACCCCGACCGGCTCAGCGGGCTGCCCGTGCCGCTCGCCGGGGGCCGGACCGTCATCGGGCCGCGCCAGGTGCTGCTGCCGGCCGCCGAGGCGTCGGCGGTGCCCGGCGACGCCCTCGCCCGGCTCGGCCTCAAGGTGGCCCACGCCGACGCCGCCCACCCGCTCCTGGAGAAGCTGGGCGCACTGCCCGCCACGCCGCGCGCCGTCCTGACGACGCCTCAGCTGCGGGCGGCCGTCGCCGCGTCCCTGGACGACGAGCCCGCCTGGGACGACGAAGGCACGCTCGATGCCGACGAGCTGGCGGACGTCGTGCTCACCCTGGTGCGCGACGCCCACCTCGACGTCGGCGACGAACCGTGGCTCGGCGCCCTCGCCCTGCCCGACGAGACCGGCGAGCTCGCCCCGGCCGCCGAACTGGTGCTCCCCGGCAGCCCCCTGGCGTCCGTCCTGCGCGAGGGCGAACTGCCCTGCGCGGACGAGGAGCTGGCCGAGCGGTGGGGCGAGCAGCCGCTCGCCGCCTGCGGGGTGCTCGCGACCTTCGCCCTGGTCCGCGCCACCGACGTGGTCCTCGACCCCGACGAACTCGACCCGCGCGACAGCGACTACCCCGAGCCCGACGACGCGGGTCTGCTCGACGCCGTCGACGTGTGGTGCGAGGACGTCCTGGACCGGCTGCCCGACACCCCGGTGCCGCCGGTCGCCACCGAGCTGGTCGCCGTACGCGATCTGGACCTGGTGGACGAGGAGCGGTGGCCGCAGGCCCTCGCGCTGCTCTCGCGGCCCCCGCTGCGCGACGCCCTCACCCAGCCCGTGCGGATCCTGCTGCCCGACGGCACCCACGAGCTCGTCCGCCCGTACACGGCGTGGTGGCTGCGCGGCAATCCGGTCCTGGACGGCCGCCGGCCGGCCGGTCTGCGCGCCGAGGGCGGCGACCCGCTGCTCGTCGGCCTGTACGAGGCCGCCGACGCCGCCGGGTTCGACGACGAGCAGGTGCTGCGCGCCCTCGGCGTGCGGACCTCGGCGGCCGCGCTGCTCGACGAGCCCGGCGGCGCCGCCGAGCTCCTGGATCGGCTCGCCGACCCGGAGCGGCCGGTGGGCGCGGCCCAACTGCACGCGCTGTACGGCAAGCTGGCCGCGCTCGACCCCGAACAGGTCACCCTGCCCGACGAGCTGCGGGCCGTCGTCGACGGCGAGGTCACCGTCGTGGACGCGGCGGACGCCCTCGTCGCCGACGCCCCCGACCTGATCCCGCTCGCCGCCGGGCGCCCGCTGCTGCCCGTCGCACCGTCCGGGGCCGCGCATCTCGCCGAGCTGTTCCAGGTGCGGCGCCTGAGCGAGGCCGTGGACGCCGAGATCACCGGTTCCGAGGGGGCCGAGCACCCCGTGCCCGACTCCGTGCGCACGCTGCTCGGGGCCGCGACCCCGGCCTCGTACGTCGAGCACGAGGAGCTGTACGTCGCCGGGACCGAGGTCGACTGGCGCCGCAGCCCCGACGGCACCGTGCACGCGGCGACGCTGGAGGGGGTCGCCGCGGGGCTCGCGTGGGCGGCGGGGCAGTGGCCGCGGCGGTTCGAGGTGGCGGCGCTCCTGGAAGACCCTTCGCGTACCCAGGAGTTGGCGCGGGACCGCTGGTTCGACTGAGCCGCACCCGATCTTCGTCAATCAATCACAAAATTCTCACCTGGCGTACAACCAGTCACGCGGGTCACGGGTCTATCTGGCGGGTCAACAGACCCCTAGACCACTTGGGCCCGCGTGACAGCACCAGTACCGCGGGTCCCTTCTCCACCAATGGGGAACACATGCGCATACGTGCCACCGCGGCCGCCGTGACGGTTTCCGGCGCCCTGGCCCTCACCGCGTTCGCCGTCCCGGCGCAGGCGGACGGCAACAACTCGTTGACCGCAGCTGCCGACCACGTGAACTCCGGTTTCAAGGCCGCTCACGCCGCTTCGCGTGCCTCCACGTTCGCCGCCACCTCCGGCAACGACGACCAGTACGGCGACACCGCCATCTCGAACGTCGTCGTCCACGGCGGCACGGACGTCGTGCTCGGCGTCTCCGCCAAGGCCAACTTCAAGGTGACCTTCACCGCCACGGACGACTCCGGCATCAACAACACCTCCGGGTACGCGCTCGTGTACCACGGCACGGACCTGGAGTCCTCCAACACCGGTGCCCTGCAGAACGAGGCCGACGGCGCCACCACCTGCAAGACGGTCAACTCCACCACGTCGACCTGCACGCTGAGCTTCACCGTCGACCCGTACGACCTGTACAACACGGACGCCGGCTCCTGGAAGGTCATGGCGGCCGTGCAGGCCAAGGACTACGACTACTCGATCCGCGAGAAGGTCAAGTCCTACAGCACCAAGCGCTACTCCAAGCTCACCACCAACGCCGCCCCCGAGCCGGTCAAGAAGGGCAGGACCATCACGGTCACCGGCCTGCTGTCCCGCGCCAACTGGGACACCGGCAAGTACGCGGGCTACACCCAGCAGAAGGTGACGCTCCAGTACCGCAAGAAGACCTCCAGTACGTACTCGAACGTCAAGACGGTGACCTCGGACTCCAAGGGCAACCTGAAGACCACGGTCACCGCGTCCGCGGACGGCTACTTCCGCTACAAGTTCGCCGGCACCTCCACCACCCCGGCGGTCACGTCGACCAGCGACTTCGTCGACGTGAACTGAGCGCACGCGCTCCGCTCGCCCTGACCGCGGCCCCGGGACCTTCGTCCCGGGGCCGCGGGACTTTTCGCCCCCCTGGGGGCCGTAGGACCACTGTTAGCGTGTGAGGCGCGATCTGAACGCCGCACGACCGGCCGAGAGGAGGCGATCCGCCATGGACCACAGTCCGAGTTGCACTGTTTTGCAGCACCGCGTCGCCTCGACCTCCGGCTCGATCTGAGTCCGTAGCCGCACGTCGTCGCGCTTTTCCCCACACCCCTCCGCGTCACCTCACCCGTAGGCGTACCCGCGTCGTGCCGTGACCGCCGCACCCTCGTGTGCGCTCACCGCCGGTACGTGACGCTCCGTCATGCCCGTGTGCGCAGAGACGGCCGCAGAAGAGAGAAGAACCCATGACCACGAACACCGGCACCCGCGACCTGAACCGGGCCCTGGACGGCGCCGCCGGCACCCCGCAGACCATCGCCCTGCTCACCGAGATCCGCGACGAACTGCGGGACTTCAACCGGGACATGGAGCGGCTCAACACGCTGACCGAGGAGCAGGTGACGTCCACGGTCGAGAACCGCAGGCTCACGGCGATGACGCTGATGTTCGTCATCCCGTCGACCTTCGCGGCCATCCCCGGAGCCAACTTCGCCCACCTCGACGAGTACGGCTTCGACAACTTCTACGCCCTGCCGATCCTGGTCGGCACGGTGCTGCTGACGGCCCTCGCGACCTTCGGGTTCGTCCGCAAGAAGGGCTGGCTCTGAGCCGAGGTCACGCCGGAAAGCGGCGGTCGACCCACTTCCACAGGAATTCGAGGACGACCGCCGCCACCGCCGCGACGCCCACCGCCGTCCACGGCATGGCGGTACCCACCAGCTTCAGCGCGAAGAAGTCCTGCAGCCACGGCACGACCAGGACCAGCAGGAACGCGAGGCCCATCGCCGCCACCAGGCACAACCGCCACCACGTGTAGGGGCGGGCGACGATGGCGAGCACCCACATCGAGATCAGGAACAGCGTCAGCGTCGCCGAACTGGTCTCCGCGCCCAGCGAGCCCGAGCCCGTGTAGAAGTGCCGGGCGATCATGTACATCACGAACGTGGCGAGCCCCGCGACGACCCCGCCCGGGATCGCGTACCGCATCACCCGCCGTACGAAGTGCGGCTTGGCCCGCTCCTTGTTGGGCGCGAGGGCCAGGAAGAACGCCGGGATGCCGATCGTCAGGGTCGACAGCAGCGTCAGGTGCCGGGGCAGGAACGGGTACTCGACCTGGAAGCAGACCACGAGCAGCGCGAGCAGCACCGAGTAGACGGTCTTCACCAGGAACAGCGTCGCCACGCGCGTGATGTTGCCGATGACGCGGCGGCCCTCCGCGACGACCGAGGGCAGCGTCGCGAAGCTGTTGTTGAGCAGCACGATCTGGGCGACGGCCCGGGTCGCCTCCGAGCCCGAGCCCATCGAGACGCCGATGTCGGCGTCCTTGAGCGCGAGCACGTCGTTCACGCCGTCGCCCGTCATCGCGACGGTGTGCCCGTGCGACTGGAGAGCCGCGACCATGTCCCGCTTCTGCTGCGGGGTGACCCGGCCGAACACCGTGCCCGCGTCGAGCGCGTCGGCCATCTCCGCCTGGTCGGTGGGCAGGGTCCGGGCGTCGACGGTGTTCTCCGCGCCGGTCAGGCCGAGCTTGCCGGCCACCGCGCCCACGGAGACGGCGTTGTCGCCGGAGATGACCTTGGCCTTGACGTCCTGCTCGGCGAAGTAGCGCAGGGTGTCGGCGGCGTCGGGGCGAAGGCGCTGTTCCAGGACGACGAGCGCGGCCGGCCCGGCGTCCTCCTTGACCCGCGGGTCCTCCAGGTCTCTGGTGACGCGGGCGAGCAGCAGCACGCGCAGGCCCTGCTGGTTGAGCTCCTCGATCTCGGCGAGGGCCGGGTCGCCGGCGGGCAGCAGCACGTCGGGCGCGCCGAGCAGCCACGCGCTGCCCGTCCCGTCGCCCTCGCTGAAGGCGGCGCCGCTGTACTTGCGGGCCGAGGAGAACGGCAGCGCCTGCGTGCAGCGCCAGTCCTCGCTGTCCGGGTAGGCGTCGATGATGGCCTGGAGCGAGGCGTTGGGCCGCGGGTCGGACTCGCCGAGGGCGCCGAGGACCTTGCGTACGTACGTCTCGTCGGCGCCGCCGAGCGGGCGCAGCTCGGCCACGTCCATGCCGCCCTCGGTGAGCGTGCCCGTCTTGTCGAGACAGACGGTGTCGATGCGGGCCAGGCCCTCGATGGCGGGGAGTTCCTGGACGAGGCACTGCTTGCGGCCGAGCCGGATGACGCCGATCGCGAAGGCCACGGAGGTGAGCAGGACCAGCCCTTCGGGGACCATCGGCACGATGCCGCCGACCGTGCGCGCGATCGAGTCCTTGAAGTTGTGCTCCTTGACGACGAGCTGGCTGATGACCAGGCCGATCGCGGTCGGGATCATCATCCACTGCACGTACTTGAGGATGGTGGAGATGCCGGAGCGCAGCTCGGACTGGACGAGGGTGAACCGGCTGGCCTCCTCGGCGAGCTGGGCCGCGTACGCCTCGCGTCCCACCTTCGTCGCGGTGAACGCGCCGCCGCCCGCGACCACGAACGACCCCGACATGACCGCGTCGCCGGGCTGCTTCACGACCGGGTCGGCCTCACCGGTCAGCAGCGACTCGTCGATCTCCAGGCCGTCGGCCTCGACGCACGCGCCGTCCACCACGATCTTGTCGCCGGGGCCGATCTCGATGAGGTCGCCGAGCACGATCTCGGAGGTGGAGATCTCGGCGGCCACTCCGTCGCGCCGCACCGTCGGCTTCGCCTCGCCGATCACGGCGAGCGAGTCCAGGGTCTTCTTGGCCCGCCACTCCTGGACGATGCCGATGCCGGTGTTGGCGAGGATCACGAAGCCGAAGAGGCTGTCCTGGATCGGCGCGACGAACAGCATGATCAGCCAGAGCACGCCGATGATCGCGTTGAAGCGGGTGAAGACGTTGGCGCGGACGATCTCCGTCAGCGAGCGCGAGCTGCGCACCGGTACGTCGTTGACCTCGCCGCGGCTCACGCGCTCCGCGACCTGGGAGGTGGTGAGGCCCGTCGCCCGTTCCGGCACCGGTACCGGGTGCACCGGGTCCAGTTCGGCGCCCGCGTCGATATGGGTCATGGGAACGACAGTACGGGCGATTTGGGGGGTTCACCCGTCGGGTGGGCGAAAGATCCGACCAGGGGAGGAGGCCCGTGCTCCGAGGGTTGTACGGGCGTCCCCTACGGGGCGCTCGCCGCCGCTCGCTTGATCGCCGCGTCGCGCTTGCGGACGTACCAGATCCCGATGAGGCCGAGCCCGGCTCCCGCCAGACAGGTCCACACCCACCAGGTCGTCCCGCGGTCCTCGAACCAGCCGTAGAACGGCAACTGGACGAGGAAGAGGACGAACCACAGGATCGTGCCGCCGGTGATGGTGGCGACCACGGGCCCCTCAAGGGGTTCCGGTGCCTCGTGCTTCGGGGATCCCGAAAGAGATGCGGCCATGTGCACAGCTTACGAGGAGCCGGAAACGATCGGCCCCGCAACCCCGTACTCCCCTTGCGCACCAAGGGTCTACGCGCGGAGATAGCGATTTCGGCCTCATATGTTCATACTGAAACCGCCTGAGTCTGGCTACTTCTGTTCGTACGAAACACCAGCGGAAACATCGGGGAAACCCGCTGGTGATCACGCGAGGATCAGACTCGATCACGTTCTTGCCCGCAGAAGCCGCTCTCCTGAATACCGCTGAGGTCATCCATGTCCACTTCGGCCACCGCCCCGGTCGATGCCAACGATCAGCCGCCCTCGACCCCGAAGAACGGCCTCGACCGGTACTTCAAGATCTCCGAGCGCGGCTCGACGGTCCCCCGTGAGATCCGTGGCGGCTTCGCCACGTTCTTCGCGATGGCCTACATCATCGTGCTGAACCCGATCATCCTCGGCAGCGCGAAGGACATGTACGGGCACCAGCTCGACAACGGCCAGCTGGTCACCGCGACCGCGCTGACCGCCGCCTTCACCACGCTGCTCATGGGTGTCATCGGCAACGTGCCGATCGCCCTCGCCGCCGGCCTCGGCGTGAACACCGTCGTCGCCCTGCAGCTCGCGCCGCGCATGTCGTGGCCGGACGCGATGGGCATGGTCGTCCTCGCCGGCTTCGTGGTGATGCTCCTGGTCGCCACCGGTCTGCGCGAGCGCGTGATGAACGCCGTGCCGCTCGGCCTGCGCAAGGGCATCGCCATCGGTATCGGCCTGTTCATCATGCTGATCGGTCTCGTCGACTCCGGCTTCGTCTCGCGCATCCCGGACGCCGCGCACACCACGGTGCCGCTGCAGCTCGGCGCCGACGGCCACCTCAACGGCTGGCCGGTCCTGGTCTTCGTCCTCGGCGTGCTGCTGACCCTGGCGCTGCTCGTGCGCAAGGTGCCGGGCGCGATCCTGATCTCGATCGTCGTGATGACCGTCGCCGCGGTGATCATCGACGCCGTCGCCAAGGTGCCGTCCTGGGGTCTGACCACCCCGAAGTGGCCCGGCAACCCCGTCTCCACCCCGGACTTCGGCCTGGTCGGCGAGGTCAGCCTGTTCGGCGGCTTCGAGAAGGTCGGCATCCTGACCGGCGTCCTCTTCGTCTTCACCGTGCTGCTGTCGTGCTTCTTCGACGCCATGGGCACGATCATGGGCATCAGCGACGAGGCGCACCTGACCGACGAGAACGGTCAGATGCCCGGCATGAACAAGGTCCTGTTCATCGACGGCATCGCCGTCGCCGCCGGCGGCGCCTCGTCCTCCTCGGCCACCACCTGCTTCGTGGAGTCCACGGCCGGTGTCGGCGAGGGCGCCCGCACCGGTCTCGCCAACGTCGTCACCGGCGGCCTCTTCGCGGTCGCGCTGTTCCTCACGCCGATCGCCACGATGGTCCCGTCCCAGGCGGCCACCCCCGCGCTGCTCGCGGTCGGCTTCCTGATCCTGTCGGGCGGCATCCGCGCCATCGACTGGGACGACTGGACGATCGCCATCCCGGCGTTCGTGACGATGCTGATGATGCCGTTCACGTACTCGATCACGAACGGCATCGGCATGGGCTTCATCACCTTCACCGTGCTGCGCGTGGTCGCGGGCCGGGCCAAGGAGGTGCCGGCCGCCATGTACGCGGTCGCGGCGGTCTTCGCCTTCTACTACCTGATGCCGGCGCTCGGCCTGACGTGATCCGGTGGTGCGGGGCGGCTCACGCCGCCCCGTAGAACCTCTCCGTCTCCTCGACGGCCGTCGCGAACCGTTCGTCGAAGTCGTCTCGAATGAGCGTCCGGACCACATAGTCCTGGACGCTCATTCCCCTTTTGGCGGCATGCTCCTTGAGCCGGTCGAGCAGCTCACCGTCTATCCGCAGGCTGAGCACAGTCGATCCCATACGGAACAGGGTCGCGGCGTGGCGGCCTTCGGCGTGTCACTTTCTGGAATCGACTCACTCGTATGGGTGATGAAGCGGTTCGGTGGCACGGATCACGGGCAGCCTGCGCTTATCGAGTAGTCGTTAGACACAGTAATGAGTTACGCTAACGAACATGCCGGACCTCTCCCATGGCGATGACGTAGCCGCCGTGAACTCTCTGCGCTCCGCCGTGATGCGCCTGTCGCGCCGACTCAAGCACCAGCGGGTCGACGAATCGCTGAGCCCCACCGAGATGTCGGTGCTCGGCACCCTTGCCGGATGCGGCTCGGCGACCCCGGGCGAGCTGGCCCGCAAGGAGCACGTCCAGCCGCCGTCGATGACCCGCATCGTCGCGCTCCTGGAAGCCAAGGGACTGGTCAGGCTGGAGCCTCACCCCGAGGACCGCAGGCAGAAGGTCGTCACGTCGACCGAGCAGGCCGAGGCCATGCTCGCCGAGTCCCGCCGCAAGCGGAACGCGTGGCTGGCCGATCTCGCCGTCGGTCTCGACGAGGACGAGTGGGCCAAGCTGCGCGCGGCCGCACCCGTCCTGGAGAAGCTCGCCCATCTCTGAGAAGGCCTCTGACCCAGACGACCGCCGAGGAGGCGAACCCACTTTGAGTACGGGATCCGGAGCAGACTCCGCCCCCGCACCAACGGCCCACGACACCCCCGCCCGCCCCCACAAGACCTCGATGTTCGCGAGCCTGAAGGTGCGCAACTACCGCCTCTTCGCGACCGGGGCCGTCATCTCCAACACCGGCACCTGGATGGCCCGCATCACCCAGGACTGGCTGGTCCTGTCCATCACGGGCTCCTCCGCCGCCGTCGGTGTCACCACCGCGATGCAGTTCCTGCCGATGCTGCTCTTCGGGCTGTACGGCGGTGTGATCGCCGACCGTTTCGCCAAGCGGAACCTGCTCTTCTGCACCCAGGGCGCGATGAGCCTGTCGGGCCTGTTCCTGGCCGCGCTCACGCTCTCCGGCCACGTACAGGTCTGGCACGTCTACGTCGCCGCCTTCTTCACCGGCCTGGTCACCGTCGTCGACAACCCGACCCGGCAGTCGTTCGTCTCCGAGATGGTCGGCCCGGACCAGGTCCGCAACGCGGTGTCCCTGAACTCGGCGAACTTCCAGTCCGCCCGCCTCATCGGCCCCGCCGTCGCCTCCGCGCTGACCGCGGCCGTCGGCCCCGGCTGGGCGTTCCTCGCCAACGGCCTGTCGTTCCTCGCCCCGCTCACCGGCCTGATGCTGATGCGTACCAAGGAACTGCACCACATCAAGCGCACCCCGCGCGGCAAGGGACAGCTGCGCGAAGGACTGCGGTACGTGTCGCGGCACCCCGAGCTGATCTGGCCGATCGTGCTCGTCGGATTCGTCGGCACGTTCGGCTTCAACTTCCCGATCTGGCTGAGCGCGTACGCCGACGACGTGTTCCACGGCGGGGTCGGCCAGTACGGCCTGTTCAACACGCTCATGGCGATCGGCTCGCTGGCCGGCGCGCTGCTCGCCGCCCGCCGCCGCTCGACCCGCCTCAGGGTCCTGGTCGGCGCGGCGATCGGCTTCGGCGCGCTGGAGATCCTGGCCGCGTGGGCGCCGGGTGTCTGGGCGTTCGCCCCGCTGATCGTGCTGCTCGGCATCCTCGGCCTCACGGTCAACGTGACGGCCAACTCCACGGTCCAGATGGGCACGGATCCGGAGATGCGCGGCCGCGTCATGTCGCTGTTCATGATGGTGTTCACCGGCGGCACCCCGCTGGGCGGGCCGCTCTTCGGCTGGCTCGCCGACCAGTACGGGGTGCGCGTCAGCTTCATGCTCGGCGGTGTGATCTGCGCCGCGGCGGCGGTCGGCGTCGGCCTGATGCTGGCCCGCGCGGCGAACCTGCGCCTCAAGGTCGACCTGCGGCGCGGCGAGCGCCATCTGCAGTTCGTGCCGCGCGAGCCGCAGCAGCTGGCCGCGGTGGCGTGAGCCGGAGCTCCACGGCGAAGGGCCGGACGGTGTCCCCGTCCGGCCCTTCGCCGTACGCGAGACTGGAACCGTGAGGCTTTTCGCAGCGGTGCTGCCACCGGACCCCGTCGTCGCCGAACTGGGCCGTGCGGTGGACCGGTTGGCGGGCCGGGACGGCCTGCGCTGGACCGGCCGGGACGGCTGGCACCTCACGCTCGCGTTCTACGGGGAGGTGCCCGGGGAGACCGTGCCCGAGCTGGCGCGGCGGCTGGCGCGGGCCGCCGCGCGCACCGGGGAGTTCGGGCTCGCGCTGGGCGGCGGCGGCCACTTCGGCGGGCGGGCGCTGTGGGCGGGGGTGCGCGGGGACGTGGCCGTGCTGCGGCGGCTGGCCGAGCGGGCCGAGGCGGCGGGCACGAAGGCCGGGCTGCCGGGGGAGCACCGCCGCTACCGGCCGCATCTGACGCTGGCCCGCAGCAGGCGGGCCCATGACTTCGGGCCGTACGTCGCGGCGCTCGACGGCTTCGCCGGCACGCCCTGGACCGTGCGCGAGCTCGCCCTCGTCCGCAGCCATCTGCCGACGTCGGGGGTGCCGGGGGAGCAGCCGCGGTACGAGAAGGTCGGCTGCTGGGAGCTCACGGGGGCGCGTTAGGCTCGGTACGTGGACCCGAAGACGCGGAACCGGATCATGGCCGGTGTGCTGGTGCTGATGTTCGTCGTGGTGGCTGTCGCGGCGGCCGTCGGAAAGTAGCACCCACGGCCGCCGCGCACGCGGTACGCCCGCCTACCAGGCGAAGGCCTCCGGGGACGGACCCGGACCCGGGAAGATCTCGTCGAGCCCGGTCAGGACCTCTTCGCTCAGCTCCAGCTCGACCGCGCGCAGCGCCGAGTCCAGCTGCTCCTGGGTGCGCGGGCCGACGATCGGGCCCGTGACGCCGGGGCGGGTCAGCAGCCAGGCCAGGGCGGCCTCGCCGGGCTCGATGCCGTGCTTGTCGAGCAGGTCCTCGTACGCCTGGACCTGGTCGCGCACCTTGGTGTTCTCCAGGGCGTTCGCGCTGCGGCCGTCCTTGCGGCGCTTGCCCTCGGACTCCTTCTTGAGGACGCCGCCGAGCAGCCCGCCGTGCAGCGGGGACCACGGGATGACCCCGAGGCCGTAGTCCTGCGCGGCCGGGATGACCTCCATCTCGGCGCGGCGCTCGGCGAGGTTGTAGAGGCACTGCTCGCTGACGAGGCCGACGCGGCCGTGCGCCTTCGCCGTCTCGTTGGCCTGGGCGATCTTGTAGCCGGGGAAGTTCGACGAACCTGCGTACAGGATCTTGCCCTGCTGGACGAGGACATCGATCGCCTGCCAGATCTCCTCGAACGGGGTCCGGCGGTCGATGTGGTGGAACTGGTAGATGTCGATGTAGTCGGTCTGCAGCCGCTTGAGGCTGGCGTCGACCGCGCGGCGGATGTTCACCGCGCTGAGCCGGTCGTGGTTGGGCCAGACGTCTCCGTCGCCCGCCATGTTCCCGTAGACCTTGGTGGCGAGGACGGTCTTGTCGCGGCGGCCGCCGCCCTGGGCGAACCAGGTGCCGATGATCTCCTCGGTGCGGCCCTTGTTCTCGCCCCAGCCGTACACGTTGGCGGTGTCGAAGTAGTTGATGCCGCTGGCCAGCGCCGCGTCCATGATGCCGTGGCTGGCGGCCTCGTCGGTCTGCGGACCGAAGTTCATGGTGCCGAGGACGAGCCGGCTGACCTTGAGTCCTGTGCGTCCGAGCTGCGTGTACTTCATGGCTGTACAGCCAATGACGTGGAGTGCGCTCTAGGCAAGTGGGCCGTCAGTCGCGGGGGAACTCGGCGGTGCCGAGGGTCAGGCCGACGGGGGTGTTCGTCATGTCGACCTCCGTGCCGAAGGTGACCGTGGTCTCGGTGAGGAAGTCGCCGTCCTTGGGCTGCGCGTAGAGGTGGCACTTGCCTTGGTACGGGTCGGCGACCAGGTAGACGGGGACCTCGGCGGTCGCGTAGGCGGACTTCTTGGGGCCGTAGTCGTTGGTGCCGGTGCCCTTGGAGATGACCTCGGCGACGAAGACGACGTCCTGCCAGAGCCACAGGCCCTTGGCGTTCTTCTCGGCGGACTCGGACACGAGAGTCACGTCGGTGGCGAAGCCGTTGAGGTGGCCGGGATAGTCGATGCGGACATCGGACTTGACGCGCTTGCGCGGGTACTTGGTCCTCAACTGCTCGACGATGTCCAGGATGACCTCCCAGCGCGTGTCCCTCTGCGGCGACATGTAGACGATCCCCTCGACGATCTCTGCCTTGTAGCCCTCGGGGATGGTCATCTGGGCGAACATCTCGTCCAAGATCTGCTCGTTCACCGTCGCCATGTCGATCCTGTCGATTGCCTCGGCGGTCATCGTGGCGCTCCTCCCCGGCCACCCCGCGCATGGAGGGGACCGCGCAGTACAACGATACGCAGAGTGTCCCGGTCACACGCCTGTGCCCTCAGCCCGCCGGAACCCGAACAGCCGTCCGGTACCGCCCCGGCGTCACCCCGAACTCCCGGCGGAACGCGTGCGAGAGGGCGTACGGGGAGCCGTAGCCGACCTCGCGGGCGACGGAGTCCAGCGGGGTGTCGGCGGCGCGCAGGAGGGTCGCCGCGCGGGTCATCCGCCACCACGTCAGATACGTCATCGGGGGCCGGCCCACCAGCGCCGTGAAGCGGCGGTTGAGCGTCGCGCGGGAGACGCCCGCGCGCGCCGCCAGACGGTCGGCGGTCCAGCCGTGGGCGGGGTCGCCGTGCAGCAGGCGCAGTGCCTCGGTCACCACCGGGTCGGCGAGGGCGTGCGGCCAGCGGGCGTCGGAACCGGCCGCAGGGCCCGCGGTCCAGGCGCGGATCATGTAGACGAGGAGCAGGTCGAGCAGGCTCGGCACGGCCGCGCAGGAGCCGGGCCGGGCGGTGACCACTTCCCGGCTCAACAGGTCGATGGCCGAACGGAGTTCGGGCTGTGAGTGGTCGTCGTGCGGCAGGTGCACGACGTCCGGCAGCTCGGCGAGGAGCGGGTGGGTGCGGCTGCGGTCGAGGCGGTACTTGCCGCACAGCAGCTCCACCGCGTCGGCGCTGTCCGCCGGCGGGACGTCGGGAGGGATGCCGGGCAGGGCGTCGAAGGGCAGGGCGCGGGCGACCGCGGCCGGGTCCGCCGGGGCGTCCGCCAGGACATGGCCCGCGCCGTGCGGCAGCAGCACGGCGTCACCGGGGCGCAGGGTGAGCGGCGCCCCGCCGTCGGGCAGCAGCCAGCAGCCGCCGGCGAGGGCCACATGGAACCCGGCGCCCTCGTACGGCTCCAGGCGTACGCACCAACTCCCGCTCACCCGGAGCCGGTTGGCGGACGGGCTGCCCGTCCGCACGGCGGCGATCGCGTCGCTGACCACGTCCATGCGGTCCAGCGTAGGCGGATCGCGGCGGACCGTGACGCGCAGGATGAGCCGATCGCGTATCGAAGCGAGCCCCTGGCGCATGGAAACGCTCGTCCCGGGTTCCTAGCGTGGAGGCATGGACACCGACTTCGAACGCATCACGCTCGGCGACGTCGAGATCGTCAAGGTCGTGGAGGTGCGCGGCCCCTTCGGTGCGCCGGCCGACCTGTTCCCCGGCATCGAGGCCACCTGGCACGCCCACGAGAAGTGGCTCGCCCCCGACTTCCAGGACCCGGACAGCGGCGCCGTGCTGGCCGCCGTACAGGCGTGGGTGCTGCGCAGCGGGGGCCGCACCGTCGTGGTCGACCCGGGTGCCGGCAACGGCCGCGAGCGGCCCGGCACACCGCACTTCTCCGGGCTCGACACGGACTTCCTGGACCGGCTGGCCCGGGCGGGCGTGCGGCCCGAGGACGTGGACGTCGTCGTCAACACCCATGTGCACGCCGACCACGTGGGCTGGAACACCCGTGACGAGGGCGGCAGTTGGGTGCCGACGTTCCCGAACGCCACGTATCTCGTGCCCCGCGCCGACCACGACTACTTCGGCCCGGCCGGCGCGGCGCGCACGGCGCACGACAACCACCGCTTCCTGTTCGCGGACAGTGTCGCGCCGGTCGTCGAGGCGGGGCAGGCCGTGCTCTGGGAGGGCTCGCACCGCATCGACTCCCGGCTGGTCCTGGAGCCCGCGCCCGGGCACACCCCGGGGTCGTCGGTGCTGCGTCTGGCGTCGGGCACCGACCGGGCCGTCTTCGTGGGCGACCTGCTGCACAGCCCGGCCCAGTTCCTCGCGCCCACGTGCAGCAGCGCGATGTGCGTGGACCGGCCGGCGTCGGCCGCCAGCCGCGTCCGGGTGCTCCAGCGCGCCGCCGACGAGCACGAGCTGGTGATCCCGGCGCACTTCCCCGGGCCGGGGGCGGCGGAGATCCGGCGGCAGGGGAGCGGGTTCGGGGTCAGCCGGTGGCGGGTGTGAGGCGGTACGGGCCCCCGATGCCCCAGGCCTGGTGCAGGGCGTCCGCGAACGCCGCGGCGAGCTTGTGCTCGCCGGACGCGTTCGGGTGCGTGCCGTCGTAGGTGTCCGTGTGGATGTCGTACGACTCCGGGACCGAGGCCAGCAGCAGCGGTGAGCGGGGCTCGCCGAGGTCCGCGACCGCCTTCGCCAGCAGGGTGTTGAAGTGGGCCACCTGCGCCGCGAAGGGGGCGTCGGACTCGGCGCGGATGTTCGGGATCACGGGGAGCGCGACCATGCGCAGGGCCGGGTTCGCCGAGCGGGCCTCGGCGACGAAGCGGCGTACGTTGTGCGCCGTCTGCTCGGCGTTCGTGTAGAAGCCCAGGTCGATCAGGCCGAGGGAGACCAGGAGGACGTCGGCCCGGGACTCGGTGACCGCGGCCGCGATCGCCGGTGCCATGTGCTGCCAGCCCTCTCCCCAGCCCGCGAGGTGGTGCTGCGGGAAGTCCGGATCCGCGTAGTCGTGGGTGCCGCCGTGCAGGGCGGTGCGGGGGCCGACGACGGTGCAGTCGGTGCCGGTGGCGCACAGGTGCCGCCAGATGCGGTGGCGCCAGGTGTGCTCGCCCGCGCTGCCGATCGTCATCGAGTCGCCGACGAACATGAACCTGAGCATCCGCTCATCATCGTCGATCGCCGTGGCCGCGTGCGTGTGAGACCGAACACGCCTGGCAAGCTGGGGGCATGCGTTCGTACAAGGCGTCGTCGCGTGTGGGTGGGGTCGCGGCCGCCGCCGTGCTGCTGTTCGGGCCGGCGGCCGGTCCCGCCCTCGCCGACGCGCGGCCGGCCGGCTCCGACGGGTTCACCCTCCAGGACCCCCGGATCACCGAGTCCAGTGGCCTCGCGGCCTCCCGTGCCCACCCCGGCGTCTACTGGACGCACAACGACAGCGACGACGGGGCGTACCTGTTCGCGGTCGACGGGCGGACCGGGAAGACCGTCGCCACCCTCACCCTCACCGGGGTCGGCGCCCCGCGCGACGTCGAGGCGATCTCCGTCGGGCCCGACGGAGACCTCTACGTCGCGGACATCGGGGACAACCTCGGCGGCAAGTGGGACCACGTGTGGATCTACAAGCTGCCCGAGCCGAAGGAACTGCGCGACCAGACCGTGCGCGCGACGCAGTACGTGGTGAAGTACGCGGACGGGCCGCGCAACGCCGAGGCGATGATGGTCCACCCGAAGACCGGCCGCGTGTACATCGTCGAGAAGGGCGAGGACGGCGGCGGCCTGTACGAGGGCCCCGACCCGCTGGACTCCTCCGCCACGAACGTCTTCAAGCGCGTCGCCGACATCGACCTGTGGGTGACCGACGGCGCGTTCTCGCCCGACGGGAAACAGCTCGCGCTGCGCGGCTACTTCGGCGGCATCGCGTACTCCTGGAACGACGGGAAGCCCGAGCGGCAGGGCCAGTTGAGCGTGCCGATGCAGGCGCAGGGCGAGTCGGTGACGTACACCCTGGACGGGAAGACCCTCCTCTACGGCAGCGAGGGGCGCGGCAGCTCCGTGGAGCCCGTGGAGGTCGAGGGCGCGGACGGGGGCGGCGACTCCGGCGGCTCGGGGGCGAGTTCGGCCGGTGACGACGGTGACGGCGGGTTCACCGGCAAGGCCGGGGCCGTCGGGGCCGCCGTCGTGCTCATCGCCGTACTGGGGATCGGGCGGCTGCTGCGGCGGCCCAAGCAGCGGTGAGGTAGCTGATCGCGGGCCGGTGGGGCTTCTTGCGCGGAGCCCGCCTCAGCGGCGCGGGGGTCTGCGGACCGGCCACAGCCGGTGCGCAGACCCCCGCGAGGTATCAGCCGCTATGCGGACGGGGGCGTCAGAGCTGCCCGATGACGTAGTCGATGCAGGCGGTCAGGGCCTGCACGTCCGCCGGGTCGATCGCCGGGAACATGGCGACGCGGAGCTGGTTGCGGCCCAGCTTCCGGTACGGCTCGGTGTCGACGATCCCGTTGGCGCGCAGCACCTTCGCGACGGCGGCGGCGTCGATGTCGTCGGAGAAGTCGATCGTGCCGATGACCTGCGACCGCTTGGCCGCGTCCGTCACGAACGGCGTCGCGTGCTTCGACTCCTCGGCCCAGCTGTACAGCCGCGTCGAGGAGTCCTTCGTGCGCGCCGTCGACCAGGCGAGACCGCCCTGCCCGTTGATCCAGTCCAGCTGCTCGGCGAGCAGGAAGAGCGTGGCGAGCGCGGGGGTGTTGTACGTCTGGTTCTTGCGGGAGTTGTCGATCGCCGTGGGCAGCGAGAAGAACTCCGGGACGTGCCGGCCCGACGCGTGGATCCGCTCGGCGCGCTCGATCGCGGCCGGGGAGAACACGCCGATCCACAGGCCGCCGTCGGAGGCGAAGGACTTCTGCGGCGCGAAGTAGTAGACGTCCGTCTCGGCGATGTCGACCGGCAGGCCGCCCGCGCCGGACGTGGCGTCGACCAGGACGAGCGCGCCCTCGTCGGCGCCGGCGACGCGCTTGATGGGGGCGGCGACACCGGTCGAGGTCTCGTTGTGGGTCAGGCCGTACACGTCGACGCCGGCCTCGGCCTTCGCCTCGGGGTGCGTGCCCGGGTCGGAGGAGATGACGGTCGGCTCGGCCAGCCACGGGGCCAGCTTGGAGGCCTTGGCGAACTTGGAGGAGAACTCGCCGAAGTTCAGGTGCTGCGACTTGTTCTCGATCAGGCCGTGCGTCGCCACGTCCCAGAAGGCGGTGGAGCCGCCGTTGCCGAGGATGACCTCGTAGCCCTCGGGGAGCTGGAACAGGTCCTTCACGCCCTCGCGGACGCGGCCGACCAGGTTCTTGACCGGGGCCTGGCGGTGGGAGGTGCCGAGCAGGGAGGTACCGGTGGCGGCCAGGGCGTCCAACGCCTCCGTGCGCACCTTGGAGGGGCCAGCGCCGAAACGTCCGTCGGCGGGCTTGATGTCAGCGGGAATCTGGATCTCAGCCACGAGCCGGAGGGTATCCCCTCGGAGAAACCGGACGGAAACGTGTCCGTTCGATGAGACGACTTCTCCGGCCCGTGGACTTGTGGTGATCTACGGGACGGGCCGCGGCGCCACCTCGGGAGCGGTCAGCCGTACCGGCAGCTCGTACAGGTCGTTCTGGGTCACCACCGGCTTGTGGCGCAGCTCTCCGGGCTCCACCGCGAGGCGCAGGTCCGGGAAGCGGGCGTACAGGGCGGGCAGCGCCACCCCGGCCTCGAGGCGGGAGAGCGCGGCGCCGGGACAGACGTGCGGGCCGTGGCCGAAGGCGATGTGCCGGTTGGCCGAGGTGCGGGTGATGTCGAAGGCATCGGCCGTGGGGCCGTGCGCCTGCTCGTCCCGGCCGATCGCCGCGTAGGACACGATCAGGGCGTCGCCCTGCCGGATCGTCTTCTCGCCGACGGTCACGTCCTCGGTGGCGAAGCGGATCAGGACGTGGGAGGTGGGGGTCGAGTGGCGCAGCGTCTCCTCGACCACCTGCTCCCAGGTCGCGCCGCCGGACAGGACGAGGGCGAGCTGGTCGGGGTGGGCACAGAGGTTGACCACCGCGTTGACGATGAGCGAGATCGTCGTCTCGTGTCCCGCGGCGACCATCAGCTGGAGCGTGGAGACGATCTCCGCGTCGGTCAGGTGGTCGCCGTCCTCGGAGGCCTGGATCAGGGCGCTGGTCAGGTCGTCGCCGGGCTCGGCGCGGCGGGCGGCGACCACGGCGCCCATCATCGCGGCGAGTTCGCCGAGGGTGGCGACGACCTCGTGCGGCGGGGTCTGCGTGGAGAAGAACTTGTCGAACAGGACCTTCAGGCGGGGGTGGTCCGCCTCGTCGATGCCCATCAGGTCGCTGATCACGTACATGGGCAGCGGGTAGGCGAACGCGGCCTTCAGGTCGACGACCCCGCCGTCCGCGGGCAGCTCGTCCAGGAGGCCCGTGGTCAGCTCGGTGATGCGCTCGCGCATCCGCTCCACGCGCCGCACGGTGAGCGCCTGGGCGACCAGGGCGCGCATCCTGCGGTGGTCCTCGCCGTCCACGGTGAGCATGGACCGGCCCGGGTTGGCCAGGCCGATCAGCGGCCAGTCGGCGGGTATCTCGCCGCGCCGCCAGGCGCCCCACACCTCGATGTCCTTCACCAGCCGCTTGTCGGTGAGGAGCGCGCGGGCCTCCGCGTGGTGGGTGACCGCCCACACCGGGACGCCGCCCGGCAGCTCCACCTCGGCCAGCGGACCCGCCGCGCGCAGCCGGGCGCTCTCGCCGTCCAGGTCGGAGACGAACGGGTCGAGGGCGATGCGGCCGGAGCCGTGGTGGGGGCAGGTCGCCGGGGGTGCCGGGGGTGTCGTCACGAGGCTCTCCAGGAGCGGTCGGGGGCGGTGGCCCGGGCGCGGCCGGGACAGTCTGTGATCAAGTCGCCGTCACTATAGGAGAGTTGGTGATCGTTCGGGGGAGTTTTTTGACCGGATCGGTGCAAGGCGGGCAGTGCTGTGGGATGCGTGGTGGCGCGGGGGACACCCGGTGACTGCATCCTGGACGGTATGGATGATCTGGACGGCCTGGAACGGGAACTGCGGGCATCCGTGCGCGGCGGCGTCGATCTCTCCGTCACGGCGCGGGCCCTCCACACGATGGACGCGTCCAACTACCGGCGGGTGCCGGTCGGGGTGGTGGCGCCCCGGGACCGGGACGACGTGGCCGCCGCCCTGGAGGTGTGCCGGCGCCGCGGGGTGCCGGTCGTGGGCAGAGGCGGCGGCACCTCCATCGCCGGGCAGGCGACCGGCACGGGCGTCGTCCTCGACTTCACCCGCCACATGAACCGGATCCTCGACGTCGACCCCGAGACCCGCACGGCCCGCGTCCAGCCGGGCGTCGTCCTCGACCGGCTCCAGGACGCCGCCGCCCCGCACGGCCTGCGCTTCGGCCCCGACCCCTCCACGCACGGCCGCTGCACGATCGGCGGCATGATCGGCAACAACTCCTGCGGCTCGCACTCGGTGGCCTGGGGCACGACCGCCGACAGCGTGGCCGCCCTCGACGTCGTCGCGGGCACGGGGACGTACCGCCTCGGGCAGGGCTGGGGCGGTGGCGCGCCGGACGGTCTCCAGGCTCTGGTCGAGCGGGAGTTGGGGCTCGTCCGCACCGGGTTCGCGCCGTTCGCCGGGCTGCCCCGCCGGATCTCCGGGTACGCCGTCGACGCGCTGCTGCCCGAGCACGGCACCGACCTGGCCCGTTTCTTCTGCGGCACCGAGGGCACCCTCGGCCTCGTCACCGAGGCGACGGTCAAGCTCGTCCGGGCGCCGCGCGCCAGGGCCCTCGCCGTCCTCGCCTACGCGGACGAGAGCGCGGCCGCGGAGGCCGCCGCGGGCCTGCTGCCGCACGGGCCGCTGACCGTCGAGGGGATGGCCGCCGACCTCGTACCGGCGGACTCGGGCCTGCCGAAGGGCGGCGCCTGGCTGTTCGTGGAGACCGGGGGCGCGACGCCCGGCGAGGCGCGGGCCGCGGCCGACCGGATCGTGCGGGCCGCGGACGTCGTGGACGCGCTGGTGGTCGACGACCCGGCCGGGCAGCGGGCGCTGTGGCGGATCAGGGAGGACGCCAGCGGGACGGCGACGCGGATGCCGGACGGCAGCGAGGCATGGCCGGGCTGGGAGGACTGTGCCGTGCCGCCCGCCCGACTGGGCGCGTATCTGCGGGAGTTCAGGGGGCTGCTGCGCGAGCACGGGCTGCGCGGGACCCCGTACGGGCACTTCGGCGACGGCTGCATCCACGTACGCATCGATTTCGACCTGCTCACGGAGGCGGGCATCGGGCGGTTCCGCCGCTTCTCCGAGGAGCTCGCCGTGCTCGTCGCCGCGCACGGCGGCTCGCTGTCCGGGGAGCACGGGGACGGGCAGGCGCGGGCCGAGCTGCTGCCGACGATGTACGGCGACGAACTCGTCGGCCTCTTCGAGCGGGTCAAGGGCGTGTGGGACCCGGCGGACGTGCTGAACCCCGGGATGCTGGTGCGGCCCGCGCGGCTCGACGAGAACCTGCGGTTCGCCGTGCTGCCGCGCGGGCCCGTGGACGTCGCGTTCGGCTACCCGCACGACGGCGGGGACTTCTCGGCCGCCGTGCGCCGCTGTGTCGGGGTCGCCAAGTGCCGCACGGAGACGGCTGGTTCGGGCAGCGGCGTGATGTGCCCGTCCTTCCGGGCCACCGGCGACGAGACGCACTCCACGCGCGGGCGGGCCCGGCTGCTGCACGAGATGCTGGCCGGCGAGGTCGTCACGGACGGCTGGCGCTCCGAGGAGGTGCGCGACGCGCTCGATCTCTGTCTGTCCTGCAAGGGGTGCAGGAGCGACTGCCCGGTGGGCGTCGACATGGCCACGTACAAAGCGGAGTTCCTGCATCACCACTACGAGGGCAGGCGCCGCCCGATGGCGCACTACGCGATGGGCTGGCTGCCGCGCTGGCTCCGCCTGGTCGAACGGACGCGGACGGCCGGGATCGTCAACTACCTCTCCGGGAAGCAGGTGGTGGCGTCGCTGGCGAAGCGGGTCGGAGGGATCGCGCGGGAGCGGAGTATCCCCCGGATGCGGCACGGGTCGTTCAGCGGGGCCTGGCACCGGGGGCTCGGGCGGCGGTTCGCGGCCGCGCGGACCGGCGGGGGCGGGCCCGAGGTGGTGCTGTGGCCGGACACGTTCACCGACCATCTGGCGCCGCAGGTGGCGCAGGCCGCGGTCCGTGTCCTGGAGGCGGCCGGGCTGTCCGTGGTGCTGCCGCCGACGCGGACGTACGGGCGGACGCCGGTGGTGCGCGGCCGGGTCTGCTGCGGGCTGACGTATGTGTCCACCGGGCAGCTGGACCGGGCCCGCGCCGTGCAGCGCCGCACCCTCGACCTGCTGGAACCGCTGCTCGGTGACGGGGGTGGACAGCCGGTCGTCGTCCTGGAGCCGTCGTGCGCGGCCGCGCTCCGCACCGACCTGCCGGAGCTGCTGGCGGACGATCCGCGGGCGCGGCTGCTCGCCGAGCGGGTGGTCACCTTCGCCGAGGCGCTGGAACGGTTCGCGCCCGACTGGACACCGCCCCGGATCGACCGGCCGGTCGTGGGCCAGACGCACTGCCATCAGCACGCGGTGCTCGGCGACGCGGCGGAGCGGCGGCTGCGGGAACGGGCCGGTCTGGACGGCGAGCTGAGTGGCGGGTGCTGCGGTCTCGCGGGCAACTTCGGCTTCGAGGAGGGGCATTACGAGGTGTCGGTGGCCTGCGCGGAGGAGTCGCTGCTGCCTGCGGTCCGGGCGGCCGGGGACGGGGCGCTGGTGCTGGCCGACGGGTTCTCGTGCCGGACGCAGGTGGAGCAGCTGGCGGGGGTGCGGGCCCGCCATCTCGCGGAGGTGCTGGCGGACGGACTGACGCGGCCCGGCCCGGTCAGGGAGTAGCGCCCCGCGTCACCTCGTGGGCGAGGGCGATCAGGGCGGGGGCGGACGGGTGGCCCGGGCCCTCGCGCCGGGCGAGGTGGACGGGGAGGGCCGGGGCGTCCGTCAGCGGCACGTAGACGACGCCGGGATGCGGGTGCATCCGTACGGTGGCGGTCGAGGTGATGCCGACCGCCTGGTCGGCGGCGATCGCGGCGAGCCAGTCGTCCGTGTTGGCGACCGGCAGCGTCGCGGTGGGCCGGGAGGCCGGCGGCCACAGGTCGAGGGCGGTCGTGCCGGAGACCGTGTTCAGGGCGATGACCTGGTCGCGGAGGTCGTCGAGGGCGAGGGAGGGGCGCCGGGCGAGGGGGCTGTCGGAGGGCAGCGCGGCCACCCGGGGCTCCCTGTGCAGGAGTTCGACGACGAGGCCGGGTGCCGTGACGGGGCCGCGCAGCAGGGCGACGTCGACGGCGCCGCGGGTGAGTCCGGCCGTGCGGTCGTCGATGCGCAGCAGCTCCAGCGGTACGTCCGGGTGCGCCCGGCGCCAGCGGCGCAGCAGGGGCGTCGTGTACTCCCCGGCCGCGGACCAGGCGTGGCCGAGGCGCAGCGGCCGGTGCGGGGTGCGGGCGGAGGCGAGCGCGTCCTCGAACGCGGCGACGGCGACGGCCGCCTTCTCGCGGAACGCGTGGCCCTCGGGGGTGAGGGCGAGATGGTGGGTGGAGCGGTCGACGAGGCGGACGCCGAGCGCGGTCTCCAGGGCGGCGAGGGTGCGGGAGACGGCGGGCTGGGTCAGGTGCAGCCGGGCGGCGGCCCTGGTCACGCCGCCCTCCTCGGCGATCGCGAGGAAGCAGTGCAGGTGACGCAGTTCGATGGCGTGGTCCCGGCTCATGTCCGCGGAGCATAACCGGAGCGCACAAGGCATTTCACGGGGCGTGCCCGGCGGTTCTAGCGTGGAGGTTCACGCGCGGCGCGCAGTGCAGTACGGTGGACATCCAAGTCCAACATAATGAACTCAAGGGTGGGGGCCATGACCTTCCGGGCCGAGGAAAGGGGCGAGGCACTGTGAGCGGCTCGCGCACCGAACAGCAGCAGTTGCCCGTGCCGGACGCCGCCGTCCTCGTCGGGAGCGACGGCGACGCCGCCGCGCCGGCGGACACGGGGCGCCGGGGCGCGCTCGGCCCGGTCGGTCTGGTGCTCGCCGGCTGTGTGTCGGTGCAGTTCGGCGGTGCGCTCGCGGTGAGCCTGATGCCGCGCACGGGCCCCGTCGGTGTCGTGACGCTGCGCCTGGTGGTGGCGGCGCTGGTGCTCCTGCTGGTCTGCCGGCCCCGGCTGCGCGGGCACTCCCGGGCCGACTGGGGCACGGTCGTGGCCTTCGGCATCGCCATGGGCGGCATGAACCTGATCTTCTACCAGGCCGCGGCCCGCATCCCGCTCGGTCTCGCCGTCACCTTCGAGGTGCTCGGCCCCCTCACCCTCTCCGTGCTCGCCTCGCGCCGCGCGATCAACATCCTGTGGGCGGGCCTGGCCCTGTGCGGCGTCTTCCTGCTCGGCGGCGCGGGGGACGGCCTCGGCGGGCTGGACCCGGTCGGCGTGGTCTGCGCGCTCGCGGCGGGCGGCATGTGGGCGGCGTACATCATCTTCAGCGCCCGCACCGGCCGCCGCTTCCCGCAGGCGGACGGCCTGGCGCTGGCGATGGCCGTCGCCGCGGTCCTCTGCCTGCCGCTGGGCGTCGCGGAGGCGGGCGGCCGGCTCCTCGACCCGGTGACGGTCGGCCTCGGCGCGGCGGTCGCGATCCTCTCCTCGGTGCTGCCCTACACCCTCGAACTCATCGCGCTGCGCCGCCTGCCCGCGTCCACGTTCGCCGTGATGATGAGCCTCGAACCGGCCATCGCGGCCCTCGCCGGCTTCCTCGTCCTGAGCCAGGCCCTCTCCTGGATCCAGGCCCTCGCGATCGCCCTCGTCATCGCGGCGAGCATGGGGGCGGTGCGGACGCAGGTGGGGCGGCGCAAGCGGAAGTGAGGCCGATCGGTCCGCGGCCGTGACGACGGCGGTCGGCGCCGCGCCCGGGCGGCCGGTGAGCGCGGCCGCCCCGCACGTCCCGTCCTCACGGCGAGGGGCAGGCGTGGTGGTCGCCGGCTGCAGTACGTCCGCACCGCGCAGGCCCTCGGGTTCTCGCTCGCCGAGATCGCCCGCACGGGCCGGGAGCTGCGGGACGCCGCCGACAGCGCGGCGGCGCTGTCCGAGCTGTTCCGGGAGAAGATCCGCGTCGTCGACGCGCGGATCGCCGAACTCGCCTCCCTGCGCGCCGAACTGGTCGGCCGCGTCGACACCGGATGCCCGCTCCGGGCCTCCGGCCAGCGGGCCGCTGCCCCGCTGAGTCCGCCCGGACCGCTGCCCGCCCCTCGCCGGGACCGGCCGCGGCCCCCGAATTTTTCATGCAAGCACGCTTGATTGTTTCTGGTGGCGCTGCCATGCTCCCAGCACGCCGCACACCGCCGTGCCCCCAGGGAGCGCACCGTGTCCGAACCGCTGTCCGTGTACGACGACTTGCGGGACGAGAGTGAGGAACTCGACCGGCTCGTGGCCGAGTTGGAGCCCGGGCGGTGGCGGCTGGCCACGCCCGCGCCCCGCTGGACCGTCGCCCACCAGATCGCCCACCTCGCCTGGACGGACCGGGCCGCGCTGCTCGCCATGAGTGACGCCGAGGCGTTCGCCGGTGAGGTCGAGAAGGCGATCGCCGCTCCGGAGGCGTTCGTCGACGACGGGGCCGATGAGGGCGCCGCCCAGGAGCCCGGCGTGCTGCTCGCGCGCTGGCGGCAGGGGCGCGAGGAGCTGCAGGAGGTGCTGCGGAGCGCCGCCGCCGGTGGGACCAAGTTCCCCTGGTACGGGCCGCCCATGTCGGCCGCGTCCATGGCGACCGGGCGGCTCATGGAGACCTGGGCCCACGGGCAGGACGTCGCCGACGCGCTCGGCGTCGAGCGCCCGCCCACCAGTCGGCTGCGGCACGTCGCCCGGATCGGCGTCCGCGCCCGGAACTTCGCCTTCGCCGTGCACGGAATGCGGGCCCCCGACTCCGAGTTCCGCGTCGAACTCGTCGCAGCGGACGGTGAGGTGTGGACGTACGGACCCGAGGACGCCGCGCAGCGCGTCACCGGGCCCGCCCTCGACTTCTGCCTGCTCGTCACCCAGCGCGCCCACCGCGCCGACCTCGCCGTACGCGCCGAGGGCCCCGACGCCGACCGCTGGCTCGACATCGCGCAGGCCTTCGCCGGGCCGCCCGGCAAGGGCCGCGAGGCCAAGGGCCGCGAGTCCGAGGGGGGCGCCGAGTGAGCCGGGCGCCGCTGCGGATAGGCAACGCCTCCGGGTTCTACGGCGACCGTTTCGACGCCATGAGGGAGATGCTGAGCGACGGGCCGCTCGACGTCCTCACCGGCGACTATCTCGCCGAGCTGACCATGCTGATCCTGGGCCGCGACCGGCTCAAGGACCCGGGGCGCGGCTATGCCCGTACCTTCCTGCGGCAGCTGGAGGAGTGCCTCGGGCTCGCCGTCGAGCGCGGCACCAGGATCGTGGCGAACGCCGGAGGGCTCAACCCCGCTGGACTCGCGTCCGCCGTGCGGGAGTTGAGTGTCAAGCTGGGCATCCCCGTGCGGGTCGCCCACGTCGAGGGCGACGACCTGCTCGGCACCGGCCGCTTCCCCGGCGCCCTCACCGCCAACGCCTACCTCGGCGGCGCCGGCATCACCGCCTGCCTGGAGGCCGGCGCCGACATCGTGGTCACCGGCCGCGTCACCGACGCCGCGCTCGTCAGCGGTCCCGCCGCCTGGCACTTCGGCTGGGGCTACGAGGGCCGGGCCGCGTACGACCGGCTGGCCGGGGCCGTCGTCGCCGGGCACGTCCTGGAGTGCGGGACGCAGGCGACCGGCGGGAACTACTCCCGATTCGCCCGGCACGCGGACCGGCTGGCCCGTCCCGGGTTCCCCCTCGCCGAGATCCACGAGGACGGGTCCGCCGTCGTCACCAAGCACCCCGGCACCGGCGGCCTCGTCGACACCGGCACCGTCACCGCCCAGCTGCTGTACGAGACCGGGGGCGCCCGGTACGCGGGGCCCGACGTCACCGCCCGGCTCGACTCCGTCCGGCTGGAACAGCAGGGCCCCGACCGGGTCCGTGTCCACGGCGTACGCGGCGAGGCGCCGCCGCCCACCCTGAAGGTCGGCCTGAACCGGCTCGGCGGATTCCGCAACGAGGTCGTGTTCGTGCTCACCGGGCTCGACATCGACGCCAAGGCCGCCCTCGTCCGGCAGCAGATGGACGACGCCTTCGGGCGCGCCGTGTCCCGTCCCGAGCAGGTGCGGTGGGAGCTGGCGCGGACCGACCGGCCCGACGCCGGCACCGAGGAGACCGCGAGCGCCCTGCTGCGGCTCGTCGTGCGCGACCGGGACCAGAACGCCGTCGGGCGGGCGCTGAGCGGCGCCGCCGTGGAGCTGGCCCTCGGCTCCTACCCCGGCTTCCACGTCACCGCCCCGCCCGGCAAGGGCTCCCCGTACGGCGTCTTCGAGGCCGCGTTCGTCGAGCGCGGCGACGTCCCGCACGTCGCCGTTCTCCCGGACGGCGTGCGGCACGTCGTCCCGCCGCACGAAGGTCCCACCCGGGCCCCGGCCCCCGTCGACGAGCCCGCCCTGCCCGAGCCGCTGCCCGCCGGGCCCACCCGCCGCGCGCCCCTCGGGCTCGTCGCCGGGGCCCGCAGCGGCGACAAGGGCGGCGACGCCAACATCGGCATCTGGGCGGACAGCGACGACGCGTGGCGCTGGCTCGCCCACACCCTCACCGTCGACGTGCTGCGCCAACTCCTGCCGGAGACAGCCGACTTGCCTGTCACCCGGCACGTGCTCCCGAACCTCCGCGCCCTGAACTTCACCGTCGAGTCCATCCTCGGCGAGGGCGTCGCCGCGCAGGCCCGCTTCGACCCGCAGGCCAAGGGCCTCGGCGAATGGCTGCGCTCCCGCCACCTCGACATACCGGAGGCTCTGCTGTGACCGTCCTGGCCAGCGCCCTGGACACCCGGTCCGACGACTACGCCGCCCATCGCGCCGCCCTCCTCGACAAGCTGACCGCACTCGACACCGAGCACGCGAAGGCGCTGGCCGGTGGCGGCGAGAAGTACGTCCAACGGCACCGCGGGCGCGGCAAGTTGCTCGCCCGCGAACGCATCGAGCTGCTCCTCGACCCCGACACGCCCTTCCTGGAGCTGTCGCCGCTCGCCGCCTGGGGCAGCGACTACACCGTGGGCGCCTCCCTCGTCACCGGGATCGGGGTCGTCGAGGGCGTGGAGTGCCTGATCACCGCGAACGACCCGACCGTACGCGGCGGCGCCAGCAACCCCTGGTCCCTGAAGAAGGCCCTGCGCGCCAACGAGATCGCGTACGCCAACCGGCTGCCCTGCATCTCCCTCGTCGAGTCCGGCGGCGCCGATCTGCCGTCCCAGAAGGAGATCTTCATCCCGGGCGGCGCGATCTTCCGCGACATCACCCGGCTGTCCGCCGCCGGCATCCCGACCGTCGCCGTCGTCTTCGGCAACTCCACGGCCGGCGGCGCCTACATCCCCGGCATGTCCGACCACGTGATCATGGTCAAGGAGAAGGCGAAGGTGTTCCTCGGCGGGCCGCCGCTGGTGAAGATGGCCACCGGCGAGGAGAGCGACGACGAGTCGCTGGGCGGCGCCGAGATGCACGCCCGCACCTCCGGCCTCGCCGACTACTTCGCCCACGACGAGCAGGACGCGATCCGGCAGGCCCGCCGCGTCGTCGCCCGCCTCAACCACCGCAAGGCGTACGGCGATCCACAGCTTGTGGAGCCGCCCAAGTACGACCCCGAGGAGCTGCTCGGGATCGTGCCCGAGGACCTGAAGGTGCCGTTCGACCCGCGCGAGGTCATCGCCCGGATCGTCGACGGCTCCGACTTCGACGAGTTCAAGCCGCTGTACGGGTCCAGCCTCGTCACCGGATGGGCCGCCCTGCACGGCTATCCCGTCGGCGTCCTCGCCAACGCCCAGGGCGTGCTGTTCAGCGAGGAGTCGCAGAAGGCCGCCCAGTTCATCCAGCTCGCCAACCAGCGCGACATCCCCCTCCTCTTCCTCCACAACACCACCGGCTACATGGTCGGCAAGGAGTACGAGCAGGGCGGCATCATCAAGCACGGCTCGATGATGATCAACGCGGTCTCCAACTCCCGCGTCCCGCACCTGTCCGTGCTGATGGGCGCCTCGTACGGCGCCGGGCACTACGGCATGTGCGGGCGGGCCTACGACCCGCGCTTCCTGTTCGCCTGGCCCAGCGCCAAGTCCGCCGTCATGGGCCCGCAGCAGCTCGCGGGCGTCCTGTCGATCGTGGCCCGCCAGTCCGCCGCCGCAAAGGGGCAGCCGTACGACGACGACGCGGACGCCGCGCTGCGCGCCATGGTGGAGCAGCAGATCGAGTCGGAGTCGCTGCCGATGTTCCTGTCCGGGCGGCTCTACGACGACGGGGTCATCGACCCGCGCGACACCCGCACCGTCCTCGGCATCTGCCTGTCCGCGATCCACACCGCACCGTACGAGGGCGCCCGCGGCGGCTTCGGCGTCTTCCGGATGTGAGGGGCCAAATGATCACCAGTGTGCTCGTCGCCAACCGCGGCGAGATCGCCTGCCGTGTCTTCCGCACCTGCCGTGACCTGGGCATTCGTACGGTCGCCGTGCACTCGGACCCGGACGCGGACGCGCTGCATGTGCGCGCGGCGGACCTCGCCGTACGGCTCCCGGGCGCCACCCCCGCCGACACGTACCTGCGCGCCGACCTCGTCGTGAAGGCCGCCCTGGACGCGGGCGCCGACGCCGTCCACCCCGGCTACGGCTTCCTGTCCGAGAACGCCGACTTCGCGCGGGCCGTCACCGACGCCGGGCTCGTCTGGATCGGGCCGCCGCCCGAGGCGATCGAGGCCATGGCGTCCAAGACCCGCGCCAAGGAACTGATGGGCATCGCGCCGCTCGGTGACGTCACCGAGGCGGACCTGCCGGTCCTCGTGAAGGCCGCCGCCGGCGGCGGCGGACGCGGCATGCGGGTCGTACGGCGACTGGCCGACCTGAAGGAAGAGCTGGCGGCCGCGGGGGCCGAGGCGCTGTCCGCCTTCGGGGACGGCGAGGTGTTCGTCGAGCCGTACGTCGAGGGCGGGCGGCACGTCGAGGTGCAGGTGCTCGCCGACGCGCACGGCACCGTGTGGCAGCTCGGCACCCGCGACTGCTCGCTGCAGCGCCGCCATCAGAAGGTGATCGAGGAGGCGCCCGCGCCGGGTCTCACCCCCGAACTCACCTCTGATGTCCATGAGTTGGCCGAGCGGGCCGTGCGGGCCACCGGGTACGTGGGTGCCGGGACCGTCGAGTTCCTCGTGGCCGGTGACACCGCGCACTTCCTGGAGATGAACACCCGGCTCCAGGTCGAACACCCCGTCACCGAGGCCGTGTTCGGGCTCGACCTCGTCGCGCTGCAGCTGCGGGTCGCCGAGGGCGAGCCGCTCGACTCCGAGCCTCCGGCGCCGCGCGGGCACGCCGTCGAGGCCCGCCTGTACGCCGAGGACCCGGCCGCCGGGTTCGCCCCGCAGACCGGAACCCTGCACCGGCTGTCCGTCCCCGGGAGCGTGCGGCTCGACACCGGGTACACCGACGGCGACACCATCGGCGTGCACTACGACGCCATGCTCGCCAAGGTCGTCGCGCACGCGCCCACCCGCGCCGCCGCCGTCCGTGCCCTCGCCGGGGCCCTGGAGCGTGCCGAGGTGCACGGCCCGGTGACCAACCGGGACCTGCTCGTCCGCTCCCTGCGCCACCCCGAGTTCACCGACGGGCGCATGGACACCGGGTTCTACGAGCGGCACCTCGCCGAGCTGACGGCCCCGGAGCCGGACCCGTACGCGCCGCTGGCCGCCGCTCTCGCCCAGGCCCGCGGGCACTCGCGCTTCGGCGGCTTCCGCAACGTCCCCGCGCGGCCCCAGACCAAGCGCTACCGCACCGAACCGGACGGCACCGAGCACGAGGTCCGCTACCGGCACACCCGCGACGGCCTGAGCGCGGACGACGACGCGGGCGTACGCGTCGTGCACGCCGCACCGGACCGGGTGGTCCTCGACGTGGGCGGCGTACAGAAGAAGTTCGCCGTCGCCGCCTACGGGGACCGGGTGTACGTGAACGGCGTCGCCCTCACCGCCCTGCCCCGGTTCACCGACCCGAGCGAGCAGCGCGCCCCCGGCTCGCTGCTCGCCCCGATGCCCGGCACCGTCGTCCGCGTCGCCGAAGGGCTCGCCGAGGGCGTCGCCGTCACCGCCGGACAGCCCCTGATCTGGCTGGAGGCCATGAAGATGGAGCACCGCATCACCGCTCCCGCCTCCGGAACGCTCACCGCCCTGCACGCCGCCGTCGGCCGCCAGGTCGAGGTGGGTTCCCTGTTGGCCGTAGTCGTGGAGGAAACGCCCGCATGAGCACTGACCGAGTCGTTCTCGAAACCGAAGAGCACCAGGCGCTGCGCGCGGCCGTCTCGGCGCTCGGCAAGCGGTTCGGCCGCGACTACATGACCCGGGTCACCGCCGCCGAGGGCCACCCCGAGGAACTGTGGGCCGAGGCCGCCAAGCTCGGCTACCTCGGCGTCAACCTCCCGGAGGAGTACGGGGGAGGAGGCGGCGGAATCAGCGAACTCTCCATCGTGTTGGAGGAGTTGGGGGCCGCCGGCTCGCCCCTGCTGATGATGGTCGTGTCGCCCGCGATCTGCGGCACCGTGATCTCCCGGTTCGGCACCGAGGAGCAGAAGCGGGCCTGGCTGCCGGGGCTCGCCGACGGCAGCCGCACCATGGCCTTCGGCATCACCGAACCCGACGCCGGATCCAACTCGCACCGGATCACCACCACCGCCCGCAAGGACGACGACGGCTCGTGGGTGCTGACCGGCCGCAAGGTGTTCATATCCGGCGTCGACATCGCCGACGCCACCCTCATCGTGGGCCGCACCTCCGACGCCCGCACCGGCCGGCTCAAGCCCTGCCTGTTCATCGTCCCGCGGGACACGCCCGGCTTCGAGCGCCGGCAGATCGACATGGAACTCCAGGCTCCGGAGAAGCAGTTCGAACTGACCCTTGACGACGTGCGGCTACCCGCCGACGCTCTCGTGGGTGACGAGGACGCGGGCCTGCTCCAGCTGTTCGCCGGGCTCAACCCGGAGCGCGTGATGACCGCCGCGTTCGCCATCGGCATGGGCCGCTTCGCGCTCGCCCGCGCCGTCGGATACGCCCGCGAGCGCACCGTGTGGAAGGACCCCATCGGCGCCCACCAGGCCATCGCCCACCCCCTCGCCCAGGTCCACATCGAACTGGAACTGGCCCGCCTGATGATGCAGAAGGCGGCCCGCCTGTACGACGAGGGCGACGACATCGGCGCCGGCGAGGCCGCCAACATGGCCAAGTACGCGGCCGCCGAGGCCTGCGTGCGCGCCGTCGACCAGGCCGTGCACACACTCGGCGGCAACGGCCTCACCCGCGAGTTCGGCCTCGCCTCCCTCATCACCGGATCACGCGTGGCGCGCATCGCCCCGGTGAGCCGGGAGATGATCCTCAACTACGTGTCCCACCAGACCCTGGGTCTGCCCAAGTCGTACTGAGCACAACTGCCCTTCTTCGAAGAGGAGTTCAGCATGGTGTTCCGGAGTGAGTACGAGGACGCAGCCGTCGTCGACGAGCCCATTCACGACGCCGTGCTCGGGGGTGCCGCCGCCCGCGGCGACGCCCCCGCCCTCGTCGACGCGGTGGCCGGCACGACGATCACGTACGCCCAGCTCGACCAGTTCCATCGCAGAGTGGCCGCCGGGCTCGCCGGGGCGGGCGTCCGCAAGGGCGACGTCGTGGCCCTGCACAGCCCCAACACGGTCGCCTACCCGGTGGCGTTCTACGGCGCCACCCGCGCGGGCGCCTCCGTGACGACGGTCCATCCGCTGGCCACGCCCGAGGAGTTCGCGAAGCAGCTGCGGGACTCCGCCGCGAGCTGGATCGTCACCGTCACCCCGCTGCTGGAGGCGGCCCGGGCCGCGGCCGGCATCGCGGGCGGCGTACGGGAGATCTTCGTCTGTGACCCGCCGGGCGACAGCGGCCACCGCTCGCTGCTCGACATGCTCGCCACGGACGCTCCCGAGCCGGCCGTCGCGATCGACCCGGCCGAGGACGTGGCGGCGCTGCCGTACTCCTCGGGCACCACCGGCGTCCCCAAGGGCGTCATGCTCACCCACCGCAACATCGCCACGAACCTCGCCCAGCTGGAACCCCTGATCCCGACCCACCAGGGCGAGCGCGTCCTCGCGGTCCTGCCGTTCTTCCACATCTACGGCCTGACCGCCCTCATGAACGCCCCGCTGCGACAGGGCGCGACCGTGGTCGTCCTGCCCCGCTTCGACCTCGACACGTTCCTCGCCGCGATCGAGAAGCACCGCATCGACGCGCTGTACGTGGCCCCGCCGATCGTCCTCGCCCTCGCCAAACACCCGGCCGTCGAGGGCTACGACCTGTCGTCGCTGCGGTACATCATCAGCGCGGCGGCGCCCCTGGACGCCGACCTCGCGCAGGCCTGCTCGCGCCGCCTCGGCCTGCCGCCCGTCGGCCAGGCCTACGGCATGACGGAACTCTCGCCCGGTACGCACGTCGTCCCCCTGGCGGCCGAGAACCCGCCGCCGGGCACCGTCGGCAAGCTGATCGCGTCGACCGAGATGCGGCTGCTGTCCCTGGACGACCCGGCGAAGGACGCCGCCCCCGGCGAACCCGGCGAGATCCTCATCCGCGGCCCGCAGGTCATGAAGGGCTACCTCGGCCGCCCCCAGGCCACCGTCGACATGATCGACCGCGACGGCTGGGTGCACACCGGGGACGTCGGCGAGGTCGACGGCGACGGCTGGCTGTTCGTCGTCGACCGCGTCAAGGAACTCATCAAGTACAAGGGCTTCCAGGTCGCCCCCGCCGAGCTGGAAGCGGTGCTCCTCACCCACGACGGCATCGCGGACGCGGCGGTCATCGGCGTCCTCGACGACGACGGCAACGAGATCCCGAAGGCGTTCGTGGTGCGCGCCGACCCCGCCCTGAGCGAGACGGACGTGACGGCGTACGTCGCCGAGCGCGTCGCCCCGTACAAGAAGATCCGCCGCGTCGCGTTCATCGACGGGGTGCCGCGCGCGGCCTCCGGGAAGATCCTGCGCCGCCAACTGAGGGAGAGCTGATGCCGGCCGGCAATCTCGTCCACTACGCCCACACCCGCGGCGTCACCACGCTCACCCTGGACTCGCCCGCCAACCGCAATGCCCTGTCCTCGGCCCTCGTCGGCGAACTCGCCGAGCGGCTCGCCCGGGCCGGGAAGGACCACGACGTACGCGCCGTGGTCCTCACCCACACCGGCACCACGTTCAGCGCGGGCGCCGATCTGCGTGATCCGCCCGACCCGGACGCGCTGGTGGGCCTGCTCCGCCGGCTCGTCGAGCTGCCCAAGCCGGTGGTGGCCCGGGTCGACGGACACGTCAGGGCGGGCGGCCTCGGGCTGCTCGGCGCCTGCGACATCGCCGCGGCCTCGGCGGCGTCGACCTTCGCCTTCACGGAGGTACGCATCGGCGTCGCCCCCGCAGTGATCTCCCTGCCGCTGCTGCCGCGTCTGGACCCGCGCGCGGTGGCCCGCTACTACCTGACGGGGGAGAGGTTCGACGCGGCCGAGGCCTCTCGGATCGGACTCGTGACGGTGGCCTCGGCGCCGGACGAGGACGTGGACGGCGTACTGGAACCGGTCCTCGACGGGCTGCGCAGGGCCTCCCCGCAGGGCCTGGCCGAGACGAAGAAGCTGCTCACGGTTAAGGTCCTGGAAGCCTTCGACCGGGACGCGCGGGCGCTCACCGGGCTGTCGGCGCGGCTGTTCGGCTCCGCGCAGGCTCACGAAGGGATGACGGCCTTTCTCGAACGACGGGACCCCGCATGGGTGTTGTGACCCCACGTGCCGTGACGGCACCGAAGCAGGACCGCTCGCGCGCCACCCGGCAGAAGCTCCTGGAATCGGCGGTGGCGTGCCTGGCCGAACGCGGCTGGTCCGGCTCCACGGTGTCCGTCGTCGCCGAACACGCCGGGGTCTCGCGGGGCGCGGCCCAGCACCACTTCCCGACCCGCGAGGACCTGTTCACGGCCGCCGTCGAGTACGTCGCCGAGGAACGCTCGGTCGCGCTGCGGGGCCTGCGCCCGCAGGGCCGCTCCGAGGCGGTCGCGGCCCTGGTCGACCTCTACACCGGGCCGCTGTTCCGGGCGGCCCTGCACCTGTGGGTCGCCGCGTCGCACGAGCCCCAGCTGAGCGACCGGGTCGCCGAACTGGAGGCCCGGGTCGGCCGCGAGACGCACCGCATCGCCGTCGAGCTGCTGGACGCGGACGAGTCCGTGCCCGGGGTGCGGGAGACCGTGCAGGGGCTGCTGGACATGGCGCGCGGCCTCGGGCTGGCGAATCTGCTGACGGACGACAGGGCGCGGCGGGAGCGGGTCGTCTCCGAGTGGGGCGGGATCGTGGAGCGGGTGCTGGGCTGAGCGGGGCCGTCGCTCGGGTGAGTTCCCCGCGCCCCTGAGATGGCGCACGGAGTGCGCATCTGCGGGGGTGCGGGGAACCGCGCGACCGGCCACGACGAACCCGCAGTCGCGAACGGTCGCAGACTCCCGGGCTATTGGGCGATGTCGGCGTAGCCCTCGATGTCCTGGGGCGGACGGGACGCCGGTCCCACATAACGCGCCGAGGGACGCACAAGCCGCCCCGTCCGCTTCTGCTCCAGCACATGCGCCGACCATCCCGCCGTACGGGCACACGTGAACATGGACGTGAACATATGGGCCGGCACCTCGGCGAAGTCGAGCACGATCGCCGCCCAGAACTCCACGTTCGTGGCGAGCACCCGGTCGGGCCGCCGCGCGTGCAGCTCGGCCAGCGCCGCCTTCTCCAGCGCCTCGGCCACCTCGAACCGCGGGGCGCCCAGTTCCCGGGCCGTCCGGCGCAGCACCCGCGCACGCGGGTCCTCGGCGCGGTACACCCGGTGCCCGAAGCCCATCAGCCGCTCGCCCTTGTCGAGCGCCTTGCGGACGTACGCGTCGGCGTCCCCGGTCCGCTCGATCTCCTCGATCATGCCGAGGACGCGGGAGGGCGCGCCGCCGTGCAGCGGCCCGGACATGGCGCCGACGGCACCGGACAGCGCCGCGGCGACGTCCGCGCCGGTCGAGGCGATGACGCGGGCGGTGAACGTGGAGGCGTTCATGCCGTGCTCGGCGGCGGAGGTCCAGTACGCGTCGACGGCCGCGACGTGCTTGGGGTCCGGCTCCCCGCGCCAGCGGATCATGAACCGTTCGACGACGGACTGCGCCTTGTCGATCTCGCTCTGCGGCACCATCGGCAGGCCCTGCCCGCGCGCGGACTGCGCGACGTAGGACAGGGCCATGACGGCGGCGCGGGCGAGGTCGTCACGGGCCTGCTTCTCGTCGATGTCGAGCAGCGGCTTGAGGCCCCAGACGGGCGCGAGCATGGCGAGCGCCGACTGCACGTCGACGCGGATGTCCCCGGAGTGGACGGGGATCGGGAACGGCTCGGCCGGCGGCAGGCCCGGGTTGAAGGCGCCGTCGACCAGCAGCCCCCAGACGTTCCCGAACGACACGTGGCCGACGAGATCCTCGATGTCGACGCCCCGGTACCGCAGGGCGCCGCCCTCCTTGTCCGGTTCGGCGATCTCCGTCTCGAAGGCGACGACTCCCTCGAGGCCAGGTACAAAGCCGGGGTCGAAGTCGGACATCAGGCGGCTCCTCTTGATGCGTGGACTGTGCTGCATGAGTGACGGATGCGCGGTCGCACAGGACTCGCGCTCCGGGTCGGTCACACCCGTGATGCCCCGTACGGCACGCGGTCACCCAACCGGCAGGCGGACCGTTTCGGCATCGTTTCGGCACCAGGAAGATAACCCTCGGTGCCACAGATGGCGAGAGTTCGCGGCACTCAGTGCCATGTTTCACTCCGTGCGTGTCCGTTCGGCGTCTCGCGGCCATCGCCCGTACGGCAGGATGACGCCGTGACCGCCCACGACGACGTCGAATCAGCGCCCGGTGCCGAACCCGATCCCGCCGCCATGCGGGAGCAGTACCGCACCCGCGACGGCGGGCTCCTGGAGTCCGATCTCGCCGCGCACCCGATGGAACAGTTCACGCGCTGGTTCAAGCAGGCGGCGGCCCCCGGCTCCCCGCTCGCCGAGCCGAACGCGATGGTCGTCTCCACGGCCGACGCCGAGGGGCGGCCCAGCTCCCGCACGGTGCTGCTGAAGTCGTACGACGACGAGGGCTTCGTCTTCTACACCAACTACGGCTCCCGCAAGGCCCGGGACCTCGCCGCGAACCCGCACATCGGGCTGCTGTTCCCCTGGCACCCGATGAGCCGTCAGGTCCTCGTCACCGGGACGGCGGCGCGTACCTCCCGGCGGGAGACGGAGGAGTACTTCCACTCGCGGCCGCACGGGTCCCAGCTGGGCGCCTGGGCCAGCGCGCAGTCCTCCGTGATCGCGTCGCGGGGCGAACTGGACGCGGCGTACGAGGAATTGGTCCGGCGCTGTCCGGAGGGCGCGGAGGTTCCCGTGCCGCCGCACTGGGGTGGCTTCCGGGTCGTCCCCGAGACGGTGGAGTTCTGGCAGGGCCGCGAGAACCGTCTGCACGACCGGCTCCGCTTCGTCTGTGCCGGGCCCGGCGTCTGGCGCGTCGAGCGGCTCAGCCCGTGACGAGCGCTGCGCTTTCGCCGTAGGCGTGCGGGGTGTGCCGGCGGGTGCGGGTCCGGTGGGGGCTGGTCGCGCAGTTCCCCGCGCCCCTGGAGAGGCCCACTTCGTGCGCCGTCTCCATCGGAGAAGGCTGCGTCCAGCGCATGCCTTCAGGGGCGCGGGGAACTGCGCGACCGGCCACGACGCAACCCGCATCCGCCGACGAACTCGAAGGTTCCACGGCGAAAGGGCGCCCCCGGCCCGCCTAGAGCTCGGCCAGGACCCCGTCGAGGAACGGCTCGATCGCCGCGCGCCACGCGTCCGGCTGGTCGTAGTGGACGAGATGCCCGGCGTCGGCCACCTCCGCGTACTCGCCCCGCGGCAGCACCCGCACCATCTCCTGCGCCTCCGCCCGCCCCAGCTGCCCGTCGAGCCCGCGCAGCACGAGCGTCGGGCACTGCACGGCGGCCAGCTCCTCCCAGTGCGCGTCGTACACCCACGTCGAGCGCGCCTGGAGCATCTGGCGCCGGGAGAACACCGGCCGCCAGCCGTCCGGGGTCTCGGTCATCACCTCGGCGTAGAACTCGCCGCGCGACGGATTGGGCCGCTCCACCCAGGGGTCGTCCTCGCCGAACCACTTGCGGACGTCCGCGAGCGTGGCGAACGGCAGCGGCCAGGCCTTGAACCAGTCCTCCCACTCCCGCTGGGAGGCGGCGCCGAGCGCCGAGGCCCGCATGTCGCAGATGACCAGTCCGCGGACGAGATCGGGTCTGCGGGCGGCGAGCTGCCAGGCCGTGAGCGCCCCCATGGAGTGCCCGATGAGGACGGCGGGCTCCAGGCCCAGCTGCACCAGCGCCGCCTCCGCGTCCAGCACGTACGCCTCCCGGTCGAACGGCCCCTGCGGGGGCTTGTCGCTCTGACCGTGCCCGCGCTGGTCCAGGGCGACCGCCCGGTGCCGCTCGGCGAGCCAGCGCGTGGTGCCGGCCCAATGGGACGCCCGGCCCATCAGGCCGTGCAGTAACAGGACTCCGGGGGTGCGCCCGGCCTCGCCCGTCTTGGGCGGGTCGGCGAACTCCCAGGCGGCCAGGCGGACCCCGCCCGCTCCGGTCACGTCGATGCGCCGCGCCATAGGCCCTGGCACCCCCTCGTGGTCGCGCCTGCAGTCGCGTACCCGCGCACGCTATCGAACCTTTATTCGAAAGCGTGGCGCTCTTCGGTAACACCCCTCGTTTGAGTGACAACGCTCAAGGAATGACCGGCGCCGCCGAGGGGATCTCTTTCTCGGGAGGCGGACCGCTCGGGGAAATCGGTCCGGAGGGGATGACCCTGGGAGCTCGGGGCTCCGGGTCAGAACAGGGGAGGACAGGCCCCGGCGCCGTAGGGCGCCGGGGCCCTCCGCTGCGATCGGCCCCCGCGCCCCCCGGCCGTGCCGTGTCCCGAACGGCAGGTCCATACCTGCCCCCCTCCGGTCATATGCCTCACGCGACAGCCTGGCACGCGGAGCGTCCGGCCGCTGCGATTCCGCACAGGGAATCTGGCTTTCTGTACGAACGTGTCGCGCGCACGAAAGCAAACCAACTGCCCCGCACATCACGGCAGTTGACGGCGGGGTGCCGGGATCAGCGCTTGGCCACGAAGACGTGCGAGGCGATGTCCGCCTCCAGCTCCGCCGCTTCCCCGCTGCTGCCCACCAGGACGCCGCCCGGCGACTGCGTGACGCTGACCACCGAACCGGGCTGCACGCCCGCCCGGCGCAGCGTGTACATCAGCTGCGCGTCCGTCTGGATCGGCTCGCCGATGCGCCGTACGACGACCGTCTTGCCGTCCGCCCCCGCGTCCAGGTCGGCGAGCGAGACCATGCCCTCGTCCAGGAACGGGTCCGCCCCGTCCTTCTCGCCCAGCTCCTCCAGGCCCGGGATGGGGTTCCCGTACGGCGACTCCGTCGGGTGCCGCAGCAGCTCCAGGACCCGCCGCTCCACGGCCTCGCTCATCACGTGCTCCCAGCGGCACGCCTCCGCGTGCACCTGCTCCCACTCCAGGCCGATCACGTCGACCAGCAGGCACTCGGCGAGCCGGTGCTTGCGCATCACGCGGGTGGCGAGCCGGCGCCCCTCGTCGGTCAGCTCCAGGTGCCGGTCGGCGGCGACGGCCACCAGGCCGTCCCGCTCCATACGGGCCACGGTCTGGCTGACCGTCGGGCCGCTCTGGTCGAGCCGCTCGGCGATCCGGGCGCGCATGGGGACCACACCTTCCTCTTCCAGCTCGAGGATGGTGCGGAGGTACATCTCCGTGGTGTCGATCAGTCCGGACATACGTGCCCCTCGTGTAGCTCTCTGCTCCGCAGCGGCTCCGCTGGCTCGCCGCGTCGCTCGTGCGCTGGCCCTGCCCCCAATTCTGACGCATAGCGCTGACAACCGTCCCGCGCCGGGGAAACCATGGCCCGACAGGGCCCGGAAGCGTATTGACACGGCCCTGGTCCAGACCGCACCGTGATCCGCGACACCACGACTCAAGGGGCTACGCCGATGAGCGAGAGCAAGCTGGCCGCGCAGTACCTCGACGCCGCGATCGGCCGCCTGCAGCGGGTCCGCGACGAGGAGCTGGAGAACATCACCGCGGCCGGCACCCTGCTGGCCGACACCGTCGTCGCGGGCGGCCGCCTCTTCGCCTTCGGCGCGGGCCACTCCTCGCTCGCCGCGCAGGACGTCGTCTACCGCGCCGGCAGCCTGGCCCTGATGAACCTGCTGGCCGTCCCCGGCGCCGTCGGCGTGGACGTCATGCCGGCCACGCTCGGCTCGGCCCTGGAGCGGGTCGACGGCCTGGCGGCGGCGGTCCTGGACTCCAGCCCCGCCAAGGCGGGCGACGCCCTCGTCATCATCTCCCTCTCCGGGCGCAACGCCCTGCCCGTCGAGATGGCGATGAACGCCCGGGCGCTCGGCCTGAAGGTCATCGGCGTGACCTCCCTCGCGTACGCGGGCGGGCCCGACGCCCCGAAGTCCCGCCACGTCTCCGGCACGTACCTGCGCGACCACTGCGACATCGTCCTCGACTCGAAGATCGAGGTGGGCGACGCGGAGCTCACCCACGACGGCGTCGACGCCCCCTTCGCCTCGGCCTCCACGATCACCACCAGCGCCCTGATGCAGGCGACGCTGGCCACCTGCGCCACGTCCCTCGCCGACCGCGGCGTCCAGCCGCCCCTGCTCCGCTCGGGCAACGTGGACGGCGGCCACGACTGGAACGCCAAGGTCTTCGCGGAGTACGGCGACCGCATCTTCTACCAGTACTGACCCGGCCCCGGTCAGCGCGGGCCGGCGCCCCCGGGCGGGCCCGCGGAGGCCAGGTCCACCGCGGCGGCGATCCGTACGGCCACGCTCTCCGCGTACATGGCGTCCCCGCGCTCGAACCGGGCCCGGCTCGTCCCGCGCAGGAACGTCACCACGCCCAGCGTCCGCCCCCGGCTGCGCAGCACCGCGCACAGCGCGTACACGGTCCCCTCCGGCCACTGCCGGGCCGACGCCCATTCCGCGGCCCCGGGACCGCCCGCCTGCGGGACACCGGCCCGCACGGAACCGGCCCGGTCCACGCACTGGAGCGCCGGATGCCCCTCCGCGTACCGGACCGGCAGCGCGCCCCGGGTCACGAGCAGGCTCGGCCCCGGCGCGCCCGACGGCGTGGCGGCCGCCCGCACCAGCCGCACCGGCTCCTCGCTCACCAGCAGGTCGATCACGGCGTGGTCGGCGAACCCGGCCAGCGCGAAGTCCAGGTGCACGGTCGCCGCCTCGGCCGGATCCTCGCACTCGGCGGCGGCCCGCGCCGCGCGGTGCAACTGGTGCGACCGGAAACGGAGCTGCGCGGCCTCCTGCTCGGTCTGCTTGGCCTCGGTCACGTCCTGGAACAGCCAGCCGACGCCCAGCGGCACCGGCTCCTCGGTCAGCGGCGAGGCCAGCCGTACGAAGCCGCTCCGCCAGCATCTGCGCTCCTGCCGCCCCTCCGGCAGCCGCAGCGTCACCCACACCTCCATGGGCGACGGCGGCGCGCCTTCCGCCAGCACGTGGGCGAGGGCGCTCTCCAGCTCCTCCACGCCCTGGGAGATCAACTCGCCCAGCGGGCGGCCCAGTACGGCGGTGCGGCCGGAGCCCAGGGCCCGCGCGGCGTGCGCGTTCACCACGGCGGGCCGCAGGTCGGCGTCGACCAGGACCACGCCCCACGCGGCGTCCTCGAACAGGGCCTCGCTCAACGCGATGGACCGCTCCAGGTCGATCTGCGCGTGCACCTCGCTGAAGGCGCAGTACACCCCGGCGGGCTTCCCGTCGGGACCCCGCACGGCGGCCGACTGCGTACGGACGAGAACCCGCCCGCCCTCCTTGGTGACCAGCGCGAACTCGTTCACCTGCCGCCCCGGGGCGTGCATCGCGGCCAGCAGCCGTCCCTGCACCTCGTCCGCGTCGGCGGACCGCACGGCCCACCCGGCGAACCCGCTGCGGCCCACGGCCTCCTCCGCCGACCAGCCCAGGATCCGCTCGGCCTCCCGGTTCCAATGGGTCACGAGCCCGTCGGCATCGAAGGCGCACAGGGCGGCATCCATGCCGTCCAGCAGCGCGGCCAACAGATCGGCCCCGTCCGGCCCGTCACGCTCGGGCTCGTCGGGCCCGAGCGCATCGGTGGTCCCACTACGCCGGGAAGCACTCACCTGGCACCCCCTGCAGGCTGTGTCGGCGCGACGACGCCTTCGTACTCCTTCAGATCATTCAACTCGAACGTGACGCATCCCACACGGAGTTCGGTCAACTTTACGGAATCCGATAAGCGCACCGGTCCAGCATGCCCCCTCTGACCACCACCCCCGACGGCCGCCCTGTCCCGGCACCCCGCGATCCCCAGCTCCGCCCTCACCCTTGGCCGCGGCCACGCCGATCTGTTGCGGGAGGCGATCGACGGGGTGGCCGGGGCGTGAGGGCTGGTTCTCCCAAGGTCTCGAAAAAGCGGTTGAGAGCTGTCCCATCGGTTCCTAGGCTGGGGGACACAGAGGAGAGGAGGTGGTTCGGAGCATGTATGCACGCCGGACGTCTGAGGTGACTGCGGGCTAGCGGCCCGTCGTCGCGTCTCGAATTCGGCGCCGGACCCGCACGTGAGTTGTGCGTGCAGCCGGCCCTATTCCCAAGCAGTCACCCGACCCGCGAGCTGCCGGTACGTCCGGCCGGCTTCCGACCGTCTCGTACGGGAGGAACCACGGCTCGCGGGTCGTCTGCGTTCCAGGGCCCGGACGGGGCCTAACCCTTGCTGACCGCCGCCAGGATCTCCGGCAGCCGCGCCGCCGTGCGCGGGGCCGCCAGGCGCAGGCCGAAAAGCGTCGCCGCCGCGCCGTAGGCCGCGCCGACCGGTAGCAGGATCCAGGACCAGGAGTCGGCGCCCGTCGCGTGCAGGGTGATCGTGAGCGCGAGGACGGGGGCGCAGAGCAGGGCCGCGGCGACCATGCCGCCGAAGATGGAGATCCAGGCGAGGCCGGCCTGCCCCGGGGCGACGTTCTTGTAGCCCTCCTGCGGGATCGAGTACGGGAAGCGGGCCGAGGACCAGGCGCCCGTCGCGAGCATCGCGCCCAGCAGCGCGAAGGAGAGACCCAGCACCTCCGGGAGGTCCGCCCAGGCGCCGAGCATCGCCGTGGTGATCACGGTGACCAGCGTGGCGTACGGGAGGGTGATCAGGAGCAGCGCCAGGGCGCGGGCCCGCAGTTCGACGTACGCGTCACGGGGCGAGGCGATCGTCATCGCCACCATCCAGAAGGCGGAGGTGTCCTGCCCGAACTGGTTGTACATCTGGATACCGAGCATGCCGGACGCGAAGCACGCGAAGTAGACGGAGCCGGTGCCCTGGAGGGCGTTGAAGACCGGGACGATCAGGCCGATGGCGAGGGACGTGATCCAGGCGGCCTTCGTCTTCGGGTCGCGCCACACGTAGCGCAGGCTGCGTTCCATGACCGTGCCGGTACGCCCGGCGGGCAGCAGGCGGCGGCCGCTCGTGCGGCGCGGCCCGCGCCGGCCGGGCTCCGCGGCCTGCAGCGTCGAGCCGTCCGGGGACGTCATCAGCCGGGTCAGGGCCCGCCGCCAGACGCCGAGCACCGCGGCCAACCCCGCCAGGCAGAGCGCCAGTCGGACCGCGGCCGTCCCGTACGCGCCGTCGCCGGCCGCGTCGACCGCGCCGATCGCCGACGCGGGCGGCACCCAGCGCAGCACGTCCGCGACGGGGTCGAGCGCCCCCACCCCGCCCGCCGAACCGAGCCGCTGCGCACCGAAGTTGACGAGCTGGGCGCCGATCGCGACGACGAGGCCGCTGAGGACGGCGAGATCGCGGCCCTTGCGGCTGGTGAGCAGCCGGATGTTGGCGGCGGCGACGGCCCGGGCGAGAGCGACGCAGGTGAGGACGGTGAGGGGGACCGCGAACACGGCGACGACCGCGGCCGCGGCCCCGTGCGCGACGGCGTACCCCGCACCGCCCGCGAGGCAGAGCGTGAACAGCGGGCCGATGCCGACGAGCGAGGCCACGAGCAGCCCGCGCACCAGCGGATCGGGGCGCAGCGGCAGCATCACGAGGCGGGTCGGGTCGAGGGTCTCGTCGCCGCTGGGGAAGAACAGGGGGAGCACCGCCCAGCCGAGCGCGAGCAGCGCCGTGAGGAGGACGCCGACGGTGGCGGCGTGCGTGTTCCCGTGCAGGAGGACGAGGCCGAGGAGCTGGAGCGCGGCGATCAGCAGGACGACGAGGACCGAGGCGATGTACGCGGCGCGGCGCCCGGCGGACTGCCGCAACCCGTTGCGCAGCAGGGCCAGTTTGAGCTGGACGAGCACCCGGGTCGGTGTCATCGCTCGCCGCCCAGCCAGTCCAGGGAGCCGCCGCCGTCCCGCCCGTTCGCCCCGACGAGCTCCAGGAACGCCTCCTGCAGCGACGCCGCGTCGCCCTTCACCTCCGCGAGCGTCCCGTGTGCCCGGATGCGGCCCGCGGCCATCACGGCGACCCAGTCGCACAGCGATTCCACCAGCTCCATCACGTGCGAGGAGAAGACGACCGTGGCCCCGGCCCGGGTGAAGCGTTCCAGGACGCCGCGGATGGTCTGGGCGGAGACCGGGTCGACGCCCTCGAACGGCTCGTCCAGGAAGAGGACTTCGGGGTTGTGGAGGAGGGCCGCGGCGAGGCCGATCTTCTTGCGCATGCCGGTCGAGTAGTCGACGACCAGTTTGTGCTGGGCCGAGGAGAGGTCGAGCACGTCCAGGAGCTGCGCGGCGCGCTTGTCGACCTCCGCGCCGGGCAGACCGCGCAACCTGCCCGTGTACGCGAGGAGTTCATGCCCCGAGAGGCGCTCGAAGAGGCGCAGGCCCTCCGGCAGCACGCCGATGCGGGCCTTGACCTCGGCCGGGTCGGCCCAGACGTCGTGGCCCGCGACGTGCACGGTGCCACGGTCGGGCCGGAGCAGTCCGGTGACCATGGACAGGGTGGTGGTCTTGCCGGCCCCGTTCGGGCCGACGAGTCCGATGAACCTGCCCGCGGGAAGGGCCAGTTCGATGCCGGCGACCGCGGTCTGCCGGCCGAAGGACTTCCACAGGTCGTGTACGCGTACGGCTGCTGGTTCCTCGGCCGGGGTCAACTGGGTCCGCCCTTCGTCGGCGTCGTCGTGCGTCTGCGCACGATACGTCGGCCGGGAGCCGGGGCCGGGGAGGCGAGGCGCTACTTGCGGCGCCCTTCGCGGCCGCACGCGTACGCCAGCGGGGAGATCAGCTCCTCGGCGTCCGGCAGCCAGCGGTTCGCGGCGGTGGGGCGGCACGCCCACTGGGCCGCGCCCTGGCTGCCGAAGCGGGTCGGGGGCGCGGCGACGTACCCGCCCTCGCCGAGCGCCACCAGATCGAGGGAGGCCGGCGGCCAGCCCAGCTTCCGGACCAGGTCGGGGACCTTGAGGGTGGCGCCGGGCAGCACGAAGAACTGCATGCGCCGGTCCGGGGTGCAGGTGACGGGGCCGAGGGTGAGCTCCATGCGTTCCATGCGGGCCAGCGCGAGGAACCCGGCGGTCTCCGGCACGTCGATCGCGTCGAACGTACGGCCCGTGGGGAGCAGGATCGACGCCTTGGGCTGCTTCGACCACAGGCGGCGGGCCACGGTCGCGCTGCCGGTCGCCTGCGTGGCCCAGTCGGGGCGCGCGGGGTGGGCGCCGGGCGCCGTGCACCGGTCGTCGCCGCACGAGCAGCGCTGGACGCCGTCGTCGAACTCCAGCCAGGTGCCGGGGAACACGTCCCAGTGCCGCTCTTCCGCGTAGCGCACGGCCGTTTCGAGGAGGGATTCGCCGCGCTGCTGGGGGATCTGTCCGGCAGCTGCGACGGGTGAGGTGACGTCCGAGGTGCCTGCGATGGTCTCTTCCACGACGTTCTCAACTACCTGCGCCATCTGGGGTTACGGGCGCACGCAAGGGCGGCGCGGGAGCATCGTTCCCGCATGTGGGGCGCATGGATGCACGGGCGGGGGCGCGCGGGCGAGGCGGCAGCGGGGCGTGGGTAGTGCGGTGAGGGAACGAGGGGGAGACCGGGGAAGAGGCGCCGCCACGCCATGTGCACGGTTTGATACCCGTTTGTGGCGCATCTTCCGTTTCTCCGCCGGGCAGTGATCCAATACCCGGCTGTGATCGGCAGCCGGGCACCGGGAGACGGGCACAGCAGGGGGTACGCCATGGCCGCACGGCCACTCGTCGCGCGACAGCCCAACGAACGTCTACAGGCGCTCATCCAGGAGGCGGGCTGCTCGAACGCGGGCCTGGCACGCCGGGTCAACATGTGCGGAGCGGAACACGGTCTCGATCTGCGCTACGACAAGACGTCGGTGGCGCGCTGGCTGCGCGGGCAGCAGCCACGCGGCCGGGCGCCCGGCATCATCGCCGAGGCCCTCGGCCGGAAACTCGGCCGCACCGTGACGATCGACGAGATCGGCATGGCCAACGGGAAGAACCTGGCCTCCGGGGTCGGGCTGCAGTTCTCGCCGACCGTGCTCGGCGCCATCGAGCAGGTCTGTGAGCTGTGGCGGAGCGACGTCGGGCGCAGGGACTTCCTGTCCGGGTCGTCCGTCGCGTCGTCGGCGCTGGTCGAGCCGAGCCGGGACTGGCTGATCTCGGTGCCCGACTCGCAGGTCGCGCGGGCCGCGGGACCACGCGTCGGGATGTCCGACGTGGCGGCCGTGCGGGCGATGACGCAGGCGCTGACCGACCTGGACCACCAGTACGGCAGCGGCCATGTGCGCCCGGTGGTGGTGCACTACCTGAACAGCGTGGTCAGCGGGCTGCTCGCCGGGTCGTACCGGGAGTCCGTGGGGCGTGAACTGTTCGCCGCCGTCGCGCGGTTGACGGAGCTCGCCGGGTACATGGCGGTCGACACCGGGCAGCCGGGTCTCGCCCAGCGCTACTACATCCAGGCGCTCAGGCTGGCCCAGGCGGCCGGGGACCGCGGCTACGGCGGGTACGTACTGGCCGCGTCCATGAGTCACTTGGCGGCGCAGCTCGGCACTCCGCGCGAGATCGCCCAACTGGCGCGCGCCGCCCAGGAGGGGGCGCGCGGTCGGGTGACGCCGCGCGCGGAGGCGATGTTCCACGCCGCCGAGGCGCGCGGCCACGCGCTCCTCGGGGACGCCGTGGCCGCACAGGCCGCGTCCAGCAAGGCCGTTGCCGCGATGGAGCGGGCCGACGGGCGGGCCGACTCCGGCGACGACCCGGTGTGGATCGGCCATTTCGACCACGCCTATCTGGCCGATGAACTCGCGCACTGCCACCGGGACCTGGGCCAGTCGCGGGACGCGGCGAGGTGCGCGCAGGAGTCGCTCGACGGGCACCCGGAGTCGCGGGCCAGGCGTCGCGCCATCGGGCTCGTCCTGCTGGCCACGGCGCAGGTGCAGCAGCGCGAGGTGGAACAGGCCTGCCATACGGGACTTCGGGCCGTGGAGCTGCTGGGCACGCTGCGCTCGAACCGGGGCGCGGAGTACCTGGAGGACTTCAGGGACCGGCTCGAACCGTTCCGGGAGGAGTCCGTGGTGCGGGAGTTCGGGGCGCGGGTGGAGCTGCAGGCGGCGTAGCCGGGGCCGGTTCGCCGCCGGTTCGTCTTATCAGCGTGCGACCGGCTTGTTTTGTTACTCCCGTCGCGGGGGAGGCTTCCGGGATTTGAGGTGCGTAGCACGGGCGTACGGGGACCCGGTAGCGTGAGCCGACGATTCCGAAGGTCCCCCATACGTAGGAGTCCCGGTGACCCAGCAGCGCGGACAGGGTGAAGATCCGCATCTTCCGGCGGCACGGCAGGCGCACGAAGGCGTCGTGCTGCCCGCCGACGGCGGTGAGCCCTTGTTGCCGGGCACGTTCGGCGACCAGGCAGGACCCGCGGGCGCGGCCCCGTGGGGCCAGCCGTGGGGGCCCGAGTCCCAGCAGGCGCAGGCCGCCGGGCCGATGCCGACGTACGAGTGGGGCGGGCAGAGCGCGCAGCCCCAGGCGGGCGCCGCTCCGCTGCCGCCCCAGATACCGGCGCAGCCCCAGCACGGCGCCGCGCCGCTGCCGCCCGCCGCGCCCACCGGCTACGACGGCTCGCACGGCGGCTCCTACGACGCCCCGTACGCCGCCGGTTCCTTCGACGGGGACGCCACGCAGTACATAGCCCCGGTCGCCCCGCCTCAGCAGCACGCGGCCCCGCTGCCGCCCGAGGCGCCGGCGGCCGACGCCACGCAGTACCTCGGCCGTGCGCCGCAGCAGCCGATGCCGGGCGCGCTGCCCGACGCGGTGCCGGGGGGCCCGGACAGCGAGGCGACCCAGTACATCCCGCCGGTACCGGCGGAGCCGCAGGGCGCTCCCTATGACATCCGCCCCGGTGCGCCGGGCGAGCGGCAGCCGCCTGCCGAGTTCGACGCCCTCTTCCGTACGGAGCCCGAGGGTCCGGCCGCGTCGACGCAGCAGATGCCGCGCTTTGAGCAACACGCCCAGCAGGCCCCGCACGCCCCGCACGCCCCGGGCGGGCGCGGCCCGCAGGTCCCGCCCCAGCAGCAGGCGTACGAGCCGCAGCCGCCGCGCCGCAAGTCCCGCACCGGTTCGAATGTGCCGCTGATCGCGGCCGTCGGTGTCGGCATCCTCGTCGTGGGGATCGGCGCGGGCGCGCTGCTCAGCGGCGGCGGGGACGACGACAAGGGCGACACGACCAAGCCTGTCTCGAACTCCTCGCCCGCGCCCTCGGACCAGTCGTCGCAGGCCGCCGACCCGGTCAAGGCGCAGGCCGTCGCCCTCGACAAGCTCCTCGCCGACTCCAACAACAGCCGTGAGGCCGTGGTCGGGGCCGTCGCCAACATCGGCGCCTGCAAGGAGCTCCCGGCGTCCTCCAAGGCCCTGCGGGACGCCGCGACCCAGCGCAACGGCCTCGTGACGCGCCTCAACGGCCTCGCCGTGGACAAGCTGCCCGACAACGCCGCGCTGAAGGACGCCCTCACCCAGGCGTGGAAGGCGTCCGCGTCGGCGGACACCCACTACGCGGCGTGGGGCGACCAGGTCGGCGGGAAGAAGGGGTGCCACAAGGGGCGGGCCAAGGTGACGCCGCAGCGCCACGCGGGCGATCAGTCCAGCGTGACGGCCTCCACCCAGAAGACGAAGGCCGCCAAGCTGTGGAACGCGATCGCCTCGAAGTACGGGCTGACCCAGCGGACGGCCGTGCAGCTCTAGGGCCGGTCCGGCGGATGCGGGGCGGGGCGCCCGGTCAGGGCGCCTTCGCCAGCGTGTCCGTCACGTCCACCTGGGCCTTGCGGGTCGCGACGAGACGGCCCTGCTGGACCTTCTGGTAGGTGACCCGGGCGTTGACCAGGCGGGGGAACTCGCCGGCCGCGGACATGTGGTCGTAGCCCCAGCGCAGCGGGGGCGTGAGGCCGCCCGTCGTGACCTTCATGCCGTTGTCGAGGGCGATGCGGACGGTGCGGGCGGTCACGTCGCCGTCGCCGAGCGACTCGACGACCTGCTTCAGCACGGTGTACGCGATCCAGGTGGTCTGCACGCCCGCGTCGGCCGGGTCGATCCGGTTGTCGCCGAAGGCCTGCTCGTTGATGGCCTTGCGCATGGGGTTCCAGCGCGCGTCGTCGGCGGTCGGGTACCAGCCGGTGACGTACGCCCCCTCGTACGGGCTGTGCGCGCCGCCGGTGCGGTTGATGACGGACTGGTCGACGCTGCCGAGGACGGTCGCCGTGCGCACCGCCGGGTATGCGGTGCGCAGCCGCCGGAACGAGTCGAAGAACGTGTCCGTGCGGTCCCCGAGCACCGCCGCGACGCAGCCCTCGCCGAGCGGGTCCGCGCTCGCCGTGGTCAGCGCCTGCCGGGCCTGGCCGTCGTAGTCGGTGGAGTCCTCCGCGGCGCGCAGGTCGACGGCGGCGGGGCGGTCGCGCAGGGCGAGGCCGGTGTTGAGCAGGGCCGGGAGATCGTCGCCCGCGACGGTGTCGGGGCGGATCAGGACGGTGCGGTCGCAGCTCGCGGCGAGCTGCTGGCCGTTGCCCGCGAGCAGGGCGGCCTGGCCGCCGTTGACCGGGTAGGACAGCGGGCTGGTGAACTCGGCGTCGGTCACGCCGTAGCCCCCGATGTAGGGGATGCCGGCGGCCTCCAGCGGCGACAGGAACACCCGGCCGTGCTGGCTGTAGGAGCCGACCACGGCGACGGCGCCCTGGTCGACGGCGGAGTGGGCGCACTTCGCGGCGCCCACGCTGTCGTTGCGGTCGTTGCAGGTGAGCACCCGCAGAGTGCGGCCGCCGATGCCGCCGTGCGCGTTGACCCAGCGTGCGTACGCCCGGGCCATCGCGGGCATGCCCGGCATGTTCGTCGCGTCCGTCTTCTCCGGGGCCCAGGTCATCACGGTGACCGTCCGGTCCCCGGAGTCCCCCGTGGCCCCGGGGACCAGTCCGCAGCCGGTCACCAGGGCCGCGCCGGTGACGGCGGCAGCGATGCGGACGGTGGTCTTGGTGGTGGTGTGGCGCCAGCCGGTCATGGACGTGCACGATTCCGCCGCATCCCGAACCACCGAGTGACCCGCGGTCGACGTGTGGTGACGCGGAGGTGAATTACGGGGGGCGGTCGGGGTGCCGGAGGGCGGGACGTACGATCGATGACCGTGCAAAGCTCGGAGAACTCTTCCCGCCGCGGCCGTCGCTCCACAAAGATGGACGCCATGCCACTCAACGACATGCCGTGGTGGCGCTGGCGCAGCAATGTGCGCTCCGCGCTGCACATGCTCTCCGACCCGTCGTTCCAGCGAAACGTTTGGCTCGCCGGTGTGGACGGGTACGGGGACGTGACCGACGCCGTCTACCGCCTCGTCGAGGACACCTGGCTGGACAACTGGTCCGCCGAGAAGTACGTCGGAACGATCTTCCGCGACTCGCAGGAGGCGTCTCTCGTCGACACCGCCGTGCTGCGGGTGCTGCGGATCATGCACCAGGTCGGGCCGGACGCGCCCGTCTCCGCCTATCTGGACGATCCGGGGTGGCCGGAGGCCGTGCGGGCGGCGCGGGACGCGCATGTGAGGCTCGCCACGAGTGACGGCGAGGATCCCGAGACCGCGCCCCGGACCCTCGAAGTGCTGCGGATCATGACGCGGGCGGCCTGAGTCCGTTCCCCGGGACGCCTCCTCGTGGTGCGGGGCGGTTGTGGGACCCTTGGCCCATGAACGCGCAGTCCGCACCTGTCACCGGCCCCGAGCAGTACGTCCTCACCCTCTCCTGCCCCGACAAGCAGGGCATCGTGCACGCCGTGTCGAGCTACCTCTTCATGACCGGCTGCAACATCGAGGACAGCCAGCAGTTCGGTGACCACGACACGGGACTGTTCTTCATGCGCGTCCACTTCAGCGCGGACACCCCCGTCACCGTGGAGAAGCTGCGCGCCAGCTTCGCCGCCATCGGGGACTCGTTCCGGATGGACTGGCAGATCCACCGGGCCTCGGACCGGATGAAGATCATCCTGATGGTCAGCAAGTTCGGGCACTGCCTGAACGACCTGCTCTTCCGGGCGCGGATCGGCGCGCTGCCCGTCGACATCGCCGCCGTGGTCTCCAACCACACGGAGTTCGCCGAGCTGGTCGGCACGTACGACATCCCCTTCCACCACATCCCGGTGACCAAGGAGACGAAGGCCGACGCAGAGGCGCAGGTCCTCGAACTGGTCCGCGCGGAGGGCGTCGAGCTCGTCGTTCTCGCCCGGTACATGCAGGTGCTGTCGGACGACCTGTGCAAGCAGCTGAGCGGGCGGATCATCAACATCCACCACTCGTTCCTGCCGAGCTTCAAGGGCGCGAAGCCGTATCACCAGGCGCATGCCCGGGGTGTGAAGCTGATCGGGGCGACCGCGCACTATGTGACCGCCGACCTCGACGAGGGGCCGATCATCGAGCAGGAGGTCGAGCGCGTCGGCCACGACGTCACTCCGGACCAGCTGGTCGCGATCGGCCGGGACGTCGAGTGCCAGGCGCTGGCGCGGGCCGTCAAGTGGCATGCGGAGCGGCGGATTCTGCTGAACGGGCGGCGGACGGTCGTGTTCGCCTAGGGGGTCGTCGCGGGCCGCGGGCTGCGGGCCCGGGGCTTCGAGTCGGCTGCGGGCCGGTGGGGCTTCTCGCGCAGTTCCCCGCGCCCCTGAGATGCGCACTGCGTGCGCCATCTCGGGCCGGAGATGCTGCACGAAGTCTCCCGATGGAGGCGCGGCGAAGCCGCATGCTCCAGGGGCGCGGGGAACTGCGCGAGAAGCCACGACGAAACGCGCACTCGGCGGCGGGCCGCAGCCGGGCAGATGAGGGGACGTCCCTCTCCAGCTACATCCGGCTCAGCGCCGCCGTCGCCGAGAGCACATCGCGGATCGCCTGACGGTCGCCGACCTGCCCCGCGGCCGCCTCGTCCGGCGACACATGCCCCGCGGCGAGACGGCAGAACTCGACCCCGTCCAGGGCGACATGGGCCACCTCCCGCTCGGCGGAGCCGCTCGCGGGGGAGTCGAGGGCGATCAGCCACTCGCCGCCGCCCGCCCCCTCGACCTCCAGGCGCAGACTGCGGCCGGGCGCACCGGACGCGACCGGTTCGAGCGCCGGGGCCGCCAGGCCGGTGCGGCGGCGGGCCGCGAGGGAGACGGGCAGCATCCGGGCGGCGAGGTCGATCATGCGGTTGAGATGGCGCGGGGCAGGCGGCTCGTAGGGATAGTCCACCGCGTCGGCGATGTCACCCGCGTGGATCCAGCACTCGAAGGCCCGGTCGATCATGGCGTCGCGCAGGGCGAGCTCGAAGTCGCCGTACGAGACGGGGAGTTGCCCCGAGCCGTCGGTGTCCGCCGTGTCGGTCCCGGCGAAGGAGACGGTGCGGATCAGGGCGTGCGACTGGTCCCGCCAGGGCGCGCGCACGGCGCCGGTCGGCGGGAAGTGGGACGCCTTCCAGTACGCCTCCGTGCGCGCGGCCGGCCCGATGCCGTCGCGCGCGGGCGCGCCGAGCGGGTCGTCGAGGCCGAGGGCGCGGGCGATCAGGCCGTCGACGCTGGTGAGATGGGCAATCACCCCGGCGACCGTGGTCCTGCGGCTGACGTGCTCCTCCTGCTCGTACCAGCGCAGCCGCACCGGCGCGTGCCACTCGCCGTCGCCGATGTCCTGGAGCAGCGCGTCCAGGCGCGCGGTCTCCGCGTCGTACGGCGTGGCCCAGGCGGGGACCGGGATGCGGGCCGGGCGCCGGGTGAGGCAGCCCTCCAGGACGCGGGCGCGCAGCATCGGGTCGAGGTCGAGGGACTCCTCGGCGTGCAGCAGGCCGACGGCGTCGCGCAGCCGCAGCGCCTCCTCCGCGCAGGTGCCGCAGTCGCCCAGGTGGTCCTCGACGGCCGCGGACTCCTCGGGCGAGCAGGCCGCGAGGGCCCAGGCGCCGAGCAGCGACTTGAGGACGCGGTGCTCCAGGACGAGGGGCTCGGGCAGGGTGAACTCGGGCAGCGGGTGCCCGGTGTCCTCGACGGAGACGCGCGGTGTCGGTATCCGCAGGGCGTCCGCCGCGCCGCCGCTGCCGTGTCCGTCCTCCGGCCCGTCCCCGTACGGATCGAAGCGGTCCGGGCCGTGTGTCCCGCTCATGCCGGCCTCCCGTACCGCCCGGGAGGTGTGCCGCTGTCGTGGGCCGTGGACAGCAGTTGCAGGCCGAGGCGGAGGCGGCGGCGTGCCTCGTCCTCGGTGACGCCGAGGTCGGCGGCGGTCTGGCGGTAGTCGCGGCGCTGGAAGTACGCGAGCTCCAGGGCGGCGCGCAGCGGGGCGGGCATCGACGTCACGATGTAGTCGGCGCGGGCCGCGGCGGAGGCGCGGCGCACCTTGCGCTCCAGGTCCTCGGTGGTGCCGAGGCCGGTGCGCACGAGGGCGGCGGACTCGGTCTGGCGCAGCCGCTGGACGGCCTGCTGATGCGCGAGCGTGGCGATGAAGGAGCGCAGCGGTCCCTGCTTGGGGTCGTACGCCTCGGGGCTCTCCCAGATGCGGGTGAAGACCTCGCGGGTGATCTGGTCGGCGGCGTCCTCGTCGTCCAGGACGCGGTGGGCGAGCCCGTGCACCAAAGACGCGAAGCGGTCGTACAGCTCGCCGAGCGCGGCGGCCTCGCCGTGCGCGAGGCGCTGCTGCATCCTCCGGTCCCAGCGGGACGGAGTGTCCTTGGGCATGAGGCCCCCTCACCGAACTGCCCGTACTGCTCTTGCCTGATACTCGAATGTAGTCCGCGGTGCCGACAACGGACGCTCCTTTGACGCATTGTGCGCCCCGATACGGCAGCTGGTGATAAAGAACGGTGCTGTCCGGTGCGTGATCGGGCCCGAACTCCCTGTCCGCAACGGTCCGGATCTGACCGGCCCGGCTTTAACCAGGCCATATGTGATAGGCCTGCGGGGGTGTTTCAGCGCGTCGCGGCCGGGCAGCCGCGCAGTGCAAACGTAAGACCGGATTCCGGATCGGCCAGGGAGAGGAGGCGGGGAGCGTGACGCTCAGAGTGACCGAGTCGGGGCGGGGCGACTGGGCCGTCGTACGCGTGTCGGGCGAGATGGACCTCGTGACGTCCCCCGCGCTGCGCCAGCAGGTCCACGAGGCGGTCGCCGACGGCCGCCGCAGTCTCGTGCTCGACCTCTCCGACGTGCTGTTCTGCGACTCCAGCGGTGTCGGCGTGCTGATCGCGTCCCGCCGGCTGATGCGCTCCTGCCAGGGCCGGCTGCGGCTGATCCTGCCGGCGCAGGGCGCGGTCGACGGCTCGCACGTGAACCGGGTGCTCGGCGCCCTCGGCGTGCGCCGCCTCTTCGAGGTGTACCCGGACGTGGCGGCCGCGGTCGACGACGACGCGGCGCCGATGTCGGCCTGACCTGCGGCCGGCGAGGGACGGACGGACCCCGGTCCCCGGGACATGACAGGGGCACATCCCTGTCCCGGAATTCCTGCGGTCCTGACACAACCCCTTCACTTTTGGCACCCGGTGCCCCGGCCCGACGTACGCTCCCAGGCGTAGGACTCACCGATGCGAGAGGCGGCCCATGAGCATGGACGAGCGGAGGATCGCGACCCGGTTCGCCGGCTTCGACCAGGACGGCAACGGCTACATCGACCGCGAGGACTTCTACGCCGCGGCGAAGGCGCTGCTCGCCGAGTTCGACACCACGGCCCGCTGCGACAAGGGGCAGGCCCTGTTCGCCGGGGCGGAGGCGTTCTGGCAGGGCATGGCCGGGATCGCGGACGTGGACGGCGACCAGCGGGTCACCCGGGGCGAGTTCGTGACCGGGGCCGTGAAGCGGCTGCGGGACAGCCCGGAGCGGTTCGCCGAGATCGCGCGGCCCTTCCTGCGCGCCGCGATCGCGGTGGCCGACGGGGACGGGGACGGGCTCAGAACAGCCGCCGCGGAACGGGTGTTGAAGGCGCTGGGCGTCGAGGCCGGGATCGCCTCGGGGGCGGTCGCGGCCCTCGACACCGACGGGGACGGGCGGATCTCGGAGGAAGAGGTCGTCCAGGGGTTCGCGCGGTACTTCACCGTCCCGGAGTGAGCCCGCCCGGGCCCGCGGCCCTCACCGCCGCTCCGCATACCGCTCCCGCAGCTTGTACTTGAGGACCTTGCGGAGGGTGTCGTTGCGGGGGAGGGCGTCCAGGACCTCCAGCTGCTCGGGGAGCTTGAACGTGGACAGGCCCTGTGCGCGCAGGTACGACGTGATCGCGTCCAGGGCCGGCCGGCCGGCCCCCGGGCGGAGTTCGAGGACCGCGCAGACCCGCTCCCCGCGCTCCGCGTCCGGCAGGCCGATGACCGCCGCGTCCTGGACCGCGGGGTGTTCGTGCAGCAGGTCCTCGATCTCCTTGGCCGAGATGTTCTCGCCCTTGCGGATGATGATGTCCTTGGCCCGGCCGGTGAGGACCAGGTGGCCGGTGGGCAGCACGTGGCCCAGGTCGCCGGTGATCAGGAAGCCGTCCGCGTCGAAGGCGTCGGCGCTCTGGCGCGGGTCCAGGTACCCCTGGCAGACCGCCTCCCCGCGCAGCCGGACCTCGCCGTCGACCCCGGCGGGAACCCGCTTGCCGTCCCCGTCCACGATCCGGATCTCCATGCCCTCGGGCGGCCGGCCCTCGGTCGTCGCCAGGTTCTGCGCCGTGTCGTCCGGCGCCCCCATCGTGATCATCGGCACCTCGGTCATGCCGTAGCCGTGGGTGAGCTGGACGTCCATCTCGCGCACCACGGAGTGGTACACCTCGGGCGGCTTCGGCGCCCCGCCGCCCGCGAGGAGTCGCAGGGTCGGGATCACCTTGTGCCCGGGGTCCTTGCGCTGCTCCGCCAGGAACATGGAGTAGAACGCCGTCGACCCGCCCGCCACCGTCACCCCGTGCCGCCGGTACTCGTCCAGCGCGTCCGGCAGCGCGAACTGCTCGAACATCACCGCCGGGAACCCGTAAAGGAGCAGCATCACCGTGTAGTCGGGCCCGGCGATGTGCGCGTACGGGAACGCCATCGAGCCGACGTCCGACTCCGACAGGTGCAGCGCGTGGGCCAGGCACGAGCCGCCCGCGATCAGTGAACGGTCCGTGTGCAGCACGCCCTTGGGGTCGGAGGTGGTGCCCGACGTCCAGTAGATCCAGCGCACGGACGTGCCCGAGGAGGGCGGGGCGGGCAGCACGGCCGGGTCGCCGTCCGGCAGGTCCGCGTCCTCGTACGCCTCGAAGACGCCGCGGGCGCCGAGCCGGCGGGCCATCTCCGTGTGGTCGAAGCCGCGCCACACGCCCGGTGTCGCGAAGAAGTCGGCCTTGGACTCCCGCAGCGCGAAGCCGACCTCGCGGTCCCGGTAGAACGGGATGACCGGGGTCTGGACCGCGCCGAGGCGGGCCAGCGCGAAGGTGAGCAGGGCCGTCTCGATCCGGGTGGGCAGCTGCCAGGCGACCACCGACCCCGGGCGGACCCCCTTCTCGTACAGGCCGGCCGCCACCCGCTCGGCCCGGTCGCGCAACTGGCCGAAGGTCAGCGTCCGTTCACCCTGGAGGAGGACCGGGTGGCCGGGGGTGAGCGCGGCGCGGCGCTCGACCAGCTCCCAGAGCGTGCGGGACGCGCCCAGGGCGTGTGCGGTGCTCTGCGTCATTGCCGTGACCCCCATCGAGTGTCCAGCCGAACTGACGGATCGTCAGAATCCGATGAGAGCGTAAGTCCGTGCTTCTTGTCGGTCCAGGGGTGCGGGGATAGCCTGCATCTGACGGGTCATCAGATATCGCGGAGGGGCTCAGCACTCATGACGGAACTGCCGCGCATCGTCAGCGTCGACGACCATGTGATCGAACCGGCCCATCTCTTCGAGACCTGGCTGCCGGCGAAGTACCGCGACCGCGGGCCGAAGCCGCTCACCGCCGGGATCGGCGAACTCGCCTACGTGGCGGGCAAGTACCAGATCACCATGGACCCCGACGGGCCGCCCACCGACTGGTGGATCTACGAGGACCTCAAGTTCCCGTACAAGCGCAACATCGCCGCCGTCGGCTTCGACCGGGACGACATGACCCTGGAGGGCATCACCCGCGCGGAGATGCGGCGCGGCTGCTGGGACCCCAAGGCCCGCCTGGCGGACATGGACCTCAACCACGTCGAGGCCAGCCTCTGCTTCCCGACCTTCCCGCGCTTTTGCGGCCAGACCTTCGCCGAGGCGCACGACAAGGAGGTCGCCCTCGCCTGTGTGCGCGCCTACAACGACTGGATGGTCGACGAGTGGTGCGGCGACAGCGGCGGCCGCCTCATCCCGCTGTGCATCATCCCGCTGTGGGACATCGACCTCGCCGTCGCCGAGATCCGGCGCAACGCGGCGCGCGGCGTACGCGCCGTGACGTTCTCCGAGATCCCCACCCACCTCGGCCTGCCGTCCATCCACTCCGGGTACTGGGACCCGTTCTTCGCGGTCTGCCAGGAGACCGGCACCGTCGTGAACATGCACATCGGGTCCTCCTCCCAGATGCCGGCCGCCTCCCCCGACGCACCGCCCGCCGTGCAGGCCTCGCTCAGCTTCAACAACGCGATGGCGTCGATGATGGACTTCCTGTTCAGCGGCGTCCTGGTGAAGTTCCCGACGCTCAAACTGGCCTACAGCGAGGGGCAGATGGGCTGGATCCCGTACGCCCTGGAGCGCGCCGACGACGTGTGGGAGGAGCACCGCGCCTGGGGCGGGGTCAAGGACATCGTCCCCGAGCCCCCGTCGACGTACTACTACCGGCAGATCTTCTGCTGCTTCTTCCGCGACAAGCACGGCGTCGCCTCACTGGACGTGGTCGGGCGCGACAACGCCACCTTCGAGACCGACTACCCGCACGTCGACTCGACCTTCCCGAACACCAAGGAGGTCGCCCTCGACCACGTGAAGGGCCTCGACGACGAGACGATCCACAAGCTGATGCGCGGCAACGCCATCCGCATGCTCGGCCTCGACCTAGACGAGCGCGCCGAGTAGGGGCGGGCGGATGGACCTCACGTACACCGACGAGGAAGAGGCGTTCCGGGCCCGGCTGCGGGAGTGGCTCGCGGCCGAGCTGCCCACGCTTCCGGCGAAGCCGTCGCCCGGCGACTGGCCGGGGCGCCGGGCCTACGACACGGGCTGGCAGCGCAGGCTCCACGACGCCGGGTACGGGGACGTCCACTGGGACGCCTCGCCGACCACCCGGCTCATCTTCCTGGAGGAGACGGAGCGGGCCGGCGCGCCGTACGTGGGCGCCAACTTCGTCGGCCTGCTGCACGCGGGGCCCACCATCGCCGCCGAGGGCAGCGCCGCGCAGCGGGACCGCTGGCTGACGCCGGTCCTGCGCGGCGACGAGGTGTGGTGCCAGGGGTTCAGCGAGCCGGACGCCGGGTCCGACCTGGCGGCGCTGCGCACCCGCGCGGTGCGCGACGGCGACTCGTACGTGATCAACGGCTCGAAGATCTGGACCTCGCACGCCGAGGTCGCCGACTGGTGCGAACTCCTCGTCAGGACCGACCCGGACGCCCCCAAGCACCGCGGCATCACCTGGCTCGCCATGCCGATGGACACTCCGGGGATCACGGTGCGCCCGCTGCGCACGCTCGCCGGGTCGACGGAGTTCGCGGAGATGTTCCTCGACGACGTACGGGTGCCGGTCGGCAATCGCGTCGGGGACGAGAACGACGGCTGGCGCGTCACGATGGTGACGCTGTCCTTCGAGCGCGGTACCGCCTTCGTCGGCGAGGTCGTCGCCTGCCGCCGCGTCCTCGGCGAGCTGGCGGCCCACGCGCGCAAGAGCGGCCGCTGGGACGACGCCGTGCTGCGCCGCGAACTCGCGCTGCTCTCCGCCGAGTTCAGCGCGCTGTGGCGGCTCACGCAGTGGAACGTCAGCGAGGCGCAGGCGAGCGGCGGGGTGCCCGGGGTGGGCGGGTCCGTGTTCAAGCTGCGGTACTCGCACGCGCGGCAGCGGCTGTACGACGTCGCGGCCCGGGTCCTCGGCGGTGCCGGGGCGCTGGACACCGGCCAGGAGTGGACCCTGGACCGGCTGTCGTCGCTGTCGTACACGATCGCGGCCGGTACGTCGCAGATCCAGCGCAACATCGTCGCCGAACGCATTCTGGGACTGCCGAAGGGTGCGAAGAGCACGAAAGTTTCGAAGGGTACGAAAGGTAGAGGAGGGCGCTGAGCGTGCACTTCCAACTGACAGCGGAACAGCGGGCGTTGCGGGACGGCATCCGGGAGCTGCTCGCCGGGCGGTTCGGGCGGGACGCGCTGCGCGAGGCGGTGCGGCGGCCCGTGGTCGACCGGGCGCTGTGGCGGGAGCTCGGCGCGGCGGGCCTGTTCGCGCTGTGCCTGCCGGAGGCGTCGGGCGGCGTCGGGCTCGGCCTGCCGGAGGCCGTGGTGGTCTTCGAGGAGTGCGGGCGGGCGCTGGTGCCGGGGCCTCTTGTGGCCACGTTCCTCGCGGCCGGGCAGGTGCCGGGCGCCGCGGCGGGCGAGGCGGTCGTGACGCAGCCGTTCGGCGGGCTCGTGCCCTGGCTGGACGAGGCCGACGTGGTGCGCGGGGAGGTGACGGGCGCCGAGCCCCTCACGTCGGTCGACCCGCTCACGCCCCTGCACCGGGTGCCGGGCGAGGGGCCGCCGCCTCCGCCCGGGGCCACCCTCCTGTTCGCCGCACAGCAGCTCGGGTCGGCCGGCCGCACCCTTGAGATGGCCGTCCAACACGCCCGGGAACGCGAGCAGTTCGGTCAGCCCGTCGGAGCGTTCCAGGCCGTCAAGCACCTGTGTGCCGAGATGCTCGTACGGGTCGAGGTGGCCCGCGCCGCCGTCTACGCCGCCGCCGTCACCGGGGACCCGGTCGAGCTCGCCGCCGCTGAACTGCTCGCCGACGAGGCCGCCGCGCAGGGGGCCCGTGACTGCCTCCAGGTGCACGGTGGCATGGGTTTCACCTGGGAGGCGGACGTTCATCTGCATCTGAAGCGGGCCTGGGTGAGTGCCGAGTTGGGCGGCTCGGCGCGGGCCGCCGAGGAGGTGCTCGCCGCCGCTCTGTGAGCGCGCGGCGCAGGCCATGAGGAAGGGTGCACGGACAGTGACCGTACGTCGATATCGGGTTGTGTCCTTCGCGGGGCTCGTCACGGCGCGGAGTCGGCGTCCGGCTCCGGTACCTTGTGGCAGATGCGAGTGGTGCTGAGCCCGGGCGATGGTGCCGGTGCTGCCTCCGAGGCGGCCCCGGGATCGGGGATGTGCGCCGCTCGCAGCGCAGGGCGGGGCGTCACGCCCGCCTGTTCGACCCCCCGCAGGACGCGTCGCACAGTATGCCGCACGCGTACTCCTTCGCGCTGGAATATGCCCGAAGCGCTTGTTGGGGTGACTGTACGTCAACCATGCTGTGCAGCAAGGGGATCACGGTCCGTGATCCTTGGCAGTGGCCAGGATGGTCAGTGGCGCGAGGCGACGTGTCCGCCGGTTCGGATGGTGTGAGCGGTGCAGGTGCTTCAGGTTCAGCTGGAGGTCGGGGCCGACCCCGCGGAAGTGGGCCGGGCCCGGAGGTGGGTGCGTTCGCGCCTCGCCGGTTCGGGGATAGACGCCGACGAGCCGCTTGCCGAGACGCTGATCCTGCTCGTCTCCGAACTGGTCACCAACGCCGTGGTGCACACCGGCCGTCCGGCGGTGCTGCGCATGGTCCTGCCCGCCGTCCAGGAGCGGTGTCCGGGCACCGTGCGCGTGGAGGTGGCGGACTCCAGCACCCGTCCGCCGACGCCCCGGCACGCGGACGGCGACGAGACGAACGGACGCGGTCTGGAGCTCGTCGACGGGCTGGCCGACCGCTGGGGCTGGCGGCCCGAGGGCGCGGGCAAGGCCATCTGGTGCGAGATCGACCGCTGTGCCGCCGCGGGTGCGGGCGGAGTGGCCGTCCATGACGGAGTGGCCTTCGAGGCGGTGTGACCCCTGTGGGGCCCCTGGGAAGATGCGCCGGGTCCGCACCTGTCCAGTGCTTCCGTGCGCGCTCGAATATTCTGCGCATTAACGGCAAATACCCGTACCGGAGTTGACGCTGAGTGTCCGTTTGGTCACGCTTGTGGTCAGCGATTCGCTGCGAGGGGACGTCGAGGGCCCTTGTGACGGGGGCCCTCGGCGCATACGGGTCGTTGCCCTTGGGGTGCGGGAAAAGAGGTGCCGGGTGCGGCCCGCGGTCCGTCCTTGCGGGCGGGGGACGCGGCCGCGCACCGGTAGGGGGCCCGCACCCCGGGGCTTCGCTCCGGGCCGGGGTTCAGAGCACCGCCACCGGGGCCACCGGGGTGCCGGTCGCGCCCCTGAAGGGCTCGGGCATCGCCGAGAGCAGGAACGTGTAGCGGCCTTCTTCTCCACAGGCTGTGGACAGGGATTCCAGATTCCAGTTCTGACCCTGCAGCATGCCCATCTCCACGAGGTCCAGCGCGTGCACCGGGAGCCACAGGTTCTCGATCTCCGGCGGGAAGATCTCGAAGGTCAGGGTGTCGTTCGCGACCGCCGCCACGTCACGGGCGTGGAACCACTCCGGGGTGCGCACCGACAGGCCCGGTGACGGGTAGCCGTACGCGTGCTTGTCGCCGGCCAGGTACACCTGGATCTGGCCGGTGCGGACCAGGACGATGTCTCCCGGGTGCACCTCGACGCGGCCGAACTCGGCCGCCTCGTCCAGGTCTTGGGGGGTCACGGCGTGGTCGCCGGGCAGCCGGTCCAGGCCCTTGGCCGCCGCCACGTCGAGCAGTACGCCGCGCGAGACGATGTACGGGGCCTTGTCGATGCCGCTGAACTCGGCGCCGCCGTGTGCCGTGATGGTGTCCGCCGGGCGGCCGTTGTAGAGGCGGCCCGAGTGCGAGACGTGGGTGAGGGCGTCCCAGTGGGTGGCCGCCTGCAGGCCCATCGTCACCGCGTCGTCGCTGCACGCGACGGTGTCCGGGCCGAAGATCTCCTGGTTGATCTGCACCATGGTGTGGAGCGGGTTGATGCGGCCGGGGATCATGCCCGACTGCACGCCGTCCTCCTTGAGGGGCAGCGCCAGGGGGACGCGGCGGCCCGTGCGGACCTCTGCCGCCGCCGCCCGGACCACCTCGTCCGTGACCAGGTTCAGGGTGCCGATCTCGTCGGCCTGACCCCAACGCCCCCAGTTGTTCACGCGTTTGGCGATGTCGTGGAACTCGGCGGGCAGCGGCATCGGGTCCTCCCGGGTCTTGTGTTCCGGTATCTGACGGGTCGTAGAATCCGAACCTGAGCAGAATCTAACGGGTCGTCAGAAACCGCGGGAAGGGGCCGGGCGTGGGGAACTTCTTGGCAGGCAAGGTCGTCGCCGTGACGGGGGCGGGGCGTGGCATCGGGCGCGCCGTGGCGCTCGCGTGCGCCGCCGAGGGCGCGAAGGTCGTCGTCAACGACTACGGGGTGTCCGTCGAGGGCGGCGAGCCCACGTCCGAGGTGGCGCTGGGCGTGGTGAAGGAGATCGAGGCCGCGGGCGGAGCCGCCGTGGCCGTCGCGGACGACGTGTCCACCATGGCCGGCGGGCAGCGGATCGTGGACGCGGCCGTGGAGGAGTTCGGCCGGCTCGACGGGGTGGTGTGCGTCGCCGGGATCCTGCGGGAGCGGATGCTCTTCAACATGTCCGAGGAGGAGTGGGACCCGGTGGTCGCCACCCATCTGAAGGGCACGTTCACGGTGTTCCGGGCGGCCTCCGCCGTCATGCGCAAGCAGGGCTCGGGGACCCTGGTCGGATTCACCAGCGGCAATCATCAGGGCTCCGTCGCCCAGGCCAACTACAGCGCCGCCAAGGGCGGGATCATCTCGCTGGTGCGCAGCGCCGCACTGGGCCTGCACAAGTACGGGGTGACCGCCAACGCCGTCGCGCCCGTCGCCCGGACCCGGATGTCGGCGAACGTGCCGATGGAGCTCAAGGAGATCGGGGAGCCGGAGGACGTCGCGGCCCTGGTCGTCTACCTGCTGAGCGAGCGGGCCCGCGCGGAGAAGATCACCGGCCAGGTGTACACGGTCGCCGGGCCGAAGATCGCCGTCTGGGCCCAGCCGCGGGAGCTGCGCGCCGGGTACGCGGACGGGCCGTGGACGCCGGAGCGGATCGCCGACTTTCTGCCCGGGACCGTCGGGACCGATCCCATGCCGATGCTCGCGGTGCTGGAGGAGATGGCGCGGGCCGCCGCGGCCAAGGAGCGTCCCAATCAGTAGCCGGGCCGGGGGCGGGCCGGTGGCCGGGTCCGGCGCCGGGTCGGTGAGCGGGCAATTCTCAAGTGGGCGGTGGTCGCGTGGAGTTCGGGTTCGGCGCTGAGGACGACGCGTTTCGGCGTGAGGCCAGGGAATGGCTGGAGGAGCATCTCGTCGGGCGGTTCGCGGGGGCCGTCGGGCGGGGCGGCCCCGGCAGTGAGCATGAAGGGGCGAGCGAACGGCGCGCCTGGGAGCGGGAGCTGGGGAGCGGGGGGTGGATCGGGCTCGGGTGGGGCGACGGCTCGTACGGCAATCGCGTCGCCGGTGTCACCCAGCAGGTCGTCTGGGCCGAGGAGTACGCGCGCGTGCGGGCCCCCGGGCGGTACGGGCACATCGGGGAGAACCTGCTCGCCCCCACCTTGCTCGCCTACGGAAGCGCGGAGCAGCGGCAGCGGTTCCTGCCGCCCATCGCACGCGGTGAGGAGCTGTGGTGCCAGGGCTACAGCGAGCCGGGCGCCGGGTCGGACCTCGCCTCGCTGCGGACCGCCGCCGAGCGGGACCGGGACGGGCGGTGGCGGGTCACCGGGCAGAAGGTGTGGACGTCACTGGCCCATGAGGCGGACTGGTGCTTCGTGCTCGCGCGCACGGAGGCCGGGTCCGTGCGGCACCGGGGGCTGTCGTTCCTGCTGGTGCCGATGGACCAGCCGGGGCGCATCGACGTACGGCCGATCCGGCAGCTCACCGGGACGAGCGAGTTCAACGAGGTCTTCTTCGACGGGGCCGTGGCGCGGGACGTCGTCGGTGAGACCGGCGGGGGATGGCGCGTCGCGATGGGTCTGCTCGGGTTCGAGCGGGGGGTGTCGACGCTGGCCCAGCAGATCGGCTTCGAGGAGGAACTGCGCAGGGTCGTGCGGGACGCCCGGGACACCGGCGCCCTGGACGATCCGGTGATCGCCGAGCGGATCGTGCGGCTCTGGGCCGAGCTGCGCACCATGCGGTTCAACGCGTTGCGGACGCTGGGCGGGGCGCCGGACGCGGTCGGGCCCGGTGCGCCGAGCGTCGCCAAGCTGCTGTGGGGCGGGTGGCATCAGCGGCTCGGAGAGGTCGCGCTGAGCGTGCGGGGGGCCGGCGCCGCGGTGGGGCCGGGGGACTGGTCCGCCGAGGACCCGTACCAACTCGACGAGCAGCAGCGGCTGTTCCTGTTCAGCCGGGCCGACACCATCTACGGCGGCTCGGACGAGATCCAGCGCACCATCATCGCCGAGCGGGTGCTCGGCCTGCCCAGGGAATGAGGCGTAGGTGTCATGAGGGGTGTTCTGTTCGACGGGCGGCAGGCTGTTGTCGTCGACGATCTGGAGATACGGGACCCGGGGCCCGGCGAGGTGCTCGTCGGGATCGCCGCGGCCGGCTTGTGCCACTCCGACCTCTCCGTGATCGACGGGACCATTCCGTTCCCGCGGCCCGTGGTGCTCGGGCACGAGGGGGCCGGGGTCGTGGAGGCCGTGGGGGCCGGGGTGACGCATGTCGTCCCGGGGGACCATGTGGCGCTGTCCACGCTCGCCAACTGCGGGGCCTGCGCCGAGTGCGACCGGGGTCGGCCGACGATGTGCCGCAAGGCGATCGGGATGCCGGGGCGGCCGTTCTCGCGGGGCGGGGAGCCGGTGTTCCAGTTCGCCGCGAATTCCGCCTTCGCGGAGCGGACCGTGGTGAAGGCCGTGCAGGCCGTGAAGATCCCGAAGGAGATTCCGCTGACGTCCGCGGCGTTGATCGGGTGCGGGGTGTTGACCGGGGTCGGGGCGGTGCTGAACCGGGCCCGGGTCGATCGGGGGGACTCGGTCGTCGTCATCGGGACGGGTGGGGTGGGGTTGAACGTGCTGCAAGGGGCGCGTCTCGCCGGGGCGTTGAAGGTGGTGGCCGTCGATGCGAACCCGGGGAAGGAAGGGGTGGCCCGGGAGTTCGGGGCCACGGAGTTCCTGACGGACGTGGGGGCGGTGCGGGGGGTGCTGCCGGACGGGGCCGACCACGTCTTCGAGTGCGTGGGGCGGGTGGAGCTGGTGCGGGCCGCGATCGATCTGCTGGACCGGCACGGGCAGGCGGTGCTGCTCGGGATGCCGGCGGCCGATGCGGAGGCGTCGTTCGTGCCGGCCCAGTTGTTCCTGGACAAGTCGGTGCTCGGGTGCCGGTACGGGTCGTCGCGGCCGCAGCGGGACATTCGGCTGTACGCGGATCTGTACGGGGAGGGGCGGTTGTTGCTGGACGAGTTGGTGACGCGGACCTATCCGGTGGAGGAGTTCGGGAAGGCGGTCGAGGACGCGGAGGCTGGCCGGGTTGCTCGGGGGGTGCTGACGTTTTAGGGGTGGTGCGCCTTGAAGGGAGGGTGGCCGTCTGGCGAATCAAGCCCCTCCGGCGATTGAGGAGCGGGGGCCGGGGCGGAGCCCCGGGGCTGGGCTGCGGCGCGGGGCAACAGGACAACCGGTCTCAGAAGATGGCGCGGCCCGGAACGGGTCAGCTCGCGGAGCGGAACGTTCGGCGGTAGGTCGTGGGGGTTACTCCCAGGGCCGACTGGAGATGCTGCCGCATGGACTGGGCCGTGCCGAAGCCCGCGTCGCGGGCGACCTTGTCGATGGAGAGGGCCGAGGTCTCCAGGAGATGGCGGGCACGCTCCACGCGTTGCTGGGTGAGCCACTGGCCGGGGCTGATGCCGACCTCTTCACGGAAGCGGCGCGTGAAGGTGCGGACGGACATGGATTCCTGCTCGGCCATGTCGCGGAGCTGGATCGGCTCGTGGAGGTGGGCCAGGGCCCAGGCGCGGGCCGCCGTCGTGGTCGCCAGCTGCGGCTCGGGTACCGGGCGTCGGATGAACTGTGCCTGGCCGCCGTCGCGGTGCGGCGGGACGACCGTGCGGCGGGCCACGTCGTTGGCGACGGCCGCGCCGTGGTCGCGGCGCACGATGTGCAGGCACAGGTCGATGCCGGCGGCGACCCCGGCGGAGGTCAGGACGTCGCCGTCGTCGATGAAGAGGACCTCCGCGTCCACCCGGACGGACGGGAACATCCGCTGGAAGGCCGCCGCGTCCGCCCAGTGCGTGGTCGCGGGGCGTCCGTCCAGGTGCCCGGCCGCGGCCAGCACCCAGCTGCCGGTGCAGATCGAGACCAGGCGCGTACCGGGGCGGATGTGGGCGAAGGCCTCGGCCAGGTCGGGGGAGAGGCGGCCCTCCTCGTAGACCGGGCCCAGTTCGTACGAGGCCGGGACGATCACGGTGTCCGCGCTGGCCAGTGCCTGGGGGCCGTGCTCCACCAGGATCGCGAAGTCCGCGTCGGTGCGGATCGGCCCCGGCTCGCGGACCGCGCAGGTCAGGACGGAGTAGAGCGGTTGTCCCGCCGCGTCCCGTGCCCGGCCGAAGATGCGCTGCGGGATGCCCAGTTCGAACGGGATGACCCCGTCGAGGGCGAGCACGGCGACACGGTGCGGCTGAGGACCCATGGCCCGATCCTAACGAACAATGGCATTCGGGCCACTCGATCGGGCGGGCCGGCTGCCGGAACCTCTCTGGTGTGACGACGCAGACGCAGCACCCCGCTCCCCGTACCGGACCCGCCACCGGCCGCAGACGCCCGCACCGCGCCTGGGCCGTCGCGGCGGTCACCTTCGTGACGATCATCGGCGCCGCGGCCTTCGCCTCGCTGCCCGGACTGCTCATCGAGCCGCTGCACGACCCGGACACCGGCTTCGGCTGGTCGCGGGGGACCATCGGGTTCGCCGTGTCCGTGAATCTCGCGCTGTACGGGATCACCGCCCCGTTCGCCGCCGCGCTGATGGACCGCTTCGGGATACGCAAGGTCGTCACCGTCGCCCTCCTCGTCATCTCGCTGGGATCGCTGCTCACCGTGTGGATGACGGCCGCCTGGCAGCTCGTCCTGTACTGGGGGGTGCTGGTCGGGCTCGGCAGCGGGTCGATGGCGCTCGCGTTCGCGGCCACGGTCACCAACCGGTGGTTCGTCGCCCGCCGCGGTCTCGTCACGGGCCTGCTGACCGCGGCCGGCGCCTCCGGACAGCTGATCTTCCTGCCGCTGCTCGCCTGGATCGTCGAGGAGCACCAGTGGCGGCCCGCCGCGGTCACGGTCTCGCTCGCCGCGCTCTCCGTCGTGCCGTTCGTGTGGCTGCTGCTGCGCGACCACCCCGCCGACGTGGGGGTGGCGCCCTACGGGGCCGAGGAGTTCGTGCCCAAGCCGGCACCGGTGACCGGGGCCGCCCGGCGGGCGGTCACCGTGCTGGCCAAGGCGGCCCGCACCGGGCCGTTCTGGCTGCTGGCCGGATCGTTCGCGATCTGCGGCGCCTCCACGAACGGGCTCGTCAAGACGCACTTCGTGCCCGCCGCCCACGACCACGGCATGCCGGTCCCGGCCGCCGCCTCGCTGCTCGCGGTCATCGGCGTCTTCGACGTGGTCGGGACGGTGGCGTCCGGCTGGTTCACCGACCGGTTCGAGGCGCGCCGGCTGCTGGCCGTCTACTACGCGCTGCGCGGGGTGTCCCTGCTGTTCCTGCCGGTCCTGCTCGCGCCGAACGTGCACCCGCCGATGGTCTTCTTCATCGTGTTCTACGGGCTCGACTGGGTCGCCACCGTGCCGCCGACCATCGCCCTGTGCCGCGAGCACTACGGCGAGGACAGTGCCATCGTCTTCGGCTGGGTGCTCGCCTCGCACCAGGTGGGGGCCGCGGTCGTGGCCTTCCTGGGCGGTGTGGCGCGGGACGTCTTCGGCTCGTACGACGTGATCTGGTACGCGTCGGGCGCGCTGTGCGCGGTGGCCGCGCTGATGGTGCTGGTGATCCGGCGGCGGGGCGCGGTGGCTCCGGTGGCCCTCGCGCACTGACCGGCCCGGGGGCGGAGCATGATGGTCGGCGAGGGGGGCCGATTGATGAGTGCGAGTACGGTCGGGCGGGCGAACGGGGGCGGGTTCCAGGCGTACCTGGTGGCCGCTGCCGGGCTGTGGGCGGAGGGCGCGGTGCTGGTCGCCGTGGCGTTCGTCCGTGACACGGGGTGGGCGATGAGCGACCTCGTCGTCACCCTGCTGCTCTGCGCGGGGCTGGGCGCGGTGGCCGCCGCCGTGTTCGCCGGGGTCTACGTCCTGCCGTCGCTGCTGCTCGCCCGGTGGGCGGGGCGGCGCCTCACGGGGCGTACGTCCTGGCCGTGGGCGGTGCTGGGGACGGCCCTGTGGCTGGTGCCCGCGCTCGGGCCGTGGATCCTGCTGAGGATCCTGGCGGGCCCGCAGGACACCGCGGACATGCCCGTCGATGCGGAGGACTGGTTCACTCCGGACACCTGGGCGCCGTCGGCGCTCCTGCTCTTCGTGATCATGCTGCCGCCGGCGCTGCTCGGCCATCTCGCGCTGCGGCGCGCCGAGGCGGGGCGTCCCGTGGCCCTGTTCGGCAAGACCCTGGGGGTCGGCGTACTGGGCTGCGTCGGCATCCTGGTGACGGGAGCCGTGACGTACGCCCTGGGGTGAGCGGCGCTCAGTCGCCGAGCCGAGCGAAGCGGCCCCGGTGGAAGAGGAGCGGGCGCGGTTCGTCGGCGTGGGTGCCGAGGGCCGTGACCCGGCCGACGACGATCAGGTGGTCGCCGCCGGTGTGGACGGTGTGGACCGCGCAGTCGATCCATGCCGCGGCCCCGTCGATGCGGGGCGAGCCGGACACCGGTGACGGCTCGTGCGTCACGCCCGCGAACTTGTCGGCCCCGCTCACGGCGAACGCCCGGCACAGCTCGCCCTGTTCGGCACCCAGTACGTTCACGCAGAACACGCCCGCCCGCGCGATCCGCGGCCACGTCGTCGAGGTGCGCGCCACCATGAACGCGATCAGCGGCGGGTCGAGGGAGAGCGAGGAGAAGGACTGGCAGGCGAACCCCGCGGGCCCCTCGTCCGGCGCGCTCGGCGGGGCCGTGACCACGGTGACGCCGGTCGGGAAGGTCCCCAGCACGCGGCGGAACTCGGCCGCGTCGACGGGCGCGCGCTCGTCGTCGCGAACGGCCCGCAGCTCGGGGCGGGGCAGTGCCTCCACGGGCCCCGCCGTGGTGGGGGCGCCGACCGACCTGAGGTACCGGACGACGGTGGCCGCCATCCCTGCGTGTCCCATCATGTCCTCCAGTGAAGCTGACTACCCGTCAGATTGGAAGGGTCGGTGGGCCCTCGGCTGCCCGCCCGCGGTCCGTCAGCGGCCGCGGAACTCCGGGTGGCGGCGCTCCACGAACCCGGCGACGCCCTCGTTCGCGTCGTGCGTGGTCATGTTCAGCTCCTGGGCCGTCGCCTCCGCGGCGAACGCGGTGGCGCGGTCCGTGTCCAGGGACGCGTTCACCAGCTGCTTGGTGAGGGCCAGGGCGCGGGTCGGGCCGGCCGCGAGGCGTTCGGCCCAGTCCCGGGCCGTCTTCGCCAACTCGGCGTCCGGTACGACCCTGTTGACCAGGCCGAGGCGTGCCGCGTCGGCGGCGGGCAGCGCGTCGCCGAAGAACATCAGCTCCTTCGCGCGCTGCGGGCCGATCAGGCGGGGCAGCAGATAGGCGCCGCCGCCGTCGGGGACCAGGCCCCGGCGGACGAACACTTCGATGAAGCGGGCCGACTCCGCCGCCAGGACCAGGTCGCAGGCGAGGGCGAGGTGGGCGCCGATGCCCGCCGCCGTGCCGTTGACCGCCGCGATCACCGGCTTCTCGCAGTCCAGGACCGCGGAGATCAGGCGCTGGGCGCCCAGCCTGATGGTGCGGGCCACGTCGCCCGCGATCCGTTCCCCGGTGGCGGGTGCCCCGCGCAGATCCGCGCCCGCGCAGAAGCCCTTGCCGGTCGCGGTGAGGACGACGGCGCGCACGCCGGGGTCCGCCGACGCGGCGGCGAGCAGCTCGATGAGGCGTTCGCGCTGGTCCCAGGTGACGGCGTTCATGGCTTCGGGGCGGTTCAGGGTGATCCACGAGACGGCGTTGTCAGTGGCGTGGAGTACCAATGAATCCAGGGAGTTCGCGGGGGGTGCGGACTCCTCGGGGGAGGGGTGTGTCATGGGGGAGCTCCGATGCGGGGGCGAGTGCGGGTGCGGGTCAGCGGCAGACGGCCAGCGCGTCGAGGGCGACGGCGCCCTGGCCGCGCGGCAGCACCATCAGCGGGTTGATGTCCAGCTCGGAGAGCTCGTCGCCCAGTTCGAGCGCCATGCGCTGGACGCGCAGGACCACTTCGACCAGTGCGTCGATGTCGGCCGGGGGCGCCCCCCTGACCCCGTCGAGCAGGGCGCGGCCGCGCAGTTCGTCGAGGGCGGCGCGGGCCCGGTCCTCGCCGAAGGGCGGCACGCACACGGCGGTGTCCCGCAGGACCTCGACGAGCACGCCGCCGAGGCCGACGGTCACGGTCGCGCCGAACAGGTCGTCGTGCGTGACCCCGACGACCATCTCCACCCCCCGCTCGACCATCTGGCACACCAGGACGCCGTCGAGGTCGATGTCCTCGTAGCGGGCGATGTCGACGAGCTCGCGATAGGCGTCCCTGACCTGGCTCGCGGACGTCAGGCCGACCTTCACCAGGCCGAGTTCGGACTTGTGGGCGAGCTGCGGCGCGGACGCCTTCATGACGACCGGGTAGCCGACCTGCGACGCGGCGCGCACCGCGGCGGCCGCGCTGGTCACCAGCTGCTCGCGCGGTACGCGGATGCCGTACGCCCGCAGCAGCTGCTTCGCCGCGTGCTCGCTCAGCTGCTTGCCGGGGCGCATCAGGGCCTGCGCCTTGCGGAAGGAGGGCGACGGGGTGCGCGGCGCCTCGTCGAAGGGCGAGCGGTAGGAAGCGGTGAAGCGGTGGTGGTCGAGATAGGCGCGGACGGCGGTGATGCAGTTGGCGAAGGTGCGGAAGGTGGCCACCCGGGAGGAGCCGAGCAGCGTCTCGCGGTACGCGGCCTCGGTGCCGACCGGCGAGCCCCACACCACGCACACCAGCTTGTCCGTCCGCTCGGCCGCGTCCACCAGGTCCTGCGCCAGCTTGTCGCTCATCGGCGGGAAGGGCCCGGTGATCGGACAGATCAGCACCCCGACGGAGGGGTCGGCGAGGATCGCGTCGATGATCTTCCGGCCGCGCCAGTCGCCGACCGGGTGCCCGCCGTTGTCGACGGGGTTGGCGACGTTCAGGTAGTCGGGGATCCACTGGTGCAGCTCGGCCTGCTTGGCCTCGGGCAGGGTGGGCAGGGTCAGGCCCGCCGCCGTCGCCAGGTCCGAGAAGTGGGCGCCGGTGCCGCCGGATATGGAGTACACGACGACGCCGTCCGCCTGTGGCGGCTTCGCCCGCGCCAGCAGGGCCGCGGTGTCCTGGAGTTCGTCGAGCCCGTCGACGCGGATCACGCCGAACTGCCGCATCGCCGCGTCCACCACGGTGTCCGCGCCGGTCAGCTTCCCGGTGTGCGAGGCGGCGGTGCGCGCGCCGGTCTCGGTCCGGCCCACCTTCACGGCGACGACGGGGACGCCCTCGCGCGCGGCCCGGTCGGCGGCGAGCAGGAAGGACCGCCCGTCCTTGAGTCCCTCGACGTAGCAGGCGATGGCGCCGACCTCCGGGCGCTGCGCGAAGTACGAGATGAAGTCCGCGGTCTCCAGGTCGGCCTCGTTGCCCGTCGGCGCCCAGTGCGAGAGCCGGATGCCCAGCTCCTGGAGGGAGAAGACCGGGCGGCCCTGGTGGCCGGACTGGGTGATGAGCGCGACGGCCGGGCCGTCGAGGTCGTCGCGGAACCGCTCGAAGGCGTTGAGGTTGGTGTTCGGGCCCAGCAGCCGCAGGCCCGAGCGCTCGACGGCCGCCGCGAGGCGTTCCTGCGCGGCCGCGCCCTCGCCGCCGGTCTCGGCGAACCCGGAGGCGAAGGCGACGGCGAACTTCACCTTGGTGTCCGCCAGTTGCTCGATGACCGGCAGCGGATCGGCGACCAGCAGGACGGCCAGATCGACCTGTTCCGGGAGATCGGCGACGGACGGGGAGCACGCGAGCCCGAACACCGACTTCCGCGTCGGGTGTACGGGATACAGGCGCGCGCCGACCCGTTCCGCCCAGCTCATCAGCTGCCGTGTGATGCCGGTGTTGGGCCGCCCCTCGGCGTCCGAAGCCCCGACGACGGCCACGGACTCGGGCCGGAAGAACCGGTCCAGGTCCGGTACGTCGGAGTGCAGCGGCCGTCCGCTGACGTCCCGTTCGTCGGCGCCGGTCCGGCCGTGCACGGCCGGACCCGGCTGCTCGCCGCAGGCGATCACGCGGGCCCGGCGGGAGTCGGTGGTCAGGGTGCCGTACGTCGATCCAAGCATCGGTCCGCCCCGCTCCTGTAGGCCTCCAGAAATAACTGACGCACAGTCAGATTACTGAACTGACGCTCCGTCAGGAACAGTGCTGCACGCAAAGACTGGGGCGGGTGCGGTGGTGGTGTGCCGCAGGTGCGGTGCCGGTGCTCTCCTTCTGCCCGCTGCGGGCCCGGTCGGAACGGGGCGGGTGCACGCCGGGTCCGGCATGCACCCGGCAGTGTCACAGGGCGGCGACGACCTCCCGCGCCACCCGTTCCCCGGAGCGCACGGCCCCGTCCATGTACCCGTTCCAGTAGGCGGAGCTCTCCGTGCCGGCCCAGTGGATGCCGCCCACCGGCTCGCGCAGCGCGGCGCCGTACCGGGTGAGAACGCCGGGCGGGGCGTAGGCGACGGGGCCGCCGCGGGTGAAGCCCTCGTTGTCCCAGCGCTGGAGGACGAAGCCGGTGGGGGCGGCGGCCTTGTCGCCGAAGTACCTGACGTAGTCCTTCAGGACCGCCGCCTTCACCTCCGCCTCCGGCCTGCCGTCGTACGCGCGCATCTCGTCCGCCTCGATGAACCCCATCAGGGCGCCGTACGCGGCGTCGGGCGGCGAGTTGTCGAAGGTGGAGCGGACGACGCCGGTGTCGCTGACGACTTGGCCGTTGAGCCCGTCGGCCCGCCAGAACGGCGTCGCGTACACCGCGATCGCCTTGCCGATCGAGCCCATCGGCAGCCGCTGCGAGAGCTGGTCGCGGGCGGCCGGGAGCAGCGGGTCGAAGTCGATGCGGGCCGCGAGCGGCGGCGGTACGGCGACCACGACGCGGCGGGCGGTGACCGTGATGCCGTCGGCGGTGACGGTGTAGCGGCCGTCGGCGCCGCGGGCGATGCGGCGCACGGGTGCGCTCAGCCGGACACGGTCGGCGCCGAGCTTCGCCGCCAGTTTCAGCGGGACCTGCTGGGAGCCGCCCACGAAGCGGGTGGCCTGGGCGCCGTCCGCGGTCTCCGTGAGGCGCTCGAAGGTGCCGGGGGTGGACTCGTTGCCGGCCGCGGCTATGTAGAACAGGACGAAGAGGAGGGAGAGTTCGCGGGGTTCGGCGGAGAAGACCGAGGTGCACGCGACGTCGAACAGGAAGCGGGCCGAGGGGATCACCGCGTTGGCGCGCAGCCACGTCTCGAAGGTCTGGCGGTCCCACTCCTCGGCCTTCTCCGCGGTCCACGGGGCGTTCACCGGGACCTTCTTGGCCATGTCGTCGAGCAGGGCCTGGACGGCGGCGGCGTTGGCGAGGCCGGCCGCGTCGATGGGCGGGACGGAGCCGAGGAGGCCGTCGGTCGCGTACGGGGTGCGCCTGCCGTCCTTGTGCAGGACGTTCTTGCCGGTGTTGTACGTCGGGAACGTCTCGACGCCGAGGGAGTCCGCGAGGGCCTTGATGCGGTCCTGGGTCGGGCCGATGAACTCGCCGCCGCCCTCCGTGGTGCCGCCGCCCGGGAGCGGGATGTTGAGGACGCGGCCGCCCACCCGGTCCCTGGCCTCCAGGACCAGGACCGACGTGCCGGCCGCCGTGAGGTCCCGGGCCGTGGTGAGGCCCGCGAGGCCCGCGCCCACGATGGCGACGTCCACCGTGCGGGTCTCTGCGGCGCGGGCCGCTGTGTCGCGGGTCTCTGCGGCGTGGGCGGTGCCGGTGCCTGTTGCGAGGAGGGTGGTGGCCGCGGCGCCGCCCATGAGGGCGCGGCGGCGGGTGAGGGGGGTGTTCGGCGGGTTGAGCGGGTGTCTTTCGCTTGCCATGCGTCGTACTCCGTTTCGCTCGGTGTCGCGCTGGGCTGTGCGGTGGTGGTTGTCCTTACGTGGTCGGAACTGGTGCGGGGCGTCGCTCGGACACGGGGGCTGCGCCCCCGGACCCCGCTCGGTTGCCGGTCGGGTGCGGGTGTGTTGTGGCTGGGCGCGCAGTTCCCCGCGCCCCTTGGGGGCTGCGCCCCTTTGCCCCCTGGGGGGCGTTGTCGGGTGACGGTTGGTGGGGGCTGGGCGCGCAGTTCCTCGCGCCCCTTGGGGGCTTCGCCCCCCCTGCCCCCTGCGGGGCGAAGTCCCTGCCCCCTCGTCTCTCACGCTCCCTTCGCCACCGCCTTGCCGATGCGGTCCGCGTCCAGGGCCATTTCGCGGAACATGCCGGAGATGGGGTTCGTGTAGCCCGTGAAGTACAGGCCCGGGGCCGAGGGCAGTGTGCGGGTGCCGTGGGGGCGGGGGCGGCCCGTGGCGGGGTCGAGGACGTCGAGGTGGCCGACCAGGGGTTCCAGGCCCTGGCGGTATCCGGTCGCCGCGATCACCGTGTCGGGGGTCAGGCGGGTGCCGTCGGACAGGACGACGTCCGCGCCGTCGAAGGACTCGACCGCCGCGACGGGTTCGACCTTGCCCGAGCGCACCGCGTCGATGAGGCCGACGTCCTGCACCGGGATGGATCCCTCGCGCACCCGCGAGTACAGGCCCGTCTCGGGGCGCGGCAGGCCCTGCGCCGTCAGGTCCGGCACGCTCAGCTTGCCGAGGGGGACGGCCAGCCGGTCGACCAGCCGCACCGGGAGGCGGCGGCAGAGGATGCCGGTGAGCTGGGCCGGCCAGCCCAGCGTGGAGCGGCGCACGATGTGCGGGGCGGTGCGCACCGCGAGCCGGACCCGCGCGGCGCCGCCCTCGGTCAGGTCGACGGCGATCTCGGCCCCGGTGTTGCCGACGCCGACGACGAGGACGTCCCGGCCGGCGTAGGGAGCGGGGGAGCGGTACCCGCTCGCGTGCAGCAGCTGCCCGGTGAACGAGGCGGTGCCGGGCCAGTCCGGCAGGCGCGGGGTGTGGTTGTAGCCGGTGGCGACGACGACCGCAGTGGCCGTCAGCTCTCGTCCGCCGCTGGCCCGCAGCACCCATCCGGCGCCGTCGGGCGCGCGGTCGACGCGGGTGACCTCGACGCCGGTGACGACTTCGAGGTCGTGGTACTCCGCGTACTTCTCCAGGTAGCGCACGACGTTGTCGCGGGAGACCCAGCGGCCGAAGCGGCGCGGCATCGGCAGGCCGGGCAGGGCCGAGAGGCGGCGCGTGGTGTGCAGGTGGAGGCGGTCGTAGTGGCCGCGCCAGGAGGCGCCGACCCGGTCGGACTTCTCCAGGACGACGGCCCGGACGCCGTGCGCCTTCAGGCCCGCGGCCGCGGCGAGTCCGCCGGGGCCGCCGCCGACGACGTACACCGGCGGGCGCTCGTGGCTGCGGGCCGGTGTGGGGTTGGGGTCGCTCATGAGCGGAGCGTAATCCGGCCATCTCTTGATGGGTCGCGGTCAAGGTCGAATTCGATTGCGAATCGATCACGGAGCGGGCGGCCGCCCTGCCCCTTGCGGAGTCGGCGCCGGATGCGCTGAACTGACGTACCGTCAGAAACCGAGTGGGAGGCGGCTGCAGCGCATGGATGAGAAGACATGGACGCGATAGGGCTCAGCGGCGCCGAGTGGCTCGCCGTGCTGCGCATCGGGCTCGGCCTGTGGTGGCTGGAGAGCTGGCGGCACAAGGACAAGAAGGGCTGGTTCGAGCGCGGCACCGGCATCGCCTGGGCCGCGGACGTCGCTGCCAAGCACCGGTGGAACGCGGTGCGCAGCGGGTTCGAGGTCGTCGTGAAGCCCCGGCCGAAAGCCATGGCCTACGTCGTCGTGTACGCCGAACTCGCCCTCGGGCTCGGCCTGGTCGTCGGCCTGCTCACCCCGGTCGCGCTGGTCGGCGGCCTGCTGCTCAACCTCCTGTACCTCACGCTCATGATCCACGACTGGGCCGAGCAGGGGCAGAACGCGATGATGGCGCTGATCTCGCTGGTCGCGCTGTTCGCCATGTCCTGGCAGACCTGGTCCCTCGACCACGCGATCGGACTGTTCCGATGACCGGTTCCCAGGCCGCGGGCGTCCGTTTCGACGTGCCCGAGCCCGACGCCTTCACCCGGCCCTACTGGGACGCCGCCGCCGAGGGCAGGCTGCTGCTGCGGCACTGCGACGGCTGCGGGCGGGACCATCACTACCCGCGCGAGTTCTGCCCGTCCTGCTGGAGCGAGGACGTGCGCTGGCGGGACGCGAGCGGGCGGGCCGTGCTCTACACGTGGTCCGTCGTGCACCGCAACGACCTGCCGCCGTTCGGCGCCCGCACTCCGTACGTCGCCGCCGTCGTCGATCTCGCCGAGGGGCCGCGGATGATGACGGAGGTCGTGGACTGCGCGGAGGACCGGCTGCGGGTGGGGATGGCACTGGAGGTCGCGTTCCGCGAGGACGGGTTCGCCGTGCCCGTGTTCCGGCCCGCGGACACCGGGTGAACCGGCTGCGGGCCGCAAGGTCCCTCGCGATCATGGCCGGATGACCACGGCATCGACGTCCCGGGACACGGGAGGCCGGCAGGGGTTCCGGCGGGCCATCGGCGAGGCGCCCGGCGCGGAGTTCGCCCGCGCCCTGGCCGACGGCCGGCGCCCCTACGGGGGCTTCACGCTCTGGGAGACCACCGACGGGACGCCCGTCTTCCTGGCGGGCGTCAACCGCAGGGCGGCCGGCCCGGTGCGCGCCGCCCGTCCACGCGCCCGAGGAACTGCGCGGCCACGGCTACGCGGCCGCCGTCACGGCCGCGGTGAGCCGCGCCGCGCTCGACGCGGGGGCGCGGGAGGTGCTGCTCTGCACGGACCTCGCCAACCCGACGAGCAACGCGCTCCACCAGCGCCCGGGCTGCTGCCCGGTGCGCGACTTCGGGACGTGGACCTTCACGGCCACAACAGCTCCTTGACCCAACCGTCCTCCTGGCGGCGGTACTTGAGCCGCACGTGCCGTCGCCGCTCGTCGCCCTGGAAGAACTCGACCTCCTCCGGATCCAGTTCGTACGCCGTCCACGACGCGACCGTCGCGTCCGGCTCGCGCGTCGCCCGCTTCCAGGCCTCCTCGGACGCGCGGACCAGCGCGTCCTGGGACGGCAGCAGTTCACTCTGGTGACCGACCAGCGCCGAGGCGAGCGCGCCGGTCGAGCGGGCGTGCAGATCGGCCTGCGCGACCTCCGCGGGAGCCGTGCGGACGGGGCCGCGCAGCCGGACCTGGCGGCCCTGCGCCGGCCAGTAGAACCCGAGCGCCGCGTACGGGCGGGCGGCCAGCTGGCGGCCCTTGGCGCTGCCCGCGTGCGAGGCGAAGTGCCAGCCGTCCGCGTCGGCGCCGTGCAGCATCACCGTACGGACGTCGGCGCGGCCCTCGGCGTCCGTGGTGGCCAGGGACGGGGTGTGCGGCTCGGGCTGCCCGGCCGCCACGGCCGCCGCGAACCACTCGACGAACAGCGGCAGCGGAGCCTCGGGCGCGGCCCCGGGGTCGAAGGCGGGCAGCTCGGTGTCCCAGACGCGCAGGGACCTCAGCAGGGTTTCCAGGTCGGCTTCCATGCGCCGATTGTCGCCGGTGGGCGGGGCGTCCCGGACGGCGCACCGCGGGCGGGGGCCGTTCCCGGGCGCGCAGGTGCGGGTCAGGGCGACCACGCTGCCGGGCGTCGTCCGGGCGCCGTCCGTGCTGCGCCCGCCCCGGACGGGGCGGGCCGCCGCGCCGCCGAGGGAGCCGAGGGCGTAGTCGCCCTGCGGGTGACTCCGCACTCGGCAGGAGCGCCCCAGGATCCGGGGACAACGGTTCCGCCTCGGCGCGCGGGCTCACTCCCGCCCCAGCACCACCGTGCCCGCCGAGCAGAACCAGCCGCCGGTCCCGGACGCCACCGCGAGCGCGGGCGGGGAGCCGTCCGCGCGGTGCACCTGGTGGCCGCCCGCCTCGCCGCGCAGCTGGCGCACGGCCTCGACGAGCAGGAACAGGCCGCGCATGCCCGGGTGCTGGGCGGAGAGACCGCCGCCGTCGGTGTTCGTCGGCAGCTCGCCGTCGTGCCGCAGCCGGCCCTTCTCGACGAAGGCGCCGCCTTCCCCCTTGCCGCAGAACCCGAGGTCCTCCAGCGTCACGAGCGTCATGTACGTGAACGCGTCGTAGATCTCGGCGATGTCGATCTCGTCCGGCCGCACCCCGGCCCGCTCGAAGGCGAGCCGTCCGCTCACCGCCGCAGGGGAGACCGTGAAGTCGTCCCACTCCGACATGGTCGTGTGGGACACGTACTCGCCCGAACCCAGCACCCAGACGGGCGACTTGGCGCAGTCGGGCACCAGGTCCTCGGCCACCATGAGCACGGCGGCGCCGCCGTCGGAGCGTATGCAGCAGTGCAGTTTGGTGAACGGGTCGGCGATCATCGGCCCGTCGAGCACGTCGTCGACGGTGATCGGGTCGCGGAACATCGCGCCCGGGTTGCGGGAGGCGTTCCGGCGGGCCTGGACGGCGACCTGGGCCAGCTGCTCCAGCGTCGTGCCGTACTCGTGCATGTGACGGCGGGCCGCCATCGCGTACTTGGCGATGAGCGTGTGCCCGTAGGGGACCTCGAACTGGAGCGGGCCGCGCGCGCCGAACGACAGGTTCGACGTGCGGCGCCTGGCCTTGATGTCGGCGCGGGCCGTCGAGCCGTAGACCAGCAGGACGGCGCGGGCGTGCCCGGCGGCGATGGCGTCCGCCGCGTGCGCGGCCATCACCTCCCAGGTCGAGCCGCCGACCGAGGTGGAGTCGACCCAGCGGGGCTTGAGCCCCAGGTACTCGGCGACCTCGACGGGAGCGAGCGTGCCGAGGCCCGCGCTCGCGAACCCGTCGACGACGTCCGGGGTCAGCCCGGCGTCGGCGAGCGCGCGGCGCGCGGCCTGGGCGTGCAGGGCGTAGGGGGTGGCTTCGTCGACGCGGCCGCAGTCGGAGAGGGCGATGCCCGTGATGGCGGCCTTACGGTGGGGGCCAGTCATGGATCTGACGGTACATCAGATCGTGGCCTGCGTAATGGGTGCGCCCGCCTCTGGGCATACGAGGCCCCCCGCCCTAATATGACGACCCGTCAGAAAGGGGCTCGCATGGACGCCAGGTTCACCGAGGAACAGCAGGAGATGCGTCGTACCCTGCGGGAACTCACCACCAAACGCTGCACCCCGGACGACGTCAAGGCCGCCACCCGCACCCCGGCCGGTCATGACCCGGCCCTGTGGGGCAGTCTCGGCGCGGACCTCGGGCTGCCGGGGCTCGCCCTGCCCGAGAGCGAGGGCGGCGTCGGTGCGTCCGTCACCGAACTGGCGCTCGCCGTCGAGGAGTTGGGGCGGGTGCTCGCGCCGACGCCGCTGTTCGCCACCTGCGGCCTCGCCGCCCCGCTGGTCGCGGCCCTGGGCACCGCGGAGCAGCGGGCGGCGCTGCTGCCGAAGATCGCCGCCGGGCAGCTGACCGCGGCCCTCGCCGTACCGGGCACCGGGCTCGCCACCGCCCTCGGCCTCGTCGCCGACAACGCGGGCGACTGGGCGGGCGGCGGCCGCGCGGGCGGGGTGCAGGCCACCCGGCAGGACACCGGCTGGCGGCTCTACGGGCAGGCCGAGCAGGTGCTCGACGGGCACGGCGCCGGGCTCCTCCTCGTCGCCGCGCACACCGGCGGCTTCGCGCGCTCCCGGACCCTGCTGTTCCTGGTGCGCGCCGACGCCCCCGGGCTCGTACGCACCCGCCAGACGGCCCTCGACGAGACACGGCCGCAGGCACGCGTCGAACTGCGCGACGTGCCGGGCGAGTTGCTGGGCGGCGCGGACGCCGACGTGTCGGCCGCACTCGCCGCCACCGGCGACACCGCGGCCACCCTGCTCGCCGCCGAGGCCGTCGGCGCCGCGGACCGGGCCCTGGAGCGGACGGTCGAGTACGTCAAGGAACGCGAGCAGTTCGGGCGGCCCGTCGGGTCCTTCCAGGCGGTCAAGCACCGGCTCTCGGACGTGTACGTACAGGTGCAGGCGGCGCGGTCGGCCGCGTACTACGCCGCCTGGGCCGCGGGCGTCCAGGGCGGCGAGCGCATCGGCGGGCTCGCGCTCGCCCAGGCCCTGGAGGCGCTGCGCACCGCCGCGGCCGAGGCTGTCCAGCTGCACGGCGGCATCGGCTTCACCTGGGAGCACGACGCGCATCTCTACCTGAAGCGGGCGACCGGCGACGAGCTGCTCTTCGGGCCCGTGCATCTGCTGCGGGCGCGCGCGGCGCAGTCGGCCGGGGTGTTCGCGCGGCCGGCGGAGGTGAGCGCCTGATGGCCCCGCCCGGTGTCCGGCTCGTCCAGAAGGTCTCCTCGACCAGGGCCTTCGCCCGCGTCGCCCCGCACGTCATCCCCGCCCTCGACCGCGCCGTCCACCGCCTCACCCGGGGAAAAGTCCTGCTCAGCGCCCAGATGCTGCCGGGTGTGGTGCTGAGTGTGCGCGGGGCGAGGAGCGGGATCGTACGGCGTACCCCGCTCGCCTGCATGCCGGAGGAGAAGGCGGGGACCTGGCTGCTGATCGGGTCGAACTTCGGGCGTCCGGGGCATCCGGCCTGGACGGCGAACCTGCTGGCGCACCCCGACGCCGACATCAGCTGGCGCGGCGCGGACATCCCGGTGACGGCCCGGCTGCTCAAGTCCCCCGAGCGGGAGGAGGCGTGGGCCGCGGCGCTGAAGTTCTGGCCGCCGTACGCCGCGTATCAGGAGCGGGTGGACCGGGAGATCCGGCTGTTCCGGCTGGAGAGGCGGGGCTGAGAGGGGTCCAACTGCAACGGCGGCGGCTCACGCTGAACACGCGAACCGCCGCCGTACGACAGGACCAGGAGCGAATGAGTGCTACTTCGTCGGCTTCTTTCCGGTCACGCCCAGATGGACCAACAGCGCGAGATTCGGCTTGAGTTCGGCCTGCTTGACGCCCCAGCTCTGGAAGCCCTTCTGGTGCGAGGCGACCGCCGCGAGCATCGCGACCAGCGAACCGGCCACCGCCGCCGGGCTCACGTCCTTGTCGACCTTGCCCTTGTCCTGGAGCTCCTTGACCGCGTCCGCAAGGGAGTTGTTCACCGAGTTCAGAATCTTCATGCGCAGCTTGTAGAACCGCTTGTCGCCCTCGGCCGCACCGAGGTCGACGACCCGCAGGATCGCGTCATTGCGCCGCCAGAACTCCAGGAACCCGTCCACGAGTTCCTGGGAGGTGGCCCAGCCGGCCTTGCCGACCCACGAGCGGTCGGCGACGAGCTCGGTCAACCCGGCACCCTCGGCCGCCATTTGCTCGGCGATCTCCAGGACGGCGCCCTCGACGTCCGGGAAGTACTGGTAGAACGTCGCGGGCGAAGTGCCCGCCTTTCGGGCCACATCAATGACTTTGACGTCCCGGTAGGGCGAGGAGCTGAGCATCTCGCCGAGGCATTCGAGCAGCTTCTGACGTGTTGCCTGACCACGCCGTCCGGCCACACGGCCGTCGACGGTACGTACTTGTCCTGTCATGCCGTCAGCTTACCGAGGGGTGATCGGAGCGCGATCTGACCGACTGCAAATGGGGTTGGGGCCCCGGAACAGGGCCGTGGGCAAGGCCGCGGACCGGGCCGCGGACCGGACCGGCCGCCGGACAAAGGCGGTGGCCCAGGGGCTGGAATTGGCCAGACGTTCGAATCTCAACCACGGGGCCGCGGCCGCCCTGGCTAGCGTTGCTCCATGTACCCGGACTACCCCGAGGGCGCCCCGTGCTGGGCCGACGCCCGCCTGCCCGACGTCGAGGCGGGCAAGCGGTTCTACGGCTATCTCTTCGGGTGGACCTTCGACGAGGGGGCGGGCGCCCGGAGCGGCTTCTACACGGCGGCCTACAGCGAGGACCGGGCGGTCGCCGCGCTGGCCCCGGGCGGCCCGGGCTGGACCGTGCACTTCGCGGTGCGGGACGCCTACGCGGCCGCCGAGAAGGTCACCGCGGCCGGCGGGCGCCTCGTCTCGGGGCCGGTCTCCGACGGCGCCGTGGCCACCGTCGCGCTCGCCGCGGGGCCCGAGGGCGCGCCGTTCGGGCTGTGGCAGGCGGGCAGCCACCAGGGGTTCGAGCGTACGGGGGAGCCGGGGACGCTCTGCCGCGCGGAACTGGAGACTCCGCAAGCGGCCCGCAGCGACTCCTTCTATACGGCGGTGTTCGGCTACCCGGCTGACGGCCGGGGCGACCCCGACCTGCGGATCTGGCGGTCCGGGAGCCGGACGGCCGCCGCCAGGACCGGGCCCGCGGCGGGACTGCGCCGGGCCACCGGCAGCCCCGCCCGCTTCCTCCTGCACTTCGGCACGGCCGACCTGCCCGGCACCTGCGCGGAGGCGGTCCGGCTCGGCGGCCGCGTCCGGGTGGGGCCGCACGACACCCCGTACGGCCGGATCGCGGTCCTCACCGACGACCAGGGTGCGGATTTCGCGGTGTGCTCCGCCTGAGGGAGTCCGGGACACCCCATGACACCCCGATATGCCCCCGGGTTCGCCACCAGCGCCTCCGGCAGGAAGAATCAGGGTGCGTGCCGCCGTAGCGCTGCGGTGGTGAGACGCTGACGGGGGCCGTATGTGCGGTGGACCTGGAACCCGGGGGTTCCGGCATCGCACGGGGAGGTGGCAGGCAAGTGGTGGATCAGCTGACGCAGCACGATCCGAGGCGGATCGGTCCGTTCGAGGTCCTGGGACGGCTCGGCGCGGGCGGCATGGGTCTGGTCTATCTGGCACGCTCGGCGTCCGGCCGGCGCGTGGCCATCAAGACGGTGCGTACGGAACTGGCCGAGGACCAGCTGTTCCGGGTGCGCTTCACGCGCGAGGTCGAGGCGGCCCGGGCGGTGTCCGGCTTCTACACGGCCGCGGTCGTCGACGCCGATCCGCGCGCGGCCGTGCCCTGGCTGGCCACCGCGTACGTCCCGGCGCCCTCCCTCGAGGAAATAGTGAATGAGTGCGGGCCGCTGCCGGCCCAGGCGGTGCGCTGGCTCGCGGCGGGCGTCGCCGAGGCCCTGCAGTCCATCCACGGCGCGGGCCTGGTCCACCGCGACCTCAAGCCGTCGAACGTGCTGGTCGTCGAGGACGGCCCGCGCGTCATCGACTTCGGTATCGCGTCCGGCGTCTCCAACACCCGCCTGACCATGACGAACGTGGCCGTGGGCACCCCCGCGTACATGTCGCCCGAGCAGGCGAAGGACTCCCGCAGCGTCACCGGCGCCTCGGACGTCTTCTCGCTCGGCTCGACGCTCGTGTTCGCCGCCACCGGGCACGCCCCGTTCCACGGCGCGAACCCCGTCGAGACGGTCTTCATGCTGCTGCGCGAGGGCCCCGACCTGGAGGGACTGCCGCAGGAGCTGCGGTCGCTCATCGAGTCGTGCATGCAGATGGAGGCGGCGCTGCGGCCCTCGCCCGCCGACCTGCAGTCCCAGCTCGCGCCGCACCTGTTCGGCTCCGGCAGCGACGACAGCGGTACGGCGTCGGCGTGGCTGCCCGAGCGGTCCGTCGCGCTGATCGAGTCGCGCCGCGGCGGCCGCCCCACCGTGAAGCCGCCGACCGCCCGGACCCCGGGGCACGGCACCCCGGTGCCCGCGATGCCGCCGCAGCCGCCGGCCCCCGTGTCGACCGACGGCTGGCGCCCTTCGCCGGTCGTGGCCGGGACGGGCCTCGGCGCCGCCGACGGCCCGGTCCACCTGGCCGGGGCGCAGGTGCCGATCGGGCCGGGACCGCGGGTCGCCGACGCGCGGGCCGCCGCAGTGAAGGCGCCGCCCGCCGAGTCGGGCCTGGTCGCGTCCTGGTCCCGGTCCAAGGCCGCCGCGCCCGCCGTGAACGGGTCGACGGACCCCGTCGTGCCCGTGCCCGCGCAGGCCGAGGCCACGGCCTGGCGGCCCTGGCGGTTCCGGATGTCGAACGACGTGTGGGGCACGCCGACCGTCGCCGGTGACCTGGTCTACGTCACGTCCTTCGAGGTCCACGCGCTCGACGTGGCCACCGGGCGGCGCCGCTTCAAGACCCGCGACGTCGCCTGGTCCATGGCGGTGGCCGACGGCCGCGTCCATGCCTCCGACGGCCCGACCCTGTGGGCGCTCGACGCCCGCGACGGCGGCGACCTGTGGCGCCTCGGCACCGACGCGTGGGTGTACGCCCTGCAGGCCGACCGCGGCACCGTCGTCACCGCCACCCGCGGCGGCGGCGTCCAGGCCCGCGAGGCCGCCAACGGCGACCTGCTCTGGGAGATCACCGGCTGCCAGACCGACTTCGAGGCGCCCGAGGCGGGACCCGTCGTCCACGACGGCACGGTGTACGTGTGGCAGGACGCGCGGCTGCGCGCCCTGGAGGCCCGTACGGGTGAGGAGCGCTGGTCGTACCCGATCGGCGACGCGGCGTCCTGCGGCGGCGTCCCGGTCCGGCTGACCCCGGCGCCCGACGGCTACGTGTACATCTCCGCGGGCACCCGCGTGCTGGCCGTCGAGGCCGGCTCCGGGCACGTCCGCTGGCACTTCGAGGCGCCCGCGGTGTTCCTCTGCCCGCCCGCGTACGCGCCCGGCCCCGCGGTGGCCGGCGGCGGCGTGTACCTCGCCGACCACCTCGGCACCGTGTACGCGCTCGACGCCACGGACGGCCGCGACCGCTGGCGCATCGCGACGGAGCCGCGGCCCGCGACGATCGACCCGGTGCTGGTCTCGCACGGCCACGTGCACGTCGGCAGCGGCCAGGGCCTGTACACCCTGGACGCCGTCACGGGCACGCCGAAGTGGCGCTTCCAGGCCGGCGGGGAGATCGTCGGCTCGCCGGTGGTCGCCGACGGGCGGGTGCACTTCGGTTCGACGGACCACCTGCTGTACACGCTGAAGGCGGACGACGGGCGGCTGCGGTGGAAGCTCGCCACGGGCGGCGAGATCACCGGGACGCCGGTCGTGCGGGACGGTGTCGTGTACGCGTGCAGCAAGGACCGCTGCGTGTACGCCCTGGACGCGGAGAAGGGGACGGGGACCAGCCGTTAGGCGGTCCCGCGGTCACAAGTGTCCGGCTCTCGCAACAGACGCCGCACCGCGTGCGTGCCCGCCGCGGTGCGGTGGGTAGGGTCCCCGGCGTGATGAAACGGGGAATCAAACTGACGGCACTCGCCGGCATAGTGGTCCTGGCCCTGACGGGCTTCTCCACCGGCCGCGGGCACGGGCACTCACGGGGACACAGCAGCGGCGGGGGCGGGTGCAGCAGCTCCTCGCAGAGCCACGACAGTTCGTCGCACTCGTCGACGTCCGGGGGCACGTCCGGCTCGTCGTACGACGACGATGACGACGTGTACGGCAGCGGCTCGTCGGGGTCCTCGTCGGGCGGCAGCAGCTACACGCGGCGGCCCCACTACCGTTCCACGCCGACGTCGTCCGCGACCGGCAGCGGCAGGACCCTGCAGGACGGCACCGCGCGCCTGATCGCGTGCGCCGACGCGAAGACGCCGTACGCCACCGTCGAGATCCGCAACCCCAACAGCAGGTCCGTACGGTTCGACGTCCACGTCTCCTTCCTGGACGCGAGCGGCGGCACGGTGAACGCGCTGTTCCACGAGGTCAAGGTGGTCGCGAAGGGCAAGGTGACCACGAAGGTGCCGGTCGGCGGCGACGCCCTGGCCGCCCGGGTGGACCACTGCGACGTCGACCCCGAGGCGCTCCCGCAGACCTGACGGCTACCGCACCCGGAAGTCCCCGGCCGTACGGGAGTTGAAGAGCCCCGCCTGCCGCTGCGGCGGCAGGTTCCCGAGGGCGATCAGATGCGGGGCCTGCGCGAAGGCGTGGGCCCGGGACGGCTCCGTGGCCGCCCACGCCGCCCGCACCGTGCCCTGCACCGCCTCCGTCGGGTACGAGGCGATCGTGCCCGCGCACCGCACGGCCGCCTCCAACGCGCCGCCCGGCGGGGTGACTTCGCTGACCAGGCCCGTCTGGTGCGCCCGGTGCGCGGACATCCGCTCCGCCGACCCCATCAGTGCGAGCCGCGCCACTTCGCCGGGCGGCATGCGTTGCGCCAGGTGCACGGACTCGTACGCGCAGACCATGCCGTACGTGGTGTGCGGGTCGAAGAACGTGGCCGTCTCGTCCGCGATCACGAACTCGGCCTCGCCCAGCAGGTAGAACGCTCCGCCGCAGGCCATGCCCCGCACCGCGGCGATCACCGGCTTCCACAGGTCGTTGGCCTTCGGGCCGATGGTGAGGAGCGGATCGTCCATCGAGAACGGGGAGTTCGGCTGGGGGACGTCCGTGTCGCGGTCGATGCCGGTGCAGAACGCGCGCTCGCCGGCGCCGGTCAGGACGATCGCCCGTACGCCGTCGTCGAAGCGGAACTGCCGCCAGACCTCGGCCAGTTCGACGGCCGTCGCCGCGTCGATGGCGTTGTGGCGGTGCGGGCGGTCCAGGGTGACCACGGCCACCCCGGTCTCCTTGTCGGTCTCCGTGCGCAGGGTCATGGCCGCTCCAGCACCCAGCGGGGCAGGGTGACGCCGTCGACCTGCGCGAAGACGACCTGGACGCGGGCCCCGATCCGGAGGCGCTCGGGGTCGACCGAGTCGAGGCGGGCGTCGGCGGAGGCGACCAGGTTGCCGACGAGGCGGATCTGCGGCGCGTCCGCGAGTTCGACGATGATCGCGTTGTAGGGGGCCTGGGCGGCGTAGGCCGGGAGCAGCGGGGGGTGCGGGACGACGTACGACCAGATCTTTCCGTGGCCGCTCATCCTGCGCCATTCGCTGTCGAAGGACTGGCAGTGGGGGCAGCACGGCCGTGGCGGGAACCGGAGTTGTGCGCACTCGGGGTCGGCGCAGGCCTGGACGCGGAGTTCGTGCTGGGCGGCGTAGTCCCAGAAGGGGGCGCCGTCGTCGTCGGGGGTGGGGGTCAGGAGGGCTGCGCTCTCGGGTGCGTCTGCCATGGTCTGTTCCTTTCGGGGTGCGGATCGCGGGTGGTTGCTCACGCAGTTCCCCGCGCCCCTAGGCGGCTCGGAGCAGCAGTGCCGACGTGGGTACTCCCTCGCCGGCCGTCACCAGGCACGTGGCCGCGTCCGGGACTTGAGCCGTGCTGACGCCCCGCAGCTGCTTCACGCCCTCGTTGATCAGGTTGAATCCGTGGACGTACGCCTCCGAGAGGCCGCCGCCGCCGGTGTTGATCGGCAGCCGTCCGCCGATCTCCAGGGCGCCGCCCTCGGTGAACGCGCCGCCCTCGCCGCGCCCGCAGAAGCCGTAGCCCTCCAGGGAGAGCGGGATGAGCGGGGTGAACGCGTCGTAGATCTGGGCGACGTCGACGTCCTCGGGGGCGAGGTCGGAGTTCTTCCACAGGTGGCGGGCCGCCGTCCAGGCGGGGCCGGTGAGCGGGTCGTCGTTCCAGTAGTTGACCATGCCGTGGTGCTGGGCGGGCAGGCCCTGGGCGGCGGAGTGGACGTAGACCGGCTTCTGGCGGCAGTCACGGGCCCGCTCGGCGGAGACGACGACGCAGGCCAGCGCGCCGTCCGTCTCCAGGCAGTTGTCGAACAGGCAGAGCGGCTCGCTGATCCAGCGGGCCGTCATATACATGTCCCGGGTGAGGGGGCGCTCGTACATCATCGCGGCCGGGTTCTGGTTGGCCCGGTTGCGGCAGGCCAGCGCGACGTTGAAGAGGTGGTCGCGGGTCGCGCCGTACTCGTGCATGTAGCGGCGGGCCAGCATGCCGATCTCGTCGGCGGGGCGCAGCAGCCCGAACGGCCGGGTCCACTGGGCGGGCGTGGGCAGTTGGACGGTGGTGTTCTTCCACGGGCGTGGCCCGCTGCCCCGTTTGCGCGAGCGCCAGGCGATGCCGACGCTCGCCTGTCCGGTGGCGATCGCGGAGGCGAGATGGGCGACGGTCGCGCAGGAACCGCCGCCGCCGTAGCCGACCTTGCTGAAGTGGGTGACATCGCCGGCGCCGATCGCCTTGGCGATCTCGACCTCGTCCGTCTCCTCCATCGTGTACGAGGCGAAGGCGTCGACCTCGGACGGCGCGATGCCCGCGTCGTCGAGTGCGGCGAGGATCGCCCGGCACGCCAACGTCTTCTCGGATTCCGGGAGTTGTCTGGCGAACGCCGTCTGACCTATGCCGACGATCGCTGTCGCGTCCTTGAGTCCCGACATGGGCACCCCCACCTGGATCCCTGTACTGACAGCGCGTCAGGCTACAGCTAATCTGACGGATAGTCAGCTATGCCGTTGTGGGAGGTCGCTCGATGCGTACGGATGGCGAGTGGGGAACGATCCCGGAGCTGGTGCGGGACGCGGCCGAGCGGCACGGCGGCCGGGAGGCGGTCGTCGACGGGCGCACCCGGATCACGTACGCGGAGCTCGGCGAGCGGGTGGAGCGGGCCGCCGCGGCCTGTCTGGCCACCGGTGTCGAGCCCGCCGACCGCGTCGCGATCTGGGCCCCGAACACCCTCGACTGGATCGTCTCGGCGCTCGGCGCGGTGACCGCGGGCGCCGTCCTCGTCCCCCTCAACACCCGCTTCAAGGGCACCGAGGCCGCCGACATCCTGGCCCGCTCCCGGGCCCGGCTCCTCTTCGTCACCGGCACCTTCCTCGGCACGTCGTACGTGGCCTCACTGCGCCGCGCGCACCAGGCCGGGGCCGAACTGCCCTGCCTGGAACAGGTGGTGGTGCTCGGCGACAGCGCGCCCGACGTGCCCGGATACCGCACGTGGAAGGAGTTCCTGGCGGCCGGGGACGAGGTGACGGGGCAGGAGGTGCGGGAGCGCTCCGCCACGATCGCCCCCTCCTGGCCGTCGGACATCATCTTCACGTCCGGCACGACCGGGCGGCCCAAGGGCGCGGTCATCACCCACCTGCAGACGCTGCGCGGCTACGAGATCTGGTCGGAGCTGGCCGGGCTGCGCGAGGGCGACCGCTATCTGATCGTGAACCCCTTCTTCCACACCTTCGGCTACAAAGCGGGGATCATCGCCTGCCTGATGCGCGGCGCGACGATGGTCCCGCAGCCCGTCTTCAACGTGGACACGGCCCTGGCCAACATCGCGGCCGAACGCATCTCCGTCCTCCCCGGCCCGCCCACCCTGCACCAGTCCCTGCTCGACCATCCGGGCCGCGACGCCCACGACCTGTCGGCGCTGCGGCTCGTCGTGACGGGGGCGGCCGTGGTGCCGTTGCGGCTGGTCGAGCGGTTGCGCGGCGAACTGCACATCGACACGGTGCTCACCGCGTACGGGCTGTCGGAGGCCAGCGGCATCGTCACGATGTGCCGGCGCGGCGACCCGGCCGAGCTGATCGCGGAGACCTCGGGGCGGGCCATCCCCGGCACCGAGGTCCGCGTGGAGTCGGCCGGGCCGGGCGAACCCGGGGAGGTCCTGGTCCGCGGGTTCAACGTCATGCGGGAGTACTTCGAGGACCCGGCCGCGACGGCGGAGGCGGTCACGGCGGACGGCTGGCTGCGCACGGGCGACGTCGGGGTGATGGACGCCGACGGCTATCTCCGGATCACCGACCGCATCAAGGACATGTTCATCGTCGGCGGCTTCAACGCGTACCCGGCGGAGATAGAGCAGCTGCTGGGCCTGCACCCGGGCGTCGCCGACGTCGCGGTGGTGGGTGTGCCGGACGGGCGGCTCGGTGAGGTGGGCAGGGCGTACGTGGTGCGGCGCCGGGACACGGTGCTCACCGGCGACGACCTGATCGCGTGGGCCCGGCGCGAGATGGCGAACTTCAAGGTGCCGCGCTCCGTCGAGTTCGTCACGGAGCTGCCGCGGAACGCGAGCGGGAAGGTGGTGAAGCGGGAGCTGCGGCGGGGGGCTTGAGCGGGGCCGGGCCCGGGCCCGGCCCCGCGGTCGTCGGTCGCGCCCGGCCTCAGTGGCCGTGCGGCTCCTCGGGGGCGCGGCGGGGCAGCAGTCGCAGGGCCGGGAGGCAGGCCGCGGTGACGGCCAGGACCACGATCAGCGAGACGGTCATGGCGTGGGCGGGGGCGCCGGTGTGGAAGTAGACCGTGGTGACGACGGCCGAGCCGAGGCCGTTGGCCAGCTGCTGGACCGCGGTCAGGGAGCCGCTCGCGCTGCCCGCCTCGTCGCCGGACACGTCACCGATCGCGATGTCGAAGATCGTGCCGAAGCAGCAGCCCATGCCGAGGCCGGTCACGAAGACGGCCGGGGCCATCGTCCACAGGGACAGCGAGGTGCCCTGCGCGAGGACCAGGGCGAGCAGCCAGCCGCCGCCCGCGAGGGACAGCAGCATGCCGGCCGCGATCAGGTTCCGGCCGAGCTTCTTGGTCAGGCCGCCCATGCTCGCGAACGCCGCGACGATGATGCCGAGGGTGAGGGGGAGCAGGCCGAGCGAGGCGTCGGCGGGGCTCGCGCCGAGGCCCTGCTGCATGAAGAGGGAGATCACGTAGAGCAGGCCGGACGTCACGGCGAAGTAGAGCAGCCCGACGAACAGGCCCGAGGTGAAGCCCTTGTTGTGGAACAGGGACGGCTTGATCAGGGGTTCGGGGGCGGTGTGCTGGCGGCGGGCGAACAGCGCGAGGAACACGGCGCCGACGAGGAGCGAGCCGATCGACAGGACGCCCCAGCCGTTCGTGGAGCCTTCGATGAGGCCCAGCATCAGGCCGAACATGGTCACGGCCAGCAGCGCGGAGCCGCGCCCGTCGACCGTCACCGAGCGGTCGCCCTCGTCGTGCGGCAGCAGCTTCGCCGCCGCGAGGACGCCGAGGGTGCCGAGGACCAGGTTGATCAGGAAGACCGGGCGCCAGGACAGCCCGGCGACATCGGCGTCGATGAGGAACCCGGCGAGGATCGGGCCGCCCACCGTGGACAGGCCGAGCAGCGGGCCGAACAGGTTGAACGCCTTGCCCATCTGCTCCCGCGAGAAGTTCCGGGCCATGATCGCCATGCCCTGCGGGATGAGCAGCGCGCCGAAGGCGCCCTGGAGCACGCGCGCCACGATCAGCAGCGCCGGGTCGGGGGAGAGTCCGCAGACGGCGGAGGCGAGCGTGAAGCCCGTCATGCCGACGAGGAAGAGGCGGCGCTGACCGAACTTGTCGCCGAGCCGGCCGCCGATCACCAGGAGCACGCCCATGGCGAGCGCGTAGGACGAGCCGAGCCACTTGATCAGGGCCTCGCCGCCGCCGATGTCGCCGACGATCGTGGGCGCCGCGATGTTGGTGACCGTGGAATCGATCATGTCGAGCGCGTCGGCCAGCAGGACGAGCGCGAGGACCACCCAGAAGGCGGCCTTGGAGAGCGTGGCGGCGGGGGTCGTGGGAGATCCCGCCCCCGCCGTCTCCGCGGGGTTGGTCGTGGACGTCATGGCGGGCTCCTTCCGGGTGGTGTGACGGCCTCCATCTCAGAAAAACATAGTGACTACGAAAACGCAATCGCTACGACTTTGAAGTGGCTAGGGGAGCTCTGGGTATGCTGGGGCCATGACGCAGACGCAAGCGAAGGCGGCGGCCCCGGGCCGTCGGGAGCGGAAGAAGGCGGCCACCCGCAAGGCGCTGTCCGACGCGGCCCTGAGCCTGTTCCTGGAGCGTGGCTACGACGACGTGAAGGTGGCCGAGATCGCGGCCGCCGCCGACACCGCGCTGACCACGCTGTTCGCGCACTTCCCCGGCGGAAAGGAAGCGCTCATCCTCGGCGACAGCGAGGAGCGGCAGGCGTCACTGGAGCGGGCGGTGCGCGAGCGCGGGGAGGGGGTGTCCGTCCTCGACGCGCTGCACTCGTTCATGGCCGGGCGCGGCATGTTCTCCGACGACCTCGACAACGAGTTCCGGCGCAGGCTGGACCTCGTGGTCAACACGCCCGCGCTGCGCCGCTACGCCCGCACCCTGTGGGTGAACTGCGAGGGCGCGCTGGCCCGGGTCGTCGCCGAGGAGACGGACCAGGACGCCGGTGACGTCTCGCTGCGCATCCTGGCGCGCTACGTCCTGGAACTGCCGGATCTCGTCGCCACCGACCCGGCGCCGCGGGACTCGCTGGCCGCCGCGTTCGAGCACTTCAGGCGCGGCTGGCCCGCCCTGGCGTGACCAGGCGCCCGGCGTCCAGGTCCACGACCAGATCGGCCCGGTCCCGGCCGGGAGCGACGCGGCGGGCGTTCGCCTCGTCCGAGCGCAGCACCCAGTCGCGGGCGAACGACGGGGACTTGCCGAAGGCGACATGGCGCGCGACGAGCCGCTCCACCCGCACCCCGTCGTCCACGGCCACCCACCACACCTCGTCGAGCAGCGGCCGCACCGCCGTGGACCACGGCTCCTCGTCCAGCAGCAGGTAATTGCCCTCGGTCACGATCAGCGGGACGTCCAGCGGCACCGGCAGCGCCCCCGCCACCGGCTGCTCCCACTCCCGCTCGAAGGACGGCGCGTACACCGTCTCGCCGTGCTCCGGCGCCCGCAGCCGCGCGAGCAGCGCCGCGTACCCGTACGCGTCGAACGTGTCGGGTGCGCCCTTGCGGTCCGCCCGTCCCAGCCGGGCCAGTTCGGCGTCGGCGAGATGGAAGCCGTCCATCGGTACGAGCGCGGCCACACCGTCCAGGGCCCGCACGAGCGCCTCGGCGAGCGTGGACTTCCCGGCGCCGGGCGGCCCCGCGACGCCGAGGACACGGCGGGGGCCCGACGAGGCCAGGGTCCGTGCGCGGGCGGCCAGTTCATCGACGTACGGAGAGGGCATGGGCCCGAGCCTCTCAGGTCCGCCGGGCCCGCTCCAAGCGGTCCCGTCACCAGGACAGGGCGTCGTCCATCGACGACTGCCAGTACGTGACCTCGACCGAGTCGTCGAGGTAGACGCCCTTGGCCGGGAGGGCCGGGTGCGCGGCCGGGCCGTCGTGGCCGGACAGGCCGCCGCGGCCCGCGAAGTACACCGAGAGGGACTTCGCCGTGTAGCCGTTGGAGCCACTGCCGTCCGTCGCGGACAGGGCGACGCCCGCGTAGCCGGACTCGCCGGGCGCGAGGGTGACCACGGCCTGCGGCCGGGAGTCCTCGATCACCGGCGGCACGGACTGCGCCTCGCCGAACTTCACCGCCGGGTAGTAGTACAGGTCGCAGAGCGTGGACCCGGTGTTGGTGACCGTGAGGAGCATGTGGTTCACCGGGCGGTTGACCGGCGCGGCCGTCGTCCTGGTGCGGGAGCCGTCGCACACGGCCCGCTTGCCGGAGGCCGCGGGCTTCGACGCGGCGGGCTTCGACGCGTCCGGCTTCGCGTCGCCGGGCTTGGAGACCGCGGGCTTCGAGGCGGCGGGCCGCGCATCGGCCGGGCCGGGCTTCGCGTCCGACGCGGCGGAGGCGGAGGCGGAACCGGCCGGGTCGGCGGACCTGCCGGCCCCGGCCGACGCCGACGGGCCCTCGTCCTTGACGCCCGAACCGTCGTCGCACGCGGTCAGCGAGAACGCGGCGAGTGCGACGCCCGCGGCGGCGGTGGCGAGACGGGCACGGCGGACACGGCGGGTACGGATGCTGGACATGCGGGAGATCCCCTTCGGTGCTGCGGTGGGTGTGGTGCTTGGATGGCAAGAGCTTGTGCGGTGATCCGTCCCAACCGCCACGATCCACGGGCAGTTCGGGACGCTGGAACGCCGAAACGGGCTCTGACCAGGGAGAACGCAGGCCGCCTGGAACGCTCGGGTGGGACACGGGGGAGTGGAGGAACGGGTGTCAGGGGACTCTGCGGAAGGCGCCGGGGACGGTTTCGCGACGCTGCTGCGCGAGCTGAAGGACCGCTCGGGGCTCAGCTACGGGACACTCGCCAAGCGCCTGCACCTGAGCACGTCGACGCTGCACCGCTACTGCAACGGCACGGCGGTACCGGCCGACTACGCCCCGGTGGAACGCCTCGCGCGGCTGTGCCGGGCGAGGCCGCAGGAACTCGTCGAACTGCACCGCCGCTGGATCCTGGCGGACGCGGCGCGAGGGCGCCGGGCGGGAGCGGCCCCGGACGGCGGCGGTGACGCCGCCGACGAGGGAGCCGGGACGGCCGCCGTCACACCGGCACCCGCTCCCGGCGCTCCGGAGGGCGACGCCGACGCGCCCCGCGATCTGCCCGGCGCCCCCGAACCCCGGGCCCGCCGCAAACGCACCGCCCTCATCGCCGCCGTCGCCGCGGCCGCCGTCCTCGGCGCCGTCGCCCTCGCCGTGAAGCTGCCCTCCGGCGGCGGGGGCAGCGACGAACAGGCCGTCGGCGCGACCTCCCCGGCCGACCCGGGCGCCGGCGGAGAACGGCACGCGTCCCGTACCCCGTCACCGTCCGGCTCCGCGAGCGCGTCGAGGTCCGCCCCGGCCGAGGACAGCACCGCCCCGTCCGCCCCGGGCACACCCTCCCGCTCCACCGGCGGCGCCACCGGCACCCCGCTCACCGTCGCCACCCGCCCCTACGTCTACGACAGCCCGTGCAGCCAGCACTTCCTCGTCGACAGCGAACCGGCCCAGGTCGGCCCGCCCGCGGACGAGCAGGGCGCCGCGCGCTGGGCCGCCGCGTACGGCGCGGTCTCCTCCGGCGAGCAGCGCCTCGCCCTCACCGTGCAGGGCACCGGCGCCGACACGGTCGTCCTGGAGGCCCTGCACGTCAACGTCGTCAGCACCGGCGCCCCGCTCGCCTGGAACGACTACTCGATGGGCGTCGGCTGCGGCGGCGGCGTCGAGACGAAGTCGTTCGACGTGAACCTGGACGCCGCGAATCCGGCCGCCGGTGTCAAGAACGGGCAGCGCGACTTCCCGTACAAGGTCAGCGAGTCCGACCCCGAGGTCTTCTACGTCACCGCGCACACCAAGGCCCACGACGTCCGCTGGAACCTGAGCCTGGAGTGGTCCAGCGGCGACCGCCGCGGCACCGTGCGCATCGACAACGACGGCACCTCGTTCCGCACCAGCGCCGACACCGGCCGCCCCGGCTACGACTATCCGCTGGGCGGCGGCGAATGGACCGAGCGCGTGGAACAGCAGTAGCCGGACCCGGACCGGCCTGTCCGCCCTGTCCGGATCGCGAAAACGGTATGTGCACAGGGCACGGACCTCTTTAAGGTCGCGGAAAGCCGTCCGCCGGGAAGGAATCCGCCGCACCATGACCGCCACCGTGCCACCCGCCCCGCTCGCCGCCCGCGTCACCGCCACCGGGGGCTCCCCGATCCGGGACATCCTGGCGGTGACGGCCCGGCCCGCGTTCATCAACTTCGCGGGCGGCCTCCCCGCACCCGAACTCTTCGACACCGACGGCATCGCGGCCGCCTTCGACGACGTCCTCACCCACGATCCGGGCCGCGCCCTGCAGTACTCCACCACCGAGGGCGAACCCGCCCTGCGCGAGGCGCTCGCCGACCGCACGACGGCCCGCGGCCTGCCGACCGCCGCCGACGACCTCCTCGTCACCACCGGCTCGCAGCAGGCCCTCTCGCTCCTGGCGACGGCCCTGCTCGACCCGGGCGACACCGTCCTCGTCGAAAGCCCCTGCTATCTGGCGGCACTTCAGTCCTTCGGCTTCGCCGGCGCCCGCGTCGTCGGCGTCCCCTGCGACGACGACGGGCTCGACCCCGAGGCCCTCGACGCCCTCGCCGCCGAACACCGCCCCAAGCTCCTCTACACCGTCCCCACCTTCCAGAACCCCACCGGCCGCACCCTGCCGGCCGCCCGCCGCGCCGCCGTCGCCGAGGTCGCGGCCCGCCGCGGACTGTGGATCGTCGAGGACGACCCGTACGGCGAACTCCGCTTCGAGGGCGAGCGCGTGCCCTGGATCGCCACGTACGAAGGCGCCCGCGACCGCACCGTGCTCCTCGGCTCGTTCTCCAAGGTCATGGCGCCCGGCCTGCGCCTGGGCTGGCTGCGGGCGCCGAAGGAACTCCGCCGCGCCTGCGCCGTCGCCAAGCAGGCCGCCGACCTGCACACCCCGACCGTCAACCAGCTCGCCGCCGCACGGTACTTGGCAACCCGGGACCTCGACGCGCACGTCACGAAGGTCGCCGAGCAGTACGGCACCCGCCGCGACGCGATGCTCGCGGGCCTGCCCGACGCCCTCCCCGACGGCTCCACCTGGACCCGCCCCGAAGGCGGCATGTTCCTGTGGGCCCGGCTGCCCGACAGCCCCGGAAACGACACAACCGCCCTGCTGAGCAAGGCGGTTGAGCAAGAAGTCGCCTACGTCCCCGGCGCACCGTTCTACGCCGGCGCACCCGACCCCCGCACCCTCCGGCTCTGCTACGTGACACAGACGCCGGAGGAGATCGCGGAGGGGCTGCGCCGACTGGGGCGCGCCCTGCGCTCATGAAGGGGCCCCGGCAGACGTCCTGGGCGAGGCGTGACTGGGTCAAGTCCCGCCAAATTCCAAGAGAGTTCATGAAATCGATCGTGTGTTCGTGATTACGTGAGGCGTGGGTGCCCACCGCGGGTACCCGTACGCATGTGAAGGGGGAGGCATCCGTGCCCAGACGCACAGGATGGCGCCGCACACTGGCCGGTCTGCTCGCCGGACTCGCCACGACGATCGGCCTCACCACGGCCCTCGCCGCACCCGCGAGCGCCGCCGCGGCACCGGTCGCGATCACGAAGTACAGCTACACCAGCCAGGCCGGTGACTACATCGGCGGCGGCGCCTCGGCGTCGTTCACGCCGCAGAACGCCACCGTCACGGCGGGGGGATCTGCCGAGTACGTCCGCTTCCGCGTCTCGACCGACACCACCTGGTGGGACGTCGAACTCGCCGCTCCCACCGGCGAGAAGCTCCACCCCGGCGTCTACCGCAACGCCGAGCGCGCCCCGTTCCGCACCGGCCGCTCGCCGGGCCTGGACGTCTCCGGCGACGGGCGCGGCTGCAACGAGGTCTACGGCCAGTTCTCGGTCAACCAGATCGCGACGGACGACTCCGGCGCGATCACCCTCCTGGACGCCACGTACACCCAGCACTGCGAGCGCGCCGACGCGCCCGCGCTGAAGGGCACGGTCAAGTACCGGGCCTACCCGCTGTCGTACGCGTACACCAGCGACGCCGACGACTACATCGGCCAGGGCGCGGCCCAGACGCACACCGGCGCGACCAGCACCTTCGGCCTGTCCGGCTACGGCGACGGCGTGCAGTACTCCGTCTCGGGCAAGCGCGAGGACTGGACGGCGCTCATCACCCCGCCCGACGGCGAACAGCTCACCGCAGGCACCACCTACCGCACCGAGCGCTCCCACGGCCCCGGCGTCGCCGGACTCGACGTCTTCGGCAACGGCCGCGGCTGCAACCAGAGCACCGGCGAACTGACCGTCACCAAGCTGACGCGCGGCGACGACGGCACCGTGCGGGCGTTCGCCGCGACCTACGTCCAGCACTGTGAGGGCGGTACCTCCGCCCTGCGCGGGACCATCCACTACTACGCCTGAGCCCGAGCACGCCGAAGGCCCCGGCACGGTCTCGTGCCGGGGCCCTCGGACCGCGCGTCAGAGCTTCTCGGGGGTCCGGATGCCCAGCAGGGCCATGCCCTGGTGGAGCGTCCGGGCCGTCAGGTCGCACAGGAACAGACGGTTCTCCACCTGCTCCGCCGTGTCGGCCTTCAGCACCGGGCACTTGTCGTAGAACGACGTGTACAGCGAGGCCAGCTGGTACAGGTACGCGGCCAGCTTGTGCGGCGCGTACTCGGCCGCCGCCTCGTAGACCAGGTCGCCGAACGCGTCCAGGTGCAGGCCCAGGGACCGCTCCGCCGGGGCGAGCGCGACCTCTGGGTGCGCGGCGGGACGCGTCTCGCCCGCCTTGCGCAGGATCGACTGGATACGGGCGTACGCGTACTGCAGGTACACGCTCGTGTCGCCGTTCAGCGACACCATCTGGTCCAGATCGAACTTGTAGTCCCGGTTCGCCGACGTCGACAGGTCCGCGTACTTCACCGCGCCGATGCCGACCTGCGCGGCCCGCTCCTGGATCTCGTCCTCGGTGAGGTCCATCGCCTTCTCCCGGACGACCTCGGCGGCCCGCTGCACGGCCTCGTCCAGCAGGTCCTCCAGGCGCACCGTCTCGCCCTCACGCGTCTTGAACGGCTTGCCGTCCGCGCCGAGCACCGTGCCGTAGCCCATGTTGTGGGCCGTGACGTCGTCGCTCAGCCAGCCCGCCCGGCGGGCCGTCTCGAAGACCATCTTGAAGTGCAGCGACTGGCGCACGTCCACGACGTAGATCAGCGACGTGGCGTGCAGGTCGACGACGCGGTTGCGGATCGCGGAGAGGTCGGACGCCGCGTAGCCGAAGCCGCCGTCCTTCTTCTGCACGATCAGCGGCACCGGCTGGTCGTCCTTGCCCTTGATGTCGTCGAAGAAGACGACGAGCGCGCCCTCGGAGCGGACGGCGACGCCCGACTCCTCAAGGAGGCGCGCGGTCTCCGCCATCATGTCGTTGTACGCGGACTCGCCGACGATCTCGTCGTCGCGGATCTCCATGTCGAGCTTCTCGAAGACCGAGTAGAAGTAGACCTTCGACTCGTCCACGAACCGCTGCCACAGGTCGAGGGTCTCCTTGTCCCCGGACTGCAGTGCGACGACCCGCTTGCGGGCCCGCTCCTTGAACTCCTCGTCCGCGTCGAAGACCGCACGGGAGGCCTTGTAGATCCGGTTCAGGTTCGACATGGCCTGCTCGCCGTCGACCTCGTCGGCCGGGGCCAGCTCGTCCGGGTTCTCGATCAGGTACTGGATGAGCATGCCGAACTGGGTGCCCCAGTCCCCGATGTGGTGCCGGCCGATCGTCTGCTCGCCGGTGAAGTCGAGCATGCCGCGCAGCGCGTCACCGATGACCGCCGAGCGCAGGTGGCCGACGTGCATCTCCTTCGCCACGTTCGGCTGGGCGTAGTCGATGACCGTGACGCCCGGCTGCTCCTTCAGCGGCACACCGAGCCGGTCGCCGTCGGCGGCGCGGGCCGCGAGCGTCTCGGTGATCGCCCGGTCGGTGACCGTGACGTTCAGGAAGCCGGGGCCGGAGACCTCGACGTCGGCGAGCAGATCGCCGCTGACGATCTTCTCGACGACCTGGGTGGCCAGCTCCCGCGGGTTCGCCTTCGCCTTCTTGGCGAGGGCCAGGATCCCGTTGGCCTGGTAGTCGGCCCGGTCGCTACGTCGCAGCAGCGGGTCCGCGCCCGCACCGGCCTCGGGGAGGGCGGCGCTGAGGGCGTCGGCGAGACGCTGGTTGACGGAGGACGTGAGGGACGTGACCGAGGCCATGGAGTAGATGCCGTTCCGCTCGTAGGAGTCAGGAGGAGAAAACTCCTCCAGTCTCCCACGGGGGCGGACGGGCGGTCGCATGGATTCCCGCCCGCCCCCGGTGGCCGCTGCGTCAGGGCGCGGGCGCCAGCGCCACGGCCGCGAGCGCCGGAGCCGACTCGGTGCCGTCCGCGTACACCGCGCTCACGCGGTAGTAGGCGGTGGTACCGGCCGGGGCGTGCTCGTCACGGTAGTGCCGGAACTGCTCCGCGTTCGGGTTCTCCAGCGCGCCCTCGGCGATGCGCTCGTACGCGCCCGCGGCCCGGTCCCAGCGGTAGACCCGGTAGCCCGTGGCGCCGTCGAGCGTGTCCCAGTTCAGGGCCACGTCACCGGCGTTCGCCGTGGCGTCGAAACCGGCCACCGGGGAGCCCGGCGCGGTCGCCTCGGCGGGCCGGCTGTCCTGCTCGGTCGCGTAGACGGTGACGGCCTCGGTGTAGTTGTTCGCACCGTCGACCGCGCGCAGTTCCCAGCAGCGCTCCTCGCCGTCCGGCAGGCCCGACGTGTCCTGGAAGGACGTGACACCGCCCTTCAGGACCTCGGTGTTGCCGGACCCGCAGGTCCGCACCCCGTCGACCGTCTCCGGACGGCCCGCGCGCAGCCAGTACGAGCGGATGTCGGCGGCCGTGGAGGCGTCCCAGCGCAGGGCCGTGCCCCACGGCTCGGAGGTGGCGGTGAAGCCCGCCGGCACGGGCGGCGCGGTGGTGTCCTCGTACCGCACGGCCTTGAAATCGGTCGAGGTCACGCCGTTCGCGGCCACCGCGAGCACGGTGACATACCGGTCCGACGAGCCGCCGAAGTCGGTGAGGAGGCAGCCGTACTCGACGAACGCGGAGGTGCTGAGGATCTCCTTCGGCTCGCAGGCGCGCAGCGTGGTGCGGACCGTGGAGACGGCGGTGCCGGAGTAGACCCGGAAGCCGCCGCTGTGATCGTTGTCCGCCGCCACCCTGAAGCGCAGCTCCGGCCGGCCGTCCGCGTCCGGGCGCAGGTACACGGGCAGGGCCGGCGCCACCTGCCGGCGGGAGGTGGTCCTCACCCCGGCGGAGCGGTGCCCGGCCGCGTCGACGGCGTACACGGTGTACGTACGGGTGACGCCCGGCTTCGCCGTGGTGTCGCGGTACTCGGCGGCCGTGGCGGTGCCCAGCAGGGCCGGGCTCGCGCTGCCGTCGGCGCCGTACACCTGCCAGCGCACGGCGTCGTCGGACGGCGCGCTCCACGTCAGCTCGACCTTGTCGGTGTCCGCCTTGGCCGCGAGGCCCGTCACCGCGCCCGGCGCCGTCGTGTCCGGCGTGGTCACCGCGACGGGCGTGGTGCGCGCCGAGGTGTTGCCGGCCGCGTCGGTGGCCGTCGCCGCGTAGTAGTACGTCTGCTTCTCGGCGGGCGTCTCGTCGTACAGGTACTGCTCACCCGGCGTCTTGCGCAGATCCATGGTGGCGACCTTGGCGAACGGGCCCGCCGCGGCCGTGGCGCGCCACAGCGTGAAGACGGGGCCGTCGGACGCCTGCACCTGGCCCAGCCAGACGTTGACGCGCGGCGCGCCCTGGACCGTGGAGACCGAGACGTCCGAGGCACCCACGTACGGGACCGCCGGGGCCGTCGTGTCCGGCGGGGTGACCCACGGGCCGCAGGCGGTGGCGCCGTAGTTCGTCCACTTGTCGACGGCCTGGACGCAGAACCGGTACTTCTGGCCGTCCTTCGGCAGCGTGTACGACGTGCTGGTGCCGGTCGTCGTCCAGCGCGACACCCCGGTCGTGGCGGTCTCCACCAGGACCCGGTAGTGGGCGATGTCCAGCTCGCGGTTCTTGGTCCAGCTCGCGTTCGCCTTACCGGTCGCCGTGTCGTACGTGGCCTTGATGCCGGTCGGCGCGAGCGGCGCCTTGCTGTCGGACGAGGCCGGCCAGGTGAACTTCACCCGGGACAGGCCCGTCCAGTTCACGTGGTCGACGCGGACGGTGTGGCTGCCCGAGCCGATGCAGAACGTGCCCGGCACGCTGTTGCCGGCGTCACCGGTGTTCGTCCACTTGTTCACCTTGCGCACGCCGTCCACGTACAGCCGCAGGCCGTCCGTACCGGCGAGGCGGTAGGTGAAGCAGCCGCCCGAACCGAAGTCGCGGGTGAGCGACCAGCGGACGGAGAAGTTGTTCGTGGCCATCCCGGAGAGCGGCGCGCCGGTCCACTTCTGGTCGACGGTGGTGTCGCAGTCCGTCTTCTTCGGCGTGCCGGAGAACGAGGTATTCGTGTAGAACGTCCGCTTGAAAGTGGTGTCGCCGCAGGTCACGGCGGCCGCGGCGGAGGGCGCCGCGAGGAGGACGCAGGCCGACGGCAGGGCCATCGCAAGGCCGGCGGCCCCCAGGCGCAGCCCTGCACGGAATCTGTCTGTGATCACGGTGTGAGGACACGCGTGGGGCCCCTGAGGTTGTACGGCGGACCTATCCGTTTTCCGGCAGGAACCGTCGCGGGTGACAATGGGCGGCGGGCCCGTCGGCGCACCGACGGAACCAGGTCTGAGAAGAACGAGGAAAGAAGGACGTGCCGACCGTGGCTGACAGCAGCGCTCAGAGCGCCCAGCACGCCGACTGGGTGTCGCGATACGCGGACGAGGTCATCGCCGAGTCGGAGCGCCGCGCCCCGGGCAAACCGGTCGTCGTCGCCTCCGGCCTGTCCCCCTCCGGCCCGATCCACCTGGGCAACCTGCGCGAGGTCATGACCCCGCACCTGGTCGCCGACGAGATCCGCCGCCGCGGCCACGAGGTCAGGCACCTGATCTCCTGGGACGACTTCGACCGCTACCGCAAGGTCCCGAACGGCGTGCCCGGCACCGACGCGTCCTGGGCCGAGCACATCGGCAAGCCGCTCACCTCCGTCCCCGCCCCGGCCGGCTCCGCCTACCCGAACTGGGCCGAGCACTTCAAGGCCGCCATGGTCGAGGCGCTCGGCGCGATGGGCGTCGAGTTCGACGGCATCAGCCAGACCGCGCAGTACACGGCGGGCACCTACCGCGAGCAGATCCTGCACGCCATGAAGCACCGCGGCGACATCGACGCGATCCTCGACCAGTACCGCACCAAGAAGGCCCCCGCCAAGAAGCAGCAGAAGCCGCAGGACGAGGCCGAACTGGAGGCCGCCGAGGGCTCCGGCGCCGCGTCCGAGGACGACGGCAGCGGCGGCACCGGCGGCTACTACCCGTACAAGCCGTTCTGCGGCGAATGCGGCAAGGACCTCACCACCGTCACCTCGTACGACGACGAGACGACCGAGCTGTCCTACACCTGCACCCTCGACGGCTTCACCGAGGCCGTCCGGCTGACCGAGTTCAACCGCGGCAAGCTGGTCTGGAAGGTCGACTGGCCGATGCGCTGGGCCTACGAAGGCGTCATCTTCGAGCCGTCCGGCGTCGACCACTCGTCCCCCGGCTCGTCCTTCCAGGTCGGCGGCCAGATCGTCGGCATCTTCGGCGGCGAGCAGCCCATCGGCCCGATGTACGCCTTCGTCGGCATCAGCGGCATGGCCAAGATGTCCTCGTCCAAGGGCGGGGTCCCGACCCCGGGCGACGCGCTGGAGATCATGGAGCCGCAGATCCTGCGCTGGCTCTACGCCCGCCGCCGCCCCAACCAGTCGTTCAAGATCGCCTTCGACCAGGAGATCCAGCGGCTCTACGACGAGTGGGACAAGCTCGCCGCCAAGGTCGCCGACGACAGCGTCCTGCCCGCGGACGCGGCCGCCTACCACCGCGCCGTCGGCACCGCTGCCGGCGAACTGCCGCGCACCGAACGCCCGCTGCCGTACCGCACGCTCGCCTCCGTCGCCGACGTCACCGCCGGGGACGCCGAGCAGACCCTGCGCATCCTCGCCGAGCTCGACCCGGAGAACCCGGTCACCGACCTCGCCACGGTCCGCCCCCGCCTCGACAAGGCCGAGGCCTGGATCACCAAGTACGTGCCCGCCGAATCGCGCACCATCGTGCGGACCGAACCGGACACGGAAGCGCTGGCCGCCCTCGACGAGCCGTCCCGCGAATCGATCCGCCTCCTCCTCGAAGGCCTCGACGAGCACTGGTCGCTCGACGGTCTGACCCACCACGTCTACGGCGTCCCCAAGGTGCAGGCCGGCTTCCCCGCCGACGCCACCGCCAAGGAACTGCCGCCGGAGATCAAGACCGCCCAGCGCTCGTTCTTCGCGCTGCTCTACCACCTGCTGGTCGGCCGCGACACCGGCCCGCGCCTGCCCACGCTGCTGCTCGCCGTCGGCGCGGACCGCGTCCGCAAGCTGCTCGGCGCCTGAGCGGCACACGCAGAACCGAAGGGGCGGCACCGGAATCCCGGTGCCGCCCCTTCGGGCCTGTCCTCAGGTTCTCAGGCGATGTGGTCCTCCATCAGCTCCGCGTTGTAGCGGGCCTCGAACTGCTCGGCGTAGCGGTTCACGTCCCGCGGCTGGAGCCGGAGGCCGAACGAATCCTCCACGTCCGCGGCGAACCTCCCCGGCGACGGCACACCCTCGCCCTGTATGGCCTGCCGGTAGACCCGGTACAGATCCTCCTCGGTCGGCGCCGCAGCCTCCACCTCCTGGATGCCCTCACCCAGCGGACGCGTCCCACCGGCCCCGTTCGGCACCGGGAACTCCGGCTCCACGAACTCCGGCTCCACGAAACCCTGCTCCGGCACCGGCTCGGGCTCCGCAGCCCGCGGCCGCGGCACCGGGATCTGCTGCGGCTGATCCTCGTACCAGCCCTGATGCTCCTGCTCCGGGACGTACGTCGGGTCGTAGCCGCCCTGATACTGCTGCGCCTGCGGCGGCGTCGCGAACCACTGGCTCGGAGCCTCCTCGACAGCCTCCGCCGACGCCTCCACCGGCGCCTCCACCGGAGCGGTCGGCGCGACCGGCGCAACAGGCGCCACCGGCGCCGACCGCTCCAGCTCCGGGGCCACCGGCCTCGGCGGCAGCAACTGCGGCTCGATCCCGGCCGCCGCCAGACCCGACGGAGCCGTCTCCGCCAACGGCACCCCGTACCGCGCCAGCCGCAACGGCATCAGCGACTCCACCGGAGCCTTACGCCGCCACGCCCGCCCGAACCGCGACCGCAGCCGCGCCTGATACACCAACCGCTCCTGCTCCAGCTTGATCACCGCGTCGTACGACCGCAGCTCCCACAGCTTCATCCGCCGCCACAACAGGAACGTCGGCACCGGAGACAGCAGCCAGCGCGTGATGCGCACGCCCTCCATGTGCTTGTCCGCCGTGATATCCGCGATCCGCCCGATCGCATGCCGCGCCGCCTCCACCGCGACCACGAACAGAATCGGGATCACGGCGTGCATCCCCGTGCCCAACGGGTCCGGCCACGCCGCCGCACCGTTGAACGCGATCGTCGCCGCCGTCAGCAGCCACGCCGTCTGACGCAGCAGCGGGAACGGGATCCGGATCCACGTCAGCAGCAGGTCCAGCGCGAGCAGCACACAGATACCGGCGTCGATACCGATCGGGAAGACATAACTGAAGTTCCCGAAGCCCTTCTTGAGAGCCAGCTCACGCACAGCCGCGTACGAACCGGCGAAACCGATCCCAGCGATGATCACTGCCCCGGCGACGACCAGGCCCACGAGTATCCGGTGCGTCCGTGTCAACTTCAGTGGCGCGGCCACTCCAGTTCCCCTCCCAGTTCGGCATGTTGCGCCCAACAGACTGGCACATGCATGCGGAGGGCCGCGTGCCGGTACGCCAGGAGCCCGGCACCCAAAAGGGGCCGGGCTCCTCAAACCACGGGGAAACAGCGACTACTTGTCCTTCGCGTCGTCCTTCGAAGACGCCTTCCCGGAAGCCGACGCGGAAGCCTTCGGCTTCCCCGAGGACGACTGCGACGCCGACGGCGAACCGCTCCGCGCCGCATCCTTCGCCGAATCCGCGAGCGAAGCCACGGCCTCCTTCGCCGCCTTCTCCGCGTCCTTCGACAGCCCGTCCGCGTCCGGCGTCTTCTCGCCCGCGAGCCCCGAACCGTTGTAGTTGACCGTCACCACCACGTTGTCCACGCGCGAGACGACCGTCTGCTGCTTGGACGTGACGTCCTTCTTCTTCTCCTTGTACGTGCTGTCGAAGCGCACCAGCGTCGCCTCGTCACCCGTACCCGACACCGGCGACGTCTTCACGCTCTTCGCGCCCTCCGTCGCCTGCGCGTCCTTGACCTGCTTCGCGTAGTACGCCGACGCCAGCTTGTCACCGCTGCCCCGGTTCACATCCGAGTCGAACCGGACCATCGAGACATTCAGCCAACGGAACTGGGACCCCTTGACCCCATTGTTCTCCAGGCTCGACCACGAACAGCTCGCCCGTGTCGACTCGTCGTCCGACGCACCCGCCTTGCTGTCACCCTTCGGCACCAGATCGCCCAGCGTCTTCTTCGAGATCGCCGAGCACGCCTGCGGCAACGCCTTGTACGTCGCCGGCGCCACCTTCTTCGCCGCGTCCTTCGCGGTCGAGGCGGACGCCTTCGCCTCCGACCCCTTCTTCGCCCCGTCACCGGAGTCGGAACCCGAGCCGGACGAACAGCCGGCTACGACGAGGACCGCCGGCACGGCGGCTGCGCAGACAAGAGTGCGGGTGAGTCGCTTGGTCGGACGGTGCATGGTTCCTTCACTAGGACGCTGACAGAAGCACGGTCCCGGAAACACAGCGGCTCTTCTTCACACAGCCACCACGAACCCGGGCCCGATGGGCCACCGTACGCCGTGGCCGACCCGCACGCCTCGACTTCCCCACAGCCGCGACGGCCCCCCGACCCGCCCTACTCGCCGAACTTCCCGACCAGCTTCTGCGCCAGTTCCAGCGCCGTGTCCTGCATTTCCTTGCTGTCCGGCACCTCACCGGGCGCCCCCGGCTGCGCCATGTACTGGACAGTCACCAACGCGTTCGACGTGCGGAACACCACAGTCACCGTCCGGCTCCGGGACGCCGAAGGACCCGACAGCGCATCATCGACGAACGCCTCGTCGCCGAGCCCGTCCAGCGTCCGCGGCTGCAGCTCCGACGGCGACACCGACGACGACGGCGAGGCGGACGACGAGACCGCCGCCCCGCTCGGCCCGTCCTTCGGAGCACCCGAATCCTGCGCCGCGTCCGAACCCTCCGGCTCCGCCGCGGACCCCGTCGACGACGGAGCCGGCAGATCGGCACGCTCCTGCTTCGCGGCGAACACACCCTCAGCGCTCGAGTCGTCACTGACCGCCGCGTCGTACGACACCACCCGCTCGAAATCCAGCGTCAGCCGGTGCGTGCCGCCCAGCGCCGAATCGTCCTTCCACCCGCACCCCGCGCGCCGGTCCGTGTCATAGGTGGACGTCGCCGTGCCCTCGTACGCCTTCTCCCGCTGCCGCTCGTCCGGCAGCTTCGCGATACCGGGGAGCATCTTGTCCAGGATCGCCTGATCGGGCTGGCTGCACGGCTCCGGCAGCGTCCGGTACCTGCCGGGCTGCGCGGACGACGCCGAGGAGCTCACCTCGCCCGGCTTGGAGTCGTCCACGCCGCTGTCGGAACCGGAGCTCCCGCTGCACCCGGTGAGCAACGCCGTCAGGAGCACGGCGACGCCGGGTACGTACGCGTACGACTTCCGCTGCACCGTAAGGCTCCTCTCGGCGGGTTACGCCTGGTTAATCGGTTGCCGCGACAGGGCCACCAGTGACGACAATGTCTATCGCACGCACCGCCGTGGACGCTGGTCCGGCATCCCTTTCGTCGACCTTGGCTCCGGTATTTGCGCTATCCAACTTCACGTCCAATAAATCCAGTTGATCCATCTAGTCCAGTTGCTTGAGCCAGGCCGATTTTCGGGGGATTTCATGTCGTATGTAGAGGTATCCGGCGCCAAGGTGCCCATCCGGATGTGGGCGGACCCCGCCTCCGTCGAGGACGCCGCGATGCAGCAGCTCCGCAACGTGGCGACCCTCCCCTGGATCAAGGGCCTCGCCGTCATGCCGGACGTCCACTACGGCAAGGGCGCGACGGTCGGCTCGGTGATCGCGATGCAGGGAGCGGTGTGCCCGGCGGCGGTCGGGGTCGACATCGGCTGCGGGATGAGCGCGGTGAAGACGTCGCTCACGGCGAACGACCTGCCGGGGGACCTGTCGCGGCTGCGGTCGAAGATCGAGCAGGCGATTCCGGTGGGCCGGGGAATGCATGACGACCCCGTCGACCCGGGCCGGCTGCACGGGTTCGCCACGGGCGGCTGGGACGACTTCTGGGGGCGGTTCGACGGGGTTGCCGAGTCCGTGAAGTTCCGGGAGGGGCGGGCTGTGCGGCAGATGGGGACACTTGGGTCGGGAAATCACTTTTGGGAACTCTGTGTAGATGCGTCAGATTCTGTATGGATCATGTTGCACTCGGGCTCCCGGAACATCGGCAAGGAACTTGCGGACCACCACATCGGGGTCGCGCAGGGCCTGCCCCACAATCAGGGTCTGGTCGACCGGGACCTGGCGGTCTTCGTGGCGGACACGCCGCAGATGGCGGCCTACCGCAACGACCTGTACTGGGCACAGGAGTACGCCAAGTACAACCGGTCGATCATGATGGCGCTCTCGAAGGACGTTGTCCGGCGAGAGTTCAAGAAGGCGAAGGTCACCTTCGAGCCCGAGATAAGTGCTCACCACAACTACGTCAGCGAAGAGCGCTACGACGGCATGGACCTGCTGGTCACCCGTAAGGGAGCGATCCGCGCGGGTTCGGGCGAGTACGGGATCATCCCGGGCTCCATGGGCACGGGTTCGTACATCGTGAAGGGTCTCGGCAACGCGGCGTCCTTCAACTCCGCGTCGCACGGCGCGGGCCGGAAGATGAGCCGGAACGCGGCGAAGAAGCGGTTCTCGACGCGCGACCTGGAGGAGCAGACGCGGGGCGTGGAGTGCCGTAAGGACTCCGGCGTCGTGGACGAGATCCCGGGCGCGTACAAGCCGATCGAGCAGGTCATCGACCAGCAGCGGGACCTGGTGGAGGTCGTGGCGAAGCTGAAGCAGGTCGTCTGTGTGAAGGGCTGAACGGATGGAAGGGCCCGAGCCGTTGGCGGCTCGGGCCCTTCTGGCTGTTGCGGCATCGGTACCTGCCCCGTGCGCAGTCGCCAGAGACGCAAGCTGCAGCTCTGGAGGGAACGGCCCAGTTCTTCGGCGGCGCTGGTGGGGTTGTTGTGCCTGAGCAGCGCTCGGTCCTCCCACTCCTTCCAGCGACGCCGGTTCGGCGAGGACTTCATGCCGGCCGGGCGCACCCAGTCGCGCAGGGATGTCGCTGCTGCCTCCTTCCGCCCCAGAGCAAGGCAGCCTGGATAGTAGAAGTGCGCCGCCAGTTCTTGGGACGCCTCTTTCCAGTACATGACGTTGTAGATCCCGTCCCGCTGATTGCGGCTTGGATGCCGTGAGGCGCCCGTGATCTTCTTGGCGTAGAAGCAGAAGTAGGCGGCGATGGCAGTGCTCGCTGTCGTGAGCGAGATGAACGGCAGCCCCTGTTTGGTGTAGCCGACCGAGCCGTCCGCGTCGATCACGCCCCGCAGATAGTCGCGGCGTGAGAAGGGGACGTCTCGCGGCGGCGTGATCCGTTTGGATTTCCGTCCGTACGGCAGCCCGAGCTCGTTGAGCTTGGTACGCGCTTCCAAGGAGCAGCCCAGGAGGGGCGAGCGATCAGGGGATCAGCACCAGGCGGCCCCGCACTCCACCCTCGGCCAGCCTGGCGTGGGCCTTTGGTGCGTCGGTGAGGGGGTACGTCTCCGCGATGCGCGGGGTCAGGACGCCCTCGTCGGTCAGGCGGACGAGTTCCGCGAGGCGCTTGCCGTCCGCGGCCACCTCGACGGCGGCGGTGCGCACCCCGCGTTCCGGGGCCGGTGCGGTTCCGGGGATGACGCCGATGTAGGCGCCGCCGTCGCGGACCCAGGCCAGGGCCTCGGTGCCGAGTACGGCCGCGTCGAGGACGGCGTCGAAGGGGGTGGGCGGTGTCTGGCCGCGCGGTACGAAGCCGGTCGCGCCCAGGGTGCGGGTCAGTGCCTCGTCGGCCTCGCCCGCGTAGGCCGTGACCTGGATGCCCTGGTGGGCGGCGAGCTGGATCGCGTAGCCGCCGAGCGCGCCCGCCGCGCCGGTGACGAGGAGGGACTGGCCTTCCTTGAGGGCGAGTCGGTCGAGCGCCTGGGCCGCGGTGAGGGTGTTGAGGGGGAGCGTGGCGGCGTGCGGCAGGTCCACGGAGGTCGGGGCCGGGGCCGTCGCCGAGGCGTCGACGACCACGTAATCGGCGTGTGTGCCAAGGGGCTTGGCGATGCCGTGGAGGAGGGCGACGACTTGGTCGCCGGGGTGCCGGCCGGTGGCCGCGTCCGCCGCGTCGACGGTGCCGGCGACGTCCCAGCCGAGACCGAGCTGCTGGCCGGCGCCGCCGAAGGCTCCGGCGCGCACGCCCGCGTCGACCGGGTTGAGGGCGGCGGCGGCGACCTTGATCCGGATCTGGCCGGCGGCCGGTTCGGGTCGCTCGACGTCCGCGATCTCGACCGCTTCCGGGCCGCCGAACGACGTCACTACTGCTGCTCGCATGACAACTCCATTGTTTTTCAGGTGAGTTGGGGTGGGAGTGAGGTGCTTTCGATTTCGTTGTCATGACCCTAGGGAGTGTTACTCTCTTTTGGTAAGTACGTACCTGGAGGTGCGTACGTCACCGGGAAGTGCGCAGGGGCGGAGTGTCATGGCGACGATGACGGCGGCGCAGCGCCGCGAGCGGGCGCGGTTCGCGTACGACGCGTTCTTGCGGGAGTGCCCGACCAATCAGCTGCTGGCGCGGCTGAGCGACAAGTGGGTGAGCCTGGTCGTCAGCGCGCTCGCCGGGCACGACGGGCCGATGCGGTACTCGGATCTCGGCCGGAAGATCGCGGGCGTGAGCCAGAAGATGCTGACGCAGACGCTGCGGGCGCTGGAGCGCGACGGCATCGTGGCGCGGAGTGTGACGCCGTCGGTGCCGGTGCGGGTCGATTACGAACTGACGGAGCTGGGCCGGAGTCTGAGCGGTCTGCTGCTCGCGGTGAAGGACTGGGCGGAGTCGCACATGGACGAGGTGGCGGTAGCGCGCGAGCGGTACGACGAGGATGCGGCGGCCGTCGGGTGAGCGTTCGGAAGCGTCAGAGGCAGGAGCAGCGTCAGAAGTAGTAGGTGTCGCCGGTGTCGAGGACCAGGACCTGGTGCCGGTCGTTGTCCGGGTTGTGGTCGGCGGGTCCGCCGCTCCAGGTGGTGTCGATCCGGACGGTGACCTCGCTGGGCGTGTCGGCGAGCCGGATCCGGACGGTGAGCGGGGTGCCGTGCGCGGCGGCGGGCAGGGCTCCGGTGCGGCAGGAGACGGTGCGCGGGGCGCTGCGCAGGCAGCCGTCGGGCAGGGTCTGGGTGTCGGCCAGCGGGCTGGACCAGGCGAGGCGCACGGTGGCGTCGGGCACGTCGAAGGGGCCGTGGTTCTGCGGGGTGAGGGCGATGGTGACGTGGCCGCCGGTCATGGTGACGCGGCCGTGGTAGGCGAGGTCGGCCTCGGGGGCCGGGTCGTCTGCGGGTGCCGCGAGGGCGGCGGCCAGGGCCAGGGCCGTGGGGGCGAGCGCGAGCTGCATGGGGACCTCCGGACGAAGGGGCGAGCGGCCGATCTATCCCACGTGAGGGGTCCCGCGACACGTACGTGACACCCTGTGGCCCATGCTCGTCGCCCGTTCCGTGTCGTTGTTCGTGCTCGCTGCCCTGTTCGAGATCGGCGGTGCGTGGCTGGTGTGGCAGGGGGTGCGGGAGCACCGCGGGTGGGTGTGGATCGGGGCGGGGGTGATCGCGCTCGGTCTGTACGGGTTCGTGGCGACGCTGCAGCCGGATGCCGAGTTCGGGCGGATCCTGGCGGCGTACGGCGGGGTGTTCGTGGCGGGTTCGATCGCGTGGGGCGTGGTCGCGGACGGGTACCGGCCGACCCGCTGGGACGTGGTCGGCGCGCTGATCTGTCTGGCCGGGATGGCTGTGATCATGTACGCGCCCCGGGGTGACTGAGGCGGCGGCCTATCCTGGGCCGGAAGCGACCACACGTACGTACGAGGAGTAGCCCATGGCCCCCGCAGCCGCATCCCGCATCGCCGTCGTCACGGGTGCCAGCAGCGGTATCGGTGCCGCGACCGCGCGGCAGCTGGCCGCGGCCGGGTACCGGGTGGTGCTGACGGCCCGCCGCAAGGACCGCATCGAGGCGCTGGCGGAGGAGATCAACGCGGCCGGGCACCAGGCCGCGGCGTACGCCCTGGACATCACCGACCGGGCGGCCGTGGACGAGTTCGCGACGGCGTTCAAGACGGTCGGGGTGCTGGTGAACAACGCGGGCGGGGCGCTCGGTGCGGACCCGGTGGCGTCCGGTGACCCGGAGCAGTGGCGGCAGATGTACGAGACGAACGTCATCGGCACGCTGAACGTCACCCAGGCCCTGCTGCCGGCGCTGACCGCGTCGGGCGACGGTACGGTCGTCGTTCTGTCCTCGACCGCGGGGCACGGTACGTACGAGGGGGGCGGCGGGTACGTGGCCGCGAAGCACGCCGAGCACGTGCTCGCGGAGACGCTGCGTCTGGAGATCGTGGGCACGCCGGTGCGGGTGATCGAGGTGGCGCCCGGCATGGTGAAGACGGACGAGTTCGCGCTGACCCGGTTCGGCGGGGACGCGGAGAAGGCGGCGAAGGTGTACGCGGGTGTCGCCGAGCCGCTGACGGCGGACGATGTCGCGGAGACGATCACCTGGGCGGTGACCCGGCCCAGTCATGTGAACATCGATCTGCTGGTGGTCCGGCCGCGTGCCCAGGCCTCCAACACCAAGGTCCACCGTGAGCGGTGACGCGCCGGATCCCCTGGACGCGTTGCAGCGGGAGTACGACGAGCGGCGGCTCGCCCAGGAGAAGAAGGGCGAGCGGTACATGTGGTGGTACCTGGGCTACTTCCTCTTCGGTATCCACCTCGTGGCGTTCGTGATGATCTACGCGATCAAGCACGCCCAGTAGGGCGGCCGTAGAGTTCCGGCATGAAGATCGTCGACCTTGAGCCCGGGGACGCGCGCCTGGCGTCCGAAGTGCTGCCGGTGCTGCGCGAGCTGCGCCCGCATCTGACCGAGGAGCTGTTCGGCGAGGTGTACGCCGAGGGGCACGGGCAGGGGCTGCGGTTCAGTGCCGCTTATGCGGATGACGGGGCGTGCGTCGGTGTCGCCGGGTGGCGCGTGCTCGTCAACACCAGTGCGCTGCGCAAGCTGTACGTCGACGACCTGGTGACGTCGGGGGCGGCGCGGTCGGGCGGGGTGGGCCGGGCGCTCCTTGCGCACCTGGAGGAGCGGGCCGTGCGGCTGGGCTGCACGCAGCTGGATCTGGACTCGGGGACGCAGCGCACGGACGCGCACCGGTTCTATCTGCGGGAGCGCATGGCGATCACGTCGTTCCACTTCCGCAAGAAGCTGGGTTAGCCGGTCGGGTACGCGGTGGGCGGGACGCCGACCGTCGCGGTGAAGTCGCGGACGAGGTGGGCCTGGTCCGCGTAGCCGAGGTCGGCGGCCAGGCCGGCCCAGTCGACGCCGGTGCGGGTGCCGGCCGCCTCGACGGCCTCGTGGATGCGGTAGCGCAGGATGCACCATTTGGGGCTGACGCCGACGTATGCGGTGAACAGCCGTTGCAGTGAGCGCACCGACATCCGTTCGGTCCGTGCGAGGTCGGCGACGCGGCGCACGTCGCGCTCGGCGCGGATCCGGGCGACGAGGCCGCGCGCGAGCTCGGCCTGCGGGTCGGGGCGTGCGGGGGCGAAGGACAGCAGGTAGGTGTCGAGGGCGGCGACCCGGTCCCGGTCCTCGGCGGGGGAGACGACGGCGGTCACGTCGGTGGGCGGGAACACGTCCTCGTACGGCAGGACGCGTCCGGTCCAGTCGGCGACCGGCACGTCCGGCACGAACGGCCGGAACGATCCCGGCCAGAACTTGGCCCCGCACACCCGGCCGCGGCCGCCGATCTTGCGGGTGTACAGCCCCGGCGCGAAGACGCCGGTGAGCTCGCCGTACGGCTGCGCTGTCCCCGTGTCGTCCTGGTCCCACTGGAACGTGAGGTTCACGGACGGGTGCGGGACGACGTGCGAGGCGTAGGGCGCGGGCAGGTCCCAGTCGATGAACCAGTAGTTCTCCACGTACGGGCGCAGCGCCTGTGCGGGCTCGTGCCGCCGGAACCGCACGGCGCTGAGCAGTGCGGACGGGTCGACGATCCCGCGGGTGTCCTGGTGGGGTGCGGACGGGTCCCGGTCCATGCCGGGATCGTACGGCGGGGCACCGACAGCGTCGCGTTTGTTCAAGAGGTGCGGGGCGGCGGGCTCGTACGGTCGGGTCATGGACGCACAGGAGCAGGAGAAGGCGTACGGGATCGGTGAGCTGATGGGGCTGTCGGCGGCGCGGGCCGTGCCGGTCGTGGCCGGTATCGGTGACGGGGCGCTGGCCGGGCCCACCCCGTGCGCGGAGTACGACGTGAAGGGCCTGGTGAACCATCTGTTCCAGGTGGTCGTGGAGTTCCAGAAGCTGGCTGTGAAGGAGGACTCCGACTTCACGTCGACGCCGGACCGGGTGGGGCGGGGTGCGGACTGGCGGGAGCGGTTCGCGGGGGAGGCGCAGGCGCTGGTGGCGGCGTGGTCGGCGCCGGGCGCGGAGGACGGGGTGAGCGGCGCGATGAAGATGCCGGCGCGGCTGGTCGGTGCGATGGCGCTGCTGGATCTGACCGTGCACGCGTGGGATCTGGCGCGGGCCACGGGCCAGGCGTACGAGGTGGCGCCGCAGGTCGTGGGTCCGCTCGCGGACGCGGTGGCGGAGCTGGGGCCGACGGCCAAGGAGATGGGCGTGTTCGGGGCCCCGGTGGAGGTCGGCGAGCAGGCTCCGCCCTTCTTCCGGCTCCTGGCGGCGACGGGCCGTGACCCGTACGTGGCCGTCCCGTAGGGGCGCGGGTCTCGCCTCGTCGTCTGCCTGATCTTGTCGTGGGGCGTCTGCGGCCCACCGGCCCGCGGCCCGCGACGCGATGGTCAGGCCGCGGGCGCTTCCCGACCACCGGGAATAGCCGGCCCGCGCTCACCGTTCCGGGGTATAGTTGAACAATCAACAACCCGGGAGGGTGAGCAGCATGCAGTTCGGGATCTTCACCGTCGGCGATGTCACGACCGACCCGACGACGGGCCGGACGCCCAGCGAGCACGAGCGCATCAAGGCGATGCTCGCCATCGCGCAGAAGGCCGAGGAGGTCGGCCTCGACGTCTTCGCCACCGGTGAGCACCACAACCCGCCGTTCGTCCCCTCCTCGCCCACGACGATGCTCGGCTACATCGCCGCGCGCACCGAGAACCTGATCCTGTCCACCTCCACGACGCTGATCACGACGAACGACCCGGTGAAGATCGCCGAGGACTTCGCGATGCTCCAGCACGTCGCCGAGGGCCGCGTCGACGTGATGATGGGCCGCGGCAACACCGGCCCGGTCTACCCCTGGTTCGGCAAGGACATCCGCGACGGCATCGACCTCGCGATCGAGAACTACGCGCTGCTGCGCCGCCTGTGGGACGAGGACGTCGTCACCTGGAAGGGCAAGTTCCGCACGCCGCTGCAGTCCTTCACCTCGACCCCGCGCCCGCTGGACGGCGTCGCGCCGTTCGTCTGGCACGGCTCCATCCGCTCCCCGGAGATCGCCGAGCAGGCCGCGTACTACGGCGACGGCTTCTTCCACAACAACATCTTCTGGCCCGCCAGCCACACCAAGCAGATGGTGAACCTGTACCGCCAGCGCTACGCCCACTACGGGCACGGCACCCCCGAGCAGGCCATCGTCGGTCTCGGCGGCCAGGTCTTCATGCGGAAGAACTCGCAGGACGCGGTGCGCGAGTTCCGTCCGTACTTCGACAACGCGCCGGTCTACGGCCACGGCCCGTCGCTGGAGGAGTTCACCTCCCAGACGCCGCTGACCGTCGGCTCGCCGCAGGAGGTCATCGAGCGGACCCTGTCCTTCCGTGACTACGTGGGCGACTACCAGCGCCAGTTGTTCCTGATGGACCACGCGGGCCTGCCGCTCAAGACGGTCCTGGAGCAGCTCGACCTGCTCGGCGAGGAGGTCGTGCCGGTGCTGCGCAAGGAGTTCGCGAACCAGCGCCCGGCGAACGTCCCGGACGCGCCGACCCACGCGGCCCGCGTCGCCGCCCAGTCCGATGTCCCTGAAGGGAGTGCGAAGTGAAGCTCGTCGTCGTATCGGCAGGGCTGAGCTCGCCCTCGTCCACGCGGCTGCTCGCTGACCGGCTCGCCGCCGCGACGGCGGGGCACGTCGACGCCGAGGTCGAGGTGATCGAACTGCGGGACCTGGCGACGGAGATCGCCCAGCACTTCGTCACCGGGTTCCCGCCCGCCCGGCTGGCCGCCGCGCTCGACGCGGTGGCCGCCGCGGACGGCCTGATCGCCGTGACGCCGGTGTTCGCGGCGTCGTACAGCGGACTGTTCAAGTCGTTCTTCGACGTCATCGACAAGGACGCGCTGACCGGGAAGCCGGTGCTCGTCGGCGCCACCGGCGGCACCGCCCGGCACTCCCTGGTCACCGAGCACGCCCTGCGCCCGCTCTTCACCTACCTGCGCGCGCTCGTCCTGCCGACCGCCGTGTACGCGGCGTCGGAGGACTGGGGCGACGAGGGTCTCGACCGGCGGATCGCCCGCGCGGGCGGCGAGCTGGCCCGCTTCATGGCGCCGGCCGCCGCGGACGCCGCGCCGGACGTCGACACGGCCGCCGCGATCGCGCCCCGCTCGCTGACGGGGGCGATCACGTCGGTGGACCCGGCGGACGGTTTCGAGGTGGTGCCGTTCGAGCAGCGGCTCGCCGCGCTGCGGGCCGAGTAGCGCCGGGTAGCGCCGAGGAGCAGGGGCTACGCGAGACCGCCGTTGCTCTGCAGCAGCTGGCCGTTGACCCACTGCCCCTGCGGGGAGCACAGGAAGTCGACCAGGTGGGCGGTGTCCTGCGGGGTGCCCAGGCGGCCGAGCGGCGTCGCGTCGCGGATGCGGTCCCGCAGTTCGCCGGTCATCCAGCCGGTGTCCACCGGGCCCGGGTTGACGACATTGGCGGTCACCCCGAGGTGGGCGAGCTCGCGGGCGGCAGCCTGGGTGATGCGGTCCAGGGCGCCCTTGCTCGCGCCGTAGGGGAGGTTGCCCGCCGTGTGGTCGCTGGTGAGAGCGACGATGCGGCCCGTCCCCGGGGTGCCGGTGAAGCGGCGGCCGTACTCGCGGATCAGCAGCCAGGAGGCGCGCGCGTTCACCGCGACATGCCTGTCGAAGCTGTCGACCGTGGTGTCGAGCAGGCCGGAGTCCACCGACTCGCAGTGGCACATCACCAGCGCCGTGACCGGCCCGCCGAGACGGGTCTGCGCCTCGTCGAAGACCCGGGCGGGGGCCGCGGGATCGGCGAGGTCGGCCTCGACGGCGGCGACCGCCGCGCCGCTCTTCGCGAGGGACTCGGTGATCGTCGCGGTCGCGTCCGGCTCGGCGCCCCAGGCCATGCGTGCGTCGTAGGGCGTCCAGTGGGTGAAGGCGATGTCCCACCCGGACGCGGCGAGCTGCCGCGCGACGCCCGCACCGATGCCGACGGTGCGGCCGACACCGGTGACCAGGGCGACGGGGCGGGACGGGGTGCCGGGACGGGCGCCGGGCGCCGGGGTGAAGGTCATCGGGCGATCCTTCCCGTCGGCCGCGGCCCGGGCAACGGATTTGTGCGTGCGTGCCGGACCCCGTGCCCGCGGCGAGATCCGCCGGACGGGCCCTACGGCCCCAGCAGTTGCGGCCGGTACGGCACCGGCGCTTTCCACGCCGTCCAGCCGCCGGTGTGCGGCAGTTCGTACGGGGTCCAGTCGCGGGCGTACCGCGGCGGCCGTGCGCCGGTCTCGGTGAGGATCGCCGTGGGCACCCGGGCGGCGCGGTCCAGCAGGCCGGCGCGGGTCGTCGAGCGGTTGTTGCCCTTCGTCTGCGCCGACGCGCAGCCCGCCGCGTAGCCGATGGGCAGCGCGCGCGGGCCCGTGACCAGGCAGGGCGGTGTCACGCCCATCGCGTGCAGGCCCCGCGCCGCCGCGACGTAGCGGGCGTCGGTCCGCCCCGTCGAGGCGACCTCGCGCTCCAGCACGAGGTACTGCGAGGTGAGCTGGAGCGCGACGAGCACGGCCGCCGCGATCGTGAGGGGCCGCCGACGGCGCAGCCGGCGCACCAGCACCGCCACCGGCAGGGACAGCAGCGCGTACGAGGGCAGCAGGAAGCGCGGCGCCGAGTAGCCGATGAGCAGCAGGTACGGGACCGCCATCGCGGCGGCGCAGATCACCGGCAGGACGGTCGGGGCGGGGCGGCGCTCGCGGAGGGAGACGTACACCGCGGCCGCGGCCAGCAGCGGCAGCGCCAGCCACCACAGGGCGAGTCCGGGCTGGTCCGGGACGCCCGCCGTGCACGGGCGGCACAGCAGCGGGCCGTTCACGGAGCGCCAGGCGGTGTCCAGGTTCAGGTGCAGGCCCATGTCGCCCTCGGTGGCGCTGGACACGCGCAGCCGCTCGCGGACCCCGCCCCAGCGCAGGTACGCCTCGACGATCCACTGGGCGAGCCCCACCACCAGGCCCGCCGCGAGGAACGGCAGGGTGCGCCGCCGCTCGCGGGTGAGCAGGGCGGCGACGGCCAGCGGCCCGCCCAGCCACACCACGTCCGACGCCCGGAACAGCGCCACCGCCGCGACGCAGCCGGCCAGCCACCAGCCCGCGCCGCGGTCCTTGTCCCGCAGGAACCAGCCCACGGCGCCGACCGCGCCGAACGCCACCCACAGGTTGGGCATGGCCATCGCGCCGGACAGCACCGAGATCCACAGCCCGGCGAACAGCAGCGCGGCGAACGCCGTCGTACGGGCCCCGACCAGGGGCCGCCACACCCGGAACGCGGCGTACAGCGCGGCCGACGACAGCACGGCCAGGGCGATGCGGAGCACGACCGTCGAGCCGGTCACCGCGACGAGCGGCGCCGTCAGCAGACTCGTGCCGCGCGAGCGCGGCGCGCTGAAGAAGACGGCCGGGTTGCGGGGGTCGTACTGCGACACGTACACCGACTCGTCCCAGCCGAGACCGTGCCCCAACTGGGTCACGACAAGGGCGAGTTGGGTGATGCAGTAGAGGGCGGCGACGATGCCGAGCCAGGCGTCGCCGCCGGGGCCGGAGCGGGAGACGGGCCGCCACCGGAGCCCGGGGGCCGTCGAGGACCCCGGTGGCGCGGTCGGCTTGGTCGGCATCGCGCGCGTCCTAGGGGTTTGTGGGCTGTGCGGTGCCATGGGCACGACGGCGTCGGCGGTCATGCGGTGTCCCCCCTGGACCGCCCGGCCGCGCACGGCGTACCGAACGGACCATTCTGTGGGCCCGGTTGGCGGCCCGGGCGCGGAACCGTTGCCATGCACGACGACGGCGTGACGCCCGAAGTTCCGTGAAAAGGCGGTCATATCGCGCCACAATGGGCGCCGGGTCGAAGCGTCCGGCCGAGGCGAGCGCTGCCGCGCCCATCTCCTTGCGGCCCGCCTCGTCCTCGATCAGCCCGGCCATCGCCTCGGCGAGGGCCCGCGCGTCACCGACCGGGACCAGGCGTCCGTCGACGCCGTCCGTGACGATCTCGGCGGGCCCCAGCGGCGCGTCCGTGGAGATCACCGGCACCCCGCAGCGCATCGCCTCGACCAGCGTCATCCCGAACGACTCGGCGTCCGACGCGCTCACCACGAGCGACGCCCTGGCGAACTCCGGCTCGATCGGCGACACCGTGCCCATGAGCCGGGCCCGGCCGGTCAGCCCGAGGCCGCCGACCAGGGCCCTCAGATGCGGTTCCTGCGCGCCGCCGCCGTAGATCCGCAGCTCCCAGTCCGGCTCCTGCGCGGCCACCGCCGCGAACGCCTCCAGGAGCAGGTCGTAGCGCTTGCCGGGGACGAGCCGCCCCGCCGCCGCGATGATCTTCGAGGTGCCGTCGGAGGGCGGGACACGGGCCGGCGGCACGATGTTCGGCACGGCTTCCACCCGCACCCCCGGCAGCGGCATCCGCGCCCGGTACACCGCCGCGTCCGCCTCGGTCACCGTCACGACCGCGTCCAGGGCCCGGTAGTGCCGGCCGAGGACCGTGCGCAGCTTCTTGCCGTGCGCGTCGTGCCGCAGGTGCTCCTGCCCGATGCGCAGCGCCCGCCGCGGCCCCCACAGTGCGAGGTAGACGTTGATGCCGGGCCGGGTGCCGACGACGACGTCCGCGGCGCAGCGTTCCTCCAGGTAGGCGCGGACCCGCAGATCGTGCAGGAGCGTGTACTGCTTGTACCGCTTCTCGGCGGCCGGGAAGTCCCTTGACGGCTCCCCGTACTCGGGCCGCCGGGTGTCGTCGCAGCCCGCCCGCGTGTCCACGAGCGGGACGAGCGTGATCCGCGGGTCCACCGCGAACCGGGGGTTCTCGCGGTGCCGCGACATCGACACGATCTCCACCTCGTGGCCGCCGTGCTCCACGAGCGCGGCGGCGAGGTTGAGCGTGGTGCGCACCGTGCCGCCGACGGCGTACACGTTGTGCAGCAGGAACACGATCTTCATACGTAGTGCCTTCCCCGGCGGGCGACCGGTGCGGGCCCGCACATCCCTGGATGTACCGGCACAGCGTGCTGGGAGCAGGTAAGCCGCTGTTCCGCGCCGGGTGAGAGGCGGGTAAGAAGCCCTTTGGCCGACGCCCGATCGGGCGATGCGCCCAGGTGGCGGGGGCACACTGGGCAGCGTGCCGCAATCTGCCCCCGCCTCTTCGCCGCCCGCTCCCACCGTGCTGCTCGCCGAGGACGACCGCGCGATCCGCAACGCCCTGGCGCGCGCCCTGACCCTGGAGGGCTACGTCGTCACGGCCGTCGCCGACGGCGTCGAGGCGATCGCCGCCGCGCACCGGGCGACGCCCGACGTCCTCGTGCTCGACGTGATGATGCCGGGCATCGACGGCCTGCAGGTCTGCCGGGTGCTGCGCGCCGAGGGCGACCGCACGCCGATCCTGATGCTGACCGCGCTGGTGGAGACGCCGGACCGGATCGCGGGCCTGGACGCGGGCGCCGACGACTACGTGGTGAAGCCGTTCGACGTGGAGGAGGTCTTCGCGCGGCTGCGGGCCCTGCTGCGCCGCGCGGCCCCGGCCGAACCCGCGGCCGGACCCGCCGACGGCGGCCAGGTCACCGCCGCCGATCTGCGGATCGACCCGGGTGCCCGGCGCGCCTGGCGCGGCCCGCGCGAGCTGGAGCTGACCCGCACCGAGTTCGACCTGCTGGAACTGCTCGCCCGCAACTGCGGCATCGTCCTCGACCACGCCACGATCTACGACCGCATCTGGGGCTACGACTTCGGGCCCGGCTCGAAGAACCTGGCCGTCTACGTCGGCTACCTGCGCAGGAAGGTCGACGAACCGGACGGGGTGCCGCTGATCCACACGGTGCGGGGCGTGGGCTACGTCCTGAGGGAAGGGTGAGCCCGAGCGCCGCCGGGCACGCATCCGCACCCGCACGGCACCGGCGCACCCCCCAGAGCCTGCGCGCCAAACTGGCCGTCTCCTTCGCGGCGGTCGCCGCGGGCGTGACCGCCCTGGTCGGATTCCTGTCCTACGACGCGGCGGCGCGGCTCGTCCGCGTCGACCAGCAGGCCGTCTTCGGCGAGGTCGTCCACGATCTGCGCCAGCAGGTGGGCCGGCAGCGGCTCGCCCCCGGCGACTTCACCTCGGGCGACCCGGACCACGACGGCCCGCGCGACGACCTGACCCGCCCGGCCGGGACCGTCGTCCAGGTCCTCGGTCCGCGCGGCGCGGTCCTGGACCGGGGCAACCCGGCCCTCCCGGTCGACACAGCGGCCCGCCGCACCGCGGACGCGACGGCCGCCGGCACGGTCGTCGAGGACGACGACGTGGAGATCCACGACGACGCGTACCGCATGGCCACCGTCGCGCTCGGCGGCGGGCGCGGGGCGGTGCAGGTCGCGCAGGAGTTCAGCGACACCGAGGACCTGCTGCGGGAGCTGCAGAAGCGGACGGTGCTGTTCGCCGGGGCGGTCGTGGTCGCCGCGGGCCTGTTCGGCTGGTGGCTGGCGCGTCGCGTCACCTCCCGCCTCGTACGTCTCGCGGAGACCGCCGAGGTCGTCGCGTCCACCGGCCGGCTCGATGTCGCGGTGCCGGTGGCGGGCGGCGACGAGGTGGGCAGCCTGGGCCGCTCCTTCGACCGGATGCTGGGCCGCCTGGCCCGCTCCGTGGAGGACCAGCGGCGCCTCGTCCAGGACGCGGGCCACGAACTCCGTACGCCGCTGACCTCGCTGAGGACGAACATCTCGCTGCTGCGCCGCATCGAGGAACTGCCGCCCGCGGCCCGCGAGGAACTCGTCGCCGACCTGGCCGAGGAGTCCCGCGAACTGACCGACCTGGTCAATGAGCTGGTGGACCTCGCGGCCGGCAAGGAGGACGACGAACCGGTCGTGGAGGTGGCCCTGGCGGAGACCGCCGAGGACGTCGCGGCACTGGCCCGCCGCCGCACCGGGCGCACCGTCACCGTCCGCGCCGAGGGCGACACGGCCATCGCGGGCCGCCCCGCCCAGCTCCAGCGGGCCCTGACCAACCTCGTGGAGAACGCCGCCAAGTTCGACGCGGCAGGCACCGCCCCCATCGAGATCGCCGTCACCCGGACCTCCGGCGGCGTCCGCGTGGAGGTCCTGGACCGCGGCCCCGGCCTCGACGAGGGCGACATGGACCGCGTCTTCGACCGCTTCTACCGGGCCCCCGCGGCCCGCAGCCTGCCCGGCTCGGGCCTCGGCCTGTCGATCGTGCGGGAGGTCGCGGCCGGGCACGACGGGGTGCCGTTCGCGGCGCGACGGGCGGGCGGGGGAGCGGTGATCGGGTTCACGGTGAAGGGGGCCGGCCGGCCCGCCGGGTGCGGTGACTGACCCGCGCCGTCAATTCACTGGCCGCCCCCGCCCGGGCCCGGCAGCATGCCGTCCATGCGCTTCTCGATCAACATCCCGAACTTCGGTGACTTCGCCGACGCCCGCACCGTCGCCCGCACGGCCGTCGCCGCCGAACAGGCGGGCTGGGACGGCCTGTTCGTGTGGGACCACGTCGTGCACGACAAGCGGGAGCAGCGCGGCAAGCCGTTCGGCGACCCGTGGATGCTGCTCACCGCGGCCGCGCTCGCCACGTCGCGGCTGAAGGTGGGCCCGCTCGTGGCAGCCGTGCCCCGCTACCGGCCCGAGCAACTCGCCCGCCAGGTCGCCACGTTGGACGCGCTCAGCGGCGGCCGGGTGATCCTCGGCGCGGGGCTGGGCGGGCCCGCCGACGACGAGTACGGCAGCTTCGGCGACACCGTCGACCGGGTCGTGCACGCCGAACGGCTCGACGAATCACTGGAGTTGCTCACCCGGTACTGGACCGGCGAGCGCGTCGACCACGACGGCGCCCACTACCGCGTGCACGAGACGGCCCTGCTGCCCGCCACCGTCCAGCGGCCGCGCCCGCCGGTGTGGATCGGCGGCTTCTGGCCGCACCGCCGCCCCATGCGCCGCGCGGCCCGCTGGGACGGCGCCGTCCCGCTGTTCACCACCGCCCTGCACGGTGTCCCGCCGCGCCCTGACGAACTGGCGGAGGCCGTCGCGTACGTGACGGAGCACCGGGAGGCCCCCGACGCCCCCTTCGAGATCGTCGTCGGCGGCGTCAGCCCGTCCGGCAAGGCCGGGGCCCTCGACCTCATCGGCCCGCTCGCCGACGCGGGCGCCACCTGGTGGGACGAGCGGCAACTGCAGACCGGCGGCACCGTCGACTCGTACGAGGCCGTGCTGCGACGCGTCGAGGCGGGGCCGCCGCGGCTGTGACCCCATGGCGGCGATGTCGTGGACCGGGTGTCTGCACCGTGCAAGGGCGGGCGCTTGCCGGTCTGGTGATGAGCTGGGCTGCCTGTGAGAATGGCTCCGCGAAGATTCTGCTGAAGGGGGACACGATTCAGTCGGCACTCGCGAACATAGCCTTGGGGCTGGTGACCAGTCTGCTCGGCGCTGCGTTCGTCTGGCTCCGGGCACGGGCGAAACGACTGCGGGTCGTGAACCGGCAGGCGGCCTTCTTCGGCGTACGACCCGGGCAGACCTGCCTGATGGTGCTGGGCAGCAAGTACAACTCGCCCGGCAGCGCGCATTACCGGGATGTCCGAGCCGCAATGGAACTGGCCCTTCTCGCCAGTGAGTTGGGATGCCATGTCGAGCTGGAGCCCGGTACCTTCCGCGGAGGCAACGGCAATCGGACGGAGTTCTGCGTCGGTGGCCCGTCCGGCGACTCCAATCCCCGTACGGGGGGACACCTGGCCACGCATCTGCCCGGGGTGACCGTTCATCCTTACGACGACACGCGGCCCGACTCCGTGGCCATCGAAGTCGGCGGGGAGAAGTTCCTGTTCGACCGAGGCAATCAGGAGTACGCGCTCGTCGCGAAGTTCACTCCTGCCGAGTCCACCGGGCCCGTGTTCCTCGTGTCCGGACAGAGTTCCGTGGCGAACCTCGCCGCGATCCACTTCCTGCGTCGTGAGTATGCGCAGGTGGCGAAGCGGCTGAGATCGGTGGAGCGCTTCTGTCTCCTTGTCCGGGTCTCAGGCATCGGAACCTACGAGCACCACCGGGCAGAACTGGAGCGGGAGGTGTCCGACGCCGCCTTCAGGGCTGTGACGAGAGCTCAGTTCGGCTGAGCGGCGCTTCCATGAGGACCACTTCAGCTGCCTGGGCCCACCGTATTCGCTCGGCGAGGAGGGTGCGCAGGTGCGCAGCCTGGTCGAAGGCGGCGGCACGGTTCGTCAGGCTGCGCCAGACGGCGCGAGCCCACGCCTGCGTGTCCTTGGCTTCGTCGCCCGACACCTCGACCACGAACTGTCCGGCGTGCTCAGGTCCGAGAGTCTCATGCAGGAGATCCGCCAGCCCGCTCTCCGAGCTGACCAGGACCGGGATTCCCCGTGTGATGGCCTCGAGGCCGACGAGCCCGAAGCCCTCCTGCCGGGACGGCATGAGGACCAAGGAGGCGCTGTCCAGGTCGTCGTCGATACGGTCCTGCTCCGCGGTGTAGACCCGGATCACAGTGTCCAGCTGAGGGTGTACCCGACGCATCTGTGTCCGGGCTCGGTCCGCATCTGTGACAGGAGCGCCACGTACGAGGAGTCGTATGCCGCGCCGGACACCTTCCGCACGCAGCCAGTCGTCGGCCTGGGCGCAGGCTGCTGCGGCGAGGTCGAGGCCCTTGAGCTGTGCGTCGTCGACGCGGCCCAGGAGCAGTACACGTGAGGGGCTTCCCGGGGGTGGAGCCCTGTCGACATCCGGTTCCGGTGAGTCGAACCCCGGATCTATTCTCTGGGGAGGCTTGCCGACCGAGGTTCTGAACTCGGCGAGGAACTCCTGGTGCAGTCTGGGACCGACAGCGAAGACGCGGTGCGCGCTTCTGCCCAACCGCCTTTCGATGCGGGTGCGGTCCTCGGCACGCAGGGCCGCGTCATTGGTGCGGTCGGGCTTGTACCACTCGATGGTGTCCGGGGCCATGTGCAGGAAATGCAGACGGCGGGCGGTGGGATAGAAGTCCTCGGCCAGCTTCTGCGCGGCGGGTCCGGTGATCCGGCCGTGGCCGAGAATGAGGTCGGGCGACACCCCGTCGGGCAGATTCGGACGGCTGCTGAGGCGTACGTCCTCGGATTCCCCCGGCCTGACGGGCCTGGGAAGCAGCGTGACGTTGGCCTCCTCGGCCGCGTCGTGCTCCGCAGCGGTCGCGTGAAGCACGACACAGAAGACCCGGGCTCCGGCGGCGGACAGTGCCCGACACAGATCGCGGTTGAACGTGCTCAGTCCGCCGTTGGCGGAGGCCCACTCGGTGGCGACGGAGAGCACCACAGGGCCCTGGCCCGGACGTGTCGTCGTGGCGCGCTCCTCCTCGGCCGACCGCTGAGCAGGTGCCTCTGCTGGTGGCATCCGTGATCCGTGCTCACTGTTCTGGCTGTGATCCGGATCCGGCGATGGCGTGGACGTGACGCCGATGATGGCGCTGGCCCGCTGCACCGCCTCGACCAGGTCGACGTCCGTCTCCTCGTGCAAGGTCGTGCCGCCGTCGGCGGAGGGCAGGAGCAGGAAGCCGAGGAGGTGGTTGCGTAGCGATATGGGGGCCAACTCCGCTGCGGCTCGCGAGAGTTCCGCGGCCGCTTCGTCCCGGTCGCCGCCGGTGAGGTGGGCCATGGCGGCGTTGTAGTGACACAGCGCACGGGCGTACGCGTCGTCGGCGAGACTCAGCGCTCTGCGGGACCAAGCGAGCGCGTCCTCGTGCCCCGTGGCCACACTCAGGTACATCAGGCAGTTGGCGGCGTCCCAGTCCGGCTCCAGGTCGAACGAGGACTGGAAGCGGGCCCGCGCACGGGCCACATCGCCCGCTCGATAGGCGTTCATCGCGGCCGTGCGGTGGTTGATCGCCAGCTCGGACCGAAGCCGCCCTGTCGCCTTCAGGAACCAGTTCTCCGCCGGCCACGTCCGCAGCGGTACGCGTACGGGCTCGGCAGTGAGCGTGCCACCGAGTGCCGCCACCTGGTCGACTGCTGCCCGGAAAAAGTCCGTCTCGGACAGTGAGAAGCCGTCGGTGTCCGGGGTGCAGAGCCATCGCTCCACGGTGTGGTTCTGGTAGGTGCAGGTCACCGTGGTGATGTCGAGAGCCTGAGGCTCACCCGCGTTGAGGATCGAGTAGTGGAGGAAATCGATCTCCGGGATGGAGTCCGGCCCGGCGTCGGGCAGTTTCTCCAGAGCGTTCAGGCTCGCTTCCAGATGCTTGGCGCTGAACTGGTAGCAGCACGTCGGGAAGATGCGCGCAGGATGGATGTCCACGATGTCGTGGAGCAGGCCGAGGAGCCTGTTGAGCAGCATGGCCCGCACGCTGGCCTGGCTGATGGCCTGCGAGTGCCGAGGGGTCCCGAGAGTTTCGGCCGACCAGAGTCGGCAGTAGACCTCGTCGAACAACTCCGAGTCGTCGGCCAGCGTGACGGTGTCCTCATCCTTGAGGATGCCCTGATCGACGAGGGACTGCCTGCACTGAGTGAATTCCTCGTATGTGATCTCCGGCCGCCCGACCATGCCGTAAGCGAACCAGGCCTCGTCGGGCGTCGCGTGTCCCAGGGCCGATGTGAGCACGTTGAAGGCGATGAGCTCGTTCCGGCTCATTGCTCGTACCGCGCGGATCAGCGGACGGTCGAGGACGTCGCGATCACCCCGCTCCATACGGAATTTGATCCCTGCGAGGACTTCGGGGCTGAGCTCCATGTACTGCGTGAGGCCGCGCTGCATTCGGGCGAACATCTCGTGGCAGTACAACTGAATCGCGTAGGGGTTGCCATCGGTGAGTCGTCTCAGTGAAGACACCAGGTTGGCGGAGAGCAGGCCGCCGTAGAGTCCGGCGTTCCGCAGCGGACGCGCCACACACTCCTCGACGTCCGTCTCCTCGACGAAGCCTTTGACCTCGATCTCCCTGAACTGCCGGAGAATCTGCGAGTGCACCTCTTTGATGCGCTCGATCAGCCCGGACGTACCTGCGAGCACGAGGACCAGTCCGTCGACCCGCGTGGTGAGGAAGCGCAGGACGGACAGGGATCGGCTGTCGTCGGCGATCAGTTGTGCCTCGTCCACGAGCAGCGCGATCGGGTGGCCGAGGAGATCGATGAAGAAGGAGAGATCGTCGCGGAGCGCTGTGTCCGGCACACGGCCCTCGGCGCCGGCGAGCGCGATCGCCTCCGGGAATTGCAGCGGGGGCACGGTCGAGGCGTCCGCCACGCCTGCCATGACACGGCGCACCGCTGCTACGTCGAAGTCGACGGGATTGCCCGCACGGTCGGCCTCCGCCAGGACGGCCAGCACCAGTTCCTCGTAGATTTTGCGGAAGAAGGCGATCGGCTCGCCATCGCCCTCGATCAGTTCCACCCGCGCTGTGGTCAGCCCGCGTGTGGTGGCCATCCGCTCGGCGGCATAGAGAAGACTCGTCTTGCCTGCTGCCCGCCGGCCGTGCAGGACGACACAGATCGACGGCATGCCGACTTGGGCCTGACTCAGCTCCTCTTCGATGGCGGCCGCTTCTTCGGAGCGCCCGGCGAAGGTGGCGGCGTCACGCACGGGGTGCCGGTAGTTGTATGGATTGCGCACCTGGGAAATGTCCACGGGCCCCCCTCGCCTCGTGTCGATCGTACGATCTGCACAGTGCCCGACGGGAGTGTTTCGGTTCCCGTCAGTGCCGGAGAGGGGTGGGTGACCCGGACGCGCTCGACTTCCGCGGGGGCATCACGGGTTCCGCGCTGTGGCCCTCGCGGTCACGGCCAGACCAGGCAGTAGGGCTGGTGCCCCGCCTCGTGCAGCCGGTGCGAGAAGTCCTGCCACTCGTGCAGGAGCTGGTACACGTTGAACGCGTCGCGCGGGCCGCCGCGGTCGGGGACCGTGGACCAGATGAACGCCGCGGCGCCGACGGACTCCTCGCCGACCCCGCGCAGCGGGTCGACGACCGTCATCGGCAGCTTCACGACCGCGTAGTCGGGGTGCAGGACGACGAGCTCCAGCGGGGGGACCTTGTGCAGGGGTATGCCCTCGATGCCGGTGAGGACCATCGCGGCCATCGTCTCCGGCTTGATCTTGGTGAACATGCCGCCCATGCCCAGCTCGTCGCCGCCGAGCTCCTCGGGACGCATGGAGATCGGGACGCGGGCCGCCGTCGCGCCGTCGGGCGCGCCGAAGTACTTGTACGTCACCCCCACCCGGCCACCATTCCCGCTGTCCCCGCCGCCTGTCGCTCTCTGGACCCGTGCCGCCGTGTCGTCGTGACTCTCGCGCCGGTGCTTCCCCCGCCGGGCACGCCGGGGGCCCAGGTCGTCGGTCCCCTCACCCAGTCCGCCGCCACCGCGATGCATATCTCCACCCGACTGCTGTTCTCAGGGCGCCAGGCCCTTTTCTAGGCCGCGCGACCGCCGACGCGCAACCCGATCATCGTGTCAGTGACCTCCCCCACGGTCACCCGCCGAAACGTCCGAGTGAAACAACTGCGCGAGTGGTCGGCCCCCGGCGCCGTACAGATGCAGTACAGCTTCCTGACAGCCCGAGTCTAGGGCGCCCGGGGTCCGCGCGAGGGGGCCTCGGGAAGCGGGCCGTACGCTGAGAGGCATGGCAGAGGCGAACTACACCCCCTATCCCTATGAGGCACCCGTTTCGCAGGGGCTCTTCGACCGTGCGGCCGTGGTCACGCCCGGTGGCGTGAACTCTCCGGTGCGCGCGTTCCGAGCCGTGGGCGGTACGCCCCGTTTCATGGTGTCCGGTACCGGTCCGTATCTGACGGACGCCGACGGACGCGAGTACGTCGACCTCGTGTGCTCGTGGGGGCCGATGATCCTCGGCCATTCCCACCCCGAGGTCATCGCGGCCGTGCAGGAGGCCGTCGCCCGCGGCACCTCCTTCGGTACGCCGGGTGAGGGCGAGGTCGCGCTCGCCGAGGAGATCGTCGACCGGATCGCCCCGGTCGAGCAGGTGCGCCTGGTGTCCTCCGGCACCGAGGCGACCATGTCCGCGATCCGGCTCGCCCGCGGCTTCACCGGCCGCGCCAAGGTGATCAAGTTCGCCGGCTGCTACCACGGGCACGTCGACGCTCTGCTCGCCGCCGCCGGCTCCGGCGTCGCCACCTTCGGCCTGCCGGACACCCCGGGTGTCACCGGCGCCCAGGCCGGCGACACGATCGTCCTGCCGTACAACGACATCGAGGCCGTGCGTGCCGCGTTCGCCGCGCATCCCGGCGAGATCGCCTGTGTCATCACCGAGGCCTCGCCCGGCAACATGGGCGTCGTGCCGCCGCGCGACGGCTTCAACGCCGGGCTGAAGGCGGTGTGCCAGGAGAACGGCGCGCTGTACATCTCCGACGAGGTGATGACCGGCTTCCGTACGTCGAAGGCCGGCTGGTTCGGTGTCGACGGTGTGGTGCCCGACCTGATGACCTTCGGCAAGGTCATGGGCGGCGGCTTCCCGGCCGCCGCGTTCGGCGGGCGTGCCGACGTCATGGCATACCTCGCCCCGGCCGGCCCGGTCTACCAGGCGGGCACCCTGTCCGGGAACCCGATCGCCACCGCGGCCGGTCTCGCCCAGCTGCGCCTGCTCGACGACGCCGCGTACGGAGTCGTCGACGCGGTCAGCGAGCAGCTGCGCGCCCTCGTCACCGAGGCGCTCACCAAGGAGGGCGTCGCGCACCGCGTGCAGAACGCCTCCAACATGTTCTCCGTCTTCTTCACCGAGGACGAGGTACGGAACTACGACGACGCCAAGGCGCAGGAGTCCTTCCGCTTCACCGGCTTCTTCCACTCGATGCTGGCGCAGGGCGTGTACCTCCCGCCGTCGGCCTTCGAATCCTGGTTCGTCTCGACCGCCCACGACGAGCGGGCGGTCGAGCGCATCGCCGCCGCGCTCCCGGCTGCCGCGCGCGCGGCTGCGGAGGCCACGGCATGAGCACCACGTCCCCCAAGTCCGACAGCGACATCACCGTCGTCCACCTCATGCGTCACGGTGAGGTGCACAACCCGGAGGGGATCCTGTACGGGCGGCTGCCCGACTACCACCTCTCCGAGCTGGGGCGGCAGATGGCCGACCGGGTCGCCGAGCACCTGTCCTCCCGCGACGTCACGCATGTCGTCGCCTCCCCGCTGGAGCGGGCGCAGGAGACGGCGACGCCGATCGCCAAGGCGCACGGCCTGGACCTGGGCAGCGACGAGCGGCTGATCGAGGCGGGCAACGTCTTCCAGGGCAAGACCTTCGGCGTCGGCGACGGCGCGCTGAAGAACCCGGAGAACTGGAAGCACCTCGTCAACCCGTTCAAGCCGTCGTGGGGCGAGCCCTACGTTGAGCAGGTCGTACGGATGATGGGCGCGCTGGACGCCGCCAAGGACGCGGCGCGCGGCCACGAGGCGGTGTGCGTCAGCCACCAGCTGCCGATCTGGATCGTGCGCAGCTTCGTCGAGAAGCGGCGGCTGTGGCACGACCCGCGCAAGCGGCAGTGCACGCTCGCCTCGCTGACCACGTTCACGTACCGGGGCGACAAGATCGTCTCGGTCGGCTACACCGAGCCCGCGCGCGATCTCGTCCCGGCCCATCTCCTCGCGGGGGCCAAGCCGGTGAAGAGCGGTCAGGGCGGCGGCAAGGCGTTCGGCGCCTGAGCCCCACGGGCCCGGGGTGGAGGCCGCCGTCAACCGGCGGCCTTCACTTCTCCCCCACCAAACCACCGCAAATACCCACGACTCATCGGAACCCGCGTGTTCGTCGCGCCCTCTAACCGGGTGCCCATCGTGAATGGGTGCACGGTGCGAGGAATGGGGACGGAATGCGGGATGTCAGTCGTAGGGGACTTATCGGCCTGGGAGCCGGGGCAGCGGCCGCTGTGGCGCTCGCCGGGTGCGGATCGGGCCACGCTCCGACTGTCTCGCCCGGCAAGCAGGGCCACCCGGGCGCGCCGAAGCGGCCGGCCGACCAGCCCATCGGGGACGGCTCGACCTCGTACACCGGCAAGCAGCCGCACCAGCCCGCCGCGCCCGAGCGGCTCGAACCGGGGCAGAAGCCGCCGCAGTTCGTGATCTTCTCCTGGGACGGCGCGGGCGAAGTCGGCAACGGCCTCTTCCCGCGCTTCCTCAAGCTCGCCGAGGACCACGGCGCGCACATGACCTTCTTCCTGTCGGGCCTGTATCTGCTGCCCGAGTCGAAGAAGCGGCTCTACCACGGGCCGAACAACGCGGTCGGCGCCTCCGACATCGGCTACCTCACCGATGACCACATCAAGGAGACGCTCAAGTACACGCGCCGGGCCTGGCTCGACGGGCACGAGATCGGCACGCACTTCAACGGGCACTTCTGTGCCGGCACCGGCACCGTCGCCAACTGGACGTCCGCGCAGTGGCGCAGCGAGATCGACCAGGCCAAGTCCTTCGTGAAGCAGTGGCGGACGAACACGGGCTGGCACGACCTGCCCTCGCTGCCCTTCGACTACGACAAGGAACTCGTCGGCGGCCGCACGCCCTGTCTGCTCGGCCAGAGCAGCCTGCTGCCCACCGCCCGCGAGCTCGGCTGGCGCTACGACGCGTCCTCGCCCGGCGGCCGGCAGCGCTGGCCGGACAAGAAGCAGGGGGTGTGGGACCTGCCGCTGCAGGCCATCCCGTTCCCGGGGCGCAGCTTCGAGGTCCTGTCGATGGACTACAACATGCTGGCCAACCAGTCCCTGAACTCCACGAACGCGCCCTCGTACAACTATCCGGGCTGGCGCAAGCAGTCCACCGAGGCGTACATCTCCGGCTTCAAGCGGGCGTACGAGACGAACCGGGCGCCGTTCTTCATCGGCAACCACTTCGAGCAGTGGAACGGCGGCATCTACATGGACGCCGTCGAGGAAGCGCTCAAGCACATCGCCGCGACCGCCGAGAAGCACAGCGACGTCCGCCTCGTCTCCTTCCGGCAGTACGTCGACTGGATGGACGCGCAGGACCCGCAGGTGCTCGCGAAGCTCCGGACGCTCGACGTCGGCCAGCGCCCCGCCGAAGGCTGGCGGAACTTCCTCGCGAAGAGGTCGGCAAACCCCTCCTGAAATGGGATTTTCCCTCCTTGAGGGGGGTGCGGAAGATCCCCTAAACAGACATGCGAAACTTTTCACATGAGTGCCGCCTGCCGCGCCCCGCGCAACTCCGCGACCACGCGCCGCGCCGCCCAGCTGACCGTAGGAGCCGCCATCCTGGCCCTCGCGCTGACGGCGTGCGGCTCCGGTGGCACCTCCGGCGGCGGCGGCAACACCAACTTCGTGACCAGCTCCGCAGGCGTCGCCACGGTCAAGAAGGGCGAGCGGCACAACGCCCCCGACCTGACCGGCGAGGACCTGGAGGGCAAGCGCATCGACCTCGCCGACTACAAGGGCAAGGTCGTCGTGCTGAACGTCTGGGGCTCCTGGTGCCCGCCCTGCCGCGCCGAGGCGCCGAACTTCGTGAAGGTCGCCAAGGCCACCGAGGACAAGGGCGTCCAGTTCATCGGCATCAACACCCGGGACACCAGCACCAGCCCGGCCAAGGAGTTCGAGAAGAGCTTCAAGGTCACCTACCCGAGCTTCTACGACCCGACCGGCAAGCTGCTCCTGAAGTTCGAGAAGGGCACGCTCAACCCGCAGGCCATCCCGTCCACGATCGTCGTCGACCGGGACGGGAAGATCGCCGCACGCTCGCTGAAGCCGCTCAGCGAGTCCAGCCTGCGCGAGCTGGTCGACCCGGTCGTCGTGGAGAAGTGAGCGACGGTGAGCTCCTCCCTCGTCACTCTCGCCGCCGGTGACACCGTCACGGACGGCGCGCTCCTCCTCGCCGTCCCGATCGCGCTCATCGGCGGACTCGTCTCCTTCTTCTCGCCCTGCGTGCTGCCGCTCGTCCCCGGCTACCTCTCCTACGTGACCGGGATCACCGGCACCGACCTCATGGAGCAGAAGCGCGGCCGGATGGCGGCCGGCGCCGGCCTGTTCGTCCTCGGGTTCACCGCCGTGTTCGTCTCCGGCGGCGCCCTGTTCGGCTACTTCGGGTCCACGCTCCTCGACTACCAGGACATCCTGACCAAGGTCCTCGGTGTCCTCATGGTCCTCATGGGGATCTTCTTCCTGGGCCTGATGCCCTGGATGACCCAGCGTGAGTTCCGCTTCCACAAGCGGCCCGTGACCGGTCTCGCCGGGGCCCCGCTGCTGGGCGCCCTGTTCGGCATCGGCTGGACCCCGTGCATCGGCCCCACGCTCGCCTCGGTGAACACTCTGGCCATCAACCAGGGGAGCGCCGGGCGCGGGGCCATACTGATGGCCGCCTACTGCCTGGGCCTCGGCCTGCCCTTCGTGCTCGCCGCCATCGCCTTCCGCAAGGCACTCGGCGCGTTCAGCTGGGTCAAGCAGCACTACACGTGGGTGATGCGCATCGGCGGCATCATGATGATCCTGACCGGGATCCTTCTCCTCACGGGCGCGTGGGACGCCCTCGTGGGGCAGATGCGGACCTGGTCCACCGGCTTCCAGGTGGGAATCTGACCTATGAGCAAGACGAACGCCCCGGAAAGCTCGGAGCCGACGGAGCAGGAGGCCGCGGCCCAGCTGAGCACGGCGCCCCTGGAGGACCGCTCCCCGAACCTGCCCAAGCTCGGCGTCATCGGCTGGGTCCGCTGGTTCTGGCGGCAGCTCACCTCGATGCGGGTCGCCCTGATCCTGCTGTTCCTGCTGTCGCTCGGCGCGATCCCCGGCTCGCTGATCCCGCAGTCCGGCACGGACCCGCTCAAGGTCACCGACTTCCAGAAGGCGCACACCACGCTCGGGCCGATCTACGAGAAGCTCGGCCTCTTCCACGTCTACAGCTCGGTGTGGTTCTCCGCGATCTACATCCTGCTGTTCGTCTCGCTCATCGGCTGCATCATCCCGCGCACCTGGCAGTTCGTCGGCCAGCTCCGCGGCCGGCCGCCGGGCGCCCCCAAGCGCCTGACCCGGCTGCCCGCGTACGCGACGTGGCGCTCCGAGGCCGACCCCGAGCAGGTGCGCGCCGCCGCCCTCACGATCCTCAAGAAGCGCCGCTACCGCGCCCACCTCGCGGGCGACGCGGTGGCCGCCGAGAAGGGCTATCTGCGCGAGGTCGGCAACCTGGCCTTCCACCTGGCGCTGATCGTGATGCTGATCGCCTTCGCCTGGGGCCAGCTCTTCAAGTTCGAGGGCGGCAAGCTCGTCGTCGAGGGCGACGGATTCTCCAACGTGCTCCCGCAGTACGACGACTTCAAGTCCGGCAACCTCTTCGACAGCGACCGCGACCTGTCGCCGTTCAGCTTCACGCTCGACAAGTTCACCGCGACCTACGCGCGCACCGGCCCGGAGAAGGGCACCCCCCGCACCTTCCGCGCCGACGTCAGCTACAGCGAGGGCTCCGACGGCAGGACCAATAAGACGTCGATCAAGTCCAACCACCCGCTGGACATCGACGGCACCAAGATCTTCCTCAACGGTCACGGCTACGCCGTCGGCGTCACCGTCCGCGACGGCAAGGGCAAGGTCGTCTCGCAGCAGTCCGTGCCGATGCTGCCCCTCGACTCCAACATCTCGTCGCAGGGCGCGATCAAGGTGATGGACGGCTACCGCAACGCCAAGGGCGAGAAGGAACAGCTCGGCTTCAACGCCTGGTTCGTGCCGACGTTCGCGGGCGCGGGCAAGGGCACGATGTTCTCCCAGTTCCCGGCGCTCGACTTCCCCGTCCTCGCGCTCAACGCCTCGCACGGCGACCTCGGCGTGGACGCGGGCCTGCCGCAGAACGTGTACCAACTGGACAGCTCCCATCTCAAGCAGTTCAAGGACTCCAAGGGCAAGGCGCTGAAGGCGCGTCTGCTGCCGGGCGAGACGATGAAGCTCCCGAACGGGGCGGGCTCCATCACCTTCGACAAGGACATCAAGGAATGGGTCACCTTCCAGATCTCCCACCAGCCCGGTGACACCTGGGCGCTCGGCGGTGCCGTCGCCGCGATCTTCGGCCTGGCCGGCTCGCTGTTCATCCAGCGCCGCCGCGTCTGGGTCCGTGCCGTCGAAGGCCCCGACGGGGTGACCGTCGTCGAGATGGCCGGTCTCGGCCGCAGCGAGTCCGCGAAGCTCCCCGAGGAACTGGGCGATCTGGTGGGCCTGCTGCACACCGAGGCGCCCAGCGCCCCCGAACCTCCTGAGCATTCCGAGTCTTCCTCCGAAACACCCACCGCTGTTCCTGCCGCCGAAGGGGCTGAGAAGTGACTCTCGCCGCCGCAACCAACGAGAACCTGGCGCACACCAGTAACGTCCTCATCTACTCGTCCATGGCCGTGTACCTGCTGGCGTTCTTCGCGAACATGGCCGAGTGGATCTTCGGCAGCCGCAGCAAGGTCGGCCGCACCGCCGCCGCCCTCACCGGCAAGGGCGAGGAGGCCGGGGTCGCCTCCTCGGTGAAGATCCAGGTCAAGCAGAAGAACGGGGGCACCGCCGTCCTGGAGCGCCCGCAGGTCGTCACCCGGGCCGCCGCGGGCGCCCGCGACGTACCGGACGGGCCCGGCGCCTCCGGCGGTGACGAGCAGGGCGACCTCTACGGCCGTATCGCCATCTCTCTCACGGCGCTCGGCTTCCTCGTCGAATTCGGCGGTGTCCTCACCCGCGCGCTCTCCGTGGAGCGCGCCCCGTGGGGCAACATGTACGAGTTCAACATCACCTTCTCCACCGTCGCCGTCGGCGTGTACCTCGCGCTGCTCGCGCTGAAGAAGAACGTCCGCTGGCTCGGCCTGCCCCTGGTCACCACGGTCCTCCTCGACCTCGGCCTCGCTGTCACTGTCTTGTACACCGCCAGCGACCAGTTGGTTCCCGCTCTTCACTCGTACTGGCTGTACATCCACGTCTCGACGGCGATCTTCTGCGGCGCGGTCTTCTACGTCGGCGCGGTCGGCACGATCCTGTACCTCTTCAAGGACTCCTACGAGAACAAGCTCGCGAACGGCGGCAAGCCCGGCCGGTTCGCGACGTCCGTCATGGAGCGGCTGCCCGCCTCGCAGTCCCTCGACAAGTTCTCCTACCGCGTCAACGCGGCGGTCTTCCCGCTGTGGACGTTCACGATCATCGCGGGCGCCATCTGGGCCGGCGACGCGTGGGGCCGCTACTGGGGCTGGGACCCCAAGGAGACCTGGTCGTTCATCACCTGGGTCGCCTACGCCTGCTACCTGCACGCCCGCGCGACCGCCGGCTGGAAGGGCCGCAAGGCCGCCTACCTGGCGCTGATCGCCTTCGGCTGCTGGCTGTTCAACTACTACGGCGTGAACATCTTCGTCACCGGCAAGCACTCCTACGCCGGGGTGTAGCCGCAGGCGACGGTCCGCCCACGAGGCCGGTTCCCCCCGATCCACGCCGGGGGAGCCGGCCTTCGCCGTACTCCGACACCCCCGGCAAAGCCCGCCGCGCCGCACCGCATGCGCAACGCTGGAGCCATGACCGACGACGACACCACCATCGAGCCCGGCACCAGCCGCACCGAAGGCACCACCCGCACCCTGCATTTCACGCTGGACCTGCCCCACCCCGTCGAAGCGGTGTGGCGGGCCGTCGCCACCCCGGACGGCCTGGCCGGATGGCTCGCGGCAGCCGACGCGCTGGAGCCCCGGCTCGGCGGCGCCGTCACCCTGCGCTGGCTCAACGGCGGCGGCGCGCACCGGGGCCGGGTCACCGCCTGGGACGTGGAGCGCGTCGCGGAGTACACCCTCGACGGGCTGCACGGCCGGATGCGGTTCCACCTGGAGCCGGACACGACGCTGCGCTTCACGAACGAGTTCGACGGCGACGACGCGCTGCGCCTGGACTGCCTGGCCGGCTGGCACGACCACTTCCTGTGCCTGCGCGACGCGCTGGACGGGCGGCCCATGACCCCGGACGGCTGGGCGGCATGGACGCCCGACCGCTGGCAGCGGCTCCGGGACGCGTACGTCAGCCGACCGTGATCGCGTCCAGCTTGCCGCGCAGGTACACGTGGCTGTCGACGGGCTCGTACGCGACCCGCCCCTTCGGCGCGGGCACCGGCTCGACGGTCGTGCACGGGTCGCACTCGTAGAAGTAGACGAGCGACATCAGCTCCTCGGCGGGCGCGTCCGCCGGGGGCGGCAGGACGCGGTGGCGCCCGGAGCGCCAGCGGTCGCCCGTCCAGCGCGCCATCAGATCGCCGATGTTGATGGTGAACGCCGCCGGGTCGTAGGGCGCGTCCTCCCAGCCGCCCTCGTCGGTGAAGACCTGGAGCCCGCCCTTGCCGGCCTGCCGGTCGAGCACGGTGACCGTGCCGAAGTCGGTGTGCGGGCCGATGCGGAACTGGCCGGGCTCCGGTGCGCCGACGACCTCCGTGCCCGGGTACCAGTTGATGTTGAAGCCCCAGGTGGGGCGCGTGGTGTGGCGGGTGAAGAAGTCGGCGGGCTCGTCCAGGGCGACGGCGAGGAGTTCGAGCAGCTGGTCGGAGAGGGTCCGCATCGCCGCCAGGTACGTCTCGACGAGGTCGCGCAGCTCGGGCGACTCGGCGGGGAAGACGTTCTCGCCGGACCACTCGGCGTGCACCGCCGGGTCGTCGAAGGCCGTGGCGGTGGCGAAGGAGAGGGACTCCTTCAGGTCGGGCGGTGTCTCGGTGCCCTCCGCGTACCCGTTGGCCTCGGCGCCGGGGCCCAGCCAGCCGCGGCCGCCCACCTTCACCGCGTACGGCTCCTTCACGGACGCGGGCCGCCGGAAGAAGGCGCGGGCCGCGTCCCGGATCCGGGTCCGCAGCGCCGGGTCCACGCCGTGGCCGGTGACCAGCAGGAACCCCGCGGTGCGCAGGGCGGCGTCGACGGTCGCGGCGATCTCGGCGCGGGCCTCGCGGTCGCCGGACAGCCAGGGCCGCAGATCGATGGTGGGGATGCGGGGCGTACCCGGGGAAGCGGTCATGCCGTCCACTCTCGCGGCGCGGAAACACCGGGGCAACGTGCGCACCGTACTCTCCGGGCAGCCCTCACCCCGACGGAATGTCCGCCGCTCCGCGCGCCCCGGGAGGCCCCGTGCCCGCTCTCACGCTCCGCGAGATCCTGGACCTCGACGTCGTCGCCGACGCCTCGCCCGAACTCCTCGCGGGGGAGTCGGGCCTTGACCGGCCGGTGCGCTGGGTGCACTCCAGCGAGGTGTACGAGGGCGCGAACTTCCTGGACGGCGGGGAGCTGCTCCTCACGAACGGGTTCGCGTTCCTCGGCGCCGACGCGGGGGCGCTGCGGCGGTACGTGCGGGAGCTGACGGCCCGGGGCGCGGCCGGGCTCGCCGTGGAGGTGGGCCGGTCGCTGGAGCGGATGCCGCGCGAAGTGGTGGACTCGGCGCGGGAGTTGGGCTTTCCCCTGGTGGCGCTGCGGCGCGTCGTGCCGTTCGTGCGGATCGCGGAGGCCGCCAACCGGGCCATCGTCACGCACGGTCTCGCCTCCCGTGCGACGGCGCTGCCCCGGGCCGCCGACCACGGGGCCGCGCTGCTCGCCGACCTCGTCGACCGCGGGGCCCTCAACCAGCCCGAGGTGGCGGCCCGTTCGGCGCTCGCCGGATTCCGGCCCGGCCCCGGCGCGCGGCTCGTCGGCGTCTCGGTGCACGGCCCGCACGGCGCGGCGCTCGCGGCGGTGGAGCGGGCCGCGGGCCGCGGCGCGCTGCGCGCGGCGTTCCCCGGCGACGTACTGGCGCTGGCCGTGCCGCCGCCCGGCCGCGACGCGGTCCGGGCGGTGCAGGCCGCCTTCCGCGCGGTGGCCGGACCCGGGCTCACCGTCGCGGTCGGCCCGGCCGTGGGCGCGGACGACGGCTGGCTGCGCTGGAGCGACACCCTGCGCGCGGCCCGGACGACGCTGGAGCTGGCCCTGACGGTGCCCGCGGCCGAACCGGCCTACGGCGAGGGCCCGTTGGTGACCTCGGCGCGGGCCCTGGCGCTGGAGCGGGAGCTGACACGCGGCGGCGTCGAGGCCAACCGGGAGCGGCTGACCCGGCTCGCCGACCAGGTCCTTCGCCCGCTCCTGAAGTGGCAGGCGACGCACGGCGGCGACCTGGTGCGCACCCTGGAGGTGCATCTGCGGCACGGCTGCAGTCCCACGCGCACGGCCGCGCTGCTGCACATCGGCCGGCAGTCCCTCTACCAGCGCCTGGAGCGCATCGAGTCGCTGCTCGGGCTCGAGGTCGGGGACCCGGAGCCGCTCGGCGAGCTGCTCACGGCGGCCTGCGCGCTGCGCGTGGTGACGGCCCGGGACCAGGGCGCGGCGGGGGCTCAGGGCGTGAGTGAGCGCCAGATCCTGTCGGGCAGGACCCGCGCGGCCTGATCGAGGTCGATGTCGCCGACCCCGGCGAGCCAGCTGCGCGCGACCCCGATGACCGGGCCGAGGATCAGCGACTCGACCAGGGCGTCGGGCAGCGGGGCGATCTCGCCCGACGCGACGTGCCGCCGGATCCAGCCGGTCAGCGGCGACAGCCGGGCCTCCTGTGCGTCCCGCAGCTGCCGGGCCTCGGCCATGGCCAGCTGGTCGGCGCGCGAGGAGTGCAACAGCCGTGCCGCGTCCGGGTGTTCCTTGATGAACGCCAGATAGGTCCGGGCCAGGGCGCGGACACCGGTGCGGGCGCTGCGTGCGCGGGTGACGGCGCCGCCCAACTCGCCCACGAGACGGCCCAGCCAGCGCATCAGCAGCGCGTTCATCAGCCCGTCGACGCTGCCGAAGTGGTGGTACAGGCTGCCGGGACTGACTCCGCTCGCCGTCGTCAGGGCGCTCACCGTGATGCCCTGCTCGCCCGCGTCGGCGTACAGGAGCAAGGCGGAGTCGAGGAGGCGGTCGGCTGTCTCCGCGCCGCGCTGCTGCTTGGGGCTCATGGTGACAGCCAGCGTAGAACACCGAGTTCCGTTCGTGGTTTCTGTATTCAGATTCTAGAAAATCACTCCAGTTCTTGGCCTGTACGGGTCACACTGATCACCGTGTCCGAACACCCGATACCTTCCGCGCCGCACAGGGGCGGGCTCCGGGTCCATGTCGGCCGAGGCCGTCGAGCGGCACAGGGGACCGCTCGACGGCGGCCGAACTGGGCGAAGGAACAGGGGAGTTCGTCACTCCGGCGCGGCGCGGGTGCCGGAGGGGACACCCGCGCCGCCCGTCTCCAGGTCCTCAGGCCGCCACCCGCAGCAACAGCTTCCCCGTGCTGGTCCGCGACCCCATCACCCGATGGGCCTCCGCGGCCTGCGACAGGGCGAACTCGCCGGTGACGGGGAGCTCCACGCCGGGGACCGCGAAGGCCCGCTCCGCGAGGGCCCGCAGCTCGGCGGGCGCCGTCTTCGCCAGGGTGAGGATCGAGAAGCCGCCCACCGACAGCGCCGTCGGGTACAGCTCGGCCTGGCCCGCCTGCCAGGCCGGGGCGGACGAGGCGTTGCCGAAGGAGACGGCCCGGCCGAACACCGCCAGCGCCCCGAGCGTCTCGCGGAACGTGTCGCCGCCGACCGGGTCGAGCGCCAGATCGACACCCCGGCCACCGGTCAACTCCCTGAGGGAGGAGCCGAACCCGTCGGCCAGGACCACCTCGTCGTACCCGTGCTTACGGGCGTACTCGGCCTTGGCCGCACTCGACACCACCCCGTACACGGCCCCGGCGCCCGCGGCCCGCGCCAGCTGCCCGGCCACCGTGCCGACCCCGCCCGCCGCGCCCTGCACGAGGACGCTCTCGCCGGCCCGCAGCCGCCCCACCGCGTGCAGCAGGGCGTACGCCGTCGGCAGCACGGTCGGCAGCGTCGCGGCCGTGCGCAGGGAGAGCCCGGCCGGCAGCGGGAAGACGGTGACGGCGTCGGCGACGGCCACCTCCGCGTACGTCCCGCCCTCGGTGAGCGCGGCCACCTCCTGGCCGACGGTGAGCCCCTCGACCCCGGGGCCCAGGGCGCGGATCCGGCCCGACATCTCCAGGCCGGGGACGAACGGCAGCGCCGCCACCCGGTAGCCCTCGGAACGTGCCTTGAGGTCGGCGAAGTTCACCCCGGCGTACGCCACGTCGACGGTCACCTGCCCGGGCCCCGGCTCGGGGACGTCCACCTCCGCCGTCGTCAGGACCTCGGGGCCGCCGTACTCGCCGAACCGCACCGCACGCATGGCGCACGCCTCCCGTCAGAGTGTTCGTCGGGCGACGAACAGCCGTGCTCAGACTGTACGACGGGAAGCGAACACCCGGCAAGTGATCGCGTACACGGCGGCGCTCACCACGAACCCGGCCACGCACGTCACGTCGCCGAGCGCGGGCCAGCGCCCGGGCGCCCATCCGACGTACTTCTCCTGGTTCGAGAAGAGCGGTACGGACACCGCGACGCCCACCAACAGGGCGGTGAATCCGGGCCAGTTGGCGAAACCGGGGTTCGTCAGGCGTCCCGCCAGTTCGGTGTCGGGGGTCCTCGCCGAGCGCCACCGCTCCATGAGGACGACGCCCAGCCACGGCCCGATCCAGTAGGCGATCACCAGCAGGAACGCCTCGTACGCGTGGCCCGCGTCCGCCAGCGACGACCAGGCCGCCGCCGTCCCCGCCGTGCCCGAGACCACTACGAGCGTGCTGCGTCCCAGCCAGGACGGCAGCCGCAGGCCGAGCGAGGTGACCGACATGGCGGACGAGTAGATGTTGAGGGCGTTCGCCGAGACCGCGCCCAGGATGATGGCGAGCAGTACCAAGTGGGCCAGCCAGGACGGGAGATGGCCGGTGAACGCGGCCGTCGGGGTCGCGCTCGCGGGCGCCGCGATCGTCGCGGAGGCCGCCCCGGTCAAGGACACCGCCGACACCGAGAGGAACAGGCCGAGCGCCGGGTAGGCGACCGTGCGCAGCTGGTTCGCCGTGCGCGGCAGATAGCGCGAGTAGTCCGAGGCGTTCGGGTTCCAGCCCGCCGCGTAGCCCCACGCCGAGCTGAACGCGAGGAGGAAACCGCCGATGCCGCCCCCGCCGCCCGGCGCCGAGAGATCGGCCTTCCCGAAGGTCCACACGCCCGCCAGCAGGAACACCACCGCGAGGGCCGGGAACGCGTACTTCTCGAAGGCGTGCACGAAGTTGTGGCCGATGAAGCCGATCGCGATCTCGGCCGCGACGACCAGGAGGAGGGAGGGCAGGGGGCGCAGCCCCGTGAGGGTGTTGAGCGCGAAGGCGGCGCTGACGCTGTTCACGGCGAACCAGCCGACGCCCGCCACCAGCGCGTTGACCGTCGAGGGCAGCGCGTTGCCCCGGTACCCGAAGGCGAGCCGCCCGATCGCCATCTGCGGGACGCCGAACCGCGGCCCGTCCAGCGAGAGGATCCCCTGCGTCAGCGCGCCGAGCGCGGTGCCGAGCAGCAGCGCCGCGGCGGCCTGCCAGAAACTCAGACCGAAGAAGAGGACCGAGATCACGCCGATGTAGACGGTCGCGAACTCGATGTTGGGCGAGGCCCAGGTCCACAGCAACTGCCGTGGACTGCCGTGCCGTTCGGCCTCGGGGATCGGCTCGGACCCCGCCGCCTCGACGGCGATGACCTTGTCGCCGTACGCGGGGGCGGGCGGAGCGGCGCTGGTGCTGCTGGGGGAGGCGGTCGTCATGCCCCCTGAGTGTCCGGGCGGCGGCGGGCGCCGCCCAGGGGCGCGGTGTCCGTTTCAGGGGGCGTGACGACGTACAGCCTGTACGCCGGCCGGCTACTCGCCGATGTCCCCGATGTCCCCGATGTCTTCGTGCCACAGTTCCGGCTTCGCGGCGATGAAGTCCTCCATCATGCCGACGCACTCGGGATCGTCAAGGAGCACGATCTCGACGCCGTGCTCGGCCAGCCAGTCGTGCCCGCCGTGGAAAGTGCGGGCCTCGCCGATGATCACGCGGGAGATGCCGAACTGCCGCACCAGGCCCGAGCAGTACCAGCAGGGGCTGAGCGTGGTCACCATCGTGGTGCCCTTGTACGAGCGCTGCCGTCCGGCGTTGCGGAACGCGTCGGTCTCGCCGTGCACCGACGGGTCCGCGTCCTGCACACGCCGGTTGTGACCGCGGCCGAGGACCTTGCCGTCGGCCGAGTACAGGGCGCCGCCGATCGGGATGCCGCCCTCGGCGAGAGAGGCCTTCGCCTCCTCGACTGCGGTGGCGAGCCAGGTGCGGGCGAGATCGAGTTCCATGACGTACGAGCCTTTCTACGCGGACGGGGTGAGGGAGTCGCGCCGCCGCAGCAGCGCGAAGAGGAGCGCGCCGAGCGCGAAGCCGACCGGGCAGGTCAGATCGCCGACGCCGGGCCAGACGTGCGGCACCAGGCCGACGAACACGGTCTGGTTGGAGAACAGCGGCACCGACACGGCCACGCCGACGAGCAGCGCGATCAGGCCCGCCGGGTTGCCGAACGAGCGGTCCTGGAGGCGCGCGGCGAGCGCCTCGTCCGGCAGGGCGCGCAGCCAGTGCTCCATCAGGACGACGCCGAGCCAGGGCGCGATCCAGTACGCGATGACCAGCAGGAAGTTCTCGAAGGCGTGCCCGGCGTCGGCGAGCGAGGCCCAGCCGGCGGCGGTGCCGATCGCGCCGACCAGCGCGACGAGCGAGGCGCGGCCCAGCCAGCTCGGCAGCGGCAGCGACAGCGAGGAGATGGAGACGGCCGCCGAGTAGACGTTCAGGGTGGAGGCGGCCATCGCGCCGAGGATGATCGCGACGAGGGTGAGGTCGCCGAGCCAGCCCGGGAGCTGGCCGGTGAACGCGTCGGTGGGGCTGGCCCCGGCGGGCGCCGCGAGCGTGCCCGAGGCCGCGCCGATCACGGAGACGACGGCGACCGACACGAACAGGCCGAGGCCCGAGTACCAGGCGGTGGCCCGGCGCGGGGTGCCGGCGGGCAGATAGCGGGCGTAGTCGGCGGCGCACGGGTTCCAGCCCGCCGTGAAGCCGAAGACGGCGCTGAAGGCGAGCATGAAACCGCCGAACCCGCCGCCCGCACCAGGGCCCGCGACGTCGGCACCCTTGAAGATCCACACCCCGGCGAGCAGGAAGATCACGGCGAGCACCGGGAACGCGTACCGCTCGAAGCGGTGCACCAGGTCGTGCCCCACGTACCCGATGACGATCTCCAGGACGACCAGGATCAGCAGGCTGGGCAGCGGCGGCAGCCCGGTGAGGGAGTTGAGGGCGAAGGCGCCGCCGACGCTGTTCACGGCGAACCAGCCGACGCCCGACACCAGCGCGTTGACCCCGGACGGCAGGGCGTTGCCCCGGTAGCCGAAGGAGAGCCGGCCGATCACCATCTGCGGGACGCCGAACCGCGGCCCGTCCGTGGAGAGCAGCCCGTGCGCCAGCGAGCCGAGCCCGGCGCCGAGCACGAGGGCGGCGACCGCCTGCCAGAAGCCCAGGCCGAACGCGGAGACCGACAGCACCCCGATGAAGACGGTCGCGAAACCGACCTGGGGTGAGGCCCACGTCCACAGCAGCTGACGGGGACTGCCGTGCCGCCGGTCGGCGGGTACGGGGTCGGCCCCGTGCTCCTCGACGGCGATGAGCTTCTCGGGACCGGTGGCGACGTCGGGCGCCGGGGCATGCGTGGGTCTGGACATGGCCTTCACGGGGTGCGGGTGGCGGAGGGGGGTGTTCCGCATCCAGTGTGCGGCACGCGCGTCCCGCGCCCCGAGGGGCCCGGGGTCCTCAGTCCTTGTCCTGCTCGCCCTCGCGGCGGCGCAGCTCCTCCTCGCGGCGGCGCAGGTCCGCCTCCCAGTCCTTGAGGAGCGCCTCGTCCTTCCCGTCCTTGGAGGGCGCGGCGTCCTCCTTGAGGGACTGGAGGAACTCCGGGTTGTCGTCCGGCGCGACGAACTGCGTCCTGCGGTCGCGGTTCCACTCTGCGGGGGTGGCGCCGCCGGCGGGGGCGGGCCGCTTCTTGCCCGCCACCAGCCAGGCGACGGGGCCGACGAGGACCTCGCCGAAGAGCAGGATGATGATGACCCACACCACCTTCGGCAGGCCGCGCACCTCCTCCTCGGGGGTGTTCAGACAGTCGATGAACGCGTAGATCCACAGCGCCAGGACCAGCAGGAACGGCAGGTAGCGGAGCATGGTGTCGCGATCCCCCAAGAGCGGTGCGCACAGTGACGTAGCGGCGGGGTGAAGGCCCCCGGTGACCGGGCCAGGTTAGCCGGTGCCGGATACTGGATCGCATGGCTTACGACGATCTGCGCTCCCTGCTCCGGGCGCTGGAGCGCGAGGGCGACCTCAAGCGCATCAAGGCCGAGGTCGACCCGTACCTGGAGGTCGGTGAGATCGTCGACCGGGTGAACAAGGCAGGCGGCCCGGCCCTGCTCTTCGAGAACGTGAAGGGCTCGTCGATGCCCCTCGCGATGAACGTGTACGGCACCGACCGGCGGCTGCTCAAGGCGCTCGGCCTGAAGTCGTACAACGACATCAGCGAGAAGATCGGCGGCCTGCTCAAGCCGGAACTGCCGCAGGGCTTCGTCGGCATCCGCGAGGCGTTCGGCAAGCTCGGCGCGATGACCCATGTGCCGCCGCGCAAGGTCAAGGACGCGCCCGTGCAGGAGGTCGTCCTCACCGGCGACGACGTCGACCTCGACCGGCTCCCCGCGCTGTTCACCTGGCCCGAGGACGGCGGCTCCTTCTTCAACCTGGGCCTGACCCACACCAAGGACCCCGAGTCCGGCGTGCGCAACCTGGGCCTGTACCGCCTGCAGCGCCACGACAAGCGCACCATCGGCATGCACTGGCAGATCCACAAGGACAGCCGGAACCACTACCAGGTGGCCGCCCGCAAGGGCGAGAAGCTGCCCGTCGCCATCGCCTTCGGCTGCCCGCCGGCCGTCACGTACGCGTCGACGGCGCCGCTGCCCGGCGACATGGACGAGTACATGCTGGCCGGGTTCATCCAGGGCAAGCGCGTCGAGATGGTCGACTGCAAGACGGTCCCGCTCCAGGTCCCGGCCAACGCCGAGGTCGTCATCGAGGGCTGGCTGGAGCCCGGCGAGATGCTGCCGGAGGGACCCTTCGGCGACCACACCGGCTTCTACACGCCGCAGGAGCCCTTCCCGGCGCTGAAGATCGACTGCGTCACGATGCGCAAGCGCCCGCTGCTCCAGTCGATCGTCGTCGGCCGCCCGCCGACGGAGGACGGCCCGCTCGGCCGCGCCACGGAGCGCTTCTTCCTGCCGCTGCTCAAGGTGATCGTCCCGGACATCGTCGACTACCACCTGCCGGAGTCGGGCGGCTTCCACAACTGTGCGATCGTCTCGATCGACAAGAAGTACCCGAAGCACGCCCAGAAGGTCATGCACGCGATCTGGGGCGCGCACATGATGTCGCTGACCAAGCTGATCGTCGTCGTCGACTCCGATTGCGACGTCCACGACCTTCATGAAGTCTCGTGGCGGGCCCTCGGCAACACGGACTACGCCCGCGACCTCGTCGTCGCCGAGGGCCCCGTCGACCACCTCGACCACGCCTCCTACCAGCAGTTCTGGGGCGGCAAGGCGGGTATCGACGCGACGAGGAAGTTGCCCGAGGAGGGCTATACGCGGGACGGCGGCTGGCCCGAGATGGTCGTCTCCGATCCCCGAACGGCGGCCCTCGTGGACCGCCGCTGGAAGGAGTACGGACTCTAGTGAGCTCAGCATCCGCCGCGATCCCGCAGCAGCCGGGCCGGACCAAGGCCTTCCTGCGCCTGGTCATGATCGAGCACTCGGTGTTCGCGCTGCCCTTCGCCTACATCGCGGCGCTGACCGCGATGTTCGAGACGGACAAGAACATCCACTGGGGCCGGCTGCTCCTGGTCACCATCTGCATGGTGGGCCTGCGCACCTTCGCGATGGCGGCGAACCGGATCATCGACCGCGAGATCGACGCCCGTAACCCGCGCACCGCCCACCGCGAGCTCGTCACGGGCGCGGTCTCGGTGAAGTCGGCCTGGACGGGCGCGCTGATCGCGCTGGTCGTCTTCCTGGCGTCGGCCGCGCTGCTGAACCCGCTCTGTCTGGCGCTGGCCCCCATCGCGGTGATCCCGATGGTCGTCTACCCGTACGGCAAGCGGTTCACGAACTTCCCGCAGGCCATCCTCGGTCTCGCCCAGGCGATGGGCCCGATCGGCGCGTGGATCGCGATCACCGGCTCCTGGTCGTGGGACGCGGTGATCCTCGGCCTCGCCGTCGGCATCTGGATCGGCGGCTTCGACCTGATCTACGCGTGCCAGGACGTGGAGACCGACCGCGAGGTCGGCGTCATGTCGGTCCCGGCCCGCTTCGGCATCCCGGCCGCCATCCGGGGCGCCCGCGTCTGCCACACCCTGACGACGGCCCTGTTCGTCTGGTACGCGCTGGCCACCGGCGCCGGAACGTTCTTCTGGGTCGGCCTGGTCATCGTCGCGGGCGCCTTCCTCTACGAGCACACGATCGTCAAGCCCCACGACCTGTCCCGCCTCAACCGGGCGTTCTTCCAGGTCAACGGGTTCATCGGGATCGCGCTGTTCGTGTGCGCGCTGCTGGACCTGCTGGTGCGGGGCCTGACCGTCTAGGCCGGACACGCCATTCGCGCCGGGCCTGCGGCACCGTCAGACGATCTGTTCTGTGGTGCCGTCGGCCCGGATCAGGCGCAGGAACGCCTTGAGCCCGCTGATGATCTCCCGGTTGTCCGTCATCCGGTCGACCACCGACTCGAACTCCCGGCTCATCAGCTCGACGCGGCGGTCCGTCCGCTCCGCGCGCTCGTGCGCGGACAGCCCGACGGAGTCGAGGGCGGTGCGCAGCCGTCCGACGTCGACGTACATCTCCTCGGTCTTGCGTTCCTGCACGGCCGCGCTCCGCAGCAGCGCGTCGAGCGTGCTCCGCAGCTCGACCACGTCGTCGCGCGGGTGGCGCACCTCCGTGGAGAGCGTGCGCAGGCGGTGCAGCAGCGCGCCGAAGTAGGCGCCGGCGGGACGGAACAGCGTGCTGAGCAGACAGCCGCCCGCGAACCAGTAGCCCGCCGTGCGGCCGGTGGTCCAGGCGCCGAGCACCGCGACGGCCGCCGTGACCAGGTGCGCGCCGATCGCCGTGCGCAGCATCACGGTGGCGATCCGGGCGGCTTCCGCGTCCCGGTCCGCGGGGACGGTCATCCCCTTCTCACGGCTGACGGCGGCCTCGTGCACCACGGCACGGGCCCGGAAGTAGAGATTCCAGGGCACGGTGAGCAGCAGCACCAGCCACAGCAGACACAGCGCTCCGATGCCGACGAGGAGCACGATGTCGGCGGGGACATCGAGCGCGTAGACCAGGACGAGGGCGACGACGACGGCCGCCCCGCACATCAGCAGGTATCGGGCCTTCATGTGCCGACTGTGCTGCGGCGGGGGTGCCCGCCGCATGAGTCCGTGTACTCAGACGCGTACTCAGGCCTGCCAGGGCTGCCGGGGCTCCCGGGTCGGCTGGGGTCTGCGCAGCAGGAACGCCGCCGCCACGCCCGCGACGAGGCCGATCAGATGGCCCTGCCAGCTGACGCCCTGGTTCGCCGGGGACAGGCCCGCGAGGATCGTCGTGCCCCAGTACGCGGCGATCAGCAGGCCGACGGCGATGCCGAGCGGTCTGCGCTCCACGAAGCCGCTGAGCACCACGAAGCCGAACAGGCCGAAGATCAGGCCCGACGCGCCCGCCGTGTTCGAGTGGGCGGGCGCGACCAGCCAGACCCCGAGCCCGTCGGCGACGACGATCAGGGCGCAGGCCAGCAGGAAGCGGCGGATGCCGGAGAGCGCCGCGACGAAGCCGAGGACCAGCAGCGGGATCGAGTTCGCCGCGACGTGGTCGAAGCCGAAGTGGATGAAGGAGGCCGGGACCACGTCGACGAGCTCCGACGGGTCGCGCGGCTGTATGCCGAAGCGGTCGAGGGCATGGCCCGAGGCCGTGTCGACCGCCTCCAGCAGCCACAGCAGGGCCACCCAGCCGGCCATCAGCTTTCCGGCGGTCAGCGCCCGATCGCGCGTCGACCATCTCTGTGTCGCGTTGTCCGTCATCTCAGCCCCCACCCCTGGGCCCGCCTGTCACGGACCCAACGACCACTGCCCCTGCTCAAGTTCCCATTGTGGGCCGCCGGATAGGCTCGTGGTGTGGAGCACGTCAACTCAAGCAGCCGCACCCCCTGGGTCGTCGGGGTGTCCGGCGCGTCAGGAACCCCGTACGCCGCCTCCGTCGTGCGGGCGCTGCTCGCCGCGGGCGAGGCCGTGGACCTGGTCGTCTCGCGGGCCTCGCGGCTCACTCTGCTCGACGAGACGGGCATCGCGTTCCGGGACGCGCACTGGCGCGAGGATCTCGGGGAGTGGCTGGCGCGCGGGGCCGACGGCAAGCCGGGCACGTTCGGCGGCGTCGATCTGAGCGGCGTACGGCACTGGCCCGCCGGTGATCTCGCGGCGGGGCCGTCCTCGGGCTCGTACCCGGTCAAGGGGATGATCATCGTGCCCGCCTCGACGGCGTGCGTGGCGGGGGTGGCCCTCGGCCTGTCGAAGGACCTGCTCCAGCGCGCGGCGAGCGTGACGCTCAAGGAGGGGCGCAGGCTGGTGGTCGCGGTACGGGAGACGCCGCTCAACGGGCAGACGCTCAAGCACCTGGTCACGCTGGACGAGGCGGGCGCGGTCGTGCTGCCCGCCTCGCCGGCGTTCTACGCGGGGGCGACGCACATCCAGGATCTGGTGGACTTCGTCGCGGGGCGGGCGCTGGACGCGGCCGGAGTGCCGCACACGCTGTACCGCCGATGGGAGGGAGAGCTGGGGGGAGGCTCTCGTGAGCGCTAGCGCTTCTTGGTGCGGGCGGCGTGCTTCTTGGCCGCGCGGCGCTCGGTGGTGGCGGACTGGTGGACACGGGAACGATCGGCCGCCGCCTGCATCTCGCGCATGCGGGCGTACGCCATCTCGATCGTGAACACGGTGACAACACTCCTGAAAATCGATGGATCTTCGCTGATCCGGTGACTGAGCTTTAGATCTTGCGGGGTGTCGCCCCCGCATGCCTTAGATTCTACACGTAAACTCGCGTCAACGCTGAATAATGAAAGGCTTTGGACCTATGGACGCCGTGGACAGGCAGCTCATCCAGGCCCTGCGCGAGAACGGCCGCGCCTCGTATGCGGAGTTGGGCCGTCTCGTCGGCCTGTCCGGGCCGAGCGTGACGGACCGCATCAACCGGCTCGAAGCGGCCGGTGTCATCACCGGCTACCGCGCCACCGTCGACTCCGCCTCGCTGGGCCTCGGCGTCACCGCCCTCATCGGCATCTCGCTCTCCGACGCCGCCGACCACGAGGACGTCGCGCGCCGCCTGAAGGACCTGCACGAGATCGAGGACTGCTGGTTCATCGCGGGCGACGACTCCTACATGCTCAAGGTGCGGATCGGCGACGTCGACGGCCTGGAGAAGACGATCCGCCGCCTCAGCGGCACCAAGGGCGTCTCCCGTACGCGCACCACGATCGTGCTCTCCACCAAGTGGGAGAACCGGGTCGGGGAGCTGCCCGAAGAGGTGTGAGCGGCGGTGTCGGTACGGGGGCGTACGGTGGAGCGGACTTACGGGTCTTGTTGGTGAGGAGAGGTACGGGCATGGACGCAGGGCTCAAGCGCGAGCTGGAGCAGAAGGTCAGGGACGGTGAGCGGCTGTCCCGCGAGGACGGCATCGCGCTCTACGAGTCGGACGACCTGGCCTGGCTCGGCGGCCTCGCCCATGAGGTGCGGACAAGGAAGAACGGGGATGTCGTTCACTTCAACGTGAACAGGCACCTCAACATGACCAACGTCTGCACCGCTTCGTGCGCCTACTGCTCGTTCCAGCGCAAGCCGGGCGAGAAGGACGCGTACACGATGCGTATCGAGGAGGCCGTCAAGCTCGCCAAGGCGATGGAGTCGGAGCACCTCACCGAGCTGCACATCGTGAACGGCCTGCACCCGAACCTTCCGTGGCGCTACTACCCGCGCTCCCTGAAGGCCCTCAAGGAGGCGCTGCCGGACGTCGGGCTCAAGGCGTTCACGGCGACCGAGATCCACCACTTCGAGAAGATCTCGGGCCTGTCGGCGTCCGACATCCTCGACGAGCTGATCGAGGCCGGTCTGGAGTCGCTGACCGGCGGCGGCGCCGAGATCTTCGACTGGGAGATCCGCCAGCACATCGTCGACCACGAGACCCACTGGGAGGACTGGTCGCGCATCCACCGCCTGGCGCACGAGAAGGGCCTCAAGACCCCGAGCACCATGCTCTACGGGCACATCGAGGAGCCGCGCCACCGCGTCGACCACGTGCTGCGCCTGCGTGAACTGCAGGACGAGACCGGCGGGTTCCAGGTCTTCATCCCGCTGCGCTACCAGCACGACTTCGTCGACATGAAGGACGGCAAGGTCAGGAACCGCCTCCAGGCGCGCACCACCATGGCGACCGGCGCCGAGTCGCTGAAGACCTTCGCGGTCTCCCGTCTCCTCTTCGACAACGTGCCGCACGTGAAGTGCTTCTGGGTCATGCACGGCCTGCAGACCACGCAGCTCGCGCTCCAGCACGGCGCCGACGACATGGACGGCTCGGTCGTCGAGTACAAGATCACGCACGACGCGGACAACTACGGCACGCCGAACAAGCTGACCCGCGAGGACCTGCTCGACCTCATCCGCGACGCCGGGTTCAAGCCCGTCGAGCGCAACACGCGGTACGAGATCATCCGCGAGTACGACGGCCCGGACCCGGCCCGCCGGGACGCTCCGCAGCCGATGCGGGTCTGAGGCCGGCCGCGTGCGTCCGCGCCCCGGTTCTCCTGCGGACCGGGGCTTGCGCACAGGCCACGGGGCTCCGCCCCCGGATCCCTCTGCTCAATCGCCGGGGGGCTTCAGATGGCCAGCATCATGTGGATGTCGTCCCGGTCGTCCCCCGGGGCGACCCGGATCGCCCCCGGTACCCGGCCGACCTCCTTGTAGCCGCACGCCGCATAGAAGGCGTCCGCCCCGGTGCCGCCGCGGCACGTCAGCCGCAGCGCCTCGATGCCGTCGAAACCGCGCGCGGTCCGCTCCGCGGCCGACATGAGGGCCCGGCCGTATCCCTTGCCCTGGTGTCTGGGATGCACCATCACGGTGTAGAGCCACAGGTGATGCCGCATGAGGCGGTGCGGGTTGTGGACCAGGAACGCCGTCGCCGCGACCGCGCCGTCCTCGTCGTGGCCGACCAGCAGCCGGGTGCGGCCCTCGGCCATCCCGGCCAGGTGCTTCACCAGCTCGGGGCGGATGTCGTCGGCAGTGACGGGCGGGACGAATCCGACGGCCCCGCCGGCGTTCGAGACGTCCGCCCACAGGGCGAGGACGCCGTCGCGCAGGGCCGGATCGATCGACGGGTCGAGGGTGAAGGTAAGCGGCATAAGCCGACCGTACCCATTACAGACGGGACCGCTCAACAGGGGCCCCCGGGCCCGTGCTTCACTGGGGGGACCATTTCGCAACGGAAGAGTGGATTGAGATGCTCCGCTACACGCTGATGCGCCTCGGGATCTTCGTGGGCTGCTTCCTCGTCGTCTGGGGTCTCGTCGCCACCGGCCTCGTTCCGCGCGGTCTGGGCGGATCCAACTACCTGTGGATCGCACTGCTCGCCCTGGTCATCTCCGCGCCCCTCAGCTTCGTGCTGCTGCGCGGCGAGCGCGACCGGGCCTCCGAGAAGATCGTCGCCCGCGTGGACCGCGCGAAGGCCACCATGGACGCGAACCGCTCCATGGAGGACGAGGCGGACGACGCCGCCCGCGCCCACGGCGCGTAAGTTACGTCACAGACGTCTCCGCCCCCGGCACCGCTCAGGTGCCGGGGGCGCCTGCGTTTTCAAGGTAAATACGGCTTAAGGGGCATACGTGCTTCGCAGATTCCCCAAAGAACCCCTTTGATGTTCTCAAAGCACCGGTGTTAACGTTCCTGACATGAAGACATCAGCCGCGCACCGTACTGCCATGAGCGTCCCGCTCGTGGCGCGCCTGCATGTCGATCTCTGCCGCTGCATGTCCGCGGCCTGTCGCGCCTGACGCGACAGCCGGTTCTCCTCCGGCCCGATGCAGCGGCGCCGCTGACCTCATCTCACGGTCGCCGCTCCAGTACGTCCCGTACTCCCCGCCTTGTCCCCGCGCGCCCTCACTGGAGTGTCTCCGTGTCCGCGAACACCACCCCCGCCGACGCGACGCCGGCTGATCCGAAGTCCGGCTTCCGCATACCGAAGATCCCGTTCTGGGCGCAGATCCTGGGCGGCCTCGTCCTCGGTGTGCTGCTCGGCTGGCTCGCCCGCAGCCAGGACGTCTCCTGGCTCGTCACCACGCTCGAGAAGGTCGGCGGCATCTTCATCCAGCTCCTGAAGCTGGCCGTGGCCCCGCTCGTCTTCTTCGCGATCCTCGTGTCGATCACGAACCTCCGGAAGGTCAACAACGCGGCGCGGCTCGCCTCCCGCACCCTCCTCTGGTTCATGATCACGTCGCTGATCGCGGTCGCCATCGGCCTCGCCATCGGCCTGCTCACCAACCCGGGCTCGGGCACCGGCCTGACCCCGAAGGACGGCGCCAAGCCGGACCACGCGGGCTCCTGGATCGACTTCCTCACGGGCATCGTCCCGACCGACGTCATCACGCCCTTCACCGAGCTGAACGTCCTGCAGATCGTCTTCATGGCCGCCGTCGCCGGCATCGCCATCCTCCAGATCGGCGAGAAGGCCAAGCCGATCCTGACGCTCTCCGAGTCGATCCTCGAGCTCCTCCAGAAGGCCCTGTGGTGGGTCATCAAGCTCGCCCCGATCGGCACCATCGGCCTCATCGGCTACGCGATCGCCACGTACGGCTGGGACCTCATCAGCAAGTACGCGACCTTCACCGCCGACATCTACATCGGCTGCGCCCTGGTGATGTTCGGCGTCTACCCGCTGCTCCTCGCGACCGTCGCCAAGCTGAACCCGCTGCAGTTCTTCAAGGGCGCCTGGCCCGCGATCCAGCTCGCCTTCGTCTCCCGCTCCTCGGTCGGCACCATGCCGCTGACCCAGAAGGTCACCGAGCGCCTCGGCGTCCCGAAGGAGTACGCCTCCTTCTCCGTGCCGTTCGGCGCCACGACCAAGATGGACGGCTGCGCCGCGATCTACCCGGCGATCGCCGCGATCTTCGTCGCGCAGATCTTCGACATCGACCTGAGCATCGGCGACTACCTGCTCATCGCGTTCGTGTCGGTGGTCGGCTCCGCCGCCACGGCCGGTCTGACGGGCGCCACGGTCATGCTGACCCTGACCCTGTCCACGCTCGGCCTCCCGATGGAGGGCGTCGGCCTGCTCCTGGCGATCGACCCGATCCTGGACATGATGCGGACGGCCACGAACGTCGCGGGCCAGGCCCTCGTCCCGGTGATCGTCTCCGCCCGCGAGAAGATCCTCGACCACGAGGCCTACGACAACGCGTCCTCCTCCCCGGTGGACGAGCCGCAGTCGGTGGCCGTGCCCGCCGCCGCCTGACGTCCCCCGGCTCGTACGCCGGCACGCTGCCCCGCTCCCGGACCCCGGGGGCGGGGCACTGCCGTGTCCGGGCCCGGACCGGGTACTCGGGCACCCTCCCGAACTGGGGCGGGGCGCACCGCGCTGCGTAGGGTGAGCGGTGCAGAACGTGTGGAGGAAAGGCGGCTGGGGTGGGCGGCGACGTGAAGTCCGGGGTGGCGCGGCAGGACGGGCCCGCGCCCGGTCCGGCGAGGCCGAAGGCCCGTGGACGTATGCCACGGGCCGAGCGGGAGCGGCAGATGCTGGACGCCGCGGTGCGGGTGTTCGGGGAGCGCGGGTACCGGGCCGCGTCGATGGACGAGATCGCCGAACTCGCCGGTGTGTCGAAGCCGTTGGTGTACCTGTACCTGAACTCGAAGGAGGACCTGTTCACCGCCTGCATCCGGCGGGAGGCGGGCGCGCTGATCGCCGCCGTCCGCGCCGGGGTGCGCACCGATGTGGCCGCCGACCGGCAGCTGTGGGACGGGCTCACCGCCTTCTACACGCACACCGCCGAGCGCCCCGACGGGTGGGCGGTGCTGCACAGCCAGGCGCGGTCGGGCGGGGAGCCGTTCGTCGCGGAGGTCGGGGCGATGCGGGAGGAGATCGTCGCCTTCGTGACGTCCCTGATCGCGGCGGCGGCGCGGGAGGCGCACGGGGACCCCGCGCCGGGCGAGCGGGAGGTCGCCGGGCTCGCCCAGGCCCTGGTCGGGGCGGCGGAGGCGCTCGCCGGGTGGGCCAACACCGACCCGTCCGTCTCCGCGAAGGAGGCCGCCGCGACGATGATGAACTTCGCGTGGTCGGGCCTGGGGAACCTGATGGAGGGGCGGCGCTGGTCCGTCCGTTAGCGGGCGGCCTCCCGGACCTCGCCGGTGACGTGCACCCGGTCGCCGCGCGCGGCCCGCAGCTCGAAGGCGGTGCCCTTCGCCGCGTACGTCACCGTGCCCGGCAGCAGCACCGGCGCCTTGAACCGCGCGTGGACCTGTACGGGCCCGCTCGCGCCGAATTCGGCCAGGCAGCGGGAGACCGTCCACATGCCGTGGGCGATGGCGCGGGGGAAGCCGAAGAGGCGGGCCGTGAGCGGGTGCAGGTGGATGGGGTTGCGGTCGCCGGACGCGGCGGCGTAGCGGCGGCCGAGGTCGGCGCTCAGGCGCCATTCGCTGAGCGGGGGCAGCGGTGCGGACGGTTGCGAGGCGGACGGTTCCGGGGCGGGCGGGTTCGGGTCCGCGGGCGTCTTGTGCCGGGCCAGGTACGTGCTCGCCGACTGCCACACCGGGTCGGCCTCGGCGTCGGCGGCCGTGCGCAGCTCGGTGACGACGGTGGCCTCCGTACCGCGCCGGTGCGGGGCCAACTCCCTTACCTGGACGGACAGATGGTAGGTGTCCGTGGGGCGCAGGTCGCGGCGCTGGGTGATGTCGATCGAGGTGTGGACGAGGCCGAGCAGCGGCAGCGGGAAGGCGCGCTCGGACATCAGCCGCATGGCGAGCGGGAATCCGAGGATGTGCGGATAGGTGACGGGCAGCTCGGCCCGGCCGGTGGCGAAGGCGCAGACGCGTTCGTAGGCGGCGAGGTGGGTCTGTGAGACCTGGAGCGCGGGCTGCACGAGCCGGGTGGCGGGCAGCGGGGCGTCCGGGCGGGGCCGCTTCAGGGGCGACAGGAGAGCGCCTCGGGCCATGTGGGGCAGGAGGGACGGGGTGGCGGCGAGGGTGACGGTGCGGGGGTCGGTCATGTCAGGTCCTGGGGGAGAGGGCGGGGGTGACGGGGTGCGGGACCGGCGGGGACCGGCCGTCGCCGTCAGGCGCCCAGCAGGCTCTGCCCGCACACCCTGACCACCTGGCCGTTCACCGCCCCGGAGCCGGGCGAGGCGAACCATGCCGTGGTCTCCGCGACGTCCACCGGGAGCCCGCCCTGGCCGAGGGAGTTCATCCGGCGTCCGGCCTCCCGGATGAACAGCGGGACGGCCGCCGTCATCTTCGTCTCGATGAAGCCGGGGGCCACCGCGTTCACCGTGACGCCGTGCTCGGCGAGGGCCCGCGGCGCGAGCGAGCGGACGAGGCCGACGATGCCGGCCTTGCTCGCGGCGTAGTTGGTCTGCCCGGTGTTGCCGGCGATACCCGCGATGGACGCGGTGGCGACGATGCTGCCGCCGCGCCGCACGGCCCCCGCCTTCAGGAGGGTGTCCGTCGTGCCCAGGACGCTCGCGAGGTTGACGTCGAGGACCGAACTCCAGCGCTCGGCGGGCATGTTGGCCAGGCGGCGGTCACGCGTGATGCCCGCGTTGTGGACGAGGACGTCGAGCCCGCCGGAGTCGGCGGTGAACGCGGCGATGCGCTCACCCGCGTCGTCGGCCGTGATGTCCAGCGGCAGCGCCCGCCCGCCGAGCCGCTCCGCGACCTTCGCGAGGTCGGCCTCGGCGGACGGCACGTCGAGCAGGACGACCTGGGCCCCGTCGCGGGCGAGGGTCGTGGCGACGGCCTCGCCGATCCCGCGTGCGGCGCCGGTGATCAGGGCGGTGCGCCCGGCGAGCGGCTGCTCCCAGTCGTCCGGCGCCGTGGACTCCGCCGCCTCGGCGCCGACCGCGAGGACCTGGCCGCTGATGTACGCGGACCGGGGCGAGAGCAGGAAGCGCAGGGTCGACTCGGCGGCCGTCACCGGTCCCGCGACGCGGACCAGGTTCACGGTGCGGCCGCGGCCGATCTCCTTGCCGAGCGAGCGCACGAATCCTTCCAGGCCCTGCTGGACGGCGGCCTGGTGGTGGTCGTCGGCGGACGGCGGCGCCCCGAGCACGATCACGCGTCCGTTCGCCGCGACGGAGCGGACGACCGGGTGCAGCGCGGCGTGCACCTCGGCGAGCGCGTCCAGGCCGGTGACGGCGGTCGCGTCCACGACGACGCCGACGGGGCGGTCCGTGTCCGTGCCCGAGAGGGAGCCGCGGACGTCGAGCCCGGTGCGGCTCAGGATCTCCGACAGCTCCTTGCGGTACGCGGACGTGCCCGCCGTGAAGTGCAGCAACTGCCCGGTGAAGTGGGGGTGTTCAGCGCTCCAGCGGCGCAGCGGCGCGGGCTGCGGCAGGCCGAGGCGCCGGGTGAGGAAGCGGCCGGGGGCCGTGCCGGTGAAGTTCAGATAGCGGTCGGCCATTGTCCAACTCCCTGCTCGGTCGTAAATTTACTTCAGAGTAAGGTTACTCAGTAGTCAGGAGTTGTCGAGATGGTCTCCGCGAAAACCGCCAAAACCCCGGCACCGCCCCGCCGAGTCGCCGTCATCGGCGGCAGCCGCATCCCGTTCGCGCGCTCCGACGGCCCGTACGCGACGGCCTCCAACCAGGAGATGCTGACCGCGGCGCTCGACGGCGTCGTCGGCCGCTTCAAGCTCCACGAGCCCGGCGCCGTCGGCGAGTTCGTGGCCGGCGCCGTGCTCAAGCACAGCCGGGACTTCAACCTGGCCCGGGAGACCGTGCTCGGTTCGATGCTGGACGCGCGCACGCCCGCGTACGACATCCAGCAGGCCTGCGGCACCGGGCTGCAGGCCGTGATCGCCGCCGCCAACAAGATCGCGCTCGGCCAGACGGAGAGCGCGATCGCGGGTGGCTCCGACACCGCGAGCGACGCGCCGCTCGGCGTGAACGACGAGCTGCGCAAGATCCTTCTGGCGGCGCGCCGCGCGAAGTCGGCGGGGGCCCGGATGAAGGCGCTCGCCCGGATCAGGCCGGGGCACCTCGTGCCCGACATCCCGCGCAACGCCGAGCCGCGCACCGGCCTGTCGATGGGCGAGCACGCCGCCGTCACGGCCCGCGAGTGGGGCATCGGGCGCGAGGCGCAGGACGTGCTGGCCGCCACCAGTCACCAGCGGCTCGCGGCGGCGTACGACCGCGGACTGTTCGGTGAACTCGTCGTTCCCTACCGGGGACTTGAGCGGGACCAGAACCTGCGGCCCGGGTCGACCGTCGAGAAACTCGCCACGCTGAAGCCGGTGTTCGGGGTGAAGGACCCGAACCCGACGATGACGGCCGGGAACTCGACGCCGCTGACCGACGGCGCGGCCGTGGTGCTGCTCGCGAGCGAGGAGTGGGCGGCGGCGCGCGGACTGGAACCGCTGGCGTACCTGACCGCGTACGAGACCGCTGCCGTGGACTTCGTGGGCGGGGACGTCACCGGGGGCGGCGGGGACGGGCTGCTCATGGCGCCCGCCCACGCCGTGCCGCGGATGCTGGAGCGGGCCGGGCTCGGGATCGAGGACTTCGACCTCGTCGAGGTGCACGAGGCGTTCGCGTCCCAGGTTCTCGCGACGCTGGCCGCGTGGGAGAAGCAGGGGCTTGCGCCGGTCGACCGGGAGCGGCTGAATGTGGCCGGGTCGTCGCTGGCCACCGGGCATCCCTTCGCCGCGACGGGGGCTCGGATCGTTGCGACGCTGGCCAAGCTGCTTGCGGAGCGTGGGGGTTCGGGGCGGGGGCTGATCTCGATCTGTGCCGCGGGTGGGCAGGGGGTCACGGCCGTTCTGGAGCGGGCCTGAAGGGCACGGGGCTCCGCCCGGACCCCGCTCCTCAAGCGCCGGAGGGGCTTGAACCGGCGGCGCTTGAGTGGGCCGGGTCCAGCTTGAGCATCGCCGTTTCGTCCGGGGAGCCGGTCGGCGCCTGGTAGGCCACCAGGCGCTGGCCGCCCGTGCGCGCCAGCTGCATCACCTCGAACGTGAGAGTCATCCCGCCGACCTTGGGATGGTCGAACGTCTTGGTGCCCCCGCCCCGCTCCTGCACCTCGTACCGGTCCCACATGCTCGCGAACTCCGGTGATTTGAGCAGGAGTTCACCGACCAGCGCGGCCATCCTCGGGTCGTCCGGATCGGCGCCGCCCACCGCGCGCAGATGCGCCACCGACTGGGCGACGGTCCGCTCCCACGGCACGTAGAGCGTGCGGCCCACGGGGTGCAGGAAGAGGTAGCGGGTCACGTTGCGCTGCTCGGGCGGCAGGTCCCACATGCCCGGCAGCAGGCGGCGGCCCGCCGGGTTCGCGGCCAGCATGTAGCTGTACCGGCTCACCACGTACGCGGGCATCGGGCGCAGCGCCTCCAGCATCTGCAGCACCGAGTCGCGGACCGCGTCGTCGGTCGTGGGGTGCGGCACGGTGAGCCGGCCCGAGGCCAGCTCGGCCAGGTCGTGAAGACGCTCGTGGGCGTCGCCGCGCAGCCGCAGGGCGCGGCCGATGGCGTCGATCACCGCGGTCGACGGGTTGGTCTCGCGGCCCCGCTCCAGGCGCGTGTAGTAGTCGACGCTCACCCCGGCGAGCGTCGCCAGTTCCTCGCGGCGCAGACCAGGGGTGCGGCGCAGCCCGGTGCCCGCGGGCAGGCCCACGTCGGTGGGGGTGACCTGCGCTCGTCGGGCCCGCAGATACCTGCCCAGTTCCGTGGTCTCAGCCATGCGTTCCATTGTCCACGGCCGGTCAGCGGGGTGGGGGGCCGTGTCAGGGCCAGGAACGCGGCACCCCGGTGGAACGCGGCCTGCCACCGTCCGGGCGGCGGCCGCACAGTGGAGCCCGTTGCGGGTGGCCGGGGGGACCGGGCCCAGGGAGTGCATGTCACAGGGCCGCGGCCCGCCTCCTCCGCCCACCCGCACCTCGACGCCCCGCTCCAGGAGGACAGCGTGACCACTCCCGTCCGTAACCCCGTCACGGCACCGGCCGCCGAAGTGCCCCGCCGGGGCGGCGGCACCGCCGCCCTCCTGGCCGCGCTGCTCGGCTTCGCCGTCATCACCATCGACGTCTCGGCGGTGAACATCGCCCTGCCCGCCATCCGGTCCACGCTGCACAGCGGCATGACCGGTCTGCAGTGGGTGGCCGACGCGTACACGCTGATGTTCGCCGGTCTGATGCTGTCGGCCGGCGCGCTCTGCGACCGGACGGGCGCGCGCCGCGCCTATGCCCTCGGCACCGCCCTGTTCACGGCCGCCTCGCTGGCCTGCGCCCTGGCCCCGAGCCTCGGCGCGCTGATCGCGGCCCGTGTCGCGCAGGGCGGGGCGGCGGCGCTGCTGATGCCGGCCTCGCTCGCGCTGATCCGGCAGGCGTACGACGACGCGCGGCGCCGGGCGCGGGCCGTGGCCCTGTGGACGGTCGGCGGCTCGGTGTCGATGGCGGCGGGCCCGGTGCTCGGCGGCGTCCTGACCGAACACGTCGGCTGGCGCGCGGTCTTCTTCCTCAACCTGCCCGTCGGCGCGGCCGTGCTGGCCCTGCTGACGAAGGTCGCCCCGTCGCCGCGCCGTCCGGCACCCCTCGACATTCCCGGCCAGGTCACCGCCGTCCTCGCGCTCGCGGGCCTCACCTTCGCGGTCATCGAGGGCGGTCACACCGGCTGGACGTCGGCCCCGGTGCTCGCCGCGCTCGCGGTGGCCGTCCTCAGCGCCGTCGCCTTCTACGTGACGGAGAAGCGCCACCGCGCCCCCATGGTCCCGCTGAGCATGCTGCGGACGCGCACGGTGTCGGTGTCCCTGGCGGTCGGGTTCGCCGTCAACGTCGGCTTCTACGGTGTCGTCTTCCTGCTCGGCCTGTACCTGCAGCAGTTGCGCGGGATGTCCGCGACGGCGGCGGGCCTGGTGTTCGTGCCGCTGGCGGCGATCATCACCGCCACGAACCTCGTCTCGCCGCGCATGGCCGAACGCTTCGGCCGCCGCCCGGTCATCGTCCTCGGCCAACTCGTCCTGGCCGTCGCCATGTTCGCCCTGCTGCCGCTGACCGCGCACACTCCGGTCCCGCTGCTCCTCGTGCTCCTGGTCCCGACCGGCCTCGGCGGCGCGTTCGCGATCCCCGCGGTCACCGCGATGCTGATGGACGCGGTCCCCGGCCCCCGCGTCGGCACCGCGTCCGGCCTCCTCAACGCCCTGCGCCAGACCGGCGGCGCCCTCGCCGTGGCCCTGTTCGGAGCCCTGATCGCGGGCTCCGGCGAGACCGGCTTCTCCCTGGGCGGGATGCGGGCCAGCCTGGTGGTGGCGGGAGCGCTGCTGGCCGCCACCGCGCTGCTGAGCGGGGTCATGCTCCCGCGCAAGGGCGCCGAACCGGTGTGACCCGCGCCTACGGAGCCGGCGGGATCCTGCCCCGCGCGTACCGCCCCGGCGGCACCCCCACCACCCGCTTGAAGTGCCGGGTCAGATGCGACTGGTCGTAGAAGCCGCAGTCCGCGGCCACCTCGCCGGGGGACCGTCCGTCGAGGAGCAGGCGGCGGGCCCGGTCCACCCGGCGGGCCATCAGGTACTGGTGCGGCGCGATCCCGTACGCCGCCCCGAACGAGCGCACCAGATGCGCCGGGTGGGCGTGCACCAGGCCCGCGGCCTCGGCCAGGTCGACGCCCTCGACGAGGCGGGCGTCGAGCAGTTCGCGCAGTGCGGTCGCCACCCGGCGGTCGGGGCCCGGGCGCGTCTCCTCGGCGAGCCGGGGCCGCAGCCGTGCGCGGAGCCGCTCCCCGACGAACGTCAGCCGGGCCGCCGCCTCCAGCTCGTCACCGGGGTGCGCGAGGGCGGTGTGGAGCTGGCTGATGCGGTGCCGCAGCAGCGGGTCCGCGAGGTCGGGGGTGTCCACGGCGGGCCCGATGAACGACTCGTCCAGCGGTCCGCCGCCCGCCTCCAGGTACAGCACCCGCTTGCGGAAACCGAGCGGGGTGGCCGCCGAGCCGTTGTGCGGGACCTGCGGGGGCAGCAGCGAGACGGTGCCGAGCGGGGTGCCGTGCTCGTGCCGTTCCAGGTCGTAGCGGACGGCGCCCTCGTCGACGATCAGCAGCGTCCAGGTGTCGTGCACGTGCATCGGATAGGCGTGCCGCGTGAAGTGGGCATGGAAGACCTCCGTGACGCCCTTCACCCCGGGGCGCCACGCGGTGATCTGCTCGGACTCCCCGGTCCGTGCGCCGCCGGCCGCCATGCAAAAAACGTACAAGACCGGACCGCATGCCGGTCGGCAGTCTCAAGGCATGAGCACACAGACCTCTGCCGACCAGCGCCCCGTCCGTTTCGACACCAAGATCGCCGTGCTGCTCCGGGACGACCTGGAGACCTGGCAGCGGCTCAATGTGACGGCGTTCCTCGTGAGCGGCCTCGGCACCCGGCTCCCCGAGGTGGTCGGGGAGCCGTACATCGACGCCGACGACACCCTGTACCTGCCGATGTTCCGCCAGCCGGTCCTGGTCTTCGAGGGCGGCAAGGAGGTGCTGACCGCCGCGCACGGCCGCGCGCTCCAGCGTGGCCTGCCGCGCGCCGTGTTCACCGCCGACCTGTTCGCCACCGGCAACGACACCGACAACCGGGCGGCCGTACGCGCCGTCCCCACCGCCGATCTGGACCTGGTCGGCATCGCCGTGTACGGGCCGCGCAACGCCGTGGACAAGGCCCTGAAGGGCGCGCGCATGCACGGCTGACCGTGCTGTGAACCCGGGGCGTGGCCCAGCGACTCAGCCCTTGAATTGGCCCAGTGGGAGAGCCGGTAAATGGCCTACTTCCACTGGGCCATTCAGGCCTACCTTCGACCCATGCCCAGCAGATCGCACGTCCGAGCCCTCGCTGCCGCCCAGCTCGCCAACTCCGTCGGGGACGGCGCCTATTACGTGACGTCCGCGCTCTACTTCACCCGCGTCGTCGGCCTCTCCGCCACCCAGATCGGCCTCGCCCTCACCCTGGCATGGGCGGTCGGCGCCGTCGCCGGAGTGCCGCTCGGCGCGCTCGCGGACCGGCGCGGCCCGCGCGGCGCCTCCGTCCTGCTGGCCCTGGCCACGGCCGCGGCGGTGCTGTCCTTCCTGGTGATCCGCTCGTACCCGGCGTTCCTGCTCGCGGTCGTCGCGTACGCCGTCGCGCAGTGCGGGCTCGCCGCGGCCCGGCAGGCGCTGCTCGCGGGCCTCGTCGAGCCGGACGAGCGCACCGGCGTCCTGGCACGGCTGCAGTCGACGCTCAACGCGGGCCTGGCGGTCGGGGCGGGCGTCGGCGGCCTGGCCCTGCAGCACGACACCCCCGTCGGCTATCTCGCGGTGTTCGCGCTCGACGGCGCAGGGTTCGCCGTCTGCGCGCTGGTCCTCGGCCGGCTGCCCGCCGTCCCACCGGTCCCGGCGCCCGCCGCGAGCGAGCCGCGCCTCGCGGTGCTGCGCGACCGGCCCTATGCCGCCGTGACGCTGCTCAACGCCGTTCTCCTGCTGCGCATGCCGCTGCTCTCGCTCGCCGTGCCGCTGTGGATCGTGGCGCACACGGCCGCCCCGGGCTGGCTGGTGTCGGCGCTGTTCGTGCTCAACACCCTTGGTGTGACGGCGTTCCAGGTCCGGATGGCGCGGGGCGTCGGCGCCGACGGGGTGCGTTCCGCGACCCGGGCCGTGCGCCGCTCCGGAGCGGTGATGCTGGCGTCGTGCGCGGTGTTCGCCGCCTCGGCCGCGGGCGGCCTGGGTCCGTGGGGCGCGGCGGCCGCCTTGGTCCTCGCCTCGGTCCTCCAACTCGTGGGCGAGATGCAGCAGTCGGCCGGTTCCTGGCACCTGGCGTTCGCGCTGGCCCCGGCCGGCCGGGTCGGCCAGTACCAGGGCTTCTTCGGCACGGGTGTCCCGCTCGCCCGCACCGTCGGCCCCCTCGTCCTGACGGCGCTCCTGGTGACGTGGGGCGTGCCCGGATGGCTGGTGCTCGGGGCGGTGTTCCTGGCGGCGGGCGCGGCGATGGGCCCGGCGGCGCGGTGGGCCGAGCGCGGCCGGACGGACGCGGCGGTGCCGGTCCTGTGACGTACACGCTCCGCGGCAGGTCCTAGGGCAGTCCCGCCAGCCGCAGCAGTCCCGTCACCGCGGCCGCGGCCACGACCACCACGGCGAAGGGTGCCCGCCGCCACGCGAGCACCCCGCCGACCAGCACACCGGCGGGACGGGCCCACCCGGCGAACCCGTGACCCGCCGTCAGGGCCCCGGTGGCGAGCAGCGCGACCAGCAGGACCGTGGCGCCGGTGGTCAGCAACTCGCGTACGGACGGGGGAAGTTCGATCCGCCCCTGGAGTGCGGGGCCGGCCAGCCGGAAGACGTAGGTTCCGGCGGCGAGGGCGAGGACGGCGATGAGCTGAGGGTTCACGCGGGCCTCCGGAGCCGGACCAGCAGCCCGCCGAGCGCGAGCAGCACGGGCACACCGGCGGGCAGGAAAGGAGTGGCGGCGACCGCGACGACGGCCCCGGCCGCGGCGGACCGTCGCACCCCGCGCTCCTCCCGCAGCGCGGGCAGCACCAGGGCGAGCAGCACCGCGGGGAAGGCGGCGTCGAGCCCGAACCGGTCGGTGTCCCCGAGCGCGGAACCGGCGAGGGCCCCTACGAGCACGCTCGCGTTCCAGGCCGCGAACAGGCCGACGCCCGATATCCAGAAGGCGGTCCGGCGCCGCGCCGGATCGCTCTGGGCGAGGACGAACGCCGCCGTCTCGTCGGTCACGAGATGCGCGCCCAGCAGCCGCGCGGGCCAGGAGCGGCCGAGCGCGTCGGCGACGGCGAGACTGAAGGCGGCGGTACGGGTGTTGAGGAGCAGGCCGGTCGCGGCCGCGGCGACGGGTCCGCCCCCCGCGGCGAACACCCCCACGGCACTGAACTGCGCCGATCCCGCGAAGACGAGCAGCGACATCACCACCGGAAGCCACACGGGCAGCCCGCTCGCGACGGCGACGGCCCCGAACGAGACACCGACGACGGCGTCGGCGAGGCAGACGAGGGCGATGTCCCGGAGCAGGCCACGGTCCAGCGCACCCGACCAGGCCGGCCGGCCCGCACGGCTCGTTCGGCCTGTCAGGCTTACTGTTCGGTGTAGCGAACGCATGAGAGTGAGCATGCGCGGACGGCTGGGCGTTCGTCAAGTCGAACGATAGGGTCGCCACAGCGAACGAAAGGACTGGAGAGGTCATGCCGAAACCGGACGCGTCAGGGGGCGGCCTGCCGCTCGACCGGATCGCCGCCGCGCTGCGCCGTGAACGCACCCGCGCCGGCCTCTCCCTCTCCGAGCTGGCCAAACGGGCGGGCATCGCCAAGTCCACGCTGTCCCAACTGGAAGCGGCGAACGGCAAGCCCAGCGTGGAGACGCTCTGGGCGCTCGGGGTCGCCCTGGACGTCCCCTTCAGCGCGCTCGTAGACCCGGCCGCGCCGGCGGTCCAGGTGATCCGGGCCGGCCAGGGCCCGGCGGTTCCCTCCGAGCGGGCCGACTACGCCGCCACCCTGCTCTCCGCGAGCCCGCCCGGGGCTCGCCGCGACATCTACCACGTGGCCGTCGAGCCGGGCTCCGTACGCGAGTCCGAGCCGCACATGCCCGGCACCGTCGAGCACATCGTCGTCGGCACCGGACGCCTGCGCGCGGGCCCCCGCGACACACCGGTCGAACTCGCCCCCGGTGACTACCTCGCCTACCGCGGCGACCTGCCGCACGTCTGTGAAGCCCTGGAGCCGGGCACCACCTGCGTCCTGGTGATGCAGCACTCCTGAGCCCGGCCTTCGAGGGTCCGTACGCAAAGGCAGGAGCCCCGTCTCACCCGGTCGACGAAGTCGGCGGGGAGCGGGGCTCCTTGGGTACTGCTCTAGGTTCCGGATCAGATCACGGCACGTGCCGTGCGATCGCGAACGATCAGACGGGGGTGACGTTCTCCGCCTGCGGACCCTTCGGGCCCTGCGTGACGTCGAAGCTGACGGCCTGGTTCTCCTCGAGGGAGCGGAAGCCGCTAGCGTTGATCGCGGAGTAGTGGACGAAGACGTCCGGGCCGCCGCCTTCCTGGGCGATGAAGCCAAAGCCCTTTTCAGCGTTGAACCACTTCACGGTTCCGGTAGCCATAAGCCCTCCTATGGGCCAAAGGGTCGCCCTGCTCCAGAACCTGCAAATGCGCTTGCGAACAACTGCAAAAGTCTGAAAACGACGAGAGCCCGCGGTCACATGCTCCGCAGGCTCTGTACTGCAAGGGAAACCAAACTGCAACTTGCGGCGAGCCTAGCACGTAGGCAGCCGAATGCAATAGAGGGCAAGATCACGTCACCCGGAGGTTTGACGGAGGCCTGAGACGGGTTGACCGGCGCCCCGCGCCGACCCGGAGCATGCACCGTACCTCATGGGGTCTAGCCTCGCCGATGTGGACAATTCTCCCGAGATCTCTCAGGCCGCGCGGCGCACCCGGCCGCGCGTAGGCCACATCCAGTTCCTGAACTGCATGCCCCTCTACTGGGGCCTCGCCAGGACGGGATCGCTCCTCGACTTCGAGCTCACGAAGGACACCCCGGAGAAGCTCAGTGAGCAGCTGGTGCAGGGCGACCTGGACATCGGTCCGATCACCCTGGTCGAGTTCCTGAAGGCCGCCGACCAGCTGGTCGCCTTCCCCGATCTGGCCGTCGGCTGCGACGGCCCCGTGATGTCCTGCGTGATCGTGTCGCAGGTGCCCCTCGACCGGCTCGACGGGCGGCGGGTGGCGCTCGGTTCCACGTCGCGTACGTCGGTCAGGCTCGCCCAGCTGCTGCTGGCCGAGCGCGTGGGCGTACAGCCGGACTACTACACCTGCCCGCCCGACCTCGGTCTGATGATGCAGGACGCGGAGGCCGCCGTGCTCATCGGCGACGCGGCGCTGCGGGCCAACCTGCACGACGCCCCGCGGCTCGGGCTGCAGGTGCACGACCTGGGCGCCATGTGGAAGGAGTGGACGGGGCTGCCGTTCGTCTTCGCCGTGTGGGCCGCGCGCAAGGACTACGCCGCGCGGGAGCCGGCCATCACCCGCCAGGTCCACGAGGCGTTCCTGGCGTCGCGGGACGTGTCGCTGGAAGAGGTCACCAAGGTCGCCGAGCAGGCGGCCCGCTGGGAGGTCTTCGACGAGAACGTTCTGGAGGAGTACTTCACGACGCTCGACTTCCGGTTCGGTTCGGCGCAGCTGGAAGGCGTCACGGAGTTCGCGCGACGGGTCGGTCCGACCACCGGATTTCCCGCCGACGTGGCCGTGGAACTCCTCGCACGCTGATCCCTTTGCCGGAATCGCACGGAATTCGGCTGTGCGTGCGCGAGGGAATTCCCATGAACGCGCTTGCCGAATTCCGTGGGTCCGGCATGAAATCAAGGTGAACACGCGACATTCATGCCGCGGGACTACCCTGCTGGGGCACGTGCGTGGTGTGGGGAGAGCTCGGGGGAGGTCCACGGGATGCAGCCGCTTGAGGCCGACGAACCGACGACGGTGGGTCCCTACCGGCTGCTCGGCCGGCTCGGGCACGGGGGCATGGGCCGGGTGTACCTGGGCCGCAGCGCCGGCGGGCGGACCGTCGCCGTCAAGGTGGTGCATCCCCACTTCGCGCTCGACGAGGAGTTCCGGGCGCGGTTCCGGCGCGAGGTGGAGGCGGCCCGCCGGGTCGGCGGGGCGTGGACCGCGCCGGTGCTCGACGCAGACCCGACGGCGCGGGTGCCGTGGGTGGCGACGGGGTATGTCGCGGGGCCCTCGCTCGCGCAGGCCGCCGGTGCCGGTACGGCGCTGCCCGAGCACTCCGTACGGGTGCTGGGCGCGGGCCTCGCGGAAGCGCTGGCGGCGGTGCACGGCCTGGGGCTCGTGCACCGGGACGTGAAGCCCTCCAACGTGCTGCTGACCGTGGACGGACCGCGGCTCATCGATTTCGGCATCGCCCGCGCCACCGACGGCACGGCCTCGCTCACGTCGACCGGCGTCTCCATCGGCTCGCCCGGCTACATGGCGCCGGAGCAGATCCTCGGCAAGGGCGTCACGGGCGCCGCGGACGTCTTCTCGCTCGGCGCGGTGCTCGCGTACGCGGCGACGGGGGAGTCCCCCTTCCCCGGCGACTCGTCGGCCGCGCTCCTCTACAAGGTCGTCCACGAGGAGCCCGAACTGGACGGACTGTCGGGTGAGTTGCGGGACATTGTCGCCGCCTGCCTGGCGAAGGAGGCGTCCGCTCGACCCGCCCCCGAGGAAGTTGCCCGGCGTTTGGCCCCCGAGGGCGCGTCCCGCCTGGTCGCGGCGGGCTGGCTGCCGGGGGCACTGGTCGAGCAGGTCTCGCGCAGCGCTGTGCAACTCCTGGACCTGGAGGGCGCCACTCCCGCCACCGGCCCGGTCGGCTTCAGCAGCCCGGCGGTCACGGGCGGCGGCGCCCCGGGCGTCTTCGGACCGCCCGACCCGTCATACGCCTCCGCCGTACCGCAGCCGCGCACCGAGCCCACCACGGAGGACGCCAGGCCGGGCCGGCTGTCGCTGTCGGTGATGGCGGCGTCGACCCCGGCGACCGAGAACGGCCGCGGCCGCAAGGTGAGTTGCTCGGTCGCACTGGCCGTGGCCGGAGCGTTCGCGGTGGTCGCGCTGGGCGGGGCGATCGTGGTGAACATGCTGCCGGACTCCGGGAGCGACGATCGGAGCGGCCATGCGGCCGGGGCGCGGCCGACCGTATCGGCTTCGGCTTCGGACTCGGGTGCCGGCGCCGTGCCGACGTTCTACGTGGGTTCCTGGCAGGGGCAGGGCACGGTGGAGAGCCTTGGTCAGCCTCTGCCGGGAGGTACCTTCGACATCGTCATCCATCAGGCCTCGCCGGGGGAGGCCGTCGGGACGGTGACACAGACGGACGCTCTCGGTGGCGTCTGCGTCGACGTGCTCACTCTGAAATCGGTGACCGACAAGGAACTCACGGCTGTCGGCCGCGGCAAGAAGGGGAACGAGGGGCAGTGCATTCAGTCCCCTCACCCCGTACATCTGCGCCCGGACGGCAAGGCGCTCCGGTTCACTTCGGACGACCCCAAGGCCGGCAGCCCGAAGGCCCGGCTGAGCCGGACGGACTGAGCGGCAAGTTCCCTCAACCGAACACGCTAGTGATTGAACGTCTCTAGGATCACCCCTCGTCGGGCCTCTGGAGAGGTCTGAGGTGACCTGACGTGAGGGGGATGTCATGAGAGCGGTTCGTGTCGCGATCGTGGGGGCGGCGGCCGTGGTGAGCGCGGTCGGACTGGGGGTCGCACCGGCTGGGGCCGCAACCGCGGTCAAGTCGTGTACGACGTCCGACGGCGGGGCGGTGGGGGTATTGGCAGCCCCCTCCTTCACCGGCAAGACGTCGATGAACACGACGTTCGGAGTCAAGGACGCCGACAAGGACGGCGCCTGGGTCCGTGTGCGCATCAACATCACCACCGGCACGGGAGCCAGCTACAACTACTCCTGGCACGAGAACCACGACGGGTACAACTCGTCGAAGACCTGGACGCCGTCGGCCTCGCACACCAACGGCATCGTGAGTGCCAGGGTTCAGGTGGACAACGTCCTGGGATCGAGCGTGCAGGCCACCTGTTACAGCGGCAAGTTCTACAACCCGTACTACTAGTGACAGCCGCCATGGACGGGTCACTGGCCGCGATCGCCGCCCTGTGGGGCGCCGCCGCCGGGGCCCTGCTGCCGCGCCCCGCATACCGTCTCTCCGTCGAGCCGGAGCAGCCGTGGCGCGCGGCCCGGGGCTGGCTGGGGGCTCGGCCGGGTCCCTCCGCCCCGGTGCTCGGCGCCGTCACCGCCGGGGCCTGCGCCCTGCTCGCCGCGGCCACCGGGACCCGGCCCGAGCTCGGCGCCTGGCTGCTGCTCGCGCCGCTGTGCGTGCTGCTCGGCACCGTCGACTTCGCCGTGCACCGGCTGCCGGACGTGCTCACCTTCCCGCTGGCCGGGCTCGCCGTGGCCGCGCTCGGCGGCGCCGCGCTGCTGCCGGACCCGGGCGGGTCGTGGCGTGGCTCACTGCTCGGAGCCGCCGGCCTGGGCGGCGGATACCTGCTGCTCCTGCTGATCCATCCGAAGGGCATGGGGTTCGGGGACGTGAAGCTGGCGCTCGGGCTCGGGGCGGCGCTCGGCTGGTACGGGTGGGGCGCGCTGTTCCTCGGGGCGTTCGCGGGTGTGCTGCTGAACGGGCTGTACGCCACCGTCCTGGTCCTGACCCGGCGTGCGGGGCGCAGGACCGAGATCCCGTTCGGGCCGTTCATGATCGTGGGGGCGTTCGCGGGGGTTCTGCTGGGGGCCACGGCGGCCTGACGTACGCTGAGAATTCAGCTCTACACCTCTGAAAGGGGCACGCCCGGTGACCGAGAAGGCCGCACTGCAGTCCGTCCTCGACCGTGCCGCCGCCGGTGGGCGCATCACCCCGGAAGAGGCCGTCGAGCTGTACCGGGACGCCCCGCTGCACGCGCTCGGCGCCGCCGCCGACGCGATCCGCCGCCGCAAGTACGCCGGGATCGAGCACATCGCGACGTACATCATCGAGCGGAACATCAACTACACGAACGTGTGCGTCACGGCGTGCAAGTTCTGCGCCTTCTACGCGGCCCCGAAGGACACCAAGAAGGGCTGGTCCCGCGACCTCGACGACATCCTGCGCCGCTGCGCGGAGACGATCGAGCTGGGCGGCACCCAGATCATGTTCCAGGGCGGACACCACCCGGACTACGGCGTGGAGTACTACGAGGAGCACTTCTCCGCGATCAAGAAGGCGTACCCCGAGCTGGTCATCCACAGCCTGGGCGCCTCCGAGGTCGAGCACATGGCCCGTATCTCGAAGGTGTCGGTCGAGGAGGCGATCCAGCGGATCCACACCGCCGGGCTCGACTCCTTCGCCGGTGCCGGTGCCGAGCTGCTCCCGGAGCGTCCGCGCAAGGCCATCGCCCCGCTGAAGGAGTCCGGCGAGCGCTGGCTGGAGATCATGGAGGCCGCCCACAACCTGGGCGTCGAGTCGACCTCCACCATGCTCATGGGCACCGGCGAGACGAACGCCGAGCGCATCGAGCACCTGCGCATGATCCGCGACGTACAGGACCGGACGGGCGGCTTCCGGGCCTTCATCCCGTACACGTACCAGCCGGAGAACAACCACCTCAAGGGCCGCACGCAGGCCACGCTCTTCGAGTACCTGCGGATGATCGCGATCGCCCGGATCTTCCTGGACAACGTCCAGCACATCCAGGGTTCGTGGCTGACGACCGGCAAGGAGGTCGGCCAGCTGTCGCTCCACTACGGCGCCGACGACCTCGGCTCGATCATGCTGGAGGAGAACGTCGTCTCCTCGGCCGGTGCCAAGCACCGCTCGAACCGCATGGAGATCATCGAGCTGATCCGCAAGGCCGGCCGCGTCCCCGCCCAGCGCGCCACGACGTACGAGCACCTCGTCGTGCACGACGACCCGGCGAACGACCCGGTCGACGAGCGCGTCATGTCGCACATCTCGTCCACCGCGATCGACGGCGGCACGGCCCACCCCGAGCTCAAGCTCGTGGCCACCAACTGAGCCTGCGTTGCTGACACTTCACACCGTCGCCGACGGCTCGTCCGTCCTCGTCGAGGGCGAACTGGTCAAGGCGCTCGGCCCGTACGAGGAGCTGGCCGCCGCACATCCGCAGGCGCGGGTGCGGCGCTGGCCCGGCATCCTCACGCCGGGGCTGCTCAACCCGTACGGTCCGGAGATCCTGGAGCACACGTACCACCCCGATCCGCGCGAGGCCGACACGTACGGCTCCGCCCCGATCGGCGGGGAGCGCGCCCGGGAGATCTTCCGGGCGGACCCCGCGCTGCTCGGGCCCAGCGCGCGGCGCGGTGTGCAGCGGCTGTTCGCGCACGGCACGGTGGCCCTCGCCGGGGAGCTGCGGGCCAAGCCGGTCCTGGAGGTGGCGCAGCGCTCGGGCCTGGTCTTCGCCGCCCGCCCGGACGGTCTCCCCGGCCCCGTCTCCCTGTCCCCGAAGCCGCTGGTGCTCCTGCCCGCTCTCGCCGAGGGCGGCCCGGCCCGGTTCGCCGTGTTCGACGTGGAGGACCGCGCGGACCTGGTCCGGCGCGGCGCGTCCACCTGCGTGGCAACGGTGATCGGCGGACGCCTGGTGTACCGGGGACGCTGAGCGCCCCAGGGGCGCGGGGAACTGCGCGAAGCGGGCCCACCGGCTGTCAGTTCGCGACGATTCAGCGACCGGGCAGACGCAGCCGGTCTTCAACGGGCGCGGGGTACCGCACGACCGGCCCCACCGAACCCGCCCCCGGCGACGAGAGCGCCGCCGGCAGACGTATCCCGGTCACCCGGACCCGGGCCCCGCCCTGCCACAATGGGAGGCGTGACCCGCGCATCCTTGGACAAGCAGCCCCACGAAGTCGCCTCCATGTTCGACGACGTGGCGGAGAAGTACGACCTCACCAACGACGTGCTGTCCCTGGGACAGGCCCGGCTGTGGCGCAAGGAGGTCGCCAAGGCGGTCGACGCGCGCCCGGCGCAGAAGATCCTCGACCTCGCCGCCGGCACGGCCACGTCCTCGCAGCCGTTCGCGCAGGCCGGCGCCTACGTCGTGCCCTGCGACTTCTCCCTCGGCATGCTCCGGGTCGGCAAGCAGCGCCACCCGTGGATGCCGTTCACGGCGGGCGACGGCACGAAGCTGCCGTTCAAGGACGACACGTTCGACGCCGTGACGATCTCCTTCGGGCTGCGCAACATCCAGGACACCGACCAGGCGCTGCGCGAGCTGTACCGGGTCACCAAGCCGGGCGGCCGCGTCGTCATCTGCGAGTTCAGCCACCCGACGTGGGCCCCGTTCCGCACGGTCTACACCGAGTACCTGATGCGCGCGCTGCCGCCGGTGGCGCGGGCCGTCTCCTCGAACCCGGACGCCTACGTCTACCTCGCCGAGTCGATCCGCAGCTGGCCCACCCAGCCGGAGCTGGCCACCCGCCTCCAGGGCGCGGGCTGGCAGAAGGTGGCCTGGCGCGACCTCACCGGCGGCATCGTCGCGCTGCACCGCGGTATCAAGTAAGTCCCGTTCCCCGTATTGAAGTTGACGGGAACCACGCCACGGGAAAGATGAGTCCGTTGAGTACGTGGTGACACCCGGTGACGGTGCGTCACCCGGTCGTCCCCGGATCATCACGGAGCTTCCCGATGCCGTCGTTCTGCCCGCACTGTGGAGCCGAGGCTCCCGAAGAGGCCCGCTTCTGCATGAGATGCGGGCGTGAACGGACCGCGGCCGCAGCCCCGCCCGTCCCCGCCGCGCCACCCCCGCCGGCCACCGCCCCCGCCTCACCGCCGCCGCCCGCCTACGCCCCGGGCCCCGCTCAGCCCTCGGCCGCCGGGCAGTTCTTCGGACGCGCTCTGCGCGGCGACTGGGCCGGGGCGGCGCAGGCCGCGCTGTGGCCGGTCGGGCTGCTGCTGATCGCCGCGTTCGCCTTCGCCGTTCCGTCCTACGGGCAGGACTCCGACCGCGTCGTCGTCGGCTTCGCGGACCGGATGCGCATCGCGCTGGCCTCCCTGCTCCAGGGCCTCGGCGGCAGCCTGGAGATCTCCGGCGGCAGCTCCGGCGGATCGATGTACGGCGGCTACGACTCCGGCTCCTCCAGCACCGCGTCGCTCTCGGTGATCCCGCTCCTGGTGACCGTGGTGTGGATCGTGGCGCTCGTCATCGGCGTACGGATCCTGCGCACCCGCCTGAACGCGCGGACCGTGCCCGGTGCACAGAACGGCGCGGACGGCGCGGCCGCCGGCACCGCAGGGCTGGAGGCGGCCGTACGCGTCGCCCTGTTGGTGACCGGCGCGACGCTGGTGCTCGGGCTGATCGGGCAGCCGGACATCCAGGACGTCTCGCTGTCCACGGCGCCGTTCCTCACCGCGCTGTGGACGCTGCTGCTCGCGCTCGCCGTCGCCGGGGGCGTGCTGTACGGCGACGATCTGAAGCACCGGGTCGCCGCCGCGCGGCCCGGCGTGCGCATGACGGTGCGGGCCTTCGGCACGGCCGTGCGCGCCATGGGGTGGGTGCTGCTGATCGCCGCGGTCCTCGGCTGGATCGGGCTCGCGGTCTTCGGCGAGGACGGCGGCACCAGCCCGTCCGACGTCGCCGACTCCTCCGACTTCGACGGCTCGGCCGCGGCGGCGCTCGGCGCGATCCTGATGCTGCTGCCCAACCTCGCCCTCGCCGTGCTCGGCCTGTGCTGGGGCGCGCCGCTGCAGATCGAGGGCCGCGGTTCGTCGTCGTTCGGCAGCGGCGGATACGAGAAGGAGTCCTTCGGCCTGTCCCGGCTCGGCGACGAACTCGGCTCCGGGGCGCTCGTCTACGCCCTCGCCCTCGGGCTGGTCTGCGCCCTGGTCGTCGGCGTCCTCACCGCCCGCCGCTCGCTCGACCGGCGCGAGCAACTCCTGTCCGCGGGGCTCTTCTTCGGCCTCTTCCTGCTGCTCGCCGCAGTCGGCGGCGCCGGCGCGGAGTTCGCCGGGGACCTCGACTTTTTCGGCAGCGGAACGGGCCGGATCGAACTCGGCCTGAGCGTGCCGGACGCGCTGCTGTTCGGGCTGCTGTGGATCGGCGGCGCCGCGTTCCTCGTGCCGTACCTGATGCAGCTGTTCGGGGTCGGGACGGGGATCGTGCCCGCGCCGGTCCCGGCCCTGCCCGGCCAGGCACCGGTGTTCGGCCAGGCCCCGGCGGCGTACGGTCAGGCCCCCGTGTTCGACGCGGCGCCGCTGCCCACGATGCCGGGCCAGGCCCCGGCGGCGTACGGGCCGGGCGCCGTCCACCTCGGCCCGCTGCCGCCGGGCGCACCGGAGCCGAAGCGGCGCGTCGGCGTCTGGGTCGGCACCATCGTCGGCGCGTTCGTCATCGGGGGCGGCGCCGCGGCCGGTGTCCTGCTGCTCCAGGACGACGGCGACGGCTCGAAGGGCGGCAAGGACGACAAGCCGGTCGCGGCCCGGACCGAGGAGTCCCAGGGGCCGGCCGCCTCACCGGCACCCTCGCCGTCGTCCGCGACCTCCGACGCGGTGAGCGCGAGCCCGGACACCGCCGCGCCCACCGACCTGCCCGACGTGCCGAGCGGCTACCACCAGGTCTTCGACGAGAAGGGCTTCTCCTTCGTCATCCCGGACGTGTGGGACCGCGTCGGCGTCGCGAACGGCAGCCAGATCACGTACGCGGGCAGCACCGGCATGGAGAAGTACATCGTCGGCGTCATCCCGGACGCGGGCTACACCTCGCACGGCAACCTGCTCGCCATGGAGAAGCACCTCAAGGAGGACGGGAAGAAGACGGACTACCGGCGCATCCGTCTGGAGACGAACACCTTCCAGGGCGCGGAGGGCGCCCTGTGGGAGTACACGTACGAGAACGAGGCCGGGCAGACGATCCACGGCATCGACCAGTCGTACATCGCCGCCGACGGCACCGAGTACACGATCTTCCTGACCGGCAAGGAGGACGTCTGGCCCGACCTGGCGGACACCTACCGGGTCGGCCTCGACTCCTGGCGTCTCACGGACACGGACTGAACGGCTCGGCCGGTTCGTCCAGTTCACGGCGCATGCCACCGCCCCGCGGGCCCGGCTCGCGGGGCACGCGCACGCCCCCGCCGCCCTCGCCCTCACCCAGGTCGAACCAGATGGTGACCGCGGCGTCCCGGGGGACCTCCGCGCCGGGCAGCGGATACTGGCGCACCACGTAGTCGACGGTCGGGAGCGGGAAGTCGGGCCGGTCGGGAGTCGCGAGCCGCACACCGTGCTGCTCGGCCGCGCTGCGCGCGTCGACCGCCATCAGACCGACCAGCTTCGGCACCCGGACTTCCGGCGGCTTCTTGGGTGGTATGTGCACAGAGGTCACCCCCAGGAGGTACCGGAAGGGTAGCTCCGCGGGGCGCCGCGCGAAACGGCTCGTACCGACACCGACACCGACACCGCTCCGGCCGGCCGGCGCAGCTGCGGGTGACCGCTACAACTCCAGCCGGAAGCAGTGGCCCTGACGGCCGGTGGGCGTCACGAACGTCTCCGCCCGGGTCATGTCCAGACGGCGGGTCACCGCGATCGAACGCTCGTTGAGCGCGTCGACCATCGCGACGACGCTGCCGATCCCCGCGGCCCGCAGCCGGTCCAGGGTGGCGAGCGCGGCGGCCGTCGCATAGCCCCTGCCCCAGTACGCGCGGCCCAGCCGCCAGCCGATCTCGATCTCGCCGACGGGCCCCCAGGCGTGCCGCCAGGGCTGCGCGCCGGTGAACCCGATGACGTCGCCCTCCTCGTCGAGCAGCGACCACAGGCAGAAGCCGAGCTCCGCGTCGTGCATGCGCTGGCGGGCCGTCGCCTCGTGATGGACCGACAGCTCGGACGCCGCGGCCCGGCCGCCGAGGAACTCCATGACGTCCGGGTCGTCGAACACCCGGTGCCAGGCGAAGGCGTCCTCGTGAGTGGGGACGCGCAGATCCACGGCGGGCAGGACTCGACTCATGGGCTGGCCCTTCGGCTGGGTGATCGGTACCGCTGAATAGACTGCCCATGTCCGTGCCGCACGGCACACCCTTTTCGAGCCTTGGGGAGAACCCGCCGTGACCGAACCCAAGACCCTCTCCGAGTACAGCGCAGACGTGATCGTCGTCGGGGCCGGGCCGGCCGGTTCGACGACCGCCTACTACCTCGCCAAGGCGGGGCTCGACGTCCTGCTCCTGGAGAAGACCGCGTTCCCCCGTGAGAAGGTCTGCGGCGACGGCCTCACCCCGCGCGCCACCAAGCAGCTCGTCTCCATGGGCATCGACATCTCCGAGGAGGCGGGCTGGCTGCGCAACAAGGGCCTGCGCATCATCGGCGGCGGCGTCCGCCTCCAGCTGGACTGGCCCGACCTCGCCTCGTACCCGGACTACGGGCTGGTCCGCAAGCGCGACGACTTCGACGAGCAGCTCGCCCGCCAGGCCCAGAAGGCGGGCGCGCGGCTGTACGAGCAGTGCAACGTGGGCGCCCCGATCGTCGACGACCGCACCGGCCGCATCACCGGCGTGCACGCCAAGCTCGGCGACGAGAAGACCGCCGTCACCTTCCACGCCCCGCTCGTCGTCGCGGCCGACGGCAACTCCACGCGGCTGTCGCTGGCGATGGGCCTGCACCGGCGCGAGGACCGGCCGATGGGCGTCGCGGTGCGCACGTACTTCGAGTCGCCCCGCCACGACGACGACTACCTGGAGTCCTGGCTGGAGCTGTGGGACCGGCGCGGCCCCGGCGAGGACCGCCTGCTGCCCGGTTACGGCTGGATCTTCGGCATGGGCGACGGCACGTCCAACGTCGGCCTCGGCATCCTCAACTCCTCCAAGGCGTTCCGCGAGCTGGACTGGCGCGAGGTACTCAAGGCCTGGTGCGCGTCGATGCCGGAGGACTGGGGCTACACCCCGGAGAACATGACGACGCCGATCCGCGGCGCCGCCCTCCCCATGGCCTTCAACCGCCAGCCGCACTACACCAAGGGCCTGCTCCTGGTCGGTGACGCGGGCGGCCTGGTCAACCCGTTCAACGGCGAGGGCATCGCGTACGCCATGGAGTCCGGGCAGATCGCCGCCGACGTCATCGTGCAGGCCCACGCCCGCGCCACCGACGCCCAGCGCGAACTGGCCCTGCAGCGCTACCCGAAGGTGCTGAAGGACACGTACGGCGGCTACTACACGCTGGGCCGCGCCTTCGTGAAGGTGATCGGCAACCCGAAGGTCATGAAGATCGCGACGCAGCGGGGTCTGACCCATCCGGTCCTGATGAAGTTCACGCTGAAGATGCTCGCGAACCTGACGGACCCGACCGGCGGCGACGCGATGGACCGCATCATCAACGGGCTGACCAAGGTCGCGCCGAAGGCGTGAGCCCGGCGGGCGCGGGCGGCGGCGCGTATCGCCGCCCGCCAGGTCCGATTTGGCCGGGGCGCCCGGCCGCGGGCAGGGTGGAGCCATGATTTTCATCGCCGTGAAGTTCACCGCCCGCCCCGAGCACGCCGACTCCTGGCTGGAGAAGACCGCCGCGTTCACCGCCGCGACCCGCGCCGAGGAGGGCAACCTCTTCTTCGACTGGTCGCGCAGTGTCGAGGACCCGAACCAGTTCGTGCTGCTCGAAGGGTTCCGGGACGGCGACGCCGGCGCCGCGCACGTCGGGTCCGACCACTTCAAGGCCGGGCTCGCCGCCATGGCGCCGCTGATCGCCACCACCCCCGAGATCATCAACGCCGACATCCCGAACGAGGGCTGGGGCCCGATGGGGGAGCTCGCCCCGCAGGGCTGAGCTGTGATGCCCCTGTGACGCGCCTGCGGGCAACGTCGGCAGGGCCGCCTGACGCCGCGCGGACGACACACGAAGGCCGCCGCACCCCTCGGGGTGCGGCGGCCTTCGTGTGTCAGAAGAGGGAGACCCTCAGGCGTGCGGGGACGTCACAGGACGCGGACCGCGCCGCTCGCCGGGTAGCCGGACAGGTCCTGGATGACAACGCCCTTGGAGGGGTTGGCGGCGTCCAGGTACTGGCCGTTACCGATGTAGACGCCGACGTGGTACGCCGAGCCCGCGCCGCCCCAGTAGAGGATGTCGCCGACCTGGACGCTGGACAGGGAGACCGCGGTACCGGCGGTCGACTGGGCCTGCGAGGTGCGCGGCAGGTCCACGCCGGCCTGCTTGAACGCGGCCTGGACGAGGCCGGAGCAGTCCCAGGAGCTGGGGCCCGTGCCGCCCATCACGTACGCGTCGCCGAGCTGGGCCTTCAGGAAGCTGACCACGGCGCCGACGGAGCCGCTGGCCGGGGCGGCCGCGGTCGTGGAGGCGGTGGACAGCGTCGTGCGCTCGCTGGAGCGGGAGGCGGCCTGCGCGGCGGCCTCGCGCTCGGCCTTCGCCTTGGCGGCGGCCTCGGCCTTCTTCTTGGCCTCCGCCTTCTTCTCCGCCTTGACCTGGTCCTTCTTGGCCTGGTCGGCGGCCTTGGCGAAGGCCTCGTCACGCTCGGCCTGGAGCTGGTAGTTGGCCGCGGCCTGCTGGGTGGCGTCCGCGGACTGGGCGACCTGCGAGGACAGGTCGGTGGTGAGCGTGGGGAGCTCGATGGTCTGGGTGACCGGCTCGGCAGCGCTCGCCGCACCGGACGCACCAGCCACGGCGAGGGTGCTGAGGACGCCACCGGTAACTCCGGCGCGCAGGGCCATCTTCGAGGCGCTGCGGCGGGGCTTCCGGTGGCTGGGTATGTGAGCGGTGTGGGACATGAGAACAACCGGTATCAGGGCTTCACGGTTCCCATCAAGAAACGTGTGGTGCGCCACAGTTGTGTAGTCGTGGCGTGAATCCCGGGCGCGGCGGCCCTTATTGACGCCGTAAGGGGCAATCCGGACAACCTTGATCGAGGCTGTGATCACGGTGTTTCCGCAATACGCCCGAATTGCCCGACGCCTACCACTCGTTGACACCGTTGGCCAAGCCCGGTTTCCGGGACGTTACTTGACCCGTGACGCAGGTCACATCAACCCCCTAGGGGGAGCCGTCGCGTCCACATCCGTCCACACCGCTCCCCCTGATGTGTGAACAGGGTCCACTATCAGCCACCCGTGTCCAGCGCCAATTTGCTTGCGAAGTGCACCTCTTGATAGTGCGACGAGCCCTCTACCAGCGATGACGAGGCAAGTTGTCACCTCTGGTGATCACTCAGGTGCTTCGCGTGTGAAGATCACCGCTCATCCGACTTCATGATCCTTCGTCAGGTGGTGGAGATCACAAAGTAGTTGGCGTACCCCGTGTCGCAGATCACAGAGCACCGGGCATAGGATGCGGGGCAAGTTGGGCTTGTGACCTGCTTCACATGTAAGCGATCTTCGACCGTTTGCAGGGGGAGTGGGCCGCGAGCCCGTGCAACCGCCAGCAGTCAGCGCCGACTGAGAGGAGCGAGGAGCGGTGAACGCGTATGCGCCCATCCTCGTACTGGGAGCCCTCGGGGCAGGCTTTGCGATCTTCTCCGTGGTCATGGCCACGCTTATCGGTCCAAAGCGGTACAACCGGGCCAAGCTCGAAGCGTACGAGTGCGGCATCGAGCCGACCCCCACGCCGGCCGGCGGCGGGCGCTTCCCCATCAAGTACTACCTGACGGCGATGCTCTTCATCGTCTTCGACATCGAGATCGTCTTCCTCTACCCCTGGGCCGTCACGTTCGACGCCCTGGGGGTGTTCGGGCTCGTGGAGATGCTGCTCTTCGTGCTCACCGTCTTCGTCGCGTACGCGTACGTATGGCGGCGCGGCGGCCTGGAATGGGACTGAGCCCCGTATAGGGGAGACCGGGAGCCACAGACCAATGGGACTCGAAGAAAAGCTGCCGAGCGGATTCCTTCTGACCACCGTCGAGCAGGCCGCCGGCTGGGTGCGCAAGTCATCCGTCTTTCCGGCCACGTTCGGACTCGCGTGCTGCGCCATCGAGATGATGACGACGGGCGCGGGGCGCTACGACCTGGCGCGGTTCGGCATGGAGGTGTTCCGCGGGTCGCCCCGCCAGGCGGACCTGATGATCGTCGCGGGCCGGGTGAGCCAGAAGATGGCGCCCGTCCTGCGGCAGGTCTACGACCAGATGCCCAACCCCAAGTGGGTCATCTCCATGGGTGTCTGCGCCTCGTCCGGCGGGATGTTCAACAACTACGCGATCGTGCAGGGCGTCGACCACGTCGTCCCGGTCGACATCTATCTGCCCGGCTGTCCGCCCCGGCCCGAGATGCTGATGGACGCGATTCTCAAGCTCCATCAGAAGATCCAGTCCTCCAAGCTCGGCGTGAACGCCGAGGAGGCGGCCCGTGAGGCGGAGGAAGCGGCGCTCAAGGCGCTCCCGACGATCGAGATGAAGGGGCTGCTTCGGTGAGTGACGAGCAGTTGAACGGGTCCGGCGGTGCGGGACTGCCGGAACAACGGGGCGGGGCGGGCGAGGAGATCCGCGTCCAGCGCGGCATGTTCGGCGCCGACAACGGCGGCGACACCTCCGGCTACGGCGGACTCGTCCGCTCGGTCCGGCTGCCCGGCGAGACCGCCCGCCCCTACGGCGGCTGGTTCGACGAGGTCACCGACGAGCTGGAGGGCGCCCTGGAGGAACAGGGCCTGGTCCCCGGCAACGCCATCGACAGGACGGTCGTCGACCGCGACGAGATCACCTTCCACATCGAGCGCGAGTACCTGGTCCGGGTGGCCCGGACGCTGCGCGACGACCCGGCCCTGCGGTTCGAGCTGTGCACCGGCGTCTCCGGTGTGAACTACCCCGGCGACAAGGGCCGCGAGCTGCACGCCGTCTACCACCTGCGGTCGATCACCCACAACCGGCTGATCCGCCTGGAGGTCTCGATGCCGGACGCGGACCCGCACGTCCCGTCCCTGGTCGCCGTGTACCCGACGAACGACTGGCACGAGCGCGAGGCGTACGACTTCTTCGGCATCGTCTTCGACGGCCACCCCGCGCTGACGCGGATCATGATGCCGGACGACTGGCAGGGCTTCCCGCAGCGCAAGGACTATCCCCTCGGCGGCATCGCCGTCGAGTACAAGGGCGCCCAGATCCCGGCTCCGGACCAGCGGAGGTCGTACAGCTGATGACTACTCCCCACGCAACTCCGCGCGCGACCACCGAAGGCACCGTGTACACGGTCACCGGTGGCGACTGGGACGAGGTCGTCCAGTCCGCGGTGAAGTCCGACGACGAGCGCATCATCGTCAACATGGGGCCCCAGCACCCGTCCACGCACGGCGTGCTGCGCCTGATCCTGGAGATCGACGGCGAGACGGTCACCGAGGCGCGCTGCGGAATCGGTTATCTGCACACCGGTATCGAGAAGAACCTCGAGTACCGCACGTGGACGCAGGGCACCACGTTCGTGACGCGCATGGACTACCTGACGCCGTTCTACAACGAGGCGGCGTACTGCCTCGCCGTCGAGAAGCTTCTCGGCATCGAGAACGACATCCCCGACCGCGCCAGCATCATCCGGGTCCTCCTGATGGAGCTGAACCGGATGTCCTCGCACCTGGTGGCGATCGCCACCGGCGGCATGGAACTCGGCGCGACCACGATCATGATCTACGGCTTTCGTGATCGTGAACTCATTCTCGATATCTACGAGTTGATCACCGGCCTGCGGATGAACCACGCGTACATCCGGCCCGGCGGACTCGCCCAGGACCTGCCGCCCGGCGCGGTGGACCAGCTGCGCGAGTTCGTGAAGAAGATGAAGAAGAACCTTCCCGAGTACGACAAGCTCGCCACCGGGAACCCCATCTTCAAGGCCCGTATGCAGGACGTCGGCTACCTCGACCTCGCGGGCTGCATGGCCCTCGGCGCCACCGGGCCGATCCTGCGCTCCGCCGGTCTGCCGCACGACCTGCGCAAGGCGCAGCCGTACTGCGGATACGAGAACTACGACTTCGAGATCCCGACCGCCGACACCTGCGACTCCTACGGGCGCTTCCTGATCCGCCTGGAGGAGATGCGCCAGTCGGTGCGGATCGTCGAGCAGTGCCTGGACCGGCTGGAGCCGGGCCCGGTCATGGTCGGCGACAAGAAGATCGCCTGGCCCGCGCAGCTGGCCCTCGGGCCGGACGGTCTCGGCAACTCGCTCGACCACATCAAGAACATCATGGGCACCTCCATGGAGGCCCTCATCCACCACTTCAAGCTGGTGACCGAGGGCTTCCGCGTCCCGCCGGGACAGGCGTACGCCGCCGTGGAGTCGCCCAAGGGGGAGCTCGGTGTGCACGCCGTGTCCGACGGCGGCACCCGCCCCTTCCGGGTCCACTTCCGTGACCCGTCCTTCACCAACCTGCAGGCGATGGCCGCGATGTGCGAGGGCGGCCAGGTCGCCGACGTCATCGTCGCTGTCGCGTCCATCGACCCCGTGATGGGAGGCGTCGACCGGTGACCACCAGTTCTTCGGAGCAGGGCGTCAGCCTGGGCATGCCCCAACTGCCCGCGCCCGGTTACCCGGACGATGTCCGGGCCCGTCTGGCGGCGGACGCGCGCGAGATCATCGCCCGCTACCCCGACTCCCGCTCGGCGCTCCTGCCGATGCTGCACCTCGTGCAGGCGGAGGAGGGGCATGTCACGCGCACCGGCATGCAGTTCTGCGCGGACATGCTCGACCTGACCACGGCCGAGGTCACCGCCGTCGCGACCTTCTACACGATGTACCGAAGGAAGCCGAGCGGCGACTACCAGGTCGGCGTCTGCACCAACACGCTGTGCGCCGTCATGGGCGGCGACGCCATCTTCGAGACGCTCCAGGAGCACCTCGGCGTCGGCAACAACGGCACCACGGACGACGGCAAGGTCACGCTGGAGCACATCGAGTGCAACGCGGCCTGCGACTTCGCCCCCGTCGTGATGGTCAACTGGGAGTTCTTCGACAACCAGACGCCCGAGTCCGCCACGCGGCTCGTCGACGACCTGCGCGCGGGAGCGCAGGTGTCACCCACCCGCGGCGCCCCGCTGTGCACCTTCAAGGAGACCGCGCGGATCCTGGCCGGCTTCCCCGACGAGCGCGAGGGCGCCGTCGAGGCGAGCGGCAGCGCGGGCCCGGCCTCCCTGATCGGGCTGCGCCTGGCCAAGGGCGAGACCTCGCCCGCGCGCGTGGTCCACCCGCGCGCGGCGGGGGCCGAGGGCGCACAGCCCCACGACCCGTCGCCCGCCGAGCACCTCAGTTCGCACGACGCGCCGCAGGACACATCGGCCTCGGACCCGGACCACCCAGCCGGTCCCGCCGCCGAGGAGGGGGAGTGATGACCTTGGCAGCCGAGATCGACAACAACGACACCAGCCCGGAGAAGCTGCTCTCACCGGTCCTGTCGGCCTTCTGGGACGAGGACAAGTCCTGGTCTTTGGATGTGTATCGCCGGCATGAGGGGTACGAGGGGCTGCGCAAGGCCCTCGCGATGTCGCCGGACGACCTGATCGCGTATGTGAAGGACGCGGGGCTCCGCGGGCGTGGTGGTGCCGGGTTCCCGACCGGGATGAAGTGGCAGTTCATCCCGCAGGGAGACGGCAAGCCTCACTATCTTGTTGTCAACGCCGACGAATCGGAGCCGGGGACCTGCAAGGACATCCCGCTCCTCTTCGCGAACCCGCACAGCCTCATCGAGGGCATCGTGATCGCGTGTTACGCGATCCGTTCGGAGCACGCGTTCATCTACTTGCGCGGTGAAGTGGTCCCCGTACTGCGGCGCTTGCACGAGGCCGTGCGCGAGGCCTACGCCGCGGGGTACCTCGGGCAGAACGTCCTCGGGTCCGGTCTCAACCTTGAACTCACCGTGCACGCCGGCGCAGGCGCGTACATCTGTGGTGAGGAGACCGCACTCCTGGACTCGCTCGAGGGCCGTCGTGGCCAGCCGCGACTGCGTCCTCCCTTCCCGGCGGTCGCGGGCCTCTACGCGTGCCCCACTGTCGTGAACAACGTCGAGTCCATCGCGTCGGTTCCCGCGATCCTGAATCGCGGCAAGGACTGGTTCAAGTCGATGGGCAGCGAGAAGTCCCCGGGCTTCACGCTGTACTCGCTCAGCGGCCACGTCGCCTCGCCCGGACAGTACGAGGCCCCGCTCGGCATCACGCTGCGCCAGCTGCTCGACATGAGCGGCGGCATCCGCCCCGGCCACCGGCTCAAGTTCTGGACGCCCGGCGGCAGTTCGACGCCGATGTTCACCGACGAGCACCTCGACGTGCCCCTCGACTACGAGGGTGTCGGCGCCGCCGGATCGATGCTCGGCACCAAGGCGCTGCAGTGCTTCGACGAGACGACCTGCGTGGTGCGGGCGGTCACGCGGTGGACCGAGTTCTACGCCCATGAGTCCTGCGGCAAGTGCACGCCGTGCCGCGAAGGGACGTACTGGCTCGTGCAGTTGCTGCGCGACATCGAGGCCGGCAAGGGCGCCATGGAGGACCTCGACAAGCTGAACGACATCGCCGACAACATCAACGGCAAGTCGTTCTGCGCCCTCGGCGACGGCGCCGCCTCGCCGATCTTCTCCTCGCTCAAGTACTTCCGCGAGGAGTACGAGCAGCACATCACGGGCAAGGGCTGCCCCTTCGATCCGGCCCGCGCCACGGTGTGGGCCGATCAGCACCGCACGGAGGTGAACGCATGACTGTGACCACCAGCGCTCCCTCCGGGGGCGGCGAGGCGGCGGTTCCGCCGGAGGACCTGGTCACCCTCACCATCGACGGCATCGAGATCAGCGTCCCCAAGGGGACGCTCGTCATCCGGGCCGCCGAGTTGCTGGGGATCGAGATCCCCCGCTTCTGCGACCACCCGCTCCTCGACCCGGCCGGCGCCTGCCGCCAGTGCATCGTGGAGGTGGAGGGCCAGCGCAAGCCGATGGCGTCCTGCACCATCACCTGCACCGACGGCATGGTGGTCAAGAGCCAGCTCTCCTCGCCCGTCGCCGAGAAGGCGCAGCGCGGCGTGATGGAGCTGCTGCTCATCAACCACCCGCTGGACTGCCCGGTCTGCGACAAGGGCGGCGAGTGTCCGCTGCAGAACCAGGCCATGTCGCACGGACAGGCCGACTCGCGCTTCGAGGGCAAGAAGCGCACCTACGAGAAGCCGGTGCCGATCTCCACGCAGGTGCTGCTCGACCGTGAGCGGTGCGTGCTGTGCGCGCGCTGCACCCGGTTCTCGAACCAGATCGCGGGCGACCCGATGATCGAGCTGATCGAGCGCGGCGCGCTCCAGCAGGTCGGTACGGGCGAGGGCGACCCCTTCGAGTCGTACTTCTCCGGGAACACCATCCAGATCTGCCCGGTGGGCGCGCTCACCTCGGCGGCGTACCGGTTCCGCTCCCGCCCCTTCGACCTCGTCTCGTCGCCGTCGGTGTGCGAGCACTGCTCCGGCGGCTGCGCGACGCGCACCGACCACCGGCGCGGCAAGGTCATGCGCCGCCTCGCGGCCAACGACCCCGAGGTCAACGAGGAGTGGATCTGCGACAAGGGCAGGTTCGGCTTCCGGTACGCGCAGAAGCCGGACCGGCTGACGACGCCCCTGGTCCGTGACGCCGACTCCGGCGAACTGCGGCCCGCGTCCTGGCCCGAGGCCCTGGAGACCGCCGCGCGCGGGCTCGGCGCGGCGCGCGGCCGGGCCGGTGTCCTCACCGGAGGCCGGCTGACCGTCGAGGACGCCTACGCGTACAGCAAGTTCACGCGCGTCGCCCTCGACACGAACGACATCGACTTCCGCGCGCGCGTGCACAGCGGTGAGGAGGCCGACTTCCTCGCCGCGCGCGTCGCGGGCCGCGGCCGTGACCTGGACGGCAGCGGAGTCACGTACAAGAAGCTGGAGAAGGCCCCCGCGGTCCTTCTGGTCGGCTTCGAGTCGGAGGAGGAGGCGCCCGGCGTCTTCCTCAAGCTCCGCAAGGCCTGGCGGGGACACGGCCAGCGGGTCTTCTCGCTCGCCACGCACGCGACGCGCGGCCTGGAGAAGGCGGGCGGCACGCTGCTGCCCGCCGCGCCCGGCACCGAGCCCGAGTGGCTGGACGCGCTCGCCTCCGGCGTCGGCCTGGAGGACGGCGGAGCGGTCGCGGCGGAGGCGCTGCGCACCGAGGGCGCCGTGCTCGTCGTCGGCGAACGGCTCGCGGCCGTCGCGGGCGGACTCACCGCCGCCGTACGGGCCGCGTCCGCGACCGGCGCCGAACTGGTGTGGATCCCGCGCCGCGCCGGTGAGCGCGGCGCGATCGAGGCCGGCGCGCTGCCGTCGCTGCTGCCGGGCGGACGTCCGGCCACCGACCCGCGCGCGCGGGACGAGGTCGCCGCCGCCTGGGGTGTGGCCGCGCTGCCGCACCGTCACGGGCGGGACACCGGCCAGATCGTGGAGTCCGCCGTCACCGGCGAGCTGCAGGCCCTCGTCGTCGCGGGCGTCGAGGTCGCCGACCTGCCGAACCCGGCACGCGCGCGTGAAGCGCTTCACGAGGTCGGGTTCCTGGTCTCCCTGGAGCAGCGGCCCAGCGAGGTCACCGAGCACGCGGACGTCGTGCTTCCGGTGGCCGCGGTCGCCGAGAAGGCGGGCACGTTCCTCAACTGGGAGGGCCGGGCCCGGATGTTCGAGGCCGCGCTCAAGCCCGACCAGATGACGCGCCGCGTCGCCCCGACCGACGGGCGGGTGCTGCAGATGCTGGCCGACGCCATGGACGTCCACCTGGGGCTGCCCGATCTGCGCGCCGCGCGCGGGGAGCTGGACCGCCTGGGCAACTGGGACGGGCCGCACGCGACCGAACCGCTGGAGACGGGCGCGCAGTTGCCGCGCCCGGCCTCCGGTGAGGCCGTGCTCGCCGGGCACCGGTTGCTGCTCGACCAGGGCCGTCTCCAGGACGGCGACGACGCGCTCGCCGGGACGCGGCACACCGCCCACGCGCGCGTGTCCGCGGCCACGGCCGCCGAGGTGGGGGTCAAGCACGGCGACGTGCTGGCCGTCACCGGGCCCGCGGGCGCGATCGCGCTGCCGCTCCAGGTGACGCAGATGCCGGACCGCGTGGTGTGGCTGCCGCTCAACTCCGCGGGCGGGGGCGTCGCTTCGGACACCGGTGCCGTCCCCGGCGACCTGGTGAAGATCGGCCCGGCCGCCGCCGAGGCCCCGGAGGTGCAGTCATGAGCCCCACGGCACTGAGCCCAGTGGCACTCGAAGACCTGTCGATGTTCGGTACCGACCCGTGGTGGCTGGTCCTCATCAAGGCGGTGTTCTGCTTCGCCTTCCTGATGGTGACCGTGCTGTTCTCCATCGTGTGGGAGCGCAAGGTCGTCGCCTGGATGCAGCTGCGCATCGGCCCGAACCGGCACGGCCCCTGGGGCATGCTCCAGTCGCTCGCCGACGGCATCAAGCTGATGCTCAAGGAAGACGTGATCGTCAAGCGCGCGGACAAGGTGGTCTACATCCTTGCGCCGATCGTCGCCGCGATCCCCGCCTTCATGGCGATCGCCGTGATCCCGTTCGGCCCGTCCGGCAACGAGATCTCGATCTTCGGCCACCGTACGGCGATGCAGCTGACGGACCTGCCGATCGCGATGCTCTACATCCTCGCGGTCGCCTCCGTCGGCATCTACGGCATCGTGCTGGCCGGCTGGTCGTCCGGCTCCACGTACCCGCTGCTCGGCGGTCTGCGGTCCTGCGCGCAGATGATCTCGTACGAGATCGCGATGGGCGCCGCGTTCGCCTCGGTGTTCCTGTACTCGGGCTCGATGTCGACGTCGGAGATCGTCGCCCAGCAGCACGACCGCTGGTACATCGTGCTGCTGCCGGTCTCGTTCCTGATCTACATCGTGACGATGGTCGGGGAGACGAACCGCGCTCCGTTCGACATGCCGGAGTCCGAGGGCGACCTCGTCGGCGGCTTCAACACCGAGTACTCGTCGATCAAGTTCGCGATGTTCATGCTCGCCGAGTACGTGAACATGGTGACGGTCTCGGCGGTGTCCGTGACGCTCTTCCTGGGCGGCTGGCGCGCACCGTGGCCGATCTCCACGTTCTGGGAGGGCGCGAACCACGGCTGGTGGCCGCTGCTCTGGTTCGTCGTCAAGGTCCAGCTGCTGCTGTTCTTCTTCATCTGGCTGCGCGGCACGCTGCCGCGGGTGCGCTACGACCAGCTGATGAAGCTCGGCTGGAAGGTCCTCATCCCGGTCTCCGTGGTGTGGCTGATGCTCGTGGCGACGGTGCGGACCCTGCGCAACGAGAACTACGACTTCGCCACCATCGCCCTGTACGTCGGCGGCGCCATCCTCGTGCTCCTGCTGCTGTCGTTCGTCGTGGACATCTTCCGCGACCGGGGGGCCAAGCAGGGCGCGGCGGACGAACCGGCCGCCTTCGACCCGATGGCGGGCGGATTCCCCGTGCCGCCGCTGCCCGGACAGACGCTGCAGCCCGTGCCGCGCCGACGCCCGCGCCATGAGCGGGAGTTGATTGTCAGTGGTGGCCCCGATACTGCGAGTGACGAATCACTTGGCGGATCTCGTGACGGAAAGGAGGCGTCCGATGGCTGACGAGAACGAGAAGGACACCAAGCCCGGGTTCATGAACCCCGTCGCCGGCTTCGGCGTGACCTTCAAGGCCATGTTCAAGAAGCGGCTGACCGAGCAGTACCCGGAGGAGCAGAAGACCACCGCTCCCCGCTTCCACGGCAGGCACCAGCTCAACCGCCATCCGGACGGCCTGGAGAAGTGCGTCGGCTGCGAGCTGTGCGCCTGGGCCTGCCCGGCGGACGCCATCTACGTGGAGGGCGCGGACAACACCGAGGAGGAGCGCTACTCCCCGGGTGAGCGGTACGGCCGCGTCTACCAGATCAACTACGCCCGCTGCATCCTGTGCGGATTGTGCATCGAGGCGTGCCCCACGCGCGCGCTCACGATGACGAACGAGTTCGAGCTGGCCGACAGCAGCCGCGCCAACCTGATCTACACCAAGGAGCAGCTGCTCGCCGGCCTCGACGAGGGCATGGTCGACAGCCCGCACTCGATCTTCCCGGGCATGGACGAGCAGGACTACTACCGGGGTCTTGTCACGGAGGCCGCGCCGGGCACCGAGCGCCAAGTGGCCGTCTCCAAGGGCGAGAAGCCCTCGGAGGCCGTCGAGGCCGAGGAGGTGGAGGCATGAGCGCGCAGCTCGCCGCCTACTCCACCTCCACCGGTGAGGCGTTCCAGTTCTGGGTCCTCGGCACGGTCGCCGTCATCGGCGCGCTGTGCACGATCCTGATGAAGAAGGCCGTGCACAGTGCCCTGTGCCTGGCCGGGACCATGATCATCCTCGCGGTGTTCTACCTGGCCAACGGGGCGTACTTCCTGGGCATCGTGCAGATCGTCGTCTACACGGGCGCGATCATGATGCTCTTCCTGTTCGTGGTCATGCTCGTCGGCGTCACCGCGGCGGACTCCCTGAAGGAGACCATCAAGGGACAGCGCTGGCTGGCCGCCCTGTGCGGGCTCGGCTTCGGGGTCCTGCTGATCGCGGGGATCGGGAACGCGTCGCTGAAGCAGTTCAACGGCCTCGGCAAGGCGAACGCGAACGGGAACGTCGAGGGCCTGGCGACCCTGATCTTCACCAAGTACGTCTTCGCCTTCGAGATCACCGGCGCCCTGCTGATCACGGCCGCCATCGGCGCCATGGTGCTCACGCACCGCGAGCGCACCGAGCGGGCCAAGACCCAGCGGGAGCTCGCCGAGCAGCGGGTGCGCGAGGGCAAGCACCTGCCGCCGCTGCCCGCCCCCGGCGTCTACGCCCGGCACAACGCGGTGGACATCGCCGGCCTGCTGCCCGACGGCACCCCCTCGGAGCTCACGGTGATGCAGACGCTGCGCGAGCGCGGCCAGATCCGGGACGTCTCCGGTGAGGCGCTGAACGACCTCAAGGCCCTGGAGCAGCGTTCCGCCGAGCGCCTGGAGCGCACGGACCTCGACCACGCTGCGCAGGCAGAGGAGGCGTCGAAGTGAACCCGGTCAACTACCTGTATCTCGCCGCCCTGTTGTTCACGATCGGTGCCACCGGCGTGCTCATCAGGCGGAACGCGATCGTGGTGTTCATGTGCATCGAGCTGATGCTGAACGCGTGCAACCTCGCGTTCGTCGCGTTCTCCCGGATGCACGGCAATCTCGACGGCCAGATCATCGCGTTCTTCACGATGGTCGTCGCCGCCGCGGAGGTCGTGGTCGGGCTCGCGATCATCGTGTCGCTGTTCCGTTCCCGCCACTCGGCCTCGGTCGACGACGCCAGCCTGATGAAGCTGTAAGGGGTCGCGAACCACCATGAATGCAGAGAACTTGATTGCGCTGCTGGTAGCGGCGCCCCTGCTCGGAGCGGCCGTACTGCTGTGCGGCGGGCGGGCGTTGGACCGGGTGGGGCATCTGCTCGGCACGCTGCTCGCGGCCGTCTCCTTCGTGATCGCCCTCGTGCTCTTCTCCGACATGCTCGGCAAGAGCCCGGAGGACCGCACGTTCAGCCAGTACCTGTTCAGCTGGATCCCCGTCGAGGGCTTCCAGGCGGACGTCGCCTTCCAGCTGGACCAGCTGTCGATGACGTTCGTGCTGCTGATCTCCGGTGTCGGCACGCTGATCCACATCTACTCGATCGGGTACATGGAGCACGACGAGCGGCGCCGCCGCTTCTTCGGCTACCTGAACCTGTTCGTCGCGGCGATGCTCCTGCTGGTCATCGCCGACAACTACCTGCTGCTGTACGTCGGCTGGGAAGGCGTGGGCCTCGCCTCGTACCTCCTCATCGGCTTCTGGCAGCACAAGCCGAGCGCGGCCACCGCCGCGAAGAAGGCGTTCCTGGTCAACCGCGTCGGCGACATGGGTCTGTCGATCGCGATCATGCTGATGTTCACGACGTTCGGCACGTTCGCCTTCAAGCCGGTGCTCGACAGCGTCGGTGACACCTCCGAGGGCAAGCTCACCGCGATCGGCCTGATGCTGCTGCTCGCCGCGTGCGGCAAGTCGGCGCAGGTGCCGCTGCAGTCCTGGCTCGGCGACGCGATGGAGGGCCCGACCCCGGTCTCGGCCCTCATCCACGCCGCGACCATGGTGACCGCGGGTGTCTACCTGATCGTCCGCTCCGGCGCGATCTTCAACGCGGCGCCCGACGCGCAGCTCGTCGTCACGATCGTCGGCGCGGTCACGCTGATGTTCGGTGCGATCGTCGGTTGCGCGAAGGACGACATCAAGAAGGCCCTCGCGGGCTCGACGATGTCGCAGATCGGCTACATGGTGCTCGCCGCGGGCCTCGGCCCCATCGGCTACGTCTTCGCGATCATGCATCTGGTGACGCACGGCTTCTTCAAGGCCGGGCTCTTCCTCGGCGCCGGTTCGGTCATGCACGGCATGAACGACGAGGTCGACATGAGGAAGTACGGCGCTCTGCGGAAGTACATGCCGGTCACCTTCGTGACGTTCGGCCTCGGGTACCTCGCCATCATCGGCTTCCCGGGCCTGTCCGGCTTCTTCTCCAAGGACAAGATCATCGAGGCGGCGTTCGCGAAGGGCGGGACGGAAGGCTGGATCCTCGGCTCCGTCGCCCTGCTCGGCGCGGCCATCACCGCGTTCTACATGACCCGCGTGATGATCATGACCTTCTTCGGTGAGAAGCGCTGGCAGCCCGACGCCGAAGGCCACGAGCCGCACCCGCACGAGTCCCCGTCGTCCATGACGATCCCGATGATCGTGCTCGCCGTCGGCTCGGTCTTCGCCGGTGGGTTCTTCTCGATCGGCGACCGCTTCCTGAACTGGCTGGAGCCGGTCACCGGCCACGAGCACGGTCACCCGCCGATCAGCGCGGCCGCGGTCACCGGAGCCACCATGGTGGCCCTGGTGATCGGTGTGGCCATCGCCTGGCTCCAGTACGGGCGCCGCGAGGTGCCGGTGCTCGCCCCGCGCGGCTCGCTGCTCACCCGCGCCGCCCGGCGCGACCTGCTCCAGGACGACTTCAACCACGTCGTCCTCGTACGCGGCGGCGAGCACCTCACGCGCTCGCTGGTGTACGTCGACCACACCCTGGTCGACGGGGTGGTCAACGGGACGGCCGCTTCCGTGGGCGGCCTCTCCGGCCGGCTGCGCAAGCTCCAGAACGGCTACGTGCGCTCGTACGCCGTCTCGATGTTCGGCGGTGCGGCGGTCATCGTCGCCGCGACCCTGCTGATGAGGGCGGTCTGATACCGATGTCCTTTCCTCTGCTGACAGCGACGGCGGTGCTTCCGGCCGTGGGCGCGATCGCCACGGCCGCCGTGCCGGCGAAGCAGCGCACCGCGGCCAAGTGGCTCGCGCTGCTCTTCTCGCTCGCGACGCTGGTGGTCGCGGCCGTGGTGGCGGTCCGCTTCGATCCGGACGGCGCCCGCTACCAACTCACGGAATCCCACGCGTGGATCGCGGACTTCGGGGTCCGGTACGAGCTGGGTGTGGACGGCATCGGGGTCGCGCTCGTCGCGCTGACCGCGCTGCTGATCCCGTTCGTGATCCTGGCCGGCTGGCACGACGCGGACCCGCAGGAGACCGGCAACAGCCGGTGGCGTCCGACCCAGGGCTTCTTCGCCCTGATCCTGCTGGTCGAGGCGATGGTGATCATCTCCTTCGAGGCCACCGACGTCTTCCTCTTCTACATCTTCTTCGAAGCCATGCTCATCCCGATGTACTTCCTCATCGGCGGCTTCGGGGACCGTGCGGGCCCGCACGGCGAGAAGGAGGCCGCGACCCAGCGTTCGTACGCCGCGGTCAAGTTCCTCCTCTACAACCTCGTCGGCGGTCTCATCATGCTGGCGGCCGTGATCGGTCTCTACGTGGTCGCGGGGAACTTCTCGCTCCAGGAGATCGCGGCCGCGCGGGCCAACGGCTCGCTCGACATGGCGACCAACACCGAGCGGCTGCTCTTCCTCGGGTTCTTCTTCGCCTTCGCGGTGAAGGCCCCGCTGTGGCCGCTGCACACCTGGCTGCCGAACGCGATGGGCGAGGCCACGGCCCCGGTCGCCGTACTGATCACGGCAGTTGTCGACAAGGTCGGCACCTTCGCGATGCTCCGCTTCTGCCTCCAGCTGTTCCCGGAGGCGAGCAAGTGGGCGACGCCGGTCATTCTCGTACTGGCGCTCATCAGCATCGTGTACGGAGCACTGCTCGCGGTCGGCCAGCGCGACATCAAGCGCCTGGTGGCGTACGCGTCGATCTCGCACTTCGGCTTCATCATCCTGGGCATCTTCGCGATGACCAGCCAGGGCCAGTCCGGCGCGACGCTCTACATGGTCAACCACGGTATTTCGACGGCCGCGTTGATGCTGGTCGCCGGATTCCTGATCTCCCGGCGCGGCTCGCGCCTCATCGCGGACTACGGCGGTGTGCAGAAGGTCGCGCCGGTGCTCGCCGGCACGTTCCTCATCGGTGGTCTCGCCACGCTGTCCCTGCCGGGCCTCGCGCCCTTCGTGAGTGAATTCCTGGTCCTGGTCGGCACGTTCACGCGCTACCCGGTGATCGGCATCATCGCGACCTTCGGCATCGTCCTGGCCGCGCTCTACACGCTGGTCCTCTACCAGCGCACCATGACCGGCCCGGTGAAGCCGTCGAACGAGGGCATCGCCGACCTGCGCGTGCGTGAACTCGCGGTCCTGGTCCCGCTGATCGGCGTACTGATCTTCCTCGGTGTGTACCCGAAGCCGCTCACCGAGCTGGTGAACCCGGCGGTCAAGCACACCATGTCCGACGTCCAGAAGAAGGACCCGAAGCCGGAAGTGGAGGCGGCTCACAAGTGAGTTCACACATGAGTGATCTGGTGAGCGCGCCAGCTGTCCACACCCTGTGGACAACGGCGGCCGATCCGATCTCCAAGATCGACGCACCGAAGATCGAGTACGGGCAATTGTCCCCGACCTTGATCGTCATCGGTGCCGCCGTCCTGGGGATCCTGGTCGAGGCCTTCGTGCCGCGCCGGTCCCGCTACTACGTGCAGGTCTTCCTGTCCGTCGTCGCCCTCGCGGCCGCCTTCGCGGCGGTCGTGGCGCTGGCGGCCGGCGGGTACGGCACGACGAAGGCGCACATCGCGGCCATGGGCGCGATCGCCGTCGACGGTCCGGCGCTCTTCCTCCAAGGGGCCATCCTGCTGGCCGGGTTGGTGTCGATCTTCACGTTCGCGGAGCGGCGGCTCGACCCGGAGGCGCACGGCAACCGCGTCGACTCGTTCGCCGCGCAGGCCGCGTCCGTCCCCGGCAGCGACAGCGAAAAGGCCGCCGTGAAGGCCGGGTTCACCACCACCGAGGTGTTCCCGCTGGCGCTCTTCGCCATCGGCGGCATGCTGGTCTTCCCCGCGGCGAACGATCTGCTGACGCTGTTCATCGCCCTGGAGGTCTTCTCCCTGCCGCTGTACCTGCTGTGCGCCGTGGCCCGCCGTAAGCGGCTCGTGTCGCAGGAGGCCGCGGTCAAGTACTTCCTGCTCGGCGCGTTCGCCTCGGCCTTCACGCTGTTCGGCATCGCGCTGCTGTACGGCTACGCGGGCTCCGTCTCGTACGCCACCATCGCGAGCGTCGCCGACGGCTCGGTGCAGAACATCGACCCGGCCCTCGCCGACACGATGGGCAACGACGCGCTGCTGCTCATCGGCATGGCACTCGTGGTGATGGGCCTGCTGTTCAAGGTCGGCGCCGTGCCGTTCCACATGTGGACCCCGGACGTCTACCAGGGCGCCCCGACGCCGGTCACCGGCTTCATGGCGGCGGCCACGAAGGTCGCGGCGTTCGGTGCGCTGCTCCGGCTCCTGTACGTGGTCCTGCCGGGGCTGCGCTGGGACTGGCGGCCGGTCATGTGGGCCGTCGCCATCGTCACGATGCTCGCGGGCGCGATCGTCGCGATCACACAGACCGACATCAAGCGGCTCCTCGCCTACTCGTCGATCGCGCACGCCGGCTTCATCCTGGCCGGTGTCATCGCCACCAGCCCGGACGGCGTCTCGTCGGTCCTCTTCTACCTGGGCGCGTACTCCTTCGTCACGATCGGCGCCTTCGCCGTGGTGACGCTGGTGCGCGACGCGGGCGGCGAGGCGACGCACCTGTCGAAGTGGGCGGGGCTCGGCCGGCGCTCGCCGCTGGTCGCGGCGGTCTTCGCGATCTTCCTGCTCGCCTTCGCCGGTATCCCGCTGACCTCCGGGTTCGCGGGGAAGTTCGCGGTGTTCAAGGCCGCGGCCGAGGGCGGCGCGGGTGCGCTCGTCGTGGTCGGTGTGGTGTCGTCGGCCATCGCCGCGTTCTTCTACATCCGCGTGATCGTCCTGATGTTCTTCAGCGAGCCGAAGGCGGACGGCCCGACCGTCGCCGTGCCCTCGCCGCTGACCATGACGACGATCGCGGTGGGCGTCGCGGTGACGATCGTGCTCGGCCTCGCGCCGCAGTACTTCCTGGATCTGGCGGGTCAGGCGAGCGTCTTCGTCCGGTAGGCCGCATACGGATCCACGGAAGCCCGGCCCCTCGTGGGGAGCCGGGCTTCCGCATGTCCGGGGTCTCAGTCCCTGTCGCGCCGGGCCTTGATCGCCATGAGGTCCAGCTCCACGGGGAAGGGCGCGTCCACCCTCATGCGCCCGCGGAAGATCCCGACGCTGACGTAGGCGCCGGTGGTGGGCTCCAGCTCGAAGGCGTGGACGACGGCCGAACTGCGCCGGTGCCACGGACTGCAACCGCCCATCGAAGAAGTCGATGGTGCGCGTGTGAAGCACGGTCTGCGGAGTCGCGAAGACCAGGATCCCGTCGATCAATTCCGTGTGCGGCGGGAGATTCGGAAGCCGGTCCAGGTCGTCGGCGGTGTAGCCGCCCTCGGGCGGCATCGGCCAGGTAGGCGTGGACGCCTTCGGTTCGATGCCCAGCGGTGCTCCCACGGGACGGAGTCTCGCCGGAGCTCTCAGGCTGACGCTCGGTAATGATCTGGTCTCCCACGGACGTGTGAACGACTCTCTGACTGTGAGGAAGTTATCCACAGGGTCTGTTGTGGATAAGTCTCGGGCTGTCGGTCCGGACCCCTATCGTTGCGGGGGAAGTCGAGATCGGCAGGACGGGACTGGGTATGAGCGAGGTGACCGGGAGCGAGGCACTCACCACGCTCCACCGCGTCTTCGGGTACGACGCCTTCCGGGGTGAGCAGGAAGCGATCATCGAGCACGTGGTCGCGGGCGGGGACTCCGTCGTCCTCATGCCGACCGGTGGCGGCAAGTCGCTCTGCTACCAGATCCCGGCCCTGGTCAGGCCGGGCACCGGTGTGGTCGTCTCGCCGCTGATCGCGCTGATGCAGGACCAGGTGGACGCGCTGCGCGCGCTCGGGGTGCGCGCCGGGTTCATGAACTCGACGCAGGACTTCGACGAGCGGCGCACCGTCGAGGCCGAGTTCCTCGCGGGCGAGCTGGACCTGCTCTACCTGGCGCCGGAGCGGCTGCGTCTCGACAACACCCTCGACCTGCTGTCCCGCGGCAGGATCTCGGTCTTCGCCATCGACGAGGCGCACTGTGTCGCGCAGTGGGGCCACGACTTCCGCCCCGACTATCTGGCGCTGTCGGTGCTCGGCCAGCGCTGGCCCGACGTGCCGCGCATCGCGCTCACCGCGACGGCGACGCACGCCACGCACCAGGAGATCACCCAGCGCCTGGGCATGCCGGACGCCAAGCACTTCGTGGCGAGCTTCGACCGGCCCAACATCCAGTACCGGATCGTCGGCAAGGCCGACCCGAAGAAGCAGCTGCTCTCCTTCCTCAAGCAGGAGCACGAGGGCGACGCGGGCATCGTGTACTGCCTGTCGCGCAAGTCGGTGGAGGCGACCGCAGAGTTCCTCTGCCGGAACGGGATCGACGCCGTGCCGTACCACGCGGGCCTCGACGCGGGCACGCGCGCGGCGCACCAGTCCCGGTTCCTGCGCGAGGAGGGCCTCGTCGTCTGCGCGACCATCGCGTTCGGCATGGGCATCGACAAGCCCGACGTCCGGTTCGTCGCCCACCTGGACCTGCCGAAGTCCGTCGAGGGGTACTACCAGGAGACCGGCCGTGCCGGGCGCGACGGAATGCCGTCCACGGCCTGGATGGCGTACGGGCTGCAGGACGTCGTCCAGCAGCGGAAGCTGATCAACATGGGGGAGGGCGACGAGGCGTTCCGGCGCCGGGCGTCGTCCCATCTCGACTCGATGCTGGCGCTGTGCGAGACGGCGCAGTGCCGCCGCGCCCAGCTCCTGACGTACTTCGGTCAGGAGGCGCCCGGCTCCTGCGGCAACTGCGACACCTGCCTGACCCCGCCCGAGACCTGGGACGGCACCGTCGCCGCCCAGAAGATCCTGTCCACGGTGGTGCGGCTGCAGCGGGAGCGGGGGCAGAAGTTCGGCGCGGGCCAGATCATCGACATCCTGCTGGGCAAGCGCACCGCGAAGGTCATCCAGTTCGACCACGACCAGCTCTCCGTCTTCGGCATCGGCGAGGACCTGACCGAGAACGAATGGCGGGGCGTGGTGCGGCAGTTGCTCGCCCAGTCCCTCATCGCGGTCGAGGGCGAGTACGGGACGCTGGTGCTCACCGAGGAGAGCGGGACCGTGCTCGGGCGGCAGCGGGAGGTGCGGCTGCGCAAGGAGGCCCCGAAGGCGGCGTCGCGCTCCACCGCGCGTGAGCGCAGGGCCAAGTCGCCGGCGGCCGATCTGCCCGAGGAGCTGATGCCCGTCTTCGAGGCGCTGCGGGCCTGGCGCGGAGCACAGGCGAAGGAGAACGGGGTCCCGGCGTACGTCATCTTCCACGACGCGACGCTCAAGGAGATCGCGGTCCAGCGGCCCACGTCCCTCGGGCAGTTGGGCACGATCGGCGGCGTCGGCGAGAAGAAGCTGGCGACGTGGGGCGAGGGGGTGCTTGCGGCGCTGGCCGCGCTGGACGGGGGCGATGCGGGTGCCGGTGCGGGTGCGGGTGCCGGTGCCGGTGCGGGTGCCGATGCCGGGTCCGGTCCGGGGGCGCAGGAGGGGGAGGGAGACTTCGGGCCGGAGCCGGACTTCGGGCCCGAGCCGGACGACATCGACTGGTGACGGGGCCTCCGGCGGTGTGGCGGTGAGCGGCGGCGCTGTGGCGCGGGCGGCGGTGAGAGGTGCCGCCCGCGCCGGGGGCGCCCGCCTCGGCGCCGTTGCCGGTCACTGATCCGTCGGCGGGTGCTGCGCCGTCGTCGTCGCTCGCGTAGTTCCCCGCGCCCTTAGTGGGGCGCTGCCGTGATCCGGCCCGTGACGTCGCCGAGGCCCACCTTGGTGCCGTGCGGGCCGGGGGCCCAGGCGGAGAGGGTCACCACGTCGCCGTCCTCCAGGAAGCCCCGCTTGCCGTCGGGGAGTTCGAGGGGGTGCTGCCCGTTCCAGGTGATCTCGATGAGCGAGCCGCGCTCGTTGTCCTCGGTGCCGCTGATCGTGCCGGAGCCGTAGAGGTCGCCGGTGCGCAGGGAGGCGCCGTTGACCGTCATATGAGCCAGCATCTGGGCGCCGGTCCAGTACATGCCGGAGAAGGGGGGCTCCGAGATGACATGGCCGTTGAGGGAGACCGTGATCCGCAGGTCGTAGCCCGCCGGGTCGTCCGCGGGGTCGGAGTCGTCCAGGTACGGCAGCAGCGGGTACGTGCGCTCCGGGGCCGGGACGCGGGCCGCGTCCAGCGCCTCCAGCGGCGTGATCCACGCCGAGATCGAGGTCGCGAAGGACTTGCCGAGGTGCGGGCCGAGCGGAACCGTCTCCCAGGCCTGGATGTCGCGCGCCGACCAGTCGTTGAGCAGGCAGAGACCGAAGACGTGGTCGCGGTACGAGGACAGCGGCACGGCGGTGCCCTGCGCGGAGGGAGCCCCGACGACGTAACCGACCTCCGTCTCGATGTCGAGGCGGACGGAGGGGCCGAAGACCGGTGCCGGGTCGGCCGGGCCCTTGCGCTGGCCGGACGGGCGCACCACATCGGTCCCGGAGACCACCACGGTGCCGGACCGGCCGTGGTAACCCACCGGCAGATGCTTCCAGTTGGGCTTCAGCGGCTCCTCGTCGGGGCGGAAGAGCCGGCCGAGGTTCGAGGCGTGGTTCTCGGAGGCGTAGAAGTCGACGTAGTCGGCGACCTCGAAGGGGAGGTGCAGGGTGACCGAGGAGAGCGGGTGCAGGAGGGGCAGGACGGTCTCCCGGTGGGCGGGCACCGTCAGCCAGGCGGTCAGCGCGCGGCGCACGTCGGACCAGGCCGTACGGCCCTCCGCCAGCAGGGGGTTGAGGGTCGGCCGGGCCAGGAGCGAGACGTAGGGGGAGCCGAGGGCCGCTGCCGCCGCGCCCGCGTCGAGGACGTGGTCGCCGAGACGGACTCCGACCCGGCGTTCGCCGTCGGCGCCCTCGGAGAAGATCCCGTAGGGAAGGTTGTGCGGGCCGAAGGGGTCGCCTTCGGGGAGGTCGAGCGGGGTGTGCTCGGGCGTGCCAGCCATGCCTACCTGCCTCACTTTCCATCGAGTGCGGCTCACGTTACGTGGGAGAAGCCGGTTCGGGCAGTGCCTAAAGAGTTCGCAATGTCCGAATGACCCGTTGATGGAGTGGTCGGTTCCGGCTTAGCGTCTATGTCCGGTGGGCGCGGACGGGGTGGGGCCGGGTCCTAAGGGGGACAGGACACGTGGGGGGACCCGTGGCCAGGAGTGCCGGGAGTGCTCGAAGCGGTGCCGGGGGTGTGCCTTTCGTCGTCGACCGCGACGTGCCGGGCCTCATCGTCAAGTTCGGCGACTATCCGCTGCACCACGGAGGGGTGGGAGCCATCCGCAGCCTGGGCCGCCTCGGTGTGCCCATGTACGCGATCACCGAGGACCGGTACACGCCCGCGGCCGCCTCGCGCCATCTGCGCCGGGCCTTTCCCTGGCGGACCACCGGGGCCGAGGAGCCGGGGCGCCTCGTCGACGGGCTGCTGCGCATCGCGCGCCGCATCGGGCGGCCCACCGTGCTGATCCCGACGGACGAGGAAGCGGCCGTCCTCATCGCCGAGCACCAGGACCCGCTCGCCGGGGCGGGGTATCTCTTCCCGCGTGTGGAGCGGGAGTTGCCGCGCCGGCTGGCCAGTAAGCAGGGGCTGCACGAGCTGTGCGTGGAGCACGGGATCCCGTCGCCGGCGGCCGCGTTCCCGAAGAGCCGCGCGGACATCGAGGAGTTCGCGAAGAAGGCGCGCTTCCCGGTCGTCGCGAAGAACCGGGAGGCGTTCACCCGCCGCAGCAGCCCGGCGGTGAACGGGACGACGAGGATCGCCACCCCCGACGGCCTGCGGGCGCTCGCCCGGGACTGGGGCGAGCGGCCCGGCGTGATCCTGCAGGAGTACCTGCCGCGCGAGGACGCCGAGGACTGGATCGTGCACGCGTACTTCGACCAGGACTCCACGCCCCGCGCGATGTTCACCGGGGTCAAGGTCCGCTCGTGGCCGCCGCACGCGGGCATGACGGCGAACGCGTACGTCGTCGACAATCCGGAACTCGCGGACATCGCCGCGCGTTTCATCAAGCAGATCGGCTTCACCGGCATCGTCGACCTCGACCTGCGCTTCGACCGGCGCGACGGACAGTACAAGCTGCTCGACTTCAATCCGCGGATGGGCGCCCAGTTCCGCCTGTTCGAGAACGAGGCGGGCGTCGACGTCGTGCGCGCCCTCCACCTCCATCTCACCGGCCGTGACGTCCCGGAGGGGGAGCAGCGGGCGGGGCACCGGTATGTCGTGGAGAACATCGACCTGCCGGCCCTGCTCGCGTACCGGCGCAGTGGTTACACGACCCCGCACGCCCCGTCCCGCGCGAGCGGCACGGAGCTGGCGTGGTGGGCGGCCGACGATCCACTGCCGTTCCTCACGATGCTCGCCCGCTTCGTACGGCCGGGGGCGCGGCATCTCTATCAGCTGTGGCGGACCAACCGCCGTGGCAGCACGTCCGGTTCGCCCGCCTGATCCGCGGGGGCCGGCACGAAGTAAGTGACGCTGCGTCGTCCTGGGGAGGGACTTCGTGATCCATCCGGTAGCTGTCATCGGGGCGGGCCCCTACGGCCTGTCCACCGCCGCCCATCTGCGGGCGCGCGGCATCCCCGTCAGGGTCTTCGGCGATCCCATGGTGAGCTGGCGCTCGCACATGCCCGAAGGCATGATCCTCAAGTCCGTGCCGTCCGCGTCGAACATCGACGCGCCGCAGCGCGGCCACGACCTGGTCGACTACTGCGACGCGGCCGGCATCAAGCGCCTCGTCACCGACGTGGACCTGATCTCCGCGGAGACGTTCGTCGCCTACGGGGAGTGGTTCCAGGAGAAGCTGGTGCCCGACCTGGAGCGGGTCCGCGTCGTCTCCGTCGACCGGCACAGCGGCGCGGGCTTCGAGCTGAAGCTCGACTCGGGGGAGCAGTTCACGGCGCGTGCCGTGGTCGTCGCCACCGGTCTGTCGGGCCTGGAACACCTGCCGCGCGAGCTCGCCGCGGCCGCGCCCGACGGGCCCGCGCCCAGCGGCCCGCTCTCGCACAGCGCCCAGCACCACGACCTGTCGCGGTTCGCCGGCCAGGAGCTGATCGTCGTCGGGGCGGGCCAGTCCGCCCTGGAGACGGCGGTGCTCGCGGCGGAGGCCGGGGCGAGCGTGCGGGTGGTGGCGCGCGGCACGGGCCGGGTGCGGTTCGGGGCGCCGCCGTGGGGCCAGCCGAGGTTCCGCCCGGAGACGCCGTTCGGCCGGGCCTGGTCGCTGTACGCGCTCACGTACTACCCGCACCAGTACCGCCAACTGCCACCGCAGGCGCGGCACTTCCTCGTCCGGCGGGTGCTCGGACCGCTCGGCGCGTGGTGGCTGCGCGAGCGGTTCGAGGGCAAGGTGGCGGTGCGGGAGGTCGCCTCCGTCGAGGGGGCGACGGTGTCGGACGGGGCGCCCGTCCTCGCCGTCCGCACGCACGGCGACCGCCGCGAGGAGCTGTCCGCGGACCATGTGATCGCGGCGACGGGCTATCGGGTGGACCTGGCCGCGATGCCGTTCCTGGGCGACGGGCTGCGCACCCGGATCGCCGTGAGCCGGGGCACACCGCGCCTCGGCGCCGGGTACGTGTCGTCGGTCCCCGGGCTCTACTTCACGGGCATGCTCGGCGGGTCGTCGTACGGGCCGGTGATGCGGTTCGTGTGCGGCACCGAGTTCGCGTCGCCGCGGCTGGCCCGGCATCTGGCGGCGGCCCACGGGTGACCGGTCCCGGGTGCGGGCCGCCGTGGGGGTGGGTCCGCACCCGGGTTCCCGCGCGCCTCGGGCGTGCGGGGCCGGTTCGGCGCGGCCTCGGATCCCGTCGCGGGACGCGCCCGGACGCTGCCGCTCCTGCTCGCGGCCGGTGACGTCGGGGCGTTCACGGCCCGGTCGGCGTGGCGCGCACTCGGGGAACGCGGCGGCGCCGACGCATTACCACACACACCCCACACGGCCGGTACTCGACGGGTCGTTGGGGCCGCTGGTCCGTATTCTTCGGATCATGGCCGCACCCGCATATGCCCTCATCGCCACGGACCTGGACGGAACGCTGCTGCGCGGCGACGACACGGTCTCCGACCGCACCCGGGACGCCCTGGCGACAGCCGCCGCGGCCGGTGCCCGGCACATCGTGGCGACGGGCCGCCCCGCGCCCCGCGTCAAACCGCTGCTCGACGACCTCGGCGGCGCCACCGGTCTCGCCGTGTGCGCGCAGGGGGCGCAGCTGTACGACGCCGTGGGCGACCGGCTGCTGTGGTCGCTGACGCTCGACCGGGAACTGGCCGAGCAGGCGATCGGGAAGATCGAGGCGGAGGTCGGCCAGGTCCACGCGGCCGTCGACCAGGACGGCGTGGACGGGCTGACCCTCATCGAGCCGCAGTACCTGATGCCGCACCCCACGCTGCCGGCCGTCCGGGTGCACCGCCGCGCCGATCTGTGGGCGCGGCCCATCAGCAAGGTGCTGCTGCGTCACCCGGCCCTGACGGACGACGAGTTGGCGGCCGTGGCGCGGGCCGCGGTCGGCCCGCTGGCCACCGTCACGATGTCGGGCCCCGGCACGGTCGAACTCCAGCCGCGCGGCGTGACGAAGGCGACCGGACTCGGACTCGCCGCCGAGCGGCTCGGCGTCGGGCCCGACGACACCGTCGCCTTCGGTGACATGCCGAACGATGTGCCGATGTTCGGGTGGGCGGGGCGCGGGGTGGCGATGGAGAACGCGCATCCCGAGCTGAAGGCGGTGGCGGACGAGGTGACCGGGTCGAACGAGGCGGACGGGGTGGCCGTCGTTCTTGAGCGGCTGTTCGGAGGCTGAGCGAGAGGGGGGCGGGGCGTACCCGCCCCCCGAACCGCTACCCCGCCGTCCGCGGAATCCGCTTCTCCCACGTCCGGTGGAACACCACCTCGCCGCCGTCCCGGCACACCACCTCGCTGGACGTGACGAACTCGCTCTCCGTGCAGGAGATCTCGGACCGGGTCTCCACCGTCGCGTCCCACGCCAGTTCCGGCCGGTGCAGCCGGATCGACCAGTCGGAGCGGGTGCGGGCCGAGAGCGGGTCGTCCTCCTGGACGACGTAGGTCTCCAGCGCGTCCTCGGTGAATTCGAGGCCGTCGGGATAGACGCGCGTACCGCCGTACCGGGGGTCGACCTCCAGCTTCCACTCGCCCTTGGCCACGTCCCGTACGACCAGCCGCTCCGGGCGCTGTTCGTCCAGTGACGCGGGGTACACCACGCCCAGCGGCTCGGACTGCTCGGGCTCGCCGAAGGACACGGCGCCGCCCAGGTCGCCGGAGCGCACCGGCAGTTCGAGGGAGCTGCCCACCGGGTCGAGCGTGAAGCCGGACGCCGAGCCGGGCTGGGGCCAGATCCAGGGCCAGTACGCCGAGGACACCGCGAGCCGGATGCGGTGCCCGGCGGGGAAGGTGTGGCCGATGCCGTTCAGCTCGAACGTGACGTCCTCGGTGGTGCCGGGCAGCCAGGGCACCGACGCCGCCCGGCCGTGCCGCGACGACAGGTTGAGCACGCCCCGGGTGACCAGCGTCGAGGAGCCGTCCGGCGCGATGTCGCACAGCCGGGCCACGACCTGGCCCCGGGGCACGCCGCAGGTGATCCGCGCCGTCACACGCGGACGCCCCAGCACCCGCACGTCCGACGGTACTTCGAACTCGAAGCAGGCCGACTTCGCGTCCTCGTCGCGCTGGTCCGGCGGCAGGTCCGCGTCGTTCCCGAACGGGAAGAAGCGGCCCGCGTCCAGCCCCGTCTGCTGCGGCGAGCGGACGAGCACCGGCGCGCCCTGGAGCGCGTACGAGACCGGCGAGACATGCGGGGAGGGCCAGGACGGGTCGCCGACCCAGCGGCCCGGCAGCTCCTCGTACACCGTCGCCGGCGGGTGAGAATCGCTGATCCAGGAGCGGAGCTTGGGCTCGGCCATCACGCCCGTGTCCTCGCCCTTGAGCCAGTGGTCCCACCAGCGCAGCGTCTCCTGGAGGAAGCCGATCGCCGGGCCCGGCGGCAGGCCGCGGTCCGGGTACTGGTGCGACCAGGGGCCGATGATCCCGCGCGCCTGGTCGTCCGGCAGGTGCTCCATCAGCCTGAGCACGGTGTCGCGGTACGGGTCGTGCCAGCCGCCCACCGCGAGGACGCCCGCCTTGATGGCCGAGTAGTCCTCGCAGACGCTGCCGTGCCGCCAGTAGTCGTCGCGGGTCTGGTGGCCCAGCCAGGTGTGGATGAACGGCTCGACGGCCTCCAGGCGGTCCACCCACATCTCGCGCCAGCGGTCGCCGACGAACTGCGGGTCCGGCGGCCGCGACACGAACGCGAGCATGGTCGCCGCCCACGCGTGCATGTCCACGGCGAGGACGGAACCACCCATGTAGTGCACGTCGTTGTCATAGCGGTCGTCGGCGGAGCAGACCGTGATGATCGCCTTGAGCGGCTCGGGCGCGAGGGCCGCGATCTGGAGGGAGTTGAAGCCGCCCCAGGAGATGCCGAACATGCCGACCTTGCCGGACGACCAGGGCTGTTCGGCCAGCCAGTTGACGACCTCGACGCCGTCCGCGAGCTCCTGCGCGTCGTACTCGTCGCCGGGCATGCCCTCGCTGTTGCCGTGCCCGCGCACGTCCACGCGCACGGAGGCGTAGCCGTGGCCCGCGTACCAGGGGTGGCGCTGCCAGTCGCGCGGCGCCGTCCAGTCGGAGAGGCGGTACGGGAGGTACTCGAGGAGGACCGGGACCGGCTCGTCGGTCACGGGGCGCCAGACGCGCGCGAAGAGCGTCGTCCCGTCGGAGAGGGGTACGCGGATGTCCTCGCGGGTGGTCCCGTACGGGAATGTCGTCCGGATCTTCGGAGTGCTCATGGGAAAACCTCGATGGCCTCGGTGGGCTCAGTGAACGGGGTGCATGGTGCGGCGCAGCCACGGCGCCAGGGCGATGACGGCGACACCGACCGCGACGGCGATCGCGCCGTTGACGCCGAAGTAGGCGGGGTTGGAGACCTCGCCGTAGAGCTTCACGGTCTGTGCCTGGATGCCGTTGGCGAGGGCGAGCGACAGGAACCAGAGCGACATGGTCTGGCTGGCGAAGGCCTTCGGGGCGAGCTTGGTCGTCGCCGACATGCCCGACGTCTCCACGAGGATGTCGCCGAGACCGAGCAGCAGGTAGGAGCCGACGATCCACCAGACGGCCATCTTGTACGTGTCGTCGCCGTGGCCCGAGGTCGGCAGGACCATCAGGAGGAACGACAGGCCGCCGAGGATCACGCCGAGCGCGATCTTGTTGGAGGCGTGCGGCTGGCGCGGGCCCATCCGCGCCCAGACACCGGCCACCACGGGCGCCAGGGCGACCTCGAAGGCGCCGAGCGCGGAGGCGTACCAGCTGGCCGGGAAGTGGAAGCCGAAGATGGTCGTCTCGGCGTTCGTCGAGGCCAGCAGCATCATCGTCGAGTAGGCCTGGAAGAGGATGAAGTTGAAGGCCACGGAGGCGACGAACAGGACCAGGTAGGGGCGCAGCCGGCCGCGCTCCTCGGCCGTGACGCGCGGGCTGCGGAACATCACCGTGAAGTACACGACCGGCGCGACCACCGAGATGACCGTGAGGCAGTCGACGAAGCGGTCCATCGTCAGCCAGCCGACCGAGGCCAGCAGGGCCGCGAGCGCCGCCACCACGACCGCGCCCAGGACGATCGTGCGGATCGCCCGGCGCATTCCCTCGGGCGGCAGCGCGTACTCGGCGGCGTGCTTGCGCCCGGCCAGGTGACGCCGCCCGGCGACGTACTGGATCAGGCCGAGGGTCATGCCGACCGCGGCCGCCGAGAAGCCCCAGTGCCAGCCCTTGTGGTCACCGAGCCAGCCGGTGATCAGAGGGCCGGCGAACGCGCCGATGTTGATGCCCATGTAGTACAGCGCGAAGCCGGCGTCGCGGCGCTGGTCGTCGGTGCGGTACAGCTTGCCGACCATGGAGGCCACGTTCGGCTTGAGCAGGCCGGTGCCGGCGCTGATCAGGCCGAGGCCGACCCAGGTCATGGTCGCCGTGGGCACCGCCATCGAGTAGTGGCCGCAGGCGATGAGGATGCCGCCCCACAGGACGGCGCGGTACGAGCCGAGGATCCGGTCGGCGAGCCAGCCGCCGGCGACGGAGACCAGGTAGACGAGGGTTCCGTACGCCGCCGAGACCGATGCCGCCGTGCCAGGGTCCATGCCCATGCCGCCGTGTGCGACGGTATCGGCGAAGAACAGGACGAGAATGGCCTGCATGCCGAGGAACGAGAAGCGTTCCCAGACCTCCAGGCCCGACAGGGTCAGCAGGCCGCGGGGCTGCCCGAAGAAGGCGGTGTCGTCGCCCGGCGGCGGCTCGGCCGCGGGGTCGGCGTCGGTGGCTGTGCGGGACAAAGTGCGTACTCCCGGTCGTATTGGCTGATCAAGAACATACCGGGGGTGTCTCGGAGGCGCCCGGGCTGGGTTGTCCGGGCAGGCGCCCCCTGTGATCGAAACGCGACCGGATACGCTGACTTGAGTGATGGCAGCGACACATCGACAAACCGTGTCATCGACCGAATGATCGACCGAGTTCGCCATGTGAGCGTCGTGATCGTCAGCAGACAGGAGAACCTCTCGTGACCGTCGTCGGGACTTTCGGTCTTAGCGTGCGGGACCAGGCTCTCGAAGCCGATGTCCAGGCTGGTTTGACGGCTGTCGAGGAGGGCCTGCTCGAAGCGACCAAGAGCGAGGTCCCCTTCATCACGGAGGCCGCCCAGCACCTGGTGCGGGCCGGGGGCAAGCGCTTCCGGCCGCTGCTCGTGACGCTCGCCGCCCAGTTCGGCGACCCGTACGCGCCGGGCATCGTGCCCTCCGCCGTCGTCGTCGAGCTCACCCACCTCGCGACGCTCTACCACGACGACGTGATGGACGAGGCCGACGTGCGCCGCGGCGTGGAGAGCGCCAATCAGCGCTGGGGCAACTCCGTCGCGGTCCTGACCGGCGACTTCCTCTTCGCCCGCGCCTCGCACATCCTGGCCGACCTCGGCCCGGACGCCGTGCGCATCCAGGCGGAGGCGTTCGAGCGCCTGGTCACCGGCCAGATCCTGGAGACGGCGGGCCCGGCCGACGGCCGCGACCCCGTCGACCACTACCTGGACGTGCTCAGCGGCAAGACCGGCTCCCTCATCGCCGTGGCCTGCCGCTTCGGCGCCATGATGTCCGGCGCCGACGAGACGGTCGTGGACGTGCTCACCCAGTACGGGGAGCGGCTCGGCGTCGCCTTCCAGCTCGCCGACGACGTGCTCGACATCGCCTCCGACTCGCACGAGTCCGGCAAGACGCCCGGCACGGACCTGCGCGAGGGCATCCCCACGCTGCCGGTGCTGCGACTGCGCGAGCGCGCCCGGCTGCTCGGCCTGCCCGAGGACCAGGCCCTGGTCGAGCTCCTCGACTCGGACCTCGCGGACGACGAGCGGCTCGCCGAGGCGATCTCCCGGCTGCGCGCCCACCCGGCCCTGGAGCAGGCCCGCCGCGACACCGTGCGCTACGCCGAGGACGCCCGCGCCGCCCTCGCCCCGCTCCCGGAGTGCGAGGCGAAGTCGGCGCTGGTGGAGCTCTGCGACGCGGTGGTGCACCGCGCCGGGTGACCTGCCCGGACCGGCGCTCGCGGCCGGGGCTCTCGGCGCCGTACCGAAAATGTGATGCAGGTCATATCGGCTGTCCGGGGCTTCCTCGCCCCGGCCAGGCGTGTTCCCCGCTGATCCGTGTCCGGCCCGGTCCCACCCCCTACGGGTCGGGCCCGGGACCGCTCCCTCATGTCATCCCGTAGGCGTACGCGGAGTTGATCCCGCGGTCTGACGCTTCCCCGTGGCCGGTTTGGTCAGATTGAGTACACCACTCCTGACCAATTCGGGTGAGAATGGCGGCTTGGGGTGGACGCAGAGTGGACGAGTGCACAGGACGGTAAGCCGCCGCCGAACACGGAGGTAGGGCAACAGACATGGCACCGTACGAATCCGAAGACAGCCAGAGCGCCGTGCGCCGCAAGGTGACCCGCTACGCGGTCCCGGTCGCCGTGGTGGGGGTGGCCGCGGCGACGATCGGGCTCGTCCCGGCGCTCGCCGACTCCGGCGACCCGGATCTCCCGAAGATCACCGCCCAGGAACTCATCGAGAAGATCGCCGCGTCGGACACCGAGCAGCTGTCCGGCACCGTGAAGATCCACACGGATCTGGGCCTGCCGTCGCTGGGCAGCGCGGCTTCGGGCCTCACCGGCGGGGACAAGGGTTCGTCCTCGGCCGACCCGCAGGCGAAGCTGACCGAGCTCGCCTCCGGTACGCACACGCTGCGCGTCGCGGCGGACGGCCAGGACCGGCAGAAGCTGTCGATCCTGGACGACGCGTCCGAGTACAGCCTGATCCACAACGGCGCGGACGTGTGGGCCTACGACAGCGCGTCGGACGAGGCGTACCACGCCAAGGACACCCGGCCCGCCGGCGACCGCGCGAAGAAGCAGGACCGCGAGGTGCCCGTCACGCCCAAGGAACTCACCGACAAGATCATCGAGGCGTCCGGCGACACCACGTCGTTCACCGTCGACGGCACGGCGCAGATCGCGGGCCGCGACGCGTACCGGCTGCAGATCAAGCCCAAGCAGTCCGGCTCGACGGTCGGCGCGGTCACGATCGCGGTGGACGCGAAGACCGGTACGCCGCTGAAGTTCACCCTGACCCCGGCGAGCGGCGGCGCGGCCGTCGTCGACGCGGGCTTCACCAAGGTCGACTTCGGCCGGCCGGCCGCCTCCACCTTCGACTTCAAGCCGTCGAAGGGCACCAAGGTCACCGAGGCCGACGAGCAGGCCGCGCGGGACCGCCAGGGCCACGGTGCCAGGCCCGACGCGGGCCAGGCCGACGGTGTGGACGGACTGAACGTCATCGGCAAGGGCTGGACCTCGGTCGCCGAGCTGAAGCTGCCGGGCGACTCGGGCGCCGCGGGCCTGGCGTCGGGCTCCGCGCCGGGCGGCATGCCGGCCGACGCGCAGAAGTTCCTCGACTCCCTGGGCGACAAGGTGACGGGGAAGTTCGGGTCCGGCACCGTGTACTCGACCCGCCTGGTGAACGTGCTGATCACCGAGGACGGGAAGGTCTATGCCGGGGCGGTCACCAAGGACGCGCTGGTGAAGGCGGCCGACGCGGGCTGACCGGGCGGCAGTAGTGATCTCCGGAGAGGGGGCGGTGCGCACCGCCCCCTCTCCGCGACGGCGGGAGGGCGAGGAAGCCGATGCAGCCGAGGGACCCGGCGATCGAGACCCGAGAGCTCACCAAGCGGTACCGCGGCGGCCAGCTCGCGGTCGACCGGCTCAGCCTCACCGTTCCGCAGGGCGCCGTCTTCGGCTTCCTCGGGCCGAACGGGTCGGGCAAGACCACCACCATCCGCATGCTGATGGGCCTGATCGAACCGACGGCGGGCGCCGCCCGGGTGCTGGGCCGGCCGATGCCCCGCGCCGCCCGCGCCGTGCTGCCGCAGGTGGGCGCGCTCATCGAGGGCCCGGCGCTGTACGGCTTCCTGAACGGCCGCGACAACCTGCTGCGCTACGACTCCGCGGACCCCACCGCCGACCCGCGCACCCGCACGGCGCGGGTCGCGCAGGCCCTGGACCGGGTGGGCCTGACGGCCGCGGCGGCCAAGAAGGCGAAGGCGTACTCACTCGGCATGAAGCAGCGTCTCGGCCTGGCCGCGGCCCTGCTCCAGCCGCGCCGCCTGCTGGTCCTCGACGAGCCGACGAACGGCCTCGACCCGCAGGGCATGCGCGAGATCAGAACGCTGGTGCGGGAGCTGGCCTCCGACGGCACCACGGTCTTCCTCTCCTCTCACCTCCTCGACGAGATCGAGCAGGTCTGCACGCACGCCGCCGTGATGGCGCAGGGCCGCCTGATCACGCAGGGCCCGGTCGCCGAACTGGCCGCGGGCGCACGGGGGAAGCTGACCGTCACCACCCCCGACCCGGGCGACGCGGCCCGCGTGCTCAAGGAACACGGCATCACGGTCGTCGAATCGGCCGAGGACCGGGTGACGGCCGAACCTCCGCCTTCCGAAACGGACTTGGCGGACCTGAACGCGGCGCTGGTCACCGCGGGCGTCCGCGTCCGCGGCTTCGGTGTGGAACGGGCCTCCCTGGAGGACGCGTTCGTCGCCCTGACCGGAGAGGGTTTCGATGTCGCAGGCTGAAGCGGTACGCACCGCCCCGCGCGCCCGGCCGCTGTGGACCCTCGGCCTGCTGCGCAGCGAGCTGACCACGACGTTCCGCCGCTGGCGCACGCTCGCGCTGCTCGGGGTCCTCGCGGCCGTCCCGGTGCTGATCGGCGTCGCCGTGAAGATCGAGACGGGCGACGGCTCGTCGCTCGGCGGGGGAGGGCCCGAGGGCGGCGGCGGCCCGGCGTTCATCGCGCAGATCACCAACAACGGCCTGTTCCTCGTCTTCACGGCCCTGGCGGCGACCCTCCCGTTCTTCCTCCCCATGGCGGTCGGCGTCATCGCGGGCGACGCGGTGGCCGGCGAGGCGAGCGCGGGCACCCTGCGCTATCTCCTGGTGGCCCCCGCGGGCCGCACCCGCCTGCTGCTCACCAAGTACGCGACGACCATGGCGTTCTGCCTCGTGGCGACACTGGTCGTCGCCGCCTCGGCGCTGATCACCGGGGCGGTCCTCTTCCCGCTCGGCGACGTCGTCACCATCTCCGGGACGCGGATCGGCTTCGGCGAGGGCCTGTGGCGGGCGTTCCTCATCGCCCTCACCGTGGCGGCGTCCCTCGTCGGCATGGCCGCCCTCGGCCTCTTCGTCTCCACTCTCACCAACAGCGGCATCGCGGCGATGGCGACCACGGTGGGGCTCCTGATCACGATCCAGATCCTGGACCAGATCCCCCAACTGCACGCGATCCAGCCGTACTTCTTCTCGCACCACTGGCTGTCCTTCGCCGACCTGATGCGCGACCCGATCTACTGGGACGACCTGACGAAGAACCTCGAACTCCAGGCGCTGTACGCGGCGGTCTTCGGTTCGGCGGCCTGGGCGCGCTTCACGGCGAAGGACGTCACGGCGTGACTACCGCTCCTCGTACGGGAACCTGGCGAGCGGCGCCTCCTGCGCGAAGAAGGTCTTGGCGCGGGCCAGGGCGCTCTCGTCCTTCCGTACGTCACCGGGCTTGCTGCCGTTGCCGAGCAGGACGCCGCCGAAGCGCATGCCCATGTACGCGGCCGAGTGGTGCAGCGTGCCGACCAGCGGGTCCGCGACGACCTCCTCCTCGTGCGCGAGCGCGGTGACGCCCCACAGGGTGCGCCCGGCGAGGGTGGCCTTGAAGTCGATGCCGGGGGTGCGCAGCCAGCCCGACCAGTAGTCGAGGTAGCGCTTGGTGGAGGCGGAGACCGAGTACCAGTACAGCGGCGACGCGATGACGATGTCGGTGGCGGCGAGGGTGGCGTCGAGCAGCAGCGCGACGTCGTCCCCCTGCGGCCGGACGTGATCGCTGTCGTGGCGCAGGTCCTCGAAGTCGGGGAGCGGGTGCTCGGCCAGGTCGATCCAGGTCTGCCCGACGTCCGGGGGCAGCTGCTCGGCTGCCGTGCGCGCGAGGATCTCGGTGTTGCCGTCCGGGCGGCTGCTGCCGAGCACGAACAGGAAAGTGCGGGTGGTCATGGTTCCCCCTGGGACACGGGCACGACTTACTTGCGCATGCAGTATATGCACACGCAAGTAAGTCGCACCAGGGGGAGCCGCGGCGGGTGCCGCGCGGGCTATCCGGCCAGCTGCCACACGGCGTAGGCGATGGCGTCGCTGTTGCGGTCGAGCGCGGTGTCGCTGATGTTCGCCGTCGTGTCGCAGGACGAGTGGTAGCAGGCGTCGAACCGCTTGCCCGCGGTGCCGCCCCACTTCTGGGCCTGGGCCGCGGTCTTCGTGTAGTCGGCGCCGCTGAACAGGCCGCCGACCGGGATGCCCGCGTTCTTGAACGGGGCGTGGTCCGAGCGGCCGTCGCCCTCGGTCTCGATCTCGGTGGGGACGCCCAGGCCCGCGTAGAAGTCCTTGAAGACCTTCTCCAGGGCCGCGTTGTCGTCGTACACGAAGTAGCCGGGGTTGGGCGAGCCGATCATGTCGAAGTTCAGGTAGGCCGAGATCTTCGAACGGTCGGCGGTCGTCAGGGAGCTGACGTAGTTCCGGGAGCCGACCATGCCGAGCTCCTCGGCGCCCCACCAGCCGAACCGCAGATGCTTCGTCGGCTTGAGCTGGGCGCGCGAGACGGCGAGCGCGGTCTCCAGGACCGCGGCGGAGCCCGAGCCGTTGTCGTTGATGCCGGGGCCCGCCGTGACGCTGTCGAGGTGGGCGCCGGCCATGACGACCTGGTTCGTGTCGCCGCCGGGCCAGTCGGCGACCAGGTTGTAGCCGGTGCGGCCGCCGGACGTGAACTGCTTGACGGAGGTGGTGAATCCGGCCGCGTCCAGCTTGCCCTTCACGTAGTCGAGGGAGGCCTTGTAGCCGGGGCGGCCGTGGGCGCGGTTGCCGCCGTTGGCCGTGGCGATGGACTGGAGCTGGGTGAGGTGGGCCTTGACCGAGGCCACGGGGATGTCGGGCGCGGCGGCGACCGAGGGGGTCGCGTCGGCGGTGGCGCCCGTGGTGACGAGGGCGGCGGTGGTCAGCAGGGCGGCGGTGGCGAGCCGCACGCGTATGGGGTGCAGGGCCATGTGGGGGGCTCCTGGTTCTCCGGTGGGTAAGGGGATTGAGGTGGCCCGATGGTCCTGGTGTGCTGACGCACCGTCAAGAGCGTAATCCGGTCAGCCCTGTTCGTAATCCGGGCACCTTTTCCCTGAGGTCGCACGATGAGGCGAACGCCGACCGGAGCATGTGTCCGGAACGAACACCGGGCTGCTCGAACGGTGGCCCGGCGCGGGGCTGCCGTCTTGCCCACCCTGCCGCCCCAGGCGGCAGACTGCCCAAGGCGGTGGCGTCGGAAGCCCCACCGGGCGGAGGCCGCAAGCCGGCGGGAGGGGACGTGTCGGGGTGCCCCCGCAGGACACCGCGGGAACTCAGCGCCGGATGACGCGCCTACGGCGTACGGAGGCGACGAGACCCATCCGGCCGAGGAGGTACGCCGGCGCGGCCCCACCCCACCCCACAACGGACGGCGCACCCAGCCCCGCCCAGCCCGGCCTTGCCTCAGTCCATCGCCCCGGAAGCCACCCGCCCGGCCGCCGCCAAGTACGCCCGCACCAAGGGCCGTTCATCATCCACCCGCGCCGCCACCGCCAGCCGCGACGGCGTAACCCCCCGAACCGGCGCGGCGACCACCTCGTCCCGCACCACCAGCGGAGCGTTCCCCGTGGCGAGGAGGACCACGCCGAGCCCCGCCGCCACCGCCTCATGGGTCTCCTCCGCGCTGGCCACCACCCCGCCGATCAGCGGCGCACGCCCCTCCCGCGAGTCCAGCGCCAGCCAGTAGTCCCGCAGGGAACCCGCTTCCGGCGGCAGCGCGAGGAACGGCTCACCGAGCAGATCGGCGAAGTCCACCGCCCCCTCCGGGTCGGCCGCGGCCCGCACCGCGAGCGGATGGTCGCGCGGCAGCGCCACGAGCCGCGGCTCGCTCGCCACGACCGCGTACCGGTACCGCTCGCCGTCCGGCAGCGGCAGCCAGACGAAGGCGACATCCGCGCTGCCGTCCGCCAGCCCCGCAGTGGGATCACCCCAGTTGACCTGCCGCAGCACGGGCCGCGCGGCCGGGTGCCGGGCGGCGAGCCGGGCCCGCAGAGCGGGCAGCAGTCCGCGTCCCGGGCTGGTGGACATGCCGATCACCAGGGTGTCGCGCTCGGCGTCCCGGGCCCGCGCCACGGCCTCCTCAGCGGCCTCCCAGGCGGCCAGCACCCCGCGGGCGTGCGGCAGCAGCGCGGCCCCCACCCCGGTCAGCCGCACCGCCCGCCGGTCCCGGACGAACAGCTCCGCGCCGAGCTGCCGCTCCAGCATCCGTATCTGCTTGCTCAGCGCGGGCTGCGACACGTACAGCCGCTCGGCGGCCCGCGTGAAGTTCAACTCCTCGGCGACCGCGGCGAAGTAGCGCAGATCGCGCCCATGGACGTCCATAACTCATGGCTATCACAGCGGGTCTTGGACGCGGACCGGCCGCTCGGCGAAGGATGGAACACGCCAACGGGGCAGCAAGACAAGGCACTTGACCGAACCGAACCGAACCAACCGAACCAACCGAACCAAACCGAGCGCACCGAAGGAGACGGGAACATGACGGGGAACAACGCACAGGTCTGGCTGATCACGGGCGCTACCAGCGGCTTCGGACGAGCCCTCGCGGAGGCCGCGATCGCCGCCGGGGACACGGTGATCGGCACGGCCCGCCGCCCCGAGGGCCTCGCCGACCTGGTGGCGGCGCACCCCGACCAGGTGGAGGCGATCGCCCTGGACGTCACCGACGGCGAGCGGATCGACGCGGTGGCCGCCGACGTCCTGGCCCGCTACGGCCGGGTGGACGTGCTGGTGAACAACGCGGGCCGCACCCAGGTCGGCGCGTTCGAGGAGACCACGGACACCGAACTGCGGGACCTGTTCGAGCTGCACGTGTTCGGCCCGGCCCGGCTGACCCGGGCGCTGCTGCCGCACATGCGCGAGCGGCGCAGCGGCTCGATCGTGAACATCAGCAGCTTCGGCGGGCAGCTGTCCTTCGCCGGGTTCTCCGCGTACAGCGCGACGAAGGCGGCCCTGGAGCAGCTGTCGGAGGGGCTGGCCGACGAGGTGACCCCGTTCGGCATCAAGGTGCTCATCGTGGAGCCCGGCGCGTTCCGCACGAACCTGTTCGCCCAGGGCGCCGCCTACTTCTCCGCGGAGAACCCGGCGTACGCGGACAAGGTCGGCGTCACCCGCTCGATGGTCCGGGGCGGCGCCGGCACCCAGCCCGGCGACCCGGCGAAGGCGGCCGCGGCGATCCGCCTCGCCCTGGACGCGGAGAGGACCCCGCTGCGCCTCGCCCTCGGCGGCGACGCGGTGGACTTCCTCGTCGGGCACCTGGACGCGGTGCGGGCCGAGCTCACCGAGTGGGAGAAGGTCTCGCGGGGCACGGACTTCGACGCGTAGGGGCGGCAGGACGGCCCGGGGCGGGTCAGGGCCGGGTCAGGGCCGGTTCAGGTCCGGATCAGGGGTGGGGTCACTGGAGGCAGAACTCGTTCCCCTCCGGGTCGGCCATCACCAGCCACTGGCCGCCCTGGGTGTCCACGGACCGCAGCACCTTCGCGCCGAGGCCGGTCAGCCGCGCGGACTCGTCCTCGCGGCGCTCCGGCCCGGCGTGCACGTCGATGTGCAGCCGGTTCTTGACGGTCTTCGCCTCCGGCACCCGCTGGAACAGGATCCGCCGTCCGAGCCCGGTCCCGGTCCGCCCGTCGACCGGGTCGTCCGGGTGCCGGGCGGCGACCAGGTCCCGGAAGGCCCGCCGCCCCCACCGCTCGACGGTCTCGGCCTCGGTCACCGCCCCGAGGCCGAGCAGCTGCTCGATCAGTGCGGCGTTGTCCTCGATCTCGTATCCGAGCGCGGCGGCCCAGAACTCGGCCTGCGCATGCGGATCGGCGGCGTCGACGACGAGCTTCCAGTCAAGGGTCATGGCCCAGTTATAGAGCGCGAGTAGGCCGTACGGCGTCCTACTCGGGGGGAGAGTCGCGGGGCTGCCGCGCGCGGCAGCCGGATCCGGGCGGGCTCAGACGGCCGACTCCCGCTGCACCGGACCGGCCTCCGGCGCGACCCCGGCGGCGGCGATCTCGGCCCGGGCCAGCGCGATCCGCCCGGCCCGCGCCGAGCGCAGCGCGTCCCAGGTCAGCACCACCAGCGCCAGCCACACCAGGCCGAACCCGGCCCACCGCTCGGCCGGCATGGCCTCGTGGAAGTAGACGATCCCGAGCACGAACTGGAAGACGGGCGCGAGGTACTGCAACAGTCCGAGCGTCGACAGGGGCACCCGGATCGCGGCCGCCCCGAAGCACACCAGGGGGATGGCCGTGACCACGCCGGTCGACGCGAGCAGCGCCGCGTGCCCGGGGCCCTCCGTGCCGAAGGTGGAGCGGCCCTGCGCGGCGAGCCACAGCAGGTAGGCGAGCGCGGGCAGGAACTGGACGGCGGTCTCGGCGGCCAGTGATTCCAGGCCGCTCAGGTTCACCTTCTTCTTCACCAGCCCGTAGGTGCCGAAGCTGAACGCGAGGACCAGCGAGATCCAGGGCGGCTGCCCGTACCCGATCGCGAGCACGAGCACCGCGAGCAGTCCGACCCCGACGGCCGTCCACTGCGCGGGCCGCAGCCGCTCCTTGAGCAGCAGCACGCCGAGCGCGATGGAGACGAGGGGGTTGATGAAGTAGCCGAGTGAGGCCTCGACGACGTGCCCGGAGTTCACGGACCAGATGTAGACGCCCCAGTTGACCGTGATGACGGCCGCGGCGACGGCGACGAGCCCGAGCCGCTTCGGCTGCCGCAGCAGCTCGCGCGCCCAGCCCCACTTCCGTACGAAGAGCAGCGCGACGCCCACGAACACCAGCGACCACACCATCCGGTGGGCCAGGATCTCCACCGACCCGGCGGGCTTGAGCAGCGGCCAGAACAGGGGCACGAGGCCCCACATCCCGTACGCCGCGAAACCGTTGAGGAGCCCCGTGCGCCCCTCGTTCCCCCGACCCGGCTCTCCTGCCGCCCCGTCCCGCACGGACCCTCCTCATGACACCCGGCAGCCCCACGGCGGCCACCTAGCAAGGTAGCGCCGCGGGGCCGTGCGTGTCATGCCCGTATCGCCATACGGTCCTGACGGCGGGGGCGGCTACTTCAGCGCCGCGGCGACGGCGTCGGCGAGCGGTGTCGTGGGGCGGCCGATGAGGCGGGCGAGGTCCCCGCTGCGGCGGGCGAGCAGGCCCTGCTCGATGGCGGTGTCGACGCCCACGAGGATGTCGGCGAAGGGGGCGGGCAGCCCGGCGCCGAGCAGCACCTCGCGGTTCTCCTCGGGCGTCACGGCGCGGTAGACGATCTCCTTGCCGGACTGCTCGGCGACCTCGGCGGCGTACTCGGCGAGCGACCAGGCGACATCGCCGCTGAGCTCGTACGCCGTGCCCTCGTGGCCCTCGCTCGTCAGGACGGCGACGGCGGCCGCGGCGTAGTCGGCGCGCGAGGCGGAGGCGACGCGGCCCTCGCCGGCGGAGGCGAGGACGGCGCCGTGCTCCAGGACCGGGGCCAGGTTCTCGGTGTAGTTCTCGTGGTACCAGCCGTTGCGCAGGAACGTGTACGGCAGGCCGGAGTCGAGGATCGCCTGCTCGGTGACCTTGTGCTCGTCGGCCAGCGCGAAGTCGGCGTCGGGGCCGCCGAGCACGCCGGTGTACGCGAGCGAGGCCACGCCCGCGGCCTTCGCGGCGTCGATGACGGCCTGGTGCTGGGCGACCCGCTGCCCGACCTCGCTGCCGGAGATCAGCAGCACCTTGTCGCCGGAGCGGAAGGCGCCGGCGAGCGTCTCGGGCGCGCTGTAGTCGGCGACGCGCAGCTCGACGCCGCGGGCGGCGAGGCCGGCCGCCTTCTCCTTGTCGCGGACGACGGCGGCGATCTCCCCGGCCGGGACGCCCGCGGCGAGCAGCCCCTCGACGACGAGACGGCCGAGGTGCCCGGTGGCTCCGGTGATGACGAGGCTCATGACGGAAATCTCCTTGAGTGGGGGGTTCTTCCGGGGTTCTTCACTCACCGTAGGACACGCGCTGTGGATTCGTAAGTACCCACTTTGAAGTAAGGTACTGGCATGGGAGTAAGTAAGATCAGTGACTGGACGGCCGGCGAGGGGCTCTGCCCGCAGCGCCTGGTCCTCGAACACGTCACGAGCCGGTGGGGCGTCCTGGTCCTCCTCGCCCTGGAGGAGCGCTCCTACCGGTTCAGCGAGCTGCGCCGCACGATCGGCGGCGTCAGCGAGAAGATGCTCACCCAGACCCTGCAGACCCTGGAGCGTGACGGCGTCGTGCACCGCGAGGCCCGGCCCGTGATCCCGCCGCGCGTCGACTACTCGCTCACCGGGCTCGGCCGGGAGGCGGCGGCCCAGGTGCGCTCGCTCGCCGACTGGACGGACCGGCGCATGGCCGACGTGACCGAGGCCCGACAAAGGTACGACGAGGTCCGGGCATCCGGGTCGTCCACCTGACGTAACTGGCCCTGCGGTCAAGTGATGTGAGCGGGCCAGGGCCGTTCGGCCCGGCATGCCCACGGCACATAAGGGGCACACACCCGATAGGGCGCCGGTCTACACCAAACCCGCCATCCATCTGTGCGCCCCCTGTCCGCCTCCCGCGCTGCCCGCACCGGCTCGGCACCCTGGAGGTGGCACGCTCCGCCCGCTGCGCCGACCGGGGGGTCTCTTCGACATGGCCACACTGACATCGCCTCTGCGAGGGGTCGGGTCCCGGCTGAGGGCCGGGCTCGGCCGCCGTCGCCGCCGGGACGAGCTCCTGGAGCGGCTCGTCGAGGAGATCAGCCGGGCGAACGTGCTCCGCCAGCACGCCCTGTTCCTCGATCAGTTGGACCGTGCGATCGACGATCCCGATCTCGCGGCGGCGCTGAGCACGCTGCCGGACCTGTCGGACCGGGAGCGGCGGCTGATGCTGTGGGCGAACCGGGAGTACTCGGTGCTGCTGCTGGCGTACCGGGTGGACGCGTTCTGCTGGGACGAGTTCATCGGCCATCTGCGCATCCTGTGCCGCAACCGGTTCTTCCAGCTCTACTGGGAGCGCACCGCGGAACACCGGCTCAGCCTGGCCCCCGACTCGCTGGACGCGCGTGTCGGGGAGGCGCTGAACCACATCATGGAAGAACTCGCCACCGACCCCGACGAGTGGTGGATCGTGCGCTCGGACGCGCCCGTGGACCAGGGCTGACGCGGGCTGCTGCCTGCCGGACAGGCCCTAGGCGTCCGGCAGGTCCCGCTTGGCGCTCACGAGGGTCGCGCGGGTGACCACGACGAGGCGCTCCCCGGGACCGAGCGTGACGCCGCCCGGGAGGCGGCCCCGGAAGGACTCGGTCGCATCGGTGCCGATGACCGCGAAATTCGTGTCGCTCAGCTCGAAGACGTCCGGGCAGCTCTCGCCCGAAGCGCAGCCCCTGAGGCGTGGTGCGTCGCCGATGCGACGAACGATCTTCACTTCGGGGAACCCTCCGGACTGCACGACGACTTGGGTGCTGACCTTGCCCCGACCGATCGCGTACAGGCAAAACGGCCGCTGGGCCGAACGCCGCACGGCGAACCGGACCCTTATCCTGTGCCGCGCGGGCGCCTTCCGGGCGGCGAAATGCCAGAACGTGACCATAGCGCTACGTGTCGTTGCCTTCTTGGATACCCTGCTAATTCACTCTTTCGGGTGAATTGGCCGCAACGGTCCGCGGGGCCCACTGTTCAGTGCAACAGCGCGGGGCCCGGACACCGAGTGGTGTCCGGGCCCCGCGCCGTGTCCGCCGGCGTCAGCCGACGACGGTCCAGGTGTCGCCGCCCGCGAGCAGCGCACCCAGGTCGCCCTTGCCGTTCTGTTCGATGGCGGTGTCCAGCTGGTCGGCCATCTGTGTGTCGTAGACGGGCCGTTCGACGCTGCGCAGGACGCCGATCGGGGTGTGGTGGAGCGTGTCGGGGTCGGCGAGGCGGGAGAGGGCGAAGGCCGTGGTCGGGGACGCGGCGTGCGCGTCGTGGACCAGGATGTCGGCCCGGTTGTCGTCCGTGACGGGGACGATCGTGAGATCGCCGGTGGCCGGGTCGCGGACGACGCCCTTGGAGTCGTCGGTGCCGAAGGTGATCGGCCGCCCGTGCTCCAGGCGGATGACGGCCTCCTCGGCCTGCTGCTTGTCCTTGAGGACCTCGAAGGCGCCGTCGTTGAAGATGTTGCAGTTCTGGTAGATCTCCACCAGCGCGGTGCCGGGGTGGTCCGCGGCCTGGCGCAGGACCTCGGTGAGGTGCTTGCGGTCGGAGTCGACGGTGCGGGCCACGAAGGAGGCCTCGGCGCCGATCGCCAGGGACACCGGATTGAAGGGCGCGTCCAGCGACCCCATCGGCGTCGACTTGGTGATCTTGCCGACCTCCGAGGTGGGGGAGTACTGGCCCTTGGTGAGGCCGTAGATCCTGTTGTTGAAGAGGAGGATCTTCAGGTTCACGTTGCGGCGCAGGGCGTGGATGAGGTGGTTGCCGCCGATGGAGAGCGCGTCGCCGTCGCCCGTGACGACCCAGACGGACAGGTCGCGGCGGGAGGAGGCGAGGCCGGTGGCGATGGCGGGAGCACGGCCGTGGATGGAGTGCATCCCGTAGGTGTTCATGTAGTACGGGAAGCGGGAGGAGCAGCCGATGCCGGAGACGAAGACGATGTTCTCCTTCGCCAGGCCGAGTTCGGGCATGAAGCCCTGCACGGCGGCGAGGATGGCGTAGTCACCGCAGCCGGGGCACCAGCGCACTTCCTGATCGGACTTGAAGTCCTTCATGGACTGCTTGGCCTCGGCCTTGGGGACGAGCGAGAGAAGCGTCTCCGCGCCGCCCCCGGTCTCCTCCGTGGTCGTCGTCTCAGCCATCGATGGCCTCCTTGAGAGCCGTGGCGAGCTGTTCGGCCTTGAACGGCATTCCGTTGACCTGGTTGTAGCTGTGGGCGTCCACCAGATACCTGGCCCGGATGAGCGTGGCGAGCTGACCGAGGTTCATCTCGGGGATCACCACCTTGTCGTAACGCCCCAGGACCTCGCCCAGATTCCGCGGGAAGGGGTTGAGGTGGCGCAGATGGGCCTGCGCGATCCGCTCGCCCGCACCGCGCAGGCGGCGCACCGCCGCGGTGATCGGACCGTAGGTGGAACCCCAGCCCAGGACCAGGGTGGTGGCGCTGCCGCTCGGGTCGTCGACGTCGACGTCGGGGACCTGGATGCCGTCGATCTTGGCCTGGCGGGTGCGGACCATGAAGTCGTGGTTGGCCGGGTCGTAGGAGATGTTGCCCGTGCCGTCCTGCTTCTCGATGCCGCCGATGCGGTGTTCGAGGCCCGGGGTGCCCGGGATCGCCCACGGCCGCGCGAGGGTCTGCGGGTCGCGCTTGTACGGCCAGAACACCTCGGTGCCGTCGTCCAGCGTGTGGTTGGGGCCCGTCGCGAACCGCGTGCGCAGGTCCGGGAGTTCGTCGACCTCCGGGATGCGCCACGGCTCGGAGCCGTTGGCCAGGTAGCCGTCGGACAGCAGCAGGACCGGGGTGCGGTAGGTGACCGCGATCCGGGCCGCCTCCAGCGCGGCGTCGAAGCAGTCGGCCGGGGTGCACGGGGCGACGACCGGCACCGGCGCCTCACCGTTGCGCCCGTACATCGCCTGCAACAGGTCGGCCTGCTCGGTCTTGGTCGGCAGCCCCGTCGAGGGGCCGCCGCGCTGGATGTCGACCACCAGCAGCGGCAGTTCGAGACTCACCGCGAGACCGATCGTCTCCGACTTCAGCGCCACACCCGGCCCGGACGTGGTCGTCACCGCCAGGCTGCCGCCGAACGCCGCGCCCAGCGCCGCGCCGATCCCGGCGATCTCGTCCTCGGCCTGGAAGGTGCGCACGCCGAAGTTCTTGTGCTTGGACAGCTCGTGCAGGATGTCCGAGGCCGGAGTGATCGGGTACGACCCCAGGTACAGCGGAAGATCCGCCTGCTGCGAGGCGGCGATCAGCCCGTACGAGAGGGCCAGGTTCCCGGAGATGTTGCGGTAGGTGCCGGTCGGGAACGCGGTGGCGGCCGGGGCGACCTCGTAGGAGACCGCGAAGTCCTCGGTGGTCTCGCCGAAGTTCCAACCCGCGTGGAAAGCGGCCAGGTTGGCCTTCATGATCTCGGGCTTCTTGGCGAACTTGGCCTTCAGGAACCGCTCCGTGCCCTCGGTCGGCCGGTGGTACATCCACGACAGCAGTCCGAGCGCGAACATGTTCTTCGAGCGTTCCGCCTCCTTGCGGGACAGCTCGAACTCCTTGAGCGCCTCCACCGTCAGCGTCGTCAGCGGCACCGGATGCACGTGGTAGCCGTCCAGCGAGCCGTCCTCCAGCGGCGAGACCGTGTAACCCACCTTGGCCATCGCCCGTTTGGTGAACTCGTCCGTGTTGACGATGATCTCCGCGCCGCGCGGCACATCCGCGATGTTCGCCTTCAGCGCCGCCGGGTTCATCGCCACCAGCACGTTCGGCGCGTCGCCGGGCGTGAGGATGTCGTGGTCGGCGAAGTGCAGCTGGAACGAGGAGACACCCGGCAGCGTGCCCGCGGGGGCCCGGATCTCGGCCGGAAAGTTCGGCAGGGTGGACAGATCGTTGCCGAACGACGCCGTCTCCGAGGTGAAACGGTCACCCGTCAGCTGCATACCGTCACCGGAGTCTCCCGCGAACCGGATGATCACCCGGTCCAGACGCCGTACGTCCTTGCTCGATCCACCCGCGGCCGTGCGCTGCTCCCCGACCACTGCGCTGTCGGCCCCGTCGGCCTGCTCGGCTGGGCTACTGACCTGGCTGGTCACTGAACTGGACCTCCCTCGAGGCGGCTGTTCGGGCAGGGCCGTCCCGCCGGCCTTCCCCGGTCCCACCCTACGTCTGTAAGGGGTGCCTTCCTTTGAGCGTTCGCGTGATGGACCCGAAAATGAGACGGCATGTCGTCCCGTTCTGCCATGATTCGCCAGCCCCCCGGAGCCGTACTCGAGCGATCTGGAAGACGCTCTGTACTCGTTCTTTGGTTCTGGGTCCAGTGTCCGATCCGCCGTCGTATCTGACAGGGTGTCAGGTGGTCAGGAATTCAGATAGGTCAGGACGGCCAGAACGCGTCGGTGATCCCCGTCACTCGGGGACAGGCCCAGTTTCAGGAAGATGTTGCTCACGTGCTTCTCGACCGCGCCGTCGCTCACCACGAGCTGCCGGGCGATCGCCGAGTTCGTCCGCCCCTCCGCCATCAGGCCGAGGACCTCCCGCTCGCGCGGCGTGAGGTTGGCGAGCACGTCCTGCTTGCGGCTGCGCCCGAGCAGCTGCGCGACCACTTCCGGGTCGAGCGCCGTGCCCCCCTCGGCGACCCGGACGACCGCGTCCACGAACTCCCGCACCTCGGCCACCCGGTCCTTGAGCAGATAGCCCACACCGTGGCTCGACCCGGCCAGCAGCTCGGTGGCGTACTGCTCCTCCACGTACTGCGAAAGGACCAGGACCCCGAGTCCGGGGAACCGTCCGCGCAGCTGCACCGCGGCGCGCACGCCCTCGTCCGTGTGCGTGGGCGGCATCCGGACGTCCGCGACGACCACGTCCGGCAGCTCGTCCTGCGCCCCCAGATCGGTGATCGTCTTGACCAGCGCGTCCCCGTCGCCGACACCGGCGACCACCTCGTGCCCGCGGTCGGTCAGCAACCGGGTCAGGCCCTCCCTGAGCAGCACTGAATCCTCGGCGATGACCACCCGCACCCTGTCCTCCATGTTTTCCGGCCCCCCAGTGCCTCCGCGCACCTGTGCACGGAGGCCAGTTCTGACGGGTCCAGCATTCCAGGATCCGGTCCGGGGTGCGCCTGCACGGCGGGAATAGGGGTGGATCCCCGCGGGGCGCGGCCGGAAATCGTTGAAGGCGGCACCTTCAGGTCCTTCAGGGGGCTGTCACGCCCGCCGCCACGGCAGTTCCGCCGTGACCCGGGTCGGGCCGGCCGGCGGGGAGTCGACCAGGAGGATGCCGTCGACCGCGTCGAGGCGCTCGGTCAGGCCCGCGAGGCCCGAACCGGCGGAAGCGGCTGCTCCGCCGACCCCGTTGTCGGACACCTGGAGCATCAGGCGGTCGCGCGTGCGCCACACGTCGACCGTGGCCCGGGTGGCCCGGCTGTGCTTGCTGATGTTCTGCAGCAGCTCGGAGACCGTGAAGTAGGCGATGCCCTCGATGGCGGGCGCGGGGCGTTCCTTCAGGTCCACCTCCACCGCCACCGGGACCGTGCAGCGCGAGGCCACCGAGGACAGGGCCGCGTCCAGGCCGCGGTCGGTGAGCACCGCCGGATGGATGCCGCGGGCCAGGTCGCGCAGCTCCTGCAGGGCCGTCTTCACCTCGCCGTGCGCCTCGCCGACCATCCGCGCCGCCGCCTGCGGGTCCTCGGTCAGCTTCTCCTTGGCGAGGCCCAGGTCCATGGCCAGGTTGACCAGACGGGCCTGCGCGCCGTCGTGCAGGTCGCGCTCGATGCGCCGCAGGTCGGCCGCCGCCGTGTCGACCACGACGCCCCGGTCCGACTCCAGCTCCACCACGCGCGACGCGAGCCGCGACGGGCCGAGCAGCCCGGTGACCAGCAGCCGGTCCACCGTCGTCAGCGCGCGGATCACCCACGGCGTCGCCAGCGTCACGAGCAGGCCGACCAGCGCGGTCAGTGTGATCTCGAAGGGGTTGTTCAGGTACACGGAGTGCGACTCGTCGCCGTACAGCTGCAGACCGTCCTGGCCCGCGTACATCGGGAAGACCCACTGCCACAGCGGGTACGTCAGCAGCGTCCAGCCCGTCACCCAGAACGTGACGGCGACGGAGAACGCGAACGTCGCCCACGGGAAATGCAGCACCGTGTAGAGCAGATGACGCCACGAGACACCGCTCTTGAGCGTCGCGCCCATCCACGCCAGCGGCCCGCCCGCGCGCGGCCGCACCGGCTCCGGCGAACCGACCTCCACACCCAGCAGGCCCCGCGCCCGCGCCCGCTCCAGGGCCCCGAACCCGCGCGCCCCGGCCAGCGCCGCCGCGAGCACCGGCACCCCGATGAACGTGACGAGCAGGCCCGCGCCGAGCGACATCATCGTCACCGACCAGGTGAACGCGGCGATGGCGATCGGCAGGCTCAGCAGCTGATACCCGAACTCCCGCCAGGCCCGGCCCTCGACGGGCGCCCGCAGCCCGGCCGGCAGACGGCCGAGCCCGCGCCGCCGCGGCCGGGGCCCGTCGTCGTACGAGTACTCGCCGCGGTATCCGTACTGCTGCGTGGCCATGGGTGTCGTCCGTTTCTGCTCGGGGTGGCTGCTCCGTGTCCAGGCTCCTCGGGGGCGCGGCCCGGGGCCATGCGGCGGGTCGGCGTCTTCGACCGGGGGTTTTCCCTACCCCTGGGGGCTACTGCTGGGTGCGGTCGCCTACTGCTGGTGGCGGTCGCGCCAGGGCAGCTCGGCCGTGACCGTCGTTCCGCCGCCGTCCGGCGAGTCCACGACGAACAGGCCGTCGACCGCGCCGAGCCGCTCCGCGAGCCCCGACATGCCGGTGCCCTTGTCGAGGCTGGCACCGCCCTGCCCGTCGTCCCGGACCTGGATCAGCAGCCGGTCCTCCGCGCGCCACACGTCGACCGTGGCCTGGGTGGCCCGGCTGTGCTTGCTGATGTTCTGCAGCAGCTCGGAGACCGTGAAGTACGCGATGCCCTCGATCGCCTCGGCGGGCCGCGCCGGGAGATCGGCCGTCACCTTCACCGGGACCGTGCAGCGCGAGGCCACCGAGGACAGGGCCGCGTCCAGGCCGCGGTCGGTGAGCACCGCCGGATGGATGCCGCGGGCCAGGTCGCGCAGCTCCTGCAGCGCGAGCTTCACTTCACCGTGCGCCTCGCCGACCATGGCGGCCGCCGCCTCCGGATCCTCGAGCAGCTTCTCCTTGGCGAGGCCGAGCCCCATCGCCAGATTGACCAGACGGGCCTGCGCGCCGTCGTGCAGATCACGCTCGATGCGCCGCAGGTCGGCCGCCGCCGTGTCGACCACGACACCCCGGTCCGACTCCAGCTCCGCGATGCGCCGCTCCAGCTCGTCGGACGGCGACAGCAGGGCGCGCACCATCGCCCGGTCCGCGTTGGTCAGCCCGCGCGCGATGAACGGCAGCACCGGCCACAGCACGAACAAGCTGGTCAGCGTCACGACGAAGGTCAGCACGCCCCACGGCAGCCGGATCAGCTCGTAGAGCACCGCGCGCCAGCCCACCGGGTCCTTCAGCCCGTTCCACAGCCAGCCGAAGAAGCCGTCCCCCTCGCGGCGCGGCAGCCGGCTCGGCTCCTCGATGCGCACCCCGAGCAGCTTCCGGGCCCGCGCCCGCTCCGCCCGGCCGAGCAGCCGCGCGCCGGTCAGCCCGGCCGCGATCAGCGGCAGCCCGATCACGGTGACGGTCAGGCCGGCCCCGGTCGCCAGCATCGTGAGCGCGTACACGAACCCGACAACGGCGAGCGGAAAGCTGGTCAGAAGGAAGGAGATCTCCTTCCAGGTGTGTCTGTCGTACGCGAAACGCGGCGGCGGCAGCGCCGGACGGTCGTCGCCGGCGACCGCGGGAGCGTGGAGTGGGTCGGTCATAAGCGAAAGGGTGCCCTGCGCGCGGCGCGCGGCGCCATGAGGTGGACCGGCCGGGACGAACGGGGGATAACCCCACCCCGTACACCGCATTCCCCGTCCCGCAGGTCGGACCGGGAGGCTTACCGTCTCTTTAACAGGCCCTAGACTCCCGTGCGTACAGATCGTCGAACACGAACACGCGAGGGGCGACAGACGTGACGGGACCGACCGTGACCGTCATCGCGGCGGACACCTCCCACGGCTATGCCGACGACTATTTCCAGTCGTACTCGGTGGTCGGGCTGCTCGCCGTCGTCGGCGTGCTGTTCGTCGCCGTGGCCTTCGGCGCGGGACGGCTGCTCCGCCCGGTGGTCCCCACCCCGGAGAAACTCCTCACGTACGAATGCGGCGTCGACCCCGTCGGCGAGGGCTGGGCACACACCCAGGTCCGCTACTACGTGTACGCCTTCCTCTACGTGATCTTCGCGGTCGACTCGATCTTCCTCTTCCCCTGGGCGACGGTCTTCGCCGCGCCGGGCTATGGCGCGACGACGCTCGTCGAGATGTTCATCTTCCTCGGCTTCCTCGCCGTGGGCCTGCTGTACGCATACAAGAAGGGCGTCCTTACATGGACGTGAGCCGCGTGACCCCCGAGCCCGTGCCTGTTCTCCTCCCGGAGCCGAAGCGGCTTGGCGTGCTCTCGCGCCTGGCCCCCGAGCCGATGAAGGTGGTCCTGAACTGGGGCCGCCGCTACAGCTTGTGGGTCTTCAACTTCGGCCTCGCCTGCTGCGCCATCGAGTTCATCGCCGCGTCCATGGCCCGGCACGACTTCATCCGGCTCGGCGTCATCCCGTTCGCACCGGGGCCCCGCCAGGCCGACCTGATGGTCGTCTCCGGCACGGTCACGGACAAGATGGCCCCGGCCGTGAAGCGCCTGTACGAGCAGATGCCCGAGCCGAAGTACGTCATCTCCTTCGGCGCCTGCTCCAACTGCGGCGGCCCCTACTGGGACTCGTACTCGGTGACCAAGGGCGTCGACCAGATCATCCCCGTCGACGTGTACGTGCCCGGGTGCCCGCCCCGCCCGGAGGCGCTGCTCCAGGGCATCCTCAAGCTCCAGGAGAAGATCGCCCGCGAGTCGCTGGGGGAGCGCTACGCCTCCGCCGACGCGGCCGCCGGGCGCCCCTCCGCGGCGGCGCTGAGCAGCGGTCTCGTCCAGCCGCCCGCCGTGGGCGGTGACCGATGAGCTGGCTGCCGGACCCCGTCGAGGACCTGTTCGGCGCCGAGGCCACGGTCGAGGAGGCGTACGACCTGCTGACGGTCGACGTCCCGGCCGCCTCCTGGATCCCCGCCCTGGAGACGGCCCGTACGCGCCTCGGGTGCACGTACTTCGACTGGCTGAGCGCCGTCGACGAACCGGACACCGGCTTCCGCGTGTGCGCGCACATCGCGGCCGTGGGGCCCGGGTCGGTGCGGCGGCTGCTGCTCCGTACGACCGTGCCGCACTCCGCGCCGGTCCTCGCGTCCGCGGTCGGCGTGTACGCGGGCGCGGCCTGGCACGAGCGCGAGACGCACGAGATGTTCGGCATCGGCTTCGAAGGCCACCCGCACCTGGTTCCTCTGCTGCTGCCCGACAGCTTCGAGGGGCATCCGCTGCGCAAGGACTTCGTGCTCGCGGCGCGCGTCGCGAAGGCCTGGCCCGGCGCCAAGGAGCCGGGGGAGTCCGAGCACGGCGGGCCGAAGCGGCGCCAGATGCTGCCGCCCGGTGTGCCCGACCCGAACGAATGGGGTCCGCTGAAGGGCCAGTTGCCACCCGCTCCGGCGCGTCCGGCACGGGGTGCGCGCGCTGCCGGTGCGGGTGCCGCGGGGCGTGCGGCGGGTGCCGGACCGGCGGCCCCGGGTGAGCGTCCGGCCCGACGGACCCGCTCGGCGAGCGACGGCTCCGCGAGCCAGACGGCATCTGCTCCGGCCGCCCCTGAGACCCCGGCTGCTCCGGGGAGCCCGGCGGCACCGGCGCGCCCGGCGCGGCGGTCCCGGAGCGCGTCCCAGGGGTCGGCATCGCAGCGCCCGGCAGCCGGGTCGCCCGAGCCGCCCGAGCCGCCCGAGTCGGCCAAGCCGTCCGAGTCGGCCAAGTCGTCCGAGTCGGCCAAGCCGTCCGGCCCGGCGGAGTCCGGTGCGGCGGCGCCGAAGGGGCGGTCCAGCGACGCGCCCTGGCACCACGCCAAGCCGGCGTTCGACGAGGAGCCGAAGGCCGAGTCCGGCCCGAAGGGCGAGTCCGGGTCGACGATCGAGTCTGGTTCGGGGGCCGAGTCTGGTTCGGGGGCCGAGTCCGGCCCGAAGACCGAGTCCGGTCCGAAGGCGTCACCCGGACCGGAAGCTCGACCCGACCCCCGGCCGGAACCCGCACCCCAGCCAGAGCAGGAACCCGAACCCCGGCCCGACGACACGACCGACAACGGAGGCACGCAGTGAACGACGCTCTCGACGTCGCCCTGCGCCTCGTCGTCGTCTTCGTCGCCTTCCTGGTGCTGCCCCTGGTCGTCGGCCAGACCGAGCACAAGGTCATGGCCCACATGCAGGGCCGGCTCGGCCCCATGTACGCGGGCGGCTTCCACGGCTGGGCCCAACTCGTCGCCGACGGCGTCAAGTTCGCGCAGAAGGAGGACGTGGTCCCGGCCGACGCCGACCGCCGTGTCTTCCAGCTCGCCCCCGCCGTCGCCCTGCTCCCGTACCTCCTCGTGCTGCTGGCGATCCCCGTCGGACCCGGCGACGGCGCGGTCGGCCAGGTCGTCGACGCGGGCATCTTCTTCGTGCTCGCGGTGATGGGCGTCGGCGTGCTCGGCTCGCTGATGGCGGGCTGGGCGAGCGCCAACAAGTTCTCCCTCCTCGGCGGTCTGCGCACCGCCGCACAGCTGCTCGCGTACGAACTCCCGATGCTGCTCGCCGCCGCCTCGGTCGCGATGGCCGCGGGCACGGTCTCGCTTCCCGGCATCCTCGACGCGTTCGAGTGGTGGTGGCTGCCCTGGCAGATCGTCGGTGCCCTGGTCTTCTTCGCGGCGGGCCTCGCCGAGCTCCAGCGCCCGCCCTTCGACATGCCGGTCGCCGACTCCGAGATCATCTTCGGCGCGTACACCGAGTACACGGGCCTGCGCTTCGCCCTGTTCCTGCTCGCCGAGTACGCGGGCATCGTCGTCCTGTGCGGCCTGACCACGGTCCTGTTCCTGGGCGGCTGGCACGGTCCGTGGGGCGCGGACGGGCTCGGCTGGGTCTGGACCCTCCTCAAGACCGCGGTCCTCGCCTTCGTCGTGATCTGGCTGCGCGTCTCGTACCCCCGCCTGCGCGAGGACCAGCTCCAGAAACTCGCCTGGACCACGCTCATCCCGCTCGCCCTCGCGCAGATCGCGCTCACCGGAATCGTGAAGGTGGCGATCAACTAGTGCCCCCGATCCCTGGCAGTGGCCTCGCCAAGGGCCTCGCCGTCACCCTGCGGACGATGACGAAGAAGACCGTCACCGAGCAGTACCCCGACGCCCAGCCCGAACTCCCGCCCCGTACCCGCGGCGTGATCGGCCTGTTCGAGGAGAACTGCACGGTCTGCATGCTGTGCGCCCGCGAGTGCCCCGACTGGTGCATCTACATCGACTCCCACAAGGAGACGGTCCCGCCCGCCGCCCCCGGCGGCCGTGAGCGCAGCCGCAACGTCCTCGACCGTTTCGCCATCGACTTCTCCCTCTGCATGTACTGCGGTATCTGCATCGAGGTGTGCCCCTTCGACGCGCTGTTCTGGTCCCCGGAGTTCGAGTACGCCGAGACGGACATCCGCGACCTCACCCACGAGCGCGACAAGCTCCGCGAGTGGATGTGGACGGTGCCCTCCCCGCCGGCCCTGGACCCGGCGGCCGAGGAGCCCAAGGAACTCGCGGCGGCCCGCAAGGCGGCGGAGAAACTGGCGGCGGCCCAGGCCGCGGCGGACGCGGAGCCGACTGCTTCCGCACCCGCCGCGTCCGACGGCCCCGGACCGGTCCGTCCCGGATCCGACGGCCCCGGACCCGCCAGTCCCGGATCCGACGGCCCCGGAAAGGAGACGTCCTCATGACCCCCGCCGCATCGACGGCATCGGCAGCCGTCACCACGGCCGCCGAGAGCCACGGGTTCCTCTCCCCGACGGGCGTCGAGATCGCCTTCCTCCTCGTCGGACTGGTCACCTTCGGCGCCGCGATCGTCACCGTCACCACGAAGCAGCTGGTGCACGCCGCCCTGTGGCTGGTCGTCGCCCTCGGTGGCCTCGCCGTCGAGTACCTCCTGCTCACCGCGGAGTTCATCGCCTGGGTGCAGGTCCTCATCTACGTCGGTTCCGTCGTGGTCCTCCTCCTGTTCGGGCTGATGCTGACCCGCGCCCCCATCGGCCGGTCACCGGACGCGGACAGCCCCAACCGCTGGGCCGCCCTCGCCGTGGCCGTCGCCTCCGCGGCCGCCCTGGTCTGGGTCGTCGCCGACGCCTTCCACACGACCTGGATCGATCTGGACGGCGCCGCCCAGGGCAACACGGCGGTGACCGGCTCCGTCCTGTTCCGCCACTGGGTACTGCCCTTCGAGGCCCTCTCGGTCCTCCTGCTGGCGGCCCTGGTCGGCGCGATCGTCCTGTCCCGCAAGGAGAACGCGGCCGAGGCCGACGAAACCGCCGCGGCCGCCGTCACCGCCGCCGGCCGGGAGGGCAACCGCTGATGCATCTCGCCTATCCCGCCGTCCTCTCCTCCCTCCTCTTCTGCACGGGCCTCTACGGAGTCCTGGCCCGCCGCAACGCGATCCTCGTCCTGATGTCGGTCGAGCTGATGCTCAACGCCGTCAACCTGAACCTCGTCGCCTTCGACGTCTGGCTGCGCGACGCCCTGCACTCCGGGCAGGCCCTGACCCTGTTCACCATCGCCATCGCCGCCGCCGAGATCGGCATCGGCCTGGCGATCGTCCTGGCCGTCTACCGCAACCGCGGCACCTCGGACATCGACAAGCTCCGTGACGCCGCCGAGCCCCACGCCCCGGACGACGACCCGCACGATCCCTCCGCCACCCCGGCGGCAGCCGACGTCGCGGACAAGAAGGCCGAGGCCACCGCGTGACCACCACGACCCTCGCCGTCCTCGTCCCCCTCCTGCCGTTCCTCGGCGCCGCCGCGGGCCTGCTCCTCGGCCGCACCGCCCCCGGCTTCGTCCGCCCGCTGGCCGTCCTGCCGACCCTGGCCGCCCTCGTGCTGGCCGTCGCCGTCGCCGTCCAGCAGGGCGGCGGCTCGGGCAACGGCACCGCGGCCCTCGACGCGCACACCGAGCTCACCCCGACCGGCTCCGTGCCGATCGAACTCGCCCTGCACATCGACGGCTTCGCCGCCCTCGTCGCCGTCCTGGTCGGCCTGGTCGCGACCTGCGTCCAGCTCTACTCGACGGGCTATCTCCGCGACGACCCGCGCTACCCCTCGTACGCGGCGCTCGTCTCGCTGTTCACCTCCGCGATGCTCCTCGTCGTCTACACCGGCGACCTGATCGTGCTGCTCGTCGGCTGGGAGGTCATGGGCATCTGCTCGTACTTCCTCGTCGGCCACTACTGGGAGACCTCCGAGGCGCGGGCCGCCTCCCTCAAGGCCTTCCTGGTCACGAAACTCGGTGACGTCCCCTTCCTCATCGGCCTGTTCGCGCTCGCCACGGACGCGGGCTCCTTCCGCATCACGACGATCCTGGGCAAGGTCACGAGCGAGGGCGGCCTCGACCACCCGACCCTGATCGCCCTGCTGCTCCTCGCCGGCGTCGCGGGCAAGTCGGCGCAGTTCCCGCTGCACACCTGGCTGCCCGACGCGATGGCGGGCCCCACGCCCGTCTCCGCGCTGATCCACGCCGCGACGATGGTCGCCGCCGGTGTCTACTTCGTCGCCCGTCTCCTCCCGGTCTTCGCCGCCTCCCGGGCAGCGATGATCGTGCTCGCCGTCATGGCCGCCGTGACCATGGCCGGCTCGGCCCTCGCCGCGCTCGCGCAGGACGACATCAAGCGCGTCCTCGCGTACTCGACGGTCGGCCAGCTCGGCTACATGACCGGCGCCCTGGCCGTCGGCGACCGCGACGCCGCCGTCTTCCACCTCCTCACGCACGGCGCCTTCAAGGCGTTGCTGTTCCTCGCGGCGGGCGTGATCATCCACGCCGCCGGCACCAACTCCCTGGCCGCGATGTCCCGCATGGGCAACCTCCGCGACCGCGTGCCCGACGCCTTCTGGACGATGACCGTGGCGCTGCTCGCGCTCGCCGCGATCCCGCCCTTCAGCGGCTTCTTCTCCAAGGAGGCCGTCCTGGGCTCCGCCGAGCACACGGCCACAGGCCATGAGCACGGCATCCCGGCCGCGTCCGGCTGGATCGTCCTCGTCGCGGGCCTGGTGACAGCCCTGCTCACCGCCGCCTACGCGACCCGTCTGTGGCTCCTCACCTTCAACGGCCGCGGAGCCGAGGCCCCCGACCACGGCAAGCAGCCGGCCGTGATGAACGCCGTCCTGTGGGTCCTCGCGATCCCCTCCCTCGCCTTCGGTCTGGCCACGGGCGTGCTGCCCGACTGGCTCGACGGCCGCTCCCTCACCCCGACGCTGACCACCTCCGTCCTCGGCACCGGCTTCGCGCTCGTCGGCGGCCTGGTCACGTACGCGGCCTGGCGCCACACCACCGCGATGGCCGCGCGCCGGATCCCGATGGGCGCGGTCGCCGTCGACACCGAGTCCGGCGACGGCGGCCTGGTCGAGGCCGAGGCCATCGCCAGCCACACCCCCGCCTACGGGGACATCGCGGCGGCTCCCGACCCGGCCGACCCCGGCCGTCTCCTGCTCGGCCCGCTGCACCGGCACGCCGCCGTCGGCTTCCACCTGGACGCCGTCTACGCGAAGCTCTTCGTCCGTCCCGTCCAGGCCGCGGCCGCACTGGTCCGCTTCCTCGACCGCACGGTCGTCGACACGTACGTACGCGCGGCGGCCGAAGCCCCCAAGGTGCTGGGCTGGGCCGTGCGCCGCGCCCAGACCGGAAACGTGCAGACCTACCTCAGCGCACTGCTCGCAGGCACCGTCGTCCTGGTGGTCGCCGTCGTCCTCGTCGCCACCGCCGGAGCGTGAGCAGCCGTGATCGATATCAGCGAATCCGTGATGCAGTTCCTTCTCGCATTGATCGTCGTCGGCCCGCTCATCGGCGCCGTCCTCGCCCTGCTCCCGGCCCCGCCCGGGCTGAAGGGGAAGTCCCCCGACCAGGCCGTGCTCCGCCACGGCGTGACCGTGACCGGCGCGATCCTCATCGCCGCGATCGTCCTCGCGCTCGGCTTCGACCACGACCACCCGTCGAGGATGCAGGCCACGACGGACATCAGCTGGATCCCGGCGCTGGACGTACGTATCCACCTGGGCATCGACGGCATCTCCCTCCCCCTTCTGGTGCTCACGGCGCTGCTGACGTTCCTGTGCGCGCTGTACTCCTACTTCAAAATGCCCGCGGGCCCCTCGCCCAAGGCGTTCGTCGCCCTGATCCTCGTCCTGGAATCGGGCACGCTGGCGACCTTCGCCGTGCTGGACCTCCTCCTCTTCTTCCTCGCGTTCGAGATGGTCCTCATCCCGATGTACTTCCTCATCGCCCGCTGGGGCGGTGCCGAACGGGCCGCGGCCGCCTGGAAGTTCATCCTCTTCACGCTGCTCGGCTCGGTCGTGATGCTGCTCGGACTCCTCCTTATCGGTGTTAAGTCGGGCACGTTCGACATGATGGCACTCGCCACTGACAACGGCCGGGGTCTGAGTACATCCGTGCAGGTCATCGCCGTTCTGGCGATCGGGATCGGGCTCGCCGTGAAGACCCCGATGTGGCCGTTGCACAGCTGGCTGCCGGACGCGCACACCGCCGCCCCCACCGTCGGCTCGGTCCTCCTCGCCGGCGTCCTGCTGAAGATGGGTACGTACGGATTCGTCCGGATCCTGCTCCCCATCGCCCCCGACGGCATGCGGGTCTTCGCGCCGTACCTCGCCGCCCTCGCCGTCGTCGGGATCATCTACGGGTCCCTGGCCTGCCTGAACCTGGCCAAGCAGGGTGCGAAGGGCGACCTCAAGCGCCTCATCGCGTACTCCTCCGTCGGCCACATGGGCTTCGTCCTCCTCGGCATCGCGACGATGAGCCCGACCGGCGTGAACGGCGCGCTGTTCGCCAACATCGCCCACGGCCTCATCACCGGCCTCCTCTTCTTCCTCGTCGGCGCGCTCAAGGACCGGGCCGGCACCAGCGACCTCGACACCCTCGCAGAGCAGGGCGGCATGGCCCTGTACGGCAAGGCACCGCGCCTCGGCGGCCTGCTCGCGTTCGCCGCCGTCGCCTCGCTCGGACTGCCCGGACTCGCCGGGTTCTGGGGCGAGATGCTCGCCCTGTTCGGCGCGTTCCGCCCCGCCGAGGCCCTCAGCCGCCCGGCTTTCCTTGTGTTCATGGCGATCGCCGCGTTCGGCACCCTGCTCACCGCCGCGTACATGCTCATCGTGGTCCGCCGCGTGTGCATGGGCCCGCGCCGGGAGGAGGCCGTGGCCGTCGCCGACGTGCGGGGGTACGAGTTCGCCGCCTGGACCCCGCTCGTCGCCCTCACCGTCCTCGCGGGTCTGTGGCCCGCCACCCTGCTCGGCCTCACGAACCCGGCCGTGCAGAAGCTCCTCGCAGGAGGCCTCCAGTGACCGCCGTCGCCGCGCCCTCCGTGGCCTCCCTCGTCCAGTCCGTCGACTGGGTCGCGATCGCGCCGCCGACGATCGCGGCGGTCGTCGCCCTCGTCGTCCTGGTCGCCGACCTGTTCGTGGGCGAGCGCCGCAAGCCGGTGCTCGGCTGGATCTCCGTCGCCGGCCTGGCCGCGGCCGCGCTCGCCCTGATCCCGCTGATCGGCGACGAGCGCTCCACGTTCTGCCTCACGAGCACGTCGTACGACGCCTGTAGTTACACGGCGGACCGCTTCACGCTCGTCGTCCAGTTCCTGGTCCTCGCGGGCGCGCTGCTCACCGCCCTGCTCTCGATCAGCACCCTGAAGGACGCGAAGAACGCGAACAAGCCGCTCCCCGAAGGCGAGTTCTGGTTCCTTCTCCTGTCCTCCGCCGCCGGTGCCGCCCTCCTGCCCGCCTCCCGCGACCTCGCCACGCTCGTCGTCGCCCTGGAGGTCGCCTCGCTTCCCGCCTTCGCCCTCGTGGGCATCAAGCGTGACGACAGGCGGTCCTCCGACGCGGCCCTGAAGTTCTTCCTGTCCTCGGTCACCGCGACCGCCGTGACACTCCTCGGCGTGAGCTTCGTCTACGCGACCACAGGCAGCCTGCACCTCACGAGGATCGCGTCCGAACTCACCCACGTGGACGGCCAGTTCCACACCCTCGCCCAGGCGGGCGTCGCCCTCACCCTCGTGGGCTTCGCCTTCAAGACGGCCGCCGTTCCGTTCCACTTCTGGGTTCCCGACACCTATGTAGGCGCGCCGCTGCCGATCGCCGCCTACTTGTCCGTCATCGGCAAGGCGGTCGGCTTCTCCGGCCTGATCCTCGTCACGGTCGTCGCGTTCCCGTCGTACGCCGACGTGTGGGGCCCGGCGCTCGCCGCCCTCGCCGCGCTGACGATGACCATCGGCAACGTCGCGGCCCTGCGCCAGCAGGCCACGCGCGCGTACAGCGCCGTACGACTCCTCGCCTGGTCCTCCGTCGGCCAGGCCGGCTACCTGCTGGTGCCGATCGCCGCGGCCGCGTACTCCGACGACCCCCAGAAGTCGATCGGCTCGACCCTCGCCTACGCCCTCATGTACGCCGCCGTGAACCTCGGCGCCTTCGCGGTGGCCGGACTCGTCGCCCGTACGAAGCCGCTGAACCGCCTCAGCGACTACCGCGGCCTGTACGCCTCGCGCCCGCTCGCGGCGCTCGTCCTGGGCTTCTTCCTGCTGTGCCTGGCGGGCCTGCCGCCGGGCATCATCGGGCTCTTCGCGAAGGTCACGGTCTTCTCGGCCGCCGTCGACGCGGGCCTCGGCTGGCTCGCCGTCGTCATGGCCGTGAACGTCGTCATCGCGCTCTACTACTACCTCCAGTGGACCGCGACGCTCTTCCGCGCCCCTGAAGGCGAGCCGGCCGCGTACCGCGCCTCCTGGCCGCTGACCGCCGCGATCGCCCTCACGGCCGTCATCGGAGCGGCCCTCTCCGGAGCTCCACAATTGATCCTTCACTTTGTGGACAGTGGACTGTTCTCGTGACCCAGCAGACTCCCAAAGCCCCGGTTTGGTACGTTTCTGGGTCGCCTCAAACAGGCACTCCCCCCACCCTCACCCTTCCCAGGAGCAACAGCGTGCTGACCGGTTTCAAGGACTTCATACTTCGCGGCAACATCGTCTCCATGGCGGTGGGCCTCGCCGTAGGGTCGGCCTTCACGGCCCTTGTGACCGCCTTCACCGCCGCGTTCATCACCCCCCTCCTCGGCTGGGCCACCGGCTCCATCGGCAACTACTCAGAGGCCTACTTCACGCTCGAAGGCGTCAAATTTCCCTACGGCAAGCTCATCAACGCCGGCATCGCCTTCCTGATCACCGCCGCGGTGCTCTACTTCGTGATCATCGTGCCGATGGTGAAGCTCCAGGCCCGCGCCGACCGCAACAAGCCCGTCGACATCAAGGCCGCCGTGCGCGACTGCCCCCGCTGCTTCAGCCAGATCCCCGGCATCGCCACCCGCTGCCCGAACTGCACCAGCGAGGTCAAGGCCGACGAGAAGGCCCTGGAGATCGCCGGCCTGCTGCCCGAGCCGCGCTGACCCGTACGGCCTACCGGCGCACCCCGCTCCCCGAGCGCGCACAAGGGAACTAGTCCCGCTCGTCTGGCGTTGACCAGTACGGGAGGGTCCACTGGACGGAGACACCACCGTCACCCGCACCGACCCGCGGGCCCAGTGGAAGCAGCGAGAAAGCAAGCAGTGGGTTCCCCTGCCGCACCATCAGGAGGACGTACCGTGCACCGCCGGCACAACGGGTTGAAGACAGCCGTACTCCTTGGGGGACTGTCCGCCCTCATCCTCGTCATCGGCAGCTTCTTCGGCCGTACGGGGCTCGTCATCGGACTGGTCATCGCGATCGGGACGAACGCGTACGCGTACTGGAACAGCGACAAGCTGGCCCTGCGCGCGATGCGTGCCCGCCCGGTCAGCGAGTTCGAGGCGCCCGCGCTCTACCGCATGGTGCGCGAGCTCTCCACGCAGGCCCGTCAGCCCATGCCGCGCCTGTACATCTCCCCGACGGAGGCGCCGAACGCGTTCGCGACGGGCCGCAACCCGCGCAACGCGGCGGTGTGCTGCACCGAGGGAATCCTGCGCATCCTGGACGAGCGCGAGCTGCGCGGCGTCATCGGGCACGAGCTCAGCCATGTCTACAACCGCGACATCCTGATCTCGTCGGTCGCCGGAGCCCTCGCCTCCGTGATCATGTTCCTGGTCAACTTCGCGTGGCTGATCCCGGTCGGCCGCTCGAACGACGACGACGGACCCGGCATCTTCGGGATGCTCCTGATCATGATCCTGGGCCCGCTCGCCGCCTCCCTCATCCAGCTCGCCATCAGCCGATCCCGGGAGTACGAGGCGGATGCCTCGGGCGCCCAGCTGACCGGGGACCCGCTGGCCCTGGCCAGCGCGCTGCGCAAGCTCGACGCCGGTACGAAGCAGCTCCCGCTGCCGCCCGAGCCGCGTATCGAGACGGCGAGCCACATGATGATCGCCAACCCCTTCCGTCCCGGTCAGGGGATGTCGAAGATGTTCTCCACCCACCCGCCCATGGCGGAGCGCATCGCCCGCCTCGAGCAGATGGCAGGTCGCCAACAGTGAAGACAATCCTGAACGTCATCTGGCTGGTCCTGAGCGGTTTCTGGCTGTTCCTCGGTTACTTGCTCGCGGGTGTGCTGCTCTGCATCACGATCATCGGCATCCCGTTCGGCATCGCGGCGTTCAGGATCGGCGTCTACGCCCTGTGGCCCTTCGGGCACACGACGGTCGAGCGCAGGGACGCGGGCGCGCCGTCCTGCGTCGGCAACGTGTTGTGGCTGGTCCTCGCGGGCTGGTGGCTCGCCCTGGCGCACATCTTCACCGGCATCGCCCTGTGCGTCACGATCATCGGCATCCCGTTCGGCATCGCCAACTTCAAGTTGATCCCTGTGTCGTTGATGCCGCTGGGCCGCGAGATCGTGAGCACGGACCAGCCGTTCGCGGCACGCTGAGGCGCGGCCGCCTGACATCGCAGAGCCCGGGGAGCCCGACAGCGTGAGGGCCCGAACGCCGCGCTGACGCCTCCGGAGACCCGAGAGGTGTGCCGCCCACCTCGACACGCCCCGAGCCCGCACACGCCGCTGGTACGGCCGCAGGCACCCCCGCCCCATCGCTCCATCAGGCGCCCCTCCGCACCCTGCGGAGGGGCGCCTCTGTCCGTGTCACGCGCCGCACCTCACAGAGCCGTCGCAACCACGCCAGGCCTACTTGTCGTCCTTCTGGGCAACAGTGCTACGAGGCAACGTTGCGCACCTGCGCACATGAGAAATACATGGAGAGGTAGAACACGGCATGGGCATCATCAGCTGGATCATCCTTGGCCTGCTCGCCGGTGCCATCGCCAAGTTCCTGCTACCGGGCCGCGACCCGGGCGGCTTGATCGGCACCACGCTCATCGGCGTCGCGGGTGCCTTCATCGGCGGATGGATATCGTCCCGCTGGCTCGACCGCCCGATCACCAAGGACTTCTACGACAGCGCCACATGGATCTCCGCCATCGGCGGCGCTCTCGTCCTCCTGATCGCCTACCGCATCTTCTTCGGCGACTCCCGCAGTCGCCGCTGAGCCGCAGCCGGCAGCGGGAAGGGGCGGCACCCGACCGGGTGCCGCCCCTTCGTCTACGTAGGCGAGGGAAAACCCAAGCAACTACCAGCTCAAGCAACTGCCGTCCCAAGCAACGACCAGTAGGTCTACCGGTAGTTCACGAACTGCAGCGCGAAGTCGAAGTCCTTGCCCTTCAGGAGCGCGATCACGCCCTGCAGGTCGTCACGGCTCTTGGAGCTGACCCGCAGCTCCTCGCCCTGCACCTGGGCCTTGATGCCCTTGGGACCCTCGTCGCGGATGATCTTCGCCACCTTCTTGGCGTTCTCCTGGGAGATGCCCTCCTCGATGGAGGCGAAGATCTTGTACTCCTTGCCGGACAGCTGCGGCTCACCGGCGTCCAGCGACTTCAGCGAGATGCCGCGCTTGATCAGCTTGGACTGGAAGACGTCGAGGATGGCCTTGACCCGCTCCTCGGAGTTGGCCTCCATCAGGATCTTCTCGCCGGACCAGGAGATGGAGGCGCCGACGTTCTTGAAGTCGTAGCGCTGCGAGATCTCCTTGGCGGCCTGGTTGAGGGCGTTGTCGACCTCCTGCCGCTCGACCTTCGAGACGATGTCGAAACTGGAGTCGGCCATGTCCTGTGGCTCCTTGTATCGGGGACTGATCGGGTTCCGATCGGGTTCTGGTCGGGCGCGCACCGAGGCGTTGCGCCGCATGCAAAGCCTAGCCACCGCTCCGCCCGCCACCGTCGATCAATCGGGTGGCGAAGCACCCCTGTGCATCGGGTATTGTTTACGTCGTTGCCACCGAGCACCGCCCAGAGCGGGGCCCGAGGCGACAAATCCCAGGCGGTGTGCCCGAGCGGCCAAAGGGAGCAGACTGTAAATCTGCCGGCTCAGCCTTCCCAGGTTCGAATCCTGGCGCCGCCACAGGAAGGCAAGAAGCCCCTGACCTGCTGTTTCAGCAGGTCAGGGGCTTCTTCTTTTGCTCTCTGGGCAAAGGGAGACTGTCTCGCTGTCTCTCGCTCTCGAACACCGTCTCTCAGGGTGTGTGGACGGCGCGTGGACGGGATCTCGGGAGCATTCGCCATTGCCGAGCACTCCATATGGGGCTCGCGTGGCTTATGTCACTTCACGGGCGCCACGCCGAGTCTCGCGCATTGCCGTGAGGGCGATCATTCGGGCAAGGGCCGGTTGTCGACGACGTTCTTCATGACGAGGGTGGAGTTCAGCCGCAGTACGCCGGGCAGGCGTGCCAGCTGCTCGTCGTAGAGCTGCCGGAAGGCGTCCAGGTCGCTGGTCGCGACCCTGAGCAGGTAGTCGGGGTCACCGAACAGCCTCTGGGCCTGAAGTACGTGCGGGACGGCGGCCACCGCTTCCTCGAACGTGGTGACGGTGTCTGCGTCCTCCCAGCGCAGCGTGGCGAAGACCAGGGCTTCGAAATCGAGGCCGACGGCCGACGGGTCGACGATCGCCCGGTAACCGCGGATCGCGCCCTCACGTTCGAGGTCGCGCAGGCGCCGGTGGCAGGGCGAGACGCTCAGCTTCACCCGGGCCGCGAGTTCAGTGATGGTGAGCCGGCCGTCCAGCTGCAGCTCGGTAAGAATCTTCCGGTCCATCGCGTCCATGAAGAAGATTCTCCCTCAGAAGGCGCGATCTTGGGGTAAATGCAGGAACACCTTTGGGCTGATTCGCCCTAGCGTTTCTCCTGTAACGGAGAACGTGAGAAGGAACCACTCATGGATGCGACAACGTTGGCTGCCTTCCTGGCGGTGGATCTGCTGCTGGTGTTCACCCCGGGCGCGGACTGGGCCTACGCGATTGCGGCGGGCCTGCGGGAGCGGTCGGTTGTCCCGGCAGTCACCGGGCTGATAGCCGGGCACGCGGCCTACGCGCTCGTGGCGGTGGCAGGCCTGGCAGTGATCGTGGCGAGCTCACCAACCGCGCTCACGGCACTGACCGTTGCCGGGGCCGGCTATTTGCTGTGGCTGGGATGGAACGTGCTGAGGCAACCGACCACCGTGGCGGCCGCGGAGGATGCGGTCGACTCCTCCCCTTTGCGGGTCATGCTCAAGGGGGCTGGTATCAGCGGGCTGAACCCAAAGGCCCTGCTGCTGTATTTCTCGCTCTTCCCGCAGTTCCTCGATCCCGATACAGGCTGGCCAGTGGCCGCGCAGACCGGCTTGCTCAGCACGTTCCACCTGGTCGCCTGCGCTGTGGTGTACCTCGGCGTCGGCATTCTGGCCCGGACCGTCCTGAAGACCAGGCCTGCGGCGGCCCGCAGGGTCACCCGGGTCTCCGGTGCGATGATGATCGGCATCGGCGGCCTGCTGCTGGTGGAACGCCTGGTCGGCTGACGAAGGAACCGATCCCCGTAAGTGCACCGAAACATCCGTCCAAGGAGAGCACGTGGAAGACCGGACGAAGCGTGACGACGACCAGGCCGCTCCCGAGATACAGGCACGGATCCGGAAGAGCTTCGAACGCCAGGGCCTGATGGCCCACCTCGGCGCGCAGATCACACAGATTGCCCCTGGTCGCGTCCACATCGTGCTGCCCAGCCGCCCCGAAGTCACCCAACAGCACGGCTACTTCCACGCGGGCGCCACCAGCGCCATCGCGGACAGCGCCGGAGGCTACGCTGCCTACACGCTGTTTCCTGAGGACACGGAAGTCCTCACCGTCGAGTACAAAATCAATCTTCTCGCGCCCGCCCTCGGTGACCACATCGAAGCGATCGGCACCGTCCTGAAGCCCGGCCGGACCCTGACCGTGTGCCAACTTGAGGTCTACGGCGTCCAGGGAGAGGGCCGCAGGCTCGTCGCGAACGGGCAACAAACCCTCATCCGCGTGAACAGGTCCGCTTCGTGAGCGCGTCGGCGCTGCGTGCCGACCCTGTGCACGCGGCTGCCGATCACACCCCGGTCGACGCGAAGTCGCTGCGCGTGCCTTACCCCCGCATGCGGTCCTGAGCGTTCTGCTTGACGACTCGCGCCAAGCAGAACGCTCACTCACGTCACCCGAGCCTGTTCAACCGTGCGGAGATCTTGGCGTTCGCAGCCTCGTCCCCGTCGGTGAGGAACTTGGCGTACACCCGGAACAGCACGGCGACACTGTGGCCGGCTCGCTTGGCCACGAGCTGAGGTTCCACGCCGGAGCTGAGCCATGTGGAGACCGCCGCGTGCCGGAGGTCATACGGGCGCTTCGCGAGCGTGGAATCCCGCTGAGCGGGCGTGAGAGCCCGCCTTCGGGCCTCTGCCCAGACTTCCCCGTATCCGGTGTCCTGGATGAGCCCGCCGCGGCTCGTACGGAACAGGCGGCCGTCTGGTGCGACTCCGTACACCGTGATGTGCCAGCGCAGCAGAGCGACCAGCTCGGGCGGGATGGGGACGGTTCTCACGGCCTTCCGGGGGCGATGCTTCAGCCCTCGCCTGTCGTGAGCCTCTCCGCTGTCCGTCCAGGCCGACCCCGATCGCGGGCGGGTCTCCCGTAGTCGCAGGGCGCCCCAGCCGCGGCGCGGTAGGTCGCAGTCCTGCCGTCGCAGCCCGATGACTTCCGCCGGCCGTCCGGCCGCGTAGTAGATGCACCCGAAGAACGCCACCAGGTGCCGCCCTCGCGCGCTCTGGACGCGTACAGCGGCCAGGAGGTCGGCGCCCTGTTGTGGGTCCGGGACGCACTCCGGGTCGATTTCTTCCTCAACCTGCTCCGGTGCCTTCCACCGGATCTGGGGGAGCGGGTTGTCCGTCAGGAGTCCGGCGTCGACCGCGTAGACGAGAGCGTTGTGGAAGATCGCGCGCTTTCGTCGGATCGAGGAGGCCGCCGCAGTTGTGCCGTCCAGCTTTTTCGTGAGGGCGTCGAGCGCGGCCCGGACCTTCATGCGGTCCGCGAGCGCCGAGGTGGGCAGGGACTTCCGCTCGAACCACGCGAGCGTCTTGGCTACCTCGGGCGGCGGCTCCTCGTCCCAACGCTTCACGTTGAACGCCCAGCTGTAGAGCGCGGTGCGTACGTCACGGACATCGGGCATCCCCTTGGTGTCCTTCACGAGTGCCGGCGTCACGGTCGCCATGGCTTCGGCGAGGGTCCGGCGAGTGGACCCCGGGGCGTGGGTCCACTTCATCTCGATGTACCGGCGAGCGTGCTCGTACCAGGTGATGTCACGCTCCTTGGCGACAAGCGACTTCGGCAGGCCGCTGGCCACCTCGAACGGCTCGCCCTCGCGGGCCGCGGTGATGAGCTGGGCTCGGCGGCTCTCCGCCAGCCCCAGCGTCAGGAACGATTCGGAGTGAGGCTTCGCGCCCACCTTCCAGCGAAGTTGGTACGGCTTCCGGTAGTCGCGTTTGCGGATGGCCCAGATTCGTACGGTGTAGCTCCACTCCACTACGCAGCCTCCATGTGGTTCAGGAAGTCGTCCAAGTCGCTCCGCCAGACGCGCACGTGGCCGTTCGGGAGGCGGTGGGCGCGGGGGCCGAGCCCGCGGTTGCGCCAGCGGTACCAGGCGGCGCGGCTGATGCCGATCTCGCCCAGGACCACGCTCAGCGGCAACAGTTCGTCGGCGGCCTTGCGCTTACGAGACGTCGTCATGGGCGGGGCTCCTCTGCAGACTCGGGACCGGACGGAGGGAAGGGGTGGGCCGCAGAAATCGCAGAATCCGCAGAAATGCCGGGGCGCGAGGGCTGACCTGCGGTGTTGGGGGTGCTGGGACGACCGCCGCAAAAAGCGCGGGAATCACCGCAGAAATACGCGGCAGGGCCGGGCGCCCGGTTGGCACCAGCGGAGCGGGTGATTTCTGCGGCGGTTTCACGGGTTTCTGCGGCGACGGGACGCACGGGGCGTCGCCGCAGGTGACGTTGGACGGCAGGGAGTTTCTGCGGAATCTGCGGTTTCTGCGAGCGGGGTCCTGTCTGCGGGAGGCTGCGTGGGCTCATGCCTTGGCCTCCCGCAGGACGGGGTGGATCAGGTAGCGAGGGGCTGGTGGGCGGCCCCGCTTGCCCGTACGGGGCGGCGTCTCGCTGCGTACGTAACCGTGCTCCTCCAGCAGCGCGACCGTGGGCTCCAGATCGGCGACCGTCGGGAACTCGGAGCGAGAGACCTTGGCGAACAGGTCTCGTCGGGTCACGCTCTCCCAGCCGTTGTCCTGCAACACGGTCAGCAGACTGCGGGCGCGGGCGAGCGTCGCGTCCGCACCCATGAGGTCGAAGACGGTCAGAGCGTGAGCGGCGAAGTAGTCGCCGAGCTCGACCGCGGCGCTCATGGTGCCGGCGGCGATCGGCTTGGTGTAGCCGTTCTCCAAGTACTCGCCCAGGTGCAGCAGTCCGGCGATGCGTGCGGTGGCGCCTACGAGCTTGCTGGCCCACTCGGTGACGTGGCCCAGGCGCCCGCCCTTGGCACGGAGCTGCGGCTCCACGCGCTCGTTGTAGGCGCCCAGGACCACTTCCGCTTCGGGGGTGAGCCGCAGGACGGCGGGGTCGGTCCACTCCGCGAGGGAGAGGACCAGGTCCGTGACAGTGCGCTCGTACGCCTCGGCCACGTGCGCGGGCACCTGGTCGGGGTTGGGCTTGCGGTAGCCCACGAGCGACTCGGGCAGGGCGTACAGGAAGCGGGCGAGGAGCCCGCGGCCGTCCATGACGCGGTTCTGCCCGATGTCTTTGAGGACGGAGGGCTGTACCGCCAAGCCCATGGTCAGGGCGGGGGATTCGATGTTCTCGGCGCGGGAGCGCCGGTCCACACGGAGCCAGTCTCCGGCATGGCCTTTGAGGAAGACTTCCATGTTGGGTGTGCCGGAGTAGCGGCCTGCGATGATGTCGAAGATGCCGCCCTCGGCGGACATCACCGACAGCCGCCCGCCCTGCTCGCTCATCAGGGTCGTGACGGTCTCCGGGGTGGAGTCGTCGGCCAGGAGGCGTGGCGAGGCGGGGACTTCGAGGCTGTCGGCTGCCTGGGCGAGCGCGATCGCCTCGGCGGTGAGCCCGTCGCGTTCCATGCCCTCGGCTTTCGCCGCCTGGGCGGCTGCCTTGTCGGCAGCCTCGCGGGCCATCTTGGCGGTCACCTCGGCCTCGGCGATGCGTCCGGCGGCCGAGGAGACGAGCAGCTTCTCAGCAGCTCGTAGCGGGAACGTGAGGGCCGCGAAGACAGCCGACTTGCGGTTGCCCGGCGGAAGGGCGACGACGGTGAACAGGTTGGTCGGCTCCCGCCACCGGCCGCGGAGTTGAACGATGACGCGTCCGCCGGCCGCCGTCGCGAGGACGGCCAAGGCGAGGGTGCCGGCGAGGTCCGTCGGGGTCTGTGTCTCCTCGGCGACGGCGTCCACGAACTCGCGCAGCCAGCCGGGGAAAGCGTGGCTGGGGAAGGGCGGAAGCTGAGGCTGCGTGGTGAGCGGAATCGGCTCGCCCCAAGTGCCGGGAAGCGACTCGGCGCTGAGTGCCAGAGCCTTGCGCAGGTCCTCCGGAGTGGCGTCAGGGGTCATCCCGGCCTGTACGAGCCGAGTGCCTGCCTCGATGCTCCGGCGGCGCTGAGCGTGGTCGCGCACGATCTCGGCATAGTGGGCCGCGTTCGCCGTCGTCGGAACCGACTGCACGAGGGTGTGGAGGTAGGCCCGGCCACCGACGCGAGGCAGGTCGCCGGTCTGTTCGAGGTGGTGCCCAAGGGTGATCGGATCGACCGCCTGGCCCTGGCCGTGAAGGTCGAGGATCGCGCGGTGGATGGTCTCGTGCGCGGGCCGGTAGTGGTCGGCGGGCTCCATGAGCTCGGCCACTTCGGCGATGGCGCCGGGGGCGAGCATGAGCGAGCCGACGACGGCCTGTTCGGCGTCAATGTCGTTGGGCGGGACGCGGGCGAAGTCGTCAGGGGCGGTGCGGTCGCGCATCGGCAGCACGCGGGCGTGCTGTCCGGGCGAGGGCTCAGGTGTCATGCTGAGGCTTCTCCTTGTTCTGTTGGAGGGACGGGAGAAACCGGGCGGGCGCGGTCTTGTGGTGAGAGGCGCCCGCCCGGGCGTATCTAGAGGTCGGTCAGGGCCGCGGTCGGGATCTCGTAGATGTCGATGACGTCGCGGACGTTGGACCACCGGTTCTCGGCGAAGCGGACGTAGGCGATGTGCAGCGGGGTGCCGGCGCGGTCGGTGCACTCGTAGACGTGCACCGCGTCAACGCCGCTGCGGTGGATGCGAGCCCGGCGCAGGAGCTGGCGAACGGTCTCGATGCTGAGGCGCTCGGGGCGGTAGTTACGGCCGTCGGTGCGGGTGTAGAGGGTGGCTGCGATTTCGGCGATGGTCACGAGGCCTCCCTTCCTGGGGTCTTGACCGGGGCGAGGCGAGTCTCTGTACGCCGGTGATTCGTGAAGTCGATGACGACGGCGGACGGTGTACCGGTGGACTCAGGTACGGGCTGCGGCTCGCCGGGCCCAGGACCACCGGGGCCACCCGGCGCGGGGTAGGTCATGAGGACGTAGGCGAGCGCGTCGTCAGCTCGGCGAGCGCGTGCGTGACCGGTGAGGGTGACGGCGGCGAAGACGGCGCCCGGTGCCACGAGGATGGCGGCCGCGATGAGGTCACCAGTCATGACCACGCTCCCTTCCGACGATGTCGAGGAGCTCGGGCAGGTTGCCGCCCAGCTCCCGGAGCCGGTCACGGATCACGGTCCAGGACGCGGAGTCGATGCTCATGAGCGCGGCGACGGCCGTGGGCGTGTCACCGCGGGCATGGGCTTCCAAAGCGGTGCGCAGTTCGCCCGCGGCCATCAGGGTCGGGTGGGACACGGCAGGCTCCTCACAGCTGCTGAATGGCGGTGACGACGGCGCCGGCGAGTTGGTTGATGGGACCGGCGGCGCCGGTGGAGGCGAGGAAGAACCCGAAGCCGACGGCGATGAACGCACTCCCGTAGCCGAGGGTGTGTCCGCGCAGAAGGAAGAACAGGACCAGGCCGAACAGGGCGACCAGCGAGACGGTCACGGCCATGGGGAAACTCCTTTGACGGGTGGAGGGTTGGGGCGGTTGGCTGTGCGTGTCCTCGGGTGCTGGCAAGCTCGGGTGACTGGCCGACGGTTGCGCCCACCTAGCTCCTGCTCGGAGCGGGGTACGTCTCATGACGGGCACCGTCGGCCGTTTCGCGTTTCTTGGTCGGTCAGCGGGTGCCGTCGCGGTGGATGCCGAGCCAGAGGTTGTAGAGGTGCCGGCCGAAGCGGATGCGCTTGCCGGTGGCGTCGCAGTGGCGGCAGTCCTTGCCGCGCTTCATGCGGCCCTTGCGGTCGGTCCTGATGGTGTGGCCCATGCCGTCGCAGCGCGGGCAGTTCTTGAACGGGACGGCGGCACATGTCGCGGCGTAACACAACGTGATGACGATGCCGAGGGCGATAGCGAGCAGGGTGGAGCTCATGACGGGCCCTCCCAGGCGGTTTCCAGGGGTTTTCGCAGGTGGGCCGCTATCCACTAGCGGCCTGATCAGATGCTGTGGAGGCCGCTACTGGGGCCGCTAACGCTAGCGGGCCGTGGTGCTAGCGCTAGCGGCCCCGGACGGTCAGGACGCGTCCCGCTTTCCGTCACGCTCCGCAATTGCAGCGGTGATGTGGGAGCGGTCGATACCGCGCCGGTTGACGACCTTGCCGTCCACGCGTCGGCCGACCTGGATGGTGGAGATGCCGCGCGGCTTGAGGGCGGAGGAGAACGTCTCCGGGCTCCAGCCGTCGTAGACCTCCGGTCGCAGTTCGGCGAGCCGGGCCACGACCGTCTCGGACCACACCTTGGCCTCCTTGGCCGGGACCACGGCGAGGACGTCGGCGAGCAGGTCGTACGCGGCCTCGGTCGTCTCCGGCTCCTCGCCGAGCGCGTAGCCGGAGAGCAGGCCGGCCTTCTCGCGGGCGGCGCGGGCCCGGGCAGCGATCCGCTCGGCGTCGCGGCCGTCGACATAGATGGACCGCACGATGCGGGCGTCCGAGCCCTCTCCGACCAGGTAGTGAATGCCCTTGTCGGCCCAGGCGAACATGGTCGCCCGCACCCCGCGCTTGTAGGCGGAGGTGCCGAGCACCATGTCGTTCTCCAGCTGGCCCATGACCTTCAGGCACAGCCGCAGCGACGCGTTCGCCGAGATGCCGGTGGGCAGTGACTTGGCGTCCGGGCGCTGCGTGGCCAGCAGGACCACGATTCCGGTTGCCGGGCCGCGCTTGACCAGGTCGGTGAAGATCTCCTCGAACTCCTTGCCGTGCTCGGGGTGCTCGAAGAGGACCTGGCACTCGTCCACGCCGACGATGATCGGGTGCAGTCCGAGTGACCGCTTGGAGGCGAGTTCGCTGGTCACCTTGGACTCCGGGCACAGGTCCCGGGGGAGCTCGCGGATCACCTTGGTGCGGCGGCGAAGCTCCTCGCGCAGTGCGCGAGCGTCGTTGAGCAGGTAGGTGATGACCTCGTCGTCGTCGCCCGCTCCATGGCGGTAGGAGACGGCCTTACCCACCGGATCGAGGTCGCCGGTGCCCTTCATGTCGTAGGTGTGCAGCTCCGCGCGCGGGTCGAGGGCGGCGATGAGCAGCAGCAACCGCAGGAGGAACGTCTTGCCCATGCGAGGGATCGCGCCGATGATCCCCGCGATGTACATGAGCGTCAGTTCGGTCCAGCGTCCTCGCTGGTCAGTGCCGTAGGCCGCAGGCTTGAACAGGTCGACCGTGCCGGACTTGGCGAGCGGCCAGGCGGGCTGCTTGGCCTTGGACATGTCCTGGTCGCCGACCCAGAGCACCAGGCGGCCGGTGTGCTCGTCAGCGACCGCCTCGGGCCAGACGCAGCCCAGCGGGCGGCGCAGACCGGAAGCGAGCTTCTCGCGCCGCTCGATGACATCGGTGACCGTGACGCCGTACGGCAGGTCGCCTTCCGCGCGCCAGCCGGGGCCGTCGCGGGTGATGGGAGCGGTGAAGGTGAACCCGTCGCCGCCCTTCGTCTGCGCGGAGTTGATGGCGGGGATGCCCAGCGCGCCGAGGGCCCGGAGCACTATGTCGCTGGTCAGCTTGGTCGCCTTGGGCATCTCGACCGCTCGGTGAATCAGCGGCGCGTCGGCGCGCCGGCCGTTGAAGCCGAGCGCCATGACCAGGGCCGATACCGAGACGGTCAGCAGCCAGTCCGGCGCCAGTACGTACATCGCGAGCGCGGTGCCGAGACCGACGAACAGGCCGAGGACCGTGACCAGGGTCCGCAGCCGCACGCGTCCGTCGCGCTGCCTGGACAGCTTCAGATACTCGGCCGCGTCCTCGCGCCGGACAGCGGCCAGGCGGACGGGCTCACCCTCGCGGTCGGTGACCCACCGCATCGTGGAGCCGACGAACTTGGCTGCTCCGGTGGGGGCCTGGAAGGCCAGGCGCAGGGCGTAGATGGGGGAGCGGAGTGCGTGATACCCGGCCGCGTGCGTGTAGTGCCGGGCCACCCAGGTCGTCGCGGTCTTCAGCTCGGCCAGGGAGCGCAGCCATACGGGGACGACCTCGCGCCGCTTGGCGTTCACCAGGCGCCCCAGGTAGCCGGGGCCCGTCGCACGGGTGGGCTGGTCGACCATCACCGGAGAGCCCGGCTCGGTCGACTCGGGGTCGGTCGCATTGTGGGGAGTGGCTTCGCGGGCGGTGCGGGCCTTTTCGAGGTCGACCACGTTCCCGCCGTCGGTCTCGTCGGCGGCGCTCTTGGTGGTCATCTCGGCTTCGAGTCGTGCGAACAGATCATCGTCGTCGGGGTGCTTCACTGGGGGTCCTTCCCTCGGGGAGGTGAAGCGGGGTCCGTCTGTCGCTGTAGGAGGTGTGCAGGCGGACCCCGCGAGATGGGTTTGGTGGTTCAGGGGTCAGGCGGCGTTCGACGCCTGACCGTCGTCGCGCAGCTCGTTGAGGCGGGCGCTGACCCAGCCGATCGACCAGCCGGTGCGGTCGGCGATGGTGCGTACGGAGTGGCCCGCGGCGTGTCCGGAGCGGACGGTGGCGAGTGCGTCCTGCTCGTTCATCTTGTCGACGGCGGGGGTGTTCACCGTCCGTGGTGCGGGGTTCGGCTTGGGGCGGGCGGCGCGTTCACGGGCGGCAGCCTCAGCGCGTTCACGAGCCTGGCGTTCACGCTGTTCAAGCGCTGCTCGCTCCTGCTGTTCACGGCGCTCTCGCTCGGCCTGCTCGCGTGCCTCGCGCTCCTGCTCGTGCTGGCGCTGTTCGCGCCGCGCCCGCTCCTGCCGCTCGGACTCCTCGCGTTGCAGCCGGGCCTCGTGTTCGCGCTGCTCACGCCGTTCGGCAGCTTCCCGCTCGGCCCGCTGACCTTCCACTCGCTCGGCGTGCTCGCGGGCTTCTCGCTCACGGCGTTCACGGGTTTCGCGCTCGCGTTCACGCTCCTCGCGGGCAGCCTGTTCACGGGCTTCCCGCTGGGCGCGTTCACGCTCGACCAGCGCGGCCTGTTCACGAGCGACCTCGTCCAGGCGACGGGAGATCGCGCGGCGATACGCGAGCCCCGCTTCACCGGTCGCGATCAACAGGGCCGGGGCGACGACGTGAACACCCACGCCGACCACATCGCCCTTGAGGGCGGAGTCCCCGATGTTGAGCGCCACGGTCATCAACCCGGTGAGCCACCGCAGGACGGCCGGCCACCGACCGGCGTCGCCTCCGAGGCGCGCCACCGTGGCATCCAGGCGGATCACGATGACAACGGCGGAGTCGACCACGAGCGGCAGGATCGGCGCCGTCCAGTCCCACCCGTCCGGCGTGGTTCGCTGCACGAGCGGTGTCACGGTGAGAACGCTGAACAGGATCGCGCCGAACGTGATGGTCCAGGTGCCCAGACTCAACGTGCGCTCAGCACCCGCGAGTTGCTTGGACGTCATGGCGGCGACCTTCATGCGGCCACCCCCGACGAACCGGACCGACCCTCGCGGCGCCCGTTGACGGTGGGCAGGGCCGCATCCGGGCCGACGGCCAGGTGCCAGCCGCCACCGGACCGCTTGGCCAGGTACATGGCCTCGTCCGCGCGGCGCAGCCACCCGGCCAGACCGGAAGCAGAGCCCTGACGCGGGTGGGACCACACGACGCCGGCGGAGTAGCCCACCGGTACCTCACAGCCGTCGACGGCGGCGGGGTCGGTGAAATGGTCGCCCAAGCCGTCCATGGTCCAGTCGAGATCCGCGTAGCTGAACACGGGCAGTACGGCGGCGAACTCGTCGCCACCGAGGCGGGCCACGATCCCGCCGTGCTGGTCGGCCCACGCCGTCAGGCGCGCACCGACGGTACGGATCACTTCGTCCCCGGCCGCGTGGCCGAGGGTGTCGTTGATCTGCTTGAACCCGTCCAGGTCCAGCACCACGACCGCTCGCGGACCGCGCAGAAGGCTCGTTGCGGCTCGCTCCACGAACTCGGCGCGGGTGGCGAGCCCTGTCAGCGGGTCGCGCCGAGCGTCCGTGATGCGGCGGCGAAGGCGCAGCGCGTGCCACGACCAGCCGGCCGCGAGAGGTACTCCGGCCGCTGCGGCTGTCAGCAGCTCGATCATGCTGCCGCCCCCTTCTCGGCTCGGCGGGAGCGCGGAACCGGCTGCGGAAGGGGCACGACGTTGAAGAGTTCCGGGGCGTACTCCTCGATGGCCGTGGCGGCCACCCTGATCGCGTCGTCGGCCATACCGGGGTTGTCGGCGAGGATGTCGCGGGCCGCGTCCAGGCGAGCCGCGCGTTCCATCTCGCTCTCGCCGTCCACGCCGAGCCACAGTTCGACCGGCGTTCCCAGGGCGAGCTCGACGAAGTCGTTGCTGCTGACGGCCTGATGACCGCCGATGTACGTACGCATGACAGAACTCCTGATGACGGAGGGACGGACGGACGCCGGGGCAGATCGCGGTGACTTGGTGAGAGGCGATCGCCCCGGTGCGGAGACGTGCGGGAGGGCGGCTGCGGCGTTGATGTGGTGAGAGGCAGTCGCCCAGCACCCCGGGACGGATTCGATCCGTCGCCTCACGGCTGCTACCGGGGCCGCGGCGCCTGAGCGCCGCAGGGGTTGCGCTGTACCTCACGTGAGACGAAGTCCCACGTGGCCGCCTACTTGGCCGAGGAGAGGCGGCGTGATCCCCATTCAGTTGTCATGGAACAGACGCTCCCGACGGGCTCGGTAACCCTCGCGGGATCCCGTCTTCACGGGACCCGTCGGCGCATTTGTGCAGGTCAAGCAGGTTCGTTCTCTGTGTTCCGCTCTCCGAGTGGAGGAGGCGGAAGCGACTTCAGATTGACCTAAGTCAATCTGAAGGTCAAGCGGATCGCCGGAAGAAGTCGGGATTGACCTAGGTCCGGCTAATCTCGGAGACATGGATTCGAGCTCTACCGCACCGAAGCCGACGGCCAAGGACATCGCAGCCAGGTTCCGCAGGGAGATCGGCGACGGCGAGCGCGAAGCCGGGGCGCGGCTGCCGGCGGCTCGCCAGCTGGCGAAGGAGCTGGGCGTTCAGCTCATGACCGTTCAGAGCGCGTACGGCCAACTCCGGGACGAGGGCCTGGTGCTCACCCAACAGGGCAGGGGCACATTCGTCCGCGACCCCTCGGTGCCCCTCGGCACCGAACCAGGCAGCAGCCCGGCCTATGCCGCGCTCGCCGATGAGCTCAATGCCATTCATGACGCGCTCCGCTTGCTGGGGGAGCGCCTTGACCGCCTTGAGCACATCGTGGGTTCGGACTCTCCGACCGCGCGATGAGAGTGTCCGCACGCCGCATGAGGTGATCGGCGGTGGCGCGGGCCTCCCTCAAACTCACCCGGATTAAGGCGAGTTCTGCGGGCGTCATGCCGCCCGCCCCGGCGTTCGAAGCGTTGATCCCTGACATGACACAGAGCATGTCGCCGTAACGATCAGAGGACCCGGACACAGTGTCCGGGTCCTCTTCTGGTGCTGGTCAGCGGCGTTGACTGCCCGTCATGTAGCCGCCTCATCAATGGCATTCAGGATCGCTGGCCACGGCAGAGCCCGCCCCAACGGACCTTCGCGCGGTTCGTAGAGCGGCCACACGTCAGGGCCGTAGACGAGCGAGACGCCGGCAGAGCGCAGGGCGTCGATGTGCCCCTTCCACGCGGGGTGACGGGCGTGCGCGGCATTCACCCGAGGAAACGCGACGACGGGGATGTCCTCGGTACCGAGCGCTTCGCCGAGCTGAGTCAGGGCCTGGTTGTCCATAAGGCCGAGAGCGAGCTTCGCGACGAAGTTGGCGGACGCCGGCGCGGCGACGTAGCAGTCGACGGGAGGGTGCGGCCGCGCTTCCCCAGGGGAGCGCGGTGCGTCACGCACGGGAAATCCAGTGAGCTCCTCCAGTCGCTGAGCCTCACCGCTCTCGCGGAGCCAGCGGCCGGCCGTCGGCGTGAGAGTCACGGCAACTCTCCACCCCATCTGGATCGCTGGCTCGACCAGCCCCGTCCGGAGCTCCTCTACGCCTCCAGCTCCGGAGCCGACGACTCCAAGTACGCCACGATCCCCTGAACTCACTGCACCGCCCTGCATCGTTGAGCCATCACGAACACTTCGGATGAGCGCGAGCCGCCTGTGACGGGAGCCTGTTTGATCAGGTCACGCAGCGTCTCGCGAACCCTCGGATTGTTGCGCACGAGCTGGGGCGAGGTGCGCTCAGCCGTACGGAGCTCGCCGAAAGCGTCGTCTCCCTGTCCGGCCAGCGAGAGGGCACGGGCGTAGTCGATCCGGTGGGAGACGCTTCGCTCCTGCGGCATGTGGTCGACGTTGATGCGGCCGTGCTCCACCACGTACGTCACGTTGTCCAGGTCCAGCTCGATCGAGAGCCGGTGAAGCAGCACGTTCGTGGGGCCGAAGCCGGTCTGCCAGTAGTTCTCGTCAGACCCGAGGTCCTCCGCCAGCTGCTCCGCGCGGGACAGAAGCCCGGCTGCCGTTCCGCGGTCCTGGTGGCGTGCGGCGGCAACTGCCGCGCGAAGGTGAATCATGCCGAGCAGGCTGAGCGCTTCGGGGTCGCTGTCGTCCACGCGGGAGGACAGCCAGCGGGCAGTGGTGTTCCCCAGCTCCAGCGCATCGTCGTAGCGGCCGTTGGCCAACAGGGCGTGCGTGCCGGACCGGGCTGCGGACGCGAGCACGAGCGGATCGTCCGACTCATCAGCGGCCCGCATCGCGCGCTCGGCTGCCAGCCAGGACATGTCTGACTCGCCGATCTTCGCGAGCGTCGTTGCCGCGAGGTGATGAGTGCGGGCGGAGACGGCCCAGCAGTCGTGGCGGTCTTCCTCACGACGGGATGCTCGGTCTTCGAGCTCCTGGGCGCTCTGCAGGAGGCCGGGCAACGCGGCGATGACGCTGCCGAGTCGACCTCCCTGGTAGTCGTTCCAGGCGTGCTCGACACGGGTGGCTACAGGTGCCGGCGTGGGGAGTTGAGTCTCTGCCTCGGACCCAAAGAGCAACCGAGAGAGCCGCCGCGGGCTCATGAGCGCGTCGCGCACGGCCGGTACGTCGTCCTGCTGCTTGTCGTCCTCAACGAGGATCGCTTGGCCCAGCAGGTCGCCGAGGGAGACACGGAGGATGCGAGCGAGCTCGGTGAGCATGTCGATACGAGGGGGCTTCCGGCGCCCGGTCTCAATCTTGGCCAGCCAGTCAGTGCTGCGACCGACCAGGCCGGCCAGAACCTCTTGGGTGTAGCCACGCCGCTTCCGGTAGAAGGCGATCCGTTCGCCGATGCTGAGGTGATCTCCCAGACCGCGCATTGCGTGCTGCCTCCAGATGCATTGAAGGGGCCCGTTTCACGGTACAGAGCCGCTCTCGGGGCGGGTAGACGCTCCTCGTGGTGCGACACCAGCGCGTTAAGGGTGCCTGCCTGACGGCGAAGCAACCCGGACAGTCCGTCCGGGTTCCGTGCCTCGAGAGGCCAGCCGGGACGGTTGCGCCAAGCGGCAGGGTTTCCTCACTCCGCTTCTGCCCGAAGGCGCCCGTCTGTGCCTCGGACGGCCGGGCCAGGCGGGTTGCTACGTGCAAACCGGTGGAGGCCGAGGAACCCAGTGATTTTAGGTAGCTACTTTGGGACGAGCCTCTAAGATTATGACGCTGCCTAGACCTTAGGAGAAACATGGTGGAGGAATCATCCGTAAGTTACGCGCTGCACAAGCTCGCTGGTCGGCACGATGTAAGCGAATTCTTGACTTCCATCAAGAGAGCTCATGACTCCGGCGCCAAGACGTTTCGTATCGACGCCAGTGATACCGGAACGATCTATCCTGCGGGAGCAGCCCCTATCGCGGCGATCATCGAGTATTACAGATCGGAGGGCATGGACGTAAGATTCACGAATATTCCAGCGGGGTCTTTTGTTGAACGTGTGCGGATTAGAAATCCGTTCATCGCAAGCAAAGAAAATTTGAATGAGCCGGGTTCACGACTGAATACTGTTTGGGCCTACACTGAACACTCCGTATTCGATCTGACAAATTCAGTAATGGAGGAGCTTGCCGAGCGAATCGAATTTAGCACTGGCGTCTTCGCTGCTCTGAATTGGTGCCTGTTTGAGGTGTTGGATAATGTGTTCCAGCACTCAAGCAAGGAAGTCGGCTTCTTTATGGCGCAAATCCTTAAGAGTAGTAACAGGCTACTATTCTGTGTAGCCGATTCCGGTATTGGTGTACATCGGTCCTTCTATCAAGGTGGAAAGTACCGCCCGCCTACGGCCTTCGATGCTCTTACGCTTGCGGTACGGCAAGGTGTGAGCAGCACCGGAGACAAGCGCGGCAACGGTCTTTACGGGCTGAAGGGTGTAGTCGAATCTAACGAAGGGAAGCTGGAGCTCAGATCCGGGCGGGGGTATTTGAGATTCTCGCCAAGCGGAAATGAGGGTGGGGGTACAAGAGGGTTGGTGATTGATTCTGAGAGTCACTGTACGGTCGTGGATTTTGAGTTGAACGTTGGGACTCCGGTCGACCTGGGTAGGGTGCTCGGCGTGCCCACTCAGGATTTGCGCCTAGAGGCAATCGAGAATAACTACGGCGAGCACACTGTCCACCTTATTGACCACGCTCAAGGTACTGGCACTAGAGCTGCGGCGGAGCGGCTCCGGAACTATCTGATGAGCTATATCAATGACGGTGCTCCGTATCTAATTTTGGACTTTGATGGCGTTGCGATGGTGAGCTCTAGTTTTGCCGATGAGACAATCGGGAAGTTGGCGGAGAGGTTTGGCCCAGTGGGGTTCGCGCAAAGATTTCGCATGATCAATATGAATCAGAGTGTGCAAATGCTTCTCGACCGTGCGATCGCTCTTCGCATCTCAGCTCAGTTCTATAGGGACGATAAGATTCCTAATCTGAGCTGACATGCTGTTGGTTAAATCCCCCTCAGTCGTCACAAATTCTCTGACCAAGGAGTGGCCGCGCCGAGCAGGTCAAAGTGATCCCAAAGCTAGCCTCGCTGAGGTCCACGCGTGATGACACCGCACCCCTTCATCAGAGGCGGACTCATGGGCGAGTGCTCTCAGGGGCCCCACCTGCCCAGAGATCCTTCCGGCGGGATGAGTGGAACGACACTGCGGCTGCAGGCGGTGGGCTACTCACTCAGCGTTGAGGCCCTCTCGACGGCTGGTGAGTCTGCGCTTACCGTGGGCCAAGGGATACCAGGAGTGTGCTGGCCTCTGGGGGGCGGGATGCAGCGCAGGGACGGGTTTCGGCGGATCATCAGCGAGTTTGGTGCGACGTGCAAGCAGGCGTTGATGCACGGACAAAAGGAAGCTGCGATCCGTCGCGCCGTGGAGACGCTTCTCGTCGATGCGGCGAACGTACTTGGGGTGCAGGCCGTCCTGCACGCCGAGGTCGCGATCGCTGCGCACCGCATACGTCCCGACTTGGCAGTGCGTATCGGAAAGTTGCCGCGCAACATCGTTGGCTACGTCGAGCTTAAGAGCCCGGACAAGAGTGTGATTCATCCAGGTGGGCTGAATCAGCGTGACCGTCGCCAGTGGGAGGGCATGGCGAAGCTCCCAAACTTGATCTACACCAACGGTCAGACGTGGATCATGTATCGCTCGGGCACGCAACGCGGCGACACCATCCATCTTGAAGGCGACTTACGTACCGCTGGCGCGCGGTTGCGGCTACCGGCTGCCAGCGAGGACGCCTTCGAAGCGATGTTGACAGCCTTCTTCAGTTGGCAGCCGCAACCGCTCACTTCGATGCGCGAAGTGGTCGTACGGGTGGCGCCTCTATGCATTCTTCTGCGAGATGCTGTTCATGACCGTCTCGATGCCGAAGCTGGCCTCCCACGTCACCAACGCCCCTTCACCGACCTGGCCTCCACACTTGAGGTCGATCTCTTTCCCACCACCGACGATCGCGACAAGCGTGCGGCTTTCGCCGACCGCTATGCCCAGTCGGTAACCTTCGCCCTTCTGCTCGCCAGTTCTGACAGCTCCGATGGCAACACCGGGTCATTGATCGGTCTGAGCCTTCACGAGATAGGCCGGCGTCTGGGGGCGGAACACTCTGTGATGGGTCGTGCCCTCCAAATCCTGACCGACCAAGTCGAGGGAGATTTCCGAGACAGTCTCGACATGCTGGTCCGTGTCATCGACGCCATCGACTGGAAGAGTGCTCAAGCTGTCGACCCTGGCTTTCACATCCATCTTTACGAGCACTTCCTGCAGGAGTACGACGCTGAACTGCGCAAGGACTCCGGTACCTACTACACACCAGCCCCTCTCATGACAGAGATGATTCGCCTTGTCGACGAGGTGCTGGAGACCACACTGGATTGCCCAGACGGTTTTGCGGATCCCACTGTGTCCGTAATCGACCCGGCGATGGGCACCGGCACCTTCCTCACGGGCATCATCGACCTGGTTGCTCGGAAGCGGACTGAGGGCGGAAATGAAGGCTTCCGGGCCGAATCGGTCCAAGAGCTTGCCGGCCGACTGATCGGGTTCGAGAAGCAGATGGGAGCCTTTGCGGTTGCTCAGATGCGGGTTGGGCAGATGCTGCGTCAACGTAATACTCGGGTCCGTCTACGTGACATGCGACTGCATCTGGCCGACACCCTTGCCGATCCATGGCGACCCAGCGAACTCTTCGACCGGTACGGCGCCTTGTGGGGACCACTACGTGACGACGCTGAAGCCGCCAGCACCATCCAACGCAACGAACGCATCACTGTCGTCATCGGCAACCCTCCCCACCGCGAACAGGCAGAGGGGCAAGGTGGGTGGATTGAGAAGGGTTCGCCGGGCCGCGGTGCTCCACCCCTGGACGACTTCCGATTACGCGGAGCGGCAGGCGTGTACGAGAACAAGCTGAAGAGCCTATGCACTTTCTTCTGGCGCTGGGCCACGCACAAGGTCTTCGAGCAGCACGATGACCACCGTCACGGCATCGTCTGCTTCGTCAGTACTGGCGGATTCATCCGCGGCGCAGGCTTCCGGGGTATGCGCTCGTACCTGCGTCGTACCTGTACCGAGGGTTGGGTCATCGACCTCACGCCGGAGACCAAAAGACCGCCTGTCAACAGCCGCTTCTTCCCCGGGGTCCAGCAGGAGTTGGCCATCGCAATCTTCGTTCGCCGACAAGGCGAGCGGCAAGACGACCTTGCTCCCATCCACTATGCCGCCGTCCAGGGAAACCGTCAGAGTAAAGAAGAGCAGCTACGCAACCTGCACATCAACGGCCCCGGCTGGCGCACGTCAAGACCCGTAGAACCCGCCCCCTTCACACCTGCCTCAAAGAGTGGTTGGGACGCCTTCCCCGCTCTCACCGATCTCATGCCCTGGCATAAACCCGGTATCAAGCCCAACCGGAACTGGGTTATCAGCCCCTCGAAAAATCTCCTGCAACAGCGCTGGAACCGCCTCATCCAAGAACGTGATCCCGCCACGAAACAGGCACTCTTCAAGGAGACCGGCGATCGCGCCCTGGACAAGGAGGCCCTCCAGATCCCAGGTCACCCTCACCCGCCGATACTGCTCCGTGACGAGCAGAATCCCTGTCCGGCCCCAGTACGTATGGCTCGAAGAGCCTTAGATCGTCAGTGGCTTATACCAGACGGGCGCCTCATCGATCGTTCTCGGCCAGAGCTGTGGCAAGCCGACGTAGACGATCAGATCTTCGCTGTCGAACAGCACACGCAGCGCCTGAAGACCGGCCCGGCGCTTCTCTTCACTGCGCTTATTCCTGACAACGACTACTTCAAGGGGAACGGCGGCCGTGTCCTGCCGCTCTGGCACGCCGACCGCACTCCCAACGTCGCTCCGGGGCTGTTACGTCACCTGGCCAACTCCTACGGCTCCAAAGAGGTACCCCCTGAGGATCTGTTGGCTTACATCGCCGCCGTCACTGCCCACCCCTCGTTCACCGAACGCTATGCAGACGACCTCAACTCACTCGGCGTCCGCGTCCCTCTAACTGCCGATGCCAGCCTCTGGCACGAGGGCACTAGCCTGGGTCGCCAAATTCTGTGGGCATCCACCTTCGGCACACGTTGCATCAACCCGAGTGACGGCCGCCCAGCAGGCGCGTCCAATCCATGGCGGCGTCTGCATCCTGAGATCACGTACGCCCGGGAAGTTGCACCGGAGGGGCTCCCCTCCGTGATCACCTATGACCCGAATAACGAACATCTCCTCATCGAGGGCGGTGTTTTCACCGGCGTCACGCCACGCATGCGCGATTACAGCACCGGCGGGCGCAACGTGCTCGACAGCTGGCTCGGCTACCGCAGCCACCGGGCCACTGGCAAGGTGACCAGTGAACTCGATCGCGACCGTCCCGAGCACTGGGAACCTGAGTGGAGCCGGGAGCTTGTTGAAATTCTCGCCGTGCTCAGCCACCTCACCTGCCTGGAACCGCAACAGGCGGTGTTGCTCGACCGCATCGTCGCGGCTCCCCTCATCGACCACACTGAACTCGAGCGCCGTCGCATACTCCCGGTACCCGAGCGCTCCAAGCAGGCTCATGCCGATGCATACAGCGCTTTCTTGCCCGGCATGGAGTCTGTCGACGGCCAGCCGCCGGGCCCTGTCGGCCCTATATCGCCCCCGAAGGGTTCTCCGGACGCTGCCCCCTCTAGCCCGCATCCGCCTGTAAGGCCTGGGCCGCAGGCTCGCCGGCGCCGTGGTCGGTCTTGACGCGGTGGCGAGAGCGGACGTCCTTGGACGACACGTGGACGTCAACGACGGCAAGTGGCGAGTCCGACAACAACTGCCCAGCTCCGACGAGGTGCGTTCGACTGATCCCCGGGCGACTGTAAATCTGCCGGCTCAGCCTTCCCAGGTTCGAATCCTGGCGCCGCCACACTGGGAAAGCCCCCTCCGGATTCCGGAGGGGGCTTCTTCGTGTCCGGGGCCGCTCAGTGCAGCTGCACGTACCCCTCCCGCAGCGGCCCCCCGGCCAGCTCCAGCACCTTCTCCGCCGCGGTCGCCAGGGGTGCCGGGTCGGCGTGCTCCGCGACCGTGCGGTGGCCGCGGAGGAGGGCCTCGCCGAGTTCGGGGTCGGCGGTGAGCAGGCGGCGGGGGAGCCAGCGGCCGATGCCCGTCCAGGCGCCGTGGTGCGCGGTGAGCAGGTGAGCTGCCTCACGCAGGAGGTGATCGGCGGTCGCCAGCTGCTCGTACCGCTCGGCCCGCGGGGTGTCGAGCAGGTCGTCCAGCCAGCAGGTCAGCACGTAGCGGCTGCGCTCCCGCTCGGCCGGGGTCAGCGGGAGCGGGCCCGCCGCGAGGAGCGCGCGGGCGTTGGCCCGGGCCCGGGCCACGTGCCCCTGCGGGTCGAGCAGCGGGACGCCCTGGGCGTAGACGAACAGGAGCGTGCCCCGCCGCAGGGAGCGGTCCCGCTCGAAGGCGCCGGGAAGGTCGTCGAGGGTGTGCAGGAACAGCTCCGCCGGGCGCCCCTCGTGGCGGATCACCTCGCGGCGGCTGAAGGCCGAGCCGGGCAGCAGGACCGCCAGGTCGAGGTCGCTGGTCGGCCGTGCCTGCCCCCGGCCGGCCGAGCCGCCGAGCACGGCGCCCAGGGCGTCCGGGCAGTGCTCCGCGAGCAGCCGCACGGCCTGCGCGGACAACGTCTCCCGAGTGGTGGCGTCGGGCCTGGTCGTGAGGGGCTCCTGCTCGCTCATGTCGTACGGGTCTACCGGTCGGCCCGCGGTCCCGTCCACCTGTTCGCCCGGAATCCGAGTGCAACGGGTGCTCTTGTGTGACGCATGGTGCAGCTCTAGGGTGAACCGCCTTATTGCATACGGGTGTTCGAGCCCGGGGGTCCGAGGGGGCGGCATGGAGATCAAGAAGACCGTGATCCGTGAGGAAGAGCGCACCAACCGCAGGCCGGCCGTCATGGAGAAGCGGCCGACCCGCTGAACTACCAAGAAGAGGGCGGAATGCGCGTTCAGCTGGTGACCATGCCCTGGCACCCGATCGATCTGCCCTCCCTCCAGGTGGGCCTGCTGCATCAGTTGTTGCGGCAGGTCCGCCCGGACGACGAGGTGCGCGAGTTCCACGGCTCGCTGCGGTGGGCGGAATTCCTGCTCGAACGCTCCGGAGGCCGGCTGCGCCCCGGCGACTACGAGGCGATCGGCAGCGACTCGATCTTCCACGGGCTCGGCGACTGGGTCTTCTCCGGCGTGCTGTACGAGGACGACGACTGGGGCGTCGCACAGCTCGACGCGTACGCGCGCGCCCGTGACCTGTGCGGGGACACCCTCGCCACGGTCTCCGACATGCGGGTGCACGCCGCCGAGTACATCGACCGGTGCGCCGACGAGGTGCTGGCCCACGACCCCGACGTCGTCGGTTTCACCAGCACCTTCATGCAGAACGTGCCCTCGCTCGCCCTCGCCCGGGAACTCAAGCGCCGCCGCCCGCGGTTGACCGTCGTCTTCGGCGGCAGCAACTGCGACGGCCCCATGGGGCACGCCCTGCACCGCAATCACCCCTACGTCGACCACGTGGTGCGCGGCGAAGGGGAGTACGCATTCCCGGCCCTCCTCGCCCACCTCGACGCGGGCACACCACCCGACGACGTACCGGGCCTGTGCTGGTGGGACGGCGAGGCCGGGAGCCAGGTGTCCCGCGCCAACACGGAAACCCGCCGCACCGTGGCCCCCGCCGACATACCGTCGCCCGACTACGACCAGTGGCAGGCGGAGATCGAGGCGTCCCCGGTCATCGAGTACGTCTATCCGAAGCTGGTCGTCGAAGGGGCCCGCGGCTGCTGGTGGGGCGAGAAGCACCACTGCACGTTCTGCGGCCTCAACGGCACCGCCATGGCCTTCCGGGCCAAGCCCGGCGAGCGGCTGTGGAGCGAGATCGACCGGCTCGTGCGCCGCCACCGCATCCTCGACGTCGTCACCGTCGACAACATCATCGACATGGCGTACTTCAAGGACTTCCTGCCGCGCGCCGCCGAGAGCGGCTGGGACCTGCGGATGCACTACGAAGTGAAGTCCAACCTCAGCCGGGAGCAGATCGCCCTGCTGAGCGACGCCGGGGCCGTCCTCCTCCAGCCCGGCATCGAGAGCCTCAGCGACCGCGTCCTCGACCTCATGGACAAGGGCGTCACCGGCGCCCGCAACATCCGTACGCTGCGCGAGTTCGACAACCACGCGATCACCTGCACCTGGAACTACCTGTACGGGTTCCCGGGCGAGACGGCCGAGGACTACGCGCGCGTGCTCGAGCAGATGCCGGCGCTCGTCCACCTCCAGCCGCCCGGCGGCGCCCACCGCATCCAACTGGAGCGGTTCAGCCCGCACTTCACGAACCCGGCCCTCGGCTTCGGCAAGCGCCGCCCCGCAGAGATGTACCAGCACGTCTACGAGCTGCCCGAAGAGGAACTGGCCGATCTGGTCTACCTGTTCGACACCGAGGACGCGGGCATCGGCGGGGACGTCGAGCAGCGTCTGTTGCGGGCCGTCGCGCAGTGGCGGGCCGGGCACGACGTGTCGACCCTCGTCATGGAGGTGACGGGCGAGGACGGGGACGCCCTTCTGGTGCACGACCGGCGCCACGGCTGGCCCCCGCGCACCTACTGGTTCAACGGCTGGCAGGCCGCGGCCCTGCGCCACCTGGAGGACGGCCGTACCGAGCCCGCCCTCCACCGGAAGCTCACCGCCGACCGGCACGAGGTGTCCGCCGAGGAGGTGGGGGAGTGGCTCGCCGAGGCACTCGCGCTCGGCCTGCTCTTCCGCGACGGCCGCACGTATGTGTCCCTGCCGACCCGGGCCGTACCGATCCGCATCGACCGCGACGCCGGTGCGGATGCCGGTGCCGGCGACGCGGGTACCGATGGCGACACCGCTGCGGACACGAGTGCGGATACCGGTGCCTGTCCAGGCGCTGGCGCTGGCGCCGACGCCGACACAGACCCCAGCACAGACAAAGACGCCGCTCCCGCCAAGCAGCCCGCACCGCAGGCGGTGGCCGGATGACCGCCCTGACCGGCACCTCGGCCCCCGCTCTGCCCACGACCGTGGCCCACCGCCTCACGGGCGTCGGAACCGGCGCCGACGTCCACGTGACCGAACCGCTGCCGCTGTGCGGTGACGGCCGCGCCACCACGCAGGCGGTCCAGTTCCTGCGCACCTGCCTGAGCCACGGGTTGCGTGTTACGTATGACGCCGTACGCCCCGCCGGCGGGGCCGGACCTTATACGTATGACGTCCGCATCCTGCGCCATCTGCCCCCGCCCGCCGAACACCCCGAAGAATCAGCTGAGTTGACGGAGTGGCGGGCCGGTCACGCCTACGGAATGCTCTACCACCGCCGCGGCCCCGACTTCATCACCGTCATGGACCGCAGAGAGCGCCCGGCCTCGGCCCGGTTCACGCTCGACCACCCCGATCTGCTGGCCGCCTTCGACGCGCTGCACGAGGCCACGCCGCTCGACGCGCTCGCCCCCGTCCACCAGGAGGCGGCCGGACTTCTCGCGGACGAGCGGCTCGCGCTCGTCGTCGACGGATGGGCAGTGGCGCTGCCGCCCCGACTGCGCCGCTGGCCCGTGCCCTGCACGGGGATCTGACGGGTGACCGCGGCCGCGGCCGGTGCCCCGCTGTGGCGGCACCGTCCGTTCGCCCTGCTGTGCGGCGAGCAGATCGCCAGTTCCCTGGGACGGCAGATCACGACCCTGGCGCTGGCGCTGCTGGCCGTGACGGGCCTGGGCGCGGGCCCGTTCGGCGCGGCGGCGCTCCTCGCGCTGACCTATCTCCCGGGCGCCGTGCTGAGCCCGCTGGCCGGGGTTCTGGTCGACCGGGTGCGGCTGCGGAACCTGCTCGTCGCGGTCACCGCGGCGCAGGCCCTGGTCGTCGGCTCGATCCCGCTCGCGGACGCGGCAGGGCACCTGGCCCGTGGGTACCTGTACGTCGTCGCCGTCGTCTCCGGCGCCCTGACCTTCACGCTCTCGGTAGCGCTCCAGGCGGCGCTGCCGCGCGTCGTCGAGCCCGGCCGGCTGCTCGGCGCCAACTCCGCGCTGACAGCCGCACGTACGAGCGGACAGATCGGCGGCCCCGCCCTCGGCGGCATCCTCGTCGGGCTCGTGGGGCCGGCGCCGGCCCTGCTCGCGGGCAGCGCGGCCTACGCCCTGGAGGCGCTGCTCGTTCTCGCGCTGCCCGCCGCCCTGAACGCACGGGTGAAGCAGGTCGCGCGTCCCCCGCTGGAAGCGCTGCGCTCAGGTCTCGGCGTCGTCCGCGCCCAGCCACGGCTGCGCCGCATGGTGCTGTCCGGCGCGGGCCTCAACCTCGGCAGCGGCGCCGCCACCGCCCTCTACGTCTTCTACGCGGCTCGGGAACTGGCCCTCAGTGCTTGGCAATTGGGTGCCACCTATGCCGTCTACAGTGCGGCCACGATCGCGGGCGCGCTCCTCGCCGGCCGGTTCGCGCGCCGCGCGGGTCTGTGGCGGGCCACTCAGGTGTGCGGACTGGTGGCGGGCGCCGCGGTGTTCCTGATCCCGTCCGCCTCGCTGGGCGCCGGCATCGTGCTGCTGCTCGCTTATCAGGTGACGTACGGGCTCTCCGGCACCGTCTGGATGATCTCCATGACGACGACGCAGCAACAGGTCACCCCGGCGGACATGCGGGGCCGTGTCGCGGGGCTGGTCCAGGCCGTGCTCCTGGCGACGGTTCCGGTCGGGGCGCTCGCTGGCGGCGCACTGGCCGCCTGGTTCGGCAACGTGCCCGTGCTGCTGGGCTCCGCTGCGGTCGCGCTCGTCTCGGCGGCGACGCTCTGGGCGCCCGTGCGCAGCGCCACGGAGGAACCGGCGAAGGACGTGCCGAGCCCGATCTGAGCGGTGGTCACGCCCCGCGCGTGCGCCGCACCTCGAGCCCGTCGAGCAGGCAGTCGAGCCCGTCGGCGAACTTGTCCTTGCGGGAGTCGTCCACCGGCACCCGCCGCTGCGCCTCGTACCGCTCCTTGAGGCGCGGGTAGTCCTGCACCGCGCGCTCCGCGGCGGGCAGCAGGTGATCCACCCACTCCTGCTCGGACTTGCCGCTGCGCGCGACCATCGACAGCCACGCCGCTTCACTGGTGGCCATGCCGACGGCGTACGAGAAGATCGCGCTCGACGCGTTGTCACCGTCCTCGAGCGTGAAACCCGCCTTCTCGAAGAGGATGAGCATCTCCTCGAAGAGCCGCATCATGTTCGGGCCCAGGTAGGCGAGGCCCACCTGCCCGAAGACCGACGCCGTCCAGGGGTGACGCAGGATCATCGCGCGCAGGCTCCGCGCGCACTCGATCACCGCCGCGCGCCAGTCGCCGCCCGGCTCCAGGGCGGGCACCGTGACCTCTTCGTAGATCGCGTCGACGACCAGCTCGATCAGCTCGTCCTTGTTCGAGACGTGCGTGTAGAGGGAGGTCGCGCCCGCGTTCAGCCGCGTGCCGAGCTTGCGCATGCTCAGCGCCTCCAGACCCTCCTCGTCGAGCAGGCGCACGGCCTCCACCACGATCTGGTCCCTGCTCAGCGCGGGCTGCTCGCGTCGCTTGCGATCGGTACGCGTCCACACGGACGGCAGTTCCTGCCCCTTGGGCGCCATAAGTGCGGCTCCTCTGTCGCTCGTCGTCCTCGCTCGTCGCCTTGAGGGTATCCCGTGGGGCGCACAACGTGCGCCTCTTGCGAACAGTGTGCGGTCTCCGTACAGTGTTCGGTGTTGGGAACGCCGTACGGCGCTTTCCTCGGGGAATCTTTTCGGAGGGGTTTCAGATGGAAACGGCGACAGAGAAGGCACGTAACCCGCGCCGGTGGCTGATCCTGATCGTGCTCTGCCTCAGCACCCTGGTGCTGGTCATCGACAACATGGTGCTCACCGTCGCCGTCCCGCCCATCGCGGAGGACCTCGGGGCGAGCGCCCAGGACCTGCAGTGGATCATCGAGTCCTACATGCTGGTCTTCGCCGGCCTGCTGCTCACCTCGGGCAGCCTCTCCGACCGCTTCGGCCGCCGGAAGGTGATGGTCATCGGGCTCGCGCTCTTCGGAGCGGCATCACTGGTGGCGACCATCGCCGACAATCCCGGACAGCTGATCGGGGCCCGCGTCCTCATGGGCGTCGGCGGCGCGCTGATCATGCCGAGCACGCTCTCCATCCTCATCACGGTCTTCGACGAGGACGAGCGGCCCAGGGCCATCGCCGCCTGGAGCGCCGTCGCCATGATCGGTCTCGTCGGCGGTCCGGTCCTCGGCGGCGCGCTGATCGCGCACTTCTGGTGGGGCGCCGTCTTCCTGATCAACATCCCGATCGCCGCGCTCGCCATCGTCGCCGCGCTCGTCCTGATGCCCGAGTCCAAGGGCCCGTGGCGCAAGGCCGACCCGATCGGCATGGTCCTGTCGGTGATCGGCATGACCGCCCTCGTGTGGACCATCAACGAGTTCCCCAAGGGCGGCCTGAGCCGCCCCGGCACCGTCGTCTCGCTGGCCGTCACCGTCGCCGCCGTCATCGGCTTCGCCTTCTGGGAGCTGCGCGCCGAGTCCCCGATGGTCCCGCTCGCCCTGTTCCGCAACCGCGTCTTCACCGGCGCCAGCTTCTCGCTCGTCCTGCTGACCTTCGCCAACGGCGGCCTGATGCTGGTCCTCACCCAGTACCTGCAGTTCGTCATGGGCTACACGCCGTCCGAGACGGGTCTCGCGTTCACCCCGCTCGCCCTCGCCGCGCTCCTGTTCAACGGGGTCGGCGCCGGCCTCGCCAAGAAGATCGGCAACCGGACGCTCGCCGTCGGCGGCCTCCTCGTCACGGCCGGTGGATTCGCGGTCCTGTCCACCATCTCGCCGGACGCCGGCTTCTGGACGCTCGCCGCGGCCATGACCCTGATGGGCGCCGGTGGCGGACTCGCGATGCCGGCCACGATCGCCGCCCTGATGGGCGCCGTGCCGGGTGAGCACGCCGGTGTCGGCTCCGCCCTCAACGACACCATCCAGCAGGCCGGCGCCGCTCTCGGAGTCGCGGTCCTCGGCGCGGTCCTGTCCCACAGCTACACCGGCGCGATGTCCGACGCGGCCCCCGCCCCGGCCCGCCGCTCCGTCTCCGACGCCCTGGGCATGGCCGCCGCGAACGCCGACAAGGGCCTGGCCGCAGCGGCCCGCGAGGCGTTCACCACCGCGATGTCCGCCAGCTTCCTGGCCGGCGCGGCCGGGGTGGTCGGCGCCGCGATCGTCGCCCTCTGCCTGATCAGGGGCGGCAAGGAGACCCCGGCCACGGCCCCGGCCGACGACGCGCAGTCCATGGTCACCGCCGCCTGACCCGGAGGGCCGGGCACATGGCGAAACCCCCTCAGGGACGCTCCTGAGGGGGTTTCACCGTGTACCCGTGGCGATCTCGACGCAGACTGAACCCATGTCATCCACGTCGACCGTGTCCTCAGCCTCCCGCCGCCGGAACTGCCCCGAGTGCCGCCGCGACATCGCCGTCGTCGGTGGCCGCTTCGCCCGCCACGACCCGCCGGGCGCCCGCGCCGCGGGAGAGCTGGTCTCCTGCCCCGGCTCCCGCCGTCAGGCCCAGCTCGGCGCGGTGCAGGACGCGCTCGACGGGTACGCGGTCCCGCACGTGCCGGGCCAGCTGCCCCTGTTCTGAGCCCGCTGACGGGTACGCGCCCGTACGGGGATCAGTTCCCCGCGACCGACTTCACGGCCACCGACACCGGCGCCGAACCGGAGACCAGCTCGAGCGTCAGCCCGGCCGTGGCGGGCGTGTCCACCAGCTCGGCGAGGACCGCGGCCACGTCGTCGCGCGGCACCGCGCCACGCCCCGTCGAGGCCTCCAGACGGACGAGTCCGGTGCCCGCGTCGTTCGTCAGGGCCCCGGGCCGCAGGATCGTCCAGTCCAGGCCGGTCCGGCGGCGTACGTCGTCGTCGGCCGCGCCCTTGGCGCGCAGGTACACGTCGAAGACGTCGTCGCCCTGGTGCGCGGCGTCCGCGCCCATCGACGACACCACGACGTACCGGCGCACCCCGGCCCGCTCCGCCGCCTCCGCGAACAGCACGGCGGCGTCCCGGTCCACGGTGTCCTTGCGGTCGGTGCTGCTGCCCGGGCCGGCGCCCGCCGCGAAGACGGCCGCGCCCGCGCCCTGGAGATGCGCGGCGACCTCCTCCACGGACGCCGATTCCAAGTCGCACAGGACCGGCTCCGCACCGGCCGCACGCAGGTCGTCGCCCTGCTCGGCCTTGCGGATGATCCCCGCCACCTCGTCACCGCGCGCGGACAACAGCCGCTCCAGCCGCAGTGCGATCTGACCATGACCCCCAGCAATGACAATGCGCATGCTTCCGACCGTACGCCGGGCAACGACGGTTCACCGCGCAACCATGTCCGCGGCTCGTGGGTCACATGGGGTACCGCGGCATCTTTCCGGCCCGCGGACCTCATGGGGAGCCAGTCATCAGCGTCATACGTACCACCACCCTCACCGCGGCGGGCTGCACGGCCCTGCTGCTCGCCACCACGGCCGCCTGCGGCACCGTGGAGAACCTCACCGCCGCCCAGAAGATCGACCGTGCCGCGGACCGGCTCGGCGAACGGAAGTCCCTGTCACTGGAGTTGGGCCTCGACGCGGCACCGGCGGCCCTGACGAAGCTTGCGGGCGATACGGACGGCGAGACCCTGCCGCCCGAGATGGCCAAGGCGCTCACGAGGTCCCGCATCAGCTTCTCCGTACGGTCCAAGAAGCCGCTGGCCGACTCCGGCGCCAAGGACATCGTCGGCGCGGGCCTGAAGGTGACCGGCCCCGACGGCACCCTCGCCGAGTACCGCCTGATCGGCGACTACACGTACTACCGCATGGACATGAAGGCCTTCTCCGGACTCGCGGGCTTCCCGGCGCCCACCGCCGACGAGCTGCCTGAGCTGCCTCCGGGGGAGGAGGGCGAGATGGCCAAGGACGTCATCGACGGCAAGTGGGTCAAGTTCAGGACCGACGACCTCGTCAAGGGCTTCGAGGAGAGCGGAAAGGCCGGCAAGAAGGAGACGCCCAAGGGCTCCACGGCCGACTCTCTGGACGCCGGCACCCAGAAGAAGATCATGAAGGCCGTACGAAGCGCTCTCGAGCACAACGTGACCTTCACGGACAAGGGCAGCAAGGACGGCACCGACCACGTCACCGCCAAGGCGCCCTTCCGCGCGCTCCTGACGGACATGTTCGACAAGCTGCGCCCGCTCGCCGACGAACTGCCCGAAGGCGCCGAACTGCCCACCGAGAAGGACCTGAAGGACGCCCCCAACAAGAAGGTGGCCGTCGACTTCGCCATCAAGGACGGCGCCCTGACCCGCGTCTCCATGGACGTCGCAACCCTCGCGGACGACGCACAGGGCGTGAAGGTCCCGATGTACGTGAAGTTCGGCGAGGCGAGCGACGTGAAGGCCCCGGCCGGCGCCAGGGAAGTCCCGGCGGACAGCCTCATGTTGGGCGGCCTGTTCGGGATCGGCGAGACGGGCTCGGACTCCTTCGACCCGATGGACGAGGACTTCTGAGCGGCCCTCTCGGTGCCCTTCGAAGGCCCCTGACGAACGTCTGCGGGTACGACCGGCTCCGCCGGGATCTTGCCCGGCCACGCGCGCGTAGCGGCTGATACGACGTCTCCGGGCGCGTAGCGGCTGATTCGCCTCTGCGCGCGCGTGCGCACGCTCAGGCCGGGCCACCGCCCCCGTGCTTCGCGGCCCGTCCCTGGCGCGGCAGATCCAGCGCGACCGCCGCCGCCGAGTCGCAGTACTCCCGCACCGCGCTGGTCCGGGCCACCACCCGCCCCCGGTGCACGACGATCCGGCTGTACGCGAGCGACAGCGCCCCCGCCAGCGTCTCGCCCCGTACCGCGAGCAGCTCCGCGGGGAAGCCCGCCTCCAGGCGCACCTCAGGCAGCGCCAGCGCCGTCCTGGCCACCGAACTCACCGCCGCGTAGGCGTCCTCGGCCCGCATTCCGTGCCGCGAGGCCAGCAAGTACGCGGCCTCCAGCGGATCGCCGCGGCCCACCGGGTTCGACACGTCCCGCAGGGCCCCGCTGCCCGCGGCCACCCGCACCCCGGCCGCCCGCAGCAACCGCACCGGCGCCACCTCGCGGCCGTCCACCCCCGCACAGCCGCCCTGCGGCAGGCACACCACCGTCACCCCGGCCGCCGCGAGCCGGTCGACGGCACGCCGCGCCGCTTCGCCCGGCACCCGCGCGAGCCCGCCCAGCGGTCCCACGACGACCGTGGAGCGCAGCCCGCCGGCCGCCGCCGCGAGCCGTCCCAGCCGCGCCGGGTCGGCCCCGTCCGTGTGCAGGTCCACCGGGCAGCCGTGTTCGGCGGCGACCTCAAGTACCGCTTCCACATAGCCCGTTGGGTCGGGGTCCAGGTCGGGGCAGCCGCCCACTACAGAGGCGCCCATTTTCACGGCGTCCCTGAGCATCGCGAGCCCGTTCGCCCCGGCGAGCCCGGTGAGCAGCCGGGGCATCGCCACCGTCCGCAGATCCGCGAGCCCCATCAGCGACCGCCGCGCCTTCAGGGCGGCCTCCATGGAACCGAGCCCCTCCATGTCGCCGATCCGCACATGGGAGCGCAACGCGGTGGCTCCGTGCCCGAGTTGCAGCAGGGCGGACTCCGTGGCCCGGCGCTGGACCTCCTCGGCGTCGTACGAGAGAGGCCCCTCACTGTCCGCGGACAGGGCGGTGTCGCCGTGCGCGTGCGGCTCCGCCGGGGCGGGCAGCAGGAGGTATCCCGAGAGGTCCGCGCGTGAGGTGTGGGCCGTGAGGCTGCCGGCCGTGCCGACCGCCTCGATACGCCCGTTGCCCAGCCGCACGTCCACGGTCCTGCCGTCGGTGAGCCTGGCACCGCACAGCAACAGGCCGGAGCCGTCGGGTGCGTCGTCCGGGGAGCCGGGGGAGGGGGGCTGCTGCGGCGGACTGTCGGGCATCGCGCTCCAGAGGGCTCGTCGAGGGCTCGTGCTGCGGACAAGATCACGCAGGTGGGACCGAGCCTAGGGCGGCGGTGACGGAGCTTCGGGGAAGCCGAATTAGTCGTACAGATGGGGTCCGTGAGGCGCCTGCGCTGATCACCCGAAACGGATTTGGGCGATCGGCGCGCGACCGTGTAATGTCTTCATCGCTCGCCCCAATAGCTCAGTCGGTAGAGCGTCTCCATGGTAAGGAGAAGGTCTGCGGTTCGATTCCGCATTGGGGCTCTGGTGTGAAGTTCCCTCACCTTCGGGTGAGGGGTCATCGCATCACAGCGGTGTAGCTCAGTCGGTAGAGCAAGCGGCTCATAATCGCTGTGTCACCGGTTCAAGTCCGGTCACCGCTACTGACAGTAGCCGATTGTGGGGTCGGTCCTTCGATCGGCTACTCTTTTATGCGTTAAACCCGTCCCATCCGTTCGTCAAGGAGCACTCACGTGGCTGCCACCGACGTCCGCCCGAAGATCACGCTGGCCTGCGTGGAGTGCAAGGAGCGGAACTACATCACCAAGAAGAACCGGCGTAACGACCCGGACCGTCTTGAGATGAAGAAGCACTGCCCGCGTTGCAACGCGCACACCGCGCACCGCGAAACGCGATAAATCAGGCTCGTACACGAGGCCGTCCCCGTCAGGGGGCGGCCTCGTGTCGTTGACACACCCAGGAGGTGCCGAGTCCATGGCGCTCGACCAGTCCTTCGTGGGGCGGACCTACCCGCCCACCGCCCCGTACGAGGTCGGCCGGGAGAAGATCCGCGAGTTCGCCGAGGCGGTGGGGGACGCCAACCCTGCCTACGTCGACCGTGAGGCCGCTCAGGAGCTCGGCCACTCCGATGTGATCGCCCCGCCCACCTTTGTGTTCGCGATCACCTTCAAGGCCGCCGGTGACGTCGTCCACGACCCGGAGCTGGGGCTCGACTACAGCCGCGTCGTGCACGGCGACCAGAAGTTCGCCTACACGCGCCCGGTGCGCGCGGGCGACAGGCTGGCCGTCACCTCGACGATCGAGGCCATCAAGTCGCTCGCGGGCAACGACATCATCGACGTCCGCGGTGAGGTCCACGACGAGGCCGGCGAGCACGTCGTGACCGCCTGGACCAAGCTCGTCTCACGCGCCGCAGAGGAGGCCTGATCATGGCGACGACCATCAAGTACGCGGAGGTCGAGGTCGGCACCGAACTGCCGGCGCAGACCTTCCCCGTGACGCGCGCCACGCTCGTCCAGTACGCGGGCGCCTCCGGGGACTTCAACCCGATCCACTGGAACGAGAAGTTCGCGGTCGAGGTCGGTCTGCCGGACGTGATCGCGCACGGCATGTTCACCATGGCCGAGGCGATCCGCGTCGTGACCGACTGGACCGGCGACCCGGCCGCCGTCGTCGAGTACGGCGTGCGCTTCACCAAGCCGGTCGTCGTGCCGAACGACGACAAGGGCGCCGAGGTCGAGGTCAGCGCCAAGGTCGCGGCCAAGCTCGACGACAACCGCGTGCGGGTCGACCTGACCGCCACGAGCGCGGGCCAGAAGGTGCTCGGGATGTCGCGGGCGGTCGTGCAGCTCGTCTGATCGCCGCCTATGTAGCTGTGCGTAAGGGGCGTCCTCCGGGAGGGCGTCCCTTACGTGTGTCCTTGGCCACGTTCAGGACTTGACTTGGGTAGTGATTGGCCACTAACTTAGTCGCATGGTCAGGATGAGCGCGGAGGAGCGACGCGAGAGCGTCGTGCGGGCGGCGATGATCGAGTTCGCCCGCGGCGGTTACAAGGGTACGTCCACCGAGGCGATCGCCAAGCGGGTGGGTGTCTCGCAGCCGTATCTCTTCCGCCTCTTCCCGGGCAAGGAGGCCATCTTCCTTGCGGCCGCCCGGCGTTGCTGCGAGCAGACCACCGAGCTGTTCCGGCAGGCGTCGGAGGGTCTCGAGGGCGAAGCGGCCCTCCATGCGATGGGCGCTGCCTATCAGGCGCTCATCGCCGACGACCCGGACATCCTGCTCATGCAGATGCAGATGTACGTCGCGGTGGCCTCCGCGGAAGCGGCCGGCGACCGGGAGTTCGGCGAGACGCTTCGGGCCGGCTGGATGGAGATGTACGACACCGCCCAGCTGGCGCTGGGTGCGGAGGTGGACGAGACCACGCAGTTCCTCGCCTACGGAATGCTGGTCAACGTCCTGGTCTCGATGGGTTTTCGGCCCGATCACCGGGTCTGGGCCGGCTTCTACGAGTCGGTGCAGCCCAAGTAGTGCAGCATCAGTGCCACGGGGGTGCGCACTTTTGTACCCGCAAAAGTTAGTAATCAATAACTAACCCAGGGATCTCAAGGGGAAGCAATGTCACAGCGGACCGCAACACCACAGCGCGGGGGTGCCGTCTGGGCCCTCGTCATCACCAGCGTCGCCGGATTCATGGCGGCCCTCGACAACCTGGTCGTCACCACGGCCCTGCCGTCCATCCGCGAGGACCTGGGCGGCGCCCTCGACGACCTGGAGTGGACGGTCAGCGCCTACACGCTCACCTTCGCCGTACTGCTGATGTTCGGCGCGGCGCTCGGTGACCGGTTCGGCCGCCGCCGGCTCTTCCTCGTCGGACTCACCGTGTTCACCGGGGCCTCCGCCGCCGCGGCCATGGCCCCCGGTATCGAATCGCTGATCGCGGCCCGCGCGGTCCAGGGCGTCGGTGCCGCGATCATGATGCCGCTGACGCTGACCCTGCTGACCGTGGCCGTACCGGCCGCCAAGCGCGGGATGGCGTACGGCATCTGGGGCGCGGTCAACGGCCTCGCCGTCGCCTCCGGGCCGCTCATCGGCGGCAGCCTCACCGAGCACATCTCCTGGCACTGGATCTTCTGGCTGAACGTCCCGCTGGGCCTGGCCCTGCTGCCCCTCGCCCGGCTCCGCCTGAACGAGTCGTACGGCTCCGGCGCGCCCCTCGACGTCGCGGGCACCCTGCTCGCCAGCGGTGGTCTCTTCGGCATCGTGTACGCCCTGGTGCGTGCGCCCATGGAGGGGTGGTCCAACCCCGTCGTCCTGCTCAGCATGTTCGCGGGGGTCGCGCTGCTCGGCGGGTTCGTCCACCACGGCATCCGCAGCAAGAACCCCATGCTTCCCATGCGGCTCTTCCGGTCCCGCGCCTTCTCGGGGATCAACGCCGCGAGTCTGCTGATGTTCTTCGGGATGTTCGGCTCGATCTTCCTGCTCAGCCAGTTCATGCAGGGAGTGCTCGGCTACTCGCCGACCGAGGCGGGCCTGAGGATGCTGCCCTGGACCGGCATGCCGATGCTGGTGGCGCCGATCGCCGGGTACCTGTCCGACCGGATCGGCGGCCGCCCGGTCGCCGCCGCGGGCCTGTTCCTGCAGGCCGTCGGGCTCGGCTGGTTCGGGGCCGTGGTCGCCGCCGACGTCTCGTACGCGGCCCAGCTGCCGGCCCTGATCATCAGCGGCATCGGGATGGCCTTGTTCTTCGCCCCGGCCTCCGCCCTGGTCATGTCCAGCGTCCGGCCGCAGGAGCAGGGCATCGCGTCCGGCTCCAACAACGCCCTGCGCGAGGTCGGCGGAGCGCTCGGCATCGCGGTCATGTCGTCGATCTTCTCGGCGCAGGGCGGCTACGGCTCCGCGCAGCAGTTCGTGAACGGCATCGAGCCCGCACTGTGGGTGGGTTCCGCGGTCGTGGCCCTGGCCGGTCTCGCCACTCTGCTCATCCCGCGCCGACAGCCCACGACAGATGTAGTGCAGGAAGCCGCCGAGCCGGCCCCCGTTCTGGAAAACGCCTGACGCCTGTCCGCACCGGAAGGGAGCACGCCATGCCGACCCTGCCCTGGACCGCCCCGAACACGCCGCCCACGCGCGCGGAGGTCGTCGTCTTCGCCTCCCGCTTCGAGACCCGCACCCTGTGGGGCGCCCTGAGGTTCTTCCTCCGTACGCCCACGGTCTGGCGCCAGGTGGGCCGGGCTCCCGGCGCCTACGGGGCCACCTTGAAGGCGGCGCCTCTCCGGCGCACCTTCTGGACCCTGTCCGCCTGGGAGTCGCCCGAGGCCCTCAAGGACTTCGCGGCCTCCGCGCCGCACGGGCCGGTCGCGGCCGGGCTGCGCGGACAGATGCGGGACGCGAAGTTCCTCACATGGAAGGCGTCCACCGACGAGCTGCCACCCGACTGGAAGGACACCCTGCGGCGTTTCCAGTGACGCCCGGCACGACAGCGGCCCCGCCCGAGCGGCGGGGCCGTTCTCGTACCCTGGTGCGCGTGCAGGAACTCCACGACGCCCCCCTCGCCCCCCTGACCACCTTCCGGCTCGGCGGCCCCGCCGCCCGGCTGCTCACCGCGACGACCGACGCCGAGGTGATCGACGCCGTGCGCGAGGCCGACGCCACCGGCACCCCGCTGCTCGTCGTCGGCGGCGGCAGCAACCTCGTCATCGGCGACCAGGGCTTCGCGGGCACCGCCCTGCGCATCGCCACCAAGGGTTTCGAACTCGACGGCACGAAGCTGGAGTTGGCGGCCGGCGAGGTGTGGACCGACGCCGTGGCCCGCACCGTCGAGGCGGGCCTCGCGGGCATCGAGTGCCTCGCCGGGATCCCCGGCTCCGCGGGCGCGACGCCGATCCAGAACGTGGGGGCGTACGGCCAGGAGGTCTCCGCCACGATCAACGAAGTGGTCGCCTACGACCGGCGGTCGGGCGAGACGGTCACCATCCCGAACGCCGAGTGCGCCTTCTCGTACCGCCACAGCCGTTTCAAGGCCGAACCCGACCGCTATGTAGTGCTGCGGGTGCGCTTCGAGCTGGAGGACGCGAACGGCCTGAGCGCGCCGATCAAGTACCCCGAGACCGCCCGCACCCTCGGTGTCGAGGCGGGCGACCGCGTCCCCGCCGCCACCGCGCGCGAGACCGTCCTGAAGCTGCGCGCAGGAAAGGGCATGGTGCTCGACCCGGAGGACCACGACACCTGGTCGGCCGGTTCGTTCTTCACCAACCCGATCCTTACGGATGCGGAGACCTCCGCCTTCCACGCGCGCGTGGCCGAGCGCCTGGGGCCCGACGTGAAGGCGCCCGCGTTCCCGGCGGGTGACGGGCTGACGAAGACCTCGGCGGCCTGGCTCATCGACAAGGCGGGCTTCACCAAGGGGTACGGCACCGGCCCGGCCCGCATCTCCACCAAGCACACCCTCGCCCTCACCAACCGCGGCGAGGCCACCACCGAGGATCTCCTCGCCCTGGCCCGCGAGGTCGTGGCGGGCGTCCAGGAGGCCTTCGGGGTGACGCTGGTCAATGAGCCGGTGACCGTCGGCGTAAGCCTCTGAGCTGCAATTCTTCATTGACCTTGGGGGTCCTCGCCCCTGATAGTGACGGCGTCGAGCCGATCGACACGTACATCAGGGGTGGGGACCACAGATGCAGGAGAACGACGGGCAGTCCGTGCTGCCCGCGTACGAACGCGCGCAATCGCTGCTGAGCGCGGGGGAGTTGCGGCAGGCGCGCGACGAGGCGCAGGCGGGGCTCGACGCGCACGGGCCGCACGCGGGCCTCTACGCGGTCCTCGGCCGCGCCCACGTGGCCGAGGACGACGACGGCCACGACGCCGCGGCGGAGCGCGCCTACCGGGCCGGGCTCGACGCCTTCCCCGACGACCTCGACCTGCTCGCCGCGTACGCCGAGTTCGGCCTCGCCGGGGACGTCATGGAGCAGCCGGGGCGCCGGGCGCGAGGGCGGCAGGCGGCGGACCGGCTGCGCGAGCTGGCCCCGGGGTCGCCGCAGGCACTGGGGATCGAGAGCGGGCGCGGTCCGGGATCCCGGCAACCGTCCATGGCGCACGTCCAGCGGCACGACGCCAGAGTGGCCCTGACCGGCGGCACGGACCTCCGCGACGCGGCCTCCCGGGCCCGGGAGGCGGCCGAGGCGTGGCCGCACGACCGGCGCCTCGTGGTGCGCGCGGAGACGCTCGACGCGCTGTCGTCGGAGGGCCTCGTCTGCGTGACGCTGCGCGCGCCCTACCGGACCGCTCTCGTGCTGTGCACCCTGGTCGGGGCCTGGCTGCTCGCCGTACCCGCCCTGGCCCTGCCCGGGTACCACTGCCTGTGGGCGTTCCTGGCGCTGATCCCCGTCCTGCGGGAACAGTCCGTCCTGCGGGGTGCGCGCCGGCGCGCGGAACAACGCGTCCCCGCCGGGTACGCGCTGCCCGCCCCCGGCGCGCCCGACGTTCCGCTGCCGACACCGCGCGAGCGGGCGGCACTGCTCCTCGCGCTCGTCGTCGTGGCGGGGTCGTTCACCGCGTCCCTCGGGTGGCAGTACACGCGGGCCACCGACTACCCGCACTACGCGGCCGCCGTACCGCAGTCCTTCCGTGGGATGCCGCTGGCGACCGAGAACCCCATCGGCGACTACCTCGACTCCTACTTGTCGTCCCTTTCGCTGCCCAGGGGCGCCGAGGCGTTTTCGGGCATCTACAGGGACGAGGATTCCGGCTTCGCCGTCGCGATCTACGGGGCCACCGGCGACCTCCACGCCGAGGAGCCCGACGACCTGTATGCGGGCATGCAGGAGGCGGTGGAGGAAGCGGGCAGCACCGTGGAGTCCCGTTGGGCGGCCGACCCCGGGGCGTTCGGAGGGCGGCTGGAGTGCATGGCCTACCAGCAGTTCGCCACCACGGTGACGGCCTGCGCCTGGATCGACAAGGGCAGCGTCGGCGTCGTGATGACGGGCGGTGGCCCCGTCGGCCACGAGGCGTTCGCGAAGGCCGCACGGGAACTGCGCCGGGCGACCCTGCGCCCCGCCACGCCCGGGGCCGTCTAGTAGGCCACCCCGATCCCCTGCTTCACCGTCGCCGGGTCGTCCACCGCCGCCAGCATCGCGTGCGCCACGTCCGCGCGGCCTATGAAGCGGCCCGAGCGCGGGAAGCCGCCCACGACCCGCCGGTACGAGCCCGACAGCGGCTTGTCCTGCAGGCGCGGCGGGCGCACCGAGGTCCAGTCCGTCGCGCTGCGCGCCAACTCGTCCTCCATGGCGGCCAGATCGGCGTAGACGCCCTTGAGGATCGAGCCGATCATCTTCAGCATCACGCGGTCGGGCAGCGGCGAGTCCGCGGGCTCCGGGCCGACCGGACCCGCGCTGACCACGACGAGCCGGCGCACTCCCTCCGCCTCCATCGCCTTCAGGACCGACCGCGTCAGCTCCGTCGCGATCCCCGCGTCGGAGCGCTTGCGCGGGCCGAGGCCGGAGAGCACCGCGTCGCGGCCCGTGACCGCCGCACGCAGCGACCCGGGGTCCGTGAGATCGCCGCGGAACACCTCCAGGCGCTCGCCGGTGACCGCGAACCGCGCCGGGTCCCGCACCACCGCCGTGACCTCGTGCCCGGCCGCCAGAGACTGCTTGACGATCTCCTGTCCGATGCCGCCGGTCGCGCCGAAAACCGTGAGCTTCATGGCGTACCTCCAGATGCGCATCTCATGGTGGGTGAGTACTCACCCACCCCTGCTTGCCCTTAGGGTGAGTGAGTACTCACCCCTGCGTCAAGCTTGGTTGGAGCCTGCATGGACCAGAAACCGGCCCGGGTCCGCATCGTCGATGCCGCCCACGACCTCATGCTGAACATCGGTCTCGCCCGCACCACCACCAAGCAGATCGCCAAAGCGGCGGATTGCTCCGAAGCGGCGCTCTACAAGTACTTCGCCAACAAAGAGGAACTCTTCGTGACGGTGCTCAACGAGCGCCTCCCGAAGCTGGGTTCACTCCTCGGCCGCCTGCTCACAGAAGGCGCGGGAAACCCCGACCGCACGGTCGAGGAGAACCTCACCGACATCGCCCGTGAAGCAGCCCTCTTCTACGAGCAGACGTTCCCGATGGCCGCATCCCTGTATGCGGAGCCCCAGCTCAAGCGCCGCCACGAAGAGGTCATGCGCGAGATGGGCACCGGACCGCACCGGCCGATCCAGGGACTGGACACCTACTTGCGGGCCGAACAGAAGGCGGGCCGCATCAGCCGGTCCGCCGACACGTACGCGGCCGCCTCTCTCCTCCTGGGTGCCTGCGCGCAGCGCGCCTTCGCCTACGACATGTCCCCCGAAGGCCGGCCGCCGCAGTCGCTGGACGATTTCGCGGCCCGCGTCGCGCGCACCCTCCTCGCCGGCATCGCCTGACGGATCAGGCGGCCAGCCACTCCTGCACCCCGTTCAGAAGCTTCTCCTTGACGCCTTCCGGGGCGGCCGAGCCGCGTACGGACTGACGGGCCAGTTCGGCCAGTTCGGCGTCCGAGAAGTCGTGATGGCGGCGCGCGATGTCGTACTGGGCGGCCAGGCGCGAGCCGAACAGGAGCGGGTCGTCGGCGCCCAGCGCCATCGGCACCCCGGCCTCGAAGAGCGTGCGCAGCGGCACGTCCTCGGGCTTCTCGTAGACACCGAGCGCCACGTTCGAGGCCGGGCACACCTCGCACGTCACGCCCCGGTCCGCGAGCCGCTTCAGGAGCCGGGGATCCTCGGCGGCCCGCACCCCGTGCCCGATCCGGGTGGCGTCCAGGTCGTCGAGGCAGTCCCGTACCGAGGCCGGGCCGGTGAGCTCGCCGCCGTGCGGCGCGGACAGCAGCCCGCCCTCCCGCGCGATGTGGAAGGCCCGGTCGAAGTCCCGCGCCATCCCGCGCCGCTCGTCGTTGGAGAGCCCGAACCCGACGATGCCCCGGTCCGCGTACCGCACCGCGAGCCGCGCGAGCGTCCGGGCGTCCAGCGGATGCTTCATGCGGTTGGCGGCGACCAGCACGCGCATCCCGAGCCCCGTGTCCCGCGAGGCGCTGTCGACGGCGTCGAGGATGACCTCCATGGCCGCGATCAGACCGCCGAGGCGGGGTGCGTACGACGTCGGGTCGACCTGGATCTCCAGCCAGCCGGACCCGTCCGCGAGGTCCTCCTCCGCGGCCTCCCGCACCAGCCGCTGGATGTCCTCGGGCTCCCGCAGGCAGGAACGCGCCGCATCGTAGAGCCGCTGGAAACGGAACCAGCCGCGCTCGTCCGTGGCCCGCAGTTTCGGCGGCTCGGCGCTGGTCAGCGCATCGGGCAGCCGCACGCCGTACTTGTCGGCCAGTTCGAGCAGCGTCGTGGGCCGCATCGACCCGGTGAAATGCAGGTGCAGATGGGCTTTCGGCAACTGACGTACATCACGTCCTCCACGCTCCATCCAAAGATCCTGCCGCACACACCTGTAGTACCGGTAGCGGCTTTCCACCTTCGGGGTCTCGCCCGAACGAAGAAACGGGCCGCCTCCGTAAGGAGACGGCCCGCCCACAAGGACGCGTAGAACGTCAGTCCTGCGCCTCGGCCAGCAGCTTCTGGATGCGCGAGACACCCTCGACCAGGTCCTCGTCACCCAGCGCGTACGAAAGCCGCAGATAACCCGGCGTACCGAACGCCTCACCGGGAACGACCGCGACCTCGGCCTCTTCGAGGATGAGCGCGGCCAGCTCGACGGAGTCCTGCGGACGCTTGCCGCGGATCTCCTTGCCGAGCAGCCCCTTCACGGACGGGTACGCGTAGAAGGCGCCCTCCGGCTCCGGGCAGACGACGCCGTCGATCTCGTTGAGCATCCGCACGATCGTCTTACGACGCCGGTCGAAGGCCTCGCGCATCTTCTCCACGGCGGTCAGATCGCCGGACACGGCGGCGAGCGCGGCCGCCTGCGCCACGTTGGAGACGTTCGAGGTGGCGTGCGACTGCAGGTTCGTCGCGGCCTTCACGATGTCCTTCGGGCCGATGATCCACCCCACGCGCCAGCCGGTCATCGCGTACGTCTTCGCGACACCGTTGACCACGATGCACTTGTCGCGCAGCTCGGGAAGGATCGCCGGCAGCGACGTGAACTTCGCGTCCCCGTAGACGAGGTGCTCGTAGATTTCGTCCGTCATGACCCACAGACCGTGCTCCACGGCCCAGCGGCCGATGGCCTCGGCGTCGGCCTCGCTGTACACGGCGCCCGTCGGGTTCGACGGCGACACGAACAGGACGACCTTCGTGCGCTCGGTGCGCGCGGCCTCCAACTGCTCGACGGAGACGCGGTATCCCGTGGTCTCGTCGGCCACGACCTCCACCGGCACGCCGCCCGCGAGACGGATCGACTCCGGGTACGTGGTCCAGTACGGCGCCGGGACGATGACCTCGTCGCCCGGGTCGAGGATCGCGGCGAACGCCTCGTAGATGGCCTGCTTGCCGCCGTTCGTCACCAGGATCTGCGAGGCGTCGACCTCGTAGCCGGAGTCGCGCAGCGTCTTCGCGGCGATCGCGGCCTTCAGCTCGGGAAGACCGCCGGCCGGCGTGTAGCGGTGGAACTTCGGGTTCTTGCAGGCCTCGATGGCCGCCTCGACCACATAGTCGGGCGTCGGGAAGTCGGGCTCACCGGCGCCGAAGCCGATCACCGGACGCCCGGCGGCCTTCAGGGCCTTGGCCTTGGCGTCGACGGCGAGGGTCGCGGACTCGGAGATGGAGCCGATGCGGGCCGAGACCCGGCGCTCCGTGGGGGAGGAGCCAGAGGACGGGGAAGGAGTTGCAGCGCTCATAACCCCATCGTTCCAGACCCGAAACCCGCCCGGCACACGGGTTTCCAAGACCGTCCGATCCGTTGTTGATCCACTGGAGATCCCGATCTGTTCGACGGAGGGCCGCGAAGCACGTACACTCACTGCTCGTTGGCCTTCACCGGCCGCTCCTTCCAAGCGCACTCCGTGCATCTGGGCGGATGCGGTACGTTGGGGGAAACAAAGGGTCGTAGCTCAATTGGTAGAGCACTGGTCTCCAAAACCAGCGGTTGGGGGTTCAAGTCCCTCCGGCCCTGCTACACACACCTTCGCCAGGATGTGTGCGCATGTACGTACTGCAATGCACCGCCGTGCGGCTCAACCGGGCGCGGCACGGCCACGACCCGGAATTCAGGTGAGGACGAGTGACGGACGCCGTGGGCTCCATCGACATGCCTGATGCCCAGGATGAGGCGCCGGAGTCCAAGAAGAAGGCCCGCAAGGGCGGCAAGCGCGGCAAGAAGGGTCCCTTCGGCCGCCTCGCTCTCTTCTACCGCCAGATCGTCGCGGAGCTCCGCAAGGTCGTCTGGCCGACTCGCAACCAGCTCACCACGTACACCACAGTGGTGATCGTGTTCGTTGTCATCATGATCGGTCTGGTCACCGTGATTGACTATGGCTTCAACCACCTCATCAAGTACATCTTCGGCTGAGCCGAAAGCGGAGGGCGCCGTATCCGGCGTCCCTTTCGCGTGTTCCACCCCCTTGTATCCAGGAAGAAGCAGCCACCGTGTCTGACCCGAACCTGAACGACGCCATCGAGTCGGCGGAGTCCGTGGAGGACCAGCTCGACATCGTCGAGGCGGCGGACGCCGAGGACCCGGACCAGGCCGAGGCTGCCGACATCGCCGCCGGTGAGCCCGCCGAAGAGGCGGCCCTCGAGGTCGAGGCCGATGGCGGCAACGACGTGGACGACGCCGAGGACGAGGCCGTCGAGGCCGAGGCCGAGGTCGAGGCGGAAGAGGCCGTCGAGGAGCAGGTCGACCCGATCACTGCTCTCCGCGACGAGCTGCGCGGCCTGCCCGGCGAGTGGTACGTCATCCACACGTACGCGGGCTACGAGAAGCGCGTGAAGGCCAACCTCGAGCAGCGTGCCGTCTCGCTGAACGTCGAGGAGTTCATCTACCAGGCCGAGGTCCCCGAGGAAGAGATCGTCCAGATCAAGAACGGCGAGCGCAAGAACGTCCGGCAGAACAAGCTGCCCGGCTACGTTCTCGTCCGCATGGATCTGACGAACGAGTCCTGGGGCGTCGTCCGCAACACCCCCGGCGTCACCGGCTTCGTGGGCAACGCCTACGACCCGTACCCGCTGACCCTGGACGAGATCGTCAAGATGCTCGCCCCGGAGGCCGAGGAGAAGGCCGCCCGTGAGGCCGCCGAGGCCGAGGGCAAGCCGGCTCCGGCCCGCAAGGTCGAGGTCCAGGTCCTGGACTTCGAGGTCGGCGACTCGGTCACCGTCACCGACGGCCCGTTCGCGACGCTGCAGGCCACGATCAACGAGATCAACGCCGACTCGAAGAAGGTCAAGGGCCTCGTCGAGATCTTCGGCCGCGAGACCCCGGTCGAGCTGAGCTTCGACCAGATCCAGAAGAACTAGTACCTCCTAGCAGCTTCTGGGCACATAGCTTCCGAACAGGTCAGATGGGCTCTCAAAAGCCTGTCTGACCTGCTCGGTTTTTAGCCGCGCATGGATACCCGTTATCGTTGTGCGGTATGCCTCCATCCGGATGATCTGGACGATCATCGTGCACGGGTGGTGGCTGAACACTCTCACTAAGACCCGGAGAGAGAGCACATGCCTCCCAAGAAGAAGAAGGTCACGGGGCTCATCAAGCTCCAGATCCAGGCCGGCGCCGCCAACCCGGCTCCGCCGGTCGGCCCCGCGCTGGGCCAGCACGGCGTCAACATCATGGAGTTCTGCAAGGCCTACAACGCCGCGACCGAGTCGCAGCGCGGTTGGGTCATCCCGGTGGAGATCACGGTCTACGAGGACCGCTCCTTCACCTTCATCACCAAGACCCCGCCGGCCGCGAAGATGATCCTCAAGGCCGCTGGTGTCGAGAAGGGCTCCGGCGAGCCGCACAAGACCAAGGTCGCCAAGATCACCGAGGCGCAGGTCCGCGAGATCGCCACCACGAAGATGCCCGACCTCAACGCCAATGACCTGGACGCCGCGTCCAAGATCATCGCCGGCACCGCCCGTTCCATGGGCATCACGGTCGAGGGCTGACCTCACCCCCGTAGGAAAGACCGTGGAAGGGCCTGCTCGGCCCGGACCACGACTCCTCAGAACACACAGGAGCAGTAGTGAGCAAGCGCAGCAAGACTCTCCGCGCTGCGGACGCCAAGATCGACCGGGACAAGCTCTACGCCCCGCTCGAGGCCGTCCGTCTCGCCAAGGAGACCTCCGCGTCGAAGTTCGACGGCACCGTCGAGGTCGCCTTCCGCCTGGGCGTTGACCCGCGCAAGGCCGACCAGATGGTCCGTGGCACCGTGAACCTCCCGCACGGCACCGGCAAGACCGCCCGGGTCCTGGTCTTCGCGACCGGTGACCGTGCTGCGGCCGCGGAAGCCGCTGGCGCCGACATCGTCGGCTCCGACGAGCTCATCGACGAGATCTCCAAGGGCAACCGCCTGAACGAGTTCGACGCCGTCGTCGCCACCCCGGACCTCATGGGCAAGGTCGGCCGCCTCGGCCGCGTGCTCGGTCCCCGTGGCCTCATGCCGAACCCGAAGACCGGCACCGTGACCCCGGACGTGGCCAAGGCCGTGAACGAGATCAAGGGCGGCAAGATCGAGTTCCGCGTCGACAAGCACTCGAACCTGCACTTCATCATCGGCAAGGCGTCCTTCGACGACACCCAGCTGGTGGAGAACTACGGCGCGGCACTGGAGGAGATCCTCCGCCTGAAGCCGTCCGCCGCCAAGGGTCGCTACATCAAGAAGGCCGCGATCAGCACCACGATCGGCCCCGGCGTTCCGGTCGACCCGAACCGCACCCGCAACCTCCTCGTCGAGGAGGACCCGGCCGCGGTCTGAGCTGCTACCTAGCTCGCTGAAGTCGGCGACGGGCCCCGCACCTTCCGAGGTGCGGGGCCCGTTCCTCTTTTCCGCCTCGTACGGGCTCGGCCCTGCGCTAGCGTCGCCGTGACCTACCGGGGGGAGCGGATGACGTACGTACGACACGTCCTGGGCGTCACGGCGGCGTGCGCGCTGCTCGTGGCCTGCGACGGGCGGACCAGGGACCAGGGCGCCGTCGACGCGCTGCGCACCGCCCAGCACAAGGTCGCCGCCGCTGGCTCGGCGCGGGTGGACGCGACGATGGGCACCGGCGACCGGCTCGCCTCCCGCAGCGCGGGCACGCTCAGCTGGTCCGACGGCGTCGAGGGCACGCTCACGGTGCGCGTCACCGGCGGTGAACTGGCCTCCGCCACCCGCAAGTTGGGCGGTGACCCGTCCCAGACCCGCTTTCTGCCGGACGCCTACTACACGCGGATGACCGACGCGTTCGCCGCGCGGCAGGGCGGCCGGCACTGGATCCGGCACCCGTACGACGCCGGCACCGACCTCACCCCGGTCGACTCCCTCAAGGCGCTCGTCGCGGCGGAGGACGTCCGCAGGGTGGGGGAGGAGACCGTGCGCGGCACCCGGGCCAGCCACTACCGGGGCACCTCCGACGGGCAGCACATCGACGTCTGGATCGACGCCCGCCACCTTCTGGTGCGGCGCACCCAGCGCGCGGGCGACTTCACCAGCACCGTCCACTACCGCGACTACGGCACCTCGGCCGCCGCCGAGCGCCCGCCCACGCACGACACTGTCGACTTCGAGGACGTGACGGGGGACGGTTGATAATCGGGCCCGTTGTCCGAGGCGTCCGATATGGTGCGCCTAGTACACGTGTTCCAAGGGGTGGGATCGAGATGACTGTTGTCGTACGACGCACGGTCGGTGCAGCCGCCGCGACCGCGCTGCTGTGTACCGGGGCCGTGGCCTGCGGGAGTGGATCGGACAAGGCCGGCAGCGAGCAGGTGCAGTCCCACTCGCAGATGACGCAGGTGCTGACGGCCGCGTTCAAGAAGACCGCGGAGGCCAAGTCCGCCAAGGTCGAGATGACGATGAAGACCCCGGCCGCACTCGGCGCCGGCGGCACCATGAAGATGTCCGGCACCATGGGCTGGGACCCGACCGTCATGGATATGACGATGACCGGCTCCGCGCTCACGGCCGGCGGCCCGGACGCCCCCGAGAGCGTCCGCATGGTCTGGCAGGACAACGTGATGTACATGGACATGGGCGCCGCGGCGGCCAAGGACATGGACGGCAAGCGCTGGATGAAGATGGACCTGGGCGCCGTCGCGAAGCAGTCCGGCGACGAGAAGCTCACGCGCCAGATGACCGGCAGCCTCGACAGCATGAACCAGGACCCGGCCCAGCAGATCGCCCTCCTGCTCGACTCGCCGAACCTCAAGCACGTCGGCTCCGCCGAGATCGACGGCGCGAAGACCCAGCACTACAAGGGCAAGCTGACCGTCGACGAGATGATGGCGAAGAACGACTCGCTGAAGCTCCTCAGCAAGTCCGAGCGCGGCGAGCTCCTGAAGAACGTCAAGAAGGCCGGCATCAAGGACTACGACACCGAGCTGTGGGTCAACGAGGACGACCTGCCGGTCCGTATGGACGTCACCATGGACAGCTCCCAGGGCGCCGTCGACATGTCGATGCGGTACTCCGACTACGGGGCCGCGGTGAAGGTCGACGTGCCGCCCGCCGGTCAGACCTTCGACCTCATGGACATGCTGAAGAAGATCGGCGCCGCGGCGGGCTCCGGCTCGGGCACCGGCTCGTCCGACACCGGTCTGGACGGCAGCGTCTGAGCGGATTTGCTCGACGCCGGACCTTTCACGTAACCTTCCACAGAAGCCAAAGACCGCTGGTCGTTGCCGTGCGCTCGCAAGAGGGTTCGGTGGCCGAAGGATCCGCTGTAACTGCGGACGACCCGCGCAGGTGACTGTGGAAGTGCTCCCGGACTCCGTTCAGGATTCTGGTCGAGCTCACGCCCCGTGCGCCTGCGCCGGGGCGTTTCGTTTTCCCAGTCTCCTTCTGAGCGGTCCTCATCACCCGGAAGGAGGCCGACGCTCTATGCCGACGCCCGACAAGGCTGCCGCGGTAGCCGAGCTCACGGACAAGTTCCGCAGCTCGAACGCCGCCGTGCTGACCGAGTACCGGGGTCTCACCGTGGCCCAGCTCAAGCAGCTGCGCCGCTCCCTCGGTGAGAACTCCGAGTACGCCGTGGTGAAGAACACGCTGACCAAGATCGCGGCCAACGAGGCCGGGATCAACACGCTGGACGACCTCTTCACGGGTCCGACGGCGGTTGCCTTCGTCACCGGTGACCCGGTGGAGTCGGCGAAGGGTCTTCGTGACTTCGCCAAGGACAACCCCAACCTCGTCATCAAGGGCGGTGTCCTTGACGGCAAGGCGCTGTCCGCCGACGAGATCAAGAAGCTTGCGGACCTCGAGTCCCGCGAGGTTCTGCTCAGCAAGCTGGCCGGTGCCTTCAAGGGCAAGCAGTCCCAGGCTGCTCAGCTCTTCCAGGCGCTGCCCTCGAAGTTCGTCCGCACCGCGGAGGCGCTTCGTGCCAAGCAGGCCGAGCAGGGCGGTGCCGAGTAATTCGGCTCGAGCATTGACCCTCGCCGCATAGGCGGAGGTCGTAGCGGGCCGAACGTACGCCCGCCTCACATGTACATCCGGCACCAGCCGAATTAGTGGAAGGATCGCCCATCATGGCGAAGCTCAGCCAGGAAGACCTGCTCGCCCAGTTCGAGGAGATGACCCTCATCGAGCTCTCCGAGTTCGTGAAGGCCTTCGAGGAGAAGTTCGACGTCACCGCCGCCGCGGCCGTCGCCGTTGCCGCCCCGGGTGCCGCTGGTGGCGCCGGTGCCGCTGAGGCCGCCGAGGAGCAGGACGAGTTCGACGTCATCCTCACCGGCGCCGGCGAGAAGAAGATCCAGGTCATCAAGGTCGTGCGTGAGCTGACCTCCCTGGGTCTGAAGGAGGCCAAGGACCTCGTCGACGGCACCCCGAAGCCGGTCCTCGAGAAGGTCGCCAAGGACGCCGCGGAGAAGGCCAAGGAGGCCCTCGAGGGCGCCGGCGCCTCCGTCGAGGTCAAGTGACCTCGCGAGTCTGCTGACTCTTCTTCGGTGAAACTGCTCCCCCGGGGGCTGTAACGCTGACGTACCGAAGGGCGATCACCCAACTGGGTGGTCGCCCTTCGGCGTTCGCTGGCTCGCGCGCCGACGGTGCCTTGCACTGCTGGTCCCGCAGAGTATGGTGATCTTCGTTGTGCCTGGGGCCACTCCTGTTCGGCCAAGAGGGGGCCTTGACGAACCGCACGCAGCGCGCAATTCTCAGGACGCGTCGTCACAACGATCCGGATCCGAGGCATGGATCGACGACGAAGAGGGCAGTAAGGATGTGCGCTCAGCGCACAAGGTACGCCGCAGACGGTGAACGGTTGAGAACAACGAGGGTCTCAAAAAACCCGCACTGGACATCAGTGGGCCTTCTGGCTACACTGTCCCTTTGCGCTGCCTGTTAGCTGCTCCCTGCCCGTCACCAGGGGCATGCCCTCGCTTGAGCACAGTGGACTGAACCAGCCCTGACCTGGCCTTATGGCCGAGCCGGGCGGGATTCTGTCTCTCTGCCCGGCTTGGGACCGGTACGCGCGTAGTGAGTCCGAGCCCTCGGAAGGACCCCCTCTTGGCCGCCTCGCGCAACGCCTCGACCGCGAATACGAACAATGGCGCCAGCACTGCCCCGCTGCGCATCTCCTTTGCAAAGATCAAGGAGCCCCTCGAGGTTCCGAACCTTCTTGCGCTGCAAACCGAGAGCTTCGACTGGCTGCTCGGCAACGACGCGTGGAAGGCTCGTGTCGAGGCGGCTCTCGAAAGCGGACAGAACGTCCCCACCAAGTCCGGTCTGGAAGAGATCTTCGAGGAGATCTCCCCGATCGAGGACTTCTCCGGGTCGATGTCTCTGACGTTCCGCGACCACCGCTTCGAGCCTCCGAAGAACTCGATCGACGAGTGCAAGGAGCGCGACTTCACCTTCGCCGCCCCGCTCTTCGTCACCGCCGAGTTCACCAACAACGAGACCGGCGAGATCAAGTCCCAGACGGTCTTCATGGGCGACTTCCCGCTCATGACCAACAAGGGCACCTTCGTCATCAACGGCACCGAGCGTGTCGTGGTGTCCCAGCTGGTCCGTTCGCCGGGTGTCTACTTCGACTCCTCCATCGACAAGACGTCCGACAAGGACATCTTCTCCGCCAAGGTGATCCCGTCCCGGGGTGCCTGGCTGGAGATGGAGATCGACAAGCGCGACATGGTCGGTGTGCGCATCGACCGCAAGCGCAAGCAGTCCGTCACCGTCCTGCTCAAGGCTCTCGGTTGGACGACCGAGCAGATCCTGGAGGAGTTCGGCGAGTACGAGTCCATGCGCGCCACCCTGGAGAAGGACCACACCCAGGGCCAGGACGACGCGCTGCTCGACATCTACCGCAAGCTGCGTCCGGGCGAGCCCCCGACCCGTGAGGCCGCTCAGACGCTGCTCGAGAACCTCTACTTCAACCCGAAGCGCTACGACCTCGCGAAGGTCGGCCGCTACAAGGTGAACAAGAAGCTCGGCGCGGACGAGCCGCTGGACGCCGGCGTGCTCACCACCGACGACGTCATCGCCACCATCAAGTACCTGGTGAAGCTGCACGCCGGTGAGACCGAGACGGTCGGCGAGTCCGGTCGTTCGATCATCGTCGAGACCGACGACATCGACCACTTCGGCAACCGTCGTATCCGTAACGTCGGCGAGCTGATCCAGAACCAGGTCCGTACGGGTCTCGCCCGTATGGAGCGCGTCGTGCGCGAGCGCATGACGACCCAGGACGTCGAGGCGATCACGCCGCAGACCCTGATCAACATTCGCCCGGTCGTGGCGTCGATCAAGGAGTTCTTCGGTACGTCGCAGCTGTCCCAGTTCATGGACCAGAACAACCCGCTGTCGGGGCTGACGCACAAGCGTCGTCTGAACGCCCTCGGCCCGGGTGGTCTCTCCCGTGAGCGGGCCGGCTTCGAGGTCCGTGACGTTCACCCGTCGCACTACGGCCGCATGTGCCCGATCGAGACGCCCGAAGGCCCGAACATCGGTCTGATCGGTTCGCTCGCCTCGTACGGCCGGATCAACGCGTTCGGCTTCATCGAGACGCCGTACCGCAAGGTCACCGACGGTGTCGTCGGCGACGAGGTCGACTACCTGACCGCCGACGAGGAGGACCGCTTCGTCATCGCGCAGGCCAACGCCCCGCTGAGCGACGAGTTCCGGTTCGAGGAGTCCCGCGTCCTGGTCCGCCGTCGTGGCGGTGAGGTCGACTACGTCCCCGGTGACGACGTCGACTACATGGACGTCTCGCCGCGCCAGATGGTGTCGGTCGCGACCGCCATGATCCCGTTCCTCGAGCACGACGACGCCAACCGCGCGCTCATGGGCGCGAACATGATGCGTCAGGCCGTGCCGCTGATTAAGTCCGAGGCGCCGCTCGTCGGCACCGGCATGGAGTACCGCTGCGCCACCGACGCCGGCGACGTGCTCAAGGCCGAGAAGGACGGTGTGGTCCAGGAGGTCTCCGCGGACTACATCACCACCGCCAACGACGACGGCACGTACACCACGTACCGCCTGCACAAGTTCTCCCGGTCGAACCAGGGCACCTCGGTCAACCAGAAGGTTGTCGTGGACGAGGGCGCCCGCGTGATCGAGGGCCAGGTCCTGGCCGACGGTCCCGCGACCGAAGAGGGCGAGATGGCCCTCGGCAAGAACCTGCTCGTGGCGTTCATGCCGTGGGAGGGTCACAACTACGAGGACGCGATCATCCTGTCGCAGCGCCTCGTGCAGGACGACGTCCTCTCCTCGATCCACATCGAGGAGCACGAGGTCGACGCCCGTGACACCAAGCTCGGCCCGGAGGAGATCACCCGGGACATCCCGAACGTCTCCGAGGAGGTCCTCGCCGACCTCGACGAGCGCGGCATCATCCGGATCGGTGCCGAGGTCGTCGCCGGCGACATCCTCGTCGGCAAGGTCACGCCCAAGGGTGAGACCGAGCTGACCCCGGAGGAGCGCCTGCTCCGCGCGATCTTCGGTGAGAAGGCGCGCGAGGTGCGCGACACCTCCCTGAAGGTGCCGCACGGTGAGATCGGCAAGGTCATCGGCGTCCGCGTCTTCGACCGTGAAGAGGGCGACGAGCTGCCGCCGGGCGTGAACCAGCTGGTTCGTGTCTACGTGGCGCAGAAGCGCAAGATCACGGACGGTGACAAGCTCGCCGGCCGCCACGGCAACAAGGGTGTTATCTCGAAGATCCTTCCGATCGAGGACATGCCGTTCCTCGAGGACGGAACTCCGGTCGACATCATCCTGAACCCGCTGGGTGTGCCGTCCCGAATGAACCCGGGACAGGTCCTGGAGATCCACCTCGGCTGGCTCGCCAGCCGCGGCTGGGACGTCTCCGGCCTCGCGGACGACTGGGCGCAGCGCCTGCAGGCCATCGGTGCCGACCAGGTCGCCCCGGGCACGAACGTCGCCACCCCGGTCTTCGACGGTGCGCGTGAGGACGAGCTCGCGGGTCTGCTGCAGCACACCATCCCGAACCGCGACGGCGAGCGCATGGTGCAGCCGACCGGTAAGGCGAGGCTGTTCGACGGCCGCTCCGGCGAGCCGTTCCCGGACCCGATCTCCATCGGGTACATGTACATCCTCAAGCTCCACCACCTGGTCGACGACAAGCTGCACGCCCGGTCGACCGGTCCGTACTCGATGATCACCCAGCAGCCGCTGGGTGGTAAGGCCCAGTTCGGTGGCCAGCGCTTCGGTGAGATGGAGGTGTGGGCGCTGGAGGCGTACGGCGCCGCTTACGCCCTCCAGGAGCTGCTGACCATCAAGTCCGACGACGTCACCGGCCGCGTGAAGGTCTACGAGGCCATCGTCAAGGGCGAGAACATCCCCGAGCCCGGCATTCCCGAGTCCTTCAAGGTGCTCATCAAGGAAATGCAGTCCCTGTGCCTCAACGTGGAGGTGCTGTCCTCGGACGGCATGTCCATCGAGATGCGCGACACCGACGAGGACGTCTTCCGCGCTGCGGAGGAGCTCGGCATCGACCTGTCCCGGCGCGAGCCGAGCAGCGTCGAAGAGGTCTGACGGGAGTTCCGGTAGGGGCCCAGGAATGGGCCCCTACCGACCCCGCGACCCCCGTTTCAGACCACAGACTTACAACCCTGAGAGGGATTGACGCATAGTGCTCGACGTCAACTTCTTCGATGAGCTCCGGATCGGTCTGGCCACCGCTGACGACATCCGTCAGTGGAGCCACGGCGAGGTCAAGAAGCCCGAGACCATCAACTACCGCACCCTCAAGCCCGAAAAGGACGGACTCTTCTGCGAGAAGATCTTCGGTCCGACCCGGGACTGGGAGTGCTACTGCGGCAAGTACAAGCGTGTCCGCTTCAAGGGCATCATCTGTGAGCGCTGCGGCGTCGAGGTGACTCGCGCCAAGGTGCGCCGTGAGCGGATGGGCCACATCGAGCTGGCCGCTCCCGTCACGCACATCTGGTACTTCAAGGGTGTCCCGTCGCGCCTCGGCTACCTGCTGGACCTGGCGCCCAAGGACCTCGAGAAGGTCATCTACTTCGCGGCGTACATGATCACGTTCGTCGACGAGGAGCGCCGTACCCGCGACCTGCCCTCCCTCGAGGCGCACGTCCAGGTCGAGCGTCAGCAGATCGAGAACCGTCGCGACTCCGACCTGGAAGGCCGGGCCAAGAAGCTCGAGACCGACCTGGCCGAGCTCGAGGCCGAGGGTGCCAAGGCCGACGTGCGCCGCAAGGTGCGCGAGGGCGCCGAGCGTGAGATGAAGCAGCTGCGCGACCGTGCTCAGCGCGAGATCGACCGTCTCGACGAGGTGTGGAGCCGCTTCAAGAACCTCAAGGTCCAGGACCTCGAGGGCGACGAGCTGCTCTACCGCGAGCTGCGCGACCGCTTCGGCACGTACTTCGACGGTTCGATGGGTGCCGCGGCGCTGCAGAAGCGCCTGGAGTCCTTCGACCTCGAGGAGGAGGCCGAGCGCCTCCGCGAGATCATCCGTACCGGCAAGGGCCAGAAGAAGACCCGTGCGCTCAAGCGCCTCAAGGTCGTCTCCGCGTTCCTGCAGACCAGCAACAGCCCCAAGGGCATGGTGCTCGACTGCGTGCCGGTCATCCCGCCGGACCTGCGTCCGATGGTGCAGCTGGACGGTGGCCGCTTCGCGACCTCCGACCTGAACGACCTGTACCGCCGTGTCATCAACCGCAACAACCGCCTGAAGCGCCTTCTCGACCTCGGTGCGCCCGAGATCATCGTGAACAACGAGAAGCGCATGCTCCAGGAGGCCGTGGACGCCCTCTTCGACAACGGTCGTCGTGGTCGCCCGGTGACCGGTCCCGGTAACCGCCCGCTCAAGTCCCTCAGCGACATGCTGAAGGGCAAGCAGGGTCGTTTCCGTCAGAACCTGCTCGGTAAGCGAGTCGACTACTCGGCGCGTTCCGTCATCGTCGTCGGCCCGCAGCTGAAGCTGCACCAGTGCGGTCTGCCCAAGGCCATGGCGCTGGAGCTCTTCAAGCCGTTCGTGATGAAGCGCCTGGTCGACCTGAACCACGCGCAGAACATCAAGAGTGCCAAGCGCATGGTGGAGCGCGGCCGCACGGTCGTGTACGACGTCCTCGAAGAGGTCATCGCCGAGCACCCGGTTCTGCTGAACCGTGCTCCCACCCTGCACCGCCTCGGTATCCAGGCCTTCGAGCCGCAGCTGGTCGAGGGCAAGGCCATCCAGATCCACCCGCTCGTCTGCACCGCGTTCAACGCGGACTTCGACGGTGACCAGATGGCCGTGCACCTGCCGCTGTCCGCGGAGGCGCAGGCCGAGGCCCGCATCCTGATGCTGTCCTCGAACAACATCCTCAAGCCGGCCGACGGCCGCCCGGTGACGATGCCGACCCAGGACATGGTCCTCGGTCTGTTCTTCCTCACCACCGACGGCGAGCTGCGTGACACCAAGGGCGAGGGCCGCGCGTTCGGCTCCACGGCCGAGGCGATCATGGCGTTCGACGCCGGCGAGCTGGCGCTGCAGTCGCAGATCGACATCCGCTTCCCGGTGGGCACCATCCCGCCGCGCGGCTGGACCCCGCCGGCTGCCGAGGAGGGCGAGCCCGAGTACCAGACGGGCGACAGCTTCCGGCTGCGTACGTCCCTGGGCCGCGCGCTCTTCAACGAGCTGCTGCCCGAGGACTACCCGTTCGTCGACTACTCGGTGGGCAAGAAGCAGCTCTCCGAGATCGTCAACGACCTGGCTGAGCGCTACCCCAAGGTCATCGTGGCGGCGACGCTCGACAACCTGAAGGCGGCGGGCTTCTTCTGGGCGACCCGTTCCGGTGTCACCGTGGCCATCTCCGACGTCGTCGTTCCCGAGGCGAAGAAGGAGATCGTCGCGGGCTACGAGGCGCAGGACGAGAAGGTCCAGAAGCAGTACGAGCGCGGTCTCATCACGAAGGAAGAGCGCACTCAGGAGCTCATCGCGATCTGGACCAAGGCGACCAACGAGGTTGCCGAGGCGATGAACGCGAACTTCCCGAAGACCAACCCCATCTTCATGATGGTTGACTCGGGTGCCCGAGGAAACATGATGCAGATGCGTCAGATCGCCGGTATGCGTGGTCTGGTGTCGAACGCCAAGAACGAGACGATCCCGCGTCCGATCAAGGCCTCCTTCCGTGAGGGCCTGTCGGTGCTGGAGTACTTCATCTCGACGCACGGTGCTCGTAAGGGTCTGGCGGACACCGCTCTGCGTACCGCCGACTCGGGTTACCTCACCCGTCGTCTGGTCGACGTCTCGCAGGACGTCATCATTCGCGAGGAGGACTGCGGCACCGACCGTGGCCTCAAGCTCACGATCGCCGAGCGCGGCGCCGACGGCGTCCTGCGCAAGGCCGACGACGTCGAGACCAGCGTGTACGCCCGTATGCTCGCCGAGGACATCGTCGTCGACGGCAAGGTCATCGCGCCGGCCAACGTCGACCTGGGTGACGTGCTCATCGACGCGCTGGTCGCGCACGGTGTCGAGGTCGTCAAGACCCGCTCGGTGCTCACCTGCGAGTCGGCGGTCGGCACCTGTGCCTTCTGCTACGGCCGCTCGCTGGCCACCGGCAAGCTGGTCGACATCGGTGAGGCGGTCGGCATCATCGCCGCCCAGTCCATCGGTGAGCCCGGTACCCAGCTGACGATGCGTACCTTCCACACCGGTGGTGTGGCCGGTGACGACATCACCCAGGGTCTGCCCCGTGTCGTCGAGCTCTTCGAGGCTCGTACGCCGAAGGGTGTCGCCCCGATCTCCGAGGCCGCGGGCCGTGTCCGCATCGAGGAGACCGAGAAGACCAAGAAGCTCGTCGTCACCCCGGACGACGGCAGCGACGAGACGGCGTTCCCGATCTCGAAGCGTGCCCGTCTGCTCGTGGGCGAGGGCGACCACGTCGAGGTCGGCCAGAAGCTGACCGTGGGTGCCACCAACCCGCACGACGTGCTGCGCATTCTGGGTCAGCGCGCGGTCCAGGTCCACCTGGTCGGCGAGGTCCAGAAGGTCTACAACTCGCAGGGTGTGTCGATCCACGACAAGCACATCGAGATCATCATCCGGCAGATGCTGCGCCGCGTGACGATCATCGAGTCCGGCGACGCGGAGCTGCTGCCGGGCGAGCTCGTCGAGCGCTCGAAGTTCGAGACCGAGAACCGTCGTGTGGTCACCGAGGGCGGTCACCCCGCCTCCGGCCGTCCGCAGCTGATGGGTATCACCAAGGCCTCGCTGGCGACGGAGTCCTGGCTGTCGGCCGCCTCCTTCCAGGAGACGACCCGAGTCCTGACGGATGCGGCGATCAACGCCAAGTCCGACAGCCTCATCGGCCTCAAGGAGAACGTCATCATCGGTAAGCTCATCCCGGCCGGTACGGGTCTGTCCCGCTACCGCAACATCCGGGTGGAGCCCACCGAGGAGGCCAAGGCCGCGATGTACTCGGCCGTCGGCTACGACGACATCGACTACTCGCCGTTCGGCACCGGCTCCGGCCAGGCCGTTCCGCTGGAGGACTACGACTACGGTCCGTACAACCAGTAAGCGAGCAGCTGCTTGAACCGCAGGGCGGTCATCCCGGGGAATGCCGGGGTGGCCGCCCTGCGGCGCGTTGACGCATGATGGAGGGCACAACGTGTCCGGGTCCCGGGGGAGTGGTCTCGTGTCGAATTCTTCGTGGCAGCCGGCGCCGTGGCCGCCGCAGCACGGTCAGCAGCCGTCGATGCTGGCCGCGCACGCCGACCGGGAGCGCGCCGTGGACGTGCTGCGGGCCGGGTTCGCCGAGGGGCGGCTGCCGCAGGGGGAGTACGAGAAGCGGGTCGAGCGGGCGTATCAGGCGCGCACCGTGGGGGAGCTGAGCGTTCTCGTCGCCGATCTTCCGCAGGGGCCCGTACCGCAGCAGCCGCAGCTGATGCCGCCGGTGCCGCGGACGTTCCTGCCGGCTCCGCCGCTGCCCGTGCCGACCAACGGCAAGGCCATCGGGGCGCTGGTGTGCGGGGTGTCGACGTTCTTCTCGGGGGGTCTGACCGGGCTTCCCGCGGTGATCCTCGGGCACATGGCCCGCGGCGAGATCAAGCGGAGCGGGGAGCAGGGCGACGGTATGGCCGTGGCCGGGCTGGTGCTCGGCTGGCTCTCGATCGCGGGCTGGGTGCTGTTCCTCACGTTCGTGATCGCGATGGCGAGCTCCTCGGGCGCCTGAGCAGGCGTCCGGCGTGTCCCGGCTGCGGGGCATTTGTTTTGACCGCAGCGTATGAGATAGGTACGCTCAGACCTTGTGCCTGGGGTGTGCCTGGGCTCGTGTGCGTGTCTTCAGCCGCACGGCGAGTCCCGATCGATTCCGATCAAGGCCACCGCAATCTGCCGCCTTCCCGTCTTCGAGCGGGGGTCTGCAGTATTCGACACACCCGACCGCGTGGGTCGGCAACGTTCCAGGTTAGCTTTACTACTCGGCACACAGAAACCGGAGAAGTAGTGCCTACGATCCAGCAGCTGGTCCGGAAGGGCCGGCAGGACAAGGTCGAGAAGAACAAGACGCCCGCACTCGAGGGTTCGCCCCAGCGCCGTGGCGTCTGCACGCGTGTGTTCACGACCACCCCGAAGAAGCCGAACTCGGCCCTCCGTAAGGTCGCGCGTGTGCGTCTGACCAGCGGCATCGAGGTCACGGCCTACATTCCGGGTGAGGGACACAACCTGCAGGAGCACTCCATCGTGCTCGTGCGTGGCGGCCGTGTGAAGGACCTGCCCGGTGTTCGTTACAAGATCATCCGCGGTTCGCTCGACACCCAGGGTGTCAAGAACCGCAAGCAGGCCCGCAGCCGCTACGGCGCCAAGAAGGAGAAGTAAGAATGCCTCGTAAGGGCCCCGCCCCGAAGCGCCCGGTCATCATCGACCCGGTCTACGGTTCTCCTCTGGTGACCTCCCTCATCAACAAGGTGCTGCTGAACGGCAAGCGCTCCACCGCCGAGCGCATCGTGTACGGCGCCATGGAGGGCCTGCGTGAGAAGTCGGGCGCCGACCCGGTCATCACGCTGAAGCGCGCGCTCGAGAACATCAAGCCGACCCTCGAGGTCAAGTCCCGCCGTGTCGGTGGCGCGACCTACCAGGTTCCGGTCGAGGTCAAGCCCGGCCGCGCCAGCACCCTCGCGCTCCGCTGGCTCGTCGGTTACTCCCGCGCCCGTCGCGAGAAGACGATGACCGAGCGTCTGATGAACGAGCTGCTCGACGCCTCCAACGGCCTCGGCGCTGCCGTGAAGAAGCGCGAGGACACGCACAAGATGGCCGAGTCCAACAAGGCCTTCGCGCACTACCGCTGGTAGTCGCTACCCACATCGAGACCGAGAGAAGACTGAAGCCTTATGGCTACCACTTCACTTGACCTGGCCAAGGTCCGCAACATCGGGATCATGGCTCACATCGACGCGGGCAAGACGACGACGACCGAGCGGATCCTGTTCTACACCGGTGTCTCGTACAAGATCGGTGAGGTCCACGACGGCGCTGCCACGATGGACTGGATGGAGCAGGAGCAGGAGCGTGGCATCACGATCACCTCTGCTGCCACCACCTGTCACTGGCCGCTCGAGAACGACGACTACACGATCAACATCATCGACACGCCTGGGCACGTCGACTTCACCGTTGAGGTGGAGCGCTCCCTGCGTGTTCTCGATGGTGCTGTGACGGTGTTCGACGGCGTCGCCGGCGTTGAGCCGCAGTCCGAGACGGTGTGGCGTCAGGCCGACCGTTACGGCGTGCCGCGCATCTGCTTCGTGAACAAGCTGGACCGTACCGGTGCCGAGTTCCACCGCTGCGTCGACATGATCGTCGACCGCCTCGGTGCGACCCCGCTGGTCATGCAGCTGCCCATCGGTGCCGAGGCCGACTTCCAGGGTGTCGTCGACCTCGTCACGATGAAGGCGTTCGTCTGGTCGGCCGAGGCCGCGAAGGGCGAGGCGTACGACATCGTCGACATCCCCGCCACGCACACCGAGGCTGCCGAGGAGTACCGCGGCAAGCTGCTCGAGGCCGTCGCGGAGAACGACGAAGAGATGATGGAGCTGTTCCTGGAGGGCACCGAGCCCACCGTGGAGCAGCTGTACGCGGCCGTGCGTCGCATCACCATCGCCTCCGGCAAGGGCGGCGACACCACCGTCACCCCCGTGTTCTGCGGCACCGCGTTCAAGAACAAGGGCGTTCAGCCCCTGCTCGACGCCGTCGTGCGCTACCTGCCGACCCCGCTCGACGTCGAGGCCATCGAGGGCCACGACGTCAAGGACCCCGAGGTCGTCGTCAAGCGCAAGCCGTCGGACGACGAGCCGCTGGCTGCCCTCGCGTTCAAGATCATGAGCGACCCGCACCTGGGCAAGCTCACCTTCGTCCGGGTCTACTCGGGCCGCCTGGAGTCCGGCACCGCGGTGCTGAACCCCGTCAAGGGCAAGAAGGAGCGCATCGGCAAGATCTACCGCATGCACGCGAACAAGCGTGAGGAGATCGAGTCGGTGGGCGCCGGTGACATCGTCGCCGTCATGGGTCTGAAGCAGACCACCACGGGCGAGACGCTCTGTGACGACAAGCAGCAGGTCATCCTGGAGTCCATGGACTTCCCGGCGCCTGTCATCCAGGTCGCCATCGAGCCGAAGTCCAAGGGTGACCAGGAGAAGCTGGGTGTCGCCATCCAGCGTCTCTCGGAGGAGGACCCCTCCTTCCAGGTTCACTCGGACGAGGAGACCGGCCAGACCATCATCGGTGGTATGGGCGAGCTTCACCTCGAGGTGCTCGTCGACCGCATGAAGCGCGAGTTCCGCGTCGAGGCGAACGTCGGCAAGCCGCAGGTCGCGTACCGCGAGACGATCCGTCGGGCCGTCGAGCGCGTGGACTTCACCCACAAGAAGCAGACCGGTGGTACCGGTCAGTTCGCCAAGGTGCAGATCGCGATCGAGCCCATCGAGGGCGGCGAGGCGTCGTACGAGTTCGTGAACAAGGTCACCGGTGGCCGTATCCCGCGGGAGTACATCCCGTCGGTGGACGCCGGTGCGCAGGAGGCCATGCAGTTCGGCATCCTGGCCGGCTACGAGATGACGGGCGTCCGCGTCACGCTTCTCGACGGTGCCTACCACGAGGTCGACTCCTCCGAGCTCGCGTTCAAGATCGCCGGTTCGCAGGCCTTCAAGGAGGCCGCGCGTCAGGCGAAGCCCGTGCTGCTCGAGCCGATGATGGCCGTCGAGGTCACCACGCCCGAGGACTACATGGGTGACGTCATCGGTGACATCAACTCCCGCCGTGGCCAGATCCAGGCCATGGAGGAGCGCAGCGGCGCTCGCGTCGTGAAGGGCCTCGTGCCCCTCTCGGAGATGTTCGGCTACGTCGGCGACCTCCGCAGCAAGACGTCGGGTCGCGCAAGCTACTCAATGCAGTTCGACTCCTACGCCGAGGTTCCGCGGAACGTCGCCGAGGAGATCATCGCGAAGGCCAAGGGCGAGTAACTCACTCGAGTTCACGCTTTAGGCTTGACTCCGGAGTCTCTCGGGGTATTTCGCGGCAACCGTCGTGAAATACCCCGGGGCCCGGGCTTTCCAGCAAAGATCACCTGGCGCCGATGAAGCAAGGCGTACAGAACCACTCCACAGGAGGACCCAGTGGCGAAGGCGAAGTTCGAGCGGACTAAGCCGCACGTCAACATCGGCACCATCGGTCACATTGACCACGGTAAGACGACCCTCACGGCCGCCATTACCAAGGTGCTGCACGACGCGTACCCGGAGCTCAACGAGGCCTCGGCGTTCGACCAGATCGACAAGGCTCCTGAGGAGCGCCAGCGCGGTATCACCATCTCGATCGCGCACGTCGAGTACCAGACGGAGACGCGTCACTACGCGCACGTCGACTGCCCCGGTCACGCGGACTACATCAAGAACATGATCACGGGTGCCGCGCAGATGGACGGCGCCATCCTCGTGGTCGCCGCCACCGACGGCCCGATGCCGCAGACCAAGGAGCACGTGCTCCTGGCCCGCCAGGTCGGCGTTCCGTACATCGTTGTCGCCCTGAACAAGGCCGACATGGTGGACGACGAGGAGATCCTGGAGCTCGTCGAGCTCGAGGTCCGTGAGCTCCTCTCCGAGTACGAGTTCCCGGGCGACGACGTTCCGGTCGTCAAGGTCTCCGCTCTGAAGGCCCTCGAGGGCGACAAGGAGTGGGGCAACTCGGTCCTCGAGCTCATGAAGGCCGTGGACGAGTCCATCCCGGAGCCCGAGCGCGACGTCGACAAGCCGTTCCTGATGCCGATCGAGGACGTCTTCACGATCACCGGTCGTGGCACCGTCGTCACCGGTCGTATCGAGCGCGGTATCCTCAAGGTCAACGAGACCGTCGACATCATCGGCATCAAGACCGAGAAGACCACCACCACGGTCACCGGCATCGAGATGTTCCGCAAGCTGCTCGACGAGGGCCAGGCCGGTGAGAACGTCGGTCTGCTCCTCCGTGGCATCAAGCGCGAGGACGTCGAGCGCGGCCAGGTCATCATCAAGCCGGGTTCGGTCACGCCGCACACCGAGTTCGAGGCGCAGGCGTACATCCTGTCGAAGGACGAGGGTGGCCGTCACACCCCGTTCTTCAACAACTACCGCCCGCAGTTCTACTTCCGTACCACGGACGTGACCGGCGTCGTGACCCTCCCCGAGGGCACCGAGATGGTCATGCCGGGTGACAACACTGAGATGACCGTTGAGCTCATCCAGCCCGTCGCCATGGAAGAGGGCCTGAAGTTCGCCATCCGTGAGGGTGGCCGGACCGTGGGCGCCGGCCAGGTCACCAAGATCAACAAGTAAGTTCCGCTTGCCTGTTGGGCTTGATGCCTGGTAGCTCCTAGAGCTCCGAAAGGGCCCGTACGACTTCGGTCGTACGGGCCCTTTCGCATGCGCGCATCTACTGGGGGACGGTCACCCAGCGCACCACGGCGACCACCAGCAGCACCGCGGCCGGGGCCACCCAGGGCCACCCCAGGACGCGGCGCACCGAGGGCAGAAGCCACAGCAGGGCGGCCGCGCCGGCGAGAAAGACGGTGACCAGGCAGGAGGCCTCGATGCCGCGGTAGGCGTCGTCGTCCTCGGGGTATCCGGGGCGGATCGTCAGGGCCGTCCAGCAGAACCAGGCGGCGGGCAGGGTGAGGAGGGTCAGCGGGACGGCGAGGACCGTGCGGACGCAGCCGATGTCGTCGGGCTCGGGGGAGAGGTCGGGCATCGGGCCAGTGTGGCCCGTGGTCCGTGGTTCGTGGCCCGTGTTCCGGGGAGAGGGGTCAGGCCTTCGCCTGTGCCGGTCGCCACAGCCACGGTCGGGCGTCCGGGGACAGGCCCGCGGCTGTGGGGCCGCGGCTGCTCGTGGTCAGGGTCGGGCCGTCCAGGGTGACCGGGGCGGTGGCCGGGCGGGTGATGCGGCCGGCGTGGAGGAGCTGGACGCGGCCGGTGGTGTCGCGGCCGAGGAGGTAGGGGCCGGCGGCCGTCACCGGGCCGTAGCCGGGGAAGTGCACGGCCGGGCCGCCCGGGGACAGCAGCCGGTCGGAAGCGGGCGGGCGGAAGTAGAGGCGGCTGCCCGCCGCGGCTATCGCGTCCGCGGGGGTGGGCAGGCCGGTGAGCGGGTCGGGGCCGTCCGGGGTCCAGTGGTGGACGGTGTAGTGGCCGGGGGCGTAGACGTGCACCTGCCCGTCGTCGCCGACGACCGCCGTGAGGCCGTCCTGGACCGGGCCGCCGCCGAGGTCGCGCCAGGGCGACCAGGTGCCCGCCGTGTCGCGGACGCGGGTGCTGATGCCCTGGTCCGCGTTGCGCACGAAGAGGTGGACGCGGCCGTCGGGGGCGGTGACCGCCACGGGGACGCCTGTGCGGCGGCCGCGGTCGGCGTCGCTCTCCGGGTTGCCGAGGCTGGTCCAGGGGCCGTATCTGCGCGGGCCGCGCTGCTCCAGGACCACGATCTCGCGCACATCTGGCGCGCCCCTGCCCTCGATCGCGGCGAGCCGCAGGCCGAACACCAGGTGGCGGCCGTCGGGGAGCGTGGCGCTGCCGAGCACGGGGGCGAGCGGGCCGCCGCCGAGGTCGGCGGGGGCGCCGAACCCCCCGGCCGCCCCGTCCCGCTCGTCGTAGCGGACCGCGCGCAGGCCGAGCACGCCGTACGCGGTGACCCGCCCGTCGGCGTTCTGCGCGAGGGCCAGGCGGGGGCCGGGGTAGCGGTAGTGGGTGGCGCGGACCCAGCCCTTGCGGTTGGTGAGGGGGCGGTCGCCGCCGACGTTGTAGTCGCCGCAGCCCGCCGGGTTGCCGCACTGCCAGTCGGGGGCGGCGCCGTACGGGATCAGGTGCGCGGCCTTCTGGTCGAGTACCTGCGGCGGGAGGTTCTTCGGCCAGTGGTGGTTGTAGTAGCCGCGGAACGCGGTGGCCACGAACGCGGGCGGGCCGCCCTTGGCCGTCTGCGCCCAGCGGATCAGCGCGGCCCAGCTGAAGCAGGCGACGGCGGTGTGGTCGGCGTGATCGGAGTAGCCGGGCTGCTCGCTGTCGCGGATCTGGGTGATCCGGTCGCTCAGCTGGATGTCGGGGTCCGGGTCGAGGGTCTGCACGAGGGTGGGGCGGTAGCGCTCGTACAGCTCGACGAGGACCCCGATCAGGGACTCGTAGTCGTACGTCTGGACCGTGCGCAGGGGTGACCCCTCCGGGACGAGGGTGCGCAGGAGCAGGCCGCGGTCGCGCCACAGAGCGGGTACGCCCATGTGCCCGGCCGGGGTGTGCATCGCGAGGTCGAGATGGACCAACTCGACGCGGCGGCCCCGGTGTTCGAGGGTGCTGACCTCGGCCTGGAATCCGTTCCGGAAGCGGGTGACGGTGGTGTTCCAGCGGGTGAAGACGGGCAGGCCGAGCTGGGTCGCGTACGACTGGCGCAGGCCCTGGTGGCGGGCCGCGGAGTAGGCGGCCTTGTTCGGGGCGGGGGCGCGGTCGGCCGGCGTCTTGTTCATGCCGTCGGCCTCGCCGGCCGTGACGTACACGCAGACCAGCGGGGTGCCCGCGTCGAGCGCGTGCTGCGTGTCCGGGTTCATGAAGTACAGGTCGTCGTCGGGGTGGGCGAGGACCTGGAGCAGCAGGGCGCGCTCGGCCTGGGCGGCGGGGAGGCCGGTCGCGGGGGAGGGGGCGGTGGTGTGCGGCGGGGGAGCGGGGGCGGTGCGGGAGCAGGCGGTGAGTGCGCCGGCGGCGGCGAGCGCGGCGCCGCCGGCCAGGAGCCCACGGCGCGACATTCCACGTATTCCGGGCAGGGCTGTCGCAGGTGGGTTCCGCACGGGGGCGCTCACTCCGTCCGCTGTGGAGGCAGCGGTGGGTGGGGCGCTCGCCTCTGTTCAGGTTGTTCACCTGGCTAGAGGGTCGCCATGGGGATCAGGTTCCATGCGCGTACATGTTCTGTTCACCCGGACGGGGATCAGCGCGTCGGCGGCCACTCGCCGGACGCCCGCAGGGCCATGTACGCGGCGGGGACGAGCCAGTCAGGCGCCGCGGTAGCGGAACACCAGCCACGTCGGTGCGTCCCTCACATCGGCCTCGTAGCCGTTCTCCTGGGCGATCTGGACGGCGCGTGCCACACCCAGCTGCCGGTAGTGGCTGTCGTCGACCTCGATGCGGCCGTCGCGGTGCCGCCAGGTGGTGCCGCTGCTCTGGCGGCCTTCGAGAACCGGGGACCGGTTGTCGAACAGGGCCCGCAGCTGGTCCTCCAGCCAGGGCAGGTCGGCGGAGCACTCCCGGCGCATCCGCTTGCGGTTCAGCCACATGCGACGGCGCCAGCGGAACCGGCGGCCGGTGCCGGGCATGCCCGGCAGGTCGAGGTCCCACAGGAAGGTGAAGGGAAGGAAGACGAAGTACAGGAACACCAGGACCAGCCAGGGCACCAGCCACAGCGCCCAGAGCAGCGGGAACCACAGCCACTGCATCGTGTACCGCACGCGCGCAGCCGTGAGCGACTTGGGGGCCCTGCCGCCGGCCTGCGGTTCGGGGTGCATCACGTTCATCTCACTGTCCTGTCACTGTCCTGCCCCTGGTCCCGCCCGTCAGAAGGGGTTCAGGCTCTTGACGCCGTCCACCAGCTCACCGGCTGTCTCGCGCGCCCTGTCGAGCCCTTCGTGCACCTTCTCGGAACCGTATTCGACGTTCTCATGGATCAGTCGGGCGCCTTCGGTGTACAGGCCCTTGGCCCCGGTGACCGCCTCGTAGCCGCGCGCGGTCCACGACCGGGGATCGACGTAGTGCCGGACCGTGTTCCCCGCGTCGTCCACGATCGGCTTGACCGAGTCGGCGATGGCAGGGATCCGGCCCAGCGGCGTGTGCTCGACGAGCTTGGGCACGACCTGGTCGAGGGGGCCGCCGAGCCGCCCGGCGGCCGCGCGGTACAGGGTGCTGTCGCCGAACTCCTTGGCGACGGCGACCTTGAAGCGCTCGCCGAAGGTGTCGGCCGTGATCTTGAGCGCGTCGATCCGGTTGCCGACGATGCCCAGGGAGCGCATCCCGGCCTGCTCGACGCTGCGCGTGGCGCTGCCGCCGACCGCCGCGACGATGTCGTCCGCGCGCTTGAACGCGTCGGCTGCCTTGGAACCCGCCTCCAGCAGGTTCGTCGGGATCTTGACGCCCTTGAAGGCACCCTTGGCGACCTTCCCGGCGCGGGCGAGATCGCCGAACGGGACGAAGCCGATGATGTCCAGGCCGATGTCGGTCCAGTTCCCCTTCTTCGAACCGGCGGCCCACCCGAGCGCGTGGAAGGCCAGCGCTCCGCCGTTGAGTGCCATGCCGATGCCCTCGAAGACGGCCGCGCCGATGACGGTCTCCGAGAAGACCACCGCCAGTACGTCGCAGGCCGCGCTCGCGTACCCCAGCCAGTCGCCGATCTTGTAGATCGTGTCCGCGTGCTTCTGGATCCACTTCCAGATGTCGCCGGCGATCTCCTTGATCTTGTTGCCGATGTCCTTGAGCGTGTCCACGAACTTGTCGAGCAGGCTCTGGTCGGGCGCGATGCCGGCCGCCTCGCGGATGACGCGGGCCGCGGCGCGGGCCGCCTCGTCGTGGTGCTCCAGGAGGGACCGGGCCTTCTTGATGACGGCGTCGAGGTCGCCCTGCGCCTCGTTCACCCGCCGCGTCGCGTGGTCCAGGCGCCGCTGTGCGTCGTGCAGGGCCGCATCGGTGTCGAAGGTCCTGCCCGCCAGCTTGAGGTCGGGGTTGCCCTGTGCCTCCGTGAGGGTGCGCCGGGCCGCCTCGGCCTCGCGCTCGTAGCGGCCCGCGAGGGTCTGGAACTCCGTCAGCCGGGTGTGCCAGCCGTTCAGCGCATGCGTGGCGTCCGCCACCGAACTGTGGCCGTCCGCAAGGTACTTGGGCAGATCGCCGAGCTTCTTGGTGAAGGCCTCGGCGGCCACGCCCTCCCAGGCGGCGTTCCCCTTCCCCAGCTTGGACAGCGTCCCGTGCGCGTCCCCCAGCCGCTTGCCCGCCGTCTCCAGCGAGGCGACCAGCTTCTGCACGGAAGCGGGCACTCCCGGGGCCGGGTCGAAGCCGAGTGCGTCGTAGGTCTGCGTGGTCATGGAGGTGTCCTCTGCTGACGCTGCGCGGTCAGTACGCGGCGAGGGGGGAGTGCGCGGCGCCGGCCTCGGCGGACGCCGGTGCCTGCTCCCCGAAGGCGATCGTGTCGGCGATGTCCGCGAGGACCGCCTGGTAGTGGAAGAGATCCTGGGTGTCCGGCGTGCTCAGGCACAGGAGCAGCAGCCGGTCCTCGTCGGGGAACGGCAGCCAGATCTCGATGCGTACGAAGAAGCGCTCCTGCTCGCCGGGGCCGGCGGCGCCATCGGGCTCCTCGGACGGCGTCGGCAGGTCCCACACGGCGCGTGTGCCCGCGATGTGCACGACCGCGGGCCCGGCGGGCAGCACGATCGACTGGACCTCGCCGCTCTCGGCGGACTTGTCCAGGACCTCGGCGATCCCGGCGGCGCTGATGTGCGGATCCGGGTTCTCCAGGTCCCGCACGCTGACGGTGAGCGTGGCGCGGCTGATGCGCTCGGGCGGCTCGGATCCGTCCGCGGTGCCGCCGATGGGGAAGATGCCCAGGGCGCTGTAGACCGCGCCGCCCGCCGTGAGGTCCTGCGCGGTGACGCCGTACAGGACGGCGGTCAGCCTGCGCAGTGGCTCCCGCTCCTCGCCCTCGCCCCAGTAGTCACGGGCGAACTGCCGCAGCCGCTCGTCGAGGGCCGCGGCGTCGGCGTCGAGGCCGAGCGGGATCTCGTGGAACTCGGGCTGCACCTCGAAGCGGAAGGCCGGTCCGTGGCCGGTCTCGGGCGCTGTCGTCACCGGTGGGCGTCCTTGGCCTCGACGGCCTCGACCTTCTTGCGGACCAGGTCCTCCAGGTGCTGGAACTCCTTGCCGGCCTTGGCCACCTTGTCGGTGATCCCGCCGGTGGCGTCGGCGATCAGCTTGATCCCGTAGCCCCACTTGTCCTGGAAGTCGTCGCAGGCGTCTTCCAGGTCGTCGTACCCGGACCCCTTGGGGCCGATGTCCTTCAGCTCGCGCATCGCGGAACGCATGCCGTCGGCACACGTGCTGAGATCGGTGATGAGCCCGGCGAGTGCTTCGAACTCGGCCTTGCAGTGGCCGGACATGGCCTTGACCCCCTGTGATCTGCGGTCCTGCGACTCTTTCACACGGGATACGTGGCAATGCCAAGGGCCTCGGCAAGCGTCACGTGGCCCGCACGAAGCGGCCACGAGACGTCCACCGGCACGCCGTCCGCGACGGCGGACGCTGCCGAGGGTTTGACCTCAGTCACACAGGGGGTAATCTCTACGGCTCGATTGGCCCCGGACATGCCCCGTATGGCAGACTGTCGGGGTTGCTCGGTTGAGTGCCGATGCTGCGCGCCTCCCGCCGGGAGGACCGGAAGCGAGTCCCACAGTACTCGTCGCCTTATCTGTCGCTTGCGGCAGCGCTGGGGCGGACGTACGGGAATCTTCCGGGAAGTGCGGTGCGGTCCCTCTGCCAGGCACCCGGTGGGTTTCTTCCCCCGGTACATGCGGCCTCGGGCCGCAGCCCCCTTAGCAGGGAAATCCGTACGGATATTTCTGTCAGCGGGACTGCGACACGCCCGACCGCGTGGGTCGGAGGAAGTGTGAAACAGGACCCCCGGGTTCCAGAGCGTTACGAGAGACAGGACTACTAAGTAGCCATGGCGGGACAGAAGATCCGCATCCGGCTCAAGGCCTACGACCACGAGGTCATCGACTCCTCGGCGAAGAAGATCGTCGAGACGGTGACTCGCACTGGTGCGTCGGTCGCGGGCCCGGTGCCGCTGCCTACCGAGAAGAACGTGTACTGCGTCATCAAGTCGCCGCACAAGTACAAGGACTCGCGCGAGCACTTCGAGATGCGCACGCACAAGCGCCTGATCGACATCCTCGACCCGACGCCCAAGACCGTTGACTCCCTGATGCGACTCGACCTCCCGGCCGGTGTCGACATCGAGATCAAGCTCTGAGGGCCGGTGATCTGAGAGATGGCTAAGCAGATCAAGGGCATCCTGGGCGAGAAGCTCGGCATGACGCAGGTGTGGGACGAGAACAACCGTGTTGTTCCGGTCACCGTCGTCAAGGCCGGCCCCAACGTCGTGACCCAGGTCCGCACGAACGACGCCGACGGCTACGAGTCCGTCCAGATCGCGTTCGGCGAGATCGACCCGCGCAAGGTGAACAAGCCCCTCAAGGGCCACTTCGCCAAGGCCGACGTCACCCCCCGTCGTCACCTCGTCGAGATCCGTACCGCTGACGCCAGCGAGTACACCCTCGGCCAGGAGATCACCGCTGAGACCTTCGAGTCCGGCGTCAAGGTGGACGTGACCGGCAAGAGCAAGGGCAAGGGCTTCGCCGGTGTCATGAAGCGTCACAACTTCAAGGGCCTCGGCGCCGGTCACGGCACCCAGCGCAAGCACCGCTCGCCGGGCTCGATCGGTGGCTGCGCCACCCCGGGTCGTGTGTTCAAGGGCCTCCGCATGGCGGGCCGTATGGGCAACGAGCGGGTCACCACCCAGAACCTGACCGTTCACGCCGTTGACGCGGAGAAGGGCCTGCTCCTCATCAAGGGCGCGGTTCCTGGTCCGAACGGCGGCCTCGTCCTGGTCCGCACCGCGGCCAAGGGGGCCTGAGGACTATGAGCACCATTGACATTCTGTCGCCCTCCGGCGACAAGACCGGGACCGTTGAGCTCCCGGCCGAGATCTTCGACGTGGAGAAGATCAGCGTTCCGCTGCTTCACCAGGTCGTCGTCGCGCAGCTGGCTGCCGCCCGTCAGGGCACGCACAAGGTCAAGCGCCGTGGCGAGGTCCGTGGTGGCGGTAAGAAGCCTTACCGCCAGAAGGGCACCGGCCGCGCGCGCCAGGGTTCGACCCGTGCGCCGCAGTTCGCCGGCGGTGGCGTCGTCCACGGCCCCACGCCGCGTGACTACTCGCAGCGGACCCCGAAGAAGATGAAGGCCGCGGCCCTGCGCCACGCCCTCACCGACCGGGCCCGCAACGCTCGCATCCACGTCGTCACCGGCGTGGTCGACGGCGGAGTCTCCACGAAGGCCGCCAAGTCGCTGCTCGGCAAGATCTCGGAGCGCAAGAACCTGCTCCTCGTGATCGACCGTGCCGACGAGGCCTCGCTGCTCTCCGCTCGCAACCTGCCCCAGGTCCACATCCTGGAGCCGGGCCAGCTGAACACGTACGACGTTCTCGTCTCGGACGACGTGGTCTTCACCCAGGCCGCTTTCGAGTCCTTCGTGTCTGGCCCCAAGGCCGCTGACACCGAAGGGAGCGAAGCCTGATGGCTACGCGTCACCCGAGCATCGCCTCGAAGGCCGCCAAGGCCGCCAAGGCCGCGCGCGTCGCCAAGGCGAAGCGCCACGCCACCGAGGGCAAGAACACCGTTGAGACGCCGCTGAGCAAGAGCTTCACGGACCCCCGTGACGTCCTCGTCAAGCCGGTCGTCTCGGAGAAGAGCTACGCGCTCCTCGACGAGGGCAAGTACACCTTCATCGTCGACCCGCGTGCCAACAAGACCCAGATCAAGCAGGCCGTCGAGGCGGTCTTCTCGGTCAAGGTCTCCGGGGTCAACACGATCAACCGTCAGGGCAAGCGCAAGCGGACCCGCACCGGCTTCGGCCAGCGTGCGAACACCAAGCGCGCGATCGTGACCCTCGTTGAGGGCGACCGTATCGACATCTTCGGCCAGGCCTCCTAACGGAGCGCCCTGGTCCGAATATCGGACGAGGACTGAGAAATGGGAATCCGCAAGTACAAGCCGACTACGCCGGGCCGTCGCGGCTCCAGCGTCGCCGACTTCGTCGAGGTCACGCGGTCCACGCCGGAGAAGTCGCTGGTCCGCCCGCTGCACAGCAAGGGCGGCCGTAACAACGCCGGTCGTGTGACCGTTCGCCACCAGGGTGGCGGACACAAGCGCGCCTACCGCGTGATCGACTTCCGTCGTCACGACAAGGACGGCGTGCCGGCGAAGGTCGCGCACATCGAGTACGACCCGAACCGCACCGCGCGCATCGCGCTTCTGCACTACGCAGACGGCGAGAAGCGCTACATCATCGCTCCGCGTGGCCTGTCGCAGGGTGACCGGGTTGAGAACGGCCCCGCGGCCGACATCAAGCCGGGCAACAACCTTGCGCTGCGCAACATCCCGGTCGGTACCACGATCCACGCGATCGAGCTCCGTCCGGGCGGCGGCGCCAAGTTCGCCCGCTCCGCCGGTGCCTCCGTGCAGCTGCTCGCGAAGGAGGGCTCGATGGCCCACCTTCGTATGCCGTCCGGTGAGATCCGTCTGGTCGACGTGCGCTGCCGCGCCACGATCGGCGAGGTCGGCAACGCCGAGCAGTCGAACATCAACTGGGGCAAGGCCGGCCGCAAGCGCTGGCTCGGCGTCCGTCCGACCGTTCGCGGTGTGGCGATGAACCCGGTTGACCACCCGCACGGTGGTGGTGAAGGCAAGACTTCCGGTGGTCGCCACCCGGTCTCGCCGTGGGGTCAGAAGGAGGGTCGTACTCGTTCGCCGAAGAAGGCTTCGAACAAGTACATCGTCCGCCGCCGCAAGACGAACAAGAAGCGCTAGGAGCGGGTTTAGATGCCGCGCAGTCTCAAGAAGGGACCCTTCGTCGACGGACACCTCGTAAAGAAGGTGGACGCTCAGAACGAAGCCGGTACCAAGAACGTCATCAAGACCTGGTCCCGCCGCTCGATGATCATCCCCAGCATGCTGGGCCACACGATCGCGGTGCACAACGGCAAGACCCACATCCCGGTGTTCGTCACCGAGTCGATGGTCGGCCACAAGCTCGGCGAGTTCTCGCCGACGCGCACCTTCCGGGGTCACGTCAAGGACGACCGGAAGTCGAAGCGCCGCTAAGGCGGGGTGGAATCGACTATGACTAACACCGAAGGGACAACCATGGAAGCCAGGGCCCAGGCGCGGTACATCCGCGTCACGCCCATGAAGGCCCGCCGCGTGGTGGACCTCATCCGTGGCATGGATGCCACGGAGGCTCAGGCGGTCCTGCGATTCGCCCCGCAGGCCGCGAGCGTGCCGGTCGGCAAGGTGCTGGACAGCGCCATTGCCAACGCCGCGCACAACTACGACCACACCGACGCCTCCACGCTGGTCATCAGCGAGGCGTACGTGGACGAGGGCCCGACCCTGAAGCGGTTCCGTCCGCGTGCCCAGGGCCGTGCCTACCGGATCCGTAAGCGGACCAGCCACATCACCGTGGTCGTCAGCAGCAAGGAAGGAACCCGGTAATGGGCCAGAAGGTAAACCCGCACGGGTTCCGGCTCGGTGTCACGACCGACTTCAAGTCGCGTTGGTACGCCGACAAGCTGTACAAGGACTACGTCAAGGAAGACGTCGCCATCCGTCGGATGATGACGTCCGGCATGGAGCGCGCCGGCATCTCGAAGGTGGAGATCGAGCGCACCCGTGACCGCGTGCGGGTGGACATCCACACCGCTCGTCCCGGCATCGTCATCGGCCGCCGTGGCGCCGAGGCCGACCGCATCCGCGGTGACCTCGAGAAGCTCACGGGCAAGCAGGTCCAGCTGAACATCCTCGAGGTCAAGAACCCCGAGACGGACGCTCAGCTCGTGGCCCAGGCCGTCGCGGAGCAGCTGTCCTCCCGCGTCTCCTTCCGTCGCGCCATGCGTAAGAGCATGCAGTCGGCGATGAAGGCGGGCGCCAAGGGCATCAAGATCCAGTGTGGCGGTCGTCTCGGCGGTGCCGAGATGTCCCGTTCGGAGTTCTACCGCGAGGGCCGTGTGCCCCTGCACACGCTCCGCGCCAACGTGGACTACGGCTTCTTCGAGGCCAAGACGACCTTCGGCCGCATCGGTGTGAAGGTCTGGATCTACAAGGGCGACGTCAAGAACATCGCCGAGGTTCGCGCCGAGAACGCCGCAGCCCGCGCCGGCAACCGTCCGGCCCGTGGCGGCAACGACCGCCCGGCCCGTGGTGGCCGTGGTGGCGAGCGTGGCGGTCGCGGTCGCAAGCCGCAGCAGCAGTCCGCGCCGGCTGCCGAGGCCCCCAAGGCCGACGCTCCCGCCGCTGCCGCTCCGGCTGCTGAGAGCACCGGAACGGAGGCCTGACCGAAATGCTGATCCCCCGTAGGGTCAAGCACCGCAAGCAGCACCACCCGAAGCGCAGCGGTATGTCCAAGGGTGGCACGCAGGTTGCGTTCGGTGAGTACGGCATTCAGGCCCTCACCCCGGCGTACGTGACGAACCGTCAGATCGAGGCCGCTCGTATCGCCATGACGCGTCACATCAAGCGTGGCGGCAAGGTCTGGATCAACATCTACCCGGACCGCCCCCTCACCAAGAAGCCTGCCGAGACCCGCATGGGTTCCGGTAAGGGTTCCCCGGAGTGGTGGGTCGCCAACGTCAAGCCCGGACGCGTGATGTTCGAGCTGTCGTACCCCAACGAGAAGATCGCGCGTGAGGCGCTGACTCGCGCGGCCCACAAGCTGCCGATGAAGTGCAAGATCGTCAAGCGCGAGGCAGGTGAAGCGTGATGTCGACCGGTACCAAGGCGTCCGAGCTGCGCGAGCTGGGCAACGAGGAGCTTGTCGGCAAGCTCCGCGAGGCCAAGGAAGAGCTGTTCAACCTCCGCTTCCAGGCGGCGACGGGTCAGCTCGAGAACCACGGCCGGCTCAAGGCCGTCCGCAAGGACATCGCCCGGATCTACACCCTCATGCGTGAGCGTGAGCTCGGCATCGAGACGGTGGAGAACGCCTGATGAGCGAGAAGAACGTGACTGAGAACACTGAGGCGCGCGGTTTCCGCAAGACCCGTGAGGGTCTCGTCGTCAGCGACAAGATGGACAAGACCGTCGTCGTCGCCGTCGAGGACCGCGTCAAGCACGCGCTGTACGGCAAGGTCATCCGCCGTACGAACAAGCTCAAGGCGCACGACGAGCAGAACGCTGCCGGCGTCGGCGACCGCGTCCTCCTGATGGAGACGCGTCCGCTGTCGGCGACCAAGCGCTGGCGCATCGTCGAGATCCTCGAGAAGGCCAAGTAATTCTCTGAGGGGTATCCCTCAGGGTTCGTTCCGCCAGGCTCGGCAGGGGCCTGCCTCGTAAGAGGCGAGCCCCTGCCGGGAACCGGCAGACAAACAGGAGATAGACGTGATCCAGCAGGAGTCGCGACTTCGCGTCGCCGACAACACGGGTGCGAAGGAAATCCTCACCATCCGTGTTCTCGGTGGCTCGGGTCGCCGCTACGCGGGCATCGGTGACGTCATCGTCGCCACCGTCAAGGACGCGATCCCCGGTGGCAACGTGAAGAAGGGTGACGTCGTCAAGGCCGTCATCGTTCGCACCGTCAAGGAGCGCCGCCGTCCGGACGGCTCGTACATCCGCTTCGACGAGAACGCCGCCGTCATTCTGAAGAACGACGGCGACCCTCGCGGCACCCGTATCTTCGGCCCGGTGGGCCGTGAGCTGCGCGAGAAGAAGTTCATGAAGATCATCTCGCTCGCGCCGGAGGTGCTGTAAGCATGAAGATCAAGAAGGGTGACCTGGTCCAGGTCATCACCGGCAAGGACAAGGGCAAGCAGGGCAAGGTCATTGCCGCTTACCCGCGCGACGAGCGTGTCCTGGTCGAGGGTGTCAACCGGGTCAAGAAGCACACCAAGGCCGGTCCCACGGCTTCCGGCTCGCAGGCCGGCGGCATTGTGACCACCGAGGCCCCGATCCACGTTTCCAACGTCCAGCTGGTCGTGGAGAAGGACGGCAACAAGGTCGTCACGCGCGTCGGTTACCGCTTCGACGACGAGGGCAACAAGATCCGCGTTGCCAAGCGGACGGGTGAGGACATCTGATGACTACCACCACGAACCCGCGTCTGAAGCAGAAGTACCGCGACGAGATCAAGGGCAAGCTGCAGGAGGAGTTCTCGTACGAGAACGTCATGCAGATCCCCGGTCTGGTCAAGATCGTGGTCAACATGGGTGTCGGTGACGCTGCGCGTGACTCGAAGCTCATGGACGGTGCCGTCCGCGACCTGACCACCATCACGGGTCAGAAGCCGGCCATCACCAAGGCCCGTAAGTCCATCGCGCAGTTCAAGCTGCGCGAGGGCCAGCCGATCGGTGCCCACGTCACGCTCCGTGGCGACCGCATGTGGGAGTTCCTGGACCGCACCCTGTCGCTCGCGCTCCCGCGCATCCGCGACTTCCGTGGTCTGTCCCCCAAGCAGTTCGACGGCCGTGGCAACTACACCTTCGGTCTCACCGAGCAGGTCATGTTCCACGAGATCGACCAGGACAAGATCGACCGCGTCCGGGGTATGGACATCACCGTGGTCACCACGGCGACCAACGACGCTGAGGGCCGCGCGCTCCTTCGTCACCTCGGCTTCCCGTTCAAGGAGGCGTAAGCGAGATGGCGAAGAAGGCTCTTATTGCCAAGGCTGCTCGTAAGCCCAAGTTCGGTGTGCGTGGCTACACCCGCTGCCAGCGTTGTGGCCGCCCGCACTCCGTGTACCGCAAGTTCGGCCTGTGCCGCGTGTGCCTTCGTGAGATGGCTCACCGTGGCGAGCTGCCGGGCGTGACCAAGAGCTCCTGGTAATCCCCCAGTTGGGATGACCCGGATCTCTCGGTAAGCAAAGGGTCGGCAGAGGCCCCAGCTCTCATGGCTTACGCTAGGAGGGTTGGGCGCTTCTGCCGCCCTGACCGACTTACTACGCCGTAGGTCCCCGCGCCGCACCCGTCCCGCCCCTGTGTGGGGAGAGGGATGGCGCATACAGGAAACCCCGGCGAGAGAGGCCGAAGGCCAATTCATGACCATGACTGATCCGATCGCAGACATGCTTACGCGTCTGCGGAACGCGAACTCGGCATACCACGACACCGTGGCCATGCCGCACAGCAAGATCAAGTCGCACATCGCGGAGATCCTCCAGCAGGAGGGTTTCATCACCGGCTGGAAGGTCGAGGACGCCGAGGTCGGCAAGTCCCTCGTCCTGGAGCTGAAGTTCGGCCCGAACCGTGAGCGTTCGATCGCCGGCATCAAGCGCATCTCCAAGCCGGGTCTGCGCGTTTACGCGAAGTCCACCAACCTGCCGAAGGTTCTCGGCGGCCTCGGCGTGGCGATCATCTCCACGTCGCACGGTCTCCTGACCGGCCAGCAGGCAGGCAAGAAGGGCGTGGGTGGGGAAGTCCTCGCCTACGTCTGGTAGCGGAAGGGAACGGAGGAAACAGCTATGTCGCGTATTGGCAAGCTCCCCATCACGGTTCCCGCCGGCGTGGACGTCACCATCGATGGCCGCACGGTCACGGTGAAGGGTTCCAAGGGCACCCTGAGCCACACCATCGTCGCGCCGATCGACATCGCCAAGGGTGAGGACGGCGTCCTGAACGTCACCCGCCCCAACGACGAGCGTCAGAACAAGGCCCTGCACGGCCTGTCCCGCACGCTGGTGGCGAACATGATCACCGGCGTGACCACGGGTTACGTGAAGAAGCTCGAGATCAGCGGTGTCGGTTACCGCGTCCTGGCGAAGGGCTCCAACCTGGAGTTCTCGCTCGGCTACAGCCACCCGATCCTGGTCGAGGCGCCCGAGGGCATCTCGTTCAAGGTCGAATCGGCGACCAAGTTCTCGGTCGAGGGCATCGACAAGCAGAAGGTCGGCGAGGTTGCGGCCAACATCCGCAAGCTGCGCAAGCCCGACCCGTACAAGGCCAAGGGCGTCAAGTACGAAGGCGAAGTCATCCGCCGCAAGGTCGGAAAGGCGGGTAAGTAAGCCATGGCATACGGTCAGAAGATCGCTAAGGGCGACGCTTACAAGCGTGCTGCCATCAAGCGGCGCCACATCCGTATCCGTAAGCACATCTCGGGTACGGCTGAGCGTCCGCGCCTGGTCGTGACGCGCTCGAACCGCAACATCGTGGCCCAGGTGATCGACGACGTGAAGGGTCACACCCTCGCGTCGGCGTCCACCCTGGACAGCTCGATCCGTGGCGGCGAGGGCGACAAGTCCGCGCAGGCCAAGTCGGTCGGTGCCCTGGTTGCCGAGCGCGCCAAGGCCGCCGGTGTCGAGGCCGTCGTGTTCGACCGTGGTGGTAACCAGTACGCCGGGCGCATCGCCGCCCTGGCGGACGCCGCCCGCGAAGCCGGACTCAAGTTCTGAGTCGCCCGCCACGCAGTGGCTTTTGCACGCTGCGTAGCTAGCGGAAAAAGAGAGAGGTAATTCCAATGGCTGGACCCCAGCGCCGCGGAAGCGGTGCCGGTGGCGGCGAGCGGCGGGACCGGAAGGGTCGCGACGGTGGCGCTGCCGCCGAGAAGACCGCATACGTTGAGCGCGTTGTCGCGATCAACCGTGTCGCCAAGGTTGTCAAGGGTGGTCGTCGCTTCAGCTTCACCGCGCTCGTCGTGGTGGGCGACGGTGACGGCACCGTAGGTGTCGGTTACGGCAAGGCCAAGGAGGTGCCGGCCGCCATCGCCAAGGGTGTTGAGGAGGCCAAGAAGCACTTCTTCAAGGTCCCCCGTATCCAGGGCACCATCCCGCACCCGATCACGGGCGAGAAGGCCGCGGGCGTCGTCCTGCTCAAGCCTGCTTCCCCCGGTACCGGTGTTATCGCCGGTGGCCCGGTGCGTGCAGTGCTCGAGTGCGCCGGCGTTCACGACATCCTGTCGAAGTCGCTCGGTTCGTCGAACGCGATCAACATCGTGCACGCGACCGTGGAGGCCCTGAAGGGTCTGCAGCGCCCCGAGGAGATCGCGGCTCGCCGTGGTCTGCCCCTCGAGGACGTTGCTCCCGCGGCTCTTCTCCGGGCGCGTGCCGGGGCTGGTGCGTAATGGCGCAGCTCAAGATCACGCAGACGAAGTCGTACATCGGCAGCAAGCAGAACCACCGTGACACCCTGCGCTCCCTTGGTCTCAAGGGCATCAACACGCAGGTCGTCAAGGAGGACCGCCCCGAGTTCCGCGGCATGGTGCACACCGTCCGCCACCTCGTGACGGTCGAGGAGGTCGACTGATCATGGCGGAGAACAACCCGCTCAAGATCCACAACCTCCGTCCGGCCCCCGGCGCCAAGACCGCCAAGACCCGTGTCGGTCGTGGTGAGGCGTCGAAGGGTAAGACGGCCGGTCGTGGTACCAAGGGCACGAAGGCCCGTTACCAGGTTCCGGAGCGCTTCGAGGGTGGCCAGATGCCCCTCCACATGCGTCTTCCGAAGCTCAAGGGCTTCAAGAACCCGTTCAAGACCGAGTTCCAGGTCGTGAACCTGGACAAGCTGGCTTCGCTCTACCCCGAGGGTGGCGAGGTCACGGTCGAGGGCCTGGTGGCCAAGGGTGCCGTGCGCAAGAACAGCCTCGTCAAGGTCCTGGGCCAGGGCGAGATCTCCGTGGCGCTGCAGGTGACGGTCGACGCCGTCTCCGGCTCCGCCAAGGAGAAGATCACCGCCGCCGGCGGTACGGTCACCGAGCTCGTCTGATCTCAGACGCCGTCTCGATGACATGAGCGATCCCGACCGGGGATACCCCACAAATGGGGTATCCCCGGTTGGTCGTTCCTAGGGGGGCGGGTACGCCGGTAAGGTGGCGTCCGCTGTTAATTTCCGGGCTAGTTGTGTGCCCCCGGCACCAATCCCGGACTTTGACCGTTACCCATTCGTCGAATCCTCAAGACCGTCACCTCTACGCACGCGCGCGGGGGTCGCAGGAGGCACCGTGCTCACCGCGTTCGCCCGGGCGTTCAAGACGCCCGACCTGCGCAAGAAGCTGCTCTTCACGCTGGGCATCATCGTGATCTACCGGCTCGGCGCGCATATCCCGATCCCCGGTGTGGATTACTCGAACGTCCAGACGTGCATGGATGTGGCCAACTCCAGCACCGGTCTCTTCGGGCTGGTCAACATGTTCAGCGGTGGCGCGCTGCTGCAGATCACGGTCTTCGCGCTCGGCATCATGCCGTACATCACCGCGAGCATCATTCTGCAGCTGCTCACCGTGGTGATCCCGCGCCTCGAAGCCCTCAAGAAGGAGGGTCAGGCGGGTACGGCGAAGATCACGCAGTACACCCGCTACCTGACCGTGGCGCTCGCCATCCTTCAGGGCACGGGCCTGGTCGCCACCGCCCGCACCGGCGCCCTCTTCCAGGGCTGCCCCGTCGCGAGCCAGATCGTGCCGGACCAGTCGATCTTCATCACCATCACGATGGTCATCACGATGACCGCCGGTACCTGCGTGATGATGTGGCTCGGCGAGCTGATCACCGACCGCGGCATCGGCAACGGCATGTCGATCCTGATGTTCATCTCGATCGCCGCCACCTTCCCGTCCGCCCTGTGGGCCATCAAGGAGTCGGGCTCGCTGGCCGACGGCTGGATCGAGTTCGGCACCGTCATCCTCGTCGGCCTGGTCATGGTCGGCCTGGTGGTCTTCGTCGAGCAGGCCCAGCGCCGTATCCCGGTGCAGTACGCGAAGCGCATGATCGGCCGTCGTTCCTACGGCGGCACGTCCACGTACATCCCGCTCAAGGTGAACCAGGCGGGTGTGATCCCTGTCATCTTCGCCTCGTCGCTGCTGTACATCCCGGCCCTCGTCGCCCAGTTCGCGGGTGGTGACTCGTCGTGGAAGCTGTGGATCGACGACCACCTGACCAAGGGAAATCACCCGATCTACATCGTTACGTACTTCCTCCTGATCGTGTTCTTCGCCTTCTTCTACGTGGCGATCTCGTTCAACCCCGAGGAAGTCGCGGACAACATGAAGAAGTATGGTGGCTTCATCCCGGGCATCCGGGCTGGCCGACCGACCGCTGAGTACCTCTCGTACGTGCTCAACCGGATCACCTGGCCGGGTTCGCTGTACTTGGGTCTGATCGCTCTCGTACCGACGATGGCGTTGGTTGGTTTCGGGGCAAACCAGAACTTCCCGTTCGGCGGCACCAGCATCCTGATCATCGTGGGTGTTGGTCTGGAGACGGTGAAGCAGATCGAGAGCCAGCTCCAGCAGCGCAATTACGAAGGGTTCCTCCGCTGATGCGAATCGTCCTCGTCGGGCCGCCTGGTGCCGGCAAGGGAACGCAGGCCGCGTTCCTTGCCCAGAACCTGTCGATCCCGCACATCTCCACGGGCGACCTCTTCCGTGCCAACATCAGCCAGGGCACGGAGCTGGGCAAGCAGGCGAAGTCCTACATGGACGCCGGTCAGCTGGTTCCGGACGAGGTCACCATCGGGATGGCCAAGGACCGCATGGAGCAGCCGGACGCCGTGAACGGCTTCCTGCTCGACGGCTTCCCCCGCAACGTCTCGCAGGCCGAGGCGCTCGACGTCGCCCTCAAGGCCGACGACGTGAAGCTGGACGCGGTCCTGGACCTGGAGGTCCCCGAGGACGAGGTGGTCAAGCGCATCGCCGGCCGCCGCATCTGCCGTAACGAATCGGCGCACGTGTTCCACGTCGCGTACAAGCAGCCCGAGACCGAGGGCGTCTGTGACGTCTGCGGCGGCGAGCTGTACCAGCGCGACGACGACAAGGAAGAGACCGTGCGCAAGCGGCTCGAGGTCTACCACACGCAGACCGAGCCGATCATCGACTACTACCGGGAGCAGGGGCTCGTGAAGACGATCTCCGCGCTCGGCAAGGTGGAAGAGGTCACGGCACGGGCCATGGAGGCCCTGGGGCGCTAGTCCCGCCGCATTCCGTACGTACCTGAGGCCGCGGTTCCCCGACTGGGGGGCCGCGGCCTTAGTGTTGTTGTGTAGTCCCAGGTGTTCCACAGTTGCCTTACCGGCCGGATGACGGAGAGCGCAGGCCCTCATGGTGCAGATCAAGACCCCCGACCAGATTCGCAAGATGCGGGAGGCGGGGCTTGTCGTCGCGGCGATCCACGCCGCGACCCGTGAGGCGGCCGTGCCGGGCGCGACGACCAAGGACCTGGACGAGGTCGCCCGCAAGGTCATCGCCGAGCACGGGGCGAAGCCGAACTTCCTGGGGTACGGCGGCTTCCCCGCCACGATCTGCACCTCGAAGAACGAGGTGGTGGTGCACGGCATCCCGAGCGACAAGGTCGTGCTCGAGGACGGCGACATCATCTCCATCGACGCGGGCGCGATCATCGACGGCTGGCACGGGGACGCCGCGTACACCGCGTTCGTCGGTTCCGGTCACGCTCCGGAGCTCATCGAGCTGTCCCGGGTGACCGAGGAGTCGATGTGGGCCGGGATCGCCGCGATGAAGGCGGGCAACCGGCTGGTGGACATCTCCCGCGCGATCGAGACGTACATCCGCCGCCAGCCCAAGCCGGGCGGCGGCAAGTACGGGATCGTCGAGGACTACGGCGGCCACGGCATCGGTACCGAGATGCACATGGACCCGCACCTGCTGAACTACGTCGAGCGCCGCCGCGGCAAGGGCCCCAAGCTCGTCCCCGGCTTCTGCCTGGCCATCGAGCCCATGGTCTCCCTCGGCACTCCCAGGACCGAGGTCCTGGAGGACGACTGGACGGTCATCACCACGGACGGCACCTGGTCCTCGCACTGGGAGCACTCGGTGGCGCTGACGGAGGAGGGTCCGCTGGTGCTGACTGCTCCGGATGGCGGCAGGGCGAAGCTGGCGGAGCTGGGCGTGACGGCGGCTCCTGACCCGTTGGGCTGATTCGGGGGCTTAGCGATCTCCCGGATAGGGCAGAATTCTCGGATTCGTCTTTCCGGGGGTACTGACGTAGACTGACTCGTCGGCTCTCGTGTATCTGCATGTCCGCATGCGAATCGGGAGTCGATCAAGGTAGTCGATTCGAAGGGCGAAGCGTGGCCAAGAAGCAAGGTGCCATCGAGATCGAAGGCACTGTCGTCGAGTCTCTTCCGAACGCCATGTTCAAGGTGGAGCTCCAGAACGGCCACCAGGTCCTGGCTCACATCAGCGGCAAGATGCGTATGCACTACATCCGTATCCTCCCTGACGACCGGGTCGTGGTGGAGTTGTCTCCGTACGACCTGACGCGTGGCCGGATCGTCTACCGGTACAAGTAGATCTTGCCCAAGTCCCGCTTCCCGCGGGCTGCCGGCAACTGACCCGGAGAACCTCACCCATGAAGGTCAAGCCGAGCGTCAAGAAGATCTGCGACAAGTGCAGGGTGATCCGCCGTCACGGTCGGGTCATGGTGATCTGCGACAACCCGCGCCACAAGCAGCGCCAGGGCTGACGCACGACTTACTGCAGTTCGTTCGCAGAGTTTCGCGCGACGCACGCAACACATTGAGTACATATGCAGGGCCCGCCGGCGGTGGTTTCCACCGTGGCGACACCTTCGGTCGGAGGCCGGGGACCTGGTGCGTACCGACTCTTTGAGCACAAAGGGAACGGCGGCCGGGAGCGGCTCTGCTGCAGACCTCCGAAGATAAACAGGAGCCATGAATGGCACGCGTTGAAGGCGTTGACCTCCCGCGCGACAAGCGCATCGAGGTCGCCCTCACCTACGTGTTCGGCATCGGGCGTACGCGCGCCCAGCAGACGCTGGACGCCGCCGGTATCGACCGCAACATCCGTGTTCGCGACCTGAGCGAGGAAGACCTCGTCAAGATCCGCGAGTACGTGGACCAGAACTTCCAGACCGAGGGTGACCTCCGTCGCGAGATCCAGGCCGACATCCGCCGCAAGGTCGAGATCGGCTGCTACCAGGGTCTGCGCCACCGTCGTGGTCTGCCGGTCCGCGGTCAGCGCACCAGCACGAACGCTCGTACCCGCAAGGGCCCGCGTCGCGCCATCGCCGGTAAGAAGAAGCCGGGCAAGAAGTAGTCCTCAGCGGACGCTCACCAGCGGTCTTCGCTGTAGGACCGACCACCTCCCGTAGGAGAACGACATGCCCCCCAAGGGTCGTCAGGGCGCTGCCAAGAAGGTGCGCCGCAAGGAAAAGAAGAACGTCGCCCACGGGCACGCTCACATCAAGAGCACGTTCAACAACACGATCGTGTCCATCACGGACCCGACCGGCAACGTGATCTCGTGGGCCTCCGCCGGCCACGTCGGCTTCAAGGGCTCGCGCAAGTCCACGCCGTTCGCCGCGCAGATGGCTGCCGAGTCGGCCGCCCGTCGCGCGCAGGAGCACGGCATGCGCAAGGTCGACGTCTTCGTCAAGGGCCCGGGTTCCGGTCGTGAGACCGCCATCCGCTCCCTGCAGGCGACCGGCCTCGAGGTCGGCTCGATCCAGGACGTCACGCCGACCCCGCACAACGGCTGCCGTCCCCCCAAGCGTCGCCGCGTCTGATCTCGGTCAGTAACGCAGGCCGCTTGGTCTGAGGTTTTCGGGCGGTACGGCTCTTTCGGGTCGTGCCGCCCGTACCCTTGTACTACCTCAGGGCATCAAATAGTGGGTGCCCCTGACTGAAGGAATCACTTCATGCTGATCGCTCAGCGTCCCTCGTTGACCGAAGAGGTCGTCGACGAGTTCCGCTCCCGGTTCGTGATCGAGCCGCTGGAGCCGGGCTTCGGTTACACCCTCGGCAACTCGCTCCGCCGGACCCTTCTGTCCTCGATCCCGGGTGCGGCCGTCACGTCGATCCGGATCGACGGTGTCCTGCACGAGTTCACCACCGTGCCGGGCGTCAAGGAAGACGTCACCGACCTGATCCTCAACATCAAGCAGCTGGTCGTCTCCTCGGAGCACGACGAGCCGGTCGTGATGTACCTGCGCAAGCAGGGCCCGGGTCTGGTCACCGCCGCCGACATCGCGCCGCCGGCCGGTGTCGAGGTGCACAACCCCGACCTGGTCCTCGCCACGCTGAACGGCAAGGGCAAGCTGGAGATGGAGCTGACCGTCGAGCGCGGTCGCGGCTACGTCTCCGCCGTGCAGAACAAGCAGGTCGGCCAGGAGATCGGGCGCATCCCGGTCGACTCGATCTACTCGCCGGTCCTCAAGGTCACGTACAAGGTCGAGGCCACGCGTGTCGAGCAGCGCACCGACTTCGACAAGCTGATCGTCGACGTCGAGACCAAGCAGGCCATGCGTCCGCGTGACGCCATGGCGTCGGCCGGTAAGACGCTGGTCGAGCTGTTCGGTCTCGCCCGCGAGCTGAACATCGACGCCGAGGGCATCGACATGGGTCCGTCCCCGACGGACGCCGCCCTGGCCGCCGACCTGGCGCTGCCGATCGAGGAGCTCGAGCTCACCGTTCGGTCGTACAACTGCCTCAAGCGCGAGGGCATCCACTCCGTGGGTGAGCTCGTGGCCCGTTCCGAGGCGGACCTGCTCGACATCCGCAACTTCGGTGCGAAGTCGATCGACGAGGTCAAGGCGAAGCTGGCCGGTATGGGCCTCGCGCTGAAGGACTCGCCTCCCGGGTTCGACCCGACCGCTGCCGCCGACGCCTTCGGCGCCGACGACGACGCGGACGCGGGCTTCGTCGAGACCGAGCAGTACTAAGAGCTCGCTGTTCGATCTCGGCTGCGGGCCGGCTTCGGCTGGTCGCGCCCACGCGGCGGAGCCGCAGACAGACACCTCCCCGCGCCCCTTTTTTTGGGGCGCGGGGTCTCCGACGGGCAAACCTGCTCGCTCGGACACTGACCTCGGTACCTGATACGGCCGGGGCAGACACCTAGGAGAAACACCATGCCGAAGCCCACCAAGGGTGCCCGTCTGGGCGGCAGCGCCGCGCACGAGAAGCTGCTCCTCGCGAACCTCGCGAAGTCGCTCTTCGAGCACGGCAAGATCACGACGACCGAGGCCAAGGCCCGTCGTCTGCGCCCGTACGCGGAGCGTCTGGTCACCAAGGCGAAGAAGGGCGACCTTCACAACCGCCGTCAGGTGCTCACGGTCATCACGGACAAGAGCGTCGTCCACACGCTCTTCACCGAGATCGCCCCGCGCTACGAGAACCGTCCGGGTGGTTACACCCGTATCACCAAGATCGGTAACCGTCGTGGCGACAACGCGCCCATGGCTGTCATCGAGCTGGTCGAGGCCCTGACGGTCGCGCAGCAGGCCACTGGTGAGGCCGAGGCCGCCACCAAGCGTGCCGCCAAGGACGCCGAGGCTGCCGCTCCGGCCGCCGAGGTCGTCGAGGACGCCAAGCCGGCCGAGGCCGCCGAGGAGTCCAAGGACGCCTGAGGCTCTGCCTCGAGTGTTGTGTGAGCGGGTCCGCCCCTTCGGGCGGGCCCGCTTTCGCGTTCGCGTGGGTGTGGAAAGGAACTGGGTGTGAGTGACGAAGTGGCGGACGGGTTCGTGCGCGTACGGCTCGACCTGTCGTACGACGGGACCGACTTCTCCGGGTGGGCCAAGCAGGCCGGCGGGCGGCGGACCGTCCAGGGGGAGATCGAGGACGCGCTGCGGACCGTGACGCGGTCCGCGCAGACGTACGAGCTGACCGTGGCGGGGCGGACGGATGCCGGGGTGCACGCGCGCGGGCAGGTCTCGCACGTCGATCTGCCGGAGAGCGTGTGGGAGGAGCACCGGGAGAAGCTGCTGAAGCGGCTCGCCGGGCGGCTGCCGAAGGATGTGCGGGTGTGGTCGGTGGCCGAGGCGCCGAGCGGGTTCAACGCCCGGTTCTCGGCGGTCTGGCGGCGGTACGCGTACCGCGTGACCGATCACCCGGGCGGGGTCGATCCGCTGCTGCGGGGGCATGTGCTGTGGCACGACTGGCCGTTGGACGTCGACGCCATGAACGAGGCGGCCGAGCGGCTGCTGGGGGAGCACGACTTCGCCGCGTACTGCAAGCGGCGCGAAGGGGCCACGACCATCCGGACCCTGCAGGCGCTGAGCCTCGTGCGCGGGGACGACGGGATCATCACCGCGACCGTGCGGGCCGACGCGTTCTGCCACAACATGGTGCGTTCGTTGATCGGGGCGCTGTTGTTCGTGGGCGACGGGCACCGCGGCGCCGACTGGCCGGGGAAGGTGCTGGCCGCCGGAGTGCGGGATTCCGCCGTGCACGTGGTGCGGCCGCACGGGCTGACGCTGGAGGAAGTCGGCTATCCCGCCGATGAGTTGCTGGCCGCGCGGAACAAGGAAGCGCGGAACAAGCGGACGCTTCCCGGGGCGGGCTGCTGCTGAGGCGCAGAGAGCCGAAACGGGGCGATGGTTGTACGGCTGGGGCGAGAAGAGACGAAACCCTCAGGTAACACGCGTTTGCAGTCGCTGGACAGCGCGGGCTACAGCTTCCAGGTGGAGCTCAAGTACAAGGCCGTGCGCGGGGGGTGCGAGGTCGTCGAGATCCCGATCCGGTTCGAGGAGCGGACCGAGGGCGTCTCCAAGATGAGCCTCGGTACGCAGATCGAGTCCGCGGTGATCCCGTTGCGGCTGCGCCGCCGATACCGCGGGGTGTGAGGGCGGTGAGCGGCAGGCACGGTGGCGCCCCGTCCGCGGTGAGCAGGCTGTACGCCGAGATCGCCAAGTTCGGCGTGGTCGGCCTGTGCGGCATCGTCGTGAACCTCGCGGCGTTCAATAAGTTCACCGGCATCGGCGTCGCGACCCTGTTCCGCTTCTGGTCGTACCGCACCTGGGTGTTCAAGAGGGCGCCGCAGGTGCCGGTGGCCCGCCACGGCTTCGACACGGCGGGATTCGTCGAGTCGGTGGAGGAGACGCTGACGCTCCGCCCGGTCAGCGCGTCGCCGCCGCCGAGGCCTGCGCCTCGCCGCGTCGTTTGATCTGCTGGAACGTGAACTCCTGGAGGTCGTCGCCCAGGTTGTACACCGTGGTGTCCTGCTTGGTGGCGTCCGTGCCGTTGGTGCGGCCGCCGTTGGTGAAGTACGCGTAGCGGCCGACGGAGTTCGCGGTCTGGCGGCACACCGTCGTGCGGCAGAACGTGGGCACGCCGGAGCCGGGCAGGGAGACGATCGCGCCGTCGAAGTCGTACTGCTCCTTGGCCCGGGTCGCCGCCGCCTTCGTGTCGAAGACCGCGACGCCGATGGTGACCGCGGAGCCGCCCTTGTAGTAGGTCGCGCGGATGACCTGGGTGCAGCCGTTCTTCTTCAGGACGCCGGGCAGGCCCTTGGTGCCCACCGAGGAGCAGTCCGTCGTCCGGGCCGTCGCGCCCTTCCTGTACACCTGGCCGCCGAAGGTGAGCGTCTTGCCGGGGTAGAGGGTGTCGGCGGTGAGCGGCGCCTTGTCCTTGGCCGCGCTGTCGATGAAGTCGTTCGGGTCGAGCGGCGGCGGCGGGGTCGTCTCCGCGAAGGAGGGGCCCGGCGTCTTCCCCTCGCTGGGGATGTCCGCGGTGCTCGGCAGCTGGTCGGACGGCTTGTTCCCGGCCGTGCTGTTCTTGTTGGCGGAGACGATGCCCCAGGCCACGACCGACCCGACGGCGAGCGTGGCGACGACGGCGCCGCCGATCATCATCCAGCGCTTCTTGCGCGCCCGTGCCTCTGAGGCCTCGGCGAGTGCCGCCCAGTCCGGGGCGCCCCCGCTGTCACCGGACCCCCACTGGGGTCCCCCCTGCCCGAAACTCATGGGGCGCATCTTAGACGGCCCGGATGGGGCGGGGGATACGCCTGATGCGGTCCGGCACCACCTAACGTAAACCGCATGAAAGCCGCCAAATCGCCCCTAACCAGTTGGTTGTTGCGGCCCGCGCCCCGTTCCGTCCGGGCCGCTCTGTGCGTCGTGCTCGCCGTGCTCGCCGCTCACGTCGCGCTCAAGGCGCCCGGCGGCGGCATGGACAACGGGATCGTCGTGCGCGCCGCCCGGGTGTGGCTGGACGGCGGATCCCCGTACGTCGACCGGCACTTCCTCTACTTCCCGAGCGCCGTGCTCGCCGCCGTGCCGCAGGCCCTGACGCCAACCGCCGTGCTGCGCCTGGCCGTTCCGGTGCTCGTGACGGGCGGCCTCGTGGCCGGCTGGGCGGGCGCCCTGCGGGTGCACGGGGTGCCGTGGCGCAGCCGGTTCGCCGCGTACGGGCTGCTCGCGCTCGCCGTCGGCTTCGCGCCCTTCGCGCACCTGGTCGCCCTCGGGAACTGGACGGTGACGGCCGTCGCCGCGCTGCCCTGGGCCCTGCTGCTCGCCGCCAGGGGGCGCTGGCTCGCGGCGGGCGTCGTGCTCGGTGCGGCCCTCGCGCTCAAACCGCTGCTCGCCCCGGTCGCCCTCCTCTTCGTCCTCGCGCGGCAGTGGCGGGGGCTCGCGGCCCTGGTCCTCGTGCCCGCGGGCGCCTCGGCGGCCGCGGCCCTGGCGATGCCGGACCCGGCCGGCTTCTTCACCCGCACCCTGCCCTTCCTGCTGCGCGGCGACGACGGCTTCGTACGGCTCTACGAGGCCTCGCCCGGGGCGGTCCTCGCGCGGCTCGGCGTCCCGGCGGCCGCGGCGACGGCGCTCGCCGCGGCGGGGGCGGCGGCCGGGGTGTGGTGCGCGTGGCGGCGCTGGAGGAGGGGGGACGCGGGGGCGCGGCGGGTGTCCGAGACCGCCGTGATGCTGATGCTCTCGGCCTTTCTCGTCTCCCGGCCCAGCTATGACCACTACCTCCTGGTCGTCGTGCCCCTGCTGCTGGCCGGGGCCCTGGAGGCGGGCGCCGCCGCCCGTGCCCCCTGGCTCTGGGTGGCGCTGCTGCCGCAGCTGCCCGGCCTTTCCTGGCCGTACCTCGACACGGGAGTGCGCAGGGCCTTCCTCGACTGCGCGACGCTGTGTGTGCTGGCCGTCACGGTCGCACGGAGCTGTTCGCTCCGGCGGGCCGTTAGGCTGGAAGTGACCGGGCGGACCACGGTCCCGGAGTCGAGGGCGGACAGCGTTTTGACCCATCCGGGGCGCCGCGGGTATTCTGCCTAGTCGTTATGTGTATCGGCTTGCTCATTCTCATGTGAGAGGCCCTTGCACGGGTTCCCTGGAGCAGTTACCAGTGGGCGGCATACGGGCGCTGAACCCGGCACTGTCGTCCCCAGCTGCACGATCGCTTCAGTGATGCCATTTTCAGCACCCATCCACTGAAGAAGAAGGCTGCTAAGTGCGTACGTACAGCCCTAAGCCCGGCGATGTGACTCGCCAGTGGCACGTCATCGACGCGCAGGACATCGTCCTGGGCCGTCTGGCAACCACTGCTGCGAACCTCCTCCGTGGCAAGCACAAGCCGACCTATGCCCCGCACATGGACATGGGCGACTTCGTCGTCATCATCAACGCCGACAAGGTTCACCTGTCCGGCAACAAGAAGACCCAGAAGATGGCGTACCGCCACTCCGGTTACCCGGGTGGTCTGCGTTCCGTCCGCTACGACGAGCTTCTCGCGAAGACCCCGGAGAAGGCCGTCGAGAAGGCCATCAAGGGCATGCTCCCGAAGAACTCGCTCGGCCGTCAGATGCTCTCGAAGCTGAAGGTCTACTCGGGCGACCAGCACCCGCACGCTGCCCAGCAGCCGGTGCCGTTCGAGATCACCCAGGTCGCGCAGTAGTTCCGGCCACACCCCCAAAGACAGAAAAGAATCTGAGGAGCATCGTGGCCGAGACCACCCCTGAGACGCCGGTCGAAGAGATCGTGGACGTCGAGAGCTACACCACCGAGTCGGACGCGCCCGTCGAGGGCGAGTACACCTCGGAGTCCAACCCCGCCCGCTTCGGTGACCCGCAGCCGGCCGCCGGCCTGGGCCGTCGCAAGAACGCCATCGCGCGCGTTCGCATCGTGCCCGGCACCGGCAAGTGGAAGGTCAACGGGCGCACGCTCGAGGACTACTTCCCGAACAAGGTCCACCAGCAGGAAGTCAACGAGCCCTTCAAGGTGCTCGAGCTCGACGGCCGCTACGACGTCATCGCCCGCATCTCGGGTGGCGGCGTCTCCGGTCAGGCCGGCGCCCTGCGCCTGGGCGTGGCCCGCGCGCTGAACGAGGCCGACGTGGACAACAACCGTCCGGCGCTCAAGAAGGCCGGTTACCTCAAGCGTGACGACCGTGCGGTCGAGCGCAAGAAGGCCGGTCTCAAGAAGGCCCGCAAGGCCCCGCAGTACAGCAAGCGCTAAATCTGCTGCCTGCTTGTTTTTCCCGTTCGCCCCGGCGGCACCTTCCGTGCCGCCGGGGCGTTCGGCTTATGGACGACTTGAAGTTCGGAGGACACAAGTGGGACGACTCTTCGGCACGGACGGCGTGCGCGGTGTCGCCAACGCGGATCTCACGGCCGAGCTGGCGCTCGGTCTCTCGGTTGCCGCGGCGCATGTGCTCGGTGAGGCGGGCAGCTTCGAGGGGCACCGTCCGGTGGCGGTCGTCGGCCGTGACCCGCGTGCTTCGGGCGAGTTCCTGGAGGCCGCGGTCGTCGCGGGTCTGGCCAGCGCGGGCGTCGACGTCCTGCGCGTCGGTGTGCTGCCCACCCCCGCGGTGGCGTATCTCACCGGTGCGCTGGGAGCCGACCTCGGCGTGATGCTCTCCGCGAGCCACAACGCCATGCCGGACAACGGCATCAAGTTCCTCGCGCGCGGCGGCCACAAGCTCGACGACGCCCTGGAGGACCGCATCGAGGACGTCTACGAGCAGCACCGCACCGGTGCGCCGTGGGACCGTCCGACCGGGGCCGGCGTCGGCCGCGTGAAGTCGTACGACGAAGGGCTCGACCAGTACGTCGCCCACCTCGTCGGTGTCCTGCCCAACCGGCTGGAGGGTCTGCGGATCGTCCTCGACGAGGCGCACGGCGCCGCGTCCCGTGTCTCGCCGGAGGCGTTCACGCGCGCCGGTGCCGAGGTCGTCACGATCGGCGCCGAGCCGGACGGGCTCAACATCAACGACGGCTGCGGCTCGACCCACCTCGACCTGCTGAAGGCCGCCGTCGTCGAGCACAAGGCCGACTTCGGCATCGCGCACGACGGCGACGCCGACCGGTGCCTGGCCGTGGACCACACCGGGTCCGAGGTCGACGGCGACCAGATCATGGCCGTCCTCGCCCTCGCGATGAGCGAGCGTGGTGCCCTGCGGAAGGACACCGTTGTCGCGACCGTCATGTCGAACCTCGGCTTCAAGCTGGCCATGGAGCGCGCGGGCATCACGTTCGTGCAGACCGCGGTCGGCGACCGGTACGTCCTGGAGTCCATGAAGCAGCACGGCTACGCGCTGGGCGGTGAGCAGTCCGGGCACGTCATCGTGCTCGACCACGCGACGACCGGTGACGGCACGCTGACCGGGCTGCTGCTCGCGGCGCGCGTCGCGCAGACCGGCCGGAGCCTCAAGGACCTCGCGTCCGTCATGGAGCGGCTCCCGCAGGTGCTCATCAACGTGCCGGACGTCGACAAGTCCCGGGTCACCACCTCGCCCGAGCTGACCGCGGCCGTGGCCGACGCCGAGCGTGAGCTGGGCGAGACCGGGCGGGTGCTGCTGCGTTCCTCCGGCACCGAGCCGCTGGTGCGCGTGATGGTCGAGGCCGCCGACATCGAGCAGGCCCGGACCGTCGCCGGACGCCTCGCCGACGTCGTGAAGTCGGCGCTCGGCTAAGGGCGCCGGCTCGTCCGCGGCGTCACCCGCGTCCTCGCCCAGAACAGCTTCTGGGCGAGGAGCGTCAGGGTGCCCGCGAGGACGATCCCCAGCAGGTTCAGCAGGAGCTGTTCCGTCGAGCCCCAGGCCTGCCGGTACTCGCTGTAGCTGAAGGCGACCGCCGCGTTCGCCGCGGCGGGGACCGTCGTCACCGAGATGGCGACACCGACCAGCGCGCCGGACTTCGCCGAGGTGAGCGAGAGGGTGCCCGCGGCGCCCGCGAGGACCGCGACGACGAACGAGAACCAGTCCGGGTTGTAGATGAAGCTGGTGTTGGGGCGCCGGTCGCCCTGCAGCAGTTCGTCGCTGAACAGCCCTACCGCGTCCATGAACCAGCTGAACCCGGCCGTCACCACCATCGCCGCCGCGAACCCCACCAGGAGCGCGGTCAGGGAGCGGGCGGCCAGCCGCGGTGCCCGGCGGACCAGCGACGTGCACACCCCGGCCACCGGGCCGAAGTCGGGGCCGACGGCCATGGCGCCGACGATCAGAATGGCGTTGTCGAGCACGACGCCGCAGGCCGCGATCATGGTGGCGATCACCATGAAGGCCACGTAGGTCACCGAGAGCGTCGACTCCTCGTGGGTGGCGTCCGTCAGCTGCTCCCACAGCACCGCGTCCGCGCCCTCGCCCGGGGCGTCGTCCTCGGCCTTGTCGGCCCGTTCGGACAGCGACAGATCGATGTTCTCGACGGCGATCGACCCGGTCCGGTCGAGGCCGAGACCGCGCAGCGCGCCGAGGAGTTCGTCCCCCGCCTCGCGGGCGACGTCGCAGGTGACGACATCGCCCGCCGGGACCCGGGCCGCACCCGGCAGCACCGTGACGTGCGTGGTGCCGACCGTCTTCTCGATCAGGTCCACCACGTCGTCCGTCGTGTCGGCCGGGGTGATCAGTCGCAGATGCAGCATGCGCGTACGGTAACGGGCTCTCAGAGTTTGCGGAGCCGCAGCCGCTGCACCTTGTGGTCGGGGCCCTTCTGGATGACGAGGCCCGCGCGGCCGCGGGTGGGCGCCACGTTCTCCAGCAGGTTCACCTTGTTGATGGTGCGCCAGGTCGTGCGCGCGTAGTCGAGTGCCTCCTCCTCGGACACCTGCGTGTACTTGCGGAAGTACGACGACGGGTCCTGGAAGGCGGTCGCGCGCAGCTTGCGGAAGCGGTTGAGGTACCAGCGCTCGATGTCCTCGGCGCGCGCGTCCACGTACACGCTGAAGTCGAAGTAGTCGGCGAGACCGACGCGGGTGCGGCCGTCCTTGCCGGGCAGGGCGGGCTGCAGCACGTTGATGCCCTCGACGATGAGGATGTCGGGGCGGCGGACCGTGAGCTTCTGGTCCGGCACGATGTCGTAGATCAGGTGCGAGTAGACGGGGGCCGTCACCTCGTCCTTGCCCGCCTTGATGTCGGCGACGAAGCGGGTCAGGGCCCGGCGGTCGTACGACTCGGGGAAGCCCTTGCGCGACATCAGGCCGCGGGCCTCCAGCTCCTTGGTCGGCAGCAGGAAGCCGTCGGTGGTGACGCGCTCGACGCGCGGGTGCTCGGGCCAGCGGGAGAGCAGGGCCTGCAGGAGGCGGGCGACCGTCGACTTGCCGACCGCCACCGAGCCCGCGACCCCTATGACGAAGGGGGTGCCGGACTGGGAGGCCTTCTGGACGGTGTCGCCGAGGAAGGTGTTCACGGCGCTGCGCAGGCCGTCGGTCGCGCCGACGTACAGGTTCAGAAGGCGGGAGAGCGGCAGGTAGATGTCGCGGACCTCGTCGAGGTCGATCACATCGCCGAGGCCGCGGAGCTGCTCCACCTCCTCGGCGGTCAGCGGCAGGGGCGTCTTGTCACGCAGGGCGCTCCACTCGGTGCGGGTGAGGTCGACGTAGGGAGTCGCCTCCGGCTTGTGCCGGTGGGCGCTCCGGGAGGTCGAGTGCAGGGGCTCGGAGACCGGAGAGATCACAGTCCATTGTTACGGCTGTACGGACGGGGCGGGGGGTGGGGTGCGTCACGCGGCGCAGCGCCCGCCCCGCCTCCCGCGGCTCGTCACGGCTCGTGCACAGGTATGGACCTGCGGTGGAGGCGGCGGTACGGTCCCCAGACCCGTGGGGCAGAGCCGCCTCCGCGGGGCGGGAGGGGAACCGTGATGTCCTTACTTCGCGTGCCCGGCTTCGTGCGACGGCGGACCGGCGCCGCGCAGGACCCCGACGACTGGGCCGGCCACGTCCGCAGTGAGCTGGCGCTGGAGCTGCCCGACGAGGACATCGGCGAGGACCTCGACGACTGCCTCGACTTCTACGAGATGGGCAGCAAGCCGCGCTGCGAGGAGGTCGAGTACCTGGGGCTCGTGCAGGACGCGCGGGACCGGCTCCTGTGGGGGCGCGAAAACCGGCCCTAGGCTGCGCTTCATGTGCGGAATCGTGGGTTACGTAGGTTCACAGTCGGCTCTCGACGTCGTCCTGGCGGGGCTGAAGCGGTTGGAGTACCGGGGCTACGACTCGGCCGGTGTGGCCGTGCTCGCGGACGGCTCGCTCGCTTCCGCGAAGAAGGCCGGGAAGCTCGCCAATCTGGAGAAGGAACTCGTGGACCGGCCGCTGCCGGCCGGCGCCACCGGTATCGGGCACACCCGCTGGGCCACCCACGGCGGCCCCACGGACGCCAACGCGCACCCGCATCTGGACAACGCGGGCCGGGTCGCCGTCGTCCACAACGGCATCATCGAGAACTTCGCGGCGCTGCGGGCCGAGCTGGCCGAGCGGGGCCATGTCCTGTCCTCCGAGACGGACACCGAGGTCGTGGCGCATCTGCTGGCCGAGGAGTACTCGGTGTGTGCGGACCTCGCCGAGGCGATGAGACTGGTGTGCCGGCGCCTGGAAGGCGCGTTCACGCTCGTCGCGGCGCATGCGGACGCCCCGGACGTGGTCGTGGGCGCGCGCCGGAACTCGCCGCTGGTGGTGGGCGTGGGGGAGGGCGAGGCGTTCCTCGCCTCGGACGTGGCGGCCTTCATCGCGCACACCCGCTCCGCGATCGAGCTGGGCCAGGACCAGGTCGTGGAGCTGCGCCGGGACGGTGTCGTCGTCACCGACTTCGACGGGCGGGCCGCGGACGTGCGGCACTACCACGTCGACTGGGACGCCTCCGCCGCCGAGAAGGGCGGCTACGACTACTTCATGCTCAAGGAGATCGCCGAGCAGCCGAAGGCCGTCGCCGACACGCTGCTCGGGCGGATCGGCGCGGAGGGCCAGCTGACGCTGGACGAGCTGCGCATCCCGCCGCAGGTCCTGAAGATGGTCGACAAGGTCGTCATCGTGGCGTGCGGCACGGCCTTCCACGCGGGCCTGATCGCCAAGTACGCCATCGAGCACTGGACGCGGATCCCGTGCGAGGTGGAGCTGGCCAGCGAGTTCCGCTACCGGGACCCGATCCTGGACGCCCGCTCGCTGGTCATCGCGATCTCGCAGTCCGGCGAGACGATGGACACCCTGATGGCGCTGCGGCACGCGCGCGAGCAGGGCGCCACGGTCCTCGCCATCTGCAACACGAACGGTTCGACGATCCCGCGCGAGTCGGACGCGGTGCTGTACACGCACGCCGGTCCCGAGGTCGCGGTCGCGTCGACGAAGGCGTTCCTGACGCAGCTGGTGGCCTGCTATCTGGTCGCGCTGTATCTCGGCCAGGTGCGCGGCACCAAGTGGGCCGACGAGATCCTCGCCGTCGTACGGGACCTGTCCCGCATCGGCGAGGAGGTCGAACGGGTCCTGGAGACCATGGAGCCGGTGCGGGAGCTGGCGCGTTCGCTGGCCGGGCACGACACCGTGCTGTTCCTGGGGCGGCACGTCGGATACCCGGTGGCTCTGGAAGGCGCCCTGAAGCTCAAGGAACTGGCGTACATGCACGCCGAGGGCTTCGCGGCCGGTGAGCTGAAGCACGGGCCGATCGCCCTCATCGAGGAGGGCATGCCGGTGGTCGTGGTGGTGCCTTCGCCGCGGGGACGGTCGGTGCTCCACGACAAGATCGTGTCGAACATCCAGGAGATCAGGGCGCGCGGGGCGCGGACCATCGTGATCGCGGAGGAGGGCGACGAGGCGGTCGTGCCCTACGCCGACCACCTGGTCCGGGTACCGGTCACGCCGACGCTGCTGCAGCCGCTGGTCGCGACGGTGCCGCTGCAGGTGTTCGCGTGCGAGCTGGCGACGGCGCGGGGCAACGAGGTGGATCAGCCGCGGAACCTGGCGAAGTCCGTGACGGTGGAGTGAGCCGGTCCCGGCCGGTCGCTCTAAGGTGCTCGGCATGAGCATCATCGGGGTCGGTATCGACGTGGCCGAGATCGAGCGGTTCGCGGCGTCGCTGGAGCGGACGCCGGGGATGGCCGAACGGCTGTTCCTGCCGGGCGAGCTGCTGCTGCCCGGCGGCGAGCGGCGCGGGGTCGCGTCGCTCGCCGCGCGGTTCGCGGCGAAGGAGGCCATCGCGAAGGCGCTCGGCGCGCCGGGCGGGCTGCGGTGGACCGACGCGGAGGTGTGGGTCGAGGAGACGGGGCAGCCGCGGTTCCGGGTGACCGGGACGGTGGCTGCGCGGGCGGCGGCGCTGGGTGTCACCGGGTTTCATGTGTCGCTGAGCCATGACGCGGGGGTCGCGTCCGCGGTGGTTGTGGCCGAGGGATAGGCGGGGCGGGGGCCGGGCGCGGGTCCGGCCGGGCGCCGTCGGGGTGTGGTGTGCGGTGCCGGGTGCGGGCTTCGTCGTGGCGGGTCGCGCCCCGCGACGGAGCCGCTGATCCATGCAGCCCCGCGCCCCTGAGGCATGCAGCTTCGCTGCTGCCTCATCGATGAGGTGCCGCACGCAGTGCGCATCTCAGGGGCGCGGGGAACTGCGCGACCAGCCCCCACCGGCCCGCAGTCGGCAACGAACGGCAACGGACGGCAACGAACGGCTAGGCCCCCATGACGTCCCGCCACACCACGGGTACCGCCGACGCCACATCCTGCGCAGACACGGGCGCCCCCTGCGCCGCATGCCGCGCGGCCAAGCCGTGCAGATAGGCGCCCACCGAGGCCGCCTCCGCGGGGTGGAGGCCGGCGGAGAGGAGGGAGCCCGTCAGGCCGGACAGGACGTCGCCGCTGCCCGCGGTGGCCAGCCACGGCGTACCCGTCGGATTCACCCGCACCGGTCCGCCCTCCGGCGACGCGATCAGCGTCGTCGAGCCCTTCAGCAGCACCGTCGCCCCGTACCGCGCCGCCAACTCCCGTACGGAAACGAGGCGTTGCTCCTCGACCTGGTCCCGGGCGGAGCCCAGCAGCGCCGCAGCCTCGCCGGCGTGCGGGGTCAGGAGCGTCGGGGCGGTGCGGGCGCGGACCGTCGCCGCGTCCGCCAGGCGCAGGCCGTCCGCGTCGATCAGTACCGGCACGTCGGACGCCAGGACGTCCGAAAGTCCCGCCGTGTCGTCGCCCAGGCCCGGCCCGATCACCCACGCCTGGACCCGGCCCGCCTTGGCCGGGGGGCCCGCCGACACCAGGGTCTCCGGGAAGCGGGCCAGGACCGCGTCCGCGGCCGGGCCGACGTAGCGGACCGCGCCCGCGCCGCCGTGCAGCGCCCCGGCCACGGCCAGGACGGCCGCCCCCGGGTAGCGGGCCGAGCCCGCGACGATCCCGACCACGCCCCGCCGGTACTTGTCGCTCTCACCGGTGGGCCGGGGCAGCAGCCGCGCCGTGTCGTCGTACTGGAGCGCCTCCAACTCGGCTTCCTTCGCGGGGAGTTCGAGGCCGATGTCGACCAGGCGGAGCGCTCCCGCGTACGCGTGCGCCGGGTCGACGAGCAGCCCCGGCTTGTACGCGCCGAACGTGACCGTCACGTCCGCCCGCACGGCCTCGCCGCGCACCTCGCCCGTGTCCGCGTCGACCCCGCTGGGCAGGTCCACGGCCACGACCGTGCCCCCCGACTCCGTCGCCGCCGCGGCCAGCCGGGCCGCGCGCGGGCGCAGGCCGCCCTTGCCGCCGATGCCCACGATGCCGTCCATGACCAGGTCGGCCCGGGACACCGCGTCCACGGCTGCGCCGGACTCCCCGTCGAGCACCGAGCCGCCCGCCGCCCGCAGCGCCGCGAGGCCGCCCGCGTGCGCCCGCTCTGGCGACAGCAGCAGGGCCGTCACGCCCGCGCCGCGCCGGGCCAGGCGGGCGCCCGCGTACAGGGCGTCGCCGCCGTTGTCCCCGGAGCCGGCCAGCAGGGCGACCCGCGCTCCGTACACCTTGCCGAGCAGGTCCGCGCAGGCCGCGGCGAGGCCCGCTGCCGCCCGCTGCATCAGTGCTCCGTCGGGCAGCCGCGCCATCAGCGCGCGTTCGGCGGCCCTGATCGTCTCCACGTCGTAGGCAGTGCGCATGTCACCGAGTGTCCCCCAGGAGGTGGGCGCGGAGCAGGTCGGCCGTCTCGGCGGGGTGGGTGGACCAGCCGTTGTGCGCACCGGGGAAATCCGCCAGGTCCAGACCGAGCCGGCCGGCCAGCAGCGCCGCCGGGCGGTACGGGAGATGGCCCCGCGTCGCTGTGCCCGCCGCCAGGACCAGCCGGTCCGAGACGGCCGCGAGGGCGTCGGGATCGGGGACGTACGCCGCGAAGCTGCGGTGCTCGAACCGGATCGCCAGCGGCGCGTTCGCCAGCATGCGCTCCGCCGCCTCCCGGGCACGCGGCGCGACCGAGTCGCCGTCACGCCGCGGCAGCAGTACCGGTCCCACACCCTTCAGGAAGCGCTCGCCTGCCGCCGCCAGCCCCTCGGCGACGAGCGTGTCGTGCACCTCCTGGAAGAAGGCCAGCTGCTCGGCCGCGTCCGGCAGCACGCTCCACGACGGCGGCTCGTGCGCGAGGACCCGGCGCAGCCGCTCCGGGTGGCGGGCCAGCAGGTCGAGGGTGACGATCGCGCCGCTGGACGCCCCCGCCACGTAGGCCGGTTCGCCGGGCGCGACCGCGTCCAGCAGGCGCAGGGCGTCGTCCGCGTGGACGTCGACCCGCTGCTCGGCGCGGGGGCCGTCCAGCGTGCTGCGCGAGTATCCGCGCGGGTCGTGCGTGAGGACGGTGAAGGTGCCGGACAGTGCGTCGGCGACCGGGTCGAGGGCCGCCGCGTCACCGCCCGCGCCGGGCAGCAGCAGGAGCGGCGGGCCCTCGCCCCGGGTCTCGTGGTACAGCGTCGCGCCGGGTACACGGAGCCGGTGTGCGGTGATCAACTGTCGTCCCCCTCGGGCCAGTCGGTGAGCGCGACATGCAGGGCCCGCACGGCGCGCGCCCAGCTCGCGGCCGCCTCGCGCTCGTGCCGGAAGCCGCCCGCGAGTTCGAGGCTGACGAAGCCGTGGAACGTGCTGCGCAGCAGCCGGCCCGCGTCGGTCAGGTCGGGCTCGGCCAGGTCGTAGCCCTGGAGCAGCGCGTACGTGCAGGTGAGATTGCGGCGCAGGCCCGGGTGGTCGTCGTACACCGACGGGTCCAGCTCCTGGCGCTGGGTGGCCGCGTACCGGCCGGGGTGGGCGAGGGCGAAGTCGCGGTAGGCGTCCGCGAAGGCGATGAGCGCGTCGCGGCCCGCCCGGCCCGCGAGCGCGTCCGCGATCCGGTCGGCGAGATCGAGACCGGCCAGGATCGCGACCCCGGTGCGCAGGTCGGAGAGGCTCCTGACGTGGGCGTACAGGCTCGCGTCCTTCACGCCGAAGCCGCGGGCGAGCGCCGCGACGGTGATGTGCTCGAAGCCGACGGCGTCCGCGAGGTCGGCGGCGGCCGCCACCACCCGCTCCCTGGTCAGGCCTGCCCTGGCCATCATGGGCGACTCAACTCCTCTTCCGCTCTTCTTCCCCGTCTTCCCCGCGGACCCTTTTCCTAGGGCCCCTAGGTTTTTGCTTACGGTACCTAGGCGGACTGGGCTGATCAACGGATTTTCGGGGGACCTCGCCGCGCGGCGGCCCCTGATCCGGCGCCCGGCCGGATTCCCTCGGCCCATGACCAGCCCCACCGTGCGCGGCGGCATCGCCGCGCTGCTCGCCCTCGCCGCCGTCCTGCCGGCCGGCCCGGCCTTCGCGGACCCGGAACCGCCCCGGCCGGCGGCCCCCGCCCCGGCGCTCGTCCCCGGCATCCGGCCCGCACCGTCCCAGCCCTGGCAGCAGGACACCCCGGACCAGACCCTGGCGCCGCACGTGTACCGGCCGAGCGCCGCCGAGGACGCGATCGAGCCCGCCGCGCCGCCCGCCGCGGCCGACGACCTCATCGAGTACGTGCCGCCGAGCGAGGTGCAGGCGGCGCCGGGGAGCCTCGGCGCGCCCGCGGCTGCCACCTGTACGAAGAAGACCGGCAGCCACCAGCGGCAGGTCGAGCGGTGGCTGAAGCTCAAGGTCGACGGCAAGCAGTCGCCCGCCGACTGCAAGGCCGTCCGCGCCTTCCAGACCAAGCAGGGCATCCGCCCGAACATCGGCTACGCCGGGCCCGTCACCTGGGCCCGGATGCAGTGGCTGTCCGCCCGCAAGAACCCGAACGCGGCGAAGAAGTGCCCCACGCGCGCGTACCGCCTCGCCTGCGTCGACCTGCCGCGCCAGCTGATGTGGGTCAGCAAGGGCAAGAAGATCGTCTTCGGCCCCGTCCCGATCCGCAGCGGGCGCTCCGGGTACGTGACCCGCACCGGCTGGCACAAGGTCTACTGGAAGCACAAGAACCACTGGTCGTCGATCTACAACACCCCCATGCCGTACAGCCAGTTCTTCAGCGGCGGGCAGGCCTTCCACGCCATCTACGGCAATGTCCACAACCCGCCCGGCTCGCGCGGCTGCGTGAACATGCGGCTCGCCGACGCCAAGAAGCTGTGGGGCGTTCTGAAGAAGAACGACCGGGTTTACGTGTGGGGACGAAAGCCCGGTACCTGAGGGCTTGTCGGAGAGCTCTGAGAGACTGGGCGCACGATGAACGAGAACGTGACTGCCCCGCTCCGCGCCCGCGCCGAGATCGACCTCGGCGCACTGAAGGCCAATGTGCGGTCCCTGCGCGCCCATGCGCCGGGGGCCGCGTTCATGGCCGTCGTCAAGGCGGACGCGTACGGGCACGGCATGATCCCGGTGGCCCGCGCCGCCAAGGAGGCGGGCGCCGACTGGATCGGCACCGCCACCGCCGAGGAGGCCCTGGACCTGCGCGCCGCCGGGCTGCCCGGCCGCATCATGTGCTGGCTGTGGGTGCCCGGCGGGCCCTGGCGCGAGGGCATCGAGGCCGACCTGGACATGTCGGTGAGCGGCCTGTGGGCCCTGCGGGAAGTCACGGACGCCGCACGCGACTTGGGGCGCCCCGCCCGGATCCAGCTGAAGGCCGACACCGGGCTCGGGCGGGGCGGGTGCCTGCCCGCCGACTGGCCCGAGCTGGTCCGCGAGGCGCTCGCCGCGCAGGCCGCCGGCCTCGTCACGGTCACCGGCCTGTGGTCGCACTTCGCCTGCGCCGACGAGCCGGGCCACCCGTCCATCGCGGCGCAGCTGACCTGCTTCCGCGAGATGGTCGGGTACGCGCAGGAGCAGGGCGTCACCCCGGAAGTGCGGCACATCGCCAACTCGCCGGGCACGCTCACCCTCCCCGAGACCCACTTCGACCTCGTCCGTCCCGGCATCGCGATGTACGGCATCTCGCCGAGTCCGCAGCTGGGCACGCCCGCCGACTTCGGGCTGCGCCCCGTGATGTCCCTCAAGGCGTCGCTCGCGCTGGTGAAGCACGCGCCGGGTGGACTCGGCGTCAGTTACGGGCATCACTACGTCACGCCGGGCGCGACCACCCTCGGACTGGTCCCGCTCGGCTACGCGGACGGCATCCCGCGGCACGCCTCCGGCACCGGCCCGGTCCTGATCGGCGGCAAGCGGCGCACGGTCGCCGGGCGGGTCGCGATGGACCAGTTCGTCGTCGACCTCGGCGGCGACGAGCCGGCCGCGGGCGACGAGGCGGTGCTGTTCGGCCCCGGCGACGCGGGCGAGCCGACCGCCGAGGACTGGGCGGCCGCGTCGGGCACCATCGCGTACGAGATCGTGACGCGCATCGGTTCTCGAGTTCCGCGCGTGTACGTGGACGAAGAATGACCCGGACGACCTGAGACACCGAACGGCATCCCGTAGGAGGAGCGGCACGTGAGCGAGAGCAGCGCACAGGCCACGGCGGCCGTCGCCGAAGCCGCGGCTTCGGCGAGCTGGCGACGGGCCGGTCTCGCCGGTGCCGCGATAGGCGTGGTCGCCGCGGGCGCCGCCGCCGGTGTCGCCATCGAGCGGCTGACGGTCGGGCGGGGCATGCGCCGCAAGGCCCGGCTGGCCCTCGACGCGTCCGGCCCCTACGGCTCGCTGCGCGGCGTCCCCGGCCGGGCCCGCGCCGCCGACGGCACGGAGCTGTACTACGAGGTCGACGAGGTCGAGCCGGACAGCGGCACGGGCACGCGCAGGCGCCGCCTGTTCGGCCGCAGGACCCCGGCCCCGGTCACCGTCGTCTTCAGCCACGGCTACTGCCTCAACCAGGACTCCTGGCACTTCCAGCGCGCGGCCCTGCGCGGTGTCGTGCGCTGCGTGTACTGGGACCAGCGCAGCCACGGCCGCTCCGGGCGCGGCATGGAGCAGGACGTGCGGACGGGGGACGGCACGCCCGTCTCCATCGACCGGCTCGGCGACGACCTCAAGGCGGTCCTCGACGCGGCGGCGCCCGAGGGCCCGATCGTGCTCGTCGGCCACTCCATGGGCGGCATGACCGTCATGGCGCTGGCCGACCGGTACCCCGAGCTGGTCCGCGACCGCGTCGTCGGGGTGGCCCTGGTGGGCACGTCGTCGGGCAGGCTCGGCGAGGTCAACTACGGACTGCCGGTGGCCGGGGTGAACGCGGTGCGGCGGGTGCTGCCCGGCGTGCTGAAGGTGCTGGGGCAGCGGGCCGACCTCGTCGAGAAGGGGCGGCGCGCGACGGCGGACCTGTTCGCCGGGATCATCAAGCGGTACTCGTTCGCGACGCGCGACGTGGACCCGTCGGTCGCCCGGTTCGCCGAGCGGATGATCGAGGGCACGCCGATCGACGTGGTCGCCGAGTTCTACCCGGCGTTCCAGGACCACGACAAGGCGGACGCCCTGAAGCGTTTCGCGGAGCTGCCGGTCCTGGTGCTGGCCGGGGAGCAGGACCTCGTGACGCCGAGCGAGCACAGCGAGGCGATCGCGGCGGTGCTGCCGGACGCCGAGTTCGTGCTGGTGCCCGACGCCGGGCATCTGGTGATGCTGGAGCACCCGGAGGCCGTCACGGACCGCCTCGCGGACCTGCTGGCCCGCGCCGGAGTGCTGGGCGCAGCCGCTACCGTGGGGAGCCATGGAGACACCGGCAGCACCGCACAGCCCGGCGGCTGATCCCGCCACCCCCGTCACGACCGTCACGGTCACCGTCAACTCCCCGGACGAGATGCGGGAGTTGGGCCTGACCCTGGCCAAGCAACTGCGCCCCGGCGACCTCGTCATGCTCACCGGCGAGCTGGGCGCGGGCAAGACGACGCTGACCCGCGGGCTCGGCGAGGGGCTCGGCGTGCGCGGCGCGGTGACCTCGCCCACGTTCGTGATCGCCCGCGTGCACCCGCCGCTCGGCGAGGGGCCCGCCCTGGTGCACGTCGACGCGTACCGGCTCGGCGGCGGCCTCGACGAGATGGAGGACCTCGACCTCGACGTGTCCCTGCCGGACTCGGTGGTGGTCGTGGAGTGGGGCGACGGCAAGGTCGAGGAGCTCGCCGACGACCGGCTGCACGTGCTCATCGACCGGGCGACGGGCGACACCACGGACGAGGTGCGCGTCGTGACGCTGAACGGCATCGGCGGCCGCTGGGCCGAGGCGGACCTGGGCTCGCTCGGCGGCTGATCCGCACGTTCCCCGAACGTTCCCGACAGGGCGTCGGCAAAATGTTGCGCGACGCCCGTTCGGCGTGGTCACATGGAGACCGGCCCTGGTTAGGTTTACCTAACCACGTCTGCTCGGGAGGCGTCCATGTCGGCTTCAGAACGTGACGTGCGGTGTGCTGCGCCGGTCGCGGGGCGTGACCGGGCGCGCGAGGTGTCGATGAGCGAACTGCTGGCGTCGTGCGCGGCGGCCAGGGCGGTCTCCACCCCGCCGGCCGCGGAGGTCCCGGTGTCCGTCGGGCCCGTGCCGCGGGAGCGGCCCGCCGACGCGGCCTGATCCGCCCGACCGGCCCGCGCGGGCGGTGGCTACGGAACGACGACGATCTTCCGGCCGAACGTCGCGAACTCCCACATCGCCTTGCCGTCCGCCCGCGACTCCCGGATGCCGCCGGTCTGCTTCGAGGGGTCCGGCTCCGGCGTGGAACCGTCGACGGCCGCGCTGAACCCGACCGCGACCCCGCCCGTGTTCGCGAACCGCACGACGTGCTCGATCGGCACCCCGTCGGTGCCGGTGATCGTCCCGGAGCGGGAGGTCACCGCGTACTTGCCGGGCGCCGGGTCCACCGTGCCGGGCGTCACCTTGTACGTGCGCTGCGCCTTGCCGTTCGCCCCGACCAGCCAGACCCGGTCGGAGCCCAGCGCGTAGACGACGCGTTCGCCGGCCCCGGACTGCGCGGGCAGCGCCGTCGGGTCGGCCTTGTCCTTGGGGGAGCGGGACGCCGTCGAGGAGGGGGAGGTGCCGTCCTTCGGCTTGCCGAGGTGGGACGGTGCGTTCGCCGAGGCCTGGTACGTGAGGAAGCCGACCACGGCGAGCGCTCCCGCGGTCAGCGCGGTCACGAATCCGGTGCTGCTCCGTGCCACCAGGTGCCTGCCTCTCATGTACGCATGTACGACGCCAGTGACGGCTCTGAGTGACGTTAGCAGCAGGGGCCCGGCGGGCCCGGGTTGCCGGAGGGCGGACGTGTCCGGCTCCGCGGAGCCGTAGGCTGTTTGCGTGCTGCTGCTCGCCCTGGATACCGCCACCCCTGCCGTCACCGTCGCCCTGCACGACGGCACGGCCCCCGTCGCCGAGTCGAGTCAGGTCGACGCCCGCAGACACGGGGAGCTGCTGCTGCCCGCCGTCGACCGGGTGCTCGCCGAGGCCGGGGTGAAGCTCGACGCCGTGACCGGGATCGTCGTGGGCGTGGGCCCGGGACCGTACACCGGACTGCGCGTCGGCCTGATGACCGCCGACACCTTCGGGCTCGCGCTCGGCGTCCCCGTGCACGGCGTGTGCACGCTGGACGGCCTCGCGTACGCCGCCGACGTCGAGGGCCCCTTCGTGGTCGCCACCGACGCGCGGCGCAAGGAGGTGTACTGGGCGCGCTTCGACAACCCGCGCACCCGGGTCACCGAGGCCGCCGTCGACCGGCCCGCCGACATCGCCGAAGCCGTCGCCGGACTGCCCGCGGTCGGCGCGGGCGCGCTGCTCTACCCCGACACCTTCGCGGACCCGCGCGGCCCCGAGCACGTGTCCGCCGCCGCGCTCGCCGCCCTGGCCGCCGAGAAGCTGGCCGCGGGCGAGGAGCTCCTGGAGCCCCGGCCGCTGTACCTGCGCCGCCCCGACGCCCAGGTCCCCAAGAACTACAAGGTGGTCACCCCCAAGTGACCACCGTGACGGCCGAACTGCGCGAGATGCGCTGGTGGGACATCGATCCCGTGCTCGCCCTGGAGAAGGACCTCTTCCCGGACGACGCCTGGTCGCGCGGCATGTTCTGGTCCGAGCTCGCGCACGCGCGCGGGGTCGGTTCGACGCGGCGCTACGTCGTCGCGTACGACGGCGACCGGCTCGTCGGGTACGGCGGGCTCGCCGCCTCCGGGACCGCGTCCGACGGCGGCTCCGCCGAGGGGGCCGACGTGCAGACCATCGCCGTCGCCCGCGACCACTGGGGCACCGGGCTCGGCGCCCGGCTGCTCACCGAGCTCCTGCGGCACGCCACCGCCTTCGAGGCCGCCGAGGTGCTGCTCGAAGTACGCGTCGACAACACGCGCGCGCAGCGGCTCTACGAGCGCTTCGGCTTCGAACCGATCGGCTTCCGCCGCGGCTACTACCAGCCCGGCAACGTGGACGCCCTCGTGATGCGCCTGAACACCAACACCGTGAGTGAAGAGAAGAACCATGGCTGACGAACCGCTCGTCCTCGGCATCGAGACCTCCTGCGACGAGACCGGCGTCGGCATCGTCCGCGGCACCACGCTGCTCGCCGACGCCGTCGCCTCCAGCGTCGACGAGCACGCCCGCTACGGCGGCGTCGTGCCCGAGGTCGCCTCCCGCGCGCACCTGGAGGCGATGGTCCCGACGATCCAGCGCGCCCTGAAGGACGCGGGCGTCACCGCGAAGGACCTCGACGGGATCTCCGTCACCGCCGGGCCCGGCCTCGCCGGTGCGCTGCTCGTCGGCGTCTCGGCCGCGAAGGCGTACGCGTACGCGCTCGGCAAGCCGCTCTACGGCGTCAACCACCTCGCCTCGCACATCTGCGTCGACCAGCTGGAGCACGGCTCGCTGCCCGAGCCGACGATGGCGCTGCTCGTCTCCGGCGGTCACTCGTCGCTGCTGCTGTCCACCGACATCACCTCGGACGTACGGCCCCTCGGCGCGACCATCGACGACGCGGCCGGCGAGGCCTTCGACAAGATCGCGCGGGTGCTGAACCTCGGCTTCCCGGGCGGCCCCGTCATCGACCGGTACGCCAAGGAGGGCGATCCGAACGCCATCTCCTTCCCCCGCGGGCTCACCGGGCCGCGCGACCCCGCGTACGACTTCTCCTTCTCCGGCCTGAAGACCGCCGTGGCCCGCTGGATCGAGGCCAAGCGGGCAGCCGGCGAGGACGTGCCGGTGCGCGACGTGTCGGCGTCCTTCCAGGAGGCCGTCGTCGACGTGCTGACCCGCAAGGCGGTGCGGGCCTGCAAGGACGAGGGCGTCGACCACCTCATGATCGGCGGCGGGGTGGCCGCCAACTCGCGGCTGCGGGCGCTGGCCGAGGAGCGCTGCGAGCGGGCCGGGATCCGGCTGCGCGTGCCGCGCCCCAAGCTGTGCACGGACAACGGCGCGATGGTCGCCGCGCTGGGCGCCGAGATGGTGGCCAGGAACCGGCAGCCGTCGTCCTGGGACCTGTCGGCGGACTCCTCGCTGCCGGTGACGGAGCCGCACGTGCCCGGCCACGACCACGGCCATCACCACGGCCACGATCACGTGCACGAGGTCAGCAAGGAGAACCTCTACTCGTGACCGTCGCGCTGATGTGGGAGGCCCGGGCCGTCGAGGGCCACGGCAAGGAGCTGCTGGCCTGGGCGAAGGCGCAGGGCCTGGAGCGGGAGCCGGAGCGTCGCGAGACGTTCCGGGCGCCCGCCGACCGGGTCCTCGTGATCACCTGGTGGGACGCGGAGTTCGACGCCGAGCTGCCCGAACTCCCCGAGCCCGACGCCGAGTTGGTGACGCGTGCGGTGCACCGGTGGCGGTTCGAGACGGCCTGACGCACGGCCCGGCGGGCGGGCGGGAGAGTCTGAGAACTGACTGAAGATTTCCGAAATCGCGTGCCAACTGGTTTACCGCTGTAATAATTCGGACTTATGTTCCCTCTGTGACTGAGCAGAAACGGTTCCGTGCGCGTGCGGTGAAGGTGGTGGCGATCGCCGTCGGCTGCGTCCTCGTGCTCGGCGGGGCGGGCGCGGGGTGGCTCTACTGGCACTTCGACCACAACATACGCAGCGTCGACATCGACAGTGCCCTCGGCGACGACCGCCCGGCCAAGCCGGTGGCCGTCGCCTCGCCCACAGAGTCCGCGTCGGCGTCGGCGTCGCCGTCGGTCGAGCCGGTCGAGCCGGTCGAGAGGGGCGTCCTCAACATCCTGGTCCTGGGCTCCGATTCCCGGACCGGCAAGGCGAACAAGGCGCTCGGCGGCGGCGACAGCGGCGGGGCCCGCTCCGACACCGCGATGGTCGTGCACCTCGACGCCGGCCGCACCGAGGCGACGGTGGTGAGCATCCCCCGCGACACCCTCGTCGAGCGCCCCTCCTGCCCGACGGAGTCCGGCGGCACGACCTCGGTCGCGTACAACGTCATGTTCAACAGCGCCTATGCGGTGGGCGGTCCGGTCTGCGCGGTGAAGACCGTCGAGCACCTCACCGGGGTGCGCATGGACCACTATCTGGAGATCGACTTCGCGGGCTTCGCGAAGCTCGTCGACGCGCTCGGCGGGGTGAACGTCACGACGACCGAGGACATCGACGACGACCGCAGCCGGCTGCACCTGGAGGCGGGCCACCACCACCTCGACGGCAAGGACGCGCTCGCCTTCGCGCGCACCCGGTACGGCGTCGGCGGCGGCAGCGACCTGGGCCGCATCAAGCTCCAGCAGCAGCTCGTGAAGTCGCTGATGGGCCAGGTCTCGGACAGCGGCCTGCTGACCGATCCGGCCCGCCTCTACAACGTCGCCGACGCGGCCACCGGCAGCCTCACCGCGGACACCGGACTCGACTCGCTCTCCGAACTGACCGGCCTGGCACGCAGTCTGGGCGATCTGCCGGCCGACTCCGTGAAGACGGTGATGATGCCGGTCGTGCGCGCGCCGTCGGACGTGAACCGGGTGGTGGCGGACGAGCCGGAGGCGGGGAAGCTGTGGAAGTCGCTGCGCTGAGGGCCGTCCCGTACGGATCTGCCCGCGTGCGTCAGTGCGTGTACGTCAACAGGTACCGCCAGAACAGCAGTTGACGCACCTCGCTGCCGGGCAGCAGGCGGGCCGACTCCGTGCGGATCTGCGGCAGTGTCATCTCCGGCTGCCGGACCGGGGCCCCGGGCGGGCGTGTGCGGACGCCGCGGACGCGCTCGGCGCCGTACACCGCGGCCCGGGCCACCGCGTTCGCCGGGACCGCGGCCAGGTCCCGGGGCGTGGCACCCGCGGAGCAGCCGAGGACGAGGAGGCGGCCGCCGGGCGCGAGGGCGTCGCGGAAGCGGGTCACCGTGTCGAACGGCATGTGGTGGAGGCCGGCCAGGCAGGTGATCGCGTCGTAGTGGGCCGTCGGCAGGGCGGTCGTGGCGGCGTCCGCCAGGCGGTAGTGCGGGCCGCCGCCGGTCGCCTCCGCCGCGGCCAGCGTCGCCGGGTCCGCGTCGAGCGCGTCGACCCGGTAGCCGTGCGCGACGAGGCGGCGCGCGAAGCGGCCCGTGCCGCAGCCGGCGTCGAGCGCGGTGCCGCCGCGCGGGGGCAGATGGCGCAGCAGCAGGCGGTGGTAGTGGTCGTTGTGGTCGAACGGCATGGGGGAGCACCCTGGCAGGCCGGGGGTGAGCGGGGCGTAAGCGCCCTGGACAACCCCGCCGGCCTGCGGGAACGTACGGCCGAAAAGAATCTTCGAAGAAATCCGGCGGCCGTGTCGATCCGGCCGTCCCCTGTTCGACGCAAGGGTGAGAGGCCGGCAGCGGCCACCCGTTCACCACGAGGAGAAGACGATGCCCCGCTACCTGACGATGGTCCGCATCGACGAGAACAACGCCCCCGCCGAGGGCCCCAGCGACGAGCTGATGCAGCGCATGGGCGCGCTCATCGAGGAGATGACGAAGGCCGGCGTGCTGCTCGACACGGCGGGTCTGGCGCCGACCGCGCAGGGCAAGCGCGTGCACTACGAGAAGGGCGACATCACCGTCACCGACGGCCCCTTCACCGAGTCCAAGGAGGTCATCGGCGGCTACGCGATCATCCAGGCGAAGGACGAGGCCGAGGTCCTGGAGTGGACCAAGCGGTTCCTGCGGGTCCACGAGGAGCACTGGACCGTCACCTCCGAGGTCCGGGAGATCGTCGGCGGCTGAGCCTTGGCCGCGGGCCCCGGCCGGTGTCTGATGGTGGGCTGTGACAGAGCAACGCTCCACGGCCCGCCCGGACGCCGCCGCGACCCGCGCCATCGAGACGGTCTTCCGCATGGAGGCGCCGCGCATCATCGCCGCCGTGACCCGCGTCGTGCGCGACGTCGGCATAGCGGAGGAGCTGGCGCAGGACGCGCTGGTCGCCGCCCTGGAGCAGTGGCCGGACACCGGCGTCCCGGACCGCCCCGGCGCCTGGCTCACCGCCGTCGCCAGGCGCCGCGCCGTCGACCTGGTGCGCCGCCGCGAGAACTACGCGCGCAAGCTCGAAGAGGTCGGCCGGGCGACGGAGTTCGCGTACGAGGCACCGGCCGCCGCCGACCCGGACGACATCGACGACGACCTGCTGCGCCTCGTCTTCATGAGCTGCCACCCGGTGCTGTCCGCCGAGGCCCGGGTCGCGCTCACGCTGCGCCTGCTCGGCGGTCTGACCACCGCCGAGATCGCCCGCGCGGTCCTCGCCCCCGAGCCGACCGTGGCCCAGCGCATCGTCCGCGCCAAGCGCACCCTCGCCACCCGCAACGTCGCCTTCGAGGTGCCCTACGGCCCCGACCGCGAGGCCCGGCTCGGCTCGGTCCTGGAGGTCATCTACCTCATCTTCAACGAGGGGTACGCGGCCACGGCCGGGGAGGACCATCTGCGGCCGGGGCTGTGCGAGGACGCGCTGCGGCTGGCCCGGGTGCTCCAGTCGCTGATGCCCAAGGAGCCCGAAGTGCACGGTCTGGCGGCCCTGTTGGAGCTGCAGTCCTCCCGCGCGGCCGCCCGGACGGCGGCCGGCGGGGGGCCCGTGCTGCTCAAGGACCAGAACCGGTCGCGCTGGGACATGACGCTGATCCGGCGCGGGTTCGCCGCGCTCGGCCGGGCGGACGCGGCGGCCTCCGGCGGTCCCGGCCCGTACGCGCTGCAGGCCGCGATCGCCGCGTGCCACGCCCGGGCCCACGTGTACGAGGAGACCGACTGGGCCCAGATCGCGGCCCTCTACGCCCTCCTCGCGGTCCGCGCCCCGTCACCGGTGGTCGAGCTGAACCGGGCGGTGGCGGTGTCCATGGCACAGGGCCCGGCGGCGGGACTGGCGATCGTGGACGCGATCGCCGGTGAACCGGCGCTGCGGGACTACCACTTGTTGCCGAGTGTGCGGGGCGATCTGCTGGAGCGGCTGGGGCGGGGGGAGGAGGCGCGGGCGGAGTTCCTGCGGGCGGCCGGGCTGGCCCGCAACGAACGGGAGCGGGAGTTCTTGCTCGGCCGTGCCGACGGCTGATCCGCGGCGGGCACGGGGGCTCTGGCCCGGACCCGCTCCTCAATCGCCGGAGGGGCTCGTTCCCGGCTGCCCCACCAGCATGGTGGGGGCCCCGGCGACGCGGGTCAGGAACACCGTCGCCGCCCGCTTCCCGAAGGGCTTCGGCATCGCCTTGCGCCGCAGTTCCTCCGGCTCGACGGCCGACCCGCGCTTCTTCACGGTCAGCACCCCGACCTCCCGCTCCCGCAGCAGCGCCTTCAACTTCTTCACGTTGAAGGGAAGCCGGTCGGTGATCTCGTACGCGGTGGCGTACGGCGTCGGGTGCAGCTCGTCCGCGGTGACGTACGCGATGGTCTCGTCGATGAGCCCGCCGCCGACCTCCTTCGCCACCTCGGCGACGAGATGCGCGCGGATGACGGCGCCGTCGGGTTCGTACAAGTACCGCCCCACGGCACGCACTTCGGGGTCCGGCAGCCCGCTCCCGGCCAGCTCCCGCGGCCCGGGGAGCAGAGTGGCCCGCATTCTCCCGGGCTCCGTGCCGAACCACAGCACGGCCTCCTTCACGTCACCCCGGTCCGAGATCCACTCGGCGTCGGCCTCGGCCGGGATCGCCTCGTGCGGGATGCCGGGGGCGATCTTCAGCGCGGCGCGCGGGGCCGAGAGCGCGGCGGTGACGGCCCAGGACAGCGGAGGGGAGTAGGCCTCGGGGTCGAAGATCCGCCCCCGCTTCGTGGAGCGGCGCGCGGGGTCCACGAACACGGCGTCGTACGCGGAGGTGTCGACCTGTGTCACATCCGCCTCGCGCACCTCGATGAGGCCGGCGAGCCCGAGCGCCTCGGCGTTGGCCCGGGCCACGGCGCACGTCCCCGGGTCCCGGTCGACGGCGAGCACCGCGATCCCCGCGCGGGCCAGCGCGATCGCGTCGCCGCCGATGCCGCAGCACAGGTCGGCGACGGACCGGACGCCGAGGGCCCGGAAGGACTCGGCCCGGTGCGTGGCGACGCCGGTCCGGGTCGCCTGCTCGACCCCGTTCGCCGTGAAGTACATGCGGGCCGCGTCCTCGGGCCCGAACTTCGCCACCGCGCGCTGCCGCAGCCGGGCCTGGGCGAGCGCCGCCGAGACGAGCTCGGCCGGGTGCTCGCGGCGCAGCCGGGTGGCGAGCGCGAGCTCCTGCGCCGGGTCGTGGTCGCGCAGTTCTTCGAGCAGGGCCCGGCCCTCGGGGGACAGGAGGGCGGAGAAGTCGTCGGGGGTCGAGAAGGAGCTCACCCGGCCCATTGTGGGCCAGTCGGAGGACGGTGCGCGCCCGGCGGCGGTGTCGGCCCCTGATCAGGGCCTTGAGCTGCAAAGATCCGGCGCCATGCAACTAGTACGACAAAACGAAGAAACCGCCGCAAAGGTGACCCCCGCGCGACCCGGGAAGCGGGCGGCGTTCCGCGTCACGGCCGCCGCTCTCGCCGCCGCCGCGCTGGCCACCGGCTGTGCCTCCGGTTCGGGCGGCGAGGCGGTGCGGCCGGCGCCCGGGCAGCAGGGCCTGAACGCGCCGCCGGCCCGCGCCCTCGACTCGTACGCCACCAAGCTCAAGGTCCAGCAGGCGCAGCGGGCCGCCGCGGCCAGGCGCTGGGGCGTGGCGAAGGTGCCGCTCGCCGCGCCGAAGCCGCCCGCGAAGAAGCCCGTCATCAAGCCGCGCAAGGGCTTCGAGGTCGACGACCAGGCCGAGCTCGGCCTGCCCCCCGTCTTCACCACGATCCCCACCAAGGACAAGGTCGTCTTCCTCACCATCGACGACGGGGCCGACAAGGACCCGCAGTTCCTGAAGATGATGAGCGACCTCAAGATCCCGTACACGGCCTTCCTGACCGATGCCGAGGTCAAGCCCGACTACGCCTACTTCAAGCGGGCCCAGAGCCTGGGTGTCACCCTCAACAACCACACGCTGCACCACCCGTACCTGCCGGGCCTGTCCTACGCGCGGCAGAAGCACGAGATCTGCGGCATGCAGGACGTCATCGAGAAGAAGTACGGCAAGCGGCCCACCCTCTTCCGGCCCCCGTTCGGCAACTACAACCAGGACACCCTGAAGGCCGCCAAGGCCTGCGGCATCACGTACGCGCCGATCTGGAACGCCGAGGCGTTCGTGGACCGGATGGACTACCGCGAGTGGGACCGGGACATCCATCCGGGCGACATCATCCTCACGCATTTCCGGGGACGCTCGGACTGGAAGGGCACCATGCCCGACATGATCCGCAAGTTCCTGAAGTACGTCACCGACAAGGGGTACGCGGTGGCCCGCCTGGAGGACTACCTGTGACAACTCCCTGGGCGGGGGCGGCCGTTCGGGCGGCCGGGGTGCGGCGGGCCATCGCCTGCGCCCTGGCCGCCGCGCTGCTCACCGGGTGCGCGCAGTCCGTCGACCCGATCGAGCGGATGGGCAGGAAGGCCGCGCAGAAGGTCCGGCACCATCCGCGTCCGGCGGCCGGCGCCGCGGGCCCGGCGGCCCCGGGCGCCCATCGCCGCTGGGGCCTGCCGGCCCCGCTGGCCCCGGCGCCGGGCCCCCCCGCCCAGCGGGTGCTCCCGCCCCGGGCGCCGGGAAAGGTCCCCCCGGTCATCGACCGCGTCCCGACCAAGGACAAGGTCGTCTTCCTCACCTTCGACGACGGCGCGGAGAAGGACTCCCGCTTCGTCGACATGGTCCGTGACCTGCGGCTGCCGATCTCGATGTTCCTCACGCACTCCGTCGCGGGTCCCGGCTACGACCACTTCGGCCAACTGCGGGCGCTCGGCGCGGGAGTGGAGAACCACACCCTCACGCACCCCTTCCTGCCCGGCCTCGGCTACGTGGAGCAGCACGCGGAGATCTGCGGCCAGCAGGACCGCCTCAAGGGCCGCTTCGGCACCGCCCCGCGCCTGCTCCGCCCGCCCTACGGCAACTACGACGCGGACACGCTGCGGGCGGCCGGCGCGTGCGGCATCGACGCGATCGTCCTGTGGCGCGCCTCGATGCAGATCAACGACCTGCGCTACGCCGACGGCGACCGCCTGCGCCCCGGCGACATCATCCTGACCCACTTCCGCGGCCCGTCCGACCTCAAGGGCACGACGCTGACCGAGATGACGACGCGGATGCTGCGGCGCATCCAGGAGCAGGGGTTCACCGTGGGACGGCTGGAGGACTACGTCTGAGCCCGCTGCCAGGCGGCGACCGCCAGGGTCACCGTCCAGGCGGCGGCGAACAGCTGGACCGCGCCGGCGTACGGGCGCCGCAGCCACAGCAGCGCGGCGCCGAACAGCAGGGTCATGGCGGCGCCGCCGCCCCACCACCACACCTCGGTCCAGTCCGTGGCCGGCGGCGGGCCCCCCGACTTCGGGTCGTAGGACGACCGGGCCATCCCGTGCAGCATCAGGGAGAAGCCCGCGAGCAGGGCGTAGCCGATCTCCAGGAACACCACGAAGGCCACCACGCAGCCACCGGTGAACGCGTCGTCGTCCTGCCGCGCCTGCGCGCTCACGCCGAGGCCAGCCGGGCCAGTGCCGCGAGGCCCAGGAAGGCGCCCGCGAGGAGCTGCGCCCCCGCGGTGACCGGCAGCCCCGCGCGCCCGCCGAAGGCGAAGGCCGACGCCGCGATCAGGACGGCGAGACCCAGGTAGGTCCACGACCACGCCTCCTGGGCGGGGCGGACGTGGGCGGCGAACTGCCAGATCGTGGTGACGGCGTACGCGAGCGCGTCCACGAACAGCACGAAGACAGCCAGGGCGATGTCGCCCACGAGGGATTTGCGATGCTGACCGGCCATGCCCGCACCCTCGTACGGAACCGGCGACTCCACCGCCCGCGTTCCCCAATCGAGACCGACCCGTGCCCCGAAGGAGCGCGGGGAACGGCGCGAGCGGTCACGGCGGAGCCGCACTCGGCAACGCGGGGAATCCCCCGCGGCGCATGGCCGGATCGGGGCGCAGCTCCGTTCGAAATCCCCCGCCGCGCCGGAGTCGATTAGCAGTCCGCTTGACCGAGTGCTAATCGCGGTCATAGTCTCGGCTCTGGCACTCCCCACCGGAGAGTGCCAACAGCGACGGGCAGGTCCGGCACCCGCGACGACGGATCCACCTGGTCGCCACCTCAGACAGTTAACCCCGTGAGATCTCCGAAGGGGGAGGTCGGATCGTGACGACCGCCAGCTCCAAGGTTGCCATCAAGCCGCTCGAGGACCGCATTGTGGTCCAGCCGCTCGACGCCGAGCAGACCACGGCCTCTGGCCTGGTCATCCCGGACACCGCGAAGGAGAAGCCCCAGGAGGGCGTCGTCCTCGCCGTGGGCCCGGGCCGCTTCGAGAACGGCGAGCGCCTGCCGCTCGACGTGAAGACCGGCGACATCGTGCTGTACAGCAAGTACGGCGGCACCGAGGTCAAGTACAACGGCGAGGAGTACCTCGTCCTCTCGGCTCGCGACGTGCTCGCGATCGTCGAGAAGTAATCACCTCGAAGCGAATGCTTTGAAGAGCTGCGCCCCTGGTCACCCTGCTCAAGCCGGGCGGCGAGGGGCGCAGTGTCATTACTCCAGTTTTCGAGAGGGCTGAACCGCTCCCATGGCGAAGATCCTGAAGTTCGACGAGGACGCCCGTCGCGCCCTCGAGCGCGGCGTCAACAAGCTTGCCGACACGGTCAAGGTGACGATCGGCCCCAAGGGCCGCAACGTCGTCATCGACAAGAAGTTCGGCGCCCCCACCATCACCAACGACGGTGTGACCATCGCCCGTGAGGTCGAGGTCGAGGACCCGTACGAGAACCTCGGCGCCCAGCTGGTGAAGGAGGTGGCGACCAAGACCAACGACATCGCGGGTGACGGTACGACCACCGCCACCGTGCTGGCCCAGGCCCTCGTCAAGGAAGGCCTGCGCAACGTCGCCGCCGGCGCCTCCCCGGCCGCCCTGAAGAAGGGCATCGACGCCGCGGTGAAGGCCGTGTCCGAGGACCTCCTCGCGACCGCCCGCCCGATCGACGAGAAGTCCGACATCGCCGCCGTCGCCGGTCTGTCCGCCCAGGACGCCCAGGTCGGCGAGCTCATCGCCGAGGCGATGGACAAGGTCGGCAAGGACGGTGTCATCACCGTCGAGGAGTCCAACACCTTCGGCCTGGAGCTCGACTTCACCGAGGGCATGGCCTTCGACAAGGGCTACCTGTCCCCGTACTTCGTCACCGACCAGGAGCGTATGGAGGCCGTCCTCGACGACCCGTACATCCTGATCCACCAGGGCAAGATCGGGTCCATCCAGGACCTGCTCCCGCTCCTGGAGAAGGTCATCCAGGCCGGTGGCTCGAAGCCGCTGCTGATCATCGCCGAGGACGTCGAGGGCGAGGCCCTGTCGACCCTGGTCGTGAACAAGATCCGCGGCACGTTCAACGCCGTCGCCGTGAAGGCCCCCGGCTTCGGTGACCGCCGCAAGGCGATGCTCCAGGACATGGCCACCCTCACCGGTGCCACCGTCATCGCCGAAGAGGTCGGCCTCAAGCTCGACCAGGCCGGTCTGGACGTCCTCGGCTCCGCGCGCCGCGTGACCATCACCAAGGACGACACCACGATCGTCGACGGTGGCGGCAACAAGGCCGACGTCGACGGCCGCGTCAACCAGATCAAGGCCGAGATCGAGAACACGGACTCCGACTGGGACCGCGAGAAGCTCCAGGAGCGCCTCGCGAAGCTCGCCGGCGGCGTCTGCGTCATCAAGGTCGGTGCCGCGACCGAGGTCGAGCTCAAGGAGAAGAAGCACCGTCTGGAGGACGCCATCTCCGCGACCCGCGCCGCGGTCGAGGAGGGCATCGTCTCCGGTGGTGGCTCCGCGCTCGTCCACGCCGTCAAGGTCCTGGAGGGCTCCCTCGGCAAGGAGGGCGACGAGGCCACCGGTGTCGCCGTCGTCCGCCGCGCCGCCGTCGAGCCGCTGCGCTGGATCGCCGAGAACGCGGGCCTCGAGGGCTACGTGATCGTCTCCAAGGTCGCCGAGCTCGAGAAGGGCTCCGGCTACAACGCCGCGACCGGTGAGTACGGCGACCTGGTCAAGGCCGGCGTCATCGACCCGGTCAAGGTCACGCGCTCCGCCCTGGAGAACGCCGCGTCCATCGCCTCCCTGCTCCTGACGACCGAGACCCTGGTCGTCGAGAAGCCGGCCGAGGAGGAGCCCGAGGCCGGTCACGGCCACGGTCACTCGCACTGAGGCGCTCCGCCGAGCTGACCTGAACCGAGGCCCGGCTCCCTGTCGCAGGGAGCCGGGCCTCGGCGTTTTCCTGATGCGGTTTCGACGGGAACGGCGCGACCGGCCACAGCGGACCCGCACCCGGCGACTACTGCGGCCCGTACTTGCGCCCCGTCTTCGACGTGATCCCGCCCAGCAGCGCGCGCGGCGTCACCTTCACCACGCCCATCAGCGCCTTGTACCGCGGATCCGGGATCGACAGGGACCTGCCGCGGGACAGATCGGTGAGCGCCGCCGCCACCAGCTTGTCGGCGTCCAGCCACATCCACTTCGGGATGTTGCCCGTGCCCATCCCGGCCCGCTGGTGGAACTCCGTACGGACGAAGCCCGGGCACAGCGCCATCAGCCGTACCCCGCTGCCCGCCAGGTCCTTCGCCGCGCCCTGGGTGAACTGCACGACCCACGCCTTCGACGCCCCGTACGTGCCGCGCGGCACGAACGCCGCGACCGACGCGACGTTGATCACGCCGCCGCGGCCGCGCTCGCGCATCACCTCCGTCGCCGCCGACGTCAGCCGCAGCACCGCCTCGCAGTGCACCTTCAGCATGGTCAGCTCGTCGGCCATGGGGACTTCCAGGTAGCGGCCCTTGTTGCCGAACCCGGCGTTGTTGACGAGCAGATCGACCGCGGCCTTACGGTCCTTCAGCCGCTCCTCGACCGCCGCGATGCCCTCGTCCGTGGCGAGGTCGGCCGTCAGTACCTCGGCCTCGATGCCGTGCCGGTCGTGCAGTTCGGTCGCCTGCTCCTGAAGCCGCTTGGTGTCGCGCGCGACGAGCACCAGGTTGTGGCCGTCGGCGGCGAGGCGCCGGGCGAACGCGGCGCCGATGCCCGCGGTGGATCCCGTGATCAGTGCCGTAGTCATGGGCCAAGGTTAGTGACGGTTCAGTGGTGCTCGTGATCACCGGGTCCTGCTCCGGCCGGGGTGTGTGCCCGCTGCCCCTTGTCGACGACCACGAACTGCCCCATCATCCCGCCGTCCTCGTGGTACAGCAGATGGCAGTGGTACATGAACGGGACGTCCGGATCGGCGAAATCGGGCCCTCCGTCGAACCGCAGCGCCAGCTTGACCGTCGTCCCGTTCGGCAGGAACACCGTGTCCTTGCGCCCGCGCAGCTCGGGCGGCGGCGTCCCGCCGTTGATCTCCAGCACCCTGAACTGCACATCGTGGACATGGAAGTTGTGCGGCATCCCGTTGCCGTTGTGCACGGTCCACACCTCGGTGCTGCCGCGCGTGACGGTCTCGTCGACGCGGTCCATGGCCATCGCCCGCCCGTTGATCCCGCTCATCTTCAGGTCGAAGGAGCGCGAACGCACCGCGTCGGCGGCCTCCGGGAGCTCCAACTCGCCCAGGACGTGCGGCACTTCGGGGGACGGTCGCAGGGTGCCCGCCGCCCGCAGCTGCAGTACGTCGAACGAGTCGTCCCCGCCGCCGAACCGGCGCTGCCACGCGTCCCCGTAGCCGTCGTGCGCGTCACTGCGCAGCACCGTGCGCTCACCCGGCTCCATCCGCACCACGACCTCGGCCCGCTCACCCGGCGACAGCCGTACCCGCTGCATCGCCGCGGGCCGCTCCAGCAGACCGCCGTCCGTCCCGACGAGCGCGAAGCCCCGCCCGTCCGAGAACCCGAAGTCGTACGTCCGGGCCGTGGACGCGTTCAGCAGCCGCAGCCGTACCCGCTCGTCACGCACGACCCGGTACGGATCGAGGGTGCCGTTCACCATGGTGCGGTCGCCGAGGAAGCCGACGGACCGCATCATCTTGTGCCCGTGGTCGAAGGCCGCCCCGTCGAACTTCACGTCCTGCACGATCACCGGCAGATCGTCCACGCCGTACGTCTTCGGCAGCGCGAGCCGCGCGCTCCTCTCGTCGTCGAGCAGGAACATCCCGGCGAGCCCGCGCTGCACGTGCCGCTCCGTCCGCCCGTGCGGATGCGGGTGGTACCAGAGCGTCGCGGCGGGCTGGTCGACGGTCCAGCGGGGCGTCCACTCCTCGCCCGGCCCGATCATCCGGTGCGGGCCGCCGTCCATCCGGGCGGGCAGATGCATGCCGTGCCAGTGCACGGTGGAGGGCTCGTCGAGCCCGTTGTGGACACGGACCTCGACCTTCTCGCCGCGCTTCGCGCGCAGCGTGGGACCCAGGTAGTCGCCGTTGAAGCCCCACGTCCTGGTCGTGCGGCCGGGCTCGAACTCCTTCTCGCCCGCCCGCATCCGCAGGTCGAAGACGCGACGGCCGCTCCTCTCGTCCAGCCGGGACGCGGCGAGCGGCGGCACCGCCAGCTCGTTGCGGAAGTCCGTCGTGCCGACGGTGCTCACCCGCGCGTCGTTCCAGAGCCACAGCACACCGCCGCCGACCGCGAGGACGAGGACGGTGACGAACGCGCCGAGGGCGACGAGGACGCGCTTGAGGCGGGACTTTCCGGCAGCTCGGGTCATGCGTCGAGCGTCCCGCCGGCCCCGCCGCGGCACATCGGGGGCGGCCCCTGACGCGCCCCCCGACTCAACCCCCGTACGCCACCAGGATTCCCCCCTACGCGGACGAGCCGTACTTCTCGACGTACGCCCGCGCGGCCTTCAGCTCCTCGGGGCGCAGCGCGTCCCCGGCGGCGAGCACCCGCGGCAGCAGCTCGCGCTCGGTGGTCACCGCGCGGAACACGAAGGCGACGGTCACCTCGTGGTCGGGCCGGTGCACGACCTCGATCGGGTCCCCGGCCCGGATCTCACCGGGCTCGATCACCCGCAGGTACGCGCCGGGCCTGCGGTCCTGCGTGTACCGCTTGACCCAGCCCTTCTCGCCCAGGTGCCCCTGGAAGGTCCGGCACGGGATCCGGCTGGAGGTCACCTCCAGCAGCAGGTCGGGGCCGATCCGCCAGCGCTCGCCGACCTTGGCGCCCGTGATGTCGACGCCCTCGGTGGTGAGGTTCTCCCCGAAGGACCCGCTGGGCAGCGCCCGGCCGAGGGTGGCCTCCCACGCGTCCAGGTCCTCGCGCGCGAACGCGTACACCGCCTGGTCGTTCCCGCCGTGGTGCCGCTTGTCGCACACGGCGTCCCCGGCGAGGCCGCTGCCGCCGGTCCCCTTGGGGCCGGGCGCGGTGACCCGCACGGGCCCGTCGACCGGCTGCTTGTCGATGCCGGTCACGCCCTCGGGCTGATCGGTGTACTCGACGGTCTCGGGCCGGCCCAGGTTCAGCGACAGAAGTCTCATGACACCGACGTTACGAGACCCGTGACCAAAGTCGCCATGCATTAATCGGCGCGATCTCCAAGCTCCGCTTATGCTTGGGGCATGATCGAGGCCCGTCATCTCCGTGTCCTGCGCGCCGTGGCCGCCACCGGGTCCTTCTCGGCGGCCGCCCGCGAGCTGGGCTGCACCCAGCCCGCGGTCAGCCAGCAGATGAAGGCCCTGGAGACCTCGGCGGGCACCCCGCTCCTCATCCGCACCGGCCGCGAGATGCGCCTGACCCAGGCCGGCGAGGCCCTCGTCCGGCACGCGGCGGGCATCCTCGCCGGGCTCACCGCCGCCGAGGAGGAGGTCGCCGCGATCGCGGGCCTGCGCGCCGGCCGCGTCCGCCTCGTCTCGTTCCCCAGCGGCAGTTCGACGCTGGTCCCGACGGCCCTGGCCGCCCTGCGTGCCGAACACCCGGGCACCCGGGTGTCCCTGGTGGAGGCGGAGCCCCCGCGCTCGGTGGAGATGCTGCGCGAGGGCGACTGCGACGTGGCCCTCGCCTTCCGGTACGAAGGCGCGCACGCGGCGCAGGAGTGGGACGACCTCGTCGTCCGTCCCCTGCTCGCCGACCGGCTCGTGGGCCTGGTCCCCGAAGGGCACCGGCTCGCGGAGGCGGGCTCGGTGACCATCGACGCGTTCGCCGACGACCCCTGGATCGCGGGGTGTCCGCGCTGCCGCCGCCAGCTGGTCGAGGTGTGCCGGGGCGCCGGGTTCGCGCCGCGCATCGACTTCGCCACGGACGACTATCCGGCGGTGGTCGGCCTGGTCGGCGCGGGGCTCGGTGTTGCCGTGCTGCCCGAACTGGCCATCGAGTCCGTTCGCCCCAAGGGTGCACGGACAGTAACCGTTGAACCGGCCGTGCAGCGCGAGATCGTCGCGCTGACACTGCCCGATCTGGCCCAGGTGCCGGCGGTCGCCGCGACCCTCGACCATCTGGCGAAGGCCGCCACGCGCTGAGCACGGGCGCGGGCCCGCCCGAGTGCGCCCGCGGCCACCGCGTCAGCAGAAACGTTCCTTCAATTGCGTGCGGCGGCAGCCGTGGCCGCTGCGCCCCCCGCTGTCGACGCCGTGACGAGCCGGTTGCGGGCCCGTCCCATCAGCTCTTCGCGCTCGTCCTCGGTGAGCCCTCCCCACACGCCGTACGGCTCGCGCACTTGTAGGGCGTGAGCAGCGCACTCCGCGCGCACCGGGCACCTCATGCAGACCTCTTTGGCCGAGTTCTCGCGGGCGCTGCGCGCCGCTCCTCGCTCGCCCTCCGGGTGGAAGAAGAGCGAGCTGTCGACCCCGCGGCAGGCCGCGAGGAGCTGCCAGTCCCAGAGATCTGCGTTCGGTCCGGGAAGGCGGGAGAAATCTGCCATTGCGTTGTCCCCTTGTAGCCGTTGTGACGCGGATACGGTGCCCATGACCGTACATCTACTGTCTAAGGAGATGAAAATATGACTCATTGAGAATCTAGCTACAGACACCAGCAAAAGGGAAGAAAAGCCGCTAAATGGGGCATAGCTTGTGATGAATCCTTGAGGGTCCGTTGCGCCATCTCGGCTGTGTGCGGCCCCTCACGTAGAGTGCCGAACTAGGCCGTCCGACCCGTAACTCTTTCGAGTGACCGTCGTTGAGAGTGCGGAGGCGGTTGAAACAACAAGCGCTCGGGCATCTGTCCGAGAGCGTCGACCGCACAGGTGACGATTCGTACCAGCCTGGAGGCCCAAGGTGACGCGCATCAGCTGCGGAGGACGGTCATGACATCCGTCCTCGTCTGCGACGACTCCCCGCTTGCCCGAGAGGCGCTCCGCCGCGCGGTCGCGACCGTGCCCGGCGTCGAGCGCGTGACGACCGCGGCCAACGGCGAGGAAGTCCTCCGCCGCTGGGGCGCCGATCGCTCGGACCTGATTCTGATGGACGTACGCATGCCCGGTCTGGGCGGCGTCGAGACCGTTCGGCGGCTGCTGTCCGCCGACCCCGGTGCGCGCATCATCATGCTCACCGTGGCCGAGGACCTGGACGGGGTCGCGCTCGCGGTCGCCGCCGGCGCCCGCGGATACCTGCACAAGGACGCCTCGCGCGCCGAGCTGCGGGCCACCGTGACGCAGGCGCTCGCCGACCCGACCTGGCGGCTCGCCCCGCGCAGACTGCGCTCGGCCGAGATGGGTGCCGCGCCCACCCTCACCGCGCGGGAGATCCAGGTGCTCGAGGGCATGAGCCACGGCCGGTCCAACGCCGAGATCGGGCGCGAGCTGTTCCTCTCCGAGGACACGGTCAAGACGCACGCACGACGTCTGTTCAAGAAGCTCGGCGCCTCGGACCGTGCGCACGCCGTGGCGCTCGGCTTCCGCTGGGGCCTGGTGCGCTAGGACCCGGTGCGCCAGCGCGGGGGAACCCTGAACCCCGTCCGTCACTGGACGGACGGGGCTGCTAGGGGCACCGATCCAGCCCGCCGCGCCGCGGCTTTTCGACGCTTCGCGAGTGATGCCGCATCCTTGAGGTGTGGAGTTCCTCGGGGACGACGAGTCGGGCGAGCAGGGTCAGCGAGAGGGGAGGGCGCAGGAGATGAGTTCCGGCGCACCTGCTCATAACGCTTCGGTGCACAACCAAGGGCACGGTGCCACGGATCAGGTGTCGGCAAGGCACCATGGACCGATGCGCGACGACGAGGCAGTGACCCCGCAAGGGGTCATCGGTACGCTCGTCGGCCGCGCCGTCGACGGTGACGAGCAGGCCACGCACGATCTGCTCGCGCACGTCCATCCCCTGGCCATCCGCTACTGCCGCACGCGGCTGTCCCGGCTTCCGGGTGACGCGCGGCACTTCGTGGAGGACCTGGCCCAGGAAGTCTGTGTCGCGGTGCTGCTCGCGCTGCCGCGCTACAAGGACACCGGGCGGCCCTTCGAGGCGTTCGTCTTCGCCATCGCCGCTCACAAGGTCGCCGATCTGCAGCGCGCGGCCATGCGCGGCCCCGGTTCGACGGCCGTGCCGTCCGACGAGATGCCGGAGCGGCCGGACGATTCCCTCGGGCCCGAGGAGCGGGCGCTGCTGAGCAGTGACGCCGCCTGGGCCAAGAAGCTGCTCGCCAACCTGCCGGAGAACCAGCGGGAGCTGCTGCTCCTGCGGATCGCCGTCGGCCTCACCGCCGAGGAGACCGGGCAGATGTTGGGGATGTCACCCGGAGCCGTGCGCGTCGCGCAGCACCGGGCGCTGAGCCGCCTGCGGGCGCTCGCCGAGCAGTAGCACAGGGGCGGGGCCGGGTACGTGCGAACGTACAAATAAGGCCGATGATCTTGATCGTGGAATGAGACACGTCTTGTTCCCGTTAGCATGGACATCCGCACCGATCAAGGCCATTTGGGGAAGGTGTCATGACTGCAAACGTCGACGGAGTGCCCGAGAAATTCGCGACACTCGGGCTGACCTACGACGACGTGCTGCTGCTGCCGGGCTCGTCGGACATGGCGCCCGACCAGATCGACACCGCCTCGTACGTATCGAAGAACGTGCGGGTCAACATCCCGCTGCTGTCCGCCGCGATGGACAAGGTCACCGAGTCGCGGATGGCGATCGCCATGGCGCGGCAGGGCGGTGTCGGTGTGCTGCACCGCAACCTCTCCATCGCCGACCAGGCCAACCAGGTCGACCTCGTGAAGCGCTCCGAGTCCGGCATGGTGACCGACCCGATCACGGTGCACCCGGACGCGACGCTCGCCGAGGCCGATGCGATTTGCGCCAAGTTCCGTATCTCCGGCGTCCCGGTGACCGACCCGGCGGGCAAGCTGCTGGGCATCGTCACCAACCGCGACATGGCCTTCGAGTCCGACCGCAGCCGTCAGGTGCGCGAGGTCATGACGCCGATGCCGCTGGTGACCGGCAAGGTCGGCATCTCCGGCGTCGACGCCATGGAACTGCTGCGCCGCCACAAGATCGAGAAGCTTCCGCTGGTCGACGACGCCGGTGTGCTCAAGGGGCTCATCACCGTCAAGGACTTCGTGAAGGCGGAGAAGTACCCGAACGCGGCGAAGGACGCCGGGGGCCGGCTGCTCGTCGGTGCCGCGGTCGGCGTGGCCGGTGACTCCTTCGAGCGCGCGCAGGCGCTGGTCGAGGCGGGCGTCGACTTCATCGTCGTCGACACCGCGCACGGGCACTCGCGGCTCGTCGGCGACATGGTCGCCAAGATCAAGTCCAACGCGAGCGGCGTCGACGTCATCGGCGGCAACATCGCGACGCGGGACGGCGCCAAGTCGCTGATCGACGCCGGTGTCGACGGCATCAAGGTCGGTGTCGGACCGGGCTCCATCTGCACCACGCGCGTCGTCGCCGGTATCGGCGTCCCGCAGGTCACCGCCATCTACGAGGCCTCGCTCGCCGCGAAGGAGGCCGGGGTCCCGGTCATCGGCGACGGCGGTCTGCAGTACTCCGGTGACATCGCCAAGGCGCTCGTCGCCGGTGCCGACACGGTGATGCTCGGCTCGCTGCTCGCGGGCTGCGAGGAGTCGCCGGGCGAGCTGCTGTTCATCAACGGCAAGCAGTTCAAGTCGTACCGGGGCATGGGGTCGCTCGGCGCCATGCAGACGCGCGGCGACCGCAAGTCCTTCTCCAAGGACCGGTACTTCCAGGAGGGCGTCGCCTCCGACGATGCGCTGATTCCCGAGGGCATCGAGGGGCAGGTCCCGTACCGGGGCCCGCTGGCCTCCGTGGTGCACCAGCTCACCGGTGGTCTGCGCCAGTCGATGTTCTACGTCGGCGGGCGGACCGTGCCGGAGCTGCAGGAGAACGGCCGCTTCGTGCGCATCACGTCGGCGGGTCTCAAGGAGAGCCACCCGCACGACATCCAGATGACGGTCGAGGCGCCGAACTACAGCCGTAAGTAGTCGCCGGTAGCCGCAGGCCATGCGGTGAGGGGCGGCCCCGGGATTGCCTGGGGCCGCCCCTCACTCGTGTGTCGGGGATACTGGACAGGCAGACCAAGAGGGAAAGGCCCACACAACGTGACTGAGATCGAGATCGGGCGCGGCAAGCGCGGCCGCCGCGCGTACGCCTTCGACGACATCGCCGTCGTGCCGAGTCGGCGCACCCGCGACCCGAAGGAGGTCTCGATCGCCTGGCAGATCGATGCCTATCGGTTCGAGCTGCCGTTCCTGGCCGCTCCCATGGACTCCGTCGTCTCGCCGGCGACCGCGATCCGCATCGGTGAGCTGGGTGGCCTCGGCGTACTGAACCTCGAAGGTCTGTGGACCCGGTACGAGGACCCGCAGCCGCTGCTCGACGAGATCGCCGAGCTGGACGCGGATGTCGCCACGCGGCGTCTGCAGGAGATCTACTCCGCCCCCATCCAGGCCGACCTGATCGGGCAGCGCATCAAGGAGGTGCGCGACTCCGGTGTCGTCACCGCCGCCGCGCTCTCGCCGCAGCGCACCGCCGAGTTCTCCAAGGCCGTGGTGGACGCGGGCGTCGACATCTTCGTGATCCGGGGCACCACCGTGTCCGCCGAGCACGTGTCGGGTGCCGCCGAGCCGCTGAACCTGAAGCAGTTCATCTACGAGCTCGACGTGCCGGTGATCGTCGGCGGCTGCGCCACGTACACCGCCGCGCTGCACCTGATGCGGACCGGCGCCGCCGGTGTGCTCGTCGGGTTCGGCGGCGGCGCCGCCCACACGACGCGGAACGTGCTGGGCATCCAGGTGCCGATGGCCACCGCGGTCGCCGATGTCGCCGCCGCGCGCCGGGACTACATGGACGAGTCCGGCGGCCGGTACGTGCACGTCATCGCCGACGGTGGCGTGGGCTGGTCCGGTGACCTGCCCAAGGCCATCGCGTGCGGTGCCGACGCCGTCATGATGGGCTCGCCGCTGGCCCGCGCCACGGACGCGCCCGGCCGCGGTCACCACTGGGGCATGGAGGCCGTCCACGAGGACGTGCCGCGCGGCAAGAAGGTCGACCTCGGGACCGTGGGCACCACGGAGGAGGTCCTGACCGGACCGTCGCACACGCCCGACGGCTCGATGAACATCTTCGGCGCGCTGAAGCGGGCCATGGCCACGACGGGCTACAGCGAGCTCAAGGAGTTCCAGCGGGTCGAGGTCACGGTGGCCGACTCCCAGCACCGGCGCTGACGCTGTGTCGTAGCAGGAAAGGGGTGGGGCCCCGCCGATCCGGCGGGGCCCCACCCCTTTTCGTGTGCGGCCTCGGTCAGAGGGCCGCCTTCTTCGAGCTGCCGAACGCGGCGACGGCGCCGATGACGAGGAAGAGGTACGTCAGGAAGTCGGCCTCGTGCTTCCAGCCCTCGTTGAGGTCGCCGAAGTGGTCGGTGAGGATGTCGATGAACGAGACGTTCCCGATCTCGGCGATGGCCATCGCGTACCCGGTGAGCTGGCCCAGGTACACCGCGCCGAGCGCCAGCACCGCGCAGACGAACGGCAGGACCTGGTTGCGGCCGCCGATCTTGCCCGCGGCGAAGCCGATGACGGCGCCGACCGCCACGGCCGCGTAGCCGATCTCGTGCTCGGTGGCCTTCATGACGGCGCCGTAGATCCAGGCCGTGACGAGGGCCAGGACCACGGCGGCGACGATGCCGAGGGCGGCGTTCCCGCTGCGGGCCGGCGGCATCGGGGGCGCGAAGCCGCCGGGATGGCCCTGCTGCTGCGGGAACGGGGCGTACGGCTGCTGGCCCTGGGGCGGCTGCTGCTGCGGGTAGCCGTAGCCCGGCTGCGGCGCCGGGGGCTGCTGCTGGGCGTACGGGTTTCCGTCCTGCGGATGTGGCTGCGGCGGCTGGGTCATGCGGTCCCCCTGAAGTGTGAACGCTGGCACGTGTGTGCGCAGAGGGGCCGCACAGTAGCAGTCAGAGCCGGTGGGCCGCGCCCGCCGGAGTCGCTCCTCTGGTGTCCAGGAGGAGCTGGGCCTTCACCGCGAGGCCCTGGAGGTCGTACGTGCGGTGGTGCTGGAGCAGGATCGTCAGGTCGGCGTCGGCCGCGGCCTCGTAGAGGGAGTCGGCGCGCGGGACCGGGCGGTCCAGCACGTTCCAGGACGGGACGTACGGGTCGTGGTAGCTGACCGCGGCGCCCAGTTGCATGAGGCGGGTGGCGATCTCCTGGGCGGGGGCGGCCTGTTGGTCGGCGAGGTCGGGCTTGTACGTGATGCCGAGGAGCAGGACGCGGGCGCCGCGGGCCGACTTGCCGTGCTCGTTGAGGAGCGTGGCCGCGCGCTGGACGACGTACGCCGGCATGTGGTCGTTGACCTGGCGGGCCAGTTCCACCATGCGCAGCGGGCGGGTGGGCAGGTGGGGCGAGGTCAGGTCCTGGGGGAGGGCGTGACCGCCGACGCCGGGGCCCGGGCGGAAGGCCTGGAAGCCGAAGGGCTTGGTCTCGGCGCAGCGGATGACGTCCCAGAGGTCGACGCCGAGGTCGTGGCAGAGGACGGCCATCTCGTTGACCAGGGCGATGTTGACGTGGCGGTAGTTCGTCTCCAGGAGGTGGACCGTCTCCGCCTCCCGGGGGCCGCGGGCGCGGACGACCTTGTCGGTGAGGCGGCTGTAGAAGGTCGCCGCCGACTCGGTGCAGGCGGGGGTGTGGCCGCCGATGACCTTGGGGATCGCCGCGTAGGGCTGGGTGCGGTTGCCGGGGTCGAGGCGGCCGGGGGCGTGGGCCAGGTGGAAGTCGCGGCCCGCGCGCAGGCCCGAGCCCTCTTCGAGGAGGGGGAGCAGGACGGTCTCCGTGGTGCCCGGCGGGACCGGTGACTCGATGATCACCGTGGTGTGCGGGCGCAGGTGGGCGGCCAGGGTGCGGGTCGCCTCGATGACGGGGTGGAGGGACGGGGTGCCGTCCGCCCCGGGCGGGGTGGGCGCGCAGATGACGGCGGTGCGGACGCGGCCCAGTTCGGCGGGGTTCGCGGTGGGGCGGAAGCCGCCGGCGAGCATCCGGCGGACGTCGGCGGCGGTCAGGGCCGCGTCGTCGCCGTCGCCGGGGAGGCGGCCCGCGGCGAGGTCCTGGGCGCGGGCCGGGTCGTGGCCGACGGTCGCGATCCTTGCGGCGACGGCGGCCTGGGCGAGCGGCAGGCCGAGGTGGCCGAGGCCGACGACGGCGAGGTCTGCGGGCATGGCGTTTGCCGTCCTTCCCGGAGGCGAACCCGGCTTCTAGCCGGGGCGGGACGAGTGTGCAAGCCCTGTGGACAGGACGGGCGAGCGCAATGTCAGACTAGGAGTAAATATGACCGATATGCGGCATTGCGCCGCCTTGGGTTAGGGAGTGTTGCCGGGGCGGCTTCGTGGTGGCCGGAATCGGGCGGGAGGGCCAGAATCGGGAACATGCCGCATTCGGTGCCCCTGCTTGCGTCCCGCGAGCCCGGGTACACCTGCCGGTGAGGCCGGCGCCGACGACAGCGGGAGGCAGCAGTGAAGGCAGCGACACTGGGACCCGAGCAGCGCGCGGAGGCGCTCGCGGCCATGGCCGAGGGCGAGCTGGACATTCTTGTCGTGGGCGCCGGGGTGGTCGGTGCGGGAACCGCGCTGGACGCGGTGACCCGGGGCCTGTCCACCGGGATCGTCGAGGCGCGGGACTGGGCCTCGGGCACGTCGAGCCGGTCCAGCAAGCTGATCCACGGCGGGCTGCGGTATCTGGAGATGCTGGACTTCGCGCTCGTACGGGAGGCGCTGAAGGAGCGGGGCCTGCTGATCGAGCGGCTCGCACCGCACCTCGTGAAGCCCGTGCCCTTCCTGTACCCCTTGCAGCACAAGGGGTGGGAGCGGCTGTACGCGGGATCGGGTGTCGCCCTCTACGACGCCATGTCGATGGCCCGCGGACACGGGCGCGGGCTGCCGATGCACCGGCATCTGTCGCGGCGCCACGCGCTGCGGGTCGCGCCCTGCCTGAAGAAGGACGCGCTGGTCGGCGCCCTGCAGTACTACGACGCGCAGATGGACGACGCGCGGTACGTGGCGACCCTGGTGCGGACCGCCGCCATGTACGGCGCGAAGGCCGCCAACCGGGCGCGGGTCACCGGCTTCCTCCGCGAGGGCGAGCGGGTCGTCGGCGCGCGGGTGCAGGACGTGGAGGGCGGCGGCGAGTACGAGATCCGCGCCAAGCAGGTCGTCAACGCGACCGGGGTGTGGACCGACGACACGCAGGCCATGGTGGGCGAGCGCGGCCAGTTCCACGTGCGCGCCTCCAAGGGCATCCACCTCGTCGTGCCGAAGGACCGGATCAACTCCACCACCGGGCTCATCCTGCGGACCGAGAAGAGCGTGCTGTTCGTGATCCCGTGGGGCCGGCACTGGATCGTGGGGACCACGGACACCGAGTGGGACCTCGACAAGGCCCATCCGGCGGCGTCCAGCGCCGACATCGACTACCTGCTGGAGCATGTGAACTCCGTGCTCGGCGTGCCGCTCTCGCGGGACGACGTGCAGGGCGTCTACGCCGGTCTGCGGCCGCTGCTCGCCGGGGAGTCCGACGCCACCAGCAAGCTGTCGCGGGAGCACACCGTCGCGCACCCCGTGCCGGGGCTCGTCGTGGTCGCCGGCGGCAAGTACACGACGTACCGGGTCATGGCGAAGGACGCCGTGGACGAGGCGGTGCACGCGCTCGACCAGCGGGTCGCCGAGTGCGTGACCGAGGACGTGCCGCTGGTGGGCGCCGAGGGGTACCGGGCGCTGTGGAACGCGCGGGCCAGGATCGCCGCGCGCACCGGGCTGCATGTGGTGCGGGTGGAGCACCTGCTCAACCGGTACGGGGCGCTGGCCCAGGAAGTGCTGGAGCTGATCACCGCGGATCCCGGTCTCGGGGCGCCGCTGGGCGGAGCCGAGGACTATCTGCGGGCCGAGGTCGTGTACGCGGCGTCGCACGAAGGGGCGCGGCATCTCGACGACGTGCTGACCCGGCGGACCCGGATCTCCATCGAGACCTTCGACCGGGGGACGCGGTCCGCCCGGGAGGCCGCCGAACTGATGGCTCCGGTGCTCGGCTGGGACAAGGACCAGGTGGAGCGCGAGGTCGAGCACTACGAGAAGCGGGTCGAGGCGGAGCGGGAGTCGCAGTTGCAGCCCGACGACCTCACGGCCGACGCGGCCCGGCTGGGGGCGCCGGACATCGCGCCGCTGTAGGCGGTCCGCCGTTCGCGTGGCGCACAACTCGGCTCCCGGCACACGGTGTTCGGGAGCCGGGGCGCCCGCCGCGTCCGGGCTGCCGTGCGCGGGGGCGGGGTCGAGGCGCTGTTCCGTTGTCAGTTGGGGGATCGCCAGTGGTCAGCAGGGCTTCCCCCGGGCCTTGCCCTTGGTGACGAGCAGCGGAAGAGTGACCTTCACAGAAGGATCAACGGGTGGCGTGCTGCCCGGATCCAGGCAGAGCAGAGCCACGGCCGGAGGAATGGCCGGGAGTGTCCGGAGTACGGGCATGACGGTCCCTTCGGGACGTTCTCGGCAAGGGTGCCGGAGGACCGACCCTGGGCGTAGGGCGGTCGTCGCGTGAGGGACAATGAAGGCTCTGTCAGGGCGGGTTGCAGAGGGGACGCATGTCGGAGTCGGAGCGGGCGGGCGAGGCCCGTCAGGACAAGAGCGCTCGTCAGGACTCGTCCTTGCAGGACGCACAGGACGTTCACGACGGCCCGGACGAGGCGTCGTCCACCGGTGGCAAGTCCGCTTCCGGCCAGGATGCGACCGGCCGGCTGCTCGCCGGGCGGTACCGCCTCGGCGACGTGCTCGGCCGCGGCGGCATGGGCACCGTGTGGCGGGCCAAGGACGAGACCCTCGGACGCACGGTCGCGGTCAAGGAGCTGCGCTTCCCGTCGAGCATCGACGAGGAGGAGAAGCGACGCCTCATCACGCGCACGCTGCGTGAGGCGAAGGCGATCGCCCGGATCCGCAACAACGGCGCCGTCACCGTCTTCGACGTCGTCGACGAGGACGACCGGCCGTGGATCGTCATGGAGCTCGTCGAGGGCAAGTCGCTCGCCGAGGCCATCCGCGAGGACGGGCTCCTCGAACCGCGGCGCGCCGCCGAGGTCGGGCTCGCCGTCCTCGACGTGCTGCGCTCGGCCCACCGGGAAGGCATCCTGCACCGCGACGTGAAGCCGTCCAACGTGCTGATCGCCGAGGACGGGCGGGTCGTGCTGACCGACTTCGGCATCGCCCAGGTGGAGGGCGACCCCTCGATCACCTCCACCGGCATGCTCGTCGGCGCGCCCTCCTACATCTCGCCCGAGCGCGCTCGCGGGCACAAGCCCGGTCCCGCCGCCGACATGTGGTCGCTGGGCGGTCTGCTGTACGCCGCCGTCGAGGGCGTGCCCCCGTACGACAAGGGGTCGGCGATCGCCACGCTGACCGCGGTGATGACCGAGCCGGTCGATCCGCCCAAGAACGCCGGGGCGCTGGAGCAGGTCATCTACGGACTGCTCGCCAAGGACCCCGCGCAGCGGCTCGACGACGCGGGCGCCCGGGCGCTGCTGAACGACGTCATCCACGCGCCCGCGCCCAAGGCGGTCGCCGAGCCGGAGCCGGTCGAGGCCACCAAGGTCGTGCCGCTGCCGCCCGCGCCGCCCCTCGACAAGCCCGCGGGCAAGGCCGGTTCGTCCGTCGCCGCCCGGAGCGAGGAGGCCGCGGAGAAGCTGCGCGGCGCCCTCAAGTCGGTGCGCAAGGCGGCGGCCGCCGCCACGGCCGCCCGGGAGAAGCCCGCCGGGTCCGCCGCCTCCGCCTCGGCGCCGGTGGCGTCCGGCCGGATCCCGGCGCAGCCCGGGGGACCGCCGCGCACCCCGGCCGGCAAGGCGTCGATCACCGATGTCGTGCCGCGCCGCACCCTCGCGATCATCGCGGCCGTCGTCGCGCTCGTCGTCATCGGTGTCGTCCTGGCCGTCTCCCTCAACGGCGGTGACGGCAACGGCGGCGGCGCCAAGAACGGCGGCGACAAGGCTTCGTCCGCCGGGTCCACCGGGTCCGGCGGCAAGGACACGGGCAAGGGCGGGGAAGAGGCCCAGGGGCAGGAGCAGGGCAAGGGGTCCGGCGAGGACGAGCCGGACGAGAACGAGCCCGACGAGAACGAGCCGGACGAGAACGAGGGCGGCTCGTCCGACCCCGGCCAGGGCGCCTCGCCCGGCAGCGACGACTCCGGCTCCGGCGCCGACACCTCGGCCACCCCGTACAAGCACTCCCAGGGCTTCTCGATCGATCTGCCCAAGGGGTGGAAGTACGGCTCCACCAGCGCCGCCGGGGCGCGCTTCACCGGCCCCGACGGACAGAAGCTGCTGGTCGGCTGGACCAGCACGCCGAAGTCCGACCCGGTCGCGGACTGGCGCAGCCAGGAGAACTACATGCGCCGCTCCCAGTACGACCGCATACGCATAGCCGCGGTGGACTACCGCGGCTGGAACACGGCCGACTGGGAGTTCACCTATGTCGACGGGGGCACCAAGTACCGCTCGATAGACCGGGGGTTCGTGGTGAACGGCTCGCAGGGGTACGCGCTGATGTACACCGCGAAGGACGCCGGCTGGGACGGGGCGAAGCGCAAGGCGACCTGGAAGACGTTCACGGAGTCCTTCAAGCCCAAGAGTTGAAAACCCAAGTCCTCAACTCCGGAGCCGTTCGGCACGTATCGTGAGTGCTTGCGGACCGTACGCAGCCGTATCAGGAGGCGTCGTGACGCGACAGTGCGTACAACTGGGCACAGAACGAACGGATTTGACCGCCGGGTGGAGCAGGGGGTGTCGTCGTGGACGAGTACGCGGGACGGGTGCTCGCCGACCGGTACCGGCTGCCCGTTCCGTCCTCTGACGCGTACGAGTCCGCCGAGTCCGCCGAGACCCGCGCCTTCGACACCTACAGCGGTCAGGAAGTCCTCGTCCGGCAGGTGCCGCTGCCGGAGACCGTCGAGGCCGAGGTGCTCGACGCGGACGGGCTGCCGGAGGGGTTCCGGCCCGGGGCGGCCGCCGCCCGGGGGTCCGCCGAGCCCGCCGTGGCGCGGGCCATAGAGGCCGCCCAGGCCGCCGCGCAGATACCCGACCATCCCCGGCTCGACCAGGTCTTCGACGTGTTCGCCGAGGGCGGGTCGCTGTGGGTCGTGAGCGAGGCCGTCCGGGCGCGGCCGCTGGCCTCGGTGCTGGCCGAGGCGCCGCTGAGCCCGTACCGGGCCGCCGAGGTCGCCTCCGACGTGCTGACCGCGCTCCGGGCGCTGCACGCGCACGGGTGGGTGCACCGGAACATCACCGCCCGGACCGTGCTGGTCTGCGACGACGGGCGGATCGTGCTGACCGGGCTGGCCGCCGGGGCCGCCGAGGAGGCTCTGTGCGGGTACGACCCCCGGCCGCCCCGGTCGCCGGAGGACGAGGACGGGTTCGGGTCGGACACCGGGAGCGCCGCGCCGCAGCCGGCCGCGGCGCCGCCGCCCTCGCAGTCCGCGCCGGTGCCCGCGCCCGCCGCCGCACCGGACCCCGGGGACTACCGGGCCGCTCGGGCCGGGGCGATCGCCGCGTACCGGGCGGGAGCGCGGGCGGCCGCCGCCGGGGGGCGTATCGATGATCCGTACGGGGTGGGGGAGTCCTGGCACGGGGCCGCGCCCCGGCCCGGGCGCTCTGTCGAGGCCGCCGTGGACACCGGGGTGCGGCCGACCCGGTGGAACGAGCTGATCCCCGGCGCCGAGGACTCGGAGCTCCGCCCCAAAAGCGCCGGAGGGGCTGGAGAGGCACCGGCCGGAGCCGAATCCCGGGACGCAGCCGCCGCGGACGGCCGCCAATTGGGCGGGGTCGCCGCCGAGCGGGCCCGGCAGGTGCGGATGACCGTGGTCGGGCCCGTCACCGAGCGGTGGGCGCCCGAGCAGGCCTATCCCGTGCAGGAGAGCTGGCAGTTGGCCGCTCCGGTGGGGCCCGCCACCGATCTGTGGGCCCTGGGGGCCCTGCTCTTCCGGGCCGTGCAGGGGCACGCGCCCTACCCGGAGGAGTCCACGCCGGAGCTCGTGCAGATGGTGTGCGCCGAGCCGCCCGCGTTCGCCGAGGAGTGCGGGCCGCTGCGGCCCGTCGTCGAGTCGCTGCTGCGGCAGGACCCCACCGAGCGGCTCGACTTCGAGGAACTGCGCGGCTGGCTGCGGTCGTTGGTGCGCTCCGCGCCCGAGCCGGAGGCCGGGGCGAACGTGGTGCCCGCGCCCCCGTTCGACGCCGCCCGGCTGCCCGTCGTGCGCCGCCGCGGCGAGCTGGTCCGCAGGCGCCGGGCCGCGGCCGCCGGTCACGCGAGGCACAAGCGGGGCCGCGCCGAGCGGGCGCCGAAGCCGCAGCGAGCGCCCAGGCCGCAGCGGGCGCCCAAGCCGCAGCGGGCACCGAGGGAGCGGCGCGAGCGCGGGCCCAGGTCGCTGGGCCGGTGGCTGGTCGTGCTGGTCCTGGTCGGGCTCGTCGGCGCGGTGGCGTACGCGATGGTGTTCATGCCGAAGGCCGAGCCCGGCGAGGGCGCGCAGGAGAACGCCAACTCGGTGGGCGAGGCGCCCGAGCGCTCCCCGTCCGCGGTGGACGGGAAGGGCGACGGCAGGCCGTCGGCCCCGGACGCCTCGAAGACGCCGGACGGCAAGAGCAGTTCCACCCCGTCCAGCACACAGCCGCAGTCCGATGTCGCCGCAGGGTTCACCCTCCGCAAGGACCCCGAGGGCTTCGAGGTCGCCGTCGCCAAGGGCTGGCAGCGGCAGGGGAAGAACGGCCGGGGGCAGGTCCTCTACACCCACGGGAAGTTCGAGCTGCTGCTCGTCCCCGGGCGGGACTCCACGTCCTCGTACGGCAGTGATCCCATGAAGTACCAGCGGGAGGACGAGCGCGAGCTGCAGCCGTTCCGCGACTCGACCTGGGCGACCTCCAGCGGCATGAAGACCATCGACGTCGGCGGGCGGTCCATGGCCGAGGGGCAGTTCACCTGGCAGGGCTCCGACGGGCGCGAGGTGTACGTGCGGAATCTGGCCATGGTCGTCGGCGGGAAGTACCACGTCGTGCAGGTCCGGGGTCCGGAGGCGGAGCGCGACGAGGTGACGCGGCTGTACGAACAGGCGTCGTCCACCTACCAGTACGGCGGCTGAACCGGGAGGTTTCGGACGCGACGCGCGTCACAGTGCTGTTTCCATGGCACCCCGCCTGTTCCTTGAGTGTCGCCCGCTCCCTAGTGTGGCCCCGTCAAGACCTTTGCGGGGGAACGTGAATCAGATGCAGGGCCAGCTCCTCGCGGGCCGCTACCGGCTCGGTGAATCGATCGGACGCGGCGGCATGGGCCGCGTGTGGCGCGCCCATGACGAAGTGCTGCACCGGGCCGTCGCGGTGAAGGAGTTGACGGCCGCTCAGTGGGTCGCCGAAGCCGATCGTGCGGTGCTGCTCGCCCGAACGCAGACGGAGGCGCGGGCCGCCGCGCGGATCAATCACCCCGCGTGCGTGACCGTGCACGACGTGCTGGAGCACGACGACCGGCCGTGGATCGTCATGGAGCTGGTCGAGGGGCCCTCGCTGGCCGACGCCGTCAAGGAGCACGGCCGTATCGTGCCCGCCGAGGCCGCCCGCATCGGCCTGTGGACGCTGCGGGCGCTGCGCGCCGCGCACAACGCCGGGGTGCTGCACCGCGACGTGAAGCCGGGCAACGTCCTGCTCGCCCGCAACGGGCAGGTCAAGCTGACCGACTTCGGCATCGCGCAGCTGGAGGGCGACTCGACCATCACGCGGACCGGCGAGATCGTCGGGTCCGTCGACTACCTCGCCCCGGAGCGGGTCAGCGGCTCCGAGCCCGGGCCCGCCTCCGACCTGTGGGCGCTCGGCGCCACCCTGTACACGGCCATCGAGGGGATCTCGCCGTTCCGGCGCACCTCGCCGCTGAGCACCATGCAGGCGGTCGTCGAGGACGAGCCCGAACCCCTGGAGCACGCCGGGGCGATGGGGCCGGTCATCAGCGCGCTGCTGCGCAAGGACCCGGCCACCCGGCCCAGCGCCGACGAGGCCGAGATGATGCTCGCCGAGGCCGCGGAGGGCCGGCGGTCCAGCGCGGCGCAGGCGTATGTGCCGACCCAGGTCCACGTACCGACGCCGACGCCCCCGCCGGCCCCGCGCCCGGAGACGGCCACGTCGGTGGCGCCGCCCGCGCAGCCGCCGGTCGTCCTGGGGCCCCGGCGGCGCTGGCCCCGGGTGCTGGGTGTCGTGGTCGCGGCCCTGCTCGTCGGGGGCGGCGGCGCGGCCGGGGCGATGTACTACGTCGACCACCGGGACGCCGGCAGCGGCGACTCGGCGCAGCAGAACACCGGGGGCCAGCAGGGCTCCGACGGGAAGCAGGGGTCCGGGTCCGGGGGTAAGTCCGGCGCCATTCCCGACAACTGGGTGCCGTACGACGACGTCGAGGGCTTCAGCCTGAAGCTGCCGCCCGGATGGAAGCGGCAGCAGGACGGCTCGCAGATCGACTACACGCCCGACGGCGGCCAGCGGTTCGTCCGCATCGCCATCGACCAGGGCTCCGAGTGGCCGGACTCCTACCAGCACCAGCTGGAGCTGGAGCAGGGGCTGCAGCCCAAGCTGCCGCACTACAAGCGGGTGGCGTTGCAGTCGAACATGTTCCGGGGCCGGCCGGGGTCGCTGTGGGAGTTCACCTGGACCGCCGGGACGCAGGACGCGACGTCCGGTCCGCGGCACGCCATCGAGCAGACCTACCGGGCCGCCGACGGGAGGGAGTACGCGATCTATCTGTCCGTGCCGGCCGCGGACTGGGACGGCGCGCGGGAACAGTTCGACGCGATTCTGCGGGGCTGGCAGCCCGCTTAAGGCCTGAAAGAGCTGACCGGAACCGGAGGACTGCCGCCCGCAACCGTGCGGCATGATGGGGCGCATGGGGACCGAGGGGGGCAACGTCCGGGTGGTCGGCGGCCGTTACCGGCTGGAGGCCAGGATCGGGCGGGGCGGCATGGGGGTCGTCTGGCGGGCCTCCGACACATTGCTCGCGCGACAGGTCGCTGTCAAGGAACTCGGGGTCGACGAGACGCTCTCCGAGGACGAGGCGCGCCAGCAGCGCGAGCGGATGCTGCGCGAGGCGCGGGCCGTCGCCCGGCTGCGGCACCCGAACATCATCGTCGTGCACGACGTGGTGCTGCACGACGAACACCCCTGCATCGTCATGGAGTTGATCGGCGGCGGCTCGCTCGCCGACCGGACGGCCCGGGACGGGCCCGTCGACGCCGTCGAGGCCGCGCGGATCGGGCTCGCGCTGCTCGCCGCGCTGCGGGTGGCGCACGCCGCCGGGGTGCTGCACCGCGACCTCAAGCCCGCGAACGTCCTGCTGGAGCCGGGCACCGGCCGCGTCGTGCTCACCGACTTCGGGATCGCGCAGGTCGAGGGCGCCACCACGCTCACCGAGACCGGCGGCTTCGTCGGATCGCCGGAGTACACCGCGCCGGAGCGGATGGCGGGGGACCGGGCCGGCGCGGGCGCCGACCTGTGGTCGCTCGGGGCTCTGCTGTGTGCCGCGCTGAGCGGCGAATCCCCGTTCCGCCGCGACTCGTTGGGCGGCATCCTGCACGCCGTCGTGTACGAGGAGGTGCGCCCGCCCGCCGAGGCCGCCCCGCTGCTCCCGGTGATCCGGGGCCTGCTGGAGCGCGAGCCCGCCCGGCGGATGGGGCTCGACGAGGCCGAGCGGCTGCTGCTCGCGTACCTCGCCACGGGCACGACCCCGCGGCCCGCCCTGTCGCGGATGCCGTACGCGCCGATCCGGCGCGAGGCGCCGGGCTTGCGCGGTCGAAGGATCTCCACGCGGGTGCTGCTCGTGGCGGCGGCGCTCGTCGCGGCGCTCGCCGGGGCCGCGCTCGCCGTGGCGCTGCTCCTGGCCCACCGGGACGACAACGCTCCTTCGAGGCCGACGAGTTCGGCGCCCGGTGTGTCCCGCACCGCGACGGCGTCCCCTTCGCCCACCCCGACCGTCACCGTCACCCGGCAGGAGACCCGCACCCCCACCGCGCCGCCCGGGTACCGGACCGTGGCGGACCGGAAGGGGTTCAGCCTCGCGGTGCCGGAGGGGTTCACGCGCTCGCTCGACGGGCCGCGGGTGCTCTACACGTCGCCGGGCAGGACCTTCCGCATCGGGATCAAGGTCTCCGCGGTGCCGGCCGGCGGGCCCGGCGCGGCGCAGCGGCGGGCGGCCGCCGACGGGCCGCGCACCAACCCCGGTTACCGGGACGGGAAGGTCACCGACACCTCGCACGACGGGCACGACGCCGCGCTGTGGGAGTTCACCTGGAACGGGTTCAGTGCGGCCGAGGGGGCCCGGCACACCCTCGATCTGTGCTGGCGGGAGGGCCGCCGGATGTACGACGTGTGGGTGTCGGCGCCGGTCGGCAGAATCGATCAGGCACGCGCGTACTTCGACGCCGCCGTCGACACGTTCGCCCCATCTGCGACGGAATGACGGCAGGTGAGGCATCAGCGCGGTCACAAGTCCGTGACCTGAGTGGAACCGGGGGCGTGCCTCGCGGTAGTCATGGGTCCATGAGTGACAACGGGGGAGCCTCTTACGGCCCGAACGAACCAACCAGCTTCGGGCTGCAGCCGCCGCGGCCGGGGCCCGCGCACGTGCCGCACGAGGGGAACCCGTACGCCCGCACCACTCCGCAGCAGCAGCCCCGGCCGGAGCCCGCGCAGGCCGTGCCGCCGCAGTCGGACCCGGGCGCCGGGCGGCTGGTGGCCGGGCGCTACCGGCTGCTGAGCAAGCTCGGGCACGGCGGCATGGGCACCGTGTGGCGGGCCAAGGACGAGACGGTGGACCGTGAGGTCGCCGTCAAGGAACCCCGGGTGCCCGACCATCTGCCGGACCGGGAGCGGGCCACCGTCTTCGAGCGGATGCGGCGCGAGGCGCGGGCCGCGGCCCGGCTCGACCACCCGGCGGTGGTGAACGTCCATGACGTCGCCGTCGAGGACGGCCAGCCGTGGATCGTCATGGAGTTCGTACAGGGCCGCTCGCTCGGCGCCGCGCTCCAGGAGGGCACACTCGGCGTGCGGGACGCCGCCCGCGTCGGCCTCGAGGTGCTCGGCGCCCTGGAGGCCGCGCACGCCGCCGGGATCCTGCACCGCGACGTGAAGCCGGACAACGTCATGCTCGGCCGGCACGACCGGGTGGTCCTCACCGACTTCGGCATCGCCCAGATCGAGGGCGAGACGAACCTGACGGACACCGGCGGCTTCGTCGGCTCGCCCGAATTCATCGCGCCGGAGCGGGTGTTGGGGCAGCGGCCGGGCCCCGCCTCCGACCTGTGGTCGCTGGGCGTCGTCCTGTACGCGGCGACGGAGGGCGTCTCGCCGTTCCGCCGCACCAACACCCCCGCGACGCTCCAGTCCGTGCTGAACGCGACCCCGGCCGCGCCCGCCTCCGCGCAGGGCCCGCTGGCCGACGCCATCAACGGGCTGCTGCAGAAGGACCCGGCGCGCCGGCCGAACGCCGCGCAGGTCCGCGCCCTGCTGGAGCGCGCCGCCGAGCCGCCCGTCCAGCCGCCCACGCAGGTCGTGCGGACCGGCTCCGGCCAGGGCGGGTTCCGGCTCGGCCGCAAGGCGTCGACCGGGATCGGCGCGGGCGTCGTGGCCGCGGCGGTCGCGGCGTACCTGGTGATCGCGAACCCGTTCGCGGGGCCGCTGCCCGACGGGTGGAAGCAGCAGGATGAGGCGAAGCTGCTGGGCGCCTCGTTCGGGACGCCGGCGTCGTACGTCCGCGCCGAGGCGGACAACAGCATCGACAGGACCAGGCACTGGGTCTCGTACACCGATCCGAGCTACGCCGTCTCCATCACGCTCAACCTCAAGAAGAAGTCCGAGGACTCGCTGAACGAGATCGCCAGCTCGGCGAGCGCGCAGGCCAACAAGGACTCGGAGGAGATCAACAAGGGCGACGCCACCGGCATGGCGGACAAGCCGGAGCCGACGAGCAGGACCGCCGAGACCACGTACCGGGACAAGGCCTCCGCCGAGAACACGATCACCTACGTCGACGACTCGGACTCCGACGCCGTCAAGCCGCGCGAGGCCAAGGTCTTCTACTTCAAGACCTCGAAGGGCGACATGTACCAGCTCTGGATCGACTATCCGGCCAAGGGCGACTTCACCGAGCGCGGACGCGAGGTCGCGGAGACCGCCGTCGCCAACCTGGACATCGAGAACCTCTGAAGTGAGCGGTCACGGGGGAACGGACACCGGAGCGGGCCGTCTGGTGGGCGGCCGGTACCGGCTCGTCGAGCGGATCGGCGCCGGCGGCATGGGCACCGTGTGGCGTGCCGTCGACGAACTCGTCGGGCGGGACGTCGCGGTGAAGCAGCCGCGGCTGCCCGGCGACCCGCACGGCGAGTCCCAGCGGCGCGCCTACGCGCGGCTGCACCGGGAGGCACGGGCCGCGGCGCGGGTCGAGCACCCGTCCGCGGTCGCCATTCACGACGTGGTCCTGGAGGACCAACTGCCGTGGATCGTCATGGAGCTGGTGCGGGGCGAGTCGCTGCACGAGGTGCTCAAGCGCGGCCCGCTGGCCCCGCAGGAAGCGGCCCGCATCGGGCTCGCCGTCCTCGGCGCGCTGCGGGCCGCGCACGCCAAGGGCATCGTGCACCGCGACGTGAAACCGGCGAACGTGCTGCTCGGCCCGCACGGCCGGGTCGTGCTCACCGACTTCGGCATCGCGCACATCCAGGGCGAGGAGTCGCTCACGGTCAGCGGCGAGTTCGTCGGCTCGCTGGAGTGCATCGCGCCCGAGCGGATGTCGGGCGACGGCGCCGGACCGGCAAGTGACCTGTGGTCGCTGGGGGTTCTGCTGTACGCGGCCGTGGAGGGCTGGTCGCCGTTCCGCCGTACGACGCTGGAGTCCACGCTCGCCGCGATCCTCTCCGCCGATCCGCCCGTGCCCGAACGGGCGGGCGCGCTGCGGCCGTTGATCGACCGGCTGCTGGTCAAGGACCCGGCGGGGCGGCCGGACGCGGCGGTGGCCGAGGCGGGGCTCGACGCCGCGGTGTCCGGGCGGCCGCTGCCCGAACCGTTCGGCGACGTGCCCGCGCAGGACCCCGCCGGGCTGCGGGAAATGGGCGACGACGTGGGCACGGTGCGGCTCACCGGGCGTCCGGGGACCGGGACCGTCGCGGAACCCGAGGGCGGCGCGGAGTCGGGGGCGAAGCGGCGCGGCGCGCGGCGCGGCCCCGCCCTGGTGATCGCCGCGGTCGTCGGGGCGCTGATGGTCGGCGGCGGGGTCTGGCTCGGTACGTCGCTGAGCGAGGGGGCGGGCGGTGACCCGAGCGTCCCGCACGGCGAGGGCAAGGGCGGGAGCGAGACCTGGAGCGGCGGGGCGACGCCCACCCGGCCCGTCTCCCCGTCCGCGTCGGACGAGGGCTGGACCGTCCGCAAGGAGTCCGGGCTCCGCGCCCTGATCTCCGTCCCGGACGAACTCACCGACGTCTACCACGACCCGTCCGACGACGGCGTCCAGTACACCGACCCCAAGAGCGACGTGACGCTGAGCCTGAAGCGCTGGGCCGTCACCGCGGGCGGCTCGACGGCGCTCGCCTGGGCGACCGGCGTCGGCGACTCCTACGACGACAAGGGCTACAGCGACATCCACCGGACGGTCACCAGGACCAGCTTCCACGGCAAGGACGCCGCCCAGCTCGACGTCACGTTCACGAACGCGGACGGGAGCTATGTCGAGCGGGAGATGCACCTGTACGTCGTCGACGAGCACGCCCGCTACGACCTGGCCGTGAGCATGCCGAAGGGCGTGAAGGCGCACGAGAAGCAGGGCACCACGCTGTTCAAGCAGGCGCGGGATCGGATCGAACTCGGCAAAGACTTCTCCGGCGGCGAGGAGAGCAGCGGGTAGGTCGACAAAGCCGCTGATCAGCGGCTTTGCTGCCAGCGATCACTGGCGCAGTGTGTGTACTCGGTGAAAGCCGATTACTGATGGGTACCGAAAGCGTCGGCTTCGGCATACCCTCCCCCACATGACGGAGTCGCAGGCCACCCCCGAGAACGCAGAGACCGCAGCGAAGACCGGTACGAATCCGCAGGCCGCCGCCCCCGAGGGCGCGCGCACGGCTTCCGACGTGGTCACGCCCGAGCTGGTCGCCCAGCTCACCCGGGGCGTGGTCGGTTCGGGGCGGACGGCGAACCACACGCCCTTCACCGGTGAGAAGCTGGCCGACCTGCCGGAGTCGACGCCCGAGGACGTGGCGAGCGCCTTCGAGCGGGCCCGCGCCGCCCAGGAGGTCTGGGCGAAGACGCCGGCGCGGCAGCGGGCCGCCGTGCTGCTGCGCTTCCACGATCTGGTCCTCGCCCGGCAGGCCGAGGTGCTCGACCTGATCCAGCTGGAGACCGGCAAGGCCCGCCTGCACGCCCACGAGGAGGTGCAGGCCGTTGCCGTCGCGGCCCGGCACTACGGCCGCAAGGCCCCCGCGTACCTGAAGCCCAAGCGGCACACCGGCGCCGTCCCGACGCTCACCAAGGTGACCGAGCTGCGCCAGCCGCGCGGCGTCGTCGGCCAGATCGCGCCCTGGAACTACCCGCTGGAGCTGTCCGTCGGCGACGCGCTCCCCGCCTTCGTCGCGGGTAACGCCGTCGTCATGAAGCCCGACACGGAGACCTGCCTGACCGCCCTGTGGGCGCGGGACCTGCTCATCGAGGCGGGGCTGCCCGCCGAGGTCTTCCAGGTCGTCCTCGGCGAAGGCCCGGTCGTGGGGCCCGAGTTGGTCAAGCACGCCGACTACGTCTCGTTCACCGGCTCCACCCGTACGGGCCGCGAGGTCGCGCAGGGCGCCGCCGCCCGCCTGGTCGGCGTGTCCCTCGAACTCGGCGGCAAGAACGCCATGCTGGTGCTCAAGGACGCCGACGTGGAGAAGGCGGCGGCCGGCGCGGTGCGGGCCTGCTTCTCCTCGGCGGGCCAACTGTGCATCTCCATCGAGCGGTTGTATGTCCACGAGTCGGTCGCCGACGCCTTCGTGGCGCGGTTCGCCGCCCGCACCAAGGCGATGCGGCTCGGCAAGTCCCTCGCGTACGGCGCCGACATGGGCTCGCTCGTGGGCGAGCGGCAGCTGACGACCGTGTCCCGGCACGTCGAGGAGGCCGTCGCGAAGGGCGCCACGCTCGTCGCCGGTGGTGTCGCGCGCCCCGACATCGGCCCGTACTTCTTCGAGCCGACCATCCTGGACGGGGTGGAGGCGCCGATGGCGGTCTGCACCGAGGAGACCTTCGGCCCGGTCGTGTCCATCTACCGCTTCAGCGACGAGGACGAGGTCATCGCGCTGGCCAACTCGACGCCGTACGGACTCAATTCGTCGGTGTGGACGAAGGACGCCAAGCGCGGCCACGAGGTCGCGGCCCGGCTGCGCACCGGCACCGTGAACATCAACGAGGGCTACGCGCCCGCGTACGGCAGCGTGCAGGCGCCCATGGGCGGCATGAAGGAGTCCGGGCTCGGCCGCCGCCACGGCTCCGAGGGCATCCTCAAGTACACCGAGGCGCAGACGGTGGCGCACCAGCGGGTGATGCCGATGGCGCCGTCGTTCGGGATGGACGACGAGAAGTACGCGAAGTTCATGTCCACCAGCCTGAGCGTGATGAAGAAGTTCCGGCTGCGCTAGGAGCGCGGGGAACCGCGCGACCAGCCACCCACAGCCCGCACACGCACACAGGGAGAACCATCAATGGCGATGGGCGAAGACGGCCCCGCGTACGACTACGACGTCCTGGTCATCGGCTCCGGGTTCGGCGGCAGCGTCACCGCTCTGCGCCTGACCGAGAAGGGCTACCGGGTCGGCGTCCTGGAGGCGGGCCGCCGGTTCGCGCCGGGCACGCTGCCCAAGAACTCCTGGGACGTGAAGAACTATCTGTGGGCGCCCCGGCTCGGCATGTACGGGATCCAGCGCATCCACCTGCTGGGCAACGTCATGGTCCTGGCCGGTGCCGGGGTCGGCGGCGGCTCGCTGAACTACGCCAACACCCTCTACGTACCGCCGAAGCCCTTCTTCGAGGACCCGCAGTGGAAGGACATCACGGACTGGGAGGAGGAGCTGAAGCCGTACTACGACCAGGCGCGGCGCATGCTGGGCGTGCGGCTCAACCCGACGATGACCCCGGCCGACGTCCATCTGAAGGCGGCCGCCCAGTCCATGGGCATCGGCGACACCTTCCACATGGCGCCGGTCGGCGTCTTCTTCGGCGACGGTGACGACGCCGACGGGACCACCAGGGCCCGGCCGGGACAGCAGGTCGAGGACCCGTACTTCGGGGGCGCGGGCCCGGCGCGCAAGGCGTGCACCGAGTGCGGCGAGTGCATGACGGGCTGCCGGCACGGCGCGAAGAACACCCTCAACGAGAACTATCTGTACCTCGCCGAGAAGGCGGGCGCGGTCGTCCACCCGATGACGACCGTGGTCTCCGTGACCGACGACTCGCAGGGCGGGTACGCGGTCTCGACGCTGCCCACCGACAAGAAGAAGTCGGCCGGGCGCGTCTTCACGGCCGGCAAGGTCGTCGTCGCGGCGGGCACGTACGGCACGCAGACGCTGCTGCACCGGATGAAGGCCAGTGGCCAACTCCCGTATCTGTCCAAGCGGCTGGGGGAGCTGACCCGCACCAACTCCGAGGCTCTGGTGGGTGCGCAGACGACCGACCGGCGCTACCGCAAGCGGCACGGCACCGCGAAGGCCGACTTCACCAAGGGTGTCGCGATCACCTCGTCGATCCACCCGGACGCGGACACGCACATCGAGCCGGTCCGCTACGGCAAGGGCTCGAACGCGATGGGCGGCATGTCCATCCTCCAAGTGCCGTACGCGGAGGGCTCGTCCAGGGTCGCCGGGTGGCTGGCGAACGTGGCCAAGCACCCGACGCTGCTGGCCCGCTCGCTGTCCAACCGCCGCTGGTCGGAGCGGACCATCATCGGCCTGGTCATGCAGTCCCTGGACAACTCGCTGACCACGTACCTGAAGCCGGACGGTGTCGGCAAGGGGCTGCTCACCGCCGAGCAGGGGCACGGCGCCCCCAACCCCAAGCAGATCGAGGCGGCCTCGCGCGGCGCGTCCGCGATCGCCGCCGAGATCAACGGCTTCGCGGGGTCGAACGTCGGCGAGCTGATGGGCACCCCGCTGACCGCGCACTTCCTCGGCGGCTGCCCCATCGGCGACAGCGCCGAGACCGGTGTGATCGACCCGTACCACCGGGTCTACGGCCACCCGGGCATCTCCGTCGTCGACGGCGCCGCGGTCTCCGCGAACCTGGGCGTGAACCCGTCGCTGACGATCACGGCGCAGGCCGAGCGCGCGATGTCGTACTGGCCGAACAAGGGCGAGGAGGACCCGCGTCCGGAGATCGGCACGGTGTACGCGCGGCTCGCGCCCGTCGAGCCGAAGAGCCCGGCGGTCCCGGCGGAGGCGTTCGGCGCGCTGAAGCTGCCGTTCCTGGGCATACCGGCGGTGCCGCCCAAGGAGCAGTAGCCGTACGGCAGTTGCACGCGAAAGGACCCGCACCCCCCTCCGAGTGCGGGTCCTTCTCGCGAGACGTGCGGGGCGCTTACGCCTCGTCGCTCACCGAGCGGCGACGCACGGAGTAGACGACACCGGCACCGGCGAGGACGGCGACACCGCCGACGAGGCCGACGGTCGGCAGCATCGAGTCGGCACCGGTCGAGGCGAGCGAGCCGGCGAGCGGGGTGCTGCTGGACTGCGGGGCCGGGGTGTTGCTGGGCTTCGGCTCGGGCTTGGCCGGCGGGACCTTGCCCGGCTCGCTGTCCGCGGCCAGGATCTCGAAGCGGTACTCCTGGTCCTCGGGGACGCTGAAGCCGCAGACGCCGTCCGCGTCCACGCTGGTGGCGAAGGCCATCGAGCCGCCGATCCCGGTGGGGGCCTTGGCGTCCACCTTGAGGCGCAGCTTGATGTCGGCGTGCTCGCCCGGCGCGAGGGCGCCCGCGTCGGCGAACGGCAGGTAGTCCTCGCTCTCGATGCTGGTGTCGATGTCCTTCCAGGCGGACCCGTCGAACCACTGGACGTGCACGAAGCGGGTGATCTCCGTGGTGTCCTCGTCGTAGGCGTACGCGAAGGCGTACAGCTCCGCGGAGACCGACTCGAAGGCCTTGCCGGTGTAGTTCGAGACGCGGAACGTGAAGCCGTGCCAGCCCGAGCCGGCCACGACCTTCGACGGCAGACCGCGCAGCTCGGCGAGGGTGCCGGGGCTGTCCTCGTAGTCGGTGCACTCGTCGTCGCCCGGCTCGTCGCCCGGCTCGGTCGTCTCGCTCGGCGGCGTGGTCGTGACGGCCGGCGGCGTCGTGGTCGTGTCGGTCGACGGCGAGGAGGTCTCGGGCGCCGGGACGGTCTCGGTCTCGGCCGGGGCCGGCGTGGTCGTCGGGGGCGTCTCGCCCGGCGTGGCCTCGGTGGACGACGGGGTCGTCTCCACGGCTCCGGGGGTGGTGCTCGGCGTCTCGTCCGCGAACGCGGCCGGCGCGGACAGGAGCGCGATCGGGGCAATGGCGGCCGTCGCGGCCGCCGTCACCAGTGCGCGGCGAAGCTTCATCAGGACCTCGATCGGTGCGGAGTGGAGGCCGCCGCGGTGGCGGTCGCGGGTGTGGCCGTCGGTTCTGCACATGTGACCCGTGATGGCCGGTAATGGTTGTCCGGGTTCTCACAGGATCTTTATGTGAAGTGGATCACCAGCCGGTGTGCCGATCCCCGATCGTTACGCGCGGCGGGCTTGAAGGGCTGGCAAACACCGCAGGTCCGGGCTTTGATTGCGGCTCGGTGCGACCGGATGGGCGGACGCGCCCGCGTACACATGGGGTGGGGAACGAACATGAAGTCAGGTCTGGGGCGCGTGCTGGCCGGTGTCTGTGCGACGGCGGCACTCGCGGCCACGGCGGCGTGCGGTTCGGGAGCGGACGACGCCAAGAGCGCGGACAGGCCCGCCGCGAAGGCCGCGCTGAAGCCGCTCAGTGAGGCACAGTTGAAGCAGGCCGTGATCACCGAGGCGGATGTGAAGGGCTACCGCGTCGGCGCCCTGGGCAAGGGCGACATCGCCGAGGTGAGCGTGCCCGCGAAGCCGGCCGCCTGCCAGCCGATCGCCGATCTGTTCCTGCTCGGCACCGAGCCGGACGCCGCCGCCATCGTGGCCCGGTCGGTGACCAGCCTCACCGAGACGGACGCCACGGTGATCCAGCTGGGCCTGCTCGCGCACGAGGAGGCGGACGCCAAGAAGGTGCTCGCGGGGCTGCGCACGGCGAGCGAGAAGTGCGAGGCGTACGAGCACACGGGCTACAAGTACAGCGGCGTCAAGCCCCGCAAGGCGCCCGACCTGGGCGACGAGGCCGTCTCGTACGAGATGACCGGAAAGATCGACGGCGAGACGATCCCGATGACGTACACGGTCGTGCGCACCGGCTCCACCGTCGCCTCCTTCTACGCCATGAACATCCTGGACGCGAAGCAGGCCGAGGTCCCGGGAGAGATCATCCGGGCGCAGCTGGCCAAGCTGGAGAAGTCGACCGCGAACAAAGCATCCTGACGAGACATCAGGACGATCTGCCGTATGGGCAGCGGCATGGGCGAAGGGCCCCGCAGGACGGATCTGCGGGGCCCTTCGGTGTCGGCTCCGACGTCAGGGCAGCGTCGGTGCCGCGGAGCGGCGCCGGGGGGTAGCGCCGCTGGCTCTTGTGCGGCCGTGGTGGTCGGTTCACTGGGTGAGCAGGGGACGTGACGCGCAGGTGTGGGGTTTCCTGCGCATCGTGCTCGATGCCGGGGAGGGAGGAAGCCGGGAGGCCGGCCGGCCCCGGGCGTCCCCGGGACCGACCGTTCTCTTGGGTGACCGGGCTGCTGTCCCCTGCCGTCCGGTCACTGCACTGAAGCGAGGTCCCACGACGTACGGCGTGACCGTGACGTCTCATCGCTCCAGCGAAGCCACGCGTGGTTTTGTTCGGCCCGCCCCTGGCTGGCACGGACACCGGGACCAACGAAGCCCGCGCCGACCGGTCACGCGCCGTACGGGTGAGTGCGGATTCGAACTCGGATACGGCGTCGGTCGGGCGGGGTCAGATCCGGCCCCGGCACAGTTCGAGCAGCGTCATCGCGAGCGAGGTGCCGGGCTTGCCGAGGGCGTCGCTGTAGTGGCCGAGCACCTCCATCTCGCGGGAGAGGTTCACGCGCCGCCCGCCGGAGGCGATGCGTGCCTCCTGCACGACGGCGGAGACGGCCATGCGTTCCTGGACGAGGCCGATGATCCGGTCGTCGAGGGCGTCGATGCGCTCGCGGGCGCCGGTGATCACGTCGGCGGCCTCGGGGGTGCGGGCGCCGGTCTGCTCGGTGGTGGTGGCGGTCATGGTGGGGCTCCTCACGGTCGGTGTCGGGAGCCCCGGACCGGCAGGACCCGGAAACGCCAGACGCCCCGGGCCTTGTCGGCCCGGGGCGCCTGGGAAGTCGCTTGTCAGTAGCTCAAGCAGCACCACCATGGCATCCGGCGGGCCGGCTGCCATAGGTAAAGACGAAGGTCGTCTGCGAGAACATGGCCCCGAGTATAGCGCGGCACCTTCACGCCCCTTTGGCGATCGAGGAGCGGGGTCCGGGGTCGAGCCCCGTGGCCTGAAGGGCGGCCCGGCCGAGCCGGTAGAATCACCGGTACGACCCCCTGCTAAGCCGCCGGAAGGCAACCCGTGTCATCAGCGACTTCCGCTGCCGCCGCCCCCGACACCGTCCTGGTCGTCGACTTCGGTGCGCAGTACGCCCAGCTCATCGCCCGCCGAGTCCGTGAGGCCCGGGTCTACAGCGAGATCGTCCCGTCGACCATGCCGGTCGAGGAGATGCTCGCCAAGAACCCGGCGGCGATCATCCTCTCCGGCGGCCCCTCGTCGGTCTACGCGGAGGGCGCCCCGCGCCTGGACCGCGCGATCTTCGAGGCGGGTGTCCCCGTCTTCGGTATGTGCTACGGCTTCCAGCTGATGGCGACGGCCCTCGGCGGCACCGTCGACAACACCGGCGCCCGCGAGTACGGCCGCACCCCGCTCGCCGTCTCCAAGGCCGACTCGACCCTCTTCGAGGGCACCCCGGCCGAGCAGCCGGTGTGGATGTCGCACGGCGACGCCTGCTCCGCCGCCCCCGAGGGCTTCACCGTGACCGCGTCCACCGAGGTCGTCCCGGTCGCCGCCTTCGAGAACGACGAGAAGAAGCTGTACGGGGTCCAGTACCACCCCGAGGTGATGCACTCCACGCACGGCCAGCAGGTGCTGGAGCACTTCCTGTACCGCGGCGCGGGCCTCAAGCCCGACTGGACGACCGGCAACGTGATCGAGGAGCAGGTCGCCGCGATCCGCGAGCAGGTCGGCGACAAGCGCGCCATCTGCGGTCTGTCCGGCGGCGTCGACTCGGCGGTGGCCGCGGCCCTGGTCCAGAAGGCCATCGGTTCGCAGCTGACCTGCGTGTACGTCGACCACGGCCTGATGCGCAAGGGCGAGACCGAGCAGGTCGAGAAGGACTTCGTCGCCGCTACCGGCGCGAACCTGAAGGTCGTCGACGCCAGCGAGCGGTTCCTGACCGCCCTGGCCGGGGTCTCCGACCCGGAGACCAAGCGCAAGATCATCGGCCGTGAGTTCATCCGCGTCTTCGAGCAGGCCCAGCTGGAGATCCTCCAGGAGGACGGCCCCGAGGTCGCCTTCCTCGTGCAGGGCACGCTCTACCCGGACGTCGTCGAGTCCGGCGGCGGCACCGGCACCGCGAACATCAAGTCGCACCACAACGTCGGCGGGCTCCCCGACGACATCGAGTTCCAGCTCGTCGAGCCGCTGCGCAAGCTGTTCAAGGACGAGGTCCGCATGGTCGGCGCCGAGCTGGGCCTGCCGGACGAGATCGTCCAGCGCCAGCCGTTCCCCGGCCCGGGCCTCGGTATCCGGATCGTCGGCGAGGTCACCAAGGAGCGCCTGGACCTGCTGCGCGAGGCCGACGCCATCGCCCGCGAGGAGCTGACCGCGGCCGGCCTGGACCGTGAGATCTGGCAGTGCCCGGTGGTCCTGCTCGCGGACGTCCGCTCGGTCGGCGTCCAGGGCGACGGCCGCACCTACGGCCACCCGATCGTGCTGCGCCCGGTCTCGTCCGAGGACGCCATGACGGCGGACTGGACGCGGATGCCGTACGAGGTGCTCGCGAAGATCTCGACGCGGATCACGAACGAGGTGGCGGACGTCAACCGCGTCGTGCTCGACGTGACGTCGAAGCCGCCGGGCACCATCGAGTGGGAGTAGTCCCCACAGTCCGGTGAGAGTGCCGTCCGCCTCCGGGTGGGCGGCACTTTCGCACGTCCGGGCCCGTCACGTCCGCTTCATCGTGCGTACGGCCTCGCCCGGCTTCCACACCTGCACGACGAGGTACGTGTCGTCCTCGATCGAGGTCCGGGTGACCTCGGTGGGCTCGACGCGGAACAGGTGGAAGTCGTCCGGGTCCGGCACCTGGACCTGGCCGGTGTACCGGGCGATGTCCGCCGGGTCCTCGACGAGGCGGGCGCGGCCGCTGATCCGGACGTCGCCGCCGTCCATCGTCGTGCCGTCGCCCGGGTTGGCCTGGACCGTGCAGCGCGGGTCGCGCAGCAGGTCGCGGGCCTTGAGCGAGCCCGGCATCATGCCGAGCCAGAACTCGCCGTCCAGGAAGCGCACTTCGAGCCCGGAGGTGCGGGGCGAGCCGTCCTTGCGCAGGGTCGCGAGGACATGGTGGGTGTGCCGGCCGAAGCGCTCCTCGACGGTCTTGGCGAGGTCCGGCTCGGCGGCGGTGAAGGTTGCCCAGGAGGTCACGTTCGACGTCATGCGTCGAGTGTGGCGCCCATACCCGTCATCTCCTGTCGGGTATCCACGGGCGTTTCGCCGCATTCTCTTCACAGCGGACCTCTGTCGCCTTCGCCGCCCCGGAGGTACCTTCCGCTGCATGTCGACGCAGAACCCCGCCCCGATACCTCCCGACCAGCTGCAGTTCGCGATGCCCCCGGTGCACACGAACCCGGCCGACGAGCGGCGCCACCGCAAGGAGCGGCTCGCGGGCGCCCTGCGCATCTTCGGGCGGCTCGGGTACGAGGACGGGGTGTCGGGGCACATCACCGCCCGGGACCCGGAGTTCGAGGACTGCTACTGGGTGAACCCGTTCGGGATGCCCTTCCGGCACATCACCGTCGGGGACCTCGTGCTGGCCAACGGGGACGGGCAGGTCGTCGAGGGCCGCCATCACGTCAACCAGGCCGCGTTCACGGTGCACGCCGAGGTGCACCGGGCCCGGCCCGAGCTGGTCGCCGTGGCGCACTGCCATGCCACGTACGGGCGCGCGCTGTCCGCGCTCGGCGAGCTGATCGAGCCGATCACCCAGGAGGCCTGCGCCTTCTACGAGGACCACGCGCTGCTCGACGAGTACACGGGGGTCTCCGTCGACGCGGGGGAGGGCAAGCGGATCGCCGTCGCGCTGGGCGCGTACAAGGCGCTGGTCCTGCGCAATCACGGTGTGCTGACCGTCGGCGACTCGGTGGACGCGGCGGCCTGGTGGTTCATCGCCCTGGAGCGGTGCTGCCAGGTGCAGCTCGCGGCGCGGGCGGCCGGGCGGCCCGTCCTGATCGACCGGCGGCAGGCCGTCGCGACGCGGGACCGGACGGGCGGGGACCTCGTGGCGTGGATCAACTACCAGTCCCTGTGGCAGGACATCACGCGCAGCGAGCCGGATCTGCTGGCGTAGCCGCTCGCCGGGCGCGGCTCCCCGCTACCGGAAGTCGCGCAGCACGACCCCTTTCGTCATCAGGAACTCGTCGTCCGTGAGCACGCCCTGCCGGTGCAGCTCGCCCAGCTCCCGCAGGCGGCGCAGGAGGACGTCGTGGTCCGGGTGGCGCGTCGCCGACCGCTCCGCGGTGCCCGGCGGCGTCGAGGGGTGCGGCAGGCGGGCCGTGACGGCGGCCGCGACGAGGGCCGTGAGCAGGTCCTTGCGGGCGTTGCCCCACAGGTCGAGGGCGTACGGGTCCTTCTCCGGCGGCAGTTTCGCGTACGCCGAGCCCTTCAGGACGAAGCGCAGCACCCCGTCCTCGTAACCGGAGTTGGGGACCCAGTCGACGCCGTCGAGGTCGCCGAGCGCGATGACGCGCGGGCCCGTCGCCCGCTTCACCCGGTCCGAGGTGTCGCTCCAGTCGATCCGGACCCGGCTGCCGTCGAAGGAGACGGTGCCGTCGCTGGAGCGGACGGAGACCGGGACCGCGGGGCCCGACACGAGGTACGACTCGGCGGGTCCGTCCGGGAGCTGTTCGAGCAGCAGCGCCTGGCGGATCTCCTCGGCGATGTACTCGGCGACCCCGGAGCGGTCCGCGTCGACCGCGAGCCGGTAGGGGTCGGCGGGGTCCGGGAGGCGGCCGCCGGTGGCCTGGAGCAGCGGGTCGGCGGCCTCGCGCAGGGTGAGGCGGAGCCGGCCGCGCCTGCGCTCGGGCTCGTAGGCGACTCCGGAGACGGCCGTGAGCGGCACGCTGATCTCGCCGTACGTCTGCCGCAGCAGGGCCACGGTGCGGTGCAGACCTGGGGTGATGCGGACGGTGGTCCCGTCGAAGGCCCAGGTCCCGTCACGCTGGATGATCTCGGCCATACGGAAATTCTCGCAGCGTCGTCAACACTCCGGTCAATGCGGACGAATGCCGTTCACTCTCCGGGGCCGGACCCGTGCGCCGGAGCATGCGCCGTGTGGGGCACAATTCCCTTTCATCGCAAGGAAGTTCACGGGCGGGACAGAGGCTGAGGGCGGGGGCGTCGCGGTGGCGGTGCAGGAAGCGCGGCAGGGGCAGGGCACGCACGGGGGCGGGTGCACGTGCGGCGACTGCCCGCACGGGGCGCGCGCGGGGCACCGCAAGGCTGTGGCCGAATTCCTCGCGAAGCGCGACGAGTTGGCGTCCGGCGGCGGTCTGCCGCCCGCTGTCGCGCACTCGGCCGGGGCCTCCCGGCAGTGGATCTCCGACGAACTGACCCAGTCCGCCAGGGCGGTCGCCGACCGGGGCCGCGAGGAGGGTGCCGTCTGGCTCGCCGGGCTGTGGCCGCGCACCCTGTACGTGGTGTGGGGCGGCGTCGGGGTGCTGCTGCTCGTCCAGGCGCTCACCGCGATCGGCGCGGGCTGGAGCGCCGCGCGCACGGCGGGTCTCGTCGCCGCGGTCGTGGCCGGCGGGCTGCTGAGCGGCGCCGCGTCCGTGCACCGGACCCGCGGCGGTGTTCTCGCGCCGGTGATCGGCGAGGACAACCGGCTGTCGACGTCGCGCGCGGTGGCGGGCTCCGTGGTGCTGTTCGCGGTCTACTCGGTACTGGTGCTGGCCGGTGAGCTGGCCTCGGCGTCCGGCCCGGCGGCCCGCGACGACCTCATCGAGGGGCTCGAACTCGCTCGTGGCGCGGGCCTGCTGACCGTGCTGGCCGTGGTGTGCGCGGTCGCGGTGCTGGTGCGCCGGGTCATCGGGGTGCGGGTGCTCGCCCAGCGCCTGCAGAAGGTGCGCGCCGCCCGCCCCCGCGCCGCCGACCTGCTCACCGACGACTCCGGGCGCGGCAGTTTCACCGACATCCAGTACGTCGCCGTGTGCGCGGCCGCGCTCGTGTGGGCCGCGGCCCGCCTCGCCCGCCGCCCCGACCAGCTGCCCGACCTGCCGTGGGGCCTCGCCGTCCTGGTGGCGGTGTCGGCGGCGACGTACCTGTGCGGCAAGTACGCGGAGGGCGGCCGCCCGGTCGTCCTCTCCGTCGTGCGGGCCCGCGAGCCCGGTGACCTGGACGCGCCGATCCGCACCGGCGACGACATCGAGATCCGCGGTGCCGGGTTCGTGCCGCCGGGCGCGGGCACCGCCGACCAGCTGGCCCGGGTCGCCGTGCGCATCGGCGCCGTGCACGTCCATGTGCCGCTCGTGCCCGTCCCCGGCGGCTTCACCAACCCCACGGACGCGCTGCTGACGGTGCCGGTCCCGGTGGACGTCGAGCCCGGCCGGGTCGATGTGCAGGTGATCACCGCGACCGGCGTCGAGACGAACAGCTGCGCCATCGACGTCATGGACTGAAACCGGCTGATCGGCCGCGGAACTGAGCCGGGGCGCCGTCTCGTACGTATGGTCGGGTAAAGGGCACCAGGCGCGAGAGGCGGCGGATCAGCTATGGCGCACGGGATGAGATCGGATCTGCACACCAGTTACGTCCGGGGAGGCGGGGGCTGGCGCGAGACCGCGCAGCGTTACGCCCTCGTCCCGCTGCGTGTCTTCCTCGGTGTCACCTTCATCTACGCGGCGTTCGACAAGCTCACCGACAGCGCGTTCTTCAAGGCGAGCGGGGCCGGGTCCATCGGGGACCAGATGCGCGGGGTGCGCGACATCTCCGCGATCCCGGGGCTCGTCGATCTCGCCCTGAAGTCGCCGACGGGCTTCGGCTACGCGATTGCCTTCGGCGAGCTGGCGGTCGGGATCGGGACGCTGCTCGGGCTTCTGGCGCGTATTGCGGCGGTCGGGGGTGCGCTGATCTCGCTGAGCCTGTGGCTGACGGTGAGCTGGGCGACCGAGCCGTATTACCTGGGCAACGATCTGGCCTACCTGATGGCGTGGCTGCCGTTGGTTCTGGCCGGGGCGGCGGTGTGGTCCGTGGACGCGTGGTGGCGGGGCCGGAAACTGGACTGACCCGGGGGCGGTCGCGCCTTCTCGTCTGCCGGGTTGGTGGTGCGTTGGCGGGTGCGGGTTCGGTGGGGCTTCTCGCGCAGTTCCCCGCGCCCCTGAGAGGCCTGCCTGCGGCGGCCTCGTGCCTTCTCGTCTGCCGGGTTGGTGGTGCGTTGGCGGGTGCGGGTTCGGTGGGGCTTCTCGCGCAGTTCCCCGCGCCCCTGAGATGCGCACTGCGTGCGCCATCTCAGGGGCGCGTCTCGTAGGGGGAGGCGCGGCGAAGCCGCAGCCTCCAGGGGTGCGGGGAACTGCGCGAGGAGCCCCACCGGCTCGCAGGCGCCAGATCTGCGCTGCTCGGCAGATGCGTGGGCGCGGCCGGCGACGGGGAGGGTCAGCCGGTTCGGCCCCGTCGTAGGCGGACCGCCCGGGTCACTGTTCCCACCGCCCCCGCCAGCCCCAGCCCCCCGCACACCAGCGGGACCACGATGAACCACGGCGTGTCCCACACACCCCCCGCGTCGCCGAAGTACACGACGGCCGTCACGATGAGCGCCAGGCCCGCGATCAGCCGCCCGGGATGGAAGTCATGCCGCACGGGACACCTCCGCCTGTCCGAGACCGACCTCGAGATTCAGCTCCAGCACACCGCCGGAGGCCTTCGTGCCGGCCGGCGGTTCGAGCGTGACCGTCTTCTCGATGTCGGGCTGCACGTCCACGTCGTCCGACGCGTCGCCGGGCAGCCGGACGTCCCCGACGCCGACCTCGATGCGCAGTTTCACCGTGTCGTTCTTCGGTAGCACGACCTTCGCCCGCCCCGCCCCGACCTCCACGTGTGTGGCCAGCGTCTCGCCCGCGGCCACGTCCACCTTCGACAGGTCCAGCGTGCCCACCCCCGAGCCCAGTTCGTAGTGCGGCCGCACGTCCGCCGCGCTCGCCGGGGTCCAGTCCGTGCGGACCCACTCGGTGCTGATGTTCGACGGCAGCGCGGCCGACGCGGCGAGCAGGCCCGCTGTGATCACGGCGAGGACGATCGAGCCCGCCCCGGTCCGCCCGCGGAACGCGCTGATCGCGATGCCGAGACCGAAGACGCCGAGCGCGCAGGCGAGCCCGGTCTGCAGGCTGGCGCTGAACGTGCGGGACTCCCAGGACGCGCCGGTGCCGATGGCGCCCGCGACGAGCGCCGCCAGGAACGTGAGGGCGCCGATGCCCCGGGGCCCGGGCGGCCGCGGCGGCGCGGCGGGCCGCCGTCCGGCCGCGGTGCGGTGCGCCCCGGCCCGTTCCGCCGCGAGGTCCTCGCTGCCGGCCGGGCCCCAGAAGTAGCCGGTGCCGCCGACGTACGTGCCGTCCTTGACGATCGGGTCGCGCCACCAGGACGGGGCCGGGGACACCGGCGGCGCCTGCGCCTCCGGCGGGGCGTCGGCCACGGCCTGCGCGGCGACGGGGTCGGGGTCGGCGGTGCGGCGCTGCTGCGACCAGTAGCCGGCGCCCGCGAGCAGCAGCGCGAGGACGGCGGCGAAGGTGAGCGCCCCGCCGTTGTTCAGCATCGACAGGAAGACGCCGCAGCCGACCAGCGCGGTGACGATGGCGGCGAGCCCCGGCCCGTCGACCCGCCCGGTGAGCAGCTTGCGGAACTCGTTCTCGTCCTCGTCGTCGTACGGGACGAAGAGCCAGGCGAAGCCGTAGAAGATCAGGCCGACGCCGCCGGTCACGGCGAGTACCGCCAGGCCGATCCGGAAGATCACCGGGTCCATGTCGCAGTGCCGGCCCAGGCCCGCGCACACGCCGCCCAGCGTCTTGTGCCGCCGGTCCCTGCGGAAGCGGCGCAGCGGGGCGGGCGGTTCCTTCTCGGCGGTGGGCACCGCGTCGTGAGGCTGCTCGGTCATACGTCCATGGTGACGGGCCCGCGCCCCCGGCGGCAGTCGGGACGACCCTGGCCGGACCCTGAGATCGTCCCTGACACCCGTCCCCGTACCGGCCCGGAGATCAGGGGCGTATCCGGGGCCGACCCTGATGCCCGGACCTGGTCCGCCGTGTGACGATCGGTGGCATGCCGGAAGCAGCGACCGTCCCTCTCAGCGAAGACGCGCGAGACCCGCGGCCGCCGCGCAAGCTCTACCGCAGCAGCGACGGACGCTGGCTGGGCGGGGTCGCGCGGGGGCTCGCCGGGCATCTCGGCCTGCCGGTGATCTGGGTGCGGCTGGTCTTCGTGGGCCTGTTCATGGCCGACGGGCTCGGGGCGCTGCTCTACGCGGCGTTCTGGTTCTTCGTGCCGCTGGGCGTCGGCGGCGTCGGCACCGACCGGCCGTCCGTCCTCGCCACCGAGACGTCCTCCGACGGGCGCCGCAGGCTGGTCGCGCGCCGCCCCGACAAGGGGCAGATCCTCGCGCTGCTGCTGATGGTCGTCGTCGCGATGATCTTCGTGCAGAACGTGAACCTCACCGGCAACACCAAGGCGTACCTGATCCCCACGGTCCTGGTCGGCGCGGGCGTCGCCCTCGTGTGGCGCCAGGCCGACAACGCGCGCCGGGCCCGCTGGGCCGAGGTCGGCCGCCGCAAGCGCACCCTGAGCCTGGCCCGCTCCGCCGCGGGCGTCGTGCTCGTCGGCGCGGGCGTCACCGGCATCTTCGTCACGCAGGGCGCCACCGAGCACCTCGGCTCGATCCTCCAGGCGGCGCTGGCGGTCCTGGTCGGCATCGCGCTGCTGTCCGGCCCCTACCTGATCCGGATGACGCAGGACCTGTCCGAGGAACGCCTGATGCGCATCCGCGCCCAGGAGCGCGCCGAGGTCGCCGCCCACGTCCACGACTCGGTCCTGCACACCCTCACCCTGATCCAGCGCAACGCCGACAGCCCCGCGGAGGTGCGCCGCCTGGCCCGCGCCCAGGAACGCGACCTGCGCGCCTGGCTCTACAAGCCGGCCGCCGCCGAGAACCCGCAGGAGCCCGAGACGGTCGCCGAGGCGGTCAAGCGCAACGCGGCCGAGGTCGAGGACAAGCACGGCGTCCCCCTGGAGGTCGTGGTCGTCGGCGACTGCCCGCTCGACGACGGCCTGAGCGCACAGATGCAGGCCGCGAGGGAAGCGATGGTGAACGCCGCCAAGTACGGTGGCGAGGGCGGCGCGGTCCAGGTCTTCGCGGAGGTCGAGGGGGACGAGGTGTTCGTGTCCGTACGGGACCGGGGCCCCGGCTTCGATCTCGACGCGATCCCCGCGGACCGCATGGGCGTAAGAGAATCGATCATCGGCCGGATGGAGCGCAACGGCGGGACGGCCCGGCTGCGGGCGGTCCCGGACGGCGGCACCGAGGTCGAACTGACCATGAAGAGGGCGGAGAAGACGTCATGACGGAACCGATCGAGGAAACCGGTCCGGGCCGGCACGTCCGCGTGGTCCTGGTCGACGACCACCGGATGTTCCGCACGGGCGTCCAGGCGGAGATCGGCCGCACCGACGAGACGGGGGTCGAGGTCGTCGGCGAGGCGGCCGACGTCGACCAGGCCGTCACCGTCATCACGGCGACCCGCCCGGAGGTCGTCCTGCTGGACGTCCACCTTCCGGGCGGCGGCGGGGTCGAAGTCCTGCGCCGCAGCGCCCAGATGATGGCCGACGCGGAGAACCCGGTCCGCTTCCTCGCCCTGTCCGTCTCGGACGCGGCGGAGGACGTCATCGGCGTGATCAGGGGAGGCGCGCGCGGCTACGTCACCAAGACGATCACCGGCACGGACCTCGTGAACTCCATCTTCCGTGTCCAGGAGGGCGACGCGGTGTTCTCGCCGCGCCTCGCCGGTTTCGTCCTCGACGCCTTCGCCTCGACGGACGCGCCGCCGGTCGACGAGGACCTGGACCGCCTCACGCAGCGCGAGCGGGAGGTGCTCCGCCTGATCGCCCGCGGTTACGCCTACAAGGAGATCGCGAAGCAGCTCTTCATCTCCGTGAAGACGGTCGAGTCGCACGTCTCGGCGGTCCTGCGGAAGCTCCAGCTGTCGAACCGGCACGAGCTGACGCGGTGGGCGACCGCGCGACGCCTGGTCTGACGGTGAAGGAGTGGGCGGACGACGAGTACTGCCTCTTCATCAACGGAGGGGAGGGGGCGGACCTCTGGGCCCTGCTCGCCGACTGGTCCGACACGGAGGACGAGGAGGAGTGGAGGACGCACATCCCCCGTTTCACCCGCCTCATCAGCTGCTGGCAGCGCCTCGGCTTCATCAAGGTGTTCCAGTCCGACGAGTGGCCCGCTGACCACACCAGCGAAGAGGTGACGGGCAAGGACCTGGACGCTCTCCTCGCCGACCCCACCAGCTGGGAGTACGAGGATCCGGTCCGCTGGACCTGTGTGGCCTCCGGCGACCGGTACATCCACGAGCTGGAAGAAGGCATGTGCGGGCACAGCTCCCACTAGGTGCCGGTCGTCGAAGGGCCCTGGTCCAGGCGGAGTTCGCACCACACCGTCTTGCCGGGCCCGCACGGACGCGGCTCCGAGCCCCAGGTGTCCGCCAGCGCCTCGACGAGCGCGAGGCCCCTCCCCGACTCGGCTCCGGGGGCGGGCGCTTGGGGCAGCGGCGCCGGGGGAGTCCCGTCGGCGTCCGTCACGATGAGGCGCAGCCGGCCGCCCTCCCGGTCCAGTACCGCCCGCGCCCGGATCTCCCGCCCCGGCACCTTCGCGTGCCGGTACGCGTTCGTCGCCAGCTCGCTCAGCAGCAGCTCGGCGGCATCCTTGATGTCTTCGGGCAGCGCCCAGGACGCGGCCTGTTCCCGGAAGAGCTTCCGTACGCGCCCGACACTGCGGGCGTGACGCGGCAGGCGCCATTCGATGTCCTGGGGGAGGGCCGTCGTGGGGCGGCCTGTCGTCTGCATGCCCCTACCGTTCCGGTCGCCGAGTAGCCTCAGGAGTAACGGCGCGGGTACAACGGGTAGTTGTACCCGTCGTGGCCCCCGGTGGAGGATGCGTGCCGATGTCGAATGATGCGAATCTCGCATGGCGCTACTGCGGCAGTCAGATCAAGCTGTGGCGCACCGAGGCCGGTGTGGCGCGCGAGGCCCTGGCCAGGGAGGCCGGGTACGGCTGTGAGTACGTCAAGTCCATGGAGAACGGCCGCCGCAAGCCCACTCTGCGACTGCTCCAGGTCGCGGACCAGTTGTGCGGAGCCGGCGGGAAGATCGTCGCCGCGCAGGAGTACCTGAAACCGGAGCCGCATCCGCAGCGCTCGCAGGAGTACATGGCGCTGGAGAAGGACGCCATCGCCGTCAGCTTCTACCAGCCTCTGCTCATTCCTGGGCTGCTGCAGGCGAGGGAGTACGCGAAGGCGCTGATCGGCGCCAGCTCCCCACCGCTGGATGACGAGACGGTCGAGGAGCGCGTCACTGGACGCCTCAGGCGGCAGGAGGCGCTGGCTGCGCGTACGGGCGTCATGTTCAGCTTCGTGGTGTTCGAGGCGGCGCTGCGAACGGCGGTGGGCGGATGTGACGTCATGAGGCAACAGCTTCAGCATCTCCTGAAAGTCGGGGAGTTGCGGAACGTCTCGATTCAGGTGCTGCCGTTCGGGAGGGCGTACGGTGTCGCGCTCAACGGGGCCATCGCGCTGCTGGAGACGGTCGACCATGAGCACTACGCGTACGTGGAAGGCCCGGAGACGAGCACGCTGTACGCCGGTGCGGACAAGGTCAGTTCGCTCACCCGTGCCCATGGCATGATCCGGATGCACGCTCTGAGCCCCGAGGATTCGGCCGAGTTCATCAGAAAGGTGGCGGAGGCCCCGTGAGCGCCCGTCTGACGTGGATCAAGTCCAGCTACAGCGACAGTCAGGGCGGAGAGTGCCTCGAAGTCGCTCTCGACGTCGCCTGCGCAGAAGCTGCCCCCCGAGCCATCCACATCCGCGACTCGAAGCTAGGCCCCCAGGGCCCGACGTTCACCGCGGCCGCACCCGCCTGGACGGCGTTCATCGCGCACGCCCGCACCACCTGAGCTTCGAGCCACAAGAGCCGAGCCGCGCTTTCAAGGAATGGGTGGTGGGGTCTTGACCCACCCTCCCGCCCTCCCTTGCGTGGCGGTCCAACTGCCGCCGCTGCCAGTGGAGATGACTTTTCGTGACCGGCTTGCGACGGAGGGTCGTGACCCTCTAGGTTCGCGACAACAAACAACCCCGGTCGGGTGCTACCAACACCCGCCGGGGTCTGACCTCCAAGATCGAATCGAGCGATCTCGTGGCTACTGCCGACCTTAGCCCCGCCCTGCCGTCCCCCGCACATCCCATGGCCAACCCGGGATACGGGAAACGCCGCACCCCGGACCAGGACCCCCTCCGCCGGGACTCCTTCGCTCACCTCCCGCTCCGCGCCCGCTACTTGGCCGGGTTCATCGACGCGCTGCCCGAGAACGCCGCGATGGACGCCAAGACCCTCGCGAAGGCCCAGCCCCTCTACGGTCAGATGGCGGTCCGCTCGGCGCTCAACGAACTCTCCGCCGCCGGACACCTGCGCCGCGTACGCCGCCGCGCGGACGCGGGGCCGGACGGGGTGACCCGGTGGGTGTTCCGCACGTACTGGTCGCGTACCGCACGGAGCAACGAGTGGTGGACGCGCCATCTCGACGGTGACGTACCCGACGCGGACCCCGAACCCCCGGCCGCCCCCGAGGCGCCGCCCGCCCGCTCCGACGCGTACCGCACACTCGCCCGGCTCGGCCTCCGTGAGCCGCGCCTGGTCCTCTCCGCCGCGGACTGCGCCGCCCTCGAAGGGCTCGCCGCCACCTGGCTCGCCCGGGACCCGGACCCGTACCTGCTCACCCGGGCGCTGACGGCAGGGCTGCCGGACGTGGTCCAGTCGCCGCGCGCGTTCGTCGCCCACCGGCTGCGCGACAAGCTGCCCCCGGAACGCGCCGTGCGGTCCGTACCGGACGCGCCTCCCGTCACCCGGGCCCGCAACCTCGTCGAGTGCACGGACTGCGGCGTGCCCGGCCGCCCGGAGGCGGTCCCGGACGGCCTGTGCCGGTCCTGCCGTCCGCGGCGGGCGGCAGGGGCACGGAATATGAGTGGAGCCGCGAACGGGTTCGTGGCTCCATGGGGTCCATGACTCTGCTGTCGACCGACCGCCTGCTCGCCTTCGCGGCGATGTCCTTCCTCCTCATCGTGATCCCGGGACCCAGCGTCCTGTTCGTCGTCGGCCGCGCCCTCGCCCAGGGGCGGCGCGCGGCGCTCACGACCGTCGCGGGCAACACCCTCGGGGCGTACGTCCTCGTCGTCGCCGTGGCGCTCGGCGTCGGGACGATCGTGGAGCGCTCGATCGTCGTCTTCACCACGCTGAAGCTGGTGGGTGCCGCGTACCTGATCCACCTGGGGATCAAGGCGATACGTCAACGGGGCTCGCTGCGCGCCGCGTTCGAGGCCGAGGACGACACCCGGCACACCGGAACCCTGCGCACCCTCGGGGAAGGATTCGCCGTCGGGGTCGCCAACCCCAAGACGATCGTCTTCTTCGCGGCGGTCCTGCCCCAGTTCGTCGACCGCGAGGCCGGGCACGCCACGCTGCAGATGCTGCTGCTGGGGCTGGTCTTCAACGCCATCGCGATCACCTCGGACAGCCTGTGGGGCCTGGTGGCGTCGACGGCCCGGTCCTGGTTCGCGCGCTCGCCGCGACGGCTCGCGATGGTCGGCGGGACGGGCGGCCTCGCGATGGTGGGGCTCGGCGTCACGGTGGCCGTCACGGGCCGGAAGGACTGACGTGGCCGCGCCCGAGGACGTGGAGCCGCTCGCCGGGGGCCTGGCCAACGCGGGGGCCGTGTACCGGCGGGGCCAGGTCGTGGACCGCCCGGCGCCCCCGCACGCGGACGCGCTGCACGCCCACCTCGCCGCGCTGCGGCGCCGGGGCTTCGACGGGGCGCCGCTCCCCGTGGGCCGCGGCGCGGACGGGCGGCGCGAGCAACTCACGTACGTACCAGGGGATGTCGCGCTGCCGCCCTTCCCGGCCTGGGCGATGACCGACGACGCGCTGCGGTCGGTCGGCGTGCTGCTGCGCCGGATGCACGACGCGGCGACGGAGATCCCCGCGGACGCCGACTGGTCCCGCGACTTCGCCGACCCGGCGGGCGGACCCGTCCTCTGCCACAACGACGTCTGCCCCGAGAACGTCGTCTTCCGGGACGGCCACGCGGTCGCCCTCATCGACTTCGACGCGGCGGCGCCCGGCCGCCCGGTCTGGGACGTCGCCATGACGGCCCGCTACTGGATCCCGATGCGCGACCCGCTCTCGGCCGCCGGGACCTACCCGGAAGGCCTCGACGTGGCGGCACGCCTGACCGTCCTCGCCGACGCCTACGGCCTCCCGGCCGCCGACCGCGCCGCCCTCCCCACCGTCATCGAACAGGCCACCACGGTCTGCCGCGCCTTCGTCGCCCGCCGGGTGACGGCCGGCGACCCGGCCTTCACCGCCGCACTGGCACAGCGCGGCGGCTGGTCCGGCTGGGATCGGCTGCAGGAGTGGCAGGCAAGCAGACGCGGGGAGTTCGAGGCGGCGCTGACGCGGTGAGCGCGCGCCCGGTGACGGCTCCGGACCGATAGGCCAAATGGGCGTTATGTCCGTTACGCTCCATCTGTATGTCTGTGAGGCCCGAGACCAGCACCCCGCCCACCCCTCCCTGGCTGACGCAGGCCCTGCCGCGATTGCGGGGGCTCGAACCGACCCGGAGTTACGGGTACGGCGGTGAGCTGCTGCACGATGACGGGCGGGCCGACATGGAGGCCTACGGGGCGCGCGTCGCCGATCTCGCGATCCGGCTCGGGGAGGCGCTGTTGTCGTACGGTGCCTCCGCCGAGGAGGCGGTCGCCGGGATGCTGGTCACCGCCGAGACGTACGGACTCAGCTACTGCGAGCCGAGCGTCACCCTCGCCTCCGTGTCGCTGTCCGGGTACGCGCCCGGCGAGCTCACGCCGCTGCACGCGAGCCGCGTCATCCGCAAGCACGCGACCGACTTCCGGACCCTCAGCCGTATCCACAGCCTTGTGGACGGCATCAGCGCGCGGCAGCTCTCCCTGGAGGAGGCGCGGGCGCGGACCGCGCGGATCCTCGACGCGCCCGCGGAGCGCGGGCGGTGGGCGCGGTGGCGGGTGCCGGTGCAGACCGGTGCCGTGGCCGCAGGCGCCGCCGTCGTCTTCGGCGGCGGGCCGCTCACCTCGCTGTGCTCGTTCGTGGCCGGGCTGCTCGGCGCGCAGCTGTGCGGGTGGCTGGCGCGGCACGGGGTGCCCGCGTTCTACCGGTACGCCGTCGCGTCGATGCCGGCCGCCGCGCTCGCGCTGGCCGTCAGCGGGAGCGCGCCGCCGTTCGCCGTGCAGGCCATCGTGGTGGCGGGGGTGCTCGGGCTGCTGCCCACCGTGACGTTCGTGAGCGCCGTGCAGGACGCGCTGACCGGGCACTATCTGACCGCGCTGGGGCGGCTCTCCGACGCGCTGCTCGTGTTCGCCGCGGTCGTCACGGGGGTCGTGGTGGTGCTCGGGGTGGGCGATCTGCTGGGGTTCGGGGTGCCGATCGTGCCGTCCGCCGCGCGGGTCGATTACCTCGGATCGCCCGCCGCGGGCGCCGTCGTGTTCGCGGTGGCCGTGGCGGCGCGGGCCCGTACGCCGCGCCGCGACTGGCTGCCCGCGGCGGCGCTCGGGCTCGGCGCGTTCGTGGTGGCGGTCGAGTTCCGGGCGCTGGGATTCTCGTCGCTGGTCGGTACGGCGCTGGTGGCGGCCGTGGTCGGCGGTGCCGGGCACTGGGTGGCCCGGCGCCGCCGCGAGTCGGCGCTGCCGCTCGTCGTCCCCGGGATCGCCCCGCTGCTGCCGGGCGGGGCGCTCTACGTCGCCCTCAGCGCGCTGGCCTCCGGGCGGACGACCCTGGGGGTCGGGGGGCTGGTCAATGTCGCCGCGGTGACACTGGCGTTGGCGGTGGGGGTGGGGCTTTCGGGGGAGGTCGGCCAGCTGGTGCGGAGGGTTCGTGGGGGTGCGCCTGGGCGGGGGTGAGGGTCTGTGCGGGGTCCTGTGAACCGTGGCCCGGCGATCGGGCTGAGGCCTCGGGGCTCTGCCCCGGACCCCGCTCCTCAATCGCCGGAGGGGCTTGATTCGGGCCAGCCCGCCCAGGCCGACGCCACCATCTCCCGCACGTCCCGCTTCGCGGTCCAGCCCAGCTCCGTCGCGATCCGGTCCGCCGACGCCACGACCCGCGCCGGGTCGCCGGGGCGGCGCGGGGTGACCTCGGGGGCCAGGGCGTGGCCCGTCTCCTCGTTGATGAGGTCGATCATCTCGCGGACCGAGACGCCGACGCCGCGGCCGATGTTGAGGGTCAGGCCGGTGCCGGGTGCCGCGCCGGCCAGGCGGTGCGCCGCCGCGACGTGGGCCTCGGCCAGATCGGCGACGTGGATGTAGTCGCGGACGCAGGTGCCGTCCGGGGTGGGGTAGTCGTCGCCGAAGACACAAGGCGCCTCGCCCGCGGTCAGCTTCTCGAAGACCATCGGGACGAGGTTGAAGACGCCGGTGTCGGCGAGTTCGGGGGAGGCCGCCCCGGCCACGTTGAAGTAGCGCAGGGACGCCGTCGCCAGGCCCGTGGCGCGGCCCGTCGCCCGGACCAGCCACTCGCCCGCCAGCTTCGTCTCGCCGTAGGGGGACATGGGCACGCACGGGGTGTCCTCGGTGACCAGCTCCACGTCCGGCATGCCGTACACCGCGGCCGACGACGAGAACACGAAGGAGCGCACACCGGCCGCCGTCACCGCCTCCAGCAGGACCCGCAGGCCCTCGACGTTCTCGCGGTAGTAGTGCAGCGGCCGCTCCACCGACTCGCCGACCTGCTTCTTCGCCGCCAGATGGATGACGCCGGTGACCGCGTGCCCGGCGAGCGTGCGGTCCAGCGCGGCGCGGTCCAGCGTCGAGGCGGTCACCAGCGGCACATCGGACGGGACCCGCTCGGCCACGCCCGTGGACAGGTCGTCGTAGACGACGGCGCTCTCGCCCGCCGCGCGCAGCGCGTGCACCACGTGCGCGCCGATGTAGCCGGCCCCGCCGGTGATCAGCCAGGTCATGTCGGTGAGGTCCCCTCGTCGTCGAAAGCGGTGAACGTGCACCCCCGGAGCCCGCGGCCCGGAAGTCAGTGAAGCAGCCGGGCCGCCCGGCGCCGCACCACCGACGCCACCCCGCGCAGCCCCGGCGCCGTGCGCAGCGCGAGGGCGCCGGAGTGGGTGGCGTACGGCTGGGCGAGCAGCACCCCGTGGCGGCGGCTCGGCACCACGGCACGGCGCAGCAGGCGGCGGCCGCGGACGGCGTGCGCCGTGGCGTCCCGGTGGCTGCCGTCCGCGAAGTGCAGCCGGAGCCGGATGTCGCAGGTGCCGGGGCGGCCGAGCGCGGACAGGTCGAGCCGGACCGCCGCCACCCACATCTCGTCCTCGGACAGCGCCGTGAAGGCCGCCGTGCGGCGCTGCAGGACCGTGCCGCGCCGCCGGTCGACCAGCTCCACGTCGACCGTGCGCGGCCCCGCGTCCGCGACCCGCCCGTACAGCTCGTGCAGCAGGAGCCGGAGCCGGGTGCCGCGGGCGCTCGGCCGCAGCTCGCCGTCGACGGCCAGCGGCAGCAGGCTCATCGGGCGGTGCAGCAGATGCTCCAGGGTGACCTGGGGCAGGTCCGACGACCAGACGGGCGTGCCGTCGGCGGCACGCGCGTACGGCGGGAGCAGCCGCGCCGGACGGGAGGCGACCTCCTTGACGCGGGGCAGGTCGCGGGGTGTCGGAGAGGCGAGGACGACACGGCCGACGACGCGGCCCGGGGCCGGCGCCGCCTCGAAGTCGGCGGTGTCGAAGGACTCCAGATGGGCGCGGGTCCGGGTCCACCACTCGGCGCGGTACTCGGGCCCGCGCAGATCGAGTTCGCGCGCGTACATCCGCAAGGAATGGTCGAGGAAGGCGGAGCGCGCCGCCCGGGCGAGACGCTTCTGCGAGGCGCCGAGGAGGATGTCGACGGCCTGGCGGTGGGCGTCGAGGCGGGCCTGCCAGTTGTCGATGCCGGACCGGTCAAGGGAGAGCGAGAGCCTCTCGGCGGCGCGGCGCACGTGCCACACGTAGACCCGGTCGGGGACCAGCGCCATGCGCGGGGCCGCGGCGAGCACGCGCGCCGTGAACACGAAGTCCTCGTAGACGAACCGGCCGTCCGGGAAACGGATCGCGTGCGCGCGCAGGAAATCCGTGCGGTACAGCTTGTTGACGCAGAGCGTGTCGTGGACGAGGCGCGGGCGCCGGGTCGGATGGACGACCACGGACGGCTTCGCGTAGAGCTCCGGCTGCCAGGGCGTCTCGTGCCCGGACGGGATCTCGCGCCGGACGCACAGCCCGGCGGCGACCTGCGCGTCGTGCGTCACGGCCGCGCCGAGCAGCGCGTCCACCGCGCCCGGCGGCAGCACGTCGTCGCTGTCGAGGAACATCACGTACGAGGAGGAGGCGCGGGCGATCCCGTCGTTGCGGGGCGTGCCGCAGCCGCCGCTGTTGACCTCGCGGTGCACCACGGTCAGCCGCGGCTCGTGGGCGGCGAGCGAGTCGAGCAGGGCGCCGCTGCCGTCCGTGGAGCAGTCGTCGACCGCGATCACCTCGCGCACCGCCGGCCCCTGCGCGAGAGCGGAGCGCACCGCGTCGGAGACATGGGCGGCGTCGTCGTAACCGATGACGACCACCGAGACGGTGGGGGCCGGGGAGTGCGGGACGTTCACAGGGGGAATCTTAGGGGTTTCAGGTAATTGTCCGGTAAGCCGGAACTTTTACTCTTTTGTGGCCCTCCAAAGGGAACGGAACGACACGAAAACCCCTCCGAGGAGAAGGGCGTTGCGCACCGTCATCACGGCGACGCCCGTCCATGTCCCGGCCATCACGTCCTCGTACAGCACCGGGTACGCGAGCGCGCTCACCGCCGCCGCCGCGAGGACCAGCAGCGCGACCGTGCGCTGGGTGGTCCGGCGCGAGGTGAGGCAGACCGCGGAGAGGCCGAGCAGCCAGATCAGGTACTGCGGGCTGATCACCCGGCTGGTGACGGTGAACATCAGCACGGCGCACAGCGCGGCGTCGTACGGCGTCGCCGCCGAGTACTGCCGGGCCCGCACCCGCCACCACAGCAGCAGCCCGAAGGCCGCGGCCGTCAGCGCGAGCGAGGCGCCCGCGACGATCCCCACGTGCGGCCCGACGAACTCCATCGCCCCGTACTGGTAGCGGACCTGGCCCGGCCATCCGGCGAGCCGCGCGAACGCGAGCAGCGTCCCGCCGAGCGACTCGATCTGCACCCCGCGCCCGCCCTGCCCGCCCAGGAACGAGAACGGCGAGCGGAAGGCCACCGCCAGCACCAGCAGCAGCGCGGCCCCGGCGGCGAGGGCCGCGCCCCACGCCTCCCGTGTCGTACGGCCCCGCGGCGCGCCCAGCAGGGTCAGCGCGGGCCACACCTTCACCAGGGCGCCGACCGCGGCGAGGGCCCCGGAGAGGCGGGGCGCCTCGTGGACGGCGAGCAGCGCGAGGACGGCGAGCGCGGTGACCTGGACGTCGTAGCGGGCGAGCGGGATGTGCAGGAGCAGAGGGAGGCCCGCCGTCCAGAGCCAGCCGCCGCGCGGGTCGCGGTCGCCGCGCACCAGCACGTACGTGACGAGCGCGTCCGCGGCGAGGGTGAGCGCCACGAACGCCTGGAAGTACGTCAGGCCCGGCAGCAGACCGGGCGCGAGGAGCACCGGTCCCGCTCCCGGCGGGTACTGCCACATCGGGTCGCCGGCCGGGAACGAGCCGTGGGCGAGCGTCGCGGCCCACCGCGCGTACAGCCCGTGGACCTCGCGGGCGACGCCGCCGACCCCGAGCGGGTGCGCGTCGTCCCGGACGAGCAGCAGGAGCATCGCGGCGCGGGTGAGCAGCCAGGTGACGGGGAGGGCGACGCGGGCGGTCCGGCTCGGGCGGACCCAGGTGGCATGGACCGGGGCGAGGGCGGTCGGGCGGTTCTGCGTGTCGACTGTCACGATTCGGGAGCGTATGTCCCGTATCGGCGTCTGTCTCGCATCTGCGTCGCGCCCCGGGTCCTGGAGGGGGCTAGTCGAGCGCCGAGCGGTCCAGTGCCTCGGTCAGCCGGTTCAGGCGCTCCCGCAGGTCCTCGATCTCCTCCAGCTCGAAGCCCGTCGCCTGCGCGATCCTGACCGGGACCTCCACCGCGCGCTCCCGCAGCGCGGCGCCCGCCTCCGTGAGCGTCACGTTCACCGAGCGCTCGTCCCGCGCGCTGCGCTCGCGACGCACGAGGCCGTTCGCCTCCAGGCGCTTGAGCAGTGGCGAGAGCGTGCCCGAGTCGAGGCGCAGCCGCTCGCCGAGGCGCTTGACCGGGAGCTCGCCGTCCTCCCAGAGGGCCAGCATGACCAGGTACTGGGGATAGGTGAGACCGAGGTCCTTGAGGAGGGTGCGGTAGACGCCGCCGAACGCGCGCGACGCCGCGTTCAGTGAGAAGCAGATCTGCCGGTCGAGCAGCAGATAGTCCTCGTGGTTCCCGGTGGTGGTCATGGGTCCAGGGTAGCCGACCCCACGCGATTGAGTTGTGCACAATTGAATTGCGTGCTCTACTGGGTCCTGTTGTTGTTCCTGCGCGCAGCAGGTCATGAACGCCCCAGGTCATTCGAGAGGCAGGGTCTTCCCATGGACGCCATCTACACCGCCGTCGCCACCGCCACCCACGGACGCGACGGACGCGCCGTCTCCTCCGACGGTGTGATCGACCTCCAGCTCGGCATCCCCACGGCGATGGGCGGCAACGGCCAGGGCTCCAACCCGGAGCAGCTCTTCGCCGCCGGTTACGCGGCCTGTTTCGGCAGCGCGCTCGGGCTGGTCGGCCGCTCCGCCAAGGTCGACGTCGCCGACGCGGCCGTCACCGCCGAGGTCTCCATCGGCAAGCAGGGCGAGGGCTTCGGCCTCGCGGTCGTGCTCCGCGTCGAGCTGCCCGACTCGGTCGACGCCGAGACCGGCCGCAAGCTCGTCGAGCAGGCCCACCAGGTGTGCCCGTACTCGAACGCGACCCGCGGCAACATCGACGTCGAGCTCGTCGTCGAGTAAGGCTCAACGCAGCCTGGGCGAGCCCCCGTTGACCCGCGCGAGCACCTCGCCGGTCCGGGGGCTCCACGCCACCACCACCGCCTCCGCGGGCAGCCTCTGGTTCTTGTCGAGCAGCAGCCAGTGCACGCCGTAGCGCCGGGCGATCGCCCTCCGCTCCGAGCGGGTCGAGCCGGGGGAGAGGTACGCGCGCACGGAGGCCAGGCGCCGCTGCCGCTCCCGCTCGTCCAGGGACGGGTCCGGCCAGGGCGGCGCGAGCAGGTTCGGGCCGAACCCGGGCAGCGAACGGGCCGCCCGGGAGTCGTTCGTCAGCACCACGTCACCGGGCGGCACGTGCTGCGCCGCCCAGGTGTACGTCGGCCACATCAACGGCTGGGGCAGACCCCACGGCACGACCGCGCCGCCCTGCACCGTGAGGAAGCCGAGCGCCGCGCCCGCCGCGGTGATCGCGCCCAGGGCGCGCCGGGGCCACGTCCAGGGGCGGGGCGCCGCCAGCGCGATCGCCAGGGAGAACTGGAGCGGGACCAGGGCCAGGCCCATGATCCGGCCGTACGTGTAATGGCCGGTCGCCCAGCCGTAGGCGACCACCAGGACGTCGAGCGCGAACATCAGGGCGAGCGGGTCCAGACGGTCGCGGCGGAACCGTCGCCACAGCACCGGCAGGCCGATGAGGGCCAGCCAGAACCGGCCCGGCAGGTCGGTGTAGAGCTGCTGGTGGATCGCGTCCACGCGGGTGTCTCCGACCAGGGACAGGACGTCGTAGTAGGGCCAGACCAGGGTGACCGCCGTCGCGGCCAGTCCCGCCGCTGTCCATCTGGCGAGTGCTCCGGGTGCGGCTGAGTGGGGGTTGGTCGCGCACTTCCCCGCGCCCCTGGCCAGTCCGATCCCCGCCACTCCGATCACCGCCGCCACCGATGAGATCGGGTGGATCAGCAGGATGACGCCCACCAGGGCCCCCAGCCCCGCGTACCCCCACCACGAACCGCCCGGCCGCAGCCGGCCCGTCCACGCCCACGCCCAGAACGCCAGGCCGATCGCGCACGTCGACGGGTAGCCGAGATTGCCCGTCATCGACATCAGGCCGAGGTAACCGCTCCACCAGGCCGTCCGCGTGCCCCACAGCAGGGTCATCGCGAGCAGGGCCAGCACCGGCGCCCACTGGCGGGACGTCAGGCCGCGCACGAAGCGGTTCAGGCCGGTCAGCAGCACCAGCAGGTTCAGCGGGCCCGCCAGCTTCACGACCTCCCAGCCCGCCAGGCCCGTCAGCCGGGCGAAGGCGCCCTCCGCGACCGCGTACGGGGAGTAGTAGGGGCTGCCCGCGCCCGGCAGGTCCGCCATGGGGTGGCGGGGGTGGAGCAGGGACGCCCTGAGCCGTTCGACGACCGCCGCGTGCTGGCCGAAGTCGCAGCACATCGGCACCCGCCAGTACGCCAGCGTCATCACCAGCCAGAACAGGCCGCCGACGACGAAGAACGGCGTGGGGCGCCAGAAGCGGCCGCCCCGCAGGGCGGTCGCGCCGCGCACCACCCGCCGGGTGAGGACCGGGACGGTCATCGCATCAGCCGTTCCGCCACCCGCTCCGCCGCGCGCCCGTCGTCCAGGTCGCAGAACGCCGAGCGGAACGCCTCGTACGCGGCCGCGTGCCGGTCCGTGAGCGTGTCCAACTCCCGCAGCGCGGACACGACGTCGTCGGTGGAGGACAGCAGCGGGCCCGGCGCGTGGTCCTCGAAGTCGAGGTAGAAGCCGCGCACCGTGTCCCGGTAGTGGTCGAGGTCGTAGGTGTGGAAGAGCATCGGGCGGCCGGTGTGCGCGAAGTCGAACATCAGCGACGAGTAGTCCGTCACCAGCACGTCGGCGAGCAGCAGCAGCTCGGCCGCGCTGGGATGGTCCGTGACGTCCCGGACGAACGGGGCACGCGCTCCGGTGAGGCGGCCCGTCGCCTGCGGGTGCTTGCGGACCAGCAGCACGTGATCCGCGGCGAGTTCGCGTTCGGCCGCCGCGAAGTCGAAGGCCGGCTCGTGGCGGAAGCGGCCCGGGGAGTGCGCGAGGTGGTCGCGGTACGTCGGCGCGTAGAGCACGATCCGCTTGTCCGCGTCGATGCCGAGGTCGCGGCGCAGCCGCCCGGCCCGCTCCGCGCGGTCGGCGGGCGCGCCGAACAGGATGTCGTTGCGCGGCGAGCCGGCCTGCAGGACCTCCCCGTCGTAGGCGAGGGCGCGCGACAGGTGCGGGGCCGACCAGCGGGACGGCACGGCCAGGACGTCCCACTGGCGAGCCAGCTTCGGCAGCAGCGCCAGATGGTCGTGGTCGGCGTACAGGGTGTCGGTGAGGTCGGCACCGATCCGCTTGAGCGGGGTGCCGTCCCAGGTCTGCACGACCGTCTGGCCCGCCCGGCGCTCGAAGAAGTCGGGCAGCTGATGGGCGGTGACGATCCGGCGGCAGCGCGCCAGGGCCGCGTACCAGTCGGCCGAGAACTCCTCGACACCGCGCGCCGACTCCGGCACCCGGGTGCGGCCGTCACGCGTCACCCACAGGTGCTCGACGTCCGCGCCGCGCCGCACCAGCTCCGCGTGGACCGCGCGCGGCGAGTCCCCGTCGACGTACAGGACCGCGTCGCGCAGCGGGAGCTGCCGCTGGGCCGGATAGTGCACGGTGCGCAGCCGGTGGCGGCGGTAAGGGCCGCGGTCGGCGGGGGAGAGAGAGGGGCCCGCCTCCACGAGCAGCCGGTCGCCGAAGCGCCGGTCCAGCGTGAACTCCCTCTCAGAGGAGGGGCGGTGGCGCGGCAGCTCGGTGCCGACCGACGTCAGGACCCGTACCGGGACCCCGTCGCCGAGCCGGTCCTCGGCCTCCCGCAGGAACGCGTACCAGCGCCCCTCCCACAGCTCCGAGGGCGCGACGACCGCCCGGAAGCGGTCCTTGTCGTGCTCGGCGGGCGTGCCGACCTCCTCGTTGGTCGAGCTGTGCCGCAGCACGAACTCCGGCCGCTGCCACGAGGCTTCGCAGGCCGTGCCCTCCACGACGAACGAGCCGTCGCCGGCCCAGCTCACCAGGTCGGCGACCGGCTGCCGGGTCAGCTCGACCACGAGCTGGCCCTGGTCGTTGGCGGACGCGCACAGCTCGCGCCCCCCGGCCGCGTACCGGCCCGGCGGCAGATCGAGCGCCGCCGCCACCGAACGCGACTTCCCGTCGGGCAGGACGAAGTTCACCTGCCAGCGGTCGCCGTGCGCGGGCTCGACCTCCTTGGGCGCGCGGTGCGGCGGCTGCTCCACCGCCGCCAGGTCGGCGAGCGGCACCCGCACCAGGAACCGGCCGCCCGCGCACGTCACCGGGTACGCGCACTCGGTGCCCGAGTGCTTGTGGGTCAGGCGCAGGGTGCGCGGCTCGACGCCGCCGCGCAGACGGCCCGCCAGCACCATGGCGCCGTCCTCGGCGCGGTGGTCGTCGGCGAGCGCCGCGTACTCCACCACCTTCAGCACGAGCCGCCCCTTGGCGTAGCCGAGGACCAGCCGCGCCCCGTCGCCGAGGTCGCGCACCAGGTGCTGCTGCGCCGAACCGTCGAGCGCGCGCAGCGCCGCCCGGCGCAGCTGCCCGTGCCCGGCGACCACGACGCCCAGGTTCCAGGTGCCGGGCCGCCACCGCCCCTTCACCTTCAGCTTCTCCGGGTCGATCGTCATGGTGAACCCGGAGTGGTCGTAACTGTGCAGCTCCTGACCGGAGTCGGCGGTGGCCAGCGGGTCCGGGACGGTGCGGGTCGGCACCCGCCGCAGCTGCGTACGGCTGCCCGCCGCCTTGAGCAGACCCGTCCTCACCGAGTGGCCGGGCCGGTCGGCCGCCAGGTTCTTCACGTACGCGTAGCCGCTGACGCGCAGCTTCCCGTCGGTGCCCCACACCGTCTCGCGGACCCGCGCCACCACCGGCATCTCGCGCTTGCCGACCTTCACGAGCCGCTCGGGCAGCCGGGTCAGGCCCGGGTAGGCGGCGCTGCGCCGCAGCGATCCGCGGACCTGGAAGGCGGTGCCGTTGCGGCGCTCGAAGGAGAGCAGGCGCACCAGGTCGTCCAGACGGCGCTCGCGCACGAGATGCCACTTCACCCGCAGGTCGAGGGGGAGGCCGTCGGCGACCGCCGGGTCCGCGCGGCGCAGGAACGCCGCCGTGTCGTCGCAGAACGCCTGCCGGTACTCGGGCCCGCCCATCGGCAGCCCGTCGAGGAAGTACACGAAGTCGTCCCGCAGGCAGGACGTGTCGTACGTCCTCTTCAGTTCGGGCCGGTCGGGGAAGCGCTCGGCGAGGAAGCGGCTGACGTGGTCGCAGGCCGCGATCCGGTCGCGGACGCCCTTCACGTCGGTGCGCCGCCGGGTGATGGAGCCCTCGCGCACCCGCCAGTAGTAGACGTGGTCGTCGAGCACGTCGACGGACTCGGCGAGGAAGTGCGCCGGGATCATGACGGGCGTGTCCTCGTACAACTTCCCCTCGGGGAAGGTGAATGCGTGCCTGTCCCAGAACGCGCGGCGGAACACCTTGTTCCAGGCGACCCGGTCGGACAGGAGCTGCCGGTCGCGGGTGATGTGGGTCCGCTCGCGCCGCCGCGTCAGCCACTTGTACTGCCAGGCCTGCTGCCGGCCGCGCTCGTTCAGCCGCCACACGTTGCCGGTCGCGAAGTCGGAGCCGGTGCGCTGCAGGCTGGCGATCATCCGCTCGTACGCGTCCTGCGGCACGACGTCGTCGCTGTCGACGAACGTGAGGTACACGGCGGCCGGGTCGGCGTGCCGCACGCCGGTGTTGCGGGCGGCGCTCAGCCCGGCGTTGTCCTGCCGGACGTAGCGGAAGCGGGGGTCGCGGGCCGCGAAGGCGCGGGCGATCCGCGGGCTGTCGTCGGTGGACCCGTCGTCCACGAGGACCACCTCGAGGTCGGTCAGGGTCTGAGCGGCGATCGACTCCAGGCACTCGGCCAGGTAGTCCTCGATGTTGTAGACGGGGACGACGACACTGAGGCGCGTGATATGAGGCTTTTGCGGCATTCATTCGATGTGCCCGATCGCGTCAATGATTTTGCCTCGGGTAATCCGTGTGGGTGAGCGAGCCCGGCCCGGCGCGCGGGGGGCTGAGGTACCGTCAGGTGTTATGTCCCGATTCTCCGTTGTTGTCCCCGCCTACCGCGTCCAGGGCTACCTCCGTGAGTGCCTGGACTCCGTGCTCGGTCAGAGCCACACCGACTGGCAGCTGATCGTCGTCGACGACGCCTCCCCGGACGCTTCCGGCGCGATCGCCGCGGAGTACGCGCAGCGCGATCCACGGGTGCGCGTCGTCACCCGGCCCGCCCGCGAGGGCGTCGGCGCCGCCCGCACCGCCGGGGTGGACGCGGCCACCGGCGACTACCTTCTCTTCCTCGACGCCGACGACGCCCTGCTGCCCGGCGCCCTCGCCGCGATCGACACGGCGCTCACCGCGGCGGACGACCCCGACGTCCTGCTCTACGACCACGACCGCACCGACTGGTGGGACAAGGTCTGGGGCAGCGGCGACGACCTCGACGGCGCCGACCCGCTGGCCCTCACCCCTGCCGCCTGGAACCGCGCCGTCCGCCGCGACTTCTGGACCGGGCGCGGCCTCGCCTTCACCCCCGAGGGCCCCTACGAGGACGTGGTCCCGGCCCACCGCGCCGTCCTGGAGGCGGGCACCCTCGCGACGCTGCCCCGCCCCTGCGTGCGCTGGCGCAAGCGCCGGGCGGGCGGCCTCGCCGGGACGCCGGGCCGGCAGCACTTCGCGGTCGTGGAGCGCTACGGGGAACTGCTCGCCGCCACCGCCGACACGGCCCGCCTCTTCCCGGTCGCCGTCCGCCGCGTCCTCGCCGTCCTCGACGACGGCTCGCGCACCACCGCCGGGGACCGACCCGAACTCTTCCGCCTCGCCGCCGAGCTGCACCGCGCGCACCGCCCCGCCGGACACACCCCGCAGGGCCCGCGCGAACAGGCGCTCGCCGCCGGGTCCTGGTCCGCGTACCAGAAGCAGGAGAAGGCCAAGGACCGCAAGAAGAGCGTGAGTTCGGCGCTCAAGCGGCACAAGAAGAAGCTCCGCTCGCGCGTCATGAAGGCCGCCTACCGCACCGACCTGCGCACCGCACGGCTCGACCCCGACCTCGCGGTCTACGGCGCCTACTGGAACCGCGGCGTCAGCTGCAACCCGGCCGCCGTCCACGCCGCGGCCCGCCGGCTCGCCCCGCACGTCAAGGGCATCTTCGTCGTCTCCTCCCGGCACAAGGACCGCGTCCCCGCCGGCGTCCCGTACGTCATCGAGGGCTCCCGCCGCTACTGGCAGACCATGGCCACGGCGACGTACCTGATCAACAACTCGTCGTTCCCCGGCGGCTTCACCAAGCGCCCCGGCCAGGTCTACCTCCAGACCCACCACGGCACCCCGCTCAAGAAGATGGGCCTCGACCAGCGCCGCTACCCGGCCGGCACGCACGGCATCAGCTTCGCCAAGGTCCTCGCCCACACCGACCAGTGGGACTACAGCCTCTCCGCCAACCCGCACTCCACCCAGGTCTGGGAGCGCGTCTACCCCTCGGCCGCGTACGCCCCGCTGGAGCTCGGCTATCCGCGGAACGACGTCTACTTCACCACCGGCGACGACGAGATCCTCCGCACCCGCCGGGAGCTGGGCATCGCCGACGGACAGCGGGCGATCCTCTACGCCCCGACCCACCGCGACTACCAGAAGGGCTTCCTGCCCCGCCTCGACCTGGCCCGGTTCGCCGACGCGCTCGGCGACGACCACGTCGTCCTGGTCCGCGCCCACTACTTCTACGGCGCGCAGGCCGGACTCGCCGACACCCACCCCCGGATCCTCGACGTCACCGGCCACCCCCGCGTCGAGGACCTGTGCCTGGCGGCGGACGCCCTGGTCACCGACTACTCGTCCCTGATGTTCGACTACGCCTGCCTGGACCGCCCGATCGTCAGCTACGCCCCCGACTGGCAGGCCTACCGGCTGGCCCGCGGCACCTACTTCGACCTGCTGTCCGGCCTGCCCGGCGACACCCCCGGCGCGGTCGCCACGACCGAGGACGACCTCATCGGCCTCTTCCGGGACGGCGGCTGGGACACCCCCGCCACGACCCGGCTGCGCTCGGCGTTCCGCGACCGCTTCTGCGCCTACGACGACGGGGGCGCGGCCGACCGGGTCGTACGGAAGCTGTTTCTGAACGGGTGACGTTCGCGCGGCACCGGCCGCGCGAGAAACCGCCCCGGCCGTCCCGTCGGCCACGCTCGTCGCATGCCGCTGATCCCGCAGCCGGGGCCGGTCCGCGCCCGGGCCCTGGCCGTCGGTCTCCCCGGCGCCACCGCGCTCGCCCTGGCGCTGTGGCACCTGGACCGGGGCACGATGTGGCGCGACGAGGCCGCCACCGTCATGATCGCCTCCCGCACCCTGCCCCAGCTGTGGCACGTGCTCGGCACGATCGACGCCGTGCACGGCCTCTACTACCTGCTGATGCACTTCCTGCTGCCGCTGCGCCCCGGCGAGTCCATGCTCCGGCTGCCCTCCGTGCTCGGCGCGAGCGCCACGGCCTGCCTGGTCGCCGCGCTCGGCACCCGGCTGGCCCGGCCGCGGGTCGGCCTGTGGGCGGGGCTGCTGTACGCGATCGCCCCGCTCGCCCAGTACTACGCGCAGGAGGGCCGCTCCTACGCCCTGGTCGCGGCCGGTGCCGCCGCCGCGACGCTGCTGCTCGTGCGCTGCGTCGCACGGCCGTCGCCGCGGGCCTGGACCGGCTACGCGGCGGCCGTCACCGTCACCGCCTGGCTGCACGAGTTCGCGGTCCTGCTGCTCGCCGCGCACGCCGTGACGCTCGCCGTGACCCGGGTGCCGGGGCGGACCCGGCGCGGCTGGGCCGTCTCGGCCGGCTGCGCCGCGCTGCTCCTGCTGCCGCTCGCCGCCGTGACCCGGGGGCAGAGCGGGCAGGTGGCGTGGATCGCCCGGCCCGGCTGGGCCGATGCCGAGACCCTGCTGCGCACGGCGACCGGCCGCTCCGGGCCGCTGTACGCGGTGACGCTCGCGCTGATCGCCGTGGCGCTGTGCCGCCCGCCGGCCCGCCGGGCGCCCGGCGCGTGCGGCCTCGTGGCGACGGCCCTGCCCCTCGCCCTGGTCCCCCCGCTGATCCTGCTCACGGCCTCCCAGTGGCACCCGCTGTACGCCGCCCGGTACACCCTCTTCGCCTTCGCCGGGGTGCCGCTGCTGGTGGCGGCGGGCGCGGAGACGCTGCTGGCCCGGGTGCCGCGGCTGCTCCCGGCGGCAGGACCTGCGGCCCCGGCGCTGGCGGGCGCGGGCCTGGTCGCCGTCGCCTTCCTCGCCCAGCTCCCGCTCCAGCAGCACCAGCGCTCGGCGGACGCCCGGCGCGACGACCTCGGCGCGGTGGCCCGGATGCTCGCGGCCGAACTGCACCCCGGTGACGCCCTGTTGTACCTGCCGAAGACCGGCCGCAGGTACGCCGAGGCGTACCCGGCGTCGGTCGCGGGCGTCCGCGACGTGGCCCTGCACACCTCCGGCGCCGCCGCCGGAACGCTCTACGGCACCGACGTCGGCCCCCGCGAACTGGCCGCCCGGCTGGCCTGCCTGCCCCGCGTCCACGTCCTGTTCGACGCGGAGACCGCCCGACCGGGCCGGCGCACCCGCTCGGCCGCGGAGCGCGCCGAACTCGCCCTTTTGCGGCGGGACTTCGTGCCGCTGTCCGAGATGCGGCGGCGCAGCGGGGTGCTGGTGCTGTACGCGCGGACGGGCGGCCGCGCGCCGGGCTGCGCGCGCTGAGCCGATGGAGTGACCTGTCGGCGTACGGCACAACTCGCCCCGATGAACCCCGGTTGAACCCTTCCGCCGGAGCCGCCACGAGAAGGGCCACACGACAGCATGCAGACGTACGACGGCGCGCCGCCGATCCCGGCGGCCAAGCCGGTCATCGGTGACGCGGAGATCGAGGCGGCGGTGCGCGTGCTGCGCAGCGGCCGTGTCGTGCAGGGCCCCGAAGTGGCCTCCTTCGAAGCCGAGTTCGGGCAGCAGGTGCTGGACGGGGTGCACTGCGTCGCCGTCAACTCCGGCACTTCCGCACTCCAGTTGAGCCTGATGGCCCTCGGTGTCGGCCCGTCCGACGAGGTGATCGTCCCGTCCTTCTCCTTCGCCGCCACCGCCAACGCGGTGCGCCTGGTGGGCGCCGAACCCGTCTTCGCGGACATCGACCCGGCGACGTACTGCATGGACCCGGCCGCGGTGGCCGCCGCGATCGGCCCGCGCACGGCGGCCGTGATGCCGGTCCACCTGTACGGCCACCCGGCGGCCCTCGACGACCTGCTGCCCCTCACCCGGCGGCACGGCCTCGCGCTCCTGGAGGACGCGTGCCAGGCGCACGGCGCGGCCCTGCACGGCCGCCCGGTCGGCGCCCGGGGCGCGGCGGGCTGCTTCAGCTTCTACCCGACGAAGAACATGCACGCCCTCGAAGGCGGCATGGTCGCCACGACCGACCCCGAACTCGCCCGCACCCTGCGCCTGCTGCGCAACCAGGGCATGGAACAGCGCTACGCCAACGAGATCGTCGGCGCCAACATGCGCATGACGGACGTCAACGCCGCGATCGGCCGCGTCCAGCTGAGCCGCCTCGCCGACCGGACCGAGCGGCGCCGCGCCCACGCCAAGCGCCTCGACGCGCTCATCACCGCCGACGCGGTGACCACGCCGTACGTCGCCGACGGCGCACGGCACGTCTACCACCAGTACACGGTGCGCGTCCCGGGCGGCCGACGGGACGCGGTGCAGCGGGAGCTGACCGCCCGCGGCGTCGGCAACGCGGTCTACTACCCCACCCCCATCCACCGGCTCACCCCCTACAGCACCGGCGACCACCTCCCCGAGACGGACCGCGCGGCCGCCGAGGTGCTGTCGCTGCCCGTGCACCCGGACCTCACGGACGCCGAGATCGAGCGGATCGCGGACACCGTCAACTCCGTTGCGGGAGAACTCCGATGACCTCGAAAGCCGCTCGGCTGCGCGCCGGACTGATCGGCCTCGGCGCGATGGGCCGCAACCACGCCCGGGTGCTCGGCCTCCTCGACGGCGTCGACTTCGCGGGCGCGGCGGACCCGGCGGGCGGGACGCTGCCCGACGCCGTCCCGGTGGTGCGGACGCTGGAGGAACTCCTCGCCCTGCGTCTCGACTACGCGGTCGTGGCCTGCCCCACCGGACTGCACGAAGAGGTCGGCATGACGCTCGCGGCGCACGGCGTGTGCGCCCTGGTCGAGAAGCCGCTCGCCCACTCGGTGGTGGCGGCCCGCCGCCTCGTCGACGCCTTCGAGACGGCGGGCCTCGTCGCCGGGGTCGGCCACATCGAGCGCTTCAACCCGGCCCTGCAGAGCCTGCGCGCCCGTCTGGAGGCCGGTGAGCTCGGCGAGGTCTTCCAGGTGGTCACCCGCCGCCAGGGCCCCTTCCCGCACCGCATCGCGGACGTCGGCGTGGTCAAGGACCTGGCGACGCACGACATCGACCTCACGGGCTGGGTGACCGGCCAGGAGTACGCGTCGGTGTCGGCCCGCACGCTCTCCAAGTCCGGCCGCGCGCACGAGGACATGGTCACGGTGACGGGCGACCTGGCCGACGGCACCCTCGTCAGCCATCTCGTGAACTGGCTCAGCCCCCTCAAGGAACGCTTCACCGCGGTGACCGGCGAGCGCGGCTGCTTCGTCGCCGACACCCTCACCGCCGACCTGACCTTCCACGCGAACGGCGCCGTCGCGACGGAGTGGGAGGCGATCGCCGCCTTCCGCGGGGTCAGCGAGGGCGACATGATCCGCTACGCGACCCCCAAACGGGAACCGCTCCTCGTGGAGCACGAACGGTTCCGCGACGCCGTGGCCGGCAAGGACGCCCCCGGCATCGTCTCCCTGCGGGAAGGCCTGCGGACGGTGGAGGTGGCGGCGGCCGTGCTGGAGTCGGCGCGGGAGCGGGTGTCGGTGCGCCTCCCGCAGGCACGGCGGGCGGCGTCCGGGGCGCGGCACTGAGGCGCGGGGCGGGCGCCGGCGGGCGCCCGCCCCGGCCGGCGGTCAGAGCCGCTGTTCCAGCAGTTCCACGGCCCGTCGTGCCGCCCGCCCGTCACCGAACGGCGTCCCGCGACCGGCCGTGGGCGCCGGGCGCGTGACGGTGTCGGCCCACCGGGCGGCGCCGAGCCCGCCCGGCTCCGGCACCAGGACGTTCCAGCCCCCGGCGAGCGTCTCCGGCCACTCCGTCTCCGTACGCAGCGTCGTGCACGGCCGCTCCAGCAGGAACGCCTCCTTCTGCAGGCCCCCCGAGTCGGTGACGACACCGGCCGCGCCGATGACGGCGGCGACGAGCCCCGCGTAGGGCAGCGGGCTGCCCACCCGGACGGCGCCCCGCTCCAGCTTCACGCCGTGCTCCTCGGCCCGGGCGACCAGCCGCGGATGCGCCGGCAGAGCCACCGGGAGCGGCAGATCGGCCAGCGCGTCCGCGAGGGCCGAGAGACGGGCCGGATCGTCGGTGTTCTCGGCGCGGTGCACCGTCGCGAGCAGATACGGCTCAACCGGGCTGATCCCGTCGGGCAGTTCGGGTGCCGCGTGCCCGCCCGCACGGACCGCGTCCCGGACGCGCAGGCACACGTCCACCATCACGTCCCCGGCGAGGGCCGAGCGGGCCGCGAGCCCTTCGGCCGCCAGGTGCCGCATGGCCTCCTCGGTGGGCGCCAGCAGCAGATCGGCGGCGTGATCGGTCAGGACGCGGTTGTGCTCCTCGGGCATCCGGCGGTTGAAGGAACGCAGGCCCGCCTCCAGATGGGCGACCCGGAGATGCTGCTTCACGGCCGAAAGCGCCGCCGCCACCGTCGAGTTGGTGTCGCCGTAGACCAGCACCCAGTCCGGCCGATGAGCCTCCAGAACCGGGTCGAGGGCGGTCAGCGCGGCACCCGTCTGCGCCCCGTGACTGCCGGAGCCGATGCCGAGATGCACGTCGGGAGCGGGGATGCCGAGCCCGGTGAAGAACACGTCGGACAGCTCGGCGTCGTAGTGCTGGCCGGTGTGCACGATGACGTGCTCGTGGCCCGAAGCGGTCAACTCGGCCGCCACCGGAGCGAGTTTGACGAACTGAGGGCGGGCGCCGACGACGCTGAGGACCTTCACCGATGACTCCTGCGGGGGCGTTGGGGGATGCCAGTGGCTCGCGAACCGGCCTTACGGGGAGGTCAACGAATACTCGGGCCGTCCCGCAGAGGGCCGTACGGGTGACGCGCGAGCGCCTCCCGTAGCGCCCTTCCGGCGAAGTTCGTTGCCCCGGCGGGCGATCCGAACGCGGTCGCCGCCGAAAGGACAGAGGAGCCGGTGATGGTGGGGCAGGAGTCGGCAGAGCGGCAGCAGAGCAGAGGCCGCGTCGTCATGCTGGTGGACAACGCGGTCGACGGCGACTCCCGCGTCCAGAAGGCCGCCCGGTCCATGGCGGAAGCGGGCTGGACCGTCACGCTCATCGGACTGTCGCGGGACACGCGGCACCGCTCCTGGCGGATCGGCGAAGCCCAGGTGAAGTTGCTGCCGTACCGACGCGAACTGCGGCGCAACAAGCAGCACTTGAAGCGCTCCCGACTGCGCTACCCGCTCTCCTGCCCGCCCGGGAGCACGGCGCAGCGGCGCCTCCAGCTGGCCCAGGCGCGCCGCGCGGATCTGCGGGCGCGCGGCGTGGCGGAGAAGCGCCGCTTCCCGGTCCGCCGGCTCGTCGCCAGGATCGGTCTGCGCTGGGCCGGCCTGCGGCTGCGGCAGACCGAGGACGCCTGGGCCGCCGCAGGGAACATGGACCGGCCCTACGCCCGGATGGTCACCGCCTTCTGGAAGACGGTGCGGGGACGGCGCTGCTGGCGGCGGCTCGAACCGCTGCTGTGGTCCTACGAGCTGGCCCTCGGCCACACCATCGACAAGCTCGCCCCCGACCTGATCCACGCGAACGACTTCCGCATGCTCGGCGTCGCCGCCCGCGCCAAGCTCCGGGCCCGCGCGGCAGGAAGGGACGTCAAGCTCGTCTGGGACGCGCACGAGTACCTGCCGGGACTCGTCGCCCCCAACGCCCGCTGGATGACGGCCCAATGCGCCCACGAGCGGGAGTACGCGCCGCACGCCGACGCGGTCGTGACCGTCTCCGACGGGCTCGGCGATCTGCTGGTCGCGGAGCACGGCCTGGCCGAGCGCCCGTCCATCGTGATGAACGCCCCGGTCCGCGCCCTGACCGACGACCAGCGCGACACCCCCGTCGACGACCTCAGGGAACTGTGCGGCATCGGCCCGGACACCCCGCTGCTCGTGTACTGCGGGGGCGTCGCGGAGCAGCGCGGGGTGAACATCATGGTGGAGGCGCTGCCGCAGCTGCCCGGCGTGCACATCGCCCTGGTGTCGCTGCACAAGGGCAAGCGGAACGCGGACCATCTGCTCGACAGGGCGCGAGAGCTGGGCGTGATCGACCGGGTCCACGCGCTGCCCTACGTGCCGCACTGGCAGGTGCCGGAGTTCCTGGCCACCGCGGACGCCGCCGTGAGCCCGCTGCTCCATCTCCCGAACCACGAGATCGCGCTGAGCAACAAGTTCTTCGAGTACTCCCAGGCCCGGCTCCCCCTGGTGGTCAGCGACATCCGCACGATGGCGGCCAAGGTGCGCTCCACCGGCCAGGGCGAGGTGTACGAGGCCGCGCACCTCGACGACTACCTGAGGGCCGTACGCGCGGTGCTCGCCGACCCCGGGACCTACCGGGCCGCGTACGACGTGCCGGGCCGGTTGGACGAATGGACCTGGGAGGCGCAGGCCGAGGTGCTCGACGACGTGTACGCGCGGCTGCTGCCGGACGTACCGAGGTTCCCCCAGCCCGCCCGTGAGCCGTCGGCGCTCGCGTCCGTCGCTCCGATGGAGGTCAAGTAGTCATGCGGATCTGTGTAGTCGGGCTCGGCAAGATCGGACTCCCGCTCGCCGTCCAGTTCGCCGCCAAGGGCCACGAGGTCATCGGCGCGGACGTCGACGAGGGCGTCGTCGCCCTCGTGAACGACGGCGTCGAACCCTTCCCCGGCGAGCACGACCTCGACGCGCGCCTCAAGGCGGCCGTCGCCGAGGGGCGGCTGACCGCGACCGCCGACACGGCCGCGGCCGTCGCGACCGCCGACGCCGTCGTCCTCGTCGTCCCGCTGTACGTCGACGCCGACGGCACCCCGGACTTCGGCTGGATGGACGCGGCGACCCGCGACGTGGCCCGCGGGCTGACCCCCGGCACGCTCGTGGCGTACGAGACGACGCTGCCGGTCGGCACGACGCGGGAGCGCTGGGCGCCGATGCTGGAGGAAGGGTCCGGGCTGCGCGCCGGACACGACTTCAGTCTCGTCTTCAGCCCCGAACGCGTCCTGACCGGGCGGGTGTTCAGCGATCTGCGGCGCTACCCGAAGCTCGTCGGCGGCCTCGACACGGCCTCCGCGCGCGCGGGCGTCGCGTTCTACGAGAGCGTCCTCGACTTCGACCCCCGCGACGACCTTCCGCGGCCCAACGGGGTGTGGGACCTCGGCTCGGCCGAGGCGGCGGAGCTGGCCAAGCTCGCCGAGACGACGTACCGGGACGTGAACATCGGGCTCGCCAACCAGTTCGCGCGGTTCGCGGACGGCGCCGGGATCGACATCCTCAAGGTCATCGAGGCCTGCAACTCACAGCCCTACAGCCACATCCACCGGCCCGGGATCGCGGTCGGCGGCCACTGCATCCCCGTCTACCCGCGCATGTACCTGTGGAACGACCCCGACGCGACGGTGGTGCGCGCGGCCCGCGAGGCCAACGCGGCCATGCCCGGGTACGCGGTCACGCGGCTCGCGGAGGCGTACGGGGATCTGGCCGGGGCCGAGGTGCTGGTGCTCGGTGCCGCGTACCGGGGCGGGGTCAAGGAGACGGCGTTCTCCGGGGTGTTCGGGGTGGTGGGCGCGCTGCGGTCGGCCGGGGCCGTGCCGTACGTCTCCGACCCGCTGTACGGGGACGAGGAGCTGGCCGAGCTCGGGCTCACCCCGTACGCCGGGCAGGCCGTGACCGCCGCCGTCGTGCAGGCCGACCACGCGGAGTACCGGGATCTGGGGGCCGCCGATCTGCCCGGGGTCGGGGTTCTGGTGGACGGCCGCCGGGTGACGGATCCGGCTCGCTGGGAGGGTGTCCGCAGGGTGGTGCTCGGCGCGCCCGCGTAGGGCTCGCCGCCGGGTGGGGCTTCTCGCGCAGTTCCGTCGCGCCATGGCGGGGAGGCGCGGCGAAGCCGCAGCCTTCAGGGGCGCGGGGAACTGCGCGAGAAGCCCCACCGACCGTCAGCCGCCCGACCTCCACGACCCGGCAGACGAGAGGGCGGACCCGACGACCCCGCCGTCACTCCTCGACGAGCCCGTCGCCGGACTCCCGGTAGCGCGCTTCCGTACGGTCACAGACCCACACCCCGTCCCCAGCGGAGCGCAACCTGTCACCGGCCCGCCCCACCCACCCGATCCGCCGCGCCGGCACCCCCGCCACGAGCGCGAAGTCGGGGACGTCGCGGGTCACCACGGCCCCGGCCGCGACCATCGCCCAGCGCCCCACCCGCACCGGCGCCACGCACACCGAACGCGCCCCGAGCGACGCCCCCTCCTCGACCGTGACGCCGACCGGCTCCCAGTCCGCCGCCCGCTTCAGGTTCCCCTCGGGGTCCACGGAACGCGGGTTGTGGTCGTTGGTGAGGACCACCGCCGGGCCGACGAAGACGCCGTCGCCGAGCGTCGCGGGCTCGTAGACGAGGGCGTAGTTCTGGATCTTGACGTGGGCGCCGATCGCGACGTCCGTCCCGATGTACGCGCCCCGGCCCACCACACAGCCCGCGCCGAGCGTCGCGCCCTCCCGGATCTGCGCCAACTCCCATACGGAGGTGCCCGATCCGAGTGTCGCCGTGTCGTGCACCTGGGCGCCCTGTGCGATACGGACAGGGGCGGGGGAAGCGCTCGTAACCGTCGTAGTCGTCATGAACTATGCAACGAGCGGCGCCGTCAGTCGTTTGCATGGCATGCAGAAGACCGCCGTCGGTGAGCCGGACGTCAGCGTCATCGTCGCTGTGTACAACACGATGCCGTATCTGACCGAGTGCCTGGCCTCGCTCGTCGGGCAGACCATCGGGACGGACCGGATCGAGATCGTCGCCGTGGACGACGGGTCGACGGACGGCAGCGACAAGGAACTGCAGACGTTCGCCGAGCGGTACCCCGGTGTCCTCACCGTCGTGCACCAGGAGAACTCGGGCGGCCCCGCCGCGCCCAGCAACCGGGCCCTCGACCTGGCGCGCGGGCGCTACGTGTTCTTCCTGGGCGCCGACGACCACCTGGGCAGCGAGGCGCTGGAGCGGATGGTGGAGGCCGCCGACCGGCTCGGTTCCGACATCGTGCTCGGCCGGATGGTCGGGGTGAACGGGCGCTGGGTGTCGCGCGCCGTCTTCACCGAGAGCCGCGACGAGGCGACGCTGTTCGACTCCGCGCTGCCGTGGGCGCTGTCCAACACGAAGCTCTTCCGGCGCTCCCTCGTCGAGGAGCACGGGCTGCGCTTCCCGGAGGACCTGCCGGTCCTCAGCGATCAGCCGTTCACCCTGGAGGCCTGCTTCCGGGCCGGGCGGATCACCGTACTCGCCGACTACGACTACTACTTCGCCGTGCGCCGGGACGACGCCACCAACGCCACCGTCTCGTACCGCGCCCTCGACCGGCTGCGCGGCACCCGGCGGCTCATGGACCTCACCCGGCGGATGACCGAGCCGGGGCAGGGGCGCGACTGGATCCACCGGCGCCACTTCACCTGGGAAGTGGCGCGGCTGATCGGTCCGGAGTTCCTGGAGCTCAGCCCCGAGGACCAGCGGACGGTCTGTGACGGTGTGGGGGACCTGCACCGTGAGTGCGGCAGCGAGTTCGCCCTGCGCAAGCTGACGTCCGAGCAGCGGCTGCTGCTGCGGCTCGCGGAGAGAGGCGAACTCGGGCTGATGCGTGCGGTGTTGGAGTGCGCGGCGGCCGGCGGTCCGCGCATCGTCGTCGACGGGAAACGCGCCTATGCCGGACACCCCTGTTTCCGCGATGCCGGACTCGGCCTGCCCGACGCCTGGTTCGACATCACCAAGGAACTGAAGAACCCCTGGGCCGAGCAGACCTTCGCGCCGGCCGAGGCGTCCTGGTCCGGGGAGGAACTGGTGATCCGGATGCGCGGCTCGCTGCCTGAGCTGGCCCGGACGGCGGGCACGGACGTGGTCCGCGCGCGGGCGGAGTCGCTGCGGCCGGGGGACCGGCAGGCGGCACAGTGCTCGGTGGGCCTGACCGCCGTGGAGACGGACGGCGCCGGCGGTACGGACATCGAACTGCGCTACGACGGGCGGCAGTTGTTCCCGCGGAAGGGTGCCGTGTGGAGCACCTGCACCCTCGGCCTGAAGGCGACGGCCCTCGGTGTCACCCACGTCGTGCCGCTGGCCGCCGTGGTCCCCGCGCGCCGTCACCGGCACCGGATGCGCTCCTACCGGATCAGCGTCGAGCCCGCGGACGAGCACCCCGATGTGTTGACGCTGCGCGTAACCCGCGTTCCCGTCGGCCAGTTGGTGAGGCGCTGCCTCGGCATGCTGCGCCGACGCACCTGAGCCGAGAGGAACCGGCCCCATGCATCCCTCCGCCTACGCCCACATGAAGCTCTGCGTCGAGGAGTACCTCCCCGCCGAGGGCCGGCACCGCCTCGTCGACCTGGGCTCGCGCATCTCCGACAAGCAGACCCGCACCCACCGCTCGCTGCTCGCCGGCCACGACATCGACTACGTGGGCGTCGACGTGCTCGACGGCCGCAACGTCGACCGCGTGATGACCAGGCCGTACCGGATCCCGGTGAAGTCCAAGAGCGCCGACTTCGTCATCTCGGGGCAGGCCTTCGAGCACATCCCGTTCTTCTGGGCGACGATGCTGGAGATCGCCCGGGTGCTCAGGCCCGGCGGCACCGCCTTCGTCACCGCGCCCTCGCGCGGCCACGTCCACGACGCGCAGGACTGCTGGCGCTACTACCCGGACGGCATGCGGGCGCTCGCCGCGTACACCGGCCTCGAACTGGTCGAGGTGCACACGGACTTCCCGCCCTTCAAGGGCATCCGCCACGACTACCCGGCCATCGACGCCAAGCACGCGTACTGGGGCGACACGGTCGGCGTCTTCCGCCGGCCGCGGAAGTACCCGGCCCTGCGCATGCGGCTGGTGCGCGGGGTGACCCGCTGGTGGGCGAACCGGGTCGGCGGCGTCGACGGGATCCCGGTCCCGGCGCCGGTCGAGGGCCGCGCACGCTGCGCGCGGCCACAAACCGTGCCGTCACAGGCCAACTGAGCCGGTTCACACGGGTGGGCTAGTACAAGTGACCGAGCGGGCCCGCAGGGGTTGGGCAGTGGATGAAGATCCTGAACCGTCCCGCCCCGTCCCGCCCCGCCGTCCCCGGCGCCCGCCGCTCCGGCGCTCCGCCCGACACCCCGTCCCGGTCCTGGGCCGTGCCCGTCGCCGTGCTCGCCGGCACCGCCCTCGTCGCCGTCCGCGCCGCGGGGCTCGGGCAGTGGATCGTCGACGACGCCGCCGTCACCTTCGCCTATGTGCGCAGCATCGGGGAGGGGCTCGGCCCGGTGCAGCAGGCGGGATCCCCGCCCGTCGAGGGGTACTCGAACCCGGCCTGGCTGGCGCTGCTGCTCGTCGGGCGGGTGCTCGGCCTCTTCGACCGCGGCGCGTGGTTCGGGGTGAGCGATCTCGCGCTGTTCCCGAAGGCCCTCGCCCTCGGCTGTGTCGCCGGGACGCTGGCGTGCGTCGGGGGAGCGGCGCGGGTGGCGCTGCCCGCGCGCGCGTGGCTCGTCGTCCTCGGTACGGGCGCGCTGCTCGCCGCCGACCAGGCGTACGTCGTGTGGTGCTTCTCCGGTCTGGAGAACTCCCTGTACGGGCTGCTCGCCGCGGCCCTCGCCCTGCTGCTCGTCCGCGGCGGCGCCACGCCCCGGGCCGCGTGCGCCGCCGCCGCTCTCGCGCTGCTCGCCGCCCTGACCCGCCCCGACGGCGCCGTGCTTGCCGCCGCGTACCCGCTGACCGTGCTGCTGCTGCGCCGCCCGGGCGCGCTGCGGGCGGCCCTGTGCCACTGCGCGGTGTTCGGCGCGGGGTACGGCCTCTTCCTGCTGTGGCGGCACGCGGAGTTCGGGCGCTGGGTGCCCAACACGGCCGTCGCCAAGTCGCAGGAGCCGCCGGACACCGCAGAGCTGGCGAAGGTGGGGGAGCTCATCGGGTACGCCGGCTGGGCCTTCGTCCTCGTCTGCGTGGCGTGCGCCGGGCTCGCCCTCGGGCGGCCGGGTCCCGTGCGGCGGGTGCTCGGCGTGCTGTGCGTGCCGCTCACCCTCACCCTCCTCGCGTACGGGGCGCTCGCGCGGGACTGGATGCCGCTGTACCGGTTCGCCACCCCGGTGTGGGTGCTCGGCTCGGCCGTCGCCGCGCTCGCCGTCACCGCCGCGTGGAGCGCGGCCCGGCCGCGCGCCCGGGCCCTGCTCGGCTGCGCCCTCGGCGGCGCGCTCACCCTCTCCCTGGCCGGGCAGGGCGCGCACGACGAGCGGTTCACCGCCGAGCCGACGCTCTCCATGTGCTGGGTCGCCGACCGCTACGGCCGCACCTTCGACACGTACGCCGACCGGCTCGCCCTGCGCCCCGGCGCCACCGCCGCGCTGCCCGACCTCGGCGGCACGCTGCTCACCAGCCGGCTGCGGATCGTCGACGTCGCCGGGCTCACCGACCGCAGGATCGCCGACGCGTACGCGGCCCACGACAAGGCGGCCCTCACGCGGTACGTGCTGGACGAGGTCCGCCCCGAGCTGATCCACTCCCACGGCGCCTGGCCGGGGCGGTCCGGTCTGACCGCCGCCCGGCTCGCCGCCGCCGGATACGTGCCGCTGTACCGGGAGGACAACGGCGGCGACTACGTGCTCGCCTCCGCCGTCCCCGGCGGGGCCCGCCGCATCGCCGCCGTACGGGAGTGGGCGCGGCCCCGGGTCGACCGGATGCGCCACGAGAAGCACGCGGAGGGCGGCCGCCTCGGCGACTGCGGGGCGCGCCTGGTGCCGGGCCGGGCCGTGGCGATCGGCCACTATGCGCCCGCACGGGGCGAGGTACCGCCCCCCGGCAGGCGCGTCCCGCCCCCCGGCGCCGCTGAACCCATCCCGTTGGCCCCCGTGCGCAGCGCCCCCGTCGTGCTCGCCGCCGCGGAGGTGACCCGATGACCACCGCCCTGGTCCCGCACCAGCCCCCGCTGCGGCAGCGGGCCCGCGTCCCCCGTACGGACCGGCTCGACTCGCTGACCGGCCTCCGCTTCCTCGCCGCGTTCGCCGTGTTCACCCACCACTTCACGGGCGCGAGCCCGACCGGCGGCGTCGCCCACGCGCCCGCCCTGTTCCCGTACTCGACGATGGGCGTCAACGGCGTCGGGTTCTTCTTCGTCCTGTCCGGGTTCCTGCTGGCCTGGGGACACCGCGCCGGGACCCCCGCCCGCGACTTCTACCTGCGGCGCGCGGGCCGCATCCTGCCCCTGCACCTGGCCGCGACGGTGCCCTGCATCTGGGTGTTCCACGTGTGGGGCGGCGTGCCCTGGGACCTGCCCAGCTTCCTCGCCTCACTGGTGCTCGTGCAGACCTGGTTCCCCGGCGTCGTGCCGATGTTCCCGGGCAACGGGGTGTCGTGGACGCTGAGCGTCGAGGCGTTCTTCTACCTCCTGTTCCCGTTCGTCATCCGGGGCGCCTACCGGCTGCGCACCCGGGCCCTGCTGGCCGTCGCGGCGGCCGGGCTCGTCGCCATGTGGGGCGTCAACTGGTGGGCCGCCACGCACCTTTCGCCCTTCCACTGCGAATGGCTGATGCGGCACCCGGTGACCCGGCTGCCCGAGTTCGCGCTGGGCGTCGCCCTCGCGCTGGCGGTGGGACGCGGGCTGCGCCTGCCGCTGCGGCCGGGCGTCCTGACCGCCGCCTTCGCCGCGTACACCGTGGTGTACGTGCATCGCGAGGACTGGTTCGGTCCGGCCGTCTCCGGCCAACTCGACTGGACCGTGCGGCCGTTGGTCGCCCTGTTCTCCGCGCTGGTGATCGTCGCGTATGTGCGGCGCGAGCGGGACGGTGAGCGCGGCTGGCTCTGCACGCCGCTCATGGTGCGGCTCGGCGCCTGGTCGTACGCCTTCTACCTGCTGCACCAGACCGTGAACCGGCTGATCCTCGACCGCTGGGGACAGGCCGCGCCCGGCGACCAGAACGTGTTCGCCCTGATCGGCGTCGCGACCGTCGTCGTCGCCCTGTCCTGGGCCGCGTACGCCTATGTCGAGGAACCGGCCCGCCGCTGGTGGGCACACCGTCAACGCACTTAAAGTAATCAGGAGTTGACTGAGTGTGACATGAAGGGTGAAATGCGCGTAGTGTCCCGCCCCATGGCATGGAAGAAAGCTGTCAACGGCGCCCTGCGGACGCTCACCGGATACCAGCTGACCCGACCGCAGGTGCCCGCCCCGCGCGCCGCGGCCCCGCAGCCCCCGAAGCCCGCGCCGCCCGCGCCCGCACCCGCCAGGCCCAAGGGGCTCAAGCTGCCCGTCGACTACGACGACGAGGCCAAGGAGACGATCCGCGCGGTCAAGCCGTGGACCATGACGTCCCCGGAGCGGCTCAACGCGTTCATCCTCGCCACCCGGTACGTCGTCCGGCACGGCATCCCCGGCGACGTCGTCGAGTGCGGCGTGTGGCGCGGCGGCTCGATGCAGGCCTGTGCGAAGACGCTGCTCGGCTGTGGCGTCACCGACCGCGACCTGTACCTCTTCGACACCTTCGAGGGCATGACCCCGCCCACCGAGGAGGACCTGCGGCGCGACGGCACGCCCGCCGCCGACATCCTCGCGCGCAACGACAAGGACAAGGCGATCTGGGCGTACGCCACCCTCGACGACGTCAAGTCCGGCTTCGGGAACGTGCCGTACCCGGCCGAGCGCGTCCACTACGTGCCGGGCAAGGTCGAGGACACGGTGCCCGGCGAGGCCCCCGACAAGATCGCGATCCTGCGGCTCGACACCGACTGGTACGCCTCCACCAAGCACGAACTCGACCACCTCTACGACCGGTTGGTGCCCGGCGGCGTCTTGCTCATCGACGACTACGGCTACTGGCAGGGCTCCCGCCAGGCCGTCGACGAGTTCCTGGAGCGCACCGGCGAGCGGCTGCTGCTGCTCCGCATGGACGAGGGGCGCATCGCGGTCAAGCCGTGAACTGCTGCTCACCTGCGCGTATTTGGCGACCGGCCCCCGCGTCGAAGGATGCGGGGGCCGAGGCGTGATCACTCGTATGGCCCAGGACGGGTGACCGGGAACGGCGTCACCGGTTGTTAACGAGTAGGCCTCTCGAAGGCCCACCGCCGGTCCATCGTCGTTCGCCGGAAGGAATGTGCGCAGCGCATGACACCCCGCCTCACCGTCGTCGTCCCCATCTACAACGTCGAGGACTACCTCGGCGCCTGCCTGGAGTCGCTGTCGGCGCAGACCATGCCGGACCTCGAGGTCGTGATGGTCGACGACGGCTCCACCGACGGCAGCGGCGGGATCGCGCGCGCATTCGCCGCCGGGGACTCCCGGTTCCGGCTCGTCGAGCAGGCCAACGCCGGCCTCGGTGCCGCCCGCAACGCCGGTGCCCGGCACGCCACCGGCACCCACCTCGCCTTCGTGGACAGCGACGACGTGATCCCCGAGGGCGCCTACGAGCTGATGCTCGCCACCATCGAGGAGTCGGGCTCCGACTTCGTCACCGGCAATGTCTTCCGGCTGCGCGCCGACGGCTCCACGGACCAGTCGCCCATGTTCCGCAAGGCGATGGCCACCACCCGCACCGCCAGTCACATCACCCGCGACTGGGACCTGATCGCCGACCGGATCGCCTGCAACAAGGTGTTCCGGCGCGACTTCTGGGACGCGCACTCCTTCGCCTTCCCGGAAGGCGTGCTCTTCGAGGACATCCCCGTCGTGCTGCCCGCCCACTTCCAAGCCCGCTCCGTCGACGTCCTGCACGACACCGTCTACCTCTGGCGCGACCGCGACGGCTCGATCTCCAACCGGCGCGCCATCCCGCGCGCCGTGCACGACCGGACCGCCTCCGTCGCCCACGTCAGCGACTTCCTCGCCGGGCGGGCCGAGTGGCAGGAGGCCAAGCGGCGCTACGACTCCTCGGTGCTCGCCGGTGACCTGTGGATGTTCATGGAGGCGCTGCCCGACGGCGACGCCGAGTACCACGAGGCGTTCCTCGACCACGCCAACTCCTTCGCCGACAGCGTCGACCCGGCCGTCCTCGACGCGCTGCCGCTCGGCCTGCGGGTGCGCTGGCGGCTGATCCGCGAGCGCCGCACGACGGAGCTGCTCGCCTTCATGGCGTACGAGAAGGCGAACCCGGGCGCCTTCCGGGCCCGGCGCGGGCTGCGCGGGCGCCGCGCAGACTTCCCCGCCGTGACCGGACGGCTGCCCCGCAGGATCGTCGGCCTCGCCAAGGCCGACCTGCCGCTGGACGCCCGGGTCACGCACGCGGCCTGGGGCGACGACGGCAAGCTGCGGCTCAAGGGCTACGCGTACGTGCGCAACCTGCCCGCGGGCCGGTTCCGCGCCCGCGCCCGCGTCGCCTGGCTGCGCGCGGGCCGGCGCCGGGCCGTGCCGCTGCGGCTGCGCACCGTCCGCTCGCGCGAGGCCACGCTCGCCTCCAAGCAGGGCCTGCACAGCTACGACCGGGCCGGGTTCGAGACCGTCGTCGACCCGGCGAAGCTGGTCACCGGACAGACCGGCACCACCTGGAACCTGGAGCTCGGCGCCTTCGCGGGCGGCCTGCTGCCGCGCACCGGGCCGGTCCGGATGAGCGGCCCCTGTCCGCTGCCCGTACGCCACCTCGACGACTTCCTGCGGATCGCGCCCACCCTGCGGGGCGGCCGGCTGCGGCTGCGGGTGGAGAGGCTGCAGGCACGGCTCGTCGAGCACACCGGCGACGGCGAACACATCACGATCAAGGGCGAGTTGAGCGCCGGGGCGCCCGGCGGCCTGGTCGCCCTGCGGGTCGAGAACTGGCGCAGCAAGGAGGCCCACGACCTGCCCGTCGCCGTCGACGGCCGCACCTTCACCGCCCGAATCCCGCTGGCCCTGTTCGGCGCGTCGGAAGGGCCCGCGGACCCGTGGGGCGCCGGTCTGGTCCGCGAGGGCGGCGGCTGGTCCTCGCTCGCCGTGCGCCCCGACATCGCGCCCGGCCGCTACGGCCTGCCCGGCGGCCGGGAGCTGATGATCCTCGCCAACCCGTCCGGCAACACCGAACTGCGCGACCAGACCGTGCGGCCCGTCGTCGACACCGTCCGCTGGGAGGAGTCCGGGCGGCTGCTCCTCGCGGGCAGCTATCCGGACGCCGGCCGGCGCGAACTGGTCCTCGCCCACAGCGGCCACGCCGAGGAGACCGTCGTCCCGGTGACGCTCGCCGACGGCCGCTTCGAGGCCACGCTGACGGCCCACGCCCTCCCCGGGCCGGCCGGCACCCTGCCGCTCGCCGAGGGCAACTGGTACCTGTTCCTGCGCCCGGCGGGCGACAGCGACCCCGACCACCGCGTCCCCGTCCTCGTCGCGCCCGTCCGCCACCCGGACCTGCCGCTCACCCGGGCCCTGGGCGGCCGGGACTTCACCGTGCAGCGCCGCCACCACGACCAGCTGCTGCTCACCTCGGGCTCGTCACTGCCCGAGCGGGACCGCGGGCGCGGTGCGCAGCAGGCGCTGCGCACCGCCTACGCCACGCAGCGCACCCTGCCGCGCCGCGACGCCGTCTTCTACGTCAGCTTCGACGGGCGCCAGCACTCCGACTCGCCGCGCGCCGTCTTCGACGAACTCGCCTCCCGGGGCGTCGAGCTGGAGCACCTGTGGGCCGTCCGCGACCAGCAGGTGGAACTGCCGCCCGGCGCCACGCCCGTCGCCCTGTGGAGCGCCGCCTGGTACGAGGCGCTGGCCCGCTGCCGGTACATCGTCACCAACACCCACCTGCCCGAGTGGTTCGAGCGCGCCGAGGGCCAGTACGTCGTCCAGACCTGGCACGGCACGCCCCTCAAGCGGATCGGCCGGGACCTGCTGGGCAGCGCCTCCGCCGACGCGAAGTACATCGCCACGCTGCCCGCCCGCGCCGACCAGTGGTCGCTGCTCGTCTCCCCGAACAGCTTCTCCACGCCCGTCCTGCGCGGAGCCTTCGGCTACACCGGCGACGTCCTCGCCTCCGGCTACCCGCGCAACGACGTGCTGCACGCCGCCGACCGCGACAAGCTCGCCGCGTCCGTGCGCGAGCGCCTCGGCATCCCCGACGGCAAGCGCGTCATCCTCTACGCCCCGACCTGGCGCGAGAACCAGCCCCGCAAGGCGGGCCGCTACGGCCTCGACCTCCAGCTGGACCTGGCGGCGGCGCAGGCCGCGCTCGGCGACGACCACGTCCTCCTGGTGCGCCGCCACTACCTGGTCGGCGGCGCCGTGCCCGTGTCCGACTTCGTCCGCGACGTGTCCCGCCACCCGGACGCGGCCGAACTCCTGCTGATCGCCGACGTGCTGGTGACGGACTACTCCTCGATGATGTTCGACTTCGCGCAGACCGGCCGGCCGATGCTGTTCCACACCTACGACCTCGACCACTACCGGGACTCCCTGCGCGGCTTCTACTTCGACTTCGCCGCGCAGGCGCCGGGGCCGCTGCTGCGCACCAGCGACGAGGTGATCGCCGCGCTCCTCGACCCGGACGCCGCGGTCGCCGGGCACCGCGACGGGTACGCGCGGTTCCGGGAGGCGTTCTGCGATCTCGACGACGGCAGCGCCGCCGCGCAGGTCGCCGACGCGATGCTCGCCCACGGTGTGGACGGGGGCCGCCGATGAGCGCCGCCGAACTCTTCGACGTCAGCGTCCTCGTCGACTGCCCGGCGGGCACCGACCCGGCGCGGCTGCGGGCCACCGTCCGCTCCGCCCTGGACCAGACCCTCGCCGGCACGGAGGCCGCGCTCACCGGCGCCGGCGCCGGCGAGGCGGGCGCCGCCCTCGCCGCCGACCACCCGCACCGGGTCCGCGTCGGCGCCCCCCGCGGCACGTACGTCCTGCCACTGGCCCCCGGCGAAATCCTGGAGCGCAACGCCTGCCGCAACCTCTTCGCGGCTGCCCGCCGCACCGGCGCCGACCTGGTCGCGGGCCGCTGGACCCGGCTCACCGGCAACGGCGGCAAGCAGCGCGCCCCCGAGTGGTCCGCCGGCCTGTACGCCAGGTCACGGGTCCTGGAGACGGTGGCCCAGGCGCCGGAGCTCGTGACCCGGGACGCGCTGACGGCCGGGTACTGCGTGCGCCGTCCGCTGTTCGGCGACGGCGCGACCGGGCTCGCGCTCGCCGTCGCCGCCCGCCGGATCGCCCTCGTCCCGAACCTGATCACCACCCACCGCGCCGCCCCCGACCCGCTGCGCGACTTCCAGGCCGCCGTCGCCGCGCACCGGCACGCCCTCACCCTGATCGCCGACCCGGAGCTGCGCGACCGCCGCGCGCACGCCTTCGTCGCCGACCACGTCCTGCCGTGCGCCCGCGCCTTCCTCGGCCCCGACCGGACCCGCAGGGCCCAACACGCGGCCCAGATCGCACAGTTGCTGGACGGACTGGTCGACGCCGAGGTGCTCGCCGGGCTCCCGCCCCTGGAACGCGTCGCCGTCCGGCTGCTCGCCGACGGGGACGCGGACGGCGTGCACACCGCCGCGTACGCCCTGCAGCGGCCCGGCACCGTCGTGACCCCGCTGGCCCGCACCGAAGGGCGCGTCCACTGGAGCGCGCGCCACACCGACGCCGCCTACGACGTCACCGAACTCGGCCACCAGCACCGGGCGCACCGCGACCTCACCCTCCTCAACCGCGTCACCCGGTGCGCACGCGAGAACGGGACGCTCGTCATCGAGGGCGAGGTCGTCGTGCCGCTCGGCCTGTTCGACGGCGCCCGCGCCGGCGTCCTCACCGCGACCCTCGACTTCAAGGTGCGCGACGCCGGCGAGCGGACCGTGACCGTGCCCGTCGACGACGTCCGGCTGCGGGGCGAGCACGGCGACACCGTCAGCTGGCGCGCCGCCGTCCCCCTCACCCGGGCGCTGCGCCCGCGCGGCATCGGCGACCGTGTGTGGGACCCCCGGCTGCGCCTCGGCATCGACGGTGAACTCCTGCCCCCGCTCGACCTGTTCGCCGAGAAGGACGCCGTCCCCGCCAAGGCGACGGCCCTGCCGGCCAGGCCCCGGCTGTCCCGGCTGACGGCCGACACCTGGCAGCCGTACGTCACCGCGAAGCACCACCTCGCCGTGTGCCTGCTGCCGCGCAGGCGCCCCGCCCGCAAGGCCAACGCGCTCGCCCGCTACGCCACGAACTTCCGCCCGGCCCGCAAGGTCAAGCAGCTCTGGAAGAAGCTCCGCAAGAAGTACGAGGCCCTGCACACGCAGCGCGTCAAGATCCGCGTCTACCGCCGGGTCCTGTGTCGGCTGCCCGTCAGCCGTGGCACCGTCGTCTTCGAGAGCCACATGGGCAAGTGCTACGGCGACAGCCCCCGCGCCGTCCACGAGGAACTGATCGCACGGCGGCGCGGCGCGCGTGTCGTGTGGTCGTACGCGAAGGACCCGACCGGTTTCCCCAAGGACGCCACACTGGTCCGGCGCTGGTCGTGGCGGTACCTGTGGGCGCTGGCCCGCGCCGAGTGGTGGGTCGACAACCAGGGCTTCCCGCACGCCCTCGACAAGCCGAAGCACACCACGTACCTGCAGACCTGGCACGGTTCCGCGTACAAGCGGATGGGCTTCGACGAGATCCGGCACAAGACGCAGAACGCCCCGCAGCGCGAGCAACTCGCCCGCGCGGTCGGCCGGTTCGACCACTTCCTGGTGCGCTCCGAGCGCGACGTGAAGACCCTCGCCCGCGCCTACCGCCTCCCCGAGGAGCGGCTGATGCGCGTCGGCTACCCGCGCAACGACCGCCTCGTGGAGACCAGGAAGCGCGACGAGCGCCAGGGCCGCTTCCCGCGCCCGGCCCTGGCCGCCGGACTCGGCATCCCCGACCACCGGACCGTCGTCCTGTACGCGCCCACGTTCCGCGGCACCCCCAAGAACCGCAAGGTCCGGCTCCCGCTCGACGTGCGCGCGTTCGCCGAGCAGTTCGGCGACACGCACGTCCTGCTCGTGCGCGCCCACTACATGGAGGCCGCGACCCTGCCGGTCACCCCGCCCGGCACCGTCCTCGACGTGTCCGCCCACCACGACGTCAGCGAACTGCTCTGCCTCGCCGACGTGCTGATCACCGACTACTCGTCGATCATGTTCGACTACGCGCTCCTCGACCGTCCGATCGTGCACTTCGCGCCCGACCTCGACACGTACGCCGCCGAGCGCGGCAGCTACTTCGACCTGCGCGCCCGTGCCGGCGGTCCGGTCGTCGCGACGCAGGACGAGCTGCACCGCACCCTCGCCGGGATCAAGGAGTCGGACGGCGACTGGCGGGAGGCGCGGCGCGCGTTCGCCGCCGAGTTCGGGACGTACGACGACGGAGGCGCCGCCCGCGCCGTCGTCGACGCGCTCTTCACGCGAAAGGCAGGCTCATGACCGCGGCCCGCGACCTCTTCCTCGTCGCCAACACCACCGACGAGCTCGGCGGCGTCACCGCCTGGACCCACCAGATGGCCCGCCTGTTCACGGGCGCAGGACACCGCGTGCACGTCATCGGCGTCCACGAGTCCGACCTGAAGATGGCGGTGCCCGAGGCCCCCGGCTACCCGGTGACCAGCCTCTACGAGCAGCACCCGCCGACCCCGCGCCCGCTGCGCGGCGCCCGCCGCCTCAGCGTGCCCGCCCGCCGCCGCGAGAGCCGCCGGATCGCCGCGAAGAAGCGGGCCGTCGCCACGCTCGACGGGATCCTGCGCGAGGCGCGACCCGGCTCCGTCGTGGTCGTCACCCAGGTGTGGCCGATGGAGTGGCTGCGCGAGATCGACACCTCGCACCTGACGCTGATCGGCATGAGCCACGAGTCGTTCGCGTACTCCCGCGCCTGCCACCGCTACCACTGGGTGAAGCGGCACTACCCGCACGTCGACCGCTGGCTCGCGCTCACCCAGGAGGACGCCGACATCTGGACGGCCGAGGGCCTGGACAACGTCGACTTCATGCCCAACGCCCTCGCCCACCTGCCCGCCGTCCCCTCGCCGCGCGCCGAGAACGTCGTCTGCTCCATCGGCCGCCTCGCCGACCAGAAGGGCGTCGACATGCTGCTCGACACCTGGGCGAAGGTCGCGCCGTTCCGTGCCGACTGGCAGCTGCACGTGTACGGGGCGGGCGCGGACGAGCCCCAACTGCGGCGCCAGTGCACCGAGCTGGGGCTCGACGGGTCGGTGAAGTGGCTCGGGCGCACCGACGACGTGCCGGCCGCCCTCGCCGCCTCCTCCGTGTTCGTGCAGTCCTCCCGCGGCGAGGGCTTCCCGCTGGCCCTCATGGAGGCCATGGCCAGCGCCGTGCCGTGCGCCGCGTTCGACTGCGCGCCCGGTGTCCGCGAGATCGTCCGCGACGGCGAGGACGGGCTCCTCGCGCCGCTCGGTGACGTCGACGCCCTCGCCGACCGGCTGCTGCGCCTCACCGGCAACCCGCGGATGCGGGACGCCATGGGGGAGCGGGCACGGATCAACGTCCAGCGGTTCTCCGAGGAGCGGGTCCTGGAGCTGTGGGAGGACCTGTTCGGCCTGCTGGAGCGGTAGCTACCGGCCGAGCAGCGACCGCAGCAGCCCCTTCGACGAGACCTTCGGCGCCGGGGCCGCCGCGGTCGCGGCCCCGCCCTCGGCCTCGTACCGGGACCTCGGCTGGGCCGGGATCCGCGCCTTGCGGCCGTCGATCCGGATCATCGACTGCCCGGCGACCTCCTCGGCCCCGTGCCAGAAGTCGTCCCGGCCGGCCAGCATCGTGCCCAGCTCGCCGCGGACCGGCTCGGTCGCGCCCCAGGTCCCGTAGAACTTGGTCGCCGTGATGCACAGCGGCTTCAGGCCGGTCGTGGCGACCGCGCCCCAGGTGGCCGCGGCCACGCCCGGGCAGTGCTCGGCCCGGAAGTCGTCGAGCACCACGATGCCGTCCTCGCCGAGGAGCGCGCGGGCCGCCTCGATGTCGCCCCGCACGTGCTCGTACAGATGCGAGCCGTCGACGTGCACGAAGCGGCAGCTGTCCGCGTCCACCAGGGACGTGATCACGTGCGAGGGCCCCTGGACGACCCGCGGCAACTCGTCATGGAAAGCCTGGTAGTTGGCCTCAAACGCGGCCCGTGTCAGGGTGCTGTACGACTTGTTCATCTCCTTGTCGTTCGCGGTGTCGGACGCGGGCGAGTCGAAGAGGTCGCAGACGGTGAACGTCTGGCCCGCCTCCAGGTACTGGCCCATGAAGACGGCGCTCTTGCCCATGTAGGCGCCGATCTCGAGCAGATCGCCCTTCTGGCCGCGCTCGCGCTGCCGGGTCAGGAACCAGTCGAAGAGCACCTGGTCGATGTTGTGGAACCAGCCTTTCACCTCGGCGAGGGCGGCCGGGCGCGGCAGAGCATGGGGCTCGTGCTGCATGTCAACTCCCGTGTCGGTGTGGAGATCCGGGGGTGCGGATCCGGATGCGGGGTCTCAGGTGGGGTCAGAGGTGGGGAACAGCCGTGCCGGACGGTTCGGCGGTCTGGTGCGGTACGCCGCGCGCGGCCGACGGCGTGGCCACCGTCTCGCCGAGCACCAGGTGCCGCACGACGCGCTCGCCCGCGCGCCCGTCGTCGTACGCGCAGAACCGCTCGCGGAACGCGGCCCGCAGCTGCGCGGAGCGCGAGCCGCGCCAGTGCCCGGTGGCGAAGATGTCGATCAGTTCGTCCTCGGAGCGGGCCACCGCGCCCGGCGGGAAGGACCGCAGGTCGAAGTAGGTGCCGCGGGCCGCCTCGTATGCCTCCCAGTCGTCGGCGTGGATCACCAGGGGCCGGTCCAGGCACGCGTAGTCGAACATCAGGGACGAGTAGTCCGTGACCAGCGCGTCCGAGGCCAGGCAGAGGGACTCGACGCTCGGGTGGTCCGACACGTCGATGAGGCGGTCCCGCGCCGCGCTGGTCAGCGGGGCGTCGTACGCGTGATGGGCACGGGTGAGGATCACGAAGCGCGGGCCCAGGGTGCGCAGCATCCGGTCCAGGTCCAGCGTGAGGCGCTGGGCGACCCGGTAGTCCCGGTGCGTGGGGGCGTAGAGGATCGCGACGGCGTCGCGCGGGATGCCGAGCGACTCCCGGATGCGCGCGACCTCCTCCGAAGTGGCTTTCCGGAAGCGGTCGTTGCGCGGATAGCCGTACTCGAGGGTCGTGTACGCGGCCGGGAAGACGCGCTCCCAGACCAGGGTGGAGTGGCGGTTGGAGGACAGGACGTAGTCCCACTTGTCGGCGTTGCGCAGCAGCTGCCCGAAGTCCGTGTCGCGGGCGGCCGCGGGATGGTCCTGGAGGTCCAGGCCCATCTTCTTCAGCGGGGTGCCGTGCTGGGTCTGGATCAGGACCTGGTCGGGGCGCTTGACCAGGCGGCGGTCGAAGTTGACGTTGTTGACGAGGTACTTGGAGCGGGCGAGCGCCGTCCAGTACGCGGCCGTACCCGGCGTCAGCCGCCGGGTGCCCGCCGGGATCGTGTGCTGGTGCTCGGGAAGGGCGATCCAGGAGGTGCGCACCCGCGGGGCGTGCTCACGGAACGCCTCCTCCAGGGCGCCCGGGTTGCAGCCGTGGCCGCGGCCCCAGTAGCTGGTGAACACCGCCTCGTGCGGCCGTACCGGGAGCCGCAGCTGGACCCGGTAGTGGAGCTGCAGGACGGCCGCCCGCAGGGTGCGGCGGGCCGTCGCCGCGTACCGGCCCGCGCGCCGCGCGACGCGCAGGGCCAGCCACAGGGCCCGGTACGTGCGGTGCGAGCCGAGACGGACCAGGGCGTGCCGCAGCCGGGTCCGGCGCGGGACCCGGACCCCCTGGACGCGGTACCGGGCGTAGTGCGCGCGGGATCTGCGCAGGAACTCGGCCCGGCTGCGGCGCGGCAGCCGGCCCCGCTTGGTGAAGATCGTGGACAGGTGGTCGACCATGCGGCGGAAGAGGACCGGCCGCCACTCGGCGTCCAGATCGGGGTGCTGGTCGAGGAACTCGAAGACGCGCTCGTACTGGTCGAAGATGTCGAAGTGCTTGCGGGACGTCGTGCCCAGGATGTTGCCCTGGCGGCGCTGGCGGTAGTGGACGCAGACCCGGTCCAGGGTCGCGATGGTCTCGGAGGCCATCAGAACTGGGTAGGTCCACGGAGTGTCCTCGTAGTAACCAGGGGGGAACGAGAAGCCCTCCCGCTCGATGAACTCCCGGCTGTACGCCTTGTTCCACACCACCATCAGGATCCTCAGCAGGCCCGGACGGTCCGTGAGACGGAACGGTGCGGGGCCCTCCTGGGTGAGCAGATGCGCGTACTGGTTGCGGACCTCGCGGCCGTCCCAGAACGTGCGCGCGTAGTCGTAGTGCAGGACGTCGGGGAAGCCGGTCTCCTTGACGCGGTCCGCGATCGCCCGGAGCGCGCCCGGGGTGAGGGTGTCGTCGCTGTCGAGGAACAGGACGTAGTCGCCGGTGGCGTGCCGCAGGCCCGCGTTGCGGGCGCGGCCGAGGCCGACGTTCTCGTCGAGGTGGACCGCCGTGACGCGGGCGTCCCGCGCCGCGAACTCGTCGATGATCGCCCCGCAGGCGTCCGGCGAGCAGTCGTCCACCGCGATCACTTCGAGGTCGGTGAAGGACTGGTCCAGGACCGAGGAGAGGCACTCGTGCAGGTATGCCTGCACCTTGTACACGGGGACGATGACACTGAACCGGGGCAAGGTCGCACATCCATGGGTCGGCGCGGGCATACTGCCCGGGAACGCCCGACGGAGTGACCGGGTTACGCCGGATGTGCCATCCGGGGGACAACGTCGCAGGCGAGAGGGGCGGGCCGTGTTCTCCTGGCCCGCCCCCCGATGCCGCGACGGTGGAACTACTTCACGGCGCCCGCCATCACGCCGGACACGAACTGCTTCTGGAACGCGAAGAACACGGCCAGCGGGATCACCATCGAGATGAACGCGCCGGGGCCGAGCACGTCGATGTTGTTGCCGAACTGCCGGACCTGGGTCTGCAGGGCGACCGTGATCGGCTGGCTGCCGGTGTCCGTGAAGATCAGCGCGACCAGCATGTCGTTCCACACCCACAGGAACTGGAAGATGCCGAGCGAGGCGATCGCCGGACCGCCCAGCGGCATCACGACCCGGACGAACAGGCGCAGTTCACCGGCGCCGTCCAGGCGTGCCGCCTCCAGGAGTTCGCGGGGGATCTCCGCGAAGAAGTTCCGCAGCAGGAACACCGCGAACGGCAGCCCGAACCCGACGTGGAAGAGGATCACGCCGAGCAGCGAGCCGAAGATCCCGATGCTGCCGAAGAGCTTGGCGATCGGCACCAGGGCGAGCTGCACCGGCACCACCAGGAGCCCCACCACGATCAGGAAGCACCAGTCGCGGCCCGGGAACTCCATCCAGGCGAACGCGTACCCGGCCAGTGAGCCGATGACGATGACCAGCAGGGTCGCCGGCACCGTGATCAGGATCGTGTTGACCAGCGACTTGGTGATGTCGGAGTTCTCCAGCAGGCTGCGGTAGCTGTCGAAGGTGAGCTGCGAGGGTTCGCTGAACACCTTCCACCAGCCGCTCGCCGCCATGTCCGCCGGGCTGCGCAGCGAGGACAGCAGCAGCCCCACCGTCGGCACCAGCCACATGGCGCCCACCAGCACCAGGACGAACTGCACGACGCCGCCGCCGACCCTCTCGGTGACGCGGCTCGCGAACGAGCGCCGTGCCTTCACTGACTCGTCGACGGTGGTCATCGCCGTGCCTCCCGCCGAAGTCGCCTCATGTTGAACCACATCACCGGGATCACGAGCAGCAGCAGAAGGACCGCGATCGCGCTGGCCAGGCCTACGTCGTCGTCGTTGAACGCCGACCGGTACAGCTGCAGCGCCAGCACGTTGGCGTCGTCCTGCGAGGCACCTGGCGCGATGATGAAGATCAGGTCGAAGATCTTCAGGACGTTGATCATCAGGGTCACCAGGACGACGGCGAGCACCGGCGCGAGCAGCGGCACCGTGACCCGCCGGAACACCTGCCACTCGGACGCCCCGTCCACCCGGGCCGCCTCCAGCAACTCCCGCGGGATGCTGGCGAGTCCGGCCCCGATCAGCACCATCGCGAAGCCGGCCCACATCCACACGTACGAGACCATGATCGAGGTCGTCACGATGTTGAGGTAGAAGTCGAAGCCGCCCAGGTGGATCGTGAAGAACTTCTTGTCGCCGAGCCAGTCGACGCCGTTGTACGCCTCCTTGAAGTTCGAGGCGGGCAGCCGGAGTTTCGCGCCGTCGGCCTTGGCGGGCAGGGCGAACGTGCCGTCGGCCGCGGCCGTGGTGGACGCCACCACCTGGCCGCCCTTGACGGCCTCGATCCGCATGCCCGGGTAGCCGAGCTCGGTGGAGTCGAGACCGTTCACACCGCCCGCGCCCTTGCCGAGCGTGAAGTCCTGCCAGACGGTGCCGGTGACCTCGGCCGGCGCGTTGCGCGGCTCCTTCGCCGGCTTCGCGTCCTTCGGCATCTGATCGGCGGCGACACCGACGAGCGCGAGCTTCACCGGCTGCCCGGCCCGCACCGGCTCCTTGGTGAGGTAGGGGCCGCCGCTCTGCCCGGCGAGCGTCCCGTTCGGCCGAGGATGCGCCTTCGGGAACGCGGACGACTCGGCGAACGTGTCGTGGATGCCGACCCAGACCGCGTTCACCGCGCCCTTCTCCGGGTCCTGGTCGTACACCAGCCGGAAGATGATGCCCGCGGCCAGCATCGAGATCGCCATCGGCATGAAGACGACGACCTTGAACGCGGTGCCCCAGCGGATGCGCTCCGTCAGCACGGCGAAGATCAGGCCGAGTGCCGTGGCGACCGTCGGGGCGAGCACCACCCAGAAGATGTTGTTGTTGATCGCGGCCTTGGTGTCGGCGCGCGTGAACAGCGTCTCGTAGTTGTCGAACCCGATGAACGAGTCGCCCGACGCGTCGAAGAAGCTGCGCACGATCGAGAACCCGATGGGGTACACGACCAGCGCGCCGAGCAGCACGAGCGCGGGCAGCAGGAACAGCACCGCGACCGTCCGGCGGGTGCCGGTCACGCTCTTGAAGCGGCCTGGAGGCGTGGCGGAAGCCCGGCCGGAAGCCGTGTCGGTGGTCTGCACGGAGGTCTTCGCGGAGTTCTTCACGGCGGTCTTCTCGGGGGTCTTGTCGGGGGCGGGCCCGGAGGGCGTCGCCGCCAAGTCGGCCGAGGTGTCCGGTGACTTGGCGGCGTTGTCCGGGCCGCCGCCGTCGGCGGCCGGTGTCATCGCCCCGTCAGTCCTTGTACGCCTTGGCCGCCTCGGCCTCCAGCGTCCGCTGGGTGCCCGCGACGTCCTTCGGGTTCACCAGGAAGTCCTGCAGCGCCTTCCACTCGCCCTTGCCGGGGGTGCCGCCGAACGCCTGCGGGGTCTGGTCCGACATGTCGAAGCGGAAGTCGTCGCCCGCGTCGATGACGGCCTTGGCGATCGTGCGCTGCACCTCGTTCGGGTACGCCGACAGGTCCACGTTCTTGTTGGGGGAGAGGTAGCCGCCCAGCTTGGCCTGGATGGTCGCCGCCTCCGGCGAGGCCAGCCACGTCACCAGGGCCTGCGAGGCCTTGGAGTCCTTCAGGATCACCGCCGCGTCACCGCCGCTGACCACCGGCGCCTGGTCGCCGACCGCCGGGAACGGGAACACCTTCGCGTCCGTCCCGATCTTCGCCTTGGTCTGCTGGATGTTGACCTGCGCGAAGTCGCCCTCGTAGACCATCCCGGCCTTGGGCTGGTCGCCGCCGGTGAAGGTCTGCTCGACCGACTTCGTGAACTCGGTCTGCACCGCTTCCTTGTTGCCGCCCGCGATGAAGTCGCTCTTGCCCCACAGCTGCGCGAGCGTGGTCAGCGCCTTCTTGACCGTCGGGTCCGTCCACTTGATCTCGTGCTTGGCCAGCTGGTCGTACTTCTCCGGGCCCGCCTGGGAGAGGTAGATGTTCTCGAACCAGTCGGTCAGCGGCCAGCCGTCGGCGCCGCCGATCGACACGGGCGTCACACCGGAGTCGTAGACGGCCTGCGCGGTCGACAGGAACTCCTTCCAGGTCTTCGGCTCCTGGGCCGCCGCGTTCTCGAAGACCTTGGCGTTGTACCAGACCAGCGACTTGTTGGCGGCCTTGTAGTAGGCCGCGTACTGCGTCCCGTCGACCGTCCCCAGGTCCTGCCAGCCCTTGCTGTAGTTCTTGGCGAGCTGGGCCTGGGCGTCCTTGCCGAGCGGCTTGGCCCATTTCTTGTCGACGGCCTGCTTGATAGCGCCGGGCTGCGGCAGCATCGCGACGTCCGGCGGGGCGCCGCCCGCCACCTTCGACCCCAGGAAGTTGATGATCGGGTCCTGCGCCGGTACGAACGTGACCTTCGCGCCCGTCCGCTTCTCGAACTCGCTGAGCACCTGCTTGAAGTTCTTCTGCTCGTCACCGGTCCACACCGCGGCGATCTCCAGCGACTCACCGTCCAGCTTGGGGAGTTGAAGCCCGGAGGACGGCGACGTGCCGCCGCTGTCCCCGCTCGGCTCGTCGTCCTTGCTGTCGCCCCCGCAGGAGGTGAGCGCGAGGGCCAGTGACCCCGCGGTCACCGCCACGACGGCCCGGCGGAATATGGGTGTCCGAAGAGTGCTGCGCATCACTGCCCCGTTCTCGTCCTGAACGCTGAACGTACGTACCGAGCGCTGTCCCGTGCGCACTGGTCTACGCCCGACCAGGGAGAACCGGCAAGAGTGCCCGTGGTGTCAAGGCGGTGATCGTGACGGGGTCGTGATACGTCAACGTCTATATGCAGCACGGGAGTTGAGCCAGGGGCCCGATGATGTGACGGTGCCGGGCCCGATCCATGATCGATGCCCGCTCAAGCCGTCCTCAGGCCCGTTCGTCCTCAGGCCCGTCACAACAGCGACGGCACCTCCCGGGCGGCCACGGACCGGGCGGCCCGCTCCAGCGCACTGGCCAGCAGGGCCAGATCCGTGGGCCCGTTCCCCAGCTCCCTTACGGGGCGCCGGTCCGGCGGATCCCCCATGCGCGCCCAGTCCAGCGCGACGACCGTCGGCCGCAGCGTGGCCGTCCGCGGGATCCGCCCGGTCACCCGGCCCGCCTGAAGCCCCACGTCCCGCCCGTCGGCCGCGTGCAACCGCCCCCGCCCCGGCGCGGGATCCTCCACGCCGGACCCGGGCGGATCGAGTACCACCAGCGGCCGGGCCGTCCACCCCGGAGCCGCGCCGGCGGCGAACGCCGCCACGAGATGCACCCCGAGCCGGTCCCCGTCCCGCGCCACGGCCTCCAGGGCGCGCACGACGGACCCGGCGGCGGGCCGCCCCGGCGAACCGAGCGGCGGCGCGAGCAGCGCGTCCAGATCGTCGACGACGACCACGAGCCGCGGCAGCGGGGGCGCGGCCTCCGTCTTCTCCCGCGCCGCACCGGGCCGCAGTCGGATCGTGGAGCTCGGCGGCGCCTCCAGGTCACCGGTACCGCTGGAGGGCGGCGCGGTGCGCTGGGTGATCATCCGCCCCGAGACCGCGCGCTGGGTGTGCCACTCCGTGAAGTGCGTACGCCCTATGAGCTCGGCCCGCCGCTTCAGCTCCGTGGTCAGCGACTGGGCGAACTCCCGCATCCGCACCGGGTCGTTGGCCCCCAGATGCGTGGTGACGTGCGGCAGGTCGGTGCAGACCCGCAGCCCCTCGGCGCGGTCGCCGCCGGTGCCGCCGGCCTGCCCGTCGACGAGCACGATGCCGAGCCGGTCGGGCCGCTCGGCGGCGGCGAGGGACGCGGCGACCGAACGCAGCAGTTCCGTACGGCCACTGCCCGCGGGCCCCTCGACCAGCAGATGCGGTCCGTCCGCGGCCAGGTCGACGGCGACGGGACCGCGCGGCCCCGCCCCGAGCACCGCCCACACCCGGCCGCCGATCGACCCCGGATCGTCCGCGGCGGCGGCCCAACGGGCCATCAGGGACGCCGGGGTGGCCCGGGCGAGCCCCAACTCGTCCAGCAGCCGCGCGATATGAGGCAGCGGAGCGGACACGCGCGCGTGCCGGGCACCAGACCCGCCCGCGTCGGTCCGCAGCGGGGCCAGCGCCCGCGCGAAACGCTCCGCCCAGGCGAGCGAGACGGCGTCCACCGTGGCGACCGTGCCGTGCCCGACGAGCTGACCGCGGGCGGCCCGGTGCAGCCGCAGCGCCGTCGCCACGTCCCCGCTGAGCAGGGCCACGGCGCCGCACGCCCGGAACGCCGGGGACTGCGCGCAGGCCGCCTCGTACGTCTCGGTGACCGGCGAGGCGGGGGAGGTGGCGGGCGTCTCCGCCAGACACAGCACATGGATCCCGGCCGGGGCCCCCTCGGCGGCGAGCCGCACGGTGGCCTCCCGCAGCGCGGCGGACCCGGGGTCGCCGTCGATGACGACGACGGTCGAGACGGCGGCCGCCTCCGCCTCCGCCGACCCGGTGCGCGCCGGGCGAAGGCCCGCCGCATGGTCGTCGAGCCGCCGCAGCAGCTCGCCGGTGCGGGCCGCCGCCTGCTCGCGGTCGTACGCCAGCAGCAGCCGGCAGTCCTGGCCGTGCGCCGGGCGGACGTGCGGCAGCCAGCCGAGCCAGGACCACTCGGCGACGCGCTCCGGCACGGTCCTGGCCCGGTCGGTGGCGATCAGCACGATCTCCAGGCGGTCCGGCGCGTGCAGCGCCGCGAGCTGGGCGAGGGCACAGCGGGCCAGCCCCGCCAGCCGCGCCCGCGGACCGGCGAGCCCCAGCGCGCCGGCCTCGGCGAGCCCCACGGTCACCGGGACCGCGGGCAGCAGCCCGCCACCGCCGGGGCCCGTCCGGTCGACGGTGCCGAGCCGCACGGCCAGCGACTCCGGGTGCCCGGGCCCGCGCTCCCACAGCCGGGGACCGGGGCCGAGCGCGGTGAGCAGCAGGGAGGCGGCGTCGGGCCAGGTCTCGGCGGCGAGGGGCCCGGGGCCCGGCGCGGGGTCCGGCCCGTCCTCGTACGTCTCGGGGGTGTGCGGGGTGCGCAGCGCGTACGGCTCGTGGATCTCGTGCTGCTGGTCCTGCTCGTCGCGGCCGCGCCGCAGCAGCCGCCCGAGGCCCCCGCGCCGGCGCGGGGTGCGGGGCAGCGCGGTGCCGCGGGGCGGTGTGCCCGCCCGGGTCTGCTCCACGTCGGGCGCCGTGCCCTGCTCGGGGACCATGGGCTCGGCGCCCGCCGGGTGCTCACCCGCGGCGCCCCAGGCGGCGTCCCCGTACGCGTGGCGGGTCTCGTCCGGGGCGGTGGTGTCCTGGGGCTCCGCGGCCGCGCCGAAGGTCACCCGGACGTGCCCCTCGCCGTCGGGCGCCGTGGCGAGCGGCGCCGGGCGGGCCCCGTCGCCCGCGCCGGAGACCCGCAGCGCCGATTCGCCCAGGCGCAGCAGGGCGCCGGGGGAGAGGCGCACGGGGCGCTCGTCGAGAGGGCGGCCGTCCACCGTCGTCCCGTTCGTCGAACCGAGGTCCACCACCGTGACCCGGCCGTCGGCGGCCAGCGTCACCGCGCAGTGCAGCCGTGACACGTCCGGGTCGTCCAGCGGCACGTCCGCGTCGGCGGAGCGCCCCACGCGGATCTGCCCGCCGTGCAGGAGATGGACGCCGCCCGCGTCCGGACCGGCCACCACGTGCAGCTGCGCGGCCGCGCCGTCCGGCTCGGGCCCGGGGTCCGTGGGGGCGCCCAGCGAGAGCACCGCACCGTCGGTCAACGGCGGCTCCCCGAGCAGGCAGCGCTGCGCGTCGAGCCGCTCGGCACCCGCGTACAGGACGGAGGACGGGGCGTCGCCGCCCGCGACGGCCGTGGCCAGTCCGGAGGCGACGGCGGCGAGCGCGGTGCCCGCCGGCGCGGTGACCAGCACATCCACGGCGCCGCCCGCGGCGGCGTCGCGCGCGGACGCGTCGGGGCGCGTGCCCAGGGGGTCTACGACGGAAAGGCGGATCTGCATCGCCGTCTGCGGTCCCTTCTGCGCGGGCGCCCGGGACGGGGCCGGCCCGCGGTCCCCACCGCGGATTCCCCCCACCACCACGGGCACGTCAGCCAGTGCTGGGGGCATCCTCGCACCTGCCACTGACAACACGCCCGCCCCCCACCCGTAAGTGATCTTGATTGGTCGGCTCTGCCCGCAAAAGTGCCTGGTGCATGCCTCCTGGAGGCCGCTTGAGATCGGTCACGTCGCGCGGACGGCAACCAAGAACGCGGCGCTTGCGTCTTCTCGTCGAACACGGGTTTGTCGGGGGGTGTGGTCATGGAAAGTGGTCAAGAAGGGTCAAAGAAGATCGACAGCCTGTACCGGGGGCGCCGCCACTAGAGTGGGTCGGAACACCCGGGACCGGGCAGACCAAGCAAGTACCGATGCAGGGAGCGCATGACGTGCGGCCGGTAGGGAGCAAGTACCTGCTCGAGGAGCCGCTCGGACGCGGCGCCACGGGCACCGTCTGGCGGGCCCGCCAGCGCGAGACCGCGGGCGCCGAGGCGGCCGTCGCCGGGCAGCCCGGCGAGACGGTCGCGATCAAGGTCCTCAAGGAGGAGCTGGCGAACGACGCGGACGTGGTGATGCGCTTCCTGCGCGAGCGCTCCGTCCTGCTGCGCCTCACCCACCCGAACATCGTGCGTACCCGCGACCTGGTCGTGGAGGGCGAGCTGCTCGCTCTCGTCATGGACCTGATCGACGGCCCGGACCTGCACCGCTATCTGCGCGAGAACGGTCCGTTCTCGCCGGTCGCGGCCGCGCTGCTGACCGCGCAGATCGCCGACGCGCTCGCCGCCAGCCACGCGGACGGCGTCGTGCACCGCGACCTGAAGCCGGCGAACGTGCTGCTCAAGCAGGACGACGGCGGCATGCACCCGATGCTGACCGACTTCGGCATCGCGCGCCTCGCCGACTCTCCGGGCCTGACCCGCACCCACGAGTTCGTCGGCACGCCCGCGTACGTCGCCCCGGAGTCCGCCGAGGGCCGTCCGCAGACCAGCGCCGTCGACATCTACGGCGCGGGCATCCTGCTGTACGAGCTGGTCACCGGCCGGCCCCCGTTCTCCGGCGGCTCCGCCCTCGAGGTGCTCCACCAGCACCTCAGCGCCGAGCCGCGCCGCCCCTCCACGGTTCCCGACCCGCTGTGGACGGTCATCGAGCGCTGTCTGCGCAAGAACCCGGACGAGCGGCCCAGCGCCGAGAACCTCGCGCGGGGCCTGCGTACCGTCGCCGAGGGCATCGGCGTGCACGCGAACAGCGCGCAGATCGCCGCCGCCGAGGGCGTGGGCGTCCTGCTGATGCCGGACCCCGACCCGGCGCAGGTGCCGGACGTCCCCGGCGCCGCCGACCCCACCCAGGTGCTGCCGAACAACGCGGGCCAGTACGACCCGAACGCCGCCACCAGCGTCATGAACCATCAGGGCGGCCAGGCCAACCAGTACGGGGACGCGGACCCCACCTCCGTGCTGCCGAACCGGGGCGCGGCCGACCCGACCGCCGTCATGCCGCCGGTCCCGCCGCACCAGCCCGGCCAGAACCCGGCGGGCGGCAACCCCGACGACCCGCACCCCTGGCAGAACCAGCTGCGCGCGGCCCGCGACCGCAACGAGCAGACGCAGGTCCAGTACCTCGACCCGAACGAGGACCCGCTGCGCCGCCGCCCCCAGCGCCAGGTGTCGCGTCCCGAGCAGCAGCCCCGGCAGCAGCAGTACGCGCCTCAGCAGCCGCGCCGGCAGACACCGCAGCCGCAGCAGTACGCCCCGCAGCGCCAGCAGCCGCAGCAGCAGCCGCAGCAGTACGCGCCGCCGCAGCAGCCCCGGCAGGCCCCGCCCGCCCGGGAGCCCCGCGAGCCGCGCCGGCGCAGCTCCAACCCGATGAAGATCCCCGGTCTCGGCTGCCTCAAGGGCTGCCTGTTCATGATCGTGATCCTGTTCGTGGTGAGCTGGCTGGTCTGGGAGTTCACGCCGCTGCAGGACTGGATCGGCACCGGCAAGGGCTACTGGGCGCAGCTGTCCGACTGGTTCTCGACGGCGAAGGACTGGGTCGGCGACCTGGGAAGCAAAACGGGCAACTGAGCCGTCCGGCACCGCAACTGAGCGGTGACGTTGGAGATTTGTCGACATCCGACGGGTGATTTCCCCCTCTGATGCGTTGGTTGGCGTCCGGGCCGCGTAGCTTGGGCGCCAACACGCGTCTGTAGGAGCAGCCTTGGCACGGAAGATCGGCAGCCGGTACACCGCACACCAGATCCTGGGGCGCGGCAGTGCGGGCACGGTGTGGCTGGGCGAGGGACCCGACGGTCCCGTCGCCATCAAACTGCTGCGCGAGGACCTCGCCTCCGACCAGGAGCTGGTCGGCCGCTTCGTCCAGGAGCGCACCGCCCTGCTGAGCCTCGACCACGCGCGCGTGGTCGGCGTCCAGGACCTGGTGGTCGACGGGAACGACCTCGCACTGGTCATGGACCTGATCCGCGGCACCGATCTGCGCACCCGCCTGGAGCGCGAGCGGCGCCTGGCCCCCGAGGCCGCCGTCGCCATCGCCGCGGACGTCGCCGACGCCCTGGCCGCCGCGCACGCCGCCGGCATCGTGCACCGCGACGTGAAGCCCGAGAACGTCCTGCTCGACATGCAGGGCCCGCTCGGCCCCGGCGGCTCGCACCCCGCCCTCCTCACCGACTTCGGCATCGCCAAGCTGATCGACACCCCGCGCCGCACGAAGGCCACGAAGATCATCGGTACGCCGGACTACCTGGCCCCCGAGATCATCGAGGGCCTGCCGCCCCGCGCCGCCGTCGACATCTACGCCCTCGCGACGGTCCTGTACGAGCTCCTCGCGGGCTTCACCCCCTTCGGCGGCGGCCACCCGGGCGCCATCCTGCGCCGCCACGTCACGGAGACCGTGGTCCCGCTCCCCGGCATCCCCGACGAGCTCTGGCAGCTGCTGATCCAGTGCCTGGCCAAGGCCCCGGCGTCCCGTCTGCGGGCCTCGGAGCTGGCGGCCCGGCTGCGCGAACTGCAGCCCCTCCTGGCGGGCATGGCCCCGCTGGACGTGGACGAGCCCGACGCGGACCCGGCCCCCGAGGAGTCCCAGCAGACCGAGCCCGAGCCCGCCGAGCCCGCCGCGCCCCGCCGCGGCGCGGTCTCCCTGGTCCCCGGCTCCGCCCCCGCCGACTCCAACCGCGACACCCATACGTCGATGCGGGTCCCGGCACCGGACGAGCTGGCCGGCGGCGCCCGCGGCACGGCCCGCGCGCCGCGCGCCGCGGGTGCGCCCCGGCCCGGCTCGGCCCGCAACCGGCACCCCGCGCGCCGCCGCCGGATCACGCTCGGCGTGGCCGGGGTCGCCCTCGCGGCGGCGATCGGGGGCGGCATCTGGGCGGTCTCCTCCGGAGGCGACGAACCGCCCCCGTCCGACAACCAGAACTCGGCACCGGCCCAGCCGTAGGGGACACGTTCTCGGCTGCGGCGAAGCCGCAGCCTTCTTCTCTGGGATGGCGCACGAAGTGCGCATCCCAGGGGCGCGGGGAACTGCGCGACCAGCCCCCACCGGCCCGCGGACAAGAACACACCCCCGAACCCGCCCCCGGAGCACCCACGCACCGGCACCCGGCGGAGACCACTTGCACCAGCCGTTAGGCTGGTCTCGTGGCAGTCGTCGATGTTTCCGAAGAGCTGAAGTCCCTCTCCTCGACCATGGAGTCGATCGAGGCCGTCCTGGACCTCGACAAGATGAGGGCAGATATCGCCGTGCTCGAGGAGCAGGCGGCCGCGCCGTCCCTGTGGGACGACCCGGAGGCGGCGCAGAAGATCACCAGCAAGCTGAGCCACCTCCAGGCGGAGGTCCGCAAGGCCGAGGCGCTGCGCGGTCGTATCGACGACCTCTCCGTCCTCTTCGAGATGGCCGAGGAGGAGGACGACCCGGACACCCGCGCCGAGGCCGAGTCCGAGCTGACCTCGGTGAAGAAGGCCCTGGACGAGATGGAGGTCCGTACGCTCCTGAGCGGCGAGTACGACTCCCGCGAGGCCCTCGTCAACATCCGCGCGGAGGCCGGCGGCGTCGACGCCGCGGACTTCGCCGAGCAGCTGCAGCGCATGTACCTGCGCTGGGCGGAGCGGCACGGCTACAAGACCGAGGTCTACGAGACGTCGTACGCGGAAGAGGCCGGCATCAAGTCGACCACCTTCGCCGTCCAGGTCCCGTACGCCTACGGCACGCTCTCCGTCGAGCAGGGCACGCACCGCCTCGTGCGCATCTCCCCGTTCGACAACCAGGGCCGCCGCCAGACGTCCTTCGCGGGCGTCGAGGTGCTCCCCGTCGTCGAGCAGACCGACCACGTCGACATCGACGAGTCGGACCTGCGCGTGGACGTCTACCGTTCCTCGGGCCCCGGCGGCCAGGGCGTGAACACGACGGACTCCGCGGTCCGTCTGACGCACATCCCCACCGGCATCGTGGTCTCCTGCCAGAACGAGCGCTCGCAGATCCAGAACAAGGCCACGGCGATGAACGTGCTGCAGGCCAAGCTCCTGGAGCGTCAGCGCCAGGAGGAGCGGGCCAAGATGGACGCCCTCAAGGGCGACGGCGGCAGCTCCTGGGGCAACCAGATGCGTTCGTACGTGCTGCACCCGTACCAGATGGTCAAGGACCTCCGCACCGAGTTCGAGGTCGGCAACCCGCAGGCCGTGCTCGACGGCGAGATCGACGGTTTCATCGAGGCCGGAATTCGCTGGCGCAAGCAGCAGGAGAAGTAACCCGCGATTTATCGACAAGGCAACTGCCGCTCACCGAGCGGCAGTTGCCTTTTGTTTTCCGGTGGTGCTTCCGACTGTGAAGGTCTTACGGCCTTTTACGTCACAGTCACATGTCCGTACGGCGGTCAACTCCCCCTATTTCGGGTCATCGCGTGCGCAACGACCTTGACGTTGATCTGAAAACTGGGAAGGCTGGCGCGCGGCATGCGTATCAGTGGGACGCGTGTGAACGGGGGCTGGTCGTACGCGATCTCTGCTGCCCCCCGGTTGAACGCGGTCCCGGGCGCTGCTCCATTGACGATTGGCTACTGGGGGTAGCAGACAGATGACCAAGAAGACGCGGATCCGTGTAGCGCGGATAGCCGCCGGTGCGGTGATCGCCGCCGGTGCGTCGCTGACCGCCGCGGGTGCCGCTTCCGCCCTGGAGGTCGACGTTCCGGGCCTGGCGCACGTGAGCGCCGACGAGGACGGCGTGGGTGTCGGCCTGCTCGGCGGCACCGGTGACGACGGTGGCGCGACCGACGGTGGCGCGACGGACGGCGGCGCGATCGCCGGTGTCGACGGTGGCGCGACCGATGGTGGTGCCACGGACGGCGGCGCCACCGATGGCGGTGCCACGGACGGCGGCGCGACCGACGGTGGTGCCACGGATGGTGGCGCGACCGACGGTGGCGCGACGGACGGCGGCGCGATCGCCGGTGCCGACGGTGGCGCGACCGATGGTGGCGCGACCGACGGTGGTGCCACGGATGGTGGCGCGACCGACGGTGGTGCCACGGATGGTGGCGCGACCGACGGCGGTGCCACGGACGGCGGTTCGACCGACGGCGGTTCCACCGACGGCGGCAACGGCAACAGCGGCGGGAACGGCAACGGCGGCGGCAACGGTGGCTCGTCCACCGGCGGCGACCAGACCGACCCCGACGGCAACAACAACCCCGTCGAGCAGGGCCAGGGCAAGGACAGCCTGCAGGACACCGGCTCCACGCCGGCCGAGCAGACCGGTGCCCAGGGCAAGGGCGGCGAGCTGGCCGAGACCGGTGCCGACGGCACCACGGTCCTGCTGATCGGTGCCGCGACGATGATCGCGGGCGGTGTCGGCTTCCGGCTGCTGCCGCGTCTCGCCGGCAACCGCGGCGCTGCCGCGTAACGCCTGCCTGACCGACCCGGCGCACGCGGAAGGGCCCGGAGCCGAACGGCTCCGGGCCCTTCCGTATGTCTCGGCGGGTCTCGGCGGGTCTTCGGCGGGCTACACCGTCTGATGGGCCAGCAGGGCCACCGCGGCCACGAGGACGGCCACGAGCGCGACCAGCGCCATCGGGTTCAGCCCGGACAGCGGGTTCTGCTGCTGCAGCCGCTCCCGGTTCGCCCGGCACACCGGGCAGCGGCCCTCGCTCACCGGCGCCGCACAGTTCGCGCACACCAACCGGTCATAGGTCATGCGCTCTCCTCCTCCCGCGCGGCGGAGCCGACTGAACCGGCTGCCAGTTTCCCACTGGTTCTCTCCGCTCAACGCTCCGGGAAACGCAACCGTTCCCCCTACCACTGTGCCAGCTTCCGGGATTTTCGGCGCGCCTCACCCCCAGGACCGTCCCTGACCAGGCACGGCCCGGACAAAACCGGCCCTACCGTAGACCCCGCACCGGGACAAAACGCGCAACCAGGGACGGCGCCTGCGCCCCGCGCCCCGGTTCGCGTATGGTCACGCTCACCGAGGGGGCGTCTCGGAAGACGCCCCGCCCCCGACGCCCACGACGCTCCGAGGCGCACCCGTGATCCGATTCGACAACGTCTCCAAGGTCTACCCCAAGCAGACCCGGCCCGCCCTCAGGGATGTCTCCCTGGAGGTCGAGCGCGGTGAGTTCGTCTTCCTGGTCGGCTCGTCCGGCTCCGGCAAGTCGACGTTCCTGCGGCTGATCCTGCGCGAGGAGCGGTGCAGCCACGGCCAGGTGCACGTCCTGGGCAAGGACCTGGGCCGCGTCTCCAACTGGAAGGTCCCGCAGATCCGCCGCCAGCTCGGCACGGTCTTCCAGGACTTCCGCCTGCTGCCCAACAAGACCGTCGGCGAGAACGTCGCGTTCGCGCAGGAGGTCATCGGCAAGTCCCGCGGCGAGATCCGCAAGGCCGTGCCGCAGGTCCTCGACCTCGTCGGCCTGGGCGGCAAGGAGGAGCGGATGCCGGGCGAGCTGTCCGGTGGTGAGCAGCAGCGCGTGGCCATCGCCCGCGCCTTCGTGAACCGGCCGAAGCTGCTGATCGCGGACGAGCCCACGGGCAACCTCGACCCGCAGACCTCGGTCGGCATCATGAAGCTGCTCGACCGGATCAACCGCACGGGCACCACCGTGGTGATGGCCACCCACGACCAGAACATCGTGGACCAGATGCGCAAGCGCGTCATCGAGCTGGAGAAGGGCCGCCTCGTCCGCGACCAGGCGCGCGGCGTCTACGGCTACCAGCACTGAGAAGTACCGAGAGAGAAGCTGCGAAAGGCTCAGTAAGCGTTATGCGTGCCCAATTCGTTCTGTCGGAGATCGGCGTCGGTCTCCGCCGCAATCTCACGATGACCTTCGCCGTCATCATCTCGGTGGCCCTCTCGCTCGCCCTGTTCGGCGGCTCGCTGCTCATGAGCGACCAGGTCAACCAGATGAAGGGTTTCTGGTACGACAAGGTCAACGTCTCGATCTTCCTGTGCAACAAGGGAGACTCCGAGTCCGACCCGAACTGCGCCAAGGGCCCGGTCACCGCCGAGCAGAAGAAGCAGATCCAGGACGACCTCGGCAAGATGGGCGTCGTACAGAAGGTGTCGTACGAGTCCCAGGACCAGGCGTACAAGCACTACAAGGAGCAGTTCGGCGACTCCCCGCTGGCCAGCTCCCTCACGCCGGACCAGCTGCAGGAGTCGTACCGGATCAAGCTGAAGGACCCGGAGAAGTACCAGGTCATCGCGACCGCGTTCAACGGGCGGCCCGGCGTGCAGTCCGTGCAGGACCAGAAGGGCGTGCTGGACAACCTCTTCCGGCTGCTCAGCTACCTGAACTACGCGGCCGGCGCGGTGATGGCGGTGATGCTCGTGGTCGCGCTGCTGCTGATCGTGAACACCGTCCGGGTGTCCGCGTTCAGCCGCCGCCGCGAGACCGGCATCATGCGCCTGGTCGGCGCGTCCGGCTTCTACATCCAGGCGCCGTTCATCATGGAGGCCGCGGTCGCCGGACTCATCGGCGGCGGTATCGCCTGCGTCTTCCTGGCGGCCGGCCAGTACTTCGTCATCGACAACGGCGTCGCGCTCTCCGACAAGCTCCAGCTCATCAACTTCATCGGCTGGGACGCGGTGCTCACGAAGCTGCCGCTCATCCTCGCGGTGAGCGTTCTGATGCCTGCGCTGGCCGCGTTCGTCGCGTTGCGCAAGTACCTGAAGGTGTGACGAGAGTCCCCCGGAACGCGGGGCGCCGAGCGGGTCAACACCCCGTACGGCGCCCCGCGTTGTCCTAGACTCACCGACATGTCAGGCCCGGAACTGTTCTCCCGGCCCCGCCGCATCGGCCGTGGGGCGACCCTGACATTGGTCTTCGCGAGCATCCTCGCGACCGGCGCCGCGACCGGGTCCTGGCCCGACGAGGCCGACGGGACCGGGGCGGACACCGGCAGCTCGGTGGCCGCTGCCGCGCACGACAAACCGCTCGCCGACCCGACCGAGGCCGCCGCCGAGGCGATGGAGGACGGCAAGTCCCCCACGCAGGCCGCCGAGGAGGCCGTCAGCCGCAGCGGCGACCGCTGGGGCGCGGTCTACTCCCAGGGCGAGTACGAGGAGTTCGAGCAGTCCCTGGACGGCGAGTACACCGGCGTCGGGCTCTGGGCGCGACGGGCCGCCGACGGCGACGTCCAGGTCACCAGGGTCCGCTCCGGATCGCCCGCGCAGCTCGCCGGCATCCGCGAGGGCGACCGCATCGCGGCCGTCGACGGCAGCCCGGTCACCGGCCGCCCCGTCACCGAGGTCCTCGGCCTGCTGCGCGGCGAGCACGCCGGCACGCCCGTACGCGTCGGTCTGCAGCGCGGCACGCGCGCGTGGAGCGAGACGCTGCGCCGCGCCAACCTGTCGACCGACTCCGTCACCGCCACCCGTCTCGGCTCCGGCGCCGCCCTGCTGAAGGTCAGCGCCTTCACCAAGGGCTCCGGCGCGCAGGTCCGCAAGGCGGTGCGCGCGCTGCCCGCGGACGCCGGCCTCGTCCTCGACCTGCGGGGCAACTCGGGCGGCCTGGTCACCGAGGCGGTCAGCGCGGCCTCGGCGTTCCTGGACGGCGGGCTCGTGGCGACGTACGACGTACGCGGAGCGCAGCGCGCCCTGCACGCCGAGCGCGGCGGCGACACCACCAGACCGGTGGTCGTGCTCGTCGACGGCGGGACGATGAGTGCGGCCGAGCTGCTCACCGGAGCCCTGCAGGACCGCGGCCGCGCGGTCGTGGTGGGCACCCGTACCTTCGGCAAGGGCTCGGTCCAGATGCCGAGCCGGCTGCCCGGCGGTTCCGTCGCCGAGCTCACCGTCGGCCACTACCGCACCCCCTCGGGCCGGAGCGTGGACGGCCGGGGCATCACCCCCGACCTGGAGGCCGCCGACGGGGCCCAGGAGCGGGCCGAGACAGTATTGAGTGGCCTCGGGGACCCCTCGTAGTGCGAAAATGGCCAGCACTATGGCCAAGGGAATGTACGTACCGAAGGAGTCCCAGCCCAAGCAGGGCAAGGGGAAGGCGTCCGACCAGAAGGACGGCAAGCGCAAGATCGTCGCGCAGAACAAGAAGGCGCGGCACGACTACCTGATCATGGACACCTACGAGGCCGGCATCGTGCTGTCCGGCACCGAGGTCAAGTCGCTGCGCCAGGGGCGGACCTCCCTGGCCGACGCCTTCGTCCAGATCGACGGGGGCGAGGCGTGGCTGCACAACGCCCACATCCCCGAGTACAGCCAGGGCACCTGGACCAACCACGCCGTGCGCCGCAAGCGCAAGCTGCTCCTGCACCGCGAGGAGATCGACAAGCTGGAGTCGAAGTCCCAGGAGTCGGGTCACACGATCGTGACCCTCGCGATCTACTTCAAGGACGGCCGCGCCAAGGCCGAGATCGCGCTCGCCAAGGGCAAGAAGGAGTACGACAAGCGGCAGACGCTGCGCGAACAGCAGGACCGCAGGGACTCGGACCGTGCCATCGCGGCGGCGAAGCGGCGCCAGCGGGCCCGCGAGCGCTGACCGGCCGCGACGGGCGCCGGGGAATACGCTGGCACCGTCGGGTGTTGGTCACGTACGATGGCACTGCTCCTCACGCAGGGGCACCGGATCGAGAGATCCACTTTGAAAAATCAACATGGGGATGATCGGTTTCGACAGCGGCTGTCGAAGCAGGTGAAGCGTGTCGAGGAAGCGGCAATGATCTCGTTAACCATATGTCGCAACCAATAATCGCCAATTCCAAGAGCGATTCCCAGTCCTTCGCCCTCGCTGCCTAATAACAGCGACTGAAGGACCCTAAAAGGGTGTCAGCCCGGGGGTGTTCCCGACCCGGACCCTGGCATAATCTAGGGAACTAAACCATCGAGCCCGGTCACGGGGTTCGATGGGAAATCAAACAGTGACTGGGCCCGTCGGCGACTTGTTCGCGTGATCACCGGGGCCGAGAAAATCGAAGCGAACTGCACACGGAGAAGCCCTGCTGCTGCACCGTTGGACGCGGGTTCGATTCCCGCCATCTCCACCACCCCATGTAGACCTTGGCCCGGCTGTTCACCACAGTCGGGCCTTTGTCGTTGTGTGGGCCCACTACATGTCTGGGGTCGCGGGACGGTTCTACGGTCCCTGCCCATGACCTCCTCCCACAGCAGAACCAGAGCCGCCACCGTCCTCGTGGCCCTGCTGGCCTTCTTCCTGCCCGCCGTCCCCCATGCCTCTGCCGCCGCGAGCATCCAGGAAGTCACCGGGTTCGGGACCAACCCGGGGGCGCTGAAGATGTTCCGCTACGTTCCCGACGGCCTGCCGAGCGGGCGGCCCGTCGTCGTCGCCCTGCACGGCTGTACGCAGAACGCCGCCGGGTACGGCACCGGCAGCGGCTGGACCGAGCTCGCCGACCGGTGGGGTTTCTCGGTCGTGCTGCCGCAGCAGACCTCCGGCAACAACCTCAACTCCTGCTTCAACTGGTTCCAGAGCGGCGACATCGAGCGCGGCCAGGGCGAGGCCGCTTCGATTGCGCAGATGGTCGACAAGCAGGTCGCCGACGCGGGCGCGGACGCCTCCCGGGTGTACGTCACCGGGCTCAGCGCCGGTGGCGGCATGACGTCCGTGATGATGGCCGCGTACCCGGAGAAGTTCGTCGCCGGCGGTGTCGTCGCCGGGCTGCCCTACGGGTGCGCGCAGGCCGCCGGGTCGCCGTACGTGTGCATGTACGTGGGGGCCACCCAGACCGCGGCGCAGTGGGGCGACCGGGTGCGGGCCGCGCGGCCCGGGTACGCGGGGCCGTGGCCGCGGCTGACCGTGTTCCAGGGCAGCGCCGACTACACCGTGAAGCCCGTCAACATGACCGACCTGATGAAGCAGTGGAGCAATGTGCGGGGCGCCGACCAGACCGCCGATGTGAGCGACACCGTCGGCGGCTATCCGCACCAGGTCTTCCGGGACGCGTCCGGCGCCGCGGCCGTCGAGACGTACAGCATCACGGGGATGGGACACGGGCAGCCCGTCGATCCCGGGAGCGGGGCCGCGCAGTGCGGGACCGCCGGGGCGTACGTCCTCGACGTGAACCTGTGCGCCGCCTACGCCATGGGCCACTCGTGGGGGCTCGGCTGAGACACGGGCACCGGCGGCCGGGGAAGGTCTGTCCCCGGCCGCCGGGATCCGGAATGCTCCTCTTCCATGAGCAGACCTGACGGATTCGCGATCCCACGCGTCAACTCCCGCACGCGGTTCAGGAAATGGGTCTGGCCCGCCGTCCTGGGCGTGGCCGCCGCCACGCTCTCCTGGGGCGCGCCCGCCGGCGCCGACTCCACGCCCGGCGGGCTGCCCGAGGCCATCGACACCATCCTCGGCGACCCGCGCATGGAGGGCGGCGCCGCGAGTGTCGTGGTCGCCGACGCCACGACCGGCGAGACCCTGTACCAGCACAACCCGACCGGGCGGCTCATGCCCGCCTCCAACACCAAACTCGCCACGTCGGCCGCGGCCATGGGACTCCTCGGCCCCGACCACCGCTTCAGCACCGACGTGCTGGCCGGCGGGCGGGTGCGCGGCGGGGTCCTCGACGGGGACCTGTATCTGCGCGGGACCGGTGATCCCACCACGCTCGCCGCCGACTACGACAAGCTCGCCGCCGAGGTCGCCGCCGCCGGTGTGAAGAAGGTCGGCGGGCGGCTCGTCGCCGACGACACCCGGTTCGACGACCAGCGGCAGGGCGACACCTGGGGCGCCGACGACGAGTCCTCGTACTACGCCGCCCAGATCTCCGCCCTGAGCGTCGCCCCCGACACCGACTACGACACCGGCACCGTCATCGTCGAGGTCGCGCCGGGCAAGAAGGCGGGGGACAGGCCCGTCGTCCACGTCACGCCGAAGACGGACTACGTGCACCTCGACGTGCGGGCGCGCACCGGGGCCGCCGGCGGCGAGGACGGCGTCGTCGTCCAGCGGCGGCACGGCACCAACACGATCAGCGTCAGCGGGACCGTGCCGGTGGGCGGGGACACCACCAAGGAGTGGGTCACCGTGTGGGAGCCGACCGGGTACGCGGCGGCCGTCTTCCGCGACGCGCTCGCCGCCCACGGGGTGCGGGTGAGCGGCTCGACCGAGCTGGGCCGGGCCACCCCGGCGGGCGCGAGGACGCTGGCCGCACACGAGTCCATGCCCCTGAAGGACCTGCTCGTCCCCTTCATGAAGCTGTCCAACAACATGCACGCCGAGGCGCTCACCAAGGCCATGGGGTACAAGGCGACCGGACGGCCGGGGAGTTGGGGCGACGGGACCGCCGCCATCGCCTCCTACCTGAAGGGCGCCGGGGTGGACGCCGGGAAGATCCGGCAGGTCGACGGCTCGGGCCTCTCGCGCAAGGACAACTTCGCCGCCCGGCAGCTCGCCGACCTGCTGCTGTCCGTACGGCAGGAGCCCTGGTACGCGGACTGGCGCACGGCGCTGCCGGTGGCCTGCGATCCGGACCGGTTCGTCGGCGGGACGCTGCGGTCGCGGATGTGCGGCACCCCGGCCGCCCTCAACGCCGTCGGAAAGACCGGGTCGTTGACGGGAGCCAGCGCGCTGTCCGGCTACGTGAAGGACGCCGACGGGCGCGAGCTGGTCTACAGCGTCGTCCAGAACAACTACCTCGTCGACTCCGTGAAACCCCTGGAGGACGCGATCGTCGTGACCCTCGCCAAGTCCACCGCCGAGGAGGCCGCGGCCGTCCTGCCGAAGTCCACCCGCTCCCTGCCCGCCGCCGAGCGGGACGGCGACCTGGAGTGCTCGTGGCGCAAGCCCGCCACGTGCTGAGCGCACAGAGCTACCCGGCCCGTCGTACGGAGCCGTAGAGGGACAGCAGCAGTGCCGTCGCCGCCGCCGTGACGGGCACCGTGTACGCCGCGGTGGGGCCCCAGTGCTCCACCGCGGCGCCGCCCGTCGCCGAGCCGCAGGCGATGCCGCCGAGCAGACCGGTCACCGCGAGCGTCATGCCCTCGTTCAACTGTCCTTCCGGGGTGCGCTGCTGGACCAGGGTCATGCCCGTCACCATCGTCGGCGCCGTCGCCATCCCGGCGATCAGGAGCGCCCCGCCGAGGGCGAGGAGCGAGCCGGTGAGAGCGGCCGCCAGCAGCGGCAGCGTCATGAGGACCGCCATCGCCGCGACGCACAGCGGGTGGCGCCGGTCGGCCGGGCCCGCCGGCTTCAGCGCTCCGTAGGCCAGTCCCGCCGCGCACGACCCCGCCGCCTGCAGCGCCAGGATGCCGCCCGCCCACACCTTGTGGCCCCGCGCGTCCGCGAAGGCCACCGTGACGACCTCCAGCGAACCGAAGATCGCGCCGGTGGCGAGGAACGCGATCAGCAGGGGCGGCATGCCACGCGCGCGGAGCGGAGACCTCGTCGCCTCTGTACGCGCGTGGGGCGGCGGTTCCGTGGCGCGCTGTGCGGCGAAGATCAGGACGCCCGTCACCATGAGCACGGCGCTGACCAGCGTGCCCGCCTCGGGGAAGAGGGACCCGCACAAGAAGGCGGCCACCACCGGGCCGAGCATGTAGCAGAGCTCGTCCGCCGCCTGCTCGAAGGAGTTCGCGGTGTGCAGCGCGTCCGCGTCGCCCTTGAGCAGATGCGCCCAGCGGGCCCGGGACATGCCGCCCGTGTTGGGGGTCGCCGCCGACGCCAGGTACGCGGCGAACAGCGTCCAGTCCGGCGCCCCGAAGTGCACGCACAGCAGCAGGGCGAGGGAGCCGCACGCGGAGATCACCGTGGCCGGGACGGCGACGCGCGCCTGCCCGTGGCGGTCGACCAGCCGGGCCGTCCACGGGCCGACGACCGCGTTGGCCACCAGGCCCGTCGCGGTGACGGCGCCTGCGAGCGCGTACGAACCCCGCGCTCCTGAGATCATGATGACCGCGCTGATGCTGAACATCCCTTGCGGGAAGCGGGCTATGAGGTTGCCGAGGGTGAAGGCGCGGGCGCCGGGGATCGTGAAGAGCCGGGTGTAGGTGTTCCTGCGGGGCGGGGCGGCAGTCGTGGTGTCGGCCATGCCAAGAGCGTTGCCGCAGGTCACCTGCGAGGTCCAACACCTACTCGGTACCGATTCACGCGCCTGCGTTGTAAGTTCGCCCGATGTCGATCTCCCCGCGCAACGTCGAGCCGCGCCTGCTGCGGGCCTTCCTCGCCGTCGCCGACGAGCTGCACTTCACCCGTGCCGCCGCCCGCCTCTACGTCGCGCAGCAGGCCCTCAGCCGCGACATCCGGCGCCTGGAGCGGGAGCTGGGCGCCGAACTGTTCGGCCGGACCACGCGGCAGGTCACGCTCACCGCCGAGGGCGCCCGGCTGCTGCCGTACGCGCGGCGTGCGATCGAGGCGCAGGACGAGCTGCTCACCGCGTTCACCCGGCCCGCGCCCGAGGTCCGGCCGCTGCTCGTCGACGTCAACAGCCCCGGCCTCGTCAACGAACGCGTCCTCGCGCGGGCCCGCGAACTCGCCCCCGGCTGCGAACTGATGGCCCGCTACGAGAGCGGCCTGACCGGCGCCGCCGCCGAACTCCTCGCGGGACGGATCGACGTCTCCTTCGGCCGCTTCGCGGGGCTCGACCCGGCCGTGCGCGAGCGCCTCGCCCAACAGCCCATGCGGTACGAGCCGATGGCGGTCGTGCTCCCCGAGGACCATCCGCTGGCCGCCCTCGACACCGTGCCGCTGGACCGGCTCGCGGGGGAGACGGTCTACGCGGGAGCCGGCAATCCGCGCACGCCCGAATGGACCGATCTGGCCCGGCAGCTGTTCGCCGGGCGCGGTATCGGGATCGCGCCGCCCGCGCCGCTCGCCGTCGGCGAGGAGGAGTTCCGGCGGATCATGGCCAAGTACCGGAATCCGGTCCTCACCGGGGTCGACTTTCCGGCAATGCCGGGCGCGGTGCTCCGGCCGCTCGTCGATCCCGTACCGCTGTCGCCCGTGTCGCTGGTGTGGCGAAAGGGGCGACAGCACCCCGGAATCGATGCGCTGAGGGCCGCGGCGGCCGCGCTCGCCGAGGAGAACGGCTGGCTTCGCCGCCCGGAGAACGGGTGGATACCGGCCATGGATGCACTCATCATGATGAGCCGGAGATGACACCGGGACACGGCTGTCACATGTGTGCGCTACATTCGTGGTCCGGGTGCCATGTGATAAGGGGGGCGCTCGGATCGGGTGGGGGCCCGGTCCGAACCGACAAGTGCCCGGTGAGTCGCGTGCGCACCCGTTGATCATGTCCTTGGGGGGATGTGCGTACGGTGGAGAGCTGGCGAGAGGATGCCCTGCCCGGGCATACCCATGATCCGAACGAGGTGACGGTCCAACTCGACGGCGCGGGCCGCCAGTTGGGTGCACGGCTCGGCATGGACGGGCAGCCGGGAGCGCCGACGGCGCCGCCGGGTGACGGCAAAGAGGTCCCCGTCTTCGTCGACGACTCGGGGCGGCGCAGCCGTACGTTCAGACGCGTCGGCGTCATGATGGGCATCGCCTGCGCGGTGTACGCCGTCGTCATCGTGGTCACGCTGCTGTCGGGCAATTCGAGCGCGCCCTGGCTGCCCATGCCCGACGACAAGGGGCCCGCGGGCCAGGTCGACACCAAGCCGGTGCTGCCCGCCGAATCCGCGGCACCGTCCGCGTCGCCCGGCGGCACCCCGGACCCGAGTGCCTCCGGCACCGCGTCCGGGGCCGAAGCCACCCCGGGCGGCAGCGAAGCGCCGTCCACGGGCACCAGCCCGGACGACGACCGGCCCGGCGCCGGCACCGAGTCGCCCGGCAAGCCCGCCGACGACAGGACGACGCCGCCCGCCAAGCCCTCCGAGCCGGGGAAGAACACCACGCCGCCGGCCGACCCGTCGACGCCGCCGGCCGACCCGTCCACCCCGCCCGTCGAGCCGTCCGACCCGGCCACCGAACCCGTGGGCGGCGGCGCCGAAGCCGGCACCGTCGCCGTCGGCGCCCTGAGCGCGCTCATCGCGCAGAGCCTCGGCGCCGAGCCGACGGCACCGTTCGTCGCGTCCCTGGAAAGCAGCGTCCTCTAAATGTCCGACCGCTCACGTCCCCGGCGGGCCCGTGCCCGAAAGCGCCGCCTTCCGCTGCGCTACCTGCTGCCCTCGCTGCTCCTCGTGGCGATGATCGCGATGCTCATGCTGCGCGGCTATGTGCACAGCGAGATCATGGCCGACCACCGCATCCAGCCCGAGGCCGCCACCGACCGCGTCCCCGAGAAGATCCTCGACGGCGGACCCGTCATCGACACCCGGGGCGGCCAGGAGAGCAGCCGCTCCATCGACCCGCACAAGCTGGTCCTCACCTTCGACGACGGGCCCGACCCGGAGTGGACCCCGAAGGTCCTCGACGTCCTCAAGAAGCACCACGCGCACGCCGTCTTCTTCGTCACCGGCACCATGGCCTCGCGCTACCCGGACCTGGTGCACCGCATGGTGGACGAGGGCCACGAGGTCGGCCTGCACACCTTCAACCACCCCGACCTCTCCTACCAGTCGAAGAAGCGCATCGACTGGGAGCTGTCGCAGAACCAGCTGGCGCTGGAGGGCGCGGCGGGCGTGCGCACCTCCCTGTTCCGGCCGCCCTACTCCTCGTTCGCCGACGCCATGGACGACAAGTCGTGGCCGGTGACCCAGTACATCGGCTCGCGCGGCTACATCACCGTCGTCAACAACACGGACAGCGAGGACTGGAAGCGCCCCGGCGTCGACGAGATCATCCGCCGTGCCACGCCGCACGGCGGCAAGGGCGCCATCGTCCTGATGCACGACTCCGGCGGCAACCGCGCGCAGACCGTCGCCGCCCTCGACCGCTTCCTGCCGGACCTCCAGGGCGAGGGCTACAGGTTCCAGAACCTCACCGAGGCCCTCGGCATGCCGAGCGCGCACACGCCCGTGACCGGCGTCGAGCTGTGGAAGGGCCGGGCGTGGATCTACGCGGTCCAGGCCTCGGAGCACATCACGGACGTCCTGGTCGCCGGGCTCGCCGTCATCGGCGTCCTCGTCATGGGCCGCTTCGGCCTCATGCTGATCCTGTCCGCGGCGCACGCCCGGCGGGTCCGCCGCCGCGGCTTCGCCTGGGGCCCGCCGGTCACCGAACCGGTCTCGGTGCTCGTACCGGCGTACAACGAAGCCAAGTGCATCGAGAACACCGTCCGTTCGCTGATGGCGAGCGAGCACCCCGTCGAGGTCATCGTCATCGACGACGGCTCCACCGACGGCACCGCCCGCATCGTGGAGAACCTGCGGCTGCCCAACGTCCGGGTGGTGCGCCAGCACAACGCGGGCAAGCCGGCCGCGCTCAACAGGGGCCTGGCGAACGCCCGGTTCGACCTCGTCGTGATGATGGACGGCGACACCGTCTTCGAGCCGGCTACCGTGCGCGAACTGGTCCAGCCGTTCGGCGACCCGCGCGTGGGCGCCGTCGCGGGCAACGCGAAGGTGGGCAACCGGGACTCCCTCATCGGGGCCTGGCAGCACATCGAGTACGTGATGGGCTTCAACCTCGACCGCCGCATGTACGACATCCTGCGCTGCATGCCGACGATCCCCGGCGCCGTGGGAGCCTTCCGCCGGTCGGCGCTCGAACCCATCGGCGGCATGAGCGACGACACGCTCGCCGAGGACACCGACGTCACCATGGCGCTGCACCGCGACGGCTGGCGCGTGGTCTACGCGGAGAAGGCCCGCGCCTGGACCGAGGCCCCCGAGTCCGTGCAGCAGCTCTGGTCGCAGCGCTACCGCTGGTCGTACGGGACCATGCAGGCCATCTGGAAGCACCGCCGCGCACTGATCGAGCGCGGCCCGTCCGGCCGTTTCGGCCGCGTCGGCCTGCCCCTGGTCTCCCTGTTCATGGTCCTGGCCCCGCTCCTCGCCCCCCTGATCGACGTCTTCCTGCTGTACGGGGTGGTGTTCGGTCCCACCGAGAAGACGGTCGTGGCCTGGCTCGGTGTGCTCGCCGTCCAGGCGGTCTGCGCGGCGTACGCCTTCCGGCTCGACAAGGAACGCATGACGCACCTCATATCCCTCCCGCTCCAGCAGCTCCTCTACCGGCAGTTGATGTACGTCGTGCTGCTCCAGTCCTGGATCACCGCGCTCACCGGCGGCCGGCTGCGCTGGCAGAAGCTGCGCCGCACGGGCGCCGTGGGCTCCGCCCCGGCCGGCGCTCTACCGCGGCAGCGGTCCGCCTCGGTGCCCGGTGACGACAGGAGGCCGGTGGGATGACGCACCCTCCGTACGAGGACGGCTCCGGGGTCACCGGGCAGGCCGGGCAGAGCGGTTGGTCCGAAGGGACCGGGCAGTCGGTCCCCGGGGCATCCCGCCGCGAGTCGGAGTGGCGGCGCGAGGCGGAGACGGCGGAGCCCGCCGCGGCGCTGACGGAGTGGCCCTCGGCGGCGGCGGGCGGGCCCCGCACGTCGTCCTGGCCGCAGCCCGAGCCCGTCGCCCCCCGCGTCGCCGAGGCACCCCCGCAGGCGTACGCCACGCGACCGCTGCCGCACCCGCCGCGCCGGTCGGCCGTGGCCACCGACCGGGCTCCGGCCCAGAAACAGACCCAGGCCCAGCCTCAGACCCAGGCCCCGGCTCCGGCCGCGCCCAAGAAGCCCGGCCGGGACCGGTACCTCGACCTCCTGCGCTCCATCGCGCTCGTCCGCGTCGTCATCTACCACCTCTTCGGGTGGGCGTGGCTGAGCGTGGTGTTCCCGTCCATGGGCGTGATGTTCGCGCTCGCCGGGTCGCTGATGGCGCGTTCCCTCAGCCGCCCCGCGCTCGGCGTGATCCGCGGGCGCGTCCGGCGTCTGCTGCCGCCGATGTGGGCGTTCAGCGCGGCCGTGCTCGCCCTGCTGTTCCTGGGCGGCTGGAACCCGGGCAAGGACCCGGACAACGGCGGGACCTGGGGCTGGGTCAGCCTCTTCAACTACCTCGTGCCGATCGGCGCGCCCAGCTTCCCGTGGCACCTCGGCGAGAAGGCGGGCCTGCTGGAGGACACCTGGCCGGCCCAGGCCGCGGGTCCGCTCTGGTACCTGCGGGCGTACCTGTGGTTCGTGATCGCCTCGCCGCTGCTGCTGTGGGCGTTCCGCAAGGTGCCGTGGGCGACGCTGCTCGCCCCGCTCGGCCTCACCGCGATCGTCGGCACCGGCCTCGTCACCATCCCGGGCGAGACGGGCAACGCGGTGACGGACTTCGCCGTCTACGGCAGCTGCTGGGTGCTCGGCTTCGCGCACCACGAGGGCCTGCTCGCCAAGGTCCCGCGGTATCTCGCGGTGTCGTGCGCCGCGCTCGTCATGGCGTTCGGCCTGTGGTGGGCCTCGGGCCATCTGGGGCCCGACGGCTGGGACCTGAACGACATCCCGATGGCCCAGGCCACCTGGTCCTTCGGGTTCGTCGTCATCCTGCTCCAGTACTCGCCGTCCTGGCAGCAGCTGCCCGGCGCGCTCGCCAAGTGGGACAAGCTCATCACGCTGTCCAACAACCGTGCCGTGACGATCTATCTCTGGCACAACATGCTGATCATGGCCACGGTGCCGCTCATCGACCTCGCGTACGACCTGCCGTTCATGGAGGACGCGCGCTGGAGCGGCGCGCTCGACACGACGTACATGATCTGGATGTTCGTTCTCGTGTGGCCACTGATCGCACTCGCGATCGTGAGCGTGGGCTGGATCGAGGACCTGGCCGCCAAGCGCTCGCCCCGGCTGTGGCCGGACGGCGCGCGGAAGAAGCGGAAGCGGCACTGATCCCGGGTTCCGGGGCCGCCGGGCGGGGTTGTGCCCGCAGGCCCCCTCCGGGTTGACTTGTGCGAACTGTGCGGCGTGGGCCGCATGGTTCGTACGGGGAACCACGGGGGACGGGGACAGCCATGACGCAGCCGCCGCAGGACGGTCAGGGGTACGGCTACGGGGGCCCGCCGCCCCAGCAGCCGCCGCCCGGACAGCCCCCGGCCGGGCCCTACGGAGGGCAGGGTCCCTACGGCGCCCCGCCGCAGCCCCCGGGACCGTACGGCACCGACAACCCGTACGCGGGCGCGCCCACCGCGCCGCAGCCCGGCTACGGACAGCCCGCGCAGCCCGGTTACGGTCAGCAGCCCTCGCCGCAGCAGTCGCCGTACGGTCAGTTCCCGCCGCCCCAGGGCCCGTTCCCGCCCCCGCCGCCGAACCAGGGCGGCGGCAAGCAGCGGGCCGTGCTGATCGCCGTCGCGGTCGTGGTCGTCGCCGCGCTCGCCGGTGGCGGCATCCTGCTGGCCACCAGCGGGGACGACGGCGGCGACGACAAGCCGGTCGCCGCGCGGAGCAGCGTCGTCGCGACGGGAAGCGCGGGCCAGGCCCCGAGCGAGACGGACCAACCGAGCCCCGAGGGGCCCGAGTCCGACGCCCCGTACAGCGACGAGCCGACCGACGACCCGTACGCCGACGACGAGCCCAGCGAGCGCCCGGCGGGCGACACCGGGTACCAGGGGCAGTGGCAGAACGAGAAGGCGCAGACCCTCACCGTCGGCGCCAAGATCGCCTCGGGCAACGCCAAGGGCAAGTACAGCGTCTCCTACATCGACGCGGGCGGTAAGGGCATCTGCAGCGGCATCGGCCAGCCCCAGAGCGGGAACGGCTTCCGGATCGCGGTGTCGTGCGTGGGCCAGGACACCGGCGACGAGGTCTTCGCCGCGAATCTCACCCAGGCCTCCGACGTGGTCACGCTGAAGTGGGACAAGGGCGGTTCGGTGCAGCTGCCGTGGTCCGGTCCCGGCTCGACCTGATCCGGCTGCCCGGTCAACCTCCGCCCTGAGCCTCACCACTCGCCCGGCGGCCAGGTGAGAGCAACGTTCCCCCACGGTCACTCCACGGCACAGTCCGGAAATCCGGCCTCCCTACCTTCGGTCGCATCAGGCACGAACCGCGACCCTGGAGGCGTGAGATGGCAGGCCGGAGCCGGACCCGTGAGTGGGTCGAGCGGTGGGACCCCGAGGACGAGGCGTTCTGGGCAGAGACGGGCGCCGAGGTGGCCCGGCGCAACCTCGTCTTCTCCATCCTTTCCGAACACATCGGGTTCTCCATCTGGACCCTGTGGTCGGTCATGGTCCTGTTCATGGGGCCCGAGTACGGCATCGACCCGGCGGGGAAGTTCTTCCTCGTGTCCATGGCCACGCTCGTCGGCGCCTTCGCGCGCGTGCCCTACACCTTCGCCGTCGCGCTGTTCGGCGGCCGCAACTGGACGGTCATCGCGGCGACCACGCTGCTGCTGCCGACGGTCGTCGCGTTCGTGGTGATGGAGCCGGGGACCTCGTACAGCACGTTCATGCTGTGCGCGGCGCTCACCGGCGTCGGCGGCGGCAACTTCGCCTCCTCCATGACGAACATCAACTCCTTCTTCCCGATGCGGAAGAAGGGCTGGGCGCTCGGCCTGAACGCGGGCGGCGGCAACATCGGCGTCCCCGTCATCCAGCTCATCGCGCTCGCCGTCATCGGCGCGAACGGCGGCCCGCGTGTCCTGCTCGGCATCTACATCCCGCTGATCGTCGTCTCGGCGGTCTGCGCGGCCCTGTTCATGGACAACCTGGCGACGGTGAAGAACGACACCGGCGCCGCCAAGGAGGCCGTCAAGGACGCCCACACCTGGATCATGGCGTTCCTCTACATCGGCACGTTCGGCTCGTTCATCGGCTACTCGTTCGCGTTCGGCCTGGTCCTGCAGACGCAGTTCGGCCGGACGCCCCTGCAGGCGGCGTCGATCACCTTCATCGGCCCGCTGCTCGGCTCGCTCATCAGGCCGGTCGGCGGCCGGCTCGCGGACCGGTTCGGCGGGGCGCGCATCACGCTGTGGAACTTCGTGGCGATGGCCGCGGCGACCGCCGTGGTGACCCTGGCGTCGGTGGAGAAGTCGCTGACCCTCTTCACGGTCGCGTTCATCGCGCTGTTCGTGCTGACCGGGCTCGGCAACGGGTCCACGTACAAGATGATCCCGGGCATCTTCCAGGCCAAGGCGCTCGGCATGGGCCTCACCGGCGAGGAGGCCGCCGCGTACGGACGCCGCCTCTCGGGCGCCTCCATGGGGCTGATCGGCGCGGTCGGAGCGCTCGGCGGGCTCGGCATCAACCTCGCGTTCCGCCAGTCCTTCCAGACGGCCGGCACCGGCACCGGGGCCTTCGTGTCCTTCCTCGTCTTCTACGCGGTGTGCTTCGCCGTGACGTGGGCCGTATACCTTCGCCGCTCGGCCGCGCGTTCGGCGACCGTACCCAGCGCCGAAGCAAAGCCGCAGCTCAGCTACGCCGAGGTGTGAGGAACGCGCACGTAACACGCACGCAATCACGTTGATCCGGGCCTGTCACGGTGTGTTGACAGGCTCGGACGACTGCGTGCGTGGGGACGCGACAGCGCAGCAGTGCACGGGACGACCGTCGAGCGGGACGAGAACCAGCATGTACGAGCAACAGCAGGCCTCCGGGTCCGCGCAGCCGCACGGCCCGCTGGCGGGCTTCACCGTGGGGGTGACCGCGGCACGCCGGGCCGACGAACTCGGCGCGCTGCTCCAGCGCCGCGGCGCCACGGTGCTGCACGCCCCCGCGCTGCGGATCGTGCCGCTCGCCGACGACAGCGAACTCCTGGCCGCGACGAAGGAGTTGCTCGACCACGGCCCGGACGTGGTGGTGGCGACGACCGCCATCGGCTTCCGCGGCTGGGTCGAGGCCGCCGACGGCTGGGGCCTGGGGGAGGATCTGCTCGCCCGGCTCAGAGGGGTGGAGCTCCTCGCGCGCGGCCCGAAGGTCAAGGGCGCGATCCGCGCCGCCGGGCTGACGGAGGAGTGGTCGCCGTCGTCGGAGTCGATGGCGGAGGTGCTGGAGCGGCTGCTCGCCGAGGGGGTCCAGGGGCGGCGGATCGCCGTCCAGCTGCACGGGGAGCCGCTGCCCGGATTCGTGGAGGCGCTGCGCGAGGCCGGGGCCGAGGTGGTCGGCGTGCCGGTGTACCGGTGGATGCCGCCCGAGGACATAGGGCCGGTGGACCGCCTCCTCGACGCGACGGTGGCGCGGGGCGTGGACGCGCTGACGTTCACCTCGGCCCCGGCGGCGGCGTCACTGCTGACCCGTGCGGAGGAGCGCGGCCTGCTGCCCGAGCTGCTGGCCGCCCTGCACCACGACGTGCTCCCGGCGTGCGTGGGCCCGGTGACGGCGCTGCCGCTGCAGGCGCGCGGCGTGGACACGGTGCAGCCGGAGCGCTTCCGGCTCGGCCCGCTGGTCCAGCTGCTGTGCCACGAACTGCCCTCCCGCGCCCGGACGTTGCCGATCGCCGGCCACCGGGTGGAGATCCGCGGGCACGCGGTCCTGGTCGACGGGGCGCTGCGGCCGGTGCCGCCGGCCGGTATGGCGCTGCTGCGGTCGCTGTCGCGGCGGCCCGGCTGGGTGGTGGCCCGCGCGGACCTGCTGCGCGCGCTGCCCGGCGCGGGCCGCGACGAGCACGCGGTGGAGACGGCGATGGCCCGGCTCAGGTCGGCCCTCGGGGCGCCGAAGCTGATCCAGACGGTGGTGAAGCGGGGGTACCGGCTGGCGCTGGACCCGACGGCGGCCGACGCGAAGTACGCGGACGCCTGAGCGGGGCGGGGGAGCGGCCCGGGGCCGAACCCCGGCGAGGGCCCGCACCGGCCCGTACCCCGCCCCGGCCACGACTCCCGCCTCCGCACCCGCCCTCTCACGCCCCCGCCCGTCCCCACCGCACCGACCCCCGCACCAGACACCCCATGGCCACCGTGCACAGCACCGCCCGCACCACGTTCCACGCCACCCACGGGCCCTCGAAGGCGTCCCGTACGCGGGCCGGGTCGGCGATCCGGGCGGGGGCGCCGGCCGCGGCCAGCGCGTCGTTCAGGGGGACGTTCACCGCAGAGGTGAGCACGAACGCCGCCGCGTAGACGGCCAGCGCCGCCACCGCCCAGCCCCGCGGGCCCGGCCGGCGCCGCACCCGCCAGGCCGCGAGGGCGGTCAGCAGCAGCGCCCCGAAGAAGCTCAGGAAGAACACGGGGTTCTGGATGACGTCGTTGATGTTCCGCATCACCTCGATGTACGTACGGTCGTCGCTGCGGGCCAGCGCGGGCATCACGGCGCACGAGAAGACGTAGAAGGCCCCGGCGATCAGGCCCATGGCGACCGTGGCCGCACCCAGCACGCATCCGGTGAAACGCTCGGCGGTTGTCATGGGATCCAGTGAAGTCGCGGCCCCGCCGCCCCGACATCGCCGATCCGCGCAGCTCCATAAGCGAGCGTCCACGCCCGCGCGTACCGTACGGACATGATGATCACCGACGACATCGCACTGCGCCGCGCCGTCCCGGACGACGCCGAGGCCCTCGCCGAGGCGTGCATACGCAACCGGGACCACCTGCGGCCCACCGAGCCGTACCGCGACGACGCCTTCTACACCGCGCAGGGGCAGTTGCCCCGGCTCAGCGAACGGGACGGCGTGACCTGGCTGCTGTTCGACGGCGACCGGGTGGTGGGCCGCATCGCGCTCGCCGAGATCGTGCTCGGCCCGCTGTGCGCCGCGCGCCTCGGCTACTGGGTGGACGCCGAGTACACCGGCCGCGGCCTGGTCACGGCGGCCGTCGAGGAGGTCTGCCGCACCGCCCGCGACGAACTCGGCCTGCACCGCATCGAGGCGGGCACCCTCACCGACAACACCGCCTCGCAGCGGGTCCTCGCCAAGAGCGGCTTCGAGCGGTACGGGCTGGCCCCCAAGCTCCTCTACATCGCGGGCGAGTGGCGCGACCACATCCTGTTCCAGCGGCTGCTGCACGACGACCCGCCCCCGCACGTCCCCAAGTAGCCCCGCGTTACCGGGGGTTCCTCAGGGGCGCCGGGGCGGGCACTGTAGAGGACATGGCAGCAGTACCCACAGGGCCCTTCCCCCACGAGCTGCGGTTCGACTCCGGACGCCTCTGCCTGGACCTGGTCGCCACCGCACACCCCGATGAACGCCTCGTCTCCCCCGACCGGTTGCGCGCCTGGTGCGTCGGCGCCGGCCTCGTCCCCGACTCCGCCGCACTGCCCGCCTGCGCCCCCGCCTGGCTCGCGGCCTTCCTCGAACTACGAGGCCACATAGCCCAGTTGGTGCGCGGCGAGCTCGCCGGGCGGCCGGCGCCCGGCGCCCTCGAGCGGGTCAATCTGCTGGCCCGCGCCGCCCCGCCCGCACCGCGCGCCGTGCGCACCGCCGACGGCACGCTCGTCCGCGCCCTGCACGACCAGCCCGGCTGCCCGGCGCTGCTCGCGGCCGTCGCCCGGGACGTCGTCGACCTGCTCACCGACCCCGCCGCGCGCGGCTGTCTGCGGCAGTGCGAGGGCGACAACTGCCCGATCATCTATCTCGACACGTCCCGCGGACGCAGGCGCCGCTGGTGCTCCAGCGAGGTGTGCGGCAACCGCGAGCGGGTGGCCAGGCACCGTCGCAGAGCGGCGCTCGCCAGGGCGTGAGCGCCGATTTCGAACTCCCTTTGAACAGCGGTGCGTTCGACTACGTATCCCTCCCGTGAGCCCAGCCGAAAAGAGACGGCCGGATCGTCGAACTGGGGACACCGGAGGTAGGCGTGCGCAAGGATTCCGCCGTGGCCGATGAACGCCCTCCCCGGGCCCGACATCGCGCGTCCCGGCCCCCGGAGCCGGACGAGGAGCTCATGCGCGCGCTCTACGCCGAGCACGCGCGACCGCTTCTCGCCTACGTGCTCCGCCTGGTGGCGGGGGACCGGCAGCGCGCGGAGGATGTCGTGCAGGAGACGCTCATCCGTGCCTGGAAGAACGCCGGTCAGCTCAACCGTGCGACCGGCTCGGTACGCCCCTGGCTGGTGACGGTCGCCCGACGCATCGTCATCGACGGCCACCGCAGCCGGCAGGCCCGGCCACAGGAGGTCGACGCGTCGCCGCTGGAGGTCATCCCCGCGGAGGACGAGATCGACAAGGCGCTCTGGCTGATGACCCTCTCCGATGCCCTGGAGGACCTGACCCCCGCGCACCGGGAAGTGCTCGTCGAGACGTACTTCAAAGGGCGTACGGTCAATGAGGCGGCCGAGACGCTCGGCATCCCCAGCGGAACGGTGCGCTCCCGCGTCTTCTACGCGCTGCGCTCCATGAAGCTGGCGCTGGAGGAGCGGGGGGTGACGGCATGACGACGCCGCACGGATCGTACGGGCCCTACGGCCACGAGCCGGCGGGCGACGTGCACGAGACGGTCGGCGCCTATGCGCTCGGGATCCTCGACGACGCCGAGGCGAGCGCGTTCGAGGCCCATCTGGCGCGGTGCGAGCAGTGCGCGGCGCAGCTGGAGGACTTCGCGGGGATGGAGCCGATGCTCGCCGCCCTCGCCGATCTGCCCGCCGGGCGCGACCGGCCCACCGTGCGGCACATCGGGGAGTCTCTCGCGGCCGCGCCGAGCCGCCGGCTCGCGGAGTCCCTGGTCGACGAGGTCGCCCGCAGGCGCGTGCAGAAACGTCGGCGCGGCCTCTACCTGGTGGCGGCCGCCGCGGCCCTGATCATCGGCGGGCCCCTCACGGTCATGGCGGTCACCGACGACGGCGGCGGCACCGGGACCGTCGCGGAGCCGCACCCCACGAGCCCCGCCGAGGACGCCTTCTTCCACCACATGGACGAGAAGGTGGAGGCCACCGACACGACGACGGACGTCACCGCGACCATCGGCATGGAGAAGAAGGCCTGGGGCACCCACACGGTCCTGGAACTGAAGAACGTCAAGGGCCCGCTGAAATGCTCACTCGTCGCGGTCGGCAAGAACGGCGAGCGCGAGACGGTCACCACGTGGGCCGTCCCGAAGTGGGGTTACGGCATCAAGGACAGCACGCACGAGAGCGCCAAATACCCGCTGTACGTGCACGGGGGCGCGGCCTTCGACCGGAACCAGATCGACCACTTCGAGGTCGAGACGCTCGACGGGAAACGGCTCGTCGAGGTGAACGCATGAGCCTTTCTTGAGCGGGTCGCCGCGCACGTAGCTTCCGCGGCCCCCTTTCGCGTACCTTTGACGGCTGCCCAGCACGTCAGAAGGGGGCCCGGTGGCCGCTCAGGCTCAGCAGGATTCAGCGGTGGACTCGGATACGGACTCCGTTCGTGACCGCGAGATCGGCGTCGAACAGAATCATCTCGACGCCGTCTACCGCCGACTGGAAGAGAAGATCCACGAGGCGGAGTTCCTGATGGACGACGCCGCCAAGCGCGGGCAGGTCGGCACGCCCGGCGCGCTCGCCGAGCGGGACGCCCAGGTCTTCCGCGCGGGCATCCACCTCAGCCGCCTCAACAACGAGTTCGAGGACTTCCTCTTCGGCCGTATCGACCTGCTGCTCGGCAAGGACGGCAAGAAGGGCCCGGACGGCGCGTACACGGCGGTCGAGCCCGCCGAGGGCGCGGTCCGCGCCGACCGCACGGCCGACATCGCCGAGACCCTGCACATCGGCCGCATCGGTGTCCTGGACGCGGACTACTCGCCGCTCGTCATCGACTGGCGGGCCCCGGCCGCCGCCCCCTTCTACCGGTCCACGCCGGTCGACCCGGGCCGCGTCGTGCGCCGCCGCGTCATCCGTTCCAAGGGCCGCCGGGTGCTCGGCGTCGAGGACGACCTGATGCGCCCCGAGCTGACCGCGTACCTGGACGGCGAGCGGCTCCCGGCCATCGGCGACGGCGCCCTGATGGCCGCGCTCGGCCAGGCCCGCAGCCACTCGATGCGCGACATCGTTGCCTCCATCCAGGCGGAGCAGGACCTGGTCATCCGGGCCCCCGCCGCCTCCGTGACGTACGTCGAGGGCGGCCCGGGCACCGGCAAGACGGCGGTCGCCCTGCACCGCGCCGCCTACCTCCTCTACCAGGACCGGCGCCGGTACGCGGGCGGCATCCTCATCGTCTCGCCGACCCCGCTCCTGGTCGCGTACACGGAGGGCGTGCTGCCCTCGCTCGGCGAGGAGGGCCAGGTCGCGATCCGCGCGGTCGGCTCCCTGGTCGACGGGGCCGAGGCCACCGAGTACGACAGCCCGGCCGTCGCCCGCGTCAAGGGGTCGTCGCGGATGCTGAAGGTGCTGCGCAAGGCGGCGCGCGGCGCGCTGGAGTCGGGCCGCCCCGCCGCGGCCTCCGCCTCGGCCCCCGCCGAGCAGCTCGCCTTCGGCGAGGAGGAGGAAGAGGCCCCGGCCGCCACCGGCACGCCCGCCCGGCTGCGCGTCGTCGCCTTCGGCCGCCGTCTCGAACTCGACGCCGACCGGCTCGACCGCATCCGGCACGCCGCCCTCGGCGGCACGGCCCCGGTCAACCATCTGCGCCCGCGCGCCCGCAAGCTCCTGCTGGACGCCCTGTGGGAGCAGTCCGGCGCGGGCAGCCGGCACACGGACCCCGAGCTGGCGGCCGAGCTGCGCTCCTCCTTCGACGAGGACATCACCGGCGAGGACGACTTCCTGCGCTTCCTGGACGCCTGGTGGCCGGAGCTGACGCCGCGCGCCGTGCTGTCCGCGATGGCCGACGAGCGCCGCCTGGGCCGCTGGGCCCGCCGCATCCTGAACCCGGGCGAGGTCCGCAAGCTCGCCCGGTCCCTGAAGCGGGACGCCCTCTCGGTCCACGACGTCGCCCTCCTCGACGAGCTGAACGCCGTCCTCGGCGCCCCGGCCCGCCCGAAGAAGAAGCGCGAGTACGACCCGCTCGACCAGCTCACCGGCTTGGAAGAGCTGATGCCGCAGCGCGAGGAGACCCAGCGCGAGCGCGCCGAGCGCCTCGCGCAGGAACGCACCGAGTACGCGCACGTCATCGTCGACGAGGCGCAGGACCTCACGCCGATGCAGTGGCGCATGGTCGGCCGCCGCGGCCGGCACGCCACCTGGACGGTCGTCGGCGACCCGGCCCAGTCCTCCTGGTCGGACCCGGACGAGGCGGCCGAGGCCCGCGACGAGGCGCTCGGCTCGCGACCGCGCCGCCGCTTCACGCTCACCGTCAACTACCGCAACCCGTCCGAGATCGCGGAGCTGGCCGCCAAGGTCCTGGCGCTCGCGATGCCGGGCTCCGCGTCCCCGTCCGCCGTCCGCTCCACCGGCGTCGAGCCGCGGTTCGCCGTCGCCCGGGGCCGGCTCTCCGACGCCGTACGGGAGGAGGCGGCCCGGCTCCTCGACCGGGTCGACGGCACGGTCGGCGTCGTCGTGGCGATGAACCGGCGCGCGGAGGCGGCCCGCCTGCTCGCCGGGCTCGGCGAGCGCGTCGTCGCGCTCGGCTCGCTGGAGGCCAAGGGCCTGGAGTACGACGCCACGGTCGTGGTCTCCCCGGCCGAGATCGCCGACGAGTCCCCGGCGGGTCTGCGGGTCCTGTACGTGGCCCTGACCCGCGCCACGCAGCAGCTCACGGTGGTCTCCGCGGAGCGCGACGCACCGGACGCGAACGGGGTGCCCGACCTGCTGCGCGACTGACCCTTGTGTCCGCAGCAGCCGGTGTTACCGTTGATGACGGCACCGGCTCGATCCAAGCCCCCGGGCCCAACCTTCGTCCCTCAGAGGGACCACTTGCCGCGAGGCGAGCATGGCGGGTCGGTGTCATGAACGTAGAGAGAGGCTCACGTCACCCAGTGACGTGAGCCTCTTCTCGTTCTCCCGGTACCTCTTCCTGTTCCCCGTAACTTCTCGTATGGTGGAAACCAGTTTCCAAAAGCAGGATGAACGTAACGTTCAAAATCCGATGCGGCTACCACGTACTCGGCGGTAGGTGCGACCATCGGACGGCAACAGCTACACGGTGAAAGCAGAGGAAGTCGGCCATGGCAACGGCGCCCAGCGTCTCCTACTCGATGACGGTCCGGTTGGAGGTGCCCGCGAGCGGTACGGCTGTCTCGCAGCTCACCACCGCCGTGGAGTCCTCCGGCGGCTCGGTGACCGGCCTCGACGTCACCGCTTCCGGCCACGAGAAGCTCCGGATCGACGTCACGATCGCGGCCACCTCGACGTCCCACGCGGACGAGATCGTCGAGGAGCTGCGCGGCATCGAGGGTGTGACGCTCGGGAAGGTCTCCGACCGTACGTTCCTCATGCACCTCGGCGGCAAGATCGAGATGCAGTCCAAGCACCCCATCCGCAACCGTGACGACCTCTCCATGGTCTACACGCCGGGTGTGGCCCGCGTCTGCATGGCGATCGCCGAGAACCCCGAGGACGCCCGCCGCCTCACCATCAAGCGCAACACCGTTGCGGTCGTGACGGACGGCTCCGCGGTGCTCGGCCTCGGCAACATCGGCCCGATGGCCGCCATGCCGGTCATGGAGGGCAAGGCGGCCCTCTTCAAGCGCTTCGCCGACATCGACGCCTGGCCGATCTGCCTGGACACCCAGGACACCGACGCCATCGTCGAGATCGTCAAGGCGATCGCCCCCGGCTTCGCGGGCATCAACCTCGAGGACATCTCCGCGCCCCGCTGCTTCGAGATCGAGGCCCGGCTGCGCGAGGCCCTCGACATCCCGGTCTTCCACGACGACCAGCACGGCACCGCCATCGTCGTGCTCGCCGCCCTGACCAACGCACTTCGCGTCGCGGGCAAGGCAATTGGCGACATCCGCGTCGTCATGTCGGGCGCCGGCGCGGCCGGCACCGCCATCCTCAAGCTGCTCCTCGCGGCGGGCGTCAAGAACGCGGTCGTGGCCGACATCCACGGTGTCGTGCACGCCGACCGCGAGGACCTGGTGGGCGCCGACAGCGACTCGCCGCTGCGCTGGATCGCCGACAACACCAACCCCGAAGGCCTGACCGGCACGCTCAAGGAAGCGGTCGTCGGCGCCGACGTCTTCATCGGCGTCTCCGCCCCGAACGTCCTGAACGGCGAGGACGTCGCGGCCATGGCCGACGGCGCCATCGTGTTCGCGCTCGCGAACCCGGACCCGGAGGTCGACCCCGCGATCGCCCGCGAGACGGCCGCGGTCGTGGCCACCGGCCGCTCCGACTTCCCGAACCAGATCAACAACGTCCTGGTCTTCCCCGGCGTCTTCCGTGGCCTGCTCGACGCCCAGTCGCGTACGGTCAACACGGAAATGATGCTGGCGGCCGCCACGGCTCTGGCGGACGTGGTGAGCGAGGACGAGCTCAACCCGAACTACATCATTCCGAGCGTCTTCAACGACAAGGTCGCAGGTGCCGTCGCCGGTGCCGTGCGCAACGCCGCGAAGGCCGCCGGAGTGGCTGTGACGGGTACCACGACCGCCTGAGGCCCGGCGCGTCGCGGAATGCGGGGCCCGGCCGGGCCCTCTAGGGTGGCCGGGAAGCAGGCCCCCCGACCCGCCCGGTCCCAGGGCGGTGGCGCTGTCCGTGTGACCCCCACGGGTGCCGGATTGGCTTTACCGCCGCTGGTGGGGGCAGGATGCGTCTTCGGGCGCGAGGGTCCGGAAAACGGACCCGGGTCCTGGGCCTGACCGAGACCCTGGCAGCATCGGCTTCGCTGTTGCCCAACATGCGGCTCAGCCGTATGGCACGCCTCAACGGCAAGAAGAACACGGGAGTACAAACATGAACCGCAGTGAGCTGGTGGCCGCGCTGGCCGACCGCGCCGAGGTGACCCGCAAGGACGCCGACGCCGTGCTGGCCGCGTTCGCCGAGACCGTCGGCGAGATCGTTGCCAAGGGCGACGAGAAGGTCACGATCCCCGGCTTCCTGACCTTCGAGCGCACCCACCGTGCCGCTCGCACCGCTCGTAACCCGCAGACCGGCGAGCCGATCAACATCCCGGCCGGTTACAGCGTCAAGGTCTCCGCGGGCTCCAAGCTCAAGGAAGCCGCCAAGGGCAAGTAAGCCTCCGGCAAGCGTGAGGGGCGGTACCCGGATTTTCGCCGGGCACCGCCCCTCGCGGCTTTCCGCCTGCGCCGCATCCCAGGGGCGCGGGGAACTGCGCGAGCAGCCACACTCGACGCGCACCCGCCGACGGGGCATCAACCCGGCAGACGCCCGAGCGAGACCTCCTCCAACGACGCGACGACCGTCGTACGGGGACCGGCGACGATCCCAGGGACCGACGGAACGGCCAGCACCCGGCACCCCGCGGCGACCGCGGCGGCGACCCCGGTCGGCGTGTCCTCGACGGCCAGGCACTCCTCCGGCGCCACACGAAGCGCGGCCGCCGCGGCCAGATACGGGTCAGGGTGCGGCTTCCCGCGCACCGTCTCCCCGTTCGTCACCGACGCCGAGAACCGCTCCGCCCCGAGCACCTCGAGCACCCGCTCCGCCACATGCCGCTCAGACGCCGTCACGAGCGCCACAGGAACGCCCAGCGCCCGCGCCCCGTCCAACAGCGCGAGCGCCCCGGGCTGCACGCGCACACCGGCCCCCACAGCCGCGCTGAACTCCCCGTCCAGCCAGGCCGCCGTCCGCGCGTACGACAGCGCCGTGCGCCCCTCGTCGACGATCCGCCGGGCGGCGTCCTGGATCGTCAGCCCCGCGAACGCGTCGAGCCCGGCGGTGTCGCCGAGCAGCCGGCCCACGACGTCGAGCCAGGCCCGCTCCGTGTCGACGAGCGTGCCGTCCATGTCGGTCAGCAGGGCGGCGGGGCGGGGCAGTTGCGTCATCACGGCTCTCGTACGTCGAAGGGGGCCGCCCGGTCGTCCGGACGGCCCCCCTCAACGTACGTAACGGGAACGGCGACTAGCCCAGGGCCTTGCCCGGAAGCTCAACCTTCGCGCCGAGTTCAACGAGCTTCTCCATGAAGTTCTCGTAACCCCGGTTGATCAGGTCGATGCCGTGCACCCGGGACGTGCCCTGCGCGGCCAGGGCCGCGATCAGGTACGAGAAGCCGCCGCGCAGGTCGGGGATGACCAGGTCGGCGCCCTCCAGCTTGGTGGGGCCGGAGACGACCGCCGAGTGCAGGAAGTTGCGCTGGCCGAAGCGGCAGTCGGAGCCGCCCAGGCACTCGCGGTAGAGCTGGATGTGCGCGCCCATCTGGTTCAGCGCGGACGTGAAGCCGAGGCGGGACTCGTAGACCGTCTCGTGCACGATCGACAGGCCGGTGGCCTGCGTGAGCGCCACGACGAGCGGCTGCTGCCAGTCCGTCTGGAAGCCGGGGTGGACGTCCGTCTCCAGCGCGATGGACTTCAACTGGCCGCCGGGGTGCCAGAAACGGATGCCCTCGTCGTCGATCTCGAAGGCGCCGCCGACCTTGCGGTACGTGTTGAGGAAGGTCATCATCGAGCGCTGCTGGGCGCCGCGCACGTAGATGTTGCCCTCGGTGGCGAGCGCCGCGGACGCCCAGGAGGCCGCCTCCAGGCGGTCGGAGAGCGCGCGGTGCGTGTAGCCGCCGAGCTTGTCGACACCGGTGATGCGGATGGTGCGGTCGGTGTCCATCGCGATGATCGCGCCCATTTTCTGCAGGACGCAGATCAGGTCCTCGATCTCCGGCTCCACGGCCGCGTTCGAGAGCTCCGTGACGCCCTCGGCGAGGACGGCCGTGAGCAGGACCTGCTCGGTGGCGCCCACGGAGGGGTAGGGGAGACGGATCTTCGTGCCGCGCAGGCGCTGCGGGGCCTCCAGGTACTGGCCGTCCGCGCGCTTCTCGATCGTCGCGCCGAACTGCCGGAGCACCTCGAAGTGGAAGTCGATCGGCCGGCCGCCGATGTCGCAGCCGCCCAGCCCCGGGATGAACGCGTGGCCGAGGCGGTGCAGCAGCGGGCCGCAGAGCAGGATCGGGATGCGGGAGGAGCCCGCGTGCGCGTCGATGTCCGCGACGTTCGCCGACTCCACGTGCGAGGGGTCCATGACCAGCTCGCCCGGCTCCTCGCCGGGGCGGACCGTCACACCGTGCAGCTGCAGCAGGCCGCGTACGACCCGCACGTCGCGGATGTCGGGGACATTGCGCAGTCGGCTCGGAGCACTGCCGAGCAGCGCGGCGACCATGGCCTTGGGCACCAGGTTCTTCGCGCCGCGGACACGGATCTCGCCCTCCAGCGGGGTTCCGCCGTGGACAAGCAGTACATCGTCGGTGACGGTCATGAATCTCGCGTTCCGATGAGATGGGCAGGGGGCCAAGGGACAAGGGTAAGGGCCGCCTCCCCCTGCTGAGTAAGCCCGAGGACGGACGGAACCGTCATGACTTCGCTACAACACGAACCGTTCCGAATCGGACACATGGGGTGACGGGCGGCTGACGTGCGCCCCTTCCGCTTCGATGCGCGCTGAGCTGCATTCATGTCGTTCTTCCGCTTGGCTCCCCTCGCGCGCCGAATGTGCGGGATCATGTCTGGCATGACCGAGGTGTCCTCGCTCACAGGGCGACTGCTCGTCGCCACACCGGCCCTCGCGGACCCGAATTTCGACCGCGCGGTCGTGCTGCTCCTGGACCACGACGCCAAGGGCTCCCTCGGCGTCGTCCTCAACCGGCCGACCCCGGTGGACGTCGGCGACATCCTGGAGGGCTGGGGCGAGCTGGCCGGTGAGCCGGGCGTCGTCTTCCAGGGCGGCCCGGTCTCGCTCGACTCGGCGCTCGGCGTCGCCGTCATCCCCGGCGAGGAGGGCCCGCTCGGCTGGCGCCGGGTGCACGGCGCGATCGGCCTCGTCGATCTGGAGGCGCCGCCCGAGCTGCTCGCGGCGGCGCTCGGCTCGCTGCGCATCTTCGCCGGCTACTCGGGCTGGGGCCCGGGACAGCTGGAGAACGAGCTGACCGAGGGCGCCTGGTACGTCGTCGAGTCGGAGCCGGGCGACATCTCGGCCACCCGGCCCGAGGGGCTGTGGCGCGCGGTGCTGCGCCGCCAGCGCAGCGAGCTGGCGATGGTGGCGACGTACCCGGATGATCCCTCGCTCAACTAAGGGCACTGGCGACTCTTCGCCCTTCGGGCGGCCTTCAGTACCCTTGGCGGTTATGAGCACTCTTGAGCCCGAGCGCGGGACAGGTACGGGGACCCTCGTAGAGCCGACGCCGCAGACGTCGCACGGCGACGGCGATCACGAGCGCTTCGCCCACTATGTCCAGAAGGACAAGATCATGGCGAGCGCGCTGGACGGCACGCCCGTGGTCGCGCTCTGCGGCAAGGTGTGGGTGCCGGGCCGTGACCCGAAGAAGTACCCGGTGTGTCCCATGTGCAAGGAGATCTACGAGTCCATGGGCGCCGGCGGCGACAAGGACAAGGGCAAGGACGGCGGCAAGCAGTAGTCCGGCCCTCTCCCGCGTGAGGCCCCTGGTGTGCGGTGACGCACGCCGGGGGCCTTTGTGCTGCCCGGGGGGCCGTTCGCTTCTTTGACCTCCCGTAAACCATTGCGCTCACTGGTCCAGTCCTTCTAGCCTCCGTGATGTTGTGCACAGCGAAACACCCATTGCGTATGTTGCAACGACACTTCGGAGGCGTTTCCGATGAAGCTCCCTGTGAAGCTCTCTGTACGAACTGCCGTCCCCCTCACGGCACTTGTTCTCGCGGCCACCGCCTGCGCTCCCGGCACCTCCGACAACAGCGGCGCCGGCCAGGACGAGAAGAGCGGCACGCTGCGGGTCTGGCTCTTCCAGGAGGTCAACAACGCGCCCAAGAAGAAGGTCGTCGACGCCGCGGTCGACACCTTCCAAAGAGCGCACGACGGCACGAAGGTCCAGGTCGAGTACATACCCGTCGAGACCCGCGCCGAGAAGATCAAGGCCGCGTTCAACGACCCTAAAAGCGCTCCCGACGTCATCGAGTACGGGAACACCGACACCGCCGGATACGTGAAGGACGGCGGACTCGCCGATGTGAGCGAGGAGTTCGGCGACTGGGCCGACGCCAAGGACACCGACCCGACCGCCAAGGAGTCCGTGACGGTCGACGGGAAGATCTACGGCGCCCCGTACTTCGTCGGCGTCCGCGCCCTCTACTACCGCACCGACGTCTTCAAGGACCTCGGCGTCGACGTGCCGAAGACGCAGGCCGAACTCGCCGCCACCGCCCAGGAGATCCACAAGAAGCGGCCCGAGCTGTACGGGCTCGCCGTCGGCGGCGCGTACACGTACGGCGCGATGCCCTTCATCTGGGCCAACGGCGGTGAACTCGCCGACGAGAAGGGCGACTCCTACACCTCGGCGATCGACAGCCCCGCCGCCCAGAAGGGCATCAAGGCCTACACCTCGCTGTTCGGCGACACCAACTGTCCCGCCGCCAAGTGCGCCTCCATGGGCGGCAACGACACCGTCACCGCCTTCGCCTCCGGCAAGGCCGCCATGGCGATCGGCGGCGACTTCAGCCACCAGGCCATGGAGGACGGCAAAGTGAAGGGCAAGTACGCCGTCGTGCCGCTGCCGGGCGTGAAGGCCGGCGAGATCGCGCCCGCGTTCGCCGGGGGCAACAACATCGGCGTCCTGAAGAGCACCTCGCACCGGACACTGGCCGTGGACCTCATGAAGCAGCTCGCCGGGAAGGACGCGCAGCGCAGCCTCTTCGGCGGCATGGGATTCCTGCCGACCTACACGGACGTACGCGAAGAGGTCGCCAAGAGCGAGCCGTTCGTCGCGCCCTTCGTGAAGACCCTCGGCGCCGGCGCCAAGTTCGTGCCCGCCTCGCCCGGCTGGGCCAAGATCGACGCCTCGCTCGTGCTGCCCACCATGTTCCAGGAGATCGTCAGCGGCCGTAAGGACGTCAAGTCGGCCTCCGCGGACGCGGCGAAGAAGATGGACGACGCGTTCGGGGCCGCCGGGTGAGCTCCGTACGGCTGCGGGGCGGGGGCTGGGCTCCCTGGCTGTATCTCGCCCCCGCCCTCGTCCTCCTCGGCGGCCTCCTGGTCTACCCGATCTACCAGCTCGGCCTGATCTCGTTCCTGGAGTACACCCAGGCCCAGGTCAGCGGCGGCGAACCCACCACCTTCCAGGGCCTCGGCAACTACCAGCGGCTCTTCTCCGACAGCCAGTTCTGGCAGGTGCTGCTCGCCACCGTGCTGTTCGCGGCGGCCTGCGTCGTGGCGACACTGTTCGTGGGCTGCGCGCTCGCCGTGCTGCTCACCCGGGTGCGGGCCGTGCCCCGGCTCGCGCTGATGCTGGCCGCGCTCGGCGCCTGGGCCACCCCGGCGATCACCGGGTCCACCGTCTGGGTGTTCCTCTTCGACCCGGACTTCGGACCGGTCGACAAGGTGCTCGGGCTCGGCGACTTCTCCTGGACGTACGGGCGGTACAGCGCCTTCGCGCTCGTCCTGCTCGAAGTGGTCTGGTGCTCCTTCCCGTTCGTCATGGTCACCGTGTACGCGGGGATCCGGGCGATCCCGGGCGAGGTCCTCGAAGCGGCGTCGCTGGACGGCGCCTCGCAGTGGCGGATCTGGCGCTCGGTCATGGCGCCGATGCTGCGGCCGATCCTCGTCGTGGTCACCATCCAGTCGATCATCTGGGACTTCAAGGTCTTCACGCAGATCTACGTCATGACGAACGGCGGCGGCATCGCGGGACAGAACCTCGTCCTGAACGTGTACGCGTATCAAAAGGCCTTCGCCGGCAGCGAGTACAGCCTCGGCTCCGCCATCGGCGTCGTGATGCTCGTGATCCTGCTCGCCGTCACGCTCGTCTATCTGCGGCTCATGCGCAGGGAGGGCAGGGAACTGTGAGAATTCAACGCCCCTGGCGGCTCGCCGCCGAAGTGTCCGCCCTGCTGATCGCCCTCGCCGTCGCCTTCCCGCTGTACTGGATGGTGCTCAGCGCCTTCAAACCGGCGGGCGAGATCGAATCGACCGAGCCGCGGCCGTGGACCCTTTCGCCGTCGCTCGACTCTTTCCGCCGCGTGTTCCAACAGCAGGAATTCGGCCGTTACTTCGTCAACAGCCTCATCGTGGCGGGCACGGTCGTCGTGGTCTCGGCACTCGTCGCGTTCCTCGCGGCGACGGCCGTGACGCGGTTCCGTTTCCGGTTCCGTACGACGCTGCTCATCATGTTCCTCGTCGCGCAGATGGTGCCCGTCGAGGCGCTCACCATCCCGCTGTTCTTCCTGATGCGCGACTTCGGTCAGCTCAATACGCTCGGCTCGCTGATCCTGCCGCATCTCGCCTTCTCGCTGCCGTTCGCGATCTGGATGCTGCGCGGATTCGTGAAAGCCGTTCCTCAGGCGCTGGAGGAAGCGGCGTATCTCGACGGCGCGAGCCGTTCCCGCTTCCTGTGGCAGATCCTCTTCCCGCTCGTCTTCCCCGGTCTCGTGGCGACGAGTGTCTTCTCCTTCATCTCCACCTGGAACGACTTCCTGTTCGCGAAGTCGTTCATCATCAGCGACACGTCCCAGTCGACGCTGCCGATGGCCCTGCTCGTCTTCTTCAAACCCGACGAGAACGACTGGGGCGGAATCATGGCAGCCTCGACGGTGATGACCATTCCGGTACTGGTTTTCTTCGTACTCGTACAGCGGCGCCTGGTGTCCGGGCTCGGCGGCGCGGTTAAGGACTGAAGTGTCTGACCATCCCCTGGATCTCATTCCGGCGCCCCGCCTGCTGACGCGGGACGGCGACGGCTCCTACGTCCTCGACGGCGACACCGGCATCGCGGCGGGGGAGGGCACCGAGGACACCGCGCGCTGGCTGCGGGCCACGCTCGGCGCCGTCACCGGACTCGCCCTGCCCCCGTCCGACGGCCCCGGCGTACACCTGTCGATCGACCCGTCCCTGGCGGCGGAGGGCTACCGGCTGCGCGTGACCGACGCGGGCGTCACCATCGAGGGCGGCGCCGCGGCCGGCGTCTTCTGGGGCGCGCAGACGCTGCGTCAGCTCCTCGGCCCCGACGCCTTCCGCCGGGCCCCGCTCACCCGCGACCACGTCTGGGCGCTCCCGCACGTCACCGTCGAGGACAGCCCGCGCTTCGGCTGGCGCGGCATGATGCTCGACGTCGCCCGCCACTTCATGCCCAAGGACGGGGTGCTGCGCTACCTCGACCTGCTCGCCGCCCACAAGCTCAACGTCTTCCACTTCCACCTCAGCGACGACCAGGGCTGGCGCGTCGAGATCAAGCGGTACCCCAAGCTCACCGAGGACGCGTCCTGGCGGTCACGGACGAAATTCGGCCACCGCGCCTCCGAGCTCTGGGAGGACAAGCCGCACGGCGGCTTCTACACCCAGGACGACATCCGCGAGATCGTCGCCTACGCGGACGCCCGGCACATCGCGGTCGTCCCCGAGATCGACCTGCCGGGCCACTCGCAGGCCGCGATCCACGCGTACCCCGAACTCGGCAACACCGACGTCGTCGACACGGCCGCCCTGCCCGTCTGGGACAGCTGGGGCGTCAACCCGAACGTCCTGGCCCCCACCGACGCCACGGTCCGCTTCTACGAGGGCGTCTTCGAGGAGCTGCTCGACCTCTTCCCGTCCACCTTCATCCACGTGGGCGGCGACGAGTGCCCCAAGGACCAGTGGAAGGAGTCGCCGGTCGCCCAGGCCCGCATCAAGGAGCTGGGGCTGGCGGACGAGGACGAGCTCCAGTCCTGGTTCATCCGGCACTTCGACACCTGGCTGAGCGAGCGCGGCCGGCGCCTCATCGGCTGGGACGAGATCCTCGAAGGCGGCCTCGCGCCGGGCGCCACGGTCTCGTCCTGGCGCGGCTACGGCGGCGGCATCACCGCCGCCCAGGCGGGCCACGACGTCGTCATGTGCCCCGAGCAGCAGGTCTACCTCGACCACCGGCAGGCGCCCGGCGAGGACGAGCCGGTGCCGATCGGCTTCGTGCGCACCCTGGAGGACGTCTACCGCTTCGAGCCGGTTCCGCCGCAGCTGACCGAGGACGAGGCGCGGCACGTGCTCGGCACCCAGGCCAACCTGTGGACCGAGGTGATGGAGAACCAGCAGCGCGTCGACTACCAGGCGTTCCCGCGCCTGTCCGCCTTCTGCGAAGTGGCGTGGAGCGAGCTGCCCGCGCCCGCCGAGCGCGACCACGCGGACTTCGAGCGCCGAATGACCGCCCACTACCGGCGACTTGACGCCCTGGGCGTCGACTACCGCCCGCCGGGCGGCCCGTTGCCGTGGCAGCGGCGACCCGGGGTGCTCGGACGCCCGATCGAAGGGGCGCCCCCGAACGTGTGAGAAGTGCGTCCGCCCCGCGTGTCCCGGGGGCGCGGCCGGCCCGGCCGTGCTTCCGGGAGCCGTGAGCGGCCCTTACGTCACCTCATACGTCACCGAAGAGTGTCAATTCGCTCTCGACGGCGATCAGCTGTCATATCGGTCATCTCCCAGGTGGAAGGGGCGAATGCCTCCTACCGGACCCCCTCTCCGGGCGCCGGTGAAGATGTGCCAGAGTTGCCACGTCCGGCCGGTCAGCACGTACCGTACGGCGGAACAGGCGTAACGGCGGGTACGGCGGTCGCACGACAGTTCACGCGGCGATCACCGAGCCACCGGGCGCACGGCCGGACATCGGGAAGGGGCAGCCGGTTTGACCACGCACGCACCGCAGGCGACACAGGCCGCGGTACTTCCGGGTTCGCTGGACGAGGCGGTCGCGGCGCTCGCGGCCATGCCCGCCGCCGTGCCCGTGGCCGGCGGCACCGATCTCATGGCCCAGGTCAACGCGGGTCAACTCCGCCCCGCGGCCCTCGTCGGCCTCGGCCGGATCAGCGAGATCCGCGGCTGGCAGTACCAGGACGGGCACGCGCTGCTCGGCGCCGGCCTCACCCACGCCCGCATGGGCCGCCCCGACTTCGCCGCCCTCATCCCGGCCCTGGCCGCCTCCGCGCGCGCCGCGGGCCCGCCCCAGATCCGCAACGCCGGCACCCTCGGCGGCAACATCGCCTCGGCCGCCCCGACCAACGACACGCTGCCCGTGCTGGCCGCCCTGGAGGCCACGCTGATCATCGCGGGGCCGCAGGGCGCGCGCCGCGAGGTCCCCGTGTCCCATCTGCTGGCCGGAATGGAGATGCTGCGCCCGGGCGAGCTGATCGGCTTCGTCCGGGTTCCGCTGCTGCACGCCCCGCAGGTCTTCCTGAAGGCGACGGGCCGCACCGGACCCGGCCGGGCCACCGCGTCCGTCGCGCTGGTCCTCGACCCCGCCCGGCGCGGGGTGCGCTGCGCCGTCGGGGCCATCGCGCCGATGCCGCTGCGCCCGCTGGAGGCCGAGCAGTGGGTGGCCTCGCTCATCGACTGGGACGGCGACCGCGGTGCGCTCGTGCCCGAGGCCGTGCAGGCGTTCGGCGAGTACGTCGCCGCGGCCTGCATCCCCGACCCGGCCCCGGCCCCGGACGGCACGCAGGAGACGCTGCCGCCCGCCGTACTGCATCTGCGGCGCACCGTCGCCGCGCTGGCCCGACGTGCACTTGGGAGGGCGCTGTCGTGACGAACGAGTACAACGGTCCCGATGCGGGCGCCGCGCCCGACCCGGACGGCTGGCAGCCGCTGCCCCAGGGCGACTACGACTCCGACGCCACGGCCTTCGTGCAACTGCCCCCCGACGGTTTCCCGGACGCCGCCCCGCTGGCCGCCCCGGGCCACGGGTACGTGCCGCCGCAGATAACGGTGAGCCCGGCCACGGGCGCCGCCGCGACCGACCCGGCGGCGACCGGCGTGTGGGTGCTGCCGCCGGAGCTGACCGGAGCGGGCGGCGCCGACCCGGCGGGACAGCAGACCGGCTGGCCCACGGCGACCCGGGAACCGGAGCCCGCCCCGGAGCCGTACAGCGCCGCGCAGGGTGACACGGGGCAATGGTCGATCCCGGTCGCGGACGGCGAACTGCCCGATGAATCGGGGGAGTTCACCACCTCCTCGCTGGCCGCCCAGTGGGGCGACCGCACGCCTCCCGCGACGCTTCCCGGCGGCGCGCCCGCGCCCTGGGCGTCCGAGCCGTGGGCACAGCCGGCCGAGGCGCCCGAGCCGGAGCCGCAGCCCGAGCCCGTACAGCAGCCCGAGCCCGAGCCCGTACAGCAGGCGGAGCCGGAACCGGAACCGGTCGAGGCGCCCGTCGAGCCGACGGCACCGGAGCCGGAGCCGGAGGCCGACATCGAGGCGGTCGTCGAAGCGGAAGCGGAGCCTGAAGCGGCACCGGATCAGGTTCTGGAAACAGAGCCGGAGCCGGAGCCGGAGTCGCGGGAGGGCGACGCCTCCCCGGCCTCCGCCCCGCTCCACGACGACCACCCCGTGACCAGCTACGTCCTGCGGGTCAACGGCACCGACCGCCCCGTCACCGACGCCTGGATCGGCGAGTCGCTCCTGTACGTGCTGCGCGAGCGCCTCGGCCTCGCGGGCGCCAAGGACGGCTGCTCGCAGGGCGAGTGCGGCGCGTGCAACGTCCAGGTGGACGGCCGCCTCGTCGCCTCCTGCCTGGTGCCCGCGGCGACCACCGCCGGCAGCGAGGTCCGCACCGTCGAGGGCCTCGCGGACGACGGACAGGCCTCCGACGTGCAGCGCGCGCTGGCCGCCTGCGGCGCCGTCCAGTGCGGGTTCTGCGTCCCCGGCATGGCGATGACGGTCCACGACCTGCTCGAGGGCAACCCGAACCCCACCGACCTCGAGACCCGCCAGGCCCTCTGCGGCAACCTGTGCCGCTGCTCCGGCTACCGCGGCGTACTCGACGCCGTGCGCCAGGTCGCCGACGAGCGGCAGGCATCCGCGGAGGCGGCGGAGAGCACCGCCGAGGACGAGCCCCGCATCCCGCGCCAGGGGGGCCCGGCCACCAGTGAGGACTTCCAGGACGGAGGCCGGGCGTGACCAACGAGACGACGGAGGTCCCCGCGACCCCCGAGACGGAAGAGATCCCGCACGGCCTCGGCACGACCCTGCCCTCCGTGGAGGCGCGCGCCAAGGCCGAGGGCACCTTCCCCTACGCCTCCGACCTGTGGGCCGAGGGACTCCTGTGGGCGGCGATCCTGCGCTCCCCGCACGCGCACGCACGCGTGGTCTCCATCGACACCACCCACGCGCGCGAGATGCCCGGCGTCCGCGCCGTCGTCACGCACGAGGACGTCCCCGGCGGCCCGCTGCCCGGCCACCGCACGGCCGACCGCCCGGTGTTCGCCTCCGACGTCGTACGCCACCACGGCGAGCCGCTCGCGGCGGTGGCCGCCGACCACCCGGACACGGCGCGCATGGCGGCCGCGGCGATCATCGTCGAGTACGAGGTCCTGGACCCGGTCACGGACCCGGAGCAGTCCTTCGCGGCCGAACCCCTGCACCCCGACGGCAACCTGGTCCGCCACATCCCGCTCAGCCACGGCGACCTCGACGCGACGGGCGAGGTGATCGTCGAGGGCCTCTACCGCATCGGCCGCCAGGACCCGGCGCCCATCGGCGCGGAAGCCGGTCTGGCGGTGCCCCGCCCCGACGGCGGCGTGGAGCTGTACATCGCCTCGACCGACCCGCACGGCGACCGCGACGTGGCGGCGGCCCGCTACGGCCTGGAGCCGGAGCGCGTGAAGGTCGTGGTCACGGGCGTCGCGGGCGCGACGGCCGACCGCGAGGACCCGAGCTTCCACCTCCCCCTCGGCCTGCTGGCGCTGAGCACGGGCTGCCCGGTCAAGCTGACGGCGACCCGTGAGGAATCCTTCCTGGGCCACCCGCACCGCCACCCGACCCTGCTGCGCTACCGCCACCACGCGGACGCCGAGGGCAAGTTGGTGAAGGTGGAGGCGCAGATCCTCCTCGACGCGGGTGCCTACGCGGACACGTCCTCGGACGCTCTCGCGGCAGCGGTCGCCTTCGCCTGCGGCCCCTATGTCGTCCCCCACGCCTCGATCGAGGGCTGGGCGGTGCGCACGAACAACCCGCCCTCCGGTCACGTACGCGGAGAGGGCGCACTCCAGGTCTGCGCGGCCTACGAGGCCCAGATGGACAAGCTGGCGAAGAAGCTGGGCGTGGACCCGGCGGAGCTGCGCATGCGCAACGTCCTCGCGACCGGCGACGTGCTCCCCACCGGCCAGACGGTGACCTGCCCGGCCCCGGTCGCCGAACTCCTCGACGCCGTACGTGACTTCCCGCTCCCGGCGCTCCCCAAGGACACCCCGGAGGAGGACTGGCTGCTGCCCGGCGGCCCCGAGGGCGCGGGCGAGCCCGGCGCGGTCCGCCGCGGCGTCGGCTACGGCATCGGCATGGTGCACATGCTGGGCGCCGAGGGCACCGACGAGGTCTCGACGGCCACGGTCAAGGTCCAGGGCGGCGTGGCCACGGTCATCTGCGCGGCGGTCGAGACGGGCCAGGGCTTCACCACCCTCGCCCGCCAGATCGTCCAGGAGACGCTGGGTATCGACGAGGTCCACGTGGCCCCGGTCGACACGGACCAGCCGCCGGCCGGGCCGGGCTGCCGAGGCCGTCACACCTGGGTGTCGGGCGGCGCGGTCGAGCGGGCGGCGAAGATGGTCCGCACGCAGTTGTTGCAGCCCTTGGCCCACAAGTTCGGCATGTCCACGGAGCTGCTGCAGATCGCCGACGGCAAGATCACGTCGTACGACGGTGTCCTCTCCACGACGGTCGAAGAGGCCATGGACGGAAAGGAGTTGTGGGCGACGGCCCAGTGCCGCCCGCACCCGACGGAGCCCCTGGACGCCGCAGGCCAGGGCGACGCGTTCGTGGGCCTGGCCTTCTGCGCGATCCGCGCCGTCGTGGACGTCGACATCGAGATCGGCTCGGTGCGGGTGGTGGAACTGGCGGTGGCCCAGGACGTCGGACGGGTCCTGAACCCGGGGCAGTTGGCGGCCCGTATCGAGGCGGGCGTCACGCAGGGAGTGGGCGCGGCCCTCACGGAGAACCTCCGGACGCCCAAGGGCGTCGTCCGGCGCCCTGACCTCACCGGCTACGCACTTCCCACCTCACTGGACGCCCCCGACATCCGGATCGTGAAGCTGGTGGAGGAACGCGACGTCGTGGCCCCGTTCGGCGCGAAGGCGGCGAGCGCGGTACCGGTGGTGGCGTCCCCGGCGGCCGTCGCCTCGGCGGTACGGGCGGCCACGGGGCGCCCCGTGAACCGTTTGCCCATCCGGCCGCAGGCGGCGGTGGTAGCGGAGCCGGTCGCGTCCGGCGCGGCGGAGTCAACTGCCTGACGGCGCCAATCCGTTGTTGCCCGCCTCTGCCTCTGCCCCTGCCCCTGCCCCTGCGCGGCGCAACCGTTCCGAACTGTGACGTGCCGTGGCGTTCCGTGACGTGATGTGAGTTGCTTCGGTCATGTGGTGCCTGTGAACTGTCAGTGTGCGTGGCTAGAGTTGTGACCGGACTTCGGCTCCGCGTCGACTGCGCGGGGCCCGAGGCACGGGGACTTACGGGGGAACGGGAGGGCGTACGCGATGGCGGACGACAAGGGTGGCGGCTCGGGCGGGCTCGGCGGCTGGGCGTTCAGCGTGGTCGAGGCGGCGAAGGACGCGGCCGGGGACATCGTCACGGAGCTGGAGTCGTTCACGAAGTTCCAGCAGCGGGTGGATCAGCTGATCAAGGACTTGAGGGAGTCTCAGGCCGGCCCCAAGAAGGTGGGCCAAGAGGCCCTGGAGCGGGTGAAGTTCGGCGGCGGCCACAAGGGCTGGCACGAGGCCGACGGCATGTTCACCCAGTACGACACCGTGATCGCGGACCTGGAAAGCCTTTCGCAGCTCCTGTCGGACTCGATAGAGGCGATGGGCATCGCGGTCCTGGCTTCGCACAAGGGATACGAGAACGTCGACATGGACGTGCGTCGGCGGATGGTGGCGATCAGTTCGGAGACCAAGCGCCACTACGGCGGGGACTACGTGCCGGAGGATCCCAAGGGCGGGACGGGCGACGCCGGCGGCACGAATGCGCCCACTGGGGCCCGCCCTGACGGCGGAGAGGAGACGAGTCTCTGATGGCCGGACAGAAGAAGACGTCCTTCGACGGCATGACGCACGAGCAGATGCTGGCGTGGCTCGACAACGCCGACGCGGACACGGTGCAGGCGGCGGCCGACAAGCTTGCCGCTGCGGCCAAGGAAATCCACAGCATCGCCGATGAGCTCAAAGTCCGCCCGCAGTGGGTGAAGTGGAAGGGCGAGGGCGCCGACTCCTTCCGCCAGTGGGCAGGCAAGCTGGCCAACGCCACGGTGGCGTTGGGCGACTACAGCCAGGACTCGTCGAAGTGGCTCGGCCACGCGGCTGTGGCGATCGGCAAGGCGAAGACGTCGGTTCCGCGCGACAAGAACGTCGACGCCAACATTGATGCAGCCCGCTCCGCGCACAACGACCCGGACGCCCAGTCGGTCCTGTCGAAGAACATGGCGGTCCGGCAGCAGACCGCCGACGAGATGGTGAAGCTGGGGCAGGCGTACTCGCTCTCCTCTTCGCAGATGGCTGCGGCGAGGAAGCCGGATCTGCTGAAGTTTCCACCGCCTCCTGTTGATATCCAGGACCCGAACGGCAGAGATGTCTACGACAGTGAAGACCTGGGCACCGGCCCCAGCGGTGGGACGGGCAGGACCTCGATCGGCGGGGTCGGCTCAGGACGAGTGACCGTTCCCGAAGGCGCCGCCACGGGGAGGGGGAGCTCACCTTCTGGCGGCGAGGCAGTGCGACCGCCTGTCGCCGAGCACACGGGCACCGTCACCCCTGTCGTTCCGGAGGCACCGGCCCGGATGGAGGTCGACTCGGTCGACGTGCTTCCGCACAGTCCTCAGGCGCAGAGCCCGGTGACTCCACCGGGCGTCACGGGCACGACCGGTCCCGGCGGAGTCCAGCCCTCGCCCCCCGGACTGATTCCGCCTGCCTACGGCATTACGGGCGGCACCCCGCCAAGCGCCCGCGGCCTGGGCACATCTCCTGGTGGACGGTCGACACCGACACCTCTCGGCGGTGGCGGGACAGGTCGGCCTGGCTCCTCGACGCCCAACGTGGTCGGCCGCCCGACCAACAGCTCTCCGTCTGCCCAAGGAACCACGGGCACGGGCCGGACAGCAGGCTCGTCGACGGGACGAGGTCCGGCACAGAACGGTGTCACAGGAGGCCGCCCTCAACCGGCGACGGGGAAGCCCACGTCCGGCGTGCCGCGCGGCACTGTCATGGGAGCCGAAGGATCCGGTAACGCGAGGGGTACGTCGGGCACCAGAGGCCCGTCGGGCTCGGCTCAGGGCGGGATCACCGGTAGGCCGACCGCGACGGGTTCTCCCACGCGCGGAGGCACCTCGGGTCGTACTTCTGGCGGTGCCGCCGGTGAGAAGGGCGTCGTGGGCGGCAGGCCGAGCCAGCAACAGAGAGCGAACACACGATCCTTCAGCCAAGGCGGCTCAGGGCTCGTCCGTTCCCAGGGCGCGGCCGGTGGTCCGGGCGAAGATCGGCACGGCACAGGTGCGGCAGGACGTGGTGGTGCGGCGCCCACTGGTGCGCGTCCCGGTTCGCGCAAGGACGACGAGCAGAGCGAGCGACCGGACTACGTCACTGAGGACGAGGCCACGTGGCAGCCGGACGCGCATCGTAATGTGCCCCCTGTTGTCGCTGACGAGACCAAGAACGACGAGAGGTAGCCCATGCCCGCCAACAGCATCCGCCGTAGAAGTCTCGGCATCGCGGCCTCGGCAACTCTCGGATTGCTGTTGGCGGGCACATCGGTGCCCGCTTACGCGGAGTCGTTCCGTGCTCAGCAATGGCATCTGGACGCCATGAAGGCAGACCAGATGTGGAAGACGAGTACGGGCAAGGGCATCACGGTCGCCGTGATCGACACCGGTGTCGACGCGGACCATCCGGATCTGCAGGGACAGGTGTTGCCGGGGGAGGACCTCTCCACAGGTCTGACCGGCGACGAGCACACGGATTACGACGGCCACGGCACCGGTATCGCGGGCATGATCGCGGGAACCGGTGCCGGCAACGGCGGCCAGGGCGCCTTCGGGCTGTCCCCGGGCGCGAAGGTGCTTCCGGTTCGCCTGCCCAATGCGGAGAAGGCCAACAATCAGGCATCGGCGGATGCCCAGTTGTTCAAGGCGATGGCCGCAGGCATCAGATTCGCGGCGGATCATGATGCGAAGGTCATCAACATCTCCCAGGCGGCGCCGAAGGGCACTCCGGAACTGACGACAGCCGTGAAGTACGCCTTGGAAAAGGGATCGCTGATCTTTGCCGGGGTGGGTAACGACGGCAACACGACCAACCTCGTGCAGTATCCGGCCGCGACCCCTGGCGTCGTCGGCGTGGCCGCCGTGGACACGAACGGCCGTCGCACGACGGAATCCGAGTACGGTCCGCAGGTCGACATCGCAGCCCCGGGCAAGGACATCGTCCACGCCTGCGGCGGTAAGACGGGCTACTGCAAGAGCCACGGCACCAGTGATGCCAGCGCCCTGGCCTCGGCGAGCGCGGCCCTGATCTGGTCCAAGCACCCGAACTGGACCAACAACCAGGTCCTCAAGGTCATCCTCAACACCATCGGCGGCGTCAAGGACGACGGGGGAAAGCGCAGCGACTACCTCGGCTACGGAGCCGTCCGCCCCCGCATCGCCCTGACCGACCCCGGCGACCCGGGCCCGGCCGACAAGTTCCCGATGGCGGATTATCCGGCCGCCGCCACGTCGCCCTCTTCGGGAGCTTCGAAGGACACGGGTGCCCAGACCTCGGATGGCGACCAGGCCGCGGACAGCGCAGCGAAGTCCGACGACAACAATGCCGGGCTGTGGATCGGCGTGGGCGTTGCCGTCGTCGTGGTGATCGGCGCCGCTGTCGCGTTCGGCCTGACGCGGCGGCGTCGCCGCGACGCTCAGCAGCTTCCTCCGCCGGCCGCGCCGATGCAGCCCTATCCGGGAGGCCCGCCCGGTACGCCGTACGGCACTCAACAGCCCTACGGAAATCAGCAGTTCACGGGGCAGCAGCCGTATGGCTCGCCGACGCCGGGCAGCAATCCCGACCACAATCCCTACCACGGCTCCTGATCCCGGCCTCTATGGTGCCGCTATGCCTCAGGCGGTCGCCGCACAAGGGTGTATCGACAGCAGCCGTACAACGGTCGGCAGGTCGTCAACTTTGAGTTGAATTAGTCGACTTCTCGCGGAAGGCGTGGAGCGCCCGGTTCTGCGGCCCGCGAAGGTGTGCAAACCGTGCGGGCTTTTCCTTGCTCCGACACTGAACAGTTGCAGTTGCTAGCGTGCATGGAGCGAATCCAGTCAGAGGTAGCCATACGGGGAGAGTTGTCGGCCATGGCATGGGATGAGTGGGAAGAGCTCAAGGGAAAGCACGCTTCAACCGGAATGCAGCTGAATGGCATCCCGGCGGACGAGACGACCACGACGACGACCGGTCGCGGTGGGGCAGAACCCTGAAGGGTACGCGGCCATTGAGGTGGGGCAGAAGGACTACATGTCGCGGTTGATGGAGTACCACCTCAACCCGGAGCTACCGGAGGATATGCGGTACTCCGATGATCCCGAGACGACGATCAAGGCGATCGGCCAGAGTTCGGGACAGGTATCCGGGGTCCTTGGGCTCGGTCGGCAGGAGGAACTGGCCGGCCCTTCTTCGGTGGAGGACGAGGATTACGGCAAGTCCATGGCCCAGTACAAGAACCTTATCTCGGGAACCGCCGGCACGATTACGGGCGTCGGCACTTCATTCATCGCGACTCCCTGGGCCGGAGCGCTGGTTGGGGGAGCGGTCGGCACGGTAACTGGTAGCGTCCTTGAAGGTGTATTCGCCGATGCGGAGGGACATGCACTGGCTGATTCGGCGGATGAGAGGGGAGACCTCTGGCAGGTCGGGCGGGAAGAGAACAACACCAGGACTAGCCAGGCGGCTCGGCTTGCTGCCGAGAAGTACGGAGATGTCGACGCCAGCGACGCGGCTGGTTGGGCACGCGCGGCAGCTGACCAGGGATTCATCAACGCTCGACCCGTGCTGGACGGGCAGGCCCCCGGCAGCATGACAACCGAGTGACCACGAGCCGGCAAAGGAAGCCCTCGATGTTTCTGGATACTTTTTCCCGACCACGATTCCTGGCGATTTCCGCCGCTGTGGGCTGCCTGGCGTTCACGCTTTCAGGATGCTCTGGCGAAGAACCCAAGCGTGAATATTCAACTCCCAGTTCATTGTGCGGCACCAAGATCGAGGCCAATCTCCTTGAAGAGTTCCTTCCCGCGGGTGAGAAGCTGACGGCAAGGGGAAGGCGAGTGGGGCCTGATACGACACACTGTGATGTGCGTGTCGACTCCAAAACAATTCTTGTCACAACGCAGACCTGGTGGGAATCCGGGTCCACCGTTGCGCGGTTTGCAATGGGGCAGACCCTTGACGACCCAGATAAATCATCAGGGGCTGGATCCTATCTCTACTCGGGGTATCAAGCGTTTGGCAAGGTCACGGGCTGCGTGAACCCTGACCATGAGGATCAAGAGCTGTACACCGGGCTGCAGGCAACCGGTTCCAAGCATCGCGATGCTGATTCCATGCTGCAGATGATCAAGTCCTACACGAAAGATGTGCGGGGCTCGCAGCAATGTCAATAGGGTCTTTGGGTTGACGGTAGACCGATGCTTCGGGCCGGGACGTTGAACGACGTTTCGGCCCGTTCTCATCGGCTCCCTCCGACGACAACAACGGAAGAAACATGTGCGGGATGGCGCACAACAGGAGTCGTCTGAGCCCTGTCGCACTCGGGGCAGCACTACTGGTCGAAGCGCGAATATGCGATCCCGAGCAGCCTGTGCGGCACGAAAGTCTCAAGCGCGTTGCTGGAGCCGCTGCTGTCGCCAGGGAAGAAGGTATCTGCGCAACCTACCTCTGCCGTTGGCGCTGAACGCTGTCGGCTCCAGGCCGACGGTGAAGTGGTGTTCTCGAGCAGTGTGGAGACGCGGGCCGGGGACGTCTCGGCCAGGGACGTGGCTGAGTCCGCCATCGGTGTCGAACCCACGGATTCCGCGACGAGTAACGGCCGGTTCCTCTATGCCAAGACCGGTGCGGTCGGCCGTGTGCAGTGTCCTTCTTCTGCGAAGTCGGATCGGTCATTGTGGGTGACAGTGCGGACGATACACACGACAACGGCCAAGGACATGCTCGCCTTCACCCAGGACTACGCGACGGGCGCTGCCGATACGCATTCCTGCGCTGAGCTGTGATGTTCTCCTCGCGTCGACTGCTCGTATCGCTTTTTGCTTTGGCCGACTGCACATGTCCGGCCGCCTCGCGTGGCTCGGTCGGGGCGGCCGAAGGGTGGGTTTGGGGGAGTCGTACCGTGGTTGTGCCATGTGTCGGAGAGGAGCGGTGTCGTGGATGAACCCCTGCCGCGCGGGCGGGAGGAGTCCCCGCCGCGCGCCTACGAACCCGCGCCCTCGGCCCGCAAGCTGTTGCTCTTCGTGCTCGTGTTCGTCGGCTTCGCCGTGGTGGTCGTCGGTGGAGGCGTCATTCTGACCGCCGGCGGGTGAGGGCCGGTCGGCCGCTGGTCGGGGACGACGAAGGGCGCCCCGCCGAAGCGGGGCGCCCCTTCACGGACGCGCAGCTCAGCGCCGTTGAGCTGCGTGAGAGGCCGTGACCGGAATCGAACCGGTGTGCTTCGCTTTGCAGGCGAATCCCTAAACCACTCGGGCACACGGCCAAACCCCGAATCCCCGAAGTTCGGAAGAACTCCCCCGTCGGGATCCGGTGCTTCGACCGTAGGCGCCCGGCCGAGGGCCGTTCAAGGCTCCGGCCCGGCCCGCAACGCGACTGCCATACGCCGTTCATGATCCGGCGCGGTGCCCTGCGGGGCGTACGACCAAGGGACCAGCTCATCCCCGCCTCCGGACAGGGGTCAGAGCGTTCCATGCCCCTTACTGTGACCGCATGGCCGCCCTCGAAGACGACGTAGACGAAGTAGATGAAGTGCAAGGCGACAGCGCCGTTGCCCCTGCACCGATCCTCTCCACCTCTGAGACCGAAGGCGTCCTGGGGCGTACCTATCGCGCCCTCAGCATCGGCATCGTCACCGTCGTTCTCCTCATCGCCTTCGAGGCGACCGCCGTCGGGACCGCGATGCCCGTCGCCGCGCGGGAGCTGGACGGGGTGGCGCTGTACGCCTTCGCGTTCTCCGGGTACTTCACCACCAGCCTCTTCGGCATGGTGCTCGCCGGGCAGTGGGCCGACCGGAGCGGGCCGCTGGGCCCGGTCACGGCCGGGATCGGGACCTTCGCCGCGGGGCTCGTGCTCGCCGGGACCGCCGGTGGCATGTGGCTGTTCGTCGCCGGGCGGGCCGTGCAGGGGCTGGGCGGCGGGCTGGTGATCGTGGCGCTGTACGTCGTCGTCAGCCGGGCCTACCCGGCGCGGCTGCGGCCCGCGATCATGGCGGCGTTCGCGGCGAGCTGGGTCGTACCCTCCGTCGTCGGGCCGCTGGCCGCCGGTGCCGTCACCGAGCAGCTCGGGTGGCGGTGGGTGTTCCTCGGGATTCCGGTGCTGGTCGTCCTGCCCCTCGCGCTCGCGCTGCCGCAGATCCGGCGGCGGGCCGGCGGTCCGGCCGAGGGCGCGGTCGCCGGGGCGTTCGACCGGCGGCGGATCCGGCTCGCGTTCGGGATCTCCGCGGGGGCCGGGCTGCTCCAGTACGCCGCCCAGGACCTGCGGGTCCTCTCCCTGCTGCCCGGCGTCGCCGGCGCCGCACTCCTCGTGCCGTCCGTGCTCGGGCTGCTGCCGCGCGGCACGTACCGGGCCGTGCGCGGGCTGCCGTCGGTGGTGCTGCTGCGCGGGATCGCGGCGGGGGCCTTCATCGCGGCGGAGTCGTTCGTGCCGCTGATGCTGGTCACCCAGCGGGGGCTGTCGCCGACGCTCGCCGGGTTCTCGCTGGCGGCGGGCGGCGCCACCTGGGCCCTGGGGTCCTGGGTGCAGTCGCGGCCCCGGCTCGAGCCCTACCGGGAGCGGCTCGTCGCCGGCGGCATGGTGCTCGTCGCCGCCGCCATCGCCGCCGCCCCGAGCGTCCTGATCCATGCCGTGCCGGTGTGGACCGTGGCCGTGGCGTGGGGGTTCGGCTGCCTGGGGATGGGGCTGGTCATCTCGTCGACCAGCGTGATGCTGCTCCAGCTGTCCGCGCCGGAGGAGGCCGGGGCGAACTCCGCCGCCCTCCAGATCTCCGACGGCCTGTCGAACGTCGTACTTCTCGCCGCCGGTGGCGCCGCCTTCGCCGCGCTCGGCGGGGGAGCGGTCGGAGCGGCCGGGCACGGGGTGACCGAAGGCGTGGGCGGCTCCCACCCGGCCGCCTTCCTCGCCGTGTTCCTCCCGATGGCGGCCGTCGCGCTCGCCGGGGCGTGGGTGGGGACGCGGCTGCGGGAGCGGTGACCCTGGCGGCGGCCGGCTTCGGGTGGTGGCGGGGCCCGGCGGCGCACGTGGTGGTCCTGGCCGGACTTCGGCCCGCGCCGGGCCCCGACACGGCAGCGTCGCCTCCCGACCGACCGCCCGACCGCACGCAGCCCCACGGAACCATCACCGCCCCGCGCCTCACCAAGATCCAGGCCCCCGCCCCGGTGACGTAATCGCGACTCCCCGTGAACTCAGGCCAGTTGATCTGTGACGCGCGTCCCAACCCTCCCTCGCTCGGCCTCGTCCACCGCGATCGTCAACTTCGTCACCGGTAGGGTGGCCCGGTTGTCATACGTAGCCGTGCCGTCGACCTCAAGTAACCGGAGACCGTGACTACCACCGCCGCCTCCTCGTCCCATCACCTCTCGCCCGCCTTCCCCGGCCGCGCCCCCTGGGGCACCGCCAACAAGCTGCGCGCCTGGCAGCAGGGGGCGATGGACAGGTACATCCAGGAGCAGCCGCGCGACTTCCTCGCGGTCGCCACCCCGGGAGCCGGAAAGACCACGTTCGCGCTGACGCTCGCGTCATGGCTGCTGCACCATCACGTCGTGCAGCAGGTGACCGTGGTCGCGCCGACCGAGCACCTGAAGAAGCAGTGGGCCGAAGCGGCCGCCCGGATAGGGATCAAGCTGGACCCGGAGTACAGCGCGGGCCCGCTCAGCAAGGAGTACCAGGGCGTCGCCGTGACGTACGCGGGTGTGGGCGTGCGGCCGATGCTGCACCGCAACCGCAGCGAGCAGCGCAAGACCCTCGTCATCCTCGACGAGATCCACCACGCCGGTGACAGCAAGTCGTGGGGTGAGGCGTGCCTGGAGGCGTTCGAGCCCGCCACCCGGCGGCTCGCCCTCACCGGTACGCCGTTCCGGTCCGACACGAACCCCATCCCCTTCGTCCAGTACGAGGAGGGGAACGACGGCATCCGGCGCTCGTCCGCCGACTACACGTACGGCTACGGCAGCGCGCTCGGCGACGGCGTCGTGCGGCCCGTCATCTTCCTCTCCTACAGCGGCAACATGCGCTGGCGCACGAAGGCCGGTGACGAGATCGCGGCGCGGCTCGGTGAGCCGATGACCAAGGACGCCGTCAGCCAGGCCTGGCGCACCGCCCTCGACCCGCGCGGCGAGTGGATGCCCAGCGTGCTGCGGGCCGCCGACGCCCGGCTCACCGAGGTCCGCAAGGGCATTCCGGACGCGGGTGCCCTCGTCATCGCCTCCGACCAGGACTCGGCACGCGCGTACGCGAAGCTGATCCGGGAGATCACCGGGACCAAGGCGACCGTCGTGCTCTCCGACGACACCGGCGCCTCGAAGCGGATCGACGACTTCGCGGCGAGCGAGGACCGCTGGATGGTCGCCGTGCGCATGGTGTCCGAGGGCGTCGACGTGCCGCGCCTCGCGGTCGGGGTGTACGCCACCACCATCTCCACCCCGCTCTTCTTCGCGCAGGCCGTGGGCCGTTTCGTGCGTTCGCGCAGGCGTGGCGAGACCGCGTCCGTCTTCCTGCCCACCGTCCCCGACCTGCTCGGCTTCGCCAACGAGATGGAGGTCGAGCGCGACCACGTGCTCGACAAGCCGAAGAAGGACGGGGAGGAGGACCCCTACGCCGAGTCCGAGAAGGAGATGGAGGAGGCGAACAAGGAGCAGGACGAGGACACCGGCGAGCAGGAGCAGTTCTCCTTCGAGGCGCTGGAGTCCGAGGCCGTCTTCGACCGGGTCCTCTACGACGGCGCCGAGTTCGGCATGCAGGCCCACCCGGGCAGCGAGGAGGAGCAGGACTACCTCGGGATTCCCGGGCTCCTCGAACCCGACCAGGTGCAGATGCTGCTGCAGAAGCGGCAGGCCCGGCAGATCGCGCACAGCAAGAAGAAGCCGGACACCGAGGCCGATCTGCTCGAACTGCCCGCCGAGCGGCGGCCCGTGGTCTCCCACAAGGAGATGATGGAGCTGCGCAAGCAGCTCAACACGATCGTCGGCGCGTACGTCCATCAGAGCGGCAAGCCGCACGGTGTGATCCACACCGAGCTGCGGCGGGTGTGCGGCGGACCGCCGAGCGCCGAGGCCACCGCCGGCCAGCTGCGGCAGCGCATCGCCAAGGTCCAGGAGTGGGCGACGCGGATGAAGTGACCCCCGGCCGCACATCCGGACCGGGGCAATCACCCACAAGTCAGGCTCCGCGGTGCCCGGATTCTGGACGGAGTCTTCCGCTCAGCGGGACGACCTCGCTACATTCCCGGCAACGCACACGCCCCGTGGCAGCGCCGCCGCGGAGCGCAGCCGGTACGTACCGAAGACAGTCGTATGCAGCCCAGCGCCTGATCACCGACCGGCGGCTCTGACGCGCGTCGCCCCACGGGACAGGCGGCGCAACCGCCGCGTAGGAGACCGCCGACCCTCACCACTAAGGAGTGGGCGTCGTGACCGCGGAGACCTCCCAGACGCTCGACCGGGGACTGCGCGTCCTCAAACTGCTCGCCGACACCGACCACGGACTGACCGTGACCGAGCTGTCCAACAAGCTCGGCGTCAACCGGACCGTCGTCTACCGTCTGCTCGCCACCCTGGAACAGCACGCCCTCGTCCGCCGTGACCTGGGCGGCCGCGCCCGGGTCGGCCTCGGCGTGCTGCGCCTGGGCCGGCAGGTCCATCCGCTGGTGCGCGAGGCCGCGCTGCCGGCGTTGCGCTCGCTGGCCGAGGACATCGGCGCCACCGCGCATCTGACGCTGGTGGACGGATCCGAGGCGCTGGCCGTGGCCGTCGTCGAGCCGACCTGGACCGACTATCACGTGGCCTACCGGACCGGGTTCCGGCATCCGCTGGACAAGGGCGCCGCGGGCCGCGCCATCCTCGCCTCCCGGCAGGGCACCCTGCCCGAACCCGGCTACACCCTCACCCACGGCGAACTGGAGGCGGGCGCGAGCGGGGCCGCGGCGCCGCTGCTCGGGGTGACCGGGCTCGAGGGCAGCGTCGGGGTCGTGATGCTGGCGGATGCGGTGCCGGAGCGGGTGGGGCCGCGGGTGATGGACGCGGCGCGGGAGGTCGCCGACGCGCTGCGCTGACCGCGCGGGGGCGGGGTGGGGTGCGGCGGGGTCGTGGCCTGCGCCTCTTCGCCGTGGTCGGGTGCGTCTCGTTGGCGGCCTCGGCTTTCGTCGTGGCGGGTCGCGCAGTTCCCCGCGCCCCTGGAGGCATGCGGCTTCGCCGCGCCTCCCTCAGGGGCGCGGGGAACTGCGCGAGAAGCCCCACCGGGCCGCACCCGGCGACAGCCGCCCCGCGCCTCACGACCCCGCCGCGTTAGATTGGGCCCGTGCTCAACCGCCTCAGCCCCCCTGCTGCCCTCGCCCTGTGCGCGCTGCCCGTCGTCGCGCTGCTCGCGGTGGCCGGCCTGGCCCCGCTGCCGTTCTCGGTGGCGCAGCCGGGTCCCACCACGAACGTGCTCGGGGACTCGGACGGCAAGCCCGTCATCGAGATCACCGGCGCGCCCACCCGCGACACGAAGGGCCAGCTGCGCGCGGTGACCATCGTGGCGACCGGGCCCGACGCCACCGTGCACCTCGGCGACGTGATCGACGGCTGGTTCGCGGAGGACCGCGCGATCATGCCGCGTGACTCCGTCTATCCGTCGGGGGGCTCCACCAAGGAGATCGAGCAGCACAACGCGGACGAGATGAAGGGCTCCCAGGACGCCGCCACCGAGGCCGCGCTGTCCTACCTCGGAGACGACTCCGACAAGGTCAGGGTCACCCTGCAGCTCGGCGACGTCGGCGGGCCCAGCGCGGGCCTGCTCTTCTCGCTCGGCATCGTCGACATGCTCGACGGCGACGGCAGCGGCGGCGAGCTGACCGGCGGGAAGTCCATCGCGGGCACCGGCACCATCGACGCGGACGGCAAGGTCGGCGCGGTCGGGGGAGTGTCCCTGAAGGTGCAGGCCGCCGACCGGGACGGCGCCACCGTCTTCCTCGTACCGAAGGCGGAGTGCTCGGACGCCAAGGCGTCGGCGCCGAAGTCGATGCGGCTGATCCCGGTGACCACGCTCAAGGGCGCGGTCACCGATCTGACGCACCTGGAGAAAGGGTCCGGCAGCGTTCCCGCGTGCTGAGCCGCGGGCCCGTCAGGCCCGTCACTCCTTGACGAAGCCCTCCTTCACCATCCAGTCCTTCGCCACGTCGTGCGGGTCCTGCCCGTCGACGTCGACCTTGGCGTTGAGCTCCTGCGCGACGTCGTTGTTGAGCTTCTTCGTGATGGGGTCGATGACCTCGGCCATCTTCGGGTACTTCTTCAGCGACTTGGTGTTGATCTCGGGCGCCGCGTTGTAGTTCGGGAAGAACTTCCGGTCGTCCGCCATCACCTTGAGGTTCATCGCCTTGATGCGGCCGTCGGTCGTGTACACCTCGCCGAAGGTGCAACTGCCCTTGGCCGCCTGGGTGTAGATGATGCCGCTGTCCATCTGCGTGATGTTCGCGGCGGGGATATTCATCCCGTACGCCTTCTCCATGCCGGGCAGCCCGTCCGCGCGGTTGGCGAACTCGCTCTCCACGCACAGTGTGACGGCCTTCGGGTTCGACTTGGCCAGCTCGGCGACCTCGGAGAGCGTCTTCGTGCCGTACTTCTTGAAGTTGGCCTCGTTCATGGCCAGCGCATAGGTGTTGTTCAGCGCGGACGGCGGCAGCCAGGTGATGCCGTTCTTCAGGTCGGCGTCGTGCACCGCCTGCCACTGCTTCTGCGGGTCGGGAATCGGGTCGGAGTTGCCGAGGTACGTGATCCAGGCCGTGCCCGTGTACTCGTACATGGCGTCCGCGTCACCGGACTTGATGGCCTCGCGGGCGCCGATGGAGCCCTGGATGCCGGTCCGGTCCAGGACGTCCGCGCCGGCCGCCTTGAACGCGATGCCCATGATCGCGCCGAGGATCAGCTGCTCGGTGAACTCCTTCGACGTGACCGTGATGTCCGCGCCCTCGAGCGGCTCGCCCTGCCCGATCGAGCCGGGCCGCACCGTGTCGACCAGCGGGCTGCCGCTGGTGAGTCCGCAGCCCGCGAGCAGCGCGAGCCCGCTCGCCGCCGCCGCTGCCACGCGCATCCGGTACTTCATGAGCGCACCTCCAACCCGCGCGGCCGCAACAGGAGTTCGGCCAGTGAGGCCAGCCAGTCGACGAGCAGCGCGAGCGCGATGGTCAGGATCGAGCCGAGCATCAGGACCGGCATGCGCTGGTTGGTGATCCCGGTGGTGATCAGGACGCCGAGCCCGCCACCGCCGCCGAACGTGGCGAGCGTCGCGGTGCCGACGTTGAGGACGAGCGCGGTACGGACACCGGCGAGGATCAGCGGGACGGCGAGGGGGAGTTCGACCTTGGCGAGCACGCCCAGCGGCGACATGCCGATGCCGCGCGCGGCTTCCAGGAGCGTCGGGTCGTTGGCCTTCAGCCCGGCGATCGTGTTGGAGAGCACCGGCAGGATCGCGTAGATGATGATGCCGATCAGAGCGGTCTTCTCGCCGATGCCGAGCCAGATGACGAGCAGCGCGAGCAGACCGATGGCGGGCGTCGCCTGACCCATGTTGGCCAGCGCCAGGGCGAACGGGGTCGCCTTGCGGAACGCCTTGCGGGTCAGCAGGATCCCCAGCGGGATCGCGATGATCAGCACGAAGAACGTCGAGATCACCGTCAGGCTGATGTGCTGGCGCAGCGCCTTCCACACCTGCCCGCCGGACAGCGCGTTCTCGGAGATCGAGTCGAGGTCGGCGTTGCGGAACCACAGCCAGGTGACCAGCAGGACCACCACGAGCACCACCGGCAGGAACGTCAGCTTCTGCCAGGTGATGCGGCGCGGCTCCTTCGCCGGGGAGGCCGACGGCGGTGCCTCCTGCTCGCCCTCGCCCTCGTCGCGGAACGCGAGGCCCTTGACCTCGTGCTCGCCGTCGGGGCGCTCGCCGCCCTTCTTCAGGGGACTGCTCACGCCTTCGCCTCCCCGTCGCCGGCCTGCGCGCCCTCCTGCTCCAGTTCCGTCTGGTGGGCGCGCTGCTCCTGCAGCTCGTGCTGGTGCTCGACCGCTTCGAGCCGGTCGGCCTCCAGGAGCTCGTGCACGGAGTTCATCAGGGTCTCCATGTCGACGACGCCCTCGTACTCGCCGCGCCGCCCGGTCACCGCGACACGGCCCGCGTTGTCGGTGAGGACCGCTTCGAGCGCGTCGCGCAGGGTCGCGTCCCAGGTCACGGTGTCGTGGACCAGGGTGCCGGCGCGGGCCAGCGAGCCCTTGGCGCGCATCAGGTCGCCGCGCCGCAGCCACTTGTAGGGGCGGCCGCGCCTGTCGAGCAGCAGGAGCTCGTTCGTCCCGGCCGCGCGCAGCTTGTTGAAGATGTCCTGCAGCGGGTCGTCGACGCCCACCGTCGGATAGTCGGTGACCTCCACGTCGCGTACGCGGGTGAGGTTGAGGCGCTTGAGGGCCGCGCCCGCGCCGACGAAGCCGGACACGAAGTCGTCCGCGGGGTTGGTGAGGATCGCCTCGGGGGTGTCGAACTGCGCGATGTGCGAGCGCTCCCGCAGCACCGCGATCCGGTCGCCGAGCTTGATGGCCTCGTCGAAGTCGTGCGTGACGAAGACGATCGTCTTGTGCAGCTCGTGCTGGAGCCGGATCAGCTCGTCCTGGAGGTGGTCGCGGGTGATCGGGTCGACCGCGCCGAACGGCTCGTCCATCAGCAGCACGGGCGGGTCGGCGGCGAGCGCCCGGGCCACGCCGACGCGCTGCTGCTGGCCGCCGGAGAGCTGGCGCGGGTAGCGGCCGTGGAACTCGCCCGGGTCGAGCCCGACGAGGTCCAGCATCTCCTCCACCCGTGACTTGATCCTCGACTTGGACCAGCCGACCATCTTCGGCACGAGCGCGATGTTCTGGGCGACCGTCATGTGCGGGAAGAGCCCGGAGGACTGGATCGCGTAGCCGACCTTGCGGCGCAGCTTCACCGGGTCCATGTCGGTGACGTCCTCGCCGCCGATGCGGATGCGGCCGCCGGTCGGCTCGATGAGCCGGTTGATCATCTTCAGGGTCGTCGACTTCCCGCAGCCCGACGGGCCCACGAAAATGATCAGCTCGCCCGCTTTGATCTCCATGTTGACGCTGTCCACGGCCGGGTCGGACGAGCCCGGGTAGCGCTTGGTGAGGTTCTCCAGCTCGATGCTGGCCCCGGACGCCTGCGTCTCGGATGCGGGTTCAGACACGGATCCCCCTCGGGATGGTCAGCCGTCCGATGAGGACGTACGCGGCGTCGAAGAGCAGGGCGAGAACGATGATGCCGAGCGTGCCGGCGAGCACCTGGTTGAGCGCGTTGGCGCTGCCCAGCGAGGCGATGCCGCGGAAGATCTCGTTGCCGAGGCCGGGCCCGGAGGCGTACGCGGCGATGGCGGCGATGCCCATCAGCATCTGCGTGGAGACCCGGATCCCGGTGAGGATCGGCGGCCACGCCAGCGGCAGCTCCACCTTGAACAGCCGGGCCGCCCGCGACATCCCGATGCCCTTCGCCGCGTCGATCAGCGCGGGGTCCACACCGCGCAGGCCCACGATCGCGTTCCGCACGATCGGCAGCAGCCCGTACAGGGTCAGCGAGATGACGGTCGGCGCGACACCGAGCCCCACGACCGGGATCAGCAGACCGATCATGGCGAGCGACGGGATGGTGAGGATGGTGGAGGTGGCGGTGGTCGCCAGGTTCCCGGCCCAGTCGCTGCGGTAGGTGACGACGGCGATGACGATGCCGATGAGGGTGGCGACGACCATGCACTGGAAGACGGCGCTCGCGTGCTGGTAGGCGTCGACGAGCAGCTGCTGGTGGCGCGCGCCCAGGTAGTCCCAGAAGTTCATCGCACCTCACTTCCGGGCGGTGCTCACCTGGTCGTCAGGAATCTCCCGACGCCTGTTCCACCAGCGGGATGATCCGCAGCGGAACGGGATTTTCCATGACGATCGCCGTGGAAGCCCGGACGATGCCATCAAAACCGACAACCAGGTCGATCACACGTTGAAGATCCGCGTTCGAGCGGGCCACGAGCCGGCACAGCATGTCCCCGCCGCCGGTCGTCGTGTGCAGCTCCAGGACCTCGGGCACGCCGTCCAAATGGGCTCTGACGTCGGCTCCTTGCCCCTGCCGGATCTCCAGCGTGGCGAACGCCGTGACCGGGTAGCCCAGCGCCGCCGGGTCCACCTGGGGGCCGAAGCCGCGGATGACTCCGTTCGAGGTAAGCCGGTCCAGGCGGGCCTGCACGGTGCCGCGCGCGACGCCGAGCCGGCGCGACATCTCCAGGACCCCGATCCGCGGCTCCCGCGCGAGCAGCACGATCAGCCGCCCGTCCAGATGATCGATCGCCATGCGCCCCTCCGGGATGGTCATCCTGTACACAGCGCCCGCAGGAACGGGCCCTTCACTGGTCACATTGCCCAGCGAATTCGCCAACTATTGCGCATCTTGTGGAACGGCGGGAGCCTCCACACATGACGCAGACCACACACTCGTCCTCCGAAAGTGCCCCCGACACCGCCCGGCAGGCCGACCCCTTCCCGGTGAAGGGCATGGACGCGGTCGTCTTCGCCGTGGGCAACGCCAAGCAGGCCGCGCACTACTACTCCACCGCCTTCGGCATGAAGCTCGTCGCCTACTCCGGACCGGAGAACGGCAGCCGCGAGACCGCCTCGTACGTCCTGACCAACGGCTCCGCCCGCTTCGTGTTCACCTCCGTCATCAAGGCGTCCACCGACTGGGGCCACTTCCTGGACGAGCACGTCGCCGCGCACGGCGACGGCGTCGTCGACCTGGCCATCGAGGTGCCGGACGCCCGCGCCGCGTACGCGTACGCCGTCGAGCACGGCGCCCGCGGCCTCCAGGCGCCGTACGAGACGAAGGACGAGCACGGCACCGTCGTGCGCGCCGCCATCGCCACGTACGGCAGGACCCGCCACACCCTCGTCGAGCGCGGCGGCTACGACGGCCCGTACCTGCCCGGCTTCGTGGCCGCGGACCCGATCGTCGAGCCGCCGGCCAAGCGCACCTTCCAGGCCGTCGACCACTGCGTCGGCAACGTCGAACTCGGCAAGATGAACGAGTGGGTGGCGTTCTACAACAAGGTCATGGGCTTCACGAACATGAAGGAGTTCGTGGGCGACGACATCGCGACCGAGTACAGCGCGCTGATGTCGAAGGTCGTCGCGGACGGGACGCTGAAGGTCAAGTTCCCGATCAACGAGCCGGCCATCGCCAAGAAGAAGTCCCAGATCGACGAGTATCTGGAGTTCTACGGCGGCGCCGGCGTCCAGCACATCGCGCTCGCCACGAACGACATCGTCGCGTCCGTACGGGCCATGCGCGCGGCGGGAGTCCAGTTCCTGGACACCCCCGACTCGTACTACGACACCCTCGGCGAGTGGGCGGGCGAGACCCGCGTGCCCGTCGAGACCCTGCGCGAGCTGAAGATCCTCGTCGACCGCGACGAGGACGGCTACCTGCTGCAGATCTTCACCAAGCCGGTCCAGGACAAGCCGACCGTCTTCTTCGAGATGATCGAGCGGCACGGCTCCATGGGCTTCGGCAAGGGCAACTTCAAGGCCCTGTTCGAGGCGATCGAGCGGGAGCAGGAGAAGCGCGGAAATCTCTGACCCGGGCTTCTAGGCTGGTCGTACGGCCAGGACGAACGACGTGGGCGGGATGACCGGGGTCGGCGCCGTCGACACCACCGACGACGCCGAGCCCTTCCACGCGGACTGGGAGGCGCGGGTCTTCGCGCTCCAGCGCGCACTGCTCGTCGAGAAGGTCTTCAACCTCGACGAGTTCCGGGACGCCATCGAGACGATGCCGCCCGGCGAGTACCTCGCGGCCTCGTACCACGAGCGCTGGTTCCACGGCATCCGTACGCTGCTGGAGCGCAAGGGCGTGATCGAGGCGGGGGTGCTGGACCGTGCCTGAACCCGTGTACGCGGCAGGCGACGCCGAGCTCGCCGACGTCCGGGCGCAGGGCCGGGACGACGCCCCGGTCGAGATGATCTACGCGGTGCGGTTCGCGGCGCGGGACCTGTGGGGCGAGGGCGACCACGAGGTGGTCCTCGACCTGTCGGCGAGCTACTTGCGGAAGGCCGACGACGCTGATGTCCGGTGACTCCCGTGATCACGACGACGCCGTGATCTCCCGTCAGGTCAGGCTGCTGGAAAGCCCGTTGGAGGAGAAGGGCATCGTCGGCGGCGACACCGTCGACGAGGTCATCGACGGGTTCCTCGCCGGTGCCTCCCCGGTGAACGGGGCGAAGGCGGTGGCACGCGCCTGGACCGACCCCGACTTCAAGGCGCGGCTCCTCGCGGACGGCGCGGCGGCGGTCGGCGAACTCGGCTTCGCGGCCGGGGGAGTCCAGCACCAGCGGCTGCGCGTCGCGGAGAACACGGAGTCCGCTTCCGCTGCGGCCCGCGGGGACGGATTCTCTGGGCGAGGCGGAGCCGGCCTCTCTTGTGACCCGGAACGGGCTGATCGGGACGGCACGGGTGTGGCGGGTCGCGTCCGCGTCTGCCGGGTGCGCATTCGTTGCCGGGTGCGGCTGTCGTCGTGGCGACCAGCCCCCACCGGAGGCGCACTCGTCCGGCAAGTGAACGCTAGCGGCGCTTGGGCGCGGGCGGTTGAGAGGGCTTCCGCGCCGGGGCGGCGGGCTTACGCACAGGCGCGGCAGCCTTCGGCTGAGGCGGCCACATCTGCTCGGGCCCGCCCTCCGGCGGATCGCCGAGGGCACTGAGCGCCTCCCGGGCCTGCGGAGCGAGCAGCGGGGAGAACGCCGGATTGATCCGCAGTGCCTCCCCGATGTGCCGCCGCGCCGCCCCGTACAGCCCCATCTCCCGCTCCACGGCGCCCAGATGGTACGAGTACAGCGCGCTGCGCACCGTGCCGCCCTTCTGTCGGTCCGTGGCCCGCCGCAGCAGACCGATCGCCTCGTCGTCCTCGCCGGCCCGGTGCAGCGCCCAGCCGAGCGCGTCCGCCGCGGCGATGCCGGGCGCCCGCTTCCACTCCGCCCGCAGCCGCTCGACCGCCGCCTCCGGGTCGCCGTGGTCGGCCTCGAACAGGCCGAGCACGAGCGCGTCGTCCACCCCGTGCGCGCCCTGCGCGGCCACCCGGGCCCGCAGCGCGTCGTACTGGGCACGGGCCTCCGCGTCGAGGTTCATGGATTCGTACAACTCGCCCAGTTCCAGGGCGTATTCGGGCGCGGGCCGTTTGATGAGCGCGTGCTGGTACGCCCGCACGGCGTCCGCCGTGCGGCCCAGCGAGGCGAGCGCCCGGCCCCGGCCCGCGAGCGCCGCGGAAAACTGCGGGTCCGCGGCGAGCGCCGCGTCGAAGTGCCGCAGCGCGTCCGCCGCCTCGCCGCGCTCCCAGGCCAGGTCGCCGGCGCGGTGCAGTAGCGCGGCCTGCTCGGTGGGGGTGCCGGCCCGGGCCGTCGCGTCGCTCAGGACCGCCGCCGCGTCCTCCCGCCAGCCCCGGTCGCGGTACACGGCGGCGGTGCGCAGGGTCACCGCCGTCCCCGACGCCAGCTCGGACAGCTTGTCCAGAGAACGCCCGGCTGCCTTGTAGTCACCGACCCCCTGATAGGCCGCGACGAGACCGGAGTACGTCGACCAGCGCTCCGGCGCCAGCTTGCGCGCGGCCTCGCCCCAGTTCTTCGCGGCACGCCAGTCGCCCCGGGCGGCGGCCAGCGCGGCGAGCCCGTCGAGCGCCTCCACGTTGCCCTTCGGGCGCGCCTTGACGGAACTGCGCAGCGCCTGTTCGGCCTTGGAGTAGTACGCCGCGTCGGCCGTGCGTGTACCGCGCTCGACGTAGGCGGCCCCGAGCGCCGCCCACGTCCGGTCGTCCCGGGGGTTCTTGCGCAGTTCGGCCTCCCGCTCGCCGATCAGCGCGGTCAGGTCGGGCAGCGCGGCGGGCGCCCCGGCCGAGGCGGCGATGACCGCCCGTCCGGCGGGGCCCGGCAGCGCGGGCGGCCCCTGCACATCGCCGTCGGGCAGCAGGACGAGCACGCCGCCGAGCACCGCGCACCCGGCGACGGACGCGACGACCGTGCGCTTCAGGGCGGGGGAGAGGCGGCGCGACGGCGCGGTGACCTCGGGAGGTGCCGGGTTCGCGACGGGTACCGCTTCGGCTTCCGGGGATTCCACGGAGTTGTCCATGACGCACACTGTGCGTCAATACGAAGAGCACACCCGCTCGCCATTCCGGCACGTGATGGAGCCCGCAGACGGGTTCACACCGATGGCCCCGAGTGCCAGGCTGTGATCATGAGCCGCACCCTCATCGAACTGCTGGGCGACGGGCTGCCCGCCGAGGCACTCGTCACCGATCCCGACGTCACCGCCTCGTACGCCCACGACATGGCGAGCTTCTGCGACGCGGGCAGACCCGCCGTCGTGGTGCTGCCCCGGACCGTCGAGCAGGTCCAGCACGTGATGCGCACGGCCACCGCGCTGCGGGTCCCGGTCGTCCCGCAGGGCGCCCGCACGGGCCTGTCGGGCGGGGCCAACGCCTCCGACGGCTGCATCGTGCTCTCGCTCGTCAAGATGGACCGCATCCTGGAGATCAACCCGGTCGACCGGATCGCGGTCGTCGAGCCGGGCGTCATCAACGCCACGCTCTCGCGCGCGGTCAACGAGCACGGCCTGTACTACCCGCCGGACCCGTCGAGTTGGGAGATGTGCACCATCGGCGGCAACATCGGCACGGCCTCCGGCGGCCTGTGCTGCGTGAAGTACGGGGTGACGGCGGAGTACGTGCTCGGACTCGACGTCGTCCTCGCCGACGGCCGGCTGCTGTCCACCGGGCGGCGCACCGCGAAGGGCGTCGCGGGCTACGACCTCACGCGTCTGTTCGTCGGCTCGGAGGGCAGTCTCGGCATCGTTGTCGGGGCCACCCTCGCGCTGAAGCCGCAGCCGCCGCAACAGCTCGTCCTGGCCGCCGAGTTCGCCTCGGCCGCCGCGGCCTGCGACGCCGTCTGCCGGATCATGGAGGACGGCCACGTCCCGTCGCTCCTGGAACTCATGGACCGGACGACCGTCAAGGCCGTCAACGACATGGCGCACATGGGTCTGCCCGAGACCACCGAGGCGCTGCTCCTCGCCGCCTTCGACACCCTCGACCCGGCCCGGGACCTCGCCGCGGTCGGCGCGCTCTGCGAGGCCGCGGGCGCCACCCAGGTCGTGCCCGCGGAGGACGCGGCGGAGTCGGAACTGCTGCTCCAGGCACGCCGGTTGTCCCTCACCGCCCTGGAAGCGGTCAAGGGCACGACGATGATCGACGACGTGTGCGTGCCCCGCTCCAGGCTCGGCGAGCTCCTTGAAGGCGTCGAGCGCATCGCCGAGAAGTACGCGCTGACCATCGGCGTCTGCGCGCACGCGGGCGACGGCAACACCCACCCCACCGTCTGCTTCGACGCCCAGGACGCCGACGAGGGACGCCGGGCCCGCGAGTCCTTCGACGAGATCATGGCGCTCGGCCTGGAGCTCGGCGGCACCATCACCGGTGAGCACGGCGTCGGCGTCCTGAAGAAGGAGTGGCTGGCCCGCGAACTCGGCCCGGTCGGCGTCGAGGTGCAGCGGACGGTGAAGGCGGCCTTCGACCCGCTGGGCCTCCTCAACCCCGGCAAGCTGTTCTGATCACCCACGGTCATGGGTGGCTCCCGTATGAGTGACATAAGGGACGAAAGCCTCATGAAGTGAGGTGCCGGTCGCAGGCACCCTGGAACGGTCGCGCGGCCGGCCGTCAGGGTGCCGACCGCACCCTGCCCCCGTGAGGTCCTGCCATGGACGCCAGCAACCCCCGCCGCGCCCCGCGCCGGACGACCCGTGCCCGCAAGGCCGGTGCCGTCGCGCTGGCCGGCGCCGTCGCCCTCGCCTCGCTCGGTCTCGCCGTCGGCTCGGCCGTCGCCGACACCGGCCCGGCCCCGGCCGCGCCCCGGGCGTCCGCCCCCGCGCACCCGGGCACCCCCGCGCACTGACGTGCCCACGCGACCGCCTCAGCGCTCGTCGGACGACTCGTCCGACGGCCACGGGTCGCGCAGGTAGAGGTCGTCGGCCGGAGTGGGTGCGAGCAGCTCGGCGAGGCCGTCGTCGATACCGAGCCGCTCGCCCTCAGAGCCCGGGGGGACCGCCCGCAGCGTCCGCTCCAGCCAGGCCGACACCTGGGCGGCCGGGGCCTCCAGGAGCGCGTCGCCGTCCGGCGAACTCAGCGCCATCAGCACGACGGAGCGCCCGTCCACCTTTGTCGGCCATACCCGTACGTCCCCGTGCCCGCATGGCCGGAACACCCCCTCCACGAGCAGTTCGCGGGCGAACGTCCAGTTGACCGGGTGCTCGGAGCCGATGTGGAACGCGACGTGGACGGCGTACGGGTCATCGGTGCGGTAGGTCAGTCGGGCCGGTACAGGGATGCTTCGCTCGGGCGACAGCACGAGCTTCAGCTCGAGTTCACGTTCCACCACGGTGTGCATGTCGTGCGCTTCCTCTCCATCTGCACGGGTCCCCGGAGCGGGCCCGTGCAAGGTGAGACAGCGATCCCCCCGCGGCATTACGCGAGTTCGCGAAGATTCTTTTTTTGGCAGGTTCCGTTGCCCGGAAAGTGGGGCGTACCGGCGGACCGGCGCGGGCGGGTGCGGCCTTCTGATAGACGTAGAGGCCACAACAAGACCCCCGAGCAGATACGGGACGACGGACATGAGCGCCCCAACCCCGGCCCCCGGTGACGACAGGCCCCGCGAAGGCTATTACCCCGACCCGTCCATTCCCGGATATGTCCGGTACTGGAACGGAGCCGCCTGGGTCCCCGGCACCAGCCGCCCCGCCCCGTCCGACGGCGAGACCCTGCCGACGCCGCCGGGTTCGGCCCCGGTCGTCACGCAGACTCCCGCCCCCGCCGAGGAGACCGGCCCGGTCTTCCTCGACGAAGAGCCCTCCGTCCGTACGGAGACGGGCCCCGACGAGCCGGCGTCGCCCGAGCCCGCCTCGGCGTGGGCGGCCGACACCGCCCGCCAGTCCGGCTTCGGCGGTGACCAGGACCGCCGCGTCTCGTGGGGCGCGGACGCCTCCGGCGACGACGCGGCGGAGCACACCGACCCGCCCGCCGCCCCCGAGACGCCCGCCGAGCCCGCCGCCCCGGAGGCCCCCGCCGCTCCCGCGGCCGCACGCGCGGACGGCACCGTCGCGCTCCGCGCCGTCCGGCCCGGCGCCGAGACCGCCCCGCGCGCCGACGGCACCATGACGATCCGGGCCGTACCGCAGCAGGGCACCCCGGCCGAGTCGGGGACCCCGGCCCAGACACCCGCGCAGGCACCCGCCCCGGCGCAGGCGCAGGCGCCGGCCCAGTCCCGGGCCGGCCTCAACCCGCAGCCCGCGCCCGGCACCCCCGCCGCCGACCCCCGCCTCGGCGCCGCCCCGCCCCGGGCGAGCGCCCCCGCCCAGGCCGCTCCTCGCGCGGCCGCCCCGGCTCCGGCGCCCTCTCCGGCGCCCGCGCCCGCCCCGAGTCAGCCCGCCTACGGATACCCGCAGCCCGCCCCGTCGGCGTCGGCGCCCGCGCTGCCCACGCCCGTCACCCAGGGCCCCGGCGGCGGCTCGCCGTCCTGGGCGCAGCAGGTGCACCAGCTGGCCGCGCCGCAGCAGCAGACGGCGGAGCCGGAGGGCCCGGTCACCCCGTTCAAGCCGGTGGCCGAGGACCCGTTCCTCGCCGCCGCGCAGGCCCAGGCGTCGGCGCGTCCGGCGGGCCTCGGCAAGCGGTTCGTGGCGCGGCTCGTCGACACGCTCGTCCTCGGCGCCGTCACCGCGGTCGCCGCCGTGCCGCTCGGCGCCCGCGCGGCCGACCACATCGACGGCAAGATCGACGCGGCGAAGGCCTCGGGCCGGCAGGTCACGGTCTGGCTGCTCGACGGCACGACCGCGACGTACCTCGGCATCGTGCTCGCCGTGCTGCTCGTCGCCGGCGTCCTGTACGAGGCACTGCCGACCGCCAAGTGGGGCCGCACGCTGGGCAAGAAGCTGATGGGCCTGAGCGTGCGGGACATCGAGGCGCACGACTCCCCGACGTTCGGCGCGGCCCTGCGCCGCTGGTTCGCCTACTGCGTGCCGGTCGTGCTCGTCATCGGTGTCGTCGGCGTCCTGTGGGGTGCGGTCGACCGGCCGTGGCGGCAGTGCCTGCACGACAAGGCGGCGCGCACGTTCGTCGCCGGATAGCCGGGGCGCGGCCGGACAGGCCCTCCTGGGTCATCCGGACGGCGGCCCGCCGGGTGCGTACCGCCGGTGTTCGCGGTCCACTCGGGCCATGAGTACCGAACCGCCGCCCAACGGATCCGGCCAGCCGCCGGACGACGACCCGTTCCGCAAGCCGCCCCCGGCCACGCCGGGCGGCGGCTCCCCGTACGACAGTCCGCAGGGCTCCCAGGGCTCCGCGGGCCAGAACCCGTACGACTCCGCGCAGAACCCCTACGGCTCGGCGCCCCCGCCGGGCGGTGGCACCCCGCCCCCGTACGGCGGCGGCACGCCCCCTCCCTACGGCGGTGACCCGTACGGGTCCGGGGGCTACGGCGGCGCCGCCGACCCGCTGGCCGGGATGCCGCCGCTGGCCGACAGCGGCAAGCGCGTCCTGGCCCGCATCATCGACCTGATCCTGGTCGGGATCGTGGCGGGCCTGCTGTCGTGGGTGTTCGGGATCTCCGAGTACGAGACCGACCCTGACAAGATCGAGTACGGCAAGCAGTTCGGCCAGTCGCTGCTCGCGGCCGTCCTCTACATCGGCTACGACACCGTGCTGATGGCGCGGACCGGCCAGACGCTCGGCAAGAAGCTGATGAAGCTGCGCCTGGCCAACCTCGACAACGGGGCGACGCCCAGTGTGCAGACCAACCTGATCCGCGCCGTGGTGCTCTGGGTCCCCGCCGTGTTCTGCTGCGCCTGCATCTGGACGGCGATCTCCGGCGGCTGGAGCTTCTTCGACAAGCCCTACAAGCAGGGCCTGCACGACAAGGCCGCGAAGACGGTGGTGGTCAGCAGCGCCTGACCGGGCGCCTCACGGCGACAGCGGCGACGTACGACCGAACCGGCGGGTCCGTGCCTCACGGGCCTGCCGGTTCGCGTTCCCGCACGCTCCGGGACCCGGTGGGCTCCGGGGCCGCGACGCGCTGCCCGGGCACCCGCTCCTCGGCCCGCTCGGCCGCGGGCGTCTGCCTGCGTACCGGTACGGACAGGGCCACGAGCAGCCCCAGGGCGAGTGCCGACACGGCGATCACGACGACCCCGGGACCCGAACTCGTCTGGGACAGCAGCAGCATGGCGAGGGTGGAGAAGACGACGGTGGCCGAACCATAGAGGAGCTGTGCGACAGTCGGGCGAGGCATGGCGGTATCCGTCCTCGTGACATCGGGGGAGCGCGAGCGGGCTGCCGGGTTGGTTCACACCAACGGCCCGACTCTATTCCGACGTGTGCCCGAGCGGAACGGCCGGTAAGCATGACCTAACCCCCGGTGTCGGAGCATGGGGGGCGCACGGAGTCATCCCGTCCGCCAAGTGGACGGCTCGACGCGCTGTTGAGTATCGGCGTGCTTGTCCGGATTCCGGACCGGCGCACCTGCATAGTGCAACGGAAACGTCACAGTCAAGGACTGTTATTTCTCCTCTACCTCCGGTCAAATGGCGTCACTTGTGACACGTGGCGGGTGCGCCACGGAGGAGGGGACCACTCAAGTGACCACCAAGAGACGGGCGTTGAGATCCGCCGCCGTGCTCGTGACCCTGGCCGCCACCGCGGCCACCGGTTCCATAGCGGCGACGACCGCCCAGGCCGACACTCCGGCCGCGACGAGCACGACCGCCGACGGGAAGACGTACGGGGGCAAGGGCCACGTCCTGGACGGCCCGTTCAGCAAGCAGCAGGAGCAGCAGCGGCAGACCGCCCTGCAGAACGTGCTGCAGGGCACGTCGAAGGTCCAGGAGCGCCACGGCTCCCGGGTCGTCGACCTCGGCAAGGGCAAGTACGTCGAGCTGGGCCGCGAGCGCACGGACAAGATCTTCACGATCCTGACCGAGTTCGGCGACAAGGTCGACAACACCACCCTGGTGGACCGCGCGGACGACGACACCGACGAGCTGAAGCCGAAGTACGGCGGTACGCCCGGCCCGCTGCACAACCAGATCGCCGAGCCGGACCGCGCCACGAACAACAGCACGGCCTGGAAGAAGGACTACGACTCCCAGCACTACAAGGACCTCTACTTCGGTACGGGCAAGGGAGTCGACTCCCTCAAGACGTACTACGAGAAGACGTCCTCGGGCCGCTACTCGGTGGACGGCGAGGTCTCGGACTGGGTGAAGGTGCCCTGGAACGAGGCCCGTTACGGCTCCAACTACTGCGGCGCCGACAACTGCCCGAACGTCGAGGACCTGGTCCGTGACGGCGTCACCGCGTGGGTCGAGCAGCAGAAGGCGGCCGGCAAGTCGGACGCCGACATCAAGGCCGACCTCGCACAGTACGACCAGTGGGACCGCACGGACCACGACAACGACGGCAACTTCAACGAGCCCGACGGCTACATCGACCACTTCCAGATCGTCCACGCGGGCGAGGACGGGTCGGCCGGCGGCGGCGCGCAGGGCGGCGACTCCCTGTGGGCGCACCGCGGTTACGTCTACAGCCGCGACGACGGCGACACCGGCCCCGAGGGCTTCAAGGCGGGCGGCACCCCGGTCGGCGACACCGGCATCTGGGTCGGCGACTACACGATGCAGCCGGAGAACGGCGGCCTCGGCGTCTTCGCCCACGAGTACGCCCACGACCTGGGCCTGCCCGACCTGTACGACACCTCGTACGCGGGCGAGAACTCGGTCGGCTTCTGGTCGCTGATGTCGGCGGGCTCCTGGCTCGGCACCGGCAAGGACTCGATCGGCGACATGCCGGGCGACATGACCGCCTGGGACAAGCTGCAGCTGGGCTGGCTCACCTACGACAAGGCGAAGGCGGCCACCAACTCGACGCACAAGCTTGGTGTTTCGGAGTACAACACCAAGCTGAAGCAGGCGCTGGTCGTCGAGCTGCCGAAGAAGAACGTCACCACCGACATCGTGAAGCCCGCCGAGGGCTCCAAGCAGTGGTGGTCGGACTACGGCGACGACCTCGACAACACCCTGTCGCGCACGGTCGACCTGAGCGGCAAGGCGAAGGCGTCGCTGGAGCTCGACGGCTGGTGGAACATCGAGAAGGACTACGACTACCTGTACACGCAGGTCTCCACCGACGGCGGCGCGAGCTGGAAGTCGATCGACGGCACGGCCGACGGCGTCACCATCCCGCGCGACGGCGGCGACAAGCCGGCCCTGACCGGTGACTCCACCACGTTCCAGCACCTGGTCTTCCCGCTCGACGAGTTCGCGGGCAAGAAGATCGACATCCGCTTCCGCTACAAGACCGACGGCGGCGCGGGCGGCCTGGGCTTCACCGCCGACAACCTCTCGGTGCAGGCGGACGGTTCGGCCGTGTTCACCGACAACGCCGAGGGTGACGACAACGGCTGGACCGCGCGCGGCTTCTCCCGCGTCGGCGCCGCGATCAACGGCGACTTCCCGCAGTTCTACATCGCCGAGAACCGCCAGTACGTGTCGTACGACAAGACCCTCAAGGTCGGCCCGTACAACTTCGGCTGGCGCGACGGCGGCGCGAAGAACGACTGGGTCGAGCACTACCAGTACCGGCCCGGCCTGATGATCTGGCAGTGGGACACCTCGCAGCGCAACAACAACGTCGGCCAGCACCCCGGCAAGGGTCTGATCCTGCCGGTCGACGCGCACGCGAAGCCGCTGAAGTGGGCGGACGGCAAGCTGATCACGAACAAGATCACGCCGTACGACGCCGCCTTCGGCTGGTACCCGGTGCCCGGCATGAAGCTCCACAAGCTCGGCGTCGAGACCAGGATCCCGGCGCAGCTCGGCAACCCGGTCTTCGACGACCACAAGGGCACCTACTGGTACAAGGAGAACCCGACCGGCAGTGTCCAGACAACTGACACCAACACCCGGATCACGGTCGTGGGCCAGCCCCTCGACGGCTCCTCGATCACGGTGAAGGTCGGCCCCTCGGCGAAGTAGCCGGTAAAACCGCAGGTCAGAAACGTATCGGCCGCGACCCTCTGGCGGGTCGCGGCCGATCGTGTTTGAGTGCGTCCTGTGAGTTCCTTATTGACACTACGTCTCACGGGGGTGTGACAGTCATGTCCGCAGGAGGGTTCTGCAAGCTGCCGGGCGGCAGCGTGGTGGTGGCTCTGACGCTGCCCGCGCCGGGTACCGGCGAGGGTGCGGTCCGGGTCCTGGTGCACGCCGTGAACCGGGCCCGCGCCCTGACCCGCCTGCGCAATCTGGGCCTGCGCGCGGTCTACCTCCGGGGCAACGCGCACCCGCCGACCCCGGACGAGATCACGGCCGTCCTGCACCATCCGGACGGCCTGGTCTGGCGCCAGGCCCCGGACGCGACGACGGGCGAGCTGTGGCACCCGATACGCGCGCTGCTGAGACCCGGCGCAGCCAGCCCCTCCGGCGCTTGAGGAGCGGGGCCCCGCGACCTAGGCCACGACCGGCTTACCGGTGAGCTCGACCCCGGCCGCCTTCATCTCCTCCAGCGCGGACTCGGTCGTACCGGCGGCGACTCCCGCGGTGAGATCAAGAAGAACCTGCGTACGGAACCCCTCACGCGCGGCGTCCAGCGCAGTGGCCCGCACACAGTGGTCCGTGGCGATCCCGACGACATCGACCTCGGAGATCTCCCGGTCCCGCAGCCAGTCCGCCAAGGACACCCCGTTCTCGTCGGCGCCCTCGAACCCGCTGTACGCGGCCGAGTACGCCCCCTTGTCGAAGACGGCGTCGATCGCGCCGGAGGCGACGGCGGGCGCGAAGTTCGGGTGGAACCCCACGCCCTCGGTCCCGGCGACGCAGTGCGCGGGCCACGAGTGGACGTAGTCGGGGGAGTCGGCGAAGTGGTTGCCGGGCGCGATGTGGTGGTCGCGGGTGGCGACGACGTGCTGGTAGCCGCCGCCCGCCGTCTGCCCGACGAGATCGGTGATCGCGGCAGCGACATCGGCACCTCCCGCCACCGCGAGGCTGCCGCCCTCGCAGAAGTCGTTCTGCACGTCTACGACGATCAGGGCGCGGCGCATGGTCGGTGTCCTTAAAGGTCTTCGGCTGGAGACTACGAGCGTAGAAGCTTCAAGTGCATTGCGGGAGAGGGCAATTGGTGCACTCGCTCCCGCACGGCTCACACGTACTCGGTCGGGATCACGGCCTCGCCCCGGGAGAGCTGCGTCGCCGACAGCGGGAGCCCGTCGCGCGCCGCGATGTGCCGCTCGCGCACCGCGTCCAGCGGCTCGCGGGAGACCACCTCACCGCCCTTGACCAGCTCGACCAGCAGCTGCCGGTCGGCGAGCTCCGCCGGCACGGCTCCGGTGCCCACGACCTCGGCCTCCGCGGCGCCGTCCCGGTCGAGACGGCGCGCGGCCCACTTGCGCCCCCCGATGGACGTCTTGCCGCCCGCCGACTTCTTGGCGACCGGCACCAGCGGCGCCTTCGGGTCGGCGGACTCGGCCCGCGCGACCAGCTTGTAGACCATGGAGCAGGTCGGGTGCCCCGAGCCCGTCACCAGCTGCGTACCGACGCCGTACGCGTCCACGGGCGCGGCCGCGAGCGAGGCGATGGCGTACTCGTCGAGGTCGGAGGTGACCACGATCTTGGTGTCCTTCGCGCCCAGCTCGTCGAGCTGCTGACGCACCCGGTGCGCGACGAGCAGCAGGTCGCCGGAGTCGATCCGGACGGCCCCGAGCTTCGGCCCCGCGATCTCGACGGCCGTGCGGACCGCCTCCTGCACGTCGTACGTGTCCACGAGCAGCGTCGTCCCCTCGCCGAGGGAGTCGACCTGGGCACGGAAGGCGTCCCGCTCGGAGTCGTGCAGCAGCGTGAAGGCGTGCGCGGACGTGCCCACGGTCGGGATGCCGTACCGGAACCCGGCCGCCAGGTCCGACGTCGTGGCGAAACCGCCCACGTACGCGGCCCGCGAGGCGGCGACCGCGGCCAGCTCGTGCGTGCGGCGCGCGCCCATCTCGATCAGCGGCCGGTCCCCGGCGGCCGAGGCCATCCGGGAGGCGGCCGCGGCGATGGCCGAGTCGTGGTTGAGGATGGAGAGGATCACCGTCTCCAGGAGCACGCACTCGGCGAAGGAGCCCTCGACGCGCAGGATCGGGGAGCCGGGGAAGTAGACCTCGCCCTCGGGGTAGCCCCAGATGTCGCCGGAGAAACGGTAGTCCGCGAGCCACTGGAGCGTCGGCTCGTCGACGACGTTCCGCTCCCGCAGGAAGCCGAGCACGCCCGCGTCGAAGCGGAAGTTCTCCACGGCGTCCAGGACGCGCCCGGTGCCCGCGACGACCCCGTAGCGGCGGCCCTCCGGCAGGCGCCGGGTGAAGACCTCGAAGACCGAGCGCCGGTCGGCCGTACCTCCGTGGAGGGCGGCCTGCAGCATCGTCAGCTCGTAGTGATCGGTGAAGAGCGCTGTCGACGGAACGTCCACCGGCAGGCCAAGGTCCGCTGTGTTCATGAGAGGAATGCTACCCCCAATTAGCGTCAGTGTGACGATTTCTGCGTCCGATCGTGGAGCAGGTGTGCGGCAAGGCCCGCGCGAGCGGCTCGTTTGTGCGGTTGACGCCTCGTGGTGGCAGCATGGGCCGTGTGACGGCTCCAGCACCCCTTGAGATCGAAAGCCCCGAGACGACGGAGGATCTCTCCGCGGTCCCCGAGCCGGACGTCCCCTGGATCACGCTCGTCCACAATGACCCCGTCAACCTGATGAGCTACGTGACGTATGTCTTCCAGACCTACTTCGGGTACTCCAAGGACAAGGCCACCAAACTGATGATGGACGTCCATCAGAAGGGGCGCGCGGTCGTCTCCTCCGGCAGCCGCGAGGAGATGGAGCGGGACGTCCAGGCCATGCACGGCTACGGCCTGTGGGCCACGTTGCAACAGGATCGGAAGTAATGAGGGGTACAGCGCTCTGATGCCCGGGCACTTCGAACCGATCCCCGGCGGCGGTGCGGCCGTCGCCCTCGACGATGTCGAGATCTCCATCATCCGCTCGCTCGCCGTGCAGCTCCTGGAGCTGATCGGGCCCGGGCCCGGCGGCGAGATCTCCGACGACCCGCTCGCCGAGCTCTTCGCGGAGGGCCCCAGCGAGCCGCCCACCGACGCCGTGCTGCGCCGCCTGCTCCCGGACGCGTACGGCGGTCCGGGCGGCCCGGCGGACGAGGACGAGGCCGAACTGCGCGCGCACTCCTCGGAGTTCCGCCGCTTCACCGAGAACGACCTGCGGGCCGGCAAGCGCGAGGACGCCCTCGTGGTGGTCCGCACGCTGGACGCGCTCAGCCCGGTCGGCGACGGCGGCGCGGTCCTGAAGCTCGCCCCGGACGAGTCGGTCCAGTGGATGCGGGCCCTCAACGACCTGCGCCTGGCCATCGGCACCCGTCTGGACATCACCGACGAGGAGGACACCGACCTCCTCTACCGGCTCCCGGACGAGGACCCGCGCAAGCCGATGGTGATGGCGTACCTGTGGCTGGGCGGCCTCCAGGAGACTCTGGTCGAAACCCTTATGCCCTGACGTGTCCGGACAAGGCGGGGCGCCGCATGGAAGCGCGTTCGCTCAACGGACGCTCAAATCCGCATAACGATCGCATCACCGGCCCGACCCTCAATGCGGTCGCGGGTGCTGTTTGTCCCCTTTTTCCAGTGACCTGTGTCACACGCGCCTCGGTCGGGCACCGTGAACGCCGTGATAAATCTTCACGACCGCCCGACGGACGCCACCCCTGTCCGCCGGGGGCGCCCTTACCGGCCGACCGCCGGTAGGCACAGCTCCATCCATCCCAGGGCCCCACCCCGAAGGATCGTCACAGTCGATCCGAGCCGCGAATGGCACGGATCGGCATGGAGAAAGGCGCACCATCATGACCTCAGTGCAGGTCGACAAGCACAACGCCGGCAATGAGGCCGTGAGCGACGCCGCCGAGGGCGGCGAAGGCTACAAGCGGGGACTCGGCGCCCGGCAGATCCAGATGATCGCCATCGGCGGCGCCATCGGCACCGGCCTCTTCCTCGGCGCGGGCAAGGGCATCTCCAAGGCGGGCCCCAGCCTGATCCTCGCGTACGCCATCGCGGGTCTGGTCATCTTCTTCATCATGCGGGCGCTCGGCGAGCTCCTCATGTACCGCCCCGTCTCCGGCTCGTTCTCGGAGTACGCGCGCGAGTTCATCGGCCCCTTCGCGGGCTTCGTCACCGGCTGGACGTACTGGCTCTTCTGGGTCATCACCGGCATGACCGAGGTGACCGCGGCCGCCACCTACATGACGTACTGGTGGGACATCCCGCAATGGGTGTCCGCCCTCGTCTTCACGATCATCCTGTACGGCGCCAACCTGATCTCCGTGAAGCTCTTCGGTGAGCTGGAGTTCTGGTTCTCCATGGTCAAGGTCACCGCCATCGTCGGCATGATCCTGATCTGCGCCGGCATCCTGACCCTCGGCTTCTCCGACGCCGGCGACACCGCCTCCGTCACGCACCTGTGGGCCGACGGCGGCTTCTTCCCGCACGGCATCGGCAACACCCTCATGACCCTGCAGATGGTCATGTTCGCGTTCCTCGCGGTCGAGCTGGTCGGCGTCACCGCGGGCGAGTCCAAGGACCCGAAGACCGTCCTGCCCAAGGCCATCAACACCGTGCCGTGGCGCATCGCCGTCTTCTACGTCGGCGCCCTGATCATGATCCTCTCGGTCGTGCCGTGGACGAACTTCCAGCCGGGCGTCAGCCCCTTCGTCGCCGCCTTCGAGAAGATGGGCCTGGCCGCGGGCGCGGGCATCGTGAACTTCGTGGTCCTCACCGCCGCCCTGTCGTCCTGCAACTCGGGCATGTACTCCACCGGCCGCATGCTGCGCGACCTCGCGCTCAACGGCCAGGGCCCGAAGGCCTTCACCAAGCTGACGAAGAACGGCCTGCCGCTGATCGGCACGACGGTCTCCGCCGCGCTGATGATGGTCGGCGTCTGGATCAACTACCAGTGGCCCGGCGAGGCGTTCAACTACGTCGTCTCCTTCGCCACCATCTCCGGCATGTGGGCCTGGATCGTCATCCTGATCTGCCAGGTCCGCTACCGCCTCAAGTCCGACCGCGGCGAGCTCCCCAAGTCCGAGTTCCGCGCGCCGGGCGGCATCTGGGCCAGCATCCTCTCGCTCGCCTTCATCGCCCTGGTGATCGTCCTCATGGGCATCGACAAGGACGCGCGCATCTCGCTGTACGCGGCCCCGGTGTGGGGCGTCATCCTCGGCGTCTCGTACTTCGTCCTGCGCAAGCGCAACCCGCAGGGCGCCGCGTTCGCCAAGCGTTCGTAGCCTCCGCACCCGTTGGGCATCTCACCAGGTGGGCCGCCGCGTACCGGACTCCGGTACGCGGCGGCCCACCTGCTTATCCTGGCCGCATGCTGACGATTACCCAGGCCCTGTACGACCAGATCGTGGACCACGCCCGCGCCGACCACCCCGACGAGGCCTGCGGCGTGGTCGCCGGCCCGGTCGGCGAGGGCCGCCCCGAGCGCTTCGTCCCGATGCTGAACGCCGCCCGCTCGCCCACCTTCTACGAGTTCGACTCCGGCGACCTGCTCAAGCTCTACCGCGAGATGGACGACCGCGACGAGGAGCCGGTGATCATCTACCACTCCCACACCGCGACCGAGGCGTACCCGTCCCGCACCGACATCACCTACGCCAACGAGCCGGGCGCCCACTACGTCCTGGTCTCCACCGCCGACACCGACGAGGCGGGCCCCTTCCAGTTCCGGTCCTTCCGCATCGTCGAGGGCCAGGTGACCGAGGAAGAGGTCCAGGTCACGGCCTGACCCACCGGCGGTCTCGCATATCGGACGGATTCCGACCGCATGGTGAGATCACATTCCGGGACCCCGGACGGGAATCGATACGATGAGCCCATGGTTTCCCACGACGTGAGCGAAAAGACGCCGGGCATGCTGCTCGTGGCGCGGCTGCACGTCGATCTGTGCCGCCTCGCCAGCGCCATCTGTCCGCGCTGAGCCGCACCGCCGTACGGCCCCGGGCCGCGGCCCCACGCACCACGAACCATCCAGATCGCTCGCACCGCCGCGCGCTCGCCCACACGACTTCCGACTCCTGACAGGAGCACCAGCATGGCCATCGAGGTCCGCATCCCGACCATCCTCCGCACCTACACCGACGGCGAGAAGGCCGTGCAGGGCAGCGGGGACACCCTCGCCGAGCTGTTCACCGACCTGGACACCCGGCACGCGGGCATCGCCGCCCGCATCGTGGACGGGGGCCAGCTGCGCCGCTTCGTGAACGTCTACCTGAACGACGAGGACGTCCGCTTCCTCGACGGCATCGAGACCAAGCTCTCCGACGGCGACAACGTCACGATCCTGCCGGCCGTGGCCGGCGGCATGCGCTGAGCCGGACGTAGCGACGTATGCGTTACGACAGTCCGCTGGCCGCGGTGGGCAACACCCCTCTGGTGCGCCTGCCGCGGCTGAGCCCTTCCGACGACGTACGGATCTGGGCGAAGCTGGAAGACCGCAACCCGACCGGCTCGGTCAAGGACCGCCCCGCGCTCCACATGATCGAACAGGCCGAGAAGGACGGCCGGCTGAGCCCCGGCTGCACCATTCTCGAACCCACCTCGGGCAACACCGGCATCTCGCTGGCGATGGCCGCCCGCCTCAAGGGCTACCGCATCGTCTGCGTCATGCCGGAGAACACCTCGCAGGAGCGGCGCGACCTGCTCGCCATGTGGGGCGCCGAGATCATCCCCTCGCCCGCCGCGGGCGGCTCCAACACGGCCGTGCGGATGGCGAAGGAACTGGCCGAACAGCACCCGGACTGGGTGATGCTCTACCAGTACGGCAACCCGGACAACGCGGGCGCGCACTACGCCACGACCGGCCCGGAGATCCTGGCGGACCTCCCCTCGGTCACCCACTTCGTGGCGGGCCTCGGCACCACCGGCACGCTCATGGGCGTCGGCCGCTACCTGCGCGAGCAGAAGCCCGACATCAAGATCGTCGCGGCCGAGCCGCGCTATGACGACCTGGTCTACGGCCTGCGCAACCTCGACGAGGGCTTCGTCCCCGAGCTCTACGACGCCTCCGTCCTCACCACCCGCTTCTCGGTCGGCTCGGCCGACGCGGTGACCCGCACCCGTGAACTCCTCCAGCAGGAGGGCATCTTCGCGGGCGTCTCCACCGGCGCCGCGCTGCACGCCGCGATCGGCGTCGGCAAGAAGGCCGTCAAGGCGGGGGAGCCGGCGGACATCGTCTTCGTCGTCGCGGACGGCGGCTGGAAGTACCTGTCGACGGGCGTGTACACGGCGGCGACGACCGAAGAGGCCATCGAGGTCCTGCACGGCCAGTTGTGGGCGTGACCCGCACGGTCCGGCCCCTCCGCGGCCGAGGACCCGGGGCCTGGCCCCCGGACCCGCTCCTCGATCGCCGGAGGGGCTATCACGCGCCCAGGTGCCGCACCTGATCCCACAGCGCCGGGTCGACGACCCCGGCCCGCCGCCGGAAGTCCGGCACCGGCACCTCGCGCAGCTCGTCCGTCTCCAGATAGCTGGCCCGCCCCTGCGCATCGCTCACCGCGCCCGGCGGCAGCGCGATCACCCCGGGCCGCTCGTCGTGGTACCGGCTGGTGATCTTCGCGACGCGCGCCACACCGCCCCGCACCGCCAGCACCAGGCACGGTCTGTCCTTGGCGCCCGGCCCGTCCTCGTAGGGCACCCGCGCCCACCAGATCTCCCCGGGCCGCGGCCCGCCGGCCACCGGGCCTGAGCCGGTCCGCGGGCGGCGGCGCCGGGTGCCCCGGCCCCATCCGTCGACCAGGGTCGCCACCAGCGCGAGCAGCACGACGGCCGCGAGCGCGAGCCACCAGGACGTGTCCATAGGCATGACGGTACCGGTGGGGCGCACGGGGTGCCGCACCGGGCGAGCGCCCCCCGAACCGGTGACAGCGCAGGTGAGTTCGCCCACAACGGCCCACGACGGAGGAGCGACCCACCGTTTTGCGCCTTACGCTCGACGGACCCCTCAGTCCCGCTCCTTACCGCTTCCCGACCGCCAGCGCGGAGGTTCCGGCTCTTATGAAGCTCACCGTCGTCGGCTGCTCGGGGTCGTTCCCGTCCGCGGATTCGGCCTGTTCGAGCTACCTCGTCGAGGCCGACGGCTTCCGGCTGCTTCTCGACATGGGCAATGGCGCCCTGGGCGAGCTGCAGCGCCACTGTGGTCTCTACGACCTCGACGCGATCTTCCTCAGTCATCTGCACGCGGACCACTGCATCGACATGTGCGCGTACTTCGTCGTGCGCTACTACCGCCATGAGGGCGGCCGTTGCGACCCCATCCCGGTCTACGGACCCGAGGGCACCGAGCAGCGGCTGACCACGGCGCACGCCGACACCCCCTCGGCGTCCGCCTTCAGCGAGGTCTTCGACTTCCACACCGTGAAGCCGGGCTCGTACGACATCGGGCCCTTCTCCGTACGCATGGAGAAGGTCTGCCACCCGGTCGAGTCGTACGCGATCCGCATCGAGCACGGCGGCCGCTCCCTGACGTACTCGGGTGACACGGGCCCCTGCGCCGCGCTCGACGAACTGGCCGCGGACAGCGACCTGTTCCTGTGCGAGGCCGCGTTCACGCACGGCAAGGAGAACATCCCGGCCCTGCACCTCAACGGCCGCGAGGCGGGCGACTCGGCCCAGCGCGCCGCCGCCCGCAAGCTGGTCCTGACGCACATCCCGCCGTGGACGGACCCGCAGGTGAACCTGGCGGACGCGCGTGCGGTGTACGACGGGCCGGTGGAGCTGGCGGTGGCCGGGGCGACGTACGAGATCTGATCGTTTCCCGGGTACGACGAAGCCCCGCCGACACATGGTCGGCGGGGCTTCGTCGTACCCGGCAGAGGCTACTTGGCCTCGGCCTTCTGCAGTTCGGCCAGCTCCTCGTCGGACTCACGGCCCGGCGTCGGCAGGTTGAACTTGATGATCGCGAAGCGGAAGACCACGTAGTAGACGGCCGCGAAGCACAGGCCGACCAGGGCCAGCAGCCACGGCTTGGAGGCGATGCCCAGGTTCAGGAAGTAGTCGACCGCGCCGGCCGAGAAGCCGAAGCCGTCCTTCATGCCCAGGCCCCACGTCAGGGCCATGGAGACACCGGTGAGGACCGCGTGGATCGCGTACAGGACCGGGGCGATGAACATGAAGGTGAACTCGATCGGCTCGGTCACACCGGTGACGAACGCGGTGGCCGCGAGGGAGAACATCATGCCGCCGACGACCTTGCGGCGCTCGGGGCGGGCGCAGTGCGTGATCGCGAGGCAGGCCGCCGGAAGGGCGAACATCATGATCGGGAAGAAGCCGGTCATGAACTGACCCGCGGTCGGGTCGCCGTGCAGGAAGCGGGCGATGTCGCCGTGGTAGTCGACGCCGCCGTCGTTGTAGGTACCGGCCTGGAACCAGGGGAAGGAGTTCAGCAGGTGGTGCATGCCGATCGGGATCAGCGCACGGTTGGCGACACCGAAGATGCCGGCGCCGACGGCGCCCGAACCGACCAGCCACTCACTGAAGTTGTGCAGACCCGTGCCGAGCACCGGCCAGATCAGGCCGAAGACGATGCCGACCACGAGACCCGCGAACGCGGAGAGGATCGGGACGAGCCGGCGGCCGCCGAAGAAGCCCGCCCAGTCGGGCAGCTTGGTCCGGTAGAACTTCTGGTAGAGCAGGGCGACGACTATGCCCATCACGACACCGCCGAGGACACCGGCGTTGACCGGGGCCTCGTTCATGACGATCTTGCCGTCGGCGACGCTCGCGACCTTCGGGAGGTTGCTGTCCGTGAAGGTGGCGAGCACCTTCTGGAAGACCAGGTAGCCGGTGACCGCGGCGAGCGCGGTGGAGCCGTCCGACTTCTTGGCGAAGCCGATCGCGATGCCGACGCAGAACAGCAGCGGCATGTTGTCGAGCAGCGCGCCACCGCCGGCGGCCATGTAGCCGGCGAGCTTGTTGATGAAGGTCGGGAACGACTCCCTGCCGAGCATGTCGGCCTGGCCGAACCGGACCAGCAGCGCGGCGGCGGGCAGCACGGCGACCGGCAGCATGAGGCTGCGGCCGATGCGCTGCATGACAGCCATCGCGCCGGCGCCCTTCTTCTTCTTGTCGGCCGCGGGTGCGGCGCTAGCCGTGGACACAACTTCCTCCAGGTGGGCAGGCGCCGCCAAGGGGTCATTGTGGGACGGCGGCGTCTCGAGGGGGACCGTGGCCGACGGCCACATGGTCTACACCACTCAGTGGTGTAGACCTGTTGTAGCACGGTGAAGCTGAGATAAGGAACCCACGATTTCTGTGGTGTGGAACATATGCGTCCGCTTGAGCTCATACGTGACGAAGGGCCCCCGGACCAGAGGTCCGGGGGCCCTTCGGGCAGGGGCGGAAGGCTAGGCCTTGGTGACGTCCTCGACCTCTTCCTCGGGCTCGCGGCCCGGGGTCTTCAGGTCGAACTTGGTGATCGCGAACCGGAAGACCGCGTAGTACACGACCGCGAAGCACAGGCCGATCGGGATGATCAGCCAGGGTTTCGTCGCCAGGTTCCAGTTGATCAGGTAGTCGATCAGGCCCGCGGAGAAGCTGAAGCCGTCCTTGACGCCGAGTGCCCAGGTCACGGCCATCGAGACACCGGTCAGCACCGCGTGCACCGCGTACAGGGCGGGGGCGATGAAGACGAAGGAGTACTCGATCGGCTCGGTGATGCCGGTGACGAACGAGGTCAGGGCCAGCGAGAGCATCATGCCGCCGACGGCCTTGCGGCGATCGGGCCGGGCGCAGTGCACCATCGCCAGACAGGCCGCGGGGAGGGCGAACATCATGATCGGGAAGAAGCCCGACTGGTAGATGCCCGCGCTGGGGTCACCGCTGAGGAACATGTTGATGTCGCCGTGCACGGTCGTGCCGTCGGGCTTCGTGTACGAGCCGAACTGGAACCACAGCGGCACGTTCAGGAACTGGTGCAGCCCGATCACCAGCAGCGCGCGGTTGGCGACGCCGAAGATGCCCGATCCGACGGCGCCCAGGCCCTCCAGCCAGTTGGAGAAGCTCTCCAGGCCGTCACCGATCGGCGGCCAGATCCACAGGCAGATGACCGCGAAGAGGATGCCGACGAAGGCCATGATGATCGGGACGAGGCGGCGGCCGTTGAAGAAGCCGAGCCACGAGACCAGCTTCGTCCGGTGGAAGCGGACCCAGAAGAACGACGCCAGCAGGCCCATGATGATGCCGCCGAACACGCCCGGGTTCTGGAACTGGAACGCGGAGACGGTGTTGTCCGCCGCCTGACAGCCCGTCGCCACCGCCTTCGCCCCGTCGGCGCAGTCGATCGGGAACTGCCGCAGCACGCCTCGGTAGACGAGGAAGCCGGCCACCGCGGCGAGCGCGGTCGAACCGTCCGCCTTCTTGGCCATGCCGATCGCGACACCGATGCAGAACAGCAGCGGCAGTCCGAGGTCGGCGTCGAGCAGGGCGCCGCCCGCGCCCGCGAAGACCTTGGCCACATTGGTCCAGCCGAGGCCGTCGTCGCCGAAGACGTCGGGCTGCCCGAGGCGGTTGACGATGCCCGCCGCGGGGAGCACGGCGATCGGCAGCTGCAGGCTGCGCCCCATCTTCTGGAGCCCCTGGAAGAAGTTGTTCCAGGGGCTCGGTCGGGGTGCGGCGGCGGCGTTCGCGCTCATGGGCGTCCTCCCGGAACAAGCCACGTTTGGCGGTCGTTGGAAACTGGTGTAGACCAGTCGCGGGACGGGTCGGTCCACGTGCTCGTCATCTTTCGTCACGTGTGGTGCTACCGCTCGTGAAGATGGGCCAACCGTGGGTTACCGTGACAAAACGGCTCACGGCGGGCCAGGGAACAACAGGGAGAACGAAATGGCCACGAAGGCTGAGAAGATCGTTGCCGGGCTCGGCGGCATCGACAACATCGAAGAGGTCGAGGGCTGCATCACCCGGCTGCGCACCGAGGTCAAGGACGCCGGCCTGGTCGACGAGGCCGCGCTGAAGGCCGCCGGCGCCCACGGTGTCGTCAAGATGGGCACCGCCATCCAGGTCGTCATCGGCACCGACGCCGACCCGATCGCCGCCGACATCGAAGACATGATGTGAGCAACCGTCACTGACGGGCCGCACGCGAACGGCCGCCGCTCCCCGATGTACGGGCAGCGGCGGCCGTTCGCGTCCCGGAAGGGCCCGCGCGCTCGGTCAGGCGACCGTCTTCTCACGTGCCGCGGGCCGCGAGCGGCCGAACCGGCGCACGAGCGGAAGCTCGACCAGCCGGTGGAGCAGCCAGGACAGCGCCACCGCGGCGACGGCCGCGCCGGCCAGGAGGGCGATGCCCTCCGTGGTGGAGTACAGCTCCGTGCCGAGCTCCTTGCGGAGCCGGGCCAGTACGATGTAGTGCAGCAGGTAGAAGGCGAAGGAGATCTCGCCCAGCCAGACCATCGTGCGGTTGCGGAACAGGGTGAAGCGGCCCTCGATGTCCGCGGTCGCCGCGGCCGCGATCAGCAGCACGATCGGGATGATCATGGTGGCGCGCTGCCCGTAGAAGGCGGGCATGTGGAAGGTGAGCCAGTACCCGCCGGCCAGCAGCACGAACGACGGGATCATGCCGATGTTGCGCCAGCGCCCGTGCTTGACCGCGAGCGCGACCAGGATGCCGAGGGCGAAGTCGACCACGCGGACCGGCGGCAGCACATAGTTGAACCAGTACGCGGTGGCGGCGAGGTCCTGGCCGCTGGGAACCAGCGGGGCCTTCGGGAACGCCGTGTACGCCACCACCGGGGTGGCCCACACCGCGGCGATCGCCCCGATGATCCAGTACTTCAGGTGCCGGGGCTCGATGCGCCGGAGGACGGCCAGCAGCAGCGGGAAGCTCAGGTAGAAGAGCGCCTCCACGCCCAGCGACCAACTCGGCGGGTCCACGCTGAAGTTGGTGTAGTACTCGGGCACCCACACCTGGACCATGAAGAGGTTGGCGACGGCGATCCGGGTGGAGGTGGCGTCGCCGGCGAAGAGCACCATCGCGAGCACCCAGGCGACCACGTAGGTCGGGTAGATCTTGACGAATCTCCGCCGCCAGAACCCCGTCGTGGTGTCGTTGTCCCGCGCCGACCAGGTCAGTACGAACCCGCTGAGCACGAAGAAGAACGACACGGCGGGCCCGCCGGCCTGGTCGAACCAGTGGAACAACCGGAACTCGGTACGGTCGTCGGCCAGCAGCCGCAGCGACGGGATCGGTATGAAGGCGTGGGCGGCGAACACGGCCAGCGCGGCGAGGAACCGCAGGCCGGTCAGGGACGGCAGCCGGGAGATCGGGGCACGCGTCGGCTCGGCGGCTTCAGCGGCCCGGGCACCCAGACTGCCTTCTCCGTCCGACGCGGAGCCGGTCAGTACTTGGTCAACGGCCATGGGACTTCCGTTCTCGGGTGAGGTTCTGCAGCGGTCTGTCCTGCGGGGCGGGGCTGGCGCTGTCGGGCGAACGCGGTGACTCGGCGGGACGTTCACGCCTGTCATCGGGTGCTTCTCCTCGACCGGGAGCAACACCGTTTTTGTACCGCCGCGCGCTCGTGGATCACTCAAGGGCTGTTGAAGGGACGAGCGGGTTCCGCCTGGGCCGTGCGGGACCTCGGAGTCCGGGCCCGCGCGGCGCGGAGTACGGCGCGGGCCCGCCCCGCGGGACCTTCGCCCCGCGCCCCTGCCGCTAGGCTCCTCCCCATGTCTCGCATCGACGGCCGCACCCCCGAACAGCTCCGCCCGATCACCATCGAACGCGGCTGGAGCAAGCACGCAGAAGGCTCCGTCCTCGTCTCCTTCGGCGACACCAAGGTCTTCTGCACCGCCTCCTTCACCGAAGGCGTCCCCCGCTGGCGCAAGGGCAGCGGCGAGGGCTGGGTGACCGGGGAGTACTCGATGCTGCCCCGCGCCACCAACACCCGCGGCGACCGCGAGTCCGTCCGCGGCAAGATCGGCGGCCGCACCCACGAGATCAGCCGCCTCATCGGCCGCTCGCTGCGCGCCGTCATCGACTACAAGGCCCTCGGCGAGAACACCATCGTCCTCGACTGCGACGTCCTCCAGGCCGACGGCGGCACCCGCACCGCCGCCATCACCGGCGCCTACGTCGCCCTCGCCGACGCCGTCGCCTGGGGCCAGGGCAAGAAGCTGATCAAGGCCGGCCGCCAGCCCCTCACCGGCACGGTCTCCGCCGTCTCCGTCGGCATCGTCGGCGGCGTACCGCTCCTCGACCTCTGCTACGAGGAGGACGTCCGCGCCGACACCGACATGAACGTCGTCTGCACCGGCGACGGCCGCTTCGTCGAGGTCCAGGGCACCGCCGAGGCCGAGCCGTTCGCCCGCGACGAGCTCAACTCCCTGCTCGACCTCGCCGTCTCGGGCTGCGACGAACTCGCCGCCGCCCAGCGCAAGGCCCTTGAGGGCGCCCTCGGAAAAGACCTTGCCTAGGTAAAGAACTCCCCAAGTAGGGTGGCAACCGCACAGCCACCGACTGCGTCACTACGTACGGGTGGACGGCACGCGACATCAACCGCCGTCCATCCGTCCGTACTTCAGGGGAGGACCGTTCCATGGCCGCGCGCCGCCACCGTCGAATCGCCATAACCGTCGCCGCCGCGGCACTGATCGCGGTCCCGGCCGCCGTCGGCTGCTCCGCCGTCGACAAGGCCCTCGACTGTGTCCAGACCGCCGACTCCATCGCCGACAGCGTCACCGACCTCCAGCAGGCCGTCGAGAACGCGTCGAACGACCCGGGCCAGGCCGACGAGGCGCTCGCCTCCATCGACAAGAACCTCGACAAGATCGGCGACAAGACCGACAACGCCGATGTGTCGAAGGCCGTCGGCGACCTCAACAAGGCGGTGGACAACGTCCGTACGGCCATCAGGAACGGCGACGAGACCCCCGACGTCACCCCCGTCACGGACGCGGCGGGCGAACTGACGAAGGTCTGCACGCCGTAACGGACCCGCGGCGGCGTGAATACTGGAGGCATGACCCGCCTCATCCTCGCCACCCGCAACAACGGCAAGATCGTCGAACTCCGCGCCATCCTCGCCGACGCCGGCCTGCCCCACGAGCTGGTCGGCGCCGACGCGTACCCCGAGATCCCGGACGTCCGCGAGACCGGCGTCACCTTCGCCGAGAACGCCCTGCTCAAGGCCCACGCCCTCGCCCAGGCCACCGGCCTGCCCGCCGTCGCCGACGACTCCGGCCTCTGTGTCGACGTCCTCGGCGGCGCCCCCGGCATCTTCTCCGCGCGCTGGGCCGGCCGCCACGGCGACGACCAGGCCAACCTCGACCTCCTCCTCGCCCAGCTCGGCGACATCGACTCCGCCGAGCACCGGGGTGCCCACTTCGCCTGCGCGGCCGCCCTCGCCCTGCCCGACGGCACCGAGCGCGTCGTCGAGGGCCAGCTGCGCGGCGTCCTGCGGCACACCCCGGCGGGCGCGGGCGGCTTCGGCTACGACCCGATCCTCCAGCCGGACGGCGAGACCCGCACATGCGCGGAGCTCACCGCCGACGAGAAGAACGCGATCTCCCACCGGGGGAAGGCGTTCCGGGCGCTGGTGCCGGTGGTGCGGGAGCTGCTGGGCTGAGACCCGGCCTCGTACGACGAAGGGCGCTCCCGGTGCGGGAGCGCCCTTCTGCGTGTGCGGTCGGAGGGACTCGAACCCTCACGGGATTTCTCCCACCGGGACCTAAACCCGACGTGACTGCCAATTCCACCACGACCGCATTAAAGCGGACATTCCACCTTCCCGGTGCATGTCCCGCCGTCAGTGTACGGGGGCGCCGCCCGGCTCGGGAGCGCGCCGTTGGCCCGCCGCCAAGTTCAGGCCGGAGCCGGACAGTTGGGGCAGAAGCCGGGCCGCCCCGCACGGTATGCGGGGCGGCCCGGCCACGGGAAGCGGAGCAGGTCAGAACTTCGGGGTCGGGGCCTGGGATTCGACCAGGTCCGCCGCTTCCTCTTCCGTCTCCACCGAGGGCGGGGAACCCGCAAGGGGCTTCTGGGCCGTCTCCTTCATGCAGGCCACCGCGATGACGCCGACGAGGGCCGCGGCCATCGCGTAGTACGCGGGCATCATGTCGGTCCCGGTCAGGGAGATCAGCGCCGTGATCACCAGCGGGGTCGTGCCGCCGAAGATCGAGGCGGAGAGGTTGTAGCCGACCGAGAGGGAGCCGTAGCGGACCTGGGTCGGGAAGAGCGCCGGGAGCGCGGCCGACATGGTGCCGAGCAGGCAGACCAGGGACAGGCCCAGCATCAGCATGCCGATCGAGACGGCCCACAGGGCGCCGTTCTTGACCAGGAGGAAGGAGGGGATGGAGAGGACGAAGAAGCCGAGCATGCCCGCCATCAGGAGCGGCTTGCGGCCGAAGCGGTCGGAGAGCTTGCCGACCTGGTTGATGACGCACATCAGGATCACCATCGTGGCGATGAGGATCAGCAGGCCGTGGGTCTCGGAGTAGCCCATCTCGTCCGACAGGTACGTCGGCATGTACGACAGGAGCATGTAGTCCGTGATGTTGTACGCGCCGACCAGGCAGATGCAGAGGATCAGCGTCGGCCAGTAGTCGCGGAAGATCCGGAGCAGGTCGCCCTTGGCGGTCGTCTCGACCGAGGAAGCGGCGTCGGAGGCCTTGTGGGCGGACTCGTCCTCGAGCTTCTGGAAGGCCGGGGTCTCGTCGAGCTTCAGCCGCAGGTAGAGGCCGACCAGGCCGATCGGGCCCGCGACGAGGAACGGGACGCGCCAGCCCCAGGACTCCATGCCGTCGCTGCCGAGCGTGGTCGTCAGGATCGTGACGAGGCCCGCCGCGCCGACGTACCCGGCGAGCGTGCCGAACTCCAGGAAGCTGCCGAAGTAGCCGCGTCGCTTGTCGGGCGCGTACTCGGCGATGAAGGTGGACGCGCCGCCGTACTCGCCGCCCGTGGAGAAGCCCTGGATCAGCCGGAAGACGATGAGCAGGACCGGCGCCCAGAAGCCGATCGAGGCGTACGACGGGATCAGGCCGATGGCGAACGTGCCGACCGCCATCAGGATCATGGTCATCGCCAGGACCTTCTTGCGGCCGATCTTGTCACCCATCGGGCCGAAGACCATGCCGCCGATCGGCCGGACGAGGAACGACACCGCGAAGGTCGCGAACGACGAGATCAGCTGGACCGTGTCGTTCCCGGACGGGAAGAAGACGTGGCCGATCGTCACCGCGAGGTAGGAGTAGATGCCGAAGTCGAACCACTCCATGGCGTTGCCGAGCGAGGCCGCCTTCACCGCCCGCTTGACCGCCGTGTCGTCGGTGACGGTGATGTCGGTGCGGCGCAGGGGCGGATTCTTGCGCCGTCTGACGGCACGGAACAGCGCCCGGTGACGCTTGACCGCCTCCGGGTCGGGCGACAGGGGCCCTTCCTCGGTGTCGGTGGACATGGCGATCCCTTCTCTGGACATACAACGCTTCCAAGGGGATCACTTGCTCGATGGTGGCGGTTGCAAACGAAAGTCCCCGTCGGAGGGGACTTTCGTCACAACATGGGTACGCGGCCCGGCGGCCCGGGATCCGTCAGATGCCCAGGTCCTTGATGATCTTCGCCACGTGGCCGGTGGCCTTGACGTTGTACAGGGCCCGCTCGACCTTGCCGTCCTCGTCCACGACGACCGTGGAGCGGATGACACCGGTGACGACCTTGCCGTACAGCTTCTTCTCGCCGAAGGCGCCGTACGCCTCCAGGACCTTCTTCTCCGGGTCGCCGACCAGCGTGACCTTGAGGTTCTCCTTCTCGCGGAACGTGGCGAGCTTCTCCGGCTTGTCGGGGGAGACGCCGATGACGTCGTAGCCGGCGCCGGCCAGCAGCTCGAGGTTGTCGGTGAAGTCGCAGGCCTGCTTGGTGCAGCCCGGGGTAAGCGCCGCGGGGTAGAAGTAGACGATCGTCTTGCGGCCCTTGTGGTCGGCGAGGGAGACCTCGTTGCCGTCGGCGTCGGGCAGGGTGAAGGCGGGGGCGGTGTCGCCGGGCTGCAGTCGCTCGCTCATGTCGCTCGCATCTCCTCGCGGGTGGGGTGACTCCGGACGAGCGTAATAGGGGTGCCGTGGGGTGAGTGCGGCGCCGAGCTGACAGACTGTCCCCTAGCCGTAACGCAGGACCAGCAAGCAGATTCGTAGCGACCACGGAGGCAGTGCGGTGTCGGACACGTCCAGCACGTCGGATACGCCGGATACGCGGACGCCGGCGCAGATCGAGGCGGACATCAAGCGCCGCCGCGAGACCCTGGCCGAGACGCTCGACGAGATCGGGGTGCGGGTGCACCCGAAGACGATCGTCGGCGACGCCAAGGCCAAGTTCGTGTCGAACGTCGACCACACCCTCGGTCGGGCGTACGTCGGTGCGAATCGGCTCGTCTCCGAGGCGAAGGGCCAGTTCGTGTCCGAGGAGGGCGCGCCGCGTCTGGAGCGGATCGTGCCGGCCGCGCTCCTCGTGGTCGGTGTCGTCGGGCTCCTCACGGTGGCCTCGCGCCGGCGCAAGGGCTGACCCGGCGGCGTACATCCGCGCGAGGGACAGGTAGGTTCGTCGGCGTGAGCGGCAATCTCGACAGACACAGCACCCACGACGACAAGTTGCCCATCCGCATGCTGCACGACCGCGTGCTGGTGCGGCAGGACACGTCGGAGGGCGAGCGGCGCAGTGGCGGCGGCATCCTGATCCCCGCGACGGCGGCGGTCGGCCGGCGCCTGGCCTGGGCCGCGGTCGTCGCGGTCGGGCAGAACGTGCGGACCGTGGAACCGGGCGACCGGGTCCTGTACGACCCGGAGGACCGGGCGGAGGTCGAGGTGCGCGGGGTCGCGTACGTGCTGATGCGCGAGCGGGACCTGCACGCGGTGGCCGCCGACCGGTTCGAGGGCTCGGAGGACTCGACGGGCCTGTACTTGTAGGACGTGGCCCCAGGGGCCCGTGCGGGGCTGGTGACCGTTGTCACCAGCCCCTTTTGTCTGCCCTTTGCTATCTTTGGGGGACCCCGACGAGACGCGCCGTACCGGGATCCGCAAAGACGACGCACCCCTGTTGAGAACCACTGACGGAGGTGCCAGTCATGGCCTGGATCCTGATCGTGATCGCCGGACTTCTCGAGGTCGCCTGGTCGATCGGCATGAAGTACACGGACGGTTTCACCCGGCTGTGGCCGAGCGTGTTCACCGGCGCGGGGATCGTCGCCAGCATGATGCTGCTGTCCTACGCCGCCAAGTCGCTGCCCATCGGTACCGCGTACGGCGTGTGGGTGGGCATCGGGGCCGCGGGTGCGGCCATCGTCGGCATGCTGGTGCTGGGGGAGCCGGCGACGGCCGCGCGGATCTTCTTCATCGGCCTGCTGCTTGTGGCGATCGTCGGTTTGAAGGCGACGTCAGGCCACTGAGCGGGCCGCCCGTGTCCGTTCCGCCGGTGTCCGTGCCGCCCGTGCCACCCGTGCCGCCCGTATCGGTCCCTCCGGTGTCCGTACCGCCGTCTGTGGTGGTGCCGCCGTCCGTGGTGCCTCCGTCGGTCGTCGTCCCGCCGTCCGTGGTGCCCTGCGTCTGCCCCTGGTCCTGGCCCTCGTCGGTGCCGCCGGTGTCGGTGCCGCCGTCCGTGGGACCGCCGTCCGTGGGAGTGCCGCCGGTGTCGGTGCCCGGGTCGTCGGGGGAGGCGGACGTGGCGCCGGTGGTCGCGGGCGGCTCCGACGGGATCGGCACCTCCTCGGCGCCGTCCTCCAGCTCGAGGTCGAAGTCGGTGGCCTCGGTGCCGGCCAGGGCCTTCCTGGTGAACTGGGCCCAGATCTGGGCCGGGAACCCGCCGCCGTTGATCCGCGGCAGGCCGGCCGCGCCGTACAGCGACTTGTGGGCGCCGGTGTCCGGGTCCTGGCCCATCACCGAGACGACGGTGGCGAGGTCGGGGGTGTAGCCCGCGAACCAGGCCGCCGTGTCCTCCTCCGCGGTGCCGGTCTTGCCGGCGGCGGGGCGGCCCGCGGCCTGGGCGGCGGTACCGGTGCCGCCCTCGACGACGGACTGCAGGATCGAGGTGGTGGTGTCGGCGGACTCGCGGCTGACGGCCTGCCGGGTGTCCTGCTCGGGCAGCTCGAGGTCCGTGCCGTCCTTGCTGATGGAGGCGAGGAGGGTGTACCTGCCGTGCTTGCCGTGGTTGGCGAGCGTCGCGTACGCCTCGGTCATGTCGAGGACGCTGGCGGTGGCCGGGCCCAGCGCGATGGAGGGGGTCGCGGTCAGGTCGGGGGTGTTCTGCGGCAGACCCAGGTCGACCGCGGTCCGCTTGACCTCGCCCGGGCCGACGTCGACGGCCATCTGGGCGTACACCGCGTTCACGGACTTGTCGGTGGCGGTGCGCACGGTGATGGGGCCGTAGGAGACGTTGTCCTCGTTCTCGGGGGCGTAGTAGCCGCCGTCCCAGCCCTGCACGGGGCGCTCGTCGGTGCCGTCGTAGACGGTGTTGGGGGTGATGACGCGCCCGTCCTGCGTGGTCGAGCCGTTCTCCACGGCGGACGTGAACACGAAGGGCTTGAAGGTGGAGCCGACCTGGTAGTCGCGGCGGGTGGCGTTGTTGACGTACTGCTTCGTGTAGTCGATGCCGCCGTACATCGCGAGGACCTTGCCGGTGGCCGGGTCGATGGCGGCGCCGCCCGCGCGGACGTTGCGGTCGGCCTTGCGGGCGTCCTTGTCGATCTGCGACATCAGCTGGTCGTCGACGGCGTCCACGAAGGCGTCCTGCTTCTTCTTCTGCAGGGTGGTGGTGATGCGGTAGCCGCCGGTGGCGAGGGTGTCCTCGTCGAGGATCTCGTTGTCGGTGATGAAGTCCTTCACCGCCTGCACGATGTAGCCGCGCTGCCCGGACATCCCGGCGGGCCCCTTCGCCTCGTCCGGCACCGGGAACGTCATCGTGGCGCGGTCGGCGGCGGAGAGCCACTTCTCCTTGACCATGCCGTCCAGGACGTAGTTCCAGCGGGCCACGGCCTTCGCCTTGTTCTCCGGGTGCGCGATCACGTCGTACGCGCTGGGGGCATTCAACAGCGCCGCCAGATAGGCGCTCTGAGCGGCCGTCAGGTCCTCGACGTCGACACCGTAGTACGCCTGGGCGGCGGCCTGGATGCCGTACGCGTTGCGCCCGAAGTAGCTGGTGTTGAGGTAGCCCTCCAGGATCTCGTCCTTGGTCGCCTCCCGGTCGAGCTTGATGGAGATGAAGAACTCCTTCACCTTCCGGGAGACCGTCTGCTCCTGCCCCAGGTAGTAGTTCTTCACGTACTGCTGGGTGATCGTGGAGCCGGACTGCTTGCCCTTGCCGGTGACCGTGTTCCAGGCCGCGCGCAGCATCGCCTTCGGGTCGATCGCGGACTCGCTGTAGAAGTCCCGGTCCTCGGCGGCGAGCACGGCGTGCTGCGTCGTCCTGGAGATCTGCGCGAGCCGTACGTTCTCCCGGTTCACCTCGCCGTCGCGGGCGATCTGGGTGCCGTCGGCGTACAGGTACACGTTGGACTGCGCGGTCGCGGCCGAGTTGGCGGGCGGGATGTCCACCAGGGCGTAGCCGAGCGCGAACAGGCCGACGCAGAGCAGGACGAAGCCGATGACGGTGCCGAGGAGCATCCGCCAGGTCGGGATCAGGCGGCGCCAGCCCTTGCGCTTGGGGCGCTTGGCCTTGGCCTTCTTCGTGCCCGGCCCGGTCGGCGCCGGCTGTTGCGATGGCTCGGGCGTGGGCTCGGGCTGCGCAGGCTGGGGCGGCTCGTCGCTGCTCATGTCCTGTGGAACTCCTGATTCGCGTCGCACGTCACGTACGCCTCGTATGACACATAAGCCTCCTACATCACCCAGAAAATGCGTGGCAGGCGTCGCCCGCACTGACTAGGCTCCTGCGCTTCGGCCTATTCGAGGGGGCAGGCGTGGGAGCAGTGCGGCTGTACGGGGCCGTCGCCGCCGGGGCCTTCCGGCGTTACGCAACGTATCGCGGGGCCACCTTCGCGGGGGTCTTCACCAACACCGTCTTCGGCCTGATCATCGCGTGCACCTACATCGCGCTCTGGGACGAGCGGCCCCACCTGGGCGGATACGACCAGGCGCAGGCGCTCACCTATGTGTGGGTCGGTCAGGCGATGTTCTCGGTGATGCTGCTCGGCGTGCCGAACGGGTTCGAGACCGAGCTGGCGGAGCGGATCCGCAGCGGCGACATCGCCGTCGACCTGTACCGGCCGGCCGATCTGCAGGCCTGGTGGCTGGCGCAGGACCTGGGGCGGGCCCTCTTCCAGCTGCTCGGGCGCGGTGTCGTGCCGATGGCGGTCGGCGCCCTGGTCTTCCAACTGGCGCTGCCGACCGATCCGTTGAGATGGCTGGCTTTCCTCGTCTCGGTGACGCTCGGGGTGGTCGTCAGCTTCGCGCTGCGCTATCTCGTGGCGCTGTCCGCGTTCTGGTTCATGGAAGGGAGCGGGGTCGTGCAGATCTACGGGATCACGGCCACGTTCTTCTGCGGGATGCTGCTGCCGCTGAACGTCTTCCCGGGGGCGATCGGAGACGTGGCCCGCGTCCTGCCGTGGTCGGCGCTGCTCCAGGTGCCCGCGGACGTCCTGATGGGCACGCACGACGGCCGCGGACTGCTCGGCAGCTACGCCTTCCAGGCCGCCTGGGCCGCCGGACTGCTCGGTGCGGGCCGCCTGCTGCAGACCACGGCGACGCGACGGGTGGTGGTGCAGGGTGGCTGACCGCACGGGGCAAGTCCGGGACGGAGCACGGTCGTTCGGCATGATCAGCGCGATGTGGATCCGCTCCACGATGACCTACCGCGCGTCCTTCCTGATGACGGCCTTCGGCAACTTCGCCGCGACCGGCCTCGAATTCGTCGGCATCCTGCTGATGTTCTCCCAGGTCGACCGGCTCGGCGGCTACACGCTGCCCGAGATCGCCTTCCTGTACGGGACCTCGGGCGCGGCGTTCGGACTCGCCGACCTGTTCGCCGGGTCGCTGGGGCGGATCGGGCAGCGGGTGCGGGACGGCACCCTCGACGCGTTCCTGGTGCGGCCCGCGCCGGTGCTCGCGCAGGTCGCCGCCGACCGGTTCGCGCTGCGCCGCCTCGGCCGGGTCACGCAGGGCCTGATCGTCGTGGTGTGGTCGCTGCTCGCGCTGGACGTCGCGTGGACGCCGCTGAAGGCGCTGCTGGTGCCGGTGCTCCTGGTGAGCGGCGCCGGGATCTTCACGGCCGTGTTCATGGCGGGCGCGGCGTTCCAGATCGTGGCGCAGGACGCGGCCGAGGTGCAGAACGCGGCGACGTTCGGCGGCAACGCCATGCTCGCCTACCCGCCCACCGTCTTCGGCGACAACCTGCTGCGCGGGGTCACCTTCGTGCTGCCGCTGGCCTTCGTGAACTGGCTGCCGGCGCTCTACATCCTCGGCCGCCCCTACCCGCTCGACCTGCCGCAGTGGGTCGCGTTCGCGCCGCCGCTCGTGGCGGCCGCGTGCCTGGGCGCGGCGGGCCTCGTGTGGCGGTCGGCGCTGCGCGCGTATCGCAGTACGGGAAGCTGAACGGAACGGGAGGGCTTGGTGGTTGAGGGCGAGGCGTTCATCGAGGTGGACGGCGTCGAGAAGGTCTTCGACGTACGGCGCAAGGTGGGCTTCATGCGGCGGGAGCGGCGCGAGGTGCGGGCGGTGGACTCGCTGACGTTCGCGGTGCCGCGCGGCGAGATGGTCGGCTACATCGGGCCGAACGGGGCCGGGAAGTCGACGACGATCAAGATGCTGACGGGCATCCTGACACCCAGCGCGGGCCGGCTGCGGGTCGCGGGCATCGACCCCTCGCGCGAGCGCTCCCGCCTCGCGCACCGGATCGGTGTCGTGTTCGGGCAGCGCACGACGCTGTGGTGGGATCTGCCGCTGATCGACTCGTACCGGCTGATGCGGCGCATGTACCGGATCCCGGACGGGCGGTACGAGGAGAACCTGGCGCGCTGCGTCGAACTCCTGGAGCTCGGGGACCTGCTGGAGGTCCCGGTGCGCCAGCTGTCGCTCGGGCAGCGGATGCGCGGGGACATCGCGGCGGCGCTGCTGCACGACCCCGAGGTGCTGTACCTGGACGAGCCGACGATCGGCCTCGACGTGGTGTCGAAGGTCAAGGTGCGGGGCTTCCTGCGGGACTTGAACGCGGAGAAGGGCACGACGGTCCTGCTGACGACGCACGATCTGACCGACATCGAGCAGCTGTGCCGGCGGGTCATGGTCATCGACCACGGGCGCCTGATGTACGACGGCGAACTGGAGGGCCTGCACCAGGCGGGCGGCGGCGCCGTCGAGCGCACGCTCGTCGTCGACCTGGAGCGGGAACTGCCGCCGCTGGACGTGGAGTTCGCGCGGGTGGTGAAGGTGGAGGGGGCGCGGCAGTGGCTGGCGTTCCCGGCGGGGCAGTCGGCGGCCCCGCTGGTCGCCGCGATCGCGGAGCGCTGCCCGCTGGTGGACCTCTCCGTCCGGGAGCCGGACATCGAGGCGGTGATCGCCCGGATGTATGCCAGGGACGCGTCCGGGGTGGTGTGACGGGGCGGTGGGCGTGCGGATGTGTGGCAGGGACACTTCCGTCACGCCCGAGCGCCCGTACGCTGAGGCGTATGACCGACGAATCGCTTCCCGAGCGTTCCGATGTGCCGTCCGCTCCCGATCTGCGGGCCTCCGACGCCGACCGAGAGAAGGTCGCGGAACGGCTGCGTGACGGGCTCGCCGAGGGGCGGCTCGACATGGAGGAGTTCGAGGAGCGGCTCGAAGCGACGTACAAGGCGCGTACGTACGGGGAGTTGGCGCCGCTGACCCGGGATCTGCCCGGCGCCGGGGTGAGCGCCCCGGTGAACCTTGTGAAGGAGCCGCTGCCCGAGGGCGCCGTGGACTGGCCGGCGCGGATCGGCGGTGAGGCCACCTCCACGTGGGGCGTCGGCGTCATGTCCGGGTTCCAGCGCAAGGGGCGGTGGACGGCGCCGCGGCGGTTCACCTGCTTCGCGTTCTGGGGCGGCGGCGAGATCGATCTGCGCGAGGCGAACTTCGAGGACCGCGAGATCGTCATCAACTGCGTCGCGGTCATGGGCGGGATGAACGTGGTCGTGCCGCCCGGCGTCGAGGTCGTGGTGCGCGGCATCGGCATCATGGGCGGCTTCGACCACAGCGAGGAGGGCGTGCCGGGGGATCCCCGGGCGCCGCGCGTGGTGGTGACCGGCTTCGCGTTCTGGGGCGGCGTCGGTGTGGAGCGGAAGGTCACGCGGGCGGAGCGGCAGCGCCTGAAGGAGGAGCGCCGCAGAGAGAAGCTCGACCGCAAGGCCGAGCGGCTCCAGGAGCTGGAGGGGCGCCGCGACCGGCACCATCACCTGCACGCGGACCGGATGGACCGGCACCGCGAGCTCCTGGAGGACCACCTCGACCGCATCGAGGAGCGCAGGGAGCGCCGGGAGCGCCGCCGGAACCGGGACTGACCGGGAGCGGCGCCCGACAGGACCTAGAGCTCGGCCCCGGTGGATCCCCGCAGGGCCGAGAGGTCGAACGTCTCGGCCATCCGCTGGTAGCCCGCGTCGCTCGGGTGCAGGTGGTCGCCCGAGTCGTAGCGCGGCAGCAGCTTGCGCGGGTTGTACGGGTCGCGCAGCGCGCGGTCGAAGTCGACGTAGCTGTCGTAGACCTTGCCGCCGCGGATCGCCGCGTTCACGCCCTGGCGGACGGCTTCGAGGTGCGGCTCGTACCCCCGGTGCCCCTCGAACGGCATGAGGGTCGCGCCGACCACGCGCAGGCCGCGCGTGTGCGCCTGGCGGACCAGCTCCCGCAGGCCCTCGACGATCTCGTCGGGGTCGGTCTGCTGCGGGTTGCGCAGGATGTCGTTGATCCCGAGGTCTATGACGACGGCGCGGACCCCGGTGCGGCCGAGCGCGTCCCGGTCGAAGCGGGACAGGCCGCTCGGGTTGTTGGCGGGGCGGCCGAGGCCGTCGGACAGCACGCGGTTGCCGCTGATGCCCTGGTTCACGACGCCGTAGCGCGGGGCACCCGACTCCGAGCGGAGCCGGTCGGCCAGCACGTCCGTCCAGCGCCGGTTCGCGCCCATCGTGGAGGTGATGCCGTCGGTGAGCGAGTCGCCGAGGACGACGACGGTGCCCTCGGCCTCGTGGCTGAGCACGTCGAGCGCGGTCAGGTAGCGCCAGTACGGGCTCTGCTCGGTGTACTGGACGCCGCTGGGGTCCTCGGTGAGGTCGCCCTGGGCCACGTACGACATCTGCCGGGCCTGCGGGTGGTAGGTGACCGGTCCGGACGGCGTCGGCGAGTACGTGGTGACCAGCATGTCCGCGTCGCGCGGCACGCGCAGGCGCGCGGCGTCGCTGACGACCTGCTGGCCGGCCGGGATGACGACCGAGGTGTTCCCGGAGAACGTCAGACGGCGCACGGTGCCGGCCAGTGCCGTCGGACTGTTGGGCGCCGAGGCCACGGCCACGGAGGCGTGCGTGATGCTGAGGGGCTGCTGCCCGTACAGATTGGAGAGGGTGATGCGGGCACCGGTGCCGCCGATGCTGGTGTGCACGACGTTGCGGATGGAGCGGCCGAAGAATCCATTCGTCTCCGTGCCGGGCTCGGCGCCCGCGGGGGAGGCGGACCAACTGCCCGCCCAGGTACCGGTGGAGGCCGGAGCGGCCGACCCGTGCGGGTGGGCACCGCCCGCCTGGACGGAGCCTTCGTCGCCGCGCAGGACGCCGGAGAAACCGACGTAGATGGCGGCCGAGATCACTACGGCGACCGCGACGAGCGCGGCCAACAAGGCATAACCGTGACGCCTGGCCATGCGGTGTGTGTCTCCTCGGGCAGGGGGAGCCCGAGGCTCCGGTGTGATGAACCCATGATGCGTCATGGGACGGGACGAGGCCGACACTGCCCCCCTCCGATCACTCAGACGCCGGGAACTTGTGGTTCGTTCCAGGAGTAGGTCAGGAAGGGACAATGTGTGAGGCGAATGACATCTGACGGACGCACGGACGTGGAGCGGGCGATGACCGGGACGGAGCGGGCCGGATGGCCGGCGGCGTAGGGAACGGAACGGGCGGGGCGGACGAAGCGGGCACGTCCGCGGCGAAAGGCGGGTCCGCGACGGAGGGCGGAAGCGGGCCTGTGCTGGAGGGCGGAGGCGGGCCTGTGCTGGAGAAAAGGGGCGAACCGGACACCGGGGAGTATGCCCGCCCCACCCCCGCCGAACCGCGCGCCGCCCGTCGCTTCACCGGCGAGTTCAGCCCCGCCGACGAGGAGAAGCGGCGCGGTGTGCGCCGGATGAAGACGACGGCGACCGGCCTGCTGGTCCTCGTCGCGGTCGTCTACGTACTGGCGACCTGGGCGGAGCACTCCGGGGCCGGCGCCTGGGCCGGATACGTCGCGGCGGCCGCCGAGGCCGGCATGGTCGGCGCGCTCGCCGACTGGTTCGCGGTCACGGCCCTCTTCCGCCGCCCTCTCGGCCTGCCCATCCCGCACACCGCGATCATCCCGACCAAGAAGGATCAACTCGGCGTATCGCTCGGCGAATTCGTCGGTGAGAACTTCCTGTCCGGCGATGTCGTCCGCGACCGGCTGCGCGCCGTCGGCATCGGCTCCCGGCTCGGCGCCTGGCTCGCCGAGCCCGAGCACGCCGACCGTGTCACCGCCGAGCTCGCCACGGCCCTGCGCGGCGCCCTGACGGTGCTGCGCGACTCCGACGTCCAGGCGGTCGTCGGCGAGGCCATCACGCGCCGCGCCGACAACGCGGAGATCGGGCCCGGCATCGGGAAGATGCTGGAGAAGGTCGTCGCCGACGGCGGCCACAAGCGGGTCGTCGACCTGGTGTGCGCGCGGGCCCACGACTGGCTCGTGCTGCACTCCGACTCCGTCATGGACGCGGTGCAGGGCGGCGCCCCCGGCTGGACCCCCCGCTTCGTCGACAAGCGGGTCGGCGAGCGCGTCTACAAGGAGCTGCTGCGCTTCGTCACCGAGATGCGGGACATGCCGGAGCACCCGGCCCGCGGCGCCGTCGACCGCTTCCTGAAGGACTTCGCGGGCGACCTCCAGTCCGACACCGACACCCGGGCCCGCGTGGAGCGCCTGAAGTCCGAGGTGCTCGGCCGCTCCGAGGTGCAGGACCTGATCGCCTCCACCTGGTCCGCGGTCCGCTCGATGATCGTCGCGGCCGCCGAGGACGAGCGCAGCGAGCTGCGGCTGCGGGTCCGGGCCTCGCTGCTCTCGCTGGGGCGGCGGATGGCCACCGACGCCAAGGTGCAGGGCAAGGTCGACGGCTGGGTGGAGGGCGCCGCGGTCTACGTCGTGACGACGTACCGCGCCGAGATCACCTCCCTGATCACCGACACGGTGGCCGGCTGGGACGCGGAGCACACCTCACGGAAGATCGAGGCGCACATCGGCCGTGACCTGCAGTTCATCCGGATCAACGGCACGGTGGTGGGGTCGTTGGCGGGGTTGCTGATCTATGCGGTGTCGAAGGGGTTCGGGGCGTAGCCGGATCAAGCCCCTGAGGCGGTCGAGGAGCGGCGTCCGGGGCGGAGCCCCCGGACGGTGCCGCCCGTCGCGGGCCGGGGAGGGGGACGGACGGCGGGCGCGGCGCACGTGGCGGCTGCTCGCCCAGTTCCCCGTGTCCCTGGCGGGGCACTCGTGCGGGGACACCTAGACCGTTCCCTCGACGAGGAGGGCGCACATGTCCCTGGGGCACCAACAGCACCGCACGCCCGCCGGCGGCACCGTCACCACGGCCGTCCCCGCCCGCCTGGACCGCCTCCCATGGTCCCGCTGGCACTGGACCGTGGTGATCGGGCTCGGCACCGTCTGGATCCTCGACGGCCTGGAGGTCACGGTTGTCGGCAACATCGCCGGGCGGCTGTCCGAGTCCGGCAGCGGTCTGCCGATCTCCGCCGGGCAGGTCACCGGCATCGCCGCCGCCCTGTACGTGGCGGGCGCCTGTTCCGGCGCCCTCTTCTTCGGCTGGCTCACCGACCGGTTCGGCCGCAAGAAACTGTTCCTGCTGACCCTGGCCGTCTATCTGGCGGCGACGGCCCTCACCGCGTTCTCGTTCTCCACCTGGTGGTTCTTCCTCTTCCGGTTCTTCACCGGCTTCGGCATCGGCGGCGAGTACGCGGCCATCAACTCGGCCGTCGACGAACTGATCCCCTCCCACTACCGCGGCCGCGTCGACCTGATCATCAACGGCAGCTTCTGGCTCGGCGCGATCGGCGGCTCCCTGCTGTCGATCGTCGCGCTCGACACGGACCTGTTCGCGAAGGACGTCGGCTGGCGGCTCACCTTCGGCCTCGGCGTCGTACTCGGCCTGGTCATCCTCCTCGTACGCCGCAACGTCCCGGAGAGCCCCCGCTGGCTGTTCATCCACGGCAGGGGAGAGGAGGCCGAAGCGCTCGTGACGGAGGTCGAGGACCGGGTGCGGGCGCAGCGCGGCGGGCGCGAACTCCCGCCGCCCGCCGGGGAGATCACCATCCGGCAGCGCAAGAGCATCGGCTTCCTGGAGATCGCGCGCACCGTCTTCCGCGACTACCCGCGCCGCACCACGCTGGGGCTCGCCCTCTTCATCGGGCAGGCGTTCCTCTACAACGCGGTCACCTTCGGATTCGGCGCGATCCTCACGACGTTCTACGACGTGCCGACCGGTTCGACCGGCTCCTACTTCGTGGTCATCGCGGCCGGCAACTTCCTCGGACCGCTGCTGCTCGGCAAGCTCTTCGACACGGTCGGGCGCCGCATCATGATCTCGTCGACGTACCTGCTGTCGGGCCTGCTCCTCTTCGGCACGGCCTGGCTGTTCGACCGCGGCTCGCTGAGCGCGACGACGCTGACGGTCTGCTGGTCGGTCGTCCTGTTCTTCGCCTCCGCGGGCGCGTCCAGCGCGTATCTGACCGTCTCGGAGATCTTCCCGATGGAGACTCGCGCGATGGCGATCGCCTTCTTCTACGCGGTCGGCACGGCGGCCGGCGGCATCAGCGGCCCGCTCCTGTTCGCCGACCTCACCGGGAGCGGCAGGGTCGGTGACACGGTGCTCGCGTTCCAGGTGGGCGCCGCGCTGATGTGCGCGGCGGGCCTGGTCGCGGCGGCGCTCGCGGTGCGGGCGGAACGGCGGTCCCTGGAGGATGTGGCGCGGCCCCTGTCGGCGGTGTCGTAGTTGGTAAATCCAGCGCAAAATGTCGCATCCGGTACATAAGTCAAAGGTCCCGAGGCGTATTTGCCTGCGAAGTGAGGAACTGCCGCATGTTCAGGGGCGGGCCGGTCCGCCGGAACACGGGCCGGGGCGCCGGCGGAGACGCGGGCCGAGGGGCGAAAGGCTCCCGCCCCGGGACTTCTGCTCGCCGCGGCCGTGCCGCGGGCTCGGCAGGGTTGGTGCAGGTCGCACCGCGGACGGTGCGACCTCGTCACTTCCCCCGACTCGTTCGCACGAAAGGCCGGCCCTCATGGCTCACCGCCCCGCCCGCACCCGTTCCCTCCGCCGTCGCGGCGCCGTCGCGCTGCTGGCCATGGCCGGAGCGGCCGGCGTGTCCGTCGCCGCCACCGGGGTGGCCTCCGCGGACCACGGCGGCAACTACGGCGACTCCTGGGTCAAGCGCTACGGCAACGGCTACGCCGACAACTGGACCAAGACCTACGACAAGGACCACGGCAAGCCCTGGGGCGGCGGCACCACCGGCCGGCAGCAGCTCGCCGACGTGCGCATCACCGCCTCCGGCCCGTCCCACCTGGACCACGGCCAGGAGCAGCGCTGGGTCGTCGAGGTCACCAACAGCGGCACGGCGACCGCCAAGAACGTGCGGTCCAGCACCACCATGCCGAACGGCATCACGTACGTCGCCCACCGCATCAGCCAGGGCCACGCCTCGGAGAGCCTGACCGGCGACGGCCGCATCGTGCTCACCATCGGCGACCTCGCGCCCGGACAGACCGTCCGCCTCGAAATAGCCGGCCGCGCCCCCTCCTACGGCGGCGGCACCGTACGCCTGGTGAACACCGTCACCACGAGCAGCCCCGAGTCCAGCACCGGCAACAACACGGCCACCGTCCCCACCCGCATCGCGTAGCGAGCCGCGGCAGTAGGGCTCTACGCGGTCAACTGGCGCTCGGGTGCGACCTGCTGGCGCTGCCCACGGTCGATGACGAGCGCGAGCAGCGCCGCCCCGGCGCACAGCACCCCCGCCCCCACCCACACCAGGTCGTACGACCCGAAGACGTCCCGCACCGCGCCCCCGACGTACGCCACCGAACCCGCCCCCACCTGGTGCGCGGCGCTGACCCAGCCGAAGACGACCGGGGCGCCCGTGCCGTAGTGGGCGCGGCACAGGGCGATCGTCGGCGGCACCGTCGCGACGTCCAGCAGGCCGAAGGCGACGGTGAACGCGACGAGCGGCGGATCGACCGTGGCGCTCAGCAGCAGCGGCAGCGCGAGCAGGCTCGCCCCGCGCAGCGCGTAGTACGCGGCGAGCAGCCGCCGCGGGTCGAACCGGTCGGTCGCCCAGCCGGAGGCGACCGTCCCGGCGACGTTGAAGATCCCGATGAGCGACAGCAGCGAGGCGGCGACGGTCACCGGCATGCCGTGGTCGTGCGCGGCGGGCGCGAAGTGCGTCCACATGACGCCGTTCGTGGAGGCACCGCAGACGGCGAACGTGACGGCCAGCAGCCAGAAGGGGCCGGTACGAGGGAAGTTGACGGTGCCCTTGGCGCGTACGAGGACGGGTCCGCCTGTGACTCCAGCTGTGGCTCCGGCTCCGGCTTCTGCTCCGGGATCGCGTACAGCCGCGTACACGAGGGGCAGAGCGCCCGCGGCGGCGAGCGCGAGCCCGTAGGCGGCGGCCTGCCACCCCCACCCGTCGATCACCCACGACAGCAGCGGCAGGAACACGAACTGCCCCACCACACTGGCCGCCGTGAGCAGCCCGGCGACGAGCCCGCGCCGCGCCACGAACCAGCGCTCCGTGACGGTGGCCGCGAAGGTGGTGGCGGTGGCCCCGGTGCCGAGCCCCACCAACACCCCCCAGTACAGGGTGAACTGCCAGGGTGCGGTCATGGTCGTGGTGAGCAGCGCCCCGCCCCCGACGAGCACGAGCGCGCCGGCGGCGACCCTGCGCATGCCGATCCGGTCCATGAGGGCGGCGGCGAGCGGCGCGGTCGCCCCGTACACGATCATGTTCACGAGCGAGCCGAGCCCGATCGCCGAGCGCGACCAGCCGAGTTCCTGGTGCAGCGGCCCCACGAGCAGCCCCGCCAGCGTGCTGAACGCACCGGCGACCACGATGGCGAGCGCGGCACCGGCCGCGACGACCCACTTCCTGTCCATCCCGTCCAGGGCGATCTTGTCCATGCCTCCGACGATGCGCCGGGGCGGCCCGCCCGCACGACTGGCCAGATGGCCATGCTGTGAAAGAATCTGGCCATGAGTGGGACGAGTGCGGGGCGGCCGGCACCGAGGCAGTCGGTCGCGGTGCTGGTCAGGGACGGTGTCCTGCCCATGGAACTGGGCCTGGTCCACCAGCTGTTCGGCACGGCCCGCGACCCGGCGACGGGCGAGCGCCTCTACGACGTCCGCACCTGCGCCCCGCGCCCCGGCCGGATCCGCACGGACGCCGACTTCCCCGTCTACGCGGAGCACGGCCTGGAGGCACTGGAGCGCGCGGACACGGTCCTGGTCCCGGCGTCGCACGAGACGGACGAGTCGCTCGGGCCGGGCTCCCCGGAAGGTGACCTGGCGGCGGCGCTGCGGTCGGTCCGCGGCCGGGTGGCATCGATCTGCACGGGCTCGTTCGTCCTGGCGGCGGCGGGCCTGCTGGACGGCCGCCGGGCGACGACGCACTGGATGTCGTCGGAGCTGTTCGCCCGCACGTTCCCACGGGTCACGGTCGATGCGGATGTCCTCTACGTGGACGAGGGCGCGGTACTGACCTCGGCCGGCGAGGCGGCCGGGATCGACCTCTGCCTGCACATGATCCGCACCGACCACGGCGCGGCGGTCGCGGCCGAGGTGGCGCGCCGCACGGTGGTCCCGCCGCACCGGGAGGGCGGGCAGGCGCAGTACATCCGGCGCCCGGTGGAGGAGGCCGGGCTGACCTCGACGTCGGGCTCCCGCGCCTGGGCCCTGGAGCGGCTCGCCGAGCCGCTGACCCTGGCGGATCTGGCGGCGCGGGACGCGATGTCGGTCCGTACGTACAACCGCCGCTTCCGCGAGGAGACGGGTCTCACGCCGATGACCTGGCTGTCGCGCCAACGGGTCGACCGGGCGCGCGAGTTGCTGGAGCGGACGGATCACACGGTCGACCGCGTGGCGGCGGAGACGGGCTTCGGCACGGGCGCGTCGCTGCGGCAGCACTTCCAGGTGGTGCTGGGTGTGTCGCCGGGGGCGTACCGGGCGACGTTCCGGGGACGATGAACCGCATGACTGAGATGAACGAGGCCCGCAGGGCAGTACCGAACGTGGCCGTGGACGGCGAGGAGTCCCTCGCGGCGAACCGTGCCTTCTACGGCGCACTCGGCTTCGAGGAGGTCATGGACCTCGGCTGGGTGATGACCCTGGCGTCCCCCGCCCACCCCACGGCCCAGATCAACTTCATCGAGCAGGGCGGCCCCGCGCTCGTCGTACCCGACATGAGCGTGGAGGTCAGCGACGTGGACGCCGCCTACGCGGCCATGCTGTCGGCGGGCGCCGAGATCGTCCGCGACCTGCGCAACGAGGAGTGGGGCGTGCGCCGCTTCTTCGTCCGGGACCCGCAGGGCCGGGTGGTGAACGTGCTGGGCCACGCCCCGGCCGGGGACAGGTCCTAGGCGGCCCTGCGGTCCACGAGCACGTACGACGCGGCGGCCACGGCCCCGGCGACGCCGAACACGGCGGGCCAGGCGCCGACCTTCTTGGCCAGCGGGTGCGACCCGGCGAACGCGGCGACGTACGCCCCGGTCAGCGCCCCCGCGACCTTCCCGCCCCGCGTCTTCGTCCACTGCGTGGCGGCGGCCGCCCCGGCCACCGCGAGCACGGCCCCGCCCAGCTGCCGCTTCTTGGTGAAGCGGGCGGTGGCGTAACCGCCGATCAGGCCGGCCGCGGCGATGGGGGCGGTGGGAAGGGGACGGGCCATGACAGGGGCCTCCTGGGGTCGTGGAGCTCCGGGCGAGTCGCCATGCATACGGTGCATCGGCTGACGCCGTTCGACCCGTTCGGCTTCTTCGACTCGTTCGACGCCATTTGTGAGGCTACGCCGGGCGGTACGGCGTACGGCGGGAGGGGCCGGGATGTGCTCCGGGTCACGACCCTTCCCGCCCCGGAGCCCCGGCCCCGCCGCCCCGCTCAGCCGAACATTCCGGGCTGGTAGTCCCCCGCGGGCTGCTGCACGATGACGTTCAGCCGGTTGTAGGCGTTGATGACGGCGATCAGCCCGACGAGCGCGACGAGCTGGTCCTCGTCGTAGTGCTTGGCGGCGTTCGCCCACACCTCGTCACTGACCCCGCCCGCCGCGTCGGCGATCCGGGTCCCCTCCTCGGCCAGCTCGAGCGCGGCCCGCTCGGCGTCGGTGAACACCTTGGCCTCGCGCCAGACAGCGACGAGATGGAGCCGCTGGGCGCTCTCCCCGGCGTGCGCGGCGTCCTTGGTGTGCATGTCGGTGCAGAACCCGCACCCGTTGATCTGGCTGGCCCGGATCTTCACGAGCTCCTGAGTGGCATGCGGCACCCCGGCGTCACCGACGACCTTGCCCGCGCTGTTGATGTGCTTCATGAACTTACCGGCGAGCGCGTTGCCGAACATGTCGAGTCGAGCGTCCATGGCGGTCTCTCCTGTGTCTGCGTGGTGGTGGTTGTTTGCGCCTACGCCTCGATGACGGAGCGGGGCGGAGAGATGTGACGGCTCTCGGATGTGACGTGGGCCACTGCCGGGTGTCGGGCTGGCCGGGTGTCGGACTGACCCGCCCACGAACCTTTGACATCTCCGGCACGGCGCGCCCGTATCGCGGAACTAGGATCTTGATCCTTGCCGCCCGCGCCCTGTCACGGCAGACAGCCGCCCGGGGCAGCACCCGTGCGAGGCGAATGCGGTGTCGGTGTGAAAGCGGTAGACGGAGACAAGGGGCTCTGCCGCGCTGAGGGCATGCGCCGGCACGCAGCTCGACTGCTCGGCACGGACGACGTGCGCACCATGTACTTCGTGCACGGCCGCAGCGATGCCTGGGACTGCGAGCGGGCCGTGCCCAACAGGCCCGTCGTCTTCCGCCGCCACGCCCTTGCGTACTGGCTGTTCATGCCGCTGTGGCTGCCGTGGTGGTGCGTGGCCATGCTGACGGAATCACCGGGCCTGTTCCTCATGAACAGATCGCTCCCGTCGGGTGCCGGCCGCCGCGCCGAAGCGGTCGCCAGGAGCCGGGGCAGGATGACGCACCGGCACTTCGGCGGCTGGCAGAGCGACGCCGGCACGTTCCTGAAGTCCCTCCAGCCGCGCTCGCGCTGCGACTTCCACACCGTCCTGGTGGTGACCGGCTCCCAGCTGGCGGTGATCTACCTCGACGCCTCGCTCCGCAGACTGGAGCGCCCCGAGGCGGCGGAGCTGGGCTTCGTGACCCCGCTCGCGTCCGTCCCCTGGGTCCGCGACATCAGGGAGGCGGACTGCGACGAGGACTACGAGATCGGCTTCGCGGACGGCTCCTGGCAGGCGGCACGAATGACACCGCTCGACAAGAAAGCAGTGCTGTTCGGCGAGGCCATGCCCCATGTCATCGATCACCGAGAGCCGATCCCCGACTTCGTGGCTACCGACAGCGACTGAACCGACGGCTGACCGGCGTTTCACGGGCGGTGCGCGGGCGATTTATGGGCGGCGCACGGGCACCCGCACCCGATCCCGCAGAACGCGTCGCACTTCGCTGTACCCGGAGTCACCGCTCTCTGCGACGGCGAGCTGCTTCTCGGGACCGCCGCTGTCGGCACAAGCCCGACAGGCCCCCGACTCTCGTCCCCACGGCAACGGATCCCGGCACTCGACACACTCAAAAACCCGCCGCCAGGCCCGCTTCCGAGCGGGCCGCTTACGGCTGAGCCGGTCGCCGATGAGCCGCGCCGCCGAGTACACCTGGCTGGGCAGCCCGGCGCTGACGGCATCAACAACATCGGAGGCGGAGGCCCCACGCTCCAGCCAGACACCGACTTCGGCCGCAAGCGCCTGCACACTCCGCTCGGACAGCCGCAGCCGTGGATCGACGGATGCGAGACGACGAAGGATGCGGGCGCCTTCGTCGGTGTGTGGATCTGTGACCTGCGGCGATGTGGCCCGCGGCGCCGCGATCGGTACTGAGGCGTGAGTGGCGGCGGCCCTGGCGGGAGGGTAGGGAGGGTTCTTCTCCCCGTCCTTGAGAGAGTCCATCTTCCCGCCAGGGAAAAACGCGCCCGCGTCCCCGGTTCCCACCCGGCTGGGAACCGGCTTACTGGGAGCAGGAGTTCGGGCGTCGGCCGCAGCGGGCGAAGTCGAGGCCGATCCCGGAACCTCGTACACGTCGACGGAGGAGATGATCCGCCGCGTACCTCGCTCCCGCTCGGTCCGAGTAACCCAATACCCGCACTCCCGCAGCTCCTTGACGGCCTTGGACACGGCGAGCCGCCCCTGCGGGAACCCATCGCTCAAGGTGCGTACGTTGACCTGCACGCCGCTGGGCAACGACAAGACGTAGACGAGGATGCCGCGCGCAGTATGGGACAGACGCGGATCGCGGATGGCCTTATTGGCAATGACGGTGAAGTCCCGCTCATGCCGAGGCATACGATGAATCTGCATGGGGAGTGGAGTCTCCTGATGCCGGACCCCCGGAGGTTGGCGCCTCGCGGGGGTCACCTGTGTGTGGAGTTGTTCACGGTTAGGTGATACCTACTCGACGGAGAGTGACACAGGTGGTCCGGTAGGTGCAATCTCTGGCCTGCGCTTCCAACTGCTCGGCATGCGGTCCGAGTTACGCCGCTTTGGGTCAGCGAACCGAGCGTACGAACTCGCTCCAGGCTTGGGTTCCGAAGGGGATGATGTCGCCGCTTGCCTGCTTGGAGTCGCGTATGAGCACGCTGTCTCCTGTGTAGACGGCGCACTCCAGGCACTCGCCGCCAGCTCCGTTGCTGTACGACGACCTGAACCAGCCGAGTGGCTCGCCGATGTCCGAAGCGGCTTGGCCTGGGGCGTGGTGAGCGGTCATCGGGTGTACTCCTTGACGACGTTCTCGATCATCTGAAGGGAACGAGCGGGGCTCAGAGCGGCTGCCCTCAGCCCATCGAAGGCCCGCGTGTACTCGCGAACATGGTGCTCCCCTTCAAGGTAGACGGCGTCGGTGATGCCGTCGCGATAGACGATGTCGGGGTCCTCTTGGTCAGGGAAGCCGAGGATCGTGAATGCCCCGGTAACCGGCCTGGTTCCTGAGTCGAACGGGAGTACTTGCAAGGTTGTGGACTGCAATGCCCCCATATCCAGTAGATGTTCAAGTTGGGTGCGCATGATCGCTTGGTCGCCGACGACATGTCGTAGGGCGCCTTCGTTGATCACGAACCATGCATCGGGAGCGCCCTCCTGGGTCAACATCTCTTGGCGTGCGATCCGTACGCGGATCGCACGCCGCGCATCAGCCGGAGTCATGTGCGAGCCGCTGAAGTGCAGTTCGGTCATGTAGGAAGCCGTCTGCATCAGGCCGGGTACGAGCTCGCATTGGTACTGCCGGAACGAGGACGCTGCTTGCTCCAGCCCGATGTAGATGTTGAACCACTCGGGCACGCCTGATCCGTGAACCTGCCACCAGCCTTTGGTTTTTGCCTGCCGCGCCAACGACTTAAGGAAGTCGCGCATGTCGTCGGTGGTCTCGTAGAGGCGACACAGAGCCTCCACGTCGGACGGCTGCACCCGACCATGTCCGGTTTCCATCCGGTTCACCTTGGAGGCGCTCCAGTCCACCGCGGCCCCAACTTGATTGCAGGTCAAGCCACTTGACTCGCGGAGCTTCTTCAGCTCGATCGAGAGTCGCCGACGCCGCGCGGTCGGTGATCCAGCCATCTCGACACCCTCCTCGGTAGCGGAGCCAAGTCTCTGCGCCAAGGTGCGCGCTTGCCAATCACACGAAGGTGGGAATCCCGTCGTGCAAATTGCAAGAAGGGATACTCAGAGGTCACGCTTGAGCCAAGCGCGGACTGTGAAGACATGCGTGAACTCTCATGCCGGCGCTGTGAGTTGTGACCGCTGGTGGCAGTGATCCTCTAAGGGAGGAAGAGTCCTTGACCGCATCGCACTGTGTGCTCCGCAAGCCCTGGGACCTAGCGTTCGTTGCCGAACCTAGAGAGCTGCCAGCGCTACGCCGCATCACGCGACTTCATCTGAGGTACTGGGGGCTGCAGCACCTGATTGAGGATGCTGAGCTGTGCGTGACAGAGTTGGTCGCCAATGTCATTTCGCACGTTGGCTTGGGAACTCCCGCCGCTCTCGCTCTCTCGATGAATGGTGCCTTCTTGCGCATCGAGGTTGAGGACCCAGATTTGAGGGCGTTGCCGACGCTCCTTGAGGCCGCCGATGATGTGGAGGCTGGCCGTGGAGTGAAGATTGTGGCCGCGGTGACTGACCGTTGGGGCGTGCTCCTCAAGGCCGATCGCAAGGTGACCTGGTGTGAGTTGAAGGCCTGCCTTGAGGAGCCTGGCGGTCACGTGGCTGACGTGTCCGTCCATCGCGCGGAATCTCTGCTCGGTCTCTATGAAGAGGGCGAGATTCTACGGACAGGCCTCATGCAGCCAGCTGTTAGCCAGCGCGGAGTGGCGAGCAAACAGACGGCGATTGAGGTGATCGCTGACCTTCTGGGATGGGCGTGTGCCCACGGGCATGACCCTGGCGAGGTGTTGGACCGCGCGCAGGACTACTTTGAGGCCGCCACCACCTACTAGGGACTAGATTTGAGCGTCCTCTGGGGCTTCTGAATGGAACTCGTCGCCTTCCCGCCAAATGGAGTGGATCGACATGGCTGCGCAGAGGTCGCGCAAGTCCTTTCGTGGGCGACCGGGAGTCAATATGGCCAATGTGGGAACCGGTGAGATGAAGCGTCGATAGTCGTAAAGCTGCCCTATCGCCATGCGCACGGCTTCCCGTGTGGTGGTCCCCTTTGCCTCGACCAGCGTATTCGACGTGTAATCGAAGAGGTCGGTGAGGAGAGCGTTCACTTCGCCTGCTGGGTAGAGGCGCTTACGGCCGACACGGTGCCCACGCGCTCGCAAGTGCGCACCGTAAGCATGTACGAGGGGGGACTCGCGACGGATGGCCGGGCTCGGCAGGCGTAGCTCTGGCAGCGCAGACTGTTCCGTCCGGTGCGTCTCAAGCGCGATGTCTTCGGCCGTTGACTGTGCAATGGGCGTATGGGCAAGATGCGGCTCGTGAGACTGCGGCGTGAAACGAGGCACCAGTCGAAACATGATGACCGTACGCATGACGCCGTTTTCGCCCCGAGATTCGGCTAGATACCAAGGCCGGTCCTTGTCTAGCTCGAACTCTCCTCTGAGCTCAGTTACGCCACGCTTGATGTACTCGAAGAGGTAGATTGCGCGCCCGTTTTTCGCGTGCTCCAGAATCTCCTTGTTTCCAAGGGTCATGGTCTGGTCGTCGCTCTTACCTTCACCGCAATAGTGGTACAGGCCGTCATTGCCCCAGCCGTCGTTGTACCCGTATTGCTGGCCTCGGGAGTGATTGGTGAAGAGGAAGATGTAGGGCTCTGACTTTGGATAAGAGATACCGGTTTGACGGTTTCCCCCGTACTGCTCGTGGAGATGGACGCGTCGCACCGCATCTCCGACGGCGAGTCTCGATATCTCTATGTCCAACATCCGCTCCTGGGATCGCTGTTGACGATGTGGCGTGGGTCAACAGCGTAAGTGCCGGAGGCGCTGAGGGAGGCGGAATTTCACGCTCCAGCGGCTCTACCTACTCCCCGTGGCACGCCGAGTACGTGGATCCCGACCCGCACCAACAAGCCGCCCCCGCCTCCGGCGGCCACTCCACCGCCCGCCCCCGCGCGGCCAGCGTCGTCGCGTACTGGGGGAGCAGGGACGTCTCGGTCGGGGAGGAGGCTTCTGATGCTGCGAAGGCCTCGTAGGAGGGGACCGTGCCCGTGACGATGCCCAGGTTGCCCGTGCCGGAGGCCGAGAGTTCGCGCAGCGATGCCTCTATCGACGACAAGTGGGCTTCGTAGGAGGGGTATTCGGTGGACAGGGTCGGGTACGCCGCCAGGAGTTCCGCGTATTCCGTCGACGGCCAGTGGAGGACCGCCACCGGGAAGGGGCGGGAGAGGGCCTCGCGGTAGGTGCCCAGTTCGGCGCGGAGGCGGTCGATCTCGGCGCGGAGTTCGGCCGGGTTGTTCGAGCCGAGGGCCCACAGGCGCTTCGGGTCGTGGAGTTCGTCGAGGGAGACCGGGGTGCGGTTGACCCGGTCGGCCAGGGCGTCCCAGAGGTCGTGGTCCGCGCCGAGCAGGCGGCGGACGCGGTGGCGGCCCAGGACGAGGGGGTGTTTGGGGTACGGGAGGTCGCCGGATTCGCGCTCCGCCTCCGGGACCAGGAGTTCCAGCGCCTCGGTGAACGTCTCGTGGGCCTGTTCCAGCTCGTCGTGGGACTCGAGGGACTCGGCCACGATCACCCAGGGCGCCGGATCCCGCGGGGCCGTCGTGCGCAGGCCCGTGATGATCGCCCGGGCCTCGGCCTCGTGGCCGTACTCCCAGAGGTTCGCCGCCTTGAGCGCGCGGATCAGGGCGGGGTCGTGTACGTCCGATGAGGCCAGCAGGGCGTCGTAATGGGCCGTGGCGCGGTCGCGGGCGTCCGCCAGCTCGTAGTGGGCCGCGGCCTGGAGGAGCAGCGCTTCCGCGTCCTCGGGGTACATGGCCGCCGTGCGTTCCAGGCGCTCGGCTTCCGCTACGTGGTCGGCGTGCTCGTTCTCGGCGGGCGTGGCAGGCGTGTCGGGGCGCATGGAGGACACCGTACTGCCGGACGGCCCGGGTGGGACCGTCACTGTCGGGCAGTGCCGCCGGCGGCGTCCGGGGCCGGCCCGGTGGGAGGGGGCCCGTGGTCAGTAGCGCCAGCTCACGCGGTCCCTGACCTCGTTCAGGACGTACGCGAGCCGCCAGATCACCACGACGAGCGTGCCCGCCCACAGCGTCATGCCCGCGCACACGCCCACGACGGCCTGCCGGTGGCGGGCGTCGGTGTCGAGCGCGGCCAGTTCCGGATGGGCCGGGTCGAAGCGGATCCGGACCCGGGCGCCCTCCGGCAGGGCGCGGGCCGGGGCGTCGTCGGGCAGCGCTTGTTCGTGCGGGGTGCCGTCGGCGGCGGTCCAGGACACGACCGGGTGCAAAGTCGCGTACGTCGCCTCGCGCGAGGCCACGTGGCCGGTGACCGTCGCCTCCACCACCGTGCCGGTGCTGCGGCGCAGGATCTCCGTGACCAGCTGCACGGCGGACCCCGCCGTCACGGCGAGTCCGGCGACGAACGGGATCAGGGCCAGCAGCCACAGAGCGCTCATGGGCCTCACCGTAGCCGCGTACCGCCGCGCGCCCGGGCCCAATCGTGGCGTGGGCCTGGTCAGTTGAAGCGCCGCGATCTATCTTGCGCGCGTGCTGCAACGTACGCGGACGGACAGCAGGCCCCAGGTCGTGGCGCAGGGGCGCCGGGCCCGGCCGACGGCCGCCCGCGTCCTGTGGAGCGGCGCCGAGGCCGCCGTCACCGTCGGGGTCGTGCTGCTCCTGCTCGTCGTGCATCAGCTGTGGTGGACCAATCGGCAGGCCAAGGCCGACGCCGGGCACAAGGTGCAGGCCCTGGAGCGCGAGTGGCAGCAGACCCCCGCCCCAGAGTCCCCGGCGACCGACGACCCCGCCGTCACCGATGACACCGATGAGACTGAGAACGGCGATGACGGCGGCGCCCCGAGTGCTGACAGCGCCCACGGCTCCGGCGGTACCGGTTCCCGGGCGCCCGCGCCTCAGCCCCGCTGGGACCAGGCCTACGCCATCCTGTCCATCCCGCGCCTCGGCGTGCGCGCGCCCGTCGCGCAGGGCGTCAGCAAGGCGAACGTCCTCAACCACGGATACGTCGGCCACTACCCCGGTACCGCCCAGCCCGGCCGGGCCGGGAACTTCGCGCTCGCCGGGCACCGCAACACGCACGGTGAACCCTTCCGGTACATCAACCGGCTGCGCCGCGGCGACACCCTCACCGTCGAGACGAAGAGCGCCACTTACACGTACGTCGTCGACAAGGGCCTGTCCCAGACGTCCGCCGGCGACGGGGGCGTCATCAACCCCGTGCCGCGCAGCCGGGTCGTGCCGTCCGCCGGGTACGACGATCCCGGGTACTACATCACCCTCACCACCTGCACCCCCGAGTACACGTCCAAGTACCGGCTGGTGGTGTGGGGGAAGCTCAGCCGTATGACGCCCCGATAGTCTCGTCGTCCGTGATCAAACGACGGCCCCATCTGCTCTGGCTCCTCGTGCCCTTCGTGCTGTACATCGGCGCGCTCCCGTTCGTGAACCGCGTCGAGCCCGTGCTGCTCGGGCTGCCGTTCCTGTTCGTGTGGCTGCTGGCCGCGACCCTGCTCACGCCCGTCGCCGTATGGCTGACCTGGCGCGGGGACCGGAAGATGCGCGAGGCCCGCCGATGAGCGACGGAGCCGTTGCCAGCACGCTCTTCGGGGCCTTCATGGTCGTCACCCTCGCGCTCGGGCTGCTCGCCGTGCGCGGCAAGGGGAAGGGCGGCGGGCTCGCCGAGTGGTCCGTGGGCGGGCGGTCGCTCGGGGCGGTGTTCATCTGGGTGCTGATGGCGGGGGAGGGGTACACCAGCTTCAGCTATCTGGGGGCCGCCGGGTGGGGGTACACCTTCGGGGCGCCGGTGCTGTACGTCGTCGCCTACATGTCGTGCGGATACGCCGTCGGCTACGTCGTCGGGCCGATGCTGTGGGCGTACGCGCGCCGGCACGGGCTCGTCAGCATCACCGACATGATCGCCCACCGGTACCGGCGGCCGTGGCTCGGCGCCGCCGTCGCCGTGCTCGTCACCGTGTTCCTGCTGCCGTACATCCAGTTGCAGATCACGGGGATGGGCGTCGTCGTGTCGACGATCTCCTACGGTGCCATCAGCCTCAACTGGGCCTATTTCATCGGGTTCGCCGTCACCACCGTCTTCGTCGTGGTGAGCGGGCTGCGCGGCAGCGCCTGGGTGTCCGTGCTGAAGGACCTCCTCGTCATCGTCACGCTCGCCTTCCTCGCCGTGTACGTGCCGCTGCACTACTTCGACGGGTACGGGGACTTCCTCGGGCGGCTCGTCGACGAGAAGAGCGCCTGGCTGACGCTGCCGGGCAGTGGCGGGAGCCCGTACGGGGAAGGGTGGTTCGCGACGACCACCTTCCTGAACGCGCTCACCGTCGTCATCTTCCCGACCACCGTCGCCGGGTACCTCGGTGCGCGCAGTGCGGACGGGCTGCGGCGCAACGCGATGTGGCTGCCCGCCTACAACGTCCTTCTCTTCGTGCCGATGCTGCTCGGCATGGCGGCGCTGTTCGTCGTGCCGGGGCTGACCGGGGCGGAGTCGAACCTCGCGCTCCTCAAGCTCGTGGTCGACTCGCTGCCGGCCTGGGCCGTGGGGATCATCGGGGTCGCGGCCGCGCTGTCGTCGATCGTTCCCATGGCCGTGTTCATGCTGGTCATCGGGACGATGTGGGGAAGCAGCGTGATGTCGCTCGTGCCGCGGTGGCGGGGGGCGTCCAGTGCGGCGTCCCGGGCTCAGAAGGCGGGGTCGCAGGTCGTGGTCGTCGTGGCCGGGTCGGTCGCGCTGGTGTTGACGTATGCGGCTCCCAACACGCTGGTGCGGCTCTCCCTCATCTCGTACGAGGGGATGGCTCAGCTTGTGCCGATGTTGCTGGTGGGGTTGCTGTGGAGGCGGCTGAGTTTTGTGGGGGCGCTGAGTGGGCTGGTCGTGGGGGTGGGGGTCGTGTGCGGGCTTGTGTTCAGCGGGCGGGATCCGGTGTTCGGGGTGAATGCGGGGATTGTTGCGCTTGCGGTGAATCTTGCGGTGACGCTCGTGGTGACGTATTTGTGTGCGGCTGATCGGGATGAGCGGGCGGATGGGGATGTGCTGGCGTGGGACCCGGTTGAGGGTGCGCCCGGCGGCAGGGCTGGTGCCGGTGCGTCTGCCGGGTGAGTGTGGGTTGGCGGGTGCGGGTCTCGTCGTGGCTGGTCGCGCAGTTCCCCGCGCCCCTGGGGGGCCTGCCTTCGGCGGCCCTTGCGCCTGAGCGTGTGCCGGGCTGGGGTGTGGGGCGGCTGATGGTGGGTGGTGGGTTGCTCGCGCAGTTCCCCGCGCCCCTGGGGGGCCTGCCTTCGGCGGCCTTGTGGGGAGCGTCTGCTGGGTTGGGGTGCCGTTGCCGGCCACCGGGCGGTGGGGGCTGGTCGCGCAGTTCCCCGCGCCCCTGGAGGCCCGCGGCTTCGCCGCGCCTCCCGGAGGCGGTGCGCACTTCGTGCGGCGCCTCCTGCGGGAGATGGCGCGCGCCGCGCAGGCCTCCTGCCAGAGACGACGCATGCCGCCCAGAACCTGCCCCTGAGACGGCGCACGCCGGCCAGCATCTCCCGCCTGTGATGGCGCGCGCCGCGCAGGCGCCTCCCGTCCGAGATGGCGCACCCCACGCAGCACTCTCAGTCTGAGATGGCGCACGCAGTGCGCATCTCAGGGGCGCGGGGAACTGCGCGACCGGCCACGACGCAACCCGCACTCGGCGATGGACCCTCACGCCCCCGGACGTGACGAACGGGGCTCGCCCAGGGTGAGCAAGAGAGCCGCCGCCGCGAGCGCCAGCGCGCCGGAGACGATCAGGGCCGTGTTCGTGCCGGTGTCCAGGGCGTGGCGGGACGTGCCCGTCGACGTGGACACCGCGATCATCAGGGCCACACCCGCCGCCGAACCGATGTACCGGGCCGTGTTGTTCGCGCCCGAGCCCATCGCGGCGCGTCCGGGTGGGACGGACTCGACGGCGAGGAGGGGCAGCGCGGCGTTGAGGAGGCCGCTGCCGATGCCGGAGAGCAGCAGGCCGGGCAGCAGCCGCGGCCAGTGGCCGGAGCCCGCCGCGCCCAGCATCGTGCCGACGGCCAGCGCGTGCAGGACGAAGCCGACGACGAGTTGGTGGCGCGGGGAGACCCGTCCGTGCAGGCGCCGGGACTGGAGGGCGACCAGGAACGACGTACCGGACCAGAGCACGAACAGGCCCGCCGTGCCCATCGGGGTCACGCCCATCGTGCGCTGGACGAGCGTCGGGACGTAGCTGAAGAGGGCGATGACCGACAGCCCGGTGAACAGGCCGCCCGCCGTGGAGGCCAGGAAGAGCGGGCGGCGCAGCAGGGAGAGGTCGAGCATCGGGGTCGCACTGCGGCGTTCCAGCGCGACGAAGGCCGCCAGGAGGGCGGCCGCCGCCAGCAGCAGTACGCCGATGGGCGCGCGCAGCCAGCCGTCGCGGCCCAGCGTGAGCGCGGCAAGCAGGGCGACGAGCGCGAGGCCGAGGGTGAGGGCGCCGGGCAGGTCGGGGCGGCCGCCGCGCGGGGACCGGGACTCGGTCAGGGACCTGGGGGCGAGGGCCGCGACGACGAGGGCGGCCGCGCCCAGGACGGCGTACGACCAGCGCCAGTCGGCGAGCTGGGCGACCCCGCCCGCCGCGACCGGGCCGAGCGCGATGCCGCCGCTGACGAACGCGCCCCACACGCCGGTGGCCCTGATCCGGCCCGCCGGGGTCGGGAACGCGTGCACCAGCAGGCCCAGGCTCGCGGCGATGATCGCGGCCGACGCGGCGCCCTGCGCGATCCGGGCGAGCGTGAAGAGCAGGGTGGTGGGGGCGAAGGCGCCGAGGACCGTCGTGAGGCCGAGGGCGAAGGTGCCCCCTACGAAGGCGCGGCGGCGGCCGTAGTCGTCGGCGAGGGTGCCCGCGACGAGGAGCAGCGCGGCGAGGCCGAGCGGGGTGCCGTTCAGCAGCCAGGCCTGGGAGGACAGAGCCGTGTGCAGCGACGCGGCCGTGTCGCCGAGCGTGATCATCGGCGCGGTGTACGTCATCAGGGCCACCGCGGTCGCCGCGCTCGTGACGGCCAGGGCGGCGGCCGGCCGCGGCGCCGACGGAGCGGGTGCCGCGGGGGCCTGTAGGGGGGCGGGGCGTACGGGCTGGGACATGGTTCGGCCGTCCAGAGGATGGGTTCAGTGAATGAACTCTGAGTGCGGGACGACCGTAGCATGGTTGGTTCGTTCATTGAACCTTTGGGCTGACGAGTGGTTACAGTGGGGGCATGGCTCTCGGCAAGGACTACGCGGCACAGGAGTGCTCCATCGCCCGCGCGCTGGAGATCGTCGGCGAACGCTGGACGCTCCTCGTCGTGCGCGACGCGCTCTACGGAGTGCGCCGCTACAACGACTTCCTCGTGCACCTCGGCATCCCGCGCGCCGTCCTCGCCTCCCGCCTGCAGGCCCTCACGGCCGCGGGCGTGCTCGAAAAGCGCCGCTACCAGGAGTCGCCGCCGCGCGACGAGTACGTCGTCACCGAGCGCGGGCGCGAGCTGTGGCCCGTGCTGCGCGCGCTCGGCGCCTGGGGCCGGGGCATCCCCGGCACCGCGCCGATGCGTGAGTTCCGCCACGCCCCCTGCGGCACCGCGCTCGGCATCGCGGGGGAGTGCCCGAGCTGCGGCGGCCCCGTGGCCTTGGAGGAGGTCGAGATGCTGCCCGGCGCCGGACTCGACCCGGACCCCGCCGATCCGGTCAGCCGCGCGCTGCTCGCACCCCGCCGCCTCCTTCAGCCCGTCGTGACCGAGCCTGTATAACTGGCAGGGACCGGACATCCGGACACGACGAGGGAAGGAGGAGAGCACGCCATGGCACGGACCCACGGCTGGACCGCGACCGTACGGCCCGCCGCGCTGCTGCTGCTCCTCCTGATCCAGTCCGTCCTCGTCGACACCGGCAGCCTCGCCGGGGCCGTCGCCCTCGCCGCGACCGCCGCCGCGGGCTCCGCCCTCGCCGCGTGCGCCCTGCTCGCCGCCCGCTGCGCGCCGGCCGTGCCGCGCCACCGGGTCCGCACCGCGATGCGCGACCGCGAGCAGCGCACCGCGTTCTTGCCGCAACGCGATCCCGACGCGTCGGGACGCACCAGGCCCCGAGCGCCGGGCCGTCCCGTCCCGACGGCCTGCTGACACCGAGTCCTTCCGCACCGGGTCCGCAGTCCGTCATGCCGAAACCCCCTGACGTTTCCGGCTGACGAGACCCCCGGAGGGCTCACCCATGTCGTGGTTCATGTCCGTTTTCGCGAGCCTGGTCGCGCACCTCGCCGACCTGCTCCAGCCGCTCTTCCACGCCTCGGCCACGGCCGCGGCGATCATCCTGTTCACCGCGTTCGTACGCCTCCTCGTCCACCCCCTGTCGCGCGCCGGGGCCCGCGGCCAGCGCGACCGGCTCAAGCTGCAGCCGCGCATCGCCGAGCTGCGCAAGAAGCACAAGAAGAATCCCGAGGCGCTACAGAAGGCGATCATGGAACTGCACCGCGAGGAGAAGGTCTCCCCGCTCTCGGGCTGCCTGCCCATGCTGTTCCAGATGCCGGCGTTCTTCCTGCTCTACCACCTGTTCTCCAGCAAGAGCATCGGCGGCGACCCCAACGCCCTGCTCGGCCACACCCTGGGCGCCGCCCCGCTCGGCGGGAACTTCAAGGACGCGCTCGCGCACGGCGGGCTGTTCGGGGCGCAGGGCCTCGTCTACGTCGCCCTGTTCGTGCTCGTCGCGGCCGTGGCCACCTTCAACTACCGGCGGACGAAGCGGCAGATGGCCCTCTCGGCCGCCGCGACGCCCGCCACCGACCAGCCGCAGGTCCCGGGCATGGCGACGATGACCAAGTACATGCCGCTGATGTCGTTCATGACGCTGTTCTCGGTGGCCGTGGTACCGCTCGCCGCCGCGCTGTACGTCGTCACGTCGACGACGTGGAGCGCGGTCGAGCGGGCCGTCCTGTACCGCGACATGCCGTACGGGGCGGCGGCCGCGGCACCCGCGGTCTGACCGGTCGGTCCGGTCCAGTCCGTGAACGGGGTATTGCGGACTGGACGCCGAACTTGGAGGATCGACCAGACCTCCGATGGTTGAAGGCCGCACCTCGCCAGGGAGGCTCCTCCTAGATCAGAGGGAGTTACACCATGAAGCTGCTGCGAGTCGGTCCGGCCGGAGCCGAGCGCCCCGCGCTCCTGGACGCCGAGGGTGCCCTGCGCGACCTGTCCGGTCTGGTGCCGGACGTCGACGGGGCGCTGCTCGCGGACGACGCGGCGCTCGACCGGGTCCGCGCCGCCGACGCATCGGGCGAGCTGCCCGTACTCGACGCGGCGGGGCTGCGCATCGGCCCGCCGGTGGCCCGGATCGGCAAGGTCGTGTGCATCGGTCTGAACTACCACGACCACGCCGCCGAGACCGGTGCCGAGCCGCCCGCCGAGCCCGTCGTCTTCTTCAAGGCGGCGGACACGGTGGTCGGGCCGGACGACACGGTGCTCGTGCCGCGCGGCTCCACCAAGACCGACTGGGAGGTGGAGCTGGCCGTGGTCATCGGACGTACGGCCCGCTATGTCGAGTCCCAGGAGGCGGCGCTCGCCTGTGTCGCCGGGTACGCGGTCGCGCACGACGTATCGGAGCGCGAGTTCCAGATCGAGCGCGGAGGCACCTGGGACAAGGGCAAGAACTGCGAGACGTTCAACCCGCTCGGCCCGTGGCTGGTGACCGCCGACGAGGTCGCCGACCCCCAGGCGCTCGGCCTGAAGCTCTGGGTCAACGGCGAGCTCAAGCAGGACGGCACCACCGCCGAGCAGATCTTCCCGGTGGCCGAAGTGGTGCGCTACGTCAGCCAGTTCATGACGCTGTACCCCGGTGACGTGATCAACACCGGTACTCCGGCGGGTGTGGCCATGGGGCAGCCCGAGCCGAAGCCGTACCTTCGCGCCGGGGACGTCGTGGAGCTGGAGATCGAGGGGCTCGGGCGGCAGCGGCAGGAACTCAAGGGGGCGTAGGCGCTCCGCTGGGGGGCGGGGGGATCGCCTGTGCGCCGTTGGGGGTGTGTGGTGCGTTGGCGGGTGCGGCGTCGTCGTGGCTTGTCGCGCAGTTCCCCGCGCCCCTGGGATGCGCACTTCGTGCGGCATCTTCGGGGGCGGCAGCGGCGGGAACTCATGGGGGCGTAGGCGCTCCGCTGGGGGGCGGGGGGATCGCCTGTGCGCCGTTGGGGTTGTGTGGTGTGTTGGCGGGTGCGGCGTCGTCGTGGCTTGTCGCGCAGTTCCCCGCGCCCCTGGGATGCGCACTTCGTGCGGCATCTTCGGGGGCGGCAGCGGCGGGAACTCAGGGGGGCGTAGGCGCTCCGCTGGGGGCGGGGGGATCGCCTGTGCGCTGTTGGGGTTGTGTGGTGTGTTGGTGGGTGCGGCGTCGTCGTGGCTTGTCGCGCAGTTCCCCGCGCCCCTGGGATGCGCACTTCGTGCGGCATCTTCGGGGGCGCCTCCGTTCGGGGGCGCCCCTCGCGTGTCTGCCGGGGGTTGAGGTGGGTTTTTCCCATAGTGCGCCTATGGGAAAAACCCGCGCAGTCACCGTGGCCGCCGCAGTGGCCCTGACCGTCGGCGTCGTCGCAGGCGTCGCCCACGCCGATCCGCTGCCCGGCGGGCTCGGGCCCTGCAAGGGGAGCAACTGTCCGGACGCGTACCCGGACCCGAACAACGGGACCCCGACCGGCCGCGACAACAACATCAACGTCTTCGTCGGCGGCGACATGCTCGTGCGCCGCTCCGCCGCGGAGGCCGAGGGCAAGGTCGTCGTCCTCGGGAACTTCGACCAGGACAAGGACGCCGGGGTCTCGCAGGTCTACAACGTGGGCGTCGCGGGCGTCGGCTCACGGGTCCCGCCGGACGACGGCACCGACTTCCTCACCGTCGGCGGGAACGTGTCGGTCGGCTCGGGTGAGCGCCTCCTGGTCGAGGACGCCAGCGCCACCGGCGACGTGCGGTACGGGGGCACGCTGACCGGCACCGTCGAGACGGAGAAGATCGCCGACCCCGACGCGGCCGCGCCGTACAAGGCCCTGCGGCAGCAGCTCACCGACGCCAGCCACTGCTACGCGTACGTCGGCGCCGCGCACCGCCCGGCCACCGGCACCGCCGTCAACGACGGCAGCACCACCGTCTTCACCGGCGACGGCAGCTCCCCGATCCAGGTCTTCGACGTCGACTTCGACATGATCAGCCGTAGCGGCGGCCAGGAAGGCTTCCGGTTCGACGGCATCCCCGCCGGGGCCACCGTCCTCGTCAACATCTACGGGGACGCGCGGGAGATCAGCACGTACGAGGGGCTGCTCCCCGCGGAGCTGCGCAACAGGCTGCTGTGGAACTTCCCCGACGCGACGGACGTGACGCTCAGCGGCGCCGCGCAGTTCTCCGGAAGCACCCTGGTGGGCAACCCCGCGAGCACGACGACGGTGACCATGTCCGGGTTCAACGGGCGCTTCTACACGGCTGGTTCGCTCACCCACGCGTCGTCGGCCGGAGGCGGCGGAGGCCAGGAGTTCCACGCCTACCCCTTCGAAGGGGACCTGCCGACGTGCGACGACACCCCGTCGCCCACTCCCACGGTCACGCCGACCCCTACGCCGACGGACTCGCCCACGCCCACTCCTACGCCGACGGACTCGCCGACGCCCACACCGACCCCCACGGACTCGCCCACTCCCACACCGACCCCCACACCCACCCCCACGCCGAGTCCTACCGACAGCACTCCGGGGACGACCGGTGGCGGCGACAACGGCGGCTCCACGGGCGGGAGTTCGGGCGGCGGGACCGGTGACACCGGCGGCACCGGCGGCGAGCTCGCCGAGACCGGCGCGTCGGCCGAGGGCGGTGTCGTGCTGGGCTCGATCGCCGCGGCCACCGCGGCGGCGGGCGCGGCGATCGTCCTCGTGGCCCGCAGGCAACGGGCGGTCAGCGGCCGGCGGTGAACCGCTCCAGGGCCTCGACGACCAGCGCGTGGTCCTCGATCTGCGGCAGGCCCGAGACCACGACGACGCCCACGACTCCCGCTCCCCGTACGGAGAGCGGGAAGGCGCCGCCGTGCGCGGCGTAGGTGTCCGGGTCGAGGCGCGAGGAGTCCTCGAACGTCGTGCCCTTGGCCCGGAACCGGCTGCCGACCAGGTAGGACGAGGCCTGGTAGCGCTCCACGACGCGGCGCTTGCGGGCGATCCACGCGTCGTTGTCCGGCGTCGAGCCGGGCAGCGCCGCGTGGAACAGCTGCTGGCCGCCGCGCGTGATGTCGATCGCCACCGGCGCCCGGCGCTCACGGGCCAGCTCGACGAGCAGCGAGCCCAGCCGCCAGGCGTCGTCGTACGTGAAGGAGTCCAGCACGAGCCGGCGCTCCTGCTCCTCCAGCTCGGGGACGCCAGGGGCTTCCTGAGGGTTCGTCACAGCGTCACCGTCACACCGTCGCGGGCCGAGCGGCGGGCCGCCTCCAGCACGTCGAGCGCGGCGGCGGCCTGCGTGGCGGGCACCGGGTTCGGGGCGCCGTCGCGCAGGGCCGCGGCGATCGCGGCGTAGTACGCGGGGTAGTCGCCGTCGACCGTGGGCAGCGGGCGGCCGCCGCCGGTCAGCGGGGACTCGCCGGAGCCGACCCGGCCCCACATCGACTCGCACTCCACACCCCACGGCTCGCCGGCCTCGGGGCGCTTGCCGTCGCGCAGGGCGGCCTCCTGCGGGTCCAGGCCGTACTTCACGAAGCCCGCCCGGGAGCCCAGGACGCGGAAGCGCGGGCCGAGCTGGGCCGTGGTCGCGGAGACGTACAGGTGCGAGCGCACCTTGTTCGCGTGGGTGATCGCGATGAACGTGTCGTCGTCGGCCTCGGCGCCCGCGCGGCGCACGTCCGACTCCGCGTACACGGACACGGCCGGGCCGAACAGCGCCAGCGCCTGGTCGACGACATGGCTGCCGAGGTCGTAGAGGAGACCGCCGATCTCCTCCGGGTTCCCCGACTCGCGCCAGCCGCCCTTGGGCTGCGGGCGCCAGCGCTCGAAGCGCGACTCGAAGCGCCAGACGTCGCCCAGCTCGCCGTCCGCGAGCAGCTTCTGCAGGGTGAGGAAGTCGTTGTCCCAGCGGCGGTTCTGGAAGACGGACAGCAGCAGGCCGCGCTCGTCGGCGAGGCCCGCGAGCTCGCGGGCCTCGGCCGCCGTGCCCGCCACCGGCTTGTCGACGACGACGGGCAGGCCCGCCTTGAGGGCGGCCGTCGCGAGCGGTACGTGCGTCTTGTTCGGGGAGGCGATGACGATCAGGTCCAGCTCGTCGGCCCGCTCCCACAGCTCGTCGGGGGAGGCCGCGAACCGGAGGCCGTCGCCGTGCTCGGCACGGGCCTGGGCCTGCCGCTCCGGGTTCGAGGTGACGACCGTGTCGAGGGCCAGACCCTCGGTCGCGGCGATCAGCGGGGCGTGGAAGACGGAGCCCGCCAGGCCGTAGCCGACGAGGCCCACCGTGAGCGGGGAGCTGTTACCAGTCATGCCTCCACTTAAGCAACGGTGTTGCCAAAGTGCAAGCGCGGGGGACAATGGACCGGTGAACACGCATGCACGGCCCACCGCGGGCGTGAACCTGACCGCTCTGCGCGGGCACAACGCCGCGCTCGTGCTCGACCTGCTGCGCACCGCGGGCGAGGCGGGCATCAGCCGCCTCGAACTGGCCGAGCGCACGGGCCTGACCCCGCAGGCCGTCAGCAAGATCACGGCCCGGCTGCGCGGCGACGGGCTCGTCGTCGAGGCCGGGCGGCGGGCCTCCACCGGCGGCAAGCCGCGCACCGTCCTGCGGCTGGTCGCCGGCGCCGGGCACGCGGTCGGCCTGCACCTGGACCGCGACGAGCTGCGCATCGTCCTGACCGACCTGTCCGGCACCGTCGTCGCGGCCCGGCGCGCCCCGCTCGATCTGGGCGCCGGCTCCGACGCGGTCCTGACCGCCGCGGCCCGCGAGGTGGACGAGCTGGTCGACGGCGGCTCCGCGCTCGGCGTCGGCGTCGCCGTGCCCGGACCGCTCGACCACGCCGACGGGGTGCTGCACCGGGTCACCGGGTTCCCGCAGTGGGACGGGTTCCCGCTGCGCGCCGCGCTCGCCGAGCGGCTCGGGCTCCCGGTCGTCGTCGACAAGGACACGAACGCGGCGGCCCTCGGCCTCGCCCTCGAAGGCGCGGCGGGCGACGGCGAGCGGTCCTTCGCCTACCTCCACCTCGGCACCGGGCTCGGCGCGGGGCTGGTGCTCGGCGGCGTGCTCCATCGCGGCGCGCGCACCGGGGCAGGCGAATTCGGCCACCAGGTCATCCAGTTGGACGGCCCGGAGTGCGGCTGCGGCAACCGCGGCTGCATCGAGGCGCTCTGCCTCGCCGCCGTCACGGACGGCGCGCTCGACGAGGCCGCGCGGGTGCTCGGCGAGGGCGCGGGGAACCTGGTGAGCCTGCTCGACATCGACGCCGTCCTGCTCGGCGGCCGGACCGTCTTCGCCGCCGAGGAGCGGTTCGTCCGAGGCGTGGCCAAAGTGCTCGACGCCCGTGCGCGGCGCGAGGGCGGCGGGCCGGCGATACCGGTGCGGGCCGCGCCCGGTGGCGCCACCCTCGTCGTCGAAGGCGCCGCGCAGCTGATCCTGGCGCCCCTGTTCGGGCGCGGGAAGGCGACCGTCCCCGCCCATCGTCATGAACAGAAAATGATCTGATCGGGGGGACTTCGGGGCGCATCGGGCCGTGGCGCGGCCGTCGCGTCGCGCGCGCGTGGCAGATTCCTGGGCCACGACCACCGGGGCCCGTGGGTCCGCGCTGGTCGTCGACCGGATCCGCGACCGACCCGCGACCAGCAAAGGCCCTGCATGCGACTGCGCCGCCCGATCGTCCTCGGCCTCACCGCCGCCGCCCTCGCCCTCGCCCCGGCGGGCCCCGCCCCGGCGGCGGACGGGCTCCTGCCCGGCCGGGCGTGCGCGGCGAGCTGCGGCGCGGCGGCCGGGGCGGACGCCAGGGCGCGCGACGCGGGCCCGGCCGCCCCCGTCCGGGAGCCCGTCTGCGAAATCTCCCCCGACAGCGGCGACTTCCCGATCGACACCGAGATCCACAAGGGGCCGAACGACTACCACCCCGGCGGCGGGTACGGGCGCTGGTCGCTCGATCTGACCAACACGACCACCTCCGCCTGCAGCGCCGTCCACCCGGTCCTCGTCTTCGTCGACCGGCAGCGGTCGTTGCGGCCCCGGCAGATCCAGCTGGAGTTCGACGACGGCACGCGCTGGCGTCCGGTGCGGTTCGAGGAGACCGGCCGGCACGAGCACGTGGGCGTCTTCGACGACGGCTTCCCGGGCTTCTCGGTCGGCCCCGGCGAGACGGTCACCGTGCAGGTCCGGCTCGCGTTCACCTCCGACACCCGGCCCGACCACGTCGTCGTCGACGCCGCGCTCGTGCAGCGCCGGGACGACGACGGCGACTGGGTGGGGGAGTCCGACGACTACCCCTTCGACATCGTCCCGGACGAGGGCGGCGACGGGTACGGGGACCGCCCCGGCTCCGGCCTCCCGGGGCAGCTCGCCAGGACGGGACCGGGCGGCGCACTGCTCGGACTCGGGGCCACCTCCGTCGCCCTGCTCCTCGGCGGCGTCGCCCTCATGGCCGGATCCCGCCGCCTGCGCCCCGGCCGGCGCTGACCCCGGCGCCCGGCCCGCACCACGTCCCGCCCCGGGGCGTTCACCGGCGTCTGCGACCATCCCTGCGTGGACTACCCGAACGACCAGGCACCCGGCGCCCCCGTGCGCGACGGCATCCCCGAGCACGGCCGCATCCCGAAGTACTACGCGGTGAAGGCCCGGCTCAGCACCCTCATCGGGGAGCTGGCCGGCGGTGAGACGCTCCCCACCGAGCGCGACCTCGCCGTCCGCTACGAGGTCTCGCGGGAGACCGTGCGGCAGGCCCTGCGCGAGCTGCTGCTCGAAGGACGGCTGCGGCGCCAGGGCCGGGGCACGGTCGTCGCGGGCCCCAAGCTGGAACAGCCCCTCTCCCTCGCCTCGTACACCGAGGGCGTACGCCGCCAGGGCAGGCGGCCGGGCCGCAACCTCATCGGCCTCGACCGCTTCCCGTGCCCGCCCGCGCTCGCCGCCGAGATCGGCCTGGAGCGCGGCGAGCCCGTCTGGCACATGGAGCGCGTCCTGCTCGCCGACGACGAGCGGGTCGGCCTGGAGTCCACGTACGTGGCCGTCGCACGGATGCCGCGCCTCGACACCGACTTCGACCCCGACTCGTCCTTCTACTCGTACGTCCACGAACGCCTCGGCATCGACTTCGGCTCGGCCGACGAACGCATCGAGACGGTGCTCGCGACGCCGCGCGAGGCCCTGCTCATCGGGACACCGCCCGCCCTGCCGATGCTGCTGATCCACCGCGTCTCGTACGACACCGGGGGCCGGGCCACCGAGCGCGTGCGGACGCTTTACCGCGGGGACCGGTTCTCGTTCACCACGCGTTTGGGCGGCGACGAGCGGTAAATACGCATATCTCGCTGTCAGTTGACTCTCCACGACTCACGTCGATAACGAGAGCGTAACGGGTCTAGGCCAACCTTGGGTGGCCGTTCACCGTCCCGTTGGTGCCCGGACCCCTGCGGGACACCCGCCCCAAGGAGCGTTGCCGCCGTGAGAGTCATCGTCGTAGGAGCCGGCGTGGTGGGCACCACGCACGCCCGGCACGCAGAGCAATGCGGCCGCGAGGTCGTGCCGACCGAACAGACCGCCGACGAGCAGGACCGGTGGGAAAGGTGACCGACCCGATACCCGACCCCCGCAGCGGCATCCGGTTCGACCGGGTCTCCGTCGCCTACGGCGGGAACACCGTCCTCGACTCCCTCGACCTGACCGTCGAACCGGGCGAGGTGATGGCCCTCCTCGGGCCCTCCGGCTCCGGCAAGACGACGGCCCTGCGCGCGGTCGCCGGATTCGTACGGCCCGCCGCCGGGCGCGTCCTCATCGGCGGGCGCGACGTCACCGGCCTGCCGCCGCACCGGCGCGGCATCGGCATGGTCGTGCAGCAGTACGCCCTGTTCCCGCACATGAGGGTCGAGGACAACGTCGCCTTCGGGATGCGCGCGCAGAAGGTGCCGAAGGGCGAGATCCCGGCGCGCGTCGCCGAGGCGCTGGACCTGACCGGCATGGCGGCCTACGCCAAGCGGTACCCGCGCGAACTCTCCGGCGGACAGCAGCAGCGCGTCGCCATCGCCCGCGCGCTCGCCATCCGCCCCGGCGTCCTGCTTCTCGACGAGCCGCTGTCCGCGCTCGACGCACAGCTCAGGTCCGGCATGCTGGCCGAACTGGCACGCCTGCACCGCGAGTTGCCCGACGTCTCCATCCTCTACGTCACCCACGACCAGGTCGAGGCGCTCACCCTGGCCGACCGGATCGCCGTCATGGACAAGGCACGGCTGCAGGACGTGGGCACGCCCCAGGACCTGTACCGCAGGCCGCGCACCGAGTTCACCGCCTCGTTCGTCGGCAACGCCAACCTCCTTCCGGTCACCGTCGGTTCCGGCGCCGTCTCCTTCGGACAGGCCGAGCTCGAGGTGCCCACCGGCGACGTCGCGCCCGGCGTCACGGCCACCCTGTGCGTGCGCCCGCACCTCGTCGGACTCGGCGACGGCCCCAACTCCCTGACGGGCGAGGTCGCCGAGGTCCAGTGGCGCGGCTCGACGCACCGGCTCTACGTCGACGTGGACGGGCACCGCGTCAAGGCCGACCTGCGCGAACTGAGGGAGCCGCCCGCCCTGGGCGAGCGGGTCACCGTGCACTTCGCGCCCCAGGACGCGGTGCTGCTGGCCGCCGAAGTCGCCGCGGGGGTGAGCAAGGATGGCTAGCGCCGCCCTCGCCACGCCGGCCGGGACCGTCACCACGTCGCGCCGCATCGCGGGCGGCTGGGTGTGGGCGGTACCGCCGGTCGCCGCCCTCGCCGTCGTCTTCCTCTACCCCCTCGGCCTCGTCGTCCAGCAGTCCCTCCGGCCCGACACCGGCGGCACGTCGATCGAGCCGTACGCCGATGTGTTCGCCTCGTCCGCGTTCCGCGAGGCGCTCGGCACCACGGTGTGGCTCGCCGTCGGCTCGACCGTCGGCTGCCTCGTCCTCGGGTTCGTGCTCGCGCTGGTCATCGCGTTCGTGCCGTTCCCCGGCGGGAAGGCCGTCGCCAAGTTCATCGACGTGTTCCTGTCCTTCCCGTCCTTCCTCATCACGCTCGCCCTGCTCTTCGTCTACGGGCAGGTCGGCATGGCCAACGGGCTGTGGACGGACGTGACGGGCGCCGCCACCGGCCCCTTCCAGTTCCTGACCACGCCCTGGGGCGTCCTGCTCGCCGAGGTCACGTACTTCACGCCGTTCGTGATGCGGCCGCTGCTCGCCGCGTTCTCCCAGGTCGACACGGCTCAGCTGGAGGTCGCCTCGTCGCTGGGCGCGCGGCCCGCGCGGATCGTGCGGCAGGTCATCCTGCCCGAGGCGCTGCCCGCGCTGGCCGCTGGCGGTTCGCTGGTCCTCGTCATGTGCCTGAACGAGTTCGGCATCGTGCTGTTCACCGGGGCCAAGGGGGTCACGACGCTTCCGATGCTCGTGTACAGCAAGGCGATCCTGGAGTCCGACTATCCGGGGGCCTGCGTCGTGGCCGTGGTCAACGTCCTCATATCCGTCGGCCTCTACGGGCTCTACCGGGTGGTGAGCCGTCGTGCCGGCGCGTGAGTGTTCCTTGTCCGCGGGTTCGTCGTGGCTGAGCGCGCAGTTCCCCGCGCCCCTTCAGGGCGCTGTCCTCCCTGGGGTGAAGTCTCATGCTGGTGCATAGCAAGAAGGGCAAGTGGGCCACCTGGGCCGTCTTCTTCCTCCTCTTCCTTCCGCTCTTCGCGCTGCCTCTTCTCGTCATCGTCGCCGCCTCGTTCGCCACGAACTGGTCCGGGGCCCTGCCCTCCGGGTTCACCGGCGGGCACTACCAGGCCGCCACCAGCGGGGACTCGCTCACCGCGCTGACCACCAGCCTCGTCACGGCCGTCACGGCGAGTGTGCTCGCGCTGGTCGTGGGCGGGTGGGCCGCGCTCGCCGCCGCGTCGCTGAGGAAGGGCGGGCGCCGGGCGATGGACGCCCTGTTCATGCTGCCCGTCGCCGTGCCGTCCGTCGTCGTCGGCCTCGCCGTGCTCGTCGCGTTCAGCAAGCCGCCGATGCTGCTCAACGGCACGCGCTGGATCGTCATCATCGCGCACACGATTCTTGTCACCGCGTTCGCCTACCAGTCGGTCTCGGCGGCCATCGTGCGTCTCGACCCGGCGTACGAGCAGGCCGCGGCGTCGCTCGGCGCCCGGCCCGCGTACGTCCTGTGGAAGGTGAAGCTGCCCCTGCTGCTGCCCTCCCTGAACGCGGCCGCCGGGCTCTGCTTCGCCCTGTCCATGGGCGAGTTGAGCGCCACCATGATGCTCTACCCGCCGGACTGGATGCCGCTGCCGGTGCAGATCTACGCGACCACCGACCGCGGCTCGCTGTTCACCGGATCCGCGATCGCGGTGGTCCTGATGGCCGCGACCCTGATCGTGCTGCTCGCCGTCTCCCGGATCCGCACCAAGGCCTCGTACCGCTGACCCTCGTATCACGCAACGGAGTTCACCTCGCCATGCGCAGAAACACGCTCACCACCATCGGCGCCGTCACCGGCAGCCTCGCCCTCGCCGCCTCCCTGACCGCCTGCGGCGGCAGCTCCGCCGCCTCCGACGAGAAGGCCGTCACCGTCTACAGCGCCGACGGCCTCAAGGGCGAGAACGGCGACGGCTGGTACGACCAGGTCTTCAAGGACTTCACCAAGAAGACCGGCATCAAGGTCAAGTACGTCGAGGGCGGCTCCGGCGAGGTCGTGCAGCGCGCCGTCCGCGAGAAGACCAACACCCAGGCCGACGTCCTCGTCACCCTGCCGCCGTTCATCCAGCAGGCCGACGGCAAGGGCCTGCTCGCCACGTACGCGCCCGAGGGCTCCGACCAGGTCGACGGCGCGGACAAGGCCGCCGACGGCACCTGGACCTCGGTCGTGAACAACTACTTCGGCTTCATCTACAACAAGAAGGAGCTCAAGACGGCGCCCACGACGTGGGAGGAACTGCTCGACGGGAAGTACAAGAACAAGCTGCAGTACTCCACCCCGGGCGTGGCCGGCGACGGCACGGCCGTCGTCGTCAAGGCCATGCACGACCTCGGCGGCAAGCAGCAGGCCATGGACTACCTGAAGAAGCTCCAGGCCAACAACGTCGGCCCGTCCGCCTCCACCGGCAAGCTCGCCCCCAAGGTCGACAAGGGCGAACTCCTCGTCGCCAACGGCGATGTGCAGATGAACTACGCCCAGTCCAAGGACATGCCGAACCTCGGCATCTGGTTCCCGAAGGCCGAAGGCGGCAAGCCCACCTCCTTCGCCCTCCCGTACGCGGCCGGCCTCGTGAAGAACGCCCCGCACACCGCGAACGGCAGGAAGCTCCTCGACTTCATGCTCGCCGCCGAGCAGCAGCGGCAGGTCAGCGCCGTCGGCGGCGGCTTCTCGGCCCGCAAGGACGTCAAGGCCACCGACGAGAACGCCCTCGCGCTCGCCAAGATCATGGACGGTGTGGAGATCTTCGAGCCGGACTGGAACGACATCGACAAGAACCTCCAGACGTACGTCGACGACTGGAAGTCCGCGACCGGCAGCTGAGACCTGTCCGCCGGTCCAGCGGGCCCGAGTCCATCGGGCCGGCACGAATGTCCATGGCCCTTCGCTCCCACGTCACCAGAAGATAACGGGTCTGGTCCAAATCCTCGCTGTACTGGGGGAGTTGGCCCGGACCCGTACTCGTACGCCCCTGGAGGAAGACATGTCCCGCCACGGCATATCCCGCCGCACCGTCCTGTCCGCCACCGTCGCCGCGTTCGCGGTGGCCGGCCCCCTCGCGAACAGCGCGCTCGCCGCGGCCAAGGCCCCCAAGGTCCTGGTCATCGGCCTCGACGGCACGCTCCTCAGCAGAATCAAGGACGCCGACGCGCCCCGCCTGAAGGCCCTGATGGCGGCCGGCCTCACCGCGCCCAGCTCGATCTACGCCGACCCGATGGCGCCCACCATGTCGGGGCCCGGCTGGTCGACGCTGATCACCGGCGTCTGGCCCGACAAGCACCACGTGAAGGACAACAACTTCACCGGCCACAAGTTCGCCCAGTACCCGGACTTCCTCACCCGCGTCGAGACCGCGAAGCCGAACCTGTCGACGTACGCCGTCTCCTCCTGGGCGCCGATCACGGACACGGTCTTCTCGTCGAAGGTCGACGCCCGCGTCTCGACCCCGAGCGCCGAGTACGACACCGGCACCACCAGCCGCGCCGTGGACCGGCTCACGAGCGCGAACCCCGACGCCGTCTTCGTCCAGCTCGACAACGTCGACCACGCCGGACACTCCTACGGCGCCGCCAGCCGGCAGTACCTGGACGCGATCCACGGCGTCGACGGGCAGGTCGGGCAGCTGGTCGACGCGGTGAAGTCCCGTGCCACGTACGGCAACGAGGACTGGCTGATCCTCGTCACCGCCGACCACGGGCACACCGACCCGGGCGGCCACGGCGGCTCCACCTGGCAGGAACGGCAGACGTTCATGATCGCCGTCGGCGGCACGATCACCGCCGGCTCCACCCGCTACGACGTCAAGATGCCCGACATCGCCGCCACCGCCCTCGCCCACCTCGGCATCGCGATCGACCCGGCCTGGGGCCTGGACGGCCGCCCGGTCCAGCAGCCGGCCCCGGACGACTTCGACACCCTGCGCGCCCGGCTCACCGGCCCGGTGGACGAGACCGGCATCGGCGCGGGCACCGTCGGCTTCACACACACCCCGCCCAGCGGCTGGAGCGTCGACAACTCCGCGATGGGCACCGGCGGCGTCACCGAGTGGCGCGGCTGGTCCTTCACCACCGACGAGTTCTGGACCAAGGCCGAACGCGACCAGCAGCGCGAGTGCAACGTACGGGCCCGGAACGTCTTCGCGGTCGCCGACGGCGACGAATGGTCCGACAGGACCGTCTCCGGCACCTTCGACTCCACCCTGGTCAGCCCCGACTTCCCGGTCACCGGCGGGCGCCCGGCCACGCTCACGTACACCACCTTCTACCGGCAGGAGTCGCCGCAGAAGGGAGAGGTCCTCGTCTCCTACGACGGCGGCACCCCGGTCTCCGTGAAGACGTACACCGCCGACGTCCCCTCCCGCAGCGAGACCGTCGCCCTGTCCGTGCCCAGCGGCGTGACCAGGGCGAAGGTCCGCTTCCGGTACACGGGCGGCAACAACTGGTTCTGGACGATCGACGGGGTCAAGATCAGCACTTCCTGATTAGGCTGTGGGCGTCGGCACAGAGTCGTCCCGGCGCCCCTCAGCTCACTAGATTCACGGCGAACCGCAGGAGTGCACCCCATGGCAGAGCGCAAGCCCATCGATTCGTGGCTCACCGACATGGACGGGGTGCTCATCCATGAAGGAGTCCCGATCCCGGGCGCCGACGCCTTCATCAAGAAGCTCCGCGACTCCGGCAAGCCGTTCCTGGTGCTGACCAACAACTCCATCTACACCGCCCGCGACCTCCAGGCCCGCCTCACCCGCATGGGCCTGGAGGTCCCGGTCGGCAACATCTGGACGTCGGCCCTGGCCACCGCCAAGTTCCTGGACGCCCAGCGGCCCGGCGGCACCGCGTACGTCATCGGCGAGGCGGGCCTGACCACGGCCCTGCACGACATCGGCTACGTGCTGACCGACCACGCCCCCGACTACGTGGTCCTCGGCGAGACCCGCACCTACTCCTTCGAGGCCATGACCAAGGCCGTCCGCCTCATCAACGGCGGCGCGCGCTTCATCTGCACCAACCCCGACGAGACCGGCCCCTCCACCGAGGGCCCGCTGCCCGCCACCGGCGCCGTCGCCGCCCTGATCACCAAGGCGACGGGCAAGCAGCCCTACTTCGCGGGCAAGCCCAACCCCCTGATGATGCGCACCGGGCTGAACGCCATCGGGGCGCACTCCGAGACCAGCGCCATGATCGGCGACCGGATGGACACCGACGTGCTGGCCGGCCTGGAGGCGGGCATGCAGACCTTCCTCGTGCGCACCGGTCTGACCAGTGACGCCGATATCGCGAAGTACCCGTTCACCCCCTCGCACGTCGTCGACTCCATCGCCGACCTCGTCGACCTGGTCTGACCCGCGCCCGGCCCCTCCCGGGATGCGGAAAGCCGCCGGACGCGTGAACCTGCCAGTATCAGGAGGTTCACGATGCGTGCTGGTCTGCTTGCTCTGAGTGCCGCGGCGGCGGCCGTCGCCCTGGTGACCGTGCCGGTGGGGCCGGTCGCCACCGCCCGGGCCGCCGACCGCGGCGGCTCCGTCGCCGTCACCCCCGCCGCGGTACCCGCCGGCACCGAGGTCGACCTGCGCGTGAGCGGCTGCGACGGCACCACCGGCCGCGCCTCCTCCGACGCCTTCGTCACGCCCGGCGTGCTCGCCCCCTCCGCGGACCGGCCGACGCTGTTCGCGGAGGCCCGCGTGAAGTCGTCCACCGCCCCGGGCGACTACGAGATCAAGGTGACCTGCGACGGCGTCGACGCCAAGGTCAAGGGCACCGTCCGGGTGCAGGCGAACAGCCCCTCGCCGGCACCGACGCCGACCGCGCCCGTGCACGCCGGAGGCGGCGGCGCGGCCACCGGACTCGCCGCCGCGCACACCGCGCCGCGCGCCGCCATGGCCGACGGCCCCGGCACCCGGCACGCCGTCATCGGCCTGGTGCTCGCCGCGATCGCCGCCGTGGCCGTGGCCTTCCGCAGCGTCCGGCGCCGCCGGACCCCGCAGGAGTGAGCGCGCCATGAGCGACCGGTCGTCGCACGGCGTCGGGCGGCTGATCACCGGCGTCGCCTGGGCGGTCCTGCTGCTCGGCCTGTGGCTGTGGGGCCGCGGCATCACCGACGTGAACCTCTCCTCGCCGACCACCGGCGACGCGGCCGCCGTCGGCCGCCCCCTCGGCGTCGAGCTGCCCGCCGCCCACAAACCCGTCAAGGCGGCGAAGCCGCAGCGCATCGACGTCGCCGCCCTGCGCATCCAGGCCCCCGTCGTGGCCCGTGGCCTGGACGGCGGCGGCGCCGTCGACCCGCCGCCCTACAGCCAGGCCGGAGTCGTCGGCTGGTACGGCGCCGGCGCCCGGCCCGGCGAGCGCGGCACATCCCTGTTCGTCGGGCACGTCGACACCGAGAGCAAGCCCGCCGTCTTCTTCCACCTCAGCGAGGCCAAACCCGGCGACACGGTGCGGGTGGTGCGCGACGACGGCTCGGTCGCCGAGTTCACCGTCGACGACGTCCAGGTCTTCTCCCGCGACTCCTTCGACCCGCACCGGGCGTACGGACAGCACCGCTCCGACCGCGCCGAACTGCGCCTGATCACCTGCGGCGGAACCTTCGACAAGGCGTCGCGTACGTACACCGCGAACGTCGTCGTCTCCGCCTATCTGACCGGGATCGACGAGGCGCCGAAGCGGGAGAGCTGACATATGCGGCACCCGGCCCGGCCGACGACCCGCTCCCCCCGGAGCCGTCGGCCGGGCTGGTCCTCGACCGCGCGCGCTACGGGTTGCGGGAGTAACCCGGCGTCGGCGCGGGAGGTTCGAGGGGTCGTCCGGTCCTGCAGGCCGAGGTCTTGGGCCACTGGCACCGACTTTAGAACGGATGGGGCGCGCAGCCTAGAGGGCGTTTGACGCCAAGTACGAGGCTGGTGGCACAGCGTGGTCATCGCAGGTGGACGGCACTTTTCAGGAAGGTCCGGACTTGTCGTGACGCAACTCCCCGTCGGTCAGGGTGCGATGGATCACGGAGTGCGCGACCTGGCCCATGGGCAGCCGGTTCCTGCGTGCGTACTGGCGCAATATCGTGAAGGCCGCGTCCGGTGTACTGTCCCAGCGCTCGGCGAGTATGCCCTTTGCCTGCTCGATGCGCACGCGGCTGGCAAGTGCCCCTTGCAGCTGCCGTGAAAGCTCCTTGTACTGGGCGTAAGCGCGCTGGTTGTACAGACCGACGGCCGCGGCGTCGGCCAGTGTCTGTGCGAATGCCAATCCGCGTTCGCTCCGGGGGAGTTCGGGCAGCGTGATGCCGAGCACGCCGAACACGTCCTCGCGCCGGCGCAGCGGCACCGCGCAGGCGGCGGCGACCCCGTGGGCGGCCGACGCGAACGCGGGCCAGCGGGCCACGGCCTCCTCGGAGTCCAGGGCGACCGGCGGCACGGCCTTCCCGGTCTCCAGGCTGTCGCGCGCCGGGCTCGTGGACCAGTCGCCCCGCAGCAACCTCCCGGCACAGGCGTCCTGTTCGGTGCTCTGCGCGACCAGCACGGGGCCCTCGGGGCGGCGCAGGAACACGCCGGCGCCCCGCGAACCGGCCAGCTCCGCGCAGGAGTCGGCCAGCCGCCGCAGGTAGCGGGCGACGTCGAAGTCGTCGAGGAGCGTGTCCACGCACTCCAGCAGGGCTGAAGCCAACCGCAGTTCGAGGGTTCCCTCCGCCATGGCCCTGCCCCTTTCGTCCCTCGGGAGAGACGTCCGCTGATCGCCGCCTACCCCGTTGCGGCGGGCTGTAACAGGTCTTTGACAAGCGAGGTCCGACCTCGTGGTCCGAGCTGGACGTATGTCACGATTGGAGACCAGACAGTGCACCCAAGGGGGAGTGGATGTACCGGAAACTGAGGGCCGGGGCAGTCGTCGTGGGGGCGGCGCTGCTGGTGTCCGCGTGTTCCTCCGGAGGTAAGGACAAGGACGGCTCATCGAGCCCTCCGGTGAAGCAGCAGCCGAAGAGCGCCGATCCGTTCTGGGTCAACCCGGACAGCAAAGCCGCTCAGGCCGTCGCGGCCCTGGAGAAGGACGGCAAGGGCGACGAGGCCGACAAGGTCCGCAAGATCGCAGAGCAGCCCAGCGGCGAGTGGATCCTGCCGGAGAACGCGCAGGAGCAGGCGCGCGGCTACACGGAGGCCGCCGAGAAGGCGGACCGGGACGCGCTGCTCGTCCTCTACAACATCCCGCACCGCGACTGCGGCCAGTACTCCGGCGGCGGCGCCGCCGACGGGAACGCGTACCGGGAGTGGATCGACCAGGTGGCGGCGGGCATCGGCGACCGGCCCGCCACGGTGATCCTGGAGCCGGACGCCGTCCAGCACATGGTGGACAACTGCACGCCGGAGCAGTTCCACGAGGAGCGCTACGACCTGCTCAAGGGCGCCATCGGCAAGCTCCAGTCGCTGAAGAACACGACGGTCTACCTGGACGCGGGCAACGCGGGCTGGGGCAAGCCCGACCAGATCTTCCAGCCGCTGCAGTGGTCCGGCATCGACCAGGCCGACGGCTTCTCGGTGAACGTGTCGAACTTCTACACCACCGACGACTCCGTGAAGTACGGCAAGGAACTGTCGGCGAAGGTCGGCAACAAGCCGTTCGTCATCGACACCAGCCGGAACGGGAACGGGCCGTACACGGCCGGCTCCGCCGACGAGCGCTGGTGCAATCCGCCCGGGCGGGCGCTGGGCGAGACCCCGACCACGAAGACCGGCGACCCGCTGGTGAAGGCGTACCTCTGGGTCAAGCGTCCCGGCGAGTCCGACGGCACGTGCAAGGGCGGCCCCAAGGCCGGGGAGTGGTGGGGCGCGTACGCGATGAAGCTCGCCGACGCCGCCAACTGACCGGGCAGGCAGACACGATGCAGGGGCGCGGGAGACAACTCCCGCGCCCCTGAAGCCTGTTACGGCACGTGCACCCACTGGGCCTTGCTGGGCGTGCCCTGGTCATCCGTCACGAACAGCATGTACCAGCCCGATTCGACCAGCGAGCGGTTCTTCGGCACGGTCACCGTGACCGAGTCGTCGGACTTCTTCAGATCGAGAGCGATCGACGTCTGGTCGACGTCCGTGACATGCGTCGACGCGCTCGGCCGGATCAGCCGGGCCGTCGTGATCGACGACGCGTGGTCCGTCCGGTACGTCGCCGAGGAGCCCCGCGCGATCGTCTTCTCGCCGCCCTGCAGCGTGGGCCGCGAGTCCCGGTACAGATAGGGCGGCGTGTAGATCTCGATGCGCTGCTCGAACTCGCCGGGCTTGGTGTTCGCCTTGTCCGCGTAGAGCGAGTCGGAGCCGAAGAACAGCACGCGCCCGTCGGGCAGCAGCAGCGACCCGGAGTGGTAGTTGCGGCCCACCAGCGGGTCCGCGACGCGCTTGAACGAGTTCGTCTTCGTGTCGTAGATCCGCGCCTGGTGGATGTTGGAGTCCCCGCGCCCGCGGTAGTCCTCGGAGCCGCCGGAGATCAGCACGCTGTCGTCGGGCAGGACCGAGGCCTGCGGATAGCGCGTGCCCTTCTCCAGCTCGGGGCCGTCCACGAACGTCGGGTCGGCGGCCTTGAGGTCGACGATCCGGGTCTTCTTGCTGGACAGCTTGGACTCGCCGACCCCGCCGCCGCCGACCACCATGTACTTCTGGTTCTGCGCGGGCGGCAGCTCGACCGTATTGGCCGTCTCCATCATGTTGGCGTCGGAGAGCCCCGGGATCTTCTGGAACTTGTTCGTCGTCAGGTCCCAGATGCCGGGCTTGCGGCCGACGTTGTCCGGTCCGTAGCCCGCGTTGGCACCCGAGTAGAAGATCTTGCCGTTCTCCATCTGGAACAGCGCCGGGTACGTCGGGAACTGGCGGACGTCCTTGAGGTACGTCCACTTCTTCGTCTTCGGGTCGTACACCTCGTTCTTGCCGGGCACCAGCTGCCCGATCTCGTCGAGGCCGGAGACCGAGAGGACCTTGCCGTCCGAGAGCGTGGTCAGCGTGGGGTACCAGCGCGCCTCGTTCATCGGGTCGACCTTGATGTACTTCTCGGCGACCGGGTCGAACTCGTAGGAGTCCTTGATCCCCTGGAAGTCCTTCTTGTCGAGGGCGAGCTTCTGCGCGATGCCGTACACATTGCGCGCGTCGGCGCCGGTGAGGCCCTGCACCCGGTAGTTGTCCTGGGTGCCGGTCTCGTACTTGGTTCCGCTCTTCTGCGCCTCGACGTAGACCCGGCCGATCCCCGGGTCGTTGCGCAGGAACTTGCCGGTCTGCGGGTCGAAGACCTTCTTGGCCCGCTCGACGGTGATGTTGATGTCCGAGACGAACGTCTTGCCGTTCTCCTTGCCGGTGAACTTCGTACCGGCCTTGATGGTCTTGGGCGCGTCCGGGTCCTCGTTGTGGACGATCATCAGGCCGCCGGCCTTGGTGACGTCGCCCTTGAGCTTCTCGTACTTCTTGGTGCCGCCCGCGATCAGCAGGTTCCCGTTGGCCAGCTGCGTGTGGCCCGTGCAGAACAGGTCGCTCGGCGTCGGGATCTTCTTGATCGTCTTCTTCACCGGGTCGTACAACCGGGTGTCGAACTTCTTCGCGTCGAAGTTCTTCTGGTTGTTGCCCGAACCGGCCACCAGCAGGATCTTGCCGGTGCGGAGCAGCGCCGCGTGGATCGTGTTGAGGCGCATGTCCTTGGGGAAGTCGATGACGTCCCACTTGCCGTTCTCGGCCTTGTACTCGGGTCTGTTGATCTTGTAGTCGTGGTACTTGGCCGACCCGAAGCGATACAGCCAGGGTCCGTTCATCCCGGCCAGCGCCAGTACCACCACCGTGCCGATGGCTATCCGTCGGGCACGGCGGCGGCTCGCACCGTCTTTCACTTGTTACGTCCCCCCAGGGAGATCTGCATGGTCTGGTCGTTGCCCCCGTCCGCGGCCCAACTGGGCTTCGGCTGCGGCGCACCGTGCGGCTGCGCGGCCTGCTGAGGCAGCCCCGGCTGCTGGGGCGCCTCGGCGGCGTGCTTCGGCTTCTTCTTGTCCTGCCGCAGCATGTACCGCCAGGCGAACATCGGCAGCGCGGTGATCAGCAGGGCGAAGCACGCCCAGGTGATCATCGCCGGGTGGGAGTGGCCGAACACGAAGCCGGCGGCGATCGACCCGGCGAAGATCAAGATGAAGTACCAGTGGTACCGGAACGTCCCGAACCACCGGTCGGGGCTGGCCGAGTCGCCCTTGGGGGTGACCACGAACTTGCTCTTGCGGCGCAGCATCGAGTCGATCAGCGCCTTCGCGTACAGCGGCGCGGACAGCGCGGACATCACCATACCGGCGACGCCGCCGGAGCCCTCCGGCTCGTGCGGCGAGACGTTGTGCCGGCGATTCCAGATGTACAGGCCGATCTGCAGCGCCGACGCGTTGCCGTACAGCATCAGCCAGATGGTCGGGTCGATGTTCACACCCGAGGCGCCCAGACCCAGGAACAGCGCACAGCTCAGCGCCGCCAGGATCCAGTTCATCGCCGCCATCGGGTAGAAGATGATCATCATCGTGTAGTTGAAGAGCTTGCTCGGCGGGAGCGTGAAGAAGCCCTTCCAGTACTGCTTGAGGATCGTCTCGTACGTACCGCGCGACCAGCGCATCTGCTGCGTGAAGAAGTCCGTCCAGGCGCTCGGGCCCTCACCGACGGCGAGCACGTCCGGCGTGTAGACCGAGCGCCACTTCTTGCCGGTGGCCGGGTTCTTGTGGCGGTGGATCTCGAAACCGGTCGCCATGTCCTCGGTGATCGAGTCGTACAGGCCGCCGATCTGTTTGAGCGCCTTGATGCGCACGGCGTTCGACGTGCCGACGAACATGGGCGCGCCGTAGCGGTTGCCGGCGCGCTGGATCAGCGCGTGGAAGAGGAACTGCTGGGACTCGGCGGCCTTGGTGACGAAGTTGTCGTAGTTGCCGTAGACCTGCGGGCCGATGACGAAGCCGACGTTCGGGTCGCGGAAGAAGCCGAGCATCCGCTCCAGGTAGTTGGGCATCGGCACGTGGTCGGTGTCGACCGAGGCGAAGAAGTCGTAGTCGTCGCCGTGCGCGTCCAGCCAGGCGTTGTAGTTGCCGTGCTTGGTCTTGGCCCGGTGCGGGCCCTTCGGCTGGTTCCACTTCGCGACGCCCTTGCGGGAGAAGTGGTGCACGCCGAGCCGCTCGCAGACCGCCTTGACCTCGGCGTCGTCGCCCTCGTCGAGCAGCCAGATGTGCAGAAGGCCCCGGTGGCGCAGCTTGACCGCCGCCTCCAGGGTCTTCGTCACCATCTCGATCGGCTCCTTGCCGGGCACGAACGAGGTCAGGAACGCGACTCTCGTGCCGGTCTCGGGCACCACCGGGATCGGGTCGCGGGCGACCAGCGTGGCGTGCGCGTTCGACAGCACGTTCATGCAGCGGAAGAACTCGATCAGGCCGATCGAGACGAGCATGACGATGTCGAGCGCCGGCAGGAAGTCGTACTTCACGTAGTCGCGCTCGGTCCAGTGCTCGGGCTGCAGCAGCCAGAACAGCAGCACGAGGGAGAGCAGCGGGGCGGCGCCCAGCATGAGCGCGGCACGGAGCCGGTGCGGCTCCTGCGAGAGCAGGGAGCGGTACTGGACCTCGTACGGCTTCGTCGGATCGGGCTGCGTGAGGGGTCCGGCGAGGCGGCTGTAGTGCTCGTAGTCGTACCGCGGCAGCGACTTCTTGATGCGTCTGAAGCCGCCGGTGCGGTGCGGCGGTACGCGCAGCTGGGTCGTTTCGGACGCGTCGAAGTTGTGCCGGGCGCCGGTCGGCGTCGACGTCATGAGTCATCCCCCCGCACGCGAGTCACCGCGTGGTCGTCGGTTCGCACCCGGTCCGGTCCCCCTCGACCGTTCCGGGCGTATCAGTGGCAGGCCACCGTCCCACCCTCTCTAAGACTGGAACGACAACCTTCCGGTTGCATGATGCCCCCCTCGGCATCGCTTCATGAACGGGACCCCCATACCCGTGCCTTCAGCAACCGGATCGTGCCGTGTTCCCGCCGTACGGGCCTCGGTGCGGCCTCCAACTGCCTTGCACCGTAAGCCTCATTGGAGCCAATGGCTCCAGGATAGGGTGCTGCGCCCCGCATCATGATCGCAAGGGCGATACGCAGCGAAACATGGTGTTTACCGGTCTTGCTGTGGGGTTGCTGCCAATCGGAGCCGAATGTTCCCGAAGTGATCATGTATCGCCCGCTCCGCCCGGATCATGTCCCCGGAGCGCACCGCGTCGAGGATCTCCCGGTGCTGACGGCAGGTCACGACCGGGTCCTGCGGCACGTCCACGAGGTCGGTGCGCACCCGGTGGAAGGCCTCCCAGAAGGCCTCCATGACCTCGCCGAGCAGCGGGTTGCCCAGGCTGCGGTAGAGGGTGGCGTGAAAGGCGCGGTCGGTGGCCGCAGCGACCGCCGCGTCCGGGGCTGCGGCTTCCTTCTCCATCTGCGCGACCAGGGCGTCGAGTTCGGCGAGGTCGGAGTCCGGCACCTTGCCCGCGAGGCGCGCCACGAGCCCGGTCTCCACGGCCTCGCGCAGTTCGAGCAGCTGGAGCAGGCTGTCCTCGCCGCGGTAGTGCGCGGCGACGGTGCGGAAGGTGAGGCCCTCGACCATCGGGGCCATCGACATGGACCCCACGTAGGTGCCGAAACCGTGCCGGATCTCGACGATGCCCATCGCCTGGAGGGCCTTGAGCGCTTCCCGAACGGAGTTGCGACTGACGCCGAGGAGTTCCATCAACTCGGGCTCGGTGGGCAGCGAGGCCCCCGGCGGAAGCCGCCGGTCGACGATCAGCTTCTTGATCTGTTCCTGGAGGTCACGCGGCATGGGGTCACGTTAGCCGTACGACGGGGGCCGGGACCCCGGTCGGGGGGACGGGCTCTGCGGCATCTGTGGTGCGGGCGGGGACCCCGCGCGGGGGGTGTGGGTGGCGGAGCCACCCCCCGGACCCCCAGCCGCGAAGGGTGCCGAGGCGGAACCGGTCCAACACCGAAGGCCCCCCGCTGATGCGAGAGGCCTTCGATCGTCTGTGCGCCGCCAGGGACTCGAACCCCGGACCCGCTGATTAAGAGTCAGCTGCTCTAACCAACTGAGCTAGCGGCGCCTGCTGACCTGCATAACTTTACCCGACCTCCAGGGGTGCTCCTGACCACTCGACGCGCCGAAGGAGGGGTCGATTTGTGTCGATTTCCATCATTCGGACCGTCAACATGCGATTTGCGTAGAGAGTTGAGACGCTTCCTGCGTGCGAGCACGAGGCTCATCAGTCCAACGGTCGGCACCGGAGTGTGAGGGGAATCGCATGGATCGCGGCGAGGGCAGGGAGCGCATGGAGACTCCGGTCTTCGAGGAGATCGACCCGGCGGGCGACTGCGGCTGCGCGGGCTGCGCCCAGTGGCGCCGCACCGTCCCGCACCCGGTGCGCACCAAGGTCGGCGCCCGGCACATGCTGGTCGCCGCCGCCGCGGCCGGCACCGTCATCGGCGGCCTCCAGCAGGCCCCGGCGATCGCGGCCGGACACCACGAGGCCAGACCCCAGGACCCCGGCCCCGACGGGACCTCCACTCCGCAGGGCGGCACCAGCGCGCTGCACGGGGCACCCGGCGCCCCCGGCTCCGCGGCGGAAACCGTGGACCTCGCCCGGCAGAGCGCGCTGCGCACCACGACCCGGGCCGCGATCATCAACCGCGCCAAGACCTGGGTCGCGGCGAAGGTGCCGTACAGCATGGACAAGTTCTGGAAGGACGGCTACCGCCAGGACTGCTCGGGGTTCGTCTCCATGGCATGGGACCTGCCGGGCAACGAGTGGACGGGCAGCCTCGCCGCCTACGGCACCCGGATCACCAAGGCTCAGCTGCAGCCCGGCGACATCCTGCTCTTCCACAACCCCGCCGACCCGGAGAAGGGCTCGCACGTCACGATCTTCGGCGGCTGGACCGACTACACGCGCAGCTACTACATCGCCTACGAGCAGACCCGCCCCGGCACCCGCAAGCAGTCCACCCCGTATGCGTACTGGAGCAATTCCAGCAAGTACCTCGCCTACCGCTACAAGGGCGTGAAGGCGGGCACCACCTCGGGCTCCGACGCGTCGGCGACGACGAAGTACCCGGGAGCCGCGTCCTTCGGGCCCGGCGCGAACAACGTGTACGTGACCCAGCTCGGCAAGCTGCTCGTGGAGCGCGGCGGCAAGCGGTTCTACAGCGAGGGGCCCGGCCCGCGCTGGGGCGAAGCGGACCGCAAGGCGACGCAGGCGTTCCAGAAGGCGCAGGGCTGGACCGGCGCCGACGCGGACGGCATTCCCGGGCCGACGACCTGGTCGTACCTGGTCAGCGGCAAGGGCAAGGACATCCCCGGCAGCGGCAGCGGCAGCGGCAGCGGCGGCGGCAGTGGTGGGAGCGGCGGCGCCAAGGGGAGCAAGGTACCGGCGTTCCCGGGGGCGGCCACGTTCCGGCCCGGCGTGAGCAGTGCCTCGGTCACCCAGCTCGGCAAGCAGCTCGCGAAGAAAGGTTTCGGCAAGTACTACACCCAGGGTCCGGGCCCGCGCTGGGGCGAGGCGGACCGGCGCAATGTCGAGGCGTTCCAGCGGGCCCAGGGCTGGCGGGGCGCGGCGGCCGACGGATACCCGGGGCCGGAGACATGGCGGCGGCTCTTCTCGTGAACGGTGCGGGCCGGTGAGGCGGCCCAGTGGTGAGCAGGCGGCAGGCGGCGACATCTCAGTACGGAGGCGAGGATGAGTACGACGGCGGAACAGCCGGAACGGGCAGCGGAGCGCCCGGCGCCGGAGGCCGACGACGACCGCGCGACGGGCGGCCGGAGCGCGGCCGACGACCGGAGCGGCGCCGGCGGCAGGACCGAGCGGTCCGGCCGGGCCGAGTCCGGGCGGGAGGGAGCGGGGCCGGTCCCGGGTGCCGGACCGCCCGCGGGCCGGGGCACCCGGCTCATTCACAACGAGGCGACCACCGAGATCCCCCTGCACCTGCTGTTCCGGGACGACCCGGAACCGGTGGCGGTGCCGCTGCGGCCCGCCGTCGTGGGCACCGGCACCGGCGGCGGCCGCCCCGCGCCGCGCCCGCACCTGCGCACACCGGCCCGGCCGGTGCCGTCCCTCGACCCGGACCTCGGGGAGCGGGCCGGGCGGGTGCTGCCCGGTGCGGTCGGGGTGTTCGGCGGGGCCGTGGGAGCGGCCGGCGCCGCGGTCTCCCTCGGCTGGGCCGGGGCGCTGCCGCGGATCATGACGGAGATCGCCGGGCTGCCCGGGTACGAGGGCGTGGGGCTCGGCGCTGCCCAGTGGGCGGCGCTCGCGGGCTCCGGCGCGCTCGCCCTGTTCGGGTTCGGCGGGCTCGCCCGCGGCCGGGCCGGGCGGGCCTGGGTGCTCACCCTGTTCGGGCGCTACCGGGGGAGTGTGCGCAGGTCCGGGCTGCTGTGGGTGAACCCGCTGCTGCTGCGCCGCCGTGTCGACCTGCGGCTGCGTCACTGGCGCAGCGAGCCGATGCCCGCGGTCGACGCGAACGGGGTCGCGCTGCGCGTCGTCGTGCTCGTCGTGTGGCGGATCAAGGACACGGCACGGGCCACGCTCGGCGTGGAGGACCACGAGGAGTACCTGCGCGAGTGCGTCGAGGCGGGGCTGGCCCGGGTCCTGTCCCAGCTGCCCGCCGACGCCTTCCACACGGACGCCCCGACGCTGCGCAACGCCGAGGCCGTCGGCGATCTGCTCACCCGGCGCCTGGCCACGGACGCCGAACCGGTCGGCATCGAGGTGTTCTCGGCGCAGCCGACGCGGATCGAGTACGCGCCCGAGGTGGCGGCCGCGATGCAGCGCCGCCGGATCGCGGCGCTCGACGCGCAGCACCGCGACAGTGTGCTGACCTCGGTCGTGGACTCGGTGGAGGACACGGTGACGAGGCTGACCACCCGGGGTCTGGTCGAGCTGGACGACTACGAGCGCAGGGCGCTGGTGAAGGACCTGACGGTGGCGTTCTACACGGGCCGGGGTGAGTGACGGGCACCGAACCCGAGGGTGTGGGCCGGTCAAGGATCGGTACGGTCACGTCTTTGTCTGGACACGGCCAACTCCCGGCAATACATTGGGGGTTGGTCTAGACCTGGAATATCGCTGTGCGCACGGCTTCCGGCACTCCCCACACCCCCAGGAGCGGCAGCATGCGGAAGACCTCCCGACGTACCAAGACCTACGCGGCCCTGCTCGGCCTCACGACCGCGGGGGCGTTCGCGCTCTCGGCCGGAGGCGCGAGCGGCCACGGCTACACCGACCTGCCCATCAGCCGGCAGAAGCTCTGCGCCAACGGCACCGTCGCCAACTGCGGCAACATCCAGTGGGAGCCGCAGAGCGTCGAGGGCCCCAAGGGCTTCCCGGCCGCCGGTCCCGCCGACGGCCAGATCTGTTCGGCCAACCACGGCGAGTTCGGGCAGCTCAACGCGCCCAAGCAGCCGAACGGCTCGGCCTGGCCCACCACCAAGGTGACGGGCGGTCAGAGCTACACGTTCCGCTGGCAGTTCACCGCCAGACACTCCACCACGGACTTCCGCTACTACGTCACCAAGAACGGCTGGGACGACAGCAAGGCGCTGACCCGGTCCGCCCTGGACACCACCCCGTTCCTCACGGTGCCCTACAGCGGCCAGCCGCCGGCCACCCTCTCGCACTCCGGCACCCTGCCCTCCGGCAAGTCCGGCCACCACGTGATCCTCGCGGTGTGGACGATCGCGGACACGGCGAACGCGTTCTACGCATGCTCGGACGTCACGTTCTGACGTTCTGAGGTTCTCTTGAGGCGCTTTCGCCCCGGACGCGGGTAGCTTCCCCGCACACCGCCCGATCGCGGGGCGGTGTGCAGGGGAAGCACGACTACGGGGGAGTGCCATGGACCTGTTCTTCTATCTCGTGCCGGTGTTCATCGCCGGGGTGGCGCTGTGCATGGGGTGGGCGGTGGCGCGGCAGTCGCTGCGGCTGCGCACCGCCTGGCGCGGCGGGCTCACCGCCGAGGCGCGCTGCCTGCGCGCGTACACCCGGACGAGCGGCGGCGACCGCCCGCACACGACACAGCACCACGTCTACGAGTTCACCACCGGCGACGGCCGTACCGTCCGCATCGACGAGGCGGGTGGCCCCGCCGTGACGGTCCAGGGCGACGTGGTGGTCGTGCGCTACGCGCCGGACCGCCCCGAGCACGCCACGGCCCACGCGCCGCGCCCCGCGGTGAACGTGGCGGGGACGGTGCTGCTGCTCGGATTCGTGGGACTGGTCGTGGCCTTCTGCGTATTCTTCGTGGCCGATCTGCCCACCGAACACTTCTGAACCGGGGGTCCCGCGGCCATGGACGGCTTCGTCTTCCACATATGTTTCCCGCTGCTCATGGTGCTGCTGATCTGGGCCGCGTACGCGATCGTGCGCCGCGCCAGGGAGCGGCGGGCGGCCTGGGAGAGCGGGCTCACCGCGCAGGCCCGGGTCGTGGCCGCGTACGTGCGGGTGCAGATGGTCAACAACGTGGCCCGGCGCATCCAGTGGCACGAGTACGACTTCACCACCGAGGGCGGCCGGGCCGTGCGGTTCAAGGAGTCCGGCGGGCCCGCGAGCCGCGGCCGGGGCGACGAGACGCTCGTGTACTACGTGGCCGCAGACCCCGAGAAGGCCACCGCCTCCGAGCCGCAGTCGGGCAAGGACATGTTCGGCACGGTGTTCGGCCTCGTGGTGATCGCGGTGGGAGTGATCATCCTGGCCAAGGTGACCGTCCAGTACTGGTGAGCCGGAGGCGCACGCCCCTCCACATCTGACGACACGTCAATTACCGTGCGCCGCCATGGGATCCATGACGCGCACCTTCGCGGAACTCGTCCAGGAGCGATGGGGGGACCACCGGCCCGGGCTCGCGTACGACGATCAGGTCCTCAGCCACCACCAGGTCGCCGCGGGGGCGGCGGCGCGGTCGGCACTCCTCGCCGATCTGCTGCCCCGCGGCGCCGAGCCGCACCTCGGGGTGCTGCTCGACAACACCCCCGAGTTCCCCCAGTGGCTGGGCGCGGCGGCGCTCGCCGGAGCCGCCGTCGCCGGGATCAACCCGACCCGGCGCGGCGCCGAACTGGCCCGCGACATCACGCACACCGAATGCCGGGTCCTCGTCACCGAGCGGGCCCATCTGCCCCTGCTCGACGGCCTGAAGCTGCCCGGTGTGCGCGTCCTCGTGACCGACACCGGGGCGTACGACGAACTGCTCGCCCCGTACGAGGGCACGAAACCGGAGAGCGCCGCCGGGGTCGGGCCCGGCACCCGGATGCTGCTCTACTTCACCTCCGGGTCGACCGGCGCGCCCAAGGCCGCCATCTGCACCCAGGGGCGCCTCGCCGCGGCCGGACGCTCCCTGGTCGACCACTTCGGCGTACGCGCCGACGACGTGCACTACATCTGCATGCCGCTCTTCCACGGCAACGCCGTCATCGCCGACTGGGCCCCCGCGATGGCGGCGGGAGCGGGCGTGGCACTGCGCAGGCGCTTCTCGGCATCCCACTTCCTGACCGACGTGCGGAAGTTCCGGGCCACCTACTTCACGTACGTGGGACGCGCCGTGCAGTACATCCTGGCCACCGACGAACGCCCCGACGACCGGGACAACCCGCTGCGCGTCGGCTTCGGCACCGAGGCGGGGGCGGTGGACGCGGTCCGCTTCGAGGAGCGGTTCGGGGTGCGGCTCGTCGAGGGGTACGGCTCCTCCGAGGGCGGCGCCGCCGTGCAGCGGACCGCCGACACCCCGCCCGGCGCGATCGGCCGCGCGGCGCCCGGCGACGACCTCGTGGTGCTCGACCCGGAGACGCGGGAGCCGTGCCCGCCCGCCGCGTTCGACGCGGCCGGGCGGCTGGTCAACGGCGCCGAGGCGATCGGCGAGCTGGTCAACCGCGGGCGCTCGCCGTTCGAGGGGTACTGGCGCAACGACGCCGCGTACGCCGAGCGGGTCCGGCGGGACGGCTGGTACTGGACGGGCGACCTCTTCTACCGGGACGCGGCCGGCTTCCTGTACTTCGCGGGGCGCGGCGACGACAAGATCCGGGTGGACAGCGAGAACCTCGCCCCCGCCATGATCGAGAACATCCTCGCCCGCTGGCCCGACGCCGCGGCCGTCGCGGTGTACGGGGTGCCCGACCCGGTCTCCGGGGACCAGGTGATGGCGACCGTGGCGCCCCGCGCGAAGGCCGCGTTCGACCCGCTGGCCTTCGGCGAGTTCCTGCTGACCCAGGGCGACCTCGGCACGAAGATGGCGCCCCGCTTCGTACGCGTGGTGGAGCGGATGCCGGTGACGGCGACGAACAAGGTGCGGCGCGGGGAGCTGCGCCGCGAGGGGTTCTGGAGCGGGGGAGAAGTCTGGTGGCGCCCGGCCGGCGAGGCGACGTACCGGCGGCTGACGCCGGACGAGCGGTCCGCCCTGGTGGACACCTACCGGGAACAGGGCCGCGAGGGCCTGCTCCCGACCCCCTGACGATCTTGGTCACCAGCACCCTCCGGACCAGGTACTATTTACGAGTCAGCACGCGCCGCTAGCTCAGTTGGTTAGAGCAGCTGACTCTTAATCAGCGGGTCCGGGGTTCGAGTCCCTGGCGGCGCACGTTGTCGGTGGCGGGATGTGTTCGCGGAAAACGCGAACCGTCCCGCCATCGTTGTTTTTGCGCGACTGCGTCGCGCGTTGCGGGGGCTCCGCCACCCGCACCCCCCATCTGTCGAAGGCCCCTCGTGAGAGCGAGGGGCCTTCGGTGTGTGCGGGGTCAGATCGTCAGTGACAGCAGTACCGGTGCCGCGCTCTTGTTCAGGCGGTCCGCCGCGTTGTGCAGGCGGTGGGCGTGCTCGACCGGGAGGGAGAGGGCCAGGCAGCCGACCGCGGAGCCCGCGGTGATCGGGACGGCCGCGCAGACCGTGCCCACCGCGTACTCCTGGAGGTCGAGGACCGGGACCGTCGCCGGCTGGGCGGCCAGCTTGGAGAGCAGCACCTTCTCGTTCGTGATGGTGCGCGAGGTGAGGCGGGCCATCTTGTGGCGGGCGAGGTGGTCGCGCCGGCCGTTCAGGTCCAGCTGGCCGAGGAGGCTCTTGCCGACGGCGCTCGCGTGGGCCGAGACCCGGAAGTCCACCCACTCGTTCACCGCGGGGGTCTCCGGGCCGGACGCGTACTGCGTGATCTGGACCTCGCCGTCGATGTACCGGCTGATGTAGACCGCGGCGCCGACGGAGTCGCGCAGCTCGTCGAGCGTGTCCTGGAGCTTGTCGGTGAGGGCGGCCGCGCGGCCCTCGGCGGAACCCAGCCTGGTCAGCGTCTCGCCGGTGACGTACGCGCCGTCGGCGGTCTGCTGGACGTACCCCTCGCGGCGGAGCATGCGCAGCAGCGCGGTCAGCTGGTCGGCGGGCAGGTCCGCGACCTGTGCCAGCTCGGTGTCGGTGATGCCGACGCCACGGTGGGCGACGGCTTCCAGCACGCGAAGAGCGCGCTGCACCGATCGGTGCGGCTGGTACGACGAGGCGTCCTGCTCGTGCTTCAGCGCCACGGCATCCCCCTGCAAGGATCGGTTCCGGACAGCTGGCTCCGTCCACGATAGCCGCCAACGCACCCAATCGGGGCGCCTGTTGACGAGATTGGTGGCGCGTTCCATGCCTCTCAGCAGGAACGCGCCACCGTGACATATGCCAAAGTCATGCCCCATTCGGTGCGTGGCTGGTCACAGCACCGCGCTCAGGAACTCACGCGTCCGCTCGTGCTCCGGCTCGGTGAAGATCTTCTCCGGCGAACCGGACTCGATCACTCGGCCCGCGTCGAACATCAGCACCTGGTCCGAGATGTCCCGCGCGAAGTTCATCTCGTGGGTGACACAGAGCATGGTGATGTCGGTGGTGTGCGCGATGTCCCGCAGGACGTCGAGGACACCGGCCACCAGCTCCGGGTCGAGCGCGGAGGTCACCTCGTCGAGCAGCAGCACCTGCGGGCGCATCGCGAGCGCCCGCGCGATGGCGACGCGCTGCTGCTGGCCGCCGGAGAGCTGCGTCGGGTACGCGTCGCAGCGATCGCCGAGGCCCACCATGTCGAGCAGCTCGCGGGCCCGCTGCTCCGCCTCGTCCTTGGACAGGCCGAGCACGGTGACCGGCGCCTCCATGACGTTGCGCAGGACCTTCATGTTCGGGAAGAGGTTGAACTGCTGGAAGACCATCCCGATGTTCTTGCGGACCTCGCGGACGTGCTTCTCGCCGGCCGGGACCAGCTTGCCGTTCTTCTCCTCGTGCGTGAGGTAGTCGCCGCCGACCTTGATCGTGCCCTCGTCGGGCTTGATCAGGGTCATGAGCAGCCGCAGGATCGTCGTCTTGCCGGAGCCGGACGGGCCGATCAGCGTGACGTGCTTGCCGGAGGCGACGGAGAAGTCCAGCTCGTCGAGGACGGTGTTGGCCCCGAACCGCTTGGTGACGTGGTCGAACCGGATGAGTTCGCTGCCGTCGACGGCGGGGTTTCTGATCTCTTGGGAAGTGCTGCTGTCAGCGGACAAGGCGACGCTCCAGAACTCGGACGAGAAGGGATGCGGGGTAGGCGATGAGGATGAAGGCGATGCCCACGACGGTGATCGGCTCGGCGAACTGGAACGTGGCGGCGCCCTCCAGCTTCGCTTCGTTCAGCATCTCCAGGACGCCGATGCCGAGCAGCATCGGTGTGTCCTTGAGCATGGAGATCACGTAGTTGCCGAGCGCCGGGACCACCCGGCGGATCGCCTGCGGCAGGATCACCGCGGTCCAGGTGCGCCGGACCGGCAGGCTCAGCGCGGTCGCGGCCTCCCACTGGCCCGCCGGGACCGCCTCGATCCCCGCCCGGTACACCTGCATCGTGTACGTCGAGTAGTGCAGGCCGATGGCCACGATGCCGGTGGTCAGGGGAGAGAACTGGATGTTCCACTCCGGCAGCACGTAGAAGATGAAGAAGAGCTGCACCAGCAGCGGGGTGTTGCGGATGAACTCGGTGATCACGCCCACCGGCCAGCGGACGAACCGGGTGGGCGCCCGGAAGGCGATGGCCCACACGAGCCCGAGGGCGAAGGAGATCAGCGAACCCAGCACCACTGCCTGCAGGGTGACGAGGACGCCGTCCCAGAAGGTCGGCATGAAGTCGCCGACGGCCGACCAGTCCCAGCTGTTCACGCGACACCTCCGGTCTTGGCCACGTCCTTGTCGAGGTCGGTCGTACGGCTCGTCGACAGGTTCTTGAAGAAGCCGGGCTCACTGGGCTGACCGATGTTCGCCTTGGTCTTCCGCTCCAGGCTCCGCATCCCGCGGGACAGCACGAAGGCGATGACGAAGTAGATGACCAGGCTGATCGAGTAGATCTTGGCGCTCTCCTGGGTCGCCAGACGCACCAGGTTCGCGGCGAACGAGGTGTCGGCGACGCCCAGCAGGGACACCAGCGCGGTGCCCTTGAGGAGTTCGATCAGCAGGTTGCTGAACGGCGGGATCATCTCCGGGACGGCCTGCGGGAGCAGGATCAGCCGCATCCGCTGCCAGGGCGTGAAGCTCAGGGCGATGCCCGCTTCCCGCTGCGCCGGGGCCACGGAGTTGAGCGCACCGCGCACCACCTCCGCGCCGTACGCCCCGTAGGACAGGCCGAGCGCGAGGACGGCCGCCCACAGGGGGACCAGCTGCCAGCCGAAGAGCACGGGGATGACGAAGAACATCCAGAACATCAGCACCAGGGCAGAGGTTCCGCGGAAGAGCTCGGTGTAGAAGCCGGCCAGGAACCGGACGACCTTGAGGCGGTGGGTGCGGGCCATGCCGATGCCGAAGGCCACCGCGGTCGCCAGGGCGGCGCTGTAGATCGTCAGCTGGATGGTGATCCAGATGCCGGGAAGGATCCAGTGCTGCCAGAGTCCGCTCGTCATGCGCCGCAGAGCTCCTTCGCCGTCAGGGTCGTCATTTCCTTCTCGGTGAAGCCGAACGGGCGCAGGATGTCGAGGAGTTCGCCGCTCTTCTTCATCTTGCCGATCTCGCGGTTGAACGCGTCGCGCAGATCCGTGTCCGTGGGCCGGAAGGCGAAGCCGCCGCCGTCCACGTGCTCCTTGCCGTCGACGAGCGGGGCGAACGCCGCCGTCGCCTCGACCCTGTTGCTGCCCTTCACCACGGTGCGCACGGTGAGCGCGGTGCCCGCGAAGACGTCCACCCGGCCCGCCTCGACGGCATCGCGTCCCGCCACCTGGTCACTGAGGATCGTGATCTTCTTCTCGGGGTAGCCGGCCCCCGTCGCGTACCCGATCTCGGCGTAGCCGGTGCCGGTGGCGAACCTGGCCTTCTTCTCCACGACGTCCTTGTAGTTCCGGATGCCGAGCGGATTGCCCTTGCGCACGATGAACGCGTCCAGCATCTGGTACTCGGGATCGGCGAAGATGACCTGTTCGCAGCGTTCGGCGTTGATGTACATCCCCGCCGAGACGACGTCGAACTGCTGTGAGTTGAGCCCCGGGATCAGGGAGCCGAACTCGGTGGCCACGGGCTGGACCTTCTCGATGCCGAGCCGCTTGAAGACCACTTTCGCCAGTTCCGGCGCCTCGCCGGTGAACTCGCCGTCCTTGTCGACGTAGCCGAAGGGAACCTCTCCGGCGATGCCCAGCCGGACCACTCCCTGGGCCTTCAGTCGTTCAAGGGTGTTGCCCTTGTCGATCCTGCTGCAGCCGCTCGCACCGCCCACGGCCACCGCCGTACCGAGTGCCGCGGCACCCGCCAGAAGTGTTCTGCGGGCTATGCCGCTTGGATCTCGCCGGTTTCGTCTTTGAGGAGTCGGAGCCATGGGCGCGCGGCTACCCGACTCGATTCGAACTATGCCGATCAATTCACGCCCCTGATGCGGGCGAGGCGGTCTTGACCCACCGGGGTGGATGAGGCCGACCATGGAGCGCATGGCTGACTCATCGGATCGATTCATCGAAGTCTCCCTGGCCAAGCGGGGAGTTGCCTGTACGGCGAAGCTGCTCGACGACCGCGCGCCGCTCACCTGCGCGGCGGTGTGGGACGCGCTGCCGCTCGTCTCGGACGTCTACCACGCCAAATACGCCCGCAACGAGATCTACGCCCTGTTCCCGGCATTCGCGGAACAGGAGCCACCGCTGGAGAATCCGACGGTGACTCCCATTCCGGGTGACCTCTGCTATTTCTCCTTCAACGGGACGCAGTTGGGCAGCCAGTCCTACGGGTACGGGAGCGGGGCCGCGCTGGCGGCCGGCACTCCCGTCATCGACCTCGCGCTGTTCTACGAGCGCAACAACCTGTTGATGAACGGCGACGTGGGCTGGGTGCCCGGGATCGTCTGGGGCCAGGTGGTGGAAGGACTGGACGAGATGGCCGCGGCCTGCCAGGACCTGTGGCGGGCCGGGGCGGTGGGGGAGACGCTCGGATTCAGGCGGGTGTGACGACCGCCCGGGGGTCCGCCGCGATCCCCGCCTCGTAGAGCGCGTCGGCGACCCGCAGCACCAGCCCGTCCCGATGGCGGGCCCCGACGACCTGCAGGCCCACCGGCAGTCCGTCCCCGTCGGCCCCGACCGGGACGGACGCCGCCGGCTGCTGGGTCAGGTTGAAGGGGTAGGTGAACGGGGTCCAGCCCGTCCAGCGCCGCAGCCCCGAGCGCCGCGGCACCTCCACCCCCGCCTCGAACGCGGTCAGCGGCAGCGACGGCGTCACCAGCACGTCGTACGTCGAGTGGAACAGGCCCATCCGCCGGCCGAGCGCCATTCGCGTGTCCACCGCCGCCAGATAGTCGAGCGCGCTGTACCGGGCGCCCTGCGCGCAGATCTCCTGCAGCCCCGGGTCCAGCAACTCCCGCTGCGCGGGCGACAGATGCTGCACCACCCGGGCGGCCCCGCTGAACCACAGCACGTGGAACGCCTCGACCGGATCGGTGAAGTCGGGGTCGACCTCCTCCACGTACGCGCCGAGCCCCGCGAGCCGCGTCACCGCCTCCCGCACCCGCGCCGCGACGTCCGGACGCACCGCCACCTGCCCGCCGAGCGACGGCGAGAACGCCACCCGCAGCCCGCGCACCCCGCCCCGCAGCCCCTCCCGGAAGCTCCCGGCCGCGGGGGACAGCCCCGACCAGTCGCGCGGGTCCGGGCCGGAGATCACGTCCATCATCAGCGCCGCGTCGGCCGCGCTGCGCGTCATCGGCCCCACGTGCGCCAGCGTCCCGAACGCGGACGCCGGATACAGCGGCACCCGCCCGTACGTCGGCTTCAGCCCGAAGATCCCGCAGAACGAGGCCGGGATGCGGACCGAGCCGCCGCCGTCCGTGCCCAGCGACAGCGGGCCCGCGCCGACCGCGACGGCCGCCGCGCTCCCGCCGCTCGACCCGCCGGCCGTGCGCGCGGTGTCGTACGGATTGCGGGTCACCCCGGACAGCGGTGAGTCGGTGACGCCCTTCCAGCCGAACTCGGGCGTGGTGGTCCGGCCGACGAACACCGCCCCGTGCTCGCGCAGCCGGGCGACGGAGGGCGCGTCCTCGTCCCAGGCCCCCTCCTCGCGCACCGTCCTGGAGCCGCGCAGGGTGGGCCCGCCGCGCTGCAGCAGGATGTCCTTCACCGTCACCGGCACACCGTCGACCAGCCCCTGTGGCTCCCCGCGCCGCCAACGCTCCGCGCTCGCCTCCGCCTGCGCGAGCGCGCCCGCCGCGTCGGTCCGTACGAACGCGTTCAGCCCCGGCTCGGTCTCCTCGATCCGGGCGAGCACCGCCCGGGTGGCGTCGACAGGGCTGAACTCGCCCTTGCGGTAGCCGTCGAGAAGGTCCTGCGCGGTCAGTCCGGTGAGCTCGGTCGTCATCCGCCCCTCCACACCATGGGTCAGCGCCATGGATCAGCGATCAGGATCAGTTCCCGGGGACATACCCACGTTTCTTGTCGACTACATTCGTCAGTGGCCGGCCGGCCTCCCAGCGGCCGTACAACTCGACGAACTGGCGCCCCAGTTCGTCCCGCCAGCCGACCGTGTCGCCGCTCATGTGCGGGGAGACGATCAGTCCGGGAGCCGTCCACAGCGGGCTGTCCTCGGCCAGCGGTTCGTGCTCGAAGACATCGAGCGCCGCGCCCGCGATCCACCGCTTGTGCAGCGCGTCCACCAGGTCGGACTCCACGACCAGCTGCCCGCGCCCCACGTTGATGAAGCGGGCGGAGGGCTGCATCACGCCGAACCGGCGCGCGTCGAACATGCCCCGTGTGTCCTCGGTCAACGGCGCCGCGCACACCACCCAGTCGGCGCGCGCGAGCAGCCGGTCGAGGTCGGCGGGGCCGTGGATGCCGGCCCGTGCCCGCCGCCCGACCAGCGCCGAGGTGATGCCCAGCGCCTTCAGCTGGGCGGTGATCGCGTGCCCGATGGGCCCCGAGCCGATCACGCAGGCCCGGGTCCCGGCGATGCGCTGCGACTCGCGGTGCCGCCATTCGCGGGACGCCTGCAGGGCGAGGGTGCGCGGCAGGTCCTTGCCCATCGCGAGCACCAGCGCGGCGACGTACTCGGCGATGGGCTGGTCGAAGATCCCGCGGGCGTTGGTCAACACCGCGTCGGAGTCGACGAGTTCGGGGAACATCAGCCGGTCCACGCCCGCGCTCGCGGTGTGCACCCAGCGCGGCCGGGGCCCCTCGCCGGGCCAGGCCTCGCGCACCACGTCGGAAAGGAAGTCCCACACCAACAGCGCGTCCGCCTCGGGGAGTCGAGCGCGCAGCTCGCTCGCGTCCGCGGCGTGCAGCACCCGGGCCCGGCCGGTGAGACTGCCCAGCCGGGGCGGCGGCGCGGGCGGCGCGGCGTCCAGGACGAGGAGGGTGGGCCGGTCGCGGTCGGCCTCCTCGGGACCGGAGCCGTCAGGGCCGGACACGGCAGGGAAATCGTTTCGCAACGAAGCTCCGCTTTCCTTGGGGGAGACACGTCGGGAACGTCGCGATCATGGCGTGCGAGCCGCCTCGCGGCATCCATCTGACATGGGCGGATTGACCACGCTGGCACCTGAACCTACCTTCGTCAACAGGGGCACTGCGTCAGCGGGTTCCCCTCCTCTTCGCTGTCCCGACGTCCCGGCGGCGGTCCGCCGGCTCAAGCACCGCATCGACATCCACACGTCGTCTGAACTTGGGGCATGCTCTATGGACGTCTCTTTCCTGGGGGGACCGCAGCCGCAGTGCGGCGTCGGCGTCGTCGCACCGTTCGACTTCGCCCTCGACCGTGAGCTGTGGCGCTGGGTCCCCGACGAGATCTCCCTCCACCTCACCCGCACCCCGTTCGTCCCGGTCGAGGTCAGCCTCGACCTGGCGCGTCTGGTCAGCGAGCACGAGACGCTCGGCGAGGCGGTACGGGCGCTCGGCGCCACCGAACCGAAGGTGCTCGCCTACGCCTGTACCTCGGGCAGCTTCGTCGGCGGCATCGCGGGCGAGCGCGCCATGTGCGAAGCGATGCGCCGGGCCGGCGAGCTGCCGGCCCTCACCACCTCCGGCGCGCTCCTGGAGGCGCTGGACGAGCTCGGGGCGCGCCGCATCGCGCTCGTCACGCCCTACACCCAGTCGGTCACCGAGTCGCTGGAGGACTACCTGGCCCAGGCCGGCATCACGGTCACCGGACGCGCCTACCTCGGCCTGACCCGGCACATCTGGAAGGTCCCCTACCGGGACGTCGCGGAGATGGCGCGGCAGGCGGTGGGCGGGGCGGCCGACGCGCTGTTCATCAGCTGCACGAACCTGCCCACGTACGACGTCATCCCGCAGCTGGAGGCCGAGCTGCGGATGCCGGTGATCTCGGCCAACCAGGTCACGATGTGGGCAGCCCTGCGCCGACTGGGTACGCGAGCGGTGGGGCCCTACCAGGCGCTGCTCGATCCGGCGGCGCGAGCGCAGTGGCCCCTGCCGGACCAAGGGCTCCGGCCCGGACAAGGCCTTCCGGAGCTCCCGGAGGGCCAGGAAGGGTGGGCATAGGACATGACCGCGCTCGGATTTCTCTACCCAGGACATTCCGCCGAGGACGACTATCCGCGCATCGAGATGCTGATCGACAGTGACGTCCGGCTGTCCGTCGTCCACACGGACATCGGCGAGGACGCGCACCGGGTCGACGCGCTGCTCGAGATGGGCTCGGCCGGGCGGCTGGCCGCGGGCGTCGAGGAGCTCAGGCTCTCCGGCGCGGAGGCGGTGGTGTGGGCGTGCACGTCCGCCAGCTTCGTCTTCGGCTGGGACGGCGCGCACGACCAGGTCAGGGAGCTGGCCCGGACCGCGGGCCTGCCCGCCTCCAGCACCTCGTTCGCCTTCGCCCACGCGGTGCGCGAGCTCGGGGTGCGCCGGGTGGCGGTCGCCGCGACGTACCCGGCGGATGTCGCGGACCATTTCGCCACGTTCCTGAAGGCCGCCGGCGCCGAGGTGCTCTCGGTGCGGGGCAGCGGGATCATCACGGCCGCGGAGGTCGGCACCTGGGGCTGGGACGAGGTCCTGGCGATGGCCCGGGCCGGTGACCATCCGGACGCCGAGGCGGTGCTCCTGCCCGACACGGCGCTGCACACGGCCGCGTACGTCCGTGACCTGGAGAGCGAGCTGGGCAAGCCGGTCCTCACGGCCAATCAGGTCACCGTCTGGGAGGCGCTGCGCCTGGTGGGCCGCCGGGTGAACGCCCCGGCGCTCGGCGCCCTCTTCACGAAGGAGCCGGTGGTCCAGGTGTAGCCGGGCCGGGGGGTCGTGCCGGGAGCCGGCGGGGAACACGGGGAATAAAGCGGAGTAAGCCTCCGTTACGTCGGGGTTACACAGACCCACGTCACCAGGAGGACCCCGTGCCGGCCAACCACGACGAGATCCGCGGCACCGCCCACGGCACCGCGCCGACCCCCCTCTCCGTCCTGGACCTGGTCACCGTGGGCGCGGGCCGCACCGCCACGCAGGCCCTGCGCACCAGCGTCGACATCGCGCGCCTCGCAGAGCGCCGCGGCTTCCACCGCTACTGGGTCGCCGAGCACCACTCCATGCCCGGGGTGGCCTCGTCCTCCCCGGCCGTGATCCTGGCCCACCTGGCCGCCCACACCGAGCGCGTCCGCCTCGGCTCCGGCGGCGTCATGCTGCCCAACCACGCCCCGCTGGTGATCGCCGAGCAGTTCGGCACGCTGGAGGCCATGGCCCCGGGCCGGATCGACCTCGGCCTCGGCCGCGCCCCCGGCACCGACGGCGCCACCGCCGCCGCCCTGCGCCGCACCGACCGCCTGAACGAAGGCGCCGACGACTTCCCGCAGCAGCTCGCCGAGCTGACCCGCTTCCTCGACGACGACTTCCCCGACGGCCACCCCTACTCCCGCATCCACGCGGTCCCGGGCCCGGTCCAGGCCACGTCGCCCGGCGGCGTCCAGGACCCGCACCGCCCGCCGGTCTGGCTGCTCGGCTCCTCCGGCTTCAGCGCGCGCCTCGCCGGGGTCCTCGGCCTGCCCTTCGCGTTCGCGCACCACTTCTCCGCGCAGAACACCATCCCGGCGCTCGACCTGTACCGCGAGTCGTTCCAGCCCTCCGAGGTCCTCGACAAGCCGTACGCCCTGATCGGCGTCTCCGCGCTCGCCACCGACGACGACGGCACCGAGGCCCGCCGCCAGGTGATGGCCGCCGCCCTCAACATGGTCCGGCTGCGCACCGGCCGCCCCGGACTGGTCCCCACGCCCGAGGAGGCGGAGGCGCACCGGTTCAGCGAGATGGAGCGGGACTTCATCGACTCCTGGAACTCCAACGTCATCCACGGCACCGTCGACGAGGTCCGCTCCGGCCTCGACGACCTGCACAAGCGCACCGGCGCCGACGAGCTGATGCTCACCGCCAACGCCCACAGCGGCGAGGTGCGCCTGCGCTCGTACGAACTCATCGCGGACGCCTACGGGTTGCCGCAGGCCTGACACGGGCGCCGCCCCTCGCCGCATATGCACGGCGAGGGGCGGCGGCATCTTCATGACCGTCACCGGCCCCGCGACCAGCCGTACGTCGCCGCCCTACTGGCCGGCCCCGCTTCTGCCGGCGCCCCGACGTCGTCCACCGACCGGTGCGCGGGGTGAGCGACTTCGTGGCGGCGTGCCGGACGGTGCGGAACGACTCCGTCAGCGGTTCCTGGACCCGACGGCGAGCAGGTGCGCGATCCGCTCGGCCTCGACGGGACGCGAGTACAGCCACCCCTGCCCCGTGTCGCACCCGAGGGACCGCAACCGCTCCGCCTGCTCCACCGTCTCGACGCACTCCGCGGTCACGGTCAGCCCGAGCCGGTGGGCCAGCTGCACCAGCGCCTCCACGATCACCGCGTCGGCCGGGTCCGCGGGAGCGCCCTGCGCCTCGTCGTCCTGGAACCCCCGCACGAACGCCCCGTCCAGCTTCAGCACCGACACCGGCAGCCGGCTCAGATACGCGAGGTTGGAGTAGCCGGTGCCGAAGTCGTCGATGGCGATGCTCACGCCCATGTCGCTGAGCGCCCGCAACGCCTGCAGCGGGCGTCCGGCCGAGCCCATCACGCCCGACTCGGTGAGCTCCAACTGCAGTATCTCGGGAGCCAGTTGTGTCTCCTCCAGGATCTGCGCCACATCGGCCACCAGATCCGAGTCCCACACCTGACGCACCGCCACATTGACGCTCACCACCAGCGGCGGCACCCCGGGGTGCTCCTCCTGCCAGCGCCGCGCCTGCTCGCACGCGGTCCGCAGCACCCACCGTCCCAACTGCACGATGGAGCCGTCCTCCTCGGCGAGCCCGATGAACCGATTCGGCGTGAGCAGGCCGAACTGCGGGTGCCGCCAGCGCACCAGCGCCTCCACGCCGCGCAGCCCACCGTCCTCAAGACGCACCAACGGCTGGTACTCCAGCACGAACTCGCCCCGCTCGACGGCCGGCCGCAGCCCGGACGACAGGGTCTGACGGGTCATCCGACGGGCGTTGCGCTCCGGGTCGAACAGCGTCCAGCGCGCCTTGCCGTCGGCCTTCGCCCAGTACAGCGTGGTGTCCGCGGCCTGCATCAGGCCCGTCGCGGTGGTGCCCGCGACCTGCCGCTCGACGATCCCGATCGAGGCCGAGACCGACAGCCGCTGCCCGGACAGGTCGAACGGCTCCTGCAGCGCCCTGAGCACCGCCTCCGCCAGATCCGCCAGCTGTTCCGTACCGGTCGAGTCCTCCACGAGGAGCGCGAACTCGTCGCCGCCGAGCCGGGCCACCAGCGGGGCGCCGGTGGCGTGCCGGGCCAGGTCCGCGCAGTGCGTGAGCCGCTCGGCGACGGCGGCGAGCAGCCGGTCGCCGACATGGTGGCCGAGGGTGTCGTTGACCGCCTTGAACCCGTCGAGGTCGAGATAGCACAGGCCCACCCGGCCGGTCGTGCCCGAGCCCTCGTACGTACCGGCCTCCAGGGCGGCGGTCAGCCGCTCGAAGAACAGGGCACGGTTGGGCAGCCGGGTCACCGGGTCGTGCATCTGCAGATGGCGCAGCCGGGCCTGGAGGTCGCGGTGCTCGCCGATGTCGCTGAGCGAGAGCAGGACGACGTCCGCGCCGGGCACGGGCGACACCGTGATCCGTACCCACATGGAGTGGCCCGCGGCGTGCTTGAGGCGGCGGGTGCGGCCGAGCCGGGCCTGCCGGCCGCGGAGCACCTCGGCGTAGGCGTCCCGGGTGCGCGGGTCGGAGGTCAGGTCGAGCAGTTCGGCGGCGTCGCGGCCGACGAGCGGCCGGGTGCCCTCGCCGTGCAGCAGCGCGAGCGCGGCCGCGTTGGCACCGACGATCACACCGTCGCGGCCGACGAGCAGCATGGGCTGGGGCGCGGCGAGGAACGCGGCCCCGTGCACCCCCTTCGGGCGGTGCTCGTGTGGCCGGCCACTCTCCGTGAGGAATTCGGGGCGCGGGCCGGGCGGGGACACCTCCGCCGCGGTCGTGGGCCCTTCGGGCTGTGCGCTCACCGCTCGCTCCCATGGTGCGTCGTCTGGTCGCGTGGTCTGCTGCGGCCGGGTCCCGGCAGGGAAGAGTGCCGATCATAGAGGCCGGTCGGAGGGCCTATCCAGCCTCGTCCACGGGGCAGTGGGGTTCCAGCCGGACGGACCCGGGCCTGCCAGATCGTTTCTGCCCGCATCCGGTCGGGCTGCTGCCGCACCTCGATCAACTGTGACGTTCCGTGACCGTTCGGGGTGTCGGTCCCTCACTCATCCGGGCCAGATAAACAGGGCGAAGGCCTACAAATACCCACACTCTGGGTTGGGTGTCTCACATTCCCCTCCCGGAGGTCGACTTGCCGCGTCCGCAGCCACCCGGGGGAGTGGACAAGCCCCGCCTGCGCGCCACCGCGGCGGCGCTGACCGCTCTCACCGCCCTGGCGGCCACAGGCCTCGTAGCGGGCCCGGCGGCCGCCGCTCCGTACGCGGGCCCGTGCGCACTGGAGCGCACCGCGGCCCACCACTCCGAAGGCCTGGACACCTGGAACGCGGCCTATCCGCGCCCCAAGAAGACCCTGAACGCGGTGATGGTCTTCCTCTCGTTCCCGGACTCGGCCCCGCTGACCACGCCCGAGGAACTGACGGCCGACTACTTCCCGGCCACCAGCCGCTTCTTCGAGCGGGCCTCGTACGGCAAGTTCCGGCTGGAGCCGCACCCGCAGCGCACCTGGCTGGAGATGCCGAAGGACTCGACGGCGTACGCGATACGGCGTGACTGGGACGCGGCGCACCGCAGCGCGTACCTGCGCGACGCGCTGCGAGTGGCGGACCCGCACACGGACTTCAGCAAGTACGACGTCGTCTACTTCGTCGCCGACCCGGACGCGCCGGGCGTCGACTCGGACGCCACGAAGGTGGTGAACTTCGACCGGCCGATGCGGGCGGACGGCACGGACATCCGCCGCATCGTCACGGTCTTCGAGCAGCATCCGCCGGACCGCAACGTCCTCGCGCACGAGACGGGGCACGTCTTCGACCTGCCCGACCTCTACCACCGGCCGTCCGACGGCAAGGGCGACTGGGACACCTACGTCGGTGACTGGGACGTCATGGGCAGCCAGTTCGGGCTGGCGCCCGACTTCTTCGGCTGGCACAAGTGGAAGCTCGGCTGGCTCGATCCGCGGCAGGTGGCGTGCGTGTCCCGTACGGGGTCGACCCGGCTGACGCTGGAGCCGCTGAGCACGGCGCCGCACCGGGCCGGCGCCCCGTTCGGCACCGGCGACGGCACCAAGCTGGCGGTCGTACGAACCGGTCCGGCCACCGCCATCGCCCTGGAGGCCCGCGGCGGGGGCGGCAACGACAGCGCCACCTGCAGCCAGGGCGTCCTCGCCTACCGGGTACGCAGCGACTCCTCGTCCGGCGGCGGCCCCGTCCAGGTCCTCGACGCCCACCCGGACACCGAGGCCTGCTACGGCGACTCGGTGTACCCACCGCTCGCGGACGCGCCGGTCGGGGTCGGGGAGAGCTACACGGCGGCGGGCGAGAAGGTCCGGATCGAGGTGGAGGACCGGACGGCCTCGGGCGCCTGGACGGTCAAGGTGACGACGGGCTGATCCGGCCCGCCACTCATCGGTCTGAGCTGTGGCCCTGCTGGGGGCGGGCGGCAACGAGCTCCCGCCACCGGCTGGCCTGTGCGGCGTCTGTGTGTGGACGGTGCGAGTGACAGCGCCCCGGGCGGCGACCCCGCGCTGGGGGTGTGGGTGGCGGAGCCCCCACAACGCGCGACGCAGTCGCGCAAAAACAACGGTGGCGGGACGATTCGCGCTTTCCGCGAACACATCCCGCCACCGACAACGTGCGCCGCCAGGGACTCGAACCCCGGACCCGCTGATTAAGAGTCAGCTGCTCTAACCAACTGAGCTAGCGGCGCCTGCTGACGTCGTAGACCTTAGCATCCTGATCGGCGGCAGGAAAAATCGATATCCGCACCGCCGCGTGGGCGCTGGCCCGGGCCGCCCGGACGCAGGCCCAGAGCAGGACCTCGGGGCCCGGCAACCAGGGGCGCCGGGTGTCGGGGGCGACCACCCAGCGGGACTCCAGGCGCTGGTCGGAGCCGGGCGCGGGCGCGGGCACGGTGACCGCGTCGCCGGTGCCGTGACAGAGCAGGGGCGGCACCGCGGGGCCCCACTCCTCCCATTCGAGGAGCGAGGGCAGGCGCTGGGCGGTGCCCGGCGCGGTGAACAGCAGCATGCGGCCGCGGTGGGCGGCGACCGGGCCGGAGCCGGGGCCTTCGTCCCAGAGCCGGTCTAACATGCGGCGGCCGAAGATCGCCGGGACGTTCACCACGTCGAAGACGGAGCCGCAGGGCAGCACCACGGGGGCCGTGGGCCGGGACTCCCAGTGGGCCAGCGTGGAGCGCGGATACGATCCTGCGGATGCGAGCCAGGCGGCGCCCTCCGGAGTGACTCCGCTGACGTCGAAGCGGTCGTCGAGGTTGCCGGGGGCAGGGGCAAGGTGGGGGTGTGCGCTGCTCATGCCACCCACATCTACAGGGCGTGCACGCATAGCTCCCAACGGTTGCGGGAAACCGGGACAGGAGGGGGCGGGGTGGAGTATCTTGCCCCTCTGGCATATGCCAAAAGATCTTTACGGGGTCTGCTCGGTGGTGCCGCGCAGCAGGTCACGGCCGAATTCGACCATCTTCTTCGCATAGTCCTCGGTCCACTCCGCGCGCTCCGCGATGTCGGCCGTGGTGAGCCGGTCGAAGCGGCGCGGGTCGGCGAGCTGGGCGGCCGCGATCGCCTGGAACTCGACGGACCGGTCGGTCGCCGCGCGGAACGCGTGCGTCAGCTCCGTGGCGCGGGCCAGCAGCTCGCGAGGGTCCTCCAGGGACTCCAGGTCGAAGAAGTGCTCCGGGTCGGCGGCGGCCTGCGCGGGCTCGAAGATCAGCGGGGCGGGCCGCAGCCGCGGCTGCGGGGTACGGGGCCGCTCGGGCTCCGCCATGGTGGTTCCTCCTCGTGCAGACGTGCGGCCCCGCGGTCCGTGCCGGGGCCATCTTCCATTGTCCCCGGGGACGCAAGGGGGCCCTGCCTACGGTCTCCAGGCCACCCGGTGCTCCGACAGCCGGGCCAGCACGGAGTGATTGGCCTCCCAGCCGTCCGGGAACTTCACAGTCACTCCCAGCTGCACCGGCTCCGTCGACGGATGCTCGTCCAGCAGATCGGCGACCCCCTCCCGGCACACCACGATGCACGCATGCCGGTGCCGGGACGCGAGCACGCACAGCCGGCCCGTCTCCAGGTGGAACGCCGTCGCGTCCGGCCGCCCGGACAGCGGGTGCAGCACCACGGTCACGTCGAACTCCCGGCCCTGCAGCCGGTTCGCCGTGTCCACGGTGACGTCCGTGACGCCCAGCTCGGCCAGCGCGGCCCGCACCGCCGCCGCCTGGTCGCGGTGCGCGGTGCCGACACAGATCCGGTCCGCCGTCAGCGGAGCCTCCCGCGGACCCCGCTCGGAACGCGTGACGCCCTCCCGGTCCAGCAGCCGCCGCACCACGAGCGCCACCGCCCGCACCGCCTCCGGATCGGTCCGGGGCGTGTGCGCGGCGGGCAGTTCGAGCAGGCCCCAGCCCGACTCGGCCGCCTCGTCGATGACCCGGTCGGGGCCCGAACCGTCCGACGCCGCACGGAAGCTCAGCTCCCGGTCGCCCTCGTCGGTGCCGCTGCGGAACGGAGTGAACGGATAGAACGCCCCCGACACCAGCGGCGCCGCCGACGCCGGCAGCCGCCACGACACCGGCAGCCGGTGCTGCGGCAGGTCGGGGTTGTGGGCCAGCAGCGTCGACACCGCCGACGCCGACGGGTCGTACGACAGCCCCGCCCACTGCTCCGAGCCGACGATCGCGAACGGGTCCAACTGCCCCGGATCGCCCACGAACAGCGCCCGCTCGAACAGCCCGGCCACGGCCAGCAGCGCGTCGGACCGCATCTGGTACGCCTCGTCCACGATGGCGTGCCGCCACGGATCGACGCCCTTCACATGGGCCCATTTCGCGGCGGTCGAGATCACCACCGGCAGCGGTGCCAGATCGCCCGCCTTCGTCGACGTTCGCACGTTCGCCAGGTCGTCGAGCGCCTTGTCGTACGCGTCCGGGTCACTGCTGTGCAGCCGGCCGACGGGCAGCTCCGGGTTCTTCTCGTGGAGCCGTACGACGAGGTCGTCCACCTGCGCGTTCGTCTGCGCGACCACCATCAACGGCCTTCCCGCACCGGCCAGTTCGAGCGCGGCCCGCACCACCAGGGTCGACTTCCCGGCGCCCGGCGGGGAGTCCACCACGACGCCGCGCGCGTCGCCGTGGAGCGTGTCGCGCAAGATGGCCTCCGTCGCCCGGGTGGCGGCGACGGACGGGCTGAGGACGGCCGGGGTCAGCGGTGTCACGGTCACAGGAGGTCCTCCGAGGTCACGGCGTCCGGTGTCTCCGCGGCCGAGCCCGGCGGGCCGCCGTGCGTCCACGGGGTCTCCTCCGGATCCGGCAGCGTGGGCCCGCCGCGCTGCTCGTGCTCGAACAGCGTCCAGCACACCCGGTCCCCCTTGCCCGGCACCGACCCGTCCTCCGGCTCCTTGCCGCGCCCCATCTTGTCCAGCACCCGCAGGACGACCGCGCCCGGGGAACCGTCGGCGCCGTCCTCGTACCCCACGAACTCGGCCGCCTGCGGCTTGCCGGCCAGGGAGCGGTACACCTTCACGCGCTCCCCGAGATGCGGCCGGTCCTCCGTGCGCACCGTGACCAGCGGCCGCGGGCGCTTCTTGTCGTTGTACGCCGCCACGACCTCGGTCACCTCTCCGGCGAACGCCTCCCCGGACAGCCGCCGTCCCGCCATCACCAGCGGGTCGTCGAGCGCCTCCTGCGCGTCCAGGCGGGCCTGTTCGCGCTCGCGCGTCGCCAGCTTGTTGGCCGCGGTCACCGCGTCGTCGCGGCGCGGCTGCGGCGGTTCGCCCGCGGCGACCCGGTCGCGGTGCCCGGTGAACGACCACCGGTCCCGCGTCCAGCGCTCCGCGGCGCGCGGGCCCTCGGGCAGCGTGCACAGCAGGTCGAGTCCGCGCCACACCGCGTCCCAGGTGGGCCGGGTCCGTGACTCCACCAGATCGTGGATCTCCCGCTCGGCCGCGGTGAGTTCGGCCAGGCGGCCGTCGGCCTCGACCGCGTCCTCGGTGGCGGCCAGCCGCGTACGGGCCCGGTCGTAGCGCTCGATCGCGGGAGCCAGCAGTCTGTTGTCGAAGGCCGGGTCCGTGGCCGGGCCGGCCGGCGGGCACAGCAGCTGGCCGTCCGCGCCCCGGTCCAGCTCGGCGCGGAGCGCGGCCTCGGCGCCCGACGTGCCCTCCGGCGCGGCGATCCAGGCCAGCAGCGCCCCCAGGTGCTGGTCCTCCAGGCTCGACTGCCCCGTCGCCCAGTGCCGGGCGAGCAGGTCCGTCATGGCGAGCAGGAGCGAGGAGCCGGGGACCCTGGCCCGCTCGCCGTAGTGCGTCAGCCAGCGGCCGAGCAGCGGGACGTGCGGCGGCGCCGGGTACGGCGTCTCGGGATCCTGCTCGGCCGTCCGGCGAAAGCGCATCGAGCGGCCGAGCAGCCGGACGAACTCGATGCCCGCGCGGCTCGGCACGATCAACTGCGGCGCGTCCGCGCACAGTTCGACCTCGACCTTGACCTTCTTGCCGGTCTCCGGGTCGGTCTCGCTGCGCTCGGCGGCCTCGACCTCGGCGGCGTACCCGTCGACGTACGGCAGGACCGTCTCCGCGAGCTGCGTCAGGAAGGCGAAGCGCAGGTCGCGGTCGCGGGGCTGCGGCACGACGAGCAGGCGCGGTGCGGTGCGCTCGGTGCCGACCAGGGCGCCGAGCGGGGCGCCCGTCTCGCCCGCGGTGATGAGCGGCACGAGGACCAGCGGGCGCTGGGACAGATGCCGGTGCCGGACCGTGGCGGTGGGCTGGGCGCGGCCGGTGCTGGTGGCTTCCAGCCGGGCCAGGTGGTTGATCAGGCTCACGGGGTGGGCTCCTCGGACAGGCCGGTCACATCAGGGTTCAGCACCGCGCCCCCGCCAATGCCTCGGCCCGCAGCGCCGCCGCCCGCCGCAGCGCCGCCACCGTCGGATCCGCGGGGTCGCCCGCCTCGCCGTGGGCGGCGGCGAGCACCGCGTCCACCGTGGTCAGACCGCCGAGCTCGGCGCGCAGCGGCCGGCCGAGCGCCGTCACCGCGCCCGCCGCCCGCGACCGGTCACGGCAGTGGAACGCCAGCTCGCACGCGGCCAGGCACTCCGGCGCGTACGTCGCGGGCACCGATTCGACGGCCGCCGTCAGCTCGGCGGGGGAGCGGGCCGGGTCGAGGACGGTGCCGGGCGGCAGCTGCGCCGCGATGTCCTCGATCCGGGTCAGGCGCCGCAACTGGCGCCGCGTCACCGACAGCTGCCGGCGCACGTCGACGGCCGACGCGGCCGGTAGGTTCGAGAAGTCCTTCGGGCAGACCAGGACGACGCGGTCACGGACCCGCACCGCGATGTCCGGCATCCGGTCCGCGAGCTGCTCCAGGGCCAGCACGTACACCGCCGCCTGGCGGGCCGCCGCGCCCACCTTCGCCGCGTCCGCTGCGCCGTCGATCATCGGGAAGGACTTGATCTCGACGACCGTCCAGCTCCCGTCGGGATGCACGACCACCGCGTCCGGCTCCAGGAACGCCGGGCTGCCCGCCACGTCCAGGGCGAGCATCGGATGGTCGAGGAACGTCCAGGTGCCGGGGGCCTCCACCGCCTCGCGCAGCGCGAGGCGCGTGCGCTCGGTGCGGCCCTCGGGCCCGATCGCCGACAGATCGGGGGCGCGGACGAGCTCGGGGGCCGGCTCCGGGGCGTCGCCGCCCACGCGCGCGTGCACCAGGTGCAGCAGCTGGGCGCCGCCGTCCGCCTTCACCCGCGCCTCGAACACATTGCCGCGGGTCAGCGCGAACTGGGACTGGCCGAACGCGGAGGGCGAGCCGAGCGCGTCCGCGAGACGGGCCTTGTCCACTCCCGCGCCGTCCAGCAGCGCGCGCCTGCTGCACCCCGGGTTCGCCGCGAGCGCGGCCAGGGCGCGGGCGTCCAGCGGGCGCGGCGGATTGTCGGGGCCGCGCAGCTCAGCGAGCCGGTGCCGCAGCCCCGTCGCCTGAGTCGCGGGGCGCGGCAGCCTTGCGCTGTCGGGGAATTCGCTCACCCGGGGAAGTCTGGCACTCTCCACTGACAATCGAGGAACGTGTGGCGGAAGGGGCTGCTTCGGAGCCGCCCGCGGCCATGACGTTCACCCGGTCCCTGGCCCGTGCCGCGAGCCTGGTCACCGGCTTCGTGAGCAGCAGACCCGCGCCCATCACGGCGACCCCGGCCAGCGCGTCGAAGAAGTAGTGGTTGGCCGTGCCCATCACGACGATCGTGGTGATCAGCGGGTAGGCGACGCCCGCGGCCTTCACGTACGGGTTGCGGCTGTGGCGCCACAGCATGATCCCGCACCACAGTGCCCACCCGACGTGCAGGCTCGGCATCGCCGCGTACTGGTTCGTCATGCCGCCCAGGCCCTTGGGCGCGCTGGCCGCGCCGCCCCACCAGCCGTACGAGCTGTACTGGGCCATCGTGTCGACGAAACCGTGGCTCGCGGTGAGCAGCCGCGGCGGGCAGGTCGGCAGCAGCGTGAAGCCGATCAGGCCGATCATCGTGGAGGTCATCAGCCAGGTCCTGGCCGCCCGGTACAGGTGGGCGCGGCGGCGGAAGAGCCAGATCAGGACGGCCGGGGTGACCACGTAGTGCAGCGAGGCGTACCAGAAGTCGGCGGGGACGCCGATCCAGGCCTCGCGGGTGAAGAGACGGTTCAGCGGGTGTTCGAGATTGAGGTGGACGGCCTTCTCGGCGCGGAGGATCGCGAGCCCGTGGTCGACGGCCGTGCTCACATCGCCGCGGGCGAGCAGCCGGCCCGCCGAGTACGCGCCGTACACGAGGACGAGCAGCGGCAGTTCGGTCCACCAGCGGAGCCGGGCGCCGGGTATCGCCTCCGTGCGTGGTGCGTGGTCGATCTGCGACATTTCGGGCCGCTCCCCCTCTTCCTCGTCCGGCGGCCTCCGGCCACATCGGTCACCCTACGGTGTAAGCGGGGTGCTGGGAGGCTTACCCCTGACCCTCGTAGACGCGGAGATCACTGACCGGGTTGCCCGGCGGGCGGTCCGCAATCAGGTTGCGCGATGATGGACGGGGCAACGTTCCCCGTTCGCTCCCCGTTCACCCCGTATGTCCTGTCGTCGTGAAAGGTCCCCGCATGGCACCGCGCATCCTGTTGGCCCGGCACGGACAGACGGAATGGTCCCTGTCCGGACGGCACACCGGCAGGACGGACATCCCGCTCCTGGAAGAGGGGCGGCGCGGCGCCAAGCTGCTCGGCGAACGGCTGCACCGGGCGCCCTACGACGGTCTGGCCGACGTGGAGGTGCGCACGTCGCCACTGGTGCGGGCGAGCGAGACGTGCGAGCTCGCCGGATTCGGGGACCGGGCCACCGCGTGGGACGCGCTCATGGAGTGGGACTACGGCGCGTACGAGGGCCTCACCCCGGCGCAGATCCAGGAGCTGCGGCCCGGCTGGTTCATCTGGCGCGACGGTGTGCCCGACGGTGAGACGCTCGCCGAGGTGACGGCGCGGGCCGACGAGGTCGTGGCCTGGGCCCGGTCCGCCGACCGCGACGTCCTGGTCTTCGCGCACGGGCACATCCTGCGGTCGATCGGGGCACGCTGGCTCGGCCTCCCCCTCGACTTCGCGTCCCGGATCCGGCTCAACCCGACGTCGCTGTCCGTACTGGGCTGGGCCTATGGGGAGCCGGCGCTGGAGAGCTGGAACGAGACGGGGCACCTGGCGGTGGGCTGACCGGAATCGCGGGCCCGCCGCCCGGGCTCGGGATTTCGTTCGCGGGTGCACGTCCGGTGGGGGCCGGTCACGCGTCCGCGCCGTTGCGGGTGGTGTTTCGTCGGCGGGTGCGGCCCGGTGGGGCTTCTCGCGCAGTTCCCCGCGCCCCCTGAGGCATGCAGCTTCGCTGCTGCCTCCCCGATGAGATGCCGCACGCAGTGCGCATCACAGGGGCGCGGGGAACTGCGCGACCAGCCCCCACTCACCCGCACTCGCCCACTCGCCGCAGCCGGAACTAGCGGCGGGACGTCGCGTGTGCCTCCAGGAAGGATGCGACCCCGGCCGCCCGGCGATGGGGCAGAAGAACCCGCGCCGTGGTCGCCAGCATCGACTCGATCCGGGAGGACCGCACATCGCGGAGCAGGCCGAGCGCCCGCGACCCCGCGTCGGCGGCCTCGTCGGGCCGGCCGGAGCGGGCCAGGTCGTCCGCCAGTTCGGCGGTGTACAGGGCGATGTTGCGGGTGAAGTGCGGATCCTGCAGGGCGGCGGCGCGCCGCGCGTGCCGGGCGGCGCGGTGCCATTCGCCGAGCGCCGACCAGCACTGCGCCTCCAGACCCTCCAGCTCGGCCTCGCCGTAGAACGACATCCACTCCGGGTCCGCGTCCGAGCCGCCCCGCGCGAACAACGCCTGCGCCCGCGCCAGCGACCGCTCGCACGCCGGGCGGTCGCCGAGCCCGGCCCAGCCGCCGGCCTCCCGCAGCGCGAGCAGCGAGAGCAGCCGCGGCGAACCGAGCGGCGCCGCCACCCGGGCCGCCGCCTGCGCCGCCCGTACGGCCTCGCGCGGGCGGCCCGCGTCGCGCGCGAGGAACGCGGTGTTGCAGAACGCGTGCGCCTCCAGCGCCTCGTCACCCGCCATCCGCGACGTGGCGAGCGCCTCCGCGTAGTGCGAACGCGCGTCGTCGAACCGGCCCGAGTCGTGCGCCAACCAGCCCACCGAGATGGCCAGTTCACCCGCCCCGGCGGTCAGCCGCTCGGCGACGTCGCCCTGCGCGGTGCCCGCGTCGAGCAGCTCGAAGGCGGTGCGCAGCGGCGTCGCCGCCCGCCGGTACAGGCCGTCGCCGCCGTGCCGGTCGTCGAGCAGCCGGATCCGCCGGATCGCCTCCTCCACCGCGCCGGCGCCGGCCCGCGCGGGATGCCGGTCGAGAGCGGCGTCACCGGGGGCGGCGCCGAGCGGGACGCCGAAGGGCGTCAGGGTGGCGACGGCCACGGTGGCCGTCGAGCCGGTCATGCCGGTCATGAATGCGCGACGCCGCACGTCGCTCTCCTCGTGGTGCGTGTGCTCAGGGACTTCGGGGTCATCGGGGCGCGGGTGCGCGGTGGCCACGGGTGGGCGCGCGCCCCGGCCGCGTACCGAGGCGCGGGGCGCGAACCCGAGGTCCGTGAGCGACCGGCCTGGGAACATGTGCAGGAACACCCGCTCGTACGCGTAGTTGGGGCAGCGGATCGCGCCCGCCTCCACGCGGCCGATGTAGCGCGCGTCGCAGCTGACCCGCTCGCCGATCTCGCGGGCCGCACGCCGTACCGCGGCGGCGAACTCGCCCGGCGAGCGCTGCCCGCGCAGCCGCCGGAAGGCGAGATTCGGCCGCGGGGCCTGGGGTTCCGAGGCGGCCGGGACATACGGAGACGACGTCATGGGCGGGTCCTCCCGTGCGAACCGTGCCGGAGACCAGGGGAGTTGGGTGGACTCGGGAAGCCGGGCAGCACCTGCGAGTCGGCAACTCCCTTGTTCCGGCGAGGCTCGAAGGTACCGGCTGTGACAGTCCCGACACGCAGTGTTTGGCTACAAAACGGATATCTCACCCGCGATCTGCCATGAACTGCCATCCTTTGCGGCGGCGTGCCGCCGTAGCCGTTGACGCCCGTATGCGTTGAACCATGCGGCGAAACCCCATCTGGCGTGAGAGCCACGTACGCGAAGAGCGAGGAGGGGCCGACATGTTGGACGCGTCACTTCCCATGACGTCACAACCCGCGGCGTCGTTGTCGACGGCGCGGCACTGCCCGAGCGAGGAGCGCAGTGCGCAGCCGCCCGGCGCCTGCGACCTCGTGACGGTGCCGTCCCGGCAGGGCCTGGAGGCGGTCGACATCCTGCGCCGCGGCAGCACGGAGCCGGTCGGCCCGGTGCTGCACGACGGCGGCGGCGACACCCTCGGCTTCCTCGTCCCGCCCGGCACCGCCGACGGCTGGGACGTGCCGGGCAGCGCCTGTACGCACACCCAGGGGCGGGGCCTCTCGCTCGCCCCGCCCGTCGAGGGCACCGGCTGGCTGCTGCCGCCCGACCCCGCGGCCTCGCCGGACGGCGACCTCGTCACCGACCCGGCCGTGCTGCGCGCCGCGCTCGACGAGGCGGCCCGCCTGATCGAGGCCGCCGACAACTGCCGCTGAGCCGGTCCGACCGCCCGTCGCCCGCCAGCGCCCTGCTCGAACCCCCTTCGGGGCGCCCTTCCGACCGCGCCCACGGATAATGGCCGGATGGCGAGGTCACGCGGGAATCAGGGGCGCAAGGGCGACAGGGACGGCCGGGGATCCCGGGAGTCCGTCGTGCAGAGCGTCGACGGCGGGCTCGCCGAGCTGATACCCGACCGGGACCGGCCGGCCGGCTGGACCCTGTACCTGGACGGTGCGCCGCAGTCGCACGTCGACCTCGACGACCCCGCCCACCTCTCCTTCGAGTACCAGCGCCGCATCGGCCACGTCCTCGACCTGGCCGCGGACCCGGGCCGCCCGGTCCAGGCCGTGCACCTCGGGGGCGGCGCCTTCACCCTGGCCCGCTACGTCGCGGCGACCCGGCCCCGCGCCACCCAGCAGATCGTGGAGAGCGACGGCCCCCTCGTCCAACTCGTGCGCTCCGCGCTGCCGTTGGACCCCGGAGCCCGTATCCGCGTCCGGACGGCGGACGCCCGCGCCGCCCTCGCCAAGCTGCCCGACGACTGGGCCGACGTCCTGGTGGCGGACGTGTTCAGCGGGGCCCGTACCCCGGCCCACCTCACCACCACCGAGTTCCTCACCGAGGTGCGGCGCGTGCTGCGGCCCGCCGGCACCTACGTCGCCAACCTCGCCGACGGCCCGCCCCTCGCGTATCTGCGCGCGCAGATCGCCACCGCCGCGGCCGTCTTCCCCGAACTGGCCCTGATCGCCGACCCCACGGTGCTGCGCGGCAAGCGCTTCGGCAACGCGGTCCTGGTGGCGTCGGCGCTGCCGCTGCCGGTCGCCGAACTGACCCGGCGCGCGGCGGGCGACCCGCACCCCGGCCGGGTGGAGCACGGCCGGGCGCTGGTGGACTTCACGGGCGGAGCCGTGCCGGTCGCGGACGCCGCCGCGAAGGCGTCCCCTGCGCCGCCGCCCTCCGTGTTCCGCTGACGGCAGGCCTCGGTCAGTAGTCGGCGATCTCCACCGTCGGCCGGTGGTCGTGCCAGGTGCAGAACACCGACACCTTCTTCTCCCCGGACGTGAACTCCACTCGGATCCACGTCGTCTGCTTCCACACCTGCACCGACCAGCCGGGGCCCGGCGTCGCGGACACCAGCGTCGCCGACGTCTCGCCGAGGTCGAAGACCGCACGGCCGCCCTCCGTCGCATAGCTCTTCACGTTCCCGGCGGACGCCGTGGCGGAGGACGCGGCGCCGGGCGGCGACGTACCGGGCCGGGGCGTCGCCGACGGCGTCCGGCTCGGCTTCGACGGCTTCGACGAGGGCGTGGACGACGTCGTGGACGGCGACGGCTCCGGCCGGTGCGTGGACGAGGAGAGAGGCGACGCCGAGTCGGACTCGTCGGCCGCGACCACCGGCAGCGCCCTCGGCGGGTCGTACGCCGTGCCGGACATCACCGTGTGCACGCCCCACCACGACAGGGTCACCGCGGCCCCGGTGGCCAGCAGCCAGGCCACCGTGTGCACCAGACCCCGGCGCATCGGGTGCGGGACCCGAGAGGGATCCGGGGGCTGCGGTGGCGGTGGCATCGGTTGCATCGCGGGCCATACTGCACCACACCCGCCACCGCTGTCCCACAGAGTCCGCGGTCACTCGGGGGGAGGACCGCAAACGCCCGGATGGCGTACGGTGCCGCCCATGGCAAGTGTGCTCGTGGTCGAGGACGACCAGTTCGTGCGCTCCGCCCTCATCCGGCACCTGACCGACGCAGCGCACACCGTGCGCAGCGTCGGCACGGCCCTGGAGGCGCTGCGCGAGGTCGCCCATTTCCGTTTCGACGTGGTGATCCTCGACCTCGGTCTGCCCGACCTGGACGGGGCCGAGGCGCTGAAGATGCTGCGCGGCATCACCGACGTACCCGTGATCATCGCCACGGCCCGGGACGACGAGGCCGAGATCGTCCGGCTGCTGAACGACGGCGCCGACGACTACCTGACCAAGCCGTTCTCGCCCGAGCACCTGTCCGCGCGGATGGCCGCCGTGCTGCGCCGCTCGCGCGGGAGCGCCGCCGCCGAGCCGCCGTCCCGGCTGCTCCAGGTCGGCGGGCTGTCCATCGACCCGCTGCGCCGCCAGGCCGAGCTGGACGGGGCCCGGCTCGACCTGACCCGCCGCGAGTTCGACCTGCTGGCCTTCCTCGCCGGGCGCCCCGGCGTCGTCGTCCCCCGCAAGGAACTCCTCGCCGAGGTGTGGCAGCAGTCGTACGGGGACGACCAGACCATCGACGTCCATCTGTCCTGGCTGCGCCGGAAGCTGGGCGAGACGGCCGCGCGCCCCCGCTATCTGCACACCCTGCGCGGCGTCGGCGTGAAGCTGGAGCCGCCGCGCCCGGAGTCGTCGCTGTGAGATGGGCACTGGTCAAGGTGTGCCTGGCCGTCACGACGATGGTGGTGGTCGCGTTCGCCGTTCCGCTCGGGCTCGTCATCAAGGAGATGGCGCGGGACCGGGCGTTCTCGAACGCCGAGCGGACCGCCGCCGCCATCGGGCCCACCCTCTCCATCACCACCGACCGCGACCAGCTCGCCCGGGCGCTCGCCACCGCGCAGACCGGCGGCGAGGACCGGATGTCCGTGTACGTCCCGGCAGCCGGCGGGGATCCCGAGATCCGGCTCGGCAAGCAGTGGGTGGACCCGGCGAGCCTGGACATCAGCCGGGCCCGGCACGACGAGGTCCCGGGCGGTTCCGTGTGGCTGCAGCCGATCGCCGTGAGCACCGTGAAGATCGCCGTCGTCGAGGTGTTCGTCCCCGAGGCGGAGGTCACCAATGGCGTGACGACCTCCTGGGTCGTGCTCGCCGGCGTCGGCGTCGCCCTCATCATCGGCTCGGTGGCCGTGGCCGACCGGCTCGGGGTGCGCATGGTGCAGCCCGCGCAGCGGCTGGTCGGCGCCGCGCACGACCTGGGGGAGGGCAAGCTCGGCGCGCGCGTCCCCGAGGACGGGCCCACCGAACTGCGGCTGGCCGCCGTCGCGTTCAACTCCATGGCCGACCAGGTCGTGCAGCTCCTGGCGAACGAGCGGGAGCTGGCGGCCGACCTCTCGCACCGGCTGCGCACGCCGCTGACCGTGCTCCGGCTGAACGTCGCCTCGCTCGGGGAGGGCACCGCCGCCGAACAGACCCGGGTCGCCGTCGAGCAGCTGGAGCGTGAGGTCGACACCATCATCCGTACGGCGCGGGACGCCAAGCCGCAGACCGCCGCGGCCGGTCCGGGCGCCGGCTGCGACGCCGCCGAGGTGATCCGGGAGCGGATGGACTTCTGGTCGGCGCTCGCCGAGGACGAGGGCCGCAAGGTCCGGGTCGCCGGGGTCGACCGGCCGGTGCGGATCCCGGTCGCCCGCGGCGAGTTGGTGGCCGCGCTCGACGCGCTGCTCGGCAATGTGTTCCGGCACACGCCCGAGGGCACCGCCTTCGCCGTCGACGTGCACAGCGGCGAGGACGCCGTGATCGTGCTCGTCTCGGACGCCGGGCCCGGCATCCTCGACCCGGAGGCGGCGATGGCCCGGGGCGCGGGGTCGGGCAGCGACGGCTCGACCGGGCTCGGCCTGGACATCGTGCGCCGCCTCGCCGAGTCGACCGGCGGCGACGTGCGGATCGGCTCGTCCGTGCTCGGCGGCACCGAGGTGCGCATCTGGGTGCAGCTCGACGGCCGGGCCCCCGGTGAGAGCCGCCGCGGACGCGGACATCGGGGCCGGGAACGTAAAGGACTGGTCTCGACCTTTAATCGCTCCCGATCCCTTCCTTAAGCCAACCCTAAGATCCTCAATCCCCTTCCCGGTTGCCCGAATTGACGGATTCCGGATCGCTAGCGTGCTGCCGCACCCCCAACACCCCCCGTACAGCTAAGGCAGGCACGCGATGAGCAGCACGCACCGGCGCAGGGTCAGCGGCAGGAACAAGGCGATAGGCGGCGTCGTCGCCGCGGCCGTCGTGGGCGGCGGAGCCTTCCTGTTCGCCTCCAGCGCGTCGGCGGCCTCGGTCGGCGCCGCGTACACCAAGACCAGCAGCTGGTCCGGCGGCTACACCGGCCAGTACGTCATCAAGAACGACACGGACAAGGCCCAGTCCGACTGGACGCTGGAGTTCGACCTGCCGTCCGGCGCCAAGCTCAGCTCGCTGTGGAACGCCGACTCGAAGGTCGCCGGCTCGCACGTCACCGTGAAGCCCTCCTCCTGGGACAAGCAGGGCATCGCCGCGGGCAAGTCCGTGACCGTCGGCTTCGTCGTCTCCGGCGACGCCGACCCGACCGGCTGTCTCATCAACGACGCCAAGTGCTCCGTCGACGACGCCGCCACCCCGGAGCCGAGCGGCCGCCCGACCGAGTCGGCGAAGCCCAGCCCGAGCGCCTCCGCCTCGGCGTCCTCGACCGCCAAGCCCAGCACGACGGCGACGGCGAGCCCCTCGGCGTCCTCCTCGTCCGGCTCCGGTTCGGGCTCGGGCTCCGGTTCGGCGGCGGGCGCCGGCTTCGCCCCGTACGTCGACACGTCGCTGTACCCGAAGTTCGACCTGGTCGCCTCCTCCAAGGCCTCCGGCGTCAAGGAGTACAACCTCGCCTTCATCACCTCAGGCGGCGACTGCAGCCCGAAGTGGGGCGGCGTGACCGACCTCGGCAGCGACGAAGTCGCCTCGCAGATCGGTGACTTGAGGGCCGCGGGCGGCGACGTCCGGGTCTCCTTCGGCGGCGCCTCCGGCACCGAGCTGGCGCAGGCCTGCTCCTCGGCGGGCGAGCTGGCGAAGGCGTACCAGAAGGTCGTCGACCAGTTCAAGCTCACCAAGGTCGACTTCGACGTCGAGGGCGGCGCCCTGCCGGATACGGCCGCCAACACCAAGCGCGCCCAGGCCATCGCGACCCTCCAGAAGGACAACCCGGACCTGAACGTCTCCTTCACGCTCCCGGTCATGCCCGAGGGCCTCACCTCGGACGGCGTGAACTTCCTGAAGAACGCCAAGTCCAACGGCGCGAACGCCGACCTCGTCAACATCATGGCGATGGACTACGGCGCCTCGTACGACGGCGACATGGGCACCTACGCCGAGCAGGCCGCGACCGCCACGCAGGCCCAGATCAAGAGCGCGCTCGGCCTCTCCGACGCCGCCGCCTGGAAGGCCGTCGCGATCACCCCGATGATCGGCGTCAACGACGTCAGCGCCGAGGTCTTCAAGGTCGACGACGCCACGCAGCTGGTCACCTTCGCCAAGGAGAAGGGCCTGGGCGGCCTGTCGATGTGGTCCGCGACCCGCGACAAGCAGTGCGAGGGCGGCGCCTCGAACTCGGCGCAGCCGACCTGCAGCTCGATCGAGCAGTCGGCCAACGCGTTCCAGAAGGCGTTCGCCGCCTTCAAGTAGCCACGAGGGCCCTTCGGGAAACCGCGAGGGCCCTGCCACAGCCACTGAGTGAACGGGGGACTGAACCCCGGCCGGTCCACCCCCCACCCGGCCGGGGTTCATTTCGTCCTCGGTTATTGACCCACAGGTCCATTACCTCGTACGATCCTGCCATGGCGAGACCGCGGACGTTCGACGAGGACCAGGTGCTGGACAGCGCGATGGACGTCTTCTGGCGCAAGGGGTACGCGGCGACCACTCCGCAGGACCTCGTCGACGAGCTGGGCCTCGGCAAGGGCAGCCTCTACAATGCCTTCGGCGGCAAACGCGCCCTGTTCGACCGGGCGTTGACCCGCTACCGGGACACCCAGGCCGTCCGTCTGACGGAGCTCCTGGAGGGGCCGGGCCCGGTCAGGGCGCGTATCCGCGAAGCCCTGCGGCTCCTGGTCGAACTCGACTTCACCGACTCGGACCGGCGTGGATGCATGGCGGTCAACACGGCGACCGAGCTGGCGCGGTCGGACCCGGCGGCCGCGGAGACGGTGCGCCGCATGTTCGCGCGCACCGAGCAGGCGTTCCTCGCCGAGCTCCAGAAGGCGCAGCGCGCCGGGGAGATCGATGCCGCGCGCGACGTACGGGCCCTCGCCTCACTCCTGCTGGGCGCCGTGATCGGTATGCGGGTCCTGGCCAAGACGGCCGACGGGCGGGCCCAGGTGGAGCGCGTGGTGGACGGGCTGCTCGACACGCTGTGACACGTACGGGGCGGGGCCCGGTTTTCGTGTGTCCATGTTTTGTACCTACGGTTAAAAAATGGAGCAGGGCTGATGGAACTGAACCTCACCGGCAAGGCCGCCCTCGTCACCGGCGCGAGCCGCGGCATAGGCCTGGCCGTCGTCCGCGCCCTGGTCGCGGAGGGCGCCCATGTCGTCGGCGCGGCACGCACGATCACACCCGAGCTGAAGGAGACGGGCGCGCGGGCGGTCTCCGTCGACCTGGCGACCCCGGACGGCCCGGATGAACTCGTCGCCCAGGCAGGGGAGTTCGACATCCTGGTCAACAACGTCGGTGGCGGCGACTCCACGCGCGTGGGCAGCTTCCTCGACGTCGACGACGACGGTTGGCGGCGCACCTTCGACGTGAACTTCTACGCGACACAGCGCCTGGCCCGCGCCGCCCTGCCCACCCTGATCGAGCGGCAGGGCGCGATGGTGAACGTCTCCTCCGTCGGGGCCCGCATGCCGGCCGCCGGGCCCGTCGACTACAACGTCGCGAAGGCCGCCCTGACCGCCCTCGGCAAGGCGCTCGCGGAGGAGTTCGGCCCGCGCGGCGTCCGCGTCAACACGGTGTCACCGGGCCCGGTCCGCACCGGCCTCTGGGAGGCCCCGGGCAGCTTCGGCGCCCAGCTGGCCGCGGCCAACGGCGTCGACCACGCGGACTTCCTCACCCGGGCGCCCGAGTTCATGGGCATGACGACCGGGCGCCTCGCCGAGCCCGAAGAGGTCGCCGCCCTGATCGCCTTCCTGGCGTCGCCGGTGGCCGGGAGCGTGACGGGAGCGGACTACCTGATCGACGGCGGCCTGGTGAAGGTGGCCTGACGGCGTCCGGGACGTCCGCCGGGCCGGGCCGTCGGCAGGGGCCGGGCGGAGCCCTTCCGGCCCCGCCCGGCCCCGAGGGGCGTCAGCCCTTCGACGTCCGCCACTCCTCCGCGTAGTCGTTGAAGATCGCCCGCAGGTGGTGGCCGATCTTCAGGTAGTCCAGGTCGTCGAGGTTGGCCAAGGAGACGCGGACCGACCACTCCGGGCCCTCGAAGCCGCCGCCGTTGAGCAGCACCACGCCCGTCTGCTGGGCGAGGCGGAACAGCGGGTCGATGGGCTCGTACGTCTGCTCCAGGTAGGACGCGAACTCCTCGCCGTGTTCGAGCTGGGCCTGTGCCATCAGGTCCAGCTCGATGTAGTAGCCGGCCCGGTGGGCGTCGTCGGAGATCTTCATCTGAGCTCCCTCCAGCAGGAGTTGGAGGCGCTGCTGGACGATGGAGCGGATGCGCAGCTTGTACGCCTGCCCCTCCTCCAGCATGTCGAAGAGGGAGAACAGGCCGAGCATGACCTGCTGGGGGAGCGACAGGCCCGCCGTGTGGTTGAGGGCGACCTGGCGGGAGTCGGCGACCAGGCGGTCGATGAACTTGATCTTCTCCGGCTCCAGGGTGAGGGTCCCGTACCGCTTGTTCAGGCGCTCCTTGGCGTCCGCGGGCATGGCCGCGATGAGCTCGTCGATCACGTTGTCGTCGTGCAGGCCGATCACACCGAGCCGCCAGCCCGTGCAGCCGTAGTGCTTGGAGTACGAGTACACGAGCAGGGTGTTGCGCGGCAGGTCGGCCGCGATCGACCGGAAGCCCTCCACGAAGGTGCCGTACACGTCGTCCGTGACGATGAGGAGGTTCGGGTTCTTCTCGGCGACGATGTTCTTGATCTGGTTCGCGACCCGCTGACTCAGCGCGAGGGAGGGCGGGTTGGAGGGGTTGACCAGGCAGACCAGCTTGATCTCCGGGTCCTCCAGCTTGGCGACCTCCTCCTCCGGGTAACGCCACTCGCGCACGCCCGCCTCGGCGAACATGTTGGCCTCCACGTACGTGACGTCGAACTCGTACGTGTCCAGCTCGGGGATCTCGATGTACGGCGTGAACACCGGCACCATCAGGGCGATCTTGTCGCCCTTCTTCAGCACGCCGTTCTTCATCAGCGAGTCGAAGATGTAGCACATGGCGGCGGTGCCGCCCTCGGTCGCGAAGTACGAGACGTTCCCCTCGGGCGGCTGCTTGTTGAACATCTCGTCGTCGATGTAACCGCGCACGACCTGCTCGACGTGCGTGAGGATGCGGTCCGGTACCGGGTAGTTGTCGCCGATCGAGCTGTCCGTCAGCTCGTGCACAAAGGCGTCCTTGTCGAACCCGAAGCGCTGGATGCCCATCTGCACGCACTGGGCGAGCATCTCGATGCCGGGCAGGTCGGGGTGGCGGCGCACGAACGTGTCGAAACGCTCGTACGAGCCCTTCTCCTCCGGCATGCCGCCGAGGTTGTCCGCCGTCCACACCCGGCGCGACTCCTCCAGGGCGAAGTAGCCGAGCGCGTAGAACGCCTCGCGCGGCCCGGTCGCGGTCCAGTTCGGGTTGCCGCGCCCCGCGTTGAGCATCTGGACGCTCGACTTGTCCTTCTGGCCCGGCTGGTCGGCCTGCGCCTCCTTGGCGAGGTCGATGAAGATGTTCTTCAGCTCGAAGGGGGAGAGCTGCGCGTACTGCTGGATCTGCTCGCGGGTGAGGGTCGTCTTCGGCATGGTCTTTCCTTACGTCCTTGAACGCTGCGGGTCAGTGGTGGAGCAGGACGATCACGGCGCCCCAGATGGTCAGCAGTACGTTTCCGACGGCGTACGGGATGGTGTAGCCGAGCGTGGGGACCTGGGATCTGGACGACTCGTTGATCGCGCCGATCGCGGCCGTCGTGGTCTGGCCACCCGCCAGGACGCCCATCAGGATCGGGAAGCGGATCTTCTGGACGTAGTGGCCGACCAGGAAGCCGACGATCAGCGGGATCACCGTGGCCACCGCGCCGAAGACCAGCAGCCCCCAGCCGGCCGTCGACAGGCCGGAGGTGAAGCTGGGTCCCGCGTTGATGCCGACGACCGCGACGAACAGGCACAGGCCGAGCGTGTCCATGAACCACTGGGCGCCGGGCGGCACATTGCCGTACGTCGGGTACTTGCCGCGGATCCAGCCGAAGACCAGGCCCATGATGAGCGCGCCGCCCGACGTGGACAGCGAGATCGGCACGCCGCCCGCGGTGAGCGCCGGGATGCCGATGCAGCCGCCGAGGAAGATGCCGAGCCCGACCCAGATCATGTCGGTCGCGAACGAGGTCGGCACGGCCTTGCCGATCGCCTTGCCCGCCGGGTCCACCAGCCGCTTGGGGCCGGTCAGGATGAGGGTGTCGCCGCGCTCGATCTTCGAGGAGAGGCGGTACGGGAATTCGGCGCCGGAGCGGTAGATCTTGTCGATGTAGACCCCGACCATGAACGGCTCCTTGCGCAACTCGGCCACGCTCTTGCCGAGTTGGGCCTTCTCGGAGGCCACCACGTGCAGCGTCTCCGTCTGGTAGCCGAGCAGCTCCACGTCGTCGGTCTCGCCGCCGATGTGCGTACGGGCGTCGTAGTCGACGAGCGAGCCGCGCAGCGCGCTGAGCGCGACCACGTCGCCCTCGCGCAGCACGGTCTGCTGGTCGTGGTCGAGGATCTGCCCGTCGCGCCGTACCCGCGTGATGTAGATCCGGTGCCCGAGCTGCTGCTGTTGCTGCTCGAAGTCGTCGATGGTGCGGCCGACGATGTCCGGGCGCTGGATGGTGTAGGCGCGCAGCACCACCTCGTAGTAGCCCTCGTGCAGGTCCGGGTCGTCCTCGGGGGCGTCCAGCTCCTTGGCCAGGGCGGCCGACTCGGCGGCGAGGTCCTTGCGGTACAGCTTCGGCAGGACGTTCGCCAGGAGCATCGCGCACAGGATCGTGCCGAGGGGGTACGTCACCGCGTAGCCGATGGCGACGAGGTTGCTCTCGTCCTTGACCTGGGCGGAGGACAGGCCCGGCAGATTGCCGATGGCGTCCTGCGCGACACCGATCACCGCGGACTGGGTGAGGGCCCCGCCGAGCAGGCCGGCGGAGAGCCCGGGCCCGTAGCCGAGCATCGCCGCGAAGCCCCAGCACACCAGCAGGCCGGTGACGCAGACGACGATCGCGTTGATCACCTGCGGCAGGCCGTCTTTCTTCAGGCCGCGGAAGAACTGCGGGCCGACCTTGTAGCCGAGCGCGAACAGGAACATCGTGAAGAACAGGTTCTTCACGGTCCCGTCGATGGTGACCTTGAACTGGGCGCCGAGCAGCAGCCCCGCGACCAGACAGCCGGTGACGGCGCCCAGCGCGATGGCCTTGTAGCGGATCTTCCCGAAGAGGAAGCCGATCGCCACGGTGATGAAGACCAGCAGCTCGGGATGGGGCTGGAAGATGTTCCGATTGAGAAAGTCGATCATGTTCGGGCCGCCTCTCAGTTTCCGAGGACGCCGACGAGCACGGGGCCCGTCAGGGGGAGCAGGAAGTTCGAGAGGGCGTAGGTGATCGTGTAGCCGAGCATCGGCACCGACGACTGCGCCACCTGGGTGACGGCCGTGATCGCGGGGGTCGAGCACTGCTGCCCCGCGATGGCGCCGATCAGCAGCGGCTTCTCGATCCTGAGGAGCTTGCGGCCGACGATCAGCGAGATCGTGGCGGGGATCAGCACCATCGCGATCCCGGCGAACGGCAGCAGCGCCCCGTACTCCTTGAGCAGCGGCCACGCCTGCGGCCCCGACACCAGGCCCGTGCAGGCGATGAAGACCGCCAGGCCCATGTCCTTGATGGTCGAGGCGGCCTGCGGCGGGAACGCGCCGAAGGTCTGCGATCGCGAGCGGAACCAGCCGAACAGCAGGCCCGAGATCAGGCAGCCGCCACCGGTGCCGAGCGACATCGGTACGTCGCCGAACTTCACGACGATCTGGCCGAGCAGCGAACCGGCGGCGATACCGAGCCCCAGGTAGATGAAGTCGGTGGCGTCGTTCTTGACGACGGAGCCGAGCTTCGCGACGAGCTTGCCGAGCCCCGAGCGGGCCCCGACCAGGGTGAGGACGTCACCGCGGTGCAGGACCGTGTCGCCGTTCGCGGGCAGATCGGTGTCGGCGCGCGTGACGTCGGTGACGTACACGCCGTCCTTGAGGAACTCGGGGTTCTCCCGCTGGAGCTGGTCGATCGTCTTGCCGTCGTCGGCCTTGTGCGTGATCGACACCTGCTTGGTGGCCAGCGGCGAGTCGAGGCCGGGCACCCCCGGCGTCTCCGGCCCGATGAGCCGTCCCGCCTCGATGGTGTTCGCCCGCCGGCCGACCACGAGCACCAGGTCGGAGAGGGTGAGCTCCAGGCCGGGGTCGGGGGCGAGGACCTTGCTGCCGCGCTTGACCGACTCGATGGTGACCCGCTCGCCGAGATGCGACTCCAGGTCCCCGACGGTCCGCCCGTCGGCGGTCGTCACCAGGTAGGTGCGGCCGACCATGCCGGGCAGCGCGGGCCGCTCGTCGGCCTCCAGGCTGCCGCGGCTGCGCGTGCGCTCCCACAGCTCGCGGGCGGCGTCGCGCAGGTTGATGCGCAGCATCATCGGCATGATCTGGCTCGTGTAGAGCACGATCGTGATCAGGCCGAAGAGGTAGCAGACCGTGTACGCGGTGGCGACGTTGCCCTGGTACTCGGTGATCTGCTGGGCGGTGAGGCCCGACAGCTTGCCGATGGACTCGGTGGCCGTACCGACGACCGCGGACTCGGTGGCGGCGCCGGCCAGGATGCCGGACGCCGTGCCGACGTCGAGGTCGAAGGCCTTGGCGAGGCCGAAGGCGATGCCGAGGACACAGGCCAGCTCGATGCCGCACAGCACGAAGAAGCGCAGGCTCTTCTTGTTGAGGTTGCGGAAGAACTGGGGCCCGGCCATGTAGCCGAGGGCGAAGATGAACAGCGCGAAGAACACGGTCTTCACGTCGTCGGACACCTGGGCCTTCGTCCAGGCGCCGAGGAGCAGCGAGACGATCAGCGTCCCGCAGATACCGCCCAGGGTCAGCGGCCCCACGCGCAGCTTCCCGACGAGGTAGCCGAGCGCCAGGCTCACGAACAGGACGAGTTCCGGATGGTCCTTGAGTACGCCCACGGCGGCTCAGCTGATCTCAATGACGGTGATATACGACATATACGGAAAATACGGGCCGGTCCCTCGCCTCGCCACGCGACGGACCGGCCCGGGAAGCGGCTACTGGTCGGCGGGCAGCCCGCCGACCCGCGCGACCTGGGAGTACCAGAGAGCACTCGACTTCGGGATGCGGGCCTGCGTCTCGTAGTCGACGTAGACGGCGCCGAACCGCTTGCCGTACCCGTAGGCCCACTCGAAGTTGTCCAGCAGCGACCACAGGAAATAGCCGCGGACGTCGGCGCCCTGGGCGATCGCCTCGTGGATGGCGCCGAGGTGTCCGTGCAGGTAGCGGATGCGGTCGGGGTCGTGGACGCGGCCCTCGGCGTCGACGGAGTCCTCGTAGGCGGCGCCGTTCTCCGTCACGTAGAGCGGAACCCCGGGGGCCTGAGCGGTGTAGTCAAGGAGAAGGTCCGTGAGGCCGGTCGGATCCACCGGCCAGTTCATCGCGGTCACCTCACCGGGCGCGTGGTGGAAGACGATGTCGTCGGCGCCCGGCCAGGGGGAGTGGTCACTGGCGCCGTGACCGTCCAGCCTGGGTCCGTCCTGCTCGCCGCGCGGGCCGGAGACGACGGCGGGCGTGTAGTAGTTGATCCCGATGAAGTCGAGGGGCTGGTGAATGACGTCGGTGTCCCCGTCCTGCACGAAGGACCAGTCCGTCACGCGCGCGGTGTCGTCGATCAGGTCCTGCGGGTAGGCGCCCTTCAGGATCGGCCCGGTGAAGACGCGGTTCGCGAGCGCGTCGATCCGGCGCTTGGCGTCCAGATCGGCCGGAGCGTCGGTGAGCGCCCTGACCACGCTCGGGTTGAGGCTGATGCCGATGCCCGCGCGGGCCGGCAGCGCGGCGCGCAGCGCCGAAGTGGCCAGCCCGTGGCCCAGGTTGAGGTGGTGCGCGGCGCGCAGCGCGGCGGCGGGGTCGGTGCGGCCCGGGGCGTGCACCCCCGAGCCGTACCCCAGGAAGGCGCTGCACCAGGGCTCGTTGAGGGTCACCCAGCTCTCGACGCGGTCGCCGAGCGCCTCGCCGACGATCCCGGCGTACTCCGCGAACCGGTGGGCGGTGTCGCGCGCGGGCCAGCCGCCGGCGCTCTCCAGCTCCTGGGGCAGGTCCCAGTGGTACAGGGTCGCCATCGGCTTGATCCCGTGCGCGAGCAGCTCGTCGACGAGCCCCCGGTAGAAGTCGAGCCCGCGCTGCACGGCGGGACCGCGCCCGGTGGGCTGCACGCGCGGCCACGCCACGGAGAAGCGGTACGCGGTCAGGCCCAGGTCCGCCATGAGGCGCACGTCGTCGCGCCACCGGTGGTAGTGGTCCACGGCGATGTCCCCGGTGTCGCCGTTCACCACCTTCCCCGGGGTGTGGCTGAACGTGTCCCAGATCGAGGGGGTGCGTCCGTCCTCCCGCACGGCGCCCTCGATCTGGTACGCGGCCGTGGCCGACCCCCAGAGAAACCCTGCGGGAAATCGGGCCCCCTCCGGTGCGGCAGGTGCGGTGAGGGCGGTGGTGGTGACGCCGGTGTTGTCAGTGGTGGTCATAGGAGCGCTCCCATGGGGGTTGTGGAGGGGGGACGGTTTCGGGTTCGGTCGGGATGCGGCGGGGCGCCGTAGGGGTGGCGGTTCGGTGCCGGGTGCGGGTCCGGTGGGGGCTGGTCACGCAGTTCCCCGCGCCGCTGAGATGCGCACTGTGTGCGCCATCTCATGAGGCGCGGCGAAGCCGCATGCCTCAGGGGCGCGGGGAACTGCGCGAGAAGCCCCACCGGTCCGCACCCGGCGACGAGACCGACACACCCCCGGCGGGATTCCGTACCGGCCCCGCCGAAGGCGACGACGACCGGTTACCCCTTGACCGCGCCCTGCATGATGCCGCCCACGATCTGCTTGCCGAACAGCAGGAACGCGATGAGCAGCGGCAACGTGCCGAGCAGGGCGCCGGCCATGATGACCGAGTCGTCGGGGATGTACCCGGTGCCCAGCTGGTTGAGGGCGACCTGGACCGTCGGGTTCTCACCGTTGAGCGCGATGATCGGCCACAGGAAGTCGTTCCAGGCCATGACGAAGGTCAGCAGCCCGAGGACCGCCATCGCCGGACGCGCGGCGGGGAACACGACGTGCCAGACCACCCGCAGGCTGCTCGCGCCGTCGACGCGGGCGGCCTCGATCAGCTCGGTGGGCAGCGCGCCCACGAGGTACTGCCGCATGAAGAACGTACCGAAGGCGCTGACCAGGGTCGGCAGGATGACGGTCTGCAGCTGGTTGGCCCAGCCCAGGTCGGACATCCACAAGTACAGCGGCACGACGGCCAGTTGCGGCGGAATCATCATCGTGCCGATGGTCATCAGCAGCAGCGTCGTGGAGAACCGGAACCGCAGCTTGGCGAAGGCGAACCCGGCCAGCGTGGAGAAGAGCACGGTGCCCACGGTGATGGAGGCGGCCACGATGATCGTGTTCCACATCGCGGTGCCCATGCCGGCCTGGTTCCAGGCGGTCTCCAGATTCTTGAACAGATTGCCGCCGAACCAGAACGGCGGCGGCGTCTGCGCGAGCCGGGTGTTGGTGCGCGAGGCCGCGATCGCCGTCCACAGCAGCGGGGCGAGCGAGACCACGGCGAACAGGGCGAGGACGACATAGGTGACCGGTCCCGCGTGCAGCTGCTTGCCCGCGCCGAGCACCCGCCTGCGGACGGGCGGTCCGGCGGCGACCTCGTCCGCCACCTGGCCGGGCGTCACATCACTGATGGTGGTCATTGGGTCTTCCTCAGCCGTCGGGTGATCAGCAGGTTGATCGCGGCGATGACCAGCAGGATCAGGAACATCGACCAGGCGATGGCGGACGCCTTGCCGAGGTTGCCGACGATCCAGCCCTGGTCGTACATGTACAGGCCGAGCGTCTGGTACTGGTGCTCGGACCCGCCCTTGGTGCCGCTCACCCCGCCGAACAGCAGGGGCTCGCCGAAGAGTTGGGTCGCGCCGATGGTGGAGACGACCACGGTGAACAGGATCGTCGGGCGCAGCATCGGAACGGTCACGTGCCGGAACTGCTGCCAGCGGTTCGCGCCGTCCAGGGCCGCCGACTCGTACAGGTCGGCCGGGATCGCCTGCATCGCGGCGAGATAGATCAGCGCGTTGTACCCGGTCCACCGCCAGATCACGATGGAGGAGACCGCGAACTGCGAACCCCAGTCGGACTCACGCCAGTTGACCGGGTCGATGCCGACCAGGTCGAGCACCCAGTTGATCATTCCGGTGTCCGGCGAGAACAGCAGGACGAACACGAGCGTCGCCGCCGCCACCGAGGTCGCGTACGGGGTGAGCATGACGACGCGCCACACGGTCGAGCCGCGCAGCCGGTAGTTGAGCATGTGCGCGAGCCAGATCGCCACGATCAGCTGCGGCACCGTCGACAGGACACCGATGGAGAACGTGTTCCCCAGGGCGTTCCAGAAGAAGTCCGACTCGAAGAGGTTCTTGTAGTTGTCCAGGCCCGCCCAGGTCTGGTTGTCCAGCGCCGACAGCTGCACGTTGTGCAGCGAGTACCAGGCGGTGTAGAGCAGCGGCACCAGCGAGAAGGCGCCGAAGATGATGAAGAACGGAGAGATGAACGCGTACGGCGACGCCTTCATGTCCCAGCGGTACAACCGGCTGCGCCAGGAGGAGGAGCCCGGAGGGGTACCACGACCTTGAGCGCTCCGGGCCGCGCCCGACTCCTCGAGGGAGTCGGACGCGGCGTCGGCGCTCGACGAGGACTGCCGATACGCCTGTTCGGAGCTGGTCACTGGCCGAGCACGTCCTTGACTTCCTTGGTGGCCGCGTCCCAGCCCTGCGCGGGCGACTTGCCCTTCTGCTCGACCTGGAGGATGCCGGTGTCGGTGATCGCGGTGCCGATCGGCTGGTCCTTCACACCGAAGACCTGGACCGGGATCGTCTTCGCCGAGTCGGAGAAGATCTGCGTCAGCGGAGCGTCGGAGAAGTACGCGGTGGTCTTGGCCTCGGGCTTCAGGCTCGCGTACGCCGACGGGGTGGACGGGAAGCTGGCCTGCTCACCGAAGACCTTCGCCTGCTGCTCGGGGGCCGTCAGCCACTTGGCGAAGGCGATGGCCTCCTTCTGGTGCTTGCTCGCGGTCGGCACACCGATGAACGAGCCGCCCCAGTTCGCCGCGGTCGGCGCCGCCGCCACGTCCCACTTGCCCTCGCCGGCCTTGCCGGCCTTGGTCTGGATGTAGCCGAGCATCCACGCGGGGCAGGCCACCGTGGCGAAGGTGCCGTTGGCGAAGCCCTGGTCCCACGGCTTGTCGAACTGCTTCAGCTTGGCCGACATGTCACTGGTCGCCACCGTCATCGCGGCGTCCCAGGAGCTCTTCACACCCGAGGACTTGTCCCAGATGACGTTGCCGTCCTTGTCGTAGTAGCGCTCCTTCTCCCCGCCGAGCGCCGCGTTGTAGACCGAGGACGCCGAGTCCACGAACTTGGTGCCGCTCGGCGCCTTCTTCATGTACTGCTTGCCCAGGTCGACGTACTTGCTCCAGTCGCCCTGCCAGGACGCGGCGAGCTTGGTGCGGTCGGTCTCCAGACCGGCCTTCTCGAAGAGGTCCTTGCGGTAGCAGATGGCCATCGGGCCGACATCGGTGCCGAGCGCGATCTGCTTGCCGTCCTTGGTGGTGGCCTGGGCGTTCTTCCAGTCCAGCCACTGCGACTTGTCGACCTCCTTGCCGATGTCGACGAACTTGGCGGCCTGGGTCTGCACCGCCTCGGTGATGTTGCCGACCTCGATGGCCTGGACGTCGTCCGTACCGGACCCGGCCTGCAGACGGGTGAGCGTCTTGGGCCAGTAGACATCGGTCCGCGTGGTGACGTTCTCCTTGACCGTGATGTCCGGGTGCAGCTTCATGTACTCCTCGTACAGCCCGGCCTGCTTGTACCCGAAGGTGCCGAAGGTGCCGATGGTCAGCGTCGTCCCGCCCTTGCCGCCGGAACCCCCGCTCGACCCTTCGTCGGATCCGGAACCGTCGTCGCTCGCGCATCCGGCAAGCAGCCCTGTGGCCAGGGCGGCGGCGACCGCGAAGGTCATCGCGCGTCGGGACATACGGGCAGTCGTGCGCATTGCGTCCTCCAAGTGCTCAATTGCTCTCACATGCATGTCCCGGCCAACTGCCTTGCTGGACCCGTGCGTTCACTTGCGGCTCGGTCGGGGAACGTGCGGCTTCTGTATGCGTCCACTAGGGTGGGAGCGCTCCCATGTGTGATGTGTTGAAGGGTCGTCGTTCGGCCCGGGGGTGTCAAGAGACTCGGCAGCGGCAAGTCGCAGCGTTTATCGGGCTGTTAGATTCCGCGTGAGACTTGGGGAGGTAGGAGCTATGGCGGCTCGCGGCACTCACAACAGGCGTCCGACCCTGGAGGAGGTCGCGGCCCGGGCGGGCGTCGGCCGGGGCACGGTCTCTCGCGTGATCAACGGATCGCCGCGGGTCAGCGACCGCACCCGGGCCGCGGTCGAGGAGGCGGTCGCCGAGCTCGGCTACGTCCCGAACACGGCGGCCCGCGCCCTCGCGGCCAACCGCACGGACTCGATAGCCGTGGTGGTTCCGGAAGCCGAGTCCCGGTTCTTCTCGGAGCCGTACTTCTCCGGCATGGTCGGCGGCGTCGGCGTCGCCCTCGCCGAGTCCAACCTCCAGCTGCTGCTGACCTTCGCCCGCGGCGAGCGCGAGCAGGACCGGCTGGCCGCGTATCTCGCCGCCCACCGCGTGGACGGCGTCCTGCTCGTCTCCGTGCACGCCGACGACCCCCTCGCGGACCGTCTCCTGCAGATGGACATTCCGACGGTGATCAGCGGCCCCCGCTCCGCCGACGAGCCGCTGCCCTCGGTCGACACCGACAACTACGCGGGCGCGCGCTCCGCCGTGGAGCACCTGACCTCGCGCGGCCGCCGCTCCGTGGCGATCATCGCGGGTCCGCTCGACGTGTACGGCGCCCAGCGGCGTCTTGCCGGGTACGAGAGCCAGCTGGCCGCCGACGGGATCGCCTACGACGAGAAACTCGTGGCCTACGGAGACTTCACGGAGGAGGGCGGCCGCCGCTGCATGGCCGAGCTCCTGGAGCGCAGCCCCGGCCTCGACGCGGTCTTCGCCTGCTCCGACCTGATGGCCTCCGGCGCCCGCCAGGTGCTGCGCGAGGCCGGCCGAAGGATCCCGGACGACGTCGCCCTGGTCGGCTTCGACGACTCGGTGATCGCCCGCCACATGGAGCCGGGCCTGACCAGCGTGCGCCAGCCCACCCGCGACATGGGCCGGGCGATGACGGCCCTGCTGCTGGACGAGATCGCCCTCGCCGCCGAGGGCAAGCGCTCCTCGGCCCGCCGGGGCGCCGAGCGCCATGTGGTGCTGCCGACGGAGCTGGTCGTCCGCGCCTCCTCCTGAGGGCGGCGGCGGGAACGCCGAAGGCCCCGGTTCTTCCGAACCGGGGCCTTCGACCCTTCAGGGTGAGTGACGGGACTTGAACCCGCGGCCACCTGGACCACAACCAGGTGCTCTACCAACTGAGCTACACCCACCATGTCCGGTCTTTTGTCGTTCTTCCGACCGGCCGAGAAAAAGTGTACAGGGTCCGAAGGGGTGCTCGCGCACCCCTTTTACGGACCCCGTACGAGAGGGCCTACGACGGGTTATTCCGCAGGCAGGACGTGCTTCGCCGCGATCGACTTCGCGGTGTCGGAGTCGGGCCCGGGCTGCGGGACGAAGATCGCCTCACGGTAGTAGCGCAGCTCGGCGATGGACTCGCGGATGTCGGCGAGTGCCCGGTGGTTGCCGTTCTTCTCCGGACTGTTGAAGTACGCCCTCGGGTACCAGCGCCGGGCCAGTTCCTTGACCGAGGACACATCGACGATCCGGTAGTGGAGGTAGTCCTCCAGCGTCGGCATGTCGCGCAGCAGGAATCCGCGGTCGGTACCGACCGAGTTCCCGCACAGCGGGGCCTTGCCCGCATCCTTGACGTGCTCACGTACATAGGAGAGAACCTGCTCCTCGGCGTCGGCGAGCGTCGTACCGCCCGCCAGCTCGTCGAGGAGACCCGAGGCGGTGTGCATGTTCCGCACCACCTCGGGCATCTGCTCCAGGGCCTCGTCCGGCGGGCGGATCACGATGTCCACACCGTCGCCGAGTACGTTCAGCTCCGAATCGGTGACCAGTGCGGCCACCTCGATGAGCGCGTCGTTCGCCAGCGAGAGTCCGGTCATCTCGCAGTCGATCCACACCATGCGATCGTTCATGCGACCAACCCTAAGGCCCGGACCTTCCCGCTGGCAGACGACGGGCGTCAGCTCCTGTTCCGGTTGTTACGGCGCCGTACGCGGACCGGGCAGGCTCGCCCGGCCCGGGGCGAACGCGTCGGACGACGGTTTGCCGCCCTCCGCGTGGCCCGCCGGACCCGTCGGCAGCGAGGCCGCCGGCGCTCCGAACGCGTTCGCCGCGGCGGTGCGCCGCGACTGGGCGGGCACCGGACCGGGGCCCGGGGTCTCGGGGCCCGGCACCGAGGCGATCTCCACGGGCTTCTCCGGTTTCCCGGCGCCCGTGACGGGGTCGCCCTGCTGCGGCCTGCGCGCGCGGTACGCCGCCCGGTACGCCGCCGGGGACGAGCCCAGCTGGCGCCGGAAGTGCCCGCGCAGTGCCACCGGCGACCGGAAGCCGCAGCGCCCGGCGACCTCGTCGACGGAGTAGTCGGAGGTCTCCAGGAGCCGCTGGGCCTGCAGCACCCGCTGGGTGATCAGCCACTGCAGGGGAGCGCTTCCCGTGAGCGAGCGGAAGCGCCGGTCGAACGTACGGCGGCTCATGTAGGCGCGGGCCGCCAGCGTCTCCACGTCGAACTGCTCGTGGAGGTGCTCCAGGGCCCAGGCGACGACCTCGGCCAGCGGATCCGCGCCGATCTCCTCAGGTAAAGACCTGTCGAGATAGCGCTCCTGACCGCCGCTGCGGCGCGGCGGGACCACCAGGCGGCGGGCGAGCGCTCCGGCCGCCTCGTTGCCGTGGTCCGTGCGCACTATGTGCAGACAGAGGTCGATACCGGCCGCGGTACCGGCACTCGTCAGCACGTCCCCGTCGTCGACGAAGAGCTCACGCGGGTCCACATGGACCGACGGGTAGCGCTTGGCGAGCGTCGGTGCGTACATCCAGTGCGTGGTGGCCGGCCGGCCGTCGAGCAGGCCGGCCGCGGCGAGCACGAACGCGCCCGTGCACAGGCCTACTATGCGCGCGCCCTCCTCGTGGGCGCGACGGATCGCGTCCAGCGCCTCCTCCGGCGGCGGCGAGGTGATCGAGCGCCAGGCCGGCACGACGACCGTGCCCGCCCGCGAGATCGCCTCGAGCCCGTGTGGCGCGGTGAGTTCAAGTCCCCCAGTCGTTCGCAGAGGTCCCTCTTCGCCGGCGCACACGAGCAACCGGTACCGGGGAACGCCCGCGTCCTGTCGATCGATTCCGAACACGGAAAGCGGAATGGAACTCTCGAAAATGGGTCCGCCGCTGAACAGCAGCACCGCGACGATCTCTCGTCGCCGGCGCCCCGACAGCTTGCGAGCCGCCGCCTCCGGCGCGGTGGTGGAGTCGTGGCTCATCCTGCTAAGCCCCCCTCGGTGATCGCGGCTCCCTCAATATTTTGACGGGCTGTTCGCTCCTGCACGTTTCCCCTCGGTCCTGCACGAAGTCCCCCGCCGCCTACAGATCAGACAGTCATGATCGAATCTACTGTGTCCCGTGGTGCCGTCGTGACCAGTTAAGGACCTGGCACATTGTCGACATGGCAACTTGGCGTGAAGCATTCGATCACGAAGCGTTGCACTCACGGGCGTTGCTGGGAAGTGCGTCTCAACTCGGTGGCCGGTCCCCGTAGGGTGCAAGCGCCTTCTGCGGCCCTTTCAGCCCTGGTGGAACGGGGGTTGGAGGAGGGGTCGGGCAAGCAATCCACCCCTAGCCGAAGTTGGCTGAAAATCTACGGAGTAGTGCCCAGATTCCGATCAGTCGACCGACGTACGGCGACCCGTTCGGCGACCGCGCCCACGCACCCCGGGACCGGTCCGCCCGTGACGCCCACGATGACCGCAACACTGTTCACTGTGCAACTGTGCGGCGCCACGTTCTGACTGACGCAGGAGGACCCGGCAGGCGGCGGTGACCGCGGCGAGCCCCAGAGCGGCCCCCGCGGCGCCCGCGGCCGAAATGCCGTACCCGACGAGGACGAGCGGCACCAGGAAGCAGCTGAACACCGCCCACCGGACCACGTCGCCCGCCCCGTCCGTCCCCGGAGGTGGCGCGTCCTGGGCGTGAGGGGTCGCCCGGGTGTGCGACCCGGGCGTACGGGCAGGTGCCGGGATGCGCCGGCGGTCGGCGGTTTCCCGGTGCGCGGTGGTCGGTCCGGGCACGGAGTGCTCCCTGTGTCTCGGTTCGGGAGTTCAACGCGCGGCCATCGTCCCGGTCACTTGATCCACCCCGCACAGGGGCCACAAGAGTGCGCAAACCGCCTGTACGGGGCAGCAACCATTGCCATACGGGCGGGGCCTCGTGCATGCTCCCCTGAACGCTGCGGAGCGGACGTGCGAGCAGGCCTGACAGCGGGCCGGAGTCTGGGCAGAGGAGGAGTGTCGCCGTACCCTTGGGGGTATGGGGTTGGGAAGATGATTCCCGGACACAGCTCCGCCGAATCTGTTGTCGTCCCCTCATCACAGAGGCCCACGAGGTACACGCCGAGACACTCATGGCCGGTCACGAGATTCCCGAACCCGCGGACCGCAAGCGGCAGGTCGCCGATCCCACGACGACCCCCCAGGCGGCGGAAGAGACACGTCACGCCTGTGACCCCGCTTTCCGACACGGTGTAGTCGTCGGTTTCGACGGCTCGACGTCGAGCGAGCGGGCGCTGGCCTACGCGATCGGCATGGCCCACCGCTCGGGCTCCGGGCTGATCATCGTGCATGTGGCCAACCGGCTGCCGACCACGGTGTGGGCCGGCTGCGAGCCCCCCGTCTTCGTCGATGTGCCGGATCACCGCACCGAGGTGCTCGGTCTGGAACTGGCCTGTGCGGACTATCTGTCCGAGGTGCCCTGGATCCTCGTCGAGCGCGGCGGCGACATCTGCCACGAGCTGGAGGAGGTCGGCCGCGAGTACTCCGCCGACGCCATCGTCGTGGGCTCGACCCATGGGCTCGTCGGGCGGATCTTCGGCTCGGTCGCGGGCCGGCTCGCCCGGCGGGCGCAGCGCCCTGTCGTTGTCATTCCGTAACCAGGCCCTGTCCCAGGTGGAATGTGGCTGACGGTTCTTCAACTTGTTTACGGGGAAGCGGCGTTGGCTGTTCGGTGAATTTCTGCCGGGTGGCTGAAACTACTCGTGCGTAGAGGTGCTTTGTGCCCTTGTGAAGGGTACATACCGGTCGCTGGACAACAGCACAGCACCCGCATTTGCACGAAGGGAGCCCGCTGTGGACAACGACGTCTCCGCGGGAAGCACGGCACCCACCCCGTCCGTCTCGACTCTCGGCCAACTCGCCCTCGGACTTACCCTGTTGGCCTTCGGCCTCGGCCACACCCGGGTGATCGACGGTGTGACGGCGGCCGACGCCGTCTCGATCGCCACGTACGTGGGCGGCATCGCCCTCTTCGTCGCCGGTCTGCTCGCACTGCGCGACGACGGCTTCACGGGCACGGCCTTCGCCGGGCTCGGAGCCTTCTGGTTCACCTGGGGCGTCGGCTCCGGCGACGCCGTCCCGGCGAACGCCGCGGGGCTGTTCCTGCTCCTGTTCGCCCTGCTCGCGCTCAGCCTGACGCTCGGCGCCACCGCGGCCGGCCCGTTCACGCGGGGCACGTACGGGGCGATGACCGTCGCGTTCGTACTGCTCGCGGTCGCCGCGTTCGGTGACACCGCGGGGCCGGCCAAGGTGGGTGGCTGGTTCGCCGCGGCGGGCGGCCTGCTGGCCTGGTACGGAGCCACGGCCTCGATGGCCAAGCTCCCGACCGCACTGCCTCGACGTGCTGCCGGCCGGGGGGTGACGGCCACCGGCTGACAGCCCCCTCGGGCCGGGGTAATGGGCGACCCCGGCCCACCGGAACGGGTCCCATGCGCTTTGGTGGCGCGTGTGGGACCCGTTCGCCTGTGTGTGGGGTGCGGTCCCGCTACTCCACCGTGACCGACTTCGCCAGGTTGCGCGGCTTGTCGATGTCGCGGCCGAGGGCCAACGCCGTGTGGTAGGCGAGGAGTTGGAGGGGGATGCCCATCAGGATGGGGTCGAGCTCGTCCTCGTTCTTCGGGACGACGATCGTGCGGTCCGCCTTCTCCTGCTCCTGGTGGGCGACCGCGAGGATGCGGCCGGAGCGGGCCTTGATCTCCTCCATCGCGGCGCGGTTCTTCTCCAGCAGGTCGTCGTCCGGGACGATCGCGACCGTGGGGAGCGCGGGCTCGATCAGGGCGAGGGGGCCGTGCTTCAGCTCGGACGCCGGGTAGGCCTCGGCGTGGATGTACGAGACCTCCTTGAGCTTCAGGGACGCCTCGCGGGCCACCGGGTAGCCCCGGACGCGGCCGATGAACATCATCGAGCGGGCGTCCGCGTACTCCTCGGCGATCTTCTTGATCTCCGCCTCCTGGGCGAGGATCTCCGTGATCTGGGCCGGGAGCTTGCGCAGGCCCTCGATGATCCGCTTGCCGTCGGCGACGGACAGGTCGCGGATGCGGCCCAGGTGCAGGGCGAGCAGCGCGAAGGCGACCGTGGTGTTCGTGAAGCACTTGGTGGAGACCACGCAGACCTCGGGGCCCGCGTGGACGTACACACCTGCGTCGGACTCGCGGGCGATCGCGGAGCCGACGACGTTCACGACGCCGAAGACCCGGGCGCCCTTGCGCTTGAGCTCCTGGACCGCGGCCAGCACGTCGTACGTCTCGCCGGACTGGGACACCGCGATGTAGAGGGTGTCGGGGTCGACGACCGGGTTGCGGTAGCGGAACTCGGAGGCCGGCTCGGCGTCCGCGGGGATGCGGGCCAGCTCCTCGATCATCTGGGCGCCGATCAGACCCGCGTGGTACGAGGTGCCGCAGCCGAGGATCTTCACGCGGCGCACGGAGCGGGCCTCGCGGGCGTCCAGGTTCAGGCCGCCCAGGTGCACGGTGGAGAAGCGGTCGTCGATGCGGCCGCGCAGCACGCGGTCCACGGCGTCGGCCTGCTCGGAGATCTCCTTGTGCATGTACGTGTCGTGGCCGCCCATGTCGTACGAGGCGGCCTCCCACTCGACGGTCGTCGGGGACGCCGTGGTGCGGGTGCCCTCCGTCGTGTAGGTACGGAAGTCGTCGGCCTTCAGCGTCGCCATCTCGCCGTCGTCGAGGGTGACGATCTGGCGGGTGTGGGAGACCAGCGCGGCGATGTCCGAGGCGACGAACATCTCCTTGTCGCCGATGCCGAGGACGACCGGCGAGCCGTTGCGGGCGACCACGATGCGGTCGGGGAAGTCGGCGTGCAGGACCGCGATGCCGTACGTGCCCTCGATCAGGCGCAGCACCTCGCGGACCTTGTCCTCCAGCTCCGTCTGCTGCGAGCGGGCGATGAGGTGGGTGAGGACCTCGGTGTCCGTCTCGGAGAGGAACTCGACGCCCTCGGCGACCAGCTTCGCGCGCAGCTCGGAGGCGTTGTCGATGATGCCGTTGTGGACGACGGCGACCTTGTTGTCGCCCGACATGTGCGGGTGGGCGTTCTCGTCGGAGGGGGCGCCGTGCGTGGCCCAGCGGGTGTGGGCGATGCCGGTGGTGCCCTTGAAGCGGGCCGGGACCTTGGCCTCCAGGTCCCGGACGCGGCCCTTGGCCTTGACCATCTTCAGGCCGGTGGCCTTCGGGCTGGTGATCACGACGCCCGCGGAGTCGTAGCCGCGGTACTCCAGGCGCTGCAGCCCCTCGAGGAGGAGCGGCGCGACGTCACGCTTGCCGATGTAGCCGACAATTCCGCACATGGGTGAGAAGGGTCCCCTCTGGTTGTGGATCGATCCGGGCCGGGTGGCCGGTCAGCCGTAGACCATGCGGCGCAGCTGTCTGAGCGTGAGCTCCGGCGGCGCCACCGCCCGGTACCGCAGATCCGCCGTGATCTGTTCGAAGATCGCCGCGTTCACCAGGCCCTGACCCTGGAGCTCGCGGTGGCGGCGACGGACGTATTCCTCCGTCGACTCGTCGAAGTAGGCGAGCACGTCCTGGATCACCCGCAGCGCCTCACCCCTGCTGAGGGGCGTGCTGCGCGTCAGATGATCGACAAGTTCCTCGTGCACCCGGTCGATCCTGGGGGACCGCCGGGTCTTTCGCAAGAAATCTGCCCGATATCGGGCAGGGGTGGCCGGGGGTGGGTGGCTTTCGGGGCTCTTGGGGTGGATGTGGTCAAGGTTTGGAACGGGCCATGCCGCTTGTTCGGGCCGCGTTCATCCGGCGTATCCGGCCGGGATAGGTGCCGCCAGCAACTTTCACGCCATGGACATTCCACGCATGGGCGTGCCCGACGAGCTCGCCGACCGCTCCCTGGCCGAGCAGCACGAGTACCTCCGCAGCACGTTCTCCCGCCGCACCGCGATCCGCGGCGGCGCCGTCACCCTGGGCGCCATCGCGGGCGGCGTCTTCGTACCGGGCGCCGCGAGCGCCGCGGCCCCGGCCGCCTCCTCCGCCGCCACCGCGCCCGCCACGGAGCACGTCGACGGCGCGCTCGTCGCGCCCTTCGGCCGGCACCTCTCCTACGGGGCCGACCCGCGCACCGAGATGACCGTGTCCTGGCAGGTGCCGGTCGCCGTGAAGAACCCGTTCATCCGCATCGGCGCGCACGCCGGTGACCTGTCGCGGAAGATACCGGCCGAGGTCCGCGCCCTGTACACCCCGGCGGGCGTCGGCACGAGCGCCGACCACACCCAGTACTACGTGCACGCCGAGCTGACCCACCTCAAGCCCGGCAAGACGTACTACTACGGCGTCGGCCACCAGGGCTTCGACCCGGCGGCCCCGCGCTTCGCCGGCACCATCGGCACCTTCACCACGGCGCCCGCCCGCTCGGAGCGCTTCACCTTCACCGCCTTCGGCGACCAGGGCGTCAGCTACCACGCGCTCGCCAACGACAGCCTGATCCTCGCCCAGGGCCCCTCCTTCCACCTGCACGCCGGTGACATCGCGTACGCGGACCCGTCCGGCTCCGGGCAGACCACGGACACGTTCGACGCGCGGACCTGGGACCAGTTCCTCGCGCAGACCGAGACCGTCGCCAAGTCCGTGCCGTGGATGGTCAGTTACGGCAACCACGACATGGAGGCCTGGTACGCGCCGCACGGCTACGGCAGCCAGGAGGCCCGCTTCGCGCCGCCGCGCAACGGCCCGGACCCGAAGAACCTGCCGAGTGTCTACTCGTTCGTGCACGGCAACACGGCGATCATCTCGCTCGACGCCAACGACGTGTCCTGGGAGATCCCGGCCAACCTCGGCCTGTCCGGCGGCACCCAGACCAAGTGGTTCGAGGCGCAGCTGAAGAAGTTCCGGGCGCACGGCTCCGGTGTCGACTTCGTCGTCGTCTTCTTCCACCACTGCGCGTACTGCACCGCGACCGCGCACGCCTCGGAGGGGGGCGTGCGCAAGGAGTGGGTGCCGCTGTTCGAGAAGTACACCGTGGACCTGGTGATCAACGGCCACAACCACGTCTACGAGCGCTCCGACGTGCTCAAGGGCGAGAAGGTCACCAAGGAACTGCCCATCGGCGGCACCGCGTACCCGGAGACGGACGGCGTCGTCTACGTCACGGCGGGCGCGGCGGGCAAGAGCCTGTACGCGTTCCCGGTGGCCGACACGTACGAGGGCCACGAGAAGGACGTCGACCCGTTCCCGTCGTACGTGACCCAGCCCGACGGCAGCAAGAAGGCCGTGACGGTGGACTGGTCGCGGGTGCGGTACACCAACTACTCGTTCCTGCGGGTGGACGTGGAGCCGGCACCGGTCGGCCGCACGGCCAGGCTGACGGTCCGCGGTCTCGCCGAGACGGGTGAGGAGATCGACCGGTTCGTGGTCGCCCGGCAGGTCAAGAGGTAGCTCTTTCCGGCCACCTGCGTCACAGCCGTTCAAGCGCTTCCGTCAGAGGCGCTTGAGCACCGCCTGCTTTGCCGCAGCGAACTCTTCGTCCGTCAGGATTCCGGCCCGATGGAGCTCGCCCAGTTCGCGCAGCCGGCGCAGCAGCGCGTCGTGGTCGTCCTCCGCCGGGGCAGGCGCGGCCGCCGGCCGCGGGGGCAGCTCCTTGGGAGCCGGCGGGACGCCCTGTCCGGGCTGGGCGGCCTGGGCGGCCTGGGCGGCGGGGTGCGGCAGCCGGGCCTGGACGGCTGCCGCGACCAGCGCCATCAGCGGATCCTTCTTGAAGCCCCACAGCTCGACCGAGTTCGGGTCGTACTTCGGCGGGGCCTTCGTCGGGGACGAGCGGACGACGAAGCGGAGACAGCCGTTCTCCAGGCCCACGGCCGGCTGCCACTCCACCGCCGCGATCTCGGCGAGGGCGAGCAGCCGGGTCCCGGCCGCGGCCTTCGCGTCCTCCGTCTTCCAGTTCCACTCCAGCCGGACGTGCTCCCCGTCGAAGCTCGCCGTGCCGTCCCCGGCGGAGACGGACACCGGCAGGGCCGGGCCCGGCAGCACGTACGCCGTGCAGGCCGACGACGGGACCTGCTCCAGCAGCAGCGCGTTGCGCACCTCGTCCACGAAGTACTCGGCGACCCCGTACCGGTCCGACTCCACGGCCAGCTGGTACGGGTCCGTGCCCTCCGTCAGCTTGCCGCCGGTCGCCTGGAGCAGCGGGTCCGCGCCGTCGCGCAGCCGCAGCCGAAGCCGTCCCGACTTCTTGCCCTGCTCGAAGGAGACGCCGGCCAACGCCTCCAGCGGCAGGGTCAGTTCACCCAGCGTCCTGCGGAGCAGGCTCACACCCTTGTCACGCCCCGGGACCAGCCGCAGCGTCTCCCCGTCGAACGTCCATGTGCCGTCGCGCTGGATGATTTCCGCCATGGGGCAATTCTGGCATCAGGCCCCCGGGAAGTGGTCTACACCTTGACCGGCCGAGAGGCGGGCGGTACGCATGGTGACCGATCGGTTGCTCAGCTCGCACAACGAACTCCGCCAACGACCACCGTCGAAGGGATCGTTCGTGAGGACGCACCGCAGACCGCGCCGCACACCGCATCGCCCAGCACACCGCAGGCCGGCCCTGGCCCTGCTCGGCTCCCTGCTCCTCGTCGCCACCGGAGCCGGCGCCCTCGGCGTCGCCCCCGCCTCCGCCGCACCGGAGGCCGCCACGCCCCTCGGGCAGATCGTGCCCGCGCCCGCGAAGGCGGCCGCCGGCGGATCCGCGTACGAGATCACCGGGAAGACCCGGATCCGGGTCGACGACTCGCGCGACGCGCGCCGCGTCGGCGACTACCTCGCCGACGTGCTGCGCCCCTCCACCGGATACGCGCTGCCCGTCACCGACGCCCGTGCCGGTGACGGCATCCGGCTCGAACTGAGCCGGAAAGACAGCGGACTCGGCGCCGAGGGGTACCGGCTGACGAGCACGAACCGGTCCGTGACCATCGTCGCGCGCGAGCCCGCCGGGCTGTTCCACGGCGTGCAGACGCTGCGCCAGCAGCTGCCCGCCCAGGTGGAGGCCGACAGCCGGCAGAGCGGGCCGTGGCTCGTCGCGGGCGGCACCATCGAGGACAGCCCGCGCTACGGCTGGCGCGGCGCCATGCTCGACGTGTCCCGGCACTTCTTCACGGTCGGCCAGGTCAAGCGCTACATCGACGAGTTGGCGCTCTACAAGGTCAACAAGCTGCATCTGCACCTGAGCGACGACCAGGGCTGGCGCATCGCGATCGACTCCTGGCCCAAGCTCGCCACGTACGGCGGATCCACCCAGGTCGGCGGCGGTGCGGGCGGATACTACACCAAGGCCCAGTACAAGGACATCGTCCGGTACGCGGCCTCGCGCTATCTGGAGGTCGTGCCCGAGATCGACATGCCGGGGCACACGAACGCGGCCCTCGCCTCGTACGCCGATCTGAACTGCGACGGCGTGGCACCCCCGCTCTACACCGGCACCAGCGTCGGCTTCAGCTCGCTGTGCGCCGGCAAGGACATCACGTACGACTTCGTGGACGACGTGGTGCGCGAGCTCGCCGCCCTCACCCCCGGCAAGTACCTGCACATCGGCGGGGACGAGGCGCACTCCACCAGCCACGAGGACTACGTCACCTTCATGGACAAGGTGCAGCCGATCGTCGCCGAGTACGGCAAGACGGTGGTGGGCTGGCACCAGCTGACCGGTGCCACGCCCGCCAAGGGCGCGCTCGCGCAGTACTGGGGTCTCGACGGCACCAGCGCCGTCGAGAAGGCCCAGGTCGCCGAGGCCGCCAAGAACGGCACGGGCCTGATCATCTCGCCCGCCGACCGCACCTACCTCGACATGAAGTACACCAAGGACGAGCCTCTCGGCCTGTCCTGGGCGGGCTACGTGGAGGTGCAGCGGTCCTACGACTGGGACCCGGCGAACTACCTTCCCGGGGCGCCGAGTTCGGCCGTCAAGGGCGTCGAGGCGCCGCTGTGGTCGGAGACCCTGTCGACCTCCGCGCAGCTCGACCACATGGCGTTCCCGCGCCTTCCCGGTGTCGCCGAGCTCGGCTGGTCGCCCGCGGCCACGCACGACTGGGACGCGTACAAGGTGCGGCTCGCCGCGCAGGCGCCGCGCTGGGACGCGCTCGGCATCGGCTACTACAAGTCGCCGCAAGTGCCCTGGCCCGCAAGCTAGTCGGCACGTGAAAGGGGCTCGGGAGGACCGTCTCCCGAGCCCCTTTCGGCCTGCGTGGAACCCTTACGCGATCGGGTTCTCCAGGTCGCCGACGAGCTGCAGCGCGCCCGACGGATCGGCCAGGTCCACCATCTGCTGGTTGTTGCGCAGCTGGAGCCGGTTCAGGGCGGACAGCGCGAACGTCGGGGCGAACATGTCGAACTGGGCGAACTTGTCCGCCAGTTGAGGTGCCGACTGCTGGTAGTCACGGACGCAGTCCGCGACCGCGGCCCAGAACGTGTCCTCGTCCACGATGCCGTCCTCGACCAGGTTCGCCGCCAGGAAGCGGAAGAAGCAGTCGAAGACATCCGTGAAGATCGACAGCAGCTTCATGTCGTCCGGGACCTCGGCCTTGATCCGCTCCACCGCGGGCGGCAGCACGGCGTCCGGGTCCATCACCGCGATCTCCTCGGCGATGTCCTTGAAGATCGCCCGCTGCACCACGCCGCGCTCGTCCAGGACCAGGATGACGTTCTCGCCGTGCGGCATGAACACCAGGTCGTAGGCGTAGAAGCTGTGCAGCAGCGGCGTGAGGTACGCCGTCAGGTACGGCTTCAGCCACTCGCGCGGGGTGAGGCCCGAGCGTTCGATCAGCGCGCCGGCGAACGAGCGCCCCGCGCGGTCCACGTGCAGCAGCGACGCCATCGTGGCCAGCCGCTCGCCCTCGCCGAGCGACTCCACCGGCGACTCGCGCCACAGCGCCGCCAGCATCTTGCGGTACGGCGAGTAGCGGTCGGTGGCGGCCTCGTACTCCAGGTGCCGGTAGCCGACGGCCGCGCGCTCGCGGATGATCGTCAGGCCCGTGCCCTTGAGGACCTCGTCGTTCTCGATGAGCCCGGCGAGCCAGTCGTTGATCGCCGGCGTCGCCTCCATGTACGCCGCCGAGAGGCCGCGCATGAAGCCCATGTTGATGACCGACAGCGCCGTCTTCACGTAGTGCTTCGACGGGGACGTCGAGTTGAAGAACGTACGGATCGACTGCTGCGCCAGGTACTCGTCGTCGCCCTCGCCCAGGCACACCAGGTGCTGCTGGGCGACCTCGGCGGCGAACGTGACGGACAGCTTGTTCCACCACTGCCACGGGTGGGCCGGGATGAGGAGGTAGTCGGCCGGGTCGAGGCCCTTGTCGCGCAGGACGCCGTCGAAACGGGCGAGCGTCTCCTCGCCCAGCTCGGCACGGAGGAACGACTCGTACTCGAGACCGGCGCCCGCCGTGAACGCCGCGCGCTCGCGCGTCGCCGCCAGCCACACCAGCCGGACCGGGCTCGCCGTCTCGGGGGCGTACGAGAGGTACTCGTGGATGCCGAAGCCGAGCCGCCCGTTGTTCGCGACGAAGCACGGGTGGCCCTCGGTCATGCCGGTCTCGATGTCCTGGAACGAGCCGGACGCGGCCAGCTCGCGGGACGTGACGTCCGGCTTGGTCAGCTTGAAGCAGGTGCCGGAGAGGGTGGAGGAGATCTCCTCCAGGTAGACCGGCAGGATCGCGTCGCTCAGGCCCAGCGAGTCCCTCATCTCGATGAAGAACTCCAGCGCGTGCAACGGCAGTTCGCTGCCGTCGCGGTGCCGGGTGATCGAGTCGGCGGCCACCTGCCAGTGGTCCAGGCGCAGTCGGCGGGCGCTGAACCGGTACCGGGTGGCGCCGTCGTCGCTGCGGACGACGAACGTGCCGTTCTCCTGCGGTTCGGGCGTGAGCAGCCGCTCGTGGCCGAACTCGGCGAGCGCCTTGCGGATCAGCAGGCGGTTCGCCTCGGCCCAGCGCTCGGGGGAGAGGTGGGAGACGGTGTCGGCGAGGGTCATGCCGGGTCCTCCTTCTCCTTGCCGGCCGCGGCTTCGAACTGGGCGCGGGTGCAGAAGCTCAGCAGCGCGTTCTTCTCCGGCTTGGCGATCTCGCGGGCCGGCACGAAGCCGACGGCCTCGTTCAGGGCGTGCACCGCCGTGTTGCGCACGTCGGGCTCGACGACGACGCGCCGCACGGCCGCGTCGGTGAACAGGAACTCCATCACCGCGGTGATCACGGCGCGGGTGAAGCCGGGTATGCGCAGGTCGGACGGCGCGGTCAGGAAGTGCATGCCGATGTCGCCGGGCTCGGGTTCGTACAGGCCGACGAGCTCGACGTACCGCGGGTCGTAGCGCTCCATCAGGAACGCGGGCTCGCCGTCGTGCAGGCCGAGGAACGCGTCGTGGTGCTCGGCCGCCGCGATGGACATGTACTCGCGCTCGACGTCCTCCAGCTTGGCGTCCTGCATCAGCCAGAAGGCGGCCTTGGGATCGGTGACCCAGCGGTGCAGCAGCTCCGCGTCGGTCCGCGGGTCGACCGGCCGGAAGGTCAGCTCGCCGACGGTCTGGGTGGTGGTGCTCATACGGAAAACTCCTGGAAGGCGATGGTCTTCTCGACGGGGTAGTACTCGGTGCCGAGCAGCTCGCCGATGATGTAACTGTTGCGGTACGCACCCATACCCAGATCCGGGCTGGTGATCGAGTGGGTGTGGACGCTCGCGTTCTGCACGAAGATGCCGCGCCCGGTCGTGTCGATCGCGTAGTTGCGGGCGACGTCGAAGCGGCCCCGGCCGTCGAGGCGGATGCGGTCCCTGACCGGCTCCAGGAAGGCGGGCGTGGCGTACTTGTAGCCGGTGGCCAGGATCAGGCCCTCGGTGCGCAGCTCGAACTCCTTGTCCTGCTCCTCCTGGCGCAGGCCGAGGGTGTACGTGCCGTTCTCGTAACCGGCGCCGGTGAGCGCCGAGTTGGTGAGCAGCCGTGTCGGCACGGGCCCGTTCAGGCCCTTCTGGTACAGCAGGTCGAAGATCGCGTCGATCAGCTCGCCGTCGATGCCCTTGAACAGGCCCTTCTGCCGCTCCTCCAGCGAGTAACGGGTAGCCTCGGGCAGCGCGTGGAAGTAGTCGATGTAGTCCGGGGACGTCATCTCCAGCGTGAGCTTGGTGTACTCCAGCGGGAAGAAGCGCGGGGAGCGGGTGACCCAGTTCAGCCGGTAGCCGTGGACGTCGATCTCGCTGAGCAGGTCGTAGTAGATCTCGGCGGCGGACTGGCCGCTGCCGACCAGCGTGATCGAGTCCTTCTTCTGCAGCTCCTGCTTGTGCTGCAGATAGCGGGAGTTGTGGATGAAGTCGCCGCCCAGGTCCTTGACCGCCTCGGGGAGGTGCGGCGGGGTGCCGGTGCCGAGGACCAGGTGCGGGGCGCGGTAGGTGGCGCCGCCCTCGGTGACGGCCGTGTAGAGGCCGTCGGCCTCGTCGTACGTCACCTCGGTCACGGTCGTGGAGAACCGGATCGAGGAGAGCTTCGCGGCGGCCCAGCGGCAGTAGTCGTTGTACTCGACGCGCAGCGGATAGAAGTTCTCGCGGATGTAGAAGGCGTACAACCGCCCCGATTCCTTCAGGTAGTTGAGGAAGGAGTACGGGGAGGTCGGGTCGGCGAGGGTGACCAGGTCCGACATGAACGGGGTCTGGAGGTGGGCGCCGTCGAGGAACATCCCCGAGTGCCACTCGAAGTCCGGCTTGGACTCCAGGAAGACGCCGTTCAGCTCGGCTATCGGCTCGGTCAGGCAGGCGAGGCCGAGATTGAACGGGCCGAGCCCGATCCCGATGAAGTCGTACGAGTCACGGGACTCAGGAAGCGCGGTCAAGGGTGTCTCCCAGGTACTGCTCGGCGTGGCCGGCGATGAGGTCGAGGACGGCCGAGATATCGGCGAGGGTCGTCTCGGGGTTGAGCAGGGTGAACTTCAGGTACTGGCGGTCGCCGACCTTGGTGCCCGCGACGACCGCGTCGCCGGAGGCGAACAGGGCTTTGCGGGCATGGAGGTTGGCGCGGTCGATCTCGGCCGGATCGGTGATGTCGGCCGGGATGTAGCGGTAGACGAGCGTGGACAGGCTCGGCTCGACTACCACGTCGAAGCGCGGGTCGGCGGCGAGCACCTTCCAGCCCTCGTACGCCAGGTCGCAGACCTCGTCGAAGAGACCGCCGATGCCGTCGGCGCCCATGACGCGCAGCGTCATCCACAGCTTGAGGGCGTCGAAGCGGCGGGTGGTCTGCAGGGACTTGTCGACCTGGTTGGGGATGCGCTCGGCGACCGTACGGCGCGGGTTGAGGTACTCCGCGTGGTAGGTGGCGTGCCGCAGCGTGGCCCCGTCGCGGACCAGCACGGCGCTCGAACTCACCGGCTGGAAGAAGGACTTGTGGTAGTCGACGGTGACCGAGTCGGCGCGCTCGATGCCGGTGAGCCGGTCGCGGTTCTTCCGCGACACGAGCAGCCCGCAGCCGTAGGCGGCGTCGACGTGCATCCACGTGCCGTACTGGGCGCACAGCTCGGCGATCTCGGGCAGCGGGTCGATGGACCCGAAGTCGGTGGTGCCGGCGGTGGCGACGACGGCCATGGGGACGAGGCCGTCGCGGCGGCAGCGCTCCAGCTCCGCGGCCAGCGCCAGCGTCTGCATGCGCTTGTCCTTGTCGACGGGGATCGTCACCACGGACTCCGCGTCGAGGCCGAGCAGCGTCGCGGACTTCTTGACGCTGAAGTGGCTGACCTCGGAGGCGAAGATGCGCAGTTTCGCGAGCGAGTCCGTCTTGGCCTCCTGGCGGGCGAGCAGCAGGGCCTGGAGGTTGGACTGCGAGCCGCCGGAGGTGAACACGCCGTCGGCGGCCGGGCCGAGCCCGATGCGTCCGGTGGTCCAGTCGATGAGTTTGCGCTCGATCAGCGTGCCGCCCGCGGACTGGTCCCAGGTGTCCAGCGAGGAGTTGACCGCGGACAGGACGGCCTCGCCGAGCACGGCCGGGATGACGACCGGGCAGTTGAGGTGGGCCAGGTAGCGGGGGTGGTGGAAGTAGACGGCGTCGCGGAGGTAGACGTCCTCCAGCTCGTCGAGGACGGCGATGGTGTCGTGGAGCGGCTCGTCCAGGTCGACGGCGTCGATCACGGGGGAGAGGGCGTCCGGGGAGACGCCCGTGAACGGCCTTGTGGTGGTGGCGAGTTTGGCCGCCACCCGCTCGATTCCCTCGGTCACGGAACTGCGGTACAGCTCCGCGGTCGTGTCATTGAGCAGGTGCGAGCGCATGAACGGTTCCTCCGGGTGGGGATGAGGGTGTTCCCGGGTGGGGCAGGAAAAAGGGCGGGGTCGCGAACCCTTTACTTAGGTTAGCCTAACCTAAGTTGAGTTCGCGACCCCACCCCTCGTTCTGTGCCTGGAATGGCTGGAAGTGACCGTGGTGCGTTATGCGGCGGCTGGTTCCGCCCGCAGTGCGTCCTCGCTCAGACCGCGCTTCCAGTACCCGACGAACGTCACGGACCGCTTGTCGTAGCCGCGTTCGCGCACGAGGTGCCGGCGCATCTCCTTCATGGTCCCGGACTCGCCCGCCAGCCAGGCGTACGGGCTTGCGCAGTCGGGGAGTTGTGCGGCGCGCACGGCGTCGACGGCGCCGGGGCAGTCCTCGTCGCGCACCAGCCAGGTCACCGTGACATCGGCCAGGGACACGATCGGCTGGATGTCGTCGCGGTGCGGGACCTCCAGCCAGACGTGCGCGCAGACATGCGCGGGCAGCCACGACAGGACGCCCAGCGCGGCCGGCAGGGCCGTCTCGTCGCCCCACATGACGATGTGGTCGAAGGTGTCGTGCGGGCGGCAGCGCACCGCGGTGTTGTCCGCGATCGCCGGGCCGAGCACGACGACCCTGTCACCGGCCCGGGCGGCCTCCGCCCAGCGGCAGGCGGGGCCCGCGGCGGCCGGGTCGTCGTTGTGCAGCACGAAGTCGATGTCGATCTCCTCCGCGGGCACCCGGCGCTGGCCGCTGAGCGTGTACGAGCGCATGATGGCGCGCTCGTGGTCCGGGATCGCCCGGTACGCCGCGTGCCAGGCGCGGCCGTCGTCGCCGGGCAGTACCGGCGGCAGCACGGGGGCGTCCTGGCCGGGATGCGGCAGGAACAGCGAGAGCGACTGGTCGCGGCCCCCGCCGTGGAAGTCCGGGAGGTCCTCTCCTGTGAAGGTGACCCGGAGCAGCGACGGGCCGAGCCGCCGCGTGCGGACCACTTGCAGATCGAAGAATCGGAAAGGGGCTACAGCGGGGGCTTCGGCCGTCGTCGTCATGGGATCAGGACACCTTCTTCGCCGTCTCGATGGCCTTGGCCAGGTTCTCCAGGAGGGGGGCGCACTTGTCGTAGGACAGGATCGGCTCGGGGGAGCGGGCGATGACCTGGCCGGCCTTGACCGCGGGCAGCTTCTTCCAGGTCGGCTTGTCGATGTCGGCCGGCTGGATGGCCTGGGCGCGGTCGTCCATCATGATGATGTCGGCCTTGTGCTGGTCGACGTTCTCCCAGCTCAGGTTCTCGAACCAGCCGCCGGACTCCTTCTTCGCGGCCTCCGAGGGCTCGACGAAGTTCACGCCGAGCGCCTTGTAGTACTCCAGGTCGATGGAGAGGTTCGTGCCGGAGACGTAGAAGATGTCCTGGCTCGCGGAGCCGGCCATGACCTTGATGTCGGGGTGGGCCTTGGCGGCCTTGCGCAGCCGGGCCGCGGCTTCCTCGAAGCGCTTCTTCGCCGCGACGACCTTGTCGGCCTTGAGGTCGGCGCCGAGCGACTCGGCGAGCGCGTACAGGCGCTCCAGCGGCTGGGTCAGCTGGCGGTCGAAGACGGAGACGCCGACGCTCGGGGCGAGCTTGGCGATCTTCGCGGCGGACTCCTCCGGGACGTACCAGAGGGTGCCGGCGCTGTCGAACATCGTGGAGATCAGCACGTCCGGGGCGAGGCCCGCGTACTTCTCGATGTTGAACTGGCCCCACTCGTTGCCGATGACCGTGACCTTGGAGACGTCCATGTCGCCGGCCTGGACGTCCGGCTTGCCGCCCTTGGTGGTCGTCGGGCCGAAGACGCCCTTGACCTTGACGCCGTAGTCCCACAGGGCGGCGCCGACGCCGGTGAAGGCGACGATGTTCGCCGGGACCTTGTCCAGCTTCACCGTGGTGCCGCGGTCGTCCTTGAAGGACCAGGGGCCGGACTTGGCCTTCGTCGTGGAGCCCGAGCCGCTGTCTTTGGAGCCGCTGTCGTCGCCGCACGCGGCGAGCGCGGCGCCGAGGCCGATGGCGCCGCCTGCGGCCAGGATGCCGCGGCGGGTGGGGCGGGACAGTCGGGCGTTGGGCATCTCGCACTGCTTTCGGACGTGCCGGACCTGCGCCGGGCTGGGTCTCTAGAACTCAGGGTAGGTTAACCTAAGTTCCTGGCATGTCCAGAGGGGGTGCGTCCCCCAGGGGCGCGGGGAGCGGCGCGAGCGACCACGACGGCGCCGCCCGCGCACACATGAGGGAAGCCCCCACGGCGCGCAGGCGCGTCGAGGGGGCCGCACGACGAAACGCGCCTAGGACGTGAGCCCCAGCTCCCGGGCGATCAGCATCCGCTGCACCTCGCTCGTCCCCTCCCCGATCTCCAGGATCTTGGAGTCCCGCCACATCCGGGCCACGGGGTATTCGTTCATGAAGCCGTAGCCGCCGTGGATCTGCGTGGCCTCCCGCGCGTTGTCCACGGCGATCGTCGACGAGTGCAGCTTCGCCAGCGCGGCCTCCTTCTTGAACGGCTCCCCGGCCACCAGCCGCGACGCCGCGTCCCGCCAGGCGAGCCGCGCGGTGTACGCCTTCATCTCCATGTCGGCGATCTTGAACTGGATGGCCTGGTACCCGCCGATGCTGCGCCCGAACGCCTGCCGCGCCTTGGCGTACTTCACCGACTCGTCCACGCAGCCCTGCGCGAGCCCGGTCGCGAGCGCCGAGATCGCGATGCGCCCCTCGTCGAGGATGCGGAGGAACTGGGCGAAACCGCGGCCCTCCGTGCCCAGCAGGTTCGCCGCGGGCACGCGCACGTCGTCGAAGTGGAGCTCGCGGGTGTCCGACGCGTTCCACCCCACCTTCGAGTACGGCGCCGCGACCGTGAACCCGGGCGTCCCGGACGGCACGATGATCGAGGAGATCAGCGGCTTGCCGTCGGGGGCGCGGCCGGTCACCGCCGTCACCGTCACCAGACCCGTGATGTCCGTACCCGAGTTCGTGATGAAGCACTTGGTGCCGTTGACGACCCAGTCGCCGCTCTCCGGGTCCCGGACGGCCGTCGTGCGCGTGCCGCCCGCGTCCGAACCCGCCTCGGGCTCCGTCAGGCCGAACGCGCCCAGCATCTCCCCGGCGCACAGCCGCGGCAGCCACTCCCGCTTCTGCTCCTCGGTGCCGAACAGGTGGACCGGCATCGCGCCCAGCGAGACGCCCGCCTCCAGCGTGATGGCCACGGACGAGTCGACGCGCGCCAGCTCCTCCAGGGCGATGCCGAGCGCCAGATAGTCGCCGCCCATGCCGCCGTACTCCTCGGGGAACGGCAGCCCGAACAGCCCCATGCGGCCCATTTCCCGCACGATCTCGTACGGGAACTCGTGCCGCTCGTAGAGGTCGCCGATCTTCGGCGCGACGACCTCGTGCGCGAACTCCTCGACCGTGCGCCGCAGTTCCTCGTGCTCGGGGGAGAGGTGGTGGTCCATCTGTCTCACTGCTCCTGTGGGGGCTGTGTCTCTCGAACGTCTTCCTTCGAGAGGGCGCGAACGGTGCGGGACGGGCTGGGTCGGCCCAACTGCCGGGCCATCCACGCGCTGGTGGCGGTGAGACGGCCGAGGTCGACCCCGGTCTCGATGCCGAGTCCGTCGAGCATCCAGACGAGGTCTTCGGTGGCGAGATTGCCGGTGGCGCTCTTCGCGTACGGGCAGCCGCCGAGGCCGCCCGCGGAGGCGTCCACCGTCGTCACACCGTGCTGCAGGGCCGCCAGGGTGTTGGCGAGGGCCTGCCCGTACGTGTCGTGGAAGTGCACGCCGATCACGTCCGTCGGCACGCCCTGCGCGTTCAGCGCCGCGAGCAGCGTCCGCACATGGCCGGGGGTGGCCACGCCGATCGTGTCGCCGAGGCTCAGCTCGTCGCAGCCCATCTCCCTCAGGGCCGTGGCGACCGCGACGACCTGACGGACGGGGACCGGGCCCTCCCACGGGTCGCCGAAGCACATGGAGAGGTAGCCGCGCACATGGGCCCCGGCGTCCTTGGCCCGGGCCACCACCGGCTCGAACATCGCGAGGGACTCGGCGACCGTCCGGTTGAGGTTGGCCTTCGCGAAGGACTCGGTGGCGCTGGCGAAGACGGCGATGCGGCTCGCGCCGAGCATGAGGGCGCGGTCCAGGCCGCGCTCGTTCGGTACGAGGACCGGCAGGTGGACGCCGCTCAGGTCCTGGAGCCGGGGGAACAGGGTCTCCGCGTCCGCCAGCTGGGGCACCCACTTGGGGTGGACGAAGCTGGTCGCTTCGACGGTGGTCAGGCCGGCCCGGGCGAGGCGGTGGACGAACTCCGCCTTGACCTCCGTGGGGACCGTCGTCTTCTCGTTCTGGAGGCCGTCGCGGGCGCCCACCTCGTGGATCCGGACCTGGGCGGGCAGGTCCGGGGACGGGACCACCATGGGGAGTGCCGGTGTCATGAGGCCGCCTCCTCGCGGTCGGCCCCTTCCGGGGCGCTCTCGACCACCGCGAGGATCTGGTCCATCGCCACCGTCGTGCCCGGGGCCACGTCCAGTTCCGTCACGACGCCCGCGTGCGGTGCCGCGATGACGTGCTCCATCTTCATCGCCTCCACGACCAAGAGGCTCTGGCCCGCGGCCACTTCGTCGCCGACCGCCACCTTCACGACCGTCACCGTGCCCGGCATGGGCGCGGTCAGGGAGCCCGCGCCGCCCGCGCCGGCGCCGGTCAGGCTCGCCGCGACCGGGTCGTGGTCCTGCACGTGCCAGGCGTCCCCGTCGCGGCCCAGCCAGTCACCGGCGACGGCCGTGAGGCGGGCGGGAGCGGCCGGGGCGCCGTCGACCAGGATCTCGGCGCCGCGCACCCGCACCTCCACCGGGTCATGGCCCGGCACTCTCACGTGGTGCACGGTCCAGGCCGGTTCGCCACCGAGCCGCCAGCCGTCGGGGCGGGCGAACGGGTCCGTCCAGCCCTCGGCCGAAGCCGGCGCGAGCCGCTCCTGGCGCAGGGTGCCCGCCGCCGCGTACACCTGCGCCGGGACCTCGGCCTCGACCAGGCCGTCCGCGGCGCGCTCCACGAGGCCGGTGTCCAACTCGCCCGCCACGACCGCCGGATGGGCCAGCAGGCGGCGCAGGAACCCGGCGTTCGTCGGCACGCCCAGCGTCACCGTCCGGGCCAGCGCGGCCCGCAGCCTGCGCAGCGCCGTCTCCCGGTCGGGGCCGTACGCGATGACCTTCGCCAGCATCGGGTCGTACAGGGAGGAGACCTCCGTGCCCTCGCTGAGGCCCGAGTCGGTGCGCACCCCGTCGCCCTGCGGCTCGCTCAGCGCGAGGATCGTGCCGCCGGAGGGGAGGAAGCCGCGCGCGGGGTCCTCGGCGCACAGCCGGGCCTCCACCGCGTGCCCGGTGAGCGTGATGTCGTCCTGCCCGAAGCCGAGCGGCTCGCCCGCGGCCACGCGCAGCTGCCACTCCACCAGGTCCAGGCCCGTGACCAGCTCGGTCACCGGGTGCTCGACCTGGAGGCGGGTGTTCATCTCCATGAAGCAGTACGCGGACGGGTCCTCGCCCGGCACGATGAACTCCACCGTGCCCGCGCCCCGGTAGCCGCAACTGCGCGCCGCCTCCACGGCCGCCGCGCCCATCGCCGCGCGCGTGGCCTCGTCGAGCAGGACGCTCGGAGCCTCCTCCACGATCTTCTGGTGGCGGCGCTGCAGGGAGCACTCGCGCTCGCCCAGGTGCACCACATTGCCGTGGGCGTCGGCGAGGACCTGGATCTCGATGTGCCGGGGCCGGTCGATCCACCGCTCCACCAGGAGCGTGTCGTCGCCGAAGGAGGCGCGGGCCTCACGGCGGGCGGCGGCGATCTCGTCCTCCAGCACGGTCAGGTCGCGCACCAGGCGCATGCCCTTGCCGCCGCCGCCCGCGGACGGCTTGAGGAGGACCGGAGCGCCCAACTCCCGTGCGGCGTCCGCCAGATCGGGGTCCCGGCCGCCGGGCACGACCGGCACCCCGGCCGCCCGGACCGTCTCCTTGGCACGGATCTTGTCGCCCATCAGCGCGATCGCGTCGGCGGACGGGCCGATGAAGACCAGGCCCGCGTCCTCGCAGGCCCGCGCGAACGTCGCGTTCTCCGCGAGGAAGCCGTAGCCCGGGTGCACCGCCTGCGCGCCGGTCCGCTGCGCCGCCTCGATCAGCCGCTCCACGGACAGATAGCTCTCGGCGGCCGGGGGCGGCCCGATCCGCACCGCCTCGTCGGCCTCGCGCACATGGCGCGCGTCCGCGTCGGCGTCGCTGTACACGGCCACCGAGCGGATGCCGAGCTCGCGCAGCGTACGGATGACGCGGACGGCGATCTCGCCGCGGTTGGCCACAAGGACCGTGTCGAACATGGTCGTTCGCCTCTCCACCTGGGTCTCCATGGCCCTCACATCCGGAAGACGCCGAAGCCGCCGGACTTCTCCGGCAGTGGCGCGTTGGCGCACGCGGTCAGGGCCAGGCCCAGGACCTGGCGGGTCTCCATCGGGTCGATCACCCCGTCGTCCCAGAGCCGGGCGGTCGCGTAGTAGGCGCTGCCCTGCGTCTCGTACTGGGCGCGGATCGGGTCCTTGAAGGACTCCTCCTCGTCCGCGGGCCAGGACTCGCCGCGGGCCTCCAACTGGTCGCGCTTGACGGTCGCGAGCACGGACGCGGCCTGCTCGCCGCCCATCACGGAGATCTTCGCGCCGGGCCACATCCACAGGAAGCGGGGGCTGTAGGCCCGGCCGCACATCGAGTAGTTGCCCGCGCCGTACGAGCCGCCGACGACGACGGTCAGCTTCGGCACGCGCGTGCAGGCCACCGCGGTGACCATCTTGGCGCCGTGCTTGGCGATCCCGCCCGCCTCGTAGTCCCGGCCCACCATGAAGCCCGAGATGTTCTGCAGGAACAGCAGCGGGATGCCGCGCTGGTCGCACAACTCGATGAAGTGGGCGCCCTTCTGGGCGGACTCGGAGAACAGGATGCCGTTGTTCGCGACGATGCCGACCGGGTGGCCGTGGATCCGCGCGAATCCGGTGACCAGCGTCTGCCCGTACTCCGCCTTGAACTCGGCGAACCGCGAGCCGTCGACCACGCGCGCGATGACCTCCCGCACGTCGTACGGCGTGCGGGAGTCGACCGGCACCGCCCCGTACAGACCCGCCGGGTCCACCTTCGGCTCGATCGCGGCCTTCACGGCCCACGGCAGCGGGCCGCGCTCCGGCAGCGTCGAGACGATGGTGCGCACGATCCGCAGCGCGTGCGCGTCGTCCTCCGCGAGGTGGTCGGTCACCCCCGAGACGCGGGAGTGGACCTCGCCGCCGCCCAGCTCCTCGGCCGTCACCACCTCACCGGTGGCCGCCTTCACCAGCGGCGGGCCGCCCAGGAAGATCGTGCCCTGATTGCGCACGATGACGGCCTCGTCGCTCATCGCCGGGACGTACGCCCCGCCCGCGGTGCACGAGCCGAGCACCGCCGCGATCTGCGGAATGCCCGCACCGGACATCCGCGCCTGGTTGTAGAAGATCCGCCCGAAGTGCTCGCGGTCCGGGAACACCTCGTCCTGCATCGGCAGGAAGGCGCCGCCGGAGTCCACCAGGTAGACGCACGGCAGCCGGTTCTCCAGGGCCACCTCCTGCGCGCGCAGGTGCTTCTTCACCGTCATCGGGTAATACGTGCCGCCCTTGACCGTCGCGTCATTGGCGACGATCACGCACGCGCGCCCGCTGACCCGCCCGATCCCGGCGATCACCCCGGCCGCCGGTGCCTGTCCCTCGTACATCCCGTCCGCCGCCAGCGGCGCCAGCTCCAGGAACGGGGAGCCCGGGTCGAGCAGCGTGTCCACCCGCTCGCGCGGCAGCAGCTTGCCGCGCGCGGTGTGCCGGGCGCGGGCCTTCTCGCCGCCGCCGAGGCGGGCCGCCGCGAGCTTGCCGCGCAGCTCCTCGCCGAGCGCCCGGTGCGCCGCCTCATTGGCCCGCCAGGCCTCCGACGCGGGATCGGCCGCGCTCGCAAGCTCCGGTGCCTCGTGCATTCTGCGGTCCCCTCACTCGGTCCATGAGCGCCGACCGACGTTAATGAGCGTTAACCTGTTGCCGTCAGGTTAACGGTCGCTAACCTCCCTGTCTAGAATTGCTTCCATGGCCACCAGAACCGACGCCCCCACCCGCCGTGAGCAGATCCTCCGAGAGGCCGCGCGGCTCTTCGCCGACCGCGGGTTCCACGGTGTCGGGGTCGATGAGATAGGCGCCGCGGTCGGCATCAGCGGCCCCGGGCTCTACCGCCACTTCGCGGGCAAGGACGCGATGCTCGCCGAGCTCCTCGTCGGGATCAGCGGGCAGCTGCTGACCGGTGGCAAGCGGCGGGTGGCCGAGGCGGAGCGCGGGCCCGAGGCGCTGCTCGACTCGCTCATCGAGGGCCACATCGACTTCGCGCTCGACGACCGCGACCTGATCACGCTGCACGACCGCGAGCTGGACCGGCTGCGCGACAGCGACCGCAAGCTGGTGCGGCAGTTGCAGCGCCAGTACGTGGAGCTGTGGGTGGACGCCGTGCGGAAGGTCTATCCGGGGCTCGCGGAGCCGCACGCGCGCGTGGCCGTGCACGCGGTCTTCGGCCTGCTGAACTCCACGCCCCACCTGAGCCGTCCGGGCTCGCTGCCCGGCCGGGCAGCGACCGCCGCGATGTTGCACAAGCTGGCCCGTGGGGCGTTCGCGGCCGCCTCGGAGTGACCTGTATCTCTGGACGCTCCCGTAACTGACGAGTAACGTGACTCTGAGCAAGCGCTTAGTCGTTTGACCGCTGTCCGCACACTCGTCGCAGAGACCGTCGTCGAGATCGTCGTAGAGGGAGAGTTCTCCGTGCGCCGTACCGTTTTCAATGAGGACCACGAGGCGTTCCGGGAGACCCTGCGCGCCTTCATCGAGGCCGAGGTCGTCCCGCACTACGACGAGTGGTTCCAGCAGGGCATCGTGCCGCGCGAGCTGTACGCCAAGATGGCGGAGCTCGGCCTGTTCGGCATCAACGTGCCCGAGGAGTACGACGGCGCCGGCCTGGACACCCACAAGTTCGAGGCCATCCAGTACGAGGAGACCGCCCGCGCGGGCGTCTCCTTCGGCGGCTCCGGCGTGCACGTCCTGCTCGCCCTGCCGTACATCAAGATGCTCGCCACCGACGAGCAGAAGAAGCGCTACCTGCCCAAGTTCGTCGCGGGCGACGAGATGTGGGCGCTGGCGATGACCGAGCCGGGCACCGGCTCCGACGTCGCGGGCATGAAGACCACCGCCAAGCTCTCCGACGACGGCACGCACTACGTGCTCAACGGCGCCAAGACGTTCATCACCGGCGGCGTGCACGCCGACCGCGTCATCGTCTGCGCCCGCACCTCCGCGCCGTCCGCCGAGGACCGCCGCTTCGGCATCTCCCTGTTCGCCGTCGACACCACGTCCGAGGGCTACTCCATCGGCCGCAAGCTCGACAAGCTCGGCCTGCGCACCTCCGACACCGCCGAGCTGGCGTTCGTCGACGTGAAGGTGCCCGTCGAGGACCTCCTCGGCGAGGAGAACAAGGGCTTCCACTACCTCGGCGTCAACCTGGCCTCCGAGCGCTGGGGCATCGCCTACGGCGCGTACGCGCAGGCCAAGGCCGCCGTCCAGTTCGCCAAGGAGTACGTCCGGGAGCGCACCGTCTTCGGCAAGCCGGTCGCGTCCTTCCAGAACACCAAGTTCGAGCTGGCCGCCTGCCAGGCCGAGGTGGACGCCGCCGAGGCCGTCGCCGACCGCGCCCTGGAGGCCCTGGACGCCGGTGAGCTGACCGCCGCCGAGGCCGCGTCCGCGAAGCTGTTCTGCACCGAGGTCGCCCACCGCGTCATCGACCGCTGCCTCCAGCTGCACGGCGGCTACGGCTTCATGAACGAGTACCCGATCGCCCGCCTCTACGCGGACAACCGCGTCAACCGCATCTACGGCGGCACCAGCGAGGTCATGAAGATGATCATCGCGAAGAACATGGGCCTGTAACCCGCCCGACCAGCACACTGAGTACAACTACCTGTATGAATCAGGCACTTGAGTCCCTGCTCGATCTGCTCGACCTGGAGCGGATCGAGCAGGACGTCTTCCGTGGCCAGTCCCGGTCCGCCGTCGTCCCGCGCGTCTTCGGCGGGCAGGTGGCCGCCCAGGCCCTCGTCGCCGCCGGGCGCACCGTCCCGGCCGACCGGTTCGCCCACTCCCTGCACGCGTACTTCCTCGTGGCGGGGGACCCGGGCGCGCCCATCGTCTACACCGTCGACCGGATCCGCGACGGCCGGTCCTTCACCACGCGCCGCGTCGTGGCGATCCAGCACGGGCAGCCGATCTTCCACCTCTCCGCGTCCTTCCAGACGTACGAGGACGGGCTCGACCACCAGGCCGGCATGCCGGACGCGCCCGACCCGGAGACGCTGCCCACCGCCGCCGAGATGCTGCCGCGGTACGCCGGCGCGTTCGTCGACCCCGGTGTCGTCGACCGGCTCCTCGAAGCGCGCGAGGCCGTCGACCTGCGGTACGTGGACGCGCCGCCGTTCGCCTTCGTCGGCGAGCCGCAGCCGCCGCGCTCCCAGGTCTGGTTCCGCACGAACGGCAAGCTCGACGGCGCCATCGACGAGCACCTGCTGCACGTCTGCCTCGCCACCTACGTGTCCGACATGACGCTGCTCGACTCCGTCCTGCTCGCCCACGGGCGCGGCGGCTGGGCCGTCGGCGACGTCGTGGGCGCGTCCCTGGACCACGCCATGTGGTTCCACCGGCCGTTCCGCGCCGACGAATGGCTGCTGTACGACCAGGAGTCGCCGTCCGCGTCCGGTGGCCGCGGGCTCGGCCAGGCCCGCATCTACACCCGGGACGGACAGCTCGCGATCACCGTCATCCAGGAAGGCGTCGTTCGCGTTCCGCGCTGATCGGACATACCGTCCCGTACATGGATGTACGGGCTGAGGGCGCGGGCGGCGTCGAGGAGACGGAAGAAGCGGGCGGGGAGAGCGTCTTCACCGTGATCGTCGCCGCGGCGGCGAATCTGGGGATCGCGCTCGCCAAGGCGGTCGCCGGAGTCATCAGCGGCTCCAGCGCGATGCTCTCCGAGGCGGCGCACTCCTTCGCCGACACCGTCACCGAACTGCTGCTCCTCACGGCCCTGAAGCGCAGCGAGAAGCCCGCCGACGAGGAGCATCCGCTCGGGTACGGGGGCGAGCGCTACGTGTGGGCGATGCTCGCCGCCGTCGCCACGTTCGTCGGCGGCGCCGTCTTCTCCCTGTACGACGGGATCCACACCCTGGTCGCCGGCGAGGAGCTCGGCAACCCCCTGGTGTCGTACATCGTGCTGGCCATCGCCTTCGTCCTGGAGGGCTTCTCCCTGCGGACCGCGGTCAAGCAGGCGCGGGGCGAGGCGGCGCGGTTCCGGGCCCCCGTCGGTACGTATCTGAAGCACACGCCCGACACCGCCGTGAAGGCCGTCGTCCTGGAGGACAGCGCCGCGCTCGTCGGCCTGCTCCTCGCCGCGGGCGGTCTGCTGGGCGGGCAGCTCACCGGGTCCGGGGTCTGGGACGGGATCGCTTCGCTGTGCATCGGGATGCTGCTGCTCTGGGTCGCCTGGGTGCTGGGCCGGTCCAATGCGGAGCTGCTCGTGGGGCGGCCGCTGCCGAAGCCCGTCCGGGCGGAGATCCGGTCCATCCTGCTCCAGGGGGAGCACGTCGAGGCCGTGCTGGAGCTGACCACGCTCGTGCAGGGGCCCCGGGAGGCGCTCGTCGCGGCGAAGGTGGACTTCCGGGACGCGTCCACCGCCGCGCAGATCGAGTGGGCCTGTGAGGATGCGGCGCGGCGGTTGCGGGAGCGGTTTCCTGCGGTGCGGCGGGTGTACCTGGATCCGACCCCCGGGTTTGCCCAGCGCCGCACCGAGGGGTTGAACCCGTGGTGATTCATCCGGGGCCGAGCTCCGGGGCCCCGGCGCCGTAGGAGCTGCTGATGCGTTCGCGGGTGCCGCGCCGTCGTGGCCGGTCGCGCAGTTCGCCGCGCCCCTGAGACGCGCACGGCGTGCGGCATCTCAGGGGATGGCTCCCCGCATCCGGACAGGCCCTAGTCCAACAGCCCCGCCGCGTCCAGCAGGTACGCCGTCATCGGGTCGTAGTGGCGCGGGCTCGTCACATGGTCGTCCAGGGGAACCGTGACCTGCATCGTGCCCTCCGCCTCGCCGAGGAACAGCGCCGGGTCGTTGCAGTCCGCGTAACCGACGGAGTCGAGCCCGCGCTGGGCCGCGCAGCCGGCCCAGCCGTGGTCGGCGACGACCAGGTCGGGCAGCGGGCGGCCGGCGCGCTCCAGGCCGTCGAGGATCGCCGTCATCGGGTCGGGGGAGTGCGTGTGCCACAGCGTCGCGCCGCGCTCCAGCATCGCCACGTCCGCGAACTGGAAGACCATGCCCTCCTCGGTGGCCAGGCCCTCGGGGATCACCACGATCTCGCAGCCCGCGGCACGCAGCGCCGTCGCCGTCGCGCGGTGCACGTCGAGGAGGCCGCCCGGGTGGCCGGTCGCCAGCAGGACGCGCTCCCGGCCGGCCGCCGCCTTGCGCAGCCGGGCCGCCATCCGCTCCAGGGCGTCGACCGTCAGATCCGGGTCGATGGTGTCCTGGCCGTACCGGTGCTCCGGGTCGTCGACGACACCGCAGCGCTCGGACATGACGGCGAGCACGTCCTGCTCGTCGGTCCAGCGGTCGCCGAGTTCCAGGCCCAGCCAGTAGTGCCGGTCGCCGTTCGCGAGCTTGCGGTAGTGCGACAGGTTGTTGTCGCGGGGGGTGGCCACATCGCCCGCGATGCGGGTGCGGACGAGGTGCTCGATCAGGGCGGCACGGGTCGGAGTATCGCTGGGAATCCCGGGTATCGGCATGCGTCCATTGTGCCCAGGGTCCCCGCGCGGCGTTGATCGGTTCCGCACCTTGGACCGGTCGGGCCCGGTCAGGCCCGTCGTGCCGCCCGCCGTGCGCGCAGCGCGAGCCACAGGTCGAAGCGGTCGTCGCCGTCGTCGAGGCGGCGGCCCGTCAGGTGCGCGACCTTGTCGAGGCGGTTGCGGACGGTGTGCCGGTGCAGGCCGAGGCGGCGGGCCGTCTCGTCCCAGGAACTGCCGCTGTCCAGCCAGGTGGCCAGGGTCAGGGACAGGGCCCCGGTGGGGTCCGCCGTGTCGAGGGGGCCCAGGAGCGCGTCCGCGTACCCGGTGAGCGCCGCGCGGTCGCCGAGGTCGAGCAGCAGCCCGCTGGAGTGGTCGTGGCGGGCCCGGACCGGGTGGCCCGCCGTGCGGCTGAGTTCGAGCAGCCCCGCCGCCTCCCTGCGCGAGGTGCGGGCCGCGCCCGGCGGCACCGGTGAGCCGATGCCCGCCGGGCAGCCCGGCGCGAAGTGGGCGAGGACCCCGTCGAGGTCGAGGCCCTCGCCGACGACCGCGTCGACGAGCGCGCCGCGGGTCCGGGTCAGCCCGCCCGGTACCGCCAGGGCCAGGTCGGCGGCGATCTCGCGGGCCGCCTCCTCGGACGGCGCCTCGACGACGACGCCGCGTACCGCGTCCGCCGCGAGCCCCGCGCCGGACAGCACGTCGGCGGCCTGCTCGGCGGTGGTGGACGGGTCGAGGAGGCGGCCGAGGAGACCGGCCCTGCGGCGGCGCTCCGGCTCGTCCGCGAGGTGGCGGCGCTCCAGTTCGAGGGAGAGCAGGGAGACCAGGCCGGAGATCAGCAGGCGGGCGTCCGGGCCCGGGTCGCCCGCGAGGACCAGCATGCCGCGCAGCCGGCGCGCGCCCAGCGGCTGCACCTCCAGACCCGGCGCGACCGCACTGGAGCGCAGCCCGCCCGTCGCCACCCGGCGCAGCAGCTCGGCGCCCGCCGCGTCCGGCTCCTGGGGCCCGCCCGAGTCGGCGGCGATGACCCGGCCCAGCGGATCGGTGACATGGGCCCGCACCCCGGTCGCCGAGGTCCACGCGTCCAGGGTCGGGGTGAGGCCGCCGCCCGCCGCGGCCGCCGCCGTCAGCCGGCGCTGCGTCTCGAAGGCGCTCTCCACGGCGGCCCGCTGCTCGGCGGCCTGCGCCGCGAACACCGCCTTGGTCACCGCGATGAACGGCACGTCCTCGCCGACCGTCAGCAACGGCAGACCCGCCTCCCGCGCCGCCGTCACCAGCGGTTCGGGCGCCTCCTGGTACGGCAGCTCCGGGCCGAGGCCGAGCGCCAGCGCGTGCGCGCCCGCGGCCGTGACGTCGTCGACGTACGCGCGGCAGGCGGCCACGTCCATCGGCAGCAGCAGCCCGATCGTCATCAGCAGCTCGCCGCCCTGCAGCCAGGAGCCGGGGCGGACCAGCTCGGAGGCGTGCGCGGCGAGCACCGGGCGGTCGAGGTGCTCCGGGCACGCGGCGACGGAAAGATGCAGTTCGGGACGGTCGACCAGGTCGGACAGGAGCAACGCCATGCGTCCAGTGTCACCCACGGGGCATGGACGTGATGTCCATAGGGCCTTGGATGATTCGCCCTGGGGGCGATCGAAGCGCCCGCTCACCCGCGGTTAGGTTCCAGCTGCCGCGGTTCCGCAGTCCCGTGGCCCGTACGCATGTGAGGGAAGGAGCCGCGATGAGCGCTCCCACGGCCGACAAGACAGCGGTCCACGACAGCAGTGGTGGTACCTCCCGCGGCCTGATCGAGGTCCGGTCCATCGACTACGTGCCGGTGCGCGAGCGCCACGGCAAGGTCTGGCACCAGGGCCCGTTCTGGTTCACCGGGAACTTCGTGCTCACCACGATGGTCACCGGCTTCATCGGCCCCTCCCTCGGACTGAGCCTGGGCTGGTCGGTCGCGGCGGTCGCGCTCGGCGCCTGCTTCGGCACGTTCTTCATGGCGTTCCACGCCAACCAGGGCCCGCGCATGGGCCTGCCGCAGATGATCCAGTCGCGCGCCCAGTTCGGCATCCGCGGCGCCGTCGTCCCGTTCGCGGCCGTCGTCTTCGTCTACATCGGCTTCAACGTCTTCAACGTCGTCCTCGCCGCGCAGGGCCTGACGACGATCCTGCCCGGCGGGCCGCGTGCCTGGTACGCGATCCTCATCGGCGTCGCGGTCGTCCTCGCCGTCGTCGGGCACGACCTGCTGCACCTGGTCCAGCGCTGGCTGACGTACGTGCTCATCGTCGTCTTCGGCGTCATCACCGTCGGCGCGCTGGTGCAGCTCCACCCGCACCACGTCTCCGCGGCGGGCGGCGGCCACTCCTGGACCGCGTTCCTGATCGTCTTCTGCGGCGCGGCCGGCTACCAGATCTCGTACGCCGTCTACGTGTCCGACTACTCGCGCTACCTGCCGCGCGACGTCTCGGCCCGCAAGGTCATCTGGTGGACGTACGCCGGCGCCGCGCTCTCCGCGGTCTGGCTGATGTCGCTCGGCGCGCTCCTCGCCTCCTCGATGAAGGCGCCCGACGCGATCAACAGCCTGCGCCAGGTCGGCAACGACATCCTGCCCGGCTTCGGCACCTTCGCCGTCGTCGTCTCCGCCCTCGCGCTCATCACGATCATGGCCGTGAACGCGTACGGCGCGATGCTCACCACGACCAGCGCCGTCGACGCCTTCCGCCCCGTGCGCCCCACTGTCCGCTCCCGCATCACCGGCATCGTCGTCATCGAGCTGGCCGTCCTGGTCGTCGCGCTGCTGCTGCCCGAGGACTACCTCGGCTCCTTCAACGACTTCGTCCTGCTGATGCTGTACTTCCTCATCCCGTGGACGGCGGTCAACCTCGTCGACTTCTACTTCGTGCGCCGCGGCCACTACGCCATCACCGCGATCTTCGACCCGAAGGGCATCTACGGCCGCTGGTCCTGGCAGGGCCTGACCGCGTACGTCGTCGGGTTCGCCGCGATGGTGCCGTTCTTCACCACGTCCTTCTTCACCGGCCCGCTGGCCGAGGCGATCGGCGGCTTCGACATCTCGTTCGTGGTCGGACTGCTGGTCGGAGGCATCCTGTACTACGTCCTGACACGCGGGCTCGACCTCGACGCCGAGCGCGCGGCGGTGGAGGCCAGCGAGGCCGAACTGGAAGGTGCCGAAGCGTGACGACGACCGTGGCCTGTGCGCAACTCGCCCTCGGGGTGGGGGACGTGGCGGAGAACCTCGCCGCCGCCGAGGAGGCGATCGCGGCCGCCGCGGCCGCCGGGGCCCGCGTCGTCGTGCTGCCCGAGCTCACCAACAGCGGCTACGTCTTCGCGGACCCCGCCGAGGCCCGCGCCCTCGCCGAACCGGTCGACGGGCCCACCGTCACCGCCTGGTCCGCCGCCGCACGGCAGCACGGTGTGACCCTGGTGGCGGGCCTCGCCGAGCTGGACGCGGACGGGCAGGTCCGGAACTCGGCGGTGATCGTCGACCCGACCGGCACCGTCCGCGCCGTCTACCGCAAGGCCCACCTGTTCGGCACCGAGAAGGACTTCTTCGTCCCCGGCGACGCCGCGCCGCCCGTCGTCGACATCGAGGGCGTCGGCCGGATCGGCGTCATGGTCTGCTACGACGTCGAGTTCCCCGAGTGGGTCCGGCACGTCGCCCTGGCCGGCGCCGAGCTGCTGTGCGCGCCCGTGAACTGGCCGCTGTTCCCGCGCCCGGACGGCGAGCGCCCCGGCGAGGTCGTCCGCGTCCAGGCCGACGCCGCCGTCAACCGGATGTACGTCGCCGCCTGCGACCGGGCCGGCGAGGAGCGCGGCGTCGCCTGGACCGGCGGCTCGGTGATCGTCGACCCCGACGGCTTCCCGCTCGCCGGGCACACCCCCACCGACGGACCCGCCCTGCTGCTCGCCCCCTGCGACCTCGCGCGGGCCCGCGACAAGCGGCTCGGCGACCACAACGACGTGTTCGGGGACCGGCGCCCCGAGCTGTACGGGACCTGATCCCGCCCCCCGACCTCCCTTCCCGGTAAGCCAGTTCACGAGACTGACCGTTTGTTCAGGAAAGGCACGCCATGACCAGCGAGCACCAGGACGCCACCCCCCGCGGCCCGATCGACTCCTCCCGCACACCGCGCTACGCGGGCCCCGCGACCTTCGCGCGCCTGCCGCGCCTGGACGAGGTCGGCACGGCCGACGTCGCCGTGGTGGGCGTGCCGTTCGACACCGGTGTCTCGTACCGTCCCGGCGCCCGCTTCGGCGGCAACGCCATCCGCGAGGCCTCCCGCCTGCTGCGCCCCTACAACCCGGCGCAGGACGCGTCCCCCTTCGCGCTCGCCCAGGTCGCGGACGCGGGCGACATCGCCGCGAACCCGTTCAACATCAACGAGGCCGTCGAGACCATCGAGGCCGCCGCCGACGACCTGCTCGGCACCGGCGCCCGCATGATGACGCTCGGCGGCGACCACACCATCGCGCTGCCGCTGCTCCGCTCGGTCGCCAAGAAGCACGGCCCGGTCGCCCTGCTCCACTTCGACGCGCACCTGGACACCTGGGACACGTACTTCGGCGCCGAGTACACGCACGGCACCCCGTTCCGCCGCGCCGTCGAGGAGGGCATCCTCGACACCTCCGCCCTCTCCCACGTCGGCACCCGCGGCCCGCTCTACGGCAAGCAGGACCTCACCGACGACGAGAAGATGGGCTTCGGCATCGTCACCTCGGCGGACATCTACCGCCGCGGCGCCGACGAGGTCGCCGACCAGCTGCGCCAGCGCATCGGCGACCGCCCGCTGTACATCTCCATCGACATCGACTGCCTCGACCCGGCCCACGCCCCCGGCACCGGCACGCCCGAGGCGGGCGGCATGACGTCCCGCGAGCTGCTGGAGATCCTGCGCGGGCTGGCCTCCTGCAACCTGGTCTCGGCCGACGTGGTCGAGGTGGCCCCCGCGTACGATCACGCGGAGATCACCGCCGTCGCCGCCTCGCACACCGCGTACGAGCTGACGACGATCATGTCCCGGCAGATCGCGGCGGCCCGCACGGCCTGACCTGCGCGGCGACGGAGAGGAACGCCCGATGACCCACGACCACGACCTCGTCCTGCGGCCCACGCCGCGCCAGACCGAGGCGGCCCTGAACCCGCCGGCCGGGCGCACCGGCGGCGACCTGGTCGTGGAGGCGCTCGCGGGTCTCGGCGCGTCCACCGTCTTCGGCCTGCCCGGCCAGCACGCCCTCGGCCTCTTCGACGCGCTGCGCCGCAGCGATCTGCTGCGCTACGTCGGCCTGCGCACCGAGCAGAACGCGGGCTTCGCGGCGGACGCGTACGGCCGGGTGAGCGGCGAGGCCGCCCCGCTGTTCGTGTCGACCGGGCCCGGCGCCCTGCTGACCCTGCCCGCGCTCCAGGAGGCCGCCGCGGCCTCGGCGCCGGTGCTCGTCGTGGCCAGCCAGGTCCCGGTGGCGGGGCTCGGCGGCGGCCGCCACGGCTACCTCCACGAGCTGACCGACCAGCAGGCCGTGTTCCGGGGCGTGGTGAAGTCCGTCCACGCGGTCCGTACGCAGTCGCAGATCCCGTCGGCGATCGCGGCGGCCTGGGAGTCGGCGCTGAGCGTGCCCCACGGCCCGGTCTACGTCGAGATTCCGCAGGACGTGCTGCTCGCCCCGGCGGCCCTGCCGGTGGTGAGCGCGGCGGACGCGATCCCGCACGAGCTCGCCCCGCCGCCCGAACTCACCGCGGTCGCCGCCGACCTGCTGGAAAAGGCCGAGCGCCCGGTGATCGTCGCGGGGGGCGGCGTGATCCGCGCCGACGCGTCCGGCAAGCTGCGCGCCCTCGCGGAGAAGCTGAACGCGCCGGTGGTGTGCACGTACGGCGGCAAGGGCGCCTTCCCGTGGGAGCACCCGCTCTCCCTCCGGTCGTGGGTGGAGGACCGGCACGTCACCGCGTTCCTGGAGGACGCCGACGTGCTGCTCGTCGTCGGCTCGGGGCTCGGCGAACTCTCCTCGAACTACCACACGTTCGCGCCGCGCGGCCGGATCGTCCAGGTCGAGGCGGACGCGGGCAAGCTGGAGTCCAACCACCCGGCCCTCGGCATCCACGCCGACGCCCGCCTGGCGCTCCAGGCACTCCTGGAGACGGTCGGGGAGCGCACGGACGACAAGGCCCCGGCCCGCGTCGCCGAGGTGCTCGCCGCCGTACGGGACCGGATCGACGGCCAGGAACTCGCCCTGGAACAGCAGGTGCTGGCCGACGTGCGCGCCGCACTCCCGCTCCGGGCCCCGTCCTTCTGGGACATGACGATCCTGTCCTACTGGGCCTGGGCGGCCTGGCCGGGACCGCTGCACTCGGCGCAGGGCGCGGGCGGCCTCGGCTACGGCTTCCCGGCCGCGCTCGGCGCCGCGGTCGCCGACCCGACGACGCCGGTCCTCGCGGTCTCCGGCGACGGCGGCGCCCTGTACTCGATCGCCGAACTCGCCACGGCCGCGCAGGAGTCGCTGAACGTGACCTGGCTGATCGTCGACGACGGCGGCTACGGCATCCTGCGCGAGTACATGACCGACACCTTCGGAGCGACCGAGGGCACCGAACTGACCCGGCCGGACTTCGTGGCCCTCGCCGAGTCGTTCGGCGTGCCCGCGGTGCGCACGTCACCGGAGGCGCTGCGCGAGGACCTCGCCGCGGCACTGAAGGCGCCCGGGCCGCGGGTCGTCGTACTCCCGGCGCGGCTGCGGATGTTCGCGCCGACGCACACGGGCTGACGGCGGTACTGTTCCCCGGTCGCCGCGGGTGCGGCCGACCGGCCCGGCTGGAGGCTCCGGTGAACAGAGGTGCGTGGCGCTCGGCCGTCGTGGCGGTGGCGGTCCTGTCCGGCGCGGGATGCGGCGGCCTCGCGGACGCCACCGGGCACGGCGCGGTGAGCCTGACCGTCAGCGGCGGATTCGCCGGCGTGGACCAGGGCATCGAGGTCGCCCCGGACGGTGCGGTGCGCACGACGGACCGGGGGACCGCCCGCGCCGCCCGCGCGCTCTCCGAGAAGGAGCGGGACGACCTCGACTCCCTGCTGGACCAGGTGGACTTCGACAGGCTCCCCGCCCGCACCGTCTCCGCGACCGGCCGCGATCTCTTCGCGTACCGGGTGGAGTACCAGGGGCACACCGTGATCACCGACAAGAGCCGGGACCTGGGCGCCCTGGACACCGTGATCGAGCGCCTCGGGCACTACCTGGACGAGCGGCGCGGAGAGCGGTGAGGCGCGGCTCTACCAGATCGACTCGACCCACTCCGGGTGGTCGATGAACGGATTGCGGTTGTGCTGGTAGGTCGTGTAGATGACCTCGTTGCGGTTCTCCTCGAAGGCGTCCGGCGGGTCCTCGTCGTTCCACTTCTTCAGCACCGAGAGCTTGCCGATGTTCGGTGAACTGCCGTTGTCCACCGACTCGTTGGGCTCCAGGTCGGCGAAGGAGTCGTCGCCCTCATAGCGCACCGCCATGTAGAGGATCATGCGGGCCACGTCGCCCTTGACCGCGTCGCGCGGCTCGAAGGAGTCGGAGTCGACCTTGCTGCCGCCGCCGTTCGTGACGGCGCTGCCGCCCTCGTCGAAGTCCAGGTTGCCGCGCACCGAGTTGACCGTCACGTCCTCGGGCCGCAGGTGGTGCAGATCCGTCCCGGGGCCGGTCGCGGTGCCGAAGTCGCCGTGGGACTTGGCCCACACGTGCTCGCGGTTCCAGTCGCCGCTCGCGCCGCCGTTGAGCGACTTGGCGCGGGAGACGCCGCTGTACAAAAGGATCACGTTGTTGCTGTTGGCCGGGTCCTGGTCGGTGGCCTTGAGCGCGTTCCAGACGCCGTCGTACGAGACCTTGGTCTGGTCGCTGATGATCGTGTGCAGCGAGGACTTGAGGGCCGTGCCGGTCTTGCCCAGCGCGTCCTGGTAGTACGTGTCGTCGTACGCGGAGACCGCCGCGGTGGGGTGGGCGGCGGCCGGGCCGGCGGTGGCGGTGGCCGTCGGCAGGGTGACGGCGGCCAGGACGGTGGCGGCGCCGAGGGCGAAGGTGCGTATGTGCGTTCCGGGCATGTGGGGTGTCCGTCCGTTCTACGCGGGTTGAATGGGTAGTCCGGAGCGTGACATGAACACGTAGGGATTGGGTGAACGCGAGGCGTCGATCCTGTGACGACCGTGGCCCCTGACGGAACGTCAGGGGCCGCGTCGTGTCCGGTGGTTGCGGGGTCAGGTCACGTCGGACGCGTCCAGTCGGTACAGCGACTGGGAGTTCTCCGAGCCGGTCGAGTCGCTGTCGCCGTCACTGGCACCGTCCTTGTCGGACGTCGACGTGCTGTACTCGCTCGCCTTCACCTTCGTGCCGTGCTTCTGCACCCACGCGGTGACCGCCGAGCTGAGGTCGTTGCCGCCGCCGGGGCCGCCGCCCATGCCGCCGCCGAGCTGGACGTAGTGCAGCTCGCCCTTCTTCACCAGCTCCTTGAGCCTGGCGACGGTCATCGCCTTGTCGCTGCCGGACCAGCCCCACATGGAGATGACGGGCTGCTTCGAGGAGACGATGAGTGAGGCCGCGCTCTGCGAACTCGACACCGCCAGCAGCCACGTGGCGCCGTCACGGTGCTTCTTCAGGTACGTGATCAGCTCGGTGGAGGCGCCGCCGCCCATACCGCCGCCCATGCCGCCGCCGGGGAAGCCGCCCCGGGTGCCGCCGCCCTGTTCGCCGTTGCCCCCCTGCGAGGACTCGCCGTTCTGCTGCGATCCGCCGGGGAAGCCCCCGGACTCACCACCGGGCATCTCACCGCCGTTCGGCATCTCGCCACCGCCCTGCGGGGAGCCGCTGCCGGGCATCTCCCCGCCACCGGGGAAGCCGCCGTTCGGCATCTCACCCCCGCCGGGCATCTCGCCACCGCCCTGCTGCTGACCGCCCTGCCCCTGCTGCTGACCGCCGCCGGGCCTCTCGCTGCCACCGGGGAATCCGCCCCGGCCGCCGCCCCCGCCGGGACCGCCGCCGAAGCCGCCGCCCGTCGACGGGCCCGCCGTCGGATTCGTGCCGCCCATGCCGCCCGCGCCGCCGGAGGCCGACGGCACCGACCAGGCGAACGCCGCCGGGCCCGCGACCGAGGCCACCACGGCCGCCGCCAGGGAGGCCGCGAGCAGACGCAGCCGGTGCCCCGACGCCGTACGGAAGACCAGCAGCCCCGCGACGGCCAGCGCCATGACGAGCGCGACCACCGGCCACAGCCAGCTGTTCCAGCCGGACGCGCGGCGCAGCAGCACGATCGCCCAGATCCCCGTGACGCCGAGCGCGACGGGCAGCACCCACGCCCACCGCTTGTCCGCGCGGAAGGCGCGCAGCAGCATCAGGCCGCCGCCCCCGCACAGGGCCGCGATGCCGGGGGCGAGCGCGGTCGTGTAGTACGGGTGCATGGTGCCCTCGGCCATGCTGAAGGTCAGGTAGTGCAGGACCGTCCAGCCGCCCCACAGGATCAGCGCCGCCCGCGTGAGGTCCGTGCGCGGGGCGCGCCCGCGCAGCACCAGGCCGCCGACGAGCGCGATGCCCGCGAAGGGGAGCAGCCAGGAGATCTGGCCGCCCAGCACCTCGTTGAACATGCGGCCGATGCCCGCGGCCCCGGCGAAGCCGCCGCCCCCGCCGCCTGCGCCCATGTTGCCGTCGCCGCCGAACACCCGGTCCAGACCGTTGTAGCCCATGATCAGGTCCCAGGCGGTGCCGTCCGTGGAGCCGCCGATGTACGGGCGCTCGGACGCGGGCACGAACGACACGGCCGCCGCCCACCAGAAGCTGGACACCGCGAGCGCGACGGCCGCGACAGCCAGGTTCCGTACGCGATGCCACAGGCCGCCCCGGGCCGCGTACAGGTACACGGCGAAGACCGCGGGCAGCGCGATGTAGCCCTGGAGCATCTTCGTGTTGAAGGCGAGGCCGAAGCAGACCGCCGAGCCGATCAGCGGCAGCAGGCGGCCGTTGTGGACGGCCCGCAGCGCGAGCGCCGCGCCCGCCACCATCAGCAGGACGAGCAGGGCGTCCGGGTTGTTGTCGCGGTTGATGGCGACCGTGATCGGGGTGAGCGCGAGGACGAGCGCGGCGACCGCCGCCGCGCCGTGGCCCCACACCCGCTTCACCGAGGAGTGCAGGATCCAGATCGTGCCGAGCGCGGCCAGGACCAGCGGCAGCATCATCTGCCACGTCCCGAAGCCGAACACCCGGCAGGACAGGCCCATCACCATCAGGACGAACGGCGGCTTGTCGACGGTCAGGAAGTTGCCCGCGTCCAGCGAGCCGAAGAACCAGGCCTTCCAGCTCTCGGTGCCGCTGAGCACGGCCGCGCTGTAGAAGCTGTTGAGGCTGGAGGCGGAGAGGTTCCAGGAGTACAGCACCGCGGCGAGCGCCAGGATCGCGAGCAGCGCGGGCAGCGACCAGCGCGGCGCGCGGTGCGCCGTGGGCGCGGCCGCGGGCGGCGGAGGGGCTGGGGCGTGGGGGAGCGGTTCGGTCGCAGAGGTCACCAGTGCACCGTGCCGGGGCCGGGTGAGCGGGCGCTGTGACGAAGCTGGGTGTCACCTGTGGATCGCGGCCGGCGCCTCCGATTGTTGCGGCGGGATGAAATCCGGAGCGGCCCGCGTTGGCCCTTCGGCAGGTCAGGACGAGCGGGTACGGCGAGAGGCAGAGGCGTGGCGGAGAAACGGGGCTGGGCGCGACGGCTCGCGGGATACGCATGGCGTTTCCCCAAGGACGTGCTGCTCGCGCTGGGTGCCTCGCTGGGCGGCATGGCCGTCATGGCGCTCGTACCGCTGATCACCAAGATCATCATCGATGACGTCATCGGGGACCACACCCGGTCCATGGGGACCTGGGCGGGCATCCTCATCGGCGCGGCCGTCGTCGTCTACGTCCTCACCTACATCCGCCGCTACTACGGCGGACGCCTCGCCCTCGACGTCCAGCACGACCTGCGCACCGAGATGTACGGGACGATCACCCGGCTCGACGGGCGGCGCCAGGACGAGCTGTCCACCGGGCAGGTCGTCGGCCGCGCCACCAGCGACCTCCAGCTCATCCAGGGGCTGCTCTTCATGCTCCCGATGACCATCGGGAACATCCTGCTCTTCCTCATGTCCCTGGTGATCATGGCGTGGCTGTCGCTGCCGCTCACCCTCGTGGCACTCGCCGTCGCGCCCGCCCTCTGGTTCATCGCCAAGCGCAGCCGCTCCAAGCTGCACCCCGCCACCTGGTACGCGCAGGCGCAGGCCGCCGCCGTCGCCGGGGTCGTCGACGGCGCCGTCAGCGGCGTCCGCGTCGTGAAGGGCTTCGGGCAGGAGGAGCAGGAGACCGGGAAGCTGCGGGAGGTCGGGCGGCGGCTGTTCGCCGGACGCCTGCGCACCATCCGGCTCAACTCGAAGTTCACGCCCGCCCTGCAGGCCGTGCCCGCCCTCGGGCAGGTCGCCATGCTCGCCCTCGGCGGCTGGCTGGCCGTGCGAGGGCAGATCACGCTCGGCACGTTCGTCGCGTTCTCCTCGTACCTCGCCCAGCTCGTCGGGCCCGTGCGGATGCTCGCCGTGGTGCTCACCGTCGGGCAGCAGGCCCGGGCCGGCGTCGAGCGCGTCCTCGAACTCATCGACACCGAGCCCTCCATCGAGGACGGCACGAAGGAACTGCCCGCCGACGCCCCCGCGACCGTCGAGTTCGACGACGTGTCCTTCGAGTACGCCGGCGCCGACCGGGCCGTCCTCGACGGGCTGTCCTTCGAGATCCGGGCCGGCGAGACCCTCGCCGTCGTCGGCTCCTCCGGCTCCGGCAAGTCCACCGTCTCGCTGCTGCTGCCGCGCTTCTACGACGTCTCGCACGGCGCCGTCCTCATCGGCGGCCGCGACGTGCGCGAGCTGACCCTGTCCTCGCTGCGGGCCGCGATCGGGCTGGTCCCCGAGGACTCCTTCCTGTTCTCCGACACCGTGCGCGCCAACATCGCGTACGGCGCGCCGGACGCCACCGACGAGCAGATCGAGGCGGCCGTGCGCGCCGCGCAGGCCGACCGGTTCATCGCCGAGCTGCCCGAGGGCTACGACACCAAGGTCGGCGAGCACGGGCTGACCCTCTCCGGCGGCCAGCGCCAGCGCCTCGCGCTGGCCCGCGCCATCCTCACCGACCCGCGCCTGCTCGTCCTCGACGACGCCACGTCCGCGGTCGACGCCCGTGTCGAGCACGAGATCCACGAGGCGCTGCGCGGCGTCATGGCGGGCCGCACCACCCTCCTCATCGCCCACCGCCGCTCCACCCTGGGCCTCGCCGACCGCATCGCCGTCCTCGACGGCGGCCGCCTCGCCGCCATCGGCACGCACGAGGAGCTGGAGGCCGGCTCACCGCTCTACCGGCGGCTGCTGACCGACCCCGACGAGCTGGGCGGAGTCTCGCCCGGACATGCCGCGCCCAGCGCCGAGCAGCCGGAGGACACCTCCGTACGCGAGGAGCTGGACGCCGAGTTCGACGCCGAGCGGGGCGTCACCCCCAGGCTGTGGACCGGCGACCGCGAACCCAAGGACACCGCGCTGTCCGGGATGCCCGCGACCCCCGAGCTGCTCGCGCAGGTCGACGCGCTGCCGCCCGCCACCGACACCCCCGGCATCGACGAGGCGCGGGCCGTCACGCCCGAGGACTCCTACGGGCTGCGCAGGCTGCTGCGCGGGTTCGGGGCGCCGCTGCTGATCAGCCTCGCGCTGGTCGCCGTCGACGCGGGCGTCGGCCTGCTGCTGCCGATCCTGATCCGGCACGGCATCGACGAGGGCGTCACCCAGCTGGCGCTCGGCGCGGTCTGGGCTGCGTCCGCGCTCGCGCTGGTCGCCGTGCTCGTCCAGTGGGCCGCGCAGATCGGCGAGACCCGGATGACGGGACGCACCGGCGAGCGGGTCCTCTACTCGCTGCGGCTGAAGATCTTCTCCCAGCTCCAGCGGCTCGGCCTCGACTACTACGAGCGCGAGCTGACCGGGCGGATCATGACCCGGATGACGACGGACGTGGACGCCCTGTCGACGTTCCTGCAGACCGGGCTCGTCACCGCGTTCGTCTCCGTCGTCACGTTCTTCGGCATCATGGTCACCCTGCTCGTCATCGACGTACAGCTCGCGCTCGTCGTGTTCGCGACGCTGCCGCCGCTGATCATCGGCACGTTCTTCTTCCGGCGCTCCAGCGTGAAGGCGTACGAGCTGGCCCGCGAGCGCGTCTCCGTCGTCAACGCCGACCTGCAGGAGTCCGTCGCCGGACTGCGCATCGTGCAGGCGTTCCGGCGCGAGCGGGACGGCGGGGAGCGGTTCGCGGCCGGCAGCGAGAGCTACCGCCAGGCCCGTATCCGCGGACAGTGGCTGATCTCCGTGTACTTCCCGTTCGTACAGCTCCTGGCGTCGGTGGCGGCCGCGGCCGTGCTGATGGTGGGCGCGCACCGGGTCGACGCGGGCACCCTGACGACCGGCGCGCTCGTCGCCTACCTCCTCTACATCGACCTGTTCTTCGCTCCCGTGCAGCAGCTCTCGCAGGTCTTCGACGGCTACCAGCAGGCGACCGTCTCGCTCGGCCGGATCCAGGAACTGCTGCGCGAGCCGACCTCGACGAAGGCCGCGCACGAGCCGCTCGACGTGCTCTCGCTGCGCGGCGAGATCGCCTTCGAGGACGTCGACTTCGCGTACGGCACCGACGAGGCGGCGCTGAGCGACGTGGCCCTGCGGATCCCCGCCGGGCAGACCGTCGCCTTCGTCGGCGAGACCGGCGCGGGCAAGTCGACCCTGGTCAAGCTGGTCGCCCGGTTCTACGACCCGACCGGCGGCCGGGTCACCGTCGACGGCACCGATCTGCGCGACCTGGACCTGACGTCGTACCGGCACCGGCTCGGCGTCGTCCCGCAGGAGGCCTACCTCTTCCCGGGCACGATCCGCGACGCCATCGCCTACGGGCGGCCCGACGCGAGCGACGCCCAGGTCGAGGCGGCGGCGCGGGCGGTCGGCGCGCACGACATGATCGCCACGCTGGAGGGCGGCTATCTGCACGAGGTCGCCGAGCGCGGCCGCAACCTCTCGGCCGGCCAGCGCCAGCTGATCGCGCTGGCCCGCGCCGAGCTCGTCGACCCGGACATCCTGCTGCTCGACGAGGCCACGGCCGCCCTCGACCTCGCCACGGAGGCCCAGGTCAACCACGCCACCGACCGCATCGCCGGCAAGCGCACCACCCTGGTCGTCGCGCACCGCCTGACGACGGCGGCCCGCGCGGACCGGGTCGTGGTGATGGACCACGGCCGGGTCGCGGAGGACGGGACGCACGAGGAGCTGGTCCGGCGGGGCGGGAAGTACGCCGAACTGTGGCGCACCTTCGTGGGGGAGGCCGTCACCACGGCGACGTGACCGGTGCGGCGCCGCGCCCAGGGTTGTCCCGAACCGGGCGGCGCCGGGGACCGGACCGGGTCCTCGTGCAACCGTACGGCCCGCGTGTCGCGTCCGTTCATCAGTACTCTGGTGCCGATGTGACGGGAGGGGCTGCGGTGCGAAGAGGTGAGGAAGGCGATATAGGGCGCGCGCGGGGCGTACGAGGGCCGCGCCGACTGCTCACGTTCGTGCTGACCGCGCTGGTCTCCTCCACGCTGCTGGTCGTGGCGGGGCCGGGTGCCGGCGGCGCGCGGGCCGCCGCGCTCTGCGCCGGACACAAGGCCCGCACCCTGTCGTTCAGCACGGGCTCGACCGTCCTCTACAGGAGCCGCGGCTACGTCTGCGCCGTCACCGTCGCCAAGCGCGCCGGGGTCCGCCAGACCATGTCGGTCAGCGTCCAGGCCCGCGGCAACCGGGCCGTCGTCGAGGAGGGCCGCTTCACCCACCACGCGGGCCCGGTCACCGTGCACGCCGGTCACCGCTGTGTCCGGGTGAAGGGGCGAGTGGGGTCGAAATCGGTCAGTTCAGGGTGGATTCTGTGCTGAAGCAGTACCGAATGTCATGCTGAGCGGACACCAAGTACCCCTGGTGGTGCACGAGTTGCTCCGATAGTTTCCGGAGCGTCCGTGTAACTCCAGGGGAGGGTGCATGCGCAAGACGCTCAGATGGCTGTTGTCACTCGCGGTGGTCATAGGAACCGTGGGCACGGCCGGGATATCCACGGCGGCCGCCGCGCAGCCGGCCGACGCCGTGGCCGCCACGACCGACATCAAGGACCGGCTCCTCGCGATACCGGGCATGAGCCTCGTCGAGGAGAAGCCGTACGACGGCTACCGCTACTTCGTCCTCAACTACACCCAGCCGGTCGACCACCGGCACCCGTCCAAGGGCACCTTCCAGCAGCGCATCACCGTGCTGCACAAGGACGTCAGCCGCCCGACGGTCATGTTCACCAGCGGCTACAACGTCTCGACGAACCCGTCGCGCAGCGAGCCCACCCGCATCGTCGACGGCAACCAGGTCTCCGTGGAGTACCGCTTCTTCACGCCGTCCAGGCCGCAGCCCGCCGACTGGTCGAAGCTCGACATCTGGCAGGCGGCCAGCGACCAGCACCGCATCTACCAGGCCCTCAAGCCGGTCTACGGCCAGAACTGGCTGACCACCGGCGGCTCGAAGGGCGGCATGACCGCCACGTACTACGAGCGCTTCTACCCGCGCGACATGGACGGCGTCGTCGCGTACGTCGCCCCGAACGACGTCGTCAACGACGAGGACTCGGCGTACGACAAATTCCTCGCGAACGTCGGCCCAAGGGACTGCCGCGTCGCCCTGCAGAAGGTGCAGCGCGAGACGCTGGTGCGCCGTGACGCGCTGGAGAAGAAGTACAAGGAGTACCTCGCCGCCAACGACTACACCGTCAACACGGTCGGTTCGCTGGACAAGGCCTACGAGGCGACCGTGCTCGACCTGGTGTGGGGCTTCTGGCAGTACCAGCCGGAGTCGGCCTGCGCGGACGTCCCGGACGCCGCCACGGTCTCCGACCAGGACCTCTTCGACTACGTCGACGCCGTCGGCGGCTGGGCCTCCTACGCCGACCAGGGCCTGGAGCAGTACACGCCGTACTACTACCAGGCGGGCGTGCAGCTCGGTTCGCCCGACATCAAGCAGCCCTGGCTCGGCAAGCTCTCCCGCTACGGCTACCAGCCGCCGCGCAACTTCGTGCCGCGCTCCATCCCCATGAAGTTCCAACCGTGGGCGATGCGCGACGTCGACTCGTGGGTGCGCCACAACGCCACGCGGATGCTGTACGTCTACGGAGACAACGACCCGTGGGGCGCGGAGCGCTTCCGGCTCGGCGCCGGGGCCCGGGACAGCTACGTCCTGACGGCGCCGCACGCCAACCACGGTGCGAACGTCGCGGGTCTGAACGCCGACGACAAGGCCCTGGCCACCTCGCGGATCCTCGCGTGGGCCGGTCTGTCCGGTACGACGGCCAAGGCGCCGCACGACGCGAAGCTGGACCGGCCGGACACCGCCCGGGAGTTCACGCTCCGCCCGTGAGCACGCCCGCACGACGGAGAGGGGGCCGCACGCCGCGGCCCCCTTCTTCATGCAAGGGAGCTCTCCGTCCGGGAGCACTCCGTCCGGGAGTCCCGCTCACACCTTCACGGCGCATCCCACCGGCTCCGTCCCGCCGAGCGACACGTACAGGGCCGTGGCCGACGGGCACGCGTCGCGGCCCGGCACCGCGGAGCGGACGCGGTACTGCGGCGCGCGCTCGCCCGAGCCGTCGCACGGGGTCTCCCTGACCTGCCCCTTGCCCGCGGAGTACACGCAGTCGCCGACGATCGTGCGGGGACCGCCACCGCCGCCCGGGTCGCCGGGGTGCGGCTCCTCCAGGTTGCGCATACAGGCGTAGCCGCGGGCGATCGACCCGTCGCCGTTCTCGTCGGACGCCGGCCGGCTCTCGCTGATGTGCAGCACGAAGTCGGTGCGGGCCGGGCACGCGGGCCCCTGCGCCGTCCCGCCCTCGTACCGTTCGACGACCCGTGCCACGGCGCTCTCGCTGCCGCACGACACCTCGTTGAACGACGTCCGCCCCCGGGAGCTGCACTCGCCCACCGCGAGGAAGACCGCCCCGTAGCCGGACGGGGAGCGCAGCGGGTTCGCCGCCGACGGCGTCGCCGACTCCTCCCCCGACCCCGACGAAGCCTGACAACCGCCCAGTGCGAGCGCCGACAACAGCGCAGCGCACACCACCCCAACCGTCCGCACGCGCATGGCAATCCCCCCGATGTACCCGCCCCAGCGTGACCCGCCGGGGCGGGCGCACGCCAGACGTGGAGGGGGCTTTGCGTCAGTTGGGGGTGGTGCGCCGGTAGTGCGGCGTACGCCCTGTACGGCCGCTTCAGTACCGCAGGCCGTAACCGATCGGGTAGAGGACCTGAGCCGGATCGTCCGCCCGCTGCACCGGAACCGGCAGCTTGCCGCGCGGCTCGGCCCGGCCCGCGAGGACCCTCACCGCCGCCCGCAGTTCGACGTCGATCCAGGAGTACGCCGCCAAGTGGGCCCCGGTGGAGGGCAGTTGGGCCACGTCGTACGGGTTGCGCAGGGACAGCGTGACGACCGGTACGCCGGTCGCGGCGACGGCGTTCACCAGGGCCTGCTGGGCGCTGCCCGCGGTGACGTTGTAGGTGCCGATGAGCACCGCGTCCTTGCCCTGGGCCGCCGCCACCGCCTGGGCGACGACCGCCTGGCTCGGCGCGGTGCCGGTCGCCAGCACCGTGGGGGTGAAGCCCAGTTCGGTCAGGGCCGCGCCGAGCACCGTGGTCGGCGGGCCGTCGCTGAGGGAGGGCGAGGCCGGATTGGCGCCGAGCACGAGGATGTTCTTGTGCCGGCGCCGGGACAGCGGCAGCAGCCGGTCCTTGTTGACCAGGAGCGTGGTCGTGCGCTCGGCGATCCGGTCGGCCGCCGCCAGGTGCGCGCGGGTCCCCACCGTGCGGTCGACGCCGCGCTGGGTGACGTACGGCTCCTCGAACAGCCCCAGGCCGGCCTTCATGCGCAGGATGCGCAGGATGGAGACGTCCAGGCGCTCCTCGGTCAGCTCGCCGCTCTTCACCGCGTCGAGGACGGCGTTCCAGGAGACTTCCAGGGACGGCGGATTGAGCAGCTGGTCGACGCCCGCCTTCAGTGCGAGCACCGGCACGCGGTCGTCGCCGTACTTCGTGCGGACGCCCTCCATGCCCAGCGAGTCGGTGATCACGACGCCGTCGTAGCCGAGCTGCTCGCGCAGGATGCCGGTGAGGATCGGGTGCGAGAGGGTCGCCGGGTCCTCGGCCGGGTCGAGGGCCGGGACCACGATGTGCGCCGTCATGATCGAGTCGATGCCCGCGGCTATCACGGCCTTGAACGACGGCGCGTCCAGCTGCTCCCACTGCTCGCGGGTGTGCGTGATGACCGGGAGTCCGCTGTGGCTGTCGGTCGCCGTGTCGCCGTGGCCCGGGAAGTGCTTGGCCGTCGAGGCGATGCGGGCCGACTCGTAGCCCTGGACCTGGGCGGCGGCGAGCCGGGCGACCGCCGCCGGGTCGGCGCCGAAGGAACGGACGCCGATGACGGGGTTGGCCGGGTTGATGTTGACGTCGGCGTCGGGGGCGTAGTCCTGGTTGATGCCGAGCGCGCGCAGCTCGGCGCCGGCGATGCGGCCCGCCTCGCGCGCGTCGGAGCGCGAGCCGCCCGCGCCGAGGGCCATCGCGCCGGGGAACAGGGTGGCGGGCTTGCCGACCCGGGCGACGATGCCGTGCTCCTGGTCGGTGGCGACCAACAACGGTATTCGGGACGGCTGTTGCTGGCCGGCCGTCTGGATGCCGTTGCTGAGGTCGGCTATCTGGTGCGGTTCGCGGACGTTGTGCGCCCAGGCGAAGTAGATGATGCCGCCGAGCTTGTACTTGGCGATCATCTCGGCCGCGGTGCGGACGCCGATCTCCTTGAGGTTGGCGTCGATGTCGGCCTGGTCGGGGGCGGTGGCCGAGTGGCCGTACACCCGCATCACGAAGAGCTGGCCGACCTTCTCCTCCAGGGACATCCCGGAGATGATCTTCTTCAGGTCCTTGTCGCGGTTCTTCGCCCGGGCCTGGGCGGGTGCGGCGGCCAGGCCCGCGGCGGCGACACCTGCGGTGGCGGCGGCGAGCAGCGTGCGTCTGGGGAAACCCTTGCTGGTCTGGCGGTGGTGCACTTGCGCTCCTTCCGGAGGGAGGGGCGGGGCACGAGCTGGGTGGGGCCACGGTGAAAAAAACTTACGCGCGACACGGATATCGGGAAAGTTTCTGCCAGTCAAGGGAGTTGGCGTGGAAAGGGGCCGTCACCGGCGCAGTTGGAGGGGGGCGCGCCGGTGACGGCGTGCTGCCGGCCACAGGCGGCGGAGAGGGTGGTCAGCGTTCGCAGCCAGCAGCGAGGCCGACACCGCACTGCGGAGACTCACCGGCAGCGTGCCCTTTGGACGGGCGGGGCGGCGCTCGGGTTCCCGCCTCCTTGAAGGTTCTGCGAAATTGGTGCGCGGGTGGCGGAGAAGGGGTGGGGTGGTGTGTGGGTTGTGCGGGGGGTTGGGTGCGGAGTGCCGGGTGCCGGGTGCGGGGTGCTGTGTGCCGGATAGCGGGTGCGGGTTTCGTCGTGGCTGGTCGCGCAGTTCCCCGCGCCCCTGAGATGCGCACTTCGTGCGCCATCTCGGGCCGGGGGTGCTGCGTGGGTGTGCGCCATCTTGGGTCGGAGATGCTGCACGAAGTGCGCATCTCCCCGTGGAGGTGCGGCGGAGTATGAAATCCCGCCCCTTGAGGCGCGGCGGAGCCGCAGGCCTCCAGGGGCGCGGGGAACTGCGCGAGAAGCCCCACTCGGCGGTGGTCGCCTGGGAGCGCAACACGGCAGACGCTCGGCGCCAGGCCGCCGCAGGTTCCAGGCGGGCGCGGGCCGCGACCAGGTGCCGCCGGGCCGCGGTCGGGGCTACGGCGTGACCAGGCAGACGCGACCCTGGGCGCGCAACGCGCTGACCGTTTCCGTGATCGCCGGACGCCCCCCTGACCCGGCCCGCCACAACGCGTAGAGCCGCCGCCGCGGCATCGGATCGAGCCCCACCGCGACGACCCCCTCGGGCAACGGCCCCCGCCCCAGACGAGGAATCAGCGCGACCCCCAACCCGGCCGCGACCAGGGCCGTCAGGGTCGGATTCTCCTCGGCCTGATGAACGATCCGCGGCTCGAACCCAGCGGAGCGCATCGTGCGGACGAGCCAGTCGTGGCACACCCGCCCCGGCGGCTGCGACACCCAGCGCTCACCGCCGAGCTCCTCCCTCCGCACCGCCGTCCGCCCGGCCAGCGCATGCCCGGCCGGGACGAGCAGATCGCAGAGATCGTCGCCGAGCACGGCCTGCTCCACCCCGGCAGGGGCGGGCAGCGGCGCGATGTCCCAGTCGTGCGCGACGGCCAGGTCGACGGCGCCCTTGGCGACGAGGTCCACCGACAGATGCGGGTCGACCTCGCTGAGGCGGGTGTCGAGCGCGGGATGCCGGGCGGCGAGGCCGGCGAGCGTCGCGGGCAGCAGACCCCGCGCCGCGGAGGCGAACGCGGCGATCGTCAACTGCCCGGAAGGCACCCCGCGCCGCTCCTCCAGCCCGGTCTCCGCCCGCTCCACGATCGCCATCAACTCGCGCGCGGTCTCGGCCAGTTGCCGGGCCTCCTCGGTGAGCTTGACACCCCGCCCGGCCCGTTCGAGGAGCACCGTCCTGGTCTCCCGCTCCAGCTTCGCTATCTGCTGCGAGACGGCGGACGGCGTGTAGCCGAGGGCGGCCGCCGCGGCGCCCACGGTGCCGTGGACGGACACGGCGTGCAGCGCGCGCAGCCGCTGAAGATCCAGCATGTGTCCCTCCACGGTTCATGTAGCAGTGCTTCATCCCATCATGCAGTGATCATCGCTGGTGCTACACGGTCGTACGGAGTGATGCTCGACGCATGAGACCTGCGCACACCGGCCTCGCCGTCCTCGTCGCCGCCCTGTGGGGTGTGAACTTCGTCGTCATCGACATCGGCCTCGACCACTTCCCGCCGCTGCTCTTCTGTGCCCTGCGCTTCCTGCTCGCCGCGCTGCCCGCGGTGTTCCTCGTCGGCCGGCCGTGTGTGCCGTGGCGCTGGATCATCGGGGTCGGACTCGCCCTGGGCGTCGGCAAGTTCGGGCTGCTCTTCATCGGCATGAACACCGGGATGCCCGCGGGGCTGTCCTCGCTCGTGCTCCAGGTGCAGTCCGTGTTCACGGCGCTGATCGCGTTCGCGTTCCTCGGCGAGCGGCCCGGCAGGATCCGGTTGCTGGGCATGGCGGTGGCGCTCGCCGGCATCGCCGTCGCGGCCGCGGACGAGGGCGGCTCGGGCCCGCTGGGCGCCTTCGCGCTGGTCCTGGTGGCGGCCGCGTTCTGGGGCGTCTCGAACGTCCTGACCCGCAAGGCCGCGCCCGACGCCCCCTTCAACTTCATGGTCTGGTCGAGCGCGGTCCCGGTCCTGCCGCTCCTCGCCCTCTCCCTGCTCTTCGAGGGCCCGGACCGTGACGCCGACGCGCTGGCCTCCCTCGACCTGCCGGGCGCGGGCGCCATCGTCTACGTAGCCCTCGTCACCACACTCTTCGGCTTCAGCGCCTGGAGCCGCCTGCTGCGCCGCTACGACGCCTCGACGGTCGCCCCGTACTCGCTCCTCGTCCCGGTCTTCGGCATGTCCTCCGCGGCCCTCTTCCTGAACGAGTCCGTCAGTCCGCTCGGCTGGTGCGCGGCGGCGCTGCTGGTGGCCGGGGTGGCGCTGACCTCACGGGCAGGCGCCCCGAAGAGGCGCCGGGAACGGCGCGAGGAGCCACGACGGCCCGCGGTCGGCAACGCCGAGCACCAGGCAGCCGAGGTCCTGAACTCCGCTCCTACGCCGACTCGTTGAGCAGCCGAGCCATGTGCTCCCGTCCCTCGCGGAGCAGATCCGGCAGCGGGGCCGCGGCCTCGTACCAGCGGGCCTCGTACTCCCAGCACAGCCAGCCGTCCCAGCCCGCGCGGCTGAGCACCTCCACGCACTCGGCCAGCGGGAGCACCCCGGCGCCGAGGGGCAGGGGCGTCTTGTCGTGCGGGCCGGCGATGTCCTTGACCTGCACATAGCCGAGGTAGGGGGAGAGCGCCGCGTAGGAGGCCGAGGGCTGCTCGCCGCCGAGCCAGGTGTGCATGACGTCCCACAGCACACCCACATTGCGGTGACCGACCGGGCCGACCACGCGGGACGCGTCCGCCCCGGTGCGGTGCGAGTCGTGCGTCTCCAGCAGGACGCGCACCGCCCGGTCCGCGGCGTACTCGGCGGCCACCCCGAGCCGGCGGGCCGCGGTGGCGTCGGCCTCCTCGGCGCTCTGCTCGTCACCCCCGCCCGGGAAGACCCGGACGTACGGGGCGCCCAGGTCGCGGGCCAGGTCCACCAGGGCGCGGATCTCGTCGAGCACCGGGGCGTCGTCGCCGGGCGCCGCCACGCGCGCGTACCCGGCCACCCCCAGGACCTCGACGCCCGCGGCCTTGAACTCGGCGGCGGCGTCCGCCCGCGCGGCCGGATCGAGGCCCGGATGGACCGGCTCCTCGGGATGGGCGCGCAGCTCCACCCCGTGATAGCCGTGCGCCGTGGCCAGGCGGAGGACGTCGGAGAGCGGGAGGCCGGGGACACCGAGAGTGGAGAACGCCAGTTTCATGGGGCGGACCCTACCCGCGCTCCCGTCCGTCACTCGGGGGCCCGATGCAGCGGAAGCCGCCAGTCCTGGCCGATCAGGTCCGCGCCGAAGGAACGGTGCGCAGTCTCGCCCGCGAGGACGAACCCGTGGCGCTGGTAGAGCGAACGGGCCGACTTCAGCACGTCGTTCGTCCACAGCACCAGCTCGCGGTAACCGACGCCGCGCGCGAAGGCGATGACGGACCGCACCAGCCGGTCGCCGACACCGAGGCCGCGCGCCTCCGGCTCCACCAGGAGCAGCCGCAGCCGCGCGGTGCCGGGCGCCTCGTCGCGTACGCACATCACGCACCCCACCGGACGGCCGTCGAGCTCGGCGATCCACACCCGCTCCAGATGCGGGTCGTGGTCCTGCGCGAAATCGGCGACGATCCGGGCCACCAGGCCCTCGTAGTCGGCGTTCCAGCCGAACTCGGCCGCGTACACCGCCCCGTTGCGTGCCACGATCCAGCCCAGGTCGCCGGCGCCGGGGGCGCGCAGCAGCACGTTCTCCGGGTGCGGGGCGGCGCGGCCGTCGCCGAGGATCGCGCGCACGGTGCGCAGCGCCTCCGTCAGCCGGGCGCGCTCGGCCGCGGGAACCGTGGCGAGGAGCGCGCCGACCGCCTCCCGCGAACGCTCGTCGAGCAGCTCCGCGGCGGTACGGCCCCGCGCGGTGAGGGTGATGCGGCGGCGCCTCGAGTCCCGCTCGGACGAGGCGCGCTCGACGAGCCCGTCCCGCTCGAATCTGCCGAGGATCCGGCTCAGGTACCCGGCGTCCAGATTGAGCTGCGCCCGCAGGTCGGCCGCGTCGAGCCGCTCGCTGTGCGCCAGTTCGTACAGCACGCGCGCCTCGGTGAGGGTGTACGGGGCGTACAGATGGCGGCTGTGGTCCAGCGCGCCGACCAGGTTCGTGTAGAAGCGGTTGAAGGACCGGATGTCCTGCACGGTCATGGCTCACCTCATGGGGCCGGTCGGACCGGCCGGCAGACATGGACAGTTGACTCAGTCAGAGGTCTGGGGGTGGCGCCAGGCTACGCCCGGCGGGCGGGCCCGTCCACGGACCGGACACCGGAGAGCCGCCGGGACGCCCCCGGGTCAAGTCCGTGCATATGGCAGGTATAGCGGTTCAAGGGCAGCCCATGGGTTGGCCAACCCCTTCCCGCGCGTTGGCCACGAGTTCACCCTTCACCCCCTCCGCCCCTCCCCGGGCGGGTCGCAGAGTGGCACAACGGCCCGTCGCACACGGGCCGTTGGCATGACCGAACCGCCCGTCCAGCCACTCACAGGGGACTTCCATGGCCGAACTGACCCGACGCAGACTCCTCGGTTCCGCGGCAGGCGCCGTCGGCGGCGCCGCGGCGCTCTCCCTCCTCCCGCCCAGCGTCCAGAAGGCCGTCGCCGCGGGCCCGCCCCGCAAGGGCTCGCTCCGCGACATCGAGCACGTCGTGATGCTGATGCAGGAGAACCGCTCCTTCGACCACTACTTCGGCACGCTCAAGGGCGTCCGCGGCTTCAACGACCCCCACGCGCTGAAGCTGGACAACGGCCGCTCGGTCTTCTACCAGCCCGACGCCGAGAACCCGAAGGGGTACCTGCTCCCCTTCCACCTGGACACGCACTCCACCAGCGCCCAGGCGATCCCGTCCACCAGCCACGCCTGGTCGGTCCAGCACGAGGCCTGGAACAACGGGAAGATGGACCAGTGGCTGCCGGCCCACCGCAAGGCCGACGGTGTCAACGGCCCCTACGTGATGGGCTATTACACCCGCAAGGACATCCCCTTCCAGTTCGCCCTCGCCGAGACCTTCACCATCTGCGACAACTACTTCTGTTCCGTCTTCGGCCCGACCTGGCCCAACCGCCTCTACTGGATGACCGGCACGATCGACCCGTCCGGCACCCAGGGCGGCCCGATCCTCAACAACACGGCGCCCTCGCCCTACCGCTGGACGACGTACGCCGAGCGCCTCCAGGCCGCCGGAGTCAGCTGGAAGGTCTACCAGCAGGACGACGACTACGGCTGCAACATGCTGGAGAACTTCGCGTCGTTCAAGAACGCCCGGCCCGGCTCCGACCTCTACGAGCGCGGTGTCCGCCCGCAGCCCGAGGGCACCTTCGAGGACGACGCCCGCAACGACCGTCTCCCGGCGGTCAGTTGGATCATGCCGACCAGCTATCAGTCGGAACACCCCGACTACCTGCCCGCCGCGGGTGCCGACTTCGTGGCCCAGAAGATCGAGGCGATAGCCAGCAACCCCAAGGTCTGGGCGAAGACCGCCTTCATCCTCAACTACGACGAGAACGACGGCCTGTTCGACCACGTGGCCCCGCCCACGCCTGCGGCGGGCACGGCGGGCGAGTTCGTCAAGGGCCTGCCCATCGGCGGCGGCTTCCGCGTCCCGGCGATCATCGTCTCCCCGTGGACGGTCGGCGGCTGGGTGGCCTCCGAGTCCTTCGACCACACCTCGGCGCTGCAGTTCCTGGAGAAGTTCACGGGCGTCGAGGAGCCCAACATCACCGACTGGCGCCGCGACACCTTCGGCGACCTCACCTCGGCCTTCCGCTTCTCCCACGCCACCCACCGGCCGCCCCGCCTGCCCCGCGACACGGCGGAGCAGCTGGAGCAGGCGAAGGAGGACGTGGCGACCCTCCCGAAGCCGACCCTGCCCGGCGCGGACCAGCGGTTCCCGCACCAGGAGCAGGGCCGCCGCCCGCACGTGTAGGCACCCGGCCCCGCCTCTTCTCACCGAGGGGCGGGGCCCTCAGTCCTGTTGCTCCCCGCCCGGCGCGGGCGCCGGAAGGGCACGTCCCGCGGTCACGCCCCTCGCGGCGCGCCCGTCGACCCGCGCACCATCAACTCGCCGCGCACCGCGTCGATCCCGCCCTGCGGCGCCGCCTCCCGGCCCATCGCGATACGGCCCGCCCGGGCCGCAGCCTCCGCAAGAGGGAGGCGGACCGTCGTCAGCGCGGGGACCGCGTCCACGCTGAACGGGAGGTCGTCGAAGCCCGCCACCGAGACGTCCTCGGGGATGCGCAGGCCCGCCTCCCGCAGAGCCGCGCACGCGCCGAGCGCCACCGTGTCGTTCGCCGCGACCACCGCGGTCAACTCCGGGTCCCTGCGCAGTAGTTCGACCGTCGCCGCGTGGCCGGCCGCCCGGTCGTACAGGCCGTGCGCCACCAGCCCGTCCGACTCCGTCACGCCCGCGTCGGCCAGCGCCTCACGGTGCCCCTCCAGGCGGTGACGTGTCGTCGTGCGCTCCTCCGGCCCGGCGACGTAGCCGATCCGCCGGTGTCCGAGCGTGAGCAGATGGGCGGTCAGCTCCCGTGCGCCGCCCCGGTTGTCGAAGGTGATCGCCGCCGCGTCCGTCTCCGGCACCGGCGGCCGCCCGCACAGCACGACCCGGGTGCCGGCCTCCGACAGCCTCCTCAACTTGCCCGCCACCGCGGCGACATGGTCCTCGTCCTCGATCGCTCCGCCGGTGAGGACGACCGCCGCCGCGCGCTGGCGCTGTAGCAGGGTCAGGTACGTCAGTTCGCGTTCCGGTGAGCCGCCCGTGTTGCAGACGACCGCGAGACGCTCGCCGCCCGCCCGGCCGCCGGGCCCGACGATCTCGGACTGCACCGCGGACGCCATGATCCCGAAGAACGGGTCCGCGATGTCGTTGACGAGGACCCCGACCAGGTCGGACGTGGCCGCCGCGAGGGCGCTGGCCGGGCCGTTGAGCACGTAGTCCAGTTCGTCCACGGCCCTGAGCACCCGCTCGCGGGTGGCCGCGGCGACCGGATAGTTCCCGTTCAGCACGCGGGAGACGGTGGCGGGGGACACCTGCGCACGGGCTGCCACGTCCGCCAGGGTCACGGTCATCGAGTCATCCTCCGTCAACGGCCTTCGGCCCACTGCTCGAAAGTCCCCGGGGGCCGAAGGTCCCCGGTCTCGTACCCGCTCTTGTCCGAGCGGCTGTGCAGAGGCTAGCTTCTTTCCAGATAGAAAGCGCTTGCTACGAACCATCCGGCGAGCGCCATCGCGCGTACGCCGACGGCCTCTGCCGCGTACGGCCGGACGAAGAAGGACGAAGGGATTCACGTGACACGCAAGACGGTGCGCATCGCCATGAACGGTGTGACGGGGCGCATGGGCTACCGCCAGCACCTCGTCCGTTCCCTCCTCGCCCTGCGTGACCAGGGCGGACTCGACCTCGGCGACGGCACGGTGCTGTGGCCCGAGCCGGTCCTCGTCGGCCGCCGCGAGCACGCCCTGCGGGCGCTCGCCGAGCGGCACGGCCTGGGGGAGGAGAACATATCCACCGACCTCGACGCCGTCCTCGCCGACGACTCGATCGACATCTACTTCGACGCGCAGGTGACCTCCGCCCGCGAGGACGCCATCAAGAAGGCGATCGCCGCCGGCAAGCACATCTACACCGAGAAGCCGACCGCCACCGGCCTCGACGGCGCCCTGGAGCTGGCCCGCCTCGCCAGGGACGCGGGCATCAAGTCCGGCGTCGTCCAGGACAAGATCTTCCTGCCGGGCCTGCTCAAGCTGAAGCGGCTGATCGACGGCGGCTTCTTCGGGCAGATCCTGTCCGTGCGCGGCGAGTTCGGCTACTGGGTCTTCGAGGGCGACTGGCAGGAGGCCCAGCGGCCGAGCTGGAACTATCGTTCGGAGGACGGCGGCGGCATCGTCGTCGACATGTTCCCGCACTGGGAGTACGTGCTGCACGAGCTGTTCGGCCGGGTCGCGTCCGTGCAGGCGCTGATCACCACGCACATCCCGCAGCGCTGGGACGAGAACGGCAAGCCCTACGACGCCACCGCCGACGACGCCGCGTACGGCATCTTCGAGCTGGACGGCGGCGCCGTCGCCCAGATCAACTCCTCCTGGGCCGTGCGCGTCAACCGCGACGAACTGGTCGAGTTCCAGGTCGACGGCACCGAGGGCTCCGCCGTCGCGGGCCTGCGCAACTGCCGCGTCCAGCACCGCAGTTCCACCCCGAAGCCGGTCTGGAACCCGGACATCCCGGCCACCTACTCCTTCCGCGACCAGTGGCAGGAGGTGCCCGACAACGCCGACTTCGACAACGGCTTCAAGGCGCAGTGGGAGCTCTTCCTCAAGCACGTGTACGCCGACGCGCCCTACCACTGGGACCTGCTGGCCGGCGCCCGCGGCGTCCAGCTCGCCGAGCTCGGCCTGAAGTCGTCCGCCGAGGGCCGCCGCATCGACGTACCGGAGATCACGCTGTGACGATCCGACTGCCCGACAGCAGCGGCCGGTTGCGGGCCTACGAGCCGCGCGCCACGCCGCTCGCCGTCGACACGGGCGCCCCGCTCGCCTCCCGCGTCGTCTTCTCGGCGGCGCACGTCGTCGCCGACCCGTTCGCCGACACCACCCCCGACTCCCCGGCCGCCGTCGACTGGGACGCCACCCTCGCCTTCCGCCGCCACCTGTGGTCGCACGGGCTCGGCGTCGCCGAGGCGATGGACACCGCGCAGCGCGGCATGGGCCTGGACTGGGCGGGCGCCGCCGAACTCGTCCGGCGCTCCGCGGCCGAGGCGAAGGCCGTCGGCGGGCGCATCGCGTGCGGGGTCGGGACCGACCAGCTCACCGGGCCCGCCAAGGACCCGGCCGAGGTCCGGGCCGCCTACGAGGAACAGCTCGCGCTCGTGGAGGGGACGGGCGCGCAGGCGATCCTCATGGCGTCCCGGGCCCTGGCCGCCGTCGCCGAGGGCCCCGAGGACTACCTCGACGTGTACGGGCACCTGCTGCGCCAGGCGTCCGAGCCGGTCGTCCTGCACTGGCTCGGCCCCATGTTCGACCCGGCCCTGGAGGGCTACTGGGGCTCCGCCGACCTGGACGCCGCGACCGAGACGTTCCTGGAGGTCATCGCCGCCCACCCGGACAAGGTCGACGGCATCAAGGTGTCGCTGCTCGACGCCCGCCGCGAGGTCGAGCTGCGCCGCCGCCTCCCGCAGGGCGTGCGCTGCTACACCGGCGACGACTTCAACTACCCCGAGCTGATCGCCGGCGACGACCGCGGCTTCAGCCACGCCCTGCTCGGCATCTTCGACCCGCTGGGACCGCTCGCCGCGCAGGCGGTGCGCGTCCTGGACACGGGCGACGCGAAAGGCTTCCGCGAACTCCTCGACCCCACGGTCGAGTTGTCCCGGCACCTCTTCCAGACGCCCACCCGCTTCTACAAGACGGGCGTCGTCCTCCTCGCGTGGCTCGCGGGCCACCAGGACCACTTCGCGATGGTCGGCGGCCTGCAGTCCGCCCGCTCGCTGCCGCACTTCGCCCGCGCCTACGAACTCGCCGACGGACTAGGCCTGTTCCCGGACCCGGCGCTCGCCGAGTCCCGCATGAAGAACCTGCTCGCCCTGTACGGAGTGACCGGATGACCGCCGACCCCCGCTTCTCCATCAACCAGATGACGGTCAAGCAGCTCGACCTGCCCGAACTCGTCAAGACCTGCCTGGAGTTGGGCGTCCAGCACGTCGGGACCTGGCGCGAGCCGGTCCAGGCGTACGGCGTCGAGGCCGCCGCCGGGCTCCTGCGCGACGCCGGGCTCGCCGTCTCCACGCACTGCCGCGGCGGCTTCCTCACCGCGATCGACGCAGCCGGCCGCAAGGCGGCGATCGACGACAACAAGCGGGCCGTCGACGAGGCCGTCACCCTCGGCACGGACGTCCTGGTCCTCGTCTCCGGCGGACTCCCGGCGGGCTCGTACGACCTGCACGGCGCCCGGGAACGGATCGCCGACGCGCTCGCCGAGCTCGGCCCGTACGCCGCCGAGCACGGCGTGCGGCTCGCCATCGAGCCGCTGCATCCGATGTACGCGGCCGACCGCTGCGTCGTCTCCACGCTCGGACAGGCCCTGGACCTGGCCGAACGCTTCCCCGCGCAGCAGGTCGGCGTCTGCGTGGACACGTACCACGTCTGGTGGGACGACCAGGCGCCCGCACAGATCGCGCGGGCCGGGGCGCAGGGCCGTATCGCGACGTTCCAGCTCGCCGACTGGACGACCCCGCTGCCGGAGGGGGTCCTCAACGGGCGGGGCCAGATCGGGGACGGCTCGATCGACATGCGGCAGTGGCGCCGGTACGTCGAGGACGCCGGTTACTCCGGGCCGATCGAGGTCGAGCTGTTCAACGACGGGCTGTGGGCGCGCGACGGCCGCGAGGTCCTCGCGGAGACGGCGGAACGGTTCACGCGGCACGCGTGAATCCAGCCCCTCCGGCGTTCGAGGAGCGGGGTCCGGGGCGGAGCCCCGAGGCCCGCACGCCGGAGGGGCCGGACGCTACTTCTTCCGAGCGGCCCGCTTGCTCATCACGGCGAGAACGACCGGGATCAGCAGCTCGATGCCCCGGGCCACGTTCGCCGCGGGCAGCCCCGTCTTCTTCGAGACGGCGTTCGCCACCGGCCGGCTCATCTTCGACAGCAGACCGGCCAGCAGCCCGCCCGACGCCATACCGCCGAGCCCGCCCAGCGTGGCGACGCCCTGGAGCGGGGGCTGCTCGGCCTCGGCGATCGCCTGCCGGACCTCCTGGGCCCCGTCGGGACCCTCCTCCGCCCGCTCGCGCAGGCCGCCCGACAACGCCGACACGGTGCTGCCGACGACGCTCTGCGCGCCGGAGGCGTCCGTGCCCAGCAGACCCGCGAGCTCCTGCAGCCGGTCGTCGCCGAGCTCGTCGAGGACGTCCTTCTCCAGCGACTGTTCACCCGATTGTTCGCTCATGCCCCAAACGCTAAGGCCGCCCCGGTATGTCGGCACGCTGAAAATCCATGAAAGAAATCGCTGCGGAGCGTGCAACCTTTCAGGGGCCCGGCGGGTCTAGCGTGCGTCAGGACTTTTGGAGGGGGATCTGGGGGGATCCGGAGAGTCCTGGCGAGGAGGGGAAGCGTCGAGGGGCCCGGTCCGCGGACCGGGCCCCTCGTAGCTCCATGACGCGACTGCCTAGAAGAACACTCCGCAGCGCAGCAGCACGTTCGCGAACGGCCGGGCCTCCCCGGTCCGTACGACCAGGCGCGCGCCCGCCGACAGCCCCTTCAGCTCCTCGTGCGTGACGAAGCCGAGCGACGGCACCCGCTCCCGCAGCAGCTCGGCCGTCGACGGATTCGCGGAGCGCACCTCGCGCGCCGCCGTCCCCGCCTCGACCACCAGCTCGTCGAGGAGCCCGTCGAGGACCTCGGCGAACGACGGCACCCCGGCCCGGAAGGCGAGGTCGACGAGGCGCGGCCCCGCCGGGACCGGCATCCCCGCGTCGCACACGAGCACCCCGTCCCCGTGCCCCAGCTCGGCCAGGGCGCCCGCCAGATGACGGTTGAGAATGCCGGACCGCTTCACAGGGCAGCGACCTCGTCGGCGGTCGGGTAGGACGCCTGGGCGCCCTCCTTCGTGACGGCGGCGGCGCCGACCCGGGCCGCGTACGCCGCGGCCTCGGCGAGGGACTCGCCGGTCCCCAGCCGCCAGGCGAGCGCGGCGGTGAACGCGTCACCGGCGCCCGTCGTGTCCACGGCCTTCACCTTCACGGACGCCACCCGGGACGAGCCCGACGCGTCCGCGACGAGCGCGCCCTCGGAGCCGAGCGTGATGACGACCGAGCGCGGGCCGAGCGCGAGCAGCGCCCGCGCCCAGTCCTCCCGGTCCCCGGGGTCCCCGTCCGCCTGCGAGCCCAGCACCACACGGGCCTCGTGCTCGTTCACGATCAGCGGGTCGCACACCGCCAGCACCTCGTCCGGCAGCGGCGCGGGCGGCGACGGGTTCAGCACGAGCCGGGCGCCCTCGGCCAGACCGCGGGCCACCTCCGCGACCGTCTCCAGCGGGATCTCCAGCATCACGGAGACGACCTTCGCCCCCGCGAACAGCTCGCCCGCCGCCCGCACGTCCCCGGGCGTCAGCCGCCCGTTCGCCCCCGGCGACACCACGATGCTGTTGTCCCCGGACGGGTCGACCGTGATCAGCGCGACCCCGGTGGGCGCCCCGCCGACCAGCACGCCGGACGTGTCCACGCCCGCCGACTCCATCGACTCCCGCAGCAGCGTCCCGTGCCCGTCGTCGCCGACCCGCGCCAGCAGCGCCGTACGGGCGCCCAGCTTCGCGGCGGCGACCGCCTGGTTGGCGCCCTTGCCGCCCGGGTGGACGACCAGGTCGGAGCCGAGGACGGTCTCCCCGGCGCCGGGGCGCCGCTCGACGCCCACCACCAGGTCGGCGTTGGCCGACCCGACGACGAGGAGGTCGTACGTGTTCATGCTGTGCCTTTCTTCGTACGTCACTGCAAAGGCTACGAGAGCGTCACTTGAAGTCGGCGACGTTCTTCGACGTCACGACCTTGACCGGCACCTTCACCGCGCCGGCGATCTTCGTGTCCTGCGCCGCCCTGATCGCGTTCTGCACGGCCGTCTTCCCGAGCTCGCGCGGCTGCTGGGCGACGGACGCGTACAGCGTGCCCGCCTCGACCGCCTTGAAGCCGTCGGGCGTGCCGTCGAAGCCGACGACCTGCACCGACGTGCCGGCCTTGGAACCCAGCGCCTTGATCGCGCCGAGCGCCATCTCGTCGTTCTCGGCGAAGACACCGTCGATGTCCGCGTGCGACTGGAGCAGGTTCGTCATGACGTCCAGGCCCTTGGTGCGGTCGAAGTCCGCGGGCTGCTTGGCGACGACCTTGATGCCCGGGAACTCCTTGATGCCCGCGGCGAAGCCCGCGCCGCGCTCGCGGCTCGCGGACGTACCGGCCTGGCCCTGCAGGATCACGATCGTGCCCTTGCCGCCGAGCTTGTCGGCGAGCGTCTTCGCGGCCTGCTTGCCGCCCGCGACGTTGTCGGAGGCGACGAGCGTGGCGGTCTTCGCCTTGTTCACCCCGCGGTCGGCGGCGACGACGGGGATGCCGGCGTCGTTGGCGCCGCGCACGGACGGCCCGACGGCGTCGGAGTCGACCGGGTTCACGATGACGGCGCCCATGCCCTCACTGGTGAAGTTCTGCAGCTGGTTGGCCTGCTGGGACGCGTCGTTCTGGGCGTCCGTCACCGTCAGCTTCACGCCCTGCTTCCTGGCCTCGGCCTGCGCCCCGGCCCGCATCTCCGTGAAGAAGGGGTTGTTGAGCGTGGAGACGGCCATGCCCAGCTTCAGGTCCTTCTTGCCGCCGGACGACGAGCCGTTGTTCCACAGCGCGAGCCCGCCGACGATCGCCGCGGCGACCACAGCGGCGATCACGTACTGCAGCGCCTGCTTGCCCTTCGGCCCGCCGGAGCCCGCCCCCGCGGCCGCCGGAGCGGCCCCGGCCTTCCTGCGCACCGTGTCGAGCAGCACCGCGAGCGCGATGACGACACCGATGACGACCTGCTGCCAGAACGCGGACACGGACAGGAGGTTGAGACCGTTGCGCAGCACCGCCAGGATCAGTGCGCCGATGAACGTGCCCGACGCCTTGCCCGTGCCACCGGCCAGCGAGGCCCCGCCGATGACGACGGCCGCGATCGCGTCCAGCTCGTAACCCTGCGCCGCCTGCGGCTGCGCGGACGCGAGCCGCGAGGCCAGCACGATGCCCGCGACGGCCGCGAACAGCCCGGACAGGCCGTAGATGACGAGCTTCTGCCGCTTCACGCGCAGGCCCGACAGCCGGGCCGCCTCCTCGTTGCCGCCGATCGCGTACATGGAACGCCCGATGAACGTGCGGCCCAGGACGACGGCGGTGATCAGGCCCATCACGACCATCACGATGACCGGCACCGGCAGCCAGCCGCCCAGCGTGTCACCGAGCCGGGACACCGAGTCGGGGAAGGGGATCGGGCTGCCCTGCGAGATGACGAGCGAGAGCCCGCGCCCGACCGACAGCATCGCCAGCGTCGCGATGAACGGCGGGAGCTTGCCGTACGAGATGAGGGCGCCGTTGACGAATCCGCACGCCACACCCGTGACGACGGCGAGCAGTACGGCTATCACGACCGGCACGCCCTCGCTCGTGGCCGCCCAGGCGAGGATGGTCGCGGACAGGGCCGCCACCGAGCCGACCGACAGGTCGATGCCCGCCGAGACGATGACGAAGGTGACACCGAACGCGAGGATCGCGGTCACGGCCGCCTGCACGCCGACGTTCAGCAGGTTCGTGGTGGTCAGGAAGTCGCCGGACAGCAGCGACATGGCGATGACGAGGACGACGAGCGCGGTCAGCGCGCCGTTGTCGAGGAGCAGCCGCAGCAGGCCCCCGCCCGCCTTGGTCGTGCTCGTGCCGTTCTTGTGCGCGTCAGTGCTTGTCGAGGTCACGGGAGCCCTCCTCCTCAAGGGTGCTGGTGGTGCTGACGGCGAGTGCCATCACGGAGTCCTGGGTGGCTTCGCCGGCGGCGAGTTCACCGGCGACGCGGCCCTGTGCCATGACCAGGACGCGGTCGCTCATGCCGAGGACCTCGGGCAGATCGCTGGAGATCATGAGCACGGCGTGGCCGGCCGCGGTCAGTTCGTTGATCAGCTGGTAGATCTCGACCTTCGCGCCGACGTCGATGCCGCGCGTCGGCTCGTCGAGGATCAGCACCTTGATGTCGGCGAGCAGCCACTTGCCGATGACGACCTTCTGCTGGTTGCCGCCGGACAGGGTGCGCACGTGCTGGCCCAACCCGGCCATCCGCACGCCCAGTTGGCCGGCGATCCGCTCGGCCGCCGCGTGCTGTCCCTTGAGGTCGACGAACCCGGCCCGGGTCGCCGTCCGCAGGGTCACGAGGCCCAGGTTCTCCGCCACCGACTGGTCGAGGACGAGGCCCTGGCCCTTGCGGTCCTCGGGCACGAGCCCGATCCCGGCGGCCATGGCGGCGTTCACGTCGTGGCGGGGGAGCCGGACCCCGCCGACCTCGACCCGGCCCGCGTCGTACGGATCGGCCCCGAAGACCGCGCGGACGACCTCGGTGCGCCCGGCGCCCACCAGCCCCGCGATACCGACGACCTCGCCGGCCCGCACCTCGAAGCTCACGTCGTGGAAGACGCCGTCGCGGCTCAGCCCCTCGACCTTCAGCAGCGCGGCGCCGGTGTCGGGCCGCTCCCGCGGGTACTGCTGCTCGATCGACCGGCCCACCATGAGCCGGACCAGCTCGTCCTCGGGCGTCGACGCCGGGACCTGCCCGACGCTGCGGCCGTCCCGGATCACGGTGACCCGGTCGCCGAGAGCGGCGATCTCCTCCAGGTGGTGCGTGATGAAGACGACGCCGACACCGTCCGCGCGCAGCGCCCGCACGATCGCGAAGAGCTTCTCCACCTCCTCGGAGGTGAGCACGGCGGTCGGCTCGTCCATGATCAGCACACGGGCGTCCAGGCTGAGCGCCTTCGCGATCTCGACCATCTGGAGCCGGGCGATGCCCAGTTCACGGACACGCGCGCGTGGCGACACGTTCACGCCCACGCGCGCGAGGAGCGCTTCGGCGTCGGCGTCCATCTTCTTGCGGTCGATGAGACCGAAGCGGCGCGGCTGGCGCCCCAGGAAGATGTTCTCGGCCACGGTCAGATCAGGAACGAGATTGAACTCCTGATAGATCGTGGCGATCCCGAGCCGTTCGGCGTCCTGCGCGCCATGGATACGGACCTGCTCGCCGCCGACGGTGATGCGGCCCTCGTCGGGCGTGTAGGCACCGGAGAGCATCTTGATCAGCGTGCTCTTGCCGGCCCCGTTCTCGCCGAGCAGGACGTGTACCTCGCCGCGGCGCAGGTCGAAGTCGACGCTGTCGAGCGCGACCACGCCGGGGAAGGTCTTCCGTATCCCTTCGATACGCAGCAACTCGTCCGGGTTGCTCACCGGTTGCTCCTCTCCGTCGAGGTACGCGGTTCTGTCGAGGTACGCGGTTCTGGGTTGCGCGGTTCGCCGCACGAGTGCCGTACGACGAGGTGCGCGGGGAGGGTGACCGACGCGGGCGGGCGGCCCTCGATGCGGTCCACCAGGGCGCGCACGGCGGCCCGTCCCAGCTCCTTCGTCGGCTGGGCGATCGCCGTGACCGGCGGGTCGGTGTGCACGAACCAGGGGATGTCGTCGAACGCGGCGAGCGCGATGTCGTCCGGGACGCGCAGCCCGCGCGCGCGGATCGCGTCCAGCGCGCCGAGCGCCATGAGGTTGTCGGCCGCGAACACGACCTCGGGCGGCTCGGGCAGGTCCAGGAACGTGTCCGTCACACGGCGCCCGCTGCCCGCCTGGAAGTCGCCCTGCCCGATGTAGGCGTCCGGCAGCTCGATCGCGTACGAGGCGAGCGCCTCGCGGAAGGCGGCGACGCGCTCGCTGCCGGTCGTGGTGGCGGCCGGGCCCGCGATGATGGCGAGCCTGCGGTGCCCGAGCCGGTGCAGATGAGCGACGAGGTCGCGGATGGCGGCCCGCCCGTCGGAGCGTACGACCGGCACGTCGACCCCCGGGATCCACCGGTCGACGAAGACCATGGGGGTGCCGGCCCGGGCCGCGTCCAGCATCAGCGGGGAGCCGCCGTCGGTGGGGGAGACGAGCAGCCCGTCGATGCGCCGGTCCAGCAGGGTGCGGACGTGGTGGTCCTGGAGTCCGGGCTGCTCGTCGGCGTTGCCGATGATCACGCTGTAGCCGAGGGCGCGGGCCTCCTCCTCGACGGAGCGGGCCAGCTCGGTGAAGTACGGGTTCAGCACGTCGCTGATGACCAGGCCGAGCGTGCGGGTCTGGTCGGTGCGCAGGGAGCGGGCGACGGCGTTGGGCCGGTAGCCGAGCGACTCCACGGCGGCCAGCACCCGGGCCCGGGCGTCCGGACTGACGGACGGATGGCTGTTGAGGACGCGGGAGACCGTGGCGACGGAGACCCCGGCCGCGGCCGCGACGTCCTTGATGCTCGCGCTCGACGACATCACAGACCACCTCCTTGTGGCTGCGGGGGCGCATGCGCGGGGTGCTCGTGTGTGGAGCGGGCGGTGCACATGTGCGTGGAATCGATTACACGGAGGATTGGAATCGATTACACGAGGCTGTGACAAGAGGGGCTCCGGTTGTCGTGACCGGATCGTGATGGGAGCGGGGTGTTGTCGGCGCCGCGTGCGATGGTGGAGAACGCACGAACCCATGGGTCATGGAGCACGCCATGGCCTACGGAAGACGGAGACGGAGCACACGACCGTGAACCACGCGCAGCTCACCGCACTCGGCCGCGCCCTGCGCCTGCTCGGCGAGCACGGCGAAGGTCTCACCGGCGACGCGACGGACGCCAAGCTCCATGAGGTGCGGGGCGATGTGAAGCGCGCCCTGGAGCTGCTCGACGAGACGGTCAGCGGCGCCGCGCCCACGACCCGCTGCCGCGAGCACCCCCAGGGCGCGGTCGACGAGTCGGCGCCCGACCTGTGCCTGCTGTGCGAGACGCGCCGCCGCCAGGCCCGCCGCTCCGAGTACGGGGGCGGTCCCGCCCGCCCGCGCGCCGAGCAGCAGCCGGTGCTGTCGCGCTACGGCACGCGCGAGGACCGCCCGCAGCCCCAGCAGCGCTGGATCCCGGAGATGTGGACCGGGCAGGTGTGGCAGCTGTGCGGCACCCCCCGCCACGACCGGCGCGAGGCGGACCTCTATCTGGCCGCGCAGCGCCGCCGTCCGGACGCGGCGATGGCGTACCGGCTGGTGCACGAGTTCACGGACTACGAGGTCGTGCGGGTGTGGGGGACGCCGGTGAAGGTCGACGTGGAGCCGATGGGCGGGATCTGAGCCCGCCCCGGCTCACTTCCCGCGCGGGGACCGGTTCACTTCTTCGACTCGGCGAGGGTGTGCGCGACGAGCGCGTTGGCGTGCCCGTGGCCGAGCCCGTGCTCGGACTTCAGCCAGGCGACCAGCTCCATGTGCCTGGTGAGCGGCGAGGACCGGATGAGCTCCTGCCAGTGCGAGACCGGCTGCCCGTACTTCTTCTCGATCGACGGGAAGTAGCTGGCGGGGCCCTTGGTGGTCGTCATGGTGTCCCTGTCCTCCGGTGCGGTCGGTGTGTGTCGCCTGTAGGACCGTGGCCGCGCCGGAAAATCATCGGCGACGGGCGGCCGGAGGATCCCGGGGCCGCGCCGTCAGGTCCTCCCGGTGACCGCCGACGCCGCCGCCAGACCGAGCAACTCGTCCAGGAGCGGGGCCAGTTCCGAAGGCAGCGGCGTCTCGTCCCGCACCGCCTGCGTCCGCCGCCACGCCAGCGCCGCCTCCAGCAGCGGCCGCAGCCGCGGCCACCGCTCGGCGGTCCAGGCCGCCGCCGCGCCCTTGTCGGTCAACTCCCCGGTGGTCAGGGCGCGCAGGGCGCGGCACGCGGTCAGCACGACATACGCCTGGCCGCCCCGATGACGTACCTGAGAGGCCGCGCTCCGCAGTTCCGCGACGGAGTCGATGAGCGCCGTCCGCAGCTCCTCGGCACCGGCCGCGGCCAGCGCCTCCCGCGCCGGCCGGCCCGCCAGGGTCAGACCGGTCTCCCGTACGAGCGCCCGCGTCAACGCCCAGCGGGGCGCCACGCGCGTGCTGTGCAGCGGTTCGCCGGGGGAGATCACCAGCAGCGGCTCCAGCAGACCTCCGGCGAGCGCGGCGGCAGGGGCGAACGTCAGGTCGAGCCGGTCACGGAAGCCCGGACGGGCCCGCAGGACGTGCGCCAGGGCGGTCTCCAACCCGGCCGGATCCAGATCGAGTTCACCGCTCACGCCGATCAGCACGTCCACGTCGCTGACGCCCCGCTCGAAGGACCCCGTGACCGCCGACCCGTACAGCCAGATCCCCGCCAGCCGCTCGCCCACCACGGGCGCGACGGCCGTCAGCAGATCGGGCAGCAGCCGTCGCACGCTCACCGGCGGCACGGCCGCTCCGTTCGTCCCGTCCATGCCGGAACCCTAGACGGCGGGCGGAAGAGGACGGCGGCCCGCCCCGGGCTCACGGCACCGGCAGGAAACGGAAACCGGAAAACGAAATGCGGGCAATTGGAAACGGGAAACGGAAAAGGACAACGGAAAGCCCCCCTCGGCCGCGCAAGGAGAAAACGCGGCCGAAAGAGGGCTTTACCGCAACCCGCTCTGAAGGAAGGGAAATGCCGGAGCGGTTCTCAGATGATGCGCTCGGGGGCGTCGAACTGGTCGACCGGCGCGTTGTTGCACGTGGTGACCGGGCCGCCGAGGACGTTGCCGCCCACACCCTGGGCCGCGGGGACGGCGCAGCGCAGGTCGACGTCGACGAACGGGGCGCCGTAGCTGTTCAGGATGCCGCCCGGGTCACCGGCGATGGCGACGTCACCGTTGCGGGTGGCGAACTCCGAGGAGCCGGTCCCGCTGGTCGTGTCGCCGTAGGCGACGCGCGCGGCCTGGTTCATGTCGTGCGCGCTGGTCTGCATGTTCTCGGCCTCCGGGCCGCCGGTGGTGGCCGAGGCCACGCCCGTGCTGCCGACGGTCGCTGCGGCTGCGGCGGTCGCCAGTGCGGCACCGGCCAGAACCTTGCGGATCATTTCTGCTCCAGTTCTAGGTGGGGGAGGTGACAGTAACTTTTTTCGTGACTGTCGATCTGCTGGAACCGCGCCGAATGGAATTAAGTCACGCAGGATCGTTCATTCGGACCTGCAATGCCTCGGTAAGTCGCCTGAACGGCCGCAGAACAGCTTCACGGGGCAGGTTCTTCCGGGCCCCTGTTCCGTTGTCGGACCCCACCGCTACCGTCGGATCATGGCGAAGGAGCAGGCGACGGCCGTACGGCCGATGGCGGTGCTGGAGGGGGTCCTCGAGCGGATCACGTACGCCGACGAGGAGTCGGGGTACACGGTCGCGCGGGTGGACACCGGCAGAGGCGGCGGTGACCTGCTGACCGTCGTCGGCTCGCTGCTCGGCGCGCAGGTGGGGGAGTCGCTGCGGATGCAGGGCCGCTGGGGCTCGCACCCCCAGTACGGCAAGCAGTTCACCGTCGAGAACTACACGACGGTGCTGCCCGCCACGATCCAGGGCATCCGCCGCTACCTCGGATCCGGCCTGGTCAAGGGCATCGGGCCGATCTTCGCCGACCGCATCACCCAGCACTTCGGACTGGACACCCTCGACATCATCGAGCAGGAGCCGAAGCGGCTGATCGAGGTGCCGGGCCTCGGCCCCAAGCGCACCAAGAAGATCGCCGACGCGTGGGAGGAGCAGAAGGCCATCAAGGAGGTGATGGTCTTCCTGCAGTCCGTCGACGTGTCGACGTCCATCGCCGTGCGCATCTACAAGAAGTACGGGGACGCCTCCATCTCCGTCGTGAAGAACCAGCCGTACCGGCTCGCCTCCGACGTCTGGGGCATCGGCTTCCTCACCGCCGACCGCATCGCGCAGTCCGTCGGCATCCCGCACGACAGCCCCGAGCGCGTCAAGGCCGGTCTCCAGTACGCCCTTTCGCAGTCCACCGACCAGGGACACTGCTTCCTGCCCGAGGAGCGGCTGATCGCCGACGCGGTCAAGCTGCTCCAGGTCGACACCGGCCTGGTCATCGAGTGCCTGGCCGAACTGGCCCTGCCCGACGAGGACTCCGGCGAGCCCGGTGTCGTACGGGAGCAGGTGCCCGGCGAGCACGGCGAGCCGGTCACCGCCATCTATCTCGTCCCCTTCCACCGGGCCGAACTGTCGCTCTCCGCCCAGCTGACGCGGCTGCTGCGCACGGACCAGGACCGGATGCCCGCCTTCCGGGACGTGGCCTGGGACAAGGCCCTGGCCTGGCTCTCGGGCCGGACGGGCGCGGAGCTCGCGCCCGAGCAGGAGGAGGCCGTCCGGCTCGCGCTGACGCAGAAGGTCGCGGTGCTCACCGGCGGCCCCGGCTGCGGCAAGTCGTTCACCGTGCGCTCGATCGTGGAGCTGGCCCGCGCGAAGAAGGCGAAGGTGGTGCTCGCCGCGCCGACCGGCCGCGCCGCCAAGCGCCTCGCCGAGCTGACCGGAGCACAGGCGTCCACCGTCCACCGGCTGCTGGAGCTGAGGCCCGGGGGCGACGCCGCGTACGACAAGGACCGGCCGCTCGACGCGGACCTCGTGGTGGTCGACGAGGCGTCCATGCTCGACCTGCTCCTGGCCAACAAGCTGGTGAAGGCCGTCCCGCCCGGCGCGCATCTGCTGTTCGTCGGGGACGTGGACCAGTTGCCGAGCGTCGGCGCGGGCGAGGTGCTGCGCGACATGCTGGCCGAGGGCAGCCCGGTCCCCGCCGTGCGCCTGACGCGCATCTTCCGGCAGGCCCAGCAGTCCGGCGTCGTCACGAACGCGCACCGGATCAACTCCGGTACGCCGCCCGTCACCCAGGGCCTCAAGGACTTCTTCCTGTTCGTCGAGGAGGACACGGAGGAGGCGGGGCGGCTCACGGTCGACGTGGCGGCGCGGCGCATCCCCGCGAAGTTCGGGCTCGACCCGCGGCGCGACGTCCAGGTCCTCGCCCCGATGCACCGCGGCCCGGCCGGCGCGGGCACGCTCAACGGACTGCTCCAGCAGGCCATCACGCCGGGCCGCCCGGAGCTGCCCGAGAAGCGGTTCGGCGGCCGTGTCTTCCGCGTCGGCGACAAGGTCACCCAGATCAGGAACAACTACGAGAAGGGGGAGAACGGCGTCTTCAACGGCACGGTCGGCGTCGTCACCTCCCTCGACGCGGACGAGCAGAAGCTGACCGTACGGACGGACGAGGACGAGGAAGTCCCGTACGACTTCGACGAACTGGACGAGCTGGCGCACGCCTACGCGGTCACCATCCACCGCTCGCAGGGCAGCGAGTACCCGTGCGTGGTGATCCCGGTCACCACCGGAGCCTGGATGATGCTCCAGCGGAATCTCCTCTACACGGCAGTCACCCGTGCGAAGAGGCTGGTGGTCCTGGTCGGTTCACGGAAGGCTCTGGGGCAGGCCGTGCGGACCGTTTCGGCGGGCAGACGGTGCACCGCGCTCGATTTCCGGCTGTCCGGCGGGGCCCGGTGACGCCTCCGACCAGGTTTGATCGATCAAACGAGTCGCAAACGTCACACAGCTCTTCCGGAACCAGGGCGAAGGGGGCAGGATGAGCAGGTTAGCGGCACTCAGTGCCGCCAATAGGCCCAATGGTCGACCCCGAGTGCACTCTGCTAGGCCAAGTGGGGGATGGTAGAGACAGTCAGGGCACCTCGAAGAAGAGGCACTACGTCGGTGAGGGATGACGTGAGCGACAACTCTGTAGTACTGCGGTACGGCGATGGCGAGTACACCTACCCGGTGATCGACAGCACCGTCGGCGACAAGGGCTTCGACATCGGGAAGCTCCGGGCCCAGACAGGACTGGTGACCCTCGACAGCGGATACGGCAACACCGCCGCCTATAAATCCGCGATCACCTACCTGGACGGCGAGCAGGGCATCCTGCGCTACCGCGGTTACCCGATCGAGCAGCTGGCCGAGCGTTCCACCTTCACCGAGGTGGCGTACCTGCTGATCAACGGTGAGCTCCCCACCGTCGACGAGCTCTCCACTTTCAAGAACGAGATCACGCAGCACACCCTGCTGCACGAGGACGTCAAGCGGTTCTACGACGGGTTCCCGCGCGACGCCCACCCGATGGCCATGCTCTCGTCCGTGGTCTCGGCGCTGTCCACCTTCTACCAGGACAGCCACAACCCCTTCGACGAGAAGCAGCGGCACCTCTCGACGATCCGCCTGCTCGCCAAGCTTCCGACGATCGCGGCGTACGCGTACAAGAAGTCGGTCGGCCACCCGGTGGTCTACCCGCGCAACGACCTCGGCTACGTCGAGAACTTCCTGCGCATGACGTTCTCCGTGCCGGCCGCCGAGTACGAGCTGGACCCGACGGTCGTCTCCGCGCTGGACAAGCTGCTGATCCTGCACGCGGACCACGAGCAGAACTGTTCGACGTCCACCGTGCGTCTGGTCGGCTCCTCGCAGGCGAACATGTTCGCCTCGATCTCCGCCGGCATCTCCGCACTGTGGGGCCCGCTGCACGGCGGCGCCAACCAGTCGGTGCTGGAGATGCTCGAGGGCATCCAGGCCTCCGGCGGCGACGTCGACACCTTCATCCGCAAGGTGAAGAACAAGGAAGACGGCGTGAAGCTCATGGGCTTCGGGCACCGCGTCTACAAGAACTTCGACCCGCGGGCGAAGATCATCAAGGCGGCGGCGCACGACGTCCTCTCGGCGCTCGGCAAGAGCGACGAGCTGCTCGACATCGCGCTGAAGCTGGAAGAGCACGCGCTGGCCGACGACTACTTCGTCGAGCGCAAGCTCTACCCGAACGTCGACTTCTACACCGGCCTGATCTACCGGGCCATGGGCTTCCCGACCGAGATGTTCACGGTGCTCTTCGCGCTGGGCCGCCTCCCGGGCTGGATCGCCCAGTGGCACGAGATGATCAAGGAGCCGGGTTCGCGCATCGGCCGCCCGCGCCAGATCTACACGGGTGTCGTCGAGCGGGACTTCGTGCCCGTCGAGGAGCGCTGAGCCTCCACCGCTCCGGCTTCTGGCCGTAAGCAGCGGAAAGCGCCCCCCTGCCAGTCCCCCCACGGGCTGACAGTCGGGGCGCTTTCCTTTTTCCCGGTGCGGATTCCCCCCACGGGATCCGGCCGGGCGTCTTTGGTGTCCGCGTCGGCCGCCGGAACACGTACGTACGGGTGGGCCGCTCAAGCTCCCCGGTGCACGTGCCCCGGCCAACGCAGTCGGGTCCGTCCCCCAAGACGGCCCCGCTCAATGCAGATTCGCCCCCCAAGACGTTTCTGCATCGCCTCCTTAGACTCACGAGACCGATAAAGGGTTACGTTCCCATCAGTGTGATCTGCGTCTCCCGCATATGTCCCGTGTGTACGCAAGAGGCCACATTTGTAGATGTGGACCTCTAGCGTGAGAGTGCTGCAATTGTGCCGTGTGGATTGTGTGGAGGTCCAGATCTGGCTAGATGAATCTGCGAAGTCGCAGGCTGTTTGTGACCACGAACACCGAGGAGAAGGCCATCGCGGCCCCCGCGATCATCGGATTCAGCAGGCCGGCGGCGGCCAGCGGCAGCGCGGCGACGTTGTAGCCGAAGGCCCAGCAGAGGTTGCCCTTGATCGTGGCCAGGGTGCGGCGGGAGAGCCGGATCGCGTCCGCCGCGACCCGCAGGTCCCCGCGGACCAGCGTCAGATCCCCCGCCTCGATCGCCGCGTCCGTCCCGGTCCCCATCGCCAGGCCCAGGTCGGCGGCGGCCAGCGCGGCGGCGTCGTTGACCCCGTCACCGGCCATCGCCACGCCCCGCCCCTCGGCCTGCAGCTGCCGGATCACGTCGACCTTGTCCTGCGGCAGGACCTCGGCGATCACCTGGCCGGGGTCGATGCCCACCGCCTGCGCGACGGCCGCGGCCGCGGCCCGGTTGTCGCCGGTCAGCAGGATCGGGGTGAGGCCCAGCGCGCGCAGCTCGGTGACGGCCCGGGCGCTCGTGTCCTTGACGGCGTCGGTGACGGTCAGGACACCGCGTGCCACGCCGTCCCAGGCGACGGTGACCGCCGTGCCGCCCTCCGCCTCGGCGGCCCGCCTGGCCGTCGCGAGCGCCGGCGGCAGCTCGATCCCGGCGTCGACGAACAGCCGCTCGCGTCCCACGAGGACGGTGCGGCCCTCCACCGTGCCGCGCACGCCGAGCCCGGGGACGGCGGCGAAGTCCTCGACCGGGGGCAGCTCGCCCGCACGGTCGGCGGCGCCCGCGGCGACGGCGCGGGCCACCGGGTGCTCGGAGGCGTGCTCCACGGCACCGGCCAGGCGCAGCAGGTCCTTCTCGTCGACGCCGTCGGCCGGGTGCGTGGCGAGGAGCGTCATCCGCCCTGTGGTCACGGTGCCGGTCTTGTCGAGGACGATCGTGTCGACCGCGCGGGTGTTCTCCAGGGCCTCGGGGCCCTTGATGAGGATGCCGAGCTGGGCGCCGCGGCCGGTGCCGGCCATGAGCGCGGTCGGGGTGGCCAGGCCGAGCGCGCACGGGCAGGCGATGATCAGCACGGCGACCGCCGAGCCGAACGCGGTGGTGGTGTCACCGCCGGCGAGAAGGCGTACGAGCAGAGTGCCGAGCGCGAGGGCGACGACCGCAGGGACGAAGACGGCCGAGACCCGGTCGGCCAGGCGCTGCACCCGTGCCTTGCCGGTCTGCGCGTCCTCGACGAGCTTCGCCATCCGGGCGAGCTGGGTGTCGGCGCCGACCCGGGTGGCCTCCACGACGAGCCGCCCGCCGGCGTTGACGGTCGCTCCGGTGACGCTGTCCCCGACGGTCACGTCCATGGGGACCGATTCGCCGGTGAGGACGGAGGCGTCGACGGCGCCGGCGCCCTCGACGACCGTGCCGTCGGTGGCGATCTTCTCCCCGGGCCGGACGACGAAGCGGTCACCGGGTGCCAGCCGTCCGGCCGGGACGCGTACTTCGGTGCCCTCCGGGGTCAGCAGGGCGACGTCCTTCGCGCCGAGTTCGAGCAGCGCCCGCAGCGCGGCGCCCGCGCTGCGCTTGGCACGGGCCTCCAGGTAGCGGCCGACGAGGATGAACGTGACGACGCCCGAGGCGACTTCGAGGTAGATCGTGGAGGAGGCGTCGGCCCCCTCCGTGACGAACGTGAACCCGTGCCGCATTCCCGGCATCCCGGCGTCGCCGAGGAACAGGGCCCACAGGGACCAGCCGAAGGCGGCCAGCGTGCCCAGGGAGACGAGGGTGTCCATGGTGGCCGCGCCGTGGCGGGCGTTGGTCCACGCGGCGCGGTGGAAGGGCAGGCCGCCCCAGACCACGACCGGGGCGGCCAGGGTCAGCGACAGCCATTGCCAGTTGTCGAACTGCAGCGCGGGGATCATGGCGAGGAGAATCACCGGGGCCGTGAGGACCGCGGAGATCCTGAGGCGCCGGCCGATCGGGGTCGCTGCGCCGCTCGCCGCCGGGGCTTCTGCGGTGTTGGCGTCTGCCGGTGCGTCGTGTCCGGTCGCGCCGTTCCCCGCGTCCCTGACGGGGCTCGTCTCGACCTCGGGCTCGGGCCGGGCCTTGATGATCGGTTCCGCCGTGTAGCCCAACTTGGTGATCGTCTGGATCAGGGTGTCCAGGCCGATGTCGGCGGCGTAGGAGACCTTCGCCTTCTCCGTGGCCAGGTTGACCGTCGCCGTCACGCCTTCGAGGCGGTTGAGCTTCCGCTCGATGCGGGCGGAGCAGGAGGCGCAGGTCATGCCGCCGATGGCGAGGTCGGTCTCGGTGGAGGGTGCGTCCGTCATGGTGCTGTCGAGGGTACGGCGGACGGGCCGGGCCGGTGCGGCCCGGCCCGGGTCGCGGTCAGGCCCGGCCGGTCAGCTCGTATCCGGCCTCGTCGACGGCGGCGCGGACGGCCTCCTGGTCGAGCGGGGCCGCGGAGACCACCGTGACCTGGCCGGTGGCGGCGACCGCCTGGACGGAGGAGACGCCGGCGAGCTCGGAGATCTCCGCGGTGACCGCGCCCTCGCAGTGGCCGCAGGTCATGCCCTTGACCTGGTAGACCGTGGTGACGGAGCCCTCGGCGGCCGGGGTCGCGGCGTCCGTGTGACAGGCGCCGCCACAGCAGGAACCGGTGGTCTCCGCGGACTCGCCGCCGATCTGGTGGAGCTCGGTCTGGGCGCTCATGTCGTTCTCCTTGCTGGAAGGCCGGGTGAAGGGCCGGGTACCCCCGGCATCTCCTGACACTAGGGACCCTATACCCCTAGGGGGTATTTTTCCAAGACGGGTCGCGGCGGGCCAGCGAGCGCGCCCAGCCGATGCCGAGGAGCGAGACCAGGACGAGCCCGCCGACCGAGAAGAGCGTGAAGAGGTGCTCCTGGGTGTCCGTGGGCTCGGGGATGTAGCCCTGGGCGAAGAGGGCGGGATCCAGACCCGCGCCGGTGATGCGGGCCACCAGCCAGATCGCGATGCCGTGCATCGAGTCCCACAGGGCGTGCAGGAGGGAGACGCCCAGATAGGTGAGGATCACCGGGGCGGCGAAGCGGTAGCGGCCGTCCGGCCTGCGGAAGGAGAGGAGCGCGGCGCCGGAGATCGCCGTCCACAGGCCGTGGCCGAACGGCGCGAGCAGACCGCGCAGCACCTCCGTCTCCAGCAGGGAGCGCAGGTCGATGCCCTTCATGGTGACCGCCGCGTTGAAGGCGTAGCCCGCGCTCTCGAACGCCGCGAAGCCGAAGCCGACCGTGGCGCCCAGGACGAGCCCGGCACGCAGCCCGTGGATGCGCGGATGGCGGTGCAGTACGTACATGAGGGCGAGGAGCTTCACCGCCTCCTCGATCAGCCCGACGCCGACGAAGATCCACACCGAGGGATGCAGGAGGTAGTACTCCATCACCGAGGCGCCCAGCACGCCGAGCACGCCGCCGACCAGGAAGCAGCCCAGGATCAGGCTCACGCCCAGGTCGCGGCCGTGCCGCTCGTACGCCCAGAGCACGAAGACCGCGGGCACCAGGAAGCTGCCCAGCAGGATGAGCGTGGGGAGCAGGGTGGTGTTCTTCGTGGCGTACGTGACGATCGCCGTCAGGACCCACAGGGTCAGACCGCCCCACAGGCAGCGCTTCCAGAGGCCCGGGCGGATCTGCGGTCCGGGCGGCGGGGGCTGCTGGGGGATGCGGGCCCGGGGGGCTCCGGGGGGCTGGGGGTGCGTCACGGCGGTTCCCTCTGACTTCCCTCGAACTGGCGGCAGATGTGGGGGATTTGCCGGAAGTTTATGATAAGCACCCGGTATGTCGCAGTCTGGAACGCTCATCCTGATCATGGTCATCGCGGTCCTGGCACCCCTGCTGGCCTATGGCGCGGGGCGCTGGCTGCCGGTCCCGCTCGTGATCTTCGAGATCCTGCTGGGCATCGTCGTCGGGCCCGACGTACTGGGCTGGGCGGGGCAGGGCGAGGTCGTCGACGCCCTCTCGCAGCTCGGGCTCTCGATGCTGATCTTTCTCGCCGGGTACGAGATCGAGTTCGACAAGATCCGCGGCGACACCCTCAAACGGTCCGCCTGGGCCTGGCTGATCTCGCTCGCCGCCGGCCTCGTGCTCGCCTGCGCGCTGAGCGGCTGGTCGTACGCGAAGGGCGTCTACCTCGGGACGGCCCTCACCAGCACCGCCCTCGGCACGATCCTGCCGGTGCTGCGGGACTCGGGCGACCTGCACTCCCGGTTCGGGTCCGTGATGCTGGCGATCGGCGCGGTGGGCGAGTTCGGGCCGATCATCGCGATGGCGCTGCTGCTCAGCGGGCGCTCGCCCGCCGAGTCCGCGGTGCTGCTCGCGGCCTTCGCGGCGATCACGGCGGGCGCCGTGCTCTGGGCGATGCGGCCGCGGCCGCCGTGGTTCGCCCAGGTCATCGCGAAGACCCTGCACAGCAGCGGCCAGTTCGCGGTGCGGCTCGTGGTGCTGCTGCTCGCGCTGATGCTGGGCGCGTCGCAGGCCCTCGGCGTGGACGTGCTGCTCGGCGCCTTCGCCGCCGGCATGGTCGTCCGCCTCGTCCTGCACGGCGCGGCCCCCGACAGCGCGCACGAGGTCGTGGGGAAGGTGGAGGCGATGGGGTTCGGGTTCCTGGTGCCGATCTTCTTCGTCGTCACCGGCATCGAGTTCGACCTGAAGGCGCTGCTGGAGGGCGGACGGGCGCTGTTGCTGCTGCCCGTCTTCCTGGTGCTGTTCCTGGTGGTGCGCGGACTGCCGGTGTACGTGCTCGCGCCGCGGGACCTGGCCGCCCGGGACCGGCGCGCGCTCACCCTCTTCGCGTCGACCGCGCTGCCGCTCGTCGTCGCCATCACCACGATCGGCGTCGACGCCGGGGTGCTGCGCACCGACGAGGCGGCGGCGCTGGTCGGCGCCGCGATGCTGTCCGTGCTGGTGTTCCCGCTCGTGGGCCTGAAACTGCGCGCCGCCAAGGGCGAACCCGCGCTGCCGCAGGGCCCCCGGCAGGGCGCCGAGTCCTGGTGACACCGCCGTTACCGTGAGGCTGTTGATCGTCTACGGAAAGGGGGTGGCCGCATGCGTGCCGTCGTGTTCGAGCGGTTCGGCGAGCCGGCCGAGGTGCGTGAGGTGCCGGACCCGGTGGCCGCGCCGCACGGGGTCGTCGTGCGCGTCGAGGCCACCGGGCTGTGCCGCAGCGACTGGCACGGGTGGATGGGCCACGACCCGGACATCGTGCTGCCGCACGTGCCCGGGCACGAACTGGCCGGGGTCGTCGAGGCGGTGGGCGCCGACGTACGCGGATGGCGGGCCGGGGACCGGGTGACGGTGCCGTTCGTGTGCGCGTGCGGCAACTGCCCGGCCTGCGCGGCCGGGGACCAGCAGGTGTGCGAGCGGCAGACGCAGCCCGGGTTCACGCACTGGGGTTCCTTCGCCGAGTACGTCGCCCTGGACCATGCCGACGTGAACCTGGTGGCGGTGCCGGACGGGATGGCCTTCGGGGCCGCCGCCGGTCTCGGCTGCCGGTTCGCGACCGCGTTCCGGGCCGTGGTGCAGCAGGGCCGGGCCGCGGCCGGCGAGTGGGTCGCGGTGCACGGCTGCGGCGGGGTGGGCCTGTCCGCCGTGATGATCGCGGCGGCGGCCGGGGCGCGCGTGGTGGCCGTGGACGTGACGCCCGGCGCGCTGCGACTGGCCAGGGAGTTCGGGGCCGTCGAGTGCGTCGACGCGACCGCGGTGGACGATGTGGCCGACACCGTACGGGAGGTGACGGGCGGCGGAGCGCATCTGTCGCTGGACGCGCTGGGGTCGGTGGCGACCTGTGCGGCATCGGTGCGCGGGCTGCGGCGCCGGGGCCGCCACGTGCAGGTGGGGCTGCTGCCCGAGGATCCGGTGGTGCCGATGGGGCGGGCCCTGGCGTGGGAGCTGGAGCTGATCGGCAGTCACGGGATGGCCGCGCACGCGTATCCGCGGATGCTGGAGATGGTGCGGGGCGGTCTGGTGCGGCCCGAGCTGTTGGTGACGTCGGTGATTGCGCTGGGGGACGCGCCCCGGGCGCTGGCCTCGATGGGGTCGGCCGCCGGGGCCGGAGTGACGGTCGTCGAGCCGTATCAAGCCCCTCCGGGCAGGCCCCAGGCGTATTGATCACGAGCGGTGTCAACGCGGGCGGGGCGCCTCGTCGCTCAGTCATTCCTGCGGCCTCTGTTGCCGGGGCGGGAGGCGACCCAGGCGCGGACCGTGTCGGCGTACCAGTAGGGCTTGCCGCCCTCCACGTGGTCCGGGGGCGGCAGCAGACCGTGTTTGCGGTACGAGCGGACGGTGTCGGGCTGGACCCGGATGTGCGCGGCGATGTCCTTGTACGACCAGAGCCGGTGGTCGGTCATCAGTGGCTCCTCCCTGGCGGGTGTCGCGACGGCGGCTCGGGGGTGGCCGCCTGCGATCACTCACCCTGTGCCCGGAGAACGATGTGCACCGAGGTGAAGGGAGGGCCTGTGGGGCCCCTGTGACGTAGAACCCGCGTAGGTCTGACATCTGTGACAGGAAGGGGGCGTTTGTGACGTGAATGAGGTAAAGAGGGCGCGTTGCGGGCGCATGCACCGGCGCACGGAGGGAGAGAACGGGACGGGAGCGGACCCGTGCGGCCCGCCGGACCGGACCCGCACAGCACGGTGGGCCGGACCCGCTGCGCCAGGTCCGGCCCACCGCTCCCCGCATCCCCCCGGTCACGTGGTTCGAAGGGACAAGGGTGCCGTCAGGGCGGACCGCCGGTCTTGGAGAAATGCGCACTGTCCGAGCGGCCCTCACGCCGCAGGATCAGGCTCGTCGCCTCCCCGGCGAGGCGGTCCGCGGCCGGCGGTCCGTCCGGGTCGACGCGGATGCCGCGCGCGAGGGCGAACTCGCGGGGAGTGCAGCCGGTCAGCGCCTTGAACTCACCGCTCAGATGCGCCTGGTCGTAGTATCCGCAGGCCGCGGCCGTCTCGGCCTGCGTACTGCCCGCGCACAGCAGCCGGCGGGCCCGCTGCAGGCGCAGCACCCGTGAGGCGGCCTTCGGGCTCAGCCCGATCTGCTCCCGGAAGCGGTTCTCCAAGTGCCGTACGCTCCAGCCGACGTGGTCCGCGAGGCGGCCGACGGGCACGGAGCCGCCGCTGTGGGTGAGCGCGTACCAGGCCCGCACGGTGCCGCTCGCGCACCGCGGCCCCGACTCCAGCCAGCGGCCCAGCGTCTCGTCGAGCAGCCGGAACCTGGCCCGCCAGCTCGTCAACTCGCCCAAGGAGTACGACAGTTCCGCGACCTCCTCGGCGGGGAGCGCGCCCAGCTCGTCCGGGTGCACCCGCCAGCCGGTCAGCTCGTGCAGCGGCGTACGGAAGATCGTGAAGGCGGCCCACGGCGTCAGCAGCACCTCCACGCCGCTGAGCCGGCCGTCGTGCTCGCCGAGGACCGGCGTGGTCGTCAGACCCGACAGCACGGAGGACAGCTCGGTCGTGCGCAGCCCCGCGGGACGGACGCCGCCGTCCCGGCCCACCCCCACCCAGCCGCCCGTCGCCTCCGTGACGCGGACCGTCCCCCGGAAACCGAGCATCAGCGTCACCGCGCCGATCGGCGCCTCCAGGCGGGCGCGCGGTCCGGGGAAGGCGAGGCGGTAGCCGCGGTAGCCGATGACGCCCGGGTGCAGCCGGGGGTGCGGGCGCGCGGCGGCCGTCTCCCAGGTGCCGCTGGGGCAGCGGGCGGGACGGATGGCGGGCCGTGAGGAACTCGTGACGCGAGAACTCATCCGTCGATACTGCTACACGCCGCACGACCTGAGGTAGCCCCGGGTGCGACGGGCGATCGGCAGCGGCCGTTCCGGTTCGCACGGGTACATGTCCTGCTCGACGATCGCGAAGAGATCCGCGTCGAGCCGCTCGGCGGCGGCCAGCACCGGCTCCAACTCCGGCACACCGAGCGGGGGTTCGCACATCACGCCCTGAGCCACGGCCGGCCCGAAGGGGGTGCCCCGCTCGCGCACCCCGGCCAGCACCGCCGGATCCACCTGCTTCAGGTGCAGATAGCCGATGCGCTCCCCGTACGTCTCGATGAGCTTGACGCTGTCGCCGCCGCAGTACGCGTAGTGCCCGGTGTCCAGACACAGCGACACGAGGTCCGGGTCGGTGGCGTCGAGGAAGCGGGCGACGTTCTCCTCGGTGTCGATATGGGTGTCGGCGTGCGGGTGGACGACGACCCGCAGCCCGTACCGCTCGCCCACCTCGCGCGCGAGCCGCTCGGTCCCCGCGGCCAGATGTCCCCACTGCTCGGCGGTGAGCGAGGAGTCCTCGATCACCTCGCCCGTCTTGTCGTCGCGCCAGAAGGAGGGGATGACCACCAGGTGGCGGGCGCCCATGTCCCGGGTCAGGGCGGCGATCGACGCGACGTGGTCCCAGGTGCGCTCCCAGACGGCCGGCCCGTGGTGCAGGCCGGTGAACACGGTGCCCGCCGACACCTTCAGCCCGCGCCGGCCGGTCTCCTCGCCCAGCACCCGCGGATCGGTCGGCAGGTAGCCGTACGGGCCCAGCTCGATCCACTCGTAGCCGGCCTCGGTCACCTCGTCGAGGAAGCGCTGCCAGGGAACCTGCTTCGGGTCGTCGGGGAACCAGACGCCCCAGGAGTCGGGTGCCGAGCCGATGCGGATGCGTGCTGACCGTGATGTCCGGGTCGTCATGGGACCAGCCTTGAGGGCCCCGGAGAAGAGTGTCAAGGCATGGTCCGAATGTCAGGACAAAATGTTGACAGGGGGGTGGGAACGGGGCTAGATCTGGCAGCAGTCCCGCCGAACAGCGTCGTCGAAGGGAACCCCGGATGGCCCGCAGCGAGCTCGACCTGATCACGATGGGCCGGATCGGGGTGGACCTGTATCCGCTGCAGGCGGGCAGGAAGCTCGCGGACGTGTCCGCTTTCGGCAAGTTCCTCGGCGGCTCCTCGACGAACGTCGCCGTCGCGGCGGCCCGGCTCGGCCTGCGCACGGCCACGATCAGCCGCACCGGGCGGGATCCCTTCGGGGACTATCTCCGGTCCCAGCTGGCGGAGTTCGGTGTCGACGCCCGCTGGGTGAGCGCGGTCGACGGACTCCCCACCCCGGTCACCTTCTGCGAGATCTTCCCGCCCGACGACTTCCCGCTGTACTTCTACCGGCAGCCCAAGGCACCCGACCTGGAGATCGCCCCCGGTGAGCTCGACCTCGACGCGATCCGCGCCGCCCGCATCTTCTGGATGACCGGGACGGGGCTGAGCGCCGAGCCCAGCCGGGCGGCGACGCTGGCCGCGCTCGCGCACCGGGCGGGGGCATCCGGCGACACCGTCTTCGATCTCGACTGGCGGCCCATGTTCTGGGAGAACCCCGAGGCGGCGCGGCCCTCCTACGTCGAGGCGCTGCGGCACGCCACGGTCGCCGTCGGCAACGTCGACGAGGTCGAGATCGCGACGGGGGAGCGCGAACCGGTCGCCGCGGCGCGGGCGCTGCTCTCCTTCGGGCTGCGGCTGGCTGTCGTCAAGCGGGGGCCCGAGGGGGTGCTGGCGATGACGGCCGAGGGGGAGACGGCCGAGGTGCCGCCGCTTCCCGTGGACGTCCTGAACGGGCTGGGTGCGGGGGACGCGTTCGGCGGGGCGCTGTGTCATGGGCTGCTGGCCCGCTGGGAGTTGAGCCGGGTCATGCGGTTCGCCAACGCGGCCGGGGCGATCGTGGCGTCGCGGCTCGAGTGCTCTTCGGCGATGCCGGTGCGGGAGGAGGTCGAGGCGGCGCTGGCCTCCGGCCGGGTCCACGCCGAGCTCTTCCCCGGCCGGGACGGTGGCTCGGGGTCTGCCTCCGGCGGTGCCGAGGGCCTCGCCGACCAGGACGGTGGTCCGGCGCCGGGGTGCCGCCTTGCCCACCCTGCCGCCCCAGGCGGCAGATTGCCCAAGGCGGAGCCGGGGCCGACGGCGTCGCCGCCTGACGGGACGATGGACGCACGCGAGGCCGCAAGCGCGCCTACGGCGTACGGAGGCGACGAGACCCATCCGGCCGAGGAGGTACCCCGACACGGCCCCGCCCCCACCACGCAACCGACGGCGCACGACACCCGCCACACGGCACCAACACCGCCCCCCGACCTCCGCACCCTCGCCCGTCTCCGGGCCGAGCGGCCCGAGGCGATCGCGGAGGCCGCGGCCCGCCGCGTTCGCAGGGCGATGCTTCCCACCCCCGAGGCCCGGCTGATGATCGTCGCCGCCGATCACCCGGCCCGCGGCGCGCTCGGCGCCGGGGAGCGGCCGTTCGCCATGGCCGACCGGGCCGACCTGCTGGGCCGGCTCTGTCTCGCGCTGTCCCGGCCCGGCGTCGACGGCGTCCTCGCCTCCGCCGACGTACTCGACGACCTGCTCCTCCTCGGCGCCCTCGACGACAAGATCGTCATCGGCTCCATGAACCGCGGCGGCCTCGCGGGCGCCGCCTTCGAGCTCGACGACCGTTTCACCGGGTACGCCCCGGCGGACCTGCACCGCCGCGGCTTCGACGCCGGCAAGCTGCTGCTGCGGATCGACTACGACGACCCGGGCGAGGGCTCCGTACGCACCATGGCCGCCGCCGCCCGCGCGGTGGACGCCATGGCGGCACACCGCCTGCCCGTCTTCGTCGAACCGTTCCTGTCCCGCCGCGACCCCGGAACCGGCCTGCTCCGCAACGACCTCAGCCCCGAGGCCGTCGTCCGGTCCATCGCCGTGGCCTCCGGGCTCGGCGGCACCTCCGCCTACACCTGGCTGAAACTCCCCGTCACCGACGACCCCGACGCCATGGCCCGCGTCATGGAGACGTCCACGCTGCCCGCCGTCCTGCTCGGCGGCGACGTCAAGGACGGCGACCAGGACGCCGCGTACGAGAAATGGCACAGTGCGCTCCAACTGCCCACCGTGCAGGGCCTGGTGGTCGGCCGGTCGCTGCTGTACCCGGCGGACGGGGACGTCGCGCGGGCGGTCGACACGGCCGTCGGTCTGCTGTAAGCCCACCAGTACCCAGCAGGAGGAGGAAAGTACAGGGATGACGTACCTCCCCAACGGCACCGCGGCGGACGGCCCGTACGGCCTGCTCGTCGACCCGGACAAGACGGGGCTGCCCGGCTGGTCCCGCGCGGCGCTGCGCATCCTCGAACTGGCGCCCGGACAGCGGCACGCGTTCGACACCGGTGAGTGTGAATGGATCGTGCTCCCTCTGACGGGCGGTTGCTCCGTCGACGTGTCCGGGCGGATCATCGAACTACTGGGCAGGGACAGCGTGTTCAGCGGCGCGAGCGACTTCGCGTACATCCCGCGCGACACCCGCGCAGAGATCGCCTCCGGTGCGGGAGGCCGCTTCGCCCTGGCAGGAGCGAAGTGCGGGCGACGACTCCCCGTCCGCTACGGCCCCGCGCCGGAGGTACCCGTCGAGGCCCGCGGCAGCGGCACCAGCGCCCGCCGGGTCCGCAACTTCGCCGCCGCCGACACCTTCGACTGCGATCAGCTCATCGCGGTCGAGGTGATCACGCCGGGCGGCAACTGGTCGTCGTACCCGCCGCACAAGCACGACGAGGACCGCCCGGGCATCGAGTCCCGGCTCGACGAGATCTACTACTTCGAGATCGAGGCGGACCCCGGCACGGGCACGGACGGCTACGGGTACCAGCGGGTCTCCCCGTCCCGCCCCGGCGGCACCGACCTGCTCGCCGAGGTCCGCACCGGCGACGCGGTCCTCGTCCCGGACGGCTGGCACGGCCCGTCGATCGCCCAGCCGGCGCACGCGATGTACTACCTGAATGTCATGGCGGGGCCGGGACAGGAGCGGGAGTGGAAGATCTGTTTCCACCCCGACCACGTGACGGAGGGATACCGGTGACGAAGGAGACGACGGGCACGTCCGGCACGACCGGGACGAAGGGCACGACCGGCGCGACGGGCACGTCCGGGAGGACGGGCGCAACCGGCACCTCAGGCGCAACCGGCACGTCAGGCACGTCCAGCACGTCCGGCGCGGCCGGGGGCACTCGCCGGCTGACCACCGCGCAAGCCCTCGTGCGTTTCCTGGCGCGTCAGTACACGGAGCGCGACGGCGTCCGCCGGCGGCTGATCGGTGCGACCTGGGGCATCTTCGGTCACGGCAATGTGGCGGGGCTCGGGCAGGCCCTCGTCCAGTACGGCGACGAGATGCCGTTCCACCAGGGCCGCAACGAGCAGGCGATGGTGCACGCGGCGGTCGGCTACGCCCGGCAGAGCGACCGTCTGTCCGCCCACGCCGTCACCACCTCCATCGGCCCGGGCGCGACCAACCTCGTCACGGGCGCGGCCCTGGCCACCATCAACCACCTGCCCGTCCTGCTGCTCCCCGGCGACGTGTTCGCGGCCCGCCCCGCCGACCCCGTGCTCCAGCAACTGGAGGTCCCGTACGCGGGCGACGTGTCGGTCAACGACTGCCTGCGGCCGGTGTCGCGGTACTTCGACCGGGTCACCCGCCCCGAGCAGCTGATCCCCGCCGCACTGCAGGCGATGCGCGTGCTCACCGACCCGGTGGACACGGGCGCGGTCACGCTCGCGCTGCCGCAGGACGTCCAGGCGGAGGCGTACGACTGGCCGGACGACTTCTTCGCCGAGCGCACCTGGACGATCCGCCGCCCGGCCCCCGACGCCGCCGAACTGGCCGTCGCGGCAAAGGCGTTGAGGGAGTCCCGGCGCCCCCTGATCGTCGCGGGCGGCGGCGTCCACCACAGCGGCGCGGAAGAGGCCCTGAAGTCCTTCGCGGACGCGACCCGCATCCCCGTCGCGTCCACGCAGGCGGGCAAGGGCTCCCTGCGGCACGACCACCCCGCCGACGTCGGCGGGATCGGCCACACCGGCACCGCCACCGCGAACGAACTGGCCCGCACCGCGGACCTGGTGATCGGCGTCGGCACCCGCTACACGGACTTCACCACCGCCTCCGGCACCCTCTTCACACACCCCGGCGTCCGCTTCGTGAACCTCAACATCGCCTCGTTCGACGCGGCCAAGCTGGCCGCGCTGCCCCTGGTGGCGGACGCCCGCGAGGGCCTGACCGCACTGCGCCAGGCGGTCGGCGCCTTCCGCGCCGAGCCTGCCCACGTCACCGCGTACACGGACGACAAGGAGCGCTGGGAGCACCGCGTCGACGCCTGCTACGCCGCCGCCGACGACGACCTGGTCCGGCCGACCCAGACCCAGGTCCTCGGCGCGCTGGACGACCTGGTGACGGACGAGGACATCCTCATCAACGCGGCGGGCTCGCTCCCCGGCGACCTGCACAAGCTGTGGCGGACCCGCTCGCGCGACCAGTACCACGTCGAGTACGGCTACTCCTGCATGGGCTACGAGATCCCGGCGTCGCTCGGCGTCGCGCTCGCGGCGCCCGGCCGGCCCGTGTGGGCGCTGGTCGGCGACGGGACGTATCTGATGATGCCGACGGAGCTGGTGACGGCCGTGCAGGAGAACATCCCGGTCAAGGTGGTCATCCTGCAGAACCACGGCTACGCGTCCATCGGCGGTCTCTCCGCGTCCGTGGGCGCCGAGGGCTTCGCGACGGCGTACCGCTTCCCGGACGAGGACGCCGGCTACACGGGGGCCCCGCTCCCCGTCGACCTCGCGGCGAACGCGGCGAGCCTCGGGATGGACGTGCACCGCGCGAAGACGGTCAGGGAACTGCGCGAGGCGCTCGCCGTGGCGCGCGCCGCGACCCGCCCCACATGTGTCTATGTGGAGACAGAAACGGCAGACACAGTGTCGGGCCCGCCCCCGGCGCAGGCGTGGTGGGATGTGCCCGTGGCCGAGACGGCCGACCGACCGTCGGCCCGCACGGCCCGCGAGGAGTACGACCGGCACGTCACCACCCGACGCCGCCACCTCTGAGATGCACCGCAGACGTAACAGGAGTTGCCCACATGTCTGACACGAAGTTGGTCCACCACTGGATCGGCGGCAAGACCGTCGAGGGCGCGTCGGGCAACCACGGCCCGGTGACCGACCCGGCGACCGGCGCCGTCACCACCCAGGTCGACTTCGCTTCCGTCGAGGAGGTGGACGCGGCCGTCGCCGCGGCCAAGGAGGCGTACGCGAGCTGGGGCACCTCGTCGCTCGCCAAGCGCACCGAGATCCTCTTCCGGTTCCGGGCCCTGCTGGACGCCAACCGCGACGCGATCGCCGAGCTGATCACCGCCGAGCACGGCAAGGTGCACTCCGACGCGCTCGGCGAGGTGGCGCGCGGCCTGGAGATCGTCGACCTGGCGTGCGGCATCAACGTGCAGCTGAAGGGCGAGCTGTCGACGCAGGTCGCGAACCGGGTGGACGTGTCGTCGATCCGTCAGTCGCTCGGTGTCGTCGCGGGCATCACGCCGTTCAACTTCCCGGCCATGGTGCCGATGTGGATGTTCCCGATCGCCATCGCGTGCGGCAACACCTTCGTGCTGAAGCCGTCGGAGAAGGACCCGTCGGCGTCGCTGAAGATCGCGGAGCTGCTGTCCGAGGCCGGGCTGCCCGACGGCGTCTTCAACGTCGTCCACGGCGACAAGGTGGCCGTCGACCGCCTCCTGGAGCACCCGGACGTCGCGGCTGTCTCCTTCGTCGGCTCGACCCCGATCGCCAGGTACATCCACACCACCGCCTCCGCCAACGGCAAGCGCGTGCAGGCGCTCGGCGGCGCCAAGAACCACATGCTGGTGCTGCCGGACGCCGATCTGGACGCGGCCGCGGACGCGGCGGTCTCGGCGGCGTACGGCTCGGCGGGCGAGCGCTGCATGGCCATCTCGGCCGTGGTCGCCGTCGGCTCGGTCGGCGACGAGCTCGTCGCGAAGATCAAGGAGCGCGCCGAGAAGATCAAGATCGGTCCCGGCAACGACCCGACGTCCGAGATGGGCCCGCTCATCACGGCCGTCCACCGCGACAAGGTCGCCTCCTACGTGGAGGGCGCGGCGGCCGACGGCTGCGACGTCGTCCTCGACGGCACCGGCTACACGGTCGAGGGCCACGAGAACGGCCACTGGATCGGTCTCTCGCTCCTCGACAACGTCCCCACGTCCGCCAAGGCGTACCAGGACGAGATCTTCGGCCCGGTCCTGTGCGTGCTGCGCGTCGACACGTACGAGGAGGGCGTGGCCCTCATCAACGCCTCCCCGTTCGGCAACGGCACCGCGATCTTCACCCGGGACGGCGGCGCGGCCCGCCGCTTCCAGCTGGAGGTCGAGGCCGGCATGGTCGGCGTGAACGTCCCGATCCCGGTCCCCGTCGGCTACCACTCCTTCGGCGGCTGGAAGGACAGCCTCTTCGGCGACCACCACATCTACGGCAACGACGGCACGCACTTCTACACCCGCGGCAAGGTCGTCACCACCCGCTGGCCGGACCCGTCCGAGGCCCCGGCGGGCGTCGACCTGGGCTTCCCGCGCAACCACTGACCGTCCCGTCGTACGGGTGGGGCCCGGCCGGAGCGTTCCGGCCGGGCCCCACCCGTGTCATGCGTGCCCGTCTCACCGCGCGGTGCCGGAGACCGGCGCGCCCGGCACCCGGCGGTCGCCGCCGTTGCGGTCCTGCCACAGGCGGTAGACGTCCACGGCGCCCTCGCGCGGCTCGTGGCGCATCGGCAGCCGGCGCTCCTGCCAGGGCTTGGCGAACTCGTCGTAGAACGTGTCCAGCTCGAAGTACTTGCGGTCGTCGACGTAGTGCGGCGCGTACGCGTCCCGGGTCGTGACGAAGACGACCTCGTCGGGGGAGCAGTAGTAGAGCGCGCCCAGGCACATCGGGCACGGCTGGGCCAGCACGTAGATCGTGGCGCCGGTCAGGTGCTCGGTGCCGAGCCGCACGCACGCGTCGCGGACGGCGAGCACCTCCGCGTGGGCCGTCGGGTCGTCGGTCTGGGCGACCTGGTTGGCGCGTTCGGCGATGATCTCGCCGTCCTTCACGATGACGGTCGCGAAGGGGCGGCCGCCGTCCGCGACGTTCTGGCGGGCCAGGTCGACGGTGCGCTGTGCGTAGTCCATGGGATGCCTCCGGTGGGGGTCGTCGGCGTGCGGTGAGTCGGTGTGGTTCGCGGCGGTTCGCCCTCCGGGCCGGCCGGTGCGAACCGATGACCCCAGTGTGGTTGAACTGCACCTATAGCGTCCAAGTCGCGCTGTCCATGTCTCCTATAGATGGCAGCTATGGCCCGGGCTACGCTGCTGTCATGGCTCCCGTGGAACTGCGGCACCTGCGCTATCTGCTCGCCGTCGTGGAGCACGGCGGCTTCACCCGTGCCGCCGAGGCCCTGCACGTCTCCCAGCCGACCCTGTCGCAGCAGATCCGCCAGCTGGAGCGCGCCGTCGGCCTTCCCCTGCTGGACCGCTCCGGGCGCACGGTCCGGGCCACCGACGCGGGCGAGGTCTATGTGGCCCACGCGCGGCGGGCGCTGAGCGAGCTGGCGGCCGCGGACCGGGCCGTGCGGGACGTGCGCGATCTGTCGCGCGGGCACCTGCGGCTCGGCGTCACGCCCACCTTCACCGCCTATCTCGTCGGGCCGCTCCTGGCCGCGCTGCACGCCCGCCACCCCGGTCTCGACCTGACCGTGCGCGATGCGGACCAGGACCGCATCGCGGAGGCCCTGCTCGCCGACGAGCTCGACGTGGGGATCGCGTTCGGCGACGCCCCGGCCTCCGGGATCGCCGCCGAGCCCCTGTTCAGGGAGACGCTCGGCGTGGTGACCGGGGGCGGCGGCGGTCCGGTGCCGCTGCCGGTCGCGGAGCTGGCCGGGCGGGACCTGGCGCTGCTCGCCGGGGACTTCGCGACCCGGGCGCGGATCGACGCCTACTTCGCGGCGCAGGGCGTGTCCCCGCGGGTCGCCGTCGAGGCGGACTCGGCGCTGGCGCTCATCGAGATCGTGCGGGGCGGGTCGCTGGCCACCGTGCTGCCGGACGCCGTGACCCTGGACCGGCCGGGCCTGACGCCGGTGCCGCTGGACCCACCGCTGCCGCACCGCACCGCGGCGCTGCTCACCCGGGACGGCGGCTACCGTTCGGCGGCCTCCCGCGCCTTCGCCGAGCTGCTGCGCACGCACGTGGCCGCACGCGGCCTGCCCGCCGCCTAGGGCTGCCCCGGTGTCCGCACTGCGGACAAGTTCCGGCAAAGTTCGAGGGAGCGGCTGCGGTTCCCGTACGTAGGGGATGAAACGGGCGCCGCAGCCAGGTCGAGGCATTCACCTTTGATAGCAAGGTCAATCTTCGAATCCGCTGCCTGGAACTCGGCCGGCTTTGCGAAAGGGTAAGGAAGCGCGGGTAGTTGGCGCAGGTTGCGGGTGCGGAATCCGCAGGGAAACGAGCGTTGACGTTCCGGATATCGGCGAGGTTCCATGACGCGCCGGGAGCGGACGTACCCGCACCACCAGCGCACCATCACAGCCTTCGGAGGCGATAGCGCTCCCGCCCGAACCACCTGTCGCACGAGTCGATCGGAACCGCTCCATGACCGACACGCTTCGCCCCACCACCGTCCCCGCGGTGGAGCCCCTGCCGAACACGGCACCGCCCCAGAAGCTCAAGCGTTCCATCGGCGTCGTCGGCGGCACCCTGCTCACGCTGTCGTGCGTGACGCCCGCCTCCACGCTCTTCGTCGTCGTCCCCGACCTCTTCGGCAGCCTCGGCACGGCGACGGCCCTCACCATCGCCATCGGCTCGCTGCTCTGTATCGGCGTGGCGTTCTGCTACTCCGAGCTGGGCACGCTCATCCCCAGCGCGGGCGGCGAGTACGCCATGGTCTCCACCCTCGCGGGACGGCTCGCCGGCTGGCTCGTCTTCGTCCTGTCGCTGCTGGTCGTGATGATCGTGCCGCCGGTGATCGCGATGGGTACGGCCGACTACCTCGCCCCGCTCGTCCACCTCGACCCGTCGATCGCCGGCGCCGGCGTCATGCTGCTCGCCACCCTCGCGGGCCTGCTCGACCTGCGGGCCAACGCGTGGATCACCGGCATCTTCCTCGTCCTGGAGGTCATCGCCGCGGCCGTCGTCGCGGTCCTCGGCTTCGCGCACGCCGAGCGCGGCGCGGGCTCCCTGGTCTCCATGCAGGTCGCGGGCGGCGACGGCCACGCGGACACGGTCACCGCGATGCTCGTCGTCTCCGGCCTCGCCATCGCCCTCTTCGTGACCCAGGGCTTCTCCACCGCCGTCTACCTCTCCGAGGAGCTGGAGAACCCCCGCACGTCCGTCTCCCGCACGGTCCTCGCCACGCTCGCCATCTCGACGGTGATCATCCTCGTCCCGGTCGTGGCGATCACGATGGGCGCCAAGGACCTGTCGGCCCTCACCTCCGGTGACATCGGCTCCATGGTCGAGGCCTGGTCGAACTCGGCCGTCGGCACGTTCGTCTCCCTCTGCGTCGCGCTCGCCATCATCAACGCGGGCATCGTCATGGTCATCCAGAACTCCCGCGTCCTGTTCGCCTCGGCCCGCGACAAGGCGTGGCCGTCCGCCGTGAACAAGGGCCTCGCCAAGCTCGGCCGCTTCGGCTCTCCGTGGGTCGCCACGCTCGTGGTGGGCGTGCCCGGCGCGGCCCTCTGCTTCGTCAACCTCGACACCCTCTACGGCGTGACGGGCGTCTCCGTGACGGGCATGTACCTCCTCGTCGCGGTCGCCGCCCTCCTCTCCCGCCGCGGCACCCACCGCGACCGGGCCGCCTGGCGCATGCCGCTGTGGCCCGCGGTCCCGGTGGTCCTGATCGCGGTCATGGCGTACATCCTCAGCCAGCAGGAGGCGTCGTACCTGCTCTGGACGGGCGGCATCACGGCGGCCGCCACGCTGTACTGGGCGCTCTACCTGCGACCCCGCCGGGACACCCGGTGGCTGGTGGAGATCCCGGAGGACGCGCGGGGTTAGGCGGGTCGGGCGGTTCAGGCGGTTCAGCGGGGGAGACGGGCGTCGGGCGGCGGGTGCCCGGCGCCCTTTGTCCGTAGATGCGTTTCACCACTCCTGCTTCGCTCCGGCGGCATTTCGTTGCGATCGGTAATGCGCCGATGTGAAGATGCCGTGCGTGGAGAGAACCGGGGGGAAGCAACGAGACGCCTGAGCGCATACGTCGTTCGGTGTTCGACGAGTACGCGCAGCTGGCGGAGAACGAGCCGGAGGACCGTGAGGTCCCCGCACCGACGGAGGTCGCACCGGCGGAAGACGCGCCGCGGGAACCAGTAGCTCGCGAGCCTCTCGTTGACGCCGCGGATGTGGCCGCGCGCAGGCGGGAGTTCGCGGAGCTGCTCGGCGAGTTCCGGCGTACTGCCGTGCTGGTCCCCCTGGGCGAGGAGCCCGGCGCGGACGGCGATCGCGGGCTGCTGACGGCCGACTTCAACGGGATCCGTTTCATTCTGGCGTTCTCCGACGAGCAGGCGCTTGCCCGCTATGCGCAGCTGCGTGGTGAGATGTCGCGAACATGGACGTATCGCACGGTTCTGGGCGCGAAGTTGCTGGATGTGGCGGTGCCCGCAGCCGGGGTGCCGTGCGGGGTCGCGCTGGACTGCGCGGACGCACCGGAGGGCGGGACGGTGTTCCCGCCGGTGAAGGGCATCGTGCCCGACGAGGCCGCGGTGGACATCGACGTGGACGAGGACGTACGCGAGGGGGATCACGCATGACCGGCGGGGGCGGCGAAAGCGGCAAGGACCTCAAGGCCGAGGGGCTGGGCCTGATCGCCAAGGGCCTGACCGAGGCACTCAGGGAGCTGAAGGAACTCGGCATGGTCGGCGAGGCCGGGGCGGGGCGCGGATTCTCGGATCTGGCGCTCTCCGGGCTCGAGTTGGGCGTGGAGAACGTCACGGAGTCGTTCACGTCGTTCTGCGAGCGCTGGGAGTGGGGCGTGCGCGCGCTGATCAACGAGGGCAACCCGTACGCGACCGAGGACGAGGTCACCCGGAAGAGCTGGGGCGAGATCGGCTCCGACAATCCGATCTCGATACCTACGACACGCTCGGCCGCCGCACGGCGAAACTCCGCCTGGCCACCGACGGTGAAACGGTCGTCGAGCGGATCGAGTTCACCTGGGACGGCACGACCCTGTGCGAACAGACCACGCGCAGCCCCGAGTTGCCGAACCCGATAGCCCTCACCTGGGACCATCGGGGCCTGCACCCCATCGCCCAGACCGAACGACGCCTCACCGCGGCCGACGCCCCGCAGTCCGAGATCGACTCCCGCTTCTTCGCCATCGTCACCGACCTGGTGGGCACGTCCAGTGAACTCATCGACGAGCGGGGCGAGGTCGCGTGGCGGACGCGCGGCACGCTCTGGGGCACTGCGGCATGGAACACCGACGCTTCGGGCTACACCCCTCTCCGGTTTCCTGGCCAGTACCACGACCCAGAAACCGGGCTTCACTACAACTAATTCCGCCATTACGACCCTGGCACGGCTAGATATGTCTCACCCGATCCCCTCGGGCTGACCCCCGCGCCCAATCCAGCCACGTACGTGGACGACCCACTTCGACAGACTGACAGCTTGGGTCTGGCCCCGGATTATCCGAAGGGCGAGAGGGGCAATCCTTTCGACAGGCGAATGGATCGTCACGGACGTCAAGCATATGGCTCACATGCCCGGCCACTTCTACTCGTCAACGGACTCCCACCTCGGCAGGTTCCGGCAGTTTGAGACACCGAACGGTTCACGAGTCATTGTCGAGCACACCTTCGACCGGGCAGGTCCGCACTTCCACGCAGGGCAACCGAAACTCGACCCGTCGAGGAGTGGCGTCAATTTCGGATGGGATAATGCTCCCGGTAACCTTTACAGATATCAGGACTCCTGGGAGCGTTATGCCGCCATAGATAAACCCGGCGGCGACCATCATTTCTTCTACAAGTACGGATGGGGAACATAGTGGCTAGGAATAATGACGTCATGGCCTGGGAATCCAAACTGCGGAGTTGCGGGCTGGAGGTGACAGCTACTCCACCCATCCCCGATGCTATTCCTCCGGCCAAAGCGATTCTGGCGGTGGCCGGTGGTCGAGTTCGTCCGGAAGTCACCGCGGAAAAGAGTGCACGCGGCCTGAGAATCCTGGACGAACACTGGAAAGTTCTGCACGCCAAGCTGGCATCGCATACCGGTGAATTCCTCATCATCCTGTGGGGGCCGGGCTCTATGGAGGCAGGGTGGTTCCAGGTAACCGAAAGAAACGACCCTCTCGGACTCCCCTCTCGGGTTGCCTCTGTCATTGGGAGGCCCGAGTTCTGTTGTTTGTCCCTGGACAACAAGACGCTGTATGCGGTCACCGTTGAGGAGGATGAGTACTGGATCGTCACTCACCAATTCAGCTGAACGGCCCTCGGGGCTTCGATCTCGACGAGGTCTCCTACGAATACCTGGATCGTTGACAATGTCATGGTTCGCGTACCGCTAGGGTTGAAGTAATGCTCTTCAGAATCCTAAAAAGCAAGATGGCGCTACCGGTGAACCGGGGCCTGCAATTACTTTCAGTGGGCCCGCCGGTCGAGCTTGGGCCTATTGGCGTGGTGCTGAGCCTCCTGTTGTCGGATCGGTAGCTGTCGTCGAGGTGGATATCCCTGGAGGGGTGGCCAGCTGGAACGAGGCAGAAGGGGCGGATGCTTGGTGGCGGATTCCCCGGGAGCACCGGTCGCGATCAAAGGTACGGTGGCAAGCGCTGACGAGGACTCCGTCGTGGCCATCCGAATCGGCTCCGACGTTCTTCTGGTGGAGTTTTCGGAGGGTAGAAACGAGGGTCGAGCGGCCCCGTATGGTAAGCCCCAGACCGGTGATTGTGTCGAATTTCAGACGGGCCGGATCGATGTGTACCCATACAGTGTTTGATCGAATCTGAAGAAAAAGTGCGACATTCCGCAATCATCAGAAGCTGTACGTGGAGGCGAAATCTTGCCCCTGTCTGAGGCGGACGTTCTGTACGGAGCCACTTGGTGTTACCGGCGGCCAGGCGTGGAGGCGTAGGGATACACGGCTTCGGTGTCGCAGGAAAGGTGAGGCGGTAGCCGTGGACCGTGATGCAGAGGGTGCCGACTCAGCGGTGGCGGAGAGAGGCGCAGCTCGCCGCCTCCCCGGAGGCGACGCCCGCATCGCCGTAGCGGGTGCCGAGGAGGCGCACCTCAGCGGCACTCGCGACGCGCCCCGCGCCCTGATCCGTGACATCACAGAGGGGAAGGCCGACCAGCTGCTGTGAGGGGCACGGTCACCACAAGTCGGCCGTCTCCACCGGAGCCCCCGTCACCAACGACTGGTTACCGGCCACCCCAACGGCCAGCGCCAGCGCCCCATCCCGCGCCGTCGCGCCCTTCCCGGCCGCCGGGGCCGCGCCCTCGTCCGAGCCGTCGCCGAGGGGGCCGAAGAGTTCCTTCAGCATGCGCAGGTCGCCGCCGCCGTGGGAGCCGGCTGCCGTCTCGTACGGGATCTCGCGGGGCGCCTCCCACAGCGGGCGCAGCAGGATCGACGTACGGCCGGGGCGGTCCATGACCACGCCGCCGTGCGCGCCCTCGGCGCCCGAGGCGACGCGCGGGGGCTGCCAGGTGTTCTCCTCCACCTCCAGCTCCAGGCGGCCCGCCGTGCCGTTGAACATGACCCGGTAGCCCTCCCAGGGGGAGTACGCCGTGAGGTGGTACGTCATCGTCGCGCCCGAGTCGTAGCGGACCAGGAGGGACAGATCGTCCTCGATGTCGATGGCGTCGCCGAAGACGTTGCGGTCGCGGACGTAGTCGGAGTCGCCGGCCGCCTCGGCCCGGATGTAGAGGGAGTCGAGGTTCGGGTCGGCGGTGAGGTCGATCGCATACGGGTCACAGGCGGCCTCGGCGGAGCCGTGGGCATGGACGTAGTCGCGGCGCAGGCCCGTGCGTTCGCCGTTGTCGCGGCCGTAGAAGACCAGGCCGCCCTCCGCGTGGACCCTTGAAGGGGCCGCGCCCAGCCACCAGTTGACCAGATCGAAGTGGTGGCCCGACTTGTGGACCAGGAGGCCGCCGCTGTGGCGCTTCTCGCGGTGCCAGCGGCGGAAGTAGTCGGCGCCGTGGCGGACGTCGAGGAGCCATTCGAAGTGGACCGAGCGGATCTCGCCGATCGCGCCGTCGTGCAGCAGCTGCCAGACCTTCTCGTGGGCCGGGTTGTAGCGGTAGTTGAAGCCGACGGAGAGGTCGCCGCCGGTGCGCTCGACCGTGTCGAGGATCGAGCGGCACTTCTCCGCGTCCGTCGTCAGCGGCTTCTCCGTGACGACGCGGCAGCCCGCCTCCAGAGCGGTGTTGATGTACGTGTGGTGGGTCGCGTCGACCGTGGTGACCACAACCTCGTCGATACGGTCCCGGCGCAGCGCAGCGGCGAAGTCGGACGGGTCGCAGGTGGTGGCCGCCGGCCGGCCGAGGGAGGCCAGGAGCCGGTTGTGGTGGGCGATGCGGGTCGGGCTCGGGTCCGCGAGGAGGGCGATGGCGTAGTGGGCGCGGGCACCGAGGGCCTTCGTGTACATCTGGGCGCGGTGGCCGGTGCCGATGATCGCGGCGCGCTTGGGAGCGGCGGAGGTCATGGTCGGGCTTCCTTTCGCGGGGCGGGTCCGGTGGAGCGGCGCACGATCAACTCGCTGGTCAGGGAAGCGTGTTGCGGCGTGCTGTCGGGGTGGTCCAGGCGGTGCAGCATCAGGTCGACGGCCCGTTCGCCGAGCGTGTCGAGGGGGATGCGGACCGAGGTGAGGGCAGGGGTGGCCGTGGTGGCGAGCAGGGTGTCGTCGGCGCCGACCACGCTGACGTCGTCGGGCACGCGCACCCCGCGCTCGGCCAGCCGGGCCAGGACCCCGAGGGCCATCAGGTCGTTGTGCGCGACGATCGCGGTCGCGCCCGCGGCCAGGGTCAGATCGGCGACCTGGGCACCCGTGTGGAACTTGGGTTCGTGCGGCCCGAACTCGGTCACCTTCAGCTCCAGTTGCTCGGCGGCGTAGCGCACGGCGTGGCCGCGCTGTTCGCTCGACCAGGAGTTGGGGGCGCCCAGGATCAGGGCCAGGTGGCGGTGGCCGAGCGCGTGCAGATGGGCCACCGCCTGGCGCAGGCCGTCCTCGCTCGGCGCGACGACGGACGGCACACCGGACACGCTCCGGTTCACCACGACGCTCGGTACCTGCCGCACGACCTCGCCGAGCCGGTCGCCGTCCATCCTCGGGGCGACCAGCAGCAGCCCGTCGACCTGCCGGGCCAGAGTGAGCGCCAACTCGTACTCGTCGTCGGGGTGTTCGTCGGTGTCGGCGAGGAAGACCGCGTAGTCCTTGCGGCGGGCACGGGCCTGCACCGCCTTGGCGATCACGGCGAAGAACGGGTTCGCGATGTCCGGGACGATCAGCCCGAGGGTCCCGGTCCGCCCCAGGGCGAGCGAACGGGCGATCCGGCTGGGGCGGTACCCGAGCCGCTCCGCCGCGGCGAGGACCCGGGCCCTCGTCTCCGGGCGGACCTGGTGCGGGGAGGCGAAGCAGCGGCTCACTGTCGACGGGGACACGCCGGCCTGCGCTGCGACGTCCTCGGCGCCTACGCTGCCGCTCCTTCGCCGGTCGTCCTCAGTCATGGCGTCCCCCTTGACGCAGGCGCCTCGGCGCCGTGGGTGTTCGGTGCTTCGTCGGCGACTGCCGAGACGTCGTGGCTGGTCGCGCAGTTCCCCGCGCCCCTGGGGCACTGATCCTCAGCTCCATCTCGGGCCCAACCGGCACATCAAGCCCCTCCGGCGTTTGAGGAGCGGGGGCCGGGGCGGAGCCCCGGGGAGTGTCCCGAGCGCCGGTCCACGGCTACCGCGGCCAGGGCCAGTACCCCCGCGACCAGCGGAGCGAGCAGCAGCAACTGCCACACGCACACCGCAGAGACGAGCACGGCCCCGCCCAGCATGACCGTCCCGCCCGGATCCCACCGCGGCCGGGCCCACCGCCCCGTGACCGACCACCGGGCGGCAACCCGGATCTGCAGCACGACCACCGCCCCGGCCGCCCCGCCGACCACCAGCGCGAGGACCCAGAAGAACGGCAGATCCCCGGCGGCGGCCGCCAGCCGCAGATCGGCGGCCAGGAAAGCCAGGGCCAGCAGCCCCAGCGCCCCGACCGCCGAACCGCCGCGCAGGGCCCCCCGCCAGTCCGCCAGGAAACGACGGGCCGTACCGGTCGAGGGCCCGTCCGGCACACAGCGCCGCACCTCCGCGCAGCCCGCGGCCATCGCCGCCGGCCAGGTCACCACGAGCAGCGAACCGGCCGCCACGAGCAGCCCGATCCACAGCACCTCGGCGAAGAGCGTGAAGCGTTCCCCGTACGGGGTGTCGCGCCGACGGGCCTGTGCGGCCGAGGAGTTCATGGTCACCCCTTCATCCCGGATGTCGCCGCGCCCTCGATGAGCAGCCGCTGGAACGCCACGAAGAAGATGATCACCGGGAGCAGCGACAGGACCGACATGCCGAGCATCGCGCCGTAGTCCTGGCTGCTGGTCGAGTCGACGAACAGGCGCAGGGCCAGCGGCAGCGGGTACTTCTCCGGCGACTGCAGATAGATGAGCGGGGCGAAGAAGTCGTTCCAGGACCAGATGAACGTGAAGATCGCCGTGGTGATCAGGGCGGGCCGCAGCAGCGGCAGCACGATGTGGCCGAAGATGCGGAAGTGGCCGCAGCCGTCGATCAACGCCGCCTCGTCGAGGCTGCGCGGCAGGTTCCGTACGAACTGCACCATCAGGAACACGAAGAACGCGTCCGTGGCGAGGAACTTGCCCAGCAGCAGTGGCACGTACGTGTCGACCAGGCCCGCCTGCTGGAACATCGTGTACTGCGGGATGAGCAGCAGATGCGTCGGCAGCAGGATCGTCCCGATCATCACCGCGAACATGGGCCCGCGCCCCCGGAACCGCAGCCGCGCGAAGGCGTACGCGGCGATGGAGCACGACAGGACGTTGCCGAGCACCGAACCGAGCGCCAGGATCAGGGAGTTGCTGAAGAAGCGCCAGGCGGGGACCTCGGCGATGCCGTCCAGGGCCGTACTGAATCCGCCCCAAGTGATCTTCGAGGGCAGCAGGTTGAAGCTGGAGAGGATCTCGTCGGCGGGCTTCACCGCGGCGGTGAACACCCACACCACCGGATAGAGGAGGACCAGGAGGAGGGCCAGCGCGCCCACGTGCCAGGCCAGGGAACGGGTACGCGCGCGAGGAGCCGCCGTCGGCACCGTTGTCGTCGTCATCGTCACTTCTCCTCGCCCGCGTAGTGGACCCAGCGGCCCGACGTCTTGAACAGCACCGCGGTGACCACGCCGACGACCAGGAGCAGCACCCAGGTCAGGGCGGCCGCGTACCCCATCCGGAAGTCGTTGAAGCCGAGTTCGTACAGGTACATCGAGTACACGTGGGTGGAGCCCGCGGGGCCGCCCGTGCCGTTGGAGAGCACGAACGCCGAGTTGAACATCTGGAAGGCGTGCACCATCTCCAGGACCAGGTTGAAGAAGATCACCGGGGAGAGCATGGGGACGGTGACGGAGACGAACCGGCGCCAGGGACCCGCCCCGTCAATCTCCGCGGCCTCGTACAGGTCCCGCGGGATCTGCTGCAGCGCCGCCAGGAAGATCACCATCGGGGCGCCGAACTGCCACACCGACAGGGCCACCAGCGACATCAACGACCAGTCGGGGTTGGAGATCCAGCCGCCGGTGTGCACCCCGAACGCGCCGAGGAAACGGTCGACGACGCTGCCGGTGGAGAACAGCAGCCGCCACACGATGGCCGCGCCGACACTCGCGCCGATCAGCGACGGCATGTAGAACGCGGCCCGGTAGAAGTTGCGGCCCTTGCGCCGGGTGTGCAGGAGCAGGGCCACGCCGAGTGCCGCGATCAGCTTGAGCGGCGTCGCCACGACGACGTACAGCAGGGTCACCCCGACCGTGTCGCGGACCTCGGGATCGTCGAAGAGGATGCGCTTGTAGTTGGCGAGGCCGATCCAGCGGGGCGCGTCGAACAGGTTGTAGTCCGTGAACGACATGTAGAGCGAGAACAGCATCGGCGCGAGCGTCAGCACCGCCGCACCGAGCATCCAGGGCGTCAGGAAGACGTACGCCGCACGGTCGTTGGCGCGCCGGCGCGGTGGCTTCGCCGGGGCGCTCTGCGGTGTGCGGGCGACCGCGGCGCGGGTCGTCGTGGAGGCCATGAGGGCTCCCTCCGTACGTAGATGGGGGTGGCCGGGGGCCTCAGGCGAGGACGACCTTCGCCTGGTCGAAGAAGAGATCCACGGCGTGGTCTATGGAGATCCGGCCGTAGAAGAGCTTCTCGGCGACACGCTGCAGATAGACGTTGAGCGAGGCGCCGCCGTCGGCCGGTGGCGGCGGGGTCGGTGACAGCGTCGCCGCGACCTGCTTCTCGTACGTCTGCACCTGGCGCACCGCCGGATCGGTGACCTCGGCGGCGCCCTCCTGGCGGGTGGTGGGCGGCATCCCGATGTTGGTGCCGAGGATCTTCGCCACCCGCCGGTCATTGATCATGAAGTTGATGAACTGCGCGGCCTCACCCACGTACGGGCTCTTCGCGGCGGCGCTGAGCAGCATGCCCGGCTTCGCGTAGATGCCGGAGCGGCTCGTGTCGGTGGGCACGAGGCCGAGGGAGAGCTTGCTGCCGCGCATCTCGCTGCGGCCGCCGACCTGGTTGTCCCACTCCAGGTAGGACGCGACCCGGCGGGTGGTGACGGGATAGCCGGGCAGCGACTCCAGGACCACGTCCGGGCCCGCGAGCGCGCCTTCCTTGCGCCAGTCGTCGACCAGGCCGAGATAGCGGCGCATGTCGTCGTGGCCGAAGCCGAGCGCCCCCTTCTCGGTCCACATCTGCAGGCCCTGCTGGCGCATCCACGTCTCGACGCCCATGTAGTTCTGGCCGGGGTTGTCCATGCCGAACTGTGTGCGCCCGCTGTGCCGGGTCACCTTCAGGGACTGCTCCATGAACGTGTCCCAGGTCATCCGCGCGGTCGGCGGCCGCGCCCCGGCGTCGGCCCACACCTTCGCGTCGTACATCAGCGAGACGCTGTTGTGGGCCAGCGGCAGTGCGACGCGGCGGTCCTCCACCATGCCCGCCGTGCGCAGCGAGGGCACCAGCGTGGAGGCGTCGATCTCCTTGCCGGGGCCCGTGTGGCCGTCGAGGTCGGCGAGGACGCCGTGCTCGCCGAGCGTGCGGATCCAGGCGTAGTCGATGTGCATCACGTCGGGCGGGTTGCCGCCCGCCGCGGCCGTGCTCAGCTTCGGCCAGAACGAGTCGAAGGCGGCGAAGCTCGACTTGACCCTGATCTTCGGATGGTCGCGCTCGAAGACGGCGATGCACTTGTTGATCAGATCGGCCCGTCCGCTGTCGCCCCAGAAGAAGTAGCGCAGGGTCACGGCGCCGCCGGCGCCGACGGACCGGGACGGCCCGCCGCAGGCGGTGAGCGCGGTACCGAGACCGGCGGACAGCAGGGCGGTGAGGGTGGTGCGGCGGGTCAGCGGGCGGCGGGAGGGGGCGTCGTTGCCCATAGGGGGCCTCCACGGCTCGACGGCGGTGTCGAGGTGGGACCTTTGCATGCGCTCGCAAGGCCGTCAACAGTTCTGACGTGCGCAGATATCCGCCAACTTCCTTTGCCGCACACCCTCTTGACGTTTTCTGCGAGCGCTTGCAGGATCGTATGGAAAGCGCTTGCTCCCCGGAGGGTCCCCCCTGCGGAGTCCTCCTATGCGAAGTCCGCGATATCTGTTCCGTCCGTGCTGCCCGGGACGTCCGTGAAGTCCCAGGTGATCACCGCGCACGGCCCGTCGTCCTTGCCGCCCGCGCTGCGGTACGCCGCGAGCGCCACGTCGTTGTCCGTGTCCACCCCGACCCACATGTCGTAGCAGCCGCGCCCGGCGGCCAGCTCCGCGAGCGTCCGGATCAGGGCGCGGGCGATGCCACGGCGCCGGTACGGCTCGGCCACCGCGAGCTCGTACAGGAACATCTCGCGGCCCTTGTCGGGATGGACGGTCTCGACGCCGCTGACGAAACCCACGGGCTCGGCGCCCGCGTAGGCCAGATACAGGTGGTGGCCCGGCGCGGCCAGGAAGTCCCGGGCCGCCTCCGGGCGGGTCGGGGAGTCGAACAGCGGTCCCGCGGCGATCAGTTCCCCGACGGTGCGCGCGCGGCGGATCTCGTGGACGGTCATGGGTGCGTCGTACCACGCCCGCGGTACACGGCGGGCGGACTGTACTACCCGAGGAGGTCAGCGGGTTCCGACCGGGGGTTGCAGCGGCTGTCGGTGGCGGCGCCTACCGTTGACGTATGGATCTACGAGTGGGCGCATGGCGCGAGCGGGTACGCGGGAGGCCGCGGCGGTGGATCGCCGTCGCGGCGGCCCTTGTGGTGCTCGCGGGGGCGGGGACCTGGTCCGTGGCGGCGGCCACGTCGTCCGGGGGCGGCACCGCCGTGCACCGGCAGGACCGGATGATGCCGATGGGCGGCGGCGTCCGGATCGACACCTCGTACTTCACCGCGGGCGACAGCCGCGAGAAGCGGCCCGCCGTGCTGCTCACCCACGGCTTCGGCGGCAGCAAGGCCGATGTGCGGGCCGAGGCGGAGAAGCTCGCCCGGCACGGGTACGCGGTGCTGACGTGGTCGGCGCGCGGCTTCGGAAAGTCCACCGGCAAGATCGGGCTGAACGACAAGGACGGCGAGGTCGCCGACGTCTCCCGGCTCATCGACTGGCTGGCGAAGCGCCCCGAGATCCAGCTCGACAAGGCCGGCGACCCGCGCGTGGGCGTCACCGGCGCCTCGTACGGCGGGGCCGTCTCGCTGCTCGCCGCCGGGTACGACAAGCGGGTCGACGCGATCGCCCCGCAGATCACGTACTGGAACCTCGCGGACGCGCTCTTCCCCGACGACGTCTTCAAGAAGCTGTGGACCGGGATCTTCTTCACCACCGGCTCCGCGAACATCGGCGCGCGCACCAGTGAGGCCGGCCTGCACTGCGGCCGCTTCCAGCCGGAACTGTGCGCCATGTACCAGCGGGTCGCCATGTCCGGGAAGCCCGACGCGCAGGCCCGCAAGCTCCTCGAGGAACGCAGCCCGTCCGCCGTCGGCGACCGCATCAAGGTGCCCACACTCATCTCGCAGGGACAGACCGACTCGCTGTTCCCGCTCGGCCAGGCCGACGCGATCGCCCGGCACGTCAAGGCCAACGGCGCGCCCGTCGACGTCGACTGGATCGCCGGCGGCCACGACGGCGGCGACATGGAGGTCGGCCGCACCACGCAGCGCGTGACCACCTGGTTCGACCGCTACCTCAAGGACAAGGACGTCGACACCGGGCCCGCGTTCCGCGTCACCCGCACCGGCGGCGTCGACTCCACCGACGGCGCGGCCACGCAGCGCGGCGCGAGCGGCGACCGGTATCCGGGGCTGCGCGGCGAGGACCGGGTGCCGGTGCCGCTGAAGTCCGCCGTCGAGACGTTCCAGAACCCGCCGGGCGGCGGCCCGCCGTCGATCTCCACGGTCCCGGGCCTGGGGAACGCATCACAGCTGTCGTCCTCCCTCGGCGTCGGCCTCTCGCTGGACTTCCCCGGCCAGTTCGCCCGGTTCGACTCGGCGCCGCTCGGGCGGTCGGTGCGCATCACCGGCTCCCCGACGGTCACCGCCCACGTGAAGTCCTCCACCGGCACCGCCGTCCTGTTCGCGAAGGTCTACGACGCCGGGCCCGGCGGGGCGCGCCAAATGCTGCCCTCGCAGCTGGTCGCGCCGGTGCGGGTGACCGGGGCGGGCGGCTCCGGCAAGGACGTCACGTTCACCCTCCCCGCCATCGACCACCAGGTCGAGAAGGGACACACGCTCCGGCTCGTCCTGTCCGCGACCGACCTCGGCTACGCGTCACCGGCCGAGCCCGCGACGTACCAGGTCTCCGTCACCGGCGGCCTGAGCCTGCCGACCGCGCCCGGCGTGAAGACCGCGGCCGCGCCGCTGCCCGCATGGGTGTGGTGGCTGCCGATCGGCGCGGCCGTCGTCGCGGCGGCGCTGCTCCTGACGGCCCGCAGGAGGACGACGGCGCCCGCGCCCGACCCGGCCCTCGCGGACGTCCCCCTCCAGATCACGGACCTGAGCAAGAAGTACGCCGGGTCGACGGACCGGTACGCGGTCCGCGACCTGTCCTTCCGCGTCGAACAGGGCCAGGTCCTCGGCCTCCTCGGGCCGAACGGCGCGGGCAAGACCACCACCCTGCGCATGCTCATGGGCCTCATCCGGCCCGACGCGGGCGAGGTCCGCGTCTTCGGCCACGCGATCCGCCCCGGCGCGCCCGTCCTCTCCCGGGTCGGCGCCTTCGTGGAGGGCGCGGGCTTCCTGCCGCACCTGTCCGGGCGCGAGAACCTGGAGCTGTACTGGCAGGCCACCGGCCGCCCGCCCGAGGACGCGCACCTGGACGAGGCGCTGGAGATCGCCGGGCTCGGCGACGCGCTGGCCCGCGCCGTGCGCACCTACTCGCAGGGCATGCGGCAGCGCCTCGCCATCGCCCAGGCCATGCTCGGCCTGCCGGACCTGCTGATCCTGGACGAGCCGACCAACGGGCTCGACCCGCCGCAGATCCGCGAGATGCGCAAGGTGATGATCCGCTACGCGCGCGGCGGCCGCACCGTCATCGTCTCCAGCCACCTGCTGGCCGAGGTCGAGCAGTCCTGCACGCACCTCGTCGTCATGGACCGCGGGCGCCTCGTCCAGGCCGGCCCGGTCGCGGACATCGTCGGCTCCGGCGACACCGTGCTCGTCGGCCTGGCCGGCGAGATCACCGACCCGCTCCTGGAGAAGGTGGCCGCACTGGAGGCGGTGGAGTCGGCGGTCCGCGCCGACGACGGACTCCTGGTCCGCCTCGCCCCCGCGCCCGACGGCAGCGACCCCGCCGCCCGTCTGCTGGCCGACCTGGTCCGGCTCGACGTGCCGGTGAAGTCGCTCGGCCCGCACCGGCGTCTCGAGGACGCGTTCCTGACGCTGATCGGAGGTTCCGCATGACCGGCACCGGGACGACCCTGCCCACGCCGCCCGTCGCCGAGCGCGCCGACGGATACCGGCCCGGACGGACCCTGCCCCTGCGGGTCGAGCTGGTCCGGCAGGTGAAGCGGCGGCGCACCCTCGTCATGGGGGCCGTCCTCGCGCTGCTGCCGTTCGTGCTCGTCATCGCCTTCGCCATCGGCGGCGAGCCCGGCGGCCGCAGCGGCCGGGTCACGCTCATGGACACCGCCACCGCGTCGGGCGCGAACTTCGCGGCGACGGCCCTGTTCGTCTCCGCCGGATTCCTGCTCGTCATCCCCGTCGCCCTGTTCTGCGGCGACACCATCGCCTCCGAGGCGAACTGGTCGAGCCTGCGCTATCTGCTGGCCGCGCCGGTACCGCGGGCCCGCCTGCTGTGGTCCAAGCTCACCGTCGCGCTCGGGCTCAGCCTCGCCGCGATGGTGCTGCTGCCGGTCGTCGCGCTCGGCGTCGGCTCGGTCGCCTACGGCTGGGGACCGCTCGAGATCCCGACCGGCGGGGCGCTGCCCGCGGGCGAGGCGGCCCAGCGCCTCCTCGTCGTGATCGCGTACATCTTCGTGTCCCAACTGGTCACCGCGGGGCTCGCGTTCTGGCTGTCGACGAAGACGGACAACCCGCTGGGCGCGGTCGGCGGCGCGGTCTTCCTGACCATCGTCGGCAACGTCCTGGACGCGGTCACCGCCCTCGGCCACTGGCGCGACTTCCTGCCCGCGCACTGGCAGTTCGCCTGGGCCGACGTCATCCAGCCGCAGCCCGAATGGAGCGGCATGATCCAGGGGGCGTCGGTGTCGGTGGCGTACGCGGTGGTGCTGTTCGCGCTGGCGTTCCGCGGCTTCGCACGGAAGGACATCGTGTCGTAGGCCCGGTGACCGGTCGGGATCGGCCCGGTCTCCGGAGGATCACCCACCGGTCACAACAGCCGTCCTCCGTAACCGCTTTGCCGCCAAGGCGAGACCGCCCGGGACGAACACCGGGCCCCCTCGCCACGTCACAGTCACAAGACGCCGACGACACCGGCGCGTGGCGGAGCGGAAGGGGCGGGCATGAGGAAGAGGACCGGTACGGGTGGAGCGCTGATCGCCGCGGCACTCGCCGGCGGGCTGCTGCTCACGGGGTGCAGCGCGGAGGGCGGCGCCTTTGGCGGGGCGGCGGACAGCGCGCGGGGCAAGGCCCGTGCGGACAAGCCCGCCGCCTCGGTCGCGCCGGGCCGCGACCGAGGCGACACGGAGGACTACCGCTCCACGTTCGCCCTCGACGTCGACACCGCCTCCTACGGCTACGCCCGCCGCACCCTCGCCGAGGGCCGGCTGCCCGACCCGGGGACGGTGCGGCCCGAGGAGTTCGTCAACAGCTTCCGGCAGAACTACCCGCGCCCCGAGGGCAACGGGTTCTCCGTCACCGTGGACGGCGCCCGCACCGGCGACGACGGGTGGCGCCTGATGCGGGTGGGCCTCGCGACGGCACCGGCCCCGGCGGACGGTGAACGCCGGCCGGCGGCACTGACGTTCGTCATCGACATCTCCGGCTCGATGGCCGAGGCGGGCCGCCTCGACCTGGTCAAGAAGTCCCTGGCCACCCTCACCGACCAGCTCCGCGCCGACGACTCGATCGCCCTGGTCACCTTCAGCGACGAGGCGCGGACCGTGCTGCCCATGACCCGGCTCGGCGCCGCGGAGGACTCCGCCCGCGACCGGATCCACGACGCGATCGACACCCTCGAACCCACCGACTCCACCAACCTCGACGCGGGCATCCGCACCGGCTACGCCACGGCGGTCGAAGGAGTGCGTACCGGGGCCACCAACCGCGTCGTCCTGCTCTCCGACGCGCTCGCCAACACCGGCGAGACCTCCGCCGACGCGATCCTCGAACGCATCGCGGACGCCCGCCGCGAGCACGGCATCACCCTCTTCGGCGTCGGCGTCGGCAGCGACTACGGCGACGAACTCATGGAACGCCTCGCGGACAAGGGCGACGGCCACACCACGTACGTGTCCTCGCCCGCCGACGCCCGCAAGGTCTTCGTCCGGCAACTGCCCGCGAACGTGGACCTGCGGGCCCGCGACGCGAAGGCCCAGGTCGCCTTCGACAAGGACACGGTCGCCGACTTCCGGCTCCTCGGCTACGAGAACCGGCGCGTCGCCGACGACGACTTCCGCGACGACCGTGTCGACGGCGGCGAGGTCGGCCCCGGCCACACCGTCACCGCGCTGTACGCGGTCAAGCTCCGCGAGGGAGCCGAGGGCCGGGTGGCGACGGCGACGGTCCGCTGGCTCGACCCCGAGAGCCGGGCACCGCGCGAGGCCGCCGGCACGGTCGCCGCGTCCGCGCTCGCCGGGGATCTCTGGGCGGGGTCGACCGCGCCGCGGCTGCGCCTCGCCGCGACCGCGGCGTACTTCGCCCACCGCTTGGGGGGCGGTTCCGACGCGCCGTTCCCCGGTGAGCCCTCGCTCCGTGAACTGGATGACCAAACAAGGAAGTTGGTGTCCGACACGGAGGACGCGGATGTCCGTGACCTGGCGGAGTCCGTGCGGCAGGCGCGGGATCTGAGCGACCTGTGACGGCGCCCGGCGCGTGAAAAGGCCGCGGTCGCGCCCGCTCGATCACCGAGCCGACGCGACCGCGGCCTGTCCGTGGTTGCTCGCGCGGTTCCGCGCGCCCCTACGCGGGGCTTATCCGGTACGCGTAGGTGTAGGTGCGGCCCGCGTGGAGTGTGTACTTGTCCAGCGGGGGCGCGCCCCAGGAGTCGTTGCCGCCGACGCCCGTCTGACGGAGATTGACGCCGAGCACGGTCTCGTCGCGGCGCTTCAGCTCGTAGGGATGGCGGACGTCCTCCAGGTCGGTCGGCGCGTAGTGCAGGGCGCTGAACTCCAGGAACGGCTCGTCCCGCGCCGGGTCCGCGCTGATGGTGACGCCGAAGCCGGTGCGGTCGGTGAGCGACAGGCGGCGCACGTCCGTCATGTTGCCGGTCTGCTGCGGCCGCAGGTACGCGGCGACCTGGTCGTCGACCGTCGCCCGGTACCGGCCGACGAACGCCCCCGTACGCCGGTCCCAGTAGTTCTCCTGCGGGCCGCGCCCGTACCAGTCGATCCGCTCCAGGCCCGCAGGGATCCTCAACAGGGCGCCCACCAGCGGCAGATCGGGCAGCCCGGCCGCCGCGTCGAGGGTGTGGCGCACCCGCAGCTCCCCGTCGCCGCGTACCGTCAACACCGACCGCCAGGCAGAAGCCGCCGGGTTCGTCGGCAGCGTGGCCGTCACCTCGACGATGACCTCGCCCGGCGACGGCTGGGCGACGTCCACCTTCGTCACGTCCCGCTTCGCTCCCGCGTCCCGCCAGGTCGCGGCGGTCTTCTGGAAGCCACGCCCGATGTCGTTGTCGGTGGGCCCGCGCCAGAAGTTCGGCACGGGGCCCTCGGCGAGCAGGGCCCGGCCCTTGATCCGGTACGTGGTGAGGGTGCCGGTCCGCCCGTCGACGACGACCTCGACGTCCCGCCCGGTGATCCGCACCGCGCCGTCCGTCCGGTCGAGCCGGAGCGGCGGGAGCGTGCCGGGCGCCGGGTCGGCCGGGGCCGGTGTGTGCCAGTCGAGGGCGAACTGTTCGGCGGCGACGACATGTCCGGCGTCCGCCCACCGCTCCTTGCGGCGCAGCACGAACGCGACGCCGAGGAGGTACTCGGCGCCGGGCTCCGGGCGGGCGGGCCGCCGGCAGGGGATGCGTACGGACCGGGTCCCGCCGGGCGCGATCGCCGGGGCGGCCAGGCTGCCCTCCTGCACGCGCTGACCGTCCCGGGTGACGTGCCAGCGCAGTTCGTAGACGTCGAGCGCGGTGAACAGGTGCTTGTTGACGACGCTCAGCGAGACCGCGTCCCGGCCGCCGAGGTCGTCGGCGCGCGCCGCCACCGGCTGGTAGACCTTCTTCACCTCCAGCAGCCCCGGGTGCGGGGTCCGGTCGGCGGCGACGAGTCCGTTGCCGGCGAAGTTGCCGTCGGTGGGGTAGCCGGGGTGCCAGTCGCCGCCGTAGGAGAGATAGGTCCGCCGGGAGTCGCCCGGCACGGGCAGCCGGACCGCCTGGTCGACCCAGTCCCACACGAAGGCGCCGTGCAGGTTCGGATAGCGCTCGAAGACGTCCCAGTACTCCTGCAGATTGCCCGTGCTGTTGCCCATCGAGTGCGCGTACTCGCACAGCATGAACGGGGTCGCCTTGCCCGACCTGCCGTACTCCTCGACGGCGTCGGGCTTGGTGTACATCTCGCTGTGCACGTCGGCGATCTCGTTCATGCCCTCGTAGTGCACGGGCCGCGAGGAGTCCCGCTCGCGGGTCCAGTCGGCCATGGCACGGAAGTTGTCGCCCGAACCGGCCTCGTTGCCCAGCGACCACAGGATCACACAGGGATGGTTCTTGTCGCGTTCCACCGAGGACCGCATCCGGTCCACGCAGGCGTCGGTCCACTCGGGCAGGGAGGCGGGCACGGTGTCCCGTACGCCGTGGGTCTCCAGGTTCGTCTCGGCGACGACGTAGAGCCCGTACTCGTCGCAGAGTTCGAGCCAGCGCGGATGGTTCGGGTAGTGGGAGGTGCGGACCGCGTTGATGTTGTGCCGCTTCATCAGCAGGACGTCCTGGAGCATCCGCTCCTCGGAGACCGCCTGCCCGGTGTCCGGGTCGGACTCGTGCCGGTTGGTGCCCCGCAGCATGACCGGTTCGCCGTTGACCGTGAACTTCCCGGGCCCGCAGTCGACCTGTCGGAACCCGACGCGCGTGCGGTGCGTGTCGACGGTCCGGCCGCCGCTGTCCTTGAGGGAGACGACGAGGGTGTACAGGTTCGGGGCCTCGGCCGACCACAGGGCGGGGGAGCGGACCTCGGCCTCCAGCGAGACGTCCTCGCTGTCGCCGACCGCGCCGCTCAGCGTGCCGACGCGGCGCTCGCGGGCGTCGTACAGCACGGCCTCGACCCGGTGTCCGGCGGCCCGCTCGCCCCGCACGGTCGTGGTGAGGGAGAGCGTGGCGTCGCGGAAGGCGTCGTCGAGCCCCGTACGGACGAACAGATCGTGGACGTACGCGTCGTCGGCCGACGGCGTCGAGTACAGGAAGACGTCCCGGAAGATCCCGGACAGGTCGATCATGTCCTGGTCCTCCAGCCAGCTGCCGTCGGACCAGCGGTAGACCTCCACGGCAAGGGAGTTGGTGCCCGCCTTCAGATGCGGGGTGAGGTCGAACTCGGCGGGCGTGTAGCTGTCCTCGCTGTAGCCGACCTGCCGGCCGTTCACCCACACGAAGAACGCGGACTTCACCCCCTGGAAGGAGATCAGGGTCCGCCGCCCGTGCCAGGCCTCCGGCACCTCGAAGGTGCGCCGGTAGGAGCCGACGGGGTTGAACTCCTTCGGCACCGCGGGCGGCTCCGGCTCCTCGTAACCCGTCCACGGATAGGCGATGTTGAGGTAGATCGGCTCGGGGTAGCCCGCCATCTCCCAGTTGGAGGGCACGGTGAGGTGCTTCCAGGCGGAGTCGTCGTAGTCCGGCTCCTGGAACCCGACCGGTCGGGCGTCCGGGTTCTTGGCCCAGTGGAAGCGCCAACTGCCGTTCAGGGAGCGGTGGTACGGGGAGTGTGAGATGTCCGATCTCAGGGCGTCCGTGGTGCTCGCGTACGGGACGAGGCGGCCGGTGCGGGCGGGCTCCCTGTTGACCTGGAACACGCCCGGCCGGGCGTCCCACTCGGGCCCCGCCCCGGCGGCCCCGGCGGCGAACGCCTGCTTCTGCGAGGCGAACGCGGCCCAGCCCGCGAGAGCGGTCCCGGTGGTGGTCGCGAGGAAGGAACGGCGGTTCATCCGGCCCGTGCGGCTGATGCGGCTCATGCGACAGCTCCGAACGGAAGGCGACAAGAACCATCAGCATCGGACGGGTGCACACAGTGACGCAAGGAGGCGTACGTCAACTCATGAGGCGTGCATGTGCCTTTGGGGCGGAGTCAGTCCTCGACGGCCTGGACGAGGACGGCGAAGAAGGTGCCGTCGGTGCCCGCCACCATGCCGTCGAACGTGCACCCCGTCACGCCGCTCCAGGAGTGAGCGTCCTCATGGTTGGTCCACCACAGGGCCCGCGGGCCGAGGAGACCGACGGCACGGGACGCCAGGTCGCGGGCGTCCTCCGGATCCATCAGGGAGCTGCGGTGGGCGAGGTCGACCGAGGCGAACCGGGCCAGCTCCGCGGCGCTTTGGTCCGGGGCCAGCCGCTTCAGGCCCACCTCGATCTCGGTCACGGACGGCTGCTGTTGGACCCAGCTGTCCATCGCGGCCCACTCCGTGGTCGCCCTGCCGGCGATCCGGTGGATCTCGGGAACGAGGTGCCCGCGCCAGGTCGCCGGATCGGCCGGGGCGTGCAGACGGCCGTGCCGCACGTAGGCGCCGCCCTCGGCGAGCCGACGCAAGAGGTCTCCGAGCGTGCTCAGTCGTGCGTGCTGCCGCACCGGCCCTGCCCCCGTCGCTGTATCGGCGCTTCCCTGCCGGGCCCGCAGACACGCCGGGCCCCCAGGGGCCACCCGCCCTACCGTGTCCCCATGACCGACAGCATCCCGCATGTCCCCGCCGCCGGAGCGTCGAGGACGTATACCGCGTACGGGAGCCGGAGCTGCGGCGCGGGCCCGGCGGGCTACCGGATCTGCCGGCCCGAGATCGCCCGGGCGATGACCAGCCGCTGGATCTCGCTCGTCCCCTCGAAGATCGTGTAGATCTTGGCGTCCCGGTACATCCGCTCCACCGGATGCTCCCTGCTGTACCCGGCGCCGCCGAGCACCTGGATCGCCTTCTCGCTCGCGCAGACGGCCAGTTCACCGGCCCGCAGCTTCGACATCGAGCCCTGTCCGGCGTCGAAGACCTTGTCGTTGCGGGCCATCCACGACGCCTGCCAGATCAGCAGCCGGCACGCCTCGATCTCGGTGCGCAGGTCCGCGAGGGCGAACGCGATCGCCTGGTTCTCGATGATCGGGCGGCCGAACGCCTCCCGGTCGCCCGCGTACTCCAGCGCGTACTCGTACGCGGCCCGCGCGATGCCGAGCGCCTGCGCGCCCACGGTCGGCCGGCTCACCTCGAACGTGGACATCGCGGCCTGGCCGGACGAGCGCGTGCCCTCGCGCACGCGGGCCAGCCGCGCGTCCAGCTTCTCCTTGCCGCCGAGCAGACAGTGCCCGGGGACCCGTACGTCGTCCAGGAAGACATCGGCGGTGTGCGAGGCCCGCAGCCCCAGCTTCCGTATCTTCTTGGCCCCTTCGAGACCCGGCGTGCCCGGCGGCACGATGAACGCCGCCTGCCCGCGCGACCCCAGCGCGGGGTCGACGGAGGCCACGACCACGTGCACGTTCGCGATCCCGCCGTTGGTGATCCAGGCCTTCTGGCCGCTGATCACCCACTCGTCCTTCGCCTCGTCGTAGCGGGCCCGCGTCCGCATCGCCGCCACGTCGGAACCGGCCTGCGGTTCCGAGACGCAGAACGCCGCGACCTGCGGGTCGTCCTCGTCGCCGAAGCACTGCGGCACCCACTCGGCCAGCTGGTCGGGCGTGCCGGAGGAGAAGATCCCGGCGACCGCGAGGGATGTGCCGAACAGCGCCATGCCGATGCCCGCGTCGCCCCAGAACAGCTCCTCGTTGGCGATCTGCAGGGAGATCCCGCTCGGGTCGCCGAACAGCTCCGCGAGGGACTCGAACCCGTACAGGCCGATCTTCGCGGCCTCCCGGATCACCGGCCAGGGAGTCTCCTCGCGCTCGTCCCACTCGGCGGCGGCCGGACGCACCACGTCGACGGCGAAGCCGTGCACCCAGTCGCGCAGGTCCTTCTGGTCCTGATCCAGTTCGAGAGAGAAAGCCATGCCGTCGCCCCCTACGCCTTCGGGATGTCGAAGTAGCGGGTCAGGCCGGCCGCGAGCGCGACATCGCCCGCGATCTTCACCTTGCGCATCATGAACATCGTGACGGGCGAGGAGTTGCCCGACACCAGCTTCAGGAAGTCGGCGTCGCCCATGACGAGCGTGACGCGCGGCTCGGCGTCCGAGCGGCCCTCGGTGACGGTGCAGGTCCCGCCGGTGATCTTCGTCTCGTAGACGGCCTCGGGAGTCTCGCCCTGGCCGGTGACCTTCCAGCGGATGAGCGCCTCCAGGGTCCCGGCGACCTCCGGCTTGAACTGCCGCTCCATCCGCCCGAAGACCTCCTTCAGGACGCGGGCGCGCAACGCGCTGTCCTGCGCGATCTCATTGATCTCCTTCGCGGACAGGCCCTTCACGATCCGCGCGAACTCCTCGGGCGTGACGCTCGCGAAGTCGAGGGCCGCGATGTCGTCGGCACCGCTCATGGAACTCTCCTAGGTTGTCCGGCCGTTGATCACTTGGCATGGATCTTACCGCTCAGTAAGCTTACTAATTGGTAAGGTTACGGCGACGTAGGTAGGCTGACAAGAGTGACGGGGACATCGGGAGAGGCTCAAGGGCGCACCACGGGGCGCCGGAAGCGCGTGCCGCGGCAGGTGCGCGAGCAGCAGATCATCGACGTGGCCGTGCGGGTCTTCGCCAAGCGCGGCTATCACGCCGCCTCCGTCGACGAGATCGCCGAACTCGCCGGGATCTCCAAGCCGATGGTCTATCTCTACCTGGACTCCAAGGAGGGCCTGTTCCTCGCCTGTCTGCGCCGTGAGGCCGAGCGGCTGGTCGCCGCGTTCCAGGAGGCCGCCCGCGGCGCCGGCGCCGCGCCCGAACTCCGGCTCTACGCGGGCCTCTCGGCGTTCTTCGCCTTCGTTGCTGAGCACCGCGACAGCTGGGTCGTACTGCACCGGCAGGCCTCCGAGCTGAGCGAGGCGATCGCCGGCGCCGTGGCCGAGGCCCGGCGCGCGGTCATGGCCGAGGTCGCGGGGCTGGTCAGGGACGGCATCACGGACAGCGGCCGGGGCGCCCGGCTCGGCGACGAGGACGCCGACTTCGTCGCGCACGCGCTGGTCGGCGCGGCCGACTCGCTCACCGACTGGATGGAGCGCAACCCCGGTCAGCCGCCCGAGGGGATCACCCTGCGCCTGATGAACATGGTGTGGGTCGGCATGCGCGACGTCCTCGACGGCAAGGCGTGGCTGCCGGAGCGCTGACGTCGCCGGGTCCGGGTGCCCGGCCTCGCGGGCGGATTCGCGTACGACCCATTGAATTTTCCTTACGCATGAGTAAGTTGACTCCCGAGTAAGTTCCCCGTTCCATCGAACGCCAGCCGCCGCGCGACCGGGAGCCGACATGGGCGTACGCAAGGATCTGAAGCGGGCCAGGAAGCGCAGCGACCTGGCGGACCGCGCGAAGGTCGACCTCGTCAGGGACGAACGGGGCGTGGTCCGCGAGGCCCGCGCCGCGCCGCTCGCCACACCTCCGTCGGACGGCTCCACGCCCGCCGGCATCCCGTTCGTGAACGCGGCCGAGGCGCCGGACGCGGTCGTCGTGCGGCGCAAGGAGGCGGGGGAGTGGAAGCCGGTCACCGCCGCCGCCTTCGCGCGGGAGGTGACCGCCGCGGCCAAGGGGCTGATCGCCGCCGGGCTCGAACCGGGCGGCCGCGTCGCCCTGATGTCCCGCACCCGCTACGAGTGGCAGGTCCTCGACTTCGCGATCTGGGCGGCAGGCGGCCAGACCGTGCCGGTCTACGCGACGTCCTCGCCCGAGCAGATCGAGTGGATCGTCCGGGACTCCGGCGCCCGGCTGCTGATCGTGGAGACCGAGGCGAACGCGGCCGCCGCGGCGGCCGGACTCGCCGCCCTGCCCGCGGCCGACCGGCCGCGCACCTGGCAGCTCGATGCCGGTGCCGTGCTCGAACTCGCCACCCTGGGACGGGAGATACCGGACGAGGAGGTCACCAAGCGGCGCGCCGCCCTGACCCCCGACACCATCGCGACCGTCTGCTACACGTCCGGCACCACCGGCCGCCCCAAGGGCTGCGTCCTCACCCACGGCAACCTGTACGCGGAGGCCGCCAACACCGTCGAGCTGCTGCACCCCATCTTCAAGGCCATCACCGGACAGTCCGCCTCGACCCTGCTCTTCCTGCCGCTCGCGCACATCCTCGGGCGGACCATCCAGGTCGCGTGCCTGCTGGCCCGGATCGAACTCGGCCACTGCCCGAGCATCAAACCGGACGAGCTGCGGCCCGAACTGCGCTCGTTCCGGCCGACGTTCGTCGTCGGTGTGCCCTACCTCTTCGAGAAGATCCACGACACCGGGCGGGCCACCGCGGAGAAGATCGGGCGCGGCGCCTCCTTCGACCGGGCCGACCGGATCGCCGTCACGTTCGGCGAGCGGAGCCTGGCGCGGTTCCTCGACGGCGGGCCGGGACCCGGGCTCGGTCTCAACCTCGCCACCGGCCTCTACGACCTGCTCGTCTACCGCCGCGTCCGCAAGGAACTGGGCGGGCGGCTGCGGTACGCGATCAGCGGCGGCTCCCCCCTCGACCGGGGCCTCAACCTCTTCTTCTACACCGCAGGGATCGTCATCTACGAGGGGTACGGCCTGACCGAGACGACGGCCGCCGCCACCATCACGCCGCCGCTGCGGCCCCGGCCCGGCACCGTCGGCCTGCCGGTCCCCGGCACCACCATCCGGATCGCGGACGACGGGGAGGTGCTCATCAAGGGCCCCATCGTCTTCGGCTCGTACTGGCAGAACGCCGCCGCGACGGACGAAGTCCTCGACGCCGACGGCTGGTTCGCCACCGGCGACCTCGGCGCGCTGGACGACGACGGCTATCTCACCATCACCGGCCGCAAGAAGGACATCCTCGTCACCAGCGGCGGCAAGAACGTCTCGCCCGCCGTCCTGGAGGACCGGCTGCGCAGCCGGTCACCGGTCGGCCAGTGCATCGTCGTCGGCGACAACCGCTCCTACGTCGCCGCCGTCATCACCCTCGAACCGGAGTCCGTCGCCCACTGGCTGAGCGTGCGCAAACTCCCGGCCGACACCCCGATGTCCGAGGTGATCGCCGACCCCCGGATCGTCGCCGCCGTGCAGAAGGCCGTCGACTTCGCCAACGAGGCCGTCTCGCGCGCCGAGTCCATCCGCAAATTCACCCTGGTGGAGGGCGAGTTCACCGAGGACAACGGGCTGCTCACCCCGTCCCTCAAGATCAAACGCCCGGCCGTCATGGCGGCCTACGAGCGGGAGATCGAGGAGCTCTACGGTGCCTGACTCCTCCCCGGCCGAGCACCCGGACGACCTTGACCACGGCAGTGGCGGTGAAGGTGACCATGACTACGACGTCATCGTCGTCGGCTCCGGATTCGGCGGCTCCGTCTCCGCCCTCCGCCTGACCGAGAAGGGCTACCGGGTGGGCGTACTGGAGGCAGGGCGCCGCTACACCCGCGACACCCTTCCCCGTACGTCCCTGAAGCTGCGCGACTACCTGTGGGCCCCGCGCCTGGGCATGTACGGCATCCAGCGCATCCACCTGATGAAGAACGTGATGGTGCTCGCGGGCGCCGGGGTCGGCGGCGGCTCGCTGAACTACGCCAATACGCTCTACGTCCCGCCGCCCGCCTTCTTCCAGGACCGGCAGTGGGCGGACATCACGGACTGGCAGGCCGAACTCGCCCCGTATTACGACCAGGCGCGGCGCATGCTGGGCGTGCGCACCAACCCGACCACGACCGAGGCCGACGAGCTGCTGCGGGCGGCGGCCGGGAAGATGGGCGCGGGGGACACCTTCCGGCTGACGCCCGTGGGCGTGTTCTTCGGCGACGGGCGGGACGCCGACACCACGACAACGGCCGCGCCCGGCACCGAAGTTCCCGACCCGTACTTCGGCGGCGCCGGCCCCGCCCGCACCGCCTGCACCGAGTGCGGCTCCTGCATGACCGGCTGCCGGGTCGGCGCCAAGAACAGCCTCACCGAGAACTACCTCCACCTCGCCGAACGGGCCGGCGCCGAGGTCCGCCCGATGACCACCGTGACCGCCGTCCGTGAACTGCCCGCCGACGCCGGGTACGAGGTCACCACCGTGCCCACCGACAGGCCCCGGCGCGGCCGCCGCACGGTCCTGCGGGCCCGCCGTGTCGTCCTGGCCGCGGGCACGTACGGCACCCAGACCCTGCTGCACCGCATGAAGACCGACGGCACGCTGCCCCGGCTGTCGCAGCGGCTCGGCGTGCTCACCCGCACCAACTCCGAAGCGCTGGTGGGAGCGCTGACCTGGCCGCGCCGCCTCGGCCGCAAGGACATCGACTTCACCCGCGGCGTCGCCATCACCTCCTCCGTCCACCCGAACCCCACCACCCACATCGAGAACGTCCGCTACGGCAAGGGCTCCAACCTCATGGCCCTGATCTGCGTGCCGCAGTACAGGCAGAACCTGCCGAAGCCGGTCGCCGCCGCCCTCGCCTTCCTGTCCCATCCCGTGCTGGTGGCGCGCACCGTGCTGCTGCGGCGCTGGTCGGAGCGGACCATCATCGGGCTCGTCATGCAGACCCACGACAACTCCCTGACGACGGGCCTGACCCGGCGCGGGCTCCTCACCGCCGGACAGGGCCACGGCAGCCCCAACCCCGTGCACATCCCGGAGGGCTGGCAGGCGGCCGGACTGATCGCCGAGTCGATCAACGGCTTCGCCGGCACGAACCTGGGCGAGCTCCTCGGCAAGCCCCTCACCGCCCACTTCCTCGGCGGCTGCGCCATCGGCGACTCCCCGGAGCGCGGCGTCATCGACCCCTACCACCGGCTGTACGGGCATCCCGGCATCTCGGTGGTGGACGGCTCGGCCGTCTCCGCGAACCTCGGTGTCAACCCGTCCCTCACGATCACGGCGCAGGCCGAGCGGGCGATGTCGTACTGGCCGAACCGGTCAGAGCCCGACCCCCGGCCCCGGCAGGGCACGGGCTACCGGGAACTGGCACCGGTGAAGCCCCGCTCGGCGGTGGTGCCGACCGGGGCGTACGGCGAACTGCGGCTGCCGTGGGACCGGGCCTGAGCCGACTCGGCGCTTCACCCGGCGTCCTGATCGGCGTCGAGCTGGTGATCGGCCCACACGTACGTGGCGGGCAGCAACTCGCCGATCCGGAGCGTTCGGACCGGCTCGCCCGTGCCCTGGCCGACGATGACCTCGATGTCGGGGAAGTAGTCGAACAGGGCCTGGCGGCACCGGCCGCACGGCGGAACGACGCCCCGGTCGCGGTCGCCCACGGCGACGATGGTGGTCAGCTCGTACGCGCCCTGGGCGGCGGCCGTGCCGATGACGACGAGTTCCGCGCAGGGGCCGCCCGTGAAGTGATAGGCGTTCACCGCGGTCACGATGCGGCCGTCCCGGGCGCGGGCGGCGGCGGCCACGGTGTGGTTGTCCCCGCGGCAGCGGGTGCGGGCGACGTGGGTCGCCGCCTCGACGAGCTCGTGGTCGACGTGGTGTGCCTGCGTGGTCATCGTCTCCGCCTCTGCCTGGACCCTGCTCTGTCGCCGCCGCTGTCATTCAGGGTCTCAGGGGCCTCACCATTCAAGGCCTCCGGGGCGCATACTGACGTCACGATGACGAAGCCTCCCGCGCCCCGGCGCCATCTTCCGACAAGCCCCTTCAACGCTCCGTCCGCCGCACCGCCCAAGCACTTCGAACTGGGGGACCGGGTTTCGCACGACCGGTACGGTCTGGGAAGGATCATCGGCGTCGAGAGCGGCGTGGCGATGCTCGTCGACTTCGGCTCCCGGCAGGCCCGCATCAGCAGCCCTTACACGCACATGGACAAGCTCTGACGCTCGTGCGCGGCGCCACCGGCCCCGGACGCCTCCCGTGACCGACCGGAAGGCGACCGGGGCTTCGTCGTCGCCCGCTTGCCCGGCCCGGCGGTTCGCGGGCTTCGGCAGCGGAAGCCGGCAGCCGGGCCCGACAGCGGCGCGGTCCAGCCGCCTGCGCCCGTCCGCCGTCCGCGCCGGCCTCAGGACGGCAGGGCGTGGCGCAGTACGCGGCGCCACATCGATGCGTACTGGCGCCACAGGGGTCCGGTGACGTACGGCAGGCCGTAGCGGGCGCAGATCTCCTCGACGCGGGGGGCGAGTTCGGCGTAGCGGTTGCTGGGCAGGTCGGGGAAGAGGTGGTGTTCGATCTGGTGGCTGAGGTTGCCGGAGAGGACGTGGAACAGCGGGCTGCCCTCGATGTTCGCGGAGCCCTGGATCTGCCGCAGGTACCACTCGCCCCGGCTCTCGCCCTCGATCTGCTCCTCGGTGTACGTGAAGGTGCGCACGTCGTCGGGGAAGTGACCGCAGAAGATGATCGTGTGTGCCCAGATGTTGCGGGCGGCGTTGGCGGTGAGGTTGCCGAGCAGACAGGGCACCGCGCTGGGTCCCGCGAGGAGCGGGAAGAGCAGATAGTCCTTGGCCGACTGGCGAACCGCCTTGCGCAGCAGGCCGGTTGCGTCACCGAGCAGGGCGCGCAGGCTCTTGCGGCCGGCCGGTACCGCGTCCACCTCCAGGTCGTACAGGGCGATGCCCCATTCGAAGACGGGCGCGAGCAGGGCGGCGTACAGCGGCTGGAGCAGGTACACCGGGTGCCAGGGCTGGTCCGGGGCCATGCGCAGGACGGTGTAGCCGAGGTCGCGGTCGCGGCCGACGACGTTCGTGTACGTGTGGTGCAGGTGGTTGTGGGTGTGTTTCCAGGCGTCGGGCGGGGTGACGAAGTCCCAGTCCCAGGTGGTCGAGTGGATCGCCGGGTCGCCGAGCCAGTCCCACTGGCCGTGCAGGATGTTGTGGCCCAGTTCCATGTTCTCCAGGGTCTTGGCGACCGCGAGCAGGGCGGTGCCCGCCACCCAGGCGGGCGGCAGGAGGGAGACGGCGAGGGCGCAGCGGCCGGCGACCTCGCAGCCGCGCTGTACGGCGATCACGGTGTGGATGTAGTGGGCGTCGGCGGGGCCGCGGGCGGTGACGATCTCGGCGCGGAGACGGTCGAGTTCCCGGCCCAGGTCCTCGGCACGGGTTGCGTCGGGTGCGGTGGCGGGCTGCGCCATGAGGACTCCTCGGAAGAGCGTTGGTGGTGCCGGCCTCAGAGGTCGAGCACCAGGGGACCCGCGGCACCGTTGACGCAGGTCTGGATCAACTCACCAGGGCCGCCGTGCGGTTCGCCGGTGCGCAGATCGCGCACGCGCCCGTCGACGAGCGGGACGAGGCAGCCGAAGCACAGACCGCGTCGGCATCCGTAGGGCAGCGGGACGCCCGCCGCTTCGCCGACCACGAGGAGCGGTGTGCCGGCAGCGGCGTCGGCCTCCACGCCGCTGCGCGCGAACCGCACCCGGCCGCCGACCGCGTCCTCGCCGTGCGGCAGCACAGGTGCGAGGCGGAACCGCTCCACGCGCAGTCGGTCCTGGGCGTCCGCGGCCGCCCACTGCCGTTCGGCGGCGTCGAGCAGCGCGGCCGGTCCGCATGCCCAGGTGTCCCGGTCACGCCAGTCCGGGCAGAGCGCGGCGATCCGGTCCGGGGTCAGTCTGCCGTCGTGACGCGTGTGGGTGAGGCGGACCCTGAGCCACGGCGACGCTGCTTCCAACGAGGCCAGTTCGGCACGGAAGAGACACTCGGCCGGTGTCGGCGTGCTGTGCAGGAGCACGGTGTCGGGCACGGGGCGGCGGCACCGGGCGAGCGTGCGCAGCATCCCCATGACCGGGGTGATGCCGCTGCCCGCCGTGATGAACAGGATGCGGTCGGGCAACGGATCGGGCAGCGTGAACTCGCCCTGCGCCGGGCCGAGTCGGAGCACCGTGCCGGGCCCGGTGCGGTGCACCAGGTGAGGGGAGACACGGCCGTCGGCGTGGGCCTTCACGGTGAAGGTGACCTCACCGGGCCCCGCCCCCTGCCCGAGCGGTGGTGACGGCGACGTGATCGAGTACGTACGCCAGTGCCGTACGCCGTCGAGCTCGACGCCGACCGGCAGGTACTGCCCGGCCCGGTGGCCGTGCCAGCCCCTGCCGAGACGGATCGTCAGGGTGGCCGCACCGGGCACCTCCCGCCGTACCGCGGTGACCCGGCCCGCAGGATGCCGCGCCGACCACAGTGGATCGAGCATGCCGAGATAGTCGTCCACGGCGAGCGGGCTGGTCAGCCGGTTCACCACCGACGCCCACGGAAGGGAACGCGGAACCCGGAACCTCCAGGCCATGCGGGCCCCCTTCGCTGCGGTCTGCGGCGCCTGATCCAGGCGCCGCAGCACCCGAGCGAAGCACACAACACGGCGTGCCACACCACCGCCGGAGGCTTCGCGCCATGCGCCGCATGGCGGGTTCGCCACCGGTCCGGATCGGATGCGCCGGTGTCGAGGTGGCGCGGGGCACCCTCGCGGACGGTACGGGCGCCCCGGCCGAGGGGCAGCCACGGCGAACACCGGCCACCGTGCCGGCGGGACGGCGGCCAAGTCGGTCCGGAAAAGGGCGAGTCCGGTGCCCGCGACGACGAGTAGCGCGCGGTCGATCGGGCGGCCGCCTTGAGCGCGTCGGGCCGAAGCCCCCACACCTGGCCGCCCGTACCGGAATCGGCGCATCCAGACTGGTACCGCGGCCCCGTACCGCCCCTGTCCTGGGTCGGGCTAGTCTGAATGAGTACAAATCAGCCGCGCTACGACGGCTCGAGGCAAAGTCCCCGGCCCCTGGACGCTTCTGGCACTCCACCGCAGAGAAGACCGCGTCCTGGCATCTCGGCCCGGGCACCCCACCCTTCCCTGACCCACCCCTGCGGGGACATCCCCGCAGCCCTGCACGGCCGGTTCCCTATCTGCGTCAGCACGGACCCGGTCCCATGCCCTTCAGGCCTGTTCCAACCAGGGCTTACTCCCGCATGCCCCGGTGCCGGAGGGCTGGTGCGCAGTGCCGCCGTGGAGAGGACACGGCGGCACTGCGCCGATGGCCGCCGCCGACCGGTCACCCAGCCCCGGCGGCGGCCTCACGCACGGCGCCATGGACAGGCGCGGCTCGACGCCCCGGACCGGGCAGCAGCGATCTTGGCCTGGATGAGGTGCCGATCCCGGGCCGGGGAGCGGCTTCACGCCTTTCTCACCGCCTTGCACTTCACCCCCGCGCCGCCACAGGCGCCCGCCCCGCCCCCTTCCGGGCGAGCAGGGGCATCCCGTGCGGACAGCAAAAAGGCCCTACCGAAGTAGGGCCCTGTGTGGAGAGGCGCCCCCGGCAGGACTCGAACCTGCGGCCAAGCGCTTAGAAGGCGCCTGCTCTATCCACTGAGCTACGGGGGCCGGTGTGTGGCCGGTGGCTTGGACGGATGTGGGGGAGATCCGTGACCTTGCCGGGGACAAGGATAGGGCTCCCGGGTCCCGGTCCTTGCTGCTTCGCCTCCGTGGCTTGATGTGGAGGTTCAGTGAAGCGGTCCTGATAATCGCAGGTGGGTACGAATCCTGCATCGCTTTTGGCGTCTCACGCCCCGGGTGTTGTGCACTCGTTATGCCTGCGCCCCCTGCCTCCCCTTCCGTCCCGCTGTGTGCTTCCTGTGCGGTATCGGGCGCCTTGTTCGGACCCCGGTGCTCTGCCGCTGGTGTCTTATCGGCGCGCAGAGGTGGTCATATGCTTCAGAAAGCCACCAAAATTGGGCATTCTTCACATGTGGTGACCTTGGACGTACGGCCTCAGCTGCTCGACGCACTTACCGCGCTGCGCGACCGTGTCGCCGCCGCGCGCTTTCCGCTCCCCCTCGCGGGGGCGCCACGCGCGCGTGCCAACCGCGGCGAGTTGCTCGCACAGCTCGACGACTACTTGGTGCCCCGGTTGCGGGACCCCGAAGCGCCGCTGCTCGCGGTGATCGGGGGTTCCACGGGCGCCGGCAAGTCGACCCTGGTGAACTCGCTCGTGGGGCGCGTGGTGAGCGAGGCGGGCGTGCTGCGGCCGACGACGCGTACCCCGGTGCTCGTCTGCCATCCCGACGACCACCACTGGTTCTCCGGGATGCGGGTGCTGCCCGACCTCACGCGCGTGTGGGTGCCCCGGCAGGCGGACCTCGAGTCCGACGGCGAACCGGACGAGGACGAGGAGCTCGCGCCCCTCCTCGAGGACGGGGAGCGGGTGTTGCGGGTGGAGACCGCGGGGACGCTGCCGCGCGGGCTCGCGCTGCTCGACGCGCCGGACGTCGACTCGCTGGTCGCCGAGAACCGCCTCCTCGCCGCCCGGCTGATCAGCGCCGCCGACGTGTGGGTCATGGTCACCACCGCCTCCCGGTACGCCGACGCCGTGCCCTGGCATCTGCTGCGTACCGCCAAGGAGCACGACGCCTCCCTCGTCACCGTGCTCGACCGCGTGCCGCACCAGGTCGTCGCCGAGGTGTCGCGGCAGTACGGCGCGCTGCTCGCCAAGGCCGGGCTCGGCGAGGTGCCCCGGTTCACCGTGCCCGAACTGCCCGAGTCGACCGGCAACGGCGGGCTGCTGCCCGCCACCGCCGTCGCTCCGCTGCGCGCCTGGCTCACCCATCGCGCCCAGGACCCCGCCGCCCGCGCCCTCGCCGTGACCCGCACCGCCCGGGGCGTGCTCGACTCGCTGCGGGTCCGGATGCCGGAGCTGGCCGCCGCCGTCGCCGCCCAGTACTCCGCCGCGGTCCGGCTCACCGCCGCCGTCGAGGACGCGTACGAGAGCGAGCACGCGCGCGTACGCACCCGGCTGCAAGGAGGCGCCGTGCTCACCGGGGACGCCCTGAAGCGGTGGCGGAGCCATCCGCTGGACTGTTCGGCGGGTGAGCTGCTCGACGCGCTCGTGGAGAGTCTCGGCGCTCTGCTGCTGTGCGCGGCGACCGCCGCCGACGAGCGGATCGACGAGGCATGGCGCCGCGACCCGGGCGGCCACGCCGCCGAACTGAACACCCGCGATCCCGAACTGGAGAGCGCCGAGCACCGCATCGGGATGGCCGTACGGCGATGGCGGCGGGTGCTCGAGGAGTACGCCGAGGAAGAGGTGCGCGCCGTCGGCGACGCGCAGGGCTCGACGCCTCCCGACCCCGAGGTCGTCGCCGCGCTCGTGGCCACCGCCCTGCTCGGCGGGCGGCGGGCCAGGTCCGCCGGCGAGACCCTCGCCGAGCGGATCGGGGCACAAGGCGCCCTGCGTCTGCGCGATCGCGGCGGCCGGCTGCTGAGCGAGTACCTGGACACCGTCCTCGGCGCCGAACGCGAGCGCCGCCTCGCCCCGCTGGACACGCTCGGCGTCGGCCCCGAACCCCAGGCCGAACTGATCGCGGCCCTGTCGCTGCTGCAGAAGGAGAGGTGAGGACGGTGACCGCCGTCACGGACCACGCGGATCACACCGAACGCGCCGAGCCCTGGGACGACGGGCTCATCGCACGCCGCGCCGGAGGTCTGCCGGGCGAGGCTTTCGAGACGCCGGCGGGCCCGGGAGCGTACGACGGCAGGCGTGACGGGCGGCTGGAGCAGCGGCTCGACGCGCTGCGCGAGCTCGTCGGGCTGTCCCGGACGCGGCTCGACGGCGCCACGCTCGCCGAGGCCGGGCGCGTCCTGGACGAGGCCGCGGCCCGGCGGCGGCTCTCCGAGCGGCACACCGTCGTCGCCGTCGCCGGTGCCACCGGGAGCGGCAAGTCGACGCTGTTCAACGCGCTGGCCGGCGTACCCCTTTCGGAGACGGGACTGCGCAGGCCCACCACCTCCGCGCCGATCGCCTGCAGCTGGACGGACGGGGCGGCCGGGCTGCTCGACCGGCTCGGGATCCCGGGACGCTCGCGACGGCGCCCGCTGCAGGGACACAACGGCGAGGCCGCCCTGGAGGGCCTCGTCCTCGTCGACCTTCCCGATCACGACTCCGCCGCGCCCGCGCACCGCGAACAGGTCGACCGGGTGCTCGCCCTGGTGGACGCGGTGATCTGGGTCGTCGATCCAGAGAAGTACGCCGACGCCATGCTCCACGAGCGGTACCTGCGCCCCATGGCCGGGCACGCGGAGGTCATGTTCGTGGTCCTCAACCAGACCGACCGGCTGCCGGGGGACGCCGCCGAGCAGGTCCTCGACGATCTGCGGCGGCTGCTCGACGAGGACGGCATCGCGGTCGGCGAGCACGGCGAGCCCGGCGCCACCGTCCTGCCGCTGTCGGCCCTGACCGGCGAGGGCGTCGGTGAACTGCGCGACGCGCTCGACCAGTTCACGGCCGAGCGGCTGGCCGCCGCCCGCCGGATCGACGCCGATGTCGCCGCGGCCGCCGACCGCCTGCGGCCCGTGTACGCCGCCGGGCGGCAGCTGGGGCTGAGCGAGGCGGCCCGCGAGGAGTTCGCCGACCGGCTCGCCGACTCGGTGGGCGCCGCCGCCGCGGGCCAGGCCGCCGAGCGCGCCTGGGCGCGCGGCGCGAACAAGGCGTGCGGGACGCCGTGGCTCAGGCTCTGGCGCTGGTACGAGGCCCAGCGCGCCCTCACCACGCCCGCGCAGGCCCCCGCGGCGCCCGCCGACGAGGAGGCCACGGCACGCCAGCGCGTCGAGCACGCGGTGCGGGCGGTCGGCGACGCCGCCGCGAGCGGACTGCCGGCCGCGTGGGGGCAGGCCGTGCGGGAGGCCGCCGCGCGGGGCGCGGAAGGGTTGCCGGAGGCGCTCGACGAGCTGGCCGTGGAGGCCGACTCGGCCCACGGGGGCGGCGGCCGGACCGCCGCGACGCCCTACGCGACCGGGGTGCGGCCGCCGCGGCCCGGCTGGTGGCCGGTGGCCGTGTTCGTCCAGGCGTCCATGACGGTCCTTCAAGTGATCGGCGGCCTCTGGCTGCTGGGCCAGATCGTCGGCGTCCTCTCGCCGAACCTCGGCGTGCCCGTGCTGATGATGCTCACGGGGATCGTGGGCGGCCCGTGCGTCGAGTGGTCCTGCCGGATGGCGGCGAAGGGGCCCGCGCGGCGGTACGGCCAGGAGGCGGAACGGCGCCTGCGGGACGCGGCCGCGGCCTGCGGCAGGGCGCGGGTCCTGGACCCCGTCGCGGCGGAGCTGCTGCGCTACCGGGAGGTGCGCGAGCAGTACGTACGGGTGGCCGGGTTTTCCACAACCGGCCGGTAGGGCACAGGCGTCGGCGCGGTTCGCGGTGCCGGGGCAGTCTGGGATCGCGGCTCGGGGCGGGCTCGGGCCGCGATGCGGACGGGGAGGGACGCACGACATGAACGAGACGCTGCTGACCGTGGTGGGGAACGTCGCGACGACGCCGGTGTACCGGGAGCTGCCGACCGGACCGGTGGCCCGGTTCCGGCTCGCGGTGACCCCACGCCGCTTCGACGCGGTGCAGAACGCATGGGTGGACGGGCACACGAATTTCTTCACGGTGTGGGCCAGGGGGACGCTCGGCTCGAACGTGCAGGGATCGGTGTCGATCGGTGAACCGGTGATCGTGCAGGGCCGGTTGAAGGTGCGCGACGAGGAGCGGGGCGGCCAGCACTGGACGTCGGCGGACATCCAGGCGACCGCGGTCGGACACGACCTGTCGCGCGGCACGTCGGCGTTCCGTCGGGGCATCAGGAGGGCGTCCGCGGACACGGAAGAGGCGCAACGGGCACAGCAGGAGCAACAGGCGGAGCGGGCACAACAGGCCAGGGACGAGCCGTCGTTCGAGATCGAGCCGGAGCCGGTCGGGTGAGGGGCCGCGGTCGTCGGACGCCGGGTGACCGAAGTGTGGCTTATCTGCGGCTGCGTTCCGGCGATTTGTCGATAACCCCAGTTCGTGGCCGCTGTTGGCGATAACGATTACGAGTCGGATTGGTTGCCTGGCGAAGCCTCCGGGGATCGTGATGGGCCGCGTCCTTAGGATGCCGGGCGTGGCCCAATGGGCCGTAGGGGCTTCAACAGATTCAAGGGCCAGCCGAATTGCACTGGTTCGCATGATGCTGCCGGCGGGACACACCACCCCCCATGTGTCACAACGTCCTGCCTGAAGGGGAATTGCGTGTTTTCTGTGTTCTCACGGGCCGGACGTCGTGGGCGGGGCGCCGCTCGCCTCGCCGCGGCGGCCCTGCTGTCGGGACTGGCGGTGACCGGGGCGATATCCGGCACCGGGACGGCCTTCGCCGACGACGGCACCAAGGAGCAGGGCGGAGCGAGCGCCACGATAGGCGGCCTGGAGACGTACGGGTCGGCCGTGATCCACGACGGCGGGCGCGACGAGCGGGTCTCCGCCGGGCTGTTCCGGATGACCGTCGACGGCGGTGGGACGCTGCAGACCTACTGCATCGACATCCACAACCCGACCCAGACGGACGCCAAGTACCAGGAGACGGCCTGGAGCGGCACGTCCCTGAGCGGCAACGCGGACGCGGGCCGGATCCGCTGGATCCTGCAGAACTCGTACCCCCAGGTCAACGACCTCGCCGCGCTCGCCCGCAAGGCCGGAGCCGGCAGCCTCACCGAGCAGGACGCCGCGGCCGGCACCCAGGTCGCCATCTGGCGCTACTCGGACAAGGCCGATGTCGACGCCGTGAGCCCCGCCGCCGAGAAGCTCGCGGACTACCTGCAGAAGAGCGCCCGTGACCTGGGTGAACCGCAGGCCTCGTTGACCCTGTCGCCGGGCGCCGTCTCGGGGCGGCCGGGGGAGCGGCTCGGCCCGGTCACCGTGCACACGAACGCCGACGCGGTCACCGTGACGCCGCCGGCCGAAGCCGCCACGGACGGCGTGACCGTCGTCGACAAGGACGGCAGGCCGGTCACCTCCGCCGTCGACGGCAGCCAGATCTTCTTCGACGTGCCGAAGGACGCCTCGGCGGGTTCGGCCGCGCTGACCGTGCAGGCGTCGACGACCGTGCCGGTCGGCCGCGCCTTCACCTCCGAGTCGCGCAGCCAGACGCAGATCCTCGCGGGCTCCAGCGAGTCCATGGTCGACGCGACCGCCACGGCGAACTGGGCGGGCACGGGCCCGGTGCCGGCGCTGTCCGCGCGGAAGAACTGCGCGAAGAGTGGCCTGGACATCACCGCGGTCAACAAGGGCGACGAGCCGTTCACCTTCACGCTGATGGACGTCGAGTACACGATCGACGCCGGGGCCTCCCGGACGGTGACGATCCCGCTCCAGGAGGACCAGGCGTACGACTTCACGATCACGGGGCCGCACGGCTTCGAGAAGCGGCTGCGCGGGGTGCTCGACTGCCGGACCGTGGCCGACGCGGCCGGGGCCGACGACGACGGCGGCCTCACCACCCAGACCACGACGCAGCCCAGCCCGGCGTCCGTCGGCGGCACCGGCGCCGCGGGCACGGACCTCGCCGAGACGGGCAGTTCCAACGCGACGCCGGTGATCGCGGGCATCGCCATCGTGCTGGTCCTGATCGGTGGCGCCTCCGTCTTCCTGGTCCGCAAGAAGAAGACGCCGACCGAGGGCGAGTAACCCCGTCCGCTCCCGTTTCCCCGCTCCGCCGACGGCCGCACCGGCCGCCCGGCGGGGTGGGACGCACATCACCGTTGCATGGTCATGCGTAATCATGCATACTCTTCCTATGTCCAAGGTCCTCACCTCCCTCCCCGTCGGCGAGCGCGTCGGCATCGCCTTCTCGGGTGGCCTCGACACCTCGGTCGCGGTCGCATGGATGCGTGACAAGGGCGCCGTCCCCTGCACGTACACGGCGAACATCGGCCAGTACGACGAGCCCGACATCGATTCGGTCCCCGGCCGCGCCAAGTCCTACGGCGCCGAGGTCGCCCGCCTGGTCGACTGCCGCGAGGCGCTCGTCGAGGAGGGGCTCGCCGCGCTCACCTGCGGCGCGTTCCACATCCGCTCGGGCGGTCGCGCCTACTTCAACACCACGCCGCTGGGCCGCGCCGTCACCGGCACGCTCCTGGTCCGCGCGATGCTCGAGGACAACGTCCAGATCTGGGGCGACGGCTCGACGTACAAGGGCAACGACATCGAGCGGTTCTACCGCTACGGCCTGCTCGCCAACCCGAACCTGCGGATCTACAAGCCCTGGCTCGACGCGGGCTTCGTCGCCGAGCTCGGCGGCCGCAAGGAGATGTCGGAGTGGCTGGTCGCCCACGACCTGCCCTACCGGGACAGCACGGAGAAGGCGTACTCCACCGACGCCAACATCTGGGGTGCCACCCACGAGGCCAAGATCCTCGAGCACCTCGACACGGGCGTGGAGACGGTCGAGCCCATCATGGGCGTGAAGTTCTGGGACCCGTCGGTCGAGATCGCCACCGAGGACGTCACGATCGGCTTCGACCAGGGCCGGCCGGTGACCATCAACGGCAAGGAGTTCGCCTCCGCCGTCGACCTGGTGATGGAGGCCAACGCCATCGGCGGCCGCCACGGCATGGGCATGTCCGACCAGATCGAGAACCGGATCATCGAGGCCAAGAGCCGCGGCATCTACGAGGCCCCGGGCATGGCCCTCCTGCACGCCGCGTACGAGCGCCTCGTGAACGCGATCCACAACGAGGACACCCTCGCCCAGTACCACAACGAGGGCCGGCGCCTGGGCCGCCTCATGTACGAGGGCCGCTGGCTGGACCCGCAGGCCCTCATGGTCCGCGAGTCGCTCCAGCGCTGGGTCGGCGCCGCCGTCACCGGCGAGGTCACCCTCCGCCTGCGGCGCGGCGAGGACTACTCGATCCTCGACACGACCGGCCCGGCGTTCAGCTACCACCCGGACAAGCTCTCCATGGAGCGCACCGAGGACTCCGCGTTCGGCCCGGTCGACCGGATCGGCCAGCTGACCATGCGCAACCTCGACATCGCCGACTCCCGCGCCAAGCTGGAGCAGTACGCGGGCCTCGGCCTGATCGGCACCGCCAACCCGGCGATCGGCGCCGCCCAGGCCGCCGCGACCGGCCTCATCGGCACCCTCCCCGAGGGCGGCGCCGAGGCCATCGCGTCCCGCGGCGCGGTCTCCGACGACGACGCTGCGCTGGACCGGGCGGCGATGGAGTTCGGCACGGACTGATCCGACGACGTCCCCGACGGCCCGGCCCGGCGCTTCTCGCGTCGGACCGGGCCGTCCGCGTCCAACGCTCACCTCCCGCCGTACACAGCCCCACCACCGCGGCCCGCCGAAACCCCCAGCTCAGGCCCACCCCCTGATACGGGTTTCCGCCCAGCACTGGCCATGCGGCAAGATGGGGTGTATCTGCCCTCACGCGGTGGAGCCGCATCACGCGGGCCCCTCGCTGCCACACTTCGACTGCCGGACGGTTTCTCTTGGCTGAGTTCATCTACACCATGCGCAAGGCGCGCAAGGCGCACGGCGACAAGGTGATCCTCGACGACGTCACCCTGAACTTCCTCCCCGGAGCGAAGATCGGCGTCGTCGGTCCGAACGGTGCCGGTAAGTCGACCGTCCTGAAGATCATGGCGGGCATCGAGCAGCCGTCGAACGGTGACGCCTTCCTGTCGCCCGGCTACAGCGTCGGCATCCTCATGCAGGAGCCGAAGCTCGACGAGTCGAAGACCGTCCTGGAGAACGTGCAGGACGGCGCCGCCGAGATCATGGGCAAGCTCAAGCGTTTCAACGAGGTGGCCGAGCTCATGGCCACCGATTACAGCGACGCGCTCATGGAAGAGATGGGCAAGCTCCAGGAGGACCTCGACCACGCCGACGCGTGGGACCTCGACGGTCAGCTGGAGCAGGCCATGGACGCGCTGGGCTGCCCGCCCAGCGACTGGCCCGTCACCAACCTCTCCGGTGGTGAGAAGCGCCGCGTCGCGCTCTGCAAGCTCCTCATCGAGGCCCCCGACCTGCTGCTCCTCGACGAGCCCACCAACCACCTCGACGCCGAGTCGGTGAACTGGCTGGAGCAGCACCTCGCCCAGTACAAGGGCACCGTCGTCGCCATCACCCACGACCGGTACTTCCTCGACAACGTCGCCGAGTGGATCCTCGAGCTCGACCGCGGTCGCGCCATCCCCTACGAGGGCAACTACTCGACCTACCTCACCAAGAAGTCCGAGCGGCTCAAGGTCGAGGGCAAGAAGGACGAGAAGCGGCAGAAGCGGCTCAAGGAAGAGCTGGAGTGGGTGCGGTCCAACGCCAAGGGGCGTCAGGCCAAGTCCAAGGCCCGTCTCGCTCGTTACGAGGAGATGGCCGCCGAGGCCGACAAGATGCGGAAGCTGGACTTCGAGGAGATCCAGATCCCGCCGGGCCCGCGCCTGGGCAGCATCGTCGTCGAGGTCAACAACCTCAGCAAGGCCTTCGGCGAGAAGGTGCTGATCGACGACCTGAGCTTCACGCTGCCGCGCAACGGCATCGTCGGTGTCATCGGTCCGAACGGTGCCGGTAAGACCACCCTGTTCAAGATGATCCAGGGCCTGGAGACGCCGGACTCCGGCGACATCAAGGTCGGCGACACCGTCAAGATCTCGTACGTCGACCAGAACCGCGCCAACATCGACCCGAAGAAGACCCTTTGGGCCGTGGTGAGCGACGAGCTCGACTACATCAACGTCGGCCAGGTCGAGATGCCCAGCCGCGCGTATGTGTCGGCCTTCGGGTTCAAGGGGCCGGACCAGCAGAAGCCGGCCGGTGTGCTCTCCGGCGGTGAGCGCAACCGCCTCAACCTCGCGCTCACCCTCAAGCAGGGCGGCAACCTGCTGCTCCTCGACGAGCCGACCAACGACCTCGACGTCGAGACCCTCAGCTCTCTCGAGAACGCTCTGCTGGAGTTCCCCGGCTGCGCCGTCGTCGTCTCCCACGACCGGTGGTTCCTGGACCGAGTGGCCACGCACATCCTCGCCTACGAGGGTGACTCCAAGTGGTTCTGGTTCGAGGGCAACTTCGAGTCGTACGAGAAGAACAAGATCGAGCGGCTCGGCGCCGACGCGGCCCGCCCGCACCGCGCCACCTACAAGAAGCTGACCCGCGGCTGATGGCTCGCCACGTATACGCCTGCCCCCTGCGCTGGGCGGACATGGACGCGTACGGCCACGTGAACAACGTGGTGTTCCTCCGGTACCTGGAGGAAGCCCGTATCGACTTCCTGTTCCGGCCGGACAAGGACTTCCAGCAGGGGTCTGTCGTGGCGCGCCATGAGATCGACTACAAGCGGCAGTTGGTCCACCGGCACGCGCCGGTGGACATCGAGATGTGGGTGACCGAGATAAGGGCCGCCTCGTTCACGCTCGCCTACGAGGTGAAGGACGCCGACGACGTCTACGTCCGGGCGTCGACGGTCATCGTGCCGTTCGACTTCGAGGCGCAGCGGCCGCGGCGGATCACCGACGACGAGAAGTCCTTCCTGCGGGAGTACTTCGACGACGGCGCGGAGGCGCTCGCCGCATGAGCGCGCCCGTGCTGCACTTCGCCGACACCGGGGAGGCGGCGGACCTCGCCGCCTTCCTGGGCCGGCTGCTGCACTACGACAAGGCGGCCGCCGTACGCGTCCAGGCGCAGGCCGGCGGGCAGGCGCTCGCCGTGTTCGGGCGGCCGCCGTCGTTCGAGGTGCTGGCGATCCGTACGGCACGGCTGCTGAAGCCGTACGAGAACGGGATCGACGACGCGCTCGACGTGACCGTGTCGGCGGGGGAGTTGCTCGAGTCGGTCGACGAGGGCGCCGCCACCGCCGTGGTCCCGGGGGCCGTCACCGGGCCGCCGTGGGCCGGAGTGCTGCCGCCCCGCGGCGGGTGGGAGCGGGTGCCCGGCTTCCCCGGCGCGGCGGCACTGCGCGAGCTCGTGAAGGTCGCCGTGGGTGAATTCCGGTCCCGCGTCGAGGAGTTGGCGCCCGAGGCGCGGACCCGTGCCGCGCTCGACCGCATCGGCCGGGAGATCTGGACCCGGGAGATCGGGGCCGGCGGGGTGCCGGTGCGCGTCGCGCACGCGGCGGTCTCGCTCGGGTTCCTGCGCGGGGACCCCGTCGATCTGCTGGCCGCTGGGGCGTGGGTGCGGCTGCGTACCCCGTACGGTTCGGTGGCGCTGCGCCGGGGGACCACCGGCCTCGGCGGGCTCGCGGTCACGCCCGCCTGAGCGGCGGCGTCACCTGATCCTCCCGGGGCCGCCGGGTGGCCCGGCGGGACCTGTCACCGCTCCTGGTCGTCCGGCCAGACCTGGATGTGGTCCTCCTCCAGCTCCAGCATGACCCGGTCCCGCATGCCCAGCGACTGCGTGTATTCCACGGGGAGCTGGAGGCGTCCCGCGCGGTCCAGCATCGCGTACTCGCGGGAGACCAGGGACTCCTGGCCCGTCGCCGCGTCGACGTGCGTGCGGCGCAGTACCTCCGTCGACGTACGGCCGTCGCGGATGGCGACCGTGCGGCGTACCTCCGAGGCGACCGTCTGGTCGTGCGTGACGATGACGACGGTCGTGCCCAGCTCCTCGTTCGCCGTGCGGAACGCGGCGAAGATCTGCTCGCCGGTGTGCGAGTCGAGTTCGCCGGTGGGCTCGTCGGCGAGCAGCACCTTCGGCTCGTTGGCCAGGGCCACGGCGATGGCGACGCGCTGCTGCTGACCGCCGGACATCTGCTCCGGGCGGCGGTCGTGGCAGTCGCCGATGCCGAGGAGGTCCAGGAGTTCCCTGGCCCGTTCGTCCTTCTTGGCGCGGCGGAGGGCGCCACGGCCGCGCAACTGCATGGGAAGCGCCACGTTCTGAGCTGCCGTCAGATACGGCAGGAGGTTGCGGGCCGTCTGCTGCCAGACGAACGCGACGGCCTCGCGGCGGTAGCGGAGCCGTTCCTTGCTGCCCATCGTGAGCAGGTCGTAGCCCGCGACCCTGGCCGCGCCGGCGGTGGGTTCGTCCAGGCCCGCCAGGATGTTCATCAGGGTCGACTTGCCGCTGCCCGACGCGCCCACGAGAGCCATCAACTCGCCCTCCTCGACCAGCAGATCGAGGCCCTGCAGGGCCTGCACCTCGACGCCGTCCGTCGTGAAGATGCGGACGAGCCGGTCACAGCTGATCAGCGCGTCGTGGCCGTACGCCGGACGGTCGCGGTGGGCGGACGCCCGCTGCTCCAGCTCCGCGAGGGAGGGGGAGGCCGTGCCGGTGCCGGTGTGGTCGGTCGTCATGAGGTCACCGTCTCCTGCGAGATGTCCTGCGTGCTGTCCTGCGTGCTGTTCTGAGAGATGCCGTGCCTGGTGTGCGGCCTGGTGCGCTGCCCGATGTCCTGTGCGACGGGGGTGCTGTGCCGCACGGGCCGCGCCCTCACGTCGTCTCACCCGCTCTCAACTCCCGTACCGAGCCCCGCCGTCCGGCCCACCACGCCTGGACCGACGCCACCCCGGCCGCCAGCACCACCACTCCCGCCGCGGGCAGCACCAGCGACAGCGGGTCCGTGGACAGCTGGGTCGTCGTGTCGCCCGCCGCGTCCGCCAGGGCCAGCCTCGTGAGGTCGAGGCCGGGGGCGAGGAGGAGGACCGCGGCCCAGCCGGTCAGGGCGCCGCCCGCCGCGGCGAGCAGGGCCTGGGGGAGCGCCTCCAGGATCAGCAGACGGCGCGCCTGGCGGCGGGTGAGGCCCATGGTGCGCAGGCGGGCCAGCAGCGCGAGGCGCTCCGGGGCGGCCCTGGCGAGGGCGAGGAGCAGGGCGAGGACCGCGAAGCCCGCGCCCGCGGCGACCGCCGCGACGTAGATGCCGGTGGCGCCGGTCTGCAGCGGGGAGTCGACGTAGCGGGCGCGTTCGACGGAGCGCAGCCGGACGGTCGTGCCCCCGCCCGCCGCCTTGTGCAGGGCGCCCGCGTCGATGGCGGTGCCGGTGAGCAGCAGCGTCGTGGGGCGGCTCGGGACGCCGGTCGCGCGGGCGAGGGCGCGGGTGTCGACGATCAGGAAGTCCTCGGCGAGGGCGGGCGTCGTGGCGCGGACGGCCGCCACCCGCAGCGACACGATCTCGCCGTTCATCCACAGGCCCAGACGCCCGCCCTCGAACAGCGCGGCCATCGACGGGGAGACCAGCGCCGGGATCGTGTCGCCCGACGGCTTCAACGCGCCCGCGTCGAACGCCCCGAGGCCCGTGTGACGGGCCAGACGCGCGTACGCCGCCGGGTCCACCGCCGCCAGCGGCAGGCGCCGGGTGCCGTCCCTTACCTCGGCGTCGGAGCGGATCGTGGCCGGGGTGACGGTGCCCACGCCGGACGTCCCGCGGACCCGGGAGACGACCGCGGCGGAGAGCGGCCCGGACCCCTCCACGCGGGCGTCGGCGCCGGTCGCGAGGAGCGCCGCGTGGTCGCGGGTGCCGTCGATCCCGGCGAGGACGCTGCCGCCGAACGCCGCCGTCGTCAGCGCCGTGAGCAGCGCGAGCAGCGACAGCACGGCCGTGCCCGCGCCCGACCTGGCACGGGCCGCGCGGGCCAGCGACAGATGCCCGACCGCGCCGCGCAGCCGCCCGGTGGGCCCCACGAGGCGGCGCAGCGGCAGCGGATAGACCCGTACGAGGACGAACGCGGCCACCACACCGACCAGGACCGGCGCGAGCGCGACGAGGCCGTCGCCGCCGTCGGTGGCACCGCGGCGGCGCAGCGCCACGATGGCGCCGACCGCCAGGACCAGCACCGTCAGTTCGGCGACCGTGCGGCGGGCCGACGGGCGGGCCGTGGCCACGTCGTCGCGCTCGCCGTGCAGCCGTACGCGGCGATGCGCGGCCAGCGCGTGCACCGGCAGCACCGCGCACGCCACGAGCACCACCGCGCCCGCGGCGAACGCGGCCGGCGACGGGCGGCCGCCGGGCACGAGCGCGACCGCGAGCAGGAAGCCGAGCGCGCCCGCGGGGACCGCCACCACCGCCGTCTCGGCGAACAGCCGCCGGCCGATGCCGCGCAGTGAACCGCCGCGCGAGCGCAGCAGGGCGAACTCGGTGCGGCGCCGGTCCGCGGCCAGGCCGCCCGCCATGAGCAGCACGACGCAGGCGACGGTGCCCGTGCCGTACGCGGCGACCGACACCACCGGGGTCACGTCGCCGCGCAGGTCTTCGTAGCGGATGAGGATGTCGCGGAGCCCGCTGGTGACTTCGGTGCCCGTGCTCCTCGTCGCCTGCTGCACCTCCAGCATCCCGGGGCCGTCCATCGTGTACGCCAACCCCGCCTTGAGGTCCGGCAGTTCACGGGCCGTGAGCGCCGAGGTGTCCGGGGCGATCCGCCAGTACGGCTCGACGAGCCATGAGCGCGAGAGCGCGATCGAGGCACTCGGGTCCAGCAGCAGAGCGGCCCCCCAGTACCTCGACGGAGGTATGCCGTCGGTGCTGCGCAGCTGTGGCGTACGCAGCAGCCCAGCCGCCGACCAGTACGCGCCCGAAGGGTTCTTCGGCGCGACGATCCCGGTGATCCGTACGGCGATGGTCCGGGCGTCCGCGCTCGGTACATGGAGGACCGAACCGGCCTTGATGTGGAGGCGCCGCGCGGTCTCCCGCGTCACGGCCGCCTCCAGCCGCGTGTCCGTGGCGGTCGCGCCCGGCAGCCGGCCCGCCGTCACCGTCGCGTGCGCGGCGAGCCCGCTCTGCGCGTACAGGGTGAACTCCGGCCGCAGGCCGTACGGCCGGGGCAGCCACGCGTCGTCGACGCGCACACCTTTCGAGCCCGCCGGGGCGCGGAGCCCGTACGACGATTCGCGCGGGTCCGCGACGTACGGCTTCTTGAGGGAGCCGACGATGGCGTGGAACGCGGTCCTCGCGAAGCGCTCCGTGAGTTGCCGCTCCCGCTGCTCCTGCTCGACCTCGAGGCCCGGGGCGCTCGCGGTGACGTTCAGGACTGTCCGGCTCGGCGCCTCGTCGGCGACGGCCTGCCGCAGCCCCTCGTCCTCGTAGCGGTCCACGGCCCGCGGGAACGCCGCGGCCAGGCACGACGTGAGCAGCACGAGCAGGAACAGCGCCGCCGCCGCGCCCGGCGCGGCCCGCAGCCGGGTGCGTACCCAGGGCGCCACGGGCTTCGTCGCAGCGGCCATGTCACTCGCCTCCCTGGGTGCGCAGCGTGATCGCGGCGCGCGGCGGCCTGCGCAGCGCCAGACCCGCGGTGATCAGTACGGGGGTGACGGCCACGCCCGCGAGCAGCAGCCCCACCTGGTGCAGCGGGAGGCGGACGAGGACGTCGGGCACCGGCCGGGTCGCGTCACCGGTCAGCACGATCAGCGGCACCACCGCCCGGGTCAGGAACGTGCCGAGCCCGATCCCCACCAGCAGCGCGAGCGCCACGAGAATGCCCTGCTCGGCGGCGACGAGCCGGGCCAGCCGCCGGCGAGAGGCCCCGAGCGCGCCGAGGATCGCGAACTCGGCGCCGCGCTCGCGCAGCGAACCGGCCGTGTTCATCGCGAAGCCGACCGCCGCGAGCGCGGCCGCCGCGAGGGCCGCCGCGGTGAGCGCCGACTGCGGGCCCGCGCCCAGCGGATCGTCACGCAACTGCTCGCCGATCTCCGCGCGCACCACGATCTGCGCGTAGCCCGTGTCGGGGTCGGCGCGCAGCGCGGCCGCCGCCGTCGCCTCGTCACCGGGCGCGGTCGACAGCCACCACTCGTTCGGGGCGACCGGATCGGTGCCGCGGTCCACGAGGGCCCGGTTGAGGTCGCGCAGGTCGAGCAGGAGCGCGCCACCGTCCCTCGTCCCGTCCGCACCGGAGCCCGGGCCCGTCGCCGCGGCCTCCGCCTCGGGGCCCGTCGTCGGCAGCGCCCGGACGCTCCGCACGATCCGGGCCCGTACGGCCTCGCCGCCGCCCAGGTCCACGTCGACGCTCTGCCCGGTGCGCGTCCCCGTCGCCTGCAGATAGCGGTCGGTGGCGACCGCGGCGATCTGCGTGACCTTGGGACGGTCGACACCGAGCCGGACGTTCACGCTGGGCAGGTCGCCCGCCGCGTCCCCCGCCAGCTCGAACCCGGTGCCGTACACCACGGCCGTCGTCCCGTCGGCCCGCTGCGCATCCAGCGTCGGCGCGGTCGGCGCGCCCGGCGCACCCGGTTCCGGGGTCCGCGACTCCACCATCGACGTGGTCCACCGGGTGCCCGCGATGTCCAACCGCCGGGTGGAGCCGCCCTGTCCGGCGGCGCCGACCCCCTGCAGCGCGATGCGGTGCGTCGCCTCCTGGCCGATGCGCTTCTCCGTGTCGAAGTCCAGCCCCGTCACGACGAGCGGCCCCGCCGCCGGGCCCAGGTCCAGTCCGAGGCGGTGGGTGCGGCCGTCCACCGGGAGGGTGCCGACCTGCATCCGGTACGCGAGTCCGTACCGGTCCTGGAGGGTCGCGGCGACCGTCGTGGCCCCGGCGGGGCCGACGCTGTCCGCGCTCTCCGCCTGCGTCCCGCGCAGGGTGAACTCGACGCGTGAGGTGTTCTCGGGCAGCTCGATGCCCGGGTCCGCCTTCGTCCTCGGCGCGACGGACGCGACGACCTGGCGCGGCGAGGAGTCCGCGAGGTCCTCGCGCAGCAGCAGGTCGTCCTCGAGGTGCGCCGTGTCGAGCGCGAGGACCGTGGCCGACCGGCCGCCGCTGAGCGACACCGGCAGCCGGTAGCCGGGCGCCGCCTCGCGCACCCCGGGCACGGACCCGTACCGGGCGACCCGGTCCATGCCGGGTTCCGTCGCGAGGACCCGGACCGGCGCGCCGGAGCGGAAGTCCGCCTGGTCCTCCTGCGAGCGGTCCCACGAGGCGCCCTGCCCGATCGCCAGCATGCCCATGGCGACGGCCAGGACGAGCAGCAGCACCGGCCCGGCGCCGCGCATCGGACGGCGGCTGAACTGCCAGCCCGCCAGCGCCGTCGGCAGCCCGCGCCCGCTCGCCGCCCACCGCTCCGCGAGCTTCGCCACCGGCGGCAGCAGCCGCAGCGTCAGTACGGTGCCCGCGAGCAGCGCCAACGCGGGCGCCACCACCAGCAGTGGGTCGATGCCCAGGTTGCCGCCGCGGTCGGCGCTGATCGCGCCCGAACCGGTCGTCTGCCGGTCCAGCTGCCAGTACGCGACACCGGCGATGACGAGCAGCCCCACGTCGGCACCGGACCGCAGCGGCGCGGGCAGCGCCCGGGCCCGGCCGCGCTCGGGTGCCTGCGCGGTCAGCGCCGGCACCGTCACCGCGAGCGCGCAGCCCACCGCGACGGCCACGCCCACCAGCCACACCGACCCGCTCGCGCCCACGTCGAGCCGCAGCCCGATCCGGGACAGGGCGCCCTGCGAGGAGACGAGCCGGGTCAGCGGGCCGGCGAGCAGCGGCGCGCACACCGCGGCGGGCAGCGCGAGCAGCAGCGCCTCGGTCGCCGCGAGCCCGGTGACGCGGGCCCGCGAGGCGCCGCGGGCCCGCAGCGTCCAGGTCTCACCGGCGCGTTCGGCGCTCAGCAGCCGGGCCACGAGCAGCAGCGCGTACCCGGCGAGCAGGATCAGCTGCAGCGCGACGATCAGCAGCGTCGAGCGCGAGACGAGCAGCGCCCGCTCCGCCCGGTCCAGCACGTCGGGCAGCGAGGTGCCGACCGCGGAGGCGTCCGCGAGGGCCTTGCCGTGCTGGAGCTCTCGGGTGCCGGCGCGGGCGGCGTCCCGCAGCGCGTCGATCCGGCCGGTCGTCACCGTCCGGAAGTCCGCCGACGTCAGCCACGCCGACTGCCCGTCGCTGACCCTGCCGCCCGCCAGCACCGAGGGGTCCGCCAGCAGCGGCCCGTACGTCGTGTAGCTCTGCTTCTGCACACCGCGCCCGCCGAGCTCGTCGAGCGTCCAGTACGGGGACTGCGGGCGGGCCGGGCGGTAGACGCCGGTCAGTTCGACGGTGACCGCGGGCCCGCCGAGCCGGTCGGTGAGGGCGAGGCGGTCGCCCGGCTCCAGCTTCAGCACCTGCGCGGCGGCCTGCGGGACGGCCGCCTCGATCACGGAGCCGCGCGGGGCGCGGGGCAGCCGGCCGGCGGTGACCCGCACCTCGGAGCGCTCGATCGCCGCGAGCCTCGTCAGATCCGGCTGCTTGCCGTGCGGGGTGTGCGGCAGGGCGTACGGGCCGGAGGCGATCAGCGACTCACGACGTACCGGCAGCCCGTCGAAGACGCGCCGCGCGCCCTTGTCGAGGGCGGTTTCGGCCGCCTTTCGCCCTTCGGCGGGGACGTCGGCGCGGACCACCAGCGCGGTCGACGCCGCGTCCCGGGTGCGCAGCGCGTGCCGCAGCGAGGCGTCGCCGATCGCGCCGGAGAACGCGCTGAGCATCGCCAGCACGGACGCCGTCAGCAGCACCGCGAGCACCGCGGCGGTCAGCAGCAGACGATGCGCCCGCACCCGTAGGAGGACAAAACCCCACACCCCTGCCGCCCCCGCATCCCCGTTTCACGCCGTGCGCCCCCGAAAGTCTGTGCGGGATGCTGTCAGAGCCGACGGGGTTGGGGAAGAGGTCTGGACCGGATCGTGGCCGAATAGTGGTACACCGCGGTCGGTGAGCGGTGTCCGGGCGGGACCGCCGGGTCAGCCCGCGGTGTTCACCATCGAGGCCGCCGCGTAGGTCAGGTAGTTCCACAGCGTCCGCTCGTGCTCGTCGGAGAGCCCGAGCTCGTCCACCGCGTCCCGCATGTGCTTCAGCCACGCGTCGTGCGCGGCGCGGTCCACCTGGAAGGGGGCGTGCCGCATCCGCAGCCGCGGGTGGCCCCGGTTGTCGCTGTACGTGCGCGGGCCGCCCCAGTACTGCATCAGGAACAGGACGAGCCGCTCCTCGGCCGGACCCAGGTCCTCCTCCGGGTACATGGGCCGCAGCAGCGGGTCCTGTGCGACGCCCTCGTAGAAGCGGTGCACGAGACGGCGGAAGGTCTCCTCGCCACCCACCTGTTCGTAGAACGTCTGCTCCTGAAGCGTGTCGCGCGGGATCTCAGTCACGTGTCCATGCTCTCAGACACGGTGACCGAGGACCCGGGGCTTAGGACCGCACCGGGCCGCGGCAGGGGGCTCGCCGAACGGGCGTCGCCGCAGCACAGTGGACATATGGGCGCAGAGCACGTCGAAGGACCTGGTGACCTCGGGCTGCTCGCCGCACGGGCGCGGGCCGGGCTCGTGCGCGAGATCGAGGAGAGCGGGGTGTGGGACGACGACTCCCGCTGGCGCGCGGCGTTCGAGCGGGTGCCGCGCCACCTCTTCGTGCCGTACTACTTCCTGGGCGTACCCGGCGGCTACGAGCGGCTGTGGGGCGAGCACCCCGACCCGCAGCGCCGGCTGCGCTGGCTGCGCGGTGTCTACGCGGACCAGCCGCTGGCCACCCGGCTGCGCGACGGGGAGCTGGTGTCCTCCAGCAGCCAGCCGTCGCTGATGGCCCGGATGCTGGCCGACCTGGACATCCGCGACGGGGACCGGGTCCTGGAGATCGGCGCGGGCACCGGCTACAACGCGGCGCTGCTCGCCGACCGGCTGGGCGACGACCAGGTGACGACCGTCGACCTCGACCCCGAGATCACCGAGTCGGCGCGGGCCCATCTCGCCGCCGCCGGGTACCGGCCGGCCGTCGTCACCGGGGACGGGGCGCGCGGCTGCCCGGAACGGGCGCCCTACGACCGGATCATGGCCACGTGCGCGCTGCGCGCGGTGCCGCCGGCCTGGCTCGGGCAGTGCCGTCCCGGGGCGCGGATCCTCGCACCGCTGTCGACCGGGCTGCTGGTGCTGACCGTGCGGGACACGGAGTACGCCGAGGGGCGGTTCCTGCACACCCCGGCGTACTTCGTCGCCCTGCGGGGCGACACGGCGGCGACGGTGCCCGAGCCGCTGATCGGGGGGCTGCCGCGGCGGGTGCTGCAGGACGAGCTGTTCCGCTTCCTGCTGACCCTGACCGCCGGCGCCACGGATCCGTACGAGGCACTGGCGCTCTGGGAACGCGAGGGCCGGCCCGCGCGCGAACGGTTCGGCGTGACCGTGCGCGAGGGCCGGCAGTGGGCCTGGCTGGACGACCCGGAAGGGCCGTACGCGTGGCCGCTCAGCCGCGCCGGATGGTGATCGTGGTCCAGGCCCCGACGTGCACCCGGTCGCCGTCCTGGAGCGGGACCGGGACGAACGGCTGGATCGGCTCCTCGCCGCCGTTGACCGTCGTGCCGTTCGTCGAGTTCTGGTCGACGACCGCCCAGGTGCCGTCCGGCTGCTGCACCAGGATCGCGTGCGAGTGCGAGACGCCCGGGTCCTCCGGCGGCACCGACAGATCGATGTCCGGGGTGTCACCGGTCGAGTGCCGGCGGCGGCCGATCGTGATCTGGTTGCCGACGAGCTGACGCTGCTGCTCCGGCGAGTACGCGGGCAGGTTCAGGCCCGACGCCTCGGGGCCGCTGCGCTGCATCATCGCCATGAAGTACTCACGGTCCGGACCGATCGTCGCCGACCAGCTCACCGGCCCCTGCGGCTGCTGCGGCGGGTACTGGTGCTGGGGCGGCTGCTGCTGGAACGGCGGCGCGGTCGTCGACGCCGACGACGGCGGCGAGATCACCCAGTCGTCGGCGCCCGTCCCGCCCCCGCCGAACGACGGGTTCGAGGGACCCGTGGGACCCGTCGGCCCCGGCGGCGGAGGCGGCGGGCCCTGCGGGTCCGGGAACGGCGGAGGCGCGGGCGGACCCGGCTGCGCCGGCGCGGGCGGCTGCTGCTGGAACGCCTGCGGGACGCCCCCGCCCGTCCCGTTCGGCCCGGGCGGCGGGAACGGGGACGGGCCCGACGGCTCGCCGCCGAACGGGTTCGGCGGGATCGGCTCGGCCGGCCGGTTCACCTGCGAGGGACGCGAGCCCTGGTACTCGTACGGGTCGCGGCCCTGCGGCGGCTGCTGGAAGCGCAGCGCCGGGTTCGGACCCGCCGGGCCACCGGGACCACTGGAGCCGCCGGACGTCGGCAGCGGCGGGTTCGGGGCCGCGGGGGTGTACGACGTCGCCGTGTTCGTGAGGAAGTTCCAGCGGCACTCCTCGCAGAACGGCGCGCCGCCCTCCCGCGGCGTACGGCACTGCGGGCACAGCTCGGGCGCTCCGCCCACACCGCCCGGCGCGGGCGGCACGGACGGCCCGGGGTAGCCGTAACCGGCGGCCGGGGGCGGCGGAGGGGGCGGGGGCACGGCACCGGCCATGCGGTGACCGCAGACCTCGCACCAGTCGTCGGAACCCGACTGGTGTCCGTTCGGGCAGGTCGGCATGTCGGCGCTTCCCCCTCTCCTTCGTACGTACGCGTACGTCAGTCTGAGCTGTTGGTTCTGGACGCTACTTCTTGACGCGAACCGTCTTGGTGGACCGGGTCTCGAGAGTCATCTCGTCGGCCTCCGCGACCTTCGCCTTCAATCGAACAGTACCTTCCGCGGCATCCACCACGTCCACCACCTTCGAAAGCAGTTTCGCCGTATCCGCGTTCCCGGAGAGCGCCGCGAGCTGTACCGCGCGGCCCAGCTTCGCGGTCGCCCCGTCCACGTCGCCCGCCTTGCGGGCGTCCAGGCCCTGCTGGATGACCTGCGCCAGTTCGGCCTGGCCCGTGTAGTGCGCGACCTGCGGGTTGATCGACGTGGAGGCCGCCATGTCGTCCGTCCACACCGCGCGGACGAGCCCCTGCGACAGCGTCTGCGCGGTGCCGTCCGGCTGCGGGATCACCAGCGAGACCCGGGCGGCGAGCATCTCCTGGCCGAGCTCGGCGTTCGGCACCTGGACGCACACGTGATAGTCGCGCGACTCGTCGCCCCACGAACCCGTCGGATAGTCGCCCGCGCGCGGGCCCGCCTCGGTGCGGCGGTCCGTCAACTCCCCGACGGTGGGCGCCACTTGCTTCACGAACTTGATCTCGGAGCCGAGCGGGGTCCACAGCCGCAGGGCGACGTCGGCGACCTCCTTGCCCATCGCCGTCTCCATCATCTGCGTGAAGTCGGCCGCCAGGTGCGCCGGGTCGGCCACGATGTCGGCGGTGCCGAGCAGCGCCGAAGCGATCCCTGTGACCTCCTTCACTTCCCAGTCCGTGCCGACGCCGCGGGCGTCACAGGTGAAGCGGCCCGCCGTCGCGTCGAGCGTCGCGCGCAGGTCCTCCGGCGACTCGTGCTCGTTGCGCCCGTCGGTGAGCAGGATGCCGTGACGTATCCCCACGTCGGCGGAGGACAGCAGGCGGTCGGCGAGGCGCAGCCAGGTGCCGATCGCGGTGCCGCCGCCCGCGGACAGCTTGCGCAGCGCCTGCTTGGCCTGCTCCCGGGTGGCCGGATCCGCGACGGCGAGCCGCCCGGCCCCCGGGTAGACCTCCTTGGCGACGTGCGTGCCCGCGATCACCGCGAAGTGCACCCCGTCGCGCAGGGTGTCGATCGCCGCGGCCGAGGCCTCGCGCGCGCCCCGCATCTTCGTCGGCGGGTAGTCCATCGAGCCGGAACAGTCCACCATCAGCGCCACCGCGGCGTCCGGCCCGTCCCCGGCGCTGTACCGATGAGGGGCCCCCACGGCGCTGCCGACGGTGCCGCCGCCCGTGGACGTCACGGTGACGATCGCGTTGACCTCGCGGCCGCCCTCGGGCAGGTACTCGTTCTGGTACACCTCGACCGAGAACTGCGGGACGTTCGACTTCGAGAAAATGGCCATGGTGACAAGTCCCCCCTGAACAAGACCATCGGTGACGATCGGTGCCGGCCGGACGAAACCGCCCGTCCTAGGCCGATCCTGCCCCCTGCTGGGGGACCGGGAACGGCAGCACCGCCACTGTTACGTTGTCGTGGCCCCCGCCGTCGAGCGCGTGGCCCACGAGGACCTGGGCGCTGTGCAGCGGGCGCCGCGCCGCGTCGGCGGGAACGATCCGCGCCATCTCCTCCGCGGCCTCCGCGTAGTTCCACAGCCCGTCGGTGCACACCACCACGACACCAGGCCGGTCCGGCTTGAAGGAAGCCGTGTGCGGCTCCAGTTCGTACGCGTCCGCGCCCAGCCAGCCGGTGATCGCGTGGGCCCGCTCGTCGGCGTACGCCTCCGCCTCGTTCATCAGCCCGGCGGCGACCATCTGCGCGGCCCACGAGTCGTCCTCGGTGAGCCGGGCCGCGGGCGCCGTCCGGTCGTCGGGCACCCAGTAGGCGCGCGAGTCCCCGACCCAGCCCACGACCAGCAGCTCGCGCGTGACGATCGAGCCGACGAAGGTGCACGCCGGCGCGTTCTGGTGCGGCTGGTGCTCGCGGGCCGTCGCGGGCTCCTGCGCCAGGGAGTTGACGGCCTCGGCGGCCGCCACGATCGCCTCGTGCAGGGCCTGCTGCGGGTGCGTGCCGCGGGGCAGCGACTCGTGCAGCGCCTCGTTGGCGGCACGGGACGCGGCCAGCGACGCGTCGTCGGGGCGGGTCGCGGACGACACCCCGTCGCAGACGACGGCGACGACCGCGGGGAAGCCGTCGGGCAGCGCGGCCGACGAGATCGCGAACGCGTCCTCGTTGCGGTGGTGCCGCAGGCCCCGGTCGCTGACGGCCGCGACCGCGCCCAACTCCTGCTCCATGTGGTCGCGTTCGCGCGGCTGGGCGTGCCCGCAGTTCTCGCAGTAGCCGTCCGCGTCGACCTGCCCGGCCCGGCAGGCGACGCACAGCTTGGTGCCGGCCGGCGGGGTCGCGGCCCCCAGCTCCTCGGGCGTCGCCGTCCGCGGATCGGGCGCGGCGAGCGGGAAGTCGCCCTCCGGGGCGTCGTCGAACCGGACGGCCGTGGGCAGTTCACCCCCGCCCGAGTCCGTGCCCTCCAGGTCGGTCGGCAGATGGACCGGCGCCGGCGTGTCCGAGCTGTCCGGCTCGGGCGCGTCCGGCCAGTCCACGGAAGCGGCCCGCGCCCCCTCGGCCGGCTCCGCCTCCGGGGCGGCGATGGTCAGCGTCGGCTGGTCGTCCGGCACCGGCGGCACCGACGACAGGTCGTATCCGCAGGCCCCGCAGAAGCGGTCGCTCTCGTCGAGCGGCTCCTCGCAACTGGGGCAAGCGGCCAGCTGGTGCGTCTGCGACATCAACTCACACCCACGTCCGGGGGCGGTAGCGGTTGGCCCGCTCCACCAGTTCGATCCTCTCCTCGCCGCGCGAAGCGAGCCTGGCCAGTGTCCGGTACGAGCGCTCCAGGCCGAGACGCAGGCCGCGCTCGTCCAGGTCGTTGCCGAGGACCACCGTGCGTACGGGGCCCTGGGGCTGACCGGAACCCTGCCTACCGGAGAGTACCCAGTCCAGCGCCGTACCGAGGACCTCGGTGGACAACTCCTCGCGGCGCACCGCGTCGAGGCCGAACGACTGGAGCGCCTCGACCTGCCCGGCCGCGGCCGTCAGATCGTTCAGCAGCGGGTCGCCGCCCAGCCCTCCGGTCATCCGTCCGCGCAGGCGCGCCCGCACCGACGCGACGCGCGCCGCCGTGTAGTGGATCGACGACTCCGGCACCGATTCCAGGGTGCGCACCGCGCCGCCCCGGTCCCCGGCGGCGAGCTGCACCCGCGCCAGGCCGAACGCGGCGCTCACATAGCTCGGGTCGGTGGACCACACCAGGCGGTAGTACTCCGCCGCGTTGTCCAGCTGCCCCAGGACCTCCGCGCACACCCCGAGCGCCAGCTTCGGCGCGGGCTCGCCGGGGAACGCGTCGTAGATCGCGTCGAACGACAGCGCCGCGTTCGCGTGGTCGCCCGTCGCGAGCGCCGCCACGCCCCGGTACCAGACCACCCGCCAGTCGTCCGGGTGGTCGGCCTCCAGGGCCGTCAGCCCCCGCACCGCCGAGTCGAGTTCGCCCATCTCCAGGCGGGCCCGCAGTTCGCGCAGGCGCAGCTCCAGGGAGCCGGTGGGCGCCGCGTGCAGCGCCGAGATCAGCTCGGCCGGCGCGGACGCCATCAGGCCCGCGAGGAACCCGGCGTTCGGGTCGCCCGGATCCACCCGCGGCACCGGCAGCGCCACCGCGGTGGCCGCCCCCTGGAGCCGCTTGACCAGCGCGGACGGTGACGGCGGCAGAGCGGGGACCACCGGGGTGGCGAGCGCGGCCGCCTTCTTCCGTACGCGGACGGGGACCGCCCGCGCCCCGAGAGGGGACACCTCGCCCTCGAGCCGCGCGAACAGCTCGGTGTCGGTGACCTTCACCTCGGGCCCGAACAGCGTCGACAGGGCGGGCCGCGGCCGGCTCGTCTGCAGCGCCACGACCTCGCGCAGCACCCCCGTCAGCTGCTCGGTCATCTCTTGGGCGGAGGCGAACCGGCGGGCCGGGTCCGGGTCGGTGGCGCGCACCAGCAGCCGGTAGAACGACTCGTACCGGCGGAAGACCTCGATGTTGTCGGGGTCGGGCAGGGAGTCCACGAACACGTTCGTGTAGCCCTGGAAGTCGAACGTCAGGACCGCGAGGGTGCGGGCGACCGTGTAGAGGTCGGAGGCGACGGACGGGCCGATCTCGGCGACCTCGGGCGCCTGATAGCCGACCGTCCCGTAGATGGCGGACTCGTCGTCGTCCATCCGGCGGACCGCACCCATGTCGATGAGCTTGAGCTGGTCCTCGGTCTGGATCGCGTTGTCCACCTTGAAGTCGCAGTACAGCAGGTTGCGGCTGTGCAGGTGCCCGAGGGCCTCCAGCGCCTCGATGCCGTACGCGCACGCCTGCTCCACCGGCAGCGGGTCGCGTCTGCCGTCGACGGTGCGCCGCTCGTTGGCGATCTCCTTCAGGGACTTGCCGCCGACGTACTCCATGACGATGTAGCCGTCCATGGAGCCGGTGCGCTGGTCGAGGTGCTCGACGAAGTTGTAGATGCGGACGATGTTCGAGTGCTCGATCTCCGCGAGGAAGCGCCGCTCCGAGATCGCCGCCGCCATCGCGTCCTGGTCACCGGTGTCGAGCAGACCCTTGAGGACCACCCAACGGTCCGACACGGCACGGTCGATGGCGAGATAGACCCAGCCGAGACCGCCGTGCGCCAGACAGCCCACGACCTCGTACTGGCCGTGCACGATGTCGCCCGCGCCCAGCTTCGGCACGAACGAGTAGGGGTGCCCGCACTTCGTGCAGAACCCCTCCGTGCGGCCGGGCCGGTCACCGCGCGAACGCCCCACCGGCGCACCGCAGTCCGAACGCGAGCAGAATCGCTTCCGCTCGGGGACCTCGGGGTTCTCCTGCACCATCACGCGCGGGTCCGGGCGCGGCACGTCCGGGACCCGCACCAGGCCCGCGCCGAGCCGGGCCCGCCCCGAACCGCTCGCCGACGAGCCGGAGCTGCGCACCGACACCGACCGGGACGTCGCGCTCCCGGACAGCGACCGCGACAGCCGGCCCGACACCGACCGGCGCGACTGCGAGGACCGCGACGACGCCCGGGACGAGGCCCGCGAGCTCGACGCCGAGCTCTGCGAGCCGCGCGCACCACGGCCCGCGACCCCGGTCGGCGGCGACGACACCAGGCCCGTCGGCGACACCACCGGGGCGAGCCCGCAGGTGTCGCAGTACAGCTCGCCGCCGCCCATGTCCTCGTAGGAGCCGCCGCAGCCGGGCCGCTGACAGCCGCGGGACACCGGGCCGGCCTGCGCGGGCACGCCGCCCGTGGCACCGTCCGGCTTCAGCCCGCACGTGTCGCAGTACAGCTCCCCGCCCATGTCCTCGTACGAACCCGTGCAACCGGGCCGCGTGCACTTCTGCGCCATGCCTACGACTCCCCCCTCCGGTCGGCCGGCGCGGCCCGCTCGGGCCCGCCCGCCGACAACACCTCGGCGGCCGCCCGCTGGTAGCGCAGCACCGCCTCGCCCGCCACCCGCAGATCGCAGGGCGCGCTCCACAGCATGCGGCGCGCCGCGTCGTACCGCTCCACGAGCAGAGGGTCCTCCGCGAACCCCAGCCGCGCGACCTTCGCCTTGTACGCGTCGAGCCGCCCGCGCAGCTCCGCGCGGACGGCCAGGGGCGCCGTCACCGCCGTCAACGACTCGCGGGCCCGCAGCAGTTCGTCCTCGGCCTTCGTCTCCAGGGACTCCAGGAGCGGCGAGAGCCGGTGCCACTGGCCGTGCCTGCGGTACTCGGCGGCCGTCGCCAGCTGCTCCTGCAGGGCGATCGGCGGACCGGACACCGCCGGCACCTCAGAGGCGGCGATCTTCGCGAGCACCTCCCCGCGCGCCGATCTCGCCTCGGCGAGCGTACGGTCCGCGCGCGAGAGCACGTCCCGCAGCCGGCCCAGCCGCGACTCCGCGTCCTGCCGCACCGTCAGCACGGCCTCGATCTCCCGCCGCACCTCTTCCAGGGCGCGCGCCTGACGGTCGTACGCCGTGGTGTCCGGGCGGCCGCCGCCGGGCGCCGAACTGCCCTGCGCCTTCTGCCAGTACGTGAGCGGATCGGACACCACCTGCTCGCGCAGCCGGGTCAGCGAGCCGGTGATCCGCTCCAGGTCGTCACCCGCCGGGTGCTCCCCGGGCCGTACGCCCACGGAGTGCGCGAGCTGCCGCGTGCGGCCCAGCTCGGCCGAGAGCATGTCTATCCGGGCGGGCAGCGCCGACCACACCGCGTCGGCGGCCACGACCATGTCGAGGGACGACGCGTACAGGTCGTTCATCCGCTGCACCAGCGCGGCCAGCGTGAAGTGCTCGGACAGCTTCGCGGGGCCGGTGATCGACGACGGCGTCCCGTGCCCCGCGCCCGAGGCGACCGTGACGGACTCGCCGCGCAGCAGCTCCGTCAGCTGCACGAGGTCGTCCCGGTTCGGCCACTTGCGCCGGGTGCGGACGTCACGTGCGAGGCGCAGCGCTCCCGTGTACGCGTCGAAGTACGTCCACAGCAGCGTGATCGCCTGCTCGGCGGCCGCCCAGCGGTCCCGGGTCGTCCCGGTCAGCTCGGCGCCTTCGAGCAGGCGGCGTCCGGCGTGGTCCTGGAGCGCGAGCAGCGACGTCTCGATCGCCTCGTGCTCGGCACCGAGCCGGGCCAGGGCACGGTCCACCTCGTCCCGGTCCATCACCGGACCAGGGGGTCCCGCGACGCCCATCGATCACCTCTCGCTTCGCTGAAATGCCGTGAAAATGAGGTTACTTGCCCTGCTACTTGTACTTCGGCGCGGGCGGTCCCGAGGACGCGCCGAGCGTCTGCTCCAGCCAGTTCGCGTACGACTTCTGCCAGCCGTCGGAGCGGTACTTCTCCAGGATCTTGTTGACCCGGCGCACCAGCTCCTTCGAGCCCTTCTGCATGGCGACGCCGTAGTACTCCTTGGTGAACGGCTCACCCTTGAGGTCCACTGTCGGATCCTGCGCGGCCTGGCTCGCCGCGAGCGCGCCGTCGGTGACCACCGCGTCCACCTCGCCGAGCTGGAGGCGCACCAGGCAGTCCAGCTGGTTCGGCACGATGAGGATCTTGGCGTTCCGCGGCTGCTTGTCCTTCGCCGTGTCCCCGTTCAGCGCCGACTCCGCCGTCGAACTGGACGCCGCGCAGATGTGCTTGCCGTCGAGCGAGTCGTCGTACCCCGAGATCTTCGAGGCCTTCGGGGCGAGCACCTGCTGGCCCGTCTGGAAGTACGCCGTGGAGAAGTCGACTTCCTCGAGCCGCTTGCAGCTGATGGTCATCGTGCGCACCACCATGTCGACGTCGCCGCGCTTGATGGCGGGGATGCGCTCGTTGGTGGGGATGGCCTTGAAACGGATCTTCTCGGGGCTGCCGAGGATCTCCTTCGCGATCTCGCGGGCCAGATCGATGTCGAAGCCCTCCAGCTCGTTCTTCTTCTTGTCCTTGCTGTTGGGGTCCCGGTAGCCCCACCGGTAGCTGTTCTGGTCGACGCCGACCAGCAGGACACCGCGGTCCTTGATCTTCTGGACGGCGCCGCCGCTGTCGTCGCCGTCCGGATCCAGGCTGCGCTCCGGCTCCTTGCCCGCCACGTCCGGGTTGCAGTCGTCCGCCCTGGCCTGCGTACCGGCGGCCACGCCGCCCGAGCCGAGCCCCGTGCTGCCGTCGCCGCCGGAGTCGCGCTGCGTCAGGGGGAGCAGCAGCGCGAACACCACCGTCAGGGCGCAGGCCACCGCCATCGCCGCCACGCCGCCCCAGCCGCGCAGACTCACCTTGCGCGCACCTCGCTCATCCATCACCGCACCCCCTCTCACCGGTACTCCGAAAGCCTGCGCCCGATGCCGAGCACCGCGCCCGCGGCGGCGAGCACCGCCAGCAGCGCCGCGCCGACGGGCAGCCCGGTCATCGCGTCACGCCCGTCGCCCGCGTCGGCGCTGAACTGCCGCTGCTCGTGCGTGAGCGCCGTGTCGAGACTGTCGTCCACCAGATCGAAGCAGTCGCCCGTCGGCTTGTTCTCCCTCGAACCGATGATCTTGTCGAGGGCGCCCTGGTAGTTGCCGTCGTCGTCCTGCTCGCGCGCGATCTTGTGGCGGGCCAGCCACTCCTTCATGCTGTCGTTCGCCTTGCCCACCGGCGCCCGGCCCGCGACGTCGTCGGCGAGCGCGTCCGCCGTCTTCAGCTTGGCGGCCAGCGTGCTCATCTGCTTCTTGAAGTCGTAGTCGTACTTGTCCTCGGTCCTGCCGCCCACCTGCTTGGTCTCGGCGCCGCGGCTGACCAGCGTCAGGTTCTCGTTGCCGCGCGCCTTCAGGGACGCGATGCTCGCGTCGTGCAGCACGTTCAGGGACCGTACGCCGTGGTCGTACGAGGAGTTGAGCCCGCTGCGCGCGACCGTGTGCCCGACCACCAGCCACAGCAGTACGACCGTCGACGCGGCGGTCGCGGCGAGCAGGCCGTGGTTGAACACCCGGTTCGTGCGGCGGTAGTTGCGCCGCTGGGCCCAGACGAGACCGCCGAGCGCGAGCACCCCGAGCGCCATCGCGATCCAGGGGTACGGGGTCGCCGCGTCGTAGTCGTCGCGCAGCCGCTGGTTCTCGTTCTTGTAGAGATCCTCGGCGGCCGGGAGCATCTGCTCCTGCATCTTGTCGTTCGCGTACCGCAGATAGGCGCCGCCCAGCGGGAAGCCCTGCCGGTTGTTGGCGCGGGCCCGCTCGATGAGGCCCTTGTACTCGGGCAGCAGCGTGTTCAGCTTCGCGATCGTCTTCGCCGAGGGGGACCCCGGGTCGGTGCTGGCCGCGGCGGTCACGAGCTTGGTGGCGGCGGTCCGGATGTCCCGCTCGTACCGGTCGCGCACGTCCGCCGGTTCCTGGCCCCCCGCCAGGAAACCGCTGGACGCCGCGGTGTTGGCGTCGGCGAGCGAGCGGTAGATGTCGGCGGCGTCGGCGCTCAGCGGCTGGCTGGAGTGCAGCACGTCGTCGGCCGCGGCCGAGCGGTCCGTCATCTGCCAGGCCGTCGTCGCGCCGAACGCGACGACGAGCAGCGCGATCACGGCCCCGATGATGCGCAGCCGGCCCGGCTCGGTCGTGGCCCCGGCCTTGAGCCGGTCGATGCCCTCCGCCCAGGCGGTGCGGCGTGGTTCCGCCGGACGTGGGCCTGATGACGTGCCGCCGCGTGTCTGCTGCGGCGGCACGCTCGGCATCGTCGGCACGGCGCCGTGCCCCGGCGGTGCGGTGCTCCCGTTCGGCAGATATGTCACTCTCGACCCTCCCCCATGGTCGTACGTCGGCCGCAAGTATCGCTGCCGAGACGGGGATCCGCACAGGTCTTGCCTGGATCTTGTGTACGGGGCCCTGTGGGGAACACGTGCCGGGAGCCGTGTTCGGTTCCCGTTCGTGTGCCTGCCGCGCGTGCGTGAGGGGCTGGTCGCGCGGTTCCCCGCGGCCCTGAAAGCACGGATACGCGCCGTGGCGGCGACGGTCGGTTGCCGGGTGCCGCGCCGTCGTGGCTGGTCGCGCAGTTCCCCGCGCCCCTGGAGGCACCCGGCAACGAACGCGCGGAGCTACGGCGCGAAGTGGGCCCGCACCCGCGCATGCACCTCCGGGGGAGCCCCGATCGCGTCCAGGCCCAGCAGGGCCGCGCCCAGGACGGGTCGCTCCGACACCACCCGGGGGACCGCCTTGGGAGCCCGCTCCGCCAGCAACTCGAAGATGCGCGCATCCAGTTGAGGGTGACGTGCCGCCAGCACGCCCCCGCCCAGCAGTACCGGCACCTCGTCGTCCAGCAGATCGAGACGCCGCAGGGCCACCGTGGACATGGCCACGACCTCGTCGGCCATCCGGTCGACCAGCGCACGGGCCACCGGGTCGCCGTCCGCCGCCGTGGCGAACAGCACGGGGGTGCATTCATGGCGGCGTTCCACCGGCACCCGCTCCAGGTGCAGCGCCTCGATGAGGGCGTACATGGAGGGGACGCCGAAGTGCGCGGGCAGCGTCCGCATCAGGGCCGTCGGCTCGCCGCGGCCGTCCTCGGCCCGCGCCGCGAACCAGAGGGCCTCCTCCGCCAGGCCCCCGCCGCCGCCCCAGTCGCCGGAGATCTTGCCGATCGCCGGGAAGCGGGCGGTGCGGCCGTCCGGCAGCATGCCCGCGCAGTTGACGCCCGCGCCGCACACCACGGCGACACCGCGCGGCTCCGCGTCCTCCAGGAGGCCGGCCCGCAGCACCGCGAACGTGTCGTTGCGTACGTCGACACTCGCCGTGGACGACCAGCCGCGGGCGCGCAGGGCGGCCGCCAACTCCCGCTCCTCGACGGGCAGATCGGCGTTGGCCAGACACGCCGAGACATGCGCGGCCGATTCGACTCCCGCCTGCGCGAACGCCCGGCCGACCGCGTCCGCCAGGACGTCCACGGCCGCCTCGACGCCCACCCGGGGCGGCTGGAACCCGCCGCCGCGGGCCGCGCCGACGACACTGCCGTCGGCCGCGACCACCGCGACGTCGGTCTTGCTGTTGCCCGCGTCGATCGCGAGCACGCTGGTGCTCAGGCCCACGCCAAGTGCTCCCGGTTGTGCGCGATCAGCTGGTCCGTGAGCTGCTCGGCGTACTCGATCTGGCCCACCAGCGGGTGTGCGAGCAGCGCCTTGAAGACGCGGTCGCGGCCGCCGCGCAGGGCGGCCTCCAGGGCCAGGTCCTCGTACGCCGTCACGTTCGCGATGAGGCCCGCGTACAGCGGGTCGAGCTGCGGCACCGGCAGCGGGCGGGCGCCCTTGCCGTCGACGGCCGCCTGCACCTCGATGACCGCGTCGTCGGGCAGGAAGGGCAGCGTGCCGTTGTTGTACGTGTTGACGACCTGGTGGCGCGAGCCCCCGTTGCCGAGCAGCGACGCCGCGAGGTCGACGGCCGCCTCACTGTAGAAGGCGCCGCCGCGCTTGGCGAGCAGCTCCGGCTTCTCGTCCAGCGTCGGGTCGCCGTACATCTTCAGCAACTCCCGCTCCATCTCGGCCACTTGGGCGGCGCGGGACGGCTTGGTGCGCAGCTCCCGCACGACGGCGTCGTGCTGGTAGTAGTAGCGCAGGTAGTACGACGGCACGACCCCCAGGCGGTCGACGATCGCGCGCGGCATGTGCAGGTCCTCGGCGATCGCGTCGCCGTGCTCGGCGATCAGGCGCGGCAGCTGGTTCTCGCCGTCCGGGCCGCCGAGGCGGACGCCCAGCTCCCACGTGAGGTGGTTGAGGCCGACGTGGTCGAGGTGCACCTGCGACGGGTTCACGTCGAGCAGCTTCGCGAACTTGCGCTGGAAGCCGATGGCGACGTTGCACAGGCCGACCGCCTTGTGCCCGGCCTGGAGCAGCGCCCGCGTCACGATGCCCACCGGGTTCGTGAAGTCGATGATCCAGGCGTCCGGGTTCGTGCGGCGGACGCGCTCGGCGATGTCGAGGACGACCGGGACGGTGCGCAGCGCCTTGGCGAGGCCGCCGGCGCCGGTCGTCTCCTGGCCGACGCAGCCGCAGTCGAGGGGCCACGTCTCGTCCTGGTTGCGGGCGGCCTGCCCGCCGACGCGCAGCTGGAGCAGTACGGCGTCGGCGTCGGCGACACCGGCGTCCACGTCGGACGTGGTGCGGATGACGCCGGGGTGGCCCTGCTTGGCGAAGATCCGCCGGGCCAGACCGCCGACCAGCTCCAGACGGTCGGCCGCCGGGTCGACGAGGACCAGCTCCTCGATCGGCAGGGTGTCCCGCAACCGCGCGAATCCGTCGATGAGTTCGGGTGTGTAGGTCGACCCTCCGCCGACCACTGCGAGCTTCATGTGCGTTCTCAGCCCTTTACTCCGGTGAGGGTGACGCCTTCGACGAAGGCCTTCTGTGCGAAGAAGAAGACGATGCAGACCGGCGCCATCACGAGGAGCGTCGCGGCCATCGTCAGGTTCCAGTTGACGCTGTGCGCGGACTTGAAGGATTCGAGGCCGTAGCTCAGCGTCCAGGAAGCCGGGTTCTGGGCCGCGTAGATCTGCGGCCCGAAGTAGTCGTTCCAGCAGTAGAAGAACTGGAAGAGGGCGATCGCGGCGATGCCCGGCTTGGCCATCGGCACCACGATCTTCAGCAGGGTGCGCAGCTCGCCGCAGCCGTCGACCTTCGCCGACTCGATGTACTCCTTCGGGATCGTCAGCAGGAACTGACGCAGCAGGAAGATCGAGTACGCGTCGCCGAACGCCATCGGGATGATCAGTGGCCACAGCGTCCCGGAGAGGTGGAACTGCTGGGCCCACACCAGGTACATCGGGATCACGATGACCTGCGGCGGCAGCATCATCGTCGAGATGACGAGGATCATCGCGGTGCGGCGGCCGCGGAAGCGGAACTTGGCGAGCGCGTACGCGACGGGGATCGCCGAGCACACGGTGAGCAGCGTGCCCAGGGCCGCGTAGATGATCGAGTTCTTCCACCAGTCGAGGAAGCCGTCGGTCTCGAAGACGGTCCTGTAGTTCTCCCAGTGCCAGGAGTTCGGCCACAGATCGCCGCTCATCGCCTGGTCGTCGCTCATCACGGACGTGAGGAAGACGAACACGAAGGGGAGGACGAACAGGAGCGCCACCGCGATCGCGATGCTGTGCACGGCGATCCAGTTGAGGATCTCCTTGCGGCGCGGGCGGTTCGGGGCGGTGCCTCTGTCGTCGACGGCGCCGCCGGCGGTCGCCGCCGGGTGCAGGGTGGTGGTGGTCATGGGATCAGTCCTCCGCCGCGAGCAGGCCCGAGCGCTTGCGCATGAGCAGCATCGTCACGGCCATCGCGATGACGAACAGGACGAGCGAGAGCACGCACGCCGCGCCGGTGTTGAAGTTCTGGAAGCCCATCGAGTAGACGAGCTGGGGGACCGTGAGGGTCGAGTGGTCGGGGTAGCCGGGCTGGATCACCGAGCCGGGGCCGATGGAGACGCCGGAGGCGATCTTCCCGGCGACCAGGGCCTGCGTGTAGTACTGCATGGTCTGCACGACGCCCGTCACCACGGCGAACATGACGATCGGCGTGATCGACGGCCAGGTCACGTAGCGGAACTTGGCGAACGGCCCGGCGCCGTCCAGCTCCGCCGCCTCGTACTGCTCCTTCGGTACGTCGAGCAGCGCGGCCATGAAGATGACCATGAGGTCGCCGATGCCCCACAGGGACAGCAGAACGAGGGACGGCTTGGCCCAGGCGGCGTCGTTGAACCAGTTCGGGCCGTCGATACCGATCTTGCTCAGGACCTCGTTGACCGGTCCGGTCGCCGGGTTGAGCAGGAACACGAAGGCGACGGTGGCGGCCACCGGCGGGGCGAGGTAGGGCAGGTAGAAGGCGGTCCGGAAGAGGCCGACCCCGCTCTTGATCTTCGTGACGAGCAGCCCGAGCGAGAGTCCGAAGACGACCCGCAGCGCCACCATGATCACGACGAGCCACAGCGTGTTCCACAGGGCGGGGCCGAACAGCGGCATGTCCTGGAACACGTACCTCCAGTTCCGCAGCCCCACGAACGTGGGCGCCTTGATCTGGTTGTAGTGCATGAACGAGAAGTAGACGGTGGCCAGCAGCGGGTACGCGAAGAAGACGCTGAACCCGATCAGCCAGGGGGACAGGAAGCCCAGGGTGCGCAGTCTGCGCCGCGCGGGCCGGGAGAGTGCGATTGCCATGCGCGGGTCCTCAGTTCTGCGACTGCAGGGTGTCGGCGTCGATGAGTTTGTCGAGCCGTTGCAGGCCCTTCTTCAGGTTCGGGACCTTGCCCGCCTCCTCGGTGTACGAGAAGTCCTGGAGCTGGACGACGTACATGCCGCCGTTCGTCGACGGGGGCAGCACCTGGCTGTACTTGTTCTTCGCGATGTCCAGGAACGTGCGGAACGTCGGATCGGCGTCCAGCTTCGGCGACTTGAGGGCCGCCTTCGTCGAGGGCACGTTGTGGATCGCGTTGGCGAACTTCACGACCTGGTCGGTGTCGGCGGTCAGGAACTTCACCAGCTCCCAGGCCGCGTTCTGGTGCCTGCTGCTGTGCGCGATGCCGGCGACGGTGCCGGTGAGGTAGCCGCGCCCGTACGTCTCGGCCTGGTCGTCGGGGACCGGCAGCGGGGCCACGCCCCACGTGAACTTGGCCTTGGCGTCGTTCAGCATCAGCCCGCGCCACTCACCGTCGAGGTGCATGGCCAGCTTGCCGTTCAGGAAGGCGTTCTGGTTCGACATCTCGTCGCCGAAGGACGTGCGGAACCGCTCCAGGGCGCCGTATCCGCCCTGCGCGTCCATCAGCTTCTTCGCGGTCTTGAAGAAGTCGTACGAGGCCGGGTCCTTGGACAGCCGTGACGAGCCGTCCTTGTCGAAGTAGGTCGGCCCCCACTGGGCGAACAGCCGGTCGGGGCTGTTCTGGTAGAGCCGGAAGTTCGGCATGAAGCCGACGCGCTCGTACGAGGAGCCCTTCCTCTTCGTGAGCTTCTTGGAGTCGGCGACGAACTCGGACATCGTCTTCGGCGGGTGCGTGATGCCCGCCTCCTTGAAGGCGTCCTTGTTGTAGTACATCCCGAAGGCGTCCGCGAGCAGCGGCAGAGCGCACTGGTTGCCGTCGTAACTCGTGTAGTTCAGAAGCGACTTCGGGAAGACCTTGTTCTTGTCGAGCCCGGTCTTCTTCATGAACGGGTCGAGGTCGGCCCACATCCCGGAGTCGCAGTACTGCCCGACGTTGTTCGTGGTGAAGGACGAGACGACGTCGGGGGCCTCGTCGCCGCCCGCGCGCAGGGCCTGGTTGACGGTGGCGTCCGTGACGTTGCCGGTGGCCTGCACGTGGATGTTCGGGTGGAGCTTCTCGAAGCGGGCGATCGAGTCGTTGATCGCCTTGACCTCGCCGGGCGCCGACCAGCCGTGCCAGAACTTGATGGTGACGGGCTCGGTCGGATCGTCGTCGGCGCTGCCGGTGCTCGGGTTGGCGCAGCCGGCGAGCAGCAGTCCGGCCGCGGCGAGCACCACGGGGGCGCGCAGGGGTATACGCCATCGCGACATGGCGAACGTCCTTTACGTGTACGGGGGCTGGGGAGGGGAGACGGGCGTGCGGGGGATCGGGGTCAGGCGCCGCTGGTGTCGAAGACGGAGTCGCGGGCCTGGGTCAGGGCGGTGCGCAGGGCGCCGGTGAGGATGGGGTCGCCGTCGAGCCGGCTGATGCGCAACTGGGGGCGGGGCAGGGCGAGTCCGGTGAGCTCGGCCTCCACCCGCTCGCGCAGGGCGTCGCCGCCGGCCTGGGCCACCTGCCCGGACAGGACGACGAGTTCGGGGTCGACGACGGCGACGACCGCGGCCAGGCCGGTGGCGAGGCGCCGGGCGACCTCGTCGAGGACGTCGCCCCGGGCGAGCGCCTCGGTCAGGTCCTCGACGCCGCCCGCGAGCCGGCGCACGGCGGGGGCGGCGACCAGGCTCTGGAACCCGCCGCCCGCGTCGTTGCGGGCGATGACGGCGTCGCCGCCGCGGGCCAGCGGGGCGCCGGGCAGCGGCATGTAGCCGATCTCGCCCGCGCCGCCGGTCGCACCCCGCAGCAGCACGCCGCCGAGCACGATCGCGGCGCCGACGCCCTCGTCGACGTACGCGAGCACGAAGTCGTCGTGGTCCTGGGCGGCGCCCTCGTACTGCTCGGCGACGGCGGCGAGGTTCACGTCGTTCTCGATGGAGACCGGGGTGCCGAGCACCTCCGCCAGTTCCGTGCGCAGGGTGCGCGAGTGCCAGCCCGGCAGGTGCGGGGCGTACCGGAGCCGGCCCGAGTGCGGGTCGATCGCGCCCGGGGTGCCGATGACGGTGGCGGTCAGGTCGTCGTGGCCGAGCCCGGCCCGGTCAAGAGCCCCGTCGACGGCCTCGGCGACGAGCTGGGCGGTGCGGTGGCGCACGTCCTCGGCGACGGCGTGCGCCTCGATGCGGCACCGGCCGCGCTCGGCGCCGGTGATGTCGGCGACGACGGCGGTGATGCCGGTCGGGTCGGCGGACAGCGCGGCGATGTGCGCGGCGCCGGGGTGGATCTCGTAGAGCACCGCGTTCGGTCCCGGGCGGCCGGTCTGGCTGCCGGTGGTCCGCACGAGCGACGCGGCTTCGAGCCGCCCGAGGATCTGCGAGGTGGTCGGCTTGGAGAGGCCGGTGAGCTCGCCGATCCGGGTGCGGGTCAGCGGGCCGTGGGCCACGAGGAGGTCGAGCGCCGCGCGGTCGTTCATGGCGCGCAGCACGCTGGGCGTGCCGGGGGTACCAGCCATGTGTCCTGCCTCCTCGCAGCACTGTTAGGAAAGTTTCCTATTGGGTGCGAGGAACGTATGGCGCGAATGAAGGGGGCGTCAATAGGGGGTGGATCGGCGGCTACCAAGTCGTTACGTGCGCGGCGGCCGGGTCGGCGCCGGGCCGGCCGACGGCCTTCCGGCCCCGGTCCGCAGCGGAATGTCACCGGATTTGTAACTTGCATCACATTCAGGTGGTTCCGGTGTCTACAGTCGTTCCCTGCCTTCTACGTCTTCTACGTCTTCTATGTCTCCTGCGTCTTGTGCGCGTCAGGCACCTCGGGGGTTCGCATGGCCACCTTCAACATCCGGCAGCAGAGCGGCACCATCCAGCAAGCCGATGTGATCCACAACCACGGCGGTCCGCCCGGTGAACTCGCCGACCAACTGGCCCTGCTGATCGCGGAGTTGCGGGCCCCGGCCGTTCAGGGCGACGCGCGCGCGGAGCAGGCGGCGGCCGAGCTCGTCGGCGCCCTGGAAGAGGCCTCGTCCCCGCAGGCCGACCCGGGGCGGGTGCGCACCGCGCTCGCCAGGGCCGCCGGACTCCTCGCCGGCGTCGCCTCGGCCGCGGGGATCGTCACCTCCCTCGAGGCGATCGTCGCCGCGCTGCCGCTCGGCTGAGGCGGCGTCATGACCGACTTCCACATCGGCAGCCAGCGGGCCGGCCTGATCCAGAACGCGGACGTCGTGATCAACGCGGGCGCCCCCGCGACCGACCACCGCGCCGCGGCCGAGAACGCGCTGCGCGCACAGGACTACGAGTCCGCGATCACCCACCTCAAGCAGGTGCTGACGACGGACCCGGGCGACCCGCTCGCCCGCTTCCGGCTGGTCCTCGCCGCCCTGCGCGGCCGCCACCCCGACCGCTACGGCGCCCGCCAGATCCACGACCTGACCGCGCGCCTGGTCCGGCTCGTCACCGAGCACCCCGACTGCCACCACGCCCGGCTCCTCGCCCTCGTCATCAACGACGGCATGGTGGCGAGCGGCCCCGCGGGCCCGCCCGTGCCCGGCGCGGAGACCCGCCGCCTCGTCGCCCTGGTCGACCCGGACCGGGCCCGCGAGATCGTCGACCACGTCCACGTCCCCGAGAGCCCCGTCCGCGCGCTGCTCGGCCGCGCCGCCGGACGCAGAGCCACGTCCCCGAACCCCCAGGAGTCCTGAGCCATGACGTTACCGCCGCCCTCGGCGCCACAGCCGCACGTGCCGCCGCAGGGACAGCAGCCCGCCCCGGGCGGGCAGACCTCGCGGCCCCCGGCCCACTGGATCGCCCGCTACTTCATCGACCCGCCGCACCCGGCAGCGCTGCGGTCCGCCCAGATCAAGATGGGGATCGGCGCCGGCGCCCTGGTCCTCGGCGTGCTGCTGCTCGTCGCGGCGGACGCCGGAGGCAAGGGGCTCGGCGCCATCCTGCTGGTGGTCGGCTGCATCGTCGGCGGCAGCGGCCTGTCGGCGAAGAAGGTCTACGACGCCGCGTACGCGCTGGCGATGCCCCGTCCCAGCGACGCCGAGATCGACCAGCTGATCGGCATGGACTCCTTCTCCATCCTGAACCGCGCCCTGCCCCAGCTCGGCCTCACCGACGCGGATCTGGTGCAGCCCAGGGGCGTCTCCGGCGCGGCCGGGGTGAGCTTCACCGACATCGAGGCCCGGGCCGGCGCGACGGCGGTCCCGGGCGGCAACCAGATGATGGTCTGGGGCCCGGCCTTCCCCTGCAACAGCGCCATCGGCGCGGACGGACGGACCCGGTACTCGCGCTACGAGTTCATGGTGATCTGCCCCACCCACTACCAGCTGGCCATCTACAAGTGCGAACTCGACCTCTACACAGGTCAGTTGAAGGAGAGCACGAACGAGTACCACTACCAGGACGTGGTGGCGGTGCGCACCTCCTCCGTACCGCTCAACCGGCACGGCGGGCAGTACGTGAACCCGCGGCCCTCGCAGCGGGTGTACTTCGCCCGGTTCGACACGAAGCGCGTGATGGAGATCATCGTCTCCAGCGGCGACCGCACCTCGATCAACCTGAGGGTCTCCTCCTCGGCCGAGGCCACCGTCGACTCCGGCGACCCGCTGGACTTCCCGCAGGTCCTGGAGCGCGTACGGGCCACACTGCGGGAGAAGAAGGGCGGCGTGCGGCACGCCGACGAGGATCTGATCTGACGCACGGCCGTGCCCCGCGGCCGGCCGGGCGGCGGGGACAGGCTGACGCCCGGCTTCGGCCCGTCAGCCGGTGAAGCCTCCCGCGTGCAGCGCGGCCTCGACCTTCGCCCGGTGCGCCGTCTCCCACGCGTCCAGCGTCTCGGAGGCCTCCTGCGCGAGTTTCGCCCGCGCGTCCGCGAGGATCTCGGCGCCGCGGGCGGCGGGCACGATCACGACGCCGTCCTCGTCGGCGACGACCACGTCCCCGGACGCCACGGTGACGCCGCCGCACCGGTTCGCTTCCCTTCGGTGCCCTGGATTCCGGTCCGCCCGGCGGTGACCGCACAGGGGAGGGGCCGACCGCCCAGGACTGCGGCTGCCGGCCACCCGGAACACGAAGACCCGGATCGAAGATCAGGCGGAGACGCCTTCGATCCGGGCCAGTGCCTCGTCCGCGCCGAACGGCTGCAGGTACGGCAGCCAGCGCGGGTCCCTATGCCCGGTCCCGATGATGCGCCACGCGAGGCCCGTGGGCGGGGCGGGCTTGTGGCGCAGGCGCCAGCCGATCTCCACCAGGTGGCGGTCGGCCTTGGTGTGGTTGCAGCGGCGGCACGACGCCACCACGTTGTCCCAGACGTGCTGACCGCCGCGGCTGCGCGGGATCACGTGGTCGACGCTGGTTGCGACGCCACCGCAGTACATGCACCGGCCGCCGTCACGGGCGAACAGTGCACGCCGGGTCAGAGGAACGGGCCCCCGGTAGGGGACCCGGACGAACCGCTTGAGCCGGACCACGCTGGGAGCGGGGACGGTGCGTGTCGCGCTGTGCATGAAGGCGCCGGACTCCTCGAGGCACGTGGCCTTGTTCTCGAGGACGAGTACGAGCGCGCGGCGGAGCGGTACGACGCCGAGTGGCTCGTACGACGCGTTGAGGACCAGGACATGCGGCACGGAGGCCTCCTTGTACGCCGGCGGCGCGTGGCTCGCGCCGGGACGATCTCGTAGCCAGTCTCCCCTCATGCCTGGTCGTGGCGCCACCATGTCCACGTAACGGGCTGGGAGTGTTTTCGACCACACGTCCTTCATCCCCAGGCGGGTACCGGCTCTCCCTCGAACATCACAACGATCCACACACAATGCCCCGTTAGTGTGGTGGGTCTGCCCGCTCATGTCCCCGAGCCGCGTCCCGAGGCGGGCAGATGGCTACGCCTGGAGGTACCTGCCGTGATCTTGTCCGTCCTGTCGGCCGCGGGGGCGAGCGACTCCTCGTCCGACACCCCGCAACCCACCCTCAAGGACGCCCAGGAGCAGGCCGGTCAGGCCGCCAGCTGGGTCGAGCAGAACTGGTCGGCCTGGCTGGGCATCGGTCTGCGGGTGCTGCTGATCGTCGTCATCGCCTGTGCGCTGCGGGTGGCGATACGGCGCGCCATCACCAAACTCATCGAGCGCATGAACCGCACCGCGCAGGCCGTCGACGGCACCGCGCTCGGCGGTCTCCTCGTGAACGTGGAGCGGCGCCGCCAGCGCTCCCACGCCATCGGCTCCGTGCTCCGCTCGGTCGCCTCGTTCCTGATCATGGGCACCGCGGCGCTGATGATCCTCAGCGCGTTCGACATCAATCTCGCGCCGCTGCTGGCCTCCGCCGGTGTCGCCGGTGTCGCGATCGGTTTCGGCGCCCGCAACCTCGTCACCGACTTCCTCTCCGGTGTCTTCATGATCCTGGAGGACCAGTACGGCGTCGGGGACACCATCGACGCGGGAGTCGCCTCCGGCGAGGTCATCGAGGTGGGCCTGCGGGTCACCAAGCTGCGCGGCGACCACGGCGAGATCTGGTACGTGCGCAACGGCGAGGTCAAGCGCATCGGCAACCTCTCCCAGGGCTGGGCCACGGCCGGCGTCGACGTCACCGTCCGCGCCGACGAGGACCTGGACAAGGTGAAGGCGGCCCTGGCCGAGGTCGGCGAGACCATGAGCAAGGCCGAGCCGTGGAACGAGATGCTGTGGGGCCCCGTCGAGGTGCTCGGCCTGGACAGCGTGCTGCTCGACTCGATGGTGGTCCGCGTCACCGCCAAGACCATGCCCGGCAAGGCCCTGACCGTCGAGCGCGAACTGCGCTGGCGCATCAAGCGGGCCTTCGACGAGGCCGGCATCCGCATCGTGGGCGGCGTGCCCGCGCAGGTGGACGCCGATCCGGCCGACCCGACGGCCGGTATGTCGGCGCCGTCCGCGTACGCGTCCACCACGTCGCCGCAGTCGCTGGCCGCCTCCCCGATAGTGCCGCCGAACCTGGCCAAGTAGCACCCGGTACGACGACGCGGGGGCGCCCGGAGATCTCTCTCCGGGCGCCCCCGTCCGCGTCAGGCGGTCCGCAGCTGAGCCGGCTGCACCGAGCGGCGCAGCAGCGGCAGCGTGGTGGCCGCCGCCAGCAGGCACGCCGCGTAGACGGCGAAGGGCACCAGGAGCGGTGTCACGAGCGTCACGGACCGGTCCGTGACGAACGCGTACGCCGTGTGGATCGCCGTGCCGCCGGCCGTAGCGAGGAGCAGCGCGGGCAGCAGCGGCAGCCCCGTCTCCAGGAGCAGGGCCCGCGTCAGGACCCGGCGCGGCACTCCGGCGGCGGCCTGCGCGGCGAGCGCCCGGCGCCGCGAGGACAGCGACTCGGCCGTGCCCACCGCGAGCCCGGCCAGGCTGATCAGCAGGGCGATCAGGACAGCGGCGGCGGTGAGGTTCAGGCCGAAGGCGTAGTAGCCGACGTCCTGGGCCACGCCGGTCTCGGCCGCGTTCACGGACAGTTGCTCGAGCAGCACTTCCCGGATGCCGGCCAGGCCGACACCGACGACGGTGACCAGGACGATCGCCGCGTGACTGCGCGCCGCCGACCAGGGGTCCTCCTGGAGCCGGTGCGCGGCGAGCAGCACGGCGGGCCGCTCGGTGCGCGGTGCGAGCCGCCGCCCCAGGATCGCGGCGGCCGCGCCCGCGACCCGGATGGCGCCCGCGCCGGTCAGCACGACGGCGCCGACCACGAACAGCGGCAGGGACGCGGTCCGGCCCGTCCGGCCCTGGTTCAGGACCAGGACCGCACCGAGCACGACCACGAGAGCGGGCAGCAGCAGACCGGTCACGAGGCCGGGACCGCGCCCCGGCCTCTCCCGGCGGACGTGCCCGAGCGGGGACGCCACGACCCGGCGCAGCGCGAAGGCACCGACCAGCGCGGCCAGCGCCGGGACCACCAGGACGACGAGGGCGGACCCGGCCCAGGCGAGCGGATCGGGCAGCCGGCCCGCCGCCACCACGCACACCGTGCTCACCACGAAGGCGGCCACCGCACCCAGCAGGCACGTGAGCCCCGCCTCCAGGGCCGCGATCCGCCGCACCTGCCGGGGGCCCGCCCCCGAGAGCCGCAGCGCGGCCAGGCGCCGCTCGCGGTGGACCGCGCCGATCCGGGCGCACTGCCCGAGGAAGCCGAGGACGGGGACGAGGAGGAGCAGCAGCGCGGCGACGACGCCGTGCCGTGTGCCGGGCTGGTCCAGCAGACCGTGGCCGAACGGGAAATGGACCTGGCCCCGCAGGCTCCCGAAGGCGACCGCCGCGAGCGCGAACCCGGTCGCCACCGCCGCGCCGAGCGCCGTGAGCACGGCCCGGCGCCGCTCCAGCCGGTCCGCCCCGCGGGTCAGCAGCCACGCGAGGCGCAGGTCGGAGGTGACACTCATCGGGCCACCTCCGCCGACAGCACGGCGTGCGGCGAGGTCTCCTGCACCACCCCGTCGCGCAGGCTCACCTCCCGGTCCGCGTACGCCGCCACCTGCGCCTCGTGCGTCACCAGGACCACCGCCGTGTGCGTCTCGCGCGCGGTGTGGACCAGGGACGTCATGACCTGCTCGGTCGCCAGGGAGTCCAGTGCGCCGGTCGGCTCGTCGGCGAAGACGACCTTCGGCTCCGTGACCAGGGCCCGGGCCAGCGCGACCCGCTGGGCCTGGCCGCCGCTCAGCTCGCCGGGCCGCAGCTCGCGCCGGCCGCGCACCCCGAACCGCTCCAGCCACGCGTCGGCCTCCGCCTGCGCGGCGGCGCGCGGGCGGCCGGCCAGCAGCAGCGGCAGGGCGACGTTGTCCAGGGCCGTCAGCTCCGGGATGAGCTGGCCGAACTGGAAGACGACGCCGAAGTCGGTGCGGCGCAGCTCGCTCAGCCGCTCCTCGCCGAGGCCGTCGAGCCGGGTGTCCGCGTACGTCACCGTGCCCTCGTCGGGGCGGACGATGCCGGCCAGGCAGTGCAGCAGCGTCGACTTGCCGCTGCCGCTGGCGCCCGTGACGGCGAGGATCTCGCCCGGGCGCACGCCGACGGAGGCGCCGCTCAGCGCCGGCGTCTTCCCGTACGCCTTGGTCAGGCCGTGCGCCGACAGGAGGAAGGAGTTGCTCATGCTGCGGTGACCTCCGCGGTCAGAGTGGCGAGCCGGGCCGCGGTGGTGGTCATCCAGCGCAGGTCGGCGTCGAGGTGGGCCAGGGCGTAGTCGGCGGACAGGACGGTCGTCAGATCGGCCCCCGGGTCGCTCTTCAGCACGGTCAGTTCGCGCATCCGGGCCATGTGCGCGGCACGCTGGGCGAGCAGGTGCGCGGCGGGGTCGGCGCCGTGGTCGGCGACCAGGATCGAGACGACGACCTTGGCGAAGATCTCGTTGGCCACGTGCGGCGCGGGCGGCGTGATCTCCCCGGCCCAGCCGAGGAGTTCACCCCTGCCCCGGGCGGTCGACCGGTACAGGGTGCGCTCCGGGCCGCCGTCGGAATCCGTGCCGTCGACCTCCACGAGTCCGTCGCGGACCAGGCGCTGCAAGGTCGTGTAGACCTGCGCGTAGGCGAGGGGGCGGGCCTGCGGGAACCGCTCGTCGTGGCGTCGCTTCAGGTCGTAGCCGTGCCGGGGACCGGAAGCGAGCAGCCCCAGCAGGACATGGCGGGTGCTCATGGCGATCATTATGTACCGCGTATATGTACTGAGTACATAGTGATCCGCGAGGCGGCAACAAGTGGGAACCGGGGTTCCGTTCAGGTGCCGTGCGGCTCAGTCGCCCGGGGCCTCCGCCACGGCGTACGCCTCCACCGACCACAGCGAGATGCCGAACCGCGTCGCCCTCTTGTCACCGACGACCCGCACGAACCGCACGTCCTTCGCGTCCATCCGCACCGACTCGCGTCCGCCCTGCCCGTCCCGCACGGTCGCCGCCGTGCGCCAGGCGCGGCCGTCGGCGGAGGTCTGCACGCGGTAGCCGGACGCGTACGCGTCCTGCCAGCGCAGCACCACCTGGCCGAGCCGGACCGGCTTCGCGAGCTCCACCTGCCACCACTCGCCGTCCTTCGCCGGGGACGACCAACGGGTCCCCACGTCCCCGTCGTTGGCGCCGTCGGCCGGGAAGTCCGGCGTCTCGTCCGCCGAGGACGACGGGGTGCCCGAGCGGGCGAGATCGGGGCCCGCGGTGCGCGGGTAGGCGCGCACGGTCAGCGTCCGGGTCTCGTCGCCGAACGCCACCGGCACGTCGTAGGTGCCCGCCGGGGTGCCCTCGGGGACCGTGACCTCGACCGGCACGTCCACCGTGGTGCCGCGCGGCAGCGCCGACCTCTTCGGCACCTCGACGCGGATGCCGTGCGGTGCCTTCGCCGTCAGCCTGCCGTGGACGTCCGCGGGGCGGCGCGAGGTCAGCCGGGCGGTCACCCGCTGCGCGCCGCCGCCGATCTCCGCGTCGGCCTCGGTGCGGGCCAGCGTGACGGAGACGGCGGGGGAGTCCGTGTACCAGGGGACGACGTGACGGACCGCGCCGCCGGACGCGCCCGTGACCCGTACCGCGTCCGCCCGGACGTTCTTCGCGGCCAGCTCCGTGAAACCGCCGTCCGCGAGCGCGCCGAGCCGCTGCCAGCCCTCGCCGGCCACATGGGCCTCGACCGAGCCCGTCGTACCCCGATCGGCCAGCACGGTGACCGTCGACAGGGCGCGCACCCGCGGGAGTTCGGCCCGCTCACCGCTCGCCGCGTCGGGCCCCGAGACCCCCGACCACGCCGCGAACGTCCTCGCGGCCCTGGCCAGGAACGGGTCCAGCACGCCCTTGCCGACGGTGACCTGGCTCTTCTTCAGCTCCGTACGCAGCGTCGCGAGCCGGCGCGACGCCGTCCACGCCGCCGTGCTGTCGCCGCGCGCCGCCGCGTCCAGCATGTCGACGGCCGTCTCGCCCGCCGCGCCGTAGAGCCCCAACTTCTCGCTCCAGGGACGCACTTCGTCCTCCAGGGCCGTGTCGTCGAGCCCGTCGGGCGTGCGCCGCATCACCGTGAACGCGGCCCGCAGCTCCGTTGCCGCCGCCTTGTTCCGTGCCGCGTCCGTCGTCGTACGCGCCTGCCAGAACGCGGAGAGCAGCGGCCTGAGGTACGCCGACTCGTCCGCGCCGAGGACCGACGAGGCGTCGTTGCCCGCCAGGGCGCCCAGCGCCGCGCCCGTGTCCGCGTCGCCGCCCGCCAGGTCCTCGATCGCCGCCTTCCAGGACTCCTGGGGGCGGTAGTCGCGCGGGTTCCACGCGTAGTCCGCGGCGGTGAACAAAGGGATGCGGGACGCCGCGGGTTGCTCCATCGCGGTGGCGAGCACCGCCGCCGAACCGGACGCCACCGCCGGCTCCCGGCCGGTGTACGGGCCGAGGAAGATACGGTCCTGCGCGTAGTCGTTCACCGGGTAGTTGTCCATCGTGAGCAGCTTGTGCGTGCCGCCCGACGAGCCGAACGCCGCCCGGGCGCCCGCCAGTTCGCCCCCGGTGATGGTGCGCGGCACCACGCCGACGCCGGTCCACGCGACCTGCACCGCGTCGTCCAGGCCGCGGGCCAGCGCCGTGCGGTACGCGGTCCGCCCGTCCTGGTAGTACTCGGTCGGCATCAGCGACAGCGGCTCGGCGTCCGGGTGCCGCGCGGCGAGGTGCCGGGCCACCGCGTTCGCGACCTTCGCCTGCGCCTTCGCCGCGGCCTTCGGCCCGGACCCGAACTCCCGCGCGTCGGACGCGCAGTGCCACTCGCTGTACGACACGTCCTGGAACTGGAGCTGGAAGGCCCGCACCCCGAGCGCCCACATGGCGTCCAGCTTGCGGTTGAGCGCCTTGACGTCGTCGGGGGACGACATGCACATCGCCTGTCCGGGTGCGACGGCCCAGGCGAGCGTGACGTGGTTGGCGCGGGCCCGCTCGGCGAGCCGGCGGAAGTCCGCCCGCCGCTCCGCCGGGTACGGCTCGCGCCAGCGGGCCTGCCGGAACAGGTCGTCGCCGGGGGCGTAGAGGTAGCGGTTCTGCTTGGTGCGGCCCATGAAGTCGAGCTGCGCGAGCCGCTGTCCGGTGGTCCAGGGCGTCCCGTAGAAGCCCTCGGTGAGGCCGCGCACGGCGGTGCCCGGCCAGTCCCGGACGACGGCCCCGGCGACGGTCCGCCCCTGGACCAGCTGCCGGAACGTCTGCGCGGCGTGGAACAGGCCGTCGTCCCCGATGCCCTCCATGGCGACGGTCGGACGCCCCGACACGTGTCCCACGGCGAGGCGGTAGCCGCCGGCGGGCAGATCGCGGCGGGCGGCGGCGCCGAGCCCGCGCAGCGTCGCGTCGAGCGAACCGGTGCCGCTGTCCCAAGAGCCCGTCCGGTAGTCGGCCGCCCCGGAGGAGGTCTCGGGCGTGGTCGAGCCCGTGCGCACCACGAGCCCGGAGCCGGCCGGCACCGCCGTCTCGGCGTCCACCTGCCGGATCTCCCGCGCGCCCGCGCCGCGCAGCACCGTGCGCAGCGCCTCCACCGCGTACGGGTCGGTGCCCGGCGGCGTCACGAGCACCACGTCGTCCGGGACCGACACCCCGTTCGCCGCCGCCTTCAGCGACTGCGGGCGCGGCCAGACCGACGGCAGCCCCGACTCCGACTCCAGGTCACCCGCGAAGGGGCCGCCGGGGGCGGGCGGCGCCGCCAGCGCTCCCGTGGCCCCGCCCAGCGTCCCCGCGATGACGGCGACCGCGAGGGCGGCCGCCCGCTTCCTGCGCCGGAGCTGCACCGCGTACTCCTCGAATGGTCAAGGGGACAGACCTGTCCCAGCATGGCTGACGAGCCCACCACTGTCCGGGGCAGGGTGTCAACGCCCGTGGCCGATGTGCCGCAATTGCCCGGTCGGGCGTGGTGGGGCGGCCGCAGGACTTCCGGTTTTCACCGCCCTATGGTCAAGTTCCTTTCGCCGTCCACAATGTGACCAGCAACACGTTCTCCACCCGTAAAGGTCTGCGTGCGTGTCCACTGGGTAGGGCATCCGACTCCAGACACGTACGCGACCTCTGACGAAGGAGGCCCTCGTGGCCGCATCAGCACACCTCCTGCTCTCTGCCCTCTCCAAACAGGCGGACACCACGCTGACCGGCGCCGACACCACGACGTCCTCGACCGAACCGCCGCTCACCAGCGAGCCGCCCTTCGCGGACTACGCCCCGCTGACCTCCGAGCCGCCCCTCACCGACGCGGCCCCGCTGACGTCCGAGCCCACCGCGAGCGGCCTGGCCGCGGGGTGAGCCTTTCCCGGCTCGCCGCACTGCACGGCGTGGCCACGTCCTACTCCCCGGCACCGGGCCGCACGGTCCGCGCCTCCGACACGGCCGTCACAGCGGCGCTCGCCGCGCTCGGCGTCGACGCGGGCACCCCGGAGGCGATCCGCGACGCGCTGGCCGCACGGGAGGCCGAACAGGCGGGCCGGCTGCTGCCGCCGACGGTGGTGTGGTGGCTCGACGACCCGCGCCCGGCGTGGCTGACCGAACTCCCCGAGGGCACACGCCTGTCCCTGACGCCCGAGCCGCCGGGTGAACGGGCGGGCAGGTGGACGTATCCGCCGCGAAGCGGCGAACAGGAAGTCCCCCCACCGGGCGTGCACACACTCACGGCGGAAACCACGGACGGCACGACGGCGACCGCCCACCTCATCGCCGCACCGCCCACCGCCCCGCTCCCGCCACCCCGCACGCACGGCCTCCTGGTCCAGCTCTACTCCCTGCTCTCCGCCCGTTCCTGGGGCATGGGCGACCTCGGCGACCTGGCCGACCTGGCATCCTGGTCGGCCCGCACCCACGGCACCGGATTCCTCCAGGTCAACCCGTTGCACGCGGCGGTCCCCGCGGGCCCCGACGGCGGCACCGACCCGTCCCCGTACCGCCCCTCGTCCCGCCGCTTCCCCGACCCGGTGCACCTGCGGATCGAGGACGTACCCGAGTACGCGTACGTCCCCTCACGCGCGCGGGAGGCCGCCCGGCTGCGCGAAGCGGTGCTGAGCGGCGGGGAGTTGATCGACCGGGACGCGGTCTGGGCGCTGAAGCGGGAGACCCTCGAAGCGGTCCACGCCGTCCCGCTGACCCCCGGCCGCCGCGCCGCCTACTGGGACTTCCTCGCCGAGCAGGGCACCGCCCTGGAGGACCACGCCACGTACAGCGCGCTCGCCGAGCGCCACGGCCCCGACCGGCACACCTGGCCGGCCGCGCTCCAGGACCCGCGCTCGCCGGAGACCGCCCGCGCCCGCCGCGAACTGATGGACCGCGTCGACTTCCACGGCCGGCTCGCCTGGCTCACCGACACCCAGCTTGCCGCCGCCCAGCGGGCCGCGCGCGACGCGGGCATGCCGATCGGGCTCGTGCACGACCTCGCGGTCGGCGTGCACCCGGGCGGCGCCGACGCGTGGGCGCAGCGCGACGTCTTCGCGCAGGGCATGAGCGTGGGCGCGCCCCCGGACGCCTTCAACGCGCGCGGCCAGGACTGGGGCCTGCCCCCGTGGCGCCCCGACCGCCTCGCGGCGACCGGCTACGCGCCCTTCCGCGACCTGCTGCGCCATCTGATGCGGCACGCGGGCGCCGTCCGCATCGACCATGTGATGGGCCTGTTCCGGCTCTGGTGGATCCCGGACGGCGAGGCCCCGACCGAGGGCACGTACGTCCACTACGACGCCGAGGCGATGCTGGCCGTCCTCGTCCTGGAGGCGGCGCGCTCGGGGACGTACGTCATCGGGGAGGACCTGGGCACGGTCGAGCCGGGCGTGCGCGAGCGGCTGCGCGAGCGCGGCGTCCTCGGCACGTCGGTGCTGTGGTTCGAGCGGGACTGGGAGGGCGACGGACGTCCGGTGCCGGCCGAGGAGTGGCGCACGGACTGTGTCGCCACGGCCACCACGCACGACCTGCCGTCCACCGCGGCCCGGCTGTCCGGCGACGACGTGCGGCTGCGCGAGCGGCTCGGACTGTCCACGGCGACACCGGCCGAGGCGGCGGCGGAGGTGGCGGACTGGCTCGCCCTGTTCGCCCGGCTCGGCCTGCTGCCGCGCGGCGGCCACGACGACGAGGAGGAGGCCGTCCGGGCCGTGCACCGCTTCCTGCTGCGCACCCCGGCCCGGCTGGTCGGCCTCTGGCTGCCCGATCTGGTGGGCGACCGGCGCCCGCAGAACCTGCCCGGCACCTGGGACGAGTACCCGAACTGGCGGCTGCCCGTCGCGGACGCCGCCGGCCGCCCCGTCACCCTGGAGGAACTGGCCGCATCGGCCCGCGCGCACGCCCTGCTGGCGGTGTTCGGGGACCGGCACGCGCAGACGGCCGTGCCCCTTACAGGCCCCCCGGACGCGCGGCGCGTTTAGGGGTTCGCTACGTTGGCACCGTGGACAAGAAGAACGCCCTGCGCGCCGGCGCCCTGGCCTCCGGTACGACGCTGATGATGCTGCTCATGTCGTCCCCCGCGCTCGCGCTCACGCGCGACGACGGCGACGACCCGGGTAAGGGCCTGAGCGTGATCGAGACGCTCGGCCTCTACGTCGCCGCCCCGATCGTCATCTTCCTGGTGATCGCCGGCCTCGTGATCCTGGGCGACAAGTCCCGCAAGCAGCCCAAGCAGGGCTGACCCGCAGAGTTTCCCCGTCGAGGGCACCCGCCGCGCATCCGTCGCGGCGGGTGCCCTCGACGCGTTCTCACGGGGTGTGCGGCCGCTTCGCCGTGAGATAGCGCTGCACCGTGGGGGCGAGCCAGTCCACGATCTCCGCCCGGTCCAGCGCCACGCTCGCCGGGAACCGCAGCACGTACCGCGTCAGCGCGAGCCCGAGCACCTGGGACGCGCACAGGGCCGCCCGGGCCGGCGCCTGCTCCGGGACGGGGCAGACCTGCCGGGCCACCGGGATCAGCTGGTCGCGCAGCACGCCCTGGATCCGCTCGGCGGCGGCCGGATTGGTGACGCCGACCCGCAGCAGCGCCGTGAGCACCTCGTTCTCCTCCCACAGGTCCAGGAAGCGGGTCACCAGGGCGCGGCCCAGCTCGTCGCGCGGGACGCCGGCCGGGTCCGGCAGCTCCAGGTCCACGGCGACGGCCGCCGCGAAGAGACCTTCCTTGTTCGTGAAGTACCGCATCACCATGGACGGGTCGATCCGCGCGTCGCCCGCGATGGCCCGGATCGTGGCCCGCTCGTACCCGTCCGCCGCGAACCGCTCCCGGGCCGCCGCGAGGATCGTGGCCCTGGTGGCGTCGGAACGGCGTCCGGCCTGCTGCTTCTCGCTCATGCCAACAAACGTAGGCCAACGCCTGTTGACAGTCCATAGCCGCGGCTCTACGTTTGCCAACAAGCGTTGACCAGAAGGCGTCGGCGCGGCCCGGTCGTAGGAGGCCCTCATGAACGGCACCGCGCACCACGGCACCCCGCACGACCGCTCCGTCATCGTCGTCGGCTCCGGCCCCACCGGCCTGCTGCTCGCCGGGGACCTCGCCGCCGCCGGCGTCCCCGTCACCCTCGTCGAGAAGCGTCCCCACAAGATCAGCAACCTCTCCCGCGCCTTCGTCGTGCACGCCCGCACCCTGGAACAGCTCGACGCGCGCGGCCTCTCCGACGAGATCGAGGAGAAGGGCCGGGTGCTCGACCGGCTGCGGCTGTTCGGCAGCCTCACCATCGAGCTGACCGGCCTGCCCACCCGCTTCGACCACCTCCTCGTCGTCCCGCAGTACGAGGTCGAGAAGGTCCTGGAGCGGCGCGCGGCCGAGGCCGGGGTCGTCTTCGCGTACGACACCGAGGTGACCGGCCTGGTCCAGGGCACCGACGGGGTCACCCTCCAGGTCCGGGGCGCGGACGGCGAGCCGGCCGAGCTGAGCGCCGCCTACGTCGTCGGCACCGACGGCATGCGCAGCGCCGTACGGGAGGCCGTGGGCCTGCCCTTCCCGGGAAAGTCGGTCATCCGCTCCGTCGTCCTCGCCGACGTCCGCCTCGCCGAGCAGCCGGACGACCTGCTCACCGTGAACACCGTCGGCGACGCCTTCGCCTTCATCGCCCCCTTCGGCGACGGCTACTACCGCGTCATCGGCTGGAACCGCGCCCGCGACGTGCCCGACAGCGAGCCCCTCGGCCTCGACGAGGTCAAGGAGATCGCCCGGCTCGCCCTCGGCCGCGACTACGGCATGCACGACGCCCGCTGGATGTCCCGCTTCCACAGCGACGAACGCCAGGCGCCGCACTACCGCGTGGGCCGCGTCCTGCTCGCGGGCGACGCCGCGCACGTGCACACCCCGGCGGGCGGCCAGGGCATGAACACCGGTCTCCAGGACGCCGCGAACCTCGGCTGGAAGCTGGCCGCCGTCGTGGGCGGGCGTGCTGCCGACGCCCTGCTGGACACGTACGAGGCCGAGCGGCACCCCGTCGGCAAGGCCGTGCTGCGCAGCAGCGGTGGCCTGGTGCGGATGGCGATGGCCAAGACCCCCTGGATGTTCGCGGCCCGCGGCGCCCTCACCGCCGTGCTCGACCGGATCCGCCCCGCCCGCGAGCGCGCCCTCGGCCAGATCACCGGCATCGGCGTCGCCTACCCGGCGCCGAAGGGTGCCCACCCGCTCGTCGGCAAGCGGGTGCCCGACGTGGCCCTCGCCGGCGGCACCCGGCTCTACGAGGCCTTGCGCGCGGGCGAGTTCGTGCTGATCCTGCCCGAGGGGACCGCGTACAGGAGCGACGGCGTCCGGGTCGCCCACTGGGCGAGCGACCGCCGCACGGCCCTGCTGGTGCGGCCCGACGGGTACGCGGCGTGGGCGTCGACGTCGGCAGAAGGGGGAGTTAAGTCCACCGACTTCCCCCGCGAGTTCGCCACATACTCTTTGCGATAGCTGGAGCGAGCAGGGGAGTTGGGGGACATGGAGCGGGTCGTGGCGCTCAGGAGGTGCTACCGGTTGTGGTGGCTCTCGGTGGCGGCGATGCACTGGTCGGCGATGGTCGGGACGGCGTTGTGGACGCCCGTGCCGGGGTGGCTGCCGCGGGCCGCGGCGGGGATGCGCCGCCTCGTGGACCGGGAGCGGAAGCTGGCCGCCGCCTGGTCGGGGATCACCGTCGAGGCGCCGCCCGCCGCGCGGGACGGGCACGGCACGGAGCGGCGCGGGGTCGTGGCCCGTTACCGGTGGCTCCTGGAGGACCCGCAGCGGCTGCGCGAGTGGCGCTGGATCACGCTGTACTCGTTCGCCGCCGGACTCGTCGCCGGCCTTCCCGTCGGCCTCGTCGGCTACGGACTGTGGGGCGTCTTCCTCGCGTTCTTCGGCCCGTACCTCGCCGACCGGGGCACCGGCTGGGACGGCCTCTGGTACACGATCATCCACGTGACGGACGTCCCCACGGCCCTGATGGCGGGTCTGCTCGGACTCGTCGTCGCCGCGACCGGCCTCGGGATCGCGCCCGCCATGGTCGACCGGCACGCCCGCTTCGTCCGCGCGACCCTCGCCCCCGGCGAGCAGGAGATGATGGCCGCCCGCATCGCCCATCTGTCCGCGACCCGCTCCGACGCCGTCGACACCTCCGCGGCCGAACTGCGCCGCATCGAAAGGGACCTGCACGACGGCGCCCAGGCCCGCCTGGTGGCGATGGGCATGACGCTGGACGCCGCCGAGCACCGGCTGAAGGACGACCCGGAGGCCGTACGGACGCTGCTCGCCGAGGCCCGTGCCTCCTCGTCGGCCGCGTTGAAGGAACTGCGCGACCTGGTCCGCGGCATCCACCCGCCGGTCCTCGCCGACCGCGGACTGGCCGACGCCGTGCGGTCGTTGGCGCTGCTGAGCCCGCTGGACACGGAGGTCACCGTCGACCTGCCGGCCCGCCCCGAGCCGCCCGTCGAGTCGGCCGTGTACTTCGCGGTCGCCGAGGCCGTCACGAACGCGGCCAAGCACGCGGACGCCGAACGGCTGTGGATCGACATCGGCTACGACACCGCGCGCTCGGCCCTGCGCGTCGGCGTCACCGACGACGGGCACGGCGGCGCGCATCCGTCCCGGGGCAGCGGCCTCGCCGGGATCGAGCGCCGCCTGGCCACCTTCGACGGCGTCCTCGCGGTCAACAGCCCGGCCGGCGGTCCGACGCAGATCTCGATGGAGGTGCCGTGCGCGTTGTCGTCGCCGAAGACCACTTCCTGCTGAGGGACGGTCTCGTCCGGCTCCTCGGCGCGTACGGCCACGAGGTCGCCGCCGCCGTCGACAACGGTCCCGAACTGCGCAAGGTCCTCGTCGCGGAGCGGCCCGACGTCGCGATCGTCGACGTCCGGCTGCCCCCGGACTTCAGCGACGAGGGCCTGCGCGCGGCCCTCGCCGCACGCGAACAGGTGCCGGGGCTCCCGGTGCTGCTGCTCTCGCAGTACGTGGAGCCCTTGTACGCCAGGGAGTTGCTGGCGGACGGCGCCGGCGCGGTCGGCTACGTCCTGAAGGACCGGGTGACGAACGGCGCCGAGTTCCTGCGCACCATCGGGCAGGTCGCCGGCGGCGGCACCGTGATGGACCCCGAGGTCGTCTCGAAGCTGCTGGCCCGCAAGGTCCGCGACCGGCGCCTCGGCTCCCTGACCGCCCGGGAGCGCGAGGTGCTCGGCCTGCTCGCGCAGGGGCGGTCCAACGCGGGGGTGGCGGAGGCGCTGTTCGTCACCGAGAAGGCCGTGGCCAAGCACATCGGCAACATCTTCACGAAGCTCGGCCTGCTGCCCGGCGAGAGCGACAACCGCCGGGTGCTGGCCGTACTGGCGTACCTGGAGGGCTGAGGCCCACTACTCGCCGGGAGCGGTGGTCGCCAGCAACTGCCGCAGCAGATCGGACAGTTGCTGGGCCTGAGGACCGTCGAGCGCCGCTTCCAGGGCCTTGCGCTGGACGTCGAGGCCGGCGCCCACGGCCTCGTCCACGATCGCCAGGCCCTCGTCGGTCAGGGTGACGTGCAGTCCGCGCCGGTCGTGCGGGTCGGGGGAGCGGCGCACCAGGTTCCGCCGCTCCAGCTTGTCGAGGCGCCCGGTCATGCCGCCCGTGGTCAGCATCAGCGTGGCCGACAGCTGGCGCGGCGAGAGGGTGTAGGGGGCGTCGGCGCGGCGCAGGGTCGCCAGCACGTCGAACTCGCCGCGGGAGATGCCGAGTCGCGCGTACGTCTTCTCGATCCGGTCGCCCATGCCCCGGGCCAGCCGGTAGACGCGTCCGAAGACCTCCATGGCGGTGGTGTCCAGGTCCGGCCGCACCGTCGCCCACTGGTCGACGATCGCGTCGACGGCGTCCTTGTCAGTCATGACCCCGAGTATCCGAGGCTTCTCGCTCCCGGGCAAGAAAGTTGCTTGACGAAAAGTAGCTTGCGGCTAAGCTACTTTCCATCGAGCTACTTGAGGGGGTCCCGGTGAATCCGGTGAAGAACAAGCGCCGCATACCCGGCGAACGGTCCATGACCTTCGCCGCCGCCGTGAACGGCATCGGCAACGGCATGTACGTCCCGTTCACCCTGGTCTTCTTCCACTACGTCACCGGCCTGTCGTTCCCGGTCGTCGGCACCGTCCTCACCGTGACGGGCCTGGCCGGGATGGGCGCGCTGCCGCTGGCCGGCGCGGCGGTCGACCGGTTCGGGGCGCGTCCCGTCCAGTACGCGCTCTACGCGGTCCGGGCCGCCGGCTTCCTGCTCTATCCGGCGGCCCACTCGCTGCCCGCCTTCGCCGCGGTGGCCTTCATGACGGCGGCCGCCGACCGGGCCTTCCCCGCCGCGCAGTCCGCGCTCATCGGCGAGGTGGCACGCGGCGCCGACCGCGACCGGCTCCAGGCGGCCCTGCGCGCGCTCACCAACGGCGGCAGCGGCGCGGGCGCGCTGCTCGCGACGCTGCTCATCGCGGTCGCGGGCCCCGGCGCGTACACGTACGCGGCCTGGGGCAACGCGCTGACGTTCGCGGCGGCGGCGCTGCTGCTGATCCCGCTGCGACCGGTGCGCACCCAAGCGGGCCCCCGGCGCGCAGCGGGCTACCGGCTGGTCGCGGCCGACCGCCCCTTTCTGGTCCTGACCGGCGCCAACTTCCTCAACGCCCTGTCCTACTCGGCCCTTTCGGTGCTCTTCCCGCTGTTCGTCGTGCAGTGGCTGCACGGCCCGGCGGCGCTCACCGGCACGGCGTTCACGGTCAACACGGTGCTGTGCGCGGTCGCCGGGATGTTCGTCGCGGGCCGGGTGCGCGGCGCCGGAGCACGCCGCACCCGCGCGGCGGCACTCGGCGGGATGCTGTTCGCCGCGTCGTTCGCGGGCCTCGCGGTGCTCGGCACGGCCCGGCCGGACGGTGCCTGGCCCGTCGGTACGGCCCTGGTCGTCCTGGTCGTCGTCTACACGCTCGGCGAGCTGGTGCACAGCCCGGCCGCCGAGGTCCTCGCGGTCTCCGCGGCGCCGGAGCGGGCCCGCGGCCGCTACCTCGCGGCCTACCAGCTGTCCTGGTCCCTGGCCAAGGCGGTCTCGCCCTCGCTCTTCACCGGCCTGCTCGCCCTCGACGGCCGGGTGCCGTGGCTGTTCCTGATCGCCACCTCCGCCGTGGCGGCCGGGCTGCTGATCCGCGTCGAGCGGCGGCTGCCGGTGGAGTCGGTCGTCGTGGCGCGCGCCCCGCGGGCCGTGCGCGAGCCGGTGGCGGTGGCGTCGTGAACCGGGCGACCGTGGTGCTGCTGACCGCGCTCGCCCCCGTCTCCTGGGGCTCCACCTACGCGGTGACGACCGAACTGCTGCCGCCGGACCGCCCGTTGTTCACGGCGGCGGTGCGCGCCCTGCCCGCCGGGCTGCTGCTCCTCGCGCTGGCGCGCCGGCTGCCGACGGGGGAGTGGTGGTGGAAGGCGGCGGTCCTGGGCGCGCTGAACATCGGCGCGTTCTTCCCCCTGCTGTTCCTGTCCGCGTACCGGCTGCCGGGCGGTCTCGCCGCCGTGGTCGGCTCCCTCGGCCCGCTGTTCGTGGCGGGCCTGTCGGCGGGCCTGCTCGGCCGGCGCCCCTCGCGGCGCACGCTGGTGACCGGGGCCGTGGCCGCGCTCGGCGTCAGCCTCGTGGTGCTGCGGGCCGCGGGCGCGCTCGACGCGCTCGGCGTCGCGGCGGCCCTCGCCTCGACGGCGTCGATGTCGACGGGCACGGTCCTGACGAAGAAGTGGGGCCGCCCCGAGGGCGCCGGCCCGCTGGCGCTGACCGGCTGGCAGCTGACGGCGGGCGGACTGCTGATCGCGCCGCTCGCGCTCGCGGTCGAGGGCGCGCCGCCGGCCCTGGACGGCCGGGCCCTGACCGGCTACGCGTACCTCGCGCTGGCCAACACGGCGGTCGCGTACTGGCTCTGGTTCCGCGGCATCGGCCGCCTCACCGCCACCCAGGTCACCTTCCTCGGCCCGCTCTCACCGCTGACGGCGGCGGTGATCGGCTGGGTGGCACTGGGACAGAGCCTGACGGCGGTCCAACTGGCCGGTATGGCGCTGGCGTTCGGGGCGACCGTGACCGGCCAGCTCCCCGCTCGAATGTTCAGATCTGCTGAACGTAATCAGCGAAAACATTCGATGGACGTGATGGGTGACGTGCTGCGACGGTAGCTCCGTACCCGCAGACACCCCGCACGAGAGGACTCCGATGGCCGTCCTGGACCGAACCCGCACCCCTGTGGCGCCGAGCGCGGCCCCCGGCCGCGCGGCCGGAGGGCTCGGTGCCGGACTCGCCCTCGCCGCCCTCGCCACCGTCGTCTGGTCCGGCAGCTTCGTCACCTCCCGCGCCCTGCACGACAGCGTGCCGCCGGTCCAGCACGCGTTCTGGCGCTGGATCGTCGCGATCGTGGCGCTCGCCCCGTTCGGGATCCGCGCGGCCTGGCGCGAACGGGCCCTGATACGCAGGCACTTGGGCTACGTCACGCTGGCCGCGCTCCTCGGCGTCACCGTCTACAACACCCTCGTCAACCAGGCGGGACTGACCACCTCCGCCGGCAACATGGGCATGATCATGGCGGCGTCCCCGGTGCTCATGGCGCTGTACGAACGGCTCGGCGGGGCCCGCCTCGGCGCCCGCCGCGTCACCGGAACCCTGCTGGCCTGCGCCGGAGTCGTGCTCCTCGTCAGCAAGGGCTCGCCCACCCCCGACTTCGCCCCCGGCGACCTGTGGGTGGTCGCCGCGGCCGTCTGCTTCGGCTCGTACAGCGCACTGCTGCGCCGCAGGCCCCAGGAGATCGGCGGCGTGGCGTTCCTGTTCGCGACCTTCGTGCTCGGCGCGCTCATGCTGCTGCCCGCGTACGGGGTGAGCCTTGCGGTGCAGGGCGGCTTCGAGGCGCGACCCGGCACCGTCGGCCCGCTGCTGTACGTCGGCGTGGTCTCCTCGGCCGTCGCCTTCTTCGCCTGGAACAAGGCGATCGCGCTGGTGGGCGCCGCCCGCGCCGGAGCCGTCTACTACCTCCAGCCGGTCTGTGTGGCCCTGCTCTCCTACGCCGTGCTCGGCGAGGCGACGGGCTGGGCGCAGCTGCTGTGCATGGGTCTGATCCTGGGCGGCGTCGTGCTCGCCTCGGCGGCCCGGCGACCCGGTGGAACCCGCTGAATTTGCCGGACCGGCAACAAGGCGCGGCGCCGCGGACCGGTCGGGGAGACGATCGGAGCACCGCAGTGCCGCCCCTCCCGGAGGTCCCCATGACGCAGCCGCCCGCCGCCCCGGTCCACCGCCTCGTCCCCACGCCCGCCGGCCGCACCCACCTCGTGGAGCAGGGCACCGGCCCGCTCGTCCTGCTCCTGCACGGCTTCCCCGAGTCCTGGTACTCCTGGCGGCGCCAGCTCCCGGCCCTGGCCGCGGCCGGGTACCGGGCCGTCGCCGTCGACGTCCGCGGATACGGGCGCTCCTCCCGGCCCGCCGCCACCGAGGCCTACCGGATGACGGAACTCGTCGAGGACAGCGCCGCCGTGGTGCGCGCCCTCGGCGAGGAGAGCGCGGTCGTCGTCGGCCACGACTGGGGAGCGAACATCGCCGCGAACTCGGCGCTGCTGCGCCCCGACGTGTTCCGCGCCGTCGGCCTGCTGAGCGTGCCGTACGCGCCGCGCGGCGGACCGCGGCCGAGCGAGGTGTTCGCCGCGATGGCCGGCGGGGAGCAGGAGTTCTACGTCTCGTACTTCCAGGAGCCGGGACGCGCCGAGGCGGAGACCGAGCCGGACGTCCGCGGCTGGCTGGCCGGGTTCTACGCGGCGCTGTCCGCCGACACGATGCCCGGCCCGGACGCCCCCGACCCGCACTTCGTCCCGCGCGGCGGCCGGCTGCGGGACCGCTTCCCCGCGGCAGGCCGGCTGCCCGGCTGGCTCGACGAGGACGAACTCGACGTCTACGCGGACGAGTTCGAACGCACCGGGTTCGGCGGCGCCCTCGCGCGCTACCGGAACATGGACCGCGACTGGGCCGACCTGGAGCCCTACGACGGCGCTCCCGTCCCGCAGCCGTCCCTCTTCGTCGGCGGCGCGCGCGACGCGTCCACGATGTGGCTCGCCGACGCGATCGACGCCTTCCCGAAGACCCTGCCCGGACTCGTCGCCTCGCACGTCCTCGACGGGGCCGGGCACTGGATCCAGCAGGAGCGGGCCGACGAGGTCAACCGGCTGCTGGTGGAATGGCTGGCCGCCCTTCCCTAGGCGTCGCCGAGGTCGGCCTCCATCAGCGGCAGCACCCGGCCCGGCACCGACCCCGACGGGATCGTGCCGACCCGCCGCCCGCCCATCGCCTCGTAGAACGGCACGGCGTTCGGGTCCGCCGCCCAGCCGAACCGGGCGAAACCCGCGGCCCGTGCCGTGGCGCGCACCTGGTCGAACAGGAGACGGCCCACGCCGCAGCCCATCGCGTCCGGGTCGACGAACATCAGTCCCAACTCGCCCCGCGGCGGCCGCCCTTCGAGCGTCGCGAAGCCGAGCACCCGCCCGTCCCGGTCCTCGGCCACCACCGTCCGCCGCTCCGCGACCTCGTCCGCCCCGAGCGTCAGCTCGGCCACGCACGCCGCCATGAAGTCCGCGTCGTACCCCCAGTGCGCCTTCGACCGCAGGGCCAGCGCGCTCAGCCGCTCCGCCTCGTCCGGGCGGCCCGCCCGGATCCGTACCGTCTGCTGCATGACGCCAGCCTAGGCCGGGTTACTTTGTGCCGTATGAGCGAGCGAGGGCCGAGGCCGGACCGGTGGGACGTCAAGAAGCTGGTCATCCTGCGCACCCTGCGCGAGCGCGGCACCGTCACCGCCACCGCGCAGGCCCTCCTCATGACGCCCTCCGCCGTCTCGCAGCAGCTCACCAATCTGGCGAAACAGCTCGGGGTGCCGCTCCTGGAAGCACAGGGGCGCCGGGTGCGGCTCACCGACGCGGCGCATCTCGTACTGGGACACGCGGAAGCCGTCTTCGCCCAACTGGAGCGCGCCGACGCCGAGTTGGCGTCCTACGTGCACGGGGAGTCGGGGACGGTGCGGGTCGCCGCGTTCTCCACCGCCGTGCCCGCCCTCGTCGTGCCCGCCGTACGGGCGCTGCGCACCGCCCACCCCGGGATCACCGTCCGGGTCCGCGAGGCCGAGGCCGCGCAGGCCTACGAGCTGCTCGCGTCCGGCGACGTCGACCTCGCCCTCTCGCTCGCCGCGCACGCGCCGACGGCCCGCGACCCCAAGTTCACCCGGGTCCCGCTGCTCGCCGACCCGCTCGACGTGGCCCTGCCGGTCGGGCATCGGCTGGCGAAGGAGCCGGGCCTGCGGCTCGCCGACCTCGCCGGGGAGCCGTGGATCTTCGGCGGGTCCGGGCCCTGGTCCGAGATCACCATCGCCGCGTGCGAGGCCGCGGGGTTCGTGCCCGAGCAGGCGCACAGCGCGGCCGGCTGGACGGCGATCCTGGCCATGGTCGAGGCAGGGATGGGGGTCGCGCTCGTACCGCGGATGGCGGCCGCGCGCCGCGACGGCGTCGTGATGTGCGCGCTGGGCGCCGACCGTCCCGTACGGCATGTGGTGGCGGCCGTGCGCTCAGGCGCCGAGGAGGGGGCGACGGTGCGGCGGGTGCTGGACGCGCTGCGCGTGGAGCACGCCACGTGATCGTTCAGCTCAGCTGAAAAGGAATATCGAAAACATTCGATGGACCTGTGCGGTCGCCGCGTTCGACAGTGGGCGCATGACGACGACCCCCGCGACACCTGCCGAGACCGCCGACCCGCACGCCAACGACGCCGCGCCCTACGGCGGCGGCGACCCGTACGCCGACTACCGCGCCTTCGGTGACGCCTCCGCCTTCGCCGAGCTGGTCGACCTCGCCGACCGGCGGCTCGGCGCGGGCGTCATCGCCGCCAACGACGAGTTCTTCGCCGAGCGCGAGAACCTCCTCGTGCGCGAGCGGGCCGTCTTCGACCCCGAGCACTTCGGGCACAAGGGCAAGATCATGGACGGCTGGGAGACCCGCCGCCGCCGCGGCACCGCCGACTCGCCCTTCCCCGCCCCCGAGGACCACGACTGGGCGATCGTCCGCCTCGGCGCCCCCGGCGTGATCCGCGGCGTCATCGTCGACACCGCGCACTTCCGCGGCAACTACCCGCAGCGCGTGAGCATCCAGGCCACCTCAGTGCCCGGCACCCCGAGCCCCGAGGACCTGCTCGCCGACGACGTGAAGTGGGAGGAGATCGTCCCGCGCAGCCAGGTCCGCGGCCACGCGGCGAACGCCTTCACGGTCACCTCCGAGCGGCGCTACACGCACCTCCGCGTCTGCCAGCACCCCGACGGCGGCATCGCCCGCCTGCGCGTCCACGGCGAGGTCGTCCCGGACCCCGAGTGGCTCGACCTGCTCGGCACGTTCGACCTGCTCTCGGTCCTCAACGGCGGGGTGTACGAGGACGCGTCCGACAAGTTCTACTCGTCGCCGACCCAGATCATCCTGCCCGGCACCTCCCGCAAGATGGACGACGGCTGGGAGAACCGGCGCCGCCGCGTCCACGGCACCAACGACTGGGTCCGCTTCCGCCTCGCCGCGCAGGGCGCCATCCGCGCCGTCGAGATCGACACGGCCTACCTGAAGGGCAACTCGGCGGGCTGGATCGCGCTGAGCGGCCGCAACGGCGAGACCGGCGAATGGTTCGAGATCATCCCCCGCACCCGCCTCCAGCCCGACACCCTCCACCGCTTCCCGCTCGCCGCACAGGCCGTCGTCACGCACGTACGCCTGGACGCCTTCCCCGACGGCGGCGTCGCCCGCATGCGGCTGCACGGCGTCCTGACGGAAGAGGGCCGGGCGACGCTCCGCGAGCGCTTCCACCGCGGGTGACGTGATCCGTCGCGGGGTGCGGCTTTCGTCGTGGCCGGTCGCGTAGTTCCCCGCGCCCGTGGAGCATGCGGCTGCGCCGCTGCTCCCTCGATGAGATGCCGCACGCAGTGCGCATCTCAGGGGCGCGGGGAACTGCGCGACCAGCCCCCACCGGCCCGTGGCCCGGGACGGACCGAGGTCACTCGGGCGGTGCGAGGCCCGGAAAGACGGACCCCGCACCGGCCGGAGGCCTACGCGTCGGCGACCTGCGCCTTCAGGGCCCGCTCGACCCCGGCCCGCGACTCCGACACCAGCCGCCGCAGCGCAGCGCTCGGCTCCGCCGAGTCCAGCCAGTCGGCCGTCTTCGCGAGCGTGTCCTCGGAGACCTGGACCGACGGGTACAGGCCGACCGCGATCTGCTGCGCCATCTCGTGCGAGCGCGAGTCCCACACGTCCTTGAGCGCCTCGAAGTACTTGTCCGCGTACGGCGCGAGCAGCTCACGCTGGTCGGTCTGGACGAAGCCGCCGATCACCGCTTCCTGCACCGCGTTCGGCAGCTGGTCGGACTCGACGACCGAGGCCCAGGCCTCCGCCTTCGCCTCCGGCGTCGGACGCGCGGCACGGGCGGTCGCCGCGTGCCGCTCACCGGCCGCCGTGCGGTCCCGCTCGTACTCCGTGGTGATCTCCGCCTCGTCGAAGCGGCCGACCGCCGCGAGCCGCTGCACGAACGCCCAGCGCAGCTCCGTGTCGACGGCCAGGCCCTCGATGGTCTGGGAGCCCTCCAGCAGACCGTCCAGCAGGTCGAGCTGCTCCGGCGTGCGGGCCGTCGCCGCGAACGCCCGGGCCCACGCCAGCTGGTGGTCACCGCCCGCCTCGGCGGTCCGCAGATGGGTCAGCGCCGCCTCGGTCCAGCGGGCCAGCAGCGCGTCACGGTGGGAAGGGGCCGCGTACAGGTCGATCGCCAGCTTCACCTGGCGGTGCAGCGACTGCACGACGCCGATGTCGGACTCCTTGGCGATGCCGGACAGCACCAGGTCCAGGTAGGCGCTGGTGGACAGCTCCGCGTCGCGCGTCATGTCCCAGGCCGACGCCCAGCACAGGGCACGCGGCAGCGAGGACTCGAAGTCGCCGAGGTGCTCGGTGACGACCCGCAGCGAGTCCTCGTCGAGACGGACCTTCGCGTACGACAGGTCGTCGTCGTTGAGCAGGATCACGGCCGGCCGGTGCTTGCCGACGAGCTCGGGCACGGGCGTCGACTCGCTCGCGGTGACGTCGAGTTCGAGGCGCTCGCCGCGCAGCAGCTTGCCGCTGTCGTCGTCGAGGTCGTACAGGCCGATCGCGATGCGGTGCGGCCGCAGCGTCGAGGTGCCCTTCGCGCCCTCGGGCAGCGCCGGGGCCTCCTGGCGGATCGCGAACGACGTGATGACACCGTGCTCGTCGGTCTCGATCTCCGGGCGCAGCACGTTGATGCCGGCCGTCTCCAGCCACGCCTTCGACCAGGCCTTCAGGTCCCGGCCGCTGGTCTCCTCCAGAGCGCCGAGCAGGTCGGACAGGCGGGTGTTCCCGAACGCGTGCCGCTTGAAGTACGCCTGCACGCCCTGGAAGAACTCGTCCATGCCGACGTACGCGACGAGCTGCTTGAGGACGCTCGCGCCCTTGGCGTACGTGATGCCGTCGAAGTTGACGAGCACGTCGTCGAGGTCGTTGATCTCGGCCATGATCGGGTGCGTGGAGGGCAGCTGGTCCTGCCGGTAGGCCCACGTCTTCATGGAGTTGGCGAACGTGGTCCACGAGTGCGGCCACTTCGACTCCGGCGCGTACGCCTGGCAGGCGGCCTCGGCGTAGGTGGCGAACGACTCGTTCAGCCACAGGTCGTTCCACCACTCCATGGTGACCAGGTCGCCGAACCACATGTGCGCCAGCTCGTGCAGGATCGTCGCCGCCCGCACCTCGTACGCGGCGTCCGTCACCTTCGAGCGGAACACGTACTGGTCGCGGATGGTGACCGCGCCCGCGTTCTCCATCGCGCCCGCGTTGAACTCCGGCACGAACAGCTGGTCGTACTTCGCGAACGGGTACGCGTAGTCGAACTTCTCCTGGAACCAGTCGAAGCCCTGCCGTGTCACCTCGAAGATCGCGTCCGAGTCGAGGTGCTCGGCCAGCGAGGGACGGCAGTAGATGCCGAGCGGCACCGACTGCCCCGTCTCGGCGTTCTCGTACGAGGAGTGCACCGAGTGGTACGGGCCGACGATCAGCGCCGTGATGTACGTCGACATGCGCTGCGTCGGCTCGAAGACCCAGACGTCGTCCTTGGGTTCCGGCGTCGGCGCGTTCGAGATCACGGTCCAGCCGCTCGGCGCCTTCACGGTGAACTGGAAGGTGGCCTTCAGGTCCGGCTGCTCGAACGAGGCGAACACACGCCGCGCGTCCGGCACCTCGAACTGCGTGTACAGGTAGGCCTGCTGGTCGACGGGGTCGACGAAACGGTGCAGCCCCTCGCCGGTGTTCGTGTACGCGCAGTCGGCGACCACCCGCAGCTCGTTCGGCCCCTGCTCCAGGTGCTTCAGCGCGATGCGCGAGTCACGGAACACGGCGGCCACGTCCAGCGAGCGCCCGTTCAGCACCGCCTCGTGCACGGCCGGGGCGACGAGATCGATGAAGGTCTCGGCGCCGCCCTCCGCGCTGTCGAAGCGCACGGTGGTCACCGACCGGTACGTGCCGCCCTCCTGCGCGCCGGAGAGGTCGAGATCGATCTCGTACGAGTCAACGGTGAGCAGCTTCGCCCGCGCTTGCGCCTCTACGCGGGTCAGATTGGTGCCAGGCACGCGGTCATCTCCTAGTGCGGTCTACGTTTGTGACGTTTCCGGCCATCCTTCCACGCGGGGTACGGCAACGCGATGTCCGTTTTCCGCCGGTGAACACGCGGGCGCGGAGCGAGCCTGAAGCCATGACCAGGTACACCGCTCTGCCCATCGACGCCACCGCCCTCAAGGAACTCCGGACCACCGACGACGCGGGCCGCCCCTGCGTCCCGTACGCCGCCACCGGCGACGACGCGGGCTCCCCGCTGCGCTGCTGCCTCCGGCCGGTCCGCGAGGGCGAGCGCATCGCCCTCGTCTCGTACGCGCCCCTGCGCCGCTGGGCCGCGCGGACCGGCGCGGACCCGGGCGCCTACGACGAACAGGGCCCGGTCTTCCTGCACGCCGACGACTGCGGCGGCCCCGCGCCCGACCCGGACCACTACCCCTTCGACCGCCCCGGCGCCCTGCGCACCCTGCGCCGCTACGACGCCCGCGGCCACATCGCCGGCGGCCGCCTCCTGGAGATCCCGTCCGACGCCACGACCGCATTCGACGCGGCCCTCGACGAGGCGTTCACCGACCCGGCCGTGGTACTCGTGCACGTCAGGGCGGTGGAGTACGGCTGCCTGCACTTCGCGGTGCGTCGCCCGCCGACGCACTGAGCGCCGCCGCGAAGGCCCGCACCCGCGCCGTCTCCCCGTCGCGGTGCCACACCACGCCGAGCTCCGAGTCCGGCAGCCCGGCGACCGGCACGTGCACCACGTCCCGCCGCCCGTGGTACTCCGCGGTGGGGCGGCACAGCAGCATCGCCCCGCGCCCCGCCGCGACCAGCGTCAGACCCTCCTGGAGCGTGCGCACCCGGGGACCCGGCGCGGCCGTCGGGGCGTGGGCCGCACGCCAGTACGCGGGCGCCGGGCCCGCCGCCCCGATCAACGGGGCGGCGGCCAGTTCGGCCGCGTCCACCCCGGTCCGGGCCGCGAACGGATGGCGTACCGACACCGCGACGTTCTGCCGCTCGCGCGAGAACGTCGGGCCGAGCACCAGGTCCGGCTCCTCGACCGGCAGCAGCACGATCGCCAGGTCCACCTCCCGGTGCCGCACCGCGCCGAACGGATCCGCGAACGGCACCTCCACGATCTCCGTCGCACAGGCCGGATGCCGCTCCTGGAACAGCGCCAGCGCCGCCGTCAGCCGCTCGTCCGCGGTCCCCTGGAAGCCGACCCGCAGCCGCCCCGCCACCCCGCGCGCCGCCTCCCGGGCCCGCTCCACGGCACTGCCCAACTCCTCGTAAGCGGGCCGGAGTTCGGACAGGAAGCGGTCGCCGAGCGGAGTGAGCCGCACCCGCCGGCTGGTCCGCTCCACGAGCCGCGCCCCCACCCGCCGCTCCAGCGCGGCCAGCAGCTGGCTGACCCGGGACTGCGACACGTACAGCCGCTCACCGGCCCGCCCGAAGTGCAGCTCCTCGGCGACCGCGAGGAAGGCCTCCAGCTCCTTCAGCTCCAGACCCGGCACGCGTCCCCCTCGACGATCGATGAGCCCCGCTCATAGAAGGGTGAGCTCTTCGCCGTTGTTCCCGGCGCCCGCCCGGCGAAGCCTTGATCCCATGCACACCGGTACCGAACTCCCCGCCCCGGCAGACGTCTTGTCTCCCGCCCGCGCACGCGGCGCCGTCCTCGCGCTCGCCCTCGCCACCTTCACCGTCGTGACCGGGGAGATGCTGCCCGTCGGACTGCTCAGCCCGCTCGCCGCGGGACTCCACCGGTCGGAGGGCGCCGTCGGACTCGCCGTCACCCTCCCCGGGATCGTCGCCGCCTGCGCCGCGCCGCTGCTGCCGCTCGCCGCCCGCGCCACCGACCGCCGCACCGTCCTCACCGCACTCCTCGTCCTGCTCGGCGCCGCCCACACCCTGTCCGCCCTCGCCCCGGACCTGCCCGCCCTGCTCGCCGCCCGTGCCCTCGTCGGCATCTGCATCGGCGGGGTCTGGGCGCTCGCGGCGGGGCTCGCGCCCCGGCTCGTACCGGCCGAGCGCGTCGGACGGGCCACGGCCGTCGTCTTCAGCGGCATCGCCGTCGCCTCCGTCGCCGGCCTGCCCGCGGGCACCTTCCTCGGTGAACTCACCGGCTGGCGCTGGCCGTTCGTGGCCGGGGGCGCCCTCGCGCTCACCGCCGCCGTACTGCTGCGCGCCGCGCTCCCGCCGCTGCCCGCCGCACGCGCTGCCCGCCCCGCCGCCCTGCTCGCCCCGCTGCGGACGGGCCGCGTCCGGCGCGGACTCGCCGTCCTGCTGCTCCTCGTGACCGGGCACTTCGCCGCGTACACCTATGTGCGCCCGCTCCTGGAACGCGTACCGGACCTCGACCCGCAGCTCGTCGGCGCCCTGCTCCTCGCGTACGGCGTCGCGGGCATCGCCGGCACTTTCCTCGGCGGCGCCCTCGCGGCCCGTGCCCCGCGCCGCACCCTCACCGCCCTCGCCGCCGCGCTCGGCACCGGCACGCTGCTGCTCGTGCCCGCGGGCGGCTCGCTCCTCGCGTCCGCCGCGCTGCTGTGCGCCTGGGGCCTGGCCTACGGCGGTGTCTCCGTGGCGGGCCAGAACTGGCTGGCCGCCGCCGCTCCGGCCGGGGCCCGCGAGGCCGTGTCGGGGCTGTTCGCCGGGGTCTTCAACTGCGCGATCGCGCTCGGCGCGCTCACCGGGGGCGTCACCGTCGACCGGCTCGGCGTGACCTCGGTGCTCTGGCTCGGCGGGGCGCTGGCGCTCGGAGCGGCCGCGACGGGCGCCCACGCACGAGGGGCGGCCACCGGCATCCGGTGACCGCCCCTCGCGCGACGGAGGAACTACTTGGCGGACAGCTCCTGCGCCACCAGCTCCGCGATCTGCACCGCGTTCAGCGCGGCACCCTTGCGGAGGTTGTCGTTCGAGATGAACAGGGACAGGCCGTTGTCGACCGTCTCGTCACCGCGGATGCGGCCCACGAAGGACGCGTCCTTGCCCGCGGCCTGCAGCGGCGTCGGGATGTCGGACAGCTCCACGCCCGGGGCGTTCGCGAGCAGCTCGGTGGCGCGCTCGGTGCTGAGGGGGCGGGCGAAGCGGGCGTTGACCTGGAGCGAGTGGCCGGAGAAGACCGGGACGCGCACGCAGGTGCCGGAGACCTTCAGGCCCGGGATCTCCAGGATCTTGCGGGACTCGTTGCGGAGCTTCTGCTCCTCGTCCGTCTCGTTCAGACCGTCGTCGACGATGGCGCCCGCGAGCGGCAGCACGTTGAACGCGATGGGGCGCTTGTAGACGTCCGGCTCGGGGAAGTCGACGGCCTCGCCGTCGTGCGTCAGCTTGTCGGCGTCGGCGACCACCTTCTGCGCCTGCCCGTGCAGCTCGGCCACACCGGCCAGACCCGAACCGGAGACCGCCTGGTACGTGGCGACGACGAGGGCCTCCAGGCCCGCCTCGTCGTGCAGCGGACGCAGCACCGGCATCGCGGCCATCGTCGTGCAGTTCGGGTTGGCGATGATGCCCTTGGGGCGGTCCGCGATCGCGTGCGGGTTGACCTCGGAGACGACGAGCGGCACCTCGGGGTCCTTGCGCCAGGCCGAGGAGTTGTCGATGACGACGGCGCCCTGCGAGGCGACCTTCTCCGCGAGGGCCTTGGACGTGGCGCCGCCGGCGGAGAACAGCACGATGTCCAGGCCCGTGTAGTCGGCCGTCGAGGCGTCCTCGACCGTCACGCCGTCCACGACCGAGCCGGCGCTGCGCGCCGAGGCGAACAGACGCAGCTCGTCGACGGGGAAGGCACGCTCGACGAGGATCTTGCGCATGACCGTGCCGACCTGACCGGTGGCTCCGACGATTCCGACCTTCACAGGGGTTCCTCCGTGCTTGCGTGCGGCCATCCGGCCTGGCGGGTGCGTCCATGATGCGTCTGTCCAGGCCCGCCTTGTCCAATCGATTGTCCGCGGAACGGGACACGTGGGGTTCACCACAGGTGGAGGCGAACGTTCCGGGTGCCTGCCGCGTCGTAGGCCACACGCGGGGAGGGGAGGGGCAGTGCTGCGCAGAAAACCCGGGGGTCGGCCGGACGACCCCCTGGACGCCGCCGTCGAGGACCGGGTGCGGGCGGTCCTGTCGCTGGGCGGGGTCCCGTACGCCGATCTGCCGGACGGCGTCCAGCAGGTGCGGCTGCGGCTCCTGGAGCGGGCCGCGAAGGGGCAGGAGGCGCCGCGCGACGTCTCGGCGTGGGCGGCGGTCGTCGCCTCGAACCTCGCCATGGACTGGCACCGGGCCCGCCGCCGCCAGGAACGCCTGGGGGAGCGGCTCGCCTCGCTGCGCCAGGAGGACTCCCGGGACGCCGCCGACACCCGCGTCCTCTCGCTCGCGGTCGCCCAGGGCCTCGACGCGCTCCCGGACCAGCAGCGGCAGGTGGTCGTGCTGCGCTTCTACGCCGATCTGCCGGTCCGGGACATCGCGGCCGAGCTCGGGGTGCCCGAGGGCACCGTCAAGAGCCGGCTGCACACGGCGGTCCGCCTGCTGCGGGCCTGCCTGCACGAACAGGAGGTGGTGTGACGTGGAGAACAGCGCACGGGAGGACCAGCTCCTCCTGCTGGCCGTGAGCGGGGAACCGCTGCCCGACGACGACCCCGACGCCGCGGCCGTCGCGGCGGACGTCGCGCTGCTGCGGGACCAGGTCCGCGGCCTGGGCGACGCGCTCGCGGCCCGAGAGGCCCCGAAGCGGGCCGCCGTGCCCGCCCCGCCGGTCCGCCGCCGCCGGGCGCTGCGCCTCGCGGCCGGCGGGCTCGTCGCGGCCTGCGGTCTGTCGGTGGCGACCGGGCTGGTGTGGCTCCTCGCACAGAGCGGCACCATGAACCAGACGAGCGGCGCGTCGGACAAGTCGGCCGCCGACAGCGGCAAGTCGGCGGGCGGCGCGAACGCCGACATGTCCCCGGAGGGCTTCGTGGCCTGCTCCCGGGTCATCGCCGAGGGCACGGTGGTGAAGGTGGAGCAGATCCCGGGCACCGGCCAGGACCGGATCACGCTCCGCGTCACCCGGTCCGTCAAGCCGGAGTCGGGGGCCGCGAAGACCCTCACGTTCCCGATGGACCACGACGTGGACCCCCGCCTGAAACCGGGCGACCGGCCGCTGATCACCATCCCCCTGGGCGGCCGGCAGCCCGACAACTGGTCCCTGGGCAAGGACCGCGAGCGCCTGCGCACGATGGTGCTGAAGGCCCTGCCGGGCTCCCGCGCCCTCCACTGCGACCGGGCGCCGGGCCCGGGCACCTGAGACACGGAAAGGGGCGGCCGCCACCGGCGACCGCCCCTCTCCGCTCAGGTCATGCCGTTACGGCGTGACCTTCTCGATCTTCACGCTGCCGACGCCCGCGGCGACACCGCGCTCGTTGAGCAGCCGCACCTGGCCGAAGAACTCCCGGCCCTCCGGCGCGGCGGCCGCGGCCGTGACCTCGGCGGCGACGTCCGTGGACGCCCCGTTGGCCAGCGACACGGACGTCGACTCGTCGACCTTCACCGTGCCGAGCGACGGCGAGAAGAAGACGTCGACGTAGTCGTACGCGGTCGAACCGGACGGCACCGAGTACCCGGCGACCTCCACCGTGTACGTACCGGCGGCCGGCTTCGCGATGCTCACGGCCTCCTCCGAGTCACCGTCGGCCGACGTCCCGACGACGTTGCCGTCCTTGTCGTAGACCGTCAGGTCGAGGTCGGCGGCCTGGTCGGAGACGTTGCCGATGGACACGTCGAGCTTCTCGGCGCCCGCGGGCACCTCGACCGTCGACGTCTGCGTCGCGCCGTCCGCGATGGTGGGCCGCGCCGACTTCGACGAGCCGAGCGGACCGCCCTGCAGCTTCCCGCCGGAGATGGCGGCGAAGTCGTTCGTCACCTTCCAGTCGACGGCGGCCGGCGTGCCGACCTTCGCCTCGGGCAGCGTCTGCACGGCCGGGTCGAAGGACGCGCCGAGCACCGAGGCGTCCAGCGTGTACGGGTTGTCGAGCAGCGGCGACGTACGGCGCGACTCGACCTCGATCTCCCAGACACCGGCCTGCGGGTCCGCGTACGAACGCAGGTCCGGGCGGCAGGTGTTGGCCGGGTTGTTGTAGTTCGGGTAGCAGCTCGGCGTCGACGTGTCGTCGACCGGGACGCCGTACGGGTGGATGGAGATGAAGCGGGTCTGGCTCGTGTCCTTGAGCCCGCTCATCCGCACCTGCAGCGCCTTGGCGCCCTCGGGCACCGTCAGGAAGTACGACTTGGTGCTGTTGCGCTGCACCGAACCCTTGTCGCTGAACGTGTACGACGGCTTGGCCAGCGGCTTCGAGACGACGACGGTCGCCAGGACCTGCTGGTCGACGCCCTCGGTCCGCGGGTCGTCCACCCGCAGGATGGCGCTGCGCAGCCCGGCCGATTCCGGCCTGGCCTGCACCTGCACGGTGACGGCCTTGTTCAGCGGCAGCCAGACGCTGCTCGACCCGGCGATGCGGAACGTGTCACCGGAGTTGTTCTTCAGCGACAGCTTGTGCAGCACCGGCTTCGCGGACCCGGAGGTGCGGGTGATGGTCACGTCGTACGTCTTGCGCTGGCCGGCCTTCAGGCCGCCCTCGCGGTCGTAGATGCCGGTGCCGAAGCCCGGCGTCTTGAGCGCGTAGTCGATCGCGGTGTCGACGGGTGCCTTCACGGTGTACGTGTGCGCGCTCGCCCCGTCCTCGATCGCGTCCCACGCGTCCTCGATGTCGATGAGGCCGGAGCCCTCGGCGTACGCCTGCTCGCCCGAGATGTGGTCCGCGGTCGAGGTGAGCGCGGTGCGCAGCGCCGCCGGGGTCAGGTCGATGCGCTCACGCTTGGCGGCCGACAGCAGCAGCGCGGAGGCACCGGCGGCCTGCGGCGACGCCATCGAGGTGCCCTGCAGCATGGAGTAGCCGGCCGGCAGCGAGTAGCCCGCCTCGGCGACCGGCGAACCGGGCAGCCAGGTCTGGGTCGTGTTGATCGCCGCACCGGGCGCGGTGATGGTCGGCGTGAAGCCGCCGTCCTCGCGCGGGCCGCGCGACGAGAACGGCATCATCGCGTACGACTTCTCCACCTTGGAGCCGTAGTTGGCGGCCCAGGTGTCCTTGGAGATCGAGGCGCCGACGGAGATGACCTTGTCCGCCAGGCCCGGGTCGCCGATGGTGTTCGCGCCGGGGCCGGAGTTGCCGGCCGAGATCACGAGCTGCACGCCGTACTGGTCGATGAGGCGCGTGTACAGCTCGGAGCGGGCGTTGTTGCCGTCGTTCAGCGCGGGCAGACCGCCGATCGACATGTTCACGATGTCCACGCCGCGCTTGGTGACGAGGTCGATCATGCCCTCGGTGAGCGCCACGTTGGTGCAGCCGCCCGACCAGGTGCAGGCGCGCGAGGAGACGATCTTCGCGCCCGGCGCCGCACCGTTCATGTTCTTGTTGCCGAACAGCGAGTTGGCCGCGGTGATGCCCGCGACGTGCGTGCCGTGCTCGGACTCGATGACGCCGATGTTGACGAAGTCGCGCTTCTGGCCGACCCAGTCACCGCCGTACGGGTCCATGGGGACGTCCTTGCGGATCTCCACGACGAACGGCTGCCGCTCCACGACATCGGTGGACGGGTCGTCCTTGCCGAAGTAGCCGATCTGGTAACCGTCCTTGTACGGCTTCATCGGGGTGTCGTCGGTGAAGTCGCCGTTGTCGTTCAGGTCGACCGTGACGGTCCCGGCCTTGGCGTCGTACAGGACGCCCCACTTGTCGGTGGTGTCGCCGTCGCGGTTCGCGTCGCCCTTGGCGTCGCCGCCCGCGGTGGCCGCCTCCGAGAAGACGCTGATGCCGTACGAGCCCGAAGCGGCCTTCCAGGTACGGCCGCTGTACGTGAACGTGGGCCCGGTCACCGAGGTGACCATCGGCCGCCACGTGCCGTCGCCGTCCACGATCGGGTCGGTCGCGGTGACCCAGTCGACGATCTTGCGCTCGCCGGTCGTGGTCTTCTGCAGCGCCGGGTGACCCAGGTCGACACCGGAGTCGAGGATGCCGATGGTGACGCCGCGGCCGTCCGCCTTCGGGTTGTCCTTCACGAAGTCGACGGCGCCCGTCTCGAAGGACGGGTTGTACGGGTTCTTGGCGGGGGTGTTCTTCCCGGGCCCGCTGTACGTCCCGGTGGCCTTGCGGGACGCGCCCTTGGCGGAGTCGGCCGCCGGGGTCGGGTCGTCGAGCTCGATCTCCTGGCGCAGGTCGATGCCGTGCACGGAGTCGAGCTTCGCGGCGGCCTCGATGGCGGCCTCGGCCCGGCCCGTCGGCAGGGTGGCCCGCACATAGCCGAGCTTGTCGTAGGTGCGGCCCACGGAGCCGCCCTTGACCGCGTCGAGCTGCTCGGCCACCTGCTCGGTGGCGCCCGGGGCGGTGGCGACCATGAGGGTCACGTTCTTCTTGCCGTCGGCCTTGGCGTCGGCGAGCAGCTCCGCGTCGTGCGAACCGAGCTTTTCGCCGGCCGACTTGACGGCGGGGTCTGCGGTCGGAGCGGCGGCGGAGTCGGAGTCCGCGGCGAGGGCCATGGGTATCGGCCCGGCCGCGGTGAGCGCGGCCACCAGGCCTGCGGCGGCCGCGAGCCGGGCCGCACGTCTCGCGCCGGATATCGGAGCGCGCTGGGGATCGGGGGTCATCAGCATCCCTGTACGTGAAGGTGAGACAACGAGGGCTGTTCGAAAGGGCTCCGGAATTCGGTGCCGGATGACCGCTCAGCTTTACGTAAGTGACCACAGTTTGGGGAGAGTTGCCCGAGACGGGTTGAAGCCATGGCGTACTTCCGCCATACGCCACACGGCGCAAAACCCCCGCTATCCGGACGTAGTCGCGCGCTTCTTTGAAGACCCGGTGGAGATCTTGAACTCTCCGTGGTTCCGCCCGTACGCGAGGTGCCGTAAAGGCGCGCGGTCACATCCCCTGCGCGGCGGCCCGGATGCCTCTAGCGTCGGGGGATGCACAAAGAGCTGAGGGTGGCGGCGTACGCCGTGTGCGTGCGCGGCGGACAGATCCTGCTCGCCCGCTGGGTCGCGGGCGACGGCAGCAAGCGCTGGACCCTGCCCGGCGGCGGCATGGACCACGGCGAGGACCCGTACGACACGGTCATCCGTGAAGTGGACGAGGAGACCGGCTACTGCGTCGACCCCGTCACCTTCCTCGGCGTCCACTCCGTACTGCGCCGCTACCCCCGCAAGCTCGGCACGGTCGCCGACTTCCACGGCCTGCGCCTCGTCTACGAGGGCACCGTCACCGGCGGCACCCTGCGCCACGAACAGGACGGCTCCACGGACATGGCGGCCTGGCACGACCTCGACGCGGTCCCCGGCCTGCCGCGGGTCGAACTCGTCGACGTCGGACTCCGGCTCTGGCGCGAGCGCCCGCCTGCCGGGCACGTCGTTCCCCGGAAAGTGAACACAGAGTGACAGCGAGGGGGGCGAGTTCCCACCCGTGCATGACAAGACGGGCCGCCCCCCGGCTCCCCGCCGCCGCACGGTGATCCACGTACCGTGATCGGCGCTGCGCGTTGCGTCGCCGTTAACGCGCAGGCCATCCCCGATGCCAACGATCCAGTACGAGCGGGAGGTTCGGCCCGGACCCCGGTGCCGCCCACCCCGCCGTCACTGTCGACGCGTTCGCACTCGGGGAGACCGCGCCATGTCGCGCATACGCTCTGTCACCAAAGCCGCCGCAGAACTCGACCGCCGTACGTTCCTGGCCGCGACCGGCGCGGTGACCCTGACCGCCGGACTCGGCTACGCCCTCGCCCCGGGCGGCTCCGCGGCCGCCGCGGGCCCCGCCCCGGCCCGCACCCTCTCCTCCCGCGGCGCCCCCGCGGCCCCCCTCGCCCCCTACACCCGGGGCACGACCCTCGCCTCGGTCGCCGCCGCCCCGGCCGGCCCGGGCTACCGCCGCCTCGGCGACGGCCCGGCCTGGCAGCGCGTCGTCCGCTCCGACCTCAAGGCGCCCCGGTCCGGACGCGAGGCCCGCCGCACCGCGCTCGCCGCCTTCGTCCAGTTCACCGACCTGCACCTGGTCGACGTACAACACCCGCTGCGCTACGAGTACCTGAGGTCGCAGACGGCCAGCGCCTGGCGCCCGCAGGAGGCGCTCTCCGTCGCCGGAGCGGTGGCCCTCGTCGAACGCGTCAACGCCCTGCGCGGCGCCCCCGTCACCGCGTCCCCCCTGCAATTCGTCATGACGACGGGCGACAACACCGACAACAACGCCCGCTCCGAACTCGACTGGTTCCTCAAGGCCATGAGCGGCGGCCGCATCAGCCCCAACACCGGCGACCCGCGCCACTACGAAGGGGTCCAGAACAGCGGCCTCCCGCTCTACTGGCACCCGGACGCCGCCCTGCGCGACGCCGACAAACAGCGGCACCACTTCCCGCGCATCCCCGGCTTCCTCGAAGCGGCGATCGCCGACGTGCGCAGCCCGGGCCTCAACCTCCCCTGGTACTCCACGGTCGGCAACCACGACGCCCTGCCCGGCGGCTGCTACGCGCCCGGCGACGCGTTCTTCGCCGAGTTCGCCGTCGGCGGCCGCAAGCTGATGGAGCTGCCCACCTCCGCCGGCAAGGCGATCTGGGACAACGTCCAACAGGGCGGCGACCCCAAGGGCACGGCGTTCAAGGAACTGCTCAAGAGCCAGGCCCGCCACATGCGCGCGGTCACCCCGGACGAGGCCCGCGCCCCGTTCACCCCCGCCGAGTACCTCGCGGCGCACCTCGACCCGGCCCACACGGGCCCCGGCCCCGTCGGCCACGGCTACACCCAGGCCAACCTCGCCTCGGTCACCCAGTACTACGCGTTCCGGATCTCCGACGACGTCCTCGGCATCAGCCTCGACACGACCGACCCCGGCGGCCACTACGAAGGGTCGATCAGTACCAGCCAGCTCACCTGGCTCACGCGTCAGTTGAAGGACGCCGCACAGCGCGGCGACCACGTCGTCGTCTTCTCGCACCACACCAGCAAGACGATGCGCAACCTCCGCGAGGACCCGCACCACCCCGGCGAGCGGCGCCACGGCGGCAAGGAACTCGCCGCCCTCCTCTCCCGCCACCGCCCGGTCCTGGCCTGGGTCAACGGCCACAGCCACAAGAACGCCATCACCCCGCACGCCGGCGAGAACGGCACCGGCGGCTACTGGGAGATCTCCACCGCCTCCCACGTCGACTTCCCGCAACTGGCCCGCATCATCGAGATCGCCGACAACCACGACGGCACGCTCTCCCTGTTCACCACCCTCATCGAGTCGTCCGCCCCGCACCGCACGGACACCACGGACCTCACCCAGACAGGCCTCGCCGCCCTCTATCGCGAACTGTCCTTCAACGCCCCCGGCTCCCGGGCCACGCTCTCCGGCACCCCGGGCGACCGCAACACGGAACTCGTGCTGCGAAAAGGCTGATTCCCGCCCCTCCGGCCCCTCCGGCCCATCCCGGAGCAACCGTCCCACCCGTCCCGGCGGTCCTCAACTGCAACGCCGACTGGACGGGCGACCCGACCGGGGCGGCAACGGCCGAGTTCTGCCCCGAGCAGCGCCCCGGAACACGTGAAGGGACGGGACCCACTGCCCGGGTCCCGCCCCTTCACTCCCCTCCGGGCAACCGCCCCGGTCCGTCACTACCGGGGCAGCACCACGACATACGCCGCCGGATCGCGGTCGCCGGACGCCATCAGCGCGGTCCGCACCACGGCGGCCTGCTGCTCCAGTGACTCGCGCAGCTTCTTCGGCGTGATGTGCACGACCGTGATCCCGAGCCGCTCCAAGTGCTCCCGCTTACGGGCGTACTCGCTCCACATCGCGTCCTCGTCCTGCCGCGGCGCCCGCGTGTCCAGCTCCACGGCCACGGCCTGGTCGGGCCAGTACGCGTCCACGCCCCCGAGGTGCGGGCCGCCCGGCAGCCGCAGGTCCACGTTCCACAGCGGGTCCGGCAGGCCGTGCTCGCGCACCATGGCGAACAGCCGGTCCTCGGCGATGGCCCGCCCCTCCGCGAGCAGGGAGTCCACCGCGTCCACCACATGCGGCCGGGTGAGCAGCCGGGCCTGCGTCAACTCCCGTACGACGGATGCCGGTTCGCAGTGGCCGCCGCGCACGGCCTCGGTCAGCAGCCGGCGCACGGTGCCCGCGTCGGAGAGCTGCGCCACCGCGTCCGCGACGGCCCGCGGCACCGGCGCGACCGGAACTCCCGCCACCCGCAGGGGAGTCGGCATGCCCGTCGTGCGGACCAGCCGGGCGAACTCGGTGGACCGCAGGCGCCGGGTGCGCGGCACGAGGACGTCGATGTGGTCGAGCGAGAGCAGCGGGGGAGCGGACGTGAACCCGTGCAGCGTCAGCGCCGCGAGGCCGGTGACCATCGCGTCGGCGTACGGCACGACGGGCGCCCCGTGCGGATCGCCGGCGGCGGGCTGCGTGGGCACGCCGTCCGCCGGGCGGCGCCGGTCCTGGACCCGGCCGGCGTACAGCAGCACCGCGTGCAGCCGCTCCTCGCCGGTCGGCGGCCCCGGGTGGAGCAGGAACACCCCGGGCAGCAGCTGCTGCCAGGGCCCGCCGGGCCGGCACTGCTCGGACACCGCGGAGGTGGTGACCCCGTGCGCCTTCAGCTGCGCGCCGCTCATCACGCGCCGCTGGGTCTCGACGAGGTGACGCAGGGGGCGGGGGGACAGGGGGGCGGGGGTGTTGTGGTTCATGACCCGGGCATTCCCGCCCGGATCACCCCCGCTAACCCCTGTTACAGTCCCGTCGACAAAACCGGACAAGCTCGCCCTAAAGTCCAGACGTTCGACTGCCGAAAAGGCCAGGCGGAGCCCGGGGTTACGGCCCCCGATGACCGCGTTCGGTAACACCGCGGATCCGGGGGCCGGGCCGTCCCTCGCTACCGGGCGGCGGCCTCGTCGCAGGCCTGGCCGCGCAGCGACCGCGCCAGGTCGTCACGGGCCTCCAGGACCAGACGCCGCAACGCGGGCGCGGCCCCCTCGTGCGCGGACAGCCACGCGTCGGTCCGCTCCAGCGTCGCGGCGGAGTCCTGCAGCGACGGGAACAGGCCCCGCACCACGTCCATCCCGATCTGGATGGACCGCTCCTCCCACACCCGCTCGATCGCCGCGAAGTACTTCTCGGCGTACGGCGCCGTCAGGTCCCGCCGCGACGGCTGCTGGAACCCGGCGATCACCGCCTCCACCAGCGCGTTCGACAGCACGTCGGACTCCACGACCTGCGCCCACGCCTGCGCCTTCACGGCCTCTGAGGGGCGCGCCGCCAGGCACCGCACCTGGTGCCGCTTGCCGGACGCGGTGTCGTCGCGCGCCAGCTCCGCGGCCAGCGCCGCCTCGTCCGCGACGCCGTACGCCGCGAGCGTGTCCAGGAACGCCCAGCGCAGCTCCTGGTCGACCTCCAGACCGTCGATCTTCGCGCTGCCCGCCAACAGGCCCTGCAGCAGCTGCAGATCGGCCGGGCCGGACGCGACGGCCGCGAAGAACCGCGCCCACGTCAGCTGGTGCTGGCTGCCCGGCCCGGCGAGCCGCAGCTCACGCAGGGCGCCCTCGGCGAGCAGCCGCCCGCCCTCCTCGCGCCACTGCGGCGCCGCGTAGTGCTCGAGCGCGGACCGCGCCCAGGCGTGCAGCATCTGCAGCACCCCGATGTCCGACTCGCGCCCCGCGAACCGCAGCACCAGGTCCACGAAGTCGCGGGCCGGCAGCAGCGCGTCGCGCGTCATGCTCCACAGCGCGGACCAGCACAGCGCGCGGGCGAGCGGGTCGGAGATCTCGCCCAGCCGCTCGCGCAGCGTCGCCAGCGAGTTCTCGTCGAACCGGATCTTGCAGTACGTGAGGTCGTCGTCGTTGACGAGCACCAGCTCCGGCGCCTCGGCCCCGGCCAGCTCGCCGACCACGGTCCGCGGCCCGTCGACGTCGGTCTCGGCCCGCGCGTACCGCTCCAGCGCGCCCTCGGGCGTCCGCCGGTACAGCCCGACCGTGACCCGGTGCGGCCGCAGCTCGGGGTGCGACTCGGCGGCCTCCTGGAGCACCGCGAGCTCCGTGATCCGGCCCTCGCCGTTCAGCACGAGCTGCGGCGTCAGCGAGTTGACCCCGGCGGTCTGCAGCCACGAACGCGACCACGCCGCCATGTCCCGGCCACTGGTCTCCTCCAGCACCGACAGCAGATCGCCGAGCCGTGTGTTCCCGTACGCGTGCCGCTTGAAGTACCGCCGCGCGCCTTCGAGGAACGCGTCCCGGCCGGCGTAGGCGACGAGCTGCTTGAGCACGCTCGCGCCCTTCGCGTACGTGATGCCGTCGAAGTTCAGCTTGGCGTCCTCCAGGTCACGGATGTCGGCCGTGACGGGGTGGGTGCTCGGCAGCTGGTCGGCGCGGTACGCCCACGACTTGCGGTTGTTGGCGAACGTGATCCACCCGTTCGTGAACCGCGTCGCCTCCACCATCGAGAACGACCCCATGAAGTCCGCGAAGGACTCCTTCAGCCACAGGTCGTCCCACCACTGCATGGTGACGAGGTCGCCGAACCACATGTGGGCCATCTCGTGCAGGATCACGTTCGCCCGGCGCTCGTACGAGGCCTGCGTGACCTTCCCGCGGAAGATGAACTCCTCGCGGAAGGTGACCATGCCCGGGTTCTCCATGGCGCCGAGGTTGTACTCGGGCACGAACGCCTGGTCGTACTTCCCGAAGGGGTACGGGTAGTCGAAGTGCTCGTGGAAGAAGTCGAGCCCCTGCTTGGTGACGAGGAAGATGTCGTCGGTGTCGAAGTACGGGGCGAGCCCCTTGCGGCACATGGCGCCGAGCGGCACGACGAGCTTCGAGCCGTCCTCCAGGACGCGCTCGTAGGAGTCGGTCACGTAGTGGTAGGGGCCGGCCACGACAGCGGTGATGTACGTCGAGATCGGCTTGGTCTCCGCGAACTGCCAGACCCCGTCGACGAGTTCACCGACGCCGTTGGACCACACCGTCCATCCGTCCGGGGCCTGCGCGCTGAACCGGTACGGCGCCTTGAGGTCCGGCTGCTCGAAGTTGGCGAAGACGCGCCGCGCGTCGGCGGGCTCGTACTGCGTGTAGAGGTAGACCTCGCCGTCCTCGGGGTCGACGAACCGGTGCATGCCCTCACCCGTGCGCGAGTACGCGCACTGGGCGTCGACGACGAGCTCGTTGTCCTCGGCGAGGTTCTCCAGGTGGATGCGGCTGCCGTCGAACACGGCGGCCGGGTCGAGGTCCTCGCCGTTCAGGGAGACGGCCGTCACCGACGGCGCGATCAGGTCGACGAAGGTGGCCGCCCCCGGCTCGTTCGCCCGGAACCGGATCGTCGTCACGGAGCGGAAGGTGCGCGGGCCCGCGCCGCCGCTCTCGCCGACCGCCGACCGCAGATCCAGCGCGACCTCGTACCCGTCGACGGACAGCAGGCCCGCCCGCTCGCGGGCCTCGTCGCGGGACAGATTCTCTCCGGGCACGGGGGCACTCCTTCGTGACGTTCTCATGTGGCCTGTCCAGGTCCTTGTGGGACCGTTCGAACGCCTACGATCCTCGCACGCGCCCCCGCGCCGGACATCCGGGAATGCCTGCGGTGCGGGTCGCGTTGCCGCAGGCGAGACCACCCGGTGATGTGCGAGGAGAGACATGTCCGAGAAGACCCCCGTCGACTTCTGGTTCGACCCGCTCTGCCCCTGGGCCTGGATGACGTCGCGCTGGGTCCTGGAGGTCGAGAAGGTCCGCGACATCAAGGTCCGCTGGCACCTGATGAGCCTTGCCGTACTGAACGAGGACAAGCTCGACGACCTGCCCGACGAGTACCGCGAGCTGCTGGAGACCAAGGCCTGGGGCCCGGTGCGCGTCGTCATCGCCGCGGAGCAGGAGCACGGCGCGGAGGTGCTCGGTGACCTGTACACGGCACTCGGCACCCGTATCCACAACCGTGGTGAGGGCCCCACGAAGGAGGCCGTCGCCGGCGCCCTGGAGGAGGTCGGCCTGCCTGCCTCCCTCATGGACCACTGGGACGGCACGACGTACGAGCCCGAACTGCGCGCCTCCCACAAGGAGGGCATCGACAAGGTCGGCCAGGACGTCGGCACGCCGGTCATCGCGGTCCCCGGCGCGGACGGCGAGCAGCTCGCCTTCTTCGGCCCGGTCGTCACCCCCGCCCCCAAGGGCGAGGAGGCCGCCAAGCTCTGGGACGGCACACTGCTCGTCGCCTCGGTCCCGGGCTTCTACGAGATCAAGCGGACGCGGACCCAGGGGCCGATCTTCGACTGACCCCGCCGGACAGGCCCTAGTCGTCGATGTCGGCGGGGAGACGTCGGCCCTCCCAGGTCCTGAGGTGCTGGCGCATCGACCGGCATCCGGCCGTGGCGCACCGCCAGGTCGCGTGGATGTCCGCGGGGCTCACCCCCTGCGACTCCAGGAAGGCCTCTTCGTTCGCCCTCAAAGGGCGGAAGGGCCGGGGCCCGCCGCCGCACGTGGGGCACGACCACTCCATCTGCGCTGCTTTCACCATGCGGACCAAGGTCCCCCGGAACCCCGCATACCGACAGGCCCCGCGAGTCACGTCCTCGCGGGGCCTGTCGTTTTCAGCCGCCCGCCGGCGTGAAGGTTGAGAAGACGATCACGAGGCGGGACGTATGGGGTGCGGGCCCGTCAGGGGGCGAGCAGCAGGGAGTTCACCCGCTCCTTCGCGGCGGCGTACCGCTTGGCGACGTCCTGCCAGTTGACGACCTGCCACATGGCCTCGATGAAGTCGACCTTCTGGTTCTTGTACTGCAGGTAGAAGGCGTGCTCCCAGGCGTCGAAGACGAGGATCGGGGTCGAGCCCTGACCGACGTTGCCCTGGTGGTCGTAGACCTGCTCGACGATGAGGCGGTTGCTGAGCGGCTCGTAGGCGAGGACGCCCCAGCCCGAACCCTGGGTCGTCGCGGAGGCCTTGGTCAGCTGGGCCTTGAACTTGGCGAAGGAGCCGAAGGACTCGGTGATCGCGTCCGCGAGGTCGCCGACCCCGTCCGCGGCCAGCGGCTCGCCGCCGCCACCGTCCTTGGGGCTGTTCATGTTGTGCCAGTAGATGCTGTGCAGGATGTGGCCGGAGAGGTGGAAGGCCAGGTTCTTCTCCAGGCCGTTGATGGCGCCCCACGACTCCTTGTCGCGCGCCTCCGCCAGCTGCTCCAGGGTGTCGTTCGCGCCCTTCACGTACGCCGCGTGGTGCTTGTCGTGGTGCAGCTCGATGATCTGCGGGTTGATGACCGGTTCGAGCGCCGCGTAGTCGTACGGAAGTTCAGGGAGCGTGTAGATGGCCATGTGCGTCTGCCCTCCGGCTGCTGCAAGGTGCTGATGCGAGCTTATTGCAATCAATGTGCAAGTGCAGGCTAACAGCAGGAGGGTGGCCGAGTTGATCAGCCCTTCGACCTAGGCCGCGGCCGCGCACGCGAAGGACCCCCGGGCCAGGTCGGCCCGGGGGTCCTTCGCGTTGCGGGGGAGTGTTACGCGGCCGCCCGCGACTCCGCGATCTTCTGGCGGACGTATCCGACGACCGCGAGCACGATCGTCAGGCCGCCCGTGTAGTACAGCTGCACGCGCGTGTCGTGCTCCCGGGCCATCAGGACGAAGACGACGACCATCGCGAGGAGCGCCAGGACCGTCAGGTACGGGTACGCCCACATCTTCACGACGAGCTTCTCGGGCGCCTCGCGCTCCAGCTTGCGGCGCAGGATCAGCTGCGAGAAGGCGATGAAGAACCAGACGACGAGGATGATCGCGCCGATGGTGTTGAGCAGCCAGGCGAAGACGTCGTCCGGACGCCAGTAGCTCAGCAGCACGCAGACGAAGCCGAAGACCGCCGACAGCAGTACGGCGACGCGCGGGACCCCGTTCGAGATCTTGCCGATCGCCTTCGGGCCCATGCCGCGGGCGACCAGCGAACCGGCCATGCGGGAGGCGCCGTAGATGTTGGCGTTCATCGCCGAGAGCAGGGCGATCAGGACGACCACGTTCATGATCTGGCCGGCTGCCGGGATGCCGAGGTGGTCGAGGGTCGCGACGTACGGACCCTTGGTCGGGATCTCCTTCGCGGTCCACGGCAGCAGGACCACGACGACGGCCATCGAGCCGACGTAGAACAGCGCGATGCGCCACATCGCCGTACGGACCGCCTTGGCGACGCCCTGCACCGGGTGCTCGGACTCGGCGGCGGCGATCGTGACGGTCTCCAGGCCGCCGTACGCGAAGACGGACGCGAGCAGACCGACGATCAGCCCCTCCGTGCCGTTGGGCATGAACCCGCCGTGGCCGGTGAGGTTGGACATGCCGGGCGCGTCGACATCGGGCAGTACGCCCAGGATCGCCAGCACGCCGATGGCGAGGAAGAGCACGATCGCGCCGACCTTGAGCGTCGCGAACCAGAACTCGAACTCGCCGAAGTTCTTCACGGCCGCCAGGTTCGTGCCGGTGAACAGCAGCATGAACAGCGCGACCCAGGCCCACTCGGGCACGCCCGGCACCCACGCGTGCACGATGCCCGCGGCGCCGATCCCCTCCAGCCCCACCGCCACGCACAGCAGGAACCAGAACGCCCAGCCCGCCGTGAACCCGGCCCACGGGCCGATCGCCCGCTCGGAGTGCACGGAGAACGAGCCGGAGGCCGGGTACGCGGCCGCCATCTCGCCCAGCATGCGCATCACGAGCATCACGAGGGCGCCCGATATCGCGTAGGCGAGGATGATCGACGGTCCGGCGGCCGCGATGGCGGTGCCGGAGCCGACGAAGAGGCCGGCCCCGATCACACCGCCGAGCGCGATCATGGACAGATGGCGCTGCTTGAGACCGTGGCCGAGCGACGGCGTATCGGCCGCCGGCTCCACCGGCTGCGCGTCCCCGCTCTCTGCGGTTGACTGCGCTGACGTCCGAGACATGGAATTGCCCTGTTCAGTAGCTGAGACGCGGGGAACGTAAGGAACGCGTAAAACGGCCCACAGTCTGAGCGGCGACCCCGCCTACAGGGAATACGTTTCCGATATACGGACACGACGCTCACACCCCGCGACGAGCGTGTCGACGGTCCGTGAAGGATCAGGCACGCCGTGCGCGCACTTCCCGCACACCCGCGACCAGGAGCACCGCCGCCGTCGCCCCCGTCGACCACAGCAGCTGCGGCCGCGCCGTGTCGTCGGTCAGCATCAGCCCGAACACCGCGGCCATCGCGGCGAGCGTCGCCCAGGTCAGCCACGGGAACGCCCACATCCGCAGCACGAGCCGCTCGGGTGCCTCGGCCTCGATCCGCCGCCGCAGGCGCAGCTGCGACGCCGCGATCAGCGCCCACACGAACAGCAGCACCGCGCCGACCGAGTTGAGCATGTAGAGGAAGACGGTGTCCGGCCACTCCAGATTGAGCAGCACGGAGACGAAACCGAAGGCCACCGACGCGAGCACCGCCCTGCGCGGCACCCCGCCGCCGCTCACCTTCAGCAGAGCCTTCGGCGCCTCGCCGCGCTCGGCCAGCGAGAAGACCATCCGGGACGAGCCGTAGAGGTTGGCGTTCAGCGCCGACAGCAGCGCCACGAACACCACGATGTTCATGATCTGGCCCGCCGACGGGACGCCGATCGAGTCGAGGACCGTGACGTACGGACTGATGCCCGCCCGCTGCGCCGTCCAGGGCAGCACCGTCACGATGACCAGCATCGAACCGACGTAGAAGAACAGGATCCGGAACACCGCGCTGCGCACGGCCCGCGCCACCGAACGCACCGGGTCGTCGGACTCGGCCGCCGCGATGGTGACGACCTCCAGGCCGCCGAAGGCGAAGACGACCGCGAGGACCCCGGAGACGACCCCCTGCCAGCCGTTGGGCAGGAAGCCGCCGTCACCGGTGAGGTGGGTCAGGCCGACCGGGTCGGTGTCGGGCAGCAGCCCGAAGACCGCCAGCGTGCCGAGGACCAGGAACGCGATGATCGCGACGACCTTGAGCGTCGCGAACCAGAACTCGAACTCGCCGAAGTTCTTCACGGCCGTCAGGTTCGTCGCGGTGAACACCACCATGAACAGCAGCACCCACGCCCACTGCGGGACACCCGGCACCCACCCGTTGGCGATCTGCGCGGCGCCGGTCGCCTCGACGGCGAGCACGACCACCAGCAGGAACCAGTACAGCCACCCCACGCTGAACCCGGCCCAGCGCCCGAGCGCCCGCTCCGCGTGCACCGAGAACGAACCGGACGCGGGCATCGCCGCCGACATCTCGCCGAGCATCCGCATCACGCACATCGCGAGCGCGCCCGCGATCAGGTACGACACGACGATCCCGGGCCCCGCGACCGCGATCCCCGCGCCCGACCCGACGAACAGTCCGGCGCCGATGACACCGCCGAGGCCGAGCATGGTCAGATGGCGCTGCTTGAGCCCGCCGGCGAGGGGCTCGGCGGGGACGGCTGAAGAGGGGGTTGCGTCGTCGTGCATGTGCTTCAGCCGATCTGGGGACTAGCGCGGTATTGGCGGGAACCTACAGTCTCCCGTTCGGGCGCCGTCCTACGCAAAACGGGCTCTTCCCAGTGACCAGCATCACCTTGCGCGAGGTGTACACGCGCCCCTTTGTACGGAGCCCACCAACAGGCGCCTCCACCCTTTGTCGACCGGCGACCGTGATCGGCTCAACTCCCCTGGGATAGCGTCACGGAGTCCCTTCCCCAGGCTCTCAGCTCCGTTCGAGCAGGGGAGACCCCACTTGCCCGTACTCGAGAACGCGGAGTCCCCATGAGCACCGCCGCTGTCACCGCCCGTCCGGGCAAGGTCCTGGCCGACCTCCTCCCCGCCTCCCGCACCAAGTCCGCCGTTGCTGTGAAGAGTGCGGCCCTGGTCCTCGGCGGCGCCGCCCTCACCGGCATCGCCGCGCAGATCGCGATCCCCGTGCCGGGCTCGCCGGTGCCGGTCACCGGGCAGACCTTCGCCGCGCTCCTCGTCGGCACCGCGCTCGGCGCCCGCCGCGGCTTCCTCTCGCTCGCCCTGTACGCGCTCGCCGGCATGGCCGGCATGCCGTGGTTCGCCGAGGGCGGCTCCGGCTTCGCCATGCCGTCGTTCGGCTACGTGCTCGGCATGCTGCTCGCCGCGACCGTCGTCGGCTCCCTGGCCCGCCGCGGCGGCGACCGCTCGGCGCTGCGCACCGCGGGCACGATGCTGCTCGGCGAAGCGATCATCTACGCGATCGGCGTCCCGTACCTGGCGCTCTCCACCGGCATGAGCCTGACGGCGGCGATCGCCGCGGGCCTCACCCCGTTCCTGATCGGCGACGCCCTCAAGGCGGCCCTGGCGATGGGCGCGCTGCCCACCGCCTGGAAGTTCGCCGACAAGTAGGGCGCCCGTCCTCAGCGGACGCTGTAGTTCCTCCGGAAGAGGTTCGCCGGGTCGTACGCGGCCTTCAGACCGGCGAGCCTCTTTCGCGTATCCGCGTCGTACAGCCCCTCCGGGCGGTCGCCGCCGCCGAACGCGAAGTTCAGCGAACGGCCCACGGCCCGGGGCGCGACGGCCGCGAACGCCCGTGCGTGGTGCGCCCGTGCGGCCCCTCGTGAACCGCCGTCCAGCGGCGACAGGATCCGCACCAGCCAGCCCGCGTCCCGGTACGGCACGGCGTTCGGCGCGGGCCGCGACAGCGCGCCGCCCAGATGGTTCAGCTGCACGACGTGCATCGCGTCGGCCGCGGGCCCGGACCGGGTGAACACCTCGGTGACGGCCTCGGCGTCCAGCTCGCTCAGGAACACGCTGTCCCCGTAGTACGCGTGCGGGAAGTCCGGGTCGCTGTGGATCGTGTGGCTCTCGCCGTACGGCATCTCGCGCAGGGTGTCCGTGACGGCGGGACCGAGCGCGGCGCGCAGCGGCGCCACGAGCCGCTCGCCCTCCTCGGCGGAGCCCGTGAACGCGACCCGCACCGAGACCAGGTACCGGCCGCGCAGCTGCGGCGGCAGCATCGGCAGGTCCGGGTACACGAGCGCGGCGAGCGACGAGGTGAGGGCCTGCGGGACCGTCGCCGCCCAGTCCGCGTACGCGCGCACGATGTCGCCCGGGGCGGTCACCCGCCCGTCGTGGGTGAGGGACCCTCCGTACAGGCGGGTCACCGGCACCAGGTCCACCTCCAGCGCGGTCACCGCGCCGAGGTTCGCGCCGCCGCCGAGCAGGCCCCACAGCAGCTCGGGGTCGCTCTCGGCCGTGACGTGGCGGGCCGTGCCGTCGGCGGTCACCACGTCGACGGACCGCACGTGGTCGGCGGTCCAGCCGAACTCCCTTCCCAGGATGCCCAGTCCGCCGCCGAGGACGTAGCCGACGACGCCCACGCCCGGCGCGGAGCCGTTGAGCGGGGCGAGGCCGTGCTCGGCGGCCGCCTCGGCGACGGCGCCCCAGCGGGCGCCCGCGCCGACCCGGACGGTGCGGGCGGCCGGGTCCACGGTGATCCCGGCCATCCGGCGCGTACTGATGAGGACTCCTCCCTCCGCGTCGCCCGGCAGTCCGTGGCCGGTGGCCTGGACCCCGACCGGGAGCCGCCGGGCCGCCGCGTACCGCACGGCGGCCACCACGTCGTCCGCGGTGGCCGCCGCGAAGATCACGTCGGGCCTTTGGGCGAACCCGGTCTGGAATCCGGCGAGTTCGTCGTCGAAGCCGGGCTCGCCCGGCCGGAACGTGAGCGGGGAGGCGCCGGCGGTGCTGTCACGGTCATGCGTCGTCATGCGGCGTACTGTGCCCGCATAACCTGACAGGTGCCGTCAGCTTTTCCCGGCGTGCACCTTTCTCAGCCGGCCTCGGACGGCTTCCTGGACGTCCACCACAGGCCCGCCGCGCCGGCGGCGAGCAGCGCGGCGCCCGCCGCGCCGAGCGGCAGCACCTCGTCCCGGGGGCCGGTCGACGGCAGGGTCTCCCGGTCGGTGTCCTTGCCGCCGCCCTTGTCGCCGCTCTTGTCGCCGGCCGGTGCCGCGGGCTTGTTCTCCGTGCCGAGCAGCAGCGGGGTCACCGGCGCGTTCGGCGAGGGGCTGGTCGTGCCGAACGGCACGGGCCCCTGCTGCCAGTACGTCTTCTTGCCGTCCGCGCTCTGCACCGGCAGGCAGATCTTCCCGGTCTTCGCGGTGTCGAAGGTCGCGGAGACCTTGTACGACACCGATTTCCCGGCCGCGACATTCTTGATCCCGCAGCTGAATGCGCTGTTGGATCCCTTGGGCAACTTGTTCTCGGGGACCGCCGAGCAGCCGGGCACATCCTTGATCGTCATTCCGTCGAAACCGACGACGAGGAGATTGACCGGCCCGCTGTCCTTGGTGCCCTTGTTGCTCAAGCTCGCGGTGAGACCGCTTGTTTCCCCGGTCGCGTTGTCGGCCGAGATCTTCTTGGAAAGACCCGTGGTCAGTTCGACGCCCGCAGGTGCCTCGTCCACGGCCTTGCCGCCCTCGCTGCTGCCCGGACCAGGCCCGTCGTCCGCGACAGCGGTGAAGGGCAGGATCATTACTGTCGAGATCGTCGCGGTCAGGAGTGAAGCGGCGATTTTGGCCTGACGCCTTGAACTCATGTTCGTCCCCCTAGGTCTTTCCTGGTCTTTCCGGTGTTTCTCCAACTGCGCCTGAATTCGCAGTACTTGAAGAGGTACCACAAGATTTCTCCGCACTATGCTGGGACGGCGCGAAGTGTCGTTTTTGTGTTTCGGGGGTGCAGTGGATTGCAAGGAAACATGAGCGGAGGCGTCCGGGGACTGGTGGTGGCGGCGCGCTACCGGTTGGACGCACACATAGGCCAGGGGGGAATGGGGCGTGTGTGGCGTGCGGTGGACGAGATGCTCGACCGCCCGGTCGCCGTCAAGGAGATGCGCATCGACGGACTCGACCCCGAGGACGCCCGCACCCGCCGCGAGCGGACCCTGCGCGAGGCCCGCGCGACGGCCCGCATCGACCACCCCAACGTGGTGCGCGTGTACGACGTGGTGGACGAGGGCGAACGCCTGTGGATCGTCATGGAACTGGTCGACGGCCGTTCCCTGGAGCAGGTCCTCGTCGAGGACGGGCCGCTCGACCTGGACGCGGTCACGGAGATCGGCCGGGGCCTCGCCGAGGCGCTGCGCCCCGTGCACGCGGGCGGCGTCCTGCACCGCGACATCAAGCCCGGCAACGTGCTGATCGAGCGGGTGGGGCGGCGCCGGGTCATGCTCACCGACTTCGGTATCGCCGCGATCCAGGACACCGAGGCGCTGACCATGGTCGGCATGCTCGTCGGCTCGCCCGACTACATGGCGCCCGAGCGGGTCTCCGGCCGCCCGCAGGGCCCGCCCTCCGACCTCTGGTCCCTGGGGGCGACGCTGTGCGCGGCGCTCGGCGGCCGCTCGCCGTTCAGCCGCGACACGACCCTCGCGACGCTGCACGCCGTCCTGTACGAGGAACCGCAGCTCCCGCCCGAGGCGGGCCGGCTGCGCCCCCTCCTGGCCGCGCTCCTGGCGAAGGAGCCGGAGGACCGCCCCGATCTCGACGCGGTCCTGGAGGCCCTCGCTCCGGCGGCCCCGGCCGAGGAGCACGCCCCGGCACCGCCCCCCAGGACCCCCACGCTCGACATAGGGCTGCGCCGCCCGGCCGGTCCGCCGACGGCCCCGTCCAGGACGCCGTCCGAGGCCCGGACGGAGTCCGCGACGCCCCGCGGGCGAGACCTGCTGGGGCCGCCCGCCGCGCCCGCCCCGGCCGGACGGCGGCCCGGGCGCCGCCGCGTCGTCCTTCTCACCACCGGGGGAGTACTGGCCGCGGGCGTCGCCGCGGCCCTCGCCCTCACCCTGCCGGGCGACGGCTCGCCCGGCGGCGAACCGCAGGCCGGCGGCTCCTCGACGGCCACGTCCCGGCCGCCCACGGTCGAGGGCACCTCGCGCCCGCCGGCCACTCCGTCCCTGCCGCCGGGCTCGCGCCGCGAGGCGGGGTACGCGTGGGTGCCGCCGAAGGGCTGGGAGCGGGTCGTGAAGACGGCGTCGGAGGTGCACTACACGTCCCCGGACGGCACCCAGGAACTGGTGGCCCAGTCGGCGCTGGCCAAGGACGACCTGCTGGCGACCTGGCAGAAGGCGGAGGTCGACGCCCACCAGGGCCAGGACTACGAGAAGATCCGCCTGAACCGCACGACCTTCCGGGGCCGCCCCGCGGTGGTCTGGGAGTACCTGTTCACGCTCAAGGGCGACCGCTGGCACGCGGAACTGCTCGGCTTCGAGCAGGGCTCGCGGTCCTACCAGATCGGTACCTGGTACCAGCCGCGGGCGGAGGGCCGGGCACGCCCGACGTACGAACAGGTCAAGAAGACCTTCACGGTGCTCGGTCCCTCCAGCGCCTGACCGCCCTCAGCTGCTGCGCCGCACCTTCTCGCGGACCAGCGAGAACCCGACCACGAACGCGGCCACCAGCAGCGACAGGAGCACCTGCTCGCGACCGGCGTCGTCCGTGAGCATGTAGACGAGCACGAACGAGATCATCGCGATCGTCGCCCAGGTCAGATACGGGAACAGCCACATCTTCACGATGAGCTTCTCCGGCTGCTCGCGCAGGATGATCCCGCGCATCTTCAGCTGCGTGAAGCAGATGACCAGCCACACGAACAGGGCGACGGCACCGGAGGAGTTCAGCAGGAAGTCGAAGACCGTGTCCGGCCACTGGTAGTTGAACCAGACGGCGAGGAACCCGAACACGACGGAGCCGAGGATCGCGGTCCGCGGCACACCGCGGGAGGTGGTGCGGGCGAACGCCTTGGGCGCGTCGCCGCGCTGCCCGAGCGAGAAGGCCATGCGGGAGGCGGTGTAGAGACCGGAGTTGAGGCAGGACAGCACGGCGGTCAGCACGATGACGTCCATGACCTGACCGGCGTGCGGGATGCCGATCGAGTTGAGCGCGGCGACGTACGAGCCGTCCTTCAGGATCGAGGCGTCGTTCCACGGCAGCAGGGTCAGCACGACGAAGATCGAGCCGAGGTAGAAGATGCCGATGCGCCAGATCACCGAGTTGGTGGCCTTGGTGACGGCCTTCTGCGGGTCCTCGGACTCACCGGCGGCGAGCGTGACGATCTCGGAGCCCATGAAGGAGAAGACGACCATCAGCACACCGGTGAGGATCGCGCCGGGCCCCTCGGGGAAGAAGCCGCCGGCGTCCGTCAGGTGCCCGAAGCCGTTGCCCGGGTTGTCGGAGCCCGGCAGCACACCGAAGACGGCGAGCAGGCCGACGATCACGAACGCGCCGATGGCGACGACCTTGATCCCGGCGAACCAGAACTCGAACTCGCCGTAGGAGCCGACCGCCGCCAGGTTCACGGCGGTGAGCACGACCATCACGATCAGCGCCCAGCCCCACTGCGGGACGCCGGGTATCCACCCGTTCAGGATCTTGGCCCCGGCCGTCGCCTCGACGGCGAGCACCACGACCCAGAAGAACCAGTACAGCCAGCCGATGGAGAACCCGGCCCAGCGCCCGAGCGCCTGGTCGGCGTAGGCGGAGAAGGAACCGGAGGACGGCCGGGCCGCGGCCATCTCGCCGAGCATGCGCATGACCAGCACGACCATCGCGCCGACGAGGGCGTACGAGATGAGGATGGCGGGACCCGCCGCCGCGATGCCGGAACCGGACCCGACGAACAGGCCGGCGCCGATGACACCGCCGATGGCGATCATGGACAGGTGCCGGTTCTTGAGCCCTGCCTTCAGGCCGTCGCCGTCGCCGGGCCCGCCCTGGCCCGGTCCGGGTGCGCTGGGCGAGGTGTCTTCCGTCGCAAGGGATGACTGCGAGGTCATGAACGGATCCTTAGGTTCTCGGGGTACGAGCCCTGGCATTCAAAGCGCAGAACCGCGCGGAGCGGAAGACCTGACTCCGGATTGTTGCCTTCCTTACGTCGGGTTTACTTCCGGACGGTGATGTTCCGTACCCGGACGCGGCTACCCGGCGCGCGGCGTGCCACACTCGGACCCATGCGCGTGTACCTCGGCTCGGATCATGCCGGCTACGAACTCAAGAACCACCTGGTCGAATGGCTCAAGGCCCACGGCCACGAGCCCGTCGACTGCGGGCCCCACATCTACGACGCCCTCGACGACTACCCCCCGTTCTGCCTCCGCGCCGCGGAGCGCACGGCGGCGGACCCGGAGTCGCTCGGCATCGTGATCGGCGGCTCCGGCAACGGTGAGCAGATCGCCGCGAACAAGGTCAAGGGCGTCCGTGCGGCCCTCGCCTGGAGCGAGCAGACGGCCGCCCTCGGCCGCGAGCACAACAACGCGAACGTGATCTCCATCGGCGGCCGCATGCACAGCGAGGAGGAGGCGACGAAGTTCGTCGAGATCTTCCTGAGCACCCCGTACTCGAACGAGGAGCGCCACCAGCGCCGCATCGACATGCTGTCGGCGTACGAGGAGACGGGCGAGCTCCCGGCGATCCCGGCCCACCACCCGCAGCAGGGCTGAGTCCGTTCCCCCGCTCCTCAAGCCCCGGCCGGCATCATCCGGCCCCTCCGGCGATCGAGGAGCGGGGCCCGGGGCAGAGCCCCGGAACACCAGCCCCCGCGAACCCGAGGAGAACGACGGCCGTGCCGGAAGGCCACACGATCCACCGCCTGGCCAAGGACCACGCCGAGCGATTCGCGGGGCGAACGACCCAGGTCACCAGCCCCCAGGGCAAGTTCTCCGACGCGGCCGAACTACTGACCGGTCAAGAGCTGACCCGCACCGAGGCCCACGGCAAACACCTCTTCCTCGGGTTCGGCGCAGCGGACCACTGGGTCCACATCCACCTGGGCCTCTTCGGCAAGTACGCCATCGGCGAGATCCCCGCCCCGCCGCCCACGGACACGGTCCGGCTGCGTCTCGTCAACGACACGCACTACTCGGACCTGCGCGGCCCCACGACCTGCGCCCTGATCACCGACGCCGAGAAGCAGGCGATACACGACCGCCTCGGCCCGGACCCGCTGCGCGCCGGTGACGACCCGGGCAGGGCGTACGCACGCATCTCCCGCAGCCGCACGACGATCGCCGCGCTCCTCATGGACCAGAAGGTCATCGCGGGCGTCGGCAACGTCTACCGCGCCGAGGTCCTCTTCCGGCACGGCATCGACCCGTACACCCCGGGCAAGGAGCTCACGCAGGCCCAACTGGCCGCCGTCTGGGACGACCTGGTGGAGCTGATGCACGACGGCGTCCGCGCCAACCGCATCGACACGGTCCGCCCCGAGCACACCCCCGAGGCGATGAACCGCCCGCCGCGCGTCGACGACCACGGCGGCGAGGTCTACGTCTACCGCCGCGCGCCGCAGCCCTGCCACCTGTGCGGCACCGAGATCCGCACGGCCGAGCTGGCGGCCCGCAACCTCTTCTGGTGCCCGACCTGCCAGCCCGGCGGTACGTCCACCCGCTAGAACCCGTGCTGCAGCCACGGCGCGACCGGCGACCCGAACGCCACCGCCGCCTCCGCGAGCGCCCCCGGCCGCAGCTCCCGCACCCGGCCGGCCCCGGCCAGCTCGGCCAGTGACACGTCACCGAGATACGCGGCGCCCAACTCCCTGACGGACAGGGCGAGATCGGCCGGGTCCTCGGTGCGCCGGCAGGACGCGCCCTTCGCGTCGCCGAAGAGCCGCCAACGCCCATGGTTCCAGGGGCAGAAGGCGTCCTCGACCTCGAACACGACGTCCACCGGCGTGAGATACGTACGCGCTTCGAGAGCGGCCCCGACCTCCACCAGACGTACGTGCATCGAGTCCCGCACCCGGACCGCGCACCGTCGGATGTCGGAGACCAGGGACAGCACCGGATCGTCCACGGGGCGGTTGCGCGCCTCCACCGTCGCCGTCAGGTCGATGTCGCACAGGAACCGCCACAGCGCCGCGTACGCCGCCGGGTCGAGCGCGGTGACGTCCCGCGCCTGGATCCGGCCGTGCGGCACCGCCCACTCCGACTCCGGCTTGTTGTGGAACCGGGCGAAGCCGACCGTCTCCCCGTCCCGCTCGGCGACGACGCACTGCAGCGGCGACGCCCCGCCCCGCTCCTCCGGCGGGTCGAGCAGCGGCAGCCGCTCCCAGCCGGGGCCGCGGTCCAGCATCCCGGGCCGGGTGCCGATCAGCCGCCGGTACACGGCCTCGCACCGCTCGGCCGCCGACGCCGGGTCCACGAACCGCAGCCGCACGTCGTCCGTCCCGGCCGGGGCGTCGATCCGCACCTGCGAGGAGTCGACGGTCAGATACGCCTGCCGCGTGCCGATGCCGTACCCGAACCGGCCGTAGATCGCCGGCTCGGACGCGGTCAGTACCGCGAGCGGCTCGCCCCAGGACCGCACGTCGTCGAGCTGGCGGCGCATCATCGCCGTGAGGATGCCGCGCCGCCGATGCGTCGCGGCGACGCTCACCATCGTCACGCCCGCGGCGTCGACGAACGCGCCGCCCGGCACCGAGACCCGGAACGGGAAGGCACCCGCGGTGCCCACGCACTCCTCGCCGTCCCACACCCCGATCGAGCGGTCGAGGTCCGTCAGGTCCCGCCACAACTGCCGCTCCTGCGGCGACTCCGTCACCCCGCCGAAGGCCAGCTCCAGCTTCGCGTACCAGCGGTCCCACTCGTCCTGGCGCAGTACGCGTACGTCGGTCGTCATAGGCCATCCCTACCAGGGCAACCGGGACATGAGCGAGCGAATTTCCCGACTTCCGGACCAGCCCGGGGTGTGCCCGGAAAGGGGGACAACCGGGACCACCCGTGCACAGGGCCAGGCGCGATGGATAAGGTCCACGAGCAATGGCGGTACGACGAGAGCGGCGCGCGCGCGAGCAGCGTGCGGAAGCCCAGACGTTCCCGGCCCGGATGAGGATGCGTATGCACCGGGTCCGCACCGCCGTGCGCAAATCCGGGGTCGACTACTTCCGCGGCGACGGCTCGGACTGGATCGCGCTCGCCGGACTGCTGATCACGGTCCCGCTGATCGCCTGCTTCACGATCCTCGACCCGGTCTGGTGCTCGCCCTCGGTGCTCGTCCTGCCGATCGTCGCGGGCGGCCTGCTGCTGCGCCCGGCCAGCCTGCTCGGTCTGTACGCGGCGGCGGCCGCGGCGCTGATCGTGGAGTCGGTGCAGCTCGGCCCGTACGCGCAGCGCGCGGCCGGGGTCACCCCCGGCACGGTGCTCACGGTCGCCGCCTGCGGTTTCTTCGGCCTGCTCATCGCGCAGTTCCGCAGCCGCGTCGGGGTGCCCTGGCGGCGCGGCGGCACCATGCTCTTCGACCTGCGCGAGCGGATCCGCACCCAGTCCCGGCTGCCGAAGCTGCCGCCCGGCTGGCACCGCGAGATGGCGCTGCGCCCGGCCGGCGGCCAGTCGTTCTCCGGCGACTTCGTGGTCGCGGCCCGTACGAACAACGGCCGCACCCTGGAAGTCGTCCTCACGGACGTGTCGGGCAAGGGCATGGACGCGGCCTCGCGGGCCCTGCTCCTCGCCGGAGCCTTCAGCGGGCTGCTGGGCTCGCTGCCCCCGCACGCGTTCCTGCCCGCGGCCAACGGATATCTGCTCCGCCAGGACTGGGACGAGGGCTTCGCGACCTCGATCCACCTCGTCCTCGACCTGGAGTCCGGGGACTACGAGCTGTACTCCGCGGGCCACCCGCCGGGCCTCCAGCTCAGCGCGGGCACCGGGCGCTGGGAGGAGAAGGCCGCCGAGGGGCCGCTCCTCGGGGTCTACGACGGCGCCGACTTCGACGCGACGAAGGGCACGCTGCGCCCCGGCGACGTGCTGATGCTCTTCACCGACGGCCTGGTGGAGACCTCCGACCGGGACATCGCGGAGGGGATCGACCGGCTCACCGGGGAGGCCGACCGCTATGTGCAGGGCGGTTTCCACGGGGCGGCCTGGCATCTGATCGAGGCGGTGGCCAAGGACGTCAACGACGACCGGGCGCTCCTCCTCATCTGCCGGGACGCGTGACCCGGCTTCTCGCCTGCCCCGTTGCTGTCTCGGTGCCGGGTGCGGCCCGGTGGGGCTTCTCGCGCAGTTCCCCGCGCGACCAGCCACGACGAAAGCCGCACCCGGCAACGGCAGGTCACCGCCCACGGCGGGAACCTGTCACACCCCCGCCCCGATCCGCTCCTCGACGGGCGCCGAATCCCGCCGCCCACCTGGAAGAATCCGGGCCAGCCGATGAGACTGCCCCGCGGCCAGCGGCCCCAGCACGGCGAGCAGCAGCACATACCCCGCGATGAACGGCGAGAGCCGATGGTCGAGCCCCGCGCCGGCGGCCATCGTGGCCAGGATCAGCGCGAACTCACCCCGGGCCAGCAGCGTCGTGGAGATGTTGGCCGCGGGCCCGGGCCCGAACCCGTAGACCCTGGCGGCGCCGAGCCCCGCCAGCACGTTCATCACCAGCGTCACGGCGACAGCCGCGAGCACCGGCCACAGCACGGTGGGCAGATCCCCGGGATCGATGGACAGCCCGAACGCGAAGAAGAAGATCGCGCCGAAGGCGTCCCGCAGCGGGTGCACGAGCTTGCGGATCCGCTCGCCGGACGTGGTCGAGCCCAGCATCAGACCGACCATGAACGCACCGATGGCGTCCGCGACCCCGAACCACTCCGAGACCCCGGCCACGAACACGGCCGCGCCGAGGAAGGAGATGACGAGGAGCTCGTCGTCCTTGATGTTGAACAGGCGCCCGACGACCCGTGTGCCGAAACGCGCCGCGAGCGCGAGCAGTAGCAGGAACCCGAAGGCCTTGCCGCCGTCCATGACCGCGGCCGCCAGCGAGTCCGCGCCGGACAGGATCGGCTGCAGCGCGGCCAGGTACAGCGCGAGGAAGATGTCCTCGACCACGATGATGCCGAGGATCGGCTTGGTCTCGGGGTTGCCGAGCCGCCCGGTGTCCACGAGCACCTTGGTGACGATGGCGGACGAGGAGATGCCGAGCACCCCGGCGAGGACCAGAGCTTCGGAGGTGCCCCAGCCGAGGGCGAATCCGAAACCGAGGCCGGCGCCGACGTTCAGCGCGAGGTACGTCCCGCCGGCGACGGCCATCTTGCGGCCGCCCTCCTTGAGGTCGTCCAGGTGGAACTCGAGGCCGAGGTAGAAGAGCAGCAGCACCAGGCCGAGCGCGGAGAGCATCTCCAGGTCGTGCGGGTCGGCGACGAGCACGATGCCCGGTGTGTGCGGGCCGAGGAGGATCCCGGCCAGGATGAACAGGGGAATGGTGGGGAGTCCGATGCGTCCGCCGAGGCGGGCGAGGACGGCGGCGGCGAGGAAGGCGCCGCCCATGGCTATCAAGGTGTCTGCGTGTCCGATGGGCCCGTTCCTCCCTGGTAGGGGAAGCACCCTTGGTAAAGGGAGCGTCAAGAAAGCGTCAATAGTTAGCTTACCAAAGGACTGTGGGAGCAGGGCCGGAAGTCCCGGGGTGGGGTTCTCCCCACCCCGGTTTCGCCAGCCGGCCTCATGGTCGGCGGCGCCCCCGGATCCGTACGTTCGAGACACCGGATCCGGCACGTACGAGAGGGCGACCATGGGCCTGCGGAAGAAGCGGCACGACGAGCCGGAGACACCCCGCGGCGACGGCTGGGCCGTGGAACTGCGCGGTGTGCGCCGCCGGTACGGCCGCGGCAGCGGAGCCGTGCACGCCCTGCGGGGCATCGAACTCGCCCTGCCCAGCGGCACGTTCACCGCCGTGATGGGCCCCTCCGGCTCCGGCAAGTCCACGTTCCTGCAGTGCGCCGCCGGACTCGACCGGCCCACCGAAGGCACCGTCGCCCTCGGCGGCACCACCATCACCGGCATGAGCGAGAACAAGCTCACCGCCCTGCGCCGCACCCGCCTCGGCTTCGTCTTCCAGGCCTTCAACCTGCTGCCCTCGCTCACCGTCGAGCAGAACGTGCTGCTCCCGATGCGCCTGGCCGGACGCCGACCCGACAAGCGCCGCGCGGCGGAGGTCCTCGCGCAGGTCGGCCTCGCCGACAAGGGCCGGCGCCGCCCCGGCCAGCTCTCCGGCGGCCAGCAGCAGCGCGTCGCCATCGCCCGCGCCCTCGTCACGAGCCCCGACGTGATCTTCGCCGACGAGCCGACCGGAGCCCTGGACACCACGACCGCCGCGGAGATCCTGGGACTCCTGCGCTCCGCCGTCGACCGCATGGGCGCCACCGTCGTCATGGTCACGCACGACCCGGCGGCCGCCACCCACGCGGACCGCGTCCTGTTCCTCGCCGACGGCGCGATCGTCGACCACCTGGAGGGCGCCGGAGCGGACCGCATCGCCGCCCGCATGAGCACCCTGACCGCCCGTACGCCGGCGGGGGCGGCCGCGTGATGTTCCGCCCCAACGGGCTGGCCCGCGCCGCCGTCCGCTTCAAGCCGGCCGCCTTCGCCGGCACGTTCGTCGCCCTGATGATGTCCGCCCTGATCGTCTCGGCCTGCGGCATCCTCCTGGAGACGGGCCTGCGCGCCTCGGTCCCGGCCGGGCGCTACGCGGGCGCCCCCGTCGTGGCCGCCGCCGACCAGCGCGCCCACTACGTGACCGGCTCCGGCGAGGACCGCGAGGACGAGGCGGTCCCGCTCCCGGACCGCGCCCGCCTCGACGACGCGCTGGTCGCGAAGGCGGCATCGGCCCCCGGGGCACGCAGAGCGGTCGCCGACATCACCTTCCCCGTCCAGCGCGACGGCGCGTCCGTCACCGCGCACAACTGGGGCTCCACCGCCTTCACCGGCGACCGGCTGACGGCGGGCCGCGCCCCGGGCACCGGCGAGGTCGTCCTGTCCGGCGCCCGGGTCGGCGACCGCGTCACGCTGACCACACCCGAGGGCGAGCGCACGTACCGCGTCTCGGGCACCGCACAGACACCCGCCTCCGCCTGGTTCACGGACTCCGAAGCCCTCGGTGCGTCGGGACACCCGGGCCGTATCGACGCGATCGCCGTGCTCCCGAAGGACGGCGTCGCCGCGGACACCCTCAAGTCCCAGGTGGCACACGCCCTTTCGGGTACGTCCGGCGTCCAGGTGCACACCGGGGACGACCGCGGCGCCGCCGAGAGCGGCGCGCTCGCCTACGCCAAGGAGAACCTCACCGGGATCGGCGGCTCCTTCGGCGGCATCGCCACGGTCGTCGCCGTGTTCACCGCGGCCGGCACGGTCGCCCTCTCCGTCGGCCAACGCGCCCGCGAATACGCCCTGTTGCGCGCCATCGGCACCACCCCGCGCCAGATCCGCCGCAGCATCGCCACCGAGACCCTCCTGGTCGCCCCGCTCGCCGGCGCCCTCGGCTGCCTGCCCGGCATCGCCCTGGCCCGCTGGTGGTTCGGCCGGCTCCGGGCCAAGGGCGCGGTCCCCGAGGCCGTACACCTCTCGGTCTCCTACGTGCCGCTGCTCACCGCCGTCGGCACGGCCCTGCTCACCGGCCTGTTCGCCGGGTACCTGGCGGCCCGCCGCCCCTCCCGCATCAAGCCGGGCCAGGCCCTGGCCGAGGCGTCCACCGAGCGGCTGCGACCCGGCTGGATCCGGACGCCGCTGGGCATCGCCGCCGCGGTGGGCGGCGTCGTCCTCGCGGCCCTCGCCGCCACCCTCAGCGGCGAGGACGCGGCCAACGCGGCGCTCGGCATCGTCATGCTCTTCATGCTCGCGGTGGCACTGCTCGGCCCGCTCGTGGCCCGGCTGTGCGCCGCGCTGTTCGGCCTCCCGCTGCGCGGCGCGGGCGCGTCCGCCTCACTCGCGGCCGCCAACTCCCGCACGAACGCCCGCCGGCTGGCCTCCGCGATCACCCCCCTCGTCCTCGCGATGGCCTTCTCCTCGGTGCTGGTCTTCATGCACACGAGCGAGGACCACGCCGCCGCGGGCCAGCAGAAGGCGGGCATCACGGCCGACCACATCGTCACGGCGGACGCGGGCCTGGCGCCGGACGCCGTCGACCGGGCGGCGGGCACCTCCGGCGTCACCTCCGCCGTCGGCCTGCTCAGGACCGCGGTCCTGGTCCCGGCGGGCTCCGGCGGCGACCGCTGGCTGGAGCCGGCGTCCGCCCAGGCGGTCAGCGGCACGGCGAAGGACCTGTCCCGGGTCCAGGACCTGAAGGTGACCCGGGGCGCCATCGACCTCGCGGATCCCGGCAAGATCGCTCTGGACGCGTCCCTCGCCCGCAGCGCGCACGTCCGGGTCGGCGACCGCCTCCACCTCCGGCTCCCCGACGGCACGAAAGCGTCCTTGACGGTCTCGGCGACGTACGCACGCGGCCTCGGCCTCTCCCAGGTCACCCTGTCCCGCGCGGCCCTGACCGGCCACGTCACCGACCCGTACGACACCGAGCTGTGGGCGAAGGGCGGCACGGCCGCGTCGCTGTCGGCCCTCGGCACCCCGCTCGCCCGCGCCGACTACACCACGGCCCGGTCCCTGGACCGCGAGCTCAACGCCTGGGCCAACACCACCATGGCCGCGGTGCTCGGCGGCTTCGCCGCGATCGCCGCCGTCAACACCCTGGTCATGACGGTCCTCGACCGCCGCCGCGAACTCGGCACGCTCCGCCTGATCGGCTCCACCCGCCGCCAGGTGCTCCGCATGATCCGCTGGGAGGCGCTGCTGGTGGCCTGCGCCGGCATCGCGCTGGGCACGGGGATCGCGCTCGCCACGCTGATCCCGATGATGAACGGCCTGACCGGCCAGAACCCGTACGTCCCACCGCTGCTGTACGGGTCCTTCGCGGGAGCGGCGCTGGTGCTGGGCCTGGCGGCGACGGCCTTCCCGGCCCGGTGGGCGCTGCGGGGCACTGCCTGAGGGACGCGGTTCCCCCTACGCTCGCCGCATGCTCACGTTGACGGAAGTAGAGGCACTGGTCAGGCGGGCCCACGAGGGACAGACGGACAAGGCCGGGCGGCCCTACGCCGAGCACCTGCACGCCGTGGCCGACGGGGTGCGCCGGCGCGGCGGCACCGAGGCCCAGATCGCGGCGGCCTGGCTGCACGACGCGGTCGAGGACGACGCCCTCACGGCCGGCTGGCTGGCAGCCGCGGCGCTCCCGGAGGAGACCAAGGCGATGGTCCTGGCCCTGACGAAGCGCGCGGGCGAGCCCCCGGAGGCGTACGCGCGGCGCATCCTGGCGACGCCCGGCGCCCGGCTGGTCAAGGAGGCGGACCTGGCCCACAACGCGGACCCGGCCCGCCTCGCCGTCCTGGACGCACCGACGCGGGACCGCCTGACCCGGAAGTACGCGACGATGCGCGCGCTGCTGGGCCTGGAGGCGTAGCGGACAGGCGCTAGGCCTTCTGGCGCTGCCGGGCCAGGTCCGCGGCGTCCTTCTTGAAGGCCCACTCCATCTTCGGCTCCATGGCGAACCGGAAGATCCGCTGCACGGGCGGCGTGCACAGCACGGTCACGATGACCGCGGCGGCGAGCGTGACGGCGATCTCCCCGTACGGCTTGTGCACCCAGTCCGCGTCGAACCAGCCCCAGAACCGGGACCCCTTCGCCAGGAACCCGTGCAGGAGGTACCCGTACAGCGTTCCGGCGCCGAGCACCGTGAACCACATCTTCCGCCCCGGCACCCAGGCGAAGAAGCACGCGGTGAGCACCAGCGAGCAGCCGAGCAGGGCGAGCGTCATGACGACACCGGCCCACCACGGGGCGCCCAGCTCCTGGGCGCTGTCGCGGTGGTAGAACCACGCGGACGTCATCCGCGGAGCGGCCCAGTACGCCAGCACGAGGGCGCAGGCCGCGATCGGCACGGACAGGATCCGCACCTCGCGCCGCCGCACCAGCTGGAAGTGCTCCGGCTTCATGAACAGCCCGAGCACGAAGAAGGGGAGGAACTGCAGGACGCGCTGCAGGTCCAGGTCGTCGCCGATGTCGGGCGAGACGGACGCGAGCACGGCGATCCCGAGGGCGACCGGGACCGGCCAGCGGATGACCTTCCACAGCGGCGTGGTGAGCCGCCAGATGAACAGCGCGACCAGGAACCACGTCAGGAACCAGGGGTCGAGCAGGCTGAACGGGTAGTCGGGGTCGTCCCCGGCGGTCCGCTTGAAGATCGTGTACGCGACCTCGAAGAGGACGTAGGGCACGGCGACGCCCGTGATCAGCCGCCTGAGCCGGTCCGGCCGCATGTCGAAGCTGCGCGAGAAGTAGCCGGAGATGATGATGAACGCCGGCATGTGGAACGTGTACACGATCATGTACAGCGCTTCGGCGGTGCGGCTGCCGTCCGTCAGGGGTTCCCAGCAGTGGCCCATCGCGACGAACACGATGGCCAGGTACTTGGCGTTGTCGAAGAACGCGTCCCGCTGCTTCGGCTTGGCGCCGGCGGGCGGAGCGGGGGCCGGCGCCGAGGTGGGGGGCGGCGCGGCGGCGGGGGACGGGGCAGTGGTGTCGCGGGGGGACGTCACCGAGGCCGCGGGCAGCGGGCTGCGGTGCGAGCCGTGCGGGTACAGCGAGTTGGTCACAGGCCCTCCCACCAGGAACTCGGGGAGAAGATCCGGGGCCGCACTGCGCCGGCGGGGGTCATGGCAGTGTGGAACATCTGAGGCACCCTAGCGGCGCCTGTGCGATTTCGTAAAACTCTCAACTCGAATCCTCCTTATCGCCTCCGGCTACCCCGGATTCGAAGAAGTCGTCATGACGTCGTACGACACGGGGTTATGGCCGACGCATTGCCGATCTGTCCGGTATCGCACAGCTAATCCCTCTTAAATACCGCATAATGCCCGCCGAACCCTCCGGTCGATTGTCCGTTTCGCCGGTAATCGCAGGTCCGTCGACGAGGCCGAATATCGGATCGGTATTCGGCCGGTGAATCCTGCGGATTTCCTGTGGGTGCCCCGAGGGGAAAGTGCGGGAAAACCGGGTGTGGCATGCGAGGGGCATGTGTGCGCCGCATGTGCGCCGATGGAAACGATCAAGCCGAATTCCGACCCTCCGGGCGCCCCGTGGCCCGGCCGCCGGCATGCGCTGTCCGTGCGCCCCAAGGGCCCGCGGCCCCCGCGCCCCTACGCGCGCGTGGCCGACGATGCGTCACCGACCGCATACAGACGCCGCGTTGGTGGCACGATGGTTCTGGCGGGGGGTGTGTGGGGCTGTGCCCCCCGGGCCGGGAGAGCGGACCGACCTAGGGTGTGATCAGTGTGGCCATTTCGCTGTCAGTAGTGCTGTTGTTGGCGATCGTCCTCGTCGTCTTGATGCGGGGCGGCTCGATCAAGGCGGGGCCCGCCATAGTGGCGGTGCTCTTCGGCTTCTTCCTGGCGTCGACCGGAATGGCCCCCGCGATCAACAACTTCCTCAACTCCGTCGCGTCCAGCATCAGCGCGATCAATTTCTGAGCGCCGATGAGCGGATCACAGGCCGGGGAGCAGCAAAAAGCCCCCGGCCCGGTCCACTGTGCGGAACCGGGCCGGAGGCCTTGATCAAGAGCGGGCGACGGGAATCGAACCCGCGTAGCTAGTTTGGAAGACTAGGGCTCTACCATTGAGCTACGCCCGCACGGTGTGCGCCGCGGATCACCGATCGCGGCACGGAAGGCATCGTAGCGGGTCCGGGGCCCCGGACGCACACCCCATTGCCGCCCTCTGCGTCGCGCAGGCAATGCGGGAGCCGCACTGCCTGCGGGCATGTACCCTACGTGTCGCACCGACGGGGTGTGGCGCAGCTTGGTAGCGCGTCCGCTTTGGGAGCGGAAGGCCGTGGGTTCAAATCCCGCCACCCCGACCAGCGTTGCCGTGCCGGCACGACGCCCGCGGCCCCTCTCCGAGCTTCTCCGCCGGTATCGGCTTCAAGATCGCATTGTGGGTGTGCTCCGGCGTGCCGTTACTATGCAAGCTGCATGCCCGTGTGTCTCTAAGCCGGGCACGATCCCTAAAGTCAGCCCCCAAGGAGACCGAACCGTGAAGAGCGCCGTCGAGACCCTGAACCCGACCCGGGTTCGGCTCAGCATTGAGGTGCCCTTCGAGGAGCTCAAGGACAGCCTCGACGCGGCGTACAAGAAGATCAACCAGCAGGTCACGGTGAAGGGCTTCCGCAAGGGCAAGATCCCGGCCCGCGTCATCGACCAGCGGTTCGGCCGCGGTGCGGTGCTGGAGGAGGCCGTCAACGACGCGCTTCCGAAGTTCTACACCGAGGCTGTCAACGAGGCGGAGCTCAACGTCCTCGGCCAGCCCGAGGTCGACATCACGGAGCTGAAGGACGGCGAGACGCTGAACTTCACCGCCGAGGTGGACGTCCGTCCGGCCATCGAGATCCCGGACTACTCCGGCATCGAGGTCGAGGTCGACGCCGTCGAGGTCACCGACGAGGACGTCGAGAAGTCCGTGGAGCAGCTCCGTGAGCGCTTCGCCTCGACCTCCCCGGTCGAGCGCGCCGCCGAGGACGGCGACGTCGTGACGATCGACCTGGAGGCCAAGGTCGAGGGCGAGGTCCTCGAGGACGGCGTCGCCTCCGGCGTCTCCTACACCATCGGTTCCGGCGAGCTCCTCGACGGCATCGACGAGGCCGTGAAGGGCCTGGAGGCCGGTGGCGAGGCCACCTTCACCTCCGAGCTCAAGGGCGGCTCCGCCGAGGGCAAGGAGGCCGAGGTCACCGTCAAGGTCACCCAGGTCGCCGCCCGTGAACTCCCGGCCCTGGACGACGAGTTCGCCCAGCTCGCCTCCGAGTTCGACACCCTCGACGAGCTGCAGGCCGACAGCCGCAAGCGCCTCGAGAACATGAAGCAGTACGACCAGGCCACGCAGGCCCAGGAGCGCGTCCTGGAGAAGCTGCTCGAGCTGGTCGAGGTCCCCGTTCCCGAGAAGCTGCTCGAGGACGAGGTCCAGACCCGCAAGCACAACCTCGAGCACCACCAGCTCGGCCAGATGGGCCTCGACATCGAGAAGTACCTCGAGATCCAGGGCAAGACGGTCGAGGAGTTCGACGCCGAGACCCGCGAGCAGGCCATCAAGGGCATCAAGACGCAGTTCGTCCTCGACGAGCTCGTCAACAAGGAGAAGCTGAACGTGAACCAGGAGGAGCTCACCGAGCACCTCATGCGTCGCGCCGCCTCCTCCGGCATGTCCCCCGACCAGTTCGCCCAGGCCGTCGTCGAGGGCGGCCAGGTCCCGATGCTGGTCGGCGAGGTCGCCCGCGGCAAGGCTCTTGCCGTGGTCGTCGAGGCCGCCACCGTCAAGGACACCAACGGTGAGGTCGTCGACCTGGAGGACGACGAGGAGGAGGCCGTCGAGGCCGCCGCCGAGACCTCCGCCGACGAGGAGAAGGCCGAGGCCTGAGCCTCCCTTTAAGTCACACACGACAGGCCCCCGGGACACGATCCAGTCCCGGGGGTCTGTCGCACCCTGCCGCACAGGCCCCTCCGGCAAGCGGCGGCATGCGCTCACAGCGAACAGTTCCTTCTGCGGGATTCCCCGGGGGGAGCTGCGCGTTAGGGTCCATGAATACGAGGGCAGGGGAGTCTCCGAGCGAGGGCCCCCGGCCTCAGTTAGAGACGCGAGACGGCACGTGGCCGTCAGAGACGAGCAGGTGGATACGTGACGAATCTGATGCCTTCCGCCGCCGGCGAGCCGTCCATCGGTGGTGGCCTCGGCGACCATGTCTACAACCGGCTGCTCGGCGAGCGGATCATCTTCCTCGGCCAGCAGGTCGACGACGACATCGCGAACAAGATCACCGCGCAGATGCTGCTCCTTGCCGCCGACCCGGACAAGGACATCTACCTCTACATCAACAGCCCCGGCGGCTCGGTGACGGCCGGCATGGCGATCTACGACACCATGCAGTACATCCCGAACGACGTGATCACGATCGGTATGGGCATGGCGGCCTCGATGGGCCAGTTCCTGCTCACCGGAGGCACGGCGGGCAAGCGCTTCGCGCTGCCGCACACCGACATCCTGATGCACCAGGGTTCCGCGGGCATCGGCGGTACGGCCTCGGACGTGAAGATCCAGGCCGAGTACCTGCTGCGCACGAAGCAGCGCATGGCCGAGATCACCGCCCGGCACTCCGGTCAGACCGTCGAGGCGATCATCCGTGACGGTGACCGCGACCGCTGGTTCACCACCGAGGAGGCCAAGGAGTACGGCCTCATCGACGAGATCATCTCTGCCGCTACGGGTGTTCCGGGCGGCGGCGGCACGGGCGCCTGATCGGGATTCCGATCGAGCACCGGCCCCAAGCCCACTGCCTCCCTCACCAGGACGGAACACCGACCATGAACAACATCCCCGGCAGCGGCCTCTACACGGGCCCGCAGGTCGACAACCGCTACGTGATCCCGCGCTTCGTCGAGCGCACCTCGCAGGGCGTGCGTGAGTACGACCCGTACGCGAAGCTGTTCGAGGAGCGCGTGATCTTCCTCGGCGTGCAGATCGACGACGCCTCCGCCAACGACGTCATGGCGCAGCTGCTGTGCCTGGAGTCGATGGACCCGGACCGCGACATCTCCATCTACATCAACAGCCCCGGCGGCTCGTTCACGGCCCTCACGGCCATCTACGACACGATGCAGTTCGTGAAGCCGGACATCCAGACGGTCTGCATGGGCCAGGCCGCCTCGGCCGCCGCGGTCCTGCTCGCCGCCGGCACCCCGGGCAAGCGCATGGCGCTGCCGAACGCCCGCGTGCTGATCCACCAGCCCTCCGGCGGCACCGGCCGCGAGCAGCTCTCCGACCTGGAGATCGCGGCCAACGAGATCCTCCGGATGCGTACGCAGCTGGAAGAGATGCTGGCCAAGCACTCGACGACCCCGCTGGAGAAGATCAGCGAGGACATCGAGCGCGACAAGATCCTGACGGCCGAGGACGCGCTCGCGTACGGCCTGGTCGACCAGATCATCTCGACGCGCAAGATGAACAACGAGGCAATCGCCTGACAAGGCGTTGTATCGTCTGCCACTCCCCGGCACGGTTCACCGGGCGTTCAGAGGTTCTCGACAGGACCTCGTCAAAGTGAACCGTGCCAAGGGGGGCCCGAACGGGGGGCCCGGCAAGGTACCGTCGGATACAGGCACCAGGAGCCGCTGAACGTGGCGTCTCCCAGGCGAAGGGGAAGCACCTCGTGGCACGCATCGGTGACGGCGGCGATCTGCTCAAGTGCTCGTTCTGCGGAAAGAGCCAGAAGCAGGTCAAGAAGCTCATCGCAGGCCCCGGTGTATACATCTGCGACGAGTGCATCGACCTCTGCAACGAGATCATCGAGGAAGAGCTCGCGGAGACGAGCGAAGTGCGCTGGGAGGAACTGCCCAAGCCGCGCGAGATCTACGAGTTCCTCGAGGGCTACGTCGTAGGCCAGGAGGCCGCCAAGAAGGCGCTCTCCGTGGCGGTCTACAACCACTACAAGCGCGTCCAGGCCGGAGAGAACGGCGGGGCGGCGGGCCGTGACGACGCGATCGAACTCGCGAAGTCCAACATCCTGCTCCTCGGCCCGACCGGCTCGGGCAAGACACTCCTCGCGCAGACGCTGGCGCGCATGCTCAACGTCCCGTTCGCCATCGCCGACGCGACGGCGCTCACGGAGGCGGGCTACGTCGGCGAGGACGTCGAGAACATCCTGCTGAAGCTCATCCAGGCCGCCGACTACGACGTCAAGAAGGCCGAGACGGGCATCATCTACATCGACGAGATCGACAAGGTGGCCCGGAAGTCCGAGAACCCGTCGATCACGCGCGACGTGTCGGGCGAGGGCGTCCAGCAGGCCCTGCTGAAGATCCTCGAAGGGACCACGGCCTCGGTCCCGCCGCAGGGCGGCCGCAAGCACCCGCACCAAGAGTTCATTCAGATCGACACCACGAATGTCCTCTTCATCGTGGGCGGCGCCTTCGCCGGCCTGGAGAAGATCATCGAGTCGCGGGCCGGCGCCAAGGGCATCGGCTTCGGCGCGACGATCCACTCCAAGCGCGAGCTGGAGGAGAAGGACCAGTTCCAGGAGGTCATGCCGGAGGACCTGGTGAAGTTCGGGATGATCCCCGAGTTCATCGGCCGTCTTCCCGTCATCACCTCGGTCCACAACCTCGACCGCGAGGCCCTGCTCCAGATCCTCGTCGAGCCGCGCAACGCGCTGGTGAAGCAGTACCAGCGCCTCTTCGAACTCGACGGCGTGGAGCTGGACTTCGAGCGCGAGGCCCTGGAGGCCATCGCCGACCAGGCCATCCTGCGCCGCACCGGAGCGCGCGGCCTGCGCGCCATCATGGAGGAAGTCCTCCAGTCGGTGATGTACGAGGTCCCGTCGAGGAAGGACGTCGCACGCGTGGTCATCACCGCCGACGCCGTTCACTCGAACGTGAACCCGACGCTGATTCCGCGGGATGCGCGGGGGAGCGGCAGCGGGGAGCAGAAGTCGGCGTAGCGGTACGCGGGTCGACACGAGACGCGAGAGGGGCCCTGGCCGGACATCCGGCCAGGGCCCCTCTTCATGCGTTCACGGCGGTGGGGTCACGCCGGGACGCGGACCTCCTTGCGGAGCTTCACGGCGATCTCCGAGGACGCCTTCAGGTCGGGCGTCTTGCCGGACATCATGTCCGCGATCTCAAGAGGAATGACCACGGCGGCGGTGCTGTGGTCGCCCCAGATGCAGACGGGCATGTGGATCGACTTGGGAGTTCCGGCACTGCTGGACGAGGTGTCCGTGTTCTCGTACTGCATCTCCTGGCACTTCAGGATGTAGTCGTCCGTGCTGTAGTTCGTGGGGCTGCCGACGAGCTTGGCTTTGCCCTCGCTGTCGCCCTCGTCCTTCGCCGCCTGGAGGGTCGCCTTGGCGAACATGCCGTCGACGACCTTCTCGGGATCGTCGATCTCCCCGTAGGCGCCGGTGAACTGCATCACCTTGCCGGCCAACGGGTTGGAGGTGTCCTTGACCTCGTAGGAGGCGTTGACGGACTTTCCGTTCTTCAGGCCGTTCTTCTCGGCGTCCTTCATGTCCTGCTCGTCGAAGCCGCCGGACGAGGAACTGGCGTCCTTCTTGTACTCGGTCAGCACCGTCGCCGGCGTCGTCAGCTTGTGCGCGCCGTCGTCGGCGACCGAGGCGCCGCCCCCGCCGAACACGAAGTAGGCGCCCACACCGATGGCGGCGACCACGGCCACCGCCGCGATGATGAGGCCCGTCTTCTTCTTGCCGCCGCCCTGCGGCGGAGCCGGCGGGTACTGGCCGTACGGGGCCTGCGGCTGCTGCCCGTAGGGGCCGGGGGCCTGGGGCTGGCTGTAGGGCTGCTGCGGCTGCGGGTGGCCGTAGCCGCCGGGCTGCTGGCCGTACGGTCCGGGCTGCTGAGGCGGGACACCGGGCGGGGCCTGCTGTGGGTACCCGTAGCCGGGCTGCGGGGCCTGGGGCTGCTGGCCGTACGGTCCGGGCTGCTGCGGCTGCTGGCCGTAGGGTCCGGGCTGCTGGGGCTGCTGGCCTCCGTACGGGCCCGGCTGGTTGTGGCTCATTACTGGGGTTCCCTCCCGAGGTTTATGTGCTTCCGACATCCTGACGTACGTGCGTGCGGTTCGGTCCCCCGGATTCGGTTTCAGTACGGGACTGTGACCCCTCTAAACTGGCCCCGTGACCGAGAACTCTCAGCAGCAGAACCCAGCGCCCACCTCCGAACTGCCGACCCAGTACGCGCCGGCCGAGGTAGAGGGGGCGCTGTACGAGCGCTGGGTAGAACGGGGCTACTTCACCGCTGACGCGAAGAGCGAGAAGGAGCCGTACACGATCGTCATCCCGCCGCCGAACGTGACCGGCGCGCTGCACCTGGGCCACGCGTTCCAGGTGACGCTCATGGACGCCCTCACGCGCCGCAAGCGCATGCAGGGCTTCGAGACCCTGTGGCTGCCCGGCATGGACCACGCCGGCATCGCGACGCAGAACAAGGTCGAGCAGCAGCTCGCCGAGGAGGGCAAGTCCCGGCACGACATCGGCCGTGACGCCTTCGTCGAGAAGACGTGGCAGTGGAAGAGCGAGTACGGCGGCCGGATCCTCGGCCAGCTCAAGCGCCTCGGCGCCGGCCTCGACTGGTCGCGCGAGCGGTTCACGATGGACGAGGGGCTGTCCCGCGCCGTCCAGAAGATCTTCAAGGACCTGTACGACGACGGGCTGATCTACCGCGCCGAGCGCATCATCAACTGGTGCCCGCGCTGCCTCACCGCCATCTCGGACATCGAGGTGGACTACCAGGACGACGACGGTGAGCTCGTCTCGCTGAAGTACGGCGAGGGCGACGAGACCGTGGTCGTCGCGACCACCCGTGTCGAGACGATGCTCGGTGACACCGCCGTGGCCGTCCACCCGGACGACGAGCGGTACGCGCATCTGATCGGCAAGCGGATCAAGCTGCCGCTGACCGACCGGACGATCCCGGTCGTCGCCGACACGCACGTCGACCCGGAGTTCGGGACCGGCGCCGTCAAGGTGACCCCGGCCCACGACCCGAACGACTTCGCGATCGGGCAGCGGCACGACCTTGAGACGCTGACCGTCATGGACGAGCGGGCGGTCATCACGGTGCCCGGTCCGTTCCAGGGCCTCGACCGGTTCGAGGCGCGCGCGGCGATCGTCGCCGCGCTGCGCGAGCAGGGCCGGATCGTCGCCGAGAAGCGCCCGTACGTCCACTCCGTCGGGCACTGCTCGCGCTGCAAGACCACCATCGAGCCGCGCCTGTCGCTGCAGTGGTGGGTCAAGGTCGAGACGCTGGCCAAGGCCGCCGGTGACGCGGTCCGTGACGGGCGCGTCGCCCTCCACCCGAAGGACATGGAGAAGCGGTACTTCGACTGGGTCGACAACCTCAACGACTGGTGCATCTCGCGGCAGTTGTGGTGGGGCCACCGCATCCCCGTCTGGTACGGGCCCGACGGCGAGGTCGTCTGTGTCGGCCCCGACGAGCAGCCGCCGGGCACCGAGGCCGAGGGCTGGACGCAGGACGAGGACGTCCTCGACACCTGGTTCTCGTCCGGTCTGTGGCCGTTCTCCACGCTGGGCTGGCCGGAGGAGACCGAGGACCTCGCGAAGTTCTATCCGACCGACGTCCTGCTGACCGGCCACGACATCATCTTCTTCTGGGTCGTCCGGATGATGATGTTCGGCCTGTACGCGATGGAGGACCAGGTCCCGTTCAAGACGGTCGCCCTGACCGGCCTGGTGCGCGACGAGTTCGGCAAGAAGATGTCGAAGTCGAACCCGAACGCGGTCGACCCCATCGACTGGATGAACGCGTACGGGTCGGACGCGGTCCGCTTCACCCTGGCCCGCGGCGCCAACCCCGGTGCCGACGTGCCGATCGGCGAGGACTGGGTCCAGGCCTCCCGGAACTTCGCCAACAAGATCTGGAACGCCACGCGCTTCGCGCTGATGAACGGCGCGACGATCGAGGGCCCGCTGCCCGCGCCGGAGCAGATGACGGCGACGGACCGCTGGATCCTGTCGCGGCTGAACAAGACGGTGGCCGAGGTCGACGCGTTCTACGACGACTTCCAGTTCGCCAAGGTCTCCGACTCGCTGTTCCACTACGCGTGGGACGAGGTCTTCGACTGGTACGTCGAGCTGTCGAAGACGACGTTCATGGCGGGCGGCGAGCCGGCCGAGGTGTCGGGCCGGGTCCTCGGCGAGGTCCTGGACGTGACGCTGCGGCTGCTGCACCCGATCGTGCCGTTCGTGACGGAGGCGCTGTGGACCACGCTGACCGGCGGTGACTCGGTCGTCGTCGCCGAGTGGCCCAAGGACAGTGGCTTCCGGGACGACGCCGCCGAGCGCGAGATCGAGACGGTCCAGCAGGTCGTCACCGAGGTCCGCCGGTTCAAGGGCGAGCAGGGCCTGAAGGCGGGCCAGCGCGTCCCGGCCCGGCTCACCCTGGACGGCACGGCGCTCGCCCCGCACGAGGCGGCCATCCGGCAGCTGCTGAAGCTGCAGCCGGAGGGCGACGCCTTCCAGGCGACGGCGACGCTGCCGGTCGCCGGTGCCGAGGTGGCGCTCGACCTGTCCGGCGCCATCGACGTGGCCGCCGAGCGCAAGCGTCTCGCCAAGGACCTCGCCGCCGCCGAGAAGGACAAGGCGCAGGCCGAGGGCAAGCTGGGCAACGAGAAATTCCTCGGCAAGGCACCGGAGAAGGTCGTCGAGGGCATCCGTGCGCGGCTGGCCAAGGCGGACGAGGACATCGCCCGTATCCAGGCGCAGTTGGAGCGACTGCCGCAGGCGTGAGTCATCGGCAGCGGAAGGCCCCGGAACCCATGGGTTCCGGGGCCTTCCCCGTGTCCGGGCCGGGCCCTGGCCTCAGGAGGCGGTGCTCAGGCCGAGGCGCCGCAACTCGACGTCGGCCAGGGCGTCCAGGACGGCCGGGTCCGCCTCCCGCCAGCCCTCGGCGAGCCGGCCCGGGCCCGCGTCGCTGAACCGGGCGAGCTCGTCGAGGGGGCGGACGAGGGCGCGCAGCGCGAGCAGCTCACGGCCGTCCTCGGTGGCGGCCAGTTCACGTGCCGCGGCGGCCTGCCGGGTCCAGCGGATCCGGCGCGGCAGCCACAGGGCGAGCAACAGGCCGACCGGGACGACGAACAGGGCGACGGCCGCGAGCACGGCGAGCGCCTGCACGGGCGCCGATCCGCTGGGCGCGGCGTCGGACAGCCGGTCGCCGGCCCGGGCGACGTCGTGCAGGGCGCCGGTCATCCGGGGGCCGAGCAGCGGGATGCGGGGCCGGGTGTGCGGGGCGGGGCGGGCGGCGACCGTGATGAGCCGGTGCGCGACGACCGCGGTCGCCGCCCAGCCCCCGACCCAGAGCAGAGCGGCGCCGTCGCCGAGGACCTGCCGGGCGCGGCGGCCGGGTTGATGTGCGTACCACATGGTCCGATTGGAACCCTGGCTGCGCCGGACGGGGGGTCACCGCGCCGAACGGCCTCACGGTTTACGGCAGATGGACGCGGCGTCCGCGCCCGCCGGCAGCCGGACCGTGTGCGGCCCCGGACCGACGGGGCCGCGGCCCGCGCCGATGCCCGGCCCCGCCGGGACGGCCTACGCCGCTGTCATCACCCGCTGGAGCTCGTCGAAGTCGTCCACGCACTTGCCGCAGCCCAACGCGACGCTGTCCAGCGGGTCCTCCGCCACGAACACCGGGATGCCCGTCCCGGACGCCAGGCGCAGATCGAGGCCGGGCAGCAGCGCGCCGCCGCCCGTCAGCACGATCCCGTGCTCCATGACGTCGCCGGACAGCTCCGGCGGACACTCCTCCAGCGTCGCCTTCACCGCCGTGATGATCGCCTCCACCGGTTCGTCCAGCGCGGCCCGCACCTCGCGCACGGTCAGCTCGACCGTCTTGGGCAGCCCCGCGACCTTCTCGCGCCCCCGTACGGTGAACGCCCGCATCTCGAAGGCGTCCTGCCCGGGCACCGGCCACGCCGAACCGATCGCGACCTTGATGTCCTCGGCCGTCCGCTCCCCGATGAGGAGCCCGTGCTCCTTGCGCACATGGTCCGTGATCGCCTCGTCGAGCCGGTCACCGCCCACCCGCAGCGACTGCGAAGTGACCACGCCGCCAAGGGAGATGACGGCCACCTCGGTCGTGCCGCCCCCGATGTCCACGACCATCGACCCGCGCGGATCGGCCACCGGCAGGCCCGCCCCGATCGCCGCCGCCATCGGCTCCTCGATCAGGTGGACGGCCCGCGCGCCCGACCGCTGGGCCGCGTGCACGATGGCCCGCCGCTCCACGGGCGTCACCCCGCTCGGCACGCACACCACCATCCGCGTACGGGGCCGCCGCCCGGGCACCGCCTTGCGCACGAAGTGCCGGATCATCTCCTCGGCCGCTTCGTAGTCGCTGATCACGCCGCCGCGCAGCGGCCGGATCGCGGTGATCGAGCCGGGGGTCCGGCCGATGGTCTCCTTCGCCTCGGCACCGACGGCGAGCGCGCCGCGGCCGCCTTCCTTGACGGCGACGACCGACGGTTCGTTCAGCACGATGCCCTGACCGCGCACGTAGAGAAGGGTGTTGGCGGTGCCGAGATCGATGCCTATGTCCATGATCGCCAAGTTTGCAGGTCGATGCTGTGATCCGGCGGGACCAAGGTCCCGAAACGGACAGGCACAAAGTCCTGATTCGGGACCGCGGGTGGCGTCTGCGGCACTGTCGGCGCGCCTCCGTAGACTGGCGTACGTGAGTGACCTCCCTCCGCGCGACAGCAGCGACGACGAGCCCGCCGGCCACCCCGACTCCGACGCCTTCGAGGAGATCGTGGGCGCCGAGACCGACCGCGACCCCGACCTCGCGGTGATCGAGGCGGGCAGCCGCACCCTGCGCACCCAGGGCGGCCCGCCGCAGGGCGACGGTGTCCCCGCGCGCCCGCAGGACCCCGAGGTGGAGCGGGCGCTGCGCGCGGTGGAGGCCGACCTCGCCGGGCGCTGGGGCGAGACGAAGCTGGAGCCGTCCGTCAGCCGCATCGCCGCGCTCATGGACGTGCTGGGCGAGCCGCAGCGCGCGTACCCCTCGATCCACATCACGGGGACGAACGGCAAGACGTCCACGGCCCGCATGATCGAGGCGCTCCTCGGCGCCTTCGAGCTGCGCACCGGCCGGTACACGTCGCCGCACGTCCAGTCGGTCACCGAGCGCATCAGCCTCGACGGCGCCCCCATCGCGTACGAGCGCTTCATCGAGACGTTCGAGGACATCAAGCCGTACGTGGAGATGGTCGACTCCCAGCAGGAGTTCCGGCTCTCCTTCTTCGAGGTGCTGACCGGTATGGCCTACGCGGCCTTCGCCGACGCCCCCGTCGACGTCGCGGTCGTCGAGGTCGGCATGGGCGGCCGCTGGGACGCGACCAACGTGATCGACGCGTCGGTCGCCGTCATCACCCCCATCGACCTCGACCACACCGACCGGCTCGGCTCCACACCCGGCGAGATCGCGGGCGAGAAGTCCGGGATCATCAAGCAGGACGCGACCGTGATCATGGCGCAGCAGCCGGTGGACGCGGCGCAGGTGATCCTCAAGAAGGCCGTCGAGACCGACGCGACCGTCGCGCGCGAGGGCCTGGAGTTCGGCGTCGTCGCGCGCCAGGTCGCCGTCGGCGGCCAGCTCGTGACGCTGCGCGGCCTGGGCGGCGAGTACGAGGAGATCTTCCTCCCGCTGCACGGCGCGCACCAGGCGCACAACGCGGCGGTCGCGCTCGCCGCCGTCGAGGCGTTCTTCGGCATCGGCTCGCAGCACGCGCGCCCGCTCGACATCGACACCATCCGCAAGGCGTTCGCGAGCGTCACCTCGCCGGGCCGCCTGGAGGTCGTGCGCCGCTCGCCGACCGTCGTGCTCGACGCCGCGCACAACCCGGCGGGCGCCCGGGTCACCGCCGAGGCGATCAGCGAGGTCTTCGACTTCAGCCGGCTGATCGGCGTCGTCGGCGCCAGCGCCGACAAGAACGTGCGAGGACTGCTCGAGGCCTTCGAGCCGATCTTCGCGGAGATCGTCGTCACGCAGAACTCCAGCCACCGGGCCATGGACGCCGACGAACTGGCGGCCGTCGCGGTGGAGGTCTTCGGCGACGACCGGGTGCAGGTCGAGCCGCGGCTCGACGACGCGTTGGAGGCCGCGATCACGCTCGCCGAGGAAGAGGGCGAGTACGCGGGCGGGGGAGTGCTCGTCACCGGATCCGTGATCACGGTCGGCGAGGCCAGGCTGTTGCTGGGGAAGGGCTGATCCGCTGTGCGTACGTTGTGTTCCTCGACCCTGATCGGTGAGTTCTTCGTCATCGGCTTCGCCGGTCTGGTGGCGATGAAGGACCCCGATCTGTCGAGCGGTCTGGTGTGGACGGTGTGCGGCATCGCCATGGTGCTCAGCGTGCTGCTGTGCGGCATGGTGACCCGGCCGGGCGGTGTCCAGCTCGGCTGGGCCCTGCAGATCGCCCTGATCGTCAGCGGCGTCTTCGTGCCGCTGATGTTCTTCATGGGGGCGTGCTTCGCGGCCCTGTGGTGGGCATCGGTCCACTTCGGCCGGAAGGTCGACGAGGCGAAGGCCCGCTGGGCGCAGCAGGAGTCGAGCGCGGCCTGAGCGTGTTCTCGGGGCGGGGGCCTCGTCTGCGGGCCGGTGGGGGCCGGTCGCGCAACCACGACGAACCGGGACCAGCCCACCAGCGGCAGGACCCACGGCGCCCGGCCCCGGTGACCCCCTGTAATCTCAGGCCCACCGCACATCCAGGCCGCACAAGGAGTCCAGCCACAATGACCCAGCGCACGCTCGTCCTGCTCAAGCCCGACGCCGTCCGCCGCGGCCTGATCGGCGAGGTCATCGGCCGTATCGAGCGCAAGGCCGGCTGGACGATCAGCGCCCTGGAGCTGCGCAGCCTGAGCCAGGAGACGCTGGAGCAGCACTACGGCGAGCACAAGGGCAAGCCGTTCTACGAGCCGCTGGTCGCCTTCATGTCGTCCGGCCCGGTCGTCGCGCTGGTCGTCGAGGGCGAGCGCGTCATCGAGGGCGTACGCCAGCTGGCCGGTCCGACCGACCCGATCGCCGCCGCCCCCGGTTCGATCCGCGGCGACTTCGGCGTCATCGTCCGGGAGAACCTGATCCACGCCTCGGACTCCGAGGAGTCGGCCGAGCGTGAGCTGAAGATCTTCTTCCCGAACCTGGTCTGAGGTTTTCCGGTCTCGGCTGCTGAGATCTCCGGAATTTCTTTTCTGACGCCGCATCAGTCACGCAGCGCGACTGACCTGGAGCGGCCCGATAAAATGGGCCGCTCTTTGGCATATGCGCCCCGATTGGGGGAACGCAACCCTCCGTCGGCACGTCCCCATTAGCGGGGCGGCGATTCATCTGCTGACAATGGCGAAGACCCTCGCGCCGTGGTCGTGCAGGCAAGACTACGATGGAAGCCTCCACGCCACACGCGTTAACCTCTCGCCTACCTGACAAGCAATCAGACGCTCCACTTGGGAAGGCCAGACGAATCCTGATGGGGAACTCAATGTCGTTCATCGGCCGTGACATGGCTGTCGACCTCGGGACCGCCAACACGCTGGTGTACGTCAGGGGTCGCGGGATCGTGCTCAACGAACCCTCCGTGGTCGCGATCAACACGAACACCGGTGGCATCCTCGCGGTCGGCGCCGAAGCCAAGAAAATGATCGGTCGCACCCCTGGCAACATCGTCGCGGTGCGTCCACTGAAGGACGGCGTGATCGCCGACTTCGAGATCACGGAGCGGATGCTCCGCTACTTCATCCTGAAGATCCACAAGCGTCGCTACCTGGCGCGGCCCCGCGTGGTCGTGTGCGTGCCCTCCGGCATCACCGGCGTGGAGCGTCGCGCCGTCATCGAGGCCTCCTCGCAGGCCGGTGCCCGCCAGGTGCACATCATCGAGGAGCCGATGGCCGCGGCCATCGGCTCCGGTCTCCCGGTCCACGAGGCCACGGGCAACATGGTGGTGGACATCGGCGGCGGCACCACCGAGGTCGCGGTGATCTCGCTCGGCGGAATCGTCACGGCACAGTCGATCCGCGTCGCGGGCGACGAGCTGGACAACGCGATCATCCAGCACATCAAGAAGGAGTACTCGCTCCTCCTCGGTGAGCGCACCGCCGAACAGATCAAGATCACCATCGGTTCCGCGTACGACCTCGACTCCGACGAGCACACCGAGATCCGCGGCCGCGACCTCGTGTCCGGTCTGCCGAAGACGGTCGTCATCTCGGCCGCCGAGGTGCGCAAGGCCATCGAGGAGCCGGTCAACGCGATCGTCGACGCGGTCAAGACCACCCTCGACAAGTGCCCGCCCGAACTGTCGGGCGACGTCATGGACCGCGGTATCGTCCTGACCGGCGGCGGCGCCCTGCTGCGCGGCCTCGACGAGCGGCTGCGCCGCGAGACCGGCATGCCGATCCACATCGCGGAGGACCCGCTGGACAGCGTGGCCCTCGGGTCCGGCAAGTGCGTCGAGGAGTTCGAGGCGCTCCAGCAGGTGCTGGACGCCTCGCCACGCAGATGACGTGACGCGAAAACGTCCGCCGTACGAGTGCCTGCCACTTCGTGCGGCGGATCGTTGATATAGAGGCAAGGCATAAGAATTCCCCAGATTCCAATTGAGGAAGGCACGGCCGCCGCACGTGAGGGACACACGAGAGAGCCGGCTGCTCCTGGTGCTGCTGATCGCCATCGCGTTCGCACTGATCACGGTGGACATCCGCGGCGGTGAGGACTCGCCGGTCGACGGTGCCCGCCAGGCCGCCGCCAAGGTCTTCGGTCCGGTGGAGAACGGCGTCTCCGGCGCGGTCGACCCCATCGGGAACGCCATAAGCGCGGTCCGCGACTCCGGCAACCGGCACGACCGCATCGGTCAGCTGGAGCGCGAGAACGCCGCGTTGAAGGCCGAGCTCGGCAGCGACGACCGCAACCGCAGCAAGATCCACCAGCTCGACACCATGCTGAAGACCGCGGGTGCGGGCCAGTACGGCATCAAGGGCGCCCAGATCATCGCCATAGGGTCCGCGCAGGGCTTCTCCTGGACCGTCACCATCGACGCGGGCGCCAGCGACGGCATCAAGCGCGACATGACCGTCCTGAACGGGGACGGTCTCGTCGGCCGCGTCACCACCGTCGGCCCCAACACCGCCACGGTGCTGCTCGCCAACGACCCCGACTTCACCGTCGGCACCCGCATGGAGAAGACCGACGAGCTCGGCTTCGCCTCCGGGCAGGGCGACCGACCGCTGCGCGTCCAACTGCTCAACGGCAAGGCCAAGGTCAAGAAGGGCGACCGCCTCGTCACCTTCGGCTCGCAGGCCGACAAGCCGTTCGTGCCCGGCGTCCCGGTCGGCAAGGTCGTCCGCGTCGACCCGTCCGGCGGCGATCTGACCCGCACCGTCTACGTCGAGCCCTACGTCGGGTTCACCAAGCTCGACATCGTCGGCATCGTCGTGCAGCCCCCGCGCACCGACCCGCGCGACGAGGTCCTGCCCGCCAAGCCCGCCAAGCCGAAGCCGGCCCCGACCGTGACCGTCACCGCCACCCCGTCCGCGCCCGCAGGCGGCGCCGACAACGGCTACGAGCAGTAGTCAGGAGGAGCAAAGAACCATGCGCTTCAACCGGATGCTGCTCTCCATCACCCTCGTCGTCGTCGCCCTGGTCGTCCAGGTCTGCATTCTCGCGAGGCTCCAACTCCCCGGTGCCGTACCCGACCTGCTGCTCCTGACCGTCCTGGGCCTGGCCCTGGTGTACGGGCACGTGGGCGGCGCCCTCGTCGGCTTCGGCGCGGGTCTGCTCGCCGACCTCGCCCCGCCCGCCGACCACGCCGCCGGCCGCTACGCCCTCGTCCTCTGCGTCATCGGCTACCTCGCCGGTCTCGCCAAGCCGGACACCGGACAGCTGCGCTCGGCCGCGGGCCCCATGCTCGTGGTCGTCGGCGCGGCCGTCGGCACGACCCTGCTCTACGCGGGCGTGGGCGCCCTCGTCGGCGACACCGCGGCCCGCCATGTCGGCCTCGGCAGCCTGCTGTTCACGGCCGCGCTCTACGACCTGCTGCTCGCGCCGTTCGTCGTGCCCGGCGTGATGGCGCTCGCCAGACGCGCGGAGAACGACCCGCTGAGCGACAGCTCCGGCGGCTCCGCCAAGGCCGCCGACGTGTCCTCCGGCTGGCTCTCCGCCGGCACCGGTCTGCGCATCGGCAACCAGCGCGGCGGGCTGCGCATGAAGTCCGTCAAGGCGCGCGCCGCCCGGGCCGGACGCATCAAGGGGGTCAAGCGCCTGTGAGCGCCCGGCAGTCGACGCCCCTGACGCCCCTGACGCCCGCCATGCACAGCTTCCGCGTGTACACGTACTCGTACACGTACTGAGAGGGGGAGCACGCCACCGTGACCAACATCCCCGAGACGGGCCGGACCCCACGGGTCCAGATCCGCCTCATCGTCCTTCAGATCCTCGTCCTCTCCCTCCTGCTGACGCTCGGCGGCCGCCTCTGGTACCTCCAGATCCGCAACGGCGACGAGTACGCCAAGGAGGCCTCCGGCAACCACGTCCAGCAGGTCGTCACGCCCGCCGTGCGCGGCTCGATCCTCGACGCCCGCGGTGTGCCCATCGCCGACAACGAGACCCGGCTCGTGGTCTCCGCCTCGCGCACCGACCTGATGAAGATGAAGGACGACGGCAAGAGCGTCCTCGCCAAGCTCGCCGACGTCCTCGGGATGCAGCCCAAGGAGGTCGAGGAGAAGGTCCGGCTGTGCGACGCCAAGACGCCGCAGCCCTGCTGGAACGGCTCGCCCTACCAGCCCATCCCGATCACCGACGAGGCCACGCCCAAGCAGGCGCTGCAGATCCGCGAGCGCGGCGAGGACTTCCCCGGCATCACCGCCGAACCCACCGCCGTACGCCGCTACGCCGGACCCGGCGGCTCCAACACCGCCCAGGTCCTCGGCTACCTCTCCCCGGTCACCGACGCGGAGATCGAGAAGGCCAAGGACACCGACTCGCCCTACCTGCGCTCCGACCAGGTCGGCCGCTCCGGCCTGGAGCGCACCTACGACAAGGAGCTGCGCGGCAAGGCCGGCGTCACCCGCTACGAGGTCGACAACCTCGGCCGCGTCATCGGCCGCGCCAACAGCGACAAGGCCGAGCCGGGAGCGAACGTCGTCACGTCGATAGACGCACGCGTCCAGTCCGTCGCCGAGTACGAGCTCAACGAGGCCATGAAGGCCGCCCGCAAGGAGTTCGACAAGAACACCGGCACCAACTACAAGGCCGACTCCGGCGCCGTCGTGGTGATGGAGGCCAAGACCGGCCGCGTCGTCGCCATGGCGTCCAACCCGGCCTACGACCCGAACGCCTGGGTCGGCGGCATCTCCGGCAAGGACTACGCCGAGCTCACCGGCAAGAAGTCCAACTACCCGCTGCTGAACCGCGCGATCCAGGGCCAGGCCGCCCCGGGCTCGATCTTCAAGGTCGTCTCCACGACGGCCGCGGTCAACGCCGGCTACCCGTTCAACGGCCGCTACCCCTGCACCAGCTCGTACTCCATCGGCAACCAGGTCTTCAAGAACTTCGAGTCGGAGAACTTCGGCCCGATCAACCTGGGCCGCGCCCTGGAGGTCTCCTGCGACACCGTCTTCTACGGACTCGCCCACAACGAGTGGAAGAAGGACGGCGGTCTCAAGGGCAACAAGGACACTCAGGACTGGTTCTACAAGACGGCCCACCAGTTCGGTCTCGGCAAGGAGACCGGCATCGACCTGCCCAACGAGGTCACCGGCCGGGTCCCCGACCGCCAGTGGAAGCAGCGGTTCTGGAAGGCCAACAAGGACTCCTGGTGCAAGTCCGGCAAGAAGGACGGCGACTACGTCCAGCGCCTGAACTACGAGAACTGCCTCGAAGGCAACCTCATGCGCGCCGGTGACTCCGTCAACTACTCCATCGGCCAGGGCGACACCCTCGTCACCCCGATCCAGATGGCGTCGATCTACGCGGCGATCTCCAACGGCGGCACCCTGCACGAGCCCGAGGTCGGCAAGGCCATCGTCAGCGCCGACGGCAAGAACGTCCAGGAGATCCAGCCGAAGGTCAACGGCAAGCTCCCCTTCAAGGGCAAGACCCGCGACGAGATAGACCAAGCACTGGCGGGAGTGGCGACCCGCGGTACGGCGGCCTGGCGCTTCGGCGGCTGGCCCCAGGACAAGATCCCGATGCACGCCAAGACCGGTACGGCCGAGGTCTACGGCAAGCAGACGACGTCGTGGTTCGCGACGTACACCAAGGACTACTCGATCGTCATGACGATCTCCCAGGGTGGTACGGGTTCCGGCGCCTCGGGTCCCGCCGTCCGCAAGATCTACGACGCGATCTACGGCCTCGACAGCAGCGGCAAGCAGAACCTGAAGAAGGCGCTGCTGCCCGAGCCGGAGAAGAGCCTGCCGAAGATCGAGAAGGACGGCTCGATCGACTCCCCGAAGATCAAGCCGTACGAGCCCAACAAGGAAGAGCCGCCCGCGCAGCAGGAACTGGCGGCGGGTCTGCCCACCTCCACGTACAGCAGGAGGGACTGACCGACCATGGCCGGCACCAATGGCTTCTCCGTCTCCGGCTACGGGCCGCAGCAGCGCTCCACCATGTCGCGGCTCATGGCCCGCGACTCGGTGGTGCGCCGGCTCGACTGGCCGATACTGCTGTCGGCGGTCGCGCTGTCGCTGATCGGCGCCGCGCTGGTCTACTCGGCCACGCGCAACCGCACCGAGCTCAACCAGGGCGACCCGTACTACTTCCTGTTCCGGCACCTGCTGAACACCGGCATCGGGTTCGCGCTGATGATCGGGACGATCTGGCTGGGACACCGGACGCTGCGGACGGCGGTCCCGATCCTGTACGGGATCTCCGTCTTCCTGGTGCTGCTCGTCCTCACCCCGCTCGGCGCCACCGTCAACGGCGCGCACGCCTGGATCATCATCGGCGGCGGCTTCTCCCTCCAGCCCTCCGAGTTCGTGAAGATCACGATCATCCTGGGCATGGCGATGCTGCTCGCGGCGCGCGTCGACGCCGGAGACCGGGAACACCCCGACCACCGCACCGTCCTCCAGGCGCTCGGCCTCGCCGCCGTCCCGATGATGGTCGTCATGCTGATGCCGGACCTCGGGTCCGTCATGGTCATGGTGATGATCGTGCTCGGCGTGCTGCTCTCGTCCGGCGCGTCCAACCGGTGGGTGCTCGGGCTGATCGGGGTCGGCGCCGCCGGGGCCGTGGCCGTCTGGCAGCTCGGGGTGCTCGACGACTACCAGATCGCGCGGTTCGCGGCGTTCGCCAACCCGGCGCTCGACCCCGCGGGCGTCGGCTACAACACCAACCAGGCGCGGATCGCGATCGGTTCGGGCGGGCTGAGCGGTGCCGGCCTGTTCCACGGATCGCAGACGACCGGACAGTTCGTGCCCGAGCAGCAGACGGACTTCGTCTTCACGGTGGCCGGCGAGGAGCTGGGCTTCCTGGGAGCGGGCGCGATCGTGCTGCTGCTCGGGGTGCTGCTGTGGCGGGCGTGCCGGATCGCCCGGGAGACGACGGAGCTGTACGGCACGATCGTCGCCGCCGGGATCATCGCCTGGTTCGCCTTCCAGGCCTTCGAGAACATCGGAATGACCCTCGGCATCATGCCGGTGGCCGGCCTGCCGCTGCCGTTCGTCTCGTACGGAGGATCGTCGATGTTCGCCGTGTGGGTGGCGGTGGGGCTGTTGCAGTCGATCAGGGTGCAACGTCCCATGTCTGCGTAGGCCTCCGGCGGGCGCGGCAGTCGTCGGGGTCGCTCGCGCGGATCCTCGCGCCCCTGGCGGCCCTGACCTCTATCGGCGCGCAGATGTGCCGTCTAGATTCAGGTTATGGCGGAGACCAAGCGCGAGATCGAGCGGAAGTACGACGCCCCTGCCGAGCACTTCAGGCTCCCCGACCTGCACAAGGTCCCCGGAGTGTCGGCCGTCGTCGACAAGGGCGTCATGGAACTCGACGCCGTGTACTACGACACCACCGACCAGCGGCTGGCCGCGCACCAGATCACCCTGCGGCGCCGGACCGGGGGCGACGACGCCGGCTGGCACCTGAAACTGCCCGTCGCCATCAGCGAGGGCGTACGGGACGAGGTACGCGCCCCGCTCTCCGACGAGGTGCCGCGGGCGCTCGCCGGGCTCGTCCGGTCCCATGTGCGCGGCGACGAGCTGATCCCCGTCGTGCGGCTCCTGTCCTCGCGCGACGTGTCCCATCTGACCGGGGCCGACGGCGCACTCCTCGCCGAGGTGAGCGTCGACGCCGTCCGCGCCGAGCGGGTCGGCGGCGCGGAGGCGGCCGCCTGGACCGAGATCGAGGTCGAGCTCGCCGACGACGGTGACCCCGCGTTCCTCGCCAAGGTCGAGAAGAAGCTGGTCAAGGCCGGGGTCGCGCGCTCCGCCGCCACGTCGAAGCTGGCCCGCGCCCTCGACGAGACCGGGGTCCGCCCGCCCCGGAAGGACGCCGCGGAGAAGCCCGTCACGGCCGGGGACCACGTCCTCGCCCATCTGCGGGCCCAGCGCGACACCCTCCTGGAACTCGATCCGGCGGTGCGCCGGGACCTGCCGGACTCCGTGCACCAGATGCGGGTCGCGACCCGGCGCATGCGCAGCGCCTTCAAGACGTACAAGAAGGTGCTCGACCCGGCCGTCACCGAGCCGGTCGGCGAGGAGCTCAAATGGCTCGCGGCGGAACTGGGCATCGACCGGGACCACGAGGTCCTCACCGAGCGGCTCACCCAGCGGATCGACGCCGTGCCCCGCACCCTGCTGCTCGGGCCGGTCCGCGGCCGGCTGCGGATCTGGACGGTCGCCCGGCGCCACGGCTCGCGCCGGCACACGGTCGCCGTGCTCGACGGCAAGCGGTACCTGACGCTCCTCGACAGCCTGGACGCGCTGCTCGCCGAGCCGCCGCTGGGCCCGGCCGCCCGCCGCCCCGCCGCCGACGTCCTCACCAAGGCCGCGCTCAAGGACCACGCCCGCCTCACGGCCCGCGTCGAGCACGCTCTGGCCCTGGAGCCCGGCACGGACCGCGACCTGGCGATGCACGACGCCCGGAAGGCCGCCAAGCGCGCCCGGTACGCGGGGGAGGCCGCCGTGCCCGCGCTCGGCAAGCAGGCCAAGAAGTTCGCCAAGCGCATGAAGAAGGTGCAGTCGCTGCTCGGCGACCACCAGGACTCCGTCGTCGCCCGCGAGGCGCTGCGGGACCTGGCGATCCAGGCCCACGCGGCGGGGGAGACCGCCTTCACCTGGGGACTGCTGTACGGGCAGGAACAGGCGTCCGCGGCGGACCGGGAGCGGGAACTGCCCGGGGTGTGGGCGAAGGCGGCGGAGCCCCGGCTGTAGACGGTGAGGCGGGGTCGCCGGGCGGGTTAGGCTTGAGGGTCACCCCTGTCAGCTCACAAAGGTCCACGGTTATGCCTGCCGAAGCCGCCGCCGCGGCGCCCCAAGTGGTCGAGTCTGTGTTTCCGCAGCTCGAAGCGCTGCTCCCGCATGTGCAGAAGCCGATCCAGTACGTCGGCGGAGAGCTCAACTCCACGGTCAAGCCGTGGGAGTCCGCCGATGTCCGCTGGGCGCTGATGTACCCGGACGCGTACGAGGTCGGTCTGCCCAACCAGGGCGTCATGATCCTCTACGAGGTGCTGAACGAGCGGGAGGGCGTCCTCGCCGAGCGCACCTACAGCGTCTGGCCGGACCTGGAAGCGCTGATGCGCGAGCACAAGGTCCCCCAGTTCACGGTGGACAGCCACCGCCCGGTCAAGGCGTTCGACGTCTTCGGGCTGAGCTTCTCCACCGAGCTCGGCTACACGAACATGCTGGCCGCGCTCGACCTGGCCGGGATCCCGCTGGAGTCCAAGGACCGCACGGTGGACGACCCGATCGTCCTCGCGGGCGGCCACGCGGCGTTCAACCCGGAGCCGATCGCCGACTTCATCGACGCCGCGGTCATCGGTGACGGCGAGCAGGCCGTGCTCGACATGACCGACATCATCCGCGCCTGGAAGGCGGAGGGCCGGCCCGGCGGGCGCGAGGAGGTGCTGTTCCGTCTCGCGAAGACGGGCAGCGTCTACATCCCCGCGTTCTACGACGTCGAGTACCTGCCCGACGGCCGCATCGGCCGCGTCGTGCCGAACAAGTCGGGCGTGCCGTGGCGGGTCAGCAAGCACACCGTCATGGACCTCGACGAGTGGCCGTACCCGAAGCAGCCGCTCGTGCCGCTCGCGGAGACGGTCCACGAGCGGATGTCCGTCGAGATCTTCCGCGGCTGCACCCGCGGCTGCCGCTTCTGCCAGGCCGGCATGATCACGCGCCCCGTGCGGGAGCGAAGCATCACCGGCATCGGCGAGATGGTCGACAAGGGCCTCAAGGCGACCGGCTTCGAGGAGGTCGGCCTGCTGTCGCTGTCCTCCGCCGACCACACCGAGATCGGTGACATCGCGAAGGGACTCGCGGACCGGTACGAGGAGGACAAGATCGGTCTGTCCCTCCCGTCGACCCGCGTCGACGCGTTCAACGTCGACCTGGCCAACGAGCTGACCCGCAACGGCCGCCGCTCCGGCCTCACCTTCGCCCCCGAGGGCGGCAGTGAGCGCATGCGCAAGGTCATCAACAAGATGGTCTCGGAAGAGGACCTCATCCGGACCGTCGCGACCGCGTACGGCAACGGCTGGCGCCAGGTGAAGCTGTACTTCATGTGCGGCCTGCCGACGGAGACGGACGAGGACGTCCTGCAGATCGCCGACATGGCGATGAACGTGATCCAGAAGGGCCGCGAGGTCTCCGGCTCGAACGACATCCGCTGCACGGTGTCCATCGGCGGGTTCGTGCCCAAGCCGCACACCCCGTTCCAGTGGGCGCCGCAGCTGTCCGCCGAGCAGACCGACGAGCGGCTCACCAAGCTGCGCGACAAGATCCGCGGCGACAAGAAGTACGGCCGCTCCATCGGCTTCCGCTACCACGACGGCAAGCCCGGCATCGTCGAGGGCCTGCTCTCCCGCGGCGACCGCCGCATCGGCGACGTCATCCGCGCCGTCTACGAGGACGGCGGCCGCTTCGACGGCTGGCGCGAGCACTTCAGTTACGACCGCTGGATGGAGTGCGCCGCCAAGACGCTGCCCGCGCACGGCGTGGACCTCGACTGGTACACGACGCGTGAGCGCACCTACGAGGAGGTCCTGCCCTGGGACCACCTGGACTCCGGTCTCGACAAGGACTGGCTCTGGGAGGACTGGCAGGACTCGCTCGACGAGACCGAGGTCGACGACTGCCGCTGGACGCCGTGCTTCGACTGCGGTGTCTGCCCGCAGTTTGATACATGGCCACAACTGAGCGACAGCGGGAAGAAGCTGCTTCCGCTGAGTGTGAAGAAGCCGTCTTGAACAGCGGCGATGCGGTACGGGGGATGGCTGAGCGGCTTGCTGCCATGAGTGAGGCGGAGCGTGCTCAGGTACTGCGGATGCTTGGAACGGGGGAGCGCGAGCGCGAGGAGCGGCCTACCAAGCGGACGCCGCTCCCGGCCCCTCGGGAGGCTGAGGGCATCGTCTCGGCAGTCGAGTGGCTCTAGGCGATGAGAGGCGTTCGGGGCATGGGCTCCGGGCGCCTCTCGGTCGTTGAGCGTCTCTTTATGCGACAACGCAAATATTGACGTGACCGCATAGACGACGGTGGCGCCTTCTCCGTACGGTCGTGGAGTCGCCCCATGCAGGGCGCGAGACAGGGGGGTTTCGCCATGGCTCGTGAGGAACTGACCCGGCTGACTGGCAACGGGAACGGCGAGTGCAACAAGAACGACTGCCCGAACGTCTACCGCACGGCGTCCGGCTCGTTGGTGGTGCAGGGCAACGTGTCCGATGCGTTCTCCGCCCCTGATGGGGAAGGGCTCGTGGAGATCCCGGAGGAGACGCTGAGGGAGGCTTTCCGTGCTCTTGGATGGTGACGAGTGGGCGGCCCGGTTCGACTCCTTCCAGCATGAAGCGTGGCGCTTGGAAACGCTGCCGGAGTACCGCGTACCGCAGGAGACCGAGGAGATCGAGGCGTTCCTCGCAGGGGAGCGGCTCGACCCTCACGCCTACTCGAACGAGTACACCGATGACCTTAAACGGCTGCGGCAAGAGGGCAGGAGCAAGGGTCGCGTCCACATCGTGACCCGCCCCCTCTCGGACTATCTGCGCTACGAGTTCATGTACTACCGCCCGCACGCGTGGGCCGGTGAGGACATTCGCATCTTGGATGTCACAGACCGTCCCAACCCCCTTGCCGGGATACAGGACTTCTGGATGTTCGACCGCTCGGAGATCGTGCTCATGAACTACGAGTCGGACGGCACGCAGATCAACCGGGAAGTCTTCGAAGGGGACATCGCCCCCTTCCTTGAGTACCAGCGGATCGCCCTGGCCGAGTCGGTCCCCTTCGAGGAGTACGTGAAGGGCCTTGACGTTTGATCCGGAGTCGCTGGGGAGGTCCAGGTCGGGCCTGGCCGAGGCGCTGCGCAGTGAGCGCAGGAGAGCCGGCCTCACCCAGACGACGCTCGCCCGGCGCTGTGCCATGTCCCAGACCAAGGTCAGCAACATGGAGAGCGGCAAGGTCACCCCCACGATCGTCGACGTGGAGCTGGTCCTGGAGGCGCTCGGTGCAGCGGGCCCCGTCGCCACAGAGATACTCCGCCTTGCCCGCTCGGCGAACACCGAGTGGCAGGACGACTGGGGTTCTCAACGGCGGGGCCTGGACAAGAAGCAGAACGAGCTGGCGCGGCTGGAAGCGGTCACCACGGAGTTCCGGTTCTTCCTGCCGACCATGGTCACGGGTCTTCTGGCGACGCCCGACTACGTACGCGCCAGCCTCTCGCGCAACTCCGGCGACATGACCAAGACGGTTGCGAAGAAGCTGGAGCGCCAGCAGATCCTGATGGACTCGTCGAAGTTCTTCACGTTCCTGCTCACGGAACAGGCCGTGCGCTGGCCCCTGGCTTCTCCGATGGCGATGGCCATGCAGCTTGACCGCCTGGCGTCGGTCTCCCGGATTCCGAACGTACGACTCGGTGTGATCCCTCTCGGGATTGTCGGCCCTGTAGCCGAGACCCCGCTGAGCGTCTTCACGGTCTACGACCGGCGGCTGGTCCAAGTCGAGACCCACACAGGGGCTTTGATCCTCCGAGACCACAGAGACGTGGGCGCGTACAGGGAGGAGTTCGAGCGGTACGAATCCCATGCCGTTTTCGGGGATGCCTGCCGGGCGCTCCTGGCCGAGTGGTCCATGGTCTTTACCCGACGACACCAATAGGCGTAGGTCACCGGCCCGCACCGGATGAGACTGATTGCCCGCTCAGGACATTCGGCTGGGGAGGCATCAGGCCGTGGGTGATTCGAGAAGGACGATGTGCGGTCCAGTACATGTGGCTCTGCCGCCCACTCCGCCCAGACCTGCGACGGGCTGCGGGGTCTGCGCCGCACTCGACGCACAGCGGCGGGCGGCGCGGGACAGGGGCGACCTGTCGGCGGCGACGGATGCGGACGTGGAGATCCGTAACCACCCTCACCGCACCCTCGGACGGGGGCGACGATGAGCCGCTCCGTCCTGCGCTACGTGGAGCACCGGATCGCCCAACACCCGGACACGGACGTGACGTTCGAGGCGGAGTGTCTGGCTCACCCGTGCGGCTGGTCGGCGCAGCCGTCGGAGGACGGCGCGGCGGTCGACGTGGAGTGCATGAGCCATACCGGCCGCACCGGGCACGAGGGCTTCCGGCGGGTGTGTACGTCGTTTGCGATCGTGGTACGAACTGCGTGACCAGGGTGATGGTGCACGGGAAGACGAGACGACGCACTCCGTGTCCGGAGGGGACAGCGTCAGCAGTGGAGTTCCTCAACCACACGGGGCGCAGGAGGTAGCACCAGCGGCGTGACCCGGGAGCCCGCGCTCTTCCGGGAGTCCTCGCCATTTCCTGATGCCTGGGTGAGCCTCCGCATTCACACTGGCCACACCCGTATCCGGGGCTCGTTGCCGTGTCTCCGTGGATTCCGGCAGGGAAACTTTTCAGCCACATGTGGCTGGCGGCGCACGACAGGTGCTGCCTTCGCCTTCAGGATGAATCCGCTCGTCGCACCAGCCAGTGGGTGTGTCGGGCAGGGAGCGTGCCTGCTGGGCCCGTGAGGCTCACATCCCGCCCCAGAGTGTCGCAGACCACTTCGGGTGGCGCGCTCCTGGACTTGGTTCGGGCTCGGGGCCGGTGTGCCGGTGCGAGTACCTTCTCGCGGCTGCCCCGTCAGCCGTACGCTGACGCCCGTTTCCCCGGGCCCGGACCGCCCAGCGTCGCCTTCCCGGGTACACCCCCCCCGAGCCCGGGAGGGCGGCCAACTCCGACCGCCGGAAACTCGGCCTGGTTCGGGGTGCTGGATGTGGGTTCCGTCCCGGAGGGGAGGCGGCGTCGCCGAGCCCCAGGGGTTTGTTCCTCCGCGTTTCAGGTCGTTGGAGGACCGGCCCCGCCCTCGTGGGCGTGCGCGGTCGTGCGCGGCCCGGGACGGAACCCACCGGGCACACCTTCGGCCCGGTCGGGGACGGCTTCACGCCAATTACCGCACGGGGAGGGTGGTTGAGTACGCGTACTCAGGCATGCCACAGCAAGACGCCACTACCGTCACGGTAGTTGGCTGGTACGCCACAGGACGTGTGTTGGAGGAGGGCCAGTGTCCACGGGGGACAGCAGCTCATGGGTGTCGGGGATCTTCGACATGGCCAAGGACGCGGCGGGTGCTGCCGCGGACCTGATGACGGAGCTTTCGTCGTTCACGAAGTTCCAGCAGAGCATCGAGCAGGTCATCACGGACCTCAAGCAGTCACCGGCCAGTGCGCACCAGGTGGGCCTTGACCAGCCGCAGCGTGGCAACTTCGGCGGACTTGCCGGTACTTGGGGTGGAGCCGATGATCTCGGTACTGCGCACGCGAAGGTGATCGCCGAGCTGGAGAAGCTCTCCAAGCTGCTCTCGGATTCGATCGAGGGCATGGGCATCGCGGTCCTCGCCTCGCACAAGGGCTACGAGAACGTGGATACGGACGTACGCGAGCGGCTGCACGCCATCACCGCTGAAACCAGGAAGAACTACGACGGCACGTACGTACCGGACCTGTCCAAGCAGCAGGCCGGGGATTCGCACGGCAATCCGAGCAGCGCGCCGACGGCGGATGTGTCGGGCGGCGAGACGGCGGGAGGGATCTGACGATGGCCAACGATCCGTTCGCGAACATGTCGCACGAGGAGATGCTGGCTGCCCTCGACCAGGCCAACCCCGGCACGGTGCAGGCGGGAGCAGACAGGCTCCTCGCGGCGGCGAAGGCCGTGGAGAAGGCTGCCGCCGAGCTGAAGACCCGTCCGCAGTACGTGGAGTGGAAAGGCGACGGCGGTGACTCGTTCCGGGTCTGGGCCGGTGACCTCGCCAATGCCACGCTGCGGATCTCCGACTACGCCTCCGAATCCGGCAACTTCCTCTCTCACGCGGCGGACGCGATCGCGCGTACGAAGTCGTCGATCCCCAGGGATGACAGCGGGGCGCAGGCGAACATCGACGCGGCGAAGGCCGCGCCGCACGACCCTGATGCGGCGAGCGTGCTGGCCAAGGCGACCATGCAGAAGGAGGCCGTGCGGCAGCAGGCGGCCGACGAGATGAACAAGTTGGGGCAGGCGTATCAGCAGTCGGCGGAGCGGATGACGGCGTTGGAGCCGCCGAAGATTCCACCGCCACCCGCCGCGATCCTGCCGGACCAGAAGGACGGTGTCAGCGGCTCCCAGCACGTCGGCTTCCCTGGTGGGTCCACGGGCTCCGGCGGCACAGCCGGTCCGGATACGGTCTCTGCCGGACACACCGGTACCCCGGCTGGGACGGCTCGTGCGGTGCAGCCCGCGACGAGCGGGCACGGTGGCACTGTGTCGGCCGACAGCACGCCGAATGTCGAGCAGCTGAGTGCCCACACCGGTATCGACTCGGTGGGCACACTCCCCGATGCCCGCACCACCGGGCCGACCACGGCAACGACGCCGCCTACACAGGGCCCGTCCGCGAGCGGTTCGAGCACGCCGATCGTTCCGCTTCCCCCGATGACCGGCCCCTCGACGGGGCGCACTGGCACGTTCCCGGGCGGCCGGGTGCCGACAGGGCCTGGCCAGACTGCTGGCCAGGGCCGCACGGTCGGAACTGGCCGCTCGGGCGAGTTCGGGGGAACCGCCCGCTCGCGCACCAGTGGGCCTGGCTTCGAGGAAGGCCGCAGCAATGCGGGCACCGGGCGCGCCAGCGGGACCGGTACAGGGCCGTACGGGCGCGCGCCTGGAGATACTTCGCGCGGGATCGTGGGCGGTCGCCCTTCGCAGACGTCCACGGGTCGTACGACTCCGTACCGGGGAACGGTCGTCGGCAGGGAACCCGAAGGCCAGACCACAGGGCGCGGCACGACGACCGGCGGCACGGGACGTACGGCGCCCGGCGGACAGGTAAACGGACGTGGCGTCACCGGCCAGACCACAGAGGGCCGGGCCGGAGCAACATCCCGGGCCGGTGCCCGATCTGCTGGACGCGTCGGTTCGATCGGCGAGGAAGAGGCCGCGGGGCGTACGGGTGCGTCGCGTGGGCAGGCAGCAGCCGGTAGAGCCGGCACGGCGGGCCGTGGCGTGATGGGTGCTCCGGAGGCACAGCGCACGGTGCGCACCGCCTCCGGTGAGCGAGCTGTGCCCGGCAGCGCGGCCGAGCGGGGCGGGATCGCAGGCGGCTCGGGCAGCGCCCAGCGCGACAACAAGAAGAAGCGCCGTCAGGATCGTCGCGACCAGCGCCCGGAGTTCGTCACCGAGGACGAGGAGACTTGGCTTCCCGACGGGCGCCGTATCGTGCCCCCTACCGTCGACTGACCGTCTCGCAGAAAACGGACCTCACCGTGCCTTCCCCCCGTCTCGCCCGCCGCATGCTCGTCACCGCTACTACTGCACTGCTGTTCGCAGGTGCCGGCGCCCTGCCCGCCCATGCCGAATCGGTCCGCGAGCAACAGTGGTTCCTGGATGCCATGAAGGCTGACCAGATGTGGAAGACCAGCACAGGTAAGGGCATCACGGTCGCGGTCATCGACACCGGTGTGGACGCTGCCCACCCGGACCTCAAGGGGCGAGTCCTGCCCGGGAAGGATCTGGCACCGGACAAGCTGGGCGACGCGCATTCCGACTACGACGGGCACGGCACCAGCATGGCCGGACTGATCGCGGGTACCGGGGCCCGGGCGGGCGGACACGGTGCGTTCGGCCTCGCGCCCGGCGCAAAGATCCTCCCTATCCGTCTGCCCTTCTCCGAAGATCTCAACGGGGCGCAGGGCGAAGAGGCGTTTGCCAAGGCCACATCCGAGGGCATCCGCTACGCGGTCGAATCCGGCGCGAAGGTCATCAACATCTCCCAGGCCTCCTCGCTCAGCACACGGCAGCTGACCGAGGCCGTGAAGTACGCCCTTGACAAGGGCGCGCTGGTCTTCGCGGGCGTGGGAAACGACGGGGCCAAGGGCAACCCTGTCATGTACCCGGCTGCCACTCCTGGAGTGGTGGGGGTCGCTGCCGTCGGTAAGAACCTCAAGCGGACAGGCGAGTCGGAGTTCGGGCCTCAGGTGGACATGGCCGCGCCAGGCGACGACATGATCGCCGCCTGCGGTGGAGGATCGGGGCTGTGCCGCTCGCACGGCACCAGCGACGCCACTGCCCTCACCTCAGCATCGGCTGCGCTCATCTGGGCCAAGCATCCGGACTGGACGAACAACCAGGTGCTGAGGGTCATGCTGAACACGATCGGTGCGCCCACGGACGGGTCGAAGCGTACGGACGCGATCGGCTACGGAATCGTGCGTCCGCGCATCGCGCTCACGAACCCCGGTGATCCGGGTCCGGCCGGTACGTATCCGTTGCCGGACTTCCCGGTGAAGGCGTCGGCAGCTCCGTCGCCGTCGGCGTCTCCGTCCACCGGATACGGCAAGGCCGTTGGAGGCAGCAGCTCGTCGTCGAACACCACGGTGTGGGTGGTCGGCGGGGCGGGCGGCCTGGTCGTGGTGGCTGCGGTGGCGGGATTCGCGATCGTACGGCGCCGGAAGCGGGCGGCCGGATTCGGACAGCCTGCACAACCCCAGGGTCCGTACGGAGCACCGCCCGCGTACGGGCCGACCAGCAACAGTCCGCAGGACCAGCACCGCACGTATTGAGTCACACCGCGCGCTTCCTGCTCGCGGTGCGGGCCTAGGTACAGATACTCAGGCCCGGATTTGAGTGATCGCACGGACGCGTCACGACTGCAACTTTCGTAGCGTGGAGATCAGTCACCGCACCCATCACCGCACAGATGGGCTCGATGCACCCCGGCGTCGGACTTCCGGGGGAAACGGGGAGGGAGACCGCGCATGGCGTGGGACGAGTGGGAACAGCTCAAGGCAGACGCTGCGGCCCGTGGCGGCCCAGCTCAGATGCAGCTCAACAGCGCTTCTCAAGACGGGGGATACGGGCCCGGCGCTCTTCCTACCAGCAGTGTCACCCAGGGCCTGAAGTCGACCAAGGCCGCATGGAACAGGGCAGGCGAGGGAGTCGACGGCCTGCGAGACGAGGTCGCCAAGGCGCTGTCCAAGCTGTCCGATGGCCAGAAGGGTCTCGGCGACGACGCGGGATGCCTGACTGCCGGCGCGCAGAAGGAGGTGCATACCTCCTGGGCTCGCTACGTGAAGGCGGTCAACGACCGGTGCGGCATGGTCAAGAAGGTGCTGGAGCAGGTCGGGCATGATCTGCTCATCACGGACGAGAGCGTCAGGGCCGCGTTCGGGAACGTCGACACCAAGTACGCTGACACGCCCGCACTCGGCGGTCACGGCAAGGGACGGTGACGGACAACCATGGACCTCGCCACCCTCAAGAATCTGAAGCCGTCCGAGTTCGAGCAGGCCGCTGACGGCTACCGTGCGACCAGCGACATGGCCAGCACGGCGAAGGACGAGATCGACAACGTCATCATCGCCGGCATGAACAAGGCCTTGCACGGTGAGGCGCTCACCGCGGCGGTCGGTGAGTTGAAGAAGCTCTCCGCCAACTTCCACTACACGCAGACCGAGTGCAGCCTCGCGAGCGTCGCCCTCAACGGCTTTGCCTACGACATGGACGCGGCCCGCAAGCATCTGTTGTCTGCGCTGGACGACGCAGACGCCAAGGGGTTCACGGTGAACTCAGACGGCAGTGTCGCATATCCCGAGAGCCCGGCGGCTGGTGGCGTAAAGGAACCGCCCAAGGGCGGTTCCGTCAGTGGGGCGACCGACCCGACCGCCCAGGCGGTGGGCCGCCAGGCGGCGAACTTCAACCCGAATTCCCATGCTGCCGAGGCCCAAGCGATCGCGGACCGGATCGCTGGCGCCCTTCAGGAGGCGACAGAGGTCGACAGTAAGTGGGCCCCGAAGCTCCGAGCATTGAAGGCCGATGATGACCTGACTGTCTCCAACCGTGACTGGGCAGACGCCAACTCGGACATGAAAGGCGTGTCCAAGGCCGCAGATCACTATATGGACAGCATCAAGCATCCCCCGAAGGACGGCGACGCCGAGGACAACGCCCAGTGGTGGAAAGACCTCAGCCAGGAGGAGCGCGAGGCTTACCTCTCGCTGCATCCTGACGTTGTTGGCGCCCTCGATGGCCTGCCCGCCGAGGCCCGAGACGATGCCAACCGCACGGTGCTCTCCGAGACCCACGCGAAGTACCAACTGGATCTTGACTCCATCCCGCCGGAGCCGGCCAACAAGTACACGACCATCACCACCATGAGTGGCCCAGTGCGGGTGCACTCAGATGAGTGGATGGCGTGGAACGAGAAGTATGGCGACCGTAAGGCTCGGTTGAAATCGGCACTAGACGGCATGACGGCAATTCAGGATCGCTTTGACAGGACCGGGCATCGGGGTATGCCGGAGGCGTACCTGCTCGGGTTCGACCCTGTAGGGAAAGCGGACGGTAAGGTAATTCTCGCCAATGGGAATCCTGACACTGCCGATCACGTCGCGACTTACGTTCCGGGTACGGGGACAAATTTGGGGGGTATCGACAAAGATATTGTGCGAGGTGAGCGTCTCTGGTCGACCAGCTCTGCGATGGCTCCTGGGCAGGACGTTTCCACCATCACATGGTTCGATTACGATGCCCCGCGCTCCGCTTACCCCGGTGACAAGGGCGATGCCATTCCGCAAGCCATACACGATCAGTATGCGGAAAAAGGTGGACCGACACTACGAGAATTCCTCGAAGGTAACCGGATTGCCCACCAGACGGCCTCGGGGCCAAACGACTTCGGGCACTCCACCGTCATCGGCCACAGCTACGGGTCAACCGTAATTGGCGACGCGGCCAAGTCTGGCAGCTTCAAGGATGGGCCTTTGGCCGCGGATGATGTCCTGGTCGCTGGTAGTCCCGGCATGCAGGCGGCTCGCTCAGCCGATTTGGGGATCGATCCGAATCATATGTGGGCGATGCAAGGAACCGGCAATGATGACTTCGTGACGGGTGGCGGTAGGGCCGTCGGGCTTGGCGGCGGTGGTGTCATCCCCACAGATGACGCTTTTGGCTCGCACGTGATGAAAACAGATGGTGGAAATCACGGCGCATATTGGGATGTTGATGGAAACAATAGACCTTCGGAAGCGTTGAAGAACCAGGCCCGCGTAATCGTAGGCGACTACAAGAGCGTGACTCTTGAGTAAGAAGAGCGTAGTAATGAAACGTACTCTGCAATGGATGCGAGCGGCCTCTGCTGTATTGATGGTGGGGGTCATACTGACGGGTTGCTCATCAGTGAAAAGTGATGAAGAAAAGCTCGGGTACAAGCCCGAAACGATGGCCATCGAGCCTGCCGTAAAGAAGGCCAACGATATCTCTAGTCGACTTCTGGATATCATGAAGGTGAAGGGGAAGGTTACGGAGCCGAGCGCAGACGTGAATCTGTGCGAGTCGATCGATCCCGACATGAAGAAGTATTATTCAATCAATCATCCGTGGTCAATCTATGATCTCAAGAGTGGGACGTTCGAGCAGGCCATGCAAAATCTGCGAGAGGAACTCCCGAAGCAGGGATGGGAGATTACGAAGGATGGTGAGACGGAGTCGATCGCCCGAAATCCAGAGATCGTTGCTACGGACAAGAAGACGCATCACGTGGTGTCCATTGAGTGGGCTAAAGAGAGGTCGGGGAATCTCAAGCAGCTCATCAATGTCAATTTGAATTCGCGATGCTATAGAGCGCCGGAGGGGACCGACATCTCTCGGGACCGGTGAGCCCTTCCGCGTGTCATTTCTGTCCTTTGGTGCCGTCGGCACTCCTTCGGCCCGCAGGTGCCAGGGCTGCCAGCGGCGGACCGGCAGCTTTGTTCCATTGCCGCCCCGCGTTCACGGCCGCGCGGCCTTTGGGGGTGACGGGCGCCTGGAACTGAACGAGGAACGTCTCGGGAAGTAGGCCCGCGCCTACGGGTCCATGTGCGCGTCGGCCAAGGCCCGAGTCAACTTGATCGCCGCGTAGGGAAGCTACCTCCGGGAATGCGAGAAGAGCCCCCGGCGACAGGGCTCAACTGCGTTTCCGTTGCGATGAGTTGATCCGTTGGGTGGGGCGGTTTGCGTGAGTGAGTACGGACAAGATCTTGATGACGTGCTTCAGGATGTCAGCGGAGTGGGTGGCGCGCGGCTTCAACCGTTGTCAGTGATGTGCCGATACAGGGTGGCTCTGCCGATCCCCAGGGTCTTGGCGATGGACGTGACGCTCTCTCCCTTGGCGTGCCGGGCGCGGGCTACGGCCAGTTTGTCGTCGTCGACCACGGTCGGTCGGCCCCCGTGTCGGCCCTGGCGGGCCGCAGCGTCCAGTCCTTCCAAGGTCTTCTCCCGGATGCCTTCTCGCTCGACTTCGGCGGCGACGGCCAGGACGGCGAACACGATGGCGCCCGCGCCGTTCGGGTCGTAGACGCCCTGCAAGGGGCCAGAGAGGAGTTCGAGCTGGATGCCGTCCGCTTGGAGGGTGGCGGACAGTGTCATCAACTCGGCTGCATTGCGGGCCAGTCGCTTCATCTCGACCACGGTCAGGATGACCGGCTGGCCGGACGCTGCCATCTTGATCTCCCGGGCGAGGGTGAGCGCTCTGTTCAGCTCCGGCCGCTTCTTCACCCGAGTGCTGATCTTCTCCGAGAACACGCGGGTGCACTGAGCTGCGGCCAGCGCATCCAACTGGGACTGGAGTTCCTGCCCGACCGTGGAACACCGGGCGTATCCGATGCGGATCGCTGCGCCCAGCGTCGGCTCGTCGGCGACCGGCAGGGCGGGACCGGCGGACCAGGGCTTACCGGGGTTGCGGTCGGACGGGGTCTTGATGGTCAGCTCCGCCTTGAGTGCGGGCACCAGGGCGAAGCGTCCCGTGTGGTAGTTCGCCGCGACCTTGCCCGCGCCGGTACGGCAGGGGCTTCCGGCGGGGGCCTGGCACTTGGGGCAGTCGTGGCGCTCAACGCGTTCGGCAGGGGTGATCTTCTTCGGCATGGCCCGACCGTCTCATAAAGGTATCCCGATATCCAGAGCCGGAAGCGATCTTTCGGGACGGGTTTCGAGACGGTCGGGGTGGGGTGAATCGGGCAGCCGCAGGCGGTAGGGCGGACGTCCCGATAACGAAGGTTTGTGAGACGACTGCTACTTGCGGTCGGCTCCCCGGAGAACGTCCATCAGCTCCATGGGGTGCGTCAGCCTGTGCCGGAACAGCCAGGACCCGCCAAGGAGAAGCGCCAGACCGGCCACCAGGCCGGTCGCTCCCTCTGGAAGGTCGGCCAGCGATGCGGCGACCACGGCTGCGACACCGAACGCGGCGGCCCCCAGCAGCCGGAGCCACTCGTAGTCGGTGACGGCCTCGACGTCGTCGACGTCCTCCAGAAGCTGTCCTATGCGCCCCTCTGCGTACCGCTCCGCGATGCTCAGAAGCATGTCGGCCAGCTCCTGGAAGAGCATGTCGGCCAGCTCCTGGAAGACGAGCCCGATGTCCGGCTCTGTGTACTGGCGCCGTTCGACCTCGCGCAGAGCCCCGATCACCTTCGCCGCATGGACCCTGTGCGCGTGACGATGGCGCCTGCGTGCGGACCACGAGTCGTATTCGCAGCGGGTCCGCCATGCGTTCCGGATGACATGCTCGGCACGGCGCACCGAGACCCTCGGGGTGTCCAACGGGGAGCCGTTTCCCCAGGCCTGCCAGGCGCGGGCGCAGTCGGCCGACGTGAGCAGGAGCACGACGACGGGCCGGTAGCGCTGCTCGTCGTCGACTGCGGCGGGATGGCGACCGGAACGGGGCCGACGTGGTGCGGTGTCCTCCTGCGACGCCGTCCGCCGGGCTCCGTTCGTCAAAGCGATCAGGATCGGGTACAGCGCCTTCAGCGCGACCAGCAGGGAGAGGGTCATCGCGACGTACACCAGCGGGGTGACGACTCCCCAGGAGGGCAGCTCAAGGGGCCACAGCTTCTTGAGCAGCGTGAGCAGCTCCACCAGCTTGTCCACCATCCACGAGACGGCGTCCTTCATGCCCCTGATGAGCCCGCTCACCGGATCACGGGGCCGACCAGGGCCGCCGCTCGTGTCACCTGGCGAGCCCTTGCTGTACTTCTCAGGGTTCTGGATGAAGTCGACGATCCCCTCGACGTGCGCCATGCCGTAGGCCAGGAGCGCAAGGCTGACGGCCCGGGCGGGGATCGCCCACAGCGCTGCTCGCCACCACTTCAAAGTGGCCTCCACGACCAGCGGCCTCGCTCTCAGGCCGGTCTCCGAGAGAACCTCGTTCAGAGCCGGGGCGACCTGGCTGATCGTGCGGCCCATGAGCCTGTTGACGAGTTCCTCGTACCTGACCCGTACCGCAGCTTCGGCGCGGCGTCGCCAGCGCCGTATTGGCTCTCTGACCCGGCGGTGCAGCCACCTGCGAACGGGAACGTACGAGACGGCCAGCAACACGATGACGATGCAGGAGAGGAGCAGAACGCTGCTGAGCAGCTCAGAGACGGAGGACGTGGGAACAGACACGCGGTCCATCTTGCCGATCCGCAGCCTCAAGAGTGGCCGCATGTCGCAGGTCTAACAAGCTGGCCGGAAGCGGGCGTTCGAGCCCACCACCACGGTGACGGCGAGGGGGTGGGGTATGACCCCCTGAGCATGCGCGCCCGACCGCCGTGTCTTAGCAGCTCGGAATCTGCCACGGTTACAGACCTCGTCAAGCACATCGGCACAGTCCTGGCAGTGGCGAAGGACTCCAGGTCAAGGCCACTATGCGCGGCTTGCGGCACCGGCGAAGAGGTGTGCAGGAACAGCCCGTGAACAAGGACCGGTCTTCGCTCGATGGGCCGCGTCAGCGGCCACAAGCCGTAAGCCGTCTCACTCTTGCGGGCCCCGAAGGGGCCACCCGCGCAGAGCGCTTCACGCTGTGGCCGCCATGCGGCCCCATCCTCTTTAGGTCTTGCTCCTGTGGGCCCCTTCGGGGCCACCTGCCGACGCGTCTTCGCGCTGTGCGGCCGAAGGCCGCGGTTCGTGGCATACCTCTTCGCCGCTGACAGGCTTCGGGCCTCGCAGTCCCCAGCGGTCTGCATGCTGGTCGGCCGGAGGCCGCCAGTGCCAGAGGACTGACGTACTTACGTAAGGAGAAGGAGGAGCGAGGCTTGCCGAGCGGAGCGAGGTGACTGGTGGTGGTGACACGTTCTATAAGGGGGCGATGTCACCACCACCATGCTTCAGACCGTCGCGACCGGCTTTCTGCGCCAACGCCCGTCGACATACTCCATGGAGTCGCGGAGCTTTTGGCGTACGGTCTCGGGACTCCTGGCGACATCCGGCGCGTAGCGCTTGGACAGCGGCGCGTACGTCGTCTCTTCCGGCTGCTCCTTGATGATCCGGGCAATGAGGCCTTCGTCCCATGCCGCCGCCTTCGGCAGACTGATGCTGCTCAGGCGTGGCTGCGCCCGCTCCCAGACGGGGACTTCGCTGGACTCGCCGGCACGGCGCACGGTGACCTTCATGTCGAGATCCTCGCTCGCGCGGTTGCTCGCGGTCTGGATGCGTCGTCCGTGCTTGCCGGAGTTCCGTAGCGAGATCAGCCCGCGGGCACCCGCAGCGATGGCCCGGCCTCCGATCGGAGAGGAGGAGACGCTCATGCCCTCGGCCGTCCCTTTCGGGGTGTGGGTGACCAGGAGCGTGGGGAGGCCTGCTTCGCTGATCGGCCGCAGGCTGCGCATGATCCGCTGGGCAGTCACGGGTGAGGCGATGTCCTCACCGGGGGCGAGCGCGCCGATGATGTTGTCCAGGACGAACAGACCCGGCCTGATGTCGGCAAGGTCCGCAGCGATATCCGCCCAGTAGCGGGGATCGCCAGGGTCCTCGACGGGGAAGACGGTGACCGCGTCGTCAGGCACGGCACTGTGCAGACGCTCCTTCAACTCCTCCGGAGCACCATCGTCCGTCACACCGAACACGATGTGATCCAGCTTCTGGAGCACGGGCTGCCCGAGGAACGTCGAATCGCCGTTGAGCAGTGCTATCCCCATGCCCGCGCTGAGCAGCGTCTTCCCGGCCTTCGGCTCCCCGGACAGCACCGTGGTCCGGGTCGTGAGCAGATCGCCGATGAGGAACGCGTCCTGGTAGGGAACGCGCTCGATCTGATGGAGCTGACGCCCCTTGTCCTTGATGGCTCCCAAAGCGCTACCGCCCTTCCTGCACTTCACATGGCACCGCAGTGCCGCCAACTCCCGCCGAAGGGCGGGTACATGTGCCTCCCTCCGGTGGCATGGCGTGAGTGAGCAGAGCGGTCAGGTGGTGGGCTCGGCCGTGTCGCAGACGTGAGTCCCGGCTTCAGCGAGCGGCGATGCGCAGATCTCGCAGGTCCAGACGATTTCGATCGTGATGTTCAAGGGCCGCAACCTCCTGTGGGTGGCCATGGCGGCGACAAGCCGCACCCGGCGATTCAGTGGAAGTCGCGCGTACCGTTCGCGCTCGGGGTGTTCCTGCCTCCCCTGCCAGCCCCCTGGGATGGCGGCCCCCGGCTCTGGTGGCCAGCTCTACCGTCGTCGAGCGACGGGAGCTACGGTCCTCGTCATTCGAAGAGCGAGGGAGGCCTTCCTACCTGGTCAGCGGCGTGGCCGTCAAACGTGTCCAACGGGCCCCGGCCCCGAACTTCGCGATGGACGAGTCAGGACCGGGCGCGGATCCGTCAGAGTTTGGCGGCGAAGTCGTCGCTCTTGATGACGAGGCGCTCCCGCACGTCACGGGGGATCTTCAGGCGCAGATGCACGGACGGGGCGCGCACCCCCTTGACCTTCGTCCGCGTCACCTCGCACGTGACACCGACCCGACGCAGATCCTCGGCCATGGCTTCCATGCCGCCCGTCTCCCATGTCTCCTGGAAAGTCTTCCCGTTGTGTACGAGCGTCCAGCGGTCCTGCGTGGTCTCGGGGTCGATGGCGTTCAGCTCGTCCGTGAGCTTGTCGAGCGTCTTCTCCGCCTGTTCCTTCGTGAATCGCGTCTTCGTGTACCGGCCGCCCGGCTCCAGCTCGGTCATGTAGTAGGCGATGGCCTCTTCGAGGCGCTGCACTTCGGCCCGCGCCTCTGCTCCTCGTGCGTACTCCCGGACCTGCACGGGGAAGTCGCCGAGCACACGCAGGACATCGTTCACGAGAACCTCGTACACACCCTGCGGGTTGGGGGCACCGAGCCCGCCGCTCTTGCACTTGCCACAGCGCAGGTACTCATAGTCCCGGCCCTTGTGACTCGTCTTCTGCGCGGTCATGTTGGTGGTGCAGTCCGTGCAGATCAGGACACCCAGGAACTGAGTCGCTCCGCCGGCCTGCCGGGTGGGCTGGTTCTTGCCCCGGCGGTCGAGCGCCGCCTGGAGCGTCTCGAACTCCTCGTCAGTGAAGATCGCGGGAGCGATGCGGATCGGCTTGCCGTCATTGCCGAGCACGACGCGGCTCCGCCTCTTCCCGCCCTGCTTGTTCTCTTCCACTCGGTAGCCCATGAGCGCCGGGTTGCGCAGACGCCGCAGAAGCGTTGTCGGTGTGAGCCCCGCTGACATGAGTCCCGCACGGATGAGACACCTGACCATGCGTCGGGCGGAGACGCCCCGGAGCGCCATGCGCCGGGCCCAGTGCAGACCCTTATGGGCGTTCGCGTTGATCACGAGGACGCTCCTGCCGTCTTTCTGCGCCGACCCGTATCCGTACGCGGGCTTACCCACGAGCCAGTCCGTCTGCGTCTTCGCGTAGTCCCAGAGGCTGGAGACCCGGGTGCTTGTGTTGGCAGCCTCGATCTCGGCGATGCCGCCGATGAGCGTGACCATGATCCGTCCCACCGTCGTGGTCAGGTCGATCGCATCGTTCTTCGAGACAAGGTTCTTCGCGTACCGCTCGCACCACTCGATCATGGTCGAGAGATCCGACATGCGGCGGATGAAGCGGTCGAGCTTCCAGAACAGCAGGGCGTCGAACTCGGGCACACGGTTGTTGAGCCAGTCACCGAGTTCCTTGCGCTTCCACGGCGGCACCTTCGTGGCCGAGACGTTGAGGTCGGAGGCGACACCGACGACGCGGTATCCCTTCTCTCTCGCCAGCACCCGGAGGTCGAGTTCCTGCCGGACAGGCGACGTGGTGTCGTCCGTGAGCACGGACAGGCGGACGGAGAGCAAGGCACGGGGCGCGTCCTCGGGAAGTAGCGCCTCTGCCCGCTTGAGGCCCTCCAACAGGGCCAGGTCTGCCACCGACCACTCGGCCTCGATGTCGTACGTCTTCATGGCACGACAATAGTCGATGGATGTGAGGTTGTTTCACTTTGCCCGGCGATGGACACGGCCATCCAGGTCGGCCCGACCGGCAAGAAGCTGCTGCCGCTGACGGTCGTGAAGTAGCACCCCGTACGCACACGAAGGGGCGGCCGGTCGAGAGACCGGCCGCCCCTTCGCGGTACTCGGGACTACTTGCTGGCGGCGAAGCGCATCAGGGCGTGCTCGTCGCCCTGCTTGATCTTGCCCGTCGTGTTGATGACCTCCAGCTTCCAGCTGCCGCCGACCCGCATGGCCTTCGCCACTGCGCAGCCGTTGTCGGCGCTGAGCAGGCTCGGCCAGATGTCGGCGACCTGCTGGCTGCTGCCGCCCGTGGCGTCGTACACCTTGAAGCTGATGTTGCGGGCCTTCTGGAACGAGCTGCCCTTCTTGTACGCGGCGGCGATGAACACGATCGACGTGATGTTCTGCGGGATCCGCGAGAACTCGACGGTGACCGTCTCGTCGTCGCCGTCGCCCTTGCCGGTCTGGTTGTCACCGCTGTGCTGCAGCGAGCCGTTGCCCATCGGGTCCAGGGAGTCGAGGCCCGCGAGCCGCACCGGGTCCCCGCCCGCCATCGCGATGGCGATCAGGTCGAGGTCGGTGCCCTGCTTGCGGCGCAGGGAGCCGAGCACCCCGCCGCTGCTCCCGGAGGTGGGGTCCCAGGACACCCCTATCGACAGGTGCGTCACACCGTCCAGGTCCGCCGGGCCGTCTTCCTTCGTGAGCGTGATCATGCGGGAATCCCCCTTGTGTGGGCCGTCTACTGCGCAAAGTGTGCCTATACGAGGCGGTTTTCGTCCACGTGCGCGCGGGCCGCGACCCGGCACCGGCCTCAACTCCCCTTCTCCTGCGGCGAACTCGAGCCGCGTCCGGTGCGGGAAGTTCCCGTGAAGCGGATCCACGGCGCCGCGACCGGCGTCTTGACATGCATGGACCTGGAGAAGCGCCCCGAGCCCGAGGGCTGTCTCGTCGTGGCGATCCGACTGCCGGTGCGGATCCTCGCGCTCGTCCTCGTGGTGCCCGTCCGCCTCGCGTGGGACGCGCTGGCCGTCGTCGGCCGCGTCCTGCGCGACCGGGTGCTCGTGCCCCTCGCCCGGGTGCTGGTCGTGGTGCCGGCGGTGTGGCTGTACGCGTATGTGCTGGCGCCGGTGGGGCGGGCGATGGCGTGGTTGGGCCGGGGTGTTGGGGTCGGGCTGCGGTGGTTGGGTCTGGCGTTGTTCGTGTGGCCGTGGGTCGCGTTGTGGCGGTACGGGCTGGTGCCGGTCGGGCTCGCGCTCGCCTGGCTCGTGCGGGTGTTGGTCGTGGTGCCGGCGGTGTGGCTGTACGCGTATGTGCTGGCGCCGGTGGGGCGGGTGATGGCGTGGTTGGGCCGGGGTGTTGGGGTCGGGCTGCGGTGGTTGGGTCTGGCGTTGTTCGTGTGGCCGTGGGTCGCGTTGTGGCGGTACGGGCTGGTGCCGGTCGGGCTCGCGCTCGCCTGGCTCGTGCGGATGCTCGTCGTCGTGCCCTGCGCCTGGGCGTACACGCACCTGCTCACCCCCGTCGGGCACGCGCTCCGGTGGGCAGCGCTCGCCCTGGGACGGTGCGCCGCGACACTCGTGCGGTGGATCTTCGTGGTGCCCGCGCTGACCCTGTGGCGCTGGGTGCTCGTGCCCGTCGGCCGGGCCCTCGCCGTCCTCGCCCGGGAGATCGGCGCGGCCCTCGGACATGCCTGGCGCGTGGCGGGGTATGTGTCGCTCGCCGTCGGACGGTTCCTCGGGCGGCTGCTGCGGTGGCTGGTCGTCGACCCGCTGCGCTGGACGTACCGCAGTGTGCTCACCCCCGTCGGACACGCGGTGCGCGATCAGGTGTGGCGGCCCGTGGCCCGGCTCGCCAAGGAGATCCGGGCGAGCGTCCGGCAGGCCCGCGCCGACATCCGCCGCGCGCTCTTCGGCACTCCGCCCCCTCCTGAACCCCAGGTCAGGGACCGGCGGGAACCGAGCGGCGCGCGGCCACGTACTCTAGGTAGCAGTACGACCGCTCTCACGAAGGACTAGGACACTGGGCAAGCGACAGCCCGTAGGCCCGCCGCCCGCACCCGCGGTGCAGCGCATCCGACTGCGCTACACCAAGCGCGGCCGCCTCCGGTTCACCAGCCACCGAGACTTCCAGCGCGCCTTCGAGCGTGCGCTGCGCCGCGCCGAGGTGCCCATGGCGTACTCGGCGGGGTTCACGCCGCACCCCAAGGTGTCCTACGCCAATGCCGCACCCACCGGCACGGGCAGTGAGGCCGAGTACCTGGAGATCGCGCTCACCGCACCGCGCGACCCCGAGAAGCTCAGGGACCTGCTCGACGAGTCGATGCCCGTCGGCCTCGACATCGTCGACGCCGTCGAGGCCCGCACCTCGGGCCTGGCAGACCGGCTCGCCGCCTCCGTGTGGGAGCTGCGGCTGGACGGGGTGACGGTCGAGGAGGCCGCGCGCGCCGCCGAGGCGTTCCGCGGCGCCGAGACCGTCGAGGTCCAGCGCAGGACGAAGAACGGGATCCGTACGTTCGACGCCCGCGCCGCCGTCGCGAGCCTGGAAGCCACGGATGTACCGGCTGATAGGCCCAGCGACAAGGCCTGTGCGATACTGCGCCTGGTTGTTCGGCACGTGACGCCTGCCGTTCGACCCGACGACGTCCTGTCCGGTCTCCGCGCCGTGGCCGACCTGGCGCCGCCGGTCCCCGCAGCGGTGACCAGGCTGGCGCAGGGGCCTTTCGATGAAGAGACCGGCACGGTGACCGACCCGCTCGCGCCCGACCGCGAGGCAGTCCAGGCCGCCCCCCAAACGGAGGCCGCGGATTCTGCCGCCGCGAAGGCGTCTGCCGTGGAAGGTTCCGCGTAAGGCGGTCGTCGTAGCGCCGCCCTTGTACTCGGGAGCCACCTGGGTCGGGCAGTGCACCCACCCAAGGACTTTCGCCAGGCCGTACGTACATCGCGTACCGGAACCGGCGAGAACAGACAGAGAAGCCCCCGTGCGGCGCCCGCGCCCCGGACCGGCGGCACCGCGCGAGACGCGCGAGCCGCAGCGTCACCGGTCACCGGATCAGGCGCGGCGCCCGGGGGCCCGACGGGAGATCCACCCGCATGCCCGAGCCGACCGAGCCGAACGAACCCACCGCTTCCGCCGTGGGCGACACCCCCAGCGACACCCTGCCCCCGCGCCGCCGGCGCCGGGCCGCGTCGCGCCCCGCGGGACCGCCCGCGGGCCAGGCCGCCGCGGACACCGCGCCGGCCATACCGGCCGCCGCCGCGGACGCCGAGCCCGAGCTCGACGCCGCAGACGAGGCCTCCACCCCTGAGACTTCCCCGGCCGCCGAGGCCCCGGCGCAGGACACCGCGCCCGCCGGCCGCCCGCGCCGCCGCGCCACCCGTCGCGCCTCCGCGCCCGCCGGTGCGCCCGCGCAGGACGAGTCCGCGCAGCCCGTGGCCGAGACCGCCGCTCCCGTCGAGGAGCCGGCCGCGCCCGCCGCCGAGACGCCGACCGAGGACGCGGCCCCGCGCCGCGCCCGCCGCCGCGCCACCCGCGCCGTGTCCGCGCCCGTCGCGGAGCAGCCCGAGCAGGTCACCGAGCCGGTCGCCGAGCCCGAGTCGATCGCCGAGCCGGTCGCCGCCGCCGAGCCGGAGGCCGCCGCCGACGCGCCCGCGCCGCGCCGCCGTCGCCGCGCCACCCGTACCGCCGCCGCGCCCGCCACCGCCGAGGCCGCCCCGGCCGAGGAGCCGCAGGCCGCCGCCGCGCCGCAGGAGCCCGCCGCGGTCGAGGAGCCGGCCGAGGAGGCCGCCCCGCGCCGCAACCGCCGTCGCGCCACCCGCGCCGTCGCCGCCCCGGAGCCGCAGGAGGCCGAGGCCGCCGCCGCGCCCGCCGAGGCGCAGCCGGAGCAGGCCGGGGACACCCCGGCCGCCGACAACGCCGAGGACGCGGCTCCGCGCCGCCGTCGCCGCGCCACCCGCAAGGCCGCGGGCGGCTTCGCCGAGCCGAAGGCGGCTCAGCGGGGCACGTCGAAGGCCCAGCGGGACGAGGAGGAGACGGGCCGTCCGAAGCGGCCGTCCGTCGCCGTGTTCCAGGCGCCCGTCTTCACCGAGCCGATGTTCCAGACGCCGGAGCGCGCCGCTGCCGCTGCCGCGGCCGAGGCCGCCGAGGAGAAGACCGCCGAGGCCGAGCCGGTCGCCGCCCCCGTCGCCGAGGAGGAGACGGCCCCGCGCCGCAACCGCCGCCGCCGGCGTGCCGCGGACGAGCAGCCCGTCGCCGAGCAGCCCGCCGCGCCCGAGGCCGAGGAGCCCGCAGAGGCCGAGGCCGAGGAGTCCGCCGACCAGGACGAGTCGGCCGAGGACCACGACGAGAACGGCGACCGCCCGGCCCGTCGTCGTCGTCGCGGTGGCCGTCGCCGCCGCCGCGGCGAGTCCGCCGACGCGGACTCCGACACCGAGAACGAGCAGGGCGCGTCCGACGACGACGCCGAGCAGAGCGCCGACGACACCGACGACACCGACGACGCCGACGACCACGACGAGCGCGACGACAGCGCGTCCGGGTCGAGCAGCAGCCGCCGTCGCCGTCGCCGCCGTCGCCGCGCCGGTGACTCGGCGTCCGACAGCGACGCGTCCTCCGACGACCCGGAGCGCACGGTCGTCAAGGTCCGCGAGCCCCGCAAGAAGGACAGCGGCGCCGAGAAGTCGACCTCCTCGGACGAGGTGCAGTCCATCAAGGGCTCCACGCGTCTGGAGGCCAAGAAGCAGCGCCGCCGCGAAGGCCGTGAGCAGGGACGCCGTCGCGTCCCGATCATCACCGAGGCCGAGTTCCTGGCGCGCCGCGAGGCCGTCGAGCGGGTGATGGTCGTCCGCCAGAACGGCGAGCGCACCCAGATCGGCGTGCTCGAGGACAACATCCTCGTCGAGCACTACGTCAACAAGGAGCAGTCGACCTCGTACGTCGGCAACGTCTACCTGGGCAAGGTCCAGAACGTGCTGCCGTCGATGGAGGCCGCCTTCATCGACATCGGCAAGGGCCGCAACGCGGTGCTCTACGCCGGTGAGGTCAACTTCGAGGCGCTCGGCATGGCCAACGGGCCGCGCCGCATCGAGACCGCCCTCAAGTCCGGCCAGTCGGTCCTGGTGCAGGTCACCAAGGACCCGATCGGCCACAAGGGCGCCCGCCTCACCAGCCAGATCTCGCTGCCCGGCCGCTACCTGGTCTACGTGCCCGAGGGCTCGATGACCGGCATCAGCCGCAAGCTCCCGGACACCGAGCGCGCGCGTCTGAAGACCATCCTCAAGAAGATCGTCCCCGAGGACGCGGGCGTCATCGTGCGCACCGCCGCCGAGGGCGCGAGCGAGGACGAGCTGCGCCGCGACGTCGAGCGTCTGCAGGCGCAGTGGGAGGACATCCAGAAGAAGTCCAAGCAGATCTCGACGTCGTCGCCGAGCCTGCTGTACGGCGAGCCGGACATGACCGTCCGCGTCGTGCGCGACATCTTCAACGAGGACTTCTCCAAGGTCATCGTCAGCGGTGACGAGGCGTGGGAGACGATCCACGGCTACGTCAACCACGTGGCGCCCGACCTGTCGGACCGCCTCTCGAAGTGGACGTCCGAGGTCGACGTCTTCGCGACGTACCGGATCGACGAGCAGCTCGCCAAGGCGCTCGACCGCAAGGTGTGGCTGCCGTCCGGCGGCTCCCTCGTGATCGACAAGACCGAGGCCATGATCGTCATCGACGTCAACACCGGTAAGTTCACCGGTCAGGGCGGCAACCTCGAAGAGACCGTCACGAGGAACAACCTCGAGGCGGCCGAGGAGATCGTGCGCCAGCTGCGGCTGCGCGACCTGGGCGGCATCGTCGTCATCGACTTCATCGACATGGTCCTGGAGTCCAACCGGGACCTGGTCCTGCGGCGGATGCTCGAATGCCTGGGCCGCGACCGCACCAAGCACCAGGTCGCCGAGGTCACCTCGCTGGGCCTGGTCCAGATGACCCGTAAGCGCGTCGGCCAGGGTCTCCTGGAGTCCTTCTCCGAGACCTGCGTGCACTGCAACGGCCGCGGCGTCATCGTCCACATGGAGCAGCCCGCCTCCGGCGGTGGCGGCGGCAAGCGCAAGAAGCGCGGCCGCGGCGGCAACGGCGCGGACCACGGTCACGACCACCACGAGCACGAGGCCGCGCAGGCCACGGAGCCGGTCGAGACCGAGACCGAGGCCGAGGTCGCCGCGGAGGCCGCCGCTCCGGTCGCGCTGCCCGAGCCCGACTTCGCCGCGGACGAGGAGCTGTACTCCAGCGCCGCCGAGGCGGAGGCCGCGGTGAGCCGTGGCGGCCGCTCGCGCCGCCGTGCCACGCGTCGCGCGTCGGCCCCGGCCGGTGCGCCGAAGGAGCCCGTGGCCCCGGAGGCCCCGGCTCCGGCGCCCGAGCCCGAGCCGGTCGTGACGGCCGAGGAGCCGAAGGCCGCCGAGCCCGTGCAGGAGGAGGCTCCCGCGCCGCGTACGCGTCGCCGGGCCACCCGCAAGGCCAGCGCGCCGGCCGGTTCGCCCAAGGCGTCCTCCTCGGAGGACGCCGCGGTCACCGTCACCGAGCCGGTGAAGGCCGAGGAGCCGGAGCCCGTCGTGGCCGAGGCGCCGAAGCCGGAGGAGGCCGCGGCCGAGCCGACCGCGGCCCCGGCCCGCCCGCGCCGCCGCGCCGTCCGCAAGGCCACCGCCCCCGCCGCGTCCGAGGAGGCGGCCGTGATGGTCGTCCCGTCGGCCACGGAGGCCGAGGCCGAGGAGCCGAAGCCGGAGGACGCCGAGGCGCCCGCCGCCAAGAAGACGGCCCGTAAGACGGCCAAGAAGGCGACGGCGAAGAAGGCGGCCACCAAGAAGACCGCGGCCAAGAAGACGACCGCGGCGAAGAAGACGACGGCCAAGAAGGCGGCGAAGACCACCGCCAAGAAGACGACCGCGAAGAAGACCGCGGCGGCCGAGCAGCAGTCGCTGCCGTCCGTCTCGGCCGCGGCCGACGAGGCCTGAGACACCGCCCGGCGGACCGGGCAGGGCCGACGCCCCCGCACAGCAGCACGCTGTGCGGGGGCGTCGGCCTTTTCGCCGTGTGCCCCGCCGCTCGTGGGAACGCCCGACATGTCTGGAAGAACACTCGACTCGCCCCTGCCTCTTGGAGCCCGTACAACTACCTGTAAAACTCATTCAGTCGTACAAGTGCACGCAGGGGTGCGCGTTGGGGAGACGGGTGCCCGTGCCAGGGGAGGGATGGCGATGATGCACGCGCGTCTCAGAGGCACGGGCCGGCACCGGGCAGTGAGGCCGGCCAGGGGCGGACGGCAGGCGGTGGCGCTGGCCACCGTGCTCTCGGCCGCCGGGGTGCAGGCGGGGCTCGCCACGACCTCCGCGGCGGCCGACGACGCGCCGACCTGGACCGAGGGGCCGGTCTTCAACAACCCCCTGGGCACCGCCGACCAGCAGTACGCGATCCGCACCCGCCTGCTCGACCTGACGAACGCGGCGCTGCCCGGCTCGTACATCAAGGTCGCCGTCTACCACGTATGGGAGACGACGATCTCGGACGCGCTCGTCGCCGCCAAGAACCGCGGGGTGAACGTGCAGGTCGTGCTCGACTCCTCCAGCGTGAAGGACCGCCCCGCCAACCCGGTGTACGAGCAGCTGAAGGCGGCCCTGGGCACCAGCCCGACCAGCCGGTCGTTCGTGACGCTGTGCCCCACCGACAAGTCCTGTCTGGGCGACCCGAAGTTCGGCAAGTCGATCATGCACAACAAGTTCTGGCTGTTCTCGGCCGTCAAGGGCGCCACGAACGTCGTCGTGGAGACCACGTCGAACTCGACGCCGTCCGCGAGCACCAGGTTCTTCAACGACGCCCTCGTGCTGCCCGACAACCGGGTCCTGTACGGGGCGTTCTCGGACTACTTCGACGACATGGCCGCCAAGCTCTGGAAGAACTGGGACTACCGCACGGTCAGCAACGGCTACTACAAGGCGTACTTCTTCCCGCGGGCCGGGACGACCACCTCGACGGACACGCTCCACTCGGTGCTCAACAACATCTCGTGCACCTACAAGGACGCGGGCGGCGTGAAGCGCAGCACCGTGGTGCGCGCCGCGATCTTCCAGATCACCCGGCAGTCCATCGCCGACAAGCTGGTCGCGCTGAAGAAGGCGGGCTGCACGGTCAGCATCGAGTACGCCACCACCGACAGCGGCACCTGGAAGTCGTTGCACGCCACGGGCGCCCCGCCGGTGCGCTGCTACAACGACGACCGGGATCCGCTGAACCCGGGCGGCGCCAAGCTCACGACACCGTTCATCATCCACACCAAGTACGTGCTGATCGACGGCATGTACGACGGCGCGCGCAACAAGATCACGTTCACCGGCTCGCAGAACGCCTCGGGCCCGGCGCTGCGCGAGAACGACGAGTCGTACGTCAAGATCGACGACGACTCCGTGCACGACACGTACCGCACCCACTTCGGCAACGTGTGGAACGTCGCGTACCCGGGCACCAAGGACGCCACGAACCTGTGCAAGGGCGTGAAGGTCCTGCCGCAGGACGGTGAGACGAAGCCGACGACGTGAGGGGCGGGCCGGGGCCGGTTTGACCCTTCTCAGGGGTGACCCGTAACCTTGACCGTCGGCGTGTCCATAGATGCGCCTCACTCCCGTAAACCTTCTTCCTCCGGGCGTTCGTCCGGAGAGGCCGTCTCGTGCGGCTGGACTGCGGGGGTTCCGTTCCGAGCGAGAGAGAGATCCGCGTGTACGCCATCGTGCGCAGCGGTGGTCGCCAGCACAAGGTTGCTGTCGGCGACATCGTTGAGGTTGACAAGATTTCCACTGCCAAGGTTGGCGACACGGTCGAGCTCTCGACCCTGCTCGTTGTCGACGGCGAGTCCGTGACCAGCGACCCGTGGGTGCTGGCGGGCATCAAGGTCCAGGCCGAGATCGTGGACCACCACAAGGGTGCGAAGATCGACATCCTTCGCTACAAGAACAAGACCGGCTACCGCCGTCGTCAGGGCCACCGCCAGCAGTACACGGCGATCAAGGTCACTGAGATCCCCGCGGCTGCGAAGTAAGGGTAGGGACTGAGACATGGCACACAAGAAGGGCGCATCGTCCACTCGGAACGGGCGCGACTCCAATGCTCAGCGGCTCGGTGTGAAGCGCTTCGGCGGTCAGACCGTCAACGCCGGTGAGATCCTGGTCCGCCAGCGCGGCACCCACTTCCACCCCGGCAACGGTGTGGGTCGTGGCAAGGACGACACGCTGTTCGCGCTCGACGCCGGCGCGGTGGAGTTCGGTACCCACCGTGGCCGCAAGGTCGTGAACATCGTCCCGGTCGCTGCCTGAACGGCACCCTGACCGGTACTTTTCGCGAGGCGGACCTCACTTCCCTCCTGGGGAAGCGGGTCCGCCTTTCGCGTGTTCTTAATGGAACACAGCACGCAGTAGTAATTCCCGCATGTTTCTGGAGGCACTGACCAATGACCACCTTCGTGGACCGCGTCGAGCTGCATGTCGCCGCGGGTAGCGGGGGCCACGGCTGTGCCTCCGTCCACCGTGAGAAGTTCAAGCCGCTCGGCGGCCCGGACGGCGGCAACGGCGGCCGTGGCGGCGACGTCATCCTGGTCGTCGACCAGTCGGTGACGACGCTCCTCGACTACCACCACTCCCCGCACCGCAAGGCCACCGCCGGCAAGCCCGGCGAGGGCGGCAACCGCTCCGGCAAGGACGGCGAGGACCTGGTCCTGCCCGTGCCGGACGGCACGGTCGTCCTCGACAAGCAGGGCAACGTCCTCGCGGACCTGGTCGGCGAGGGCACCACCTTCATCGCCGCCCAGGGCGGCCGCGGCGGCCTCGGCAACGCGGCCCTCGCCTCGGCCCGCCGCAAGGCCCCCGGCTTCGCGCTCCTCGGTGTCCCCGGCGACCTCCGCGACGTCGTGCTCGAGCTGAAGACGGTCGCCGACGTCGCGCTGGTGGGCTACCCGAGCGCCGGCAAGTCCTCGCTCATCTCGGTGCTCTCGGCCGCCAAGCCGAAGATCGCCGACTACCCCTTCACGACGCTGGTCCCGAACCTCGGCGTCGTCACGGCCGGCGCGACGGTCTACACGATCGCCGACGTCCCGGGCCTCATCCCGGGCGCCAGCCAGGGCAAGGGCCTCGGCCTGGAGTTCCTGCGGCACGTCGAGCGCTGCTCGGTCCTCGTGCACGTACTGGACACGGCGACCCTGGAGTCCGACCGCGACCCCGTCTCCGACCTCGACGTCATCGAGGCCGAGCTGAAGGAGTACGGCGCGGGCCTGGAGAACCGGCCGCGCCTCGTCGTCCTCAACAAGATCGACGTACCCGACGGCAAGGACCTCGCCGAGATGGTCCGGCCCGACCTGGAGGAGCGCGGCTACCGCGTCTTCGAGGTGTCGGCCGTCGCCCACAAGGGCCTCAAGGAACTGTCGTTCGCACTGGCCGAGCTGGTGGGCGCCGCGCGCGCCGCGAAGCCCAAGGAGGAGGCGACCCGCATCGTCATCCGCCCGAAGGCCGTGGACGACACGGGCTTCAGCGTCGTACGCGAGGACGTCGACGGGGAGCCGCTGTTCCGGGTGCGCGGTGAGAAGCCGGAGCGCTGGGTGCGCCAGACCGACTTCAACAACGACGAGGCCGTCGGCTACCTCGCGGACCGCCTCAGCCGTCTCGGTGTCGAAGAGGAACTGATGAAGGCCGGCGCCCGCAGCGGCGACGGTGTCGCCATCGGCCCCGAGGACAACGCGGTCGTCTTCGACTGGGAGCCGACCGTGATGGCGGGCGCCGAGATGCTCGGCCGCCGTGGCGAGGACCACCGCTTCGAGGCACCGCGCCCGGCCGCCCAGCGCCGTCGCGACAAGCAGGCGGAGCGGGACGAGGCGGAGCAGGCGTACGACGACTTCGAGCCCTTCTAACCCCTGTGTCCCGTCCCCCTAGGAGGACGGGACACTCGGGGGACGGGACATACGAAGCGGGCCGCACCATGAGGTGCGGCCCGCTTCGTATGTCCGGGGTGCTCCGGTACCGCTACGCCGTCACCGAGTCCTCGGACTCCGGCGCGGCCTCCGCGGCGATCGCCTCGGCCGCCTGCTCCTCGACGGAGTCCTCACGCTGCGCGGGGATCTCCGCCTCGCCCCGCGCGGCCATCCGCGCCCGGCGCTCGTCGGCGCGGTCGCACAGCGCGCGCACGGCACCGTTGAAGCGGTCGATGGACGGCGGGTCCGAGGGGCCCAGGAGGTGCTCCTTGAGCTCCAGACGGGCCTCGGCGTACACATCCTCGGTCTCACCGCGAACGGCCGCGAGAAGGCCGGGCACGCCCTGCGCGTCGGGCGCCAGGATCGTCGCGGCGCGCACCGTCGGGAACCCGGAGCGGAAGTCCGTCTCCGAGAGCCCCGAGGTGTTCGCCACCGCGTACGGCTTCTCGCTGGCCAGCCAGTCCGAGACGACCGATGACACGTCGGAGATGAGCACGTCGGCCTGGTTGAAGCAGGTGAAGATCGCGGGGCGGGCCTCGGTGACGATCAGGTGCTCGCCCTCGGGGAACGACGCCCAGTACGCCTGCTCCCACGCCGCCGTCGCCTCGGCCACGGCCGCGGCACGGTCACCGTCGGGCCGGCCCTGCAGCAGCATCTTCTCCATCTCGTCGGCGCTGGTGCGGAACGACGTGGAGGTCAGCTTGTCGAGCGCCGCGGCGGCGCGGGTCAGCTCGGCGGCCGCCCCGGGGCCCGGGCGGGTGACGGAGCGGCGCGTGTTGGCCTCGCGGATCATCGCCTTGATGCGCTCGTTGGCGGCGCCCGCGGCGGGGATCTGCGAACCGGTCATCGGGTGCGGCTTGTAGACCAGACGCACCCGGTCGTCGGCGAGCAGGTGCCGCACGATGTTCTCGCCGGCCAGGATCACCGAGGTGTTGCCGGGGTTGCCGTCCCAGCCCTCCCAGGTGGGCGCGTAGAGGACCGTCGTGTAGGCGCCCTTCGCCGGGCCCGAGGCGGTCCTGATGGGGGACAGCTGCGGGCGGCCCACCTCGACGACGTCCTTGTCCTCGACGCCGACGTCGGCCAGCTGGTAGCGGTCGCGGGCCGCGGGGCCCGCCACCCACACCTCGTCGTACGCCTTCGCGTACGGGTTGCAGGAGGAGAGCTTGTCTGACTCGCCGTGGTTGATGAACGCGTGCTTGACCGTGGGGATGCGCAGGACCTGCGAGGTCTTCGCGGCGTTGGCCGGGTGCAGCATCATCTTCAGCGTCGAGTTCTCCAGCGAGAACATCGTCGCGACCTTCGGGAAGCAGATGATCGGCACGTCGGTGGCGTCGATCTTGTTGACCATGAAGCGCTCGCGCAGCACGATCAGCGGCTTGCCGTCCACGTCGGAGAGCGTGGAGAGCCACATGTTCGCCTGGTACGCGGAGCTCGTGCCGCCCGAGAAGTACATGGCCACGGTCGGCTTGTAGTTCTCCAGCCAGGTGTCCAGCCACTCCATGACCTTGGCCTCGTTCAGCGCCCGCTTCCTGGGCAGCAGCCAGGTGGCCAGGTACAGCATGCCGCCGCCGAACAGGGCGATGGAGATGCCGATGCCGATGCCGCCCCAGTACGCGTCCGTCGTCGCCGCCGTGATCAGCAGGCCGACGGTGGCCGGGATCGAGAACGTCAGCATGCGGTGGCTGGAGCGACGGGCCAGGATGCGCGGCGGGGCCGCGGACAGCCGCAGGGCCGAGGCGTCGATGTTGCGGGTGAGGATCGGCAGCGTACGGGTGCGGCGCACCAGGACCGCGGCGGCCTGGCAGCCGAAGTGCAGCACGTACACGGCCAGCAGCGCGATCAGCAGCGGGGCCTGCTCGCCGAGCGGCTCGATGCCGTCGATGCGCAGCAGTCCGACGAGGATCAGCATGTCGCGCAGCAGCTGCCGCACGGTGACGTCGAAGCGCACTTTGCCCAGGAGCGTCAGCAGGCCCGGCTGCTTGTACTGCATGTACGTGTCCAGGGCGAGGCCCGCCGCGCTCGCGGCGACGAACACCGGAACGTACGGAAGGGACGCGCTGACGAGCTGGGCCGCATAGAGCGCGAACATCGAGAGCAGCGCTGACAGCTGCACGACGCGGCGTGGGGCAAGTCCGGCTGAGGGCACGGGCTGGGCTCCTGGCAGGGATCGGAGGGGAACAGCGAGGGGGCGTGACCGTGGGGGTGGGTCCACCTCGTGAAAAGGCTGACCACTGACCGTATGACTTCCAGCGGCCCCGTAGCAATCCTCCGTGACGCCAATCACCTTATAAAGGGGCAAACGTCATGGAACGCTTGGGACCATTTTCCCGTCAGGGGTCCGGTCTTCCGGGGCTTTGTCCGCTCCTCGAAACCCGGGAGCGTCTGATTGGTCACGTCACGTAGATTGCGGAGCATGTCAGGGGCAACACGTGCGGCACGGCAGGGCGTGGCGGAAGCGCGCCGGATCGTGGTCAAGGTCGGATCGTCATCGCTCACCACGGCCGCCGGGGGCCTGGACGCGGACCGCGTCGACGCCCTGGTGGACGTCCTGGCCCGGCATCGCGGGGCAGGGGAGAAGGAGATCGTCCTGGTCTCCTCCGGCGCCATCGCCGCCGGGCTCGCCCCGCTCGGCCTGACCCGCCGCCCCAAGGACCTCGCCCGCCAGCAGGCCGCGGCGAGCGTGGGACAGGGCCTCCTGGTGGCGCGCTACACCGCCTCCTTCGCGCGCTACGGCGTCCGCGTCGGCCAGGTGCTGCTCACGAGCGACGACATGGCCCGGCGCGCCCACCACCGCAACGCCTCGCGCACCCTCGACCAGCTCCTCGCGATGGGCGCCTTCCCCGTCGTCAACGAGAACGACACCGTCGCCACCGACGAGATCCGCTTCGGCGACAACGACCGGCTCGCCGCTCTCGTCGCCCACCTCGTCCACGCCGACCTGCTGGTCCTGCTCTCCGACGTGGACGGCCTCTACGACGGCGACCCCAGCAAGCCCGGCACCTCCCGCATCGCCGAGGTGCGCGGCGCCGCCGACATAGCGCACGTCAAGATCGGCAGCGCCGGGAAGGCGGGCGTCGGCACCGGCGGCATGGTCACCAAGGTCGAGGCGGCCTCGATCGCGGCCGCGGCCGGCATCCCGGTGGTGCTGACCTCCGCCTCGCACGCCTCCGACGCCCTCGCCGCCCGCGACACCGGCACGTACTTCCACCGCACCGGCCGGCGCAGCGCGGACCGGCTGCTCTGGCTCCAGCACGCGTCCACCCCGCAGGGCTCGCTCACCCTCGACGACGGCGCCGTACGGGCCGTGGTCGAGCGGCGCACCTCGCTGCTGCCCGCCGGGATCGCCGCGGTGGAGGGCGAGTTCAGCGCGGGCGACCCGGTCGAACTGCGGGACGAGAGCGGCCGGGCGGTCGCCCGTGGCCTGGTCAACTTCGACGCCAAGGAGATCCCGCAGCTGATCGGCCGCTCCACCCGGGAGCTTGCCCGCGATCTCGGTCCCGCCTACGAACGGGAAGTCGTACACAGGGACGACTTGGTCCTCCTCCGGGCGTGATCTGCGCCCGTCCGCCTTCGAAACCGCTGTGCAAACGGCCGGAAAGCCTGTCACCCGCGGGGGACCTTCCCCAAAACCACCCCACGAAGCCTCGTGGCCTGCTCAACTCTTGATGCAGGGAGTTCAGGCAGGGAAGTTCCGCACGACCATTGCGCGAAGGAGGCCGTCGTGAGACGAGTGCGCCCGGGGGCGTCGCCCCGAGGGTCGGCGGAGCGTGCACTGACCAGCGTGGCCGCCGGGGACGCGTACGAGGAGGAAGCCAGGGGCGACACCGTGTCCGACAAGGGCACGATGGCCGAAGAGGGCCCCCGCCTGTGGCACATCACGCTCAGCGTCTCCGGCGCCGAGACGTCCCTCGCGGAGGTCCGCCGCGGCCTCGAACAACTCGCTCACGACCATCCTTTCCTGCTGACCAGCCGCTATGCGGTCGACCACGCGGAGATCCGCTACTGGGAAGAGGCCCGCGATCTGCACGACGCGGCGGCCGTGGCGCTGCGCCTGTGGGGCGAGCACCGGCGGACCTCGCAGCTGCCGCCCTGGGAGATCGTGGGCCTGGAGGTCATCGACCGCCAGACCTACCACCACCGCATCGCGGAGGGCTACGGACCGCTTCCCGCCACCCCGGTCGGCGTACATCCCTTCTAGCGCACCGCGGGCGACCTGTGGTCGGACCGCGACAGAACCTTCGCCGAACCTGACCGTTTTCGGCCATGTCTCACCTCCCGAAACACCGTCTGGATGCCCGCCGTCCCCCGTTACGCTGCGGAGCATGACGTCGCTTTCGCTCAACCCGTACGACTCGATGACTCCGGTCACCCGGGCCGCGTACCGCGCCCGAGCCGCCGCCAACGACCTCGCCCCGCTGCCGCGCGCGGCGAAGGACGACGCGCTCGCGGCGATCGCCGACGCCCTCGAAGTGCGGACGGCGGAGATCGTCGAGGCCAACGCCAAGGACATCGCCCGCGCCCGTGAGGCCGGCACCAGCGAGTCGATCATCGACCGGCTGACCCTGACCCCCGAGCGGGTCCGCGCCATCGCCTCCGACGTGCGCGACGTCATCGCCCTGCCCGACCCGGTCGGCACGGTCGTCCGCGGCAACACCCTCCCGAACGGCATCGACCTGCGCCAGGTCCGCGTGCCGCTCGGTGTCGTCGGCATCATCTACGAGGCCCGGCCGAACGTGACGGTCGACGCCGCCGCCCTCTGCCTCAAGTCGGGCAACGCCGTGCTGCTGCGCGGCAGTTCCTCCGCGTACGAGTCGAACACCGCGCTCGTGCGCGTGCTGCGCGACGCCGTCGGCGGCAGCGGCCTGCCCGCCGACGTGATCCAGCTGGTCCCCGGCGAGAGCCGCGACTCGGTCACCGAGCTGATGCGCGCCCGCGGCCTGGTCGACGTCCTGATCCCGCGCGGCGGCGCCTCCCTCATCAAGAACGTCGTGGAGAACTCGATCGTCCCCGTGATCGAGACGGGCACCGGCAACTGCCACGTGTACGTCGACGCCGAAGCGGACATCGACATGGCCGTCGACATCCTCGTCAACTCCAAGGCGCAGCGCCCCTCCGTCTGCAACGCCGCCGAGACGCTCCTCGTGCACCAGGACATCGCCGACGCGTTCGTGCCGCGCGCCCTGGACGCCCTCGCCGACGCGGGCGTCACCGTCCACGCCGACCCGCGGATCCTCGCGTACGCGGACCGGTCCAAGGCCACCGTCGTCGAGGCGACCCCCGACGACTGGGAGACCGAGTACCTCTCGTACGACATCGCGGCCGCCGTCGTCGAGGACCTGGACAAGGCCGTCGAGCACATCCGGCTGTGGTCCTCCGGCCACACCGAGGCCATCGTCACCACCTCGCAGGCGGCGGCCCGCCGCTTCACCCAGCTCGTCGACTCCACGACGGTCGCGGTCAACGCCTCCACCCGCTTCACCGACGGCGGCCAGTTCGGCTTCGGCGCCGAGATCGGCATCTCCACGCAGAAGCTGCACGCCCGCGGCCCCATGGGACTGCCCGAGCTGACGAGCACCAAGTACATCGTCACGGGCGACGGGCACACCCGTTAAGAGTCTTGTGGGGTGAATTCCCTTACCGTCTGCCCAAATTGACCCCTCCGGTCTACTCTGGACGGGTGCCGGAGGACGTGGGGGGCACGCCGTTCCCGGACGGCTGGGAGCCCGACGACGACCACGACCGCGGGGGCTGGGACGAAGAGTTCGCCTCCGTGGTCTTCGACGAGGACTTCGTGAAGTCTGCCGAAGTCCATGAGCCGACCGCGGTCGAGCGCCTGCTCGCCGCGGCGCAGGCCCGTGCCGAGGCCCAGGAGGCCGAGGCCCGCAGGGCGCGCATACGCCGGGGACCCGACGACGACTTCTACGAGGACGGCGACGGCTACGGTCTGGACGACGCCGACGCGTTCGGCCGCGCTCCGGACGACGCCGACGGGCTGTACGAGGAGGGCCTGGAGCGGGACGGCCGGACCGGATCCCACGCCGGCATGATCCGCTGGCGCAGGCCGGTCGCCTGGGCCCTCGCGCTGCTCATGGGCATCGGCATGGTCGCCCTCGCCTTCACGGCCGTCTACCGGGGCGCCTCGGCGGGCCGCGACGACAAGGTCCCGCCGCCCGCGACGACGGAACTGGAGAAGAGCCTGCCGGGCTCGCCCTCCGCCTCCGCGGACTACTCGCGCCCGGCGGTTTCCGCGGTCCCGAGAACGCCCTGAGCGGCGGCGCGAGAGGCTGTCGGAAGTTGTCGCACACCAGGGCGTTTACCTGAGGTCCCGGAGACCTACCCTGAAGGTATGGGCGGGCCAGGAGACCCACCGGAGGGGACACCGGAGAGCGGCCCCGGCGGTGGCAGCGGAAGCGAGGACGAATACCGATCCGTCGTGTTCGACGAGTCGTTCGTCCGTGCTGCCCGCCTCCAGGAGTTCTCCGCGCAGGAGCGGATCACCGACCACGCGCCCGCCGTACGCCGCATGCCCGCACTGCGCCGCGGCCTGACCAGGCAGGCCGTCATACTCGTCGTCCTGATCCTCCTGGCCTTCGGCACCGCGATCTACATGGGCGTACGCAGCCCGTACCGCACGACCCCCGTCGCCCGGCACACCGAACCGCTGCGGATGACCGTCATCCCGCTCGCCCCCGCCGCGGCGGTCCCGGGCGCCGCCTCCGCCCACGACCTGTACGAGCACAGCCCCGCCGCCCGCTTCCGGATCGCCGCCGACGGCATCACGCTGCCGGCCGTCCAGCGCACCGCGCACTTCTCCGACAGCCAGGTCATCACCGCGCTGACCACCGTCAAGGACTACCTCGTCGACTCCTCGCTCGACCCGGACGTGCTCACCGGGGGAGCCCTCCGGCCCGTGCGCATGCTCGTCGACCCGCAGCAGCTCGACCAGTTCGACCAGAGCTTCGACCGGCCTGCCGCGGACGGGCGGCACGCGGCGACCGGCTGGCTCGTCCGCTTCGACCCGGCGCAGGCCGAGCTCGCCGACCCCCGCATACGGGTCCAGGGCACCCTGCACGCCGCCGAGACCGACACGGACACCCTCGAAGTGACCTCCGACCACACCTTCGTGTACGCGCTGCGGCCCGCGGACGCCGCCGACGGCGCGCGGGCCTCCCTGTTCACGGTCCGCCGCGAGCTGCACTTCCGCTTCGACCGCGAGGACCTGCGCAACCACCAGGCCGAACTGCTCGTGTCCTACGTCCAGGCCGGCCCGCTCGCCTGCTCCGCGGACTCCACCGAGCATCTGCACCCGCTGCTCGCGGGCCAGACGGCGAAGAAGGGCGGCCCGGCGGGCACCGACCCGTACGCGACGGGCAGTGCGACCGCGCTGTGCGGCGCGCTCGCACCGGGCGCCCAGCCGTCCCTCAAGAGCTAGCGGCCGCCCCTCAAGAGCCGGCGACCGCCCGCGGGCCTACTCGTCGTCGGCGGTGCCGTGGTTGCCGTTGTTGCCCCCGCCGTTGCCGGCCCCGAAGCTCCCGAAGCCGCGCCGCACCCGGCCGCCGAGGTCGCCGGCGCCGCCCGCGATGTCGCTGACCAGCTTCATCAGCGGGTCCTTCGAGCTCTTGACGTGGTCCGTGTAGTGCGCGGCCGACTCGCGGAACGAGTCGGTCACCGACGTGTCCTTGTCCTCGGTGCGGCGCGGGTAGTGGCCGTCCATCAGCCGCTGGTAGTCGCGGGTCTCCGCCCACTTCTTCAGCTCGGCGGCGCGCACCGTGGTGAACGGGTGGGAGCGCGGCATCACATTCAGGATCTTCAGGACGGAGTCCCGCAGATCGCCCCCGGCCTCGTACTCCTCGGCCTGCTTGAGGAACGCGTCCACGTTCATCTCGTGCAGGTGATTGCCGCCCGCGATCTTCATCAGGCCGCGCATCGAGGCCTGCAGGTCCTGGCCGACCAGCAGTCCCGCGCGGTCCGCCGACAGTTCGGACTTGCGGAACCACTCGCGCAGCGCCGTCACGATCGCCATGATCGCGAGGTTGCCGAGCGGGATCCACGCCACGCGCAGCGCGAGGCTGGTCAGGAACAGCAGGATCGTCCGGTACACGGAGTGACCCGACAGCGCGTGGCCCACCTCGTGGCCGACGACCGCCCGCATCTCCTCCTCGTCGAGCAGCTCCACCAGGCCGGTGGTGACGACGATGATCGGCTCGTCCAGACCGATGCACATCGCGTTCGGCTGCGGGTCCTGGTTCACGTACATCGGCGGGACCTTCTCCAGGTCCAGGATGTAACAGGCGTCCCGCAGCATCGAGTTGAGGTGCGCGAACTGGTCGTCGGACACCCGCACCGAGTCCGAGAGGAACAGCAGACGCAGGCTGCGCTCCGGCAGCAGACCGCTCAGCGCCTTGAAGACCGTGTCGAAGCCGCTGAGCTTGCGCAGCGCCACCAGGGCGGAGCGGTCCGCGGGGTGCTCGTACGCCCGGGAGGAGATGCCCGGGAAACGCCGGCGCTGCCTGCTGGGTACGTTGTCGTGCTGCTCGTTCGGTTCGTCGGGCATGCGGCCCCCCATGTCGATGGCATGTCGATGACGGTCGAGTCTGTCGAAGCGTTCGGTTGTGCCCCCAAGGTGGGGTCCAGACTAGGCGGAGATACCGTGACGGGGCAGCACACAGAAGGAGCGAACCGTCATGGATCAGCACACCGACGCCGTCCGGCTCGACCACGTGGTCAGTGCGGCAGCCTCCGATCAGGGCGCCGGCAACCTGTTGCGCATCGTGCTGGTCGTGGGGGTGCTCGGCGCCGTCTTCCTCGCCTGGTTCCTGCTGCGCGGCTACAAGCGCGACGACTGAGAGCGACTCAGGACGACTCAGGACGCCTGGGACAGAGCCACCGGAGCGGGTGACCGGCACCGGGTGTGCGACCGTCCGAGGGCCGTACGGCAGAGTCGGCGTGAGCGCCGCGAGGCGCCCCGCTTACGATGGGCCGGAAGTCTTTATCCCGATCCCACACCGGATAGGTCCTGCTGAAGATGAGCCTCCCAAGCACCGCTGCCCAGCTGGCCACTCTCGCCGCCGAGGGCGGCGAGCACGGCGGCAACCACGAGAGCATCAGCCCCTTGATGACGGGCGGCGCCGCCCTCGTCATCCTGCTCCTGCTGCTGTGGATCGTGACCCGCTTCAACCGCGACCGCTGAGCCCGGAGGGCGGAGCACTCGGATCGGGCCAGTAGGCTCTGCACGCATGGGAGCGCAGGACATGCCTACCGGCCCGGTCAACAGCCCGGCCGGCGGCCCGGATCGCGAGTGGGTGTCACCCGCCAAGCGACGCCTCGGCGTCATGGGCGGAACGTTTGACCCGATCCACCACGGACACCTGGTGGCGGCCAGCGAGGTCGCCGCGCAGTTCCACCTCGACGAGGTGGTGTTCGTACCGACCGGGCAGCCGTGGCAGAAGAGCGACAAGAAGGTCTCCCCGGCCGAGGACCGCTATCTGATGACGGTCATCGCCACCGCGGAGAACCCGCAGTTCTCGGTCAGCCGCATCGACATCGACCGCGGCGGCCCGACGTACACCACGGACACGCTGCGCGATCTGCGCGCGCTCAACCCGGACACGGACCTCTTCTTCATCACGGGCGCCGACGCCCTCGGCCAGATCCTCACCTGGCGGTACACCGAAGAGCTCTTCTCCCTGGCACACTTCATCGGCGTCACCCGGCCCGGCCACCCGCTCACGGACCCGGGCCTCCCGGAGGGCGGCGTCTCGCTCGTCGAGGTGCCGGCCCTCGCGATCTCGTCCACGGATTGCCGGGACAGGGTCGCCAAGGGGGACCCCATCTGGTACATGGTGCCGGACGGTGTGGTGCGCTACATCGACAAGCGCCAGCTGTACCGAGGCGAATGACCCTGCACCGCCGAGAGGGGCATCGGTGAACGACCGCTACGACGGTTACGACCAGCGCAACGAGCAGTACGAGCTGGTCGGCTACGACGAGTTCGGCCAGCCGGTGTACCGGCAGGTCCAGCAGGCGCCGTCGTACGAGCAGCACTCCGGGTACGGATACGGCTACGACCCGTACGCGACCGGGCAGCAGCCGCCGGTTCCGCCCGCTCCGCCGCAGCAGCAGCCCGCGCAGTCGTACGACCCGTACGGCACCGGCACCTACGACCCGTACGGCCAGGCCGCCGGGACCGGTGAACAGCCCCGGGTCGCCCAGCCGAGCCGGCAGCAGACCGAGCAGGCCACCGCCTATATCCCGCAGCAGGCGCCGCCGCCGCAGGAGCCCGACCGGCAGGAACGCGAGTACCGCACCGAGCAGTTCTCCTTCGTGGAGGAGCCGGACGAGAACTCCGAAGACGTCATCGACTGGCTCAAGTTCACCGAGTCGCGCAGCGAGCGGCGCGAGGAGGCCAGACGGCGCGGCCGCAACCGCGTCGTCGCCCTCGTCGTCGTCCTCGCCCTGTGCGTCGTCGGCGGCGTCGGCTACCTCTGGTACGCGGGCAAGCTGCCGTTCCTGTCCGAGGACACGGCGAAGAGCGGCGCCGAGGCCGCGGCCGGACCGCAGAACCGCGACGTCATCGTCGTCCACCTGCACAACACCAAGGGCGGTGAGACCTTGTCGGCGCTGCTCGTCAACAACAGCACCACCGGGCAGGGCACGACCGTCCTGCTGCCCAACACCCTCGCCCTGACCGACGAGGACGGCACCGCCACCACGCTGCGCAAGTCCGTCGACGACGACGGGTCCTCGGGCACCAGCGGCGCGATCGACACCCTGCTCGGCACCGACGTCGAGGGCACCTGGCGACTCGACACCCCCTACCTGAACAACCTCGTCGAACTCGTCGGCGACATCGACATCGACACCAACGCGGACGTGCCCGACCCGGCCAAGAAGGGCACGGACCTCGTCCACAAGGGCGAGAACCAGACCCTCAGCGGCCCGATGGCCGTCGCGTACGCCACCTACCAGGGCAAGGGCGAGGCCGAGACGGCGCAGCTCATGCGGTTCGGCCAAGTCATGCAGGGCGTGCTGCGCAAGCTGTCGTCCGACCCGCAGGCCGCGACGACCACCGTGCAGACGCTGGCCCAGATCCTCGACCCTTCGCTGACCGAGAAGGACCTCGGCGCCTTCCTCGCCAAGCTCGCCGACCACGCCAAGGAGGGCGACTACAAGACCGCCCTGCTCCCGGTCCAGCAGGGCGGCACCCTCTCCGAAGCCGCCGCGAACTCCGTGGTCAAGGACGTCCTCGGCGGCACCGTGAAGGCCCCCGCCAAGGGCGACTCGCTGCGCGTCGCCATCAAGAACGCCACCGGCGTCAAGACCCGCACCGAGACGGCCCGCGTCGCCCTGGTCAACGGCGGCTACACCTTCGTCGAGGGCGGCACCGGCACCTCGCTGGCCACGTCCCAGGTGACGTACGGCGACGACGCCGGAAAGCAGGACGCCGTCGAGGTCGCCAAGACGCTCGGCCTGTCCACCTCGGCGGTGAAGAAGGGCAAGGCCGCGGCGAACGCGGACGTGTCCGTGGTCCTCGGCCAGGACTACACCGGCAAGTGACCTCCCGGTGGCCCCGGAACCGTGCGGTCCGGGGCCACCGGCGACGCCGTGAGGCCATCCGGCGGTCCGTGAGACCCTTGGGGTAACCCCGTGAGGGATTCTGACCGCCGACCGAAAGCCTTGTAGTGACCGCCACTGACCGTTCCCTCGAGCTCATCACCGTCGCCGCACAGGCGGCCGCCGACAAGCTCGCGCACGACATCATCGCCTACGACGTCAGCGACGTGCTGTCCATCACGGACGCCTTCCTGCTGGCCTCCGCGCCCAACGACCGCCAGGTCAAGTCGATCGTCGACGAGATCGAGGAGCGGCTGAGCAAGGAGCTCGGCAGCAAGCCGGTCCGCCGCGAGGGCGACCGCGACGCCCGCTGGATCCTGCTCGACTACGTCGACATCGTCGTCCACGTCCAGCACAGCGAGGAGCGCGTCTTCTACGCCCTCGAGCGCCTCTGGAAGGACTGCCCCGAGCTGGACCTGCCCGCCGACGCCAAGGCCACCCGCGGCAAGGGCGCGGAGCACGCCCAGCGCGAGCAGGCCGCGGAGGACGCGGAGGACATCCGCGAGCTCGGCGGTGAGGTCCTTTGACCAGCGGCTCCCACCGGGGCCGCCGGGTCGTCCTGTGGCGCCACGGCCAGACGTCCTGGAACCTGGAGCGCCGCTTCCAGGGCACCACGGACATCGAGCTGACCGAGGCCGGCGTCGCCCAGGCCCGCCGCGCCGCCCGGCTGCTCGCCTCGCTGAAGCCGGACGCCATCGTCGCCTCCGACCTCAAGCGGGCCGCGGCCACCGCGGGCGAGCTGTCCGCCCTGACCGGCCTCGACATCACGCACGACGAGGGTCTGCGCGAGACGTACGCCGGTGAGTGGCAGGGCCTGACGCACGACGAGATCATCGCGCGGTACGGCGAGCAGTACGCCGCGTGGAAGCGCGGCGAGCCGGTGCGCCGCGGCGGCGGCGAACTGGAGACCGAGGTCGCCGACCGGGCCGCGCCCGTCGTGCTGCGGCACGCGGACAAGCTGCCGGACAACGGCCTGCTCGTCGTGGTCAGCCACGGCGGCACCATCCGCACCACCATCGGTCGCCTCCTGGGCCTGGAGTCCCACCACTGGGAGGGGCTCGGCGGTCTGTCGAACTGCTGCTGGTCCGTCCTCGGCGAGGGCGCGCGCGGCTGGCGGCTGCTCGAGCACAACGCCGGCACGCTGCCCGAGCCGGTCCTCGGCGACGACGACTGAGCCGGTCCCCGTGGGCCGCGGGGACCGGATTTCACTTTCCGGCAGGTCGCAGGCTAAAGTTCTTCTTGTTCGGCCCGCCGGGGAAAACACCGGGGGGAAGAGCACAGCAAGGGGCTATAGCTCAGTTGGTAGAGCGCCTGCATGGCATGCAGGAGGTCAGGAGTTCAATTCTCCTTAGCTCCACAGGAATCGAAGATCCCGTCCCGTCAGGGGCGGGATCTTTCGTTGTCCGCGCGCAGTCTTCCCAGCAGCGCGCGGGTCTCCTCGTCCGCCGGCGAGTACGCGACGATCCGGCACTCCGGCATGTTGTCGATCGTCAGCGACGTCGACGTCATCCGCAGCTCGTCACCGAGCTCCTGGTGCCGGAACGTCTTGACGTACCGCCCGGGCGGCGCGACGTCGCCGCTGCGCCACAGCTCGGCGAAGCAGTCGCTGGCCCCGGACAGGGCGTGGATGAACTCCTCCCATACGGGCTCGCCCACATGGCGCCCGTACGCCGAGCGCAGGATCGCCACCATCACGGGCAGCTCGCTCTCGCGGAAGAGCAGCGGGCACAGCTCGTCCGGAGCGACGAACAGCGTCCACATCGCATTGGCGACCCGCTGAGTGGTGGGATCCCTCAGGTCCCGTGAGACCCGGAAGAGCAGGCGGTACGCGAGGTTCGTGGCCAGCAGGTCGTAGCGCGCGTTGTACACCACCGCCGGGAGCGGGTCGAGGGCGTCGAGAATGCCCTGCACGTCCGCCGCGACCGTGCTCGGCCCGGACTCCGGCGCCGAGGCGAACGGCACCCCCGCCAACTGGTACAGGTGCTCCCGCTCCAGCCGGTCGAGCCGCAGCGTCCGCGCCACCGCGTCCAGGACCTGCGGAGAGGCGTTGATGGGGCGGCCCTGCTCCAGCCACGTGTACCAGGTGACGCCGACACCGGAGAGCTGGGCGACCTCCTCGCGGCGCAGACCGGGCGTGCGCCGGCGCGGGCCCGGCGGCATGCCGACGTCCTGCGGAGTCACTCTGGCCCGGCGGCCGCGCAGAAAGGCGGCCAGCTCGGGCCTGCGGCGGTCGTGCGTGCGCGCTGCCGTGCGGTCCGTCGCGGTCATCGTCGTCACATCCCCCATCGTGTGCGCCGGCGCGGTGCCCCGGAAGGCACGTACCGGGTGCTGCCAGTACCAGCATCAGCGGGCTCTCGGCACCCGTATCCGATCGGCGTCAGGCTCCAGCCATGACGACGACCACCCCGGAAAGCCCGCGTTCCCCAACTCCCGGATCCAGTAAAGCCCCTGGCACTGACAACAGCACCGCGCCCGGTCGCGGGCGGCTGCTCGCCGTGGTGCTCATCGCCCAGTTCATGGCGGTCCTCGACGTGTTCATCGTGAACGTCGCCGCACCCACGATGCGCAGCGAACTCGACGCGTCCGGCGCCGCACTGCAGCTCGTCATCGCCGGATACACCATCACGTACGCCGTGCTGCTGATCACCGGCGCGCGGCTCGGCGACCTGTTCGGGCACCGCCGGGCCGTGCTCGGCGGGCTCGCGGTGTTCACCGCGGCCTCGCTCGCCTGCGGACTGGCGCGGAGCAGCGGCGAGCTGATCGCGTTCCGCATGCTGCAGGGCGCGGGGGCGGCGCTGATGATCCCGCAGGTGCTCAGCCTCATCCAGCGCCACTTCACCGGGGACTCCCGCACCCGGGCCCTCGGCGCGTACGCAGCCGTGCTCGCCGTGGGCGCCGCGGCCGGGCAGGTGCTCGGCGGGGTGCTGGTCAGCGCCGATCTGTTCGGCACCGGCTGGCGCTCGGTGTTCCTCGTCAACGTGCCCGTCGGCCTGGCCCTGCTCGTCCTCGGGCGACGGGAACTGCCCCGCGACGGTGCGCGCCGGGCGGGGAGCGCGCGGCCGCTCGACCTGCCGGGGCTCGTGCTGCTCGGCGGGGCCGTCTCGCTGCTCACCGTGCCGCTCGTGCTCGGCCAGGAAGAGGGCTGGCCGCTGTGGTCCTGGCTGTGCCTGGCCGCTTCCGTCGTGGTGTTCGCCCTGTTCTGCGGCTACGAGGCCGCCCTGGCGCGGCGCGGCGGCGCACCGCTGATCGCGCCGCGGGTACTGCGCGTGCCCGGCATCGGCCTCGCCGTCCTGCGGATCCTCGCCGGGATGGCCGTCAACGCCGGCTACCTCTTCGCGCTGACCCTCCACGTACAGAGCGGCCTCGGCTACAGCGCGCTGCGCGCCGGGCTGACGTTCGCGCCCACCGCCGTCGTGTTCGGCGCGGTCGGACTGACCTGGCGGCGCTGGCCCGCACGCCTGCAACCGGCCCTGATCCCGGGCGGGTTCGTCCTCGCGGCGGCGGGGGCGCTCGGCACCGGGCTCGCGCTGCGCGGCGGGGACGGCGGCGGATTCTGGCTCTACGTCTCCTTCGTGGCGATCGGCGCGGGCCTCGCGCTCGGCTTCAGCCCGACGCTCACGAAGGCCCTGGCGACGGTGCGGCCGCAGGACGCGGCCGACGCCAGCGGGCTGCTCGCCACCGTCACACAACTCGGCCAACTCGTCGGGGTCGCCGCTTTCGGCGCACTTTTCCTCAACCGCCTTGAGGCGTCGGAGGCTCCTGGGGCGTATACATCTGCGGACGCCCTCCTGATGTGCGCTTATGCGCTGGCCGGGGCGGCTCTCCTGGGTGCCGTGTCCGGACTGGTACGCAGGCGTCGCTGACCGTATTGCTCCGGCCGTGGCAGAATCGGACGGCCGGATGGGGGCTGCGTCCGACCGACGAAGACGGCCCGACGGGAGGGAGTGCGCGATGCCCTTGAGCATCAACGAGGAGGCCGACCGCCTCCTCGGCGTGGCAGTGATACCCGCCGAGCCCCCGGCCCCGCCCCGTACCTCCGGCGACGTCCCCCTTGCTGCCGGGGACGTTCTCCTCAACTGTCCGTCCTGCGGCTCCCGCCACGTCGCCCAGATGCTGGGCGACAACGGCGGGATCTCGTACGTGTGCACGGCCTGCGGCCACCTCTGGAGCTGATCGATGGGTGCACACAGGAGGAAGTGCGATTGGTGCGGCAGCGGTACGCCCATCGTGCGCGACATGGAGCCGGTGAACCCGGACTACCAGTACTGGTGCGAGGAGTGCGCGCGGGCGCTGATCATAAAGGGCGACCCGATCGAGACGTATCGGGAACTGGAGGGCGAGCCGATCTACGGCCGCCTCCTCGACGAGCACTGCACCCTCAAGCGGTTCTACTCGTTCGCCACAGCCTGACCCCGGAGTACACCAGGAAGGCGTACGCCGCTCCTACGTAGAGCGCCGACAGCGCCGACTGCTCCATGTTCTGGTGCAGTTCGGGCCTGCCCGAGCCGTGCGGCACCCACCACACCGCGTACGAGCAGAACAGTGCCGCCATGACGGCGGCGGTACGCCGGCGGCCCGACTCCCACACCAGCAGGACCAGCGGCACGCACCACACCCAGTGGTGCGACCAGGAGACCGGACTGACCAGGAGCGCCGTCGTCGCGCACGCCACCACGGCCTGGGCGCGCCGTCCGCGCAGAGCCGCCGCGACGGCCACCGCGAGGCCGAGAGCGCCCGTCACGGCGGCTGCCAGGGCCCACCACGGGCTCGGGTCGCCGGTGTGCAGCAGCCGGGCCAGGACGCCGCGCAGCGACTGGTTCGCGGTCTCCTCGGCATGTCCCACCCGGCTCGCCTCGAAGACCATCCGGGTCCAGAAGCGGCGGGAGTCGTACGGCAGTGCCACGGCGGCCAGCGCCGTGGCACCGAGGAACGCGCACACCGCCACGCACGCGGCCCGCAGCCACGGCCACCAGGCCCCCCGCCTGGTCACCGCCAGCGTGATTCCCGTACACACCAGGAAGACGGCGAACAGCGCCGGCGTCAGCTTGACCGCCGCCGCGACCCCGATCCCCGCACCCGCCCACCGGTGCCCCGGTCGCCGCGTGAGATCCCACAGGACCAGCACCGCCAGCAGGAGATTGACCTGCCCGTAGCGCAGCGTCGTCCACACCGGCTCGCACCACACGGCGCCCGCGGCCACCCACAAGGCGTGCTCCACGCGCGCGTGCCGCCCCACGAGCCGTAAGGACAACTGCACGAAGGCGACAAGGAGAGCGAGGTTCGCGACGGTCGCCGTAGCGCGCAGCGTGACGACATCCAGGAACGTCAGCGGAATGAACAACAGCGCGGCGAACGGCGGATAGGTGGTGGGCAGCCGGGCATGAGTCGCCCGCAGCGCATACAAGTCGCCACCCGCTCTCGCGGTCGCCCCCTCCGCTCTGTAGACCATCAAGTCGATCATCGAGACATGGGCGGCCCGCTGGGCGATCCAGAAGCTCACGAAGGAGAGCAGGCAGACGGCCAGGGCCGCGGGCACACGGCGATGGGCGCGGGGCAGGGCGAGGGCGGTCACGTCAGGCGACCCTAGTGGCCCTATCCGTCCTCTTTCCGTACAGAGCGGGGCAGATGGGAAACGATTTGGTGATGCACCTGGGGGACCGTGTAATGTTGGCGTCGCCGCCGGGGAAACCGACAGGAAAACCGGGCGGAGCACAGCAAGGGGCTATAGCTCAGTTGGTAGAGCGCCTGCATGGCATGCAGGAGGTCAGGAGTTCAATTCTCCTTAGCTCCACAGTGATGTGAAGCGGGCCATCCGATCGGATGGCCCGCTTTCGTGTGTCCCCTCCCTTGCTGCCCTTGTTGCCCTTGCCTCGCTTGCCGCCCGTGTCTCCGGCGCCTACTTGCGCGCCCGGCTGCGGCCCGGCGGCAGCGCGGGCGGGAGTGCCGGCCGGGGCGGCAGCGCGGCCGCGTCCTCCTCGACGCGCAGGGCCAGCGCGGGGCAGCGCCGCACGGCGCGTACGGCGTTGGCCTCCGAGTAGCGCGGCACCACCGCGTCCGCGACCGCCGGGAAGCCGTCCGGGCCCAGCTGGATCAGCTCCGGCACGATGTCCGCGCACAGGCCGTGGCCCCGGCACAGCGTCCAGTCGACGGCGAGCCGCTTGCCGCTGGGCGCCGTGCTCGCCGGCGCCTCCGTGTGCAGCGGCAGCACCCCGCGCACCGGTCGGCCGCAGCCGGCGCCCAGCACGTGTGCCGCCAGATCGTCGGTGAACGCCGAGACCGTCGACTCGATGAACGCCGCGGAACCGTCGGGGTGCTTGCACGCCCCGCGCCGCTTCACCGCGCGGGTGACCTGGCGCAACGCCTCCAGGGCGGTGGGCCCGCCACCGTTCAGGACGTCCTCCAGGCCGCGCGCCGCCGCCGGCAGGCCCAGATAGCAGGGCCCGCACTGGCCCGCGCTCTCCGAGGCCAGCCACTGCGCCACCTTCAGGGCTTCGCCGAGCGGGCAGGTGTCCGGGCCGATCGGCAGGATCGCCCCCGCGCCCAGAGCGCCCCCGCACGCCTCCAGGGACGCACGGGAGACGATCGCGTCCTGCGCGCCGACCCCGTCCAGCCACTTCCCGTGATAGCCGCCCGTGAGGACCCCCTGGGGGAGCGGGGGAGCGCCCGCCAGCTGGAGGACGTAGCGCAACGGGACGCCGGAGGGCACCTCCAGGACCATGGGGCGGGCGACGGCGCCGGAGAGCGTCAGCAGGACGGTGCCGGGCTCGTCGTGCAGGCCGGTGCGGCAGTACCGCTCAGGGCCCGTGCGAGCGGCGACGGCGAGCTGGGCGAAGGTCTCCGCGTTCGACAGGAGCGTGGGGGCGCCGCCCACCCCGGAGTCCGAGGCACGCACCTTGCGGCCCGGCGGCATCGGCGGACCGCCGTCCGCCGAGCGGATCAGCGCGGAGGACTCGCCGGTCACCATCCGCACCGGGTTGCGCTGCACGCGCGCGCGAAGCGGGGAATTGCGCCGGTTCGACAGACCGCGCTCGGCGAGGGCCGCCTGCATCGACGCCTCCGTGGAGTCACGGGTCACACCCACGACGAGCGTGCGCGCGCCGATCGCCTCGGCGACCAGCAGGGCGCCGTCCAGGATCAGGTGGGGGGCCCGGTTGATGAGGACGGTGTCCTTGCGGCAGGCGGGCTCGTCCTCGCTGCCGTTGACGACGACCACGGGGCGTACACCGCGCCGGATCGCCGACTCGGCGACCGCGCGCAGCTTCTTGGCGAAGGGGAAACCCGCGCCGCCCCGGCCGCGCAGCGACACCGCCTGGGCCAGCTGCGCGAGCGACTCGCCCGCCATGGGTTCCAGCGGGCCGTGCACCTTGAGATGCATGTCGAGGTCGAGCCGCTCCACGAGGTCGAACCCCGACGTGAGCTGAGGAAGTCCGACGACGCGGACTTCGGGGACGTCGGGCAGCGCCGTGTTCACTGCGTGCCTCCGTAGGGCGTGGTCCAGGGCTCACCCGACGAGGGGGCCTGGAAAGGGCCGGGGAGCGGTTCGGTGGGTGGCTCGTTGTCAGCGAACGTGCCGTCGTACTTGTCTCCGTATGGCCTCTCCCCGTACGGCTTCTCTCCGTACGGCTTCTCTCCGTACGAGGAGTTGCTGCTCTCGTATGTGGCGTCGTACGAGGGGACGCCTCCGTAAGGCGTGTCGTACGTGGGGTCGTACGCGGAAGGCGGCGCCTCGGCCGGGGGCGGGGGCGACGGAGCGGGCCAGCGCTGGGTGGGTGCGGGTTCGAGGGGCGCGGCGTAGGTGGGCTCTACATAGGTGGCCTGCAGCGGCTCCGTGTGCGAGAGCGAAGACGTCGGTGCCTCTCTGCGCGGAGTCGCGGAGACGGCACGGTAGGCGGCCGCGAAGCCGACGCCGGCCGGTGCGGGCGCCGGGCGGGCCGGGGCCTCGGTGGCGGGCAGCGGCTGTGCGGCCACGTCGCGTGTCATGCCGCGGTCCGCGTCCCGTGCCGCGTCACGCGCGGTGCGCGGCCCCGGATCCAGGAAGGCGAGAATGCGGGCCGCCACCTTGCGCTTGACCGAGCGGGGCGCCGCCCGCAGGCCCACCGCGCCGGCGACCGCGAGCAGGCACAGGCAGTACAGGACCACCACGTACGTCTTCGGTGGCCGCCCCGCATACAGGCCGTGCATCAGGGCCATGCACCACGCCGGATAGGCGAGCATGTGGGTCGCGCGCCAGCGCGCGGCGAGTCGTGCGGGGGAGGCCATCGAGCTGCGCAGCGCGCCGGTGACGCCTGTGGTCACCATGAGCAGCCCGGCGAGCACTCCGATGCCGATCAGCCCGCTGCTGCCCGTGACGCCCGCCCCGAAGGGGACCAGCGCCCCGATGAGGGTCACATGGGCCAGCGCCACCTTCACGCTGACGTGCAGCAGCAGGAAGCCCAGCGAGGCGACCGCGGTGGCCCGGTGGACGCCCTGGGCGAGCAGTCGCTGCCGGGAGGTCAGGAACAGCCGGTCCGAGGCGACCAGGCCCCATACGACGGACGCCGTGAGGGAGACCAGGGACAGCACGCCCGTGGTGAAGTCGAGCGCCGCCCGGAAGGCGTCGCTCCCTGTGACCACGACCACAGGGATGAGCAGAAGGACCGCCGCGCACAACACCCCCGTTGTCGCGCGGCGGCTGCTACCAGTAGTGCGTGAACTCCGCTGTGTGAAAAGGGAGTTCAGGCTGTGAGGGGTTCGAGGGTTCATGGGGGCGACTCCGAATGGTTCGGCACAGTGGACCCACAGCCCGCACTCTAGGTCGATGAATACCAGCCAGTACGAGGTTTGAGTTATCTCGCCGTTATCTAGAGGAAGCCCGGTATTTGTGTTGCCCCGATAGCGGCCGGTACGCGGAGTAACCCTTGGCCCTGGGTGGGGCGCGTGGAAGCCCGTCGCGGCCCGCGCGGGGCCTGCGGTACCCTGACGCCATGCGTGCCGTACGCCTTCTGCTTAGCGAGCCGCGCTGATCAGTCCCGACCCGCCCCCCAGGGCGTGAGGTCGGAATCGGCGCGGCGTCCCCTCCTGTGCGAGGGGCTTTTTCATTTCCCAGGCACAGGCCGCGGCAGAGACGATCGATGGAGCTTTGAGGATCATGAGCGAGACGAATACCGCCGCCCCTTCCGAGGCGGCGGTCGCGCCGCACCGCTACACGGCGGCCATGGCCGCCGACATCGAGGCACGCTGGCAGGACTTCTGGGACGCCGACGGCACGTACGAGGCGCCCAACCCGACGGGCGACCTGGCCGGTGACTCCGAGGAAGCCAGGGCGATCGCCGCCCGCCCCAAGAAGTTCATCATGGACATGTTCCCGTACCCCTCGGGTGCGGGCCTGCACGTCGGCCACCCGCTGGGCTACATCGCCACGGACGTCTACGCCCGCTTCCAGCGCATGACCGGGCACAACGTGCTGCACACCCTGGGCTTCGACGCGTTCGGCCTGCCGGCCGAGCAGTACGCCGTGCAGACGGGCACCCACCCGCGCACGTCGACCGAGGCCAACATGGAGAACATGAAGGCGCAGCTGCGCGGCCTGGGCCTGGGCCACGACAAGCGCCGGTCGTTCGCCACGATCGACCCGGAGTACTACAAGTGGACGCAGTGGATCTTCCTGCAGATCTTCAACTCCTGGTACGACGACGACCTGAAGAAGGCCCGTCCGATCGCCGACCTGGTCAAGCAGTTCGAGACCGGCGAGCGCGCCGTTGAGGACGGCCGCGCCTGGACCGAGCTGACCCAGGTCGAGCGGGCCGACGTCCTGAGCGCGTACCGCCTGGCGTACGCCTCCGACGCGCCCGTGAACTGGGCGCCCGGCCTGGGCACCGTCCTGGCCAACGAGGAGGTCACCGCCGACGGCCGCTCCGAGCGCGGCAACTTCCCCGTCTTCAAGGCGAAGCTGCGCCAGTGGAACATGCGCATCACCGCCTACGCGGACCGCCTGCTGGACGACCTGGACGGCCTGGACTGGCCCGAGGCGATCAAGCTGCAGCAGCGCAACTGGATCGGCCGCTCCGAGGGCGCCCGGATCGACTTCGCGGTCCCGGCCGGCTCCGGTTCCGGCGAGGAGGCGATCACCGTCTTCTCGACCCGCCAGGACACCCTGTTCGGCGCCACCTACATGGTGCTGGCGCCCGAGCACGACCTGGTGGAGAAGATCGTCCCGGCCGCCTGGCCCGAGGGCACCCACGAGGTGTGGACGGGCGGTCACGCGACGCCCGCCGAGGCCGTCGCCGCGTACCGCAAGCAGGCCGCCTCGAAGTCCGACGTCGAGCGCCAGGCCGAGGCCAAGGACAAGACCGGCGTCTTCACCGGCGCGTACGCGATCAACCCGGTCAGCGGCGACCAGGTCCCCGTCTTCATCGCCGACTACGTGCTGATGGGCTACGGCACCGGCGCGATCATGGCCGTCCCGGCGCACGACGCCCGTGACTTCGCCTTCGCGCGCGCCTTCGAGCTGCCGATGCGCTGCGTCGTCGAGCCGTCGGACGACCGCGGCACCGACCCGGCCGCGTGGGACGACGCGTTCGTCGCGTACGAGGCGAAGCTGGTCAACTCCGCGAGCGACGAGATCAGCCTGGACGGCCTCGGCGTCGCCGACGCCAAGGCCCGGATGACCGAGTGGCTGGCCCGCAAGGGCATCGGCCACGGCACCGTGAACTTCCGGCTGCGCGACTGGCTGTTCAGCCGCCAGCGCTACTGGGGCGAGCCCTTCCCGATCGTCTACGACGAGGACGGCGTCGCGCATGCGCTGCCCGAGTCGATGCTGCCGCTGGAGCTGCCCGAGGTCGAGGACTACAGCCCGCGCACGTTCGACCCGGACGACGCCGACACGCAGCCCGAGACGCCGCTGTCGCGCAACGAGGAGTGGGTCCACGTCACGCTGGACCTGGGCGACGGCCCCAAGAAGTACCGCCGCGAGACCAACACCATGCCCAACTGGGCGGGTTCGTGCTGGTACGAGCTGCGCTACCTGGACCCGCACAACAGCGACAAGCTGGTCGACCCGCAGATCGAGCAGTACTGGATGGGCCCCCGCGAGGGCATGCCCACCGGCGGTGTCGACCTGTACGTGGGCGGTGCCGAGCACGCCGTGCTGCACCTGCTGTACGCCCGCTTCTGGTCGAAGGTGCTGTTCGACCTGGGCCACGTCTCCTCGGCCGAGCCGTTCCACAAGCTGTTCAACCAGGGCATGATCCAGGCCTACGTCTACCGGGACGCGCGCGGTATCGCCGTACCGGCCGCCGAGGTGGAGGAGCGCGACGGCGCGTACTACTACCAGGGCGAGAAGGTCAGCCGCCTGCTGGGCAAGATGGGCAAGTCCCTGAAGAACGCGGTCACGCCGGACGAGATCTGCGCCGAGTACGGCGCGGACACGCTGCGCCTGTACGAGATGGCGATGGGGCCGCTGGACGTGTCGCGGCCGTGGGACACGCGCGCGGTGGTCGGCCAGTTCCGCCTGCTGCAGCGGCTGTGGCGCAACATCGTCGACGAGGCGACCGGCGAGGTCACCGTCGTGGACGTGCCCGAGGCGGACATCGACGTGGCCACGCTGCGCGCCCTGCACAAGGCGATCGACGGCGTGCGCGGCGACCTGGACGGCATGCGCTTCAACACCGCCATCGCCAAGGTCACCGAGCTGAACAACCACCTGGTCAAGTCCTACGCGGGCGGCGCGCTGCCGCGGTCCGTCGCCGAGAGCCTGGTGCTGCTGGTCGCGCCGCTGGCCCCGCACGTCGCCGAGGAGCTGTGGCGCAAGCTGGGCCACACCGACTCCGTCGTCCACCGGGACTTCCCCGTCGCCGACCCCGAGTACGTCGTCGACGAGTCCGTGACCTGCGTCGTGCAGATCAAGGGCAAGGTCAAGGCCCGCCTGGAGGTCGCCCCGTCGATCTCGGACGAGGAACTGGAGAAGGTCGCCCTGGCCGACGAGAAGGTCATCGCGGCGCTGGACGGCGCCGGCATCCGCAAGGTGATCGTGCGGGCGCCGAAGCTGGTGAACATCGTGCCCGCGTAGGCACTCAGGGTTGTTCCCTACGGGCAGGTTGGGGGTTCTGATGGAACCCCTGGCCTGCCCGCTCCGTTTACGGTGGAGAGGCGGGACAACGGGGTGGACGGACGAATCGGAGGAGCGCCGTGGAAGCTGTGCTGGTGATCGTGGCGCTGATCTTCATCGCGTTTCTCGCGCTCGGCGCGTACGCGACGGTGAAGGCGGTCGGCGCCGCCAAGCGCGGGGTGGACCGCACGGTCGCGCAGGCCCGGCGCACCGTGGAGGACACCACGCTGCGGGCCAGGACCTTCGCCCAGCCCGGGGCGGCGAGCGAGCTGGCGCAGCTGCGTCTGAAGCTGCGCACCTCCATGCGGGCCACCCAGGACTCGCTGCACGCGCGCGTGGCCGAGGACACCACGCTCAAGGAGTCTCTCGGCCTTTTCCAGCGCCTGAGCGCGCACGGGCATGAGCTGGACGCCGAGCTCAAGCGCCTGGAGAGCGAGCCCGACAAGGCCCACGTCAGGCGCCTGCTGCCGGATCTGAGGGCACGCACGGAGCAGATCACGGCGTCCGCCGACGCGCTGCGGCACGCGGCCCGGGACCGGGCCAGCCGCTTCGCGGGCGACGACCTGGACGCGCTCAGCGCGCAGATCGACCTGGAGGCCGGGGCGCTGCGGCACTGGACGACGGAGGACGGCACGCGGACCGCTCCGCAGGCAGCTCCACGAGCCGCCGAGGACACCGGTATGGTTCAGGAGCCCACACGGCAGGCGATCACTCCGCCAGGTGTGCGGCCGGTGTATCCGTGGCAGAAGAAACCCCGTCCCGAGAGCACGACTTGATCCCTGGCCGACGGACACCGGTCGGCGGCCGGCCGACGGGGGCCGGGCTGCCACCGACGGGCCCCTGCGGGTAATCTCCGGTGCATGTCCCGCCATGTCGCGATCGTCACCGATTCAACGGCCTACCTGCCGCAGCGGACGATGGAGCGCCACAGCATCACGGCGGTGCCGCTGACCGTGGTCCTGGGCGATCGGGCGCTCGAGGAGGGTACGGAGATCTCCGCCCGCTCGGTCGCCGAGGCGCTGCAGAAGCGCCGCTCGGTGACGACGTCGAGACCGAGCCCGGAGCTGTTCGCCGAGACCTACCGCAAGGTCGCCGAGTCCGGCGCCACCGGCATCGTCTCGCTGCATCTGTCCGCCGAGTTCTCCGGGACGTACGACGCCGCGGTCATGGCCGCGCGGCAGGCCCCGGTCCCGGTGCGCGTCGTGGACACCGGGATGGTGGCCATGGCCCTCGGGTTCTGCGCGCTCGCCGCGGCGGAGGCCGCCGACGCCGGCGGCACCGTCGACGAGGCGGTCACGGCGGCGGAGAAGCGGGCCGCGGGCACCTCCGCCTTTTTCTACGTCGACACGCTGGACTACCTGCGCCGCGGCGGCCGGATCGGCGCCGCGCAGGCGCTGCTCGGCTCCGCGCTCGCCGTCAAGCCGCTGCTGCAGCTCGACGGCGGCCGCATCGAACTCCTGGAAAAGGTCCGCACCGCGTCGAAGGCGATCGGGCGGCTGCAGGAGATCGTCGCGGAGCGCGCGGGCAGCGGCCAGGTCGACATCGCCGTGCACCACCTGGCGGCGCCGGAGCGGGCGGATGCGCTCGCCGACTGGCTGCGCGAACATGTGCCGGGGCTGGGGGAGCTGCATGTCAGCGAGGTCGGGGCAGTGATCGGCGCGCACGCCGGGCCCGGACTGCTGGGCGCGGTGGTGTCACCGCGGGCGTAGGGCGGCTCGGGAGGGCCGAAGCCGGGTCTGCGCCGGTGGGCCCGGTGGATTCTTTCGGTGGTTTTCCGCCCTCTTATCGCTGGTGTGGGTGCCGCAGTTATCCACAACTGCTGGGTTCTCCCCGGGAATTGACCAAGATCCACTGATTCGTCGCGGGCTGTCTACCGTCCCGTGACATGGAACTTCGATCACTGTCCCGGACAGCACAGATCACCAGCGGGCCCGGGCGCGGCCCCGCATCCGACAGCCGCGCCCGGCGACGGCACGTCGTCCGGCGCCGGGCGCGCCGCAGGCACATTGCTGAGGAGCGGACACGGCTGCGGGCGCAGGCGCTCTTCGCGCCGCCGCAACCGCACGAGCAGCCGCGGTACCAGGAGCCGGAGTCGGCGCCGGTGGACGGTGGCTCGGCGCGGGACCCGGTGCCGCGCGTCCCCGATCCGTCCCCCGCGCGCGAGCCCGAGCCGGTTCAGGAACCGTCGCCGCCGTGGCGGGAGCGGGCCGCGCTCGCCGTGCGCGACCGGCTGCCGCTGTGGGTGCAGACGCGGTGCGGGATCGAGCGGCGCGGCGCGCTGGCGCTGGTCGTCGTGCTCGGGGTGGTGGCGCTCTTCGCGGTGCAGCACTTCTGGTCGGCGCGGACCCAGCCGGTGCGGGCGCCGCAGACGGTGCGCGCCGTGGCGCCGGAGGCGGTGGAGCCGCCCAACGTTCCGGCATCCTCGACCGCGCCGGGGCCGGCGGTGTCAGCCGGTGCGGGGATCGTCGTCGACGTCAGCGGAAAGGTGCGCAGGCCGGGCGTGCTTCGGCTGCCCGCCGGGGCCCGGGTGGCGGACGCGTTGCGGGCGGCCGGCGGGGTCCGCCCCGGTACGGACACCGAAGGGCTCAACAGGGCACGGCTCCTGACGGACGGTGAGCAGGTCCTGGTCGGCGCGTCCGCGGCCCCGGCTGCCGCGGCGCCGGGTGGTCCTGCCGGAGCCGCTCCCGCGCCCGCGGGACCGATCGGCCTCAACACGGCCACGGTGGAACAGCTCGACACGCTGCCCGGCGTCGGTCCGGTGCTGGCCCAGCACATCATCGACTACCGCACGGAGCACGGAGGATTCCGCTCCATCGACGAACTGCGCGAGGTCAACGGGATCGGGGACCGCCGGTTCGAGGATCTGCAGAATCTCGTACGGCCATGAGCGGCGCCCGCGCCGAGCCCCGGCACCCCGCTCCGTCGGCCCCGACCGGCCGGCTCGGCGAGGCGAACCCGCGGCGGGAGGGCCCGGCGGACCTGAGACTCGTGCCGCCCGCGCTCGCCACGTGGGCGACAGCGGCGGTGCTGCTGACGGCTCCGGGGCACTGGGCCGCGGTCGTGGCGGCGGTGTGCGCGGTGGCCGGGGCGGCGCTTCTGGTGGCGGGGCGTGCGGGGAGTCCAGGGCGTGCGGGAAGCCCGGGGCGGCGGTCGGGCGGGGCACGGCGGTGTGCGCGCGGGGCGACCGAGGCGCCGCGCCCTCCGACGCCCGGCACCCCGCTGGCACCGGCACCAGCACCGGCACCAGCACCGACACCGGCACCAGAACCACCGCCGACGTCAGATGCCCCGCCCGCTGAGGCGCCCGCGCCTCACCTCGCCCGTTCCTGGCGGAGCCCGTCCGTCGCTGTGCTCCTGCTCTGCGTGGCTGCGGCCGCGGGCACGGCGGGGGTCCATGGGGCCGATTCGCGCAGAGGGCCCGTGCCCGCACTGGCTGTTCAACACGCTCGGGTGGAGGCCGAGTTGGAGGTCACCTCCGATCCGCGGGTCACCAGGCCCCGGGTCACGGGGGACCACGCGGCACCGACCGCCGTGCTCGTCGAGGCGGACCTGGTGCGGGTGACGGCTCCCGACGGCTCGGTGTCACGGACGCGTACGCCGGTCCTGGTCATCGCCGAGGCGCGCGGCGGCCGCTGGCTGTCCTTGCTGCCGACCACCCGGTTGTCGGTCCGGGGCGGACTCGCACCGCCGCTGACCGACAGCGACCGGATCGCGGCGGTGCTGCGCGTCGGGCAGGGCGAGCGGCCGAACATGGTGCACGGGCCGAGCGGGCCGCAACGCCTGGCCGGCTCACTGCGGGCAGGACTGCGCGAGGCGACGGACGGTCTGCCGGGGGACGCGCGGGCGCTGCTGCCGGGCCTCGTCGTGGGCGACACGGCACGCGTCACACCGGAACTGCACGCGGCGTTCGAGGAGACGGACCTGCTCCATCTCATGGCGGTCAGCGGGGCCAACTTCACCATCCTGCTGGCCCTGTTGATCGGCCCGCCCGGCACCGCGCACCGGGTGGAGCGACGGGGGCTCGCACCCCGCGTCGGCCTGCCGCTCAGGGCGACGGCACTGCTGGGCGGGGCGGTCACGCTCGGGTTCGTCGTGGTGTGCCGGCCCGAGCCGAGCGTCCTGCGGGCGGCGTCGTGCGGCCTGATCACACTGCTCGCCATCGCCACCGGGCGCCGCAGATCCCTGCTCCCGGCGCTGGCCACGGCGGTGCTGCTGCTCGTCCTCTACGACCCTTGGCTGGCGCGGAGTTACGGATTCCTGCTGTCGGTGCTCGCCACCGGGGCCCTCCTGACCTTGGCCCCGCGGTGGAGCGCGGCGCTGCGCCGGCGCGGGGTTCCGGCGCGGCTCGCCGAGGCGCTGGCGGCCGCCGCGGCGGCACAGGCCGTGTGTGCGCCCGTCGTCGCCGTCCTGGCGGCGCGGGTGAGCCTGGTGGCGGTGCCGTGCAATCTGCTCGCGGAGTTCGCCGTGGCGCCCGCGACGGTGCTCGGGTTCGCCGTTCTGGTGACGGCGCCGGTGGCGATGCCGGTGGCCGAGTTCCTGGCCCGGTGCGCGGGCTGGCCCTCGGGATGGATCGCGGACATCGCACGAACCGGGGCCGCACTGCCGGGCAGCGGAGTGGACTGGCCCGGCGGCTGGCGCGGCGGGGCCCTGCTGGCGGCGGGCACGGTGGTGGCCGTGGTGGTGGGGCGAAGGGTGCTCAAGTCCCCCTGGGCCGCCGCGGCATGTGTGCTGGTGCTGCTCCTGGTGGTGGTGCGGCCGCCGCCGCTCGGCCGGTTCGTCACGGGCTGGCCGCCGCCGGGGTGGCGGCTGGTCATGTGCGACGTGGGGCAGGGCGACGCGCTGGTGCTCGCGGCGGGGGCCGGGACGGGCGTGGTGGTGGACGCCGGACCCGATCCGCTGCTCGTCGACCGGTGCCTGAGCTCGCTGGGCATCACCAGGGTGCCGCTGGTCCTGCTCACGCACTTCCACGCGGACCATGTGGCGGGCCTCGCGGGGGTGTTGCGCGGGCGTTCCGTCGGGGTGATCGAGACGACGGGGTTCCAGGAGCCGGTGGGCCAGGCGGCGTTCGTGCGACGGCTCGCCGCGGAGCGCGGTGTCCCGGTGGTGCGGGCGGTGACGGGGGAGCGGCGCAGGACCGGGCCGCTCGACTGGCAGGTGCTGTGGCCGGCGCGGCCGGTCCTCACCCCCGACGGTCCGAACGACGCGAGCGTCACGCTGCTCGTGCGCACCGCGGGGCTGACCATGCTGCTGCTCGGCGATCTCGAACCGGCCGCGCAGCGGGCCCTGTTGAGAACCGCCGACGGAGCCCGGCTGCCCCCGGTCGACGTGCTCAAGGTCGCCCATCACGGGTCGGCCTACCAGGATCCGGAGCTGCTGCGCCGGGTCGCGCCCCGGCTCGCGCTGGTCTCGTGCGGGGTCGACAACCCGTACGGGCACCCGGCGCCGCGCACGGTGGCGGCGTTGCGGGCCCGGGGCGCGTCGGTGCTGCGGACGGACCGGGACGGGGCGATCGCGGTCGTGGGTCGCGACGAGAGCGGCGGGGGCGGCGGGGGCGGGCTGGAGGTGGCGCATCTCGGACCCTGAAAGCTGTGCGTGAAGGCTGTGCGTGAAAGCTGCTGTGCCAGAAGGCCGGCGGGACGGATGGGCGAGGCGGGGCCCGGTCGTATCGGCGGAGGAGTGTCGGGCTCATTGCTACCCGTGAGTAGAAATGCCGCTGAGCTGGCGAAACGGTCATCGGAGGGGTGAATCAGGGGCACTCGGGGGCAGCTGTGTCCCTTCCCCTCGATTCCCGTGATGTGGGCCCGTGTTGCCTCGAAAGCCGCAACGGTGGTCGAATACTTCTTCGTTCAAGAGGCAACGATCGTGTCAAGGCGCACTGGGGTGGAGAGGTCATGTTCGGCCGCTGGCTGGGAAACCGTACGAACCAGACTCAACGGACAAGCCCTCTGGTGGCGGTGACGGTGCCGCCCCGTGCGGGGGTGCTCAGCTGCCGCGTCCTGGACCCCGTGAACGAGCCGGTGCGGGACGCCGAGTTCGCGGTGAGCGACGTCATGGGGCGCAAGATCGTCAGCGGCGGCGCCGATCCGTTCGGCTCGTTCGTGGCGACCGTGCCCGCCGGTGAGTACCGGATGGCCGTCTCGGCGGAGGGGTACGCCCCGTTCCGCGGCAGCGCCACGGTCACGGAGAACGGCCACGCCGCGCTCGGCGACGTCATGCTCCAGGTCGCCGCGCCGCCGCAGCTGCCCGAGCCGGGCGACTGGGAGATCGAGCCGACGCACTCCTCGATCGCGTTCACGGCCCGGCACATCGGGCTCGCCCGGATCCACGGCCGGTTCAACACCTTCGCGGGCGCGCTGCGCGTCGCCGACCGCATCGAGCAGTCCGCGATGCATGTGGTCATCGACGCCTCGTCCATCGACACGAACGTGAAGATGCGCGACGACCATCTCAGGTCGGCCGACTTCCTCGACGTCGACCGGTTCCCGACCCTGGAGTTCTACGGCGACCGTTTCACGCACAAGGGCGGCAGCCGCTGGGGCATCACCGGTGCGCTCTCCCTGCACGGCGTGACCCGCACGATCACCCTCGACGCCGAGTACCTGGGCCTGGGCAACGGCATGGAGGGCGAGACCCGCGCGGCCTGCCGCGCCACCGCCGAGCTGCACCGCGACGACTTCACCGTCAGCTGGCAGACCATGCTCGCGAAGGGCATCGCCGTCGTCGGCTCCAGCGTCCGGATCGACCTCGACGTGCAGATCGTGCCCAAGAGCTGAACCGCCCAGGGGCCGAACCGTTCCCAGGGACTGGACCAGCCAGGGGCTGAACCGGGCCCGGGCACGAGCCGCGTGCGGCCGCGGTCGGCGCGTGCCGGAAGATGGTGGCGTGAGCGATGTGAGACACGTACTGGTGCTGCCCGACCGCGATGCCGCGGAGGAGGCCGCGGAGGCGCTCGGGGAGCGCTTCGGCGTGACCGAGGAACCCCAGCTCGTCCGGGACGCGCTGGCCGGCGAGGACGACGCCGAGGACGCGCAGTGGCTGGTGGTCGTCGAGGATCCGCAGAGCCGGCTCGACCCCGAAGAGCTGGACGAGTTCGCGGCCGGCTGGGACGGCTGGCGCGAGGAGCAGTAGCCGGGCGGGACGTCGGCCCGGCCGGGTTGTCAGTGCCCCGTGGGATGCTTGACCGCGATGGCCAGGAAGACTGCAAACGACGATCCCCTCGCCCCGCTCACCCTCGCGGTGGGCCAGGAGGACCTGCTGCTCGACCGCGCGGTGCAGCAGGTGGTGGCGGCCGCCCGCGCCGCCGACGCGGACACCGACGTGCGCGACCTCAGCCCCGACCAGCTGCAGCCGGGCACGCTCGCCGAGCTGACGAGCCCGTCGCTGTTCGCCGAGCGCAAGGTCGTCGTCGTACGCAATGCGCAGGACCTGTCGGCGGACACCGTCAAGGACGTGAAGGCGTATCTCGGCTCGCCCGTCGAGGAGATCACCCTGGTGCTGCTGCACGCCGGGGGCGCCAAGGGCAAGGGGCTGCTCGACGCCGCGCGCAAGGCCGGGGCCCGGGAGGTCGCCTGCCCGAAGATGACCAAGCCCGCGGACCGGCTGTCGTTCGTCCGCGGTGAGTTCCGGACGCTCGGGCGGTCCGCGACCCCCGAGGCGTGCCAGGCCCTCGTCGACGCCATCGGCAGTGACCTGCGGGAGCTCGCCTCGGCCGTGACCCAGCTCGCCTCCGACATCGAGGGCACGATCGACGAGGCCGTCGTCGGGCGGTACTACACGGGACGGGCCGAGGCATCCAGCTTCACGGTGGCCGACCGGGCCGTGGAGGGGCGGGCCGCCGAGGCGCTCGAGGCCCTCCGGTGGTCCCTCTCGACGGGCGTCGCGCCGGTGCTGATCACCAGCGCCCTGGCGCAGGGCGTGCGGGCCATCGGGAAGCTGTCGTCCGCGCGCGGGGGGCGGCCCGCGGACCTCGCCCGGGAGCTGGGCATGCCGCCGTGGAAGATCGACCGGGTGCGACAGCAGATGCGGGGCTGGACCCCCGACGGGGTCGCCGTGGCGCTGCGGGCGGTCGCCGAGGCCGACGCCGGAGTGAAGGGCGGCGGGGACGACCCGGAGTACGCGCTGGAGAAGGCCGTGGTGACGATCGCGCGGGCCGCGCGATCGCGCGGCCGGGGCTAGGGCCCGTCCGGCGGATCCCGTCGCGGGCGCGGGTCCGGACGCGGGTCCGGCCCGGACACCCCTTTCCGGTGACATGCCGAATTTTCGGTGACATGCCGAAGCCCCGCCCTGAGGAACAGAGCGGGGCTTCGGATCACGCATGTGGTGAGCCCACACCCGCGTGGCGAACGCAGTCGCGTGCGGGCTCGGGGTGCCGGTCGGGGGCGGATGAGAGAGGGCCCGCCCGGGTCCTTCCGGCGTCAGATCAGAGATCCCGGACGACGAGGTCCGGGAAGAAGGGTTCAGCCCTTGAGGGCGGCGACCTTGGAAGCAAGCGCCGACTTCTTGTTGGCGGCCTGGTTCTTGTGGATGACACCCTTCGAGACAGCCTTGTCGAGCTGACGCGCGGCAGCGCGCTGGTACTCGGTGGCCTTCTCGATGTCACCCGCGGCAGCGGCCTCACGGGCCTTGCGGACCGCGGTCTTCAGGGAGGACTTGACCGACTTGTTGCGCAGTCGAGCCTTCTCGTTGGTCTTGATCCGCTTGATCTGGGACTTGATGTTCGCCACGAAATGAGCCTTTGCAGGTTCAGGCACGGGGCCGGTGACGGTCCCGTACCGATGGTTTTCACTGAGTGCGTGCCTCGTGCTGAGAGGGCATGAGACACAGCTGCCCACGGTACCAGCCGTACTCCCACCGGCCCAAACCGGTCCCAGTACCGCGGCCGTGGGACCATGGAAGCTACGTATCGATCCCAACCGAGGCCGACCTGAGGCATACGGCGCCTCAAGAGACAGGACCCTGCGTGCCCGCGACCCCTAAGAATGTGCCCGAGCCGAGCCGTACCGACCCGGCTCTGATCCGCAATTTCTGCATCATCGCGCACATCGACCACGGCAAGTCCACGCTCGCCGACCGCATGCTCCAGCTGACCGGTGTGGTCGAGCAGCGGCAGATGCGTGCTCAGTACCTCGACCGGATGGACATCGAGCGCGAGCGCGGCATCACGATCAAGTCCCAGGCGGTGCGGCTGCCCTGGGCCCCCACGGAGGGGCCCGACCAGGGCAGTACCCACATCCTCAACATGATCGACACCCCGGGCCACGTGGACTTCACATACGAGGTCTCGCGTTCTCTCGCCGCCTGCGAGGGCACGGTCCTGCTCGTCGACGCCGCCCAGGGCATCGAGGCCCAGACCCTCGCCAACCTGTACCTGGCGATGGAGAACGACCTCAAGATCATCCCGGTACTGAACAAGATCGACCTGCCGGCCGCCCAGCCCGAGAAGTTCTCCGAGGAGCTGGCGAACCTCATCGGCTGCGACCCCGACGACGTCCTCAAGGTCTCCGCGAAGACCGGCATGGGCGTCGACGCGCTGCTCGACAAGGTCGTCGCCGAGATCCCCGCGCCGGTCGGCGTCGCCGACGCCCCCGCCCGCGCGATGATCTTCGACTCGGTCTACGACTCGTACCGCGGCGTCGTCACGTACGTCCGTGTCGTCGACGGCCAGCTCAACAAGCGTGAGCGGATCCGGATGATGTCCACCGGCGCCACCCACGAGCTCCTGGAGATCGGCACCAACTCGCCCGAGATGCTGCCGGCCGACGGCCTCGGCGTCGGCGAGGTGGGCTATCTGATCACCGGCGTGAAGGACGTCCGCCAGTCCAAGGTCGGTGACACGATCACCAGCCTGAACAAGGGCGCCACGGAGGCGCTCGGCGGCTACAAGGACCCGAAGCCGATGGTCTTCTCCGGTCTGTATCCGCTCGACGGCTCCGACTACCCGGAGCTGCGCGACGCCCTCGACAAGCTCCAGCTCAACGACGCCGCGCTGGTGTACGAGCCGGAGACCTCGGCCGCCCTCGGCTTCGGCTTCCGCGTCGGCTTCCTGGGCCTGCTGCACCTCGACGTGATCCGCGAGCGGCTCGAGCGCGAGTTCGGGCTCGACCTGATCGCCACCGCTCCGAACGTGGTCTATCGCGTCGTCATGGAGGACGGCAGCGAGCACACGGTCACCAACCCGAGCGAGTTCCCGGAAGGGAAGATCGGCGAGGTCTACGAGCCCGTCGTGCGCGCCACGATCCTCGCGCCCAGCGAGTTCATCGGCGCGATCATGGAGCTGTGCCAGACCCGGCGCGGCGTGCTGCTCGGCATGGACTACCTCTCCGAGGACCGCGTCGAGATCCGCTACACGCTGCCCCTGGCCGAGATCGTCTTCGACTTCTTCGACCAGCTGAAGTCCAAGACCCGCGGCTACGCCTCGCTGGACTACGAGCCCACGGGCGAGCAGACCTCCAGCCTGGTCAAGGTCGACATCCTGCTGCACGGCGACAAGGTGGACGCCTTCTCGGCGATCACGCACAAGGACGCGGCCTACGCGTACGGCGTGCGGCTCGTCGCCAAGCTGCGCGAGCTCATCCCGCGGCAGGCCTTCGAGGTGCCGATCCAGGCCGCGATCGGCTCCCGGGTCATCGCCCGCGAGACCATCCGCGCCATCCGCAAGGACGTACTCGCCAAGTGCTACGGCGGTGACATCTCCCGTAAGCGGAAGCTGCTGGAGAAGCAGAAGGAGGGCAAGAAGCGGATGAAGATGGTCGGCTCCGTCGAGGTGCCGCAGGAAGCCTTCATCGCGGTTCTGTCCAGCGACGACGGCGGCGGTTCCAAGGGTAAGAAGTAGGACCCAGGCCGAATCGAGCGGTGGGCCCGGCACGCACAGGCGTGACGGGCCCACCGCTTTTGTGTGGGCCCTGTGTGGGCAGAGGCTGTAGGGGCGCCAGGGCGGAAGTCGAGTGCCGGAGCCTCTTACGCGCTGGGCATGTGCCCTTTACCCTGATCACTGCTCGATGGTTACTCGCCAGTTAAACAAGCCGCACCGTCGCGGGCCCGGAGGACGTCGTGAGCGACACACAGACCCTTATCGAGAACCGGCCGCCGTCCGTGGCGTCTCTCTTCCTGGAGCGCGTGGCGGCCACACCGGATATCGAGGCCTACCGCTATCCGGTACCGGCCCCCGCCGGTACGGGACCGGACGACTGGAAGTCCCTGAGCTGGGCGCAGGCCGCGCAGCGGGTCTATGCCGTCGCCGCCGGGCTCGTCGAGCTGGGGGTGCAGCCGCAGGAGCGGGTGGCGCTCGCCTCCTCGACGCGGGTCGAGTGGATCCTCGCCGACCTCGGCATCATGTGTGCGGGCGCGGCGACGACCACCGTCTACCCGCAGACCAACGCCGAGGAGTCGGCGTTCATCCTCGCCGACTCCGGGTCGAAGGTGCTGATCGCGGAGGACGCCGCGCAGCTCGCCAAGGCGCGCGAGCGGCGGGCCGAGCTGCCCGAGCTGGCCCACGTCGTGGTGATCGACGCGACCGGGGTCGAGCCCGACGCCGCCGACCCCGACGGCTGGCTGCTCACCCTGGAGGACCTGGAGGCGCGCGGCGCCGCCCACCTGGAGAAGAACCCGGACGTCGTCACGGAGCGCGTCGGGGCGATCCGCAAGGAGCAGCTCGCCACCCTCATCTACACGTCCGGGACGACCGGGCGGCCCAAGGGCGTCCGGCTGCCGCACGACAACTGGTCGTACCTGGCGAAGGCCATGGCCGCGACCGGACTCCTCGGCCCGGACGACGTGCAGTACCTGTGGCTGCCGCTCGCGCACGTCTTCGGCAAGGTGCTCATCAGCGGCCAGATCGAGGTCGGGCACGTGACGGCCGTCGACGGACGCGTCGACAAGATCATCGAGAATCTGCCGGTCGTGCAGCCGACGTACATGGCGGCCGTGCCGCGCATCTTCGAGAAGGTCTACAACGGGGTCGCGGCCAAGGCGCGGGCCGGCGGCGCCGCCAAGTACAAGATCTTCCAGTGGGCGGCCGGGGTCGCCCGCGAGTACGCCAAGGTCAGCCAGGACAACTTCCGGCGCACGGGTGTCGCCTCGGTGCCGTTCAAGCTCGCCTCGAAGCACAAGGCCGCCGACCGTCTCGTCTACGGCAAGCTGCGCGAGGCCTTCGGCGGGCGGCTGCGGGCGTGCGTCTCCGGGTCCGCGGCGCTCGCCCCGGACATCGGCTACTTCTTCGCCGGCGCGGGCGTGCACATCCTGGAGGGCTACGGGCTGACCGAGTCGTCCGCCGCGTCCTTCGTCAACCCCGGTGAGGCGTACCGCACCGGAACCGTCGGCAAGCCGCTGCCCGGCACCGAGGTGCGGATCGCGGACGACGGCGAGATCCTGCTGCGCGGCCCCGGCATCATGGAGGGCTACCACGGGCTGCCCGAGAAGACCGCCGAGGTGCTGGAGTCCGACGGCTGGTTCCACACCGGCGACATCGGCGAGCTGTCCGTCGACGGCTACCTGCGGATCACCGACCGCAAGAAGGACCTCATCAAGACGTCGGGCGGCAAGTACATCGCCCCTGCCGAGGTCGAGGGCCAGTTCAAGGCCGTGTGCCCGTACGTGTCCAACATCCTGGTGCACGGCGCCGACCGGAACTTCTGCACCGCGCTCATCGCGCTCGACGAGCCGGCCATCCTGGAGTGGGCCAAGGAGAACGGCCTCGAGGGCAGGTCCTACGCCGATGTCGTGGCCGCGCCCGCGACCGTGCAGCTGGTCGACGGCTATGTGCAGGAGCTGAACCAGGGTCTCCAGAAGTGGCAGACCATCAAGAAGTTCAAGCTCCTGCCGCGGGACCTCGACATCGAGCACGGCGAGCTGACGCCGAGCCTGAAGCTGAAGCGGCCCGTCGTCGAGCGGGAGTACAAGGCGCTGCTCGACGAGATGTACGCCGGGACGCGCGAGGGCTAGCAGCAGGGCGGGGCGCCCCGGTTCAGGGGCGCCTCATCGTGCGCAGCGTCTCCTCCATCCGCGTGAGGTGGTGCCGCAGTTCCCGTACGTCGGGTTCGGCGCTCTGCGCCAACTGGTGCTCGATCGAGGTCATCCGGGACGCCAGTGCGTCGAACTGCCGCTGCTCACGCGCCAGCAGACGTTCCAGCTGCTGGGTCTTGCGGTGCAGATCCAGGAAGACCGTGACCTTCGCGCGCAGCACCCAGGGGTCGAAGGGCTTGGTCAAGTAGTCGGCCGCGCCGGTCGCGTAGCCGCGGAAGGCGTATCCGGCGTCGGCGTCCGTGCCGGTGAGGAAGATGATCGGGACGTCCTTCGTCTGGTCGAGACGCTTGATGTTCGTCGCCGTCTCGAAGCCGTCCATGCCCGGCATCCGGATGTCGAGCAGGACGACGGCGAACCGGCGGCGGAGCAGCGCCTTCATCGCCTCCTCGCCCGAACGGGCCCGGACCAGAGGCTCGTTGAGCGACCCGAGGACGGCCTCCAGCGCGACCAGATTGTCCTCCATGTCATCGACCAGGAGAATGCTCGCCCGTTCGTCCGGAGTGATCTCTGCAGTGGTCATGATCACGGTGCCTCACTCGATCGTCGGCGGGGCGACGGGTTCGTTCTTGCTCTCCGGCGCCCCTGATGCGATGGGTTCGTCCGTGGTGCCGTCGACCTCGGGGGCCAGGAGGTCGCACACGACGGTCAGAAGCTGATCGACGTCCACCGGTTTCGGTACGTAGTCGTTGGCACCCTTGGCGATCGACTTCTCCCGGTCGCCGGGCATGGCCTTCGCGGTGAGGGCCACGATCGGCAGCCCGGCCCACCGCGGCGTCCCGCGGATGACGGAGATCGTCTCGTAGCCGTCCATCTCCGGCATCATGATGTCCATCAGGACGAGTTCGATGTCCGGGTTGCGCTCCAGGGTCTCGATGCCCTCCCTGCCGTTCTCCGCGTACAGGACGGGCATGCCCACGCGGCCGAGGACATGGGTGAGCGCGAAGACGTTGCGGATGTCGTCGTCGACGATGAGGACGCGACGGCCCGGCAGCACCTGTCCCGCGATGCCGCCCTTCCACTGCTCCAGCTTCGTCGGCGTCGGCCAGTTGTCCTCCTGCCCGTGGATCGTGTACGCGTCCGCGTTCGTGGAGTCGTCCGGTTGCGCGGGGACGAGCGGCGTCGGAGCGGTGTGCGAGGTGTCGGCCACCGGCTCGTGACCGGGATAGACCACGGGGACGTACAAGGTGAACGTGGAGCCCTCGCCCGGCTCGCTCTCGGCGATGATGCGGCCGCCCAGCAGCCCGGCGATCTCCCGGCTGATGGACAGACCGAGGCCCGTGCCGCCGTACTTGCGGTTGGTGGTGCCGTCGGCCTGCTGGAACGCCTCGAAGATGACCGGGAGCTTGTCGCGGGCGATGCCGATGCCGGTGTCGGAGACGGCGAAGGCGATCAGATCGTCGCTCTCCCGCACGTACTTGTGCTCGGGGTCCTTGACCCGGTTGACCCGCAGTTCCACCTTGCCGTTCGCGGTGAACTTGATCGCGTTCGACAGGAGGTTGCGCAGGATCTGCTGGAGGCGCTGCTCGTCGGAGAACACCTCGCGCGGCACGTCCTCGCCGACCGACACCTCGAAGGCGAGCCCGCGGTCGATGGTGATCGGGCGGAACGTGGCGTGGACGTAGTCGAGGAGCTTGATGAGGGGAAGCTTCTTGGGGCGTACGTCCATGCGCCCGGCCTCGATCTTCGACAGGTCGAGGATGTCGTTGATGAGCTGGAGCAGGTCGGAGCCGGAGCGGTGGATCGTCGAGGCGAACTGGACCTCCTGGTCGTTGAGATGGCCGTCCGGGTTGTCCGAGAGCAGCCGGGCCAGGATGAGCAGGGAGTTGAGCGGGGTGCGCAGCTCGTGCGACATGTTCGCCAGGAACTCCGACTTGTACTGGGAGCTCGTCGCGAGCAGGGCGGCCTTCTCCTCCAGCTCGGCGTTCGAGCGCTGCAACTCGGCCTGCTGGCGCTGGAGTTCGTCGGACCGCTCCTGGAGCTGCGTCGCCAGCCGCTGGGACTCGCCCAGCAGGGACTCCGTACGGGAGTTGGCGATGATGGTGTTGATCGCGACGCCGATCGTGTTCACGAACTGGTCGAAGAAGGCCAGGTGGACGTCGGAGAAGCGGGAGAACGAGGCGAGCTCGATGACACCCAGCAGCTTGTCCTCGAAGAGGATCGGGATGATGACGACCGAGGCCGGGGCTGCCTCGCCCAGGCCGCTGTTGATCTTGATGTAGTCCGGCGGCGCGTCCTCGACCAGGATGCGCTTCTTCTCCAGGGCCGCCTGCCGCACCAGGCCGTGGACCGGCATGCCGCCGGTGTCGACGACCAGGGCCGCGGCCGAGCCGTAGCCCGCGATGTAGGCGAGGCCCTTGGTGGGGATGGCGGTGCGGATCGGGGTGTCGCCCTCGTCGGGCTCGGCGAGGAAGAAGGCGCCGTACTGCGCGTTCACCAGCGGGGTCAGCTCGCGCAGGATCAGGTCCGCGACCTCCATCAGGTCGCGGTGGCCCTGCATCAGGGCCGCCAGTCGCGCCAGGTTCGACTCCAGCCAGTCCTTCGCTCGGGTCGTCTCGCGGAGGTTGGCCACCATCAGGTTGATGTTGTCCTTCAGCTCGGCGACCTCGCCCTGCGTCTCCACGGTGATGGAGCGGGACATGTCGCCCTGGGTCACCGCGGAGGCGACCTCCGCGATGGCACGGACCTGCGTGGTCAGATTCAGCGCCAGTTCGTTCACGTTCGTCGTCAGGCGCTTCCAGGTGCCGTAGACGCCCTCGACCCGCGCCTGGCCGCCGAGCCGGCCCTCGGAGCCGACCTCGCGGGCCACACGCGTGACCTCGGAGGAGAAGGAGGACAGCGTGTCCACCATCGTGTTGATCGTCGTCTTCAGTTCGAGGATCTCGCCGCGCGCGTCGACGTCGATCTTCTTGGAGAGGTCGCCCTGGGCCACCGCGGTGGCGACCTGCGCGATGTTGCGTACTTGGGAGGTCAGGTTGTCCGCCATGTAGTTGACGTTGTCGGTCAGGTCCTTCCAGACGCCCGACACGCCGTGCACGGTTGCACGCCCGCCGAGGCGGCCGTCGGTGCCGACCTCGCGGGCCACGCGGGTCACCTCGTCGGCGAAGCCGCGCAGCTGCTCCACCATCGTGTTGACGGTGTCCTTCAGCTCCAGGATCTCGCCGCGCGCGTCGACCGAGATCTTCTTCGACAGGTCGCCCTGGGCCACGGCGGTGGTGACCTGGGCGATGTTGCGGACCTGGGAGGTCAGGTTCGACGCCATGAAGTTGACGTTGTCGGTCAGGTCCTTCCAGACGCCCGACACGCCGCGGACCTGGGCCTGACCGCCCAGGTTGCCTTCCGTGCCCACCTCGCGGGCCACACGCGTGACCTCGTCGGCGAACGCGGAGAGCTGGTCGACCATCGTGTTGATCGTCGACTTGAGTTCGAGGATCTCGCCCTTCGCCTCGACCGTGATCTTCTTGCCGAGGTCGCCCTGCGCCACGGCCGTGGAGACGAGCGCGATGTTGCGGACCTGCGACGTCAGGTTGTCGGCCATGAAGTTGACGTTGTCGGTGAGGTCCTTCCAGACGCCGGAGACGCCGCGGACCTGGGCGCGGCCGCCGAGTTGGCCCTCGGTGCCGACCTCGCGGGCCACGCGCGTGACCTCGTCGGCGAACGCGGAGAGCTGGTCGACCATCGTGTTGATCGTCGACTTGAGTTCGAGGATCTCGCCCTGCGCGTCGACCGTGATCTTCTGGCTCAGGTCGCCGTTCGCGACGGCGGTGGTGACCTGGGCGATGTTGCGGACCTGGGAGGTCAGGTTCGACGCCATGAAGTTGACGTTGTCGGTGAGGTCCTTCCAGACGCCGGAGACGCCGCGGACCTGGGCGCGGCCGCCCAACTGGCCCTCGGTGCCGACCTCGCGGGCCACACGCGTGACCTCGTCGGCGAACGCGGAGAGCTGGTCGACCATCGTGTTCACGGTCAGCTTCAGTTCGAGCAGCTCACCGGTCGCCTCGATGGTGACCGTACGTGTCAGGTCGCCCCGCGCCACCGCCGTCGTCACGAGCGCGATGTCCCGCACCTGAGCCGTCAGCCGGGACGCCATGGTGTTGACCGCCTCGGTCACGTCCCGCCAGCTCCCGGACAGGCCCTGGGCCTTGGCGCGGCCGCCGAGCCGGCCCTCGGTGCCGACCTCGCGGGCCACCCGGGTCACTTCGCCCGTGAAGAGGGACAGCTGGTCCACCATCTTGTTGACCGCGCGCCCCAACCGCCGTAAATCGCCGCGGAGTTGGCGGTTTCCGTCATGGAGATCGACACGCTGCGTCAGGTCGCCGCCCGCCACCGCGTCGAGCACCCGTGTGGCATTGGCCGCCGGAGCGACCAGGGCCCCGATGATGGTGTTGACGTCGTGGACGCGGGTGGCCCACGCGCCCTGCCCCGGGCTCGCCTCCAGCCGCTCGTCGAGCCGGCCGTGCCGGACTATCTCCCGGCGCACCCGGGTGAGTTCGGCGTTGTAGTGGACGCTGCGGTCTATGAGCTGGTTGTAGACCGCGGCCAGCTCGCCGATCATGCCGTCCCCGCCGTCGGGGAGGCGGGTGAAGTTCCCGTCGCGGGCGGCCGCGATGGCGGCCATCAGGGGGCGGAGGTCGGCCGGGCGGATCACCTCGCCCTCGAAACCGCTTCCCTGCACACGCATAGCACTGTTCTCGCTCATGGCAGCCCACTTCGGTAACTCGGTGCTTATGGGCGTGGTCAGTCTGTCACTCTGTTCATGTCGCCTGAGGCGTCTTTGCCCGAACTGCTCAGGAGCCGAACGTGGGGCCCATTCCGATTCAGCGGGAAACCACCTTCAGCGACGGGAGCGAAGCGGACTCCCCGCACGAAGGACCGGCCGTGGCGCAGACGTCGCTGCCCGGAAACCCGCTGGCGCCCGCAGCCGCCCGCCGCTTCCTGCGCACGGCGTTCGAGGCATGGAGCGAGCGGGTACCGCCCCTGGCGGCCCCCCTCGGCGACCGGCTCGTCGACGACGCGGTCGTCGTGCTGAGCGAGCTCGTCACGAACGCCGTCGTGCATGCCGGCACCAGCGTCGACCTCCTGTGCCGCCTCGACGAGCCCGCCCCGGACGGCACCCCCGCCGGACTCGTCGTCGAGGTCACCGACCACCACCCGGCCCGCGCCGTGCGCAGCGAGCGGGCCGTCAGCACGCCCGACACCGCCGAATACGGCCGCGGCCTCCAGCTCGTCGCGTCCCTGGCCGACTCCTGGGGCATCACGTACCGCCCCGGCACCAAGACCGTGTGGGCCCGGCTGCCCGTCGACGAAGCCGAGGCCGTCGCCGACGACCCCTCCGTGGACTCCGCCGTACGCGCCCTGGAGCGCGGCCTGCGCGCCGCCGACCTCCTCGCCCCCCTGCCCAGACGCGTGCCCCACGACCAGGACTGGATCAACCGCGGCGCGCTCTCCTTCCTCGCCGAGGCCTCCGACCTGCTCGCCGGACAGCTCGACGAGGGCATGGTCGCCGCGCTCGTCGGCCAGCTCCTCGTGCCGCGGCTCGCCGACTGGTGCGCGGTCTGGCTGTACGAGGAGGAGGGCCGCGGTCTGCCGGGCACCGCCGACCACGAGCTGCGGGGCGGCGCCGACCCGATGCCCGCGCCCCGGCTCGCCCGCGTCTGGCACACCCACGAGAACCGCATCGAGGAACTCCGCCAGATCCTGGAGAAGGAACCGCCGAGCCTGCCCGACGCCGCCCGCACCGCGGCCGTCCCCGTGCCCTGGCCGTTCGAGGCACCGGACGACACCGGGGCCGAGGAGGAGGCGGGCGCCGCGCTCGCCTACCGGCTCATGGTCGGCGGCCGCACCCTCGGCATCCTGCTCATCGGGCGCGCGGGCCAGCTCCGCTTCCCCGACGAGGTCACCGGACTCGTCGAGGACTTCAGCCGCCGGGTCGCCCTCGCCGTCAGCGCGGCCCGCCGCTACACCCGGCAGGCCACCATCAGCCGCATCCTGCAGCGCGGCCTGCTGCCCACGTCCATCGCCGAGATCCCCGGCGTGCGCAGCGCCCTCGTATACGAACCGAAGGAGGCCGGCGGCCCCGGCGGCGACTTCTACGACGTCTTCCCCGCCGGTGACGGCCGCTGGTGCTTCGCGCTCGGCGACGTCCAGGGCAAGGGGCCCGAGGCCGCCGTGGTCATCGGGCTCGCGCGGCCCTGGCTGCGGCTGCTCGCCCGGGAGGGATATCCGGTCGCCCAGGTCCTGGACCGGCTCAACCGGCTGCTGCTCGACGACGCCACCGAGGCCGCCGACGCCGCGGCCCGCGCCCTCGCCGCCGCCGACGGACAGGACGTCTCGCCCGACGGCACCACCTCCCGCTTCCTCTCCCTCCTCTACGGCGAACTGACGCTGTCCGCCGACGGAGCGGTCGTCACCTGCACCCTCGCCTCCGCCGGGCATCCGCTGCCCCTGCTGATGCGGCCCGGCGGCGAGGTCGTCACGGCGGCCGCCCCGCAGGTCCTGCTCGGTGTCGTCGACGACCCGGACTACACGAGCGAGACGTTCGAGCTGCAGACCGGGGACACCCTGCTGTGCGTCACGGACGGGGTGACGGAGCGGCGCTCCGGACACCGCCAGTTCGACGACGGCGACGGGCTCGCGCAGGCCCTCGCCGGGTGCGCGGGACTGACGGCCCCGCTGCTGGCCGAGCGCATCCGGCGCCTCGTGCACGCCTTCGCGGACACCCCGGCGGACGACGATCTGGCGCTGCTCGTGCTGCAGGCGCAGTGACGTTCCGGGAGGCGGGACAATGGGGTCATGCCTTCCGCACTTCCCGACGGTGAACCGGTGCCCGACGACGGGGCGCTGCCCGCCTCCGCGCTCGCCGGCGCCGCCGACCGGCCGCTCGGCTTCTACCTGCACGTCCCGTACTGCGCCACGCGCTGCGGCTACTGCGACTTCAACACGTACACGGCGACCGAGCTGCGCGGCACCGGGGGCGTGCTCGCCTCCCGTGACAACTACGCGGAGACGCTGGCCGACGAGCTCCGCCTCGCGCGGAAGGTGCTCGGCGACGACCCCCGACCGGTGCGGACCGTGTTCGTCGGCGGCGGCACCCCGACGCTGCTGCCCGCCGCCGATCTCGTACGGATGCTGGGGGCGATCCGGGACGAGTTCGGGCTCGCGGACGACGCGGAGGTGACCACCGAGGCGAACCCGGAGTCGGTGGACCCGGCCTATCTGGCGGAGCTGCGCGCCGGGGGCTTCAACCGGGTGTCGTTCGGGATGCAGAGCGCGCGGCAGCACGTCCTGAAGGTCCTCGACCGCACGCACACGCCCGGCCGGCCCGAGGCCTGTGTCGCCGAGGCGCGGGCGGCCGGGTTCGAGCACGTCAACCTGGACCTGATCTACGGCACCCCGGGCGAGAGCGACGACGACTGGCGGGCCTCGCTGGACGCGGCGCTGGCGGCCGGCCCCGACCACGTCTCCGCGTACGCGCTGATCGTCGAGGAGGGCACCCAGCTCGCCCGGCGGATCCGGCGCGGCGAGGTGCCGATGACCGACGACGACGTGCACGCGGACCGGTATCTGATCGCCGAGGAGATGCTGTCGGCGGCCGGGTTCGACTGGTACGAGGTGTCGAACTGGGCGACGTCCGAGGCGGCGCGGTGCCTGCACAACGAGCTGTACTGGCGCGGGGCCGACTGGTGGGGCGCGGGCCCGGGCGCGCACTCGCACGTCGGCGGGGTGCGGTGGTGGAACGTGAAGCATCCCGGTGCGTACGCGGCCGCGCTGGCGGGCGGACGGTCGCCCGGGGCCGGGCGTGAGGTGCTGGCCGACGAGGACCGGCGGGTCGAGCGGATCCTGCTGGAGCTGCGGCTCCGGGAGGGGTGCCCGCTGTCGCTGCTGCGGCCCGCGGGGCTCGCCGCGGCCCGCAAGGCCCTGGCCGGCGGGCTGTTGGAGGCAGGCCCCTTCGAGGAGGGGCGCGCCGTGCTGACGCTGCGCGGGCGGTTGCTGGCGGACGGCGTGGTGCGGGACCTGGTCGACTGACGCGGGGCGGGGCGGGGCGGGGCCGGGCCGAGCGACTGCGACTACGGCTGTGCCGTCACGAAGTCGATCAGTTCTTCCACCTTGCCGAGGAGCTCGGGTTCCAGGTCCTTGTAGGAGCGGACCCGGGACAGGATGTGCTGCCAGGCCTCGCCCGTGTTCGCCACCCGCCAGCCGAGGGCCCGGCACACACCCGTCTTCCAGTCCTGGCCGTGCGGGATCCGGGGCCAGGCCTCGATGCCCAGCGAGGCCGGCTTCACCGCCTCCCAGATGTCGATGTACGGGTGGCCGACCACCAGCGCGTGCTCGCTCGTGACCGACTGGGCGATGCGCCACTCCTTCGTACCGGGGACCAGGTGGTCGACCAGGACGCCCAGGCGCGCGTCCGCGCCCGGGTCGAACTCCGCCACGATCGCCGGCAGGTCGTCGACGCCCTCCAGGAACTCCACCGCCACGCCCTCGATGCGCAGGTCGTCGCCCCAGACCCGCTCGATCAGCTCGGCGTCGTGCTTGCCCTCCACATAGATGCGGCCCGCGCGGGCCACCCGGGCGCGGGCACCCGGCACCGCGACCGAGCCGGACGCCGTGCGCGTGGGGCGGACCGGTGCGGGAGCGACGGCCGAGGGGCGGACCAGGGTGACGGTCCTGCCCTCCAGCAGGAACCCGCGCGGCTCCATCGGGAACACCCGGAGCTTGCCGAAGCGGTCCTCCAGGGTCACCGTCGGACCCTGCGCCGTCTTCTCGACGCGGACGACCGCTCCGCAGAAGCCCGTGGTGACCTCCTCCACGACGAGGTCCGGCTCCGCCGGGACCTCGGGCGCGGGGTTGTTCCGCTTCTTCCAGGGAGGGGTCAGGTCGGGGGAGTACTGGCGCATTCGGCAGACGATAAGAGAAACCGCGGCGCTCGGCCTACGACACGCCGGAACGGGCCGCCAGTGTGGCGCGCTGCGCACGGACAAACTCCGCGTTCACGGCCGATCCGTGCCCCGGGACGTAGCGGGCGTCCTCGCCGCCCAGCGACAGCAGCCGGTCGAGCGCGGCCGGCCAGTGGCGCGGCGCCGCGTCCGGGCCCGCCTGGGGCTCGCCCGACTCCTCGACCAGGTCGCCGCAGAAGACGATCTCCGGCCCGTGCGGTGTCGCGGGCACCAGGACCGCCAGGTCGTGACCGGTGTGCGCCGGGCCGACGTTCGCGAGCAGCACCTGCAGGCCGCCGCCCAGGTCCAGCGTCCACTCGCCGCAGACCCGGTGGTGCGGGGTGACGAGGAGGTCGGCCGCCTCGGCCGCCGCGTCGGCGTCCAGACCGTGGCGTACGGCGTCGGCGCGCAGCCCGTCGGCGCTGCCCGCGAACACGGTGTCGATGCCCACGGCCCCGTAGACCTCGACGCCCGCGAACGCCGCCGTGCCGAGCACATGGTCGAAGTGCGGGTGGGTGAGCGCGATGTGCGTCACTCTCCCGTGTGTTCCCAGGAGGCGCCGGGTGTCCGCGCGCAGCCGGGCGCCTTCACGGAGTGAGGATCCCGTGTCGATCAACAGGGCCGCGCCGTCGCCCACGACGAGTCCGGTCGTGCAGTCCCAGCCGGGCAGCCGGACCCGCCCCACGTGCGGCGCCAGTTCCTCCCAGCCCGCCGACTTCCAGTCGATGCCCGTGGTGGTCTCCATGGTTCGACGCTAGCGGCCTTGCCGGGCCCGTACCCACCGGCCGTACACTGAGCCGGGGACGATTGGCACTCGCGGACAGGGAGTGCCAAAACGGAAAGATCGCAGAGTCAGTTGCTGGAGGTGCGCGCCGATGCTCAGTGAACGCAGGCTCGAAGTGCTGCGCGCCATCGTCCAGGACTACGTCGGCACCGAGGAGCCGGTCGGCTCCAAGGCGCTGACCGAGCGGCACAGCCTGGGCGTCTCCCCGGCGACCGTGCGCAACGACATGGCCGCCCTGGAGGACGAGGGGTTCATCGCCCAGCCGCACACCAGTGCCGGGCGCATCCCCACCGACAAGGGGTACCGCCTCTTCGTCGACAAGCTCACCGCGGTGAAGCCGATGACCGCGCCCGAGCGGCGCGCCATCCAGAACTTCCTGGAGGGCGCCGTCGACCTCGACGACGTCGTCGGCCGGACCGTGCGGCTGCTCGCGCAGCTGACCCGGCAGGTCGCGGTCGTCCAGTACCCGTCCCTGACCCGGTCCACCGTGCGCCACGTCGAGCTGCTGTCGCTCGCGCCCGCCCGTCTGATGCTCGTGCTGATCACGGACACCGGGCGCGTGGAGCAGCGGATGATCGACTGCCCGGCGCCGTTCGGCGAATCGTCTCTGGCGGATCTGCGGGCGCGGCTCAACAGCCGGGTCGCGGGCCGCCGGTTCGCCGATGTGCCGCAGCTGGTGCAGGACCTGCCGGAGGCCTTCGAGACGGAGGACCGCGGTACGGTCGCGACGGTGCTCTCCACTCTGCTGGAGACGCTCGTCGAGGAGACCGAGGAGCGGCTGATGATCGGCGGCACCGCCAATCTCACCCGCTTCGGACATGACTTTCCCCTCACCATCCGGCCCGTCCTCGAGGCGCTGGAGGAGCAGGTCGTGCTCCTCAAGTTGCTTGGTGAGCAGGGTGATTCGGGCATGGCCGTACGGATCGGTCACGAGAACGCCCACGAGGGACTCAACTCCACGTCCGTCGTGTCGGTCGGCTACGGTTCGGGCGGCGAGGCAGTCGCCAAGCTCGGCGTGGTCGGACCGACCCGCATGGATTACCCGGGAACGATGGGAGCAGTACGCGCAGTGGCACGTTACGTCGGACAGATCCTGGCGGAGTCGTAAGTGGCCACGGACTACTACGCCGTACTCGGCGTGCGCCGCGACGCTTCCCAGGACGAGATCAAGAAGGCTTTTCGGAGGCTCGCGCGCGAGCTGCACCCGGACGTGAATCCGGATCCGAAGACCCAGGAGCGGTTCAAGGAGATCAACGCCGCCTACGAGGTGCTCTCCGACCCGCAGAAGAAGCAGGTCTACGACCTCGGGGGCGACCCCCTGTCGCAGGCCGGCGGAGGCGGCGCCGGAGGCTTCGGCGCCGGCGGGTTCGGGAACTTCTCGGACATCATGGACGCGTTCTTCGGGACCGCGTCGCAGCGTGGCCCGCGGTCGCGCACGCGCCGCGGCCAGGACGCCATGATCCGGCTCGAGATCGAGCTGGACGAGGCCGCCTTCGGGACCACCAAGGACATCCAGGTCGACACGGCCGTCGTCTGTACGACCTGCAGCGGCGAGGGCGCCGCGCCGGGTACCTCCGCGCAGACCTGCGACATGTGCCGCGGGCGCGGCGAGGTCTCGCAGGTCACGCGGTCCTTCCTCGGCCAGGTCATGACGTCCCGCCCCTGCCCGCAGTGCCAGGGCTTCGGCACCGTCGTGCCGACGCCGTGCCCCGAGTGCGCCGGTGACGGCCGCATCCGGTCGCGGCGCACGATGACCGTGAAGATCCCGGCCGGTGTGGACAACGGGACGCGGATCCAGCTCGCGGGCGAGGGCGAGGTCGGCCCCGGCGGCGGCCCCGCCGGTGACCTGTACGTGGAGATCCACGAGCTGCCGCACCCGGTCTTCCAGCGGCGCGGCGACGATCTGCACTGCACCGTGACCATCCCGATGACCGCGGCGGCCCTCGGCACCAAGGTGCCGCTGGAGACGCTCGACGGCATGGAGGAGATCGACATCCGGCCCGGCACCCAGTCCGGCCAGTCGGTCCCGCTGCACGGGCGCGGCATCACGCATCTGCGCGGCGGCGGCCGCGGCGACCTCATCGTGCACGTCGAGGTCATGACGCCGCAGAAGCTCGACCCCGAGCAGGAGCGGCTGCTGCGCGAGCTCGCCAAGCTGCGCGGCGAGGAGCGGCCCACCGGCCAGTTCCAGCCCGGCCAGCAGGGGCTGTTCTCACGGCTGAAGGACGCGTTCAACGGGCGGTGAGCCGTTGGCGGGAGGGGCCCGGGGGTGAACACCCCCGGGCCCCTTTTGCGTGGCACATGCCAGGCGGAACCTCCGATTCGGTCGTCTGACGCGTACGTGGCACGATGCGGTCATGTCCTCCGCACTGACCGATCTCTGCCCCTGTCCGATCGTGCAGGCCCCGATGGCGGGCGGCGCGTCCTGTCCCGAGCTCGTGGCCGCCGTGTCCGAGGCGGGCGGGCTCGGGTTCCTCGCCGCCGGGTACAAGACGGCCGACGGCATGTACCAGGAGATCAAGCAGGTGCGGGGGCTGACCGCCCGGCCCTTCGGCGTCAATCTGTTCATGCCGCAGCCGGAGTACGCGGACCCCGCCGCGGTCGACGTCTACCGCCACCAGCTCACCGGCGAGGCGGGCTGGTACCAGACCCCGCTCGGCGACCCCGACAGCGGACGCGACGACGGCTACGACGCCAAGCTCGCCATCCTCGTCGACGACCCGGTGCCGCTCGTCACCTTCACGTTCGGCTGCCCCACCCGCGAGGTGATCGACTCGCTGCGCGCCGTGGGCACGCTCACCGCCGTCACCGTGACGACGGTGGAGGAGGCGTTCGCCGCGCAGTGGGCGGGCGCCGACGCCGTGTGCGTCCAGGGCATCGAGGCCGGCGGCCACCAGGGCACGCACCGGGACAACCCCGAGACCGACGGCAGCGGCGTCGGCCTGCTCTCGTTGATCGCGCAGGTGCGCGAAGCGGTACAGCTGCCGATCATCGCGGCCGGCGGAATCATGCGGGGCACCCAGATCGCCGCCGTGCTCGCCGCGGGCGCCGACCTCGCCCAGCTGGGCACGGCGTTCCTCGTGACCCCCGAGTCGGGCGCGCCCGCACTGCACAAGCAGGCCATGACCGACCCGCTGTTCACCCGGACCGAGCTGACCCGGGCGTTCTCCGGGCGGCCCGCGCGCGGCCTCGTCAACCGGTTCCTGCGCGAGCACGGCCCGTACGCGCCCGCCGCGTACCCGGAGGTCCACCACATGACGTCGCCGCTGCGCAAGGCCGCCGCCAAGGCCGGTGACCCGCAGGCCATGGCGCTGTGGGCCGGGCAGGGACACAGACTCGCCCGGGAGCTCCCGGCCGGGCAGCTCGTCGAGGTGCTCGCCGCCGAACTCGACGCCGCCAGGGCCACGCTCGGGCAGCGGGGTGCCGCGTGACGGCGCCGGTGTTCGTCGTCGACGGCCCGGTGCCGGGCGACCGCACGTACGTACTGGACGGTGCCGAGGGGCGGCACGCCGTCTCCGTGAAGCGGCTGCGGGCCGGGGAGACCGTCGTGCTGACGGACGGGCTCGGGTCGTGGAGCGAGGGCGTCGTCGCCGCGGCCGAGGGCAAGGACCGGCTGGTCGTCGAGGTCGGGCCGGTGCACGTCGAGGCCGAGGAAGGGCCGCGGATCACCGTCGTACAGGCGCTGCCCAAGGGCGACCGGGGCGAGCTCGCCGTCGAGACCATGACGGAGACCGGCGTCGACGCGATCGTGCCGTGGGCGGCCTCGCGGTGCATCACGCAGTGGCGCGGCGAGCGCGGGGCCAAGGCGCTGGGCAAGTGGCGGGCCACCGCGCGCGAGGCCGGCAAGCAGTCGCGCCGGGTGCGCTTCCCCGAGGTCGCGGACGCCGCGTCCACCAAGGAGGTCGCGGCGCTGCTCGACGCGGCGGACCTGGCGGTCGTGCTGCACGAGGACCGCGACGCGCAGAGCACCGCGCTGGCCTCGGCGCAGCTTCCGGCGGCCGGCGAGATCGTGCTCGTCGTCGGCCCCGAAGGGGGAGTGTCGCCGGAGGAGCTGAAGGTGTTCGGCGACGCCGGGGCGCGGGCGTTCCGGCTCGGGCGCAGTGTGCTGCGGACGTCCACGGCCGGGACCGCGGCGGTCGCGTTGCTGCTGGGGCGGACGGGACGCTGGGGCTGACCGCCGCCGACCGCGTCCTGGCTTCAACCTGTCTTACCCTCCCGTCGTGGACGGTGGCATCCTGCCGTGCATGGGGGCATTGAGTAGGATCAATGGCAATTTGCGCCGGTTACGGAACCCGCGAGGGCTGGCGGTGGCCGGGTGCGTGGCGGCCGTCGTCGCCGCGGGGGTCGCGTGCGAGCCCGTCAACGGCGACCTCAGCCCGTCCACGGCCGCCAGCACCACCGACCAGGAGGCCACCGAGGAGCTGAACCGGCAGCACGCCGACGTGGCCTGGCTCAGCTGCTCCGCGGTGACCGACGAGAGCTCCGGATCCAGTGCCTCGACGCCGACCTCGGTCGAGGTGAACTGCACGGGCAAGACCCGGAAGGGCGAGGACATCACGGTCAAAGGGGCCGTGCACGAGGTCGTCTCCGGGAAGTGCGTCCGCGGCGATCTGACCGCGCGCGTCGAGAACAAGGTGTGGTTCCACGTCTACGTCCTCGGCAACTGCACGGAGAGCAGCGGCAGTTCGACTCCACCGCCGGACGAGTACACTCCGCCGCCGGACGACCAGTGGCCTTCCTCGTCGCACGACGAGAAGCCGCCGCAGGACGACGACAAACCGCCGCAGGACGACGAGAACCCGCCCTCCCACGAGCCGGAGCCCGGCGTCACGACGACCGTGACCGAGACCGAGACGGTCACCGTCGAGCCCCCCGACTCCGGTCACTCGCAGGACCAGGGCAAGTGACCACCGCGGAAAGCGATCAAAAGGGCTGACGGGCGACGTGTCCCAAATTTAGGGTGGGCGGGGTGACGATCCCTGCCTACCTACGGTTCCCGCACCTGCACGGCGAGTCGGTGGTCTTCACCGCCGAGGACGACGTGTGGGCCGCTCCCCTCGACGGCGGCCGCGCCTGGCGCATCAGCGCCGACAACGTACCGGTCGGCCACCCCCGGATCTCCCCGGACGGGACGACCGTCGCCTGGGCGTCGCGGCGCGACGGCGCGCCCGAGGTGCACATCGCCCCGATCGACGGAGGACCCGCCAAACGCCTCACGTACTGGGGAAGCTGGACCACCGCCGTGCGGGGCTGGACCCCCGACGGACGGGTTCTCGCCACCACCACGCACGGGCAGGCCTCGCTGCGCCGCAGCTGGGCCCGGGCGGTGCCGCTGGACGGCGGCCCCGCCGAGACCCTGCCCTACGGGCCGGTGGGCGGTGTCGCGTACGGGCCGGACGGCCAGGTGGTGCTGCTGTCCGCGCCGATGGGCCGGGAGGCCGCCTGGTGGAAGCGGTACCGGGGCGGCACCGCGGGCAAGCTGTGGATCGACCGGGCCGCCGAGGACACGGGGGAAGCCGGCCGCTTCGAACGGCTCCACGCCGACCTCGACGGGAACATCGAGTACCCGATGTGGGTGGGGGAGCGCGTCGCGTTCCTGTCCGACCACGAGGGCGTCGGGGCGCTCTACTCCTCCCTCGCCGACGGGTCCGACCTGCGGCGGCACACGCCCGTCGACGGGTTCTACGCACGGCACGCCACCACCGACGGGACCCGGGTCGTCCACGCGAGCGCCGGTGAGCTGTGGGTGGTCGACGACCTGGCGGCGGCCCGGCCGCGGCGGATCGACGTGCGGCTCGGCGGACAGCGGGTCGATCTGCAGCCGCACCCCGTCGACGCCACCCGCTGGTTCGGCGCCGCCTCGCCCGACCACACCGGACGCGGCAGCGCGGTCGCCGTGCGCGGCGCCGTGCACTGGGTGACCCACCGCGCGGGCCCGGCCCGCGCCCTCGCCGCGCAGCAGGGCGTACGGGCCAGGCTGCCGCACACGTTCCGCGTCGACGGCGAGGAACACGTGGTGTGGGTGACCGACGCCGAGGGCGACGACGCGCTGGAGTTCGCGCCCGCCACCGGCGCCGGGCCCGGCGCCACGCCCCGCCGGCTCGGCGCCGGGCGGCTCGGCCGGGTCCTCGGGCTGACCGTCTCGCCGGACGGCGGCCGGGCCGCCGTCGCCGCCCACGACGGGCGCGTCCTGCTCGTCGAGCGCGACAGCGGCGACGTACGGGAAGTGGACCGGAGCGAGGACGGGCACGCGACCGGGCTCGCCTTCTCGCCCGACTCGGCCTGGCTCGCCTGGTCCCACCCCGGGCCGCACGGCCTGCGCCAGCTCAAGCTCGCCAACACCGCCGACCTCGCCGTCACCGAGGCGACCCCGCTGCGCTTCCGGGACTACGCGCCCGCGTTCACCCTCGACGGCAGACATCTGGCGTTCCTGTCGGCCCGGTCCTTCGACCCGGTCTACGACGAGCACGCCTTCGACCTGGCGTTCGTGAGCGGCGCCCGGCCGCATCTGATCACCCTGGCCGCGACGACCCCCTCGCCCTTCGGGCCGCAGCGGCACGGCCGGCCGTTCGAACCGGCGGACAGTCCCGGCGCCGAGACCCCCGACAGCGAGGGCACGCCCGCCACCCGCGTCGACCTGGAAGGGCTCGTCGACCGCATCGTGCCGTTCCCCGTCGAGGCCGCCCGGTACTCGACCCTGCGCACCGCCAAGGACGGCGTGCTGTGGCTGCGGCACCCGGTGCGCGGCGTGCTCGGCGACTCCCGGGCCGACCGGAGCGCCCCCGACCCGAAGACCCGGCTGGAGCGCTACGACCTGGCGCAGCAGCGCATCGAGGAACTCGGCGCCGACGCCGACCACTTCGAGGTCACCGGCGACGGCAAGCGGCTGCTGCTGTGGACCGGCGAGGTGCTGAAGGTCGTGCCGAGCGACCGCAGGCCCGCGCACGACGACGACAGCGACACGAACATCACCGTCGACCTGGCCCGCATCAGCCAGACCGTCGACCCGGCCGCCGAATGGCGGCAGATGTACGAGGAGACCGGCCGCCTGATGCGCGACAACTTCTGGCGCCCCGACATGAACGGCGTGGACTGGACCGGGGTCCTCGACCGCTACCGGCCGGTCCTCGACCGGGTCGCCACGCACGACGACCTCGTCGACCTGCTGTGGGAGGTGCAGGGCGAGCTCGGCACCTCCCACGCGTACGTCCTGCCGGGCGGCGGGGGCGGCTCCGCCGCGCGCCGGCAGGGGCTGCTCGGGGCCGACATCTCCCGGCACGAGGACGGCCCGCAGGAATCGGCACAGTGGCGCGTGGACCGGGTGCTGCCGTCCGAGACGTCCGACCCGCGCGCCCGTTCCCCGCTCGCCGCGCCGGGTGTCGCGGTGCGCGCCGGGGACGCGATCGTGGCGGTGGGCGGACGGCCCGTCGACCCGGTGACCGGGCCCGGTCCGCTGCTCGTCGGCACGGCCGACAAGCCGGTCGAGCTGACCGTGTCGCCCGCCGGGGGCGGTGACCCGCGGCACGTGGTCGTGGTGCCGCTGTCCGACGAGGAGCCGCTGCGCTACCACGCGTGGGTCGCGGACCGGCGGGCGTACGTCCATGAGCGCTCGGGCGGACGGCTCGGGTATCTGCACGTGCCCGACATGCAGGCGCCCGGCTGGGCGCAGATCCACCGCGACCTGAGCGTGGAGGTCGCCCGCGAGGGCCTCGTCGTCGACGTCCGCGAGAACCGGGGCGGGCACACCTCGCAGCTCGTCGTGGAGAAGCTGGCGCGGCGGGTCGTCGGCTGGGACGTGCCCCGCGGCAGCCGCCCCTTCAGCTACCCGATGGACGCGCCGCGGGGCCCGGTCGTCGCCGTCGCCAACGAGTTCTCCGGGTCCGACGGCGACATCGTCAACGCGGCGATCAAGGCGCTCGGCATCGGGCCCGTCGTGGGCGTACGGACCTGGGGCGGCGTCATCGGGATCGACAGCCGGTACCGGTTGGTGGACGGGACGCTGGTGACGCAGCCGAAGTACGCGACCTGGATGGAGGGGTACGGGTGGGGGCTCGAGAACCACGGGGTCGATCCGGACGTCGAGGTGGTCGCCACGCCCCAGGACGCGGCCGCCGGGCGTGACCCGCAGTTGGACGAGGCGGTTCGTATCGCGTTGGCGGCTCTCGGGGAGAACCCGGCGAAGTCTGCGCCCGCGTTGCCGTGACGCGTCCGCCGTGTTCGGTTCGTTGCCGAGTGCGGCTCACGCCGTGGCTGGTCACGCGAGAAGCCCCACCGGGACCGGCCACGCAGATGCCGATGCCCCGCCCGGCGGGGCTGATCGATACGATGCCGCGGTACGCAGACCCCCTCGCGAAGGAGACCCGAACGTGTCCGGCGAACCCCAGGCGGACTGCCTGTTCTGCAAGATCGTCGCGGGGGACGTGCCCGCCACGCTCGTCCGCGAGACCGCCACCACCGTCGCCTTCCGGGACATCAACCCGCAGGCGCCGACGCACATCCTGGTCATCCCGCGCGTCCACCACCCGGACGCCGCCTCCCTCGCCGCCGCCGAACCGGCGATCGCCGCCGACGTGCTGCGCGAGGCGGGCGAGGTGGCCAAGGAGGAGAAACTGGACAGCTACCGGCTCGTGTTCAACACCGGCAGCGGCGCCGGCCAGACCGTCTTCCACGCGCACGCCCACGTCCTCGGCGGCCGCGGCCTCCAGTGGCCCCCCGGATAACTGGCCGTGTCCGTACGTGAATTCGTCGTCCTCGGCACCGCCAGCCAGGTGCCGACGCGCCACCGCAACCACAACGGCTATCTGCTGCGCTGGGACGCCGAGGGCATCCTCTTCGATCCCGGCGAGGGCACCCAGCGGCAGATGCTGCGCGCCGGTGTCGCCGCGCACGACCTGAACCGGATCTGCGTCACCCACTTCCACGGCGACCACAGCCTCGGCCTGGCCGGTGTCATCCAGCGGATCAACCTCGACCGCGTACCGCACCCGGTGACCGCCCACTACCCGGCGTCCGGGCAGCGGTTCTTCGACCGGCTGCGGTACGCCACCGCGTACCGGGAGACCGTCGGGATCACCGAGGAGCCGGTGAGCGGGGACGGCGGCGTGCTCGCCGACACCCCCGCGTACCGCCTGGAGGCACGCAGGCTGTCGCACCCCGTCGAGTCGTACGGCTATCTCCTCGTCGAGCCGGACGGGCGCCGGATGTTGCCCGAGCGGCTCGCCGCGCACGGGATCGCCGGACCGGACGTGGGCCGGCTGCAGCGCGAGGGGAGCGTCGGCGGGGTCGGTCTCGACGACGTCAGCGAGGTGCGGCGCGGGCAGCGCGTCGCGTTCGTCATGGACACCCGGCTGTGCGAGGGCGTGCACGCGCTCGCCGAGGGGTGCGATCTGCTCGTCATCGAGTCGACGTTCCTCGACGAGGACCACCAGCTCGCCTCCGACCACGGGCACCTGACCGCCGGGCAGGCCGCCCGTGTCGCCCGGGACGCGGGCGTGCGGCATCTCGTCCTCACGCACTTCAGCCAGCGCTACGGCGACCCGGAGGAGTTCGCGCGGCAGGCGCGGGCCGCCGGGTTCGACGGGGAGCTGACGGTCGCCCGCGACCTGGACCGGGTGCCGGTGCCGAAACGGCTCTGAGGCCCTGACCTGCGTACGATGATCGGATGTCCCTCGCACCACTTGCTCGCATCCCCAAGGCCGAGCTGCACCTGCACATCGAAGGCACCCTCGAACCCGAGCTGGCCTTCGCCCTCGCCGACCGCAACGGCATCACGCTGCCGTACGCCGACACCGAGGCCCTGCGCACGGCGTACCTCTTCGCCGATCTGCAGTCCTTCCTGAACCTGTACTACGAGCTCATGGCCGTCCTGATCACCGAGGACGACTTCGAGGCGCTCGCCGACGCCTATCTGGCGCGCGCAGCCGAGCAGGGGGTGCGGCACGCCGAGATCTTCTTCGACCCGCAGGCCCACATGGCGCGCGGCGTCGCCATGGGCACGGTCGTCGAGGGGCTCTCGCGGGCGCTCGCGCGCAGCGAGGAGCGGCACGGGGTCTCCACCAAGCTCATCATGTGCTTCCTGCGCGACCAGTCCGCCGAGTCGGCGATGGAGACGCTGGAGGCCGCGAAGCCGTACCTGGAGCACATCGTCGGCGTCGGCCTCGACTCGGCGGAAGTGGGCAACCCCGCCTCGAAGTTCCGCGACGTGTACGAGGCCGCGGGCGCGCTCGGGCTGCGCAAGGTCGCGCACGCGGGCGAGGAGGGCGACCCGTCGTACGTGTGGGAGGCCCTGGACGTGCTCGGCGTCGAGCGCGTCGACCACGGCCTGCGGTCCCTGGAGGACCCGGAGCTCGTCGAGCGTCTGGTGCGCGACCGGATCCCGCTGACGCTGTGCCCGCTGTCGAACGTGCGGCTGCGCGCCATCGACGTGCTGGAGGAGCACCCGCTCGTCGCCATGATGGACGCCGGGCTGCTGTGCACCGTGAACTCCGACGACCCGGCCTACTTCGGCGGCTACGTCGGCGACACCTTCCACGCCGTGCACGAGGCGCTCGCCCTGGACCACGAACGAGTGCGGGAGCTCGCCCGCAACTCGTTCGTGGCGTCCTTCCTCGACGGCAGCGCCGAGGACGAGGCGCGGCGGGCGCGTTATCTCGCCGAGGTCGAGGCGTACCCGCTGGACGACATCACCGGCTGAGTCCCGGCCGGACCCGCCGTCGTGAACTCGTCCTGCACCGGCTCCGGCAGGGCCTGCGCGACGGCGGGCATCTCGATCGCCGTGATCTCGACGACCGGCTGCTCCAGGACGCCCGACGGCGGCACGATCGCGCCGACCGGGGCACCGCTGCGGCGCCGGGCCGCACCAGCGAACAGCGGGCGGCCGCCCGTGTGCAGGGCCACCGCGGTCAGCGGCACCGCGAGCAGCAGCAGCGCGGTGGCGAGCGCCGCGCCCATCGCGGGGAAGCCGACCGCCTGCGACAGGGAACTGCCCACCAGCGGGCCGCACGCCGTGCCGAGCGAGGACGCCGAGCCGACCAGGACGGCCCAGCGGCCGCGCGGGTCGAGCGAGGCGGCGAGGCCCAGCAGGTACGAGAGCACCACCGGGTAGAGGGTGTTCCAGGCGATCTCGCCCGTCGCGAAGGTGGCGAGGCCGTCGGCGCGGGCGCTGAGCGCGATGCAGCCGGCGATGGCGGCGGTGCCGGCGCCGATCGGCAGCGCACGGCCCAGGCGGGTGCCGAGGGCGCCCGCGCCGATGACGCCGAGCAGACCCGCGCCGAGCGCCACCGCGAAGACCGAGCCGACCGCGACCTCGCTCAGGCCGGCCTGCACGGTGCCGATACGGCTGCTGACGCCCCACAGCGAGTTCTGCGCCATCGACCAGCAGACGATCACCATGGCCAGGGCCATGCCCGAACGCGCGAACGGGAGCGGGGACTTGGGGGCCTGCGCCGGACTGTTGTCCGGCCCGGCCGGCCCGGACAGCCGGCGCGTCGCGGGCCACACGGCGACGGCCGTGACGGCGAGCGCGGCGAACGGCAGGGCGTGCCCGGTCGGGCTGATCCGCGGGATCGTCAGATAGAGGGCGCCCGCGAGGGCCGAGACGGTGAGCAGGCCGAGCGTGGACGCGCGGTGCGGGTCCTTCTGGGCGGCGATCCCGGTGGCGGCGACGGCCGTCGCCGTGCCCGAGCCGAAGCCGCCGATCATCGCACCCGCGACGACCAGGGGGACGACGGTGGACAGGGCCGCGGTGCCGTAGCCGACGGCCGCGAGGAGGAGCCCGGCGCGGGCGGCGCGGGCGGCGCCCACCCGTTCGACGCGGGCCGCGAGCGTGAAGCCCGCGGTGGCCGAGCTCAGCAGCAGCGCGCTGCCGATCAGACCGGCCTGGGTGGGGGAAAGGCGCAGGCTGTCGGCGAGGCGGCCGACAACGGTGGGCAGCAGGTAGGCAGCGAGATAGCCGGCCGTGAAGAGGGCTATGAGTGCGGGCCGGGGAGCGCGCGAAGACACGGGCAGTCCTGTAGACGGACCCCCTGCCTTGGACGCTGTTTTGGGCAAGGGGGTGGTAAGGAAAAGGGGTTGGGGAGCGCGACGTCTTTGCGAACGGGACCGAACCGGGGACGTTGGGCGCGGCCAATTTGTATCAAGCCGAAGGGGCCCCGCAGAAGGCGGGGTGATGTGACCTGTCGCACATTCGGTTTGGCGGTGGTTCAGCCGGGTAGCCGAGCTGCCTTTCGGCAGGTGGCTAACGCCAGTTGGGCGTGCCCGACGGGCCCCGGTGGGCGGCCGTCTCGATCTTCGACCGGGTCTCGCGCATGACCGCCACGATCCGCTCCTCGTGCTCCGCGGTCAGCCGCGCCACCGGCACCGAGCAGCTGATCGCGTCGTGCGCCGGGGCCGCGTAGCGCAGGGTGAAACCGAAGCCGACGATGCCCGCGACGCCCTCCTCCCGGTCGACCGAGTAGCCGCGGGTGCGGGTCGCCGCGAGATCGGCGGCGAGTGCCTCGCGGGTGGTGTGCGTGTTCGCGGTGGCCGGGGCGTACGGACCCGCCGGCAGCAGCGCGTCGGAGCGCTCCGCGAGCAGGGCCTTGCCGAGGGCGCCGACGTGGGCGGGGAGCCGGCGGCCGACCCGGCTGATCGTGCGCAGGTACTCGTGCGACTCCCGGGTCGCCAGATATGCCACGTCGAAGCCGTCCAGCCGGCCCAGGTGGATCGTCTCGCCGAGCGCCTCGGACGCCTCGTCGAGATGCGGGCGCGCCGTGATCACGTACGGGTCGGTGTCGAGGTAGCTGGTGCCGGTCAGCAGGGCGTGAATGCCGATGCCGTAGAGGGAGCCGGTGACGTCCGTGCGGACCCAGCCGCGCGCGATGAGCGTCTGCAGCAGCGCGTACATGGAGCTGCGCGGCACGGCCAGCTCGTCGGCGAGCTCCTGGAGACGGGCCGGGCGGTCGCCGCGGGCGGCCAGCACTTCGAGCAGGTCGACGGTGCGGGCCGCCGACTTCACCTCGCGGACGCCGCCCCGGGGCTGCGCGCTCTCCTGCTCTGTGTGCTGGTCCGGCATGTGCCGATCGTAAGGCGGGGCGTCACGGGGCATTGACGCCCCACGTTCGCGTATCTAATCTCCATCTACATGTGTGGATGGCATCTACGTACGGAGACAGGGGAGGGTCGCGACGCGGTCGTGGCCCGGCTGCGGGAGGGCATGGCGGGCGGTGTCCTCTCCTTCCCGCTGACGAGTTTCGACGAGGACGGGGCGCTCGACCTCGCCGGCTTCCGCGAGTACGTCGCCGCGCAGGTGGCGACCGGGCCCGGCGCCGTCTTCCCGGCGTGCGGAACCGGCGAGTTCTTCTCGCTCGACGAGGACGAGTACCGGCAGGTCGTCACCGCCACCGTCGAGGAGACCGCCGGGCGCGTGCCCGTCGTGGCCGGGATCGGATACGGCTGGGCGCAGGCCGTACGGTTCGCGCGCATCGCGGAGGAGGCCGGGGCGGACGCGCTGCTCGTCCTGCCGCACTACCTCGTGCGCGGACCGCAGAGCGGGCTCGTCGCCCAGATCGAGCGGATCGCGGCCCGGACCCGGCTCCCGCTGATCGTCTACCAGCGCGACCAAGTGACCTTCTCCGTCGCATCGTTGCGGCGGATCGCCGCCCTGCCCGACGTCATCGGCCTCAAGGACGGCCACAGCGACCTCGACCGGCTCCAGCGCCTCACGCTCGCCGCGCCCGACGGATTCCTGTTCTTCAACGGGGCCGCCACCGCCGAGGTCCAGGCCCGCGCCTACGCCGCCGTCGGCGTGCCCGCGTACTCCTCGGCCGTGCACGCCTTCGCGCCCGAGATCGCCGCCGCGTTCTTCGCGGCCCTGCGCGACGGCGACGACCCCCGGGTGGACCGGCTGCTGCGCGACTTCTACATCCCCTTCGTCGAGCTGCGGGACCGGGTGCCCGGATACGGCGTCTCGCTCGTCAAGGCCGCCGCGCGGCTGCGCGGGCGCCCCGTCGGGCCGGTCCGCGCACCGCTCGCCGACCCCGCCCCGGCCGACCTCGCCGACCTGGAGCGGCTGCTCGCCGCCGGCCTCGAACTCGCCGACGAACCCGTCACCGCTGGAGCCGCCCGATGACCGATCTGACGATCACCGACGTCCGCCTCACCCCGATCCTCGTCGCCGACCCGCCCCTGCTCAACACGCAGGGCGTCCACCAGCCGTACACGCCCCGGCTCATCGTCGAGGTCGTCACGGCCGACGGCGTCACCGGGATCGGCGAGACCTACGGCGACGCCAAGTACCTGGAACTGGCCCGGCCGTTCGCCGAACGCCTGATAGGCCGTCAAGTATCCGATCTGAACGGCCTGTTCACCGTCGCGGACGAGGTGTCCGTCGACGACGCGCGCGTCGAGAACCAGGTGGACGTCGGCGGCCTGCGCGGCGTCCAGACCGCCGACAAACTGCGCCTGTCCGTGGTCTCCGGCTTCGAGGTGGCCTGTCTCGACGCGCTCGGCAAGGCGCTCGGCCTGCCCGTGCACGCCCTGCTCGGCGGCAAGCTCCGCGACTCCGTCGAGTACAGCGCCTACCTCTTCTACAAGTACGCCGACCACCCGGACGGTGTCGCGAGCGAGAAGGACGACTGGGGCGCCGCCCTCGACCCGGCCGGAGTCGTCGCGCAGGCCCGCCTGTTCAACGAGCGCTACGGCTTCGAGTCCTTCAAGCTCAAGGGCGGCTGCTTCACGCCGGACGAGGAGATCGCGGCGATCCGCGCGCTGGCCGAGGCCTTCCCCGGCAAGCCGCTGCGCCTGGACCCCAACGGGGCCTGGTCCGTGGAGACGTCGCTCAAGGTCGCCGCCGAGCTCGGCGACGTACTGGAGTACCTGGAGGACCCGGCGCTCGGCACCCCCGCCATGGCCGAGGTCGCCGCCAAGGCCGGAGTCCCGCTCGCCACCAACATGTGCGTGACCACCTTCGCGGAGATCAAGGAGGCGTTCACCACCGGCGCCGTCCAGGTCGTCCTCTCCGACCACCACTACTGGGGCGGCCTGCGCAACACGCAGCAACTCGCCGCCATCTGCCGCACGTTCGGCGTCGGCGTGTCCATGCACTCCAACACCCACCTCGGCATCAGCCTCGCCGCCATGACCCACGTCGCCGCCACCGTGCCGAACCTGCACCACGCCTGCGACTCCCACTACCCCTGGCAGTCCGAGGACGTCCTCACCGAACGCCTCACGTTCCAGGGCGGCCGGGTCGCCGTCTGCGACGCGCCCGGCCTGGGCGTCGAACTCGACCGCGCCAAGCTGGAGTCGCTGCACCGGCGCTGGCTCGACGAGGACTTCGCCGCGATGCGCGACCGCGACGACGCGGCCGCCATGCGCGTCCTCGACCCCGCGTGGGTCACACCGTCCGTGCCGCGCTGGTAACAGCCGCACCGGGGCCGGGAGTTCCCCTCTCCCGGCCCCGCCCCGCATCCCGCTCTCCCTGCCCACGACCGGAGCCGCTCGTGTCCGCAGCAGTCCCCGCCCCCGCCCCCGTGGAACACCCGCCCGCCGTCCGCTCGGCCGTCCGCAAGATATTCCGGCGGGTCGTCCCGCTCTTCTTCGTCATGTTCGTCGCCAACTACATGGACCGGGTCAACCTGGGCTTCGCCCAGGACCAGCTCCGCGCCGACGTGGGGCTCTCCGCCGCCGCCTTCGGCCTCGGCGCCGGCATCTTCTTCCTCGCGTACGCCCTCTTCGAAGTGCCCAGCAACATGCTCATGGAGCGCTTCGGGGCGAAGGTCTGGCTGACCCGCATCATGATCAGCTGGGGTGTCGTCGCCACCGCGATGGCCTTCGTGGACAGCGCCGGCATGTTCTACGCCCTGCGGTTCCTGCTGGGCGTCGCCGAGGCCGGGTTCTTCCCCGCCGTCATCTACTACTTCTCGCGCTGGCTGCCCGACTCCCACCGCGGGCGCGCCACATCGGTCTTCCTGATGGGCTCCGGCACCGCCACCGTGATCGTCGGGCCCGTCTCCGGCGCGCTCCTCGAAATGCACGGCATCTGGGGGCACTCCGGCTGGCAGTGGATGTTCTTCATCGAGGGCGTCGTCTCGGTGGTCCTCGGGTTCGTCGTCTACCGGTTCCTCGACTCCGGCGTGGAGAGCGCCACCTGGCTCACGCAGGAGGAGAAGGACGGGCTCGTCGCCGTCATCGACGCCGAACAGCGCGAGCGGGAACAGGACCGCGGCACCGCCCGGGTCTCCCGGTGGAAGCTCCTCGCCGATCCGCAGATGCTGCTCTTCCTGTGGATCTACTTCGCGATCAACGTCGCCCTGTACGCCGTCACGTTCTGGCTGCCGTCCATCGTCGACGACATCGGCGGACTGAGCGAGTTCCAGGTGGGCCTGCTGACCGCCGTGCCCTGGCTGTTCGCCATCGCCTCCGTGTACGTCTCCGGACGGCTCTCCGACCGGCTCGGCAAGCGGCGGCCCGTCCTGGTGGCGCTGCTGGTGATCGGCGGCGCCGGGACACTGCTCGCCGTGTTCGTCTCGCCCTGGGCCGGACTCGGCGCCCTGTGCCTGGCCGCCGTGGGCTTCAAGCCCGCGTCCCCGATCTTCTGGACCATCCCGCAGAGCTACCTCGACGCGCGGGCCGCGGCGCCCGGCATCGCCCTCATCAACTCCCTCGGGAACCTGGGCGGCTTCGTCGCCCCGACGGCCTTCGGGCTCATCGAGGACGCGACCGGCTCGACGAAGGGCGGCCTCGTCGGACTCACCGTGGTGGGATTCCTGGCCGCACTCAGCGTCCTGCTCGTCCGCGGCGGCGGGCGCAACGACGCCGTCCGCGGCGCGCGGCGCCGCGCGCCGCAGCGGGCCCGGACGGTACCCGGCGCCACCGCGCGGGTGATCGCCGGGCCGGAGACCACGTCCCCGTGACGGGCTGATGTCAACCGCGGTGGTACGGGGTCCCGTCGGGCACACTGTCCGGACCCCTACCACTGCAGGGAGCGTGACGTGACCTCCACAGACCCGGCCCACACCGACCCGCTCGCGGCCCTCCGCGCGCCCGGTGACCCGGCCTGCGACGTGTACCTCACCGGCACCGTCTTCCTCGACATCGTCTTCACCGGGCTCGACAGCGCGCCGGTCCGGGGGACCGAGTCGTGGGCGCGCGGCATGGGGTCGAGCCCCGGCGGCGTCGCCAACATGGCCACCGCCCTCGCCCGCCTCGGCCTGCGCACCTCACTCGCCGCGGCCTTCGGCGACGACCACTACGGCGAGTACTGCTGGGACACCCTCGAACACGGCGAGGGCATCGACCTCGGCTACTCGCGCACCGTCCCCGGCTGGCACTCGCCGGTCACGGTCTCCATGGCGTACGAGGGCGAGCGCACCATGGTGAGCCACGGCCACGAGCCGCCGCCGCAGGAACCGGCGCCCGCCTGCCCGCCCCGCACCAGAGCCGCGATCGCCGCGCTGGTCCCCGGCGTCGACGCACCCTGGATCGCCGAGGCCGCCCGCAAGGGGACCCGGGTCTTCGCCGACGTCGGCTGGGACGACACGGGCCGCTGGGACCTGGCGGCCCTCGGGGACCTGCGGCACTGCGAGGCGTTCCTGCCGAACGCGGAGGAGGCGATGCGGTACACCGGCACGTCGTCCCCGCAGGCGGCGGCGCACGCCCTCGCCGAACACGTACCGCTGGCCGTCGTCACCCTCGGCGCCGAGGGCGCCTACGCGGTGGACGGCCGCACCGGCGAGACGGCGTCCGTCCCGGCCATCAAGGTCGAGGCCCTCGACCCGACCGGCGCCGGCGACGTGTTCGTGGCCGGGTTCGTGACCGGCACGCTGGCCGGGTGGCCGCTCGCCGACCGGCTGGCCTTCGCCGGGCTCACCGCGGCGCTCTCCGTCCAGGAGTTCGGCGGCTCGCTGTCCGCGCCCGGCTGGTCGGAGATCGCGGCGTGGTGGCGCCAGGTGCGGTCGTACGACGACCAGGATCCGGCGGCCCTGGACCGGTTCGCCTTCCTGGACCCGCTGCTGCCGGAGGCCGCCCGGCCGTGGCCGCTGCGGCGCGCGGTGCCGACCATCGGGTTCGGACGTTCGGCGTAGCCCCGCCGGACCGGCCGGGGTGCGTCCGGAAAAGCCTTCGGTCCTGTCAGTGCCACGTCGTAGGCTGGAAAGCATCAGAACAACGGCTGTCACAAGGAGAATGCGGCCCTCAGTGCCCGCCCATGACGCAGACACCATCCAGCGCCCGCGCGCAGTTCACCGTTCCGGCGAAGCACCCCATGGTCGAGGTGCTCGGATCGGGTGACGCGTTGCTGCGAGTGATCGAGCAGGCCTTCCCGGAGGCCGACATCCACGTCCGGGGCAATGAGATCAGCGCGACCGGGCAGCCCGCCGAAGTGGCCCTCGTCCAGCGACTGTTCGACGAGATGATGCTGGTCCTGAGGACGGGAGCCCCGATGACCGAGGACGCCGTGGAGCGCTCCATCGCGATGCTGAAGGCCACGCAGGGCGGTGAGAGCGACGGCCAGGAGACCCCGGCCGAGGTCCTCACCCAGAACATCCTGTCGTCGCGCGGCCGCACCATCCGCCCCAAGACGCTCAACCAGAAGCGGTACGTCGACGCGATCGACAAGCACACGATCGTCTTCGGCATCGGCCCCGCCGGCACCGGCAAGACCTACCTGGCCATGGCCAAGGCCGTGCAGGCCCTGCAGTCCAAGCAGGTCAACCGCATCATCCTGACCCGCCCCGCGGTGGAGGCCGGCGAGCGCCTCGGCTTCCTGCCCGGCACCCTCTACGAGAAGATCGACCCGTACCTGCGCCCGCTGTACGACGCCCTGCACGACATGCTCGACCCGGACTCGATCCCGCGGCTGATGGCGGCGGGCACCATCGAGGTCGCCCCGCTGGCCTACATGCGCGGACGCACGCTCAACGACGCCTTCATCATCCTCGACGAGGCACAGAACACGAGCCCCGAGCAGATGAAGATGTTCCTGACGCGCCTCGGCTTCGAGTCGAAGATCGTGATCACCGGTGACGTGACGCAGGTCGACCTGCCGAACGGCACGAAGTCCGGTCTGCGCCAGGTCCAGGACATCCTGGAGGGCGTCGACGACGTGCACTTCTCGCGGCTGTCGTCCCAGGATGTCGTCCGGCACAAGCTGGTCGGCCGTATCGTCGACGCGTACGAGAAGTACGACACCGAGCACGGTACGGAGAACGGCTCCCACAAGGGCCGCCCCAGAGGGAAGTAGAGAACCAACAGCGCCATGTCGATCGACGTCAACAACGAGTCCGGAACCGAGGTCGACGAGCAGGCGATCCTCGACATCGCCCGCTACGCACTCGCGCGGATGCGTATCCACCCGCTCTCCGAGCTCTCGGTGATCGTCGTGGATGCCGACGCCATGGAGCAGCTGCACGTCCAGTGGATGGACCTGCCGGGGCCGACGGACGTCATGTCCTTCCCGATGGACGAGCTGCGGCCGCCGATGAAGGACGACGAGGAGCCCCCGCAGGGGCTGCTCGGCGACATCGTGCTGTGCCCCGAGGTCGCCAAGAAGCAGGGCGAGGAAGCACCCACGCAGCACTCCATGGACGAGGAGCTCCAGCTGCTCACCGTGCACGGCGTGCTGCACCTGCTCGGCTACGACCACGAGGAGCCCGACGAGAAGGCCGAGATGTTCGGCCTCCAGGCGGCCATCGTGGACGGCTGGCGCGCGGAGAAGGGGCTGACCGGTCCCTCCCCGGCCCCGACCGTGTCATGAGCCTTTCGCTGATCGCGGGCGCGGTCGCGCTCGTCGTCGTCGCCTGGCTCGCCGCCTGCGCCGAGGCCGGCATCGCGCGGACCTCCAGCTTCCGCGCCGAGGAGGCCGTACGGTCCGGGCGGCGCGGCAGCGCCAAGCTCGCCCAGGTCGCCGCCGACCCGACGCGCTATCTGAACGTGGCGCTGCTGGTCCGGGTGGCCTGCGAGATGGCCGCCGCCACGCTCGTCACGTACGCCTGCCTGGAGGAGTTCGACGCCACCTGGCAGGCGCTGCTCGTCGCCATCGGCGTGATGGTGCTCGTCTCGTACGTCGCCGTGGGCGTCTCCCCGCGCACCATCGGACGCCAGCACCCGCTGAACACCGCCACCGCGGCCGCGTACGTACTGCTGCCGCTCGCCCGGATCATGGGCCCCATCCCGCCGCTGCTGATCCTCATCGGCAACGCGCTGACCCCCGGCAAGGGCTTCCGGCGCGGACCGTTCGCCTCCGAGGCCGAGCTGCGCGCCATGGTCGACCTCGCCGAGAAGGAGTCCCTCATCGAGGACGAGGAGCGCCGCATGGTGCACTCCGTCTTCGAGCTCGGCGACACGCTCGTGCGGGAGGTCATGGTGCCGCGCACCGACCTCGTCGTCATCGAGCGGTACAAGACGATCCGGCAGGCCCTCACGCTCGCGCTGCGGTCCGGGTTCTCGCGGATCCCGGTCGTCGGCGAGAGCGAGGACGACGTCGTCGGGATCGTGTACCTGAAGGACCTCGTCCGCAGGACCCACATCAACCGGGACGCCGAGGCCGAGCTCGTCTCCACGGCGATGCGGCCCGCCACGTTCGTCCCGGACACCAAGAACGCCGGTGACCTGCTGCGCGAGATGCAGCAGCTGCGCAACCACGTGGCCGTCGTCATCGACGAGTACGGCGGCACGGCGGGCATCGTCACCATCGAGGACATCCTCGAGGAGATCGTCGGCGAGATCACCGACGAGTACGACCGGGAGCTGCCGCCCGTCGAGGAGCTCGGCGACGACCGCTTCCGGGTCACCGCGCGCCTCGACATCGGCGACGTCGGCGAGCTGTACGGCATCGAGGAGTACGACGACGAGGACGTGGAGACCGTCGGCGGCCTCCTCGCCAAGGCGCTCGGCCGGGTCCCGATCGCCGGGGCCTCCTCGGAGGTGCCCCTGCCGGACGGGCGTCGGCTGCGGCTCACCGCCGAGGCCGCCGCCGGCCGCCGGAACAAGATCGTGACGGTGCTCGTGGAACCCCTCGGGCCCGTGGAGGAGGAGCCGGACCGGTGACACCCCAGGAGCTGCGCGCCCTGTGCCTGTCGTTCAACGCGACGGTGGAGGACTTCCCCTTCAACCCGGAGACCTCCGTGTTCAAGGTGCTCGGGAAGATGTTCGCCCTCACCTCCCTCGACGCGCGGCCCCTGACCGTCAACCTCAAGTGCGACCCCGAGGACGCGGTACGGCTGCGCGGCGAGTACGAGGGCGTCATCGTCCCCGGCTGGCACATGAACAAGCGGCACTGGAACACCGTGACCGTGACCGAGCTCCCGGACCGTTTCGTCCGGGAGCTCGTCGAGGACTCGTACGACCTGGTGGTGGCGGGCCTGCCCCGCGCGGAGCGGCTCAGGCTCGACCGGCCCTAGCCTTCCTCGTGCGCAGGCCCGCCGCGATCATGAGGGCCGCGGCCAGGACGAGCGCCGCGTCCACGGCGATCACCGTGCGCACCCCGGTCACCAGATCCGCCGACGTCGTCGCGAGGACGCCGAGCAGCGGGATGCCGAGCGTGATGCCGAGCTGCTGCGACGAGGTGACCAGGCCCGTGGCCAGGCCCTGCTCCGCGTCGGTCACTCCCGCGGTGGCCGTCGCCCCGTACGCGATGATCGCGCCCATGTGGCCCACGACGATCACGGCGTTGGCCGGCACCGCGAGCCACACCCAGGCGCCGCCCGTGCCGAGGAGCACCAGCGTCGCGGTGACCACGCCCTGCCACAGCAGCGAGACGACCAGCGTGCGGTGCGCGCCGGTCCGGGCGATCACCTTCGGGACGAGCGTGCCGGTGACCGCCGCGACGGCGCCCTGCAGCCCGAAGGAGAGGCCGGTCGCCAGGGCCGACAGATGCAGCGTCTCCTGCAGGTAGAGGGTCAGGACGAAGACGACCGTCGTCATCATCGAGAAGGTGACCAGACCGCCCAGATTGCCCCAGGCCACGGTCCGGCGGCGCAGCATGGCCAGCGAGATCAGCGGCTGTGCGGTGCGGGACTCGACGGCGACGAAGGCCGTGAGCAGGCCGAGGCCCGCGACGAGCGTCACGACGACGTCCGTGCCGCCGAAGCCGCGCTCGGCCGCCGTCGACAGGGCGTAGATCAGCGCGAGCAGACCACCGGTCACCGTGACCGCGCCGGGCACGTCGAGGCGCGGCCGCCGCGGGGTGCGCGACTCCGGCAGCAGGCCGGGGGCCAGCGGCAGCACGATCAGGGCGAACAGGGTCAGCAGGCCCATCGTGGAGCGCCAGCCGAACGCCTCCGTCAGGACGCCGCCCAGCACCATGCCGACGGTGAAGCCCAGGGAGAGCAGGGTGCCGAAGACGGCCAGGGCCCGGTCGCGGCGCGGCCCCTCGGCGAACGTCGTGGTCAGCAGGGACATACCGGTGGGCACCACGGCGGCCGCGCCGATCCCCTGCAGCGCGCGCCCCGCCAGGAACGACGCCGGGTCCCAGGCGAACGTCGCCAGGACCGAGGCCGCCGCGAACAGCCCCAGCCCGCCGAGGAACATCCGGCGCCGCCCGAACAGGTCGCCGACCCGGCCGAAGAGGAGCAGGAAACCGCCCGAGGGGAGCGCGAAGGCCGTCACCGCCCACTGCAGCGCCGACTGGCTCATGCCCAGATCGGGGCCGAGCACGGGCAGCGCCACGTTCAGCACGGAGAAGTCGAGGGCGACCATGAACTGGGCCGCGCACAGCACGAAGAGGACGAGCCGGTCACGGCGGGAGAACCGGGGCGCAGCCGCGACGGCCGGTGAGGTGGAGGTCGGAGCGAGGGTGTCGATTGCCATGCCCCTGAGCCTCGTACGGGCCGAGCGGCCGTGGAGAGTGGGAACTTATGCTGGTGGTCGCACCACCAGACAGGGGGATCAGCGGTGGCGGAGAGCGCGGCACTCAAGGCACATCGGCTCGGTGAGCTGCGGCAGTTCCTGATGAGCAGGCGGGCCAGGGTCACCCCCGCCGAGGCCGGTCTGCCGGACGGCGGCGCCCGTCGGCGCACCCCGGGCCTGCGCCGCGAGGAGGTCGCGGTGCTCGCCGGGGTCGGCGCCTCCTGGTACCAGTGGCTGGAGCAGGGCCGGGACATCTCGGTGTCGCCGCAGGTGCTCGACTCGGTCGCGCGCGTCCTGCGCATGAGCAGCGCTGAGCGGCGCCACCTGTACGTGCTGGCCGGGCTCAACCCGCCCGCCCTGGAAGCCGACGCGGTGTCCGCGCAGGCGATGGGCGACGGACTGCGGCGGCTCATCGACACCTGGATGCCGCACCCGGCGCACATCATGGACGCCTACTACAACTGCGTGATGGTCAACGACGCGGCCCTGGTCGTCTTCGGCATGAACCGGGAGACGACCACCAACTGCGTCCTGGACTTCTTCACCAACTCCGCCTACCGCGTCCGGCACCGGGACTGGGAGGAGATCGCGGCCGGTCTGGTCGCGCAGTTCCGGTCCGCCTGCTCCGAGTGCGTCGACGACGAGGGCTTCCAGGAGGTGCTCGCCCAGGTGAAGGCCGCGAGCCCGGAGTTCGCCGAGCTGTGGGAGCGGCGCGACATCGCGGCGCCCGGCGTCGTCACCAAGGAGCTGGAGCACCCGGTGGTGGGCCGGCTGCACCTGGAGGCGACGACCATGAAGATCCCGGCCCGGCCCGACCTCACCGTCGTCCTGCACACCCCGCTGCCCGAGGCCGACACCGCCGCCAAGCTGGAGTGGCTGGCCTCCGCCGAGGGGCGGCGCGGATCGATGTACCCCGTCGCCGGATGACCCCCGCCGCCCTCCTTATGCTCACCCCATGACTGAGAGCACCGACCTCGGCCCCGAGGACCGCAAGATCGTCACCCTGGCCCGCTCCGCGCGGGCCCGCAACGGTGTGCCCGAGGGCGCGGCCGTGCGGGACGAGACCGGGCGTACGTACGTCGCGGGCACCGTCGCCCTCGACTCCCTGAAGCTGAGCGCGCTGCGGACGGCCGTCGCCATGGCCGTGGCGTCCGGCGCGCAGTCCCTGGAGGCGGCGGCCGTCGTCGGCGGCCAGGACAGCGTGCCGGCCGAGGACCTCGCCGCCGTGCGCGACCTCGGCGGGGCCGGCACCCCCGTGTTCCTCGCGGGCCCGGACGGCACCCTGCGCAGCCGCACCGACGCCGTCTGAGCCGTCCCCGGCGCCTCCCGCCGGCCGGTGACACGGGTCACGCGGATCGCGCGGCCTGCGACGTATCCGCAGGTCAGATGCTCCTTTTCGGGGTCCGCCGGACGGGTGACGTGAAGGGTGTCACGTCCGTCCACGGGCCGGGCAGGACGTCCCGGCGGGCGGCTTCGCGGCGCCCGTGGCCGGAGCGGGCGGCGGGGGTCCCGCCAGGGCCGAAAGTCCTTTTTCCGTCCCCGTCCGGCTCGGGACCAAAGTCCCGGCCGGCCGGGCGGAAGCCTCTGCGAGCGGCCCGCCGCGGACGCCATGGTGGACGAGTCGCCCAGGGCCTGGCCCGGTGCGGCAGGCCCCGTCCCCGAACAAAGGCTTCCTACGTGTTCTCCACCGCTCGCAAGCCCGCTTCCCGTTCCACCCGCGTCCGCCGTCTCGCCGCCGCCACCGCCCTCGCCGGTGCCGCCGCAACGATGGTGATCGCGGGCACCGGCTCCGCCTCCGCGGCGACGCAGGGCTCGTGGGACAAGGTCGCCCAGTGCGAATCCGGCGGCGACTGGTCGGCGAACACCGGCAACGGCTTCTACGGCGGTCTGCAGTTCACCCAGTCGACCTGGGCCGCGTACGGCGGCACGCAGTACGCCTCGAGCGCCCACCTCGCGACCCCGGGCGAGCAGAAGGCGGTCGCCGGCAAGGTCCTGGCCAGCCAGGGCAAGGGCGCCTGGCCGCACTGCGGCGTCAGCCTCTGACCCGGCCGCACCTCCGGCACACACCGAGCGGGCCCGTGACGTACGACGTCACGGGCCCGCTCGGCCGTGTACCGCGACAGGCCCTACACGGCGTCCGGGCCCCGCTCGCCCGTCCGCACCCGCACCACGCTGTCCACCGGCACCGCCCATACCTTGCCGTCACCGATCTTGCCGGTGCGCGCGGCCCGCACGATCGCGTCCATCGCCGGTTCGGCGTCCTCGTCCCCGACGACGACCTCGATGCGCACCTTGGGCACCAGGTCGACCCGGTACTCGGCGCCCCGGTACACCTCGGTGTGCCCGCGCTGGCGGCCGTAGCCGCTGGCCTCGGTCACCGTCAGGCCGAGCACGCCCAGCTCCTGCAGCGCCGTCTTGACCTCGTCGAGGCGGTACGGCTTGACGACCGCGGTGATCAGCTTCATGGCTGCTTGGCCTTTCCGGGAACGGCGACGGGGGCAATGAGGGAATGGCCGGGGTGCGCGGAGGCACCGAGGACGCCGTGATCGTACGCACTCTCCGCGTGCGCCGTCTGGTCCAGGCCCGTCATCTCCTCGTCGGCCGACGCCCGGAAGCCCATCAGCTTGTCGATGGCCTTCCCGATCCCGTACGTCACGAGGAACGTGTACGCCGCCACGACCACCACGGCGAGCGCCTGCTTGCCGAGCTGCCCGAACCCGCCCCCGTAGAAGAGGCCTTCCTCGGCGGCCGAGCCGGTCATCGCCGAGGTGGCGAACAGGCCGATGAGGAGCGTGCCGACGACGCCGCCCACGAAGTGCACGCCGACGACGTCCAGCGAGTCGTCGTAGTCGAACCGGAACTTCCAGGCCACGGCGTACGAGCAGACGACACCGGCCGCGAGTCCGACGACGGCCGCGCCGAGCACGCCCACGACACCGCAGGCCGGGGTGATGGCGACGAGGCCGGCCACCGCGCCCGAGGCCGCGCCGAACGTCGTCGGGTGACCGTCCCGCTTCTGCTCCACGAACAGCCAGCCGAGCAGTCCGGTGCAGCCCGCGATCAGGGTGTTGAACAGGGAGGCCGCGGCGACGCCGTTCGCGCCGAGGGCCGAGCCGCCGTTGAAGCCGAGCCAGCCGAACCACAGCAGGCCCGCGCCCATGACCACCATCGGCAGGTTGTGCGGGCGCATCGCCTCCTTCTTGAAGCCGATGCGCGGGCCGAGGACCAGGCACAGGGCCAGGCCCGACGCGCCGGACGCGATCTCCACGACGAGGCCGCCCGCGAAGTCCAGGGCGCCCAGGTGCTGCGTGATCCAGCCGCCGGGTCCCCAGACCCAGTGCGCCACGGGAACGTATACGAGCAGCGCCCACACGGGCACGAAGACGAGCCACGCCCCGAATCTCGTGCGGTCCGCGACGGCTCCGCTGATCAGCGCCGCGGTGATGATCGCGAAGGTCAGCTGGAACGTGGTGAAGAGGAACGTGGGCACCGTGCCGGTGACCGAGTCCGGGCCGACGCCCGCCATGCCCGCGTGCTCCAGGCCGCCGATCAGCCCCGCGAACGAGTCGTCGCCGAAGGCGAGCGAGTACCCCGCCACCAGCCACACCACCGTCACGAGCGCGATCGAGACGAAGCTCATCATCAGCATGTTGAGGACGCTCTTCGAGCGGACCATGCCGCCGTAGAAGAGGGCGAGGCCGGGCGTCATCAGCAGGACGAGCGCGGTGGCGGCGAGCAGCCAGGCGGTGTCGCCGGAGTCCAGGGCGGGGGCTTTCTCTGCGGCCAGGGGGACGAGGGGGACGGTCACGGGTCTCCTCCGGGTGGGGGCTGTCGTAGAGCGTCACCGTCCCGGGTTTCCGAATCCCTACCCGCGCGTTTCCACCGTGTTTCGTGTTGCCCGGCGGTTACCGGAACCTCACGGTGCTGCGGCGCTTCCACGATCAGGGACAATGGGCGCCATGAGCGTTCACACCCCCGCTGCCGGACCTGCCCACCGCGCCGGCTTCGCCTGCTTCGTCGGCCGCCCCAACGCGGGCAAGTCCACCCTCACGAACGCTCTGGTCGGCAAGAAGGTGGCGATCACCGCCGACCAGCCGCAGACCACGCGGCACACCGTGCGCGGCATCGTCCACCGCGACGACGCCCAGCTGATCCTGGTGGACACCCCCGGCCTGCACAAGCCGCGCACCCTCCTCGGCGAGCGCCTCAACGACGTGGTCCGCACCACGTGGGCCGAGGTCGACGTCATCGGCTTCTGCCTGCCGGCGAACGAGAAGCTCGGCCCCGGCGACCGGTTCATCGCCAAGGAACTCGCGTCCATCAAGAAGACGCCGAAGATCGCGATCGTCACCAAGACCGACCTCGTCGACAGCAAGCAGCTCGCCGAGCAGCTCATCGCCATCGACCAGCTCGGCAAGGAGCTCGGCTTCGAGTGGGCCGAGATCATCCCCGTCTCGGCCGTCGGCGACAAGCAGGTCGACCTGCTCGCCGACCTGATCGTGCCGCTGCTGCCCGAGGGCCCCGCGCTCTACCCGGAGGGCGACCTCACCGACGAGCCCGAGCAGGTCATGGTCGCCGAGCTGATCCGCGAGGCCGCCCTCGAAGGCGTCCGCGACGAGCTGCCGCACTCCATCGCCGTCGTCGTCGAGGAGATGCTGCCGCGCGAGGACCGCCCCGCCGACAAGCCGCTCCTCGACATCCACGCCTTCGTCTACATCGAGCGGCCCAGCCAGAAGGGCATCATCATCGGCCCGAAGGGCAAGCGCCTCAAGGACGTCGGCATCAAGTCCCGCAAGCAGATCGAGGCCCTGCTCGGTACGCCGGTCTACCTCGACCTGCACGTGAAGGTCGCCAAGGACTGGCAGCGCGACCCGCGCCAGCTGCGCAAGCTCGGCTTCTAGCGTTCGCTGGGGCTCAGGTCCTGGAGCCCTATCACCCGCAGCAGCGCCAGCCGCTCGTACGTCTGCGTGCCCGGCCGGGCCGAGTGCACGACGAGCTGCTGGTCGTGCCCGCTGCTGAGCAGCACTTCGCAGTCCAGGTCCAGCAGGCCGACCACCGGGTGCAGGAAGCGCTTCGTCGACGCCCGCCGCACGGCCACCTCGTGCGACGCCCACAGCCGCTCGAACTCCGCGCTCGCGCCGCGGAGTTCGGCCACCAGGGACACCGGGCCCGGATCGTCGGGGCGCGCGGCGGAGACCGCCCGCAGGTTCGCCACGTGCGCGCGGGCGTGCGTCTCGTAGTCCTCCGGCGGGATCAGCGCGCGCACGCCCGGGTCCAGGAAATAGCGGCGGACCAGGTTCTCGCCCGTGGCGTCACCGGACAGCGCCACCGCCATCGTGTTCTGCGCGAGGACCTCGCCCCAGTCGCTCAGCACCTGCGCCGGGGTGTCCTGCAGCCGGTCGAGGATCAGCAGCAGACCCGGCCGGACATGGCCCGAGGAGCTGCCCCGGCGCGGCGGCACCTCGCCCGCCAGGTGGAACAGGTGGTCACGCTCGTCGGCCGTCAGCCGCAGCGCCCGGGCCAGCGCGGTCAGCATCTGGCGCGAGGGATGGGAGCCGCGCCGCTGCTCCAGCCGCGTGTAGTAGTCCACGGACATCCCGGCGAGCCCCGCCACCTCCTCCCGCCGCAGCCCCGGCGTACGGCGCCGGCTGCCGGCGGCCAGGCCCACGTCGGAGGGGGCCAGGCGGGTGCGGGCCCGGCGCAGGAAGTCGGCGAGTTCGGCTCGGTTCACCTCTCCAGGGTCGCTCGCGGTCCCGGTCTTAGCCAGGGAGTGCCGGTCCCTGGATAAAGGCGTCTCTCCCGCCGCGGCGACGGTGCGCCGAGGGTGGTGTGCATGGCTACGACGACGAGGAGGCGGCCATGCTGACATTGGTGACGGGAGCGACGGGTCAGGTCGGGCGGCGGTTCGTACCGCGGCTGCTGCAGGGCACGGCGCCGGGCGACGAGGTGCGGGTGCTCGTCCGCGACGCGGCGCGCGGGGAACGGTTCGCCGCGCTGGGCGCGCAGGTGGTGGTCGGCGATCTGCGGGACGCCGAGGCGCTGGGCAAGGCGACGGCCGGGGCGGACGCGGTGGTGAACGTCGCCGCGGCGTTCCGCGGGGTGCCGGACGAGGAGGCGCGCGCGGTCAACCGGGACGCGGCGATCGAGCTGGGCCGGGCCGCGGTGGCCTCCGGCGTGCGGCGGTTCGTGCAGGTCAGTACCGGGCTCGTGTACGGCAAGGGGCGCGGCAGGCCGCTGGTCGAGGACGACGGGACCGTGCCGGGCGGCCACCTGTGGGGCACCTACCCCGAGTCCAAAGGGGAGGCGGAGCGGGCGCTCGGCGCGCTGGACGGCCTCGACGACCTCCGCATCGGGCGGCTGCCCTTCGTGTACGGCGACGGGGATCCGCACCTGGAGAACGCGATGCAGTGGGCGCCGTCCTGGCCCGCCATGCAGCGGCTGCACATGGGGCACCACGCGGATGTGGCCCAGGGCCTGCAGCGGCTGCTGTACGCGCCGGGTGCGCGGGGCGTCTACAACATCGCCGACGACGCCCCGGTCACCACGGTCGACATCTTCCAGCTCAACGGAGTCCCGGTTCCTCCGGAGGTGTACGAGAAGGTCGACCCGGATCCGTGGGTCGGCGTGATGTCGACGTCCCGCATCCGCCGTGAACTGGGCTACCGGCCGATGTTCCCGTCGGTCTGGACGGCTCGGGACATGGGCGCGCTTTAGGAGTGCCCCGCCAGGGGCGCGGGGAACTGCGCGAGCAACCACGACGATGTCGCGCCCGGCGGCGAGATCTCAACCGGCAACGGCGCGCCGCCCCGGGGCTCTGCCCCGGCCCCCGCTCCTCAATCGCCGGAGGGGCTTGAGGAGCCGGAGGGGCTCGATGGGTCGGAGGGGCTCGACGGGGCCGCGATCATCGCCGTGCCGACCGGGCGGAAACCGAGCCGCGCATAGATCCGGGCCACATCATCGTCCCCGGCCGACAGGAACACCGTGGAGCCGCCGGAGGCGACCAGCGCCGCTGTCACGGCGAGCCCCAGACCCCGCCGCCGAGCCACCGGCAGCGTCCCCACCCCGGCGATCTCCGTCACGTCCCCGACAGGCATGTGCATCCCGGAGCTGAGGACCACCCCGTCCTCGACGGCCGCCGCGAGGACGAGGCGGCCCGAGCGGATCCGGTCCTGGTAACCCGGCAGGCTGCCGTCCGCGGCCCGCGCCGTGACCTCCGCGGTGAGCTCGGCGGCGCCCGCCGCGCCCACCGCGGTCCCGGGGTGGGCGAACGCCACATGGCCCAGCGCCAACGCCCCCGCCAGGAAAGGGTCCTGCGCGTCGAGGACCCGGACCAGGGGGTGCGGGGCGGGCAGCGGCGCGGACGCGTCCCGCGCCATCAGCGGGTGCTCGCTCACCCGCAGCCCCGCCGCCTCGACGGCCTTCCGCATCCCCGGCGTCGTCTGCGCCACCCACTCGAACGCCTCGGGCAGCCCCAGCTCCCGCTGCCGGGCCACCACATGACGGACGTCCTCGACGCTCGGCGGCGGCGCGTCCGGGCGCAACGCGGGCCGCGCGTAGTACGGCCAGCCCGGCCCCTCGCGGACGAACAGCGTGAGCGAGCCGAACTCCTCGACGCGGGCGGCGGCGCGCGGCACCGTGTCGTAGTACCGCTCCAGACGGCCGAGGAGCGGCGAGGAGGCGTCGGGGGAGGGAGCGGCAGGGGTCATAGAGGCGGAGGGTACGTCATACCCGTCAGTCCACCGCCCTGATTTTCCGGACCAGCAGCGCCCCGAGCAGCCCCACGGCCGCCGCCACCAGATACAGCACCCGGTATCCGCCCAGGTGGTTCACCAGCGGCGCCGCCAGCGCCGGAGCGGCCACCTGGGGAAGGGAGTTGGCGATGTTGACGACGCCGAGGTCCTTGCCGCGGTCCAGGGCCGCCGGCAGGACGTCCGTCATCAGCGCGAAGTCGACCGACGTGAACACTCCGAACCCGATCCCGAGGACCGCCGCCGCGACGAGCGCGCCCGGCCAGGTCTGCCACCCGGCGAGCAGTCCCGTCGCCACGGCCATCAGCACGCCCGACCACAGCACGAACGGCTTGCGCCGCCCCACCCGGTCCGACCAGGCGCCGCCGACGACGACCGTGGCGAGCAGCGTCACCCCGTTCACTGCCGTCAGGATCAGCACGCCGGAGTCCGGATCGTCGTGGTGGAGGCGGTCCCGCAGGTAGTAGAAGAGGTACAGCAGCACCAGCGCGTTGCCCAGGTTGATCAGGAAGCGGGTCAGCCACGCCCAGCCGAGGTCCGGGTGGCGTCGCGGGCTCAGCCGGAACCCCGCGGCGAAGGCACGCCACGACCACACCGGACGGTCGGCCGGGTCGAGGCGCAGATCCCGATGGCGCAGCACGTACGGGGCGACGCCCAGCACGGTGCACACGGCGCACGCCGCATACCCGGCGCCCACCCCGCCCGCCACCGTCGCCAGCCCCGTCCCGCCGACCACGCCCAGGATCTGCGCGGCCCCCAACCAGCCGCCCACCGAACCCCGTTGCAGCCGCGGGACCCGGTCCGGGACGGCCGCCGTGACCGCCGCGAACGCCGCGTTCAGCGTCAGCTGCACCAGGCACCAGCCGGCGAACACCACCCACACCGCGTCCGCGCCCCCGAGCAGGAGCAGCGACAGCGCACCGCCCGCCGTGCCCGCCACGATCCACGGCGTACGCCGCCCGTACCGCGACACCGTGCGGTCGGAGAGGGCACCGAACAGCGGGTTCGCGGCCAGCGACACCACCGCGCCGACCCCCGTCACCCAGGCCAGCAGCGCCTCCTTCGACAGCCCGGTGCCCGGCGCGAAGTGCTCCGACTGCCGGGCGAGCAGGATCTGCAGCGGCCCGTACCAGCCCACCCAGATCGCGCCGTTGGCCAGCGACAGGGCGGTCGTCCAGCCCCGCCCGACCCGTTCGACGGGCTCGTCGAGCGCACCCGCCGTCATGCCCGCCGGGCCCGCAGCGCGTCCCGCAGCCAGTGGTAGGACGCCTTGGGCGTGCGCTCCTGGGTGGCGAAGTCGACGTGCACGAGCCCGAAGCGCTTCGTGTATCCCTCGGCCCATTCGAAGTTGTCCATCAGCGACCAGACGAAGTAGCCGCGGACATCCACGCCCGCCTCCGACGCCCGGTGCAGCGCCCGCAGATGACCGTCGAGGTAGTCGATCCGCCGCCGGTCGTCGAGGCCCTCGTACGCGCAGCCGTTCTCGGTGACGACCACGGGCGGCAGCCGGTCGCCGTAGCGGTCGCGGAGACCGGTGAGGAGCGACGTCAGCGCGTCCGGGACCACGGGCCAGCCGAAGTCCGTCACCGGATACCCCGTGATCTCCTGGACGGAGAAGGGGAGTTCGGCGGGGAGGGTGAGCCCGGAGAACTCCACGTCCCGCGCGCCCGGGGCGCCCACCTTCGTCGGCTGGTAGAAGTTGACCCCGTACCAGTCGAGGGTGTCCTCGGAGATCACCTTCAGGTCCGCGGCCACGTCGTCGCCGGGCATCAGCTCGCCGAATCCCTCCGGGTACCGGCCGAGCAGCAGCGGGTCGCTGAAGAGGCGGTTCAGGATCACGTCGTACAGGTCCGCCGCGGCCGTGTCGGCCGGATCGTCGGACGCGGGCCACGTCGGGCCGTGCGAGTTCGCGATGCCGATGTCGCTAGCGCCCGCCGCGCGCAGCGCCCGCGCCGCGAGACCGTGGGCGAGGAGCTGGTGATGGGCCACCGGCAGCGCGCCGAAGAGCAGCTTCCTGCCGGGCGCGTGCTCACCGAGGGCATGCCCCAACAGGGTGTGTTCCGCCGGCTCGTTGAGGGTGATCCACTTGTCCACGCGGTCGCCGAGCCGGGCCGCGACCGTCGCCGCGTACTCGGCGAAGCGGGCCGCGGTGTCCCGCTCCAGCCAGCCGCCCGCCGCCTCCAGCCCCACCGGCAGATCCCAGTGGAAGAGCGTGGGCACCGGACGCACGCCCTGGGCGCACAGCTCGTCGACGAGCCGGTCGTAGAAGTCGAGACCGCCGGGCGAGAGCACCCGCGGCCAGGAGACGGAGAAGCGGTACGCGTCCACGCCCAGGTCGCGGACGAGCGCCACGTCCTCCCGGTAGCGGGCCACGTGGTCGCAGGCCACCGCCGCCGTCGAACCGTCCTTGATCCGGCCCGGCTCGGCGCCGAACACGTCCCACACCGAGGGCCCGCGCCCTTCGACGGCGCCCTCGATCTGGTGGGCCGACGTGGACACGCCCCACAGGAAGCCGGGCGGAAAGGACGGCGCGGACGGCTGCGGTGCCTCGGTGGCTGTCATGGGCGCGATCATCCGTACCGGCCGGTAGGAAGTCAACGCCCATGCAGCGACCGGGAGTTACGCCCCTTCTTTGAGTACTCGGGTGATCAGCCTGCGCTGTTCTTCGGTGAGCCGGGGGTCCGCGCAGTACACCGTCCTGCCGTCCACGGTGATGGTGTAGCTGAACCCGTCGGGAACCCCTATGGGCGGCGTGCCCCGGCCCGCGGCCATCGCCTTCTCGGCCAGGACCTGCCACTCATGGGCGTCGGCACGGCCCGCCGTGTCGACCTCCGCGTGCCGGTCGATGCCGGCGAATCCGCCCGTGCGCGTGACGTGGATACGCATGGGTCCCTGTCTACTCCACATCCGGGCCGCGAGTCAGTGCGTCGGTACGCCGACCTGCTCCCACGCCTTCAGCACGGCCTGCTGCTCCTCGCCGCCGCCGAACCGGGCCTGCGCGGCCTTCACCGTCAGCTTCGCGAAGTCGGCGAACAGGGCGTCCTGCTTCAGCTCACCGCCGGTCAGGGTGTCGTACCAGATCTGCCCGGCCCGCTCCCACGCGTGACCGCCCAGCGACTCGGCGAGGATGTAGAAGGCGTGGTTGGGGATGCCGGAGTTGATGTGCACGCCGCCGTTGTCCCGGCCGGTCCGCACGAAGTGGTCCATGTCGGCGGGCTGCGGGTCCTTGCCGAGCACATCGTCGTCGTACGCCGTGCCCGGGGCCTTCATGGAGCGCAGGGCGACGCCCGTGACGCGCGGCGCGAGCAGCCCCGCGCCGATCAGCCAGTCGGCCTCGGCGGCGGTCTGGCCGAGCGTGTACTGCTTGATGAGCGAGCCGAAGACGTCCGACACCGACTCGTTCAGGGCGCCGGGCTGGCCGAAGTACGTCAGGTTCGCCGTGTACTGCGTGACGCCGTGGGTCAGCTCGTGGCCGATGACGTCGACGGGGATGGTGAAGTCGAGGAAGATCTCGCCGTCACCGTCGCCGAACACCATCTGCTCGCCGTTCCAGAAGGCGTTGTTGTAGTCCTCGGAGTAGTGCACCGTCGCGTTCAGCGGCAGGCCCTCGCCGTTGATCGAGTGACGGGTGAACTTCTCCAGGTACAGCTCGAACGTCGCGCCCAGGCCTGCGTACGCGCGGTTGACGGTCGCGTCCTTGCCGGGCTTGTCGCCCTCCCCGCGGACCTTGCGCCCCGGCAGCTCCGTGTGGTGCCGGGCGTCGTAGACGGTGCGCTGCGGCTGCTCCGCCGGGGTGCCGGCGGGCGGGGCGACGGACGGGGCGCCGATGACGGTCGTCATCCGGCGGCGGGTGCGCTCGAAGGCGTCGCGCTCCAGGCTCCTGCGGGCCTTGACGGCGATCGCCGCCTCGCCGGACTGCGCGGCCCGGTCGAGGATGTGCGGCGGCACGATGGTGCAGAAAACGGGCTCGAACCCTTGCGGGCCGCCCGTCGGGTTGGCGGTCATGCGAGGCAATGTGGCACTGGGTCATGCCGCTGTCACTACCTGCAACAATGATTAGTGAAATAGAGGTATTGATCACCTCTTACCCGTTACCTGACGCGGATCCCGCATACTGATACGGGCCCGCGCGTCCGGCGAGACTCGGCTAAGGTGCGGAGCATCATGCGTTACGGGCTGCTTCTCCTTAGCTGCCGCGGCGAGGGCCTGTAGTCGAGGCCGACCCCCTCCCCGCGGAGTTTGGCGTTGCGCCGTCGGCCGCCTTACCGGCCACCCTCGAGGAGCCCCACGCATCATGCCGAACTTCCAGCGCCCCAGCGCCCTGCCGATCCACAAGTACGGCCGGTACGACCAGGTCGACATCCCCGACCGCACGTGGCCGAACAACCGGATCACGGTCGCGCCCCGCTGGCTCTCCACCGACCTGCGCGACGGCAACCAGGCGCTGATCGACCCGATGTCACCCGAGCGCAAGCGCCGGATGTTCGACCAGCTGGTCAAGATGGGCTACAAGGAGATCGAGGTCGGCTTCCCGGCCTCCGGGCAGACCGACTTCGACTTCGTACGGTCGATCATCGAGGAGCCCGGCGCGATCCCGGACGACGTCACGATCTCCGTACTGACCCAGGCCCGCGAGGATCTGATCGAGCGCACGGTGGAGTCCCTGAAGGGCGCCAAGCGCGCCACGCTCCACCTGTACAACGCCACCGCCCCGGTCTTCCGCCGGGTCGTCTTCCGCGGCTCCAAGGACGACATCAAGCAGATCGCCGTCGACGGCACCCGCCTGGTGATCGAGTACGCGGAGAAGCTGCTGGGCCCGGAGACGGAGTTCGGCTACCAGTACAGCCCCGAGATCTTCACCGACACCGAGCTGGACTTCGCGCTGGAGGTCTGCGAGGCGGTCATGGACGTCTACCAGCCGGGCCCGGGCCGCGAGATCATCCTGAACCTGCCCGCCACGGTCGAGCGTTCCACCCCGTCCACGCACGCGGACCGCTTCGAGTGGATGCACCGCAACCTGTCGCGCCGTGAGCACGTCGTGCTCTCCGTCCACCCGCACAACGACCGCGGCACCGCCGTCGCCGCCGCCGAGCTGGCGGTCATGGCCGGCGCCGACCGCGTCGAGGGCTGCCTGTTCGGCCAGGGCGAGCGCACCGGCAACGTCGACCTGGTCACCCTGGGCATGAACCTGTTCTCGCAGGGCGTCGACCCGCAGATCGACTTCTCCGACATCGACGAGATCCGTCGTACGTGGGAGTACTGCAACCAGATGGAGGTCCACCCGCGCCACCCGTACGTGGGCGACCTGGTCTACACGTCCTTCTCCGGCTCCCACCAGGACGCCATCAAGAAGGGCTTCGACGCCATGGAGGCCGACGCCGCCGCCAAGGGCGTCACCGTCGACGACATCGAGTGGGCCGTCCCGTACCTGCCGATCGACCCGAAGGACGTCGGCCGCTCCTACGAGGCCGTGATCCGCGTCAACTCGCAGTCCGGCAAGGGCGGTATCGCGTACGTCCTGAAGAACGACCACAGCCTGGACCTGCCGCGCCGTATGCAGGTCGAGTTCTCCAAGGTCATCCAGGCGAAGACGGACGCCGAGGGCGGCGAGGTCACGCCGAAGGACATCTGGAGCATCTTCCAGGACGAGTACCTGCCCAACCCGGACAACCCGTGGGGCCGCATCCAGGTCAAGACCGGCCAGACCACGACCGACAAGGACGGCGTGGACACGCTGACCGTCGAGGCCGAGGTCGACGGCGCCGAGCGGGTCCTGGTCGGCACCGGCAACGGCCCGATCTCCGCGTTCTTCCACGCACTGCAGGGCATCGACATCGACGCCCGCCTGCTGGACTATCAGGAGCACACGATGAGCGAGGGCGCCTCCGCGGTCGCCGCCTCGTACATCGAGGTCGCCATCGGCGACAAGGTTCTGTGGGGTATCGGGATCGACGCGAATACGACACGTGCGTCGCTGAAGGCGGTCGTCTCCGCGGTCAACCGCGCGGCCCGCTGAGGCGGTTGAGCTGCGCGAACGCGGCCCCGTACACCTTTTGTCGGTGTGCGGGGCCGCGGCGTGTCTCGGCCAGTCAGCCCGATCTCCGTGACCTTGGCGTGACCAAGGTACTGACGCCGCATCAACAATGTGGCTAACATCACGCCAACGCCGCGATGTTGCGGCGCCGTTAAACGGAGGTGTGCGACGTGCTGCCGATTTGGGGACGTATGCGGCGAACCGGGGTCTCGCGGGTCCTCGGCGTGCACACCACATGGACCACCGTCGGCGACGGGGAGTTCTTCTGCCCGGGCTGCGGCGGTGACCGCAACTACCAGCGGCGCACCGGCCGGCGCCGCTTCACCGTGCTCGGCGTGCCGGTGGTGCCGCGCGGCGAGACCGGGCCCGTCGTCCAGTGCGCCGCCTGCGAGGGCCGGTACGGGACGGAGGCGCTCGACCACCCGACCACGCACCGCTTCTCGGCGATGCTCCGGGACGCCGTGCACACGGTCGTGCTCGCGGTGCTCTCGGCGGGCGGCTCCTCGTCCCGCACGTCGCTGGAGTGCGCCGTCGGCACGCTGCGCGGGGCCGGCTTCGACGACTGCTCCGAGGAACAACTGGCCGCGCTGGTCGAGGCGTTGATGACGGACGCCGGGCGACTGCCCGAGCACTGCGGGCCCGCGGCCGGGCTCGCGATCGAACTGCACGAGGCGCTCGACCCGCTCGCCCAGCACCTCGCCCCGGCCGGACGGGAATCGATTCTGCTGCAGGGCGCGCGGATCGCCCTGGCCGACGGGCCGTACTCGGCGGCGGAGCGGGACGTCCTGGGCACGGTGGGCGCCGCCCTGACCATGTGTACCGACGAGGTCGGACGGCTGCTGGTGGCGGCGGCGCGGACGCCTTCGTAACTCCCCTTGTCATAAACGGGGTTACTTCGTTCACGTCTCTCCCCGGACCGCTCCCGTGACACGTTTCGCGGGGCACAATCGTCTCTCCGGGCAGGCGCGGGTGGACGAGGGGGAGCGCGTGAGGCACGGCATGCGCTGGGCGCTGGTGGTGGCTCTGAACGTGGCGGCGTTCGCGGGTGTCTTTCTGATCTTCTACGCCGCCGACGTACCGCTGCTGCCCGCCTCCGACGAGGGGCGCATCGCGGTCGGGGTCGCGGCCGCCACGGTCGCCGCGACGGTGGGCGGGGCATGGGGCGCCTGGTGGGCACCGCGAGCGGTGGCGCCGACGGCGGCGGGCGGGCCGGAACCCGGGCCGCAGCCCGGAGTACGTCTCGAACTGCCCCACGCGACGGTGACGGTGCACGGCGGCCCCGGGCAGGCCCCGCCCCGGCCCCCTGTCTACCGGGGCGATCTGCCGCACGAACCGGTCGGCTTCCAGCCCCGCGAGGACCTGCTCGCCGCGCTCGCCGCCGCCAACGAGGAGCACCGGTTCACCGTCGTCCACGCGGTGACCGGCGCGCGGGGCGTCGGCAAGACCCAGCTCGCAGCCGCCTACGCCCGGCGCCGGATCGAGGAGGGCTGGCCGGTCGTGGCCTGGATCACCGCGGAGAACGGCGGGCAGCTCACCTCCGGACTCGCCGACCTCGCCGACCAGCTGGGGGTGCGCGAACCGGCCGACGACACGGCGACGGCCGCCCGCGCGGCCCTCACCTGGATCGGGCAGAACCCCGATCCGTGTCTGATGGTCCTGGACAACGCGACGGACCCGGACGAGGTGCTGCGCTGGCTCCCGACGGCCGGGCGCGGCCGCGCCCAGGTGGTCGTGACGGCCACGGCGCAGTCCTTCGAGAACCTCGCCGGGGCCGGAGCGCGCGTCGACGTCACGGTGTTCACGCGGGAGGAGGCCCTCGACTTCCTGCGCCACCGCACGGCCGTGCCCCCGTCCCCGGACACCGACGCGGCGGCGCTGGAGGTCGCCGAGGAACTGGGCCGGCTGCCGCTCGCGCTCGCTCAGGCCGCGCAGGTCATCCGGATGCGGGGGATCGGGTACCGGGGCTATCTGGAGCGGCTGCGGGCCTATCCGCTCGGGGACGTCCTCGAGCGGGTGCCGGGGGAGCGGTACCCCCATCGGGTCGCCGAGGCGGTGCTCCTCTCGGTCGACCAGGCGGAGCACGGCGAGGCGGGCGCGGTCGTCCGGACGCTGCTGGAGGCGCTGTCCGTGCTGTCGCCGGCCGGGGTACCTCGTGAGGTGCTCTACGGGGTGATGCGGCAGGCCGGGGTCGAGGACGGGGCGGGAGCGGAGGCGGCGCTCGGGGCGCTGACCCAGGCCTCACTGGTCACCGACGCCGGGGCGGACGCCGTGGCGGTGCACCGGCTGGTGCAGCGGGTCGTACGGGAACGCGCCGGGGAGGGCATCCGGCCGGTGGTGCGGGCCGTGACGCGGCACCTGGCGGAGGTGCTGGTCCCGTCCCTGGAGGCATGGGAGCGACGGGAGGTCGGAGGGCAACTGGTCGACCAGATCGACGCGTTGTGGAACACCGTGCGCGAGGACCTGGCGGAGTACGAGGAGGAGGACCAGGAGGCCCTGGTCGACCTGCGGTACTGGGCCGGTTACGAACACCTGGGGGAGGTGGGGGCGATGGGACGGGCGGTCGAGTGGGCCGTGGACACCAGGAAGGCGTGCGAACGGCTGCTGGGCGAGGAGAGCACCGGCTTCCTCCGCGCCCTGGAGTTCGAGGGAGACATGCACGCATGGGTGGGCATCACCCAGAAGGCGCTCGACGAGCGGGGCAGGCTCCTCGAGATCACCGAGCGGCGCCATGGCCCTGACCACGAGAAGACCCTCAACGCGCGCATGGATCTCGCCAGTTCGTACCAGTCCGCGGGGCGCTACGAGCAATCGGTGCCCATGTACGAGGCGTTGGAGCGGGACGAGCGACGCCTCCACGGCGCGGACCATCAGCGGACCCGTACCGCGCTGCGCCGCCTGGCGGACGCGTACGCGGCCGCGGGCCGGCTCCGCGAGGCGGCCTCGATCGTGGACCGGATGCGCACGGAGTGGTCGCGGGACACCCGGTCCACGGCATCGGGCCTGGACTCCCTGCGGGGGCTCGCCGAGGCCTATGGCTCGGTCGGTCAGGACGCCGAGGGCGCGGCACTGCTGCGGCGCTATCTCGAGGAGTGCGAGGCCTCCTACGGCGCGGACGCGATCCAGACGATCGGCGCCCGCAACGACCTGGCCCTGCAGTACATGGACGCAGGTCTGCAGGACGAGGGCCTCGCCGCCGCGCAGCGGGCGCTCGCGGACGCCGAGCGGGTCCTCGGCCCGCAGGCGGCGGACACCGTCGAGTTCCGCGACACGCTCGCCACCTGCCTTCAAGGGGTCGACCGCGACGACGAGGCCATGAGCCTGTTCCGGCGCGTGGTCGACGACCGGATCGCCCTGCACGGCCCGGATCATCCCCGGGTGCTCGGCGCCCGCGGCCAACTCGTGTGGTCCCTGGACGAGTCGCGGCGGCACGCCGAGGCGTACACCGCCCAGACCGAGCTGATCGCCGACTACGAGCGGCTCCTCGGCGCCGACCACCCGAGCACGTTCGGTGTCCGCCGGTTCCACGTCCACCTGTGCACGCGGCACGGACGGATCGGGGAAGGAGTCGCCCTCGCACGCGAGCTCCTGGCCGACCACGAGCGGGTGCACGGCCCCGACCACCCGCGGACGGTCGACATGCGCCTCGCCCTTGCCGACGCCCTGACCGCGGCCGCCGAGTACCAGGAGAGTCTCACCCTGTTGAGAGGGGCGGTGCGGGACACCGCGCTGACCCTCGGCGCCGGGCACCCGTGGACGTTCGCCGCGCGCGCCCGCCTCGCCGGGGTGCTGACCAGTCTCGGCGCGTTCGAGCAGGCCCGTGAGCTGCGCGAGGCGAACGTGGCCGAGTACACCCGGGTCCACGGGAGCGAGAACACGCAAGTCGTCTACGCCCGCAGCGACTTGGCCGACGCGCTCACCGCGTGCGAGCGCCACGACGAGGCGCTCGCGCAGCACCGCAGGGTCGTGGACGACATGGCGCGCATCCGCGGCGCGGACCACCCGGCCACGCTCCTTGCCCGGCGCTGGCTGGCGACCGCCCACGGCAAGGCGGGACGCCACCGGGAGGAGTGCGCACTGACCCGCGCGGCCCTCGCGGACACCGAGCGCATGTACGGCGCCGACAGCCTGCTGACCCTGGCCACGCGCGCGGAGTACGCGTCGGCGCTCCTCTCCGTCGGGCTCGGGCGGGCGGCACGCCGTCTGACACGGGACCTGTACGCCGATTACACGCGTCTGCTCGGCCCCGGCCATCCGCAGACGATCGGCCTGCTCGACGACGTGGCGGACGGCTACCGCGCGGTGCAGCGACGTCTCAAGGCCCTGCGGATCCGGCGGCGCGTGCTGCGTGCGCAGGAGACGAGATCGGGCCCCTGGAGCTGGGCCTCGATCCACGCACGCCGCAGCCTGGGCTCCGCCTACTGTTCCGTCGGCCTGGTCCGGCGCAACGCCACCCTGCAACGGCGCCTCCTGGAGGATCTGACGGCGCACTTCGGCCCGGACCACGTCGCGACCCTGATGCAGCGCGACTGGTGGTCCTTCGCCCTGCGCCGCGCGGGGCGCTGGCGCAAGGCCGCGGCCGTGGCCCGGGCCCGCGGTACCGACTACGCCCGGCTGTACGGCCCCGACCATCCCTGGACCCTGGGCGCCCGCCGGTTCACCGCCACCACCCACCGGCGGACCGGCCGGGTCCGTACCGCCCTCGCGGAGTACGAGGCGCTGGCCGCCGACGAGGCGCGCATCCACGGCCGGGATCACCTCCAGGCCTGGTACGCGCGCGGCCGGGTCGCCTACGCCCTGCTCTGGGCCTGCCGCCCCCATCGCTCCGTCGCCGCGTTCGACGCCGTGATCCAGGACGGCGTGCGCCTGATGGGCGCGGAGAGCCCGCAGGTCGTGGGGCTCGCCCGCTGGCGCTACCCGCTGCTGTGCCTGGCCACCGGCCACTGGGTCCGGCTGCGCGGCGCGCTCCGCCTGCACAGCCGCCGCCCCGAACTCCCCCGGGAATAGCCGCGGTTAGGGTGGGCCCGTGGCCGCTCACCCGCACCGCCCCGCGCTCCTCGTCATCGACATGCAGCACGACATGCTGCCGATCATGCATCGCGCCGAGGAGACCATCGGCGTCATCGCGGGCCTGCGCTCCAGGGCGCGGGCGGCGGGTGTTCCCGTCGTCACGGTGCGGCAGGAGGGTGCCGGGCCCGTCGTGCCCGAACTCGCGCCTGACAAGAGTGAGTTGCTGGTGACCAAGTCGACCGCCGACGCGTTCCTGCGGACCGGGCTCGACGCGGCACTGCGCGAGCTGGGCGTCACCGAGCTGCTCGTCACGGGCTTCGCCACGGAGAACTGCGTGGAGACGACCGCGCGCCGGGCCCTCAGCGAGGGCTACGACCTGGTGCTCGTGGCGGACGGGCACACGACGTCCGTCCGCCCCGCCACGACGGACTTCGCCCCGCCGGACCGGTCGATCGCCCACCACAACGAGATCTATCGGCACATCGACTTCCCCGACCGGGGCATCCGCGTACGGCCGGCCGCCCAGGTCGACTTCGCCGCGCCCGGAGAGCCGGTGAACAGGGGCTGACCGGTCAGCGGACCTCCTGGACGAGGTCGTGCGTGGACTGGTCCGCGCGGACCGGGTGGTGGCACCGGTGGACGTGCCCGCCGGTCCCCTCCGGCTCGGGCATCGCCGCCGCGCAGGCCGCGTCCGCCCGCCAGCAGCGCGTACGGAACGGGCAGCCGGACGGCGGACGCGTGGCCGACGGCACCGGGCCGGCCAGCGGGATCGGGTCGACCGGGGCGAGCAGCCCGGGCGTCGCCGAGAACAGGGCGCGCGTGTACGGGTGCCGGGCCCGGTCCAGGACGTCGGCGGCGGGCGTCTCCTCCACGATGCGGCCCAGGTACATGGTGATGACCCGGTCGCTCATCCGGCGCACCGTCTGGATGTCGTGCGAGACGAAGACCAGGGCGAGGCCGAGGCGTTCCTTGAGATCGAGGAGGAGGTTGAGGATCTGGGCGCGCACCGACACGTCGAGGGCGCTCGTCGGCTCGTCGGCCACCACCAGGTCCGGCTCCAGGGCCAGCGCCCGCGCGATGGCGACCCGCTGCCGCTGCCCGCCCGACAGCTGCCCGGGCAGTGCATCGGCCAGCGCCTTCGGCAGGCCGACCAGCCCCAGCAACTCCCGTACCCGCACATCGCGTCCGCCGCTCGTGCGGTACCGGTGCACGTCCATCGGGTCGCGCACGATCTGCCGTACGGTCAGCCGCTGGTTCAGGGCCGTCGAGGGGTCCTGGAAGATCATGCCGACGCCGGTGCCGACCGCCGCGCGGCGCTCGGCGGCGGGCATGGTCCACAGGTCGCCGCCCCGGTACGTCACCGTTCCCGAGGCCGGTCTCTGGACGCCCACCAGGACCTTGGCCAGGGTCGACTTGCCGCAGCCCGATTCGCCCACGACGCCCAGGGTCTCGCCCGGGACGACGGTCAGGTCCGCCGCCGTGAGGGCGTGGACGCGGTCGCGGCCGAAGAGGCCGCCCGAGCGTGCCCTGTGCACTACGTGCACGTCGGTCAACTCCACCAGTGGCGTGGTCATTTCGGCTCCCTCTCCGCCTCGGCGCCGCGCGCCGGGGGCACCGTGGCCGGTGGCGCGTCCGCGGCGCCGTCGTGGTCGCTCGCGCCGTTCCCCGCGTCCCTGTGGGGCGCTGCCGGGTGATGGCACGCCGTGGCGTGCGCCGCGCCGCCCACCAGGTCCGGGGCCAGGTCCCGGCACACCTCCGACGCCAGCGGGCAGCGGTCCGCGAAGCGGCAGCCCGCCGGGAAGTCCGCCGGGGACGGGACCACGCCCTTGATCTGGGTGAGCCGGTCGGCCGCCGACTCCAGGGAGAGCACCGAGCCCAACAGGCCGCGCGTGTAGTGGTGCCGGGGTGCCCCCACCAGATCGGCCGTCACTCCCGTCTCCACGATCTGGCCGCCGTACATGACGACGACCCGGTCCGTGACGTCGGCGACCAGCGCCAGGTCGTGCGAGACGAGGACGAGCGCGAAGCCCAGCTCGGCGCGCAGCCGCAGCAGCAGCTCGATGATTTGCGCCTGCACCGTCACGTCGAGCGCCGTCGTCGGCTCGTCGGCGACGATCAGCTTCGGGTCGCGGGACAGTGCCATGGCGATGAGGACGCGCTGGCGCTGACCGCCGGACAGCTCGTGCGGGTAGCTGCGCAGAGTGCGGTCCGGGTCGAGCCCGACGAGGGCGAGGAGCTCGGCGGGGGAGCGGCGGCCGCCGCGCCGGACGACCTGCTTGAGCTGCGCACGCACGGTCATCGCGGGGTTCAGGGACGACAGCGCGTCCTGGTAGATCATCGCCATGTCGTGGCCGAGCAGCCGGCGCCGCGCACTCATCGGCAGGGACGTCAACTCGGTCCCGTCGAACGTCACTTGTCCCTGGACGCGGGCCCCCTTGGGCTGCAGGCCCATCACGGTCAGCGCGGTCAGCGACTTGCCACAGCCGGACTCGCCGACCAGGCCCAGGACCTCACCGGGGCGTACGTCGAAGCCGATGCCGTCGACGATGTCGACCCCGCCGTGCCGCGCGTCGAAGCCGATGGCGAGGCCCCGCACGGAGAGCACCGGCGGCCCGTCGGGCAGCGGCCGGGCGCGGGCGCGCAGCCGGGCCGCGGCCTGCGTGAGCCCGGGGAGTTCGAGGACCTGGCCGGTGCCGGGCGCCGCGGCCTCCAGCCGGTCGGGTTCCTCGGCCGCCACGTCCCGCGCGGCCGGCGCCGCCCACGCGTCGGAGACGCCTTCGCTGAGGACGTTGAGGGACAGGACCGTGACCAGCATCAGCAGGCCGGGGAAGACGGTCGCCCACCAGCCGCCGATCAGCACCATGTTCTTGCCGTCGGCGATGACGCTGCCCCAGGACGGGTCCGGCGGCCGCACGCCCGCGCCGATGAAGGACAGCGACGCCTCGAAGACGATCGCCTCCGCGACCTGCACCGTGCAGAACACCAGGATCGGCGCCGCGCAGTTGATCGCGACGTGCCTGAGCACGATGTGCGGGGTGCGGGCCCCGATGACGCGCTCGGCGGTCACGTAGTCCTCGCCGTACTGGTCCAGGACGTTGGCGCGGACGACCCGGGCGATGGGCGGCGTGAACAGGAACGCGAGCGCGCAGATCAGCACCGGGATCCCGCCGCCGAACACGGCGACGAGCACGGCCGCGAGGGCGATCCCGGGGAACGCCATGACGACGTCCAGGCAGCGCATCAGGGTCTCGTCGACGGCCTTGCGGGACGTCGCGGCGACCGCGCCGAGGACCGCGCCCACGACGAGCGCGAGCAGGGTCGCCCCGAGCCCGATGGCGAGGGACCACCGGGCCCCGTACATCAGCCGGCTGAGGATGTCCCGGCCCAGGCTGTCCTGTCCCATCCAGTGCGCGCCGGACGGATGACCGGTGCCGTCCACCTGCGCCTGCTGGTCGAGCGGGTCGTGCGGGGCGAGCAGCGGGGCGAACAGGGCCATGAGCACGACGACCGCGAGAACGCCGAGCGCGATGCGGGAGCGCAGCCGAGCCCCTCCGGCGCGTGAGGAGCGGAGTCCGGGGCGGAGCCCCGAGGCCTTCACGACAGCCCCCGCAGCCGCGGATTCACCAGCAGATACAGCACGTCGATCACCAGGTTGACGACGACGAACCCGACGGCCGTCGTCAGTACGACCCCCTGAACCACGGCGGGGTCCCCGTTCTTCACCGCGTCGATCATCAGCTTCCCCATCCCGGGCAGCGAGAAGATCGTCTCCACGACCACCGCCCCGCCCAGCAGATAGCCCACCCGCAGGCCGAGCACGGTGAGCGGGTTGATCAGGGCGTTGCGCAGCACGTTGCGGCCGACCACGACGAGCGGCGGGAGCCCGCTGCCGACGGCCGTGCGCACGTAGTCCTTGTCGAGCTCCTCCACCACGGCCGTCCGGACGATCCGGGTGAGCTGCGCGGCGACCGGCAGCGACAGGGCCAGCGCCGGCAGCGTCATGCACGTCAGCCAACCGGTGAGGGAATCGGCCGGGTTGACGTAGCCGCCGGTCGGGAACCAGCCCCGGTCCACCGCCAGGTACTGGATCATCAGCAGCGCCAGCCAGAACCCCGGCGCGGCCACCCCGGTCAGCGACACGACCCGGACGACCTGGTCCCAGGTCCGGTCGCGGTGGATGGCCGCGCTGATGCCGAGCACCAGCGACACCACCACGGCGATGCCGAGGCCGAGGAACGTCAGCTGCAGGGTGAGCGGCAGCGCGGTGGTGACCTGCTCGACGACCGGCTGCCGGGTCAGCACGCTGATCCCCATGTCGCCCTGGAGCAGATCGCCGACGAAGTGGAGGTAGCGCAGCGGCAACGGGTCGAGCAGCCCGTTGCGTTCCCGGAACTCGTGCAGCTGCCGCGGCGTCGGGTTGGCGCCCTGGAAGTACGCGGACGCCGGGTCGACGTCGGCGAAGCGCATCACGAGGAACACGAACAGGACGATGCCGAGCAGCAGCGGCACGAGCAGCACGAGGCGCCGGGCGAGAATTCTGGCGATCACGGCCACGGGCGTGAACTCCCTTGTTCGAGGCGGAGCGTGTACCGAGGCGGAGCCTGTCCTACGCGGGGTGGGCCTTGAGCAGGTTGATCCCGGGGTAGGGCTGCGCCTGCACACCGGTGATCTTCTTGCCGTCCCACGCGGTCATCAGCTCGTTGTGCACGACGGGGTAGATGACGGCCTGCTCGGCGACGACGTCGAGATAGTCCTGGATCATCGCCTTCTTCCTGGCGGCGTCCGGCTCCCGCGTCGCCTGGTCCATCCGCCGGAAGAGCTGCTTGGCCGTGGGGTCGTCCGCCCAACGGGCGTACCCCATCCACGTGTTGGCGGGCCCGTAGTTGTAGTGCATGATCAGGTCCGCGTCGAGGCCGAACTGATTGGGATTGGAGGCCGCCGCCACCACCTGGAAGTCCTTCTTCTGGTCCAGCTTCGTGAAGACCGCCGTGGTCTCCTGCGGGTCGAGCGTGGTCCTGACGCCGATCGCGTCCCAGGACGCCTTGATGGTCGGCAGACAGTCCACGATCCACGACACGTTCACGGCCATGAGGTTGATGCGCAGACCGCTCACCCCGGCGTCCTTCAGCAGCCGCTCGGCCTTCTCCGGGTCGTAGCCGTAGACCGGCTTCGCGTCGCGGTGCGCGGGGTTCCCCTCGTCGAGGAACGACGTGGCCGCCTTCCCGTGCCCCTTGAGCGCGACCTCGATCATCTTCTTCCGGTCGATCGCGTAGTGCAGCGCCTGCCGCACCCGTACGTCACCGAATGGCTCGTGCGCGGTGTTGAACAGCAGGAACAGGTTGTTCATCCCGGCGCCGCCCTCGACGGTGAGCCCGCCCTTCTCCAGCTGGGGGACATTGGCGTACGGGACGTTGTCGGCGATCTGCGCGTCGGCGCTGCCCCCGGAGATCTTCGCGACCCGCGGCGCCGCGTCGACGATGGTCAGCCAGTTCATCTTCTTGAAGGCCGGTTCACGCGGGCCGTTGTAGTCCGCGAAGGCCTCGAAGGTCGTGTTCACCTTGGGCTGGTGCGAGGTCTGCCGGTACGGGCCCGAACCGACGGCCTTGCCCTTCATCGCGTCGTCCCACGCGCCGGGCCGCGAGAAGACGTGCTTCGGCATGATCTTGGCGAGGGTCAGCCGGGCGATCCCCTCCGGGAAGGGGAACTTGAGGACCAGCTCGACCGAGGAGTCGCCGGTCTTCCTGACCTCCTTCAGCCAGCTCTCGAAGAATCCCTTGGCGAGCGTCTGCGTGTCCGGGTCGAGGATCCGGTCGAAGACGAACACCACGTCGTCCGCCGTCACCGGCTTCCCGTCGTGCCAGGTGGCGCCGGAGCGCAGCGTGAACGTCCATGTCGTGCCCTTGAGCTGGGCCGCGTCCGGCACCTCGGTCGCGAGTGCCGCGTACGGAGCCCGGGTGATCGGGTCGGTGTCGACGAGCCCCTCGTAGATGTGGTGGTTGCCGGCCATCGCGAACGCGGACGCCGTCAGCGTCGGGTCCCAGCTGCCGTCGTTGCCGTAGCCGATGACGGCCGTCAGGGACGTCGAGCCGCCCGCGCCGTCGTCGTCACCGGTGTCGTTCGTGGACTTCGGACCGGACGAACAGGCGGACAGCGACGTGGAGATGGCGGCCGCGGCGCCGAGGGCGCCGGTGTACTTGAGGAAGGAACGGCGGCCGGTCGCGTCATGGTCGCTCATGGTGCCTCCAGTGACTCCGGTGAGAGGACCGCCCGGCCGGGGAGGTGCACCGGAGCCGGGAGATCCAACGTCCTACGTCTGGGTAGCGACGTGACCATAAGAGGCCCCGCAGGGGCGGTCAAGAGATCGCGCAGCATCGCGCGGAGAACCTCTTTCGCCCCGAGGTGGGACGTGGGATGTCCCGAGCGCCTACGATGCGGCGCATGTCCGACGACGAGCCCGGCGGCCCGGCCGTACGCCATCGCCGCGTCAGCCACCAGGTCCGGCGCGCGGTGACGCAACTGATCCTGGACACGGGCTTGCGGCCCGGTGAACTCCTTCCCACGGAAGCCGAGTTGATGGACACCCTCGGCGTGAGCAGGAACTCGGTGCGAGAGGCCCTCAAGGCCCTCCAGGCCCTCGACATCGTGGAGATCAGACACGGCTACGGCACCTACGTCGGCCAGGCCTCGCTGACCCCGCTCGCCGACGGCCTCACCTTCCGCACCCTGCTGCGCCCCGCCGACGACGCGCACGCCCTCGCCGAGATCCTCCAGGTGCGCGAGGTCCTCGAAGAAGGGCTGATCCGGCGGGTCGCCGCGGCCCCGCCCGACGACGACGTCCTGGACCGACTCGACGTGATCGTACGGAAGATGAGCGAGGCGGGGCAGGCCGGCGAGCCGTTCGCCGACCTGGACCGCGCCTTCCACGAGACGCTCTACCGCTCGCTCGGCAACGAACTGATCCCGCAGCTGCTCGGCGCGTTCTGGAACGTGTTCGACCGGGTCGCCGGGGTGCGCCGGTGGGCCCACGACCCCGCGCCCGAGGTGACCGTCGAACGGCACCGCGCCATCGTGGCCGCGCTGCGCGCCGGGAACGCCGCCGGGGCGCAGGAGGCCATGGCCCACCACTTCCGCGGCATCGAGGCACGCGCCGAGCAGGAGACCCGCGGGGTCGGCTGAGCTCCGTTCTAGGTGCCGGTGCTGTAGACGATCCCGTCGACGGCCTCGTCGTGCAGCCCCTCCTCGTACGCCTTCGTGTAGGCGGCCTCGCCGAGGGCCTGCCGGCTCCGCCGCTCCGCGTCCGCGCGGACCGCGACGAGCTGCGGATTGCCCATCTGGGGGCGGCCGAAGCCCAGCCACACCCGCTGCGCCGCGCCCAGCAGCCGGGCCCCCGCCTCGTCCTGCCCGTCGGCCACGGTCGCGGCGGCCAGCACGTCGGCGGCGAGGGCGACGCCCAGGGTGTCGTGGAGACCGGCCTTGCCCCGCAGACTCGCGCGGGCGTGCCCGGCGGCCTCGGACCAGTGCCCGAGCCCGAACGCGGCGAGCGCCTGCACATAGTCGCCGAACGCCCGCCCCCAGCAGTCGCCGCGCGCGGCCAGCTCGACGCAGACGCCGTGCGCGAGGGCCCTGCCCTCGTCGAAGTCGCCGACGTAGATGCGGGAGAACGCGCGGGAGATCCGGTTCAGGAAGCACGCGGCCTCGTACGCGCCCCGCCGGGTCTGCGGCGCGGCCGAGTCCAGCACGGCGATCGCCTGCTCGTGGTCGCCCTGCTGGGTCAGGATCGTGCCCGTGAGGTAGTCCGCCGCCACGTCCGCGGTCGGGTCCGCGGACGTCGCCGCCAGCACCCGGAACTCGGCGGAGTGCCGCAGCGCCACGTCGAGACTGCCCTGCGCCATGGCCACGATGCCGCAGCTCCACAGCGCCTTGGCGTACTCGGGCCCGGGCTCCGGGCCGTCGGCCAGAGCCCGCTCCAGATAGTGGCGGCCCTCACGGGCGAACCCGCACGCGAACCAGAAGAACCACAGGGAGCCGGTCATCTCCAGCGCGATGTGCCGCCGGCCCTCACGGAGCGCGAAGTCGAGGGCCGCCCGGATGTTGGCGTGCTCGGCCGTGATGCGCGCGCCCCAGACCGGCTGCCGGTCGGTCAGCCACTCGCGGTCGCCCTGCGCGGCCAGCTCCCGGTAGCGCTCCAGGTGGGCCCGCCGCACCGCCGCCTCCTCGCCGAGCTCGCGCAGCCACTGCGCGCCGTACTCCCGCACGGTGTCGAGCAGCCGGTACCGGGTCGGCTCCGCCCCGCCCGGTACCGGGTCCGGGCGCACCAGGGACTTCGCGACCAGCTTGTCGAGCAGGGCGGGAACGGCCTCGGCGGACAGCGGGCCGCCCGCGGCCACCGCCCGGGCGCCGGCCAGGTCGAAGCCGTCGGCGAAGACCGACAGACGGGCCCACAGCAGCCGCTCCAGGGGCGCGCACAGTTCGTGGCTCCAGCCGATCGTGGTGCGCAGCGTCCGGTGCCGGGACGGGGCCGGGCCGCCCGGGGCGTCCGGGACGACCAGGGTGTCGAACCGGTGCCGCAGCCGCTCGCCGAGCTCCCGCACCGTCAGCTCCGCCAGCTGGGCCGCGGCGAGCTCGATGGCCAGCGGGATGCCGTCGAGGCGGCGGCACACGGTCACGGCCGACTCCCGCTCCGCACGGCCGAGCCGGAAGCCGTCGACCGCGGCGGCCGCCCGGTCCGCGAACAGCGAGACGGCGTCACCGCCCGCCGGCTCCGCCGCGGCATCGGCCGCCACGGGCAGCGGGTCCACTTCCATGAGCCACTCGCCCGCCGCGCCCAGCGGCTCCCGGCTGGTCGCCAGGATCCGCAGCCCGGGCCCCGCGTCGAGCAGCCGGGTCGCGAGCCGCGCGCACGCACCGACCAGGTGCTCGCAGGTGTCCAGGACGAGCAGCAGGTTCCTGGTGGCGAGCCACTCGGCGATGAGCTCCTCGGGAGGCCGCGTCGACTGGTCGACCAGACCGAGCTCCTCGAAGAGGACGTGGCCCAGCAGGGAGGGTTCGCGCAGCGGGGAGAGCGCGACCAGCCGCGCGCCGTCGGCGAACCGCGGCGCCGCGCGACGGGCGGCGCGCGCGGCGAGGCGCGACTTGCCGACGCCGCCGACCCCGGTGAGGGTGACGAGCCGGTGCCGCGTCAGCACCCGGTCGAGCGCGGCCAGTTCCTGATCGCGCCCGATGAAGCTCGTCGTCTCGGCGGGGAAAGTCTCCACCCGCACCGCCTCCCGGCTCGCCCGTACCGCGCACGTCCGCGCGCCGTCGCCGGACAGTCTGCTCCGGCACGCGGGCCGCATCAGTGGTTGGCGAAAGTTGAGCGGCTGCCCCGCGCCCGGCACGCCGATCCGGGCAGAAGGCGTCAGCGGGGGACGGTTGCGGTCGCGCGGATGCGCACTGTGCTCAACGGGGGGCACGGAACGGTGCGTTCGGCCAGAGTGGATCGCTCACTGCGGCGGGGCGAGCGGGGCAGGGCAGGCGGGAGGCTCCTGCATGGCTGTGCGGGACAGCGGGCGAGGGCGCTGGAGAAGGGCGGGCGGCTTACTGCTGCCGTTGGCCGTCACCGCGCTGCTCGCCGTGCTCGGTACGTTCCACGACGGATGGCGGCCGGCGGTGGGGGCGCTGCTGATCGGGCCGGTCCTGGCCTGCTCCCGGCTGGGCGCGCGCGGCACGCTCGCCGTGGCCGGGTGGAGCGCCGCCCTCGCCCTGTCGGTCGGTACCGTCCGGCATCTGGCGGGCACGCCGCCGTTCGTCCTGGAGTACCTGGTGCTGCTCGCGGGCGGTGTCCTGGCCGTCCGGGTCGCGGGGCGGCTGACGGCGCACACGGCGGCCCTCCGGCACGCCGTCCAGGTGGCCCAGGTGGCGCAGGGCGCGATCATGCGCCCGGTGGCCGCGCGGATCGGCGAGGTCGACGTCTTCACCCGGCACCACTGCCCCCTGGAGCCGGCGACGGTCGGCGGCGACGTGTACGAGATCGTCAACACCCCCTTCGGGACACGGGTGTTCATCGGCGACGTACGCGGACACGACCTGGGCGCGGTGCAGACCGCCGCGACGGTGCTCAGCGGCTTTCGCGACCTGGCCTATGTGACCCCCGAACTCACCGACATCGCCGTCCGCCTGGACGCGCTCGTCGCCCCGGACCTCGGCCCCGAGGACTTCGTCACCGCACTGTTCGCCGAGTTCGCCCCGGGCGAGGTCCGGCTCGTCAACTGCGGCCACCCGCCGCCGCTGCGCATCGGCAGATCGCTCAAACTGCTCCAACCGGCCGACTCCGCGCTGCCGTTGGGCCTCGGTACCCGGCCGGGCGCACGCCGCTGCTGGCTGCAGCCGGGCGACCGGGTCCTCTTCTACACCGACGGCCTGATCGAGGCGCGCTCCCCGGACGGCACCGAGTTCGCGCTGCTCGACCGGTGCGCGGAGCCGCTCTCCGCGGTCCTGCAGAGCGACGCCCTCGACGCCCTGTACGCGGCCGTGACCGCGCACACCGCGGCGCCGCTCCAGGACGACGTGGCACTCGTCCTGTGCCAGCAGGCCGACCCCGTCGCGGACGCCGTCCACGGGGTGACGCGGGACACGCACGGATGCGAGGGGCGGGTGGGTGCGGAACTTCCCCGACGGTGAGCGCGAATCCTTGTCACCTACGGCACATCCGCTCGAAAGAATCAGCGTTCGCGGCGCCTCGTCGGCCCTCCGGGCGACATCCGACTTCGGTTTGCGAATTGCCCGTTCGAAACCACCGAAGTAGCCGCAGCGGAGGAAAGGCCGCATCCCTTGCCCGGACCAATGGCCATGGCCGACCCGTCGGTCCGGCAAGGCGCTTGTACTGCACAGACTCCTCCCCACTGTAGAGACACGACGCCACCGCCGAGTGGCGAAGCGTGAAATCGAATCGGGAAGGGGAGCCACGTGACGGGCCACGAGAACCATGTCCGCCGAGCGTGGAGGGAACGACGAAATGACGGAGAAAGCGCGAGTCGCACGCACGGGGCCGGGAATTGTGCTGTCCCCACTCGGTCCGGACCCGGTGTCAATTGCGCGGACCGCCCCGTGTCCCTCGGTGGAATCGAGACGTTGTCCGGTTGACGCGGCGGCCCGCCCGGCCGCCGCGCTCGTCGCACGGCAGGACGCACTACCTGACAGGAGCACCACCCGATGAAGCCGCCGATCGGTTCGTACGCAGTCGACACGAGCACGGGACAGGTGGGCCGGGTGATGGGACACGAGGGCCCGTACGTACAGCTGCGCCCCTTCGGCGGCGGCCGCGAGTGGGACTGCCCGCCCGAGATAGTGCGCGAGGCGACGACGACCGAGCGGCTGCGGGCCGCGACGGCGTACGAGAACAGAAGGAGCCGCGGCGAGGTCCCCTGATCGGGGCGGCCCCGGGCCTCCGCGCCCGAACAACCCGGCCGCGCCCCGGCCCCCGTCCGCGGAGAGGCAGAATGGAGTCATGAGCCTGCTCCGCGACGACGGCACCGTGCTGCGCATCCAGAAGCCGCGCACCCACGAGCCGGGTGCGGCGGGACGGAGCACGCCGCTCGCGCCCCGGGGACGGCCCCCGTACCCCCGGCGGAGGACCCGAGGGGGTGTGGGATGAGTCTCTTCCGTGACGACGGGATCGTCCTGCGGACCCAGAAGCTCGGGGAAGCCGACCGCATCATCACGCTCCTCACCCGCGGCCACGGGCGGGTCCGCGCCGTGGCCCGCGGCGTGCGGCGCACCAAGTCGAAGTTCGGGGCCAGGCTCGAACCGTTCTCCCACGTCGACGTCCAGTTCTTCGCCCGGGGCAGCGAGCTGATCGGGCGCGGGCTGCCGCTGTGCACGCAGAGCGAGACCATCGCCGCGTACGGCGGCGGCATCGTCAGCGACTACGCCCGCTACACCGCAGGCACCGCCATGCTGGAGACGGCGGAACGCTTCACCGACCACGAGGGCGAGCCGGCCGTGCAGCAGTACCTGCTGCTCGTCGGGGCCCTGCGCACGCTCGCCCGCGGCGAGCACGAGGCGCACCTCATCCTCGACGCGTTCCTGCTCCGCTCCCTCGCCGTGAACGGGTACGCGCCCACCTTCGGCGACTGCGCGAAGTGCGGAATGCCCGGTCCCAACCGATTCTTCTCGGTCGGCGCGGGCGGCTCGGTTTGCGTCGACTGCCGGGTACCGGGCAGCGTCGTACCCTCACCGCAGGCCCTCACCCTGCTCGGTGCGCTGCTGACCGGCGACTGGGAGACGGCCGACGCGTGCGAGGCACGCTTCGTACGGGAGGGCAGCGGGCTGGTGTCGGCGTACCTGCACTGGCACCTGGAGCGCGGACTGCGCTCGCTGCGGTACGTGGAGAAAAGCTAGCGAGAGCTGGCACTGAGCTAAGGGGAGAGGCCCGGAACATGGCACGTCGAGGAATCCTCGGACGGTCGTCCCGTCGTGAGTACGAGACACCCGAACCGCACCCGTCGGGCGCGCGGCCGCCGAAGATCCCGGGCGAGCTGGTGCCCGAGCACGTGGCCATCGTGATGGACGGCAACGGACGCTGGGCCAAGGAGCGCGGGCTGCCCCGCACCGAGGGGCACAAGGTCGGCGCCGAGCGGGTGCTCGACGTCCTGCAGGGCGCCATCGAGATGGGCGTGGGGGCCATTTCCCTGTACGCGTTCTCGACGGAGAACTGGAAGCGGTCGCCCGACGAGGTCCGCTTCCTGATGAACTTCAACCGGGACTTCATCCGCAAGACCCGGGACCAGCTCGACGACCTGGGCGTGCGGGTGCGCTGGGTCGGGCGGATGCCCAAGCTGTGGAAGTCGGTCGCCCGGGAGCTGGAGATCTCCCAGGAGCAGACCAAGGACAACGACAAGCTGACCCTGTACTTCTGCATGAACTACGGCGGCCGCGCCGAGATCGCCGACGCCGCGCAGGCCATCGCCGAGGACGTGAAGGCCGGCCGCCTCGACCCGTCGAAGGTGTCCGAGAAGACCTTCGCCAAGTACCTCTACTACCCGGACATGCCGGACGTCGACGTGTTCCTGCGCCCCAGCGGCGAGCAGCGCACGTCCAACTACCTTCTGTGGCAGAGCGCTTACGCCGAGATGGTCTTCCAGGACGTGCTCTGGCCGGACTTCGACCGCCGCGACCTGTGGCGTGCGTGCGTCGAATTCGCCTCCCGCGACCGCCGGTTCGGCGGCGCGACGCCGAATGAGGTCCTGCTGCAGCTGGAAGCCGAGGGCTAGGCCGGATCTCTGCTGCAGGTTGCGCCCGCGCCCCTCAGGGGCGCGGGGAACTGCGCGAGAAGCCACGACGCAACCCGCACCCGCCCGCGACGCCCGACCCGGCACACGAGGAGGCGCCCCCGCTCAACCGGCGGCAGCGCACTCCGCACACGTGCCGAAGATCTCCACCGTGTGCGCCACGTTGACGTAACCGTGCTCGGAGGCGATCGCCTCCGCCCACTTCTCCACCGCCGGGCCCTCGACCTCGACGGCCTTGCCGCACATCCGGCAGACCAGGTGATGGTGATGGTCGCCCGAGGAGCAACGGCGGTACACCGCCTCGCCCTCCGACGTGCGCAGGACGTCCACCTCGCCGGCGTCGGCGAGGGACTGCAGCGTGCGGTAGACCGTGGTCAGACCGACCGAGTCGCCCTTGTGCTTGAGGACGTCGTGCAACTCCTGGGCGCTGCGGAACTCGTCCACCTCGTCGAGCGCCGCCGCCACTGCCGCGCGCTGGCGGGTAGACCTGCCTCGAACCGGGGCTGCCACGGGTTCCTCCTCACATCCCTGCCACGTACGTACCGCCGCCATTGTGCCAGGCGGCGCTGTGACCGGGTCAGACCTTGGCCGGGGCCTGCTCGGGGATCGAGCACTCCGCCGGATCGCCGGCCGCGACCGTCGCCGCCCGTGCCCTGCGGCGGGCGAGCGGCGTGGCGAGGAGCGTCAGGACGATGAAGACGCCGATCGTCAGGAGCACGATCGTCGCGCCGGGCGGCACGTCCTGGTAGTACGAGGTGACGGTGCCGCCGAGGGTCACCACGACGCCGATGGCGACCGCGATCACGAACGTCGCCTTGAAGCTGCGGGTCAGCTGCTGGGCGGCGGCCACCGGGACCACCATCAGCGCCGACACCAGGAGCAGTCCGACGACACGCATGGCGACCGTCACCGTGACCGCCGCCGTGATGGCGACCAGCAGGTTCAGGGCGCGCACCGGCAGACCGGTGACCCGGGCGAACTCCTCGTCCTGGCTCACCGCGAACAGCTGCCGGCGCAGCCCGACCGTCACGAGGACGACGAACGCGGCGAGCCAGCTGATCGCCACGACGTCCTCGGGGGAGACCGTGGTGAGCGAGCCGAACAGGTACGAGCTGAGGTTGGCGGTCGAACCGCCCGGCGCCAGGTTGATCAGCATGACGCCGCCCGCCATACCGCCGTAGAAGAGCATCGCGAGGGCGATGTCGCCGCGGGTCTTGCCGTACCAGCGGATCAGCTCCATGAGCAGCGCGCCGACCGCGGAGACGGCCATCGCCATCCACACCGGGGACGTCGACAGCAGGAAGCCGAGACCGACGCCGGTCATCGCCACGTGGCCGATGCCGTCGCCCATCAGGGCCTGGCGGCGCTGGACGAGGTAGATGCCGATGGCGGGTGCCGTGATCCCGATGAGGACGGCCGCGAGCAGAGCCCGCTGCATGAAGGCGAAGTCGAGGAATTCCATCAGCTCAGCAGTCCCGTACGGATCGGTTCGGCGCCCGCGTCGGAGTGCGGGTGGACGTGGTCGTGGCCCGGCAGCGCGTGCTGCCCGACGGCCTTGGGCGGCGGCCCGTCGTGCAGCACGCAGCCGTCGCGCAGCACCACCGCGCGGTCGATCAGCGGCTCCAGCGGGCCCAGTTCGTGCAGGACGAGGAGGACGGTGGCGCCCGTGGCGACCTGCTCACGCAGAGTCGCGGCGAGGATCTCCTGGCTGGCCAGGTCGACGCCCGCCATCGGCTCGTCCATGATCAGCAGCTCGGGCTCGGCGACCAGGGCCCGGGCGATCAGCACGCGCTGGTGCTGGCCGCCGGAGAGCGCGTTGACCGAGTCCTTGGCGCGGTCGGCCATCCCGACCAGCTCCAGGGCGCGGCGCACCGCCTCCCGGTCCGCCCTGCGCAGGACGCCGAACTTCGCCCGGGACAGCCGGCCCGAGGCGACGACCTCGGTGACCGTCGCCGGGACGCCGCCCGCGGCGGTGGTGCGCTGCGGCACGTAGCCGACGCGCGCCCAGTCCTTGAAGCGGCGGCGCGGGGTGCCGAAGAGCTCGATCTCGCCGCCGGTGAGCGGCACCTGGCCGATGACGCTGCGCACGGCGGTCGACTTGCCGGAGCCGTTGGCGCCGAGCAGGGCGACGACCTCGCCGCGGCCCACGGTGAGGTCGATGCCGCGCAGCACCGGCCGGGAGCCCAGCTCGGCGGTGACCCGCCGCAGGGTGATGACGGGGTCACTCATCTCGGTGCCGCCCTTCAAGCCGCTTGATCCGTACGTCACTTGGCGCCGAGTGCCTTCTGCAGCGCCGCCAGGTTCGACTTCATGACCTGGATGTAGTCGTCGCCCTTGGACTTGCCGGTGATGCCCTCGATCGGGTCGAGTACATCAGTCTTCAGGTGCGCGTCGCCCGCCAGGGTCTTCGCCGTCTTGTCGCTGACGAGGGTCTCGTAGAAGACCGTGGTGACGCCGTCGGCCTTCGCCATCTTCTGGAGGTCCTTGACGCGGGCGGCGCTGGGCTCGCTCTCGGGGTCGAGGCCGCTGATGGCCTCCTCGGTGAGGCCGTAGCGCTCGGCGAGGTACCCGAAGGCGGCGTGGGTCGTGATGAACACCTTGGAGCCGGTGTCCTTCAGGCCGTCCTCGAACGCGGTGTTCAGGGCGTCCAGGTCCTTGACCACGGCCGCGGTGTTCTTCTTGTACTCGGCCGCGTGGTCGGGGTCGGCCTTCTGCAGGGCCTTGCCGACGCCCTCGGCGACCTCGGCGTACTTCACCGGGTCGAGCCAGATGTGCGGGTCGGAGCCGTTCTCGTCGCCGTGGTCGTGATCGTGGTCGTGCTCCTCGGCGTGGCCGCCGACCTCGCTGCCGTGCTTCTCCAGGCTGGTCAGGGAGGCCGCGTCGACCTTGGTGCCGATGCCGGACTGGCTGATCGCGTCGTCGACGGCGGGCTGCAGGCCCTTGAGGTAGAGCGCCACGTCGGACTCCTCGATCTGGCCGCGCTGCTGGGCGCTGACCTCGAGGTCGTGCGGCTCCTGGCCGGGCTCGGTGAGGTTGGTGACGTCGACGTGGTCGCCGCCGATCCGCTCCGCGAGGTACTGCATCGGGTAGAACGACGCCACGACGTCCAGCTTGCCGTCGTTCTTGCCGTCCGCCGCGCTCGACGAGGAGCAGGCGGACAGGGCCGTCAGGCCGAGCACCGTGGTGGCGGCGACGGCGGTGGTGGATATGAGGCGGCGGGGGCGACGAGGCAGGCGTACGTTCATGACAGTCATTTTCAACAAAACTGGAAACGATTGTCAACAAGCCCTTCGTCCTGCTCTGTACCGAGAACCGATTTGGTTAGGGGGGTAGGCCCGCCGGTAACCTGAAGCATTCGCTCCCGGAGCGCGTATCCGCCCGCCCGTCGCCCGACCACCACCCCTGACGGAGGCGCTGCGCGCCGCACCTATTGAATTCGTCGTCGTAAGAAGAGAGCACCGTGGCCGCCGACAAGATCGAGACCATCGTCAGCCTCAGCAAGCGCCGTGGCTTCGTCTACCCCTGCAGTGAGATCTACGGTGGTCAGCGGGCCGCCTGGGACTACGGTCCGCTGGGTGTGGAGCTGAAGGAGAACATCAAGCGTCAGTGGTGGCGCTACATGGTCACCTCGCGTGAGGACGTCGTCGGTATCGACTCGTCGGTGATCCTGGCCACCGAGGTCTGGCAGGCGTCGGGTCACGTCGCCACGTTCACCGACCCGCTCACCGAGTGCACCTCCTGTCACAAGCGGTTCCGCGCGGACCACCTCGAGGAGGCGTACGAGGAGAAGAAGGGCCGCGCGCCCGAGAACGGCCTCGCCGACCTCAGCTGCCCCAACTGCGGCAACAAGGGCACGTTCACCGAGCCCAAGCAGTTCTCCGGCCTGCTCTCCACGCACCTCGGCCCGACGCAGGACAGCGGCTCCGTCGCCTACCTGCGCCCCGAGACCGCGCAGGGCATCTTCACCAACTTCGGCCAGGTCCAGACGACTTCTCGTCGCAAGCCGCCGTTCGGCATCGCCCAGATGGGCAAGAGCTTCCGCAACGAGATCACGCCCGGCAACTTCATCTTCCGCACCCGCGAGTTCGAGCAGATGGAGATGGAGTTCTTCGTCAAGCCGGGCGAGGACGAGAAGTGGCAGGAGTACTGGATGGAGCAGCGCTGGAACTGGTACACCGGCCTGGGCCTGCGCGAGGAGAACATGCGGTGGTTCGAGCACCCGCAGGAGAAGCTCTCCCACTACTCCAAGCGCACCGCTGACATCGAGTACCGCTTCCGCTTCGGCGGCAGCGAGTGGGGCGAGCTGGAGGGCGTCGCCAACCGCACGGACTACGACCTGTCCGCGCACTCCAAGGCCTCCGGCCAGGACCTCTCCTACTTCGACCAGGAGAAGGGCGAGCGCTACACGCCGTACGTCATCGAGCCCGCGGCCGGTGTCGGCCGCACGATGCTGGCGTTCATGCTCGACTCGTACTTCGAGGACGAGGCCCCGAACGCCAAGGGCAAGATGGAGAAGCGCACGGTCATGCGCTTCGACCCGCGCATCGCCCCGGTGAAGGTCGCGGTGCTGCCGCTGTCCCGCAACCCGGAGCTGTCGCCGAAGGCCAAGGGCCTTGCCCAGGCGCTGCGCCAGCACTGGAACATCGAGTTCGACGACGCCGGCGCCATCGGCCGCCGCTACCGCCGTCAGGACGAGATCGGCACGCCGTTCTGCGTCACGGTCGACTTCGACACCCTCGACGACAACGCGGTGACGGTGCGCGAGCGCGACACCATGAAGCAGGAGCGCGTCTCCCTCGACCAGATCGAGGGCTACCTGGCCAGCCGCCTGATCGGCTGCTGACACCGGTACGCGCATCGGCCCCGGCTCGCCGTTCTTGCGGCGGGCCGGGGCCTTTTGCTGCACACTGCCGCTGTGCCTCACATGACGAGCAGCAAGGTCAGCCGCTGGGACCAGCACGGGCGGGCCCATGTCGTACACGTCGAAAAAGTCGGTATACAACGGCAGTTGACGTGCGAGACGTGCGGCTGGCGGAGATCGGCGCAGTTCCTGCCGTGGCTCAAGGCGCAGGAACACCTGGAACAGGAGCACCAGGCGACGGTGGACCCGGCGGGGGACTGACGCCCCTTCGGGCCTGCCTCAGCGGGCGGCGATACCGCGCATCACCAGGCCGAGCACCGCGTCGAACGACTCCTGGGCGCCGGGCCGTGACCACTGCGGCGCGTACACCGGGTCGTGGAAGTGGGCGGTGGCCTCGAACAGGGCGCGGGCCGTGGCCGTGATGTCCGGTGCCTCGAACTGCCCCTGGGCGACGCCCTCCTGGAGGATCGCGGTCAGCTGGCCCGCCAGCTCGGCGATGTGCGCGTCGACCACGTCACTGATCTCCGTCGTCAGCACCGAGTACGTGGCGAACAGCTCGGGGTCGTCGCCCGCCTTGTGCCGCTTGGCGTCGAACAGCGCCGTGAACCAGTGCCGCAGCTTGGCGGCCGGCTCCTCGGGTCCCGCCGCGACCTCGGCCAGGACCGCCGTCGTCCGGTCCAGCCAGCGCTTGGTGACCGCCCCGCGTAGCTCCGCCTTCGTGCGGAAGTGCCGGTACACAGAGCCGTGGCTGACCCCGAGCGCGCGCGCCACGTCGACGACGGTCGCCTTCGCGGCGCCGTGCCGGCGCAGCATGTCCTCGGTCGCGGCGAGGATGCGCTCGGGGGTCAGGGGCTCGGTGGACGGTGCCATGTCACTGACCGTACCCGGCCGTGGTCAGCGCTCGCTGTCGAGGTGTGCCATCTGGGCCGCCGGGTAGCGCTCGCCGGCCGCCGCGTCCGCGGGCACGGCCTCCTCGATCGCGGCCAGGTCGGCGGCGCCGAGGCTGACGTCGAGCGCGCCGAGCGCCTCGGCCAGGCGCTCGCGGGTGCGGGCGCCGACCAGCGGCACGATGTCGTCGCCGTGCTGCGCGCCCCGGGCCAGCACCCAGGCGATCGCGATCTGCGCGACGCTCACACCCTGCTGCTCGGCGATCCCCCGCAGCCGGTCCACGAGGTCCAGGTTGTGCTGGAGGTTGTCGCCCTGGAAGCGGGGGCTCATGCCGCGGAAGTCGTTCGCGGCGATCTTGCGGTCGCGGGTGAAGTGGCCCGAGATCAGGCCGCGCGAGAGGACCCCGTACGCGGTGATGCCGATGCCCAGCTCACGGGTGGTCGGCAGGATCGACTCCTCGATGCCGCGCGAGATGAGGGAGTACTCGATCTGCAGGTCGGCGATGGGGGCGGTGGCGGCGGCCCGGCGAATGGTGTCCGCGCCGACCTCGCTGAGCCCGATGTGCCGGACGTGCCCCTGCTCGATCAGCTCGGCGATGGCGCCGACGGTCTCCTCGATCGGCACGTCGGGGTCGAGGCGGGCGATGCGGTAGACGTCGATGTGGTCGACGCCGAGGCGCTGCAGGCTGTACGCGGCGAAGTTCTTCACGGCCGCGGGACGCCCGTCGTAGCCGGACCAGCCGCCGGCCGGGTCGCGCAGGGCGCCGAACTTCACGCTGGTCAGCGCCTGCTCGCGGGCCGCCGCGGGGGCGGTGCGCAGGGCCTCGCCGATCAGCATCTCGTTGTGCCCCATCGCGTAGAAGTCCCCGGTGTCGAGGAGGGTGACGCCCGCGTCGAGCGCGGCGTGGATGGTGGCGATCGACTCGGTACGGTCGGCGTCGCCGTACAGGGCGGACATGCCCATGCAGCCGAGGCCGAGGGCGGAGACGCGGGGGCCGGTGGTACCGAGGGAGCGAGTGGGGAGGGTGGTGCTCATGGGGGCTCCTTGAGGCCGGGACTCGGGGGCTTCCACCTTCGCATGACAGCTGACAGATTTCAATATCTGTCAGCTGTCATCTGTTACTCGCGACTCGTCGCCCGTGGCCGGTCACCCGTCACGCCCTTCCGTTCCGCCCCGTCGTGCAGCGGACAGGATCTGACCTACTTCCTGCCTACGGTCCCTTCATGACCTCCTCGCTGCGCCCCTTCCGTGTCGCGGTCCCGCAGTCCGACCTCGACGACCTCAACTCCCGCCTGGAAAAGACGCGTTGGCCGGAGCGCGACCTGCCGGTGCCGGGCGGTGTGCCCCTCGCCGAGCTGCGCGAGCTCGCCGCGTACTGGCGCACCGGCTACGACTGGCGCCGCCACGAGGCCCGGCTCAACCGCTTCCCGCAGTTCCGCACCGACATCGACGGCCAGGAGGTCCACTTCCTGCACGTCCGCTCCGCCGACCCCGACGCGCTGCCGCTCCTGCTCACCCACGGGTGGCCCAACTCCTTCGTGGAGTTCGCCGAGTTGATCGACCGGCTCACCGGCCGCTTCCATGTCGTCGTGCCGTCGCTGCCCGGCTTCGGCTACTCGGCCGCGCCCCGGACCGGCGGCTGGACGGCGGCGCGGGTCGCCCGGCTGTGGGCCGAGCTGATGCGGCGGCTCGGCCACGACCGGTACGGCGTCGAGGGCGGCGACTTCGGCGCGTACGTCGCCCCGGAGGTGGCCTTGGCCGACCCCGCCCACGTCGTCGGCGTGTACGTCATCGGCGGGCTCGGCTTCCCGTCCGACGCCGACGTGCCCGACCTGACGCCGCAGGAGAAGGAGGTGTACGACGCCCTGCAGTCGGCGGACTGGATGCACGGCGTCGACCATCACGCCCTGCTGCGGACCGCCCCGGCGACCTTCGCGTACGGGTGGCAGGACTCGCCCGCCGGGGCGCTCGCCTGGATGCTGCAGAAGTTCCACGACTTCAACGCCTCCGGCGGGCCGCTGTTCGAGGCGATCGACCGCGACCTGTTCCTGACGAACGTCAGCCTGTACTGGTTCACCGGCACGTTCGGCACCTCGTCCTGGCCGTACTACGACAGCCCGGCCGGCCCCTTCGCCTGGCCGCGCGGGCAGAAGGCCGTGCCGACCGGGGTGTACAGCGGCGACGCGCCCGCGATCCGGCGCCTCGCCGAGCGGCACAACACCATCGCCCACTGGCCGACGGGCAATCCGGGCGGCCACCACTTCGTGGCGATGGACCAGCCGGAGGCGTTCGCGGCGGACCTGACCCGGTTCTTCGACGCGGTCAACTCCTGAGCGGAGAGCGGCTGTTCACACGCCGACGGCCCCGTCGATCCGCTCCCGCAGCAGATCGGCGTGGCCGGGCCGTCGGCCCATGGTGTGACACTCCTGTGACGGGCGATGTGACGCGGGTCACGGTGGCCGGGGGGTCCGGCTGCTGAACTCGCCGCATGACGACCTTCCTGGTGCTCATCGTCGCGTTGATCGCCGCCTGTTCCTTCCTCGGGTTCGGCGTCTCCACGCTGGGCCGGGCGGACCGGCGCGCGGCCGGCTGGGCGGGCCTCGCCGCCGCGGCGGCCTGCGCGCTCTACGCGTGGGGCGCGCTCCACGTGGCCGGGGCCGTCATGGACGCGGAGGACGGCGGCACCGGCTCGGCCCCGCTGCGGCCGTGCCGGTCCGGGCCGCAGGTGGCGGACCCCGGATACCTCGGCTACCACGTCGACTTCGTGCCGCTCCGGTTCGTGTGCGAGACGAAGGGCGGCGGCGAGTACGTCGCCGACACCGTGCCCCCGTACGTCAACCCCGCCCTCCTCGGCCTCGCCGCCGTGACGGTCTGCCTCGGGGCGGGCGCGACGGTCGCGTACGAGCGCGGGGAGCGGCGCCGGGCCGCCGCCCGGGGCGGGGCCTAGCAACCTCCCCCCGGCCCGCCGCGACTCAGGAGACCGAGCGCGGCAGCCGCACGCTGAGCCCCACCGTCAGCGCCACCGCCGCGAGCTGCACCAGCAGCGTCGTCACCAGCGCGTCCCGCATGCCCAGCGTCGGGGTCAGCGACAGGAAGAGCGTGCCGAGCGTGGCCACGCCCAGGGCCAGGGCCGCCTGCTGGGTCGTCGTCATGACGCCGCTGCCGACGCCCGCCCGGGCCGCCGGCACCTCGGACAGGATGATCCGGAACAGGATGGGCAGCTGGAGCGCCTGGCCCGCGCCCGCCAGCGCCGCGCCCGGCAGCAGCTGGAGCACCCCGAGGTGCGGCCAGGAACGCCAGGCCGCCAGGGCGATCAGCGCGACCCCGGCCCCCTGGAGCAGACCGCCCGCCGTGACGACGCGCGTGCCCCAGCGGGCCACCAGCCGCGGACCGGCGAGCGACGTCGCGAAGAACACCGCCGCCATCGGGGCCAGCGCGAGGCCCGCCGCCGTCGCGCCGAGCCGCTCGCCCTGCTGCAGCGCCACCGCGATCACGAACATGAAACCGCTGAAGCCGATGGAGAAGGGCACCACCATCACCAGGCCCCGCCGCAGGGACAGCAGCCGGAAGAGCGACGGCGGGACCAGCGGGGTGCGGCCCGCCCGGTCGGCCCGCTGCTCCACCGCGTAGAACGCGTACGAGAGGAACGGGAACGCCGCCAGCGACAGCCACGTCCACAGCGGCCAGCCCGCCGCCCGGCCCTCGGTCAGCGGGGCCAGCAGCGCGACCAGAGCCAGGGCGAGCAGGACCGTGCCGGGCACGTCGACCGGTTCGGGCCGCGCCGAGCGGGTCTCCGGGACCGTCCGGACCGCGAGGACCAGCGCCACGACGACCACCGGCACGTTCACCAGGAACACCGAGCGCCAGCCCGTGCCGAGGACGTCCGCCGAGACGAGCACGCCGCCCAGGACCTGCCCCGCCACCATCGACAGGCCGGCCGTCGCCCCGTACAGGCTCATGGCCCTGGCCCGGCGCGGCCCGGCCGTCGTCGCCTGGATCGTGGCGAGGACCTGCGGCAGCATCGCCGCCGACGCCGCGCCCTGCGCGACCCGCGCCGCGACCAGCGTCCACGCCGTCGGCGCCAGCCCGCAGGCCAGCGAGGTGAGGCCGAACGCCGCCATGCCGCCGAGGAACAGCCGGCGCCGGCCGAGCAGATCGCCGAGCCGGCCGCCGAGCACCAGCAGCACGGCGTACGCGATGCCGTACCCGGCGACGACCAGCTCCAGGACCGGTTCGCTCGCCGACAGGTCCCGGGCGATGGTGGGCAGGGCGACATTGACGATGAAGAAGTCGACGAGGGGCAGGGCCGCACCGAGCAGCACGGTGAACAGACCCGCACCGGTGAGCAGGGTGCCGGGCGCCGCGACGGGCGTGACCGGCGGGGACTGCGTGTGGGTGGTCATGGCATCGAGCGTCCGCCACCGCTCAGACGGGTACCAGAGTGTCCTTATCCTGGTAGAAGCGCTACCTGGAAACAGGATGGCCCCGGGTACAGGCTGGGAGCATGACCACCATGACGCAGGACGCGCGGCCCGCCGAGATCCGGCGGCACGAGCTGGCCGGGTTCCTGCGCAGCCGCCGCGAGCGCATCCTGCCCGAGGAGGTCGGCCTGCCGCGCGGCAGCCGCCGCCGCACCCCGGGCCTGCGCCGCGAGGAGGTCGCGCACCTCTCCGCGGTCGGCGTCACCTGGTACACGTGGCTGGAGCAGGCCCGCGACATCCAGGTCTCGGCGCAGGTCCTCGACGCGCTGGCCCGCACCCTGCGGCTCGACGCGAGCGAGCGCGCCCATCTGTTCGGCCTGGCCGGCGCGATCGACCCGACCCCGGCCGCGAGCTGCACCACGCTCACCCCCGAACTGCGCCAGATGCTCGCCCAGTTGGAGCCGATGCCGGCCTGCGTGCAGAACAGCCGCTACGACGTCCTCGCCTACAACCGCACCTACCGGATGCTGCTGTGCGACCTCGACGAGATCCGGCCCGAGGACCGCAACTGGATGCTCCTCGCGTTCACGAACGAGCAGTGGCGCTCCGCGATCGTCTCCCTCGACGACGTGCTGCGCACCATGGCCGCCAAGTTCCGCGCGGGCATGGCCGACCATCTCGCCGAGCCCGCCTGGAAGCTGGTCCTGAAGCGGCTCCTCGACGAGTCCGCCGAGTTCCGTGAGCTGTGGGAGCGCCACGAGGTGGGGCGGTCGGTGCCCAGCAAGGTCAAGCACTTCGTCAACCCGTACGTGGGCCCGCTCGCCGTCGTCCACACCGATCTCTGGCTCGGCCGGGACTGCGGGGCACGCATGGTGACGTACACCCCGGCCGACGAGGCGACCCGTGAGCGCCTCGACCGGCTCCAGGAGCTGGCGCTCAGCCGCGCCTCATGAACCGGCGGCGGCCCGGGTGGCCGCCGCGTCCGCCGGCTCCTCCAGCCGCTCTGCGGTCCGCCGTGCCGTCTCCCGCGCCCACCGCCCGCTGGTCAGCGCGCCGAGCGCCAGCACCGCCAGGCCGCACCCGGCGATGATCCACCAGCAGGCCCGGCTGGCCTCGACGAAGGCGCGGGCGTACGAGGACCCGGCGACGCCCGACGCGAGGACCGCGCCGATGACGGCGACGCCGAGGGTCTGGCCGATCTGCCGGCTGGTCGAGGCCACGGCCGCCGCGACACCGGCTTGCGCGCGCGGCATGCCGGAGACGGCGGTGTTGGTGATGGGAGCGTTCACGAAACCGAAGCCGATGCCGAACAGGACGTAGCCGACGAAGAGCGACACGTTCGAGGTCTCCGCGTCGAAGGCCGCGAACAGGACGCCGCTCGCCGTCATCGTCACGCCCGCGATCAGCAGCGGCAGACGCGGACCGCGGCTGCCGACCAGACGCCCGGACAGCGGCGCGCACACCAGGGCCATCGCCGCCATCGGCAGCATCCACAGACCCGCGTGCAGCGCGTCCAGGCCGCGCACGTCCTGAAGGTAGAGCGTGGACACGAAGAGGAAGCCGCCGAGCGCCGCGAAGCCGCAGACCGCGATCACCGCCGCCCCGCTGAACGGCGCCGACCGGAAGAACCGCAGGTCGATGAGGGGCTCGGCGCGGCGCGGCTCGTAGCACAGCAGGCCGGCGAGCGCGGCCAGGGCGACCGCCGCGCAGACGACGGTCCGCGCCGACGTCCAGCCCGCGTCGGGCGCCTCGATGATCGCGTACGTCAGCGAGCCGAGCAGCGCGATGACCAGGACCTGGCCGACCGGGTCGGGCCGCCGGGCCTTGGGGGCACGGGACTCGGGGACGTAGCGGAGGGTGAGCAGGAGCGCGGCGAGGCCGACGGGCAGATTGACCCAGAAGATCGAGCGCCAGCCGACCGAGTCCACGAGCAGGCCGCCCACCAGCGGCCCCGCGGCCATCGAGATGCCGACGACGCCGCCCCACACCCCGATGGCGCGGGCCCGCTCCCGCGGGTCGGTGAACGTGTTCGTGATGATCGACATGGCGACCGGGTTGAGCATCGAGCCGCCGACGGCCTGCACCATCCGGAACGCCACCAGCGACTCCAGGTTCGGGGCCAGGGAGCAGGCCACCGACGCGGCCGTGAAGACGATCAGCCCCGTCCGGAAGACCTTGCGCCGCCCGATCCGGTCCGCGGTCGAGCCGGCCAGCATCAGCAGCGCGGCGAGGACCAGCGTGTACGCGTCGATCGTCCACTGCATGCCCGAGAGCGTGGCGTCGAAGTCCTTCGCCATGGAAGGGAGGGCGACGTTCAGGACGGTGTTGTCGAGGCTGACGATCAGCAGGCTCATGCAGCAGATCGCGAGGACGAGCATCCGCCTGCGGTGCGTCAGGGTCGGTGGTGCGTCGGGCATGTTCTCGACGGTAACCGGATCGGTGAGGGGACGGGCACGTGAGGTCATGACCACCAGCGTCCTCGTCCGCTCAGCCTGGTACCAGAGTCTCCTCATCGTGGTACAGGCACTACCTGGCAACAGGATGAGCGCGGAGGCATCCTGGTGGCATGACGACTCCGACGACGGCCTCCGCCCCCGCTCCGTCGGCCGCCGAGCTGCGCCGCGCCGAGCTGGCCGCGTTCCTGCGCAGCCGCCGCGAGCGCATCACCCCGGAACAGGTCGGCCTGCCGGACACGGCCCGCCGCCGCACCCCGGGCCTGCGCCGCGAGGAGGTCGCGCACCTCGCCTCGGTCGGCATCACCTGGTACACGTGGCTGGAGCAGGGCCGCGCCATCAACGTCTCGGCCGGCGTCCTGGACGCCATCGCCCGCGCCCTGCTCATGGACCCCACCGAGCGCGCCCACGCCTTCACCCTCGCCGGGACCGTCGACCCGCGCGCCGAGACCGTGTGCCCGGCCGTCACGCCCACGGTCCTGCGCCTGCTCAAGCGCCTGGAGCCCTACCCGGCCGAGGTGAAGAACGCCCGGTACGACGTCCTCGCGCACAACCAGGCCTACGCCGACGTCTTCGGCGACCCCGCCGAACTCGACCCCGAGCACCGCAACGCCCTGTGGATGATGTTCATGAACGACCGCTGGCGCGTGCAGTTCCTGGACCGCGACGTGATGCTGCCCGAGCTCCTGGCCAAGTACCGCAAGGCGATGGCCGAGCACGTCGCCGAGCCCGCCTGGCGGGCGCCCGTCGACGAGCTGCTCGCGGTGTCGCCGGAGTTCCGCGAGCTGTGGGAGCGGCGCGAGGTCGCGCCGATGGTCTCGCACGTCAAGCGGTACCAGCACCCGGACCCGGACATCGGCCTGCTGCGCCTGGAGCACCGCCACATGTGGCTGGCCCCGGAGACCGGCGCGTACCGCGTCGTCGCGTACCTTCCCGCGGACGACAGGACCGACGAGCGCCTGGAGAAACTGGCGGAGCGCGCGGCGGCTCGGGAAACCGGCTGACGAGCCGGGCGCCGGGTGAGGGACAATGGAGTCCTGTCCGTGCCCCATGAAGGTTTTCTCGTACGCTCCCGGAGACCCGCCCCGATGACCCAGCAGCAGCTCACCGTAGGCCCGCACACCGTGCAGCCGCCCGTGGTCCTCGCGCCCATGGCGGGGATCACCAACGCGCCGTTCCGCACCTTGTGCCGCGAGTTCTCCGGCGGCAAGGGCCTCTTCGTGAGCGAGATGATCACGACGCGGGCGCTGGTCGAGCGCAACGAGAAGACCATGCAGCTGATCCACTTCGACGAGAGCGAGAAGCCGCGCTCGATCCAGCTGTACGGCGTCGACCCGGCGACCGTCGGCAAGGCCGTCCGCATGATCGCGGAAGAGGACCTCGCCGACCACATCGACCTGAACTTCGGCTGCCCCGTCCCGAAGGTCACCCGCAAGGGCGGCGGCTCGGCCCTCCCGTACAAGCGCAACCTGCTGCGGGCGATCCTGAAGGAAGCCGTCTCGGGCGCGGGCGACCTCCCGGTCACCATGAAGATGCGCAAGGGCATCGACGACGACCACATCACGTTCCTCGACGCGGGCCGGATCGCCGTCGAGGAGGGCGTCACCGCGATCGCCCTGCACGGGCGCACCGCCGCCCAGCACTACGGCGGCACCGCCGACTGGGACGCCATCGCCCGCCTCAAGGAGCACGTCCCGGAGATCCCCGTCCTCGGCAACGGCGACATCTGGTCGGCCGACGACGCGCTGCGCATGGTCCGCGAGACCGGGTGCGACGGCGTCGTCGTGGGCCGGGGCTGCCTCGGCCGCCCCTGGCTCTTCGCCGACCTGGTCGCCGCGTTCGAGGGCCGCCCGGAGCGCGCCCAGCCCACGCTGCGGGTCGTCGCCGACGCGATGGTGCGGCACGCGACGCTGCTCGGCGAGTGGATCGGTGACGAGGCGCGGGGCGTCATCGACTTCCGCAAGCACGTGGCCTGGTACCTGAAGGGGTTCGCGGTCGGCTCCGAGATGCGCAAGCGGCTCGCGATCACCTCGTCCCTGGCCGAACTCCGCACGGGCCTCGACGAGTTGGACCTGGACCAGGAGTGGCCCGCCGGGGCGGACGGCCCGCGCGGGCGGACGTCCGGCAACAACAGGGTGGTGCTGCCGGACGGGTGGCTCAAGGACCCGTACGACTGCGCGGGCCTCTCCGAGGACGCCGAGCTGGACACGTCCGGGGGCTGACCGGTCCGGCGTCCCGTCCGCCATGTCCTGACGTCGGCCGTGTGCGGGCCGGTGGGACTTCTCGCGCGGTTCCCCGCGCCCCTGAGACGCGCACTTCGTGCGGCATCTCATGATGGGGGCGCGGCGAAGCCGTGCCGACCGAGACGCTCACCCCCCGACGGCGCTCAACAGCGCCAACGGCGCCGCCGCGGACCGCGACTCACGTACACACCCGTACGGATAGGGCAGCGGCGCCGGATGCGAAGCCCTGGCGTACCCGGCAAGAACCTCCGGCAACCGCCCGCCGCAGGCGATCGCCGCCGACACCAGCCCCTGTGCCACGGTCCGCGCCTCGTCGTGCAGCCCGTACCGGGCGAGCCCGAGCGCGATCAACGCGTTGTCGTGCGGCCACACCGAACCCCGGTGGTACGACAGCGGGTGATACGCGGCCTGCCCCGCGGCCAGCGTCCGCACCCCCCACCCCGAGAAGAAGTCCGGTTCGAGCAGCCGCCGCCCGACCGCCTCGCCGAACTCCTTGTCGAGCAGCCCGGACCACAGCAGATGCCCGGCGTCCGAGGCGAGCGCGTCCAGCCGCCGCCCGTCCCCGTCGAGGGCCAGCGCCACGAACGACTTCTCCGGCATCCAGAAGTCCCGCACGAAACGGTCCCGCAGATCCGCCGCGGCCTGTTCGAGGAGATCCGCGTACACCGCGTCGTCCCACACCGTCCGCGCCAGCACGGCCGTGCGCCGCAGCGCGTCGTACGCGTAGCCCTGCGCGCCCGCCGCCATCACCGGGCCCGTCGCCCGGCTCCCGTCGGCCGAACAGATCGCGCCGGGGGAGTCCTTCCAGTTCTGGTTGGCGAGGCCGCCCTGGTCGGCGCGGTACACGAGGTATCCGCGCGACGTGAGCCCGCCGTGGTCCAGCATCCAGCCCACGGCCGCCCGCGCGTACGGCTCGAGGCGCCGCGCGAGGGACGTGTCCGCGGTCTGCTCCGTGTACGCCCCGAGCAGCACGAGGAACAGCGGCGTCGCGTCGACCGACCCGTAATAGCGCCCGTAGGGCACCTGCCCGAAGTGCGCGAGCTCCCCGTGCCGCACCTCGTGCACGATCTTCCCGGGCTGCGCCACGGACGCCTCGATCTGCTCGGTGGCCTGGGTCGCGGCGAGCACCGGCAGGGTGGCCGCGGCCAGTTCGGGCCGGTACGGCAGAGCGAACAGCGACGTCAGCAGGGCGTCCCGGCCCAGCAGCGTCAGGAACCACGGCACCCCGGCCGCCGGCGCCAGATGCCGCTCCCCGTCAGGACCCTCGGCCGCCACCCGCAGCACCGCGAGATCGGCCAGCCCCCGCGCGCACGCCGCCGCCAGCTCCGGCCACGCCCCAGGCAGCTCCACCCCGTCCGCGAAGTCCCGTACGACGTCGGAGAGTTGGGCGGCGGCGGCCGCCGGGGTCGCCGGCGTACGGGCCGGCCGGGATCCGTGCGGTCGGGCCGTCACGCGCAAGGCCAGCTCGGCGGCGCCCTGCGCGTCCAGTTCCAGCGTCCACACCAGGCGGCGCGCCCCCGTGCCGGTCTCCTCGACCGCGTCCGGGGCGGGGGTGCTCGTCACGGCCGTCGAGGAGCGCCAGTCGCCCCTCTTGTAGGTGAACTCCACGCCGTCGTCGAGGACTTCGCGAGTGCGCACCGCCCCCGTCTTCGCGTACGTACGGTGGTCGGAGCGCAGCTCGAACTGGTCCGTGAAGTCGGCGTCGACCGTCAGCGCGACGCGCACCGTCGTCGGCACCGGACGGTTCGACACGACGCGCAGCAGCTCCACGAACGACCCGTCCCCGACGGCCTGTTCACGAAAGAGCGTGTAGGCCGGGGGCTCCTGGCGGCCGCCGCGCGGCACGAGCACGCAGCGGGCGACGCCCTCGTCCTCGTACGTCATGGGGGTCAGCACCTCGGGTGCGGCGCCGTCGACCGTGAGCTGCCAGCGGCACAGGTGCCGGGCGTCGCGCACGAACAGGCCGTCGGGCGAGGAGCCGCCGCGCACCGCGGTCAGCCCTCCGCTCGCGTCCAGCGCGGCGAACGTGGTGCCGCGTACCAGATGGTGACGCGCGTACCCGTGCGTGTCGGTCATCACGAGGTTCCCTCCCCGGGGCCCAGCAGATCCAGCGTCAGCGCGGCCGTCCAGCCGAAGCCGCGGGCGCCGCAGCCCGCTCCCGTGTACGGATCGACGTACTCGGCGAAGTCCGAGGCCCCGGCCGCGTCGAGCAGCGCGGTGCGCAGCCGCGCGGCCTGCGCGTGCTCGCCGTGCAGCCGAAGGCCGTGCTCCAGAAGCCAGTTGGTGTTGAACCAGGCGGGGCCGCGCCAGTACCGGTGCGGGTCGAAGGCGGGCCCCTGAAGGTCGTAGCTCGGCGCGAGGCGCACCTGGCCGCCGAGGCCGAAGTGCGGTCCGCGCGCGGTGCGGACGAGCGCCGCCACCACGTCGCGCGGCAGCGCCGGCAGGATCAGCGGGATCAGCCCGGCGACGCCGTACTCCGGCACCAGCGCGCCGCCGCGCAGATCACGGCAGAAGAACATCTGCGCCACCGGGTCCCACAGCCGCCGCACGAGCGCCGACGTCAGCCGCTCGGCGCGCGCGTGCCGGGCCGTGCCCGCCGCCCCCAGCTCGCAGGCGATCCGGGCCAGCGCGTGCTCGGAGGCGGCCAGCAGGGCGTTGAAGGCCGGGTCCTCGACCGCGAACTCGCCCTGCCCGTCGGCGTATTCACCGTCGCGGTAGTCCGTCGCGAGACGCACGTACCGCCCGTAGTCGATGTCCGTGGGCCGGTCGTCCGCCGTCCCGTGCTCCAGGTCGGCGCGCCGGAACGTCCGCGGGGGAGCGGGCGTGATCCGGCTCAACGGGGCGTCCCAGCACGGGCTGTTGTCCATGCCCTGCTCCCAGGGGTGGACCACCGAGGCGAGGCCCGCGCCGCCCAGGTCGCGGCGGTGCAGGAGGTAGCGGTGCCAGGCGGCGAGGCCCGGGTAGACGCGGGGCAGGAAGCCGCGGGAGCGCGACAGCGCCGGGTCGGCGCGGTGCACCAGCCAGGCGGCGAGCGCGTGCACGGGCGGCTGCACGATGCCGGAGGTCTGCACGGCGGCCGGTGCTCCGGCGGCCCGGCCCGCGGTGGAGGAGCGCCAGAAGTCGGGGCTGGGGAAGTACGCGTCCAGCGGGATGGCAGGGTTGAACACGATGTGCGGGATCCGGCCGTCGCCCCACTGGGCGCTCAGCAGCGTCTCCAGCTCCGACTGGGCGCGCAAGGGGGACACATGACGCAGTCCGATCGCGATGAACGCCGAGTCCCACGACCACTGGTGCGGATACAGCGTGCGCGAGGGGACCGTCGAGGCACCCGTCCAGTTCGCGTCGAGGACACGGACGGCGCGGTCCCGCAGCGGCTCGCGCCGCGCGACGCGGACCGCGGTTCTGGACCGCTCGGTGGTGTGCTCCACATGCTCTCCCGCAGGCTGCCGGTTACGCAGCAGGCAGCATAGAGTTACGTCTACTTAACACGCAAAACCCAGAATGTAACGTGCAGTTGATGATCGCAAGGGGGTTGGCGGGCATGGCGGGGAACCAGGCGAGCGCCGGAGATCTGCTGCACCTGGTGCGCAGCGGACGGGCGACCACACGCGGCGCACTCCAGGAGGTCACGGGCCTGTCCAGGGCCACGGTCGGACAGCGCCTGGACCGGCTCTTCCGTGCGGGCTGGCTGCGCGAGGGCACGGCCGGACCCGTCAACTCCCCGCTGGGCGGCCGCCCTTCGATCCATCTGGAGTTCGACGACGCGCACGCGGTCGTGCTCGCCGCCGACCTCGACACCCGGCACGCCCGCGCCGCCGTGCTGACCCTGTCCGGCGAGGTGGTCGCCGAGCGCACCGGCGCGCTCACGGTCGAAGAGGGACCGGAGGCGGTGCTGCCCCGACTCGGCGTCTGGTTCGGCGAGTTGCTCAAGGAGGCCGGCCGCCCCGGGGACGCGGTGTGCGGCATCGGCCTCGCGGTCCCCGGCCCGGTCGACACGGACTCCGGCCGCGTCGTACAGCCCCCGATCATGCCCGGCTGGGACGGCTACGACATAAGAGGCCGGCTGGCCCGCGCGGTCGCCGAGCACGCGGCGACCGGCCAGGGCCCCCTCGACGCGCCGGTCCTCGTCGACAACGACGCCAATCTCATGGCGTACGGCGAACAGCGCGCCGCCCACCCCGACTGCCACGCCTTCGCCCTGGTCAAGGTCTCCACCGGGATCGGTGCGGGCGTCGTCGTGGACGGCGCGATCTACCGCGGCATCGACGGCGGCGCGGGCGACATCGGGCACATCCGCGTCCCCGAGGGCGCGGACGCCCTGTGCAACTGCGGCTCGTACGGCTGCCTGGCCGCGGTCGCCAGTGGCCGGGCCGTGGCCCGCCGGCTGACCGAGTCGGGCGTGTCCGCGGCCTCCGGCTCCGACGTGCGCGCGCTGCTCGCGGCCGGCCATCCCGAGGCGGTACGGCTCGCGCGGGAGGCGGGCCGCAGCGTAGGCGAGGTCCTCGCGACGGTCGTCACCCTCCTGAACCCCGGCGTTCTCATGATCGCCGGAGATCTGGCCGGAACTCCCTTCCTGACGGGCGTGCGCGAACTGCTCTACCAGCGCGCCCTGCCCCGCTCGACCGCCCATCTGGAGGTGGTCACGTCCCGGCTCGGCGAGCGGGCCGCGCTCATCGGAGCGGGAGCGCTGGTGGTGGAGGAGCTGTACGCGCCCCGGCGGGCCGAGGAGCGGCTGGCGGCGCTGGGCGTCTGACACGCCCGTTTCACCCCCGTGTCCTGTCCGCATGCTGACATCGAGCCGTCCGAAGGCCGTTTCAAACGGCGTGATTCTCGCCACCCCTGATAGGCCTTGCGCTCAGATGAGCGGAAATTCGCTGACTGCACTTCTCCAAGCCCTGGCACTCAGTGCCACTGCTCGATCATTTACAGCTTGAACGCACATGAGAGCTCAGCATGCTCATGTGAGCGATAATCGGGGTCTACGGGGGTTGATGGTTCAGGAAGTGAACACAGAAATCCGACAGTGCCTACCCGCCGGTCACTTTCGATCTCCTGGCGGACGGGTGGTTACGGCCGTATGACGGCTGAGTGGACGTACCCACAGGCCTTGGATCTGGGTATGTTCCTCGCCGTCAGGGCAGCCACCGAGCCTCGAGGAGTCGAGACCCGTGTCGGAAAACAAAGATCCTCAGGTAGCCGATCGAGGCGCGAAGTTCGTCTACGACTTCACCGAGGGGAACAAGGACCTCAAGGACCTTCTCGGCGGCAAGGGTGCCAACCTCGCCGAGATGACCAACCTGGGACTTCCCGTCCCTCCGGGGTTCACCATCACCACCGAGGCCTGCAAGGTCTACCTCGACAGCGGCGCCGAGCCGGTGGCACTCCGTGACGAGGTCAGTGCGCACCTCGACGCCCTCGAGCAGACGATGGGCAAGAAGCTCGGCCAGGCCGACAACCCCCTTCTGGTGTCGGTCCGTTCGGGCGCCAAGTTCTCCATGCCCGGCATGATGGACACCGTCCTCAACATCGGTCTCTCCGACAAGTCGGTGCAGGGCCTGGCCAAGCAGGCCGGCGACGACCGGTTCGCCTGGGACTCCTACCGCCGCCTCATCCAGATGTTCGGCAAGACCGTCCTGGACGTCGACGGCGACCTCTTCGAGGAGGAGCTGGAGAAGGCCAAGCGCGCCAAGAAGGTCGCGGTCGACACCGACCTGGACGCCGCCGACCTGAAGAAGCTCGTCACGCGCTTCAAGAAGATCGTCAAGACCGAGGCCGGCCGCGACTTCCCGCAGGACCCGCGCGAGCAGATGGACCTCGCCATCCACGCGGTCTTCGACTCGTGGAACACCGACCGGGCCAAGCTGTACCGCCGCCAGGAGCGCATCCCCGGCGACCTCGGCACCGCCGTCAACGTCTGTTCCATGGTCTTCGGCAACCTCGGCCCCGACTCGGGCACCGGCGTCGCCTTCACCCGCGACCCGGCCTCCGGACACCAGGGCGTGTACGGCGACTACCTGCAGAACGCGCAGGGCGAGGACGTCGTCGCCGGTATCCGCAACACGGTGCCGCTCGCCGAGCTGGAGCAGATCGACAAGAAGTCGTACGACCAGCTCATGCAGATCATGGAGACCCTGGAGAACCACTACAAGGATCTCTGCGACATCGAGTTCACCATCGAGCGCGGCCAGTTGTGGATGCTGCAGACCCGCGTCGGCAAGCGCACCGCGGGCGCCGCCTTCCGGATCGCCACGCAGCTCGTCGACCAGGGTCTGATCGACGAGGCCGAGGCCCTGCAGCGGGTCACCGGCGCGCAGCTCGCGCAGCTGATGTTCCCCAAGTTCGACGAAGACGCGAAGGTCGAGCAGCTCGGCCGGGGCATCGCCGCGTCGCCGGGCGCCGCGGTCGGCAAGGCGGTCTTCGACTCGTACACCGCGATCAAGTGGTCCCGCTCCGGCGAGAAGGTCATCCTGATCCGCCGCGAGACCAACCCCGACGACCTCGACGGCATGATCGCGGCCGAGGGCATCCTGACCTCCCGCGGCGGCAAGACCTCGCACGCGGCCGTCGTCGCGCGCGGCATGGGCAAGACCTGTGTCTGCGGCGCCGAGGACATCGAGGTGGACACCAAGCGGCGGCGCCTGACGGCCGGCGGCGTGGTCGTCGAGGAGGGCGACATCGTCTCCATCGACGGCTCGACGGGCAAGGTCTACCTCGGCGAGGTGCCGGTGGTGCCCTCCCCGGTCGTCGAGTACTTCGAGGGCCGCATGCACGCCGGCGCCGACGACGCCGACGAGCTGGTCGGCGCCGTGCACCGGGTCATGGCGTACGCGGACCGAGTACGCCGCCTGCGCGTACGGGCCAACGCCGACAACGCCGAGGACGCGCTGCGCGCCCGCCGGTTCGGTGCCCAGGGCATCGGCCTGTGCCGCACCGAGCACATGTTCCTCGGTGAGCGCCGCGAGATGGTCGAGAAGCTGATCCTCGCCGACACCGAGGTCGAGCGCGAGGACTCCCTCAAGCAGCTCCTGCCGCTCCAGAAGCAGGACTTCGTCGAGCTGTTCGAGGCGATGGACGGCCTGCCCGTCACCATCCGCCTGCTCGACCCGCCGCTGCACGAGTTCCTGCCCGACATCACCGAGCTGTCGGTCCGCGTCGCCCTCGCCGAGTCCCGCCAGGACAACAACGAGAACGACCTGCGGCTGCTCCAGGCCGTGCACCGGCTGCACGAGCAGAACCCGATGCTCGGTCTGCGCGGCGTCCGGCTCGGCCTGGTCATCCCCGGCCTGTTCGCCATGCAGGTGCGGGCCATCGCCGAGGCCGCCGCCGCCCGCAAGAGCGCCAAGGGCGACCCGCGCGCCGAGATCATGATCCCGCTCGTCGGCACCGTTCAGGAGCTGGAGATCGTCCGCGAGGAGGCCGACCAGGTCATCGCGGAGGTCGAGGAGCAGAGCGGCGTCAAGCTGAAGCTGGCCATCGGCACGATGATCGAGCTGCCCCGCGCCGCGCTGACCGCCGGCCAGATCGCGGAGGCCGCGCAGTTCTTCTCCTTCGGTACGAACGACCTGACGCAGACCGTCTGGGGCTTCAGCCGCGACGACGTCGAGGCCAGCTTCTTCACCGCGTACCTGGAGAAGGGCATCTTCGGAGTCAGCCCGTTCGAGACGATCGACAAGGACGGCGTCGGCTCCCTGGTGAAGTCCGCCGTCGAGGCCGGCCGCGCCACGCGCCCCGACCTCAAGCTCGGCGTCTGCGGCGAGCACGGTGGCGACCCGGAGTCGGTCCACTTCTTCCACGAGGTCGGTCTCGACTACGTCTCCTGCTCGCCGTTCCGTATCCCGGTCGCGCGCCTGGAGGCGGGCCGCGCCGCCTCCACGTCGACGGGCAGCGACCACCGGTAGAGGCTGCCGGAGCCGCCGCAGGTCCCCGACCCTCACCGATCGGCGGCGGCTCCGGTGCGAGACGGGAGGGCGGCACCCCTGTGCGGGGGGTGCCGCCCTCCCGGTGTGTGGGGTTGAGCGAGCGCGGAGCGGGCACCTACTGTCGGGTAAGTTCACCCGGCAACCACCGACCCGCGCCCAGGGAGCACAGCCATGAGCGGCTGGAACGCCAGCGACATCCCCGACCAGAGCGGCCGCACGGCCGTGGTCACCGGTGCCAACAGCGGCATCGGCTACGTCACCGCGCGCGAGCTGGCCCGCGCGGGCGCCCGCGTCGTGCTCGCCTGCCGCAGCGAGGAGCGGGGCACCGCCGCCGTGGACCGGCTGCGCGGCGAAGTACCGGGCGCCGAAGCCGCGTTCGAGGCTCTCGACCTGGGGGATCTGGCGTCCGTTCGGGGGTTCGCCGAAGGGTGGGCCGGGCGGCCGCTCGATCTGCTCGTCAACAACGCCGGGGTCATGGCCCTGCCGTACGGGCGCACGGCCGACGGGTTCGAGACCCAGTTCGGTGTCAATCACCTGGGACACTTCGCCCTGACCGGGCTGCTGCTGCCGAGCCTGCTGGAGGCGGCCGCGCCCCGCGTCGTCTCGGTGTCCAGCGGACTGCACGCCCTGGCCAACATCGACATCGGCGACCTCAACAGCGAGAAGACATACCGGCGTTGGATCGCCTACGGCCGGTCCAAGACCGCCAATCTGCTGTTCGTCCACGAGCTGGCGCGGCGGGCCGCCGACGCCGGTGTCCCGCTGCTGGCCGCCGCCGCGCATCCGGGGTACGCCGCCACGTCGCTGCAGGCGCGCGGCGCGCAGATGGAGGGCCGCAAGGCGATGGAGCGGTTCTACGAGGTGGGCAACCGGGTCTTCGGGCAGTCGGCCGAGGGCGGCGCGCTGCCGACGCTGCACGCGGCGACCGCGCCGGATGTGCGGGGCGACGGGTTCTACGGGCCCCGGGTGATGATGTGGCGCGGGGCCCCGGCGCCTTCGTGGCGGGCGTCGTGGACCCGCAACGATGTGGCCGGGGAGCGGCTGTGGGCGGCCTCGGAGCAGTTGACCGGGGTGGTGTTCACCGGCCTGAAGGGCTGACCGTCACAGGGCTCAGCGCCGCACCCCGCTCCTCGATCGCCGGAGGGGCTCGATCGTCCGGGCCCGCGCTCGTCAGTCGCCGGAGGGGCTGGATCTCCGGGCCCGCGCTCCGTGCTCCCGCGCCGGGCCCTCCAGGCCCGCCGCCCTGAGCAGTTCCCGTGCCCCGTCGCCGTCCACGTGATCCCCCAGCTCCCGCAGCACCGCGTCGCCCGCCACCAGCAGCCCGCTCGCCCGGGCCCGGCGCGCGCCCGTCTCCAGGCGGTGCCACAGCACCGGGTTCGACGTGAGGACCTTCGGGTCGAGCTCCACCCGCGCGCCCAGCGCGTCCCGCAGCACGAGCCGCGGCGTGATTCCCTCGGCGCGCCGCACCGACACCAGCAGGTCCGTGCAGACGTGGCCGCCGCGCAGCAGCCCGCGGACCGCCAGCCGCCCCGGGCCCGCCGTGACGCGCGGCGGGTGCAGCACGACGTAGAGGAGCAGGGTCAGCCCCGTCCACAGCACACCGCGCGCCGGGCTCAGCGTGGAGTTGGCGGCGTCGATGGTCGTCACGAGGCCGAGCAGCAGTACCGAGCAGAGCACCGCGGCCCGTAGTTCGCGCGCCCAGTTCCGGTCGGTGACGATGCGGTCCATGCAGCGCACCGTAAGCCCGGCAGCGCGTCCCGGCGGCCCTTCTTGACGATCCGCTGACCCGCAAGGCCCGCACCCTTACGCTGCGCTGACGCCGACACGCGGCTGTAGTACCTCTGTCGTAAATCCGTTGCATGGTTGATCGTTGGGGCCGACGGCCTCACAGCAACGGCACACAGAACGGACAGGGGGACACCCGCGATGACCATCAGCCGCAGGGGACTGCTCGCCACCGGAGCCGTCGGCTCCGCGCTCGGTCTGCTGAGCGCGTGCGGGTCCAACACCGGGCGGGACGGCGACGGAGGCGGTGGCAGCAGCGGGCCGAAGCTGTCCCAGTGGTACCACCAGTACGGCGAGGCGGGCACCGAGCAGGCGGTGAAGAAGTACGCGGCCGCCTACGACGAGGCGAGCGTCGCCGTGCAGTGGCGGCCCGGCAACTACGACCAGCAGACCGCCGCCGCGCTGCTCACCGATTCGGGCCCCGACGTGTTCGAGGTCAACGGCCCGTCCCTGGACATGATCCAGGGCAAGCAGGTCGCGGACGTGACCGAGCTTCTCGACGGCGTCGAGGACGACTTCAACCAGGCGGCCCTCGCCCCGAAGCGCCACGACGGCAAGATCTGGGGCATCCCGCAGGTCATCGACATGCAGATGCTCTACTACCGCAAGAGCCTGCTCGCCGACGCGGACGTGCAGCCTCCGGCCACGCTCGACGAACTCCTCGACGCCGCGAAGAAGCTGACCACCAAGAAGGCCAAGGGGCTGTTCCTCGGCAACGACGCGGGCGCCGGAGTGCTCGGCGGGACCCCGCTCTACGCCGCCGGTCTCGCACTCGTCACCGAGGACGGAAAGGTCGGCTTCGACGACCCGGCCGCCGCCCGCACCCTCGGAAAGCTCCGCCAGCTGTACGCCGACAAGTCACTGCTGCTCGGCGCGCCCGCCGACTGGTCGGACCCGTCGGCGTTCACCCAGGGCCTCACCGCGATGCAGTGGTCGGGCCTGTGGGCCCTGCCCGCCGTCCAGAAGGCGCTCGGCGACGACTTCGGAGTGCTGCCGTTCCCCAAGGACGGGACGCAGGGCGAGCCGGCCGTGCCGGTCGGCGCCTACGCCGCCGCCGTCTCCACCCGCAGCAAGCACCAGCAGGCCGGCAAGGACTTCCTGAAGTGGCTGTGGGTCGAACGCACCGACTATCAGGAGGACTTCGCGCTCAGCTACGGCTTCCACATCCCGGCCCGTATCTCCCTCGCCGAGAAGGCGGCCAAGCTGCGCAAGGGCGCCGCGGCCGACGCGGTCCGCTTCACCACCGACCACGGCCACGCCCAGCCGCTGCTGTGGACGCCGGCCGCGCAGACCGCGTACCAGGACGCGCTCAACCGCATCATCAAGAACGGCGCGAACCCGGAGAGCGAACTGAAGACCGTCGTGCGGAAGACGTCGGCGGAGCTCGACCGCGTGAAGAAGAAGTGAGCGGCGGCACGGTGGCTCAACCGCGCGAGCGCAACCGGGCGTTGTGGTTCTGGGCGTTCGTCGGCCCGTTCGTGCTCGGGCTGCTCGTCTTCACGTACGTCCCGCTCGGCTGGAGCGTGTACCTCAGCTTCTTCGACGCGCACAACACCGTCACGCCCGACACCTTCGTCGGCCTCGACAACTACACCGCGCTGCTGAAGGACGACGCCTTCCTCGACAGCCTGTGGACCTTCTGCGTCTTCACGCTCTTCATCGTGCCGACGACGTACGCCGCCTCGCTCGCCCTCGCCCTCATGGTGAACCGGCTGCGGCGCGCGCAGGCGTTCTTCCGGTCGGTGTTCTTCCTGCCGGCCGCCTGCTCGTACGTCGTCGCCGCCCTGATCTGGAAGATGTCGCTCTTCAACGGGGTGCGCTTCGGCCTCGCGAACACGCTCCTCGGATACGTCGACGCCGACCAGATCGCCTGGCTGTCCACGACGCAGCCGCCCTGGTACTGGCTCGTCATCGTCACCGTACGGCTGTGGCTGCAGGCGGGTTTCTACATGATCCTGTTCCTGGCCGGGCTCCAGCGCATCAGCCCGACTCTCTACGAGGCGGCGGCGGTCGACGGCGCGCGGCCCGGCTGGCAGGTGTTCCGGCACATCACGTTCCCGCAGCTGCGGGCCACGTCCGTCGCCGTGGTGCTGCTGCTCGTCATCAACGCCTTCCAGGCGTTCGACGAGTTCTACAACCTGCTCTCCGACGCCCGCGGCTATCCGCCCTACGCCCGCCCGCCGCTCGTCTACCTCTACTACACCGCCCTCGGCCAGGGGCAGAACCTCGGCCTCGGCAGCGCGGGCGCCGTACTGCTCGCCCTGATCATCGCGGTGGTGACGGTGGGGCAGGCCCGCTGGTTCGGGCTCGGCAGGAAGGAGGCCGACTGATGGCCGGCCGCACCGTCCAGGACGACGCGCTGGTCCGCGCGGGCCGCGCCCTGCGCCTCGTGCTGCTCATCGCGCTCGCCCTGCTCTTCCTCATCCCCTTCTATCTCCTCGTCCGCAACGGACTCGCGCGCGAGGAGGACATCACCTCGCCCGACTGGACGTTCTTCCCCTCGGACATCCAATGGGGCAATCTCGGCGAGCTGTTCGACGACACCTCGGTGCCCTTCGCGCGCTCCCTCCTCAACTCGGCCCTGATCGCGCTCGTGACGACCCTGGGGACGCTGCTGCTCGCCTCCCTCGCCGGATACGGTCTCGCCCGCATCCCGTACCGGCACGCGAACAAGGTCTTCTACGCGATCCTGGGCACCCTCATGGTCCCGGCCGCGGTCACCTTCGTACCGACCTTCGTCCTGGTGTCGTCGCTGGGCTGGGTGTCGACGCTGCGCGGACTCATCGTCCCGACGCTCTTCTCCGCCTTCGCGTGCTTCGTCTTCCGTCAGTACTTCCTGGGATTCCCGCAGGAGTTGGAGGACGCGGCGCGGGTCGACGGGCTCGGATACTGGCGCACGTACTGGCGTGTGGTCGTGCCGAACGCGCGGCCGGTGTTCGCCGCGGTCGGCACGATCGTCTTCATCGGCGCCTGGAACTCGTTCCTGTGGCCGCTGGTCATCGGCCAGGACCGGAACGCGTGGACGGTGCAGGTGGCCCTGTCCTCCTTCACCACGTCCCAAGTGGTGCGGCTGCACGAGCTGTTCATCGCGGCGGCCGTCTCGATCGTGCCGCTGCTGCTGGTCTTCCTGCTGTTCCAGCGGTGGATCGTGGCGGGAGTGGAGCGGTCCGGAATCGACTGACTCCCGCACACGGTGTATGAGTTACCGGGTCACGCGGACGCGCCGCCGTCGATCACCAGGTCGGCGCCGACCGTGGACCCGGCGTCCTCCGAGGCCAGGTGGAGGACCGCGGCGGCGATCTCCGCCGTGGCCGCGAGACGGCCGAGCGGGGACTGGTCCTTCATGCGGACGGCGCGCTCCGCCTCCGTCTCGCCCGGGCGCAGCGACATCGTGGTGTCCGCGGCGCCCGGGCTCACCGCGTTGATGCGGATGCCCTCCGCGACGTGGTCCAGGGCGGCGCCGCGGGTGAGGGCGGAGACGGCGGCCTTCGACGCGCCATAGGCGGTGGCGCCGGCCTGGGTGCGGTGAGGGCCGATGTTGGAGGAGACGTTCACGATCGCGCCGCCCGTTCCCTGCGCGCGCATCTGGGCGATCTCGGCCTGCAGGGAGAACAGCACGCCGGTGACGTTGATGTCGAGGAGCGCGTGCCAGTCCTCGGCGGACAGGTCGGCGACCGGGGCGCCACCGCGGAAGACGCCGGCGTTGTTCACGGCGATGTCGAGGGACCCGAACCGCTCAACTGCCGTACGAACAGCACCTGTCACCGACTCCGGGCGGCTCACGTCGGCGGAGTGCGCGAGCGCCGTGCCGCCCGCCTGCTCGATCAGGGCGACGGTCTCCGCCAGCGGGGCCGGGGTGCGGCCGACGACGACCACGTTCGCGCCCTCGGCGGCCAGGGCGAGCGCGACGGCGCGGCCGAGCCCGGAGCCGGCGCCGGTGACGAGGGCGGTCCTGCCGGAGAAGCGGGTGCGGGACGAAGCGGACATGAACGTACCTCTTTCTTGACCGATCGGTTCAGTATGAGAGCGTGAAGAGGGAAGGAAAGAGGAAGGGGGGAGGGCTCTCGATTCAAGGAGGTCTTGGTTGCCGGGCCCCTCGGTCCTCAGTCCAGCAGGGCGAGGGCCTGCTCCGCCGCGTCCCGGACGCGTGCGGTGTCCTGCGAGGCCTTGCCGACGACCCGGATGCCCTGCATGAGGACCAGCAGGAGACGGGCGAGCGCCCGCGGATCGCGGTCGGCGGGCAGCTCGCCCTGGGCGCGGGCCCGGGCGAGCGCGCTGTGCAGCACGGTCTCGATGTGCTCCCAGCTGCGCTCCACGCGGCGGGCGGCCTCCGCGTCGTGCGGGCCGAGCTCCGCCGCGGTGTTCGTGACGAGACAGCCGAGCAGGCGCTGGTCGTCGGCGGTCGCCTCGGCGGCGAACCGGCGGACCAGGGCGCGCACGGCGGGCAGCGCCGGGCCGCCGACGGACAGCTCGGCGAGCACGCGCGGGTCGGTGGACTCGGTGTAGCGGTCCAGCGCCTTCAGGTACAGCGCGTGCTTGTTGCCGAACGTCGCGTAGATGCTGGCGCGGCCGATGCCGAGGTGCTCGACGAGGTCCGCCATCGACGTCGCCTCGTAGCCGCGCCGGTGGAACAGCTCCAGGGCTGCCCGCAGCGCGGCGTCCGGATCGAATTCCTTGGTCCTGGCCACGACAGGGAACCTACGCGTATCCAGAACGACCGGTCAAGTATTGCTCGGACTCTCCACGCCCTGCGTACGCTCTGTGCTCTCTGTGCTCCTGCGCACCCTCCGTACTCCTACGCGGTGCGCACCGCATACGCCTGAACCGCCACCGACTCGTCGTCCAGGCAGCGCCCCGACTCCAGGTCGAAGCGCTGCTTCAGCAGGGGCGACGCCACGAACGGGCGGCCCTGTGCCGAGCCGAGCAGGCCGCGCGAGAGCACCGCCGCTCCGGTGAACGGATCCGTGTTGTCCACCGCGTACACCCGGCCCGCGCGATCGAGGAAGACCGCCGCCTGCCGGCCGTCCGGCAGCAGGGCCGCGACACCGCGGCCCGGCGTGAGGCGCGACAGGTCACAGATGGTCAACCAGTCTTCATCGAGGCCGAGTTGGACCAGGAGCGTCGTCTTCTCGGGGGCGATCGTCATCGTACGGCCAGTCCTTCCAGGGGGATCAGCGGCAGCTCGGGCTTGATCTGGTCGCGCTCCGGGACGAAGCGGACCGTCGGGTCCGGGGTGTCGGGGGCGTTGACGAAGGAGACGAAGCGGGACAGCCGCTCCGGGTCGTTGATGGTCTCGGACCACTCGTCGCGGTAGTGCGCGACGTGCGCGGCCATCAAGGCCTCCAGCTCGTCGCAGATGCCGAGCGAGTCGTGCACGACGACGTCCCGCACGTGGTCGAGGCCGCCGTCGATCCGGTCGATCCAGGCCGCGGTGCGCTCCAGGCGGTCGGCGGTGCGGATGTAGAACATCAGGAAACGGTCGATCAGGCGGATCAGTTCCGCGTCGCTCAAGTCCTGTGCCAGCAGGTCGGCATGACGTGGTGTCATTCCTCCGTTGCCGCCCACGTACAGGTTCCAGCCGTTGGCCGTGGCGATGATCCCGAAGTCCTTCGACTGGGCCTCGGCGCACTCGCGGGCGCACCCGGAGACCGCCGACTTCAGCTTGTGGGGCGCCCGCAGGCCGCGGTACCGCAGCTCCAGGTCGATCGCCATCCGGACCGAGTCCTGCACGCCGTAGCGGCACCAGGTCTGCCCCACGCACGACTTCACGGTGCGCAGCGACTTGCCGTACGCGTGCCCGGACTCGAAGCCGGCGTCCACCAACCGTGCCCAGATCATCGGCAGTTGGTCCACCCGTGCGCCGAACAGGTCGATGCGCTGACCGCCCGTGATCTTCGTGTAGAGATTGAAGTCCCGCGCGACCTCGCCGATCACGATCAGCTTCTCCGGGGTGATCTCACCGCCGGGGATGCGCGGCACGACCGAGTACGAGCCGTTCTTCTGCAGGTTGGCGAGGAAGTGGTCGTTGGTGTCCTGCAGCGCCGCCTGCTCGCCCTCCAGGACGTAGCCGTCCGCGCCGATCGACGGCGCGAGCGAGGCGATGACCGAGCCGACCGTCGGCTTGCAGACCTCGCAGCCCTCGCCGCCGCGCGCCGCATCCCGGCCGTGCTCGTCGAGCAGCCGCGCGAAGCTCGTGATCCGCTTGACGCGCACGATCTCGTACAGCTCCTGGCGCGTGTGCCCGAAGCAGCCGCACAGCCCGTCGTCACCGGACTTCGGCAGCAGCTGCCCGATGAGCTTGACGCAACTCCCGCACCCGGTACCGGCCTTGGTGCACTTCTTCACCTCCGGCAGCGAGGTGTGCGCACAGATCTCGCCCTTGGTGACGTTGTGGCACGAGCAGATGACCGCGTCGTCGGGCAGCGCCTCCGGGCCGAGCTGCGCGGGGGCGCCCGCGCCCGCCGGAAGGACCAGCTGCTCGGGGGCGAGCGGCGGCACGGTGCCGGTCAGCGCGCGCAGCGTCCCGTACGCCTCGGCGTCACCGACGAGGATGCCGCCGAGCAGCTCGCCCTCGCCGCCGATCACGAGCTTCTTGTACGTGCCCGAGCGCGAGTCGGAGTAGACGACGTCGAGGCAGCCCTCGGTCGCGCCGTGCGCGTCGCCGAAGGACGCCACGTCCACGCCGAGCAGCTTCAGCTTGGTGGACAGGTCGGCGCCGGTGAAGCCCGGCCGGTCCGCGTCCTCGTCCGCGGCGATGGCGGCGGCCGCCGTCGACGCCATCTCGTAGCCGGGCGCCACGAGCCCGTACACGCGGCCGTCGGCGGCCAGCGCGCACTCACCGATCGCGAACACCGCCGGGTCGCTGGTGCGGCACTGCTCGTCGACGGCGATGCCGCCGCGCTCGCCCACCGACAGGCCCATGTCGCGGGCGAGCTGGTCACGCGGCCGGACACCCGCAGAGAAGACGACCAGGTCGGTCGCGAGCTCCGACCCGTCCGACAGCTTCATGCCGCTGACCGCGCCGTCGCCGTCCGGACCGGCCACGATCTCCTGCGTGCCGACACCGGTGTGGACGGACAGCCCCATGCCGGTGATGGTCCGCAGCAGGGCGGCGCCACCGCCCTCGTCGACCTGGACGGGCATCAGCCGGGGCGCGAACTCCACGATGTGCGTGGTCAGTCCGAGGCCCTGCAGCGCGCCCGCGGCCTCCAGGCCGAGCAGCCCGCCGCCTACCACGGCGCCGACGGTGGCGTGGTTCTTCGCGTACTCCTCGATCGCGTACAGGTCCTCGATCGTGCGGTACACGAAGCAGCCCGTGGCGTCCTTGCCGGGCACCGGCGGCACGAACGGGTACGAGCCCGTGGCCAGCACCAGCGCGTCATAGGTGACCTTGAAGCCGGAGCGGGCGTGCACGGTGCGGGTGCCGCGGTCCACGACCACGGCGGGGTCGCCGACCCGCAGCTCGATGCCGTGCCTCTCGATGAACTCCGGGTCCGTCATCGACAGTTCCTCGGGCGTCGTGCCCGAGAAGTACGAAGTCAGGTGGACGCGGTCGTAGGCCGGCCGCGGCTCCTCGCACAGGACGACCACGCGGTGCGTCCCGGTGAGGCCGCGTTCGGCCGCCGCTTCGAGGAAGCGCTGGCCGACCATGCCGTGGCCGACGAGGACGAGGGTGGGCAGTGAGGTCGCCATGTCAGAGGCCTCCGTCGTGGGTGAGCAGGTGGAGCAGCGGCGCGGCGCCGACGTCGGTGGCGGCAGGCAGCGATTCGTTCGACTCCCAGGCGTGCGCGAGCGCGCCGACACCGCCGAGCGCGCCGACGAGCACCCCGCCGACCAGCCGGTCGCCGCGCACGACGACCCTGCGGTAGGTGCCGCGCGTCGCGTCCGCGAGCTGCACGACGTCGTCGCCGGGCAGCGGCTGCGTCTCCCCGAACGCGGCGAGGTCCAGCGGGTCCGCCTCGTGCGGGAGCGTGAGCCGGGTCAGGGCGCGGGTGCCGGTGTACGTCTTCGTGGTCCCGGTGAGCAGGTCGGCCAGGGCGTCGGCCTGCTCCAGGGCGGGGGTGGCCAGCCCGTAGACCGTGCCCTCGTGCTCGGCGCAGTCGCCGACGGCGTGGATGCGCGGATCGGAGGTGCGCAGCTCGTCGTCGACGACGACGCCGCGGCGCACGTCGAGCCCCGCGGCGCTCGCGAGACCGGTCCGCGGCCGGGCGCCGCAGGCGAGGACGGTGACGTCGGTGCCCAGCACGTACCCGTCATGGAGTTCCACCCGGCGTACACGCCCGTCGACGACCCCGACGGCGCGCACCCGGCACTCGGTGTGGATCTCGACGCCGAGCGCGACCAGATGACGCCGCACCAACTCCGACGACGCCGGGTCGAGCTGGCGCTCCATGAGGCGCTCGGCCTGCTGCACGAGCACGACCTGGGCGCCGCGGCGGGCGAGCGCGCGGGCCGCCGAGACGCCGAGCAGCCCGCCGCCGATGACGACGGCGCGGGTGCCCTCCGCCACGGCGCCGGACAGCGCCAGGCAGTCGTCCATCGTGCGGAACGCGTGCACACCGCCGGGCAGTTCGGTGGCGCCGGGCGCGAACAGGCCGCGCAGCGGGGGCAGTACCGGGTTCGAGCCGGTGGCCAGGACCAGGGTGTCGTACGCGACCTCGGCGCCGCTCTCGCACTGCACCAGGCGCCGCTCGCGGTCGACGCGGACGGCGCGGGTGCGGAGCCGGGGGCCCGGGACGGCGGGCAGCTTGATGACTTCGGGGCCGTAGCTGCCGGCCAGGACCTCGGCCAGCAGGACCCGGTTGTACGGGGCGTGCGGCTCCTCGCCGATCAGCACCGCGCGCTCGCCCAGACGCCTGGCGAGGCGGGTGCCGGCCAGGCCGGTGCCGATGACGACGACGCGATTCATGCTCTGCAGCGTGCGGGGTGGGTGTTTCTCGGGGGCGTCTCGTCGGTTTCCCGGGGGGAACGGTGGGCTCAGCGAGGTGGATGGGCGGGTGTGAGGGCGCCCTTTCGCCGTTGGGGGTTCGGTATCGGCGGCGGGTGCGGGGTGCGTCGTGGCTGGTCGCGCAGTTCCCCGCGCCCCTGGAGGAGATGCGGCACGTAGTGCGCATCTCCTCCAGGGGCGCCAGCCCCCACCGGAGGCGCGGTCGCGAACGCGCTCAAGGACCCGAACTCGACGGCGGCTTAACCCGTGTTCAGGTCTTCCTCAAGCCCGCCTTAAGGATCTCCCCGGCGACCCTGACCAGCCAATATTCCAGCTCGGCGGAGCCTAGTGTGCCGCAGGTGACCACCGAGGCCGTCGAACCCGAACTCGCCCGCTACCCCGCCCTGTCCGCGTATCTGAGGCAGACCGAGGGCCCGGCGCAGGCACCGCCGATACCCCCGCGCCCGCGCCGGGCCCCCCGGGTCCGGCCCGCCGCCCCGCTGCGGGTCACCCCGCGCGCCCTGCGCACCGGGATCGGCGCGGGCGGCGCCGCCGTCACCGCGCTGTGGGGCGTGCAGGCCCGGCCGTCGGCCCGGCTCGACGTGCTGTTCGCGACCGGCGCCCACCTGTCGGGGCTGCTCGCCGGGTACGGGATCCTCGTCATGCTCTTCCTGATGGCCCGGGTGCCCGCGGTGGAGCACGGCATCGGCGCCGACCGGCTCGCCCGCCACCACGCCCGCGGCGGCCGGCACGTCCTCACCCTGTGCGCCGCCCACACCGTCCTCGCCCTGTGCGGCTACGCCGCGAACACCGGCACCGACCTCCTCACCACGCTCACCGACCTGCTCGGCTACCCCGGGCTGGCCGCCGCCACCGCCGGCACCCTGCTGTTCGTCACGGTCGGCGTCAGCAGCGCCCGCGCCGCCCGCCGCCGCCTCGGCCACGGCACCTGGCGCGGCCTGCACCTGCTCACCTACCTCGCCGCGGCCCTGGCCTTCGCGCACCAACTCGCCGGACCCGACATCGCGTACAGCTCCCTCAGCCTCGGCCTGTGGTGCCTGCTGCACGCCACCGTCGCCGTGCTCCTCTTCTGGTACCGGCTCGTCGTGCCGCTGCGGCAGGCGCTCCGGCACGGGCTGCGGGTCGTCGAGGTGCGCGCCGAGGGCCCGGGCGTGGTGTCCGTCCTGATGCGCGGCCGCGACCTCGGCCGGCTGCACGCGGAGTCGGGCCAGTTCTTCCGCTGGCGGTTCCTGACCCGCAGGCTCTGGCACACGGCGCTCCCGTTCTCCCTGTCCGCGCCGGTCGACGGCGACCACGTCCGCGTCACGGTCAAGGCCGTCGGCGACCACACGCGCCGGGTCCGCCGGCTGCGCCCCGGGGTACGCGTCGTCGCCACCGGCCCGTTCGGCGCGCTCACCGCCCACCGCCGCACCCGCCGCAAGGTGCTGCTGCTCGCCGGGGGAGTGGGCATCACACCACTGCGCGCCCTGTTCGAGACGCTGCCCGGCGAGCCCGGCGACATCACGCTCCTCTACCGTGCGGGCAACGCCGGACAGCTCGTCCTGCGCGAGGAACTGGAGGCCATCGCCCGCACCCGGCAGGCCGCCCTGCACTACCTCCTCGGCCCCTCCGACGCGGCCTTCGACCCGCTCGCCCCGCAGGCGCTGCGCAACCTCGTGCCCGGACTCGCCGACCACGACGTCTATGTGTGCGGCCCGCCCGGCATGACCGCCGCCGCGACGACGGCACTGGTCCGCGGCGGCGTCCCCGAGGACCGCATCCACGCCGAGTGCTTCACGTACTGACAGCCGAGTGCTTCACGTACTGACCACTGGCAGCTGACCACTGGCAGCTGACCACTGGCAGCTGACCACTGACGTACGCGCCGGATCCCTCCTAGCCGCTTCCGGAGAGTCACCTCATGGGCCGCCACAGCAGACCCACCCGCACCGCCCACGCCCCCACGGTCCAGGCCCGCCGCAAACTGGCGGCCGGTCTCGCCTCGGCCAGTGCCCTGGTCGCGACCTGCCTCGCGCTGACCGTCGACCCGGCCGGGCCGCCCGCTCCCGACCGGGCCGTCCCGCATGCCGGAACGGCAAGCTCAGATGACCCTCAACTCTCCACCCATTCGTGGACGGCACACGTAACCCGTCCATAGGCTCGCGATCATGCCTGACATATCCCTGACCACCGTCGTCGTGCTGTGCGTCGCCGCCCTCGCGGCCGGCTGGATCGACGCGGTGGTGGGCGGCGGCGGGCTCCTCCTGCTGCCCGCGCTGCTGCTCGGCCTGCCGAACACCGCGGCGGCCGGCCCGTACGCGCTCGGCACCAACAAGGCCGTCGCTATCGTCGGCACCACCGGCGCCGCCGTCACCTACGCCCGCAAGGCCCCGGTCGACGTACGCCTGGCGGTCCGCATCGGCGTGGCGGCGCTGATCGGCTCGACGGGCGGGGCGCTCCTCGCCGCGGGCATGAGCACGGACGTCCTCAAGCCGATCGTGATGGTGGTGCTGGTCGCCGTCGGCGCCTTCGTCATCTTCCGCCCGTCCTTCGGCACGGCCCCGACCGCGGAGCCCGCCTCGCCCCGCCGGATCCTCGCCGCGATCGGCTTCGCCGGCCTCGGCATCGGCTTCTACGACGGCCTGATCGGCCCCGGCACCGGCACGTTCCTGGTCCTCGCGCTGACCGCGCTCCTCCACCTCGACCTCGTCACGGCCTCCGCCACCGCCAAGATCGTCAACTGCTGCACGAACGCGGGCGCGCTCGCCATGTTCGCGTTCAAGGGCACGGTCTACTGGCAACTGGCCGCGCTCATGGCCGTCTTCAACCTGGCGGGCGGCATGATCGGCGCCCGCACGGCCCTGAAGCGCGGCGCCGGCTTCGTCCGCGTCGTGCTGCTCACCGTGGTGTGCGCGCTGGTGCTGAAGATGGCGTACGAGCAGTGGGTCGCGTGAGACGCGGCCGGACGGCGACGCGCGCCTAGCGGCTCCCCGTCAGGTGCGCGAACACCACCACGTTCCCCTGGTAGCCGGTCCGCCGTGAGTACGGCCCCCCGCACGTGATCACCCGCAGCTCCGGGCGGGCGGCGGCGCCGTACACCTTCTCGTCGGGGAAGTCCTTCGCCTCGTAGACCTCGACGGCGTCGACCGTGAACACCGCCACCGAACCGTCCCGCCGGTCGACCTCGATGGTGCGGCCGCGGGTCAGGGCGCCCAGGTCGTAGAAGACGGCGGGGCCGACCGCGTTGTCGACGTGGCCCGCCACCACCGCCGTGCCCCGCTCGCCGGGCCTGGTGCCCGCCTCGTACCAGCCGGCCAGGTTCTTCTTCTCCGGCGGCGGCACGTCCAGGCTGCCGCCCCGGTTCAGACCGAGCCCCATCAGCGGCGCGTCCACGCGGATCGACGGGATACGGATCCGGTCCGGCGGGGAGGGGGACATCGGCGCGGCCCCCGGCGCGCTGCGGTCCGTGCCCGCCCGGGCCTGCGCGGCCGACGGCTGCGGTGGCGGATGCCCCTCGGAGCCGCTGGTCAGCAGCCAGGCGCCGGCGCTCAGCGCGAGCACCGTGACGGCACCTATGACGGCGTTGACGGGGTTCGCGACGCGCACGATGCCTCCTGACACCCGGGACGGGCACCCGGTGCGGACACCCACGTGGAAAGCCCTTCCCCTCCGGCCCGCGAGGGGCTGCGGCCGGAGGGGACGGGACTGGCGGTACCGGTGGACGGACGGGCTCACGGACGGCGGAGGGAGCCCGCAAGCCCGTCATTTCCCTCTTCGGATCCTCGAATCCTCAGACCCTCGAATCCTCAGATCCCATCGCCTCTCGCCCGGCGATGCAGGAGCCAGGTACCGCCCGCGGCGGCGACGGCCAGCGCCGCCACACCCGCCGCGGTCTGTACGGGGTCGGGCCCGAGCGCGCCGCCGACCCCCGTCTTCACATGCCCGCGGGGCATCTGTGCCCCCGGTGCGCCGTCCTGCGCGAGCGACACGATCACATCGCCGGTCACCACGGTGCCGCCGGAGCAGCGGGCGACGATCTCGTACGTGCCCGGCTGCGCGGACACCGGCACCGCGAACCGCCCCGCGGCGTCCGCGGAATCCGTCCCCGGGGCCAGGGTGAAGGCCCCCGCCCCGATCGCCCCGGCGTCACCGGCGGCCGTGCCGTGCGCCCCGCAGGCGGTGGTGCTCACGCTGACCGTGCTGCCGGGGACCGCCGTCGCCGGGTACACCTCGAGGCCGCCCTGCGCCGCGACGGAGGGCGCGGCCGCGAATCCGGCGACCGCGACGGCGAACGCGGCGGCGGTCAGGGATCGGCCTGTACGCATCGTGCTTGCTCCTTATCGGGCGGCGGGCGCGCCCTGCAAGCACGAGGTAAGTGCCACTCGCCGCGGCACGCCTGCTGATGCTGCGTCAGAAACCCGGTTCCGTCACCCCTCCTGACGCCCCGACGGCAACATTCCAGCAGGTCATCGGCGTGTCGCGAAAAACTACCCGAAGGACAGCGCCACCCGTGCGACCGGGTGAACCCCCTCACCAGGTGCGCGAGCAACCACGCACCGCCCGCACGACTCTGACGGCCGAGAACCCCCACGCCGCCAGGGGCGCGGGGAACGGCGCGAGCAACCACGTACGACCGCCACTTTCTGACGGTCGGAAAGCCCGATGGCGCCAGGGGCGCGGGGAGCGGCGCGACCAGCCACCCGCGACCCGCACCCTCTGACGCGTCAGGAACCCCCACGGCGAGAGGACCCGCCCGACAGCCCCCGCACGCACCCGACGCCCCGTCAGCCCCCCAGAACCGCAGGGAGCGAGACCGAAGCCACCGCCCCACCCGCACTCGCGTTCCGCAGAGCGACCACCGCCCCGATGGCCGCCGCCTGCCCCAGCGCGATCGTCAGCCCGAGCCCCGTCCCCTGCCCCCGCTCGGACGCCCCGGTGAGGAACCGCCGCGGCCCGTCCCGCAGCAGCTCGTCGGGGAACCCGGGGCCGTGGTCGCGTACGGACACCGTCGTCCCGCTCACCAGCACCTCGATCGGCTCCGAGCCGTGCCGCCGCGCGTTCGTCACGAGATTGGCCAGGATCCGCTCCAGACGCCGCGCGTCCGTCCGCACGAACGCCTCCCGCGCGCTCGCGTCGCAGCGGAACGAACAGACCGGCCCGACCCGGTCCACCGCTCGCTCCACCAGCGGCCCCAGCGGATGCGCGGCCAGGTCCGGCTCCTCCGCGTGCGCGTCGAGCCGGGCCACCTCCAGCAGGTCCTCGGTCAGCGTGCGCAGCGCGCCCACCCGGTCCCGCACCAGCTCCGCGGGCCGCCCCGGCGGCAGCAGCTCCGCGGCCGTGTGCAGCCCCGTCAGCGGGGTGCGCAGCTCGTGCGCCACGTCCGCGGTGAACCGCTGCTCGGCCTCGATGCGCTTCTGCAGCGACGCCGCCATCGTGTCCACGGCATTGGCCAGTTCGGCCACCTCGTCCCGGCTGTGCGCGGGCCGCGGATGCCCGATCCGCGCGTCCAGCTCGCCCTGGCTGATGCGCCGCGCCGTCGCGGCCGCCTCCCGCAGCTCCCGGCTGAGCCGGGAGGACAGCGCGGCACCGCTCAGCGCGGCGAGCGCCACCACGACGACACCGAACACCACGAGCTGCTGGTCGAAGTCGGCCATCTCGGTGGCCTGCTCGTCCAGCGGCTCGCGCACGGACAGCACCCGGTCGCCGACCGGCAGCGCCGCCCACACCGCGGGGTGCGCCGAGGACAGGTCGAGATACGTGGTCCGGCGCCCGTCCCGCGCCGCCTTCCGCAGCGGGGCGGGAAGACGGGGCGCGTCGAACGCGCCGTGCGTGCCGTCGGGCCGGCCGTCACTGTGGACCTGCCCGGTCAGCTGGTACCGGTCCCGCACCCGGGCGAGCTGCGCGGTGGCGCTGGAGCGGGCGTTCGCCGAGACCTGTTCCAGGCGGGCGTGGTGCACGAGCAGCCCGATGGCGACGGCGACCAGCGTGCAGCCGAACGCGACGAGCACCGCGATCCGCCAGCGCAGCCCGAGCCGCCCCGCCCGGACCCGGGCCCACGACAGCCGCGGGCGGCTCATACGACGTTCCCGTACGGCGAGGCGGCGGTCCGGACCGGGGCGGGGACCGTACCGGACGCGACCGGCGTGCGCGGTTCCTCCAGCGACTCCGGCTCGGTCGTCTCCGAGAGCGTCGGCTCGGACTTCTTGTACTTCTTCACGTCGCGCAGCGTCGACATGCGCACCCCGTCCCAGTGGAAGCGCACGGCCTGCTCCCCGCCGTCCGCGCACGAGCTGCGCAGCAGCAGGTCCTGGCCGAGGGTCTCCACGGCGACGCGCTTGCCCGTCGTGAACAGCACGGGGTACACCCGGCCGTCGTCGCCCTCCCGGTACACGGTCAGCACCGTGCGCCGGGTCTCGGTGTCGACCGCGACCAGCAGTTCCGGTCGGCCGTCCCCGGTCAGATCCCGGTACATGGGAGGCCGGACCCCCGCCTTCCCCGGCTCGTCGATGTCCCCGCGCCCGGCGATCGGCTGCATCCGCGGGTCGGCCCGCAGCACCGCGTGCACATCGAGGCCGCGGATGCCCTCCTTGCCGAGCCGGGGCAGCCCGGTCAGCGGCTTGGGCGGCGGCTGGTGGGTGGACGCCTCGGCGCCGGGCGCCTTCGTCGACGTACTGGACCAGGCGGGCCACACGTCCTGCGGCTGCGGCTGTACGGAGACGGAGGGCGCGGCCTCCCCGGCGGCGAGGCCGTCGGTGCGGCCGCAGCCGGCGAGCACGGCGATGCCCAGCGCGGTCATGACCGCGACGGCGCCCGGCAGGAGGCGGTGGAGAGGGCTCATGTCATCGACGGTAGAAACCGACTGTTGCGACATGGCCGATGTTTTGTAACAGAAGGCGCGGCCAGGACCTTATCCTGCCTTTTCGGGCATTAGGTCCCGGCCGCCGGACCCGCGGGTTCCGGGACCTCGGTCGTGCTAGTTCACGGACACCGCCGACCACGTCGCGGCCACCGCCGCGTACTCCGCGCTGCCCGCCCCGTACAGGTCCTTGGCCGCGCTGAGCGTCGCCGTGCGCGCGCCCGCGTACTTCGTCGACGACGTCATGTAGACCGTCAGCGCCCGGTACCAGATCTTGCCGAGCTTGTCCTTGCCGATACCGGTGAGCGTGGAACCGTTGCAGGTCGTGCCGTTGTGCTGGACCCCGCCGATCACCTTCGGGCCGCTCCCCTCCGCCAGCAGGTACGCGAAGTGGTTCGCCACGCCGGAGGAGTAGTGCACGTCGAGGTTGCCGACGCTCGAACTCCAGCAGTCGGCCGAGTTCCCGTCCTTGCTCGGCCGGTCCATGAAGCGCAGCGCCGCCTTCCCGAAGCCGGACTTGACGATCTCCTCGCCGATCAGCCAGTCACCGGGGTCGGACGCGTTGTCCGCGTGGAACTCGACGAGCGTGCCGAAGATGTCGGACGTCGCCTCGTTGAGGCCGCCGGACTCACCGGAGTAGGTCAGGGCGGCCGTCTTGGACGTCACGCCGTGCGACATCTCGTGCCCCGCCACGTCGAGCGCGACCAGCGGGCCGAACGTCGTCCCGTCGCCGTCCCCGTACGTCATGCAGAAGCAACTGTCGTCCCAGAACGCGTTGTTGTACTTGTTCCCGTAGTGCACGCGGTTGTACGAGCCCTTGCCGTCGCCCGCGATGCCGTTCCGGTTGTGGACCTGCTTGTAGTAGTCCCACGTCCGGTCCGTGCCGTACTGCGCGTCGACGGCCGCGGTGGCGCGGTCGGCGTTCGCGCCCGTGCCCCAGTGGTTGTCGGCGTCCGTGAACAGCGTCGCGGGGGCGCGGCTCAGGCAGATGCCGAGGATGCACAGGTCGGTCTTGTTCTGCGCGTCGCCGGTGTACGTGCCGCCGCGCGTCGCGTCCTTCAGCTGGTACGTCGATCCGGACTGCGTCGTCTCCAGCGGAACCGTGCCGGAGTAGAGCGACTTGCCGTCGCCGGTGGCCGTCTCGATGCTGTCCCAGGCGTCGATCTGCCGGCCGGTGAGCGCGTCGCTGAGGACGACGCGGGCGACCGGGTTGCCGAGCGAGTCCTTGGCCGCGGTGGTGGTGCGCCAGGCCAGCTTGGGCGCTCCGTGCAGGGCGTCGACGACCAGCAGCGGCTTGGAGACCAGCTTGCGGAGCGTCTCGCCGGCGTTCGCCGAGCGCAGGGCCGTCGCGGCCAGGTCGGCGGCCTGCGGAGCGGTGACCTCGGGGGTCGTCGAGGGCACGGACAGGTTACCGGGGACGGCCCGGTCGGCACTCCTGTACGCGCCGGACGGAGTCAGGTGGATCACGAAGTCGCCGCCGAGCACGGGCAGTCGGCGGAACGTCCGGTCGTAGCGGACGTGCCGCGTGCCGTCCTTGTCGACGATCACGTCGCGGGCGGAGGTGTCCTGAGCGGGGGTCAGGTCCAGGGCGGCGGCGTGGGCCGTGAGCGCGGTGGCCGCGGCGCTCAGGGTCTCCGCGCGGGTGGGGGTGGGGGTGCCGGTGGCGCCCGCGGTGGGGGCGAGGGCCGCGGCCAGGAGGGTGGCCGCGGCCGCGGCTATGCCGGCCGCGGCTATGCCGGCCGTGGTGAGGCGCGATGTGGTCCTGGTGGGTCTCATCGGTCTCCTACGTGGGGAGGGGTGGACGGGCGGCTCGCTGATGACGCCTCAGTTTTAGGCGGTCATGACAAGACTCGTCCAGGGTGCGCCGGTGCCGGAGCTGTGAAGGTGACAATGGGGGAGTGCAGAACCAGACACAGAACACGCCGGGTCTCCTCACCGTCCTGACCACGACGGACGCCCCCGACAAGGCGGACACGCTGGCCCGGGGGGCGATCGAGGCGCGGGTTGCCGCGTGTGCGCAGATCTCCGGGCCGGTGACGTCGGTGTACCGGTGGGAAGGGGCCGTGGAGACGGCTCATGAGTGGCAGGTGCTGCTGAAGACCACGGAGGCGCGGTACGCCGAGCTGGAGGCGTGGTTGACGGAGCATCACGACTACGAGACGCCGGAGATCATTGCCGTGCCGGTGGTGCGAGGGGCTTGCGGGTACGTGTCCTGGGTGCGGGCCGAGGTGGGCTCGCACTGAAGGGAAGGTGGCCGCCTGGCAGATCAAGCCCCTCCGGCGATTGAGGAGCGGGGGCCGGGGCGGAGCCCCCGGGGCTGGGGTGCAGCGCGGGGCGACAGATCGACAGGCCCCCGGAAGACCCCGCTCAACCGGCCCGGGCCACCCGCACGGCGCACACCTTGAACTCCGGCATACGAGACGTCGGGTCCAGCGCCGGATTGGTCAGGGTGTTGGCGCGACCGGGGCCGGGCCAGTGGAAGGGCATGAAGACCGTGTCCGGGCGGATCGTGGCGGTGAGGCGGGCCGGGGCCAGGGCCCGGCCGCGCCGGGAGGTGACCGTCACGGTATCGCCCTCCGCTATGCCGAGCCGCGCGGCCAGCCGCGGGTGGAGCTCCACGAACGGACCCGGGGCCGCCTTGTTCAGCTCCGCGACACGGCGGGTCTGCGCCCCCGACTGGTACTGCGCCACGACCCGGCCCGTCGTCAGGTGGAGCGGGTACTGAGCGTCGGGCTCCTCGGCCGCCGGCCGGTGCGTCACGGGGACGAAGCGGGCCCGGCCGTCCTCCGTCGCGAAACGGTCCAGGAAGAGACGGGGCGTGCCCGGGTCCGTGGGCTCCGGGCACGGCCAGAAGACGCCCCGGCCCTCGGCCAGCCGCTCGTAGGAGATCCCCGCATAGTCCGCGGGGCCGCCCGAGGAGGCGCGGCGCAGTTCGTCGAACACCTCCTCCGGGTCCGCGGGGAAGCCCTTCTCCAGGTCCGGTGCCAGGCGGGTGGTCAGGTCGCGCAGGACCTCCAGGTCGGAGCGGATCCCGTCGGGCGGAGCGAGCGCGCGGCGGCGCAGCAGGACCCGGCCCTCCAGGTTCGTCGTCGTTCCCGTCTCCTCGGCCCACTGCGTCACCGGGAGCACCACGTCGGCGAGTTCGGCCGTCTCGGAGAGCACCACGTCGGCCACCGCCAAGAAGTCGAGGGACCGGATGCGTTCCTCGACGTGTGCGGCCCGGGGAGCCGACACCACCGGGTTCGAGCCCATGAGGAGGAGCGCGCGGATGTCACCGCCCAGAGCGTCCAGCAACTCGTACGCCGAACGGCCCGGCCCCGGAAGCGAATCGGGGTCCACACCCCAGACCCCGGCCACGTGCGCGCGAGCCGCCGGGTCCGTCAGCTTGCGGTAGCCGGGCAACTGGTCCGCCTTCTGGCCGTGTTCGCGGCCGCCCTGCCCGTTGCCCTGGCCGGTCAGGCAGCCGTAGCCGGACAGCGGGCGCCCCGGCCGTCCCGTGGCCAGGGCCAGGTTGATCCAGGCGCCGACCGTGTCCGTCCCCTTGGACTGCTGCTCGGGGCCGCGGGCCGTCAGCACCATGGCGTGCTCGGTGTCCGTGAACAGCCTGACCGCTGCACGGAGTTGGGGGACCGGTACGCCCGTGACCCGCTCCACGTACTCCGGCCAGTGCGCCATCGCCCCGGCCCGCGCCGCCTCCCAGCCCCGGGTGCGCTCGCGCACGTACTCCTCGTCGACCCGGCCCTCGGCCACCACCAGGTGCAGCATGCCGAGCGCGAGCGCGAGATCCGTGCCGGGGCGCGGCGCCAGATGCAGGTCGGCCTGGTCGGCGGTGCGGGTGCGGCGGGGATCGATGACGATCAACTTGCCGCCGTTGGCCTTCAGTTCCGTCAGATAGCGCAGCGCCGGGGGCATCGTCTCGGCCAGGTTCGAGCCGACGAGGACGACGCAGCCGGTGCGCGGGATGTCCTCCATGGGAAAGGGCAGGCCCCGGTCCAGGCCGAAGGCACGCTGGCCCGCGGCGGCCGCCGACGACATGCAGAACCGGCCGTTGTAGTCGATCTGCGACGTGCCGAGGACCGTGCGGGCGAACTTGCCGAGCGCGTACGCCTTCTCGTTGGTGAGTCCGCCGCCGCCGAACACCGCGCACGCGTCCGCGCCCTGTGCCGTACGTGTACGACGCAGGCCGTTGGCGATCGCGTCCAGCGCCTCGTCCCACGTGGCCGGCTCCAGCTCGCCGCCGGCCGAGCGGATCAGCGGGGTCGTCAGCCGGACCCGGGAGGAGAGCACGGCCGCCGCGCTCTGCCCCTTCCCGCACAGCGCCCCCTGGTTCACGGGGAAGTCCGCCCGGCCCGCGACCGTCACGCCCGCGCCCGACGCGTCCGGCGTGAGCGTCATGCCGCACTGCAGCGCGCAGTACGGACAGTGCGTGGAGACGGGGGCCGGTGACGTCGCTCGCGTGTGCATGGTCGCCAGCGTGCGCGGCGCTTGTTACGTGGTGGAGAAGGGTCGGGTTACGCGCGCGGTACGCACATCTCGCAGGCCCCGGCCGGCCGGTGTGAGGTCAGGGCGCCTCCTTCAGCGCCCGCCGCACGCCGTCCTCCCGCGCGCCCAGGAAGTGCGGGTCGGGGCGGACCAGCGCGTCGAGCGCCGCCTTGCCCGCCGCGAGCACCTCCCGTGCCCCGCCCGCGTACCAGGTCACGTCGTGCCGCTCGTCCACCCCGACGCCGTACGACGACACCCCCGCCGCCTCGCACAGCGCCACCGCACGCCGGATGTGGAACCCCTGGCTGAGCAGCACCGCCCGGTCCACCCCGAAGATCTTCTTGGCGCGCACGCACGAGTCCCAGGTGTCGAACCCCGCGTAGTCGCTCACCACGACCCGGTCCGGCACCCCGTGCCGGGTCAGATACGTCCGCATCGCGTCCGGCTCGTCGTAGTCCCTGCGGCTGTTGTCGCCGGTGACGAGGACCGCGCGGACCCGGCCCGCCCGGTACAGCTCGGCCGCCGCGTCCAGGCGGTGCGCCAGGTACGGGGACGGCTCGCCCTGCCACAGGCCCGCCCCGAACACCACCGCCACGTCCGTGCGGGGCACCTCGGCGATCGAGCGCAGCCGGTCGCCGGTCGAGGTGAACAGCCACGTCGCGGGCAGCAGCGCCAGCACACAGGCCGCCATGAGCGCCTGGAGCGCCCGTCGCCGCCCCTGCCGGGTGCGGGGCAGCCGTGGACGGGACAGGCGCATGCGGGACCCCCGGTGGACGATGGACGTGCGGGCTTTCGGAAGAAGGAGACGTCGGGCGCGGCCGGATGGTTCGCCGCTCACCTCGGCCGGAGGCGCGCGGTGAAGGACCGGCAACGACCCGTCACCGTCGCGCAACAGACCGGCAACCCCCGCCCGGCAGGATCGCCCCATGACGGACGCGTCGGCACACCTCGACCACACGGCCAGCACGGCGGGACTCCTCACCATGATCAGCAATCAGCTCGGCAGCCAGCTCGACCAGAGGTCCCTGCGGACCCACCGCCCCGACCCGGCGCTGGTCCTCGTGGCCCACGGCAGCCGCGACCCGCGCGCCCTGGCCACCGTCGGCGAACTCGCCGGCCGGATACGGGAGCAGCGCCCCGGCCTCACCGTCCGCCTCGCCCACATCGAGCTGAACGAGCCACTGCTCACGGACGTCCTGGCCGGTCTGCCGGACGGCGGCCGGGCCGTCCTCGTACCGCTGCTGCTGTCCCGCGGGCACCACGTCAAGCGGGACCTGCCCCGGGCCGCCGAGGCCGCCGCCCACCTGCTCACCCGCGTCGCCGAGCCGCTCGGCCCGCACCCCCTGCTCGTGGACGTCCTGCACGAGCGGCTGCGGGAGGCGGGCTGGCCCGCGCACCTCTCCGAGCGCGGCCGCCGGCGCACCGGGGTCGTCCTCGCCGCCGCCGGGTCCCGTGATCCGCGGGCCGCCGTCGACACCCGGCGCACCGCCGGCCTCCTCGCCCGGCGCCTCGGCGTCCCCGTCGTGCCCGCCTACGCCTCCGGCTCCGCGCCCGACGTGGCCACCGCGGTCCGCGCCCTCGCCGCCCGCGGCCGGCACCGGGTCGGGCTCGCCTCGTACTTCACCGCGCCCGGCCGGTTCGCCACCGAGACGGCGGCGGCGTTCGCCGAGGCCCGCGGTGTCGTCGCGGCTCCGCTCGGCGCCCACCCGGACCTCGCCCGCCTGGTCCTGCACCGCTACGACGGCGCCCTCGCCGCCCCCGCGGGGACCGTCCGGCACCTGGCGTCCGCCTGACCTGACCGGCCCGCCCCTTTTGTCGGTGCCTGGCCTTACTGTCAGTGCATGAACACCACGGACGAAGGTTCCGGTACGTACGACGAAGCGGACGTCGAGCGCTGGGCCCCCGAGCCCGACAAGCGCCCGGGCCGCACCGCGTTCCAGCGCGACCGGGCCCGCGTCCTGCACTCGTCGGCGCTGCGCAGGCTCGCCGGCAAGACCCAGGTCGTCACGCCGGGCACGCGCAGCAGGCACTGGGACGCCAGCCCCCGCACCCGGCTGACGCACTCGCTGGAATGCGCCCAGGTGGGGCGCGAGCTCGGCGCGGCCCTCGGCTGCGACCCCGACCTCGTCGAGACGGCCTGCCTCTCGCACGACATGGGCCACCCGCCCTTCGGGCACAACGGCGAGCAGGCGTTGAACGAAGTGGCGCAGGACTGCGGCGGCTTCGAGGGCAACGCGCAGTCGCTGCGCCTCCTCGCCCGCATCGAGCCCAAGCGGTTCATCCGCTCGCAGGACAGCGGTGAACTGGTCAGCGTGGGCCTGAATCTGACCCGGGCCGCGCTCGACGCCGCGACCAAGTACCCGTGGCCGCGCGGGGAGCACCCGAGCGATCCCGTCTCGCCCAAGTTCGGGGTGTACGAGGACGACCGGCCCGTCTTCGACTGGGTCAGGAAAGAGGCGCCGGGACGCCGCACCTGCTTCGAGGCCCAGGTCATGGACTGGTCGGACGACGTCGCGTACTCCGTGCACGACATCGAGGACGGCCTGCACGCGGGCCACCTGGATCCGAACGTGCTGCACGCCGAGCCCGAGCGCGCCGACATCTTCGCCGTCGCCATCGGACGGTACGTGCCCGCGGACACCGACCCGGCCGAGCTCGCCGCGGCTCTCGACCGGCTCCTCGACCAGGAGTGGTGGCCGCACGGCTACGACGGCACGGCGGTCGCCCAGGCCCGCCTCAAGGACGCCACCAGCCAGCTCATCGGCCGCTTCTGCCTGGCCGCGGAGAGCGAGACCCGCGCGCGGTACGGCACGGGCCGCCTCACGCGCTACGCGGCGGAGCTCGTCGTCCCCCGCACCGCCCGCCACGAGTGCGCCGTCCTCAAGGCGGTCGCCGACCGGTACGTGATGCAGCGCCCGCAGCAGGAGCGGCTCCGCGCCGACCAGCGCATCGTCGTCGCGGAGCTGGCCGAGGCGCTGACGGCCCGCGCCCCGGACGGCCTGGACCCCCAGTTCCGCGCCCTGTTCGACGACGCGCCCGACGACCGTGCGAGGAAGCGCGTCATCGTCGACCAGATCGCCTCCCTGACCGACGCCTCGGCCCGCTCCCTGCACTCCCGCCTCACCGGCGACCGGCCCTGAGCACCCCGCCGAGCGCACCCCCGACCACTGGGCGTGACGAAAACTGAGGGAAAACCAGGGAAAAGGTGCCCTGTTCGGGCCACGCCCCCTTCCCGCATCACGCTGCGTGCGGGACGCTCGCATATGACGGCAGCGCAACGAGGAGGCATCAAGTGGTCGACGCGGACCAGACGTTCGTCATCGTCGGGGGAGGACTCGCCGGCGCGAAGGCCGCCGAGACACTTCGCTCGGAGGGTTTCACCGGGCGAGTGATCCTCATCGGGGACGAACGGGACCACCCGTACGAACGCCCGCCCCTGTCGAAGGGATACCTCCAGGGCAAGGAGGAACGGGACAGCGTCTTCGTCCATGAACCGGCCTGGTACGCGAGCAACGACATCGAGCTGCACCTGGGCCAGACGGTCACCGCGATCGACCGCGCCGCGAAGACGGTGCGGCTCGGCGACTCCACCGCCATCAGCTACGACAAGCTCCTGCTCGCCACCGGCGCCGAACCGCGCCGGCTCGACATCCCCGGCACCGGCCTCGCCGGCGTCCACCACCTGCGCCGCCTGGCCCACGCCGAGCGCCTGAAGCACGTGCTCGCCTCGCTCGGCCGCGACAACGGCCACCTCGTGATCGCCGGCGCCGGCTGGATCGGCCTGGAGGTCGCCGCCGCCGCCCGCGAGTACGGCGCCGAGGTCACCGTCGTGGAGCCGGAACAGACGCCGCTGCACGCCGTCCTCGGCCCCGAGGTCGGCCAGATCTTCACCGAACTGCACAGCGACCACGGCGTCCGCTTCCACTTCGGCGCCCGGCTCACCGAGATCACCGGCCAGGACGGCATGGTCCTCGCCGCCCAGACCGACGACGGCGAGGAGCACCCCGCGCACGACGTGCTCGCCGCGATCGGCGCCGCCCCGCGCACCGCGCTCGCCGAGGCCGCGGGCCTGGACCTGGCCCCCCGCGAGCACGGCGGCGGCATCGCCGTCGACGCGCACCTGCGCACCTCGGACCCCGACATCCACGCCGCCGGCGACGTCGCCGCCCTCCAGCACCCGCTCTTCTCGCCGACCCTCGGCAGCCTGCGCGTCGAGCACTGGGCCAACGCGCTGAACGGCGGCCCGGCCGCGGCTCGCGCCATGCTCGGCAAGGACGTCACGTACGACCGCGTGCCCTACTTCTTCTCCGACCAGTACGACCTCGGCCTGGAGTACTCGGGCTGGGCGCCCCCGGGCTCGTACGACCAGGTGGTCCTGCGGGGCGACGCGGGCAAGCGCGAGTTCATCGCCTTCTGGCTGAAGGACGGCCAGGTGCTCGCGGGGATGAACGTGAATGTGTGGGACGTCACGGAGCACATCCAGGAGCTGATCCGCTCCGGCGCCCGGCCCGGCACCGAGCGGCTGTCCGACCCGACCGTTCCGCTCGCCGATCTTCTGGAGGAGTGAGGGGAGTGTCCGACGGGGACCGTAGAATTGCCGCGTGGCAGGCAGGATCAATGACGAGGACGTGAAGGCGGTTCGGGACGCGGTCCCGATCGACGCCGTGGTGTCCGAGTACCTGCAGTTGCGCAACGCGGGCGGCGGGAACCTGAAGGGCCTGTGCCCGTTCCACGACGAGAAGTCCCCGTCCTTCCAGGTCAGTCCGAGCAAGGGGTTCTTCCACTGCTTCGGCTGCCAGGAAGGCGGCGACACCATCACGTTCGTGATGAAGGTCGACCACCTCACCTTCTCCGAGGCGGTCGAGCGCCTGGCCGGCCAGGCCGGCATCACGCTGCGCTACGAAGAGGGCGGGTACAACCCCTCGCACCAGCGCGGCGAGCGCATCCGCCTCGTCGAGGCGCACAAGGCCGCCGCGCAGTTCTACGTCGACCAGCTGGAGTCCCCGGAAGCCGAGATCGGCCGCGCGTTCCTCGCCGAGCGCGGCTTCGACCAGGCCGCGGCCGCCCACTTCGGCGTCGGCTACAGCCCGGCGGGCTGGGACCACCTGACCCGCTTCCTGCGCGGCAAGGGCTTCACCGACAAGGAGCTGACCCTCTCCGGGCTCTCCCAGGAAGGCCGCCGCGGCCCCATCGACCGGTTCCGCGGCCGTCTGATGTGGCCGATCCGCGACATCGGCGGCGAGGTCGTCGGCTTCGGCGCCCGCCGCCTGCGCGAGGACGACAACGGCCCGAAGTACCTGAACACGCCCGAGACCCCGATCTACAAGAAGTCGCAGGTCCTGTACGGCATCGACCTCGCCAAGAAGGACATCGCCAAGTCCAGCCGCGCCGTCGTCGTCGAGGGGTACACCGACGTCATGGCCTGCCACCTCGCGGGCGTCACCACCGCCATCGCGACCTGCGGCACGGCCTTCGGCGGCGACCACATCAAGATCCTCCGGCGCCTGCTGATGGACAACGGCAGCGCCCGCGTCATCTTCACCTTCGACGGCGACGCCGCCGGACAGAAGGCCGCCCTGCGCGCCTTCGAGGACGACCAGAAGTTCGCCGCCGAGACGTACATCGCCATCGCCCCGGACAACATGGACCCGTGCGACCTGCGTCTCGCCAAGGGCGACGACGCCGTCGCCGACCTCGTCGAACCCCGCACGCCGCTCTTCGAGTTCGCGCTCCGCCAGATCGTGAGCCGCTACGACCTGGAGACCCCGGCCGGCCGCGCCGCCGCGCTCGACGAGGCCGCGCCGATCGTCGCCCGCATCAAGAACAGCGGAGCCCAGCACGAGGTCGCCGTGCAGCTCGCGGGCATGCTCGGCATCCTCGACACGCAGTTCGTCGTCAAGCGCGTCGCACAGCTGGCCCGCTGGGCCCGGGACCGCGGCGGCAAGGGCCCGGCCCCCGCCGGGCGCGGCCCGCAGGCCCCCCAGCCTGCCGCGCCCGCCCCGGCGTTCGGCGGCCCCGCGCTCACCCTGCGCAACCCGGTGTACGCCACCGAGCGCGAACTGCTCAAGCTCGCCCTGCAGCACCCGCACCTGGTCGCCCCGGCCTTCGACGCGTACGGCGTCGACGAGTTCACGGCCGCGCCCTACGCCGCCGTGCGCCAGGCCGTCCTGGAGGCGGGCGGCGTCGAGCAGGGCGTGCACGACCCACAGGAATACCTCGTCCGGGTCCGCGAGGCGGCGCCGGACAACGCGGTGCGGGCGATGGTGACCGAGCTGGCCGTCGAGGCGATCCACCGCAAGTCGGTCGACGAGGCGTACGCGGGCGAGCAGCTCGTCACCGTGCGCAGGCGAGCCGTCGAGCGCCGCATCCGGGACGTCCAGGGCACCTTCACCCGCCTCGGCTCGGGCGGCGACCCGGCCCAACTGGTGGCCGTGCAGAACGAGTTGTGGGTGCTCCAGCAGTACGGCCAGGCACTGCGCGAGCGGGGCGCGGAAGCGCTGTAGGCGCGGGCCCGCACCTTCGTGCGCCGTTTCGGCCTGTTCGGGGCCGGGAAGAGCGGGCACCCGTACAGCACGGTAACCGTGCGGTCACGCACCGGACTCAAAAAGTCATCGCACGCCCCTCGTGGCGGCACTGTGTCGTACTCCACACTGGGTTGCGGTGCCTGAGTCCTCGGAGCGCGGCCGGAGCCCGGACACCGGGTCCGACACCCCCGCGATTCCGCTCATCGCGTACGGGACGGGCAGCGGCGCGGCCGCCGCTACCGCCCCCCTTGCCGCACGCCTCAGCAGCGATCACCTTGGAGGTCGCCCCCGTGCAGACCCAGACCCTCAGTCAGAGCGACAGCGCAGCGCAGGCCCTCGCCGATCCCGAAGGCGGCGCTGACGGCGAGGCCCTCACCACGGTGCCGCCGCAATCCCGCGCGGAGCCCCGCCCCGCGGTGGACACCGCCGAACCCGAATCGGCGGAGCCCGAGCCCGCCGAGACGGTCGAGCCGCCGGAGCCCGTGCGCGGCACCCGCACGGACACCGCCGGCCCCTCCTCCGACCTGTTCCGCCAGTACCTGCGCGAGATCGGCCGCATCCCGCTGCTCACCGCGGCCGAGGAAGTGGAGCTCGCCCGGCGCGTCGAGGCGGGCCTGTTCGCCGAGGAGAAACTCACCCACGCCCCCGACCTCGACTCCCAAATGGCCCTGGACCTCGACAAGTTGGTGGTCATGGGCCGGATGGCCAAGCGCCGCCTGATCGAGGCGAACCTGCGCCTGGTCGTGTCGGTGGCCAAGCGCTACGTGGGCCGCGGCCTGACCATGCTCGACCTGGTCCAGGAAGGAAACCTGGGCCTGATCAGGGCCGTCGAGAAGTTCGACTACGCCCGCGGCTACAAGTTCTCGACGTACGCGACCTGGTGGATCCGCCAGGCCATGAGCCGCGCGCTGGCCGACCAGGCCCGCACCATCCGCGTCCCCGTCCACGTGGTCGAACTGATCAACCGGGTCGTCCGGGTGCAGCGCCGCATGCTCCAGGAGCGCGGCTACGAACCGACGCCCGAAGAGGTCGCGGCCCACCTGGACCTCCCGCACGAACGGGTCAGCGAGGTGCTGCGCCTCGCGCAGGAGCCGGTCTCGCTGCACGCCCCCGTCGGTGAGGAGGACGACGTGGCGCTCGGCGACCTCATCGAGGACGGCGACGCGACGAGCCCGGTCGAATCGGCGGCGTTCCTGCTGCTCAGGGAACACCTGGAGGCGGTCCTCTCCACCCTCGGCGAGCGCGAACGCAAGGTGGTCCAGCTCCGCTACGGCCTCGCCGACGGCCGCCCCCGCACCCTGGAGGAGATCGGCCGTATCTTCGGCGTCACCCGCGAGCGGATTCGTCAGATCGAGTCGAAGACCCTGAACAAGCTGCGCGACCACGCGTTCGCCGACCAGCTGCGTGGTTACTTGGACTGATGCTGACGATCGGTTCGACCGTGCTCGGGGTGAGCGACGTACGCCGCGCGTACGCCTTCTGGACAGGCGCCCTCGGCTACGTGCCGCGGGATCCGGGCCCCCTGGACGACGACTGGGTGGTCCTGGTCCCGCCGGACGGAGCCGCGGGCGCGCACCTCTCCCTGATGGAGAGCGGCACCCCGCCCCAGGACGCCCCGCGCACCCATCTGGACCTCTACGCGACCGACCAGCAGGCGGAGGTGACCCGCCTGCTGGACCTCGGCGCGGAAGAGGTCATGGGCTGGAAGTACCCGCCGGACGCGGACTTCGTGGTGCTGGCCGATCCCGACGGCAACAGATTCTGCGTGGTGCAGACGCCCCGGTAGGCCGCCCCGAAGGGGCGCCTACCGGGGCGCGGGGAACTGCGCGACCAGCCACGACGAACGTGTCACTCGACAGATCGCCATGCCCCTACGGCGATCAGTCGACCTCGGCCACGGCCTGCGCGAACTGAGCCTCGTACAGCCGCTGATACGCCCCGCCGGAGGCGACCAGCGCATCGTGCGAGCCCTGCTCCACGATCGCCCCGTTCTCCATGACCAGAATCGTGTCGGCATCGCGGATCGTCGACAGACGGTGCGCGATGACGAACGACGTGCGTCCCGCGGCGAGCCGCGCCATGGCCTTCTGGATCAGCACCTCGGTCCGCGTGTCGACGGAGGAGGTCGCCTCGTCCAGCACCAGGATCACCGGGTCCGACAAGAAGGCCCGCGCGATGGTGATGAGCTGCTTCTCACCGGCGCTGACCCCCGTGCCCTCGTCGTCGATGACGGTGTCGTACCCGTCGGGCAGCGTCCGGATGAACCGGTCCGCGTGCGCGGCCTTCGCCGCCTCCTCGATCTGCTCCCGGGTGACGTCCTTCGCGGCGCCGTACGCGATGTTCTCCGCGATGGACCCGCCGAACAGCCACGTGTCCTGGAGCACCATGCCGATGCCGGCCCGCAGCTCGTCGCGCGACATCTTCGCGATGTCGACCCCGTCGAGCGTGATCCGCCCGCCGGTGACGTCGTAGAACCGCAGCAGCAGATTGACCAGGGTGGTCTTGCCCGCGCCCGTCGGCCCGACGATCGCGACCGTGTGCCCCGGCTCCGCGGTGAGCGACAGGTCCTCGATGAGCGGCTTGTCCTTCTCGTAGCGGAAGGCGACGTGCTCGAACTCGACGTGCCCGCGCAGATCGGCCGGCTTCTCACCGGGAACCGGCTCGGCCGACTGCTCCTCCGCGTCGAGGAGCTCGAAGATCCGCTCGGCGGAGGCGACACCCGACTGGACGAGGTTCGCCATCGACGCGACCTGCGTCAACGGCATCGAGAACTGCCGCGAGTACTGGATGAACGCCTGCACGTCACCGATGGACAGCGACCCGGACGCCACCCGCAGCCCGCCGACCACGGCGACCAGCACATAGTTCAGGTTCGAGATGAAGAACATCAGCGGCTGCATGATGCCGCTGTTGAACTGGGCCTTGAACGACGCCTCGTACAGCGCCTCGTTCTGCTCGGCGAACTGCTCGGCCGACTCCTTCTGCCGCCCGAACACCTTCACCAGGTTGTGGCCGGTGTACATCTCCTCGATGTGCGCGTTCAGCACGCCGGTCGTCCGCCACTGCTGCACGAACTGCGGCTGCGACCGCTTGCCGACCTTCGCCGCGACGAGCACCGACAGCGGCACCGTCACCAGCGCGACCAGCGCCAGCAGCCAGGAGATCCAGAACATCATCACGAGGACGCCGATGATGGTCAGCAGCGAGTTGAGCATCTGGCCCATCGTCTGCTGCAGCGTCTGCCCGATGTTGTCGATGTCGTTCGTCGCCCGGCTCAGCACCTCGCCGCGCTTCTGCTTGTCGTAGTACGACAGCGGCAGCCGCGACAGCTTCGCCTGCATCTCCTTGCGCAGCTGGGACACCGCCAGGTTGATGACCCGGTTGGCCAGCCGGGTGCCGATCATCATCGCGAGGCCCGCCACCGCGAACACCGCGAGCGCGAGCAGCAGCACCCGCCCGATCGCGTCGAAGTCGACGCCCTGGCCCGGAGTGAAGTCGACCCCGCCGAGCATGTCGGCCATACCGGTGTCGCCCTTGGCCCGCAGGCCCTCGATGACCTGCTCCTTGGTCTGCCCGGCCGGCATCTGCCCGCCGATGATCCCGCCGAACAGCAGGTCGGTGGCATGGCCGAGGATCTTCGGCCCGACCACCGACAGACCGACACTGATCACGACCGCGACCAGCACCGCGACGACCGCCGCGCGGTGCGCCGCCATCCGCTTGAGCAGCCGCTTGCCCGAGCCCTTGAAGTCCATCGAGCGCGAACCGGGCCCACCGGCCGCCATCCGCGCCGCCATCGGCCCGCTCATCAGGCGGCCTCCGCTTCCGTCAGCTGGGAGAGCACGATCTCCCGGTACGTCTCGTTCTCCGCCATCAGTTCGTGGTGGCGCCCCACCCCGACGACCTGCCCCTCGTCGAGGACGACGATCCGGTCGGCGTCCCGGATCGTCGCGACCCGCTGGGCCACGATCACCACGGTCGCCTCGGCCGTCTCGGCGCCGAGCGCACGGCGCAGCGCGGCGTCGGTGGCGTAGTCGAGCGCGGAGAACGAGTCGTCGAAGAGGTAGATCTCCGGCCGCTGCACGAGCGTGCGCGCGATGGCCAGGCGCTGGCGCTGACCACCGGAGACGTTCGTCCCGCCCTGCGAGACGGGCGCGTCCAGCCCGCCCTCCAGCCGGCTGACGAAGTCCTTGGCCTGCGCCACCTCGAGCGCGTGCCACAGGTCCTCGTCGGTCGCGTCCGGCCGGCCGTACCGGAGGTTGGACGCGACGGTCCCGGAGAACAGATACGGCTTCTGCGGTACGAGCCCGACGGTCCGCGCCATGAGCACGGGGTCGATCTCGCGGACGTCCTCACCGTCGACGTACACGACCCCGGCGGTGGTGTCGTACAGCCGCGGCACGAGTCCGAGCAGCGTCGACTTGCCGCTGCCCGTCGAGCCGATGATCGCGGTGGTCTCACCGGGCCGCGCGACCAGGTCGACGCCGCGCAGCACCGGCTCCTCGGCGCCCGGGTAGCCGAAGTCGGCGCCGCGGATCTCCAGGTGGCCGTGCCGGCGCAGCTCCCGTACGGAGGCCTCCGGAGCCGGCGGCACGACGCTCGACTCGGTGGCGAGCACCTCCTGGATGCGCTCGGCGCAGACCTCGGCGCGCGGCACCTGCATGAACATGAAGGTGGCCATCATCACGCTCATCACGATCTGCATCAGATACGCGAGGAACGCGGTCAGGTCACCGATCTGCATGCCGCCGCTGTTGATCCGGTGCGCGCCGAACCAGACGACGGCGATCGACGCGACGTTCACGATCGTCATGACGAACGGGAACATCAGTGCCATGATCCGGCCGGTGGCCAGCGACGTCTTGGTCAGGTCCCAGTTGGCCTCGCCGAACCGGCTCTTCTCGAAGTCGTCCCGGACGAAGGCGCGGATGACGCGGTTGCCGGTGATCTGCTCGCGCAGCACCCGGTTCACGGTGTCCAGCTTGACCTGCATGGACCGGAACAGCGGCCGCATCTTGCGGATGATCAGCGACAGCACGATCGCCATGACGGGCAGCACGGCGAGCAGCACGCCGGACAGCGGCACATCGAGCCCGAGGGCCATGACCACACCGCCGACGCACATGATCGGCGCCGACACCATCAGGGTGAACGAGAGCAGCGCCAGCATCTGGACCTGCTGCACGTCGTTCGTGGTCCGGGTGATCAGCGAGGGCGCCCCGAACTGGCCGAGCTCCCGCGCCGAGAAGGACTGCACGCGGTCGAAGACGGCGCCGCGCACGTCGCGCCCGAGCGCCGCCGCGGTCCGGGCGCCGAAGAACACGGCTCCGGTGTTGCAGACGACCTGGACGACCGTGACGCCCAGCATCAGGGCGCCGTACTCGAGGATGTAGCCGGTGTCGCCGTTCACGACACCGTTGTCGATGATGTCCGCGTTCAGGGTGGGCAGGTACAGCGAGGCGCAGGTCTGCAGGAACTGCAGCAGCACCAGCAGCCCGATGGGTTTCTTGTACGGACTGAGATAGGTCCGCAGGAGTCGTATGAGCACGCTCGGTCTCTCGGTGGTCGGCGGGTGAGTGTGAGCGGTGGACGGGGGAGCGACGGAAAAACGGGGACGGTCCGGCGCCGCCGCCACAACGGCGACGCATGGACCCCTATCGTCCGACACTCCACCCGCGTTACCTCAACCGATTAACCCAAGAGCGCTCAAAGACCAGCCAAGGGTCTAAGAAAAAGCGCCGGGATGGATCTGCTCCCGAACGGCCCGGTACTGCTGGCGCACCGCCTGTCCCACGGCCGCCTCCTCACCGGGCTCGAAGACCTGTGCGGCCGCGCCCTGCCACTGCGGCAACTGCCCGGTCAGCGCCCACGCGGCCTGCCGCGCCGCGCCGAGCGCCGCGTAGTCCGCGGGCTGCGGGACCACGACCTGCGTCCCGAACAGCATCGGCGCCACGGCCTGCACGGCGTGCAGCTCCGCGGCCGCCCCGAGGAGGAAGACCCGCCGGATCTCGACGCCCCGCCCGCGCAGCACGTCCATGGCGTCCGCAAGGCCGCACAGCATGCCCTCGAAGGAGGCCCGCGCCAGGTGCTCGGGCCGCATGGACTCCCGCCGGAGTCCGCTCAGCGTCCCGGCGGTGTGCGGCAGGCTCGGCGTCTTCTCGCCCTCCAGATAGGGCAGGAGGACGAGTCCGTGGGAACCCGGCGTCGATTTCACGGCGAGCTCGGACAGCTCCTCCAGGCCGCCGTCGAGCCCCAGCATCTCCGCCGTGCCCCGCAGCGCCCGCACGGCGTTCAACGTGTGCACGACGGGCAGATGCATGCCCGTCGCGTCCGCGAGCGAGGTGATGGCACCGGTCGAATCGACCAGCGCCTCATGGTGCACGGCCATCACGGACCCGGAGGCGCCGAGCGACACCACGGCGTCGCCGGCCCGCACCCCGAGCCCGAAGGCGGCCGCCATGGTCTCCCCGGTCCCGGCCGAGATGATCAGCCCCTCCGGGGTCGTCCCCGCCGCGTCGCCCGGTCCGAGGACCTCGGGCAGCATCGCCTGCTGCCCGAGGGCCAGCTCCACGAGATCGGGCCGCCAGGAACCGGTGGCGGCGGACCAGTACCCGGTGCCGGAGGCGCCGCCCCGGTCCGTCGTCCGCCGCGCGGGCCGGCCGAGGAGCTGCCACACCAGCCAGTCGTGCGCCTGCAGGAGCAGGGCCACCCGCTGGGCGTTGTCGGGCTCGGTCCGCGCCAGCCACCGCAGCTTGGTCACCGGCTGCGCCGCCTGGGGCACGCACCCGACGGCGTCGGCCCAGGCCTCCCGCGAGCCGAGCCGGTCGATCAGATCGGCGGCCGCCGCCTGCGCCCGCTTGTCGCCGCCGACCAGCGCGGGACGCACCGTGTTGCCCTGGTTGTCCAGCGGCACCAGCGCGTTCTGCTGCGCGGAGACCCCGATCGCCTGCACGCCTTCGAGCAGTCCGCCGCCCGCGGCCTCGCCCAGCGACAGCAGCCAGGCCTGGGGATCGACGTCGGAGGGCCGGCCACCGCCCTCCACCGGGTCCAGCGGATGGGGGGCGTACCCCTGCCGCAGTACGGCCCCGGTGTCGGAGTCACAGACCACAATGCGTGTGAAATCGGGCGAACTGTCCAGCCCGGCGACTATCCCCATGACAGAAATTCTGCCGCACCGCAGGCCACTCCCGTACCGCAGCGTCCGCTTCGCTACGTGTTGCTGGTGCCCCAGTCGTCGTCCTCGCCCGCGTCGGTGCGCTTGCGCAGCGAGCGCACCCGGTCGGCCACCGAGTCCGGCACCTTGTTCTCCACCTTCTCGCTCACCGCGTGGAAGGTCTTGCCCGCGTAGCTCCGCGTCTGCTGCGCGGCCGACTCGGCGGTGTTGCGCACCGTCGGGTTCTGGGCGATCTCACGCGCGGTCTTCTTGAGCTTCTCGTACCGCTCGCGCCCGGCGCGCGTTCCCAGCACGTAACCGAGGGCCAGACCGGCGATGAATGTGAGCCGGTAGCGCATGACGGCCACCCTTCCGTAGCGAGTCGTGATCACCGAGGGGGATACCGATTGGCGGAGCACCCCCCTGCTTGCGCTAATGTATGTGTCGCAGCGAGCGCCCGCCGCCTGGCAAGTACCCAGGTAGGTGCGTTCGAAGCAACGATGCATTCCCCTGTAGCTCAATTGGCAGAGCAGCCGGCTGTTAACCGGCAGGTTACTGGTTCGAGTCCAGTCGGGGGAGCTCGATCTCCTGTAGCTCAATTGGCAGAGCAGCCGGCTGTTAACCGGCAGGTTACTGGTTCGAGTCCAGTCGGGAGAGCTGCGGAACAAGCCCTTCGGAGTCCACTCCGGGGGGCTTTTTCGTGCCTGGTGGAACCATGTGCGCGCCCATGGAGTCCTCAAGGTCGTGCAGAGCCGAACCATTCGAGGCAGGAGATCGTATGAGCGGCTATGCTGCGGCAGACGGCGCGCACAAATGTGCGCGACGCGCCGTAACGGGGCGGTAGCTCAGCCGGTTAGAGCAGCGGACTCATAATCCGTCGGCCGTGGGTTCGAGTCCCACCCGCCCCACCACGCGATCGTGGCGCAGAAACGATGCGACCAGGACGTACGTAACCTGATGGGCCGTCACACAAACGGTGGCGGCCCTCCTGTCACCCGTTCAGCGAGATGCTGCGGAAACCGGCTCACTCATTCGTGGATTCTTCGGGCAGATCCCGTGCCGCTACGGCGCCGTGCAGGGGCTGTGAGGCGTCAGTGCGGTGACTGCCACGTCACCGTCGTGGCCGAGCCGCCGTCGTCCCGTGTGCCGTCGTCCGCCACCGTCAGGCGTACGCCCGGACGGCCGTCCGGCAGGGGCGTCGCCGAGTCGACCGTGACGTCGATCCGGGAGATCTCCGCGCGGCGCGAGGCCGTGGCCAGGGCGCGGCGCAGGTTCGTCAGGAGGTGGCCCTGGACCGGGCCGCTCAGGGCCGTCTCGACCGGGCCCGTGAAGTGCACCGACGGGGCGAAGCCGAGGACCGCGGCCGCGCCCGCCGTCTCGCGCAGGACCTTGCCGCGGAACGTGGTGGGTGCGTCGGCCGGCGGCTGCTGGAGCGCGAAGATCGTGGTGCGGACCTCCTGGATCGTCGACTCCAGCTCGTCGACGGCGTGGGCGAGCGTGTCGCGGACGTCACCCACCTGGGCGCGGCGCTGCGTCGATTCGAGCATCATGCCCGTGGCGAACAGCCGCTGGACGACCAGGTCGTGCAGGTCGCGGGCGATGCGGTCGCGGTCCTCGAAGACGGCGAGGCGCTCGCGGCCCGCCTGGGCGTCGGCCAGGACCAGGGCGAGCGCCGCCTGCGAGGCGAACTGGGTGGCCAGGAGATGGTCGACGGAGGTGTACGGGCGGGAGCCGGGGGAGCGCGGCAGGGCCAGGGTGCCGATCAGTTTCCCGCCGGCCTGGAGCGGCAGCATCATGCTCGGGCCGAACCGGGACCGTACCTCGGTCGTCATCCGCGGGTCCGTCGCCGAGTCGTCGATGAACACCGGCTCCCCGCTGAGGAGTTGCGCCAGGACCGCGGTGCCCGGCCGGATCGTCGCGCCGATCAGGCTGTCCGGGGCGTCCGCCGTGGACGCCGCCACGATCTCCATGCCGCCCGACTCCGTGGGCTGCAGGACGACCCCGGCCGCGGCGTCGGCCAGCAGTCTGGCCCGTTCGGCGACCGTCGTCAGGGCGTCCCCGGGACGGCCGGTGAGCAGCGCCGTCGTCACCGCCGCGGCGCCCTCGATCCAGCGTTCGCGCTGCTTGGCGGTCTCGTACAGGCGGGCGTTGCCGATCGCGATGCCGGCCTGTGTGGCGAGGACCCGCAGCAGGTCGAGGTCGTCGCCGGTGAAGCCGCCCGGGTGCGCGCGGGACGGCTCGCCCGTCAGGCGCAGGCGGCCGAAAACCGTCTGCTGCACGTGGATGGGGACGGCGAGGACGCCCGGCTCGTGGACGACCGCGCCGGGCGCCTCGTCCGGCGGCAGGGTGGGTTCCGCGTCCCCGGTGCCGACCGCTTCGACCAGGCCGCCGTGGCCCGGGTCGAGGACGCCGAGGACGCCGTGCCGGGCGCCGGTCAGGGCGACCGCACTGTCCACCAGGTGCTGCAGGGTGCTGCGCAGTTCGAGCTCGGAGCCGACGTTCAGCACGGCTTCCAGGAGGACGGACAGGCCGGAGGGGACCCCCGGCTCGCGTGCTGCTGCGGTCATCGCGCGTCCGCCCCCAGGTCTGTGCGGTCAGCCGGCCAGCGGGTCCAGGACCAGCGGCTGGATCTTGCCCTCCAGCATCGCACCGAGGCCCTGCACGGCGCACACGTCGGGACGTTCGGCGATGTGCACCGGCATGCCCGTCGCGTCGCGCAGCATCTGGTCGAGGCCGGGCAGCAGGGCCGAGCCGCCGACCATCATGATGCCGCGGTCCGCGAGGTCCGCGACCAGGTCGGGCGGGCAGTCGCGGAGCACCTTGCCGATGCCGTCGAGGACGGCGGTCAGCGGGGTGTGGATGGCGCGGCGCACCGCGGAGGTGTCGACGTGCACCGAGCGGGCCAGTCCCGTCGCCACGTCGCGGCCGTGGATCTCGGTCTGCTCGGGGCCGTACGGGGTGAGGCCGTTGCCGCTCAGGGCGAGCTGCAGGGGGCGTACGGACTGCGAGGGCAGCATCAGTTCGTGCTGCTGGCGCAGGTGCTGGACCACCGCGTGGTCGATGGCGTCGCCGCCGACCGGGACCCGGTCGGCCGTCACGATCGCGCCCAGCGAGAGCACCGCGATCTGCGTCGTCGCCGCACCGCACACGATGATCATCGTGGCTTCGGGCTGCTCGACCGGCAGGCCGCAGCCGACGGCGGCGGCGATGAGGGTGTCGACCAGTTCGACGCGGCGCGCGCCGAGGCCGACCAGCGTCTCGACCGCCGCGCGCTGCGCCAGCGGGTCCGCGTCGTGCGGGGTGCAGGCCGCCGCGCGCAGCCGGGGCTTGCGGCGCAGCGTGCGGCGCAGTTTCTCGCCGATGAGGTGGCGCAGCATCCGCTGGGCCATCTCGATGTCGACGACGGTGCCGCCGGAGACGGGCCGGACGACACGGATGTAGCCGGGGGTGCGGCCGGTCATCTTCTCCGCGAGCTCGCCGACCGCGATCAGGGCGCCGGTGCGGGTGTTGATGGCCGCCGCGCTCGGCTCGTCGACGACGAGGCCCGCGCCTTTCACATAGACGCGGGTGCGCGCGGCACCCAGATCGACGGCGAAGTGGCAGCGGCGCAACTGCTCCAGACTGACGGTCATGGCAGATCCTCCCGAGAGCGCAGACCGTGGGCGGGCCGCGGGTCCGCGGTCCTTTTGGCATCGTGCGGCGGAGGTCCGGATTCCGCGCGGTGGGATAGGCCGTGCGGGGCTGGGCCCAACAGGTGAAGAATTCGATGAACGAGGCCGCCGTCGTCCTCCCGTGCGACCGGCGCCGACCGGGACGGCGGGGGCTCCCGTGCCGTGGCGCGCACTCCGGAGGCCCAGCGCCCGGTGAGCGCTGTCCCGGACGGGGCGCCGACCGGTTCCGGGATGTTCTGTACGACGTGACGGGCGCCCGGTGCGGTGAGGCGGGTCGTCGTGGTGTCCCTCGCCGCGTACGGCCGGGGAGCGGCCTTGGAGGTACGCCGGTATGACGGGCGGCGAGACGCGGGGGACCACGCGGACCGGGCGGCCGGTGGAGTCCGGGGTGCGCGCGAGGGGGCCGGGCGTCCGCGGCCGGTGTGCCGCCCGCTGGCGGGAACGTGCCAGGGCAGCTTCCCGCCAGCACCAGTCAACGTCCCTGCAACACATGCCCCTTGAGACTCTTCACAGCACTCGGGTGACCCCCGATCCGAGGCCTATGAAGAGAGGCGACGATGACCAGAGGACCTGCCGCGAGACGTGGCGCGGCCCTGCTGTCGGCCGGTATCGCGTTCGCGCTGCTGCCCGGCGGTGGCGCACAGGCCGCCCCCGAGGCCGCGCCGAAGGCGACGAGGACCGCGGCCGCCGCGCACACCGTGACCCTGGTGACCGGCGACAAGGTGACCGTGACGGAGCTCGGCGGTGACAAGCGGACCGTCACAGTGGACCGGGCCGCCGGCGCGACCGGCGCCGTCCGTACCCAGGTGGCGCACGGCGACGTCAGTGTCGTCCCCGACGAGGCCCGGCCCTACCTGGCGGCGGGCACCCTCGACGCGCGCCTGTTCAACGTCAGCGAACTGATACGGCAGGGCCTCGCGGACGGCAAGGCCGACGCGACGCCCCTCATCGTGACCTACGGCAGCAAGGCCGCCCGCGCCGCCCGGGCCGTGCCGCGGGGCGCCGAGCGCACCCGGACGCTCGGCAGCATCGGCGGCGCCGCGCTCGACGCCGCGAAGAGCCGGACCTTCTGGAACGCCGCCACGACCGGCAGCGGCTTCGCCGACGGCGTCAGCAAGGTGTGGCTCGACGGCCGGGTCGAGGCCGACATGGCCGCGAGCAACGAGCAGATCGGCACCCCGAAGGCCTGGGAGGCGGGGCTCACCGGCAAGGGCGTGAAGGTCGCCGTCCTCGACACCGGGTACGACTCCTCCCACCCCGATCTCGCCTCGCGGGTGAGCGAGTCGAAGTCGTTCATCGAGGGCGAGGAGGTCGCCGACCGCAACGGCCACGGCACCCACGTCACCTCGACCGTCGGCGGTTCCGGTGCCGCCTCCGACGGCAAGGAGAAGGGCGTCGCCCCGGACGCCACCCTCGCCGTCGGCAAGGTGCTCAGCAACGAGGGCTCCGGCAGCGAGTCGCAGATCATCGCCGGTATGGAGTGGGCCGCCAAGGACATCAAGGCCAAGGTCATCTCCATGAGCCTCGGGTCGCAGGAGGCCAGCGACGGCACCGATCCGATGGCCGCCGCCGTCAACTCCCTGACCGCACAGACCGGGGCGCTGTTCGTGATCGCCGCCGGGAACAACGGCGCACCCACCTCCATCGGCTCGCCCGGCGCCGCCGACTCCGCGCTCACCGTCGGCGCCGTGGACTCCGCCGACCGGGCCGCCTACTTCACCAGCCAGGGGCCGCGCCTGGGCGACAACGCCCTCAAGCCCGACGTCTCCGCCCCGGGCGTGGACATCCTGGCCGCGCGCTCCTCACTGGTCGCGGGCGAAGGCGCGTACACGGAGATGAGCGGTACGTCGATGGCGACGCCGCACGTCGCCGGAGTCGCCGCGCTGCTCGCCCAGAAGCACCCGGACTGGACGGGCCCGCAGCTCAAGGACGCCCTGATGTCCAGCAGCAAGGAACTGGACTCCTCCGCCTACGAGTTGGGCGCCGGACGGGTCAGCGTGCCCGACGCGGTCGACGCGCAGGTCACCGCCACCGGCAGCGCCGACCTCGGCTACTACACGTGGCCGTACGAGGACAATCAGCCGGTGACGAGGACCGTCACGTACACCAACTCCGGTGACAGTGCGGTGGAGTTGAAGCTCGCCGTGCAGGGCGCGGCCGAAGGCGTCGCCACGCTCGCCGACAGCACGCTGACCGTTCCGGCGCACGGCACCGCCGCCACCACCGTCACCGGCGACGGCGCCGAGGCCCCCGTCGGCAGCACCAGCGGGCAGATCGTCGCCGACGCGGGCGGGAAGACCGTCGCGCACACGGCGTTCGGCCTCGTGAAGGAGGAGGAGCGGTACACGCTGACCGTCCATGTGAAGGACCGGTCCGGCGCGCCGACCGCCGCCCATCTCGGGGTGCAGCAGCTCACCGCGAACACCGACCCGTTCCCGGCCGCCGTCGGTGACTCCGGCACCCTCCAGCTGCGGCTCAAGCCCGGCTCGTACTACCTGGAGTCCTACCTGGACGTGCGCGGCAGCCACGGCAAGGACTCGCTCGGGCTCGGCTATCTCGCCGACCCCGAGATCACGCTCGACCGGGACCGCGAGATCACCCTGGACGGACGGCAGTTGAAGGAGATCACGGCCGACGTCGGGCGCACCACGCAGACCCGGCAGCTCCTCATGGAGGCCGACCGCACGGCGGGCGGCGCCGACTACATGAGTGCCGTCCAGCTGCCCGTGAAGTACGACAGCGTCTTCGCCGCGCCCACCCACAAGGTGACCGAGGGCAGCTTCGAGTACCGCACCGTGTGGCGCCTGGGCAAGCCGACCCTGCAGGTCGACGGCCTGCGGGAGGCCACCGTGCAGGGCGGCGGCACCCTGATCGAGGGCCGCAGCCGCCTCCGCGTCGTCGACGCCGGCCACGGCGCGCCCGCCGACTACACCGGCAAGAACGTCCGCGGCAAGGCCGTCCTGGTGCGCCGCAGCGACGCGCTCACCCCGGCCGAGCTCGCGCAGGCCGCCCAGGACGCGGGCGCCGAGGCGCTGTTCGTGACCGACGACGCGGCGGGCCGCCTCAACGCCTGGTTCGGGCCGGACGACGGCAGTGACCGGCCGCTGCAGATCGCGACCGTCGACGCGGCCGCCGGCGCCACGCTCGCCGGGCTCGCCAAGGCGGGGCGGACCGTGTCGATGACGGGCACGCAGTACACGCCGTGGGTGTACGACCTCGCGGACGAGCACAAGGGGGCCGTGCCGAAGGGCGACCTGACGTACGAGCCCGGCAAGCGTGAACTCGCCGTGCTGGACGCCAAGTTCCACGCGGTGAAGCCGCAGGACGGCGGCGAGTACCGGTACTCCCTCACCGACACCTTCCCGATCGGCATCGGCTTCCTGGAGAAGATCGCCTACCCGGCCGAGCGCACCGACTACGTCTCCACCGGCACCGGCCAGAGATGGCACGAGTCCGTGCAGACCGGCCCGACCGACCTGGAGCAGCGCAGCGGCGTCATCACCTACAAGGGCGGCTCGCACCAGGACCTCGACTGGTTCAAGCCGGTCTGGCACCCGTGGCTGGGCACCGGCCTCGGCTGGGGCCAGCAGCGCTCCGGCTCCACCCTGCAGTTCAACACCCCGGGCTGGGGCGACTCCGGGCCCGACCACACCGGCTTCGGCGACGCGTGGTCCGACACGACCGGCATGACCCAGTTCACCGAGGTGTCCGTCGACGGGGTGCCCGGAGGACGCAAGCAGGGCTCCGGCGTGTACGTGTGGGACGCCGACCCGGCCGAGCACACGTACAAGGTCACCACCGACACCACGCTCGACCCCGAGCGCTGGAAGCTGTCGACCGAGGGCCACGCCGAGTGGACGGTCAGATCGGCCGAGACCCCGGACGACAAGTGGACGTACCTGCCGCTGATCAACCTCGGCTTCGACGTCGACACCGACCTCGCGGGCGACGTCCGCGGCGGCTCGCGCGTCCCGGTCGGGATCTACGGCCAGTACGTGCAGGACGCGTCCGGCACCGGCACCATCGGCGGCGGAAAGCTGGAGGTGTCCTACGACGACGGCAGGACCTGGAAGTCCGTGGCCCTCGACGGCCGCGGCGCCTCCTGGAAGGGCAGCCTGAGCGTGCCCCGCGGCGCGCAGTACATCTCGCTGCGCGCGTCGGCGAAGGACGACAAGGGCGGCTCCGTGTCCCAGGAGATCATCCGGGCGGTGGGCGTGAAGTAGTGCCCTGAAGCCCCTGGGAACAGGGGAATCACGGGCCGGGGCCCGGTGCGGAACCACGTCGCGCCGGGCCTTCGGCATTCCGTATGGCGAGACGGCTCCGTCCATGATGCGGAACATGCTTGTCGTGGTGGTGTGTGCGCGGACAGGATGCGGGGCATGGCCCCCGTACTCGTCTCGCGTCGTCACGTGGATCTGCTGCGTGTCTCCACGATGCTCTGTCGGGCCTACTCGCAGTGCCGTACGGCCGGTTGCTGATCCACTCCGGCACGCCGTAGCGGCACCTTCTCCCTTTCGCGCTCCGCCCCCGTGAGGCGTGCGGCGCGCCGTCCTGCCCTTGCCACCCCGTCGTAGGCCCGAGGTGCCCCCATGCCCGAAACCCAACCGCTGCTGCACTGGTTCCTGCCCACCGGCGGGGACGGACGCGACCCCGGAGGCGTCACCGCCGTGCAGGCCAGGAGCGGCACCGCGACCCGGCGCCCGGCCGACGTCGGCTACCTGGCGCAGGTCGCCCGCGCCGCCGAACAGGCCGGATTCACCTCGCTGCTGACCCCCGTGGGGCTCGGCTGCGTCGACCCGTGGATCCTGTCCTCCGCGCTCTCCCAGCACACCGAGCGCATCGGGTTCCTCGTCGCCTTCCGGGCGGGCTTCGCCAGTCCCACGCTGCTGGCCCAACAGGCTGACGCGTTCCGCCGGTTCACCGGCGGACGGCTGCGCCTGAACGTCGTCACCGGCGGTGACTCCGTCGAACAGCGCTCCTACGGAGACCAGTTGGCGCACGACCAGCGCTACGGCCGCACCGACGAGGTGATGGCCGTGCTGCGCGATCTCCTCGACGGCAAGCGCATCGACTTCCAGGGGCAGCACGTCCAGGTCGAGGGCGCCCAGCTGACCGACCCGGCCGTCCAGCACAAGGTGCCGCTGTACTTCGGCGGCGCGTCACGGGCCGCCGAGGACGTCGCCGCGCGCCGCGCCGACGTCCAGCTGCTGTGGGGCGAACCGCCGGCCGCCGTCGCCGAGCGCGTCGAGCGGCTGCGGGGCCGCAATCCGTCGCTCCGCTTCGGGCTGCGGCTGCACGTCATCAGCCGCGACACGGCCGACGAGGCGTGGGCCGAGGCCGACCGCATCCTGTCCGGCATGGACCCGGAGGCCATCCGCGCCAGCCAGGAACGCTTCGCCCGCATGGACTCCACCGGCCAGGCCCGGATGACCGCCCTGCACGGCGGCTCCACGGACGGCCTGACCATCGCCCCCAACCTGTGGGCGGGCATCGGCCTGGTCCGGGAGGGCGCGGGCACCGCACTCGTGGGCAGCCACGACGAGGTGGCCCAACGCCTTTACGAGTACCGGCAGTTGGGCATCGACGAGTTCATCCTCTCCGGATATCCGCATCTGGAGGAGGCGTTCCGGGTCGGCGAGGAGGTCGCTCCGCGGCTGCGGCAGCTGGTGGGCGGCGCCGGATGAGCGCGCTGGACCTGAAGGGGCGCGACCGGCCGCGGACGAGAGAGATCCCGCCGACGGCGGCGGCGCGGCGGGGGAGCCCCCGCGCCACGGCGCTGCGCTGGACAGCCCTCAGGGCCATCGCCCTGGCCGTACTCCTGGCGGCCTGGCAGGCCGCCGTCTCCGCCGAACTCTGGCCCCGGGTGCTCGTCCCGTCGCCGGGCGACGTCCGGCACGCCTTCACCGTGGGCATGACCGACGGCTACAGCGGCCACCTCCTCACCGACCACCTCCTGGTCAGCCTGCGCCGCATCGGCATCGGCACCGGGTACGCCGCCCTCGTCGGCGTACCGCTGGGCCTCGTCATCGGCGCGGTGAAGCCCGTCGCCGTCGTCCTGGAACCCGCCGTCACCTTCCTGCGGACCCTGCCGCCGCTCGCGTACCTCTCCCTCCTCGTCATCTGGTTCGGCATCGACGAGTCCCCGAAGATCTGGCTGCTCGTGGTCGCCGCGCTGCCGCCGATCGCCGCCGCCACGGCCGCCGCCGTGCGCGACGTGCCCGGCGAACTCCTGGAAGCGGCACGGGCCCTGGGCTCGGGGCCGGGCACCCTGCTGCTGTCCGTGCGGCTGCCGGCCGCGCTGCCGGAGATCCTCACCGGCATCCGGATCGCCGTCGGCGTCGCCTACACCTCCGTCGTCGCCGCCGAGACCGTCAACGGCGTCCCCGGCATCGGCGGCATGATCCGCGACGCCCAGCGCTACAACCAGACCGCCGTCGTGATCGTCGGCATCCTCGCCATCGGCGTCTCCGGCATCGTGCTCGACGCGCTGCTCAAGGCCGTCGAGCGGATCGCGGTCCCCTGGCGCGGCCGCGCCTGAAGTCCCGTACGCACCACGCCCTTTGGAGATCCGTCATGCCCGAAACCGCCACCCGCCGCGCGTTCCTCGCCGGCACCGCCGCCCTCGTCCTCGCCGCCACCGCGACCGCCTGCGGTACCGGAGGCTCCGACACCGCGTCCGGGAGAACTCAAGTGCGCATCGCCTACCAGGCGATACCCAACGCCGACCTGGTCGTGAAGCAGCAGCGCCTGCTGGAGAAGGCGCTGCCGGACGCCGAGGTGAAGTGGGTGAAGTTCGACTCCGGCGGCGACGTCAACACGGCCGTCATCTCCGGCGCGGTGGACCTCGGCCTCGCCGGATCGAGCCCGGTGACCAAGGGCCTGTCCGCACCCCTGAACATCCCCTACAAGGTGCTGTGGATCCACGACGTCATCGGTGACAACGAAGCCCTCGTCGCCAAGAAGGGCAAGGGCATCACCTCGGTGAAGGGGCTCAAGGGGAAGAAGATCGCCACCCCCTTCGGCTCCACCTCCCACTACTCGCTGCTCGCCGCCCTCGACGCGGCCGGGCTGAAGGCCTCGGACGTCACGCTCGTCGACCTCCAGCCGCAGGACGCGCTGGCCGCGTGGCAGCGGGGCGACATCGACGCCGCGTACGTGTGGACGCCCACCCTGGGCGAGCTGGAGAAGGACGGCACCGTCCTCACCACCAGCCGGAAGATCGCCGACGCCGGAAAGCCCACCGCCGACCTGGGCGTCGTCACGAACGACTTCGCCGAGGAACACCCGGACATCGTCACCGCCTGGCTGAAGGCCGAGGACAAGGCCGTCGCGCAGGCCACGTCCGACCCCGACAAGGCCGCCGCCTCCATCGGTGCCGAACTCGGCATCCCCGCCGCCGAGGCGAAGGCCCAGCTGAAGCAGCTCGTGCTGCTCAGCGCGAAGGAGCAGCAGGGCCCCGACTACCTGGGCACGCCCGGCGCGCCCGGCAAGCTGGCCGTGAACCTGCGGGACGCCGCCGTGTTCCTCAAGGGACAGAAGGCGGTGGACGCGGTGCCGTCCCGGGCCGTGTTCGACAAGGCTCTCGCGGTCGAGGAGCTGGCCCGTGCCGCCCGCTGAGGACGCCGGGGCCCCGGCGGCGGACATCGTGCTCGACGGCGTCACCGTCCGCTACGGCGGCGCCAAGGCACCCGTCACCGCTGTCGAGGACGTGTCCCTGAGCGTCGGCGCGGGTGAGTTCGTGGTGCTCGTCGGACCGTCCGGCTGCGGCAAGACGACGCTGCTGCGGCTCGTCGCCGGGTTCGAACGGGCGGCACAGGGCGACGTCGACGTGCGCCGCCCGGTCGGCGTCGTCTTCCAGCAGCCCCGTCTGTTCCCCTGGCGCACGGCCGGCGGGAACGTCGCCTTCGCACTGGCCCGCCACGGGGTGCCCCGCGCTCAACGAGCGGCAAAAGCAGCTGAGTTGCTGGAGCGGGTGGGGCTGGCCGGGATGGCCGGGCGGCGCACCTGGGAGCTGTCCGGCGGGCAGCAGCAACGGGTCGCGATCGCCCGCGCGCTGGCGACCGAGCCGCAGATCCTGCTGATGGACGAGCCGTTCGCGGCCCTCGACGCGCTGACCCGGGAGCGGCTCCAGGAGGAGGTGCGGTCCCTGGCCGACGCCACCGGGACCACCGTCCTGTTCGTCACGCACTCCGCGGAGGAGGCCGTCCTCCTGGGCTCGCGGGTCCTGGTGATGGCGGCCGGTCCGGGCCGGATCGTCGCCGAGGTGCCCATCGGGCTCGACCGCGGTGCGGCCGATGTCGCCGGACTGCGGGCGACGGCCGGGTTCTCGCGCCTGCGCGGCGAGTTGGCGGCCGCGACCCGCGAGGCGGCCGGGGCCTGAGGGCCCGCGTGAACGCGGCGGCGCCGCCTCCCCGTGGGACCGGGGGAGACGGCGCCGCGCTTGCGTCCGACGGTGTTACACCAGCCAGCCGACGAAGTGGACGATGCCGGCGAGGATGTCGGTGAGCAGGTTCATGGTGGTGCTTCTCCTTGCGATGGTGCTTGTGTGTGGGACCAACACCCCGGCCCTGCTTGGGACATGGACCGGGTGCGCGTCAACTACGGTCTGCAGCCCGTTGCTTGCGCACCGTAAGCATCGTTGGTCACCCGTGCCTCATGCAATTTCTGGCGCCACGATCACCTGTTCGCGGGAACAACTGCTCGCCTGTTCGTTTCCGGGATCATGTCGACGCCGTCGCGATCCCCCGGACGACGCCCAGCTCGACCAGGTCCTGGGGACGGATGCGGAGGTGGTCGGCGGTCTGCGGTGCCTGATCGGGCGGGCGCTTGAGGATCGCGGCGGCCAGTTCCGGAGCGATCACCGAGAAGTACGCGTCCGGCGCCACCCAGGTGTTGCCGGGCGCGGCCAGCGCGAGCGCGCCCCCCGAACCGCCCTCACCGATGACCAGGGTGGTGACCGGCACCGGCGACTCGGCGACCGCGAGGAACAGTTCGGCGATCGCCGCGCCCGCCCCCGCCCGCTCCGCCGCCGCGTCGCTCGCCGCCCCCGGGGTGTCGACGAGAGTGAGCACCGGGATGCCGAGCCGGCCCGCGAGCCGGAGCAGCCGGGTGGCGGTGCGGTAGCCGGCCGGGGTGGTGGCCGTGCCGCACTGGGCGGCGTACGCGACCGTCCGCCCCGCGTGCTCACCGAAACCGCAGCGCATGCCGTCGTCGGTGCCGCCCGCGCGATCCCCGCGCAGCTCCTCGCGGTACGTGAAGTAGGCGTCCAAGTAGGCGTCCGCGCGCGGCCGTTCGGGAGCGCGGGCCCGCAGGACCGCGTCCCAGCCGGTCGCGGGCAGGTCGGTACGGCCCAGGGTGTGCGGGACGGGCGCGGGGCCCACGGCCGGGCGGGTCAGCAGCCGCAGCCGGCGGCCGAGCGCGGCCCGCAGCGCGTCCGGCGCCACGACCGCGTCGACCGCGCCCGCCCGCAGCTGCCCCGGCGCGCCGTACGCCGCCGGGTCCGCGTCCGGCGGGCGCACCCGGGACCCGGCGAAACCGATCTGCGCCCCCGCCAGGGCGAGCGTCAGGTCGGCGCCCGCGCCCAGGGTGGCCCAGCCGCCGCCCGTCGTCGGGTCGCGCACCACGGCGATCTGCGGCAGGCCCGCGGCGCGGGTCAGCGCCGACTGGCCCGCCACGCGCTGGAGCTGGGTCAGGGCGGTCATGCCCTCCTGCATCCGGCTGCCGCCCGTGGCGATCAGCGGCACCACCGGGAGGCGGTGCGCGCGGGCGTGGCGGTGGGCGGCCTCGATCCGGTCGCCGGTCTCCTGGCCGAGCGATCCGCCCAGGTAGCCGAACTCGAAGGCGATGAGGACGGCGGGCACGCCGTCGACCTCGGCGGTGCCGGTGACGACGGACTCCGTCTCACCGGTCCGCGCCGCCGCACGCTCGCGGGACGCGCCGTAGCCCGGCCAGCCGAGCGGGTCGGGGCGCTCCGGCGCGGCGGGGCGCGGGAGCTCGCGGAAGGTGCCCGGGTCGCAGACCGTGCCGAGGACGGCCCGGGCGCCCGTGCCGTCAGCCATCGGGGAGCGCCCGCTTGAGGATCTTGCCCATGTCGTTGCGGGGCAGTGCCTCCAGGTAGTGCACGGTGCGGGGGCGCTTGTGCGGGGACAGCCGCGCCGCGACATGGTCGGCCAGCTCGTCGGCGCCCGGGCGGTGGTCGTCGTCGGCCGGCACGATCCAGGCCACCACGCGCTCGCCCAGATCGGCGTCGGGGGCGCCGGTGACCGCGGCCTCCTTGACGCCGGGGTGCTCCAGGAGCGCGTTCTCGATCTCGCCCGCGCCGATCTTGTAACCGCCGCTCTTGATCAGGTCGGTGGCCTTGCGGCCGATGATGCGGACGTAGCCGTCGGGGTCGCGCACGGCCATGTCGCCCGTGCGGAACCAGCCGCCCGGTGCGAAGGCGGCCGCCGTGGCGTCGGGCCGGTTCAGGTACTCCAGGAACAGGTTGGGCCCGCGGACCTGGATCTCGCCGACGGCCTCGGGATCGCCGGCGGGCACCTCGGTCGTGCCGTCGTCCTCCGTGAGGCGCAGCTCCACCCCCGGCAGCGGCACGCCGACCGTGCCGGGGCGCGGCTCACCGTCCGCGCGCACGCTGGTGTTCATCAGCGTCTCGGTCATGCCGTACCGCTCGACGACCCGCTGACCGGTGGCCGCGGTGATCCGCTCGTGGTCGTGGACCGGCAGCGCCGCCGAACCGGACACCAGCAGCCGGGCCGACGCCAGCGCCTTCGCGAGCGCCGGGTCGGTGGGCAGCGCCTCCGCGACCCGGTGGTACATCGTGGGCACGCCGAACAGCATCGTCGCCCCCGACGACAGCTCGCGCGTCACGCCCTCGGTGTCGAACCTCCCGAGGTGCCGCACCGCGCCGCCCCGGCGCAGCGGGCCCACGATCCCCAGGATCAGCCCGTGCACGTGGAACAGCGGCAGACCGTGCACCAGAGTGTCGGCCTCGGTCCACTGCCAGGCGTCCCGCAGCGCGTCGAGCGTCGAGGAGACGGCACGGCGCGGCAGCACGGCGCCCTTGGGCGGGCCGGTCGTGCCGGAGGTGTAGACGACGAAGGCCGGCGCCTCGGGGTCGTCCGGCTCGTCGGGCAGCGCGGCCGGCCGCCCCGGCTGCGGCGGTACGCCGATGTCGATGCGCGGCAACGCGGCCAGCGCGGCCGGGAGTTCGGTGCCCGGCGCCGCGAGGACCGCGTCCGGGGCACTGTCCGCCACGATGTGGCCGAGCTCGCTCGCGCCCGACTTCGGGTTGACCGGGACGGCGGCGACCCCGGCGAGCAGCGCCGCGACCACGCCGACCGCGGTCTCCAGGGAAGGCGTCGCCCACACGGCGACCCGGGCCGAACCGTGCAGCCGGGACGCCAACGGGGCGGCGGCCGAAGCCAGTTCGCCATAGGTCAGGGCGCGGTCGCCGAAGCGCAGCGCGGGGCGGTCGGGGGTGTCGGCCAGGGCCGGGAGGAGACGGGGCACGTGAACGCTCCTAGCGATGCGGTGAGCGGACCATCCTGATTGGCTCAGTGGCTGAGCCAATCCGAGCGTGCCGTCTGGCAGCCGCCCACGTCAAGGACGTACGCTGCGGGCGCATGACGGGGACGGACCGGAGCGACCAGGGGCGGGAAAGAGCAGGCATGACCGACGCACTGCGGCCGATGGCGGCGCGCCCGCGCCTGTACGAGCAGGTGCTCGACCGGCTGCGTACGTACGTCGCCGAGGGCGGGCTGCGCGCGGGCGACCGGCTGCCGACCGAGCGCGATCTCGCGGCCAGGCTCGGGGTGAGCCGGGCCTCGGTGAAGCAGGCGATCGTCGTCCTCGAGGTGCAGGGCCTGGTGGAGGCGCGGCACGGCGGCGGCACGTATCTGATGCGCGACAGCCTGGACAACGTCGTCGTCGAGCCGGTGGAGAGCCTCGTCGCCCGCAAGAAGCGGCTGCCGGACGTCCTGGAGGCGCGCGAGGCGCTGGAGACGAAGCTCGCGGAACTGGCGGCGGAGCGCCGCACCGACGCCGACCTGACCGCACTGCGCTCGGCCCTCGACCACATGGCGCGGGACATCGAGGCGGGCGGACTCGGCATCGAGGGGGACCGGCTGTTCCACGCCGCCGTGACCGCGGCCGCGCACAGCGCGCTGCTCGCCGCGTTCATGCGGGAGATCGACGAGCCCATCGCGGAGTCCCGCACCGAGTCGCTGCGCCAGCCGCGCCGCCCGGGCCGTTCGCTCGCCCAGCACCGGGCGATCCTCGACGCGATCGAGGCGGGACAGGGGCGCGGCGCGGCGGCCGCGATGCGCCGGCACGTCCGCTCGGTGGCCAAGGTCCGCCTCCTGGAATGGGATCCGGACGCCGCCGAGGCGTGACAGTGCGGCGAATCGCGAATTCCGCTTCATCGGAACAGGGAGCTGACTGCGCACGGAATTCCGGGGCACTCGAAGCTGCGTCACGGAATTCTGTAAAGCGACCTGTAAGGGGTGTGGGACATGTCGAGTTACGGTGGTCCGCCGGCGGCTTCCTCCGGTTCCCGGACGAATGGCCTCGCGGTGGCCGGTCTGGTGTGCGGCATCGTCGGGCTGTTCTTCCTCAGCGTCGTCCTGGGTCCGCTCGCGATCATCTTCGGTGCCCTCGCGGTGCGCCAGAAGGCGGCCGGTGGGGGTGGAATGGCGAAAGCGGCCATCATCCTGGGCATCATCGACCTGATCCTCTTCATCGTCCTGATCGCCGTCGCGGCCAACGGCGGATTCAGCTGGTACGTCGGCGGGTGACCGGGAGTCCGGCGGAAGCGGTGAATTACTCGGTGGGGGAATGCGCGTGACGCGCGCATTCCCCCACCGGCCCGTTTTCCGGCGGTGGCGAGATTCCGCCGCGGCGCACGCACGCTTCTGGCGGCGGGCATCGGCCGTCGGCTAGGGTCGGGCCGCTCGAAGGTCATCGACAACACTTCTGCAACGACACTTCTGCCCGGTGACGGAGCCGGCGTGAGGCGCGCGTCCCCACCTCCCGCCCGCACTGGACGGCTTCAGGCACGCTCACGGGTCGGCACATCCGGACGCCGGCGACCCCGTTGCGACGCGCCCCGCCGGGCGGCGAAAGGGACGCGCCGTGCCCTCGGCGAACTACCGTGCTCTGCTGCGCATTCCGGGCGCGGCCACCTTCTTCCTCGCCGCCGTCGTCGGACGCGTCGGCCTCGCCATGACCGGGATCGGCATCGTGTGGCTCGTGCACGCCCGCACGGGCTCGTTCGCGGACGCCGGCCTGGTGACGGGCTGCTTCGCCGTCGCCGACGCGCTCGGCGGGCCCCAGATCGGCCGGCTCACCGACCGGTTCGGGCAGCGCCGGGTGCTGACCTGCGCGCTGGCCGCACACGCGGGGGCGGTGGGCCTGCTGTTCTGCGGCGGGCCGCTGACCGTCGCCGGAGCGATCCTCGCCGGGGCCTCCCTGCCGCAGCTCAGCGCCCTGTCCGCGGCCCGCTGGACGGCCCTGCTGCGCGGCACCCCCGACGAGGCCGCGCTGCCCCGCGCCTACACCCTGGAGGCCCTCGCCAACGGGCTGTCCTTCCTCGCCGGTCCGGCCCTGGTCAGCGCGGTCGGGGCCGCCGGGCATCCGCGCCTGGGCAGCCTGCTCGCCGCGGCCCTCGTCATCGGCGGCGGCCTCGCGTTCGCCGCGCAGCGCCGCACCGAGCCACCGGTCGCGGGCCACGCCGAACGCCACCGCGCCGGACGCGGCCTGCTCCGCCCCGCCTTCGTCCGGCTCGTCGCCCTCAGCGCGGCGCTCGGGATCTACTTCGGAGCCCTCCAGGTGTCCGTGACGGCGTACGCGGTCGGCCGCGGCACCCCGGACGCGGCGCCCCTGCTGTACATGGTGTCCAACTGCACCAGTCTGGTGGCCGGTTGGGCCTACGGCGCCCGCCACTGGACGGCCCCGCCCCTCCGGCAACGGGCCCTCGCCACCGCCGGACTGGCCCTCGCCTGCCTGCCGCTGACCGTCGTCGACGCCCCGGCCGCGGTGGCCGGCTGCCTCGCCCTGACGGGCCTCGCCGTCCCGGTCCTGCTCGTCCTCTTCAACGTGCTGACCGAGATCGCCGTGCCGCGCGCCGTCCTCACCCAGGCCTTCACCTGGCTCGGGTCCGCGAGCGCCGCGGGGTCGGCCGGCGCCGCGGCCCTCGCCGGACGCGCGGTGGACACCGCCGGCCCGCACGGCGGTTTCGGCGTCGGCGTCGCGGCCGCGCTCGCCATGGTGGCGCTCGCGGCGCCCGGCCGGCTGCGCGCCGCGGCGCGTCCCGCGCGCGTCAGGAGGTAGGGCAGCGCCCGGTGGTGCGCCTAGACCTCCGTCCAGCGCTGCAGCAGCCCCCAGGTGAACTCCGCCCGCACCTGCCGCGGTTCGCCCGACGCGTCCGGCGCCGCGAACGCCAGGCCCCAGCGCGTGGGCGCCGAACCCTCCAGGGGGCGGGCCGGGGCGAAGGCGCGGGCCGCCTCGTCGACCGTGCAGGACCAGGGAGTCAGGTCGTCGAGGGTGCGCAGGGACGGGCCGGGGGTGCCGGGGGCGCGGATCAGCCATTCGTTCCACACCGCGCCCGTGGGCGCGAGCAGCACCTCGAAGCGCAGGCCGGGCCAGAGCGGCACCGGCCACAGCAGGGCCTCGCAGTCGAGGTCGCCGATCCTGCGGGTGAGCCGCTGCTCCGGGGCGCCCAGGACGGAGCGGTACCGGGAGACGGCCGCCCGCCCGCGGGGCGCGTGCAGCATCGCCTGCCAGCGCCGGTTGGCCTCCCGCATGTCCGCTACGGAGACGCCGAGGTCGGCGCGGGCGGTCTCCACCAGCTCCGGGTTGTGGTCGGCCATGCGCCGCAGCAGCACCAGCTGGAAGTGGAGCGGCGTGAACGGTTCAGCGGGTCCGGTGGGCTTGGGGCGTGGCATGCCTCCCATGGTCGCGCACCGGGCCGGGGGTCCGCCCGTCCGGCAGGAACAGCACCGAGTTCACATAGCGCGGCCGGCGCCCGGCCGGGGTGAGCGCCCGGCGCAGCAGGCCCTGCGAGGCGATGTACGCGGTGTCGCGCTGGTGCGCCGCCAGGTCGAAGCCGGCCAGCGGCAGCCAGCTGCCCGCGGGCAGGACCCAGCCCGCGTACCCCTGCGCCCGCAGATGGCGGACCACCGGGGCGGTCGGCTGGATCCTGGTCTCCAGCTCGATGAAGAGGGCCGGGCGGTCCCGGGCCAGCAGCGCGCGGGCGCCGCGCAGCACCGGCAGCTCCGCGCCGTCCACGTCGACCTTGATGAAGCCGACGTCGCGCAGGGCGAGTTCGTCGAGGGTGACACAGGGCACGGCATGCGCGGTCGGCGCGTGCAGGCCGTCCCGGCGGACCAGGGAGGACACACCGCGCTCGCCGCGCTCGTCGTGCGGCGGCTGCCACAGCGGCGCCGGCCCCGGACGGTCGCTGGCCGCCGCGCGGACGACGCGGACGTTCGGCGGCGCGGACGCGGCGAGCGTCCGGGCCAGGTGCGGCACCGGTTCCAGGGCGACCACGTGCTGTGCGCGGGCGGCGAGGCGGTGCGTCCACGGCCCGTACCAGCCGCCGACGTCGACCGCCGTCCCGCACCGGCCGCGCGGCGCGGGCAGCATGTCGGCCAGCCGCGCCAGTTCGGGCTCGAAGCGCGGATACAGGGCCCGCGCCGTCGCGGCGGTCAGCCGGGCCGGAAGGTACGGGGCGAGGCGGGCGGCGAGCGTGGTCACGGCGCCGCCCGCCTGGCCCGCTCCACCGTCTTGAGGAGCCGCTCGTGCTCGTCCTCCGGGAGCTGCTCGCCGGACGACGGCAGCAGCTGCGGGATGCCGTCGACGATCGGGTAGCGGCGGTGCAGCCGCGGGTTGTAGAGCGCACCGCCGTCCGGCAGGAGCAGCAGCGGCCCCTTGTCGAGGGGGCAGGCGAGCAGGCGCAGCAGCGGATCGTCAGGGCTCATGGGGCACATGGGGGAGCAACTCCCTGGGGGGTGGGTTGGGTTGAGGGGATTCCGGGGCCGGATCGTGCTTCGGCATCAGCAGGAGCACGGCGACGGCGAGCGCCGTGCCCGCCACGCGCAGCCCGAGGCGCAGCGGCTCGGACGGCAGCGACTCGCCGAACGCCGCCGTCCCGAGCACCGCCGTGAACACGCAGGTCACCGTGGTGCACACCGGCACGATCAGCGAGGCCCGGCAGCGCTGCAGCGCCGCCTGCGACATGACCAGACCGCACGCGCCCGTGCACAGCAGCAGATACGGGTAGGGGGACCGCAGCAGCGCCGGGACGTCCGGGAGCACCCCGGACACGCCCTTGATCGCCAGTGAGCTGACCCCGTAGAGCAGGCCCACGGCCACGCCGTACTCGACGCCCGTGGTGGGCCTCCGGTGCCGGTGCCCGGCCCGGCGCTCCGCCGCCGCGTAGAGGCACAGGCCCGCGGCGAGCGAGGGCACGCAGACCGTGAGGATGAGCGGGGCCGGGGCGCCGCCGCCCACCGTGTCCGGGTCCTGCCCGGTGTCGCGCAGCGACAGCACCACCATGAGGAGCGCGAGCAGGATCGCGGCGATGGCGTACCGCTCGCGGCCCGAGGTGCGCTCCCCGAGCAGCCGGGAGGACAGCAGGAGCAGCAGCACCAGACCCGATACGAAAATGCCCTGCGCGGCGGCGATCGGAAGCGTGCGGTAGACGGCCAGCTGGGCGCCGAAGCCGGCGGCCAGGGCGATCGACCCGGCCAGCCACAGCGGACTCGTCACGACCTGGCGCAGCAGGTGCGCGGGACGGCGCACACTGACCTCGGGGAGACGGGTGAGAGCCCGCTTCTCCAGGACGAAGCCGACGCTGTACAGCGTGTTCGCGAGCAGTGCCGCGCCGACTCCCCATGCCACGGCGGGCATCGCGCGTCACGTCCTTCGGGCGTGCAGCAGAAGGATCGAGGCGAGCGACGGCGCGGCGCAGGCGAGCCGGTCCAGGGGGCGCAGCGGACGGGGCACACCGTGGAAGGGCGCCCCCGTGACGCGTACGACCTCGAAGCCGGCGGCCGCGACGAACTCGCGCAGCGCGCGCGCCGTGTACAGGCGCAGATGCCCCACCACCTCGGAGCCCGGCCGGCCGTGGACGGCGCGCAGGCTCACCTCCGAGAAGACGGGCTGCACACCGGCCAGCAGCAGGGCCCGGTTGTACCAGGCGGCCAGGTTCGGGGTGGACAGCATCAGATGGCCTCCCGGGCGCAGCACTCTGCGGATCTCGTCGAGGGCGGCATCGGGGTCCACGAGGTGCTCGATCACCTCGGACAGGAGCACCGCGTCGGCGGCGCCGTCCCTGAACGGCAGCCCGTGGCCGGTGAGTTCGCCGCGCACGACCCGGGGGACGCGTGACTTCGCGCGGCGCAGCGCGTCCTGGGACCAGTCGACGCCGACGAGGCGATGGCCGGGCAGCAGCCGCGCCGCGGTGTGCGCGGCCGTGCCGTCGCCGCAGCCCACGTCGAGGACGGTGGAGCGGGTCCCGGTGAGCGCGGCGGCCAGCACCCGGGTCTGGCGCAGGGTGCGGGGCGTGCCGGAGGCGACCGGGACGGCGGGGTTCTCGTAGAAGTCCCGCAGGCCGGACACGGTGGACGTCATGGTGCCTCCTCCTGCGTCGCGTGGAGGTGGTGCTCGAACAGGTCGCGCAGGTGCGCCCCGTCGCCGTGGCCCAGCAGGGTGCGCGACCAGCGCAGGGCCAGGTGCAGGCGGCCCGCCGTGGACGCCGTCGTGACGGTGAGCCCGCGCGGCATGCGGGCGGGCGCCGAGAACCAGACGGCGCGGGCCCGGCCGCCGTCACCGAAGTCCAGCGGGTACGGGATCCGGCCGATGTTGCTGAGCAGGGTCGTCGAGGTCCAGGGGGCGGCGGCCGTGCGCAGCGCGCGGGTGGCGGCGGCCCGCCAGGCCACCGGGGCGTACGGGGTGGTCAGCAGGGCCGCCCCGTGGCCGAGCTGGGGGCGCACGAGGGACTTGAGGGCCGTGGTGCGGGTGGCGGTCAGGCGCAGCAGGGCGGGCACGGGCCTGCGCAACTCGGCTGTGGTGAAGGCGACTTCGACCAGGCGGGTGCCGTTGCCGATGGGCATCGACGCGTCCCGGGGGCGGTCGTCGACCGGCATCGTGATGCGCAGGGGGCGACGGGTGCGGAGGTCGCCGTGCTCCTCGTTCCAGTCCGCGATCGTGCGGGCGGTGGCGACCATGAGCTGGTCGTTCACCGTGTACGGGGCGCCCTTGGGGCGGCGCGGCACCGGGAGGTCGCAGACGAGGAGGCCGTTGCCGGGGCGGGGTTCGGGGGTGCCGGGGGCCACCCGGGCCGGGCGGGCCCAGGAGGACGGCAGGTCGGGCGGGGCCGGCCGGGGCGGGGCGGTCGCGGGCGGGGGCGGCGGGCCGTTGTCCCGTCCGCCGTAGAGGCCCGCCGCCGTGGCGAGGACGCGGAGGCAGGCCGGGCCGTCGAGCGCCGTGTGGTTGATGGTGAGGAAGAGGACGGTGTTGCCGGTGTCCGGGTGCGGGACGGCCTCCAGCCGGACGGGCGGGGACGCCGTGAGGGGCGGGGCCTGGGTCAGGGACCGGGTGCGGGCCTGTTTGAGCGCGTCCGGGCCCGGGCCGGGGAACGAGACGGGCGGTACGTCGGGGGTGTCCGTCAGCTCCCATACGTAGCGGCGGGCGTACCAGGTGCGGCGGGCCTCGCGCATGAGGATGCGGGGGTGGCGGCGCAGGGCCTCGTCGAAGGCGGCGGTGAGCCGGTCCGGGGTGAGCTGCCCGGTGAGGTGCACCTCGATGTGGACCGTCTCCGGCTCGTCGTCCTGGAGGCAGTGGCGGGCGATCTCGTCGACGGTCGGAAACGGGAGGCGCTTGCCGCTGGGGGTGGGGGTGGGGTGGTCGTCCAGGGTCGTCATGGCTTGGGCCCCTCCGTCGGGTTCGTGCCCCGTGCCGGGGGCGCCGCCTCGGGGCTCCGCCCCGGACCCCGCTCCTCAAGCGCCGGAGGGGCTTGATTGGGTGTGCCCTGTGCTGGGGTTGCTGTTTCGGGGCTCCGCCCCGGACCCCGCTCCTCAAGCGCCGGAGGGGCTTGAACTGGCGGGGCTTGACTCCGCCTGGATCCTGTTGTCGTCAGTGCTGCGAACAGGGCCAGCAGCGCCAGGAGTTGGGCCGCCGTGCTGAACGCTCCCTGGCCGTCGCGGACCGGTTCGCCCGCCGCTGTCGCGGCCACCGCGCCCGCCGCCGTCATCGCCAGGAAGGCGATCGGTACGAGCAGGGAGGGGCGTTTCCAGGACAGCAGGGCCAGGGCCGGGACCAGGGCCGCCCAGGGGCCCGCGATCACGAAGCCGACGAGGGCGAGGGCCACCGTGCCGAGGACCCAGCCGGGCGGCGGGGGCGGCGGCACCTCCTGCGGGTCGGCGGGTGGCCTGCGGCGCCACAGGGCCAGGGCGACGAGCGCCAGGAGCCCCACGGCGCCCGCGATCAGGCCCGCGTCGTAGAGGACGGCCGGCTCGTAGGAGAGCTTGACGGAGCCTCCCGCCCCTTGGGGGATCAGCCACGCCTGCTGCCAGCCGTCGAGGCGCAGGGAGGTCAGCTCCTTGCCGTTGAGCGTCGCCCGCCAGCCGTCGTTGGCGTTCTCGTACGTCGTCAGATACGTCGCCTCGCCCGCGTCGACGCGCACCTCGCGGTGGTCGCCCAGCCAGTCCCGGACGGTCAGTGCGCGCCGGGTGGGGGTCGCCTCCGTGCCGCTGCCGGCGCGGGTGAGGGTGACGGAGGTGGGGGCCAGCGGGCCGTCGGGGTCCGTCCTGAGGGTGTGGCGGCCCGCCGGGAGCGTGAGCGGGTCGCAGAGGGTGAGGGTGACCGGGCGGCGCTCGGTCAGGTCCGCGACGGTGCCCTTGACCGAGGTGCGGTGGCGGGTGCCGTCGACGGTGACCGTCGGGCCCTTGCCGCAGGGCAGGCTGAACTTCCGCTCCGGGTCGGGCTGGCGGACCCGGTACTGGTCGAGCGCGGGGAGATAGGCCTCGGTCAGGCCCACGGGCAGCTGGAGGTCCTCGTCCGCGATCGGGTTGTGGACCGTGAGCGGCGCGGTGGCGGTGACGGTGACGTCCAGGCGGTCCGTGGTGATCGGGTCGAAGCGGGCCACGCCGTTCTCGTCCACGCCGGCGATCGCGGCCCCGTCCGGGGAGCTGATCTCGATCTTCTCCGGTCGCGTGGACAGACCGCCGGCCGCGGGGAGCACGAGCGTGGAGACGCGCTTCTTGCCCGGCCAGCGCAGATGGATCGTCGGCTTGTCGCCCGCGATCCAGGCCGTGGTCAGATCCCCGTCGGTGAGGTTGCGCGGCGAGGTGTTGGTGCCGAGCAGGGCCGTGGAGTCGGCGGTGGCCGTGATCTTCCGCCGCTGGTCGGGGGCGACGGAGTAGAGGAGCTCGTCGAGGGCGGCGGAGGCGGTGGGCGTCGCCGTCGCCCGGAACGTGAAGCGCGAGGTGCCGGTCGTGGTGAACGTGCGGTTGAGCGACGGCTCCATGTCGGTGAGGGTGAGGGCGCCGTCGCCTGTCGCGCGGCGGAACGTGAACTGGTCCGCCTGCGCGGAGTCGGCGGGCAGTTGCAGCGAGCGGCTCGCCCGGACGCCGGGGACGCTGATGTCGGAGAAGCCGGCTCCGGTCAGGGACGGTCGGGCGCGCTGAGTGTCGAGGATCGTCACCCGCAGCCAACTCGCTGTGCCCTGCGGCGCCTTGACGCGCTGGCGGCTGCCGTCCGGCTGGAGGAGCGCCGTGCTGGATCCCTTGTCCGTCTCGACACGGATGCGGGTGGGCGCCGCCCGGACCCCGTCCTGCGGGAGCGGTGTCACCTGGAGAGTCGCCGGGATCCGCGTCGGGCGGGAGAAGTCGATCCGCAGCCATTCGCCCTTCGCCGAGTCCGGGGAGCCCTCCGTCCAGGCCGTGTCCGGGTCTCCGTCGAAGGCGTTCACCGGATCGAACTGGGGCAGGTACAGCAGCCAGTTGCCGCTGGAGGACGCGGTGACCGAGCGGGCGCCCGTGATCCGGGCCGTGCTCTGGTGGCCGACGCCCTCGGTGGGCAGGATCTGTTTCGGTTCCGCGCCCGGCTCCTGGGTGGCCTCGGGGCTGTTGCGTTCCGTCGGGGTGTACGGGTACGAGGTGTGGGTGTTGACCAGGCCGAACCGGGTGTCCGCGCGGCGCAGTCCGTCACCTGCCGTGCGCAGGGCGGGTGTTCCGATGCCGGGGTGGTTGTCGCCAGTCAGTACCGTGGGCCGGTCGCCGAACGCCGGGTCCGCGGAGAGCGGCAGCAGCGACTCGGGGCCGCCGCTGACCTCCGCCGTGTCGCGCACCGGGAGCAGGCCCGCCTGCCCGGGGCGCCGGGCGTTGCTCCGCGGCGCGTAGATCTCGACGGACCGCGAGCGCGGGTAGAGGCCCTCGACCTGGACCGGCGTGCCCTCGGCGATCCGGCCGCCGGTGACCGTCGGGCCGAAACCGGTGACGCGGTGGAAGCCGGACTCGGTGAGCGTGCGCTTGACCGTGGCCGTGGGGACGTACCCGAACTGGTCCGGGTCCAGATCGTTGCGGACCACCACGTAGTGCAGGCCGCTGCGGCTCAAGTAGTCCTGCAGTCCCGGTACTTCGCCGCCCGACATGAGGGCCTGCTCGATCGCGTCCAGGACGCGCCGGTTGCCCGCCGTGCCGAACGGCACGAAGTCGCGCTGCGCCCAGCGGGACTCCGCGAGGACGTCGAGGGGCTGGTCGATGGGGGAGCCCCAGGTGTAGATGCCGTGGGCGGTGGCGGGGACCACGAGCGCGCGCGAGTCGGGGGAGTAGGTGTGCAGCCAGTCCGCCGTGGTCTGCCAGTAGGCGGGCAGCTTCTTGAAGGAGCCGGGCTGGAGGATCGAACCGTTGAGGTACGGCCAGGCCAGGCCCGGCAGGATCAGGACGGCCACCAGCAGCGGGGCGTACCGGCGGCCGCGCAGGGGCCGGGTGCCGCGGGCCTCGGTGGCGACGCCCACGAGGTGCGCGATCCCGAGGGCGAGCGCGAGCGCGATGCCCGTCTGGAACTTGTAGACGTTGCGGAACGGGGCCAGGCCGCCGTCCAGCCACGACTGGACCGTGTCGTGGAAGGGGGCGCCGGCCGCACCCGCGTATCCGGCCAGGGTGACGAGGGCCGCCGTCAGCACGGTCAGCACCAGCCAGCGCCGCTCCGGCAGATCGCGGCGGGCCAGTCCCGCGAGGCCGAACGCGGCGGCCAGCGCCGAGCAGACGATCACGACGGCCGCGGTCGCCACGGTCCAGCCGGCCGGGAGCCAGGCGTCCCCGAGATGGAGGTAGGCGACCCAGTTGCCCGCGCCGCGCAGGGTCTCCGTCGCCGCCATCGTGTCGGTCGTGGTGCGCGCGTTCTCCACGTAGGGCAGGAAGTTCTCGCCGTACGCGCCGAGCAGGAGCAGCGGGATCGTCCACCACAGGGTCGCCAGGACCACCGAGGGGATCCACCAGGCGATCTGCCGGCGTGTGCGCGCGGACGGTGCCCGGGAGAGCAGATAGAGGCCTACCGGGAGCAGGGAGGCCAGCGTCGCCGCCGCGTTCACCCCGCCCATGAACGGCACGAGCAGCGCCGAGCGCACCGCCGAGATCCGCGGTGTCGTCCGGGGGTTGGTGAGGGGCAGCAGGACCCAGGGCAGGAACGCGCCGGGCAGAGCCGCCGCCGACGTCGACCCGATGACGATCGTGAACGTCGGCCACAGGGCGTAGGCAATCGCGCCGAGCAGCCGGCCGCGCGGGCTGCCGACGCCGAGCCGCTCCATGAGCCGCAGGGCGCCCCAGAACGCGACCGTCACGACGACCGACAGCCACAGCCGCTCGGCCAGCCAGACCGGCACCCGCAGCAGTTCGGCCAGGCCGTAGTACGGCAGCATCGGGAACGCGTAGCCGATGTACTGGTCGGCGATGCCGCCGAACCCGGCGCGGTCGTGCCACAGCTGCCCGAGGTCTTCGATGAACTGCCAGGGGTCGAGCGCGACCCCGAGCTTCGTCTCGAACGTCATCCGGCCCGGATGCACCGCGCAGAACGCGACGAACAGCACGGCCCAGAAGGACAGCAGCCAGCGGCGCGAGCAGGGACCCGGTTCCGGATCCGGGCCCGTCGCCGCGGCGGGTGGGGTCTGGACCATGGTCGTCATGGGGGACACCGCCTGAGGATGAGGAGGAGGTTCCAGGTGGCGAACTCGCGCACCCCGGGCACCCGCGCCACGGCCTCGGTGAGGAAGGGCCAGTAGCGCGAGCGCGCCGAGACGAGCGTCACGTCGTCACGGGAGCGGACATGGCGCAGCGTCGGACCGATGTGGTGGGCGAAGAGGTTCTCGCCGAGGGTGTGCTTGGGCGCCCTTCCGGTACGCCGCCGGTAGCGGGCCTGCGCCCGGTGGGCGCCCAGGTAGTGCCAGGGCGCCCACTCGTGACCGCCCCACGGGGACAGCCAGTTGGTGAACGAGACGTAGATCAGGCCGCCGGGCCGGGTCACCCGGACCAGCTCGCCGAGGAACGTGTCGCGGTCGGCGACGTGCTCCAGGACGTTCGAGGAGAACGTGACGTCCGCCGACGCGTCGGCCAGCGGCAGCAGATAGCCGTCGGCCACCACCGTGTTCGGCGGCGGCTCCCGGCCCAGCTCCCGGGTGTCCGGCTCGAAGAGGACGCCGTGGGCGCCGCGGGAGCGGAACTCGCGCGTGAAGTGACCACTGCCGCCGCCCACGTCCACGACGACCTTGCCCGCGACCTTCCCGTACGCCTCCACCTGGTCGGCGGCGTCCCGGGCGAGCAGCGCGTAACAGGCCTCGGGGTCGCGCTGCTCGCGCAGGAACGCCCGGAAGAGCGTGAGGGACCTGGTCAGCGACGGGTCCCTGAACCCGGCCGGAGTCATGGCGCCCAGCCCCGCACCGCTTCCGCCGCGACCGCCCTGAACTGCCGTACCGTGTGCGCCCACCGGTACCCGGCGGCCCGCTCCTGTGCCGTCTTGCCCATCAGCTCGCGGCGGTGCGTGGACAGGGCGAGCGTGCACCAGGCCGCCGCGAACGACGACGGCCCGTGGGCCAGCAGCCCGGTGCGGCCGTCCTCGACCGAGTCGCGTACGCCGGGCACGTCGAAGCCGACCGCGGGCGTGCCGCGCGCCGCCGCCTCCGTGATGACCAGGCCCCAGCCCTCGACGGCCGAGGGGTGCAGCAGCAGCCACGCCTCGCAGAGCAGCCGGTGCTTGTCGGCCTCGGAGACATGGCCGGTGAACTCAACGCCAGGGCCCGCGAGTTGGCGCAGCTTCGGGCCCTCGGGGCCGTCGCCCACGATCACCAGGCGGCCGCCCGTCACCGGACGCACCCGCTCCCACAGGCGCAGCAGCAGATCGATCCGCTTGTACTCGACCAGCCGGCCCATCGCCAGGAACATCGGCTCCGGCGACCGGTCGGCGCGCGGGCCCGGCTCCTCGACGCCGTTCGGCACGAGACGGACCCGGGCCGGGTCGACGCCGATGGAGTGCAGCGCGTGCGCCGTCGACGGCGAGACGGCGACGAGCAGATTGCGGCGCTGGGCGCCGGACAGCGCCCAGTGCTCGAGTCTTCGGCCGAGATGGGCCGCGGGCGCCAGCGGTCCGCGCAGCCGCATCCGCCACAGGTCCGTGTGGACGTGGTTGACCAGGCAGAGCGTGGGACCGCGGTGCCAGAGGGGGGCCAGGTACGGCATGCCGTTGCAGACCTCGACCAGCAGATCGCAGTCGCCGACCTGGCGGGCGAACGCCGAGCGGGCGCGCAGGTAGTGGGCGGCCGGCCCGCCCGCCGACACGACCCGGTAGTCGCGGAAGGCGCCGTACGCGGCCGGCCCGCCGCACAGCAGCGTCACCTGGTGGCCCAGGTCCGTCAGCCCTTCGGCCAGCCGGTCGACGAGCAGTTCGGAGCCGCCCGCGGCCGGGTTGCCGAGGTCGCGGTGGGCCAGGAAGACGATGCGGCGCGGCGGTGGGGGACCGGCCGGACGGGGCTGCGCGCCGCGCGGCGACACGGTGCGCAGCGACGATGGCACGTGCTGGGGCATGGGTGCTCCAACTCGTCTCAGGGTGCGTGAGGGTGGGGGGACGGCTCGGCAGGGTGCGGGCTGCCGAGACGAACCGGCGGGTACTGTGCCGGGGCTGTGTTCGGGCTGTGCACAAGGTGGGGTGGGACAGTTTTCGCTGCGCTGTTCGCCGCGGCTACTCACCTGCGTGACAAGTTTCGTGCTTTGCCGAGCTGACGTTCTGTCACATCGTGGATGTCTGCAGGGCAGTCGGGGACGAATCGGGATCGGGACGCCCCGGCCCGTCCGGCGTCCTGCGGCCACGCCCGCCCCAGGCGACCAGGACGATCCCGCCCGCCAGCAGCAGCCCGCCCAGCGCGCCCGCCCCGATGGGCAGCGTCGTACCGAGCAGGGTGAGGCGGTCGTTGTCGTCCCGGGCCAGCGCGACCTGTGCGCGCTGTGTGGCCGGGGTGAACGCGATCCGCTCGCTGTCCAGGAGCACCGCCGCGTCCTTCGTCGTGCCCGGCGCGCGCAGCGTCTTGCGGGGTCCGACCGCCGCGTACAGGATCCGGCCCGTGAGCCGGTCGACGACCAGCTCGACACGGTGGTTCGCGTACCACTCCTCGGCCAGCACCTGGCTCTTCCTCGGCTGCCCGACGATCCGGCCCGGCACCAGGCGCGAACCGGTCCTGGCGGGTGCGACGGTGCCGGTGAACCGGTAGCCCTCGTACCCCTGGACCTTCCTCGTACCGCTGAAGCGGAGCGGGACCGTGGCGCCGAGCGTGTTGTCCCACCAGGTGTAGGTGCGCTTCTCGACGCGGAAGGGGAACTTCAGGTACGCCTCGCCCTCGAACGCCGGCTGCTCACCGCAGCAGTGCACCGGCGCATTGGTCTCCCGGTCGGTGACCCAGCGCTCCTGGGTCCACTGCAGGGCGTCGTGCGGATCGGCCGCGGGCAGCGACGCGTCCGTGTCGACGGACGTCGTCACGTCCCACACCGCCCGGCCGCTGCGCTCGCTCTCGGCGACGTCGCCGCGGACCTGCCGGGTGATCGTGAGGCGCCGGCCGTCGACGGTCTTGATCTTTCCGGTGTCGAAGTAGCTGCCGGTTCCGGTGAACACGGTCGTGGTGTCGGTGTCGATCGGGGTGCGCTCGGCACGCGGCTCCACGTACCAGGCGAGCAGCCCGGCGAGGACGAGCAGGAACGTGCCGAGGCCTGTGCAGACGAAGGGGATCTTCGATGTGGTGATCTTCGATGTACGGCGCATCCGGCACTCCTGAGGGGAAGGGCACCACGGCACGCCCGTGGTCTGCCGGTCATGGGCCGGGAACCGTAGACGCACTCTTGACGGGGTGTCAATGCACTGCTGAGACTGGGCACTTGACGGGACACACAGGGTGGGGACCGACCTCAGCACTCCGCATTCATCACGGACGAGAGGCTGACCCTGCGATGAACCGACTGCTCACCGCCGTGCTGTCCGCGGCCGCCGGAGCGGCGCTCGCCGTCGCCGCTTCCTTCGGCGTGCTCGCGCTGATCAACGTGACCCCGGACCAGCCCAACACCCCGCTCGTGACGTACGAGACGCCCGGCCAGGGGCGCTGAGCCGTGCCCGCCGTCACCCGGTCCGCCTGGTGCGACGTGCCGCCGCTCCAGGTCAAGCAGTTCGCGGCGCTCGCCATGGACGAGGCGCCCCGGCTCGCCCAGGACATCCTCGAGGAGATCCGCCGCGAGTTCCCGCACCTGCCGCTGGTCCTCGACGAGTCCGGCGAACCCATGGCCCTGGTCGGCATCCGCCGCGCCATCGAGGGCTTCGTGCGCCGGCTGACCCGGGTGTCCGCCGATACGGAACCGGAGGACCTGCCGCCGTCCGTCTTCCAGGAGTTCGGGCGCGGTCAGAGCCTGCACGGGCGCAGCCTCGACTCCCTCCAGGCGATGTACCGGCTCGGTGTGAAGCTCGCCTGGCGCCGCCTCGCCGACCTCGGGCAGCAACTGCGCATCCCGCCCCCGGCCATGTACGAACTCGCCGAGTCCGGATACGAGTACCTCGACGGCCTCGTCGACCAGTCGGTCCGCGGCTACGTCGAGGCGGCCGCCCGGCAGGCCGGTGAACGCCTGCGCCAGCAACGCAAGTTGATGGACCTGCTGCTCGAAGGGCGGGTCGCGGCGCCGCCCGACCCGGTCAAGGCGCTCACCGAACGCGCCGCCCGGATCGGCTGGCCGGTGCCCGACCGGCTGGCCGTCGGCGTCCTGCTGCGGCCGGCCCGCGACGCGGTCGCCCCGGCCGTTGCCTGCGACATCCTGCTCGACATGGAGACGGAGCGGCCCCGGCTCGTCGTCCCCGACCCCGACGCGGCGGGCCGGCCCGACCTGCTGCGCCGCGCCCTGTCCGGCTGGAGCGGCGCGATCGGCCCGCCCGTCGCACCGCCCGACGCCGCGAAGTCGCTGCGCTGGGCCGAGTCGGCGGTGACGCTGATGGAGCGCGGACTGCTCCCCGCCGACGGGGTCCTGCACTGCACCGAGCACACCCAGGCCCTCGTCCTGCTCCAGCCCGAGGAACTCGTCGACGACCTCACCCGGCGCGCCCTCGCGCCCCTCGCGCACTGCGGCCCCACCCACGCCCGGCGGCTCGCCGAGACCCTGCTCGCCTGGCTGGAGACCCGCGGCGGCGCCCCCGAGGTCGCGGCCCGGCTCGGCGTCCACCCGCAGACGGTGCGCTACCGGCTGCGCCAGATCCGCGAACTGTGGGGCGCCGAGGTCGACGACCCGGACCGCCGCTTCGAGCTGGAGCTGGTGCTGCGGGCCCGGCGGCTGCGCGGTGAGCTGGGGCCCTGACGCCCGCCGTGTCCTGCGGTTTCACCGAGCCCATTGCCCGGTCAACCCCGCTGTGCGTAGCCTATGTTCGTCATACCGACCGACTGTTGAAATATCGAACATGGGAGGGGGCCGGTCGTGGGACGCCTCGTACCCGCCGTGACCCGGGCTCTGGACATACTGGAGCTCTTCCTGGACGGGGACGGCACGCTGTCCGCCCCCGACATCGTCCGCAAGCTACAGCTGCCGCGCACCACGGTCCATGAGCTGGTCACCACGCTCGCCGCCCGCTCGTACATCGTGCAGGTCCCGGGCCAGCCCGGCCGCTACCGGCTCGGTGTGCGCCCCTACCAGCTCGGCAGCCGGTACGCGGAGCAGCTCGACCTCGCCGCCGAGGGCCAGCAGGTCGCCCGTACCGTCGCCGAGACCTGTGACGAGACGGTCCATGTGGCGATCCTCGAAGGCACCGACGTCATCTACATCGCCAAGGTCGACTCGACGCACGCCGTGCGCATGGTCTCCGCCGCGGGCCGCAGGCTGCCCGCGCACTGCACCTCGGTCGGCAAGATGCTCCTCGCGTCGCTGCCCGAGCCCGAACTCGCCGCGCGCGTCCCGGACTCCGCCGACCTCGTGGCCATGACGGAGAACTCGATCACCGACCCGGCCGTCCTGCGCGCGGCGCTCGCCCGCATCCGGGAGCGCGGCATCGCCGTCGAGAGCCGCGAGTCGAACACGGACGTGTCCTGTGTCGCCGCGCCCGTGCGCGACCGCACCAACCGGGTCGTCGCCGCGCTCTCCATCTCCGTACCGATGATCCGCTGGAGCGACGCCCGGGAGACCGAGCTCGCCCAGCTCGCCGCGAAGGGCGCCGCCGACCTCTCCGAGCGGCTCGGCCATCGGGGGCCGGCATGAGCAGCCGTCCGGCGGTGGACGTCGCCGTGCGCGAGACGGCGGCCCTGGGCGAGGGCCCGACCTGGGACCCGGCCGCCGGCCGGCTGATCTGGGTGGACATCCTCGGCTCGCGCGTCCACACGTACGAGCCGGGCAGCGGCCGCCGCACGGTCCTCGCCACCGAGCAGCACGTGGGCGCCGCCAAGCCGCGGACGGACGGCGGCCTGGTGGTCAACCTCCGCGACGGCGTGGGCCGTTACTCGGCCGAGGGCGCATTCTCCTGGCTGCACCGCGAGCCCGTCCCCGGGCGGCGCGGGAACGACGCGGCGGTCGCCCCCGACGGCGCGCTGTGGGCGGGCTCGATGGCCTACGCCGAGACGCCCGGCGGCGGCAACCTGATCCGCGTCGCCCCCGACGGCACCACGACCGGGATCCTCGACGACGTCACCGTCTCCAACGGCACCGGCTGGAGCCCCGACGGCACGCTCATGTACTACATCGACACACCGACCCGACGCATCGACGTCTTCGACGTGGACGGTGAACGGGTCGGCGGACGCCGCGAGTTGGCGACCGTCGAGGAAGGTGCGGGCTTCCCCGACGGGCTGACGGTCGACGCCGACGGCTGCGTCTGGGTCGCGCTGTGGGACGGCGCCGCGCTGCGCCGCTACACGCCGTCCGGCGCCCTGGACCGCGTCGTCCCGCTCCCGGTGCGGCGCCCCACGGCGTGCGCGTTCGGCGGCCAGGACCTGCGCGACCTGTACGTGTCGACGGCCCGCGTGGGCCTGGACCGCCCCACACCACTGGCGGGCTCGCTGCTCGTCCTGCCGGCGATCGGCCAGGGTCTGGCCCAGCCGGCGTTCGTCGGCTGACAGCGCCGGTGACGTGAGACCGAGCCCCTCCGGCGATTGAGGAGCGGGGTCCGGGGCAGCGCCCCGTGGCCCCGCACCCCTCAAGGCGGCCGGAACTTTTCGTTGCGCGACCCATTGACGTCGAAGCGCTTCGACTTTACGGTCCCGTTCGAAGTTACGAGCGCTATTCGAGATATCGAACAGCAGCCACTTTCGAACAGTAAGGGCAGGGCATGGGACGACCTGGCCTGAGTCGCAGGCAACTCCTCGCCGGAATCGGCGGGTTGACCGTCACCGGAAGCTTCGGCTTCGCGGCGCTCGGGACCGGGGCGGACGCGCTCGCCTCCGGCGCCGACACCCGCGTGCGCTACTGGAACCTCTTCAGCGGCGGCGACGGCTACAACATGATCGCGATGCTGGACGACTTCCGCGCGGCGAACCCGGGCATCGACGTGAAGGACTCCACCCTCCAGTGGGGCAGCCCCTTCTACACCAAGCTCGCCATGGCCGCCGCCGGCAACCGCGCACCGGACCTCGGCGTCATGCACCTGGGCCGCGTCACCGGCTTCTCGCCGGGCCGCCTGCTCGACCCCTGGGACGTCGGCCTGCTCGCCAAGTACGGCGTCAAGGAAGCCGACTTCAACCCCGAGCTGTGGAAGCGCGCCGTCATCGACGGCAAGCTCTACGCCCTGCCCCTCGACATCCACGTCCAGCTCAGCTTCTACCGCAAGGACGTGCTGAAGAAGGCGGACCTGCTCGGCGACGACGGCAGGATCGTGCCCGTGACGTCCACCGGCGAGTGGTTCGACCTGCTGAAGAAGGCGAAGAAGGCCACGAAGAAGGGGCTGCAGACCGTCGGCCTGCACGCCAACGACCAGAACTTCATGTGGTGGTTCTTCGTCGCGTTCTACACCCAGCTCGGCGGCACCTGCTTCAACTCCGCGAACACCGAGGTCACCTTCGACACCGACAAGGCGACCCAGGTCCTGGAGTTCCTGCGGCAGCACGTCACCGACGGATACTCCGTCGCGGGCGCCGCCGACGGCGAACAGTTCCTCAACGGCGCGCCCTTCACCTGGGAGGGCAACTGGTCGGTGCCGGTCTTCTCCGGCGCGAAGCTGGAGTACGGAGCGACCCCGCTGCCGCCCGTCTTCGGCAAGCAGGCCACGCACGCCGAGTCGCACTCGTTCGTGCTGCCGCACCAGGCCGACCGCGGCGGCGCCGCCAATGAGGGGGCCCACCAACTCGCCGCCTACGTCGTCAAGCACGCCCGGCAGTGGGCCGCCGGCGGCCACATCCCCGCCTACACGCCGACCCTGTCCACGGCCGCGTACCAGAAGCTCGCCCCGCAGAACGAATACGTGACGGCCATGGACCACCAGGCCACCGAACCGAAGGTCTGGTTCGCCGGCTCCACCGGCATCCTCGCCCAGCGCGTCGGCCCGATCGTCGTCTCCTCCACCATGGGCTCAGCCCGGCCCGAGGCCGCCGCCCGCCGCATGAAGAGCACGCTCACCGCGCTCCTCGCCATGAAGAACCCCATGGACGGCAGGACCGCCGCGCAGGGAGGTACGGCCGCATGACGACGACCAGCGCCGAGACCGTCATCGCACCACCGGCGCGCCCGCGGACCGCCGCGGACGGCGCCACCGTCCGCCGCAAGCAGGGCTTCCAGCACGGGGGCTGGTTCGTCGCCCCGTTCCTCGCCCTCTTCGCCCTGTTCGTGATCTGGCCGCTGCTGCGCGGCATCTACCTCAGCTTCACCGACGCCAACATCTCCGGCGACAGCCCCGGCTTCGTCGGCCTCGACAACTACCGCGAGGCCCTGAACGACCCGCTGATGTGGGACGCGCTCGGCCACAGCGCGTACTTCACGCTCCTGGTCGTGCCCTGCATCACGGTCCTCGCCTTCCTCCTCGCGATGCTCGCCCACCACATCGAGCACGGGAAATGGCTGTGGCGGCTCTGCTTCTTCATGCCGTTCCTGCTGCCGTCCACCGTCGCGGGCAACCTGTGGCAGTGGCTGTTCAACCCCGGCACCGGCATGATCAACCACGTCCTCGGCATCGAGACGCCCTGGCTGACCGACACGTCGTACGCGATGCTCGCCGTCGTCATCACCACCCTGTGGTGGACGGTCGGCTTCAGCTTCCTGCTCTACCTCGCCGCGCTCCAGGGCATCCCCGCCCACCTCTACGAGGCCGCCAAGCTCGACGGCGCGAACGCCTGGCACCGCACGGTCCACATCACGCTGCCCATGCTGCGCAACATCACCGGCCTGGTCATCGCGCTCCAGATCCTCGCCTCGCTCCAGGTCTTCGACCAGGCCGTCACCCTCATGGACTTCGGCCCCGGCCCCGAGAACTCGACCCGCACCTTCGTGCAGTACACCCTCGAAGAGGGCTTCACCAGCTACCGCGTGGGCTACGCCTCCGCGATCTCCATCATCTTCTTCGTGATCATCGCGGCCGTCGCCCTCGGGCGGATGTGGCTGCTGCGCAACCGTGAGGAGGGTGCGCGATGAGCGCCACACCCGTACCACCGCCACGGCTGAGGCCCCGCGGTTCCTGGACGCCCGGCCAGATCGTCCTGACCCTGCTCGGGGCCGCCGTCTCCGCGGTGTTCCTGGCGCCCCTGGCCTGGGCCCTGTTCACCTCGCTCAAGTCCGAGACCGAAGCCGTCGAGGTACCGACGCACTGGCTGCCGAAGGACTGGACCGGCCAGGCCTGGAAGGCGCTCTTCGAGACCGGCAACATCACCAACTGGTTCGTCAACTCGCTGGTCGTCTCCGTGTGCGTGACGGCCGTGGTGCTCTGCGTCAGTGCGCTGGCCGGATACGGCTTCGCCCGCACCGAGTTCCGCGGCAAGGGCGCCCTCATGGGCGTCGTCATGGCGGGCCTGATGATCTCCCCGGCGGTCCTCGGCGTCCCCCTGTTCACCACGGTCCAGCAGATGGGGATGGTGGACACCTACTGGGGCATGATCCTGCCGCAGTGCGCCCCCGCGGCCATGGTCTACATCCTCTACAAGTTCTTCCAGGGCATCCCGAAGGAGCTGGAGGAGGCCGCGTTCATCGACGGCGCGGGCCGCTGGCGGATCTTCTTCACCCTCGTGGTGCCGCTCGCCCGGCCCTCGCTCGCGGCGGTCGGCATCTTCACCTTCATCGCGTCGTGGAACAACTTCCTGTGGCCGTACATGGTCACCAACAACCCCGACCTGATGACCATGCCCAACGGCATCGCGACCGTCATGAACTCCTACGGCATCCAGTGGGCCCAGCTCATGGCCGGCGGCCTGATGGCCGGGCTCCCGCTCATCGTCGTCTTCATCTTCTTCCAGCGGCAGATCGTCGCGGGCGTCGCCCACACGGGACTCGCCGGACAGTGACCGCGACCAGCCCCACACCACCGCACGACGAAAGGCACCCATTGCGTACCGCCCGCTTCACCCTCGACCCCGCGTTCACCGTCGGCCAGGTCAACCCCCGGCTCTTCGGCTCCTTCGTCGAGCACCTGGGCCGCTGCGTCTACACCGGCATCCACGAGCCGGACCACCCGACCGCGGACGAGTCCGGCCTGCGCACCGATGTCCTCGACCTGGTACGCGAGTTGGGCGTCACCGCCATCCGCTACCCCGGCGGAAACTTCGTCTCCGGCTACAAGTGGGAGGACTCGGTCGGCCCGGTCGAGGACCGCCCGCGCCGCCTCGACCTGGCCTGGCGCACCACGGAGTCGAACCGCTTCGGCCTGTCCGAGTACATCGCGTTCCTGAAGAAGGTCGGCCCGCAGGCCGAGCCGATGATGGCGGTGAACCTCGGCACGCGCGGCGTCGCCGAGGCCATCGAACTCCAGGAGTACGCCAACCACCCGCAGGGCACGGCCCTCTCCGACCTGCGCATCGCCCACGGCGACAAGGACCCCTTCGGCATCCGGCTGTGGTGCCTGGGCAACGAGATGGACGGCCCCTGGCAGACCGGCCACAAGACCGCCGAGGAGTACGGGCGGATCGCGGCCGAGACGGCCCGCGCCATGCGCCAGATCGACAAGGACGTCGAACTGGTCGCCTGCGGCAGCTCGGGCCAGTCGATGGAGACCTTCGCCGAGTGGGAGGCGAAGGTCCTCGCCGAGACCTACGACCTGGTCGACCACATCTCCCTGCACGCCTACTACGAGGAGCACGACGGCGACCGCGACTCGTTCCTCGCCTCGGCGGTGGACATGGAGTCGTTCATCGAGAACGTCGTCGCGACCTGCGACCACGTGGGCGCCCGCCTCAAGTCGACGAAGAAGATCAACCTCTCCTTCGACGAGTGGAACGTCTGGTACATGTCGCGCACGGAGGCCCAGGTCTCCGCCCTCGACTGGCCGCAGGCCCCCCGCCTCCTGGAGGACGTCTACTCGGTCACCGACGCGGTCGTCTTCGGCTCGCTCCTCATCGCCCTGCTGCGCCACGCGGACCGCGTCACGGTCGCCTGCCTGGCCCAGCTGGTCAACGTCATCGCCCCGATCATGACCGAGCCCGGCGGCCCGGCCTGGCGCCAGACGACGTTCTTCCCGTTCGCGCAGGCCTCGAAGCACGGCCGCGGCGAGGTCCTCGACGTCCGGGTCTTTGGTCCGACGTACGACACGAAGCGCCACGGCACCGCGGACCTGCTGCACGCGACGGCGGTCCGCGCGGAGGACGGCACGGTCACCGTCTTCGCGGTGAACCGCAGCCAGACCGCATCACTGCCGCTCGAAGTCGCCCTGCACGGACTGGAGCTGACATCCGTCGTCGAGCACTCGGTGCTCGCCGACGCCGACCCGGACGCCCGCAACACGCAGGCGGAGCCGGAGCGGGTGGCACCGCGGGCGGCGACACCGGGCACGACGATCGAGGACAGCACGCTCAGGACGGAGCTCGAACCGCTGTCCTGGAACGTGATCCGGCTGGGCTGACACCCCCGGGAGCCGACGAGGACGGCTCAGATCTGGTCCGCGACCCGCACGTAGTCGTAGTAGAGGGGATCCCCGTCCTCGTCCACCGGATGCTCGTGGCTGCTCTGGTTGGCGAGGATCACCTTCAGGTCCGGGAGGGCGTCGAAGCCGAGGTCGTCCTCGGTGATCGTGTGGCCGCGCTCCCCGAGCTGCTCGAAGAGATCCACGCTCGGGGTGCGGAAGACGTCGAGGCCGTCCAGCAGCACCCGGACGTCGGCGTCCTCGTCCAGGAACCGGAACAGCTCCACACCGCTCAGCGCGCCCTTGGTGAAACCGAGCATGACGTTCAGCTCGGAGTCGCCGTGCTTGAGCAGGATCTGTCCCGGCTCCGGATCACTGTGGACGACCTGGAAGAGCCCCCACTCCTGGACCGCGCCGCGCGCTTCCTCCACCGACATGCCGAGCCGCAGGGGCCCGACGCCGACCTGCGGCAGCAGTTCCAGTTCCATGTCCAGTCCCTCGTTTCCCTCGATGCCCTCGGTGCTCTCGCCGACGCGCCCCGGACCTCACGCGAGCAGGGCGCTCTCGTCGATGGTCCATCCTCGCTTCGTGAGCATGTCCTGAAGGGGCTTGTTGTCCTTCAGGCTGTCGACCATGTCCTTGATGTGCTGATCGTACGTGCCGGGGAAGCGCCGCTTGATGTCGTCGATGTCCATGCGCATGGCTTCGGTGATGCGCCCGGAATTGATCAGCTCACGCTGGTACTGCTGCCACGCCTGGGACTCCAGCGAGTACCCGGTGCTGTAGAGCTTCTCGTGGTGATCCCGCTCCATGCGGATGGCCGGCCCGTTGTTGACCTTCTGCTTCTTGTGCGGCTTGTTCGCGAAGTAGAACCCGGGCTCGATGACGTCCTTGTACGCCGACTTGGCCGGGATGTGGTTGACCTCCATCGGCTTCGGATACTTCGTCCCGTCCGCCTTCTTGTTCGCGGGCAGCAGCCCGCCGTACCACCCGCTCTCCTGCGTGCACCCCTTGGCGACCAGGCCTTCGGGATCCATGAACGTGCAGGGATTGACGACGTACGCGGCCGGGTTGGGCGCCGGCACGAGGCCGAACGGGTCGGCCGACACGTAGCGGGCCGTCTCGGGGTCGTAGTGCCGGTTCAGGTTGTAGTGCAGGCCCGTCTCCGGGTCGGCGTACTGGCCGGGGAAGCGCAGCGGCGTGTGCGCCTGGGCATCGCGGTTGCGCGTCGTGATGCCCCAGACCGTGGAGCGCTTGTACCAGGCGATGTCGCCCTGCTCGCCGACGAGTTCGGTCGGGGTGCCGACGATGTCGGTGACGATCGCGAAGAACCGGCTGTCCACCTCGTGCTGACCGGCGTCGGCCGGCAGCCTGCGCTCCAGCTGCGACATCGGCTGCACGCCCTCGTACTCCCAGGTCAGCGTCACCCCGGTGGCCGAGTCGGTCTCCTCGGCCAGCTGGGTGCCCTCCCAGCTGAAGCGGACCGTGGCCGCCACGGAGTGCCCGTCGGCCGCCATGCGGTGCTTGGCGGTGCGCCGGCCCAGCGCGTCGTAGGCGTAGCGCCACACGGTGCCGTCGGGCGTGGTGCACGAGACCAATCGATCCTCGGCGTCCCACGTGTAGCGCCAGGTGTCGGGCTTGTGGGACAGACGCCGCTTCTGACGCAGCACGACGCGTCCTGCCCCGTCGTACTCGTAGCGGAAACCGTCCGCGCCGAGCAGCCGGGTGCCCTCGTAGGCCCGCTCGCCGCGGCTCTGCGTGGACCGGGCGCGGTCCGGCCAGTGGGCATCGGTCTGGTTCCCGGCACTGTCGTAGGCGTAGCGCTCCGACCAGCCGTCGGCGGTGACCGCCAGCGGACGGCCCACCGGGTCCAGCTCGAACCGCACGTCGGAGCCGCCCTGCTCCTCCGTGACGCGCGTCAGGAACCCGTCGGCGCGGTAGCCGTAGGAGCGGTCCCGCAGGGTGCCGCGGGACGTGGCCACCGACCGGGCGGCGAGCCGGCCCATCGCGTCCCACCGGGAGGCGAGCGTCACCGGCGCGTCCGCGGGGCCCAGCGTGCGCCGGGTCTCGCGGCCCAGCGCGTCGTGGGCGAAGGCCAGCGGATGTCCGGCGAGGTCCACGCGCACCCGGTTGCCCGCGGCGTCGTAGGCGTACGACGAGGTGGCCCCGGTCGGGGTCGTGCGCGAGACCAGTTCGCCGTGCGGGTCGTAGCCGTAGCGCATGCTGTGCCCGTCGACCGTCTCGGCGAGCAGCCGGCCCATGACGTCGCGCTCCAGGGAGAGCGAGGAGGCCGGCGACACGGCGGTGACGAGCTGGTCGCCGGCGTCGTACGTGTAGCGGGTGAGCACGCCGGCGGCGTCCTTCTCCAGCACGTTGCCCACCGCGTCGAAGGTGAACGCGATGCGCTGCCCGAGCGGGGTCGTCCGGGCCGTGAGACGGCCCGTCGCGTCGTACTCGTAGCGCATCGTGCGCCCGTCGAAGTCGGTCTCGGACTCGGTGAGCCCCGACGGGCCGTAGCGGTAACTCCACGTCCCACCCTGCGAGTTGGTCACCTCGGCGATCCGCAGTTCGGTGTCGTACGCGAACTCGTACCGCGCCCCGTCCCGGCCGGTGCGGGCGGCGAGCAGGTCGAACCAGGTGTACTCGAAGCGGGTCACGCCGCCCGTGGGGTCCGTGCGGGTCAGGCAGTTGCCCTCCTCGTCGTACGTCCACCGCTCGTCCGTCCCGTCGGCCGCGGTGCGCCGGGTGAGCCAGCCGTCCGCCGTCCACTCCAGGCGGGTGACGGCGCCCGCCGGGTCGGCGCACTCACGCGGCCGGCCGAAGGCGTCGCGGCTCACCGTGTACGCGGCGCCGTGCCCGTCGGACACCGAAAGGACCAGCCCCGCCGGGTCGTTGGTGCGGGTCTCCGTCGAGCCGGTCGGGAAGGCGGCCGTGACGAGCGCCCCCGTCGCGTCGTACGTGAACGTCGTCGACGTGCCGTCGGGCGCGACCATCGCGGTGCGGTTGCCGCGCTCGTCGAAGGTCTGCCGCCACACCGCGCCGTCCGGACCGGTGATCGTCTCCGGCAGGTGCAGGGCGTTGTACGTGGTCGACGCCTGCCGCCCGTCCGGGTACCGGACGGTGGTCAGGTTGCCGGCCCCGTCGTACGCGAACCGGGCCGTGTGCCCCAGCTCGTCGGTGCGGGCCAGCAGGTTGTCGTAGCGGTCCCACGCGAAGCGCACGGTGTTGCCGAGCGGGTCGGTCTCGCTGACGGTCTGGCCGAGCTGGTTGAGTCGGGTGACGGTGACCGCGCCGGTCGAGTCCGTGAAGCGGGTCTCGCGGGCGGCGAGGTCGTAGGCGAAGCGCGAGGAGAGCGCGCCGTCGGGACCGACGGTCTCCACGACCCGGCCCGCCGCGTCGTACACATAGCCGTAGGTGTGACCGTTGCGGTCGGTCCAGGACGTCACGCGGTGCTCGTCGTCGTACGTGAACCGCAGCGGTACGCCACGCGATCCCGCGACCCCCACCAGCTCGCGCGTCTCGTCGTACGTGAACGAGGCGACCCGGACGGGTCCTTCGGGCGTCTCCACGTCCAGGGCCGTGACCCGGCCGAGGTCCGTGTCACGGGTGACGCGCACGCGGTAGCCGCCCTCGTGCAGGACCGCCGACGGCAGGCCCTGCGCGTCGCGGGTGAACTGCAGGCCGTTGCCGTTGCGGTCCTCGACGTCGGCCAGCCAGTACAGGCTGCCGACGGAGTACGGATTGCCGGTGAAGCGGCGGATCAGGCCCGACCGCGGATCCGTCGTGGCGTACGTGATGTCGCCGAGGGCCGACCGTCCGACGAAGGTGAGGGCGATCCGGTCGCCCTCCAGCGGCAGCACCTCCTCGCCCTCCTCGCGCGGCAGCCGGGGATAGGCGAGCAGCGACCCGTCGGCGCGCGCCCAGACCGCGCCGCTGCCCGTCGGCTCCAGGCGCTCGTCGAGGGTCGAGGCCCAGCTCGTGCCGAAGGAGTGGCCGTAGCGGTAGCCGGATATGTGGGTGCGCTCGAGGACGAGGGGCAGGATCCCGGGCAGGGCCAGATCCGTCTGGCTGAGCACCATCTCGCCGCTGGCGACGTCGACCGGGTCGGTCTTGCAGCGTCGCTGGGCCAGCGCGATCGCCTTGGCGCGCGCCTTGTCCAGGGCGTCCCTCGTCGAGCCGGGCAGGCGCTTGATCGCCTCGTTGACGCGGGTGCGGACGCCGGGCCCGTCACCGCCCTTCTTGCCGCCGACGACGGCGTCGACCTTGTCCCGTACGTCGTGGTCCTTGCCCTTGTGCAGCCGGGAGGCGCCCTTGACCCGCTCGGGGACCGTGTCGGTGATGTGCTTGGCGACCTTGCCGAGCGCCTTCTCGGAGCCCTTGAGCGCGCCGTGCAGCACGCTGTCGAAGGCCTGCGTGAACGGGTCGCGGCCCTTGCTCCGGCCGAACGCGCCCCGGGCCTTGCCGAGCGACGTGGACGCCGCCAGGTGCAGCTCGCCGCCGTGCCTGGAGACCTTGCCCGCGCCGTCCTCGAACTCGAAGTGGTCGATCCTGGTGCGCTTCTGCGCCCCGCCGTCGGCCGAGGCGAGCTGCATCCCGCCGTCCCCGGCCGAGGCGATGTGCATCCCGCCCTTGCCGCCGTGCCCGCCGCCGCTGCCGTCGGGCGACGGCATGGAGAACGCGCCCTCGGCCAGGTCGAGCACCATGTCCTCGACCATCGACTCCAGCTTGGCGTTGATCGGCTCGGTGATCTTCGCCAGGACCTCGTCGACGATCCGGTCCACGGCCTCGTCGATGATCCGCTTCACCACCTGCCGCATCGCGGTCACCTCGGCCGCGCCGATCAGCGCGGACAGACCACCGGTGACCACCGCCAGACCCGCCGAGATCCCCACTGAGGCGGCCATGACACCCAGTTCGATCTCGGCCTTGGTCTTCATCCCGAAGATGATGTCCGCGAGCACGTCGCACGCGTCGGCGAACAGCCGCGCCAGCTCCGGGAGTTTCTCCAGATGGCTCGCCTTGATCTGGTTCCAGTGCTTCTCCATCGAGTCGACGGCCCAGCCCTCGGACGACGACAGGATCCGGGAGAACGCCTTGTGCGCGTCCCCGCCGTGCCCCTCGAACTTCTCCGCGAACTCCCGCATGGCGTCGGCCATCTCGCGGTAGTCGTCCTCGTCCACGTTCGGAAAGTTGATGCCGATGAAGTCCAGGACGTCATCGAGCCAGCCCGGAATCGTGTAGCCCATCCCCCGTACACCTTCCGTGAATTCGAATCACGTGAGCAACGTGTTCGACTCTACCGAAGCGCGTGTTCCGGTCCTGTCACGATGTGCGTGAGGGGGAGGGGGGAGGAGAGAGGCGGCCGGGCGGAGTCCTACTGGAAGCTCAGCCGATGCGGATGCCCGACGTCGGCGGGGCAGGCCCGGATGCTGACCGGCCCGTGCGCGGGCCCGGCCGAGTCCGCCATACGAGATCCCGACGCGATTCATACCTTTCCCATAGGGATCGTGGGCACAGTGGGCGCCATGGACTTCTCGTGGACGATCGTCGTCGCCGGCGCCCTGGTCGGGCTCGCGGTGGGCCTCACCGGTATGGGCGGCGGCGCACTGATGACCCCGATCATGGTCATGTTCTTCGGGGTCAACCCCACTGCCGCGATCGGCAGCGACCTCGCGACCTCCCTGTTCATGAAGCCCTTCGGCGCCGCGGTGCACCAGAGAGCGGGCACGATCCGCTGGGACATCGTCCGCTGGCTGCTGCCCACGGCCCTGCCCGCCGCCTTCGGCGGAGCCCTGCTGCTCCAGCTCTTCGGCGACGGCGAGGAGCTCCAGACCCGGGTCAAGTACGTCATCGGCGGCGCGCTGCTGCTGGCTGTGACCGGCATGGTCGCCCGGATGTGGCTCGACCGGCGCCGCGGACTCGGCACGGACACCGCCGAGGACGCCGACGTGCGGGTCAGGCCGGTCGCGACCCTGCTGATCGGCCTGGTCGGCGGGGTCGTGGTCGGGATGACCTCGGTCGGCTCCGGCTCCCTGATCATCGTGATGCTGATGCTCGCCCACCCTCGGCTCAAGGCCAACCACCTGGTGGGCACCGACCTGGTGCAGGCCGTGCCGCTGGTCGGCGCCGCCGCCCTCGGTCACTTCCTGGTCGGCGACGTGTCCCTCGGCCTCGCCGGCACCCTGCTGATCGGCGCGATCCCCGGCGTCCTGTGCGGCGCCCTGCTCTCCACCCGGGTCTCGGGCCCCGCGCTGCGCTGGGCCCTGGTGGTCCTGCTCACCGGCTCGGGCCTGGCCATGTGGGGCGTCTCCGGCACCCCCCTCGTCCTGGCCTGCGTGGCACTCGCCGCGGTCGGCGCCGTGGTGACCCTGCGCACCCGGCGGGCCGACGCCGCGCTGCCGGCGCAGCGGCGGGCCGAGGAGCCGGAGCCGTCCCCGACAATGACCCCATGAGGATCTCAGCCCGAGCCGACTACGCGGTGCGCGCCGGTCTGGAACTGGCCGTCCGCGCGAACGGCGAACCGGTCACGGCGGAGGCGATCTCCGCGGCCCAGGACATCCCGCACAAGTTCCTGGAGGGGATCCTCGGCGACCTGCGCCGCGGCGGCATCGTCGTCAGCCGGCGCGGCGGCAACGGCGGGTACCTGCTGGCCCGGGCCGCCGACACGATCACCGTCGCCGACGTCGTACGCGCCGTCGAGGGGCCCATCGTGTCGGTGCGCGGGGAGCGGCCCAGCGCACTCGCCTACACGGGACCGGCGCAGCCGCTGCTCCCGCTGTGGGTGGCGCTGCGGGCGAACGTGCGCAAGATCCTGGAGGGCGTCACGCTCGCCGACATCGCGCACGACCGACTGCCGGACCCGGTGCGGGAACTGGCCGAGGACCCGGCGGCCTGGCGCAACCCCTGATCCGCAGATCCTGATCCCGTCGCGGACGCTCAGGACCCCGTCGTGCGCACCAGCCGGTCCACCGCCGCCGTGCCCGAGCTGTAGGTGGTCCCTCCGCCCAGCTCGGGCACGGCCTCCCTCCCGCTCCCCAGGAGCGCCTCCAGACCGGACACCAGGCGCATGACATCCGGCTGAGGGCGCACCACGAGGCGCAGGAAGCTGCTGGACGAGCCGATCTTGTTGCCGCACTCGCGGACCAGCACCCCGTGCCGCGCGAGAAGCCGATCGCGGACCTCGACCCCGTCGACGCCGTCCGGCAGGCGTACGTACAGGAAGTTGCCCTGCGACGGGTACACGGTCAGGCCCGGCAGGCGGGCCAGGTGCCAGCGCATGTCCTGCCGGTCGCGGCACACCTGACGGATGCTGTCGGCGTACTCCTGGCGGTGCTCCTTCAGCATGAACACCACCGTCTCCGCGAAGGAGTTGAGGTTCCACTTCGGCAGCGCGGCCCGCACCCGCCCGGCCAGGGCCGGGTTCGCGACGAGGTAGCCGAAGCGGATGCCGTGCAGCCCGAAGTTCTTGCCGAGGCTGCGCAGCACGATCACGTTCGGGCGCAGGACCGCCTCCTGGACGAGGCTCGGGTCCTGCCCGCCGGCATCGGAGGCGTCGGCGAAGTCCAGGAACGACTCGTCGATCACGACCAGGTCCAGATGGCGCAGCTCGTCGACGAGGGCGAGCAGCGCATGGCGGGGGAGCAGCCCGCCGTCGGGGTTGTTCGGGTTGCAGATCACCGCGACCCGCGAGCCGCGCGCGTGGAGGAACTCCGCGTACGCCGCCGGGTCCAGGGCGAAACCGTCGCGCTCCGGCAGCGGGAACATGTCGACCCGCTTGCCCGTCTCCATCGGCTGGTCCGTCCACCGCCCGAACGTCGGCACGGGCACCGCCAGTGACTCACGGACCAGCAAGTGGTCGATCCAGGTGATGAGTTCGGTGGAACCGTTGCCCATCGCGACCGTCTGCGGATTGAGCCCGAGGACATGGCACAGCTCGGCGGTGATGGTGTCGGCACCGCTCGGGTAGTACGTCAGGATCTCGTGCAGCCGCCCGCGCAGCGCGTCCAGCATCGCGGGCGTCGGGAAGTACGGATTGCAGGGGATGCAGAAGTCGGTCACCCGGCCGCCGGTCTCGTCGCCCGCCCCGGCCCGCGTCAGCTGGCCGTACGAGGGGCTGTGGGCCGTGCTGCCCTGGAAGAGTGAGACGACACTTCCGCTCATCAACTGCCTCCGCCCGTATCCGTGGTGGCCTCTCATACGGATACGGGCGGGGCGTTGTTCAACGGACGCGGCTCATGTGGTGCTGAACGAGTGCACCGTCGTCGAGCGGTACGTCTGCCCCGGGCGCAGCACCGTCGACGGGAACGACGGCTGGTTCGGCGCGTCCGGGAAGTGCTGCGTCTCCAGGCACAGGCCGTCGCCCTGCCGGCAGGCGCGCCCGGACGGGCCGACGAGCGTGCCGTCGAGGAAGTTGCCCGAGTAGAACTGCACGCCCGGCTGGTCGGTGGCGATCTTCAGGGTGCGCCCGGAGCCCGGGTCCCGCAGGGTCGCGAAGTGCACCGGCCGGTCCGTGCCGCCCTTGTCGAGCACCCAGTTGTGGTCGAAGCCCTTCGCGGTGATCAGCTGCGGGTGCCCGGCCCGGATGTCGTCGCCGATCGCCTTGCCGGACCGGAAGTCGAACGGGGTGCCCGCGACCTTCGCCAGCTCGCCGGTCGGGATGAGGCCCGCGTCGGTGGGCGTGTAGCGGGACGCGGCGAGGGTGAGCTCGTGGTCGTACACACCGCCGCTGCCCTCGCCCGCGAGGTTGTAGTAGGTGTGGTTGGTGAGGTTCACGACGGTCGCCTTGTCGGTCGTCGCCGTGTAGTCGATGCGCCACGCGCCGCGCGCGCTCAGGGTGAAGGTGACCTTCACCCTGAGCGTGCCCGGGTAGCCCATCTCGCCGTCGACCGACGTGTAGTGCAGATCGAGGCCCACGTCGGAACCGGACGTGAAGGGCTCCACGTCCCACACCCGCGTGTTGAAGCCCTTCGCGCCGCCGTGCAGGGAGTTGACCCCGTCGTTCACGGAGAGCTGGTACGCCGTCCCGTCCAGCGTGAAGCGGCCGTTCGCGATGCGGTTGCCGTACCGGCCGATGGTCGCCCCGAAGAACGTGGTCCCGGTGACGTACCCCTCGATGTGGTCGTAACCGAGCGACACGTTCACGTACCGGCCGCGCCGGTCCGGGATCTCCAGGGACTGCACGATGCCGCCGTAGGAGAGGACCTTCAGGCGGGTGCCGCCGTTCTCCAGGGACCACCGGTGGATCTTCGTGCCGTCGGCGAGCCGGCCGAAGAGCTCCTTCGTCGGCCGCCGGCCGCCCGCCGCGGCGTGGGCCGTGCCGCCGAGGGCAGTGGCGGCGACCCCGGCGGCCGCCGCGGAGGCGATGACCGTGCGTCTGCTCAGTTCCATGTGCGGCTCTCCTCGTGGGTGAGTTACGAACCGGACTTGCGCTTGTTCCACACGTCGAAGCCGACCGCGGCGAGCAGGGCCAGACCCTTGATGACCTGCTGCCAGTCGGTGCCGACGCTGAGAAGGTTCATGCCGTTGTTGAGGACACCCAGGACCAGGCCGCCGATGATCGCGCCGAGCACGGTGCCGACACCGCCGCTCATGGACGCGCCGCCGATGAACGACGAGGCGATGGCCTCGAGTTCGAAGTTGAGGCCGGCCTTCGGCGAGGCGGCGTTCAGACGGGCCGCCACGACCAGACCCGCCAGGGCCGCGAGCACGCCCATGTTCAGGAAGACGGCGAAGGTGACCTTCTTGTCCTTGACGCCGGACAGCTTCGCCGCCGGCAGGTTGCCGCCGATCGCGTAGATGTGCCGGCCGAAGATCGAGTTGCGCATGACGTAGCCGTAGCCGACCACCAGCACGCCGAGGATGAGCAGCACGATCGGGGCGCCCTCGTAGCTGGCGAGCAGCATCGTGACGGCCAGGATCGCGGCGATGATCGCGACCAGCTTCAGCAGGAACAGGTTGCGCGGCGGGACGTCGAGCGCGAACTCCTTCTGGCGTCCCCGGTCCCGTACCTCCTGCACGACCACGAAGACGATCAGGGCGAGGCCGAGCAGCAGTGTGAGGTTGTGGTAGTTGGTGTTCGGTCCGACCTCCGGCAGGAAGCCGTTGCCCATCTTCCCCATGCCCTCGGGGAACGGGCCGAGCGTCTGCCCCTTGAGGAAGATCTCCGTCAGACCGCGGAACAGCAGCATCCCGGCGAGCGTGACGATGAAGGAGGGTATGCCCAGATACGCGATCATGAAGCCCTGCAGCGAGCCCGCCACGGCGCCCACCACCAGGCAGAGCACCAGGGCCAGCGGCCAGGCCATCCCGTGCTGCACCGTCAGGACGGCCGCGAACGCGCCGATGAACGCGGTGAGCGAACCGACCGAGAGGTCGATGTGGCCCGCGATGATCACCAGCATCATGCCGATCGCGAGGATCAGGATGTAGCTGTTCTGCAGCACCAGGTTCGAGACGTTGCGCGGCAGCAGCAGGTCGCCGTCGGTCCACACCGCGAACAGGGCGACGATCAGGCCGAGCGCGATCAGCATGCCGTACTGGCGCATGTTGCGGCGCAGGCCGTCGAGCACCAGGTGCAGCAGACCGCCGCCCGCGGAGCCGCCCGGCGGCGCGGCGGCCGGGCTCTTGTCGGTCACATCGGTGCTCATCGCGTTACCTCTTCGCCCGTCTTGTCTTTTGTCATCCGACGCATCAGCACTTCTTGTGTGGCGTCGGCCCGCGCCACCTCACCGGTGAGCCGCCCGGCGGCCATGGTGTAGATGCGGTCGCACATACCGAGCAGCTCCGGCAGCTCGGAGGAGATGAAGACGACCGCCTTGCCCTGGGCGGCCAGTTGGTCGATGACCGTGTAGATCTCGTACTTGGCACCCACGTCGATGCCGCGGGTCGGCTCGTCCAGGATCAGCACATCGGGACCCGCGAAGATCCACTTGCTGAGGACGACCTTCTGCTGGTTGCCGCCCGACAGCTTGCCGACCGGCTCGAAGACCGTCGGCGCCTTGATGTTCATGGACTTGCGGTAGCCCTCGGCGACCTGCCGCTCCTCGTGCTCGTCGACGACCCCGCGCTTCGCGACCTTCTTCAGCGCGGTCAGTGAGATGTTGCGGTTGATGGTGTCGATGAGGTTGAGGCCGTAGTGCTTGCGGTCCTCGGTGACGTACGCGATGCCGTGGTCGACCGCCTCCGCGACGGTCTTCGTACGGATCTCCTTGCCGTCCTTGAGGACCGTGCCGGCCGCGTGCCGCCCGTAGGTGCGGCCGAAGACACTCATCGCGAGCTCCGTGCGGCCCGCGCCCATCAGGCCCGCGATGCCGACGATCTCCCCGCGCCGCACCTGGATCGACACGTCGTCGACGACCTTGCGCTGCTGGTCGATCGGATGGTGCACGGTCCAGTTGCGGATCTCCATGGCGGGCGCGGCGCCCTCCTCGGGATGGTGCGGGGTGCGGTCGGGGAACCGGTTGTCGAGGTCCCGGCCGACCATGCCGGAGATGATCCGGTCCTCCGTCGTCTCCGGCGCCTTCACGTCCAGCGTCTCGATGGACCGGCCGTCCCGGAGGATCGTCACCGAGTCGGCGACCGCCCGGATCTCGTTGAGCTTGTGGGAGATGATGATCGAGGTGATGCCCTGCTGCTTCAACTCCAGGATGAGATCGAGGAGTTTGCCGCTGTCCTCGTCGTTGAGCGCCGCCGTCGGCTCGTCGAGGATGAGCAGCTTCACCTTCTTGGAGAGCGCCTTGGCGATCTCCACGAGCTGCTGCTTGCCCACGCCGATGTCGGCGACGCGGGTCTCCGGGTGGTCGGACAGCCCCACCCGGCGCAGCAGCGTGCTGGCGTGCTTGAGCGTCTCGGTCCAGTCGATGAAGCCGCGCTTGGCATGCTCGTTGCCGAGGAAGATGTTCTCCGCGAGGGAGAGGAACGGCACCAGCGCCAGCTCCTGGTGGATGATGACGATGCCGCGCTGCTCGCTCGCCCGGATGTCCTTGAACTCGCAGACCTCTCCGTCGAAGAGGATCTCGCCCTCGTAACTCCCGTGCGGATGGACGCCGGAGAGCACCTTCATCAAGGTGGACTTCCCGGCGCCGTTCTCCCCGCAGATGGCGTGGACCTCGCCCTGACGCACCGTCAGCGTGACGTCCGACAGCGCCTTGACACCGGGAAAGGTCTTGACGATCGAGCGCATTTCCAGGACGGGTCCCGCCATGGTCGTGCCTTCCAATCAGTAGGAGCGAGCGGTTACTTGAGGTCGCCCTCGGTGTAGTAGCCGCCGTCCACCAGGATTTCCTTGTAGTTGCTCTTGTCGACGCTCACCGGCTTCAGCAGGTACGAGGGGACGACCTTGGCGCCGTTGTCGTACGTCTTGGTGTCGTTGACCTCGGGCTTCTTGCCGCCCAGCTCGTCGTCGACCATGTTGGAGGCGACCTTGGCCAGCTCGCGGGTGTCCTTGTAGACGGTCTGCGTCTGCTGGCCCGCGATGATCGACTTCACCGACGCCAGCTCGGCGTCCTGGCCGGTGACCACCGGCAGCGGCTTGGACGCCGAGCCGTAGTTGTCGGACTTCAGCGCCGACAGGATGCCGATGGAGATGCCGTCGTACGGCGAGAGCACCGCGTCGACCTTCTCGCTCTTGTACGACTTGGTGAGGACGTCGTCCATGCGCTTCTGGGCGGTGGCGCCGTCCCAGCGCAGCGTGGTGACCTGGTTGAGCGCGGTCTGGCCCGAGCGGACCACGAGCTTCTTCTTGTCGATGTACGGCTTGAGCACGCTCATCGCGCCGTTGAAGAAGTACTTGGTGTTGTTGTCGTCGTTGGAGCCGGCGAACAGCTCGATGTTGAAGGGGCCCTTGCCGTCCTTCAGGCCGAGCTTGTCGACGATGTAACTGGCCTGCAGCTCACCGACCTTGGTGTTGTCGAAGGACGCGTAGTAGTCGACGTTCTTCGAGTCGAGGATCAGCCGGTCGTAGGCGATGACCGGGATCTTCGCGTCGTGCGCCTGCTGCAGCACGTTCGTGAGCGACTTGTTGTCGATGGCCGCGACGATCAGCGCCTTCACGCCCTGCGTGATCAGGTTCTCGATCTGCGAGACCTGCTGGTCGGGGTCGTCCTCCCCGAAGACCAGCTTGGTCTTGTACCCCTTGGCCTTGAGGTTCTTGACAACGTTGTTGCCGTCGGCGATCCAGCGCTCGGACGACTTCGTCGGCATCGCGATGCCGACGGTGCCGCCCTTGGCGTCCCCGGCCTTCTCGTTGCTGCCGCCCTCGCTGTCCTGGCCGCAGGCCGTCAGGGTGAGAGCGAGGGACGCGGTCGCGGCCAGCGCGGAGAGTGCGGCTCGGCGGTTTCGCATGGTCATCATCCTTGATGTGAGAGTGCAGAGCTCGGTCCGGAGAAGCCAAATCACCTGCGGGGAACGGAGGTTGACCGAGGCGAGATGCGTTGGATTGTGCGCGGCCCTGTCGGGTTGTGTGAAGTTGCGTTTCCGGAAAGTTATTCAGCCGTGTCGAACCGCTGCAGGTCACCCGGCAGCCGGGAGCCGAGCGGAGCCATGTCGCCGTCCGCGCCGTGGCGCGCGAGCAGGTCCAGGGCGAGCCGTCCGCGCCGCACCCGCTCCTTCGCGGTGGCGAGCGTCAGCTCCCGCAGATGGTGTCCGTACGGGTAGATGCCGGGCGTCTTGGACAGCCCGAACTTCAGGTACAGCGGCGCGCCCCGCCGGATCAGCTCGGCCACCTCGTACATGCGGACATAGCCGCCGAGGTCGTCCGGCGCCTCGATGTACATGTCCATGGGCGCGGCCGACACCCGCCGGATCTCGCTGAGATGGTCCAGGGTCAGATCACTGGGCACGTTGAGGGAGTCGGCGCCGAGCCGCTCGAACACGGCGTACGCGGCCGGGTTGACCGGCCCGATCAGCGCCGAGACCTTGAGCGTCGTGTCGGCGGGGATGATCCCGGCCAGCCGGGCCCGGTGCAGCGTCCACAGCACGCCCTCGTCGGCGACGAGCAGGCACTTGACGCCCAGCTCCGTGGCCCGCACGGCGTCCTCGACGCAGCCGGCGACGGCGTTGTGCCCCCGGGCGCGCAGCCCGGCGCCGCCCGAGTCGGTGCGCACCGAGCCGCCGGTGTCCCAGGTGCCGCGCGGGCCGGTGAACAGGCAGAGCTCGATGTCGCGTTCGGCGGTGGCCTCGGCCATCTCCGTGATCTCGGCATCGGTGAGCATCCATACGCCGCTGCCCTGGCTGATCCGGTGGATCGGCACATCGAGCCGGGAGGACTCCTTGAGCACCACGGCCAGCGCCTCGGGGCCCTCGCACGAGGGGATCTCGGTACGCCAGCGGCCCCCGCCGGGGAAGGTGTGCGGGGAGGCATCGGCCGGCTCGGCGGCGGGAGAGGGCAGGCCGAGGGCGGAGAGTGCGGGTTCGCCGGGGTGGCGGGGTGAGTCGGTCACGCTGGTCCTTTGCGGTTGTTCGGTATGTCGGACGGAGTTCGGTTCCGTGGGACGGCGTGCCGGGTGCCGCGGGGCCGAAGAGCGGCGCGCCGCGCGCCGGGCTAAGGCCGCAGCAGCACCTTCCCCACCTTCGGATCCCCGGCCCCCACCCACTCGATGGCCTCGGCGAACCGTTCCAGCGGCACCTCGTGCGTCACCAGCGGCAGCGGATCGAGCAGCCCCGCCCCGAACACCCGCACCGCGTGCGCCCACGCGTCGGCACCGGCGCCGAACACGGTCCGCACCTCCAGCTGGCGCACCACCAGATCCGTCGGGTCGAGCCCCTCGGAGCCCGCCGGCGGAAGCCCGGTGAGCACCAGGCGCCCGCCCCGCCGCAGCAGCCCGGCGGCGGTCCGCGCCGCCGAGGCCGACCCGGCGGCCTCGATCACCACATCGAGGTCGGCCGGCAGCGGCTCGTCGTGCAGCCGGAAGTCCGTCGCCCCGAACTGCCGCGCCAGCGCGGCCCGTTCGTCCTGCGTCCCGACGACGAGCAGCTCCGCCGGCGAGTTCGCCGCGAGGAACTGCACGGCCAGCATCCCGAGCGTCCCGGTCCCGACCACCGCGACCCGCTCCCCGGGCCTGGCGTCGGCCTTGAGCGCGGCGGCCGCGACGCACGCGGCCGGCTCCAGGAGCGCGGCGGCGCTCAGATCCGCCCCGTCGGGCAGGACGTGCAGCAGCCGGGCCGGCAGCACCAGCGTCGTGGCCATCGCTCCCGGCCGGGTGAAGCCCGTCTCCTCGTACCCGGCGGTGCACAGCGTCGTGTCACCGGCGTGACACCGCTCGCAGACCTGGCAGTTCCGGAAGCCCTCGCCGACGACCTTCCGCCCGACGAGCTCCTTCGGCACCCCGGCGCCCACGGCCGCCACGACGCCGGACCACTCGTGCCCGGGCGTCACCGGGTAACGGACGTACTCCTTGGGCCTGTTGCCCTGGTAGACCTCGCGGTCGCTGCCGCAGATCCCCACGGCGTGCACCCGCACCTGCGCCTCGCCGGGCCCCGGTGCCGCGGGCTCGTGCGGCACCAGCCGGTGCCGCCCGGGTGCGTCGACGACGACCGCGGAGCTCACTTCGACCCCTTGGGGGCGCGCTTCTCCCAGCCCTCGGCCCACAGGTCGAACCGGGCCTGCTGCTGCGGGAACTCGGCGGCCGCGTCCACGTCCAGCTCGACCCCGAGCCCCGGCTCGTGCGACAGCGCGAAGCATCCGGTCTCCGGGTCGACCTGCGGGGCGCCCTTCACGACCTTCTTGATCTCCGCGTCGGCGAAGTCGTTGAAGTGCTCCAGGATCTTGAAGTTCGGCGAGGTGAAGCCGACTTGGAGGGACGCGGCGGTGAGCACGGGACCGCCCACGTTGTGCGGGGCGACGAGCATGTAGTGCGTCTCGGCGGTGGCCGCCAGCTTCCGCGTCTCCCAGATGCCGCCGAGGTGGCCGACGTCGGGCTGCAGGATGTCGACGGCCTGGCTCTCGAACAGCTCCCGGAACTCGATCCGGTCGTGGATCCGCTCACCGGTGGCCATCGGGATGTCCACCTTGGCGGCCACCTTCTCCAGCGCCTTGAGGTTCTCCGGCGGCACCGGCTCCTCCAGCCACGCGGGCCGGAAGGGGGCGAGCTCGTTCGCGAGCCGGATCGCCGTGGCGGGGGAGAACCGGCCGTGCATCTCCAGCATCAGCTCGGCGTCGGGCCCGATCGCGTCGCGCACCGCCTCGATCAACGACACGGCGTACAGAGACTGTTCGTGATCGAGCTCGAAGTGCCCGGTGCCGAACGGGTCGATCTTCAGCGCCTTGTACCCGCGCTCCATCACCGCCTTGGCGGCCTTGTGGTACGCCTCCGGGGTCCGCTCGGTGGTGTACCAGCCGTTCGCGTACGCCTTGACCCGGTCGGTGACCTTGCCGCCGAGCAGCTGCCACACCGGGACGCCGAGCGCCTTGCCCTTGATGTCCCAGCAGGCCATCTCCACCACGGCGATACCGGACATGACGATCTCGCCGGCCCGCCCGTAGTCGCCGTACTTCATGCGCCGCACGAGGTCCTCGACCGCGAACGGATCGGAGCCCACGATGTGATTGGCCAGAGCCTCGTTCAAGTAACCGATGAGCGCGTCGGTGTGGCCCAGCATGCGGGTCTCGCCGACGCCGGTGATCCCCTCGTCGGTGTGCACCTGGACGTAGGTCAGATTCCGCCACGGCGTCCCGACCACATGCGTGCTGATTCCCGTGATGCGCAAGGCAGTTGCCCCCTGTGCCGTTCGATATTTCGTCACACGTTCGAAATGCTGGCGTGACAGTAAAGCGGCCCTATGGGGGTGTCAATGGGTCTGCGCGGAGGATCTCCGTGCCGCGCGCCCGACGGAACACGCGGTTCCGCACAGAAGTTTCACAGGACCGGCTTTTTCCGTTACCGGCCGGGCGCCTAGCCTCCCTACGTCATGGACTACTGCCACCCGTGCCGCAGGCACCTCAACGGCGCCCTCGCCTGCCCGGGCTGCGGCACCCCCGCCGACGCCGTGCGCGCCTACGCGGAGGCCACGGTCGCGCAGGAAGCGGTCGACGAGCCGGAGGCGGCGCACGACGGCGAGCCCACCCGTCCCCGCAGCCGGCGCCGCACCCGCAGGGCGCACCGCCGGCGTCGCGGGCGCATCCTCCTCGCCACGGCGGGGCTCGCGCTCGCCGCGGGCGGCCTCAGCCTCGCCGAACTCGGCACCGAGTCCTCCGGGGGCGGCGACGCCCAGGCCGCGCCGGACACCGCCGACGCCGTGACGGAGGCGGAGGCCGAGGCCACGTCCCCGTCCGCCGGGACCGGGCACTCCAGCGCGCCCGCGCCGGCCTCCTCCTCGCCCGAGGCGCCGGCCTCCCTGTCGGCGTCACCGAGCCCGGAGCGCAGCACCGCCTCTGCGTCGGCGCAGTCCGGCAGCGGCACCACGACCCCGGTCAACGCCCCGTCGTCCAGGGCTGGTTCGCCCTCGGACTCGCCGGCCACATCGACGCCGACCACCGCGGCCCCGCGCCCGACATCCGCGTCCCCGACCCCCGATCCGACTCCGTCGGAGACGTGCGACCGGTTCCTCTGGTGGTGCACCTGAGGCTCAGGGGCCTTCCGGGGGTCAGCCGACCCCGAGCATCCGCTGGAGCATGTCCCGCAGCGCCAGCCGCTCCGCACGGGACAGCCCGGCCAGCGGCTCGCGCGCGAAGTCGAGCGAGTCCCGCAGGCTGAGCGCCACCCGCGTGCCCTCCTGTGTGGGCGCGGCCACCTTCACCCGCCGGTCGCCGGGGGAGGGCCGCCGCTCCACCAGGTCCCGCGCCTCCAGACGGTCCACGATGCCCGTGATGTTCGACGGCTCGCACTTCAGCCGCTGCGCGATCTGCCGCATCGGCAGCGGTTCGAGCGACAGCAGGCTCAGCACCCGCGCCTGCGCCCCGGTCAGCCCGTGCCGCGCGGCGGCCTCCTCGTACTCCTGGTGGTAGCGCGCGACGACGGCCCCGATCAGCTCGACCACTTCGAGCGTCAGCGGGTCCGTGCGGGGGGAACGGGTGGCGGTCATGGGTTCCAGCGTACCCAGTTACTTGACATCCTGAAATATTCAGGAGCATGGTTGTTTCACGTACTGAAGTACTTGCTGAAGCACTTCCCCCACTGCCACGAAGGATCAGCGCATGCCCGCCGACATCCCTCAGATCCCCGCCACCGGCCGTGAGTGGGCCCTGATCAGCCGTCCCGTCGGCTGGCCCGAGCCCACGGACTTCGAGCTGCGCGAGGCCCCGGTGGTCGAGCCGGGCCCCGGCCAGGTCCTGGTGAAGAACCTGTACGTGTCGGTCGACCCGTACATGCGCGGCCGGATGAGCGCCGCGAAGTCGTACGTCGCCCCGTACGAGCTGGGCAAGGCCATGCAGGCCGGCGCGGTCGGCGTCGTCATCGCCTCGAACGACGAGGGTGTCGCGGTCGGCGACCACGTCCTGCACTTCTTCGGCTGGCGCGAGTACGCGACGTTCGACGCGAAGCAGGCCGTGAAGGTCGACCCCGAGGCCGCGCCGCTGTCCACGTACCTCGGCGTGCTCGGCATGACGGGCCTCACCGCGTACGCGGGCCTGCTGCGCACCCTCTCCTTCAAGGAGGGTGACAGCGTCTTCGTGTCCGGCGCCGCGGGCGCGGTCGGCGGCCAGGTCGGACAGATCGCCAAGCTCAAGGGCGCCTCGCGGGTCATCGGCTCGGCCGGCTCGGACGAGAAGGTCAAGCTGCTCATCGAGGAGTACGGCTTCGACGCGGCCTTCAACTACAAGAAGGGCAGCGTCCACGAGCAGCTGAAGGAGGCGGCCCCCGACGGCATCGACACGTACTTCGACAACGTCGGCGGTGACCACCTGGAGGCCGCCATCGCCCGCCTGAACCGCGACGGCCGCATCGCCATCTGCGGCGCGATCTCCGTGTACAACAACACGGAGCCGGCCCCCGGCCCGCGCAACCTCTCCCGTCTGATCCAGACCCGCGGCCGCATCGAGGGCTTCCTCGTCGGCGACCACTACGACCTGCAGCCGCAGTTCGTCCAGGAGGTCGGCGCCTGGGTCCGATCCGGCGAGCTCAAGTACCGCGAGACGGTCGTCGAGGGCATCGAGAACAACCTGGAGGCGTTCCTCGGCGTCCTGCGCGGCGACAACACCGGAAAGATGGTCGTGAAGCTCTGACGCTCCGCGCACATCGGTGGCCCCCGCACTTCTGTGACGGGGGCCACTTTCGTTCCCGCGGGCATTCGATAGTGTGCTTCCGTCTTACGGATTGAAGTTTCCGCATTACGGATCTCCCGACGAGATCCGTCTGCCGGATCGAACCAAAGAGGGAGCACGGGCATGGCCATCACGCAGTCCGACGTCGTCTACACCGCCGTAGCCACCGCCGAGAACGGCCGCGACGGCCGCGTCGCCACCGACGACGGCAAGCTCGACGTCGTCGTCAACCCGCCCAAGGAGCAGGGTGGTTCGGGCGCCGGTACCAACCCGGAGCAGCTCTTCGCGGCCGGCTACAGCGCCTGCTTCCAGGGCGCCCTCGCCGTCGTCGCCCGCCAGGAGGGCGCCGACATCACCGGCTCGACCGTCACCGCGAAGGTCGGCATCGGCAAGAACGACGAGGGCTTCGGCCTGATCGTCGAGATCTCGGCGGCCATCCCGAACGCGGACGCGGCCACCGCCCAGGCCCTGATCGAGAAGGCCCACCAGGTCTGCCCGTACTCCAAGGCGACCCGGGGCAACATCACGGTCACGCTCTCGGTCTGACCGTTCGACGGCCCCGGCCCGTCCCGTAAGGTTTGCGCCATGCGTGATCTCGGGGCGGGCTTCGGCTATTTGATGAAGGGGCAGCGCTGGGTTGCCCAGCACGGCAAGCAGTACGGCTGGAGCCTGCTGCCCGGCCTCATCACCCTCGTCCTGTACGCGGCGGCCCTGGTCTGCCTCGCCATATGGGGCAGCGACTTCATCGCCTGGACGACCCCGTTCGCCGACGACTGGTCGTCCCCGTGGGTCGGCCTGTTCCGCGGCTTCCTGACGGTCGTCCTCTTCGCCCTGGCCCTGCTCCTGGCGGTGCTCACCTTCACCGCGGTCACGCTCCTGATCGGGCAGCCCTTCTACGAATCCCTCTCCGAGCAGGTCGACATCGCCGAGGGCGGCCACGCCCCCGAGTCCGGCCTGCCGCTCTGGCGGGACCTGTGGATCTCGGCCCGCGACAGCCTGCGCATCCTGGCCCGCGCGGGCCTGTGGGGCCTGCTGCTCTTCGCGCTCGGCTTCGTCCCCTTCGTCGGCCAGACGGTGATCCCGGTCCTCGGCTTCTTCGTCACGGGCTTCTTCCTCACGGAGGAGCTCACGGCGGTGGCGCTGCAGCGCCGCGGCGTCCAACTCCGCGACCGCCTGGCCCTGTTGAGGTCGAGGAAGGGACTCGCGTGGGGCTTCGGCGCGCCGCTGGCGGTGGCCTTCCTGGTGCCGGTCGTGGCGGTGTTCCTGATGCCGGGAGCGGTGGCGGGGGCGACCCTGATGGTGCGCGACATGGAAGGCGCCGCCGCGCCCACGACGGACCCGCGCGCGGCCGGCGAGGCTCACCCGGCGGACGAGAGCCCGCGAGGAACGACGGCATGAAGACAGCGAACCTCGGCGTCCTCTTCGTCGTGGAACTGGTCGCCCTCGGCGCGGTGGGGGCGTACGGCTTCACCCGCGACGTCGCGACCCCCCTGGCCTGGCTCTACGGCCTCCTGGGACTGGCCGTGATGATCACGACCTGGGCCCTCTTCGGCTCCCCGAAGGCCCGCCACAAGACCCGCGGAGCGACCCGCGTCGCCTTCGAGACCGTCTGGTTCGGCGCGGGAGTCGTCGCCCTGGCGCTCTCCGGCGCGTACCTCTGGGCGGTCGTCTTCGCCCTGGTGTGCGTGGCGAGCAAGACCCTCGCGGTGGTCTGGAACCAGTAGCTCAGCCCCCGGCCGCGTCCTCGCCCAGCAGCGTCAGGAAGTCGCGGAACGCCCCCGGCATGTCCACCGACTCCGGGTCGAGCAGCCACTGGTACTGCAGCCCGTCCATCACCGCGACGAGCAGCGGGGCGGCCCGCTCCGGCGTCAGGCCGCTCGGCAGCCGCTCCCCGTACTCGGCGCGCAGCACCTCCGCCATCGACGCGCGCACCCCGTCGTAGCGCCGCGAGAAGAACTCCCGCGCCGGATGCCCCTCGGTGACCGACTCCCCGAGCAGCGCCGAGAAGGTCTGCACGATCCCCGGCCGCATCGCGTTGTACTCCACCAGCGACCCGAGCAGATCGAGCCGCCACCGGCTGTCCGGCACCGCGTCCCACTGGTCCCGCTCCGCCAGGACCGCGACGAGCAGCGCCTCCTTCGTCGGGAAGTAGTGGAGGAGCCCCTGCTGGGTGAGTCCCACGCGCTCGGCGACCGCCGCGAGGCTCGCGCCCCGGTACCCGCGCTCGGCGATCACCTCCAGCGCGGCCCGCAGGATCTCGGCCCGCCGCTCCTCGCTCCTGGCGGTTCTGGTGCTGCTCATGCGGTCACCGTACGACATCACGAGAACGCCCCCGGGTGTTCTTTATAACGCCAAGATAACGAAACCTACCGCTCTACAGGTAACGGGTGCAGGATGAAGGAGCTCAGACTTCGACGAGGAGGTGCCGGCATGGCGAACCAGGTGGACGGCAACAGCGGTGACGGCGGGGCGCAGGCCCGCGAGACGGTGGTCGAGGCCGCACTCGGCAAGCTCGACCTCGACACCAAGGCGCGACTGCTCGCCGGGCAGGACATGTGGTCGCTGCCCGAGATCCCCGAGATCGGCCTGACCTCGCTGGTCATGTCCGACGGCCCGATCGGTGTGCGCGGCGTGCGCTGGACCGCCGACGACCCCTCGATCGCCCTGCCGTCCCCGACGGCGCTCGCCGCCACCTGGGACCCCGCGCTCGCCCGCCGGGCCGGCGCCCTCCTCGCCCAGGAGGCCCGCCGCAAGGGCGTCCACGTGCTGCTCGCGCCCACCGTGAACCTGCACCGCTCCCCGCTCGGCGGCCGCCACTTCGAGGCGTACAGCGAGGACCCGTACCTCACCGGCGCCATCGGCACCGGCTACGTCCAGGGCGTCCAGTCCGGCGGCGTCGGCACCACCGTCAAGCACTTCGTCGCCAACGACGCGGAGACCGACCGCTTCACCGTCGACAACATCGTCTCCGGCCGCGCCCTGCGCGAGCTGTACCTGGCCCCCTTCGAAGCCATCGTCGAGAACGCCCACCCGTGGGGCATCATGACCGCCTACAACACGGTCAACGGCACCTCGATGACCGAACACCGCTACCTCGTGAACGAGGTCCTGCGCGGCGAATGGGGCTTCGACGGCTTCAACGTCTCCGACTGGATGGCAGCCCGCTCCACGACCGGCGACATCAAGGGCGGCCTGGACGTGGCCATGCCCGGCCCGCAGACCGTGTACGGACCCGCGCTCGCCGCCGCCGTACGGGCCGGCGAGGTCGAGGAGTCCGAGGTCGACGACGCCGTGCGCAACGTCCTGCGGCTCGCCGCCCGCATCGGCATCCTCGAAGGCGCCGAACCGGTGGTCACCGAAGCACCGGCCGAGATCGACGGCGAGGCCCTCGCCCGCGAGATCGCCCGCCGCGCCTTCGTCCTCGTACGCAACTCGGGCGTGCTGCCCCTGCGCCGCGACGCGAAGATCGCGCTGATCGGCGCCGCCGCCCGCGACGCCCGCATCCTCGGCGGCGGCTCCGCCACCGTCTTCCCCGCCCGCACCGTCTCCCCGCTCGACGGCCTCACCGCGGCGGTGGACTCCCTCGCCTACGCCGTCGGCGCCGACCCGAGCGACGAACTCGCCCCCGCCGACAAGGGGTTCGCGCTGCGCGCCATCTGCCGCGACGCCGACGGCACCGTCATCGGCGAGGGATCACTGCCCAGCGGCCAGCTCCAGTGGATGGGCGCCGACCTGCCCGCCGGCGTCACCCACGAGGCGCTGCACAGCATCGAGATCAAGGGCACCTTCACCCCGCGCGAGAGCGGCGAGCACGCCTTCGGCACCCGCGGCACCGGCGCCTACAAGCTCACCGTCGACGGCACCGTCCTCTACGACGGCGTCCAGCCGATGGGCGACGGATCCGACCCGTTCGAGGCGTTCTTCGGCGCCCCGCTGGAGCGCGGCAGGGTGACGGTGACGGCAGGCGAGCCGGTGGAGGTCTCCCTCCTGCACCCGCTCGACAAGTCCCTCAAGATGCCGCTGCCCGCCATCATGTTCACCCTCACCCACCTCGGCCCGCGCCGCGGCGAGGAGGAACTGATCGCCGAGGCGGTCGAGGCCGCCCGGGACGCCGAGGTCGCCGTCGTCGTGGTCGCCACCACCGAACGCGTGGAGTCCGAGGGCTTCGACCGCACCGACCTCCGGCTCCCCGGCCGCCAGGACGACCTGGTGCGCGCCGTCGCCGCCGCCAACCCGAACACCGTCGTGGTCGTCAACTCCGGCTCCCCGGTGGAACTCCCGTGGCGCGAGGACGTCGCGGCCGTGCTGCTGAGCTGGTTCCCCGGCCAGGAGGGCGGCGACGCGCTCGCCGACGTGCTCCTCGGCGCCGAGGAACCGGGCGGCCGCCTGCCCACCACCTGGGGCTCGTTCGAGGACGCCCCGGTCACCCACGTCACCCCGACCGACGGCCGACTCGACTACGCCGAGGGCGTGTTCATCGGCTACCGGGCCTGGGACAAGTCCGGGGCCACCCCCTCGTACCCCTTCGGCCACGGCCTCGGCTACACCGACTGGACGTACGAGTCGATCGACGTGAACGGCACGACCGCCACGGTCCGGGTCCGCAACACCGGCCCCCGCCCCGGCCGTGAGGTCGTCCAGCTCTATCTGGCCCCGAGCGAGCCCGACGCGGCCCGCCCGGCCCGCTGGCTGGCCGGCTTCGCGAGCGTCACGGCCGCCCCCGGCGAGACCGTCGAAGCAGTCGTCGAACTCCCGCGCCGCACCTTCGAGATCTGGGACGAGAGCGCCGACGCCTGGGCGTACCAGCCGGGTTCCTACGAGCTGACGGCCGGCCGCTCGCTCACCGACGGCCGCGTCAGCGAGACGATCGTCGCCTGACGACCGGCCCGACGACCGGCTTGTCGCGACGCCCGGCTCGGTAACCGGCTTGTTGCGACGGCCGGCCTTGATCCAGGGGCGGCGGACCCTGACCCCCGCCGCCCCTGCACCGCTCCCGCGCCGCTCTCAGCCGCGCAGCCCGAACCCGTACACCGTCTGCGACCGGTACACCTCGCCCGGCCGCAGCACGGTGCTCGGGAACTCGGGCCGGTTCGGCGAATCCGGGAAGTGCTGCGTCTCCAGCGCGATCCCGTCACCCGGCGCGTACGGCACCGTGGCGTCGAAGCCGTCCGAGGTGTAGAGCTGCAGCCCCGGCTCGGTCGTGGCCACGGTCAGCACCCGGCCCGACGCCGGATCGTGCAACTCGGCCACCTCCACGGGCGTCTCGGTGACCCCCTTGTCCAGCACGTAGTTGTGGTCGTACCCGGGCCCGACCTTCCGGCTCTCCCGGAAGTCGAACCGCGTCCCGTCGACCGCCGCCACCTCACCGGTGGGAATCAGCTCGTCGTCCACCGCGGTCACATGCCCGGCGTCGATCCGCACCTCATGGCTGCCCGCCGCGTTCCCGGAACCCGGTCCGCCCAGGTTCCAGTAGCTGTGGTTGGTGAGGTTCACGACGGTCGGGGCGTCGGTCACCGCCTCGTAGGAGATCCGCAGCACCCCGCCCTCCTCGAGCGCGTACGTCGTCGAGACCTCCAGCCGGCCCGGGTACCCCTCCTCGCCGTCCGGGGAGACGCGGGTCAGCCGCAGCACGTGCTCCCCGACCGCCTCCGCGTCCCACACCCGCTTGTCGAAGCCCAGCTCACCGCCGTGCAGCGCGTTCCGTCCGTTGTTCTGCGCGAGCTCGTGGGTCCGCTCGCCGAGCGGGAACCGGCCGCTCGCGATCCGGTTCGCGTACCGCCCGACCAGGGCGCCCAAGTACGGCTCGGGATGGGCCAGATACGAAGCCAGGTCGGGGAACCCGAGCACGATCCCGTCCCTGGCTCCCGCGCGGTCGGGAACCTCGACCGTCTGCAGGATGCCCCCGTACGTCAGGACACGTACCCGCACCCCGTCCCGTTCCAGGGTCCAGCGGTGGACGTCGGTGCCGTCGGGCAGGGCGTCGAAGAGTTCACTGCGCATGATCGAGACCCTACGCCCGCCCCCTGGACACTCAGACGAGCGGTTCCTGCGAGGTCACTCCGCGATACGCGAGCGCCGCGAGCCGCGCCTGTCCGTTCTTGCTCGGATGGAACCAGTCCCAGTGGCTCAACTGGTCCCCGTCGAACCGGTACCCGAAGACCGCACCCTCGTCGGACCGGCACCGCCGGTCCTTCGCACACACGTCCTTCAGCACCTCGTTGTACGCCTCGACGCGCTCCTGCACGGAGTCGCGCCGCTCGGTGGCCGCGACGTCCATGGCATCCGGATCCGCCAGCATCGACGCGCAGATCCCCAGCTTCCAGATCTGCTTGCCCAGCGGATTGGCCCGTCCCTCGGACCAGAGCCGCTTCAGGTCCGGCACGCTCATCACGTACACCTGCGCCTTGGGCGCCGCGCGCCGCAACTTCCGCAACGCCTCCTCGAAATCGGCCCGGAAGTCGGCCACCGGCGTCATGGCGGCCGCCGTCGGCCGGCACGCGTCGTTCGCCCCGGCCATCACCGTCACCAGCTCGGGCCGCTCGGCACCGGCCTGCGCCATCTGCGCCGGCAGATCGGCCATCCGCGCGCCGGTCCGCGCGAGGTTCCAACTGTGCGTCCTGGCCCGGCTCTTGCCGAGCAGCCGCACGGCCAGGCTCTTGACCTGCGCGTCGGTACCGGTCGCCCACGACACCTCGGGGCAGTCCGACAGCACGCTGCACGCGTCGAACCCCCGCGTGATCGAATCCCCCACCGCGGCAACCGAACGCGGACTCGTGTCCCACGTCGGAGTGGGCTTCGGCGACGGCTTCGCGCCGGCCGTCGAGCCGTTGGGACCGGGGGAGTTGCCGCCGGAGGCGTCACACGCGGTGAGCGCGCCGGCACCGAGTACGGCCGCCGTCACCGCGGCGACGGCCGCACGCGAGGCAGTTGACCGGTGGCTTCGCTTCCGCATCCTGTGGCCCCTCCGTCGCTCTGCGTCGTCCACTCGTCGCCCGTACCGACCAGGCTGACGCCGTGAACGGGGCCGGGGTTGCGCCCCGCCGGGTGAAAGGTCGGCGTTTGTGCGCCTCGGGACCGACAGTACGTCACACTCCTTGCACCGCTGCGCGATAGCCTCGCCCCGGGGTCCCCGGTCGACCCAGTGAGACCCCGCTGTACCGGTTCCGCTAAGTTACTACACGTCAGATGTGTCCCTTTTTGTCTGTACCTTCGAGTTCGGGCAGCAAGGGAAGAAGGCTCGGCACGGGCGCGAGGCCGCTGGGGAAGGCGAACCTCGACCCACACTGGAGGTCCGGTGACGACACGTGGAGTTCTGTACGTGCACTCCGCGCCGCGCGCGCTGTGCCCGCACGTCGAATGGGCGGTCGCGGGTGTACTAGGCGCGCGCGTCAGCCTCGACTGGATCAGGCAGCCCGCGGCGCCTGGCACCTGGAGATCCGAGTTCTCCTGGCAGGCCGAGGCGGGCACGGCCGCCAAGCTGGCATCCGCGCTGCGCGGCTGGCAACTGCTGCGCTTCGAGGTGACGGCCGAACCCTGCGCGAGCGCCGAGGGCGAGCGCTACAGCGCCACCCCCGAACTCGGCATCTTCCACGCCGTCACCGGCATCCACGGCGACATCCTCATCCCCGAGGACCGTCTGCGGGCCGCACTGGCCCGTTCCGCGGGCGGCGAGACGGATCTGGAGACCGAGGTGGCCAAGCTCCTCGGCAAGCCCTGGGACGACGAACTGGAGCCTTTCCGCTACGCGGGCGAGGGCGCGCCGGTCCGCTGGCTCCACCAAGTGGTCTAGCCCGGGCGACAGCCGTCAGGGTGAAAAGGAGTGGGCCCGCCCGGGAAGTCCCGGGCGGGCCCACTCCTTTACGCGGGGGTCGAGCACCGAGCGTGAAGCGCCAGGTGCTCCGCGTCCCGCGTGCTACGTCAGGTCTCAGACCGAACGGAACGCGAGAACCACGTTGTGCCCACCGAAGCCGAACGAATCGTTCAGCGCGGCGATCCGGCCCTCGACGGGCAGCTTGCGCGCCTCACCGCGGACGATGTCGGCCGTGGCCTCGGCCTCGGGGTCCAGGTTCTCCACGTTGATGGTCGGCGGAGCCACCCGGTGGTACAGGGCCAGCACCGACGCCACCGTCTCGACGCCACCGGCGCCGCCGAGCAGATGCCCGGTCATGGACTTCGTCGCGGAGACGGCGATGTGGTCGGTGTCGTCGCCGAACACCTTGCGCAGCGCCTTCAGCTCGGCCACGTCACCGGCCGGCGTCGACGTCGCGTGCGCGTTCACGTGCACGACCTCGGCCGGGTCCAGGTCCGTGTTGTCCAGCAGGTGCTGCAGGGCCTGCGCGATCCCGCGGCCCTCCGGCTCCGGCTGCACGATGTCGTGGCTGTCGGCGGAGATGCCCTGGCCGACGGCCTCCGCGTAGACGCGGGCACCGCGCTTCGCGGCGTGCTCGGCGGACTCCAGGACGATGACGCCCGCGCCCTCACCGAGGACGAAGCCGTCCCGGGCGGTGTCGTAGGGGCGCGAGGCACCCTGCGGGTCGTCGTTGTTCTTCGACATCGCCATCATGTTGCCGAACGCGGCGATGGGCAGCGGGTGGATGGCCGCCTCGGTGCCACCGCAGACGACGACGTCGGCGCGGCCGGTGCGGATCATCTCGATGCCGTAGCCGATGGCCTCGGCGCCCGACGCGCAGGCGGAGACCGGGGTGTGCACACCCGCACGGGCGTTCACGGCCAGGCCCACGTTGGCCGACGGGCCGTTGGGCATCAGCATCGGCACGGTGTGCGGGGAGACGCGGCGGACGCCCTTCTCCTTCAGCACGTCGTACTGGTCGAGGAGCGTGGTCACGCCGCCGATGCCGGACGCGATGACGGCGCCCAGACGGTCGGGGTCGACAGCCGGGTCGTCGCCCGCCTTGTCGGTGAAGCCGGCGTCGGCCCAGGCTTCCTTGGCGGCGATCAGCGCGAACTGCGCGGAGCGGTCCAGCTTGCGGGCCTGCGGGCGAGGAATGACCTCGCTCGGGTCCACGGCGGCCGGTGCAGCGATACGGACCGCCTGCTCGGCGGCCCACTCCTGCTCGAGGGGCTTGACACCGGAACGTCCGGCGACGAGGCCCTCCCAGGTGGTTGTCGCGTCGCCACCCAGCGGTGAGGTTGCGCCGATACCGGTGACGACCACGGTGCGATTGGTCGAGCTCACAGGAATTCTTTCTCCAACGGATGCGAGGGATTCAGCGGCGCCACCGCCGGGTGGCGGAGCGACTGACCTTCAGGGTCCGGAGCTGGTGGCTCAGGCCTGGTGGTCGAGGATGTACTTCGTGGCGTCGCCGACGGTCTTGAGGTTCTTGACGTCGTCGTCCGGGATCTTGACGTCGAAGCGCTCTTCGGCGGCGACGACGACCTCGACCATGGACAGCGAGTCGACGTCCAGGTCATCGGTGAAGGACTTGTCCAGCTGGACGTCCTCGGTGGGGATCCCGGCGATCTCGTTCACGATCTCGGCGAGACCGGCGACGATCTCTTCCTGAGTGGCGGCCATTGTGGCGCTCCTTCGGTGTGTATCCAGAGGGTGTGGCGTCCGCCGCGGCAGCGGCAGGTGTTACGCCCGTCCGGATCAGGTGATCCGGACGAGATGCCTAGGGGAGGGTAACGACCGTGGCGGCGTATACGAGACCCGCCCCGAAGCCGATGACGAGCGCGGTGTCGCCGCTCTTCGCCTCGCCGGTCGCCAGGAGCCGCTCCATCGCGAGCGGAATCGAGGCGGCCGAGGTGTTGCCGGTGGTGCGTACGTCGCGGGCGACCGTGACGTGCTCCGGCAGCTTCAGAGTCTTCACCATCGAGTCGATGATCCGCTCGTTGGCCTGGTGAGGAATGAAGACATCCAGATCGTCCGGGCTGATCCCGGCCGCGTCCAGCGCCTGCTGGGCGACCTTCGCCATCTCGAACACGGCCCAGCGGAACACCGCCTGGCCCTCCTGCGTGATCGCAGGGAACTTGACGTTGCCCTCGGAGTCGAGAGGCAGCTGCGACACGTCGCCGACGCGGAACTTGTCCCACGGCACGGTCTGCTTGATCGTCTGCGCCTTGTCGCCCTCGGAACCCCACACGGTGGGGCCGATCGCGGGCTCCTGGGCCGGGCCGACGACCACGGCACCGGCGCCGTCACCGAACAGGAAGGCCGTCGCGCGGTCCTCCAGGTCGGTCAGGTCCGAGAGCCGCTCCACGCCGATGACGAGCACGTACTCCGCGCTGCCCTCGACGACCATGCCCTTGGCCAGGGTCAGCCCGTAGCCGAAGCCGGCGCAGCCCGCCGAGATGTCGAACGCGGCGGCCTTCTGCGTACCCAGCTTGTCCGCGATCTCCGTCGCGATGGCCGGCGTCTGCGCGAAGTGCGACACGGTCGACACGACCACGGCGCCGATCTGTTCGGCCTGGATGCCCGCGTCGGCGATGGCCTTGCCGGACGCCTCGATGGACATCATCGCCACGGTCTCTTCGTCGTTGGCCCAGTGGCGGGTGGCGATGCCGGAGCGCGAACGGATCCACTCGTCGGACGAGTCGATCTTCTCGAGGATCACCTCGTTGGGCACGACCCGCGTCGGCCGGTAACCGCCGACACCGAGGATGCGCGCGTACGGGGCACCCTTGCTGGGCTTGATCTTCGACATGCTGCTCGGATCTCCTTGTCAGGCCGAAGTGGCGCCCGCCGCGTCAGCGGCAGATGCATACGTGGCGATCAGGGCGCGGGCCGCGTCGAGGTCGTCGGGGGTCTTCAGGGCGAGGGTCTGGACGCCGGGCAGCGCGCGCTTGGCGATGCCGGTGAGGGTGCCGCCCGGGCACACCTCGATCAGCGCCGTCACGCCGAGCTTCTGGAACGTCTCCATGCACAGGTCCCAGCGGACCGGGTTCGCGACCTGGCCGACCAGGCGCGAGAGCACCTCGGCGCCGGTCGCGACCGTCCTGCCGTCCTTGTTCGACACGTACGTGATCGTGGGATCGGCCGGGGACAGCTCCTTCGCGGCCTCCTCCAGCTTCGCCACCGCGGGGGCCATGTGCCGGGTGTGGAACGCCCCGGCCACCTTCAGCGGCACCACACGGCGCACGCCCTCGGGCTTGTCCGCCTCCAGCGCGGCCAGCTCCTCGAGCGTGCCGGCGGCCACGATCTGGCCCGCGCCGTTCACGTTCGCCGGGGTCAGGCCCAGCTTCTCCAGGTGCGGCACGGTGACCTCGGGGTCGCCGCCGAGCAGCGCCGACATACCGGTCTGCGTGATCGCCGCGGCCTCGGCCATGGCCAGGCCCCGTCCCCGGACGAGCTTCAGGGCGGCGGTGTCGTCGAGCACGCCCGCGAACGCGGCCGCGGTGATCTCGCCGACGCTGTGTCCCGCCACGGCACCCGGCGTCACGTCACCGAGAGCGGATGCGGACAGGAGCCCGGCCGCGACAAGGAGCGGCTGGGCCACGGCCGTGTCACGGATCGCGTCCGCGTCGGCCTGCGTGCCGTAGTGGGCAAGGTCGAGTCCGATGGCGTCGGACCACGCACCGAGGCGGTCCGCTGCGCCGGGGAGGTCGAGCCAGGGAGTCAGGAAGCCGGGCGTCTGAGCGCCTTGGCCGGGAGCGACGAGTACGAGCACTCTCACACTCTCTCTTGTGGACGGTGCGGGCCGCCCGTGGGGACAGGGACGAAGAACCGAAGGGGGAATTGTAGGCCCCCGACAAAAGCCTACGACTGGGGATCTGCGTCGGCCAGGCGCCCCAGGATGAGCGCGATGCGCAACGTGAACGCCGAGCGGACGTCCGACGGCGACCATCCGGTGACGTCGGTCACACGTCGGAGCCGGTAGCGGACGGTGTTCGGGTGCACGAAGAGCATCCGGGCCGCGCCCTCCAGGCTGCTCGCCTGCTCCAGATAGACACTGAGCGTCTCCAGGAGCGCCGAGCCCGCTTCCTCCAGCGGTCTGTAGATCTCCTCCACCAATTGCTCCCGCGCGGCCGGGTCTCCCGCGATCGCCCGCTCCGGAAGCAGATCGTCCGCCAGAACCGGACGCGGGGCGTCCTGCCAGGCCCCGCACGCCTTGAGTCCGGCGGCCGCGGCCTGGGCGGACCGCGTGGCGGCCAGCAGGTCCGGCACCACAGGACCCGCGACCACGGCGCCCGCCGCGAACGGCCCGATCAGCGACTTGGCCACCGCCAGCGGATTGTCGCTGCCGCCCGCGATCACCACGAGCCGGTCCCCGAGCACCCCGGTCAGCACCTGCAGCTTGGCGTGCCGCGATGCCCGCCGGATCGCCTCCACGGTCAGTTCGCTGTCGCCGTCGGGCGCGGTCCCGAGCACGACGCACACATGCTCCGGTGAGTTCCAGCCCAGCGCCGCGGCCCGGCTGACCGCGCCCTCGTCGGCCTCCCCGGACAGCACGGCGTTCACCACGAGCGACTCCAGCCGCGCGTCCCAGGCGCCCCGCGCCTCCGCCGCCTGCGCGTACACCTGCGCGGTGGCGAACGCGATCTCTCGCGCGTACACGAGCAGCGCCTCCCGCAGGACGCTCTCGTCGCCGGGCGCGGCCACCTCGTCGATGGCCGATTCCATGACCTCGATCGTCGTGCGCACCATCTCCACGGTCTGGCGCAAGGTGATCGCCCGGGTCAACTCCCGCGGCGCGGTGCCGAAGACATCCGTCGAGATGGCCTGCGGGGCGTCCGGGTGCCGGAACCACTCGGTGAACGCGGCGATACCCGCCTGCGCCACCAGCCCGATCCACGACCGGTTCTCCGGTGGCATGGCCCGGTACCAGGACAGCGTCTCGTCCATGCGCGTGATCGCTTGCGCCGCGAGCGCCCCGGAGGACTTCTCCAGGCGCTTCAGGGTCGCCGAGTGCGGGTGGGGATCCGCACGGACGTCCGGGCGGCGGTCCGCTTGTTCGTTCGCTGAAGGCTGCGCTGATTCCGATTGGGGCACGGGGACAAGACTGCCTTATCGGGACGGCTCAGCGGAGTGGAGGGTCCGAGGTGACCCCGGCGGAAGGCCGGAAACGGCGGCTACCGTGTACTGCGTGATTGATGTACGTCGCTCCGGCGACCGCTATCCGGGCGGTGACCCCGACGCGGGGATCGAGTCCTTCCACGCGTTCTCCTTCGGCCCGCACTACGACCCGGACAATCTGCGGTTCGGCGCGATCCTCGCCTGCAACGAGGAGCGTCTGGCGCCCGGCGCAGGCTTTGACGAGCACCCGCACAGCCACACCGAGATCGTCACGTGGGTCGTCACCGGCGAACTCACCCACCGCGACTCCACCGGTCACGAGTCGGTCGTGCGGCCCGGCGACGTGCAGCGCCTCAGTTCCGGTGGCGGCGTCCGCCATGTCGAACGCAACGACGCCACCGAGCCCCTCGCCTTCATCCAGATGTGGCTGGCCCCCCGGGATCCGGGTGGCGACCCCGCGTACGAAGTGGTGCACGGCATCGCCGACTCGACCCCGTACGACGTCTCCGCGGCGGGCGCCATGCTCCATGTGCGGCGCCTGGCCGAGGGGGAGCGGACGGAGCTGCCGACCGCCCCGTACGTCTACCTTCACGTGGTGCACGGCGAAGTGCGGCTGGCCGGAACGGTTCTGGGCCAGGGCGACGCCGCCCGCATCACCGGGGAGAGCGGCCCCGAAGCACAGGCGACGACGGACGCGCAGCTGCTGATCTGGGAGATGACCGGCTGACCCGGGCGCCGCCCGCCGCGACCGGCTCCGCTCGGTCAGAGCTCCGCGAGTACCGCGTCGGTGAACGGCGGCCACACCTCGGCCGCCCAGGGCCCGAACGCCCGGTCCGCCAGCGCGACACAGGCCGCACCGGCCTCCGGGTCGACCCACAGGAACGTGCCGGACTGCCCGAAGTGCCCGAACGTCCGCGGCGACGAGGAGCCGCCCGTCCAGTGCGGCGACTTGTGGTCCCGGATCTCGAACCCGAGGCCCCAGTCGTTCGGGTTCTGGTGCCCGTACCCCGGCAGCACGCCCTTCGTCCCCGGGTACTGCACCGTCATCGCCTCGGCCACGGTGCGCGGGTCGAGCAGCCGCGGCGCCTGCACCTCCGCGGCGAACCGCACCAGGTCGTCCACCGTCGACACCCCGTCCTTGGCGGGCGAGCCGTCCAGCGTGGTCGCCGTCATCCCGAGGGGCTCGAACACGGCCTGCCGCAGATACTCCGCGAACGGCATGTCCGCCGCCTTCGCGATGTGGTCCCCGAGCACCTCGAAGCCCGCGTTCGAGTACAGCCGCCGGGTCCCCGGCGCCGACGTCGTCCGGTGCTCGTCGAAGGCCAGCCCGCTGGTGTGCGCCAGCAGGTGCCGCACCGTCGAACCTTCCGGGCCGGCCGCCTCGTCGAGCTCGATCGCCCCTTCCTCGTAGGCGACGAGGGCCGCGTAGGCCGCGAGGGGCTTGGTCACCGAGGCCAGCGGGAAGCGGTGGGCCGTTGGCCCGTGCGTGCCCAGGACTGTGCCGTCCGCACGGACGACGGCTGCGGCGGCGGTCGGGACCGGCCAGTTCTCGATCAACGCGAGGCTCTGCATGCCCACGAGCCTAATTCCTCCGCAGGGACGCCCGTCAGGTGAGCCGGGTGTTCAGAGCGTCAGCCTCATCGAGGGCGCCGGGGTGCGGACGAACCCCAGGGAGGTGTACAGCGGCTCGCCCTGCATCGTCGCGTGCAGGTCGATCCGGCGCACGTCGCGGTCCCGGTACCAGCCCAGGAGCGCCTCCATGCAGGCTCGTGAGAATCCCCTGTGTCGGTACTCCGGGTCGGTGCACACGTTGGAGACGTGCCCCGAGAGGCCGAAGGGGTTTCCCGGAGAGCCCAGACCGCGATGGATCACCCCTGCCGCGCAGGCCGCGAGACGTCCGTCGCCTGTCGGGGCATCGACCACGAACGCCGCCAACTCGCCCTGTGCATCGGCGAGATGAGCCCGCAAGGTCTCGGTGGTGGCCGACTGCCAGCTCGTATCGGAGCTCGGGTTCATCGAGTCGAGCATGATCTTGCGCAGTCGGACCAGCTCTTCGGCGTCTTCAGCGACGGCACGGCGGACGAGGGGCATGATCCGCACGGTAGTGGGGTGCCCGCGCGGCTGTCGCCAGGAATTCCTTGTGATGCGCTTGCTTGGAGCGCACTCCAAGGTTCTAGCGTGGGGGCATGACGGTGATGGAGACCACGCCCGCACGTGCCCAGGCCGAGCCCGATCGGACCAAGGTCGATGTCTGTGCCTCGGCGCCGAGCGCCCATCCGCGTCCGGACGGCCAGGACCGCTACACGATCAGTGAGGTCGTCGCGTTCACCGGACTGACCGCGCACACCCTGCGCTGGTACGAGCGGATCGGCCTGATGCCCGATGTCGACCGCTCGCACACCGGTCAGCGCCGCTACAGCAATCGCGACCTGGACTGGCTCGCCTTCGTCGGCAAGTTGCGGCTCACCGGCATGCCGGTCGCCCACATGGTCCGCTACGCCGAGCTCGTCCGCCTGGGCGAGCACACCTTCGAGGAGCGCCGCGAGCTCCTCGAGTCGACCCGCCGCGACGTGCTGAACCGGATGGCCGAACTCCAGGACACCCTGGCCGTACTCGACCACAAGATCAACTTCTATGCGGGTGCCCAGCAGGTGCCCGAGCGAGTCTGAACTGTGGCTTTCCACTGTTGAGTTGAGAAGCAGCGGGCCCGTGGTGGGCCATCATGATCGCGGCCGTATGTGAAGGAGTGGACCTACGGTCCGGCAGGTGAACACGGCGCGCCCAAACCCGTTCTCCGCCGGCCCAGGCAGCCAGGTGCCTTCAATGTCCGGCCCGAGCTGTCGGACCTGCTGGGGGCGGCCCCCGTCGTCACAGCCGGCCGCCCCTGACGGTGGGGCGTTCCCTGCTGACTGACGTGCGGGGCCGTGGGTCCCGCCAGGCCCTTCACGCCAGACCCAGTGCGAAGACCGCGAATCCTGCGGCGAGCAGTCCCGCCAGTGCCCGGCGCCCCCGACTCACCTGCTTCCAGGGCGATTCGAAGCCCCGCGCGTAGCGACCTATCAGGGCGAGGAGTATCGCGAACAGCGGCAGCCACGCGAGGCGGGCCGCTATCCAGATCAGCGTGTCCGGGCCTGTGGTCAGGCCCGGTATCGCCCCGGCGAAGGACGCCGGGACCGCTGCCGCGAGCAGTGCCGTCTGATGCCAGCACAGGATGGTCATCGCCGACAGGTTGATCACTACGACCGGCGCCCACAGCGTCGGTCGGCGTCGCAGCAGACGGCCGATGCGGTCCCGCAGAAGTATCGCGGCGCCGCTCTGCGCGGCCGCCAGAGCGAGCACCAGAAGCGACGGAGGATGTGAGTTCGTCCGAGACTCGCCCGGTACCCCGACCATCGACGTCGGGTAGTGGAAGACGAGCAGGAGCGCCGCGAACAGTGCTGTTCCGCCGACAAGCAGGAACCACGCGCCGCGCCTGCCGAGCCTCTTCTCGCCCCAGCAGACGCCCAGTTGGTAGGCGAACATCCAGCCCGGCAGGAGATTCAGCAGGCTCAGCCAGGACGGCATCGCCGCGGCGAAGGGCCCGTACCGGAGGAAGTCGACGGCGGCCACCGAGCCCAGGAGCGGCGCCGCGGACCAGGCCCCGAGCCGTCGGGCGACCCGGATGCACCAGGGCGTGAGCGCGGTGATCACGGTGTAGACACCGACGAACCAGAGCGGCTGTATCACCAGTGTGGAGCCCGTCCGCAAGGTCGTCTCCGGCACCCCGACGGCGTACAGGACCGCAAGCATCACGGCCCAGACCGCCGTCACGCCCAGCACCGGACGGCCGAGCCGGGCCAGCCGGCCCCGCAGCCAGCAGGCCGTCGACGTGCCGCGATCCCGAGCGCGGCGGTACGACAGGCTCGACGCGTACCCGCCCACGAGAAAGAAGACGCCGAGCATCTGCAGGATCCAACTCAGGGGTGCGAAGAAGCCGAACGAGGACAGCGGGCTCGCATTGTGCAGGGCGCCTTGGGAGTCCAGGGTGAAGCCTCCGAGGAGCCAGTGGCCGGTCGGTACGGCGAGCAGCGCCAGGGCACGCAGCCCGTCCACCGCCCGGTCGCGGTGGGCCGGTGTCCTCGCGTCGATCGTGGCGACAGCCGACGCGGCGGAGGCCCGCAAGGTGGTGAGGGTCATGAGGTCGCTCCGGTGGCGATGTCGGTGAAGGCGCGCAGCGAGTCCGTGCCGGGCGCGAAATAGCCGGTGTGGCCCTTCGCGCGCTCGGCGGGCACCCGTCGCGCTCCGAAGGCGGGGTCGGTGGGGTCGGCGCCGTGTCCCATGCCGAGAAGCTCGACATGGGGCACCCGGGAGATCCAGTCGCTGTCGTCCCGCGCCGCCCAGACCTGGGCTCTGGTGTGCAGATCGGAGACGCTGTCCGCGCGCAGTCCGGGCGAGCCGAGCACCACCAGGTCCGACGCGGGCAGCCGGGACGCAGCGCGCCCGCACACCACCGATCCGTAGCTGTGGCAGAAGACGGCCGGCTCCGGTGCGCCCGAGGCGGTGAGGCCCTGGACGAAGCGGGTCAGGCGGGGAGCTCCCGCCTCGGCGAGCCGGCCCGTGGCGGCATCAGGGCCGAGACCGACCGGAGTCGTGTACCCGACCCACGCCACCACCGCCGTACGCCCGTGCGCCGCTGTGTACAGGGACTTCGCCATCCCGGCCGGAGTCCCGTACACCTCCTTGGTCCGGTCGAACGACGTCAGATCGATGTCCGAGCCGGGGACGACGACGGAGACATGCCGGGCGGTCCGCAAGTCCCCGTACACCTCGGCCACTTGCCCTCGGCCCCGCGGGTCGAAGGCGAGTACCCGGCGGCCGGGCGTGAGGAGATCGGCGCAGCGCTCGGCGAGGGCGCGTGCCGCTGCCCGCGCCTGCGGGGTCAGCGCCGTGTCCTGTGCGTCCGCGCGGGCCCGGGCGTGCTCGGCACGCAACGCCAGCCCGTTCGCCTCGTAGCGCAAGGAGGTCGGCGCACCGTCCAGGTTGCCGACGACCGACGGGTGCCGGGCGGCCAGCCTGTGCTGCTCGGCCGCGCTCAGCCCGCGGAAGAACGAGGCCATGCGTGCGGGGGTCGCCGTCTCGGGATCGGGCAGCTGCCGCCCCAGAGTGCCGTCCGCACGCCAGGACGCGGTGCCCGGTGGCGGGCCGGTGAGCGGACGCTGCTCGTGTCCCGATGCCCAGCCCGCAGTGCCCGCGACGATCGTCGTCGTGAGCGCGGCGGCGATCAGGGTGCGGCGCCCGCGTCGTTTCCAAAAGCCCAGGCCCATCGCCCGTCTCCCCTTCGTCCGTCGGCATGACGAGGGGAAGGTAAGGAGCCGGCTTCGGGCGGCACGTCACACTACGGAGCCAACTCGCGCCTGATACCTGGGTATGCGTACCTCATACCGCAGTAGGGGGTGTCAGGGCCGCACGCCGCTGATCTCGCAAGACGTCCTGATACCAATGGAGTTGCCGGGGCGCGATCCGGTGCGGCGCGGGGCGTGCGTCAGGTGAACCGGTACTCCGGTAGGGGTGCTACTGCTCGCCTGGCGTGACGAGCCCGGACTCGTACGCGAAGATCACGGCCTGTGCCCGGTCGCGCAGCCCCAACTTCGCCAGCACCCGGCCGATATGGGTCTTCACGGTCTGCTCAGCCAGGACCAGCTTCTGCGCGATCTCCTGGTTGGACAGGCCGCGTGCGATCAGCTCCAGCACTTCCAACTCGCGCGGCGTCAGACTCTTGAGCAGCGGGGAGCGCTCCCTGCGCGTCGGCCGCGTCTTGGCGAAGTCCTCGATGAGCCGCTTGGTGACGGTCGGCGCGAGCAGCGCCTCTCCCGCCGCGACGATGCGCACCGCGGCGATCAGATCGGCGGGCGGCGCGTCCTTGAGCAGAAAGCCGGACGCGCCCGCACGCAGCGCGGCATACACATAGTCGTCCACGTCGAACGTGGTCAGCATGATCACCTTGGGGCGGTGCACGACGCCCCGCGGCGGATCCAACAGCTCGCGCGTCGCCGCCAGTCCGTCCATCTCGGGCATCCGTACGTCCATGAGGACCACATCGGGGTGGGTGGACCGGCTGACGTCGACGCCCTGTCTGCCGTCCGGTGCCTCGCCCACGACGTCGATGTCGCTCTGCGCGGACAGCAGCGCGGCGAATCCCGCCCGCACCATGCTCTGGTCGTCGACGATGATCACGCGGATGGTCATGCGGGCCGAATTCCTTTACGCCGTGGGAGAGTCGGGCTCGGTCAACGGGATCCGGGCCGCGACACGGAAACCTCCGTCGGGCAGCGGTCCCACGTCCAGCGTGCCGCCGACCAACCGTACGCGCTCGCGCATCCCTACCAGCCCGTGTCCCGTGCCGGTCGACTCGATGGGGGAGACGGGCTCCCCGGCCGGCCCGTTGACCACGATCACCAACAGCGCGTCGTCGTCCAGGCCGACCGAGATCTGTGTTCGTGCGCCGGGGGCGTGCCGCACCACATTCGCCAGTGCCTCCTGCACGATGCGATACGCGGAGAGGTCCACCGCGGGCGGCACATCGGTCAGTTGACCGACGAGCGTCAGCTCCGGGTACGACAGCTCGGCCGGTACGCCTCCGCGTATCGTCGCCTCCACCAGCTGTCGCAGATGCGCGAGGCCCGGCTGGGGCGCCAGGTCACCCTGCGCGTCCTCGCTGCGCAGCACGGCAAGCAGGCGGCGCATCTCGGTCAGCGACTCGCGCGCTCCCGCGGCGATGGACTCGAACTCCTCGCGCGTCGGTCCGCTCAGGCCCGGCAGCCGGTAGGGCGCGGAGTCGGCCTGCACCGTAATCACCGACATGTGATGAGCCACGACGTCGTGCAACTCGCGGGCGATTCTCGCCCGTTCCTCGAGCAGCGTGCGGCGGGTCCGCTCGGCCTCGCTGATCGTCTCCTGCTCGACGAGCTTGCGCTGTGTCTCGCCGCGCTCCCTCAACAGAGCACCCAACAGCAGTACCCCGCCACTCAGGACGATGAGCAGCACGCCCGTGTCCTGGCTCGTCCCGTCGCGGAAGAGGCCGAGGACGATGCTGACGACGACGGTGACCAGCCAGATGCCGACGAGAGTGCGGCGGCTCTCGCGCAGCGCCAGGGCGATGCACAGCACCACATAGCCCACGACGACCATGGGCGTCCACGGCGACGGATGGTGTGCGTCGCCCTGGAGCACAGGGATCGTGCCCAGCACGACGGCGACGATCGTGATGTACCAGGCGGTCAGCGGGCGGCTGACGGCGAGCAGCAGGGGAGCGGCTTGTGCCACACCGATGGCGCCGGCGAGGCCGCCGCCGACCCCGTAGTCCTGCGACAACACCTGCGTCGTGACCGGGATGAGCACTGCGACGAATCCCAGCGCGACCACGTAGGGCAGCAGCCGCATCCAGCGCTTGGGCGCCTGGGCCAGCAGCGGCTCGGACCGGTCGCCGCCGACGGCGACGGTGAGTGCCGAACCGGCCGCGGCCAGCCTGTCCCGCGCGCTGCGCAGTCCATGCCCGGGCGCACCGGACATGTGGCGGGGCCCCGCTCGTCCGGAGTCTTCGTCCGGTGTGCGGGGTGCCTGATCGGGAGGGGGCGGTGCAGTGCTCATGGCCCGTTCAGCGTAGGCAATGAGCCCGGCCCGTGCCGTCATACCGAGGTGCTCAACCGCACCTCATACCCGGGTATCACCAGCCACCTGGCTCACCCGGCTGTCACAGCTCCGCGAGCAGCTCGGCCTTCTTCGTCGTGAACTCCGCGTCCGTGACCAGCCCCGCCTGGTGCAGCTCGCCGAGATGACGGATGCGCTCGGCGATGTCCGCCGGGTCACGGCGTCCGGCCGTGGCGGACTCGGCGCGCAGGTGCCCGGCCGGCACCGGCGTGGAGCCCGTGGACCGCACGGCGGCGAGCACCGAGGCGGCGAAGGGGAGCGACTCGTGCACCGGCCCGTAGCCGAGTCCGAAGACCACGGCGGCCGGATCCTGATCGGCCTGCCCCGGCTGTTCCTCGGCCGCGTCACGGTGCAGCAGTCGCAGATGCCCCTCGAACAGCTCGGGGGAGCGCCACTCCACGCCGCTCAGACCGGAGACCGGGAACGTCTTGTCCCCGGCCTTCCACTTCGCGGACGACGCGCCCGTCCAGAACCAGCGGAACGACACCGACGTCCCGTCGAAGGAGGCTTTGCCGTCGTACCCCTTGAAGTGCAGCGGAGCCGCGGGCGGCGCCACCAGATAGCCGTCCGGCCAGACGTCCTCGTCGGCGACGAGCCGGCCGCGCAGTTCGTCCGCGTAGTACTCGGCGAGGGTCTCCCGCTCCGCGGGCAGCACCAGGCGATAAGGGTCGCTGCCCTCCTTGAGCTGGCCCGCCGCGGCGTCCATCAGCGGATCGGTGCCCGGTCTCGGCACGGCACGCAGAACTACGGTCCCGCGCTTACCAGGAGTCAGAGTCACCGCCGCGATCGCTTCCAGAGGGATGCGGCGTTCGCCGAGCGCCTGAAGGAGCTTCGGCGTGCGGATCCCCCGTTCGAAGCGGATGAGCACGGAGTCGGACTCGAACTCCCAGGCGGCATGAAATCCGGCCAGTACGTCACCCATGCGGCTCATCGTATGCGGCACGCGCGCCTCCGTCGCCTGTTGCGTCAGACCGCTGTTTCGCAGATTTCTACGCGCGTCAGGTCGAGGCACTGCCGGAAAAACCCTCCCGACAGTGCTGGTTCGCGTCCGCACACCGCACCGATCGGTACGAGCCAGTTCCGATCTCGGCGAAGTTGCTGAGGCTCTCGGTGCCCGGTGCGAAGTAACCGGTGTGACCCTTGGCGTCCGCTGAGGAGACGACCCGTGCGCCGAAGCCCGAGGAGACCGGGTCGGCGCCGTGCCCGAGGCCGCCCACCTCCATGTAGGGCACGTCCTGGATCCAGTCGTCCTTGTCGCGGGTGGCCCACACGCGCGCGTGGGTGTGCAGTCCCGAAGCGTTCTCGGCACGCATGCCCGGGCTGCCGGCCACGGCGATGTCACTGACCCGCGAGGGCAGGTCGTGCGCCGCCACTCCGCACACCACGGAGCCGTAGCTGTGGCAGTACAGGGCGACGGGGGAGCGGCCGGGCAGGCCGCGCAGCATGGAGTTGAGCCGGACCGCGCCGTCGTCGGCGCGCATGGACGTGGCGGCGTCCACCCCGAGGCCGATCGGGGCCGTGTAGTCGGCCCACGCGATGACAGCGGTGCGGGTGTGGGGGCTCGCCGCGCGCTCGGCGGAGTACAAGGAGCGGGCCATGCCCACAGGAGCCGAGTACTTGCGGAACGTGCGCTGGAAGGTCAGCACATTCGTGTCGACCCCCGGCACGACGACCGAGACGCGCTGGGCCTTGTCCAGGTTGCCGAAGACCTCGGCGACCCGGCCGTTGCCCATGGGGTCGAAGGCGAGGATCTTGCGGTCGGGATTCTTCAGGAGCGCGAAGCGCTTCATGCGTTGCTCGGCGTCGTGGTGGCCGACGGTGGACAGCCGGACGTCGTGCATGCGTTTGGCCTCGACCTTGCGGGCCTGGTCGAGGGCGACCCGGTTCGCGCGATAGCGAAGCTCGACGGGTGCGCCGTTCATGTTGCCGACCGCGAGCGGGTAGCGATCGGCGAGACGGCTGCGCTGGTGCGGTGTCAGCGAGGCGAAGAAGTGCGCGAGGCGGGTGGGGGAACCGTCGGGCGCGGGCAGGGCCCGTCCGTTCAGACTGCCGTGCTCCCATGCGGTGAGCGCGGCCTGGAGCGGCGATGTGACGCCCCGGTGATGACGCACCGCGGTCCAGCCGGTGGTCGCCAGCATGACGAACACGACGGCCAGCGCAAGCAGTGCGCGCCAGACGTTGAGTTGGGGGGACGAGTCGAAGGAAGTCACTGCGGGACACCCTAGGAGAAGCGCGGGGCACTCCGTGCAGCGGGTGAGGCAGATCACGGTTTCCGGGGTGTATTTGGGTAAAACCGGGCATAGTTGCAGTCAAGCCTTCACGCTGCGTAGGCGAAGAAGGCGCCTCACGCGCGCGGGAGTGCGACCGGGGTCACGTGACGGCGCCCACGTCGATCACACTCGGTCATGACTCCATCGCTCGCCCAACGACGGCTTCAGATGGTCGAGATACGACTCGGTGAGCGCACGAATGGCATCGACACTCGCGTCCTCGCCGGCGCCCCACAGCCGCCCGGTCATCCGCATCACGCCGCTGAACGCGGCCACGGCCACGCGCGGTCGCGGATCGGCGTCCATGTCCAGCCCCTCCCGCTCGGCGATCACGCCCGCGATCTCCTCCTCCAGTTCGGTGGAGCGGCGCAGGTGCGCCGCGAGCAGCGTGGGTGTCGACTCGATCATCTGGTAGGTGCGCATGTGGAGTTCGACGGGGATGACCTCCTCCACCGAGCGGCTCAGGGCCTCCCAGGTGCCGAGGACCGTGTGGCGCAGCGCCTCGAACGGGCTCTCCGCGGCAGGGCGTTCGCGCAGCGCGGCGACGAAACGTGACTCCACCATCTCCTGTACGGCGAAAGCGGCCTCTTCCTTGTTCGCGAAATAGCGGAAGAAGGTGCGCTGGGAGACCTCGCAGGCCTCGGTGATCTCGTCGACCGTGGTGCGGTCGAACCCCTGGGACGTGAAGAGCTCAAGTGCGGAGCGCAGCAGAGCGTTTCGCGTGCGCTGCTTCTTGAGTTCACGCAGGTTCAATCGGGGCGCCATGGTCCTCTTTCTGGCTGTTTGTGCAGACCACCGTACTGTGAGCGACGTGACAGTTACCGACTTGTGAAATGCTTTGTCAACTGTCAGGGGCTGTCACTAGCCTCGAACACATGACTAGTCAGACCACTGTCGACAAGACGGACCGGGTTCCGGAGCCCGACCCCGTCCCGGCACCGGCCAAGGGGCTGCGCGGCCACCCCTGGCTGACTCTCTTCTCCGTCGCGATCGGCGTGATGATGGTTGCCCTCGACGGCACCATTGTCGCCATCGCCAACCCGGCCATTCAGAAGGACCTCGGCGCGAGCTTCGCCGACGTCCAATGGATCACCAACGGCTACTTCCTCGCCCTCGCGGTCACGCTGATCACCGCGGGCAAGCTCGGCGACCGGTTCGGACACCGGCAGACCTTCCTCATAGGCGTGGTCGGCTTCGCCGCCGCCTCGGGAGCCATCGGTCTGTCCGACAGCATCGCGTTCGTCATCACGTTCCGCGTGTTCCAGGGTCTGTTCGGCGCGCTGCTCATGCCCGCCGCGCTCGGCCTGCTGCGGGCCACCTTCCCCGCCGAGAAGCTGAACATGGCGATCGGTATCTGGGGCATGGTGATCGGTGCGTCGACCGCGGGTGGTCCGATCCTCGGCGGTGTGCTCGTCGAGCACGTCAGCTGGCAGTCCGTCTTCTTCATCAACGTTCCCGTGGGCGTCCTGGCTCTCGTCCTCGGGCTCGTCATCCTCCTGGACCACCGTGCCAAGAACGCGCCGCGGTCCTTCGACATCGCCGGCATCCTGCTGCTGTCCGGCGCGATGTTCTGCTTGGTCTGGGCCCTCATCAAGGCGCCGGCGTGGGGCTGGGGCGACGGGATGACGTGGACGTTCATCGCCGCGTCCGTGCTCTGCTTCGCGCTGTTCGCGATCTGGGAGACCCGCGTCGCGGAGCCGCTCATCCCGCTGTCCCTGTTCCGTTCCGTGCCGCTGTCGGCCGGTGTGGTCCTGATGGTGCTCATGGCCATCGCGTTCATGGGCGGTCTGTTCTTCGTCACCTTCTACCTGCAGAACGTGCACGGCATGAGCCCGATCGACAGCGGTCTGCACCTGCTGCCGCTGACCGGCATGATGATCGTCGCCTCGCCGCTGGCGGGCGCGATGATCACGAAGGTCGGCCCGCGCATCCCGCTCGCGGGCGGCATGACGTGCACGGCCATCGCCATGTACGGCATGTCCACGCTGGAGGCGGGCACCGGCAGCGGCATCATGTCCGTCTGGTTCGGACTGCTCGGCCTCGGCCTCGCGCCGGTGATGGTGGGCGCCACCGAAGTCATCGTGGGCAACGCGGCGATGGAGCTCTCTGGCGTCGCCGGCGGACTCCAGCAGGCCGCCATGCAGATCGGCGGCAGCCTCGGCACCGCCGTCCTCGGTGCCGTCATGGCGTCGAAGGTCGACAGCGATTTCGCGGGCAACTGGGCGGACGCCAAGCTCCCGCCGCTCTCGGCCACGCAGCTGGACCAGGCCTCCGAGGCCGTGCAGGTCGGCGCCGCCCCGGTGCCGCCCGGCACGCCGGCCGCGCTCGCCGAGAAGATCACGAGCGTCGCCCACGACACCTTCATCTCCGGCATGAGCCTGGCCTGCCTGGTCGCCTCGGGAGTCGCGGTCGTCGCGATCCTCGTCGCGATGCTGACCAAGCGCGGTGCCAACGCGGAGGCGGGTGCGGGTGCCGCGCACATCTGACGCCGGACGGATCCCGCGTACGTCGCCCCAGCTCATGGGTGTCGGACGGCACTGTCCTCAGTCGTGACGAGGCGCTGAAACCGCCCTTGTGAGGGAAGCCCCCGGGGAACTTTCCGGGGGCTTTCGCTTATCCGGGTGACGCCGCCCGGCAGCCCTTCCCGGAACCTGATCCTCCGGGCCAAAGTGTGAGGCAAGCGATCAGTCGCGAACGCAACTGGTCGATACGACACGGGGGTTGAAACACATGCGTACGTCCATGCCCATGATCGTCACCGCAGCCGCACTCGCCGCGACCGCTCTCACACCCGGTCCCGCCGCCGCGGCGTCGCCACCGACACTCGGCGCCTGCGCGGCGGGGGAGCTGTGCCTGTGGGGCAAGGCCGGGTTCAAGGGACCCCGGCACACCTACGAACTGGCCGGGACCGACATCGAGAGCTGCGTCGCGCTGCCGGAGGGGAGCAGCGCGGCGTCCCTCGCCAATCGCACCGGCCGTCCCGTCACCACCTATCAGTCCGCGGAGTGCGCGGAGACAGGGGAGTTCCAGACCTACCCCGGCAGTGGTACCTGGGAACCCGAATCGCCCTATCGCACACGGGCGTTCAAGATCTGGGAGAGATGACGCAACCCGGGCGCCGTGCGCGTTGGACAGAGCGCGCGCGATAGACAACGGCCGACGGGGTACCCGAAGCATTGCCCGAGTCCGGACGAACTCGAGGAGTGATGATGGCGGGCTTCGGACACACCACGCGCAAGCACCCCCGTTCACGCGGTCGCACGAGGTCGCGGAGCGGGCCGGACCGCGCGACGCTCGGAATCATCGGGTTCATCTGCGCGATCGCCGGGTTCTTCGTCCTGGGGATCGTGCTGGGACCGGTCGCCCTGGTCTGCGGCTGGCTGGCCATGGGCCGGCGCTGGGCCGGCACACAGTCCGTGCCGGCGCTGGTCGCCGTGGTCCTCGGCGCGATCGACACCCTGCTCGCGATCGCCTGACCGGCCTCGGCGACCGGTCACGCCGCGGGCGGGCGGTTCCGAGCCCGAGTCCGAGCGGCTGACCGCTCCGCGCGGTCAACTCCACGCGGCCCCGGACGAGTTCCCGGGGCCGTCTCCGGAGGCACCCGCGCCGCCGGGCTGCGGTACATCCGGCTCACCCGGAGCCATGGGTGCAACCGCCTGGGGGACGCCCGGTGGCGCCACGCCTGCCGGCGCCGCGCCGCTGGCGCCGCGCCTGCCTGTGCCATGCCCGACGCCAGCACATCGCCTCGCAGGAAAAGCCGGAAGGCGGCGGGGCCCAAAGCCCCGCCGCCCTCGGACAAGCGGACTGCTACGCGTCGCCCCCGGCCGCGCCCGGGTCGGCGGCCGTGACGTCGAGCAGCTGGTACCGGTCGATCGCCTGCTTGAGGACCGAGCGGTCGACCTTGCCCTCACGCGCCAGCTCGGTGAGGACCGCGACCACGACCGACTGCGCGTCGATGTGGAAGAAGCGGCGCGCGGCGCCCCGGGTGTCGGCGAAGCCGAACCCGTCGGCACCGAGCGACTGGTAGGTGCCGGGCACCCAGCGGGAGATCTGGTCGGGCACCGAGCGCATCCAGTCGGAGACCGCGACGAACGGACCCTCCGAGCCGGACAGCTTCTGCGTGACGTAGGGCGTGCGCTGCTCCTCCTCGGGGTGCAGCAGATTGTGGCGCTCCACTTCCACTGCCTCGCGGCGCAGTTCGTTCCACGAGGTCGCGGACCACACGTCGGCCCGCACGTTCCACTCCTGCGCGAGGATCTGCTGGGCCTCCAGCGCCCAGGGGACGCCGACACCCGACGCCATGATCTGCGCGGGGATCGTGCCCGCGGTCCCGGTGCTGATGCGGTGGATGCCCTTGAGGATGCCCTCGACGTCGACATCGGCCGGTTCCGCGGGGTGCTGGATCGGCTCGTTGTAGACGGTGAGGTAGTAGAAGACGTCCTCGCCGGGCTTGCCGTCCTCGGTCGGGCCGTACATCCGGCGCAGACCGTCCTTGACGATGTGCGCGATCTCGTAGGCGTACGCCGGGTCGTAGGCGACACAGCCGGGGTTGGTCGAGGCCAGCAGCTGCGAGTGACCGTCGGCGTGCTGGAGACCTTCGCCGGTCAGCGTCGTGCGGCCCGCGGTCGCACCGAGGACGAACCCGCGCGCCAGCTGGTCGGCCATCTGCCAGAACTGGTCGCCGGTGCGCTGGAAACCGAACATCGAGTAGAAGACGTAGACCGGGATCAGAGGCTCGCCGTGCGTCGCGTAGGCGGAGCCGGCGGCGATCAGGGAGGCCGTGCACCCCGCCTCCGAGATGCCGTCGTGCAGCATCTGGCCGGTCGGCGACTCCTTGTAGGCGAGCAGGAGTTCGCGGTCCACGGACTCGTACTGCTGGCCGAGCGGGTTGTAGATCTTCGCGCTCGGGAAGAAGGAGTCCATGCCGAAGGTGCGGTACTCGTCGGGCGCGATCAGCACGAAGCGCTTGCCGATCTCCTTGTCCCGCATGAGGTCCTTCAGGAGCCGGACGAACGCCATGGTGGTGGCGATCGACTGCTGGCCCGAGCCCTTCTTCACACCCGCGTACGCCTTGTCGTCCGGGAGCTGAAGCGGCTTCGCGCGCACGACACGGGTCGGGACGTACCCGCCGAGCGCCTTGCGGCGGTCGTGCATGTACTGGATCTCTTCGGAGTCGCGGCCGGGGTGGTAGTACGGCGGGGCGCCGCCCTCCAGCTGCGCGTCCGTGATCGGGATGTGCAGCCGGTCGCGGAAGCCCTTCAGGTCGTCGACCGTCAGCTTCTTCATCTGGTGCGTGGCGTTGCGGCCCTCGAAGTTCGGGCCGAGGGTCCAGCCCTTCACCGTCTGCGCGAGGATGACCGTCGGCTGACCCCTGTGCTCCTTGGCCGCCGTGAACGCCGCGAAGATCTTCTTGTGGTCGTGACCGCCGCGGCCCAGGTGCAGGATCTGGTCGTCGGTCATGTTCTCGACCATGGCGCGCAGCCGGTGGTCGTCGTTGAAGAAGTGCTCGCGGATGTACGAGCCGGGCTCGGTGGCGTAGGTCTGGAACTGGCCGTCGGGCGTGGTGTTCAGCTTGTTGACCAGCACACCGTCGCGGTCCTGTGCGAGCAGCGGGTCCCAACTGCGGTCCCAGACGAGCTTGATGACGTTCCAGCCGGCCCCGCGGAACTGGGACTCCAGCTCCTGGATGATCTTGCCGTTGCCGCGCACCGGACCGTCGAGGCGCTGCAGGTTGCAGTTGACGACGAAGGTGAGGTTGTCGAGACCCTCACGGGCGGCGATGGAGAGCTGGCCGAGGGACTCGGGCTCGTCCATCTCGCCGTCGCCGAGGAAGGCCCACACGTGCGACGTGGAGGTCTGCGTGATGCCACGGGCCTCCATGTAGCGGTTCATCCGGGCCTGGAAGATCGCGCCGAGCGGGCCGAGGCCCATGGAGACGGTGGGGAACTCCCAGAAGTCCGGCATGAGGCGCGGATGCGGGTACGAGGAAAGGCCGTTGGGCGCCTTCGACTTCTCCTGGCGGAAGGCGTCGAGCTGGTCCTCGGTGAGCCGGTCCAGGAGATACGCGCGGGCGTAGATGCCCGGCGAGGCGTGCCCCTGGAAGAAGATCTGGTCGCCGCCGTCGCCCTCGTCCTTGCCACGGAAGAAGTGGTTGAAGCCCACGTCGTACAGCGACGCCGAGGAGGCGAACGTGGCGATGTGTCCGCCGACGCCGATGCCGGGGCGCTGGGCGCGGGACACCATCACCGCTGCGTTCCACCGGGTGGCGTTGAGGACCTTGCGCTCGATCTCCTCGTTGCCGGGGAAGAACGGTTCGTCCTTGGTGGCGATCGTGTTGATGTAGTCCGTGCTGCGCATCTCGGGCACGGCCACGCGCTTCTCGCGGGCCCGCTCGATCAGTCGGAGCATCAGGTAGCGGGCCCGCTCGCGGCCGCGTTCGTCCACTGCGGCGTCAAGGGAGTCGAGCCACTCCTGGGTCTCTTCTGGATCGAAGTCCGGGACCTGGCTGGGAAGACCGCCAATGATGATCGGGTTGCGATCGGATCCGGAAGCCACGCTGTTCCTTCACTGTCGGTGATGCCACTGTTCCACTGTCGGCTGCGCCGGTGTCCATCGTGTACCTCGGAATCGGAATCGTCATCTCTACCGAGAGGTAATCCGAAGGTCCGGCGCGTGATCCTCGAGCGGCTGCGAACAAATCGCAACGATACGCCCATCTCGCTCAGGTGTTCCCTGCGTCTGTTCGGTCCCGGTTACGCTGTGTGCCGGGGCAGGGCGGGCAAACCTGGCAGATCGGTGTGGCGTACATCACTGACCTGTGGGAATCCTTGACAGGGGTTGTGGTGGCACGGCCTGGAACGTCACCGTTTCGGCGGTCTAGACGGCCGGGTACTTGCGCGATCCGTCGCGCACGTGTGGACTACGGCCAACGCTTCGCGCGTGCGCGATGCTGCAGACAACTTCGTAAACATGATCAGGAGGCAATCCGTGAGCGCGACCGCGGACCACGCGGAGACGAACCTTGCCGTGAGGCTTGGTTTCCAGACCGACATGGTGGTCCAGGAGATCGGCTACGACGAGGACGTCGATCAAGAGCTCCGTGAGGCCATCGAGGCCACAACCACCACCGAGCTCGTCGACGAGGACTATGACGACGTGGCTGATGCCGTGGTGCTCTGGTTCCGTGAGGACGACGGGGACCTTACTGATGCGCTGGTGGATACCACCACGTACATCGAAGACGGCGGTTACATCCTGCTTCTGACGCCGAAGACCGGACGGGACGGGTACGTCGAGCCGAGCGAGATCGGCGAGGCCGCCACCACCGCCGGCCTCTCGCAGACCAAGGGCGTCAGCGTCGGCAAGGACTGGACCGGGAGCAGGCTGGTGACGCCCAAGACGGCCGCCAAGAAGCGGTAGCCGTCCCGGCGGAGCGGAGATCCCACGTGGAGGGCCCTGTGGGCACGAAAGTGCGCCCACAGGGCCTTACGCATGCCCGCGGCCGGGCGGCCGGTGGGCGGCCGTTCCGGATCGCCAACTAGGCTGAAGCCACCCGAACAGCCCCATCGAAGGGAAGCTTCACCATGGCGATCGAGGTCGGCACCAAGGCTCCGGAGTTCGAGCTGAAGAACCAGCACGGCGAGACCGTGAAGCTCTCGGACTACCGCGGCGAGAAGAACGTGGTGCTGCTCTTCTACCCGTTCGCTTTCACCGGGGTGTGCACCGGCGAGCTCTGCGCGCTGCGCGACGAGCTGCCCGCGTTCGTCAACGACGACGTGCAGCTGCTCGCCGTCTCGAACGACTCCCCGTTCACGCTGCGCGTCTTCGCCGAGCAGGAGGGCCTGGAGTACCCGCTGCTGAGCGACTTCTGGCCGCACGGCGAGACCTCGCGCGCGTACGGCGTCTTCGACGAGGAGAAGGGCTGCGCGGTGCGCGGCACCTTCATCATCGACAAGGAGGGCGTGGTCCGCTGGACCGTCGTCAACGGCCTGCCGGACGCCCGTGACCTGAACGAGTACGTCAAGGCGATCGACGCTCTCTGAGACCCCTCCGGGGTACGACACCCTGTATTAAGCCTCGCCGGAGGCGGGAACCCGTCACTAGGATCCAGACGTTGATCCGATGCCAGACGCACTACGGGGCTCCCCGCCCCCAAGACCATAGGGAGGACTCGTGGGAGTCAGCCTCAGCAAGGGCGGCAACGTATCGCTGAGCAAGGAGGCCCCGGGCCTCACGGCGGTCGTCGTGGGCCTCGGTTGGGACGTCCGTACCACCACCGGTACGGACTTCGACCTCGACGCCAGCGCCATTCTGACCAGCGCCGAGGGCAAGGTCCGCAACGACCAGGACTTCGTGTTCTTCAACAACCTGAAGAGCGCGGACGGCTCGGTCGAGCACACCGGCGACAACATCACCGGTGAGGGCGAGGGCGACGACGAGCAGATCAAGGTCAACCTCGCGACGGTCCCGGCCGACGTGGACAAGATCGTTTTCCCGGTGTCGATCTACGACGCCGAGAACCGCCAGCAGTCGTTCGGCCAGGTGCGCAACGCGTTCATCCGCGTCGTGAACCAGGCGGGCGAGGCGGAGATCGCCCGCTACGACCTCTCCGAGGACGCCTCCACCGAGACCGCGATGGTCTTCGGTGAGCTGTACCGGCACGGTGCCGAGTGGAAGTTCCGTGCCATCGGCCAGGGCTACGCGTCGGGTCTGCGCGGTATCGCGCAGGACTTCGGCGTCAACGTCTGAGCCGAAGTACAGCACCCCGCTCATCCGTCCGGCGCCGCACTGCTTCAGTGCGGCGCCGGACGCGCTCGACAACAGCAGTGCCTTACATCCGGGGAGGACCAGATCATGGGCGTCACGCTCGCCAAGGGAGGCAATGTCTCCCTCTCCAAGGCCGCACCGAATCTCACCCAGGTCCTTGTCGGGCTCGGATGGGACGCACGCTCCACCACCGGAGCCGACTTCGACCTCGACGCCAGCGCGCTGCTGTGCAGCGGCGGCCGGGTCATGGGCGACGAGTGGTTCATCTTCTACAACCAGCTCACGAGCCCCGACGGCTCGGTCGAGCACACCGGTGACAACCTCACGGGCGAGGGTGAGGGCGACGACGAGTCGATCATCGTCGACCTCTCCAAGGTGCCGGCCACCTGCGACAAGATCATCTTCCCCGTCTCGATCCACGACGCGGACAACCGCGGGCAGACCTTCGGACAGGTCAGCAACGCGTTCATTCGTGTCGTGAACCAGGCGGACGGCCAGGAGCTGGCCCGCTACGACCTCTCCGAGGACGCCTCCACCGAGACCGCGATGATCTTCGGCGAGGTGTACAGGTACGGCGGGGAGTGGAAGTTCCGGGCCGTGGGACAGGGGTACGCGTCCGGACTTCGGGGCATCGCTCTAGACTTCGGAGTCAACGTTTCATAAAGCGTTCCTAAAGCCGTGCACGGAGCGGGGGAGCCCCGTACAACCAGCACGGGGAAACCCGTACACACGATGGGGTAGTCAGTGGTTCTGAAAACCTTCGGCTGGTCGTTCGCGATCACCGTGCTCGGTCTGATCGCAGCGGTGTTCTACGACGGATGGACCGCGTTCGGGGTCGTCGCGATCCTGGCCATCCTGGAGATCTCGCTGTCCTTCGACAACGCGGTGGTCAACGCCGGGGTCCTGAAGAAGATGAATGCCTTCTGGCAGAAGATCTTCCTCACGATCGGTGTGCTCATCGCGGTCTTCGGTATGCGACTGGTCTTCCCCGTCGTGATCGTCGCGATCAGCGCCAAGATGGGCCCGATCGAGGCCGTCGACCTCGCGTTCAACCAGCCCGACCGCTACCAGCAGCTGGTCACCGACGCGCACCCGTCGATCGCCGCGTTCGGTGGCATGTTCCTGCTGATGATCTTCCTCGACTTCATCTTCGAGGAGCGGGACGTCCAGTGGCTGCGCTGGATCGAGCGGCCGCTGGCCAAGCTCGGCAAGGTCGACATGCTGTCGGTGTGCATCGCGCTGATCGTGCTGCTGGTGTCCTCGATGACGTTCGCGATCCACGCCCACCAGCACGGCGGCGTGCACGTCGACAAGCAGGCGACGGTGCTCATCTCCGGTGTCGCGGGTCTGATCACCTATCTCGTGGTCGGCGGTCTGTCCGGCTTCTTCGAGAACCGTCTCGAGGAAGAGGAGGAGCGCGAGCACGAGGAAGAGGAGAAGGCCGCCCGTGAGGGCAAGCCCAAGTCGGCCGTGGCGCTGGCGGGCAAGGCCGCGTTCTTCATGTTCCTCTACCTCGAGGTCCTGGACGCGTCGTTCTCCTTCGACGGCGTGATCGGCGCCTTCGCGATCACGAACGACATCGTGCTGATGGCGCTCGGCCTCGGCATCGGCGCCATGTACGTCCGTTCGCTCACGGTCTACCTGGTCCGCCAGGGCACCCTGGACGACTACGTGTACCTGGAGCACGGCGCGCACTACGCGATCGGCGCGCTGGCCGTGATCCTGCTGGTCACCATCCGCTACGAGATCAACGAGGTCATCACGGGCCTCGTCGGTGTCGTCCTGATCGCCTGGTCCTTCTGGTCGTCGGTGCGCCGCAACAAGGCGCTCGCGGCCGAAGAGGGCGGCTCGGGCAGCCCGGACAAGTCCGAGGTGTCCTCCGGGGTCTGACCGGAACCCGAGGCCCGGTGTTTGACCAGGGGGCCTTTCTTGGAACCCTCTGAACGGGGCGGTCGTACGAGGACAAGTCCTCCCGCGGCCGCCCCGTCGGCATGAACGGGCAGGAACGGGCAGTACGGGTACGGCACTTGGGGGCGGAATGTCCTTCTGGGACAAACTCTGGCGCGGACGCTCCGCGCAGTTCGAGTTCGATTCGGGCAGCGCGGCGACCAACGCCATCGAACTCACCAAGCGGCATCCGGTCGTCTCGCTCTCCAAACAGGGCGCGGCCACCGGCAACCTGCGGATCAACCTGTCCTGGCGGATGCGGACCTCGGACATCGGCGGGTTCGAGAAGAACAGCCTGATGCGGCACCCGTTCAGGATGTTCAAGCCGGACGTCGTGCAGGCGCACACCCAGTCCATGGTCAACGTCGACCTGGACCTCGGCTGCCTGTACGAGCTGATGGACGGCGAGAAGGGGGTCGTCCAGCCGCTCGGTGGCTTCTACGGCGATCTCAACGCGCCGCCGTATGTGAAGTCGAGCGGCGACGACCGGTTCGGCTCGGCGTCCGGTGAGACGATCTACGTCAATCTTGATCACCGCGACGCCATCAAGAGACTGCTCGTCTTCGTCTACATCTACGACCAGACGCCGGCGTTCGACCGTACGCACGCGATCGTGACGCTGTACCCGAGCAACGGGCCGCGGATCGAGATCAGCCTGGACGAGCGGGCACCGCAGGCCCGCTCCTGCGCCGTCATCTCCATCGAGAACGTCAAGGGCGACCTGGTGGTGCGGCGCGAGGTGAAGTTCGTCTACGGCTTCCAGGCGGAGCTCGACCGGCTGTACGGCTGGGGGCTGCAGTGGGGCCGGGGCTACAAGTCCAAGACGGGCGGGCGGTGACCGCCCGCCCCCGTGGCGCTCAGCGCCCGATGAACTGCGGGCCCTGCGGCGGGAGCCTGAAGGCCGGGTCGGGGTAGGCCGGCGCCGCCACCGGCTGCGGGTACCCGTACGCGGGCTGGGACGGCGGCGCGGGCTGCGGCGCGGGCTGCGGCGGGTAGCCGTACATCGGCGGCTGCTGGGGCGGCAGCGGGAACGACGGGGCCGGAGCGGGGGCGACCGGTGCCGTGGCGGGCTCCGCCGAGGCCGAGTCGTCGACCGAGATGCCGAAGTCCGTGGCGAGGCCGACCAGACCGTTCGAGTAGCCCTCGCCGACCGCGCGCAGCCGCCAGCCGTCGCCGCGCCGGTACAGCTCGCCGCAGATCATCGCCGTCTCGGCGCCGGTCTCCGGCTTGATGTCGAAGTACGCGAGCGGCTCGGCGCCGTCGGCGCCGTCGGCGCCGGCGTCGTGGACGAACATGCGCAGCGCCTGCACGTGCTCGAACGCGACCTCGTCGGCGGAGGCCGTGAAGAGGATCCGGGTGATCTCCTGCGGGATGCCCGCCAGATCCGCCTGGAGGGTGTCCGTCATGCCCTCGGGCACCCGCTTCTGGCCGAGCCGCCAGACCTTCCCCGAGGGGTGCCTGGGCTGGTTGTAGAAGACGAAGTCCTCGTCGGAGCGGACCTTGCCGTCCGCCCCGAGCAGCAGCGCCGAGGCGTCCACCGCCGGGACGCCCTGCCCCGGGGTCCAGCGGAGCACGGCGCGCACCGCCGTGGCCTCGAGCGGGAAGTTCGCCCCCTTGAGCATCGCGTGCGTCATGCGGTCATCCTGCCTTCCCGCCGGGGGCCGGGACAACGCGGGGTGCCGTGATCACCGGGGGGATCGCGGGCCGGAACGGATCGTCCGACATCCATGGGTTACCAGAATTTCATTGCACCCGGGAACTCTTGACACAGCTTTGTACGTACTATTACCGGCCACATCACGTCCGGTGGCCTGGCAGTGCGGGGGAAACTTATGCGTCATTTCGGGCACATCGCCCCTGAGGTGCGAGAGCGCCTGTTTCATCAGGAGCCGCAGGTCTTCACCACGGACTCCGCGCCCCGCATGCTCGCGGCGGCGCTGGGAGCCACGCTCTACAGTCCCGCGACCCGGCCGCACCTCGCCGAGGACGTGGTCAAGCAGACCGGGCGCGGTGTCGTGTCCATGGTGCTCTGCCTGGAGGATTCGATCGACGACTCCGAGGTGAGCGGCGCCGAGGACAACCTCGTGCGCCAGTTCGCCGACCTCGCCGCCGGCGGGGCCGAGGTGCCGCTGCTCTTCGTCCGGGTCCGGGCGCCCGAGCAGATCACCGATCTCGTACGCCGCCTCGGACCGGCCGTCGCGCTGCTGTCCGGATTCGTACTGCCGAAGTTCACGGAGGAGCGGGGCGTTCCGTTCCTGGAGGCGCTCACCGCGGCCGAGGCGGTCTCCGGGCGGCGGCTTTTCGCCATGCCGGTCCTGGAATCCCCCGAGCTGCTGCACCTGGAGACGCGCACCGAGACCCTCGCCGGGATCTCCCGCACCGTCGACAAGTACCGGGACCGCGTCCTGGCGCTGCGGCTCGGCGTCACCGACTTCTGCTCGGCGTACGGTCTGCGCAGGCCGCCGGACATGACGGCGTACGACGTGCAGATCGTGGCCTCGGTCATCGCCGACGTGGTCAATCTGCTGGGCCGGGCCGACGGCACCGGCTTCACGGTGACCGGACCGGTCTGGGAGTACTTCCGCCACCAGCAGCGGATGTTCAAGCCGCAGCTGCGCCGCAGCCCCTTCCTGGAGGAGGGCGCCGAGCCGCTGCGCGAGGCGCTCATCGAGCACGACATGGACGGTCTGCTGCGCGAGATCGAGCTGGACCGGGCCAACGGCCTGCTCGGCAAGACCTGCATCCACCCCTCCCACGTGCTGCCCGTGCACGCGCTGTCCGTCGTCAGCCACGAGGAGTACAGCGACGCCCGGGACATCCTGCGGCCCGAGCGGGGCGGCGGCGGGGTCCTCAGGTCCGCGTACACGAACAAGATGAACGAGGTGAAGCCGCACCGCGCCTGGGCCGAGCGGACCCTGCAGCGCGCGGAGGCGTTCGGGGTGGCGCGCGAGGACGTCGGCTTCGTGGAGCTGCTGACCGCCGGACTGCCCGCATGACCCGAGCCCGTACGACCGATGCCGAAGCCCGCACGGGCGGCCGCATGACCGAAGCGACGAGAGACGAGAACAGCAACGTGGTGTGGTCGGGTACATGGGTCGCCGAGCGGCTCGGGGTCGAGCTGGCCGGCGACCGGGAGCTCACCGGACTCCTCGGGCTCGCCCTGCGGCGCAACCCCAAGCGCGCGCATCTGCTCGTGTCGAACGTGCTGGGCAAGCACGTGCCGCAGAGTCCGACCGTGATCTGGCGCTCGGGCTTCGAACTCGGCGTACGCGTCAGGGAGTTGCTCGGCGACGAGGCGGCGGCGCGGGCCGTCGTCCTGGGCTACGCCGAGACCGCGACCGGCCTCGGCCACTCGGTCGCCGACGGCCTCGCGCTCGCCCCGTACCTGCACTCCACGCGCCGCCCCGTCCAGGGCGTGGCCCGTGCGGGCGGCTTCGAGGAGTCCCACTCGCACGCCACCTCGCACCTGCTGCTGCCCGAGGACCCGGCGCTGCTCGCCGGGGACGGACCGCTGGTCCTGGTCGACGACGAGTTCTCCACGGGGAACACGGTCCTGAACACCATCCGCGCGCTGCACGACCTGCACGGGCGCGACCACTACGTCATCGTCGCGCTCGTCGACATGCGCTCGCCCGGCGACCAGGGCCGCCTCGACGCGTTCGCCCAGGAGATCGGCGCCCGCGTCGACCTGGTGGTCAGGGCGCGCGGCTCGGTGCGGCTTCCCGACGGGGTCCTGGAGAAGGGGCAGGCGCTCGTCGCCGCCCACGAGACGGCCGCCGTCCCCGAGCCCCGGCGCGAGCGCGGCGAGATCGTGCGGCTCGGCGACCCCGGCTGGCCGGCCGGCGTACCGGACGGCGGGCGGCACGGATTCACCGCCGGGCACCGCGCCCGCCTCGAAGCGGCGCTGCCCGGCCTGGCCGAGCGGATCGCCCCGCACCTCACGGGCCGCGTACTCGTCCTCGGCAACGAGGAGTTGATGTACGCGCCGCTGCGCCTCGCCACCGCCCTCGAGGCGACGGGCGCCGACATCGCCTACTCCACGACCACCCGCTCGCCCGTCCTCGCCGTCGACGACCCGGGCTACGCGATCCGTACCCGCCTCGTCTTCCCCGCGCACGACGCACCGGCCGACGGACCCGGCGAGCGGTACGCGTACAACGTGGCGGGCGGCGGCTTCGACACGGTCGTCGTCGTCCTCGACTCCGTCGGCGACCGTGCCGAACTCGACGCGCCCGGCGGGCTGTTGGACCGGGTCGCCGGACACGCGGCGCGCGTGGTGGTGGTCGTGGTCCCGTCGTACGTTCCTCAGGAAAGGCCCTCCATGTCGCTGCCCGAGCCGCTGCGCGGCCCCGCGTTCTCCTCGTACGCGCCCGACGAGGTGGGCTGGCTGCTGCAGGACCTCTCGGACGTGACGCTGGAGGCGCCGACCGAGGAGCGCGAGGAGGCCATCCAGAGCGGCGGCGCGCACTACGCCGAGTCGCTGCCGGTCGAGTACCAACCGAGCGCGCAGTACCAGGAGTTGTTCCACGCGGCGCTCGAGGCGTCGGCCGACCGGATCGCGCGGGCCGTGGGCGTCGTGACGGAGACGGTGCTCGCGGAGCGCTCGCCGCGGCCCGTCCTGGTGTCCCTCGCGCGGGCCGGGACGCCGGTCGGGGTGCTGATGCGGCGCTGGGCCCTGCGCCGGCACGGCATCGAGCTGCCGCACTACGCGGTCTCCATCGTGCGGGGCCGCGGCATCGACGCGAACGCGCTGCGCTGGCTCGCCGCGCACCACGACCCGGCCGACGTCGTCTTCGTCGACGGGTGGACGGGCAAGGGCGCCATCACCCGCGAACTGGCCGCGGCGCTGGCCGAGTTCGAGGGCTTCGACCCGGAGATCGCCGTGCTCGCCGACCCCGGGTCGTGCGTGCGGACGTACGGGACGCGCGAGGACTTCCTCATACCCTCCGCCTGCCTGAACTCGACGGTGTCCGGACTGATCTCGCGCACCGTGCTCCGCGCCGACCTGGTCGGCCCGGACGACTTCCACGGGGCGAAGTTCTACCGCGAGCTGGCCGGAGCGGATGTGTCGCGGCAGTTCCTCGACGTGATGGAGGAGCGCTTCGAGGGCGTGCGCGACGCGGTCGACGCCGAGGTCAAGGAGCTGCTGGGGGCCGACCGCTCGCCCACCTGGGAGGGCTGGGCAGCCGTCGAGCGGATCAGTGAGGAGTACGGCATCCACGACGTGAACCTCGTGAAGCCGGGGGTCGGCGAGACGACCCGGGTACTGCTGCGGCGCGTGCCGTGGAAGATCCTGGCGCGGGCCGACGCCGGGGCCGACCTGGACCATGTCCGCCTGCTCGCGGAGCAGCGCGGGGTTCCCGTCGAAGTGGTGGACGAACTCCCGTACAGCTGCGTCGGGCTGATCCATCCGCGGTTCACCCGCGGAGCCACCGGAGTGGACGGCAGGGCGGTGACGGCGAAGTGAGTTCCGATTCCGTGACCGTCGTCGCGAGCGACCTCGACCGTACGCTCATCTACTCGTCCGGTGCGCTCGGGCTGACCATGCCCGACGCGCTGGCGCCGCGACTGCTCTGCGTCGAGGTGTACGAGGGCAGACCCCTGTCGTACGTCACCGAGGACGCGGCGGAGCTGCTGGCGGAGCTGGCCCGCCGGGCGGTGTTCGTCCCGACGACGACGCGGACGCGCGAGCAGTACGGGCGGGTGCGCCTGCCCGGCCCGGCGCCGCGGTACGCGATCTGCGCGAACGGCGGGCATCTGCTGGTCGACGGGGTGTCCGACCCGGAGTGGAGCGCCGCGGTGACCGAGCGGCTGCGGGCCGAGTGCGCGCCGCTGGCGCAGGTGCGGGAGCGGATGGTCGCGGCCGCGGATCCGGCGTGGCTGCTGAAGGAGCGGGTCGCCGAGGACCTGTTCGCGTATCTCGTGGTGGACCGGGCCCTGCTGCCGCCGGGGTGGGTCAAGGAGCTCGGCGCGTGGGCGGAGGGCGTCGGCTGGGGCGTCTCGCTCCAGGGCCGGAAGGTGTACGCCGTCCCCAAGCCGCTGACCAAGGGCGCGGCGGTCCAGGAAGTGGCGCGGCGGGCCGGGGCCGGGCAGGTCCTTGGGGCCGGCGACTCACTGCTGGACGCGGATCTGCTGCGGGCCGTGGACCGCGGCTGGCGTCCCGGGCACGGCGAACTGGCGGACGTGGGCTGGACCGCGCCGGGCGTGACCGTGCTCCCGGAGCGCGGAGTGCTGGCGGGGGAGGCCGTGCTGCGGGGGTTCCTCGGGGAGGTGTGACACCGCCCGTGCCGGGCGGGCGCCGACGCCCGCCCGCCCCGGGCGGTGGCTGCCGGGGCTAGCCGCAGCAGCCGCCACCGCAGCAGCCGCCTCCGCCGCCCGACGACGGCGCGGGGGCCGGGGAGCTCGCGCCGGAGCCCGTCACCGCCACCGTCGACAGGAGCTTCACCGTGTCCGGGTGGCCGGCCGGGCAGGCCGCGGGCGAGGCGGACTCGGACATCGGGCGGCTGAGTTCGAACGTGTCGCCGCAGGTGCGGCAGCGGTATTCGTAGCGAGGCATGGGCCAAGATTACGGGTCGTCGCGCAGCGACACGTCCAGGAGCTCCAGCATCGCCGTGTAGGCACCGTCGGCGTCCATCTCGCGCACCCGCGCCGCGACTTCGGTGTGGGACGACAGTGGAGGGCGGTGCGGGCCCATGCGCACCCGCTCGCCCCGCGCGGCCAGGGCCGGCACGAGCACGCGGGGCAGCTGCGCGAAGAACCGGTTGCCGGAGGCCGTGAGCAGCGCCGTGTGGAACGCGACGTCGGCGAGCACGGCGAGCGCCGGGTCGCCCTGCGGGGACCGCTCCGCCGCGGCCATCGCGGTCAGCGCCTCGTCCAGCGCGATCAGGTCGGCCGACGAGCGGAACTGCGCGGCGAGCGCGGCGGCCGACGGCTCGACCGCCCGGCGCAGCTCGTGCAGATCGGGGGAGAAGCCGTCGGGCCAGGGCGCTCCGGGCGTCAGGGTCCAGCGCAGGACGTCGGTGTCGAGCACGTTCCAGTCGGCCTGCGGACGCACCCGGTGCGCGGCGTCCACGAGGCTCTTGCCCGCGAGCACCCGCACCGCCTCGCCGAGCACCGCCTCGGCCAGGCCCAGTTCGTCGGCCAGGAGCGAGGGCCGGAGCGTGAAGCCGACGCCGTACGTGCCGTCGGTGATGCCGCGCGCCAGCCGCTCGACCGCCCGGCGGGGCGCCTCGTGGCCGGCCTGCGGCATCGGCGGCGAGCTGGTCATGCGCAGCAGGCTCGCACGGGTCCCTCGCAATATCAATTCGCTCTGGAACCAGCCTGGTTGAGGGCAGGAGTCGGGTCCGCGCCGGGGTGCCGGGCCCGCCAGTACGGGTTGTCGTGCGGCAGCGTGCCGCTGACCCGCCCGTACATTCCGAAGACCATCAGCAGCAGCCCGACGACAAAGCTGAACAGGACGTTCTGGATGCGGAAGGCCAGGAAGTTGTAGCGGGTGTCGAGCAGGGCGAGGTTCACGAACCCGCTGAGGATGAAGAGGATGCCGAGCGTCATGTTGAGCGTCGACGCGATGTTGCCGCCGATCACCATTCCGGCGAACAGCAGCAGACCGGCGCAGAGGGACAGGATGCTCAGCGCGCCGTTCGTGTTCAGGCCCGCGACCGTGTCCCCGCGCGTGTCGAAGAAGCCGATCCTGTCGATGAGCCCGAGGACCCCGAAGGCCAGCAGCACCAGCCCCATCAGGCCCGCACCGGTGCGGTACACCCGGCTGAGCCGGTGGTCGACGGGCAGATGCTCGTCGAGCGTGACGTGTCGTCGGGATCCCGGGCGGAGCACCTGCGTGGCCATGATCGCCTCGCCTCCTTGTACGTACGTACGTCGAGGACCCGTACGTAGTCCAAGGATCCGCCCGTCGCCGGGGGAGTGCCAACAGGGTCAGGCGCCGCCGCGCTCCTCGCGGATCTGTGTCACGACCCGGGCCACCGTCCGCCGCACGGCCTCCGTCTCCGTGAGGAAGTGCCAGTAGTCGGGGTGGCGGCCCTCCAGACTCTCGACGGCGCGGTCGAGGCGGGCCACGGAGTCGTCGAGGGGGCGGGCGTGGCGCGGGTCGGGGGTGCTGCGGCCCGCCATCGCGAGTCGCTGCGCGTCACGGATCGCGAACCGGGTGCGGTCGATCTCCTGCTGCGGGTCCTTCGACACCGCGTTCAGCCGCTGCAGCCGGTCGGAGGCGGCGGAGACCGACTCGTCCGTCGTGTTCAGCAGGGCGCGGACCGTGGACAGCAGCGAGGTGGCGTCGGGCCAGCTCTGGGCGTCGCGCGCGGCGCGGGCCTCGGCGAGCTTGGTCTCGGCCTGCCGCACGTTCTCCGCGGCCAGGTCCGGTACGCGCTGCAGGTCCTGCCAGCACGCGGCGGAGAACCGGCGCCGCAGCTCGCTCAGGACCGGCTCGACCTGGCCCGCGCGGGTCGTCAGGGCCTGGGCCCGGGTGCGCAGGGAGACCAGGCGCCGGTCGATCTCGGCGGCCCGCTCCGGGAGCCGCTCGGCCTCGGCCCGCACGGACTCGGCGTCCCGCGCGACCCGCTCCGCGCGCTCCAGCGTCTCCGGTACGCCGTGCTGCCCCGCGCCCTGGTTCAGCTTGGTCAGCTCGGGGCCGAGGGCGGCGAGCCGGGCCGCGAGGTCGTCGGCCTTCAGGTCCGACCGCCGGACGGCGTCGAGGGCGGTCGTGGCGGCGAGCAGGGCCTGCCGGGCGCGCTCCACGGACGGGGCGAGGCGGGCCAGCTGCGTCTCGGCCTTGCCGAGCAGCGGACCGAGACCCTGTGCGAACCGGTCCAGATCCTGCTTGGTCCGGGTCAACTGGTCCTTGGCCTGCGTCAGTTCGGCCCGGGCGCGGGACGCGACGCTCGCCTCCAGGTCGTCGCGGTCGAGGTCGTGGGCGTCGACCGCGGTGATGTACTGCCCGCTGACCTCGTCGATGCGGGTGCCGAGCTGCTGGAAGTCGGTGACGGCGCGGCGGGCCGCGGGGGAGTCGTCGACCGCCGTGATCGTCTCTATCGAGATGCGCAGATCCCGCTGGGCCGTGTCCAGTTCGTAGAACGCCGCGGCCGCCGCGTCCTTGGCCGCCTGCGCCTCGGCGCGCTGGGACTCGGCACGGCCGCCGAACCACTTCCGCGTGCCGCCGCCGGCGAACGCCGTCGTGACGGTCGCCGCGAGCAGGGGCACGGGGAGCAGGGTGAGGGTGAGGAAGTCGCGGAGGGGGCCGCTGCGGCGGGAGGGGCTCGCTTGTGCCGGGCGCGCACTGTGCCGCGCTCCTGCGGGGCGCTCGTTCGTCGCCGTCACCAACCACTCCCGTGCCGTCATCAGCCCTGACCGGTGTCCATTCTCCCACCGGTTAAGGACGAACACACGGGCCGGTTAGTTCGCGGTTCGCAGTGTGACTTTTCCGTCCTGGGAGCGGGCCGAGATCCGGTGCGGGCTGTGGGCGTCGCGGGGGACGGAGACGTCGACGCCGCCGTCGTCGGTACGGGTGGTCACCCGGTACGTCGCGCTGCCGGGGACCGCGAGGGTCAAAGAGCCGTCCTCGCTGCGCGCCTCGACGCGGTCGGGGACCGTGCGCAGGGCGAGGTGCACGGAGCCGTCCTGGGAGCGGGCGGAGACCTGGCGGGCGTCCACTGCGGAGGCGTGCAGCGAGCCGTCCTCGCTGCGCAGGCGCAGCGGCCCGGAGACGTTCTCGACGTGCACGGAGCCGTCGCGCGTGGAGATGTCGAGGCCCTTGCGGAAGCCGCTCGCGCGGACGCTGCCGTCGCCGCCCCGGACCACGACGGCGACCTCGCGCGGCACCTCGACGCGGTGCCGCGCGGAGCAGTCGGCGATGAAGCCGCTGCAGCGCAGCCGCAGGGTCAGCCGGTCCTCGTCGGCCTGCCACTTCCAGGTCACCTCCGGGTCCGCGCCGACCACGGTGGAGCCCTGGAACCAGCGGGTGACCTCCACCCGGTCGCCGTCGCCCGGGACGAGTTCGAGGCGCGAGTCGTCCGAGTCGACCGTGAGCGTCCTGCCGTGCAGGGCGAACGAGCGGTGGTCGGGGTGGTCGTCGTCGGAGGCGTCGGCGCCGCACGCCGTGGCGGTCGCCGCGACCGCGGCCGTGACGGCCACGGCGGCCAGCGCACGGACACTGCGGGCGGTGCGGAAATGGCGGACGGTCATGGTCGATTCCCCCTGCGGCGGCTGGTGTTGCGGTGCCGGACCGGCGGCCGGCACCCCGTGAACGTACGGCGGCGCAGGTGGTGCGCGGGATGCGGACGGCCACCGGATCGCAGGTGGGGTTAACCCCCGCCGCGGCCCCGGCCGTAAGGGGTTTGCGGTGCACAGGCGTCGGCAAGGTACGCTGTCGGCTCGTCCTGGTCGCGAAAGCCCGGGATGTCGGGTGCGTAGCTCAGGGGTAGAGCGCCTGCCTTACAAGCAGGATGTCGGCGGTTCGAAACCGTCCGCGCCCACCGCGTGAGATAGCAGGTCAGGGGCCCTCCAGTGTGATCACTGGGGGGCCTTCGTCGTGATCGAAGTCCGCATAGAGTCCACAACACCACAGGATCTCCCCCTCCTGTCACCGAAACGAGGGATTGATCAGCCCCGGGCGATCCGTAGAGTCACTGATGACGAGGGCTGGCGCTTCTCCCCGTGCGCGCCAGACGGGCGCTCGTCTACCTCCTGTGGGATCCGGGCGGGGAGGCCCGCCCCACAGGCCACGGCCCCCGCCGCAATAATCGGCGGGGGCCGTTGCGATAGACGGTGACGCACACCCCGTGTGAACGCCACCCATGGGGCGAACATCACCCCCAGCACACACGCAAAGGCGCCTCCCCGGGCGGACGGGCGTACGTCCCGGAGAGGCGCCATTGAGCCCTCACTCGCAGCGCTGAGGGCAGTCCGTGGAAAGCGGTTGTCATATGCACGGTGTCCGACCGTTGCCCCGGGCGCCCGACAGCCCACAGGGATTCACTCGAACGTGCGTCGTATTCGCACAGGCCTTGCACGTGTGGCCGAACAGTGATCGAGCCGCGTGCAGCCAGTAGTACTGATGGGCGGCGGCCCCGATAGCCGTCGTGCCGCCGCCCGCCCGCAGCCCAATCACAAAGCCGCGGGAGCCTGGCAGGGCGACCCGGGACTCCACTCCGGGCCGCCCTCTTCCGGCCCGGAAACCCTCCAGTCGCCGAACCGGGCACAGGCCGCGACAACACGCAGGCCCGCTACCCCCCAACTGGCGTCCGACTGGGACGCGCCAGCGAGGGAGACAAAAGGGGGCGGCGGCATTCCGAGACCGTCATACCGCCGCCCCACCTGGCACCGACCCGGGGGAAGGAGCGTGCCAGGGGATCAGAGATGCCGACGAGTCGGCGATGTCCGCGGCTGCTGCGACGCGCTCGCGCACTCCTCGTGCACCTCGGCGGACAGACCAACCCCCGACCCGGTATCGATCGGAAGCCGAGCTGTCCCCTGCGTCGCCGTGATCGGCTTGCGGCAGCGAGCGCACTGTCGCCGTCTTGCTGTCATCGGTGTACCTCTCGGGTGGTGCGGTTCTCTCCGCCGGCGAGGTCCAGGCCGAGCGCTCTCTACCCCGCCTGTGTCTCGCCGGGACTAGCCGGCCAGGTCGCGCCGGGGCGGATGCCGGCGCTGTTAGTGACGCCCTGGTAGACGTTCACGTGGTCGCGCTTGGAGCTGTGCGGCGGCAGCGTGCACCGGATATTCGTTCCAGGCTTCCGGATGAAGCAGATCCCTGGGATCGGGACGAACGCCATTACGACTCGCCGCCGGCGAACTGATCGAGCGTGCGGACCATCCGGCCGAGCGCAGCCAGCCGCAGCGATCCGGCGAGCGAGCTGGGGCTGAGCCCCTGTTTCAACTCCTCGGCCGCGTCGGCGAGCGCCCGATCGCGCGAATACCAGGCCCGATTCCCCCTGTTGAGGCGATCGGCTTGCGTCTGCACGAGAGGCATCAACCGGCGTATCTCGGCGCGCAGAGCGATGTCGAGCTTGCTGCGCTGTTCTGGAGAGGGCCGCTTGCGCGGGGCTGACCCTGCGTCGTCGAGCAGCCTGCGCAGTCTGCTCGCTTCGGTCTGCGGTGGGGGGTCCTGGATAGTGGTCATGGCACTCTCCGCGGGGGTAGGGCGGCGTCCGTGTGCTCATGACGCTAGGAGCCCTGCACGCGTGCCCTCCAGCTTGTTGCGGATCGTTGCAGGAATTACCCCTCACGTGGGGTGTTGGCGTGACCGCGGTCTTGACCACATTCCTGAAGGGCCGGACGGTGGTGCAACGAACTGCAACACCGATTGCGGGAGGCCACGATGTCGCTACGGTTCATCGGAATCGACCCCAACACCGGAGACGGAGAGAGCCCCACGGTGTGGGTGGACGAGGAGAGAGCAGAGATCGTCATTCAGGGATGGAAACCCACACCCGACGTTGCGGCCGCCGCCGCGGCGTTCAAGGTACCGGGGCACGCGGTCGGCATCCCCGAACACGAACAGGTGGTACGAGTCCCGGCGCGTATGGCCGCGATGCTGAAGGAGGCGTGCAATGCAGTCGAGCAGCGTCCCGACGTTTCCTGACCTCCTCGGTAGCGCCGTCGAGTCCGCCGTCCATCTGGAGATGCGTGACAGTTATGCCGTCGACTACGAGGCGGGGCCGTTCGCCGAGTGGAAGAAGGGTTTCCGCCATGATCCCGCCGACCGTGCATCGTGGTGGCGGCCGTGGCTCGACCTGATCCAAGAGACGGTGGGCCGGGGCGTCGTCGTGCGGCGGGCCCGCATCGTGTCCGAGCCGGTGAGCGAGTACATCCGCTACGAGCACTCAGGGACCTTCACGAACGTCGCCGCGGGCGAACAGGTGCGGTGGCTGCCGCGTCGCCGCGCGTCAGGCCTTGCCCTGCCCGGCAACGACTTCTGGCTCATCGACAGGCGACTCGTCCGGTGGAACCACTTCAGCGGTGACGGGGCCTCCGGTGGCGGGGAGATCAGCACCGACCCGGCCGCCGCGAAACTCTGCTCCGACGCGTTCGAGTCGGTGTGGGAACGAGCGATCCCCCACGAGCAGTACGAGATTCGTTGACCCTCTGAGTACGAGCAGGACCACATGCCACAGTCGCCGTCGTCGTCCGCGCAGGCCGCCCGTGAGGCCGTCGCCGCACAGTTGCGTGATCTGCGCCGGACGGCGGGGCAGACGGTCGCCGAGCACGGAAGACGCTGCGGCTGGAGCGGCGGGAAAACGTCCCGTATCGAGAACGCCGTCACGGCGCCATCGACCCGCGACATTCGCCTGTGGTGCGCAGCGACCGGCGCAGTCGACCAGGCTGAGGGCCTCGTCACGAAGTCGCTCACCGCCGAGTCGATGTACACCGAGTGGCGACAGCACGTCCGCAACGGACTCAAGGAGTTGCAGGAGGTCACCGGCCGCCTGTTCACCGAGTCCCACCTGTTCCGCGTCTACTCGGCCACCCTCGTCCCGGGCCTGCTCCAGACGGTCGGCTACGCGGGCGGCATCTTGCGTATCTCTGCCGAGATGCGGGGCCTCGAAGTCGACGACAGTCCGCAGGCAGCGCAGGCCCGCATCGAGCGGTCAAAGATCCTGCACGAGCAGCGCCGTCGGTTCCTGTTCGTCATCGAGGAATCCGCCCTGTACTACCAGCTCGGCGACACGGATGCGATGGCTGCACAGCTCGGCCACCTCCTCACCGTCGGGGCGCTGCCCAGTGTCTCGCTCGGCATCATCCCGTCAGCGACCGTCGAACGGTGCCAGTGGCCGCGAGAGACGTTCCACGTGTACGACGACCGGCTTGTGTCCGTCGAGCTCGTCACCGCGCGGGTGCGTATCCGGCAACAGTCCGAGATCGATGAGTATCTCCGGGCGTTCGGCCAGCTGCGGAGCATGGCCGTATACGGAGCCGACGCGCGCGCCCTCATCACCCGCGCCATCGGAGCACTCGACCGCGTCGAGGCATGACGAAACGGCCCCCACCGCCCGAAGGCGATGGGGGCCATACCGTTCAACGGGAATCGCGAGCCGCCACCAGCTCAGGGTCCATCGGCACCAGCGGCATCCCAGCCGCACGAAGCCGCTCGTCCTGATGACTGATGTGATCGAGGGCCAGACCAAGAAGCCGCTCCGTGCGATCCGCCCTTGAGCGTGACTCGCGCGCATCCTCCTCAAGCGCGCGCGTCCGCTGGTGAAGCCCGGACATCTGATCCTGGAACCACCTGTACATCTCCGGGCTGACCGTCCACGTCCCCTCCGCCTGCGGCGGCGCCGCAGCCATGCCGTCCGTGGGAATCTCCTGCACCGTCGTACGCGTCCTACCGAGCCATGTGCCGGCCACCGTGCCGAGCGTCGAGACCACGACCGCCAGCAGGCCCAGCCAGCTACTCGGCTCCACGCGGCACCATCCTCGGGACGATCAGTCGGGGGCGGGTCAGGTATGCCACGATCGCGATGAGGAACGCGTGGGATGCCCACGGTGCGACCGCTCCCCATGCCGTCTGCGACGTGCCGGAGAGGCCGCCGAGCGCGTAGGCCAGGGCCCACAGCAGAGGCGGGCCCATCGCCGCGGCGAGCCCTGGGAGGTCGCGGCCTGCGCGCGCGACGGAGAAGACGATGGACAGCAGTCCGGCGCCGATCCACAGCCAGCCCCAGGCGGCCATGCACATCAGGTCGAGGAGGACGCTGATGCCGCGGACGGTGCCGTAGCGGGGTTGTACTGCGATGGACGCGCCGTAGCTGATCCACGCGACTCCTGACGTGGCCAGGGCCAGGCCGCGCCAGCCCAGCCGCGCCCACAGCCGGGCCAGCGCGGGCCGCATCAGGCGTCCGAGCGCGGCGTATGCGGCGCGGCCCACCCGGCGACCCACGACGCGGCGGCCGGGACGAGGGCGAGCACGAACGGCTCCAGCGCATCGGGCATGCCGGAGATCAGCGACGGGTCGTCGGTGACGGCGCCGAGGATCGCGAGCCCGGCGAGACTGGCCAGGTACGCGACCGCGGACCCCGCCGTGACCTTCTTCTCGATCGGAGCAGAGGACGAAGCCATGGGACTACCTCACTTCTTGGGGAGGGTGAGCTTCTGGCCGACGCTGAGCGCGTCCGACTTCAGCGAGTTCAGGGCCTTGATCTCGGCGTAGCGGGCGCCATCACCCAGCTCGTGCACGGCGATCGACCAGAGGGTGTCCCCGCGCTTGACGGTGTACGTGACGTCGGCGCCCGGGGACCACGACGCCTTGTTCTTCAGGCGTTCGGCGACGTCCTTGCGGAACTGCCCCATGGAGAAGGTGAACTTGCTGCGGTTGCCGTAGCCCTCGACCGGGCCTCGCGGGTCGACCTTGACCTCGACCGACGTCTCCAGATGCCCGCCGCACGACTCTGCCGACCAGCCGTAGTGCCGGCAGATCGCCGCGTTGATCCGCACCCACGCGTCGTACTGCTCGCGCGGGTAGACGTCCTTCCCGTTGCCGAGGTTCTCCGTCTCGATGCCGTAGCTGAGGTCGTTGCCGTCGACCGTGCCGGAGGCCTTGGACGGGGCGGGGTGCGTCGCCTTCTCGTTCAGGAACGAGGAGTACGCGTTCTGTGCCATGAGGCCGGCGTGGTTCGCGCGGTGTGCGCTGCACATCGTCGCCACGCCCGTCTTGGCGAGGTGGATGTGCGCGAGCGGGCCCGGCAGTCCAGGAACTCCGTTCTTCGCCACGATGTCGCGGCTGTTGGCCCCGGCAGTGTGGTGGTTCAGGACCATGTGGACCGGGCCGAACGTCTTGCCGGTGGCGGCGTCGCGCCCACGGGTGCGCCACCCGGGGTACTCGCTGGTCTTGACGCCCTCCGCTCTCAGGATGGCGAGGAACGTGTCCGGGGTGAGGGGTGTAGCCATGGGACTCCAGACATGAGAAAGGCCCCGGCCAACTGGCTCGGGGCGTATAGGTGAAGCGGGGTGGGTCAGGTGGACAGGTCCGTCGCGGTCGTGTTCTCCGTCGCGCCGCTCTCGACGTTCACGCCGATGCCCGTCCCCGTATTCGGGGAATCGCCGCCCTTCCACTCCGCGCCGCGCCAGTCGTTGCCGTACCGCTGAATCAGCGAGCACGTCCCGCTGATGCTCAGCCCGTACTTGGCCTCATTGCCGGAGCCGTTGGGGCGGACCTTGGTGCCGCTGATCGAGATGGACGAGGCGGACGTCGACAGGCGAACCCCGTAGTACTGCGCGTTCGCGCTCCTGCCAGGCGACTTGATGTAGTTGTCCCGCAAGTGAATGTTGCTTCCGCCCTGGATCAAGATCCCGTTGTTACCGGGCTCCCTGATCTGGTTGCCGACTGCGCTGGAGTGATCGACGTTGACGAACGTCATCCCATGCCCGGCGATCGTCCACAACTGGTTCCCGCTGATGACGAGGTTGCCGCAGTCCTCGGTAGAGATCCCGGTCCCGTTGATGTTGGCGACCACGTTGCCGCTGATCGCCGCCCGGGAAACCTGCTGCATGCGGATGCCGTTCTGGCTCGACGACGACCCGTCGATGCTGTTGGAGCCGACGGTCAGGTTGAGGATCTGCCCGGACGTCTCCCCGAGCGCGATGATCGGCTCGTCGTAGCCGCCACCCTGCCGGAAGACATTGCCAACGACGCTCAGGTTCCTCATCACCTGTGAGGCGCCCGTGGGGTTCCCGTTGACGTCCTTCGTGTCCTCCGCGTCCGCCAGGATTACCGCCCGCAGACGCACCCCCGAGCCGCAGCCGACGAAAGCATTGCCCGTGATCGTCGCGTCCTCCCAGTTGTACGCGCTGACCGCGTACTGAAGGAGGTTCTCAAAGCTGTTGTCCGCGACACGGATCCTGCGGTGCCAGCGGCCGATCGTCGCCGAGTGCGAGCCCACGCCGCGCGGCCACGCGGTCGTTCCGGACGTGTCCGAATCCCCGAAGTGGTTGCCGCTGATCAGGATGTCGACGCACGGCGTGTGATCGTACGGGCCGAACCCGCCGAAAACTCCTGCCGACTTGGCGAGGTCGATCTGCACGGCCTCGGAGAAATCTCGGCCGCCCGGGTCGATGTAGCCGCGGAACCGGCACCCGGTGATCGTGCCGTGGGACGTCGAGTTGAGTTCGATGCCGTGGTACCCCGGCACATCCCGGATCTCCAAGTCGCGGATCACGATGTCCGAGGCGTGCCCGATGCTGATGCACATTGCCGACCCCGTGAGGCCGCTCACGTTCCCCTGCATGTTCCACAGGCCACCCTCGATCGTGATCCGAGAGTGCCCCGTGTACCCCGGGGCGCTTTGCCCGCCGTCGCCGTTGATGAGCATCGTCCCCGGCACGGTGCGCCGGAACTCCGCGCCCTGCATCAGCGACAGCCGCGTGTTGCCGTAGATCCTCAGCGTCTGGTCGATCAGATAGACGCCCGGAGGAACCTGCACCACCGCGCCGCCGACATCACGGGCATCGTTGAGCGCGGCCTGAATGCCCGGAGAGGCGCCCACGGTTCCGCTGCTGTCGGTGCCGTAGTTCAGGACGCTGAAAGTGCGCGCTGGCACCATCGCCTGGAGTCGCCCAGCGGTGATGTCCATGCCTGCACGCCAGTCCACAGGGGTCGACAAAGGTCCTCCTCTACAGGGATGCGATCGCGGGCCGGGCAAGGCCAACAGGCGTGCCCGCCGCGTGAGATTTGATGACGCCGTTGACGCTGCGCACGACCGTCATGCGCTGCACGCCGACCACCTCAAAGTCGTCGAAGCGCAAGGCCGGAGCCGTATTGGTGTTGCCGGAGAAGGCGCTCGCAGCCAGCCCCACCGCACCCTCGACGATTGGACTTGCCGTGACCTCCTGCTCGATGACCCACGCGGCCGGCTCAGCACTGCCCGTAGGCCACACACGGAGCCGCACGATCTGCCCCTCGACCTGCGCCCGCACCTCGAACGTCGCCCCGGCTGTGTACGCGTAGCCCAGTTTCACGGTGGCGCTGAGGGCCGTTGCGCCGCGCGCGACGCTGACGTACAGCTCTCCGTTCGGGCTGAAGTGAAGCCGCGCCCGGTAGCAGTCGGCCACGGACGCGTAGCGCAGGAGGATCACCGAGACGAGACTCGCGCCCGTCGCCATCTGGTCGACGGACATGCGGGTCCGCACCTCGGCGTCCGCCAGGGCCCCAGGCATGGTCTGAGCCCGCAGCGTCGTAGGGCTCGACGGCACCGTGACGACGCCGCGCGCTCCGTCGACCGACCGGTCCGACGCGGATCCGCCGGCCGTGGCCCACACGTCGCCGCCCGGAGCCGTGCCCCACCCCGAGGCCACCGTCCGGGCGAAGTTGTCGGTGAGCGAGGCGATTGAGGTGACCGTCGCCTCCTCGCCGCCGAGCTCGATGGGGATCGGCATCTCGGCCGGATCGGTCGTCCACGGAGGGCCGGCCGTCACGCGGACCGCGAGGACCGTGTCCGACGGTGAAGCGGCCAGCGTCAGTACAGTTCCGTCCGTGTTCGCCTTGGCGTACACCGGGTGGTCTGCTTGTGCCGTCATCCACGGGCCTCCGGGATCGCAGGTGAGGGTGATCTCCCATGTGCGTGGGAGGTACGTCTCGGACATGCCCGTGATGAGGAGATCGACCGGCCCGTACGCCACCCACGACGGCAGATTCACGATGCGGAGGATGTCGCCCTCGCGGAGTGCGATCACGTCGTCGATGAGCTCCGGATGCCGGTGTAGACGCACGGACACCGACGGGTACCGGGCGCCGTCATAGGTGCCCAGATGGAGCCGCCACGGCGCGATGAATTGCGGTTGGAGATCGTCGTTCAGGTTGAGGGTGACCGACTCGTCATAGACGCCGATACCGTCCGGCGGCTCCTGAATCGACAGCGGCCCCGTCTCCAGCACCGCGCGCGCCGACGAGCCGCCGAAGCGGGTGACGGTCACGTCGTTGCGGGTCGCCGAGTCGTCGTCGACCGGCTCCAGCGACCCGGCTGCGATCTGCCCGGCCGCGTAGTCGAGGACGAGCGCAGGCTCCTGCGTGTACAGGCTCGACCGGTCCCGGTACAGCAGACCGAGCCGGTCACGGGATTCCACCAGCATGCCGCCGTCGGCGTCCGCGGCCTCCTGGAGCAGAGCCAGGAGCGTCTCCGGGCGCTGCGGGCCCACAAGCTGAGGCTCCAGCGGTCCGGCGATCCGGGATACAGGAATCGACTCCTCGCCAGCCAGGCGCATCATCCGCGCCCACGCCGTCTCGCCGGCGTACCCGTCATCCGACCCGGTGTAGAGCGAGTTCTGTGCGGTAGGCAGGACAGCGAGGTGACCGATGCCCCACCCGGTCATTGCCTCAGTCCACGTGCCCGTGACCGCTGTGACCCTGCCCGCCGTGCCCGAGATGGTGCCCCCGGTACCGCCGGCGTCGCCGCCGACGTCCTGGAAGTCGAGACGCCACTGCACCGAGCCGGTGCCGGTGTCGCGGGCCCACAGGCGCAGGCGCACCCAGCCGTGGAAAACGTCAGCCTCGACCGCAACAAGGACACCGACGACCTCCGTGCCGCCCGCGTTGACACCGCGGATCTGCACGGCGCCTGCGCGCATGGCAACGGTCCAGCGGCGCACAGTTCCGGTGGACGAGATGCCGATCAGTTCGACGGGCGGGTTGGTGGGGAGAGGGGCCTTGTCGTCGGCGTTGTAGACGAGTTCGACCTGCCACTGGCCGGCCGCCGCGGCAGGCACGATTGCCGACAGCTGCGCCCCCGCGTTGATCTTGGGGAGTGGCTTGGATGAGGGCAGCGTGTCGAGGCTGGCCCACTCCACGTTGGTGAGCGCGGCCGGGTTGACACCCTTGATCGGCGAGTACGCGCGGGTCGCGTAGCGGTCCTCTTCCATGGGCCAGTACGCGATCGGGGAGCCGGAGGGGATCCGGCGCCGCAGTGTGCTGTCGAGGGCCTTGGCGCCCTGCCCGTACCGGCGCAGGATGCCCGCGGCTTCCACGGACGTCCACACGTCGGCGTGCGAGGCCACCCACTTCTGTGGCCACGACGCGATTTCCCCGACGAACAGCTCCCGGCGGTCGGCCACGGCTGCGGTGCCCGAGTGCGACCACGTGCGCCCCGCCGAGTCGGTGAACGAGGCTGTGCCGAGCGGCTGTTGCGTGAAATCGGGGCTGGCGACGACCGTTCCGTTGATCCCCGACCTGACCTCGGCCTTGTACACCCGGCCCACCACCGGGGGCCGCGTCGCCGTCGCAGTCACGTCGAGCGGAGCGATAGTCAACGGCGCACTGCCGGAGAACAGGGACAGCACACCGCTGGCGCTGTACGGCCTGTTCAGCAGCGTCCACGGGCCCGCCATGGACGGAGCCCAGTACAGGGACGCAGTGAACCCGCCGGCCCCGTTGTCCACGTCGAGCGTTGCCCTCAGCGCGGCGCGCCGCGGCAGCGCAGGCAAACGCTGGCGGACGAAGAACCCCGGGCCGCCGTCTGTCGAGTAGATGAGGCTGAGGAGGCCGTCCTGGATGCGCATGTAGTAACTGGCCTGGCCAGGTGCCCACTTGCCGATGAGGGTCTGGGGCGTCGGCTGGTACCAGTTGGCTTCCAGCTCGATGCGCAGGTCCAGGTCCCCGGTGATGTCGAGCGCCGCCGCGTCCGGTGTCGAGGCGATGTTGGCGGGGTCGCCGTCGAGGTCGAGGAAGTGCTCCCCGCCCGGCAGCCACAGCCTCACGGGGGTGTTGCGGCCGATGAGCCCGTAGTACGGGGACATCGGGTTGCGCGGGCTGAACTTCCCGTCACGGTTGTTGATCGTGATCGGCACCGAAGCCGGGTCCGCCGTCGCGCCGTTGGACCGGATCCCACGCGTATGGCGGATCGGATCGCGGGTGTAGACGCTCGCCGTGATGTCCGTCCACACGCCCGCCTTGATCTCGACACGCAGGCCCAGCGGATCCTCCGGAAAAGCCATGTCATCCCCTCCCGAGGTACAGCTGCACGTTGCCGCGGCCGTCTGTCTGGACCTTCTTACGGAGCGCCGACACGATCGCCTGGCCGAGCTCTCCGCCGAGCTCCACGCGCTGCGTGGAGGTCTGCGACGAGGACCCGCCAGATACGCCGGCCGCCGCCCCGCCGACAGCCGAGGCCATCGCTGCGGACGGGGTCGGCGTGTTCACGAGGTTCGACATGGTGTCGTCGAGGACTCCGGAGTGCGCCTCGACGCCCTGCGCGATACCGGCAGGGATCCACCGGCCGATCTGGTCGGCCATCACGCGGGAGGGCGAGTGGATGCCCAACGCCTTGGCGATCGGCCCGGGAATCATCCCCTTCGCGAACGACATGAGCTGGCTGCGGAGGTAGCCGCCCATGGACTGCACGCCGCGGACCAGGCCGCGCACAAGGTCGGCGCCCTTGCTGACAAGGAGTCCGCCAAGTGAGCCGAGGGCTCCGGAGATTCGGCTGGGCAGTCCCCGCACCCACGCCATGAAGTCGACGGCCTTGGTGACCGCCCCGGTCTTGAACCGCTGGAAGGCGACCGAAGCGACCGAAGCGAGGAGTACCCCGAGCGAGGCGAGTGCCGCGACTGCGCGCCCGGGGAGTCCGGCCACGTAGGAGATGAAGGAACTGAAGGCGCCGCCGACGGGTCCGGCGATGTAGCGGGACCACAGGCCGCCGAACCATCCGCCGATGGCAGAGCCCAGCTTTCCCAACTGTGCGGGGATGCCCTCGACGAAGCCCCTGCCGAGGTTGACGAGGATCATGCCGACTGCGGCGACCAGCGCCCCGGCGATCAGGAGCGGTAGCGCGATGAGCCCGACGATGATCGCGGCGGCGATCAAGGAGATCTTGAACATCTTGTCGGGGTTCGCCATCATCCAAGCGCCGATGCTCTCGCCCAGCCCCATCAGCCCCGAAATGGCCTGCGGCGCAAGCGTCTTGATCTTCTCGATCAGCTTCGGGCCGAGGAGCCCGAAGAACGCGAACACCCTGTCGAGCCCGGCCGCGCCGGATGCCCCGGCCTCGTCCCACATCGAGCCGAACGCCCCGCCCACCAGTCCTTTCAGGCCCGTGATCGCGGGGATGACCTTCGTGCCGAGGAAGTCCACGACTCCCTGCTGCATGCCGCGCTTGAACTGCTCCACCTTCGTCGCCGCGTTGTCGCGGAGCGCGTCGCCCATCTTGTCCGCGGCGCCGCCGACCTTGCCGAGCGACTCCGCGGCCGAGGACGGATCGAGCGCCATCAACGCCTTCTGCGTGTCCTCGCTCTTGGTGCCGAACAAGGTGAGCGCGACATTGTTCTTGTCGGTGCCGTCCTTCATCTTGGACAGGCCCTCGAACACCTTGTCCAGCGCGGCCCGAGCCTCGGGCCCGCCCTTCACGAAAGCCGCTTGCATCTCCTTGCCGGAGAGGCCGATCTTCCGGAACGCCTCGTCGACCTTGTCGCCGCCGCCCTGGGTGATGAGGACAAACTCCTTCAATGCGTCGGCGACCACGTCGGTGTCGCGCGCACCGGCCTGCATGCCCTGCGAGAGAAGGCCCATAGCGTCGGCGCCGTCGAGGCCCATCTGCCGGAAGATCGTCGAGTACTCGTTGAACGTGTCCGCGACGTCATCGGCGCGCTGCCCCAGCTTCGGGAGCGCCGCGGCCATGATGTCGACGGCCTCGGCGCCGTTGTCGACCAAACCCGTCTTGATCATCTGCCCGACTGCATTCGCAGTCTGGCCCAAGTCCAGCTCAAAACTGCTGGCGAGGTCGGTGACCTTGGTCGCGATCGACTCGATCTGTGCGTTCGTCGCCTCCGGCGGGGCGATCCCAGCACGCATTACCGCCGAAATCGCATCGGCCGCGCCCTGGAAATCTTCGGTCACCGCGTCCGCGTACATCTGCCCGGCGATGTGCCCGTAGCGCTGCGCCTCCTGCGCAGTGAGCCCCAACTGGGCCCCCAGACGGCCGGTGATCTTCCCCTGTTCCATCGCGTCGTTCATCGCGGTCATCAGGAGCGCGCCCGCCGCTGCGCCGATGCCGGCCGCAGCCATCTTCAGCTTCCCGAGCTTCTCGGCGATGCCGCCCACGGCGTTGTCGGCACCGGGGCCGCTGGTGTCGTTCAGGCCGTCGCCGAGGCCGTCGCCCGCGTCGCGGCCTGCGGCGACGAACCGGCCCCGCAGATCCCGGAGCCTGCCGTCGGCGCCGCGGACCACGCCGTCGCCGAGCTGCTGCCCGGCCTGCTGCCCGGCCCGCTCGGCATCCGATCCCATCTGGGTGCCCGCGCGCCGCATCTGGCTCTCTGCGGTGCGCAGTCCGTCGGTGACTCCGGACGCGTCGAGGGTGATGAGGCCGGTGAGTTCGCCGACGGTGAGCGCCACGCTGCTACCTCCTTTGGGGTTGCTGGGGGTCAGGAGGTGCGAAATGCCGGGCGATGCGGGAGTCCGCGGAGAGGAGGCCATACAGGCGGATCAGGAACCAGCGCCACGACCGCTCGCGGAGGATCCCGCTGGACAGGTCAAGGCCGTACTGCTCATGCATGTCGGCCTCAACCAGCGGCCATTGCTCCAGCAGGGCCTCGCGGGTTACTTCCGTCGCCCCTTGCCGCCGCGACGGGAGCCCGCCCTCGTACCACTCGTAGAGCCCCGAGACTGGGTCGTACTCGCCGCAGCCGACGCCGAGGAGCCGCTGTTCCGCGATCGACGGGCCGCCCGGTTCGGGGCCAGGAGAGAAGGGTCGCCGGCCGAGTTCCAGTACTGCTCAGCCCGGTCACGGTCCTGCGTGATCCACACCATCGCCGTGAGGGCGATGTGCTTGAACAGACTCCACTCGACGTGCTTGAGGATCTCGTCGTGCATCTCGCCGAGCGAGAGGCGGAAGATGTGCCGCTCGTCCTCGTCGTTGAGGACTTCCTCGTGGTCCGGGGAGCCGCCAGCGGCGAGGCGAGCGGCGGCCACGGTGAGGAGGTCGACGCGCAGGCCGTCCTCGGCCGGGGGCGAGGGGATGCGGAAGCGTCGTTCCTCGCCGTCGCGGCAGGGGACGGGGAGGACGAGGGCGTCGTCAAGGAACCGCTGTAGCGGCTTGAATTCCTCGGCCATCAGGCGAGCGGGTTGTCGATCATGAGGAGTTCGCCGTCCCCGGTGACGGTGATCTCCGGTGTGTCCAGGTCGGTGTGCTCGCCGCCGGAGTTCTCCCACTTGACGATGCCGACACCCTCGTACGCTTCGGGCATCCCCTCGCGGTCGAACCACCGCAGGTGCGCCCGGCTCCCCGAGGCGAACAGGAACGCCGCCTGGCGCAGCTTCTCGTGGGTGGGGTGGAAGACCTTGGTGGCCCCGTTCTTCTTCCGGTTCAGGGTGACCGACAGTTCCCAGCCCTGCGCGGTCTTCTCGTTGCCGTTCCAGCCGCCGGACTCGTAGTCCGAGGAGTCCTCGACGTTCGGGTCCGGCATCGGAGGCGTGAACTCCTTGACGCCGAACACGGTCTGCCAGTCCGGGTCTCCGGCGTTCGGGTAGTTCATGTCGATCTGAAGTCGCCACCTGCGGGCGAGCGCGGTCTCCGGCGTGGGAGTGGACATGCGGTGCTCCTAGTCCTGTTGGTGAGGGCCCGGCCGAGTGGTCCGGAGGTAATAGTTCGAGGTCAGTTCCATGCGGCCGTGTTCGTCCTGGCCGATCCACGCTTGCGACTGCCGCCACGACAGCTCGACGAACACACCGCCCGCGTCGTAGTTCTCGCGGCCGTGCAGCACGTTGAACACGGCGTCGGCAAGGTCGTCGACCGCGTCCGGGTCGCGGCCCGCACGCATGCGGATCTGCACCCCGGTCGTCGCGTCCGTGAGGTGCGTGTCCTCGACCGGGTACGCGGTCAGGCCGAGCGCCCGGTCCGGGGCCGCCGGGATCACCGCGCGGTAAATCCCCGTCTCCTCGTCCGCGATCGCCCCGTCGGGGCGGAACACGCCAGCCCCGGCGTCTGCCAGGAGGACGGCAATCCCATCGAGGAGCGTGCTCGTGTACCCGCTCACCGCAGTGCCCGCCGAACCTCGGCCGCCACCAGCGCCATGACCTCATCGCGCGAGCTGTTGAGGGCGTTCTCCAGGAACTTCGCTTCGCGGCCCGGGGCGTGCCGGAAGTCGAGCCGTTCGTGTTGAACCACCGCGTACGGACCGTCATAGGACACGGCGGCTGTGAGCGCTGCCTCGTCGACGGAGGCTGTGCCGGAATGCTGGAGGGTGCCCTCGTCGAGCGGCACCCGCTCGTTCGACTTCCCGAGGACGTGCTCGGCGCCGAGGTACAGGCCGCGCGACGCAGCGGCGCGCGTCTCCCGTGTCACCGCGGACCCGTCGAACCGGAGGCGGAAAGACTGCGCCACAGGGGCCTCCCTATTTGAGATAGACCTGCACGTTCGAGGGCACGGGAAGGCGACCGCCGTCCGGCCGGGCAACGGTGATGACCGTCGTCTTCCGGCCGCCGGGCAGCGTCACGCGGCTCTTGGGGGGTGGCCGGTGGCCGGGCCGGGTGAGGTACGACGATCCGGAGGTGACCTGATCGCCGCCAGGGCTGGTCACCAGCTGTGTTCGTTCGTCGATCAGGCAGCGCACGACGGCAGGAGGCCCGAACAGGTCGCCTTTGCTGGACGAGCCGAGATACTGCTCGACGGTGACCTCGTGCTGAAGCACGAAGGCCGGGATCTGCCTCACCACGCGGACCACACCGTGAAGTCGAGGATCCCGCCAGGCACGCGCTGGAGAGCAGCGAGCGCGCGCGGCGGCAGGTTCCCGGCGGCGATCGGTGTAGCGGTGCTGCTGGACCGTCCGGACAGGCTGATCGATCCGGCAGAGACGCTGTCCCAGCCCGCGCCGGCGCCGACCGGGTCACCGGTCTCGTCCCACCACTGCACGATCGCGCAGACGGCCTCAGCGAACGCGGCTGAGGCGGCCGGATCGGTCGGCATACCGTCGTCGTCAACGCAGTACCGTGCGGCCCGGAGCATGTCGTCGAGCGCCCGCGACGCGTCCGTCAGGAGGCGCACCGCGTCCAGCGGTACAGCGGTGCCGAGGTACTCGGCGAGTTGCGTCGTCGTCGCGTACACGCGGCCCGTCGTCGCCACCAGCGGCGCCGGGGCAACGGAGACGACCTCGTGCTCAACGGATGCGCCTGTGCCTGTCACGGTCCACGACAGGCGCCACAGCCCCGCCAGCGTGTACGTCACCGGGGCCGCCCACACCGTGCCGTCGTCCTCGCTGGTGACGACCGGCGCGTCCGTTGTCCCGTCCGGCCGGGTGACGACCAGCGCCGCCCCGGTCGTCTGGTCGGCCGGCGACACCACGAGCCGGGCAGTCACCACATCGCCTACGTCCGGCATCGTCAGCCTCCCGAGGATGAAATCGCGGCCAGTTGCGGGCCGTTCGTGGATGCGGTGAGGGCCGGACCATCGCTGCTCGGCGTGAGCAGCGGCCCCGACGTCGTGGCGTCGAGCCGGTCCGCCGGGCGCTGCCGCACTCCAGCCAGAGACACGGCGACGTTGAGTTCGACCGCGAGGACGAGCCGCACTCGCGGACCGATCAGGGCCCGCGACACCTCGTGCGCTGTGCCGAGCGGACGCCGTGCGCCTGCCCCCATCGAGAGGGCCTCGTCGACCACCACAGCGATCGTGAGCGAGGCGCGTTTGCCCTGGACCAGGCCGAGCCCCGTGACCGACTCGACTGCCGTTCCGAGGGCGCGACGCTTGCCGGCCGTCACGGGTTGAGCAGCGTCGGTTGAAGCGGCCACGTCGAGCGGCTGTGTCTTGACCGCGCGCAGGCTGCGCGCTGTGCTCATCTCCTCGGCCGGCATCACCTGATCGGGGACGGCGAGGAGCTGCGCCTGGCTGCTCTCCTCCGCGGCCGTGAGCGCAAGACGCTTGGCCCGAGTGAGGGGCCGTGCCGTCTCTGTCTCTGCGCCGATGGTCAGGGCGCGAGTCTTGGCTGTGCCGAGTGGGCGGGCGGTGTGCGTGTCGCCGGTCCTAGGCAGGGCTCGTGCTCTCGCCCGGCCGAGGAGGCGCGCCGTCCACGTCTCCTCGGCAGGTGCGAGAGCTCGAACCTGGCCGCCCGTGAGCGGCCTGCCCTCCGCGGTCTCGGCCGTCACGCCGAGCCGCGCCACCTTGGCCTGACCGAGTGGCCTGGCCGTTTCCACCATCCCCGCCGTGCCCTGCACGGAGGACTTGCGACGGCCCAACAGGTGGGCCGTGTCGGTCTCTTGAACGCGAGCCAACCCCGACGCCCGAGCGAACGGGCGGGCCGTGCCGACCTCGCCTGCGGACGGTAGTGTCCGCCGCTTGAGTCGGGCCGGGGCCGGCGCGGTGCTGCTCTCGACGGCGGCGCCGAGCGTCTGGCGCTTCGCCCGAGTGAGCGGCTGCGCGGAGCTCGTCTCCGCTGCCAGAGCCACCGCGAGTTGCTGGCTCGCCGCGGTGTTCAGGCTGTCGAACTCGGCGTAGTCGTCGGTCCCGTTGTTCCGGTGCGCGATGAGCTGCACCTGGAGGTTCGTGTCGCCCGCCCATGCCGGGGACGGGGTGGTGCGCCGGTTCGTCCACGTCGACCCGTCGGGGCTGGTGTCCCAGTACAGGGCGCCGCCCGTCTCGCGCAGCCGCAGCCACGCGTGCGCTAACGGGTCGTAGGTGATGGCGACTTGGGCGGGGTCGTAGTAGGCGGTCCGGACTGCCATCACCAGGTTCCCGGTGATCGCCGACACCTCGAAAATGGCGTCCGTGCCGAGTGTGGCCGTCTGCACGAGGAGCTGTGCCCATGCCTCCGCCGTCGCGCCGCCTGCGGCCGGCGGCCACATGCGGACGTGGACCGCGGACTCGCGCAGCCGGTACGCCTCCGCGGACGCGTACGCGTTGTACGCGGCAGTACAGGCGACCCGGGCCCGGCCGCCCGTCTCGGAGTAGCCGCCGGGCTCGTAGGAGTCGGGCCACTTCGCCGGGTCGGTGACACCGTCGTTGAAGTCGTCGGTGAGCGCGGCGAACGGGACGCCTCCGAGCCCGACCACCGGCTGTGCGGCGGCCGCCTCCGTGGCGGTGCCGAGCGCCAGCACCTTACGGCGGCCGAGGGCCTGCGCCGTGCTCGTCTCCCCGCACGTTCCGGCGGCGAGTGATGCCGGGGCGGTCGCTTCGACGAGCGCCCACAGCGCGGAGACGCGGCGAGCGGTCGTCTGCGAGGCGTTAGAGCGTACGCCGATCTGCGCGTTGTCGAGCGCTGCCCTTGTCCACGCCGCCCCGGTCTGCGGATTCGTGTACGCGGTGAGCTGCGGCACGTACGGCATCGCCGCCTTGTGCGTCGCCCACCCGTTCACGGCGACGGATACCGATCCGGACTCGACGACGGTCCCGGCCGCCTGGCTCTTGAGCCGGTATACGAGACTCGCCGCGGTGGCGGCATTCGAGCCGATCCGGCCGCCCACCGCCACCAGGGCAATCGTGTCCGAGACGCCAAGGCCCGCAGCCGCCGGGGAGCTGACGTTGAAGTCGTCGACCGTCGTCGTCCCGGTCGCGGTCGTCTCGTTGTACGAGGTCGCATCGTTCGGGGGCGTCTCGGAGACGCGGCCCCAGTTGTTCGCGGTGCCGGCCGTACCGCCCACCGCGGTGGCCCAGCCGTTCGCGTCGCCCGCGGAGTCGGGCGTGAGGTGGACTACGTTGCCCGGCCCGGGGAGCCCGGTCTGGGCTGTGCCGTTGGTGTCGTTCACGGCGAGATCGTCGAGGTGGATCTCGCCGGTCGCCGCGGTGACGAAGCCGGTGCGAATGCGGGAAAAGCCGTTGATGTTGGAGACGACCGTCGCCCCGCTGAAACTGACGCCGTTGAGGTAGCCGATGAACGCCCCGGTGACGCTGCCCGCGGTCCCGGCTGCGTCGGTGTGGTCGAGCTCGATGCGGTACCACTGGCCGGTGCTGAGCGTGGCCGAGGCGGTGCCGAGGTCGGTGCCGGTGAACCCGTCGTACAGGCGCAGCGTGCCGCCCGCGGTGAGGCGAAGCTGTGCGGGGAAGTAGCCGGACTGGCCGATCGCGTAGATCGTGACGGTCGCGGACGGGAGCGTCGTGATCCGCAGGTACAGGCGGTGCAGGGTGCGCTTCACGACGCCGGTGTCGACCTGCTGCTCGACGTACTGCGTCGCCGCCGTGGGGTTGATCCTGAGGGAGGCCGTGCCGAGCCGGTGGACCGTCGTGGAGATCGTCGGGGTGCCGGTGACGGAGAGAACCTCCACCCCTGCGGCCGCCGACTGGAGCTCGAACCCGCACGTCCACAAGCGCGCCACGATGGCCTCCCTCAGGGGTCAGGCTGCGGACGAGGCGCGCGCGAAGTCGGCGATGGTGAGCGTGAAGTCGCTGCCATCCGGCGTCATGGTGACGTCGTGCTTCGTGAGCGGAATGAGGTCCGCGTCCGTCCCGGTCGTGGTGTCCGGGTCGTAGCAGATGACCACCGCCGAGATCGGGTTGCCGGTCGCCGCGGTCCAAGTGACGTCGGCTGCGTCCCCGTTCCAGCGGTCGTTGGTGTCGTCGACCGTCCCCGTCACCGAGGCGAGGGTCTTGCGGCCCATAGTCGTCTGCTCGTTGGACGCCCCGGCGAGGAGCGTGCCGAGGTCGTCGTAATCCCGCATGACCGCGTCGGTGACGATCCCCGCCGTCTCGATCGGCACCATGATCAGAGCGTCGTTCGTTGCGGGCAGCGACGCGTAGTACGCCAGCCTGCCCAGGGCGATGTTGAAGACGATGTTCGCCATCGCGTCTCCCTTCGGGAACGCGAAAGGGAGGCCACGAGGGGCCTCCCTATTCGCTGAGCTGGTCGGCTACGCGGACGCGCCGATGATGTGGATGTCGTACGTGACCGCGGTGCCCGCAGCCGAGTTGGCGACCTTCAGCAGGTCGCCCGTGCCAGCCGCCACCGCATACCCGGTCGCGTCAGCCACCCCGGTACCGACCGCCACGAAGGCACCCGGCCTGATCGTGAGGGTGTGCGTTGCACCAAGGAGCGTGGCCCAGGCGTTGCTGGACGCTGCGCCGATGACGACGTTGTTGGTGTTCCCGGCGGCCGCCGCGACGATGAGCCCCTTGATGCGGGCGAACGTGATCGCCGCGCCGACCGCGTCGAGGAGCACGCCGGCGAGGTCGAGATCCTCGGACGCCGACGCGGCCAGCGTGCGCCGATCCGAGAACACCCGGTCGGCCTTGCCCGCGCCCGTGCCCGAGGCGAGCGACATGGAGCGGGACAGGGATTGTGCGGCCTTGGCGGTGCCGAGGTCGAGCGCCGACGTCAGCTCGGCGAACCCGCTGACGGCGAGCATCGTTCCGGAGAGAGGCATGGTGGTGTCCCTCCGGTCAGGTCGCGATGACGAGCGGGCACTGGCGCTTGAACGCGGGTGTCGCGATCGTCCCCGGAGCGGTGCCCGTCAGCGACGAGCCCGACGTCTGCGCGAGGTTGCCCTCACCGGCCAGCAGCGGCTTGGACGCGATCGTGCCCGCCAACGTCGGCGGAGTCGTCGCCGTCACGTTCACCGCGGCCCTGTACCGGCCCGACCGCGTGGCCCGCTGCGGCGCCCCGAGCGCCAGCGTCTTCCACGTGTCCGCCGCCCACGCCGCGGTCAGCTGATCCGCAGACTGCGACAGCAGGACGCCCGTCGGGTCGTACAGCGCGAACCAGTAGTTCGTCGGCGTGCCGGCCGCGGTGCCCGCGGAGAGGAACGACAGGTTCGTGACGAGGTCGCCCTCGTTCAGCCACAGGTCGACGGACGTCATCACACCGGAGGCGAGCGCGGCGACGTCGTCGAGGCCGATCCTGGGGAGGTTGGCCCGGTGGAAGACGTCGGGGCGGCCTCCGGTGTCGAGGTAGCCGAGACTGTCGCGGACGTTGCCGCGGAATGCGCCGTGAACGGTCATGCCTCGGCTCCCTTCTGGAGAACGGTCTTGCGGGCCTTGCCCGCCTTCTCGGCGTCGAGGACGCGGGCGACTTCGTCCTCGTCGTCGGCGTGCGCGTCGAGGTAGGCGATGACCTCCGGCGCGTCATGCTCGGCCGGGTCGAACGGCTCGTCGCCCTGCTCGGGGCGCTGCGGCTCGGCCGGCTCGCCCTTCTCAGCGCCGTCACGGGTGAGGGTGTAGCCGCGGCGGCGGAAGTACTCGATCGCCGCCCGGCCCTCCTTCGCCTCGTCGGTGACGTGCCCGACGCCATCCCTGAAAGAGACGCCGGCCGACTCGCCGCTGAAGTCACCCATGGGGGCGTGCACAGTGAAGGCGTTCATGATCAGGCCACCTTCACGTTGCGGAGGACGCCCGCGCTCTTGCTGTTCCGTAGAACCATCGCGACCGGGCCCATCTCGATCTCGCCGGACTTGACTGCACCGGCCTGCGAAAAGTCGGGCATCCACGTCTCGACGAGCGGCTTGCCCGCGACGCTCGCACCGTGCAGCGCGTCCAGGCCGAAGCTGGCCGCGTACAGGTCGGTGACGTTGGTGATGTTGCCGCCGCCGCCCGCGCCGTCGGTGTCGCGGGTCTCGGTCGGGATGATCGGCGCCGAGCCGGTGGCGTTGTCGCCGAGGTCGATGAGCGTCCACGGCCCGTACATCTCGATCTGGCGGCCGAGGTCGTCCTTCGTCTGCGTGTAGATCCCCGCCCATCGGGCGAGCGCACGCATGCGGGTGATGCTCTTGGTGTTGCCGAGGATCGCCTTCAGGCCCGGCGGGAGGGAGCCCGGGGCGCCCTGGTCGCCGCCGCCCGTGTGGGAGGGGACGATCCGCGACAGGAAGTCGTCGATTACGTCGAGCTGAGACATCGCCTCGGCCTGCGTGTCGATCGTGCCGCGGGTCCAGTCCAGGTAGCCGGTGGTGACGCCCTCGTTGACCGGGAGGTACTCGGTCGACTGGCCCGTCAGCGCCTTGTCCAGGCCGTCGAACCCGGCGGAGTCCACGGCGGTGTCGCCGTTGATGAGCTCGTCCTGGAACCGCGTACGGACCGCGGTCAGGAGTTGCTGCATCTGGAACGTGACCTCGTTGGTCTGCGCTTGGCCGAGGTTCGCGAGGACGCGGTCCACGCTGAACGCGCCGCCGAGCGGCTTGAGGTCGACGGTCTGCCGGCCGCGGGTGGCCTGCGAGACGCCGTACTCCTGGTTCAGTTCGCGGAACTGCGCGCTACGTGCGGCGGTGAGCCGGGTGTAGCCGTAGGTCAGCGAGCCGCCGCCGGTGCCGGGGGTGACCGTGTCATCGAACACGATCTGGTCGAGCAGCCACGAGTAGCGGCGGAGGTTGTCGATGACCGCGTAGTTCACGTCGGCCTGGGTGTTGATCGCCGCCTGGGCGAGCGTGATGGGCATGGGTTACTCCTGATCGTCAGGTCTGGTAGTGCGCGCCGACCGCCCCGGACAGGGAGCCGGTCCGCTTCTTCGCGGTGCCTTCGCCGGTGCCGCCGGACAGGTCGCCGCCGCTCTTTCCGGCGGGCGCGGCAGCCGCGAATGCGGGGTTGTCCTTGACGGCCGCCTTGATCGCGTCGTCGAGAGCGGTAGTGAAGCCCTTTGCGGAGGGGTCGAGTTCCGAAATCGCCTTCAGGAAGCTGCGGGAGTCGAGGAGCGCCCCGGCCTTCGCGGACTGCTTGTCCGCGCGGGACCACACCGCCAGCTCGACGTCCTTCGTGCGGAGCGTCGTGTTCAGGTCGGCGATCGTCGTGTCCTTCTGTGCGATCGCCTCGGCGAGCTTCGCCGGGTCGGGCGGGGTGTCGTCCTTGACGAACCCGAGCGCCTTCCCGAGCTGCTGCGTCAGCTTGGTAACGGCCTCGTCGGCGGCCTGCTTCTTCGCGTCCGTGCGGGACTTGCCCGCGTCCTTGCGGGCGTCGGCGAGTTCCTTCTCCAACCGCTTGATCGTGGCCGCGGAGTCGTCGCTCTTGCCGTCCTTCCCCTGCCCGGTGTCCGCCCCGGCGTCGCCGCCAGTGCCACCGGCGCCTGCGGCCCCGTCAGCGTCGCCGTTGCCGGTGTCCGCCCCGCCGTCACCGTTCCCTTCGCCGGATCCGGAGCCTTCGCTGTCCCCTCCGTCCGCGTAGAGGAACGGGGCGAAAGGGCCGTGTCCATAGGGGTGGGACCAGCCGGCCCCTGAGAGCCGGTGTCGAGGCAGGGTCTTCTTCGGCATGCGCCCTCCAGGGCATGAGTCGCCCGCGCCTGGCGAGCGGTGGGGTTCGGGCCGCGCCTGGCGTGCCCGCGGTAGTGCATTCGGCCCGCGCCTGGCGGGCCTTCAGGAGTGACCCGCTCCAGGCGGATCGGTATCCCCGACCGCTCCGGGCGGCCGGAAGTCACAGCCCTGCTCGGAGTCCGAGGCAGGGCATGAAAAAAGGCCCGCACAGGGCGGGCCTTGAAAGGTGCGAGCGTCAGCCGAGGTCAAGCTTCCCCGTCTTGGCGTAACCGCGGAGCCACGCCGTCCGGTGCAGGTCACCAGCCGGATACGGACACGTCGTCACCGAAGCACCCTCACGGCCGGCCGCAGCACCCTGCCCGACAGCGCGTACAAGCGTCTCGCGGGACATGCGGCCCTCCCAGTATCAGAGTCGGTTCTGCTGGTCGTTGGCTGCTTGGCGGGCCGTCTGCGCGGCGTCGCTGGCTTCTCCGGTGACCTGCTCGGTGTACTCGGCCAGAGTAGTGCGCGGGTTGTCCGCCCACCACCGTTTCAGCTCTTCCGAAGCACGCGCGTAGGCGACGTGTGACGGGCCCGTGAACAGGGACCGGACGTCCACGCCGGCGGCGCGCGCCTTGGCGGACAGCATCACGCCGTTCGTGGCTTCCTCGGCGGCGAGGATCTGCGAGAACACGTGCTCCGCGTACAGCTCCCGGATCTGCTTCCGGGTGTACGTACCGCGCGCGGCCTGCTGTTCGGCGTCCCGCTCGGCGATCCACCGCTCCGTCGACGTCATGCCCGCGTACGGGTCCGGCAGATCGTCGACCAGATGCGACCAGTCGTCGAGGTCGCCGAGCGGGCCGAGTGCCTCGTCGAGGGCGGCCCGGTCCGCGAGTTGACCCTCAATCGTGTGCCCGCCGGCCGCGGCCGGTGCCGGGGCGGGCGGGTAGCGGCGGTCGAACTCGGCGGCGATCCGAGCCGCGTCGCGTTCGGTCGCGTACCGCATCGCCCATCCGAGGACGCTGTCGCCGAACGCGGCGACGTTCGCGGCGAGTTGTCCGCCAGGGAACAAGTCGGCGAGCATCTGCCGGCGGTCGGCCTCCGCGGCGATCGCAGCGAGGTCGCTGCCGGTTGCGGTCGCGGCGCGCAGGCCGAGGGCCTCGTCCGACATGCCGACGAGCGCACGGTCGATGCCGGGCATGCCCGCGTCGAGGTCCCGCCGGTCGAGTTCTGCAGCGATGCGGAGCGCATCCTCGGCGCCCATGTCCCGCAGTGCGCGGCCGAGTTCGTCATCGGCAAAGCCGGTGAGGTCGTCGGCGAGCCGGCCGCCGGGCCGGATCCGGTCGAGGAGTGCCGCATGGTCGCGGCGGTCGGCCTCGTCGCGGACGCGTGCGAAGTCACGTTCGTCGAGGGCGCCGGAGCGCATCGCCGCGCCGAGTTGGGTGTCGCTCATCTCGGCCGGCGTCCGGGCATCGCCCGCGCGGATGCGTGCGGCCTCGACGGCGTCCTGCGGCGGGCGGGCGCCGGTCGGCAGGTTCGAGGCGCCGGGCTGCTCGCGGTACCGCTTGCGTTGCAGTTCCGGGTGCGCGTCGAGGTGCTCGCGCATCTTCTTCTGCCAGTCCCGGACGCGGGCCTCGGCCTGCCGCTTCACGGCCGGGTCCACGGCGCTCGCCACGTCCAGCTTGTGCCTGCGGATGTTCCGCTCGATCGCCCGCTGCCGCTGCGTCGCCTCGTACCCGTCCGGGTCCTGTGCAGCATTCTGCGGTGTGCGGGTGAGGCCCGGCAGGTACGCACTCGTCGTGTGCTTGCAGTTGGGGTGTTGCAGGCCCGCCCGGCGCGCGTCGTCGAGGGTGCCCGCTACCTCAACCCGGACCATCCGGCCGTCGTCCGTGGCGTGCTCGGCCTCGACCGTGCGCGCGCCCGATACTCCCGACAGAGCGAGGATCTTGCCCTCCCACGGGCGGCACTGCGGGCACTCGTGCGGGCTGTTGGAGACGATGACCAACTCGACTCCGGCCGCGGTGAGCTGATCCGTGTGCGCCTCGACGGCGGCCCGGCCGACCGCGGTGCGCACGGCCATCTCCGCGTACGCGGGCATGGACCAGCCACGGCCGGCCCGGTCGACGAAGCTGGTGACGCCGCGCCGCGTGAACTGCTGGACGGCCTGCTGAGTGGCCTGCCTGCGAGTGTCGACACCTGCGAGCGGGGTCGCCGCCGCTTGCGCGATCACGCGCCGGTAGATGTCCTCAACACCGCGGAGGATTCCGCGATGCGCGTCGGTGACGCGGTCGATCGTTTCCATGGCGAGCCGGTCCACGCGGCGGGTGCCGGGTGTCTCCTCGGCGATCCGGCGCACGTCGTCATCGTGGAGGGCCCCGAGTTCGAGCAGGCCCGCGCGGGCGCCGACGTTGTACGCCTCGGCGACCGCATTGTGAACCTCCAACGAGGTGGCCCGGCCGAGCTCGTCGACGACCGCCTGCGCGCCCCTGCGGAGTGCCTGAATGTCGCGGAGCTTGGCCTGGACCCAGCCCGGCGCGCCGAGCCCGTCAGCGAGCCTGCGAGCCACCAGGGACAGGAGCCGCTCCTCCGCGGTGGCGTAGACGTCGCGGATCCCCGCGGACAGATCTTCAGCCATCCACGGGGACACCGGCATCGCGGACCCCCTACGCCTCTACGCCCACAGCCTCAGTGCCAGCGTCATCGTCCGCGCCCGGATCGGTGATGGGCCGGTCCTCCCTGACCGTGGCGGGATCCTCGACGAGCCGGCCGGACTCACGCAGAATCCGGTCGACTTCCGCGCGCTGGTCCCGCTCGTCCCAATCCGGGTGCAGGAGTGCGACCTTAACCTCGGTCGAGGCGGCCTCGGCCTGCGACCACAGGGCCGCGGTCTCGGCGAGAGTCTTCACGTCGTCCTGCACGGAGTCCTGGAACCTGACGTCCGGCCTCTCGACGTCGACCGCCGGAGCCCCCGGGAACATCGGCGAGGCGACGAGCATGAGCCACGCCTCCGTGATGTCAGCGATCTCGGGTGCTGCCAGCTCGGCTTTACGGGCACGGGTCGACATCGACCGGGCGTTACGGGCCTTGATCTCCGTCGCAGTCACCGCGGCGCCGGCCGAGTCGTCGCCGAACGTGCCAGCGCTGTACCCGGCGTTCCGCACCACCTTCTCCGTCAGCTCGGCGGCCGTGGCCCGGTGCTCCTCGTGCCGGATGAGGAACTGGTTCAACGTGATCGCCTGGTCGGCGGTCGGAGGGACGTTCATCGGGGCGTAGACCTCGCGGTCCTCCCACACGCCGCCCATGCCAGGACCGGAGTTGAGCAGGTAGCCCGACGGCACGATGATCCGCGCCTTCGCGAGACGAATGTCCCGCAGCCAGCTGGTGTACGTCTCGTCGATGCCCGACAGGAACGTCTCCGCGCCCTGAAAGTCGGACGTGCCGAGCCCTGCGGCCCCGGGGATGTCTTCCCAGTCGGGGGCGTCCATGGTGTTCGGCAGGTAGGCGACGAGGAGTTTTCGCTCCATGCCCGACGGAAGTGCCCGTGCGGGAAGGAAGTCCTTCGTGGCCTCGAAGTCGGTGAGTGCGCGGGGCTTGCCGAGGTTGTCCTCGGTGCCGTCGTACACGCCGTGCAGCACCCACCCCGGTTCGTGCCGTTCCAAGTGCCGCACGACGCGCTGCCCGTCGGCCTCCAGCACGGTCCAGAACGTGACTGCGCGCAGCTTCTCCCCGTGCGCGAACTCCGGTGCCGCGCCGTCCGCCCGCACGCGGCCGATCCATGGGAGCGCAGCGACGTCGGTGTCCCACACGATCCGCAGATAGGCGCCGCCGAGGCCCGCGCCGGACTCGCCTGCGGCGATGAGGGTGCGCTTCAGGCCGGTGTTGAGGAGCGTCTCCAACGTCTCCTGCGTGGCCTTGTGCGCGACCTTCAGCGCCGGAGGCTCGGAGTACAGCAGGTCGGCCGACGTGCGGGCGATGTCCCGGGCGAGCGGCATATGGAGGTTGGCGCGCTTCTCGCCGAGCGGTGTCGGTTCACCCCAGAACCAGCGGGACACGCGGCCGACGACGCCGCCGCGGTACTGCGACGGCCGGTTCTCGGCCGGCCCGAAACGGGCGTTGTCGCGGTGCCGGTTGCGGTAGCGGTAGGCGAGCCGGTCCGGGTTCGCGGACAGCCACGCTGCCCAGTCCGCCATGTCGGCTTGGATCGCGGGGTGGATCGGCGGCCAGCGAACACCCTTGTCAGGAAGCGGCATGGAACGATCCCCCTCTCCAGATGTGCCAGCACGCCCACACGCGGGCTCGCCAGGTCAGACGTACGCGAACGTTCACGACGAGCCCGCCCGCATGCACCCGCGTGGGGCAGTCGAGTTGAGCCCGGACGCCCGTCCAGCGCGGGAACGGTGGCACCGCACCGAGTCGAGTCGTCACGCTGCCACCTCCAGGTCTGCGCGGATCAGATGCCGCCACTCGTTCACCGAGCTGTGCAGCGCGTACCGGAGCGCATCGCAGCTGTGGTCGTTCGCCTTCACCGGCTTGTCCTCGCCAGCCATCGCGGCCTTCTCGTCCCACGAGTACGACGGCAGCTCACCGAGCAGGCCCTCGCAGGAGCGGTGCACGAGCAGGCGGCCGGCGGCGAGCGCCATGGACACGGAGCGGATGCCGTCCTTCACGTCGTTGTCTGCCTTCGCGACGCCCTGTACGCCGTCGGCCCACAGTTGCGTCATGAACGAGGCTGCGGACGGGTCGACGAACAGCCAGTCCGGGGTGACCCCGGTGGCGCCCTTGTGCTCGAACTCGCGTAGCCAGCCGGTGACACCGAGGCTGTACTGCGCGTCGGTCATCTGCCGGTGCGCGGCGCGTGAGTCGTGCCGGTACTCGGAGGCGACGTACAGGCGGTCGTCGACACCGTGGCCGACGAGGAGCCCGACGAACGGGTTGATCGTGCCGTAGTCGATGCCCACGGACATCCAGCGGCGCATCTCCGGCAGCAGGTCGACGACGTGCCTGGTGTCGTCAAAGGCGTCGTAGACCGCGCCGGAAGCCAGGCACCAGTCGCCGAGGATGAACCGGCGGTACCAGAGCCCGGTGTACTGCGCTTTAAGGCGGGCGACCATCCGCGGGTCGAGCGACGGATTGTCGTCGAGGGTGAAGTGCCAGTGCGACAGCCCCACTTGTGGGGCGCGCAGGAGGAACTCTTTGCGCAGCCAGTGGAACGGGCCGTCCGGGTTGGTCGTGGCCAGGAGCCTCGACTGGTCGCCGACGCGGAGCCGGGACAGCAGCATCATCCAGAACTCGTACGGGACGAGCGTCGCCTCATCGACGTACGCGAGCGCGATGGTGGAACCGCGGATGCGGCCCTCGGCGCGCGCGTCTGAGGCGCCGATCAGGTGCACGGTTCGGCCGAGGATCGTTGCCGTCGTCGAGCCGGTGGTGTGGTGCACGTGCTTGGCCAGCGGGCCGAACAGATATTTCGACTGGAGCGGGTCGATCAGGTTCCGCTCGATGGTCTGGAGGGTCCGGCCGACGATGACGATCAGGCCGTGGTCCGGTGCGGCGACGAGCCGCAGGAGGAATGCGATCAGGGACGCGATGGTTTTCCCGGACGACACGGCCCCGGACCACAGGGCGAGGGGTGCGTCCTGTGACTCGACGATCGAAGCGATCTGCGCGCGCGAGAGCGGGAGATCGAGGTCACGGAGCATCACCAGCCCCCTCGCCGTCGGCCTCCTGGTTCATCGCGTTGTACGCCGCGGTGAGCCCGGAGGCGAGCTTGCCGAGCATGCTGATGCCGTCGTCGACTCCGTTGTTCGTGTCGAGCGCTTCGAGGCGGGCCGCTGCGGTGGTCGCCGTGCTGATGCTGGACACGAGGGCCTTACGGTCCTGGGCGGGCAGCCGTTCGACGGTGTACGGGACGGGCTTGCCGATGGACACCTCGACGAGGTTGTATCCCTCGCCCTGTTTCAGGTAGGCGAGTTCGTCCTCGGCGACGTCGTAGAGGCCCTCGATGATCGCGGCGCGGCGGGCCTTGGCGTCCTGCATCTTGGCCTCCGTTGCTGCCGCGGTCGCGGACCGGTCGAAGCTGATGCCTTCGTCCTCGCAGATGAGGGAGACCGTGCGGAGCGATCGGCGTGTGAGACGGGCGATCTCGTTGCGGCCCTTGCGGGACCGGGCGAGACGGATGATCTCGGCCCGCTCCTCCGCGGTGACGCGGCCGCCCTTGGAGAACTTGGGGCTCGTCGACATGGCCACCCCCGGGCGTGCGAAAGCCCGGCCGCTGCGACGTGGCGGCCGGGCTCGTCAGTGATCGGTCAGGCTTTCCACCCGGCGTCGAGGCAGGACTGCGCGAACGCGTCTGCGGCGATCTGCCATGCCCCGTCGGATCCGCCGGCGCCGCGCGCGAGCACCTTGCCGTTATCGGCGATGTTCCGCGTCTGCGACTTGGGCGCCCACTTGTTGACCTTGTGGGCGAGGTCGAGCCGGTCCGGTGTGGTCACGGCGGCCTTGTAGTCCTTGGCGAAGTCGTCGCACGCGAACTTGCCCGCGTCGTCGAGCTTGTCGGGGTCAGCCTTGGCGGGCGCTGCGCTGGTGTTGGACTTGGCCTCTGGTTCGTCGCTGCCGTCCGGCACCATCACACCGGCGAGTCCGATGAACGCGATCACGCCCCCAATGGTGAGGGCGATTGCGAGACGAGGCGGCTGCTTCTTGGGTGGCCGCGGCGGCTGAGCACCCCATTGGGGTGGCGGTGTGGGGGTTCCCCATCCTGGGGGCGGTGTCTGCTGTGCGTGCGGTGGCGGCTGTTGTGGCCAGCGTGGCGGCTGCTGGTTCATGGTCCCCCCAGGGATGGCGTGGCGAGGGGCCATCATCCGCGGGTGTGGGGGAATTGTGAACGCCTGTGGCTGACCTGTGACAGTCGCTCGTTTTCGGGCACGCCAAATCTGCGGCCCAGTGTGCATGATCGTCGGCTGTAATTCAACGCCTGATGAATATCTGCCCTCGGGCACGCGAGAGCCCCGCCACGACGGGGGACGCAGCGGGGCTCTCATGCCGGGCGTTACACGGCGCGCAGCTTTCAGTGCGGCGCAGCGCCGGCTACTTGTCCGCCCGCTCCACGGTGTGGGTGGCGCCCTCCGGCTGTGCGCTCTGTGCCTGGTTCGGCGGGTAGTAGCCGCCCCGGGACGCCTGATAGGTCGTGGTGTGCGTGGTGGTCTGCTGCGCGGCGTCGTCGTCGCGGATGGGCATGTCTCGGCGCAGTGCCATGATGGCCGTCCTGTCTCGTGTGATCGGGGTGGGTGAACCGGGGCGGCCGACTAGCTGCCAGGCGGGCGGCCGCTCCGGGGTAGATGACCGGGTAGATATCCCGGTAGATCGCGGTAGATGAACCGGTAGACGCGCAGGTCAGACGGCGGTAGACGGCGCGGTAGACGTCTCAGGCGCCGCAGCCGGGGCAGGGGCCAGATCAACGCGCCGCACACCCCTCGTCGGACCCCGCCCGCCGGCCTTCACCTTGGGGTGCACGCGAACCCCCAAGGCCTCCAACTGAGAGCGCAGATCGGACACCTGCCAGGAGGCCGTGAGGGCCGCGGTATCGGGGCGCTGCTGGAGGTGGTCCAGGACGGTCGAGAGGTGCACCGCGGAGTCGCTGCCCATGAGGTCCAGCAGGAGCGCGCGGATCGTCTCCCCTGGAGGCGCTGCCGGGGCCGCCTCGGAGGGCTGCTCCGAGGGCGCTCGTCCGGCCTTCCACGCGGCCCGGCACCACAGGGCGGCGAACAGGCTGCACAGCCACGGCAGCGCGCGGAGGATGCCGTACGCAATCCAGGCAAGGACGCCGAGCAGGACGAGGCGGAGGACGGGGCCGAGGGCCGCGCGCCAGCCGGTGAGGTCGTCGCGGCGTCCGCGCCGCACCCACGCGGTGAGGGCAGCGGTACGGCGTTGCCACACGATTGCGCTACCCCGGGCAAGACGCTCCGCCGTGCGCACACGGACGGTACGGGCGAGGAACTTCACAGCAGGCCCGCCCCCTGCACGCTGTCCTTCAGCACGGTCCCGGCCTGGTTGATGAGGTCGGGCAGGAAGTCGAGGGCGGAGGCGACTCCGGCGGTGAGGCACAGACAGACGCCGCAGAAGATCCCGCCGACCATGCGTTTCCGCTCATCCTTGCCTGCGGCGCGGAACGCGAAGATCGTCCCGCAGGTGATCAGGAAGACGATCACTGCGCCTTCAGGGGTGAGCTGGCCAAGGTCGCCGTGCGTGATCGCGGCCTCGGATGCCGTGCCGGTGGCGGCCTGAACTCCCTTGCCGCCGCCCGTGTTCGCGGCCTTGGCCGAGCATCCGGCGAGCCAGCCGAGCATGCCACCGGCGCACATCGTCGACAGCGCGCCGAGGAGCGAGCCGAGCCCGAAGGACTTGAGCTTGGCGGGGTCGCGGTCGCCCGACCACCAGCGGCGGAGGTTCGCCCACAGGACGACGAGGACGATTGCGACGCCCGCGAAGGTAAGGCCGGTGCCGGTCATCGGTGGACTCCTGTGACGAAGGTGATCGGGTCGAACCAGTCGAGGACGCCGAGGGATCCCACGGCGGTGGTGATCAGGGCGAGGCGGAGCAGCCAGCGCTTACGGCGCTTGTCGAGGAGGAACGCCGCGCCGAGGGCGAGGAGCGCCGTGGTGTAGGCGCCGGCGAGGGTGTCGGTGCGCATCTCGTGCAGGGCGCGCGCCCAACCGGTGGCCAGGGACCAGCCGTTGAACAGGGGCAGGACGCTGACGGCGCCGGCGGTGAAGGACTGCCAAGGGCGGATCCACCGCATCAGCCACGACCAGTCACGGCGCTCGTCCGGCTCCGGGGCGGTGGCCTCGGCCGGCGGATCGGCGATCGGTGCGGGAGCGGGGCGCGGCGTCGGAGTGTCGGCGTTGCCGTCGAGGACGTCGTCGAGCCAGTCGCGGGGGCGGGTGGGGAAGCCGGGCGGCAGGTGCTCGGGGGCGGGCGGGAGCGGCTGCTCCTCGCTGGTGCCGAGGCTGACGCCGCGCCTGCGGAGGATCGCGCGGACGCGCCGCTCGTCGGGCCCGGGGCGGGTGTTGGTCATGGGGTGGGCCTCTCGGCAAGACGGGTCAGGGCGACGGGGTCGAGGGCGGAGATCATCCGTAGCCGCCTTCCATCGCGGCTTTGCCTCGTTCGCGGCGAACAGTGGCCGCCACGCTCGCCTTGTTCGCAGTGGGGATGATCGCGATCACGCCGCGAACGGCGTCCGCGTTGCTCGGGTGGATCGCGATCTGTTCGCGGACGACGTCGGCCATGCTCGGCGACTGCTCGCGATCGGGGTTCGGGCTGGTCACGGCAGCGTTCGCGACGTGTTCGCGGACCGTGTTCGGGGCGGCAGGTGCGGTGTTCGCGACGGCGTTCGGCTGCTCGCGTTCGGCCTGCTCGGGTTCGCGAACAACGTCGATCGCCTGCTCGGCTGCGGCGGCGAACGTGGCCGACTCGATCGCCGCGGGCGGTGTCGTGTTCGCCAGCGCGGGCGCAGTGTTCGTCGGGACGCGCTCGATGTTGAGGACACCCTCGACCGGGGCCAGGGCCCGGCCGTAGCGGGTGAGGCGCAGCGCCATGACGGCACCGACGGGCGCACGCCAGCGCCAGCGCCAGCCGTAGCGGGAGCGGAGCCGAGCCCGTTCGACGAGTCGGGACTGCTCCAGCTCGATCACGGCGTCGTACGAGCGGAGTTCCCACAGCTTCATGCGGCGCCACAGTCGGAACGTCGACAGCGGAGAGAGCAGCCACCGCGAGAGGCGCACCGAGTCCATGTGGCGGCCGGCGGTGATGGCCGCGGCCTGGCCGATGGCGTGCCGTGCGGCTTCGACGATGACCACGAAGAGCACGGGGATGACGGCGTGCATGCCGGTGCCGATGGGGTCGGGCCAGGCGGCGGCGCCGTTGAAGGTGATCGTTGCGCCGGTGAGGAGCCATGCCGTGTGGCGCAGCAGTGGCAGCGTCATGCCGAGCCAGGTGAGGAGCAGGTCGAGTGCGAGGAGTACGAGGATCCCGGCGTCGATGCCGATCGGGAAGATCGTGGCGAACGCGCCGAAGTCCTTGCGCTCGGCGAGGTCGGCGACGGCCGCGTATGAGCCGATGAAGCCGATCGCGGCGATGACCGCGGCGCCGACGGCGACGGCGACGACGAGTCGGCGCTGTAGGCGCGTCATCTTCACGGGTGCCTCCAAGGAGCGAGAGGTGGCCGGGCCCGCCCCGGGGGATGTGGCGGGACCCGGCCGGTCAGTGGCGATCAGGTCCAGTTGCGGCGGCCGCGGAAGCGCTCCCCGGCCGCGTCGCCGTCGCGGAAGACGCGGGCGCGGTGGCCGGCACGGCGTCGCGCGGAGGCGTCGGCGCTGCTGGTGTCGGGGCGGTACCGGTCGACGCCGCGCCGCTTGTCGGTGCCGAGGAGTCGGCCAAGGAGGCTCATCGATTGCCTGCCTGCTCGTTGCCGTGAGCACGGGCCTCGGCGAGCTGGTTGCGGGCGGCGGCCTGTTGCGCGGCGGCCTGGGCCTTCGCGTAGTCCTCGGCGGCCTTGCGCTGGAGTTCGGCGACGCGGGCGGCTTCATCGGCCGAGGTCTGATCGGTACGCTCCATAGCGGACCTGCTCCTTCTCGCGTTGTGGGTGGGTCCGCCCCCGGCCCATATGGCGTTCCAGCGCCGGGCCGGGGGCTTTGTGCATCAGCAGCGTTCGGCTGCTTGCTGAGGACTGTAGGGGTCCCCTACAGTTCAGCGCAAGCGGCCCACCGAAAGAAAGGGCCGGGATGAGCGACGAGGAGGTGCGCCGCGTGTCGGACGCCCTTGATGCGGTCGAGCAGATCGCCGACTTGGAGCAGCGGGTTCGCGCGAAGAGTCAGGTCATGGCCGCTCAGGCCGAGCGCAACAAGGAGTGGTCCCGTGAGCGGGATGAGGTGATCCGTCGACTGAACGTGGAAGAGGATCTCTCGTATCGGCAGATCGCGGCGCGGCTCGGCGTGAAGCTCAGTACGGTGCAGGCGGTGTTCCGCGGCTACAAGGGGTCGGGGACTACGCGGCCGAAGAAGAGTGACGCGGAGGCGTAGCGGTGGATGATCTCGCGCAGTGGCTCGGCGATCAGCTCGACGAGGATGAGCGGATCGCGCGGGCGACGGAGTGGTGCGCTGGCACACGGACCTTCAACGGCTGGGACGCGGCCCGAACCGACGAGTACGAATGGGAGGTCCGCTCGCGGAACGCGGTGATCGCGTCGGGACTGAACGAGGAATTCGTCCACCACATCGTCGCCCACGATCCGGCGCGGGTGCTGCGCGAGATCGAAGCCAAGCGGGAGATCATCCGACAGGCGGACCTGTACCTGTGCGACTCCGGGCCCGGGTGCGGCTATCGCACGAAGCACGGGCACAGCGTGCTGCGTCTGCTCGCCCTGCCGTACGCGGACCGGCCCGGCTACCGCGAGGAGTGGCGGCCGTGACTATCCAGCTCAGGTTCATCGGCGGCCCCGCTGACGGCCGTACCTACGAGATTCCCGACGAGGCTCCGCCGCCGCTCTACCTGATCCCAATCGTGCCGTCTGCCTCGGAGCCGCTCACTGCACACCTAGAGCCGACGCCCACGAACGCAGCCGAGTACGAGCCCCTGCGTGACGCTGGCTGGCCGCGACGGGCAGACGATGGCGCCTTCCTCTATCGGCATCGCGTGCCACCCGTGACGCCAGAGGAACGGCCCCGGCTGGAGCGAGACCGCCGAGACGCCGCCGAGCGAGAGAAGGCGCGACAGGCTGAGATGGCCGAGAGCTGGCGGCAGATCCGCGAGGAGCGGCCCCACTATCCGGAGGACTGGCGCGACCTGTAGCCGCACACGAACGAGCCCCCGACCCATCAGGGCGGGGGCTTCGTCGTGCCCGCGCGCCGTTCGTCGAGGGCCCGCTTAAGATCCGCCCGTGGACCTACCTGACAGATTGATCGAATTGCAGCGCGCGGCCGACGACGAGGGCCGCAAGATCGAGCACCTCGACGACGAGCAGCGGAGCAAGCAGCGCGAGGTGTGGTTCGAGGCCGCGGCCAAGGTGGACGCCGCGGTCACCGAGTACGCGCGGGAGAACGAGCTCAACCGGTACGCCGTCGAGAAGGAACTCCGGCAGACGGTCAGGCACCCTCCGAAGCCTGAGGAGTAGGCCACTCGCGGAGAGTCCACTCCTTCCCGTCGTCCCACTCGGTGAGGAGGACGTGGGCGCCGGCGTTGTCGACGTGCTCGCGGCGGAAGCTGGTGAACTTCCCGTCAGCGATGTCGGGGTCGTCCCACCAGCCGTCTGCGATGCGCTTGCCGTCGATGGTGAGGGTGAGGTGGTAGCGGCCTGGGGGCTGCTCGCCTCCGGATCTAGACTCGATCATGTGAGCGACTTTAGGCGGCGCGGTCCGGCCGAGCCGGACGACGTGGCGGCGGCGCGAGAGCGTGCTGGCCGTGCTCGCCGTGCTGCCGCTGAGGCTCGCGCTCACGCTGACGCGGGGGATGCCGATCCGGCCCGGTGGGGTGTCGAGGCGGACGTTGCCGCGGTCCGGTCGTGGGATCCGCGGCTGGCTCGTGAGGTGGGCCCTCCGGATGCTGAGCCGGCCGACGCGCTGTGCGGTTCCACGGCCACGTTCTGGCCGGAGGCGGAGCACCTCGACGTGGTGTGTGGCCGGGCGCCGCATGGTCCGCAGCTGCGGCACCTCGACCTTGCTACAGGTATGGAGTGGTCCGACGACGACGTGTGACTCCACCGGCAGGAGGGGGTAGCGCCCCGCACGAGGTCTTTCGGGGCACTGGTGTGGGGCGTAGCGTTGATGGCCCCTTGGGGGTACAGGAGCCCGCCGACCGTAGGGGTACTGGTCGGCGGGCTTCCTCAATGCCTGCCTCTGCGCACCTCGTAGACGTACCAGCGGCCGAGGACGTACGTGCCGATCCCGATCGCGATGATGGCCGGGGCTCCGAGCACCTGCCGCAGTGGGCCCCAGAACATCGCGATGCCGCACACCGCGGTGACGATGCCGAGCGCGGAGACCGCATAGCCGGTTGCCAGCAGAGTCCGATCTGCGGCGCTCACGAGAGCCCCCGGTACTCGTCCATGCGGTCGCGCAGGTCGTCCCCGCTCAGCACGACCGCCCCGTCCGGGCCGAGGACGCCGACCGGGGAGCACTGGCCGCTGTCGGCGCCCTCGCTCAGGAACGCCACGGCCCGATCGAGGCTCTCGCACTCCATGGCGCCCTGCTTCTGGAGCCGCATGTAGCGCGCAACGTACCGGCGTTCGCTCATGCCGCCACCATCCCACCCTCGGTCCAGATCCGCCCGCACCCTTCGCAGCGCGCAACGGGGCCCGGCCGCTGCTGTAGATGGGCTGCGAGTTACGGCGCGGGGGTGGCCACGGTGGTCAAGTAAAGGTAAGTGGCGCGACGTGGCGGCTCCGGCGTCTCTTCGCCGAGTACGTAGATCGCTATCGTCCCCGGGTCGTAGTCGAGCGTGAGACGGCACTCCACCACAAGTTGCCGCGTGATGGGCCAAGCCTCGACGTGCCCGTCACATGGGCCACCGCGGAAGTCAACCTGAACTGTTTCCACTGCGGGGTATCCGTTTCTACTCGAATTTTGGACAGGCCCCGCGCCTACTCAAACCGTACGGCATACCACTGACAGCCGCCCCGGCCCTCATGCCGCCACCATCCCGCTCTCCGTCCAGATGCGTCCGCAGCCTCCGCAGTGCGCGAGCGGCGCGCGGCCCTCGCCACCGTGCATCTCGATCTCCCCGCCACACGGGCAGCGTTGGGCGAGGGTGCGTGTCTGCGCGGCGATGTCGAGGGCCCGCTCGACGCGCTCGGCAGCGCCGGCCGCGACCTTCCCGATTCGGCGGGCCTGTGCGGCGTCGATCGCACGGCACGGCCCAGGCCGGTACTCGACGCGGGCGAGGAGCCACAGGGCGGCGCGGACGGCGTCGCGGCGGCCGGTGTGCCGCCACCGCTTCGGGTCCGCCAAGTCGGCCTGCGCGAGGGCGGCCTGTCGCTGCCGGTCCTGGTGGGCGATGTCGGCTGCGCGCTGGCTGCTGTACGTGGCCAGGCGTGCCGTCGGCATCGACATGGGTGCGCGCTGGACTTGGCGGGCGATGTCGTCGGCGCACGCGGTGAGTGCGGCCTCGACGGCGCGCATCGTGTCGAGGATGTGCAGACGGACGGGGACGGGCCGGTCGCCGAGCTGCATCGGGTCGCGTTCCTGGGCGCGGAGGTGTGCGGCCTGGTGGCGTTCGTACTCCAGCTGCTCGGCGTCGTCGAGGCGGGCGAGGTAGCCGCGGAGGCCGAGGCCGAACGCGCCCAACTGGGCAGGCTGGCCCGCGGCTTCGCGCAGGTCGGTCCAGTGGAGGGCGATGGTGCGGAGGTGTGTGGCGGTGGGGTTCATCGGGTGCTCCTGTGGTGCGTGGGGCGGTACGTTGGTCCCACCGGATGGGGCGTGCCTGGCCTGGGGAGGTCGGAAGTGGCGCGCCCCTTCGTGCTGTTCAGTGACGGCCGCTGTGCCAGGGCAGTGCGAGCCGGTCGCCCTCGGTGCGGGGCACGAGGTGCAGGTGCAGATGGAACACGGACTGCGTGGCCTCTCGGCCTCGGCTGGTGATCAGGTTCATCGGCCGGTCCGACTTCTGTGCCAACTGCGCGGCGCGCCGCATCGTGCGCGCGGTCACGTCCGGGTCGTGACCGAAGTCGGGGGTGTGCGTCTTCGGGATCACAAGGACGTGGCCGTCGACGACGGGGTTGAGCGGCACGATTGCGAAGGTGTCGCACCACTCGTCAACGAACGTGGCGGGGATGTGCCCGATGTTGATCTCGCAGAACGGGCAGGGCTCGGTCATCGGTTCCTCGCGATCTCGCAGCGTCCGGTCTCGGTGTGTCCCTCGGAGCACTCCGGGCCGCAGCGCTGCATCAACTCGGCCGTGGTCGCGGCGATGTGCTCGTACTTCTCGTCGGTGGTGTGGCCGTCCCACTGCGCGCGCGGGTCGTCTGCCTCGACGTGCTCGACGGCCGCGAACAGTTCGGCGTCGCGCGGGCTGATGTGCCAACTGGCCTGACGGTCCCCGATGGTGAGGTACGCGATCTGCCATCCCGGCTCGTCGACGTCCGGGGCGGGTGCGATAACGGCGTCGGAGGTCATGGCGGCGAGGAGGGCAACAAGGTGCGCGCGTTCGCGGTACGCGCCGTCGCGGTCCTTCGCGTAGGCGGCGGCTTGGTCGGTCCAGTACTGCACCGTGTTGGTCGCTTCGGTCGCTGCCGGGACGGGGGTCAGGGCGGCGCGGATTGCGTCCATGGCAGCGTCCCAGCCGCGTTCCCACTGCGTGTCGAGGGGCTCGTCCGGCGGGCCCTGCTCGATGACGTCGATGACCCGCTGCACGTCGGCCTCGGACATCCGGCCGAGAGTGGCCGTGGCGCGCGCTCCGGGGAGGACGACGCCGAGGACAGCCGTGACGATCTCGGCGAGCACTGCCTCGTGTTCGCTGGCGTGCTTGTGCTTCGGGTACTCGTAGAGGATGGGCTCGATGACGGCGCGGAGCTGGTCGTTGAGGTGCCCGGTGTGGCGCATCATGTCGACGGCTTCGTCACAGCGCGCGGCCCCGGCGGCGAGGCTGCGGCGGATCGCGTCACCGGCGATGGTGCTCAGGTGTTGACCTGCTCGGGCGAGAGCTCGTCCGGTGGCCGCGAACTCGGCGGCGAAAGGGTCCGGCACGGGCGTCGGGCTGGGCACGTCCAGGGCGCCCGCGAGTCCGCGTAGGGCGGGCTCCACGAAGCGCGTCCATGGTGTCCAGCGTGGATCGTCGGCGTAGGGCGTGGTGAGCAGCGGCTTGACGGCGATGAGCGCGGAGTTGATGCGGCGGCGCGCGTAGTGGGCGCGTTCGATGACAGCCTCGGCCTGCTCGGCCCGCTGGTACAGGGCGTCGAGCTGGTCGCTGGTCAGGTCGTCCAGCGGGATGCGGTCGGTCATGCGGCGCTGCTCCTCGTCGTGCGGGTCGGGCAGGTACGGGCGTGCTCTCTGCCGCGGAACATGAACGCCTCCAGGCAGCACGTCGCCTCGTCGAGGTCGGCGAGGCCGGTGGGTGGCCGGGCGCAGTCGGTGCCGTGGGCGCGGCCGCCGGAGTGGTCGGCGAGTCGGCAGCACCGGCCGGCGGCGGCCAGTTCGGCGGCGGTACGGCGGGCGTTGGCGTGCTCAGTGAGGGTCCGGTTGTGGTCGTCGTAGGAGCGGCGCGCGCACCAGGCGAAGAAGGCGGCGCCGTAGAGGCTGAGGCTGAGGGCGATCCACTGGCCTTCGGCGCCGGTCTGGAGGGCGCAGAGGCCGAGTGCGGCGGTGGCGGCGGTGCAGGTGCGGGCGGTGCGGAGTGCGGGTGTCATCGGGGCTCCGTTCGGGGGTAGTTGGACGGCATGATGTGGGCGCGCGTGATCTCGGTCTGGTTGGTGGCGGGGCTGCTGTGGGGAACGGCGATGCACCTTGCGGTGGGTTGGCCGTGGGCTGTTGCGCTGTGGTCGGGGCTCGGGTGGGGGCTGGTGTGCGGTGTGGTGTTCGGGCTGTGGATGCGGAAGCGGGCCCGGGTCCAGCGGTAGAGGGTGCGCCCTGCCCACCGGATGGTGAGCAGGAGCGCGGAGGCGAACGGCCAGACGAGCAGCGCGACGCCGAGGCGGGACATCAGGCGGCCGGCCCGTACTCGGCTGCGTCCTGCTTGCTGCGCCTGCGGGGCACGGGGACGTTCCCGGTGACGGCGGCGGTGATGAGTGCGATGCCGAGGACGAGGAGTGCGGCGCCGAGTCCGGTGATCGCGGCGGCGCTGATGATGGCGTTGCGGATGAGGTCGGGGCCGAGGGTGGCGAGGTCGTGAACGATCACGGCTGCTGCTCCGGGGTGTGCTCGGCCTCGACGGCGTAGGTCGTGGTGGCGCGGATGAGGCGGAAGGCGTGCGGATCGCGGGCGGCCAACTCGGCAAAGGCTTCCTGCACTTGTTCCCGCCCGTCGGTCAGCCGGGCGAAGTGCTGCCACCCGCCGTCGTGCCACTGGATCTCGACGATCCACTCGGTGGTGGGTGGGAGCGGCGGGTTGGCGAGCGCGAGCGCGTCGGCAGGGAGGACGTGCTTCCCGCAGTACACGGCGACCGCGATGGTGAGTTCACTGATCAGGTCGTCGGCGCCGCCGGGCCCGATGCGGACGGGCACGGTGCGGATCTTGTCGGCGATGACCGCGGCGAGCGGGCCGAGTTCGGCGAGGAGTTCGGTGTCGGTGCGGGTGTCAGCCACGGTCGGCCTCCGTCTGCTGGGGGTTGGCGATGGCGAGGAGCACGTCGGCGTGGCACGGCTCGCCGGGCGGGCACCAGCACATGAGGTCGCGGCCGGCCAGCTCGGTGCGCGCCGCGGCGGCGAGCGACGGCCGGTCGGCGACCCACTGCCGGTACATCTCGACGGCCTGCTCCCGCGTCGCGTCGAGCACCAGGTGCGAGGTGATCGTCTTGTCGGGGTGGACGAACCCGTGGTGCTGTCCGGAGGTCTTGCCGAGGCGGCCCTCCCGCTCCCACTCGGAGCCGTCGAGGGCGGGCATGCGGACCTGTGTGCAGGGGTTGCCCCACTTGCTGCCGCGGCCGACGTAGACGGCGCCGTCGGGGGCGCGCCATCCCTTGGTGCGGCGGCGGTGGATGCGGCGGGGTGTGGTGTCGAGGGCGATCTGACGGCTGGTCATGGTGGCTCCGGGGTGTCGTGTGATGGACTTCGGGGAGCGGCCGGCCCTGATAAGAGCAGGGCCGGCCGTCCTGCTGCTCACGGCCGGGAGGCCAGGCGGCGCACCGCGGCGATCAGGCCCTCGATCTCTTCGACGGGCACGTGGACGGGCTCATCCCCGGTGTAGAAGCTGATCGACGGGCCGCCGCTCGCGGGATCGCCCGGGACGCTGATGTGCAGCAAGTCGCCCTCGGCATCGGTGTACTGGTACGGCCCGACGAGTCCGGACGGCTGCTCGCCGACGGGCTCCCACGTGGTGATGACCTTCGGCCGCTGCTCGACCTCGACGGCCTCGACGGTGTCGCCCCACCAGCCGTGGTTGTCCGGGCCGCCGCCGACCTCGTAGTTGCCGGAGTCGATCGGGGCCTCGTAGGTGACGGCGTACGCCTTTCCGTCGTCCTCGGCGCGGAAGATCGCGCGCCGTTGCTGCGAGTACTTCAGGACGGTGACGGGCTCGTCGGCGAGGAGGGTGTCGCTGTACTCGACGTCCTCGGGGCTGTCGGGCGGGACGCCAAGGGTGGCGAGCTGCTCGCGGGTGAACTGGCGGGTGGTCATGGTGCTCCTTCGGTGGTCGGGCGTTGGGTCGGCGTTGGGTTGTGCGCGCGGGTCGGGCTTAACCGGATGTGCGCGGGTCAGGCAGCGTTCTGGTGGACCTGTCGCAGCGGTGCCGGTCCGAGTTGGTCGAGTGCTTGCTCCAGGTCGTGTGCCATCTGTCGCCATTCGGTGGCTTGTTGGCTGCCGGGTCGGGTTCCTGCGGCGACGTGGAGGGCTTCGATGAGGCGGTCGGTGGTGGGGATGTCGGGGAGGTCGACGCGGATCATGCGGCTCCTCGGGCTGCTGCGGCGGCGTCGGTGCGGGCCTGGTGCGGTGTGGCGCGTCGGTGACCGCGGGGGGTTTTGCAGGGCTGGCGGGCGGGCGCTTTGCAGCCGTCTTTGGGGCAGGGCACGCGGAGTTCGGGCGGGGTGGCGGCCATGCCGACGGCTTCGCGGAATCCGTCGGGCATGTACGGCTCTTCGTCGGCCGGCATGTGGCCGACTCCATCGAGGGCCGCGGCGACGCGCGGGTGCGGTCCGCCGGTGAGCGCGGTGACGGGGACGGGCTGTTCGCGGCCGTCGGCGATCGCGGTGAGTTGTGCGCGCCGTCGTCGGGTGAACTCGCTGCCGGTCTCGGGTTCGGCGGGCGGGGTGTAGGCCGGGATGGTGGTGCCGAGGCGTTCCTCGCGGATCCTCGTGCGCCAGCTGCGGACGTGGTGGGGTTCGATCCACCGGCGTCCGGTCTCGCCCTGCTGGGCGGGCGCGCTGTAGTAGCGGGCGACGGCTTCGAAGGTGTCGTCGTCGGCGGGGAGGTCGCGGAGGGCTGCGGCCCATGCCTGCTTGCCCATTTCGGAGGGCTGCCTGTTGTCGAAGGCGGAGCAGGCGGCGAGGAGGCGGGCGGCTTCGTCTGGTGTCACTGGTCGTCTCCTGATGCGAGGGCGAGCCATCCGGCGACGCGGTCGTCGGTGGTGTTGCGGCGGGGTGCGGGCGGGGTCTGGCCGCCGCCGTCGAGGGGGACGAGGAATGCGCCCTGCTGCGGGCGGCTGTTGCGCTCGGCGGCCTTCTTGGCGTCGTCGCGGATCCACTTCTGCCAGGCGTCGGGCCAGCTCTTGCGGGTGGCGCCGGTGGCTCGGTAGTGGCTGACGAACTGCGCGGTGCTGTGGTCGACGTCGGTGCCGGGGTAGGTGGCGTGGGCCCATCGGCGCATGGCGTCGGTGACGGCGAACTGGGCGTCGTCGATGGGCGCGGAATCGGCGCCGGCCGCCCTACTACCTGTAGAAGACCCCCCCGGATCAACCCCGTTATAAGGACGGGTCGGGTCGGGTCGGGTCGGGGCAGCGTCTCTAGTACCGTCGCGCGACGCGTCTTGTGACGCGTCTGTAGACGCGTCTACATCGGAGCCGTTGTCGGGCGGAGTGGGGTCGGGCTGCTGTTGGTTCCGCTTCTCCCGCCACCGCTTCTGACGTGCAGTCTTCGCCGCGCGGTCGGCCTTCGCCTGTTCGGCGGTGGGGTTGTACTCGTGGTAGTCGTGGATCTTCCAGCCGACACCTTCGATGACTTCAAAGAGGCCCGCTTCTACGAGCTGTTTCGCTCGCGTTCGTGACGACTTCACGTCGCTTACGAGTCGCAGTTCGTGCGTCTTGACGACGCCGTCGGTGAGATTCTCGGCCGACCAGCAGATCGCGGAGACGTACAAACGGAACGCTCCGTCGGTCAGAAGGCGGACCTTCCTGTTCGAGGGGAACCGGTCGTCGAATCGTGCCCAAGGCATCTGCGTCGCTTCTTTCGGTCGTACTGGTCGGGGTCGGCCGGGGCCGCGCGAGGGCGGCCCCGGGGCGGGGTGCCGCTAGCGGACGTACTCGGAGCGGCGGCGGTCTTCGGCCTGCCGCTTGTGCTCCTTCAGCTCGGCCTCGGTGGGCTTCGTCGCGGTGAGGAGACCGAGCTCGGTGTCCGGGTGGATGGGGCCCTTGCCGACCTCGTCGAACGTGCCGTCGATCTGCCGGCCGCGGTACATCGCGCGGCGCGCCGCGATGAGGGACTTGGCGTCCTCGTCGCTGCGGGCGACCTCGCAGCCGGTGACGCGGACCTTGACCTGCGGGTCCTTGTCCTCGCCCTCGGCGTGCCCGGTGTAGGACTTCGAGGTGAGTTCGACGATGGCGTAGACGACGGTGCCGGGCTTCTCGAACAGGCCGCGGCGCTGCTCGCGGGTCATGGTCGCTTCGACGGCCGCCGCGGCGGAGTCGAGCTTGACCTCGGGGACGTCGGCGGGGCTGAGCTTGGGCATGTGCTGTTCCTTTCAGGTGGTGCTACTTGCGGCGGGGCTTGGTCAGTGAGTGCTGGAGTGCGGCGTACTGGCGTCGGGCGTGCTCGCGGACTTCGGGGATCGGGCAGTCGTCTCGGCGGTGGCGTTGGGCGCGGATGATGAGGTGCTCGGTCTCCGCGTAGCCGACGGCGTCCTCTGCGTGGCCGCACGGGCAGGTGAAGTCGGCGGCCGCAAGGGACTTGGCCCTCGCGTTGTCGAGGCGGACCCGGATCCCGTAGCCCGGGCGGGGGCTGCCGATCGTCGGCCCGAGCCCGTTCATGCCGCCGTGCTCTCGGGTGGGGCGTCGCGGCGGCGCTGGCGAAGGAGGCTTTTGCGCTGCCGGGTGCTGAGGCCGCCCCATGTGCCCCACTGCTCGTCGCGGTTGAGGGCGTACTCCAGGCACTCGACCCGGACAGGGCAGCCGTCGCAGATGCGGCGTACGTACGCGGCGTCGGCGTGGCCGGTGTTGAAGAAGAGGTCGCGGTCGTCGAGGTGCTCGGGGCGCCGGCATGCGGCGTGGTCCTGCCAGCTCTCGGCGGGGGCGAGGGTGTCGGGCGCGGGGATGGTGTACGGGGTGTGCGGCAGGATCATGCGGAGACCTCTCCGAAGATCGCGGCGAAGGTGGTGTTGGTCCGCTCCCGGATGCGCCGGTCCTCCGTGTGGGCAGGCGCCACGCACCCGTCGCGGTCGCAGGTGGGGGTGACGTGCCCCTCGGGTTCACGGGCGTGCTTCAGGCGGAACGCGATGCGTAGCGCGGAGAGGTTCCTGCCGCCGTGGCGCAGGCTCGGCGTGCCCGTGTAGTCGCGGGAGCCTGTCCACAGGATGTGGCCGTCGTCCACAGGTTGGGTGCGGCGCCAGAAGAGGTCTTCGGCGCTGGCTGCCGGTGGCTTCCCGGGGCGGGCCTTGGGGATGCCGAGGGCTGTGCGTGCGGGCGCGACCGTGAGGCGGGCGTCGACGCCGAGTTCGCGGGCGATGGCCCGGTCCGACAGTCCTGCGCGGAGGAGTTCGGCGACGTCTGCGCGGATCTTCATCGGGCGGTCACCGCCTCGCGCTCCGGCCACTGCACTCCGGCGAGCGCGGCACGGTGTCCGTCGGGGACCTCGGCGAGCGGCTGCTCGAGCCAGTCCAGGCCCATCGCGCGGAGGATCAGCGCGTCGGCCTCGTCGTCGGTCTCGAGCACAGCCCCGTATCTGCGCTGCGCGGCCTCGAGTACGGCGGTCTTCCTCGAGGCGCCGTTGCCGGTGGCGTACTTCGCTCGAGCAGTGGGGGCGATGACGGCGACGGCGATGTCCCGCTCGAGTAGCGCGGCGACGATTCGCCACCACAGTCCGCCGCGGTCCCAGGTGGATCCGCCGGGGGTGGTGTAGCTGACGGGCCCTTCGACGCAGGCGAGTTGGACGTTGCCGACTTCCTCGAGGACTCGGGTGGTGATGTGCTTCAGGCGAGCGTTGCGCTCGAGCAGGCTGTCCGCGCGGTGGCCCTTGGTGGGGACTCGAGTTGTGCCGCCGAGGGTGGCGATGCCGGTGCCGGTCAGGCTGATGTCGAGTCCGGCGACGCGGTAGAGGCGGGGCCGGGGCCCGGCCGCCGTGGTGGCGGCCGGTACCTCGGTGTCGAACAAGGTGGGTGCGCTCACTGGGACTCCCCGGGTGAGATGGTGCGGCAGGTCCAGCACGTGCGGGACCCGTCTCGGTTCAGGGCGTGCAGGGTGGTGCGGCCCTCGGCGGGGCACGGCGCGAGTTCGTTCGCGACGGCCTCGATGGGGCGGAGCAGCGGGACGGGTGCCGTCGGCTCGGGGGCGGCGCGGTGCTGGCCGGTGCCTCGGAACAGGTTGCGGGTGGTGAGCTTCACGACGCACCGCCGGTGCGCTGATGCGGGATGAGCGGCCAGTCGGTGCGGACGCCGTCGGCCTGGTGCTCCTTGCCTGGCGTGCGCCGGAAGTAGTCCGCGAGCGACTCGGCCTGCTCGCGTGCCCACTCGACTTGCGAGGCGTGCAGCACGGCGAGCGAGCTGTCGCCGATCTTCGGCTTCGTCGTCGCGATACGCCACGCCACTCGGCACGCGGCGATCGCGTCGGCGTCCGCCGAGTGCGCGCCGTCGAGGCGCACCCCGTACGTGCGGCACAGGTCTTCCAACTTGCGGCCGCCGCGGCGGAACTTGTCGACGGCTTTGTCCAGGACGCGCGGGTCGATGACGCGGAGGTCGTCGCCCACGATGTCCACGAGGGGCTGCACGCCGTGGCGGCGGGCCTCGCGGTCGAGGAGCGTGAAGTCGAACGCCGCGTTCATCGCGACCACCGGGGTCCCGGCGAGGACGACCTCGGCGAGCGCGGCGATGACCTGCTCGACGACCTCGGCCGCTGGCCTCCCCTCGGCGCGCGCCTGCTCGGTGGTGATGCCGTGAACCTTCGCCGCGTCCTCGGGGATCTCGATGCCGGGGTCGGCGAGCCACGTGCCGGAGGCGGTGTCGTGGCCGCCGCCGCACTGGACGACGCAGGCGGTGACGATGCGGTCGGTCTCGACGTCGATGCCGGTGGTTTCCAGGTCGAAGCCGCACAGGCGGCCGGTGTGCCAGCTCATGCGCGGCCTGCCTTCAGGTCGGCGAGGAACTGGCGGAGGAGGTCGGCGCGGGCGGTCGAGGGGTGGAGTCCGCCGTTGGCCGCGGCGAACCGCTCCTCGACTTGCTCGGTGGTGAGTTGCTGCTGTCCGGCGGCGGCGATGATCTGGAACCAGATGCCTTCGATGTCGTCGTCCTCGACGAACTCGGCGTCGTGCACCTCGTCGTCGCCCGTGGCCGACTCGGCGGCCGGTGCCGGTGCCGGCGACGCGGACGTAGTGCCGGTCGGCTGCTGCTCGGACGCGGAGGGCTTGGCAAGGCCGATCGCCTTCAGCTTCTCCAGGTAGTCCGTCGGCGCGCCCTCGTTCTTCGCTTCACGGAACAGGCCGAGCGCTTCCTCCTGCGTCGTCGCCTTCTCCGCCTCGGCGAGGAAGTCCTTCGACGGGCCCGACGGTGCGGCCGGGGCCGCCGCGATCGCCGCCCGCTCCGGGCCCTTCGCGACCGCAGGCTTCCCGCTGCCAAGGTCACCGGCCATCAACGCGGCCGGGGTGATCTCGACGTCGAGGGTGGGCACCTTGAACCGCGCCGGCTTGTCCTTCACGATCGCGGTCTTCTCTTCCATGCCGAGCCACCCGGCGACGTATCCGCCTGCCTGCGACAGGAGTTCAGCGGCAGGCGGCAGGGTGACGGCAGCGTGATAGCCCTTGGAGACAAGGAGCCACTGGCCGAGCGCGGGCACGTCGCGGAGCATGACGTTGACGCGGGTCGTGATGGCGCACTCCCGGTCGTCCGGGTTGCACATGCAGGGCCGGTCGGACTTCTGCTCGGTGACGCCGTCGCAGCGACGCTTGCACTGCGATCCGGCGTACAGCTCGTACCACTGCGACACGGCATCGCGCGGCGGAATCAGCACCGGGAGCCGGTTGACGGCCGAGTACACCTCGAACTCGGACGGGCCGCCGTTTGCCGGAGTCCACGGCTTCACCTCACCGCCGTACAACTCGGCGACGCTGGCGAGGATCTCGCGGGACGGGGAGGTGAAGCGGAACTTGTCGAGCTTGGCCGGGCGGGTGTACGCGTTGCCCTTGGCCGAGACGCCGGAGACGACGTGCCCGATACGGATCTCGCCGAGCTGACGCATCCGCATTTGCAGATCAAGGATGGGCATCAGGCGGCCCTCTCTTCCAGGGTCGGGAGGGTGAGGGCCTCACCCACAACGGACTTGGCGAGCACCCGCTGGAACTCGGCGAGGGCCTGCACGTGGCGGAACGCCTCGTACACGTCGTCGCCGCACTTCAGCGGCATCGGCCGGTACCCCTCCGGCCGCAGGTGCAGGACGATCCCGACGTCGTGCACGCGAGGCATCGGCACCTGCGTGCCGTCGCGGAGCCACGCGACCTCGGCCCGCCGGTACGCGGACATCTGCGCGCCGGCCTCCGGGTAAACGCCCTTCTCGTCCAGCTCGCCGCCGGTCTTGGTGTCGCCGACGAACAACGTCGTGGCGGGCACGGCGAGCGCCGCGGCGATGCGGGGCGAGCGGAACAGGTAGTCAAGGGTTCCGGCCCAGCCGTCGGTGAAGTTCCCGACGGTCATCTCGGACGCCTCGAACTCGATCTCCCACTCGGCGACGAAGCGGAGGAAGTTGTCGACGAACGGGGCGATCTCGTCGTCGGTGAGGAACGACTCCGGGATCGGCTGGCCGAGGACGTGGGCCTCGATCACGTCGTGGACGGCGCCGCCGATCGCGGCCCGCTCGTCCTTCTTCCGGATGTGGCCCTTGCGCAGCCAGTCGTATGCGGCTTCCTTCTCGGCCGGCCTCAGCGAGGCGGAGACGAGGGAGGGCAGGGTGGCGAACGCGTCCTGCGCGGTGAGGTTCGCGGCCCAGAACACGAGCTGCGGCTTGGGGAATCCCTGGCTGAGGATGGTGGTGACGCGGCGGAGTTTGGTGTCGGTGCCGGGGACGCGGTACCAGCCCTGGGAGGGCTTCGGGATCCGGTCGGCGCCGGTGGGAGCGGCGGCCGATGCCTTGCGGCGTCGGCCGGCGGCCGGGGCGTTGGCCCCGGCCTGCACGGTCGTCGTCATCAGACGTCGGCCTCCTCGTCGTACGCGGAGGCCAGCTCCAGGGCGGTGACGGTGTAGCCGGTGGTGGACTCCTCGTTCTGACCGGCGGTGACCACCAGCTCGGCGACGCGGTCCCCGTCGTCCTCGATCCAGTCGAAGGCGAGGGTGGTGCCGGTCGGCCACGAGCGGCGTTCCATGTCCTCGCAGTGCGCACGGGCGGCCGCCGCGGTGGCGTAGTGGCCGAGCGTGATCCCGGAGTCCGGGTGCTCCGCGCGGAAGGCGTAGGTCGTGGCGGTCTCGGTCTCCGGCTGCGCGGGCGGTCCGGCGACGGCGTCGCCGAGGACGGTCGACCAGTCGTCGATGGCGCGGCTGTTGATGTCGTGGGCCAGCGCGGTCACGGCGGCCTGCTCGACGCTCGCGGCCGCAGCGGCGAGCGTCGCGTGGACCTGCGCCTCGGCCGCGAGTGCGGCGCCGGTCGTCGGGTCGGCGCCGTCGCCGTAGGTGTAGTGGTGTGCGCGGTCGGCGAGGCGCTCGGCCTCGCGGTAGTGCTCGGGCCCGTTCATGCGCGGCCGTCCTCTCCGGTGGTGGGGTGGTAGATGCGGCGGCCGTCGATGTCCGCGGGGGCGAGGAGGCCGCGCGCGGCGAGCGCCCGGAGGTCCTTCCGCGCGGTGTTCCGGCCGGTGGTGGGCCACGGGGAGCCGTCCATCAGACCGGCCGCGAGCGCGGCGGTGACGGGGCGGCCGTGTGCCCTTATGGCGGCGAGGAGGTAGTCGCGGCGGGCGGCCGGCGGGGCGACCCACACGGAGTCGGCGGCCGGGGAGGTAGTGGTGGTGGTCACGGGCGTCCGCCCTTCTTGAGCTCGTAGTACTGGCGGCCCGGCTCGGTGTGCTGGTCGAGCCATCCGGCGGTGGCGAGCGCGGCGAGGTCGGCGCGCGCGAGGGCCTTGATCCGGTGGTCGGGTACGCCGTAGACGGTGTGGCGCAGCTGGTTGCGGTAGTGGCGGGCCGCGGTGTTCGCGGTCCAGCGCCCGCCGAGGAGGTGGATCGCAGCGAGGAGCGCGGCGAGACGGCCGGTGGGCTCGGCGGGAGTGGCCGTCGCCGCCGGAGCGGTGGCCTTCTCCTCGGTGTCGAGCGCGGCGGCGAGGTGCTCGGCGAGGTAATGGCGGTGCTGGGCGAAGCGGAGGATGCCCCAGCACGCGGTGTCGTTGAAGGAGACGAGGCTGTCGTACAGCGCGGCCTCCAGCTCGGCGCGCGTCCTCATGCCGCACCGTCCTCCTGGACCAGCAAGGCCTCGATCGTGAAGGTGCCCGCGTTGCGGAACCCGGCAAGGACCGACCCGGTCATGGCGTCCAGGTCGACGACGACCTCGGCACCGCTGGACAGGATGTACGGCTCGATGTAGTGCGCGATGTGCTCGGCGAGGCCCTCGGCGGTGACCGCCCACAGCGTGAGCGGGGCGGGCGGCCTGCTGCCGTTGCGTCCGCCGTGGCGGCCGACGCGGGCGAACGTGACGCGGTACTTGGTCTGCGTCGCGCCCGGGGCGGCGGCCATCTCGTCGAGCGACGGGGTGATGATCTCGGCCTCGGGGTCGCGCGGCTCGTGCCGTCCGGCCTGCCAGTCCGGGCCGAGCTTCCTGAGCATCTCGGCGTCGTGGCTGCTGAGTTCGGCGTTCACGCGGCAGCACCGCCCTCACGCTGCGCCGGGATCACGACCGCCTGCGCCGGGGCCAGCGCCCGCAGCCGCTCGGCCAGCGCCTCGACCTTGCCCCCGTACACCGGGACCGTGAACCCGACCCGCTCGCCGAGCTGCTCGACGAGGAGCTTCTCCGGGGCGTGCCCGTCGTGCTCACCGGACGCGCCACGGTCCTCGGCGATCTCCATGAACAGGTCGAGGAGGTCCGGGTCGTCAGCGATCGTCGTAACGACGTGCTCGAAGTACGCCTCCAGGTCAAGGAGGACACCGGTCGGGATACGTCGCACGTAGATCGGCAGCGGGCCGGTCACGGTGGGGCGGCGGAAGATGCGGTGGAGGATCATGCGGACGCGGTTCATCGGTGACCGCCCTTCGGCTGTGCAGGGATGGGGAACGCGCGCTCGCAGCGCGACATGACGAGCAGGGCGCCGATACCGAACGCGGAGAGCGCAGCGAGGAACAGGGGCCAGAACAGGGGCGGGGTGTTCAGCACGAGGCATCGCCCGCCTGGTCGCGCTGCCGGTCCACAAGCGCCCGCATCTCACGCACACGACGCGGGACCTCCTCGCCACGAGCGAGGGCCTGCGTCGGGGCGAGCAGCGCCGTCAACCTGTCCGCCGACACCTCGGCCGGAGCCGACAGCGCGGCGAGCGTCGGGCACGGCCACGGCTCGCCGTCGTGCTCGCAGTGCTCGGAGTCCGAGTGCTTCACGTGCACCGCGCGGCACGCAGTGAGCAGCGCCTCCAACTCGGCGACCCGAGCACGCAGCGCCTCCAACTCCCGCGCCGTCTCCGGAGACATGAGTAGCCCCGCAGACTCCAGCGCCAGCGCAATCCCCGCAGGCACCCGCGACTGCTCCAACGCGGCGCAGATCACCCCAGCCGCCGAGTTCACACGCGCCGCCTTCACGCCGACACCGCCGTCTGCGCCGTCAGGGGACCGAACAGCGACTCGACCAGCGCCCGCGTCCACTCGAAGGACGGGCCGGTGCCGGCGTCCTCCGGGGCCTGCGGAGCCGGGCACTTCAGGCGCGGCTCACCGCCCTCGGTCTCACCGTCGGGGAGCCAGACGTCGCCGTCGCGGTCGACGTATTCGGTCTGCAAAGATGTGGTCATCGGTGACCTCGTTTCTGTGTCTGGGGTTGCCGAGTCGTGGGGTCGCCGGCCGGGAAGTCGGGCGACCCTTCGGCGTTTCTGTGGGGGAGTCGGCGTCAGCCGGTGGCGGCGAGCTCGGGGTCCGAGGCCGCGTTCGCCTCGTGCCACTCCTCGCAGTCCGCGAGGTTGAAGCGGCGCTGGCGGCCGGCGTAGGCGACGACCGGCATTCCCTGCTTGACCCACTGGAGGACCTGCCAGTCAGAGACGCCGTAGTACGTCTCCAGCTGCGGCTGGCTCAGCAGGGGGACGAGTCCGGCCGGGAGTGCGGCGAGGCGTTCACTCTTCTTCGGCATCAGACCTTGACCTTTCTACTGTCGAAGTCGAATGTGTGGGCATGCTGAAGAGGTCCTGGAGGGGGGCGCTCGTCCTCCGATGTAGCGCTTCGGCGACGAGCCAGGCCGTCGACAACTCGCAGTTGTCGCGAGCGGTCTTGCCGCGTGAGGTCAGGCGTCCGACGGTGGCCGGGCTGATGCCCTTGCCGGTCGGGTCCACCCCCTTCGTCGCCTCGGCGAGTTCGGGGCCGGAGAGCCCTGCTCGCTTCATGGCGTCACGGAGTGGCTTGCCTTCGCTCTTGCGGCTGAGTTTTGGCATGTGGACCTCGTGCCTGGTGGTGGTGTTGCTCACTCCGGTGTCGGCGTGATGCGACATTTCTACAGTCGAAGTCGAAGCACTGTCAACGGGATCCTCCGAGATTCGCCGAGAAACCCCGGGGTCTGCGCGTCGAGCGAACGGGTGTTCTATTCTGGTGGCATACTCACGTATCTACGGCGTGCGACGGGGAGGTCAAGCGCCGGTCAGTAACGCGCCACGCTTCTACTTTCGGTTGCGAAAAGTAGAAGCCACGGGGCAATCTTGGCGCGTGACGAACGAGGAGACACCCGGCCCCGACTTCGCGCAGGTACTCGCCGACCTGATGGACGACTACAACGTCAACGGGAGCGAGCTCGCGCGACGCATCGGCGTGCACCATTCCACGGTCGCCACCTGGTTGCACCGCACCCGCGTGCCGCGCAACGACGCGATCCAGAAGCTGTCGACAGAGTTCCCGAGCTACTCGGTGAAGAGGCTCACCGACGCGGCCGGCCGCAAGGCACCCGGCCCCGTCTCGCCCGAGCGCGCCGAGCGCCTCCTCAAACTCTTCGAGGGTCTCACCGAAGAGCAGCAGGCGATGATGGAGATCCAGGCGAAGGCGCTGCGGGACAGCAACCTGTAGCCGCTCCTGACGGGGCGTCAAGATCTTCCGTACAACCCTTTCGTGGCCGCGCAAGTCTCCGCTAAACGGATCCCTTCACTCAGCGTGAGGGCGCACCCACAAGAATGGCGCAGAGTGGTCGCATATTGCTCCATAGGGATGTAGTTTCGGACGCACGGCCGATGACCTCCCCCACGGCTACCAATGGACAGCCTGCGCCTCAGGGGGATCATCATGTGCATTCGGGCTCAGTACGTGCCGCTCGCCTCACTCGACCCGTGGGACGCCGAGCGCCAACTGATCTCAATCCCGGCCGAGCTGGCCGCATCTGCGTTCGCTGTTCGTGCCGTTCGTGCCGTCCTCGCTGAACTTGCCATCCCGCAAGGAGAGTTCGGTGCACGCTGCTGGTGCGGGGAGCCGATCCGGCTCCTCTCGTACATCCCGAAGCAGCGAGGGAGCGAAAAGGTGATCAAGCATGGCTAGGCCCATTGCCGCGTTGGGCCATCCAGAAAGTGCGGCATTCCCTGCCGATCTTCAAATGCGGAGCTACGGCGCAGGGCGAGGCCGCTGCGGACAGGAGGGACGGCATGCCGCGTAGGCCAGCGAACAACCCACGACAGATCCGCTCGAAGGCATGCGGGTGCCCCCTGTGCCTGGAGGCGTACCCGCCGGCCGAGCACGGCGAGCGCCGCCCACGCCGTGACTGCGTCGGCTCGTGGCAGGCCCGGTACCGCGACCCCACCGGCAAGCAGAAGGCGCGCAACTTCACGATCCCGGACGGCGGCAAGAAAGCCGCTGAGGCGTTCCTCGACGAGACGCGCACTGCCGTCCGGCAACGTGCCTACCGGGACCCGGAGCGCGGCAAGATCCTCGTCGGCGCCTGGTGGGAGCAGTACTGGGAAGTCCAGAGCAAGAAGGGCAAGGTCAAGACGCGGAACCGGAAAGAGAGCATCTGGACCGCGCACCTCGCGCCGAAGTGGGCCAAGTACAAGCTGATCGACTTGGACTACATGACTCTCCAGGCGTGGCTCACCCGCGAGGTGAAGGGGTACCGGACGCAGTGCCAGGTGCGCCGGCTGCTGATCTCGCTCCTCGATGCCGCCATCAAGGACGGCGAGCGGATCAAGGACAACCCTGCGGCGCACCTGGAAGTCACCGCGCCGAAACCGGCCAAGCACCCTGACGACCTGAAACCGCCCACGGCCGAGCAGTACGCACTCATCCACGCGGCACTGCCCGAGTACTACCAACGGATCCTCAGGGACTTCGCGTACGAGACGGGCATGCGGCCCGGGGAGTACGCGGGCCTGCGGCTGCACTGCGTGGACGAAGAGGCGATGACGGTCCAAGTGCGGGAGATCCTCGTGCTCGACCGCGGGCGCCTGTGCAGGCAGGAGGCGCCCAAGACCGAGGCCGGGTTCCGGACGGTGCCGCTGACGCCCACGGCGATGGAGGCTGTCCGATGGATGGTCGCCAAGTGGCAGCCGAAGCGCACCCGTTCAGCGATCGGTGACGGCTACGACCTGTGCGCCGACGAGCTGGTGTTCCGCGGCCCGAAGGGGGCGGCGCTGAACATGAACAACCTGCAACGCCCCTGGAAGAAGGCCATCGATCAGGCTGGCGTGGCCCGGAAGGTCAAGGACCCGGAGACAGGCCGCACGGAGTGGTGGCCGCGCCTGTACGAGTACCGGCACGATGTGGCGAGCAGGCTGCACCATGCGGGCGTCAAGGAAGTCGACACCCAAGCCTTCCTCGGCCAGAAGCGCGGCGGGAAAGTTACATGGATCTACACCCATGAGGGCGAGGGTGCGCAGGAGCGGGTCCGTAAGGCGCTGACCGGGGAGGGAGGCGAGGAACGTGGACTCCGGGCCGTTGAGTGACGAATCGGGGCCGGAATCCACGAAGAGTCCACAAGACCCCCTCGGGGTTCCTCGGAGACTCTCGGAAGATCTCAACTCGACCAGTCTTAGGGGCCGTAGGATCCGCTCGGAGAGTCTCGGAGGATCTCGAAAACCCTGGCCAGATGGAAGACCTGCCTTACAAGCAGGATGTCGGCGGTTCGAAACCGTCCGCGCCCACCGATGTGAACCGAGGCCCTCAGGCGATCGTGCTGATGACGATCATGCCTGGGGGTCTTCGTCGTCCCCCGGCTCCGCGGGATCGGCGTCGTGGACGTGCTGGAGGCGGGCCCGGGCCCGCACGGAGTCGGGGCCCGAGAGCTCGGACCAGTAGCGATGGCACGTCACGAACACGGCCAGCTCCAGCTCGCGCCGGCGGAGCTTCTCGACCTCGGCCTGCTCGTCGTCGGTCCAGCCCGGGGAGGCCGGGCGCTCCAGCTTGCGCCAGCCCTGGGTGTCGCTGATCGCGTCGAGGGGCGCCACCGACCAGGGGAGCCGCTTGAGAAGGTCCAGGAGCTCGGCCCGGATCTGGTGCAGCTCCTCCTGACCTGCGCGGAGGTCGCTCGGGAAATCGAAGTCGGAATCATCGGTCGCTGCCACCCGGCAATGGTACGTCTGTTCGAATTCACGGTGCGAGCGACTTGGGGGAGTTCACGCGAACGTGTGGTCGAAGGACGGGGGTGCGGCGGCAGACTGGAGGCATGTGCAGAAGCATCAAGACCCTTCGCCCGCCCGTCCTCCCGGAAGAGGCCACCGAGGAGGAGATCAGGGCCGCGGCCCTGCAGTACGTACGGAAGGTGTCCGGGTTCCGGGCGCCGGCCGCGCACAACCAGGAGGTGTTCGACCGGGCTGTCGACGAGATCGCCCGGGCCACCGCCGCGCTGCTCGACGGACTCGAGGTGCGTGGGGCCGCCCGCCCCAGGGCGTCCTGAGGCTCAGGCCTCCTGGGCCTCGGGGGCCGGTCGGCGCATCACGTACGCCGCCACCACGCCCGCGCCGACCAGCGCCAGCAGCGAGACCACGGTGGACAGCCAGCTCGCGCCGAGCCACTGCGCGCCGAAATAGCCGAGCGCCACGCTGTACGCGGCCCAGGCCACGCCCGCCAGCGCCGACCAGGGCAGGAACTCGCGGACCCGGCGGTGCGCCGAGCCGGCCGCGAAGGAGACGACCGAGCGGCCCGCGGGCGCGAACCGGGCGATGATCACGAGCAGTCCGCCGCTGGACCGGGCGAGCGCCCCGCCGAGGCGCTCCTGTGCCGTGGTCAGCCGGCGCGAACGGGCGATGGCCCGGTCCAGGCGCGCGCCGCCCCGCCAGGCGAGGCGGTACGCGACCAGGTCGCCGAGGACCGAGGCCGTCGCGGCGCTGAGCGTGAGGGCGAGCAGGTCCGGTACGCCGTGCGGGACCTGGCCCGTGGCGGCGCCGGAGCCGGCCGCGGCGGCGGTGGCGGCGGTGATCACGAGGACGCCGCTGGGCAGCACCGGCACGAAGACGTCGAAGAGCACGGAGAGCGCCACGATCGCGTAGATCCACGGGCTCCCGGTCAGTGACCCCACGCTCTCCAGCACCGTCAGCCCACTCTCGTACGGACGTTCCCCCGACCGTTCCATCCAGGCAGGAGCGGTTTCATGACAGCTGTACAGCGTACGCCTTGTGCGTTGCTGGAGTGACGCAACGGGTACACATGTTCCCCATCTCACGTTCACCCGCGTGGCGCGTTCTGCGCGGCGCGGCGCCCTCGATTCCGGCGAGCGTGTAGGTACGTGTACCTACGTGTTCCGACGAGAGGAACGGCGATGGTGGCAGGAATGGTGACCGGCGTGCTCGCGGCGGCCGTGCTCGCGGCGGGCGGTGGTGGGGCCGGTGGCGGCACGGACTGCTACTGGGTACGGGCCGAGGCGCAGTTCGCCCCGCCCTCGGCACACGTGCCCTCGCACGCGCTCACGTACGACATGAAGCTGGTGCCCGCGGCGTCGTGGGTCAGGGTCGAGCAGCACGGCCACGGGGCGGGCATGACCGTGAGCCTGGACGTCGACGGCCTGGCCCCGAAGCACGCCTTTGGCGCGCACGTGCACCAGAAGCCCTGCGGCGCCGACCCGGCCGCCGCGGGCGGGCACTACCAGCACGTCGTGGATCCGGATCAGATGAATGCGGACAACGAGGTCTGGCTCGACTTCACCACCGACGCGAAGGGCAAGGGGGCGGCGGAGGTCCGCAAGAAGTGGGGGCTGCGCCCCGGCGAGGCGAACTCGGTCGTCATCCATGACGTGCCCGGTGGGGCGGGGAGGCGGGTGGCGTGCTTCACGGTGCCGTTCGCGTCCTCGTCGCACCACGGCAAGTAGGACCCCGGTACGCGAAGGCGCCCGCCCCCTGCGAGGGGGCGGGCGCCTTCATGCGCGTACGGGGATCAGGCCGCGACGGTCGCGCGCTCGCGCTCCGTCGCGTCGGCCCGCTCGCCGCGCCCGGCGAACAGCCGGTCCAGGCCGAACGCGCCGGAGCCGGTGAAGACGAGCAGCAGCATGGCCCAGCAGAACATCGCGGAGGGCTCGCCGCCGTTCTGGATCGGCCACAGGGTCTCGGGCTGGTGGACCTTGAAGTACGCGTAGGCCATCGACCCGGACGAGACCAGGGCGGCGACGCGGGTGCCGAGGCCGAGCAGGACCAGGCCGCCGCCGACGAGCTGGATGACGGCCGCGTACCAGCCGGGCCAGGTGCCGGCCTCGACGGTGCCGCCGCCCATGCCGCCGAGGACGCCGAAGAGCGAGGCGGCGCCGTGGCAGGCGAAGAGCAGGCCGACGACTATGCGAAACAGGCCGAGAGCGTACGGCTGGGCGCTGTTGAGACGTCCAGTCATGGTGGGGACTCCTTCGGTCGGTGGGGGACGTAACCGAGTTCACCGATGGAGTCGGCGCCGACGCTGCCGCCGTTGCCACCGGCTTGGGAGATCCACAGGTTAGGAGAACCTAACCAATGCTTGCAAGTTCAACATCCGGCCATGGTCGGCTTCCGTTTCGGCTTCCGCATCCGGTCCCGCGGCGGTGCGCAGGGCGGCGCGCGCCACCGCGTCCGCGTCCGAGAGGGTCACCGAGTCGACCCCCGGGCGGGCCCCGGCGGCGGTCACCCAGTGCACCCCCTCGGTGGGTACTCCGAACGCGAACCGGCGTGCGTGCGCGCGTCCTTGACGCGTAATCAGACGGTAGGGGCGCGGTGTTACGTCCAGGCCTCCGGTTTCGTATCCGTCGATCGCGTGCGGCCTGGCCTGGCCGGTCTTCAGGAGCCGGGCGAGCAGCTCGTCGGCGGTCCTGCGCACGTCCGGTTCGGGCAGCCGGGCCTCGACGAGTGTGGTGGCCGTCACGGTCGAGCCCGGCACATCGGGCGAGTGCGCGACGAACCGGCCGTCCTCGACGGCGACTTCGAGGCGCGGGCCGACGACGGTCAGCACGCCGGCCTCGACGAGCGCGGCCATCTCCTCGATGCGGCGCCGGGGCGGGCCGATGGAGAGGAACGCGTTCAGTGGTGTGTACCAGCGGTCGAGGTGGTCGCGGCGCGAGGCGCCGGACAGGCCGCCGTGGTCGACGATCAGGCGCAGTTCGTTGCGCAGGTCGCGCAGCACGTCGAGGGCGGCCTTCACGGGTCCGTCGACATTGCCGAGCGCGGCGTGGTCCGCGTCCTCGCGCAGATGGGCGAGGAGCCAGGCGTGCCATGCGGCGGGATTGGTATAGCGGTGGCCGGAATGGGGCCGTGCGACCCGGTCCCAGGACCAGAGCAGCTCGCCGCGGATCCCGAACTCCTCCAGGACGTCGGCCTCTTGGGGGGAGCGGTGCGCGGCGGCGAGGAAGCGGTCGCGGAAGGCGCAGGCGTAGCCGGCGGGCCGCAGCAGGGTCTCGTAGTAGACCGTCTCCACCTCCTTCGCGACCAGGGGCCATATCTCGGCGAGGAAGTCGGGGGCGTCGCCCGAGTCGGCTCTTTTGCGGAAGCGGGCTATCGACTCGGGGGTGAGGACGGCCGGCCGGTGGCGTCCGTAGGGGCCCTTGGCGTTGTCGCCGCGCGCCTGGTACGGGATGCCGCGGCGCGAACCGGCGTACAGGCGCGGCTCGTCGCCCGAGGGGAGATAGCGCAGGCCGCCACCGGGAGCGGCCGCGTACCGTCCGCCGCGGCCCTCGGTCAGCAGGGCCATGTGGTCGAAGAAGTTGAGGCCGAGGCCGCGCAGCAGGACCGATTCGCCTGGTTGTACGGAACTCAGGTCGAGGTCCGCCGGGTTCGCCGGCGGGACGTGGCGCAGGCCGTGCCGTCGTGCCTCCTCGGTGACGTGGCGCTCGGCCGGGGTGCCCGCGGACGGCAGATGGCCCTGGGTGAGGACGACCGCGTGCAGCCCGGCGAGTGTGCGGCCGTCGGCGAGGGCGAGGGTCTGGCGGCCGTCGGGGCCGTCGTCGAGCCGGACGGCGCGGGTGGCGTGCGTGACGACCTCGACGCGGGGCGGGGCCGCGGCGACGGCCGCGGAGAAGACCCGGCGCAGATAGCGGCCGTACTGGGCGCGGCTCGGATAGTCGTCGGGGCCGAGGGCGGTGTCGTGCCGCGCGGCCCACTCGTACAGGCTCGGGCCCGGCCGGATCGGGCCCGAGCAGTCCACCGACTCGTCCGTGTAGAGGGTCACTTGCGAGGCGACCGTGTTCATCAGGAGCTCGGGTGCCTGGTCCGTGCGCCAGACGGCGCCCGCGCCCGGCGGGTACGGGTCGATGACGTGGACGGTGAGGCGGGCGCCCGCCGGGAGCAGGTCGTCCGCCGAGGCGGTCAGCCGCTCCAGAACGCTCGTGCCGCGCGGGCCCGCGCCGATGATCGCCAGGCTGAACTCGGAGTGAGGGGCGGGCAAAACGGGACTCCCGGGGCATGTGGGGCTGCTGGAAGCGGATGGTCCGCCTCATCATGCCGGTTGGCCCTCAGGAGTGGAGAGCGGGAGTCCAGGTGTGAAATGGATCACCCCTGGTGTTCGTGGGTCGGGTGACGGGTCAGGTGATGGTGCGGTGGTCCGCCCGGACCAGGCCGCGCTCCGCGTCCGCCTGGTCGAGGGCGAGGTCCGCCGAACGCCCGCGCAGCGTCAGCGTCATCAGATGGTTCCCGAACCAGGGACCGCCCGATTTGCGCCAGTTGATACGGGGTGCCGCGGCGCGGGCGTGCCGGGCGAAGCCGCGCCCGATGGCCCGCCCGGTGCGGCTCCAGCCGAAGCGGAAGCCGACGCGCATCGACGCCGGGATGGAGTTGTGCACGGGGGAGCAGGTCAGTTGCAGGACACGGGCGGTGGGCGCAGGGGTGCCCGCCGGCCAGGACGGTTCGGCGACGTAGGCGTGGTGCACGTCGCCGCCGAGGACCGAGACCGTCGCGGGCGCCGCGGGTCCCGCCCCGGCCTCGGCGACCAGGTCCGTGAGCGCGTCGAACGACGCCGGGAACGCCGCCCAGTGCTCCAGGTCGGCCCGTCTGCGCAGCTTCTCGCCGAACCGTGCCCAGCGGGCCCCGCGCTCGCCCCGGCACAGTGCCGCGTTCCACCCCTCCAGCTCGTGGATGAGGTGGGGGAGCAGCCACGGCAGCGACGAACCGATGACGAGGTGGTCGTAGGCGCCGGGGGCGGTGTCCTGCCCGTCGAGGGCCTGGGCCCGGACCCACCGCTCCTCCTCCGGGTCGAGCATCGCCCTGTTCTGCTCGTCGAGGACGCGGGCGGCGCGGGTGTCGACCATCAGCAGGCGTACGCGGCCGAAGTCCCGGCGGTAGCTCCAGCGCACGACGCCCGGGTCGGCGTCGGCCCGGGCGGCGAACTCGCGCAGGGCGTCGGTGCCGTCGGGGGTCGCGCGCACCGCCGCGTACACGGGATCGGCGTCGAGCTCGGCCGGCGTCAGGTTCCCTATGTGCTGGTGCACCCAGTACGACATGAGGCCGCTCAGGATGCGCTCGCGCCACCAGGGGACCGCGCGCATGTCGCGGAGCCAGGCGGCACTCGTGTTCCAGTCGTCTATGACGTCGTGGTCGTCGAAGATCATGCAGCTGGGGACCGTGGAGAGCAGCCAGCGGATCTCCGGGTCGAGCCAGGACTCGTAGTAGAGGTGCGTGTACTCCTGATAGTCCGCGACCTGGGTGCCGGGGTCGTCCGTCAGGTCGCGGCGGCGGGCCAGCCACGCTTGCGTCGCCGGTGACGTCTCGTCCGCGTACACCTGGTCGCCCAGCAGGACGAGGACGTCGGGCCGCTCGGCCGCCGGGTCGGCGGCGAGCCGGGCGGCGAGCGTGTCGAGGGCGTCCGGGCCCACCGGGTCGTGCTCGTCGGCGGGCGGGGCGGCCCAGCGGCAGGAGCCGAAGGTGACGCGGACGGGCGCGGTCTCCGTGTACGCCGGGGTACGGATGGTGCTGTCCGGGAAGCGGGAGTCCGGCTCGGGCCAGACCGTGCCGCCGTCCAGGGTGACCTCGTACGCCGTCTCGGTGCCCGGGGTGAGGCCGGTGACCGGGACCAGCGCGTAGTGGTGGCCGTCGATCTGGAAGGTGTGCGCGCTGCCGGACGCGCCGTCCGCGCAGCGCACTTCGGCGACGCAGGGCCGGCTCGCCTCGACCCAGACCGTCGCCGCCTCCTCGTCCACATACCTCAGCAGTGGTCCCAGGCGCAGCCTCGCCACGTGATCTCCTCCGCTCTCCGGCGCTCCGGACCGTCGGTCCGCAGTCGGTCCGTACGGTACGGAACGCCGGAGGAGGGTGGGGTGGTTCCTGCGGGCCGGATTTCGCCCGCCGCACGGTTTGTCCGGGTAGGTCGGCCCTTGCTCAGCAGCCGCTGAGCTTCGACTGGATCGCCGACTTCTCCGCCGAGTCGACGCTGAGGTCGTAGTAGTGCTTCACCTGGACGTACATCCGCAGGTAGGTGCAGGCGTACGCGGTGCGCGGCGGCATCCACTCGGCCGGGTCCTTGTCGCCCTTGGACTGGTTGACGTTGTCGGTGACCGCGATCAGCTGAGGCCGGGTGAGGTCGTTGGCGAGGGCCTGGCGCTGGGCCGTCGTCCAGGAACTGGCGCCCGACTTCCACGCCTCGGAGAGCGGGACGACGTGGTCGATGTCGACGTCGCCGGAGGCGGTCCAGGTGGCGCCGTCGTACGCGGAGTACCAACTGCCGGACGAGGCGGAGCAGTCGGAGCCGGTCTGCACGTTCGTGCCGTCACGCTTGAGGACGGTCTCGCGGGTGTCGCAGGAGCCGGACTGGGTGATCCAGTGCGGGAACTTGTCGCGGCTGTAACCGTCGGAGGAGCCCTCGGTCTTGACGGTCAGTTCGGAGAGGTAGGTGCGGGCGGTGGCGGCGGTGACCGGGGTGGGCGGGGCGGCGCTCGCCGTCGGGCCGGTGAGGAGGGTGAGGGCGGCGGTGAGGGTTGCCGTTGCGGCGGCGGCCGTGACGGTGAGGGGTCGACGCGCGTAGAAACGGGGCGTGCGAGGGGCTGTGCCAGGGGTGCGGGGCATGTGAACTCCCTTGATGTGGGGGGATGTTGGACGGTGGGGTGCCGTCCGGTCATGGTGGGGGTGGGGGGTTTCGGGCAGGTGTGCGTTGGGTGACAGGGTCGCGTCAAGTTAGTGCGCGGGGCAAGAGTCGTGCGGGTAACTCCGTTGGTTGTGCGGGGGATTGGGTGGGGCGGGTGGTGCGTTCCGGGGGAGGGTGGTGGACTGGGGCGTGGCTGGTCAGGGGGCTGGGTGCCTGGTCTCGGGGCTCCGCCCCGGGCCCCGCTCCTCAATCGCCGGAGGGGCTTGAATTCGAGGCTCCGCCCCCGACCCCGCTCCTCAATCGCCGGAGGGGCTTGAACGGGGTCGGCTGGCGATCAGTGGTGCTCGTTTTGTATCGTGGGGGAACAAAGTGGTTCCCGTCCGCGTACCCTGACCGGCGGGCGGGGCCGCCTTGTCCCTTTTCTCGTCTGTTCTCGTCTTTTCTCGTCTCCGTGTCTGGAGCCCGCCGATGCCGGCCACGCCCACCGTCCTCTCCGCGCGCGCCCTCCTGCTCGACATGGACGGCACGCTCGTCAACTCCGACGCCGTCGTCGAGCGGATCTGGCGGCGCTGGGCCGCCGCGCAGGGGCTCGACGGCGACCAGGTCATGCACGTGGCGCACGGGCGGCAGGGGCACGCCACGATGGCCGAGCTGCTGCCCGGGCGCTCCATGGAGGAGAACTACGCGGACAACGCCCGCATGCTCGCCGCGGAGACCGCCGACATGGACGGGGTCGTGCCCGTGCCCGGTGCGGCGGACTTCCTGGACGCCCTGCTCTCCGCGGGGCTGCCGCACGCCCTGGTCACGTCGGCCGACGTGGCGCTGTCCACCGGGCGGATGGCCGCGGCCGGCCTGCCCTACCCGGCGGTCCGGGTGACGGCCGAGAACGTGGGGGCCAGCAAGCCGGACCCCGAGGGATTCCTGAAGGGCGCCGCCGAGCTGGGCATCGACCCGGCCGACTGCGTCGTGTTCGAGGACTCCGGGGCCGGGATCGCGGCCGGGCGCTCCGCCGGGATGCGGGTGGTCGGGGTCGGGCCGCGCGCGGGCGAGCACGGGCCCACCGTCCACGTGCCGGATCTGACGGCCGTACGGGTCGAGGCCGCGCCCGGCGGAGAGATCCTGCTGCACATCGGCTGACCCGGGCCACCCGGACGCGACCTCACCCGCCGGACAGGCCCTAGGTGTATTGATCACGAGCGTTGTTAACACCGACTGGGCTTGATCATGGCGAAGACCTCCGGTGTGGTGGAGCTGTCTAGGACTGCACCGCACGGAGGTCTTCGTGTCCCACCGTAATGCCCGGCTGACCGTTCTCGGCAGGCGGCTTCTCATCGAGCGTGTCCGCGCAGGCCGTCCGGTCGCGCACGTCGCGGCCGAGATGGGCATCTCGCGCGTCACGGCCCACAAGTGGGTTCGCCGCTGGCGGACCGAGGGCGAGCAAGGACTGCATGACCGTTCCAGCCGTCCCCTCACCACACCGCACCGCACTGCGGCGACGACCGAGGAACTGGTGTGTCGGCTGCGCCAGGACCGCAAGCTCGGACCCGCCCGCATCGGCCCGATCCTGGGCCTGCCCGCCTCGACCACACACCGGATTCTGGCCCGCCACGGGCTGAACCGCCTGGCCTTCCTGGACCGGCCCACCGGGCAGGTCATCCGCCGCTACGAACGAGACCGGCCCGGCGAACTGATCCACGTCGATGTCAAGAAGCTCGGCCGGATCCCCGACGGCGGCGGCCACAAGGTCCTGGGCCGTCAGGCCGGCCGCGTCACCCGCAACAACATGGGCTTCGACTACATCCACTCCGCCGTCGACGACCACACCCGCCTCGCCTACAGCGAGATCCACCCCGACGAGAAAGCCGCCACCTGCGCAGCCTTCCTCCGGCGGGCGGCAGCCTTCTTCACCGCACACGGCATCGACCACGTCGAACGGGTCCTGACCGACAACGCCTGGCCCTACCGCAAAAGCTTCGCCTGGCGCGAGGCTCTGGCCGACCTGGGGGCGGCCGGCAAACTCACCCGCGCCTACCGGCCGCAGACCAACGGCAAGGTCGAACGCTTCAACCGGACCCTGCTCGACGAATGGGCCTATCTGCGGCCCTACACCTCAAACGACGAACGAACAGCAGCCCTGGCAGACTTCCTGCACACCTACAACCACCACCGCTGCCACACCGCACTCGGCGGCCACCCACCCATCAGCCGCGTCAACAACGCTGCGAGTCAATACACCTAGGTCGTGTCCGCAAAGTCATGGGAGCCAGAGTTGTAGGCAGGCGAGGGTGACCATGGCTTGGTAGTGGCGGGCTCGTTTGTCGTAGCGGGTGGCCAGGGCCTTGTGGTGCTTGAGCTTGTTGAAGCAGCGTTCGACGAGGTTGCGGCGCCGGTAGGCGGCCCGGTTGAGTCTGCATCGGCTCTGGCCTCTGCGGATGCGGCCGTTGATCTGGTCGATTCGTTCCGGGATCGCTGCTTTGATGCCGCGTCCGCGCAGGTAGGCGCGGATCTTGACGGACGAGTAACCCTTGTCTGCGGCCACCCGCTCCGGTCTGGTGCGTGGGCGGCCCGGACCGCATCGGGCGACCCGGATGCGGGCCATCACCGCCTCGAACTGGGTGCAGTCGTTGACGTTCCCAGCGGTCAGGGTGAAGGCCAGGGGCCGGCCGAGTCCGTCGCAGGCAAGGTGGATCTTCGTGGTCAGTCCGCCGCGGGAGCGGCCGATCGCCTCGCCCGGCCAGAGCCCCCTTTTCGTGCCCCGGCCGCATGCTGATGGGCTCGCACCGTCGTGGAGTCGACACACACGATCGACCAGTCGACAGCGCCCACGGCGTCGGAATGCTGCTGGACGTGGGCCAGCAGGCGGTCCCAGGTTCCATCGGCCGACCAGCGGCGGAAGCGTTCGTAGACCGTCTTCCACGGGCCATAGCGTTCCGGCAGGTCCCGCCAGGCCGCCCCGGTCGACAGCTTCCACAGGATTCCGTTGACGACCTGACGTCGGTCCCGCACCGGACGGCCCATCCGGGGCGGAGCCAGTAACGGCTCGATCACCGCCCAGGATTCATCGGTCAGTTCATGACGACGCACCATGAACAGACCAACGAGCCAACGACTTTGCGGACACGACCTAGTGGGTCTCCGCCTCCAGGGCGCGGCGGGTCGCCGGGCCGTACGTGCCCGGGGTGTCGCCCTGGATGCCGCGTGCGTACTGGTAGGTGGCGAGGCCGTACTCGGTCCGCTCGTCGAAGCGGCCGCTCGGCTCCCTGGTGTAGAGGTGCAACTGCGCGAGACGTGACTGGAGTTCGGTCACTTCCGGGCCGCGGTCGCCGCGGCGCAGCACCGATCCGACGGCCGGGGCGGGCGGCTTGCTCGACGGCGTCGAGGACGGGCTCGGGGGCCGCGTCGAGGGCGTCGCGCTCGGCGTGCGGCTCGGGGTCGGCGTGGGGGAGGCCGGCGCGGATACCGAGGGAGCCGCGGGCGCCGAGGTGCTCGGTGTCGCACGGTGCGTGGAGGCGGACGCGCTCGGCGTCGGGATCGGATCCGGGCGGCTCGACGAGGCGACCGCCACCGGTCCACGCCCCTCCTGTGCGGAGGCACCCGTGTCGCCGTCGCCCGACGAGATCAGCACCGTCACCAGCGCGGCCACGCTCAGGACGCCCGCGACCGCGGCCATGAGCAGCAGCGGGGCGCGGCGCGGCTCGTCGACGGGCTCGCCGTGCCCGTGGTCGTCGTCCCCGGCCGCCGGCTGCTCGGGCGGCAGCGGGGGATGCGCGTACGGGTCGGGCGCGCGCGGCGGCGCCGGGTGGGACGGTTCCGGGAGCGTCACATAGGGACGGACACGGAGCGGACTGAAGCCCTCCGCCTCGCAGGAGCACGACAGGGCCCCGTCCGCCCCCTTCTCGGCCCCGCACTCCGGACACGTACGCAGCGCATCGCTCACTTCTGGTCCCCCTCCCCGAGAACTGCAGCGCATTATGCAGACCCCAGGGGCCCCTCCGCAGCGCCGGTCCCGGGCAAAAGAGCCGCTCCGGCAGGACTCAACAGGCCAAACCCGGTCACACCTACCAGGATGGGAGGTACCAAGCCCCCGCCGCACCGGCCCGGGGTGCCTCTGGAGGTGGCCATGAGCAGCCAGGACATCGGCACGACAGGAGCCGGTGGCGGCGGTCGTGCGCACCGGGCCCTGCCCGACGACGCGGCCAAGAGCGGCGGCGTCCTCGTCTCCATCGGAGCGCTGCTGCTCGGCATGCTGCTCGCCGCGCTCGACCAGACCATCGTGTCCACGGCGCTCCCGACCATCGTCAGCGACCTGGGCGGCCTGGAGCACCTGTCCTGGGTCGTCACCGCGTACATGCTCGCCGCGACGGCCGCGACCCCGCTGTGGGGCAAGCTCGGCGACCAGTACGGGCGCAAGAAGCTCTTCCAGCTCGCGATCGCGATCTTCCTGGTCGGCTCGGCGCTGTGCGGACTCGCGCAGAACATGCCGCAGCTCATCGGCTTCCGCGCCCTGCAGGGACTCGGCGGCGGCGGGCTGATGGTGCTGTCCATGGCGATCGTCGGCGACATCGTCTCGCCGCGCGAACGCGGCAAGTACCAGGGGCTGTTCGGCGCCGTCTTCGGCGCGACGAGCGTGCTCGGGCCGCTGCTCGGCGGGCTGTTCACCGAGCACCTGAGCTGGCGCTGGGTCTTCTACATCAACCTGCCGATCGGTGTCGTCGCGCTCCTCGTCATCGCCGCCGCGCTGCACATCCCGGTCCGCGCGAAGAAGCACCGCATCGACTACCTCGGCACCTTCCTCATCGCGTCCGTCGCCACCTGCCTCGTCCTCGTCGCCTCGCTCGGCGGCACGACCTGGGGCTGGGGCTCGCCGCAGATCATCGGGCTCGCCGTGCTGGGCGTGGCGCTCGCCGTGGTGTTCGTGTTCGTGGAGTTCCGGGCGGCCGAGCCGGTGCTGCCGATGAAACTGTTCCGGGTGCGGACCTTCACCCTCTCCGCCGTGATCAGCTTCGTCGTCGGCTTCGCGATGTTCGGCGCGATGACCTACCTGCCGACGTTCCTGCAGGTCGTGCAGGGAGTGTCGCCGACCATGTCCGGCGTGCACATGCTGCCGATGGTGATCGGCCTGCTGCTCTCGTCCACCGTCTCCGGGCAGATCGTCAGCCGCACCGGCCGCTGGAAGGTCTTCCCCGTCGCGGGCACCGCCGTCACCACGCTCGGCCTGCTCCTGCTGCACAACCTCGACGAGAACAGCTCCACCGGCGAGATGAGCGCCTACTTCTTCGTCTTCGGCCTCGGACTCGGCCTCGTCATGCAGGTGCTCGTGCTCATCGTGCAGAACGCCGTGCCGTACGAGGACCTGGGCGTCGCCACCTCGGGTGCCACCTTCTTCCGCTCCATCGGCGCCTCCTTCGGCGTCGCGATCTTCGGCACGATCTTCGCCAACCGGCTGTCCACGAAGCTGAGTTCGGCGCTGGCCGGACAGCAGGTGCCGCCCGGCGTCGGCCCGGACTCGCTCAAGGCCGACCCGCGCGGCATCGGCGACCTCCCGCCCGCGCTGCGCGAGCCGGTGCTGCACGCGTACGCCACCTCCATCACGGACGTGTTCCTCTACGCGGTCCCGGTCGCCCTGATCGCCTTCGTCCTGTCCTGGTTCCTGCGCGAGGACAAGCTGCGCGGCTCCGTCACCGCGCCCGACCCGACCCAGACGCTCGCCTCCAACCCCGTGGAGCGCTCCTCGTACGACGAGGTGGCGCGGGCCCTGTCGACGCTCGGGACGCGCGAGGGGCGGCGCGAGATCTACGAGAAGATCACCGCGCGGGCGGGCTACGACCTGCTCCCGGCGGCCAGCTGGCTCGTCCTGCGCATCAAGCGGTACGGGTGGGCCGAACCCGCCGTCCTCGCCGAGCGCAGCGCCGTGCCGCTGCCGGTCATCATCGAGGCGGCCCGGCAGGTCGAGGAGCGGCATCTCGCCGTCCGCGAGGGGCTCGACCTCGTCCTCACCGACGAGGGCCGGGCGGTCGCGGCCCGCCTCGCCAAGGCCCGGGAGGACTCGCTCGCGGAACTGCTCGGCGACTGGTGGGGCCCCGACCGCCCCACGGACCTCTTCCAGCTGGTGTCCGAGCTGAACGCGGAGATGTGCGGATCGGACGCGGAGCGGCCGCACGACGGCACCGGGCGGCCGGGCCTCGCGGCCTGACCGCCCGACCGGACCGGACCGAACAGGGCCGGACCGGCTCGACCGGACCTACGGGCGCCCGAGCCGCTTGCTGAACCAGTGCTCGGCGTAGATGTCGTCGTTGTGCGGACCGGTCTCCTCGTAGCCGAGTCGCGCGTACAGGGCGCGGGCCTCGACCAGGTCGGCGCGGGTATCGAGGCGGATCAGCCCGGCGCCCAGCTCCCGGGCCGTGTCCTCGGCCGCCGCCACCAGCAGCGGCGCCCCGCCCTTGCCGCGCAGTTCCTCGCGCACGAAGACGCGGGTCAGCTCGGCCGTGCCCGGGTCGACCAGCCGCACCCCGGCGGTCCCGGCCGGCTCCGCGTCGTACCGGCCGACCAGCAGCAGCCCGTCCGGCGGCGCCAGCCGCTCGCCCGCCCCCGCGGCGATCCCGCGCTCCAGCTCCGCCGGGTCCGTGGCGCGCCCCTCGTGCAGCAGATACCAGCGGTCGCTGACCTCCGTGTAGTACGCCCGCCACAGGGCGGCGGCGACCGGGGAGTCGTACGGCTCGGGGGAGACGGTCCAGGAGGGGCGCATGGCGCATTGTGGGGGCAGTGTGCGGCGGCCGCGCAAACCGATTTCGCCAGGTGGCTCAACTCGGACTGTTTGCTCCGGAGTTCAGCGGCTACTCGATGGTGCACAACGTCACTGCACGGCTACCGGGAAGGTCCTGAGCACCCATGTCCACAGGCGTGATCATCGCTCTGATCGTGGTGGGGATCGTGGTCGTCGTCGCGGCCGGGTTCTTCGCCGCACGCACCGCGCCCCGCGGCGGACGCGGTCTCCGGCGCCGCTTCGGTCCCGAGTACGACCGGGCCGTGGCGCGTCACGACGGCGACACCAAGGCCGCCGAGCAGGAGCTGGCCGAGCGGGTGCGGCGGCACGGTTCGCTGGAGCTCCGCCCGCTCGACCCCGCCGCCCGTGCGCGGTACCTGACGCGCTGGGCCGAGGCCCAGGAGCGGTTCGTGGAGTCGCCCGCGGAGGCGGTCACCGAGGCCGACCGGGTGCTGGCCGAACTCGCGCACGACCGCGGCTTCCCGGACGGCGGCGACCACGAGGAGCAGCTCGCCGCGATCTCCGTCCACCACGGCTCCCGGGTGCACGGCCTGCGACGCGTCCACGGAGCGGCGCACGCCCGCCCCGGCGACGCCGAGGAGAGCCGGAGCGGCACGGAAGAGCTGCGGACGGCGATGGTCGAGGCGCGGGCCCTCTTCGACGACCTGATCGGTCCGGACAGCTCGCGGTCGGCCGACAAACGTTCACATGCACCCAAGGCGCGTCTGGTGAAGGGGAGTTGATTAACCATGGCCGGTATCGACCGAGCACGCACACCTGAGAACGAGGACCGCGCACGACGCACGCCGGACAACGAGGACCGCGTACGCGAGCCGGTGAACGACGACCGCGTACGTGAGCCGGGGAACCCGGGGAACGACGAGCGCACCCGCACGCCGCTGGGCGACTCCGGGGAGCGGGGCCCGGGCCCGGGTGCCCTCGGTGCCGAGCGCGGTACCGGGCGTGATGCCGAGGAGGCCCGTCCCGGCAGGACGGACCCGGCCCTCGGCGCACCCAAGGCCCCGGCGGCCGCGCCCGCGGCCCCGGCCGAGCCGCATGCCGCCAAGGCCGCCAGGACCGGCACGGCCGGCACATCCGACCCGGCCGGCACCTCCGCCGAACTCGTCCCCACGGCCGCCCGCGACGACCTGGAGGGACGCCTCAAGCACGCGGTGCACGGCTTCGTGGACGAGCCCCGGGCCGCCGTGGAGGAGGCCGATCACGTCCTGGAGGAGCTGACGACCCGCCTCACCGAGGCCCTCGCGGGGCGCCGCAGCACCCTGCGCACGTCCTGGCAGGACTCCAAGGAGGACACCGAGCACCTCCGTCTCGCCCTGCGCGACTACCGGGAGACGGCGGAGCGGCTGCTGAAGCTGTGACCCCGGCCGCACCCCCGTCCCCGACGGCCCCGCTCCGAACGGAGCGGGGCCGTCTCGCTGTCGGGAACCGGCGGTCAAGAACCGGCCGCTGTCAGGAACTGGCGGTCAGCGACGCGGCCTCCCAGGCGAACCCGTCGGGGTCGGTGAACGGCCCGGCGCCGCTGCCGAGCACGATCCGGTGCGATCCGGTGCCGTCGGCGGGCACCCCGGCGTCCTTGGCGAGGGCCTGGCGCTTGTAGAGCGCCAGCTTGACGGGGCCCGCCCCGCCGGCGAACTCCACGTACTTGCCGCCGAAGCTCTTCGCCACGGTCAGGCCCCGCTCGACGTAGAACTGCTTGCTCGCCTTCACGTCCTCGACGCCGAGCAGGAGCACCATCTCGTCGATGTCGCGGGTGGCCGGGCCGCTGTTGCGGCGTGCGGAGGTCGCGACCTTCCAGATCGTGCCGTCCGGGGCCTGGACGACGCCGCCGTAGCCCCACAGCGATTTCGCGGCGGGCTTCAGCGCGGTGGCGCCGGCGGCGAGCGCGGAGCCGACGAGGCTGTCGACGGTGGCCGGCTGGGAGACCGTGAGCGACAGCGTGAACCCGCGGAAGCCGGTCGTCGCCTCCTCACAGGCCCGCAGGCGCACCCGGGAGCCCAGCCCGAAGGCGTCGGTGTAGAAGCGGTCGGCGGCCGTGGGGTCGGCCACCTCGAGGGTGACGGAGTCGATGGAGGTCATGCCGACCACGCTAGGTACGCCCCGGCCGCCGACGCTTCTTCATTCCTGACCGGTTGTTCCCGGCCGGTTCTTCCCGACCGGTTCAGGCGCCTTTGGGCGACGCCTGCTGCACGACCTCGAACGACCACACCGACGACCCGCTCGCGGCGGGCTTCGGGCGGTCGCCGCCGCCCTGGTGGGCCGACTTCATCGGGCCCTCCATCCACGCCTGGAAGGACTCCTCGTCCCGCCAGCGCGTGTACACCAGGTAGTCGTCGGTGCCCTCGACGGGACGGAGCAGCTCGAACCACTCGAAGCCGTCGGAGTTCTCCACGGCGCCGGCGCGGGACGCGAAGCGCTTCTCCAGGACCTCGCGCTGCTCGGCCGGGACGGTCAGGACATTGATCTTGACGATGCTCATGAGGTCATCCTGCCGCACGGTCGTCCGGCGCCGTCCGGGCGTCCCGCCAGCGGCGGACGATCTCCTCGACGTCGTACGGTTTCAGGCCGAGGGGCGGGCCCGGTGGCGGCTTGAACATCATGTCGCTGATCTTGGCGTTGATGTCGGTGACGATCCGGCGCACCGCCGCTTCGGAAGGGGCCTTCGAGGCCGCCTCCAGGGCGTCCTCGGCCTCCTTGCGCAGGGCCAGGGTGGGCGGCAGCACGGAGAAGCCCTCGCGGGCCATCTTCCGTTTGATCCACCAGTTCTCGTCGTACGTGGAGTCGCTCGTGGGATCCAGGGGCTTGCCGGCGCCGGGCAGGGAGGCGAAGTCGCCGCGGCGCTCGGCCTCGCGGATCTGCTTGTCGACGAATGACTCGAAGCTGACGCCGGGTGGTTTGCGTTCGGTCATGGGGACATTGTCGCGCAGGCCGCCGTGAAGGTGCGGACAGGCTCTAGGATGCGGCCGCTACGGAACCGAACGCTGGGGGGAATGCGGTGCTCGAACTGACCATGGCCACGGTGGCCGGCGGCGACGCGGGGGCCACGGCCGGGATGGTGATGGCCGAGGCGGCCAGTGAACCGGGGGCCGTGCTGCGGGTGGGACGCGACGGCACCGTGTGCCGGCTCGTGACGCCGGAGGACTGGCTGTTCGTGTCGCGGGTGCATCTGGAGTTCCGGTGCGGGCCCGAAGGGGAGTGGAACGTCTTCTGGCTGCGGGGCTCGCAGGACGATCCGGCCTCCGAGGTGCGGGTGCGGATCGGGACCGGGCAGGGCCCCGGCCAACCGCTCGCGTACGGCGGGACGCTGCGGCTGCCGCGCGGCGGCTCCGGCGAGGTCGTCGTCCTCGACCGGGGCGGGCCGCGCAGCGTCAACGTCGGCTTCTACCAGGAGGGTTGAGCGCCGGGGCCGCGGCCGTCCGGTTCAGGCCCGTACGTAGGCCAGGGCGAAGCCGTCGTACCCCTTGGCGCCCACCGTCTGGATCGCCGTCGCCTCCAACTTCGGGTGGTCGGCGAGGAACTGGAGCGCGTCGCGGGTGCCCGTGACGTCCGGCTCGGTGGCGCCGGGGTCGGCGACGCGGCCCTGGCGCACCACGTTGTCGACGACGATCACACTGCCCGGCCGGGTCAACCGCACCGCCCAGTCGAGGTAGTTCGGGTTGTTCACCTTGTCCGCGTCGATGAAGACGAGGTCGAACTGCCCGCCCTCCCCGCCCTCTTCGGCCAGTTGCGGCAGCGAGTCGAGCGCGGCGCCCACCCGCACCTCGACCACCTTGTCCAGGCCCGCCCGCGCGATGTTGGCGCGGGCGACCTCGGCGTGCCGCGGGCTGTACTCCAGGGTGACCAGCGTCCCGTCGGCGGGCAGCGCGCGGGCCAGCCAGATCGTGCTGTAGCCGCCGAGGGTGCCGATCTCCAGGATGCGGCGGGCGCCCTGGATCCGGGCGATCAGGTGCAGCAGTTTCCCGTTCGTGGCGGAGACGCTGATGCTGGGCAGGCCCGCCGCCTCGCTGTCCGTGAGGGCCGCGGCCAGCGCCTCGTCGGCAGGAGCGAGCAGACCGCTGAGATACACGTCGACGGCGGCCGCGAGGCCGGGCTGCTGGGACTCGGGATGAGAGGTCATGGCCGTCAGCCTAGGCGCGGCGGTACCTGCACGGGCGGAGGCGGAAGCACCGGACGGCGCCGCTGCGTACGCACGATCAGGAGCGCCGCGGCCACCGCGACGGCCGCGGCCCCGAGCAGCGTCACGACCCAGACCGGAATGCCCGGCCCCACCGTGGCCAGCTCATCGGTGTAACGCACCGTGCGGTACGGGGTGTCGCTCGGCGCGCGCCGCAGTTCGTGGTCGCCGTCGATCCGGGACGGTGCCGGGAAGTCCTGCTCCAGCGCCGTCAAGTACGGTGCGCCATCGGCCAGTTGGGCGAGCGGGCCGGGAGCGCTGGTGGTGACCTCGCCCGCGTACGTCACCTTCGGCCGCTCCCCGCCGATGGCCGAGCGGGTCTCCATGCGGTGCGCGGCGAGCACGTACAGGTTCACGTGCTGGGCGGTGCGGGCCAGCCGGGACAGCCGCATCGGGTAGACGAGGCGGTCGCTGGCGAAGGTGAGGTGCAGCGGGTCGAGCCGTCCGCGCAGGACGGACCGGGAGTCGCGGTCCTCGGGGGCGAGACGGACCGCGACGTACTCCCAGCCCTGGTCGACGTACGGGCGCAGGGCCGCATCGAGGCGGTCGGGCAGCCGGAAGCCGTGCTCCTTCAGCCAGTCGGCCAGGGCGTCGGGGTCGGTGGCGGTGAGGCGGGCCACGTCGAAGGGGCCGAGGTGCTCGCGGCCCACGACGTCCACACCGCCGGGTGCGCCCGCGCTCGGCGCCCGTGCGCCGTCCGCGCTGTCGCCGCCGTCGAACGGCCAGTCGCCGTCGCGCGGCCAGAAGTAGTGCCGGGTGCGCCACTCGGGCCCGGTCGCCCGGTCCAGCTCGGTGAACAGCTCCGGATCGCCGAGCCGTACCCCGGCGCGGTGCGGGACCGGCATCACCCAGGCGACGTCGCGCCCGTCGCCGCTCACCGACAGCCGCATCACGATCTGCTCGGTACGGCCGTCCCAGCGCACCGCCGACGTCTCGTCGTCGACCACGACCTGCTGCCCCTGGTGCGGAACCATCGCGCCGCAGCCGCACGCGTAGGCGGGGGCGGCGATCCAGGCGGCCTGGACCGCGAGCAGGGCCAGGACGATCAGAAGGACCCTGGCCCGGGTGGTGAGGGATGCCGCCGGCCCGCCCGCGGACGATCTCGCTGCTGTGGTCATGCGCGTAGCGACGGGGGCGGACGCGGGGCCGGTTCCCGGCGTTACCGGGCTGTTGCGGTCCGCGGGGACGCCGCCGGGCCACGCGAAAGCCGCGGTCGCGTCCGCTCAGTGCGTGAGCGGACGCGACCGCGGCTTTCGCGTGACCTGTCGCGCGGTTCCCCGCGTACTAGACGGCCGGCGGCGAACCCGGGAGCGGGCGGCCCGCCGACTCGCGCATGCGCCAGGCCGCGACGCCGCCGATCACGGCCGCCGCCATCATGTAGTACGCCGGGATCATCAGGTTGCCCGTGGCGGCGATGAGGGCCGCCGCGACGAGCGGGGTGGTGCCGCCGAACAGGGACACCGAGAGGTTGAAGCCGACCGACAGCGAGCCGTAGCGGACCTTCGTCGGGAACAGGGCCGGCAGCGTCGACGGCATCGACGACGTGAAGCCGACCAGGAGCAGGCCGAGGGCGGCGAGGCCCAGCGCGATCGCCCAGGTCGAGCCCGCGCGGATCAGCAGCACCGCCGGGACGGACAGGACGACGAAGCCGGCGCAGGCCGCGCCGATCACGGCGCGGTGGCCGTAGCGGTCGTTGGCCCGGCCCATCGGGATCTGCACGCACATCATCAGCACCATCACGCCGATGAGGATCAGCGTGCCGTGCGTGGCGTCGTAGCCGAGCTCCTCGCTCAGGAAGGTGGGCATGTAGGAGAGGAGCATGTAGTCGGTGACGTTGAAGACGAGGACGAGGGCGATGCAGATGGCCATCGCGTTGCCGTTGCCGACGAACATGTCCCGCAGCTTCGGCTTGGGCCGCGCCTTCTGCTTGCTCTCGGCCTCCTCCGTCAGCTTCTGGAACGCCGGGGTCTCCTCCAGCTTCATCCGCACGTACATGCCGACCAGGCCGATCGGACCGGCGATCAGGAACGGGACGCGCCAGCCCCAGCCGTACAGGTCGCCGGAGGAGAGCATCGTGGTCAGCGCCGTGGCCAGGCCCGCGCCCGCCACGTAGCCGATGAGCGTGCCGAACTCCAGGAACGAGCCGAAGAAGCCGCGCTTCTTGTCCGGGGCGTACTCGGCGATGAACGTGCACGCGCCGCCGTACTCACCACCGGTCGAGAAGCCCTGCAGCATGCGGGCCACGATCAGCAGGACCGGCGCCCACACGCCGATGGCGTTGTAGGACGGGATCAGGCCGATCGCGAACGTGCCCGCCGCCATCATGATCATGGTGATGGCGAGGACGCGCTGACGGCCGATGCGGTCGCCGAGCGGGCCGAAGAAGGCGCCGCCGATGGGGCGCACGAGGAAGGCGGCGGCGAACGTGCCGAGCGTGGACAGGACCTGCGCCGTGCTGGACGCCGTCGGGAAGAAGACGTGGCCGAGCGTCGCGGTCAGGTAGCCGTAGACGCCGAAGTCGAACCACTCCATCGCGTTGCCGAGTGCCGCCGCCTTGACCGCTCGCTTGACCAGCGATGGGTTCGTGACGGTGACGTCGGAGGTGGTGAGGTCCCGCACGGGGGCGGAGACCTTGCCGGGACTGACTGCGATGGACGTGGCACTGGCCAAGGGTCCGCTCGCCTGCCTTTCGTGGGGGACAAGGGCAAAGGCCGTCCACGCGGGACGGCCTTAAAGGGACCATAGGTGCGTCTGCGATCGTTACGGGTAGTGTTCGTCCCACTGCGCTCCGCTCGGAAACCGCCTCCGGCCTGGTAAAACGCCAGGTCTCACGCGGGCCGTACATGGGTCGTTCTGTGATCTTTGTCGCGGAACCGGGTCCGTGCAGTGCGCAACGAAGTGGCCCCGCGGCACCGTCTTCCGGACAAATCCGGGTGGACAGGCAGGTAAAGACGGGGTTGCCTGCGTCTCACACCCGGGGGCGGTGCGAATCTCGGGGTGCGGGCCGGGGCGGTACGGGGGCATCCCCGTGGGAGCCGACAGGGCGGGAGGACGGACAGCGCGTGGCGAATGCTGAGCACGGAGGACCGGTGACGGGAGCGGCGGCGGGTTCGGTGACCGGGCGGATGAGCGCCGTGCGCGTGGGCCTCTGGCTCATCGCCGCGGTGCTCGCGGTGCGTCAGCTCGTCGCCGTGCTGAGCACCCCGCGCGGTGAGCGCCTCACCGACCTGGAGACCTGGATCGGCCCGGAGGGCGTGCTCCATGTGAAGGGCTCCCTGTACGACGCACCCGACCGGTTCACCGGCACCCCCTTCTCCGGACTCGTCCTCAAACCGTTCTCCCGCGCCGCCGAGCAGGCCCTCGGCTGGGGCTGGACGTTCGGCTCGCTCGCCCTCGTCGTGGTGCTCGGACTGGTCGCCGCGCGCGCCCTGCCCCGGCCCGTCTCCCGCCGCACCTCGCTGTTCGCGGCGCCGGTCGCGATCAGTCTGCTCATGCTGTCGCTGCCCGTGCGCAATGCGTTCACGCTCGGCCAGACCAGCATCCTCCCGGTCCTCCTCGTCCTGCTCGGCTGCTTCGCCGTACGCGGGGAGAAGGCGTCCGGCGTGCTCATCGGTGTCGGCGCCGCCCTCCAGCCGACCGTGCTGCTGTTCGCGCCGCTGCTGTGGTTCACCGGCCGCAGACGCGCGGCCCTCTCCTGCGGCGTCACCTTCGCCGCCGCGACCGGCCTCGCCTGGGCCGCGATGCCGCACGACTCGTGGACGTACTGGGTGCACCACCTGGCGGGCGCGGGGCTGAGCACCGACCCGGCGGCCAACGCCAACCAGTCGCTGCACGGCATGCTGCTCCGCTTCGGTCTCGAAGGGCCGCTGGAGATCTCCCTGTTCGTGCTGCTGTCCGTCGCCGTCGCGGCGCTCGGTCTGCGCCGTGCGGTCCGGTACGCCCGCGACGGACAGCTTCTGCTCGCCGTCGCGATCACCGGCTGCGTGGCGGTCGCCGTCTCCCCGACGACCTGGCAGCACCAGCTGCTGTGGGTGCTGCTCGCGGTCGTCGGGCAGGTCGGCAAGCGGGCCTCGGACCGTTACATGTGGCCGGTGCTCGTCGTCCTCGCGCTGACGCTGCCGTCGAAGATGATGCTGCCGAACATGACGTTCCTGGAGCCGATCAGGGACAACGTCGTGCTGATCGCCGCGCTCGCCGCCGCGTGCGCCGTCCCCTTCCTCTCCCGCACCTCGCCGCTGTACCGCAATCCGCTCCCGACGGACCACGCGACGCCGGTGCCCGCCCGCTGGTCGTGGGTGCCGCTCGTCCCGGTCTGGCGCCGGGTCCTCACCCGGCCCAACCTGGTCCTGGAACTGCTCCTCATCCGCGTCGGCTACTCCGCCTACCAGCAGGTCCGCCTCGCCGCGACGGGCGGCACCATCTCCGGCGGCCGGGCCACGGCGGAGGCCCACGGCCGGCAGATCCACTCGATCGAGCAGTTCCTGCACATCGACGTCGAGCACTGGGTCAACCACGCCGTCGTCCAGCACGCCACCTGGCTCAAGGACTTCTTCAACTTCTACTACACGTCGTTCCACTTCGTGGTCCCGCTGAGCGTTCTCGCCGTCCTCTACGTGCGCCGCCCCGCCGACTACCGCTGGGCCCGCTCGGCCCTCGGCTTCGCCACCTTGCTCGCCCTCATCGGCTTCTGGGCGTACCCGCTCGCGCCGCCGCGCCTGATGCCGGGCCTCGGCTTCATCGACACCGTCCACGGCGCCCAGGACTTCTCGAAGCCGAACTACGGCACGCTGACCCAGCTCACCAACCAGTACGCGGCGATGCCGTCGCTGCACTTCGGCTGGTCGCTGTGGTGCGGCGTCGTGATCGTGGTCCTGTCCCGCCGCTGGTGGATGAAGGCGTTCGGTCTCGTCCACCCGCTGTGCACGGTCTCCGCGATCGTCGCGACCGGCAACCACTGGATCCTCGACGCGGTGGGCGGGGCGACGGTGGTCGGCCTCGGGTTCTTCCTGACGTACGCGCTTCAGGGGCCACGGGCGCGGACCGTGACCGGCGAGGCGGCCAAGGGCGACGTCCCCGCCGAGGTGGCCGGCGGGGCTGTTGCACAGCGGGGCGCGGGGTCAGGCTGAGGGGGACTCGGGCTCGCCCGGTTCCGCCGGTCGTGCGTGCGCACCACCGTCGCTTCAAGGGCGCGGGGAACTGGTGAGCGCGCACTCGAACCACACTGTCTTGCCGTGTGGCGGCGTCAGGGGTTCGACTCCCCACTTCGCCGCCACCGCCGCGACGATGGCGATTCCCCGGCCGTGTTCGGCGAACGGGTCACGCAACTCGGGCGCCGTTTGCGGAAGTTGCGGCCCGTCGTCGGTCACCTCCGCGCGGACGTGACCGGCCTCCACGTCGTGCAGCAGCCGCACCTCGGCGCGGGCGCCGGGCACGTGCCGTACGACGTTGGACAGCAGTTCCGTGACGCCCAGGGCCAGGTCGTCGGCCACCTCCGGCGGCGTCGACCAGTCGGCGCACAGGCGGTGGACGATGCGGCGCACATGGCGGGCCGAGTGGGTGCCGACGGTGAGCCGCAGTGTGTAGACGTGCGGCTGCTCGGTTTGCTTGTTCACGGTACGAGCGTGGCGAAGCGTGACTACGCTGAGCAATCGACTGGATGCAACAGGCCCGAGTGTGGGCCGAGTTGAGGGGGCTGTGCATGGTCCATATCAACGTCCTCGACCCGGGCGCCTCGCCGCTCGACTACTACGGCTTCGAGCTGCGCCGTCACCGGGAGGCCGCGGGGCTGACCCAGAAGCAGCTCGGGCAGATCGTCAATTACACCGGCTCCCTGGTGGGACAGATCGAGACCGCCCGGAAGCTGCCGACGCCCGAGTTCAGCGAGCGGTGCGATGCCGCGCTGGGGACCGACGGGTTGTTGTCGCGGCTGGTGGGGCTTGTGCTGCGTTCCCAACTGCCCTTGTGGTTCCAGCAGGTTGCGGAGTTGGAGGCGCGGGCCGAGGAGATCTGTTCGTTCCACCCCGGCATGGTTCACGGCCTGTTGCAGTCCAGGGCGTACGCACGGGCAGTGCTCGGCACGCTGGACCGCACGAAGCTGGACGACCGCACCGAGGTCAGGCTGGCCCGCCAGAGGATCCTGGAGAAGGAGGAGCCCCCGCAGACGTGGTTCATCCTCGGTGAGGCGGCGCTACGTCAGGAGATCGGTGGGCGGGATGTCATGCGTGGCCAACTCGCGCACTTGTTGGCTTACGAGGACGAGCCGACGGTGAACATTCAGGTTCTGCCTTTTGGCGTCGGGGCGCACGCCGGGCTACAGGGTCCGTACGATCTCTTCCGCTTCCCGAGCGACCCGGCCATCGTCTACACCGAGGGCTATGGGCAAGGACATCCGACCGCCAACCCGACCACCGTCAAGGACTGTTCGCTCCGTTACGATCACTTGCAGGCGGCCGCCCTGTCCATCGCGGACTCGGCTCAGCTGATCCGGCGCGTGATGGAGGAAGACTATGGCGAGCATCCAGTGGCGTAAGTCGAGCTATAGCGGCGACCAGGGCGGATCGTGCGTCGAGTGCGCGCCGCTCGGAGCCCTCGCCTGGGCCAAGTCCTCGTACAGCAGTGATCAGGGCGGCGAGTGCGTCGAGGTCGCTGGCACCCCCTGCGCCGCCGTCGCCGTCCGCGACTCGAAGGACCCGGCGGGCCCGCACGTCACGTTCTCGCCGGAGGCGTTCGGCGCGTTCGTGGCGGGCTACTCCGCGTCGTAGGCGTTCTTGTCCCGCAGGTGCAGGGCGCGCAGCGCGGCCTCCAGGGCGAAGCGGTGCGTCGGGGCTTCGAGGCGGTCGCCGAAGTGGGCGTCGAGCTTGCGGAGCCGGTAGCGGACGGTCTGGGCGTGGACGCCGAGCGCGTCGCCGACCTGCTCGGCGGTGCCCCGCGTGGTCAGCCAGGCGTGCAGGGTCTCCACGAGACGGGCGCGGCGGGTACCGGAGGAGTTGTCGAGCGGGGCCAGTTCGCGGGTGGCGATCTCCGTGACCAGCGCCGGGTCGGCCAGCAGCCACAGTGTCACCAAGTGGTCGGCGCAGTCGATGACTTGCTCATCGGCAACGATGTCATCATCGACGAGCTGAAGCACCTGCCGCGCCCAGCGCAGCGAGTCGGCGGCCTGCTCGGTCGGCAGGGTCAGCCCGATCGTGTACGAGCTTCCGGGGGCGGCCGCCTCCAGCATCGCGCGGCGCTCTCGCGTAAGCGGGCCGGGGATCAGCAAGTGCGGCTGCGGGGCGCCGAGATCGGCGAGGATGTCGACGGCCAGACCTGGCTGGATGTGTTCGGCCGGCGTCCGCATCGCGATCATGGTCACTTCGGCGGGGAGCTGCCACCCGGTCTGCTCGCACAGGTTGTGGATGGTGGTGTGCCCCAACGGTGTTCCGGCGAGCAGCAGATGCAGTAACCGTCTTCGCACGATCTCGTCGGCCGCGCCCGCTCTCGACTGCACCTCCATGTACCCCTCGTGGGAGAGCGCTTCGAGTTCGCCGATGTAGGCGAAGACGGCCTCCGCGAAGGTGAGCAGGAGGGTGGGGGAGAGGTCGAAGCGGCGACCCAGGTCCTTGGCGCGGCGCAGGGCGACCCGCGCGCCGAGCCGGTAGGCGCCCTGGAGGGTGGCCAGGTCCCGGCCCTCGTACGCCTCGACCCGGCCGAACTTGCGGAGCAGTTCGTCGCGGGTCGCCGTGGAGGCGTTCGGATCGGCGACCCGGTCCACGAAGGCCATGAGGCTCTGCTCGACACCCTGCCGGATCGCCGCGCCGCTCGGCCCGCTCAGCAGCGCCGCGTACTCGGGGAACGCGCGCGTCACCTCGACCCCGATCTCCTTGATGAGACCCGGGAGTTCGGGCCGCATGATGCGCGCGAACTCCCGGGGCAGGGGCCCCAGGGGGTCGTCGACATCCTTCGTGTGCGCGGGCAGGGGCATGGCCACTTTCCTCGCTTGTCCGAGCGCCGGGTGGGGGGCCGGGCGGGATGACGCACGGGTGCGCAGCTGTCCCACCCGCCAGGTGCGTACCAACTGGGTCAATGAAAATTAGAACAACTACTGTGTGTTGTACATCTGTTGCGCAGAGATTGATCGTGGTGTGGGGGATGTGGCTGAGAAGTGATGAGTCGGTGAGGTGGTCACGGAGTCTTCGCTCCGGGCAGCGGGGGGATCACCGGGGGGCACTGGTTGGGCTCCGGCAGGTCGGGAAGGCAGGTCGGGGCCTGGTTCATGATGATGCTGTTGCCGGGGCCGCTGAGTGAGGCCGTGAGCAGGGGGTCGAGATCCTCGCCCTTCGCTCCGCAGCCGGAGAACGACGGAATGTCCACCTTGCCCTTGAGGATGCCGCCGGTCAGGACGTTGGTGTAGGCGTCGGTGGGCGAGGTGAAGTCACCGCGCAGCGTGACCCGGTACTTCTTCGACGTGCGGCAGGAGGAGCCGACGTCCATGGGCGTGCCGTTGACCTTCACGTCGTGGACGCGCAGTGACTGGAAGAACGTCGCGACGGCGAAGTTCTCGAGGTCGGGGAGTATGCCCCTGGAACCGGTGGAGATGGTGATCGGGCCGTTGTCGAACGAGACCTTGGCGGTGACGGGGACGAAGCCGAAGTTGAGGATCGTCGAGTCGGCGTCCGGCAGGGTGAGTTCGCCCAGGGAGTCGGAGCGGAAGTAGAAGGGTACGGGAGGCGATGCGTACTGGGTCTGCGCGTTGGCCCGGATGTTCATCAGGCCCGGTCCCTTGGCCGGGTCATTGATGATCACGGTGCCGTTCGGCTTCCGTATGGTGGTCATGCCGACCGCGTAGGCGCATGCCCGGATTCCGTCGAGAGGGAATATCGGTGTCAGGGTTGTCCCGGGCAGGGGGTCCGGTATCTGACTGAGGTCCATGTCCCCCGACGGCATTTCCGCCGCGCAGGTGGATGCGCCGACCGGGCCGTCGGCACCGTCCTTCGGCTCGACGGCTATCCCGTCCCGAGCGGAGTCCGACGGACCGTCGGAGGCGTCCGGTGAGGACGCTCCCGGTTCCTCGCCGTCCGGCACGCCGATGTGGGCGAGCCGTCGTCCGGCCGAATCCGTGCTCGCGGGGGTGCAGGTGAGGGTGAAGGGGGCGGCGGCGATCCCCTTGTCCGCGTCAGTGGGTAACGGGCTTATTTTCAGGCCGAGTTCACCCGCGTAGAGATCGACGTCCCCCGGTTCGCTCACCGTGATCGTGGGAGCGCCGCCTCTGTGGCCCAGGCGCAGCGTGCCGTCGGACGGCGGGGTCGAGGCGCTTGCCGTCAGCGATGACCAGGAGGCGTCCGCCGACGACTTGCCCTGCTGCACCTGGACGCCGAGCGTCGCGTCACTGGTGACGCCGCTGACGTCGTCCGGCAGCAGGGGGGCGAGCTGGGCGTACGGCAGGGCGGCTTCCACGGCCACGGTGCCGGGGTCGATCGGGGTGCCGGGCGCGGCGGATCGCGGGAGCCCGCTGGAGATCCGTACCGACGCGCGCACGGTGGTGGGCGAGCCGGGTGTGCTCGGGGTGGCCGACGTGTCGGCATCCCCTTGCTTGTCCGTCGCTCCGTCCGTCTGCTGGTCCGCCGCCGGAGGCGGTACCGCGCAGTCGTATGCGATCTCCACCGAGCCCTGTCCCTCGTCCGCGTGCGAGCCGGGACCCGACAGCAGGCCGGCGGCGAGCGCGACCGAGGCGATCGGCACCACGCGCGCCATGCGCACCGTCCGTGTGCCGCCCGACCGTCCGCTCCGCCATCTTGCCGCTGTCATCCGCTGACCTCCGTGGGTACGGGCACTGCTCGATCGGTACGGGCACTGCTGCGAACGGCCGCGCCGTGCCCCGGACGCGGTCGGCCCGCCGCCGGTGCGCGACCGGCGGCGGGCTGGATCAAGAAGGGGTCAGAGCATCACGGGGACTTGATGACCGGGGAGGTGTTCAGGACGTAGTTGCCGAGGAAGTTCGCCTTGTCGCCGGCCTTGATCAGACCGAGGCAGCTGGCACCGGTCTGGGCGGCGAGCGTACCGCCACCCGTGACGTACAGGGTGTGCGTGCTGTTCTTGTAGTAGCCGTTGACGCTGCCCGCGAACTTCGCGTTACAGCCGACACCGGTGATGGTGGCGCTGATGCCGGTGATGGTGCCGTTGGCCTGGTCGGTCCCGGTCATGCTGGACACGTTGATGTTCCACGGCAGCGCACTGGCCGTCACGGTGAAGGGGATGCCCGCCACGGTGCAGCTGGAGAAGCCGATGGTGCCGATGGTGCCGATGGGGGTGCCGGAGAGGCCCGTGCCGTTCGGGACGCTGCCCGTGGCCGTCGACGACGCGCACTGGAGCAGGGCGGAGGGCACGGACAGGGTCGGGTTGGTGGCCGTGGCCGTGTAGGCGCCGCCGCCGGTCACGGTGAACGTGGCCAGCGCGGTGGCCGAGGCCGAGGAGACGGAGAGCCCGAGAGCCGCGCCGAGGGACGCTGCGGCGATCGCGGTGTTTCTGGTGAATCTGCGCACGGTGGATCCTTCCAGAGGGTTGAGTGCGAGCGGTACGGAATCCCGTCCGGCGGTCCACCGGTCGGGGGAGAACTGCGGTGCACACTCCACGCGGACGTCCTGGCCAAGATTGCGGGGATGGCTTGTCCGTCGCCTGCCGATGGACGTTACGAGCAAGTAACCTCGCCCCGCAATGGGGAATGCCCGGATTCCCTCCGACAGATTTATTCACGTCCGTTTCTTGTCCGGGGGCGCTCAGTTGAGCTTCGGAGGTTTGTCGGTGGGTGAGTACTTTTCCGGCGGGGCCGCGAAATGCTCAGTAAGTGCGCACCACTGTGCGCGATTTACTCACTCCGCGATAAACGCGCCGGTAGTAAAAAATCTGTCAGCAAGTCCATTGCCGTCTTGGTTTCCTCGTGAGTAACGTCCCGGTTCCGGCCTCTCTCTGCTCGCGGCCTTTCGCCCCGCCGGCACCCCTCGCCTCCGAAGGGAAACACCTCATGTCCGTAGTCAGACGTGTGTCCGCCGCCCGCACCGCACGCGTGGCCGCGGTGGCCGCCGCCACCACGATCGCGACCCTGGCGGCGGTGGCCCCGGCCTCGGCCGCCGGCCAGCTGAACGGCAACTGGGCGCCGTTCAACCGCTGCCCGGTCGACAACGCCGCCATGCTGGGCGCCGACGGCATCGACAACCAGGCGACCTGCGTCTCCTCCAGCTCGGCCAGCGGCGTCATCAAGATCGGCAGCTCGGTCGTCCCGACCGGCAAGACCGACCTCCAGGTGGGCATCGTCACCCACTCCGACGGCACCAACTCGGTGGTCGCGCCGTCGGACGGCGCGCTCATCGCCGACCCCGCCGACCTGCCCGGCGGCCTGCTCGGACTGATGTGCCCCAGCTCCGTACCCGTCGTCAGCGCCGTCTGCGGACAGATCACCAACAGCACGCTCAACCGGGTCGTCGCGACGGTCGAGTCCGTGGGCACCCCCTCCGACTTCCAGCTGCTCGCGGGTGTCTCCGAGGGCGTGCCGATCATCTCGATCCCGGTCCGCATCCACCTCAGCAACCCGCTCATCGGCGGCAACTGCTACATCGGCACCAAGTCCGCGCCGGTCGTCCTGCGCCCGGGGAACGCGGCGGCGCCGAGCATCGCCGCGGACAACGCCACGTCCAACGGCACGCCCAATCCGGAGGGACCGTTCGGCCGGCTCGCGCTGACCGGCTCGACCCAGCAGGACCTCACCTTCGCGGCCCCCGGCGCCAGCGGCTGCGGCCCCCTCGGGCTCGGCGCCTTCAACTGGGCCGTCAACCTCAAGTCCGGCCTCCCGGCCGCCTCGGGCGTCAACAGCGTCAAGCTCAACAACACCTCGACCTACCTGGGCACCCTGAACGACCCGGGCGCCACCGCCCCGAACCAGGGCAAGACCTTCTCCCAGTACTGGCACTCGGCGGTCAAGTGATGCGGCCGCTGCTGCGCAGGGCGGTGACGGCTGGGTTCGCGCTCGTCGCCGCGCTGCGCAATCGACGTGTCCATCAGCGGGATCACGCTCAACTGGTCCGCGACCGGCTGTGCCGTGAAGTGGACCGGAACCCTTTACGGGCAGTACGACAACGCCACCGGCAAGCTGACAACCGGACTCAACGGAGTGCCCGCCGGCCAAGTCGTGGCCGGCGCCAGTGCCTCATGCCTAGGGCTCGTCAAGCCCGGCGATGCGCTGACGGTCAAGTCCACCTACACCCTCAGCCCGAAGCAGGTAATCACCCCACCCGCCTGACCGCCTTATAGCCCGGTGATAAAAAACCGGACGGCCTTGACTGTGTAGCGCAAAATTGCCGAACCGCTATTGCTAGCCGAGGTTACTCGGCCGTAACGTCGGGAAAAGTTCCTCCTCTCCTGGTCGGCGCCCCCCGTTGGCCAGGAGGTGCAAGAGATACCGGCCGGAACCCTCCTTCCTGACCGGCATCTCCGTGGCGGGGCCCCATCTTTCACCGCACCCCCGGTGAGGTGCGGCCCCGCCACGAACTACGGGGCAACTCCCAGGACTCAGTGTTTTCACTCATCTTCCGACAGGAGAGAACCCGGCTCTTGTCACCGGATGACAAGTTTTCAGGAAGATTCGGGGCGACCGCTCCGAGATCTTGTCCGGCACGTATGAAGCGAATTACCGTGCGCTGCCGAGTTCGCTCGCTGAAGGTGAGAAGCGATGGGAATCGAAGTGAAGGTCGAGGGGCTCACCAAGTCCTTCGGCAAGCAGCAGATCTGGCAGGACGTCAGTCTCACCCTGCCCGCCGGCGAGGTGAGCGTCATGCTCGGCCCCTCCGGCACGGGCAAGACCGTCTTCCTGAAGTCGCTGATCGGTCTGCTCAAGCCCGAGCGGGGACGCGTCCTCGTCGACGGCGTCGACATGGCGCGCAGCCCCGAGCGGGACATCATGGAGGCCCGGAAGCTGTTCGGCCTGATGTTCCAGGACGGCGCCCTGTTCGGCTCCATGAACCTCTTCGACAACATCGCCTTCCCGCTGCGCGAGCACACGAAGAAGAAGGAATCCGAGATCCGCCGCATCGTCATGGAGCGGATCGACGTCGTCGGACTCCTGGGCGCCGAGGGGAAGTTGCCCGGTGAGATCAGCGGCGGCATGAGGAAGCGGGCCGGGCTCGCGCGGGCCCTCGTCCTCGACCCGCAGATCATCCTCTGCGACGAACCCGACTCGGGGCTTGACCCCGTCCGTACCGCCTTCATCTCGCAGCTGCTGATCGATCTGAACACGCAGATCGACGCGACGATGCTCATCGTCACCCACAACCTCGACATCGCGGCGACCGTGCCCGACAACATGGGGATGCTGTTCCGCCGGAACCTTGTGACCTTCGGGCCGCGCGAAGTCCTGTTGACCAGCCGGGAGCCGGTCGTCGCGCAGTTCCTCACCGCCAGCAAGGCGGGGCCGATCGGCATGTCGGAGGAGAAGGACGCGGCCACGCTGGCCGCTGAGGCCTCCGGCGGTGGAGCGGTTCCGGTGCCGAGGGAGTTGGTGCCGCAGCTTCAGCCCTCTCCGGGCTTGGGGGAGCGCGCCGCTGTTGCTCGGCGCCGAGCGCGGGTGCTCGGGATGCTGGACACCTTGCCGACGTCGGCGGCTGCTGCGATTCGGGCGACATACGGTGCCGATGCGCTGGAGCCGACTGCCGTGTTGCCCCGGGCTGGGGGTGCGCTGTGAGATCGGCTTCTCGTCTGCCCTCGTCTCTGGTACGCCGGGTGCGACCTTCGTCGTGGTCGCTCGCGCAGTTCCCCGCGCCCCTGGCGGGGCGCATACCTGGCGGGGTTGTCCAATGAGCCTTGATCAGCGGCCCACTTCGCCGACCCCGCCCCCGCCGCCGAGCGAACCGCCCGCCCCGCCCGCCGCACGGCGCCGCGCGGCAACCCGCGCGCCGAACCCGCTCCTCGCCCCCCTCCGCCAGACCGGCAAACTGTTCGCACTCGGTGCCGAGGTGAGCCGCGCCGTGTTCCGGCGGCCCTTCCAGTTCCGGGAGTTCGTCGAACAGTTCTGGTTCATCGCGAGCGTCACCATCCTGCCGGCGGCCCTCGTGTCGATCCCGTTCGGCGCCGTCATCGCGCTCCAAGTGGGCAGCCTGACACAGCAGTTGGGGGCGCAGTCCTTCACCGGCGGCGCCAGCGTGCTCGCCGTCATCCAGCAGGCCAGCCCGCTCATCGTCGCCCTGCTCATCGCGGGCGCCGGCGGCTCCGCCATCTGCGCCGACCTCGGGTCACGGAAGATCCGGGAAGAGCTCGACGCGATGACCGTCATGGGCGTCTCGCCCGTGCAGCGGCTCGTCGTGCCGCGCGTGCTCGCCACCATGTTCGTCGCGCTGCTGCTCAACGGCATGGTGTCCGTCGTCGGCACCCTCGGCGGCTACTTCTTCAACGTCGTCCTGCAACACGGCACCCCGGGCGCCTACTTGCAGAGCTTCTCCGCGCTCGCCCAGCTCCCCGACCTCTACATCAGCGAGCTGAAAGCCCTCATCTTCGGGTTCATCGCCGGGATCGTCGCCGCCTACCGCGGGCTCAACCCGCGCGGCGGACCGAAGGGCGTCGGCGACGCCGTCAACCAGTCCGTCGTCATCACGTTCATCCTGCTCTTCTTCGTGAACATGGTGATGACCGGCATCTACCTCCAGATCGTTCCGCCGAAGGGAGGCTGAACCCGTCATGACCTCCCCCCTCGTCTGGCTCGACCGCGGTGGCGACCAACTCCTCTTCTACGTGCGTGCGTTGGTGTGGATACCGCGGACCCTCGTCCGGTACACGAAGGAAGTGCAGCGGCTGCTCGCCGAGGTCGCCTTCGGCTCCGGCGGCCTCGGCGTCATCGGCGGCACCATCGGCGTGATGATCGCCATGACCGCCGCCACCGGCACCGTCGTCGGCCTCCAGGGGTACGCCGCCCTCGACCAGATCGGCACCGCCGCCTTCACAGGATTCGTGTCCGCGTACTTCAACACCCGCGAGATCGCCCCGCTCGTCGCCGGCCTCGCGCTCTCGGCCACGGTCGGCGCCGGGTTCACCGCGCAGCTCGGCGCCATGCGCATCAACGAAGAGGTCGACGCGCTCGAAGGCATGGGCGTGCGGTCGATGCCGTACCTCGTCACCACCCGCATCATCGCCGGCGTCGTCGCCATCATCCCGCTCTACGCGATCGGCCTGCTCTCCTCGTACCTCGCCTCGCGCCTGGTCACCGTCGTCTTCAACGGGCAGTCGCAAGGCACGTACGACCACTACTTCAACCTCTTCCTGTCACCGACCGACGTACTGCTGTCGGTGCTCAAAGTGCTGATCTTCAGCGTCATGGTCATCGTCGCCCACTGTTACTACGGGTTCCGGGCGAGCGGCGGTCCGGCCGGTGTGGGCGTCGCGGTGGGGCGGTCCGTGCGCAACGCCATCGTGCTCATCTCCGTCACCGACTTCTTCCTGTCGCTGGCCCTGTGGGGCGCCACGACGACCGTGAAGGTGGCGGGCTGACATGGAGACCCTGCGCCGCCGGCTCGCCGGCCTCGTGTTCCTCGTCGTGCCCGCACTGCTCATCTGGCTCGCCGTCGCCGTCTACAACAAGGACTTCGTCGCCTCCGACGACGTCGTCGTCGAGACCGGCAGCGTCGGCAACGAGATGCACCTCGGCGCCGAGGTGAAGCTGCGGGGCGTCGTACTGGGCGAAGTACGGAAGATCGACGCCACCCCCACCGGCGCCCGGCTCACCCTCGCCCTCGAACCCGGCGCCCTCGACGACATCCCCGACGACGTGCGCGCCCAGATGCTGCCCACGACCCTCTTCGGCGAGCGGTACGTCGCCCTCGTCCCGCCCGGCGACCCCAGCACGCGGATGCTGACCGCCGGGGCCGTCATCCCGCAGGACCGGTCCGCCAACGCCATCGAACTGCAGCAGGTCCTCGACGACGTCCTGCCCATGCTCACCGCCGTACAGCCGCAGAAACTGTCGTCCACGCTGTCCGCCGTGTCGCAGGCACTCGAAGGGCGCGGCAGCCGTATCGGCGACACCCTCACCCAACTCGAAGCCCACTTGCGGAAGTTCAACCCGAACCTGCCGACCCTCAACGAGGACCTGAAGCAGCTCGTCAAGGTCTCGCACGTCTACGCCGACGCCGCGCCCGGCATCATCGACGCGCTCACCGACTTCACCACCACCAGCGGCACCCTCGCCGAGAAGGAGAGCGACCTCGCCGGCGCCTACGGCAACACCACCCGCGCCGCCGAGGACCTCGACGCCTTCCTGCGCGCCAACCAGGACAACATCATCCGGCTGTCCGCCACGTCCCGGCCCACCCTCGAACTGCTCGCCGAGTACGCGCCGTCCTTCCCGTGCACCCTGCGCACCCTCGCCGACTTCGTACCGCGCATGGACAAGGTGCTGGGCAAGGGCACCGACCAGCCCGGACTGCACGTCGACCTCACCACCGCCCCGTCCAGGGGCAGTTACGAGCCCGGACGTGACGCCCCCGCGTACACCTCGGGCGGCGGACCGCACTGCTACCCGGTGCCGTACCTCGGGGCGTCGACCGCCCGGGCGCCCGTCACCGCGACCGCCTCCGCCGAACAGGACCTCGGGCCCGCCAACTCGCCGCAGGAGAACGACCTGGTGAACGAGCTCATCGCGCCCGCCGCCAAGACCTCGCCCGACGACCTGCCCGACTGGTCGAGCCTGCTCGCCGGGCCCGTGTACCGGGGGACGGAGGTGAAGCTCAAGTGACCACGGAAGAAACCGAGTTCGCCCACCTGAAACGGCGCTCCCTCGCCGGACCGCTGACCAAGTCGCTGATCTTCGTCCTCGTCACCGCCCTCGCCACCACCGTGCTCGGCCTGAGCATCGCCAACTCCGGCGTCGGCACGGACACGACCACGTACAAGGCCCTGTTCACCGATGTCACCGGGCTCATCGACGGCGACGGCGTACGGATCTCCGGCGTCAAGGTCGGCGAGGTCACCGACGTGCGCGTGGTCGACCGGCGCACCGCCCAGGTCACCTTCACCGTCGCCCGCGACCGGCGCCTGCCGGGCACCACCACGGCCGCCGTGAAGTACCTCAACATGGTCGGCCAGCGGTACGTCGCCCTCGACCGCGGCACCGGGGACGGCACGGGGGAGCTCGACCCCGGCGCCACCATCCCGCTCGCCCGGACCACACCCGCCCTCGACCTGACGCTCCTCTTCAACGGGTTCAAGCCGCTGTTCGAGGGACTGTCACCGCACGACGTCAACGACCTCGCCGGGTCCATCGTGAAGGTCCTCCAGGGCGAGGGCGGCACCGTCGACAGCCTCATCGAGCACGTCGGCTCGCTGTCCACGACCGTCGCCGCCAAGGACCAGGTGATCGGCGAGGTCGTCGGCAATCTCACCGACGTCCTGACCACCATCAACGACCGCGAGGACCAGTTCGACGACCTCGTCACCACCCTCAAGGAACTCGTCTCCGGCTTCAACGGCGACCGCAAACCGCTCGGCGACGCCGTCCAGGCGATGGGCGACCTGACCACGGTCACCGCCGGATTCCTCCAGGACGCGCGCAGGCCCCTGAAGGACGACATCCACCACCTGGGACGGCTCTCCACCTCACTCGGGGACGGCATCCCGCAGATCGAGAACTTCCTCGACAAGACCCCCGCCAAGCTGACCGCCCTGTCCCGCCTGTCCTCGTACGGCTCCTGGTTCAACCTCTACCTCTGCGAGGCGAAGGTCGGCGGGGTCACCATGTCCGACGGGTCGAAGCCGCCGACCGGCATCTCCGTCACCGAAGCGAGGTGCCAGTGATGCGGACCCCGGCCCTGAGACGGCCCCGGCTGAGGCCCGTCAAGGAGCGCAACCCCGTCGCCGTCGCCCTCGTCGGCCTCGTGGTGATCGCCCTGCTCGCGCTCGCCGCGTTCAACGCGAACAGCCTGCCCGTCGTCGGCGGCGGCACCGGATACACCGCCGACTTCACCGAGGCCGCCGGGCTCGGTGACGGCGACGAGGTGCGCGTCGCCGGCGTGAAGGTCGGCGAGGTCACCGGCGTCGCCCTCGACGGGAACAAGGTCAAGGTCTCCTTCGAGATCAAGGACAAGAGCACCTGGATCGGCGACCGGACGACCGCCGCCATCGCCATCAAGACACTGCTCGGCGAGAAGTACGTCGCCCTCGACCCGGTCGGCGGCGCCCGCCAGGACCCGGGCACCCGCATCCCGCTGTCCCGCACCACCTCCCCGTACGACGTCACACAGGCCTTCGAGGACCTCAGCGGCACCATCGACGACATCGACACCCAACAGCTCGCCGCCAGCTTCGAGACGATCTCCGAGACCTTCAAGGACTCGCCGCCCGACGTGAAGGCGGCCGTGAAGGGCCTGTCCGCGCTGTCGAGGACCGTGTCCTCGCGCGACACGGAACTCGCCCAGCTCCTGGCCGGCAGCAAGAAGCTCACGAAGACCCTGCAGACGAAGAAGTCGAGCTTCGAGACGCTCATCGACGACGGCGGGTCGCTGCTCGGAGAACTGAAGAAGCGGCGCACCGCCATCAAGGCGCTGCTCAGCGGCAGCGAGGCGCTCGGCCGGGAGCTCGGCGGCCTCGTCGACGACAACGAGAAGCAGCTCGGGCCGACCCTCAAGGCCCTGGGCCGGGTCACGGACGTCCTGGAGAAGAACCAGGGCAAGCTCGACAAGACCCTCGCGCTCGTCGGCCCCTACTACCGGCTCATCGGCAACACCCTCGGCAACGGCCGCTGGTTCGACAGCTACCTCTGCGGCGTCGTGCCCCGGAACTACCTGCCCGAGCAGTCGCTGCCCAAGACCTCCTGCATGCCGCCGAAGAACGGCACGTACGACGTGAAGGCCGGTGGTTGACCATGACGACGCGTCGCAAGCTGCTCGGGGGCGGGCTCGCGCTCGCCTTGCTGATCGCCGCCGGAATCGTCGGCGTCCGCGCCACCGGCCCGGACGGCACCCGCATCACCGCCTACTTCGACCGGGCCGTCGGCATCTACGCCGGATCCGACCTGCGCATCCTCGGGGTACGGGTCGGCAAGGTCGGATCCGTCGAGCCCGAGGGCACCCGGGTGCGGGTGACGCTCGACCTCGACGACGGGGTGAAGGTGCCGGCCGGCGCGCGGGCCGTCGCCGTCGCGCCCAGCGTCGTCGCCGACCGGTACGTCCAGCTCACGCCCGCCTACACCACCGGGCCCGCACTCCGCGACGGGGCGACCCTGCCCGCGACCCGCAACCGCACCCCCGTCGAGATCGACCAGCTCTACGACAGCGTCACCGAGCTGAGCAAGGCCCTCGGGCCCGGTGGCGCCAACGCCGAGGGCGCGCTGTCCGGACTGCTCGACACCGGCGCGAAGAACCTCAAGGGCAACGGGACCGCGATGGGCGACAGCATCGAGCAGTTCGGCAAGGCCGCGAAGACCCTCAACGGCAGCAGCGACGACCTGTTCACCACCCTCGCCCAGCTCCAGTCCTTCACCACGATGCTGAAGAAGAAGGACGGCGGCGTGCGCACCGCGCAGGAGAACCTCGACGACGTCACGGGCTACTTCGCCGACAACAAGGACGACCTGGCCGGCGCGCTCAAGGAACTCGGCAAGGCACTCGGCCAGGTCAAGACCTTCATCAACGACAACCGCGGCGAGCTGAAGAAGAACGTCGATCGGCTCGTCCCCCTCACCCAGACCCTCGTCGACCAACGTGCCTCCCTCGCCGAGGCGTTGGACGTCGCACCGCTGGCCGCCGGGAACGTCGTGAGCGCGTACGACCCGAAGAACCGCACCCTGGACGGCCGGGCCAACCTGAACGAGCTGAGCTCGGGCGGGCCGCTGCTGCCGCTGCCCGCGACAGGGGGCGACCAGTGATGACGCGCTCCGGAGCCCGCAAGGGCGCGGCACTCGCCGCCGCACTCGCCGTCACGACCGCCTTCCTCCTGACCCTGGGCGTCATCACGGTGCCGACGCCGTCGTTCGGCGGCATGGAGGACCTGCCGCTCCCCGGCGGCGCCGACCTCGGCCCGCACCCGTACACGATCACCGCCGACATGAAGGACGTCCTGAGCCTCGTCCCGCAGTCCGCGGTGAAGGTGAACGACGTCGCGGTGGGCCGCGTCACCGACATCTCCCTGGTCGGGGGCGGCAGGTGGGCCGCCCGCGTGACGATGCGGCTCAACGGCGACGTGCACCTGCCGGCCGGCACCGGCGCCCGCCTGGAACAGTCCAGCCTGCTCGGCGAGAAGTACGTCCAGCTCGTCGCGCCGAAGGACGGCACCGGATCGCTCGGCGCCGGCGATCGCATCCCGCTGTCCCGCACCGGCCGCAACACCGAGGTCGAAGAGGTCTTCGGCGCCCTGTCCCTGCTGCTCAACGGCGGCGGTGTCAACCAGCTCAAGACCATCACCACCGAACTCAACTCGGCCCTCGGCGGCCGCGAGAGCGAGGTCCGCTCCACGCTGCGCCGCGTCAACACCCTCGTCACCGACCTCGACGACCACCGCGGCGACATCACCGCGGCCCTCGACGGAGTCAACCGCCTGTCGGCCACGCTCGCGCACCGCAAGGAGGACGTCGGGACCGTGCTGACCGATCTCTCGCCCGGCCTCAAGACCCTGGAGAAACAACGGGGTTCGCTGATGACGATGCTGCGCTCCCTCGACCGGCTCCAAGGCGTCGCCGTCGACACCATCGACCGGGGCAGGGCCGACATGGTCGCCGACCTCAAGGCGATCGCGCCCACCCTCAAGGCGCTCGCCGACTCCGGCAAGGACCTGCCCGACTCGCTCCAGGTGCTGCTCACCTACCCGTTCACCGACGAGGTGCTGCGCGGCGTCAAGGGCGACTACCTCAACACGTACCTCGACATCACGGCCGTGCCCGGTACGCAGCTGATCCCGCCGCTGACCGAGGCGTCCCCGACGCCGACCCCCACGGCGACCGCCCAGAAGTCCGCCCGGAAGCCCGCGCGGCAGACGTCGCCGCTGCCCCTGCCGTCGAGCGGAGGCGCCCGGTGATCACCCTCGCCGTCCGGCTCAAGAACCTCGCGTTCCTCGTCATCGCCGTCCTCGTACTGGCCTTCCTCGGTATCCGCTACGCCGACCTCGGCCGGTACGTGGGCGCCGCCGACTACTACACCGTCAAGGTCGAACTGCCGCGCACCGGCGGCCTGTTCACGCACTCCGACGTCACCTACCGCGGCGTCTCGGTGGGCCGCGTCGGGGACATCGGGCTCACCGCGGACGGCGTCGAGGCCGACCTGCGCATCAAGAAGTCCGCGCCGCGCATCCCCGACGACGCCAAGGCCGTCGTGGCGAGCCTGTCGGCGGTCGGCGAGCAGTACATCGACCTGCGGCCCGACCGCACCGGCGGGCCCTACCTCGCCGACGGCGCGCGCATCGACCCGTCGGCGACCACGGTGCCCCGCCCGGTCACCGACGTCCTCGCGAGCGTCGACGACCTGACGACATCGGTGCCCCTGGACTCCCTGCGCACGGTGGTCGACGAGTTCGGCAAGGCCTTCGAAGGGCGCGGCCAGGACCTCCAGGTCCTCCTGGACAACGGCTCCGACTTCGTCCGGGCCGCCGACCGCGCCCTGCCGCAGACCACGAAGCTCATCGACGACGGCCGGATCGTGCTGCGCACCCAGGCCGAGGAGGGCCAGGCGATCAAGGACTTCGCGTCCGGCGCCAAGGACCTCGCGGCGACGCTGAAGAACTCCGACACGGACCTGCGCCGGCTGGTCATGGCCGCACCCGGGGCCGCCACCCAGCTCAGCGGCGTGCTCCGGGACGTGAACCCCGAGCTCGGCGTCGTCCTCGCCAACCTCCTCACCACCTCCGAGGTCGCGGTCACCCGGCAGCGCGGCACCGAGGAACTCCTCGTCAAGCTCCCCGAGGCCGTCGCGGCCGGGGCCACGGCCGTCGACGGAAAGAAGGTCAACCTCGGCATGGCGGTCACTTTCTTCAAACCCCTGCCCTGTACGGCCGGTTACTCCGGCACGCGCTACCGCCTCGGTACGGACCTGAGCCCGGCGCCCGCCCTCAACACCGGCGCCCGCTGCACCGCGGCGCCGTCGAGCGGGGTCGGGGTACGCGGCTCGGCGAACGCGCCGAAGGGCGGCGCGGTGCCCGAACCGGCCCGGCCGGGCGCGCTGTCCCTGCCGTCGGTCCCGGAGTCGGGCGCGGCCTCCGCGTCGGACGGCATGGCGGACCTGCTCGGCCTGAACTCCCGCACGGGGAGCGGTTCATGATGCGCCGGGCCCTCGCGGGGGTGGGGCTCGCCGCGGCGCTCGCACTGTGCGGGACGGGTGCCTGGTCGTACGCGCAGGCGCGGGGTGACGACGACCTCGCGTACGGCCGGGCACGGGACGCGGCGCTGACCGACGGGCGGGCCGCCGTCGCGACGCTGTCCACGCTCGACGCGTCGACGGCGGCGCGCGCCCGGGCCGGCGTCACCACGTGGAAGGCCGTCACGTCCGGACCGCTCCGCACCCAGCTGGGCCGGCTGTCCCCGGCCTCCGGGGCGTCCTCGCGCGGCGTCGTCACGGACGCCGCGGTCACCGCGCTCGACGACCGGGCCGGCACGGCGAAGCTCATCGCGACCGTCCGCGTGGAGACGACCCCGAAGGGCACGAAGTCGGCGTCGACGGACCGCAAACGCCTGGAGGCGGTCCTGACCCGGGCGTCCGACGGCACGTGGAAGGTGAAGGCGCTCGACGCGGTACCGGTGACGGAGGTGTCCGGATGACGCGGGGGGAGGGCGGCGGGGCGGCGGGGCGAGTGCTGACGGACGACGCCCGGGCGGACGGGGACGAGGTCCCCGCGGCCGCCGAGGAACAAGCGACCACGACCCGCCCGGAGGGTGATGAGCGCAGACGTTGGTGGCGCGGCCGCCGGGCGACCCGTCCCGGACGCCCCCGGTGGCCGTTCCTCGGGGTCGTCATCGGCTCGGTCCTGCTGGCCCTCACCGGAGGCGTACTCCTGTACCAGGCGCACGAGTTGCGCACGGCGCCCGCCGCGGACAACCGTGCCCTGACCGACGTCGAGGCGACGACCCGGGTCGACGGCGACGTGAGCAGCGCCCTCGCCAAGGTCTTCTCCTACACACCCGGCGGCACCGACGCCACCGAGCGGTCCGCCCGCACCGTGCTGTCCGGGCGGGCCGCGCGGCAGTACACCCAGCTCTTCGCCCAGGTCAGGGAGAACGTCCGCAGCCAGCGCGTCACCCTCACCACCCAGACCGTGCGGGTCGGCACCGTCAGCCTGCGCGGCGACACCGCGCACCTGCTCGTCTTCCTCGACCAGACCGCGCGGCGCGGCTCGAAGAAACCCACGACATCCGCCGCCCAGCTGTCCGTCACCGCCCGACTCCACGACGACGTCTGGCAGATCGTCGACATCAAGGCCCGGTGAGCCCGATGACCTCCCTGACGAAAGGGGCGCGCATGTCCCGGATCACCCAGCCGCTGCTCGTCGCGGCGCTCGCCCTCACCCTGCTCGCCGGCGGCATCGCCGCGTGGGCCGGCTGGTCCTGGTACGGGGCGGCCCACGACGACACCACCGGGTACGCCACCGCCCGCGACGACGCCCTGGAAGCCGGGGAACAGGCCGTGCAGAACCTCAACACCCTCGACCACCGCGAGCTGGAGCCCGGCCTCGACCTCTGGGAGTCCTCCACGACCGGCGAACTGCACAGCCAACTCGTCAAAGGACGCGCGGAGTTCACCAAGCAGGTGCAGGGCGCCAAGACCGTCAGCACCGCCAAGGTGCTGTCCGGCGCGGTGACCGAACTCGACGAACGCGCGGGCCGCGCCCGCGTCATGGTCGCCCTGCGCGTCACCGTGCGGGCCTCGGGCCAGAAGGCCACCGACAAGGACAGCCGCATGCTCGGCGAGCTCACCCGTACCGACGGCCACTGGAAGCTCAGCGCCCTCGGCCAGGCCCCGGTCGGCGACACCGCGACCACCGACTGAGCGACGGAAGAGGAACCCAGGATGCCGTCCACGACCCGCCACAGCCTCAACCGTCAACGCCGATTGGCCACACTGCCGCAGCAGAGCCCCGGCCTCGGGCGCTCTGCCGCCAAGGACAGCAGGGTGGGCACGGCGGCCCCCGAGCGCCGACCGAGCGTCCCGACGGACCGTGACGACAGCCCGGAGCGGACGAGGCCCCCCGGCCGCCGTCTCCTCGCCGCCCTCTGCCTCCTCACCCTCCTCCTCGGCGCCTTCGCCGGATGGGCGTACGCCGAGACCCGCGGCCTGGAGGACGACGCGGCCGCCCGCAACACCGCCCTCACCGACCCGGCCCGTACCAGCGAGGTCAAGGGCCAGGCGGGCAAGGCCGTGAACGCGCTGTTCTCGTACGACTACGCCGACCCGCAGGCCCAGGAGAAGGCCGCCGCCACCTACCTCACCGGGAAGGCGGTCGCCCAGCACCGCACCCTCCTCGCGCCCGTCCTCGCCCAGGCGAAGAAGCAGAAGACCGTGGTGACGACCACCGTCACCGACAGCGCCGTCGAGCGCATCGACGGCGACCGCGCCCGCGTCCTCGTCTTCGCCGACCAGAGCAGCACCAGCACCGCCGCGAAGGCCGAGGACGCCGCGAACTACGCGGGCGCGATGCTCGCCGTCGACCTCGTCCACCGGGACGGCCGCTGGCTGGTCTCGGCCATCGACACCTTCGGCGGCTGAGCCGTGCCGCACCGGAGAACCGAACCGGAGAAAGGGCCCCCATGCGAACCCCGCGTATCCGTCGCCGCCGCCCCCGCCTGCACCGCGGCCTGCGCGGCACCGCCGTCGCCGTCGCCGCGACCGCGCTGCTGACCGCATCCCAAGCACCTGATGTCGTCAGGGAGTTGGCCGAGCGGGCGGTGCCGGACCCCGATCCGGCCGCGGTCGCCACCGAGCCGCTGCCCCGCGTCGACTCCCAGGGCGACGACTCGTACCACACCGAACTGCCGCCCCTGGCGACCCCGCAAGCGCCGAGCCTGACGTACCCGGCGCAGCAGGTCGCGCGGTCCGAGTCGGGCATCCCGGCCACCGTCCTCGCCGCGTACCGGCGGGCCGAGTCCTCCGTCGCCCGCACCGACCCGGGCTGCCGCCTGCCCTGGCAGCTGCTCGCGGCGATCGGCAAGGTCGAGTCGGGCCAGGCCCGCGGCGGCGACGTCGACGCGCACGGCACCACCCGGCACCGCATCACCGGGCCCGCCCTGAACGGCGACGGCTTCGCCCTGATCCGCGACACCGAAGGCGGCGCCTGGGACGGCGACCCCGTGTACGACCGGGCCGTCGGGCCGATGCAGTTCCTGCCCGGGACCTGGCGGCGCTGGGGCGCCGACGGCAACGGCGACGGCCGCTCCGACCCCAACAACATCTTCGACGCCGCCCTGGGCGCCGGGCACTACCTGTGCGCGGGCAACCGGGACCTCGGCACCGCGGGCGGTCTGGAGCGGGCGGTCCTCAGCTACAACTACTCCCGCGACTACCTCCAACTCGTCCTGCACTGGCTGGAGTTCTACCGCGAGGGCGTGCATACCGTGCCGGACGGCCGCGGGGTGATCCCGGTCAGCCCGGGCGCCGGATCGAAGACCCCGGCCAAGGAGCCGGTGGGGCACGGCGGCGGCATCGTCATCGGGCCCCCTCCGACGAAGAGCCCCGGCCCGAGCCCGACCCCGAAGCCCACCGGCGAGCCGAGCCCGACCCCCGGCCCCTCCGACTCGCAGATCCCGCCCACCGATCCGCCGACGACGCAGCCCCCCACGGACCCGCCCACCACCGAGCCGCCCACCGGTGAGCCGCCCACCGAGGGGCCGACCGACCCCGGCACCCCGTCCGGCTGCCCCACCGACACGGCGTCCCCGACCGTCTCGCCCACGCCGACCAGCACCCCGGAGCCTGACCCGACGGACTCGTCCTCACCGTGCGCGACACCCGGCGCCTGACCGGCCCGGCGAGGGCGACGGCTCCCAGTCCGAGCCGATCCGGTAGGTGCCGGCCGCGGGCGCCGTCAGCTCCGTGAACTCGCCCCGCGCGCGCACCTTCAGGCAGCCGCCCTCGGACCTGAGCCACGGCGAGTACGCGACCCGCAGCGTCGCCGACCCCGCCCGCCGGAAGCGCACCGTGACCCGCGCCCCGTCCGAGCTGACCACGGACGCGGGCGCGGACACCAGCGGCATCGCGTCCCGCACCCGGAACACCCGCCAGTGCGGGTCGCGCCACACCGGCTCCAGATAGGCGGCCCCGCCGCGCACGAACGCGGCCTCCTGCTCGGCGAACCCGTCCGGCCGGCCCTCCGGCAGCACCACGAAGCCGACGGCCCACCGGTCCAGCCAGGCCCGGTACGTCGCCGCCGAGAACGTGCCGTCGTAGAAGAGCCGCCCCCGCTCGATGTCGAGCTGCCGGTTCCAGCCGCGCGCCATGTTCACGTACGGGGCGAGCCGGGTCGCCTCACGGTGGTTGCGGGCCGGGATCACCTCGACGCGGGTGCGGTCCGCGCCGAGCCGCCGCAACTCCCTTACGACACCGTGCGTCTGGGCCGCCCACGACGGTACATGCGTCGACACCTCCAGGTCGTCAGCCGTCTTCTTCACCACCCACGCCGACGACAGCACGAGCGCGACCACCAGGACCGCGACCCTGGCACGGGTCAGCCCCGGCGTGCGGGCCGCCGCCAACAGAACGGCGGGCGCGGCGAGTTCGGCCAGCCGCTCCACGTTCGTGCCGACGGGGGAGGGGACGAGATACGTGAGGACGGTGCCGGCCGCGTAGACCACGGCGGCCCAGCGCGCCGCCCGCCAGTGCCGCGGGCCCGCCACCGCCAGCGCGAGGGCGAACAGGACGGGTGGCCAGATCCGGCTCAGCGGCATCAACTGCTCGCCCTTGAAAGGGAAGAACAGCGTCGTCAGACCCACCACCACGGCGGGCGGCACCAGCAGCGCCGCCGCCCGTCCCCATGCGCGTACGCCCAGATGTCCCGCCCCGACGACGGCGACGAACAGCCCGGCCACCGGGGACGCCATCGTGGCGAGCGTCCCGCACACCGCCGCGGCGGCGAACCGGCGCCGCCCCGTCAGCGCCGCACAGGCACCGAGCCCGAACGCGACCCCGAGCGCGAACGTCGTGCGCCCCGACGCCACGTTGCACCACAGCGCCAGGGAGAGCAGCACGGCCGGGGCCAGCGGACGGCTGATTCCGGTGCGGACGACCAGGACGGAGCCGAGCCAGGCCGCCGCGAGCCCGGACACCACCGTCACGGGGCGCACCCCGAGTCCGGCCATCAGATAGGGCGAGATCAGCGAGTAGTTGGCGGTGTGCATGCCGCCGTACCAGAACAGGTTGTACGCCGACGCCCCGTGGTCGGCGGCGAACCGGGCCCAGGCCTGCTGGGCCGCGAGATCGCCGCCGCCGGTCGCCAGGAACAGCGCCCACACCGCGTACAGGGGCAGGGTGGGTGCGGTGGCGAGCAGCGCCACGCGGTGGCGTGCGGCCAGGGCGGGACGCCGGCGTGCGAGGGGCAGGTCGGCCGTGGCCACGGGTACCGGTCCGTTCCGTTGCGGGACGCTGGGGTGGAGCAGGGCATGCTCCACGGACGAAGACGCGCAACGCAACGGAAATGTTCACTCAGCGGTGAATCGTGGGGGAGTTCCGGCCGAAGTTCACCGGCCCGTGGCGGTCAGCCCGCGCTGGTGGACACCTTCAGTTCCTTGACGCCGTTGAGCCAGGCCGCGCGCAGCCGGCGCGGATCGCCGGCGAGCCGCAGACCGGGCATCGCGTCGGCGATCGCGTTGAAGATCAGGTCGATCTCCAGGATGGCGAGCGACTTGCCGAGGCAGAAGTGCGGTCCGCCGCCGCCGAAGCCGAGGTGCGGGTTGGGGTCGCGGGTGATGTCGAAGGCGTCGGGGTTCTCGAAGACCTCCGGGTCGTGGTTGGCCGAGGAGTAGAAGATGCCGACGCGGTCGCCCGCCCGGATCTTCTGCCCGCCCAGCTCGGTGTCCTGGGTGGCGGTGCGCTGGAAGGAGACGACGGGCGTCGCCCAGCGCACGATCTCCTCGGCGGCCGTGCTCGGCCGGTCCCGCTTGTACAGCTCCCACTGGTCGGGGTGGGTCAGGAACGCGTGCATGCCGTGCGTGATCGCGTTGCGGGTCGTCTCGTTGCCGGCGACCGCGAGCAGGATCACGAAGAAGCCGAACTCGTCCGAGGACAGATTGCCCTGGTCCTCCGCCGCCACCAGCTGGCTGACGATGTCCTTGGCCGGGCACTGCTTGCGCTCGGCGGCGAGGTTCATGGCGTACCCGACGATCTCCATGGCCGCCTCGGCACCGATCTCCTCGGTGATCGCGTACTCCGGATCGTCGTACGCCACCATCTTGTTGGACCAGTCGAAGACCCGGGCCCGGTCGTCCTGCGCGATGCCGATCAGCTCGGCGATGGCCTGGAGCGGGAGTTCGACCGCCACGTTCGTCACGAAGTCGAACGAGCCGTCCGGGCCCGCCTGCCGGAGCGCCGCCGCCACGATGTCGCGGGCGCGGGTGCGCAGGGCCTGCTCCAGGGACCGGATGGCGCGCGGGGTGAAGCCGCGCTGCACGATCTGGCGCACGCGCGTGTGCTCCGGCGGGTCCATGTTCAGCATGATCATCTTCTGGACCTCGATCTGGTCGCGCTGGATCGAGGAGTTGAAGCGGATCACGGCGGTGTTGGTGTGGGAGGAGTAGATCTCCGGGTGCGTGGAGACGTATTTGACGTCCGCGTGCCGGGTCACCGCCCAGTAGCCCGCGTCGTCGAAGCCGGAGATGCCGGGTTCCTGCGGGATCCAGCGGACCGGTTCGGCCTGCCGCAGCTGGGCGAACTCCGGATAGGGCACGCGGTCTTGGAGCAGATCCGGGTCGGTGAAGTCGAACCCGTCGGGCAGCGCGGGGCACGGCATGGGTCTCTCCCGAGTGTTCTGACAGTCCGTCAGTTCTGGCTGGAAAGGTAATAACGCGTTCTAGAAGTGGCAAGGGTCGCGGGTGTGTTGGTTCCGTGCGCGGTGCTTGCACGCCCCTTGCGTACCCGGGGTAATCACGCCGAGACTGCACGGAGAACTGGTACGCGTTCTAGTTTCGCGTGCGGGGCTTCTGCCCGGTTCTGGTCCTGCTGGTCCGGGAAGCGTGAGAGGACGACCGCCATGGCAGCCGAGCCCGTCATCGTCGAAGCCGTACGTACGCCGATCGGCAAGCGCGGGGGCGCGCTGGCCAACCTCCATCCCGCGTATCTGCTGGGGGAGACGTACCGCGAACTCCTCGGGCGCACCGGCATCCACGCGGACTGCGTCGAGCAGATCGTCGGCGGCACGGTCACGCACGCGGGCGAGCAGTCCATGAACCCGGCCCGCACCGCGTGGCTCACGATGGGCCTGCCCTACGAGACGGCGGCCACGACGGTGGACTGTCAGTGCGGGTCGTCCCAGCAGGCCTCGCACATGACCGCCAACATGATCGCGGCCGGCGTCATCGACGTGGGGATCTCGTGCGGCGTCGAGGCCATGTCCCGGGTGCCGCTCGGCTCCGGCTCCAAGCACGGCCCCGGCAAGCCGTTCCCCGAGGAGTGGAACGTCGACCTGCCGAACCAGTTCGAGGCCGCCGAGCGCATCGCGCGCAGGCGGGAGCTGACCCGGGAGAACGTCGACTCGCTCGGCCTCATCTCGCAGGAGCGGGCGGCCGTCGCCTGGGCCGAGGAGCGCTTCAAGCGCGAGACGTTCGCCGTGCAGGTGCCCACGACGGAGGCGGAGCAGGCCGCCGGGCAGGGCATGTGGCGCCTCGTCGACCGCGACGAAGGGCTGCGCGACACCACGATGGAGGGCCTGGCCGGGCTGAAGCCCGTCATGCCGACCGCCGTCCACACGGCGGGCAACTCCTCGCAGATATCCGACGGCGCCTGCGCCATCATGTGGGCGTCCAAGCGGATGGCGCGGGCGCTCAAGCTCAAGCCCCGGGCCCGCATCGTCGCCCAGGCCCTCGTCGGGTCCGACCCGCACTACCACCTGGACGGGCCCGTCGACGCGACGCGGGCCGTGCTCGGCAAGGCCGGGATGTCGCTGAAGGACATCGACATCGTCGAGATCAACGAGGCGTTCGCGTCGGTGGTGCTGAGCTGGGCGCAGGTCTTCGAACAGGACCTGGAGAAGGTCAACGTGAACGGCGGCGCGATCGCGCTGGGCCACCCCGTGGGCGCCACGGGGGCCCGGCTCATCACCACCGCCCTGCACGAACTGGAGCGCCGCGACAAGGAGTTCGCGCTCATCACCATGTGCGCGGGCGGCGCACTCGCCACGGGGACGATCATCCAGCGCCTCTAGGGGAGGGGCGAGGGGGGAACGGTCAGGGGTGCGGGGAACTGCGCGACCAGCCCCCACGGTCCGCACGGTGACGACAGAGGACCGGGGCGGCACCTTCGGGTGCCGCCCCAGTCATGTGCCGGTCAGTACCAGCCGTTGGCCTGCCAGTGCGACCAAGCGCCGCAGGCACTGCCGTACCGGTCGTTCATGTAGTTGACGCCCCACTCGATCTGCGTCTCGGGGTTCGTCTTCCAGTCCGACCCGGCGGACGCCATCTTGTTGGCGGGCAGCGCCTGCACCAGGCCGTACGCACCGGTCGAGGAGTTCGTCGCGTTCGGGTTCCAGCCGCTCTCGCGGGACACGATGTTGTCGAAGCAGCGGAACTGCGCCGAGTCCGAGATCTTCTGCTGCGCGATCGCCTTGGCGGAGGTCGGCGCTGCCTGGGCCGGCGCCGAGGCGAAGATCATGCCGGTCGTGGCGGCCGCGACGGCGGCGCCGGCGACGGCCTTCTTCGGGCTGGCGATGCGACGGAGAAGCGTGGCGGACAAGGCGGGACCTTCCGTGGGGGACGGGGGCGTCGAAGGCGCCGGGGCGAGGCCCCTGGTGCTCGGCGACCGCTCCACAGAAACAGGCCCCCGGGGTGTTCCGCAAAGACCCCCTTTTCTAGTGGAAGTCGTAAGTGGGGTATATGTCCCTTTTGTGGTCCAGGTCTCATGTCGCAGGTCAGAGGGGGTGTGACGGGTCAAGCGGACATAAAGGGCGCCTACTATCCCCGTTAGGAGGTGACCTCCGTCATGTGGGGCGCTTCACGGCGCCGGGACCCTCAGTGGCCGTCGAATGTGACCTGGGCCTCGAAAGCGGCCCGTCGTGTGGCCCGGCGCAGGGCCTTCAGCACGGCGCCCCCGACGGTCAGCGTCAGGACGACGGTGAGCGCGGCCCGGCCCAGGTCCCAGCCGAGGGAGGTGGCCAGGCAGTACGCGACGAAGCGGGCCAGGTTCTCGTGGAGCGCCGCGTCCGGCTGGTACGCGACGGAGGAGGCCAGCGCGTTCATGAAGGGCCAGCCGGCCAGATTCATGATCGTGCCGTACGCGAAGGCCGCGAGGAAGCCGTAGGCGGCGAGCATCGCGCGCTCGGGGAGGCCGCGCAGGCTGTGCGGGCCCGGGAGCAGGCCCGCGCCCATCGTGAACCAGCCCATCGACAGCATCTGGAACGGCATCCAGGGGCCGACCCCGCCGGTCAGCAGGGCGGAGGCGAACATGCTGAGCGAGCCGAGCACGAAGCCGAAGCCCGGGCCGAGGACACGGCCGCTGAGCACCATGAGGAAGAACATCGGCTCGATACCGGCGGTGCCCGCGCCGATGGGGCGCAGGGCGGCTCCGGCGGCGGCGAGCACACCGAGCATCGCGACCGCCTTGGGGCCCATGCCGGACTCGGAGATCGTGGCGGCGACGACGGCGACGAGGAGGACCAGGAGGCCCGCGAAGAGCCAGGGCGCGTCCTGGGCGTGGGCGTTCACCTGGGAGCCGGGGCCGGTGATCAGCGGCCAGCCGATGCCCACCACGCCCACCGCGCTGACCAGGAGCAGGGCGGCGATCGAGCGGGGGCCCAGGCGGACCGGGTTCGCCTGGCGGTCGTGGCGCGGGGCCGGGGTGCGGGTCTTCTCGGGGTCGGTGCGCCGTCGCTCGGAGCGTGGGGCGGGGCCGCGCCGGCTTGCGGCCTCCGCCCGGTGGGGCTCCCGACGCCGCTGGCCCATGTCCTCGCCGTTCGTACGCGGCTGACCGTCGGTGGGGGTGCTCGGTTCCTGTTCGTCCCTCATGCCAGGGCCTGCCTGACCTGGCTGACCGTGAGCCACTGCTGAGGCGCCAGGATCTTCGCCACCTGCGGCGCGAAGGACGGGGACGACGTGACGATCTCCGGGGTCGGGCCGTCCGCCACGATCTCGCCGTCCGCCAGGATCGCCACCCGGTGGGTGAGCTCCGCCGCCAGTTCCACGTCATGCGTGGCCATCACGATCGCGTGCCCGGCGCAGGACAGCTTGCGCAGGATCTTGATCAGGCGGGTCTTCGCCGCGTAGTCCAGGCCCCGGGTCGGTTCGTCGAGGAGGAGGAGCGGAGGGGCCGCCGTCAGCACGATCGCCAGGGCGAGCGTGAGGCGCTGGCCCTCCGAGAGGTCGCGGGGGTGGGTGTCGTCCGCGATCCCGGGGAGCAGTTCGGTGAGGAGGGCGCGGCAGGTGCCCGTGGGTGCGGACGCGTCCTGGTCGGCTGCCGCGCATTCCGCTGCCACCGTGTCCGCGCAGAGCAGGTCCCGCGGCTCCTGGGGCACCAGGCCCACCTTGCGGATCAGGTCCCGGGGCGGCAGCCGGTGCGGTGCGGCTCCGCCCACCTCGACGGTCCCGCCCGTGGGCTTGATCATCCCGACGAGGGTCGAGAGGAGGCTCGACTTCCCCGCTCCGTTGCGTCCCATCAGGGCGATGATCTCGCCACGCGACACGTCGAGGTCCACGTGCCGAAGGGCCTCGACACGCCCACGACGGACCCCGAGCTTCCGGGTGGCGGCGAGGGCGGTCACGCCAGGGGCGCGGGACTGCGTCGGGTGCGGCCCCGCTGCGTGGGCGCGCCCGGCGAGGCGGGACCGCAGTCCCGCAGCCGAGCGCCGAGCGTCCCGCACGGTGAGGGGGAGCGGGTCCCAGCCCGCCAGCCGGCCCAGGCCCACCACCGGCGGGTACACGGGCGACGCCGCCATCACCGTCGCCGGGTCGCCGACCAGCAGCGGCTCCCCGGGAGCGGGCAGCAGCGCCACCTGGTCCGCGTACTGGACGACCCGCTCCAGGCGGTGCTCGGCCATGAGGACCGTCGTGCCGAGGTCGTGCACCAGGCGTTGCAGGACCGAGAGGACCTCCTCCGCGGCGGCCGGGTCGAGCGCGGACGTCGGCTCGTCCAGGACCAGCACCTGGGGGTGCGTGGTGAGGACCGAGCCGATCGCCACCCGCTGCTGCTGCCCGCCCGAGAGCGTGGCGATGGGCCGGTTGCGGAGATCCGCCAGGCCCAGCAGGTCGAGGGTCTCCTCGACGCGGCGCCGCATGACGGGCGGGGTCAGGCCCAACGACTCCATGCCGTACGCGAGTTCGTCCTCCACCGTGTCCGTGACGAAGTGGGCGAGCGGGTCCTGGCCCACCGTCCCGACGACATCGGCCAGCTCACGCGGCTTGTGGGTACGGGTGTCGCGGCCCGCGACCGTGACCCGGCCGGTCAGCGTGCCCCCGGTGAAGTGCGGCACGAGCCCGCTGACCGCCCCGAGCAGCGTCGACTTGCCGACCCCGGACGGCCCCGCGAGCAGCATCAACTCGCCCTCGGGCACCGTGAGTTCGACATCGGTGAGGGTCGGGCCCGGGGCGTCGCCGTAGCGTACGGAGACCTTCTCGAAGCGGATCACTGTGCTGCCTCCGTCGGCTGCTTGGTGGCGAGGGGCGGGGCCGGGGCGACGAACGCCGGGAGCAGCCCGAGCAGGACGCCCGCCGCCGGCCACAGCGGCAGCGTCGGTGCGGTGAGGGGGACGACCTGCGGCTGCAGTGCGGTGGGGTCCTGCGCGCCGGACCAGATCATGACCGCCGCCACCGCCGCCCCGGACGCCGCGACCAGCCAGGCCCGTACGCCCCAGACGTCGGGGCGGTACCGGGTGCGGACCGAACGGCGGCCGCCCAGCCACAGGCCCGCGAGCGCCGAGGCGACCCCGATGAGGAGGACCGGCAGGCCGTAGCCCGCGCCGGACGAGGCCAGGAGGCCGTACGTCCCCGCGCAGACCCCGATCAGCCCGCCCAGGGTGAGCGCGGCCGTGGCCCGGCGGACCGCCGCGGGGACCTCGGCGGTGCGGCCGTAACCGCGCGCGTCCATCGCCGCGGCCAGGGACACCGAGCGCTCCAGCGCGCCCTCCAGCACCGGCAGTCCGACCTGGAGCAGCCCGCGCAGGCCCGTGTCGGGGCGGCCCCGAAGGCGCCGGGCCGCGCGCAGGCGGCGCACGTCCGCGATCAGGTTCGGCGCGAACGTCATCGCCACGACGACCGCGACCCCCGCCTCGTACAGCGCCCCCGGAAGGGACTTGAGCAGGCGGGAGGGGGAGGCGAGGGCGTTCGCGGCGCCCACGCAGATGAGGAGCGTCGCCAGCTTCAGGCCGTCGTAGAGCGCGAAGGTCAGGCCCTCCAGCGTGACCTTGCCGCCGATCCGCACCCCCTGCGCCCAGTCCGGCAGCGGCACCTCGGGCAGCGTGACGAGCAGATGCGTGCCGGGGATCGGCGAGCCGAGGACGGCCGCGAAGACGAGGCGGATGCCGATCACGGCGAGGCCCAGCTTCACGAACGCCCCGTACGAGCGCGCCCACGGCGCCTCGGTGCGCCGCGCCGCCACCACGTACCCGGCGACGCCGACCAGCAGCGCGAGCAGCAGCGGGTTCGTGGTGCGGGACGCGGCCGTGCCGAGGCCGAGTGCCCAGATCCACCAGGCGCCCGGGTGCACGGCGTTGGAACGGTGGGCCCGCGGGGCCCGGAGCGTACGGAGGGCCATCGCGTCAGCCGCGTCGGCGCTTGGCCTGCCAGATCGCGCCGACGCCGAGCAGGGCGACGACCGCGACACCGGCGATGACCCCGACGGACGGCCCGGAACCGGACGACGTCTTCGGCGCGGGCTCCTGCGTGGTCCCGTACTTCTTGGTGACCTGCTCGCCGCAGCCGGTGCCCGGGTATCCGGAGATGGCGCAGAGCAGCGCGTTGCTGTCGTAGCGCAGCGGCTTGGCCACGGAGGCGAGCGCGTCGGCCGAGGTCGCGTCCTGCGCGACCCGCGCGCAGGCGGTGCGCGGCTTCGGCGGGGTCTCGCCGCCGGGCGCGTCCTGCGCGGTGCCGAAGTCGATGACGAGGGCGACGCGCTTGACGCCGTCCTTCGCCGGGGTGCCGGCGCAGATGGCGTCGAAGTCGGCGGTGCCGCGCGGCTGCGTGGCGTCCTTGGAGTCCGCGCTCACCGCGAACCGGAACCCCTGCACGTCACCGTCGGAGGGGGTGGTTGCGGAAGGGCCCGTCGACGCGTACGTCCACGACCGGCCGTCCCGCTCCCAGAACGACCAGTAGCGGTAGCCGGCGGCCTGGGCCGGGGCCACGGTGAACCCGAGCAGTGCGACGAGCAGCCCGAGGACGAGCCCGGCCGTCCCGCGCCGGGTCACGGCTGCTGCTTCTTGCGGCCGCTGAGCAGGAACCCGGCGCCGACGGCGGCGATGAACATGACGCCGACGATCCACCAGGTGCCGAAGCCGCCGCCGTTGTCGTCCTTCTTCTCGCTCGCGTCGGAGGACTTCGCGGAGGCGGGCGCCGGGCCCGCCTTGTTCAGGGCGCTCACCAGGTCGGTGCCGCCGAAGTCACGCGGGTCGTTGCCGGTGGCGTGCGCGGCGAAGATCAGCTGCGCGTAGGCCGCGGGACCGGACTGCGCGGCCCAGTCCTTGGCGTTCTTCTCCAGCCAGGCGTACGGGTCCTTCGTGTACTTGATGCCCTCGGCGGCGGCGACGGAGGTGACCGCGTCGGCGGTGTTGCCGTAGTCGGGCTGGTCCTCGGCGCCGGCCAGCTGGGACTTCAGGTACAGGTGCGTGGAGAGCTGGTTCTGCAGGTAGACGGCGCCGTTGCGCGCGAGGGCGCCGGCGTCCTCGCCGTCCTCGCAGGTGTACGCGTCCGGCGCCTTGCCCTTGCCGGGTGCGAAGCCGGTGCCGAGCGCGCCGAGGACGCCAGCCGCGGTGGCGTCGGCGTTCGCGGTGAGCTTGCCCTTCTTGTCGGGCTGGTAGGCGAGGGCGCCGCCGCTCTTGCCCTCGGAGCAGGGCAGGGCGAGCGAGGCGAGGGCGTCGAGGCCGGACTTGCCGGGGCCGGACTTCACGTCGGCCGGCTGCTGCCCGGCGGCGGCGAGCGCGCCGAGCACGACGGCGGTGGAGTTGGCGTCGCTGGCGCCGCCGGGGTTGTAGCCCCAGCCGCCGTCGCCGTTCTGGTTCTTCTTCAGCCAGTCGACGCCCCTGGTGACCTCGCCGTCCCGGCCGCCGACCGCGACCAGGGCCTGCACGGCGGCGGCGGTGCTGTTGCTGTCGATCGCCGTCTTGGCGTCGCAGGCCTTGCCGGGCTCGGCGCGGAACGCGGCGAACCCGCCGTTCTCGCACTGCTGCCCCGCCAGCCAGTCGACGGCCTTCTGCGCCGGCTTCACGCCGACGGTGTCCTGCGCGACGAGGGCGAGGGACTGCCGCCACACCCCGTCGTACGTCGGGTCGGACGTGCCGTACAGACCCGACGGCACGACGACCTTCGGCGAGGGGGAGGCACTGGCAGCACCGTCTGCGAACGCGGCCTGCGCGCTCACGGCGCCGATCACGACGGTCGCGGCGACGAGCGCGGCACTGCGGCGAATGTTCATGGTGGGGCGGGTGCCTCTCCCTGCGGGGATCCGGGCGGCACGGCACGCACAGGCGACCGGGCGGCTCCGGTTCCGTATGCCTCGACGGACCTGAGCCGATCAGGCACGCACGAGGCATTCCGGCTCTACGGCTGCGGGTCAGCGCCGGATTTGCACCGGCTTCCCCTCGTACGTGTGTACTGACGACCCGCCCACTGTACCGGCCGGTCCGATGTGGGTCCCGGCGAGAGGTGCGCCCCGCCCGGGGGCGGGGCGGCTGCCTACCGGATGTCGACGGGCCCGTTGTCGTCCGCGCGGGACGACCCCAGGTACCGCTCGATGGCCGCACCCGGCGCGGCCGGGCCGTCCTCCCCGTTCAGGTTCTTGCGGACGGAGTCGAGGATGGTCAGCCCCTGCCCGACCAGCCCGGCCGCGATCTCGCCGAGCCCGTCGGCCCCGTTCAGCACGTTCACGTTGGCCCCGGCCAGACCCGCCGAGGCTTCCTTCACGATCTGCGGCAACTGGTCGATGAGCATCCGGTCGAGGGCGACGCGGTCGTGGGACGCCGCCGCCTCCGCCTGGATCTTCATCCGCTCGGCCTCGGCCAGCGCGAGGACCCGGATGCGCTCCGCGTCGGCCTGGGCCGGCTTCACGATCTCGGCGATGAGCTGCTTCTCCCGCAGCTCGGCCTGCTTGAGCGCGAGCTCGGTCTGGGCCGCCAGCACCTCCTGCTGGGCGCGGGCCAGCGCCAGCGGACCGGCCTGGTCGGCCTGCGCCTTGGCGCGGTCCACCTCGGCGTCGTACTCGGCCTGCACGATCGCGGTCTGCCGCGCGTACTCGGCCTGCTTGCGGGCCGCCGCCTGCTCCGCCTCCGTCGACGCCTGCGTGGCCTGGGCCTGGGCGATCTGCGCGGCCCGCTGGATGTTCGCCTTGTGCGGCCGGGACATCGCCTCGATGTACCCGGTGCTGCCGTCGTCGATGGACTGGATCTGCAGCGAGTCGACGTGCAGGCCGATCTTGGCCATCTCGGCCTTGGAGGTGTCCAGCACCTCGGTGGCCAGCTTCTGCCGCTCGGTGACGATCTCCTCGACCGTCATCGAGCCGATGATCGACCGCAGGTGGCCGGCGAAGATCCGTCCGGTGAGGACGGACATCTGCTCCTGGTCGGAGAGGAAGCGCTGACCGGCGTTGACGATCGACTCGTGGTCGTTGCCGACCTTGAACGCGATGACGGCGCGCACGGTCAGGGCGATGCCCTGCCGGGTCACGCACTTCTCCACGACCTCCGACTCGCTCATGGCGAGGGAGAGGAAGCGGGTCTTGCGGAACACGGGCAGCACGAACTTCCCGTGCCCGGTGACGACGCGGAACGGCGCTCCCCCAAGTCCCCGCCTGCCGCCCGAGATCAGCATCGCCTCGTCGGGTGCGGGAACGCGATATCCGAACATCCTTTGACGTCTCCTTAGCGGGCGCCGCCGTCGCCGCCGTCGAGCGGCGGGTCGAGCAGTGGATCGCTCCACGCCATGACGGAGACCTGCCGGTGACCGAGGGACTCCACGACCAGCACGGTCGCCCCCCGCGCCAGGGGTTCGTCGGAGTACGCGAGAAACGTCTCCGTGCCGCCTCTGACCTGCACCAGCACCTCACCCGGCCCACCGGCCCCACGCGTGCCGAGGACGAGCCTCCCCGTACAGCCGACCACAGCCTCGTCCGGCGCCATCGGCGGCCGCCCCCTTGTCGTTCCAGCTCATGAGAGCTCTTGAGAGCCAGACCATACGCCCGCGTCCTGGCCCGGACCATCTACGCGCGGCAAAGATCCGCCCCCGTCAGGGTGACGCCACGTACGTCACCGGATCGCTCCCGGTGACCACCTCCGCCCGCCCGAGTTTCACCAGCCGGCGCAGGTGCGCCTCCGCCTCGGAGACGGCGATGTTCCGGGACCCGTAGGGGATGTCGGCCCAGGGCCGGTTCCACTCCATGCGCTCCGCGAGTTGCCAGGGGGTGAGCGGGGTGGCCAGCAGGGCGCGCAGATCGGTGAGGCGGGACTCGTGATGCTCCAGCAACTCCCGTACGCGGGCGGGCGCGTCGGTGAACGCGTGCTGGTGGGCGGGCAGCACCTCGGCCGGGGCGAGGCGGCCGACGCGCTCCAGGGAGTCGAGGTAGTCGCCGAGCGGATCGGTGGAGCCCTCCTCGACGGCCGGGTCCTCGTAGAGGCCGATGTGCGGGGTGATGCCGGGCAGCACGTGGTCGCCGGAGAACAGCCGGCCGTTGCCGGGCAGGTTCGCCGGGTGCCCCTCTTCCAGGTGCAGGCAGATGTGGCCGGGGGTGTGGCCCGGCGTCCAGATCGCGCGCAGCCGGCGGCCGGGCAGGTCGAGGAGGTCGCCGGGGGTGACGGTGCGGTCGGGCAGCGCCGGGTCGAGCCCGGGCAGGCGGCGCGGGCGGCCCGCCTCGGCCGCGGCGAGCAGCGGCGCCACGTGGTCGTCCGGGGCCCCGGACGCGGTCAGCTTGGCGGCCATGTACGCGTACCAGCGCGACGGCGGGTTCTCCCGGGTGCGCCGCACGATCGCCGCGTCCGCCTCGTGCATCGCGATCCAGGCCCCGGAGGCCTCGCGCACCTTCGCCGACAGGCCGTGGTGGTCGGGGTGGTGATGGGTGATCAGGACGCCGGTGAGCTCGGTGACGGTGGTGCCGCACGAGGTCAGACCCGCCGTCAGCGCGTCCCAGGAGGTGGGGTCGTCCCAGCCGGTGTCGACGAGGACGGGGCCCGCGTCGGTGTCCAGGAGGTAGATGAGGGTGTGGCCGAGCGGATTGTCGGGGATCGGGACGCGGATGCTCCGTACGCCCCCGCCGTGGTCGGTCACCTGCGTCGCCTCTGCCGTCTCTGTCATCGGGGCTGCCTCTCCGCCGCCAAGAGCGTCTGTCGCCGGGCCGAACTCCCGTCACTGTAATGGAACGTGTAGAACTTGTTTCAATAGTCGCCCGGGCCAACCGTCTTCGCGATCGTGCCGCGCCCTTCCGCATCCCAACTAGAACTGGTATCAGTTCTGAAACACCGTCAGAAACCCGTCACGGAAGCGGTAGTCGCCATGACCGAGCTCGTGGAACACGGACAGCTGTTCATCGGCGGGGAGTTGATCGATCCCCTCAGCAAGGACGTCATCGAGGTCGTCTCCCCGCACACCGGCGAGGTCTTCGGGCGGGTGCCGCACGCCGCGCCCGCCGACGTGGACCGCGCCGTCGCCACCGCGCGCCGCGCCTTCGACGAGGGACCCTGGCCGCGGATGAGCCTCGACGAGCGGATCGCCGTCGTCACCCGGATCAAGGACGCCATCGCCGTCCGCCACGAGGAGATCGCGAAGGTCATCTCCCAGGAGAACGGCTCCCCCTACTCCTGGTCGGTGCTCGCCCAGGCGCTCGGCGCGATGATGGTGTGGGACTCCGCGATCACCGTCGCGCGCGGGTTCACCTACGAGGAGACGCGCGACGGCGCCCTCGGCAAGCTCCTCGTGCGCCGGGAGCCGGTGGGCGTGGTCGCGGCCGTCGTCCCCTGGAACGTCCCGCAGTTCGTCGCCGCCGCCAAGCTCGCGCCCGCGCTCCTCGCCGGCTGCACCGTCGTCCTCAAGCCGTCGCCCGAGTCGCCGCTCGACGCGTACCTCCTGGGCGAGATCGCCAAGGAGGCCGGGCTGCCCGAGGGCGTGCTCTCCATCCTCCCCGCCGACCGGGAGGTCAGCGAGTACCTCGTCGGGCACCCCGGCATCGACAAGATCTCCTTCACCGGGTCCGTCGGCGCCGGCAAGCGCGTCATGGAGGTCGCGTCCCGCAACCTCACCCGCGTGACACTGGAGTTGGGCGGCAAGTCGGCGGCCGTCGTGCTCCCGGACGCCGACGTCGCGTCGACCGTCGAGGGCGTCGTCCCGGCCGCCTGGATGAACAACGGCCAGGCCTGCGTCGCCCAGACCCGCATCCTCCTTCCCCGCTCCCGCTACGACGAGTTCGCCGAGGCGTTCACGGCGGCCGCCTCCGCCCTGGTCGTCGGCGACCCGCTCGACCCGGCCACCCAGGTCGGCCCGCTCGTCGCCCGGCGCCAGCAGCAGCGCAGCCTCGACTACATCCGCATCGGCCAGGAGGAGGGCGCCAAGGTCCTCACCGGCGGCGGCGCGCCCACCACGGCCGGCCTGGAGCACGGCTGGTACGTCGAACCGACCCTCTTCGGCGACGTCCACAACGGCATGCGCATCGCCCGCGAGGAGATCTTCGGCCCGGTCATCTGCCTCCTCCCGTACGGCGACGAGGCCGAGGCCGTGAAGATCGCCAACGACTCCGACTACGGGCTCAGCGGCAGCGTGTGGACCGCCGACATCGCGCACGGCATCGGCATCGCGCGCCAGGTCCGCACCGGCACGTACAACGTGAACACCTTCAGCCTCGACATGCTCGGCCCCTTCGGCGGCTACAAGAACAGCGGCGTCGGCCGGGAGTTCGGCCCCGAGGGCTACGGCGCCTACCTGGAGCACAAGATGATCCATCTACCCGCCGACTGGGAGGGCTGAGCGGCATGGGTGACCGGTGGCACGTGGAGGTCGACCGGAGCGTCTGCATCGGCTCGGGCATGTGCCTGAACAACGCGCCGGGCGCCTTCCGCCTCGACTCGGCGCGGCAGTCCCATCCCGTGGACCCGGACGTGGACGCGGGGGAGGCCGTGCTGGCGGCGGCGGAGGGGTGTCCCGTGGAGGCGATCACGCTGGCGCTGGCCGACACGGGCGAGGTCGTCTTTCCGCCCGAGGAGTGAGCGCGGCAAGGCCCGGGATACGCTCCTGCGGATCTGACGGCAGGGGTGGGAGAACCGTGCACAAGGAAGAGGCCAGGCAACTGCTCGCGCAGGCGCGCGAGGCGTGGGACGAGGAGGAATGGGCGCGCTCCGCGGAGCTGTACGAGCGGGTGCTCGCCCACTTCCCCGACGAGGGGCCGAGCGCGGAGTGGTGGTACGACGCCGCCCTCGCCCACAAGTTCCTGCGCGACTGGGACACGGCGTACGCCCTGGGCAAAGAGGCGGCCGCCCGTGCCGAGCGCGGCACGAACGACCCGGCGTTCTGGAACCTCGGCATCGCCGCGACGATCCTGCGCGACTGGACGACCGCGCGGGACGCCTGGGAGGGCTTCGGCATCCCGATCCCCGACGGCGACGGCCCGATCGAGACCGACTTCGGTCACGTGGGCGTGCGCCTCGACACCGCGGACGGACAGGAGGTCGTGTGGGCGCGGAGGCTGTGTCCGACGCGGGCGCGGGTGCTGAACGTTCCGGTGTCCGCGGGGCGCCGGTTCGGCGAGATCGTCGTCCACGACGGCGAACCGCGGGGCGAGCGGATCGTCGACGGGAACCGCTACCCGGTTTTCGACGAACTGCTGCTCTTCGAGCCGTCCCCGCTGCCCACCTGGGAGGCGACGGTCGGCGCGGGCGAACCCGCCGACCTGGAGGAGTTGCTGGAGCTGTTCCAGGAGCGCGACTTCGGGGCGGAGCCGGCCGACGCCGTCGAGCTGCTGTGCACCTGCTGCAGCGAGGGCAGCAGGGAGCAGCGGCGCCGTGTCCACGCGGGCTCCCAGCGGGTGACCTTCGCCGCCCCCGAGCAGGACGTGCGCGAGCTGCTCGACACCTGGTGCGGCCGGACGCTGCTCGGCCGCACCTGGAGCGGGCTGCGCCCGGTCGGCTAGACCGTCCCGTCCCGCTGCGGCGCGGTCAGGTCGATCAGCTTGCACACCGTCTCGATGTCGATCTTGACCTGGGCGATCGACGCCCGGCCCGACAGCCATGTGATGAGCGCCGAGTGCCAGGTGTGCTCGATGACCCGGACCGCCGAGAGCTGCGCGGGGGTCGGGTCGTCGAGTTCCATCGCGTCCAGGATGATCGCCGTCGTCTGCCGGGAGACCTGGTCGACCTCGGGGCTGACGCTGCGGTCCGCGAACGTCAGGGCCCGGACCATCGCGTCCGCGAGGTGCGGCTCGCGCTGCAGCGCGCGGAAGGCCCGCATCAGCGTCTCGGCGACCCGCTCGGCGGGGGAGTCCGAGGACGGCGGACGCTTGCGGACCGTGGTGTGCATGTGCTGCAGCTGGTCCTGCATGGTGGCGACCAGCAGATGGACCTTGCTCGGGAAATAGCGGTACAGCGTGCCGAGCGCGACCTGCGAGGACTCGGCGACCTCGCGCATCTGCACCGCGTCGAAGCCGCCGCGCGCCGCGAGCTGGGCGCTCGCGTGCAGGATGCGGCGGCGCCGCGCCTCCTGCCGCTCGGTGAGCGCGGGGGCACCCTGCGCGGAGCTTCTGCCGTCCGGAGCTGTCATGAGTTCGCTTCCGTGTCCCGTGGTCCCGGCCGTGGCGTGAATCACCCGATCCACCGGTCACAGCCTGGCTACCTGCCGGTAGATTCGGTGCTCATTGAACGATCAAGTCTGAAACTTGTTCTAGATTAGCGTCCCCACGTAGTGTCCAGTGTCCACGGGCAAGCAGGGAGAAGGGTGGCCTGGAGTGACCGCGGAGTCGTTGCGCATCGCTCTCCTCACGTACAAGGGCAACCCGTTCTGCGGTGGCCAGGGTGTGTACGTACGGCACCTGTCCCGGGAGCTGGCCCGGCTCGGGCACCGCGTCGAGGTCATCGGCTCCCAGCCGTACCCCGTGCTCGACGCGGGCGAGGACCTGGAGGGTCTCTCCCTCACCGAGCTGCCGAGTCTCGACCTGTACCGCAGCCCCGACCCCTTCCGTACCCCCAAGAGGGACGAGTACCGCGACTGGGTCGACGCCGTCGAGGTCGGCACCATGTGGACCGGCGGGTTTCCCGAACCGCTGACCTTCTCGCTGCGCGCCCGCCGCCATCTGCGCGCCCGGCGCGGCGCGTTCGACGTCGTGCACGACAACCAGACCCTCGGATACGGCCTGTTGGGCGGACCCGCCGCGATCGGCGCCCCGCTCGTCACCACCATCCACCACCCCATCACCGTCGACCGGCAGCTGGAGCTGGACGCCGCGGAGACCTGGAAGCGGCGGATGTCGGTGCGCCGCTGGTACGCGTTCACGCGCATGCAGAAGCGCGTCGCGCGCCGCCTGCCGTCCGTGCTCACCGTCTCCGGCACCTCCCGCGACGAGATCGTCCAGCACCTCGGCGTGCGCGAGAGCCGGATCAGTGTCGTCCACATCGGCGCCGACACCGACCTCTTCTCGCCGAATCCGGCCGTACCGGAAGTGCCCGGCCGGATCGTCACCACCTCCAGTGCCGATGTCCCCCTCAAGGGACTCGTGTACCTCGTCGAGGCGCTCGCCAAGGTGCGCGCCGAGCAGCCCGACGCGCATCTCGTCGTCGTCGGCAAGCGCGCCGAGGACGGGCCCGTCGCCCAGGCCATCGAGCGGTACGGGCTGGAGGGCGCCGTCGAGTTCGTCAAGGGCATCAGCGACCAGGAGCTCGTCGACCTGGTGCGCTCCGCGCAGGTCGCCTGCGTCCCCTCGCTCTACGAAGGGTTCTCGCTGCCCGCCGCCGAGGCCATGGCCACCGGCACCCCGCTCGTCGCCACCACCGGAGGCGCGATCCCCGAGGTCGCGGGCCCCGACGGAGAGACCTGCCTCGCGGTGCCGACCGGCGACCCGGGCGCCCTCGCGGCGGCCCTGATCCGGCTGCTCGGCGACCCGGCCCTGCGCACCCGGCTCGGCGCCGCGGGCCGCGCCCGCGTCCTCGACCGGTTCACCTGGGCGCGGGCCGCGCAGGGCACGGCCGAGCTGTACCGTGCCTCGATCGACGCCGCCCCCGGCATCTCCGTACGACCTCACCAGGAAACCCCCCAGGAAAGCAGGGCCACGTGCTGACCGTCGACTTCACCCGCTTCCCGCTCGCCGCGGGCGATCGCGTCCTCGACCTCGGGTGCGGGGCCGGACGGCACGCGTTCGAGTGCTACCGGCGCGGGGCGCAGGTCGTCGCGCTCGACCAGAACGCGGAGGAGATCGCCGAGGTCGCCAAGTGGTTCGCCGCCATGAAGGAGGCCGGTGAGGCCCCCGCGGGCGCCACGGCCACCGCGATGGAGGGCGACGCGCTCCAACTGCCCTTCCCCGACGAGTCGTTCGACGTCGTCATCATCAGCGAGGTCATGGAGCACATCCCCGACGACAAGGGCGTGCTCGCCGAGATGGTGCGCGTCCTCAAGCCCGGCGGGCGCATCGCCGTGACCGTGCCCCGCTACGGCCCCGAGAAGGTCTGCTGGGCGCTGTCCGACGAGTACCACGAGGTCGAGGGCGGCCACATCCGCATCTACAAGGCCGACGAACTGCTGGGCAGAATGCGGGAAGCGGGCCTCAAGCCCTACGGCACGCACCACGCGCACGCCCTGCACAGCCCCTACTGGTGGCTCAAGTGCGCGTTCGGCGTCGACAACGACAAGGCGCTGCCGGTGAAGGCGTACCACAAGCTCCTGGTCTGGGACATCATGAAGAAGCCCGCCCTGACCCGGGTCGCCGAGCAGCTCCTCAACCCCGTCGTCGGCAAGAGCTTCGTCGCCTACGCCACCAAGCCGCACCTGCCGAAGGCCAGCGGGGCCGCTGAGTGAGCAGCCCCGAGCGGACCGAACTCCTCGTACTGGACGGCGTACTGACGGCTGATCAGGCAGCGCACACGGTGCGCGGCATACTGGCCGTGCAGCGCCCGGACGGCGCCATCCCGTGGTTCCGCCGCCACCACCTCGACCCGTGGGACCACACCGAGGCCGCCATGGCGCTCGACGTGGCCGGCGAGCACGAGGCGGCCGAGCGCGCCTACGCGTGGCTGGCCCGGCACCAGAACGAGGACGGGTCCTGGTACGCCGCCTACCACGACGGCGACCCGCACGACGTCACCGACCGCGGCCGCGAGACCAACTTCGTCGCGTACGTGGCCGTCGGCGTCTGGCACCACTACCTCTCCACCGGCGACGACGCGTTCCTGGACCGCATGTGGCCCGTGGTGTGCGCGGCGGTCGGGTTCGTGCTGCGGCTGCAGCAGCCCGGCGGCCAGATCGGCTGGAAGCGCGAGCTGGACGGCAGTGCCGTCGACGACGCGCTGCTGACCGGCAGTTCGTCGATCCACCACGCGCTGCGCTGCGCGCTCGCCATCGCCGACCAGCGCGAAGAGCCGCAACCCGACTGGGAGTTGGCCGTCGGCGCGCTGCGGCACGCGATCCGGCGTCACCCCGAGCGGTTCCTCGACAAGGACCGCTACTCCATGGACTGGTACTACCCGGTGCTCGGCGGCGCGCTGCGCGGCGCCGAGGCGAAGGCGAGGATCGAGGGCGACTGGGAGCGGTTCGTGGTGCCGGGGCTCGGCGTGCGCTGCGTCGTGCCCAACCCGTGGGTGACCGGCGGCGAGAGCGCCGAACTCGCCCTCGCCCTGTGGGCGATGGGGGAGTCCGACCGCGCGCTGACGATCCTGCAGGACATCCAGCACCTGCGCGATCCGCGCACCGGCCTGTACTGGACCGGTTACGTCTTCGAGGACCGGGCCGTCTGGCCCGAGGAACTCACGACCTGGACGGCCGGGTCCGTGCTCCTCGCCGTCGCCGCCCTGGGGGGCGACGAGGCGACGTGCTCGGTGTTCGGTGGGGAGCAGCTGCCGTCCGGCGTCGAGCCGGACTGCTGTTAGCGCAGCCGGCCCGCGATGGCGTGGCCGACGGCCAGGTAGACGACGGCGGCCAGACCGTATCCGGCGACCACGCGGGCCCAGGCTTCGTCGAAGGTGAACAGGTCGTAGGACCAGCCGGCCAGCCAGTTGGCCGCATCGTGGATGAACTGGACCAGGTCGTTGCCGCGGTTGGCATCGAGCAGGTACATCAGGATCCACAGACCGAGTATCAGCGCCATGATGTCGGCGACGACCACGATGGCTCGGGCCGCGCTGTTGCCGCGAGTAGATGACATAGTCTCCGTTTGACCGCAACCCGTTCGATGAAACCCGGACGATGGCGCTCGAGTGGCGGCGGTGTGCGCAGCGGGTGACGCTGCGGGGAAGTGTGCAGTCCCACCCCGGAGGTACCGCGGTGCTCAGCTTCCCCCTTCCCGTACGGCGCATGGTCGTGGCCGTCCTCATGTGCGGCACCCTGCTCGCCGGCACCACCGCGTGCGGTGGCGACGACAAGGACGCGACGGCCAACCCCAGTGCCACCAGCTCGGCCGAGCGGCAGAAGCTCGCCAAGACCCGGTTCGTGGCCAACGCGAGCATCGCGGCCGGCGCGACCTACCAGTGGATCGTGAAGCCGTGGCGGGCCGGCAAGTTCAAGAGCGGCGCGGACGGACGCAAGTTCGCGCTGGTCAAGGCGGGCCTCGCGGGCGCGCTCACCTACAACCGGCTGAAGGCCGCGGTGAAGAACGCCGAGGGCGACCCCACGCTCTCCAAGGCGGTCGCCCCGCTCTCCGCCGGCATCGACGCGCTCAAGGACCTGCCGAGCAAGCTGCGCAAGGGCGACGGCGTCGACTCGGTCGCCTCGTCCTTCGACGACATCATCAACAACGTGAAGAACGCCGGCAAGGACGCGGGCGCGACGGTCACGGACAAGGTGCCGTCCGCGTCCGAACTGACCAAGGGCTCCTGAGGGGCGGGCGGTTCAGGAGTTCAGCTCCGCGAGGACGCGCAAGGTGTCCGGGTCCGGTGACAGGAGCAGCAGGTCCGTCACCGGGCCCTTGCGCCACGCCTCCAGCCGCTCGGCGATACGGGCGCGCGGGCCGACGAGCGAGATCTCGTCGGCGAACGCGTCCGGCACCGCGAGCACCGCCTCCTCGCGCCGCCCCTCGGCGAACAGTTCCTGGATGCGGCGCGCCTCGGCCTCGTACCCCATGCGCGCCATGAGATCGGCGTGGAAGTTACGGGTGCTGTGCCCCATGCCGCCGATGTAGAAGCCGAGCATGGCCTTGACGGGCAGCAGGCCCTCGGCGACGTCGTCGCAGACCTTCGCCCGGGCCATGGGCGCGATCATGAAGTTCGCCGGCAGTTCGGTGAGCGACGCCTCGTAGACGTCCGTCCGGGTCGGCGACCAGTACAGCGGCAGCCAGCCGTCCGCGATCCTGGTCGTCTGCGCGATGTTCTTCGGGCCCTCGGCGCCGAGCAGGACCGGCAGGTCGGCGCGGAGCGGGTGCGTGATGGGCTTGAGGGCCTTGCCGAGCCCGGTCCCGTCCTCGCCCCGGTACGGGTGGGCGTGGAAGCGTCCGTCGTTCTCGACCGGGCCCTCGCGCCGCAGTACCTGCCGCACGACGTCGACGTACTCACGGGTGGCGGTCAGGGGCGACCTCGGGAACGGGCGGCCGTACCAGCCCTCCACCACCTGCGGCCCGGACAGCCCGAGCCCGAGCATCATCCGGCCGCCGGAGAGGTGGTCGAGGGTGAGGGCGTGCATCGCCGTCGTGGTGGGGGAGCGGGCCGCCATCTGCGCGATGGCGGTGCCGAGCCTGATCCGGCTCGTGTGCGCGGCGAACCAGGTCAGCGGGGTGAAGGCGTCACTGCCCCAGGACTCGGCGGTCCACACCGAGTCGTAGCCCAGGTCCTCGGCGTCGCGGACGAGGTCCAGGTGGTCGGGGTTCGGGCCGCGTCCCCAGTAGCCGAGTGCGAGTCCGAGCCGCATACGAGCCCCCTGTGGCGACAACGATCTGACGGTCAGTCAGGTTCCGGGTGCGACTGTACGCGAAAGGCCCCTCGCCCGGAAGGTGGGCGAGGGGCCTTCAAACGGCGCGAGGGATCAGCCGCGCTGGATCCCGGTGGTGTCCTGGAGGACGCCACGACGGCCGTCCTGCGTCTGGGCGACGAGGCCGGGGCCGCGCTGCTCGACGGCCAAGTACCAGGTACCCGGCGCCAGTTCGGCGATCGGCGTCGGTGAGCCGTCCTCCGCGTACAGCGGACGCGGCACCGGAACGGCGAACCAGAACGGCGAGAAGTCGGAGGCGGGCTGCCCGCCCTGCGAGGGCTGCGGCGCCGGGGCGGCGGCGGCCTGCTGCGGCTGACCGCCGAAGTGCTGGCCGGGGCCGGGCTGTCCCGGACCGGGCTGTCCCGGACCCGGCTGCGGACCGTACGGCTGGCCGGGCTGCTGGGCGCCCGGGTAGCCGTAACCACCCTGCGGCTGACCGCCGTAGGGCTGCGGCTGCTGCGGGCGCGGGGCACCGAGGAGGGCGGCCTTGAGGGCCGGGACCAGGGGGGTGGCGATCGCGGCGGCGGCCATGATCAGGGTGGCGATGAGGGCGAGGATGGCGCCGATACCCGCGTCGGGACCGCCGCTGCTGCTGGTGCCGACATTGTTCGCGCCGCCGGACGGGTCGAAGATGTTGCCGAGCGCGCCCCACGCGGCGAACACGGTCGCCGCGACACCGAACTGGCCGAGGTCGAGACCGGCCACCTTGGTCGGCTGCGGCAGCCCCCGGGAGACGACGATGAGGACCGCGCCGATGATGCCCGAAAGGACAACACTCATCAGCAGCGGGCCGCTGCTCCACGAGTTCGGGAGGTCGACGCTGTCGGGCGCGCCGTCGATCGAGTAGATATCGAGGAACGAGGCGATGAACAGCAACACCGCTGCTCCGATCACCACGCCGTCGCCTCGAGTGAGGGAGCGGATATTCACTTCAGGTCCTTCGTCAGTCGTCTCGTCGTCGGAGGAGGCGGCGCCATGCGCGGGGGTGGCCCCTCATCGTACGGAGGACACTATCGTCCGTGTCCTGTGGGTGTCTGCCGAGATCCACAGGGTGACACCTACCCGCGCAGGAAACTCACGATTCCCTCAGAGATGCCCTGGGCCGCCTTCTGCCGCCACGCGCCGGAGGTCAGCCGGCCCGCGTCCTGCGTGTCCCTCATGTTGCCGCATTCGAGGAAGACCTTGGGCACGCTCGACAGGTTGAGTCCGCCCAGGTCGGAGCGGGTGTCCAGGCCCGTGCCGCCACCGATGTAGTTCGACGGGGGCTCGCCCGTGACCTGGAGGAACTTGCCCGCGACGCGCTCGCCGAGGTCGCGTGACGGGGCGACGATCCGACGGGTGTCGGCGCCTCCCGCGTGCACGGATGCGGGAAGGATCACATGGAAGCCACGGTTGCCGGCGGCGGAGCCGTCCGCGTGGAGGGAGATCGCGGCGTCGGCCTTCGCCTGGTTGCCGATCCGGGCGCGCTCGTCGACACAGGGGCCCCAGGACCGGTCGCCGTCCTGCGTCAACTTCACCGTGGCGCCCTGCTGTTCCAGGAGGGTGCGCAGGCGGCGCGACACGTCCAGCGTGAACTGGGCCTCGGTGTAACCGGCGTTGGTGGACGTGCCGGTGGTGTCGCACTCCTTGGAGGCGTTGCCGACGTTCACCTTCCGATTGATATCGGCCGTGTGCTGAAAATTGCCCGGATTGTGACCCGGGTCGATGACGACGACCTTGCCCTTGAGGGGGCCCGAACCACCGCCCGCCGGATTCGAGGAAGTCTTTGACGCGGCCGGCTTCGAGGGGGTCTTCGACGGGGCCGACTTCGAAGGTGACGCGCTCGGCTCCTTCGCGTCCGGAGCCGACGGCGTACCGGCCGCGGACGTCGAGGCCGCTCCCCCGGGGAGCATCCTCGACGGCCCGCTGTCGCGGGGGCCGCTCACGACCTGCCACACCAGCCAAGCCGCGAGCGCCGTCGGCACGAGCACGGCGATGCCGACGAGCACCGGGCGGCCGCGGAACCGGCGCCCGCCGCCTTTGCGACCCGGGTCGCCATCGGGGTAGAAGTCATCAAAGCCATCAGGTTCCGGACCTACGTACGACACGTTCCCGACCTTAACCGCGCGCTCAGATCCCTGCGCCGGTTCGGCGCAGGACGCGCAGCGAGTCGCGCTCCGAGACCTCGGTGAACGCGCCGGACGCGAGGGCCCGCCGGTACACGCGGTACGGGGCCTGGCCCGTCCACTCGTCGTGCTTGACCGGGAAGACGTCGTGGATGACGAGCAGCCCGCCGTCGGCGACGTGCGGGGCCCAGCCCTCGTAGTCGGCGGTGGCGTGCTCGTCGGTGTGGCCGCCGTCGATGAAGACGAGGCCGAGGGCTCCGCCCCAGACCTTCGCGACCTGGGGCGACTTCCCGACGAGCGCGACCACGTGGTCCTCCAGGCCCGCCGCGTGCAGCGTGCGGCGGAACGTGGGGAGCGTGTCCATGAGCCCGACCACCGGGTCGATGGTCTCCGGGTCGTGGAAGTCCCACCCCGGCTGCTGCTCCTCGCTGCCCCGGTGGTGGTCGACGGTGAGTGCCGTGACCCCGGCGGCGCGGGCCGCGTCGGCGAGCAGGAGCGTGGAGCGCCCGCAGTACGTGCCGACCTCCAGGAGCGGCAGGCCGAGGGCCGCCGCCTCGACGGCGGCGGCGTACAGCGCGAGCCCCTCGTCGAGCGGCATGAAGCCCTTCGCCTTCTCGAAGGCGGCGAGGACGTCCGGGGCCGGGGTGCTCCCTGAAGTGGTCATGCCGCCCATGCTGCCGTACGCCGCCGAGCGCCCGCTCAGCAGCCCTGCCACAGGCGGGTCATCACCCGTACCCCGAACCGCAGGCCCTCCAGCGGGACGCGCTCGTCGACGCCGTGGAAGAGGCGTCCGTAGTCCAGGTCGGCGGGCAGCTTCAGGCCCTTGAAGCCGAAGCAGCGGATGCCGAGGTGGGTGAAGGCCTTGGCGTCGGTGCCGCCCGGGTTGCAGTACGGGACCGGGTGGCCGTCCGGGTCCTCGGCGCGCACGGCCGCGCACATGGCGTCGACGAGCGGACCGTCGAACGTCGTCTCCATGGCGATGTCGTGGTTGACCCACTCGCGGGAGACGGACGGGAGGAGCAACGCGTCGATGGCGTCGATGAGTTCCTGCTCGTGGCCGGGGAGGAAGCGGCCGTCGACGCGGGCCGTCGCCTTCCCGGGGATGACGTTGGTCTGGTAGCCGGCGGTGAACATGGTGGGGTTCGCGGAGTTGCGGAGCACCACCTGCATGAAGTCCGCGACGTGGCCCAGCTTGGCCAGCTCCGCGTCCAGGTCCTCCGCCTCGAAGTCGACCGTCACGCCCTGGAGGTCGGCGGCCTCCTGGAGCAGGGCGCGGACCGGCTCGATGAGACGGACGGGGAAGGTGTGGCGGCCGATGCGGGTGAGGGACTCGGCGAGGTCGGTCACCGCGTTCTCGTCGTTGGGGGAGGAGCCGTGGCCCGCCCGCCCGGTCGCGGTCAGCTCCATCCACGCCATGCCGCGCTGCGCGTTCTCGATCGGGTAGAGGCGCCGGGTGTCGTCGAGCGCGTACGAGAATCCGCCGCCCTCACCGATGGCTTCCGTGACGCCCGCGAACAGGTCGGGCCGGTGCTCGACGAGCCAGTGCGCGCCGAACTTGCCCCCTGCCTCCTCGTCGGCGAGGAACGCGAGCACGAGGTCGCGGGACGGCTTCGTGCCCGTACGGGCGAAGTGGCGGGCGGTGGCCAGCATCACGGCCACCGTGTCCTTCATGTCGATGGCGCCGCGGCCCCACAGATAGCCGTCGCGGATCTCGCCGGAGAACGGCGGGACCTGCCACTCGGCCGCGTCGGCCGGTACGACGTCGAGGTGTCCGTGCACGAGCAGGGCGCCGCGCGAGCGGTCGGCGCCCTCGATGCGGGCGATGACGCTGGCCCGTCCCGGCGCGCTCTCGACGAACTCGGACGCGATGCCGACCTCGGCCAGCTTGTCCTCGACCCAGCGGGCGCAGGCCCGCTCGTCGCTGGTCGGGTTGGAGGTGTCGAAGCGGATCAACTCGGCGCACAGTTCGACGACTTCGCGCTGGGCGTCCTCGGAAGCAAGGGTGGTCATGCCGCTCCTACGGGGGCTTGCTCGGCGGCGACGGGGACGGACTCCTCGTCGTCGGCCAGGGTGGTCGTGCCGTACGTCCTGATCCAGCCGAGCAGCCCGAGCACGGTGTAGAGGACGAAGGCGGTGGCGAGGGAGTTCAGGGCCGGGATGCCGCCGTCGTAGAACTTGCCGACGCAGAACGCGGCGGCCCAGATGGCCAGGGACATCGGCACCCAGGTCGGCGAGGTCGTCGGCAGGGTGCCGGCCTCGCGGGTCTCGTCCAGCGGCCTGCGCATGCGGCGCACCACCCAGTACTCGGCGACGACGATGCCGCCGATGGGCGGGATGGCCACGCCGAGGACCGTCAGGAAGTCGGTGAAGTGGGTCATGATGCCGACCGCCGACAGGACGGTGCCCGCGATGCCGAGGGCGATGGTGACGGCGCCGCGGTGCAGGCGCTTCTTGAAGACGACCTGGAAGAAGTTGACGACGCCGAGCGAGGAGCCGTACAGGTTCCAGTCGTTGATCTTCGCGGTCGACATCAGGACGACGAGGACGCCGAAGACGCCGGACGTGGAGAGCACGATCTGCGAGACCTCGTTGCTCTTGACCATGTGGCCGAGGAGCACGCCGGTCAGGCCCACGATGTACTCGGAGAGGATCATCGAGGACGCCGTCTGCAGGAAGACGTGGCTGCCCTTCTTGTTGTAGCGGGTCATCTCCGGGGCGACGATCGCGCCCGTCATGTAGCCGCCCGCGATGGCGGTGGCGGCGACGGACAGCGGGATGGCCTGGCCCGGCGGCGGGGAGCTGATCAGGTCGCCGATCGAGTGCTCGCTGAGCGCGTCGATCACGGACCAGGCCACCATCGCGAAGAACAGCGGGGTGACGATCTTCGCGAAGACCGCCATGTAGCGGAAGCCGAAGATCACCAGGACCGTGATGGCGAGGCCCGCCACGATGCACCACAGCCACGCGGGGCCGCCGACCAGCGACGAGACGCTGTTGCCGAAGATCGTGTTCTGCACGCCGAACCAGCCCACGAGGCTGACCGCGATGACGAAGCTGACGAGCGCCGAGCCGTTGCGCCCGAAGCCGACCCAGCGGGTCAGCAGGGGTGTCGCGAGGCCTTCCCGCATCCCCGCGAAGCCGATCAGGAAGATGACCACTTCGAGGATGACCGCGCCGAGCGTGAAGGCGAGGAAGGCGTCGCCGAAGGTCATGCCGACGCCGATGGTGGCGCCGAGCGTGAACTGCGAGATGGAGCCGGACTGGGCGAGCCACTGGAGCAGCATCGTCCAGAAGCCGAGCCGCTTGTCCCGCGGGACTCTGGACAGCGCGTAGTCGTCACTGCCCACGTTCTTCTTGGTGGTGGCCATGGCGTCACGACTCCGAGGGTGCGTTGCCGAGGGTCTGCAGGTGGGTGAGCGAGCCGTAACGGCTCACGAGGGCGTCGAACTCCACCGCGTCGTGGAAGTCGAGGCGCCCGCCGCCGTACGCCTTCGCGGTCTCGACGGCGAACCGGGCCGCGGCCGCGATGTCGGTCTCGTGGCTGGCGCCGGTCTGGCAGCCGGGGACCGCCGCGGCCGAGGTGACCGCGAGGCCGACGACCGGGGCGGCGGTCGCCGTGGCCGGCTGGAGGATCGAATTGATGTGGTGTGCACCGTTACCGTACGGCGTGATGTCCTGCGTGGTCACGGGGTACGTGACCAACGGCTCACCGGTGACGACGGCGAGCAGCTCGCCCAGCTGCTCGCTCACCCGCAGCACCCACCCCTCCTTGACGGTGGGGGACAGGGCGAGGCCCTTGTGGTTGATGATGCGGTTGCCCTTGGTGGTGTCGATGGAGAGCACGGCCTCCATGTCGGCGGTCACCTCGTGCCGGTTCATCGTCGCGATGTCGACCGGCGAGTCCATGAACGGCACCGGGTCGTGCGGGGCGGTCGGCGCGTCCGGGCAGACGTGCGTGGCGACGACGACGTCGCCGTCGAGCACGTCGCCGCGGCGGCGCATGTCGAGGAGCTTGGCGGCCGTCGCGAGCGCGGCGACCGCGCCGTCCGCGTCGGAGACCAGGCCCGTCATCTCGGGGCGGGCGCCCACGCCGCCGAGGCGGCCGACGACACCGAGCGTGCGGGCGCTGCCGCCCCGGCTGCGGCCCTCGGTGCCCGGGATGCGGACGAGGACGAAGTCGGTCGAGCCGCGCTCGCCCTCCACGGTGGTCACCTCGGCGCCGGAGCCCGCCGGGCCCGCGAGCGAATCGAGGTAGGAGACGGCGCGCTTGCCGTCGGCGTCGGGGTCGTCCAGCAGATCGACGATGTCCAGGACGTACTTCAACATGCGAGTCCCTCTCACTGCTTGCCGCGCCGACTGCTCGGAGCGGTGCCAGGCGACCGGTCGCGGTTCCCACCGGTGCTGACAGTAGATTCGGGATCCGTTAGCGTTGTCGGCAACTGTTTCCCGTTATTTGCAATTAAGGTCTGGATGGTGAGATGGCGTGGCGGACATCCCGCTCGACCGGAAGACCCCGGCCGGCGCGCTGCAGACCGTCGACCGTGCCCTGCTGGTGCTGCTCGCCTTCGAGCGGACCCGGCCCGACTGGGGCGTGACGGAGGTCGCCGCCGAGTTCGGCTGGGACACCTCGGTCGCGCAGCGGCTGCTGTCGACGCTGGCGGGACGCGGCTTCCTGGTCTCGGACCCGGCGACGCGCCGCTACCGCATCGGCCCGGCGGTCCTCCGGCTCGGCAGGCTCTGGGAGCGCTCGGGCTCCCTGGAGCTGCTGGCCGGACCGGTCCTGGAGGAGCTGCGCGCCGCGACCGGCGACACGGTCCTCTTCTGCCTCCCCGACAGCTTCCACATGCGCTGCGTCGCGGCCGTCGAGGGCGAGGAGGGGCCGCTGCGCTACTACCCGCTGGTCGGCGAGCTGTACCCGGCGCACGCGGGCGCCACCAGCAAGTCGTACTACGCGTACCTGCCGGACGACCAGCGCCACCGGCTCTTCCGGGGCCGCCCGATGGCCCGCTTCACCGACCGCACGGTCACCGACCCGGACGAGCTGGAGCGGGAGTTCCTCGCCGTCCGCGCCCAGGGCTACGCGTGGACGGTCGGCGAGTACGACGCCGGGATCGGCACGGTCGCCGTCCCCGTGTTCCTGGGGCGCGAGCCGTACGGGAGCCTCAGCCTCGGCGCCGCCAAGGAGCGCTTCCCGGAGGGGCCCGACGACCGGCTCGACGTGCTGCGCAAGGCGGCCGCCCTGCTGGAGAAGCGGCTCACGCACCCGCCGCAGCGCCGCCGCCGGGCCACGGGCACCAAGTGATCATCCGCACCACCCTGTTGATAGGAGCCACCCCTTCATGAACCTGCTGCTGCTCTCCAACTCCACCCAGTACGGCCGCGGTTACCTCGCCCACGCCCTGGACACCGTCACCGGATTCCTGCCGGCGCGGGCCCGCCTCGCGTTCGTCCCGTACGCGCTCGCCGACCACGACGCGTACACCGCGAAGGTGCGCGGCGCGCTGGGAGGGGCCGGGATCGAGGTGCACGGCGTCCACGAGGGCGGCGACCCGCTGGGCCAACTCGCCTCTGCGGACGCGGTGTTCATCGGCGGCGGCAACTCCTTCCGGCTGCTGAGCGCGCTCTACCGCACCGGCCTGCGGGACGCGGTGATCAAGGCGGTGCGCGACGGCCTGCCGTACATGGGTGCCAGTGCCGGCACCAACATGGCCGCGCCGACGCTCCGCACGACCAACGACATGCCGATCGTGCAGCCGCCGTCCTTCGAGACGCTCGGCCTCGTCCCGTTCCAGATCAACCCGCACTACCTCGACCCGGACCCGGCCTCCACGCACAAGGGCGAGACCCGCGAGGAGCGGCTGACCGAGTTCCTGGAGGAGAACGACGTGCCGGTGCTCGGGCTCCGCGAGGGGTCCTGGCTGCGGGTGGCGGGGGAGCGGGCCACGGTCGAGGGCGCGCGTGACGCCCGCCTGTTCCGGCGGGGCGCCGCGCCTCTTGAGCTGGCCGTCGGTGCGGATGTCTCGGAGCTCCTTAAGGGGGAGCCCCGGTTCGACGTGCGTTCCTAGGCGCTAGATGCGTCCGCGGGCGGCGGCGGCCACGAACGCGCCGAATGCGGTTGGGGTGACCTGGAAGTGGCCCCGGCCGGGGTCCTTGGAGTCACGGATGGCTACGGTGCCGGTGGGGGCGGCGACTTCGATGCAGTCTCCGCCCGTGTTGCCGCTGTAACTGGACTTACGCCACTGGGCGTTGGTCGGATCCTGCGGGCTGCCCATAACGATCCTCCAGTACGTGCCTGATCAGCGCTGCCGAGTCCTCCACGGAGAGGGCTGTGACCTGCAAGCTAGCGCAACGAAGGCTCGCTTCCCGAACGGTTTCCGGGTTGGCGGTCATGTGCCCTTGGATGGCGCCGCCGCGCAATAAGCCCCCGGACAGCGAGAAGACGCGCCGCGCAAGCGCGCGACGCGTCTTCTCCAGGGCCGCCCGAAGCCCCCGTCGACCTACTGCGCAGCCGGTACGGCCTGCTCGGCCACCGCCTGCAGTGCCAGATCCACCCGCACCGGACGGTTCTCGCCGTGGTGCGTGGCGGCCGAGGCGCGCGGCGCGTGGCCCGCCGCCGTCACCGCGAGGACGTAGGAGCCGCCCTCGGGGACGTCGAGGGCGTAGTGGCCCTCCAGGTCGGTCAGCGCGGCACCGGCCTGGCGGCCGCGGCGGTCGATCAGGGTGACCTTGGCGTGGGCGACGGGCAGGCCCGCCGGGTCCAGGACCTGGCCGCGGAAGTGGGCGAGGGCCTCCTCGGCCCGCGCCAGGTTGGCGTCCTCCTCGCTGGAGGCGCGCAGCTGGACGTGCTGCCGGGCGGTCGCCGCGCGGCGCTTCGGCAGGAACAGGGCGAGCAGGACGCCCATCGCGACCGCGGCCGTGGCGATCAGGAACGAGATGCGGAAGCCGTGCATGGTCGGGATCGCGACGCCGCCCGCGTGGTGCGCGGTGTTGGCGAGGACCATGCCGATGACCGCCGACGACACCGAGGTGCCGATGGAGCGCATCAGGGTGTTGAGACCGTTGGCCGCGCCCGTCTCGGACGGGTCGACCGCGCCGATGATGAGCGCGGGCAGCGAGGAGTAGGCCAGGCCGATGCCCGCGCCCACGACCACCGAGATCACGATCGTCTGCCAGGCGGCGCTCATCAGGCCGAGCCCGGCGCCGTAGCCGATCGCGATGATCAGCATGCCGAGGATCAGCGTGACCTTCGGGCCGAAGCGGGCCGACAGGCGGGCGTAGACCGGGGCCGTGAACATCATGGTCAGGCCGAGCGGCGCCACGCACAGACCGGCGACGACCATCGACTGGCCGAGGCCGTAGCCGGTGGCGGACGGCAGCTGGAGGAGCTGCGGCAGGACCAGGGAGATCGCGTAGAACGCGACACCGACCATGATCGAGGCGAGGTTGGTGAGCAGGACCTCGCGACGGGCGGTGGTGCGCAGGTCGACCAGCGGGGCCTTCAGGCGCAGCTCCATCGCGCCCCAGCCGAGGAGCACGACGACCGCCGCGGCGAACAGGCCGAGCGTGGTGCCGCTGCCCCAGCCCCAGTCGCTGCCCTTGGTGATCGGCAGCAGGAGCAGGACCAGGCCGAGCGAGAGGCCGAGCGCGCCCGCGACGTCGAAGCTGCCCTGCGCCCGCAGCGGGCTCTCGGGCACGAAGACGAGGGTGAGGACGATCGAGACGACGCCGAGTGCGGCGGCGCCGAAGAACAGCGCGTGCCAGTCGGCGTGCTGGGCGACGAGCGCGGCCAGCGGCAGCGCGAGGCCACCGCCGACGCCGATCGAGGAGGACATCAGCGCCATGGCCGAGCCGAGCTTCTCGGGCGGCAGCATGTCGCGCATCAGGCCGATGCCGAGCGGGATGGCGCCCATGGCGAAGCCCTGCAGGGCGCGGCCCGCGATCATCACGAGCAGGTTGTCCGTGAAGCCGCAGATCAGGGAGCCCACGACCATGATCGCGAGGCTGGCGAGCAGCATCCGGCGCTTGCCCGCGAGGTCGCCGAGGCGGCCCATGATCGGCGTGGACACGGCGCCGGCGAGCAGGGTCGCGGTCAGGACCCAGGTGGCGTTGGAGGGGGCGGTGTTCAGCAGCTCGGGCAGGTCCTTGATCACCGGCACGAGCAGGGTCTGCATGACCGCGACGACGATGCCGGCGAAGGCGAGGACGGGGACGACGCCGCCTGTTCGGCGAGGAGTGGTCGTCGGCTGGGACATTACGGAGGGCCTCCGGAAGGCGGTCTCGGGAACGGCGAAGGTGCGCGTACAGCGGTGGGCGCGCGTACGTCGGCGTGCGGGCAGGTTGTGTGTAGCTCGAACCTGTTTCCCGAGGCGACTATTCCGACGATCGTCGTACGACCGGGAACCTTGACCTTTTCATTACACAGCCATCCGGTGAAGAGAGTTTCTGACTTGGCGTCAGATTCGGTCTTCCGCTCTACTGGAACGTGTTCTACCGTGCGCCGCATGGGGATCGCCATCACGCAGGAACAGCGGGAACTCGCGGACGCCGCGCGCGGCTGGATCGCCCGCGCCGTGCCGCCCGAGAAGGTGCGCAAGCTGCTCGACGCCCCGGCCGCACCCGGCCACCGCCCGCCCTACTGGGACGGGCTCGCCGGGCAGGGCCTGCTCGGGGTGCACCTGCCGGAGGCGTACGGCGGCGGGGGCGGGACCCTGCTCGACCTCGCGGTGGTCGTCGAGGAGGCGGGCCGGGCGGCGCTGCCCGGCCCGTACGTGGGCACCGTGCTGGCGGCGGAGGTGCTGCGGCGGGCGGGACGGCACGAACTCGCCGGGGCGCTGGCCGCCGGTGAGCGGATCGGCGCCGTCGCGTTCGGCCCCGGCGGGCTCACCGCCGCCGCCGGGCCCGACGGGCTGGTCCTCGACGGGGCCGCGCCGCCCGTGCTCACCGGCTGCGACGCCGACCTGCTGCTGCTCGGCGCCACGACCGACGACGGCGTCGTCTGGGCCGCCGTCGACGCCGGCACCCCCGGCCTCACCGTGCGGCCGCACGACGGCGCCGACCCGACCCGGTCCACCGCCGAGGCCGTCGCCGCGGGCGCCGTCGTCCCCGCGGACCGGATCCTCGCCGTGGACAGCGCCCTCGTCCGTGATCTCGCCGCGGTCCTGCTCGCCGCCGACGCCTGCGGTACCGCCGCCTGGGCCCTGCACACCGCCGCCGAACACGCCAAAGTACGCGAGCAGTTCGGCCGCCCCATCGGACAGTTCCAGGGCGTCAAGCACCTCTGCGCCGACATGCTCGTCCGGGTCGAGCAGGCCTGCGCCCTGGTGTGGGACGCGGCGCGGGCCCTCGACGAGGACAGCCCCGCCGAGGTCCGCGCGCTCGCCGCCGCGCTGGCGGCCGGGACCGCCCTCGACGCCGCGTACGGCTGTGCCAAGGACTGCATCCAGATCCTCGGCGGCACCGGCTTCACCTGGGAGCACGACGCCCACCTGTATCTGCGCCGGGCCGTCGTCGCCCGGCAGCTGCTCGGCGCCGGGGACGCGCACCGGCTGCGCGCGGTGCGGCTCGCCGAAGCGGGCGCCCGCCGCGAGCTGCGGTTCGCGCTGCCCGCCGAGGCGGACGCCCACCGGGAGCGGGCCCGGGCGGTGATCGACGGGGTGCGCGGCCTCGACCCGGCCGCCGCCCGCCGCGCCCTGGCGCCGACCGGCTACGCCGCCCCGCACCTGCCGCCGCCGTACGGACTGGGCGCCGGGCCGGTCCAACAGCTGTCGGTACAAGAGGAGTTGAAGGCGGCCGGGGTCAAGGTCGCCGACCTCGGCATCGCCACCTGGGTCGTCCCCTCCCTCCTCACCTACGGCACCGAGGCGCAGCGCGACCACTACCTCCCGGCGACGCTGCGCGGCGACCTCCTGTGGTGCCAGCTGTTCTCCGAGCCGGGCGCCGGCTCCGACCTCGCCTCACTGCGCACCCGCGCCGAACGCACCGAGGACGGGCGCTGGCGGATCAACGGCCAGAAGGTGTGGACGAGCGCCGCCCAGTGGGCCGACCACGGCATCCTCCTGGCCCGCACCAACCCCGAGGCCCCCAAGCACAAGGGCCTCACCTACTTCCTCGTCGACATGAAGCACACCGACGGCATCGACATCCGCCCGCTGCGCGAGATCACCGGCGACTCCCTCTTCAACGAGGTCTACTTCGACGACGTCCTGCTGCCCGCCGACGCGGTGGTCGGCGAGGTCGACGACGGCTGGCGGGTCGCCCGGCACACGCTCGGCAACGAACGGGTCCACATGGCCGACCAGTTGACCTTCGACACGGGCCTGGAGGCGCTCCTGGCGCGAGCGGGTGACCTGGACGGCGCGTACCGGGCCCGGATCGGGGCCCTCGCGGCGGAGGCGCACGCGCTCGGCTGCATCGGCCTGCGCACCACGATCCAGCAGGTCGCGGGGGAGGAGCCGGGTGCCGGGGCCTCCGTCAGGAAGCTGGTGCAGACCCCGCACCAGCAGAAGGTCGCCGAACTGGCCCTCGAACTCCTCGGCCCGGCGGGAGCGCTCCGCGAGGGGCCGGGCGAGCGGGCGCTGCACGGGTTCCTGCTGTCCCGGTGCCTGACGATCGCGGGCGGGACGACGCAGGTGCAGCTGAATGTGGTGGCCGAGCGGATCCTGGGGCTGCCGCGGGACTGAGGCCTGTTCGGCGGTGGCGGATCCCAGGGCCAGGACCCCGGTGCGTAAGGTCGGCCCCGTGGAGCTGAAACACCTCACCGGATTCGTGGCCGTCGCCGAGGAACTGCACTTCGGGCGGGCCGCCGAGCGGTTGCACATGGCCCAGTCCCCGCTCAGCCAGCAGATCAAGCTCCTCGAACGCGACCTCGGGGTCAAGCTCTTCGACCGCACCACCCGCACCGTCCGCCTCACCCCGGCCGGGCAGTCCCTGGTGGAGCCGGCCCGGCGGCTGCTCGCCGACGCCTCCGCCGTACGCCGCACCGTGCGCGCCGCCCACCTCGGCGAGGTCGGCCGGGTCACGGTCGGTTTCGCCGGGGCCAGCAGCTACTCCGCGCTGCCCCTGCTCACCCGCGCCGTCACCTCCCGGCTCCCCGGTATCGAGCTGGTCCTGGAGGGCCAGACGTACACCGGCGAGGCGCTGCGCCGGGTCACCGACGGCAGCCTCGACATCGGCTTCGTCGCCCTGCCGGTGCGGCGCGGCATCACCGCCCGCGTCGTGCGCATGGAGCGGCTCGTGCTCGCCCTGCCCGACAGCCATCCGCTCGCCGGGCGCGCCGAGGTGCCGGTGCGGGAGCTCGCGGGGGAGCCCATCGTGACGTTCCCGCTCTCCCGCGAGTCGGCGGTGCGCGAGGCGATGGTGCAGGCCTGCCACGACGCCGGGTTCGCGCCCCGGATCGCGCAGGAGGCCCCGGACTCGTACAACATGCTGGCCCTGGTCGGCGCGGGCGTCGGTGTCGCCGTCGTCGTCGAGTCCGCCCGCAACATCCACCTGGAGCACGTCGTCTTCCGGCCGCTCGCCGGGGACGACGTGCCGGTGCTGCCGATCGCCCTCGGCTGGCGCACGGGCAATCCCTCGGCGGCTCTCGAAGCGGTGCTGCAGGTGGCGGAAGAGGTGCTGCCGACGCCGCCCGACGCACCGGATCATGCCGGATGACGTCTTAATCGGGCCCGTTATTGGTCTTGGACACCACCTAATGGCGCGGTGCAGAGTGATCCACGTCTCGCGACGGAGCGAGGACGGGCCGCTCGGTGTCCCCGCCTGTACCCCTTCACTGCCGTCGCCCTCCGCCGCGGGACCTGCCGCAACGAGAGGACGCTCGCATGCAGCACGACACCCCCGCCGTGCCCGCCGCCCCGGCCCCGCCCGACCCCGGGCTCGCCCGTGACGCCCGCCGCGCCGGCGTCACCGCCTTCGTCGGCACCACCATCGAGTGGTTCGACTTCTACATCTACGGATCGGCCTCCGCGCTGGTCCTCGGCAAGATCTTCTTCGCCGACGCCTCCCCGGCCGTCGGCACCCTCGCCGCGTTCGCCACCTTCTGGGTCGGCTTCCTCGCCCGCCCCCTCGGCGGCCTGGTCTTCGGGCACTTCGGCGACAAGTACGGCCGCAAGAAGGCCCTGGTCGTGACGCTCACGATGATGGGCGGCGCCACGTTCTGCGTGGGCCTGCTGCCCGGCTACGGCCAGATCGGCGCGGCCGCACCGGTCCTGCTCGTCCTGCTGCGCATGATCCAGGGCGTCGCCATGGGCGGCGAATGGGGCGGCGCTGTCCTCATCGCCACCGAGTACGCCCCGCCCAAGCGCAAGCTCCTCTACGGCGCCTTCGCCCAGCAGGGCTCCCCGGTCGGCAACCTGCTCGCCACGCTGGCCTTCCTCGGCATCGCCCAACTCCCCGACGCCGCCTTCGAGTCGTGGGGCTGGCGCGTGCCGTTCCTGTTCTCCGCCGTGCTCGTCGCCGTCGGCCTGTTCATCCGGCTCAAGCTCGCCGAGACCCCGGAGATGCAGGCGGCCCTCGCCCGCAACAAGCCGGTCAAGCTCCCCATCAAGACCGTGCTCACCCGCTACCCGATGCTCGTCTTCCTCGGCGTCATCGCGGGCACGGCCGGCGTCGCCATCACCTACGTGAAGACGACGTTCGCCCTGTCCTGGGCCACCTCCGACCTGGACTTCGACCGGACCTCCTTCCTCACGGTCATCTCGCTCGCCCTCGTCGTGCAGGTGATCGTGCAGCCCTTCGGCGCCGTCCTCGCGAGCAAGTGGCCCGTACGCAAAGCCGTGCTGTGGATGCTGCTCCCCGAATTCGTCGTGCTGCCACTGATGTTCGTGCTCGTGGGCACGGGGAACTTCTGGCTGGCCGTCCTCGGAATGGGCCTGGCCACCTTCCCGCACGCCATGTACTACGCGGCGCTCGCCGGCATCCTCGCCCGCGTCTTCCCCGTCGAGGTCCGCTACACCGGCATGTCCCTGTCGTACCAGCTGTGCACGACCCTCTTCGCCGGGACCGCGCCGATCGTCTCCCAGTACCTGCTGAACGCCTCCGGCTCGATCTGGCCGGTCGTCGCCCTCGGCCTCGGCTACACCGCGATCACCCTCGCGGGTGTGCTGCCGCTGCTCGCCCGCACCGGCGACCGCGCCACCGAACCCGCCACCTCCCGTGCCGCACAACCCGCCTGACCGGAGCCACCCTTGCCTGCCATGAACTTCGCCGACCGCGACCCCGCCCTGCGCCCCCTCCTCGACCGCGTCCTGACCGCAGAGGATCGTCACCGCGTCGAACCCCTCCTCGCCGAACTCGGCGAGCTGGCCGCGGGCGACCTCGACCGGCAGGCCGCCCTCGCCGACGCCAACCCGCCGCGGCTTGTGCAGTACGCCCCCGACGGCACCCGCGTCGACGAGATCGCCTTCCACCCCGCCCACGACAAGGCCGCCTCCCTCGCCTACGAGCGGTTCGGGCTCGCCGCGATGTCGCACCGCCCCGGCGTCCTCGGCTGGCCCACGAAGGTCCCGCACACCGTCAAGTACGCCCTCTCGTACCTCTATGTACAGTCCGAGTTCGGCATGGCCTGCCCGCTCTCCATGACGGACTCGGCCGCCCGCATCCTGCGCCTGTTCGACCCCGAGCGGTACGCCGACGAGATAGCCGCCCTGTCCTCCACCGACCCCGGACTCCGCGCCACCGGCGCGATGTTCATGACCGAGAAGCAGGGCGGCACGGACGTCGGACTGACGGAGACCGTCGCCACCGACCAGGGCACCCACTGGACGCTGACGGGGCAGAAGTGGTTCGCCTCGAACCCGTCCGCCGACGTGATCCTCACCCTCGCCCGCGTCCCCGGCCAGGGCGACGGCACCCGCGGCCTCGGCATGTTCCTGGTCCCGCGCCTGCGCCCCGACGGCACCCGCAACGCGATCCGCATCGACCGCCTCAAGGACAAACTCGGCTCGAAGTCCATCGCCAGCGGCGAGGTCACCCTGGAAGAGGCGTACGCCACCCCCGTCGGTCAACTCACCGACGGATTCCGGCAGATGGCCGAGATGCTCAACGTCTCCCGCCTCTCCAACGCCATGCGCGCCACCGCCCTGATGCGCCGCGCCGTCCGCGAGTCGATCGACCACACCCGCACCCGCCACGTCTTCGGCAAGCCCCTCTTCGACCAGCCGCTCATGCGGGCCACGCTGCTCCCGATGATCCTCGACACGGAAGCCGCCCTGCACCTGGTGATCGAGGCCGCCGCCCGGCTGAGCGCCGCCGACGACGGGGACGCCGACGCCCGCGCGCTGGTCCGCGTCCTCACCCCGCTCGCCAAGCACACCCTGTGCAAGCGGGCCCGCACCGTCACCGGCGAGGCCATGGAGATCCGCGGCGGCAACGGCTACATCGAGGACTGGGTCAATCCGCGCCTGGTCCGCGACGCCCACCTCGGCTCCATCTGGGAGGGCTCCTCGAACGTCATCGCCCTCGACGTGCTGCGCTGCATGCGCCGCCAGAACGCCCACGCCACCCTCGCCGACACCTACGGCGACCGGCCCGCCACCCGCGCCCGCTGGGAACTCCTGCGCAAGAAGGGCGACGCGCTCCTCCAGCTCCCGGGCGAAGAACAGGAGATGCGGATCGGCCGGTACGCCGACGAGCTGACCCGCGCCGTCATGGAGACCCTCCTGCACGACCAGGCCGACCACGAGACCCGCACCACCGGCGACGGCCGCGCCCTCCTCGTCGCCCGCTGCTACAGCACCCTGCTCGACGAGGGCGACCCGGCCGCGCTGCCCCGCCCCGCCCTGGACCACTTCGCCGAACTGGCGGATGGTGGACGGGTCCCGCTCGACGACCTCCGGGAGAACGACCGTGCCTGACCAGAGCCCCGCCCCCCTCGCGGGCATGAAGGTCGTCGACCTCTCCAAGATCCTCGCCGGGCCGTACGTCACCATGTCCCTGGCCGACCTCGGCGCCGACGTCATCAAGGTCGAGCACCCCGACGGCGGCGACCCCACCCGCGCCTGGGGCCCGCCCTTCAACGGCCCCGACGCCACGTACTACCTGGCGGCCAACCGCAACAAGCGCTCCGTCACCCTCGACCTCAAGTCCGCGGGCGGCCAGGAGGCCGTGCACCGGATGCTCGCCGACGCCGACGTCATGGTCGAGAACTTCCGCCCGGGCTCCTCGCTCGCCCGCCTCTTCGACTACCAGGAGCTGAGCGCGCGCTACCCGCGCCTGGTCATCCTGCACATCTCCGCGTTCGGCGACACCGGACCCCTGCGCGACGAACCCGGCTACGACATGGTGGCGCAGGCGAGCGCCGGCCTGATGTCCCTCACCGGCGAACCCGACGGACCGCCCGTCAAGGCCGGATACGCGATGGGCGACCTCGGCGCCGCCCTGTTCGGCCTCATCGGCGTCAACGCGGCCCTCGTCGAACGCGAGCGCACCGGCCTCGGCCAGTACGTCACGACCTCCCTGTACGAGTCCCAGCTCGCCCTGCACATCAACTGGGCCACCGGCTACTTCGCCACCGGCGAGCGCCCCACCCGGCTCGGCTCGGGCCACCCCAGCCTCGTCCCGTACCAGGCGTACCCGGCCGCCGACGGCCACTTCGTGATCGCGGTCGGCAACGACGCCCTGTTCCGCCGCCTGGTCACCGCCCTCGGCCACCCGGAGTGGGCCGACGACCCGCGCTTCGCGGCCAACCGCGACCGGGTCGCCCACCGCACGGCCCTCAACGCCAAGCTGGAGTCCGTCCTCGTCGACGAGCCCGTCGCCCACTGGACCGGCCTGCTGAAGCCGCTCGGCGTGCCCGTCGCCGCCATCCGCACCCTCGACGAGGTCTACGACTGCCCGCAGACCGCCGCGCTCGACATGGTGCAGAAGGTCGACCACCCGGATGCCGGACCGCTCCAGCAGGTCGCGTTCCCGGTCACGTTCCGCGGCGGGCGCCCGCCCGTGCGCAGCGCCCCGCCCACCCTCGGCCAGCACAACAGGGCCATACTCGCCGAACTCGGGTACGGGGAGAAGGAGATCGACCGTCTTCTCGACGTGCCCGAAGACCACCCTCACCCGCAAGGAGCCTGAGCCCCATGCCGTTCCCCGCCCTCGACCCCGTCGACCCGCTGAACCTCGAAGCCCTCCTCACCGACGAGGAGCGCGCCGTGCGCGACACGGTCCGCCAGTACCTCGACGACAAGGTCGAGCCGCACATCGCCGACTGGTTCGAGTCCGGCGAGCTGCCCGCCCTTCCCGAACTCGCCCGCGAGTTCGGCAAGATGGGCCTGCTCGGCATGCACCTGGAGGGCTACGGCTGCGCCGGCATGTCGGCCCGCGCGTACGGCATCGCCTGCCGCGAGCTGGAGGCCACCGACTCGGGCCTGCGCTCCTTCGTCTCCGTCCAGGGCTCCCTCGCCATGTTCGCCGTCCACCGCTTCGGCTCCGAGGAGCAGAAGCAGGAGTGGCTGCCCAGGATGGCCGCGGGCGAGGCCATCGGCTGTTTCGGCCTGACCGAGCCCGACCACGGCTCCGACCCGGCGTCCATGACGACGCGGGCCCGCCGCGACGGCGACGACTGGGTGCTCGACGGCCGCAAGATGTGGATCACCAACGGTTCCGTCGCGGCCGTGGCGGTCGTCTGGGCGCAGACCGAGGACGGGGTGCGCGGCTTCGTCGTGCCCACCGACAGCCCCGGCTTCTCCGCGCCCCTCATCAAGCACAAGATGTCGCTGCGCGCGTCGGTGACGAGCGAGCTGGTCCTCGACGGCGTACGACTCCCGGCGTCCGCGCAACTCCCCGCGGCGCGTGGCGTCGGCGCCCCGCTGACCTGCCTGAACGAGGCCCGCTACGGCATCGTCTGGGGGGTCACCGGCGCGGCCCGCTCGGCCTGGCAGGCGGCGCGCGACTACGCGGTGCAGCGCGAGCAGTTCGGCAAGCCGATCGCCGCGTTCCAGCTCACCCAGCAGAAGCTCGTCGACATGGCGCTCGAACTCCACAAGGCGACGCTGACCGCGCTCCAGCTGTCCGCGCTGAAGGACTCGCCGACCGGCGTCCACCCGGCGCAGATCAGCTTCGGCAAGCTCAACAACGTGCGCGAGGCCATCGAGATCTGCCGCACCGCCCGCACGATCCTCGGCGCGAACGGCATCTCCCTGGAGTACCCGGTGATCCGGCACGCCAACAACCTGGAGTCCGTGCTCACGTACGAAGGCACCACCGAGATGCACACGCTCGCGCTCGGCCAGGCACTGACGGGGCACGCGGCCTTCCGTTAATCGCTCCGCCCTGCCACTATCTGACGGTCCGTCAGGTAGTGGCAGGAGGGCTGTGCAGCCATGAAGTCGTACATCGTCGGCGTCGGCATGACCACGTTCGAGAAGCCCGAGAGCCGCGACTGGCAGTACTGGGACATGGTGAGGGAAGCGGGCGGCGCCGCGCTCTCCGACGCCGGGATCGCCTACGGGGACGTCCAGCAGGTCCCCGTCGGCTACTGCTTCCAGGCCTCCACGGCAGGCCAACGGGCCGCGTACGAACTGGGGTTGACGGGCGTCCCCGTCTACAACGTCAACAACAACTGCGCGACGGGCTCGACCGCGCTGATGATGGCCCGCCAATTCGTCGAGGGCGGCGTGAGCGACTGCGTGCTCGCGCTCGGCTTCGAGAAGATGCAGCGCGGCGCGCTCGGCGGCGGAGCCGATGGCGGCGACTTCAAGACGTCCCCCGTCGCCCGCCACTACGGCATCATGGCCGCCCGGCACGGCTTCGAGATGTCCCCGCCCACCGCCCAGATCTTCGGCGACGCGGCCCGTGAACACATGGAGCGGCACGGCACGACCGCGGCGCAGCTCGCGGCGGTCGCCGCCAAGAACCACCGGCACTCGGCGAACAACCCGTACGCCCAGTTCCAGGACGTGTACACCGTCGACGAGATCCTCGCCGCGAAGACCATCCACCTGCCGCTCACCAAGCTCCAGTGCTCGCCGACCTCCGACGGCGCCGCGGCGGCCGTCGTCGTCTCCGAGCGGTTCGTCGAGGAACGGGGCCTCGGAGACAAGGCGGTGGAGATCGTCGCCCAGTCGATGACGACGGACACCGAGGAGTCCTTCGCGTCGGGATCGTGCATCGACGTGGTCGGGCAGCCGATGTCGCGGGAGGCGGCGCGCCAGGTGTTCGAGCGGTCCGGGCTCGGCATCGACGACGTCGACGTCATCGAACTCCACGACTGCTTCTCGATCAACGAACTCCTGACGTACGAGGCGCTCGGCATGTGCGAGGCGGGGGAGTCCGGCAAGCTCGTCGAGTCGGGCGCCACGACGTACGGCGGCCGCTGGGTGGTGAACCCCTCCGGCGGCCTGATCTCCAAGGGACACCCGCTCGGCGCCACCGGCATCGCCCAACTGGCCGAGCTGACCTGGCAGTTGCGGGGTGAGGCGGACGCTCGCCAGGTCACCGGCGCCCGGGTCGGGCTCGCGCACAACATCGGGCTGGGCGGCGCCGCGGTGGTGACGATGGTCCGGCGGGCCTGACGCCCGCCCTCAGACGGCCTTCCAGTCGTCGGCGAGCATCCCCATCACCACCTCGTCCCGCCAGGCGCCGTCGTGCAGCGCGACCTGGCGGCGCACGCCCTCGAGGACGAAGCCGACCTTCTCGTAGACGTGCCGGGCCCGGTGGTTGTCCGCGAAGGCCTCCAGGCCGATCCGGTGCAGTCCGACGGTCCCGAAACCGTGGGCGACGACAAGACGGAGCGCCTCCGTGCCCAGACCCCGGCCCCGGCCCCGCGGGCCGATGAGCGTGCGGAACGTGGCGTGACGGTGCTCCGGGTCCCACTCGTTGAGGACCACCTCGCCGACCAGCTCGCCCGTCGCGCGATCGGTGACGGCGAGGTCGAGACGGTCGTCCTGCGCGCTGCGGGAGCCGTACCAGGACCGCAGGTGCTCCAGGGTGAACGCGGCGGAACCACCGGTGAAGCGGACCACCTCGGGGTCCTCGATGATCCCGGCCATGGCCGCGGCGTCGTCCTCGGTGAAGGGACGCAGCACGGTCCTCTCGCCGGTCAGGACGGGCTTGTCGGAGAAGGGCGTGGTGGTCATCCGGGGAGTCTGCGGGACAGGAGGATCACCGGACAAGGGAATTCGAGACGGTGGCCCTAGGTCCGGGGACGTATGACTTCCGGCCCACCTCCCGTGCTCCGAAATCCTGATGTACGGGGCACCGCCGTGCTGCGACCATGACATGCATGCTGCAGACCTCGTCCGGTTCGGACGCCTCGATACGCACCCCCGGATCCGCCCCGCCCGCCTGGCTGGTGGTGGCCGTGGCCTGCGCCGGGCAGTTCCTCGTCGTCCTCGACGTGTCCGTCGTGAACGTCGCGCTGCCGTCCATGCGCGCCGATCTCGGGCTCAGTGCGACGGGCCTGCAGTGGGTGGTGAACGCGTACTCGATCGCGTTCGCCGGATTCATGCTGCTCGGCGGCCGGGCCGGGGACCTCTTCGGACGCAAGCGGATGTTCCTGGTGGGCCTCGGCCTGTTCACCCTCGCCTCGCTCGTGGGCGGGCTCGCGCAGGACGACTGGCAGCTCCTCGCCGCGCGGGCCGTGCAGGGCCTCGGGGCCGCGGTGCTCGCCCCCTCCACCCTCACGATCCTGACCTCCGCCGTCCCGGAGGGGGCCGCGCGGGCCCGCGCCATCGCGACCTGGACCGCCGTCGGCGCGGGCGGCGGCGCGGCCGGCGGACTGGTCGGCGGCGTCCTCACCGAAGGCCTCAACTGGCGCTGGGTGCTGCTCATCAACGTCCCGCTCGGCGCCGTCGTCCTCGCGGCCGCCGCCCGCTGGATCCGCGAGTCCCGGGCCGGCGGCGAGCGGCGGCTCGACCTGCCGGGCGCCGTCCTCGTGACGGCGGGCACGGCGACCCTCGCGTACGGCATCGTGCAGACCGAGGCCGCGGGCTGGGGCGCGGCGTCGACCCTGGTGCCGCTGGGCGTCGCGCTCGCGCTGATCGTGGCGTTCCTCCTGGTCGAAGCCCGTACGCGGCTGCCGCTGATGCCGCTCGGTCTGTTCCGGGTGCGGTCGGTGGCGGCGGCCAACGCGGCGATGTTCGTGTGCGGCATGGGCAGCTTCGCCATGTGGTTCTTCATGACGCTGTACGCGCAGAACGTGCTCGGCTACACCCCCGTCGAGGCGGGCCTCGCCCTCGTGCCCAGCTCGCTCGCGGTGGTCGCGGGCTCGAAGTGCGCACCGCGCCTGATGCCGCGGTTCGGGGCGCGGAACGTGGCGGCGGCCGGTGTGCTCGTGACCGCCGCCGGGTTCGCGTGGCAGTCCACGATGAGCGCGAACGGGTCGTACGTGACCACGATCATGCTGCCCGGGATCGTGATGATGGCCGGGGCCGGGTTCGCGATGACGCCGCTCGCTTCGCTGGCGACGTCGGGGGCGGCGCCGGGGGATGCGGGCCTTGTGTCGGGGCTGGTCAACACGTCCCGGACGCTCGGGGGTTCGTTGGGGCTCGCCGTTTTGTCGACGGTTGCGGCGAGTCGCTCCGCGGGTTCGGCGGATCCTGTCTCGCTGACCCGGGGGTATTCGGCGGCGTTCCTCTGTGGGGCGGGGATCCTGGTGCTGGCGGTTGTGGTGCTTCTGGTGTGGATGCCGAGGGCCTCCGGCCGGAGCGCCGCCAAGTCGAGCCCCTCCGGCGATTGAGGCGCGCGGCCCCGGGGCTCCGCCCCGGGGCCGCGCGCCGCCGCGGGTTGCTGATGCGTTGCCGGGTGCGGCGTTCGTCGTGGTCGCGCGCGCAGTTCCCCGCGCCCCCGACCGGAGGTCACTCACGCCCGGCAACCGCCTCAGCCGCCCGCCCCCGCAGAGCGACCCGCGCCGGCAGCGCCGTCGCCGTCAGCGCCAGCGCCCCCGCCACGGCGATGACCGTCGCGTACATCGACAGCGGGATGTGCGGGGCCGCCGTCCCGGTCATGCCGCTGCTGAACGCCGTCAGCGTGGCCACCGACAGGGCCGTGCCCAGGACCGCCGCGATCAGCAGCGCGGTCAGCGTCTCCAGGCGCAGCATCCGCAGGATCTGCCGCCGGGTCGTGCCGACCAGGCGCAGCAGGGCCAGTTCCCGGGTGCGGTCCGACGTCGACATGGCCAGGGTGTTGACGACCGCGATCGCGGTGAAGGCGATGACCAGGCCCATGGCGACGTAGTTGACCTCCGCGTCCGGAGCGGCCGCCTCGACCGCCTGCGCCCGGTCCAGGACCGCGGCCCCCGGCACGGCCGCCGCCACGTCCGCACGGCTCAGACCGGGCGCGGTGACGAGCAGCGTGCCCGTCGGATCGTCCACATGCTGGGCCAACAGGGCGTGGTCCAGGGTCAGTTCACCGAAGCCGAGGCCGCGCGAGTACACCGCGATCACCCGCAGCCGGGCCGGAGTGCCGTCGCCCAGTGTCATCTTCACCGTGCCGCCGACCCGGACGCCGAGCCGGTCGGCCGCGTTCTCGCTGACGGCCAGTGTGCCGGGGGACAGCCGGTCCAGGGACCCGGACGTGACCCCCAGGTCGGACGTGCGGTCCAGGCCGCGCGCAGTCACGCCCTGCGCCCCGTACTTCGTCAGGCCCACCCGTACCGACGTGTGCAGCACCTCGGTGACCGCCGACACGCCTTTCCTGTCCCGCAGCCGGGCCGCCGATGCGGCGGGGACGTGCGGGCCCAGGACGTAGTCGGCCCGGTTGCCGGCCTCCGCCTCCGCCTGCGCCGCGTGCCCCATCGTCGTCGGGACGAACAGGATCGTGCAGGTCACCCCGATCATCAGGGTCAGCGGCACCACCACGGAGGCCAGCCGGCGGGCCCGGCTGCGCAGGTTGGCGGCGGCCAGATGGCCGCTCGTGGGCGAGATCCGCAGCGCGATGCCGATCAGCGCGACCGCCGCCCGTACCAGCACCGGGCCGAGCAGCGCCACGGCCACGGTCCACATCAGGGCGGTGACCATCGTCAGCGGGCCGGATGCCGCCTCGGTCGTCAGCGTCGACAGGACCAGCGTCAGTGTCACCGCGCCGCCGGTCACCAGCGCCCCCGCCACCAGTCGCGTCCACGGCAGCCGCGCCGTCGGCAGCGCCGCCTCGCCGAGCGCCTCGACCGGCCGGATCCGCGCCGCCCGCCGGGCCGAGAGCCGCGCCGCCGCCCAGGCCGCCACCAGCGTCGCCGCCACCGCGGCCGCCGCCGGGAACGGGCTGACGACCAGCTTCAGCTGCTCCGGCATCGCGCCCAGGGCCACGAACCGCGACCGCAGCCAGAACCCCAGCCCCAGCCCGGCCCCCGCCCCGCACACCGAGGCGACGGCGGCGACCAGCAGCGCCTCACCGCCCAGCAGTCGGCGCAGCTGCTTCGGTGTCGCCGCGACGGCCCGCAGCAGCGCGATCTCCCGCTGCCGCTGCTGCACGGACAGGGCGAACGTGCCCACCACCACGAGCACCGCCACCAGCAGCGCCGTACCGCCCAGCGCACCGCCCAGGCTGATCAGCTTGATCCGCGCCTGCTCGGCGTCGTAGAACTCCGCCTTCCCGCGCTCCTCACCGGCGTACGAGACCACGCCGCTGGACGACCCCACGACCTTCGACACATCGACGGTCGAGACGCCCGCCTTCGGGAAGACACCGATGGCCGTGACCTGTCCGGGCCGGTGCGCCAGGCGCGCCGCCTGCTCGGGGGAGAAGAACAGCGTGCGCTGACTGCTCAGGTGCTGCGCCGTCACGCCGACGATCCGGTACGAGGCCACGCCCGCCGGGGTCATCGCCTTCAGCCGCGCTCCCATCCGCTGCCCGGACGCGGCGTCCACGACCACTTCGTCCGCGGCCTTCGGGGCCCGACCGGCGGCCAGGGTGAACGGGGTCAGGGCCGCCGAGTCCCAGCCGTGGCCCAGCGCCTCGCCGCCGTCCGCGCCGTGGACGGGGAACGTCACCTCCGCAACCACCTTGGCGACACCGGGTACGCGGCGCAGCTTGCCCGTCAAGTCGCTCGGGATCCACCGCCGTTCGGCGATCTGCTTGGCCTTGTGTTTCGTCTTGCCCTTCTTCTTGGTGATGGTCTGGTGCACATACTGGTCACCGGCGACGACGACCGGTGTGCCCGCGTACCGCTCGGGCGCCACCTTCCCCCGCAGCCCGGTCTCCAGCAGCATTCCGCAGCCGGTGACCAGCGCCGCGGCGCACAGCAGGGTGACGAACGCACCCGCGAACGCGGCCTTGCGGTGCCGCAGCGTCTTCCACGCGAAACCCATCATCACGTCCACGCCCCCAGCCGGGTCATCCGCTCGGCGACCTTGTCCGCCGTCGGGTCGGTCATCGCATCCACGATCCGGCCGTCGGCCAGGAACAGCACGGAGTCCGCGTACGCCGCCGCCATCGGGTCGTGCGTCACCATCACCACCGTCTGCCCCATGGCGCCGGCCACGTCGCGCAGCAGTGTCAGGACCTCGCGCGCCGTCACCGTGTCCAGGGCGCCGGTCGGCTCGTCGCCGAAGACCACCTCGGGGCGGGTGACCAGGGCCCGCGCGATCGCCACCCGCTGCTGCTGGCCGCCGGAGAGCTGGGCGGGGCGGTGGCCGGTGCGGCCCGTGAGGCCCACCCGGGCGACGATCTCGTCCAGCCAGGCCCGCTCCACGCGGGCGCCGGCCAGCCGCATCGGCAGAGTGATGTTCTCCAGCACGTCCAGGGCGGGGATCAGGTTGAAGGACTGGAAGACGAACCCGACGCGGCGGCGCCGCAGTTCGGTCAGCTTCGTCTCGTTCATCCCGGCGAGCTCCGTGTCGCCGAGCCGCACCGACCCCGAGGAGGGGGTGTCGAGCCCGGCGGCACAGTGCAGGAACGTGCTCTTGCCCGACCCGGAGGGTCCCATCACCGCGGTGAACGAACCCCGTGGGATCCGCACCGACACCTCGCGCAGGGCGGCGACCGCCCCCTGCCCCTTGCCGTAGACCTTGCTCACGGCTTCCAACTGCACTGCGTCCGTCATGAGTTCAAGACTGCTGATCGAACGAGGCCGCCCCCACGGACGTCGTCCTGGATCGGCCATGACCTCGTCATGATCCGGACACTGCAGTACATTCGCCGGGGCAAGAGGGGCCAAGTGGGGGAGTTCAGACGGTGATTCGCGTACTGCTGGCCGAGGATCAGCACGTCATCCGCAGCGCGCTGGCGACGCTGCTGGGTCTTGAGGACGACCTGGAGGTCGTCGCGGAGGCCGACGCGGGCGCCGCCGCGCTCGCCAGGGCTCTGGTCCACCGGCCCGATGTGGCCGTGCTCGACATCGACATGCCCGGCGAGCTCGACGGTCTCGACGCGGCGGCCAGGATCGCCGAGAAGGTGCCGGACTGCCGGCTGCTCATGCTCACCGCGTACGGCAAACCCGGCCATCTGCGCCGGGCGCTCGCCGCCCAGGTCCACGGCTTCGTCCTGAAGACCGCGCCGCCCGACGAACTGCTCGCGGCCGTCCGCAAGGTCGCCGCCGGGGAGCGGGTGCTCGACCCCTCCCTCGCGGTCACCGCCTGGGACCTGGCCGACAACCCGCTCACCTCCCGGGAGACGGATGTGCTGCGGCTCGTGGCGGAGGGCGCGGAGGCGACGGAGATCGCCACCCGCATCCATCTGTCGGCGGGCACCGTGCGCAACTACCTGACCGGGATCGTCGCCAAGCTGAACGCCCGCAACCGCACGGACGCGGTCCGGATCGCCTCCGAGGCGGGCTGGATCTGAGCGGGCCCGGGGAAGCGGGGGCACACCCCGCGCCGCCCGGCGTGCACTCCGCCGGCCTTCGCCCGGGCGCACCCCTGACCGCGCGCACCGGCTGCTGCCGCGGCGGGCGCGGGAACGCACCCCTGCTTCCCCGGGCCCGCTCAGCCCCGGTGCGGTGACGCCTGGTCCGCAGGCGCGGCAGCGGGCAGCACGGCCTCCAGCGTGAACCAGCCGTCCGCCACCGTGGTCGTCAGTGTGCCGCCGAGGGCCGTCAGGCGCGTCGTCAGATTGCCGATGCCCGACGATCCCGGGCGGCCGAGCGGTCCTGACACCCCGTCGTTGCGGACGCGCAGTACGGTGCCGTCGCGCGACGCCTCGGTGGTGATCTCGCAGAGCGCGGCGGAGCTGTGCCGCAGCACATTGGTGACGGCCTCGCGCAGCCCCGCGCTGAGCACCGTCTCCACCGCAGACATCAACTCGCCGTGGTTCAGCCGGACCTTGGCCTCGATCCCGGCCGCTGCCAGCACCGAACGCGCCGACCCGGCCTCCGCGGCCAGCATCATCCGTACCTCCTCTCCGCCCGAGGCAGCCCGCAGATCCGCCTCGCCGCGCTCCGTCATGGCGAGGACGTCGTCGAGCTCCGCGCGGGCCCGCTCCGGCGGCAGCCGTCGGGCCAGCTCGCACTTGAGGAGGATGGCGGCCAGGCTGTGCCCCAGCAGATCGTGCAGATCGCGGGCGGCGCGCAGCCGCTCCTCGACGACGGCCGCCCGTGCCTGCCGGTGCCGGTCGAGCCGCAGCTCCCGGATGATCTGCGCCTGCCGCAGCAGCCCGTACATCACCAGGCCGGTCACCACGCTCGACACCGCGTAGTTCACGGTGAGCCCGGCCGGGAGCCCGAGCCGCACCCCCATCATCCCCACCGCACCGGCCACCACGCCCACCAGCGGCCACGCCACCCGCCACGGCAGGGCGAGCAGCAGCGGCCCGGCGACGAACCCGGGGACGCCCAGCCACGCCTGCCCGAAGGCGAGGACGGGCACGAACGCGAGGGCGGTCATCATGCCCAGCTTGTACGGGTGGCGGCCGTGCACCGAGGACAGCTGGAGGTAGACGATGGCCGCCAACCCGGCCGCCGCGGGCAGGAGTTGACGGCCGTCGAGCATCAGCAGCGCCTTGCCGCAGAAGCCGATGAGCACGGTGGTGAGCAGGGCGAGGGAGAGCCGGTAGGCGTTGCCGTCGTCCGTCTCCTCCGTACCCGCCCGGACCGCGCCGGGCAGGACGGCTTCGGTGAAGTACCGCCCCTCGGGGGTCAGTCCGGTGGTCAGGACGCCATGGGCCTCGGCGACCCGGGCCGGCACCTCGCCGAGGCTCTCGTCGTCGGCGGTCCTGGCCGAGTCGCTGACGACCCGTAGCCGGACCCGGCCGTGCGCGGCGCCGGTCTCGATACGGCAGACGGTGGCGCCGCGCCGTACCACCCCGGTCACCGCCTCGCGCAGCACGTGGGCGAGCAGGGCGCCGGGCGGGCCGAGCGGCTCGGTGTGCTCGGTCCGGATCTCCGCCTCGATGCCCGCGGTGGTGAGCAGGGCGCGGGCGGTGGTGAGTTCAGGGGTCAGGGACAGCGCACGGTAGGCCGCGGCGGACGCGCGGGCGGATGCCAGGCAGTCGCGGGCCGAGCGGGTCACCTCGGCGAGCACGCCGTCCGCCCGGTCCGGGCGGGCCAGCGCGGCCCGGGCGCCCGCGCCGATCTCGGCGAGGCCGCGGCCGATGCCGTCCCCGAGCTCCGCGGCCATCAGCAGCCGCTCCTCGGCGACGGCCGCCACGACGCTGCCGACGCGGGCGGCGTCCGCCTCCTCGGCGCGCTCGGTCAGCCTGGTCAGTCCGTACACCACCAGGCTGATCAGAACCATGCTGATGGCCGGGTCCGGCGGCCCGATCAGCGCCGCGCTGCCCGCGACCGGCAGCACCAGCAGCGACCAGGGCCGACGCCACAGCAGCAGCGAACCGCCGAGGAACCCGAGGATGCCGACGGACGCGCCGTCGGCCAGCACCGCCCCGTATCCGGCAACGGCCTGCAGGGCCGGCAGCCACGGCCCGCGCACGCGGCGCAGCGCGGGGAGCACATGGACCAGCTGCAGCGCCAACACCGCGAGGGCCAGGGGTGATCCGGCGATCAGATAGACCGAGGCGAAGGCGGTCAGCACCACCACAGTGCTTGCTCTCGCCGACCGCGTCACAGCGCCTGCCTTCCCCCGAAGCCCCCGGGGAATCTTACGTCGAGGGCCTACAGCCAGCCCTGCTGACGGGCGAACCGCATCGCCTCCATGCGATTGCGCGTCCCCGTCTTCCCGATGGCGGAGGACAGATAGTTCCGCACCGTCGACTCCGACAGGTGCAGCTTCCCGGCGATGTCGGACACGGTCGCCCCGTCCGCCGACGCCCGCAGCGCATCCGCCTCCCGGGCGGTCAGCGGACTGGGCCCCGCCGACAGCGCCGCCGCGGCCAGCGCGGGGTCGACCACCGTCTCCCCGCGCAGCACCTTGCGGATCGACTCGGCCAGATCCTCGACCGGGCCGTCCTTGACCAGGAACCCCGCCGCGCCCGCCTCCATCGCCCGGCGCAGATACCCGGGCCGCCCGAACGTGGTCAGGATCAGCACCCGGCAGTCCGGGACCTGGTCACGCAGATCGGCGGCGGCGTCCAGGCCGCTGCGACCGGGGAGCTCGATGTCCAGGAGGGCGACGTCGGGCCGGCACTCCAGCGCCTTGTCGACGATCACGTCACCGGCCGCGACCTGCGCGACCACCTCCATGTCCTCCTCCAGGCCGAGCAGCAGCGCGAGCGCGCCGCGCATCATTCCCTGGTCCTCCGCGAGCAGAACGCGCACGCTCTTGGCCGGCCGATGGTCTTGAGGCATCTCTGTCACGGGGAGAGATTACGCGGACCGCCCCGCCCCGCCGTGTCAGACGCTCTCCGCCAGAGCGGCGCCCGGCGCCGACTCCGGCTCGCCGACCGGCAGTTCGGCCCGCACCTCGAATCCGCCGCGCGCGCCGGGCCCCGCCTCCAGCGAACCGCCCGCCGTGGCGAGCCGCTCGGTGAGACCCTTGAGGCCGGTGCCGCCGACGCTGCGGTCCACCACCGCGGCCGCGCCCACACCGTCGTCGCGGACCCGCAGCCGGACCCGCTCCGCGGCGCCCTCCACCGAGATCGTGCAGGTGGTGGCGGCGCTGTAGCGCACCGCGTTCGTCACCGCCTCCCGCACCACCCAGCCGAGCAGCGCCTCCGTCTGCGCGGACAGCGGCGGCCCCGACTGGCGCACGACCGGCTCGATCCCGGCGGCGGTGAGCGCCGAGCGCGCCCGGTCCAGCTCGGTCGCCAGGCTGCCCTCGCGGTACCCGGTGACCGCCTCCCGGATCTCGGTGAGCGCCTGCCGCCCCACCGCCTCGATGTCGGAGACCTGCTCCAGGGCCGCGTCCATGCTGCGCGGCGCGAGCCGCCGCGCAGCCTCCGACTTCACCACGATCACCGACAGCGTGTGGCCGAGCAGATCGTGCAGGTCGCGGGAGAAGCGCAGCCGCTCCTTCTCCACCGCCTGGCGGGCCAACTCCTCGCGGGCCGCCCGCAGTTCTCGTACCGCCTCGGACAGCGAGAGGATCGCCGCGGTCACCATCATCGACAGGAACGTGCCGTACACGACACCGACCGCGTCCCAGCCCTCCTTCAGCCCGGAGACGACCCCCGCGAGAGCGGTCAGGCCCAGACCGATCTTGCCGAGGTGCCGGCCGCGCACGATCGCGCCGACCGCGAGCCCGAGCAGCGGGAAGAACGCCACCCAGCTGCCGCCGAAACCACCGACCAGGGCGCAGGTCAGCAGCGTCATCAGGAGCAGCGCGACCCGCGTCGAGGTCGCACCGCGGGTCTCCTTGTGGAACGCCCTGAACACCACATAGATGTAAAGGGAGTTGAAGGTGAGCAGCCCCAGGCCGCCGAGCCACGGATTGCCGGACTTGCCCTGGACGATGTTCGAGAAGGCGCCCATGCCCATCAGCAGCCACGGCAGCAGCGCGAAGCCGGTCGGCGGCGGGCCCAGCTCCTCGGCCGGGCGGCCGTGCTCGCCGCGCGCCCGGCGCTCCGCCTTCACCCGCTCGTTCTCGGCCTTCCACTCGGCCTGCGTCGCGCGCAGTTCGTGGAACTGCCCGTTGACCTTGCTCCACCAGGACATGTCCGTGACTCTCCGATTCCCCGTCGTGCCGTTCAGATGGTGCGCGCGGCCCTGCGATACGAGACCACAGCGTACGAACCGAAGACCAGCAGCCAGCAGATGAGCACGGCGAGCGCCGCCAGGGAAGGCGCCTGCCCGTCGGCGACCGCCCGGCCGAGCTGGGCGAAGCGGTTGGTCGGCGTGAAGGACGAGACGTGCTGCAGCCAGCCGGGGAACAGCTCCACCGGGAACCACAGCCCGCCGAGCACCGCGAGCCCCAGATAGCAGAGCATGTTGATGCCGCCCATGGCCTGCGAGGTGAGCCGGTAGCCGTTGCCGAGGCCCAGCATGGTGAAGGGCAGCGAGCCCGCCCACAGCAGCAGCGCGATGACCGGCCACTTCCACGCGTCCATCCGTACGCCGTTGACCAGGGCCCCCGCGAGCAGCACCGCCGTGATCGCGGGCAGCACGGTCACCGCCCCGGTCAGCGCCCGTCCGATGACGCCCTCCCGCGGGGTCATCGGCGTGATCCGCAGCTGCCGCAGCCAGCCGATCGCCTTGTCCTCGGCGACCCCGGCGCCGGTGTTGAGGGCCGCGCCCAGGGCCCCGTACGCGGCCATGCCGACCATCGACGCCGTCTTCCAGCTCCCGGCGTCCTCACCGAGGTTGGTGAAGAGGAGGTACATCATCACGGGCATCGCGACCGTGCCGATCACGAACTTCCCGTCGCGCAGGGTGCGCCGCACTTCGAGCCGCAGGTAGTCCCACATCACACATGCTCCAGGTCGCGGGGGTCCGCGGTCAGCGCCATGAAGGCGTCGTCGAGGGAGGCCGGGGCGACCTCCAGGTTCCGTACGGCGTCCATGGCGGCCAGCGCCAGCACCGTCGCGTCCGAGTCGTCGGTGCGCAGCCGGGCCCGGTCGCCGCGGATCTCCACGGAGAGCACGCCCGGAAGCAGCCCGAGCCCTTCCGAGCCGCGCCCGGCGAGATCGAAGGAGACCAGGCTGCCGCCCCCGGCCCGGCGCAGTTCCTCGCCGCTGCCGTCGGCGACGACCCGGCCGTGGTCGACGACGACGATCCGGTCCGCGTTGGCGTCGGCCTCCTCCAGGTAGTGCGTGGAGAACAGCACGGTGTGGCCGCGCCGGGTGAAGGCCCGCATCGACGTCCAGAAGGCGTGCCGCGCCTCCACGTCCAGTGCGGCGGTCGGCTCGTCGAGCACGATCAGCGCCGGATTCCCGGCCAGCGCCACGGCGAAGCGCACCCGCTGTGTCTGCCCGCCCGACAGCTTGTCGATCCGCCGCCCGGCCAGCTCCTCGATCCCGGCGAGCCGCAGCGCCTCGGACACCGGCATCGGCGCCGGGTAGCGCCCGGCCACGAAACCCACCAGCTCGCCGACGGTGACCCGGGGCACCGCCCGGCCCTCCTGGAGCATGGCGCCGACCCGGCCGGACCGCACCGCCTCCTGCGGCGCGCCGCCGAACAGCTCCACGCGCCCCTCGTCCGGGTCGTCCAGACCGAGCAGCAGCGCGATCGCGGTGGACTTCCCGGCACCGTTGCGGCCGAGCAGCGCCACCGTCTCGCCGGGCGCGATCACCAGGTCGAGCCCGTCGACCGCGCGCACCTCCCCGAACGTCTTGACGGCCCCCGTGAAGGACACAGCCGGTGCGGTACCCGGCGTCACCGTCGCCCCCGTCGTCTTCGTTGCCCTCGTCGTCATGACCACGACGCTACGGAGCCGGGCGGGGCCCCGGCAGATGCGGTTGTCCACGGTCCGGCGGTACAAATGTCACGGGTGCCGCGGAATGCGGGAGACCGACCCCGGTGAAGCCGGTGTGATGGCGCGGCACGGATGTCATGAAATTCGTCAACATCCGCATCCGGTGGCGGAACGTGGCATATCGCATCCGCGTTGTCCCGCACGTCCGGCCGCGGATCCTTGCGCGGAGCGCGTCGCGGGGGAGGTGCACACACCGCGGCCGGACTTCCCTGGGGCCGGCCCCGCTCGTTCCTCGACGACGCGGCGGGGCCGGCCGCCTTCTCCCGGCCCGCCCAAGTGTTCTGACGAAGCGTCAGAAAGCGGGGTCCGGGCCCTTCCCAACCCATCCGCTCTTGGCTATACATGAGGATCGCCGGACGGAATGAAACAGGTTCTAGTACCGGCCCGCGACGACCTCGGTGCGGCCGACGGTGCGGACGGCCGCACCGAGGTCTTGACCCGCTCGACCAGCCTTAGGAGCGCCTGCCCCATGCCGATCGACGCAGCGAAGGCCGTAGCCGCCGAGCCCAGGTCCGCAGAGATCACCTGGGACCACAAGGACATCCAGCTCTACCACCTCGGCCTCGGCGCGGGCCTCCCCGCCGACGACCCCGACGAGCTGCGCTACACCCTCGAGTCGAAGCTCCACGTCCTGCCGAGCTTCGCGACCGTCGCGGGCGCCGGGATGGCGATGATGGGCGGCCTCGCCGCACCCGGCATCGACGTGAACCTCGCGCACGTCCTGCACGGCGGCCAGACCATCGAGCTGCACCGCCCCATCCCCGTCAAGGGAGCGGCGCGCACCACGGCCCGGGTGGCGGCGGTCTACGACAAGACCAAGGCCGCCATCGTCGTGCTGCGCACCGAAGTCGCCGACGCCGACGGCCCGTTGTGGACCAGCGACGCGCAGATCTTCATCCGCGGCGAGGGCGGCTTCGGCGGCGAACGGGGACCGTCCGACCGCCTGGAGGTCCCCGCCCGCGAGCCCGACCGCACCGTCGACCGCCCCATCCGCGAGGACCAGGCCCTCCTCTACCGGCTCTCCGGAGACTGGAACCCGCTGCACGCCGACCCGGAGTTCGCCAAGCTGGCCGGCTTCGACAAGCCGATCCTGCACGGCCTGTGCTCGTACGGCATGACGCTCAAGGCCGTCGTGGACACGGTCCTGGACGGGGACGTCTCCCGCGTCACCCGCTACACCACCCGTTTCGCGGGCACCGTCCTGCCCGGCGAGACGCTGCGCATCCGGATGTGGCAGGAGCCGAACCGGGTGCAGGTGACGGTGACGGCCGTGGAGCGCGACGAGGCCCCGGTCCTGGCCGACACCGTCATCGACCACAGCTGACAGCACGCCCCTCACGCGAAGGAGCCGCACGCCATGCGCGCAGCCGTACTGCACGAGACAGGCCAGGACAAACTCGAGGTACTGGACGACGTCGAGGCGGTCGGCTTCGGCCCGGGCAAGGTGCGGATCCGGGTGCGGGCGACCGGCCTGTGCCACTCCGACGTCTCCGCCATGAACGGTGTGCTGCCGCAGCCCGCCCCGTTCGTCCCGGGCCACGAGGGCGCCGGCGAGATCATCGAAGTCGGCGACGGTGTAGCACATGTGACGGTCGGTCAGCGCGTAGTGGTCTGCTGGCTCCCGGCCTGCGGGGCCTGTCCCGCCTGCAAGCGCGGCCAGACCCAGCTCTGCCTCGCCGGATTCGTGAACGCCGGCACCCCCAACTTCAAGCGCCCCGGCGGTGACGTCTTCGGCTTCGCGGGCACCGGCACCTTCGCCGAGGAGGTCGTGGTCGACGCGGGCTGCGCGGTCCCGATCCCCGACGACGTCCCCTTCGACATCGCCGCGCTCATCGGCTGCGGCGTCACCACCGGGCTCGGCGCGGCCATCAACACGGCCGATGTGAAAGCCGGTGCGTCGGTCGCCGTCATCGGCTGCGGCGGCGTCGGCATCTCGGCGATCCAGGGCGCCCGGCTCAAGGGCGCGGCGCAGATCGTCGCCGTGGACCCCGTGGCGTCGCGGCGCGAGGCGGCCCTGACGTTCGGTGCCACGGAAGCGGTCGGCCCCGACGCACTGGCCGACGCCAAGCAGCGCGTCACGGCGGGCGAGGGCTTCGACTACGTCTTCGAGGTCGTCGGCACGTCGGCCACGGCCAGGACCGCGTACGAGACCACGCGGCGCGGCGGCACGCTCGTCGTCGTCGGAGCGGGCGCCCTGGACGACTTCCTCCAGCTCAACATGTTCGAGCTGTTCTTCGACGAGAAGCGCATCCTGCCCTCGATGTACGGGGGCGGTGACGTCCTGGAGTCCTACGAGCGGGCCATCGCCCTGTGGCGGGCGGGCCGTATCGACCTGGAGTCCCTCATCACGCACCGGGTGCCGCTGGCAGGGATCAACGAGGCGCTGGACCAGATGCGCACGGGCTCCGCCCTGCGGACCTGCATCGAGATCTAGCGGCGCTGCTCGGCGCCGGGGACCCCGCTGCTCAATCGCCGCAGGGTCTTGACAAGGCCAGAACCGGAAGGGAATCGCACCATGTCAACGCCGCTCAAGGGCCGCACGGCAATGGTCACGGGCGCCGGACGGGGGCTCGGCCGCGCCGAGGCTCTCGAACTGGCGCGCCTCGGCGCCAACGTGGTCGTCAACGACTTCGGCCAGCCCGGCCGGGACGGCTCGGGCGGGGCCGATGCCACCCCCGCCGAACAGGTCGCCCAGGAGATCCGCGCGGCGGGCGGCACCGCCACCCCGCACACCGGGGACGTGGCCGACCACCAACAGGCCGAAGAACTCGTCCAGTTGGCCGTGGACACCTACGGCGGACTCGACATCCTCGTGAACAACGCGGGGATCCTGCGCGACCGCATGATCTTCTCGATGACCGAGGACGAATGGGACTCGGTCATCCGCGTCCACCTCAAGGGCCACTACAACACCACGCACTTCGCCGCCCGGCACTGGCGGGCCCGCTCCAAGGAGTCCGGCGGCCCGGTCTACGGCCGCATCGTCAACACGTCCTCCGAGGCGTTCCTCGCGGGCTCGGCCGGCCAGCCCAACTACGCGGCCGCGAAGGGCGGCATCGTCGGACTGACCACGTCCACGGCGCTGGCCCTGGCCAAGTACGGCGTCACCGCCAACGTCATCTGCCCCCGGGCCCGCACCCGGATGACCGAGGACGTGTTCGCCGGGTTCGCCGAGCCCGACGAGGGCCTCGACCCGCTCGCACCCGAACACGTCGCCCCGCTCGTCGGCTACCTCGCCGCACCGGCCGCCGCGCACATCAACGGCCAGCTCCTCGTCGTGCACGGCGGCATGGTCGCCATCGTGGAACGGCCCAGGGTGCAGGCGAAGTTCGACACCGCCAAGGACGCGTTCACGTACGACGAACTCGACGCCCTGCTCACCCCGCACTACCAGGACCGCCCCGCGAACGAGACGTTCGCCGCCGCGGAGGTGCTCGGCCTCAAGCACGGCTGAGCCGCACCCGGCACGACGAAGGGCCCGGCATCATGCCGGGCCCTTCGTCGTGCCGGGTGACCCTAGGCCTCGTCGGCGCGAGGCCCCCGGTGCCGCCCGCGCGGCTCGGGCTGGTCGCCCTGCGCCGCGGATCCGGCGACCGCACCGCGGTGCCGGCCCGATCCGTCCGCGGCGGCCTCGAGCCGCTCCGCGGTGTCTGTCTCCGTGTGCGTACCGTTGCTTCCCGTCATCGGAAAACTCACCCCGTAAACCCCTACAAGTTCCGTTCACTTACCGCCGGGCGAGTCTAACCACCCGCCTTCCGCCCGCCGAGAGGTGCCTGCGCCAACGGCACCGGCCGCGGCGCGACAGGCGCGGGCTGTTCGGCAGCCGCGGCCGTCTGCTGTTCCTCGGGCTCGGGCGCGGACACCCGGGCCAGTCCGCACGGCACGTCCTCGGTGACGTACGGAAGTGCCAGTACCCCGTCCCGCGACCAGAAACCACATCCCGCCAACCAACCTTGCGGCGCCGCGAGTTGATGCAGCTTGCCCTCGGCCGGCCGCCACATCCCGAGCCACGGCGCGCCGTCGTGCGGGCCGGCCGCGCTCTCGATCCGCAGCGCCACCGCGCAGCTCTCCGGCATCAGCGTCTGCCCCGGCTGCACGGCGAACGGGGTCACCGCACAGTCCGCGAGCCGCAGCGCCCGCGGGAAGCGGATCGGCAGCGTCCCGCCCAGCACGCCCCAGCCGAGCCGCGGCCGGCCCGGCTCCGCGGCGTCCGAGCGGACCAGGATCAGCCCGCTGTCCGGATCGGCGAGCAGCAGCCGGTCCTCGCTCTCCTCGGTGATCTGCAGCAGCGGGGAGATCTCGCCGCCCCGGTCCAGGTCCACCGCCACCGTCTTCACGGGCCCGCCCCCCGGCGGCTCCCGGTCGAGCGCCAGCAGCCGCCCCGCGCGGTCCAGCCACACGCCGCCCGAGCAGCGCCCCTTCACCTCGGCCACGTGCTCGGGCCCGAACGCGCCGCCCGCCACCAGCCACACGTCGGTCGTCTCCTCGCGCACGCCCAGCGCGTACGCGGACCGGCCGTCCGGCGCCGGCGGCAGCAGCGTCAGCTCCGCGCACTCCACGGCCCCCAGCGGCACCTCGCCGGTGCCGGGTCCGGTCGGATACAGCAGCGAGAACAGATGCCGGCCGTCGGCCTCGCGCCGGATGAGCACCCGGCCGTCGGTCAGCGGCAGGACGGCGGTGCCGGGCTCCTCGGGCTGAGGCCCGGGCAGTGGCACCGCGTACGGCTCCGGACCGTCCAGGGTCCAGCGCTCGGGGAACCACGACCCGGGGCTCGCCCCGTCGTGCGCGAGCCGCGCCGCGTACGACGCGTCCGCCGTGATCACGCATCCGGTCCGCGGCGGCTCCGGTCGTGCCTCCGGCGCGGGCTCGATGGCCAAGGCCGTCATGGGGATCTGTCGCCTCCGGTCGTCCCGACTTCTCGCTGTCTCGCTGTCTCGCTGGCCCGTCCGTTCGTCTTCGCAGCCGAAGCTAGTTTTCGTACGTACCTCCGTGGCACGCACGGCTCACCTCTTCACACCAAAGGGTGGCCATGTCCTCAATCGGCTGTGAGGCAAGTGCTTGGTGTGCTCACGGACCGGCGCCGGGCCCCGGAGAGGCTGGTGTTAGGTTTACCTAACTCATACCTGTGCACTGCCTGTGCACCCAGAGCTGGAGCAAGCCGATGTCCCCGATATCCCTGCGTCCCCGCACCCGGATCGCGGCCGCCGCCGTCACGACGGCCGCCGCGCTCGCCCTCACCGCCTGCGGTTCCGGCTCGGGTGACGACGCCTCGGCCAAGAGCGACAACGGCGCCGGCTCCAAGGCCGTCGCCCAGGGCGGCGACGGCTTCTCGAAGGCCGCCGAGCAGACGGCGAAGATGGGCACGACGGCGAAGACCGGCCAGTTCCCGCGCACCGTCACGCACGCCATGGGCAGGACCGAGCTGCCGAAGAAGCCGACCCGGGTCGTCGTCCTGGACGTCGGCGAGCTCGACAACGTCGCCTCCCTCGGCGTCGAGCCCGTCGGCTACGCCCCCACCGAGGGCGACGACGGCATCCCCTCCTACCTGAAGAAGGAAGCGGGTAACCCGAAGAACGTCGGCACGATCAACTCCCTCAACCTGGAGGCGATCGCGAACCTCAAGCCCGACCTGATCCTCGGCAGCGAGCTGCGCGCCGCCAAGCTCTACCCGCAGCTCTCCAAGATCGCCCCCACCGTCTTCTCCATCCGTCCGGGCTTCACGTGGAAGGAGAACTACCTCCTCAACGCGTCCGCCCTCGACAGGACGGCCGAGGCCAAGGCGAACCTCGCCACGTACGAGAAGAACGTGAAGCGGCTCGGCGCCGACGTGAAGAAGGCGAACGGCGGCACGGCCCCGACCGTGACCATGCTCCGCTACATGCCGGACCGCATCCGCCTCTACGCCAAGGCCTCCTTCATCGGCACGATCCTCGACGACGCCGGCATCCCGCGCCCGAAGAACCAGCGGATCGACGACCTGGCGACGGAGATCAGCCCGGAGAAGATCGACTCCGCGGACGCCGACTGGATCTTCACCGGCGTCTACGGCGACGCGAAGAAGACCCAGCGCGCGAGCGCCGAGGACAACCCGCTCTGGAAGAAGCTGGGCGCCGTGAAGAACGGGCAGGCCAAGGACGTCCCGGACGAGACCTGGTACCTCGGCCTCGGCGTCACCGCCGCCGACGAGGTCCTCAAGGACCTCCGCGCCCATCTGGTGAAGTAGCCGGGCTTGGGGAAGGGGCACGCGGCGCAGGTAACCTGTCTGCGTGCCCCGTCTGTCTGAAGTAACCGCCGCGCTCGACGCCCTCTGGCCCCCGGCCCTCGCCGAGGGATGGGACGCGGTCGGCACGGTCGCCGGGGACCCGGACGCCGAGGTCGGCCGGGTCCTGTTCGCCGTCGACCCGGTCCAGGAGATCGCCGACGAGGCCGTGAAGCTCGGCGCGGACCTGCTGATCACGCACCACCCGCTCTATCTGCGCGGGACGACGACGGTCGCGGCGGACACCTTCAAGGGCCGGGTCGTCCACACCCTCATCAAGAACGACATCGCGCTGCACGTCGCGCACACGAACGCCGACAAGGCCGACCCCGGGGTCAGCGACGCGCTCGCCGGAGCCCTGGACGTCCGCGTCGTCCGCCCCCTGGTCCCGGACCCCACCGACCTGTCCGGCCGCCGCGGTCTCGGCCGTGTCTGCGCCCTCGACCACCCCGTCACCCTGCGCGAGCTCGCGGGCCGCGCCGCCGACCGGCTGCCCGCCACCGCGCAGGGCATCCGCGTCGCGGGCGACCCGGACGCGACGATCCGTACGCTCGCGGTGTCCGGCGGCAGCGGCGACAGCCTCTTCGACGACGTACGCGCGGCGGGCGTCGACGCCTTCCTCACCGCGGACCTGCGCCACCACCCGGTGAGCGAGGCCCGCGAGACCCTTTCCGCACAGCCTCTCGCGCTGCTCGACGCGGCGCACTGGGCCACCGAGTGGCCCTGGTGCGAGCTGGCCGCAGCCCAGCTCGACGAGATCTCCGACCGCAACGGATGGGACCTGCGCGTCCACGTCTCGAAGACGGTCACCGACCCCTGGACCGCCCACGCGGCGTCCAACCACGAACCCCTCTCTACTTTTGGAGCCCCCAACTGAACGCCGCGCCCGCCGACCAGATCCGCCTCCTGGACGTCCAGGACCTCGACGTCCGCCTCCAGCAGCTCGCGCACAAGAAGAAGTCGCTGCCCGAGCACGCCGAGATCGAGTCGCTGAACAAGGACCTCGCGCAGCTGCGCGACCTGCACGTCGCCGCGACGACGGAGGAGAGCGACTGCTCCCGCGAGCAGACCAAGGCCGAGCAGGACGTCGACCAGGTCCGCCAGCGCGCCTCCCGCGACCAGCAGCGCCTGGACTCCGGCGCGGTCACCTCCCCGAAGGACCTGGAGAACCTCCAGCGCGAGATCGCCTCGCTGGCCAAGCGCCAGGGCGACCTGGAGGACGTCGTCCTGGAGGTCATGGAGCGCCGCGAGTCGGCGCAGGAGCGCGTGGGCGAGCTCGCCGAGCGCCTCTCCTCCGTCCAGTCGAAGGCCGACGACGCGACGGCCCGCCGTGACGAGGCGTCCGGCCGGCTGGACGAGGAGGCGGCGACGGTGGCGAAGGAGCGCGAGGTCGTGGCGGGCTCGATCCCGGCCGACCTGCTGAAGCTCTACGACAAGCTGCGCGAGAAGGAGGGCGGCGTCGGCGCGGCCAAGCTGTTCCAGCGCCGCTGCGAGGGCTGCCGCCTGGAGCTCAACATCACGGAGCTCAACGAGGTCCGCGCGGCCGCCGCCGACGCGGTGGTCCGCTGCGAGAACTGCCGTCGGATCCTGGTCCGTACGTCGGAGTCGGGTCTCTGAGCGTGACGGGCGGCGCGGGCCCGGACCTCGGTCCGCCCGCCGCCTTCGTCCTGCTCCGCCACGGGGAGACCGCCCTCACGCCGGAGAAGCGGTTCTCCGGGAGCGGGGCGGGCCACGACCCGGAGCTGTCCGAGGCGGGCCGCCGGCAGGCCGAGCGGGCGGCGGCCGCGCTCGCCGCCCGCGGCACGGTCGAGGCCGTCGTGTCGTCGCCGCTGCGGCGCTGCCGGGAGACCGCCGCGGCCGTGGCCGGCCGGCTCGGTCTCGGCGTCACGGTCGACGCGGGCCTGCGCGAGACGGACTTCGGGGCCTGGGAGGGCCTCACGTTCAAGGAAGTCCGGGAGCGCCACCCCGACGACATGAACGCCTGGCTCGCCTCACCCGAGGCCGCCCCGACCGGCGGCGGCGAGAGCTTCGCCGCGGTCGCCGAACGGGTCGCGGCGGCCCGCGACCGGCTGACCGCCGCACACCGGGGCCGCACCGTGCTCCTGGTCAGCCACGTCACGCCGATCAAGACGCTCGTCCGGCTCGCGCTCGGCGCCCCGCCCGAGGCCCTGTTCCGCATGGAGCTGGCGGCGGCGTCCCTGACGGAGATCGCGTACTACGCCGACGGCAACGCCAGCGTGCGCTTCCTCAACGGGACCGCTCACCTGCGATGAGGCTCGCCTCGCGGGCCAGCGACTCCACCCGGCCCCAGTCCTTCGCGGCGATGGCGTCGCCCGGCAGCATCCAACTGCCGCCCACGCAGCCGACGTTCTTCAGCGCCAGGTACGCGGGAGCGTTCGCGGGCGAGACGCCGCCGGTCGGGCAGAACCGGGCCTGCGGCAGCGGTCCGGCGAGCGCCTTCAGATAGGCGGCGCCGCCCGCGGCCTCGGCCGGGAAGAACTTCATCTCGCGCACGCCGCGCTCGATCAGCGCCACGACCTCCGACGTCGTCGAGACGCCCGGCAGGAACGGCACCCCCGACCCCTTCATCGCGTCGAGCAGCGCGTCCGTCCAGCCGGGGCTGACCAGGAACCGCGCCCCGGCGGCCACCGAGTCGGCGACGTTGGCCGGAGAGATCACGGTGCCCGCGCCGACGACCGCGTCCGGCACCTCGGCGGCGATCGCGCGGATCGCGTCGAGCGCGGCGGAGGTGCGCAGGGTCACCTCGATCGCGGGCAGCCCGCCCGCGACCAGCGCCCGCGCGAGCGGCACCGCGTCGGCGACGTCCTCCACGACGACGACGGGAACGACGGGCGCGAGATCGAGCACAGAGGAGGTCATGAGGACATCCTGCCCCGCGAGACGCAGCATGCGCAAAGGTCGTTGCGCATGCTGCAATGCACGGCGGGTGCTTCTCAGTGGACCTCGTCCACCAGCACGTCCAGACTCCACGCGCGCCCGCCCCTGGCGGGCTCCTCGACCTCCACCACGTACTTCAGGTCCCGCAGCGCGTCGACCAGCTCCGCCGGGGACGCGGGCGTGCTCCCCGAGGTCAGCAGCGAGCGCACGATGCGGCCCTTCGTCGCCTTGTTGAAGTGGCTGACGACCTTGCGGGTCGGCGCGTGCAGCACCCGCACCGTCGCCGTCCGCCCCGCGAGCTCGCCCTTCGGCTTCCACGCGGTCGCGTACGCCGCCGACCGCAGGTCGAGGACCATGCCGTTCCCGGCGGTCTCCGGCAGCACCTCGGCCATCGGCGCCCGCCAGTACGCCCCGAGCGCCCCGAGCCCGGGCAGCTTCACGCCCATCGAGCAGCGGTACGACGGGATGCGGTCGGTCACCCGCACCGCGCCCCACAGCCCGGAGAACACCAGCAGCAAACGCGCCGCCCGCTTCTTCGCCGCCGCGTCGAGCGAGGCCAGGTCCAGGGCGTCGTAGAGGACACCGGTGTAGATCTCCCCGGCCGGCCGCGCGCCCGCCGTCAGCAGCTCGGTGTTCTTCGCGATCTCCCCCCGCAGCCCCTCGCTCAGGCCGAGCACCTCGCGCGCCTTCTCCTCGTCGGCGGCGCACAGCTCGACCAGCTCGTCCAGGACCGCCGCCCGCGCCCCGGCGAGCCCCGGCAGCGAGAGCGACTCGGGCTTCAGCGGGGTGCCCCGCCCGGAGGCGGCCTTTCCTTCGGACGGCGGCAGCAAGACGAGCACGTGCTTCTCCTTCGGTGCGGCGGGGAGGGGTGCGGCCCCGCGTCAGGGTAGTCGGCGGACGGCCCCCGACGCTCCGCCGTGCCGCCGCGCCCCGCCCGGCCTACGCTCGGTGCATGCCCCGCCGCCACCTCCGCGTGACCGGCGCAGCACAGGCGCCGCTCGGCGCCGTGCTGCGCGACCTGCGTACGAAGCTGGACGTGCCCGAGGAGTTCCCGGCCGAGGTGCTCGCCGAGGCCCAGCGGGCCGCCGCCGCGCCGCCCCGGCTGCCGCAGCGGGACGAGACGGCGATCCCGCTCTTCACGATCGACCCGCCCACCTCCACCGATCTCGACCAGGCCATGCACCTGTCCCGCCGCCCCGGCGGTGGCTACCGCGTGCGGTACGCGATCGCCGACGTCGCCGCGTTCGTCACGCCCGGCGGCGCGCTCGACGCGGAGGCCCACCGCCGGGTCACCACCCTCTACTTCCCGGACGAGCGGGTCCCGCTGCACCCGACCGTCCTCAGCGAGGGCGCGGCGAGCCTGCTGCCCGACCAGACCTGCCCGGCCGTCCTGTGGACGATCGACCTCGACGCGGACGGGCGCGCCGAGACCACCGACGTCGTACGCGCCCTGGTGCGCAGCCGCGCCAAACTCGACTACGAAGGCGTGCAGAAGGCCATCGACGACGGCAGCGCCGAGGAACCCGTCGCGCTGCTCAAGGACATCGGGCGGCTGCGCGAGGCCCTGGAGGCCGAGCGCGGCGGCATCTCCCTCGACGTCCCCGAGCAGGAGATCGTCGCGAGCGACAGCGCGTACGAACTCGCCTACCGCGCCCCGCTGCCCGCCGACTCCTGGAACGCGCAGATCTCCCTCCTCACCGGCATGGCCGCCGCCGACCTGATGCTCGCCGCCGGCACCGGCATCCTGCGCACCCTGCCCGCCGCCCCCGACGGCGCCGTCGGCCGCCTGCGCCGCACCGCGAAGGCACTGCACATCGACTGGCCGCACCACGTCCCGTACTCCGAACTCGTCCGCTCCCTCGACCCGCGCGTCCCGCACCAGGCGGCGTTCCTCCAGGAGTGCACGACCCTGCTGCGCGGCGCCGGATACACGGCGTTCAGCGGCGGCGAGGTCCCGGAGCTCACCACGCACGCCGCGGTCGCCGCGCCCTACGCGCACTGCACCGCCCCGCTGCGCCGCCTCGTCGACCGCTACGCGTCCGAGCTGTGCCTGGCCGCGTGCGCCGAGCGCGACGCCCCGCAGTGGGCGGTCGAGGCGCTGGCCGACCTCCCCAAGGAGATGGCCGAGGGCACCCGGCGGGCCAACACCGTGGAGCGCGAGTGCGTCGACATCGTCGAGGCGGCGCTGCTGCAGCACCGGGTCGGCGAACTCTTCGACGCGTACGTGGTGGACGTGAAGGAGAAGGAACGGGCCGTCGGCACCGTCCAGTTGCCCGAACCGGCCGTCGTCGCCCGGATCGAGGGCGGCACCGCCGCGCTGCCCCTGGGGGAGCGGCTGCGGGTGCGGCTCACGCAGGCCGACCCGGGGCAGGCGAAGGTGCTGTTCGCTCCCGCGTGAGCGCCGCCCGCAGGGCGCCCGCCAGCAGGTCCGGCTCCTCGGCGTGCAGCCGCACCAGGCGCACGTCCTTCGGACGCCCGAGGAACGTGAAGTGCCGTACGGGTTCGGTGAGTTCCACGGTGACGCTGGTCTGCGAGGCGACGTCCAGGTTCAGCTCGCCCTCGGCCGGGGTGTGCGTGTACCGGTTCTCGCGGCGCACCGCCGCGATCCGCTCCAGCGGTATCCGCAGGTCCACGTGCGCGCCCCGGCGCACCCGCAGCGCGTCGGCGGTGACGACGTGCGGCCGCGTCACCGCCGCCGCCTGCAGGCCGAGCACCATCACCACGGTGTAGACGTCGAGGGCGAGCACGATGCGGTGCAGCGTCGGCCAGTCGCGCAGCAGCACCGACATCCCGACGCTCTCCACGACGCCGACGAACGCGAAGGCGTACATCATCGTGGCCTGCCCGCGGGCGTACGCGAACGAGCTCGCCCCCGCCGGGACGCCGCTGCGGCGCCCGGTCAGCCACAGCCCGAAACTCGCCAGCACCCGCAGCTCGTGCCCGACGAGCCGGCGCGCGGCCGCCGGGAGGACGGACCTGACGGCGTCCCGGCCGCCCCGCCGGTACAGCACGGCGAACAGGACCGCCTCGACGAGTCTCCTCATCACGCACCGCCCTCGGTCGCCAGGCGCATCACGAGCCGGACGGCCGCCGCCTGGGCGGGGGAGAAGTCGTCGAGGAAGGCGTCGAGGAAGACCCGCTGCTCCGAGGCCTCGGCGACGGGCAGGTCCGCCGGCAGGCAGGCGAGGATCGCCCGCGCCGTCCCGGCCACCCGCGGATCGTCCGGCGCCGCGTCGGCCAGGGCGTCGAGGCGCGCGTACACGTCCCGCGCCGCCTCCAGGGTGCCCGGTTCCGTGAACGCGGCCAGCAGCGAGTCCATCAGCGGCCCGCGCTCCTCCGGCGGCGCGGCCGTGTCGATGAGAGTGAGCACCTCGCGGTCCTTCACGGCCATCGGGGACGTGTCGTCGACCGCCCCCAACGCGCCGAGGAAGGAGGCCAGTTCGGGCGAGAGCGGCCCGTCCGCGGGCAGTTCCCCCCGCTCGGCCTGCGCCAGCAGCGTTCGCAGCCGCGCCCGCCGCTCGTGGATCGCGGCCTCCTGCCGGGCCAGATCGGCGTCCAGCTCGGCGAGCACCTCGACGAGCTCGCGCCCGGCGTCGTCGGCCAGCACGTCCCGCACCTCGGGCAGCCCGAGCCCCAGCTCGGTCAGCCGCCGGATGCGGGCCAGCTCGACCGCGTGCCGCAGCCCGTACTCGCGGTACCCGTTGCCCCGCCGCCCGGGCTCCGGGAGCAGTCCGAGGTGGTGATAGTGCCTGATGGCCCGCGTGGTGACGCCGACCATCCCGGCCAGCTCTCCGATCCTCATGACCTCAGTAGAAACGTTGACGCTACGACAAGGTCAAGCGCGCCGCGCTCCGCGCCCTTGACGGCTAACGATGTTAGCCGTACGGTCTTCCCATGATGCGGCTAACGCCGTTAGCCGCAGACTCCGGAGGTCTCCATGAGCGCCACCGCACCCACCACGACCGTCAAGCCGCTCGCTGTCGTCCGCCGCACCGCGTGGCTCCTGAACGCGCTGTTCTGGTCGGCCTTCGCGGTCCTGGAGGGCGTCCACCACGGCTGGCTCGCCGGAACCCTGGCGTTCGTCTTCTTCATCGCGCCCGACTTCACGTTCCTGGTCGGCATGAGCGACGCGCCCCGCATGAGCAAGGGCCAGCTCCCGCCCCGCGCGGTGCCCTTCTACAACGCTGCCCACCGGGCCCTGATCCCGCTGGCCCTGCTCGTCGCGTACACGGTGCTCCTCGTCCCATGGGCCCCGGCCTTCGCGGCCCTGTGCGGCTGGCTGGCCCACATCTCGTACGATCGCGCCTTCGGCTACGGACTGCGGACCAAGGAGGGCTTCCAGCGTGCCTGAGGCCACCACCGAACCGCGGCGGCTCACGCCCCGCGCCACCGAGATCGCGGCCGAGGCCCGGACGCTCCTGGAGCAGTCCGGGCCCGACGCCCTCACGATGCGGGCGCTCGCCGACCGCCTCGGCATCAAGGCCCCCTCGCTCTACAAGCACTTCCCCGACAAACAGGCCGTCGAGGCCGAGCTCGTCGCGCAGATGCTGACGGAATCGGCCGAGGCCTGCGAGGAGGCGGAGCGCACGGCGCCGGACCCCCTCGCGGCCCTCGCGGACGCCTACCGCGCCTGGGCCCTCGCCCACCCCCACCTCTACTGCCTCGCCACCGAACGCCCGCTGCCCCGCCACGCCCTGCCCGAGGGGCTTGAGGAGCAGGCCGCGATGCCGCTGATGCGGGTGTGCGGCGGTGACGAGGATCTGGCCCGTGCGGTCTGGGCCTTCGCGCACGGCATGGTGATCCTGGAGATCCACGGCCGGTTCCCGGACGGGGCGGACCTGGAGCGGGCCTGGCGCACGGGCCTGACGGCACTGCGCCCGTGATCGCCCGGGTAAGATGTCCGGCACGGCAGACGAGCCGGGCGGGCGGCCGCGTGGAGACCTCGGTCTCCCCGAGGAACGTCCGGGCTCCACAGGGCAAGGTGGTGGCTAACGGCCACCCGGGGTGACCCGCGGGACAGTGCCACAGAAAACAGACCGCCCGGTGCTTCGGCGCCGGGTAAGGGTGAAACGGTGGTGTAAGAGACCACCAGCGCCTGAGGTGACTCAGGCGGCTAGGTAAACCCCACCTGGAGCAAGGTCAAGAGGAGCCGCCTCGGCGGCTCTGCGCGGACGTTCGAGGGCTGCCCGCCCGAGTCCGCGGGTAGACCGCACGAGGCCGGCGGCAACGCCGGCCCTAGATGGATGGCCGTCGCCCCGGCCGCCGCGAGGCAACCGGGGAACAGAACCCGGCGTACAGCCCGACTCGTCTGCCGCCTCCCTCTTCCACGGGCCGGCGGCCCGAACCCCTACGACCGCACCGGGATCACCAGCGGCGCCCCCGATCCCGGGTGCGGCAGTACCTCGACCGGGTGCTGGTAGACCTCGCTGAGGAGCGGCCCGTCGAAGACCTCGGCCGGGGGACCGGCCGCCGTGATGCGGCCCGCGTGCAGGATCGCCGTGCGGTCCGCGTGGGCCGCGGCCAGGCCCAGGTCGTGGAGGACGACGACGACCGCGTCGCCGGCCGCGGCGCGTTCGCGGCAGACCCGCAGGACCAGTTCCTGGTGGCGCAGGTCCAGGGCCGCCGTCGGCTCGTCGAGGAGCAGCAGCTGGGTCGACTGGGCCAGGACGCGGGCCAGCGCCACCCGGGCGCGTTCGCCGCCCGAGAGCGCCGAGAAGGGCCGGGCCGCGAAGTCCTCCGTCTCCGTGGCGCGCAGGGCCGCCGCGACCGTCCTGTCGTCCTGGTCCTCGTACGGTGTGCCCGACCAGGGCGCCCGGCCCATGCGGACCACCTCGTCCACCGTGAACGGGAACGACAGGGTCGCCGACTGCGGCAACAGGGCCCGGCGCAGCGCCAGTTCGGGCGCGGTCCAGGACGTGGCCGGGCGGTCGCCGATGAGGAGGTCGCCGCGGGCCGGGGCGAGGTCCGCGGCCAGCGCCGCCAGCAGGGTCGATTTCCCTGCGCCGTTGGGGCCCACCAGCGCCAGGACCTCGCCCGCCCGGACCGTCAGGTCGACACCGGACAGGACCTCGCGGGCGCCCAGGTCCAGATGCAGGGCGCGGGCCTCGGCCACCGTGTCACCGGGGGCGAGGCGCGGCGGCAGGGCGCGGGCGCGGGATCCCCGCAGCAGCGTCGTCCAGTACGGGATCATGCCCAGCCTCCTTGCTTGCGGCGGGTGCGGCGCAGCAGCCAGAAGAAGAACGGGCTGCCGGTCAGGGCGGTGAGGACACCGATGGGGAGTTCGGCGGGGGCGGCCACGGTGCGCGCCGCGAGATCCGCCGCGACCAGCACGACCGCCCCGCCGAGCGCGCTGCCGGGGACGAGGAAGCGATGACCCGGGCCCGCGAGCATCCGCAGCAGGTGCGGGACGACGAGGCCCACGAAGCCGATCACTCCGGAGACCGCCACCGCCGCCGCCGTGAGGAGCGCGATGACCAGGATCAGGGTGATCCTCAGCCTCTCCACGTCCACGCCCAGGTGGCGGGCCGGGCGTTCGCCGAGGGAGAGGAGGTCCAGCTTGCGGGAGTAGAAGGGCGCGACGAGCAGACCGATCGCCGCGCAGGGGAGGACCGCCAGCACCTTCGGCCACGTCGCCTGCGCCAGTGAACCGAGCTGCCAGAACGTGATCTGGTTGACCGCGGCCGTGTCGGCGTAGGAGAGGAACAGGCCGATCAGGGCGCCCGCGAAGGCGTTCACCGCGATGCCGGTGAGGATGAGCGTGACGACCTCCGTGCGGCCGCCCGAGCGCGACATCACGTACACGATGAGGACCGTCGCCAGGCCCGACACGAACGCGCAGACCGTGATCGTCCACGTGCCGAAGAAGTTGAGGCCGAGCGCGATGCAGGCGACCGCGCCGACCGCCGCGCCCGACGAGATGCCGATGACGCCCGGCTCGGCGAGCGGGTTGCCGAACACGCCCTGCATCAGCGCGCCCGCGCAGCCGAGCGAGGCGCCGACGAGGAGGGCGAGGACGATGCGGGGCAGGCGGACGTTCCACAGGACCGATTCGCCGACCCGGTCCAGGGCGGAGCCGCCCAGGCCCATCCGGTGCTGGACCGAGGAGAGGACGTCCGTCGCCGGGATGTCGTACGCGCCGATGCCCGCCGAGAGCAGCGCCAGGACGATCAGCGCCGCGGCCAGGACGACCGTCAACAGCCATGCCTTGCTGCGGGGTTGACGCGCGGGGACCTTCGAGGGGGAGGTCGTGGGCGGGGTCGCCGTCGTCGTCATGTCAGGCACCGCTCTTGCCGTAGAGCTGGTCCACGATCGACTGCAGGACCTGGTCCGTGCGCGGCCCGTAGTTCAGCAGGACGCCGTCCTCGACGGACACCACGCGGCGGTCGACGCCCGCCGGGGTCTCGGCCACTCCCGGGATCTTCACCAGGCCGTCGATGCCGCCGACGGAGTCGAGGCCCTTGGTCATGACGAGGATCGCGTCGGGCGCGGCCTTGGCGAGGGCCTCGCTGGTGATGGCCCGGAAGTCGGTCTTCAGGCCGGACGCCGCGCCCGCGTCGACCGCGCCCGCGGCCTCCAGGAGCGAGGTGGCGCCGGACTTCGCGCCGCCGATGAGATAGACGGAGGCCGAGCCGCGTACGTAGAGGAAGGCGACGCGGGGCTGCTCCTCCTCGTGCGGGATGTTCTTCTGCACCGCGGCGATCCGGTCCTCGGAGCGCTCGGTCAACTCCCGTCCCGCGGAGGGGACTCCGAGCGTGTCCGCGACGGCCTGGATGCGGGTGCCGACGTCGTCGAGCCCCTGGGCCGGGTCCAGCACGACGACGGGAACGCCCGCGTCGCGTATCTGCTGCATCGCCTCGTCGGGCCCGGTCGTCCGCTCGGCCAGCACCAGGTCCGGCTTGAGCGACAGGACGCTCTCCGCGGACACGTCGTGGTTGCGGGTGACCACCGGCAGCTTCTTCGCCTGGTCGAAGGTGGCGGTGATGTCGCGGGCGACCACCTGCTCGCCGAGCCCGAGCGTGAACACGATCTCGCTGAGGCTGCCGGAGAGCGGCACGATCCGGTCGGCCTTCCGCACCGTCACCTCGTGGCCGTCGGCGGAGTCGACCGTGACGGGCAGCTTCGGGCGGGGCGTCGACGCGAGCGGTTCGAGACGGTTCGCGGTCGTGGCCGCCTTCGCTCCGGTCCTCGCGGTGGCCGTGATGGTGCCGCCGCCTGCGCAGGCGGCGGCGGCCAGCGCGAGGGCCAGGGCGAGTACGGAGATCAGTACGCCCGTCCGCCGGGGAGCGCGAGAAGGGTCGGCTGGCGTCGGCACGCGGACACCGTCCTGTCGTGGTGAGTGGGGCTGTTGAACAGAGGCGAGCATAGTTTAGGTTAGCCTTACCTAAGTCGCCAGGTCCTGGTGATGGAGACCCGGAGGAATCGTCATGTCCCGACGCGCACGGATACGCGTCCTCGCCGTCGCCCTGTTCACCGCGTTGCTCGGGACGCTGCTCCCGGTCGCCGGCGCGCACGCCGCGGCCCGCGGCGTGCAGGGCGGCCGGCTGGACTGGGGCCTGAAATCGTCGTTCCAGAGCTACATCACCGGGCCCATCGCCAAGGGGAGTTACTCCCTGACGGGCGGCGCGGCGACCGTGGGCGCCAGCCAGTTCCGCTTCCACTCGGCGACCGGCACGTACGACGGCTCGACGGGGAGCTTCACCTCCTCCTTCTCCGGCGGCGTGCACTTCGTCGGACACAAGAAGAGCGACGGCTCCTACGAACTCGACATGACCATCAGCCGTCCCACCGTGCGCATCTCGGGCGGCAGCGGGACGTTGTACGTCGATGTCGTGAGCAAGGCGAAGGGCACGGGGACGGTCACGTCGTCCAGCCAGGTGCCCTTCGCCACGCTCGCCCTGGGCGGGATCGACATGAAGGGCGACGGGAACGCCGTCACCCTCAACAACCTGCCCGCCACGCTCACCGCACAGGGCGCCAAGTCCTTCGCCGGCTACTACACGGCCGGCACCGCGCTCGACCCGGTGAGCCTGTCCGCGGACGTCGCGCCCGAGAAGGCGGCCGCGAAGCCGTCGGCCTCCGCCACGAAGAAGGACGAGTCCAAGGAGAAGAAGGAGAAGCAGGACTCCTCCGGGAAGCTCCGGGACGGCGCCGTCGACTGGGGTGTGCGCCGCACCTTCCGCGAGTACGTCACCGGGGACATCGCCCAGGGCGAGTGGAAGCTCGGCGCCGGGGCGCAGGACGGGGGCGCGCTGTTCCGGTTCCCGAAGGGTGAGGGTGCGTACGACAAGAAGAAGCAGACCCTCGACGGGGAGTTCACCGGATCCGTGCGGTTCACCGGGAAGCACGGGCTCGACCTGACGCTCGCGGACCCGACCGTCACCGTCGCCGACGGCAAGGGCACCCTGCGCGCCGACGTCACCAGCGGCAGGAAGACCACCAAGGACAGCCCGCTCGTGACCTTCACCGTGAAGTCCCTCGCGGCGAAGGACGGGCTCGTGCGGATCACCGAGGCGCCGGCCGTGCTGACCGCCGACGGGGCGAAGGCGTTCGGCGGCATGTACCAGAAGGGGGCCGCGATGGATCCGGTCTCCCTGGCCGTCGCGCTCGACGCGGACGCGAAGCTTCCCGCTCTGCCCGATCTCGGCAGCTCCGGGTCGGACGGTTCGGCCACTCCCAGTCCCCGCCCCAGCGCGGTTGCCGCCAAGTCCGATGCCGGAAGCGGGAGTTCGGGGCTGTCCGGTGGCGCCGTCGCCGGGATCGCCGGCGGGGTCGTGGTGCTCGTCGCCGGTGCCGTGGTGGTCGTTCTTCGGATGCGCAAGCGGGCCTCCGTGGGCGGCTAGGCGTCCGCCCCCTTCTGTCTCGCTGCCGGGCGCCGGTTGTCCGCGGTCGCTCGCGCAGTTCCCCGCGCCCCTGAAGGCGCACCCCGATCATCGCTAGGAGAAAGCATGTCTCTCGTCAGACACCCCATAGCCCTCGCCGCCGCCACCGCCGTCGCGCTCGGAGCCGGTGCCGTCGCACTGCCCGCGTTCGCCGCCGACAAGGCTCCCGCCGTCGAGCTGAAGGACGGCACGCTCGACTGGGGCGTGAAGGAGTCCTTCCGCAAGTACGTCACCGGGATCGCCGCCGGATCGATCACCGCGAGCGACGGCGCGACCCAGGCCGCCGACAACGGCGCCTTCACCTTCACCGACGGCACGGGCACGTACGACACGGCCACCCACGGCACGGACACCGCCTTCAAGGGCGCCGTCCGGTTCGCCTCCACGGCCCACGGGTTCGACATCAAGATCAGTGACGTGAAGGTCGTGACGTCCGGCACGACCGGGCACATCGACGCCGACATCAGCCTCAACGGCACCGTCCAGAACGACATCGAGTTCGCCACGCTCGACCTGTCCGCCGTGAAGCCGGGCCAGGGCGCGGGCGGCGCGATGACCTTCAAGGACATCCCGGCGACGCTGACCGCCGACGGCGCCAAGGCGTTCAACGGCATGTACAAGGAGGGCACCGCCCTCGACACGGCGACGCTGACCGTGACCGCCGCCGCCTCCTCGCCCTCCCCGGACCCGTCGACGACACCCCCGTCCTCGCCGGCCCCCACCGGCAGCGCGCAGCCCACCGGCAAGCCGAGCGCGACGACGACCCCGAAGCCGTCCGCCACCGCCACGGCCGCCCCGTCCGACGAGGCCGTCTCCGGCGCCATCGCCGACGGCAACCTGGACTGGGGCGTCAAGGAGTCCTTCCGTACGTACATCACGGGCCCCATCGCGAACGGCAAGGTCGAACTGACCGGCGGCGCCGCGAAGAACGGCTCGGTGTACCGGTTCGGCGACGCGAACGGCAGCTACGACGCCGACGCCAGGTCCCTCGACGCCGAGTTCGCGGGCAAGGTCCGCTTCCTCGGCCACGAGGAGGACGGCACGTACGCCCTCGACCTGCAGTTCAGCGATCTGCGGGTGACGGCGAAGGGCGGCAGCGGAAAGCTCGTCGCCGACGTGTCCAGCAAGGACCGGCAGACCGGCAAGGTCACCACGTACGACGACCTGACCGTGGCCACCCTCAAGGTCGGCTCCGGCGACCTGACCGCGAAGGACGACATCGTCGAGCTCGACGGCGCCGCGGCCACCCTCACCGCCGACGGCGCCAAGGCGTTCGGCGGGTTCTACCAGGCGGGCGCCGCCCTCGACCCGGTCGACGTGGCCGTCTCCCTCGACGAGGACGCCACGCTCCCGTCGGGCGGCAACGGCTCCGACGGCGGTACGTCCGGCGGCACTTCGGGCGGCACGGGCACCACGGGCGCCACCGGCACCGGGTCCACCACCGGCGGCACCGGCTCGCTCGCCGCCACCGGCGCCGACGTCCCGGCGGGCCCGCTCGCCGCGGCCGCCGCGCTGGTCGTCGCCGCGGGCGCGGGCACGGTGTTCGCCGCGCGCCGACGCCGCGCGCAGGAGGGCTGAGCCCCCGGCCCCGGCCGTCCGCCGATCACGGCGGGCGGCCGCGGCGTGCTACCCGTGCGGGCGCCAGCCCGTCCGCGCGGCCCACTGTTCGGCGACGACGCCGACGAGGTCGACGACGGGGTCCTTCACGTCGGCGTACGTCCCGGTGTCGGGGACGGCCCGCGCGAGTACGTACTTGAAGCGGGCGTACGCGGGGACGGCCCGTGGCGTCGCGCGCAGCCAGTCGCGGAACAGCAGCGCGAGCCGCTCGTTCGGTGAACCGGCCCTGCGGACATGGAGGTTGACCGGCGCGGCGTCCGCGGTCCGCCGTGACCAGTAGCGCTTGGTCCAGTCGGCGGGGTCCTCCTCGCCCTCGCGTCCGGCCGGGACGTGGTCGCGCATGTACGGTGCGCGGACGAAGCCGAGCGTGGACAGCGGCGCCTCGAACGCGGCCGCGGCGGCGTCCAGGTCAGCGACGCTCACCTGCACGTCGTAGACGTCCTTGGCGGCCATGCCCGGCACGGACGTCGAACCGATGTGGTCCACGTGCAGCGCCAACGGGCCCAGAAGGTAAGCCAGTTGGGTGCAGAGCGCGGCTCCATGGGCCGCCCACCCGGGGTCGTGCGGAACGACGACCGGCTTCTCGTGCGGAGGCATCAGACCTTCTCCAGGGGGCGATGCGGCTCGGCGGGCAGCTGCACGCGGATGGCGTCTCCGGGGCGGACGGTCCCGCCCTCCCGTACGACGCTCATGATCCCGGCCTTGCGGACGATCGCGCCGGTCTCCGGGTCCCGGCCCACGACGCGCTTGAGGAGGCCGTCCTGGAAGTGGTCGATCTGCAGGCACGGATTGCGCAGCCCGGTGACCTCGACGACCGCGCCGCCCGCGCCGAGGTGCAGGAGTGTTCCGGTCGGCAGGGCGAGCAGGTCGATGCCGCGCGTGGTGATGTTCTCGCCGAGCTCGCCGGGCCGCACCCGGTGGCCGAGCGCGGCGACCTCCGCAAACAACTCCTCCTGGATCAGGTGGACTTGGCGCAGATTCGGCTGCGTCGGATCCTGGGCCACCCGGGAGCGGTGCTGCACCGTGACCCCGGCGTGCACGTCCCCCTCGACGCCGAGGCCCGCGAGCAGCGTGACGCTGTCCCGGTTCGGCTTGGTGAAGGAGTAGGTGCTGTTGCTGCTGACCGCTGTGACGGCGGCGCTGTCGAACCCGTTCATCTTGCGTGACCCCCTGAAGCCTGAGACCGCTGAGCAACCTGATCGCTGATCGTGAGCAGCGTAGTCCGAGGCAGAATCGGCCGTATGCGCCAGGAAGTCATGGAAGTCGTCGCCGCCGCGGTCGTCGCGGACGGCAAGCTGCTCGTCGTCAGCAAGGAGGCCGCGCCGGACCTCTTCTACCTGCCCGGCGGGAAGCCGGAGCCGGGGGAGAGCCCCGAGGAGACGCTGCGGCGCGAACTGGACGAGGAGCTCGGGGTCGCGCCGGAAGACCTGGAACCGCTCGGCGTGGTCGAGGACGTCGCGGCGCTGGAAGGCGTCCCGATGCGGCTGACGCTGTTCACCGCCACACTGTCCGGGCGGCCGCGGCCCGCGGCCGAGCTGGCCGCGCTGCGCTGGACCGACGGCCGTGACACCCGCCTGGCCCCGGCCGTCGCGGGGCACGTGGTGCCGATGCTGCGGGCGTCGGGGCGGCTCTGAGGGCGGCTCCGCAAGGCCCCCGCGCGGCGGTGGCGTCCGGGGTTCCGGGCGGTCCGCCCCGTCGTCCCTGACGCCCGGCCGTCCGGTCACCGCCTACGCGGGCCCCAGCGAGCGCTCCGCCAGCTTCGCCACATGCGCGGACAGCGCCTCGCGCGCGTCCGGCGTGAGCGTGCCGAGCGCGACCAGCGCCGTGACCACCACGTCGCACAGCTCCGACTCGACGTCCTGCCAGGTGTGGCTGACGCCCTTGCGCGGGTTCTGGCCGACGGCCCCGATGACCGCCTCCGCCACCTCGCCCACCTCCTCCGAGAGCTTCAACACCCGCAGGAGCAGCGCCTCTTGGGAAGGCCGCCGATTGTTCGAGTCCAGCCAGTCGCGCAGCCGGTCGATGGTCGTCCACAGCTCGTCGTCGTACGTCGTCACGAGCGACGAGCCTAGAGCCTCGGCCCGCGCGGCTACTCGCCCGCGTCCGGATCCTGCGTCGGCCTGGTGCGCGAGGCGACCACCGCCAGCGCCGCCGCCCCGGCACCCACGAGCGCCGCCGGCACCATCCAGTGCCGGTCGAGCACATGGCCGAGCGCGTGGTCGAGGGAGTAGCGGCCCGCGCCGGTCACCGCGAGGCCCGCCGCGACGAAACCGAGGAACGCCGGGTACTCGTAGCCGCCGTTCATCGCGAAGAACCCGTTCGGGGCGTGCACGGCCGCCGCGCCCGCCATGGTCCCGGCCGCCGCGGCGCCGCCCAGCGGTGTGGCGAGGCCGAGCGCGAGGAGCGCCCCGCCGCCCGCCTCGCCGAGCCCGGCCGCGAGGGCGCTCGCCTTGGCGGGGGTGTACCCCATGGCGTCCATGGCGGCGGTCGTCCCGGACACGCCACCGCCGCCGAACCAGCCGAGCAGCTTCTGGGCGCCGTGCGCGGCGAGAACCCCGCCGGTCCCCAGGCGCAACGCGAGAAGGCCCAGGTCACGACGGCTGGAGCAGGAGGTGCGAGAGGTACGCAATCGAGTGCAGGTCATGTCCCCACCGTCCGGCAGCCGTGCGCCGCGCACCTCGCGCGCGGGCCCATTCGGGTGGCGGCCGGCCGGCCGCGGTGCAAGCCTGGGCGCATGCCCATCCAGACCGCAAAGCTCAGCGACCCGGCGGTCCGCGCCTTCGTGTCGGCGCTGAACGCCCACGACCAGGAAGCCTTCCGTGCGGCGCTCGCGCCCGGCGCGACCATGGCGGACGACGGCAGCGACCGGGACCTCGACGACTGGACGGCCCGCGAGATCTTCGACTCGAACGGCCACATGGAGGTCGAGAAGGAGACCGCCGAGGGCCGCTCCCTCGTCGCCCGCTACCGCAACGACACCTGGGGCGAGATGCGCACCAGGTGGACGTTCGACGTGTCGGGCGGCAAGGTCACCCGGTTCGAGACCGGACAGGCCTGAACATCCCGTATCCGTAGGGCTGTTGACCTCGCGTGCGCTTCAACTCCTAGCGTTCCCGGGCATGGACATCGACACCAGGACACTGGGCGGCAGCGGCATCGAGGTCAGCGCCCTCGGCTTCGGATGCTGGGCCATCGGCGGCGAGTGGCAGGACCCGGACGGGCGGCCGCTCGGCTGGGGCCGCGTCGACGACGAGGAATCGGAGCGTGCCGTGCGGCGCGCGCTCGACCTCGGCGTCACCTTCTTCGACACCGCCGACGCGTACGGGACCGGCCACAGCGAACGCGTGCTCGGCCGCGCCCTCGGCAAGCGCCGGGACGACGTCGTCATCGCCACCAAGTGGGGCAACGTCTTCGACGAACGCACCAGGACCCTCACCGGCGGCGACGACTCCCCCGAGCACGCCCGCCGCGCCCTCACCGCGTCGCTCGCCCGCCTCGGCACCGACCGCATCGACCTGTACCAGCTGCACCTCTCCGACGCCGACCCGCAGCGGGCCGCCCGGCTCCGCGACACCTGCGAGGAGTTCGTCCGCGAAGGGCTCGTACGCGCCTACGCGTGGAGCACCGACGACCCCGACCGGGCCCGCGTCTTCGCCGAGGGCCCGCACTGCGCGGCCGTGCAGTACCGCTGCAACGTCCTCCAGGACGCGCCCGAACTCCACGCGCTGTGCGAGGAGCTGGGGCTGGCCGGCATCCAGCGCAGCCCGCTCGCCATGGGCCTGCTCGGCGGTGGCCACGGCGCCGGGCGCACGCCCGCCGCGGGCGACATCCGCAGCGCCCCGCCCGCCTGGCTGCCCGGCTTCGGCACGGGCGGCGGCGCGGACCCGGAGTGGCTGGCCCGGGTCGACGCGCTGCGCTCCGTGCTCACGGGCGGCGGCCGCACCCCGGCGCAGGGCGCGCTCGCCTGGCTGTGGGCCCGCAGCCCGCGCGCCGTGCCGATCCCCGGGTTCCGCACGGTGGCGCAGGCCGAGGAGAACGCGGGCGCGCTGGCCCACGGGCCCCTGTCCCAGGACGAGTTGACGCAGGTGGAGCACCTTCTGGGCCGGGCGTGACGAGCCCCGGTACGTGACAGCCCCTAGGCGAGGGGGACCGCCGTCCCGCTCACCCGCACCCGCGGGTCGCCCGCCTGCAGCGTCACCGTCAGCTCACCGGGGCGGCCCATGTCGGCGCCCTGGTGCAGGGTGAGCACGGCCTCCTCCGGGACCAGGCCCAGCTCGCGCAGATACGCCCCGAACGCGGCGGCCGCGGCGCCGGTGGCCGGATCCTCGACGACGCCGCCGACCGGGAACGGGTCGCGCACGTGGAAGGTGAACTCGCTCTCCCGCCAGACCAGTTGGACGGTCGTCAGGTCCAGTCGGCGCATCAGGGCGGCGAGCCGCTCGAAGTCGTACGCGAGGTCGGCGAGGCGCTGCCGGGTGGCCGCGGCCAGGACGAGGTGGCGGGCACCGGCATAGGCGATGCGCGGCGGCAGGGCCGGGTCCAGATCGGCGGCCGGCCAGTCCAGCGCGGCGAGCGCCTCGGCGAGGTCCTCGCCGCTCACGTCCTCCACCCGCGGCGCGACGCTGGTGAGGGTGGCGCGCAGCGTGTCCCCGGCCCGGTCGACGGAGACCGGCACCTCGCCGGCGAGGGTGTGGAACAGGTAGTCGCCGGTGCCGTGGCGCTCGGCGAGGGCGACCGCGGTGGCGACGGTGGCGTGGCCGCAGAACGGGACCTCGGCCTTGGGGCTGAAGTAGCGCACGGTATAGGCCCGTTCGCCGCTTCCGGCCGGGCCCGGCGTCACGAATGCGGACTCGCTGTACCCCAGGTCCGCGGCGATCTTGAGCATGTCCTCGGCGCTGAGCGCGGAGGCGTCGAGCACGATCCCGGCGGGGTTGCCCCCGGCGGGGTCGGTCGCGAAGGCGGTGTAGCGCAGCACGTTGTCGGTCATGCGGTGCATTCTCGCCGGTGCGGCAGGCGCGGTTCCCCGCGCCCCTCCCGGAGCGCGGGGAACCGTCTTCCCCCCCTCGTGGTGGCTCAGTGGCAGCTGATCGCGCCCGAGCCGAGACGGCTCCAGGAGCAGGAGTCGAGCTGCGTGCCGCTGGGCTTGATCAGGCGGGCCTTGTCGCCCGTGTTGTTCCAGACGTACGAGCCGCGGCCCCAGTACCGGACGCCCGAGGCGTTCGTCCCCTTGCCGGTGCGGACCTTGACGGTCTTGCCCGCGCCGATGTTGTAGCTGCCGAAGGTGTACGTGTAGCCGGTGTTGTCCTTCAGCTTGTAGCCCTTGAGCTGGATCGCGGAGCGGGTGTTGTTGTGGATGTTCACCCACTCCGCGTTCAGAGAGCTGTTGCTGCGATTGTCCGAGCCGGGGCTGTCGTACTGGATGAAGCCGAGGTGCAGCCCGCCCTGGTGCGCCGCGGCGGACGCCGGGGTCGTGGCGAGCAGCGAGCCCGCGAGGGCCGCCGCGGCGAGGGCGGCCGGGGCCGCGGAACGTATGCGCAAAGTGTGCTCCGAATGTGAAGTTCTCGTGGAGAGGAACTGAGCATACGGGCCCCGGCGTCCGGTAATGCGGCGGTAGATCCCATTCCGTTTGTGGAGATTTATCTCTCAAGCAAGCTGGGCCGGTGCGCTCAACCCCGGCCGACGTACGGCATGTTCGTCGCCAGCACCGTCGCGAACTGCACATTCGCCTCCAGCGGCAGCTCCGCCATGTGCCGCACCGTGCGCGCCACGTCCGCCACGTCCATCACCGGCTCCGCCGCCAGCTCCCCGTTGGCCTGGAGGATGCCGGACTGCATGCGCTCGGTCATGTCGGTCGCCGCGTTGCCGATGTCGATCTGCCCGCAGGCGATCCGGTACGGACGGCCGTCCAGCGAAAGGGACTTGGTCAGGCCCGTCAGGGCGTGCTTCGTCGCCGTGTACGCGATCGAGTGCGGCCGCGGCGTGTGCGCCGAGATGGAGCCGTTGTTGATGATCCGGCCGCCCTGCGGGTCCTGCTCCTTCATCTGCCGGAACGCCGCCTGCGCGCACAGGAACGCCCCGTTGAGGTTGGTGTCGACGACGTGCCGCCACGCGTCGTACGCCAGGTCCTCCACGGCCACGCCGCCGGGCCCGAACGTCCCCGCGTTGTTGAAGAGCAGATCGAGCCGGCCGAACCGGTCGCGTACGGCGGTGAAGAGGGCCGTCACCCCGTCCGGGTCCGACACGTCCGTCGGGGCGACGAACGACTCCGTGCCCGGGGCCAGCCCCGCCGTCCGTGCCAGCGTCTCGACGCGGCGGCCGGCCAGGGCCACCCGCCAGCCGGTGCGCAGCAGCTCCAGGGCGACGGCCCGGCCGATGCCGGAGCCGGCGCCGGTGACCACGGCGGTCCTTGTCGATGCGGTTCGCAGATCGTCCATGGGGCCGCAGCGTACGGGCGCCCCGCCATGCGGAGATCACCGATCCGCCATGTGGCTGTTGTGTACGCGACAGTCGGGCGTCGTCCCGGCCCACTGCAATTCCCCGTGACGCCAGATGACGCCAGCAGTCAGGGGAGGGGCTCCATGTCACACGTACCGCAGCACGCACCCGAACTCCGCGCAGCCGCCCAGCACTTGGGCCGCCGGCGCTTCCTCACTGTCGCGGGTGCCGCCGCGGCGCTAGCCTTCAGTGTGAACCTGCCCGCGGCCGGCACCGCGGCCGCCGCCGAACTGGACGGTCGCAAGATCACCAGCGATCCGTTCACACTGGGCGTCGCCTCCGGTGACCCGCTGCCCGACTCCGTGCTGCTGTGGACGCGGCTCGCCCCGAAACCGTACGAGACCGGCGGCGGGCTGCCCGCGCAGCGCGTCGAGGTGCGCTGGGAGCTCGCCCTCGACGAGCGCTTCCGGCGCGTCGCCAGACGCGGCACGGCCACCGCGCACCCCGAGTTCGACCACTCCGTGCACGTCGAGGTCGACCACCTGGAGCCGGGCCGCGTCTACTACTACCGCTTCCGCGTCGGCGACCGGGTCAGCGAGACCGGCCGCACCCGCACCGCGCCCGCCGCCTCTTCCCGGCACGTCCCCGGCCTCACCCTGGCCGCCGTCTCCTGCCAGGCGTACCACGACGGCTACTTCACCGCGTACAAGCACCTGGCCGAGGACGACGTCGACGTCGTCTTCCACCTCGGCGACTACCTCTACGAGTACGCGGTCAACTCGGTCGGCGGCGCCCGCAACTACACGGACCGCGTCGTGCCCGACATCTTCAACCGGGAGACCATGACCCTGGAGGACTACCGGCTGCGGTACGCCCTCTACAAGTCCGACCCGGACCTGCGGGCCGCGCACGCCGCCCACCCCTTCGTCGTCACCTGGGACGACCACGAGACCGAGAACAACTACGCCGACGACACCTCCGAGACCGAGGGTCCGGCGGACGAGTTCCTGCTGCGCCGCGCCTCCGCGTACCGCGCGTACTGGGAGAACCAGCCGCTGCGCCGCCCCCAGCTTCCGACCGGCCCCGACGCCCAGCTCTACCGGCGCCTGGTCTGGGGCCGCCTCGCCCAGTTCGACATCCTCGACACCCGCCAGTACCGCTCGAACCAGGCCTACGGCGACGGCTCGCACGTCCCCGGTCCCGAGTCGGACGACCCGGCGCGCACCATCACCGGCGCCACGCAGGAGCGCTGGCTCCTCGACGGCTGGCGCCGCTCGCGCGCCCTGTGGAACGTGGTGCCGCAGCAGGTCACGTTCTCCCAGCGCAAGCTCGACCTGAACGCCGAGGCGAAGGTCTCCATGGACGCGTGGGACGGCTACCGCGCCTCCCGTGACCGGGTGCTGGCCGGCGCCAAGGCCGCGCGCGTCGAGAACCTGATGGTGCTCACCGGTGACGTGCACGTCGGGTACGCCTTCGACATCAAGGACGACTTCGACGACCCCGCGTCGCGCACGCTCGGCACGGAGATCGTGGCCACGTCCATCGCCTCCGGCAAGGACGGTTCCGAGAGGCCGTCCAACTGGGCCACGTACACGCAGGCCAACCCGCATCTGAAGTTCTACAACGGGCGTCGTGGTTACGTCACCGTGGACCTGGGGGAGGAGTCGGCCCGGGCCGACTTCAAGACGGTCTCGGCGGTCACCGTCCCGGGGGCGCCGCTCACGACGGCGGCGTCGTTCGTGACGGCCGTCGGCGACCAGGGCCTGCGTCCTGCCTGATCAGGTCTGACGCCGGGTGCGGGTGCGGTGGGGGCTGAAGGCGAGCGGCGAAGCCGCAAGCCTTCAGCGGCGCGGGGAACTGCGCGAGAAGCCCCACCGGGCCGGCACCCGGCGACGGGACCGCACCAGGGCGGACGCCTCACCGCTCCCCGGGATACCGCACCCCCACAGCCCCCCGCACCGCGTCCAGGGTCCGCATCACCGCGAGCGACCCGTCGAGCGGCACCAAGGGCGACTCCGTGTCGCCGGCCCGGAGCCGCCCCATCACCTCGATCGCCTCGTGCCGCATCGAGTCCCGCGGCCCGTCCTCCGGCACCGCCGTGAACTCCTCGGGGTCGCGCCCGTCCCGGTGCAGCACGAACCGCTCCGGGTAGAAGAACCCGGCCGGCACATCGATCCGCCCCGCGGACCCCGTCACCGAAGCCGTCACGCCCGTACCGGAGTTGATGGCGCAGTGCAGCAGCGCCTGCGCCCCGCTGTCCCACGACAGCAGCATCGCCGTCTGGAGGTCGACGCCCTCCTCCGACAGCATCGCGCGCGCCGTCACCCCCGACGGCTCCCCGAGCAGCAGCTGCGCGAACGACACCGGGTACACCCCGAGATCCAGCGTCGCGCCACCGCCCTGCGCGGGGTCCCGCAGCCGGTGCGCGGGCGGGAACGGGCCCGCGAGCCCGAAGTCGGCCTGCACCGTGCGGACTTCACCGATCGCGCCGTCGTCGACCAACGCCTTGAGGCGGCGGATCATCGGGTTGCAGTACATCCACATGGCCTCCATCAGGAACAGGCCCCGCGAACGCGCGAGCGTCACCAGTTCCCCGGCCTCCCGCGCGTTCAGCGTGAACGCCTTCTCGCACAGCACCGCACGGCCCGCCTCCAGACAGAGCCCGGCCGCCTCCCGGTGCGCGGAGTGCGGCGTGGCCACGTACACCACGTCGACGTCCTCGTCCGCGGCGAGCGACGCCCAGTCGCCGTACGCCCGCTCGATCCCGAACCGCTCCGCGAACGCCTTCGCCGACGTCTCGGTCCGCGAGGCGACCGCCACCACCTCGGCGTCCGGCAGATCCAGCAGATCCGCCGTGAACGACGCGGCGATCCCGCCCGTCGCGAGAATTCCCCACCGCACGCGCTCCGCTGCCATCCCTGCCCACCTCAGTTGTTGGTCTCGACCACTCCACCGAGCTGAGAGCATAGGTAATCGCACGTACGACCGGGAGAGACGAAAGGGAACGAGGGGCATCGGGATGGCGGAGAGCGGAAGTACCGGGAGCACCACGAGCGCGGCCGGACCCGCGCAGGTCACCCCGGATGGCGGCCCAACCGCCGCGCCCAGGGCGGCCGTTCGCACCGGCATGCTCGTCACCTTCGTGCTCGGCGGGCTGACCGCCGTGCCGCCGCTGTCGATGGACATGTACCTCCCGGCCCTGCCCGAGGTCACCGGCGCCCTGGGCACCTCCGCCGCCACCGCCCAGCTCACCCTCACCGCGTGCCTGACCGGCATGGCGCTCGGCCAGCTCGTGGTCGGCCCGATGAGCGACAAGTGGGGCCGCCGCAGGCCGCTCATGATCGGTCTGTTCGTGTACGTCGCCGCCACCGCGATCTGCGCCCTCGCGCCGAACGCCGCCCTGCTCGTCGCCTTCCGGCTGCTGCAGGGCCTGGCGGGCGCGGCCGGCATCGTGATCGCCCGGGCCGTCGTGCGCGACCTCTACGACGGCGTCGCGATGGCCCGGTTCTTCTCCACCCTGATGCTGATCTCCGGCGTCGCCCCGATCGTCGCGCCCCTCATCGGCGGCCAGGTCCTGCGCGTCACGGACTGGCGCGGCGTCTTCGTCGTGCTCACCGTCATCGGCATCGCGCTCACCACCCTCGTGGGCAAGTGCCTGCCCGAGACCCTGCCGCCCGAGCGGCGGCACGGGGGCGGCACCGTCGAGGCGCTGCGCACCATGCGGTCCCTGCTCGCCGACCGCGTCTTCACCGGATACATGATCGCGGGCGGCTTCGCGTTCGCCGCGCTCTTCGCCTACATCAGCGCCAGCCCGTTCGTGATCCAGGAGATCTACGGGGCCTCGCCGCAGACCTTCAGCCTGCTCTTCGGGCTCAACTCGATCGGCCTGATCGCCGTCGGCCAGCTCAACGGCAAGGTCCTCGTCGGCCGGGTCAGCCTCGACAAGGTCCTCGCGGTCGGCCTGACCCTGATCGTGCTGGCCGCCGCCTTCCTCCTCCTCGTCGCCACCGGCGTGCTCGGCGACCCCGACGAGCTCGGCCTGGTGCCCGTCGCCGCGGGCCTGTTCGTGCTCATGGCGTCGATGGGCCTGGCCACCCCCAACACCAACGCCCTCGCCCTGCTGCGCACCCCGCACGCCGCCGGTTCCGCGTCCGCCCTGCTCGGCACCTCGTCGTTCCTGATCGGCGCGGTCGCCTCGCCGCTCGTCGGCATCGCGGGCGAGCGCACGGCCGTACCGATGGCCCTGGTGCAACTCTCCTGCGGCCTGGCGGCGGCCGTCGCCTTCATGGCACTGTGCCGCCCCTGGCGGCACACCGCCAGAGCGATGGGGGAGGTGACGGAGCGCTGAGTTCCCCACGACTGCGCCACGGCACGCCCGAGCGGGCCGGCCTGGACGCCGCGCGGATCGCCCGCCTGGTCCGCGGCGTGCGCGCGCTGCCCGAAGGGCCGCGCCCCTGGTGCGCGGGCGCCGTGCTGATCGCCGGGCGCGGCCCGGTGATCGCCGCCGAGGCCGCTTGCGGCTGGGCCGTGCGCCACGCGGCGTACGACGAGACGGCCGACCGGGGCGTCGAGCTCCCGGTGGCGGCCCGGGTCCCCATGACCCTGGACACGCCCTTCGACCTCGCCTCGGTCACCAAGCTGTTCACCACGATCGCCGCCGTGCAGCAGATCGAGCGCGGCACCCTCGGCATCGACGCGCGGGTGGGCGCGTACCTCCCCGACTTCACCGCCGCCGCCCGGCACGGCATCACCGTGCGCCAGCTCCTCACCCACACCTCGGGCCTGCGCCCCGAACTCCCGCTGTACGACGCCCCGGACATGTCCTCCCGGCTGGCGCTGCTGCGCGCGGAGGCGCCCTCGTCGAAGCCGGGGGAGTTCCGCTACTCCGACCTGAACATGCTGCTGCTCCAGCACCTCCTGCAGCGTCTGACCGGCCGGGCACTCGACGTCCTCGTCCGCGAGGGCATCACCCGCCCCCTCGGCATGACCGCCACGTCGTACGGGCCGCGGCCCGGCGCCGCCGCCACGGAGGACCAGCGCCGCCCCTGGGCCAAGGCCGACCGCGGCATGCTGCGCGGCGAGGTCCACGACGAGAACGCCTGGGCGCTCGGCGGCGTCGCCGGCCACGCGGGCCTGTTCTCCACGGCGTACGACCTGGCGGTGCTCTGCCGCGCCCTGCTCAACGGCGGCTCGTACGGCACCGCGCGCATCCTCGGCCCCGACTTCGTCGACCTGATGCTGGCGGCGCCCGGGCTCGGCTTCCGGGTCGACCAGCCCTCGTTCATGGGGGAGCTGGCGGGCCGGGGCGCGGCCGGGCACACCGGGTTCACCGGCACCTCCCTCGTCCTGGACCCGGTGACCGACACCTTCCTGGTGCTCCTCGCCAACACCGTCCACCCGCGTCGCCGCCCCGCCGACAGCGGCCCCCGGGAGGCCGCGGCGACCCGGCTCGCCCGGGCGGTCACCGGCCCGGCGGGCCCGTAGCCGCGGGCCGCCTAAAATCGTCCGGGTGAACGCCCCGACCGACCCGCACGCCCCCGCCGACACCCTGCGCTCGGCCCTCGCCGGACTCCTCGACGGCCTCCCGCCGACGCAGGCGGCCCGCGCCGTGGACCGGCTCATCGCGAACTACCGGGGCACCACCCCGACCGACGCCCCGATCCTGCGCGACCGGGCGGACGTGGCGGCGTACGCGGCGTACCGGATGCCGGCCACGTTCGAGGCGGTGTGCTCCGCGCTGGGCGGCCTCGTCGGCGCGGCACCGGCGGACTGGAGGCCCGACGGGCACCTCGATATCGGCGGCGGTACCGGCGCCGCGGTCTGGGCGGCCCACGAGACGCTGCCCGGAGCGCGCCCGACGACGGTCCTCGACTGGTCGGAGCCCGCGCTGACGCTGGGCCGCGAACTGGCGTCGAGGGACGCCGAGCTGGCCCGTTCGGTGGAGTGGAGGCGCGGCCGCATCGGCGCGACGGAGCTGCCCGCCGCCGTGGACCTCGTCACGGTCTCCTACGTCCTGAAGGAACTGACGGACGCCGACCGCGCCGCGGTGGTCGACGCCGCCGCCCAGGCGTCCACCGGCGCCGTGGTGATCATCGAACCCGGCACCCCCGACGGCTACACCCGGATCATCGAGGCCCGCGACCGGCTGATCGCCGCGGGCTTCCACATCGCGGCCCCCTGCCCGCACAGCGCCGCCTGCCCGATCACGCCCGGCGAGGACTGGTGCCACTTCTCGGCCCGGGTCAGCCGCTCCTCGCTGCACCGGCGGGTCAAGGGCGGCTCGTTGGCGTACGAGGACGAGAAGTTCGCGTACGTGGCGGCGACCCGCTTCACCCCCGAACCGGCCCCGTCCCGGGTGGTCCGCCGCCCCCAGATCCGCAAGGGCCAGGTGCTCCTGGACCTGTGCGGGGCCGAGGGCGGCCTGGACCGGGTGACCGTGACGAAGAAGCACGGGGCGCTGTACAGAGAGGCCCGTGACGCGGACTGGGGGGATTCCTGGGCACAGCCGCGCTAGCGCACGGCCGCGGGGCTCTGCCCCGGCCCCCGCTCCTCACTCGCCGGAGAGGCTTCTAGGGGCGCAGCTCAAGCGTGCAGCACTTCACCGACCCGCCCCCCTTCAGCAGCTCCCCGAGATCCATCCCGACCGGCACGAAACCCCGCTCCCGCAACGGCTCGAACAACCCCACCGCCGCCTGCGGCAACAGCACGTGCAGCCCGTCCGACACCGAGTTCAGGCCGAAGGCCACCGCGTCGGACTCCTCGGCGATCAGCGCGTCCGGGAACAGCCGCCGCAGCACCGCCCGGCTCCCCGCGGAGAACGCCCCCGGGTAGTACACGACCTCGTCCGCCGCGTCGTCGAGCACGGCGAGCGCCGTGTCCAGGTGGTAGAAGCGCGGGTCCACCAGATCGAGCCCGATGACCGGCCGGCCGAAGAACTCCTGCGCCTCCCCGTGCGACAGCGGTGACGCCCGGAACCCGCGCCCGGCGAGCAGGTACGACGCGGTGACGGCGAAGTCGCCCTCGCCCTCGTTGACGTGCACGGGCTCGCCCACCTCGGCGTACCCGTGCGCACGGAACCACTCCAGGTGCGCGACGGCCTCCGGCTCCCGCTGGGGATGGGCGAACCGCGCGCCGAGCACCCGCCCGTCCACGACGGTCGCCCCGTTCGCCGCGAACACCATGTCGGGCAGTCCGGGCCGCGGGTCGAGCACCTCGACGGTGTGGCCGAGGGCGCGGTAGCGGTCGCGCAGGTCCTCCCACTGTGCGACGGCGAGGGGGACGTCGACCGGTTTCGCCGGGTCCATCCACGGATTGATCGAGTACGTGACCTTGAAGTGCGCAGGCGGGCACATCAGGTAGCGCCGGGGTGTGGCGCGCCGTTCGACGGAACACCCGGAGTACGGATTACGCAATGAGGGCTCCTCACGACCGCAGGGGCTGTTGCGCCCATGGTGCGGTCGGAGGAGCCCTCACGGCTGTGAACCGAACGGGTGGTTCACACCCGCACCCGGTCACGAGGCGTCGGAGGTGCCGCGCCTCTCCTGCATCCTGCGCAGCAGCTCGCGCTTCTGCGCCACGGGATCGACGCCCCCGCCGCCCACCTGCCCGCCCCGGCCGCCGCCGCGCAGCGCCTTGCGGGAGAGCGTGCGACGGGTCCCGCCGACGCCCAGCATGCCGCCTGCTCCACCTCGGGTCATGACGTACTCCTCTGCCTCACTCACCTTCGACGAGACGGTTCGTCTCGCCGTGTCGACGGTTCCACTGTGAACGAGACGGTTCGTCTTGTCAATCGTTTTCGAGACGGGACGTCTCGCCTCGCCCGCTGCTACATTCGAACCATGTCTGCCACGCCCAGCCGCGCCCCGAAGAAGACGGCCCCCGACTCCGCCCGCCGCAGCGAGCGCTCCCGCCGCGCGATCTACGACGCCGCCCTCGCCCTGGTCGGCGAGATCGGCTACCCCCGCACCACCATCGAGGGCATCGCCGCCCGCGCCGGCGTCGGCAAGCAGACGATCTACCGCTGGTGGGGCTCGAAGGCGCAGGTCCTGATGGAGGCCTTCATCGACCTCAACGAGCAGAACCAGCAGGCCGCCTCCGAGAACCACCCCGACGTCCCGCTCGACCCGGTCGCCCTGCCCGACACCGGCGACCTCGAGGCCGACCTCAAGCTGGTGCTGCGCGCCACCGTCGACGAACTCCTCGACCCCCGCTTCGACGCCCCGGCCCGCGCGCTCGCCGCCGAGGGCGTCGCCAACCGCGAGTTCGCCCGCGAGTTCGTCGGCAAGCTCCTCATGCCCGGACTCGACCTCTACGCCGCCCGGCTGCGCGCCGCCCAGGGCGCCGGCCAGGTCCGCGCGGACGTCGACCCCGAGATCGCCCGCGACCTGTTCTCCGGGCCGCTCGCCCAGCGCTGGCTGCAGGAGACCGGCCCGCTCGACCACGCGTACGCCGACAGGCTCGTCGAGTACGCCCTCTACGGGATCAGCGCCCGCCCGGGGTCCGCACCGGCGTAGCCGCCAGCAGGCCCGGCGCGTTCGTGATGACCCCGTTGCAGCCGAGCCGCAGCGCCCGGTCCCGGTCCTCCGGCCGGTTCACGGTGTGCGCCCACACGCGCGGCACCCCCGAGCGGACCGCCCGCACCAGATCCGCGTCGCGCGCCCGGTGATCCATGTCCAGGATGTCGACGTACGAGGCCCAGCGCGCGGGCCGGTCGGTCCTCATCTGCCGTGCGGAGCGCCACAGTTGGGAGATGAGGCCGAGGCGGTGCGCGCGCTCGGCGACGGCCGGCCGGTTGGAGTTGACCAGTACCGAGCGGGTCAGGCCGCGGTCGCGGATCAGCCGGGCCAGCCCGGTCAGGCTCCTGGGGTCCTTGGCCTCCAGCATCAGGACGATCCGGCCGCCGAACCGGTCGAGCACCTCCGCGACCGTCGGCGGCCGCTCCGAGCGCCAGCCGCCCGGCAGCGACGCCTTCGGCCGCAGCCGCACGCCCCGCCACTCCGTCCGGTCCAGGGCGGCCACCCGGCCGCCCGAGGAGGTCGTCCGGTCCAGGGTCGCGTCGTGCATCACGACGAGGGTGCCGTCGCGCAGCATCCGCGTATCGAAGTCGAGGACCTGCGCGGTGCCCCGCTCGAAGGCCGCGGCCAGTCCCGCCATGCTGTTCTCCGGCACCTCCAGGGCGCCGCCGCGGTGCGCCGTGTACGTGACGCGGGGCAGGGCGTCGACGGTGAGCGGGCCACGGCCCCACTCCAGCGGCGGCGCGGAGGCCAGTACGGCCAGGGAGAGGGCGCCGGCGAGGCCGCCCACCCGCGCGGCCCGGTGGGCGAGAGTGACCATGGCGACCAAGGTAGGCCCCCAAATATGGGCAAATCAGGCAATGACACCCTGTGGCCTCTCGGGAAGCGGGATGGTGGGACCATGGAGACCCGGGGTTCATCCGGCACCCGGCACGACGGCGATGGTGAGGGGATAGATGGGCGCGGAGCACAGCGACAGCGCACGCACGGGCCTGGGCAGGTTCGCCCAGTGGCTCAAGTCCGCCCGGGGCCCGAAGGAGACCCCGGTCGACACGGACCGCGAGTCCCTGCTGATCGCCGCTGCCGCCGCCGGACTGCCCCTCGCACCGGCCGCGTACCCCGCCGACTACCGATGTTCCTGCAACCGCATCGGCTGTCCGACACCCGGCCGGCACCCCGTCTCCTTCGCCTGGCAGACCCAGTCCACGACGGACCGCGCGCAGATCGAGCGCTGGGCCCGGCACCAGCCGCAGGCCAACTTCATCACCGCGACCGGCATGGTCCACGACGTCCTGGACGTACCGCTGGAGGCCGGCCGTGAGGCCCTGGAGCGCCTCCTCGCGGCGGGTGTCGAGGTCGGCCCCGTCGCGGAGTCCGGCGGCGACCGCATGCTCTTCTTCACGGCGACGCGCGGCACGCCCGAGGACGAGGACGAGTGGTGGCCCTGCGAGCTGGACTGCCACCCCGAGACGATGGACGAGCACCCCGGCCTGCGCTGGCACTGCCGCGGCTCGTACGTCCTGGTCCCCCCGGCCCGCCTCCCGGCCGACCGGTCCGTGGAGTGGGTGCGCGGCCCCGAGTACCCGCTGCCGGACCCGCTGACCCTGCTGGAGACCCTCACCGACGCGTGCGCGCGCTACGTGGGAGCGGAGCCGGACTTCACGTCCGCCTGGCCGTAGTCCGAGCCCCTTCCGGGGAGCGGGGCCCGGGGCGGAGCCCCGTGACGGTCACGACCCCTCGGCCGTGGTGATCCCCTCGACCCGGTTCAGCACCTGCACCCCGTCCCCGGCGGAGCCCTTCGCCGGGTCGAGGGCCGTCTGGTTCGACACGTACCCGTACGTCGCCGACTGCTTCGCGTCCCCCGACATCAGCGCCTTCACGCCCGGGCTGATCGTGGGCAGATCGCTGCCCGGCGACGCGGTCTGCTTCTCGTAGCGCCGCGTCGTGAAGAAGACGAGCGCCCCGCCGTCCTCGGTGCGCAGCGCGACGGGCGCGTAGTCCCCGGACGTGAGCGGCTCGTCGACGAACTGCGTGGCGAGGCCGGGCCGGGTGCTCTTCTTGCGGGACTCGCGCCACTGCGAGGTGTACGGCCCCTGCGCGAACCCGTCGCCGCCGTCCTTCAGGTACCCGGTGTACTTGTCGCTCACCTCGCCCGGCGGCATCGCGAGCCCCTTGTCGTCGGCGGCGATGGCCTCGCCCCAGCCGTCGGCGTCCTTCTTGAACGCGGGGAGCGTGTCGCCCCGGAACAGCGTCAGATACGAGACCGCCCACGGCTCGTCGACGTCGTCGCGGGTGAAGACCATCACCCAGCGGGAGTTGGCGACCCGGCTGTTGGCGGAGTCGGTGACGAACCAGCGCGGCCAGCCGGCCTTCTTCGGGACCGTGAAGTTCGTGTCGGTGAGCTTCAGCGGCGCGTGCTTCGGGTTGCCCTGCGGGCTCACCGCGCGGCCCGCCTTCAGCTTGGCCCCGTCGATCGCGGCCAGCGCCCCGGTGACGTACCGCGCGTCGGCCGCCCGGTCGTACGTCTTGTCCGCCTTGTTGTACGCGGTCACGAAGGTGTCCAGGGCGCGTGCGGCCTGCGCCTTCGTGGTCGTGGGCACGACCTCGAGCTCCCCGTGCACGGTCACGCAGCCGCTCGCCGCGAGGGACAGCACGACCGTCGCTGCCGCCGCCGCGGCGGGTCTGCCGAGCCTGTTCCTGACCTCGCTCATGACGTTGACCTCACCTTCCCCTTCCCGGGGCCGAACCCTACCGGGAAGAAGAAGCACCCAGTGCCTCGCCCCTGCGGGACAGCAGCCCGGGCGGGGCGAAGAACAGCGCCAGCGTCGGCACCAAGTACACGCACCAGACGACGACTTGGAGCACCGTCGGGTCGGGCTGGAAGTTGAGGACGCCCTTCAGGAGCGTGCCCAGCCAGCCGTCGGGGGCGATCGTGCCGCTGATGTCGAACGCCAGGTCGTTCAGGCCGCCGACGAAGTCGGCCTCCTGCAGGTCGTGGAAGCCGTACGCGAGGACACCCGCGGCCACGACGACCAGCATGGCGCCGGTCCACGTGAAGAACTTCGCCAGGTTGATGCGCAGGGCGCCCCGGTAGAACAGCCAGCCGAGGACGACCGCCGTGGCCAGGCCGAGCAGCGCGCCGATCACCGGCTCCGTGGTGCCGTTGCTGGTGGCGTGCACCGCCGTCCAGACGAAGAGGGACGTCTCGAGACCCTCCCGGCCCACCGCCAGGAAGGCGGTGAGGACCAGCGCCGCCGTGCCCATCCGCAGCGCGCTGTCCAGCTTCCCGTGCAGCTCCGACTTCAGGTGCCGGGCGGTGCGCCGCATCCAGAACACCATCCACGTCACCAGGCCCACCGCGATGATCGACAGCGAGCCGCCGAGCGCCTCCTGCGCCTTGAACGTCATCTCCTGCGAGCCGAACTCCAGGCCCGCGCCGAACGCCAGCGCCACGAACACGGCGACCCCGACCCCCAGCCACACCGGCTTCAGGGCGTCCCTGCGGTCCGTCTTCACCAGGTACGCGATGAGGATGCAGACGATCAGGCTCGCCTCCAGACCCTCGCGCAGACCGATCAGATAGTTCGCGAACATCGCTCAGCTCGCCTTCCGCTCGAAGAGCCCGCGGCCCCACCAGTCCTTGCCGTCCCGCACCCCCGGCGGCACCGCGAACACCGCCGAACCGACGTGCTGGATGTACTCGTTGAGCGCGTCGCTCCGCGACAGGCTCCGCTGCACCGGGATGAACCCCGTGCGCACGTCCTTCTGGTACGCGAGGAAGAACAGCCCGGCGTCCAGGCGGCCCAGGCCGTCCGTGCCGTCGGTGAACGAGTAGCCGCGGCGCAGGATCGTCGCGCCGTGATTGGAGTCGGGGTGCGCGAGCCGCACGTGCGCGTCCGGCTTCATGGCCTTCAGGAACGGCTCGTCGCGCTCCTTCGCCCTGCCGACCGGGGCGCCCTCGCCCTTGTCCCGGCCGAACACGTCCTCCTGCTCCTGCAGCGACGTACGGTCCCAGGTCTCGATGTTCATCCGGATCCGCCGGGCGACGAGATACGAGCCGCCGTCCATCCAGTCCGAGCCGGACACCCACACGTGCTCGTCGAGCCGCTTCGTCTCCGTGCCCGCGATGTTGCGGGTGCCGTCCTTGAAGCCCATCAGGTTACGAGGGGTCTGCGCGTCCGGCGTCGTCGACGACGTCTTGCCGAAGCCGAGCTGCGACCAGCGGATGGCGACCTTGCCGAAGCCGATCCGGGCCAGATTGCGGATCGCGTGCACGGCGACCTGCGGGTCGTCCGCGCAGGCCTGCACGCACAGGTCGCCGCCGCTGCGCGCCTTGTCGAGGTTGTCGCCGGGGAACCTCGGCAGCTCCACCAGCGCCTCGGGCCGGCGGCCGGCGATCCCGAACTTCTTCCCGTACGTCTCGAACAGCGAGGGCCCGAAGCCGATCGTCAGGGTGAGCCGGGACGGCTTGAGGCCGAGCGCCTCGCCGGTGTCGTCCGGCGGTGCCTCGGCGAGCCCGCCGTACGCGCCCTCGCCGACCGTGCGCCCCTCGGTCATCAGGGCGGCGGCCTTCGTCCAGTCCTTGAGGAGCTGCACGAACTCCTCGCGGTCGTCCGTCTTCACGTCGAACGCGGCGAAGTGCAGCCGGTCCTGCACCGCCGTCGCGATACCGGCCTGGTGCGCGCCGTGGAACGGCACCGCGCCGCCCGACTCGGCGGCCGGCTGCATGTCGTCGCCGTCGGATCGGGTCAGCGCGACGGCGCCGCCCGCCGCCGCGGCACCGAGCGCGAGCCCGGCGCCGCCGACCGCGAGCAGCGAACGCCGGGACGGGGCAGGGGAGTTGTCCGTCATGACGGGGTCCTCCGTGGTCGCTGGTTCTGCGTGCACGTATCGGCTACTTGACGACCGCGGCAGCGAGCTTCGACAGCGGCTCCGCGAGCGCGTTGACGGCGTCGGACAGCTCCTTCTGGTCCGCCTTGCCGACCTTGTCGTAGGAGGTGAAGTCGTAGGAGGTCTTGTCCTCGCGGTACTTGTCGAGCAGCGTGTCGAGCGCCGCGAACTGCTTGTCGAGCTCCTTGGTCAGCGCCGCGTCGTTCTCCGCGGCGACCGGCTTCAGCAGCTCGTAGGCCTTCTCGGCGCCCTCGACATTGGCCTTGAAGTCGACGAGGTCGGTGTGCGAGTAGCGCTCCTCCTCGCCGGTGACCTTGCCGGTGGCGACCTCGTCGAGCAGCTCCTTGGCGCCGTTGGCCATCGAGGTCGGGGTGATCTCGGCCTTGCCGACGCGCTGCTGCCAGTCCGCGAGGTCCTTGTCGAGCTGCGTGGCGAGCGACTTCTCCTCGGCGCCGATCTTCTTGTCCTGCCACAGCGCCTTCTCCAGGCGGTGCCAGCCGGTCCACTTCTGGCCCTCTTCGAGGCCGTCGGCGCGGGTGTCCGTCTTCGGGTCGATGTCGCCGAACGACTCGGCGACCGGCTCGGTGCGCTCCCAGCCGATGCGCGAGGGGGCGTACGCCTTCTTGGCGGCGTCCAGGTCGCCGGCGCGGACGGCGTCGGTGAAGGTCTTCGCCTTCGGCAGCGTCTCGTCGGCCTGCTCCTGCGCGTACTGGCGGTAGGCGGCGACGGCCTTGTCCAGGCGGGGGTCGCGCTTGGCGGCCTTGCCGCCGGTGACCTTGACGTCCTGGCGGTGGCCCTTGCCCTTCATGCCGGGGATGCAGGCGATCTGGTAGTCGCCGCTCTTCACCTCGGCGGTCAGGGTGTGCTTGGTGCCCGGACCGATGTTCTCGCGCTCGGAGACGATGCGGTCGTCGGGGAAGAGGATCTCGACCTCGGTCACCCGCGAGCCCTTGTTCTCGACGGCCAGCTCGACGTGCCCGGAGGGGAACTCGGTCTTCGATACCTTGCAGCTGTCGTCGGTGGCGGTCACCTTGATGGCGCCGGAGCCGCCCTTGGCGTCGCTCTTCTCGGTGCAGCCCGTGACGGCGGTCAGGGCCGCCACCGTGGCGACGGCGGTGGCGACGGAGAGACGGACGGCTCGCATGCGGGCTCCAAGGAAGTGCACAGCTTCTGCTAAGGCGGGCCTAACTTATATGAGGCTTGCCTTAGTGCTACCCGCCTGTTCCGTGATTCACCTCTCATACGAACCCGCTGGTCGCGGCCCGGATACAAGCGACCCTCGGGCGACCCAGGGAATGGTCAAAGGCTGGTCAAGCGACGGCCGTCGCGTGGTTCACTGCCCCTGTGAGGGACGTGAACGACTACGACGTACTGAATGTCTTCTGCGGGCCCGACGGCCGTCACGGCAACGAGCTCGGGGTCGTACGGGACGGCTCCCGTGTGCCCGGCCGGGAGGAACGACAGGCCTTCGCGGGCAAGTTGGGCTTCAGCGAGACGGTGTTCGTCGACGACCCCGAGCGCGGCGTCATCGACATCTACACGCCGACCCTGCGCCTCCCCTTCGCCGGGCACCCCTGTGTCGGCACCGCCTGGCTGCTCGACGTGCCCGAGCTGGTCGTGCCCGCGGGCGTCGTCGGGGCCCGCCTCGACGGCGAGTTCAGCTGGATCGAGGCGCGCCCCGAGTGGGCCCCGCCGCGCACCCTGCGCCAGTACGGCTCGGCGGCCGAGGTGGACGCGCTGCCGGTGCCGCCGGCGGGGGAGTGGATCTACGCCTGGGCCTGGGAGGACGAGGCCGCGGGCCGGGTCAGGGCCCGCGCCTTCCCCGGCCGGGACGACGGCATCACGGAGGACGAGGCGACCGGCGCGGCGGCGCTGCTGCTCACGGGACAGCTGGAGCGGGCGCTGAACATCAGGCAGGGCAAGGGCTCCCAGATCCTGACGGCACCACAGCCGGAGGGCTTGATCGAGGTGGGCGGCCGCGTGCGACTGGCACCGGCACCGTCGAGCCGGACCGCATGATCAGCCCCTCCGGCGATTGAGGAGCGGGGCCAGGGACGGAGCCCCGTGACGGTACGCGCTACGCGGCCGCGGAAAACTCCTCACCCAACGCCCGGAACACCCCCGTGTTCAAAGCGAAAGCGGCCTTGCACTCGGCGACGACCCGCTGCTTCTCCAGCTCGTCCACGGCGATGGCGTCGAGCAGCTCGCGATACCGTCGCTTGAACGCCGCCGGATTCCCGACCTGCTCGAACACGTAGAACCGCACCCCGTCACCCTTGCGCGCGAAGCCCCACGTCCGCTCCGCCTTGTCGCGGATGATCTGCCCGCCCGACAGGTCGCCCAGGTAGCGCGTGTAGTGGTGGGCCACGTAACCGGCCGGCCAGGACGCCGCGCACTCCTCGACCCGCGCCGCGTACGCCGCCGTCGCCGCGAGCGCCGACGCCTTCTCGCGCCAGTCCGGTCCCCGCAGGTGCGCCAGGTCGCGCTCCAGCTCGGGCACGCGCAGCAGCTCGGCCTGGATGAAGGGGCCCGCGACCGGGTCGTCCGCCAGCCGCTCTATGCCGCCTTCAAGTGCCTTGTAGACGAACCACAGTTGCTCCGTGTACCGCGCGTAGGCGTCCACGCCGAGACCGCCGCCGAGCAGGTCGCTCATGAACGTCGACGTCTCCGCCTCAGTGTGCTGCTCGTGCGAGGCGGTGCGGATCAAAGTGGAGAACGAGGTGTCCATGGGGCCTCCGCCGACGGTGTCTAGGTAGGTTAGCCTTACCTAAGATAGCAGGCTTCCCGACATCCTGTCGGTAAAAACGTACCCGGTTTTTCCCGATCGGGGGAACGCCGGACGGAACGTGGGACGGCAGAACGCGAAGAGCCCGCCCCGGAAGAGGGCGGGCTCGCGCGGTGCGGTGGTGCGCGGCGGGGCTACGGCAGGGTCAGGATCTCCGTGCCCGTGTCCGTGACCACCAGCGTGTGCTCGAACTGAGCCGTCCGCTTGCGGTCCTTGGTGACGACGGTCCAGCCGTCGTCCCACATGTCGTAGTCGTGGGTGCCGAGCGTCAGCATCGGCTCGATCGTGAACGTCATGCCGGGCTGGATCACGGTCGTCGCGTGCGGGCTGTCGTAGTGCGGGATGATCAGGCCGCTGTGGAACGACGAGTTGATGCCGTGCCCGGTGAAGTCCCGCACGACGCCGTACCCGAAGCGCTTGGCGTACGACTCGATGACGCGGCCGATGATGTTGATCTGGCGGCCCGGCTTGACGGCCTTGATCGCGCGGTTCAGCGACTCGCGGGTCCGCTCCACCAGCAGCCGCGACTCCTCGTCCACGTTCTCGGGGTCGCCCACCAGATACGTCGCGTTGTTGTCCCCGTGCACGCCGCCGATGTACGCCGTCACGTCCAGGTTGATGATGTCGCCGTCGCGCAGCACCGTGGAGTCCGGGATGCCGTGGCAGATGACCTCGTTGACGCTCGTGCACAGCGACTTGGGGAAGCCGCGGTAGCCGAGCGTGGAGGGGTAGGCGCCGTGGTCGCACATGTACTCGTGCGCGATGCGGTCCAGCTCGTCGGTGGTGACGCCGGGCGCGATCGCCTTCGCGGCCTCGGCCATCGCCCGCGCGGCGATCCGGCCCGCCACCCGCATCGCCTCGACCGTCTCCGGGGTCTGGACCTCCGGACCCTTGTACGGCGTCGGCGCGGGCTTGCCGACGTACTCGGGGCGCCGGATGTTCCCGGGCACGGAACGGGTGGGGGACAGTTCCCCCGGTACGAGGACGGTGGGTGACGACTGCGTCGACTGGCCAGACATGCCAGCGAGTGTAACGAGGCGCCGTGGGGGACCATGGCCCTGACGAGAGGAGTCGGCTGTGGCCCTGTTCAAGAAGCGGACCGTCGGAAAGCCGGGCGAGTGGTACTACTGCCTGGAGCACCAGAAGGTCGAGGAGGGACCCGAGTGTCCCGCCAAGGACCGGTTCGGGCCCTACACGTCCCGCGAGGAGGCGGAGCACGCGATGGCCACCGCCCGGGAGAAGAATCTCAAGTGGGAGAACGACCCGCGCTGGCACGACGCCGCGGCGCGGGGCGAGGACGACGACGGCTGAACCCGCTGCCGGGCCCGCTCTCACCAGCGGGCCGGCGGCGGCGCCGTCAGATGGTCCGCCAGGCGGGAGAGGCGGTCCCGGAAGGCGCGGCGGCTGCGCGGGGCCGGCACCGAGTTCTCCCCGGCCGCCGCGCTGACCAGGTGCTGCACCGTGTCGAGGTCGAGGTCGGTGTCGCCCGGCACGGTCAGCCCGTCGTGCGCCATGGCGTGCAGATCACCGTTGCCCGCGGGCCCGGCGTCGAGCGCGAGGACCGTCGCGCCGGCCCGGCGGGCGTCGTGCACCCGCTCCAGGAGCGGCGCGCCCACCGCGTCCGGCGTCACCACCAGCAGCGTCTCGCCGCGCCGCGCCGCCGCCAGCCGGCCGAGCCCGACCGACAGATGAGCCGGATCGTCGGGCCGCGCCGCGTGCCGCACCAGGGTCGGCGCCAGCTCGGGCGTCCCCGACCAGGCCGCCTCGTCCACCAGGTGCGCCGCCAGATGCCACGGCTCGTACTGCGCCGACCCCACCAGCAGCAGCCCGCCGCCGTGCGCGGCCACCGAGGAGCGCAGCGCCCCGGCGAAGCGACGGGTGGCGGCGGGCCACTCGGTCCCGGCGAGGACCTCGCGCAACAGAGCTACTCGTACGGCGTCCATGGGGTGGCATGGTGCCTCAAGCGGCCCCCGCGTTCGGACGGTTCGCGCGAAGACCGCCCGTACGGGTCGCCCCGCGGCGCCGTGGCGGCCGAACGGGCGGCCGGCTGCCCGGAGTTCACCCGGAGTTGGCTTCGGTGGGAACCATGGAGCGTATGCCCGACACAGGAGTGCGACCCGAGCCGCCAGAGACCTCCGTGCCGTTCCGCGCCGGACAGGACGGCTACGCCAGCTTCCGTATCCCCGCCGTCGTGCGGGCGCACGACGGCACGCTCCTCGCGTTCTGCGAGGGCCGAAGGGCCTCCCGCGAGGACTTCGGCGACATCGACCTCGTGCTGCGCCGCTCCCCGGACGGCGGCCGCACCTGGGGCCCCCTCCAGGTCGTCGTCGCCAACGGACGCGACCTGGCGGGCAATCCGGCCCCCGTCGCGCTCGCCTCCGGACGCGTCCTGCTCGTGCACGTCCGCAACGCGGCCGCCGCCACCGAGGACGCCGTCCGCCGCGGCCGGGTCACCGCCGCCGACGGGCGCCGCGTCTGGATCACCCACAGCGACGACACGGGACTGACCTGGGCCGCGGGCCGGGAGATCACCGCCGCGACGAAGAAGCCGGCCTGGCGCTGGTACGCCACCACCCCCGGGCACGCCCTGCTCACCCGCGAGGGCCGCGTCGTCGTGCCCGCCAACCACTCGTCCCCGCCCACCGGCACCGACAACGGCACCGAGGGCAAGTACAACGGCGGCCACAGCCTGCTCAGCGACGACGACGGCGCGACCTGGCGCATCGGCTACGTCGACGAAGGCGCGGGCGAGGCCGACGGCTACCTCAACCCCAACGAGACCACCGCCGCCCAACTCCCCGACGGCAGGATCTACTTCAACACCCGCAACGACTCCCCGGCCCCCGGCAACCGCGCCGACGCCCACTCCCTCGACGGCGGCGAGCGGCTGGAAAGACCGTTCCGGCCGCAGGCGGCCCTGACCGGCCCGGTGGTCCAGGGCAGCCTGCTGCACCTCGGCGACCCCGACGTGCTGCTCTTCTCCGGGCCCGCGGACCCGGGCTTCCGCGCCCTGATGACGATCCGCCGCAGCCTCGACGGCGGCGTCACCTGGAGCCCCGCCCACCCCGTCGACGGCCTGCCCGCCGCCTACTCCGACCTCGTCCGCGTCGACGACGCCACCGTCGGCCTGCTCTACGAGACCGGGAACTTCTCCGCGTACGAGACGATCACCTTCCGGAGGATCCCGGTGACGGCGCTCACCGGCTCGTACGGCTGAGTAAGGTCGCTGCATGACCTCTACTGAAAGCACCCAGAAGGCCCCGGCCAAGGACCCCTGGGACCTGCCCGACGTGTCCGGGCTCGTCGTCGGCGTGCTCGGCGGCACCGGACCGCAGGGCAAGGGCCTCGCCTACCGGTTCGCCCGGGCCGGCCAGAAGGTGATCATCGGCTCCCGTGCCGCCGAGCGCGCCCGGGCCGCCGCCGACGAGCTGGGCCAGGGCGTCGAGGGCGCCGACAACGCCGAGTGCGCGCGGCGCAGCGACATCGTGATCGTCGCCGTGCCCTGGGACGGGCACGGCGCGACCCTGGAGGCGCTGCGCGAGGACCTCGCCGGCAAGCTCGTCGTCGACTGCGTCAACCCGCTCGGCTTCGACAAGAAGGGCGCGTACGCGCTGAAGCCCGAGGAGGGCAGCGCCGCCGAGCAGGCCGCCGCCCTGCTGCCGGACTCCCGCGTCACGGCCGCCTTCCACCACCTGTCGGCCGTGCTGCTCGCCGACCCGGAGATCGACGAGATCGACACGGACGTGATGGTGCTGGGCGAGTCCCGCGCCGACACCGACCAGGTCCAGGCGCTGGCCGCCCGCATCCCCGGTATGCGCGGCGTCTTCGCGGGCCGCCTCAGGAACGCCCACCAGGTGGAGTCCCTGGTCGCGAACCTCATCTCCACCAACCGCCGCTACAAGGCACACGCGGGCCTGCGCGTAACGGACGTATAACGCCGATTCCTTACGCTTTCCGTACGTTCAGGGCGCCTTCATGCGTCAGCGGGGCATGGGGGACACTGGTCGGCGAACACCGAGCCGTGCCGTATTGGAGCCGACCCCATGCCCCGCATCGCACTCTTCGCCCTCGTCGTCTGCGTCCTCGCCGTCGCGGCCGCGGTGGTGTCCTTCGTCCAGGGCAGCTTCCTCGGCGTGGTCTGGGTCCTGATCGCGGGCATCACGTCGAACATGACGTGGTTCTACGTGCGCAAGGCCAGGGCCGAGAGGGAGAGCGCGGCCCCCACTAAGACTGCGTGAAGGTCGGGATCTCCGGGGTGCCCTGCCAGAACCGGTAGAAGCGCTGCCCCCAGTACGTGTCCCACTCGGTGACGCCCAGCGAGCGCAGCACCGCGTCGACCGCGTCGAAGAACCACCCGTTGACCTCGGGGATCCACAGCACGGCGAACACGGCGAGCAGACCGAACGGCGCGAACGGCTCGACCTGCCGCTTGATCTTGTAGGACAGCCACGGCTCGATCACGCCGTACCCGTCCAGGCCCGGCACCGGCAGGAAGTTCAGGATCGCGGCCGTCACCTGGAGCAGCGCCAGGAACCCGAGCGCGTAGCGGAACGTGTCCGGCACGCCGTCCAGCGCGTCCAGCCAGAACGGGGCCGTGCAGACGATCGCGAACAGCACATTGGTCAGCGGGCCCGCCGCCGAGATCAGGCTGTGCTTCCAGCGGCCCCGGATCCGGCCCCGCTCGATGAAGACCGCGCCACCGGGCAGACCGATACCGCCCATGATCACGAAGAGCACCGGCAGCACGATGCTGAGCAGCGCGTGCGTGTACTTCAGCGGGTTCAGGGTCAGATAGCCCTTCGCGCCGATCGAGATGTCGCCGCTGTGCAGGGCCGTGCGCGCGTGCGCGTACTCGTGCAGGCACAGCGAGACGATCCACGCCCCCGTCACGAACAGGAACACGGCGACGCCCGGCTGCGAGGCGAAGTCCGTCCACACCGCCCAGCCGGTCACGGCCGTGACCGCGACGATGCCGAGGAAGACGGGGCTGATCCGGCTCTCGCCGCGACGGGATGTGGCGGTGGTCATGGGGTGGAGCTCCCGGGGTCGCTGGTCTGTGGCGTCACTGAACGTACCCGCCCTGCGCGGGGAACGTGTCGCGGTACGGCGGGAGTTCCGCGAGCCCGCAGGCGGTGTTCCGGTGTACGTGCCCGCCTGGGCGTCCCCTGCCCGGGACAGCGGGGACAATGGGGCCCGTGCGCTACCGCATCCTCGGCACCACCCAGGCACTCCACGACGACGGCACGGCCGTCCCTGTCGGCGGGGCGCGGCTGCGCGCCCTGCTCACCGTGCTCGCGCTGCGCCCCGGCCGGGCCGTGCCCGCGGGCGTCCTCGTCGACGAGGTGTGGGGCGTCGAGCCGCCCGCCGACGCGCCGGGCGCCCTGCAGGCCCTCGTCGGGCGGCTGCGCCGGGCCCTGGGCCCCGACGCGATCGCCTCGGCCGACGGCGGGTACCGGCTCATGGCGACGGCCGACGCCGTCGACCTGTTCCGCTTCGAGCGGCTGACCGCCGACGGCGCCCGCGCCTTCGCCGACGGCAACCCCGCCAAAGCCGCCGACCTGCTCGACGACGCCCTCGCCCTGTGGCGCGGGCCCGCCCTCGCCGACCTGCCCGACCGCGCCGCCGACGCCGCCCGCTGGGACACCCGCCACCTGGACGCGCGCCGCACCCGGCTCGCCGCCCGGCTCGCGCTCGGCCTGGCCGAGGAGGCGCTGGCGGAGCTGACCGCCCTGTGCGACGCCCACCCGCTGGACGAGCCGCTCCAGGCGCTGCGGCTGCGGGCGCTGCGCGACACCGGCCGGGCCGCCGAGGCGCTGGCCGCGTACGAGGACATCCGCGTCGCCCTCGCGGACCGGCTCGGCACCGACCCCGGCCCCGAACTCCGCTCCCTCCACGCGGAGTTGCTGACACCCGCGGCTCCGGCCGTCCCGTCGCCGGCCTCCGCGGCCCCGACCCCGCCCGAGCCCGCGCCCCGCGTCGGCAACCTCCGCGCCCGCCTCACCTCCTTCGTGGGCCGCGGCAGCGACATCGACGCGATCCGGGCCGAGCTCGCACGCGTACGGCTCGTGACGCTGCTCGGCCCCGGCGGCGCGGGCAAGACCCGCCTGTCGCAGGAGGCCGCCGAGGGCCTGGCCGGCGCCGCCCCGGACGGGGTGTGGCTGGCCGAGCTCGCGCCCGTGAGCGACCCGGACGCCGTGCCGGAGGCCGTCGTCAGCGCGCTCGGGGCGCGCGAGACGGTACTGCGCGGCGCCGGCGCCGAGGAGCTGCGCGTGGCCGGCGAACGGCAGGGCGACGATCCGCTCGTCCGCCTCGTCGGACACTGCGCCGACCGCCGGATGCTGATCGTCCTCGACAACTGCGAGCACGTCATCGGGGCCGCCGCCGCCCTCACCGAGCACCTCCTGGCCCACTGCCCCGGCGTCACCGTGCTCGCCACCAGCCGCGAACCCCTCGGCGTGCCGGGGGAGCTGCTGTACCCGGTGGAGCCGCTGCCGGAGCCGTACGCGCTGCGCCTGTTCGGCGAGCGGGGCGCCGCCGTGCGGCCCGGGTTCCGCACCGACCGGGACGAGGAGACCGCGGCGGCCGCCGCCGAGATCTGCCGCCGCCTCGACGGCCTGCCGCTGGCCATCGAACTGGCCGCCGCCCGGCTGCGGATGCTCACCCCGCGCCAGATCGCGGACCGCCTCGACGACCGGTTCCGGCTGCTCACCTCCGGCGCCCGCACCGCGCTGCCCCGCCAGCAGACCCTGCGCGCCGTCGTCGACTGGTCCTGGGAACTGCTCGACGCCTCCGAGCGCGCCGCCCTCGCCCGGCTCTCCGCCTTCAGCGGCGGCTGCGACCTGGCCGCCGCCGAGGCCGTGTGCGGACCGGACGCCCTGGACCTGCTCGGCTCCCTCGTCGACAAGTCGCTGGTCGTCGCCGCGCCCGACGACGGCGACGAAGGGGCCATGCGCTACCGGCTCCTGGAGACCGTCGCCGAGTACGCGGGCGACCGGCTCGACGAGAGCGGCGACCGGGCCGCCGCCGAGCGCGCCCACCTCACGTACTTCCGCGAACTCGTCCGCACCACCGACCCGTTGCTGCGCGGCTCCGGGCAGCGCGCGGCCATCGCCCGGATCGAGCGCGACTACGAGAACGTGCGCACCGCCCTGCGGCACGCCCTCGCCGCCCGCGACGAGCAGGAGGCGATCAGCCTCGTGCTGTCGCTGTCCTGGTTCTGGCAGATGCGGGACCTGCGCCCCGACGCCCGTACCTGGACCCTGGAGACCACGGCGCTGCTCGGCCCCGACCCGTTCGCCGGCCCCGTGCGCCCGGCGCCGCCGCTGCTGCAGAGCTGCACCGACACTCCGCCGCCGCTCACCGGCGACCTCCTCGAGGAGGCCCGCCGCCAGGTCCACCTGTGCCGCCTCGGCTACATGGACATGGAGATGGACCGCTGGCGGTCCGCGGAGGGGCAGGCCCGGCTGCGCGCCATCGTCGACACCTACCGCCCCGACCTGCCGCAGGCCTGCCGGCCGCCCGGCAACATCTGGTACTTCGCGGTCCTGATGACCGGCGACATGACGCGGCTGCGCGAGCTCACCGACATCACCGTGCGCACCTGCCGCGCACTCGGCTACGAGTGGGAGCTGGCGCTCGTCCTCCAGCTGCGCGCCAACCTCCTGGCCAACACCGGCACGACGGCCGCCCAGGGCGTGATCGACGCCGACGAGGCCATCGACGTGTTCACCCGGCTCGGCGACGAATGGGGCGTCGCCGAGGCGCTGTCCGCGCGCGGTGAGGCCCACGAGAAGCTCGGCCGGTTCGCGGAGGCCGGGGCGGACTACCGGCGTGCCCGTGAGGTCGCCGAGAGCATGGGCGCCCACGCCCAGGCCGCGATCCTGCAGATCCGGCTCGGCCAGGTGTTCGTCGAGCAGGGCGAGGGCGAGAAGGGCGAGCGGCTGCTGCGCGAGACCCTCGACACGTCCCGCCGGCACACGAACGAGGCCCGGCCCGCCGCCCGGATGTTCCTCGTCGGCCGCCTCGCCGCCACCGGCCGCACCGCCGAGGCGCGGGAGCATCTCGCGCAGCTGCGCGCGGAGTTCAACGTCACGGACATCATGTTCTTCAACGGCATGGCCGTCGGCATGGAAGGCATCCTCGACGCCGTCGACGGGGACGGCGAGTCCGCCCTGGCCCGCGCGCGGGAGGCGCTCGAAGTGGCCTCCGACCCGCTGGCCGCGCTGATCATGCCGCATCTGACGGCGCTGCACCTGCTCACCGCGGCCCAGGGGCTCGTGCTGCGCGCCGCGGACGGCGACGCCGTGCTGGCCGCGCGGCTGATCGGCTCCTCCGACGCGTCACTGCCCCCGCAGCACGTGCGCGGCATCATGGAACGCGAGTGGCGCGAGAAGGCGGAGGCGGCCGTGCGCGCGGTGCTCGGCGACGCGGCGTACGAGCGGGAACACGCCGAGGGCGGCGGCCTCTCCCTGGAGGAGGCCACCGCCCTGCTGTGACGCGGACCGGCTGGGAACCCGTACCGGGCGTCAGCTCTTCTTCGTGAACTTGCGGATCGCGACCGGCGCCATGACCACGGTCAGTCCCACGGTCCAGGCGAGCGTCACCCACAGGCCGTGGGCGACCGGGTACTGGCCGCCCACCATCAGGCCGCGGGCCGCGTCCGCGAGGCCGGACATCGGGTTGTACTCGGTGAAGTTCTGCAGCCAGCCCGGCATCGACTGCGGCGGCGCGAAGATGGACGAGCCGAACTGCAGCGGCATCATCACCAGGAAGCCCATCGCCTGTACGGACTGGGCGTTCTTCATGGTCACACCGAGGACCAGGAAGATCCACATGATGGCGGAACCGAACAGTGCGGCGAGCCCGACCGAGGCGAACAAGCCTCCCCAGCGGCCGTTGATGTCGAAGCCCACGAGGACCGCGACGATCATCAGGACCGTGGTGGCCACCAGCAGGCGGAGCAGCTCCACCGAGATCTTGGCGATCAGGACGGAGGCCCGTCCGATGGGCAGGGACCGGAAGCGGTCCATGATGCCCTTGTTGAAGTCCTCGTTGAAGCCGGTGCCGACGCCCTGCGCGATGTTCATGCTCATCATCGCGACCATGCCGGGGATGACGTACTGCACGTACGCGTCCTGGCCGCCGCCGAGGGCCTGGCCGATCGAGCCGCCGAAGACGTACACGAACAGCAGCGTGAAGACGACCGGCATCAGCACGGCGTCGAACATCGACTCCGGGTCCTGCTTGATCCACAGCAGGTTGCGGCGGAAGAGCGCGCCGGTGTGGCGCAGGTGGCCGCGCAGTCCGATGCGGGGATCGGCGTCCACGTGGATGGTGGAGGCCGGTGACGTGAGGGTGGTGGCACTCATACGGCGGCCTCCTCGAGTTCGGGGCGGGCGTCCTGCGGGGCACTGGCCTTCTGGCCGGTGATGGACAGGAACACCTCGTCCAGGCTGGGCAGTTCGGTGGTGATGGAGCCGATCGTGATGCCGCGCGCGGTGACCGCGCCGACGACGGCGGTGAGCTGTTCGTCGCTGAGGATCGGCACGAGGACGGTGCCGGACTCGGGGTCGACGGTGGAGGTGGCGAGGCCGGTCAGACCCATGTCGTCGAGGGCGCTCGCCAGCGGGCGCAGCTCCAGCGGGTCGGCCGGGCGGATGCGCAGGGTGCGGCCGCCGACCTTCGCCTTGAGCTCCTCGATGCCGCCGCCCGCGATGACCTGGCCGCGGTCGATCACGGTCAGCTCGGAGGCGAGCTGCTCGGCCTCCTCCATGTACTGGGTGGTGAGCAGCACGGTCACGCCGTCCCGCACCATCCGCTTGACCTCGTCCCACACCTCGTTACGGGTCCGGGGGTCGAGGCCGGTCGTCGGCTCGTCCAGGTAGAGGACGTGCGGGCGGCCGATCATCGACGCCGCGAGGTCGAGGCGCCTGCGCATGCCGCCGGAGTACGTCTTCGCGGCCCGGGTCGCGGCATCGGTGAGCGAGAACCGCTCGAGCAGGGCGTCGGCGCGGGCCCGCGACTCCTTGCCGGACAGGTCGAGCAGCCGCCCGATCATGTACAGGTTCTCGCGGCCGGAGAGCTTCTCGTCGACCGAGGCGTACTGGCCGGTGAGGCCTATCACGCGGCGCAGCTGGCGCGGCTGCTTCACCGCGTCGTAGCCGGCCACGATCGCCGTGCCGGCGTCGGGGGTGATCAGGGTGGACAGGCAGCGCACGAGGGTGGTCTTGCCGGCGCCGTTCGGACCGAGGACACCCATGACGGTGCCCTCGTGCACATCCAGGTCCACGCCGTCCAGGGCCTTGGTCTCGCCGTAGTGCTTGACCAGTCCCCGCACGGACACGGCCACCGGACGGCCGTCCATGCTGTTGTCGGGGGTCTTGTCGATTCGCGTCATGACGAACAAGGTGCCAGCCGCCACCGACAACTCACCGACAGATCGCCGACAAACGCTCTGTCGATGACCTGTCGCCGATCTATCGGTAAGTCGGCGACTGTCGGTACCGCACCCGGGAACGGCCGCGGCCCGTCGACGGGGGAAGATCGACGGGCCGCGTTGGTGCCGCTATGGCTCGATGGGGGCAGGTGCCGGACTCAGTGGACGGAGTGCTCCTCCAGAGGGAACGTTCCGCCGATCACGTCCTCCGCAAACGCCTTCGCCGCGTCGGACATGACAGAACGCAGATTCGCGTACTGCTTGACGAACCGCGGCATCTTGCCGCCGGTCAGCCCGAGCGCGTCCGTCCAGACCAGGACCTGCGCGTCCGTGTCCGGGCCCGCGCCGATGCCGACCGTCGGGATGTGCAGGACGCGGGTGACCTCGGCGGCCAGCTCCGCCGGTACCAGCTCCAGGACGACGGCGAACGCCCCCGCGTCCTGGACCGCCTTCGCGTCGCGCAGCAGCTGCTGCGCCGCCTCCTCGCCGCGCCCCTGCACCCGGTAGCCCTGGGTGTTGACGGACTGCGGGGTCAGGCCGATGTGGGCCATGACCGGGATGCCGGAGTCCACGAGCAGCTTGATCTGCTCGTGGGAGCGCTCGCCGCCCTCCAGCTTGACCGCGCCGACGCCCGCCTCCTTCACCAGCTGCATCGCCGAGCGCAGCGCCTGCACCGGGCCCTCCTGGTACGAGCCGAAGGGCAGGTCGCCGACGATCAGCGCGCGGCTGGTGCCGCGGACGACCGCGGCCGAGAGCATGGTGAGCTGGTCCAGGGTGACCGGGACCGTGGTGTCGTAGCCCAGGTGGCAGTTGCCCGCCGAGTCGCCGACCAGCATCACGGGGATGCCGGACTCGTCGAAGACCGAGGCCGTCATCGCGTCGTAGGCGGTCAGCATCGGCCACTTCTCGCCCCGCTCCTTGGCGAGGCCGATGTCGCGGACGGTGATGCGGCGGGTGCCCTTGCCTCCGTACAGCGCCTTGGGGTTGCTGCTGTCGGTGGCCGGCTTCTGGGCAGCCTGAAGTTGCGTCATCGCAACGGCTCCTTCACTTCGTCTCGAGGCGCCCTGACGGCGTCCCCGGATCGTCTCCATGGTGGCACCGCGTGCCGCTCCCGCGCCAGGCCCCCCGCTGCGTAAAGCCCGAGTAAGGGTTTGTCCTCGACTTTCAATACGAGACGGTCCCGTATCGAAATGGGGCTAGGGTCGTCCCATGACCAGTCCTGCCGTCCCCGCGGGCCCCCGGATACCGGAGGCCGTGCATCGCCGTCGCTGGGCGATCCTCGGCGTCCTCATGCTGAGCCTGCTGATCGTCGTCCTCGACAACTCCATCCTGAACGTCGCGATCAAGACGATCTCGACGCCCGCACCCACCGGTCTCGGCGCCACCCAGAGCGAGCTCGAGTGGGCGATCAACGCCTACACCCTCGTCTTCGCGGGCCTGCTGTTCACCGCCGGCCTGCTCGGCGACCGCATCGGCCGCAAGAAGGTCCTCATCGGGGGCCTCGTCGTCTTCGGCATCGGATCCGCGCTCGCCGCCGAGTCCGGCTCGCCGGTCCAGCTCATCGCGTTCCGCGCGGTGATGGGCCTCGGCGCCGCCTTCGTCATGCCGGCCACGCTCGCCGTGCTCATGAACGTCTTCGAGCGCGAGGAGCAGCCCAAGGCCATCGGCATCTGGGCGGGCGGCGTCGGTCTCGCCATCGCGATCGGCCCGATCACCGGCGGCCTGCTCCTCGACCACTTCTGGTGGGGCTCGGTCTTCCTGGTCAACGTGCCGATCGTGATCCTCGCCGTCGTGCTGATGCTCGCGCTCGTGCCCGACTCCAAGGACCCGAAGCCGGGCCGGATCGACCTCGTCGGTGTGGTCCTGTCCGTCGTCGGACTCGTGCTGCTGGTCTACGGGATCATCAAGGGCGGCGACGAGGGCGACTTCACCAGCCCGCAGGTCCTGTCCACCATCATCGCGGGACTCGTCGTCCTCGTCGGGTTCGTCGTCCACGAGAAGCGCAGCGACCACCCGTCGATCGACATCGACTACTTCAAGAACAAGGTGTTCTCGGCCGCCATCGCCGCCATCGCGCTGGTCTTCTTCGCGCTGATGGGTGTCACGTTCTTCTCCGTCTTCTACACGCAGAGCGTGCGCGGGTACTCGCCGCTGCAGACCGGCGCCCTGATGCTGCCGCTCGCCGTGGCCCAGCTGATCTTCGCGCCGCGCGCCCGCATCGTCGTCGAGAAGATCGGCGTACGGGCCACGACCACCGGCGGACTCGTGCTGCTCGCGGGCATGCTGGCCGCCTTCACCGCGCTCGACGCGGACACCCCGATCTGGCTCCTGGAAGTCGTCTTCTTCCTCATGGGCACCGGCATGGCGCACGTCATGACGCCGACCAGCGTCGTGATCATGCAGGCGCTGCCGCGCGAGAAGGCCGGTTCGGCGTCCGCGCTCAGCAACACGTTCCGGCAGGTCGGCGGCGCGCTCGGCATCGCCGTCCTCGGCTCCGTGCTCTCCACCGCCTACCGCAACGGCATCGAGGACAAGCTCGGGCTGCTCCCGGCCGGTCTGCGCGACACCGCGGGCGCCTCCATCGAGGCCACGCTCGGTGTCGCCGAGAAGCTCGGGCCGCGGGCCCAGGGGCTGGTCGGCGCGGCCAACGACTCGTTCCTGCACGCCATGCACGTCACCGCCCTGTGGGGCGCGGCCGTCGCCCTGGCCAGCGCCGTCGTCACGGCCCTGTTCCTGCCGGGCAGGACCCCGGCCGCGCCCGCCGGCCGGCCGGGCGAGCCGGAGAAGATCGGCGCGGGCCGCTGACCCGCGCACCGGACGGACAGCCGCACGGCGCTGAGACAATCGCCCCGGAACCTGGCGGACCGCCAGGTTCCGGGGCTGTGGCGGAAGGTGGAAGGCGTGGGCACGGAACGGGTCGAGCGGCAGGCGCGACGGCACGCGGGCCCGGGCGCACCGGCGTCGCCGCCCGCCTGCGGGACCCCCGCCCGGGGCCGTCCCCGCAGTGAGGCGGTGGAGCAGGCCATCGTCGAGGGCGTCGTCAAGCTCCTGGAGGACGGCGTCCCGCTCGCGGAGCTGTCCATCGAGCGGATCGCCCGTACCGCCGGCGTCGGCAAGGCCACCATCTACCGGCGCTGGAGCGGCAAGGAGGAACTGTTCGTCGACGTCCTGCGCTGCATCGAGGCCCCGGACCCGGAACTGCCCGGCACGTCCATGCGCGACGACCTGGTCTGCCTGCTGGAGCACCTGCGCCGACGCGGCCTGAGCATGCGCAGATCGGTGCTGCTGCACAACGTCTTCGCCCAGATGAAGACCCTGCCCAAGCTCTGGGACGCGTACCACGAGATCGTCATCGACCCGCGCCGGCGCGTCATGCACGACGTGCTGCGGCGCGGCGTCGCCGACGGGGAACTGCCCGCCGGCACCGACATCGAGCTCGCCGGCGACCTCGTCACCGGACCCATGCTGCTGCGCAGCATCCTGCGCACCGACACGCCCCTCGACGACGATCTCGCCGCCCGGATCGTCGACCTCGCGCTCAGCGGACTGCGGCCCGCGGCCGACGGGTGAATGTGCGCGTTTCGTCACAGGACACCCGTCAAAGTGCCCGGTCCGGAACTCCGGACGCCGCCCCGCACGTCCTCGTGGCCGTACGGACGTCAGGGATCCGCCGGACCGCGGGCCCTGACGGGACGGAAAGCCGCTGATCATCGCCTAGTGTTTTCGGGCGAGGACGGCGGGCACGGCAGAGTTGAGGCGACGACGGTATGGCGCAGGCGTACAGCAGTGGAGACGGCGACGGATCCGGGCAGTCCGGACCGGGTCCCCGGATCCGGCGCCTGGGCCGCAGGCTCCGGCACGACCGCGGGCTGTGGCGCCGCGGCATCGTTCTCGCGGTTCTCGCGGTGCTGCTCGCGCTCGTCATGCTGCTGCACGCGCAGATCCCCAACACCATCGGCAACCTCGGCTCCCTGACCGAGACGTTCCTGCCGTGGCTGGGTGTGTTCATCCCGGTGCTGCTGGTCCTCGCCCTCGTCCGGAAGTCGGCGACCGCCCTGGTCGCGGTGCTGGTCCCGGCCATCGTCTGGCTCAACGTCTTCGGCGGGCTGCTCACCGACAAGCAGAGCGGCGGCGGCGACCTGACCGTCGCCACCCACAACGTGAACGCCGACAACCCCGACCCGGTCGGCACCGCCAAGGACGTCGCCGCGTCCGGCGCACAGGTCCTCGCCCTGGAGGAGCTGACGACCGAGGCGCTGCCGACCTACGAGAAGGCGCTCGCGAGCGCCTACCCGTACCACTCGGTCCAGGGCACCGTCGGACTGTGGAGCAAGTACCCGCTCTCGAACACCCGGTCCGTCGACATCAAGCTGGGCTGGACCCGGGCCATGCGCTCCACCGTCGCGACGCCCGAGGGCAACGTCGCCGTCTACGTGGCGCACATGCCCTCGGTGCGCGTGAAGCTCGACTCCGGGTTCACCGCCAGCCAGCGCGACAAGAGCGCGAACGCGCTGGGCGAGGCCATCGCCGACGAACCGCTCGGCAAGGTCGTCCTGCTCGGCGACCTCAACGGCACCATGAACGACCGCGCCCTGAACGCCGTCACGTCCCAGATGCGCTCCACCCAGGGCGCCGCGGGCAGCGGCTTCGGCTTCAGCTGGCCGGCCGCGTTCCCGATGGCGCGCATCGACCAGATCATGGTCAGGGGCGTGGAGCCGGTGTCGTCGTGGTCGCTGCCCGAGACCGGCAGCGACCATCTGCCGATCGCGGCCCGCGTGTCCCTGTGACGACTGTCTCCCCGGAGTTCACGAGGATGTGACCTCCCGGAACACTGGGTGCGGGAGGCTTTGTTCCGTACGTAAACTTACGTACGCGCCTCGCTCTCCTGCACCCACTTTCTTTGGACGATCCTTCATGCCCCTCGCCCTGCTCGCCCTCGCCGTGGGCGCCTTCGGCATCGGCACGACCGAGTTCGTGATGATGGGCCTGCTGCCCGACGTCGCGGACGACCTGCACATCTCGATCCCCACCGCCGGACACCTCGTCTCCGCGTACGCGCTCGGCGTCGTCATCGGCGCCCCGCTGCTCGCCGCGGCCACCGCGCGCAAGCCGCGCCGCCGGGTCCTGATCGGCCTGATGGTGCTCTTCGTCGTCGGCAACGCGGTGTCGGCCGTGGCCCCCGACTACCACTGGCTGATGGCCGCCCGCTTCGTCAGCGGTCTGCCGCACGGCGCCTTCTTCGGCGTCGGCGCCGTCGTCGCCACCTCCCTGGTGGCGCCCGAGCGCAAGGCCCGCTCCGTGTCGCTGATGTTCCTCGGCCTGACCGTCGCCAACATCGTCGGCGTGCCCGTCGCCACCGCCATGGGGCAGCACCTCGGCTGGCGCGCCACGTTCCTCGCCGTCAGCGCGATCGGCCTCGCCGCGATCGCGTCCCTCGCGGCACTCGTCCCCGCCGACCACGGACACGGCTCGGCCGTGGGCATCCGCAGCGAGCTCCGGGCGCTCGGCTCGGTGCCGGTGTGGCTCGCGCTCGGTACGACCGTCGCCGGGTTCGGCGCCCTCTTCTCGGCCTACAGCTACATCACCCCGATGCTCACCGACGCCGCCGGGTTCGCCGAGGGCAGCGTGACGCTGCTGCTCGCCCTGTTCGGCGTGGGCGCCACGATCGGCAACCTGCTCGGCGGCCGCCTCGCCGACCACTCGCTGCGCGGCACCCTGTTCGGCGGCCTGACGTCGCTGGGCGTGGTCCTCGCCCTCTTCCCGCTGCTGATGCGCGCGGAGTGGAGCGCGGCGCTCGCCGTGCTGCTGCTCGGGACGGCGGCCTTCACGACCGGCTCGCCACTGCAGCTGATGGTGATGGAGAAGGCGTCCGCCGCCCCGTCGCTGGCCTCGTCCGCGAACCAGGGAGCGTTCAACCTGGCCAACGCCGGCGGCGCCTGGATCGGCGGCCTCGCCCTCGCCGCCGGCTTCGGCGTGACGTCCCCGGCCGTGACCGGCGCGGCCCTGGCCGTCCTCGGTCTCGGCGTGGCCGCGCTCGCGTACGGCGTGGACCGGCGCCGCGGCACGACGGCCTCCGGCCCGGGACGCCTCGTCGCCACGCACGTCCCGAGCGAGACGGAGCCGGCCCGGCAGTAGCGAGCCTGCGCCGGGAAGGTCCCGTGCCGGGGCCGGGCGGCCCGCCCGGCCCCGGCACAACAGGGCCGGGTCAGGCCGCCCGGGGCGGTGCCGCCCGGGTCAGCGGCGGTATCCCAGGACCGTCATCATCCCCGCCTCCGCGTGGTAGACGTTGTGGCAGTGGATCATCCACAGGCCCGGGTTGTCCGCGTCGAAGTCCACCGTCAGCGTCCCGTTCGGCAGGACGATCGCCGTGTCCTTGCGGGGGCCGCCCGCCACGTTCGCCAGGGCGAACGTGTGGCCGTGCAGATGGACCGGGTGCCACATCGAGGTCGAGTTGGCGAAGACCAGACGGACCCGCTCGCCCGCGCGGACCGGATGACGCCGGTCCGCCGCATAGGGCTTCTTGTCGAAGGCCCAGTCGTACCTCGCCATGCCCCCGGTCAGCTGGAGCCTGATCGTGCGGTCCGGCTCGCGGGACGACAGGGCCACCGAGGCGTCCGCCCGGAGCATTTCGGCGGTCAGCAGCCGCCCGTCCAGCTCCTTGGGCCGGACCGTCGCCGAGGGCGCCGCCCCCGCCCCCGTACGCAGCACCGCGAGCGCCGAGGCCTTCTTGCCCTCCGCCAGCGCCGTCAGCGGGAAGACACCGTCGCCCGCCGTGACCAGGACGTCGTACCGCTCGCCCATGCCGAGCAGCAGCGCGTCCGTCTTCGCGTGCCGCACCGGGAAGCCGTCCGTGTGCGTCACCGTCATCTCGTGGCCGCCCAGCGCGACCCGGAAGGCCGTGTCCCCGCCCGCGTTGACGATCCGCAGGCGGATGCGGTCGCCCGGGCGGGCCGTGAAGGAGGAAGGGGCCTTCGCCGTACGCCCGTTGACCACATAGTGCGGGTACGCCACGTCGCCCGCGTCGCCGCCGAGCAGATCGCTCCGCGCGCCCATCATCATCCGGGACGGGCCGGAGGCCGACGGCGCGGGCGTACCGGACGACTCCGTCATCGCCATGCCGCGCATCCCCGACATGTCGTGGCCGGAGTGGCCGGAGTCTCCCGAGCCGCCCGAGTGGTCCATGCCGCCGCGGAGTTCGGCCAGCACCGCGTCCGGGGTCGAGCCGGCCACCCCGTCGACCCAGTCGTCGAGGACGATCACCCACTCCTTGTCGTACGCGAGGGGCTCCTTCGGGTCGTCCACGATCAGCGGCGCGTACAGCCCGCGGTCCTGCTGCGTGCCGGAGTGCGGGTGGAACCAGTACGTGCCCGCGTGCGGCACCGCGAAGCGGTACGTGAAGTCGGCCCCGGGGGCGACGGACTTCTGGGTGAGACCGGGCACGCCGTCCATGTCGTTGCGCACGGCGAGGCCGTGCCAGTGCAGGGACGTGGGCTGCGGGAGGTGGTTGGCGAGGGTCACGGCGAGCGTGTCCCCGGCGGTCACCCGGATCTCCTTGCCGGGCAGGTCGCCCCCGTACGACCAGGACCTGACCGTGCGGTCGCCCAGGTCCAGCGGGGTCGCGGCGGCCGTCAGCCGGACCGAGCGGACCGGGCCTCGGCCGCGCCTCCGCTCCGCGGCCGCGACCTCCTTACCCGCCGGGTCGACGTATCCCTCGGGCGTGGCGCCGCCCGAGCCGTGGCCGCCGTGCCCGGAGCCGGAACCGGAACCGGAACAGGCGGCCAGAACTCCCGTGCCGGCCGCGGCGATCGATGCGCCGAGCAGGGTCCGGCGGGACGGCGGGCCGGGCAGGTGACGTGTGTCGCGCATGGCTGAGTTGCACCTCGATGTCGGTGTCGTGCGTGCTGCGTGCAGTGGGCGAACTCATCTGCTGCTTCTGATACACCGCTCGGCCTGATCAGGTTCCACTCGGACCCGCCGGGATGTCCGGGCAGCGCGAAGCAGCCGGTGCGCAGGCCTAAATGCGCAGCACCGACAGCCGGGACAAGAGGGCGCGCGGCGGGGGAGGGTGCGGTCGGTGGGCGAACGCCAGGCCCCGCACGACCGGCCGCACCGGGCCCCGCGCCCGCACCGCCCGCAGCACCGTCGCCGCCGTCAGCAACAGCAGCGTGAACGACCCGAGCACGGCGAGGCACACGCTCAGCGGATCCATACCGCTGCCGGCGGGGGACCGGTGCTCATGCGCGGCGACGGGCGCCCCGGCGTGCGTCATCGCCGAAGCGTTCGCCGGAGCGGTCGTCGTCGAAGCAGCCATCGCCGGACCGGTCATGGCCGGAGCATTCATGGCCGAGGCGGGCATCGCCGCATGCTCCGACGGATGCCCCAGCGTGTGCATCCCCACGATCCCCAGGAGCAGCGCCACGAACAGCAGCAGCTGTCCCCGGCCCGTGCCGCCCCTCGTCGTAGCCATGGGCCGCACCCTACCCCCACCCGGTATGGGAAGACATGCGGGGGTCGCACCCTCCGCCGATCATGAGCGCATGACGACTACGGACAAAACGGAGCGGGGCGAGGCGGTCGGCGACGACGGCACACGGCGCCAGTTCATCTCCTGGGTGACGCTCGGCCTGATGACGACCGCCTCCGTGGCGAGTCTGCGGCCCTCGCCCACCATGGCGATCTACGGCCTCGCCGCGATCTTCCTCTATCTGCTCCCGGCCGTCGTCTTCCTGCTGCCCACCGCCCTCGTCGGCGCCGAACTGGCCTCCGGCTGGACCGGCGGCATCTACCGCTGGGTCAGCGAGGCGCTCGGCAAACCGCTCGGGTTCGTCGCCGTCTGGTGCCAGTTCGCCATGACCATCGCCTACTACCCGAGCCTGCTCGCCTATGTGGCGTCCACGTTCGCGTACGTCATCCACCCGAGCCTCGCCGAGAACGGCCTGTACGTGGCCATCTGCATCGTCGTCATCTACTGGACGGGGGTGTGGGTCAGCTCGCGCGGTACGAAGACCGTCGCCGGACTGTCCTCGCTCGGGCTCGTCATCGGCACCCTCGTCCCGGGCGTCGTGCTCGTCGTCCTCGGCATCGTCTTCCTCGGACAGGGCAACCCGTCGGCCGCCCCGATGAGCGCGGACCACTGGCTGCCCCCGTGGACCGGCCTCGCCAGCCTCGTCCTCATCGTCAACAACTTCCTCTCCTACGCGGGCATGGAGATGAACGGCGTCCATGTGTCGTCGCTCCGCAACCCGCGCGGCGAGTACCCGCGCTCGGTCTTCCTCGCCACCGGCCTCGTCCTGCTGATCTTCATCCTCCCGGCGCTCGCGATCAGCTGGGTCATGCCGTCCAAGGAGCTCAGCCTGACCGCCGGTCTGATGCAGGCCTTCCAGGCGTTCTTCGACCACTTCCACGTGGGCTGGATGACGAAGATCGTCGGCATCATGCTGGTGTGCGCGGCGCTCGGCGGCATGCTGACCTGGCTCTCGGGCCCCGCCAAGGGACTCGTGCTGCTCGCCCGCCAGGAGGGCTATCTGCCGCCGTTCCTGCAGAAGTTCAACAAGCACGGCGTGCCGCAGAACGTGATGGTCGCCCAGGGCGTGCTGACCACCCTCATCGGCATCCTGTACGCCTTCAGCGACAACGTCTCCAGCCAGTACTGGATGTTCTCCGTCATCACCATCCAGATCTACCTGGTCGCCTACTTGTTGATGTTCCTGGCCGTCGTCCGGCTGCGCCGCACCCAGCCGGACGTGCCGCGCGGCTTCGTCGTGCCGGCCGTCACGGTCTTCGCGGGCGTCGGCTTCGTGGCCTCGGTGCTCGCGCTCGTCATCGGGTTCGTGCCGCCGGACCAGTACGACACCGGGCCGCTGTGGCGTTATCTGCTGATCGTCGGCGGCGGTCTGCTGCTGCTCGGCATCGCGGCCCCGGCCGCGTTCCTCAAGTACCGCAAGCCGAGCTGGATCCACCCCGACCACCGGGACCCGGCCGGCCCCACGGCCGCTACGGAGTGAGGCGGCGCACGCTGTCGCGGATCACTATGTGCGTGCCCAGGAGCTGGCGCTGCTGACCGGTCCGGCCCGATCCGGTGAGAGCGAGGCGGACCGCGGTGCGGCCCAGTTCCTCACCGGGGATGTGCACCGTGGTCAGGCCAGGGGTCATGTCGGTGGCCACCGGATCGTCGTTGTAGCCGACCACCGAGACGTCCTCCGGGACGCGCAGCCCGTACTCCCCGAGGGCCTTCACCGCGGCGGCGGCCACACGGTCGTCGCCCGCGAACACGGCCGTGAAATCGGGTCTGCCGTCGCACTTGTCGAGCAGGTCGCGGATCGCCTCGTCGCCGTTGATCTGGCCGAAGCCGATCCCGTGCAGCAGCGCGTCCGACCTGGGGACACCGTGGTCCTCCAGGGCCCGCAGATAGCCGCGGACCCGGTCCTCGCCCGTCGTGTTGCCGGGCTGGTAGCCGATCAGCGCGATCCTGCGGTGGCCCGCGCCCAGCAGATGGCTGGTGATCGCGTGGGCGCCGGCCTCGTTGTCGTACTCCACGACGACCGCGGGCACGTTCGGCGCGGGCGCGGGCCGGCCGCACAGCACCAGCCGGGAACCGGCGGCCGCGAGCGACTGCGCGTACTGGGCCATCCGCTCCCGGTACGCGGCGTCCTCGACGACCCCGCCGACCAGCACGACCGCCTCCGCGGCCTGCTCGCGCATCATCTGCACCAGCGCCAGCTCCCGGGCCGGGTCCGCGCCGGTCGACGCGACGAGAGTGAGCCGGTCGTGCTGGGCGGCCTCCTTCTCGACGCCCTGCGCGACGGCCGCGTAGAAGGAGCTCACCACGTCGAGCATCAGCACGGCGATGGTCTTGCGGCCCGCGCCCGCGAGCGCGCGGGCGTGCGCGTTGGCCACGTAGTCGAGGTCCTTCGCCGCGCGCAGCACCTTCGCACGCGAGGCGGCCGACGTCGGGTAGTTGCCCGCGAGGACCCGCGACACCGTCGCCACGGAGACCCCCGCGCGCGCCGCCACGTCGCGGATCGTCGCCCGCCCGCCGCCGGCCGGGGGTGCCCCCGCCTCGCTGCGCTCGCCCACTCTGACTCCCTCAAGTCCGATGGTGCGGGACCCGTGCCCCGCACCATCATCGCGTGTGCCCTCGCCTAGGTCAGCCGGGTCAGTGGGCCGCCTCGTACTCCTCACCGAACTCGTCCAGGGCCTTCCGGCCGCCCTGGGCGAGCCACTTCTTGTAGATGCCGTCCCAGTCGGAGACCTTCTTGCGGCCTGACACCACCGCTGTCACACCGTCGTTGATGATCTGGTCGAGGGTGGCACCCTGCCGGTTGAACGTGTCGGACTGCAGACCCCACCGGTCGTTGGGCACCATCATCGGCACGATCTTCTGCTGCCAGGCGTGCACCCGCTTGGTGAGGTCCGCGTAGCCCGGGTAGTACAGCGGCTGCGGGGCGTCCGCGACCTTGGTCAGGGGAAGGTTGGTCGCCGACTCGACCAGACCCAGCTCCGTCGCGATCGGGTTGTTCTCCTTGTCGCGCTTGAAGTGCGTGCCCTCGACGCCGTAGTGCAGCAGCTCGAACTCCCTTGAGCCGAACGGCGAGGCCAGCCAGTCCAGGATGCGCAGCATCAGCTTGACGCGGTCCTTGGAGGCCTTCTTCAGGGCCGTGTAGCCGAACATGCCGCGGCTCTGCTGGAACTGCTGGGCGCCGCCCACGACGTAGGGCTGCGCGACGTCCAGGGTGTACGCGTCCTTGATGCCCTGCGCGTTGGAGATCGCCGCGCCGAAGCCGTCGGTCATCGACAGGGCGGTGCCGTTGTAGAACTGCGTCTTCAGATCGACCTGCGACACGGACGTCGCCTCGGGGTAGTAGGCGCCTGCCGCGCGCAGCTTCGCCATGTACTCCAGGGCGGTCTTGAACTCGTCGGTGCCCGCGAAGTACTCGGCCTTGCCGCCCTTGATGCGCCACTCGTTCGGCGTCCCGTGCCAGATGGCGTGCGTCTTGTAGCCGAAGTAGCTGGTGGTGGAGGCACCGAGACCCCACTTGCGGCGCCCCGTGGCGGCCTTGGCCACCGTGGCGAAGTCCTGGGCCGACATGCCCTGCTCGAAGCCGGCCTTCGCGAAGGCCTCCTGGTTGAGGAACAGGGTGTCCTGCGGCTTGGGCCGCTCCACCGGAACACCGTAGATGCGCCCGGCGATCCGGCCCATCCCGTCCCAGGCGTACGTCGGGATGGCCGCGAGGTGCGGATAGTCCTTCGCGGCGTCGCCCGACAGGTACTCGGTCAGGTCGGCGCACCGCGACTTCACGAACTGGGCCTCGCGCGGCAGCGTGTAGCCGCCGCCGATCGCGATGATGTCGGGCAGGTCGTCCCCGGCCATCAGCGTGGCCATCTTGGTGCGGAAGTCGGCGTCCGGCACCACCGTGAACTCGACCTCGACGCCGAGCGCCTCGTTCAGGGCGGCCCAGTACTTGTTCTGCGAGGCCGGCTTGGGCGGTGTGCCGTACGTGATGGAGATGATCCGGACCTTCTCCTTGCCGGTGCCGGGCTTCTCGGCGACGGCCTTCACCAGCTTCTCCGGGTACGTGAGGAAGCCGGCCTGGACCCCCTCGGCGGTCGGCGCGAGATCGGGGGCCGGGCCGCCGGCCGCGGCGTACGTCGGCCAGGGCGCCGCCTTCGTGCCCTTGTTGCCGACGGAGGCGCCCCCACCGCTCTCGGTCGAGCACCCGGTGAGCAGGGACGGCACGGCGACCGCGGCGCCGCCGACGGCGATGGAGCGCAGCAGGGTGCGGCGCGACAGGGAGGAAGCGGACATGGTGGAAGGACCCTTCGGCTCAAGGAAGTTGAAGACGGGGGAGACGGCTGCGCGGGCTCAGCTCTTGATGGCGCCGGTGAGCACGCCCTTGGTGAAGTACTTCTGCAGGAAGGGGTAGACGAGGAGGATCGGCACGACGGCGATCACCAGGACGGCCATCTGTGTCGTCTGCGGCGCCGAGACCATGCCGGCCTCGCTCAGGCCCGTGTCCGCGATCTGCGCGCCCCCGATCACGTACGTGCGCAGCACCTGGGAGAGCGGCCAGTGGTCGGACTCCAGGTAGATCGAGGCGGTGAACCACGAGTTCCAGTAGCTGACCGCGTAGAACAGGCCGACGACGGCGAGCGCGGCCTTCGACAGGGGCAGCGCGATCCGCCAGAACGTGGCCCAGTCACCGGCCCCGTCCAGCCGCGCCGCCTCGTACAGCTCCTCCGGGATCCCCTGGAAGAAGCCGCGCAGCACCACCAGGTTGAAGACGTTGATCAGGCACGGGGCGATGACCGCCGCGTACATGTTCTGCATCCCGAGCCCCTTGACCAGCAGGAACGCGGGGATCATGCCGGGCGGGAAGAGGAACGTGAACAGCACGAGCAGCAGCACCGGCTTGCCGCCGTAGACGCCGGGGCGGCTGAGCGCGTACGCCAGGAACGCGGTGCAGGCCAGCGACAGCAGCGTGCCGATGACGGTGATGCCGACGCTCACGCCGAGCGCCTTCGTCACGATGCCGCCGCTGAGGATGTTCTCGTAGGCGCGCAGCGTCGGATCGCTCGGCCACAGCACCCAGCCGCCGTTGGCGACGACCTCCTTGTTCGAGGCGAGCGACGTGGAGACGATCACCAGGAACGGTACGAGGACCAGGCACAGCAGCACGATCACGGCGAGGCCCTTGGCGGCCCTGGTGACGGGCTTCGGCTTCTCCATCCATGCGGGACGGACGGGAGTTCCCGCGGACGTGCTCACTTGTAGACCCCCTGCTCGCCGAGCTTGTGCGCGATGCGGTTGGCGACGAACACGAGTGCCGCGCCGATGAGGCCCTTGAAGAGCCCGGCTGCGGTGGCGTAGCCGATGTCGCCGCCGACGATGCCCTGCCAGAAGACGAAGGTGTCGAGGACCTCGCCGACCTCCGGGCCCACCGACTGCCGCTGCAGCAGCATCTGCTCGAAGCCCACGGAGAGGATGTCGCCGAGCCGCATGATCAGCAGCAGCACGACGATCGGGCGGATCGAGGGCAGCGTGACGTGCCAGAACCGGCGCCAGGGCCCGGCCCCGTCGATCGCGGCGGCTTCGTAACTCTGCTCGTCGACCTGCATCAGGGGGGCCAGGAAGATGATCGTGCCCCAGCCGGCGTCCTTCCAGATCACCTCGGCGACGACCAGCGGGCGGTAGGCGTCCGGGTTGCCGATGATGTCGACGGTGTGCAGACCGGAGTCGCCGAGGAAGCTGTTCAACAGGCCGGTGTCGGACAGGACCTGCTGGAACAGGGCGACGACGATCACCCACGACAGGAAGTGCGGCAGGTAGACGACGGACTGCACGAAGCGGCGCAGCAGATCGGACGTCAGGCTGTGCAGCAGCAGCGCGATCGCCAGCGGCACCGGGAAGTAGAACACCAGCTGGAGCACGGCGATGTAGAGGGTGTTCCACGTCGCGTGCCAGAAGTCCGGGTCGCCGAACATCCGGCTGAAGTTGCCGAAGCCGACCCATGAACTGCCCCACAGCCCGGCGAACGGGTCGTACTCCTTGAACGCCACGACGTTGCCGACGAAGGCGCCGTAGTGGAAGACCAGGAAGTACACGAGGCCGGGGACCATGAGCAGCAGGAGCACGCGACTGCTGTAAAACCGTTTCCACTTCGTATCGCGTTTGATTGTGCGGGCAGTTGACCCGATTTGCGGCTCGCCGGGGGGTTCCATCGCCCCGGTGTCGGGCCTTTCCTTCGCCACAGTGGGCACGGGAACCCCTCCGTCGTGGGAACAAGGTGTGCCGGAATCTAAAACGGTTACTACGAACGGTCAACCCCTCTGGCATCGCGATGTCTTGACCCTTGACACCCCAAGTGCCTAGCCTCCTGATGGACTTGAGTAACCGGTTACAGAGTTTCTGCAACGAGGGGTGGAACCGAGTGACGGCACACCGACCGACCGCGGCCCTGGCCATGGGCGCCCAGGTGGTGGAGCGGGTCTTCCCGCCCGACCTGCGGGACCGGCTCGGCCGCAGCACCCGGTTGGCGGCGCCGCCGCTGACCGGGGCGCTCGACGGACCGGACGCCATGGAGGTGCTGGCCGCGACGGAGATCCTGGTCACCGGGTGGGACTGCCCGCCGCTCACCCGACAGGTCCTCGCGGCCGCGCCGCGGCTGACGACCGTGGTGCACGCCGCCGGGTCGGTCCGCCCGATCGTCACCGACGCCGTGTGGGAGCGCGGGCTGCTCGTCTCCTCGGCCGCCGACGCCAACGCGGGGCCCGTCGTGGCCTTCACCCTCGCCGCGATCACCTTCGCGGCGAAGGGGGCGCTCGCCACGGCCGGGACCTACGCGTCGGCTTGGCCCGGGTTCACCGAGCGGGTCGGCGCGGACGCGCGGGTCGTCGGGATCATCGGGGCGTCACGCATCGGGCGCCGGGTGATCGAGGCGCTGCGTGCGGACGAGGCGGGGTACCGGGTCCTGCTGTGCGACCCGTACGTCGACGGGGCCGAGGCCGCGCTGATGGGGGTGGAGCGGGTCGGGCTCGCCGAGCTGTGCCGGCGCAGCGGGATCGTCAGTGTGCACGCGCCTCAACTGCCCGCGACGCAGGGCCTGTTGAGCGCGGAGATGCTCGCGCTGATCCCGGACGGTGGTGTGGTCGTCAATACGGCGCGGGGGGCGTTGCTCGACACGGAGGCGCTGGCCGCTGAGTGCGGGTCCGGGCGGCTCTCGGCGTACCTCGATGTCACGCACCCGGAGCCGTTGCCCGCGGGGCATCCGCTGTTGTCGTTGCCGAATGTGCTGGTGACTCCGCACATCGCCGGGGCGCAGGGGAGTGAGGTGCGGCGGCTCGGTCTGTACGCGGTGGAGGAGGTCGAGCGGCTGGTCCGCGGCTCGGAGCTGCGGGGCCGGACCGGGCGGGGGGACATGGTGCGGGTCGCTTGAACGGGGGCGCCCGCTCGTCTGCGGGGTCCCGTGCGGGTGGCGGCCACCGGTTTCGTCGTGGCTGGTCGCGCCCCGCGGCGGAGCCGCTGATCGACACAGCCCCGCGCCCCTGAGGCATGCAGCTTCGCTGCTGCCTCATCGCTGAGATGCCGCACGAAGTGCGCATCTCAGGGGTGCGGGGAACTGCGCGAGAAGCCACCACGCACCCGCGCCCGCCGACCGGACAGCCACCCGGTACGCGCAAAGGCGCCCGTCCCGCCGGATCAACCCCGGCGGGACGGGCGCCAGTCGCACCCCGGAGGGGATCAGTGGCGGGAGTACGACGACACGTAACCCGGCGCCGGCGAACCGACCCCCGTCACGTCGTCATAGCCCCGGACCGCCTTCAAGGACGCGTCCTTGCCCAGGCTGCGCACCGAGGTGAGCAGGCCCTCCGACGCGTCGAAGCCGTTCGCGAAGTCGACCCGCGCCACGGCGAGGTCACCCTTGACCGGGTGGTCCGTCACGTCGTGGTAGGCCTTCGACCCGTACCGGTCGTAGATCGCCGGGTTGGCGAAACCGATCGCCCGGCCGCCCCGCTCCTGCTGCGCCAGCGCCTGCACGCCCGCGATCACCGGCGCCGCCAGCGACGTACCGCCGATGCGGTACTCGTCGTAGCCGAGCGAGCCGTCGGGCAGGGTCTGCGTCTGGCCCACCAGGAAACCGGTGTTGGGGTCGGCGATCGCCGAGATGTCCGGCACGACGCGGTTGCGGCCGCCGTTGGCCCTGGCCAGCGCGTTCGGGACGACACCCTTCTGGTAGAAGGGCTGCGGGACCGTCCTGCTGGTGCCGCCGCCCGCGCCGGAGGTGTACGCGCCCGGGAAGTCGGTCCAGCTCTTGCCGTCCGCCGACAGGTTGGCCTTGTCCGTGCCCCAGCCGGTCTCCCACTGGTACGTGTCGCCCTTGCCGACGTTCAGCGAGGTACCGCCGACCGCGGTGACCCACGCCGAGTTCGCCGGCGTGTCGACCTGCTTCGTACCGGTGGAGGCGACGTTGTCGCCGTTGTCGCCGGACGAGAAGTAGAAGCCGATGCCCTCGATCGCGCCCAGCTGGAAGACCTGGTCGTACGCGGCGGCGAGCTGCGGCGTCTGGTTGGCCTCGATGTCGCCCCACGAGTTGGAGACGATGTCGGCCAGGTGCTTGTCGACGATCTTGCCGAGCGAGTCGAGCAGGTCGTCGTCGTAGCAGGAGGACGCGCCGACGTAGGTGATGTTCGCCTTCGGCGCCACCGCGTGCACGGCCTCGACGTCGAGGGTCTCCTCGCCGTACCAGCCGGCCGCGCCGCACTCCTCGGTCTTCGTGTACGTCTTCGGCAGGATCTGGTTCAACTGCCCGTCGCCGTACGCCGCGTCACCGTGCTTGGCCGCGTACTTCTCGGCGTCCTGTGCGATGGTCGGCGAGGCGTACGCGTCGGTGATCGCGACCCGCACGCCCTTGCCGGTGGCCTTGCCCGCACCGTACGCGGCCCGCAGCTGCTTGCCGGTGTAGCCCTTGACGGCGTACGGGATCTTCTTGCCGTCCACGGAGGGCAGGCTCTTGGCGGTGTTCGAGCCGTAGTACGAGGAGAACGGCCCGGCGTTGCGGAACACCGCGTCCGGAGGCGGCAGTTCGTCCTGGTGGTCGGCCTTGTGCGGCGCGCTGTCCAGACCGGTGACGGTCAGTACGGCGCCGTCGAGCGAGGCGGGCACGGACGCCGCGCCGGAGGGCGCGCGGTAGGTGTGCTTGCCCTTGGTGTAGTTGTGCAGCTGCGTGCCGAACGCCTTCTCGGCGGCCGCCACGTCACCCGACACGGATATGTAGTGCGTGCTGGTGCCGGTCACGGTCAGGCCCGCGGACTTCAGCCAGGCCGTGACCTCGGATATCTGCGCCTTCGTGGCGCCGAACCGGGCCTGCGCCTCCTTGGCGCTCAGGTACTTCCCGTACGAGGCCGACGACGGGTCGGACACGGCCTTCGCGTACGCGGCCAGCCCCTTGGCGTCCCGGCCGGCGAGGTAGACACGGGCGTCGACCTGGTTGCCGTTCGCCGTGGCGCCCTTGTCGGCCGTACCGGTGGCCCACAGCGGCTTCGTGCCGGAGAGGGTGGCGCGGCCCGTGTCGGCCTGGGCGGCCGGCGCGGCGAGGGCGAGGGCGCCGGCGAGCAGCGGCAGTGTCGCTGCCAGGCTCAGGCCGGCCCGGGTGCGGCGTGTGCCGCGGATGGATCTCATAGAACCCCCTGGTCTCATGGAACCCCTGGGTGAGGTGCAGGTGTAATGCACACCCAGAGGGCCCCACTCTCGCCAGGAACCGTTCACGCGGGGGGAATGGATCGATCAAGAAGGCGTCAAGTCGGCTCAAGTCCGTTCGGGATCAACCGATTTGGGAACTACGGTCGATCCCGGAACGGCTACGGCCGGGCGCCCCGGTCCTTCAACATCCCCGTCATCAGGTCGATCTCGGACTGCTGGGAGGCCACCATGCCGCGCGCCAGGCGCCGCTCGGCCCCGACCACGCACCGCCGCACGCACCCCTCGGCCATGTGCACGCCGCCCTTGTGGTGGGCGATCATCAGCCGCAGGTACAGGACCTCGGCCTGCCGGCCACCGGCCTTGCGCAACTGGTCGAGCTGCGTGTTGGTCGCCATGCCCGGCATCAGCGCACCGTCCTCGCCGGCCGGCGCGTCGGCCATCCCCATCCAGGCCATCGGCGGTTTCTGCGACACCTTCGGCAGTTCCCACAGGTCGAGCCAGCCGAGCAGCATCCCGCGCTGGTTGGCCTGGGTCTGCGCGATGTCGTACGCGAGGCGGCGCACCTCCTCGTCCTTCGTGCGGTCGCGCACGATGTACGACATCTCGACGGCCTGCTGGTGGTGCACCGCCATGTCGCGGGCGAACCCGGCGTCCGCGGACTCGGCCGCCGGCACCTTCAGGTCGGCGGGGCCGCCGTCCCCGTCGGCGACGGCGTACGTGACCGCGCCCGTGGCCACGGCGACCGCCGCGGCCACGGAGACGAGCCATCCGGTCCGACGCCTCACTGGGCGAGGCCGCCGGTGCAGGACGCGCCCGGCTCAGGCGTCTGCTTGCCCTGCACGAACGTGTCGAAGAAGGACGCCACCGCCGGGTCCGACGCGCTCTTGACCGTGCGCTGGTGGCCCCAGGCGCTGAGCATGATCGGATCCTTCTGGTTCTGCACCGGGCTCATGAGCGAGTACGGCGTCCGCTTCACCTTGGCGGCGAGCGCCTTCACGTCCGCGTCGGCGGCCTTGTCGTTGTACGTCACCCAGACGGAGCCGTGCTCCAGGGCGTGCACGGCGTTCTCGTCCGGGACGGCCTTGCCGTAGACGTCACCGTTGCAGTTCATCCACACCGGGTTGTGGTCGCCGCCGACCGGCGGGGTCATCGGGTAGGCGACCTTCTTGGTGACGTGGTTGCGGGTGAGCTTCCCGCTCCAGGTGCCGACACCGTTCTTGTCGTACGAGAAGTGGCCGGCGCCGGACTTCGCGTCGGCCTGGTCGGAGGCGCCGTCGTCACCGCTCTTGGTGACGGCCCAGGCGCCCACTCCTATGAGAGCCGCCACGACGACCGTGCTCACCGTGATGATCGCGATCCGGCCGCGGCGCTGACGGGCACGCTCGACGCGGCGCATCTCCTCTATGCGGTCCTTGCGGGACGGCGCGGCGGACGTGTTCTTGGCGGAACCCATGGAGTGTCCTTCTGAGAAAAGGATGAGACGGGCGGGCCCGCTGATCGTAGTGGGGAAAACGGGGGCGCGGGAGGTGGTGTCGTCGGTCTCCGGAACGGCAGGCACTATGGGCGGAGGGGGTTCAACAGGCACTATGAACTCGACACCGGCCGATCAAGGATGATCAAGGTCGGCAACGCGCACGAAACGGGCGTGTGGTGGGATGTGACCAGGCCTTTCGATGGCATGGGAGCAGGCGGCCTGACCAGCAAGGATGGGTGGAAGCGGAAGATGGACAAGCAGCAGGAATTCGTGCTCCGGACTCTCGAGGAGCGCGACATCCGGTTCGTACGCCTGTGGTTCACGGATGTGCTGGGCTTCCTCAAGTCGGTGGCCGTGGCCCCCGCAGAGCTGGAACAGGCCTTTGACGAGGGCATCGGCTTCGACGGCTCGGCCATCGAGGGCTTCGCCCGGGTCTACGAGTCCGACATGATCGCCAAGCCGGACCCGGGCACGTTCCAGGTCCTGCCGTGGCGCGCCGAGGCCCCCGGCACCGCGCGCATGTTCTGCGACATCCTCATGCCCGACGGCTCCCCGTCCTTCGCCGACCCGCGCTACGTCCTCAAGCGCGCCCTCGCCAAGACCTCCGACCTCGGCTTCACCTTCTACACCCACCCCGAGATCGAGTTCTTCCTCCTCAAGGACAAGCCGCTCGACGGCACCCGCCCGACCCCGGCCGACAACTCCGGCTACTTCGACCACACCCCGCAGAACGTCGGCATGGACTTCCGCCGCCAGGCGATCACCATGCTCGAATCCATGGGCATCTCGGTCGAGTTCAGCCACCACGAGGGCGCCCCCGGCCAGCAGGAGATCGACCTGCGCTACGCCGACGCGCTCTCCACCGCCGACAACATCATGACGTTCCGCCTGGTCATGAAGCAGGTCGCGCTGGAGCAGGGCGTCCAGGCCACCTTCATGCCGAAGCCGTTCTCCGACCACCCCGGCTCGGGCATGCACACGCACCTCTCGCTCTTCGAGGGCGACCGGAACGCGTTCTACGAGTCGGGCGCCGAGTACCAGCTCTCCAAGGTCGGCCGCTCCTTCATCGCGGGCCTGCTGAAGCACGCCGCCGAGATCTCCGCGGTCACCAACCAGTGGGTCAACTCCTACAAGCGCATCTGGGGCGGCGGCGGCCGCACCGCGGGCGCCGGCGGCGAGGCCCCGTCCTACATCTGCTGGGGCCACAACAACCGCTCGGCGCTCATCCGCGTGCCCATGTACAAGCCCGGCAAGACGGGCTCGGCCCGCGTCGAGGTCCGCTCGATCGACTCCGGCGCCAACCCGTACCTCACCTACGCCGTCCTCCTGGCCGCCGGCCTCAAGGGCATCGAGGAGGGCTACGAACTCCCGCCCGGCGCCGACGACGACGTCTGGGCCCTCTCCGACGCCGAACGCCGCGCGATGGGCATCGAGCCCCTCCCGCAGAACCTCGGCGAGGCGATCGCCCTGATGGAGCGCTCGGAACTGGTCGCGGAGACGCTCGGGGAGCACGTGTACGACTTCTTCCTGCGCAACAAGAAGCAGGAGTGGGAGGAGTACCGCTCGGAGGTCACGGCGTTCGAGCTGCGGAAGAACCTTCCGGTGCTGTAGGCGCGGCTCGCACGTCTTTCGGGGAGATTCAGCCGCTGGGGCCGACGGTCATGGACCGTCGGCCCCAGCGGCGTTCCGCGGTCCGGCGTCAGTTGCCCGTCGTCGTGGAACGTTCGATCAGGCCGTGGATCTCCGTGTCGCCCTGCCCGTCCATCGGGGTGTCGTAGTCACCGACGGCCCAGAAGGTCCCGGAGTCACCGGCCGGCGCCAGGTCGTGGAGCCAGTACGACGGCCACCGGGGCTCGGCGTCGGGCGCCAGTGCCGCTGCCTGCTTGGTCCAGGCCGTTCCGTCGTAGTGCCAGACGAAGGGCTCGGACCGCACCCCGTTGCTCTTGTCCGACCCGGTGGCCCACAGCCCCCCGGCGCCGTCCGAGGCGATGGATTCGAGGTACAGCTCGCCGAGCGAGCCGGTGACGTCCTGCCAGTCGGTTCCGTCCCAGCGCACGATGCCGGGGACGGGCGCGCCGGCGTTCTCGGCCTCGGCCCATCCGCCCACGTACACACTGCCGTCCGCGGTCGCGACGATCTCGGCGGCGTCGGTGCCCGTCCTCATGGGAGGCTGCGGCAGCAGGGTCCAGGTGGTGCCGTCCCAGTGGTAGACGACGGGGTGACCGCCGTTCACCGGGTACTGCATGCCGGTCGCGTAGGCGTCGTCCGCCGAGACGGCGTCGATGTCCCTGATGTCGACGAGCGGCGGCAGCGCGAACGTCTGCCAGCTGCCGTCGGCGTAGGTGTACAGGGCGTCGCCGCCCTTGAACAGGCGCCCGGGGACGGCGTCGAGCGGAACCTCGGGCCAGGACCTGTCCAGGGCGCCCACCGTGGGGACGGTGCTCCAGCGCTCGCCGTCGTAGTGGACGAGGGTCTGGCTGTCCTCGTCCGATCCGTACGCCCACACGTCATCGGCGGAGACGGCGCTCACCGCCGACCACTGCCACACGTCGGGCAGCCCGGGAGCGGTGTCCGCGCTCCAGCTCCCGCCGTCCCAGCGCATGATGACGCCGTGCATGGCTTTCCTGCCGACCGCCCAGGCGTGGTCCGCGTCGGCCGCCGAGACCGACATCAGGGACTCCGCCGCGCTGTCACCTGAAAGGGACAGTTCCCACGAGGACGTCGCGGCGGAGCCGGTTCCTCCCGCGGTGAGCAGTGTCGCCGTGAGGGCCACTGACACGGTCGTCGCGCGCAGCAGGTGTCGTACGTGCATCAACGGGTGCTTCCTCTGTTCTCTGCGATCGGGGGTCTGCACCCGGCACGGAAGCCGGGCCGGATACGAGACCCCCGGCACCCGAGGATGGTTGTACCGGGAAATGAACCGCGTCAGGGGGTGATCGCGTCCCGCAACGGCACAGTCGCCCGCTTCCGGTACTCCTGGATCGCCCACCCGTTGCCGTCCGGGTCCGTGAAGTACATGAACGTGCCGCCGTCGTCCGCCCCGAACTGCACCGGCTCGGACACGTCGAGGCCGCGTTCCGTCAGTTCGTCGCGGGCGGCCTTGATGTCGCTGACCACGAGCTGGAGGCCGTGGTACGTACCGGGGGTGGGCGTACCCGTCCGGATGGGGACGCCCGCGGCGAGCACGATCGAGCAGCCCGAGCCCGGCGGGGTGAGCTGGACGATGCGGGCGCCCGGCATCACCTCCCGGTCCACGTCGCAGCGGAAGCCGACCTTGTCGACGTAGAAGGCCTTGGCCCGGTCGATGTCCGAGACCGGCAGCGGGATCACTTCCAGGGTCATGTCCATCGCTCAAAGGTAGGCGGGGGAGACCGCCGCCGTCATGAGGCGCCGCGCGGTTCCTGTGCCGTCCGCCGGAACCGTGTACAGGTCGGCGCCGTAGTCGCCCGGCAGCGCGTACGTCACATGGCGGGCGTCGCTCCACACCGCCTGATCGTCGACGCTGCGGGTCTCGGCCAGGGGTGTCTCCCGCAGCGTGGCCAGGTCCAGTACGTACAGCCGCCAGGGCGCGTCCGCGGGCAGGCCGGGCACCCGCTTCTTGTACGCGATCCGGGTGCCGTCGGGGGACAGCGACGGGCACTCGACGTTGCGGTGGAGGGTCGTGACCGTGCGGGCCCGCAGATCGCCGCGGACCAGGTACGTGCTGCCGTGCGTGGCGAGCGTCGCGTAGAAGTGGCGGTCGTCGGCGGCGAACGTGACGCCCCAGAAGTTCGCGTCGGCCGCCCGGTAGGGGTGGCCGTCCTTGACGATCCGGTACGCCTCCAGGGACGGGGTCAGCCGGCCGGTGGCCGTGTCCAGGATCGCCGCGCGCGTGGAGAAGTTCGTGCCCGCGTAACTGTCGCCGCCGACGAACGCCGTCCACGCCGCGTACCGCCCGCTCGGCGACACCCGGGCGCGGGACGGGACGCCCGGCACCGGATAGTGCGCCTTCTGGCGCAGGCGGGCGTCCAGGACGGTGGCCCGGTAGGTGTCGGCGAGGGTGCCGTGAACCGCTTGGAGACAGATCCCGGTGCCCGAACTTGCAGAGAAGCGCAGGCACTTGAGGTGCGTCGCGGTGGCGGTGCGCGGGCCGCCCGGGTGCGCCGCCGGGGCCGTCGTCAGCTCGTCGCGGTGCGGGCCCCAGGCCATGTTGCGGAACACCAGGCGGGGCGGGCCGCCGTCCAGCCGGACCGTGCCCGCGGTGAGGGCCGGCCCGCCCGGACGGGCCTCGTTCCTGCGGTCGGCGCGGGCCGAGGCGTGCAGCACCGCGGCCGTGGCCACCGCGGCCAGGGCGAGCACCGCCGCGACCAGGACCGTGAGCCTGCCGCGGGTCGTCATGCCGGTCGTCGTCATGCGGTCGCTTTCGTGTGGGGGAGGGGGCGGAGGACGTACGCCACCGCGGCGCAGACGGCGAGCAGGACCGCGGCCCCCGCGAGCGCCGTGCGGTCGCCCCACGCCGTCCACGCCGCGCCGAACCCCAGGGAGCAGCCGAACCGGGCCACGGCCTGCCCTGTCTGCACGACGGCGAGGCCCGAGGAGCGCCGGTCCTCGGGGAGGCCGGCGGAGGCCGCCGCCATCAGGACGCCGTCCGTCGCCGCGTAGAACGTGCCGTGGAGCAGCAGGACGACGCAGGGCAGCGCCGGGCTGTGCGCGTGGGTGAGCAGGAGCGCGTACACCGTGAGCAGGGCGAGGTGCCCGCCGAGGAAGACCGGCCAGGCCCCGACCCGGTCGGAGAGCCGGCCGAGCGGCGCCGCGAGGAGCAGGAAGGCGGCCGCGGTGCCCAGAGGGAGGAGCGCGAACCACCGCTCCGGGACGCCCAGTTGGCGTTGCAGCACGAGATAGACGAAGGCGTCGCTGACGGTGGCGAGGCCGAGGAGCGCGGCACAGATCGTGGGCCGGATCAGCTGAGCCCGCTCAAGCCCCTTCGGAGACCGAGGAGCGGGGTCCGGGGCCGAGCGCCGTGTCCCGGGCACGAACAGCACCAGCACCACGACCCCCAGCACGGCCACGCAGAAACTCACCGTGAACACCGCGTCGTACCCGTCCACCGTCCGGCGCAGGATCACGAACGCCACCAAGGGACCCAGCAGCGCGCCCGCCGTGTCCATCGCCCGGTGCACGCCGAACGCCCGGCCGCGCGCCGCCGGTTCGCTCGACAGGGAGATCAGGGCGTCGCGCGGCGCCGTGCGCAGCCCCTTGCCGGTGCGGTCCGCGGCGAGCACCGCGCCGATGAGGGGCAGCGAACCCGCCACCAGGAGCAGCGGCTTGCACAGTGCCGAGAGGCCGTAGCCGAGCACCGCGACCGTCTTGTGCCGGCCGCCGCCGCTGTCCGCGAAACGCCCGCCCACCAGGCGGACCAGGGCCGAGAACCCGTTGTAGACGCCGTCCAGGAGGCCGAAGCCGAGCGGGCTGAGGCCGAGCCCGGCGACCAGGTAGAGCGGCAGGACCGCCGTGACCATCTCCGAGGACACATCGGTGATCAGGCTGACCGTGCCGAGTGCGAGCACGGTGGAGCCCACGGCGCGCCGCCGCCCGGTGAAGGACCGGGCGGCGGGCTCCGCGGACGTCGGCGCCGAGGGGGTGGCGCGGCTGTCCGCTACGTACATGTCACGAGGTCCAGACGCCGGTGATGTCCTTGGCCGAAGCGGCGTTGCCCGCGTGCGGCAGACCGTGCATGTCCTCGAGGGTGCGCAGCAGGTCGTAGTGGTTGTAGGTGGTCGAGGACGACGAGCCGGGCGTGACCTGCTGGCCGTAGAGGACCGTGGGGATCTTGTTGCCGCTGAGCCGGTTGTCCTCGTCGAAGGTGACGACCAGCAGGCTGTTGTGGGTCTTCGCCCAGGTCGCGTACGCGCCCAGCTTGTTCTTCAGCCAGGTGTCGCCCGTGGACACCGAGCAGTCGTGCATGTCGCTGCACAGGTTCGGGACGACGAAGGAGACCTGCGGCAGCGTCGAGTAGTCCGAGGGGAACTGGGCGAAGGTCTTCGCCGAGGACGTCGGTACGTTGCTGAAGCCGAACCACGGGTTGTGCTTGCGCGCGTAGTCACCGGAGGAGCAGGCCGTCGAACCTTGGCTCGGCAGCGTCTCGTTGTAGCTGCCCCACGTCTTTCCGGCGGCGATCAGCTCCGAGGCGAGATTGGGCGCCGAGGAGAAGCCGGGCGTGTAGCAGCTGTCGTCCGTGACGCCCTGCGTGGAGCCGGAGAACAGCGCGAAGTAGTTGGGCTGGCTGGGGTGCGTCTCGGCGTACGAGGCGCTGAGGTTGGCGCCGCCGGACTTGAGGCTGTTGATGTACGGCGCGCTGGAGGAGCCGATGACCTGGCTGTACGCGTGGTTCTCGAAGACCACGACGATCGTGTGGTCGGGAGTGGGCAGGCCGGCGGCGGCCTGCGCGGGGGAGGTGCCGGTGAGGGCGAGCCAGCTGCCGGTGGCGGCCGCCGCCAGGGCGAGGGCCGAGGCGAGCGCCTTGCCACGGGCGCGCCTGAGGAGTGTTCTGCCGGGCACGTGAGACCTCCGAGGTGGGGGAGGGGAAAGGGGCGTCCTGACGGTGCAGGCAGAGCATGCACACGCCAAGATGCCCCTGTGTCACGCAATCCGACCCCGATGGGTGAACCGTGGGTGAACCCCTGGGGAGCCGCGGCAGGTCAGCGCTCGGACAGCGGTGACGGCGCCTCCTGCACCGTCCACCCGTTGCCGTCCGGGTCCGTGAAGAACATGAACGAGTTCCACTGCTCGCCGGGGCCGTCCGCCCAGCCCTCGGGCCCCGCGTGCCGCACCGGGCTCACGTCCACACCGCGCCCCGCCAGCTCCTCGCGCGCCGCCGCGATGTCCGTGACGCACACCTGCAGACCGGTGAGCGAGCCGGGCCGCATCGGCTGCTGCCCCGGCGCGCCCGGCATGCCCTCGGTCAGCGCGATCGAGCAGCGCGAGCCGGGCGGCGTCAGCTGCACGATGCGGATGCCGGGCGCGACCTGGCTGTCCAGGTCGACCTTGAAACCCACCTTGTCCGCGTAGAAATCCTTGGCGCGGTCCACGTCGGAGACGGGGACGACGACCACCTCGAGCGTCCACTCCATGGCCTGTCCTTCCAGTAGTGCCCGGCAGTACCCGGCGGGCCTTCACAGATCCTCCCGCCGGAGGGAGGACTCCGCACGCGTTCACCACTCATCGGTGCCGCACGGACCGCAGTAGGCTCAGGACCAGCGTGTGATCGAACAGGAGGCCGGGATGTCGGTGCCGCAAGGGCGCAGGAGCAGTACGTTCACGCGGCTGCTGCGGCACGGGTTCACCGATCCGTCCGGCGCCGAACGGCTGCTGGACGTACCCGTGCTGTCCTCGGTGCGCTCCGACCCGCTGCTCCTGGACGCGCTCGGCGCCACCGCCGACCCCGATCTGGCCCTGCTCGGCCTGGTCCGGCTGGTCGAGGCGCAGGAGCGGGCGGCCGGTGACGCGGGCCGCCGCGAACTGCTCGACACGCTCATCACCGCGAAGCCGCTGCGCGACCGCCTCCTCGGCGTCCTCGGCGCCTCCGAGGCCCTCGCCGACCACCTCGCCCGGCACCCCGCCGACTGGCAGGCCCTCGTCACGTACGAGCCGAGCGATCTGCATCCCGGGGTGGAGGAGTTCGAGCGCGGCCTCGCCGACGCCACCGGGGCCGACTCGCTGCGCGTCTCCTACCGGCGCTGCCTGCTGTCCATCGCCGCGCGCGACGTGTGCGGCACCACCGACATCGCGCAGACCGCCGCCGAACTGGCCGACCTGGCGACCGCGACCCTGCGCGCCGCCCTCGCCATCGCGCGCACCGCCGCGCCCGCCGACGCCGCGCAGTGCCGGCTCGCGGTGATCGCGATGGGCAAGTGCGGCGGCCACGAGCTGAACTACGTGTCCGACGTCGACGTCATCTTCGTCGGCGAGGCCGTCGACGGCGCCGACGAGGACAAGGCGGTCCAGGCCGCGACCCGGCTCGCCTCCCACATGATGCGGATCTGCTCCGAGACGACGGTCGAGGGCACGATCTGGCCGGTCGACGCGAACCTGCGCCCGGAGGGGCGCAACGGCCCGCTGGTGCGCACCCTCTCCTCCCATCTCGCGTACTACCAGCGCTGGGCCAAGACCTGGGAGTTCCAGGCGCTGCTCAAGGCCCGCCCCGTCGCGGGCGACCCCGAGCTCGGCGAGGCCTACCTGGAGGCCGTCTCCCCGATGGTGTGGCAGGTCGCCGAGCGCGAGAACTTCGTGCCCGACGTGCAGAAGATGCGCAAGCGCGTCGTCGCCAACATCCCGGCGGGCGAGGTCGAGCGCGAGCTGAAGCTCGGCCCCGGCGGCCTGCGCGACGTCGAATTCGCCGTCCAGCTCCTGCAGTTGGTGCACGGGCGGGCCGACGCCTCGCTGCGCAGCGGTACGACCCTGGACGCCCTGGCCGCCCTCGCCGACGGCGGCTACGTGGGCCGCGTCGACGCCGTGCAGCTCGACGACGCGTACCGCTTCCTGCGCACGATGGAGCACCGCATCCAGCTGTACCGGCTCAGGCGCACGCACCTGGTGCCCGAGGACGACGCCGACCTGCGCCGCATCGGCCGCTCGATGGGCATGCGCACCGAACCGCTCACCGACCTCAACCGCGCCTGGAAGCGGCACACGTCCGTCGTCCGCCGGCTGCACGAGAAGCTCTTCTACCGCCCGCTGCTCGACGCCGTCGCCCAACTCGCCCCCGGCGAGACCCGGTTGAGCACCGAGGCGGCGCGGGAGCGGCTCGTCGCGCTCGGCTACGCGGACCCGAGCGCCGCCCTGCGTCACCTGGAGGCCCTCGCCTCGGGCGTCACCCGCAAGGCGGCCATCCAGCGGACCCTGCTCCCGGTGCTGCTCGGCTGGTTCGCGGACTCCGCGGACCCGGACGCGGGCCTCCTCGGCTTCCGCAAGGTCTCCGACGCGCTGGGGAAGACGCCCTGGTACCTGCGGCTGCTGCGCGACGAGGGCGCCGCCGCGGAGAACCTGGCCCGCGTCCTGTCCGCGGGCCGGCTCGCCCCCGACCTGCTGATGCGCGCGCCCGAAGCGGTCGCGCTGCTCGGCGACCCGCACGGCCTGGACCCGCGCGAGCACGCCCAGCTGGAGCAGGAGGTGCTCGCCGCGGTCGGCCGGGCCGACGACGCCGAACAGGCGGTGGGCGCGGCCCGCGGGGTGCGCCGCCGCGAGCTGTTCCGCACCACGGCGGCCGACATCATCGCCTCGTACGGCACCGAGGACAGCCCCGCGGTCGCCGACCAGGGCGCGCTCGTGGACCGGGTCGGCTCGGCGGTCTCGGACCTGAACGCGGCCACGCTCGCCGGCACGCTCCGGGCGGTCGTGCGGGAGGGCTGGGGCGACACGCTCCCCACCCGGTTCACGGTGATCGCCATGGGACGCTTCGGCGGCCACGAGCTCGGCTACGGATCCGACGCCGACGTGCTGTTCGTGCACGAGCCGCGCGAGGGCGCCGACGACCACGAGGCGGCCCAGGCGGCGAACAAGGTGGTCGCCGAGATGCGCCGCCTGCTCGCGCTGCCGAGCGCCGACCCGCCGCTGCTGATCGACGCGGACCTGCGCCCCGAGGGCAAGTCGGGCCCGCTCGTGCGCACCCTCAAGTCCTACGAGGCGTACTACCGCCGCTGGTCCCTGGTCTGGGAGTCGCAGGCCCTGCTGCGGGCCCAGCCCGTCGCGGGCGACGCCCAGTTGGGCGCGGCCTTCATCGATCTGGTGGACCCGCTGCGCTATCCGGCCGAAGGACTCGGCGACGACGCCGTGCGCGAGATCCGCCGGCTCAAGGCCCGGATGGAGTCGGAGCGGCTGCCGCGCGGCGCCGACCCGACGCTGCACACCAAACTGGGCCGCGGCGGACTCTCCGACGTCGAGTGGACGGTCCAGTTGCTCCAGCTCCGGCACGGCTGGGCGGAACCGGGCCTGCGCACCACCCGCACCCGCGAGGCGCTGGCCGCGGCCAGCGCCGCCGGTCTGCTGCCGACCGAGGACGCGGCGATCCTCGACGAGGCGTGGGTCCTGGCCACCCGGGTGCGCAACGCGGTGATGCTGGTGCGCGGCCGCGCGGGCGACACGTTCCCCTCCGACGGGCGGGAACTCGGGGCCGTGGGGCGGTACTTGGGGTACGACCCCGGGCACGTCGGGGACATGCTGGACGACTACCGGCGGACGACGCGGCGGGCGCGGGCCGTGATGGAGGAGCACTTCTACGGGGCGTAGGCCTCCGGCGGTTCGGCGGTGCGCTCTTTCGTCTGCCTGGTTGATGTCTCATCGGCGGCTGCGCGTTGTTCGTGGCTGGGCGCGCAGTTCCCCGCGCCCCTGCCGGCTCACGCCTCCAGCAGGCGCCGGCAGTGGGTGATGAAGGCGGTCAGGGCCAGGTCGAAGGCCGCGTCGGAGCGGTCGTCCGGGGCTGCCGCCAGGGCCTGCTCCAGGAGGGGGGTCGACGCCTCGTCCGTCAGCTCCCACATGGCCTCCGGGGCCGCCATGTCGAGGGCCGAGCCGAGGACCACGTTCTCCAGCCCGATGATCAGCGGCATCACGTCCGGCAGCGCGAACCCCGCGTCGAGGAGCAGCGCCACCGCCAGTTCGTACTGCTCCAGGACCCGGGGCGCCCGCACCGGGTTCGTGGTCAGCAGCGGGATCGCCCGGGGGTGCGCGCCGAACGCGGCGCGGTAGGAACGGCCCCACGCGGCCATCGCCTCGTCCCACGGCAGCCCCGAACGCAGCGGCTCCGGGTCGATCGCCGCCGCCACCCGCTCGCGCAGCAGCTCCACGATGCCGTCCCGCCCGTCCACGTGGTGGTAGACCGAACCGGTCTGCACGCCGAGCCGCCGGGCGATCCCCGGAACGCTGAACTCGCCTTTCTCGTCGACGAGTTCGAGCGCCGTCGTGGCGATGCGCTCCCGGTCAAGGAGTGGCTTGCTCGGCCGTCCCATCCGCTGTGCTCCCCATCCGATCCGCAAAACAGGTCTTCCCGTATCCCCAACGGGAGGTTACATTGCGGAAACCGAAAGCCTTTAGGTTTACGTCCTCGTTGATGAACGTGTTGATGAACGTGCTGCCCCTGCCTGCCGCCAGAAGGGCCTCTCCCCGCATGTCCGTGACCTCCCCGAAGACGACCACGACGAGCCCGCCACCGGGCCTGCGCACCGGCACCCTCGGCACCGCCGACATCTCCTTCTTCGTCGTCTCCGCCGCCGCCCCGCTCACCGTCATGGCCGGCGTCGCCCCCATCGCCATCGCCCTCGGCGGCATCGGCGCCCCCGCCGGATACCTCCTCGCCGGGCTCACCCTCGCCGTCCTCGCCATCGGCTTCACCGCCATGAGCCGCCATGTGACGGGCGGCGGCGCCTTCTACGCGTACATCACCCAGGGCCTCGGCCGGCCCGCCGGCGTGGGCGCCGCGCTCCTCGCGATGGTCGGCTACAACGGCATGGAGATCGGCGTCTACGGCCTCCTCGGCACCGCCGCCCAGGACACCGTGCACGCCCTGTTCGGCGCCGACATCCCCTGGCTGCCGGTCTCCCTCGCCGGCCTGGCCCTGATCTGGTCCGGCGGCTACCGCTCCATCGACTTCGGCGCCAAGGTCCTCGGCGTGCTGCTCGTCGCCGAGACCGGCATCCTCGTACTCCTGGCCGGCGGAGTCCTGCTCAAGGGCGGCGCCCACGGCCTGTCGGCGGCGTCGTTCGCCCCGGACAACGTGCTCGTCCCCGGCACGGCGGCCGTACTCGCCTTCGCGTTCGCCGCGTTCACCGGCTTCGAGTCGACCGTCATCTACCGCCGCGAGGCCCGCGACCCGGACCGCACGGTGCCGCGCGCCACGTACATCGCCGTCGGTTTCCTCGGCCTCTTCTACGCGTTCACCGTCTGGATCGCGATCCAGTCCTTCGGCGACGCGGCCGTGGTGAAGGCGGCGGGGTCCGACCCGGCCGGCCTCTTCTTCACGGCGATCACCACGTTCGTCGGCGGCTGGGCGGCCGACCTGATGCACATCCTCATCGTCACCAGCGTCCTCGCCTCCCTCCTCGCCTTCCACAACGCCATCAACCGGTACGCGCTCGCGCTCGCCGACGAGGGCGTCCTGCCCCGCGCCCTCGGCCGCATCCACCCCCGGCACCGCTCCCCGTACGTCGCCGGGCTCGCCCAGACCGTGCTCGGCGCCGTCGTCGTCCTCGCGTTCTGGGCGGCGGGCGCCGACCCGTACGGCCAGCTGCTCCTGTGGGTCAACACCCCGGGAATGATCGGCCTGATGGTGCTGCAGCTCCTCGCCGCACTGGCCGTCCCCTTCTTCTTCCGCCGCATCACCCACCAGGAGGGCGTGCTGCGCACGATCGTGGCCCCCGTCGCCGCGACACTCCTGCTGGCGGCGGCGATCGCCCTCGTGATCACCCACGTCGACCTGTTCACGGGCGCGTCCCCCCTGGTGAACACGATCCTGGTGGCGGTGGCCCCCGCGGTCTTCCTCCTCGGCCTGCTCCTGGCCCGCCGCCTGCGCACATCCCACCCGCAGACATACGAGGGGTTCGGCCAATAGGGGGCGCGAGGAACCGCGCCACCCGCCACCGACCACGCGCACCCGCCCACGCCACACGCACCAGGCAGACGAGACAGCGAACCAGGAGCCGCCCGCACATGCCCACCGCCGACCTCCTCCTCACCGGCACCCGCATCCGCACACTGAACCCGCACCAGCCGGAGGCCACCGCCCTGGCCGTGACCGCCGGCCGCATCACCGCGGTCGGCGACACCGACACCCTCGTACGCGACTGGACGGGCCCGCGCACCGAACGGCTCGACCTCGCGGGAGCGACCGTCACGCCCGGTTTCGTCGACTCCCACAGCCACCCCGTGTGGGGCCTGGAGATGGCGGCCGGCGCCGACCTCACCGGCGTGCAGGACCTCGACGCGCTGCGCGCCGCCCTGCGCACGGCCGACCGCATCGACGGCTGGGTCGTCGGCTGGGGACTCGACCACAACGCGTTCGGCGGGCGGCCCGTCCACCGCGACCTCGTCGAGGACGTACTGGACGGCGCCCCCGCCTTCCTGCGCCTGTACGACGGACACTCCGCCCTGGCCAGTGGCGCCGCCCTGGCCAAGGCGAAGGTCACCGGGCCACGGACCTTCGCCCAGCGCTCCGAGATCGTCTGCGACGCCGACGGGCGGCCCACCGGGCACCTGATCGAGCACGCCGCCATGGACGTGGTCGACCAGGTCGTGCCCCGGCTGTCGTCCGCGGCCCGGCGCGCCGGACTCGTCGACCTGCTGTCCGCCATGGCCGCGACCGGCCTCACCGGCGCGCACGTCATGGACGGATCAGGCCTGCAGCTGCTCGCCGACGTCGAGCGGGACACCGACCTGCCGCTGCGGCTGACGGTGTCGCCCTGGTGCATGCCGGGCGTGGACGCGGCCGGGCTCGACGAACTCGTCGCCCTCCAGCGCGAGCACGGACGGAACTGGCGCGTCGGCGGCGTCAAGTTCTTCATGGACGGCACCGTCGAGGGCGGCACCGCCTGGCTGGAGCACGCCGACTGCCACGGACAGGGCACCGACGCGTTCTGGCCGGACCCGGCGGCGTACAGCGCGGCCGTCCGGCACCTGCACGCGGCCGGGGTGCGCACCGCGACGCACGCCATCGGCGACGCGGCCGTCCGGCACGCCCTCGACACCGTCGAGTCGCTCGGCCCGAGCGGGCGCGGGGCCCACCGCATCGAGCACATCGAGACCGTCCCCGACGACACGCTGCCCCGGTTCGCGGCGCTCGGCGTCGCCGCGTCCATGCAGCCCCCGCACACCGCGTACACGAAGGGCGACCACAGCGACGAGTGGTCCCGGCGGCTCGGCGACGAGCGGGCGGCCCGCGCCTGGCGCACCCGGGACCTGCGGGACGCGGGCGCCGTGCTCGCCCTCGGCTCGGACTGGCCCATCGCCCCCTACGACGCCCGGCGCGTCCTCGCCATGGCCCGGGTGCCCGCGGGCGCGGCCGGTCCCGGGCAGGGCCTGACGGGGCTCGAAGCGCTGGAGGGCGTCACCTCGCACGCGGCGCTCGCCGCGGGGCAGTCCGCCGAGGCCGGCCGCATCGCGGTGGGCCTGCGCGCCGACCTCACCGTGCTCGGCCTCGACCCGGTCACGGCGTCGCCGGACGAACTGGCCGAAGCCCCGGTCCGGCTCACGGTGACGGACGGTCGCGTCACACACCGGGGCTGACACGCGGCGGGGGCGGCACCCCACGGTGCCGCCCCCGAAGACACAGGGCCCTTCAGCAGCCCCGTCAGGTCTTAGCCGACAGCATCGGCGGCGGGGCCACGAGCCGCGGCAGCGCGTAGGGCAGCGCCCCGTACCAGAGGCGCGCCACCATGAAGCCGAACGCCAGGCACAGCATGCCGCCCACCGCGTCCAGCCAGAAGTGGTTCGCGGTCGAGACGATGACGACAAGGGTCGCCACCGGGTACAGCAGGCCGAGCACCCGCACCCACGGCACCGACGCCAGCGCGAAGATCGTCAGGCCGCACCACAGCGACCAGCCGATGTGCATCGACGGCATCGCCGCGTACTGGTTCGACATGTTCTTCAGGTTGCCGGAGGCCATCGACCCCCACGTCTGGTGGACGGCGACCGTGTCGACGAAGCCGCCGCCGTTCATCAGACGGGGCGGCGCCAGCGGATAGAAGTAGTAGCCGACCAGCGCCACGGCCGTGGTGGCGAACAGGGCCAGGCGGATCGCCGCGTAACGCCCGGGATGCCGGCGGAACAGCCACACCAGCACACCCAGCGTGACGACGAAGTGCAGTGTCGCGTAGTAGTAGTTCATGCCGACGATCAGCCAAGTCACCGAGTTCACGGCGTGGTTGACGCTCTGCTCGACGGCGATCCCGAGATGCTGCTCGGCGCTCCAGATCCAGTCTGCGTTGCGCAGCGCCTGCGCCTTCTGCTCCGGGACCGCGTTACGGATCAGTGAGTACGTCCAGTAACTCACCGCGATGAGAAGGATCTCGAACCAGAACCTGGGGCGCCGCGGTGTGCGCAAGCGGCGCAGCGGACCGCGCTCGTCCCGCCCGCCGCGGTCCTCCGCGATGGGTGAGGTGGTGGGCCCTTGTCGGCCTTCCAGTGTCGTCACGGTCGTTTCACCCATAGACGAAGAGTCTGCCAGATATCGGCCCTCGTCCGATCATCCCTCGGTCGGGTTCGCGTCGCATCCGCTACGCCTTACGGACGAGGCCGGACCCCAGGGGACGAAGCGGTTGAACCCCGGACCACCAGCTCCGGCATGAACACGAACTCGCTGTGCGGCGCGGGCGTGCCGCCGACCTCCTCCAGCAGCGTGTTGACGGCCGCCTGGCCCATCGCGTGCACGGGCTTGCGGATCGTGGTCAGCGGCGGATCGGTGAAGGCGATGAGCGGTGAATCGTCGAAACCGACCACCGAGACGTCCGCCGGCACGTCCAGGCCCCGCTCCCGCACCGCCCGGACGGCACCCAGTGCCATCATGTCGCTCGCGCAGATCACCGCCGTGCAGCCGCGGTCCAGGAGCGCGGTGGCCGCGGCCTGGCCGCCCTCCAGCGTGTACAGGGAGTGCTGGACGAGGTCGCGCTCCACCTCGTCCGGGGACAGGCCGAGGAGCTCCGCCATCGCGCGGACGAAGCCCTCGATCTTCCGCTGCACGGGCACGAAACGACGGGGCCCCAGCGCCAGGCCGATCCGGGTGTGGCCGAGCGAGACCAGATGCGTCACCGCGAGCCGGGCCGCGGCCCGGTCGTCCGGCGAGATGAAGGGGGCCGCCACCGCCGGCGAGAAACCGTCGACGAGCACGAACGGGACGCCCTGGCCGCGCAGCCGCTCGTAGCGCCGGGTGTCGGCCGTGGTGTCGGCGTGCAGACCGGAGACGTAGATGATGCCGCTGACCCCGCGGTCGACGAGCATCTCGGTGAGCTCGTCCTCGGTGGAGCCGCCGGGCGTCTGGGTGGCCAGGACCGGCGTGTACCCCTGCCGGGTCAGCGCCTGGACGACGACCTGGGCGAGCGCCGGGAAGATCGGGTTCTCCAGCTCGGGGGTGATCAGACCGACCAGACCCGCGCTGTGCCGGCGCAGCCGCACGGGCCGCTCGTACCCGAGCACGTCGAGCGCGGCGAGGACGGACTGACGGGTGGCCGCGGCGACCCCGGGCTTGCCGTTGAGCACGCGGCTGACGGTCGCTTCGCTGACCCCCGCTTGAGCTGCTATGTCGGCTAGACGTGCGGTCACGGGACGGGACCTTACCGGTCACATGCCGTATTGCACACCGAGTGGGACCGGCGCGAGAAGTGCCGTGCGCGCCCGCGGGGTTGGGGCGCGACCGGCCGCGACCGTCAACCTGTGTCCAACGCGCTCCCGGCCGCCCCGCCCGGCGGTAACTTGGAGCGACGGGCCGAGGGGGCCCGTACCGCACCCGCCCCGAGGGGCCGCCCGTGAACGTCACCGCGCAGGAACCCCGGACCGACGAGGCCAGCACGGTCCTGGTGGTCGACGACACCGCCGCCAACCGCTACGCACTGAGCGCCGTCCTGCGCCGGGCCGGACACGTCGTCGTGCCCGTCGCGTCCGCCGGGGAGGCCCTGATCGAACTCGACGTGCGGCTGCGGGCCGGCGCGCTGCCCGACGTGGCGCTCGTCGACGTCGGGCTGCCCGATCTCAACGGGTTCGAACTGTGCCGCCGCGTCAAGGCGCTGCCCCCGCTCGCCGGGATGCCCGTCGTCCACTTCTCCGCCCGGCCGTCCGAACCGGTCGACCGCTGCCGCGCGCTCGACGCGGGCGGCGAGGCGTATCTGACGGTGCCCGCCGAGCCGGAGGAGATCCACGCCGTGGTGCGCGCCGCGCTGCGCGGAGCCCGCGAACTGATCGACGCCCAGGCCCAGTTCGACCGGCTCGCGCTGCTGTCGGAGTCGGTCGTCGAGGTGCAGGGCGCGCGCTGCCTCGGCGAGCTGGCCGCCACCACGGCCGAGGCGACGGCCAGACTCACCGGCCAGAGCGCCGCCGTGTTCGTCCTCGGCGGCGACGGCGACGTGCACACCGGCCTGTCCCGGCGCGAGGCCCACGTGATCGTCCCCGACGCCGACGAACGCGAACGGGCGGCCGCGGTCGTACGGCGCGTCGTGTGCGCCCGCGGCGGAGTGCGCAGCACGGTCGTGCCCGGAGCGCTGTGGCCCGCCGCGTACTTCGGGCCCGGCGGCGCCCGGCTGGTGCTCGCCCGCACCAGCGAAGGCCGCCTCCCGGTCTGCCTGGCCACCCCCGTCGTCCCCGACCCGGGCGGGCGGATCGGCCCGCTCATGGCACAGCTGGCCCGCGCCGCCGCCCTCGCCGCCGAACCCCTCCTCATGTACGAGCGGGAACGCCATGTCGCCCTCACCCTGCAGCGCAGCTTCCTGCCCGCCCAGCTGCCCCGGCTGCCCGGAGTCGACGTCGCCTTCCGCTACGTACCGGCATCCCGGCAGACGGAGATAGGCGGCGACTTCTACGCGGTGCTGCCCACCCCGGCCGGGATCCTCGTCAGCATCGGCGACGTCGTCGGGCACTCGCTCGACGCGGCCACCGTCATGGTGGAGATCCGGCACGCGCTGCGCGCCTACGCCGTCGAGGACGCGCGCCCCGACCGGCTCGTGACCCGGCTCGACCGGATGCTCCAGCACTACCACCCCGAGACCACGGCCACCCTGTGCCTGGCCCTCGTCGACCCGGCGACCGGCCGCACCCGCGTGGCGAACGCGGGTCACATCCCGCCGCTGCGGGTGCCCCGCCGGGGCCCGGCCCGCTACGCCGACGCGGCCGGCCCCCTGCTCGGCCTCGGCCTGCCCCACCCGGCCCCCACCGAGCTGGAAATCGGGCCCGGCGAGCGGCTCCTCATGGTCACCGACGGTCTCATCGAGACCCGCGGCACCGACCTGTCCGACTCGATGGCGCAGCTGGGCGTCGCCGCGACCGCCGCCCCGGCCGCCCCCGACGCGCTCTGCGACACCCTCCTGTCTTGCTTCACCGCCCGCGCCGACGACATCGCCCTGCTGGCCCTGCGGCTCAGCCCCGAGGTGTCCCCACGAGCACCTTCTCCATGAGAGTCACCGCGTAACTGCTGCCGCCCGCACCGGACTTGAACGGCTGCTCGCCCACCACCGTGTAGCCCCGGCCCTCGTAGTAGCCGCGCAGCCGCGCGTTCGTCGACACGCAGTCGAGGCGGCAGAGCGTGCGGCCCGCCGCCGCGATGCGCCGCTCGGCGTGCGCGAGCAGCTCGGCGCCCGTGCCGGCCGGGGCGCCGCGCCGGACCGTCAGGCGGTGCACATAGCCCGCGACGGGCGGCTGCGCGCCCCAGGCCGGCTCGTCCGTCCACCACAGCTCGTACCCGCCCGCGGCCTGCCCGCCGGACTCGGCGAGCCACACCTCGCCCTCCTTCATCCGCAGCCGGAAGTGCTCCTCGTCCTTGTCGCCGGGGCGCCACTGGTCGATGCCCCGGTCCACCATCCAGCGGGCCGCGCCGTCGTAGAGGGCGACAAGTGTGCCGAGGTCGTCGGTGTCCGCTTCGCGGAACGAGAGTTGTGCGGTCATGCCGATCACCGTAAAGGTGATCAGTGACAGCACCCGCAGGACGTCACACTCACGGAGCACCCATGCCTCAGATCACCGTCGACTACTCCGCGGGCCTCGAGGGCCGTCTCGACCGGCCCGGGCTCGCGGGCGCCGTGCACCAGGCCTGCGTCGACACCGTCGCCGCGCGGACCGCGGCCTGCAAGACGCGGTTCCGGCGGGCCGAGGAGACCGTCGTCGGCGACGGAGCCGAGGAGGCGGCCGTGGTGCACGTCGAGATCGCCCTGCTCGCCGGGCGCACCGAGGAGGCCAAGGCCGCCCTCGCCGACTCCGTCCTCGCCCTGCTGCCCGCACACATCAAGGAGGCCGGGGGCGTGCACCTGTCCATGGAGGTGCGGGACCTGGAGACGGCCTACCGCTCGGCGATCGGCTAGCGAGGCGCCAGCGCGACGAGCCGGGTGACGAGGTCCGTGAACGGGCCGTCGGCCGGCTCGTCCGCGAGGATGTGGCGCAGCAGCGCCGCCATCTCCTCGTCGTGGGCGGCACTGACCGCGGCGAGCGCCGCGAAGTCGTGGACCAGCTGGAGCTGGAGCTCCTCGCGCGGGATGCGCCGGCCGTCCAGCCAGATCAGCGCCGTCGACTCGGCCAGCGAGATCCAGGAGCGCACCACCAGCTCCAGGCGCGGGGACGGCGCCACCACCTTCAGGTGCGCGAGGATCTGGACGTACGCGGCCTGCCGGACCGAGTCGATGAGCGCGTTCGTCGCCGAGGAGCCGACCGCCGGGCCGCCGCGCATCAGCGCCGAGAAACCGGGCCCGTGCTCGTCCACGAAGTCGAAGAACCGGCCCATCACCCGCTGCAGCCGCGCCCCGAGCGGCCCGTCCTGCGGCTCCTCGAACCGCTGCGCCAGATCCTCGGCGGCCCGCTTCAACGCGGCCTCGTACAGGCTGAGTTTGCCCGGGAAATAGTGGTAGACCAGCGGTCGCGAAATGCCCGCGGCGGCCGCTATCTCATCGATGGAGACCTCGTCGGGGGAGCGGTGGCTGAACAGTTCGAGGGCGACCCCGATCAGCTGCCGCCGCCGCTCCTCGACTCCCATTCTGCGCCGCACCCCGGTAGTCATACCGAACACTCTACCGAGCGGATCCGGCCCGCCCGAGCGGCCCTCCACGTTCCCTACAGGTCGAGGACCAGGCGCTCGCCGCGCGCCCGCGAGACACAGATCAGCATCGAGTCGTCCCGCTCGGAATCGGTGAGCAGTTCGTCGCGGTGGTCGATCTCCCCCTCCAGGACGCGCTGTTGGCAGGTGCCGCAGAAGCCCTGCTCGCAGGAGTACGACACGTAGGGCAGCTCGGCGCGGACCGCCGCGAGGACCGTGCTGTCGGCCGGCACGTCCACGACCTTGCCGCTGCGCCGCAGCTCCACCTCGAACGGGCCGTTGCCGTCCGCCGAGTTGCGCGGCGCGAACCGCTCCAGGTGCAGGGTGCGCCGCGCGGGCAGCGCCGCCTCCACCGCGGCCATCAGCGCCTCGGGCCCGCAGCAGTACACGGCCGTGTCCGGCGCGGTGGCCGTCAGCGCCGCGGCGAGGTCCGGCCGCCCGTCGGTGTCCTCGGCGACCACGGTCACCCGCTCGGCGCCGAACTTCTCGACTTCCTCCAGGAACGGCATCGAGGCCCGTGTGCGGCCCCCGTAGAGCAGCTTCCAGTCGGCGCCGCGCGCGTCCAGTTCGCGCAGCATCGGCAGGATCGGGGTGATGCCGATGCCGCCCGCGACGAAGAGGTGGGCGGGCGCGTCCGTGGTGAGCGGGAACCGGTTGCGCGGCCCGCGCACCTCCACCTCCGCGCCCTCCTGCAACTGCTCGTGCACCTCGCGCGAACCCCCGCGCCCGCCCTCGCCCGGTGGGATCAGCCGGGTGGCGACGGTGTACGACGACGTGTCCTCCGGATCGCCGCACAGCGAGTACTGCCGTACGAGACCGGAGGGCAGGACGAGATCGAGGTGCGCGCCGGGCTGCCAGGAAGGCAACTGATGCCCCTCCAGGCGGAGTTGGACCACCCCGTCGGCTATCGCCTCGTGCCGGGTGATGAGCAGGCTCAGCGCGCGGGCCCGGGGCCGCCCGGAGACCGGCTCCTCCAGAGCGGGCATCGGCCACAGCGGCGACCGCTTCACGCGGCTGCGCAGCGCGCGGCGCACGACGAGCGCGGCACCGGCGACGAGAGCGGCCCTGCGGAGGGTGCGCGGATTCATCGGGCGGCTCCTGTGCGGGCTTCGGCGGCGGTCGCGGCGGGCGAGGAGGCCAGATAGGCGAGGGCCTGAGCGGTGTCGCCCTCCTGCTCGGGGTGGTAACTCCGGCTCAGATAGCGGGGGATGGACCGCATCATCGCGCCGGTCGACGGCAGCACGCCCTGCTTGCCGCCCCGGTGGAAGTCCTTGAAGCTCGCCTTGCCGTCGAGCAGCGTCGGGTCGTTCTCCATGAAGAAGCGGGAGCCGCGCTGCCACAGGAAGACCAGCGCCGTGAACGCGGTGGCCCAGGTGCGCACCCGCCGCCGGTAGCTGCCGTCGAGGTGCTCGAACAGCTCGAAGGCCACGGACCGGTGCTCGACCTCCTCGGCGCCGTGCCAGCGCAGCAGGTCGAGCATGGTCGGGTCGGCGCCGCGCTTGTCCAGCTCCTCCGCGTTCAGCACCCAGTTGCCCAGGAACGCGGTGTAGTGCTCGATCGCCGCGATCAGCGCGACCCGCTCCATCAGCCACCACCGGCGCGCCCTGCCCGGCGGCAGGGTCCGGTCGCCGAGCAGCTTCTCGAAGAACCAGTCCACCTGGGCCGTGTACGGCGTCGGGTCGAGACCCTGCTCCTTCAGATGGGGCAGCACCTCGTCGTGGGCCTGCGAGTGCATGGCCTCCTGGCCGATGAACCCGATGACGTCCTCGCGCAGCCGGTCGTCCCGTATGTAGGGCAGAACCTGCTTGTAGACGTGCACGAACCACCGCTCGCCCGCGGGCAGGAGCAGGTGCAGCACGTTGATGGTGTGCGTGGTGAAGGGGTCGTCCGGGAGCCAGTGCAACGGGGTCCGGTCCCAGGTGAAGGACACCTGGCGTGCCTTCAGCGGGACGCGCGTATTAGACATGGCGTCAATGTACTGAGCGGTAGCCCGAGGGGTACACCCCTCGGGCCGCACTTTTATGAATCAAGCCCCGCCTACCGCAGGGCCGACACCTCGACCCCGCTGGAGGAGACCCCGGCCAGCGTCACCTTCGCGCCCCGCGCCACCCGCACGGCCAGCAGATTCCCCGGCAGGGTCGACCCCGCCGCCGTAACGGAGTCGACCCCCTTGCTGCCCGCGGCGACCAGATACCAGCTCCCCTCGCGGGACTTCCACCGCACCCCGGCCAGCACCAGCGGATCACGCCCCCCGCACGCGGGCGCCCCCTCCGACTTGGCCGCGACGACCGCCGCCTTCGCACCCGGCGCCCGGAACAGCGCCAGGGTGCGCGGGCCCCCGCCCCGCCAGGTCTCGGCGCGGGTGCACACCCACTCCGCGTCCCCGTTCGCCTCGGGCAGCGCCTGGCGCGCGTACGCCCAGGAGTTGACGGAACGCACCCCGTGCGAGCGGACCGCGCCGAGCGAGCAGGCGGTGGCCGCCCAGTCGGCGGGCTTCGCGTCGCGGGGCGCGTCCGGCCGGCCCGCGGTGAGATGCGCGGGCACGAGTTCACCGAGGTCCGTGGAGTAGCGGGTGCCGCCGGAGTCGGTGAGCGCGAGCGCGTTCCACGACGTGCAGGGCCGGTCGGACGGGGCGAGGGCCGGGCTCGGGAACGGCGACGTGACGCCGTCCTTCGTCCGGGGCAGCCGCTGGGCCGCGCCGGCCGGCTTCAGCAGGTCGCGGACGGCGGCGCCGGTCACCCAGGGCGCCGTCAGATACCGCACGTTGCCGTCCGAGCGGTTGACGACCACGGCGCCCGCCTGCGGTCCCGTCGCCCCGTCGACCCGGGCGAAGTCGAGGGCGGCGCCGCTCGTGCCGTTCCTCGGTTCGGCGTAGCGGACGATGCGCAGGCCGTCGTAGAGCAGCACGATGCGGGCCTGGTCGATCTCGCCCGCGTACAGCAGCTGCGCGGGTCCGGGCGGGGCGCCGGCCGGGGTGCCGGGCGTCGCCGAGACCTGGACGGACTCGCCGGGGCGTGCCCACACGGCGAGCGCGCGGCGCAGCAGGGCCGTGTCACCGGTGAGGGAGCCGCGCGCGGGCCACACGGAGAAGTCGGTGCGGGCCGACGTCTGCCACGCGGCCGGCGCCACCCGCGTCACCTTGGCGGGGTCCAGGGCGGCTTGAGCGGCGGGGTTGAGCGCGTACGGCGGCGCCGCCGCGCCGTCCGGGCTCCAGCCCTCGCCGGGCAGGCCGAGCAGCGCGCCGCACACCAGGAGCGCCGCCAGTGCCGCGACGGCCGCCTTGGCGTGCTGGCGGCGCCGCATCAGGTCGGTCGGACGCGCGTGCAGGGAGCAGGGGTCGAACTCCGGGGACTCAAGGAGCCCGTACAGCGCCTCGGTCCCGTCGGCCTCGGCCAGGGCGGCGGCCGCGTCCTCGGCCGAGCAGCCCGCCGCTGTCAGGACGGTGCGCACGGCGGCGCCGTCGAGGCGCTCCAGGCCGCGCAGCACGTACGCGGCGCGGGCCGGACCGCTGAGTGCGGACAGCCGCTGGTCCAGGGCGAGTTCGTCGGCGCCGCCGGACTTCGGGAACAGCCGCAGGCCCCACACCTGCGGCAGCAGGGGCGGCAGCTGGGCCCGCCGGGGCCACGCCGCGCGGCGCAGCGGGAGCCCCGCTTCGAGGGCGCTGCGCAGCACCCTCAGGCGGACGTAGGCGTAGCCCGGGTCGCCGGCGCGCGGGGCGGCGCCGCGCGGGGCGGGGACCGCCGGGGGCGCTGTGGCCGTGCGGCCGCGGGGGAGCGCGCGCTGGGTCACGGAGTGGGCGGTGAGCACCCGCCGGTTGCGGCCCAGGCCCGGCGGCAGCACCAGGTAGGCGAGGCGGACGAGGCGGGGGTAGTGCTCGACCAGGGCCGCCTCGGCCTGTTCCACGTCGATGACGTCGGCGCCGGCGGTGTCGCCGGGGGACGAGGGCTTGGGTTGCTGCACCTTTGACTGCACGTTCAGCAGAACGAGCGAATCATGGGATGGTCACAGAGATCGCCGGGCGGCACCCTCAGCGCGGCTCGACCAGGGCCTTCGCGTAAGTGGCCATCGACCGTTGGTACCGGGGCAGATGCGGCGCCAGCGCCCCGAGCACCAGCGACAGGCCCTCCCGGTCCCGGCCCAGGGACGACAGGCACAGCGCCAGGCAGGCCCGCACCGCGTCGTCCAACTCGTCGCTCGGAGCCGTCAGTTCGGGCTCCAGCAGGGCCGCGCCCTCTTCCGCGCGCCCCGTGTTCCGCAGCGAGCTGGCCAGCTGGATCTTCGTGCGGCGCCCGCGGTACCCGGTCAGGCCGAGCCGCAGCGCCTCCTGGTACAGCGGGACCGCCAGGTCCGAACGGCCGGTCGAGTCGAAGGCGCAGGCCCGCTCGAAGGGCGCCACGGGGCTGCCCTCGGGCAGCTCGGCCGCCAGCTTGTCGACGAGGGCGCGGAACTCCCCGGCTCTCGCCTCGTCGTACGCGTCGATCGTGGCCCACACGGCAGCGATCCGCTCTTCCCAGTCACTGTTCTCGGTGCTCATCGGGCCACACTCGGAGATCACTCCGCGAACGTCAACCGGTCACGGATCAGCTCCACCGCCTCGTCCGGCACCCCGAGCCCGTCGCGTACGTACGTCCCGACGCTCCCGTACCGGGCCGCCACCTCGTCCTGGGCGGCCCGCAGATAGCCGGGCGTCACGCCGATCACGGAGAGCGCCACCTCCGGGTCGCCGCCCTGCGCCGTGAACCCCTCGACGAGCGGGGCGAACGCCGCGCGCACCGCCGCGTTCACCGACAGGTACTCCGCCTCGATCGTGGCGTCGTCCGCGCCGAGCAGCGCGAGGAGCACGGTCGCGCCCCAGCCCGTCCGGTCCTTGCCCGCGGTGCAGTGGAACAGCAGCGGGCCCGCGTCGGGCGCCGCCAGTTCGAGCAGCAGCGTGCGGTACGCGGCCTGCGCCGACTCCGTCGAGACCAGCGCGCGGTAGGTGTCCGCGAAGAGCGCCTCGGCCCGGCCGCCGCCCAGCTCCCGCTCCGCGCGCACCGGATCGGCCAGGACCTCCTTCAGCTGGGCGGCCGCGGGCGCGACCCCGGCCTGCGCGAGCTTGTCGGCGAGCGCGTCGGCGACCAGCAGCCGCACCCCGTCGGGGGCCCGGTCGGGGTGCGCGGCCCGCTCGGCGTCCGTCCGCAGGTCCAGGATCGTGCGGATGCCGAGCGCCGCGAACGCCGGGTCCGCCGTGGGGTCGAGCCGGTCCAGCTGGCCGGAGCGGAAGACGAGCCCCGGGCGCACCCGGCGCCCGTCGGCCAGCGGGGTGCCGCCCAGGTCGCGCAGGTTGGCGACGGTGGCGGCGGCGATGGGTCGGGCCATGGGCGGGACTCCCGTATTTCCGTTTTCCTGCGGTTCGTCCCGCCCAGTGTCCCCTACGCCGCCTCCGGCTACGTCAGCGCCCACCCGCTGAACTCGACGGTGCCCCGCGTCCCGTTCCCGCCGTTCGTCGCGGTCATGAACAGGCCCACGTCCTGGCTCGCGGCCGCTCCGGGCACCTGCACCGTCGCGACGGTCCGCCAGGTCGTCCCGCCGTCGGTGGAGCACGCGCCGGTGTACGACCCGCCGGACCGGCTCAGCCGCAGCAGCACCGGCGCCTTGATCCCGGTGATCCGCTTGTAGGTGTCCAGCGTGCCGTCACCGTTCGTGTCGTAGGAGAGGACCACCCCGTTCGACGGTGTGACGGACAGGTTCAGGAAGCCCGGCGACCCGGGCGTGCCGAGGGAGTTGCGGACCACGATCCCGGCCCGCGCCCACGCGCCCGTCACCGCCTGAGCGTCCACCCGCAGCACCGCCGACGAGCCGCCCTCGAAGGCGCCCTCGCGGTACGCCGTCCCGAACTCCGTGGTGCCCTTCCACAGGTCCGCGCCGCCGCCGTCGATGGCGAACCGGCCCTCCAGCTGACCGAAGACGGCCGCGTTGTTGCTGTACGTCCGCCAGCCCTCGGCCAGCGGACCCGCCTCGAAGAGCGTGCCCTTGTGCTCGTACGTGACCCGGTCCTCGCCCTGGGGCCCGTACTGGACGTCGATCGTGTACGGCAGCGGGCGCAGCGGCTCGTCGAGCGGGGTGCCCGGCGCGCTCGCCCGCCACGACACGGTGCCCTTGCCGGCCGGGGCCACGCTCGTGAGGTGGCTCGCACCCTCCGGCTCCGCGTCGATGCCCTTCAGCGCGAAGTCGACGCGGCCCGTCGCCCGCAGGCCGTTGACGTTGCGGAAGACGGCCGCCACGCGCGCGTGCCCGCCCGGCGGGAACGCGGGCGGCTCGGCCGTCACCGTCAGCGCGCCCTGGTAGGGGGCCCGCGCGAGCACGTCCCGTACCCGCGCCGCCGTCCGGTACGCGTCGCCGTACGGCCGCAGCGGATAGTCCTTGCGCTCCCGCGTCCACGGCTCCTCGAAGGCGTACCAGTCGACCGCCGCCGGGGCCCGCCCCGCCGCGAGCGCGTCCCCCAGCTCGTCCAGCCACTTCTGCCAGCGCGGCAGGTAGAAGTCGGCCATCAGACCGTGCCATTCACGGTTGCCGTACTCGTGGAGATTGCCCGGGTCGGACGTGGCCCGGTCGCCCCACACCGTGATGAGGACCTTGGCGCAGCGCTCGAACTCGGCGCGCTCCGCGTCGCTCGTGGCCATCGTCCGGGCGTCCTGGATCCACGGGCCGAGCAGGAAGGCCGCGTGCGTGCCCGTCACCTCGTCCGACAGCCGCATCAGCTTCAGCCACAGCGTCGACAGGTCCTTGAAACGGGCCCGGTCCTTGTCGGCGTAGGCGGCCTTGAGCTGGGGCAGGAGCTGGCGGCTGCGGTGCGCCAGGGCCTGCCGGGCCACGTCCACCAGGTCGTACCTGTAGGCCTGGCTGCCCCTCAAGCCCCCTGCCACGCCCAGGAGTCCGGCGAGCGCGGCGTCGAAGCGGCCCGGGTCGTAGGTGAGGGCGCGCGGCGCGTAGTAGGCGGCCCGGTCGGCCGCGAGATCCGGTCGGGCCGCGAACAGCGAGTCGTGCGGGTCGGAGCGCTCGACGGCGGTCTGCTGGTACGCCGTCTCGTACAGGGCCTGCCAGGCGGCACGGGCGCCCTTGTCCCGGCGCCCGTACCGGAAGTCGGCGTACCCGGCGAACCAGGCGGCCCGGTCCACCTTCCGCTCCGTCCAGGCGAGCTCGGACCACAGCTCGAAGGCGGCCGGGTCGCGGTCGGTGCCCTCCGGCATGTACGCGGTGCCCGTGAGCGCGCTGCCCGGCTTGTCGCGCCAGGCGAAGAACTTCTCGTTCCAGATGTGCGCGCGGGCCCCGATGGTCGTCCGCCCGCCGAAGTTGGGGATGGTGCCGAACGCGTAGGGGGTGCCGCCCCAGTCCTTCTCGCGGTCGGTGACGGACGTGAAGCGGTCGGAGACCCCGTCGACGATCAGCATCTTTTTCTTGTCGATGGCGTCGATGAGCGCGGGCAGCGGGTTCGCCTCCCAGCCGAGGATGACCCAGGTCGCCCCCGGCCGGTTCTTCTGCAGCGCCGCCTCCACGCCGCGCGCGGCGTCCGCCACCGGCACGTCACCGGCCGTGCCGCCCTCGTGCAGCAGGTCCATCTTGAAGGCGCCGATCTCGCCGAACAGGTCCCTCTGGTGGCCGTAGAACGACTCGGCGACCTGCGCGAACGACGTCGTGCGCGGGTCGAGCCAGTCGGGCCGGTCGAAGCCGTGCCAGGTGCCCTGCGGCACGACGTGCGCGTCGCCGCCGTTGCGCTCCACGAAGCCCTCGGGCACATGTCCGTAGTAGCCGGGCATGACGGGCCGCATCCCCAGCTCGCGCAGCCGGTCGGTGATCCTCCTGCCCAGCTCGGCCCGCTCGGCGATCAGTTCGGGCGACAGCGGGCCGCCGTACCCGGAGAGGTTCTGCAGCAGCCACCACGGCTGGTGCGAGGGCGCGGGGAGCCAGGCCCGCGACTCCTCGTCGCTGTACCCGAAGTCCTTCAGGACGCGGTGGTACACGGCCTCCATGCCCGCGATGACGAGCACCTCGTTGCAGCCGTGCAGCGCGAGCACGTCGATCATGCGCTCCCAGTACGCCCAGCCGGCGAACGGCGCCGTGTAGCCGTCATTGGTGTCGTTGAGCGCGAACCGGTGGGGGAGCGACGTCGACCGCTCCAGGGGACGGCCGGGCGCGGGCAGGGTGCGCGGCAGGTCCAGCTGGCTGCCGTTCCAGGCGATGTGGGTCCCGCACACGTACTTCAGGTACCAGTGGACCCCGGCGAGCAGTACCGCCGGGGTCGTCCCGTACACCTCGATGCGGCCCCGTGTCCCGGACACCCGGAAACGGTCCGCGCCGCCCTGCGGGGCGACCAGTCTGAGTCTGAACTGGTCCGCGTGATGCGGCAGTTGCCTTTTGAGCGCGGCGAGGGCCGCAGCCGTATCAAGAGCGTGCGGCGCCGCCTGAGCGGCCGGCGCGCCCACCCCCAGGGCCGTGCCGAGCCCGATGGCGCCTGCCGTGCCGAGAACCGTGCGTCGCGTTGGCGCGGACATACGTGTAACCCCCTGCGTCGCGGATGGTGCGCGCGCACGCTATCCGGGGCGCCTGTCCGCTCTCAACGGTGCGCGCGGAGCTGGCGGGAACGTGTCGACCTATCGGACGTGAACAGGACAGGAGCGCGGGATGAGGAAGTTGATGGTTGCAGGGATCGTGGTGGTCGCGGCCGTGACCGGATGCGGCGGGCACGACGACGGCCCGGCGGTCCCCCGGACGGCGACCGGCTCCCTGGAGCAGCTGGCCCGCACGGCGGGCTGCCGGCCGGACATCCAGACCGACGCGGACGAACTGCGCCAGGCCACCTGCGGCACGGGCGGCAGCCGCTATGTCCTCGCCACCTTCGCCACCGACCGGGGCCAGGCCGAGTGGCTGGACGCGGCCGACGACTACGGCGGCACGTACCTCGTCGGCCGCAAGTGGGTCGCGGTCGGCGCGGACCCGGTCGTGACAGAGCTGCGCGGCCGGCTCGGCGGGACCGTGGAGCGGTCCTCCTCGCACCACTCGGGGAGTAGCGGTGGTGGGGGTCACGAGGAGGGTGCCCACTGAAGGGCACTCGGTCACCACTGAGCGGGCCGCGCAGCAGCCATCAGGGGGGCGGTCAGGTGCAGCGGTCGCCCCGGTTGATGCAGTTCGCGACGCGCTGCATCAGCTTGTTGTCGAAGACGTTGATGAAGTCACCGTGGTCGGTGACCGGCTTGTGCAGCTGCTCGGGGAACGAGTCGACCGCGAAGCCGGGCCCCGGCGGCACGGCGTACACGATGCGCTGCACCAGCTGCGGGATCGCCTTGAAGTTCTGCGGGCAGGCGCCGGTGCGCGGGTCCTCGAACGCCACGTGCGTGCGGTGGTTCGCGCTGTCCGTGTTCGCCCCGTCCCAGCAGCTCTGGAACCGGAACGTGCGCACGACCTTCGACCCCTGCGGACAGATCGGGTACTTGTCCTTCAGCTGCCGGTTCTCGAACCCGGTGCAGCTCCACGAGGCGTTGGCGTTCGCGTTGCCGTTGGTGAAGGCCTTCGCGTCGCCCGTGATGATCCGCAGGAAACGCGGCATCGGCACGACCTTGCTCGTCGGGTTCCCGTCGAACTTCAGGGTCACGGACGACGGTGTCTGGATCTCACCGACGTTCTGGTCCTTCCCGCCGCCGTCCGCGCCGGCGTCCGCCTCGTCCTGGCCGTTCTGCAGCCGCAGGACCGGCCAGTAGTAGGTGGACTTGTCACCCTGGTTGCGGCAGCTGGTCTGCCCGTTCGCCAGATCGTCGTCGCTGGAGAAGGCGTCCGTCGCCTGGTTCCCGACGTAGTCGTGCATGTGGTGGGCGCCGTTGCTCACCCCGGGCGCGACGATGACGTTGTCCGGGTTGAACTTGCCGTTCTGGTTGCGCCCGCACGCCGTGGTGAAGGTGCCACGGGACGCCGCGCGCTGATTGCGGGGCGTGGAGACATTGGGCTGGACGGACTTGATGTCGACGAAGTCACTCGCTTCGGGGCCGTTGCCCGTGCTGTTGCCGTTGTCGCCGCCACCGTTGTCGCCGCCGTCGCCCGGCTGCGCAGGAACCGACGAGGGTTGCGAACCACCTTCAGGCGCAGGGGAATTGACACCTCCGTTGTTGTTGCCGGGCGCGCCGCCTCCGCCGTCGCCGGTCGATCTGGCCGTGCACTGCGCCATCCCGTCGAGCCCGTCCGGCGCCCTGCCGCCCGCCCGGCCGATGTTCTGGCCGATCCGGTCCAGAGCGGCGCCGCGCTTGGCCTTCAGCGGGCCCAGGATGCTGTTCTGCACGAAGCCCGGGTCCTGCGCGGCGGCGGCCCGGTTCGAGGCGAGGCGCTGGTACGCCCGCGTGATCTGGCTGTCCATCGCGGCGAGTTCACCGTCGACCTGGCGCCGCGCGCCGTCGGGTACGTCGGGCAGGGCGTTGCCCACGTCCGGACAGTCGATGGTGGCCACTTGTTGCTGTTGTTGCTGCTGCGCTGCGCTGCCCGCGTCCTGTGCGTCCCCGGGCTGTTCCTCTTGGGCCTGCGCGTACACATTGACCGCGACCAGCCCACCTCCGCCCAGGAGGAGTGCGGCCGACGCGACGGTCATCCGCGTCGCCAGCGAAGAGCGCCGTTTCCGTGAGGTGCGTCCCATGGGACTACGTACGCAACGGAGGGCGGCCGTGTTCAACCGTCCCCCGGAATTCACCCCCGACCGCTGTGTCCCTGGTGCGGCGCCCGGTCCGCGGCGCGTGTCCGACGACCGCCGCGCCCGCCGCCCGCACGGCCCGCCTCACCGGCTGCCCCGGTCCAGATAGGCGAGGACGGCGAGCACCCGCCGGTTGTCGTCGTCGGAGACCGGCAGCCCGAGCTTGGCGAAGATGTTGGAGGTGTGCTTGGCGATCGCCCGCTCGGTGACGACGAGTTCCGCCGCGATGGCGGCGTTGGACCGCCCCTGCGCCATGAGTCCGAGGACCTCCAGCTCGCGCGGGGTGAGCCCGCCGAGCGGCGGGTCCGCGGCCCGCCGCGACAGCAGCTGCTGGATCACCTGCGGGTCCATCGCGGTGCCGCCCGCGGCCACCCGGCGCACCGCGTCGATGAACTGGTCCGCGTCGAACACCCGGTCCTTCAGCAGATACCCGACCCCGCCGGTCCCGTCGGCGAGCAGCTCACGCGCGTACAACTGCTCCACGTGCTGCGAGAGCACCAGGACGGGCAGCCCGGGCCGCTCCCGCCGCGCCGCGAGCGCGCACTGCAGCCCCTCGTCGGTGTGCGAGGGCGGCAGCCGGACATCGACCACGGCGACGTCCGGCGTCAACTCCGCGAGCGCCTTGGTGAGTTCGGGCCCGCTCTCGACGGCCGCGGCGATCTCGAAGTCGTACGCCTCGAGCATCCGCACCAGACCGTCCCGCAGCAGGAACAGATCTTCGGCTAGGACAACACGCAAGGGATCTCCATGGTCACCATGGTCGGACCGCCCGCGGGGGAGCTGACGGCGAGGACACCGTCGAATGTACCGAGCCTGCGCTCGATCCCGGCCAGCCCGCCGCCGTCCGCGACGACCGCGCCGCCCCTGCCGTTGTCGGTGACGGAGATCCGCAGCTGCCCGTCCGTGTGCGTGATGTCGACCCAGATCCGGTCGGCGCCCGCGTGCTTCACCGCGTTCGTGAGGGCCTCGCTGACCGCGAAGTACGCGGCCGACTCGACCGGGGCGTCGCCCCGCCCGGCCAGTTCCACCTCCACCTCGGCCGGCACCGGCAGCCGCAGCGCCAACGCCCGTACCGCGTCGCCGAGTCCGCGCTCGGCGAGCACCGGCGGATGGATGCCGCGCACCAGGTCCCGCAGCTCGGTCAGCGCCTCGGCGGACGACTGCCGGGCCTGCGCGAGCAGCGCCTTGGCCCTGGCCGGGTTCTTCTCGATCAGCGCCTCGATCGTGCCGAGGTCCATGCCCATCGCCACGAGCCGGGCCTGCGCCCCGTCGTGCAGATCGCGCTCGATACGCCGCAGCTCGGCCGCCGAGGTGTCCACGGCGTCCCGCCGCGTCTCGGTCAACACCCTGACGCGCTGCTCCAGTTCACCCGCGGCGGGCGCGAGCACGGCCCGGGTCAGCAGGAAGTGCACCCGCAGCAGCGCGGGCGCCACGAACAGGCCGGTGGCCAGCAGCGCCGTCGCGAGCAGCGCCGACAGCAGGGCCGTGCCCTGACCGCTGACCGGCACGAACCCGTACCACCAGCCGACGTACGTGCCGTCGGTGAACACGCGCCACAGCCCGGCCGCGAGCGCGTAGCCCTCCAGCGGATAGAAGACCAGCGCCGCCGGCAGCAGGGCGGTCACGAACCCGGCCGTCATGTCGACGAGCAGCCAGCGCAGATCCCGCCAGGTCGCCGGGTCCGCCAGCATCAGCCGGCACCGCTCGGCCCGCCCGAGGGCCCCGCCGCGCAGACCGTCCGGAAACGGCCGGTACGTCGCGGGGATGCGCACGCCGCACCACTCGGCCGCGACGGCCCGCCGCCAGTTCGCCCAGTGCCGCACGAGCCCGAGCACCCATGGCGTGGTCAGCGCGCCGACTCCCAGCACGATCAGCACGACCGACACCGCCGACAGCACGAACAGGGTGATCGACCCGGCGAGCCCGGCCGCGGCGACCCACAGTCCCCGCAGCCCCGCCACCACGGCGCTCCGCGCCCTCGCACCCATCCCGCACTCCGTCCGTCCCGCCGGTCCCCACCCTCACAGTGTGGCCGGTGGCGCGGTCCCGGTCAGTGGGATCGGCACCCGTCCCGGGGTGTCACTGGGTACACCCCGGCACGGCTCGCTCAGCGGCCGGCGGGCGGCGCGTACTTGTACCCGACGCGGCGCACCGTCTGGATCACCTTGCGGTGCTCGGCGCCCAGCTTGCGGCGCAGCCGGGCGATGTGGACGTCGACCGTGCGGCCGTCGCCGACGTGCCCGTAGCCCCACACGGTGGTGACGAGCTGGTCGCGGGTGTGCACCCGGTGCGGATGCGCGACCAGATGGGCGAGCAGCTCGAACTCCAGGTAGGTCAGGTCGAGTTGGCGCCCGCGGACGTTGGCGGTGCGCTGCGCGCCGTCGATGCCGATGAGCACGTCGGGCGTCTTCGGCCCGGCCGTGGGCCCGGTCTCCTCGTGCTCGGCGGGGACCGGCGCGGCGGGCAGCAGCGGCTGCTGGTCGGCCGGTACGAGCACCAGGTAGCCGATCATCGGCGGGCGGCCCGGCAGCGTGGGCAGGGTGTGCGGCGGGGCGGGCAGCAGCGTGGCGCCCGGCGGCAGGAACTCGGACACGTCGATGACGGGGGCGGCGGGCGCCACCTCGTCCCGGTCCACGGCGCGCAGCCGGGTGCGGCCGGGGGACGGATGGGGGAGCGGGGAGAGCGGGCGGGCGTTAGCCATGAGTGGTCAACTCTTTCGCGCGAAAGGCCGTCTGGGAAAGGACGTACGTCGTGCGCGCGGACCGAAGGCCGTACAGCGGGTGGACCGGTGACGGCTTTAGAGGGCCTGCGCGTTCGTCGCGCGGCAACACACCCGGTCGAAGTCGTGGTGCTGGCGGGAAGGCCAGAACGGCTCGAGGTCGTGCCGACGACCCCGCGCGGTGATGTCCTGGAAGCTGGCCATGCCCTTATTGAAGCAGATGGAGTACGCAAAGAAGAGGGCGCCCGCGGAAGATGCGGGCGCCCACACGTGCGACATGGCCGGAATCAGACCTGGCCGGCCTTCTCCAGTGCGGAGCAGCAGGTGTCGACGAGGAGCCGCGTCACGACGTACGGGTCGACGTTGGCGTTGGGGCGGCGGTCCTCGATGTAGCCCTTGCCGTCCTTCTCGACCTGCCACGGGATACGGACCGAGGCGCCGCGGTTGGAGACGCCGTACGAGTACTCGTTCCACGGGGCGGTCTCGTGCAGGCCGGTCAGACGGTCGTCGATGCCGGCGCCGTAGTGCTTGACGTGGTCGAGCGGCTTGGAGCCCTCGCCGAGCGACTCGCACGCGGTGATGATCGCGTCGTAGCCCTCGCGCATCGCCTTCGTCGAGAAGTTCGTGTGCGCGCCGGCGCCGTTCCAGTCGCCCTTGACCGGCTTCGGGTCGAGGGTGGCCGAGACCTTGAAGTCCTCGGCGGTGCGGTAGAGCAGCCAGCGGGCCACCCACAGCTGGTCGGAGACCTCCAGCGGGGAGAGCGGGCCGACCTGGAACTCCCACTGGCCGGGCATGACCTCGGCGTTGATGCCGGAGATGCCCAGGCCCGCCTTCAGGCAGTTGTCCAGGTGCGCCTCGACGACGTCACGGCCGTGGATCTCGTCCGTGCCGACACCGCAGTAGTAGCCGCCCTGCGCGGCGGGGAAGCCGCCGACCGGGAAGCCGAGCGGACGCTCGCCCTCGAAGAAGGTGTACTCCTGCTCGATGCCGAAGATCGGCTCCTGGGCGCCGAACTTCTCCTCGACCTCGGCGAGCGCTGCCCGCGTGTTGGACTCGTGCGGCGTCATGTCGATGTTCAGGACCTCGCACATGACGAGGACGTCGTCGCCGCCGCGGATCGGGTCCGGGTACACCGCGACCGGCTTGAGCACACGGTCCGAGGCGTGCCCCTCGGCCTGGTTGGTGCTCGACCCGTCGAAGCCCCAGATCGGCAGCGTGTCCAGGCCGTCCGGCGTGCCGGCGATTATCTTCGTCTTGGAACGAAGCTTGGCCGTCGGCTCGGTGCCGTCGATCCAGATGTACTCAGCCTTGAAGGTCACGGGCCACATCCTCTGTCACGGGTCTTTATCTGCCGGGCAGCCTGTCAACAGGCGATTTCCCGGCCGTTGCCCGTTTGTGAACCCCGTGTTACCGGGGGCGCGTGGGGACGGACGCGGCCGGTGAACTCGTATGCGATGGGTTTACGGGAGGCCTCGCCGACCGGACCCGGATCAGCCGCGTCCCAGCGCGTCCCGTACCGCCTCCTCGCTGCGGGCCACCACGGCCGTGCCGTCGTCGGCCGTGATGATCGGGCGCTGGATCAGCTTCGGGTGCGCGGCCAGTGCCTCGATCCACTGCTCGCGGGCGTCCGCGTTCCGGGCCCACCCCTTGAGTCCGAGCTCCTTAGCGGCCGCCTCCTGGGTGCGGGTGATCTCCCACGGCTCCAGGCCGAGACGGTCCAGCACGGCGCGGATCTCGTCGGGCGCCGGGACGTCCTCCAGGTAGCGGCGGACCGTGTAGTCGGCGCCCTCCGCGTCGAGCAGGGTGAGCGCGCTGCGGCACTTCGAGCAGGCCGGGTTGATCCAGATCTCCATGGGGCCAACGGTACGCGAGAGGCCTTCCGCGACTGCCCCAACTGGGTCCTGGCCAGCGGCTTTTGTCAGTGGTCGGCAGTAGAATAGAAGCAGTGTTCGAGAGCTTCGGGGGCTCTCGATTCGCGACAGGAGGATGCCTGTGCCCGCTGCCGCACCGATGCTGATGGATCTGCCGTACGCGCCACTCGCCAAGAGGCCGCTTCCCGCGGGACGGCCCCGTGACTGGTACATCACCCACAACCGTCGCCTCAAGGCCATGCGCCTGGCGATCGCCCTGCTCGACTCGGGCGTCTACCTGCCCAACCAGGCCCACAACAAGAGGATCCGCTCCACGGCCGAACTCATCGGCATTCATCCGCCGTCGGACACGACGTGCCACATGGTGCGGGCGCTGATGCGGTACTGCCGCTGACCCGTGCCGTGCCGTCCGGCGGCCGGGAGGTCCCGGCCGCCGGACGTTCCGCTCGCGTCGCCGGGTGCGGCCCGGTGGGGCTTCTCGCGCAGTTCCCCGCGCCCCTGGAGATGCGCACTGCGTGCGCGATCTCCACCGAGCGCGGGGAACTGCGCGACCAGCCACGACGCACCCGGCACCCGCCCGCGAAGGCGCACCCGGCACCCCCTACCGCGCCCCCAGCTCCTTCTCCAGCGGCGTACGGAAGCGCGGGGTCACCCGGGTACCGGTCAACCACTCGGAGAGACGCGTCGCCTCCGAGGCCACCGCCTCCCGCGCCGCACGGCCACCGGTGTCGTCCAGGAGCCGCCACACCACCTCACCGCCCTCGCGCTGCCCCCAGCCCCCCACGATCCGCCCGTTCCACCACACCGTCGGCCCGATGTTCCCGCTGCCGTCGAAGAGCGCGGGGCGCAGCTCCGGCGGGCAGTACCAGTCGCGCTCCTGCCACCCCATCGCCGTCGGATCGAGCCCGGGGAGCAGCGCGGCCCAGGGTTCCAAGTCCCCTGCGGGCGGCTCCAGTTGATCCGCGAGCAGATACCCCGTGGCGCCGCCCTCCAGGGAGACCGGAACCGCCCCGACCGCGGCGAGCGCCTTGCGCACGTCCGTCACCTTCCAGCCCGTCCACCACTTCAGATCGCCCTCCGTGGCGGGCCCGCACGCCCCGAGCCAGCGGCGCAGCAGATCCGCCTGGGCCTCGGCGGCCGGGATCTTTGGATGCGGCGGCGCGACCGCCCAGCGGAACTGCGTCGAGGTCCAGGAACCGAGCGGCCGCCCGCGCACCACCCGCCCCTCCACCCCGAGCACCCGCATCAGCCGCGACGACACCGTGTGCGGCGACTCGCCACTCTTCCCCTTGCCGTACGTGAACCGCTCGCGCAACCGGGGCTCGTCCGCGACGAGTTCGGTGACCGTGGCCTGCCCACGCCGGGCCAGCGCGGCGAGCGCCGACTCCTCCACCTCGGCCAGCCACTCGGGCGTCAGCCGCCCGTCGCTGCCGGCCACCATGTCCTTGTGCAGCGCGGCCCGCGCCTTCGCCGCGACCGCGATCCCGGTCGACGCGTGCACCGTCGCCGCGAGCTCGGCCGGGAAGGCGAAGACCGTGTGCCGCATGCCGTGCATCCGCACCAACGTCCGGTTCTCGTACAGGGCCCGCTCCACGTCCGCGACCGTCCCCGCCGCGTCCGCGAGGCGCGCGCCGACCGCGAGATACACGGTGGCCGGGTCCGTGCCGTGCAGCGCCACGAGGGACCGGGCCACCTCCGCCGCGTCGGCTGCCCGTGCAGCGGGGGACAGACGGTGCGCGAGAGCGAGCCGAACGCGCCGCTCCTCGGTGCCGATGTGTCTCGTGTTCATGCAGCTCATCCTGCCGGACCCCGTCACCTGTTTGCCGTACTTGGCATGCGGGCTCCCACGGGCGCACCGTTGACTGAGTCGACCGGTAGTGGACCGGCGAGCGGAGGTGTTCGGGATGACGAGCATGCGTGGCGTACGGGCGATGGGCGCGGCCCTGCTCACGGCGGCCCTGGCCGTCGGCGCGGCCGGCTGCTCCGACAGTGACAACAGCAGCCCCTCCAGTTCGGCCTCCAAGGCGGCGTCCGCCGTCTCGTCGGCGGCGTCCCGGGCGGGCGACGTGGTGGCGTCCGCGACCGCCCAGGCGGGCAAGAAGTTCGACGAGTTCAAGAACGGCGTCAACGCCAAGAACGACGTGAAGCTCGGCAGCGTAGGGTCCCAGGACGGCCGCGTCACGGTCCCGGTCACTGTCAGCAACAGTGCCTCGTCCACCAAGTCGTTCCTGGTCCAGGTCGACTTCAAGGACAGCAGCGGCAACCGCCTCGACACGGTCGCGCTCACGGTGAGCGACGTCGCCGCCGGACAGAGCAAGGACGCCACGGCCCGCAGCAACCGGTCCCTCGACGGCGACGTCCGCGTCGACGTCGCCCGCGCGCTGCAGCACTGAGCGGCCGGGCGCACGCCATGAGCAGCCCCGCCGAACGGGCCGCCCAGGGCAAACGCGCCCGCAAGTACGCGCCCCGCTCCTCGCACGCTCCATGGATCCCGGCCGCGGACCGCCCCGACCCGGTCGTGGTCCTGGAGCGCCAGGGCGCCGACCGCCTCACCGACCTGCTCCCCATCCGGTACGGGCGGATGGCCGCGAGCCCGTTCGCGTTCCTGCGCGGCTCCGCCGCCGTGATGGCCGGCGACCTCGCGGCGATACCCCACACCGGCCTGACGGTGCAGCTCTGCGGCGACGCCCACCTGTCGAACTTCGGCCTCTTCGCCTCGCCCGAGCGCTCGCTCCTCTTCGACCTCAACGACTTCGACGAGACGTACCCGGGCCCCTTCGAATGGGACCTCAAACGCCTCGCCGCGTCCGTCGCCGTCGCCGCCCGCGACAACGGACACAGCGACAAACAGGCCCACCGGGCGGCCCTCGCCGCCACCACCGCCTACCGCACGAACATGCGCCGCCTGGCCGGTCTCGGCGAACTGGCCGTCTGGTACGAACGCATCGACGCCCAGGAGCTCCTCCCGCTCGTCCGCACGGCACGCCAGCGCCGCCGCGCCGAGCACACCCTCGCCCAGGCCACCCGCCGCACCAGCCTCCACGCCCTCGCCAAGCTCACCCACACCACACCCGACGGCCGCCGCCGCATCGTCCACGACCCGCCGCTGCTCGAAGCGGCGGGCGTCACCGACGCCGCCGCCATCCGCAAGATGTTCGGCGACTACCGCTCCACGCTCGCCGAGGAGCGCCGCCGGCTGCTCGACCGGTACCGCTTCGTCGACGCGGCCCGCAAGGTCGTCGGCGTCGGCAGCGTAGGCACCCGCTGCTTCATCGTCCTGCTCGCGGGACGCGACGCCGACGACCCGCTCTTCCTCCAGATCAAGGAGGCGACCCGCTCGGTGATCGAGGAGCACATCCCGTACCACGGCCCGTACCTCCACCCCGGCCACCGCGTGGTCTCCGGACAGCGCCTCCTCCAGGCCGCCGGCGACATCTTCCTCGGCTGGATGACGGGCCCGCAGGGCCGCGCCTTCTACTGGCGTCAACTCCGCGACATGAAAGGCTCCGCGGACATCGCGGGCATGCCGCCCGACGAACTCCTCGCCTACGCCCGCCTCTGCGGCACCGCCCTCTCCCGCGCCCACGCCCGCTCCGGCGACCGCATCGCCATCGCCGGATACCTCGGCGGCGCGGACACGTTCGACCGGGCGATCGCCGCGTTCGCGCTGCGCTACGCCGACCAGACCGGCCGGGACCACGCCACACTCCGCGGCGCGATCTCCGCGGGGGTCCTCACGGCGACCCCGGGGGCCTGACCGGCCCCGCCCGGAGCCGGGCCGCCCGGCGCGACGCGGCCCGTGCCCCGCTGCCCGCGCAAGGCCGGCGGGCTACGCTCGTCGACATGCCGTCACAGCAGCCCGGAGCCGTCCCCGACAACTTCGCCGTGGTCGCCGTGGCCGCGTCCGCCGGTGGCATCAACGGCCTGGCCACCCTGCTCGGAGGGCTCGACGCGGCCCTGCCCGTACCGGTCCTCGTCGTACAGCACCTGGACCCACGGCACCGCACCGTCCTCGCCGAGATCCTGGACCGCCGCACCGGCCTCACCGTCAAGCTGGCCGAACAGAACGAACCCGCCCTCGCCGGCACCGTCTACATCGCGCCGCCCGACCGGCACCTCCTCGTCGGCCCCGGCGGCACGCTCACCCTCTCCAGGAGCGAGCTCGTCCACTTCCTCCGTCCCTCCGCCGACCTGCTCTTCGAGTCCGTCGCCGGGGCGTACGGCCCGCGCGCCGTGGCTGTCGTCCTGACCGGCACCGGAAACGACGGCGCCATGGGAGTCGACGCGGTCAAGTCGCGGGGCGGTACCGTGATTGCCCAGGACCCGCAGACCGCGGAATTCCGAGGCATGCCGGAGGCGGCAGTGGGTACGGGAGCAGTTGACTTCGTGCTACCTCTGGAAGAAATCCCCGCGGTGATCCGCGGACTTGTCGAGACCAAGAGGCAGTAGGTAGACAACGATGAGCGAGGCGCCGCGCGACACCGAGACGGACGAGGAACTCGAGAGTCTCCTCGGCTTCCTGAGGGACGCCCGCGGCTTCGATTTCACCGGATACAAGCGCTCCTCCCTGGGGCGCCGCATCCGCAAGCGCATGGCCGACATCGGCATCGGCTCGTACGCCGACTACCGCGACCAACTCGAAACCAACGCCGACGAGTTCAACGCGCTCTTCAACACCATCCTCATCAACGTCACCTCCATGTTCCGCGACACCGACGCCTGGACGTACCTGCAGCGCGAGATGGTCCCCGAACTCCTCGCCCAGACGGCCCCCGAGGGCGAGATCCGGGTGTGGAGCGCGGGCTGCTCCAGCGGTGAGGAGCCGTACTCGCTGGCCATCATGTTCGCGGAGGCCCTCGGCCTGGAGGAGGCGCTGACCCGCGTCAAGATCTACGGCACCGACGTCGACGACGAGGCGCTGCGCGACGCCCGCTCGGGCCTCTATCCGGCCAAGACCCTGGAGCCGCTCGCCCCCGAGCTGCGCGACAAGTACTTCGAGCAGAACGGCTCGCAGTACAGCTTCCGCTCCGACCTGCGCCGCCGGGTCATCTTCGGCCGCCACGACATCACCCGCGACGCCCCCATCTCCCGCCTCGACCTGCTGGTCTGCCGCAACACCCTGATGTACTTCAACGTCGAGGCGCAGACCCAGATCGTCGACCGGTTCCACTTCGCGCTGCGCGAGAAGGCCTTCCTGTTCCTCGGCAAGGCGGAGATGCTGCTCAACGACGCCGACCGGTTCGACGTCGTCAGCATGCGCCAGCGCATCTTCCGCCGTCGCCCGGGCGGCGCCAGCCCGCCCTACCAGCCCGCCCCGCTGAAGCTGCGCCTCACCGGAGGCGAAGTGCAGAGCGTGGCCCGCAACCGCCAGCTGCGCGATCTGATCCTCGACGCCTCGCCGGGCGCCGCCCTCGCGGTGGACGCCGAGGGCATGGTCGTCCTGATCAACAACCACGCCCGTGTCCAGTTCGGCCTGACCGCCAACGACATCGGGCGCCCCTTCCAGGACCTGGAGATCTCCTACCGCCCGGTCGAACTGCGGTCGGTGATCGACCAGGCCACGCACGAGCGCCGCACCCTGCGGGTCAACGGGGCGGAGCGCAGGGTCGGCGAGGACGTCCAGTACTTCGACATCCTGGTGCAGCCACTGGTCGGCGTCGGCGGACTGCCGACCGCCACCAACATCACGTTCACCGATGTCACCGTTGCCACGCAGCTCAAGGCGGAGGTCAAGCGCGTGCGCGAGGACCTGGAGACCGCATACGAGGAACTCCAGTCGACGAACGAGGAGTTGGAGACGACCAACGAGGAACTCCAGTCCTCGATCGAGGAGTTGGAGACCACGAACGAGGAACTCCAGTCCACCAATGAGGAGTTGGAGACAACCAACGAAGAACTCCAGTCCGGGAACGAGGAACTGGAGACCATGAACGACGAGATGCGCATCCGCAGCGAGGAGCTGGACGAGGCCCGCGCCTTTCTGGAGGGCGTCCTCACCTCCATCGCCGCCGCCGTCGTCGTCCTCGACAAGGACCTCAAGGTCAAGAGCTGGAACCGGGGCGCCGCCGAGCTCTGGGGCCTGCGCCAGGACGAGGTGCTCGACGAACCCTTCTTCCGCCTGGAGTTCGGGCTGCCCACGAAGCAGCTGCTTCCCGTCGTGGAGGAGTGCGTCACGACGCGCAGGCGCGGCCTCCCGGTACAGACCGAGGCGGTCAACCGCGTAGGCCGTGCCATCAGTTGCACCGTGTTCTGCAGCCCGTTCGGCGGGCATGACGGCGGAGTCGTCCTGCTGATGGAAGAAGGCCGGACCAGCGGTGCGGACTGACCCTTCGGGCGTACGCTAGGCGACATGGAGCTCAGGGCCGGTTCGTCGGCACAGGCCATGCTCGCCTGGCAGCGTGCGAGGCGGGCGCGTGAGCGCGCCGACCGTGCTTTCCGCCTCGCGCGGCGCTACGAGGCGCTGACGAAAGGCGCTTCGGGTTCGGTGTACGTGCGTCTTGCCGACATGCACCGCACCACCGGGTCCCGCCACGTGGTCGCGGCGGAGCTCCTGGAGGCGCACGCCCGCCGAGCGGGCCAGTGGGTCCGCGACGGCGGGCCGCCGCCCCTGTTCATGACGGGCGTCGCCGAGGCATGCGGCGCGAGCAGCGTCGCCGTGACCCTCGTCGACGGCGAGTCCAACCAGGTCGCGACCGCCTCGTCCGACCAGCCGTCACGCTCCGCGCAGGACCTGGAGTTCGTCCTCGGTGAAGGGCCGTCGCGGGACGCCGTGACCGCACGCGGTCCGGTCGAGGTGTCGGGCTCCGCTCTGGGCTTCCGCTGGCCGGGCTACGGCCCGGCCCTCGAGGCGCTCGGAATCGGCCAAGTGGTGGCCGTGCCGCTCCAGGTGCCCGGTGACTGCATCGGTGCCCTCGCGGTCTTCGACCCGAAACCCAGCACGACGTCCACGGCGCAGTTCGCCGAGGTCGCCGACGCGCTGACCCGCAGTGTTCTGCTCGGCCAGGACGCGATACCGGGCCTGTTCGGCGGCGTCGACTACCGCGCCGTGGTGCACCAGGCCGCGGGTGTGACCGCCGTCCAAGTGCAATGTCAGGTCGCGGATGCACTGGAATTGGTCAAAGCCCGGGCGTTCGCCGACGGGCGCCCCGTCGGGGATGTCGCCCGCGATATCGTCCGAGGACAACTGAGACTCGGCTGAGAGGCCTTCTACCGTGACACTGCAGGAGCAGGAACTCGCCGACGTCTTCGCCCAGTTGGCAGGAGAGGCCGCACGGGATCCGCTCGACACCCAGTCCTTGCTCGCCACCCTGGCCGAGGGCGGCCGCAGGCTGTTCGACGCGCCCGGCGCGATCGTGCAGTACGCGGCCAGTGACGCCACCGTCCTGACCGACGGCACCGACCCGGCCCTGCGCGCCCTCGCCGCGGACGCCGCCGGCTGGCCGGAGGGACCCGGCTACGACGTGCGTACGACGGGCTGCGCCCTCATCGACGTGGACGTGACCACGCAGCCGACGCACGCCCGCTGGCCGCGCTGGACCGCGCGCGCCACAGCCCTGGGGCATGGCCGCGTCACCGCACTTCCGCTGATCGCCAAGGACGGCTCGATGGGCGCCCTTGTCCTGTTCGGAGCCAGGGGAGTCCGGCTCGACGAGCTGGCCCTGTCGCTGGCGCGCTCCTTCGCCGAGGCGGCCGCCCACACGCTCTCCCTCCAGCGCGAGGTGACCGAGAGCCGGGTCCTGGCAGGCCAGTTGGAGCACGCGTTGTCCAGCCGGGTCGTCGTCGAACAGGCCAAGGGGCTCCTCGCCGCCCGCAACGGCCTCACCCTCGACGAGGCCTTCGAGCGCTTACGCCGCTACGCCCGCTCCCACCAGCGCAAGGTCGCGGACGTGTCCCGCGAGATCATCGCGGGCCGCGAGGACCTCGGCGGCCAGTAGCCGCCCGGTCCGTCACGAAGCGGCCGGCGCCTCCTGCCCGGCGGCCCGGGCCTTCGCCTGCGCGGCCTGCGCCATCTCGCGCAGCGCGTCCTCCTCCTCGTGGCTCAGCGACGTCTGCACCAACTGCCCGCCGTACGCGGCGATCTCCGGCACGACCTTGTCCTGCGCGGCCTGTTTCACCAGAACGAACAGCGCGGCGGCGCCCGGCCGCAGATTCTGGCTGAGCTCCTTCATGAAGTCGTCGTTGATCCCGGTGTCCGTCACGGCCCCGCCGGCCGCACCGGCGGCGGCCCCCACGGCGGCCCCCAGGAACGGCACGAGGAACAGCAGCCCGATGACACTGCCCCACAGCGCCCCGCCCGCGGCGCCCGTCGCCGTGTGGTTCACGGCCTGGTGCAGCTTGATCTTCCCGTCGCTCTCCCGCCGCTCGACCACCACGATGTCCTCGAGCTCGACGAGGTGCTCCTTGGACATCGACAGCAGCTTGTCCCGGACCTGGTCGGCGGTGGCGAGGTCGTTGTAGGCGACGACGAACAGATTGCTCATGACGGCACTCCTCCGAGGCTTCCGCAGTGGGTGGACTCCGGCCGATTTTAGGCCTTATGTGCGCTTTGCGCCTGAGGGAGGAGGAGGGGGCCGCAGGCACCACGGAGGGTCACAAAAAGGCCGTCGGCCGCGCCTTCCGAACCCGGAAGAACACGGCCGACGGCCCACAGACGGCCCAGGGGAGCGGAGGTCCGCTCCTGCCTGTGGCTTTCTTAGATGTCGAAGTACAGCTCGAACTCGTGCGGGTGCGGCCGCAGCTGGATCGGGGCGATCTCGTTCGTGCGCTTGTAGTCGATCCACGTCTCGATCAGGTCGGACGTGAAGACGCCGCCGGCCTGCAGGTACTCGTTGTCCGCCTCGAGGGCGTCGAGGACCGCGGGGAGCGAGGTCGGGACCTGCTGGACGTTCGCGTGCTCCTCGGGAGCCAGCTCGTAGAGGTCCTTGTCGATCGGCTCGGCCGGCTCGATCTTGTTCTTGACGCCGTCGAGGCCCGCCATGAGCAGCGCCGAGAACGCGAGGTACGGGTTCGAGGACGGGTCGGGAGCGCGGAACTCGACGCGCTTGGCCTTCGGGTTCGAGCCCGTGATCGGGATGCGCATCGCGGCGGAGCGGTTGCGCTGCGAGTAGACCATGTTGACCGGGGCCTCGAAGCCGGGGACCAGGCGGTGGTACGAGTTCACGGTCGGGTTCGTGAACGCGAGCAGCGACGGCGCGTGCTTGAGGATGCCGCCGATGTAGTAGCGGGCCATGTCCGAGAGACCCGCGTAACCCTGCTCGTCGTAGAAGAGCGGGGAGCCGCCCTGCCACAGCGACTGGTGGACGTGCATGCCCGAGCCGTTGTCACCGAAGATCGGCTTCGGCATGAAGGTCGCGGTCTTGTTGTTGCGCCAGGCGACGTTCTTCACGATGTACTTGAAGAGCATCAGGTCGTCGGCCGCGGCGAGCAGCGTGTTGAACTTGTAGTTGATCTCTGCCTGGCCGGCCGTGCCGACCTCGTGGTGCTGGCGCTCGACCTGCAGGCCGTTCTTGTCCAGCTCGAGGGAGATCTCCGCGCGCAGGTCGGCGAAGTGGTCGACCGGCGGGGCCGGGAAGTAACCGCCCTTGTAGCGGACCTTGTAACCGCGGTTGTTCTCGACGGCGCCGGTGTTCCAGGCGCCCGCCTCGGAGTCGATCTCGTAGACCGAGCGGTTGGCGGAGGTCTCGAAGCGGACCGAGTCGAACACGTAGAACTCGGCCTCGGGGCCGAAGTACGCGGTGTCGGCGATGCCGGTCGACGCGAGGTAGGCCTCGGCCTTCTTCGCCACGTTGCGCGGGTCACGGGAGTACTGCTCGCCCGTGATCGGGTCGTGGATGAAGAAGTTGATGTTGACCGTCTTGTCGCGGCGGAAGGGGTCGACGCGCGCGGTGGACAGGTCGGCGCGGAGCGCCATGTCGGACTCGTGGATGGCCTGGAAACCACGGATCGAGGAGCCGTCGAAGGCCAGTTCCTCTGCCGGGTCGAACGCCGCAGCCGGCACGGTGAAGTGCTGCATCACACCCGGCAGGTCGCAGAAGCGGACGTCGACGAACTTGACGTCCTCGTCCGCGATGAACTTCTTGGCGTCATCGGCGTTCTGGAACATCCAACTCCTCCTACTCCCACCCGGGGCAGGGCGGGGTTTGCAGCTCGGTCGTGAGGCCAGTGCGGTGGCACACGCTGGACCTGACCATAGGCAGACGTGATTTCTCAAGCATGACCCATTTGTTTCGCCGAAGTTAACCGGACCAGGGGGCGGGGAGGGTCCCGCGGCGCGGCGCAGTACCGTTGATGCGTGGACAACAGGGAAGCAATGGGATCGTGGCTGTCCGGGCCCCGCGAGGCACTGGAACAGTCGGGCGCGGACTTCGGGTACCGCGGAGAACAGCTCGGTCTGCCCGAGCACGGCCCCGGTTCCATCGCCCGTCCCGGGCGACGCATCGGAGCCCTCGTGGTCGACTGGGCGCTGTGCATGCTGATCGCATACGGCCTGGTGACGCACGGCTACAACCAGGCTACGGGGAACTGGGCGCTGCTCATCTTCTTCGTCCTCGGCGTCCTCACGGTCGGCACCATCGGTTCCACCCCGGGCAAGCGCATCTTCGGTCTGCGGGTCGTCTCGGAGGCGGGCGGGCGGCTCGGTGCCGGGCGGGTCGTCGTCCGTACGGTGCTGCTGTGTGTGGCCGTCCCCGCGCTGATCTGGGACCGGGACGGGCGTGGCCTGCACGACCGGCTGGCCAGGTCCGTCGAGGTCCGTATCTGAGTCGTCATCCGAGTCGTCATCTGAGTCGTCGTGGTCCGCGACCAGCCACGACGCAAGCCGCACCCGCCGACGCACCAAGGCCCGGCAGACGAAAAGGCGCCCCGAGCACAAGCTCGGGGCGCCTTTTCACAGGTCAGGCGGCGACGAAACGTCACCGCATCTTGCCGCCACCCTTCGGCATCCGCATCCCCTTCGGCATCGGACCCTTCGGCAACGGCATGTTCGCCATCAGGTCGCCCATCGCCCGCAGCCGGTCGTTGGTCGCGGTCACCTGGGGCCCGGTGAGCACCCGGGGCAGCTTCAGCATGGTGGTGCGGAGCTTCTTCAGCGGGACCTGGCCCTCGCCGTTGCCGACGAGCAGGTCGTGGACCGGGACGTCCGCCACGATGCGGGCCATCTTCTTCTTCTCGGCCGCCAGCAGCGACTTCACCCGGTTCGGGTTGCCCTCCGCCACCAGCACGATGCCGGCCTTGCCGACCGCACGGTGCACGACGTCCTGGCTGCGGTTCATCGCGACCGCGGGCGTCGTCGTCCAGCCGCGCCCGACGTTGTCGAGCACCGCGGCCGCCGCGCCGGGCTGGCCCTCCATCTGCCCGAAGGCGGCCCGCTCGGCACGGCGCCCGAAGACGATCGCCATCGCGAGGAAGGCGAGCAGGAGGCCGAGAATTCCGAGATAGATGGGGTGACCGATCAGGAAACCGATCGCGAGGAAGACACCGAAGGTGACGATTCCCACAGCCGCGAGTACAAGACCGATCTTCGAATCGGCCTTGCGGGTCATCTTGTAGGTCAGAGCGATCTGCTTGAGCCGCCCGGTGTTTGCAGCGTCCGCTGCAGGTTCCTTCCTCGCCATGCTTGAAGTCTACGTGGCCGGGGACGGCTGATGAACAGCAGCACCGGCCCCGGGGCGGGTCAGCCCCGGGCGGAGACCGCTTCGAGGACGCGCTGGGCCTCGACCCGGTCCTTGGCACGACGGCGGTCCTCCAGCACGGAGGTCCAGGCATTGCGGCGAGCGGTGCGCTGGCCGCTGCTCATGAGCAGCGACTCCACGGCGCGCAGCGCGTCGGTGAAGGTCGGGATGGCGGTGGCGCGAACGGGCGCGGCCTGCATCGTTGAGGTCCCCCCTCGAGGTCGGATCACGGCCCTGGCGAAAGGTGTACGGGGCGTGATTTCAGAGTCACTGATTGGTGTTACCAGGGCGTGACCGGACGGTCAAACGCCAATGAAGCCTTGACGTTCGGGCCTCAAACGCTGACGCGGCCCTGACGGTCGCCCTCATCTGCGGGGACGGTCAGGACCGCGTCGTCACGGTCACTACCAGACAGTAGTCACTTGTGCGTGAATTCACACGCTCGCCTCACCGGACGATCAGACCGCCTGTGAGGCGACGTACGAGCCGCGCTTCTCGATAGCCATCTGGTACAGGCGCCCGGCGCGGTACGAGGAGCGGACCAGTGGGCCCGACATGACGCCGGAGAAGCCGATCTGCTCGGCCTCCTCCTTCAGCTCCACGAACTCGTGCGGCTTCACCCAGCGCTCCACCGGGTGGTGCCGCACGGAGGGGCGCAGGTACTGCGTGATGGTGATCAGCTCGCAGCCGGCCTCGTGCAGCTGGCGCAGCGCCTCGCTGACCTCGGCGCGCTCCTCGCCCATGCCGAGGATGAGGTTCGACTTCGTCACGAGGCCGTACTCGCGGGCCTCGGTGATGACCTTGAGCGAGCGGTCGTAGCGGAAGCCGGGGCGGATGCGCTTGAAGATCCGCGGCACCGTCTCGACGTTGTGCGCGAAGACCTCGGGGCGCGAGGAGAAGACCTCGGCCAGCTGCGCCGGCTCCGCGTTGAAGTCCGGGGCCAGCAGCTCGACCTTCGTGCGGCCGTCGGCGCGGTCCGCGGTCTGCGCGTGGATCTGGCGGACCGTCTCCGCGTACAGCCAGGCGCCGCCGTCCTCCAGGTCGTCGCGGGCGACGCCGGTGATCGTGGCGTAGTTCAGGTCCATCGTGACGACGGACTCGCCGACGCGGCGCGGCTCGTCGCGGTCGAGGGCCTCGGGCTTGCCGGTGTCGATCTGGCAGAAGTCGCAGCGCCGGGTGCACTGGTCACCGCCGATGAGGAACGTGGCCTCGCGGTCCTCCCAGCACTCGTAGATGTTGGGACAGCCCGCCTCCTGGCAGACCGTGTGCAGGCCCTCGGACTTCACGAGGTTCTGCATCTTCGTGTACTCGGGGCCCATTTTCGCCCGGGTCTTGATCCACTCGGGCTTGCGCTCGATGGGGGTCTGGCTGTTGCGGACCTCCAGGCGCAGCATCTTGCGTCCGTCGGGTGCGACTGCGGACACGACCGGCTCCCTAAAGCTTTGATTCCTCGGCGTACATCAGGGTACGCCCGTGATGTTCATGGCCCTCACGGGTGGCCAACCTCTGGCCATCGGGGCGCATTCCCCACCGGGACGGTCAGGCGGTGGCCTTCTCGATGACGCGCGGCTTGAGCGCCGCGTTCCCCAGGACGTCCTGCAGATGCTTCTCCGCGACCGGCAGCACCTCGTCCATCGTGACCTCGCGGCCGAGTTCGTACGAGAGCGAGGTCACACCCGCGTCGCGGATGCCGCACGGGATGATCTTGTCGAAGTTCGACGTGTCCGGGTTCACGTTCAGCGCGAAGCCGTGCATCGTGACGCCCTTGGCGACGCGGATGCCCATGGCGCAGATCTTGCGGTCCTCGTGGCGCTGGCCCGCGTTCGACGGCGCGTACTCGGGGCCGACCAGGCGGTGGTCGAACTCCTCGTCCTCGCTGCTGAGGCGCGGGTCGAAGTCCAGGGACAGGCCACCCAGGTTCGTACGCCGCTCGATCGGGTCGCCGAGGACCCACACGCCCGCCCGGCCCTCGACGCGCGCGGCCTCGATGCCGAACTCGGCGCAGACCGCGATCATCGCGTCCTCCAGGCGGCGCAGGTGCGCGACCACGTCCACCGGGCGGGGCAGCTTCTGGATCGGGTAGCCGACGAGCTGGCCCGGGCCGTGCCAGGTGATCTTGCCGCCGCGGTCCACGTCGATGACGGGGGTGCCGTCCAGCGGGCGCTCCTCGGGCGCGGTGCGCCGGCCCGCGGTGTAGACCGGCGGGTGCTCCAGGAGCAGGCAGGTGTCGGGCACCTCGTCGGCGAAACGGGCGGCGTGCACACGGCGCTGCTCGTCCCACGCGACCTGGTACTCGACCATGTCCGCACCGAACCCCATGCGGACGAACCGGAACTCACTCACGGCAAGTGCCTCCCTTACAAGCTTCACCGTGCATATATCGCGCCCCGAACCACTGTACGGCGCCCGGATCGGGCTCAGTGCGTGGGGAACAGGCGGTAGGAGGCGTCCAGGTCCCTGACCTCGACCGAGCACGTGATCCCGGTGATCCCGGACGAGGCCCCGAGGTGCTTGTCGAGCAGCCCGAGCACGTCCTCGCAGAGCGCGGCCTTGAGGGCCTGCGGGCGGCCGGGGAGCAGCCCGACCTCCACGTGCACGAAGGGGGCGGCCGCCCCGTCCACGTATGTCGCGGAGGGGCGCGCGAACGTCTTGCCGACGCCGACCGAGCGCACGCGCTCGACGACGAGGGGGTGGAGCTCCGCCACGAGGGCGGGTACGTCGACCGTGCCGGCGAGGCCGTCGGAGTAGTCGATGACGATGTGAGGCACGGGACAAACCTTCCGGGTACTTCCGGGTGTAGCGCACAAGCATCGTATGACCGACCGGAGGGAGCCTCCGGACCGGCCTGTCCTGTCCACTCCGGACGGCGTTCGTCACACGATCGGATGAAGGCCTCGGGAAGGCCCGGTGGGGGGCGGATATCGCCGCTACATTCGCGCCGTTCCATGAGGGCTGCACCCCGGCCCGGAAGGCAGGAGACCGCACAGCTGATGACGGAACGACCTCCGCAGCGCACACCGAACCGCCAGCTCGCCGCGCTCATCGCGGAGGCCGGGTTCTCCAACGCGGGCCTCGCGCGCCGCGTGGACCAGCTAGGGCTCGAACACGGTCTGGACCTGCGCTACGACAAGACATCGGTGACCAGATGGCTGCGCGGGCAGCAGCCGCGCGGCACGACCCCCGCGCTGATCGCCGAGGTGTTCACCCGCCGCCTCGGCCGCCGCCTGTCCGCCCAGGACCTCGGGCTCGACGCGTGCGCGCCCGTCTACGCGGGCCTGGAGTTCGCGGGATCGCCCGAGGAGGCCGTCGACATCGTCAGCGGCCTGTGGCGCAAGGACTCCGGCAGCCACGCCGAGCTGCGCAAGATCGCGTTCACCCCGGCCGGGCTCGTCGTGCCCAGCCGCGACTGGCTGATCGGCCGCGCCGACGACCGGGTCGCCCGCGGCGAGGCCGCCCCCAGAGTCCCGCTGCAGGGCCGCCCCGCCGTGCCCCGGCAGCGCACCCAGACCGAGCGCGGGCCCGGGCACCGGGTGACGGGCGGCGACATCGCCGCGCTGCGCTCGGTCGGCGAACTGTTCCGCGCCCTCGACCACGCCTACGGCGGCGGGCACGCGCGGCAGGCCCTGGTGCGGTACCTGGAGCACGAGGCCGAGCCCATGCTGCGCGGCACGTACGGCGAGCAGACCGGGCGGCGGCTGTTCGGCGCCGTCGCCGACCTCACCCGGCTCGCGGGCTGGACCTCGTACGACATCGCGGCGCACGGGCTCGCCCAGCGCTACTTCGTGCAGGCGCTGCGCCTCTCGCAGGCCGCGGCGGACCGGATGTACGGCTCGTACGTCCTGGTCACCATGAGCCGCCAGGCCGTCTATCTCGGGCACGGCCGCGAGGCGGTGCAGCTGGCGCGGGTCGCGCAGCAGGGGGTCGGGGTCGCGGCGCCGCCCCTGGTGCAGGCGCTGCTGCACTCCGTGGAGGCGCGCGGGCACGGCGTGCTGGGCGAGGTGCGGGCCTGTACGGCGTCGCTGGTGCGGGCCGAGCGGGCCCTCGAGGCGGCGCGGACCGGCGACGACGTGCCGCACTGGGCCCGGTTCTTCGACGAGGCGCAGCTGGCGGACGAGTTCGGGCACTGCCACCGGGATCTCCAGCAGTACCGGGCCGCGGCGCAGCACGCGGAGCGGTCGTTGCAGCTGCGGGCGCCCGGGTTCGCGCGCAGCCGGCTGTTCTGCCGGGTCGTGCTCGCCTCCGCGCGCCTGGGCCTCGGCGAGCTCGACTCGGCGTGCGCGCTCGGCGCGGAGGCGGCGGCCGCCGCGGCGGACATGCGCTCGGTGCGGGCGCACGAGTACGTCCGGGAGTTCGAGCGGCGGCTGGAGCCGTACCGCGACGCGGGGCCCGTCCGCGGGTACCGGGAGAAGATCGCCGCGCTGGGGTGAGGCGGCGACTCCATGGGGGCGCCCGCCCCCGGATCGTGCCACGGGAGCGGGCGCGGTTCAGGTGAGCGGGGCGACGGGAGGCCCGGCGCGTCCCGGGGGAGGCGCCGGGCGCCCTCAGGCCGCCTCGCCGACGGCCCCCTCCCGGTCCGGCTCCGCACGGGCGGGCCCGGCCGCCCCGAGGTCCGCCAGAGCCGCTCGGGCCGCCCGGCGGCCCGAGCGGAGCGCGCCCTGCACCGTGCTCGTGTCCCGGTGGTCCCCGCACACGTACAGGCCGTCGAGGAGCCGCACGGGGCGGCGCGGGTCGTGCGGCGCGGGCATCGCGGGCACGGCGCGCGCGTCGTGGTGCACGGCGAGGGTCTCCCAGCAGCCGGTCGACGTGCCGTACAGCGCGGCCAGATGGGTCCGCAGTTCGTGGTCGGAGGGCGGCGCGCCGAGCACGGTCGACGAGACGAGCGCGCGTCCGGCCGGGGCGCGGGTCGGGTCGACCTGACTGATGACGGAGGTGTGCGCGACGGGTCCGAGCCGGTCGGCGTCGAGCAGCAGCGCGGGCTCGGTGAGCGGCGGCTCGGGCACCGCGTGGTGCACGACCGTCACCGGGTGGAAGGCGGGCACGCGCAGGCCGGGCAGCAGCTCGGCGGCGGCGACCGCGTCGGTCGCCAACACCACGGCGCGGCACGTGAGTTCACCGTGCTCGGCGGTGGTCACGGAACGCGCGGCGACGGCGGTGACCCGGACGCCGGTGTGCACCGTGCCGGCGGGCAGGGAGGCCGCGAGCAGCTCGGGGAGCGTGTCCGCGCCGCCCTCCGGCACGGCGAGCCGGCCCGCCGCGTAGGCGTGCAGCGCGAGATCGGCGCAGCGGCTGGACGTCGTCAGGTCCGGATCGCACAGCAGCGCCGACAGCAGCGGACGGACGAAGCCGTGCAGGGTTCTGGCGGGCATGCCGCGATCCGGCAGGGCGCGCCCGATCGGGAGTTCGGGACGGGCGAGCAGGCGGGCGGGCTCGGTGGCGGCGAGCCGGGCGAGCGCCGCGGCCAGCCGGGCATGGTCCAGAGGACCGCCGAGCGGGGGCCGGACGCCGCGCGGCGGCCGAGGAGCGCTTGCCAGGGCGCGTGCCGCGCTGAGTGCGCCCCTCGCGCGCCGGGGGTCGGCGGGTTCGCCCGTGCGGTGGCGGCGGCCCTCGCTGTGCACCAGCACGCCGGGCGAGAAGACGCGCAGCGCCAGACCGTCCAGACCGGGCGTCCGGCGCAGCTCGGGGTACGAGGTGGACAGCGGCTGTCCGATCCGGTCCAGACGGAACCCGTCGACCTTCTCGGTGGACATGCGGCCGCCCACGCCTCCGGCGGCCTCCAGGACCAGGACTCTCGCTCCCGCCCTGGTCAGGTGCTGGGCGGCCGAGAGTCCCGCGACCCCGGCCCCTACGACGACGACGGCCCCCGATTCTGCGTGTGCGGGCTCAAGCACGTGCCCCTCCCGGAGTTGCGCGGCTGATGGCGGCTCATGTTGAGGGCGTCATGCCCTCAACAAGGCCACGGAATACCCGAGTTCGGGTCGAGGCTAAGTCCACTCGGAGTCAAGAGCAGTCGCGCGTCGGGGCGGCACGGGGGCACACGGGCGCCACCGAGTGCGCCCCGTCAAGGGCGCGGGGGGCGGCGCGACCGGTCGACGCAGGGGCGTGGACGCGTGCGCACGCCTATCGGGCGGAGGGGTCCGCGCCTGTGCCGAGCCCCGGGGTCAGCTCACGGATGCACCGCACCACCAGCTCGGCCGGTGAACCGGCCCCGGTCACCCCCGCGTCCGAGACCGCCCACACCTCCAGCGCCACCCGGATGGCGTCGGTCGCCGCCGCGGCCACGAGGCGGGCCTCCAGCGGATCCGCGTCCGCCCCGACGAGCCGCTCGGCGACCGGCAGCAACTGCTCCTCCGACTCCTGGTTCACCCGGTACCAGACCGCCCGCAGCGCCGGGTCGTCCTGGGCCGCGCGCAGCAGGACGCGCGTCTGGCGCAGGCCCTCCTGCGCCGTGCCGTCCGACGGTGCCAGCGAGGCCACGGCCGCCGCCTCCAGGGCCTCGGGCAGCGGGGTCCCCGGCTCCGCGGCGGCGAGCAGCGCGCGCCACCGGTCACCGCCCGAGGCGAGCAGCGGTCCGACCGCGTCCTGCTTGTTGCGGAAGTACCGGTAGAAGGTGCGCAGGGCCACCCCGGCGCGGGCCGCGATCTCCTCGGCCGTCGTGGCGTCGGGCCCCTTCTCGGTGAAGAGCTCCACCGCGGCGCGGGCGATGTCGAGCTGCGTCGCGGCCTTGCGGCGCTCGGTCAGCGAAAGAGGTCGGTTCACAGGTCGAAGCGTAGTCCCCGGAGGACTGGTATGGCACGAATAGCCGTCATGGCAAAACGTGCCACATGGGCGTACTGTGAAGCCACGTGCAACGCCGCACCGAACACCGCAGGGAGACGACATGAACCGCTACGAAGCACGCCGCGCACTGATCACCGGTGGCGGTTCCGGCATCGGCCAGGCCACGGTGCTGCGCCTGCTGGAGGAGGGCGGCACGGTCGTCGCCGCCGATGTCAGCGAGGCCGGCCTCCAGGACACCGCCGCCAAGGCGGGCGCCGCCGCGGACCGCCTGACCACCGTCGTCGTCGACATCGCCGACGAGGCCTCCGTGCGCGCGGGCGTCGCCGCCGCCGTGGACGTCCTCGGCGGCCTGGACGTGCTGGTCAACGCGGCCGGCATCCTGCGCTCCTCGCACACCCACGAGACGTCGCTCGCCGACTTCGGCCGGGTGATCGCGGTCAACCTGACCGGCACCTTCCTGATGATCCGCGAGGCGATACCGGCGCTCCTCGAAGGCAACGGCCCGGCCGTCGTCAACTTCAGCTCCACGTCCGCGATGTTCGCCCACCCGTACATGGCGGCGTACGCGGCGAGCAAGGGCGGCATCCAGTCGATGACGCACGCGCTGGCCGCCGAGTACAGCAAGCAGGGCATCCGGTTCACCGCCGTGCAGCCGGGCTCCATCGCGTCCGGCATGACCGACGGGTCGGGACAGAGCGGGCAGAGCCAGGGCCCCGGCCTGCCCGAGGACACCGACTGGAGCCTGTTCACCAAGCTCGCGCCGGCCCTGGGCGAAGGCTTCGCCGGTCCCGAGGCCGTGGCCGGGGTCGTCGCCATGCTGGCGTCCGAGGACGGCAGGTTCATCACCGGCACGGAGATCCGCGTCGACGGCGGAACGCACTACTGAGCCGTCCCGCGGCCGGGCTACGAGGAGATCAGGGCGCCCGTGTCGACCGGCGTCGTCGCCGACGCCGCCTGCCGCGCGTCCCCGGCCACCTCGTCCGCCGTCAGCACGTACCCGGTCCCCGCGTCCGTCGTGGACCGGGCGAACACCACGCCGTACACCTCGCCGGAGGTGGTCAGCAGCGGGCCGCCCGAGTTGCCGGGCAGCACCGTGGAGCGGATCGAGTAGATCTCGCGCGTGACGTTCCCGGAGCCGTAGATGTTCTGGCCACCCGCCCGGATCGTGTCGGCGACGGTGGCCGCCTGGAGGTCGAGGCCGCCGTCCTGGGGGTAGCCCGCGACCACCGCCGCGTCACCGCGCGCGGCGTCGTCGTCGAAGGAGAGCGACGGGGCCCGCAGACCCGGCACGTACAGCACCGCCACGTCCTTGTCCGGGTCGAACAGGACCACCTTCGCGGCGTACGCGCGGCCGACGCCGCCGACCCGGACCGACGGGTCGTCGATGCCCGCCACCACATGGGCGTTGGTCATGACGTGCTCGGACGCGTACACGAAACCGCTGCCCTCGCGGCCCTGGGTGCCCGACGAGCCCTCCACCTTGACGGTGGCGCGCTGCGCCGAGCGGGTCGCGGCCGCCGTCACGTTGTCCCCCGAGGGCTTCGCCACCTCCGCCGACGGCTCGTTCGCGAACGGGTCGAAGACCTGCGGGAAGCCCGCCGAGGTGAGTGCCCCGGTGGCCCGTGAGAACCAGGCGGGCGTCGTCGACGGCATCGTGTCCTGCACCGATCCGAGCACCGTCGAGCTGCGGATCGCCTGGTTCAGGGCCGCCGAGGACGACGACGCGAGAACGCTGCCCGCCACCCACGCCACGACCAGCACGGCCACCGCGCTCGCGGCCGCGCCGCCGATCCCGTCCGCCACCCGCAGCGGGCCCGGCGCCCGGTCCATCCCGCCGCGCACCCGCACCGCGAGCCGCCCGGCCAGCGCGTGCCCCGCGACCGCGGGCAGCAGCACCGTGAGCACGGCGACCACGGTGGCCGTCGACGTACCGGCCGTGAACGCCTCCATGACGAACGGCAGCAGCCAGACGCCGACGACGGCGCCGCCGACGAACCCGGCCAGCGAGACGCAGCCGGTGAGCAGCCCGCGCCGGTAGCCGGACACGGCATAGGCGAGCGCCAGCACGATCAGCAGGACGTCGAGAATGTGCAGGTCCATATCGGTAACAAACGACCACGGGGCCCTCGCTGGTTCCGCCACCTGGCCCACATGTGGCTGACCGCACAGCGCGCGGAGGCCGGAGAGTGGGAGGCGTGCGTGTCGTCCGGGCGGTGCTGTGCTGTGTTCCCGGGGCCCTGGCCCTCGGGCTCCTCGTGCTGTGCGCCGTCGCGATCGACCGCCCGGGACCGCCGGACCCTGAGGCCGCCGCCCGGGCCGCCGCGATGCCGGCCGCGGCCGTCCCGGCGCGCCGCGCGGACGCCGCAGCGCACACGGCCGCTGCGCCGCCCATCGTGCCGCGCACCCGGTGGCTGGCGGGCGCGGAGATCTACCACCGCGATCCCGTGCGGTACGCGGACCGCGTCGACGCCGTCTTCCTCCACCACACCGACTCGCCCAACGGCTACGACTGCGCCGACGCCCCGCGCATCATCCGCCACCTCTACGCGGGCCAGGCCGGCGGCAGGGAGTGGGACGACATCGGCTACAACTTCCTGGTCGACCGCTGCGGCACCGTCTACGAGGGCCGCGCCGGCGGCGTCGACCGGGCCGTCGTCGGCGCCCACACCCAGGGCTTCAACCAGAACACGGCCGGGATCGCCGCGATCGGCACCTTCACCCAGGGCACCCCGGTGCCGCGGGCGATGACCGACGCGATCGCCGCCGTCGCCGCGTGGAAGCTCGGCCTGTCCGGCGCCGACCCCCGCGCCACCGTGCGCCTGGTGTCCAGCAACAGCCTCAGCCGGTTCGCGACGGGCACCGCCGCCGAGTTCCCGGCGATCTCCGGGCACCGCGACGGCTACGAGACCTTCTGCCCCGGCCTGGCCCTGATGGCCGAACTCCCCACGATCCGCGAACAGGCCGCCCGCCTCCAGGGCAGGCCCTAGGATCCGGCGGGCCGCAGCGTCCCGCCGCCCTTCAGCCGGTACGTCTTCCCGCCGAGCTCCGGGCTGGCGGCCTTGTCGTACGTCACCGAGTACCCGTTCCCGGTGATCACGTCCGCGACGCTCGCCCCCGGGGCGAGCTCCAGCTGCTTGACCGACGAGTCCCCGGACACCGACCACCGCGTCTTCGCGCCGAGCGTCATCGACGCCCCCGTAACCGCCCCGTCCAGCCTCGTCGACCCGCTGAGGTCCAGCGTGGCGGAACCGTCGGAGACGACCACGTTCCCCTTCAGCTTCTCGTCGTCCGCCGCGAAGGTCGCGATGCCCCGGTCGCGGACCCGCAGCAGCGCCCCGTGCTTCGTCCTGAGCTCCGCGCCACCGCTCAGCCTCACGTCCGCCACCGCCTGCCGCACCGAGAAGATGTCGCCGTCGGCGGCCTGGATCGACCCGCCCGACATCGAGAACGACGTCGCGTCCCCGCCCCGCAGCACCACCCCGCCCGCGGCCGCGGACGCCCGTACGTTCCGCAGGGACAGCGAACCCCCGGACTCCACGGTGAACGCCTCCGAGTTCGCCAGGTCGAACAGCGTGCCGGAGACCGACACGTCACCGGCCGTCTGCACCCCGGGCGACCCGCAGCCCGCCGACGTCATCGTGCCGCCGGACACCGTCACCTTCCCCCCGCCGGGACCGGCCGCGATCGGCGCGGCCTGGGCGCCCGCCGTGTCGATCTGCACGTACGTCAGGCCGAGTTCGCCCCCGTGCGAGGCCGTCACGCCGCGCGCGGACGCGCCCTTGGTGCGGACGGTGTTGGCGCCGAGCGTCGCCGACGCGCCCTTCCCCGACGCGAACACGCCCGTCGCGCCCTTGCCCGTCGTGGTCACCGTGCCGCCCGACAGCGACAGCCGGCCGCCGTCGCGGGCCAGCGCCGCCGCGTTCAGGCCGTGGCCACCGGACGCGTCGACGGACGACGTGGCACCGCTCTTGGCGATCTTCGAGTCGCGCGTCGTCAGCTTCCCCGAGCCGGACACGAGCACCGCCGACTCGTCGCCCTTGCGCGCCGCGTACGCCATCTCGCGCGGCGCCGCCTCGTCCCCGTTCCCCAGCGTGTACGCGCCCGTCGCCGCCGGCGCCGCGTCCGCGCCCTCGTCGGGGGCGAGCGGATCCGTCGGACAGCGCGCGCCGCTCGCGGTCGCGGCCGGGGACGCCACCGGCGGCGTCGCCGTGGCGTCGTCGTCGGAGCAGCCGGCCAGGGTGGACAGGGCCAGCGGCAGCAGCAGTACGGAAGCGGCGGTCGCGGTACGGCGACGCCCCGGACGGCACGGGACTCCCAGGTATTTCATGGGCCCTACGTTCACACCTCACGCTCCGCCCGGCACGTCCGGGGCCTGTGGAGCGAACACGAGCAGGGTCAGATCGTCCCGTACCGCCCCCGCGAACCGCGTCACGTCCCGCCACACCGCGTCCGTCAGCGCCGCCGGATCCGCGCAGTCGTAGCCCGGCAGACGCTCCGTCAGCGGATAGAAGCCGCCCGAGGCGTCCCGCGCCTCCGTCACCCCGTCCGTCAGCGCGAGCAGCCGGTCCCCGGCGCGCAGCTGCACCGTCAGCTGCTCGGGCGGCGCGAGCCCCGCGATGCCCAGGCCCAGCGGCGCCCCGGACGCCACGGGCAGCTCCGTCACCCGCCCGGCGCGCAGCAGCAACGGATGCGGATGCCCGCAGCTGACGACCCGGACGACGGGGGAGTCGTCCGGGAACTCCAGGAGCACCGCCGTCGCGAACAGCTCCGCGTGCTCGTCCTGCGCCGCGTCCACCACGAGCCGCCGGTCCAGGCGCGCCGCGACGCCCTCCAGGTCCGGCTGGTCGAGCACCGCCTCCCGGAACGCGCCGAGCAGCCCCGCCACCGTGCCCACCGCCGACAGACCGTGCCCCTGCACATCCCCGACGACCGCCCGCACCCCGCACGGCCCGCGCCGCACGTCGAAGAAGTCCCCGCCGACCAGCGCCCCGCGCTGCGCCGCCCGGTACAGGCCCGCGCAGCGCACCGTCCCCACCCGCTCCGGCAGCGGCGGCAGCACCGCGAACTGGGCGGCCTCCGCCACCGTGCGCACCGTGACCAGCTGTTCGTCGCGGCGGCTGCGCACCCACGCGATCACCACGCTCAGCACCGCGACGAACGCCACGATCAGCACGTCACCGTTGCCCGGCCGCCCGAACCCGGCCGCGGGCAGATCCAGGAGCAGGACGACGAGGCCGCCGAGCAGCGCCGTGGCCGCCGGCCCGTACGACAGGGCGGCCAGCGGCGGGATCGCGGCGAGCAGAAAGCCCAGCTCCAGCCGCTCCTCGGTGCCGAACTGCAGCGCGCCGAGCCCGACGAGCAGCACGATCGGCAGCCAGCGCACCCAGCGCGGCGGGGGTGCGCCGCGCAGCCAGGCGCGCTCCTCCCCGTCACGGCGGCGCGCCACGGGCCAGGTCATGCCGGCGGGGCTCCCTTCGCGACGGGCGTACCCGTTCACCCTGCTACGAGTCGCGCGCCGCCGCACTCCGCCTGGTGCCGTCGTGCAGCACCTGCCCCATCAGCACGTCGTCCACGTACTCCCCGTCCAGCAGGAACTCCTCGGGCAGCACGCCCTCGACGACGAAGCCCTCGGCCTCGTACAGCTTCCGGGCCGGGGTGTTGTGCCCGAGCACCCGCAGCGTGATCCGCCGCGCGCCCGAGCGCCGTGCCTGCTCGACCGCGGCCCGCACCAGGATCCGGCCGAGACCCAGCCCGCGCGCCGCGGTGGCGACGGCCAGGCCCTGTATCTGCCGCACGTGCGCGTTCGCGGGCAGCGGGGTCGGGTACCCGAGCCGGACGTAGCCCACGACGCGCCCGTCGAGCTCGGCGACGAGATGGTCGCGCGGGCCGAACCGCTCGGTGAAGAACGGCGGGTACGGCTGCCGCTGCGGCGGCTTGACCGCGTGCAGGTGGGACCAGGTGTCCCGGTCGAGGCGGGCCAGGTCCTCGTCGTCGTCCGACACGGCGAAACGTATGCGGGGCTGCGGCAGCGACATGCGGGTCACTGTACGACCGGCAGGATGGGGGCATGACTCGTATCGCGGTGGCGGGCGCCTCCGGACTCATCGGCTCGGCCCTCGTCCGTTCCCTGACAGCCGACGGACACGACGTGCTGCGCCTGGTGCGGCGCGCCCCGAGGACGGCGGAGGAGGTCCGCTGGGACCCGAAGAAGACGTACGTCGACACGGACGGCCTCGCCGGCTGCGAGGCGATCGTGAACCTCGCCGGAGCCGGGGTCGGCGACCACCGGTGGACGGACGCGTACAAGCGGGAGATCCGCGACAGCCGGGTCCTCGGCACCACGGCCCTCGCCGAGGCCGCCGCGACCCTCGACACCCCGCCCCGGGTCTTCCTGAACGGCAGCGCGGTCGGCTACTACGGCGACACCGGCAGCCAGGCCGTCGACGAGTCCGCACCGGCGGGCGAGGGCTTCCTGCCGTCGGTGTGCGTGGAGTGGGAGGCCGCCACGGCCCCCGCCCACCAGGCCGGCATCCGTACGGTGACGGCCCGCACCGGCCTGGTCGTCTCCCGCGACGGCGGCGCCTGGGCCAAACTCTTCCCGCTGTTCAAGGCGGGGCTCGGCGGACGCATGGGGGACGGCCGCCAGTACTGGTCGTACATCGCGCTGCACGACCATGTCGCGGCGCTGCGCCACCTCCTGGACACGGAGGCCCTGTCCGGACCGGTCAACCTGACGGCGCCGCACCCGGCGACCAACCGTGAGGTCACCGCGGCGATGGGCCGTGTGCTGCATCGCCCGACGCTGTTCCCCGCCCCGGCCGCCGCGCTCCGCCTGGCGCTGGGCGAGATGGCGGGGGACGTGCTGGGCTCCACCCGGGCTGTTCCCACGCGGCTTCTGGAGTCCGGCTTCGAGTTCGCGTTCCCGGGGCTCGAGCAGGCCATCGCGGCTGCGTGAAGGCCGCGCGCGGCGCATGACGTGAGGGGCGTGGGGACTGCGCGGCCGGTCCCCACGGACCCGCACCCGAGACAACCCGATCCCGGCGGCTAGCCGAACCTCTCCGTCAGGCGTGGGTACAGCCTGGCCAGCACCCCGGGATCCTCGAAGTCGATCGGCGTGCCCTCCGGCTCCGCGGGAGCCGAGGGGATGCCCAGATCGGCGGCGACCGCCCCGGTCAGCTCCTCGTACGCCTCGTCCGCCGCGTACCCGAGTTCCTCCCCGTCCCCGTCCACCTCCTCGTCGAAGTCGCGCAGCGACTCCGCCAGCGAGTCCGGGTCGTGCAGCGCGCCCTCGAAGACCTCCCGGCCCTGCCCGATCAGCCAGCACCGGAAGAAGTCGAACGCGTCGTCGCTGGCCCCGCCGAGGAGCACCCACGCGGCACCCCACAGGTCCCAGCGGTAGGCACGGTTGTAACGGGACTCGAAGTGCCGGGCGAAGTCGAGGACCGCGTCGGGGTCGGACTGCAGCAGTCTGTCGACGAGCAGCTCGGCGTGGCCCTCGGGGTCGCCCTCGGCGGCCTCCCGGGTACTGTCCACGATCTCCCAGAACTCGGTCTCGTCCATCACGGGACAAGCATCGGCCCTGGGCCCGGGGGACGCACGCCGAGCGTCCGAGGTGCGTCACTTCGTTATGCATGCACATGCCCAGGGCACTCCACGAGCGGCACGCGCCCGCGCCCCGTGCTCACCCGTACCACCCGCGCATCCGCCGCGCCGCCTGCGCGAACCGCTCCCGCAGCGCCGCCGGAGTCACCACCTCCGCCTCCGGCCCCAGGGCCATGAGCTGGGTGTACGCGACCTCCTCGGACTCGACCGGCAACGTCACCGTCACCCGCCCGTCGGCCCCCGCCGCCCCCGCCGACTCCATCGCCTCCCGTGCGGACGCCGGATCGGTGGCGTACGGCAGCCGTCGTACCCCGTCGGCCGTCAGCCGTACGACCACCTCGGCCCGCAGGATCGCCCGCGCGAACTGCGCCGCCCGCTCCTCCCAGAACCCGGGCAGGTCGAACCCCTCGTCCCGCACGAACCGCTCGTCCCCGGGCGCCACGGACGTGAACCGGTCGATCCGGTACACCCGGGGCCCGTCCCCGCCGCGCACGGCCGCCGCCAGATACCAGACGCCCGCCTTGAGCACGAGCCCGTACGGCTCCAACTCCCGCTCCACAGGGGCGTCCTGGGCGTCTCGGCGACAGTAGGCGACCCGGATCACGCGGTCGTCCCAGACCGCCTCCGCGACCGCGGGCAGCAGCTCGGGCGTCCGCGGCTCCTTGAACCACCCCGGCGCGTCCAGATGGAACCGCTGCGCCGCCGTCCGCGACGCGTCCCGCAGCGACGGCAGCAGCGCCGCCGACACCTTCAGGCGGGCCGCCGACGCCGCGTCGTCCAGGCCCATCTCGCGCAGCGCCCCCGGCACCCCGGACAGGAACAGCGCCTCCGCCTCGCCGCGGGCGAGCCCGGTGAGGCGGGTGCGGTAGCCGCCGATCAGCCGGTACCCGCCGGTCCGGCCGCGGTCCGCGTACACCGGGACGCCCGCCTCCGACAGCGCCTGGGCGTCCCGCGTCACCGTCCGCTCGGACACCTCCAGCTCGTGCGCCAGCTCGGCGGCGGTCATCGACGGCCGGGACTGGAGCAGCAGCACCATTTTGATCAGGCGGGCAGCACGCATGCCGCCATCATGAACCGTCCCGCCGACAACGGGCTCAGCCCGTGAAGCGCATGACCGAGAACGCCGCACCCTGCGGGTCGGCGAGGACCGCGAACCGGCCGGGCTCGATCGTCGTCGGCTCCACCAGGACCCGGCCGCCCAGCTCCTGGCAGCGCGCGGCGACGGCGTCCGGATCGTCCACGGCGACGTACAGGTTCCAGTGCGCGGGAATCTCCGGCGGGAAATGACCCGTCGACATGTCGACCATGCCGCCGAACGCCTCGTCGGCGACGGTCCACTCCGTGTACCGGAGGCCGTCCTCGGCCGGGCACGCGTTCGCACCCCAGCCGAGCACCGACTGGTAGAAGTCCACGGCGCCCGCCGCGTCCCGGGTCAGCAGCTCGAACCAGCAGAAGCTGCCCGGCACGTTCACCGCCTCGAACCCGGCGTGCGCGAGCGGCTCCCACAGGCCGAACGCGGCCCCGGCCGGGTCCTGGCAGACCGCGAGCTTGCCCTGTTCCAGGACGCCCATCGGACCGGCCACGACCCGGCCGCCGTTGCCGCCGACCCGCGCGGTGACCGCGTCGATGCCGCTGGACTGGAAGTACGGCAGCCACGCGGCGGGCTGCTGCGGGTCCGGCGCCGGGCCGGCCCCGCCGACCCGCGGACCGTCGGCGCCCAGACGGAACATGACGTACCCGCCCGCCGCCGGATCGTCCACCGGCCGCGCCCGCCAGCCCAGCAGGCCCTCGTAGAACAGCCGGGCCGCGTCCACGTCGGCCGTCGACAGATCGGCCCAGCAGGGCGCGGAAGGAGTCTTCGAGATCTTCATGGAGGTGTGCCTCCGGGACGAGAGCGGCCCCCCGGCGAACCCGTCCATTCACGCACGCGTGCCCCGCCCCGGCAATCGGGACGGGGCACGTACGTGCGGGGTGCCTACAGGCCGTAGCGCTCGCGCGCCTCCTTCACGGCCGTCGCCTTGACCTCGCCGCGGCGGGCGAGCTGGGCGAGGGCCGCGACGACGATCGACTCGGCGTCGACGCCGAAGTGGCGGCGGGCGTCCTCACGGGTGTCGGAGAGACCGAAGCCGTCCGCGCCGAGCGAGGTGTAGTCCTGCTCGACCCACTGCGCGATCTGGTCGGGGACCTGGCGCATGTAGTCGGAGACGGCCAGGACCGGGCCCTGCGCGCCGGCGAGCGCCTGACGGACGTACGGGATCCGCTCCTCGCCCTTCAGCAGCGCCTCGTCGGCCTCCAGGGCGTCGCGGCGCAGCTCGGTCCAGGAGGTGGCCGACCACACGTCGGCGGCGACGCCCCACTCCTCGGCGAGCAGCCGCTGCGCCTTGAGGGTCCAGTGGATGGCCGTACCGGAACCGATGAGGTTGATGCGCGGCGCGTTCGCGGCCGCCACGTCCACCCCCGCGGTCTCCGCCGTGTTGAACCGGTAGAGGCCCTTGATGATGGCCTCGTCGAGACCGGCCACGGACGGCTTCGCCGGCTGCGGCATCGGCTCGTTGTAGACCGTCAGGTAGTAGAAGACGTCCTGGTCCTCGCCCGGCTTGGCCTCGCCGTACATGCGGCGCAGACCTTCCTTCATGATCGTGGCGATCTCGTAGGCGAAGGCCGGGTCGTACGACAGGGCCGCCGGGTTGGTCGCCGCGATCATCGGGGAGTGGCCGTCCGCGTGCTGCAGGCCCTCACCGGTCAGCGTCGTGCGGCCGGCGGTGGCGCCCACGACGAAGCCGCGGCCCATCTGGTCGGCGAGCTGCCAGAACTGGTCGCCGGTGCGCTGCCAGCCGAACATCGAGTAGAAGATGTACAGCGGGATCATCTGCTCGCCGTGCGTCGAGTACGACGTGGCGGCGGCGATGAAGTCGGCCAGCGAGCCCGCCTCGTTGATCCCCTCGTTGAGGATCTGGCCGGACTCGGACTCCTTGTAGTACATGAGCTGGTCGCGGTCGACCGGGTCGTACGTCTGGCCCTTGGGCGAGTACAGGCCCAGCGACGGGAACAGCGACTCCATGCCGAAGGTGCGCGCCTCGTCGGGGATGATCGGCACCCAGCGCTTGCCGGACGTCTTGTCCCGTACGAGGTCCTTCAGGAGCCGTACGAGCGCCATCGTCGAGGCGACGGACTGCGAGCCGGAGCCCTTGTCGAAGGAGGCGAAGGCCTTGTCGGCGGGCGCGGGCAGCGGCGCGAGCGGCTGCGTGCGGCGGGCCGGAGCCGGACCGCCCAGGGCGGCACGGCGCTCGGCGAGGTAGCGCAGCTCGGGGGAGCCCTCGGCGGGACGCGCGTACGGAACGACACCGTCCTCGAAGCGGCTGTCCGGGATCGGCAGGTCAAGGAGGTCACGCATGCCCTTGAACTCGTCGATCGTCAGCTTCTTCATCTGGTGGTTGGCGTTCTTGGACTCGAAGCCCTTGCCGAGCGTGAAGCCCTTGACGGTCTGCGTCAGGATGACCGTCGGGGCGCCCTTGTGCTCGACGGCCGCCTTATACGCCGCGTACACCTTGCGGGGCTCGTGACCGCCGCGCGAGACGTGGAAGCACTCGGAGATCTTGTCGTCGGACAGGACCTTCGCGAGCTCGATGAGCGCCGGGCTCGTGCCGAAGAAGTTCTCACGGATGTAGGCGACGTCACGCGTCTGGTACGTCTGGAACTGGGCGTCCGGGACCTCACGGAGCCGCTCCAGGAGCGCGCCGGTGGTGTCGAGCTGGAACAGCTCGTCCCACGCGTTGCCCCACATCGACTTGATGACGTTCCAGCCGGAGCCGCGGAACTGCGCCTCCAGCTCCTGCACGACGCGGAAGTTCGGGCGGACCGGGCCGTCCAGGCGCTGCAGGTTGCAGTTGATGACGAACGTCAGGTTGTCCAGACCCTCGCGGGCGGCGAGCGTGAGCGCCGAGGTCGACTCGGGCTCGTCCATCTCGCCGTCGCCGAGGAAGGCCCAGACGTGGGAGTTCGAGGTGTCCTTGATGTTCCGCGCGGTCAGGTAGCGGTTGAACCGCGCCTGGTAGATCGCGGAGAGCGGGCCGAGGCCCATGGACACGGTCGGGAACTCCCACAGCCACGGCAGGCGGCGCGGGTGCGGGTACGACGGCAGGCCGTTCCCGCCGGCCTCGCGGCGGAAGTTGTCCAGCTGCGCCTCGGAGAGGCGGCCGTCGAGGAAGGCGCGGGCGTAGATGCCGGGGGAGGCGTGGCCCTGGATGTACAGCTGGTCGCCGGAGCCGTCGCCCTCCTTCCCGCGGAAGAAGTGGTTGAAGCCGGTCTCGTACAGCCAGGCCGCCGAGGCGAAGGTGGCGATGTGGCCGCCGACGCCGTGCTTCGAGCCACGGGTCACCATCGCGGCCGCGTTCCAGCGGTTGTACGCGGTGATCCTGGCTTCCATCTCCTCGTCACCGGGGAAGTCCGGCTCGGCGGAGGTGGGGATCGAGTTGATGTACTCGGTCGACAGGAGCTTGGGCAGCGGCAGGCCGCCGGCCTCGCCGCGCTCCAGCGTGCGTCGCATCAGCTGCGCGGCACGGTGCGGCCCGGCCGCCTGGGTAACGGCGTCCAGGGAGGCCTGCCATTCGGCGGTCTCCTCGGGGTCGCGGTCCGGGAGCTGGTCGAGCTCGCTCGGCTGGATGCGCATGGGGTCGGTCATAGTCGCCGCACGCCTTCCTGAGTCGAAGGGGGTGGGGTTGGGGGTGCCCTTGGTCTTTGGCAGGACAGGGCGGGTTCGGGTCCCGGTGGAGACCCGTCGGCGACTGTAACTCTCTGATCGATGATCGATCAAAGGGTTGAAGGGCAAAACCTCTTTAGATCAAGAAAGTAGGCACAGAGTGCCCCTGGCCAGGGCACGGAGTGCCCCTGCGGGGCGCGGGGAACCGCGCGACCAGCCACACACCGCGATCACCCCGCAACGCACCGCATGCGGCAGACGAGACGCAGCTCACGCGCGCGGGGCGCACCCGAGAACATGCGCCTTGACCAGCGCGGCGATTTCGGGATCGCGGCGCCGGAACGCGGCGACGAGCTCCTCGTGCTCCTCCGCGTACGACTGCTGCACGGTCCCCAGCCACCGGATGGACAGCGCGGTGAACACCTCGATGCCCAGCCCCTCCCAGGTGTGCAGCAGCACCGAATTGTCCGCCGCCCGCACCAGCTCCCGGTGAAAACCCACGGTGTGCCGCACCTGCCCGGTCCCGTCGGAGTCCTGGTCGGCCCGGTACAGCGCGGCGACGTGCGGCTCCAGCGCCGAGCAGTCCTCGGCCAGCCGCTCGGCGGCCAGCTCGGCGGCGATGGCCTCCAGACCGGCCCGCACCGGATAGCTCTCCTCCAGGTCCGCCGCGGAGAGATTGCGCACCCGCACCCCCTTGTTGGGCGCCGACTCGATGAGCCGCAGCGACTCCAGCTCGCGCAGCGCCTCCCGCACCGGGGTCTGGCTGACCTCCAGCTCGGTGGCGATCCGCCGCTCCACGATCCGCTCGCCCGGCTTCCAGCGGCCGCTGACGATCCCCTCCACGATGTGCTCGCGGATCTGTTCGCGCAGCGAGTGGACGACGGGCGTGGTCATGGGGGCTCCTCCGGAGGGCCAAGGGAGTTGACGACTAGACAATACGGCGGCGCCCCCGCCCGGATGTGCTCCGGGCGGGGGCGCCGCAGGTGAGGCTGGTTACAACCAGGCACTCAGAGGTACTACAGACCCAGCTCGACCTCGAACTCGCCGGCTTCGAGGATCTCCTTGACCGTGGTCAGGTAGCGGGCGGCGTCCGCGCCGTCCACCAGACGGTGGTCGTAGGAGAGCGTCACGTACGTCATGTCACGGACGGCGATGGTCTCGCCCAGGTCCGGGTGGTTGATGACGACGGGGCGCTTGACCGTGGCACCGATGCCCAGGATGGCGACCTGGTTCGGCGGGACGATGACGGTGTCGAAGAGCGCGCCGCGCGATCCCGTGTTGGAGATCGTGAAGGTGGCGCCCGACAGGTCGTCCGGGGCGATCTTGTTCGTGCGGACCTTGCCGGCCAGCTCCGCGGTCTTCTTGGCGATGCCCGCGATGTTGAGGTCACCCGCACCCTTGATGACCGGGGTCATCAGGCCCTTCTCCGAGTCGACGGCGATGCCGACGTTCTCGGAGTCGAAGTAGGTGATGGTGCCCTCGTCGTAGTTCAGGCGCGCGTTGATGACCGGGTGGGCCTTCAGCGCCTGGACGGCGGCCTTGACGAAGAACGGCATCGGGGAGAGCTTGACGCCCTCGCGGGCGGCGAAGCCGTCCTTGGCCTTGCCGCGCAGCTTCATCAGCTTGGTGATGTCGACCTCGATGACCGAGGACAGCTGCGCCTGCTCGTGCAGCGCCTTGGTCATGTTGTCCGCGATCGCCTTGCGGATGCGCGGCAGCTTGACCGTCTGGCCGCGGAGGGGGGAGACCTCCAGGGCCGGGGTCTTGGGCGCGGACGAGGCGGCCGGGGCAGCGGCGGCGGCCGGAGCGGCGGCCTTCGCGGCCTCGGCGGCGGCGGTGACGTCCTGCTTGCGGATGCGGCCGCCGACACCGGTGCCCTTGACGGTGGACAGGTCCACGCCGTTCTCGGCGGCGAGCTTGCGCACCAGCGGGGTCACGTAGGCGCCGTCGTCGGACGCCGAGGCGGCGGCCGGGGCGGGCGCGGCCGGAGCGGCCGGCTGGGCCGGCGCGGGAGCCGGAGCCGGAGCGGCGGGCTGCGCCGGGGCCGGGGCAGCGGCGGCGGGCGCGGCCGGGGCGGCCGGAGCCGGGGCCGGAGCCGCGGGGGCGGCCGGAGCCGGAGCCGGAGCGGCGGCCGGAGCAGCCGGGGCGGCGGGCGCGGCGGCGGCCGGAGCGGCACCGGGCGCACCGATGACGGCGAGCTTGGCGCCGACCTCGGCGGTCTCGTCCTCGGCGACGGTGATCTCGAGGAGCACACCGGCGACGGGGGAGGGGATCTCGGTGTCGACCTTGTCGGTGGAGACCTCGAGCAGCGGCTCGTCCTCCGCGACCTCCTCGCCGACCTCCTTCAGCCAACGGGTGACGGTGCCCTCGGTGACGGACTCGCCGAGCGCCGGGAGCGTCACGTCGGTGCCCTCGGCGGAACCACCGGAAGCGGCGGGGGCGGCGGGCGCCTCCTGCGCGGGGGCGGGCTGCTCCTGGGCCGGGGCGGGGGCCTCGGCGGGGGCGGCCTGCTCCTGCGGGGCCTCCGGCGCGGCCGGGGCGCCGGAACCGTCGTCGATGACGGCCAGCTCGGCGCCGACCTCGACGGTCTCGTCCTCGGCGACCTTGATGGAGGCCAGGATGCCGGCGGCGGGCGAGGGGATCTCGGTGTCGACCTTGTCGGTCGAGACCTCGAGCAGCGGCTCGTCGACCTCGACGCGCTCGCCCTCGGCCTTCAGCCAGCGGGTGACAGTGCCCTCGGTGACGCTCTCACCGAGCGCCGGAAGGGATACGGAAACCGCCATGGTTTCTGTTGCTCCTTACGAATACGCAACTACGGGTGCCGCAGTGCGGAAAGTCTGTGGTCGGTCGGTCGTCGCGCCCAGTTGCGACGCAGCGGCGCAGGCTCAGTCGTGCGAGTGCAGCGGCTTGCCCGCGAGGGCGAGGTGGGCCTCGCCCATGGCCTCGTTCTGCGTCGGGTGGGCGTGGATGAGCTGGGCGACCTCGGCGGGCAGCGCTTCCCAGTTGTAGATCAGCTGGGCTTCGCCGACCTGCTCGCCCATACGGTCGCCGACCATGTGGACGCCGACCACGGCACCGTCCTTGACCTGCACGAGCTTGATCTCACCCGCGGTCTTCAGGATCTTGGACTTGCCGTTGCCCGCAAGGTTGTACTTCAGAGCGACGACCTTGTCCGCACCGTAGATCTCCTTGGCCTTGGCCTCGGTGATGCCCACGGAGGCGACCTCGGGGTGGCAGTACGTCACCTTCGGCACGCCGTCGTAGTCGATCGGGACGGTCTTCAGACCGGCCAGACGCTCCGCCACCAGGATGCCCTCGGCGAAGCCGACGTGCGCGAGCTGGAGCGTCGGGACGAGGTCACCGACGGCCGAGATGGTCGGCACGTTGGTCTGCATGTACTCGTCGACCAGGACGTAACCGCGGTCCATCGCGACGCCCTGCTCCTCGTAGCCGAGGCCCTGCGAGACCGGGCCGCGGCCGATGGCGACCAGCAGCACCTCGGCCTCGAAGGTCTTGCCGTCGGCGAGGGTCACGCGGACGCCGTCCTGCGTGTACTCGGCCTTCTCGAAGAACGTGCCGAGGTTGAACTTGATGCCGCGCTTGCGGAACGCGCGCTCAAGAAGCTTGGAGCTGTTCTCGTCCTCGACGGGCACGAGGTGCTTGAGGCCCTCGACGATGGTGATGTCGGTGCCGAAGGACTTCCACGCGGAGGCGAACTCGACGCCGATGACGCCGCCGCCCAGGACGATCGCGGACTGCGGGACGCGGTCCAGCTTCAGCGCGTGGTCCGAGGAGATGATGCGGTTGCCGTCGATCTCCAGGCCCGGCAGCGACTTCGGCACGGAGCCGGTCGCGAGGAGGACGTGGCGGCCCTGGATGCGCTGGCCGCCCACGTCCACGGAGGTCGGGGAGGAGAGCTTGCCCTCACCCTCGATGTACGTCACCTTGCGGGAGGCGATCAGCCCCTGCAGGCCCTTGTACAGGCCGGAGATGACGTCGTCCTTGTACTTGTGGACGGCCTCGATGTCGATGCCCTCGAAGGTGGCCTTGACACCGAACTGCTCGCTCTCGCGGGCCTGGTCGGCGATCTCGCCGGCGTGCAGGAGCGCCTTCGTCGGGATGCAGCCGTTGTGCAGGCAGGTGCCGCCGACCTTGCCCTTCTCGATCAGGGCGACGTCGAGTCCCAGCTGCGAGGCACGCAGAGCCGCGGCGTAACCGCCGCTGCCACCGCCGAGGATCACTAGGTCGAAAACGGTGCTGGCGTCGTTCGCCACGTCACGTCCTCCATGCATGTGCGCCGTACGCCGGTCTCCGATGACCGCGCGGCGGCTGGTGTTCGGCCGCTCGTTCTTCGGCCCTGTGGTGGGGGCCCTGTCCTGCCGCCCCCCATCCTCGCACTTGTCGAAGGCATGCGGGACGTCGGGCTGGGGTGTGAGACAGCGGTTACACCGGAAACCGCTGTGACAGAACTGCCGGAACCTGCGGATTTCGTCGAAAGCGAACAGGCCCGGGTGCGTGCACCCGGGGCTGTTCCACCATGTCGGAGGCGGGTCAGCCGAGGTCGCCCGCCGCCGTGCGCTCCGCGAGGCGGACCAGCGTACGGACCGCGGAACCCGTGCCGCCCTTCGGCGTGTACCCGAACGGGGCGCTCTCGTTGAAGGCCGGGCCCGCGATGTCGAGGTGGGCCCACGTGATGCCCTCGCCGACGAACTCCTGCAGGAAGAGACCGGCGACGAGGCCGCCGCCCATCCGCTCACCCATGTTGGCGATGTCGGCGGTGGACGAGTCCATGCCCTTGCGGAGGTCGGACGGGAGCGGCATCGGCCAGGACGGCTCACCGGCCTCCTCGGCGATCTCGTGGACCGACGTACGGAAGGCGTCGTCGTTGGCCATGATGCCGAACGTGCGGGCGCCGAGCGCCAGCATCATCGCGCCGGTCAGCGTCGCCACGTCGACGATCGCGTCCGGGGTCTCCTCGGAGGCCTTGGCGATGGCGTCGGCCAGGACCAGGCGGCCCTCGGCGTCCGTGTTGAGCACCTCGACCGTCTTGCCGGAGTACATGCGCAGCACGTCGCCGGGGCGGGTGGCGGAGCCGGACGGCATGTTCTCTGCGAGCGCCAGCCAGCCGGTGACGTTCACTTCGAGGCCGAGCCGCGCGGCGGTCACGACGGCGGCGAACACGGCGGCGGCGCCGGCCATGTCGCACTTCATCGTCTCGTTGTGACCGGCGGGCTTCAGGGAGATGCCGCCCGAGTCGTACGTGATGCCCTTGCCGACGAAGGCGAGGTGCTTCTTGGCCTTGGAGCTCTTGTACGAGAGCTTCACCAGGCGCGGGGCCGACGAGGAACCGGCGCCGACGCCCAGGATGCCGCCGTAACCGCCCTTGGCCAGGGCCTTCTCGTCGAGGACCTGGATCTTGATGCCGTGTTCCTTGGCCGCGGCCTGCGCGACGGCGGCGAAGGCCTCGGGGTTGAGGTCGTTCGGCGGGGTGTTGATCAGGTCGCGGGCGCGGTTGAGCTCCTCGGCCAGCGCGAGGGCGCGCTCGATCTCGGCCTTGTACGCCTTGTCGCGCGGCTTGCCGCCGAGCAGGGCGATCTCGGCGAGCGGCGCCTTGCCGTTCTTCTTCGGGTCCTTGGCGGACTCCTTGTAGGCGTCGAAGGAGTACGCGCCGAGCAGCGCGCCCTCCGCGATCACGCCCGCGTCCTCGGCGTCCTCGATCGGCAGCGCGAACGCGGCCTTCTTCGCACCGGCGAGGGCACGGGCGGCGACGCCCGCGGCGCGGCGCAGCGACTCGGCGTCGTACACCTCGTCCTTCTCGGGCTGACCGCCGAGACCGACCGCCAGCACGACCGGCGCCTTGAAGCCGGAGGGCGCGGGGAGCTTGGTCACCTCGCCCTCGCCGCCACTGGCGCCGAGGGTCTCCAGGACGGAGGCGAGCTTTCCGTCGAACGCCTTGTCCACGGCCTCCGCGCCGGGCGCGACGACCGGGCCCTTGTCGCCCTTGGCGACACCGACGACGACGGCGTCGGCGCGCAGGCCGGAGGCCGCGGCGGTGCTGAGAGTCAGAGCAGTCACGGTGGTGAGGTCCCTCTTTCATGGGTGGGGCTGGCATCTTTGCCGGGGCCGTGGGGTTTTGGCCCGCCAAGGGGAGCCTACGCCCGTGGTTGTCCGGGTGCGCTGTGCAGGTGTGCCCCGGATGCGGGGCCCCGCCCCGGACCCCGCTCCTCGACCGCCGGAGCGGGCCCCCGTGTTCAGAAGGCCAGTGCCACCAGCGCCGCCGTCGCCGCCGTCTCCGCCACCGCCCCGAACACGTCCCCAGTCACCCCGCCGAACCGCGCGACGCAGCGCCGCAGCAGCAACTCGGCCGCACCGCAGCCCAGTACGACGGCGATCGCGCCCGGCAGCGAGAACACCGCCGTCACCGCCACGATCAGCACGCCCACGATCAACGCCGCCCGCGCCGGCACCGTCCCGGCGACCGCGGCGCCGAGCCCCTCCGGACGGGCGGCGGGCACCGCGGTGCGGGACGCGAAGGTCAGGGCCAGCCGGGCCGTCACCGCCGAGAGGGCCGCCGCGACGGCACCACGGGCCCACGACTCCCCGTACAGCTGGGCCAGGACGGCGACCTGGGCGAGCAGCGCGAGGACCAGGGTCACGACCCCGAACGGGCCGATGTCCGACTGCTTCATGATCCGCAGGGCGTCCTCGGCGGGCTTGCCGCTGCCCAGGCCGTCCGCGACGTCCGCCAGCCCGTCGAGGTGCAGGCCCCGCGTCAGTACGGCCGGCACCGCGACGGAGGCGACCGCCGCGAGCAGGGCGCCCGCGCCCAGGAAGGTCAGCGCCCCGCCGAGCGCGGCCGCGGCGAGCCCGACGACCAGGCCGGCCAGCGGGGCGCACAGCATGCCGGTGCGGGCGGCGTCGCGGTCCCAGCGCGTGACGGTGACGGGCAGGACGGTGAGGGTGCCGAAGGCGAAGCGCACGCCGTCGGCCAGGGAGTTTCTCGGGGACACCGGGGGAGGTTACCCGGGTCGGCCCCATGGGCGGGCGGCGCCCGCGCCCCGCCTGCAAGATGGGTCCATGGGCGACTGGTGGTACCGGAACGTCACGGAGCCGGGCAAGCTGCCGCTGCTCCTGGCCCTGCTGTCGTTCCTGGTCACTTTCCTGGTGACGCGCACCATCACGCGGCTGATCCGGGCGGGCCGCGGCCCCTTCCGCAACATCAGCCCCGGCGGCCTGCACATCCACCACGTCGTGCCGGGCATCGTGCTCACCGTCGTCGGCGGGTTCGGGGCGGTCGGCAGCGGGCGGCACGGCATCACGGCGTCGATCTGTGCCGTCCTCTTCGGCGTCGGAGCGGGCCTGGTGCTCGACGAGTTCGCGCTGATCGTGCACCTCGACGACGTGTACTGGACCGAGCAGGGCCGGCGCAGCGTCGAGGTCGTCATCCTCGCGGCGGCCCTCGGCATGCTCGTCATCGGCGGCTTCTCACCGCTCGGCGTCAACGACATGACGGCCCAGGAACAGCACGACCGGACCACGCTCATCTCGACGCTGGTGATCAACTTCTCGTTCGTGTACGTCGCGCTGCTGAAGGGCAAGCCGCGGCTCGCGATCATCGGCGTGCTCGTGCCGTTCGTGGCGCTGTTCGGGGCGATCCGGCTGGCACGGCCCGGCTCGTACTGGGCGCGCCGGTTCTACCGGCACCGCCATCGGGCCCGGGCCCGCTCGGTCCTGCGGGCGTACCGGCACGACCGCCGCTGGCACCGCCTCAGCCGCGGCTTTCAGGACCTCATCGGCGGGACCCCGGACCGCGCGGAGCTGCCCCGCGCGGACCCGCCCCGGTGACGCAGCGCGGAGAGCGCGCACAGTGCCAGCGCCGCGACGATCGCGGCCAGGTGCTCCTTGCCCGCGAGGTTCGGCTTGACGACGCACTCCACGACCATCGTGACGACGACCAGCGCGCCGGTGAACCAGGCCCGGTGGCGCCAGCACACGTAGACGGCGAGCCCGACGACCGCCGCGGACGGGCCGGTGTCCACGACCTGCGCGTCGGAGGCCGGCAGGCCGAAGGGGCCGTCGGGGCCGAGCGCGATGCCGATCCGCGCGTACAGCGTGCCGGCGAGGGTGGCCGCGTACGCGACGACGAGGGTGCGCCACCAGCCCAGGCACAGTTCCGCGATGCCGAACACCAGCAGGATCTGCGCGAGCGCGCCCCACACCGGCAGGTCGAGCGCCGGGACGAACAGCGACAGCGGGGTGCGCAGCAGCGCCAGCCACAGCGGGTCATCGGCCCGGACCGAGCCGATGTCCTGCACGAACCCGTAGCCCCAGGGCTGGTTCTGCACGTACTGGAACGCCGCCGTCAGGCACACCGCGGCCAGCGTCATCGGGATCGCCCGCCACCTGCGCGCGAGGAACCGCTCGCGGACGACGGCGCACAGCGGGCCCCACTCCTTGCGCGCCCACGCGCGCAGCGTGCCCATCAGCGATGCTCCAGCTTTCCGCGGCGCAGCCACTTCGGCAGGCCCGGCACGTCGAGGAAGCCCTCGGCGCGGGCCGACGCGATGCCGATGCGCGGCAGGTCGGCGCTCTTCTCGAAGAGCAGGAAGCGGGGTTCCCAGATGGGCCGGTACTTGGCGTTGGCCCGGTACAGCGATTCGATCTGCCACCACCGGGAGAAGAAGCTGAGCAGCGAGCGCCACAGGCGCAGCACCGGGCCCGCGCCGAGCCGCGAGCCACGTTCGAAGACGGAGCGGAACATCGCGAAGTTCAGTGAGACCTGAGTGATCCCGATCTCGGGCGCGTGGCGCAGCAGTTCGATGACCATGAACTCCATCAGCCCGTTCTCGGAGTCCCGGTCACGGCGCATCAGATCGAGGGACAGCCCGTGCGGACCCCACGGGACGAAGGACAGCACCGCCCTCAACTCGCCTTCTCCGTCGCTGCATTCGAGCATCACGCACTGCCCGTCCGCCGGGTCCCCGAGGCGGCCGAGCGCCATCGAGAAGCCGCGTTCGGTCGCGCCGTCCCGCCAGTCGTCGGCGCGCTGGAGAAGGTACGTCATCTCGCCCTCGGGGATGTCCTCGTGGCGGCGGACACGGACCGTGTAGCCCGCGCGCTTGACCCGGTTGTAGGCCTGGCGGACCGTGCGCATCGCCCGCCCCTCCAGGGTGAACTCGGCGGTCTCGACGAGGGCTTCGTCGCCGAGTTCGAGGGCGTCGAGGCCGTGCCGCGCGTACACCGTGCCCGCCTCCTCGCTCGCGCCCATCACCGCGGGCAGCCAGCCGTGCGCCCGCGCCTCGGCCAGCCAGGGCTCGATCGCGCCGGGCCAGGCCTCCGGATCGCCGATCGGGTCACCGGAGGCCAGCGAGACCCCGCCGACCACCCGGTACGTCACCGCGGCCTTCCCGGTCGGGGACCACACGACGCTCTTCTCGCGGCGCAGCGCGAAGTAGCCGAGCGAGTCGCGCTCACCCTCCTTGTCGAGCAGGGCGCGCAGCTTCGTCTCGTCCTCCGGGGTGAGCGGGTCGACGGCCCGGCGGGAGCGGAACGCGGCGTAGACGACGGCGATGAGCAGGGCCGTGGAGAGGATGTTGATGACGACGTTGACCCAGTTCGGAGTCGCGATGCCCGGGTACCGGGACTCGTCGGTGGCGACCGAGATGAGGCGCAGGGTGCCGTAGCGCCAGCGGTCCAGGAACGTCGAACGGTGCTCGTCGTGGGCGTGGTTGGTGATCGTGACCAGGAACGTCGCGAACAGCGAGGTGACCAGCAGACCGCCGACCGCGACCGCCGCCGCCAGCTTCGGGTTCGAGCGGTCGCCCTTGGCGTAGAACTCCCGGCGCCCGACGAGCAGGGCGGCCACGAAGGCCGCGGTCAGCGCGAGCGAGATCCAGTTCTGCGCGTACTGCCGTACCTCGGGGAAGAGCATCACGAAGGCGAACAGCAGCAGGAACAGGCCGCTCAGGACGAGATTGAGGATCCAGGCCGCGCGCTTGCGGCGGCGCATCGTGATCGCCAGGAACCAGGTGACGACGGCGGAGGAGAAGCCCGCGGCCAGCAGGTACGGGGTGAAGTAGTTCTCCGAGTTGTGGCGGCGCAGGTCCTGTCCGAAGGAGACCCAGACAGCGCTCAGCAGGTTGATGAACGTGACGATCCGGAGGTACCAGACGGTGACCGCGGCCGCCCGCCGGGACGCCGGGGTGGATGTCGGTACGCCGCTTGTCTGTGCATCTCCCATGACGCGGAGCTTATGGGGTGATTTGGGGGTTATCTGGGTTCGGCGCCGCCGTTCCCGTCCTGTCGTGGTGGTTCTCGCCACGGCGCAGAAGCAGGGAGGGGCCCGGCGCCTCGGCGCCGGGCCCCTCCCTGGTCCCGCGGGAACTACTCGGCCTCGCCGGTCCCGTCGGCCCCGACTTCTGCGTCTTCTGCGTTCTTCGGCTGCTCGCCCTCCGGGAGCTCCGCCGCCAGCGACGCCGCCGCCTGCACGAGCGGCAGCGCGAGCAGCCCGCCGGTACCGCCGCCCACCCGGACGCCCTGGTCGAGCAGCGGCTCCATGGCCATCCGGTCCAGCGCCTTGGCCTGCGCGGGCTCGCCGCTGGCGTGTCCGGCCAGCCACCAGTCGGGCGCCCGGAACGCGACCCGCTGGCCGACCAGCGCGCAGGCCGCCGACACGACGCCGTCCAGGATCACCGGCGTCCGGCGCACCGCGGACTGCAGCAGGAACCCGGTCGCGGCCGCCAGGTCCGCCCCGCCCACCGTGGCGAGCAGCTGCAACTGGTCACCCAGGACCGGCCGGGCCCGGCGCAGCGCGTCCCGCACCGCCGCGCACTTGCGCATCCACGCCAGGTCGTCGATCGGGGCGCCGCCGCGGCCGGTGACGACCGAGGCGTCGGTCCCGCACAGCGCCGCGATGAGGGTGGCCGCCGCCGTGGTGCCGCCCACGCTGAGGTCGCCGAGCACCACCAGGTCCGTACCCGAGTCGGCCTCCTCGTCGGCGATCGTCATGCCCGCGCGGAACGCCGCCTCCGCCTCCTGCACGGTGAGCGCGTCCTCGATGTCGATGCGCCCGGAACCGCGCCGCACCCGGTGGCCCACGACGGCCTCGGGCAGCTCGTCCGGCTCGCAGTCGAGCGCCATGTCGACGACGCGCACGCCGACGCCGAGCCGCCGCGCCAGCACCGCGCCGGCGCTCGCGCCCTCGACGGCCTCGCGGACCAGACCGGCCGCGCTGCCCGCGGCGCGCTTCGACACGCCGAGCTCGGCGACGCCGTGGTCACCGGCGAAGAGGACCACGCGCGGTTGCGCCACTGGTCGCACCGGCACGGCCCCCTGGGCGGCGGAGAGCCACTCGCCCAGTTCGTCGAGGCGGCCGAGCGCGCCGGGCGGCACGGCCAGCCGGGCCCTGCGCTCCTCGGCGTCGCGGCGGGTGCCGCCGTCGGGGCGCTCGATCAGATCGGTGAAGTCGTCGAGATTCAGCGAGCTCATTCGCCGAACAGTACCGGCCGCGATCGCGGCCGGACCCCGACGTCCCCCCGGCCGCGGGAGCCCCGCCCGGGCGGGGCCCTGACGGTCCGTTACGCCATGCGATGCACCCGCTCCACAGCGTCATTGCGCGGCTGCTGCCGATCCCTTACGTTCCGGATTGTGTCGGATTGTCGTACCGCGGTGTTCGTCTCCGGAACGCGGCAGGACCCAGAACGCAGCACCAGGAGTTGACGCAGAGATGTCCCCGACAGCCCAGGCAGTTGCCGACCGCCGCCCCGCCTACCTCACCGAACTCGCCCGGGGCACCGAGCGCTTCCACGAGCCGCGCCGCCCCGACTGCCCCTGGTGCGGCTCCACGAAACTGCGCACCCGGCTGCGCACCACCGACCTGCTCCAGCACAAGCCCGGCACCTTCACCGTCGACCAGTGCGGGTCCTGCGCCCACTCGTTCCAGAACCCCCGGCTCACCCCCGAGGGCCTGGACTTCTACTACCGGGACTTCTACGACGGCCTCCGCGCCGACCAGGCCGAGAAGATCTTCGGCGCCCAGACCTCCGCGCGACGGCACCGCGCCGCCGCCCGCGCCATGGGCCCCTTCATCGAGCCGGAGAGCTGGCTGGACGTCGGCACCGGCCACGGCCACTTCCCGGCAGCCGCCAAGGAGCTCCTGCCGTACACGGCGTTCGACGGCCTCGACATCGGCGACGGCGTCGAGGAAGCCCGCCGGCAGGGCCGCGTCGAGGAGGCCCACCGCGGCCTGCTCACCGACCTGGCGCCCCGGCTCGCGGGCCGCTACGACGCGATGAGCATGTTCCACTACCTGGAGCACTCCCTCGACCCGCGCGAGGACCTCAAGGCGGCCCACCGCGTCCTGCGCCCCGGCGGCCACCTGATGATCGAGCTCCCCGACCCGGAGAGCCACTACGCGAAGCTGCTCGGCAAGTGGTGGGTCTCGTACTTCCAGCCGCAGCACCTGCACTTCATCCCGCTCGCCAACCTGCGCTCGGAGCTGACGGCGCTCGGCTACACCGTCGTCGCCGTCGACCGCCGCGCACCGCACGTCCCGCTCGACCTGACGGCGGCCTGCGCCCTGTTCCTCGGCCACTGCCTGCCCGACGCCGACAACCCCTGGCGCACCAAGGTCCCCAGCGGATTCCAGCGCAGGCTGCGCCAGACCCTGATGCACGGCTCGGCCCCCGCCTTCCACACCGCCCGTGCCGCCGACCGGCTGCTGGCCCCGCTGGTCAGCCGCACCCGCTTCGCCAACGCCTACCGGGTCGTCGCCCGCCGCAACCCGGACGCCTGACGCACGTCCCGGCGCCCCGTCAGCCGCGCAGCGCGAGCGCCTGCCCGGCGACGACGAGCAGCACGTGCTCGCACTCGCCCGCGAACGCCGCGTTCAGCCGCCCGAGTTCGTCGCGGTACCGGCGCCCGGACGCGGTCGCGGGCACGATCCCCGAACCGACCTCGTTCGAGACGGCGACCACCGTGCGCCGGGTGCGCCGCACGGCCCCGACGAGCTCCGCCACCCGCTCGCGCAGCGCCTTCTCGCCGCCGCCCGCCCACTCGGCGTCGTCCCAGGCGCCCACCTCGTCCATCGCGTACGTCAGCCACAGCGACAGACAGTCGACGAGCAGCGGCGCGCCGTCCGCCGCGTCGGTCAGCAGCGGTACGAGATCGCAGGTCTCGGCGGTGCGCCAGGACCCCGGCCGGCGCTCGCGGTGCACGGCGACCCGCCGCGCCCACTCCGTGTCCCCGCCCCGCGTCCCGCCGGTCGCGACGTAGAGCACGTCGGGGAAGGCCTCGAGCCGGCGCTCCGCCTCCACCGACTTCCCGGACCGCGCCCCGCCCAGCACCAGCGTCCGGCGCGGCACATCGGGCACGTCCTCGTACACCCCCACCTCCAGCGTGGTGCCGTCCGGCACGGCCCGCGCGCCCGCGGCCGCGAGCCGGCGGTCCAGCTCGGGCCCCGGCGGCACGTCGTGGTCCAGATGGACGGCGACGACGTCGGTGGTCGCACCGACGGCGCCCACCGACCGCAGCCGGGCCAGCGCGTCCGGCCGCCCGGTCACGTCCAGGACCACCATCTCGTACGGCGCGCGCACCTCCGCGAGGCCCGCGGGCGCCGCGCCCGGCGGCAGATACAGCAGCCGGGTGCCCTCGGGCCCCACCACCTCGTACCCGGTGCCCGGCGCGTCCAGGGCCAGCGCCCGCACCCGGTGCCCGGTCAGCAGCGCCAGCTCCCGCCCGTCCGGCACCCGCCCCGGCTGCGGCAGCCCCGCCGGCACCTCCACCGCGGGCCCGTCGTGCGGATGCGAGAGCAGCACCTGCCGTACGCCGCCGAGGCTGCGCCCCGCGCGGGCCGCGGCGAACGCGGCGCCCGGCGTCAGGTCGAGCAGCAGCGTCCCGTCGATCAGCAGGGCCGTCGCGGCGCGGGCGCGCGGGCCGAGCGCGGTCGCGCAGGCCGCGCAGGGGCAGTCGGGGCGGGGCAGCCCCTCGGGGGTGCCGGTGCCGAGCAGAGTCAGTTCCACGGGAAGATCCTCCCGCGCCACCGCGAGCGCCGCGCGCCCGGATACGCTTCCAGGGACATCGGACATCCGGTACCGGGAGGCTGACATGGCGGCATGGACGTGGCGGTTCGAGAAGTCCGACGGGACAGAGGTGTCCCCGGCGGTGCAGCCGGAGGAGTTCACGACGCAGGGCGACGCCGAGTCCTGGATCGGCGAGCACTGGAAGGCGCTGGCCGAGGGCGGGGCCGACCAGGTCACCCTGTCCGAGGACAGCACGGTCGTCTACGGCCCGATGAGCCTGCACGCCGAGACGGAGGAAGCGGCGCAGAGCTGACACCGGCCGGGGCCGGAAGCCGCTGAACCGGCCTCCGGCCCCGCACGGTCACGTCCCGGGCGGATCAGATCTCGCCGAGCGTGACCTCGGCCTTCTTCTCCGCGCCGTCCCGGGTGTACGTCACCGACACCTTGTCGCCGGGCTTCTCCTCGGCCAGCGCCTCCGACAGCGACTGCATTGTCGTCACCTCGGTGCCGCCGAACCCGGTGATGATGTCCCCGGCCTCGATCCCGGCCTTCTCCGCGCCGCCGCCGTCCGTCACGGACACCACGGCGACCCCGGCCGGCCGGTAGCCGTCGTCGAGCACCGTGCGGCCGGTGACGCCGAGCGCCGCCCGCCCCGAGTCCGTCACCTTGCCGTCCTTGATCACCTGGTCGGCGACCTTCGTGACCATGGACGCGGGGATGGCGAACCCGATGCCGGGCGCCGCGCTGTCCCCCATGTCGGGATCGGTCGCCGCGAGCGTCGGGATGCCGATGACCTCCCCGTCCAGGTTCACCAGCGCGCCCCCGCTGTTGCCCGGATTGATCGCGGCGGACGTCTGCACCATGTTCGCGATCGTCGCCCCGGTGCCGCCCCCCGACCGGCTCTCGCTCACGGTCCGCCCGGTCGCCGACACGATGCCCTGGGTGACGCTCGACGACAGCCCCAGCGGCGACCCCATCGCCAGGGTGATCTGCCCGACCTCCACCTTCGACGAGTCCCCGAACGCCGCGGCCTTCAGCCCGTCCGGCACCTTGTCCAGCTTGATGACGGCGAGGTCCTGCTCCGGATACGCGTAGACCAGCTTCGCCGTGAGTTCGTCGGTGCTGTTGGCCGTGGTGACCTTGAACGTCTTCTCGTCGCCGACCACGTGCGCGTTCGTCACGATGTGCCCCTGGTCGTCGTACACGACGCCGGAGCCGAGATCGGAGGAGGCCTGGATCTGGACGACCGAGGGCAGGACCTCCTTGATCACCTTCTGGTAGTCGTCCTGCAGGCTGTCGGCCGCCGCGGGCGCGGCCTGCGTGGTCGGGTCGGACGAGCCGGACGACGCGGAGTCCGAACAGCCGGACACGAGCGCCGCCGCGCACACGGCGGCGGTCAGCGGCAGGGCGACCCGGACGAGGCGAGGGGAGCGGCGAGCACGCGCGCGAGAGACGTTCATGCCCGGATTGTCACGTTCGCGCGGGGCGGTCGCCCGCCCTGCGCCGCCGAACAGGCGTCAGGGCCCGGGCACGGACGACCGCCCGTGCCGTGGACCCCGCGCGGGCTCTCAGCCGCGCACCCCGCACAGATGGAGCAGTGCCGCCACCCGCCGGTACGGCTCGGTGCGCCCGGCCCGCTCCTCCGCGGCGAGCAGCGTCTGCAGCTCCCCGCGCTCCGGCGGCCCGTCCCCGTCGCCGGCCTGGTCGGTGAAGACCCGCACCCCGTACCAGGCGTGCAGCGGGGCGCCGATCCCGGCGAGCGTCGCCGTCAGGGCGTCGAGCCGGTCGGCCCGCACATCGAGGCCGAGGCGATTGGTGTACTTCGTCGAGTCGAACGCGCCGAGCGCGGTGACCCAGTCACCGCCGAGCCCGGGCCGCATGGCGAGCGCGTCCGCGTTCCGTACCAGCAACGAGAGCAGACCCCCCGGGGCCAGCATCCGCGCCAGGCCCGCCAGCAGCGCGTCCGGGTCCTCGACGTACATCAGGACGCCGTGGCACAGCACGACGTCGAAGCTGCCCGGCAGGAAATGGACGCCGGTGTCCCGGCCGTCACCCTCGACGACCCGGACCCGCTCGCGCACCCCCTCGGGCTCCGCGGCCAGCGCCTGCCGGGCCGCGGAGACCATCGAGGGGTCCTGCTCGACGCCGGTCACCTTGTGCCCGGCCCGGGCCAGCCGCAGGGCCTGCGTGCCCTGGCCCATCCCCACGTCGAGCACCCGCAGCCGCTGCCCCACGGGGAAGCGCCCGGCTATCTGCTCGTCGAGCTGCCGGGCCACCAGCTCCTGCCGTACGACATTGCGCACGCCGCCCAGCCGTGCCAGCCAGGCGCCCGGCGCGTCCCCGGCGAAGGCCTCGGTGCTCAGGGCCGCTCCCCGCGCTTGACCTGCGGCTTGGGCAGACGGAGGCGCTTCATCTGGAGCGTGCGCATCAGCGCGTACGCGACGGCGCCCTTGCGGCGCTCGTTCGGGAACTTCTCCGCCAGCTGCTTCTTCAGGCGGAAGCCGGTGATGGCCGAGTCGATCACGATCGCGACGATCACGAACAGCCACAGCAGCAGCGCGATGTTCTGCAGCGAGCCGACGCGGACCATGCTCAGGACGAGGATGATCACCGCCATCGGCAGGAAGTACTCGGCGATGCAGAACCGCGAGTCGACGAAGTCCCGCGCGTAACGGCGCACGGGCCCCTTGTCGCGGGCCGGCAGATAACGCTCGTCACCGCTGGCCAGCGCGGCACGCTGACGCTCCATCGCGGTGCGCCGCTCGTCGCGCTGCCGGGAGCGGGCCTCCTTCGGCGACATCTTGGTGTTGGCCACGCTGCGGCGCTGCGACTGGGCCGCGCTGCGCTTGGGCGTGGGGCGGCCCTTGGGCGCCTGCGGGTCTCGGGTCTGCGAGGGCGAGGAGGTCACCGGGGCCTTGTCGGCCGGGGCCTTGTCGTCCTTGGATCGGCTACGGAACACAAAAGCCAAGGGTACGTGCTGGTCGTGCATGGACCACAGGCCTGTGGGGAACGATCCGGCAACACCCTGCGTCCATAGGGGCACACCTACTCCTCAAGCCGGAGCGGGGCCGGGCGCAGTCGTCCTTGGGGATGAGCGCATCCGCACCTGAACAGTGCGGTAATAGATGCAGGACCCGTACTGTGGGTTCTGTCGCAGTGCTGGAGCTGGAGTCGGTCAGAAGGGGGCGCGCGAAGCCCATGAGCGGTGTCATGAAGCGTATGGGGATGATCTTCCGCGCGAAGGCGAACAAGGCCCTTGACCGGGCCGAGGACCCGCGCGAGACCCTCGATTACTCGTACCAGAAGCAGCTGGAGCTGCTCCAGAAGGTGCGCCGCGGCGTCGCCGACGTGGCGACCAGCCGCAAGCGCCTGGAACTGCAGCTGAACCAGCTCCAGGGCCAGTCCTCCAAGCTGGAGGACCAGGGCCGCAAGGCGCTCGCGCTCGGCCGCGAGGACCTGGCCCGCGAGGCCCTCTCGCGCCGCGCCGCCCTCCAGCAGCAGGTCACGGACCTGGAGACGCAGCACCAGACGCTGCAGGGCGAGGAGGAGAAGCTCACCCTCGCGGCCCAGCGCCTGCAGGCCAAGGTCGACGCCTTCCGTACGAAGAAGGAGACCATCAAGGCCACCTACACCGCGGCGCAGGCACAGACCCGGATCGGCGAGGCGTTCTCCGGCATCTCCGAGGAGATGGGCGACGTCGGCATGGCGATCCAGCGCGCCGAGGACAAGACGGCCCAGCTGCAGGCCCGGGCCGGCGCCATCGACGAGCTGCTCGCGTCCGGCGCCCTCGACGACTCCTCCGGCCTCGCCAAGGACGACATCCAGAGCGAGCTGGACCGGCTCTCCGGTGGTACGGATGTAGAGCTGGAGCTGCAGCGCATGAAGGCCGAGCTGGCCGGTGGCTCCTCGTCGTCCCAGCAGGCGATCGAGGGCGGCGCCGGGCAGGGCCAGCAGGCACAGCAGCCGCAGGACACTCCGCGCTTCGACAAGCAGTAGCAGCCCACAGGAGGGCGTCATGATCGTACGGATCATGGGGGAGGGCCAGGTGAAGCTGGCCGACGGCCACTTCACCGAGCTCAACAAGCTCGACGACGAACTGCTCCAAGAGATGGAGAGCGGCGACGACGCCGGCTTCCGGCGCACGCTCGCCGCGCTCCTGGACGCCGTGCGCCGCCTGGGCGAGCCCCTCCCCGACGACGCCCTGGAGCCCTCGGAGCTGATCCTCCCCGCCGCCGAGGCGACGCTGGAAGAGGTCCGCGACATGCTCAGCGACGACGGACTGATCCCGGGCTGACCAGTGCCGCGGTGAAGGGGGCGGCTACCGTGACCCCGGTGACCCCCCTCGTACGGTGGGCCAGGACGCACCCCCTGGCCCTGGACGCCATCGTCGCGCTCGGCGTTCTCCTCGCCATGGTCGCCGGCTCCTTCGTCGACCCGAACGGCCCCGACGGCATGTACGTCTGGGGCGCCCGCACCCCGGGCGGTCTCAGCCTCCTCCTCATGGTGCTCGGCGCCGCCGCCCTGGTCTTCCGGCGGCTCGCCCCCATGTACGTACTCGCCGCGACCGCGACCGTCTCCGTCGTCGAACTGGCCACCGGCGAACCCCGCGCCCCCGTGGTGATGTCCGCGGTCGTCGCGCTCTTCACGGTCGCCGCCACCACCGACCGCCCCACCACCTGGCGCGTCGGCCTCGCCACGATGGCGGTCCTCACCGGCGTCGCCATGCTCGTCGGCCCGCTGCCCTGGTACGCCCAGGAGAACCTCGGCATCTTCGCGTGGACCGGCATGGCCGCGGCCGCCGGGGACGCCGTCCGCTCCCGGCGCGCCTTCGTCGACGCCATACGGGAGCGCGCCGAACGGGCCGAGCGCACGCGGGAGGAGGAGGCCCGGCGGCGCGTCGCCGAGGAACGGCTGCGCATCGCCCGCGATCTGCACGACGTCGTCGCCCACCACATCGCGCTCGTCAACGTCCAGGCCGGGGTCGCCGCCCACGTCATGGACAAGCGCCCCGACCAGGCCAAGGAAGCCCTCTCGCACGTCCGCGAGGCCAGCCGCTCCGCGCTCAACGAACTCCGCGCCACCGTCGGCCTGCTGCGCCAGACCGGCGACCCGGAGGCGCCGACCGAACCGGCCCCCGGGCTCGACCGGCTCGACGACCTCGTCGACACGTTCCGGCACGCCGGGCTGCCCGTCGAGGTGGCCCGCGCCGCCTCCGCCCCGGCGCTGCCCGCCGCCGTCGACCTCGCCGCCTTCCGCGTCGTGCAGGAAGCGCTGACGAACGTGCAGAAGCACGCGGGCCCCGACGCGAAGGCCGAGGTCAGCGTCGTACGCGTCGGGGCCGACGTGGAGATCTCGATTCTCGACAACGGGCCCGGCGCCGATCCCAAGTCCCCCCACCGGCTCGACGAGAACGGCGGGCACGGCCTGCTCGGCATGCGCGAGCGGGTCACCGCGCTCGGCGGCACCCTCACCGCGGGACCGCGCTACGGCGGCGGTTTCCGCGTCCATGCGATCCTTCCGGTCAAGGTCCGTACCGACACAGACACCTCAGGGGACGCCACCACATGACCAGCGGCAACATCAGGGTCCTGTTGGCCGACGACCAGGCCCTGCTGCGCAGCGCCTTCCGTGTGCTCGTCGACTCCGAGTCCGACATGGAAGTGGTGGGGGAGGCGTCCGACGGCGCCGAGGCGGTCCGGCTGGCCCGCACCGAGCGGCCCGACGTGGTCCTCATGGACATCCGGATGCCCGGCACCGACGGCCTCGCCGCGACCCGCGAGATCAGCGCCGACCCCGAACTCGCCCACGTACGCGTGGTGATGCTGACCACCTTCGAGGTCGACGAGTACGTCGTGCAGTCGCTGCGGGCCGGCGCCTCCGGCTTCCTCGGCAAGGGCGCCGAACCCGACGAACTCCTCGGCGCCGTGCGCATCGCGGCCGCGGGCGACGCCCTGCTGTCGCCCGCCGCGACCAAGGGCCTGATCGCCAAGTTCCTGGCGCAGGGCGACGGTTCGGACGACACGGCGCGCGGCGCGGGCGCTCACGCGGAGCGGCTCGCCGCGCTCACCGGACGCGAGCGCGAGGTCCTGGTCCAGGTCGCGGGCGGCCTCTCGAACGACGAGATCGCCGAGCGCCTCGAGGTCAGCCCGCTCACCGTGAAGACCCACGTGAACCGCGCCATGGCCAAGCTCGGCGCCCGCGACCGGGCCCAACTCGTGGTAATTGCCTACGAATCGGGCCTGGTCCGTCCAAGGGTGGAGTGATCCCGGCCCGCACGTACTACGGCCGCAGTAGGCGCCGCATAAGAACGGGACCTGGGAGCGACGAATCGGGGCGCCCCGGTGGTCGAGGGTGTATGCGGGCCCCTGCGCATGTCCGCGTCATGGGCCGTCATCCACCGCTCACGCCCCTGGAGAACCCCAGCCCATGTCCTGGCTGTCGAAATTCAGCCTCGCTCAACGCGCCCTGATCGGGCTGGTGTCGATCATCGCGATCGCCTTCGGCGCCATCGCGATCCCCCAGCTCAAGCAGCAGCTGCTCCCCACCATCGAACTGCCCATGGTCTCCGTCCTGGCCCCGTACCAGGGCGCGTCCCCCGACGTGGTGGAGAAGCAGGTCGTCGAGCCGCTGGAGAACTCCATCGACGCGGTCGACGGGATCACCGGCATCACCTCGACGGCCGGCGAGGGCAACGCCGTCCTGATGGCCCAGTTCGACTACGGCAACGGCAGCGACTCCAAGCAGCTCGTCGCCGACGTCCAGCAGGCCGTCAACCGGGCCCGCGCCCAGCTGCCCGACGACGTCGACCCGCAGGTCATCGCCGGCTCCACCGACGACATCCCGACCGTCGTGCTCGCCGTGACCTCCGACAAGGACCAGCAGGCGCTCGCCGACCAGCTCGACAAGACCGTCGTACCGTCCCTCAAGGACATCGACGGCGTCGGTCAGGTCAGCGTCGACGGCGTCCGTGACCTCCAGGTCGACGTGACGCCCGACGACAAGAAGATGGCCGCGGCCGGTGTCGGCGTCCAGACGCTGAGCCAGTCCCTGCAGGCCGGCGGCGCCACCCTGCCCGCCGGCTCCTTCGACGAGGACGGCCACAACCGCACGGTCCAGGTCGGCGGCGGTTTCACCTCGCTGGCGCAGATCGAGGACCTGATGATCACCGGCGAGGGCGTCAAGAAGCCCGTACGCCTCGGTGACATCGCCTCGGTGAAGCAGCAGCCGTCCGCGGCCGACTCCCTCACCCGCACGGACGGCAGGCCGAGCCTCGCGGTCGCGGTCACCATGGACCACGACGGCTCCGCGGTCTCCATCTCGAACGCGGTCAAGGACAAGCTGCCCGAACTGCGCCGGGACCTCGGCTCCGGCGCGACGCTGACCGTCGTCAGCGATCAGGGCCCGGCCGTCTCGAAGTCCATCTCGGGCCTGACCACGGAGGGCGCGCTCGGCCTGCTCTTCGCGGTCATCGTGATCCTGATCTTCCTCGCGTCGCTGCGCTCGACCCTCGTCACGGCGGTCTCCATCCCGCTGTCGGTGGTCCTCGCCCTGATCGTCCTGTGGACGGGCGACCTGTCGTTGAACATGCTCACGCTCGGCGCGCTGACCATCGCGATCGGCCGCGTCGTGGACGACTCGATCGTCGTGCTGGAGAACATCAAGCGGCATCTCGGCTACGGCGAGGAACGCCAGGAGGCGATCCTCAAGGCGGTCCGCGAGGTCGCGGGCGCCGTCACCTCCTCCACCCTCACCACGGTGGCGGTCTTCCTCCCGATCGGCCTGGTCGGCGGCATGGTGGGCGAGCTGTTCGGCTCGTTCTCGATCACGGTGACGGCCGCGCTCCTCGCGTCCCTCCTCGTGTCGCTCACGGTCGTCCCGGTCCTCTCCTACTGGTTCCTGCGCGCGCCCAAGTCGATCCAGGGCGTCGACCCGGAGGAGGCCCGCCGCAAGGCCGAGGAGAAGGAGGCCCGCTCCTGGCTCCAGCGGATCTACGTCCCCGTGCTGCGGTTCGCGACCCGCCGCCGCCTCACCAGTCTGGCGATCGCGGTCGTGGTGCTGATCGGCACGTTCGGCATGGCGCCGCTGCTGAAGACCAACTTCTTCGACCAGGGCGAGCAGGAAGTCCTGTCCATCAAGCAGGAGTTGAAGCCCGGCACCAGCCTGGCCGCGTCCGACGCGTCGGCGAAGCAGGTCGAGAAGGTGCTCCAGGGCATCGACGAGATCAAGGACTACCAGGTCACCGTCGGCTCCTCGGGCTTCATGGCGGCCTTCGGCGGCAGCACCGACACCAACCAGGCCTCGTACCAGATCACGCTGAAGGACAAGGCGTCGTACGAGGACACGCAGGACCGCATCGAGCGCGAGCTCGGCAAGCTGTCCGGCATCGGTACGACGACGATCTCGGCCGGTGACGGCTTCGGCAGCCAGGACCTGAGCGTGGTCGTGAAGGCAGCCGACGGCGACGTGCTGGACAAGGCCTCGGAGGAGGTCCGCAAGGCGGTCGCCTCGATCGACGACGTCACGGACGTCACCAGCGACCTGTCGCAGTCCGTGCCGCGGATCTCGGTGCGCGCCAACTCCAAGGCGGCCGCGGCCGGGTTCAACGACACGACGCTCGGCGCCGCCGTCGCCCAGGCGGTGCGCGGCACCACCAGCGGCAAGGCGATCCTCGACGACACCGAGCGCGACGTCGTCGTGAAGTCGGCCGAGCCGGCCACCACGATGGACGAGCTGGAGAAGCTGCCGATGGGCCCGCGCGGCCTGAAGCTCGGCGACATCGCCACGGTGAAGCTGGTCGACGGCCCGGTCTCGATGACCCGGATCGACGGGGCTCGCGCGGCCACCATCACCGCCAAGCCGACCGGTGACAACACGGGCGCGGTCAGCACCGACCTCCAGTCGAAGATCGACAAGCTGGACCTGCCGAAGGGCGCCACGGCGACGATCGGCGGTGTCACCTCCGACCAGGACGACGCGTTCAAGAACCTGGGCCTGGCGATGCTCGCGGCGATCGCGATCGTCTTCATGCTCCTGGTGGCGACGTTCCGCTCGCTGGCCCAGCCGCTGATCCTGCTGGTGTCCATCCCGTTCGCCGCCACGGGCGCGATCGGCCTGCTCGTCGCCACCGGTACGCCCATGGGTGTCCCGGCGATGATCGGCATGCTGATGCTCATCGGCATCGTGGTGACGAACGCGATCGTGCTGATCGACCTGATCAACCAGTACCGCGCGCAAGGGTTCGGCGTGGTCGAGGCCGTGGTCGAGGGCGGACGTCACCGGCTGCGCCCGATCCTCATGACGGCCCTGGCGACGATCTTCGCCCTGCTCCCGATGGCGCTCGGCGTCACCGGCGAGGGCGGCTTCATCGCACAGCCGCTCGCGGTGGTCGTGATCGGCGGTCTGATCACGTCGACGCTGCTCACGCTGCTGCTCGTGCCGACGCTCTACGCGATGCTGGAGCTCCGCAAGGAGCGGCGGGCGAAGAAGCGGGCCGCCAGGCGTGAGAAGAAGGCCGGTGTGCCGTCTCCTTCGGAGTCCCCGGAGTCGGAGCCGGCCGGGGTCTGACAGGGCCGGACGCAGGGAGCCCGGTACGGACGCCGATCGGCGTCCGTACCGGGCTCCTCACCGTTGCGGGCTGTCGGCCGTGGCCGGGTGCCCGCGCCGTCGTGGCCGGTCGCGCAGTTCCCCGCGCCCCCTGAAGGGCGCGTCGGTCTACGGCAGGGCCAGCATCCGCTCCAGGGCCAGCTTCGCGAACTGTTCCGTCTCGCGGTCGACCTCGATGCGGTTCACGAGCCGGCCGTCGGCGAGCGACTCCAGCGTCCAGACCAGGTGCGGCAGGTCGATCCGGTTCATGGTCGAGCAGAAGCAGACCGTCTTGTCGAGGAAGACGATCTCCTTGCCCTCGGGCGCGAACCGGTTGGCCAGGCGCCGCACCAGGTTCAGCTCGGTCCCGATGGCCCACTTGGACCCGGCGGGCGCGGCCTCCAGGGCCTTGATGATGTACTCGGTCGACCCGACGTAGTCGGCCGCGGCGACGACCTCGTGCTTGCACTCGGGGTGCACGAGGACGTTCACCCCCGGTATGCGTTCGCGCACGTCGTTCACCGAGTCCAGCGAGAACCGCCCGTGCACCGAGCAGTGTCCGCGCCACAGGATCATCTTCGCGGCGCGCAGCTCCTCGGCGGTCAGGCCGCCGTTCGGCTTGTGCGGGTTGTAGACGACGCAGTCCTCCAGGGACATGCCGAGGTCGCGCACCGCGGTGTTGCGGCCCAGGTGCTGGTCCGGGAGGAAGAGCACCTTGTCGCCCTGCTCGAACGCCCAGTTCAGGGCCCGCTCGGCATTCGACGACGTACAGATCGTGCCGCCGTGCTTGCCCGTGAACGCCTTGATGTCCGCGGACGAGTTCATGTACGAGACGGGGACCACGGATCCGGCGATCCCGGCCTCGGTCAGCACGTCCCAGCACTCGGCGACCTGCTCGGCCGTCGCCATGTCGGCCATGGAGCAGCCGGCGGCGAGGTCCGGCAGCACGACCTTCTGGTCGTCGCCGGTCAGGATGTCGGCGGACTCGGCCATGAAGTGCACACCGCAGAAGACGATGTACTCGGCCTCGGGCCGCGCGGCGGCGTCCCGCGCCAGCTTGAAGGAGTCGCCGGTGACGTCGGCGAACTGGATGACCTCGTCGCGCTGGTAGTGGTGCCCGAGCACGAACACCTTGTCGCCGAGCTTCTCCTTGGCCGCGCGGGCCCGCTCCACCAGGTCCGGGTCGGAGGGCGAGGGCAGGTCACCGGGGCACTCCACACCGCGCTCGCTCTGCGGGTCGGCGTCCCGGCCGAGCAGCAGAAGAGCCAGCGGAGTGGGTGAGACATCCAGGTCAACGGTTGCCTGGGGGGTCTGGGCCGTGGTCACGTCACGCACCCTTTCTGTTTTGCAGACCGACTTCTCGTCGAAATGACGTTATCTATCATAGCCGCTTCACGTCAGTTTGACGATGGCGATGTCGTCGATGTGACGCAATCCGCCCCGGCGGTCCCGTGCCCCGTCCGCCGAGGGTGTGCGAGCATGAAGGGAGAAGTGCGAAAACCCCCGAGGATCCGGAATGGATCCGGGCCTTTGCCGGTTGCAATGGTCGGCAAGCAGTCTCCGTACAACCCGGGAGAGATGTAGATGTCCGTATCGGACGAGACCACCACCGTCAGCGACGGCATCATCCTGAGCGACGCCGCCGCCGGCAAGGTCAAGGCTCTGCTCGAGCAGGAAGGCCGCGAGGACCTGGCGCTGCGGGTGGCCGTTCAGCCCGGCGGCTGCTCCGGCCTGCGCTACCAGCTCTTCTTCGACGAGCGCTCGCTCGACGGTGACGTCGTCAAGGACTTCGGCGGCGTCAAGGTCGTCACCGACCGCATGTCCGCCCCCTACCTGGGCGGCGCCTCCATCGACTTCGTCGACACCATCGAGAAGCAGGGCTTCACGATCGACAACCCGAACGCCACGGGCTCCTGCGCCTGCGGCGACTCGTTCAGCTGAGCCGCACGACGAAGGGCGGCCACCCCACTCGGGGTGGCCGCCCTTCGTCGTGCCGGATGCCGGATGCCGGGTGTTCAGTCCCGCGGCGCCGGTACGGCCCCGCCGGGCTGGTCCTTCTGTGAGGGCGGCACGACGGAGCCGTCCGTCCCCACGACCTTCCGGTCACCGAGCGGGGAGTCCAGCGTGACGGGCAGCGTGTAGAACTTCGCCATCTGAATGCAGACGGTGCCCTTCTTCTCGGCCGACGTCACCCGCACGGTGACCCGCCCCCCGGACTCGTCCGCGGTCGCCGCGTACGAAGCGCACACGCCGCCGGCGAAGTGCAGGGTCAGCGTCCGCCCGTCGGCGCGGTACCCGTTCACCCGCACGTCCTTCGTGCTCTTCCCGGACGCGCTCGGCTCCACCGGCGGCACCGCGCTCGGCGACGCCGTCGAACTCCCCGGCGCCACCAGGAACTTCGGCTCCACCGCCGGATGCGTCACCGTGAACGCCGCCCCGTCCCCGGCCGGCTTCACCCGGAACAGCCACGACGGCACCAGCGCCTGCCGCCCCTCGGCGTAGTGCGCCGCGAGCCCGAACGTGGCCCCGGTGACCGCGACCGTCGTGGACGCGGGCGGCCGCGGCGACGACGGCGTGCACCCGGCGCCCTGCTCGGTGCCGGGGGAGCCGCCGTCCAGCGGCACCGCACTCGCGCACCCGCCCACCGAGCCGCGGTCGCCCGCCACCGTGCTGTTCAGCCGCTCGATCGTCTCCTTCGCCCCGACCGTCGGATACGTATCGCCCTTGACCGGCGCCTTCAACTGGCCGCTGCCGCCGACCACCTGGCCGTCCGCACCGATCTGGATCCCGGTCGACCAGCCGTACGTCGGCAGCCCGCCCACCTCCGGGTCGGCGTTCACCACCCGCGTGGCGCCCATGAGCTGGCCCGCGTCCAGCTTCGCGTCGTCCTGGCCGAGGGCCTTGAGGACCGGCGCCGCGGACTTCTTCGCTGCGGCCTCGCTCACCGCGTCCTTCTCGCTGCCGCTGCCCACCGGGTCCGCGCACTTCGCCGGGCTGCCGCACTTCGTGCCGTCCGACGGCGCGTACTTGGCGTACGTCCACGTGCCCGGCGCATTCCGGTTCACCTGGAGCGACGGCCCCGACCCGTCCTTGGCCGGCCCCACCCGCCAGGCGTCGTCCACCAGTTTCGGCGTGCCGTCGACATCGAGGGCCTTGCCGAGCGCCGCCACCTCGGCCGCGCTCACCTCGCCCTGCGCCCGATAGACGGGAGCCTCGCCCGGGCCGTCCGGCAGATCGCCGGCCGCCCGGTAGCGCGTGCCGTTCGGGTCGGGCTCGCCGGGCGCGATCCCGTTCGTCGTGCCCGGGCTGCCGCCCTGCGCATAGCCGTCCAGGGCGAGCGGCGGGGGAGTGCCGTCGCCGCCGGGACCGCTCGCCGGGCCGTCCCCGGACCTGCTCGCCGCGAGGTACGCGCCGCCGCCACCGGCGAGCAGCACAGCCGCCGCGACCGAGGCGACCGCGAGCGTGCGCCGCCGCCGGTGCCGATCCTGCGTCTGCTCTTCGGTGCTCACCGCATCGCTCCTTCAACTGCCGTGTCGTATCCCGCATCCCCTCTATGGAGGACAGCAACAGGGGACAGCGATGGGACGTGGCAGAGGAGCGCGCGGTTCCCTTCCGGGCGCCGTCAGTCGCCGAAATCCGCCATGGCGCCGATCAGCCGGGCGGACGAGGCGGGCACGACGACACCGTGGATACCGGACGCGTCGGCCACGGGGGCGGGCCGGTCGGCCTCCCAGGGGGCGCGTGGCAGCACCCAGTGCGGAACCATCCGCGCACAGTCGCCGCGCAGCGCGGCGAGCCCGTCCTGGGCCATGAAGGACACGTCGTACGTCATGCCCGCACCGTAGACATGGCAGCCCGGCAGAAAAAAGCCCTACTATCGGGTAGTTTCCGCACTTCAGAGCAGGGGCCTCGACCGGGTAGCGTGAACTGTCAACCCCCTCCACTTCAGGAAGCGTGCTCACGCCGTGCGAATCGCAGTCACCGGCTCCATCGCCACCGACCACCTGATGACCTTCCCCGGCCGCTTCGCCGACCAACTCGTCGCGGACCAGCTGCACACGGTCTCCCTCTCCTTCCTCGTCGACAACCTCGACGTACGCCGGGGCGGCGTCGGCGCCAACATCGCCTTCGGCATGGGACAGCTCGGCACGGGCCCGGTCCTGGTGGGCGCCGCCGGCTCCGACTTCGACGAGTACCGCGCCTGGCTCGACCGCCACGGTGTGGACACGGCCTCCGTCCGGATCTCCGAGACGCTGCACACGGCCCGCTTCGTGTGCACCACGGACGCCGACCACAACCAGATCGGCTCGTTCTACACCGGCGCCATGAGCGAGGCCCGCCTCATCGAGCTGAAGACCGTCGCGGACCGCGTGGGCGGCCTCGACCTGGTCCTCATCGGCGCGGACGACCCGGAGGGGATGATGCGCCACACGGAGGAGTGCCGCAGCCGCTCCATCCCCTTCGCCGCGGACTTCTCGCAGCAGATCGCGCGCATGGACGGCGAGGAGATCCGTCTCCTGCTCGACGGCGCCACGTTCCTCTTCTCGAACGAGTACGAGAAGGGCCTCATCGAGTCCAAGACCGGCTGGACCGACGCCGAGATCCTCGCGAAGGTCGGCCACCGCGTCACCACCCTCGGCGCGCGCGGCGTGCGCATCGAGAAGGTCGGCGAGGAGCCCATCGAGGTCGGCTGCCCGGAGGAGAACGCCAAGATCGACCCGACCGGCGTCGGCGACGCGTTCCGCGCCGGCTTCCTGTCCGGCCTCGCCTGGGGCGTCTGCCTGGAGCGCGCCTCCCAGGTCGGCTGCATGCTCGCCACGCTCGTCATCGAGACCCTGGGCACCCAGGAGTACGAGCTGCGCCGGGCGCCGTTCATGGACCGGTTCCGCAAGGCCTACGGTGACGCTGCCGCTGAGGAAGTCGAGTCCTACCTGGGCGCATAAGGGGCGCGGGGAACTGCGCGCCCAGCCACAGACAAGCCGCGGACGCGTCTGCTCATCGACCGAGCAGACGCGTCCGCGGCTTGTCGTGGGTCACTCGCGCAGTTCCCCGCGCCCCCTACAGCCCTCTCCGTACCTCATGAGCGACGGCCTCGCCGGGCCTCGGCGAGGACCTCACGTACTCGTGCCCCTGCGTGAAACACCAGGCAGGAATGTCCACGGCGGCGACCTCGTCATCGGCGACCACCGTCACGACGCCCCCGACCCGCACCCGCCCGATCGCCCGGGCCAGCTCGATCACGGGCTGCGGGCACGTGAGGCCCAGCGCGTCCACGGTGACGGCCTCCTCCTCTCCTTGACCACCCGCCGCCACGGTGACCCCGAGCTTCTCCCGCACGCCGCTCACCACACCCGGCAGCACCTCCAGGAACCGCTCCACCTCCGCCTCCTCGGCCCCGAGCGGCAACGAGACCCGTACGTTCCCCTCGCTCACCACGCCCATCGCCCGCAGCACATGGCTGGGCGTCAGCGTGCTGCTGGTGCACGACGACCCGGACGACACCGAGAAGCCCGCCCGGTCCAGCTCGTGCAGCACGGTCTCCCCGTCGACATAGAGACACGAGAACGTCAGCAGATGCGGCAGCCGCCGCACCGGGTCGCCGACGACCTCCACATCCGGCACCAGCCGGGGCACTCGCGCCCGGATCCGCTCCGTCAGCTCCCGCAGCCGTGCCGCCTCCCCGGCGGCCTCGGACCGTACGGCCCGCAGCGACGCGGCGGCGGCCACCACGCCCGGAATGTTCTCGAACCCGGCGGCCCGCCCCGACTCCCGCTCGTCCGCCGGGCCTTGGGGCGCGAACCGCACCCCCTTCCGCACGGCGAGCACACCGACCCCCGCGGGCCCGCCCCATTTGTGGGCGCTCCCGGTGAGCAGCGACCAGTCGCCCTCGACCGGCCCCCAGGCCAGCGACTGCGCGGCGTCCACGAGCAGCGGCACCCCCGCCGCCCGGCACGCCTCGGCCACCTCGGCGACCGGCTGCACCGTCCCCACCTCATGGTTGGCCGACTGCAGACACGCGAGAGCGGTGTCGGCCCGCACCGCATCCGCGTAGGACGAGACGGACACGGTGCCCTCCCGCCCCACGCCCACCTCGGTGACCGAACCGCCGTCGCCCTCGTGGGCCGCCGCCGAATGGAGCACCGCCGAGTGCTCCACCGCGGAGACCACCAGATGCCGCCCGACACGCCGACGGCCCGCGAGCGCCCCCGCGATCCCGTCGTGCACGGCCCGGGTGCCCGACGAGGTGAACACGAGTTCGTCCGGCCGGCATCCCACGGCCTCCGCGGCCGCCTCGCGCGCGGCGTCAAGCAGAAGCCGCGCCCGTCGTCCTTCCCGGTACAACCGTGCCGGATCGGCCCAGCCCTCATCGAGCGAGGCCTGCAGGGCCTGCCGGGCGACGGGATGCAGAGGAGCGGACGAGGCCACATCGAAGTACGACACGCAGCAAACCTAATGCGCCCAGGGACGGCGCAGCCCGGTGAGGGGCGCGGGGAACGGCGCGGGCGACCACAACGGACCCGCACACGCGAACGGACAAAACCCCCACCCCGGCGGGCGGCTCCGACCCCCCGTCAGAAACGCCCCGGAGCAGGCTCATCCCACCCTTCGGAGTGACCCGCGGCGCGTTAGGCACCCTCCCCGCGCGACCCCAAATAGCGTCCAGTAGGGTTTGGTCCGCATAAACATCCAAACCCCTGCCCGTGTGCCAGGGCGGCGAGCGACCAGCGAGACGGCCGTAGCCAACCAGCGCGGGCGAGACTCTCGGGAAGGCGCTACGTGAGTCCCAACGGCTCCGACCGCTCGTCGCGGCGCCCGATGCGGCGGAAGCTGCCGCAGGTGCTGACTGCGGGCCTGATCCTGGTAACCGCTACCGGTTGCACATACAAGGACTTCCCTCGTCTTGGTATGCCCACCCCGGTTACGGAAGAGGGTCCCCGGATCCTCTCCCTCTGGCAGGGCTCGTGGGCGGCAGCGCTCGCCACGGGCGTGCTGGTATGGGGACTGATCCTGTGGAGCATCATCTTCCACCGGCGCAGCCGCACCAAGATCGAGGTTCCGACGCAGACGCGGTACAACATGCCGCTCGAGGCCCTGTACACGGTCGTTCCACTGATCATCGTGTCGGTCCTCTTCTACTTCACCGCGCGCGACGAGTCGAAGCTCCTCAAGCTCGACGACAAGCCGGCGCACACCATCAACGTGGTCGGCTACCAGTGGAGCTGGGGCTTCAACTACGTCGAGAACGTGCCCGGTGTCTCCGGTGACGCCAAGACCTCCAAGGAGCTCGAGGCGATCCCCGGGCGCTTCAAGGAGGACTTCCCGGCGAACGCCGGCGGCGTCTACGAGGTCGGCACCCCTGGTACGCGGAACCCGCAGACCAACAACCCCGGCCCGACCCTCTGGCTCCCCAAGGGCGAGAAGGTCCGCTTCGTCCTCACTTCGCGTGACGTCATCCACTCCTTCTGGGTGGTGCCGTTCCTCATGAAGCAGGACGTCATCCCGGGCCACACCAACGCCTTCGAGGTGACCCCCAACAAGGAGGGGACCTTCCTGGGCAAGTGCGCCGAGCTGTGCGGCGTCGACCACTCCCGGATGCTCTTCAACGTGAAGGTCGTCTCTCCTGAGCGGTACGAGCAGCACCTCAAGGACCTTGCCAAGAAGGGGCAGACCGGTTACGTCCCGGCTGGCATCGCCCAGACGGACCACGAGAAGGACCGGGAGACGAAGAACCTGTGAGCATCCTCAACGAACCCCAGGGTGCGGCCGCAGCTGACGACTCGTACGAGAACGAGCTGCCGGCTCGGCCCAAGAGCCCCGGCGCGACCGTGATCAAGTGGCTGACCACCACTGACCACAAGACGATCGGCACGCTGTACTTGGTGACGTCGTTCGCGTTCTTCTGCATCGGCGGTCTGATGGCGCTCTTCATGCGCGCCGAACTGGCCCGTCCCGGCACGCAGATCATGTCGAACGAGCAGTTCAACCAGGCGTTCACGATGCACGGCACGATCATGCTGCTGATGTTCGCGACGCCGCTGTTCGCGGGCTTCGCGAACTGGATCATGCCGCTGCAGATCGGTGCCCCCGACGTCGCGTTCCCGCGACTGAACATGTTCGCCTACTGGCTGTACCTGTTCGGCTCGCTGATCGCGGTGGGTGGCTTCCTCACCCCGCAGGGCGCCGCCGACTTCGGCTGGTTCGCCTACAGCCCGCTGTCGGACGCCGTCCGCTCGCCGGGCATCGGCGCCGACATGTGGATCATGGGTCTGGCCTTCTCCGGCTTCGGCACGATCCTCGGCTCGGTCAACTTCATCACCACGATCATCTGCATGCGCGCTCCGGGCATGACGATGTTCCGTATGCCGATCTTCGTGTGGAACGTCCTGCTGACCGGTGTGCTGGTCCTGCTGGCCTTCCCGGTCCTCGCGGCCGCGCTGTTCGCCCTGGAGGCGGACCGCAAGTTCGGTGCCCATGTATTCGACGCCGCAAATGGCGGCGCGCTGCTATGGCAACACCTCTTCTGGTTCTTCGGACACCCAGAGGTGTACATCATCGCCCTGCCATTCTTCGGAATCATTTCCGAAGTGATCCCGGTCTTCTCGCGCAAGCCGATGTTCGGATACTCCGGCCTCATCGGCGCGACGATCGCGATCGCGGGTCTGTCCGTGACCGTGTGGGCGCACCACATGTACGTCACCGGTGGCGTACTGCTCCCGTTCTTCTCCTTCATGACGTTCCTCATCGCCGTACCGACAGGCGTGAAGTTCTTCAACTGGATCGGAACGATGTGGAAGGGCTCGTTGTCCTTCGAGACACCGATGCTCTGGGCGATCGGCTTCCTGATCACCTTCACCTTCGGTGGTCTGACCGGCGTCATCCTGGCGGCCCCGCCGCTGGACTTCCACATCTCGGACTCGTACTTCGTGGTGGCGCACTTCCACTACGTGGTCTTCGGCACCGTCGTCTTCGCGATGTTCGCCGGGTTCCACTTCTGGTGGCCGAAGTTCACCGGCAAGATGCTGGACGAGCGTCTCGGCAAGATCACCTTCTGGACGCTGTTCTGCGGCTTCCACGGCACGTTCCTGGTGCAGCACTGGCTGGGCGTCGAGGGCATGCCGCGTCGTTACGCGGACTACCTCGCGGCCGACGGCTTCACCGCGCTGAACACGATCTCGACGATCTCCTCGTTCGTGCTCGGTCTGTCGATCCTGCCGTTCCTCTACAACGTCTGGAAGACCGCCAAGTACGGCAAGAAGATCGAGGTCGACGACCCGTGGGGCTTCGGCCGTTCGCTCGAGTGGGCGACGTCCTGCCCGCCGCCGCGGCACAACTTCCTCACCCTGCCGCGCATTCGCTCCGAATCGCCGGCGTTCGACCTGCATCACCCTGAGATCGCGGCCCTGGACCAGCTGGAGAACGCTGGCCACGGTGCCAAGGGCGACACAGCCCTCGCTGGCGGCAAGGAGGCCGGCAAGTGAAGGTCCAAGGCAAGATGTTCATCTGGCTGAGCCTCTTCGTCCTGATCATGGCCGGTGTCTACGGCGTGTGGTCGAAGGAGCCGGCCGGTACGACGGCGCTCTTCCTGGCGTTCGGCCTGTGCATCATGATCGGCTACTACCTGGCCTTCACGGCCCGGCGGGTCGACACCGGCGCGCAGGACAACAAGGAGGCCGACGTCGCGGACGACGCCGGTGAGGTGGGCTTCTTCAGCCCGCACTCCTGGCAGCCGCTCTCCCTGGCCGTCGGTGGCGCGCTCGCCTTCATGGGCGTCGTCTTCGGCTGGTGGCTGCTGTACTTCTCCGCCCCCGTGATCATGTTCGGCCTGTGGGGCTGGGTCTTCGAGTACTACCGCGGCGAGAACCAGAACCAGTAGGAACCCGGTTCCGAACTCCCGTGCCCGAAGGGCCCGGACACTCCTGAGGGAGCGTCCGGGCCCTTCGGCGTGTCGCGCGACACGCCGCTATGCCCCGTGCGGCTCATTCGCCGCGCTGGACCGGGCGAACCTTCATACGGTGTGTTCATGAACCACTCACCGCGCATCCGTACGGTTCTTGGCTGCACCCTGCTGGTGGCCGCACTCGGTGCCGGCCTCACGGCGTGCGGCAGTTCCGGCCACCCGCTCTCCGCCAAGCCCTACGACGCGGCGAGCCAGATCTCCTTCAGCGGGCCCGTGGGCAGCAAGAAGGCGGATCCGGACAAGCCCCTGGAAGTCACCGCGCAGGGTGACGAGGGGCGCATCACCGACGTCACCGCCACAGACGCCCTGGGACGCTACGTCGCGGGCGAACTCTCCGCCGACGGCCGCAGATGGCACACCACGTCCCCGCTGGCCGCAGACGCCCAGTACACGGTCCGGGTCAGCACCGAGGACGAGGACGGCGCGCCCGGCCGCAAGGTCCTCAACTTCGAGACGGGCAACCCCAGCAAGGAGAAGTCCCTCAAGGTCACCTTCGGCCCCGACGGCGGCAAGTACGGCGTCGGCCAGCCCATCACGGCCGAGCTCAACAAGGCCGTCAAGGACGAGAAGGCCCGCGCCATCGTCGAGCGCGCCCTGAAGGTGGAGTCCAAGCCCGCCGCGGACGGCGGCTCCTGGTACTGGGTGGACAGCAAGACGCTGCACTACCGCCCCAAGGAGTACTGGCCCGCCCACGCCACCATCACGGCGCACAGCAACCTCAAGGGCATCAAGGTCACCGACACCCTCTGGGGCGGCGAGAGCAAGCCCCTGACCATCACCACCGGCGACCGCGTCGAGGCCGTCACCGACGCCGGCTCGCACTCTATGACGGTCTACCGCAACGGCGAGGCCATCAACGAGATCCCGGTCACCACCGGCAAGCCCGGCTTCGAGACCCGCAACGGCGTCAAGGTCGTGCTGGGCAAGGAGTACTACGTACGTATGCGCGGTACGAGCATCGGCATCTCCGAGGGCTCCTCGGACTCGTACGACCTGCCGGTGTACTACGCCACCCGCGTCACCTGGAGTGGTGAATACGTGCACGCCGCGCCCTGGTCCACCGGCTCACAGGGCTACGCGAACGTCAGCCACGGCTGCACCGGCATGAGCACCGACAACGCCGCCTGGTTCTTCGACACGGTGCGCGAGGGCGACATCGTGAAGGTCGTCAACAGCTACGGCGAGGAGATGGACCCGTTCGGCAACGGGTTCGGCGACTGGAACGTCAGCTGGAAGAAGTGGGGCGAGGGCAGTGCCCTGTCGACCACCGGCAAGCCCGATCCGGTGCGCCAGGCGCGGCTCAGCCCCGAGGTCTGAGCCCGCCGGGTGTGAGACATCCGACTCCCGTACGTCGCGGACGTACGGGAGTCGGCCCGTTCAGCGGGGCCTCAGGCGCCGACGGCCAGCCGGGAGCGCAGCAGGGAGGCCAGCGCCTCGGCGAACTCGACCGGGTCGACCGGCAGCGTCACCGCGGCCTCGGCGCGGCTCCACGTGGCCAGCCAGGCGTCCTGCGGGCGGCCGATCAGGAGCAGCACCGGCGGGCAGCGGAAGACCTCGTCCTTGATCTGCCGGCACACGCCCATGCCGCCCGCGGGGACCGCCTCGCCGTCCAGGACGCAGACGTCGACGCCGCCGCGCTCCAGCTCCTTGAGGACCGCGGGGAGCGTCGCGCACTCGATGAACTGGACCTCGGGAACGTCGGACGCGGGCCTGCGGCCGGTCGCCAGGCGAACCTGCTCACGCGTATTGGCATCGTCGCTGTAGACCAGAACCGTCGCGGTCGACTGCATCGTTCCTCCGAGACATCGGCGTCCTAAGGCGTTCTGGCGCGGAGCCTACTCCTCCCGACACCCCGTCAACAGCGCTTCGCACAGGCCTCCGATGGGCCATATGGGCTGGACACACCCCCCAGACACTCCGAACGGCACCCCCCGGAGTGAGGGCGAGATAAGCGACCGACATAATGTCGGTCGTGGCGACAGCAACGACAGTAGAAACCGGGCACGCGCACCCGTCGGTCAATCGACCGAACCTCACCAGCGTCGGAACCATCATCTGGCTGAGTTCCGAGCTGATGTTCTTCGCGGCCCTCTTCGCGATGTACTTCACCCTGCGATCGGTGACGGGACCGGAGCACTGGAAGGAAATGGCCTCGAGCCTGAACCTTCCGTTCTCGGCGACGAACACCACGATCCTGGTGCTCTCCTCCCTCACCTGCCAGCTCGGCGTGTTCGCCGCCGAGCGCGGTGACGTGAAGAAGCTCCGGATGTGGTTCATCGTCACCTTCATCATGGGTGCGATCTTCATCGGCGGTCAGGTCTTCGAGTACACCGAGCTGGTCAAGAAGGACGGGCTTTCGCTCTCCTCCGACCCGTACGGCTCGGTGTTCTACCTGACCACCGGCTTCCACGGCATGCACGTGACAGGCGGCCTCATCGCCTTCCTGTTCGTCCTCGGCAGGACGTACGCGGCCCGGAAGTTCACTCACGAGCAGGCGACCGCGGCCATCGTCGTGTCCTACTACTGGCACTTCGTCGACGTCGTATGGATCGGCCTCTTCGCCACGATCTACCTGATCAAGTAGTTCGCAGATCGCAGCATCGGGCGAAGCACCCGAAACATTCCCGCAGCACCGACGCAGAAGATCCTGACACCGGGGTAATCCGTGAAAAAGCTCTCCGCACGACGACGCCATCCGCTGGCGGCGGTCGTCGTCCTACTCCTCGCGCTGGCGGCCACCGGGGGGCTGTACGCCGCGTTCGCGCCCGCGGACAAGGCGCAGGCCGATGAAACCTCCCAGTCCCTCGCCATCGACGAGGGCAAGAAGCTCTACTCCGTCGGCTGCGCCAGCTGCCACGGAACCGGCGGTCAGGGCACCTCCGACGGTCCGAGCCTGGTGGGTGTCGGCTCCGCAGCCGTCGACTTCCAGGTCGGCACGGGCCGTATGCCGGCCCAGCAGCCCGGCGCGCAGGTCCCGCGCAAGAAGGTCATCTACTCGCAGGCCGAGATCGACCAGCTCGCGGCGTACATCGCCTCGCTGGGTGCCGGTCCGGTCGCGCCGACCTCGCAGGACTACAGCCCGGACGGCGCGGACATCGCCAAGGGTGGCGAGCTGTTCCGCACCAACTGCGCGCAGTGCCACAACTTCACCGGTGAAGGTGGCGCGCTGACGCACGGCAAGTTCGCGCCGAGCCTCGAGGGCGTCGCTCCCAAGCACATCTACGAGGCCATGCAGACCGGCCCGCAGAACATGCCGTCCTTCCCGGACACGACGATGACCAAGCAGAACAAGAAGGACATCATCGCGTACCTCGACGCGGTCAACGGCGACAAGACGCAGAGCCCGGGCGGTCTCAAGCTGGGCGGGCTCGGCCCGGTCAGTGAGGGTCTGTTCGCCTGGATCTTCGGTCTCGGCGCCCTGGTCGCCGTCGCCATCTGGGTCGCCGCTCGGACCGCAAAGGCCAAGAAGTCATGAGTAGCCAAGACATTCCAGAAGAGAACCTGCCCACCGGGCACGACACCGAGCACGGCTCGGTCGCGGTGAAGGACGACCCCTTCGCCGACCCGGGGCTGCCGGAGCACGAGCACCGGATCCAGGACATCGAGGAGCGGGCCGCCAAGCGGTCCGAGCGCGTCGTGGCGATGCTGTTCACGATCTCGATGCTGGCCACCGTCGGCTTCATCGCCTCGTACGTCACCATCGACGTCGACAAGAGCATCTACGTCTTCCCGCTCGGTCACATCAGCGCGCTCAACTTCGCGCTGGGCATGACCCTCGGTGTGGCTCTGTTCTGCATCGGCGCGGGTGCGGTCCACTGGGCCCGGACCCTGATGTCCGACGTCGAGGTGGCCCAGGAGCGTCACCCGATCGAGGCCGAGCCCGAGGTCAAGGCGAAGGTCCTCGCGGACTTCGCCGACGGTGCGCGCGAGTCGCAGTTCGGCCGGCGCAAGCTGATCCGCAACACGCTGTTCGGCGCGCTGGCCCTGGTGCCGCTCTCCGGCGTCGTCCTTCTTCGTGACCTCGGCCCGCTGCCGGGCACGAAGCTGCGCCACACGGCGTGGAAGAAGGGCCTGAAGCTCGTCAACATGAACACGAACGAGCCGCTCCGTGCCTCGGACATCTCGGTCGGTTCGCTCACCTTCGCCAAGCCCGAGGGCGTGGAGGAGCACGACGAGGACTTCCAGCAGGTCATGGGCAAGGCCGCCCTGATGCTGGTCCGTATCCAGCCGGACAACATCAAGGACAAGCAGGAACTCGAGTGGTCGCACGAGGGTGTGGTCGCGTACTCGAAGATCTGCACCCACGTGGGTTGCCCGATCTCCCTGTACGAGCAGCAGACGCACCACGTGCTCTGCCCCTGCCACCAGTCCACCTTCGACCTCTCCGACGGTGCCCGGGTGATCTTCGGTCCCGCCGGTCACGCGCTGCCGCAGCTGCACATCGGCGTCGACGACGAGGGCTACCTCGTGGCGCAGAGCGACTTCGCGGAGCCCGTCGGTCCTGCCTTCTGGGAGCGCGGATGAGTACTACGACCAGCAACGACGCGCCTTCTCGCGAGAAGGCGCCGGCCGGCGAGCGCGTCGCCGACTGGGCGGACGGACGCCTCGGGATCTACTCCCTGGCCAAGTCCAACATGCGCAAGATCTTTCCGGACCACTGGTCCTTCATGCTCGGCGAGATCTGCATGTACAGCTTCATCATCATCATCCTCACGGGTGTGTACCTGACGCTGTTCTTCCACCCGTCGATGAACGAGGTGGAGTACCACGGCAGCTACGTCCCGCTGCAGGGACAGCTGATGTCCGAGGCGTTCAACTCGACCATGCACATCTCCTTCGATGTGCGCGGTGGTCTGCTGATCCGGCAGATCCACCACTGGGCCGCGCTGATCTTCCTCGCCGGCATGTTCGTGCACATGATGCGCGTGTTCTTCACGGGCGCGTTCCGCAAGCCGCGTGAGATCAACTGGCTGTTCGGCTTCCTGCTGTTCGTCCTCGGCATGTTCACCGGCTTCACCGGTTACTCGCTCCCGGACGACCTGCTCTCCGGCACCGGTGTCCGCTTCATGGAGGGCGCGGTCCTGTCCGTGCCGATCGTCGGCACGTACCTGTCGTTCTTCCTCTTCGGCGGCGAGTTCCCGGGCGGCGACTTCGTCGCGCGGTTCTACTCGGTCCACATCCTGCTGCTGCCGGGCATCATGCTCGGCCTGATGGTGGCCCACCTGATCCTGGTCTTCTACCACAAGCACACGCAGTTCGCGGGTGCCGGGAAGACCGAGAAGAACGTCGTCGGCATGCCGCTGCTGCCGGTCTACATGGCCAAGGCGGGTGGCTTCTTCTTCCTGGTCTTCGGCGTCATCGCGGTCATCGCGGCGATCGCCTCGATCAACCCGATCTGGGCCATCGGCCCGTACCGCATCGACCAGGTCTCCACGGGCGCTCAGCCCGACTGGTACATGGGCTTCTCCGAGGGCCTGATCCGTACGATGCCGGGCTGGGAGATCAATCTCTGGGGTCACACGCTCGTCCTGGGTGTGTTCGTCCCGCTGATCATCTTCCCGCTGGTCCTGGTCGCGATCGCGGTCTACCCGTTCATCGAGTCCTGGGTCACCGGCGACAAGCGCGAGCACCACATCCTGGACCGCCCGCGCAACGTGCCGACGCGTACCGCCTTCGGCGCCGCGTGGATCTCGTGGTACTTCGTCCTGCTCGTCGGTGGTGGCAACGACCTCTGGGCCACGCACTTCCACCTGTCGATCAACGCGATCACCTGGTTCGTCCGGATCGGCTTCTTCGTCGTGCCGGTCCTCGTGTTCATCGCCACCAAGCGGATCTGCCTCGGCCTCCAGCGCCGCGACAAGGACAAGGTGCTGCACGGACGCGAGTCCGGCATCATCAAGCGCCTGCCGCACGGTGAGTTCATCGAGGTGCACGAGCCGCTCGACGCGGAGGCGCTGCACACGCTCACCGCGCACGAGCAGTACAAGCCTGTCGAGCTCGGCCCGGCGGTCGACGAGAACGGTGTCGAGCGCAAGGTGTCCCGCCTGCAGAAGGCGCGCGCCAAGCTGTCGAAGGGCTACTACGGGGAGAACAACCAGATCCCCAAGCCCACCGCCGAGGAGTACAAGGAGATCACCAGCGGCCACGGCCACCACTGATCTCTGAACTGTCCGCCACGGCAGGAGCCCTCGTCCAGGCACTGGACGGGGGCTCTTTGCCGTCCGCGGCGCTGGATAAGGTAGGACCGCGGAATTCTCACTGACATCACAGGAGCGGCCATGAGCGCTTTGCACCCCGCTGGAGGCGACACCGCGGCGGGCCGTTCCTGGCCCGCCGTCCTCAACGGTCTGCTCGACGGCCGAGACCAGAGCGCCGACGACACCGCCTGGGCGATGGACCGGATCATGCGGGGCGAGGCGACCGACGCGCAGATCGCCGGCTTCGTGGTGGCGCTGCGGTCCAAGGGCGAGACCGTGGAGGAGATCTCCGGTCTGGTCCGGGCCATGTACGACCACGCCAACGTGATCGAGGTGCCGGGGGAGACCGTCGACATCGTCGGTACCGGCGGCGACGGCGCGAAGACCGTCAACATCTCCACCATGTCCGCGATCGTGATCGCCGGTACCGGTGTGAAGGTCGTCAAGCACGGCAACCGCGCCGCGTCCTCGGCCTCCGGCGCGTCCGACGTGCTGGAGAAGCTCGGCGTCAACCTGGAGCTCACCCCCGCCCGCGTCCCGCAGGTCGCGGAGGAGGCGGGCATCACCTTCTGCTTCGCCGTGAAGTTCCACCCGGCGCTGCGGTACGCGGGCGCGGCGCGCAGCCAGCTCGGCATCCGCACCGTGTTCAACCTGCTGGGCCCGCTCACCAACCCGGCGCGGGTCCGTGCGCAGGCCGTCGGTGTCGCCGACGCGCGGATGGCGCCCATCGTGGCCGGGGTCTTCGCCGAGCGCGGCAACTCCTCCCTGGTGTTCCGCGGCGACGACGGGCTCGACGAGCTGACCACCACGGCCACCTCGCGGGTGTGGGTCGTGCGGGACGGGGCCGTGCGCGAGGAGTCCTTCGACCCGCGGGACGTGGGCCTCGACCTGGTGCCGGTGGAGGCCCTGCGCGGCGCGGACGCCTCGTACAACGCGGAGGTCGCGCGGCGGCTGCTCGACGGGGAGCGCGGGCCCGTGCGCGACGCCGTCCTGCTGAACTCGGCGGCCGCGCTGGTGGCCGTACGACCGGGCACCGGGACGCTCGCCGAGCAGATCCGAGCCGCGATGGACCGCGCGGCCGAGTCGATCGACTCCGGCGCGGCGAAGGCCACCCTGGAGCGGTGGGTGGCGGCCAGCAACCGGCCGTGAGAGCGACGGTGTGACGCAGGGCGCAGTCCAGATCGTGGACTGCGCCCTTGCCGTATCGGGATCGTGTGGCAGGATGCTTTTCAAGGTCATGAGTGACAGCGATTTCGGCCCCGGCCGGCTGTCCGGCAACCCTCCGTCCGTGGCGGGGTGCCCCGGGTGAAGACCAGGCCGCAAGCAGCAAGGCTTGCGGCAAGCGCGGACCCCTCGCGAACTCTCCAGGGGTCCTGGGTCGTTTGAGGGAGCAGTCTCGTGAGCAAGCGAATGTGCTAGGGCTTCACAGCCCCTTCTCCATCTCCATCACCCTCCGTGCGACGGACCTCTCCGTTCCGCACGTCGAGGTCAATTCCCGTACGCCGTAAGCCGGTTGATGGCTTCCGTGCGGGCTCTCACAGCCATTGCGCCTTGTCCTGCCGGGAGATACCGCCATGTCCGCTCACCCTGCCACCGCCATCGCCACCACCTCCTCCGTCGAGTCCGTCGAGTCCGCCGACCCCGCCTGTGGGGCCCCGCTGCCGGTGCTCGGCCGGGACGTGACCGTGCCGCTCGTCACCGGTGGCGAGGTGACGTACGCCGCCCTCGACTACGCCGCCAGCGCGCCGGCCCTGCAGCGCGTGTGGGACGACGTCGCCGCCTACGCGCCGTACTACGGCAGCGTGCACCGCGGTGCCGGGTACCTCTCCCAGCTGTCGACCGACCTGTTCGAGAACTCCCGCGCCACCGTCGCCGAGTTCCTCGACTGCCGCGAGGACGACCAGGTCGTCTTCACCCGGTCCACCACCGACTCGCTGAACCTGCTCGCCGCCGCCCTCCCCGCCGACTGCCAGGTGTTCGTCTTCGAGACCGAGCACCACGCGTCGCTGCTGCCCTGGCGGGACGCCCGGGTGACGTACCTGAACGCGCCGCGCACCCCGGAGGAGGCCGTCGCCACCCTGGAGCGGGCCCTCGCCGACCGGGACCCCTACGGTCCGGCCCTCGTCTGCGTCACCGGTGCCTCCAACGTCACCGGTGAGCTCTGGCCGGTGCGCGAGCTGGCGGCGGCCGCTCACGCGCACGGTGCCCGCATCGTGCTCGACGCCGCCCAGCTCGCGCCCCACCACCCGGTCTCCGTGCAGGAGCTGGACGTCGACTGGATCGCGTTCTCCGGGCACAAGCTGTACGCGCCGTTCGGCTCCGGTGTGCTCGCCGGGCGCTCGGACTGGCTGACCGCAGCCGAGCCGTACCTCGCCGGCGGCGGCGCCTCCCGCAAGGTCGCCCGGCGCACGGACGGCGGCGTGGACGTCGAGTGGCACGAGAGCGCCGCCCGGCACGAGGCCGGTTCGCCGAACGTCATCGGTGTCTACTCCATCGCCTCCGCCTGCAAGGCGCTGACCGAGGCCGGGTTCGACACCCTGGTCGCCCGCGAGCAGTACCTGATCCGCACGGTGCGCGAGGGGCTCGCCGCGGTGCCCGAGGTGAAGGTGCTGTCCCTGTTCGGGGACGACGCCCCGCGCGTCGGCGTCATCTCGTTCGTCGTCGAGGGCTGGAACTCCTCGCACTTCGCCGCCGCGCTCTCCGCCGAGTACGGGATCGGTGTGCGGGACGGTCTGTTCTGCGCCCACCCGCTCGTGCGCACCCTGCTCGGCTCCGACCCGCAGACCCAGGGCGAGTGCGGGGCTCCGGAGGCGGCGCCCGGCGAGAAGTCGCTGAACGCGATCCGGGTCAGCTTCGGCGCGGGTACGCCGGACGAGCACGTCGAGCGCTTCGTCGCGGCCGTCAAGGAACTGGTCCGGGACGGCGCCGCCTGGAGCTACCGCACCGAAGAGGGCCGCTGCGTCCCGGCCCCGTAAGGCACGCGAGCAACCCACGAAAAGCCACGACCAAAAGCCGCGGTCGCGCCTGCTCATGCATCGAGCAGGCGCGACCGCGGTCTTTTCAGTTGTCCAGGCCGATGGAGAAAGCCGCCTCCAGGTCGTGCTGGGAGTACGTGCGGAAAGCGACGTGCGTGTCCGTCGCCTCGACGCCCTGGATCTTGCTGATCCGGCCCGGGATGACATCCGCCAGATCGTCGTGGCGGGCCACCCGGACCATGGCGATCAGGTCGTACGTGCCGGTGACGGAGAAGACCTCGCTGACGCTCTCCAGGGCCGCGATCGACTCGGCGATCTCGGGGATCCGGTCCACGCTGGTCTTGATGAGCACGATCGCGGTGATCACGGCTGGCTGTCTCCCTCGGTGGCCGTGGTTGGGACTGCGTTCACTCTAGCCCGGCCCCTGTACCTCACCCACGCGTAGAGGAACCCGAGCGAGAAGCCCACCAGGTGGGCGAGGTAGGCGACGCCCGGCCCCTGACTGTCCTGCCCCGCCGCCGCCCACTGCAGCGCCACCCAGAACGGCAGGACCACCCATGCGGGGAAGCGCAGCGGCAGGAAGAGGAGGAAGGGGAACAGGCTCGTGACGCGCGCTCCGGGGAACAGGTACAGGAACGCGCCCAGCACCGCCGAGATCGCCCCCGAGGCGCCGACCAGCGTCTGGTCGGAGTCGGCGTGCGCGATCGCGTAGCCGAGCAGCGCCAGGTAGCCGGTGATCAGGTAGAAGAACGCGTACTGCACGCGGCCCATGCGCTCCTCGACCATCGCCCCGAAGACGTAGAGGAAGAGCATGTTGCCGAGCAGGTGCACCCAGCTGCCGTGGACGAAGAGGGCTGTGGCCGGGGTGAGGGCGGCCCGGGGCGATCCGGTGAAGAGTTCCGTGGGGACGACTCCCCAGCGCTCGAAGTAGGCACTCTGCGCGGCGAGGAGGCGGTCCCCGGTGCCGTACGACGGGTTGAGCCCGGATGCCGGGGAGAGCACGAAGACCACGGTGCAGACGGCGATGATTCCGTACGTGACCGGAGCCGGATGCCCTCTGAGGAATGCGGTCACTTTGCCGATCGCGTCACGTCCGTTGCCGATCATGAAAGAGAGCATGACGCAAGGCGGGGAGCGGGCGGTGTACGGCAGGCCGTAGGGTTACGGGCAATAAAGCAAGCACCACGCACCACGGAAAGCGCACGAGCCGAGGGCCGTGCTCGAAGGAAGAGGCGACAGTCCGAATGACGGTTCCCCTGCCGACCGCCACCACCCGCTGGCGCTGCACGCTCTGCGGCAATCTCACGCGGTTCGACGTGACCCGCTCCTCGAAGGTCGTCGAGTACGTGCACCTCGACCTGGCCGGTGAGCCGAACGTCGAGGAGCGCAACGTGGTCAGTGAGACCATCGAGTCGGTCCGCTGCCGCTGGTGCAACGCGGTGGATCAGGTGGAACTCGTGGACAGGCCGGGCGCCGACTCCTGAAGGAGCGGCCCCACAGCGACTTTGGGGTGACGGATGGTGGAGAGCACAGGCGGGGAGGCCGGGGACGGCGGCGCCGCCGAGGTGCTCGACCGGCCGTTGCCCGAAGGCGTACGGCGGCGGGTCGTGCAGATCGTCTCGGACGGCTTCGGAGGCCTGACGATCGGTGAACTGCCGCCCCAATTGCGACAATATGCGCGGTTCACCCCGACTCGACGGGTGAAGTTCGCGGGCAATGCCATGGCCGCCGCCGTGGAGAGCGAGACGCTGTTCCGGCAGCGGATCGCGGAGCGGTTCCGGGAGGCGCAGCCCGAGCTGGCCGGCGCGCTGGACGCCGCCGCGCCGCCGCCCGCCGCGGACCCGCTGGACGTGGCCGCGGCCGCGTACGTGCTGCGGCCCGCGGGCTGGGTGAAGCTGGTCGCCGCCGCCGGTGAGGAGGCCCAGCGGGCCGACGCCGAGCGCGCCGACGAGGAGACCCGGGCCGAACTGCAGGCGCTGCGCGACCGGCTCGCCGAGGCGCAGGCGCACACCAAGGCCGAGACGGAACGGTTGCGCACCGAGCTGGACGCGGCCCGGCGCGAGGCCGACGCCGCGCACCGCAAGCTGCGGGCCGCCCTCAGCGACGTGAAGCGCGGCGAGGCCGCCGCGCGCAAGGCCCAGGCCGAGACCGAGACGGTCCGCTCCGAGGGGCAGGCGCAGCTGTCCGCCGCCGAGAGCGAGACACGGCGGATCAAGGCGCGGCTCGGTGAGGCCGAGGCGGCCCTGGAGGCGTCGCGCAGAGCGGCCCGCGAGGGGCGCAGCGTCGAGGACATGCGCGTGCGGCTGCTGCTCGACACGGTCCTGGACGCGGCTCAAGGGCTGCGCAGGGAGCTGGCGTTGCCGCCCGTCTCCGCGCGGCCCGCCGACTCCGTGGACGCCGTGGAGCCGGGCCGGATGACGCCGAAGGACATCGCGGCGCGGGCCCTGCACGAGCACGACCCGGCCATCCTCGACCAGTTGCTCGCGCTGCCGCAGGCCCATCTCGTGGTCGACGGCTACAACGTGACGAAGACCGGGTATCCGACGATGCCGCTGGAGAAGCAGCGGCTGCGGCTGCTCGGGTCCCTGTCGCAGCTCGCCGCGCAGACCGGGGCCGAGGTGACCTGTGTCTTCGACGGGGCCGAGCTGGCGGCGCCGGTGCTGCTCGCGCCGCCGCGCGGTGTGCGGGTGCTGTTCTCCAAGGCGGGCGTCACCGCTGATGAATTGATTCGCCAGCTGGTGCGCGCCGAGCCGCCGGGCCGGCCGGTGATCGTCGTGTCCACGGACCGGGAGGTCGCCGACGGCGTCGCGAAGGCCGGGGCGCGCCCGGTTGCGTCGGTCATGCTCCTGAAGCGGCTCTCGCGGGGTTGACGCCCCCTGTGCCCCAAACGCCACATCCGCAAGGTCCGTTCCGTATGCCCGAATTGGCGAAACCTTCACGCAACGTAGTGTCAAACGAGCATCACTGCACGTGAGTTGAGTGCAAAGAATGCGGTGGGTGACCGAGATTTTTTTCGTCAGGATTTGAACTGATCACAAGAAGGTCACTAGGGTCAGGCCTCGAACCTCCGCTCGGGTGATCACTCACAAGAGGTGAGTGACGGTGGAGGGGCACCGCCCACCGGGTGTTTTCGTGGGCGGCTGGAGGAAGAAGGAGCTCGCCTTCGTGGCGTCCCACCGTCGACCCAAGCAGCCGAGCCGCACCCGTGTGACCGTGCTCACCGCGACCGCTGCCGCTGCCGTGGCACTGACCTCGCAGGCGGCCAACGCCGCGCCGAAGCCTGACAAGAGTGAGGTCAAGGCCAAGGTCGACAAGCTCTACGAAGAGGCGGGCAAGGCCACCGACCTCTACAACGGGGCCAAGGAGAAGCAGAAGAAGCTCGAGAAGGAGATCGGCGAGATCCAGGACAAGGTCGCGCGCGGCCAGGAGGATCTCAACGAACTGCGCACGGGCCTCGGTTCGCTCGCCAGCCAGCAGTACCGCTCCGGCGGCATCGACCCCTCCGTCCAGCTCTTCCTCTCCGCCGACCCGGACGACTACCTCGACAAGGCGTCCACGATCGACTCGCTGAGCGCCCAGCAGCTCGAGTCGCTCAAGAAGGTCCAGGAGAAGCAGCGCACGCTCGCCCAGGAGCGCGCCGAGGCCGCCGAGAAGCTCAAGGACCTCGCCGACACCCGCACCGAGCTCGGCAAGAAGAAGAAGGAAGTCCAGAGCAAGCTCGGCTCCGCGCAGAAGCTGCTCAACACCCTCACCGCCGCCGAGCGCGCCAAGATGGCCGCCGACGAGGAGCGCGCCAGCCGTTCCGCGGCCGGCCGCGTCGACCTCGGCAACGAGGTGCCCGCCTCCAAGCTCGGTGGGGCCGCCCTGAGCGCCGCCGCCACCCAGCTCGGCAAGCCCTACGTCTCCGGCGGCACGGGCCCCAGCTCCTACGACTGCTCGGGCCTGACCCAGTGGTCGTACGCCCAGGCCGGTGCGGGCATCACCCGGACCACGTACACGCAGCAGAACGACGGCGTGAAGATCGGCATGAGCCAGCTCAAGCCCGGCGACCTGGTCTTCTTCAACAACCTCGCGCACGTCGGCCTCTACGCCGGCAACGGCCAGGTGCTGCACGCCCCGCACCCCGGCGCCGTCGTCCGCTACGAGTCGATGAGCACGATCGGTTCGTTCCAGTTCGGCGTCCGCATCTGATCCTCGTACCAACGACACCTGGAAACGCGCCCGTTCGGGCGAATTCCGGCGTCCTTCGCTGACCCCACGCCCCGCCACTGACCTGCGTCAGAGGCGGGGCGTCGGGCTGTGCGCTCCCCGAACGGTCGTTGGCCGGGCGGTAGTCGCGCGGCTACTGTCGGCGCGCATTCCCCGATCACGGGGAGCGCCAGCAGCATCGTCAGCGGAAGGGAGAGCGGCCACCCGTGGGGTCCCATCGCCGCACTGCGCACTCCGGCCTCGACCGGAGCACGCGCGCAACCGTCCTGACCGTGGCCGCCGCCTCCGCGGCGGCAGCCCTCGGCGCCGTCCCGGCGGGCGCCGCGCCGCAGGACAAGCCGGCCGACACGAAGGCCGAGGTGGACCGCCTGTACGAGCAGGCGGAGACCGCCACCGAGGCGTTCAACAAGGCCGACGAGCGTGCCGACACGCTCCGCGACGAACTCGCCGCGTCCCAGGACCAGGTGGCCCGGGGGCAGGAGCGGATCAACAAGATGCGCCAGGCGCTCGGCATGGTGGCCGGTGCCCAGTACCGCTCCGGCGGCATGGACCCCTCGCTCGCCCTGATGCTCTCCTCCGACCCGGACGGCTATCTCGACCGGGCCAGCGCGCTCAACCGGATCAGCGCCCGGCAGGCCGGTGACCTCGCCGAACTGCAGAGCGCCCAGCGGGATCTGGCGCAGCAGCGCGCCGAGGCGCAACGCAAGCTCGCCGAGCTGGAGAAGAGCCGCAAGGCCGTCGCCCAGCACAAGCGCACCGTCGAGGCGAAGCTGGCCAAGGCGCGGCGGCTGCTCAACTCGATGCCGAGCGCCGACCGCGACGCGTACGAGCGGGCCTCGCGCGGCGACGCCCGCCCCGACCTGGCCGGAGCGGGCCCCGCCTCCTCGGCCCGCGCGGCCGCCGCCCTCGCCGCCGCCCAGTCGGCGCTCGGCAAGCCCTACATCTGGGGCGCCAACGGCCCCTCCGGGTTCGACTGTTCGGGCCTGATGCAGTGGTCGTACGGGCAGGCCGGAGTCGGTCTGCCGCGCACCTCGCAGGCCCAGCGGTACGCGGGGCAGCAGGTCCCGCTCTCCGCGGCCCGCCCCGGCGACCTGGTCGCCTACGGCTCGGACGCCCACCACATCGGCATCTACGCGGGCAACGGCCAGGTCATCCACGCGCCCTACCCCGGTGCCCCGGTGCGCTACGACCCCGTCGGCATGATGCCCGTCTCCTCGGTGACCCGCGTCTGAGGCCTGCCCGCGCAAAGCGCCGTACGATCGCAAGGATGGCTGGTCGACGGCGTGCGGTGAACAGGGCGGGGTGCTTCGTGGCGCTCGGCGCCCTGCTCGCCGTCGTGTCCGGGTGCGGCCCGGACACCGCGCCCACCGACTCCCGTTCGGCCGCCGTGCAGCGCGTCCTGGACCGGCGGGCGGCCGCCGTCCTGGCCCAGGACGCCGCCGCGTACCGGGCGACCGGCGGCGCCGACCCCTATCTGCTCCCCGACCTCGCCGAGGTCCCGCTGGAGTCCTGGGCGTACGAGCTGACCCGGCTCGACGGTTCCGGGTCCCGCGTCAGCGCCGCGGCCGAGCTGCGCTACCGCGTCGACGGGTACGACAAGGCGCCCGTCGTCGCCGAGCGGACCCTGACGCTGCAGCGCACGGACGGACGCTGGCGCGTCATCGGCGACGAGCCCGCCGACAAGTCCGGGCAGCAGCTGTGGGAGCAGGGCAAGGTCACCGCCGTGCAGGGCGCGCACAGCCTGGTGCTCGGCGTGGGGCAGCAGCGGTCCGTGCTGCGTTCGTACGCGGCCCTCGCCGACGACGCGGTGCCCGCGGTGACCGACGCCTGGGGGGACCGCTGGGCCCGCCGGATCGTCGTGCTGGTCCCCAAGTCCCTCGACGGGATGGGCGGACTGCTGGGGGCGCCCGCCTCCGGCTACCAGGGGATCGCCGCCGTCACGACGGGCGAGGCGGGCGGTTCGGGCACGGCGCCCGCCGACCGGGTGATCATCAACCCCGAGGCGTACGGCGTGCTCGGCGCCTTCGGCAAGCAGGTCGTCCTGACCCACGAGACCGCGCACGTGGCCACCCGCGCGGTGACCTCGGCGGCGACGCCCCTGTGGCTGTCGGAGGGGTACGCGGACTGGACGGGGTACCGCGACACGGGCCGCACCGCCGGGCAGGCCGCGCCCGAGCTGCAGCGGGCGGTGCAGGAGGGCTCCGCTCCCGGCCGGCTGCCGGACGACGCGGACTTCGGGTTCAGCGGTGACGCGGCCGAGCTCGCGCGGGCGTACGAGAGCGGCTGGATGGCCTGCCGGATGATCGCCGAGGAGTGGGGCGAGGCGAAGCTCAACGCCTTCTACACCGCGGTCGGCGGGCACAAGCAGCGGGCCGGTGCCGTGGAGGGCGCCCTGCGGAGCGTCCTCGGGATCGACGAGAACGACTTCGTGGCGCGCTGGCGGGCGTACGTCCGCAGCGAACTGGGCTGACCGACGGGCGAGTCCGGCGATCAGCCGGTGAGTTCGGCGATCACCTCGCGCAGCCAGGCCCGCTCCGCCGTGCCGGTGGCCCGCGCGACCCGCAGCATCCCCCGCCGGAACAGGTCCTCGGGTTCCTCGGCGCGCACCGGCCCGCCGTCCTCGTCGTAGAAGAAGCTCGCCGGGGTCTCCAGGAAGTCCAAGCGCCAGGCGGTGCTCGTGGCGGGCGCCGCGGGGCTGGGCTTCGCCCTGCTCTTCCTGGCCCTCGCCATGGCCGTGCAGTGCGGATGCCTGGTGCTCATGGCGCGGCGGGCGGCCGGTCAGGAGGACGTGGTCGCCTCGCTGAAACCGGCCCGCGCGGCCTGAGCGGGCACCGGGGTGCGCGCGGCGCGGCGCGGCTCGGTCACCGTCGCCCGCCACAGGCGACGGCAGGCGCTCAGCGTCGCGGCGACCAGCAGCCCGTTGCGGACGAGGAGCAGAGCGAGGCCGAGGGAGTCGCTGGCGACCACGTGCGAGAACCAGATGGGGAACTCCAGGAACGTCACGAACGTCGCCGCCAGCACCAGCCCCACGGGCAGCGTCATCCTGCTGTCGCGGAACAGCAGGCACACCGCCGCGAGACCGACCAGCCACAGCATGTACTGCGGGCTGATCACCCGGCTCGTCGTCGTGAACAGCAGCACCGCCGTCAGACCCGCGTCGGCGAGCGTGCTCGACGCCCAGGCGCGGGCCCGCAGCCGCCACAGCACCAGCCAGCCGAAGGCCAGCACGGTCAGCCCCTGCGCGAGGGCGCTGACCAGGTCCACGTACGGGCCGAGGAACTCGACCGAGCCGTAGTTCAGCTGCACCGTGCCCGACCAGCCGAACTGCCGTGCCACGTGGAAGACCAGCGCGCCGAGCGACTCGACCTCCGTGCCCCGGTCCCGCTGGAACGTCAGAAAGGCGAACGCGCCCGGCATCGCGACGAGGAAGGTGAGCGCGAGCAGGCCGGCCGTCATCGCCGCCGCGCCCCACGCCTCACGGGTGGCCCGGCCGCGCCGGGTGCCGATCAGCAGCAGCGCCGGCCACACCTTGAGCATCGCGCCGAGCGCGGCCATGACGCCCGCGGCCTTCGGATGCCGGGCGGCCGCGAGCAGCCCCGCGACCGCGACGGCGGTGACCATCACGTCGTAGCGCGCGTACACGGTCTGCCCGAGCAGCGGCAGGCCCGCCACCCACACCCACACGCCGCGCCGCGACTTGCCGTGCCGCTCGGAGACGTACAGGAGCATCAGGAAGACGGCCGCGTCGGCGAGGAACGCCATCAGGAAGAACGCCGAGGTGTACGCGAGGAACGGCAGCACCGCGGGGGAGAGGATGGCGACCGCGGCGACCGGCGGGTACTGCCAGGTGACATCGTCCAGCGGGAACGTTCCTGTCCGCAGGATGTCGAACCAGCCCTGGTAGATCACCGAGACGTCGCTGGTCACGTCGGGGCCGGGGACCATGATGACCTTGAAGACGCACAACAGCAGCAGCGTCCTGGTCAGGGCCCACGTGACAAGGACCCCTGCGGGATTTCGCGTCTTCATTCGAACCATCATGCCGGGCCGAACTGTGTGGTGGCCATGGACCGAGGCGGCGTGGCGCGTTCCTTCGGGTGGGTTCGGTACTGTCTGCGGCGATGCACAAGACAAACAAGACGCTGGTCGTGACCAACGACTTCCCGCCCCGCCCAGGCGGCATCCAGGCATTCCTGCACAACATGGCACTGCGCCTGGACCCCGAGCAGCTCGTCGTCTACGCGTCCACGTGGAAGCGCGGCCGGGAAGGCGTCGAGGCGACCGCGGCCTTCGACGCGGAACAGCCGTTCACCGTCGTACGCGACCGTACGACGATGCTGCTGCCGACGCCGCGCGTGACCCGGCGCGCGGTGGGCCTCCTGAAGGAGCACGGCTGTACGTCGGTGTGGTTCGGGGCGGCCGCGCCGCTGGGCCTGATGGCGCCGGCTCTGCGCCGGGCCGGTGCGGAGCGCCTGGTCGCGACGACCCACGGGCACGAAGCGGGCTGGGCCCAGCTCCCCGCGTCCCGGAGCCTGCTGCGCCGGATCGGCGAGTCGACGGACACGATCACGTACCTGGGCGAGTACACGAGGTCGCGGATCGCGGCGGCACTGACGCCCGCGGCGGCCGGCCGGATGGTCCAACTCCCGCCCGGGGTCGACGAGAAGACGTTCCACCCGGCGTCGGGCGGCGACGCGGTGCGGGCCCGGCTCGGCCTCTCGGACCGCCCCGTGGTGGTGTGCGTCTCGCGGCTGGTGCCGCGCAAGGGCCAGGACACGCTGATCCTCGCGATGCCGCGGATCCTGGCGGCCGTGCCGGACGCGGTGCTGCTGATCGTGGGCGGCGGCCCGTACGAGAAGGAGCTGCGCAAGCTGGCGCAGGAGACCGGCGTCGCGGACTCCGTGCGCTTCACCGGGGCCGTGCCGTGGGCGGAACTCCCCGCGCACTACGGGGCCGGTGACGTGTTCGCCATGCCCTGCCGGACGCGGCGCGGAGGACTGGACGTCGAGGGCCTCGGGATCGTGTACCTGGAGGCGTCCGCGACGGGGCTGCCGGTGGTGGCCGGTGACTCGGGCGGTGCGCCGGACGCGGTCCTCGACGGGGAGACGGGCTGGGTCGTACGGGGCGGGTCCCCCGAGGAGGCCGCCGACCGGGTGGCCGCGCTGTTGCTCGACCCGGAGTTGCGGCGGGCGATGGGGGAGCGCGGCCGGGAGTGGGTCGAGGAGCGGTGGCGGTGGGACCTGTTGGCGGAGCGGTTGCGGGGGTTGCTGTAGCGCCGACCGGGTGGAGGCGCGGCGAAGCCGCAGCCTTCAGGGGCGCGGGGAACTGCGCGAGCAACCACGACGAGGCCCGCACCCGCCTACGGGGGTACGGGCCTACGGTGCGTGGGCGCGGTCAGCCCCGGTAGATCGCCTCGACCTCGTCCGCGTAATCCTTCGCCACCACGTTCCGCTTCAGCTTCAGCGACGGCGTCAGATGGCCCGACTCCTCCGTGAACTGAGCGCCCAGGATGCGGAACTTGCGGACCGACTCCGCCTTGGAGACCGCCGCGTTGCCGTCGTCCACGGCCGTCTGGATCGCGGCCAGCAGATCCGCGTCGTCGCGCAGCGAGGCCACCGTGGAGTCGGCCGGCTTGCCGTGGTCCACGGCCCACTTGCCGAGGAACTCCTCGTCGATGGTGACCAGGGCGCCGACGAACGGCCGCCCGTCGCCCACCACCATGCACTCCGCGACCAGCGCGTGCGCCCGGATGCGGTCCTCGATGACGGCCGGGGCGACGTTCTTGCCGCCCGCCGTCACGATGATCTCCTTCTTGCGGCCGGTGATGCGGAGGTAGCCGTCCTCGTCGAGCGTGCCGATGTCACCGGTGTGGAACCAGTTGTCGGCGAGCGCCTCCTGCGTCGCGGCCTCGTTGTTCCAGTAGCCGGTGAACAGGTGCTCGCCGTGCAGCAGCACCTCGCCGTCGTCGGCGATCCGCACGACCGAGCCGGGCAGCGGCTGGCCCACCGTGCCGATCTTCTGGCGGTCCCACGGGTTGAACGCGGTGGCGGCGCACGACTCGGTCAGGCCGTAGCCCTCCAGGACCGTGAAGCCGATACCGCGGAAGAAATGGCCGAGGCGCTCGCCCAGCGGGGCGCCGCCCGAGATCGCGTACTCGCCGCGGCCGCCGAGCACCGCGCGCAGCTTGCTGTAGACCAGCTTGTCGAACGTCTTGTACTTGAGCTTCAGCGCGAGCGACGGGCCCTTCGGGGTGTCGAGCGCGCGGCTGTACTCGATCGCCGTGTCGGCGGCCTTGTCGAAGATCTTGCCCTTGCCCTCGGCCTGCGCCTTGGCTCGCGCCGAGTTGTAGACCTTCTCGAAGACCCGCGGCACGCCCAGGATCAACGTGGGCCTGAACGCGGCCAGTTCATCGGTGAGGTGCTTGATGTCGGGGGCGTGGCCCAGCTTGATCGGGGCCATCAGCGACGCCACCTCGACCAGCCGGCCGAAGACGTGCGCGACGGGGAGGAAGAGCAGCACCGAGCACTCGCCCGTACGGAACAGCGGCTTCAGGCGCTCCACCACATTGCCGCACTCCGCGAAGAAGCTGCGGTGCGTCAGGACGCAGCCCTTGGGGCGGCCCGTGGTGCCCGACGTGTAGACGATCGTGGCCGGGTCGTCGGCCTTCGCCACCGCGCTGCGCTCGTCCACCGTCCGGTCGGGCACCTCGGCGCCGGCCCGGTTCAGCTCCTCGACGCCGCCGGCGTCGATCTGCCAGACGTGCCGCAGCTGGGGCAGCCGGTCGTGCACGGAGGCGACGGCCGCGGCGTGCGCGTCCGACTCGACGAGGATCGCGACGGCACCGGAGTCGCCGAGGATCCACTGGATCTGCTCGGCCGAGCTCGTCTCGTAGACCGGGACGGTGACCGCGCCGGCGCTCCAGATCGCGAAGTCGAGCAGGGTCCACTCGTAGCGCGTACGGGACATGAGGCCGACCCGGTCGCCCGCCTGCACGCCGGAGGCGATGAGGCCCTTCGCGGCGGCCACCACTTCGGCGAGGAACTGGACGGACGTGACGTCCTGCCAGGTGCCGTCGACCTTGCGTCCGATGACGGCGACGTCGGGATGCTGCGCGGCGTTTCTGCGGACGATGTCGGTCAGATTGCCGTCCGCAGGGACCTCGTACAAAGCCGGAAGGCTGAACTCGCGCAAGACTGCTGCTCCTCATAAGGCGCCGGCGCCACGACTCTGTGTGCTGCGTCGGTGCGGTCCAAGATCGGGCAGGTGCTCAGGGCCTCGTCGATCGTCTTCTTGATCGATGTGGTTGAACTGAGCACGACTGGACTGCCCGGACGTTACCCACCAGTACTGCTTTTTCGGTAGGGGGTCCAGGCCAGATGTTCGCTGCGTCACACGTCACGGCGGTGCTTTGCGCACAGTAGTCCACACGCTTCCTGACTCGGAAGTAACCGCAGGTCCGGCGGCCTCTACCCACCTTGGACCCATCGTCCTAGGGTGATCGCATGCGCGTACATGTAGTCAGCGATGTGCACGGAAACTCCACCGACCTCGCACGAGCCGGCGACGGCGCCGACGCCCTCGTCTGCCTCGGTGACCTGGTCCTCTTCCTCGACTACGCCGACCACTCGCGCGGCATTTTTCCCGACTTGTTCGGAGTCGAGAACGCCGACCGCATCGTCGAGCTGCGCACCGCCCGCCGGTTCGAGGAGGCCAGAGCCTTCGGGGCCCGGCTCTGGGCGGGCATCGACCGCGGCCCCGCCATCGAAAAAGCCGTGCGCAAGCAGTACTCGGAGCTGTTCGCCGCCTTCCCCTCTCCTACGTACGCCACCTACGGCAACGTCGACATGCCGCAGCTGTGGAGTGAGTACGCCGGGCCGGGCACCTCCGTGCTCGACGGGGAGCGGGTCGAGATCGGCGGCTGGACGTTCGGGTTCGTCGGCGGCGGGCTGCGGACGCCGATGCGGACCCCCTACGAGATCGACGACGAGGAGTACGCCGCCAAGATCGAGGCCGTCGGGGAGGTCGACGTGCTGTGCACGCACATCCCGCCGGAGGTCCCGGAGCTGGTCTACGACACGGTGGCCCGGCGCTTCGAGCGCGGCAGCCGCGCCGTCCTCGACGCCATTCGCCGCACCCGGCCCCGCTACTCCCTGTTCGGCCACGTCCACCAGCCGCTCGCCCGGCGCATGCGGATCGGCGTCACGGAGTGCGTCAATGTCGGCCACTTCGCGAGCGCGGGGCGGCCCTGGGCCCTGGAGTGGTGACGGCGGGCCGGTCGGCGCGCGATAGCCTTCACGCGACACACACGTATGCACGGCGGGACCCCTGACCGGTATCTGGAGGAGCCACGGCGATGGCGGAACACACCAGCTCGAGCATCACGATCGAGGCGGCACCGGCCGATGTCATGGGGGTGATCGCCGACTTCGCCCGCTACCCGGACTGGACCGGCGAGGTGAAGGAGTCCGAGGTCCTCGCGACCGACGACTCCGGCCGGGCCGAGCAGGTCCGCCTCGTCATGGACGCCGGCGCGATCAAGGACGACCAGACCCTCAAGTACACCTGGGCGGGCGAGAACGAGGTGTCCTGGACACTCGTCAAGTCCCAGATGCTCCGGTCGCTCGACGGGTCGTACGTGCTGAAGCCGGCCGGTACGGGCACCGAGGTCACGTACTCGCTGACCGTCGACGTGAAGATCCCGATGCTCGGGATGATCAAGCGCAAGGCCGAGAAGGTCATCATCGACCGGGCGCTGGCCGGACTGAAGAAGCGCGTGGAAGCGGGCAAGTAGCCGCCGCGACAGCCGGGGAGCGGGGTCCGGGGCGGGCCCCGTGGGTCCGCGCCCGCCCAGGTAGCCTCGATCCTCATGCGCACCCTTCTCGTCACCGGTCCCGGTGGCTCCGGCCGGACCACGATCGCCGCCGCCACCGCCCTGAAGGCCGCCCGGGACGGGCTGCGCACGCACCTGATCACCGGTGACACCCTGGCGGACCTGCCCGGCGTCACCGTCACCCGGCTCACCCCGGCCGACGGATTCCGGGACGATCTGCTCGCCCTGCAGGACCGGGCCGGTTCCGCGCTCGACCTGCTCGGTGCCGCCCGGCTCGACGCCGACGAACTCACGCCGCTGCCCGGCAGCGACGAACTCGCCCTGCTGCGTGCCCTGCGCAACAGCGCCGAAGAGGCGTCCGACCTGGTCGTCGTCGACCTGCCGCCCGCCCCGCACGCCGTCGCCGTCCTCGCCCTGCCCGAACAGCTGCGCCGCTATCTGCGCCGCCTGCTCCCCGCCGAACGCCAGGCGGCCCGCGCCCTGCGCCCCGTCCTCGGGCGGCTCGCGGGGGTGCCGATGCCCGCGGAGTGGCTGTACGAGACCGCCGCCCGCTGGGACCGCGAACTCGCCGCTGCCCAGGCCGTGATCGACGCCGACACCACCCTCGTACGCCTCGTCGCCGAGCCCACCCAGGCCGCCGCCGAGACCCTCCGCGTCACCAGCACCGGGCTCGCCCTCCACGGCCTGCGCACCGAGACCCTGATCGCCAACCGGATGCTCCCCGACGGCTCCACCGACCCGTGGCTGGCCGACGCCGCCGCCCGCCAGCGCAAGGTCGTCGCCCAGTGGCCGGGCGCCCGGGAGATACCCCACCTCGGCCGCGACCCGCGCGGCGCCGACCTCGACGGCCTCCCCGGCCTCGACGCTGCGCTCCCCGACATCCCCGCGCCCCGCACCCCCTGGCCCGTCGAGGACCGACTCCAGGACGACGGCGTCCTGGTCTGGCGGATCCCGCTGCCCGGCGCCGTCCGCGAGGAGCTCACCCTGATCCGCCGGGGCGACGAGATCGTCGTCGGCGCGGGACCCTTCCGCCGCGTCGTCCCGCTGCCCTCCGCGCCCCGCCGCTGCACCGTGGCCGGGGCCGGGCTCGTCGACGGCGAGCTGCGCGTGCGGTTCGCCCCCGACCCGGACCTCTGGCCGCAGTCCCGGTCCTGATTTCTCCCGTACACGACCTAGTGAGGCCATGCACCCGTTCGGGTAACGTCGAAGACGTCACCGCTTCAGCACCCCCTTCAGCTCTTCGCAGGAGTCAGCCGTCATGAGCGACGCCACCGAGCAGCCCGCACCCCAGGCCGACGCAGACGCCTGGGAGCAGGCCTGTGCCGAGGATCTCGCGGCGGAGAAGGCCCGCCGCCGGGCCGAGCAGGGGCCGCCCCCCGGCTCCGCCGCCGAGGAGCTGCGCAAGCTCGTCGACGCCGTCGCCGACAAGCTCTCCGACCTGTCCGGGGCACAGGCCCCGTTCCTCGGCGCCATGGCGCAGGGCACCGCCGAGCAGGTCGCCCGGCAGGTCGTCCGGCAGGCCAGGTCCGTCGTCGAGCCGGTCATCGAGCGCAACTCCGACGTCTTCGACCACCTCGCCGCCGCCGGCTCCGAGCTGCTCGCCGCGTACCGCTCCGCCGTGGAGAACCAGGAGAGCCGCTGGACCCAGCGCTCCCAGGAGCGGAAGGCCCCCCGGACGCCGAAGGACGAAGGCCCCGGCGGGGAGCACATCGACCTGGACTGAAGCATCGAGGACCCGCCGACGGATTCCTGGCCGCTTCCTGTTCGTCCGACGGCGTCCGGCACGCCGTCGGGCCCGCCCTTCGGGCGAACGGCAGGAATCCGACGGCAGGCCCTCAGGTACGGTGGGCCGTAGCGGGGCTCGACCGAACTGAGGGATTCATGGGACTCACCATCGGCGTCGATATCGGCGGCACGAAGATCGCGGCCGGCGTGGTCGACGAGGAGGGCAACATCCTCTCCACGTTCAAGGTGCCGACGCCGTCCACGCCTGACGGGATCGTGGACGCGATCGCCTCGGCCGTGGAAGGCGCCAGGGCCGGGCACGAGATCGTGGGCGTGGGCATCGGCGCCGCCGGATACGTCAACCGTCAGCGCTCCACCGTGTACTTCGCGCCGAACATCGACTGGCGCCAGGAGCCGCTGAAGGAGAAGGTCGAGCAGCGCGTCGGCCTGCCCGTCGTCGTGGAGAACGACGCGAACGCGGCAGCCTGGGGCGAGTACAAGTTCGGCGCGGGCAAGGGCCACCGCAACGTCATCTGCATCACGCTCGGCACGGGCCTCGGCGGCGGCATCATCATCGGCAACAAGCTGCGCCGCGGCCACTTCGGCGTCGCCGCCGAGTTCGGCCACATCCGCATGGTGCCGGACGGGCTGCTGTGCGGCTGCGGTTCGCAGGGCTGCTGGGAGCAGTACGCGTCCGGGCGCGCCCTGGTCCGCTACGCCAAGCAGCGCGCCAACGCCACCCCCGAGAACGCCGAGTACCTGCTGTCGCTCGGCGACGGCAGCCCCGACGGCATCGAGGGCAAGCACATCTCCACGGCCGCCCGCGAGGGCGACCCGGTCGCGGTGGACTCCTACCGCGAGCTGGCCCGCTGGGCCGGCGCGGGCCTGGCCGACCTCGCCTCGCTCTTCGACCCGTCGGCGTTCATCGTCGGCGGCGGCCTCTCCGACGAGGGCGAGCTGGTCCTCGACCCGATCCGCAAGTCGTACAAGCGCTGGCTGGTCGGCGGGAACTGGCGGCCGGTCGCCGACGTCATCGCGGCCCAGCTGGGCAACAAGGCGGGCATGGTCGGCGCCGCCGACCTGGCACGGGAGCCCGACCCGGTGATGTGACACCGATGTACGCCAGGTGCCCGTCGTTCCCCTCTGGGGCGGCGGGCACCGGCGTATCTTGATCGCCATGGACTCCGGCTCGCTCCCCAACTCCCTTACCGCGGCCGACGGTTCTGCCGTCATCCGCGTCCTGAGCTACAACATCCGCTCGATGCGCGACGACCCCGCCGCCCTCGCCCGCGTCATGAAGGCCTGCGCCCCCGACCTGGTCCTCGTCCAGGAGGCCCCCCGCTTCTTCCGCTGGCGCAAGAAGCTCGCCCGGCTGGCCCGCGCCGCCGACCTGGTGATCCTCTCCGGCGGCGGCAGCGCGGCAGGACCCGCGCTGCTCTGCTCGCTGCGGGCCACGGTGGAGCGCACGGAGGACGTGCTGCTGCCGCTCACGCCCGGGCTGCACCGGCGCGGCTTCGCCACCGCCGTCGTCCGGTTCGGCGGCGCCCGGCTCGGCGTCGTCAGCTGCCATCTGAGCCTGCAGAAGGACGAGCGGTACGCACAGGGCGGGATGCTGCTCGACCGGATCGAGGCCATGGGCGTCGAGCACGCCGTCGTGGGCGGCGACCTGAACGAGCGGCCCGACGGGCGCACCTTCCGCCGTCTGGCCGCGGCCCTGAACGACGCCTGGGCCACCCGCCCCTGGGGCACCGAGTACACCTCCACCCCGGCCGACCCCCACCAGCGGATCGACGCGATCCTCGCCACCCAGGGCATCGAGGTCCTCGGCTGCGGGGTCCCGGCCGATCTGCCCGCGCACGACCTGAGGGCGGCCACGGACCATCTGCCGGTCCTGGCCGCCCTCAGAATCCCGGCCGCCTGAGGACGCCGCCTGGCCTTGTCCACCGGGTACGCAAAAGGCCCGGCCGGAATCATCCGGCCGGGCCCTTCGCGCAGGTACGGGTCTCAGACCACGGCTCCGCGACCCGGGTCGTCGTCCTCGTCCTCGCCCGACTGCATCCGCGCGACCAGCGTGGCGAAGCCGCCGAGGAAGCCGCCGACGCAGAGCGTCGCCAGCCACCAGGTCATGGACCAGCCCAGCAGCACCGAGACGAGCAGCAGCACCGGGCCGCCGATCACGGCCAGCCACGCGAACCTGGACGTCACGTCCGACTCCGGGAGCGGCGGCGGCTCCGGCGGCACGAAGTGGCCCTCGTCGTCCTCGTCGAAGTCGCTCTCGGACGGCTCCGGCGACGCGTAGTCACGGGGGCCCGGAGCGGCGCCGATGCCCGGGGCGAAGGAGACCGACGAGCCGAGCGGCCCCTTGGTGTCCCCCGACGGCCGCTCGTCCGCGTCGTCGTCCTCGTCCGGACCGTCGCCCGGCCGCGTCGTATTGGTCTCCGGCTCCAGGAGCGCCAGGTCCTCCACCGACTTGAACGGCTTCGCGCCCGGCGGGTCCGGCGGCTCCTCCCCGTACCCGGCGACGATCTGCGCCCACAGCGCGTCCTCGTCGACCGGGAGCAGCCCGTCCTGCTGCTCCGCGTCCTGCCGCGGCTGCCCGGCACCGGCCCCCTGGGGCTCCGGGCCCCCGCCGCCGTCCGGACTGTCGGGGCTCTCGGGCTCCCGCCGCTCCTGCTCAGCCACCGCTGGCCGTCCCTTCCGCGCCCTCGCCGGGGCTGGTCACGCCCTCGCTGGGGATCTTGCCGACACTCGGAGCGAGCCGGCCGATGAACGCGTAGCTCTCCTCGAAGATCCGGTCCGCGTCATGGTCCAACGTCGCGACGTGGTAGCTCTGTTCCAGCAGGATCTCCGTGACGTCCGTGGAGGAGACCCGGCTGAGCACCCGGGCCGAGTCGGCGGGCGGCACCACATGGTCCTGGATGCTGTGCAGCACCACCAACGGCTGGGTCACCTGCGGCAGTTCACGGTCCACGATCCGGAAGAAGGTCCGCAGCTGGTGCGCCGAGTGCAGCGGCACCCGGTCGTAGCCCACCTCGTCCACGCCCTCCTTCGCGATGTCGCTGGCGATGCCCTTCACCGTACGGACGAGGTGCCGGGCCACCGGGAGGGCGTGCGCGGCCAGACCGTGCACCTTGTTCCCCGGATTGACCAGGACCAGGCCGGCCACCTGGTCGCCGTGCCGGGCCGCGAGGCGCAGCGCGAGCGCGCCGCCCATCGACAGGCCGAAGACGAACACCTGCGAGCAGCGCTCCGTGAGCTCGCGCAGGGCGCGGTCCACCTCCGCGTACCAGTCCTGCCAGCCGGTGATCGCCATGTCCTCCCAGCGGGTGCCGTGCCCGGGCAGCAGCGGGAGCGAGACGGTCAGACCCCGCCCGGCCAGGTACTCCGCCCAGGGGCGCATCGATTGGGGGGATCCGGTGAAGCCGTGACAGAGGAGGACGCCGACCTCGCCGCCTTCATGGCGGTACGGCTCGGCTCCAGGAAGGACCGGCACCTTCGGTCTCCAGTTCTTGGAAGGGGCTCTGGACGGGGGAGCAGCGGGACGTGGACTTCACCGTACGCGACCGGACTGACACCGACCAGGGTCGTCGGGCCCCTGAGCGGCCCCGCGGGTTAAGGTCTGATCCTCGGACGAGGGAAGGCAGTGGGTTGATCTACGGCGCAATGAAGGTGGCCATCGGAGGGCCGCTGAAGCTCGGCTTCCGGCCGTGGGTGGAAGGGCTGGAGAACATTCCCGCCGAGGGGGCCGCGATCCTGGCCAGCAACCACCTCTCCTTCTCCGACTCGTTCTTCCTGCCGGCGGTCCTCGACCGCAAGGTCACCTTCATCGCGAAGGCCGAGTACTTCACCACCCCCGGAGTCAAGGGAAAGCTGACGGCCGCCTTCTTCAAGGGCGTCGGCCAGCTGCCCGTGGACCGGTCCGGCTCGCGCGGCGCCGGCGAGGCCGCCATCAAGAGCGGCATCGAGGTCCTGGAGCGCGGCGAGCTGTTCGGCATCTACCCCGAGGGCACGCGCTCACCCGACGGCCGGCTGTACCGCGGCAAGCCCGGCGGCCTGGCCCGCGTGGCGCTGGCCACCGGCGCGCCCGTCATCCCGGTCGCCATGATCGACACGGAGAAGATCCAGCCCCCGGGCAAGGTGATGCCCAAGCTCATGCGCCCCGGCATCCGCATCGGCAAGCCGCTCGACTTCAGCCGCTACCAGGGCATGGAGGGCGACCGGTTCGTGCTGCGGGCGGTGACCGACGAGGTCATGTACGAAATCATGAAGCTCTCCGGCCAGGAGTACGTCGACATGTACGCGACCGCCGCCAAGCGGCAGATCGCCGACGCGGCCAAGGCGGAGAAGGCGGAGAAGGCGGAAGCCGAGAAGGCCGAGAAGGAAGCGCAGAAGGAGCGGGGCGGCGCCTGACCGCGTCGTCCCCGAGGGGTGGGGGACATGGGGAGCACGGTCAGACGCGAGCGGGTCGTACGGATGTCGGTCGAGCAGCCGCTGTGGCGTGCCCTGACGGCCTACCGGGTGCTCACCATGCTGTACGCGATCGGGCTCTTCGCCTCCGCGTACGAGGTGTACGAGCGCCCGTGGGTCGCCATCGCCTACTTCGCCGTGCTGGCCGGGTGGACCCTGGCGACGCTGCCGCAGGTGTCGGGAGCCCGGCGCTGCACCAAGCGGTTCCTCACCGCCGACCTGACGATCGCCGTCGTCGGCATCCTGCTGTCGCCCGTCGCGGGCCACGAGCGGGCCGTCACCGGCGGCTCGACGCTGCCGTCGATATGGACGGCGGGCGCGGTCCTCGCCTGGGCCCTCAAGGGCGGCTGGCGCTGGGCGGCCACCGCTTCCCTGCTCATCGGCGTCGCCAACGTGGTCCAGCGCGGCGCCGTCAGCCGCAGCACCTTCCACAACGTGCTGCTGGTCTGCATCGCCTCCATCGCCATCGGCTACGTCGTCGAGGTGGCCCGCGCCTCCGAGCGCACCCTCGCCCGCGCCCTGGAGATCGAGGCCGCCACACGCGAACGGGAGCGCCTGGCCCGCGACATCCACGACAGCGTCCTGCAGGTCCTCGCGATGGTGCAGCGGCGCGGCAACGCCCTGGGCGGCGAGGCCGCCGAGATCGGCCGGATGGCGGGGGAGCAGGAGGTCGCGCTGCGCACCCTGGTGGCCGGGGGCCTGACCCCGGCGTCCCGCGCCTCCGAGGACGCCGCGCAGGGCGCCGTCGTCCGCGCCGTCGACGAACCGGACCGCCACGCGCACGAAGAGGACGCGGACACCGGGCAGCCCCGCGACCTGCGGCCGCTGCTCGCCGGGCACGCGGGATCGCGGATCACCTTCGCCGAGCCGGGCGCCCCGGTTCTGATGCGGCCCGCCGCCGCCCGCGAACTGGCCGCCGCCGTCAGCGCGGCCCTGGACAACGTGCGGCGGCACGCGGGTGAGGGCGCGCACGCCTGGATCCTGGTCGAGGACGAGCCGGACGCGGTGATCGTGACCGTGCGGGACGACGGCCCCGGCATCCCGGAGGGCCGGCTCGCCCAGGCCGAGGGCGAGGGCCGGCTCGGCGTCGCCCTGTCCATCCGGGGCCGGCTGCGCGACATCGGCGGCACCGCCGAGCTGATCTCGGTACCCGGCCAGGGCACCGAGGTCGAACTGAACGTACCCAAGAGACCGACGAAGAACTGACCGTCGGGAAGAACCGGACGGCACACGGGGGAAGGGCAGGACCGGAGCGATGAGCGAACAGCACAACGACGGCGCAGGAGCCACGATCAAGGTCATGGTGGTCGACGACCACCCGATGTGGCGCGACGCCGTCGCCCGCGACCTGGCCGCGTCCGGCTTCGACGTGGTCGCCACCGCGGGCGACGGCGAGCAGGCGGTGCGCCGCGCGCGGGCCGCGGGCCCCGACGTCCTCGTCCTCGACCTGAACCTGCCGGCCAAGCCCGGCGTCCAGGTCTGCAAGGAGCTGGTCGGCGCCGACCCGGCGCTGCGGGTCCTGGTCCTGTCGGCGAGCGGCGAGCACGCGGACGTCCTGGAGGCGGTGAAGTCCGGGGCCACCGGCTACCTGCTGAAGTCCGCGTCCACCGACGAGCTGATCGACGCGGTGCGCCGCACGGCCGTCGGCGACCCGGTCTTCACGCCGGGCCTCGCCGGTCTCGTCCTCGGCGAATACCGGCGGCTGGCCTCCGAGCCGGTTCCGGTCACCGGCACGGACGAGCCGAAGGCGCCGCAGCTCACCGACCGGGAGACCGAGGTGCTGCGCCTGGTCGCCAAGGGTCTGAGCTACAAGCAGATCGCGGAGCGGCTGGTCATCTCGCACCGCACGGTGCAGAACCACGTGCAGAACACCCTCGGCAAGCTCCAGCTGCACAACCGGGTGGAGCTCGTCCGGTACGCGATCGAGCGCGGCCTCGACGACGAGTAGCCCGGCGCCCGCCGTACAACTCGCGCCTCCAGTAAAGGAATTGACTCTCCGTCCCCTCCAGAAGTGACCTGGATCACCATTAGCGTGGCTCGTGACGGTTCACTTCAGCGCGAAGGGACGTGTTCATGCGGGCCAAGAAAATCGGAGTACTGACCGGAGGCGGCGACTGCCCCGGGCTCAACGCCGTCATCCGGGGCGTCGTCCGCAAGGGCGTGCAGGAGTACGGCTACGACTTCGTCGGCTTCCGGGACGGCTGGCGGGGACCGCTCGAGAACGACATCGTCCGCCTCGACATCCCCACCGTCCGCGGCATCCTGCCGCGCGGCGGCACCATCCTCGGCTCCTCGCGCACCAATCCCCTCAACGCGGAGAACGGCATCCGCCGCGTCAAGGAGAACCTCCTCGAGCAGGAGGTCGAGGCGCTGATCGTGATCGGCGGCGAGGACACCCTGGGCGTCGCGGCCCGCCTCGCCGACGAGTACGGCATCCGCGTCGTCGGCGTGCCCAAGACCATCGACAACGACCTCTCCGCCACCGACTACACCTTCGGCTTCGACACCGCCGTCGGCATCGCCACCGAAGCCATCGACCGGCTCCACACGACCGCCGAATCCCATATGCGGGTCCTCGTCGTCGAGGTCATGGGCCGCCACGCGGGCTGGATCGCCCTGCACTCGGGCCTGGCGGGCGGCGCCAACGTCATCCTCATCCCCGAGCAGCGCTTCGACATCGACCAGGTCTGCGCCTGGGTCACCTCCCGCTTCAAGGCCTCGTACGCGCCGATCGTCGTCGTCGCCGAGGGCGCGATGCCGCGCGACGGCGACATGGTGCTCAAGGACGAGTCGCTGGACTCCTTCGGGCACGTACGCCTCTCCGGCGTCGGCGAATGGCTCGCCAAACAGATCGAGAAGCGCACCGGCAAGGAGGCCCGCACCACGGTTCTCGGCCACGTCCAGCGCGGCGGCACCCCGTCGGCCTTCGACCGCTGGCTGGCCACCCGCTTCGGCCTGCACGCGATCGAGGCGGTCCGCGACGGCGACTTCGGCAAGATGGTCGCGCTGCGCGGCACGGACATCGTCCGCGTGCCCATCGCCGACGCGACGGCCCGCCTGAAGACCGTCGATCCGTCCCTCTACGAGGAGGTGGGGGTCTTCTTCGGTTAGGCGACGGCTCGGGACGGCATCCCGGTTCGGGGTGCCGTCCCCTGTGGCCCTACATAAACTCCAGCCATGGAGATCCTCGCATTCGGCGTGCAATCCGACGAAAAGCCCCTCATCGAGAAGGCCTTCGAGGGCCACCACGACGTCCGCTGCCTGGACGTCTTCCTCAACGAGGACACCGCCCCCATCGCGGCGGGCTACGAGATCATCTCCACCAGTGTCAACGCGACCCTCAACAACCGGGTGCTGCAGAGCCTCGCGGCCGGCGGCACGCAGATGATCGCCCAGCGCTCCACCGGCTTCAACAACATCGACCTGGAGGTCGCCGAGCGCCTCGGGCTGACCGTCGCGCGGGTCTCCTATTACTCGCCGTACTCGGTCGCCGAGTTCGCCTGGACCCTCGCGATGGCCGTGAACCGGCGCATCGTCCGCGCCAGCAACCGCACCCGCGACTTCGACTTCCGCCTCGACGGCCTGCTCGGCCGTGACATGCGCGGCCGCACCGTCGGCGTCCTCGGCACCGGCAAGATCGGCGAGGCCTTCACCCGCATCGCGCACGGCTTCGGCATGAACCTGCTCGGCTGGGACGTCGCCGAGAACCCGGAGTGCGTGGCCCTCGGCATGAAGTACGTCGACAAGGACCAGCTCTTCGCCGAGGCCGACCTGATCAGCCTGCACGTCCCGCTGCTGCCCGCCACCGAGCACATCGTCGACGCCGCCGCCCTGCGCACCATGAAGGACGACGCGATCCTGATCAACTCCAGCCGCGGCGGTCTCGTCGACACCAAGGCCCTCGTCGCCGAACTGCGCGAGGGCCGCTTCACCGGCGTCGGCCTCGACGTGTACGAGGCCGAGGCGGGCCTGTTCTTCCTCGACAAGTCCCTGGAGATCGTCGACGACGACACCCTGGCCCGCCTCGTCACGTTCCCGAACGTCCTGGTCACCTCGCACCAGGCGTACTACACCGTGGACGCGGTCGGCCAGATCATCGACACCACGGTGCAGAACGTCCTGGACTACCTGGCCGGCCGCCGCTCCGAGAACGTGCTGGTCCCGGCCGAGGCGCTGGCGACGAGCTGACCGATCAGCTCCCGCACGATCCCGGCGCCGCGCAGCGAGAGCACCGACTCCGGGTGGAACTGCACCCCGGCGAAGGACGGCCCGCGCAGCGCGTGCACCTCCCCGTTCGCCGGGTCCCGGCTGACCTCGACGTCGTGCGCGGCCAGCTCCAGCGCCGCCGCGTCGTCGCAGCGGGCCGCGAAACTGTTGTAGAACCCGACGGTCTCGGTCCGGCCGAACAGCGCGATGTCGGTCTGCGCGCCCTGGTACGGCACGTCCTTCCGGGCGATCTCCAGGCCCAGCTCGGCCGCGATCAGCTCGTGCCCGAGGCAGACCCCGAGCACGCCGTGCCGGTGGCCGCGGATCACATCGGCCGTCAGCGACCTCAACAGCCGCATCTTGGGGTCGGTGAGATCGGACGGGTCGCCGGGCCCGGGGCCGAGCACGACCGGCCCCTCATGCGCGAGGACGGCGTCCCGCAGCCCCTCCTCGTCGTAGCGCCGCACCGTCACATCGAGCCCCGACGAGCGCAGCACATGCGCCAGCATCGCCGTGAAGGTGTCCTCGCCGTCCACGACGAGCGCGTGTCCGGAGAGCTCTCCGTGCCGCTCCTGCATCCGCAGCCAGAACGGTGCGAGGGCCGCGCGGCGTCCGTCGAGCGCGGCCTGGACCCGCGGGTCGTCGGCCAGCGCGGGCCGCGTGCTCTCCTCACGCGGCCGTCCGGGACGTACGCCGAGAGCGGCCAGCACGCCGGCGGCCTTCGCGTGCGTCTCCGCGACCTCGCCCGCCGGGTCCGACCCCCGGACGAGCGTCGCGCCGACCGGCACCCGCAGTCGTCCGGCCGCGTCGATGTCGGCGGTGCGGATCAGGATGGGGGAGTCCAGGGTCTGCGCGCCGCCCGCGTCCCGCCCGACGAGCGCCAGGGCACCGGCGTAGTACCCGCGTCCCCCCACCTCGTGCCGCTCGATGACCCGGCAGGCGTTCTGCACCGGCGAGCCGGTGACGGTCGCCGCGAACATCGTCTCCTTCAGCACGTCGCGCACATCGAGGGTCGACTTCCCGCGCAGCTCGTACTCGGTGTGCGCGAGGTGGGCCATCTCCTTGAGGCGGGGCCCGACGACGACACCGCCCATGTCGCCGACGGTGCACATCATCTTGAGCTCCTCGTCGACGACCATCGACAGCTCCTCGATCTCCTTGCCGTCGGCGAGGAAGTCCAGCAGGTCCTCGGGCGTGGGCCCGGCGGCCGGATAGCGGTAGGTGCCGCTGATCGGGTTCATGACGACCGTCCCGCCCGACATCCGCACGTGCACCTCGGGGCTGGCACCGACCAGCGTCCTGTCTCCCGTGTGCACGACGAACGTCCAGTACGCGCCCCGCTCGCCGTCGAGCAGCCGCCGGAACAGCGCGAGCGCGTCGGCCCGTCCGAACCCCTCGATCTCGCCCTCGTACGTTCTGCGGATCACGAAGTTCGCGCCCTCGCCCTGCCCGATCTCCTCGCGCAGCACCCGGCCGACGATGCCGGCGTACGTCTCGTCGTCGACGTCGAAACCGCCGTCCCGGACGCGGACGTCGTGCGCCGGGAGCTGCCGCAGCGCCTCGTCGAGCGGGATCTCGTACGACTCCTCGGGGGTGAGGACGACGAGCGGTGTGCCGTCGTCGCGGACGTCGAAGCCGCGCTCCCTGATCTGCCGGAAGGGGACCAGGGCCAGCCCCTCCGGGATGTCCGCGAGCCGGTCGTACGTGCCGACCCCGCCGATCAGGACCTCGACCGTGTCGTGGTCGCGGCCGGGCGTGCGGCGGCGCAGCAGCGCGAAGGGTCGGTCGTCGGCGAGCAGAGCCGAGAGCTGCATGGGCGGTTCCTCTTCCTGGATTCCTGAAGTCGGTCGGAAGTCGGTCGGAGAGGAACGGCCCGGTCCTGAAAACACTGAAGGCCGCCCCTCGGGCGGCCTTCGCGAAGTCTGGATACGCGCAGTCAGTGGGCCGCCGGATGTGCGGTCCACCACCAGGTGCGGTTCAGAAACTGCGCGAACATGGGCGCAACCGTACCCGAACCCCGGGCTCATGTGTGCCTCCCGACTCTCATCCGTCTCAAAAGATGAGCGGTGGGATGGACGCCCGACATGACCCCGTAATGTTGGCGAGGTGACCGTGAACGCTAAGACCAGCGCAAGCGCTGGCAACACCTGGCGAAACCTGCCCGCGGCGCAGCAGCCCGAGTACCCCGATGCCGAGGCTCTGCGCGATGTGATCGCGGACCTCGAGTCGTATCCGCCGCTCGTCTTCGCGGGCGAGTGCGACCAGCTGCGTACCCGCCTGGCGGCCGTCGCCAAGGGAGAGGCGTTCCTCCTCCAGGGCGGCGACTGCGCCGAGGCCTTCGACGCCGTCTCCGCAGATCACATCCGGAACAAGCTCAAGACCCTGCTCCAGATGGGCGCCGTGCTGACGTACGCCGCCTCGGTGCCGGTCGTGAAGATCGGCCGCATCGCCGGCCAGTACTCCAAGCCGCGCTCCAAGCCGACCGAGACCCGCGACGGCGTCACCCTGCCGACCTACCGCGGCGACTCCGTCAACGGCTTCGAGTTCACCGAGGCCGCCCGCATCCCGGACCCCGAGCGCCTGAAGCGGATGTACAACGCGTCCGCCTCGACGCTCAACCTGGTGCGCGCCTTCACCACCGGCGGCTATGCCGACCTGCGCCAGGTGCACGCCTGGAACCAGGACTTCGTGAAGTCGTCCCCGTCCGGCCAGCGCTACGAGCAGCTCGCCCGCGAGATCGACAACGCACTGAACTTCATGCGCGCCTGCGGCACCGACCCGGCCGAGTTCCAGACGGTCGAGTTCTACGCCTCCCACGAGGCGCTGCTGCTCGACTACGAGTCGGCGCTGACCCGCGTCGACTCGCGCACGGGCAACCTGTACGACGTCTCGGGCCACATGGTCTGGATCGGCGAGCGCACCCGTCAGCTCGACGGCGCGCACATCGAGTTCGCCTCGAAGATCCGCAACCCGATCGGCATCAAGCTCGGCCCGACCACGACGGCCGAGGAAGCGCTGCAGTACATCGAGCGCCTCGACCCCGACCGCGAGCCGGGCCGCCTGACCTTCATCGTCCGCATGGGCGCCGACAAGGTCCGCGACAAGCTGCCCGAGCTGGTGGAGAAGGTCACCGCCTCCGGCGCGACCGTCGCCTGGATCACCGACCCGATGCACGGCAACACGTACGAGGCGGCCTCCGGTCACAAGACCCGCCGCTTCGACGACGTGCTCGACGAGGTCAAGGGCTTCTTCGAGGTCCACAAGGCGCTCGGCACGCACCCGGGCGGCATCCACGTCGAGCTCACCGGTGACGACGTCACCGAGTGCGTGGGCGGCGGCGACGAGATCTTCGTCGACGACCTGCACCAGCGCTACGAGACGGCCTGCGACCCGCGCCTGAACCGCAGCCAGTCCCTGGACCTGGCGTTCCTGGTCGCGGAGATGTACCGGGACCAGTGATCCCTCGAGGGACATGAGTACACAGCCGTGGGGCGCGGATCACAGGGATCCGCGCCCCACGGCACTTTTGTGCATCCGGCCCGGCGGGTAAGGTTAGGTTAGCCTCACCGATCAATCGGGACGGCAACGCCTATGAGTCCCGACCGGGAGGTGACCCCCGCGTGTATGTCTGCAACTGCTTCGGTGTGACCGAGGACCAGGTGAAGAAGCATGCGGAGGGCGGCGCCTGCACGCCCCGCCAGATCGCGTCGGCCTGCAAGGCGGGCACGGACTGCGGTTCGTGCGTACGCCGTATCCAGGCGCTGCTCGGGCGGGGAGCCTGCCCGCGGCGCGAGCTGGTCGAGCAGGGAGAGGCCGCGGTCGCGCTCGCCCCGCAGGCCCCGCAGAGCCCCCAGGTGGAGCTTCCCGAAGCCGCCTGATCCGCCGGCCGGTCCCTCCGGCGGGCTAGCTGTCCGGCTGCTCGATCTGCTGGGCAAGGTAGAGCGCCTCACCGAGCTTCTCGATCAGCTCCAGCTGGGTGTCGAGGTAGTCGATGTGGTGCTCCTCGTCCTCCAGGATGTCCTCGAAGATCCGCGCCGACGTCACATCGCCCTTGGCCCGCATGACGTCGATGCCGCGCTTGAGGCGGTCGATGGCCTCGACCTCCACCTGCCGGTCGGCCTGGAACATCTCGGTGACCGTCTGTCCGACACGCACATGGAACAGCCGCTGGTAGTTCGGCAGGGCATCGAGAAAGAGGATCCGTTCCGTCAGCCTGTCCGCGTGCTTCATCTCGTCGATGGACTCGGCACGGGTGTAATTCGCGAGCTTGGTCCAGCCATTGTTGTCCTGGATCCGGTAGTGGAGCCAGTACTGGTTGATGGCCGTCAGCTCGCCCGTGAGCTGCTCGTTGAGGAATTCGATGACCTCGGGGTCGCCCTGCATCGCAGAGGCTCCTTCCACGTGGTGGACTCGGCAGGTTCCGCGCATCCTTGCACCGGGGTTCAAACGCGTCCAGTAAGTGCACGCTTAGTAGGAGTTGCCCGAATCGATGATCGACTGACGCCTGTCGGCACCCGCGTGGTCACGTCCACTGCTCGGGGTCTGTCAGGATGGAGGCATGGGTCATCCGGTGAGTCGCGAGTCTGGGGGAGCAGTGCAGCCGGAGCTTCCTCCCGGGCAGCGTCTGCAGCGCGGCTGGCCGGTCACCCATTACGGGCCCGTGCCCAAGTTCCGGCCCGAGCGCTGGGAGTTCAGGGTCTTCGGGTCCACCGCCGACGGTGACAAGCACTGCTGGAACCACGAGGAGTTCTCGGCACTGCCGTACGCGACCGTGGTCGGCGATCTGCACTGCGTCACGAAGTTCAGCATGCTCGGCGCCGAGTGGGGCGGCGTGCGGGCCTCCACCATCCTTGAGCTGGCGCCGCCGGATCCCGCGGTCACGCATGTGATGGTCTGGGCCGAGTACGGGTTCAGCTCGAACCTGCGGCTGGCCGATTTCGCCGCCGACCGCACCATCTTCGCCACCCACAAGGGCGGGGAGCTGCTCACGGCCGAGCACGGGTTCCCGCTGCGTCTTGTCGTGCCGCATCTGTATGCCTGGAAAGGGCCGAAGTGGGTGCGCGGGGTCGAGTACATGACCGCGGACCGGCGGGGGTTCTGGGAGGAGCGCGGGTACCACAACGTGGGGGACCCGTGGCAGGAGCAGCGGTACTCGTACCAGGAAGAGCCCGGGGAAGGGCCTGAGCTCTAGCTTAGGGTCCGGCGTGCGTCGTCTTCAGTGGTGGTACTGGTGCACCACCGCGTGGCCCCTGCCTCGGCCGATCATCCAGCGGTTGACCGGCGTCGTGACGACGAAGGCGATCACGAGTGACGCCGCCAGCGCGCCCCAGAACAGTGCGTCCGAGAGCTGGGCGTCCATCGCGCTCGGCCACAGTGCGATGACGCCGTTGTCGATCAGCTCCATCACGGCGATGGACAGCGTGTCCGCGGCCAGCGCCACCCGGAATGCCGTCCTGAAGTCCACGCCTGCCCCGAGCACGCTCCGCAGCGTCAGCGAGTAGCCGAAGAAGAACGCCAGCACGATCGCCAGGACCATCGTCGGCACGTTGCCCCAGCCGAGCGCGGTGCCGATCACCATGCCGAGGATCTCGCCGATGGCGCAGCCGGTGAGGCAGTGCAGTGTCGCCTGCGCCGCTGTGGACCAGGTGACCTTGCCGCCGTGGTCGTGGCCGTGGCCGTGGGGTGCGTGGTCGTGGTCGTGGTCGTTGGGTGTGTGGTCGTGGTCGTGCCCGTGGTGTTCGTGTTCCGTTTGTGCGTTGTGCTGCATGGTTCCCCCAGCGTCGGTAACGGCTCCTGCCAGTGACAGGAACCGTATACCCCTGGGGGGTATTCCTCAACGGAACGCGGAATCTTACGGGCGGAGCTCCTTGAGGTGGGCGATGTCCGCCGCGTGGCCGTCCTTGCCGCCCGGCGTCTCGATGATCAGCGGGACGTTCTCGGTCGCCGGGTGGGTCATCAGCTCGTGGAACGGTTCGGCCCCGATGTGGCCGGAGCCGATGTTCTCGTGGCGGTCCTTGTGGGCGCCCACGACGTCCTTGGAGTCGTTGGCGTGGATGAGCTTGAGGCGGCCCTCGCCGACGGTGTCCACGAGGAGGTCGAGGGTCTGCTTCATGCCGCCCGGGCCGGCGAGGTCGTGGCCCGCCGCGAAGATGTGGCAGGTGTCGAGGCAGACGCCGAGCTTCGGGTGGCGGTCGAGGGCGTCGAAGTACGGGCCGAAGTCCCAGGTGCGGGAGCACAGGGAGGCGCCCTGGCCCGCGGTCGACTCCAGGAGGAGGAACGGGTCGTCGTCGTGGGTCAGTTCGTCGAGCAGGGGGAGCATGTGCTCGCGTACCTGGGCCAGGGCGACGGCCCGGTCGCGGCCGCCGGTCGCGGAGCCCGTGTGCACGACGACGCCGAGGGCGCCGATGGTGCGGGCGCGGCGGAGGGAGTGCCGCATCGACGCGACGCTCTTCTCCACGGTGGCCTCGGTGTGCGAGCCGAAGTTGATCAGGTACGGGGCGTGGACGTAGGCGGGGATGTCCTCGGCGGCGCAGCGGGCGCGGAACTCCTCGTCCTGCTGGGGGTTTCCCGGGGGAGTGGCCCAGCCGCGGGGGTTGGCCACGAAGACCTGGACGGTCTCGGCCTTGAGGTCGTGGGCGTACGAGAGGCCTACGGAGGCGAGGCCGCCGGCTACGGGGACGTGGCCGCCGATGGGGTTGCGGGAGCGGGGGGTGTTCGTCACGCGGTCAAGGGTGTCATGGGGGTGCGCCGTGAAAGGAGGGTGGCCGTCGGGGGTTGTCTTGGCGGCTTTCCGTTGTCTCCGACAGGTGTGTGGTCGGGTACGGGGCCGCCCTGGGCATGTCCGTGCTCGCCATCTTGATGGCCTCGCCGGTTGCGTTGGCCGCCGATACCGCGTGGCCTGTGCTGCGCGCGCACATACCCAGACCGGCCCCTCCCGTCTCGTACGCGAGTGATCGCCGGTGAGGGCTGAGCAGATTGAGCCCCTCCGGCGATCGAGGAGTGGGTGCCGGGGCGCTACCGGATGGTGATCTTGATCGTCGAGCCCTCGGGGGCCTCGTCGCCGCCGGTCACGGACTGGCTCTTGACCGTGTCGCCGAAGAGGCCCAGGAGGCCGCGGTCCTCGTCGACCTCGAAGCCGGCGTCCTCCAGCTTGGCGTGGGCGTCGTCGACGCTCAGGCCCGTGACGTCCGGGACCTCGATCATCGGGGGGCCGTCGGAGATCGTCAGGGTGACCGTGTCGCCCTTGGCGAGCTGGCCGTCCCGGGGGGACTGCTGGGCCACGTCGCCCTTGTCCTCATCGGAGGTGACCCGCTTCGTGGCGATCTCCGCCTTCAGGCCCGCCTCCTCGAGCTCGGCCACGGCGTCCTCCTCGGACTCGCCCGTGACGTCGGGGACGTCCACGGGTTCGCCCTTGGAGACGACCAGGGCGACCGCGGAACCGGACTTGCGGGTCGCACCCGCCTCCGGGTCCGTGCTGACCACGGAGCCCTTGGTGACGTCCTCGCTGAACTCCTTGGTGATCATGCCCGGTTCGAGGCCCCGGTTCTTGAGGTCGCTCTTCGCCGTGGCGAGGGGCGTGCCCTTGAGGTCGGGGACCTTGACCGTCTCGGGGCCCTTGGACACGGTCAGGTTCACCGTGCCGTTGTCCCGGATGCGGGTATTCGCCTCCGGGTCCGTGGCCATGACACTGCCGCGCTTGAACGTGTCGCTGTACTTGTACGTCGTCTTGCCGCCCGCCTGGAGGCCCGCGCTCTGAAGGCGCTGCTTCGCCTCCGCCTCCGTCTTGGCCAGCAGGGGCGGGACCTTCGTGAACTGGCCGGAGTTGATGTACCAGACGCCCGCGCCCACGCCGAGGACCAGCAGGATCGCCGCGATGATCGCGAACGTGCCGCGTCGCGGACCGCCGCTCCTGCGGCGTGCCGGGGCGGTGGCCGGGGGCGGCGGAGGCGGTGACTCCAGGCGGCTGGTGCGGTTGAACCGGTCCTCTTCCGTGGGCAGCGGCAGCTGCACCGCGCGCGGGATCACGCTCGTCCGGTCGTCCGCCCCCGCGTGCTCCACGTCCCGCGCCTGCGGCGGCACCGCGTCCAGCTGCGCGTCGGTCAGCGCCGCACGCGCGTCCCTGGCCTGCGCGAGCAGCGCCACGGCGTCGTGCGGGCGGACCTGCGGGGTGCGGGCCGTGGCCGAAGCGACCAGGTCGTCCAGTTCGAAGGGGAGTCCCGGCACCGCCGCGGAGGGCGGCGGGACATCCTCGTTGAGGTGCTTGTAGAGAACCTGGGCCGGAGTGTCCCCGTAGTGCGGCTTCGACCCCGTCAGCATCTCGTACAGGACCACTCCGCACGCGTAGACGTCCACGGCGGGCGTCGCCGTGCCGTCCTCGATCTGCTCGGGTGCCAGGTACGAGACCGTGCCGAGGACCGATCCGGTCGTGTTCGTGACGGTGTCCACCGCCCGCACGAGACCGAAGTCCGCCACCTTCACGCGGCCGTCGTCCCCTATCAGGACGTTCTCCGGCTTCATGTCGCGGTGCACGAAGCCCGCGCGGTGCGCCGCTCCGAGCGCGGCGAGCACCGGCTCCAGGATGTCGAGCGCCGCGCGGGGCCGGAGCGCACCGCGGTCGCGCAGGACGTCGCGGAGCGTGCAGCCCGCGATGTACTCCATCGCCAGGTACACGTACGCGCCGTCGGCGCCCTGGTCGAAGACCCCGACCACATTGGGGTGCGAGAGGCGGGCGACCGACTTGGCCTCGCGGATGAAGCGGTCGACGAACGTGGCGTCGGCCGCCAGCGAGGGGTGCATCACCTTGAGCGCGAGCACGCGGTCGAGGCGGGTGTCCACGGCCCGGTAGACCGTGGCCATCCCGCCGACCGCGATGCGTGCGTCGATGCGGTACCGGCCGTCGAGCACGTGCCCGAGCAACGGGTCCTGAAGGGTCGTGTCCACGCAGGGGAGTCTACGAGGAGTGACTGACATGCCCGATGCGTGCAGCGGGACCGGTCCCGTACTGCAGCAGAGCTGTGACCGTGTCAGAAGGCCGGGCGCTCAGGGTCGAGGTGGGCCCGGCCCTCTGTGGGCGATGAGGCTTCAGCGAAGTGGCGCTTGGGGATACGGCCCGCGCGGTACGCCAGCCGGCCCGCCTCCACCGCGTGCCGCATGCCCTCGGCCATGAGGACCGGCTCCTGGGCGCGGGTCACCGCCGAGGCGAGCATCACACCCGCGCACCCCAGCTCCATGGCGAGCGTCACATCGGAGGCCGTGCCCGCGCCCGCGTCCAGGATCACCGGCACGCGCGCGTGCTCGACGATCAGCTGGAAGTTGTGCGGGTTGCGGATGCCGAGCCCGGAACCGATCGGGGAGCCGAGCGGCATGATCGCCGCGCAGCCCACGTCCTCGAGCCTGCGGGCCAGGACCGGGTCGTCGTTGGTGTAGGGCAGCACCGTGAACCCGTCGTCGACCAGGGTCTCGGCGGCGTCCAGGGTCTCGATCGGGTCGGGCAGCAGGGTGCGCTCGTCGGCGATGACCTCGAGTTTGACGAGGTTCGTACCGAGTGCCTCGCGCGCCAGGCGGGCCGTGAGGACCGCCTCGCCCGCCGTGAAGCAGCCCGCGGTGTTGGGGAGGACCTGGATGCCGAGCTTCTCCAGGACCGAGAGCACCGAGCCGTGCACCGTCGCGTTCACGCGGCGCATCGCCACCGTGGTGAGCTCGGTGCCGGAGGCGGTCAGGGAGCGTTCCAGGATGTCGAGGCTCGGGGCGCCTCCCGTGCCCATGATCAGGCGCGAGGAGTACGTGGTGCCCCCGAGGACGAAAGCGTCGTCAGCCATGGACGAGTCAGCCTCCTTGTACGGCGGTGAGGACTTCGACGCGGTCCCCGTCGGAGAGCGCGGTCGCGGGCCACTGGGTGCGCGGGACGACGGTCTCGTTCAGGGCGGCGGCGACGCCGGAGTGCGCCGTGGTGAGGGTGGCCACCAGGGCGTCGAGCGTGGTCTCCGCGGTCACGGTGCGCGACTCGCCGTTGACGGATACGTTCATGCGGGCTGCTCCAAGGAGGCGCCGCTGAAGCGCCTGGGGGTGAACGGGCGGGCCTCTTCGGGGAGTTCACCGGTGACCAGCACATGCGCCATGGCGTCCCCGGTGACCGGCGTGAGCAGCACGCCGTTGCGGTAGTGGCCGGTGGCCAGGAGGAGGCCCGGCAGCGGGGTGGGGCCGAGGAGCGGGGCGTTGTCGGGCGAGCCGGGGCGCAGGCCCGCGCAGGTCTCGGTCAGCGGCAGCTCCGTGATGCCGGGGACGAGCTCGTGGGCGTCCCGCAGCAGTTCGTAGACCCCGCCGGCCGTGACCGTGGTGTCCCAGCCGAGCTCCTCGCTCGTGGCGCCCACGACGAGCTCGCCGTTGACGCGCGGCACCAGGTACAGGTGGCTGCCGCGGACGACCGCGCGGACCGTGCGGCTCAGGAACGGCGCGTACCGCCGGGGCACGGTCAGGCGCAGGACCTGGCCCTTGACCGGGCGGACGGGCGGCAGCACCTCGTCGGGTACCCCCGCGAGCTGCCCGCTGCGGCTGCCCGCCGCGAGCACGATCTGGCCGCCCGCGAGTTCGGTGCCGTCGGCGAGGAGGACGCCGGACGCCCGGTCCTGTACGACACGGAGCCGTTCGGCGCGGGTCCGGTGGAAGACCACGCCCGTGCGCTCGCAGGCCGTCACAAGGGCGCCCGCGAGCCTTCTCGGGTCGATCTGGTGGTCACCGTCGACCCGCAGGCCCCCGCGTACGCCCGGCGCGAGCATCGGCTCCAGGCGGCGGCAGTCACGGCCCGACAGCCACTCGGACTCCAGGCCCGACTTCCTCTGCAGCGCGTGCAGTTCACGCAGATGCGCCCGGTCGTCCGCGTCCAGCGCGACCGCCAGCGTGCCGCACGCGCGGTAGCCGAGGTCCCGGCCGGAGGCCTCGGCCAGCTCGGCGGCGAAGTCCGGGTAGCGGCGCGCGGACTCGACGTTCAGGTTCAGCAACGTCTGCTCGCCGTAGTGGAGTTCGGTGACCGCGGCCAGCATGCCCGCCGCCACCTGGGCGGCCCCGCCGCCCGGATCGGGATCCACCACCGCGACGGACAGACCGCGCTGCGCGGCCCGCCACGCGGTGACCAGGCCGATGATGCCGCCCCCGACGACCAGTACGTCGGTGGCTTTGGACGGAGTACGCGACATGGGCGTCCAGCCCCTCCCTTCGCCGGCATGACCCGGATCAGGTTCGTACGGTCGGAGGCCGCTCCAGCCTCCCTCTCAGCCCGCTGCGTACGGGCTCCCGCGAGTGCTTTACGTTGGCCACCCTAACTCTTGCGCACGACCTCCAGTAAGGGAGCCTCCGCCCGTGGCCCGATCGCTCGACGGTCTCGTTCTCGCCCCGGTGGCCGACCAGGCGCCGGGCCAAGTGGGTACCCGTACGCGCTTCGCCTACCACCAGGACGGCGGGCGCGTGTGGGCCTCTTATGAAGGCGGCGACGTCGTACAGGGGCACCTGGTGGGCACGCGTTCCGGTGACCGGCTCGACTTCCGCTACGTACAGCTGAAGACCGACGGGACCACGTCCTCGGGGCACTGCCTCTCCACCGTGTCCGAGCTGCCGGACGGCAGGGTGCGGCTCGACGAGACATGGGAGTGGGAGTCGCAGGTGGGCAGGGGGACCAGTGTGGTCGAGGAGATCGCCGCCCCTGTTTGATCACTAAACCGGCGGCCCGTGTGCAGGACGTCACGGCGCGGGAGTGGCCCGCGCCGCTGACTGACGCAAGATCAGGTGCCTAAGGTGATCCCGTGAGCGAGCAGCGGAGCGGCAACGGAACACCCACAGGGCAGCGGCACGTCGTCATCGTGGGCGCGGGAATGGCCGGCGTACAGACGGCCGTGGCGCTGCGCGAACAGGGCTTCACCGGTGCCGTCACGCTGATCGGGGCGGAGCCCCACCAGCCCTACGACCGGCCGCCCCTGTCCAAGGCCGTGCTGCTCGGCAAGGCCGAGGGATCGGCCTTCGACGTGGACTTCGAGGCACTCGGCGTCACCCTGGAGCTGGGCCGCGAGGTCACGGGCCTGCGCCCCGGCGACCACGAGCTGGACACCGCCGAGGGGCCCGTCCCGTACGACGTCCTGGTCGTCGCCACCGGCGCCGAGCCCGTCCGGCTGCCGGGCGCCGAGGATGTCCCCGGAGTGCACCTGCTGCGCACCCTCGACGACGCCGAGCGGCTGCGGCCCGTGCTGGCCGACCAGCACGACGTGGTGGTCGTGGGCGCCGGATGGATCGGCGCCGAGTTCGCCACCGCCGCCCGCGAGGCCGGCTGCCGGGTCACCGTCGTGGAGGCGGCCGAGCGGCCGCTGGCCGGGGCGCTGCCCGCCGAGGTCGCGGCCCCCATGACGGCCTGGTACGCGGACTCGGGAGCCCAATTGCGCACCCGCGCGCGCGTGGAGCACGTCGAGCCGGGCCTCGTGGTCCTGGACGACGGAACGCGGCTGCCCGCCGGAGCCGTCGTCGTCGGCATCGGGGCCCGCCCCGCGACCCGCTGGCTGGCCGACTCCGGCATCGGCCTCGGCGCACACCACGAGGTGGTGGCCGACGCGGGGCTGCGCACCTCCGTACTCGACGTGTACGCCGTGGGGGACTGCTCGTCGTTCCCCTCGAAGCGCTACGGACAGCGCCTGATGGTCCACCACTGGGACAACGCGCTGCAGGGACCGCGCACGGTCGCGGCGAACATCATCGGTGAGACACCGGCGGTGTACGACCCGGTGCCCTACTTCTGGTCCGAGCAGTTCGGCCGCTTCGTGCAGTACGCGGGCCACCACGACGCCGCCGACACGACGGTGTGGCGGGGCGACCCGGCCGGCGCGGCCTGGTCGGTGTGCTGGCTGCGGGAGGGCGCCCTGGTGGCCGTGCTCGCCGTCGGCAAGCCCCGCGATCTGGCACAGGGCCGCAAGCTCATCGAGGCGGGCACCGTGCTGGACCCGGAGCGTCTGAGCGATCCCGCCCGCCCCTTGAAGTCTGCGGTGGCCTGAACCCGGCCTACCCCGGACGACCGTGGGCGGGCCGGCCGTGTGCCGTCCGCCGCGTGGCGGAAACCCCTGGTCAGACCGCCCCGACTTCCGACTGTCAGTCCGGGATGGCAGGCTTGTCCCGTGACCGAGATTGACGCAAAGATCGATGCTCTCGTCCCCGACTGGCTCACCCTCCCCGACATCGCGGAGCAACTCGACCTCGAGGTGACGCGTGTGCGGCAGCTGGTGAAGGAAGGCCAGGTGATCGCCGTACGCCGTGGTGAGAACAGGGCACTGCACGTGCCCGCCGCCTTCATCGACGGCGACAAGATCGTCAAGGGGCTCGTCGGCCTCCTGACGGTCCTGCGGGACGACGGCTTCAGCGACGAAGAGATGCTGGAGTGGCTCTTCACCCCCGACCCGACCCTGCCGGGCACGCCCGCGCAGGCCCTGAGCGAGAATCGCGGCACGGAGGTGAAGCGCCGCGCCCAGGCGCTCGCCGTCTGACCTGACAACCGTCCGGCGTGCGCACCACGGACCCCGTGGTGCGCACGCCGGACGACACCTGATCCACACGGGGGGATTTCCCATGGCCGACCCGAAGCGCACGCAGCTCGCCGATGCCCGGCTCTACCTGTGCACCGACGCCCGCAAGCGCCAGGGCGACCTGCCGGAGTTCCTCGACGCGGTGCTCTCCAGCGGCGTGGACATCGTGCAGTTGCGCGACAAGGGCATGGAGGCCGGCGAGGAGCTGGAGCACCTCGCCGTGTTCGCCGAGGCGGCCCGTCGCCACGGCAAGCTCTTCGCGGTCAACGACCGGGCGGACGTCGCGCACGCGACCGCTTCGGACGTGCTGCACCTGGGCCAGGGCGACCTGCCTGTCCCCGCGGCCCGCGCCGTTCTCGGCGACGGCATCCTCGTGGGCCGCTCCACGCACGCCGACGCGGAGGCCGCCGCGGCCGCCGTCCAGGAGGGCGTGGACTACTTCTGCACCGGCCCCTGCTGGCCGACGCCGACCAAGCCCGGCCGCCACGCCCCCGGTCTCGACCTGGTGCGCTACACCGCGGGCCTCGGCACCGACCGCCCCTGGTTCGCCATCGGCGGCATCGACCTGGGGAACCTGGACGAGGTCCTGGACGCGGGCGCCCGTCGCGTCGTCGTCGTGCGCGCCATCACGGAGGCCGACGATCCGGCCGCCGCGACCGCCGAATTCGCCAAGCGCCTGCGCTCGGTCTGACCCCGGGATCCCTTCGGGGAGCAGGCCTTCGGCTCGTCTGTCCGCAAGGTGGACGGGGATTATGGGCAACCGGATTCCGTCAGTAACCTGCCCGTATGGCCCTTGGCACTGCTTCCACCAGGACTGATCGCGCCCGCACCGTGCGCGACATGCTCGCGACCGGCAAGACGACGTACTCCTTCGAGTTCTCCGCGCCGAAAACCGAAAAGGGCGAGCGCAACCTGTGGAACGCGCTGCGCAGGGTCGAGGCCGTCTCGCCCGACTTCGTCTCCGTGACGTACGGCGCCGGCGGCTCCACGCGCGCGGGCACGGTCAAGGAGACCCAGCAGATCGTCGTCGACACGACGCTGACGCCGGTCGCCCACATCACCGCGGTCGAGCACTCGGTCGCCGAACTGCGCAACATCATCGGCCAGTACGCCGACGCCGGCATCCGGAACATGCTCGCCGTGCGCGGAGACCCGCCGGGCGACCCCATGGCCGACTGGGTCTCGCACCCCGAAGGGCTGACGTACGCGGCCGAACTCGTCGAGCTGATCAAGGAGTCGGGAGACTTCTGCGTCGGCGTCGCCGCGTTCCCCGCGATGCACCCGCGCTCCACGGAGTGGGACACCGACGTGCGGCACTTCGTCGACAAGTGCCGGGCGGGCGCCGACTACGCGATCACGCAGATGTTCTTCTACCCGGAGGAGTATCTGCGGCTGCGCGACCGGGTCGCCGCCGCGGGCTGCGAGACGCCCATCATTCCGGAATGCATGCCGGTCACGAGCGTGCGCATGCTCGAACGCCTGCCCAAGCTCAGCAACGCGGACTTCCCTCCGGCGCTGAAAGAGCGGATCCTCACAGCCAAAGACGATCCGGCCGCTGTACGCTCCATTGGCATCGAGTTCGCGACGGAGTTCTGCGCGAAGCTGCTTGACGAAGGTGTCCCGGGTCTGCACTTCATTACGCTCAACAACTCCACTGCGACGCTGGAAATCTACGAGAACCTGGGCCTGCACGAGCAGCGGGCCTGATGGGCCGTACCCGCAAGGGGCTACGGCCGTACGAGAGGGGCGTACATGGGCTGGGCGGTCCTCTATGTCGCGTTCGGACTGGTGGCACTGTGGCTCCTCGGTGAGGTGCTGCTGCAGTACAAGGCGCGGCTGCGCTGGCGCCTGCTCGCCTTCGTGGGCTTCCTCGGGGTGGTCCTCGGCGTCCTGATGCCCTCGGTGATCGTCATCGGCGCCGGTGCCATCGCCTTCGCGATCGGCCAGACGTACGTCACCCTGTCGTTCCGCCGCGGCTTCGCGGCGGGCTGGGCCCTCAAGAACGGCCCCGGCGGTGCCGACACCGGCGGCAGCAAGCGCCGCAAGAAGGAGCCGGTCCACCAGGACCCGACGCTCGAGGTCTCCGACCTGGAGTACGAGCAGGGTGCCCAGGACTACCCGCCGGTTCCGCAGGCGCCCGCCGAGTCCACCGCGGTGTACGCGACGACCGAGCCGATGCCCGACGACACCGGCCAGTACGGCGTCTACAGCGACTCGGCGTACGCCCAGACCGCCCAGGCGGACCAGCAGAACTACGGCTACGACACCGGGGCCTACGCCTACGACCAGCAGAACTACGGCTACGACACCGGGCAGCAGCCGTACGCCGCGCCCTACTCGGACCCGTACATCGGGACCCAGACGTACCCGGCGCAGCCCCAGTACGGCGACCCGTACGCCACCGGCCAGCAGCAGTACGCCGACCCGTACGCGACCGCCGCGGGCTACGGCGCGGACACGCCTCCGGGCGGCGTCTGGGTGCCGCAGCAGCGCAACGGCGACGAGCAGCAGCAGGGCTACGGCGGCGAACTCCCGCCCGAGCAGCCCTACCCGACGTATCCGCAGCACGACCCGAACACCGGGTACGACACCGGCTACAACGAGCAGCAGTACCGGTACTGAGCCGTCCGCCCGCCGCGGCTCACTGCGAGCCGCGGAACTCCGGTCCCTCCACGATCAGGCCCGCCACCAGCGCTCCCGACATGCCCGCGTGCGGCAGTCCGCCACCGGGATGCGACCAGCCGCCCACCGCGAAGAGGCCCGGCAGGTCCGTCCCGTTCGCCGGATGCAGCAGGCTTCCCCGCGCGGCGGCCAGGGCGGGCGCGGGCACGGCGCCGCCCGCCGCTCCGGTCGCCTCGGCGATGTCCTGGGGCGTGCGCGTCTCGTGCCACAGGAGGCGGTCGCGGAGGCCGGACACGGTGCGCTCGGCCGCCGTGAGGACCGCTTCCAGACCGGCCTCGCTCACGCGCGCGTGGGGCGGCACGGTCACGGTGACGGTGACCGCCTCGTGGCCGGCGTCCGGAACCTGCGACGGATCGCCGGTCCGCAGCACCGCGACCGTCGGTCTCGCGGGCCAGGGACCGCCGTCGAACAGCCACGCCAACTCGGCGTCCCGGTCGGCCCCGTGCACCACCGTCCGGTGCGGCGTCCCCTCGGTCCGGGGTCCGTGCAGCGCCAGATGGACCGTGAGCCGACTGGGCACCGACGACTCGGGGCGCGCCGGCACCTCGCCCCGCACACTGCGGTCCGGCAGCAGCCCGTCGAGCACTCCCGGCGCGACACCGGCCACCACGAACTCGGCGTCCTCGACCGACCCGTCGGCCAGCTCGACGCCTGCCGCCCGTCCGTCCTTCACCACGATCCGGGTGACGGCCGCGTCGAACCGGAACTCGACCCTGCGCTTCAGGCACCGCGCGTACACCGCGTCCGCGAGCGCCCGCAGGCCGCCGCTCACCGCCCAGGTCCCGAAGGTCTGCTCCATGTAGGGCAGCACGGCCGCGCTCGCCGGCGCCGTACGCGGATCGAGGCCGTACGCCAGCGCGTACTGCTCGAGGAGCGCCACCAGACGCGGGTCCCCGCCCAGCTCCAGGGCGCCGATCTCGGTGAGCGTCGTCGCCGTGCGGTCCTTGCGCAGCAGCCGCCGCCGGGCCACCGCCGGGTACGGCTCACGGTCGGCGAGCACCTGCCAGTTGGGCCACAGGGGCTCCTCCAGCAGGGGGCGCCGGGAGCGGTCCCAGGCCTCCCGCGCCCGGTTCATGAACGCCGACCAGAGCTCGCCCGCGCCCGCGCCGACGGCCGTGTCCAACGCCTCGGCGACCCCCGCGCGCCGCGCGTTCGGCAGGTCCGTCGTCGTGCCGTCCGCGAAGACGTGCCGTACGGCGGGCTCCACCTGGGTCAGCGGAACGAGGTCCTCCAGCGGCTCCTTGCCCGTCTTGACGAAGAGATCGCGGTAGACCGCGGGCAGGGGCAGCAGCCCCGGGCCCGTGTCGAACGCGAAGCCGTCGCGCTCGAACCGGCCGACCGCGCCGCCGTACGTCGACGCGCGCTCGAAGACCACCGGTCGGTGGCCCGCGACGGCCAGCCGAGCGGCGGCCGCCATGGCGCCCATCCCCGCGCCGATCACCGCAATTCGTGCCATGCCAGGGACTTTATCGGCCGCCACCGACAACGCCGCCCGCAGGTCACGGCGGCGGTGCCTCACGGGCCAGGCGCTTCTCCTCGCGCCGCTGGGCGCGTCTGCGCAGGAACCGGCGGATGCGCCGGACGAGGAGGAACAGCAGCAACAGGCCGAGGAGCAGCAGCACCGCCGCGATGATCGCGGCGGCCTCCGGATAGAACATCGCGAACGTCACGACACCGCCGACGCCGAGGTCCTCGGCGGTGCTCATCACGAAGTTCGACACCGGCTCCGGCGAGGTGTTGATCGCCATCCGGGTGCCGGCCTTCACGGTGTGACTGGCCAGGGCCGTGGAACCGCCGATCGCGCCGGCCGCGAGATCGGACAGCGAACCGGTCTGCCCCGCGAGCAGGGCGCCGACGACCGCCCCCGACACCGGCCGGATCACGGTGTGCACCGTGTCCCAGGCCGAGTCCACATAGGGGATCTTGTCGGCGACGGCCTCGCACAGGAAGAGCACTCCGGCCACGATCAGGACGTCCGGGCGCTGCAGCGACTCGGGGACCTCGTCGGTCAGCCCGGTCGCGCCGAAGATGCCGAGCAGCAGGACCACCGCGTACGCGTTGATGCCGCTCGCCCAGCCACTGGTGAAGACCAGGGGGAGTACGGACACGGACAAGATCGTAACCAGTGGGGAACTCTCCGTGCCTGGGGATGAGTGCCCAGGCCTGAGTATCCGTACCTAGGTAGTGAGATGAGTAGGTGCACGGATGGGGTCCCACCTGCGCAGACGGAAGAGTGGAGGACACGGAGAGGGGCGCGGCTCCGGTACCGCCGACACGGGGCGGCGGAACGGATGCGGCGCCCTTGGCCGCTCCTCTCGCCCGTAAGGGTGGGAGCGAGGCACGGGGGACCCGGGGGAGACCGAACGGGGTCCAACGGGGGAACAACGGGGGATGCGCCGGTCCGGTGAGGCCTGATCACGACCACAGGCCTTGCCGGACCGGCGCTTCACGTATGCCGGCGCTTCACATGTGCGGCCCGTTCCGCGTTCCTCGCGTCAGAGGCGGGTCACGCCTTGCGCGTCAGCGACGGGCCGCCGCCGACCCGGCCCTGGAGCAGCAGCGACAGTGCGGCGTGCACATCGTCCAGCGAGCGCTGCGGCTGGAACGCCTGCCAGTCCAGCGCCGCCACGAGGACCATGCCCACCAGGGCCGCCGCCGTCAGCGGGACGTCGATCTCCTCGCTCAGCTCGCCGCTCGCCACGGCACCGCGCAGCACACCCTCGACGACGGCCACCGCCTCCTGGCGGACCACGGCGAGGGTGGACTGCCAGGCCCGGTTGGTGCGCCACAGCTCGGCCACGTAGAGCTGCGTGAAGGCCGGGTACTCGTCGATGAAGACGAGGCCGGCGCGGATCATCGCGTCCAGGGCGTCGACCTTGCTGCCGCCTCGCTCGTCGGTCTTCTGCGCGGCGTCCCGCAAGGAGGTGGTGAGAAGCCCGACGCCGTGCCGCAGCAGCTCCTCGAAGAGGACCGACTTGCTGGCGAAGTTGTAGTAGACGGTGCCCTTCGCGACCCCGGCGCGCTCGGCGATCTCGTCGACCGTCGTCGCGGAGAAACCCTGCTCCGCGATGAGCGTGACAGCTGCCTCGTAGAGCTTCTGCCGGGTGGCCTGGCGCCGTGTGCTGCTTTCCATGCCCCCGATTCTCACAGGCCGTCCCGTGGGCGCGCTCACAGGCTCAGCTCCGGGTGCAGCCGGTCCAGCGTCCACACCTGCTTGCGCCGGGCCGTCAGTGCGGTGAGCGCGAGGGCGCCCGCCGTGAAGGCCATCAGCACCGCGCAGGCCTGCCACACGGGGCCGAGCCCGCCGCCGGAGATCAGCCGCCGCAGAGCCTCGACGACGTAGCTCATCGGCAGGTACGGGTGGATCGCGTTGAAGAAGCCCGGGCTCGTCTGCACGGGATACGTGCCGCCCGCCGACGTCAGCTGCAGCATCAGGAAGGCGAGGACAAGGATGCGGCCCGCCGCCCCGAAGCGTGCGTTCAGCCATTGCACGATGGCCGCGAAGCACGCCGTGACCAGGCACAGGAACCCGACCGTCCCGGCCGCGTGCAGCATCTGCAGCCCAAGTGCCCAGTGCAGTACGGACATCAGGGCCGCCACTTGGAGGAGACCGAGCGCCGCGACCGGCAGCCAGCCCGAGAGGGCCACGCGCCATGCGGAGGCGCCCACGGCGAGCGCGCGCCGGTTCAGCGGCTGGATCAGCATGTAGGCGACCATCGCGCCCACCCACAAGGAGAGCGGAATGAAGTACGGGGCGAAACCCGTCCCGTAGTTGGGCGCCTTGTGCAGCGACTGCGAGGCCAGCTGCACCGGATCGGCCATCACCTCAGTGCGCTGATCGCGGTCCTTCTTGTCGTAGTCGGGGATCTTCTCGACGCCGTCGTGCAGCCCGCCCGCCAGCTTCCCCGAGCCGTCGGCCAGCTTGAACATACCGCCGTTCAGGTCGTTCGCCCCGGTCTTCAACTTGCCGACACCGGCGTCGAGTTCGGTGGAGCCGGTCTTCGCCGTGCCGAGCCCGGTGTGCAGCTTCCCGGCGCCCGTGGCGACCTGGCCCGCCCCCTTGTTGAGCCTGTTGATCTGCGCGACCGCGTTCTCGACATCCTTGTCGAGCGTCGGGGCGCGCTCGGCGAGGGCCTCGGACTGCTTCTGCAGCGTCTTCAGGTGGCTGTCCATGAGGTCCAGGTCGCCGTGCTCGTCCTGGATGAGCGTGTTCAGGTCGTCGGAGACGGTGGCGACGTCCGCGGCGGCCGTCATGGCCTTCTTCAGGTCCGGGCAGGCCGGGTCGTCGAGCAGCGCCTTCTCGCAACGACGCTCGTAGACGGCGGCAAGGATGTCGGATCCCGCGTGGGCGCCCTTGCGCGCGGTGGGTGCCAGCTTCACGAGGGCGTCGAGGTTGTGCCGGATGCCCTTCGCGGAGTCGGCCACGAGCCGCGCCGTGTCCCCGATCTGCTTCTTGTTGCCCTTCAGGAAGGGGAGCACCTGGTCGGCGGCCCCGTTGACCTTGTCGGCGAGGGACTGCGTGCCGGCGGAGACCTGCCGGGACCCCGTCTCCAGGTCGGCCGATCCCTTGTCGAGCTTCTTCAGGCCGCTCGCCAGGTCGCCGCTGCCCTTCTTGGCGTCCTTCAGGCCGTCGGCCAGGTCCTTCGAGCCCTTCTTGGCCTTGCCGATGCCGCCCTTGAGGTCGTCCGCGCCCTTCGCGGCCTTCTGGGTCGCGTCATGGATGTCCGAGAACGAGATGAAGATCTTGTCGAGGAAGGACCGTGACGCGTTCGTGGACGCGGCCGAGCGGACCTCGGAGAAGACCGTGCGGGAGATCTGCCCGACGATGTAGTTGTTCGCGTCGTTCGTGCGCACCCGAAGAGCGCCGGTCTCCGGGGTGTCCCCGGAACTGGACGCGATCCGCTTGCTGAAGTCCTCCGGCATCGTCAGCGAAAGGTAGTACGTGCCGTCCTCCACGCCCCGCTCGGCCTGCGCGGCGTCGACCTCGTGCCACTGGAAGGTGTCGCTGTCGTACAGCCCCTCGGTGATGTCGTCGCCCGCGGTGATCTTCTTGCCGGCGGCGGCCGCTCCCTTGTCGTCGTTGACGAGCGCCACGGGAATCTTGTCGAGCCGCCCGTACGGATCCCAGAAGGACCACAGGTACAGCGCCCCGTAGAGCAGCGGCAGCAGCAGAAGTGCGACGAGCGCGGCGCGCGGCAGCTTGCCCCTGCCGAAGCGCCTGAGCTCAAGCGCGGCCAGCTTCGGCGAGCGCATCGGCCGTCTCCTTGTCGGTGTCGGTCACAGGGGTGGTGCTCGTGGGGGCGGCCGGTACGACGACGGCGTCGGCGAGGTCCGGTGCCTCGCTGCACACGGCGACGACCGTGGTGCCCGCCGCGGTGATGGCCTTCAACTGGTCCCACATCTCGGCCCGTTCGGCATCCGCGAGCTTCAGGTCGACGTCGTCGACGCCGATCAGCGCCGGGCGGCCGATGAGCGCGAGCGCGAGGGAGAGGCGCAGCGCCTCCGGGCGCTCCAGGTCGCGTACGGCCGTGCGGGAGCCCTTCGGCAGGGCCTCGCGGTCCAGGCCGGCGGCGGCCAGGGCCGTGTCGATGCGCAGCGCCGCCTCGGCCGCGCGCTCGGCGCGGGGGCGCAGCAGTCCGCGCAGCGACCCGTCGAAACGGCGTTGCAGCAGCGCCCGTTCCCGCAGGTGCTCGGCCACGGTGAGCGCCGGATCGAGGTCGGTCACCCCCGGCACGTGCGCGAGCCCGCTCACCCGCCGCACGGCGGCCATCTGCTTCGGCAGCCGGAACCCGCCGACGGTCGCCGTGCCCTCGGTGGGCCGCATGCGTCCGGTCAGTGCCAGCAGCAGGCAGGTGCGGCCGCTGCCGGACGCCCCCTCGATCGCGAGGAGGGACCCGGGCGCCGCGTCGATGTCGACACCGCGGAACGCCCAGCCGCGCGGGCCCTTCAGCCCGAACCCCTCGGCGGTGACGGCGACTGAGCCCTCCGGACCGTCCATGGCCATGGCCCCCTCGGCAACCTCTTTTGAACTGACCAGTCAGTGCAAAAGTTAGCCCGAACCTTCGATCGAAGCAAAAGGCCAGGTCAGGGCCGATTGTCAGTGGCATACCGCACGATGGGCACATACGGCCACTGCGCCGTCACACAGACGACAGGAGGTTCGTCATGGCCAGGTACACCGCAGCCGCCGCACACCGCCCCGCTGCCTCCGGCCACGCCCCCTCACTGACCGGACCGGCGAGCGACGTCCACCCGGTGCTCCGCCGGGTGAGCGCCCCGCCCGCCGCCCTCGATCTGCTCGCCCAGGCCCGCTCCGGACTCGACGAGGCGGCCGTGCTCGAGACACCGAACGAGCGGTACGCCACGGCCCACCTCGCCGCCCTGCGCACCGCGGCCGCCGTGCTCGCCGCCCGCGGCCGGCCCGAACTCACCCCCAAGCGCCGCGCCAGGATCCGCAGCGCCTGGGAAGTGCTCCCCGAGATAGCACCCGAACTGACCGAGTGGAGCGCCCTGTTCGCCTCCGGAGCGACCCGCCGGGCGCGCGCGGAGGCCGGTATCCGCGATGCGGCCAGCGCGCGCGACGCCGACGATCTGCTGCGCGACGTGGCGATGTTCCTGCGCCTGGTCGAGCGGATGCTCGTGCTGCAGCCGGCGCTTCCCCAGCCGCGCCAGGAGGACGACGCGCGCGTAGCGGAGCGGGAGGTGCCCGACGCGGGGTGACCAGCGATTGCGGTGATGTGCGCGGATGGCGAGGCCGCCCGTCCGGGCCCATTAGGGTGGAGGCGCCCGAACCTGCTCACGCCGAGGAGTCAGCCGCCGTGTCGGACCCGATGCGCCCTCCCGTCTCCCACCACTCGCGTACGACGTCGCCGCGCTCCGACCCCCCTCGTCCCCGTGCCTCTCTCCGTACCGCCGTGGTCTGGGAGGTCCTCAAGGACGCCCTGGACCGTCGTGCCAAGGCCGCGGGGAGCCCGACGCTGGACGTCCTCGACACCGGGGGCGGCAGCGGCAACTTCGCGGTGCCGGTCGCCCGTCTGGGCCACCGCGTCACCGTCGTCGACCCCAGCCCGAACGCGCTGTTCGCGCTCGAGCGCCGCGCCGCCGAGGCCGAGGTCGCCGACCGGGTGCGCGGCGTCCAGGGCGACATCTCCGGCCTGTTCGACGTCGTCGAGCGCGACGGGTACGACGCGGTCCTGTGCCACGGCGTCCTGGAGTACGTCGAGGAGCCGGCCGAGGGCGTGCGCAACGCGGTGGGCGCGCTCCGCTCCGGCGGTGTGCTCAGCCTGCTCGCCGCCGGTGTCGGCGGCGCCGTCCTCGCGCGGGCCCTCGCCGGACACTTCAAGGAGGCCCGGCAGGCCCTCGACGACCCGGCCGGCCGCTGGGGCGAGGGCGACCCGGTGCCGCGCCGCTTCACCGCCGAGCAGCTCTCCCGGCTCGTCGCCGACTCTGGCGTGGACGTGGGCGCCGTGCACGGTGTGCGGGTCTTCGCCGACCTCGTTCCCGGCGTCCTCGTGGACACCGAGCCAGGCGCCTTCCAGGAGCTCCTGAAGCTGGAGGCCGCCGCCGCCGAGCTGCCCGCGTTCCACGCCGTGGCGACGCAGCTGCACGTGCTCGGCGAGAAGCAGACGGCCGACCGGACCTGAGCGACTGAGGTGATCCGCCGCTGATCAGCGGCGCAGCGGCAGATGGAGTACGCCACAGGCCCCCCGATCCGGCGCGTGTCGCCGTATGATCGGGGTAGACCGTCCGGCATGACGGGTCGGCCACCGGGGAATGACGCCCAGTGAGCCGGAGCGGCGTGACGCGGTCCGGAATGGTGAAGTTGGCGTAGAGGGGCGGGTTTCACGGGGGCGATTCCCTGCCTATCCTGAAGGGGACCCCCGGTCGCCCCGGCGACTGCACGATGAGGAGGACTCCGTGCCGCTCTCGGAGCACGAGCAGCGAATGCTCGAGCAGATGGAGCGAGCGCTGTACGCCGAAGATCCCAAGTTCGCGACAGCGCTTGAGGGAAGCGGGCTGCGTACGTACACCCGACGTCGGGTCTACCAGGCAGTCGCGGGCTTCCTGGTGGGTATCGCGCTCCTCATGGCAGGTATGGTCGCGCAGCAGATCTGGATCAGCGTGGTGGGATTCCTCGTCATGCTGGGATGTGCGGTGCTCGCCGTCACAGGCTGGCGCAAGGCGCCCAAGCCCGGTGAACAGCCGGCGGGAGCGGTGCCAGGTGCGCCCGCCGCCCGGCGACAGAGCAAACAGAAGCGCTCGATGATGGACCGGATCGAGCAGCGCTGGCAGCGCCGCCGCGACGAGCAGGGCGGCCGCTGAGCCGACCGGCCCCGATCGGGACCTACAGACGTGTGTGAAGGGTGACCGCCCCCGGGCGGTCACCCTTTGTGCGTAACGGGCCCGTGCGGAGATGAAGACCCTGGGCGCAGACGGGGCCCGAGTGGAAATGAAGGCTCCGGCCACCCCTCACGGCGGCCGGAGCCTCCATCGACGTACGGGCCTCATCGCCCTGGACGGCTGGGCCGCATCACCCAGGGCGACTCAGCTCTCCTGGCTCGACGGGCGGGAGCGGGAGGCCCGGTCGAGCAGCGACGACCAGCGGGTCCGCAGGCGCACGGTGAACGACTCCCAGCGCTGCCCCACCGCCCACACCACCCGGATGGCCGAGCGCGGCGCGAGCGTCGCACGCAGCCGGGTCGTGCGGCTCGCCTTCGCGTGCAGTCCGGCCTGCAACCGCCGCGCATCCTCGGCGAGACCCGAGACGGCGCCCGGCCGCGGCGCGTACAGCACCTGCTCCACCGCCGCCGCCACCCGGTGGACGGCCTCGGCGGCCGGCGGATCGAGGTGCCCGACCCGCACGATGCGCGCCGCCGCCTTCCGCGGGGTCTGCGAGTCGTCCGGCGCGATGCCGTGATCCCAGGCCGTGTCCGTGACCTCGCGCCAGGCCGCCAGCGTGCGCGTGGCGACATCGGCCTCCGTGCGGCCGGAGGAACCGAGCCGCAGCGCCCTGAGGCGTCGCCGCCACAGCATCGGCAGCAGCGGCACCAGCAGGACCAGCAAGGCGGCCACGGCCACCAGCAGGAACGTGCCGACCGGCGGGCCGTCGTCCGAGGAGCCGCCCACGATCGCCGGAGCCGTGTTGCCGCAGCTGCCGTCCCTGCGCTGCGCCGCCGTGCAGCTCTGCGACGCGGAGGGCTGGGCCGCCGAGGGAGCCGCGGAGGCGGACTCGGACGGCGCCGCCGGGTTGTTCGGCGCCGCGGGAGTGTTGTCCTGCGTGTACTCCGGGACCGTCCCGCGGTTGGGCGTCGGCTCGAAGCGGGTCCAGCCCACGCCCTCGAAGTACAGCTCCGGCCAGGCGTGGGCGTCGCGCAGGCCCACCGAGTAGGCGCCGTCACCCGCGGGCGAGCCCGGAGTGAAGCCGACCGCGACGCGGGCCGGTATGCCCAGCGTCCTCGCCATCGCCGCCATCGAGAACGAGAAGTGGACGCAGAAGCCCTCCTTCTGCTTCAGGAACCGGGCGATGGCGGCGGAACCACTGCCCGCCTGCACCTCGGTGTTGTACGTGAAGCCGCCGTTGACCGCGAAGTAGTCCTGCAGCTCGACCGCGCGCTCGTAGTTGTTCGACGCGCCCGCCGTGACCTTGCGCGCGGTCGTGCGCACCACGTCCGGCAGCGAGCCCGGCACCTTCGTGAACTCGCGCAGCAGATCCGTCGGCGGCGCCCCGGCATTGGCCAGCTGCTCCGCCGTCGGCTGCACGATCAGGCTCTTGACGGTGTACGACTTCCCGCGCGTCGTCTGCCCGTGATCGCCCACCAGGGTCCGGCCGACCCGCTCGAACCGCCACCGCCCGTTCACCGACACCTGCGTCGCGGGATACGGCATGGGCAGCCAGTCCTGCGCGTACCAGTCGGCCGCCGAGATACGCGTCGTGATCTCGGTCCTGCCGATGTCCGCACCGAGGCCCGGCGGGCCCGGCAGCGTGGAGGGCACATCGGTGATGCTGCGCACCGAAGGGCGCCAGGTGGTGCCGTCGAACTCGTCGAGCGCCACGATCCGCAGATACATGTCGGACGTCTGCTCGGCGTTCGTCCTGTACGACATCACCGTCCGGTCCTCCGGCTGGTTCAGGCTGTTCTGCAGCGAGACCAGCGGGTTGACCGCGGAGATGGTGCCGCCGCCCCCCGACCCGTTGCCCACACCCGTGCCGGAGGGGCCGAGGAGGCCGCCGTCCAGCGGCAGCACGACCCACGCGACCAGGAGCGAGATGCCCAGCGAGAGCACGCCGATGCGGCGGCCGGTCCGGATCGGGGCGACCGCGCCGCCCTGCCCCGGAGTCCCGCCGGGCACGCGGCCGGTGCCGCCGAACACCCGGCCCCACTGCGAGAGCCGGTCCCGGCTCTCGGCGAGCAGCAGCAGGAGATAGCCGACGGCCGCGAGCAGGAACCACAGCCAGTCGATCCCGCCGTCGGAGAGCCCCGCGGCGACCGAGTACAGCGCGAGCAGTGGAAGCCCGGCCGGGGCCGCGCTGCGGAACGTCACCGCGAGCGCGTCCACCGCGAGCCCGATCACCAGCGCGCCGCCGACCAGCATCAGCCGGATGCCGTCGGACAGCGGCGCCGGGATCATGTACCGGCTGACGTCCTCGCTGCCGGCCTGGAGCAGCAGCCCGAAGTGCCGGAAGGCCTCCGGCCCGGGGACGACCGCGCCGAGCGCCTGGTCGTGCGCGAAGACGAGGGTGAGCAGCAGCAGGGAGACCAGGGCCTGCGCCGCGACCGTCAGCGGCCGGGGGAGCGGGACCCGACGGGCCGCCGCGCCCACCCCGGCCTGGATCACCAGCAGGATCGCGGCCTGCATGATCCAGGTGGACCGGTCGACCAGCGGCAGCAGCGCGCACGACGCCAGGAACGTGGCCAGCGTCGCGCAGATCGACAGACGGGCACCGCCGCTCATGACCAACCCCCTGCGGTACCCGGGGCACCGGCTGCCCCCGTACGCTCCCGGTCCGCCTGCCGCCACACGTCCACGAAGGACGCGCCGGGCGGCACGACCACCACGGTCCAGCCGGCCTCCTGCAGCACGCGCAGCCGCTCGGCGCACTGCTGCGAGGGCGGTGCCCCCGGCCCCTGGATCCAGGACGGACTGTCCAGGAGGAAGGCGACGGCGCCGCCGCTGCGCCGGCGCATCTTGGCGGCGACGGCGGCCTGCTCCTCGTCCAGGTCACCGAAGAAGGCGACCAGCAGCCCCTCGTTCCCGCCGCGCAGCACGTCGTACGCGGACGACAGCGTGTACGCGTCGGAGTGCTCGACGACGGCGAGCGTGTCCATCATCAGGCCCGCCGCGTCCGCCGACCCCTGGCCGGTGCCCGCGAACCCGTCCGTGCCCTCGCCCGGCACCGCACTGCCCGTGTCCGTCAACAGCCGCACGGAGAAGCCCCGTTCGAGCATGTGCACCAGGGCGGAGGCCGCCCCCGACACCGCCCATTCGAAGGCCGACTCCGGGCCCGCGCCCTGGAAGGCCGGACCGCGCGTGTCGAGCAGCACCGTGCAACGGGCCCGCTGCGGCTGCTCCTCGCGCCGCACCATCAGTTCACCGTACCGCGCGGTCGACCGCCAGTGGACGCGGCGCAGATCGTCGCCGTAGCGGTACCCACGCGGGATCACGTCGTCCTCGCCGGCCAGCGCGAGCGAGCGCTGCCGTCCCTCGCCGTGTCCCTTGGCCTCGCCGGAGAGCCGTACCGGCGGCAGCGGCTCCACGCGCGGGATCACCGTCAGGGTGTCGTACGTGGAGAAGGAACGGGTCAGTTCGCACATGCCGAACGGGTCCGTCAGGCGCAGTTGCAGCGGCCCGAGCGGATAGCGGCCGCGCAGGTCCGAGCGGACCCGATAGGACACCTCGCGGCGGCCGCCCGCCTCGACGCGGTCGAGGACGAAGCGGGGCCGCGGCCCGAGCACGTACGGCACCCGGTCCTGGAGCATCAGCAGGCCCGTGGGCAGCCGCGAGATGTTGTCCATCCGCAGATGCACGCGCGCCTCCGAACCGGCGGGCACGCGCGCGGGGGAGAGGCGGCGACTGCCCGCGACCCGGTAGCGGGTGCGGTACAGGACGCCCGCGCAGACCAGAGGGAGCGCGGCGAGCAGCATGCCGACGCGGAGCAGATCGCCCTGTCCCAGGACGAACGCGCAGACCGTCGCGGCGACACCGGCCGCCAGGAAGGAGCGCCCGCGCGTGGTCAGCCCGGCGAGCGCGGTGCGCAGACCGCTCTTGTCGCCCTTGTCGTCCGCCGCGCCGTCGCCGTCCGTGAAGCCGCCCCCGGGATCCGCCGCGTAGTACCCCCCGGCCGCCATCAGAGCCTCCGGGTGCCGGGGGGCTGCTGGCCGTACATCGGAGGAGCCTGGGTGTAGCCCTGGGGCGCGCGCGTGTCGGTGGCGGGCACCGGGGTGCGCTGCAGGATGTCGAGGACGACCTGCTCGGCCGTGCGCCGGTTCAACTGGGCCTGCGCGGTGGGCAGCAGACGGTGGGCCAGCACCGCGACGGCCAGCGCCTGGACGTCGTCCGGCAGCGCGTACTCACGGCCGCTGAGCGCCGCCGAGGCCTTGGCCGCCCGCAGCAGGTGCAGCGTCGCCCGCGGCGACGCGCCGAGTCTGAGGTCCGGGTGCGTGCGCGTGGCGGCGACCAGGTCCACCGCGTAGCGCCGTACGGCATCGGCGACATGGACCGTGCGCACCGCGTCGACCAGCTTCACGATGTCGTGCGCGTGCGCCACCGGCTGCAGGTCGTCCAGGGGCGAGACGCCACCGTGGACGTCCAGCATCTGCAGCTCGGCGTCCGGGCTCGGGTAGCCGATGGAGACGCGGGCCATGAACCGGTCGCGCTGGGCCTCGGGCAGGGGGTACGTGCCCTCCATCTCGACCGGGTTCTGCGTGGCCACCACCATGAAGGGGCTCGGAAGTTCGTAGGTCTTGCCGTCAATGGTGACCTGGCGCTCCTCCATGGACTCGAGGAGCGCGGACTGCGTCTTCGGCGAGGCGCGGTTGATCTCGTCGCCGATCACGATCTGCGCGAAGATCGCGCCCGGCTTGAACTCGAAGTCCTGACGCTGCTGGTCCCAGATGGACACACCGGTGATGTCCGACGGCAGCAGGTCCGGCGTGAACTGGATGCGGCGCACCGAGCAGTCGATGGACCGCGCCAGTGCCTTGGCGAGCATCGTCTTGCCGACGCCCGGGACATCCTCGATGAGCAGGTGCCCCTCGGCGAGCAGCACGGTCAGCGAAAGCCGTACGACCTCCGGCTTGCCCTCGATCACACCCTCCACCGACCTGCGGACACGCTCCGCGGTGGTGGTCAGATCAGTGAGGCTCGCTCGATCGTCATAGGTCGTCACCCGGCCCTCCTCGGCCCGTACTTTCCCGGGCCGTCGCTCTGCGATGCGGACCGGCCCACCCCGAAATACGGACACCACGCGCGAAGAGTTCCGTCGCTCGCGCGGGGTGTCACACACGCATTCTTGTTGCCGTTACCGGTTCGTGTCACTCGCCTGTGGATAACTGGCCGCGATATGTCGGGGCTTACAACCTTTTGAGGGGACGACCGGCGGGTGCTGTCCCTATGCCGGGGTGATCTCGCGCAGCTGACCGGTCTTCACGTCGAAGACAAAGCCGCGTACGTCATCGGTGTGCAGCAGGAAGGGAGAGGTGCGCACCTTCTGAATGGACTGCCGTACGTCCTGGTCGACATCCCGGAATCCCTCGACGGCCCACGTCGGGCGCTGGCCGACCTCCAGCTCCAGCTCGTGCCGGAACTCCTCGCTCAGCCCTTCCAGGCCGCAGCCGCTGTGGTGGATGAGGACCACGCTGCGGGTGCCGAGCGCCCGCTGGCTGATGGTGAGCGAGCGGATCACGTCGTCGGTGACGACACCGCCGGCGTTGCGGATGGTGTGGCAGTCGCCGAGCTCCAGGCCGAGCGCGGCGTGCAGGTCGAGACGGGCGTCCATGCACGCGACGACGGCGACCTGCAGCACCGGGCGCGCGTCCATCCCCGGGTCGGTGAACGCGGCGGCGTAGCGCGCGTTGGCCTCGACGAGACGGTCGGTCACGGTGCCGTCGGCGGATATGGCGTTCTCGGAGGGGAGGGATGCGGAAGTCGTCATAGGGACGACGGTAGTGGCCGCAGACGTCTCCGGCCTGCTGTGAGGGGGGACAAAGAACGTCATCACGCCTTGTTGTGAGCTAACCCACAGGGGTGGGAGGGCCGCGACCGAACGAGTGAATTAGCCGGATATGCGGCTTCGGGCGGAAGCGTCCCGCGACGCGCAGGCCGGTTGATTGACCAAGGGGCACCGTGGACTAAAGTGACGCCGAACCCCATTAAACGAAGCATCACGGAGATCCCGGCGCTGCCGGACGCTCCCCGCGTGCGCGGCGCGTACGTACGGCTCGGCCTCCTCCCGCTCCGGTCGGCCGGCGTCACTTCCCCGGCGCCGACGGACCACCATCCCCTTCATGAGCGGGCGGGGACCCGGCAGTGCGTACGACCCGCCCGCCGGACCTGAGAGGGCCTCTTGAGTCAGCGACACGTCCCGGTCATGCTCCAGCGCTGCTTGGACATGTTGGCTCCGGCGCTCGCGCAGCCGGGAGCGGTCGTCGTCGACTGCACGCTCGGCCTCGGCGGACACAGCGAGGCCCTGCTCTCCACGTTCCCCTCGTGCCGCCTGGTCGCCCTCGACCGCGACAAGGAAGCGCTGCGGCTGTCCGGCGAGCGTCTCGCCCCCTTCGGCGACCGGGCCACCCTCGTGCACGCCGTCTACGACGAACTGCCCGACGTCCTCGACCGATTGGACATCCCGCGCGTCCAGGGCGTCCTGTTCGACCTCGGCGTCTCCTCCATGCAGCTCGACGAGGCCGACCGCGGCTTCGCCTACGCGCAGGACGCGCCGCTCGACATGCGCATGGACCAGACGACCGGGATGAGCGCCGCCGAGGTCCTCAACACGTACCCGCCGGGCGAACTGGTGCGGATCCTGCGCCAGTACGGCGAGGAGAAGCAGGCCAAGCGCATCGTCTCGGCCGTCGTGCGCGAGCGCGAGAAGGAGCCGTTCAGCAACAGCGCGCGGCTCGTCGAGCTGATCCGCGACTCCCTGCCGCAGGCCGCCAAGCGCACCGGCGGCAACCCGGCCAAGCGCACCTTCCAGGCGCTGCGCATCGAGGTCAACGGCGAGCTGAGCGTCCTGGAGCGGGCGGTCCCGGCCGCCGTGCGGGCGCTCGCGGTCGGGGGCCGGATGGCCGTTCTGTCGTACCACTCGCTCGAGGACCGGCTGGTCAAGCAGGTGTTCTCGGCCGGCGCCGCCACCACGGCGCCGCCCGGCCTGCCCGTGGTCCCCGAGCGCTACCAGCCCCGGCTCAAGCTGCTCACCCGCGGCGCCGAACTTCCCACGGAGGAAGAGGTCGCCGAGAACCGCCGGGCCGCCCCGGCACGGCTGCGGGGTGCACAGCGCATCCGCGAGGAGGTCGCCGAGTGAGGCACGCGCGCGTGGAGAGGTGGTCATGACCGCCAAGAGCGGCTCGAAAGGATCCAAGGGCGCCCAGGGCGCCCGAGGCCCCCAAGGTGAACCACGCGGGAGAGCCGCCCGATGGGCGCGGCTGTTCCCGGTCGCCCCGTCCGGCGGCGCCCAGGCCGCCCGGACCCCGTTCGTCCTCCTCGTCGTACTGCTGCTCGGCGGCGGGCTCATCACCCTGCTGCTGCTGAACTCCTCGCTCAACGAAGGATCGTTCAAGCTCAGCCGGCTCAAGAAGCAGACCACCGAGCTGACCGACGACGAACAGCAGCTCCAGCGCGACGTCGACTCCTACTCGGCGCCCGACGCCCTCCAGCGCCGCGCCCGCGAACTCGGCATGGTCCCGGGCGGCGACCCCGCGTTCCTCACCCCCGACGGCACCGTCCGCGGGGCGCCCAGCCCGGCGGCGCTGCCCTCGCCGGTGCGGCCGCAGGCGCCCCGGCCGCCCGAGATGGTCCACACGACCCCGAGCGGGTCGCCGTCGCCGACCACGCAGGCGACGCCCGGCACGACGCCCTCCGCCGAGCCGCCCGCGCAGCCGGACACCTCGACGCAGCCCGCGGCCCCCGTTCCTTCGAACTCCGGCAGGTGACGCCATGACCGACAGGGAACCCCCGCGCCGCCGCGTGCCAGGCCCCGCGCGTCCCGCCCGGACGGCCCGCCCCGGTGCGCAGCGGCGCCCCGGCCCCGGCGCGCGCTCCGCCGCACGGCGCCCGCGCCCCGCATCTGCCAGAACCGCCACCCCACTGCGCCTGGGCAGCCCACGGCCCCGCCTGCGGATGGTGAGTCTGGGCCTCACGCTCGTCCTCATGGTCTTCGTCGTCCGTCTCCTCCAGGTGCAGGGTGTCGACGCGAGCGCGTACGCCGCCAAGGCCGAGCTGAACCGCTACGTCAGCCACACCATCGCCGCCGAGCGCGGCGGCATCACCGACCGCAGCGGTGTCGCGCTGGCGGCGAGCGTGGACGCGTACGACATCACCGCGGACCCGACGCTGTTCACCGAGAAGGCGACCCAGGTCAAGGACGCGCCCGAGCAGGCGGCGGCGCTCCTGTCGCCGATCATCGGGGTCGACGCGGACACCCTGGCCAAGAAGCTCAAGACCAAGAAGACGCGGTACGTGCGGCTCGCCACGCGGCAGACGCCGCAGGTCTGGAAGCAGATCAAGGACCTCAGGTCGACGCTGAACGACAAGGCGAACGCCGAGGGCCACGAGGCGAGCGTGCTGTCCGGGGTCCTCGCCGACCCCAGCAGCAAGCGCGTGTACCCGAACGGGGACCTGGCCGCCGGGATACTGGGCTGGGTCAACGCCGACGGCAAGGGCGGCGGCGGTGTCGAGCAGCAGCTCGACAAGGAGCTCGCCGGCAAGAACGGCAAGATCCGGTACGCCCAGTCCGGCGGCCGACAGGTGCCGACCGCCGGCAGCACCGAGCAGCCCGCGGTGGCCGGCTCCGACGTGGAGCTGACCATCGACCGCGACATCCAGTGGGCCGCGCAGAACGCGATCGCCGAGCAGGTCAAGAAATCCGGGGCCGACCGCGGCTACGTGATAGTGCAGGACACGCGGACCGGCGAGGTCCTGGCCATGGCCAACGCGCCCGGCTTCGACCCCAACGACCTGTCGCAGGCCAACTCGGCGGCCCTGGGCAACGCCGCGCTCCAGGACGCGTACGAGCCCGGCTCCACCGCCAAGGTCATGTCGATGGCGGCGGTCCTGGAGGAGAACGCGGCCACGCCGCTGACGCACGTCACCGTCCCCAACCGGCTGCACCGGGGCGACCGCCTCTTCCAGGACGACGTCGACCACCCGACCTGGCACCTCACGCTCAACGGCGTGCTCGCCAAGTCCAGCAACATCGGCACGATCCTCGCCACCGGCCAGCTCGGCGCGACGCAGCCGAAGGCCAACGAGACCCTCTACTCGTACCTGCGCAAGTTCGGCATCGGGCGGCAGAGCGGTCTCGGCTTCCCCGGCGAGACCTCCGGCATCCTCGCGGCGGCGGACAAGTGGTCGACGTCGCAGCAGTACACGATCCCGTTCGGGCAGGGCTTCTCGATCAACGCCATGCAGGCGGCCTCCGTGTACTCGACCATCGCCAACGGCGGCGTCCGGGTCGAACCGACCCTGGTGCGCGGCGCGAAGGGCCCTGACGGCCGGTTCACGCCCGCGCCCAAGCCCAAGGAGACCCGCGTCGTCAGCGAGAAGACGGCCAGGACGGTCGCCCAGATGCTGGAGTCCGTGGTCGACGACGAGGAAGGCACCGGTACGAAGGCCCGGATCCCCGGCTACCGCGTCGCCGGTAAGACGGGTACGGCCAACCGCGTGGATCCGGCCACCGGCCGCTACAAGGGGTACACGTCGTCGTTCGCCGGGTTCGCGCCCGCCGACAAGCCCCGCGTCACCGTCTACTGCGCCATCCAGAACGCGACGAAGGGGAGCTACTTCGGCGGCCAGATCTGCGGCCCCATCTACAAGCAGGTCATGGAGTTCGCCCTGAAGACCCTTCAAGTGCCGCCCACCGGCGCCAAGTCCGCACGGCTGCCCGTCGCGTTTCAGCCATGACGGCCGGGACACGTCGTAACCATGATCACTCACAGTGAAGACACCCTGAAGAGCCCGTGACAACCATCACCTCGGATTCCGGGAACCACCGGACGCCACGCCCCTCGCTTCGCTCAGCGGGGGGTGCGCCCGGTACGCTCACCGCCGTGCCACACGCTGATCAGTCCCAAACCACCCAGAAGGGCGCACCCGTGACATATCCCGGGCCGCCGCGACCGGTCGAGGTCTCCGCCACCCCCCTCGCGGAACTGGCCGATCAGTTGGGTGTCCCCGCGCCCGGCGCCACCGATCTCGGGGTCACCGGCATCACCCACGACTCCCGTGCGGTGCGCCCCGGCGACCTGTACGCGGCGCTGCCCGGCGCCCGCGCGCACGGCGCCGACTTCGCCGCGCAGGCCGCGACCCTCGGCGCGGTCGCCGCCCTCACCGACCCGGCCGGCGCCGCACGCGTCCACGACGCCGGGCTCGTGCCGCTCGTCGTGGAGAACCCGCGCAGCCGCATGGGCGAGCTGGCCGCCACCATCTACGGCCACCCGGGCAAGGACCTCCTGCAGCTCGGCATCACCGGCACGTCGGGCAAGACGACGACCGCGTACCTCGTCGAGGGCGGCCTCAAAGAGGTCCGCAGCACCGGCCTGATCGGCACGGTCGAGATGCGCATCGGCGACGAGCGGATCAAGTCCGAGCGCACCACCCCCGAAGCCACCGACCTCCAGGCCCTGTTCGCGGTCATGCGCGAGCGCGGCGTCGAGGCCGTCGCCATGGAGGTCTCCAGCCACGCCCTCGTGCTCGGCCGGGTCGACGGCTGCGTCTTCGACGTCGCCGTCTTCAACAACCTCAGCCCGGAGCACATGGAGTTCCACTCCGACATGGAGGACTACTTCCGGGCGAAGGCACAGCTGTTCACGCGCGCACGCAGCAAACAGGGCGTCGTGAACTACGACGACGAGTACGGGCGCCGGCTCATCGACGAGTCCGAGGTCCCCGTCGTCACCTTCTCCGCCGAGGGGCACCCCGACGCCGACTGGCGCGCCGAGGACGTCGAAGTCGGCCCGCTGGGCTCGACGTTGACCGTCGTCGGCCCCAAGGGCGAGCGGATCACCGCCAAGGCGCCCCTGCCGGGCCCCTTCAACGTCGCCAACACCCTCGCCGCGATCGTCACCCTCGCCGTCGCCGGGATCGACCCGCAGACCGCCGCCGACGGCGTCGCCGCCGTCCCCGGCGTGCCGGGCCGCCTGGAGCGCGTGGACGCGGGCCAGAAGTACCTCGCCGTCGTCGACTACGCGCACAAGACCGACGCCGTCGAGTCCGTCCTCAAGGCGCTGCGCAAGGTCACCGAGAACAAGCTGCACATCGTGCTCGGCTGCGGCGGCGACCGGGACAGGACCAAGCGGATGCCGATGGGCGCCGCGGCCGCGCGGTTCGCCGACACGGCCATCCTCACCTCCGACAACCCCCGCTCCGAGGACCCCCTCGCGATCCTCGCCACGATGCTCGCGGGCGCCGCCGACGTGCCGGCGCACGAGCGCGGTGACGTCGCCGTCTTCGAGGACCGGGCCGCCGCCATCGCCGCCGCCGTCGCCCGGGCCGAGCCCGGCGACACGGTGCTCGTCGCCGGCAAGGGACACGAGCAGGGCCAGGACATCGCCGGGGTGGTGCGTCCCTTCGACGACCGCCTGGTGCTTCGCGAAGCCATCGAGCAAACCCAGGGATGAAGTTGTGATCGCCCTCTCCCTCGCCGAGATCGCCTCAGTCGTCGGCGGGCAGACGTACGACATACCGGATCCACAGGCCCGGGTCACCGGGCCTGTCGTCATCGACTCGCGCAAGGTCGAATCCGGCAGCCTGTTCGCCGCGTTCGCGGGCGAGCGCGTGGACGGCCACGACTACGCCGCGGACGTGATCGCCGCGGGCGCCGTCGCCGTGCTGGCCGCGCGCCCCGTCGGCGTGCCCGCCATCGTCGTCGAGGACGTCCGGAGTGCGCTCGGCGCGCTCGCCCGGCACGTCGTCGAGCGGCTCGGCGCCACGCTGGTCGGTCTGACCGGCTCGGCGGGCAAGACCAGCACCAAGGACCTCATCGCGCAGGTGCTCCGGCGCAAGGCGCCCACGGTCTTCACCCCCGGCTCGTTCAACAACGAGATCGGCCTGCCGCTGACGGCCCTGTCCGCCACCGACGAGACCAGGTTCCTCGTCCTGGAGATGGGCGCCCGCGGCAAGGGCCACATCCGGTACCTGACGGGCCTGACGCCCCCGAAGGTCGGCGTCGTCCTCAATGTGGGAACCGCGCACATCGGCGAGTTCGGCGGCCGCGAGCAGATCGCGGAAGCGAAGGGCGAGCTGGTCGAGTCCCTCCCCGCCGACGGCACCGCGATCCTGAACGCGGACGATCCGCTCGTACGGGCCATGGCGTCGCGCACGAAGGCGAAGGTGCTGCTCTTCGGAGAGGCCGCGGAAGCCGACGTACGTGCCGAGAATGTCCGGCTCACGGAGAACGGACAGCCCTCCTTCAGCCTTCACACACCCTCCGGGTGCAGCGAAGTGACCTTGCGCCTGTACGGTGAGCACCACGTGTCGAACGCGCTCGCCGCGGCCGCCGTCGCCCATGACCTTGGCATGTCCGTGGAGGAGATCGCGCTCGCGCTCTCCGAGGCGGGCACCCTGTCCCGCTGGCGGATGGAGGTCACCGAGCGTTCGGACGGCGTCACGATCGTCAACGACGCCTACAACGCGAACCCGGAGTCCATGCGAGCGGCCCTGCGCGCGCTCGTGGCCATGGGCAAGGGACGGCGTACGTGGGCGGTGCTCGGGCACATGGCCGAGCTCGGCGACGAGGCGCTGGCCGAACACGACGCGGTCGGACGGCTCGCCGTCCGGCTCAACGTCAGCAAGCTCGTGGCAGTCGGGGGCAGGGAAGCGTCCTGGTTGCAACTGGGCGCCTATAACGAGGGTTCGTGGGGTGAGGAGTCGGTGCACGTGTCCGACGCACAGGCGGCGGTCGACCTGTTGCGCAGCCAGCTGCGCCCGGGTGACGTCGTGCTCGTGAAGGCCTCCAGGTCGGTGGGCCTGGAGAGCGTGGCACAGGCGCTGCTTGAGGGCTTCGAGGGCGGGGTCGATGCCCGATGATGAAGCAGATCCTCTTCGCGGGAGTCATCGGCCTGTTCCTGACCCTGGTCGGAACGCCCCTGCTCATCAAGCTCCTTGCGCGCAAGGGCTACGGCCAGTACATCCGTGACGACGGCCCGCGCGAGCACCACAGCAAGCGCGGTACGCCGACCATGGGTGGTATCGCCTTCATCCTGGCGACCCTCATCGCGTACTTCCTGAGCAAGCTGATCACCGGCGCGGCCCCGACCCTGTCGGGTCTGCTCGTCCTCGGTCTGATGGCCGGCATGGGCCTGGTCGGCTTCCTCGACGACTACATCAAGATCGTCAAGCGGCGCTCGCTCGGTCTGCGCGCCAAGGCGAAGATGGCCGGCCAGCTCATCGTCGGTATCGCCTTCGCGGTGCTGTCCCTGCAGTTCGCCGACGCCCGCGGACAGACCCCGGCGTCCACCCGGCTCTCCTTCGTGGAGGACTTCGGCTGGACGATCGGCCCGGTGCTCTTCGTGGTCTGGGCGCTGTTCATGATCCTCGCGATGTCGAACGGCGTGAACCTGACGGACGGCCTCGACGGCCTCGCCACCGGCGCCTCCGTGATGGTCTTCGGCGCGTACACCTTCATCGGTGTCTGGCAGTTCCAGGAGTCCTGCGCCAACGCGCAGACCCTCACCAACCCGGCGGCCTGTTTCGAGGTCAGAGACCCACTTGACCTCGCGGTCGTCGCATCGGCCTTGATGGGCGCCTGCTTCGGCTTCCTGTGGTGGAACACCTCGCCCGCCAAGATCTTCATGGGTGACACGGGTTCGCTGGCCCTCGGCGGCGCCCTCGCCGGTCTCGCGATCTGCTCGCGCACCGAGCTGCTCCTCGCCCTGCTCGGCGGCCTGTTCGTGATGATCACGATGTCCGTGGTCATCCAGGTCGGCTCCTTCAAGATGACCGGCAAGCGCGTCTTCCGCATGGCGCCACTGCAGCACCACTTCGAACTCAAGGGGTGGTCCGAAGTCCTTGTCGTGGTCCGCTTCTGGATCATCCAGGGCATGTGCGTGATCGTCGGACTCGGCCTCTTCTACGCAGGATGGGCAGCCAAGAAGTGACATCTGGTCAGGGTTCCTGGCAGGGGATGAGCATCACCGTCGCCGGTCTCGGCGTGAGCGGCCTCAGCGCCGCCCGCGCCCTGGCCGGCCTCGGCGCGTCGGTCACCGTCGTGGACGGCGGCGACGGCCCCGCCCACCGCGAAAAGGCCGCCCTTCTTGAAGAAGAGGGCATTTCCGCACGCCTCGGGGACGCGGCCACGCTGCCCGAGGGCACCGAGCTGGTCGTCACCTCGCCGGGCTGGAAGCCCTCCTCGCCCCTGTTCGCGGCGGCCGCCGAGGCGGGCGTCGACGTGGTCGGCGACGTGGAGATCGCCTGGCGGCTGCGCGGCCCCGACGCCGCACCCTGGCTCGCCGTCACCGGCACCAACGGCAAGACCACCACGACCCAGATGCTCGCGTCGATCCTGACGGCGGCGGGCCTGCGCACGGCCGCCGTCGGCAACATCGGCACGCCCATCGTCGACGTCGTCCTCGAAGGCGACGACGCGTACGACGTCTTCGCCGTGGAGCTGTCCTCGTACCAGCTGCACTGGGCGCCCTCGCTGCGCGCCCATTCGGGGGCCGTCCTCAACCTGGCGCCCGACCACCTCGACTGGCACGGCTCCATGGAGGCGTACGCCGCCGACAAGGGCCGTATCTACGAAGGCAATCAGGTCGCCTGCGTCTACAACGTCGCCGACAAGGCCACCGAGGACCTGGTCCGCGAGGCCGACGTCGAGGAGGGCTGCCGCGCCATCGGCTTCACGCTGGGCACGCCCGGCCCCTCCGAACTCGGCGTCGTCGAGGGCATCCTGGTCGACCGGGCCTTCGTCGAGGACCGGCAGAAGAGCGCCCAGGAGCTCGCCGAGATCTCCGACGTCACCCCGTCGGCCCCGCACAACATCGCCAACGCCCTCGCGGCGGCCGCCCTCGCCCGCGCCTTCGGCGTCGAGCCGGCCGCCGTACGCGACGGACTGCGCGCCTTCACTCCCGACGCGCACCGCATCGCGCACGTCGCCGATGTCGACGAGGTCGCGTACGTCGACGACTCCAAGGCCACCAACACCCACGCCGCGCAGGCCTCGTTGGCGTCGTACGAGTCGATCGTGTGGATCGCGGGCGGTCTCGCGAAGGGAGCGACCTTCGACGAGCTGGTCGCCGGTGCCGCCGGGCGGCTGCGCGGTGTCGTCCTGATCGGTGCCGACCGGGCCCTGATCCGGGAAGCCCTGGAGCGACACGCCCCCGAAGTACCGGTGGTCGACCTCGACCGGACCGACACTGGGGCGATGTCGGCGGCGGTCCAGGAGGCGGCGCGGCTCGCCCGCCCGGGGGACACCGTGCTGATGGCCCCGGCCTGCGCGTCGATGGACATGTTCACCAACTACAACAAGCGTGGCGAGGCGTTCGCGGAAGCGGTCCGCGAACTCGGCGCCACCAGCGTCTGACGGGACCCCCGGGTGCCCGGTGACGCCGGGCACCCTCGGGAGGGGAACGTGGCAGCGCAGCAGGTACAGCCGTACGGCTCACCGTGGGGGAGCGGCAATGGCCGGTAGCAGCGCCCGCACCACCAAACGCCCCTCGGCCCCGCCGAGAAAGACCAGCCGTGTCTACCGGGCGCGCGCCAATCCCGTACGCCGCCTGTACACGCAGGCCCGCCGTGCCTGGGACCGGCCGCTCACCGCGTACTACCTGATCCTCGGGTCCGCCCTGCTCATCACGGGCCTCGGCCTGGTGATGGTGTACTCGGCCTCGATGATCACGGCCCTGCAGATGGGGCTCTCCAGCTCGTACTTCTTCCGCAAGCAGTTCGTCGCGGCCGTCATCGGCTCGATCCTGCTCGTGCTCGCGATGCGGATGCCGGTGAAGCTGCACCGCGCGCTCGCGTACCCGATCCTCGCCGTCAGCGTCTTTCTGATGGTCCTCGTCCAGGTGCCGGGGATAGGAGTGTCGATCAACGGCAACCAGAACTGGATCTCGCTCGGCGGCCCGTTCATGCTGCAGCCCAGTGAGTTCGGGAAGCTGGCGCTGATCCTGTGGGGCGCCGACCTGCTGGCGCGCAAGCACGACAAGCGGCTGCTGACCCAGTGGAAGCACATGCTGGTGCCGCTGGTCCCGATGGCCTTCCTGCTGCTCGGCCTGATCATGCTCGGCGGCGACATGGGCACGGCGATCCTGCTGACCGCCATCCTCTTCGGCCTGTTGTGGCTGGCCGGCGCCCCCACACGGCTGTTCGTGGGCGTGCTGTCCGTGGCCGGCGCGATCGGCGTCATGCTCATCAAGACCAGCCCGAACCGGATGGCGCGGCTCGCGTGCCTGGGCCGCGCCGACGCGGGACCCGACGACATGTGCTGGCAGGGGCTGCACGGGATCTACGCCCTCGCGTCCGGCGGATTCTTCGGTTCCGGCCTGGGCGCGAGTGTGGAAAAATGGGGTCAACTTCCCGAAGCGCACACCGACTTCATCTTTGCCATCACCGGTGAGGAACTGGGCCTGGCGGGGACGCTGTCGGTGCTCGCCCTGTTCGCGGCTCTAGGCTATGCGGGTATCCGCGTGGCCGGACGCACGGAGGACCCCTTCGTTCGATACGCCGCGGGAGGGGTGACGACGTGGATCACGGCGCAGGCCGTGGTCAACATCGGCGCGGTGCTCGGCCTGCTGCCGATCGCCGGAGTTCCGCTCCCGCTGTTCTCGTACGGGGGGTCGGCGCTGCTGCCGACCATGTTCGCCGTGGGACTTCTGATCGCGTTCGCGCGGGACGAACCGGCGGCTCGGGCGGCCCTCGCCATGCGGCAGCCACGGATGAGATGGAACACGATGCGACGGCGCGCCACGGCGCGTACGTCCGGAGAGCGGTGAATTTCGGTGCATGTCGTACTCGCCGGTGGGGGGACCGCCGGCCACATCGAGCCGGCGCTCGCCCTCGCGGACGCCCTGCGCAGGCAGGACCCGACCGTGGGGATCACGGCGCTCGGCACGGAGCGCGGCCTGGAGACCCGTCTCGTCCCGGAGCGCGGCTACGACCTGGCGCTGATCCCCGCCGTACCGCTGCCGCGCAAGCCCACCCCTGAACTGATCACCGTGCCGGGACGGCTGCGCGGCACCATCAAGGCCGCCGAGCAGATCCTGGAGCGCACGAAGGCGGACGCCGTCGTCGGCTTCGGCGGATATGTCGCCCTGCCCGGCTACTTGGCCGCCAAGCGCCTCGGCGTGCCGATCGTCGTGCACGAGGCGAACGCCCGACCGGGCCTCGCCAACAAGATCGGTTCGCGGTACGCGGCCGGGGTCGCCGTCTCCACCCCGGACAGCAAGTTGCGGGACGCCCGCTACATCGGCATCCCGCTGCGCCGCACCATCGCCATGCTGGACCGGGCCGCGGTGCGCCCCGAGGCCCGCGCCGCGTTCGGCCTGGACCCGAACCTGCCGACGCTGCTGGTCTCCGGCGGCTCGCAGGGCGCCCGCCACCTGAACGAGGTCGTCACGCGCGTCGCGCCGCTGCTCCAGCAGTCCGGCATCCAGATCCTGCACGTGGTCGGCCCGAAGAACGAACTGCCGCAGGTTCAGCAGATGCCGGGAATGCCCCCGTACATCCCGGTACCGTACGTGGACCGGATGGACCTCGCGTACGCCGCGGCCGACATGATGCTCTGCCGCGCGGGCGCGATGACCGTCGCCGAACTCTCCGCCGTCGGGCTCCCGGCCGCCTACGTCCCGCTGCCCATCGGCAACGGCGAACAGCGGCTCAACGCCCAGCCGGTGGTCAAGGCCGGCGGCGGCCTGCTGGTCGACGACGCGGAGCTGACCCCCGAGTGGGTCCAGGGCAACGTCCTGCCCGTGCTCGCCGACCCGCACCGGCTGTACGAGATGTCCCGCGCCGCCTCCGAGTTCGGCCGCCGGGACGCCGACGACCTGCTCGTCGGGATGGTGTACGAGGCGATCAACTCACGCCGCTAGGCGCGTACGACACGAAGGCAGGGGAGCGTGGCCGGACCGACCACCGCGGACCGCGGCGAACGAGACGAAGCCGAGGCGTCCGAATCCGGCCCGCCCCCTCCTCTCCGCCGGCTGCGGAGGCCGAGCGTCCGGGCCCTTGTCGTGACCGGAGTGCTGCTCGTCCTGATCGGGGCGGGCGGCACCTGGCTCCTGTACGGATCGCAGTGGCTGCGCGTCGAGCGCGTCACGACCGCGGGGACGGACGTCCTCACGCCGGCGGAGCTGCGCGAGGCCGCGGCGGTACCGGTCGGCGCTCCGCTGATCTCCGTCGACACGGACGCCATTGAGGACCGACTGCGCCGCACATTGCCGCGAATCGACTCGGTCGACGTCGTGCGTTCCTGGCCGCACGGAATCGGGCTGAAAGTGGCGGAACGCAAGCCGGTTCTGATTGTCGAAGACAGCGGAAATGCGGGCAAGTTCGTCGAAGTGGACCGCGAAGGCGTTCGTTTCGCGACGGTCGACAAGCCCTTGAAGGGCGTTCCCCGGCTGGAATTGACGCCGGATCGGACGGGCGCGGCGGCGAGTCTGCGACGCTTCGGGCCGGACCGGCTGGTGCGTGAAGCGGTCCGGGTGGCGGGCCGGCTCCCGAAGGCGGTCGCGCGCGACACCCGTGCCGTCAAGGTCCGTTCGTACGACGACATCTCGCTGGAGCTCACCGGCGGGCGCGCGGTCGTATGGGGAAGTGCCGAGAAGGGGGATACGAAGGCGCGTGTACTCGGTGCCCTCATGAAAGCCGCCCCCAAGGCCCGGCACTTCGACGTGAGTGTCCCCACCGCGCCTGCGTCATCAGGGAGTTGACGCACATCAGCGCAGGCCAGCACCCTGGTTGGGCAGCGCTACGGCTGATCACATAGGGTGAAAAGAAAAACGGGAGGTTCGGCGTGTTCGTTGAACGGGCGCCACTTGTCGACTTAGTGTCAGGTTCGGAAGAGTCCAGGGAACAGACACACTGGTAACCCTAAACTTCAGCGTTAGGGTTCGGGTCGGCAGTCGACTAGTAGTCCGGACCGTCCCCATTCGACATCAGTCGTCGCATCGGTAGAACGCGAGGCGGCGACACGTAACTCGAGGCGAGAGGCCTTCGACGTGGCAGCACCGCAGAACTACCTCGCAGTCATCAAAGTCATCGGTGTCGGCGGCGGTGGTGTCAATGCCATCAACCGGATGATCGAGGTCGGTCTCAAGGGCGTCGAGTTCATCGCCATCAACACCGACGCGCAAGCCCTGTTGATGAGCGACGCGGACGTCAAGCTCGACGTCGGCCGTGAACTCACCCGCGGCCTCGGCGCCGGAGCCAATCCGGCAGTCGGGCGCAAGGCGGCCGAGGACCACCGCGAGGAGATCGAGGAGGTCCTCAAGGGGGCCGACATGGTCTTCGTCACCGCCGGTGAAGGCGGCGGCACCGGCACCGGCGGCGCACCCGTCGTGGCCAACATCGCCCGCTCGCTGGGCGCCCTGACGATCGGCGTGGTCACGCGGCCGTTCACCTTCGAGGGGCGTCGCCGGGCCAATCAGGCGGAGGACGGCATCGCCGAGCTCCGCGAAGAGGTCGACACCCTCATCGTCATCCCGAACGACCGGCTCCTGTCCATCTCGGACCGCCAGGTCTCGGTCCTCGACGCCTTCAAGTCGGCGGACCAGGTCCTGCTCTCCGGTGTCCAGGGCATCACCGACCTCATCACCACGCCCGGCCTGATCAACCTCGACTTCGCCGACGTCAAGTCCGTGATGTCCGAGGCCGGTTCGGCCCTCATGGGCATCGGCTCGGCCCGCGGCGACGACCGCGCGGTGGCCGCAGCGGAGATGGCGATCTCCTCGCCGCTCCTGGAGGCGTCCATCGACGGTGCCCGCGGTGTGCTGCTCTCCATCTCCGGTGGCTCGGACCTCGGTCTCTTCGAGATCAACGAGGCCGCGCAACTGGTCAGCGAGGCCGCGCACCCCGAGGCGAACATCATCTTCGGCGCCGTCATCGACGATGCGCTGGGCGACGAGGTGCGGGTCACCGTCATCGCCGCCGGCTTCGACGGCGGACAGCCGCCGGCGAAGCGGGAGAACGTCATCGGCTCGTCGTCCGCCAAGCGCGAGGAACAGGCGCCGGCCTCCCGTCCGGCGCCGGCCCCCGAGCCCTCGCGGCCGACCTTCGGCAGCCTCGGCAGCGTCACGCCGCGCGAGGAGCAGAAGTCCCCGGAGCCGGTCGAGGCGCCCGCGCCGGTGAACGAGACGCCCGTCGCCCCGGTCAACCCGCCCCACGTCCCGCGGCCGTCCTACCCGGACAGCCAGGCCGAGGAGCTGGACGTCCCGGACTTCCTGAAGTGACGTTCCTGAGCCCGATGGGAACTTCACGGCAGTGATAGGACAGCGTGACGCTGTGACCTCTACGAGTGGCGCGCACTTCGCCTTCACCGACCGGTGGGGCGGGGTGAGCGCCGCTCCGTACGAGGAGCTCAATCTCGGCGGGGCGGTCGGCGACGACCGCGAGGCCGTACTGCGCAACCGGGAGCTGGCCGCCGAGGGGCTCGGCCTCGAACCGACCCGGGTCGTCTGGATGAACCAGGTGCACGGACCTGACGTCGCGGTGGTGGACGGGCCCTGGGCCACGGACGCCGACGTTCCGCATGTCGACGCCATCGTCACCACCCGGCGCCGGCTCCCCCTCGCCGTGCTCACCGCCGACTGCACCCCCGTGCTCCTTGCGGACCCGGTCGCCGGTGTCGTTGCCGCCGCACACGCGGGACGTCCCGGCATGATCGCCGGGGTCGTGCCCGCCGCCGTGCAGGCGATGGTGAAGCTCGGCGCGGATCCCGCCCGGATCGTGGCCCGCACCGGGCCCGCGGTCTGCGGGCGCTGCTACGAAGTGCCGGAGCAGATGCGGGCCGAGGTCGCCGCGGTGGAGCCCGCGGCGTACGCCGAGACCAGTTGGGGCACTCCGGCCGTCGATGTGACCGCCGGTGTGCACGCGCAACTGGAGCGGCTCGGGGTGCGCGACCGGGAGCAGTCGCCGGTGTGCACGCTGGAGTCGCACGACCACTTCTCGTACCGACGCGACAAGGTCACCGGCCGGCTCGCGGGCTATGTCTGGCTGGACTGATACGACATGACGGACCTTCAGGGACGTAAGGAAGAACTCACCGCGAACCTGGCTGGGGTGGAGGAACGTATCTCCGCCGCGTGTGTCGCGGCCGGCCGCAAGCGCGAGGACGTGACCCTGATCGTGGTCACCAAGACCTATCCCGCGAGCGACGTCCGGATCCTGTCCGAGCTCGGTGTGCGGCACGTGGCGGAGAACCGCGACCAGGATGCCGCGCCCAAGGCGGCGGACTGCGCGGACCTGCCGCTCACCTGGCACTTCGTCGGTCAGTTGCAGACCAACAAGGTCCGCTCCGTGGTGAGTTATGCCGATCTGGTGCAGTCCGTGGACCGGGCGAAGCTCGTCACGGCGCTGTCCAAGGAGGCCGTGCGGGCCGAGCGCGAGCTGGGCTGTCTGATCCAGGTCGCGCTCGACGCGGACGACGACGGCCGGGGTGAGCGCGGGGGCGTAGGGACAGGTGGGGTGGAGGAGTTGGCCGCACGCGTGGCCGAGGCTCCGGGGCTGCGGCTCGACGGACTGATGACCGTCGCGCCGCTCACCGGGGCCTACGCGGGGCGGCAACAGGCGGCGTTCGAGCGCCTCATGGATTTGTCGACTGCCCTGCGCGCGGCCCATCCGGCTGCGAACATGGTCTCGGCAGGGATGAGTTCGGACCTCGAGCAGGCCGTGGCGGCCGGAGCGACACATGTGCGCGTCGGTACTGCGGTACTCGGAGTCCGACCCAGGCTCGGGTAACGTCGCCAAGAAGTCGGACCACAGCCGAAAATATGGTCATTCTCGCTGATGGGCGGGGAGATCACGTGGATCGCGGGCACTTTGGTTGACGTCAGCCGATCCACCACAGAGCGGAGGACTCAGAGCATGGCCGGCGCGATGCGCAAGATGGCGGTCTACCTCGGCCTCGTGGAGGACGATGGGTACGACGGCCGGGGGTTCGACCCCGACGACGACTTCGAACCCGAGCTCGACCCGGAGCCCGAGCGTGACCGGCGGCGGCACGAACCGTCGCATCAGTCACATGGTTCCCGTGCGGTAGAAACGGACGAATCGGTACGAGTGGTGCAGCCGCCCGCACAGCGGGAGCCGGTGCGCCAGCCCGCTTCGCTCGCCGCTGAATCCGGACGTCCGGCGCGAATCGCCCCCGTGGCATCCATCACACCTGAACGTCAGAGCCTGGAGAAGAACGCACCGGTGATCATGCCCAAGGTCGTGTCCGAGCGGGAGCCGTACCGCATCACCACACTGCACCCCCGGACCTACAACGAGGCCCGTACCATCGGGGAACACTTCCGCGAGGGCACTCCGGTGATCATGAATCTGACGGAGATGGACGACACCGATGCGAAGCGACTTGTCGACTTTGCCGCCGGTCTCGTCTTCGGTCTTCACGGGAGCATTGAGCGGGTGACCCAGAAGGTGTTCCTGTTGTCTCCTGCTAACGTCGATGTCACGGCGGAGGACAAGGCCCGCATCGCAGAGGGCGGGTTCTTCAACCAGAGCTGAGACGCAGTACTAGTTCGACGACTAGCCAAGTACTAGTCACGAGGCACGAGACACAGGGGAGAGGGAACCGCCGACATGGGCGTGGTTTTGGATGTGGTCTACATCGCGCTGATGTGTTTCCTCATCGTGCTGATCTTCCGGCTGGTCATGGACTATGTCTTCCAGTTCGCCCGCTCGTGGCAACCCGGCAAGGCGATGGTGGTCGTTCTTGAGGCCACCTACACTGTCACTGATCCACCGCTCAAGCTTCTGCGGCGGTTCATCCCGCCGCTGCGTCTCGGGGGCGTGGCGCTCGACCTGTCCTTCTTCGTACTGATGATCATCGTCTACATCCTGATCTCCGTCGTGAGCCGGCTGTGAACGATACGGTCTTGCCGAATGCCGACGACAACGTTGAGGTGAAGAGATGCCGTTGACCCCCGAGGACGTGCGGAACAAGCAGTTCACGACCGTCCGCCTCCGAGAAGGCTATGACGAGGACGAGGTCGATGCCTTCCTCGATGAGGTCGAAGCCGAACTGACCCGTCTCCTTCGTGAGAACGAGGACCTGCGCGCGAAGCTCGCCGCAGCCACCCGTGCCGCCGCGCAGAACCAGCAGCAGGGCGGCATGCGCAAGGGCCCCGGCCCCGGTGGCCCCGAGGGCCAGGGCGGTCCGCAGGACCAGCAGGGTCCCCCGCAGGGCATGCGCGGTCCGGGCGCCCCCGTGCCCGCCGGCATATCGGGCCCGCCGCAGCAGATGGGCGGCCCCATGGGCGGTCCGCCGCAGCTGCCGAGCGGTGCCCCGCAGCTTCCGGCCGGTCCCAGTGGCCACGGTCCGCAGGGACCCGGCCCGCAGGGTCCCGGTCCGATGGGCCAGGGCCCGATGGGTCAGGGTCCGATGGGTCAGGGTCCGGGCCCGATGGGTCAGGGCCAGCTGGGCGGCCCCATGGGCGGTCCCATGGGCGGCCACGGTGGTCCGCAGATGCCGCAGCCCGGTCAGGGTCCCGGTGGCGACAGCGCCGCCCGTGTCCTCTCGCTGGCCCAGCAGACCGCCGACCAGGCGATCGCCGAGGCCCGCTCCGAGGCCAACAAGATCGTCGGCGAGGCCCGCAGCCGCGCCGAGGGCCTCGAGCGTGACGCCCGTGCCAAGGCCGACGCCCTGGAGCGGGACGCGCAGGAGAAGCACCGTGTCGCGATGGGCTCCCTGGAGTCCGCCCGCGCCACGCTGGAGCGCAAGGTCGAGGACCTGCGCGGCTTCGAGCGCGAGTACCGCACGCGTCTGAAGTCCTACCTGGAGTCGCAGCTGCGTCAGCTGGAGACCCAGGCCGACGACTCGCTGGCCCCGCCGCGTACCCCGGCGACCGCGTCCCTGCCGCCGTCCCCGGCGCCTTCGATGGCTCCGGCCGGTGCGGGTGCGCCGTCCTACGGCGGCAACCAGGGCATGGGTGGCAACCAGCAGGCCGGCGGTCCGTCGTACGGCGGTGGCCAGCAGCAGATGTCGCCCGCCATGACGCAGCCGATGGCACCGGTGCGGCCGCAGGCGCCGCAGCCGATGCAGCAGGCCCCGTCGCCGATGCGCGGGTTCCTCATCGACGAGGACGACAACTAGGGGCGCCCTGTAGCGCCTGAGAAAAGGCGTCGGCGTTCATTCAGGCCCTGGCCCGGATCGTTTCTGCGATCCGGGCCAGGGCCTTTTCGCGGCCGCTGTGAACCGGCGGTGCCGGGCGTACGGCGAAGGGCCGGTCCCGCCAGATCAGCTCTGGCGGGACCGGCCCTTCGGGGGTGCCGGGTGTTACGCCTTGCGCAGGCGGAACGTCAGGCTCAGGCCCTCGTCCGTGAACGGGTCCCCGTACGTGTCGTCCGCCTCGCCCTGGGCGAAGTCCGTCGCCAGGACCTCGTCGGCGATCAGGCCGGAGTGCTCGGACAGGGCCGAGATCACCGCCGGGTCCGTGGAGGTCCAGCGCAGGGCGATCCGGTCCGCCACGTCCAGGCCGCTGTTCTTGCGGGCCTCCTGGATCAGGCGGATCGCGTCACGGGCCAGGCCCGCCTGCCGCAGCTCCTCGGTGAGCTCCAGGTCCAGGGCCACGGTCGCGCCGGAGTCGGAGGCCACCGACCAGCCCTCGCGCGGGGTCTCCGTGATGATGACCTCGTCGGGGGCGAGGCTGACGGTCTCGCCGTCGACCTCGACCGTGGCCGTGCCCTCGCGCAGCGCCAGGGACAGCGCGGCGGCGTCGGCGCCCGCGACGGCCTTGGCGACGTCCTGGACGCGCTTGCCGAACCGCTTGCCGAGCGCCCGGAAGTTCGCCTTGGCCGTCGTGTCGACCAGCGAGCCGCCGACCTCCGAGAGCGAGGCCAGGGACGTGACGTTCAGCTCCTCCGTGATCTGCGCGTGCAGCTCGGGGGAGAGCGCGTCGAAGCCGGAGGCGGCGACCAGCGCGCGTGAGAGCGGCTGACGGGTCTTGACACCGGACTCCGCGCGCGTGGCGCGGCCCAGCTCCACGAGGCGGCGGACCAGGTCCATCTGCGTCGACAGGGTCGGGTCGATCGCCGACCGGTCGGCCTCGGGCCACGACGACAGGTGCACCGACTCCGGCACGTCCGCGGTGACCGGCACGACCAGGTCCTGCCACACCCGCTCCGTGATGAACGGCGTGAGCGGCGCCATCAGCTGCGTGACCGTCGCCACCACGTCGTGCAGGGTGCGCAGCGCGGCCTTGTCGCCCTGCCAGAAGCGGCGGCGCGAGCGGCGCACGTACCAGTTCGACAGGTCGTCGACGAACGCCGACAGGAGCTTGCCGGCGCGCTGGGTGTCGTACGCCTCGAGGGACTTGGTGACCTCGTCCGTGAGCTGGTGCAGCTCGGACAGCAGCCAGCGGTCCAGGACGGTGCGCTCGGCCGGGGCCGGGTCCGCCTCGCTGGGCGCCCAGCCCGACGTGCGGGCGTACAGGGCCTGGAAGGCGACCGTGTTCCAGTACGTGAGGAGCGTCTTGCGGACGACCTCCTGGATGGTGCCGTGGCCGACGCGGCGGGCCGCCCAGGGGGAGCCGCCGGCCGCCATGAACCAGCGCACCGCGTCCGCGCCGTGCCGGTCCATCAGCGGGATCGGGTCCAGGGTGTTGCCCAGGTGCTTGGACATCTTGCGGCCGTCCTCGGCCAGGATGTGGCCCAGGCACACCACGTTCTCGTACGACGACTTGTCGAAGACCAGCGTGCCGACGGCCATCAGCGTGTAGAACCAGCCGCGGGTCTGGTCGATGGCCTCGGAGATGAACTGCGCGGGGTAGCGGGACTCGAAGAGTTCCTTGTTCTTGTACGGGTAGCCCCACTGCGCGAACGGCATCGAACCCGAGTCGTACCAGGCGTCGATGACCTCCGGCACGCGCGTCGCCGTCTCCGTGCAGCCCTCGTGGGTGCAGGTGAAGGTGACGTCGTCGATGAACGGGCGGTGCGGGTCGAGTGAGGACTGGTCCGTGCCCGTCAGCCGCGACAGCTCCTCGCGGGAACCCACGCAGGTGAGGTGGTCCTCCGCGCAGCGCCAGATGGGCAGCGGGGTGCCCCAGTAGCGGTTGCGGGAGAGCGCCCAGTCGATGTTGTTCTGCAGCCAGTCGCCGAAGCGGCCGTTCTTGACGGTCTCCGGGAACCAGTTGGTCTTCTCGTTCTCCTGGAGGAGGCGGTCCTTGACGGCCGTGGTGCGGATGTACCAGGACGGCTGCGCGTAGTACAGCAGCGCCGTGTGGCAGCGCCAGCAGTGCGGGTAGCTGTGCTCGTACGGGATGTGCTTGAAGAGGAGGCCGCGGGCGCCGAGGTCCTCGGTGAGCGCCTCGTCCGCCTTCTTGAAGAAGACGCCGCCGACCAGCGGGACACTCTCCTCGAAGGTGCCGTCCTGGCGGACGGGGTTCACCATCGGCAGCCCGTACGCGCGGCAGACCTTGAGGTCGTCCTCACCGAAGGCGGGGGACTGGTGGACGAGACCGGTGCCGTCCTCGGTCGTGACGTACTCGGCGTTCACGACGTAGTGCGCCTCGGCCGGGAACTCCACGAGCTCGAACGGGCGTTGGTACTTCCAGCGCTCCATCTCGGCGCCGGTGAAGGACTCGCCGGTCGTCTCCCAGCCCTCGCCGAGCGACTTCTCGACGAGCGGCTCGGCGACGACCAGCTTCTCCTCGCCGTTCGTCGCGACGACGTAGCGGACCTCGGGGTGCGCGGCGACCGCCGTGTTCGAGACCAGGGTCCACGGCGTCGTCGTCCACACCAGGAGCGACGCCTGGCCCGCCAGCGGACCGGAGGTGAGCGGGAAACGGACATAGACCGAGGGGTCGACGACCGTCTCGTAGCCCTGCGCCAGCTCGTGGTCGGAGAGGCCGGTGCCGCAGCGCGGGCACCAGGGGGCCACGCGGTGGTCCTGGACCAGCAGGCCCTTGTTGAAGATCTCCTTCAGCGACCACCAGACCGACTCGATGTACTCGGGGTCCATCGTGACGTACGGGTCGTCGAGGTCGGTCCAGTACCCCATGCGGGTCGTCAGCGCGGCGAAGGCGTCGGTGTGCCGCAGCACGGACTCGCGGCACTTGGCGTTGAACTCGGCGATGCCGTACGCCTCGATGTCCTTCTTGCCGCTGAAGCCGAGCTCCTTCTCGACCGCCAGCTCCACCGGGAGGCCGTGGCAGTCCCAGCCCGCCTTACGGGCCACGTGGTAGCCGCGCATGGTGCGGAAGCGGGGGAAGACGTCCTTGAAGACGCGGGCCTCGATGTGGTGGGCGCCCGGCATGCCGTTGGCCGTGGGCGGGCCCTCGTAGAACACCCACTCAGGGCGTCCCTCGGACTGCTCCAGGGTCTTGGCGAAGATCTTCTGCTCGCGCCAGAAGTCGAGCACCGCGTGCTCGACGGCGGGCAGGTCGACCTGGGCGGGCACCTGGCGGTACTGCGTCATCAGTCTTCCTCCGGCGGACGTGCTTCCTTCCGTCGGAGGGACGAGAGGCTGCTGCGCCGTGTGCGGCGCGCTCCCGCGGTACCACCCTCCTTGGCCCTCCGGCGCGTGATGTGCTCCGGTGAGCCCCCTCATTGGGGTCGCGATGCCGGGTCTACTGGCCGCTGCGCACGCACTGCGGTGTTCTTCCGGCGGCTCCGGGGTGATCTTCGCGTCGCGCTCGCCTCCGGGCTTCCACCGTCCCCGGATCGCTCTTGGCTGCGTACGCCGCTACTCGGCCCCATCCACGCTTCTCGCTCCGCCCAGTGTACGGCGCCCGCCAGGGGGCGGCCGACCGCTTTTCGCGGGGGTCCGCGGGGGCGGCGGACGGCTGCGCGCAGTGACCCGAATGGCGATACGTCCGGTGTCCGATCCCGGACGGCCGCCCGGGACGCCCGGAACGGGCGGATTACCGGCCGGGGAGCTGGGCACAACGCTTGCAGATTCGTCCCGCGGGGGCCTCCGGGCGGCCGGATCGGAGTGTGCGCCCCGTTGCCGCGGGCCTGAAGTCGATTTATCGTCCCAGCACGATTCGCGAGCAAGATCACAATTTGTGAAGGGGCCGCGGCCATGGTGGCGAAAAAGACCGCCGTTCAGCAGTCGGCGTCCGGCAGATCCACGGGCGCGGGTGCCTCCGGCGGGGCGGCCCGAGCCTCCGGCGGAGCCGCCGGCAAGGACGTGGGCGGCAAGAAGAGCGCAGCCGGCAAGAAAGCCACGGCGACGGGCGGCGCTGCCAAGAAGGCGACGAAAAGCACCACCAAGAAGGCCGCGGTCCGCCCGGCCGAGGAGCCGGTGCCCGAGGAGCAGACGGCCGGGCCTGCGGGCGGGGCAGACAAGGGCGCCGCGAAACCGGCCACGAAACGGACGGCCAAGAAGGCGGCGAGCAAGAGCGCCGCCGCTTCCGGGGAGGGCGACAGCACGGCCGCGCGTGCCGGGAAGGCCGCGGCGGGGAAGCGTACGACCAAGAAGGCGGCCGGTACGGCCAAGAAGGCGGATGCCGCACAGGGCGCGGCAGAGGCGCAGGGCACGGACGGTGCCGATGCCACCGAGGGCGGCGTCGCACAGCGGTCCGCCGGACGCAAGGGCGCGGTGAAGAAGGCGGTCGCCTCCGCGGCCGAGGACGCGGCCGAGGCCGCGAAGACGACGGGAGCCACGACAGTGGTTGCGAAGAAGACTCAGGGCACGGCCACGGCGGCGAAGAAGCCCGGCGCGGTCCCCAAGGCGCGTTTGTCCGCCGCCGAGCCCGGCGAGCTGGCCGTCCGGCCCGGCGAGGAACCCTGGACCCCGGACGAGGTCGAGGAGGCGCGTGCCGAGCTGCAGAGCGAGGCGCTGCGGCTCGGGAGCGAGATCGAGGCGTCCGAGGAGGGGCTCGCCGGTCTGATGCGGGACTCCGGGGACGGGGCCGGGGACGACGACGCCGACACCGGCACGAAGAACATCACGCGCGAGCACGAGATGTCGCTGGCCGCCAACGCCCGGGAGATGCTGCTGCAGACCGAGCGGGCCCTGGAGCGGCTGGACGCCGGCACGTACGGACTCTGCGAGAACTGCGGGAACCCCATCGGCAAGGCGCGTATGCAGGCCTTTCCCCGGGCGACCCTCTGTGTGGAGTGCAAGCAGAAGCAGGAGCGTCGTTACTGAACCGTCCCCGTGACGCCCCCTGGGTGTGCCGTACTCTCGTCCTCAGTCAGGTACCTAGGTTGAGGGACTCACGTGGCAGAGGCGGAGCGCATCATCGGTACGCCGGATTCCCCGGACACGGGGGCAGCGGAGCCGGAGAAGGCCGACGGGGCCGATTCGCCGGCCGAGGAGATCGTCGCCGAGCGGCCCAGGGGCAGGCGGCGCATCGCCGCGCTGTTCGTCGTGGCCGCCCTGGCGTACGCCCTGGACCTGGGCAGCAAGCTGCTGGTGGTCGCGAAGCTGGAGCACCGCGACTCGATCCGGATCCTGGGTGACTGGCTGCAGCTCGAGGTGATCCGGAACCCCGGGGCCGCCTGGGGCATCGGCGAGGCCTTCACGATCATCTTCACCGTGATCGCCGCCGCGGTGATCGTCGTCATCGCGCGGCTCGCGAGGAAGCTCTACAGCACGCCGTGGGCGATCGCGCTCGGGCTGCTGCTCGGCGGGGCGCTCGGCAACCTCACCGACAGGATCTTCCGCGCCCCGGGCGTCTTCGAGGGTGCCGTCGTCGACTTCATCGCGCCGAAGAACTACCCGGTCTTCAACCTCGCCGACTCCGCGATCGTCTGCGGCGGCATCCTGATCGTGCTGCTGTCCTTCCGCGGGATCGACCCCGACGGGACCGTCCACAAGGACTGAGGCGGGGCCCTGGCGGCAGGGCTGCGGTACGGGGCTGTCGGTGCACTCCTGCATACTCGATGCGTGAGCACCATTCCCGAGATCCGAACCCTGCCCGTGCCCGACGGCCTGGAGGGCGAGCGCGTCGACGCCGCCATCTCCCGCATGTTCGGCTTCTCCCGCACCAAGGCGGCCGAGCTGGCCGCCGCCGGGAAGGTCACGGTCGACGGTTCGGTCGTGGGCAAGTCCGAGCGCGTGCACGGCGGAGCCTGGCTGGAGGTGGAGATGCCGCAGGCGCCCGCTCCGGTGCAGATCGTCGCCGAGCCCGTCGAGGGCATGGAGATCGTCCATGACGACGACGACATCGTGGTCATCGTGAAGCCGGTCGGGGTCGCCGCCCACCCGAGCCCCGGCTGGACCGGGACGACCGTCATCGGCGGGCTCGCCGCAGCCGGGTACCGGATCTCCACGTCCGGTGCCGCCGAGCGCCAGGGCATCGTGCACCGCCTCGACGTCGGCACCTCCGGGCTGATGGTCGTCGCCAAGTCCGAGCGCGCGTACACGTCGCTGAAGCGGCAGTTCAAGGAGCGCGTGCCCGACAAGCGCTACCACGCGCTCGTGCAGGGCCACCCCGACCCGATGAGCGGCACGATCGACGCCCCGATCGGGCGGCATCCGAACCATGACTACAAGTGGGCCGTGACCGCGGACGGCAAGCCCTCCGTGACGCACTACGACCTCATCGAGGCGTTCCGGGCCGCCTCCCTGCTGGACATCAAGCTGGAGACGGGCCGCACCCACCAGATCCGCGTCCACATGTCCGCGCACCGCCACCCCTGCGTCGGCGACCTGACGTACGGCGCCGACCCGACGCTCGCCAAGCGGCTCGGGATCACGCGGCAGTGGCTGCACGCGGTGCGCCTCGGGTTCGAGCACCCCTCCGACGGGCAGTGGGTCGAGTTCGCGAGCGAGTACCCGGATGACCTGCAGACCGCGCTCGACCGGGTCCGGGCGGAGAGCGCGTGAGCGCCGGGGACTATGTCGTCCGCGTGGCCGAGGCCGACGCGGACCGTGCGGCCTGTTTCGCCGTGCGCCGGGACGTCTTCGTCACCGAGCAGGGCGTTCCCGAGGAGCTCGAGTACGACGCGTACGACGCCGGGGCCGTGCATGTGCTCGCCGTGCGCGAGGACGGGGTTCCGCTCGGCGCGGGCCGACTGCTGACCGGCGACGCCGCCGCGGTGAAGAACGGCGGCGCCGTGGACGTCGGCGCGCTGGGCCGGCTGGCCGTGGCGAAGGCCGCCCGGGGCTCGGGCATCGGCGCGGTTCTGGTGCGGGCCATCGAGGAAGCGGCCCGGGAGCGCGGGCTGCGCGCGGTCGATCTGCACGCGCAGACGCATGCGTTGGGGTTCTACGAGCGGCTCGGGTACGTCGCGTACGGGCCCGAGTTCCCGGACGCCGGGATTCCGCACCGGGCGATGCGGAAGCCGCTCGACTGACGCGACCGATACGTCGCGGCGCGCGGGTGCCCGAGGGGACGCGTCCCTCCGGGTGACCAAGGGCGTTGCCCCGGGCTGCGGTTGGGTCGGGGCCCTTCGGGCGGCGGGTGTCCGAGAGGGCCGGGACGTCGCTCGACGCCTGACGCCGATGCCCGGTGTTCCGGTGTCACGAAAGCCGTGGACATCGGAGGATGCGGGGCGCTCGGAGGGCGGTTTGCCCGGATGTGCGTGGCACTCTTGAGGCGGAACGTCCCTGATCGTCGAGCCTGGTCGGAGCACCCGTGGATCAATTGGCCCTGCTGTTCGTGCTGCTGCTCGGGGCCGTCCTGAGCGTGCCGCTCGGCGACCGGCTCAAGCTGCCCGCGCCCGTCCTGATGACGCTGCTCGGCATCGTCCTCGCCTTGATCCGCGTCGTTCCGAACGTCGACATCGACCCCGACCTGATCCTGCCGCTCGTCCTGCCGCCCCTCCTCTACGCGGCCGTGCACCGCACGTCCTGGCGACAGTTCGCCGCGAACCGGCGGCCCATCTTCCTGCTGGCCGTCGCCCTCGTCTTCGTCACCACCGCCGCGGTCGCTCTCGTCGCCAACGCGGTCGTGCCGGGCCTGCCGCTCGCCGCGGCCGTCGCGCTCGGCGCGCTCGTGGCGCCGCCCGACCCGGTCGCCGCGACCGCCGTCGCCGGCCAACTCGGCCTGCCCCGCCGCATGGTGTCGATCCTGGAGGGCGAGGGCCTGTTCAACGACGTGACCGCGATCGTGCTCTACCACGTCGCGATCGCCGCCGCCGTCAGCGGCAGTTTCTCCGTGCCGCAGGCCGCGCTCGAACTGGTGCTCTCCGCCGTCGTCGCCGTCGCGGTCGGTGTCGCGCTCGGCTGGGCCGCCAACCGGCTCATGGGCTATCTCGGCGACGCCACCCTCCAGATCGGCCTCACGCTCCTGGTGCCGTACGCCTCGTACGTCATGGCCGAGGAACTGCACGGCTCGGGCGTGCTCGCCGTGCTGACCGTCGCCATGTTCCTGGCCGAGCGCGCCTTCGACGCCGACGACGTGCTCACCCGGCTGACCGGCCGCGCCTTCTGGGACGTCGTCGACACCCTCGTCACCGGTGTCGCCTTCGGGCTCATCGGCCTCGAGGTGCACAACGTCGTGCGCACCGCGCAGGGCCGCTGGGGCGAGATGCTCGGCTGGGCGGCCGCGGTCGTCGGCGTCGTCATCGTCGTACGCCTGCTGTGGCTGCTGCCGATGACCTGGGTGACGCAGCGGCTGCACGCCCGGCGCGACGTCGACGAGGAGATCCCGGTGAGCTGGCGGGAGACCGTCGTCATGTGGTGGTCGGGGATGCGCGGTGTGGCCTCCGTGGCCCTGGCCCTCGCCATTCCGCTGACCATGGACGACGGATCGCCCTTCCCGGACCGGGACGAGATCGTCTTCATCGCCTTCGGGGTCATCATGGCGACCCTCGTGCTCCAGGGGCTGAGCCTGCCGTGGCTCGTGAAGAAGCTGAAGGTGCGCGCCGACACCGAGGCGGAGCAGGAGTACGAGAAGGCGCTCGCGCTGCGCGCCGCGAAGGCCGCCAAGCGACGGCTCAAGGAGATCGAGGAGGTCGAGGAGCTGCCGGAGGAGGTCCAGGAGCAGATGCTGCGGCGCGCCTACGACATCGGGCTGCGCATCAACCCGGAGCTGGGGGCGGAGGAACGGCGCGAGTCGCAGGCGAAGCGGTTCGCCCGGATCAAGCGGGTGCGGCGGATCCAGAGCGAGATGATGTCGGCGGCGCGGCACGAGGTGCTGGCCGCGCGCAGCGAGCCCGGGGCCGATCCGGAGGTCGTCGACCGGGTGCTGCGGCAGCTGGACGTGCGAAGCCTGCGCTGATCCCCGACCTCGAGCGCGCTCCACGACCTAGGCTCGTGCCCATGGCACGCAATGTGATGATCACCGGTGGCGGTACGGGAATCGGGCTCGCCGCGGCCCACGCCTTCGCCGCCGAGGGAGACCGGGTGCTGCTGGTCGGGCGGCGGGCCGACGTCCTGGCGAAGGCCGGGGTGCCGGGCGCGCTGACGTTCGCCGCCGATCTCAGCACGGTCCAAGGGGCGCGCGGCGCCGCCGACTTCGCCCTCGACGCGTTCGACGGCACGGTCGACGTGCTCGTGCACAGCGCCGGCGGACTCGGCGGGCGGCAGCCGGGGGCCCCGGCCGGGGGCGATCCGCTCGACGCCGTCGCGCACGAATGGGACGCCAACTTCCGTGTGAATACGCTCACTTCGGTCCTGCTGACCGAAGCCCTGCGGGAACACCTCGCCGCGCCCGGCGGCCGGGTCCTCTTCCTCTCGTCCATCGCCGCCCTGCGCGGCTCGGGCACCGGCGCGTACGGCGGCGCCAAGGCGGCCCTGCACCCGTACACCTTCGACCTGGCCAAGGCGCTCGGGCCGCGCGGCATCACCGTGAACGCGGTCGCGCCCGGCTACATCGAGGACACCGAGTTCTTCGGGCGCGAGATGTCCGAGGAGGAGTACGGGCGCCGCGTCGGCGCCATCCCGACCGGGCGGGCCGGAGCCCCCGCCGACGTCGCCGCCACCCTGACCTGGCTCGCGTCGCCGGGGGCCGGTCATGTCACCGCGCAGATCGTCCAGGTCAACGGCGGGGAGGTGCTGGGGCGCTGACCGCGCCTGCCGTCAGCCCCGGCCCGTGCGCGGCGCGCGGCCGTTGCGCTGGATCACATGGTCCGGCAGGGCTGTCGCCATCTCCTCCGGGGCGAGCAGGGCCGTCGCCGTGTTGATCCGGGGCAGCGCGTAGGGGTGCTCGTCGGTCAGCCAGCGGACCAGCTGCTCGCGGACCGTGACCCGCACCGTCCAGATGTCGTCCGCGTCCTTGGCCGTGACCACGGCGCGGACCTGGAGCGTGCTGGGCGTGGTGTCGGTCACGGCGAGGCTCCAGTCGCGGCCGTCCCAGGCGGCGCAGTCCCGCAGGATGTCGTGGAGCTTCTCGCGCATCTGCGGCACCGGGGCGCTGTGGTCGAGGTGGAAGAAGACGGTGCCGGTCATCTGGGCGCCGCCGCGCGACCAGTTCTCGAACGGCTTCGACGTGAAGTACGACACGGGCATCGTGATCCGGCGCTCGTCCCAGGTGCGTACGGCGAGGAAGGTGAGCGTGATCTCCTCGACGGTGCCCCACTCGCCGTCCACCACGACCGTGTCGCCGATGCGCACCATGTCGCCGAACGCGATCTGCAGCCCGGCGAAGATGTTGCCGAGCGTGGACTGCGCGGCGACACCGGCGACGATGCCCAGCAGACCGGCGGAGGCGAGCAGCGAGGCACCGGCGGCCCTGAACCCGGGGAAGGTGAAGAGCATCGAGGCCACCGCCACCACGGCGACGACCGCGATGACGACCCGCTGGATCAGGGTGACCTGGGTGCGCACCCGGCGGACCCGGGCCGGATCGCGGTGGGCGTTGGCGTAGCGGGCGTAGGTCGACTCGACGATCGCGGACGCGATCCGCACGATCAGCCAGGCGGTCGCGCCGATCAGGACCAGGGTGAGGGTCTGCCCGACACCGGCGGAGTGCTCCTCGGCGATCTTCGCCTGGTCGTACGAGCCCCGCAGCAGAGCCGCGCAGAGCACGAACTGGAGGGGGAGCCGGCAGCGGCGCAGCAGACCCCACAGCGGGGTCTCGTGATGGCGCCGGTCGGCGCGCTGCAAGAGACGGTCGACAGCCCACCCGAGCACGAGTGTGAGCACGACCGAGCCGCCGATGACGATGAGGGGGCGCAGTACGTTCTCCATGAGGGGACCGTAACCGGGATCGGCCGCGGCTAACCTGTGGCGTTCCTGGCACCATGGGGCCCATGAACATCATGCTTTTCCACTCGACGTACGGTCTGCGACCTGCGGTGCAGGCCGCGGCCGACCGGCTGCGCGCCGCCGGTCACGAGGTATGGACCCCGGATCTCTTCGAGGGCCGCACCTTCGACACGGTCGAGGAGGGCATGGCCCACAAGGACGAGATCGGCAAGGACGAGCTCCTCAAGCGCGCCGTGCTGGCCGCTGCCCCCTACTCCGACCGCGGCCTGGTGTACGCGGGCTTCTCACTGGGCGCCGCCACCGCGCAGACCCTCGCCCTCGGCGACGACAAGGCGAAGGGCCTGCTGCTCCTGCACGGCACCTCCGACATCGCGGAGAACGCCTCCGTGGACGAGCTGCCGGTCCAGCTGCACGTCGCCGAGCCCGACCCGTTCGAGACGGACGACTGGCTGACCGCCTGGTACCTCCAGATGGGCCGCACCGGTGCCGACGTGGAGGTCTACCGGTACGCCGGGGCCGGCCACCTCTACACCGACCCCGACCTGCCCGACTACGACGAGGAGGCCGCCGAGGCCACCTGGCGGGTGGCGCTCGGCTTCCTGGAGACCCTGTGAGCCTGCCGCGGCGGGGTCAGCCCCGGTAGGCCGTCCAGCTGTCCTTCATGCGCTGCACCTGGCCCGCGGTGAACTGGTACATGCAGGAGTCGTACGTGTAGTCCATGAAGTTGTGGATCGGGTCGACACCGGTCTTGTTCGTGCAGGTGTCGCGCCCGGTCGGGCACTCGAAGGCGGCGCTCTTCTCGGCCGGGGTGTCGGAGACGTAGTCGCCGTTGCCGCTGCACCCGCCCTGGAACGTGTGGTAAAGCCCCATCCAGTGGCCGATCTCGTGGGTGCCGGTGTCGCCCTCGTTGTAGTGCGTCGCCGAGCCGCCCGGCAGCGAGGTGTCGAGGACGACCACGCCGTCGTCCTTCGGGTTCGACGTGTACGAGGACGGGAACGTGGCCCAGCCGAGCAGATCGTCGCCCAGGTTCGCGGTGTAGAAGTTCAGCGCGTTCGCGCCGCCCTTGTGCAGCGCGGACTTCATCGACGACTCGGCGGACGAGTCGGGCGTGATGCCGTTGTACCAGGCGGCGTTGTCCGTGTAGTCGGTGCCGGCCAGCTGGAACTGGAAGCCCGAGTTCGTGTTGCCGGTGCCCTGCCCGCTGTACGCCGCGTTCAGGACGCTGATCTGATTGGCTATCGAGGCCGCGGACAGCTTGCCGGTGGTGCCGGCGTGGATGACGTGGAAGTACACCGGGACGGTGGTGGACGCGGCCGCGCTCAGGCCCCGCTCCAGGGTTCCGGCGGCGCGCATCTTGTCGAGTCTCTTCTCCAGCGCCGTGTTCATCGCCTTGGCCTGCGCGGCGGTCAGCTCGTTGGGCTCGGCGGTGTGCTCGGCTCCGGCCGGCTTCTTCTCGCGGGCGACCGCGTTCGCGGTGCTCGCGCACTTCTCGGCGGTGGTCTTCGTGGCGGCGGTGCCGGTGGGGGCGGAGAGCGGGACCAGGGCCAGGGTTCCGGCCATCACCGCGGTGCCGAGCAGCCGGCGGCTCAGGCGCGGGGACATACGGGCAAGAGTGGTCATGTGGGGGCTCCTCGCGGACGTGGGCGGGAGGGCCTTCCTCGCCGCCGCGGGGAGATTACGTGCTCATGTCACTCCAGGAGGAGCGGCTAACTGGCCGCGCCGATCACGGAAATGGGCCGGGCATACCGGGGCAACCGTGAGAAGAAATTCGACGGCCGTCCGGAGTTTGAGACGCGGACGTAACGGCGGGGGTCACCGAGGTGGGTGGTGTGTCCGCATTGGCTCTCGCGTGCGGCCGCGTCCGCACCACCCACCGTGAGCGGTGTCATCCGCCCTTAACGTCCGTGCCCGTGACCGGAATGCAGCGCACAGGTATCACGGCCGGGCCGCACCGCGTCGGCGTCACCGCACCGGGGAGCCGACCCGCTCGGTCTTCTGCGTCCCGCTCAGCGTGCGGTACGAGCGCTCCCAGGAGGTCGTCGCGTTCTTGTCGGCCCGGTCGGAGATCACGTAGTAGTCCATCTGCGCGCGCTCGGCCGTGACGTCCAGGACGCCGTACCCGTGGGAGTCCATGTCGAGCCACTTCACGTGCCGGTTGGCCGCCTTGACGGCGCCCTCGGCGACCGTGGAGAGCGTGCCGGGGGCGACGTGCAGGATGTCGTCGAGGTTGTCCGAGGTGGCCGACGTGACGACGAACTCCGTCGCCGCGGACGGCGAGAGCGGGTACGTCGCCGCCGTCACCGGCACGTCGTTCGCCCAGGCCATGTGGATGTCGCCGGTCAGGAAGACGGTGTCGCGGATGCCCTTGTCGCGCAGGTGGGAGATGAGCTCCTTGCGGTCGTGCGTGTAGCCGTCCCACTGGTCCACGTTGACCGCGAGGCCCTCCTTCGGCAGGCCCAGCAGCTCCGCGAGCGGGCCCAGCAGGCGGGCCGGGAGCGAGCCGAACGCGACCGGCGAGATCATCACCGAGGTGCCGACCAGCTTCCAGCGCGCCTCGGAGCCCGCGAGACCCGCCTTCAGCCAGTCCAACTGGGCGCGGCCGGTGATCGTACGGTCCGCCGAGTCCACGTCGCCGTTGCCGATGCCCGACTGCCGGGAGCGGAACGAGCGCAGGTCGAGCAGGTGCAGATCCGCGAGTCTGCCGAAGCGCAGGCGGCGGTAGACGGTGCCCGCGGTCGAGGCGCGCACCGGCATCCACTCGAAGTAGGCCTGCTTCGCGGCCTGTTGGCGGGCGGCCCAGTCGCCCTCGGTGTCCGGCGTGTGGTTCTCGGCGCCGCCCGACCAGGCGTCGTTGGCGAACTCGTGGTCGTCCCAGATCGCTATCAGGGGATGCGCGGCGTGCATCGCCCGCACGTCGTCGTCCGTCTTGGTCAGGCCGTGCCGGACCCGGTAGTCGGCGAGCGAGACGATCTCGTGCGCGGGCCGGTGCTGCCGGACGGTGTACGCCGCCGCCGGGTACTCGCCCGTCCGGTACTCGTAGAGGTAGTCGCCGAGATGGAGGACCGCGTCCAGGTCGGTGCGGGCGGCCAGGTGCCGGTACGCGGAGAAGTAGCCGGCCTCCCAGTTGGCGCAGGAGACCACGCCGAAGCGCAGGCCGGGAGCGGACGTGTCGGCGGCGGGCGCCGTCCGCGTACGGCCCACGGGGGAGAGCGCACCGCCCACGGAGAAGCGGAAGTAGTAGGCGGTTGCCGGGCGCAGGCCCCGGACGTCCGCCTTCACCGTGTGGTCGGCGGCGGCGCTCGCGGTCGCGGTGCCCCGGGCGACGACCGTGCCGAACGCCTTGTCCTGCACGATCTCCCAGCCCACCTCGACGTCCGGGCCCAGGCCGGAGCCGGGCACGGCCTCGGCGGTGGGCGTCACACGGGTCCACAGCAGGACCCCGTCGGGCAGCGGGTCACCGGAGGCGACGCCGTGCAGGAAGGCGGGCGCCTCGGCGGCGCGGGCGGCGGCCGCGGCGGCGAGCGGCGCGGCGAGCACGGCGCCGGCGGCCGCGGCCTTCACGACCGTGCGGCGGCGCGGGGCAAGGGAGATGGTGCTCTCGGGGAAGCCGTCAGGCTGAGGTCGACTGGTCACGGAGGATCACATTACTGACCAGTACATGCCGAGAGCGGGCGAACCCGGAGAGTTCGCCCGCTCGTCGGCTGCGCGTCACATCGGGCCGGTCAGCCCTTGAGCGCCTTGTCCACCGCCGTGTTCCAGTCGGCGACGGTGCTCGGCGCGTTCTCGCTGTCGGAGCCGGTGAGCTTCTTGCCGTCGAGAACGAAGGACGGGGTGCCCTGGACCCCGTACTTGTTGTTGTCGAAGTTCTTCGACATCTCCAGGGCCCACTTGTCGAAGGTGCCGTCCTTGACGTCCTTCTGGAAGGCCTTGTCGTTCTTCAGCTCGGGGACGGTGTTCGCGATCTTGATGAGGTACGCGTCGTCCTTGAACTTGTCGCTCGTCTCCTCCGGGTGCCACTTCGTGGAGTAGAGCGCTTCCTTGTAGTCCCAGAAGGCGTCCTTCGACACGTTCAGAGCGGCGCCGAGCGCGCTGAGCGCGTTCTTGGAGCCCTCGCCCTGGAGGTTGTTGTCGAGGAAGGTGGCACCGACGTACTGGATCTTGTACTTGCCGGCGTCCATGTCCTTCTTGACCGTCGGGCCGACGGTCTGCTCGAAGGCGGCGCAGACGGGGCAGCGCGAGTCCTCGTACGCGATGATCGTCTTCTTGGCCGAGTCCTTGCCGAGGACCACGGTGGTGTTGTTCTTGCCGCTGGTGTTCTTGGGCGCGACCAGCGCGTCGTTCTTCGCGGCCTCCCAGTACGAGGGCTTGTTGCCCTGCACCACCAGGTAGCTCACGACGCCGGCTATCGCCAGGACGCCGACGATGGAACCGGCGACGATCGCCTGCCGCTTCGCCTTGTCCTTCTTGGCCTGCCGCTCCCGCTCGATCCGCAGCCGCTCGCGGGCCGCCGACTTCGCCTGCTGGCTGTTGCGCTTGCTCATGATCCGTTGCTCCGTAGTTCGTGAAAGGTGTTGGGGGGACTGTCGTGCTCAGGCTCAAACGGCCAGGCACGGCGGTCCGCGCCGTCCCACGGAGTGCACCCAGAACCGGGTGCGGGCGGCCCGGACGAGGGCCGCGGGGCGCGGCCGCTTCGGGGCCGGGTCCAGGCGGACGGAGACCGCGGCGAAGGCGACCAGCAGCGGGCGGAACGTGAAGGCGGCCACCGCGCGCAGCAGTTGGGCCAGGGCCTGCTCGCCGCGGCGCAGCCAGACGGCCGCGAGCAGCCCGACCGTGACGTGCGCGCCGAGCAGCAGCCAGGACGCGGCCGGGTCGCTGTGGGCGAGCAGGGCGGCGGCCTCGTCGGTGCCGCCGGTCATCCGGGCCAGCGGCGTCCCGACGCTCCCGCCGCACAGCACGTCGAAGCCGAACGAGCGCAGCGGACCGGCGACCGGGCCGCCCGCCTCGCCGTAACAGATGTGCTGGCCGGTGGTGAAGACCGTGTCCGCGGCCAGCTCCAGCGGGACGAGCAGGGCCGCGATCCGGCCGAGGCCGCGCTCCCGGCCCGCCAGCGCGTACGCGATCACGAAGACGGCGACGGCGATCGCGGCGACCGTCGTGAGCGGCAGCGGGACCCGGGACAGCAGGACGTGCGACGCGGCGGAGAGCGTCACGACGAGCGCCGTGAAGAGCGCCGCGCGCACGGCTCTGAGCTGGGTCCCGGATATGTCGTCCATCGCGGAGGAGTGTGCCATGGGTTCCGGTAAGCGATGCCTAAAGGGTCCCTGTGCGTTACAGCCCTGGGATCCGGCCGTTGCGGAACAGGTCCACGAAGATCTGGTGGTCCGCACGCGCGCGTGCCCCGTAGCTGTGCGCGAAGTCGACCAGGACGCCCGCGAAACCGTCCTCGTCGGCGGCGATCGCCGCGTCGATGGCGCGCTCCGTGGAGAACGGCACCAGCGACTCGCCGGACTGGTCGTCCGCCGCCGCGTGCATCGTCGCCGTGGCCCGGCCGAGGTCAGCGACGACCGCCGCGATCTCCTCCGGGTCGTCGATGTCGCCCCAGTCCAGGTCCACCGCGTACGGCGACACCTCGGCGACGAGCTGGCCCGACCCGTCCAGCTCGGTCCAGCCCAGCCACGGGTCCGCGTGCGCCTGCAGGGCCCGCTGCGAGATGACCGTGCGGTGGCCCTCGTGCTGGAAGTAGTCCCGGATCGCCGCGTCGCTGATGTGCCGGGACACCGCCGGGGTCTGGGCCTGCTTCATGTAGATCACCACATCGTTCTCGAGGGCGTCGCTGTTGCCCTCCAGAAGAATGTTGTACGAGGGCAGCCCCGCCGACCCGATCCCGATGCCGCGCCGCCCGACCACGTCCTTCACCCGGTACGAGTCCGGGCGCGCCAGCGACGACTCCGGCAGCGTCTCCAGGTAGCCGTCGAAGGCCGCCAGCACCTTGTAGCGCGTCGCCGCGTCCAGCTCGACGGAGCCGCCGCCCTCGGCGAACCGGCGCTCGAAGTCGCGGATCTCCGTCATGGAGTCGAGCAGCCCGAAGCGGGTCAGCGAGCGGGCGTCGCGCAGCGCGTCCAGGAGCGGGCCCTCGGCCGTGTCCAGCGTGAAGGGCGGCACCTCGTCGCTCTTGGCGCCCGTGGCGAGCGCGTGGATGCGCTCGCGGTAGGCCGCCGCGTACGTGCGCACCAGGTCGGTGATCTGGTCGTCGCCCAGCGCCTTGGCGTAGCCCACCAGCGCCACCGAGGCGGCGAAGCGCTTGAGGTCCCAGGTGAAGGGGCCGACGTACGCCTCGTCGAAATCGTTCACATTGAAGATCAGCCGGCCCGTGGCGTCCATGTACGTGCCGAAGTTCTCCGCGTGCAGGTCCCCGTGGATCCACACCCGGCTGGTGCGGTCGTCCAGGTACGGTCCGCCGTGCTGCTCGCGCTCCACGTCGTGGTAGAAGAGGCACGCCGTGCCGCGGTAGAAGGCGAACGCCGAGGCGGCCATCTTGCGGAACTTGACCCGGAACGCCGCGGGGTCCGCGGCGAGGAGCTCGCCGAACGCGGCGTCGAAGACGGCGAGGATCTCCTCGCCGCGCTGCTCAGCGGTGGGCTGCGGGACCGACATCGCCGGGTGCCTCCTGGTACGGGTGGTGCGTGGGCTTGTGTGACACGCAGGGCAGGTCTTCTGACCTGTCCAACGCCCGACCGTACTCCGGAGTGCCCGCGTCTTGTCAGCGGTCGGTCGTAGACTTCCAAGCTGTCCCCGCCACCGTCGCCGCGCGTTTGCCATTGGAGGCCCCCACCGTGTCAAAGCCGCCCTTCACGCACCTGCACGTCCACACCCAGTACTCGCTGCTGGACGGTGCCGCGCGGCTGAAGGACATGTTCAACGCGTGCAACGAGATGGGCATGACGCACATCGCGATGTCCGACCACGGGAACCTGCACGGGGCGTACGACTTCTTCCACTCGGCCGAGAAGGCGGGCGTCACGCCGATCATCGGGATCGAGGCGTACGTCGCCCCCGAGTCGCGGCGCAACAAGCGGAAGATCCAGTGGGGCCAGCCGCACCAGAAGCGCGACGACGTGTCCGGTTCGGGTGGTTACACCCACAAGACGATCTGGGCGGCGAACAGCACGGGACTGCACAACCTGTTCAAGCTCTCCTCGGACGCGTACGCCGAGGGCTGGCTGCAGAAGTGGCCGCGCATGGACAAGGAGACGATCTCCCAGTGGAGCGAGGGCCTCATCGCCTCCACCGGCTGCCCCTCGGGCGAGCTGCAGACGCGCCTGCGCCTGGGCCAGTTCGACGAGGCCCTGAAGTCGGCCGCCGAGTACCAGGACATCTTCGGCAAGGACCGGTACTTCCTGGAGCTCATGGACCACGGCATCGAGATCGAGCGCCGGGTCCGCGACGGCCTGCTGGAGATCGGCAAGAAGCTCGGCATCCCGCCGCTGGTGACGAACGACTCGCACTACACGTACGCCCATGAGGCGACCGCGCACGACGCCCTGCTCTGCATCCAGACCGGCAAGAACCTCTCCGACCCGGACCGCTTCCGGTTCGACGGGACGGGCTACTACCTGAAGTCCACCGACGAGATGTACGCCGTCGACTCCTCGGACGCCTGGCAGGAGGGCTGCCGCAACACGCTCCTGGTGGCGCAGCAGATCGACACCACCGGCATGTTCGAGAAGCGCGACCTCATGCCGAAGTTCGAGATCCCGGAGGGCTTCACCGAGGTCACCTGGTTCCAGGAGGAGGTCCGGGTCGGCATGGGCCGCCGCTACCCGGACGGCGTCCCCGAGGACCGGCAGAAGCAGGCCGAGTACGAGATGGACATCATCATCCAGATGGGGTTCCCGGGGTACTTCCTGGTCGTCGCCGACTTCATCATGTGGGCGAAGAACAACGGCATCGCGGTGGGCCCGGGCCGAGGCTCCGCGGCCGGCTCGATCGTCGCGTACGCCATGGGCATCACCGACCTCGACCCGATCACGCACGGACTGATCTTCGAGCGGTTCCTCAACCCCGAGCGCGTCTCCATGCCCGATGTCGACATCGACTTCGACGAGCGCAGGCGCGTCGAGGTGATCAGGTACGTGACGGAGAAGTACGGCGCCGACAAGGTCGCCATGATCGGCACGTACGGAAAGATCAAGGCCAAGAACGCGATCAAGGACTCCGCGCGCGTCCTCGGCTACCCGTACGCGATGGGCGACCGCCTCACCAAGGCGATGCCCGCCGACGTCCTCGGCAAGGGCATCGACCTCTCCGGCATCACCGACCCCAAGCACCCGCGCTACAGCGAGGCGGGCGAGATCCGGGGGATGTACGAGAACGAGGCGGACGTCAAGAAGGTCATCGACACCGCCAAGGGCGTCGAGGGCCTGGTCCGGCAGATGGGCGTGCACGCCGCCGGCGTCATCATGTCCAGCGAGCCGATCGTCGACCACGCGCCGATCTGGGTGCGGCACACCGACGGCGTCACCATCACGCAGTGGGACTACCCGCAGTGCGAGTCGCTCGGCCTGCTGAAGATGGACTTCCTGGGCCTGCGGAACCTGACCATCATGGACGACGCCGTCAAGATGGTGAAGGCCAACAAGGGCATCGACCTGGAGATGCTCTCGCTCCCGCTGGACGACCCGAAGACCTTCGAACTGCTCTGCCGCGGTGACACCCTCGGCGTCTTCCAGTTCGACGGCGGCCCGATGCGCTCGCTGCTGCGCCAGATGCAGCCCGACAACTTCGAGGACATTTCCGCCGTCTCGGCCCTGTACCGGCCGGGCCCGATGGGCATGAACTCGCACACGAACTACGCGGAGCGCAAGAACGGCCGCCAGGAGATCACGCCGATCCACCCGGAGCTCGAAGAGCCCCTGAAGGAGACGCTCGGCCTGACCTACGGCCTCATCGTGTACCAGGAGCAGGTGCAGAAGGCCGCCCAGATCATCGCCGGGTACTCGCTCGGCGAGGCCGACATCCTGCGCCGCGTGATGGGCAAGAAGAAGCCCGAGGAACTGGCGAAGAACTTCGTCCTGTTCCAGGAGGGCGCGAAGAAGAACGGCTTCTCCGACGCGGCGATCCAGGCCCTGTGGGACGTCCTGGTGCCGTTCGCCGGCTACGCGTTCAACAAGGCGCACTCCTCCGCGTACGGCCTGGTCACCTACTGGACCGCGTACCTGAAGGCCAACTACCCGGCCGAGTACATGGCGGCGCTGCTCACGTCGGTGAAGGACGACAAGGACAAGTCGGCCGTCTACCTCAACGAGTGCCGGCGCATGAAGATCAAGGTGCTCCCGCCGAACGTGAACGAGTCGGTGCACAACTTCGCCGCCCAGGGCGACGACGTGATCCTGTTCGGCCTGGAGGCCGTCCGCAACGTCGGTACGAACGTGGTGGACGCGATCATCCGCTCGCGCAAGGCGAAGGGGAAGTTCTCCTCGTTCCCCGACTACCTCGACAAGGTCGAGGCCGCGGCGTGCAACAAGAGGACCACCGAATCGCTCATCAAGGCGGGCGCGTTCGACACCATGGAGCACACCCGCAAGGGCCTCACCGCGCAGTACGAGCCGATGATCGACAACGTGGTCGCGGTCAAGCGCAAGGAGGCCGAGGGGCAGTTCGACCTCTTCGGCGGGATGGGCGACGAGGGCGCGGACGAGCCGGGCTTCGGGCTCGACGTCGAGTTCTCCACCGACGAGTGGGACAAGACGTATCTGCTCGCCCAGGAGCGGGAGATGCTCGGCCTGTACGTCTCCGACCACCCGCTGTTCGGCCTGGAGCACGTCCTGTCCGACAAGGCGGACGCGGGCATCGGGCAGCTCACCGGCGGCGACTTCGGGGACGGCGCGGTCGTCACGGTGGGCGGCATCATCTCGGGCCTGCAGCGCAAGATGACCAAGCAGGGCAACGCCTGGGCGATCGCGACCGTCGAGGACCTCGCCGGTTCCATCGAGTGCATGTTCTTCCCGGCGACGTACCAGCTGGTGTCGACCCAACTCGTCGAGGACGCCGTGGTGTTCGTCAAGGGCCGCCTCGACAAGCGCGAGGACGTGCCGCGCCTGGTCGCCATGGAGATGCAGGTCCCCGACCTGTCGAACGCGGGCACCAACGCACCGGTGATCCTCACCATCCCGGCGCTGAAGGTGACGCCGCCGATGGTCAGCCGGCTCGGCGAGATCCTCAGCCACCACCGGGGCGACAGCGAGGTGCGGATCAAGCTCCAGGGGCCGCGCAAGACAACGGTGCTGCGGCTCGACCGGCACCGCGTGAAGCCGGACCCGGCGCTCTTCGGCGACCTGAAGGTGCTCCTCGGCCCGTCCTGCCTGGCGGGCTGACCCGGCACGGCACGGTCCGCCGCGAGCGCGGCATGAGCGAGGGGCTCACCCGGAAGTCCGGGTGAGCCCCTCGCCGTGTGCCAAGTGCCTTGGATCAGGCGTCAGTTGTCGCCTCAGTTGTGGCCGAAGCGGCGCTGGTGCTTACGAGCAACATCCGCCGGGCTGCCCTGCGCCAGCGTCTGCGGCATCGCCTGTGCCTCCGAGGCCGCCGACTTGGCCTGCTCGGACGCCTGCTCTGCGGCGGACGCGCGGTCGTTCTGGGCGCCCTGCTTGCGGTTCTTGTTCTTGGCCATGGTGATCTGCCTCCTGCGGGGGATCTAGGGGCCAGGGCCGCGTTCAGATTCACATATGACGAGAAAGGTCGCATTTCGGAGAATTACCGTGCGTGACAAGGGGTGTCGGCACGCATTCCTCCCGCCGGCACCGCATCCGCCACGCCGAAGATCCAGTTCGGGCCGTTAACCCCCGTGCCGTCGGGCAGACTCGAAGGAAACCCGAAGCGAACCCGTGGGCGTCGCCCCGAGAGCGCGTCCGGACTGTTGGAAGTCGGCGAAAGAGGGTGGATCGCGTGGACCGCTGCATCGTCCTGGTGGATGCCGGATATCTTCTGGGGGCCGCCGCGAGCCTCCTCGCGGGTGAGCCCTCCCGATCCCGGATCCACGTCGACCACGCCGCCCTCATCCAGGGCCTGCGCGACCGTGCCGAGTCCGAGACCGAGCGCCAGCTGCTGCGCATCTACTGGTTCGACGGCGCCCCCGACCGCGTCCCGCAGCCCGAGCACCGCAGGCTGCGCGTCATGCCCCGGGTCACCGTCCGGCTCGGCGCCCTGACCCGCAGCGACGGCCGCTGGGCGCAGAAGGGCGTGGACGCCGCCATGCACGCCGAGCTGACCGAGCTGGCGCGCAACCGGGCCTGCTCGGACGTGGTCCTCGTGACCGGCGACGGCGATCTGCTGCCCGGCATGATGGCCGCCAAGGAGCACGGCGTCGCCGTCCACCTCTGGGCCGTGCAGGCCGCCGACGGCGACTACAACCAGTCCGAGGACCTGGTCGCCGAGGCCGACGAGCGGCGCGTGCTCGACCGGGCCTGGATCACCAAGGCCGTCCGCGCCAAGGAGCTCGGCGGCATCTGCGCCCCGCCGCCCGTACCGCGCCCCGAGATCGCCGCGATCCTCTCCGCACCGCTGCCCGAGTCGGCGCCGGCCGCGACCGGCCGCCCGGTGGACGAGGGGGTGGACGCGCCGCCGCCGCAGCACGCGCCGGCCGCCCGGACCGGCAGCGACACCGAGGACCGCGGCACCAAGGGCGTGCCCACGCCGAAGGACCTGGCCGCGCTCCGCGGACCCGGCGCACCGGCCGGAGCCGCCGCACCCCACCCGGCGAACGCGACGCTGCGCTGGTCCTCCGACAAGGGCTGGGTGGAGCGCCCGGGAGGCGGCGGCGAGCCCCCGGAGGCGGCGTCCCTGCCCACGCTCGCCCAGCTCACCACCGCGGAGCAGCGCTGGGCCGACCGGGAGGAGGACATCACCACGGTCGGCGGCGACCCGTACGAGGTGGGGCAGGTCTTCGCGCGCCGCTGGATGGCACGCCTCGCCGACCACGTCCTGCTGCAGAAGCTGGCCACCATGTACCCCCGGGTGCCGCACCGGATCGACGGCGAGCTGCTCAGGTACGCGGCGCGGTTCGGGCTGCTGGCCCACAAGGACGACCAGATCGACGAGCACGACCGCTACGCGATCCGGGCCGGTTTCTGGCGCGAGATCGACGTGCGGACCGCCGAGCACGCGACCGCGGGGGACTGACGTTTCCGCTAGCCGGACGGGGGTTCCGGCCCCGCCGGCCCGCGCGACGAGGGCGACGCCCGCCTCATATGTCCGGCCCCGCGCGCAATGAGGCGGGCCGGACCCCGTACTCTCGTTCCTCGTGAGTACGCGCACCGGCGAGGCCGCCCCGAACCATAAAGGGGACGCTGTGGTGTGCGCGGTGCGGGGGCTCAGCAAGACCTATCCCGCCGCGCGCGGACGGCGCGGGGCACCCGGAACCCCGGAGGTACGGGCCACGGACGACGTCCGGCTCGACATCCGGCGCGGCGAGATCTTCGGACTCCTCGGGCCGAACGGCGCCGGCAAGTCCACCCTCGTACGACAGCTCACCGGACTGATGCGGCCCGACGCCGGAAGCGTGGAGATCCTCGGGCACGACATCGTGCGGTACCCGGAGCGGGCCGCGCGGATCCTCGCCTACCTCGGGCAGGAGTCGACCGCGCTCGACGAACTGACCGTGTCCCTCGCCGCCGAGACCACCGGACGGCTGCGCGGGCTCGCGCTCAAGGACGCGCGGGCCGCGCGCGACGACGTACTGGACGAGCTGGGGCTCACCCCGCTCGCCTCGCGCCCGCTGAAGAAGCTCTCGGGCGGGCAGCGGCGGCTCGCCTGTGTCGCCGCCGCGCTGGTCGGCGAGCGGCCGCTGCTCGTGCTGGACGAGCCGACCACCGGCATGGACCCCGTCGCGCGGCGCGCGGTGTGGGCCGCCGTGGACCGGAGGCGGGCCGAGCGCGGCACGACCGTCCTGCTCGTCACCCACAACGTCATCGAGGCGGAGACCGTGCTCGACCGCGTCGCCGTGCTCGACGAGGGGCGGGTCATCGCCTGCGACACCCCGGCCGGGCTCAAGGACCGCGTCGCCGGTGAGGTGCGCGTCGAGCTGGTGTGGCGCCAGGAGGCGCCGACCCGGCTGCCCGAGGTCGCCCGGCTGCGCGAGCACGCCGTGGAGGCCGGGCGGCGCTGGTCCCTCCGGCTCGCGCCGGACGAGGCCCGTGCCGCCGTCGCGGCCGTCACCGGCGGCCCGGCCTTCGACTTCCTCGACGACTTCACGCTCGCCACCCCGAGCCTGGAAGACGTGTACCTGGCACTCGGCGGGAGCCGCAGCAGCGTGAAGGGCCTGGTGAAGGCATGAGTGTCGTATCCGCGGAGGCCGTGCGCACCCGGTCCGGCGAACAGGTGGCGCCGGCCGGCCCCGCCGACGACGGGCTCGCGCCCCGGGCCGGATTCCTGCCGTCGCTCGCCGCCGTCTACCGCGCCCAGCTCTCCCGGGCCCGGGTGGCCCGGATCCCGCTGCTGTTCGTGGCGACCTTCCAGTCCATCGGGATCATGATCCTGATGCGCGGGGTCGTCGACCGCGGCGGCAGCGAGGCGCGGGCCGTCGTCGCGGGCTCCGCGGTGCTGGTCGTCGCGTTCGTCGCCCTCAACCTGCTCGCCCAGTACTTCGGGCAGCTGCGCGCCGCCGGCGGACTCGACCACTACGCGACCCTGCCGGTGCCGCCCGCCTCCGTGGTGCTCGGCGCCGCGGGCGCGTACGCCTCGTTCACCGTGCCCGGCACCGTGGTCACCGCGGTCGTCGGCTGCGCCATGTTCGACCTGCCGCTGACGCATCTGTGGGTCCTCGTCGCCGTGATCCCGCTGGCCGGGGCCGCCCTCTCCGGGCTCGGCGCCGCGCTCGGACTGCTCGCGCCACGAGCCGAACTGGCCACACTGCTCGGCCAGTTGGGCATGTCCGCGGCACTGCTGCTCGGTGTGCTGCCCGCCGACCGGATGCCCCAGGTCGTGCAGTACGCGCGCGATCTGCTGCCCTCCACGTACGGCGTCGAGGCCCTCGCGAGAACCTTCGGGGACCACCCCGACTGGCCCACCGTCCTGCTCGACCTGGGCGTCTGCGCCGCTGTCGGCGTCGCCTCGCTGGCCGTGGCGACCTGGGCGTACCGCCGGGCAGCCGTCCGGTGACGCGCCCGGCAGGGACGCCTGGCACGATGGCAGGGTGACCGCACCGCTGACGCCGCCGCCTCATCAGCCCCCGCACAACAACGGGCACAGTGACCCGTGGCAGGCCCCCGACCCGATGACCGGACATCTGCCTCCCGCGCCGCCCGCCTCCCAGGAGGACGGGCCCGGACTGCGCACCGAGCTGCGCGAGGCCGTCGTCGTGACGGTGGGCGTCGCGCTCGTCGGCCTGCTGCTCGGCGCCCTGTGGCTGTGGCTCGCGCCGCGGATCCCGCTCGTGTCGGACAGCTCGGCGGTCTACCTCAAGGACACCGAGGGGGAGCAGGCCATCGGGATCGACGGCACCTTCACCCTGCTCGGGCTCGCGTTCGGCGTGGTCACCGCGGTCGTCGTCTTCCTGTGGCGCAAGCGCGGCGGGGTGCCCCTGGTCGTGGCGCTCGCGCTGGGGGGCCTGCTCGGCGGCGTGCTCGCCTGGCGGTTCGGGATCTGGCTCGGTCCCGCGCAGGACGTCGCCGCGCACGCCAAGGAGGTCGGCAAGGGGGTCGTCTTCGACGCGCCCCTCGAACTCAAGGCCAAGGGGGCGCTGCTCGCCTGGCCGCTGGCCGCGATGGTGGTCCACCTCGGGCTCACGGGCCTGTTCGGCCCCCGGGACCCGGACCCGTACGCCGGCTACTACGAACACACCCCGCAGCACGCGCCGGGGGCGCCCGGGGCAGGGGCCTGAGGGCTACTCCGCGCGCGTCTCGCCCAGGAGTAGACCCGCCTCGGCCAGATGACGCCGTACGTACGCGAACTCGGCCGCGCCCAGCGGGACCTGGGGTGCCGCGGTCGCCGGGCAGCCGATGATCCCCTGGAGATGGACGGCCGCCTTGAACGCGCCGAGCGCGGAGGACGAGCCGCCCATCCGCGCCGGGTCGCCGGCGTCGACGATCCCGAACAGGGCGGCGAGCCGGTCCTGTTCGCGCCGGGCGGTGTCCCAGTCGCCCGCGCGGGCGGCCTCGTAGAGCCGCACGTAACCGTGCGCGTCCACGTTGCCGAGGCCGGGGACGACGCCGTCGGCGCCCGCCAGCAGCGCGCCGTCCACCGTGAGCTCGGAACCGGTGAGCACCGAGAAGCCGGGCGCGGCCGCGCGCAGCGGGGCGAGCAGACGGCGCAGTGAGCCCTCGTCGCCGCTGGAGTCCTTGAGCCCCGCGAGCGTGCCGTCGGCGGCCAGCGCCAGGACCGTGTCCCGGCTCAGCTTGCCGTGCACCGCGGCCGGGATGTCGTACGCGAACACGGGCAGCCCGGCGCCCGCGCGCAGCCGCCGGAAGTGGTCGGCGATCTCGGCCGGATGCGTGCGGGTGTAGAACGGCGCGGTCGCCACGAGCGCGTCCGCGCCCGCCTTCACCGCGTCCTCCGCCCGCTCCAGGACCCGCGCGGTCGTCGTCTCGATGACGCCGGCGAGCACCGGGACCCGCCCGGCCGCCGCCTCCACCGCGGCCTCCAGGACGGTGCGGCGCCGGCCGTCCGTGAGGTACGCCGCCTCGCCGCTGGAGCCCAGCAGGAACAGGCCGTGCACCCCGGCGCCGATCAGATGACCGGTCAGCCGCCGCACCGACGCGACGTCCACCTCGCCCTCCGGGGTGAGCGGCGTGACCAGGGGCGGGACGACGCCGCGGAGCGGGGCGGGGAACGGTGCGCGGAGAGTCATGGCGGTGGTCTCCCGGAGCAGAAGAAGGTAGGACGTGGGACGTCCCATGTCGAGGGTGACAGTGCGGCACCGGCGACAGCGGTGTCAAGGGCGCGGCAGGGGCCGCGGCCCCGGAGCGCAGCGGCCGCGGAGACCGCCCGTGCGGGGCGGGGTCTCCGCGGCCGGTCGAGCCGTCGCCGATCGTCAGGCGGGCCGGTGCCCGTGGTTGGACTTGCCCTTCTTGATGCGCCACTTCCGCTTGCGCGTCTTCTTCGACATGTCCTTGGTGCTTAGCCGAAGAGGCGGGGCACGTCGAGGGGTCAGACGCGCCCGACGGGAGCGAGTACGGCGTCGGTCAGCGCCGCCAGGTCGCCCGGCGCCAGCTCGACCTCCAGGCCCCGGCGGCCCGCCGAGACACAGATCGTCGTGTGCTGCCCGGCCGACGCGTCGATGACCGTCGGCAGCCTCTTGCGCTGGCCCAGCGGCGAGATCCCGCCCCGGACGTATCCGGTGGTGCGCTCGGCGAGCGCCGGATCGGCCATCGCGGCACGCTTGCCGCCCACCGCGGACGCCAGCGCCTTGAGGTCGAGCTGGCCCGCCACCGGCACGACGGCGACGGTCAGCCGGCCGTCGACGTCCGCGACGAGCGTCTTGAAGACCCGGTCGGGGGAGACGCCCATCGCCTCGGCGGCCTCCTCGCCGTACGAGGGGTGGGACGGATCGTGGTCGTACGCGTGGACCGTGAAGGTCGTGCCGGCCGCGGTGAGCGCCACCGTCGCCGGGGTCCCGCCCGACTGCTGCTGCTTCTTGGCCTTCTTCGCCAACGTGCCCGTTCCTTAAGGTCAGTTGAGGCTGGTCGCTTGTCTCGTCAGTTCCGTCGCGGGCAGCGAAGGCAGGTGCCGGATGATCGCCGTCTCGGCGCGCAGCAGCTTCAGCTCGTCGCGCAGCCGGGACGCCGCGTCCGGCGCCTGGAGCAGCCGCTGCTTCGTCGGTACGTCGAGCACCGCGGCCGCCGCCACCAGGTACGACACCACCGACGGCTCGTCGGGCAGCTCCGCGCCCGTCGTCAGGGACCGCTCGCGGGCACCGGCCAGCCGCTTCTGGTACGAGCGGAACGCCCGCAGCACCCCCTCGGCGAGGGCACCGGCCTCGTCGCCGTCCTCCTCGGGCAGCTCCTCGACCTCGGCCGTCAGATAGGCGCCCGAGGCGTCCACCGAGTGCAGCTTCACCCGGCGGGTGCCGGTGGCCAGGACCTCGAAGCTGCCGTCGGCGCGCTCGCGGATGGTCGCCGCGTCCGCGATGCAGCCCACCGCGTGGAACGACGTGATCGGGTCGTCGCCGAAGCCGGCCGCGGGCCCCGCGCCCGCCTCCTTGGTGGTGACGTCGTCCGGCATGCCGGACGACGTCGGCGCGACCTCGTGGCCGTCGCGGATCGCGACGACGACGAACTGGCGCGGCTCGTCGGAGACGGCCGGATCGGCGTCGGGGTCGGTCGGGTCATCGGGGGACGCCTTCAACAGGTCGCGCATCAGGGCGCGATAACGCTCCTCGAAGACGTTCAGCGGGAGCACGAGCCCCGGGAACAGCACCGAGTTGAGCGGGAAGAGCGGAAGCCGGACGGTGGTCACGACGCTCAAGCGTAATGGGCGCCGGAGCCGCCTGGTCCGTCGCGCAGCGGCAGCACCGCCGCGACCTCCAGGCGCACCCCGTCACGCCGCTCCAGGAAAAGGCCCAGCGGATCGTCCGAGAGCCGGTCCCAGGGGAACGACGTGGCGTACGGGCCGACCAGCCGGAGCTGCTCCAGGGCGTCCGGCCAGCGCTCCAGCTCGACCAGTACGCAGGCCAGCAGATTGCGCACCTCGGCGGGCCACGGATCGGCCGCCTCGTACGTACGGGACAGCTCGATCGCCAGGTCGGCGGCCGCGTCGAGGCGGGCCCGCGGGATGCCCCGCGGGATCTGCGCCGTCAGGTAGGCGAGGGCCGCGCGGGCCGGCAGGGCCTGGAGGAGGGAGCCCGGCAGGGCGTCCTGCGCGGCGCGCTCGGCGAAGTCGAAGCATTCGGCGTGCGAGCCGTACCAGGCGGCCGACAAATACTGCAGCGCCGCGACATGACAGCCGTAGTGGTGCGGGGAGCGGCGCACCGCCTGGGCCCACAGGCTCTCGAAGACGGTGTGCGGGGCGTTCGTGCCGCGGGCGTGGTCGAGGGCCACGCGCCAGGGCACGGGGTCGCCGGGGTCGGCCTCCGCGGCGGCCAGGATCAGCGGGGTGACCTCGCGCAGCAGCTCGGCGCGGGCCGGGGAGCCGAAGGCCCGGTCCACCGCCAGCTCGGCCTTGACGAGCAGCAGGTCCGGGTCGTGCGGGGACGCGGACTGCCAGGCGTGGAACCACTCGGGGCGGGAGGCGGCGAACGCGGCGAGGCGCTGCACGTAGCGGTCGCGGTTCTCCCACTCGGCCGCTTCCCTCGTGTGCGCGAGGACCTTGGCGACCGGGCCGAACTCCCCGCGTCCGGCCTCGACCAGCGCCGGGGCCAGCCGCTCGTCCGGGGCGTCGAGCAGGACCTCGTCGTCCGGCGGCAGGCCCTCGGCCAGGGCTCCGGTGTGGCGGATCATGCGGACGGTCCGCAGGAAGGCACGCAGGAACGGCACGGTGCCTCCTCTGCGTGCGGGAACGGGGTCTGCGCTGGGATGACGGCTCCGGGGGACCGTTGGTTGCCTCCGGACGGTAACGGTTCGGCCGGGGCTAGCTCCGGCGCAGCAGCCGCGTCGCTCCCGCCGCCACCGTCGTCGCCAGGATCCAGCCCAGCATCACCAGGATCGCCGCCGCCCACTGCCAGCCGCCCTGCAACTGCCAGGCGCTGGACTGGCCGAGGTCGATCACCGGCAGGAGAAGATCGAGGGCGAACAGGGCCGAGTCCCAGTGCGGGCCCTCGCCCGGTTTCATCGGCGGGTGGGATGCATGGCCGAAAGCGAACGCGCCGACCGCCCAGAGCACCGCCATCCACACCGCGGCCCGGCCCGGCCGGTACCCGTACGCCACCGTCCAGTCCTGGAGGTAGCCCCACACCTTCGCCGCGGCCGGCAGCGTGTCGCGGCGGCGGCGCTGCTTGGCGAGGAGCACCTCGCGGGCGTCGGCGTCCTCGCCGCTGTTGCGCAGCACCGTGGCGAGCCGTTCGTACGGCTCCGGGTTGTACTCGGGCGTCGCCGCGGCGAGCCACTCCAGGCGCCGGGTGAGCGGAAAGGGGCCGAACGGGATCAGGTTCTCGTAGGTGAATCCGCCCATGCGCAGCTGCCCGGGGCCGGGCCAGCCCGCCGCCTTGTCGACCAGGTTGACGATCTTCGCGCCGGACAGCACGATCCTCCCGCGCTGCGGCTTCTCGCCGAGGAAGCGCAGCTCGGGGGTCTGGATGCGGCGCAGCGAGACCTCCTGGTCGTTCTCCAGCGTGAAGCGCGCCGACTCCAGGTCGACCGCGTCACCGAACCGCCCGTCGTCGAGCCGGACGCCGCCCACGCACTCGAAGCGCTGCACCCGCGTGCCGCGCGCGGGCGTGGCGCCGCTGGACTGGATCGGATTGCCGAGGCCCGCGGGGGTCAGGTACAGCGTGCGCTCGACCGTCATCTGCGGGGCGTTCAGCGCCCGGCGGCCGTAGGTGTTGCTCAGGTGACTGCCGCGCAGCGAGAGCGAGACGCCGACCGTGGCGCCGCGCAGGCTGACCTCGCCGTGCGTCTCCATCATCTCGGCCTGCAGGTCCTGCCCGACCGACAGACCGTCCGCCATGACCGACTTGCTGTGCCGGTCGCGGAACACGACGGCCTGGTTGAGCAGCAGGTCCGTGCCGATGTGCGCGTCGGTCAGGCGGATGCCGTTGTGGAAGCGGCAGCGCGGCAGATGCAGATCGCCCTCGGTGTGCACCCGGGCGGCCTCCAGCCGCGGCACCGAGCAGTCGACGAGCCGTACCGTCGTGAAGTGCGCCTCCGGCAGCAGCACCTCCTTCTCGAAGCGGCAGTGCTTCAGTTCGAGATACGGGACCACCGTGCCGCCCGCGAGATCGAGCACGTCGGTGATCTGCACGCCCTGGAGCTTGAGGGACGAGACCCGGCCCGACAGGGCGGGCGGCCCGTCCAGCAGCAGCCAGGCCACGATCCGCGCCCGCACACTGCGCTCGGGCCCCCAGGGGTGCCCGCCGTGCGGATCGTCCACCGTCGCGTCCCCGCTGCGCAGGTCGTAGACGCTGCCGTTGCGGAACGCCTGCCACATCCCGACTTCCGCGGCGCTCAGCCCGTCCGGCACGTCTCCGTCGTTGCCGGTCGTCACGTCGACCACTACCGCTCTTCCTCCCCGTGCACCCCGTACGCCCTGCCACCCGCACGTCCCACGTGGCCCGCGGTCACCTCGGCCACCTGCTACTCGTGGGTTTCGTACAACCGTTCATGCCCGCTGGGTGACCGTCTGAACGCTAGTGGTGAAGGTCGTCTTCCGGTGCCGGAACAACGGCTGAAACCGGACGTGTATCAGTCACTGATACGGGCCAACGACGGCGAACCCGCGTCTGAGAGAATTGGTGCGTGATCTCTCGAATCGATCTGCGCGGCGCCGCCCTCCCCGAGGGTCAGGCCCTGCGCTCGCTGCTGCCCCGTGCCGACTTCGACGTCACGGCCGCCCTGGAGAAGGTGCGGCCGATCTGCGAGGACGTGCATCATCGTGGCGACGCGGCGCTGATCGAGTACGCGGAGAAGTTCGACGGCGTACGCCTCACCCAGGTCCGGGTCCCGGCCCAGGCCCTTACGGACGCCCTGGAGCAGCTCGACCCGGAGGTCAGGGCCGCCCTGGAGGAGTCCATCCGGCGCGCGCGGATCGTGCACCGGGCCCAGCGCAGGACCACCGAGCGCACCGAGGTCGCCCCCGGCGGCGTCGTCACCGAGAAGTGGGTCCCGGTCGACCGCGTGGGCCTGTACGCGCCCGGCGGCCGGGCCGTCTACCCGTCCTCCGTGATCATGGACACGGTTCCGGCGCAGGAGGCCGGAGTGCCCTCCCTCGCGCTGGCCTCGCCCCCGCAGAAGGAGTTCGGCGGCCTGCCGCACCCGACGATCCTCGCGGCCTGCGCGCTGCTCGGCGTCGACGAGGTGTACGCGGCCGGCGGCGCCACCGCCGTCGCGATGTTCGCGCACGGCACCGAGTCCTGCGCCCCGGCGAACATGGTGGCGGGACCCGGCAACATCTGGGTGGCCGCCGCCAAGCGCCACTTCACCGGCAAGATCGGCATCGACGCCGAGGCCGGTCCCACCGAGATCGCCGTCCTCGCCGACGACACCGCCGACGCCGTGCACGTGGCGGCCGACCTGATCAGCCAGGCCGAGCACGACCCGCTGGCCGCCTCCGTCCTGGTCACCGACTCCGAGGAGCTCGCCGCCGCGGTCGAGCGGGAGCTCGCCGAGCAGGTCGCGGTGAGCAAGCACCGCGCGGAGCGCATCGAGCCCGCGCTGAAGGGCGAGCAGTCCGCGATCGTCCTCGTCGACTCGGTCGAGGACGGCCTCGCGGTCGTCAACGCCTACGGCGCGGAGCACCTGGAGATCCAGACCCGGGACGCCGCCGAAGTGGCCGAAAGGGTGCGGAACGCGGGCGCGGTCTTCGTGGGCCCCTGGTCCCCGGTCTCCCTCGGCGACTACGCCGCGGGCTCCAACCACGTCCTGCCCACCGGCGGTTGTGCCTGCCACTCCTCGGGTCTGTCCGTGCAGTCCTTCCTGCGCGGCATCCACATCGTCGACTACACGCGCGACGCGCTCGCCGAGATCACCCGCCACGTGGTCACCCTCGCCGAGGCGGAGGACCTGCCCGCGCACGGAGCGGCGCTGAAGGCCCGCTTCGAGTGGAAGGTGCCGGGAGACAAGTGACCAGCATCGACGACCTTCCTGTACGGGACGAGCTGCGCGGCAAGTCCCCTTACGGAGCACCGCAGTTGGACGTCGCCGTCCGGCTGAACACGAACGAGAACCCGTACCCGCTGCCCGAGCCGCTCGTCGCGCGTATCGCCGAGCGGGTCGCGGACGCGGCCCGGAACCTCAACCGCTACCCGGACCGGGACGCGGTCGAGCTGCGCACCGAGCTCGCCGGGTACCTGACCCGGACCACCGGCCACCAGGTCGGCTTCGAGCAGGTCTGGGCGGCCAACGGGTCGAACGAGGTGCTCCAGCAGCTGCTCCAGGCGTTCGGCGGCCCCGGCCGCACCGCCCTCGGCTTCGAGCCCTCGTACTCGATGCACCCGCTGCTCGCCCGCGGCACCAACACCGGCTGGGTCAGCGCCCCGCGCGCCGCGGACTTCTCCCTCGACGTGCCCGCCGCGATCGAGGCGATCCGCACCCACAAGCCGCACGTCGTCTTCATCACCAGCCCCAACAACCCCACGGGCAACGCGGTGGCGGCCGAGGACGTCCTCGCGCTGTACGAGGCGGCCGGCCGGGACGCCATGGTGATCGTCGACGAGGCGTACACCGAGTTCAGCCACGGCGACTCGCTGCTGTCGCTGATCGAGGGCCGCCCGAACCTGGTGATCTCGCGGACCATGTCCAAGGCGTTCGGCGCGGCCGGGCTGCGCCTCGGCTATCTCGCCGCCGACCCGGCCGTGGTCGACGCCGTCCAGCTGGTTCGCCTGCCCTACCACCTGTCGGCGGTGAACCAGGCGACGGCCCTCGCCGCCCTGGAGTACACCGACACGCTGCTCCAGTACGTGGAGCAGCTCAAGGCCGAACGCGACCGTGTGGTCGCGGAGCTGGAGGGCCTCGGCTTCGACGTGACCGTCGCCGACGCCAACTTCATCCAGTTCGGTGTCTTCCAGGACCCGCACGCCGTCTGGCAGTTCATCCTCGACCGCGGCGTCCTGATCCGGGACAACGGCGTGCCGGGACGCCTGCGCATGTCGGTCGGCACCCCCGAAGAGAACGACGCGTTCCTGGACGCGGCCCGCGAAGTGAAGAAGGAGTACGGCGCATGAGCCGCGTAGGACGTATTGAACGTGTGACGAAGGAGACCTCGGTCCTCGTCGAGATCGACCTGGACGGAAGCGGCAAGGTCGACGTGTCGACCGGCGTCGGCTTCTACGACCACATGCTCGACCAGCTGGGCCGCCACGGCCTGTTCGACCTCACGGTGAAGACCGAGGGCGACCTGCACATCGACTCGCACCACACCATCGAGGACACCGCCCTCGCCCTCGGCGCCGCCTTCAAGCAGGCGCTCGGCGACAAGGTCGGCATCTACCGCTTCGGCAACTGCACGGTCCCGCTGGACGAGTCCCTCGCCCAGGTCACCGTCGACCTCTCCGGCCGCCCCTACCTCGTGCACACCGAGCCCGAGAAGATGGCGCCGATGATCGGCGAGTACGACACCACGATGACCCGGCACATCCTGGAGTCCTTCGTCGCGCAGGCCCAGATCGCCCTGCACGTCCACGTGCCGTACGGACGCAACGCGCACCACATCGTGGAGTGCCAGTTCAAGGCCCTCGCCCGCGCGCTGCGCTACGCCTCCGAGCGGGACGCGCGCGCCGCCGGCATCCTCCCCTCGACGAAGGGCGCCCTCTAGCCATGAACGGCCTCGCGACCGTCCTCATCGTCCTCGGCCTGTTCCTGCTCGGCGGCATCTACTCGTTCGTCAAGCAGGGCATGGGCAAGAGCCTCATCACGCTGCTCTCGATCGCCGCGGCCATGTGCCTCGTCGCGGGTGTGCTGCGGCTCGACTACTGGAACTGACCAACTGCCATGAGTGACAAGAAAGTTGTCGTCTTCGACTACGGCTTCGGGAACATCCGTTCCGCGGAGCGCGCCCTCGCCCGCGCGGGCGCCGACGTCGAGATCACCCGCGACTACGACAAGGCCATGAACGCGGACGGGCTGCTCGTGCCCGGCGTCGGCGCGTTCGCCGCCTGCATGAAGGGGCTCACCGAGGCCCGCGGCGACTGGATCGTCGGCCGCCGGCTCTCCGGCGGACGCCCCGTCATGGGCATCTGCGTCGGCATGCAGATCATGTTCGCCCGCGGCATCGAGCACGGCGTCGAGACCGAGGGCCTCGACGAGTGGCCCGGCGCCGTCGAGCCGCTGAAGGCCGACGTCGTACCGCACATGGGCTGGAACACCGTCCGCGCCCCCGAGGACAGCCGGCTGTTCGCCGGCCTCGACGCCGACGAGCGCTACTACTTCGTGCACTCCTACGCCGTCCAGAACTGGGAGCTGGAAGTGCACAACCCCCACCTGCGCGCCCCGAAGGTCACCTGGGCCACGCACGGCGAGCCGTTCGTGGCCGCCGTGGAGAACGGCGCACTGTGGGCGACGCAGTTCCACCCCGAGAAGTCCGGCGACGCCGGAGCCCAGCTGCTGAAGAACTGGATCGGAACCCTCTGATGGCTGCCAAGCTCGAACTCCTTCCCGCCGTCGACGTCCGTGACGGGCAGGCCGTCCGTCTCGTGCACGGCGAGTCCGGCAGCGAGACCTCCTACGGCTCCCCGCTGGAGGCCGCTCTCGCCTGGCAGTCCGCCGGCGCCGAGTGGCTGCACCTGGTCGACCTCGACGCCGCGTTCGGCACCGGCGACAACCGCGCCCTGATCCGCGAGGTCACCGAGGCCATGGACATCAAGGTGGAGCTCTCCGGCGGCATCCGCGACGACGACACCCTCGCCGCCGCCCTCGCCACCGGCTGCACCCGCGTGAACCTCGGCACCGCCGCCCTGGAGACCCCCGAGTGGGTCGCCAAGGTCATCGCCGAGCACGGCGACAAGATCGCCGTCGGCCTCGACGTGCGCGGCACGACGCTGCGCGGCCGCGGCTGGACCCGCGACGGCGGCGACCTCTACGAGACCCTGGAGCGGCTCAACTCCGAGGGCTGCACGCGCTACGTCGTCACCGACATCGCCAAGGACGGCACGCTGCAGGGCCCGAACCTGGAGCTGCTGAAGAACGTGTGCGCGGCCACCGACCGCCCGGTCGTCGCCTCCGGCGGCGTCTCCTCGCTCGACGACCTGCGAGCCATCGCCGAGCTGGTCCCGCTGGGCGTCGAGGGCTCCATCGTCGGAAAGGCGCTGTACGCCAAGGCGTTCACGCTGGAAGAGGCGCTCGCGGCGGTCTCGTCGTGAGCGACGGAAGCGGCACGGGCGGCGTCCGGCGCGTCCAGTCCGGGGCCCCCTGGGAGGAGGAGTTCGGCTACGCCCGCGCGGTCGAACTGCCCAACGGCCTCGTGCTGGTCGCCGGCTGCACGTCGGTCGTCGACGGGGTCATCGCCGAGGGCGGCCCGTACGAGCAGACGGTGACCGCGTTCGGCGTGGCCGTCGAGGCGCTCGGCCGGCTGGGCCTCGGCCGCGAGGACATCGTCCGTACCCGTATGTACCTCACGCACGCGCGGGACGTGGACGAGGTCGGACGGGCCCACAAGGAGCTCTTCGACACCGTCCGACCCGTCGCGTCCATGCTGATCGTCTCCGGCTTCGTCGACCCGTCGCTGGTCGTCGAGGTCGAGGTCGAGGCGTACCGCCAGGGAGCCAGCACATCATGAGCCTCGCCGTACGAGTCATCCCCTGCCTCGACGTCGACAACGGCCGCGTCGTCAAGGGCGTCAACTTCCAGAACCTGCGCGACGCGGGCGACCCCGTCGAGATGGCGAAGGTGTACGACGCCGAGGGCGCCGACGAGCTGACGTTCCTGGACATCACCGCGTCCTCCGGCAACCGCGAGACCACCTACGACGTGGTGCGCCGCACCGCCGAGCAGGTCTTCATCCCGCTCACGGTCGGCGGCGGCGTCCGCACCGCCGACGACGTGGACAAGCTGCTGCGCGCCGGGGCGGACAAGGTCGGCGTGAACACCGCCGCGATCGCCCGGCCCGAGCTGATCCGGGAGATCGCGGAGCGGTTCGGCCGTCAGGTGCTCGTGCTGTCCGTGGACGCGCGGCGCACCGAGTCGGGCACGTTCGAGGTCACCACGCACGGCGGGCGCCGCTCCGCCGGTATCGACGCGATCGAATGGGCGCACCAGGCGGCCGAGTTGGGGGCGGGCGAGATCCTGCTCAACTCGATGGACGCGGACGGTACGAAGGACGGCTACGACCTGGAGATGATCGAGGCCGTTCGCCGGCACGTCACCGTCCCGGTCATCGCGTCCGGTGGCGCGGGCCGCCTCGACCACTTCGCGCCGGCCGTCGCGGCGGGGGCGGACGCGGTGCTCGCCGCGTCCGTCTTCCACTTCGGCGATCTCCGGATCGGCGAGGTCAAGGGGGCGTTGCGCTCCGCGGGGTGTGCGGTTCGGTAGGCCGTTTCGCCGTGGGGGTGGTCGTGCGTCGGCCGCTGCGGCCCGGTGGGGCTTCTCGCGCAGTTCCCCGCGCCCCTGAGGCATACAGCTTCGCTGCTGCCTCATCGATGAGATGACCCGCCCCGCCCGTGATGAAGACGAGGCGGAAGAGAAGGCGCACCCGCGACCGGTGATTTCGCCGATGCGGAAGGGGCGGCCCGACGCCACCGTGGTCGATGTCAGAGACCACGGCGGCGCCCCGGGACGGGCGCCGCCCCACCGAGAGGACCGCGTCGTGCAGCAGCACACCAGTGCAGCGCCCCCCGCGCACGCCAGACGAGCCGCGAACAGACTCCGCACCCGCCTGATCCGTACCGGACTCGCCGCCCTCCTGGCCGTCGGCGGGCTCGTGACCTCGCAGACCCTGACCGCCCAGGCCGCCGACAACCCCTACGAGCGCGGACCCGCCCCGACGACGTCGAGCATCGAGGCGTCCCGCGGCTCGTACGCCGTCTCGCAGACCACCGTGTCGTCCCTGAGCGTCAGCGGCTTCGGCGGCGGCACCATCTACTACCCGACGTCCACGGCCGACGGCACGTTCGGCGCCGTCGCGATCTCCCCGGGCTACACGGCGTACCAGTCGTCCATCGCCTGGCTGGGCCCGCGCCTCGCCTCGCAGGGCTTCGTCGTCTTCACCATCGACACCAACACCACGCTCGACCAGCCCGACAGCCGGGGCCGCCAACTCCTCGCCGCGCTGGACTACTTGACGCAGCAGAGCTCGGTGCGCAGCCGGATCGACACCAGCCGGCTCGGCGTCATGGGGCACTCCATGGGCGGCGGCGGCACCCTGGAAGCGGCCAAGAGCCGGCCCTCGCTCCAGGCCGCGATCCCGCTGACCGGCTGGAACCTCGACAAGACCTGGCCCGAGGTGAAGACCCCGACGCTCGTCGTGGGCGCGGACGGCGACACCATCGCCCCGGTCGCCACCCACTCCGAGCCGTTCTACCAGAGTCTGCCGAGCTCGCTCGACAAGGCGTACCTGGAGCTGCGCGGCGCCACGCACTTCACGCCGAACTCGTCCAACACCACGATCGCGAAGTACAGCATCTCGTGGCTGAAGCGCTTCATCGACAACGACACCCGCTACGAGCAGTTCCTCTGCCCGCTGCCCGCGTCGAGCCTCACCATCGCGGAGTACCGGGGCAACTGCCCGCACACGTCGTGACGTTCTGACGCGCTGTGCCCGGGCACAGTGTCGTCCGGCGCCGGTTGGGTCCGTTCCCAACCGGCGCCGCGGGCGCGGCGGTCCGCTCGTACGGTGACGTAAGTGACCGCGAGACATGTCCTGTTGCTGACCGCAGCCGCCTACGAGAGCGACCCCGAGGGGGCGCGCGTGGACGGCGGCCTCGTGCTGCGGGCCGCGGCGGCCGCCGGACTCGGCGCGGACGCGCTGGACGCCGCCGAGCGCGCGGGCCTGGAGCGGAGCCCGGACGGGCGGCTGCGGCTCGCCGGGCGGCGGGCGGTGTACGAGGCGGCGCGGCCCGCGCAGCGCAGGGCCGCGCACCGCCTGCTGGCCGAGGCCGCCGCGGGGGAGCGGCACCGGCCGGCGGGGCTGCTGCACCGGGCGCTCGCGGCGCCGTATCCCGACAGCCGGACCGGCGCCGAACTCGCCGCCGCGGCACGGCTGCCGGGCCCCTCGCACGGGGAGCGGGCCACCGCCCTCGCCCACGCGGCGGCCCTCACCGCGGATCCGGCCGTCCGCGCCGACCTGCTGGTGGCCGCCGCGGACCAGGCGCGCCGCGCGGGACGCCCGCACCGGGCGCGCGAACTGCTCGACCAAGTGGGGGAGCTGACGCCGCCGGACGAGGTGCGGGGGAACGCCGCGCTGGTGCACGGGCTGCTCGCCCTGCGCGACGGCCCGATGGCCGACGCCCGCGCCTGCCTGCTGCTGGCCGCCCGGCTCTGCCCGCCGGCCCACGCGCTCGACGCCCGGTTCGCCGCGGCGGAGGCGTCGTGGGCGCTCGGCGACATGGAGGCGTACCGGGAGGACGTGGGGGAGCCGCGGGCGGGAGCCGCCACCGGGCACGACTACGGGTTCGGGATGTCCGCCGCTCTCGGCGACCGTTACGCGGCGGGCCGGGCCGCGCTGCGCCGGGTCGTCGCCGGGGCCGCCGACGCGGGCGCCCCGGACGCGCTGCTGCGGGCCGGGGCCGCCGCTCTCGTCGCCGGGGACGTGGACGCCGCCTGCCTTCTCGGCAGCCGCGCCCTCGCCGCCGCCCGCGCCCACGACGCGGGGCCCGAGCTGCCCCGGGCCCTGGAACTGCTCGCGTACGGCGAACTGCGCACCGGGCGGCACGCCCGCGCCCGGGCCCACGCCGAGGAGGGGCTGCGGGCGGCGCGCGCCACGGGGCAGCGCAACGTCCTCGCCCACATGCACGCGATCCTCGCCCTGGTCGCCTCGCTGGACAGTGACGCCGAGACGGTCGCCCGGCACGCGGGGGCCGCGCAGGACGTCGCCGCCCGGCACGGTCTCGTCCAGGCCGCCACCCTCGCCCAATGGGCCCTGGCCCGCGCCGATCTGGCCCGCGGCCGGGTGGCCGAGGCGGCGGCCCGGCTCGGACCGCTCGTGCGGCCGGGGCCGCGGCGCGGCCACTTCGCGGTCCGGATGCTCGCCGTGCCGTGCTTCGTGGAGGCCTCGGCCCTGGCCGGCGACCCGGACGGGGCCCGGGCCGCCGTCGCGGAGTTCACGGTGTGGACCGAGCGGGGCTACGACCCGCAGGCGCTGGCCCAACTGGCCCGCTGCCAGGCGCTGCTGGCCGCCGGCGACCCGGCCCGCGCGGACGCCCGGTTCGCCGAGGCCCTGGCCCGTCACGACCGGGCCGACGGCGACTTCGAGCGGGCCCGCACCGCCGCCCTGCACGGCCAATGGCTGCGCCGCGCGCGCCGGCCCGCCCGCGCGCGGGTGCTGCTGCGCGACGCCCTGGTCGCCTTCGAGCGGTGCGGCGCCACGGTCTGGGCCGACCGGACGGCCGCCGAGCTGCGCGCCACCGGCGAAGCCCCCGGCCATCGCGAACCTCCGGGCAGACTCGCGGAGTTGACCCCGCAGCAGCTGCGCATCGCCCGTTGCGTCGCGGAGGGCGCCACCAATCGCGAGGTGGCCCTGCGCCTGTCGGTCAGCCCGCGCACCGTCGACCACCATCTGCGCAACGTGTTCGCGCAGTTGGGCGTCCGTTCCCGGGTCGAACTGGCCCGCCTCGTGAACCACGCGGAACGGCCTGTCGCGCACTCCTGAGATCCGGTCCCGGCCCCGCGTCCCCGCCCGGGCCGCACCTCACGGATCCGTACGCGTCACGGTGTCGTTATGTCCCGAGGGCTGGAGACCGACCAGACGGTATGTCATTCTCGGGCCCCGGGGCGGCTCAGGCGCGCTCCGGCACGAGCCGACCCGTGGAGGACCGCGATGCCCGTGCACCTCGTACCCCCTCGACCCCGCCCCCGGACCGGACCCCCGCCCGCCGGGTCCGACGCGGTCGCCGTACTGCGTCGCGCCGCGCTCCCGCTCATGGGTCAACTGCCCACGCTCACCGACCGGTTGACGGCCGAACTGCACGCACGGGAACCGGCCTACCGCGCCGCGATCGACGCCGACCCCGGGGACGTACGGCGCGAGGTGCAGCGCTCCCTGCGGCACAGCGTCGCCTCCCTGCTCGACCCCGCCCGCTCCCGCGAGGCCGCCCGGGCCTGCTCCGCCCGCATCGGCGCCGAACGCGCGGCCCGCGGCCTCCCGCTCGACGCCCTGCTGCACGCCTTCCGGCTCGGCGGCGCCCTGGTCTGGCAGGCGCTCGTCGACGAGGTGACCCGGCACCATCCGCGGGACGCGCATCTGCTCGTCCATCTCGCCGCCGACGTGCGGAACTTCGTCGACGAGCACTGTGCCTGCGTCGCCGAGTCCTACCGCCGGGCGGAGCACGAACTGACCTGGCGCCGCGAGAACCGGCGCCGCCTGACGGCCGCGGCCCTGCTCGACGGCGCCACCCGCATCGCCGACCTGCCCGACGCCGCCGCCGCGCTCGGCCTGCCCGAGCGCGGCCGGTACGCCGTCGTGCTCGTCGCGGGCGGCAGAACGGTGGCGCCCTCGCCCACCGGCACCCGGACGGTGTGGCACCCGGCGCCCGACGCCGAGCGCGGCATCGTCGCCCTGGGGGAGTGCGACGTACGGCAACTCGCCGCCGCGTGGCGTGCGTCGACGGACCGGGGGGCCGGCGTACGCGTCGGCGTGAGCTCCGCCGTCGAGGGGCTTGCCGCCGTCGGAGGCGCCCGGCGCCTCGCCGAGACCGCCCTGCGGATCTGCCCCGCGAGCGGCGGCACCGTCCTGCTCGACGACGAACTGCCCGCCGCCCTCGTGGCCGGCGCCCCCGCGCTCGGAGACCTCCTCGCCGACCGGGTGCTCGGCGCGCTGCGCACCCTGCCGTCCGCCGACCGGGCGTTGCTGCTCGACACCCTGACGGCCTGGCTGGACTGCGACGGCTCCGCGCAGCGCGCCGCCGCCCGCCTGTACTGCCACCGCAACACCGTCCTCAACCGCCTGCGCCGCTGCGAACAGCTCACCGGCCGGAGCCTGACCCGCCCCACCGACCTCGTGGAACTCGCCCTGGCGCTGCAGGCGCACCGCCTGCGCCCGCACGACTGACGTCCCGGCCCGCTCCCGGCCCCGGAAGCGCAGGACAAGTTCCGCAATTTTTATTGCGCAACATTTCTTTCGTATCTACGGTGGCGGTATGGCAGGCAAAGAGAGAGACCGCCGCATCACCGACCTGGGCACGCTCAAGGCCCTCGCCCACCCCGTGCGCAGCATGCTCTACCGCGAGCTGAGCCTGCGCCGCGTCGCCACCGCCTCGCAGCTCGCCGAGCACGTCGACGAGGCCGTCGCACTCGTCAGCTACCACCTGCGCAAGCTCGCCGAGCACGGCCTCATCGAGGAAGCCGAGCCGCAGGGCGTCGACGGGCGCGAGCGCTGGTGGCAGCCCGCGTCCGACGGCGTCGAGATCCGCGACGCCGACTTCCGCAGCGCACCCGAGAAGGCCGCCGCGCACACCGCCGCCAGCCGGCTCTTCTTCGAGCAGCGCGCCGACATGTACCGGCGCTTCCTCGACCAGCGGATCGCCTGGGACGACGCCTGGGCCACGGCCCACGAGTCGTCCGAGTCCATGATGCGGCTGACCGCGGCCGAACTCACCGAGCTCGTCGGCGAGATGCGCGCACTGCTGCGCCGCTACGAGGAACAGGGCCGGGCCGCAGAGGACGCCGGGAACACCGAGGGCCGCGAGAACGTCGCGGTGCACACCTACGCCTTCCCGTTCCGGAACTGAGGGCGGCCCGCCATGGCGTCCACCGCCCTGCGGGACACCGCCACCGACGGCACGCCGGCCGCCCACCGCGACGGGAACGTGCTGCGCTGGCTCAGCGCGTACGTCTCGTCCGCCGTCGGCGACAACGTCTACTACTTCGCCCTGTCCTGGGCGGCCGTGCAGCACGGCACCCCCGCCCAGGCCGGCCTCGTCACCGCGGTCAGCGCCGTACCGCGCGCCGTCCTCATGCTCGGCGGCGGAGTGGTCGCCGACCGGTACGGACCGCGCCGCGTCGTCCTCGCCACCAGCGCCGTGCGCGCCGCACTCGTCGTCGCCGCGGCCGCGACCCTGCTCGCGACCAGCCCCGGACTGTGGGCGCTCGGCGCCGTCGCCGTCGTCTTCGGGATCGTCGACGCCGTGTTCCTGCCCGCCGCGGGCGCCCTGCCCGCCCGCATCGCGCAACGCGGCCAACTCGCCCGCGTGCAGGGGCTGCGCGCCCTCGCGACCCGGCTCGCCAACGTGCTCGGCGGACCGCTCGCCGGCCTCGGCATCGCGCTCGGCGGCACGGCCGGGGCGTTCGGCGCCGCCGCGCTGCTCATCGGGGTGTCCCTGCCGCTGCTGATCGCCGTCCGGGACGCCGGACCGCCGCCCGCGGACCGGCAGGAGCGCGCGGCCGTCACGGCCGAACTGCGCGACGGGCTGCGGCACATCGCCCACCACCCCGTCCTGCGGCCCCTCGTGCTCGTCATCGCCCTCGGCGACCTGGGCTTCGTCGGCCCGATGAACCTCGGCCTCACGCTCCTCGCCCACGAGCGCGGCTGGGGCTCGACCGGAATGGGCTGGGTGCTCGCCGGGTTCGGCGTCGGCGCCGGGGCCGCCGCACTCCTGATCACCGTACGGGGACGGGCGCCCCGCGCCGGGCTCGTCACCGGCGTGATGGCCGTGCTGGGCTCCGCGGCGATGGCCCTGCTCGCCCGGGTGCCGTCCGTCGTGGGCGCGGCCTGCGTCGCACTCGCCGTCGGCCTCTCCCTCGGGCTGTGCGGAACCCTGAGCGGGGCGCTGCTGCAGAGCCACGCGGGCCCCGCCTACGTCGGCCGGGTCACCTCCGCCGCCACCCTGGTCAGCTTCGGCGTCGCACCGCTCACGTTCCCCGTGGTCGGGTGGGCCGTCGCGCTGTGGGGAACGGGAGCGGTGTTCGCCGGGTGCGCGGGCGTCTGCGCGCTCGGCGGCGTCGTCGCCCTCTGCTCGGGTCCCCTGCGCCGGGCCGAACTCCCCTGAGGACTGTCCGACGGGAGCGGGGCGCGGACCCCGAAAAGCGCTTCACACCCGCTCGCACCGCCCGGTACGGTCTCGATCGTCTTCCCGCCGCGGGGAGCCCAGGAGCGCCCCGCGGCCCGGCGGTTCCGACGCTGAGAGCAGGTCTTCGTCCATGGCATGTCGTATCGGTGAACTCGTGCTCGGTTGCCGCGACCCCGAGGTGCTGGCGCGGTTCTGGTGCGAGGTCCTGGACTTCGTGGTGCTCGACCGCGAGGACGACGGCACCCTCGAGATCGGCGCACGCGACGGGTTCGGCGGTGCGCAGCCGACGATCATCCTGAGCGCCAGGGACGAGCCGGAGCCGGGGAAGTCCCGGCTGCACATCGACCTCAACCCCACCGACCGCGATCAGGACGCCGAGCTCGAACGCCTCCTGAAGCTCGGAGCGCGCCGGGCCGACATCGGCCAGACCGGCGAGGAACAGTGGCACGTCCTCACCGATCCCGAGGGCAATGAGTTCTGCCTGCTGAAAGCGCGCATCAACCCGCTCTGACGGGACCCGTCAGCCGGTCGCGGCCGGCTGCATCAGCTGGACGAAGTTGCCCACCGTGTCGTCGAGCACCGCCGTGATCACCGGGCCCTGCTCCTCGGGGCCCTGGGTGAAGGCCACGCCAAGCTTCCGCAGCCGCTCGTACTCGGCCGCGACGTCCTCCACCGAGAACACGATGCTGGGCAGGCCGGCCTCCCGCAGCGCCGCGCGGTACGGCTCCGCGATCGGCCCCTGGCCGGGCTCCAGGAGCAGCTCCACGTCCGCCTGGGCGCCGGCCGCCCCCACCGTCGCGAACAGCGTCCCGTCGCCCAGGTCGATGTGCGTCCGCGTCTCGAACCCGAGCACGTCCGTGTAGAACGCGTGAGCCTTGGCCACGTCGTCCACGTAGACGCTGGTCATCGCGAGCTTGATCATGGGGGCCTTTCCGTTGGTGCGTGTGGTGCGTGTGGTGCGTGTGGTGCCTACAGGCCCAGCGCCTTCGTCTCGCTGAGCTGGGTGATGGCCGCCTTGTCGCCCTCCACCTCCACGTTCGCCGCGTCCTGGCGGCCGAACGTGTACATCAGGAGCTCCGACGGCTCGCCGGTGACCGTGACCACCGGAGCGCCGCGGTGCGCGACCGCCGTCCGGCCGTCCGGGCGGCGCAGCACCAGGCCCACCGGCGCCTTGCGGCCCACGACCCGCGCCATCCGCTCCAGGCGTGACCACAGCACCTCGGCGAAGACCGGGTCGAGCTCCCGCGGCGACCAGTCGGCCTGCGCGCGGCGCACGTCCTCGGCGTGGACATAGAACTCGACCACGTTCGCCGCCTCGTCGATCTGCTTGAGGGAGAACGGCGAGAAGCGCGGCGGCCCCGTCCGGATCAGCTGGATCAGTTCCTCGTACGGCTTCTCCGCGAACTCGCCCTGCACCCGCTCCAGACGCGAGGCGAGCTGCTTGACGAGGGTGCCGCCGGCGGCATCGGGCCGGCGCTCGCGCACCACGACGTGCGCCGCGAGGTCACGGGCGGTCCAGCCCTCGCACAGAGTGGGGGCCTCGGGGCCCGCCGCCTCCAACAGATCGGCGAGGAGAAGTCGTTCACGCTTGGCATGGGTCGACATGGGCGCCAGCCTACGACCGCCTCCCCCGTCCGGACAGTGGACGCCCGCGAAAGGGAACCCGCACGGCGCGGCACAATGGCACCCATGAGCAGCACGCCCCCCTCCGCCGCCGGCCGCCTCGACCCGGACATCGCCGCGCGCCTGAAGCGCAGCGCCGACGGCCTGGTCCCCGCCATCGCCCAGCAGTACGACACGGGCGAAGTCCTCATGCTCGGCTGGATGGACGACGAGGCGCTGCACCGCACCCTCACCACGGGCCGCTGCACCTACTGGTCGCGCAGCCGCCAGGAGTACTGGGTCAAGGGCGACACCTCCGGCCACTTCCAGCACGTGAAGTCGGTCGCCCTGGACTGCGACGCGGACACCGTCCTGGTCAAGGTCGACCAGGTGGGCGCCGCCTGCCACACCGGCGCCCGGACCTGCTTCGACGCCGACATCCTCCCCGTGAAGCAGTAGGGTCGGCCGCCATGGATCTCGAGACCTTCCGCAAGCTCGCGACCGACCGCCGCGTGATCCCCGTCAGCCGCAAGCTCCTCGCGGACGGCGACACCCCGGTCGGCCTGTACCGCAAGCTCGCCGCCGAACGCCCCGGCACGTTCCTCCTGGAGTCCGCGGAGAACGGACGGTCCTGGTCCCGGTACTCGTTCGTCGGCGTGCACTCGACCGGCACGCTGACCACGCGCGACGGCCAGGCCCACTGGCTCGGCACCCCGCCGGTCGGCGTCCCCGTCGACGGCGACCCCCTCGCCGCCCTGCGCGCCACCGTCGAGGCGCTGCACACCCCGCGCTACGAGGGCCTGCCCCCCTTCACCGGCGGCATGGTCGGCTATCTCGGCTACGACAGCGTGCGCCGCCTGGAGAAGATCGGCCCGGGGGAGCGGGACGACCTGAACCTGCCCGAGCTGACGATGCTGCTCACCAGCGACCTCGCCGTGCTCGACCACTGGGACGGGTCCGTCCTGCTCATCGCCAACGCGATCAACCACAACGACCTCGACACCGGCGTCGACGAGGCTTACGCCGACGCCGTCGCCCGGCTCGACGCCATGGAGGCCGACCTCGGCAAGCCCGTGCAGTCCGCCCCGGCCGCACTCCCGCCGTCCGAGCTGCCCGAGTTCACCGCGCTGTGGGGCGGCGAGCAGTACCAGGAGGCCGTCGAGGACATCAAGGAGCGGATCCGGGCGGGCGAGGCCTTCCAGGTCGTGCCCTCCCAACGGTTCGAGACCCCGTGCACGGCGAGCGCGCTGGACGTCTACCGGGTCCTGCGGGCCACCAACCCGTCCCCGTACATGTACCTCTTCCGCTTCGACGGGTTCGACGTCGTCGGCTCGTCCCCCGAGGCCCTCGTCAAGGTCGAGGACGGCCGCGCCATGGTCCACCCCATCGCCGGGACCCGGCCGCGCGGCACCACCCCGCAGCACGACCAGGCGCTCGCCGACGAACTCCTCGCCGACCCCAAGGAGCGCGCCGAGCACCTCATGCTCGTCGACCTCGGGCGCAACGACCTCGGGCGGGTCTGCGAGCCCGGCTCCGTCGAGGTCGTCGACTTCATGTCCATCGAGAAGTACTCGCACGTCATGCACATCGTGTCGACCGTCACCGGCCAGGTCGCCGGGGACCGCACCGCCTTCGACGTGCTCACCGCCTGCTTCCCGGCCGGCACCCTTTCCGGCGCCCCCAAGCCCCGCGCGATGCAGATCATCGACGAACTGGAGCCGTCCCGGCGCGGCCTGTACGGCGGCTGCGTCGGCTACCTCGACTTCGCGGGCGACTCCGACACCGCCATCGCCATCCGCACCGCGCTGCTGCGCGGCGGCACGGCGTACGTGCAGGCGGGCGCGGGCGTCGTCGCCGATTCGGACCCGGTCGCCGAGGACACCGAGTGCCGCAACAAGGCCGCGGCGGTGCTCCGTGCCGTCCACACGGCGAACCGGCTCGGCGCCGCCCACGGTGTGAAGTGACCCACGCCTCCCGCCCCCGGGTCACATACACCCGCGCGGACAGGCGATAGTGGAATACGTGACTGCCGTACCGCACCCCCGAACCGAAGCCTCCGAGACCGCCGGGCCGAGCAGCAGCGGCCGGCGCAGTCTCGGCGTCGCCCTGCTCTTCGGGGCCGCGGGCGCCGCGGTCGCGCTGCTCGCGTCCCGGCAGGAGTGGTGCTCCGGCGTCGCCGCCGTCGCGGGCGGCAAGCTCCCGCTGACGGCCAAGGGCAGCGACGTCACGGGCGTCCCCGCGGCCCTCGCCATCGTGGGGCTCGCCGCCCTCGTGGCCGTGTTCGCGGTGCGCCGGGCGGGCCGCGTCCTGGTCGCCGCGCTGCTCGCGCTCAGCGGCGCGGGCGCCGTCGCCGCCGCCGTGCTCGGCGCCGACGACAGCTCCGCGCTCGACGAGAAGGCCGCCCAGGCCTCCGGCGACGCGGCCGGCACCATCGACGCGCTCAGTCACACCGCCTGGCCGTACGTCGCGGCGGGCGGCGGCGCCCTCATCCTGATCGCCGGGATCCTCGCCGTCGTGTACGGCGCGGCCTGGCCCTCGATGGGCGGTCGCTACGAGCGCAGCGGCGCACCCCGGGCCCGTCGGCAGAAGCCCGTCGACCCGGACCGCCCCGAGGACCTGTGGAAGGCCCTCGACCGCGGCGAGGACCCGACGGGCACCGCCTGACCCCGGGTCCGGCCCGTACAGCGCGTACGGGACAATGGAAACGAACGATGCAAGCCCGTGTACGCACGGGCCATTAGTCACGAGGAGCAAGCCATGGCGGACACCAGCCACGGACACACCCCGGCCGCCTGGACCGGAGTCATCATCGCCTTCATCGGTTTCTGTGTCTCCGGTGCCTTCATGGTGATGGGCAGCGTGGCCGGCTTCTGGGCGGGCATCGCCCTGCTCGCGGTCGCCGCGATCGTCGGCGGCGCGATGAGCGCGATGGGCCTCGGCAAGCCGCGCCGTGCCGAGCTGCAGCTCAAGACCGTCCCGGCCGCGACCGCCGGCTCGGAGGCCTGAGCCGCTCGCAGAACGACGCGGGGGCGGTGCGGCGGACTCGCCGCACCGCCCCTTTCGCGTGTCCCCGGGCGCGCAGCCCGCTCCACCGGGGCAGAATTCACGGGTGACCGTCGAGACGACCGACACCGAAGCCGCCCCCCGCACCGCCGCCCTGCGCAGGCTGGCCGTGCCGCTCGGGCTCCTCGGAGGGGTCGCGGCGGCGTTCGCGTACGTCGGCACCGTCGACCCGAACGAGCCCGGCCACTACCCCGCCTGCCCGCTCCTGCAGGCCACCGGCGTCTACTGCCCCGGCTGCGGCGGCCTGCGCAGCGCCCACGCCATCGTGCACGGTGACCTGGGCGGAGCCCTCGGCGCCAACGCCCTGGCCGTGGCCGGTTACGCCCTCTTCGCCGTGCTGTGGACCGTGTGGGCCGTGCGGGCGGCCCGTGGTCGTCCGCTCGGCCTCGGCCTCGGGCGCGTACACCTGTGGACACTCGGCGCGGTCGTGCTGACCTTCACGGTTGTCCGGAACCTGCCCGTCGGTGGCTTCCTGCTCCCTTGATCAACAGCATTTGTCCAGGTAGTGGGATCGCCGTCAACCGGATGCGGAGCCTTCGCCCTCCTCCGGATACCATCACAGTGACCACTCGGTTGCCCAGAGAACCGAACTGCCAGGAAAGGAGTCCCCTCGCGTGAGTGTGCTCGACGAGATCATCGACGGAGTCCGTGCCGACCTCGCGGAACGGCAGGCGCGCGTCAGCCTCGACGAGCTCAAGGAGCGCGCGGCGAAGGCTCCAGCCGCCAAGGACGGGGTCGCGGCCCTGCGCGGCGACGGCGTCAAGGTCATCTGTGAGGTCAAGCGGTCCAGCCCCTCCAAGGGCGCGCTGGCCGCGATCGCCGACCCGGCGGCCCTCGCCGCCGACTACGAGGCGGGCGGCGCGGCCGTCATCTCCGTCCTCACCGAGCAGCGGCGCTTCGGCGGCTCCCTCGCCGACCTCGAGGCGGTCCGCGCCAAGGTCGACATCCCGGTCCTGCGCAAGGACTTCATCGTCACCTCGTACCAGCTGTGGGAAGCCCGCGCGTACGGCGCCGACCTCGCCCTGCTGATCGTGGCCGCCCTCGACCAGCCCGCCCTGGAGTCCCTCATCGAGCGCGCCGAGTCCATCGGCCTCACGCCGCTCGTCGAGGCGCACGACGAGGACGAGGTGGAGCGGGCCGTCGACGCCGGGGCCAAGGTCATCGGCATCAACACCCGCAACCTCAAGGACCTCACGGTCGACCGCGGCACCTTCGAGCGCGTCGCCCCGGACATCCCGGACCACATCGTCAAGGTCGCCGAGTCCGGCGTGCGCGGCCCGCACGACCTCATCGCGTACGCCAACGCGGGCGCCGACGCCGTCCTCGTGGGCGAGTCCCTGGTGACCGGCCGCGACCCGCGCTCCGCGGTCTCCGACCTGGTCGCCGCCGGCGCGCACCCCGCGCTGCGCCACGGACGGGGCTGAGACCCGCACCATGTCCATCGCCGTCCGCCTCGCCCCCGGTTGCCGCCCGCGCGGCTGCCGGGCGCCCGCGCGCAGGGTGCACGGGCGGCGCGTGCGGTACGTCATCGGTGACGAGCCGGGTCAGGTCAACGGCATGCGATGGCAGGGCGCCCTGTAAGGGGCGCGGGAACGGCGCGAGCAACCCAAGACGGTCCGCACTCGACCGAGTACCCACGCCCCCACGGCGATCAGTTGTTTCCACCGACTCACCGTGAGGCTCACGCATGCCCAGCGAGTACTTCATCCCCGACCCGGAGGGGATCGTCCCGTCCGCCGAAGGCTATTTCGGCGCGTTCGGCGGCAAGTTCATCCCGGAGGCCCTCGTCGCCGCAGTCGACGAGGTCGCCGTCGAGTACGAGAAGGCCAAGAACGACCCCGAGTTCGCCCGCGAACTCGACGACCTCCTGGTCAACTACACCGGCCGCCCCAGCAGTCTCACCGAGGTGCCCCGGTTCGCCGAGCACGCCGGCGGCGCCCGGATCTTCCTCAAGCGCGAGGACCTGAACCACACCGGCTCGCACAAGATCAACAACGTGCTCGGCCAGGCCCTCCTCACCAAGCGCATGGGCAAGACCCGCGTCATCGCCGAGACCGGCGCGGGCCAGCACGGCGTGGCCACGGCCACCGCCTGCGCCCTGTTCGGCCTCGAGTGCACCATCTACATGGGCGAGATCGACACCCAGCGCCAGGCCCTGAACGTGGCCCGCATGCGCATGCTGGGTGCCGAGGTCGTCGCCGTGAAGTCCGGCAGCCGCACCCTCAAGGACGCCATCAACGAGGCGTTCCGCGACTGGGTCGCCAACGTCGACCGCACGCACTACCTCTTCGGCACGGTCGCCGGACCCCACCCCTTCCCGGCGATGGTCCGCGACTTCCACCGCGTCATCGGCGTCGAGGCCCGCCGCCAGATCCTGGAGCGCGCCGGACGGCTGCCCGACGCCGCGATCGCCTGCGTCGGCGGCGGCTCCAACGCCATCGGCCTGTTCCACGCGTTCATCCCGGACACCGACGTCCGTCTCGTCGGCTGCGAGCCCGCGGGCCACGGCGTCGAGACCGGCGAGCACGCCGCGACCCTGACGGCCGGCGAGCCCGGCATCCTGCACGGCTCCCGTTCCTACGTCCTCCAGGACGACGAGGGCCAGATCACCGAGCCGTACTCGATCTCGGCCGGTCTGGACTACCCGGGCATCGGCCCCGAGCACGCCTTCCTCAAGGACAGCGGCCGCGGTGAGTACCGCGCCGTCACCGACGACGCGGCGATGCAGGCACTGCGCCTGCTGTCGCGCACGGAGGGCATCATCCCGGCCATCGAGTCCGCGCACGCCCTCGCGGGCGCGCTCGAGGTCGGCAAGGAGCTCGGCAAGGACGGGCTGATCATCGTCAACCTGTCCGGGCGCGGCGACAAGGACATGGACACCGCCGCCCGGTACTTCGGGCTGTACGACGAGGGTGCCGACGCCGAGGTCGCGGCCGACGCCGCCGACACCGCGGAGATCGAGGGGGACGCCAAGTGAGCGGCAACATCCAGCTGTTGAGCGACACCCTGGCCGCTGCCAGGTCCGAGGGCCGCTCCGCCCTCATCGCCTACCTGCCCGCCGGTTTCCCCACGGTCGACGGCGGCATCGCGGCGATCAAGGCCGTCTTCGACGGCGGCGCCGACGTGGTCGAGGTGGGCCTGCCGCACTCCGACCCGGTGCTCGACGGCCCGGTCATCCAGACCGCCGACGACATCGCGCTGCGCGGCGGCGTCAAGATCAAGGACGTCATGCGCACGGTGCGCGAGGCCCACGAGGCCACCGGCAAGCCGGTCCTCGTCATGACGTACTGGAACCCCATCGACCGCTACGGCATCGAGCGGTTCACCGCCGAGCTCGCCGAGGCGGGCGGCGCCGGCTGCATCCTGCCCGACCTGCCCGTGCAGGAGTCGGCGACGTGGCGCGAGCACGCGGAGAAGCACGGTCTCGCGACCGTCTTCGTCGTCGCGCCCAGCAGCAAGGACGAGCGCCTGGCCACCATCACGGCGGCCGGTTCGGGCTTCGTCTACGCCGCCTCGCTGATGGGTGTCACCGGCACCCGCGAGTCCGTCGGCAACCAGGCCCAGGACCTCGTCCGCCGCACCAAGGCCACCACCGAGCTGCCGGTCTGCGTCGGCCTCGGCGTCTCCGACGCCCGGCAGGCGAAGGAGGTCGCCGCCTTCGCGGACGGCGTCATCGTCGGCTCGGCGTTCGTGAAGCGGATGCTGGACGCCGACGACGAGGCCGCCGGTCTCGACGCGGTCCGCGCCCTCGCCGGTGAACTCGCGGCCGGCGTACGGGGCGACGCGTAGCAACGTCCCTCATATGGGTGGAAGTAGGACCGGGGAGGCACGCTCGTGCCTCCCCGGTTCGTTTGGGCGGGTGTGAGCGAGAAGAACCGTGAGGGAAAGCGAACGGCCCGCGAGCGGCTGGCCGTGGAGCGCGAGAAGCAGAAAGCCGCCGAGAAGCGGCGCCGGACCCTGATCGTGGGCGCGGCCGTCGTCTGTGTGCTGGGGCTGGCCGCCGTGATCGGCGTGGCCGCGGCGAATTCCGGTGACGACAGTTCCGGTGGCTCGTCGGATGCCGTGGTCGCGCCGAAGGGAGCCACCGGCAAGGACGATCTGGCGATCCCCGTCGGCAAGGACAGCGCCAAGTCGACGCTCACGGTGTGGGAGGACTTCCGCTGCCCCGCGTGCAAGTCCTTCGAGGACAACTACCGTTCGACGATCCATGAGCTGACCGACGCCGGCCAGCTGAAGGTCGAGTACCACACGGTCACGCTGATCGACTCGAACATGGGCGGCAGCGGCTCCCTCCACGCGGGCAACGCGGCGGCGTGCGCCCAGGGCGCGGGCAAGTTCCCCGAGTACCACGACGTGCTGTACGAGAACCAGCCGGAGGAGACCAAGGACACCTTCGCCGACAACGGCAAGCTGATCGACCTGGCCGGCAAGGTCGACGGGCTGGTCACCGACACCTTCAAGTCCTGTGTGGACGACGGCACGCACAACGGCTGGATCAACAAGTCGTACAAGGCGTTCCAGGACGGCGGCTACCAGGGCACCCCGACGGTCCTGCTCAACGGCAAGAACATCATGGACGACCAGACCATGACCCCGGACAAGCTGAAGAAGACGGTGCAGGACGCCGACAAGTAGGCCCTTGTTATGGAGACGTAGCCGGGCTGCTGGACGTGTCCGCGGCCCGGCACGGTAGCGTCGACCCTGCCATGGAACTTGCCTACATTCCCAGCCCGTCGCGCGGGGTCATCCATCTCGGACCCATCCCGCTGCGCGGCTACGCGTTCTGCATCATCATCGGCGTCTTCCTGGCCGTCTGGCTGGGCAACAGGCGCTGGATCGCCCGCGGCGGGCGGGCCGGCACCGTCGCTGACATCGCTGTCTGGGCGGTGCCGTTCGGCCTGGTCGGCGGGCGTCTCTACCACGTGATCACGGACTACGAGCTGTATTTCAGCGAGGGCCGTGACTGGGTGGACGCCTTCAAGATCTGGGAGGGCGGCCTCGGTATCTGGGGCGCCATCGCGCTCGGCGCGGTGGGTGCCTGGATCGGCTGCCGCCGCCGTGGCATCCCGCTGCCCGCCTGGGCCGACGCCCTCGCGCCGGGCATCGCCCTCGCGCAGGCCGCCGGCCGCTGGGGCAACTGGTTCAACCAGGAGCTGTACGGCCGGGAGACGCATCTGCCGTGGGCCCTGAAGATCACCTCGGACACGGACGGGCGGGTGCCCGGCACGTACCACCCGACGTTCCTCTATGAGTCCCTGTGGTGCATCGGCGTCGCGCTGCTGGTCATCTGGGCCGACCGCAGGTTCAAGCTGGGACACGGGCGGGCGTTCGCGCTGTACGTGGCGTCGTACTGCGTGGGCCGGTTCTGGATCGAGTACATGCGGGTCGACGACGCGCACCACATCTTCGGTCTGCGCCTCAACAACTGGACCGCGCTGATCGTCTTCGTGCTCGCCGTGGTCTACCTGGTGGTGTCGGCGAAGACGCGACCGGGACGCGAGGAGATCGTGGAGCCGGGTGCCTCCGACGAGGACGGGGACGGCGCTTCCGGCGCAGCCGAGGAGCCGGCCGCGGCGGATGCCGAGGCCGAGGCCGACGCTGATGGCGGTGCGGATGGGGTTGCCGATGGCGATGGCGCTGTGAAGAGTGCTGACGCCGGGGCCAAGGACGAGGCCGGGGCCAAGAAGGCCTGATTGGTTTTCGCCGTACGCTCGTAAGGGCGCCGAACCGTCTCTGGTTCGGCGCCCTTCTTGGTGCGGGTGTATCGCCCTGAGGGCTCGTCCTCAAACGCCGGACGGGCTGGGGGTGCCGGACCGGTCAGGGGTGGTGGGCCGGTCAGCAGTGGTGGGTCGGCCTGCCAGGGCCAGGGTTCTGCGGGCGGAGGCCACCACCGCCGCGTCCACGAAACGGCCGTCCGGGAGCGCGAGCGCCCCCGCGTCGGTGGCCGCCGCGCCCACGATCTCCTCGGCCGCCGCCAGCTCCGCCTCCGTCGGACGGAACGCCTCCTCGATCACCGGGAGCTGACGCGGGTGGATCGCCGTCCGGCCGAAGAAGCCGAGCGCGCGGCCCTCGGCGCAGGACCGGGCCAGGCCCGCCGTGTCGCGGATGTCCGGGTAGACGGACTGGGGCGGGGGCGGCAGGTGCGCGGCGCGGGCCGCGACCACCGCACGGCCGCGCACCCACGCGAGGCCCGCCGCGTCCGCGACGCCGAGGTCGGCCCGCAGATCCGCCTCGCCGAGCGCGACGCCGTGCACACAGGGGTGGGAGGCGATGTCGTAGGCGTGCTCGACGCCCAGCGCCGACTCCAGCAGGGCGTACAGCGGCGGCACGTCGACCGCCCAGTCGGCGACCCGGGCCACGTCCGCCGTGTCGTGCACCTTCGGCAGCCGCAGCGCGTCCAGACCGGGCAGCGGGGTGAGGCGCCGCACCTCCCGCTCGGCGAGCGGCCCGTCCAGCGCGTTCACCCGCACGTGCACCGGCACCTCGTGCTTGTCGGCGAGCAGCTCCGCCGTCGCGTCGAGCGCGTACGCCTTGCGCTCGGGGGCGACCGCGTCCTCCAGATCGACGAGGACCACGTCGGCGCCCGAGCCGAGCGCCTTCGCCACGACGTCGGGGCGGTCCCCGGGGACGTACAGCCAGGTCAGGAACACTGTGCTCATACCGCACCAGCCTTCCGCAAGGTGGCGATGTCCGCCTGCGACAGGCCGAGGCCGTCGAGGATCTCGTCCGTGTCCGCGCCGTGCGGGCGGCCCGTCCACTTGATCGCGCCCGGCGTCTCGGAGAGGCGGAACAGGACGTTCTGCATCTTGACCGTGCCGAGGTCCGGGTCGGGGAGTTCGGTGATGGAGTCCAGGGCCCGGTACTGCTCGTCCCGCATCACGTCACGGATGTCGTAGATCGGGGCGATGGCCGCCTCCGCCTTCTCGAAGGCCGCCACCACCTCGTCGCGGGTGTGGACCGCGATCCAGCCGCCGACCGCCGCGTCCAGCTCGTCCGCGTGGCCCGCGCGGCCCGCACCCGTCGCGAACCACTCCTCGTCGATGAACTCCGGCCTGCCGACCAGGTGCATCACCCGCTCCGCGATCGACTGGGCGGACGTGGAGACCGCGACCCACTTGTCGTCGCTCGTGCGGTACGTGTTGCGGGGCGCGTTGTTCGTGGAGCGGTTGCCGGTGCGGGGCTGGACGTAACCGAGCTGGTCGTACCAGGTGGGCTGCGGGCCGAGGATGGTCAGCATCGGCTCGATGATCGCCATGTCGACGACCTGACCGCGGCCCGTCACGTCGCGGCCGCGCAGCGCCGCCATCACCGCGTACGAGGTGGCGAGCGCGGCGATGGAGTCGGCGAGGCCGAACGGGGGCAGGGTCGGCGGGCCGTCCGGCTGGCCGGTGATCGCCGCGAAGCCGCTCATCGCCTCCGCGAGCGTGCCGAACCCGGGGCGGCGCGCGTACGGGCCGAACTGGCCGAAGCCGGTGACGCGGGCCAGCACGAGGCGCGGGTTGGCGGCGCTCAGCTCCTCCCAGCCGAGGTGCCACTTCTCCAGGGTGCCGGGGCGGAAGTTCTCGATGACGACGTCCGACTCGGCGACCAGCTTGAGGAGCACCTCGCGGCCGCCGGGGGAGGAGAGGTCGAGCGTGAGGTTCTTCTTGTTGCGGCCGAGCAGCTTCCACCACAGGCCGATGCCGTCCTTGGCCGGACCGTGGCCCCGGGACGGGTCCGGCTTGCGCGGATGCTCCACCTTCACCACCTCGGCGCCGAAGTCGCCGAGCATCGTGGCGCAGAGCGGGCCCGCGAAGAGGGTGGCCAGGTCGAGGACCCGCAGTCCGGTCAACGGGCCGTTCTGAGTCGTCTGTTGAGTGGTCGTCATGCGCGGGCCTCCAGAGTGATCCTGGCCAGTTCGTCGAAGCCGATGCCGTCAAAGCCCGCGACCGTGGTGGCGAGGCGGTTCTTCAGCGGAGCCGTCCACCGCGCGCCGAGCGCGTCCGGGCCGCCCGCGAGCAGGCCCGCGATCGAACCGGCCGTCGCGCCGTTGGAGTCCGTGTCCCAGCCGCCCGACACCGCCCGGCAGATGGAGCCGGAGAAGTCGCCGTCGGCGTGGGTGAGCGCGGCGGCCAGCAGGGCCGCGTTGGGCAGGACGTGCACCCAGTGGTGGTCGGCGTAGACGCCGTGCAGCTCGTCCACCACGGTGTCGAAGTCCTCTTGGCTCTCGGCCAGTTCGATGCCGAGGCGCACCGCCTTCGCGTACCGCGAGCGCGGCGGTACGACCGTCAGGCCGGCCCGCAGCGCCGCGTGCACGTCCACCGTGCCCGAGCCCGCGGCCGCGATGACGGCGGCCGTGAACATCTCCCCGTACACGCCGTTGGCGGTGTGCGTGAGCACGGCGTCCCGGTGCGCCAGCTCGGCGGCGCGCGCCGGGTCCCCGGGGTTGATCCAGCCGAAGACGTCGGCGCGGATCTGCGCGCCGATCCACTCCCGGAACGGGTTGCGGTGAGCGGCGGTGGCGGGAGGTTCGAGGCCGTCGAGAAGATTGCGGTACGCGACGCGCTCGGCGGTGAAGGTGCGCCCGGCGGGCAGCTCGTCGAGCCACAGCTTCGCCACGTCCTCGGTGGTGAAGCCGGTGCCGTGTCGCTGGAGCAACAGGAGGGCGAGAAGCGGGTAGTTGAGGTCGTCGTCCTCGGGCATGCCGTCGATGTTCTCGGCGAGCGAGGTCGGCGCGCTGCGCCGGTTCCACGGATACGCGGCGGCCAGCTCCGGAGCGAGGCCGACCTCCGTGAACCAGCCGCTCAGCGGCCAGTTGCCGGTGGACCGCGCGACGGCACGGATCCCGGCGAGGGGCAGCTTCTCCACCGGCTTGCCGAGCAGACATCCGGCGGCCCGGCCCAGCCAGGCCGCGTGGACCGCGTCGTACGACGCCTGGTGCGCGGCGGTGGGGGAGTGCGGCCAGGCCGGGCAGGCGTCCCGGATCGCGGTGAGACCGGTGGGCTCGTCCGCCGCCAGGGGCGACGGCAGGACCGCCAGCTCGTCCAGCAACTGCCCGGCGAGAGACCGAAGTTCGGGCGTAGTCGGCCCCGCGGACGCGCCCGCCCGATCCGGTGCCAGGTGGCCGCCCGCCGCCGTCCAGCGCCGCTCGACCGCGGACGCGTCGCGGCCGTCCTGCGCGGCCTGGCGCAGCTCGTGACCGAGCAGGTCCTCGGGCTGGACCCAGGTCAGACGCAGCATCACAGCCCCGCGACCGACGCGAACGCCGCCTCGTGGGCGCGGCGGCGCTCCAGATCGCGCACGTGCACCTCACGCGTGACGCGCGTGAGGGCGGCGGCCGGGGCGTGCAGATCCAGCCTGCTGGCCCGCGCCACCTCCGCGCTCCACTCCTTGGGCACCGCGCCCTCCCCGTACAGCGCGCCGACGATCGCGCCGCTCATCGTGGCGATCGAGTCGCAGTCGCGGCCGTAGTTCACCGAGCCGAGCACCGTGTGCCGGAAGTCGCCGCGGCCCACCAGCAGCATGCCGAGCGCGACCGGGAGCTCCTCGATGGAGTGCAGGCGCGACGGTCGGCGGGCGCCCAGCGACGGCTTGCGGTAGTCCGGGCCGACCGTGTCGAAGGGGGTGACCGCCTCGCGCAGGGGCTGGAGCGCGTCCTCGAAGTCGTCGAAGCGGGACGCCACTTCGCAGACCGCCTCGATCGCCGCCTTCGTGCCGTCCTTGGCGAGGGAGAGGACGTCGTCGATCACCGTGGTGGGCGTCGCGTCCGGCTTGTACGCCGCCGCCACGGCCGCCGCGAAGACGCCCGCCGCCTCGCGGCCGTACGAGCTCTGGTGCGCGCCCGCGACGTCCAGCGCCTCCTCGTACGCCTTGAGGGGGTTGCCCGCGTTGACCGCGCCGACCGGCGCCATGTACATCGCCGCACCGCAGTTGACGATGTTCCCGACGCCCGCCTCGCGCGGGTCGATGTGGCCGTAGTGGATGCGGGCCACGATCCACTTCTCCGCGAGGAAGATGCGCTGGAGCGGGAGCGCCTCCGCCTCCAGCTCCGGGATCCAGCGGGGCGTGGTGATCAGGTCCGGGACCAGGTGGTCGGCGACGGCGTACGCGTCGAGGTGGTCGCGGACCTTCTCGTAGACGCGGATCAGCGCGTGCGTCATCAGGGTGTCGTCGGTGACGTGGCCGTCGCCCTTGTGGTACGGCGCGATCGGGCGGGCCGTCTTCCAGTCGTCCTTGTAGAACGGCTCGACGATGCCGCGCACCCGGCCGCCGTGCCGTTCCGCGATCGCCTCCGGGGTCCAGCCCTCGACCGGGCCGCCGAGCGCGTCGCCCACGGCGGCGCCGACGAGGGCGCCGGTGGTGCGGTCCTCCAGTGACGGGTGAGTGGGGACGCTGCTCATGCCGAAGTTCCTTCCGAGGAGGCCGAGTTGATCAGGTGTGCATGTGACCGTGGTGGTGCGTGCGTGGCCGCGAGGCGTGCCGCCAGGTCGGTGAGGTCCGTGCCCGCCAGGCGGGGCAGCGCGCAGCCGGCCAGCGTGCGACAGGCGTCGCGCCAGGTCTGCGGGAGCGCCTCCGCGCCGCCGATCGCGCCGGTGAGGGCACCGGCCAGGGCAGGCGCCGAGTCCGCGACGCGGGACAGGCACGCGGTGGTCGGGACCGCTTCGGTGACCGCGCCCGCGGCGGCCGTGGCGACGGCCAGGGCGACGGGGACCGTCTCCGCGGCCGCGATGCCGTAGCTGTAGACGTGGTCGACGATCTCGTGCTCCAGGACGGGCACGAGCGCGAACGCGTTGCCGGGCAGGCCCGGGCGGGCGGCCGCCGTGGTGCGGCCCAGTTCCACCGCGCGGTGCGCGTTGCGGTGGATCTCGGTGCCGTCGGGGAGCTGGGCCAGCGCCGCGTCCACACAGGCGTCGACCGGTGCCCCGCCGAGCGCCGCCGCCACGGCCGCCGCCATCGCGCGGGCACCGTGCACGCCGTCGCCGTCCTGGGTGTACCGGGCGTCGAACTCGGCCAGATCCGCCGCGCGTTCGGGCTGTCCCGGGTGGACGACCGCGAGGACGGCCGCCCGTACGCAGGCCGCGTCGTCGAAGTAGTGCGGGTTGTCGTGGCCGGTGGCCGGGGGCCGCAGACCTGCGGCCAGATTGCCCAGGCCCGCGCGGACGGAGATCCGGGCGCGCAGCGGGATCTTCGCCGACTCGATCTCGTCGGCCCGGGCGGCCGCCGCGGCGATCTCGTCGGCGAGCGTGTTCCAGGCCAGGGCGAGCGCCGAGCGGACACGGTGGTCCGGGGGCAGGTCGCCGAGGCCCTCGGCGTACGCGTCGAGGACGGCGTGCGCGGTGAACGCGGCCCATTCGGCGTCGTCGGACGGGCCGAGGCGGAGCGGCTCGGGGGGCTGGTTCAGGGCGATCGGGACGGGGAGGGTGGTGGTCGCGTTCTGCTCGGCGAACGTGTCCAGTTCGCGGGTGAGACGGCGGGTCCAGTCGGGGAGCCGGGCGGCGCGGTGCCGCCCGGACGGCCAGCCGGCCGCGTCCCCTGCGGCGATGCCGAGCAGAAGACCCTCGATGCGGGACGTCGTCTCCGCCGGGGCGGTCGTCATGGGGTGGCCTGGCCTTTCGGTGGGGCGGGGGTGTGCGTTGCCGGGGTGGTGCGCCGGCGGTCGGTTCGTGGGGCGGGGCCGCGCCGGGGTACTTCCCCGGCCGGATGGGTCTCGTCGCCTCCGTACGCCGTAGGCGCGCCGTCCGGCGCTGAATGCCTGTGGTGTCCTGCGGGGGCACCCCGACACGTCCCCTCCCGTCGACGTGCGGCCTCAGCCCGGTGGGGCTTCTCGTCCGAGTGCGGCGCCATCGGCCGCGGCCCCGCCTTGGGCGATCTGCCGTGCCGGGTCACGCCACCGCTCCCTCGCGGTCCGGCGGGGGCGGGGTCAGGCGGTCCGCCACGTCGAGGATGTGCTTGCCCGCCATGGACGGGAGGCAGCTGCCGCGAACCGGGCCGATCGCCGCGGACCACGCCTCCGGGATCGACGCCTCGCCGCACAGCGCCCCGGCGAGCGCCCCGGCGACTGCCGCCGTCGTGTCCGCGTCGCGGCCCATGTTCACCGCCGTGAGGACGGACTCACGGAAGTCGCCGCGGGCCACCGCGAACGCCCCGAAGGCGAGCCCGACCGCTTCCGGCGCCAGGTCCGTCCAGGGGTAGCCGCCGATGACGACCGCCTTGCGCACCGCCCGTTCCATGGACAGCTGGGTGCCGTCCGGGTCCCGGCGGGCCCGGCGCGCCGCCGACACCGCCCGGTGCAGGGAGCGCGCCGTCCAGGAGTCCTCCGGCACCACGGAGAGCGCCGCCTGGACGACCGCGTCCGGGTTGTGGCTGACCATCGCCGCCGCCACTCCGGCCGCCACCGCCCGTCCGCCGTGGATGCCCTCCCCGTCGTGCGACACCGTGCCGTCGATGGACACCAGGCGCGCCGCTTCGGCGGGGCGGCCGGCCGCGTGGACACCGAAGGGGGCCGCCCGCATGGCGAGGCCGTCGCTCCACGCGTGCCGGTGCTGCGCCGAGATGGGCGCCGCGAGACCGCGGCGCAGATTCTCCAGCGTGCCGCGCTCGCTGAAGCCCGCGCCCTTGAACGGGCCCTCGTCCCGGTCCGCGATCCACGTGTGCCAGGCCGCCTCGACATCGGCGATGGTGAGGGCCGCGCCGTGCTCGGCGAGCAGCAGGCCGGAGAAGATCGCGTACTCGGTGTCGTCCGTCCCGGCCGGATCGGCGGAGACGAAGCCCTCGATGCGGCCCCAGCGTTCGCGGATCTGGGACGGCTTCATGTTCTCGGCGGGCGCGCCGAGCGCGTCGCCGACGGCGAGGCCGAGGAGCGCGCCCCTGGCCCGGTCCCGCAGGGAGATCGTGCCGGGCGGCGGGGGATGCGGGACCGTGCGCAGCCTGCGGGGGGCCGCGGTGCCGTCCGCGGGGGGATCCGGGTCGACGCTGACGCTCATGGTGTGTTCGTGCTCTTTTCTGGGGTCGTGCTCGGTTCAGCGTTGGTAGCGGTCGAGGATGCGGTTGCCGTCGCCCGCCAGGCGCTTGCGCAGTTCATCGATGCCGAACGCGCCGTTGTAGTACTCCTGGTAGGCCGGAGTGGCGATCTTGTCCTTCCACTCCGCGTAGCCGCGCACCCCGAGCACCGGCGAGGGGCGCAGGTCCTTCGCTATGTCGGCCCCCGTCCGCCAGCCGTTCTTGTCCGTGGTGAGCGAGGGGTCCTTCAGCGCTTCGGTGCTCGTGGGCAACAGCCAGTCGCCGCGCGCCAGTTGGACCTGGTGCTCGGCCTGCGTCAGGTACGCGATGAAGTCGGTCGCCACCTGCTTGTGCCTGCTGTCCTGGGAGACCGAGAGGGTCTGCGGGGCCGTGCCCTGTGCCAGGCCGCCGGCGCCGGACGGCATGGGCAGCACCGTCCAGTCGAAGCCCTCGGGTGCCTGCTGCCGGACCTGCTGGCGGTACGAGAAGTTGAGCGGGAGCATCGCGTAGCGGCCCGCGAAGAAGCCGGGCAGCGTGTCCGAACCCGACATGCCCAGGCCGGACTTGGGCGCGGTGCGGTCCTCGTTGACCTGCCGGTTGATCAGCTGCGCGACCGCGGAGTCGGCCGCGTCGTAACGGATCTCGTTCTTGCCGTCCTCGCCCTTGTAGAAGATCTTGCCGTCGGTGGACAGGGAGAGGTTGACGGACTGGCTGACGGGTTCCTTCATCGACCAGGCGACGCCGTAGGTGTCCGGCCGGCCGTCCTTGTTCTTGTCGTGGGTGAGCTTCTTGCTGACTTTCTCGAACTCGTCCCAGGTCCAAGGGTGTTGAGCGGTCGGGATGCGGACGCCGGACTGCTTCAGCAGCTTCGTGTTCGCGATCAGGACGCGCGGCTCCTGGAGGAACGGGATGCCGTACGTCCTGTGGTCGAACGTCGTCGTGTCCCAGGAGGCCTGCGGGATGTCCTCCTTCAGCGACTTCGGCAGATACGGGCCGAGATCCGCGAGGTAGCCGCCGTTCGCGAAGTCGGTGAGGTCGGAGGCGTCGTCGTGGAAGATGTCCGGCGCCTCGCCGCCCTCGAAGGAGGTGAGGAGCTGGTCGTGAATGTTGTCCCAACTCCCCTGCACATACTTGACCTTGACCTTGTCATGGGTGTCGTTCCACCGCTTGACGAGCGCCTTGTTGGCGTCGACCGACTCCTTCTGCCAGGCCAGGCTGAGGAATTCGAGGGTGACCGTGCCGTCGGACGGGTCCGAGCCGTCGCCGCCGCATCCGGCGACGAGGGTCAGGCAGAGGGCGGCCGCGGCCGCCGCCGTGATCCGTCGGGTGCGCATCAGCCCTTCACCGCCCCGCTGAGCATGCCGCCCACGAGCCGGCGCTGGAGCAGCGCGAAGAAGACCAGGCTGGGGATCGTGGCGAGGACCGAGGCCGCGGCGAGGGGGCCCAGGTCCGCGACGCCCTCGGCGCCGAGGAAACGGGTGAGGATGACCGACATCGTCTGGTTCTCCGGGGACTTGAGCAGCACGAGCGCGAAGAAGAATTCGTTCCAGGCCGTCACGAAGCTGAACATCAGCGTCGCCACCAGGCCGGGGGCCAGCAGCGGGAGGACCACGCTCGTCAGCGTGCGCAGACGGCCCGCTCCGTCCATCGCCGCCGCCTCCTCCAGGGAGCGCGGCACCGACTTCACGTAGCCCTGGAGCATCCAGAGCGAGAAGGGCAGGTTCCAGACGACGTAGACGATGATCAGGCCGGGGATGCTGTCGATCATGTGCAGGTTCTTCAGCACCAGGAACAGCGGAATGATCACCAGGACGAACGGGAACATCTGGCTGACCAGGATCCAGACCGTGCCGGCCTGGCCGACCCGGCTCTTGTAGCGGACCATCACGTACGCCGCCGGGACCGCGATCGCCACCGAGATCAGCGAGGCGCTGACCGCGACGACCAGGCTGTTCAGTGCCGAGTGGAGCAGCGGCTGCGCGTCGAAGGCCGCCCGGTAGTTGTCCAGGCTCGGGTGCCGCGGGAGCCAGGACGGGTCGATCGAGCCCAGCTCCTGCGGCGACTTGAACGAGGTCGACAGCAGCCAGAGCAGGGGGAAGGCCAGGAAGACCAGGTAGCAGAGCAGGGCCAGGTACTGGCCCGCCCGGCCGGCGGCCCGGGGGAGTGCGGGGCTCACGCTCATGCTGCGTCCTCCTTGAGCTTCTTGCGCAGGAACAGCGTCAGGAGGACCGCGATCACCGCGATCATGACGAGGCCCATCGCGGCCGCGTAGCCGAACTGGCCGTACTTGAAGGCCTCTTCGTACGCGAACAGCATCGGCAGCCGGGTCTGTCCGCCCGGGCCGCCCTGCGTGAGGACGTACACCAGGCCGAAGGAATTGAAGTTCCAGATGAAGTTCAGGGCCGTGACGGCGAGGACCACCGGCTTGAGCGCGGGCCAGGTGACCGTGGTGAAGCGGCGCCACAGTCCGGCGCCGTCCAGCTGGGCGGCCTCGCGCAGCTCGTGCGGCACGTTCTGCAGACCGGCGAGGAGCACGACCGTGGTCTGCGGCATGCCGGCCCAGACGCCGACGACGATGACCGCGGGCAGCGCGTAGGAGAGGTCGGAGAGCCAGTCGATGTTCTCGTGGATCAGGCCCAGCTGGGTCAGCGTCTTGTTCAGGATGCCCGCGTCGGAGTGGTAGACGAGGCGCCACATGATGCCGACCACGACCTCGGGCATCGCCCAGGGCACCAGCGCGAGGGTGCGGGCCAGCCAGCGGAAACGCAGGTTCTGGTTGAGGAGGAGGGCGAGGCCGAGCGCCAGGACGAACTGCAGCGCCGTGACGCACACCGCCCAGATCAGGCCGATGCGGAACGACTCCCAGAAGAGGCTGTCGTGGCGCAGGTCGAGCAGGTTGTCCAGGCCGACGAACTGCGTGGGGGACGTGCGGCCCGCCTGCGCGTCGGTGAACGCGAGCGACAGGCCGTACAGGAGCGGGCCCACGCTGAGTATCAGGATCGGGACCAGCGCGGGAAGCAGCAGGAACCAGGCGCCCCGGTCCAGGCCGAGCGCGCGCTTGCGCTGGTCCGGAGTGCGGGGCGGCGGTGTGCCGCGGCTGCCCGGGACGGCACTGTCCCGGTCGGCGGTGAGACTCATGGATCGAACCTCGTGGCTCTCAACTGTCGGGCGCCGCCCGGCCCGTGGAGGCGCGGACGACGAGGCGGGGCGGGGCGGTGGTGCTGCGGGGGGTGGCGGTCCCGGAGGCGCCGAGGCGCTCCAGAAGCAGTTCGGCGGCGCGCCGGCCGCGCTCGGTGGAGCCGAGGTCGACGCTGGTCAGCGGGGGCCAGCCGGCCTGCGCGAGCACGCTGTCGTCCATGCCCGCGACGGCGACGTCCTCGGGTATGCGCAGCGCGCGCGAGTGCAGGGCGCGGGCGGCGCCGAGCGCCAGCTGGTCGTTGGCGCAGAAGACGGCGTCGGGGGACCGGTCCAGGAGGGCCGCGGCGGCCTCGGCGCCGGATTCGATGCCGAAGTCGGTGTGCACGACGAGCGCCGGGTCGTATACGAGGCCGCAGTCGTCGAGCGCCGCGCGGTAGCCCGCGGCGCGGTTGCGGCCGGGGACCGTGTCGCAGGGGCCGTTGACGAAGGCGATCCGGCGGCGCCCGGTCTCGTACAGGTGGCGTACGGCGAGCGAGGCGCCCGCGACGGAGTCGGCGCGCACGCTGTCCACGGGCACGTCGTCCGGCAGGGACCCTATGACCACGACGGGACCGGCCGCGGTGCGCAGCGCCTCGATGTGCTCGTCGGTGATGCGGATGGGGCAGATGATGAGCCCGTCGCTGGTCCGGTCGCCGAGGCTGCGCAGCACGGCCAGCTCGTCGTCGACGACGGCGTCCGTGGAGTGCAGGAGCAGGCGGTACCCGGCCGCCTTCGCCACCGACTGGATGGCGCGGACCATCGCCACGTACACCGGGTTGCCGATGTCGGGCATCGCAAAGGTGAGCTGCCGGGTGCGGCCGTCCTTGAGGGAGCGGGCCACCGCGTTCGGCACGTAGCCGAGCTCGGCGGCGGCGCGCTCGACCCGCTCGACGGTGTCGCGGCGGGCTCCGACGCCGTTGAGGACGCGCGAGACGGAGGCGATCGAGACTCCCGCGCGCTCGGCGATGGAGACGATCGTCGGCTGACCGCCCTGCGGTGCGGTCGCTGTCCTCGGCACCTCTTTGCCCCCTTATGTCAGCGAACGTCTGGTTGCTGTAAACGTTTCCGGCTACTGGAAACGTTTACAGATGTTGCGGTCATGTTTCCCGGCCCGTCAACGGAGCGATCACGTGATCCATCTCACGGGTGAGTCGGGGAAGGTCGAGGTCAGCGCGTGCCCGGCCTGTTGCGCAGGGTGCAAAACCGCAGGTAAGTACGGCCTTCCTTGCTAGCGGAGGCGTTTTTTCGCGCGTACTTTCGGGTCCGTAAACGACCTAGGGGAGCGGGGATCACGAGCATGGCCATCATCGAGACCGAGGCGACGCTGCACGACGCGCACCGGGACAATCACACCCACCGCGACGTCAACGGCGGCTGGCTGCGTCCGGCGGTGTTCGGCGCGATGGACGGCCTCGTCTCCAACTTCGCGCTGATGGCCGGTGTCGCGGGCGGCGCCGTCTCGCAGCAGACGGTGATCATCACCGGTCTGTCGGGCCTGGCCGCCGGCGCCTTCTCCATGGCGGCCGGCGAGTACACCTCCGTCGCCTCCCAGCGCGAGCTGGTCGAGGCCGAACTCGACGTCGAACGACGGGAGTTGCGCAAGCACCCGGTCGACGAGGAGCGGGAGCTCGCCGAGCTGTACGTGTCCCGCGGTGTCGAGCCCGAGCTGGCCGCGGAGGTCGCCCGGCAGTTGTCGCGCGACCCCGAGCAGGCCCTGGAGATCCACGCGCGCGAGGAGCTCGGCATCGATCCGAGTGATCTGCCCTCGCCGACGGTCGCCGCGGTCTCCTCCTTCGGCTCGTTCGCGCTGGGCGCCCTCATCCCCGTACTGCCCTACCTGCTGGGGGCGAGCGCGCTGTGGCCCGCCGTGGTGCTCGCGCTGATCGGACTCTTCGCGTGCGGCGCCGTCGTGGCGAAGGTGACGGCGCGCTCCTGGTGGTTCAGCGGATTGCGGCAGTTGGCCCTGGGCGGCGCCGCGGCGGGTGTGACGTATCTCCTGGGCAGTCTCTTCGGAACGGCAATAGGTTGACGGTTCGCCGGTCACGGCCGGAAGATGGCTATACAGGGCCTTGCATAAGTAGTCGTTACTGGACGGTTTCGAGTACTTGACCACGGGGCATGAGCCGTAAGCGCTGTGGGCAATGAGGCCCGCGACGCGCATCGGCACATCGGCCCCCCGGTCACTGATCTGTCCCCCGGGCCCCCTTCCGCCGCCACCCGCGGTGTCCGCATGTTGGAACGAACTATCCGCTTCCTGAGAATCGTTCCATCATGTAACCTGCACGAAATTTTGCAGCAGCATGAACTTTGCAGTACATCAGCAGTACCTCCGCAGAGGGCCAACGTCGTCCCTCGGCACTTGAAAAATGCCACGACGACGACGGGAGAGCCGATGCGTACGCCGCGCCAGCCGTCCCAGCATTCCGCGAACGGCCAGAACTGGTCGCACATGGATGCTCGCCCTGCCGCCCAGGGCATGTACGACCCGCGCAACGAGCACGACGCCTGCGGCGTCGGCTTCGTGGCCACCCTCACCGGTGAGGCGAGCCACACGCTGGTCGAGCAGGCGCTCACAGTTCTGCGCAACCTGGAGCACCGCGGTGCCACCGGCTCCGAGCCCGACTCGGGTGACGGCGCGGGCATCCTGTCCCAGGTTCCGGACGCCTTCCTGCGCGAGTCGGTCGACTTCGACCTGCCCGACGCCGGTGCGTACGCCGTCGGTATCGCCTTCCTGCCGGAGAACGACACCGAGTCCTTCGTCTCGCAGCTCGAGACCATCGCCGGTGAAGAGGGCCTGAACGTCCTCGGGTGGCGTGAGGTCCCCGTCGCCCCGCAGCTGCTCGGCGCCACCGCCCGCTCGACGATGCCGGTCTTCCGGCAGATCTTCGTGGCGGACGCGGACGGTGCCGCGAAGGACATCGCGCTGGACCGCAAGGCCTTCGTCCTGCGCAAGCGCGCCGAGCGCGAGGCCGGCGTGTACTTCCCGTCGCTCTCCGCCCGCACCATCGTCTACAAGGGCATGCTGACCACCGGCCAGCTGGAGCCCTTCTTCCCGGACCTGTCCGACCGCCGCTTCGCCTCGGCCGTCGCGCTCGTCCACTCGCGCTTCTCCACGAACACGTTCCCGTCGTGGCCGCTCGCGCACCCCTACCGCTTCGTCGCCCACAACGGTGAGATCAACACCGTCAAGGGCAACCGCAACTGGATGCGCGCCCGCGAGTCCCAGCTCGCCTCCGAGCTGTTCGGCTCGGAGAAGCTGGAGCGGATCTTCCCGATCTGTACGCCGGACGCCTCCGACTCCGCCTCGTTCGACGAGGTCCTGGAGCTGCTGCACCTCGGCGGCCGTTCGCTTCCGCACAGCGTCCTGATGATGATCCCGGAGGCGTGGGAGAACCACGACTCCATGGACGCCGACCGGCGCGCCTTCTACCAGTACCACTCCACGATGATGGAGCCCTGGGACGGCCCGGCCTGTGTCACCTTCACCGACGGCACCCAGGTCGGCGCCGTTCTCGACCGCAACGGCCTGCGCCCCGGCCGCTACTGGGTCACCGACGACGGCCTCGTCGTCCTCGGCTCCGAGGTCGGCGTCCTCGACATCGACCCGGCGAAGGTCGTCCGCAAGGGCCGGCTGCAGCCCGGCCGCATGTTCCTCGTCGACACCGCCGAGCACCGCATCATCGAGGACGACGAGATCAAGGCCGGCCTCGCCGCCGAGCACCCCTACGGCGACTGGCTGGAAGCCGGCGAGATCGAGCTCTCCGACCTGCCCGAGCGCGAGCACATCGTGCACACGCACGCCTCCGTCACGCGCCGCCAGCAGACCTTCGGCTACACCGAGGAGGAGCTCCGTATCCTCGTCGCGCCGATGGCCAAGACCGGCGCCGAGCCGATCGGCTCGATGGGCACGGACACCCCGATCGCGGCCCTCTCGCAGCGCCCGCGCCTGCTCTTCGACTACTTCACCCAGCTGTTCGCGCAGGTCACGAACCCGCCGCTGGACGCGATCCGCGAGGAGCTCGTCACCTCGCTGCGCTCCTCGCTGGGCCCGCAGGGCAACCTGCTGGAGCCGACCGCCGCGTCGTGCCGTTCGGTCACCCTGCCGTTCCCGGTGATCGACAACGACGAGCTGGCCAAGCTCATCCACATCAACGCCGACGGCGACATGCCCGGCATGAAGGCCGCGACCCTGTCCGGCCTGTACCGGGTGAGCGGCGGCGGCGACGCCCTCGCCGCCCGGATCGAGGAGATCTGCGCCGAGGCCGACGCGGCCATCGACGCCGGTGCCCGCCTGATCGTCCTGTCCGACCGGCACTCCGACGCCGAGCACGCGCCGATCCCGTCGCTGCTGCTCACCGCCGCCGTGCACCACCACCTCATCCGCACCAAGGAGCGCACCGAGGTCGGCCTGCTGGTCGAGGCCGGTGACGTGCGCGAGGTCCACCACGTCGCCCTGCTGATCGGCTTCGGCGCCGCGGCCGTCAACCCGTACCTGGCCATGGAGTCGGTCGAGGACCTGGTCCGCGCCGGCACGTTCCTGTCGGGCGACGAGAACGGCGAGGCCGAGGGCGCGATCCGCAACCTGATCTACGCGCTCGGCAAGGGCGTCCTCAAGGTCATGTCCAAGATGGGCATCTCGACCGTCGCCTCCTACCGCGGCGCCCAGGTCTTCGAGGCCGTCGGCCTCGACGAGGCCTTCGTCGAGAAGTACTTCAACGGCACGGCCACCAAGATCGGCGGCGCCGGCCTGGACGTCATCGCCCAGGAGGTCGCCGCCCGCCACGCCAAGGCCTACCCGGCCTCCGGCATCGCCCCGGCGCACCGCGCCCTGGAGATCGGCGGCGAGTACCAGTGGCGCCGCGAGGGCGAGCCGCACCTGTTCGACCCGGAGACGGTCTTCCGCCTCCAGCACGCGACGCGCTCGCGCCGCTACGACATCTTCAAGAAGTACACGGACCGGGTGAACGAGCAGTCCGAGCGGCTGATGACGCTGCGCGGCCTGTTCAACTTCAAGTCCGAGGGCCGGCAGCCGATCTCGATCGACGAGGTCGAGCCCGTCTCCGAGATCGTCAAGCGGTTCTCGACCGGCGCCATGTCCTACGGCTCCATCTCGCGCGAGGCCCACGAGACCCTCGCCATCGCCATGAACCAGCTGGGCGGCAAGTCCAACACCGGTGAGGGCGGCGAGGACCCGGACCGTCTGTACGACCCGGCGCGCCGCTCCTCGATCAAGCAGGTCGCCTCCGGCCGCTTCGGCGTCACGTCCGAGTACCTGGTCAACGCCGACGACATCCAGATCAAGATGGCCCAGGGCGCCAAGCCCGGTGAGGGCGGTCAGCTGCCCGGCCACAAGGTCTACCCGTGGGTCGCCAAGACGCGTCACTCGACGCCGGGCGTGGGCCTGATCTCCCCGCCGCCGCACCACGACATCTACTCCATCGAGGACCTGGCTCAGCTGATCCACGACCTCAAGAACGCCAACCCGGCGGCCCGCATCCACGTGAAGCTGGTCTCCGAGGTCGGTGTCGGCACGGTCGCCGCGGGTGTCTCCAAGGCGCACGCGGACGTCGTCCTCATCTCCGGCCACGACGGCGGCACGGGCGCGTCCCCGCTCACCTCGCTCAAGCACGCCGGTGGCCCCTGGGAGCTCGGCCTCGCCGAGACCCAGCAGACCCTGCTGCTCAACGGCCTGCGCGACCGCATCGTCGTGCAGACCGACGGCCAGCTGAAGACCGGCCGCGATGTGCTGATCGCCGCGCTCCTCGGCGCCGAGGAGTTCGGTTTCGCGACCGCGCCGCTCGTCGTCTCCGGCTGCGTCATGATGCGCGTCTGCCACCTGGACACCTGCCCGGTCGGCATCGCCACCCAGAACCCGACGCTGCGCGACCGGTTCTCCGGCAAGCCCGAGTTCGTCGTGAACTTCTTCGAGTTCATCGCCGAAGAGGTCCGCGAGCTCCTCGCGGAGCTGGGCTTCCGCTCCATCGAGGAGGCCGTCGGCCACGCCGAACTCCTCGACACCGAGCGGGCGGTGAACCACTGGAAGGCGCAGGGCCTCGACCTGGAGCCGCTGTTCCACGTCCCGGACCTGCCCGAGGGCGCCGTCCGCCACCAGCTGATCACGCAGGACCACGGCCTGGAGAAGGCGCTCGACAACGAGCTGATCAAGCTCGCCGCCGACGCCCTCGCGGCCCAGGACCAGGCCGACGCCCAGCCGGTGCGCGCCCAGGTCGCCATCCGTAACATCAACCGCACGGTCGGCACCATGCTCGGCCACGAGGTGACGAAGAAGTTCGGTGGCGCGGGCCTGCCCGACGACACCATCGACATCACCTTCACCGGCTCGGCGGGCCAGTCGTTCGGCGCGTTCGTGCCGCGCGGTGTCACGCTGCGCCTGGAGGGCGACGCCAACGACTACGTCGGCAAGGGCCTGTCCGGCGGCCGCATCGTGGTCCGCCCGGACCGCGGCGCCGACCACCTCGCCGAGTACTCGACGATCGCCGGCAACACCATCGCGTACGGCGCGACGGGCGGCGAGCTGTTCCTGCGCGGCCGCACCGGCGAGCGCTTCTGCGTCCGCAACTCCGGTGCCACGGTCGTCTCGGAGGGCGTGGGCGACCACGGCTGCGAGTACATGACCGGCGGTCACGCGGTGGTCCTCGGCGAGACGGGCCGCAACTTCGCGGCCGGCATGTCGGGCGGCATCGCGTACGTCATCGACCTGGACACCGACAACGTGAACGGCGCGAGCCAGTCCGCGGTCGAGGCCCTGGACGACACCGACAAGCAGTGGCTGCACGACGTCGTGCGCCGCCACGTGGAGGAGACCGGCTCCACGGTCGCCGAGAAGCTGCTCGCCGACTGGGACGCCTCGGTGGCCCGCTTCAGCAAGATCATCCCCAGCACGTACAAGGCAGTGCTCGCCGCCAAGGACGCCGCCGAGCGAGACGGTCTCTCCGAGACCGAGATCACCGAGAAGATGATGGAGGCGGCGACCAATGGCTGATCCCAAGGGCTTTCTCAACCACGGGCGCGAAGTCGCCAGGACGCGTCCCGTCGGCGAGCGCGTGCAGGACTGGAACGAGGTCTACGTTCCCGGCTCGCTGCTCCCCATCATCAGCAAGCAGGCCTCGCGCTGCATGGACTGCGGCATCCCGTTCTGCCACAACGGCTGTCCGCTGGGGAACCTGATCCCCGAGTGGAACGACTTCGCGTACCGCGAGGACTGGTCGGCGGCGCAGGAGCGGCTGCACGCCACGAACAACTTCCCGGAGTTCACCGGCCGCCTGTGCCCGGCTCCGTGCGAGTCGGCGTGCGTGCTCGGCATCAACCAGCCGGCCGTCACCATCAAGAACGTCGAGGTGTCGATCATCGACCAGGCGTGGGACCGCGGCGACGTCGCGCCCCAGGCCCCGGAGCGGCTCTCCGGCAAGACGGTCGCGGTCATCGGCTCGGGCCCGGCGGGCCTGGCCGCCGCCCAGCAGCTGACGCGGGCCGGTCACACGGTCGCCGTCTACGAGCGCGCGGACCGCATCGGAGGACTCCTCCGCTACGGCATCCCCGAGTTCAAGATGGAGAAGCGCCACATCAACCGCCGCATCGAGCAGATGCGCGCGGAGGGCACCAAGTTCCGTACGGGCGTGGAGATCGGCCGTGACCTCGACGCCGCCAAGCTGCGCAAGCGCTACGACGCCGTGGTCGTCGCCGCCGGCGCCACGATCTCCCGCGACCTGCCGGTCCCGGGCCGTGAGCTGAACGGCATCCACTTCGCGATGGAGTACCTGCCGCTCTCCAACAAGGTGCAGGAGGGCGACTTCGTGCAGCCCCCCATCACCGCCGAGGGCAAGCACGTCGTCGTCATCGGCGGCGGCGACACCGGCGCGGACTGCGTGGGCACCGCCCACCGCCAGGGCGCGGCCTCGGTCACGCAGCTGGAGATCATGCCGCGCCCCGGCGACGAGCGGAACGCGGGTCAGCCCTGGCCCACCTTCCCCATGCTCTACAAGGTCACGAGCGCGCACGAGGAGGGCGGCGAGCGGGTCTACTCCGTCTCCACCACCCACTTCGAGGGCGACGAGGACGGCAACGTCCAGTGGCTGCACCTCACCGAGGTCGAGTTCATCGACGGCAAGCTGACGCCGAAGCCGGGCACGGAGCGCAAGATCCCCGCCCAGCTGGTCACCCTCGCGATGGGCTTCACCGGCACCGACCAGGAGAACGGCCTCGTCTCCCAGTTCGGCCTGGACCTCGACGAGCGCGGCAACATCGCCCGCGACGGCGACTTCCAGACCAACGTCCCCGGCGTCTTCGTCGCCGGTGACGCGGGCCGCGGCCAGTCGCTCATCGTGTGGGCCATCGCGGAGGGCCGCTCGGCCGCCCGCGGCGTGGACCGCTTCCTGACCGGCGCCTCGGAACTCCCGGCGCCGATCCGCCCGACGGACCGCGCCCTCATGGTGTGACGCCCCGTCCCTGAACGTCCCGTACAACGGCGTACGGAACTGAGCGCGACGCTCGCCCTAACTGTCCCCGACCGGACGCCTGGGCGGGCGTCGCGGTGCGTCTGCCTCCGGTTACTTGACGGGGGCCACCCAGGTGACGATGACGGCGGCGGCCACGGCGAGTACGCCGAGGAGGCCGAGCCAACGGGCCGCCTCGACCAGTCTCCAGATGGTGCGGGTGCGTCGACGCTCGTACATGAGCAAGCGGTTGGGCTCGCTGTAGACCTCTTCGCCAGGGCGTCCGTGCACGGCGACGACGCTTAGCCAGGAGGCCGCGATCAGGGCGAGAAAGCCGACGCTGAGGAGCGATATGACACTCCAGCGAGTGCTGTCGGACAGCTTGCTCAGGTCCTCCTGTCCCTTGAGTACGAAGACTGCCGCGAGAAGACCGGTCAGGGACGACAGGTATGTGCGATACCCCTCGGCCTGCTGCTGGGCCAGGCGGAGTTGCCGGTGGGGATCGCGGAGCGCGTCCGACCGGTCCTCGGCGGCCCGCAGTTCGTCGTCGGTGAAGCTCACTGGGCCGCTCACCGTCCTTCGGTGAGGGCGGCCGGCGGCGGCGCGAGGGTCAGCAGCGCGCCGCAGCCACGGCGGCCCTCCGGGCGCGGTTGGTGATAGCCGTCGCACCGGCAGGACGTGTTCCAGGGCAGGGGGTCGGTGGGCTCCGCGCGACGGTTCAGAAAGCCGCCCTTGGCGATGAGCGGCTGCACCGGACCGAAGGAGCGGGTCGTGGGGCAGGCGCAGACCGGGCAGATACCCGTGGCCGTCAACTCGTCCCGGCCGTCGGCCTGCTGGGCCGACCACTCGAAGGTGAGTGTGGCCGGATGCCGGTGCGCTCGGTAAGGAGTGGCCGGGGTCATGGGGCGGTCTCCGTCATGTCGTCCGTTTCCGCGGGCAGTGTCAGGCCGAAGAGGTTCGCGTACTGGGACAGACGCTCGCGTACGCCGTCCTCGTCGAGATCGGTCTCCTCGACACACAGGGTGATGTGGTCCTGCGGAACGTCGCCCGACAGAGCGGGGGCGCGGCCCGTGAGCTGTTCGGTGAGCAGCACGACATCGCGCCAGTCCGGTACGAGCTCGCCTTCGGGGCCCTGAGGAGCGTGGACGGTGACGTCCAGACCAAGACAGGCAAACGGCGCGTAGCGGTCGTAGGTCTTGGCGAGGGACCAACCGAAGCGGCCGGACACGAGGACGAGTTCGAGAGGGCCGAGGACGGCCGGGCCCAGGAGGTCCTCGGCGAAGGCCGAGATGTCGAACCACTCGGGCACGAAGCGCTGGAGACGCTCCGCGTGCGGCCCCTCGAACGGGCCGGGCAGGGCCGGGCCACCGATGGGCACGTACTCCGCCAAGTGCTGGACCGTCTCACCGAGGGGGGTGTGAGAGGAGAGGCCGTACTCCAAGAGGTCCAGTACCCTCAGACGCCGCTTGACCTGACTGGCCTGAAGCGAAAGAGCTCTCGGGGCCAGGATTTCCAGGTCGTGCGCGCTGACGCGAAGTCCGCGGGCGGGCTCGGGAAGGTCGATCGGCTTCAGGGGCAGAAGGGTCTTTAGCCGGGCCAGCTGATCTCCTGCCGTGCCGAGTGCCTCGCCGTGGCGATGGGCCGCGGCCATCAGGAAGGCGAGTGACGCGTTCGGCGCGTCGAAGTCGACGTCGAGACGGGCGTAGTGCTCCGGCAGTCGCCACTGCTGGAGCGACTCAGGAGAACACTCCAACAGGGCACGGTCACCGTCCCCCCAGTCGACCAACGCGCTGGCGTCGAGCACACCCAGGGCCCGCAGGAACGTTGCGGGCTGGTTGAAGTCGGTCCATGTACTGAACAGCTCCCAGGGCCGGAGCGAACCACTGCGGCGGCCCACAGAGCGATCGCGCAGCGCCCGGCCCACCCACGACGGAACCACCCAGTCGGCCGCTGCTTCTGGAATGGCTGGGGCGCGAGCTGCGGTGATGTGCTGCGCCGCGTCGATCCGCTCGGCTACCTCTTTCAGCGAGGCGCCTGTCTGGTGGGAGAGCTCCATGAGGTGTTCGAGCGGCACGTCTCCCTCGTACCAGGGACCCGATCCGTCGAAATCGTGCGACAGCAGGAGGCGTTGTTCGGGTGGCAGCTCACGCAAGTCCAGCGCCTTCTCGGGAAGGGCGGGCTCGAGTGAGAAGCCCAGTGGCGCGAAGTGCTCTATTCGTTGGGCTAGTTCGCTGGGTGAGAAGGGGGGTGTCGCACGAACGAAGAGGGCCACCGGCCCCAACGACCCCGGATGCCAGATCAGTTGGTTGGAAGAAGGGGTTCGGTAGGAGAGGCCTCTTCTCTCGCGCACGGCAAGTCGGCTTGCGTCGTCCAGGGTCGGGCGCTCTGTGGACAGAGCCTCATCCAGTTCGGGCGGTTCGGGCAGCGTCGGCTCCAAGAGACGCAGCTCGCGTAACAAGTCGGCCGTCTGGCCCAGCGTCAGGCTGAATACAGCCGCGATCTCAAGCAGCGGAGCGTGTTGAGCGGGTGGCCGCTGCCGCTCCAGGGCTCGGGCGCTCCTGCGGTATGCATAGCCGTCGACGTCAGCGAGCCGGTGCATGTCGTGTTCAAGTGACAGATACGCGGTGCGCAGATCGGCGGCAGCCTGGGAGATGCGGACCCCTTCCAGCGCTCTGATGTCGGCGACGGCCGGTACGTGAATGCCGGTCACGGCGTAGCGGCGCACCGCTCGCAGTACGGTCCGCACGCAGATGCGTCCCTGCGCCGCAGCCTGCAGGAGGGGCTCCCAGCCGTGGGGGTACGCGTGCCGGAAGAGAAGGGTGTCGATGCTTTGTGGTGTCGGGTAACCCGAGGGTGTGAAGCTCTGCCGGCTCTTTCCGGCGTCGAGCAAAGTGTTCCTCCAGTGCCTGAATTCCCGGAGTTGGTGGGGATGGGGAGGGCCTACCGAGACGTAACCGGCACGGCCGTCGCCGCACGGCAGGCACCCTGTCTCCGACAACAGGACCCTGCCCGGTTCCAGGCGCCGCGTCATGTGGCCCATGCCGGGTCCGATCACCCCCACGGTCTCCCTCGGCAGGGAGTCCAGCAGCGCCACAGTCAGCCGAGGCGCCGTCCTGCCTAGCTGCCACAGCCACGACAGTGACACGTCACCAACCCCTGGCCCCGCGTCCTGCACCCACGAGACCAGCTCCGTCATTACCAACTCTGTGTCGTAAGAGAGCAGTTGCTTACGGTCGACGCTCGGTACCGGCGCGTGTCGCTCCCGCAGGTTCACCACGTATCCGTACACCTTGGGAGCGTCCTGGACCACGATTCCGTCGAGCAGCAGCTGTCCTTTGCCCTGCACGAGCCATGCGTCGGCGTCGGCCTCGGGGCCGAGCGGCACCGAGTCGCCGTACCATTCGTCTCGGTCGACGAGTTGCCCAGGAACCCAGTCGAGGCTGCGCACGACACTGCCGTCGTCTGCCAACTCCTCTGCGTGTACCTGGTGTTCGGTCACCCAGAGCAGCGTCCTCAGCGTTTCCAGAGCCGATGCCCGCTTCTCCTCGCCGACGGCCTCCGCCAGATACAGCCGGACCCGCGTCCCGCCTCCCTCCGGTACCTCTGCGTCCCGCGACGTGTTGATCTGCAGCAGCCCCGATCCCGATTGGATGTCAGCGCGCAACGCGTCCGCGCCGGGGATGCCGAACTGGTCCACCGGGCGGGTCCATACGACGACCTCGTCGGCCAGCATGAAATAGCTGAACACCCCGATGCCGAAGCGCGAGTTCATGGATCGGTCCGTGATGCCTTCGCGACGCCAGTTGCGGCGTTCCTGAACGAACTCCGGATCCTGCTCGTAGCGCTTGCCTGCCCGCGCGAACATCGAGGTGAGGCGGTTGCGGGTCATGCCCGAGCCGTTGTCGGTGCACTCGATGTAGGGTCGGCCGTCGTGTCGGCCCTGGACGAACGTGATCTCCCCGTCCCAGGCCGAGCGAGCCTTGCCGTACTGGCGGCGCATGTCTCGGTAACGGCAGGCGTCCAGCGCGTTCTGGTATAGCTCGCGCACGGCCAGCATGCGGTCGCCGTACAGTTGAGTCCCCATGAGAAGCGGGCGAATCTCGTCCTCCGCGAGACGGAAGCGCTCCAAGGGTTCCTTGTAGCGACCGGGGACCGCCGTCAGCTGGTCCGTGGTGACCCGGGACGGCAGGCCCTGCAGCAGCACCGGCAGCGCTGGGTCCTCGCGGAAGGCCCGCACCGCCGCGTCGGCCGTCAGCGCCAGTTCCTCGACCGCCGCGTGCAGGGCCGGGTGCGGGCAGCGGAACCGCACGGCCAGGGCGTACGTCCCGTCGGAGCGGTCCTTCGCGTCGTAGTCGAAGCCGCGCAGTGCGACCGCGACGTCCCGGGCGACGAGAGGTTCGTGGGCGCCCAGGTGGTCGACGAGAACGCTGGACAGACGCCGTGGGTCGGCGGCGAGCAGGGACGCCGTCCACAGGAGGCGGGCGAGTTGAGGGCCGCGCCACTGGTTGCCGCGCACCGGCCAGGACTCGATCCAGTCCTCGCCGTGCCCCTCGAAGTTGATGCGCGGGCTGCGGCCCGGTTTGACCGTCGTGTGCCCGAGGACTTGGCGGACCTGGTTGTCGATCTGCTCGCGGTCCGCGTCCGTGCGGGGCCCCGCCGCCGGTGAGTCGGCGGCGGCGACGACGGCCTGCACCACCATGTCGATCAGCTCGTCGACCGGGCGGTACTCGTCGGCCATGCGGAACCAGAGCCGGTCCCAGTCGGCGACGAAGCGGTGGCGCAGCCAGTGGTCGGCGGCCTTCGCTGCGTCGTCGAGCCCGCGGCCGCGCAGGGTCTCCGTGGTGCGCAGGACGAGGGAGTGCGCGCGGCACACGTCGCGCGCGGCGTCCCGGACCAGGCGCCGGTGCTGACCGGGTTCCTCGTCCTTGCCGCGCGGCCCCGGGTCGAAGCGGACCGGCAGCAGCCCGCGCAGCTCGTCCAGGGCGACGGCGACGATGCCTTCCTGGACGACGGCGGCTGCCAGCAGGCATGCCGTCTCGGCGGGGGAGAGCAGTTCGTCGTCGCGCAGCGGCCCGGCCCGGCCCACGAGGTCGGCGAGCCGGTCCTCGACACGCACCGGGTAGAGCGGGTCGGACCATGGGTCGTCCCGCAGTGCGCCGGAGCCCGCGGCGCTGCCGACGACGCAGCGGACCAGGTCAGCGAGCCGGTCCTGCACCCGCCGGTGTGCCTCGGCCGGACCCGAGGTGTGCTTCCACAGGGTCGAATCACGGATGGCGCGGATCCATTCCGAGCTCTGCTCCGAGCCCTCGCACACCGCGGGATCCCGGTCGGGCTCGTCCTGAATCGGCGATGGACGCCTGAACTGGACCTCAGGCGCCTCGACTTGGGGATGATCGTCCGAGATACGGATCAGTTCGGCCTGCGTGTGCTGTATCACCTCATGGAAGGAACGCGGCGGTGTGAGGGGCGACAGGGCATCGGCGAGTGCCCGCGCGAACCAGCTGCCGGCCATCGGGTCGGCGTAGGACCGCTGCCCGCTGCCGCAGCTGTAGACCCAGTACGCCTGGTGCCCGCCGGGGACCGTGCCGCGGTCGGCGGGACCCGGCTGAGCCTCGCGGGGCTCAGGGGTACGGCAGATGTCCAGGCAGATGACCGCGGTGACGCCGGGCGGCAGTCTGCGCAACAGCTTGTCCGGATCGGCGCGCAGCAGCGTGTCCGGGTCCAGCCCCGGGGTGCCGTCGGGCAGCGGCCAGTCGGCCTGGGTATCGGCGAGGACGAGGTGGTCGATGCCGCCGAGTGTCTCGCCGTGGCAGGAGAAGTAGAGGAACGCGGTATCGCCCGGCGCGCACGAAGCGAAAAAGCGTGAGACCGCGCCGAGAACCGGATTGTGCCCGGTCTCCTCGCTCTTGGTTCGCGTCTCGACGTCGTAGCCGGAGTCCTCGAGGACAGCGCGCAACAGCGTCACGTCCCGCTCGGCGGAGTCGAGGGGACGATAGCGGTCTGACAGTTCCGGATGGTCGGCCAGATACGGCGTCTGCGTCACGCCGATCAGCAGCGCTCTCCGCTGTCCCGGGCCGACTTCCTGCTCCCGCGCCACGTGCTCCCCCGTCACCCTCGCCTTTCGAGTCTCACATCATCCCAGACGTGGTCCGTGGCGCGGGCGAGTTGTGCCTGCTACGGCACCCGGAACGTTTCTCCATAGACCTGCCACGTCAACGGCGTCTTCAGCGACAGGTTCCCGTCGTAGAGGAACTGCCGCTGGGCCGTGTCGACGCGCGAGGTGTCGATGTCCTGCTTCCGCTCCTTCATCGCCTTGCGCCGGAGGTCCAGGAAGATGTCCAGGTACGCCTTCTCGCCGCCGCCCTGCGACGGGGTGTCGGCCTCCTTGATCGCGGCCTCGCGCAGGCCGTAGAAGCCGGTGGGGCCCGTGCCCGGGCCGTGGAAGACCATCGCGTCGTAGTACACGAACTGGCCGAGCGTGCCGAGGCCGTCGAGTTTGGCGAGGCGGACCGCCGGGTCGAAGTAGACCCGGTCGCGCTCCTCGTCCTCGGCCCTGCGGAAGGCCGCCACCTTCGCCTCCGCCTTCCAGGCCTCGGTGAACCCGGGGTCGAGGCCCTCGTGCGAGTCCGAGCCGTCGACCTTGCGCAGGGCGGGCAGGTAGCGGGCCAGGCCGTTGTTTGGGTGCGCCTCGGTGTAGCGCTCGACCAGGGTGAGCAGGTCGTGGGTGCCGGTGCAGAAGCCGATGATGCCCGCCGTGTAGCCCTGGCCGTCGCCGATGTCCTCGATGTAGCCGTACTGGCCGCGCCAGTCGAGCGTGGAGTTCTCGGCGCTGGCGACGATCTGCTGCGCGAGTTCCTTCTTGGCGGGGGCGGCGAGGCCGGGCGGCAGGTCCGCGATCAGCTCGTCGTCGGCCTTGCGCTCCGCGGCCGACTTGCCGTCCTGACCGGGCTGCGCGGACGCCGTCGCCGACGTCCCGGGGCCGCCGGACGCGTCGTCGTTCTTGCCGTCGGGGGACAGGAAGAAGACCGCCGCCGTGGCGACAGGGGCCACGGCGAGGAACGAGAGGACCAGACAGCCTGCGCGCTTCATGCGGGACAGGGTAAGCGGCCGCCGTCACGGCCCGGTTGTGGGCCCCGCACCGCTCGCGCTAGGCGAGCGCCGCCACCTTCAGGGCGGCCAGCGCCACCAGCAGCACCACCACCGCCCCGCACACCACTCCTTGCACCGGCCCCCGCCGCTCCCGCGGCGCGTACACGAGCCCCACCGTCACCAGGCCGCCGGTGAGCAGGCCGCCCAGATGCCCCTGCCACGACGTGAACCCGGCCGAGATCAGCATCCACAGCAGGAAGTACGCCATGAACTGGTTGACCTGGCGCATGTCCGCACCGATCCGCCGCGCGATCACGTAGTACGCCGCACCGAGCCCGAAGACCGCGCCGGACGCGCCGACCGTCGGGGTGTCCGGCGCGATCAGCAGGACGACGACCGAGCTGCCGAGCGCGGACACCAGATAGAGCGCGAGATAGCGGACGCGGCCCAGCTGGGACTCGACGATCCGGCCGAGGTTCCACAGCGACCACATGTTCAGGGCGATGTGCAGGACCCCGAACACGCCCTCGGTGGGCGGCATATGAAGGAACGCGCCGGTCAGCAGCCGGTACCACTCGCCCGCGGCCACCCCGTCCGCGTGGAAGTCCGAGGGGTAGCTGTCCTGGAAGACGTAGCGCGCGCCGTCGGGGCCGACCAGGCCCTGGCCCAGCATCTGCAGCCGCTCGACGATGCCGGGGCTGATCACCTCGCCCAGGTAGGCGAGGACGTTCACCGCGATGAGCGCGTACGTCACCAGCGGCACGGCCGATATCCGGCCGCCGGCCACCGTGCGGGCCTGCCGCACCGAGCGGCTCCCCTCGCGCACGCACTCCGGACAGTGGAACCCGACGGACGCCTCGCGCATGCAGGCCGGGCATATGGGCCGTTCACAGCGGACGCAGCCGATGTGCGTCTCGGTGCCGGCGTGCCGGTAGCACGTCGGCGTCGTGGCGGACTGAGAGGTGGGCTCCACGGCCGGCTCCTGAGGTCATCAACGTAGGGCGGCGAACAACATAGCCACCCCCGGCGGGCCTGGTCGGAGCGGGTGCGCCCGGCGTACCCTCGGCGCTCATGATCGACACCGCCGTACGCCTGCTGCCCGCCGCCGACCGCACCGCCGTCGCCTGGAAGAACGGCGGCGGAGTCACCCGCGAGATCGCCGGAGCCCCGCAGGGCGCGGGCACGGGCGACTTCCGCTGGCGGGTCAGTCTCGCGGAGGTGGCCGCCGACGGGCCGTTCTCCGCGTTCCCCGGCGTCGACCGGACGCTCACCATGGTCGAGGGCGACGGCATGGAACTGACCGTCGGCGCCGCCGCCACCCTCGTCGACTCCCCTTACGAACCAAGGGACTTCGCGGGCGACGTGCCCACCGGCTGCCGGCTGCTCGGCGGGCCCGTCGTCAACTTCAACGTCATGTGGCGGCGCGACGCCCTCGCCCAGCCCCCGTCCGTCGCCGTCGTCCGCGGTCGGCTGCCCCTCGCGCCGGGCCCCTCGCTCGTCGTCGCCCTCACCGAGGCGGGCGCGCAGGTGGCGGGGCGGACGCTCGGCCGCCACGACGCCGCACTCGTGACCGCGGACGGCGCCGTGGACCTGTACGCGACGGGGCCCGTCGCCGTCGTCGGCGGAGTGTGACGCGCCCCGCGCCATGACCGGGGCACGCCCGCGGCGCCGCCAGGAGGGGCCGGGGCTGCTCGCCGCGCCGACGGACCACAATGGGGGCGTGCCCACGAACAAGGAGCCCCAGGTGACCAAGAAGCCCCCGTCGGCGAAGGCCGCCGCGTCGCCCGAGCGGCGCCGCGAGATCCTGGCCACCGCCGCCGAGGTCTTCGCCGCCCAGGGTTACAACGCCACCACCGTCCGTAAGATCGCCGACGAGGCGGGCATGCTCGCGGGCAGCCTCTACTACCACTTCGACTCCAAGGAATCGATGCTGGAGGAGATCCTGCGCACCTTCCTCGACGAGCTGTGGTCCGGCTACGACGCCGTCCTCGATGCCGAGCCCGGCCCCCGGCAGACCCTGGAGGCCCTCGTCACCGAGTCCTTCCGGGAGATCGACCGGCACCGCGCCGCCGTCGCGATCTACCAGAAGGAGGCCAGGCAGCTCGCCGTGCAGGAGCGGTTCGAGTTCCTCGCCGAGTCCCAGCGCAGGTTCGAGAAGACGTGGCTGACGACCCTGGAGCGCGGCGTCGCGGACCAGGTGTTCCGCGCCGACCTCGACATCCGCCTCACGTACCGGTTCGTGCGCGACACCGTCTGGGTGGCCGCCTCCTGGTACCGGCCCGGCGGACAGCACAGCCCCGAGGAGATCGCCCGCCAGTACCTGTCCATGGTCCTGGACGGAATCGCGGCCCGGTGAGAGGGCGTGCTAAGGTCTCCGTGTTGCAGTTTTGGTACCCATAGACTTTATGTGCGCCTGACGGGAATGTTCCTCAGGCGCATTATTGTTTTGCCGGGGCATTCTCGGAATGGGGGGCTGCTACCTGTTTCAAGGAGAATTACATGGCCACCGGTACCGTGAAGTGGTTCAACTCGGAAAAGGGCTTCGGCTTCATCGAGCAGGACGGCGGCGGCGCCGACGTCTTCGCCCACTACTCGAACATCGCCACCTCGGGCTTCCGTGAGCTCCAGGAGGGCCAGAAGGTCACGTTCGACGTGACGCAGGGCCAGAAGGGCCCGCAGGCGGAGAACATCCTCCCCGCCTGATCGAGCATCACCGGGCCGGGGTCCGCACCTTCACGGTGCGGGCCCCGGCTCATGCTGTCCCCACCCCCGGAGTCCCCGGAAGGCATGCCGCATGGCCAGCTCGTCCCGCCCGTCCCGCCAGCGTTCCCCCCGTCCCGCCGGGGCCGGAAGGCGCCGCGCCCCCGAGCAGCAGCGCAGGCAACAGCCCACGCCGCCGCGCGAGTTCACCATGCCGGAGAACACCACTCCCGCGCTGCCCCCGGTCGACAGCTTCGCCGAACTCGACATGCCCGCCGCCCTGTTGAAGACCCTGGGCGAGCAGGGCGTCACCGAGCCCTTCCCGATCCAGGCCGCGACGCTGCCCAACTCGATCGCCGGCCGGGACCTGCTCGGCCGCGGCCGCACCGGCTCCGGCAAGACCCTCGCCTTCGGCCTCGCGCTGCTCGCCCGCACCGCCGGCGCCAAGGCCGAGCCGAAGACCCCGCTGGCGCTCGTCCTCGTCCCCACGCGCGAGCTCGCCCAGCAGGTCACCGACGCCCTCACCCCGTACGCCGGCGCGCTCCGGCTGCGCCTGGCCACCGTCGTCGGCGGCATGTCGATCTCCCGGCAGGCCGGCCAGCTGCGCCGCGGTGCCGAGGTCGTCGTCGCCACCCCCGGGCGTCTGAAGGACCTCATCGAGCGCGGCGACTGCGCCCTCGACCAGGTCCGGATCACGGTCCTCGACGAGGCCGACCAGATGGCCGACATGGGCTTCATGCCGCAGGTCACCGCGCTGCTGAAGCAGGTCGCGCCGGGCGGCCAGACGATGCTGTTCTCGGCGACCCTCGACCGGAACGTGGACCGGCTGGTGCGGCAGTTCCTCACCGACCCCGTCGTGCACTCGGTCGACCCGTCCGCAGGCGCCGTCACGACGATGGAGCACCACGTCCTGCACCTGCTCGACGAGACCGACAAGAAGGCCGTCACCGCGCGCATCGCCGCCCGTGAAGGACGCGTCATCCTCTTCGTCGACACCAAGCGCTCCGCCGACCGGCTCGCCAAGCGCCTGCTGGCCAGCGGCGTGCTCGCCGCGCCGCTACACGGCGGCCGCAGCCAGCCGCAGCGCAACCGCACCCTGGAGCAGTTCAAGGACGGCCGGGTCACCGCGCTGGTCGCCACGAACGTCGCCGCGCGCGGCATCCACGTCGACGACCTCGACCTGGTCGTCAACGTCGACCCGCCCACCGAGCACAAGGACTACCTGCACCGCGGCGGCCGTACGGCCCGCGCCGGCGAGTCCGGCAGCGTCGTCACGCTCGTGCTGCCCGAGCAGAAGCGCGACGTGCAGCGCCTGATGCGGGACGCCAAGGTGCAGCCCCGCACCACCCAGGTCCGGTCCACGGACGAGGAGCTGGTGGCGATCACCGGGGCGCGCGAGCCCTCCGGTGTGGCCGTGACCATCGCCGTCCCGGAGCCCACCGCCCCCGCGGCCGCCGCCAAGCCGCGCCGTTCGCGCCGCTCGCGCGGCGGTGGCTCGGGCAACGGCGGCAGCGGCGCGGGCCGTGCCGCGGGCGGCGAGGGGCAGCGCTCCTCGCAGGGCGGCCAGCGGTCCGCGCAGGGCGGCCAGCGTTCCTCTCAGGGTGCGTCCGGCGGCCGGCGCCGCTCGGGCACCGGCGCGGCGAACGGCTCCACGGCCGGCGGCAACCGCCGTGGCCACGGCCCGCGCGGTCCCCGCAGGGCCGCGGCCTAGGGGCTGTCCGGCGGGTCAGGCCGCGTCCGGGTGGCCCGTGCTGGTCGGCGTGCCGGGCCCCGTGCCCGCGACACGATCCGCCGGACAGGCCCTGGCGCTCGAACGCGGGCCCGGTCAGGCGAAGGCGTCCACGCCGGTCAGGTCCGCCGACAGCGACCACAGCCGGGCCGCCGCCTCCGGGTCCCGCGCCCAGGACTTGACCCCGCCGACGAGCATGTCCTCGGCGGTGTCCGGCACGGACTCGGCCAGGTCGCAGTCCTGGCAGTACGCGCCGCCGTACCCGTCCAGCACCGGCGCGGTGGCCGCCCAGACGGTGGTCGCCGCGCCCTGCTCCGGCGTCTTGAAACCGGGCCGGGGCGCGCCCGTCTCCGTGACCCAGCCGCGCCCGGCCCACTCCTCGCGCGGAATGTGCCGTTGCAGCGGGGTCAGGATCGACCCCGGGTGCACGGCGTACGCGCGCAGACCGCTCGCCGCGCCGAGCCGGTCCAGGTGCAGCGCGAACAGGGCGTTGGCCGTCTTGGCCTGACCGAAGGCGAGCCAGCGGTCGTAGCCCGTACGGAAGTCGAGGTCGTGCCAGCGGATGCCGGTCAGGAAGTGGCCGGAGGACGAGAGGGCGACGACGCGCGCACCGTGCGGGGACAGCGCCGGGCGCAGCCGGTTCACCAGGGCGAAGTGGCCCAGGTGGTTCGTCGCGAACTGGTACTCCAGGCCGGGTCCCACCCGGGTCTCGGGGGCCGCCATGACCCCGGCGTTGGTGATGACGAGGTCCAGGGTGCGGCCCGAGTCGAGGAGGCGGTCGGCGCAGGCGCGGACGCTCTCCAGGTCCGACAGGTCGAGCGCGGCCACCTCCGTGCCCCCGATACCGCGCAGGGCCTCGCGCGCCTGGTCCGGGCGGCGCGCCGGCACGATGACGCGGGCCCCCGCCGCGGCGAGCGCGCGGGTCGTCTCCAGGCCGAGGCCCGAGTAGCCGCCGGTGACGAGGGCCGTCCGCCCGGTGAGATCGATCCCGGCGACGACCTCGGCCGCCGTGCTGTGCGCCCCGAACCCGCTGCCGATCCTGTGCTGTCGCGTGCTGCTGGTCATGCCCGGGACATTAGGAGTTGGAGCGCACACGAGGGCAAGTGACGCCGGGCGTCCGGGTCAGTGCACGAGCCGGGCCCGCAGCAGCCCGGCCGTACGCCGGTCGACCCCGAGGCCCTCGGCCGCGTACCGCCGCAGACCGCCGTACTCGCGGCGCACCTGGCCGAGGGCCGCCGCGAGGTAGTCGGTGCGCACTTCCTGGAGCGGGATCAGCAGATCCGGGTTCCGCATCGCACCGGACTGCCGCAGGCTCTCGCGGAGCCGCGCGTCGTAGGCGGCGCGGAAGGTGTTGGACGCCAAGTAGTCGGCCACGGCGGCGCGTTCGGGCACACCGAGCAGGCGCAGCAGCACGTAGGTCGTCCAGCCGGTGCGGTCCTTGCCGGACGTGCAGTGGTACAGGAGCGCGTCCCGGCCGCCGTACGCGATGTCGTGCAGGGTGGCCGCGAACCGCCCGCGGTTGTCGGCGCTGGAGACGAACATCGGGTACACGCTCCGCATGAACGCCGCCGCTTTCCCGTTCCCCAGCATCTCCTCCTGCCGGGCCGGGTCTCCGGAGCCGATGGCGGCGAGGATCTGCGCGTACAGCCCGTTGTCGGTGACCGGGCGGGAGATGCCGGCCACGCCCGCGGGCAGTCGGTCCGCGCCGTCGTACTGCACCTCCAACGGCACCCGGAAGTCCACGGCATGACGCAGTCCCAGTTCGCCCAGCGTCGTCAGATCGGCGTCCGTGAGCTTGCTCAGCGCGTCGGCGCGGTAGACGAGCCCGTGGCGGACCCGGCCGCCGGGCGTGCGGTGGCCGCCGATGTCGCGGACGTTCACCGCGCCCTGCAGCGGGATGTGCCGGATCGGCGGTGTGCCGGACAGGGCGGCGGCGGCCGGGGCGACCGCCGCCGCGGCGGCCGTGCCGAGCGCGGCACCGATCAGGGTCCGGCGGGACAGGGCGGTGCTGTGCGTGCCTGGCATACGTGAACTCCCTTGTGGAGGGCTTCAGGAGCGGGGTGGTGGCGGCGAACGAGGGGTTCGGCTACCTTTCCACCTAACGTTTGTTTGGTACGCGATCGCGCTCGACGGTAGCAGGCGGCCGAGGCCTGCGGAACGGGCCGGGAAGGGCCCAGAAGACCGGGAGGGTCAGGAGGAGGGGGCATGGGGCAGGGGCCGGACCTGAGCGGGAGGGTCGTCGTCGTCACGGGCGGCACCCGGGGGGTGGGGGCGGGGATCGCGGGCGCGTTCGTGCGGGCCGGGGCGCGGGTGCTGGTCTGTGCCCGCCGGCCGCCCGAAGCTGCCCTGGACGGCTGCGAGTTCGTCCCCGTCGACCTGCGCGACACCGTGGCCGTGGGGGAGGTGTTCGCGAGGCTCGACCGGGTGGACGTGCTGGTGAACAACGCGGGAGGCACGCCGTACCGGCTGCTCGGCGACACGGACGCCGAGCGCCACGCCCGCGTGATCGAACTGAACCTGACGGCGCCGCTCACCGCCTCGCTCGCCGCCCGCGAACGGCTCGCGGCGGCGCGCGGCTCGATCGTGATGATCGGCAGCGTCAGCGGGACGCGCCCCTCGCCGGGCTCGGCGGCGTACGGGGCGGCGAAGGCGGGCCTGGAGAACCTGGCGCGGTCCATGGCCGTGGAATGGGCGCCGGACATCCGGGTCAACACCCTCGTGCTCGGCATGGTGCGCACGGAACTCTCCGCGCTGCACTACGGCGACGACGACGGCATCGCGGCGGTGGGCGCCACGGTGCCGCTGGGCCGGCTCGCCGAGCCCCGCGAGATCGGCGACGCCGCGGTGTTCCTGGCGTCGGACGCGGCGGCGTACATCACCGGGGCGAGCCTGCTCGTGCACGGCGGCGGCGAACGCCCCGCGTTCCTGGATGCGGCAACGGTCAACAAGGAGGCGTGAGATGACGGACGCGAAGCCGGTCGGCGGCGGACTGTGCGCGGGGCGGGTGGTGGCCGTCACCGGCGCCGGACGCGGGCTGGGGCGCGCGCACGCCCTCGCCTACGCGGCCGAAGGCGCGAAGGTCGTCGTGAACGACCTCGGGGTGGGCCTCGACGGAGCGCCCGCGCCGGACAGTCCCGCCGCTCACGTCGTCGAGGAGATACGGGCGTCGGGCGGCGAGGCGACGGCGCACGGGGCCGACATCGCCACCTCGGAGGGCGCCGCGTCCCTCGTCGCCGCGGCCGTCGACACGTACGGGCGGCTCGACACGCTGGTGAACAACGCCGGGTTCCTGCGGGACCGGATGCTGGTGAACCTGGCCGAGGACGACTGGGACGCCGTGATGCGGGTCCACCTCAAGGGGCACTTCCTGCCGCTCCAGCAGGCCGCCGCGTACTGGCGGGCCGAGGCGAAGGCGGGCCGGACGGTGACGGCCAGGGTCGTCAACACCTCGTCCGGAGCGGGTCTGTTGGGGTCGGTCGGGCAGGGCAACTACAGCGCGGCCAAGGCCGGGATCCTCGGGCTGACGCTGGTGGCCGCCGCCGAGATGGGGCGGTACGGGGTGCAGGTCAACGCGATCGCGCCGGCCGCGCGGACCCGGATGACCGAGACCGCGTTCGCCGGGACGATGGCCGCCCCGGGGGGCGGGGAGTTCGACGCGATGGCGCCGGAGAACGTGTCGCCGCTGGTGGTGTGGCTCGGGTCCGGGGCGGCCAGTGACGGGGTGACCGGCCGGGTCTTCGAGGTGGAGGGCGGCCGCATCACGGTCATGGAGGGGTGGCGGCCCGGGCCGACCGTCGACAAGGCCGAGCGGTGGACCCCGACGGGAGCGGGCGGCGCGGCACGGGAACTGCTGGCCCGCGCCGAGACCCCGGGAAGCGTCTACGGGGCGTCCTGAGCGGCGGGCCGCGAAGACGTGGCGGCCCATCGCGCCCCGCGGCCCCGCCGCCGATGGCCGGGCGCCCTCGCGGAGCGCTAGCTTGAAGAGGTGGAGGCCGAGCGGTTCGTAGGGCGCGGGGACGCGCTGGCCGTGCTGGAACGCGCGCGCGGCGCCGCCGGACTCGGGGCGCCGCAGCGGGTGCTGATCGAGGGCGCGGCCGGTGTCGGCAAGACGGCGCTGGTGCACCGCTTCCTCGACGACATGCCCCACGTGCTGCACGCGAGCGGCGAGGAGGCCGAGACCGGCCTCGCGTTCGGCGTGGTGGAGCAGCTGCTCGGCGGACGCGCCGGCCGGGCGTGGACCGATCCGGTCGAGGCCGGGGCCGCGCTCCTCGAAGCGGTCGACGAGGCGCAGGAGGCCGGGGACGCGGGCGCCGTGGCGCTGGTCGTCGACGACGCGCAGTGGGCCGATCCGGCGTCGCTCACCGCCTTCGCGTTCGCCGTGCGCCGGCTGCGGGCCGACCGGGTCGTCGCGCTGGTGGTGGCCCGCGACGTGCAGCACGGCGGGGTCCCGGAAGGGGTGCGGCGACTGTTCACGTCGGCCGGCTGCGTACGGGTCGGGCTCGGCGGGCTCGACCCCGGCGAGCTGCGCCGGCTGGCCGCCCGGGCGACGGGCCTGCGGCTCACCGCCCGGGCCGCGACCCGCCTGCACGCGCACACCGCCGGGAACCCGCTGCACGTCCTCGCCCTCCTCGACCAGGAGGGCCCGGCGCTGGTCGACGCGCTGGAACGCCCCGACGTCACACCTCCGGCCCCGAAGTCGTTCACGGCCCTGGTCCTGGACCGCCTCGCGGCCTGCGGCGCCCCGACGGAGCGACTCGTCAGCGCGGCAGCCGTCCTGGGCGCGCACTGCACCCTCACGGCGGCGGCGCGGATCGCCTTCGGGGAACCGCCGGGCCCGGCCGCCTCCGCCCCGCGACCGGCGGCGGACCGGCCCTCCACGACGGCGCTGGCCGCATGGGAGGAGGCCGTCGACAACGGCCTCCTCGACGTCCGGCCCGGCACCGACGGGATCCGCTTCCCGCACCCCTTGGTGCACGCCGCCGTCTACCACCGCCTGGGCCCCGCCCGCCGCGCCGCACTCCACGGCGCCGCGGCCGGCACCGTCCCGGACCGCGCGGCCGCCCTCCGGCACCGGGCCCTCGCCGCCACCGGCACCGACGACCGGCTCGCCGACGAACTGGCCACAGCAGGAAGGGAGTTCGCCGCCGACGGAGCCTGGGCGTGCGCGGCGCGCCAACTCGCCGACGCCGCCCGGCTCAGCGCACGCCCGGACCGCCGCGAACGATTCACCCTGGAGTCCGTGGAGTGCGGGCTGCTCGCCGGCGACATCCCGGACGTCGCCGAAGTCGCCGCGCACATAGCCGAGTTCGCGCCGAGCGGCTGGCGGAGCTATCTGCTCGGACGGCTGCTCCTGTTCGACCTCGGCCGGGCCGAGGCCCTGCTCCGGGACGCCTGGCGCCGCTGCGACCCGGCCCGCGAACCCGTCCTCGGCGCCCGCGTCGCCGGACAGTTCGCCGCCCTGTGCGGGAGCACGGCACGCGGCGCCGAGATGGCCGAATGGGCGGAGACCGCGCTGCGGCTCGCCCCGCAGGACACCGCCACCGACATGATCCGGTACCTGCGGCTGAGCGGCCTGGCGATGAGCGGCGGCGCGGCGGCGGCCCTCGACGGGCTCGGCCCGCTGCCCGACCCGGCCGTCGCCACCCCCGCCCAGCTGGAGGAACTCCTCGGCCGCGGCACCCTGCGCGAGATCACGGGCGATCTCCCCGGCGCCGTACAGGACCTGACCGCCGTCCACGCGAGCAGCCGGAGCCGCGCCGCCTCGTTCCGCGTCGTCACCGCGACGTGCCTGGCCTCCGCCGAACACGGCATCGGCGCCTGGGACGACGCCCTGGCCCACACCGACCAGGCCCTCACCCTGGCCGCCGACACCGACCAGCCGCACATCGCCCTGTACTGCCGCATGCTGGCAGCTCAACTTCACAGCGCCCGGGGAGAGTTCGCCAAGGCCGAGGCGCACGCCCGGGTCGTCGCCGAATACGCGCGCCTCGGCCACGCCCAGCCCGTCCTGTGGTCCGCGCTCGCCGAGGCCCACCTCGCCCGCGCCCGCGGCCGCCACGAGGAGGTCGCCCTCGCCCTGGAGCCGCTGCCGGGGCTCGCCCGCCGCGGCGACATCGAGGAGCCCGGACCGACCCCGTGGCGGGACCTGCTCGCCGACGCCTGGAGCGCACTCGGCGAGGACCGGCGCGCCGCCGCGGCCCTCGCCCCGTACGAGGTGATCGCCGTCCGGCGTGGCCACCACGGCGCCCTGCTGCGCGCCGCCCGCGCCCGCGGCACCCTGGAAGCGGCCCGCGGGGACAACCCCGCCGCCGACCGGGCCTACCGCGCCGCGCTCAAACAGGCCCCGCACGTCGCGGCCCCCTTCGACCGGGCCCACGCCCACCTCGCGTACGGCGCCTTCCTGCGCCGCACCGGGAAACGGACCCGCGCCGCCGAGCAGCTCGGCACGGCCCGCGACCTCCTCGCGCGGCTCGCGGCACGGCCCGATCTGGAGCGCTGCGAAAGGGAGTTGGCGGCCTGCGGCATCGACCCCGGCGAGCGCCGGGAACGCGGCGCGGGCGCCGCCGCGCTGCTCACCCCGCAGGAGCTGGCCGTCGCCCGGCACGTCACCGCGGGGCTCACCAACCGGCAGGTCGCCCGCGAACTCGTCATCAGCGTGAAGACCGTCGAGTACCACCTCGGCCGCATCTACGCCAAGCTCGGCGTCGACTCCCGCACCCGCCTCGCCGCCCGCCTCGACCGCAGCCGGCCGGGCCGCAGCCCGCAGGACGCGGACCGGGGAAGTCCCTAGGCCGCCTCCCGGGGCGCCGGGCAACCGCGGCGCCCTACGGTCGAAGTGCCCGGACGCACCACCACGGGGGCCACGGGGGATCCAGGGGGAGATCCCCCCACGGTCGTGGGACGGGCGCACGGCGGCCCCGCGCCGTCGTCCGCCGCCACCGCCGGGAACCGGGCCGCCGCCCCGGACGGCCCGGCCGTGAAAGCACCGTCACGCGCCGCGCGGCAGCGTCCCGCCTCGGCCCTCACCCCGGGGCACACCCGGACGCACAGCATGTCGGCGCCCCTGCCTCCCGAGTCCGGGACTCCGCCGGCCAGGACGGCTTCGGCGGACCGCGAGCCGCCCCCTACGTGTCGCACTCCAGGACCGTGCGGCACAGTCCGCACCGCGCCCGCACCCGCCCGCGCACGGGCACCCGGATCCGCTGGTGGCACGTCGGGCAGGGGAACGCCACCCGCAGCCCCGACCGCCCCTGCGGCCCGGTCGCCGAGAACGAGTACGGCCCGGCCGGCGCGGGCCCGTGCGGGCCGTGGTCCTGCGCGTAGCGGCGGTCCTTCGCGTACCGGCGCCGGCCCGCCCAGCCCGCCGCGGTCAACGGCGGCTGCTGCTCGTCGCGCCGCGCCTGCGCCAGACCCTTGGTGTACGCCGTGTACGCCTGCGCGCTGGTGAACCACGTCTCCGGTGCCTCGCCGAACGCCAGCGACCGCTTCGCCAGTACGTACCCGAACTCCTCCGGCGTCAGATAGCCGAGCTTCTGCGACGACGCCGCGTCCTCCCGGTACGCGTCGAGCAGCAGCCAGCCCGCGCCCAGGTACGTCGCGGCCGTGTCGGTGAGGATCTCGTTGTCCCGCGTCCCCGGGAACGACAGGCCGAGCCGGTGCAGATACACATGCATGACCTCGTGCGCCAGCGCCGCCCCGATGTCCCGGCGATGCGTACGGAACCGGTCGTTCAGCTCGATGAAGTACTCGGGCCCCGCGGCCAGTTCGACGCTCGCCGCGTGCTGCATCTCCCGGAAGCCGACGATCATGCGCGCGTCCGGCAGGTGATAGTGCCGCACCATCTCGCGCGCCACCCGCTGCGCCCCCAGGTGCAGATCGTCCTGGTCGCCGAAGGCCACGTCGGCGGGGACGACACTCGATGCGAAGGTGTGCACCGTGTCGTAGGAGAGGCGCTTGTACAGCGCGGTGATCGCCGACCGCACGGTCTCCAGGTGCGGATAGCCGTGCACCACCGGTCCGCCGTTCGCCACGCGCGCACCCCCTGGGGCCGCCGGGCCGTGTTCCCCCGGGGCCCGCCCCCGGACCCGGCGCCTCCAGAGTAAGGCCGCCCGCCTCCGGCACCAGACCCCCTCACGGGCGGTCCGGCCGCCCCTGCGCGTCCGTTAGTCCAACACCTGTCCCTCCTTTGTCCATGGGCGCCCTCGCCCCACGCGGCGCATCGTGATCGACACGCCGAACCGCCGCGAGAAGGAGTGCGCCGTGCCCCCCACAGGCCAGCCGAAGCCGCCCACCGGTCCCTCGAGAGGCCATGACGGGCCCAGCCGCAGGGCCGTCGTCGCCGCCGGCGCCGCCGCGGGCACCACCCTGACGCTCGGCCTCGCCGGCACCACCACCGCCCGCGCCGCGGACACCGCCGGTACAGCCGCCGTGCTCCGCTCCCGGGACCTCGACGTCCGCGTCGCCACCGCCTTCCCGGCCGTCGTCTCCTACACCGACCGCGCCACCGGAGCCGTCCTGCACGCCCAGCCCGACCCGGTCACGACCGTCCTCGTCGACGGCGTCGAGCACACCCCGAAGGTGACGTCGACGGCCGGTACCGACCGCGCCGACTACCGGCTCGCCCTCGACGGCGGCACCACCATCGACGTACGCATCACCGTCGAGGGCTTCCGCGTCGACTGGCGCGTCACCCGCATCGCCGACACCGCCGCACTCCGCGTCGGCACCCTGCAGATCCCCGGCCTCGCGCTGCTGTCCGTCCGCAGCGACCAGCCCGGCGCCGCCCTCCTCGCCGCGAAGGTGCAGCTCGACAAGGCCAAGAGCGGCGACACCCTCGTCACACCGAAGGCCGACAGTCCGGCCGAAGCACCCACCGGCTGCGCCTACGCCGTCGTCGCCCACGACACCCTCGGCGGCGCCGTCGAGACCAACACGGTCTACGACAAGCCCGACACCGCCGCGGGCACCACCTGGGAGAACGGCCGCCTGTGGCGCGAGACCGTCCGCGGCGACGGCCACACCGCCGCCCGCCTCACCCCCGGCCAGTGGACGCACCGCGCCGCCACCGCCCCCGTCGACGCCACCGAACCCCTCCCGTACGCCACCGTGATCGTCACCGGTGACCGGAACGGCGACGGCACGGTCGACTGGCAGGACGCCGCGATCGCCTTCCGCGCCATCGCCGTCACCCCGCGCGGCGCCGACGAGCAGCACCTGCGGGTCGTCCCGCACATCCCGTTCAACTTCGCCTCGCAGGCCACCAACCCGTTCCTCGCGACCCTCGACAACGTCAAGCGCATCCACCTCGCCACCGACGGACTGCGCCAGTACACGCTGCTCAAGGGCTACCAGTCCGAGGGCCACGACTCCGCGCACCCCGACTACGCGGGCAACTACAACACCCGCGCGGGCGGCCTCGACGACCTCAACACCCTGGTCCGCGAGGGCAAGAAGTGGAACAGCGACTTCGGCGTGCACGTCAACGCCACCGAGTCCTACCCCGTCGCCCACGCCTTCTCCGAGACCCTCGTCGACAAGACGGACGAACAGTGGGACTGGCTCGACCAGAGCTACCGCATCGACCAGCGCCGCGACCTCGTCTCCGGCGACATCGTCCGGCGCTTCGCCGACCTGCGCCGCGACACCGACCCGGCCCTGAACACCCTCTACATCGACGTGTTCCGCGAGTCCGGCTGGACCTCCGACCGCCTCCAGCGCACCTTCCGCGAGCAGGGCTGGAACATCACCACCGAATGGGGCCACGGCTTCGAACGCTCCGCCCTGTGGTCGCACTGGGCCACCGAGACCGACTACGGCGCCGACACCTCGCGCGGCATCAACTCCCGGCTGATCCGCTTCATCCGGCACCACCAGAAGGACGTCTTCGCCGACAAGTGGCCCACCCTCCTCGGCGTCGCCCGCATGGGCAACTTCGAAGGCTGGGTCGGCAAGACCGACTGGACCGCCTTCTACCGGCTCATCTGGACCCACTCGCTGCCCGCCAAGTACCTCCAGGCGCAGCCCATCAAGGCGTGGGGCGACCACGACATCACGTTCTTCGGCGCCACCCGCACCAGCGTCAGCGACGCCACCGGCACCCGCCGCATCACCACCGACGGCCGCCTCGTCTACGACGACGGCACCTACCTGCTGCCGTGGGAACCCCGCAACGCCACCGACCCGGCGAAGCTGTACCACTACAACCCCGAAGGCGGCAGCAGCAGTTGGCAGCTCCCGCGCGCCTGGACCGGCCTGTCGCGCGTCGCCCTGTACCGGCTCACCGACCAGGGCCGCGTCTTCGTCGCCCACGTGCCCGTCGCCGGCGGCAAGGTCACGCTCCGCGCCGACGCCGACCAGCCGTACGTCCTCTACCGGCGCCGCACCGACCTGGACCGCGACCCCGACTGGGGGCAGGGCACCCCGCTCCACGACCCCGGATTCCACTCCGGCTCCCTGGCGGGCTGGCAGGTCACCGGCCCCGCGGCCGTCGCACTCAGCGACCTCGGCGACCACGAACTCGTCATCGCGCCCGGCGCCGCCGCCACCGTCTCCCAGCGCCTGTCCCGCCTCGCCCCCGGCAGCTACGTCGCGTCCGTCCAGGTCGAGGTCGGTGCGACAGCGGGGGAGCGGCGCAAGGCTTCCCTGGAGGTGCGCACCGCCGACGGCGTCACCGCCACCAACTGGACGGACACGTCCACCGCCGTCAACCACGTCGCCGCCGACCGCAAGCACGACACCCGCTTCCAGCGGATGTTCACGTACTTCACCGTCCCCGAGGGCGGCGGCCCCGTCACTCTCACCCTGCGCGCGGACGCCGGCCGGGCCCGCGTCCGCTTCGACAACGTACGCATCGCCGCGGCCGTGCGGCCCACCGTTCCCCGGGACGTCCTCGCCGCCGAGGACTTCGAGCACGTACCGCAGGGCTGGGGCCCCTTCGTGAAGGGCGACGCCGGCGGCTCCACCGATCCGCGCACCCACATCGCGCAGCGGCACGCGCCCTTCACGCAGCGCGGCTGGAACGGCAAGGCCGTCGACGATGTCATCGACGGCACCCAGTCCCTGAAGTCCCGCGGCGAGAACACCGGCCTCGTCCACCGTACGGTCCCGCACACCGTCCGCTTCCTGCCCGGCAAGCGGTACCGGGTCCGCCTCCGGTACGCGTGCGAGCTGGCCGGCCAGTACGCCTGGATCACGGCGGTCGACGAGCCGCAGCCGCGGGAGCTGGACCGTAAGGACCTGCCCGTCGCGACCCAACCGGCGACCCTCACCTACGAGTTCACCGCGCCCGCGCAGGGCGAGGCGTGGGTCGGGCTCCGCAAGACCGGGGACGACGGCACGGCCGAGTTCACCCTGGACGCGTTCGAGGTGACCGAGCTCCAGGGGGCCTGAACGCGTGCCCGTCCGCCGGGTGCGCATCCAGGGGCGCCTGGAACTGCGCTGCGGGCCACGGCGAAAGCCGCACCCGCCGCCCCACCGCACCCGGCGGACGAACAGGCGCCCCCGGCCCCGCCTCAGCGCAGCCGCACGCCCGGCTCACCCGCCCGGTCCACCTCCAGCACCCACACCTCGTTGACCCCCTCCCGCAGCACAGGCCCGGGCACGAACAGGGCATCCTGCGGCCCGGCCGCCCAGTACCGCCCCAGGCAGAACCCGTTCACCCACACGAACCCCCGCGTCCAGCCCGGAAGTTCGAGCGAGGCGTCCCCGGCCCCCGCCACCTCGAAAGACCCCCGGTACAGGCCCCGAAGCCCGTCGCCCGGCGGCACGGACGGCAGGGACGCCACCCGCTCCGGCACGAACGCGTCCAGGCGCAGCCCCCTGGCCCGCACCCCGTGGACGTACTGCCGCTCGTGCAGCAGCCCGGTGGTGATCCCCTTCGGCTCGCCCGTGCGCGGCCCGTAGTTGACCCGGCCGAGCGACTCCACCCACAGCTCCACGCGCGCGTGCCCGGCGACAGGCTCCGCGAGCACCGGCTCCTCCTCCGTGAGCACCCCGGCCCGCTCCCCGTCGACGTACACGACGGCGAGGTCCCGCAGCCCGCTCGCCCGCAGCGGATACGGCTTGCGCGGCCCCGGCACCGTCACCGCGTACCGCACCAGGCCGCGGTCCACGTCCAGCGCCTCGAACGACGGCGGCACGGCGTGCTCCGTCTCCGGCCCGCCCAGCGCCTCCAGCACACCGTCCAGCGGCGTGAACGCGGTCAGCCCGGCCGTGACCGGCGCGGCGAGCGCCGCCGGCGGTTCGGGCACCTGGGGCAGCGGCCCGTCCGCGTACCGGCCGAGGATCTCCCGGAACAGCCAGAACTTCTCGGTGGGCCGGCCGAACTCGTCGATCGGCGCGTCGTAGTCGTACGACGTGACATCCGGCTCCAGCGGCCCGTCGTGCAGCCGCCCGCCCCGGTTCGCCCCCGCCCAGCCGCCGAAGCTCGTCCCGCCGTGCGCCATGTACAGGTTCACCGAGGCCCCGCACTCCAGGATCTCCCGCAGCGCCTCGGCCGCGTCCCGCGGATCGCGCACGACGTGCTCGGCGCCCCAGTGGTCGAACCAGCCGCACCAGAACTCCATGCACATCAGCGGCCCCTTGGGACGGTGCCTGCGCAGCGTCGCGAAGCCCTCGCGCGCGTGGGAGCCGAAGTTCGCCGTCGCCAGCATCCCCGGGACCGTACCGCCCGTCAGCATGTGGTCCTCGGGCCCGTCCGAGGTGAACAGCGGCACTGTCACACCGAGTTCGACAAGAAGGTCCGCAAGGGCCCGCAAGTAGAGGCCGTCCGAGCCGTAACTGCCGTACTCGTTCTCCACCTGCACCATGATCACCGGGCCGCCCCGGTCGATCTGCCGCTCCGTGATGTACGGCAACAGCACCCGGAACCAGCGCTCCACGGACGCCAGGAACTCCGCATCCCTGGTCCGGATCCGCGCCCCCAGCGGGCCCGTCACCCAGTGCGGCAGCCCGCCGTTCTCCCACTCGGCGCACATATAGGGACCCGGCCGGGCGATCACCCACAGCCCCGCCTCCCGCGCCGCGTCCAGGAACCGGCCCACCGCCGCCACGTCGTCCACCTCGCCCGGCCGCGGCTCGTGCAGATTCCACGGGACGTACGTCTCCACACAGTTCAGGCCCATCGCCTTCAGCATCCGCAGCCGGTGCGCCCACTGCTCCTCGTGCACCCGGAAGTAGTGCAAGGCACCCGACAGCAGCCGCACCGGCCTGCCGTCCACCTCGAAGTCGTCCTCGCCCACCCTGAACTCGGCCATCACGTGCTCCTCCGTGCCCGATAGGCGCCTCACCTACCGGCCGCCACCTTCACCTCTGGCGGGCCACGGGGTCCATGGACAAAGATCGGCTGGTGTTGGACGCGGGAAGGCGCCCCCGGTGCCCCGAACGCCACCACAACACGCAGGACAAGCACCACGGGAGGGGACATATGTCCACGTACCACACCTGGATGCGGTACTTCACACCCAGCCCGGTCCACCACCGCCTCGGCCTGGTCTGCCTCGGCGTGGGCCTCCAGCACGGACTGCTGCCGACCGTCGGACCCCGCACCCTCGACCACCACGTCGCCGTCGTCGTCACCGCGGGCAGCGGCTGGTTCCAGGGCACCGACGGCCGCCGCGCCCCCGTCACCGCCCCCGCCCTCATCTGGCTCACCCCCGGCCGCCCCCACCACTACGGAGCCGACCCCGACACCGGCTGGGACGAGTGCTTCGTCGACTTCACCGGCCCCGCCACCGCCACCTACACCGAACTCGGCTACATCGAGCCCGACCGGCCCCTCGTGCCCCTCTCCGACGCCGCCCCGGCCCGCGCCGCCGTCGGCCGTATCGCCCGCGCCGCCCGCCGCGGCAACCCCCTCCTGGAGGTCGAGACCGGCGCCGCCGTCCACGAACTCCTCGTCGCCCTGCGCCGCGCCCGCGCCGACATGGCCCCCGACGGCGACCCCGTCCTCCAGGCCCTCGCCCGCGACGCCTTCCAGCCGCTGTCCGTCGCCGAACACGCGGCCCGGCACGGCATGACCCCCGCCGAACTGCGCACCGCCGTCCGCAGAGGCGCCGGCTGCAGCCCCAAGGACTACCTCCTCGGCATCCGCCTCGGCCGCGCCAAGGAACTCCTCGCCGCCACCGAACTGCCCGTCGCCGCCGTCGCCCGCCGCGTCGGCTACGACGACCCCGCCTACTTCTCCCGCCTGTTCACCCGCCGCGTCGGCACCGCACCCGTCCGCTTCCGCGAGCAGCAGGGCCGTGCCGTACCCGGCGGCTGGTCGGACAAGATCCCCGACCCCGACGACCCGCCCATGGTCCACGTAGGCTGATCCGTCATGACCACCAGCAAGCCCGCAGACCAGTCGGCCGTCGATCCCGAGGTGCTCGCCGAGCTCGCCCGCCTCCGCGACAGCATCGACAACATCGACGCCGCCGTCGTCCACATGCTCGCCGAGCGCTTCAAATGCACCCAGCAGGTCGGCCACCTCAAGGCCGAGCACGCCCTGCCCCCGGCGGACCCGGCCCGCGAGGCCCGCCAGATCGAGCGCCTGCGCCAGCTCGCCGAGAACGCCAAGCTCGACCCCGCGTTCGCCGAGAAGTTCCTCAACTTCATCATCAGCGAGGTCATCCGCCACCACGAGCAGATCGCCGAGGACACCAAGCGCTGACGCACGCACCGGCGCACCATCGAGCCCCTCCGGCGACCGAGGAGCAGGGCCTGGGCCAGAGCCCCGGGGCCGCGGCGCCGTAGCCGGTCGAGATCCCTCGGCGGCTGCCGCGCCGTCGTGGCCGGCCGCGCAGCTCCCCGCGCCCCTGGCCGGGGCCGCACGAGCCGCCCTGTTCCCGCGCCGGAGCCGTACGGCACCATGACCTCATGCCCGTACTGACGCGCGACGAAGCGCAGACCCGAGCCCGGCTCATCGACGTCGAGCGGTACACCGTCGACCTCGACCTGACCACCGGCGCTGACACCTTCGACTCCCGTACCGCGATCCGGTTCACCGCGCGTGCGACAGGGGACACCTTCGTCGAGCTCAAACCCGCCGAGCTGCGCTCCGCCACCCTCGACGGACAGCCCCTCGACCCCGCCTCGCTCGACGGCAACCGGCTGCCGCTCACCGGCCTCACCGAGGGCCCGCACGAGCTGCGCCTCGACACCGCGATGCGCTATTCGCACACCGGCGAGGGCATGCACCGCTTCACCGACCCCACCGACGGCGAGACGTACGTCTACACGCAGCTGTTCATGGAGGACGTCCAGCGTGTCTTCGCCGCCTTCGACCAGCCCGACCTGAAGGCCGTCTTCGACCTCACCGTCACCGCCCCCGACGACTGGACCGTCCTCGCCAACAGCGTCACCGAACACCTGGGGGAGGGGAAGTGGCAGGCCGCCACCACCCCGCTCCTGTCGACCTACCTCGTCGCCGTCGCCGCGGGACCCTGGCACTCCGTCCGCACCGAACACCGCGGCCTGCCCTTCGGCCTGCACTGCCGCCGCTCCCTCGCGCCCTACCTGGACGCCGACGCCGACGAGATCCTCGACGTCACGCGCGCGTGCTTCGACCGCTACCACGAGAAGTTCGACGAGCCCTACCCGTTCGACTCCTACGACCAGGCGTTCGTCCCCGAGTTCAACGCCGGCGCGATGGAGAACCCCGGACTCGTCACCTTCCGCGACGAGTTCGTCTACCGCTCCGCCGTCACCGACACCGAGCGGCAGACCCGCGCCATGGTCATCTCCCACGAGATGGCCCACATGTGGTTCGGCGACCTCGTCACCCTCAAGTGGTGGGACGACATCTGGCTGAACGAGTCGTTCGCCGAGTACATGGGCTACCAGACCCTCACCGAGGCGACCCGCTTCACCGACACCTGGGTCGACTTCGGCGTCGCCCGCAAGTCCTGGGGCTACGACGCGGACCAGCGGCCCTCCACCCACCCCGTCGCCCCCGAAGCCGTCGAGGACACCGCCTCCGCCCTCCTCAACTTCGACGGGATCTCCTACGCCAAGGGCGCCTCCGCCCTGCGCCAGCTCGTCACCTGGCTCGGCGAGAAGGACTTCCTCGCCGGCATCAACACCCACTTCAAGCGCCACAGGTTCGGCAACGCCACCCTCGCCGACTTCCTCGACTCCCTCGCCTCCGCCACCGAACGCGACGTCCACGCCTGGGCCGACGCCTGGCTGCGCACCACCGGAGTCGACACCCTCACCGCCCGGGTCACCGGCACCGACGACACCTGGACCCTCGCCGCCGAGCGCACCGGCAGCCGCCCGCACCGCATCGCCCTCGGCCGCTACGACCGCGACCCCGCCGACCACCGCGCGTTCGTCCTGAGCGAGCGCCTTTACGTCGACGTGCCCGCGGACCGGACGCCCCAGACGTTCCTCGGCCCCCGGCCCGCCCTGATCGTCCCCAACGACCAGGACCTCACCTACGCCAAGGTCCGCCTCGACCCGGCCTCCGAGGAAGCGGCCCTGCGCGGCCTCTCCAAAGTCCCCGACCCCCTCACCCGCGCCGTCCTGTGGAACACGCTGCGCGACATGGTCCGCGACGGGCAACTGGAGCCCGCCGCCTACCTGGAGACCGTCGGCGCCCACCTCGCCGCGGAGACCGACCTCGCCCTCGTCCAGGGCGTCCTCGCCTTCGCCCACACCCAGGTCGCCGACCGCTACAGCGCCCCCGAGGACCGCCCCGCCGCGCTCACCCTGCTCACCGCCCTGTGCGAGGACCTCATCCGCCGCACCGAGGACGGCAGCAACCCCGGCCTGCGCCTGACCGCCGTGCGCCACCTCGTCGACGCCGCCCAGCACGCCGACGTCATCCGCGACTGGTACGACTCCGGCGCCGTCCGCGGCGGCCCCGACCTCGACCCCGAGCTGCGCTGGCGCATCCTCGGCCGGCTCAGCGTCCTCGGCGCCGTCGACGAGGCCGTCATCGAGGCCGAACTCGCCCACGACCCCAGCGCCGCCGGACAGGAAGGCGCCGCCCGCTGCCGCGCCGCCCTGCCCGACCCGCAGGCCAAACAGGCCGCCTGGGACGCGATGTTCACCACCGACCCAGGACAGGACCTGTCCAACTACCTGTTCACCGCGACCGCCCAGGGCTTCTGGCAGCCCGAACAGGCCGGCCTGCTGCGGTGCTACGTACCCCGCTACTTCACCGACGTCACCGCCCTCGCCGACCGCCGCGGCCCCGCCATCGCCGAAGCCGCCGGACGGCACGCCTTCCCCACGTACGCCATCGACACCGACACCCTCGACCTCGGCGAGCGGACCCTCGCCGAAGGCACCCCCACCCCGGCCCTGCGCCGCAAGCTCACCGACCAACTCGACGACCTCGCAAGGGCATTGCGGGTACGGCAGGCCCAACAGCCCTAACCGCCACGCCTTATACACCACCAACAGACCTTTCCGGCCAAGGAGTACCCCTTTCGGGTATTCCTGTCGCATTTACCGAAGGTCTACTTCCCGAAGGTTCAAGACTGGTGGGCGCACGGCCTCGTGGCCGCCCCGCCAGTCACGCACCCGAAGGACCCCCATGAGCGCCCGCCCGTCGCCCACCACCGCCCTTTCGAGGAACGGGCTGCGCCCGTGAGCGCTCATCCGCCCCTCGCCGGAGGCACCCAGGGCCCCGACGCCCTGCGGCCCCTGCTCACCACCGTCCTCGACGCACTCCAGGAGGGGGCCGCACTCCGCGGCGGCCCCCTCCCGGCCGGCGGCCCCGACGCCGTCGCCACCCGGCTGCAGGACCGGGCGGGCACCCTCCTGCCCGAGCAGGGGACCGGCGCCGACGACGCCCTGCGCACCCTCGTCACCGCGCTCACCGAAGGCGCCGCCGACCCCGCCGACCCCCTGTGCGCCGCCCACCTGCACTGCCCGCCGCTCGCCGTCGCCACCGCCGCCGACCTCGCCGCGAGCGCCCTCAACCCCTCGATGGACTCCTGGGACCAGGCCCCCGCCGCCTCCGCCCTCGAAGCCCTCGTGACCGCCGCCCTCGCCCGCGAGGTGTACGGCGACACGGCGCCCGGCGACGCCCTCGTCACCACCGGCGGCACCGAGGCCAACCAGCTCGCCGTCCTGCTGGCCCGGGAGACCACCCGCCACCGCGCACCCGTCCGGCTCCTCGTCGGGGACAACGCCCACCACAGCCTCGCCCGCGCCGCCTGGCTGCTCGGTCTGCCCGACCCGATCGCCGTGCCCGCACCCACCGGGACCCTCGACCCCGCCGCCCTCGACGAGGCCCTCACCGACCTGCCCGGGCCCAAGCTCGTCGCCGCCACCGCCGGCACCACCGACGCCGGCCTCATCGACCCGCTCCCCGAGATCGCCGACGTCTGCGAACAGCACGGCGCCCGCCTGCACGTCGACGCCGCCTACGGAGCGGGCCTCCTGTTCAGCGCCCGCCACCACACCCTCCTCGACGGCCTCGCCCGCGCCCACACCGTCACCCTGGACCTGCACAAGCTCGGCTGGCAGCCCGTCGCCGCAGGACTCATCGCCGTACGCGACCCGGCCGACGTACAGGCCCTCACGTACCAGGCCGACTACCTCAACGCCGACGACGACACCGAAGCAGGCCTGCCCGACCTCCTCGGCCGCTCCCTGCGCACCACCCGCCGCCCCGACATCCTCAAGATCGCCGTCACGCTCAAAGCCCTCGGCCGCACCGGACTCGGCGCCCTCACCGACCAGGTCATCGCCCTCGCGCACCACCTGGCCCGGCTCGTCGACGCCCACCCCGCCTTCGAGCTCTACGACACCCCGACCCTCTCCACCGTCCTGTTCCGGCCCACGGGCGCGAGCGCCGAGACCATCGCCGCGATCCGCCGCGGCCTGCTCACCGAAGGCCGCGCCGTCCTCGGCCGGGCCCGCACCGACGACGGCACCCTCTGGCTCAAAGCCACCCTGCTCAACCCGCACACCGAACCGGGCGACCTCGCCGCCCTCCTGAAACTGGTGGAAGGACACACGCCCCGATGACAGCCGCGCCCACCCCGCAGTCCGCCACCCCGCCCGACGAGGCGCCCCGCGACCTCGTCGGCATCGGCATCGGCCCCTTCAACCTCTCCCTCGCCGCGCTCGCCCACCCCCTCACCGAGCTCGACACCGTCTTCTACGAACAGCGCACCGCCTTCCAGTGGCACCCCGGGCTGCTCATCGACGGCGCCACGCTCCAAGTCCCCTTCCTCGCCGACCTGGTGACCCTCGCCGACCCCACCAGCCACTGGACGTTCCTCAACTACCTCAAGACCCGCGAGCGGCTCTTCCCCTTCTACTTCGCCGAGAACTTCCACATCCAGCGCTCCGAATACGACGCCTACTGCCGCTGGGTCAGCGAGAACCTGCCCGGACTCCACTTCTCCCACCAGGTCGACGCCATCCGCTGGAACACCGAACGCGCCCTGTTCGAGGTCGACTTCACCCAGCTCGACGCCGACGGAGAAGCCGAGGCCCTCGGCCGCACGTACACGAAGAACGTCGCCCTCGGAGTGGGCACCGAGCCCCACGTCCCCGAGCCGCTCAAGCCCCTCGCCGACGCGCCCACCGTGCCCGTCGTCCACTCCGCCGACTACCTCGACCACCGCGAGCGCCTGCTCGCCGCCGAACACGTCACCGTCATCGGCAGCGGCCAGTCCGGCGCCGAGATCTTCCTCGACCTCCTCCGGCACCGCCCCGCGGGCCACGAGAAGATCCACTGGCTGGCCCGCACCGAGGCGTTCGCGCCCATGGAGTACTCCAAGCTGGGCCTCGAGCAGTTCACGCCCGACTACACCTCGTACTTCCACCAGCTCCCCGAACCCGAGCGCGACCGCCTCGTCCCCGCCCAGTGGCAGCTCCACAAGGGCATCGACGCCGACACCATCGCCGCCATCCACGAAGAGCTCTACCGGCGCACCCTGCACGGCGGCTGGCCCGACGCCGTCCTCACCCCCGGCGTCAGCGTTCGCACCGCCGGCCGCGTCGCCACCACCAAAGTGGAACTCCACCTCGAACACCGCGGACAGGGCACCCGCTCCCGCCTCACCACCGACGCCGTCGTCCTCGCCACCGGCTACAAGGAGCGCCCGCTCGACGGGATGCTCGCCGGACTCGACCCCTACATCCGCCGGGACAACAGCGAACGCCCGCGGATCGACGAGCAGTTCCGCCTCGTCCTCGACAAGTCGGTGCAGGGAGCGGTGTACGTACAGAACGCCGAGCGCCACACGCACGGCGTCGGCGCCCCCGACCTCGGCCTCGCCGCCTGGCGCAGCTCCACCATCCTCAACTCCCTGACGGGCAAGGACCCCTACCCGCAGCCCCGGCGCACCGCCTTCACCACCTTCGGCCTCACCGGACACGAGAACCGCGCCCCCCTGCCCGGACAGCAGACAGGTGAGCGCGGCAATCTGATCAAACTCCAGGGTTAGAACACCGGCGTCCCGTCCCGCGTCAGCTTCCAGTCCACCGACGCGAAGTCGACCGGGTCGAGGACGCCCTTCGCCGTCACCCACTCCGCGATCCGCGTCCGGATCTCGATCGACTCCGCCCACAGCTCCTGCGCCGTCGCCACGTGCGGGAACGCGCCACCGCCGTTCGCCCGGTAGTTGTTCACCGCGAACACGAACTGCGCCGCGTCGTCCAGATCCGCACCGCCGTGCTTCAGGTTCTTGATCCGCGAACCCGCCGGCTGCGCGATGTCGATGTCGTACGAAAGACCCGACACGTAGTCGTAGTTGTAGTCCGGCCGGTTGTTCGCGTTCGTCAGCTTGTCCACATCGACCGCCGCACCCGCCGCCGTCTGCACGAAATACTCCGCCGAGTACTCCAGGTACGCCCGCACCTGCGCACCCGTCAGCAACTTCGCCACCAGCGTGTTGTCGTACACGTACAGGCTCGACAGATCGCGGATCGTCACGTCCCCCGCGGGGATCTGCGACGTACGCGAGAACGGCGACGCCTGCGACAGCACCGGCAGCGACGCGTACTGCGTCGACTTCAGCGCCTCCGTCACGACATCCGCCTGCACCTTGTTGATCAGATCGATGATCGGCGCGTCCTTGTAACGGGCGTCCTCCGTCGTCAGCGTCGCCGTCGCCCGTCCCACCACCTGGTTCACGTACTTCACGACCAGCGCGTGCTCGTCCGCGAGCAGCTTCGTGATCTTCGGGTCGTCCGCCACCGTGTTCGAGTTCAGCAGCTTCGACGACACCGACGCCACCGTCCAGCGGCCCTTCTCCCACTCCAGCTCGAAGTCGAAGAGAGCCAGCCGCTCCGCGTAGCACAGCGGCTCCGACAGGACGACCGGCTTCCCGGTCTTCTCATTGGTCACGACCTGCTGCTCGATCTCCACGTGCGCGTGCCCGACCAGGATCGCGTCGATCCCCGGCACCTTCGCCGCCACGTTCGCCGCCGCGTTCTCCACGTACGGCAGCTGATCGCCCCACGACGACGTGCCCGAGGCACCCGTGTGCGCCGAGACGATCACCACGTCCGCGCCCATCGAGCGCAGCTTCGGCACCCACAGCGCGGCCTGCTCCTCGATGCCGGGGAACTTCAGCACACCCTGCACGTACGCCTTGTCCCAGATCGCGATCCCCGGGTTCGTCAGCCCCAGGATCGCCACCTTCACGTCCTTGCCGTGCGGCGTGCGCAGCTTCTTGATGACATACGGCCGGAACGCCGGCCGCTCCGTCTTCGCGTCCACCGCGTTCGCCCCGAGCAGCGGGAACTTCAGCTGCGACTCGAACGTGCGCAGCGTGTCGATGCCGTAGTTGAACTCGTGGTTGCCGAGCGCCGCCGCGTCGTAGCCGATCGAGTTCATCGCCTGCGCCATCGGGTGCACCGGACCACCCTTCGCGGTGATCGGCTCCACGCGCGCGTAGTAGTACGTCAGCGGCGTGCCCTGGATCGTGTCGCCCGCGTCGATCAGGAGCGTGTTGCCACGGCCCTTCTCCTCGCGCACCTGCTTCACCAGGGTCGAGATCCGCGACAGACCCTGCGCGTTGCCCGCCGTGTCCGCGTACTCGGCGTCCTTGTAGTAGTCCCAGTTGAAGACGTGCCCGTGCAGGTCGGTCGTGCCCATGACCGTGAAGGAGTACCGCTTCCGCCTCTCGGGTCCGTGCCCGTGCCCGTGACCCCGCTCCGCGGCCTCCGCGGCCGGTGCGGCCAGGGCGCCGGTCAGCGCCACCCCCACGCCCGTCGCGGCGGACTGTCCCAGAAACCTTCTGCGGTTCAACGGCATCTCTGTACTCCTCGGGGCACCACTGGCGATGAGTCAACACACGTGTAACGCGCGTAGATTCTGGCGCAGAACCCACCCCCGCAACACCCCCTCCAGGTTTCGATCCGATGACCGGCCGGGGGCGGACACCAGTGAGACAGTGGGGCCATGACCCCCACACCCGCCGAACCCACGCCATTCGGGACACCCGAGGCACCCCGCATCGCCGTCCGCGGCGAAGCCCACCTCGAAGCCGACCCCGAACTCGCCCGCATCGGCATCACCGTCAGCGCCCGCGGCACCGACCGCCGCGCCACCCTCGACGACCTCACCCGCCGCAACACCGGCGTCCTCGACCTCGTCAAGACCTACGGCGACGCCGTCGAGAACCTCGAGACCGGAGCCTTCTCCCTCACCCCCGAATTCGCCAAACACGGCCGCGGCGAACGCATCCGCACCCACCACGGCCGAGTCCACGTCACCGTCGACCTCACCAACTTCACCGCCCTCGGTGAACTCGCCACCCGCCTCGCCGACCTCGACCTCACCAGCGTCGACAGACCCTGGTGGTCCCTGCGCCCCACCTCGCCGGTCCACGCCCAGGCACGCCGGCAGGCCGTCCACGAAGCCGTCCAGCGCGCCCGCGAATACGCCGACGCCCTCGGCACCACCCTCGCCGCCCTCGTCGAACTCGCCGACGTCGCAGCGGAGGACCACTCCTGGACAGGGCGCGAACTCGCCCGCGGCATGCCCCGCGCCGCCTTCGCCGGGGACACCCCCGACAGCGCACCCGCCCTCGACCTCGAACCCGAACGCCAGCACGTGCACGCCCAGGTCAATGCGCGATTCACGATGCACCCGCCCCAGCTCTGACATCCCACCTGCTCATTGGAGCGCGCCCGCGATCAAATTCAAAACTTAGCGGCGCTTGTCAATAGCCCTTCATACAAAGGTCGTTGAGTAGTCACGCCCGGCCAATTCTCTACCGGCCGGTAAGGCCTAGGCTCGAATCATGCGCCGAGCAAAGATCGTCTGTACCCTGGGCCCCGCCACCGACTCGTACGAGCAGATCAAGGCACTCGTCGAGGCCGGAATGGACGTAGCCCGCTTCAACCTCAGTCACGGCACCTACGCCGAACACGAGGAGCGCTACCAGCGCGTGCGAAAGGCCTCCGACGAGACCGGCCGCAGCGTCGGCATCCTCGCCGACCTTCAAGGCCCGAAGATCCGACTCGGCCGCTTCAGCGAAGGCCCCGTACTCCTTGAACGCGGTGACGAGTTCACCATCAGCGTCGAGGACGGCATCCAGGGCGACCGCCGTAGCTGCGGCACCACCTACGGCGGCCTCGCCGAGGACGTCACCCCCGGAGAGCGCATCCTCGTCGACGACGGCAAGGTCAGCCTCCAGGTCACCGGCGTCGACGGCCCCCGCGTCCGCACCGAGGTCGTCGAAGGCGGCATGGTCTCCGACCACAAGGGCCTCAACCTCCCCGGCGTCGCCGTCTCCGTCCCCGCGCTCTCCGACAAGGACGAGGCGGACCTCCGCTGGGCCCTGCGCATCGGCGCCGACATCATCGCGCTCTCCTTCGTACGCAGCGGACGCGACATCGAGGACGTGCACCGCATCATGACCGAGGAGGGCCGCCACCTCCCGGTCATCGCCAAGGTGGAGAAGCCGCAGGCCGTCGACAACATCGACGACATCGTCGCCGCGTTCGACGGCATCATGGTCGCCCGCGGCGACCTCGGCGTCGAAATGCCCCTCGAGCAGGTCCCGATCGTGCAGAAGCGCGCCATCAAGCTCGCCAAGCGCAACGCCAAGCCGGTCATCGTCGCCACCCAGATGCTCGACTCGATGATCGACAACTCGCGCCCGACCCGCGCCGAGGCCAGCGACGTCGCGAACGCCGTGATCGACGGCACCGACGCGGTCATGCTCTCCGGCGAGACCAGCGTCGGCAAATACCCGATCGAGACCGTCAAGACGATGAGCCGCATCGTCGAGGCGGCCGAGGAGGACATCCTCGCCAAGGGCCTGCCGCCCCTGACCGAGCGCAACAAACCCCGCACCCAGGGCGGCGCCGTCGCCCGCGCGGCGGCCGAGATGGGCGACTTCCTGGGCGCGAAGTTCCTCGTCGCCTTCACCCAGTCCGGCGACACGGTGAAGCGCCTGTCCAGGTACCGCTCACCCATCCCCCTGCTGGCCTTCACCCCCGAGCCGGCGACCCGCTCGCAGCTCAACCTGACCTGGGGCGTCGAGACGTTCCTCGGCCCGCACGTGGACTCCACCGACGCGATGGTCGCCCAGGTCGACGAGCAGCTCCTCAAGATCGGCCGCTGCCGCAAGGGCGACATCGTCGTCATCACCGCCGGCTCCCCGCCCGGCGTCCCCGGCTCCACCAACCTCGTCCGCATCCACCACATCGGCGAGGACGACAGCCCGAAGTAACCGGTCACCCACCGCGGCCGGGGCCGCACCCCTCCCCGGGGTGCGGCCCCGGCCGCGTATCCGCCCGCTCCTACGGCGTCACCACGGCGAAACCGGGATCCGGCTCGTCCACGACCGCCAGCAGCTTCTGCAACAGCGACGCGTCCCCCACGACCCCGATGTCCCCCAGCCCCTTGCCGCCCAGCAGAGCGAGCAACTGAGGCTTGGTCATGGTCAGCGTGACCTCCGCGGCCGGATCCGCCTTCGTATCGCTGCGATACGTCAACACGCCGTTCTGCAAAGTCAGATGGAACACGACGCCGGACGCCGGGAAACTCCAGTCCATCCGCACCTTCAGATCCCAGGCCCTCGGCCCGTTGACACGGATCGCCACCGAATCGATGAGCTGCTCGACGCTCAGCGCCGCCATCATCGTCGGGCCCACGGTCGACGAATCGCCGGGCCGCACCCCCTCACGCAGCTCCATGGCCCCGGTGAGATAGAAGTTCCGCCAGACCGCGTTCTCCGTCGCGAACCCCAACTTCTCGTAAACAGAGGCAAGTTCGGCCTTCGCGGCCTTGTGCTCCGGATCCGCGAACACGACGTGGTTCAACAACGTCGCGGCGAACCGCAGATCCCCGTCCCGCGCGAACCCCTTCGCCTTCAGCACGGTCGCCGTCCGCCCGCCCATCGCCTTGACGTACCGCTTCGCCTCCTCGACGGGCGGGTGCTCCCACAGATGAGCCGGGTTCGCGTCGAACCAGCCCATGTAGCGCTGATAGATGCCCTTCACGTTGTGGCTCACGGACCCGTAGTAGCCGCGGTTGGCCCACCCCTCCAGCGCGGGCGGCAGCCTCATCTCCTCGGCGATCTCCCGGCCCGTCATCCCGACATTGATCATCCGAAGGGTCTGGTCGTGCAGATACGCGTACAAGTCCCGCTGCTGCGTGAGCAGTTCGGTGATCTCGTCGCCGCCCCAGGTGGGCCAGTGATGCGACGCGAACGCCACGTCCACCCGCCCCGCGAACAGGCCGATCGACTCGTCCAGACAATGCGCCCACTGGCGGGCGTCCCGCACCTGCGCACCGCGCAGCGTGATGATGTTGTGCATCGTGTGCGTCGCGTTCTCCGCCATGCACACGGCCCGCAGATCCGGGAGGACGAAGTTCATCTCGGCGGGCGCCTCGGTCCCCGGCGTCATCTGGAACTCGAACCGCACGCCGTCGTACGTCTCGACCTGCCCGGTCCGCGTGATGCTCCTGGTCGGCGGAATCAGCCCGACGGTCCCGAGCGACACGTTCTGCCCGAGACCGCAGCCGATCTGCCCCCTGGCCGACGTGGGGAGCTGGGCGCCGTACATATAGGCGGAGCGACGCGTCATCGCCGTCCCCGCGTACACGTTCTCCGACACCGCGTGCTCCAGGAACCCCTCCGGCGCGACGACCGGCACGTCCCCCGCCCCGTTCGGCAGGACGCCGTACGCGCCGCCGAAATGGTCCACGTGCGGGTGCGTGTAGAGAAGAGCGGTGACCTCCTTGCCGGCGCCGCGATGGTCCCGGTACAGCTTCAGCGCGGCGGCGGCCGTCTCGGCGGAGATCAGCGGATCGATGACGATGATGCCGGTGTCGCCCTCGACGATCGTCATGTTCGACAGATCGAGCCCCCGGACCTGATAGATCCGGTCGGTGACCTTGTACAGGCCCTGCTTGCGGACGAGTTGGGACTGCCGCCACAGGCTCTTGCTGGCGGTGGCCGGAGCGTCCCTCTTCAGGAAGTCGTACGCGTCGTTGTCCCAGACGACCTTGCCGTCCGCATTCCTGACGACGCCCGGGGACAGAGCGGCGACGAACCCCTTGTCGGCGTCGGTGAAATCGCCTCTGTCGCCGAAGTCCGGACCGTCCTCGTCCGTCGCGCCGACGCTCCTGCCGGACCCTGCTGCGAACGCGGACTCCGGGCTCACGGCCACGGCGGCCGCGGCGGCGCCGGCCGCGGCCGCGACGAAGCGGCGCCGGTTGATCGGGCTCATGCGTACCTCTTCGGACGACGGATGGGTGTGACCCCGAACATCGTGCGAGGCGGGTGGGCCGGTCAAGAACTCGCGGGGGAATTGGGGCGGGTCCCAGGGGGCGGGCGGGGGTGCTGTGACGGGTCCTATTGCGGGTCAGTGTTTGGGTCCCACGTGGAGGTCGAGGAGGGCGACGTCTGCCGCACGCGCGACGGAGATGTTGTACGGGCTGCCGTTGCGCGTGCAGTGCGTCCAGACGACACCCAGCCTGTCGAGGGTGTCCGTGTAGAGCTGCCGGATGTCGTCGGACTTGTTGGTGAAGAAGTACCGGGGGTACTCGTAGCGCCTGCGCTCGCCACCGACGAGCCGGGTGGTCCAGTTCGTGATCCGGCAGCCGTCGGAATGGATCAGACCCCGCACGAACTCCCAGGGATGCGCGTCGACGATCTCCCGCTGCCAGGAGACCAGGGCGATCTCGCGCTCGTGCTTCTTGCCGGGGCCGTGCTGGGGGAACAGGCAGGTCCAGTGCTTGGTGTACGACTTCACCTCGATGCAGCCGGGCCTCTCGCGCAGGCTCACGCGAGGGAGCGGCATGACATGGCGCATGGCCTCCGCGGCGGCCGCGATCAACCCGGTCTGCGTGGCGTTGCAGAAGATGGACAGGTGGTGCTGTCGGGGCTTGGAGATGATGTGGCCGTCGCCGAGATAGAGGCCGAGTAAGTACGCATAGGCGGCCTTGCCGAAGTCACGGCCAGTGCACCTGGGGCAGTCCGTCACCGGCTCGTACGCCTCACCTCGGGCTCTGCGGTCCTCGCTGCGCCACCAGCCGACGGTTCCCCTCGGGACGTTCAGCCGCTCCGCGACGACGCGGTTGGCGACGCCCTGGCGCATCAGCGCGATTGCTTGTGCCCGTACCGAAGGTGCGTGCTGTTCCATGGGGTAACTGTGCGTGAGCGATTGTGACGCCGCGCAGCAAAAAGCGGATGTTCACGAGAATGCGAACATCCGCTTACGGAACTGTGTGCCGGGTGCGGGATTCGAACCCGCAAGCCCTTTCAGGCAGAGGTGTTTGAGACCTCCGTGTATACCGTTCCACCAACCCGGCCCGGCCGCTGGCCGCGTCGGAAGTGTACCGGGTCATCACGCGCGGCCGCAGCTAGGTAGTCTCTAGGAGCAGCCCATAGCCTGCCCGAACAAGGAGCGCCCCCGTGACCGCCCCCGAGTCGCCCCAGCCCGTTGACGCCGCCGACGACGACAAGTCGCACGTCCCGCCGCTGACGACCCGTGTCGTCATCGCCGAGGACGAGGCCCTGATCCGCCTCGACCTCAAAGAGATGCTCGAGGAAGAGGGCTACACCGTCGTGGGCGAGGCCGGCGACGGTGAGCAGGCCATCGAGCTGGCCCGTGAGCACAACCCGGACCTCGTGATCCTCGACGTGAAGATGCCGAAGCTGGACGGCATCAGCGCGGCGGAGAAGATCGCCGAGGAGTCGATCGCGCCGGTCCTGATGCTGACCGCGTTCTCCCAGCGCGACCTCGTCGAGCGGGCCCGGGACGCGGGCGCGATGGCGTACCTCGTGAAGCCGTTCAGCAAGAGCGACGTCGTGCCGGCGATCGAGATGGCGGTCTCGCGTTTCACGGAGCTGAAGACGCTGGAGCAGGAGGTCGCGGACCTCACCCAGCGTCTGGAGACCCGCAAGCTGGTGGACCGGGCGAAGTCGATCCTGCAGACGGAGTACGGGCTGACGGAGCCGGCGGCGTTCCGCTGGATCCAGAAGACGTCGATGGACCGCCGGCTGTCGATGCAGCAGGTCGCCGAGGCGGTCATCGAGGACGCCGCGGAGAAGAAGGCGTCGAAGGGCTGAGACCCGGCCCCCTGGGCATGACCGAGGCCCGCACCCCGATGGGGTGCGGGCCTCGGTCATGTGCGGGTTCAGTCCTCGCCGAGGTACGCCTTGCGGACGGACTCGTCGTGGAGGAGGTCCTGGCCGGAGCCGGACAGGACGATGGAGCCGACCTCCATGACGTGGCCCTGGTCGGCGAGCGACAGGGCCGCCTGGGCGTTCTGCTCGACGAGCAGGATCGTGGTGCCCTGTGCCTTCAGCTCGGCGATGGTCGCCATGATCTTCTGCATCATGATCGGGGAGAGGCCCATGGAGGGCTCGTCGAGCATGAGCAGCTTGGGCTGGGACATCAGCGCCCGTCCCATGGCGAGCATCTGCTGCTCACCGCCGGAGAGCGTGCCCGCCGCCTGCTTCCTGCGTTCGCCCAGGATGGGGAACAGGTCGTAGGCGCGCTGCATGTCCTTCGTGATGCCTGCCGTGTCCTTGCGGAGGAAGGCGCCGAGCTGGAGGTTCTCGGCGATGCTGAGGCGGGGGAAGATGCGCCGGCCTTCGGGGGAGTGGGCGAGGCCCATGGCGACGATCTTGTGGGCCGGGACCGTGTTGAGCGGCTGTCCGGCGAACGTGATCTTGCCGCTCAGGGGCTTCAGGAGGCCCGAGAGCGTGCGCAGCGTCGTCGTCTTCCCGGCGCCGTTGGTGCCGATGAGGGTGACGACCTGGCCTTCCTCCACGCGGAAGGAGATGCCCTTGACGGCTTCGATCTTGCCGTACGCGACCTTGAGGTCCTCGACCTCCAGCAGTGCGGTCACTGGTCGTCTCCTTCGGCGGCGGCCTGCGCTTCGGCGGCCTGGACTTCGTCGAGCGCGGTGTCCTCGGGGGCGCCTTCGAAGGGGGTGCCGAGGTAGGCGGCGATGACGCGTTCGTCGCCCTGGACGACGTCGCTGGTGCCTTCGACGAGTTTCTCGCCCTGGACGAGGACGGCGACGCGGTCGCAGAGATTGAAGATGAACCGCATGTCGTGCTCGATGACGAGGACGGCGATGCCCTGGTCGCGGATGGCGAAGACCAGTTCCTCGGTGGCGCGGGTCTCCTGGGGGTTCATGCCGGCGGTGGGCTCGTCGAGGAGGAGGAGTCCGGGGTCGCTGGCGAGGGCGCGGGCGATCTCCAGCTTGCGCTGTTCTCCGTAGGGGAGGTTGCGGGCGAGGTGGTCGCGCTTCTTGGCGAGGCCGGTGAACTCCAGGAGTTCCATGGCGCGTTCCTCGGAGGCCCGTTCCGCCTTCTTGAAGCCGGGGCCGCGCAGGAGGGCCGACCAGAGGCCTTCCTTGGTGCGGGTGTGGCGTCCGACGAGGACGTTCTCCAGCACGGTCATGTTGGCGAAGAGGCGGATGTTCTGGAAGGTGCGGGCGATGCCTGCCTGGGTGACGAGGTGGGGCTGGGGCGGCAGGACGGTGTCCTTGTAGGAGACCTTGCCCTCGGTCGGCACGTAGAGGCCGGTGAGGCAGTTGAAGAAGGTGGTCTTGCCGGCGCCGTTGGGTCCGATGAGGCCGACGATCTCGCCCTCGCCGACGGTGAGGTCGACGTCGCGGACGGCGGTGAGGCCGCCGAAGCGCATGGTGACGCCGCTGGCTTCGAGGACGGTACGGGTCGTCGTGGTCGTGGTCGTGGTCATGGTGGTCACGCCCCCGCCTTGGTGACGGCCGGTTCTTCGGGCAATCGCTGTTCTGGCACGTCGAGTTGGTCGATCTCGTGGAATTCGAGCTGCTTGCGGCGGTCGGCGATGAGGCCTTCGGGGCGGAAGCGCATCAGGAGGATGAGCGCGACGCCGAAGAGGAGGAGCTGGTACTCGCCGATGAACTGCAGCTTGGCGGGGATGAGGTAGAGCAGGGAGGCGCCGACGAGGGGTCCGCTGACGGTGCCCATGCCGCCGAGGATGACGGCGGCGAGCAGGAACGCGGAGTTGGGCGGCGCGTTCTCCACGAACTTGTACTGGTCGGGGGTGACCGAGTACTGGACGTGGGCCTGGACGGTGCCTGCCATGCCGGCGAGGGAGGCGCCGAGGGCGAAGGCGAGGAGCTTGAGGCGGAAGGTGTTGATGCCCATGGCCTGGGCGGCGGTCTCGTCCTCGCGGATGGCGACCCAGGCGCGGCCGATGCGGGAGGTGCCCGCGCGGCGGAAGACGGTGACGACGATGATCGTGAAGACGAGCATCAGGAGGTAGTAGTTGGCGAACCGGCCGAGGTCGACGCCGAGGACGGTGTGGGTCTCGCCGAGGTTGAACCCGAAGATTTCGAGGTCGGGGATGTTCGGGATGCCGTTGGGGCCGTTGGTGATGTCGGGCCCGGAGTCGCCGTCCAGGTTGTTCATGGTGATGCGGAAGATCTCACCGAAGCCGAGGGTGACGATGGCGAGGTAGTCGCCGCGCAGTCGCAGGGTCGGGGCGCCGATGACGATGCCGAAGACCAGGGAGGCGGCCGCGCCGGTGAGAACGGCGGCCCAGAACGGGAAGTGGACGCCGATGGTGGAGTCGGGGGAGCCGGAGACCAGGGCCGCGGCGTAGGCGCCGACGCCGAGGAAGGCGACGTAGCCGAGGTCGAGGAGGCCGGCGAGGCCGACGACGACGTTGAGGCCGAGGGCGACGGTGGCGAAGACCAGGATGTTGGCGGCGACGTTGGTGTAGGTGTCGTTGGACTGGGTGAAGGGGAACGCGGCGGCGGCGACGAAGGCCGCGGTGAGCGCGATGGTGCGGTGCTTCGCGGTGAGCGCGGTGAGGCGCGAGGGCAGACCGGTCTTGGTCAGGGCGATGCCGCCGAAGAGGACCAGGATCAGGTAGCCGGTGAAGAGCTCGACGTATTCGGTGTCGATGCCGTACGTGAAGACGTAGAGGGCGATGCCGAAGGCGACGGCGATCAGCAGGATCTCGGCCCAGGACGGCAGGGTGACGGCGGCCGGGCGTGCGGGCGGTGCCTTGAGGGCGGCGCGCAGGCGGGCGCCGGCGCCGGTGGCCTCGGGGTCGGGTTCGTCGGCGGGGATGCCGAGGGCGAACACGGCGGTGAGGAGCGCGGCGATGCCGGCGATCCAGGCTCCGGGTTCGAGGTTGACGACGCCGCCGAGTCTGTAGCTGATGGCGCCGAGGGTGTAGCCGGTGGTGCCGAGGGTGCCGAGGGCGAAGAGCAGGGTGGGTGCGGTGCTGCCGCCGGGGGTGAGCCAGCGCAGTCCGCGGATGCCGAGGGCGGAGAGCGTGAGCAGCAGGGTGATGAGGCCGCCGACGAGGGTGAGGACCTGCAGGCCGCCGGGGTAGCCGGTGACGGTGAGGTCGCCGGGGAATTCCGCGGTCCAGGTCCAGGCGAGGAAGGTGCTCGCGGTGGTGAGGAGGGCGCCGGCGGCGGTGCCGTAGCGGGCGGCCTTCTCGGGCAGCGGGAGCACGGCGCGTGCGGGGGCCGTGGTGGTGGTGTCGGTCATGGTGATCACGCCCTGTCCGCGACGCGCTCGCCGAGCAGGCCCTGGGGGCGCAGCAGGAGCACGAGGATGAGGAGCACGAAGGCCCAGACGTCCTTCCAGGCACCGCCGCCGAGGAGCTCCATGCCGGGGATGTCCTGGATGTAGGCGGTGGCGAGGGCTTCGGCGAGGCCGAGGGCGAGGCCGCCGATCATGGCGCCGTAGATGTTGCCGATGCCGCCGAGGACGGCGGCGGTGAAGGCCTTGAGGCCGGCGATGAAGCCCATCTTGAAGCCGACCTGGCCGTATTTGAGTCCGTAGGCCATGGCGGCGACGGCGGCGAAGGCGCCGCCGATGGCGAAGGCCGTGACGACGATCCGGTCGGTGTTGATGCCCATGAGCTGGGCGGTGTCCGGGTCCTGGGAGGTGGCCTGCATGGCGCGTCCGGTGCGGGTCCTGGCGACGAAGTAGGCGAGGAAGGCCATGCACAGGGGGGCCGCGATGATGAGGAAGAGGTCGCCGCGCTGGAGCGTGAAGGCTCCGAGGTCGATGGGGCCGCCGGAGAACTGGGGGAAGGTGCGGTCGGCCTTGGCGTCGGGGTAGAACGCCCAGACGACCTGCTGCAGCGCGATGGACAGGCCGATCGCGGTGATGAGCGGGGCGAGCCGGGGGGCGTTCCTGAGGGGGCGGTAGGCGAACCGTTCGGCGCCGACGGCGACGAGGACGGAGCAGGCGATGCCCATGAGGAGCATGAGGGGCATCGCGATGGCGAGGGACGTGCCGCCGGGGAGCCAGAGCCACATGGTGAGGGCGCCGAAGCCGCCGATCATGTAGATCTCGCCGTGGGCGAAGTTGATGAGCTGGATGATGCCGTAGACCATGGTGTAGCCGACGGCTATGAGGCCGTACAGGGCTCCGAGGATCAGGCCGTTGACCAGCTGCTGCGGCAGATCGTGCACCGCTGGGCCTCCGAGGTTGTCGTCAAGTGCGAGGGCGCGGGGGGCTGTTGTGTGCCCCCCGCGCCGTGGGCTGGTGCGGTGGGATCCCGGGGAGGGTTACCGCGGGGGTTCCCTGTGGGTCAGTTCTCCAGCTCGCCGGTCTTGACCGGGGTGTGCTTGCCGCCCTTGACCTGGTAGACGGTGAGGGTGCGGTTGGTGGTGTCGCCGTACTCGTCGAAGGCGACCTGGCCGGTGACGCCGTTGAAGGAGACCTTCTGGGTGGCCTCGGTGATCTTGGCGCGGGCGTCGCTGGGGAGCTTGCCGTCGTTGTCGTTCGCGACGGACTTGACGGCCTGGATGATGGCCCAGGCGGCGTCGTAGGACAGGGCGCCGTAGGTCTCGTACGGGTCGGTGTAGCCGCCGGCCTTGTAGTCGGCGATGAACTTCTTGGCGGTGTCGAGCTGCTCCGGCGGGGCGCCGACGGAGGTGGCGAAGTCGCCTTCGGCGTTCTTGCCGGCGAGCTTGATGTAGTCGGCGCTCTGCAGGGCGTCGCCGCCGATGACCGGGATCTTGGCTCCGGCGTCCTTGATCTGCTTGGAGAGCGGGGCGCCGGCCGGGTACTCGCCGCCGTAGTAGACGAAGTCGGCCTTGGAGTTCTTGATCTTGGTGGAGATGGCGCCGAAGTCGCGGTCGTCGGGGTTGATGTGGTCGGTCGCGACGACCTTGCCGCCGAGCTTGGTGAACTCCTCGCGGAAGGTGCGGGCGAGGCCCGCGCCGTAGGTCTTCTTGTCGTCGACGGAGTAGACCGTCTTGAGCTTGAGGGTGTTGTACGCGTACTGGGCGGCGTACGGGCCCTGGAGCGCGTCCGTCGTGGCGGTACGGAAGTACGTCTTGAACTGGCGGGACTTCGTCGTCGCGTACTTGGCGCCCTGGGTGAGCTCGGGGGCGGTGTTCGCGGGCGAGATCTCGACCAGGTTCGCGGAGGCGAAGGTCTTCTGCATCGACTGGGCGACGCTGGAGTTCAGGGGGCCGACGACGCCGAGGACGGTCTTGTCGCCGACGAGCGTGGTCGCGTTCTGGCCGCCGGTGGAGGGGTTCGCGACGTCGTCGAGCGCCTTGATCTTGAAGGTGACGCCCGGGACTTCCTTGTTCTTGTTGGCGGTCTTGGCGGCCAGGTCGACGGAGTTCTTGATGCCGATGCCGATGGCCGACAGGTCGCCGCTGAGCGGGGCGTCCACGCCGATGACCACGGTGGTGGTCTTGCCGGACTCCTTGTTGTCATCGTCGCGCGAACCGCAGGCGGTGAGCGTGAGTGCTCCGGTGGTGAGCACGGACGTGAGTATGAGCAGAGAACGGTGTCGCACGATCATTCCTCTCCCTGGCGCGGCCTTCCGGTCTTGGGAGGCCGTGTGTCTCGCCGGGCCGTACGGGTTGGTACAGGGGCCGTGCAAGTGACGCGCCCGGCGGCGCGGTGACTGGCCGTGACTATAAGGGCAGGTGGGGAGTGCTGAGCAGGTGTGGAAGAGGCTGTGACGCTCTTGTTATGCCGGGGCGGGGTCGGGTGGGCGCAGTGCGGACGATTGGGGCGGGCCCGGGGGGTGCGGGCGCGGTGTGCGGTGTTCGCATGTCGAGAACGCGCAGTTCTCCAATGGGACTTGAGGTGACCTGGGTCGGTGTGCGGTACACGCATGGGCGCGCGGTGTGCGCGAGGGGTGCGCGGTGCGGTGGGCGCGGGTGTGCGCCGTGACCCTCGCATTGCTTCGTTGCGACAGAGGTAACTCTGTGTTACCGCCGTGTGAGGTCGTCGGTGGCTGTCGGTCATCGGTGACGCACGGGCGGCCCGCAGGTGGCGCGCAGGTGGGCGAGGAGGGCGTGCGGGTAACGGCCGACGAAGATGAAGCTGTGCAGTTCCTGTCCGCGCCGGTTGTGCAGGGAAAGGTCCAGGTAGGTCATGTCCAGGAGCCGGGGCAGGGCGGTGCAGTCGCGTACGCCGATGCGCACGGCGAGGGCGCGCGGGATGCCGGGGGCCACCGTGAAGGGCGGTCGTGGCGTGGTAGCGGCCGTCAACTGGCCGAAGCCGGGAAGGACCTGATGGATCGTCACTGACGTGCCGCGGTCGACGCGCACGGTGAAGCGGAAGGTGCCGGGTCGGGTGTCCGTGCCGTTGTACCGCAGGTGAGTGACCTGGGCGGGCCAGGGGACGGACGGACGCGTCGGCGCGGGTTCCGGGCGGGTGAGCAGGACGGCGCAGGCGGCGAGGGCGACGAGGGTCGCCGCGGCGGTCACGGCTAACCGGCGCCGGTGCGGGGGCAGTTCGGTCCAGCGGTCGGACAGGCGCCGCGCGTCGTCACCGAGGGTGTCTGCCGGTGGCGGAGGTGCCTGAGGGGAGGGGGCGTCGGGCGGTTCGTGCGGCTCGACGGGCCCGATGCCGGTCATGCCCGACGGTGAGCCGGAGCCGGGAGTTCCGTCAACTTCCCGCGGTGCGGCGGTGGTTGGGGTCGTCCGGCGGGCCGGCGTCCGCGCCGGGCGGATCCCCCCTGCCGCGCGCCCCTGGAGGCGTGGTGGCCCGATGAGGCGGCGTGGGCGGGCGTCGCTGCCGCGGCCCGCTCGCGAAGTGCGCACGGCGGCGCCACGGGCCGCGCCGCCCGCGTCCGTGCGCGGCCCCCGCGCGCGGTGGGGCGGGCCGGAAGGTGTCGGGACCGGTGCCCGTCCGTCACTCTCCGGCGCATCGCCGTACGGGACCGGGCCCCTCGTCGCTCACCGGCGCGGCATCCGCGCGGCGTCCGGCGGGCACGCGGAGGTCCGTGCGCCGCGCCGGGACCGGCTCGCCCGCGACACGATCCGCCGGACGGGTCCTAGGCGGTGGGCGCGGTGGGCGCTTCCTTCAGCAGGCAGGTCAGACGCGCCGTGCAGACCCGCTTGTCCTGCTCGTCCGTGATGACGATCTCGTACGTCGCCGTGGACCGCCCGCGGTGCACCGGCGTGGCCACCCCGGTGACCAGGCCCGAGCGGGCGCCGCGGTGGTGCGTGCAGTTCAGGTCGACGCCGACGGCGATCTTGCCGAGGCCGCCGTGCAGCATCGAGCCGACCGAGCCGAGGGTCTCGGCGAGGACCGCGGAGGCGCCGCCGTGCAGCAGGCCGTACGGCTGCGTGTTGCCCTCGACGGGCATCGTGCCGACGACGCGGTCCGCGGCCGCCTCCTTGATCTCGATGCCCATCCGGGTACCGAGGTGCCCGGCGGAGAACAGGGCGGGCAGGTCGACGCCGAGCGCCGCGTACTCGTCGATGACCTCTTGCGGGAACTTCACTTGGTTCTGCTCGCCCATGGGGCCCGGCTCCGTCCGTCGTGCCTGCTTACCTGTGTGCTGTTCTGCTGGAAAAGCTTCCCACCTGGCTGAGCGAACGCTCAGTCGGTGCTCGATTGTTCCAGGCGCACGACGACGGACTTGCTGGCGGGGGTGTTGCTGGTGTCCGCGGTGGCGTCCAGCGGCACCAGCACATTGGTCTCCGGGTAGTAGGCGGCCGCGCAGCCGCGGGCCGTCGGGTAGTGGACGACGCGGAAGCCGGGCGCGCGCCGCTCGACGCCGTCGCTCCACTCACTCACGAGGTCGACGTACGCACCCTCCGCCAGGCTGAGTTCCTTGGCGTCCTCGGCGTTGACGAGGACGACCCGGCGGCCGTTCCTGATCCCGCGGTAGCGGTCGTCGAGGCCGTAGATGGTGGTGTTGTACTGGTCGTGCGAGCGCAGGGTCTGGAGCAGCAGCCGCCCTTCCGGGAGGTGCGGGTACTCGACGGGCGCCGCCGTGAAGTTGGCCTTGCCGGTGGTCGTGGGGAAGCGCCGCTCGTCGCGAGGGGCGTGCGGCAGCGCGAAACCGGACGGGTCCGCCACGCGCGCGTTGAAGTCCTCGAAGCCGGGGATCACGCGGGCGATGCGGTCGCGGATCGTCGCGTAGTCCTTCTCGAACTCCTCCCAGGGCGTGGCGGATGCGGCGCCCAGGACGCGGCGGGCGAGGCGGGCCACGATGGCGGGCTCGGACAGCAGGTGCCTGCTCGCCGGCTCCAGGCGGCCGCGCGAGGCGTGCACCATGCCCATGGAGTCCTCGACGGTCACGAACTGCTCGCCGCCGCCCTGGAGGTCGCGCTCGGTGCGGCCGAGCGTGGGCAGGATCAGGGCGCGGGCGCCGGTGACGGCGTGCGAGCGGTTCAGCTTCGTGGAGACGTGCACGGTCAGGCGGGCGCGGCGCATCGCCGCCTCGGTGACGTCGGTGTCGGGGGAGGCGGACACGAAGTTGCCGCCCATCGCGAAGAAGACCTGCGCGTCCCCGTCGCGCAGGGCGCGGATGGCGCGGACGACGTCGAAGCCGTGCTCGCGCGGCGGCGCGAAGCCGAACTCCTTCTCCAGGGCGTCCAGGAACGCGGGCGCGGGCCGCTCGAAGATGCCCATCGTGCGGTCGCCCTGCACGTTGCTGTGGCCGCGGACGGGGCAGACACCGGCGCCCGGGCGGCCGATGTTGCCGCGCAGCAGAAGGAAGTTGACCACCTCGCGGATGGTCGGCACGGAGTGCTTGTGCTGGGTCAGGCCCATCGCCCAGCACACGACGGTGCGCTTGGCGGCGAGCACCATCTCCAGGGTCCGCTCGATGTCCGCGCGCGACAGGCCGGTCGCCTTCAGCGTCTCGTCCCAGTCGGCGGCCCGGGCGGCCGCCGCGAACTCCTCGTAGCCATGCGTATGCTCGGCGATGAAGGCGTCGTCGGTCGCGCCCTCCGTGTCGAGGATCAGCTTGTTCAGGAGGCGGAACAGGGCCTGGTCGCCGCCGAGCCGGATCTGCAGGAACAGATCGGTCAGGGACGCGCCCTTGGTGAGACCCTTCGGCGTCTGCGGGTTCTTGAACTTCTCCAGGCCCGCTTCGGGGAGCGGGTTCACGGAGATGATCTTCGCGCCGCCCGACTTGGCCTTCTCCAGGGCGGAGAGCATGCGCGGGTGGTTCGTGCCCGGGTTCTGCCCGGCCACGATGATCAGGTCCGCCTTGTAGAGGTCCTCCAGCAGGACGCTGCCCTTGCCGATGCCGATGGTCTCCGTGAGCGCGGAACCGGACGACTCGTGGCACATGTTCGAGCAGTCGGGCAGATTGTTCGTGCCGAACTCGCGGGCGAACAGCTGGTAGAGGAACGCCGCCTCGTTGCTCGTCCGGCCCGACGTGTAGAAGACCGCCTCGTCCGGGGAGTCCAGCGCGGCCAGCTCGTCGCCGATGATGTCGAAGGCCCGCTCCCACGTCACCGGCTCGTAGCGGTCGGCGCCCTCCGCGAGAAACATGGGGTGCGTGAGGCGGCCCTGCTGGCCCAGCCAGTACCCGGAACGCGTCGCCAGGTCGGCGACCGGGTGCGCGGCGAAGAACTCGGGCGTCACCCGGCGCAGGGTGGCCTCCTCGGCGACCGCCTTCGCCCCGTTCTCACAGAACTCCGCCGCGTGCCGGTGCTCCGGCTCGGGCCAGGCACAGCCGGGGCAGTCGAAGCCGTCCTTCTGGTTGACGCGCAGCAGCGTCAGCGCGGTGCGCTTCACGCCCATCTGCTCGCGCGCGATCTTGAGGGAGTGCCTGACGGCGGGAAGCCCTGCGGCATGGTGCTGCGGGGCCGCGACCTGCGGTGCGTCCTGTACCGGGTCCGACGCGGGCGGCTTGCTGGCCATGGCTGACTCCCCTTCGAGCTGGTCCTGCGAGCGTGCTGGGCCGTGCTGTGAGCTACGTCTCCGATCCTCGCACGGGTGACCGACGGCCTCGCCGCCCGGTCGCAGTGGGCCGGAGTGTCAGTGGGGCGTGGCAGGATCGGGGACGTGGCAGAGAAAGCAGCAAAGACGGCGAAGACAACCGCGACGAAGGCGACGGGCTCCGGTGCAGGTGGGCGCCCCCGGCTGATGCTCATGGACGGGCACTCGCTGGCGTACCGGGCGTTCTTCGCGCTGCCCGCGGAGAACTTCACGACGGCGACGGGCCAGCCGACGAACGCGATCTACGGATTCGCGTCGATGCTGGCGAACACACTGCGCGACGAGGCGCCCACGCACTTCGCCGTGGCGTTCGACGTGTCCCGCAAGACGTGGCGCTCCGCGGAGTTCACCGAGTACAAGGCGAACCGGTCGAAGACCCCGGACGAGTTCAAGGGCCAGGTCGAGCTGATCGGCGAGCTGCTCGACGCGATGCACACCCCGCGCTTCGCCGTCGACGGTTTCGAGGCCGACGACGTCATCGCCACGCTCGCCACGCAGGCCGAGGCCGAGGGCTTCGACGTCCTCATCGTCACCGGCGACCGCGACTCCTTCCAGCTCGTCACCGACCACGTGACGGTGCTCTACCCGACCAAGGGCGTCTCCGAGCTCACCCGCTACACGCCGGAGAAGGTCCAGGAGAAGTACGGCCTGACGCCGGCCCAGTACCCCGACTTCGCGGCCCTGCGCGGCGACCCGTCGGACAACCTGCCGGGCATCCCCGGCGTCGGCGAGAAGACCGCCGCGAAGTGGATCAACCAGTTCGGTTCGTTCGCCGAGCTGGTCGAGCGCGCCGAGGAGGTCAAGGGCAAGGCGGGCGCGAATCTGCGGGAGCACCTGGACGCCGTCAAGCTCAACCGCCGGCTGACCGAGATGGTGCGCGACGTCGAGCTGCCCAAGGGCGTCACCGACCTGGAGCGCGCGCCGTACGACCGCACGGCGATCGCGATGATCCTGGACACCCTGGAGATCCGAAACCCGTCGCTGCGCGAGCGCCTGTTCGCCGTCGACCCGGGCGCCGCCGAGGCCGAGGAGACGCCGGCCGAGCCGGGCGTCGAGCTGGACGGAAAGGTGCTCGGCACGGGCGAGTTGGCCCCGTGGCTCGCCGAGCACGGCACGGCCGTCCTGGGCCTGGCATCCGTCGACACCTGGGCGCTCGGCGCCGGTTCGGTCACGGAGATCGCGCTCGCGGCCGCCGGGGGAGAGGCCGCCTGGTTCGACCCGTCGGCGCTCGACGAGGCCGACGAGAAGGCCTTCGCCCAGTGGCTCGCCGACGCCGCGAAGCCCAAGGTCCTGCACAACGCCAAGGGCGTCATGCGGGTCTTCGCCGAGCACGGCTGGAGCGTCGAGGGCATCACCATGGACACGGCGCTCGCCGCGTACCTGGTCAAGCCCGGCCGCCGCTCCTTCGCGCTCGACGCGCTGTCCCTGGAGTACCTGGGCCGCGAGCTGGCCCCGGCCGCGGCCGCCGACGGGCAGCTCGCCTTCGGCACCGACGAGGACGACCAGGCCGAGGCCGACGCCCTCATGGTCCAGGCCCGCGCCATCCTCGACCTGGGCGAGGCGTTCGGCGAGCGCCTCAAGGAGGTCGGCGCGGCCGAGCTGCTCACCGACATCGAGCTGCCCACCTCCGTGCTCCTCGCGCGCCTGGAGCGGTACGGCATCGCCGCCGACCGCGCCCACCTGGAGTCGATGGAGCAGATGTTCGCGGGCGCCGTGCAGCAGGCCGTGAAGGAGGCCCACGCCTCCGTCGGCCACGAGTTCAACCTCGGCTCGCCCAAGCAGCTCCAGGAAGTCTTCTTCGGCGAGCTGGACCTGCCGAAGACGAAGAAGACGAAGACGGGCTACACGACGGACGCGGACGCGCTCGCCTGGCTCGCCACGCAGACCGACCACGAGCTGCCCGTGATCATGCTGCGCCACCGCGAGCAGGCCAAGCTCCGCGTCACCGTCGAGGGCCTGATCAAGACGATCGCGGCGGACGGCCGCATCCACACCACGTTCAACCAGACGGTCGCCGCGACCGGCCGCCTCTCGTCGACCGACCCGAACCTGCAGAACATCCCGGTCCGCACGGACGAGGGCCGCGCGATCCGCCGCGGCTTCGTCGTCGGCGAGGGCTTCGAGACCCTCATGACGGCGGACTACAGCCAGATCGAGCTGCGCGTCATGGCGCACCTGTCGCAGGACGAGGGCCTCATCGAGGCGTTCACCTCCGGAGAGGACCTGCACACCACGGTCGGCGCGCAGGTGTTCGGCGTGGAGCCCTCGGCGGTCGACGCGGAGATGCGCCGCAAGATCAAGGCGATGTCGTACGGACTGGCCTACGGCCTCTCCGCGTTCGGTCTCTCGCAGCAGCTGAACATCGAGGCGGGCGAGGCGCGTGCCCTGATGGACACGTACTTCGAGCGGTTCGGCGGGGTCCGCGACTATCTGCGCCGGGCCGTCGACGAGGCGCGGGCCACCGGCTACACCGAGACGATGCTGGGCCGCCGCCGCTACCTGCCCGACCTGAACTCGGACAACCGGCAGCGCCGCGAGATGGCCGAGCGGATGGCGCTCAACGCACCGATCCAGGGCACCGCCGCCGACATCGTGAAGATCGCGATGCTCAACGTGGACAAGGCGCTCACGGAGGCGAAGCTCACGTCCCGGATGCTGCTCCAGGTCCACGACGAAATCGTCCTGGAGATCGCCCCCGGCGAGGCCGCGGCCGCGGAGGAGCTGGTCCGCCGCGAGATGGCCGCCGCGGTTGCCCTCCGGGCGCCGCTGGATGTCTCGGTGGGCCTGGGGACGGACTGGGAGTCCGCGGCGCACTAGCCTCCGGCAGATGGGTTCGCCGGGTGCGGGTGCGTTGTGGCTGGTCGCGCAGTTCCCCGCTCCCCTGAAGGCTGCGGCTTCGCCGCGCCTTCCCGAACCCGCGCCCCTGGAGACGGCGCACGCCGTGCGCGTCTCCAGGGGCGCGGGGAACTGCGCGACCAGCCACGAAACACCCGCACCCGCCGACGAAACCTCACCACCCCCCACCCCACGGCGCGCACGCGTGAAGCCACACCCCCGTTCAGACCTCACACCGCGCCCCCCGACGGAGTGCCCCCGCACCATGGGGCAATGCCGCCACAACCCCGCCGCAAGCACACCGCCCTCACGCTCCTGCTCGGCACCTCCCTGCTCGGGGCCTCCCTGCTCGGCACCGCCCCCACCGCGCAGGCCGCGGAGCGCAATCCCACCTGCCGCGCCCCCAAGAACCCCGCGCTCGCCAAGCAGCTCACCCGCGACCTGCGCAGCGCCCTCGCCGGCCGCCGCGGCACCGTCTCCGTCGCGCTGCACGACAACCGCACCAACCTGAACTGCACCCTCGACGCGGGCCTGAGCTACGACTCGGCGTCCATCGTGAAGGTCCTCATGCTGGAGGCCACCCTGCGCCGCGCCCAGCAGCGGGGCCGCCCCCTCACCCCGTGGGAGGGGCGCAACCTCCGCCCCATGATCCGCAGTTCGGACAACGCGGCCGCGAGCCGCCTGTGGAACGACCTCGGCCGCCCCTACCTGGCCGGTACGCTGCGCCGCGCCGGCACGACCCGCACCAGCCTCGGCCCGTACGGCTACTGGGGCCTGACCCGCACCACGGCCGCCGACCAGCTGCGCCTGCTCGGCGGGCTGACCGGACCCCGGCCGTTCGTCACGTACCGGGCCTACGGCCTGAAGCTGATGAGCGAGGTCAGGAAGGACCAGCGCTGGGGCGTGACCGCCGGCATGCCGCGCGGCCTGCGCGCCCACCTCAAGAACGGCTGGCTGCCCCGCGCCACCCACGGCTGGCGCATCCACAGCATCGGCGCGTTCACCGGCGGCGGCCGCACCTACCGCATCGCCGTCCTGTCCCACGACAACCCGTCCATGGCATACGGCGTGCGCACCGTGGAGCGTGTTGCCCAGGCCGTCCACCGGAACCTGAACAAGGGGCGCGCCGTCGCCCGCGGCCTCACCCCGGCCGACGAGATCAGCGAGCGTTCGGACGGCTCGGTTCCGCCGTGGGCGCCTGAACTCCCGCACCCGTAGGCCCTGCCGGACGCCCGGTCCGCCCCAGCGCCCTGACCGCCGCCGCGTACAGGACGAGGCCGAGCACGAGTCCCGCGCCCGCTCCGAAGCACAGCGTCGGGACGATCTCCCAGGGCTTCCAGGCGAGGCCCTCCTCGTCCACGTACGCGAGCCAGCGCACCACCCGCACCGCGCCGCAGCCGCACGCGCACCCGCCGATCAGGACGAGCGCCAGCCACCGATCCCGGACCGACGCGGCGGCGAGCCCGGCCGTGGCGGCGGCGCCGCGCACCGACCGCCACACGAACACCGCGATCACGCCCAGCGCGAGCGCCGAACTCCCGTACTGCGCGTACCAGTAGAGCGGTGACCCGGCGACGCTCTCGCCGAGCACCGGCAGGACCCGCGTCCCCCAGCGGTCGTGATGCGTGAACGCGTCCCAGACCACATGTGTCGTCGCCCCGATCGCCGCGGAGACGTACCACCACGCCCACCGGCGGCCGGCCCCGCCGCCCCGTCCCCCGGCCACCGTCCACACCCGGTCCCGCACCCGTCGCGGCAGCAGCGCGAGGACCGGCTCCCGGACCAGTCGCCACAGCGCCACCAGCGCGAGCGCGATCAGGACGTCCACCGTGAAGACCCCCGCGAAGGAGTGCGTGAACGTGCCGAACTCCATCGCCCCGGGCACCGCGCTCGCCGCGAAGTACGTGACGTCCGGCGCGAACGAGCCGGCCACGAGCAGCGACGGCACGAGCCGGCCGCGCCCCGAACCGTCGCGCCGAACGAACGGCAGCACAGCGGCGGCATGACTGATGGTGAACGGCACGGAACCCCCTGGGATCGAGAACGTGCGAGCGTGGAAGCGTACGACAGCGCGTACCTGATCAATCGGTGAATACCGGGCGCGAACAGGTGTCTGCGCGGCGGAAGTTGTCGTAGTGTCGGCTGGGTCCGTGCGCTGGGGAGTGCAGGGATCCGGTACGTCCCGCGATCCGGGGCGGGCCGGACAGACCGGCTTTGACGGGCTATACGGGAGGGGTTCGCGGTATGGCGGCGGTATTCGGCAGGCGGCTGCGCAGGGGTGCGATGACGGCCGCGGTCGCCGCCGCGGCGGTGGCGGCCCTGTCCGCGTCACAGGCTCCCGGCGTGACCCCTCCGCAGACGGGCGGCGGCAAGTCGGCCGCGGACCGCTCCGACGACCCGACGCCGCCCGGCGGCGCGACCGGACCGGACTACTTCACCGATCTGCCGCCGCTCGACAGCCCCACCGACGGTCCCAGCGCCTCGCCCGGGGGCGCGGGCAGCGGGGGCGCCGATTCGGGCATTCCCGCCACCGTCCTGGACGCCTACAAGAAGGCGGAGGCCGAGCTCGCGGCCAGCAAGCCGGGCTGCAACCTGCCGTGGCAGCTGCTGGCGGCGATCGGCAAGGTCGAGTCGGGCCAGGCGCGCGGCGGCAACGTCGACGCGAACGGCACGACGATCACCGCGATCCTCGGCCCGGTGCTGAACGGCAACGGCTTCGCGAAGATCACCGACACCGACGGCGGTTCGTACGACGGTGACACGGTGCACGACCGCGCCGTCGGCCCCATGCAGTTCATTCCGTCGACGTGGGAGTGGGCGGGCCGGGACGGCAACGGCGACGGCAAGAAGGACCCGAACAACATCTACGACGCGGCCCTCGCCGCCGGGCACTACCTGTGCCGTGCCGACCGTGACCTGTCCAACGCCGCGGACCTGAACAAGGCGATCCTCAGCTACAACAACTCCTCGGACTACCTGGCGACCGTCCTGTCCTGGCTGGAGTACTACCGCAAGGGCACGCACGAGGTCCCCAACGGCACCGGTGTCCTGCCGCGCAACCCCAGCGGCGGTGGCGGCAGCGGCGGAGCGAGCCCCTCGCCGAGCCCGACGCCGACCCCCACCCCGTCGCCCGACTCGCCCGGCACGTCGCCGAGCCCCGACAAGCCGGGCAAGCCCGGCGGCGGTTCCGGGAGCCCCGGACCGACGGACCCGCCCACCACCCCCACCCCCACGCCCACCCCCACCGAGACCGTCACCAAGCTCGCCGACGCGGACACCGGCAAGCTGACCGCGATGGCCGGCGACACCTTCGGCGAGCAGGTCGCGGTGCGCCCGCAGAACGCCAAGGGCAAGGGCGTCGCCAAGGTCAAGGTGCGGTTCGCGATCATCGGCGGGACGGACGCGAAGTTCGCGGGCGGCGCCGCGAGCGCCGTCGTCACCACGAACAGCTCGGGCGTGGCCACCGCGCCCAAGATCACCGCGGGCGAGAAGACCGGCGGGTTCACGGTCCGTGCCACCGTCGTGGGCCGCTCCCTGCCCGGTCTCGACTACACGGCGACCGTCACCGCCCGGGCCGCCGACAAGCTGGCCCGCACCAGCGACAAGGAGCTCACCTGCGTCGCCGGCGAGGCGTTCGCGGACGCCGTCGAGGTGAAGGCGACGTACAAGGGCGCCGTGGCCGACGGTGTCGCCGCGACCGCCACGCTCATCACGTCGGCCGACGACCCGGCCGAGGCGGACAAGGGCCCGTACTTCAAGGACGCGGACGGCAAGACGGTCCGCACCCTGAAGGACCTGAAGACCGACGCCGACGGAGTGCTCAAGCTGCCGAAGCTGTACGCGGACGACACGGCCGGCACGTTCCTGCTGCGGATCGACACGACCGGCGGCGGCACGCTCACCGTCGAGCTGAAGGTGACCGCGGCCCCGTCCGACGGCGCCTCCGGGACGCCGTCCGAGTCCGCGAGCCCCTCCGCGTAACGCCCGGCGCGCACAGCCCTCCGACCCCAGCGGGCCGGAGGGCTTCGTCGTGTGTGCAACGTGTTCTCATCTGGGCCCGGCATTGCTACGGTGCACCGACTCAGAGGCCTGACGCCTCATCAGATCCCGTGTGTCGCACGGTTCAGGGAGGTCGGACATGCGCGCCCTCGTCGCCGCGGCGATCGGACTCGCCGCCGCCTTCGCCCTCGTCCTCACCATCTCGGCGATCGGCTCGCCACCGGGCGAGACGTCCCCGAAGCCGCTGCTGACCACCGTCCCCGAACACCCGTAGCGCGACCGAAGTTGAGGAGGGCCGCCGAGATGCGCCGCAAGGCCAGCCTGATCCTGCTCGCCTTCGCCGTGTTCTTCACGGCGCTGTCCCCGCTGATGCGCTGGTACGCCTTCCCGCGCCTGGCGAAGATCCCGCCCAGCCAGTACCAGACGATGGTCCTGGAGGCGAAGAACGCGACCCTCATCGACTACGGCTCCATGCAGGCGAAGAAGGTCCCCAAGCTCACCGTCGTCCAGACCCTCAAGGGCAACGTCGAGGAGTCGGACAAGATCGAGAAGAGCGCCGGGCGGGACGTCGTCGTCTGGGACGGCCTGAGCTACATCGTGGGCCCCGACGGCACGTTCGTCTCCCAGATCCCCGAGCGCTACATCTTCGACGCGCACAGCCAGGAGCCCGTGCACGCCACCGGTGAGTCCGTCGACGGCGACCAGGTCACGCGCGAGGGCATCGAGTTCAAGTGGCCGTTCCTGACGGAGAAGCGGGACTACGAGTACTTCGACGCGCGCGCCCGCATCACCCGCCCCATCCACTACAAGGGCACCGAGGACTTCCGCGGCGTCACGGTCTACCGCTTCGAGCAGACCATCCCCTGGACGAAGGTCCCCTTCCCCAAGAAGCTCCCGGTGCAGGGCATCACCGCGGAATCGATCGCCAAGACCGGCACCCAGATGTGGTACACCACGGTCCGCACCTTCCTGGTCGATCCGACGACCGGCGCCCCCGTCTACGGCGAGGAGCAGCACAAGGAGGAGATGCGCGGCGGCACGCTGCTCGGCGGCCGCGACAAGGTCACCGCGTTCGCCGGCGACGTGAAGATGCGCGAGGACTTCATCAAGTCGACCGTCGACCTGGTCACGTCCCAGCGCACGCTCGTCCTGCTGCTCACCTCGTACCTGCCGTGGGGCTTCCTGGTCCTCGGCGTGCTGCTGCTCGCCCTCGCCCTGTGGCTGGAGGCCCGCGGCCGCCGGCCGGGCGAGCCGGAACCCCGGCCCGCGCAGGAGCCGGAGCCGGCCGGCGTCTGACCCCCGCCAACAGCCTTATCAGCGCCGGGGGTTGGTCCGCTTGGTCGCCGTCGCCGTGGCCGGGTCCTCCGGCCACGGGTGCTTCGGGTAGCGGCCCCGCAGATCGGCCCGCACCGCGCGGTAGCCGTCACGCCAGAAGGACACCAGGTCCGCCGTGACGGCGGCGGGCCGCCCGGCGGGGGAGAGGAGATGCACGAGCACCGGCACCCCGGCCACCCGCGGCGTCTCGTCCAGCCCGAACATCTCCTGCAGCTTCACCGCGAGCACGGGCTGCTCGGGGTCGGAGTAGTCGAGCCGGATCCGTGACCCGCTGGGCACCTCGATCCGCTCCGGCGCCAGTTCGTCGAACCGCGCCGCGGCGCCGCTCGCCCACGGCAGCAGCCGCTTCAGCGCCTGCCCCGCGTCGATCCGCCCCAGATCCGCCCGCCGCCGCGCCCGGCTCAGCTCGGGCTCCAGCCAGTCGTCCACGCGCGCGTACAGCCCGTCGTCGCTCACATCGGGCCAGGGCTCCCCGACGTGCCGCCGCACGAAGGCGAGCCGCTGCCGCAGCGCCCCGGCGTCCCGGTCCCACCGCAGCAGCCCGAGCCCCTCCCGCCGCAGCCCCGCCAGCAGCGCGTCGCGTACGAGACCGGGGGCGGGGTCCTTGAGCGGGCGCACGGCGAGCTCCACGGCACCGAGCCGGGTCACGTTCCGCGCCACCAACTCCCCATCGGCCCACGCCACTTCATCGCCCTCGGCATACAGCGAGGCGGCCGCCCGGCGGGCCACCTCCTCGTCCACGACCGCACCGAGCCGCACGCGCGCGTGCCCGGCCCCGACGGGCCGGTCGGCGACGGCGACCGCGATCCAGCCGGCCTGGCGCAGGGCGGACCCGTCCCCGATGTCCGCCCGCGTGCCCGACACCATCAGGTACGAGCCGCCGGACGCCCGGGCGATCCGCTCGGGGAAGGCGAGCGCGGCGACCAGGCCGGCCACCTGGTCGTCGCCGGTCGCGGCGGGCCCGGCGTGCGGCCCGCCCTCCTCCCGGCCCGCAGTAACGCTCTCACCGGCCGGCCCCGACAGCCGCCGGACCTCCTGCCGCCACCGGCCGGAGTACGCGTCACCCCCGCGCCGGGCACTGCGCAGTGCCGCGCCCAGATCGTCCCCGTACTCCCGCGGCGGCTCCTCGCTCAGCAGCGCCACGACCTCCGCCGCCCGCCGCGCCCCCACGGCCGGCGCCGCGTCGAGCAGCGCACGCCCCAGTCGCGGATGCAGCCCGAGCCGCGCCAGCCGCACCCCGCGGTCCGTCACCCGCCCCGACGCGGCGTCCACCGCGCCGACCGCCGTCAGCACGGACCGCGCCGCAGCCATCGCCCCGCCTGGCGGCGCGTCCAGCAGCGCGAGGCCCGCCGCCTCCGGATCGCCCCAGCACGCCACCTGCAGCGCGAACGCCGTCAGGTCCGCCACCTTGATCTCCGGCGCGGGGAACCGGGTGAGCCGCCCGTCCTCCGCCTCGTCCCAGCACCGGTACACCACACCCGGCGCCTCACGCCCGGCCCGGCCCGCCCGCTGCGCCCCGGCAGCCCGCGAGGCCCGTACGGTCGTCAGCGCGCTGAGCCCCCGCGCATGGTCCACCCGCGGCTCCCGGGCCAGCCCCGAATCCACCACGACCCGCACCCCGGGCACCGTCAGCGACGACTCCGCGACGGCCGTGGCGAGCACCACCCGCCGCCGCGTCCCCGCCGACAGCACCGCGTCCTGCACGGCGGCCGGAGCCCGCCCGTGCACCTGCAGCACATCGACGTCGCCGAGCTCCCCCAACTGCCCCGCGACCCGGGCGATCTCCCCGACGCCCGGCAGAAAACACAGCACGTCCCCGGCGCGCTCGGTGAGCGCCCGCCGCACCGTCGCCGCCACGTGCGACAGCAACGCCGGGTCCACCCGCATCCCGTGCGGCGGCCGCACCGGCCGCGCCGGCGGCGCCCAGACCACGTCGACGGGGTACGAGACACCCGCCGCCTCGACCACCGGCGCGCCCCCGAGCAGCCCCGCCCACCCCTCGGCGTCCGTCGTCGCCGACGCCGCGACCAGCTTCAGCTCCGGCCGCAGTGCTTCCCGTACGTCGCACAGGAAGGCCGCCACGGTGTCCGCGTCCAGATGCCGCTCGTGCACCTCGTCGAGCATGACGGCGTCGACACCGGCCAACTCCTGGTCCCGTTGCAGTCGTTGCAACAGCACACCCGTCGTGACGACCTCCACGCACGTGCGCGGCCCGACCGTCCGCTCGCCGCGCACCGTGTAGCCGACCCGCTCCCCGACCTTCTCGCCGAGCAGCCACGCCATCCGCCGCGCGGCCGCCCGCGCCGCGATCCGCCGGGGCTCCGCGACGATCACCCGGCGTACGGGCGCCCCGTCGTCCAGCAGCCCGGCGAGCACCAGCGGGACGAGGGTCGTCTTGCCGGTGCCCGGCGGGGCCACGAGCACCGCGGCCCCGCCCGCGTCGAGCGCGGCCCGCAGCGCGGGGAGCGCGGAGCGGACGGGAAGCGCGTCCAGAGCCCCGCAGCGCGGAGAGGGGGGTGAGGAAGGAGGGGGAGGGAAGGAAGGGGAGGTCACGCCCTCAGTCTCGTACGCACACGAAGATCGCCGTGCCCGGGATCAGGCTTCCGCGCAGCGGCGACCAGCCGCCCCACTCCTGCGTGTTCCATGCGGGCCACTCGGGCTCCACGAGGTCCACGAGGCGGAAACCGCCCGCCACCACGTCCCGCACCCGGTCCCCGACCGTGCGGTGGTGCTCGACGTACAGGGCCCGCCCCTCGTCGTCCTGCTCTACATAAGGAGTGCGGTCGAAGTAGGAGGCGGAGACGCTCAGCCCCTCCGGCCCCGGCTCGTCGGGGAACGCCCAGCGGATCGGGTGCGTCACCGAGAAGACGAAACGGCCGCCCGGGCGCAGCACCCGGTGCACCTCGCGCATCACCCGCACCTGGTCGGCGATGAAGGGCAGCGCCCCGTACGCGGAGCAGGCCAGGTCGAAGGAGCCGTCGAGGAAGGGGAGCGCCCCGGCGTCCGCCTCCACCAGCGGCACCTTCCCGCCGTCGATGCGCAGCGCGTGCTGCAGCTGGCGGTGCGAGAGGTCGAGGGCGACGGGCCGCGCGCCCTGGGCGGCCAGCCAGCGCGAGCACTGCGCGGCGCCGGCGCCGATCTCCAGGATGTCCTTGCCGGCCAAGTCCTCGACCGGGCCGAGCAGCTCGGCCTCCACCTCGTCGAGCCCGTCGGGGCCCCAGACGAAGCGGTCGTCGCCGAGGAACGTGCCGTGCTCGATCTGGTACTCGTCCGCGTTGCGGTCCCACCAGCCGCGGTTGGCCCGCGCACTCTCCGTGGTGCCGGCGTCACGCCGGGTCGCCGTCGACTCGTCGTCCACCGACGCGTCCGGCTCGTGCGCTTCGATTGGTCCGGACTCTTGGATGATCGGCTCCCTCGTCGTACTCTTCCGTCCAACCCGTCACGGGAGGCTGTCCACAGCGGGCGCTGCGGCCCTCGTAGCCTCGTGCGACAGGTTTTGTGCCGGGTATGCGGCGATCCGCCCCGGGTGTGCGCCTTCGCGCATTGACCCTGCCCGGCAGCCCCCGTATGCTACAAGTTGCGCTGCGGGCCTGCGCACCTCAGACATAGCAGGCTGTGCTCGCATCTGTTGCATGTCCCCTCGGTTGTCGAGGCGCCCCCATGGTCGTGGAGATCGTGACCACGGGTTCGGCGCCTCCTAGGCTGTCCGGCTTCTTCGGTGCGAAACAGGTCCCGGCGTAGCAGTACCCACCGACTTTCAATGTCCGCCGGAGCCCTTTCCCACATGACGAGCAGCACCGAGACCACCGCCACCACCCCGCAGGTTGCGGTCAACGACATCGGTAACGAGGAAGCTTTCCTCGCCGCCATCGACGAGACGATCAAGTACTTCAACGATGGCGACATCGTCGACGGCGTCATCGTCAAGGTTGACCGGGACGAGGTCCTCCTCGACATCGGTTACAAGACCGAAGGTGTCATCCCGAGCCGCGAGCTCTCGATCAAGCACGACGTCGACCCGAACGAGGTCGTCGCGGTCGGTGACGAGATCGAGGCCCTGGTTCTCCAGAAGGAGGACAAGGAAGGCCGTCTGATCCTGTCCAAGAAGCGCGCTCAGTACGAGCGTGCCTGGGGCACGATCGAGAAGATCAAGGAAGAAGACGGCATCGTCACCGGTACCGTCATCGAGGTCGTCAAGGGTGGTCTCATCCTCGACATCGGCCTCCGTGGCTTCCTGCCGGCCTCCCTCGTCGAGATGCGCCGCGTTCGCGACCTCCAGCCGTACGTGGGCAAGGAGCTCGAGGCGAAGATCATCGAGCTGGACAAGAACCGCAACAACGTGGTCCTGTCCCGCCGTGCCTGGCTCGAGCAGACCCAGTCCGAGGTCCGCCAGACGTTCCTCACGACCCTCCAGAAGGGTCAGGTCCGCTCCGGCGTCGTGTCCTCCATCGTCAACTTCGGTGCCTTCGTGGACCTGGGTGGCGTCGACGGTCTGGTGCACGTCTCCGAGCTGTCCTGGAAGCACATCGACCACCCGTCCGAGGTTGTCGAGGTCGGCCAGGAAGTCACCGTCGAGGTCCTCGACGTGGACATGGACCGCGAGCGTGTCTCCCTGTCGCTGAAGGCGACGCAGGAGGACCCGTGGCAGCAGTTCGCCCGTACCCACCAGATCGGCCAGGTCGTCCCGGGTAAGGTCACGAAGCTGGTTCCGTTCGGTGCGTTCGTCCGCGTGGACGAGGGCATCGAGGGTCTGGTCCACATCTCCGAGCTGGCCGAGCGCCACGTGGAGATCCCGGAGCAGGTCGTCCAGGTCAACGACGAGATCTTCGTCAAGGTCATCGACATCGACCTCGAGCGTCGCCGCATCAGCCTCTCGCTGAAGCAGGCCAACGAGGCCTTCGGCGCCGACCCGTCGGTCGTCGAGTTCGACCCGACCCTGTACGGCATGGCCGCGTCCTACGACGACCAGGGCAACTACATCTACCCCGAGGGCTTCGACCCCGAGACCAACGACTGGCTCGAGGGCTTCGAGACCCAGCGCGAGGTCTGGGAGACGCAGTACGCCGAGGCGCAGCAGCGCTTCGAGCAGCACCAGGCCCAGGTCATCAAGTCCCGCGAGGCCGACGCCCAGGCCGAGGCCGAGGGTGCCGTCGCCGGCGCCGGTGCGGCTCCGGCCGCCTCCGGTGGCGGTTCGTACTCCTCGGAGTCGGACGACAACTCCGGCGCCCTGGCGTCGGACGAGGCGCTCGCCGCTCTGCGCGAGAAGCTGGCCGGCGGCCAGAGCTGAATCGCTCTGCGCTAGCAGGTAGTTGAACAGTGGGCCCGCACCTTTTGGTGCGGGCCCACTGTCGTGCTGTTCCGCCTGCGCGCCGCGGGGCTTCTTCGGCGGTCGCGGGCGTCTCCGCCGTGCGTGGCTGTTCGCGCCGTTCCCCGCGCCCCTTTCGGGCGCAGCGAAACTTGGCCGATACAACAGTTGCCGTTGGTGCGTAACAGAGCCTTGCCACCATCCCCGGGTCAAGAAGATCGCTCAGATCTCGAGGGGAGCCGGCACAAATGGCAGGAACACAGCAGACGGCAGGTACGGGGGCCAGTCGGCGGGCCTTCCTCCGCAACGTCGGTCTGACCGGCGGCGCGGGCGCCATGTTCGCCACGATGGGCGCCCTGGGGCTCGCCCCCACGGCGCAGGCCGCGCAGCGTGAACTCCCTTACCGCGCACCGCGCCCCGGGGACTTCACGCTGACCGGGCGGGGCGCCGCGAAGGTGGTGATCGTGGGCGGCGGCATCGCCGGGCTCGCCACCGCCTACGAACTGGGCAAGGCGGGCTACGACTGTACGGTCCTGGAGGCCAGGGACCGCACCGGAGGCCGCAACTTCACCGTGCGGGGCGGCGATTCGACCGTCGACCTGTACGGCAACAAGCAGACCGCGCGCTTCAGCGACGGGCAGTACATGAACGCGGGCCCGGCCCGGCTGCCGCAGTGGATGGTGACCCTCGACTACTGTCGCGAACTCGGCGTCCCCATCGAGGTGTTCACGAACACGAACGCCGACGCCTATCTCTTCAACGAGTCCGCGGGCATGACCGAGCCGGTGCGCTACCGCACCGCCAAGGCCGACGTCTACGGCTATGTGTCGGAGCTCCTCGCCAAGGCGTCCGACAAGGGAGCCCTCGACAAGGAGCTGACCGCCTCCGACCAGGACCGGCTGGTCGAGTTCCTGAAGGACTTCGGTGAGCTGGGGGACAAGCTCACGTACGAGGGCGGGGACCGGCGGGGCTACACCACCGTGCCGGCCGCCACCGGCACCCCGGGCGTGCTGCTCGGCGGCGTACCGTCCGCGTCCGAGGTGTTCGCCAGCGGGGTCGGGCGCTACTTCTCCTTCGAATTCGGCTTCGACCAGGCCATGTTGATGTTCCAGCCGGTCGGCGGCATGGACCGGATACCGAGAGCGCTGACCGAGGCCATCGGCGGGCACAAGGTGCGCACCGGCGCCGTCGTCAGAAGGATCACCGACACGGGCGACGGCGTGCGGGTCACCTACACGCAGGGCGGGCGCACCCGCTCCCTGGAGGCCGACTTCTGCGTCGGCGCGCTGCCGCCCAACATCCTGGCCAAGATCCCGCACAACCTCGGCTCCGGCGTGCAGAGCGCCCTGGAGGCCATCACGCCGCAGTCCGCCGGCAAGATCGGCCTGGAGTACAAGTCCCGCTGGTGGGAGCTGGATCACCGGATCTACGGCGGCATCACCGAGACCGACATGGACCTCAGCCACATCTGGCACCCGTCGTACGGATTCCACGGCGAACGCGGCGTCATGATCGGCTACTACAACTACGGCGCCGACGCGGACGCCTACGCGAAGCTGACGCCGAAGGCCCGGGAGACGCGCGCCGTCGCGCAGGGCGTGAAGATCTACGGCGAGAAGTACCGCACGGAACTCGCCACGTCGTTCTCGCACCACTGGCGGCAGACCCCGCACCTGGAGGGCGCCTGGCACAACACCCCCGGCGGCCCCGACGACCCGCGCTACAAGCCGCTCAACGAGCCGAGCGGGCGCGTCTACTTCGCCGGGGACTGGCTGAGCTACACCGACGCCTGGCAGCACGGCGCGTTCACGTCCGCGCGGCGGGCCGTGAGCAAGCTGCACGCGCGCGTGATGGCCGGCTGAGTGCCGGGAGTCACGTAAGAGGCTGCTGAGAATGGGCGCGGGCGGGAATGCCCGCGCCCTCCTCACGCGTTCTTCGGATGAACACGAGGAGGAGCGGTCACAGTGCTTGATGCGCAGGATCTGTACACATGGGAGCCGAAGGGCCTCGCCGTGGTGGACATGGCGCTCGCCCAGGAGTCCGCCGGCCTTGTCATGCTTTATCACTTCGACGGATACATCGACGCGGGGGAGACCGGCGACCAGATCGTCGAGCGGCTCCTCGACTCACTGCCCCACCAGCTCGTGGCGCGTTTCGACCACGACCGCCTGGTGGACTACCGGGCCCGACGCCCGTTGCTCACCTTCCGGCGCGACCGATGGACCGAGTACGAGGTGCCCTCGATCGAGGTGCGGCTCGTCCAGGACGCCACCGGCGCCCCCTTCCTGCTGCTGTCCGGCCCCGAGCCGGACGTCGAGTGGGAGCGGTTCGCGGCGGCCGTCCAGCAGATCGTGGAGCGGCTCGGGGTGCGCCTCGCGGTGAACTTCCACGGGATCCCGATGGGCGTCCCGCACACCCGCCCGGTCGGTCTCACCCCGCACGGCAACCGCACGGAGCTGGTCCCCGGGCACCGCAGCCCGTTCGACGAGGCGCAGGTGCCGGGCAGCGCCGAGGCGCTGGTCGAGTACCGGCTGATGGAGGCCGGGTTCGACGTCCTCGGCGTCGCCGCGCACGTGCCGCACTACATCGCGCGCTCCGCGTACCCGGACGCCGCGCTCACCGTCCTGGAGGCGATCACCGCCGCGACCGGGCTCGTGCTCCCGGGCATCGCGCACGGTCTGCGCACGGACGCGCACCGTACGCAGACGGAGATCGACCGGCAGATCCAGGAGGGCGACGAGGAGCTGGTCTCGCTCGTGCAGGGCCTCGAGCACCAGTACGACGCGGCCGCCGGCGCCGAGTCCCGGGGCAACATGCTGGCCGAGCCGATGGACATCCCGTCCGCCGACGAGATCGGACAGGAATTCGAGAAGTTCCTGGCCGAGCGGGAAGGCGATGCCTGAGCGCGGCCCCTGGGGCAGCTGATGCGCCGGGCAGGCCCTAAGCTTCCGCTCATGTTGAAGGTGGGGTTGACCGGCGGCATCGGCGCCGGGAAGAGCGAGGTGTCCCGGCTGCTCGTGGAGCGCGGTGCCGTCCTGATCGACGCCGACCGGATCGCGCGCGAGGTCGTCGAGCCCGGCACGCCGGGGCTCGCGGCCGTCGTCGAGGCGTTCGGCGACGAGGTGCTCACCCCGGACGGCAGCCTCGACCGGCCGAAGCTCGGCTCGATCGTCTTCGCCGATCCGGACCGGCTCGCCGTCCTCAACAAGATCGTGCACCCGCTGGTCGGCGCCCGGTCCGCCGAACTGGAGGGCACCGCGGGCCCCGGCTCCGTGGTGATCCACGACGTGCCGCTGCTCACCGAGAACGGGCTCGCCCCCTTCTACGACCTGGTGATCGTCGTCGACACGAGCCCCGCGACCCAGCTCGACCGGCTGACCCGGCTGCGCGGCATGACCGAGGAGGACGCGCGGGCCCGGATGGCCGCGCAGGCCACCCGCGAGCAGCGCCGCGAGATCGCCGACGTCGTGATCGACAACGACGTCCCCCTGGAGCGGCTGACGGAGCAGGTCGACGCGGTCTGGGCGGACCTGCTGCGCCGGGCCCGCGCCACCACGTGATCGTCCTCGCCGCGCTCACCGCCATCGGCGGTCTCGTCGCGCTGATCGCCGGGGCGTACGGGCTCCGGCACACCCGCCGGATCCGGACCTCGGGCAATGTCGTGCAGGCCCTGGTCAAGCCGCCGCAGCCGGGCACGGACCGGCCGCTGCTGCAGTTCGAGACCCGGGACGGGCGGGTCATAGAGGTCGTCTCGCCGGTGGCGCCCGGCAAGGGGCGTCCGCTGCCCCCGGGGGGTGTCGTCGGCCTGGCCTACGACACCGAGGACCCCCGCGAGACCGTGGTGCTCGGCAGGGAACGGCCCGGCGTCGACCGCGGATTCATGATCGCCGGGGCAGCGCTGGTGCTCACGGGCATGGTGCTCGCGGTGGCTCTGAGCTGAGGGCGCCGGGGCGGGTGTCCGGAGCGTGGTCCCCGGGCAGGAATAGCCCTTACGGTCCGCGGTGTTGACGTGATCGACAGGTCGACACCAGAAGGGAGTTCACCGTGCCCGACGCCACCCCGGAGACGCACGTCATCGACTACCGCGCAGCCGAGCAGCTGCTGGCCGCGCGTGATCCGCGTGGCGCGGTGAAGCTTCTGGACGACGTGATCGCGGCCCACCCGGAGAACACGGCGGCCCGGCTGCTCAGGGCCCGTGCCTTCTTCGCCGCGGCCCAACTGCGCGCCGCCGAGCTGGAGTTCTCGATCGTCCTGGAGCGCGAGCCGGACAACGCGTTCGCGCACTTCGCCCTGGCCCGCACGTACGAGCGGTGGGCGCGCCCGCAGCAGGCCCGCCGGCACTTCCGCCTCGCCGCCGCCCTCGACCCGCAGCCGGAGTACCTGGCCGCGGCCCGCTTCGACGACTGAGCGCCCAGGGCGGCGGCGCCTCTCGATCCGGTCAGGGCGCCCTTCGGTACGGTGGGACGTCGCGGCCGGGCTGGTAGTGCGGTCCCTGGCGGATGTGGCGCAGGATCATGAACAGGTCGACCGTCGTGACCAGCCACAGGACGCCGCAGGCCAGCGCCCACCACGGGCGGTGCGCCAGCAGGAAGGCGACGGTGCCGAAGACCGTCCAGACCAGGCCGAACAGGGCCAGGCCGAGCCGCAGCCGCAGGGGGCTGCGTGCGGTGACCGGCTCGTCACCCGTACGCACCGGATGCGCCAGACGCATGGTCACCATCCCCTCATGACGAAGAGGCTCCCCTTCCAGGGTGCCACGATCGAAGGAGCGGGCGTGCTGGACGTACTCAAGGGCGACGAGGCGTGCGCCGACTGGCTGGCGGCCCTGGACGACCCGGCGATACCCGCCCTGACCGCCGAGCTGCCCGGCGCGCTCGACCTGCCCGACGTACTCCTCGACCTGGCCGTACCCCACGAGGACATCAACGAACTGCTGCGCCTGCGCGCCGAGTTGCTGGCGTCGCCGGAACTGCGGGCGCTGCTCGGGCGGGCGGTCAGCGGACTGCTGTGGCGCACGGACGAGCCGGGGCGGGGGACGGGCCTGCCGGACTTCCCTGCGGCGGCCGGGGCCATGGGCCGCTGCTTCGCCGTGTTCGTGTTCATCGCCGCGCTGCCGCACACACGGGCCCACCACCGCGAGCGCGGCATCCCCGACGACGTGTCCCGGCGCGCCCTGGCCGACCTCGGCCGCAATCTCGCCGTGCACCGCAGGCGGTTCGGTACGACGGGCCTGCTCGTGCCGTGGTGGCCGACCCGGCACTTCCGGGGCGAGCTCTACCAGTTGGGGCGGCTGCAGTTCGAGCGGGTGCGCCTGGGGCGGCGTACGGCGGAACGGCTCGCGGCAGCGGGCGTGGTGGCCGGCCCCGGCGACGCGGCGCTCAGCGTGCACATCCCGGACTTCCGCGGACCCATGTCGCCCGAGGCGTGCGACGACTCGATCGCACGGGCCCGGCGGTTCTTCGCGCGGCATTTCCCCGAGGAGCCCCCACGGCATGCCGTCTGCCATTCCTGGCTTCTGGACCGGCAGTTGAGGCAGTACCTCCCGGCCGACTCCAACATCATCCGCTTCCAGGACCGGTTCGACATCGTGCACGCGGCCGAGGAACCGGAGGACGACACCCCGGTCGCGTTCGTCTTCGGCGGCACCGAGACCCCGCGCGACCTGCTGCCGCGCCGCACCGGCGTGCAGCGGGCCGTCCTCGGACATCTCGACGCGGGCGGGCACTGGTACCCGGGGCACGGCTGGTTCGCGCTGGAGCGGAACGGTGCCGGGCGGCCGTTCGTTCCCGGTGCATGAGCCTTGAGATGCGCAAGGGGTACGAGGGGACGGGGCCGGGCGCGATCACGCCCGACGGCTGTGCGGTCGAGCTGTACTCACGACTGCCCGAGGAAGGCGAGACGGAGATCATCGCGGGCGCCGTGCCCGCGGCCGCCACGCTGCTCGAACTCGGCTGCGGGGTGGGCCGGGTGACGCACTCACTGGTGGAGCACGGGTTCACCGTGACGGCGGTGGACGAGTCGGCGGAGATGCTGGAGCGGGTGCGGGGCGCGCGCACCGTGCGCAGCACCATCGAGGGTCTCGACCTCGGGGAGAAGTTCGACGTGGTGATGCTCGCGTCGATCCTGGTGAACACCGGGGACCCGGCGGTCCGGCGCGGGATGCTCGACGCGTGCCGGCGCCACGTCGCCGACGACGGGTGCGTGCTGATCCAGCGCGAGCGCGACGGGGCGCACGAGAACCTGCCGCGCGAGCACGTCGTGCCGGGCGGCCCCGTCATCACCAAGCAGTCCTCGGTGCCCGTCGGCGACGGGGTGCGCTCGGTGAAGGTCGAGTACGTGTTCCCGGACGCCGTGTGGACCCAGACGTACCGGATCCGCCCGATGACGGTCGAGGAGTTCGAACAGGCCCTCGCGGAGGCCGACTTGAAGGCCGACTGCTATCTGACGCAGGACAGCTCATGGGTGCGGGTGGTGCCCGTGTGACGTCGGCGGGCCGTCGGGCGCCGGGCGGACCGGTGGACCCGCGGCAGGTGTTCGGCGGGCTTTCGGCGGTGCGATGAGTTCCGGCGGCGGCTCCGGTCTTATCCGGTGACAGTGACCGACCGCTCGCCCTCACCGCACAGGAGACCGCCATGACGCACCTCGCCGCCGCTGCCGCCCCCGTCCGCTCCCGTCGTGCCCGGATCGCGCTGCGCACGACCGCGATCGTGCTCGCGGCGTTCTTCGGCATCGCCAGCGCCCTGCCCAAGCTGCTCGCGCTGCCCGCCGCGGCCGACGCGTTCCACACGATCGGCTGGGGAGCGGCGGGGATGTACGCGATCGGCGTGCTCGAACTCGCCGGTGCCATCGGCCTGTTGGTGCCGGTGCTGGCCGGGGTGACGCCGATCGCGCTGAGCGCGCTCATGGTCGGCGCCTGCGTCACGCAGATCGTCGCCTTCGACGGGGAGAACGCGGCGACACCGCTGATCCTGATGATCCCGCTCGTCGTCCTGGCCCGGGCGCACCGGGACCGCAACCGGGAGCTGGCGGCGCTGCTGCTGAGGCGCGGCGCCTGAGCGTGCGGGGCCCCTGAGCGCCCCGCGAGCCGGGGCCCACCGCGGTGGGCCCCGGCTCAGTGCTGCCCGGTGTCGGGCTCGGCGTCCGGTCCGGGACCCTGCCCGAAGATCCCGCGCAGCCGCTCCAGTTCCCGGCGGTCCCGCTTCGTCGGGCGGCCCGTGCCGCGGTCGCGGACCCCGACCGGGGCGACGACCTCGCGCGGCGGGGGCGGCGGGGAGTTGTCGACGTAGGCCTCGACGGCCACCGGCGCGCCGACCCGCTTGCGGATCAGCCGCTTGACCACCACCAGGCGCTCCCGCCCGCCCGGCTGGCGCAGCCGGACCTCGTCGCCGACGCGCAGCGCGTACGCGGGCTTCACGCTCGTCCCGTTGACCTTGACGTGGCCGCCCTTGCAGGCCGCGGCGCCCGCCGAGCGCGTCTTGACCAGGCGCACGGCCCAGATCCAGCTGTCCACCCGCACGCTCTCGCCGCCGGCCGGAGCCGCCGCCCGCACGGCACTCACCGGGTCCGGCGCCTTCGACGTCCCTGATGTCTCCTTCTGCGCTGCCATGCGTCGACCCTAGTACCGTCCTCGCCCCCGTCGGCGAGCCCTGGACGGACCACCCCCGCCCAGACCGGATAATCCGGGCAAACCGCATGTAGTCGACAGTGAGGGGCGCCCCGTCATGGCCGTGATGGACCCGGACGACGACCGGCAGGACCTGCAGGCCGAGGTCGACCAGTTGATGGAGGGACTGCGCTCCGATCTGGAGCGGCTCGCCGCCATCCCGTCGATCGCCTTCCCCGGCTTCCCGGCCGAACCGGTGCAGGAGGCCCACGACCTGCTCGTCGGCCTGCTGCACGACGCGGGCGTGGAGCACGTGGAGCGCATCGACCTGCCCGACACGGCACCGGTGATCTTCGGCGAGATCCCGCCGCCGACCCCGGACGCCCCGACCGTGCTGCTCTACTCCCACTACGACGTGCAGCCCCCGGGCGACGAGAGCCTGTGGCGGTCGCCGCCGTTCGAGCCGACGCCCGTCGAGGAGGCCGGCGAGGGCGGCCTGCGGGCCCGCGGCATCGCCGACGACAAGTCGAACGTCATCGCCCACCTAGGCATGCTCCGCGTCTTCGGCGGCCGTCCGCCCGTCGGCGTCAAGATCGTCTTCGAGGGGCAGGAGGAGTACGGCAGCCCCTTCGACGGCTATCCGCCCACCGACCCCGAGCGGTTCGCCTGCGACGCCATGGTCATCGCCGACCTGGGGAACCTGCGGCCGGGCACCCCCACCCTCACCACCGGGCTGCGCGGTGCCGCCGAGGTCACCGTCGAGGTCCGCACCCTCCAGGAGCCGCGCCACAGCGGCGAGTTCGGCGGCGCGGCACCCGACGCGCTGCTCGTCCTCCTCAAGGCCCTGTCCACGCTCCACGACGTGCACGGCGACGTCGCCGTCGAGGGCCTGCGCCGCGACGAGTGGACCGGCACCAGCTACACCGAGGACGAGTTCCGCGACCTCGCGGGCGTCGAGGCGGGCCTCCCGCTCATCGGCAGCGGCACCCTCGGCGAACGCCTGTGGAGCGGCCCCGCGATCACCGTCATCGGCCTGGACGCCCCGAGCGTGGAGCACGCCGCGTCGGCCGTCGTCCCGTACGCCCGCGCCAAGCTGAACCTGCGCTTCCACCCGCTCCAGGACCCGCACGAGGCGCAGGCCAGGCTCGTCGACCACCTCGCCGCCCTCAAGCCGTTCGGCATCCCGCTGACCGTCACCCCCGGCGACACCGGACCCGGCTACGAGGCGGCGACCGGCGGCCCCGCCTACCGCGCCGCCCGCGCCGCGCTCAAGCAGGCCTGGGGCACCGACGCCTCGTACGTCGCGACCGGCGGCTCCATCCCCCTGGTCAACGGCCTCGCCCAGGCCGCGCCGAACGCCGAGGTCCTGCTCTTCGGCGCCCAGGACAGCATGTGCAACCTGCACGCCCCGAACGAACGCGTCCTCTTCTCCGAGCTGCGCGCCACGGTCGTCGCGATGTGCGCGTTCGTCCGGGAGTACGCCGCGCACTTCAAAGGGGACCTCAAGGGCGGGGCCGCGTCATGAGCACGCAGACGGAGACGCCCGAGCGGCAACAGCCGCCGGCGAAGAAGAAGTTCACCTTCCCCAGCGCCCTGACCGTCCTCGCCGTCGTCACCCTCGCGGTCTGGATCCTCGCCTTCCTCATCCCCTCCGGCCAGTACGACCGGGGCGGTGACGGTGCCCCGGTCGAGGGCACCTACCACCGCGTCGATTCCGGCCAGTCGTTCGTCGACCGGCTCAACGACCTCTTCCTCTCCCCGGTCAACGGCCTGTACGGCATCCAGGACCTCAAGACGTCCCTGGTCGGCCCGGACAACTCCGGTGACCTGTACGGCAGCGCGGGCGTCTTCCTCTTCGTGCTCGCCATCGGCGCCTTCATCACCGTCGTCTTCGCCACCGGCGCCCTCGACCGAGGCATCGGCCGCCTCGCCCACCGGCTGCGCGACCGCGGGGCCCTGCTCATCGCGGGTGTCATGGTCGTCTTCTCGGTGCTCGGCACGGTCGAGGGCTTCGCCGAGGAGACCCTCGGGTTCTACGGCCTGATCGTGCCGCTCATGCTCGCGCTCGGCTACGACCGGATGACGGCGGTCGGCGCGATCATCCTCGGCGCGGGCGTCGGCGTCCTGTGCTCCACGGTCAACCCCTTCGCCACCGGCGTCGCCTCGTCCGCCGCGGACATCTCCCTCGGCGACGGCATCGCGCTCCGCTTCGTGATGTGGTTCGTGCTGACCGCGGTCACGGTCGCGTACGTCATCCGCTACGCCCAGCGCGTCCGGAAGAACCCGGACCGCTCGCTGTCCGGGTTCCTGCCGGGCGACAAGGACCGCGACAAGGCGGCGTCCGACGCGGCCGAGGTACCCGAACTGACCACGCTGCACAAGGCGGTCCTGGTCGTCACGGCCCTGGTCTTCGCCTTCATGATCTTCTCGGTGGTGCCCTGGGCGAGCGCCCTGACCGGCAAGGCCGACGCGACTCCGTACGGCTTCGAACTCGGCTGGTCCTTCCCGCAGTTGGCTGCGCTGTTCCTGTGCGCGGCCGTGCTCGTCGGGCTCGTCGCGCGCATGGGGGAGCAGAAGCTCAGCTCGACGATCATCCAGGGCGCCGCCGACTTCGTCTCCCCGGCGCTCGTCATCCTGCTGGCCCGCGGCGTCACCGTGATCATGAACAACTCCAAGATCACGGACACGGTGCTGCACGCCATCGAGGGCGTCGTGAAGGGCACCTCGTCCGGCATCTTCGCGATCATCGTCTTCGTCGTGAACCTGCCGCTGGCCTTCCTCATCCCGTCCACGTCCGGGCACGCCACGCTCGCCATGCCGATCCTCGCGCCGCTCGCCGACTTCGCCGGCGTCTCGCGCGCGGTCGTCGTCACCGCGTGGCAGGCGGCCAGCGGCTGGATGAACCTGTGGGTGCCGACCACCGCCGTCACCATCGGCGGCGTGGCCCTCGCCAAGGTCGGCTACGACAGGTACCTGCGGTTCGTCTGGCCCCTGCTGGCGCTGCTGTTCCTCCTCATCTGCGCCTTCGTCGCGCTGGGGGCCGCGTTCACGTAGCCCTGTGGCCGGGCGGTGCCGCGGCCCCGCCCGGCCTTCGCCCGTGGAGATGCTCAGCGCCGCGGCCACGGGAGCGGGCCCGCCGGTGTCAGCCGAACGGAGCAGCAGATCAGGAACGGACAGGTGACCCTTCCTAGCGTGAAGGGGTGACGCCAACGGAGACAGCGCAGCACCTCAAGCCCCCGGCCGCGGCCTACCGCAACCTCGTCGTGGCCACGGTGGGTTTCGCGCTCACCTTCTGGGCCTGGAACCTGATCGCGCCGCTCGCCGGCGTCTTCGGCTCGGACCTGAAGCTCAGCTCGTTCGCCCAGTCGTTCCTCGTCGCGGTGCCCGTGCTCGTGGGCTCGCTCGGCCGCATCCCGGTCGGCGCGCTCACCGACCGCTACGGTGCCAAGCTGCTGTTCCCGCTGATCTCGGCGCTCACCATCATCCCCGTGCTGCTGGTGATCCCGGCCCGGCACAACTTCGGCGCGATGATCGCCGTGGGCTTCCTGCTCGGCCTCGGCGGCACCACCTTCGCCATCGGCATCCCGCTGGTGAACTCCTGGTTCCCGCCCGCGCACCGCGGCCTCGCGCTCGGCATCTTCGGCATGGGCATGGGCGGCGTCGCCCTGTCCGGCTACTTCACGCCGCGCATGGCCAAGCACGGCGAGAACCTGCCGTTCGTCGTCGTCGCCATCGCGCTCGCCGTGTACGCGGTCCTCGCGGCCGTCCTGATCACCGACCACCCCGACCGCAAGATCCCCACGACGTCGCTGGGCAAGCGGCTCGGCGCGGCCGGCAAGCTCCGCGTCACCTGGGAACTGTCGGCGCTGTACGCGATCGGCTTCGGCGGCATCGTCGCCTTCGGCGTCTACCTGCCCACGTACCTGAAGACCTGGTACGAACTGAGCCCCACGGACGCCGGCACCAAAGCGGCGGGCTTCGCCCTCGTCACGGTGATCTTCCGCCCCATCGGCGGCTGGCTCTCCGACCGGATCCACCCGGCGCTCGTCACCGCGTGCGCGCTCGCCCTGGTCGCCCTGTTCGCCATCGTCCAGGCCTTCGACCCGGCCCTGAACCCCATGGGTACGATCTGCTTCCTGCTGATGGCGGCGGGCCTCGGCACCGCGAGCGGCTCCGTCTTCGCGCTCGTCTCCCAGGTCACCCCGCAGCCCCAGGTCGGCTCGGTGACCGGCATCGTCGGTGCGATGGGCGGCCTCGGCGGCTTCGTCCCGCCGCTGGTCATGGGCGCGATCTACAGCGCCAAGGACTCGTACTCCATCGGCTTCATGCTCCTGTCGGACCTGGCCCTCGCCGGGTGCGTGTACGCGTACGGGCGGATGCGGAACGTCAGGGCGCAGTAGGCCGGCCGTCGTCGCCGAAGAGGTGCCGCACGGTGGAGCGGTAGTTGGCCCGCACGTGGCCCAGCGCCACCGCCCGCGCCCGCTCCGGGTCGCCGGCGGCCACGGCGTCGTACAGCTGCCGGTGCTCGTCGAGCTGTTTGGACCAGGCCTCGTTGCGCCGGGTCAGCCAGCGAAGGCGCCCGTCGACGGGCTGCATCACGCCGATCAGCAGTCCGTTGCCCGCCATGGCCAGGAGCCGGTCGTGGAAGCGGCTGTTGATGTCGGCGATCGTCTCGTCGTCGCCCTCCCGCGTGGCCCGCGCGGCGAGTTCGAGGAGTTCCTCCAGCTGCGCCAGATCGTCCCGCTGCGCCCGCTCGGCGGCGAGACCGGCCGCGTAGACCTCCAACGCCTCGCGCAGTTCGTACAGTTCGGTGACATCGGTGTGCGTGAGGGTGCGCACCACGGCCCGGCGCGGGGTCTCGAACGTCACGAATCCTTCGGCGAGCAGCGCCCGGATCGCCTCGCGCACCGGGACGCGGGACACCCCGAAGCGCTCGGCGAGCTCCCGCTCGACCAGGCGGTCGCCGGGTCGTAGGCGGCCGCCGATGATGTCCTGCCGCAGCGTGGCGAGCACACGTTCGCGCACCGCGCCCAGGGGTTCCACCGTCGTCATGCCTCCATCTTCGCCGATGCGGGGTGCCGGCCCGGCCCGGGGTCTTTTACCGAGCCTTAACCGCGTGGACATTGCGGGGTGTCGTGGGGAGCGGGACCATGACGCCGCTTTGGTATACCAACGCGGCAGCCCTTGGGAGGCTCCCATGTCCGTGGCCGAACCGGTGCACACGCGGAACAGCAGCGACTTCACCCCCGACCCGCGCCTGGTCAACGAGGACCTCGCCCCCGCGGGCGAACGCACGTGGAAGGTCTTCGACCTCTTCGCCCTGTGGATGTCCGACGTCCACAACCTCGGCAACTACACCTTCGCCGCAGGCCTGTTGGTGCTCGGCCTCAACGCCTGGCAGATCTTCACGGCCCTGCTCATCGGCTTCGTCCTGATCTACGCCGGCTGCAACGCGATGGGCCGCATCGGCCAGCGCCACGGTGTCCCGTTCCCGGTCGTCAGCCGCATCAGCTTCGGGGTCTGGGGAGCGAACATCCCCGCGCTCGTCCGGGCCGTGATCGCCATCATGTGGTACGGCATCCAGACGTACCTGGCGTCGGTGGCGGTGAACGTGATGGTGCTCGCCGCGTTCCCGGGCGTGGAGTCCTGGACGCGGCACTCGTTCCTCGGCCTGCACGCGCTCGGCTGGGCGTCGTTCCTCGCGCTCTGGCTGGTCCAGTCCCTGATCATCACTCAGGGCATGGAATCCGTAAGGAAGTTCCAGGACTTCTGCGGCCCGGCGATCTGGGTCGTCATGCTCGCGCTGGCCGTCTGGATCTGGGCGAAGGCGGGCTGGACGATCTCGCTGACGACGACCGTCCACCCGGTCTCCACGGGGGAGCAGTTCCGCCAGTGGTTCGGCGCCATAGGCCTGATCCTGGCGACGTACGGCACGCTGATGCTGAACTTCTGCGACTTCTCCCGCTTCGCCCCCGACTACCGGACCGTGCGGCGCGGCAACTTCTGGGGCCTGCCCGTCAACTCGACCGCGTTCGTGGTCCTCTCGGTGGTCGTCACGGCCGGCAGCCTGGAGGTGTTCGGAGAGGCGATCACCGACCCGGCCCTGCTCGTCGCCCGCATCGGCAACACCTGGGTCCTCGTCTTCGGCGCACTGACCTTCGCCGTCGCCACGATGGGCGTCAACATCGTCGCCAACTTCGTCTCCCCGGCCTACGACCTGGCGAACGTCTGGCCGCAGAAGATCACGTTCAAGGTCGGCGGGGCGATCTCGACGGTGGCGGCGCTGGTCGTGACCCCGTGGAACCTGTACTCGAACCCGAACGTGGTGAACTACTTCCTGGGCGGCCTCGGCGCCTTCCTCGGGCCCCTCTTCGGGATCATCATGCTCGACTACTTCTGGGTGAAGCGGGGCCGCATCGACGCCGCGGCCCTCTTCGACGCGCGGCCCGGCTCGCGCTACCACTACCGCGGCGGCGTGAACCCCAAGGCCCTCGCGGCGTTCGTCCCGTCGGCCGCCCTGGCCGTGGTCCTGGCCCTGGTGCCCGCCTTCGATTCCGTGGCCGCGTACTCGTGGTTCATCGGGACGGCCGGGGCGGCGGGGCTGTACGGACTGATCTGCCGCGGGGAACGCGCGGCCGCCGCGGCGGGGCCGAACGAGTGCACCCCCGGGTAACCCCGACCGGTCACCGCTCCCGCGCGCGGGAGCACCCCGCATCATCCGGGCATGTCCTTGTCCCCACGCCCCGTCCTGGGCGCCCTGCTGGCGGCGTTCCTGACGCTCGCACCGTCCGGGTCCGGGCCCACCACGTCCTTCTGGGTGGACCCGAACACGACGGCGGCGCGCCAGTCGGCGGCGCTCCGCGCGCAGCACCGCTGGGCGGACGCCCGGCTCGTCGACCGCATCGCCACCCGCCCCCAGGCGACCTGGCTGAACGACCCCAACCCCGGCCCCACCGTCCGCGCGGTCACCACGGCGGCGGCGCGCGCCCACCGCACCACGGTGCTCGTCACCTACCACATCCCGCACCGCGACTGCGGTCTGCACTCGGCCGGCGGCGCGGGCGACGCGGCGGCCTACCGCGCCTACGTCGACTCCTTCGCCGCGGGCCTGGGCTCCCGCGGCGCGTACGTCATCGTGGAACCGGACGCGGTGGCGTCGACGGTGGCGGGCTGCGCCGGCGCGAACGCCAAGGAGCGGTACGCCCTGCTCGCGTACGCGGTCCAGCGCATCGCCGCCCGCCCGAACACCCGCGTCTACCTGGACGCGGGCAACGCGAGCTGGATCCCGGACGTACAGCGCCTGGTCGCCCCGCTGCGGGCGGCGGGCGTCGGCCGGGCGGCCGGGGTGGCCCTGAACGTCTCCAACTACCGCACGAACAAGGAGACGTCGGCGTACGGGCACCGCCTGATCGCCGCCCTGGGCGGCGACAAGCACTTCGTGATCGACACCAGCCGCAACGGCAACGGCCCCTACGCGGGCGCCGACGCCTGGTGCAATCCACCGGGCCGTGCCCTCGGCGTCCCGCCGACGACCGCCACGGGGGACGCGGCGCTGGACGCGTACCTGTGGGTGAAACGCCCGGGAGAGTCGGACGGGACGTGCCGGGGCGGGCCGGGAGCGGGGCAGTGGTTCGCGGCGCGGGCGCTGGAGCTGGCGCGGAACGCGAAGGGGTAGCTGCTCGGCGTGGCGGGCGGGCTCGGGCGCGGAACAATCGACAGGAGAGCCGGGCGTGAAGTGACTACGGTGGCCGCCATGCCCGAACTCACCGACACCGCCTTCCTCGACCACCTCGCCGACCGCCTGGCCGCCCTCCCCGGCGTCCGCGCCGTCTCGCTCGGCGGGTCGCGGGCGCAGGGCACGCACAGCGAGGCGAGCGACTGGGACACCGCCGTCTACTACCGGGGCGGCGAGGGGCTGTTCGCGCCGCGCCATCTGCGGGAGATCGGATGGGAGGGCGAGGTCACCGAGATCGGCGGCTGGGGCGGGGGCGTCTTCAACGGGGGCGGATGGCTGGTCGTCGACGGACGGCGCGTCGATGTCCACTACCGGGATCTCGACAGCGTCGAGCACGAGCTCGCGGAGGCCGTCGCCGGGCGGTTCCGCGTCGAACCCCTGCTCTTCCATCTCGCCGGCATCCCCTCCTATCTCGTCGTCGCCGAACTCGCCGTCAACCGCGTCCTGCGAGGGGAGGCGCCCCGGCCCGACAGATACCCCGCCGCCCTGCGCACGTCCGCCGCCGAGCAGTGGTGGGGGAGGGCCGGACTCACCCTGCACTACGCCCGCGCGGGGAACGTGCCGCTGGGTGGCCGCACCGAGGTCGTGGGGGCCGTCGCCGTCGCCGCCATGCAGGCCGGACACGCCGTGCTCGCCGCCCGCGGGCAGTGGGTGACCAACGAGAAGCGGCTGCTGGAGCGCGCCGGACTGCGCGGGATCGACGCCCTGCTGGCAGACCGTTCGCTCGGGCTCGGTGAACTCGTCGACCAGGCACAGGAGTTGCTGGAAGCCGCGGTGAGCGCCGCCCGTCAGGAAGCGGAGCGGCCCGCGCCCAGCAAGGGATAGTCGGCGACATCGCGCCAGCCCGTGCCCGGGCCGTCCGTCACGATCAGGCGGACCGCGCGGATCTCGGAGCGGACGGGCAGGCGCGGGGTGAAGTCCGTGTCCGGGAGATCGTCCGTGCCCTCGCCGGCGGCGAGCGTCAGATGGGGATCCAGGCCCTCGCCGCCGAAGACGCCGCGGTACGGGACCGCCTGAGGCCAGCGCTCCCGCAGCGCCTTCGTCAAGGCGCGGACCGGGTCGGCGGGGGACGGGTGCAGATAGAGGACCCCCGGCCAGCGACGGAGCTCCCGGAACGCGAGGGTGAACGGGGACGCCGCCGCGATGACCGCCCGCAGTTCCGCCTCCGTCGCCGCGTCCAGACGCTCCCGCGGCAGGAAGGGGTACAGGACGGTCACGTGCGCCCGCGCCGGAGTGCGGACCAGCGGGTCCGCCTCGGGGACATGGATCGTCAGGGCCGTGTCGCCCGGGGCGTCCGGCCAGCCCGCGTCCGCGGACCGGCGCCGGGCGTTCTCGTCGGAGGGCATGGGCCAAGTGTCACATTGCGGAAATGCGGGCGTTCCCTCCCCTTCCACAACGTCCCTTACGGTGGAGGGACCAGTTACCGGCTGGCCGATGTCGTCCGGCGCCACCGCGTCCTCCCACGACAGGAGCCTGCGCTTCACCATGGTTCGCCCGCAGCCCCCGTACTCCCTCCCTCCGTGGCTCGCCCACGCCCTCCGCGCCCAGCGTGCCCCCGTGCCGTGGCCCGCCGTCGTGCGCGGGGCGCTCGCCGCCGGGCCGCTGCTCCTGACCGGCGTGCTCGCCGGGCGGCCGTCCAGCGGGGTGCTGCTCGCCCTCGGCGCCATGCTCGCCGGGGTCAACGACCGGCCCGGGACCCGGCTCGCCGCCGTATCGAGGCTGGGCGGGCCCGCGCTCGCCGGTGCCCTGGGCATGCTCATCGGCAGTGCACTCGCGGGGTTCGCCGGGAGCGGCCTCGTCATCGTCGCCGCCTTCGCCGGACTCGGCCTGATCGGCGGGGCGTTCAGCGCCGTCGGGCCCGTCGCCTCGGCCGCCGGGACGCAGTTGCTCGTGACCGTCGCCGTGGGGGCGGGGATGCCGCTGCCGGAGGCCGGATGGCAGCGGGCGCTGCTGTTCGCCGGCGGCGCCGGGTGGCTGGTGACACTGCGGGTCGCACTGCCGTCGCCGGTGCGCACGAAGGGGCTCGGCTATCTGTACGACGGGGAGCGCGCCGCCGTCGCCGGGGTGTACGACGCCGTCGCCGCGCTGCTCGGCGCCGCCGGCGGGCCGGACGCCCGCGCCCGCCGCGCCGCCCTGACCGCCGCGCTCGACCAGGCGCAGGACGCCCTGCGCGGGGGCGGGGCCGCGACGCGGCGGCTGCGGGCGCAGTTCGGCGCCGCGCTGCCGCTCGCCGAGGCCGCCACCGCGCTGGCCTGGACCGGGGAGCCCGTGCCGGACCGCGCCGCCGAGGGGCCGCTGCGGCTCGCCGCCGCCGTGCGGACCGGTGCGCCGGTCGGTGCGCTGCCCGCGCCCGCCCGCTCCGATGCCGGACTGCGGGCGCTGGACGAGGCGCTGCTGCGGGCCGCCGAGGCGTTCGACCGGGGGAGCGGGAGCGAGGGCGCCGTGCGTCGCCGCGTCTCGCCGACCGCCGCCGTGCGCCGGGCGGCTGGGCCCGCCGGGCGGGAGTACGGCCTGCGCGTCGGGCTCTCCTTCGGGGCCGGCGCGGCCGTCGCCCAGGCCCTGCAGCCGGTGCACTGGTACTGGCTGCCCGCCACCGCCGTCTTCCTCGTCAAGCCCGATCTCGGGCCGCTGGTCTCGCGCGTGCTCTGCCGGGCCGCCGGGACGGTCGCCGGAGCGCTGCTGTTCGCCGGGCTCGCCGCCCTCCTGCCGCGCCCTCTCGGACTGGTCGCGCTGGTGGGCGTGTGCGGGGCGCTGATCCCCGTCGCCACCCGGCACTTCGCCGCGCAGACCGCCGTCGTCACCGTGCTCGTCCTGTCCCTCGTGATGGCCGGCGGTGAGCCGGGGGCCTCCTGGAGCCGGATCACCGAGACGCTGCTCGCCTGCGCCATCGTGCTGATCGCCGGGCATCTGCCGTGGCCCGGCGCGCACCGGGGCGGCGGGGTACGGGTGCGGATCGCCGTCGCGCGCGAGGCCGCCCAGTCGTACGTACGGCACGTGCTGAGCGGTGACGAGGACCGGGCCGGCCGCTGGGCGCTGCGGCGGGAGGCCTACCGGACGCTGGCCGAGGCGAGGGCGGCCGTCGAGCTGGCCGCCGCCGAACTGCCCTTCCTGGCCCGGCACTCGCACGGATCGCGCCGGGTCACGGTGGTGCTGGAACGGCTCGTCGACGCGACCACCGCGTGTGCGGTGCAGGTCGATGACACGGGGCGGGTGCCTGTGCGGGACGCCGAGCGGATCGAGGTGCTGCTGGCGGAGCTCGCGGCGTAGCGCTTCGCGGGGGCCGGGTCGGCGGTGCCGAGCGGCTCGGCGCCGTGCCGCGCCCCTGGCGGGGCGCAGGCGGACCACCTGCGCCCCGGAGCGTCACGGCTTGGGCAGTGCACACCCCGGTGCCGACAGGTCGATCTTGTTGCCGGTGCCGACGCACGGCACGATCCCGTACGTCTGCTGCGCGTAGTTGATGCCCTCGCGCACCGTCACGTTGCCGCTCTCGTCCACCTCGCACGGATTGTTGTCCGTGCAGCGCCCCCCGTCCTCGTTACCGGTGTTGTTGACCGCGACGACCTTCCCGGTCGCCCGGTCGAGCACCGGGGAGCCGGACGTGCCGCCGATCGTCTGGCAGTCGGAGGTGTAGCGGACCGAGTCCTTCCAGGTCCACTCGCCCTCCTTGAGGTTGTAGGCGAAGCCGTCGACCGAGCAGTTGTACGTCTTCTTCCAGTAGCCGGAGACCACGCTGATCGCCGTGCCCTGGGTCGGGTGGTCCGCCGACAGTTCCAGGGCCTTGATGCCGTACGAGCTCTCGATCTGCTCGTAGGTGCTGGTGAGTTCGTAGAGCGAGACGTCGGTGTCCGTCATCGTGCCGTACGCGATCTTGCTCGCCCGCAGCGTCGCGACATCGCCGGCCGAGGAGTCGAGCAGGGTGAAGGTGCGCGACGAGGGCTGGTCGACGACGACCTCGCCGGGACCGGGGAAGCCGGACTCCAGGCAGTGGCCGTTGGACAGGACCAGGGCCGGGTCCGTCGGCTGGGAGTCCGGTACGCGGACGACGGAACCGGAACAGTTGCTGAGCGCGACCGTTCCGGCGAAGTCCACGGCCTTGGCTCTGGGCGCCGCCGACGCGCCGGACGCGTCAAGTGCCGTGGCGGGGACCGCCGCCGTTCCCAGGAGCAGAGCGGCGGAGAACGCGCCGACGAGAGACTTCTTCATGTGGGGGGTTCCTCTCCCGTGCTGAGAGTGGTGCACCGTGTGGGGGGACGGGCGTGCGTCATGAAGGGCGCACGCCCGTGCTTGGCATGAGCATTGTGATGGCGTACGGCTCAGCGGACAACAGTGCCTACTCAGCGAACAGGCCACGGCGGGCCGCGCGGACCCCGCCGCTCGCTACCGTGCCCCCATGGACGCCGCCACCGCCCCCACCGCCGACCTGATCGTCACCGGATGCACCGCCCTGCTGCACGCCGACCCGGACGAACCCGATCCCCAACTCGCCGCCGAAGGGATCCACTTCAGGCCCGACACCGCTCTCGTCGTACGGGACGGAGTCGTCGTCGACGTCACCGACAGCGCCGCCGTGGCCGGCCTGGAGAGCGCCGAACGGATCGACGCCCGCGGACTCGTCGCCCTGCCCGGACTCGTCAACTGCCATACGCACAGCCCGATGGTGGCCCTGCGCGGACTCGTGGAGGACCTGCCCGAGCAGGAGTGGTTCAACGACTGGATCTGGCCCATCGAGTCGAACCTCACCCCGCGCGTCGTGGAACTCGGCGCCCGGCTCGCCTGCGCCGAGCTGATCGGCGGCGGCGTCACCTGCTTCGCCGACCACTACTTCGCCATGGACACCATCGCCGAGGTCGTCGCCGGAACCGGACTGCGCGCCAATCTCGGCGAGGCCTTCTTCTCCTCCCAGGGGCCCGAGGGGCGGGAACGCTCCCTCGACTTCGCCCTGCGCCACCGAGGCGGTGCCGACGGCCGCATCACCACCTCCCTCGCGCCCCACGCCCCGTACACCGTCGACGAGGCCGACCTCGCCGCCACCGCTGAACTCGCGCACGAACACGGCCTGTTGGTGCATCTGCACGCCGCCGAGAACCGCGCCCAGACCGACACCAGCCTCGACCGCCACGGCCGCACCCCCATCGACATTCTCAAGGACACCGGCCTGCTCGACGTCGATGTCCTCATCGCCCACGGCACCGGCATCCTGGACCGCGACCTGCCCGCATTGCGGTCCGCCACCGGACGCGTCGGCGTGGCCAGCGCACCCCGCGGCTACCTGAAGTTCGGCTGGGACACGACACCGGTCCGCGCACTCGTCGAGGCCGGTGCGCACGTCGGCCTCGCCACCGACGGCGCCGCCTCCAACAACACCCTCGACGTCTGGGAGGCGATGACGCTCACCGCCCTCGTGCAGAAGCGGACCGAGCGCGACCCGCGCTGGCTGACCGCCCGTCAGGCGCTGCGTCACGCCACCCTCGACAGCGCCCGCGCGATCGGCCTCGGCGCGAGCATCGGCTCCCTCGCGCCGGGCCGCCGCGCCGACCTCGTCCTCGTCGACCTGAGCGGCCCGCACACGCAGCCCGTGCACGATCTCGCCGCGACCCTCGTGCACAGTGCCCGCTCCGGCGACGTGCGCACCACCATCGTCGACGGCCGGGTCCTGATGCGCGACGGGCGCCTGACCACGATCGATGTGCCTTCCGTGGCACGGGAGTTGAGTGAACTGCTGCCCGCGCTCGTCGAGCGCGGACACGGCCGGCGCATCCAGGAGTACGACACCTGAGACGGCGCGCGAGAAAGTTTCCCCGGAGCCGATGAGTTCCGCCGACACCCGCGGTCACCCCTTCGAGAGACCCCGACCCGAGGAGGAACCATGGGGCTGCCGAAGGTGGTCACCCGCGAGGAGTGGCGCGCGGCCCGCGAGGAGCTGCTCGCCCTGGAGAAGACGGCGACCCGGGCGCGCGACGCGTTGAACACCCGGCGGCGCGAGCTGCCCATGGTCGAGATGGACAAGCCGTACGTCCTCGAGGGCGCCGACGGCAAGGCCGAACTGTTCGACCTCTTCGAGGGGCGCTCCCAACTCGTGGTCTACCACTTCATGTTCGCGCCCGAGTGGGACGCGGGCTGCCGCAGCTGCTCGGGGTTCCTCGACCAGATCGGGCACCTGGCCCACCTGCGCGCCCGCGGCACGGCCTTCGCGGCGGTCTCCCGCGCGCCCTTCACCAAGATCCTCCCGTTCAAGGCCCGGATGGGCTGGACGACGCCCTGGTACTCGTCGAACCTCAGCGACTTCAACCAGGACTTCGGCGCCACGGTCGAGACCGACGACGGCCTCCAGGAGCGGCCCGCGCTCAGCTGCTTCCTGCGCGACGGCGAGCGGATCTTCCATACCTACTCGGCGTTCGACCGCGGCCTCGACAACATCGGGTTCACCACCAACCTCCTCGACCTCACCGCGCTCGGCCGGCAGGAGGAATGGGAACAGCCACAGGGCCGCGCCTCGGCCCTCGGCGCGCCCGCGGGCAGCGCGCGGATCCGGTACCACGACGAGTACCTCGACTGAGCGGACACCGCGAGCCCGTCCCCGCCCCTCCCGTCCCACCCTCTGCCTCCCGAGCGGAACGCGTCCCAACTCGGTGTCATTATCGTCACGTTGCGAGTCCTTACGCCCCCTGTCAGCGTTCTCCCTCATAAGGCGCCGGGACGGACCGGCGCCGGTACTTTCGGCACGATCACGGGGGCAGGGACGAACGATGATCAACGGACGAGTGGTACTGCGACGCTTCCCGGCCGGCGGGCCCCGCGGCTCCTGGCCCGCGGAGGAGTTCGCGCGCCTGCGCCGCCTGGAGGGCCAGCCGGCCGAGGTGGTCATGGACTTGGCGACGGATGCGTTTCTGGTGATCGTGCGGGAGGCGGCCCCGGAGCCCGTCGCGTGAACTGGTCCGCCTGGAGCCGGTACAGCTCGGCGTAGACCCCGCCCGCCGCCAACAGCTCGTCGGGCGAGCCCGATTCGACCAGACGGCCCTGCTCCAGGACGTGGACCAGGTCGGCGTGGCGGACGGACGCGAGGCGGTGCGTGATCAGGATGACCGTCTGGCCCGTGCCCGCCAGCGCCCTGATCTTCTCGAAGACCTCCAGCTCGGCCCGCGCGTCCAGCGCGGCCGTCGGCTCGTCGACGATGAGGATCCGGCCCTTGCGGAACGCGGCCCGCGCGATGCCGAGCCGCTGCCACTGCCCGCCCGACAGCTCGTGCCCGCCGCTGAACGCACGCGCGAGGAGGGTGTCGATGCCGCGCGGCAGGTCCCGTACGACCTCACCCGCGCCCGCCTGCGCCACGGCGTCGCCGACCCGCTCCTCGGTCGGCTCGTACGACGCGCGGCCGATGCCGACGTTGACGCGCGCGGTGAACGGCCAGCGCTTGAAGTCCTGCGCCACCATCGCGACGCGCTCGGCGAGCTGGACCCGGTCCGCGTCCGCCGCGTCGACCCCGTCCCACCGGATCCGGCCGCTCTGCGGGGTGTAGAGCCCGGCGAGCAGCTTCACCAGGGTCGTCTTGCCGGAGCCGTTCTCCCCGACGAGCGCGACGATGCGGCCCGTCGGCACCGACAGCGTCACGTCGTCGAGGGCGGGGCGGGCCGCGCTGCCGGGATAGGCGAAGGTCACGTTCTCGAACCTGATCTCCGCCGGCTCCGCCGGAAGCTGACAGCCGCCGCGCGGGATCGCCCGGCGGGCCGCCTCCACGTACAGCCGCTCCAGGTCACCGACGAACAGGGCGTCCTCGTGCAGGGAGTTGATCTCCAGGACGAGCGTGTCCAGGCTCTGCGAACCGGTACGGATCGCGATCACCGCCGTTCCCGCCACCGACAGCGCCATCGCACCGGTCAGCAGGAGCAGACCGAGCGTCGCGTACGTCGCCGTCGTCGCGAGGCCCGTCCAGGCCGCCGCGACCAGCCCGGTACGCGCCGCGAGCCGGGCGAGCCGCGCCTGTTCCGCCTCCTGCGTTTCCGACATCGAGCGGAAGTGGCGCAGCAGGAACGGACCCACCCCGTGCACCCGGATCTCCGGCGCCGCCGCCGTGTCGATGAGCAGGCTGCTGATCAGCCGGCCCGCCCGCGCGTGCTGCACCCACACGTGGAACGAGCGGTAGCGGCGCCGCGCGATCGTCAGGGCGCTCCACGCGCTCGGCAGCGTCATCGTCACGAGGAGCGGCAGCAGCACCGGATGCAGCACCGTCAGGACGCTCGCCGCCGCGATCAGTGAGATCAGCGCGTTCACCACGCGGGTCGCGATGGAGATCATCCGGCGCGCCGACGACGCCCCGTACTGCGCGGTGTCGAGCAGCTTGTGGAACGCGTCGTCCTCGATCGCCGCCAGCTCCACGGCCGCCGCACGCTCCAAGTACCGCTCCGTGGCCAGGCGTTCGACCTTCGGCTCCAGACGGCCCGTCGCGTACGTCGACGCGGCGCGCAGCAGCGCCGCCACCAGCAGTACGGCCGCCATGGCGATCAGCGCGGGCGCCGCGCCGCGCAGCCGGTCCGCCATCGGGCCGCCCGCGAAGAGCCGCGCCAGCACGCTGTTCACCGCGAGCAGGCTCACCGCCTGCGCGATCCCGCGGCCCGACTCCGCGGCCAGCACGACGCCCGCCGCGCGCCGGTCCGCGTCCCGCGCCAGCCGGAAACTGGACGCGAGCAGCGCGGGCAGCCGCGTCAGCATCGCCCGGAAGTTCAGCTGGAGAAAGGCGTCCTCGTGCGCCGACCAGCCGATGTCGTAGCGCAGCGGACCGCCGAACAGGAGCGCCTCCGACTCCGAGGTCACCGGTTCGTCGGGCTCGGCACCGTCCGCCCTGCCCGCCGATGCGGTCGTGCTCATCGAACCACCCCGTCCCCGTCGCGGCCCCGGGCAAGCGATGCCGGGTGCCTCACCCCGCAGTGCCATGTGCCGAGTACAAGAAGGGCCCGAAGTGCCCGCACTGGCAAGGGAGTTGTTCCACGACCGGTACGCTCCGGACACTTCCGGCCACCGGCGGCGTCCCCGGCGAGGGGTGGTGAGGAAAGGCGTGGGGCCCCTGGGTCAGGGAGCGCCCACCGACCGGGACCACGCCGGAGTCGTCCCGGTCACCCGGCACAGCGCCAGGTACAGCGGAATGGGCGGGGTGTACGGCACCTTGCCGTCCGGGCAGTGGATGAGGTCGGGGGCCTGCCGGGCGTCGGGCACCACGATCCCGGTGGTGTAGCGCGCGGGCGCCGGCCACTCAAGCGCCACGTCCGAGTCCGACGGCACGAGCCACCACCAGTGCGCCCCGTCCGCGTACACGCAGCCCATCCGCGGCAGCCGGCGCGTCATCGCGCGGGCGAAGACCTCGGGGACCGCCACCGCGTCGCAGCCCAGCGGCGCGGTCATGCCGTCCGGCACGCTCAGGCGCACCGGTTCGGCCGGGTGCGGGGCGCGTCGCCGCCGGGCGAGTCCGACCAGGGAGTCCAACTGCATCGTCCGCGTCGTCACCACGCCCATCCGTTCCCGTTCAGCACGATCGTCGTTCTTCGTCCGCCTGGTCGGGGCGGGCGTCGCTCACCAGGCCCAGCCGGTGCCGTCGGGGACCGGCACGGGCCCGGGACCCGTCACCGCCTCGGCGTCCCGCGGCAGCTCCGCCCAGACGAGCAGTCCGGGCCCGGTCTCCTGGGCGCCCCACGCGGTGGACACGGCGGCCACCAGAAGGAGCCCCCTGCCGTGCTCCTCCTCGGGCGCGATCCGGCCCGCGGGGCGGGTGTCACCAGAGATGCAGCCTTCGTCGCGCACCGCTATCCGCACCCGCTCACCCGCGTCGTCGCGCAGTTCGCGCAGCTCGCAGTGGATGCGGCGGCTGGCCGTGTGCACGATCGCGTTCGTGACCAGCTCGGACACGACGAGGGCGGCCGCGTCACAGGTGTCCTCGCACGCTCCCCATCGGCTGAGATGGGTGCGCGTCATGCGCCGGGCCTGTGCGGCGGAGCCCGGGTGGGGAGCCAGTTCGAAGCTGCTGCGCCGCACCGCGGACCCCACCGGGGTGGCCGAACGGTCACTGAGCGTAGCTTCGCCGACTTCTGTTCCTAAGGGCGCGGACGGAGTCACGCTTGCCACTATCTCCCCGTCGTGAACACTTGGCAAGAGCCACTCTGAAAAGTGCAGAGTGCAGTGTGCCGCGCGGAGCGGGCATGGCACACTGCTCGCAACAGCTCGTCGCGCGGCGCCCATTGGGGGCGAACCGCGGGGAAACGGCCGGTGAACCACCCTCTCCGGACCTTCTTCCGCGGCTGGATCCAGACACGTGAACTACTGGGAGGTAAGGGGCGTGAGCGAACCGCGGTCCGCGCCGACGGTCGGCCAGGTCGTCCTGGGCCGGCGCCTCCAGGACCTCCGCGAGAGCGCCGGACTCAAGCGCGAGGAGGCCGCGCGAGTACTCCGCGTGACCGCCGCGACGATCCGCCGCATGGAGACCGCGGAGGTCGCGCTCAAGATCCCGTACCTCCAGCTCCTCCTGAAGTCCTACGGTGTCGCCGGGGACGAGTCCGACGCGTTCGTGCAGCTCGCGGAGGACGCGAACAAGCCGGGCTGGTGGCAGCGGTTCCACGACATCCTGCCCGGCTGGTTCTCGATGTACGTGAGCCTGGAGGGCGCGGCCGCCCTCATCAGGTCGTACGAGCCGCACTTCGTGCCGGGCCTGCTGCAGACCGAGGACTACGCGCGCGGGGTGCTCCGATCCGGGGCCATAGGCCGTGAGCTCGCCGACGACCCCGAGGTCGTCGAACGGCACGTCGCCCTGCGCATGCAACGCCAGAATCTGCTCACCCGTGAGGACGCGCCCCGTCTGTGGGTGGTCATGGACGAGACCGCCCTGCGCCGTCCCGTCGGCGACCCGGACGTGATGCGCGGCCAGATCGACCGGCTGCTCGAAGCGATGGAGCAGCCGAACGTGACGCTTCAGGTCGCGGAGTTCGCGAGGGGCCCGCACCCGGGCACCTACGGCCCCTTCGTCCTGTTCCGATTTGCCATGTCAGAACTGCCGGACATGGTGTACAGCGAGTACCTGACCGGCGCGGTCTACCTGGACGCGCGACCCGAGGTGGCCACTCACCTGGAGGTCATGGACCGCATGGCGGCGCATGCCGCGACGGCACAACGCACAAAGGAGATCCTCCGCGATCTCCGCAAGGAGCTGTGAATGGACCGGATCAAGGACCGGATACGAGGCGTCGACGGCGAGCCGATCTACAACGGCATGCCCGCGCGTGAACTCGGCACCGAGGGCTGGCACAAGCCGTGGAGCGGCGGCAACGGAGGCAACTGCCTCGAAGCCATGAAGCTGGCCGACGGCCGGGTCGCCGTGCGTCAGTCCTCGGACCCGGACGGGCCCGCCCTGATCTACACCCCGGCCGAGATCAACGCGTTCATCGAGGGAGCGAAGGCGGGGGCCGCGGACTTCCTCCTCTCGTGAGACCTCTCGTGACACCAGTCGTGACACCAGTCGTGACACCTCTGGTGACACCGCTTGTGGCAGCAGGATCCTGACGGCGGGGGAGCGCCCCGAATGGGGCGCCGCGGGCCACCCCCGTCAGAGCACCGCGCACAACGCGTCGACCGCCGCCCCGTAGGCCCGCTCGGCAGCCGCCGCGTATCCCACGACCAGTCCGTCCACCGCAGGCTGCGACGCCTGCGGATGCCGGAACTCCGCCAGGCCCTCCAGTGCGATCCCCCGCCAGGCCGCGGCCTTCAGCACCGCCCGCTCACTGCCCGCGGGCAGCCGCAGCACCGCGTGCAGACCCGCCGCGATCCCGGTCACCTCGATGTGCGGCGCCCGCTCGGCCAGCGCGCCCACCAGACGGTCCCGGCGGAGCCGGTAGCGCTGGCGCATCCTCCGTACGTGCCGGTCGTACGCCCCCGAGCGCAGGAACTCGGCGAGCGCCAACTGGTCGAGGACGCCCGCCCACGCCTCCCGCTCGCCCTTGGCCGCCAGCACGCCGCCCACCAGATGCCGGGGCAGCACCATCCACCCCAGCCGCAGCGCGGGGGACAGGCTCTTGCTCACGGAGCCCACGTACACGACCCGCTCCGGATCCAGCCCCTGCACCGCCCCGACCGGCTTGCGGTCGTAGCGGAACTCCCCGTCGTAGTCGTCCTCCACGACCACACCGCCGTGCGTCCGCGCCCAGTCCACGACGGCCGCCCGCCGCTCCGGATGCAGCGGACCGCCCGTCGGGAACTGGTGCGCGGGCGTCAGCAGCACCCCGCGCACCCGGCTCATGCCGGTCAACTCATCGATGCGGGCACCGTCCTGATCGAGCGTCAGCGGCAGGGTCCGCACCCCCGCGCGGTCCAGCAGCGACCGGTGGAACCCGAGCCCGTACGACTCCACGGCCAACGGGCCCCGCAGCACCCGCTCCCCGTACAGCAGCCGCAGCGCATGGGCGAACCCCGAGCAGATCACGATGCGTTCGGGCTCGGCGCGCACCCCGCGCGCCCGCGCCAGATACTCCGCGAGCGCGGTGCGCAGCTCGACGCGGCCCTGGGGGTCGCCGGGCCCGAACGCCGCGGCCGGCGCGTCGGTCAGGGCGCGCCGGTACGCCGTCGCCCACGCCGCCCGCGGGAACGCCGAGGCGTCCGGCGTGCCCTGCCGCAGATCGTGCGCCGGGCCCTCCCGGCGCCGCGGCACCGCCTTCGGCACCCGCTCCGGCCGGCCCGGCGGCTTCGCCCGCTCCGCGACCCGGGTCCCCGACCCCTGCCGGGCGGTGAGCCAGCCCTCGGCGACGAGTTCGGCGTAGGCGTCGGCGACGGTGTTCCGGGCGACGCCCAGGTCGGCGGCGAGCGCCCGGTACGGCGGCAGCCGGGTGCCGGGGGAGAGCCGACCGGACCGGACGGCGTCGCGCAGCGCGGCGGCGAGCGCGCCCCGCCGGCTGCCCGACCCGGACAGCTCCAGATGCAGATCGACCCCGATCCGCTCCGCCGAATTGACCCACGATTCCGCCATGGAAATGCACCCTACAGCGGGTCTCTCGGGGCCGTAGATTTCCTGTCATGACGACGAACACGACGAGCAACACGACGACGGACACGCAGGTCGCGGCGGTCGTGCGGACCGACTTCGCCAAGTCCGCCCCCAAGGCGTTCCGCGCCCTCATCGGCTTCGACGCCGCCGCCCGCGCGGGTCTCGACCCGGCCCTGGTGGAACTGATCCAGATCCGTTCCTCGCTGATCAACAACTGCGCGTACTGCCTCCACATGCACACGAACGACGCCCGCAAGGCCGGCGAGAGCGAGGACCGGCTGCACCTGGTCGCGGTGTGGCGCGAGGCGCGGCATTTCTTCACGCCGAAGGAGCAGGCGGCGCTGGCACTCACCGAGGCCGTGACCGAAGTGGCCGACGCCGGGGTCCCCGACGCCGTCTACGCGGAGGCCGCGGCCCACTTCGACGAGGCCGAACTCGCCCAGGTCATCGCCCTGATCTGCACCATCAACACCTGGAACAGGGTGGCCCTGGCGACGGCGAAGCGGGCGGGCACCGACGAGCGCTGAGCCCGGCGGCAGCGGGGCGGGGGAGACGGGGGCTCACGTGGTCATGGGGCGGTCGTGCGCCGCGATCGGCGCCGGGAGCCGCGTGGCCCCCGTCAGCCACCGGTCCACGGCCGCCGCGGCGGCCCGCCCCTCCGCGATCGCCCACACCACGAGCGACTGCCCCCGCCCGGCGTCCCCGGCGACGAACACCCCCGGCACCCCGGTGCCGAAGGCGGCGTCCCGCGCGAGCCCGCCCCGCGCGGTGACATCGAGCCCCAACTGGTCCACGACCCCGCCCGCTCCGCGCTCGGGACCGTGGAAGCCGAGCGCCAGCAGCACCAGATCGGCGGGCAGCGCCCGGTCCGTGCCCGCGCGCGGCCGCCGCGCCGCGTCCACCTCGACCACGTGCAGTTCCCGCACGTGCCCCTGCGCGTCCCCGGTGAAGCGCAGCGTGGACGCCGCGAAGAGCCGGGCGTCCGCGTCGGCGGCCGGTGCCGTCCTCAGTTCGCCCGCCTCCTCGTGCGCGGCCGAGAGCCGGTACAGCTTCGGGTACGTCGGCCAGGGCTCGGCCACCTCGTCGCGCACGTCGTCGGGCTTGCCGTAGATGTCCAACTGCGTGACGGATAGCGCCCCTTCCCGCACCGCCGTCCCCAGACAGTCGGCGCCCGTGTCGCCGCCGCCGACGATGACGACGTGCCGCCCGGCCGCGCTCAGGGGTGACGAGTCGAGGTCGCCCTCGCACACCCGGTTGGCCAGCGGCAGATACTCCATCGCCTGATGCACTCCGGCCAACTCCCTGCCCGGCACGTCCAGTTCACGCCATGCGGTGGCTCCCGTGGCGAGCACCACGGCGTCGTACCTGGCCCGCAGCTCCGCGGCCGGGATGTCCCGGCCGATCTCCACCGACGTACGGAAGCGCACCCCTTCCTGCCGCAACTGGCCGAGCCTGCGCTCCAGATGGGACTTCTCCATCTTGAACGCCGGGATGCCGTAGCGCAGCAGCCCGCCCGGCCGGTCGTCCCGTTCGTACACGGCCACGGTGTGCCCGGCCCGGGTCAGCTGCTGTGCCGCCGCGAGGCCCGCGGGCCCCGAACCGACCACGGCGACCGTCCGCCCGCTCAGCCGGTCCGGCGGCCGGGCGGCCACGAGCCCGTCCTGCCAGGCGCGGTCGGCGATGGCCACCTCGACGTTCTTGATCGTCACCGCCGGCTGGTTGATCGCCAGCACACACCCCGCCTCGCAGGGCGCGGGGCACAGCCGCCCGGTGAACTCGGGGAAGTTGTTCGTGGCGTGCAGCCGCTCGCTCGCCGCCCGCCAGTCGTCCCGCGCCACCAGCTCGTTCCACTCCGGGATCAGATTCCCCAGCGGACACGCCTCGTGGCAGAACGGGATCCCGCAGTCCATGCAGCGGTCGGCCTGCGCGGAGACGATGGGCAGCAGCCCGCCGGGGACGTACACCTCGTCCCAGTCGCGGACCCGCTCGCCGACGGGGCGGCGCGGCGCCTCCTGTCGAGGCGTGGTGAGAAAGCCCTTGGGGTCGGCCATGGCCGTCTCCCTACGAACGTGGCTCTTTTCGTCACGATACGTCGGAGTGGCCCCGGGGTGCGCGCTCAGCGGACGGGCCGTCCGCATCGGCGGCCGGCCGTGCGCGCCGGCGGGCCGTGTCTCAGGTCAGGGCCAGCACGAACGACGCCGCCGCGGCGAGCGAGGCACCGCCCCGGACGTGGTTCCACATGACCCACTCGCGCAGGTACGTGCGCCAGTACGCGGCGCCGCTCTCGGACTCCTCGTCACCCGCCAGCCGGGCGAGGGCCTCGTTGCGCGGAATGTTCGCCACGACCGTCACGCCGAACGCGCCCACCAGGTACAGGACGCAGCCGATCAGCAGTTCCGTGGTGCCCTCGTCGGGCCACAGCACGAACGTGACGACAGCGATCACCGCGCACAGCACGGCCGCGCCGAGGAAGACGACCATGAAGGCCGGGTTCACCGCCGCCGTGTTGATCGCGTTCATCGCCGCGATCCCGCGCGCGGGAGGCAGCGCCCCGAGGCCGCGCATCACGAACGTGGAGAACGCGACGAACACCCCCGCCGTCACCCCGCACCACAACGCCCCGAGCGCCACGAGCACGAAATACGGTCCCTCGATCATCCCCACCCCAACCCGCTAGGTCCGTGCAGGGATCATGCCGCACACGCCCGGTCATGGGCAGCGATTTCCTCATGCTCCGGGCATGTGCCCGCTCCCGGCCCGGCCCGCCCGCCAGGCGTCCAGCACGGCCTCGACGGTCCCGGTCACCCGCGTCCGTGCCTCCCTGCGGGGCACCCCGTCCATCAACAGCCGGTCGTACGGCGTGTCCACGTGCCGGACCGCGGCCCGCACCGCGGCGCCGACCGCCCCTTCCGACAGCGCCCGCCCCGCCGCGCTGCGCCCCACCCGCCCGCTGCCCCGCAACCCCGCGTGCCCGGCGATCGCCGCCGCCCGCTCGGCCGGACAACCGGGGTACAGGCGCCGGATCTCCGCCGCGAACGACGCCACGAACCGCACGTCGTGCGCCGCCCGCCGCGCCGCGTCCCGCTCCCGTCGCCGGGCCCGCGCCTCGGCGTCCGCCAGACAGCGCGCCTCGGCCCGCACGAGCGCCGCCTCTTCGACGAGCACGCCCTGGCGCTCGTACCGCCCGCGCCGCCGGTGGAACCGCACCACGACCGCCGACAGACCGCTCTCCTCACGGGCCCGCCGGGTCAACGCGGTGTCGCCGCGCGGCAGATACACCAGATGCCCCAGGTCGGCGCAGTCCAGACAGCGCGGCTGCCCCTCCTCCAGGGCCAGCAGGGCGAGCGGCCCGACGTGGCAGGCGCCGCACCGTCTGCGCCTGACCGGCCGGAAGACGAGCGGGCCGCGCGCCGAATCCGGGACTGTGCTGCTCATACGAGGTTCATGCCCGCCGGAGAGGCTCCGTCACCGCGCGGCATCATGGAGCGTGTGCGACTCGAAGCGATCACCTGGGAACGGCTCGGCGACGCCCTCGCCGAGCGGCTGCTCGACCTGAAGCCGGCCGACGGCGGCCCCTGGCCGAAGGTCGCGTTCGACGGGGCACCGGCCGCCCGCCCCGGCGACCTCGCAGCCCGCGTCGCCGAAGCCCTGCGGGTGCGCGGCCGCACGTCCGTGGCGATCGGCACCGAGGGCTTCCTGCGCCCGGCCTCGCTGCGCTACGAGTTCGGTCGCGAGGACGAGGAGTCGTACTACAGCGGCTGGTTCGACACGGGCGCGCTGTGGCGCGAGGTGTTCGGCCCCCTCGAACCGGACGGCACGGGCCGCGTCCTGCCCGACCTGTGGGACCCGGCCACCGACCGCGCCACCCGCACCCCCTACGCCGAACTCCCGCCCGGCGGAGCGCTGTTGCTGCACGGCCCCTTCCTGCTGAACCACTGGTTCCCCTTCGACCTGACGGTCCACGTGAGTCTGACCCCGGGCGCGCTGCGGCGGCGCACGCCCGAGGACGCCCGGTGGACCCTGCCGGCCTTCGCCCGCTACGACACCGAGACCGACCCGGCCGCCACCGCCGACGTCGTCGTACGCGCCGACGATCCGCGGCATCCCGCCTGGTCACAGCGATGACATGCGGCCCGTACCGGGCGCGGCGAGAATGAGGGACGGCGCCGGACCCCCACCCCGGCACCGGGAGGTACGACCATGACCACCGCCGCGGACATCATGCACCCCGGTGCGCGCTGGATCCCCGCCCACGAGACCCTGGACCGCGCCGCCCAACTGATGCGCGAACTGAACGTCGGCGCGCTGCCCATCAGCGACGAGAACGAGCGGCTGTGCGGCATCCTCACCGACCGCGACATCGTCGTCGGCTGCGTCGCCATGGGCCACGACCCCGCCCAGGTCACCGCGGGTGACATGGCCAAGGGCACACCCCGCTGGGTCGACGCGGGCGCCGACGTCGACGAGGTCCTCCACGAGATGCAGGACCACCAGATCCGCCGCCTGCCGGTCATCGAGAACAAGCGTCTGGTCGGCATGATCAGCGAGGCCGACCTGGCCACCCACCTGTCCGAGGACCAGATCGCGTCGTGGGTGGAGAGCGTCTACGCCAAGGGCTGACGGTCCGACGCGCAGGCTCTCAGAGCCAGCCGTTGCGCTTGAAGCCCCGGTAGACGCCGACACAGATCGCGGCGATGACGGACAGCATGAGCGGATAGCCGTAGCGCCAGTGCAGCTCCGGCATGTGGTCGAAGTTCATGCCGTAGATCCCGCAGCCCATCGTCGGGACGGCGACGATCGCCGCCCACGCCGTGATCTTGCGCATGTCCTCGTTCTGCGCGACCGTCACCTGCGCGAGATGGGCCTGCAGGATCGAGTTCAGCAGTTCGTCGAAGGCCGCGATCTGCTCCGCCGCGCGCAGCAGATGGTCCGACACGTCACGGAAGTACGCCTGTATCTCGGGCGGCACGACGGGGAACCGGCGGCCCGCCAGCTCCTGTATCGGGCGGGCCAGCGGCACCACCGCCCGCTTCAGTTCCAGCAGTTCGCGCTTGAGCTGGTAGATGCGGCCCGGATCGGCCCGCGCCCCGTTCTGCGCGAACACGTCCGCCTCGACCTCGTCGATGTCCGACTGCACCTCGTCGATCACCGTCAGATAGTCGTCGACCACACCGTCCGCGATGGCGTGCAGCACCGCGGCCGGCCCCTTGGCGAGCTGCTCCGGAGCCGCCTCCAGGCTCTCCCGCACCGGCCCGAGCGAACCGTGCCGGCCGTGCCGCACCGTGATCACGAACTCCCGCCCGACGAACACCATGATCTCGCCGGTGTCGACGATCTCGCTGGTCGCGGTGAGCTCCGCGTGCTCGACGTAACAGACCGTCTTCAGCACGGCGAACAGCGTCTGCCCGTACCGCTCGACCTTCGGCCGCTGATGCGCGTGGACCGCGTCCTCCACCGCCAGCGGATGCAGGTCGAACAGCTCGGCGATGTCCGCGAACTCCAGCTCGGAGGGCTCGTGCAGACCGAGCCAGACGAACCCGTCGTCCGACTTCCGCACCGCGCGCACCGCCTCGACCAGATCGCGGCCGCCCCGCTCGCGCACCCCGTCGCGGTACGTCACGCAGTTCACCACCGCCGATCCGAGCGGGGAGCGCGCCGGGTGGCTCAGATCGACCCGGGGCCGGCGCCGCGCCAGCCGTGCGACCTTCCGCAGCCCGCCCACCCCGCGCAGGCCGCTGACCTTCCGCAGGTTGCCCGCCATCGACATGCTCGGCTCCTTGCGCCCGTTCCTGTACCCACTCGTACCTGGCCACCGCCCTGCCGCGAGGGCGACTCGGCCAGCCAGTCTGCCAGCCGTCACCGACACCACGGCAGGCCCTGTACAGGCATCAAACAGGGCAAATAAGCGGTATCGGGCGAGGAGGCTGGGATGATCGGCCCATGATGCGATCCGGTGGCCACGCGTACCTCCTCGACAACCAGCAGCCCGAGGCGGGGCGGCGCTTCGACGCCTTCTCGACCCTGTTCGACCCCACGACGTTCCGGCACATCGAGCGGCTCGGCATCGGTTCCGGCTGGCGCTGCTGGGAAGTCGGCGCCGGCGGCACCTCGGTGGTGTCCTGGCTGGCACGGAAGGTCGGCCCGACCGGCCGGGTCCTCGCCACCGACATCGACACGTCCTGGCAGACCGCCGCGCCGCGCACCCCCGTCGAGGTGCGGCGGCACGACGTCGGAGCCGACGAGCCGCCCGCCGAGGGCTTCGACCTGGTGCACGCCCGGCTCGTCCTGGTCCATGTCCCGGACCGGGAGCGGGCGTTGCAGTCGATGATCCGCGCCCTGCGCCCCGGCGGCCGCCTCCTTCTGGAAGACGCCGACCCCGCGCTCCAGCCGCTGCTCTGCCCCGACGAGCACGGCCCCGAGCAGGAGTTGGCCAACCGCCTGCGCCACGGCTTCCGGTCCCTGCTCGCGGAACGCGGCGCCGACCTCTCGTACGGCCGCAAACTCCCGCGCCTGCTGCGCGAGGCGGGCCTGCGCCAGGTCGAGGCGGACGCCTACTTCCCCCTGACGTCCCCCGCCTGCACGGCCCTGGAGACAGCGACCGTCCAGCAGATCCGCGGCTCCCTGGTCGAGGCGGGCCTCGCCACCGACCAGGACATCGACCAGCACCTGGCCAACGTGGCCGAGGGCTCGATGGACCTCGCGACCGCACCGCTGATCTCGGCGTGGGGGAGGAAGGCGTAATCAAGCCCTCCGGCGCTTGAGGAGCGGGGACCGGGGACCGGGGACCGGGGCGAAGGCCCCGAGACCTCGGCCTCAAGCGCCCGCAGACGTCCGAGACCCCGTCACCCCGTCACCCCGTCGCCTCGTCTCCCCACCCGGCCGCCCGCCCACCAATCCCACAGCCTCCGCTCCGGCCAGGCACCCCTCCGCCGCGGCCTCCCGCCATGCGTCCCCCCGCAGCCGCGCGGCGACGAGCGCCCCGGTGAACGCGTCCCCGGCGCCCGTCGAGTCCCGCACCACCACACCCGGGACCGGCGCGGCCCGCTCCCGCACCACGCCGCCCCGCGCCACGACAGCGCCGGCCACCCCGGCCTTCACGACCACCACCGGAAACCGCCCGCTCAGCTTCGCCGCCGCGTCCTCCACCTCGTCCCTCGCGCTCGCGCCGTCCGCCCCGCCGAGCAGCACGGCCTCGTCCCGGCTCGGCACGAGGACGTCCACCCCGTCGGCCAGAGCCAGAAACCGTCCGGCCCCCAAGCCGCGCAGGAACCCGGCCGACGCGGGGTCCACACTCACCGGCACCCCACGCGCGCGGGCATCGCGCAACGCGACCGCCACCAACTCCCGCCCCGTGGCCGAGAAGAACAGATAGCCGGACAGGTGCAGCCAGCCGACGGCGTCGAGGTATGAGGCCGACCAGTCCCCGGGCCCGATCCGCAGACTCGCCCCGCTGTCCGTCAGGAACGTCCGCTCGGCCCCGTTCTCCGCGTCGACGAGACAGATCACCGCCCCGGTCGCCGCCTCCGCGTCCACCACCAGCCGGGGCCGCACCCCGGCGCGCAGCAGCGCGTCCTCGTGCCACCGCGCCGACTCCGCCCCGACCCGCCCGAGCAGGGCCACGTCCCGGCAGCCCCGATGTGCCGCCCAGCAGGCCACGTTGGCGCCCGCGCCGCCGGGCACCGTACGGATCGCGGCCGCCGTGTCCGTCCCCGCGGCCAGGGGCCCGCGATGCCGTGCGACGACATCCGTGACGACGTCGCCGACCACGAGCAGCGCCCCGCCGGCCGCCCGGGTCACGCCCCGGCCCAGGCGCCCGCGATCCGCCCGGCGAGCCGCACGTTCCCGCGCACGGCCGCCAGGTTGGCCTCCAGCGAGGCGCCGTCGGTGTGCCGCGCCACGTAGTCCAGCAGGAACGGCGTCACGGCCTGGCCGCTGAAGCCCCGCTCGTCGCACGCCCGCAGCCCGTCCTCCAGCACGCGCGCGTGCAGCGCCGGATCGAGCTGCTCGGCTTCCGGCACGGGGTTGGCGACGATCAGTGCCGACTCGCCCCCGCCCAGCGCGTCCTGCGCCCGCATCACCTGTGCCACCTCGTCCGGCGTGCGGAGCGTCCAGTCCACCGGTTCACCCGAGTCGGCCAGATAGAAGCCGGGGAAACGGCCGGTCCCGAACCCCACCACCGGCACCCCGAGCGTCTCCAGCCGCTGCAACGTGGCGGGCACGTCCAGGATCGACTTCACCCCCGCGCACACCACGGTGATCCGCGTCCGCGCGAGCAGTCCCAGATCCGCCGACTCGTCCTGCGTCTGCGTCCACCCCCGGTGCACCCCGCCGAGCCCGCCCGTCGCGAAGACGCGGAGGCCGGCGCGCGCCGCGAGCAGCGCCGTCGCCGAGACGGTCGTCGCACCGCTCGCGCGGGCCGCGACGGCCAGCGGCAGATCGCGGTGGCTCAGCTTCCGGATCCCGTCCCGGCTCGCGATCCGCTCCAACTGCTGCTTGTCCAGGCCGACATGGGGCCGCCCGTCCAGCACGGCGATCGTCGCGGGCACCGCGCCCTCGTCCCGTACGGCCCGCTCCAGCTCCACGGCGACCCGCAGATTGCGGGGCCGCGGCAGCCCGTGCGCGATGATCGTCGACTCCAGCGCCACCACCGGACGCCCCGCCCCGACCGCGTCCCGTACCTCGTCCGACACGACCAACACGCGCTCGCCTCCCGCCAGTTGGAATCCGTCTCTGTCATCACTGGCGGGCGCGCCGCACCCTCAAACACATCGATACGTCGACGACTCGACACATCGCCACAGGCGTGCGGGACGTCATGCCGCTCGGGGGCGGGCGGCGGACGGGAAGCGGGCTCCACGCGCGCGTGCAGCCCGCTTCCCCCGGGCCGTCCCTGCGGACGCTCCTCGGATCTCACACCGCCCGTACGCCGCTCAGCGCGCCGTGCGGATCGAGGACGTACTTCCGGCTCGCACCCTGGTCGAACTCGGCGTAGCCGCGCGGCGCGTCGTCCAGCCCGATCACCGTCGCGTTGACGGCCTTGGCGATGTGCACACGCTCGTGCAGGATCGCCATCATCAGAGCCCGGTGGTACTTCATGACGGGGCACTGCCCGGTCGTCAGCCGGTGACTCTTCGCCCAGCCGAGCCCGAGCCGCACCTTCAGCGTCCCGGTGCGCGCGTCCTGGTCGATGCCGCCCGGGTCGTCGGTGACGTACAGTCCGGGGATACCGAGCGCGCCCCCGGCCGCCGTGACGCCCATCAGCGAGTTGAGGACGGTCGCGGGGGCCTCGGGGGACTCCGGGCCGTGCGCGCGGGCCTCGAAGCCGACCGCGTCCACGGCCGCGTCCACCTCGGGAACGCCGAGGATCCCGGCCACCTGCTCCTCGACCGTGCCGCGCGTCAGATCGACGGTCTCGCAGCCGAAACTCCGCGCCTGCGCCAGCCGTTCGGAGTTCAGGTCACCGACGATCACCACGGCCGCGCCCAGCAGCTGCGCGGAGGCGGCCGCCGCGAGCCCGACGGGCCCGGCCCCGGCGACGTACACCGTCGAGCCGACCCCGGCGCCCGCGGTCACCGCCCCGTGGAAGCCGGTCGGGAAGATGTCCGACAGCATCGTCAGATCGAGCAGCTTCTCGCGCGCCTGCTCCGGGTCGGGGAAGCGCAGCGCGTTGAAGTCCGCGTACGGGACCATGACGTACTCGGCCTGCCCGCCGACCCAGCCGCCCATGTCGACATAGCCGTAAGCCGCCCCGGGACGTGCGGGGTTGACGTTCAGGCAGATGCCGGTCTTGCGCTCCTTGCAGTTGCGGCACCGTCCGCACGCGATGTTGAACGGCACCGAGACGACGTCCCCGACGTTCAGGAACTCGACGTCGGGGCCCTTCTCGACGATCTCGCCGGTGATCTCGTGGCCGAGGACCAGGCCCTCGGGCGCGGTGGTGCGGCCGCGCACCATGTGCTGGTCGCTGCCGCAGATGTTGGTGGCCAGCACCTTGAGGATGACGCCGTGCCGGCACGTCCGGCCGACATTCGCGGGCGCCACCCCCGGACCGTCCTTCAGCTCGAGCGTGGGGTGGTCGATGGTCCTGACCTCCACCGCCCCCGGCTTGAGGTACGCGACTGCCCTGTTTCCGCTCATGCCTGATCGCCGTCCCTTCGGCTCCGTGACTCGTCGTACGGCGGATGTTCCGGCTGTGCGCACGGCGGAGTCTGCTACCGAATCGGCGTTCTGAGGAGTCCTGGCGGACCAGGCTGTCGAAGAACGGGTCCGGAGAAAAGGGCGCCTGGCTCAGCGGCGGCGCGAACCGCGGTCGAGGAGTGCGACACCGAGCGCCGCCAGGCCGATCTGGATCAGCCACTCGACCCAGTCCACGCCCTTGGTGTCGGCGACGTCGAAGCCCGCGGCGATCGCCGAGCCGAGCAGGGCCGCCACGATGCCGACGGCGACCGTCGCGAGGATGCCGATGCGCTGGCGGCCGGGCAGCGCCAGACGGCCGAGCACGCCGATGATGATGCCGATCACTATCGCGCTGAGAATGCCGGAGATCTCCATGCTCTGCCTCCTGGGGGACATGTCGCCACATCGCTTTGCTTGTCTGTCGAACGTCTTCCCCTCGACGGGCCGTCCAGTCGCCGCCCCGCACACGCTACGAGCCGTCCAGTGAGAGGAGAGGCGCACGCCGTCTAGGGTGACCGCCCATGACCACGAACGATCAGCCTTCTTCCCCGTCCGCCGCCTTCCCGTCCGTCGCGCCGACCGCTTCCTTCGCCGTCCGCGTCCCGGACGTCCCGCTGGAGCCGGAGCCGCTCGACCCCGCGCAGATCGTCTCGGGCGACCCGGTCGTCACCGGCGCGGTGCTGTGGGAGTCCGCCGACGGCAAGCAGGTGCGCGGTATCTGGCAGATCACGCCCGGCGTCGTCACCGACACCGAGGCCGACGAACTGTTCGTGGTCGTCAGCGGCCGCGCCACCGTCGAGGTCGAGGGCGGAGCCGTCCTGGAACTCGGCCCCGGCACCGCCGCCGTGCTCCGCGAGGGCGACCGCACGACATGGACGGTCCACGAGACGCTGCGCAAGGCCTACCACCTCACGACGGGCTGAACTCCCGCTCCCGCTAGGACACCTGGGTCCGTCGCGTGAACAGGGCGAAGGCGGCGAGCGGTACCAGCAGGCACGCCGCGGCCAGGTTCAGCCACGCGTAGCTCGCCGTCGCCACCACGAGGCCCGCCGTCACACTGCCGATGCCCGCCGACAGGCTCGTCGTCAGGTCGGACAGGCCCTGCGCGGCGGCCCGCGCGGCCTGGGGCACGGAGTCGGTGAGCAGCGCGGAACCCGCGACGAGCCCCGCCGACCAGCCGAGCCCCAGCACGAACAGTCCCGCGGCGCTCTGCGCATGGCTGTCGCCCGCCGTCCCGGCGAGCAGCGCCGCGCACGCGAGCAGCCCGACCGCGAGCCCGATCACCGCCGGCCGCCCGAACCGGTCGGCGAGCCGCCCCATCACCGGGGAGAACGCGTACATCCCGGCGATGTGCCCGCTGATGACGAGCCCGATCAACTCGATGGCGGCGCCGTGGTGTTCGAGGTCCACCGGCGTCATCGACATGACCGACACCATCACGGTGTGCGACACGGCGACCGTCACCAGCGCGAGCCGGGCGCGCGGCGACACGGACACGGCGGCGAACCCCGCGCGCAGCGAGCGCGCCTCGCGCGTCTGCTCCTCCGCGGGGGCCAGCGCCCGCGCGGTCAGCAGCGGATCGGGCCGCAGCAGGACGTGCACCAGCGCCGCGGACAGGAGGAACACCCCGGCGGCCCACACGAAGGGCCCCGCCTCCTCGGGTATGCCGAGCCCGGCGACGCTGCGGCCCGCCGGCGCCGCTATGTTCGGCCCCAGGACGGCACCGATGGTGGTGGCCCACACGACGGTCGAGATCGCCCGGGCCCGCCGGCCGGGATCGGCCAGGTCGGCGGCCGCGTACCGGGCCTGCAGATTGGCGGACGACGCGGCACCGAAGCCCGCGAGCCCCACGAGGAGCAGCGGAAAGCTCCCGGCCCTGGCGGCGACCACGGTCAGCGCGGCACCGCAGGCGCCGATCAGATAGGCGAGGACGAGCCCGACCCGCCGCCCCCGCGCGTTCATGAGCGCGGCCAGCGGAACCGAGAGGACCGCGCTCCCGGCGACGCTCGCCGTCGACGCGAGCCCCGACAGCGCCTCGTCCCCGCTGACCTTCTTGGCGAGCACGGTGGCCAGCGCGATCCCGGTGGCCGTCCCGAGTCCGCCGAGTATCTGCGAGGCGACCAGCACCCGCTGCGTACGCCGCTGCAGCGCACGCGCGCCCTCGACGCCGTCCACGGCCTCGGCCGCCCGCCCGGCGTCCGGGGACGAGCCCTCGACGCGACAGAACCGCTCCCCACCCGCACCCAACGAAACAACCCCCACCCCGACGTGACGCAGAACCCCTCGGCCCCCGGGACCCTCTCAGAACAGCGGCTCGGGCAACACCCCTTCCAGCGCGAGCAACTGCCGCTTCGTCTCGAGCCCGCCCCCGAACCCGCCGATCCCGCCGTCGCGCTCCACCACCCGATGGCACGGCACCACCACCGGCAACGGATTCGCCCCCATCGCCGCGCCCACGGCCTGCGCGGCGCCGGGCTGCCCGACGCGGTGGGCCAGATCCCCGTACCCCACGACCGCCCCGAAGGGCACCCCGGCCGCCAGCTCGCGCAGCACCTCGCGGTTGAACCCGGCGATCAGCGACCAGTCGAGCGGCAGCTCGAAGTCGCGTCGGCGCCCCGCGAAGTAGTCCGCCAGCTGGCTTCTCGCCTCGGCGAGCAGCGGTGAGTCCGGCGCCTCGACCGGCTCGGCCCCGAATCGGGAGCCGAGCCGGTCCAGCGCCTCGTCCCGCACCGCGTCGGTGGCGTGGAAGACCACGTTCACCAGACCCTCGTCCGTCGCGGCGAGCAGCAGCGGCCCGATGCCGCTGCCCACGACGGCCCACACGACCCGCCGCGCCGCGGCTGGCGTGCCCTGCTCGTTCTGCCCAGTGGCGTCCATGCCGACCACGCTACGGCGCGGCACTGACAACGCCCCGGCCCCGGGTCAGTCGAGGGCCGCGCGCACCACGTCCGGGTTGTTGGTGATGATCCCGTCGACGCCGAGCCCGGCCGCGCGCCGGGCGTTCGCGGTGTCGTTGACGGTCCAGGTGGAGACGTCGAGCGGCTTGCCGTGCGGGCCCTTGAGGGCGTGGACGGCGGTCACGTAGTCCGCGGAGATCGTCGTGTGGGACGGGTTGATCTGGTCGGCGAACGCCGCGTACGCGGGCAGGTCGGCGACGGCGGGCGTGCCGAGGAACCCGGTCGTGATGTCCGGGCGCCGCTCGTGCACGGTCCGCACGCTGTCCGCGCTGAAGCTCTGGATGACCAGGCGGTGCTTGACGTGCCAGCGGTTCAGCCAGCCGTCCCTGCGCAGCTGGCGCAGAATCTGGTCCTCGATGCCCGGGTACAGCTCGGGTGCCTTGATCTCCATGAGCAGCTTCTGGTGGTTGTGCGTGACCCGCTTCAGGTACTGGTGCAGCGTCGGGATCCGCGCGCCGGCGAACTCGGAGCCCTTCCAGCTGCCCGCGTCGAGCTTGGCGATCTCCGCGGCGGTGAAGTCGGCCACGTTCCACGGGGCGCGGTCGGGGAACACCTCCTCGGCGTTCGTGGTGCGTGCCAGGGTCGTGTCGTGGATGACGACGAGTGCGCCGTCCTTGGTGCGCTGCACGTCGTTCTCGACCCAGCTGAAGCCGAGGTCGTCGGCCTTGTCGATGGCTGCCAGGGTGTTCTCGGGGGCGTAGGCGGAGGCGCCGCGGTGAGCGACGATCTCGGGCCTGTCGTGTCCGGTGGCGGCTTGTGAGGCAGTGGGCAGGACCAGGACACCGATGACGACGGAGCCTGTCATCGAGGCCAGTGCGGCTGCTGCGCGTCGTGGGTACACGTCTGCTCCTCGTGCGTCGTGAGGTCACGGACCGCAACGAGACTGACAGTCCTCAGGCAACGGAAGACAGGCGAAGGATGGTCAGAGGTTGAACGGAGTTATCCAACTGCGACCGACCCCGCGTCCACTGCCGGGATTCTTTGCCGGAAAATCGTTCGGACGTTCTCGTGTGAGCTTTAATCTCAGCCTCGATCGCGGTCGCCCCATGGCCGTAGTTCAGAGGAACGAGCGGGACATCTCGGGCAAAAGCATGGGCGGAAGGGCTGCGGGACATGCAGGGGACGGTCGACGGCTTCAGTTACGGACTGGTCACGCCACTGGTGGCGTACTTCATGGCCTGCCTCGGAGGCGCTCTCGGCCTTCGATGCACCACCAGATCGCTCCTCGTCGCCAACACCTGGCGGGCCGGCTGGCTCGCGCTCGGTTCCGCGGCGATCGGCTCGGGCATCTGGACGATGCACTTCATCGCGATGATGGGCTTCAGCGTCGAGGACGTGCCGATCCACTACGACAAGGCCCTCACGTTCGCGAGCCTCGGCGTCGCCATCGTCATGGTCGGCATCGGCGTCTTCATCGTCGGCTACCGAGGAGCGACCGGCCCCGCCCTGTTCACAGGAGGCACGATCACCGGCCTGGGGGTCGCGTCGATGCACTACCTGGGAATGGCCGGAATGCGGCTTCACGGGACGATCGAGTACAACACCTTCCTCGTGGGCGCCTCCGTGGTGATCGCCATGGTGGCCGCCACCGCCGCACTCTGGGCCGCCGTCCAGGTCCGCGGCATCCTGTGGAGCCTCGGCGCGAGTCTCGTCATGGGGCTCGCCGTCTCCGGCATGCACTACATGGGCATGGCCGCCGTCAGCGTCCATACCCACGGTTCCGCCACCGGATCCCCCGGAGGGGACTCGGCCGCCGGGATCCTCGCCCCGATGATGATCGGCCCCCTGTGCTTCCTGCTGCTGGCCGGCGTGGTCGTCATGTTCGACCCGCTGATGGTCATGGGCCGCCCCGACTGGCGCGACGCCCGGGAGGCGGCGGAGCTGGAGGGCCGTCCGCAGCGCCGGCCCGTCCCGCGCCCGCGCCGCACCCCGGACCGGCAGGCCCCGCGCACCCCGCAGGGCTGGTGACCCGCGGCCCCGAGGGCGGATCGGGCCCGGTTGTCAGTGGTGGGTCGTACGGTGGATTCCATGCGGCCCGTATCCAAGATCGAACGCACGGTGGCGCCCTTCGAGGTCGTCAGCCCGTACCAGCCCAGCGGTGACCAGCCCGCGGCCATCGCCGAGCTGGACAAGCGCGTCCGCGCAGGTGAGAAGGACGTCGTCCTGCTCGGCGCGACCGGCACCGGAAAGTCCGCCACCACGGCGTGGATGATCGAGAAGCTCCAGCGCCCCACCCTGGTGATGGCACCGAACAAGACGCTGGCCGCCCAGCTGGCCAACGAGTTCCGCGAGCTGCTGCCGAACAACGCGGTCGAGTACTTCGTCTCGTACTACGACTACTACCAGCCCGAGGCGTACGTCCCGCAGTCGGACACCTACATCGAGAAGGACTCCTCGATCAACGAGGAGGTGGAGCGCCTGCGCCACTCCGCGACGAACTCGCTGCTGACCCGCCGCGACGTCGTGGTCGTCGCCTCCGTCTCGTGCATCTACGGCCTCGGCACGCCGCAGGAGTACGTGGACCGCATGGTCCCCCTGAAGGTCGGCGCCGAGATCGACCGGGACGACCTGTTGCGCCGCTTCGTCGACATCCAGTACACGCGCAACGACCTGGCGTTCCAGCGCGGCACCTTCCGGGTGCGCGGCGACACCATCGAGATCTTCCCCGTCTACGAAGAGCTCGCGGTCCGCATCGAGATGTTCGGCGACGAGATCGAGTCGCTCTCCACCCTCCACCCCCTCACCGGCGAGGTCATCAGCGAGGACGACTCGCTGTACGTCTTCCCGGCGACCCACTACGTGGCGGGCCCCGAGCGCCTGGAGCGCGCGGCCAACGACATCGAGAAGGAACTGGGGGAGCGCCTCGCCGAGCTCGAGAAGCAGGGCAAGATGCTCGAAGCCCAGCGTCTTCGCATGCGGACCACGTACGACCTCGAGATGCTCCGCCAGATCGGCTCCTGTTCCGGCGTGGAGAACTACTCGATGCACTTCGACGGCCGCGAGCCCGGCTCCCCGCCGAACACGCTGCTCGACTACTTCCCGGACGACTTCCTCCTGGTCATCGACGAGTCGCACGTCACCGTGCCGCAGATCGGCGCCATGTACGAGGGCGACGCGTCCCGCAAGCGCACGCTCGTGGACCACGGCTTCCGGCTGCCGTCCGCACTCGACAACCGCCCCCTGAAGTGGGAGGAGTTCCAGGAGCGCATCGGCCAGACCGTCTACCTGTCGGCGACGCCCGGGAACTACGAACTCTCGCGCGGCGACGGCTTCGTCGAGCAGATCATCCGCCCCACCGGCCTCGTCGACCCGGAGGTCGTCGTCAAGCCCACCGAGGGGCAGATCGACGACCTGGTGCACGAGATCCGCACGCGCACCGAGAAGGACGAGCGCGTCCTGGTCACCACGCTCACCAAGAAGATGGCCGAGGACCTCACGGACTACTTCCTGGAGCTCGGCATCCAGGTGCGCTACCTGCACAGCGACGTCGACACCCTGCGCCGCGTCGAGCTGCTGCGCGAGCTGCGCGCGGGCGAGTACGACGTCCTGGTCGGCATCAACCTGCTGCGGGAGGGCCTCGACCTGCCCGAGGTCTCCCTGGTGGCGATCCTCGACGCCGACAAGGAGGGCTTCCTGCGCTCCGGCACGTCCCTGATCCAGACCATCGGCCGCGCCGCTCGTAACGTGTCGGGCCAGGTCCACATGTACGCCGACAAGATCACCCCGGCGATGGAGAAGGCCATCGACGAGACCAATCGCCGCCGCGAGAAGCAGATCGCGTACAACGAGGCGAACGGTATCGACCCCCAGCCCCTCCGCAAGAAGATCAACGACATCGTGGCGTCCATCGCGCGCGAGGACGTCGACACCGAGGAACTGCTCGGGACCGGCTACCGCAAGGGCGGCAAGGACGGAAGGGGCGCCAAGGCCCCCGTCCCCTCGCTCGGCAAGGCGGACACGGGCAAGAAGAAGCGTGGCAAGGCCGCGGAGACCGTTCCCACCGACCGCCCGGCGGCCGAACTCTCCGAGCAGATCGAGGAGATGACCGAGCGGATGCGGGCCGCCGCGGCGGACCTCCAGTTCGAGATCGCGGCACGCCTGCGCGACGAGGTGTCCGAGATGAAGAAGGAGCTGCGGCAGATGAAGGAGGCGGGCATCGCCTGACCTGCCCCGCGGGCGGGAGGGGCGGTGTGTTGCAGGACCGCCACAAAATCCCGCCCGCGGTGGCCGCGTTGTCAGCGCCGCCCTCTAGGGTTTGGACCAACCGCGTGGACCGCGCGGCAACAGGGGACGGTTCGAGAGGGGACAGCGCGTGACGGCCGATTCTGCCGGTTTTTCCAAGGGACCCGGCGTCAGTTTGACCAAGGGCCAGGCGATCAGCCTGGAGAAGAAGGGCGGCGGCACCCTCACCGCCGTGCGCATGGGCCTCGGCTGGCAGGCCGCACCGCGGCGCGGCCTGTTCGGCACCCGGACCCGCGAGATCGACCTCGACGCGTCCGCGGTCCTCTTCGCCGGCAAGCAGCCCGTGGACGTGGTGTTCTTCCGCCACCTCGTCAGCGACGACGGCTCCGTGCGGCACACCGGTGACAACCTGGTCGGCGGTGTCGGCCAGGGCGGCGACGACGAGGCGATCCTCGTCGACCTCGCGCGCGTGCCCGTCCACATCGACCAGATCGTCTTCACGGTCAACTCCTTCACGGGCCAGACCTTCCAGGAAGTGCAGAACGCGTTCTGCCGCCTGGTCGACGAGACGACCGGCCAGGAGCTCGCGCGCTACACGCTGGACGGCGGCGGCCAGTACACGGCGCAGATCATGGCCAAGGTGCACCGGGACGACGCGGGCGGCTGGAAGATGACGGCCCTGGGCACGGCGGCCAACGGCCGTACGTTCCAGGACCTGATGCCCGCGATCCTGCCCGGCCTGTAGCGGGTCCACGATGGCGGCCGAACTGGTGAGGGGGCAGAACCACCCCCTCACCCAGACCCGTCTGGAGATCCGGGTGTCGGCCGGCCGGCCGGTCGTCGCGGGCGCCACGCTCGCCGACGACCGGGGCACCGTGCACGGCACCGGGCGCGTCGCCCACCCCGGCGCGCCCGCGCTGCCCGGTCTCGAAGTCCCGCGCCAGGCCGCGGCCGACCACCGTCTCGCCGTCGACCTCGACGCGATGCCGGCGGACGTGCACCGCGTCACCGTGCTGCTCGCCCTGCCGGTCACCGCCGGCGGGCCCACCCGGTTCGGTGCCGTGGCGGCCCCGTTCGTCGCGGTCACCGGACTCGACGGCGTCGAAGAGGCCAGCTACACCATCACCGACCTCGACACCGAGTCGGCTGTCACCGCCCTCGAGCTGTACCGCAGGCAGGGCGCCTGGAAGGTCCGCGCCATCGGCCAGGGGTACGCGGACGGACTCGCCGCCCTCTTCGCCGACCAGGGTGTGCCCGACGCCCACGCGCTGGCGGGCACCATCCACGCCGCCGTCGCCCAGGGCCTGGCCCGCGCGGTGACGCCCCCACCGCGCCCGGCCGACGAGGCCCAGGTCCGCGCGGCGGCCACCGCGGGACACGCCTCGGGCGCCCTGCCGCCGGCCGCCCCCGCCGGTCGCGGCAGCGGTTCCGACGGCCCCATCGACTACACGCACCCGGGCCGCCAGGCACCCCCGCCCCCGCCCGCCGCACACCCCGCCGAACCGGGACGGCCCGCCGTCCCCGTCGCGGGCGACGCCACCGGCTGGAGCATGGAGGAGCGGCTCTACAACCAGGTGTGGGGCATGTTCGAGGACCTGGCCCGCACCACGGCCGCCTACCGCAGCGCCGTCGACTTCGCCGACTCCCGCCAGGAACAGGAACTCGATCGGGTCCTGTCCGACCCGCGCGGCCGCATCGGCGGCCAGGCGGACGCCGCGCGCGAGGCCGCAGGCGCCCGGCACGGCGCCCTGGTCGACCGTGCGCGGGAGGCCCTCGACCGGGACATGGCACAGCTCGTCGCCGAGTCCGAGGTCGTCGAACCGGCGCTCCCGGCGGCGTACGCGGACTGGGACAACCCGTGCTGGCACGCCTACCGCAGCCCCATGGAGCTGCCCATGGCCGTCCGCGTCGGCGATCTGCGGCTGCCCGAGAGCGAGAGCGCCGGCCTGCGCGTCCCGATGCTCGTACGGCTGCCGCTGGAGCGCGGCCTCTGGATCGACTCGGGTGCCTCCGCCGCCGACGCCCTCACGGACGCCGACGAGCTGCGGGCCCGGGCCGCGCACACCGCGCTGGTGCACGCGGCGCGGCTGCTCGCGATCTACCCGGCGGGCGAGTTCAGCGTGCACGTGATCGACCCCGCGGGCACGGCGTCGGGCGCGCTCGCCCCGCTCGTCGACGCCGGGGTGCTCGCCGGTCCCGTCGCCCGGGGCGCGGCGGGCGTCGCCGAGACGCTGACCCGGCTGACCGAGCGCGTCGACCTCGTCCAGATGGCCGTCAGGAGCGGTGCGGTCGACGCGCTGCCGGCCGATCTGGACGTCGCCGAGCAGCTGCTGATCGTGCACGACTTCCCGCACGGCTTCGACGACCGCGCCGTGACCCGGCTGCGCTACCTCGCGGACGAAGGACCGCAGGTCGGGGTCCACCTGATGCTGGTGGCCGACCGGGCGGACGCCGCCGAGTACGGGCCGCTCCTGGACCCCCTGTGGCGCGCGCTGCTGCGTCTGACGCCGATTCCCGACGATCACCTGGCCGACCCCTGGGTCGGACATGCGTGGACGTACGGGCCGCCGACCGTCCCGCAGGGCAGCGCCGTCCTGCGGCAGGTGCTCGCGGAAGTGTCCAGGGCCCGTCGGGAAAGAGGCCTTTGACCTGCACGCTTGAGGACCTCTTTACCTAAACCTTTACCTTTCATGGGTCTTTCGAGTAGTCTTCTTGACGCGGAGGGGAGTACTCCCACGCGGCGTTCCCGTCAGTACGGACGACCCGGCCCGATGGCCGTCGATCCCGGGGCGTCGGCCCGAGGCGCATCAGCTGCCCGGGTGGAAGAGACCTCCGGCAGCGACGACGCTGATCAGTAGCCGTACGACGCCGGAGGCGCAGTGGACGTATCGATGACCCTGTGGGTGCTGACCATTCTTGGTCTGTGTGCCCTGATCGCGGTCGACTTCTTCATCGGGCGCAAGCCCCACGACGTATCCATCAAGGAAGCCGGGATCTGGACCGTCGTCTGGATCGCGCTCGCCGTGCTCTTCGGCATCGGCGTGACGATCTGGGGCAGCAGCCAGGCCGGCGGCGAGTTCTTCGCGGGCTTCATCACGGAGAAGTCGCTCAGCGTCGACAACCTCTTCGTCTTCATCCTGATCATGGCGAAGTTCTCGGTGCCCACCCACCTCCAGCAGCGCGTGCTGCTGTTCGGCGTGCTCATCGCCCTCGTACTGCGGGCGATCTTCATCGCGGCGGGCGCGGCGGTCATCGCCAACTTCTCGTGGGTCTTCTACATCTTCGGCGCGTTCCTGATCTACACCGCCTGGAAGCTCATCCAGGAGGCGATGTCGGACGACGACGAGGAGGAGTGGGACGAGAACCGCCTCCTGAAGTCCATCGAGAAGAAGTTCGGCGTCGCCGACCGGTACCACGGCACGAAGCTCTTCATCCGGGAGCACGGCAAGAAGATCATGACGCCGCTGCTCGTCGTCATGCTCGCCATCGGCATGACCGATGTGCTGTTCGCGATGGACTCGATCCCCGCGATCTTCGGCCTGACCCAGGACCCGTACATCGTCTTCACGGCCAACGCGTTCGCCCTGATGGGCCTGCGCCAGCTGTACTTCCTCATCGGTGGCCTGCTCAAGAAGCTGGTCCACCTCAGCTACGGCCTGTCGGTGATCCTCGGATTCATCGGCGTGAAGCTGGTCCTGCACGCGCTGCACGAGTCCGGTGTGCACGTGCCGGAGATCTCGATCCCGGTCTCGCTCGCCGTCATCTGCGGCGTCCTGATCATCACGACGATCACCAGCCTCATCGCCTCGAAGAAGCAGGCGGAGCGCGAAGCGGCCGAAGCGGCTCAGAAGGACAGCATCGAGGCCTGACGGCGTCGGACGTAGGAATTACCAGCACCGGGTGGTTCCCGCGGCTCATTGCCGCGGGAACCACCCGGTGCTTGCTTGTGCCGTGTAGGTGTCCCGGCCCGGGGCACGACGGCACGACGGGGGAGGACCCCATGAGCGAGAAGTTCGCCCAGATCATCGACTTCGAGACCCGGCGCATCGACGAGCTGCGCGAGCTGCTCGACCGGTTCGAGCAGCAGATGTCGGGCACGAGCGGCGGCCCCACGCACCGCATCATGCTCCAGGACCGCGAACAGTCCGGCCGCTATCTCGCGATCGTCGAGTTCGAGTCCTACGACGACGCGATGCGCAGCAACGCACGACCCGAGGTCGCCCGGTTCAACGAGCAGCTGACGGCGCTGTGCACGCGCCCGCCGGCCTTCACCAACTGCGACGTCAAGGACGTGCGCGAGCTGAAGTGAGGTCCGCTGAACGGGTACCGGCCTCTCGCCGAAGTCGCGCCCCCGCCCCACCCCGGGCACCATCGAAGGCATGATCACCAGACTCCGGGAACTGGCCACACGGTGGACCGTCGCCGTCCCGGTACTGGCGGTCGTGCTGCTCGCGGTCACGTGGGGGCGCGACCTGCCGGGCGTGCTGGTCGCCGTCGTCTCCGTCGTGCTCGCGGGGTCCGTCCTCGCGGCGGTGCACCACGCGGAGGTCGTCGCCCACCGGGTCGGCGAACCGTTCGGCTCGCTCGTGCTCGCCGTCGCCGTCACGATCATCGAGGTGGCGCTCATCGTCACCCTGATGGCCGACGGCGGCGCCAAGAGCTCCACGCTCGCCCGCGACACGGTGTTCGCCGCCGTCATGATCACCTGCAACGGCATCGTCGGCCTCAGCCTGCTCGCGGGCTCGCTGCGCCACCGCGTGGCGATCTTCCAGTCCGAGGGAACCGGCGGAGCCCTGGCCACCGTGGCCACGCTCGCGACCCTCTGCCTGGTCCTGCCGACCTTCACGACCAGCAAGCTCGGCCCGGAGTTCTCCACCTCCCAACTGGTCTTCTCGGCCGTCGCCGCGGTCGTCCTGTACGGACTCTTCGTCGCGACCCAGACCGTGCGCCACCGCGACTACTTCCTGCCGATCACCAAGCACGGCGAGGTCATCGACGCCGACGACCACGCGGACGTGCCGACCACGCGCACCGCCCTGATGAGCCTCGGCATGCTCGCTCTCGCGCTGATCGCCGTCGTCGGACTCGCCAAGGGCGTCTCGAAGACGATCGAGCACGGCGTGGAAGCCGCGGGCATGCCGCAGGCCGTCGTCGGCGTGATCATCGCGTTGCTGGTGCTGCTGCCGGAGACCATCGCGGCGCTGCGGGCGGCCCGCCGCGACCGCGTGCAGACCAGCCTCAACCTCGCGCTCGGCTCCGCGATGGCCAGCATCGGACTGACGGTGCCGGCCGTCGCCATCGCCTCGTTCTGGCTGACGGGACCGCTCGTCCTCGGGCTCGGCGCCACCCACATGGTGCTGCTCGCACTCACCATGGTGGTCAGCACCCTGACCGTCGTCCCCGGCCGTGCCACGCCACTACAAGGTGGCGTGCATCTGGTGATCCTCGCCGCATATGTAGAACTCGCCGTCACTCCGTGAGGCGGACCGCCGGCACGTCCCCGTATGCGTGAGGGTGCTGATCCCGGAAGCCAAGAGGCAGGTCCCGGCCGCTCGAAGCCTCCGTGATAGACCCTCAAGGAGCATCCGCCCGACGTACGGAGACCCTTGTGCCGCACACCCTCGCCACCGCGCCGATCATGGTCCTGAACGGCCCGAACCTGAATGTCCTCGGCAAGCGCCAGCCGGAGATCTACGGTCGCGACACCCTCGCCGACGTCGAGGCCCTCTGCGTCAAGGCGGCCGCCGCCCACGGCGCCACGGTGGACTTCCGGCAGTCCAACCACGAGGGCGAGCTGGTCGACTGGATCCACGAGGCACGCGAGAACCACGTCGGCATCGTCATCAACCCTGCCGCCTACTCGCACACCTCGGTCGCGATCCTGGACGCGCTCAACACCTGTGACGGCCTGCCCGTGGTGGAGGTCCACATCTCCAACATCCACCAGCGCGAGGAGTTCCGGCACCACTCCTACGTGTCCCTGCGCGCCGACGGCGTGATCGCCGGATGCGGCGTGCAGGGCTACGCGTTCGGCGTGGAGCGGGTGGCGGCCCTGGCCGCACCGGGCACCGCACAGGCGTAGAACACCACCTAGAGGCGGCCGGCGTCCACGATCCGCCGCAGGAACTGTCGCGTACGTTCCTGCCGCGGATCCCCGAACACGGCTTCCGGGGCGCCGCGTTCCAGCACCACCCCGCCCTCCAGGAAGCACACCTGGTCGGCCACCTCACGGGCGAAGCTCATCTCATGAGTGGCCAGCACCATGGTCATGCCCTCGTCCTTCAAGTCGCGTACGACGTCGAGGACCTCACCCACGAGCTCCGGGTCGAGAGCCGCCGTGATCTCGTCGAGGAGCAGCAGCCGGGGACGCACGGCGAGGGCCCGGACGATCGCCGCGCGCTGCTGCTGGCCGCCGCTGAGCCGGTCCGGGTACTCCTGGGCCTTCGCCCCGAGCCCGAGGCGCTCCAGCAGCCCCCTGGCCCGCTCCTCGGCCTCCTGCCGCGCGAGGCCGTGCACCCGGCGCGGCGCGAGCGTGACGTTCTCCAGGACCGTCATGTGCGGGAACAGGTTGTAGGCCTGGAAGACCACGCCGATCCGCCGCCGCACGGCGTCCGCGTCCGCACGCGGATCGGTGATCTCCTCGCCGTCCAGCCAGATCGCCCCGTCGTCGATCTCCTCCAGGAGGTTGGCGCAGCGCAGCAGCGTCGACTTGCCCGAACCCGACGCACCGATCAGCGCGGTCACGGTGTGCGGCGCGACCTCCAGGTCGACATCGCGCAGTACGACCGAGTCGCCGAACGTCTTGCGCACGGACTCCATCCGCAGCACGGGCTCGGTCATACGGGACCTCCTTGTGCCCGGCGCCGGTCCATACGGGCCGTCACCCAGTCGGTGAAGCGGGTCATGGGGATGGTGAGAGCGACGAAGACCAGGCCCGCGACCACATAGGGCGTGTAGTTGAAGTCCTTGCCGGCGATGATCTGCGCCGCGTACACGGCATCCACCGCACCGCCGATGGACACGAGACCGGTGTCCTTCTGGAGCGACACCAGATCGTTCAGCAAGGGCGGCACCACACGGCGTACCGCTTGAGGCAGCACTACATAGCGCAGCGTCTGGCGGTTGTTGAGCCCGAGGGAACGCGCGGCGGCCCGTTGCGAGGGGTGGACCGATTCGATTCCCGCGCGGAACACCTCGGCGACGTAGGCCGAATAGGTCAGGACCAGCGCGGCGCCGCCCAGGATCACCGGGTCGGTGGTCACACCCTGGAGACGCAGGGCGGGAACCCCGAAGATGACCATCAACAGGCAGATGATGAGGGGCAACCCACGGAAGAAGTCCGTGTAGGCCGTCGCCAGAGCGCGCACCGGGAAGAACACGGGCCCGCGCAGCGTGCGCGCGAGGGCGAGCAGCAGCCCGAGGACGAGCACGCACGCACCGCACACCAACAGCAGGCGCACGTTCAGCCACAGGCCTTCCAGGACCTGCGGCAGCGCCACGCGCGCGTAGTGCGCACTGAAGAAGGTCTCCTTCGTGCGCGCCCAGCCCGGGGAGTTGACGATGACGGCGAACAGGACGGCGCCGGTCACCAGAGTGCTGAGCGCCGCCAGGGCGGTCGCCCGGCGCGCACGGGTCCGCTTGTAGCGCTCGCGCGCCAGACGCCGCTCGGAGGGTATGTACGCGTCCTCGGGGACGGACACCTGCTTCACGACGGTCACTTGAGCACCGGCGCGTCGACGGCGTCCGACAGCCACTTCTTCTCCAAGGAGGCGAGGGTGCCGTCCTTGCGGAGGGCGTCCACGGCACCCGTCACGCACGACGTCAGCTCGCTCTCCTTGTCGAGAACGAGGCCGAACTGCTCCGGAGAGCCGGCCGAGTTCTCGAACTGCCCCACGACCTCGGCGTCGGTCACCTCGGCGCCCGTGATGTAGAAGGCGGTCGGCAGGTCGACGACGATGGCGTCCACCTGGCCGTTCTTGAGGGCGGACTTGGCGAAGTCGTTCTTCTGGTAGACGGCGGGCTTCTGGGACGGCTTCACGAGGTCGTTGACGAAGTCCAGGCTGGTGGTGCCCACTTGGGCGCCCAGCTTCACGTCCTTCAGGTCGGCGACGGTCCTCGCCTTCGCGGCCTTCGACGACTTCAGGGCGACGACGGCCTGCCGCACGTCGTAGTAGCCCGACGAGAACGCCACGGCTTTCTTGCGGGCGTCACTGATCGACACCTGATTGATGTCGAAGTCGAACTTCTTCGCACCCGGCGCGAAGGAACTGTTGAACGGCACGGTCTGCCATGTCACCTGGCCCTTGTCGTAGCCGAGCCGCTTCGCCACGGCGTACGCGACCGCCGACTCGAAGCCCTTGCCGTTGGACGGGTCGTCGTCCTGGAACCAGGGAGCGTAGGCGGGCTTGTCGGTGCCCACGGTGAGCTTCCCGGACGCCACCGTGGAGAGCTTGCCGGGGGAGCAGGAGGCGGCCGTGGCGGGCTTGCCCGCGGCCTTCTCGTCGGGCTCGGGGGCGCAGGCCGCGACGGCGACGAGAACGACGGCGGAGCAGACGGCAAGGCGCGTGGCGCGGTGGGCGAGAGACATGGCGGGAGACTGACAGCGCACAACCCCGTATGTCGAGGTCAGCTCGACAACTGTCCGCATACTGGGAGCGGGCGTTGCATTCTTGTGAACAGTCGTCCGCAGAGCCGGTTTTGGCCCACAGGCGCCTACATGTCACCAGCCCCGCGCGCGCCACTCCTGAAGGTGCGGCCGCTCGGCCCCCAGGGTCGTGTCGTTCCCGTGCCCCGGGTAGACCCAGGTCTCGTCCGGGAGCCGCGCGAAGATCTTCGTCTCCACGTCGTCGATGAGACTCGCGAAGGCCTCGGGGTCCTTCCACGTGTTGCCGACGCCGCCCGGGAAGAGGCAGTCCCCGGTGAAGACGTGCGGGTGCCCGTGCGGGTCGTCGTAGACCAGGGCGATGGAGCCCGGCGTGTGGCCGACCAGGTGGCGGGCCGTGAGCGAGATCCGGCCGAACTCGATGGTGTCCCCGTCGGCGACGGCGACGGCCGTCGGCACCGGAATGCCCTCGGCGTCCTCGCGCCCCGCGTACGTGCGCGCGCCAGTGGCTTCCACGACCTCCGCGAGGGCCTGCCAGTGGTCGCCGTGCCGGTGCGTGGTGACGACGGCCGCGATGCCGTCGTCACCGATGAGGCGGAGCAGCGTCGCCGGCTCGTTCGCCGCGTCGATCAGGAGCTGCTGGTCGGTCGCGCGGCACCGCAGCAGATAGGCGTTGTTGTCCATGGGCCCGACCGCGACCTTGGAGATCATCAGGTCCTGCAGCTCGTGCACGTCCGCCGGGCCGCCGACCTTCACCGTTCCGCTGTACGTCATGGGCTCAGCCTATAGCGGGGGCAACGCGGGCAGGGAGCCCCGGTCGACGGAGAGGGCGGCGCCGTCCCTGCGCCCCGACAGCCACCCCAGCAGGTCCGCCTGGCGGCCCCGGACGACGATCCCGAGCGGCGGGACCGCGCCGTCCTCGATCTCCTCCACGGAGAGGGCCTGTACGGCGCCCGTCGAGATCATGCGGCCGTCGTCCTGCTTGATCAGCAGCGGCGGCAGCCCCGAGTGATCGCGGAAACGCTTCGCGAGGAAGTTGATCTCCCGCTGGGTGAACTCCGGCGAAAGGTCCTCCAGCTCGTAGCCGATGCCGAGGTCCACATGGTGCAGCTCGACCTCGATCCAGCGCCGGAACGGCACATTGGAGGCGGTGTCCTTGACGCCGTTGCGCAGCTCCACGGTGCGTGACCAGTCCGCGTCCTCGGCCCCCACGCCCCGGAAGCGCTCCGCGCTCTCCCGGAGATCGTCGACCTGGGCGCGCAGCTCCCGCGGGGCGTCCCGCTCGATGTCGGCGTCGCGCGCCTGGGCGCTCACGTACATGGGCCGGCCGGCCAGCACGTTGACGAGCGCGTCCGCGTTCCGGGCGAGATGGGCGAGCACATGACCACGGCTCCAGCCCGGAAGCCGTGACGACTCGGCCACGGCGGCGTTGTCCAGGGAGTCGACCGCAGTGAGCAGCCGGTCGGTCGCTTCGCGTACAGACACCAGGTCGCGCACATGATCGCTCATGGCGCCGACGATATCCCTGCCACACGTTCGGGTGAAGGTGGCCGACCTGGCGCGGAAATCGAATGTACGTGCTATAAGGTCGACCGCGGCATCGGGCATTCTTGGTGGTCCGGGTTTGTTATGAACCAGGGAAACCAACCGGCGCTGTCAGTGGCTCCCCCTAGTCTTCGAAACGACAGTCTTCTCGGGACTTCTCCAGGTCGTCCTCGAGAGTCAGACCTCGCGAGACGGGGGCCCCGCCCCTGTCACCCCTCTCTCCAGAAAGGTGCGGACCGGCGTGGCCGACCGTCTCATCGTCCGTGGCGCGCGCGAGCACAATCTCCGGAATGTCTCGCTCGACCTCCCGCGCGACTCCCTCATCGTCTTCACCGGTCTGTCCGGCTCCGGCAAGTCCTCGCTCGCGTTCGACACGATCTTCGCCGAGGGGCAGCGGCGCTACGTCGAGTCGCTGTCCTCGTACGCCCGCCAGTTCCTCGGCCAGATGGACAAGCCGGACGTCGACTTCATCGAAGGCCTCTCGCCGGCCGTCTCGATCGACCAGAAGTCGACCTCGCGCAACCCGCGCTCCACGGTCGGCACCATCACCGAGGTCTACGACTATCTGCGTCTGCTCTTCGCGCGCATCGGCAAGCCGCACTGCCCCGAGTGCGGCCGCCCCATCGCGCGCCAGTCGCCGCAGGCCATCGTCGACAAGGTCCTGGAGCTGCCCGAGGGCAGCCGCTTCCAGGTGCTGTCGCCGCTGGTGCGCGAGCGCAAGGGCGAGTTCGTCGACCTCTTCAGCGACCTGCAGACCAAGGGCTACTCCCGCGCGCGCGTGGACGGCGCGACGATCCAGCTGTCCGAGCCGCCCACCCTGAAGAAGCAGGAGAAGCACACCATCGAGGTGGTCGTCGACCGCCTCACCGTGAAGGACTCCGCCAAGCGCCGTCTGACGGACTCCGTGGAGACCGCGCTCGGCCTGTCCGGCGGCATGGTCGTGCTCGACTTCGTCGACCTCCCCGAGGACGACCCCGAGCGCGAGCGCATGTACTCGGAGCACCTGTACTGCCCGCACGACGACCTGTCCTTCGAAGAGCTGGAGCCGCGCTCCTTCTCCTTCAACTCGCCCTTCGGCGCCTGCCCCGACTGCACGGGTATCGGCACGCGCATGGAGGTCGACCCCGAGCTGATCGTCCCCGACGAGGACAAGTCGCTCGACGAGGGAGCCATCCACCCGTGGTCGCACGGCCACACCAAGGACTACTTCGGCCGCCTCATCGGAGCGCTCGCCGACGCCCTCGGATTCCGTACGGACATCCCGTTCGCCGGGCTGCCGCAGCGCGCCAAGAAGGCGCTCATCTACGGCCACAAGACGCAGATCGAGGTCCGCTACCGCAACCGGTACGGCCGGGAGCGCGTGTACACAACCCCCTTCGAGGGCGCCGTGCCGTTCGTGAAGCGCCGCCACAGCGAGGCCGAGTCGGACGCGAGCCGCGAGCGCTTCGAGGGCTACATGCGCGAGGTGCCCTGCCCCACCTGTGAGGGCACCCGCCTCAAGCCGATCGTCCTCGCCGTCACGGTCATGGAGAAGTCGATCGCCGAGGTCTCGGCGATGTCCATCAGCGACTGCGCCGACTTCCTGAGCAAGCTCACGCTGAACGCGCGCGACAAGAAGATCGCCGAGCGCGTCCTGAAGGAGGTCAACGAGCGGCTCCGCTTCCTCGTCGACGTGGGCCTCGACTACCTGTCGCTGAACCGGGCGGCGGGCACGCTCTCCGGTGGCGAGGCCCAGCGCATCCGGCTCGCCACCCAGATCGGCTCCGGACTCGTCGGCGTCCTGTACGTCCTCGACGAGCCGTCCATCGGTCTCCACCAGCGCGACAACCACCGCCTCATCGAGACGCTCGTCCGCCTGCGCGACATGGGCAACACGCTCATCGTGGTCGAGCACGACGAGGACACCATCAAGGTCGCCGACTGGGTCGTCGACATCGGCCCCGGCGCGGGCGAGCACGGCGGCAAGGTCGTGCACAGCGGTCCGTTGAAGGAGCTCCTGAGCAACGCCGAGTCGATGACCGGCAAGTACCTGTCGGGCAAGAAGGCCATCCCGGTGCCGGACATCCGCCGCCCCGTGGACCCCGCGCGCCGCCTCACCGTGCACGGCGCCAAGGAGAACAACCTGCGGGACATCGACGTCTCCTTCCCGCTCGGTGTCCTCACGGCCGTCACCGGTGTCTCCGGCTCCGGAAAGTCCACGCTGGTCAACGACATCCTGTACACGCACCTGGCGCGGGAGCTGAACGGGGCGCGGTCCGTCCCCGGCCGGCACACGCGCGTGGACGGCGACGACCTCGTCGACAAGGTCGTCCACGTCGACCAGTCGCCCATCGGCCGCACGCCGCGGTCGAACCCGGCGACGTACACCGGAGTCTTCGACCACGTCCGCAAGCTGTTCGCCGAGACCACCGAGGCGAAGGTCCGCGGCTATCTGCCCGGTCGCTTCTCCTTCAACGTCAAGGGCGGCCGCTGCGAGAACTGCTCCGGTGACGGCACCATCAAGATCGAGATGAACTTCCTGCCGGACGTGTACGTCCCGTGCGAGGTCTGCCACGGTGCGCGCTACAACCGGGAGACCCTGGAGGTCCACTACAAGGGCAAGTCCATCGCCGAGGTGCTGGACATGCCGATCGAGGAGGCCCTCGACTTCTTCGAGGCCGTTCCCGCGATCGCCCGCCACCTCAGGACGCTGAACGACGTGGGCCTCGGCTACGTCCGCCTCGGCCAGTCCGCGCCGACCCTCTCCGGCGGCGAGGCCCAGCGCGTGAAGCTCGCCAGCGAGCTGCAGAAGCGCTCCACGGGGCGCACGGTCTACGTGCTCGACGAGCCGACCACCGGTCTGCACTTCGAGGACATCAGCAAGCTGATCACGGTGCTCTCCGGCCTTGTCGACAAGGGCAACTCGGTGATCGTCATCGAGCACAACCTCGACGTGATCAAGACCGCGGACTGGGTCGTCGACATGGGCCCCGAGGGCGGCAGCGGCGGCGGCCTCGTCGTCGCCGAGGGCACCCCGGAGCAGGTCGCGTCCGAACCGGCCAGCCACACCGGCAAGTTCCTGCGCGACATCCTCGGCGCCGACCGGGTCAGCGACGCGAGTGTGCCCGCTGCCCGGACCCGCAAGAGCGCGGCGAAGAAGACCGTGGCGGCCACCAAGGCCCCGGCCAAGAAGACGGCCACGGCGAAGACGGCCGCCAAGTCGACCGGAAGCAAGGCGACTTCGGCCGCGAAGAAGGCGACGCCCGCCAAGCCGACGGCCAAGACCGGCAAGACGGCCAAGACCGCGGCGACGAAGCCCGCCGCCAAGAAGACGACCACCCGGGCCCGCAAGGCCTGACGGAAGCGGAGCGGCCCGACCCCGGCCGCTGCGCCGGCCGGATCCAGTTGGTCACGCTCCGTAAAAACTCAGGCGCCCCGCGGGAACTCCCCGCGGGGCGCCGTCCGTTCCATGGTCAGCCGGCCTGGTCCTGCGGTTCACGAGGCTCCACGAACTGCATGTCCAGTTGAAGCTTGACAACATCACCGAGCAGACCGCCGCCGAAATCGAGCCCGAAATCGCTGCGCCGGATCTCCCCCGTCGCCTCGAACCCGGCATGCCGGCTCCCGTCCACCGGCACATCGACGACCCCGCCGAACTCCACGTCGAGCGTCACCGGACGAGTCACGTCCCCAATGGTCAACTCGCCCGCCATGGACCAGTCCTCGTCCGCGCCGCTCACCTCCGTCGAGCGGAAGGTCATCGTCGGACGCCGCTCCACGTCCAGCAGGTCCGCCGAGCGGGTGTGAGCGTCACGATCGGCATTGCCCGTGTCGATCGAGGCGAGCGCGATCGTGGCCGACACCCGCACATCGGCCAAGGTCTCGCCCACCCACAGGTCCGCCTCCACCTCGGCGAAGCGGCCGCGCACCTTCGCGATGCCCAGGTGCCGGATCGTGAAGTTCACCGCGGAGTGCAGCGGATCCAGCGTCCAGGCGCCGGGCGCGAGCGGCAGAGGGGCGGTCGAAGTCGTCGTGGCCACAGTGTTGTTGTCCGTCATGCGCCCAGCCTGTGCCCCCGGCAGCAGCGTAGGGAGACCGAGCCAAGACTGGTAGTGACAGGGCCACGATCCACCACGCGACCCATTGATACGTTCAGGGAGTGGGTGACAACGAGTTGGGAACGTTCCTGCGCACCTGCCGGGAAGCGGTCACGCCTGCCGAGGTGGGCCTGCCCGCCGGGTCGCGCCGCCGCACCCCCGGTCTGCGCCGCTCAGAGCTGGCCACGCTCGCCGACATCAGCGCCGAGTACCTCACCCGGCTCGAACAGGGCCGCGACCGCAACCCCTCGCCCTCGGTCCTCGGCGCACTGGCCGACGCGCTGCGGCTCGACACGGACGAGCGGCTGCTGCTGCGCCGCCTCGCCAAGGCGGGCGGGGACGACGCCGTGTTCTGCTCGGGCGCCACGGCCCCCTCGCACACCGTCCGGCCCACGGTCCGCGCACTCCTCGACCGCCTGGAACCCACCCCGGCGGTCCTGGTCAACTGGGTCGGCGACATCCTTGCCCACACCGCCGGGTACGCCCGGTTCGCGGCCCCCCTCGGCATCCTGGACGGCGATCAGCCGAACGTCGTGCGGTACCTGTTCACCGACGAGCGGGCCCGCGCCGTCTATCCCGACTGGGACCGGGTCGCCGACGACCAGATGGCCCGGTTCCGTCAGGGGGCGCCACTCGCCGACCCCCACGTCACGGCGCTCGTCGACGAGTTGACGGTCACCGCCGGCGCTCCCTTCGCCGACCGGATGGCCGCCGCCCCCACCCTGCCCCGACGCGCCGGACACGACCTCGTGGCCCACCCCGAGGTCGGCCCGCTGCGGCTGTCGTACGAGGCGCTGGCCCTGCCGGACGCCGACGCCCAGACGATCCTGGTGCACCTCCCCGCCGACGACTCCACCGCGGTCGCCCTGGACCGCCTCAACGGCCGGACCCCGGGAGCGCTTCGCGCGGTCAACGGGTGAGCCGACCCGGACGCACGGGGCGCCGCCCGCACGTGCCGGGTGGCGTACCTGCGAGGGAGGGGTGCCTACAGGGGGTCGACCTCGGAGGCGTACGGAGGCTCCGCGCCCGCCCGTGAGCAGGTGACCGCCGCCGCGCGTGCCGCGAACCGCAACAGCCGTGCCCAGTCGTCGCCGCTCAGGTCCGCGACCGACGCGGGGGACAGGGCGTCCTGCAGACAGAGGCCGTGCAGCAGCGCCGCGTTGACCGTGTCACCGGCGCCGATCGTGTCCACGACGTCGACCCGCTCGCCCGGCACGGAGTGCTCGCCGCCGCCCTGGGTGAAGACGGTGAGCCCGTCTCCGCCACGGGTGACCACCACGGCCGCGGGGCCGGCGGCGAGCCATTCCCGGGGCGTGCCGCCGAGCCACTGCGCGTCCTCCTCGGAGAGCTTGAGGACGGTGGTGGACGGCAGCCAGCTCTTGAAGCGCGCCCGGTAGGCGTCCGCGTCGGGGATCAGACCGGCCCGGATGTTCGGATCGAGCGCGGTGAACACGCCCTGGGCGGCGGCCGACCGCATCAGCTCCTCGTAGGCCGTCGCCCCCGGCTCCAGCACCAGCGAGCAGGTCCCGAACGACACCGCGCGCGTGCCCTGCGCAAGCGCGTCCGGCACCGCGAAGAGCCGGTCGGCGGTGCCTTCCACGTAGAAGGAGTAGCCGGCCGAGCCGTCCTCACCGATGGACGCGACGGCCAGCGTCGTCGGCTCATCGCCGCGCTGCACCGGGGACACGTCCACGCCGGCCGTCCGCAGCCCGCCGAGCAGCGCCTCGCCGAACGCGTCCCGGGAGACGCGCGAGCAGAAGGCCACCGGGGAGCCGAGCCGGCCCAGCGCAACCGCCGTGTTGTACGGCCCGCCGCCGAGCCGGGGCGCGAGAGGGCGCAGCGCGGCGGGGCCCGGGGCCGCACCGTCGCCGGTGTCCGCGGCCTGCGGGACGAGGTCGATCAGGGCCTCTCCGGCGACGACGATCACGATGGTTCCTCTCGGACGGGGCGTGCGGTGCGGGTGTTCAGGGCGGCTGCCGAAGGCAGGCTAGAGCTTCCCGGCCCGCGAGTCGCCACGCGTCCCCGATACGGGCACGGCTGCCGCTGATTCGGGCACGCCACGGGTGGGACCGGGCAGCGTGCCCGGAGGCGCGGGGGCCCCACGAGGTGCCCGATTCCTCGCCGGTATCGTCTGATCTGTCACCCCTGCTCACCCCCTTGCTCCCCTCTGTAACCCCTGTCCCGCTCCTGTTCACCGGAACAGCGCCCCTCGTGGAGTCCCGATGCCCGGCACGACCCCCTCCCGCATCTCCCGCCGCACCGCTCTGCGCGGCGCCGCCGTCGCGGGGACGGCCGGCCTCGGCCTGACCGCCTGTTCCACCGGATCCGGCGGCGGCGCGGCCGCGGCGCCCACCGCGCCGGTCGACCTGGGCCGGGCCGACGAGGTGCCCGAGGGCGGGGCGAAGCTCTACAAGGACGAGCACGTCGTGGTCAGCCGCACCGAGGACGGCCGGTACAAGGCGTTCAGCACGATCTGCACCCACGCGGGCTGCCCGATCGGGATGCTGAAGGGGACGGAGCTGACGTGCAACTGCCACGGCAGCAAGTTCGACGCCACGACCGGCAAGGTGCTGCACGATCCGGCGACCGTACCGCTGAAGGAGCTGTCGGTGAAGGTCGAGGGCGGCAAGATCGTCGCGGGCCCGCAGCAGTAGCCGCGGGCCGGGAGCGGCTCACTCCCAGTCCCAGCCGATCCCCAGGCGCCCCGCCCGCACCTGTGACTCCACCACGTGCACCGACCGATGGCGGCCGCTCAGTGTCAGCTCCTGACGGCCGCCGCGCGGTGCCGCGGCCGACTGCTGGGCGAAGCGGTGGCAGCGCACGGGCAGCGCGTCGTCGGTGAATTGGACCTGGAGCGCGTACTGCCCGCCGGCGAAGCTGAAGCCGCGGACGTACTCGGTCGAGACGCCGGCCGTGCCGTCCTCGAAGCCGTAGCGGAACAGATGGGTGTCACCGGCCCGCAGCCGCGCGTCGAAGAGCAGCTCCGCCACCAGGACCCCCGTCCGGCCGTCCCACCGCACCCGCCCCGTACGGCAGTTCTCCATGGCCTGCACCACCACGTCGCCCGGCGAACACCCCGGATCACCGTGGTGAATGGCCAGATAGCGGTCCACTCCGTCCCGGTGGGCCCGCACTATGTGCTGGGACTCCCTGCCGAGCATCTCTCTGCCGCCGCCGATCCGGACCCGCTCATGGTGCCCGACGGTGTGCAGCCCGCCGTCCAGCGGCGACTCCAGTTCCGCGAGCAGCCCTTCGAGGACCCCGGACGCCTCGACGAGCGAGCGGTACGAGCGGGCCGCGGGGCGCTGCGGCGCGTCGGCGTTCCCGGTCGGGCCGAGCAGCCGGATCAGTGACTCCTCGGGCAGGTCGAGGATCTCCTCCAGGGCGCGCACGGCCCGCATCGACTCGGGACGCTGCGGGCGCCGCGCACCCTGCTGCCAGTAACTCAGGCTCGTCACGCCGACCTTGATGCCCTGGCGCGACAGATGGTGCTGGACCCGGTGCAGCGGCAGCCGCCGGGCGGCGATCGCGGCCCGCAGCGCGAGGTGGAACGGGCCGGCGCGCAGGGCCGCCTCCAGGGTCGGGGTCGGTGCCGCTTCCTTGTGCCGTTCGCCGAGCCGCATCAGGGCCTCCCGCATCTCCGCGCTCCGCCTGGGCCCGCCGCTGTGAACATCCACAGCGGCGGGCCCGGGCATCGGCGCCGGTCGGAGCGGGGCGGCTGGTCGGCGTACGTAAGTCGTTCACATCCGTACGACCTCATTCACCGCCCCAAGTCACCCGGCATTGAAGCGTGTTGACCTGCACTCGACAAGGTTCAATGCTCGTCATTGCGTCCGGACGCGCTCCTCCACCCCTCACCCCGCTTCGGGAGGACCGCGATGCGCACCACGAAGACTCGCCCACGAACAGGCGCCACGCGCCGCAGACGGCTCCGCGCCGCCGCCCTAGCGGCCACCGCGGCGGTCGCCGTCACCCTGCCGATGACCACCGCATACGCCGACACCTCGGCCCTCGCGGCCAAGCGCCTGAACATCACCATGCAGGCGCAGCAGAAGACGAACTGGTGCTGGGCCGCGAGCGGCAACACCATCGCGACCTGGTTCGGCCGGACGTCCTCGCAGAACCAGTTCTGCAACGCCGCCTTCGGACGCGCCCAGGGCGGCGTCTGCCCCAACTACCAGGCCACGCTGGGCAATGTGCAGAACGGCCTGTCCTGGGCGGGCATCAACCCCGGCTCGTACGTGACCGGATGGCTGCGTTACTCGACGGTACAGGCCGAGATCGACGCGAACCGGCCAGTCGAGACCCGCATCCAATGGTCCAGCGGCGGCGGCCACATGCACGTCCTCTACGGATACGACGACACGAACAGCTGGGTCTACTGGGGCGACCCCTGGCCCTCGGACGACCGCTACAACTGGGCCTCCCACGACTGGTACATCAGCAACAGCTCCTTCTCCTGGACCCACTCGCTGTACCGGATCGGGGCGTGAGCGCGATGGGACGACGGATCATGGCCCCCGTCCTCGCCGGCACCGGCGCGGTCCTCCTGCTCGGCCTCGCGGCCCCGCACGCGAGCGCGGCGCCCACCCCCGTCGACGCCCACGCGCGCGAGGCGGCCCACGAAGCGGCGACGTCGCCACAGACGCTGAACACCCTCTCCCGCTTCTTCGCACGCGATGGCGCGGTCACCGCGTCGGCCGCCGCGCCCCGCATAGAAGGGACCGACGCCGTGCCGGTCTCCTACTTGTCGCGCGATTTCGTTGCCGGCAAGAAGGGCGCGGACATCGCCGAGCTGCAATTCCTCGCCTCCAAAGCGGTGTCCTCCGATGGTCAGAAGGCCTCGGTGTGGACCGTCGAGCGGCGGGGTTCCTGGAAGGTGGTCAACATCGCCTCCGGGGACGACGAGATCCGGTACGCGACGCTCGGGCAGCGAAAGATGCCGGGCGGCACCGTCTTCCGCGAGCCGCAGATCGACGCCTGGTACGTCGCCGGGCACGCGCGCGTGGTGCCGCTCGACGCGGACGCGGCGCGGGCCGTCGGCCGCGACGGGGTCCCGCTCGCCGCCTACCGGGCGCGGGTCGCCCGGGCCTACGGCGACAAGCTGCCGGGCTCCGTCTACGCCGAGAAGGGCGCGGCCGGTGGCTACGGTCCGCCGTCCGCCGGGACGCGAGGCCCCGTCACCGTCGCCCCGACCGTGGCGGGCGCCGGGGCCGCGGTGGCCCTGGGGCTGAGCGGGCTCGCCGTGTACCGGGCGCGATCACGCCGACCGGACTGATCGCCGCGCGGCCGCAAGGTGCCCGGCCCCACCGGCGCCGGGCACCCCGAACTGTCACACCCCGCCAGTAGGGTGTCTGACATGGCCGACCCCTCCAGCTACCGCCCCAAGCCGGGACAGATTCCCGACTCCCCAGGGGTGTACAGGTTCCGCGACGAGCACCGCCGGGTGATCTACGTCGGAAAGGCGAAGAGCCTGCGCCAGCGCCTGGCGAACTATTTCCAGGACCTGGCGAACCTGCACCCCCGCACCCGCACCATGGTCACCACGGCCGCCTCCGTGGAGTGGACGGTGGTGGCCACGGAGGTCGAGGCGCTGCAGCTGGAGTACTCCTGGATCAAGGAGTACGACCCCCGGTTCAACGTCAAGTACCGCGACGACAAGAGCTACCCGTACCTCGCGGTCACGATGAACGAGCAGTTCCCGCGCGTCCAGGTGATGCGCGGTCAGAAGAAGAAGGGCGTGCGCTACTTCGGGCCGTACGGGCACGCCTGGGCGATCCGCGACACCGTGGACCTCCTGCTGCGCGTCTTCCCGGTCCGCACCTGCTCCGCGGGCGTGTTCAAGAACGCGACACGCACCGGCCGCCCCTGCCTCCTCGGCTACATCGGCAAGTGCGCGGCCCCCTGTGTGAGCCGCGTCACCCCCGAGGAGCACCGTGAACTGGCCGAGGACTTCTGCGACTTCATGACGGGCCGCACCGGCACGTACATCCGCCGCCTGGAGAAGGACATGGCGGCGGCCGCCGAGGAGATGGAGTACGAGCGCGCGGCCCGCCTTCGGGACGACATCGAGGCCCTGAAGAAGGCCATGGAGAAGAGCGCCGTCGTCCTCGCCGACGCCACCGACGCCGACCTCATCGCCCTCGCGGAGGACGAGCTGGAGGCCGCCGTCCAGATCTTCCACGTCCGGGGCGGGCGCGTCCGCGGCCAGCGCGGCTGGGTCACCGACAAGGTCGAGGCGGTCACCAGCGGCGACTTGGTGGAGCACGCGCTGCAGCAGCTCTACGGGGAGGAGAGCGGCGACGCCGTCCCCAAGGAAGTCCTCGTCCCGGCGCTGCCCGACCCCCTGGAGCCCGTCCAGGCCTGGCTCACCGAGCGCCGCGGGTCGGCCGTGTCGCTGCGCATCCCGCAGCGGGGCGACAAGAAGGCGCTCATGGAGACGGTGCACAGGAACGCGCTCCAGGCGCTCGCCCTGCACAAGACGAAGCGCGCCTCCGACCTCACCACGCGCTCCCGCGCCCTGGAGGAGATCGCCGAGGCCCTCGACCTGGACGGCGCTCCGCTGCGGATCGAGTGCTACGACATCTCGCACCTCCAGGGCGACGACGTCGTCGCCTCCATGGTGGTCTTCGAGGACGGCCTCGCCCGTAAGAGCGAATACCGCCGCTTCCAGATCAAGGGCTTCGAGGGCCAGGACGACGTCCGCTCCATGCACGAGGTGATCACCCGCCGCTTCAAGCGCTACCTCGCCGCGCAGGAGAAATCGGGGGAGTGGAGCGACGCCGAGCCGACGGAGGACGACGGCCCGATCGAGTCCGGCCTCACCGAGGACGACGGTCGCCCCAAGAAGTTCGCCTACCCGCCGCAGCTCGTCGTGGTCGACGGCGGACAGCCGCAGGTCGCGGCCGCCAAGCGGGCCCTCGACGAGCTGGGCATCGACGACATCGCGGTGTGCGGCCTCGCCAAGCGCCTCGAAGAGGTCTGGGTGCCCGACGAGGACGACCCGGTCGTCCTGCCCCGCACCAGTGAGGGTCTCTACCTCCTCCAGCGCGTCCGCGACGAGGCCCACCGCTTCGCGATCACCTACCAGCGCACCAAGCGGGCCAAGCGCTTCAGGGCGGGCCCCCTGGACGACGTACCGGGCCTCGGCGACGCGCGCAAACAGGCGCTCATCAAGCACTTCGGTTCGGTGAAGCGGCTCCGGTCCGCCACAATCGACCAGATCTGCGAGGTTCCCGGCATAGGCCGCAAGACCGCCGAGACGATCGTGGTGGCCTTCGCGCAGGCGGCACCGGCGGCGCCCGCGGTGAACACGGCCACCGGAGAGATCATGGAAGACGAAGAGGACACCACGGAGCACGCGACGGACGCGCGCTCCGACGAGGAGCCCGTCAGCACGGGAGCCTCGGAGGAACGACGGGGGCAGGAGCCATGAGCGAGCAGGACCACGAAAGCAGTGACACCCGCGGCACGGCGGACAGCCCCGCACAACCGGAGCACGGAGCACAAGTGAGTACCGGCACAGGCGCGACCAGCGACACCCCCGGCGTCCCGGACGCCGCCATCCCCGAACTGGTGATCATCTCCGGCATGTCCGGCGCGGGCCGCTCCACCGCCGCGAAGTGCCTGGAGGACCTCGGCTGGTTCGTCGTCGACAACCTGCCGCCCGCCCTGATCCCCACCATGGTGGAGCTCGGCGCCCGCTCGCAGGGCAACGTCGCGCGGATCGCGGTCGTCGTCGACGTACGCGGACGGCGCTTCTTCGACAACCTCCGGGAGTCCCTCGCGGACCTGGAGTCCAAGCACGTCACACGGCGCATCGTCTTCCTGGAGTCCTCCGACGATGCCCTGGTGCGCCGCTTCGAGTCGGTGCGCCGCCCGCACCCCCTGCAGGGCGACGGCCGCATCGTCGACGGCATCGACGCCGAGCGCGAGCTGCTGCGCGAGCTGCGCGGCGACGCCGACCTGGTCATCGACACCTCCAGCCTGAACGTGCACGAGCTGCGCGCCAAGATGGACGCCCAGTTCGCCGGCGAGGAGGAGCCGGAGCTGCGGGCCACCGTCATGTCGTTCGGCTTCAAGTACGGCCTGCCCGTCGACGCCGATCTCGTGGTCGACATGCGCTTCCTGCCGAACCCGCACTGGGTCCCGGAGCTGCGCCCCTTCACCGGCCTCAACGAAGAGGTGTCGAACTACGTCTTCGCGCAGCCCGGCGCCAAGGAGTTCCTCGACCGCTACACCGAGCTGCTCCAGCTGATCGCGGCCGGCTACCGCCGCGAGGGCAAGCGCTACGTGACCATCGCCGTCGGCTGTACCGGCGGCAAGCACCGCTCCGTCGCCACGTCGGAGAAGCTCGCGGCCCGGCTCGCCGCACAGGGCGTGGAGACCGTGGTCGTCCACCGGGACATGGGCCGGGAATGACGGGGCGCACGCTCCGGCTCACCAGCCGGCTGCGCAGCCGCAGCGCGCCGTCGAGCCGTCGCAGGGGGACGACCCCCAAGGTCGTCGCGCTCGGTGGCGGCATGGGCCTGTCGGCGTCGCTGGCCGCGCTGCGCCGCATCACCGGTGACCTCACCGCCGTCGTCACCGTCGCCGACGACGGCGGCTCCAGCGGCCGGCTCCGCGACGAGCTGGGCGTCCTGCCGCCCGGTGACCTGCGCAAGGCCCTCGCCGCGCTGTGCGGCGACGACGACTGGGGCCAGACCTGGTCCCGCGTGATCCAGCACCGCTTCCAGTCGCCGGGCGAGATGAATGGGCACGCGGTCGGCAACCTGCTGATCGTCGCCCTGTGGGAGCAGCTCGGCGACCACGTCCAGGCCCTGGACCTGGTCGGCAAGCTCCTCGGCGCGCACGGGCGCGTGCTGCCCATGTCCGCGGTCCCGCTGGAGCTGCAGGCCCTGGTCAAGGGCCACGACCCGGCCCGGCCGGACGACGTGGACACCGTGCGCGGGCAGGCCACCGTCGCCCTCACGCCGGGCGAGGTCCAGTCCGTGCACCTGGTGCCGCACGACCCGCCGGCCGTCCCCGAGGCCGTCGCCGCGGTGCTCGACGCGGACTGGGTGGTGCTCGGCCCCGGCTCCTGGTTCTCGTCCGTGATCCCGCATCTGCTCGTACCGGAACTGCTGGACGCGCTCGTCGAGACGAAGGCCCGTCGGGTCCTCTCGCTCAACCTCGCTCCGCAACCCGGTGAAACCGATGGGTTCTCACCGCAGCGTCATTTGGAGGTTTTGGGACGACACGCCCCTAAACTCGCCCTGGACGTGGTGCTGGCCGACGAGGCCGCCGTGCCCGACCGCGACGAGCTCGTCGACTCCGCCAAGGAGCGTTTCGGGGCCGCGGTCGAGCTGGCGCCGGTGGCCAGGCCCGACGGGACTCCGAGGCACGATCCGGAGCTGTTGGCCGCCGCGTACGACCGTATTTTTCGGATGCATGGAAGGATCGGCCCATGGCGATGACGGCAGCGGTGAAGGACGAGATCTCCCGGCTTCCCGTCACCCGGACGTGCTGCAGAAAGGCCGAGGTCTCGGCGATTCTGCGGTTCGCGGGCGGCCTTCACCTGGTGAGCGGCCGCATCGTGATCGAGGCGGAGCTGGACACCGCGATGGCCGCACGGCGGCTCAAGCGGGACATTCTCGAGATCTTCGGGCACGGCTCGGAGCTGATCGTGATGGCGCCCGGCGGGCTGCGCCGCGGCTCGCGTTTTGTCGTACGCGTCGTCGCGGGCGGCGACCAGCTGGCCCGCCAGACGGGGCTCGTGGACGGCCGTGGCCGCCCGATCCGGGGGCTTCCGCCGCAGGTGGTCTCGGGGGCCACCTGCGACGCCGAGGCGGCCTGGCGCGGGGCGTTCCTGGCGCACGGCTCGCTGACCGAGCCGGGGCGCTCCAGCTCGCTGGAGGTGACCTGCCCCGGGCCCGAGGCCGCGCTCGCGCTCGTCGGCGCCGCCCGCCGCCTCTCGATCGCCGCGAAGGCGCGCGAGGTGCGTGGCGTGGACCGCGTCGTGGTCCGTGACGGGGACGCGATCGGCGCCCTGCTCACCCGGATGGGTGCACACGAGTCGGTGCTCGCCTGGGAGGAGCGGCGGATGCGCCGCGAGGTCCGCGCCACCGCGAACCGCCTGGCCAACTTCGACGACGCGAACCTGCGCCGCTCGGCCCGCGCGGCCGTCGCCGCCGGGGCCCGTGTGCAGCGCGCTCTGGAGATCCTCGCCGACGAGGTGCCCGAGCACCTCGCGGCCGCCGGGCGGCTGCGCATGGAGCACAAGCAGGCCTCCCTGGAGGAGCTGGGCGCGCTCGCCGACCCGCCGCTGACCAAGGACGCCGTCGCGGGCCGCATCAGGCGCCTGCTCGCCATGGCGGACAAGCGGGCCCAGGACCTCGGCATCCCGGGCACGGAGTCGAACCTCACGGAGGACCTGGCCGAGGAGATGGCCGAGGAGATGGCGGACAACCTGGCGGGCTGATCCGCCGAAAGCCTCTTACGGCTCCCTGCGTTCTCCCTATGTCAACAAGCCGGTGGCGGCGCCCAGGAGGGGCGTCATCACCGGCTTTTTGCCGTCTCTGAAGGGGACTTGATGCCCCCTTGACTTGACCATGAACTGTCATGAGTCTGGCGGCTGTTCGCTTCTGTGGCACTGCGCCACGACCGCGGCAGACAACTGCAAGGGGGGCTCATGAGACGAAGAGCGAGATCGATCCTCGCTGTCGGAGCACTTGTCCTGGGACTGGGAGGGGCGGTCCTCACGCCCGTCGCCCAGGCGGAGAGCGGAAGTTCAGCGAGCGGCGACCCCGGCGCGGACGCCGTCAAGGTGTTCCGCGCGGACGTGTCGAAGGAACAGATACCCCTGCTCCTCCAGGCGGGCCAGGACGGCCATGAACTCGGCGAGCAGGCGCCCGACAAGGGCACCGCGGAGGTCGAGGTCTACCTCACCGACCGGCAGGCCGAGACGCTGCGCGACCAGGGCGTGAAGCTCACCGAGCGCAAGCTGACGGCCAAGGCCGAGGCCCGCGTCGCGGCCGCGGGCGACGGTGTCTTCCGCCCGTACAGCGGCAAGGGAAATCTCCAGGAGGAGATCGTCCGCACCGGCCAGGAGCACCCCGGCCTCACCAAGGTCGTCTCCATCGGAAAGACGCTCCAGGGCCAGGACATCCTCGCGCTGAAGGTCAGCAAGGGCGCCAAGAAGACCAAGGACGGCGCCAAGCCGTCGGTCCTCTACATGTCCAACCAGCACGCGCGCGAGTGGATCACCCCGGAGATGACCCGCCGCCTGATGCACCACTACGTGGACAACTACGCCAAGGACCGGCGCATCAAGAAGATCGTCGACTCCACGGAGCTGTGGTTCGTCCTCTCGGCCAATCCCGACGGCTACGACTGGACGTTCCGGTCCGACAGCAACCGCCAGTGGCGCAAGAACATGCGCGACATCAACGGTGACGGGAAGTACACCACCGGCGACGGCGTCGACCTCAACCGCAACTTCGCCTACAAGTGGGGCTACGACGACGAGGGATCGTCCCCGAGCCCCGCCAGTCAGACCTACCGCGGCGCGAGCCCGAACTCCGAGCCCGAGACCAAGGCCCTCGACGCCTTCGAGAAGCGCGTCGGCTTCGACTACGCCATCAACTACCACTCCGCCGCCGAGCTGCTGCTCTACGGAGTGGGCTGGCAGGTCGCCACGCCCACACCGGACGACGTGCTCTACAAGGCGCTCGCCGGCACCCCGGACAACTCCGCGATCCCCGGCTACCACCCGCAGGTCTCCTCCGAGCTGTACACGACGAACGGCGAGGCGGACGGCCACGCCGGCAACGTCAACGGCGTCTCGATGTTCACCCCCGAGATGAGCACCTGCCAGACCGCCTCGAACGTCGACCCGAACGACGCCTGGCGGCCCCAGGACTGCGCGTCGGTCTTCACGTTCCCGGACGACGAGAAGCTCATCCAGGACGAGTTCGCGAAGAACATCCCCTTCGCGCTGTCCGTCGCGGAGACCGCCTCCCACCCGGACCAGCCGTCGTCCTCGGTCGGCCTGGACGCGCCCGACTTCACCCCGGCCACGTTCTCGACGTCGTACGCGCGCGGCGGTGACCAGGAAGTCTCCGTGATCGCCCGTAAGTCCGTACGCGACAAGGAGCTGAACTACCGCATCAATGGCGGCCGTTCGCACGACGAGGAATTGCGCGCTTGGAAGGGAGGAGAGACCTACGGAGGCGACGACAATCTCCACTTCGACGCCTATAGGGCGAAGATCGAGGACGCCGATGTCGGCGACAAGGTAGAGGTGTGGTTCACGGGGCGTACGAAATCCGGAAAGCGCACGTCCAGCGCCCCCTTCACGTACACCGTTGCCGAACGTCCGAAGGCGGACACTCTTGTCGTCGCGGAAAACGACGCCCCAGGGCGACAGACGGCCGCCTACGTGGATGCCCTCAAGGCCGACGGTCGCAAGGCGGCCGTCTGGAACGTCGCCACGCAGGGCGTGCCCGACGCCCTCGGGGTCCTGGACCACTTCGACACGGTCGTCCACTACACGGGTGCCGACCGCCCCGGCCTCGCCACCCAGCTCACTCTGCGCGACTACCTCAACGAGGGCGGCAAGCTGATCGAGGCCGGTGAGAAGGCGGGCGGCTCCGTCGCCATCGGTGACACCACCACGAACGACTTCAGCCAGTACTACCTGGGCGCCTACTCGCGCACCGCGGCTCCGGTCGCCACCCGCTTCGACGGATCCGGCGAGCTGGCCGGGACGTCCGCGACCCTCGGCGACGCTCCCGGCAACCCGCTCGACGGCGCCGGTCTGTACGAGGCCACGTCGGCCACCCTGCCGCAGTTCGAGAGCGCCGGAGCCGGCCAGTACGAAGGCGCGGGCATGGCCGCCGCCGTGCACACGGACGACGCCTACAAGCGCCTGACCCGCACCATCGACCTCACGGGTGTCACCGCCGCGGACCGGCCGGCCCTGCGGACGCAGCTGCTGTGGGACACCGAGGCCGGCTACGACCACGTACTCCTGGAGGCTCACACGGTCGGCGCAACGGACTGGACGACTCTGCCGGACACCGCGGGTCTCACCACGAACGCCGTGCCCACCGAGTGCGAGGCCGGATTCCTGATCGAGGAGCACCCGGCCCTCGAGCGCTATCTGACGCCCGACGGTGCCGCTTGCAAGAACACCGGCACCTCCGGGGCCTGGAACAGCCTCACGGGCTCCTCGGACGACTGGAAGACCGTCACGTACGACCTGAGCGCCTACGCGGGCAGGTCCGTCGAGGTGTCGCTCAGCTACGTGTCCGACCCGGGCACCGGCGGTGAGGGTGTGCGCGCCGACAACGCGTCCGTCGTCGTCGGGGGACAGGTCACCCAGAACGAGGACTTCGAGGAGTCCCTGGGCGTCTGGCAGGTCTCGGGGCCGCCCGAGGGCAGCCCGGCCGCGGTCAAGGACTGGGCGCGCGCCGTGGACCTGTTCACGACGTACGGGGCGATCAGCACCCCGGACACCGTTCTCCTCGGATTCGGTCTGGAACATGTCACCACGGCCGCTGATCGAAATGCGCTCATCAGAAAGGCACTGCGCTCAATTAGCGACTGATCGGCTCCGAAATACCCGGGAAATATGCGGCGGCCCGTACGTTACTGACGAGTACGGGCCGCTGTGCCCTGCATAGAGGCGCTCGATGTCACCTCAAGCCCTTATGGGGGGTAGGGTCGGAGGCGGTCGGGGACATCCCAATACATCTCGCCGGCGTCGAATCCGGCGTACCAACGAGGAGATCGGTTCGTGACGATCCGCGTAGGCATCAACGGCTTTGGCCGCATCGGTCGTAACTACTTCCGCGCGCTGCTGGAGCAGGGTGCGGACATTGAGATCGTGGCTGTCAACGACCTGGGTGACACCGCGACCACCGCGCACCTCCTGAAGTACGACACCATCCTGGGCCGCCTCAAGGCCGAGGTGTCGCACACCGAGGACACCATCACCGTCGACGGCCACACCATCAAGGTGCTGTCCGAGCGCAACCCCGCCGACATCCCGTGGGGTCAGCTGGGTGTCGACATCGTCATCGAGTCGACCGGCATCTTCACCAAGAAGGCCGACGCCGAGAAGCACATCGCCGGTGGCGCCAAGAAGGTCCTCATCTCGGCTCCGGCCAAGGACGAGGACATCACGATCGTGATGGGCGTCAACCAGGACAAGTACGACCCGGCGAACCACCACGTCATCTCGAACGCGTCCTGCACCACCAACTGTGTGGCGCCGATGGCCAAGGTTCTCGACGAGAACTTCGGCATCGTCAAGGGCCTGATGACGACGGTCCACGCGTACACGAACGACCAGCGCATCCTGGACTTCCCGCACTCGGACCTGCGCCGCGCCCGCGCCGCCGCCGAGAACATCATCCCGACCACGACCGGTGCCGCCAAGGCCACCGCCCTGGTCCTGCCGCAGCTCAAGGGCAAGCTCGACGGCATCGCGATGCGCGTCCCGGTCCCGACCGGCTCGGCCACCGACCTGGTCGTCGACCTGCAGCGCGAGGTCACCAAGGACGAGGTCAACGCCGCGTTCAAGAAGGCCGCCGACGACGGCGCCCTCAAGGGCATCCTGTTCTACACCGAGGACCCGATCGTGTCCTCGGACATCGTCAGCGACCCGGCGTCCTGCACCTTCGACTCCTCCCTGACGATGGTTCAGGAAGGCAAGACGGTGAAGATCCTCGGCTGGTACGACAACGAGTGGGGCTACTCGAACCGCCTCGTGGACCTGACGGTCTTCGTCGGTGGTCAGCTCTAAAGTTCTAGAGCAGCAAGGCATCTCGATGTGAGCGAAGGGTCCGGACCCGCGCGACGCCGCGCGTCGGTCCGGGCCCTTCGCGCGTCAGCCTCACAGCCTCACAAGGAGCCGAGTCATGAAGACCATTGAGGAACTTCTCGCCGAAGGGGTCGACGGCAAGCGGGTGTTCGTCCGCGCCGACCTCAACGTGCCGCTGGCCGACGGCCTGATCACCGACGACGGCCGCATCCGCGCCGTCCTGCCCACCGTCAAGGCCCTGGCCGACGCGGGCGCCAAGGTGATCGTCGCCTCCCACCTGGGCCGTCCCAAGGGCGCCCCGGACCCGCAGTTCTCGCTGCTGCCCGCCGCCGAGCGCCTCGCCGAGCTGCTCGGCAAGCCGGTCGCGTTCGCCCAGGACACGGTCGGCCCCGCCGCGCACGAGGCCGTCGACGGCCTGGAGCCGGGCCAGGTCGCCGTCATCGAGAACCTGCGCTTCAACGCGGGCGAGACGAGCAAGGACGACACCGAGCGCGGCGAGTTCGCCGACCGGCTCGCGGCGCTGGCCGACGTCTACGTAGGCGACGGTTTCGGTGCCGTGCACCGCAAGCACGCCTCCGTGTACGACCTTCCGGCGCGGCTGCCGCACTACGCCGGCTTCCTCATCGCCACCGAGGTCGGCGTCCTGAAGAAGCTCACCGACGACGTCAAGCGCCCCTATGTGGTCGCGCTCGGCGGCGCCAAGGTCTCCGACAAGCTCGCCGTCATCGACCAGCTGCTCGGCAAGGCCGACCGTCTGCTCATCGGCGGCGGCATGGCGTACACGTTCCTCAAGGCCAAGGGCCACGAGGTCGGCATCTCACTCCTCCAGGAGGACCAGATCCCGGCCGTCACGGAGTACCTGGAGCGCGCCGAGAAGAACGGCGTGGAGATCGTCCTGCCGGTCGACGTCCTGGTCTCGACGGAGTTCCCCGACCTCAAGGGGAAGACCCCGGCCAACCCCAGCACGGTCGCCGCGGACGCCATCCCGGCCGACCAGGAGGGCCTGGACATCGGCCCGGAGACCCGCAAGCTGTACGCCTCGAAGCTCGCCGACGCGCAGACCGTCTTCTGGAACGGTCCGATGGGCGTCTTCGAGCACCCCGACTACGCCGAGGGCACCAAGGCGGTCGCCCAGGCCCTCCTCGACTCCCCGGGCTTCACCGTGGTGGGCGGCGGCGACTCCGCCGCGGCCGTCCGTACCCTGGGCTTCGACGAGAAGGCATTCGGCCACATCTCGACCGGCGGCGGCGCCTCCCTCGAGTACCTCGAGGGCAAGACGCTGCCCGGTCTCGCCGCACTGGAGGACTGACCCCGTATGACCACGCGTACGCCGCTGATGGCGGGCAACTGGAAGATGAACCTCAACCACCTCGAGGCCATCGCGCACGTCCAGAAGCTCGCCTTCGCCCTCGCGGACAAGGACTACGAGGCCGTCGAGGTCGCCGTCCTGCCGCCCTTCACCGACCTGCGCTCCGTCCAGACGCTGGTCGACGGCGACAAGCTCAAGATCAAGTACGGTGCCCAGGACCTCTCGGCGCACGACTCCGGCGCGTACACGGGCGAGATCTCCGGCCCGATGCTCGCCAAGCTCAAGTGCACGTACGTCGCGATCGGCCACTCCGAGCGCCGGCAGTACCACGACGAGACCGACGAGGTCGTCAACGCCAAGGTGAAGGCCGCCTACAAGCACGGCCTGACCCCGATCCTGTGCGTCGGCGAGGAGCTGGACGTGCGTGAGGCGGGCAACCACGTCACGCACACCCTCAGCCAGGTCGAGGGCGGTCTCAAGGACCTGCCCGCCGAGCAGGCCGAGACCGTCGTCGTCGCCTACGAGCCGGTGTGGGCCATCGGCACCGGCAAGGTGTGCGGCGCCGACGACGCGCAGGAGGTCTGCGCGGCCATCCGCGGCAAGCTCGCCGAGCTGTACTCCCAGGACGTCGCCGACAAGATCCGCATCCAGTACGGCGGTTCCGTGAAGTCCGGCAACGTCGCGGAGATCATGGGCAAGCCGGACATCGACGGTGCCCTCATCGGTGGCGCTTCCCTGGACACCGACGAGTTCGTCAAGATCGTTCGATTCCACGAGCAGTGATTCGCGCGTGGCGCGACCTGTGAGTATGCGCTAGCGGCGATACGTCGTACCCTTGCGGGGCCGAGGCTCTATGAAGGAGCTTCGGCCCCGTCGTCCGAATAAGTCCGAGGAAGTTGGTCCAGCCGTGGTTATGGGGTTCTCGATCGCCCTGATCGTCTTCAGCCTGCTGCTGATGCTCCTTGTGCTGATGCACAAGGGAAAGGGTGGCGGCCTCTCCGACATGTTCGGTGGCGGCATGCAGTCCTCCGTCGGTGGCTCCTCGGTCGCCGAGCGGAATCTGGACCGGATCACGATCGTCATCGGTCTGCTCTGGTTCGCGTGCATCGTCGTGCTCGGCATTCTCATGAAGATCAACAACTGATCTTCTGAAGCCGAGCCTTCGGTTCGACCCGTCACAACTGCACAGAGCTCACGTAAGGCCCCATGTCCGGTACGCGCCCAACGGCGCGGCCTATCATGGGGCTTGCGTCTAGGGGCGGGGATGTAACTCCAATCACTGGACGCGCGTTGGGCCTTACGTAGACTGAGGCGCTCCGCGGCGAAGCGAGACGCCGACACGCTTCGCGGCACCATCACGCAGGGAGTTACGACCGTGGCAAGTGGCAACGCGATCCGAGGAAGTCGGGTCGGGGCGGGGCCGATGGGTGAGGCCGAGCGCGGCGAGTCCGCACCACGCCTGCGCATCTCCTTCTGGTGCTCGAACGGGCACGAGACGCAGCCGAGCTTCGCCTCCGACGCGCAGGTGCCGGAGACCTGGGACTGTCCGCGCTGCGGCTTCCCGGCCGGGCAGGACCGGGACAATCCGCCGGACCCGCCGCGTACCGAGCCGTACAAGACGCACCTCGCGTACGTGCGGGAGCGGCGCAGCGACGCGGACGGCGAGGCGATCCTCGCCGAGGCGCTCGCGAAACTGCGGGGCGAGATCTAGGAGTTCGGAACCGGCCGGGTGCCCATGAGGGCGCCCGGCCGGTTCTGCTCCGGCGCGGTCACGAACGGCGGCGCGGACGGGCCGCGTGCTCCTCGGAGATGTGGGCCGTCAGCGCGATCGACGCGGTCGCCCGCTCGTAGGTCAGCTGCGCCACGCGCGCGTAGAGGCAGTCCAGGATCAGCAGCGCCGAATGGCGCGCGCCGAAGCTGCCGCGCCGGAAGCTCGTCTCGGCCGCCGTCCACGTCAGGTGCACCGCGGCCGCCTGGGCGACGGGGGAGCGCGGGTCACCGGTGACCGCGACGGTCGTGGCGCCGCGCTCCGCGGCCAGCCGCAGCGGACCCAGGACCTCCCGGGTGCGCCCCGAGTGCGACAGCGCCACGGCCGCGTCCGCGGGCGTCAGCAGGGCCGCCGAGGTCTCCGCGGCGTGCACCTCGGTCCAGCCGCGGGCCGGCATCCCGATGCCGAACAGCCGGGCCTCCGTCTCGCGCGCCAGGATGCCCGAGCCGCCGACGCCGTAGACATCGATGCGACGGGCCTTGGCGAGTGCCTGGGCGGCCGCTTCCAGGGCGGTGCGGTCCAGTTGGTCGCGGGTGCTGCGCAGCGCCTGGAGGTCCGCGTGCGCGACGACGGAGATCAGGTGCTCCAGGTCGTCGTCCGGGCCGATGTCGGGACCCAGGGGGCGCTCCTGGTCCCCGACGTCCCGGGTGTCCTTCTCGCCCTGCTCCTTGGCCAGTTCGAGCAGCAGCCGCTGGTAGGTCTCCAGCCCGAGGGCCTGGCAGAAGCGGGTGACGGTGGCCTGCGAGGTGCCCGTACGGCGCCCCAGGTCGGCCGCAGAGGTCTCCGCGACGGCGGCGGGGTCGGCCAGCACGTACGCGCCGACCTTGCGCAACGAGCCGCTGAGCGTGGGCAGTTCGGAGCGGATCCGGGCTGTGATCATGAGGGTCTCTCGGTCGGTGACGGCGCCGTCAGGTCGTACTGATGGTGAGGGTGTTGTCCCGGACTGAATCTATCAATCATCATGCGGTGTGCTCACTGAATCCATCGATCAATACGTCGCTCCGCTCGCCGTCGGGATCGACGCCGGAGGCACCCGGGTCCGGGCGCGCTGTGTCGACGCGGACGGCCGGCTCGTGGGCGTCGGACACGGCGGGCCCGGCAACGCGCTGAGTGTCGAACGGCCCACTCTCGTAAGGAACTTGGAGCATGCGCTGGCGGCAGCCGTGCCCGCGGCGCTGCGCGGAGCGGTCGCCGCGGTCGTCGGCGGGTTCGCCGGCGCGGGGGAGGGCGGCGGCTCGGTGCGCGGGTGCAGTGTCGCCGAGGAATGTCTGGCCGAGGCGCTGGCCCGCCTGGGGCTCGGCGCTGCGGCGCTGCGGGTCCACGGCGACGTGGAGGTGGCCTGCGCCTCCGGGCCCGGGGCTCCGGCCGACGGGCTCGTGCTCATCGCGGGGACCGGCGCGGCCGCGGCGCGGGTGGCCGGGCGGCGCACGGTGCGCGTCGTGGACGGCGACGGCTGGCTGCTCGGCGACACCGGCAGCGGCTTCTGGCTCGGGCAGCAGGCGTTGCGCGGCGCGCTGCGGGCGGTGGACGGCCGGGAGGAGTGGGGCCCGCTGGTGACGCTGGTGCTCGACCGTGTCGCGCCGGGGAGCGCCGATCCCGCGCTCGACTGGGCCGGTCGGCACCGCCTCAAGCAGACGATCGCGGGCTGGGCGTACCGGCAGCGGCCGGTCGTGCTGGCCGAGTTGAGTCCCCTCGTGGTGACCGCCGCGGAGCTCGGCGACGAGCGGGCGCGGTTCCTGCTCGACGAGGCGGCCCGGCAACTCGCGAGCTCTGTAGGCGCATTGGGGCCCGTCCCCGGCGAGTCGCTGGTCATCACGGGCGGACTCCTCGGCCCCGAGGGCCCGTTGGGGGATCGGCTGCGCGCCGCCGTGGAGCCGTGGGGGCTGCGGTGCTCGTCCGTGCCGGACGGTGTCGGCGGCGCGGTGGAACTGGCCCGGCGACTCGCCGCCGAATCGCCGGGGACGTCTTGACGCCTCTCCTCGGCTGGTTCAATCTTTCATCTCGTAAGGCATGAACTGAATCAGTGAACCAATCGAGGTGGTCGGGGTCATGACGGAACAGCGGCTCGGGGCGGACGAGTTGGCGGACCAGGTGCGCGAGCACGTCGAGCGCGCCGTCGCCACCAACAAAGAGGGCGTCGCCGCGACGGCCCGGCTCATCGCGGACTGCGTCGCCGCCGACGGCGTCGTGCACGCCTTCGGCACCGGGCACTCGCAGGCCACCGCCCTGGAGATCTCGGGTCGCGCGGGCGGCCTCATCCCCACCACGCGTATCGCCCTGCACGATCTGGTCCTGCGCGGCGGCGAGGACCGCTCGGTGCTCGCCGACCCCCTCCTGGAGCGGCGCCCCGGGCTCGCCGCCCGCCTCTACGAACTGAGCACCCCGCGCCCGCAGGACCTCTTCGTGATCATCTCCAACTCGGGCGTCAACAACTCCATCGTCGACATGGCGCTCCTGGTCAAGGAGAAGGGCCACCCGCTGGTCGCCCTCACCTCGCTGGAGCACACCCGTTCCGTCCCCGCCCTGCACGCGAGCGGCAGCCGGCTCGCCGACCACGCCGACGCCGTCCTCGACAACTGCGCGCCCACCGGCGACGCGATCCTGCCGCTGCCCGACGGCGGCACGCTCTGCGGTGTCTCCACCATCACCTCGGCGCTCCTCGTGCAGATGGTCGTGGCCGAGGCCGTCGCCCTGCTGCTCGCCGAGGGCCACGAGCCGCCCGTCTACGTCTCCGCCAACCTGCCCGGCGGCTTCGAGCGCAACGGCCGCCTGGAGGACCACTACGCGGGACGCCTGCACCGCGGCGGACACTGACCCGCACGGCCGCGCGCGCATCGGACAGACTGCTCATACCGGCTGCTGATCGATTAGGTTGGACGGAGCAGCGGGGCAAGGCACGTACGCACGTACGAGAGAAAGCTGAAGTCCGAGATGAACGCGTTCGAAGCAGGCGCAGAGGGCCGCGCGCGGCTCACCCAGACGGCCGAATGGCAGGCGCTGGCCAAGCACCGGGAGCAGCTGGGCGACGTGCAGCTGCGCGAGCTGTTTGCCGCCGACCCGGCGCGCGGCTCGGGCCTGGTGCTGGAGGTCGGCGATCTCCACATCGACTACTCCAAGCACCTGATCACCGACGAGACGCTGCGTCTGCTGCGCGAGCTGGCCGCCGCGACCGACGTCTTCGGCCTGCGGGACGCCATGTTCCGCGGCGAGAAGATCAACACGACCGAGGACCGGGCCGTGCTGCACACGGCGCTGCGCGCCCCGGCCGACGCGGTGATCGAGGTCGACGGCGAGAACGTGGTGCCCGGGGTGCACGCGGTGCTCGACAAGATGGCCGCGTTCGCCGGCAAGGTCCGCTCCGGCGAGTGGACCGGCCACACCGGCAAGCGCATCAAGAACGTCGTCAACATCGGCATCGGCGGCTCCGACCTCGGCCCCGCGATGGCCTACGAGGTGCTGCGCTCCTTCACCGACCGCGATCTCACCGTCCGCTTCGTGTCGAACGTCGACGGCGCCGACCTGCACGAGGCCGTCCGCGACCTCGACCCGGCCGAGACGCTGTTCGTCATCGCCTCGAAGACCTTCACGACCATCGAGACGATCACCAACGCGACGTCCGCCCGTAACTGGCTGCTCACCGAGCTGAGGGCCGGTCAGGAAGCAGTCGCCAAGCACTTCGTGGCGCTGTCGACGAACGAGGAGAAGGTCTCCGAGTTCGGCATCGACACGGCCAACATGTTCGAGTTCTGGGACTGGGTCGGCGGACGTTACTCGTATGACTCCGCCATCGGCCTGTCCCTGATGATCGCCATCGGGCCCGACGCCTTCCGCGAGATGCTCGACGGCTTCCACCTCGTCGACGAGCACTTCCGCACCGCACCCGCCGAGTCCAACGTGCCGCTCCTGATGGGCCTGCTGGGCATCTGGTACGGCAACTTCCACGACGCCCAGTCGCACGCCGTGCTGCCGTACAGCCACTACCTGTCGAAGTTCACCGCCTACTTGCAGCAGCTCGACATGGAGTCGAACGGCAAGTACGTGCAGCGCAACGGCGAAGAGGTCGGCTGGCAGACCGGCCCCGTCGTGTGGGGCACGCCCGGCACGAACGGCCAGCACGCCTACTACCAGCTCATCCACCAGGGCACGAAGCTGATCCCGGCGGACTTCATCGGCTTCGCCGAACCCGTCGCCGATCTGCAGCCGGGGCTCGTCGCCCAGCACGATCTGCTGATGGCCAACTTCTTCGCGCAGACGCAGGCGCTCGCGTTCGGCAAGACGCCGGACGAGGTCCGCGCGGAGGGTGTGCCGCCGGAGCTGGTGCCGCACAAGACGTTCAAGGGCAACCACCCCACGACGACGATCCTCGCGAAGTCCCTGACGCCCTCCGTGCTCGGTCAGCTGGTCGCCCTCTACGAGCACAAGGTGTTCGTGCAGGGCGCCGTGTGGAACATCGACTCCTTCGACCAGTGGGGCGTCGAACTCGGCAAGGTCCTCGCCAAGCGCGTCGAGCCGGCCCTGACCGAAGGCGCGGACGTGCCGGGACTCGACGAGTCGACCAAGGCGCTCGTCGCCAAGTACCGCGAGCTGCGCGGCCGTTGAGTTAATCGGGTGCGGGGGTGCGGCCCGGCGGGTGAGACTTCAGGTCTGTGACCAGCCGGGAGGCACCCCTGTGGATCAGCTCATGTCGGCCCTCGCCGACCCCGAACGACTCAGGCTGTACGCGCGCATAGTGCTGGACGAACTGCCGCCGCGCGAGGCCGACGGCCCGACCGCGCGCAAGCACCTGGGCAAGCTCATCGCCGCGGGGCTCGTCGAGCGGCTCGACGACGGCGCGCTGCGCGCCGGGCCCGAGGTGTTCCGCCGGGCCCGGACTCCCGAGCCCAGCACGGGAGTTCCCCGCCATCTCACCGGGTTCTTCGCCCGCGGCCGGCTGACCACGATCCCGGTCCGCCCCACCGTGCGCCACGAACTCCTCGTCCACCTCACGGACACCCTCTTCGACGCCGACCGCACGTACAGCGAGCGGGAGGTCAACGCGGCGCTGCGCACCGTCCACGACGACACCGCCGCCCTGCGCCGCTACTGCGTCATCGACGGCCTGCTCGTCCGGGAGAAGGACGGCTCCGACTACCGGGTCCCGCAGCATGCGTAAGGCCCCGCGTCCTTGAGGATGCGGGGCCTTACGCATGGCGGGAGTTACGCGACGGCCGGCGGGTACAGCTCCGGCGGCAGCTGCGACGCCGCGGCGGTGTCCAGCAGCCACAGCGTGCGCGAGCGGCCGTACGCGCCCGCCGCCGGGGCCTGGACCTCGCCCGCGCCCGACAGGGCGATCGCGGCGGCCTTCGCCTTGTCCTCGCCCGCGGCGAGCAGCCACACCTCGCGCGCGGCCCGGATCGCCGGGAGCGTGAGCGTGATGCGGGTGGGCGGGGGCTTCGGGGCGCCCCGCACACCGACCACCGTGCGCTCGGTCTCGCGGACCGCCGGGAGCTCCGGGAAGAGCGACGCGACGTGCGTGTCCGGACCGACGCCGAGCATCAGGACGTCGAAGGTCGGCACGGGGCCGTGGTCCTCGGGGCCTGCCGCGGTGGCCAGTTCGGCCGCGTACACCTCGGCCGCGGCGTCCGGCTCGTACGGGCCGTCCGACGCGGGCATGGGGTGCACGCGCGCGGGGTTGAGCGGCACGCTGTCGAGAAGGGCCTCCTTCGCCTGCGTGTAGTTGCGCTCGGGGTCGCCGTCCGGCAGGAACCGCTCGTCGCCCCACCACAGGTCGAGGCGGCTCCAGTCGACCGCGTCCCGGGCGGGCGCCGCGGCGAGCGCGGCCAGCAGGCCGTTCCCGTTGCGGCCGCCCGTGAGGACGACGGAGGCGTAGCCGCGGGCGGCCTGGGCGTCGACGATCTTGGTGATCAGCCGGGCCGCGGCCGCCTGCGCCATCAGCTCCTTGTCGCGGTGGACGACGAGTTGGGGTGCTGCACTCACTTCGCTGCCGCCTTCTTGGCCGGTGTCTTCTTCGCGGGGGCCTTCTTCGCCGGTGCCTTCTTGGCTGCCGCCTTCTGGGCGGGCGCCGCCGAGGCCGCCGAGGACCCTGTGTCCGGCACCGTCGTCTGGTCCGCGGGCTCACCCAGCCGGTCCACACCGAACCTCAGGGAGGCCGCATACGTGTCGTCCGGGTCGAGGCGCCGCAGCTCCTCCGCGATCAGCTCGGACGTCTCACGGCGCTTGAGCGCGACCGCGCGGTCCGGCTGGCCCTGGATGGAGAGCGTGGCCAGGGTGCCGTCGGCCCGGTCGAGGACGATCGGGCCGCAGGTGGACTCCAGGCGGACGCCGGTCAGCCCAGGACCCGCCGAGAGCGTGCGCCGCACCGGCACGTCGAGCCGGTCCGCGAGCCACATCGCCAGCAGCTCGCAGCTCGGGTTGAACTCCTCGCCCTCGACCTCGACCGACGTGACGTCGCACGTCACCTGGTCCAGAGCGGCCGCCAGCATGGAGCGCCACGGCGTGATCCGGGTCCAGGACAGGTCCGTGTCGCCGGGGGAGTAGGACGCCGCGCGGGCCTCCAGCTCGTGCACCGGCTGCTCGGCCGCGTACGTGTCCGTGACACGGCGCTGGGCGAGCGCGCCCAGCGGGTCGTTCGCCGGGTCCAGCGGCGCGTCCACGGGCCACCAGACGACCGTCGGGGCGTCCGGCAGCAGCAGCGGCAGGACGACCGACTGGGCGTGGTTGACGACCTCGCCGTACAGGCGCAGGACGACGGTCTCGCCGGTGCCCGCCTCGGCGCCGACCCGTACCTCGGCGTCGAGCCGCGACTTGGTGCGGTCACGCGGGGAGCGGGAGACGCGCTTGATGACGACCAGCGTGCGCGAGGGGTGCTCGCGCGACGCGTCGTTGGCCGCTCTCAGGGCGTCGTAGGCGTTCTCCTCGTCGGTGACGATGACGAGGGTGAGCACCATGCCGACGGCGGGGGTGCCGATGGCGCGGCGGCCCTTGACGAGCGCCTTGTTGATCTTGCTGGACGTGGTGTCCGTGAGGTCGATCTTCATGGGCGACGCCAGCTCCGTCCGTCTCGTGCGAGCATTTCGTCCGCCTCGGCGGGCCCCCACGTGCCGGACGGGTACTGCGCGGGCTTGCCGTGCGTGTCCCAGTAGCCCTCGATCGGGTCGAGGATGTTCCAGGACAGCTCGACCTCCTCCGTGCGCGGGAAGAGGTTCGAGTCGCCCAGCAGGACGTCCAGGATGAGCCGTTCGTACGCCTCCGGGCTCGACTCGGTGAAGGACTCGCCGTACGCGAAGTCCATCGACACGTCCCGGATCTCCATCGACGTGCCCGGCACCTTCGAGCCGAAGCGGACCGTGATGCCCTCGTCCGGCTGGACGCGGATCACGATCGCGTTCTGGCCCAGCTCCTCCGTCGCCGTGTGGTCGAAGGGGGAGTGCGGGGCGCGCTGGAAGACGACGGCGATCTCGGTGACGCGTCGCCCGAGCCGCTTGCCCGTACGCAGGTAGAAGGGCACCCCCGCCCAACGGCGGTTGTCCACCTCCAGCTTGATGGCCGCGTACGTGTCGGTCTTCGACTTGGGGTCGATGCCGTCTTCCTGGAGGTAGCCGACGGCCTTCTCGCCGCCCTGCCACCCGGCCGCGTACTGGCCGCGCACGGTGTCCTTGCCGAGGTCCTTCGGCAGCTTGATCGCGCCGAGCACCTTGGCCTTCTCGGCGACCAGCGCGTCCGCGTCGAAGGAGGCGGGCTCCTCCATGGCGGTCAGCGCCATCAGCTGGAGCAGGTGGTTCTGGATGACGTCGCGGGCGGCGCCGATGCCGTCGTAGTAGCCGGCACGGCCGCCGATGCCGATGTCCTCGGCCATCGTGATCTGCACGTGGTCGACGTACGACCGGTTCCAGATCGGCTCGAACATCTGGTTCGCGAAACGCAGCGCCAGAATGTTCTGGACCGTCTCCTTGCCGAGGTAGTGGTCGATCCGGAACACCTGGTCCGGGTCGAACACCTCGTGCACGATCGCGTTCAGCTCCTTGGCCGACGCGAGGTCGTGGCCGAAGGGCTTCTCGATGACGGCGCGCCGCCACGAGCCCTCCGGGGCGTCCGCCAGGCCGTGCTTCTTCAGCTGCTGCACGACCTGCGGGAAGAACTTGGGGGGTACGGAGAGGTAGAACGCGAAGTTCCCGCCCGTCCCCTGCGACTTGTCGAGGTCCTGGATCGTGGACTTCAGGGTCTCGAAGGCCTCGTCGTCGTCGAAGTTGCCCTGGACGAAGCGCATGCCCTGGATGAGCTGCTGCCAGACCTCTTCACGGAACGGCGTCCGCGCGTGCTGCTTGACCGCGTCGTGCACCTCCTGCGCGAAGTCCTCGTCCTGCCACTCGCGGCGGGCGAACCCGATCAGCGAGAAACCCGGGGGCAGCAGGCCCCGGTTGGCGAGGTCGTACACGGCAGGCATCAGCTTTTTACGTGACAAATCGCCCGTAACGCCGAAGATCACCAGACCCGACGGCCCCGCGATGCGCGGGAGCCGTCGGTCTGCGGCGTCACGGAGCGGGTTGGCTCCGTGTGCGGTCAAGGTTTCAGCCCTCCGAGGGGGCGAGGCGCTTGAGCTCCGCCTCGGTCGACTTGAGCAGGTCGTTCCAGGACGCCTCGAACTTCTCGACGCCCTCGTCCTCGAGCAGCTGCACGACCTCGTCGTACGAGATCCCCAGCTTCTCGACGGCCTCGATCTCCGCGCGGGCCTGGTCGTACGTGCCCGCGATGGTGTTGCCGGTGACCGCGCCGTGCTCGGCCTCGGCGTCCAGGGTGGCCTCCGGCATGGTGTTCACCGTGCCCGGGGCGACCAGGTCGTCGACGTAGAGGGTCGGCTTGTAGGCCGGGTCCTTCACGCCGGTCGAGGCCCACAGCGGACGCTGCTTGTTGGCCTGCGCCTTGTCGAGCGCGGCCCAGCGGTCGGAGGAGAAGACCTCCTCGAACGCCTCGTACGCCAGCCGGGCGTTGGCGACGGCGGCCTTGCCGCGCGCGGCCTTGGCCTCGTCCGTGCCCAGGGCGTCGAGCCGCTTGTCGATCTCGGTGTCCACACGGGACACGAAGAAGGACGCGACCGAGTGGATCTTGGACAGGTCCAGGCCGGCGGCCTTGGCCTTCTCCAGACCGGCGAGGTAGGCGTCCATGACCTCGCGGTAGCGCTCCAGCGAGAAGATCAGCGTGACGTTGACGCTGATGCCCTTGCCGATGACCTCGGTGATCGCGGGCAGGCCCGCCTTCGTCGCCGGGATCTTGATGAGCGTGTTCGGGCGGTCCACGAGCCAGGCCAGCTGCTTGGCCTCGGCGACCGTGGCCGCCGTGTTGTGGGCCAGGCGCGGGTCGACCTCGATCGACACGCGGCCGTCCTGGCCACCGGTCGAGTCGAAGACCGGACGCAGGATGTCGGCGGCGTCCCGGACGTCCGCCGTCGTGATCATGCGGATGGCCTCTTCGACGGTGACCTTGCGGGCGGCGAGGTCGGCGACCTGCTGCTCGTACCCGTCACCGCTGGAGATCGCCTTCTGGAAGATCGACGGGTTGGTGGTGACGCCCACGACGTGCTGCTGGTCGATCAGTTCGGCGAGGTTGCCGGACGTGATCCGCTTGCGCGACAGGTCGTCCAGCCAGATCGCGACGCCCTCCTCGGAGAGGCGCTTCAGTGCGTCTGTCATGGAAATTGCATCTCCTACGTGTCGTGTACGGGCGTCAGCGCTGAGCCGCGGCCAGGGATTCCCGGGCCTTCGCGACCACGTTCTCGGGCGTGAACCCGAACTCGCGGAAGAGGACCTTGGCGTCGGCCGAAGCACCGAAGTGCTCCAGCGAGACGATGCGGCCGGCGTCCCCGACGTACTTGTGCCACGTCAGAGCGATACCGGCCTCGACGGCCACCCGCGCCTTGACGGCCGGCGGCAGGACGCTGTCCCGGTACCCCTGGTCCTGCTCCTCGAACCACTCGACGGACGGCATCGACACGACGCGCGTGGCGACACCCTCGGCCTCCAGCGTCTCGCGCGCCTCGACGGCGAGCTGCACCTCGGAGCCGGTGGCGATGAGGATCAGGTCCGGGGTCTCCTTGGAGGCCTCGACGAGCACGTAACCGCCCTTGACGGTGTCCTCGTTGGGCTCGTAGGTCGGCACACCCTGACGGGTCAGGGCCAGACCGTGCGGCTTGCTCGTGCCGTAGTCCTTCTTGCCGCGGCGCAGGATCTCGCGCCAGGCGATGACGGTCTCGTTGGCGTCCGCCGGGCGGACGACGTTGAGGCCGGGGATCGCGCGCAGCGAGGCGAGGTGCTCGACCGGCTGGTGCGTCGGGCCGTCCTCACCGAGACCGATGGAGTCGTGCGTCCACACGTACGTCACCGGCAGGTGCATCAGGGCCGACAGACGCACGGCGTTGCGCATGTAGTCGGAGAACACCAGGAAGGTGCCGCCGTAGATGCGCGTGTGGCCGTGCAGCGCGATGCCGTTCATCTCCGCGGCCATGGAGTGCTCGCGGATACCGAAGTGGACGGTGCGGCCGTACGGGTTCGCCTCCGGCAGCGGGTTGCCCGCCGGAAGGAACGACGACGTCTTGTCGATGGTCGTGTTGTTCGAGCCCGCGAGGTCGGCGGAGCCGCCCCACAGCTCGGGGACGACCGGGCCGAGCGCCTGCAGGACCTTGCCGGACGCGGCACGCGTCGCGACGCCCTTGCCGGTCTCGAAGACCGGGAGCTTCTCCTCCCAGCCGGCCGGCAGCTCGCCCGCGTTGATGCGGTCGAACTCGGCGGCGCGCTCCGGGTTGGCGGTGCGCCACTCCTGGAACGACTTCTCCCACTCGGCCTTGGCCTGGGCGCCGCGGTCGAGGGCCTTGCGGGTGTGGCCGATGACCTCGTCGGAGACCTCGAAGGTCTGCTCCGGGTCGAAGCCCAGCACGCGCTTGGTGGCGGCCACCTCGTCGTCGCCGAGCGCCGAGCCGTGCGCGGCCTCGGTGTTCTGCGCGTTCGGGGCGGGCCAGGCGATGATCGAGCGCATCGCGATGAAGGACGGCTTGTCCGTGACCTTCTTGGCCGCCTCGACGGCGGCGTAGATCGCCTCGTGGTCGAGGTCGCCGTCCGCCTTCGGGGCCACGCGCTGGACGTGCCAGCCGTACGCCTCGTAGCGCTTGAGGGTGTCCTCGGAGACCGCGGTCTCGGTGTCGCCCTCGATCGAGATGTGGTTGTCGTCCCACAGCAGGATCAGGTTGCCGAGCTGCTGGTGGCCCGCGAGCGAGGACGCCTCGGAGGAGATGCCCTCCTGGAGGCAGCCGTCACCGGCGATCGCGTAGATGAAGTGGTCGAACGGGGAGGTGCCCGGGGCGGCCTCCGGGTCGAACAGACCGCGCTCGTAGCGGGCGGCCATCGCCATGCCCACGGCATTGGCGACACCCTGGCCCAGCGGGCCCGTGGTGGTCTCGACGCCGGTGGTGTGGCCGTACTCCGGGTGGCCGGGGGTCTTGGAACCCCACGTCCGGAACGCCTTCAGGTCGTCCAGCTCCAGGCCGAACCCGGCCAGGTAGAGCTGGATGTAGAGGGTCAGGGACGAGTGGCCCGCGGACAGGACGAACCGGTCCCGGCCGACCCAGTCGGCGTCCGCCGGGTCGTGTCGCATCACCTTCTGGAAGAGGGTGTACGCGGCCGGGGCCAGGCTCATCGCCGTACCGGGATGGCCGTTGCCGACCTTCTGTACGGCGTCGGCGGCCAGGACGCGAGCGGTGTCAACGGCCCGCTGGTCCACATCGGTCCACTCGAGGTCTGTGGTGGTCGGCTTGGTGCTCACCCTGAGTCAGGGCTCCTCTCCACATGTCTGATAACCGGTGACGTCGGTCTCACCGGCCGTTGTCGAGCCTACCCGTCCTGAGACGTGCATTTTTTCGAGTCATTCCAGACTGCCGGGACTCCGTCGAATCCGCCTCCTGACAGGGATCGACGCCGTTCGTCACGTGAATACGGAGCCGCTCATCTGGGGGCTCATCCGGAGACGTGAAAGCTCATCTGGAGGAAGCGCGCGACCGGTTCGGGGAAGCCGCCGCGGGTCCGCGTTGCGTCCTTCGCGGCATGCTGCCCAACACGACCCCACCCCCGCGAAGGGCGAGGTATAGGCAACGTCTACAGTGGCGTGGTACGCGCGAGCCTTTACCGGGACTTCACATCCAAGTGGACTGCTTGGGGGCTCGCTGGAGTCTTTGTCAGGGGTGTGCGTGACGGCCGTCGAATCCCGTCCACCGGGAGCGCTCGGGACGAGCAGCACGAGCAGCAGCCGGGGCCAGCGGCCGTTCGGGGCCCGTGTGAAGGCGTTCGTGGCGCTGACCAAGCCGCGGATCATCGAACTTCTGCTCATCACCACGGTGCCGGTGATGTTCCTCGCCGAGCAGGGTGTGCCGGACCTGAAGCTGGTGCTGATCACCTGCCTCGGCGGCTACCTCTCCGCGGGCGGCGCCAATGCGCTGAACATGTGGTACGACCGCGACATCGACGCCCTCATGGACCGCACGTCGCAGCGGCCGCTGGTCACCGGCATGGTGAGCCCGAACGAGTGCCTGGTCTTCGGCATCTCCCTCGCGGTGATCTCCACGCTGCTGTTCGGCTTCGCGGTCAACTGGCTGTCGGCCTGGCTGTCGCTGGGGGCGCTGCTCTTCTATGTGGTCGTCTACACGATGATCCTGAAGCGCCGCACGTCGCAGAACATCGTGTGGGGCGGCATCGCGGGCTGCCTGCCCGTCCTCATCGGCTGGTCGTCGGTCACCGACTCCATGTCGTGGGCGCCGATCATCCTCTTCATGGTCATGTTCTTCTGGACGCCGCCGCACTACTGGCCGCTGTCGATGAAGGTGAAGGACGACTACGCGCGCGTGGGCGTGCCGATGCTTCCGGTCATCGCCTCGAACAAGGTGGTCGCGCGGCAGATCGTCGTCTACAGCTGGCTGATGGTCGGTGTCTCGCTCCTCCTGACGCCGCTCGGCTACACGGGCTGGTTCTACACGGCCGTCGCCCTGGTGGCGGGCGGTGCCTGGCTGTGGGAGGCGCACGGTCTGCAGAACCGCGCCAAGGCCGAGATCACGGGCGGGAAGCTCAAGGAGATGCGGCTGTTCCACTGGTCGATCACCTACGTCTCCCTGCTCTTCGTCGCGGTCGCGGTGGACCCCTTCCTGCGCTGACGTTCCGGGCTTGTCCCCGAGCTTCCCCGATGGGTGGGGTGCGTGGCCCAGGCCACGCACCCCACCCATCGCTTGTTTGGCTACTCGTCGGTAGCATCCTGTTCATGGCAGAGACTCAAGCGGTTGAGGCGCCCCGTCGGGCGGCGAAGGACGAGCGCCGGGCGGCCAGGCTGGCCAAGGAGATCGGCGCGTTCGCCAAGGCGCACGGCGGCGCCGAGGGACAGCTGGCGTACATCGGCGAGCGCGGCACCCGCATCGTCCTCGTCGGCGAGGACGGCGGCTGGGGCGACCTGGTGGCCACCACCTACGAGGTCGCCCAGAAGGCGGTCGAGAAGGCCGGCATCACGGTCCACGAGGACTTCGACGGCGACTTCGCCGCGAAGGTGGAGACCGGCCCGTACGAGTGGAAGCGCATGGCGGGCATCCAGCTCGGCGGCTGACGCCGGGCCTCCGGTGGCCATGGGCGCAGGTGTACGACTCACGGTTGAGCAACACCAGGCGCCCGTTCACCCGTTAGGACTGTAGGAGCACGGTCCATCTACGGGAGCCCGGATGATCGAAACGCCGTCCCTGGTGGATCAGTACTGCCACGGGGTGCTGCGTACGGAACTGGGCCTCGGCACGTTCGAGGCCCACCTCGGCCGGGGCGAGGGGCCGCCCGCCCCCGGCACCACCTTCTTCGACACCCAGACCGGCTTCGCGGTGCGCCGCTGGTGCCCGCCGCTGCTCGGTCTGGAACCCCACTGCCCGCCCGCCCGCTATCTGGCCAGGCGCCGCGAACTCGGGGTCATGGAAGCGGGCCGACGGCTCCTGCGCGGCAGCGGCATCACCACGTACCTCGTGGACACGGGGCTGCCCGGCGACCTGACCGGGCCCGCCGAGATGGCCCGTGCCGGGGAGGCGGCGGCGCACGAGATCGTCCGCCTCGAATTACTGGCCGAGCAGGTCGCGGACACCTCCGGAACCGTCGAGTCCTTCCTCGCGAACCTCGCCGAGTCGGTGCACGCCGCGGCCGCGAGCGCCGTGGCCTTCACCTCGGTCGCGGGCGTCCGCCACGGCCTCGCCCTCGCGCCGCAGCCGCCGGGGCCGGGCGAGGTGCGCGGCGCGGCGGGGCGCTGGCTCGCCGGGCGCACGGTGGGCGGGCCCCTGACGGATCCGGTCCTGCTGCGCCATGTGCTGTGGATCGCCGTGGCGTCGGGCCGGCCGCTCCAACTGCACGCCGGGCTCGGTGAACCGGGCCTGCGCATCGATCGCACGGACCCGGTGCTGCTGACGGACTTCGCGCGGGCCACGGCCGGCCTCGGCACCGACCTGATCCTGCTGCACGGCTATCCGTACCACCGGCACGCCGCCCATCTGGCCGGGATCTTCCCCCATGTCTACGCCGACCTTGGTCCGGCACTGGCCCGCACCGGGGCCCGGGCCGCCGCGGTCCTCGCGGAGATCCTCGAACTGACCCCGTTCGGCAAGCTGCTGTTCTCCAGCGGGGCCCACGGCATCCCGGAGCTGCACGTGGTGGGCGCCCGGCTGTTCCGTGAGGCGCTGGGCCGGGTGCTCGGGGGCTGGGTCGCCGAAGGGTCGTGGTCCCTCGGGGACGCGCAGCGGGTGGCGTCGATGATCGCGGCGGGGACGGCCCGGCGGGTCTACGGGCTCGACGTCAGGAGCGCGGGCGGCTCGCCGACTTCGGAGTGAGGCGACGGGCGAGGCGGCCCGGGCCCGGGTCAGACGGCCGAGAGTTCCGGGTCGGCCTGGGCCGGGAGGCCCACCGTCGTCTCCGGTCGCTCGCGCAGGGACAGGGCGACGCGCAGGACGCCGATCCACACCAGTGCCGAGCCCAGCATGTGCAGTCCGACCAGGACCTCGGGCAGGTCCGTGAAGTACTGGACGTACCCGATGATCCCCTGGGCGAGCAGGATCAGGAACAGGTCGCGGGTGCGGTGCAGCGGGCCCTTGGGGGCGTCGACGGCCTTCAGGACGAACCAGAGGGCGAAGGTCAGCGTCACCACGATCCAGGCCAGGACCGCGTGCACCTTGCTGACCGTCTCCCAGTCGAGCGGCATGCGGTGGACGTCGCTGGAGTCACCCGCGTGCGGGCCGGCACCGGTGACCACCGTGCCGACCGCGATGAGGAGACCCGACGCCAGGATCAGGAACCAGACGAGCTGCTTGATCGACTTGCCGACCAGCGGGCGCGGCTCCGTGTCGCCCTCGCGGGTGCGCTGCCACATGAGCACGGCGACCGTGAGGAGGGCGGTGGTCAGGATGAAGTGGGCCGCGACCGTGTACGGGTTGAGACCGACCAGCACGACGATGCCGCCGAGCACCGCGTTGCCCATGACGACCCAGAACTGGGTCCAGCCGAGCCGGGTCAGCGAGCGCCGCCACGGCTTCTGCGAGCGGGCGGCGATGATCGCCCAGCCGACCGCGGCGCACAGCACGTACGTGAGCATGCGATTGCCGAACTCGATGGCTCCGTGGAAGCCCATCTCGCTCGTCGCGGTCAGCGACTGGTCGGTGCACTTGGGCCAGGTCGGGCAGCCGAGGCCCGACCCGGTCAGGCGCACCGCGCCGCCGGTCACGACGATCACCACCGTCATGACGACGGCGGACAGCGCCGCGCGCTGGACGGTCCGCTGCGTGGGGGTCCAGCGCTCGGCGATGAAGGCGAGCGGGCTGCGGATCGCCTGGACGGCGTCGGCGCGGGTCACGTTTGGCACGGGTCCCATCGTAGGGGGCCGCTTGTGCACGCCTTCACGAGGGGGACGTAAGTGGGCCATCTGTGACGCCCGTTACGCCCTGCCGGTCACTCCCAGCGGAAGAAACGGCCCGCCGCGCCGAGCCCCAGGACCGCCCAGACACCGAGGATGCCCAGGTCGCCCCAGGGCATCGGGGCGCCGTGCTGGAGGACGTCGCGCAGGCCGTCGGAGAGCGCCGAGATGGGCAGCAGACCGAGCACCGACCGGGCTGCTTCGGGGAACTTGTCGAGGGGCACGATGACGCCGCCGCCGACCAGCAGGAGCAGGAAGACCAGGTTGGCCGCGGCGAGCGTCGCCTCCGCCTTGAGCGTGCCGGCCATGAGCAGGCCGAGACCGGAGAAGGCGGCGGTGCCGAGGACCAGGAGCAGCAGCACGGCGAAGGGATTGCCGTGTGGGGACCAGCCCAGGGCGAACGCGATGACCGTGAGGAGAACGACCTGGAGGATCTCGGTGACCAGGACCGAGAGGGTCTTGGCCGCCATCAGCCCCCAGCGGGGCAGCGGTGAGGCGCCGAGCCGCTTGAGGACGCCGTAGCGGCGCTCGAAGCCCGTCGCGATCGCCTGGCCGGTGAACGCCGTCGACATCACGGCGAGCGCCAGGATCCCGGGGGCCAGGAAGTCGACGGCCTTGCCGGAGCCCGTGTCGACGATGTCGACGGACGAGAACAGGACCAGCAGGAGGGTGGGGATGACGACGGTGAGAAGGAGCTGCTCGCCGTTGCGGAGCAGCATCTTCGTCTCGAGCGCGGCCTGCGTGGCGATCATGCGGGGCAGCGGTGCCGCTCCGGGGCGGGGGGTGTACGTACCGGCGCTCATCCGCGCAGCTCCTTGCCGGTCAGTTCGAGGAAGACGTCTTCGAGGGTGTGCCGCTCGACGGAGATCTTGTCCGGCATCACGCCGTGCTGGGCGCACCAGGAAGTGACCGTCGCCAGGAGCTGCGGGTCGACCTTGCCGGCCACGCGGTAGGAGCCGGGGGTCAGTTCGGCGGCCGCGGAGTCGGCGGGCAGGGCCTTGAGGAGCGAGGCCACGTCCAGACCGGGGCGGCCCGTGAAGCGCAGGGTGTTCTCGGCGCCGCCGCGGCACAGCTGCTCCGGGGAGCCCTGCGCGATGACCTTGCCGGCGTCGACGATCGCCACGTCGTCGGCGAGCTGCTCGGCCTCGTCCATGTGGTGCGTGGTGAGGATGACCGAGACGCCGTCGGCGCGCAGGTCCCTGACCAGGTCCCAGGTGGCGCGGCGGGCCTGCGGGTCGAGACCCGCCGTCGGCTCGTCGAGGAAGACCAGCTCGGGGCGGCCGACCACGGCCATCGCGAGGGCGAGGCGCTGCTGCTGACCGCCGGACAGCCGGCGGTACGTCGTGCGGCCGCAACTGCCGAGCCCCAGGCGCTCGATGAGGGCGTCCACATCGAGCGGGTGGGCGTGCAGCTTCGCGATGTGGCGCAGCATCTCGTCGGCGCGGGCGCCCGAGTAGACGCCGCCGGACTGCAGCATCACGCCGATGCGGGGGCGCAGCGCCGAGGCCTGCCCGACCGGGTCGAGGCCGAGGACGCGGACGGTGCCCGAGTCCGCCCGCCGGTAGCCCTCGCAGGTCTCGATCGTGGTGGTCTTGCCCGCGCCGTTGGGGCCGAGGACCGCCGTGATGCCGGGGGCTGCCGTGAGGTCGAGACCGTCGACCGCGGTCTTGTTTCCGTACCGCTTCACCAGTGCGGTGAGGTGGACGACGGGCTCGCTTCGCATGGTGGGCAAGTCTAGGGACGGGTCGCAGGTCCCGGGCGGGCGGGGCGGCAGGTCCCGGCGCAGGTGACCTTTTCCGGTCAGCACCGGACCGGGGCGGACCTAGCGTCGATATGTGACCAGCATCGCGCAGAACGTGGAGGAGACGTCCGAGCAGGCCGCCCACAAGGCGCACGATCTGCGACGGACACCGCGCTACTTCGTCTCGGCCGTGCTCGCGGGCGCGTACATCGGGGTCGGCGAAGTGCTGCTGCTCGTCGCGGTGTCCCCGTTCGTCCAGGCGGGTTCCGCGGCGACCAGGCTGCTGGAGGGGCTGGTCTTCCCGATCGCCTTGACGATCGTGATGTTCGCCGGGGCGCAGCTGTTCACCAGCAACGTGATGGTGATGCTCATCGGCGCGCTCACCGGACGGACGGGGGCGAAGGACCTGGCGGGCAGCTGGGCGCTGTCGCTGGCGGGCAACGGCGTGGGAGCGTTCCTGTTCGGCGCGATGGTGCACGCGTCCGGGGTCGCCTCCGGTACGCCGGCCCGCGCCATGCTCGCGGAGATGGTCCACGGCAAGGAGGCCCTGGCCGGGGGCCAGCTGTTCTGGCGGGCCGTGCTGTGCAATCTCCTCGTGTGCCTCGCGATCTGGATGTTCTACCGGGCCAAGGGCGACGGGGCGAAGATCTTCGTGCTGTGGATCCCGGTGTTCGTGTTCGTGGCCGTCGGGTTCGAGCACTGCGTGGCGAACATGGCCCTGTTCAGCCTGGCGATCCTGGACGGGAGCGCGGGGTTCGGCGATCTGCTGCGGAACCTGGCGTTCACCGTGCCGGGCAACATCGTGGGCGGCGGGCTGCTGGTCGCGGGCTCGTACTGGTTCATGGGGCGGCCCGAGCGCGAGGAGGATCTCTAGGGCCCGCGACACGATCCGCCGGACAGGCCCTGGGCCCCGGGGCCGTCGCCTCTAGGGCCGCGGCGGGCGGTGCGCGGGGAGCCACTTCTGTGCGTAGGCCACCGCGTCCGCCAGCGGGAACAGACGCGTCTGCGCCGCACCGACCCGGCCGGTCACGACCGGCACGTCCCGTTCGAAGGCCGCGCCGAGCTCGTCGAAGCGGTCCGCGCTGATCGCCACCTCGCCGACGTGCTCCCAGCCGGCGGGACCCGGTCGGCCGGCGTCCTCCGTGCGGTGCGGGACGCGGTACTCGGCCAGATGGAAGCCCGTGCACGCCCCGTATCCCGCGCCGAGCATCAGCACGCGTGCGCCCCGTTCCTCCAGACGGGCCAGCGGACTGCGCTCGCCGAGCCGGCAGTCCGGCGCGTGCCCCTCGACGATCTCCGCGGCGCGCGGGCCGAGCGCGGCGAACGACGTCTGGGGGTGCGCGCTGCGCAGGGCGCCCGGCCAGCTGCGTACGGCCTCGGGGATCACGCCGACGGAGCGGCTGGGCGTGGTCCGCGGGTCGTAACCGGGCATGGTCGCCCGGACCGTCTCCCACCAGTCCGCCGGCACCGGCGGGTCGCTCCAGAGCGCCGGATCGGTGAGGTCGCCGGAGTGCGCGGGCACGACCAGCGTGCCGTCGTCGCCGAGTGCGTCGAGGAGGGCCTGGACGACGGCTGCCTGCCCGCCGTTGACCCAGCCGAGGCTGCTGAGGGAGGAGTGCACGAGCAGGATCTCGCCGGCCTCGACACCGAGCGCGCGAAGGTCGCACGCGAGCGAGGCCCGGGTGACGAGCGGGCCGGTGGGGAGGGGTGCGGGCATGGTCGGCAGTGTCCCGGCGGGGCCGCTGCGGCGCCACGCATTTACGCGCCGGAGCCGCCCGACTCTGATCGATCAAAGATCGTTTCCGCAGGTCACGCCACGTATCTACTTAGGTCTACCTAAGTGATGCACGGCACCGCCGCGCGATCACCAGCCCGCTTGTCAGGCTCTGAGGAATTACGCAACAATGGCGTTGTGAAAAACGTCGGCGAGGCTCAGGAGGCACCCACGGGGGCCCCTCACGAGGAGCTCGCGACCGGGGAGCGATCGACGCGCAACCGGGTCGCGCGCTCCATCCTGGACCACGGCCCGTCCACCGTCGCCGATCTCGCCGGACGCCTCGGCCTCACCCAGGCCGCCGTCCGCCGCCACCTCGACGCCCTCGTAGCCGATGACGTCGTGGAGGCACGGGAACAGCGGGTCTACGGGGCGCGTACGCGCGGCCGGCCCGCCAAGGTGTTCGCGCTCACCGACTGCGGCCGCGACGCCTTCGACCAGTCCTACGACAAGCTCGCCGCGGACGCGCTCCGCTGGATCCAGGAGCAGGCCGGCGGGGACGAGGCAGTCGTCGCCTTCGCCCGGGCCCGGATCGCCGCGCAGGCCGTGGCGTACCGCGAGGCGGTGGAAGGGGCACCGCCCGGCGGACGGACCGCAGCGCTGGCCAAGGCCCTGAGCGCGGACGGGTACGCTGCTACGGCGCGCAGCGCGCCCCTCCCGCAACAGGGCGAGCAGCTCTGCCAGCACCACTGCCCGGTCGCGCACGTCGCCGAGCAGTTCCCGCAGCTGTGCGAGGCCGAGACGGAGATGTTCTCGCAGCTCCTCGGCACGCACGTGCAGCGGCTGGCCACCATCGCCCACGGTGACGGCGTCTGTACGACGTTCATCCCCAAGGGCGCCAAGAACACCCCCAAGACCATCACCAACGCATCTGCAAGCACCGCCGGGAGGAACCCCGCATGACTCTCCCCATCGAGGAGACTGCCCACCCTGAGCTCGAGGGCCTGGGCAAGTACGAATACGGCTGGGCAGACTCCGACGCGGCCGGTGCCTCTGCCAAGCGCGGCATCAACGAGGACGTCGTCAAGGACATCTCGGACAAGAAGTCCGAGCCGGAGTGGATGACCAAGCTCCGCCTCAAGGGCCTGAAGCTCTTCGGCAAGAAGCCCATGCCGAACTGGGGCTCGGACCTGTCGGGCATCGACTTCGACAACATCAAGTACTTCGTGCGCTCCACGGAGAAGCAGGCGGAGTCCTGGGAGGACCTGCCCGAGGACATCAAGAACACGTACGACAAGCTCGGCATCCCCGAGGCGGAGAAGCAGCGCCTCGTCGCCGGTGTCGCGGCCCAGTACGAGTCCGAGGTCGTCTACCACCAGATCCGCGAGGACCTGGAGGAGCAGGGCGTCATCTTCCTCGACACCGACACCGCCCTGAAGGAGCACCCGGAGCTCTTCAAGGAGTACTTCGGGACCGTCATCCCGGCCGGCGACAACAAGTTCGCCGCGCTGAACACCGCCGTGTGGTCGGGCGGCTCCTTCATCTACGTGCCGAAGGGCGTGCACGTCGAGATCCCGCTCCAGGCCTACTTCCGTATCAACACGGAGAACATGGGCCAGTTCGAGCGGACGCTGATCATCGTCGACGAGGACGCCTACGTCCACTACGTCGAGGGCTGCACCGCGCCGATCTACAAGTCGGACTCCCTGCACTCCGCGGTGGTCGAGATCATCGTGAAGAAGGGCGCCCGCTGCCGCTACACGACCATCCAGAACTGGTCGAACAACGTCTACAACCTGGTCACCAAGCGCGCCGTGGCGTACGAGGGCGCGACCATGGAGTGGATCGACGGCAACATCGGCTCCAAGGTCACCATGAAGTACCCGGCCGTCTACCTGATGGGCGAGCACGCCAAGGGCGAGACGCTGTCCATCGCCTTCGCGGGCGAGGGCCAGCACCAGGACGCCGGTTCCAAGATGGTCCACATGGCGCCGAACACGTCCTCCAACATCGTCTCGAAGTCCGTGGCGCGCGGCGGTGGCCGCACCTCCTACCGCGGTCTCGTCGAGATCGGCGAGGGCGCCGCCGGATCGAAGTCGAACGTGCTGTGCGACGCGCTGCTCGTCGACACCATCTCGCGCTCCGACACGTACCCGTACGTCGACGTCCGCGAGGACGACGTGTCCATGGGCCACGAGGCGACCGTCTCCAAGGTCTCCGAGGACCAGCTCTTCTACCTGATGAGCCGCGGACTCTCCGAGTTCGAGGCCATGGCGATGATCGTGCGCGGCTTCGTCGAGCCGATCGCCAAGGAGCTGCCCATGGAGTACGCGCTCGAGCTCAACCGGCTGATCGAGCTGCAGATGGAAGGCTCGGTGGGTTAACCCCTACCGCCTTCTCCATCAAGCCACTTACGTAAGAAAGCGAGCGCTACGACAGCCATGGCTGAGGCTCAGAACATCCCGGCCGGTTCGACCACTGCCGGAACCATCGCGGTGGCCGCAGAGTCGACCGTCGCCACGCGCATGAGCGCGCCCCCGTCCTTCGACGTGCAGGACTTCCCGGTCCCGCACGGCCGCGAGGAGGAGTGGCGGTTCACGCCGCTGGAGCGGCTGCGCGGCCTGCACGACGGCACCGCCGTCGCCACCGGCACCGGCGTCAAGGTCGACGTGGAGGCGCCGGCCGGCGTCACCGTCGAGACCGTCGGCCGGGACGACGCCCGCATCGGCAAGGCGGGCAAGCCCGTCGACCGCGTCGCCGCCCAGGCGTACTCGGCGTTCGAGAAGGCGTCCGTCGTCTCCGTGCCCAAGGAGACGCAGCTGACCGAGCCGATCCGGATCGCCGTGCACGGCGAGGGCGGCGTCGCCTACGGCCACCAGGTCATCGAGCTGGGCGCCTTCGCCGAGGCCGTCGTCGTCATCGACCACACCGGTGACGCGGTGCTCGCCGCCAACGTCGACTACCTGCTCGGCGACGGCGCGAAGCTGACCGTCGTGTCGGTGCAGGACTGGGACGACAAGGCCGTCCACGTGGCGCAGCACAACGCGCTCGTCGGCCGCGACGCCTCCTTCAAGTCCGTCGTCGTCACCTTCGGCGGTGACGTCGTCCGCCTGCACCCGCGCGTGCAGTACGCGGCCACCGGCGGCGAGGCCGAGCTGTTCGGCCTCTACTTCACCGACGCGGGCCAGCACCAGGAGCACCGCCTCCTGGTCGACCACACCGCCCCGCACTGCAAGTCGAACGTCGTCTACAAGGGCGCGCTCCAGGGCGACGACGCGCACGCCGTGTGGATCGGCGACGTCCTCATCGAGGCCGCCGCCGAAGGCACCGACACCTACGAGATGAACCGGAATCTCGTGCTCACCGACGGTGCGCGCGTCGACTCCGTGCCGAACCTGGAGATCGAGACCGGCGAGATCGTCGGCGCCGGTCACGCCTCCGCGACCGGCCGCTTCGACGACGAGCAGCTCTTCTACCTGATGGCCCGCGGCATCCCCGCGGACGAGGCCCGCCGCCTCGTCGTGCGCGGCTTCTTCGCCGAGCTCGTCCAGCAGATCGGTGTCCCGGACATCGAGGAGCGCCTGATCGGCCGGATCGAGACCGAGCTGGAGGCCACGGTCTGATGGCCTTCGTACGCGCCTGCGGCCTTGGCGAGCTGGAGGAGGACACCCCGAAGCGGGTGGAACTCGACGGCACGCCGGTCTCGGTCGTCCGCACCGAGGGGGAGGTGTTCGCGATCAACGACATCTGCTCGCACGCGAACGTCTCGCTCTCCGAGGGCGAGGTGGAGGACTGCCAGATCGAGTGCTGGCTGCACGGCTCCGCGTTCGACCTCCGCACCGGCAAGCCGTCCGGCCTTCCCGCGACGCGCCCCGTCCCCGTATACCCCGTAAAGATCGAAGGGGACGACGTGCTCGTCTCCCTCACCCAGGAGTCCTGAGGCACCCATGGCAACGCTTGAAATCCGAGACCTGCACGTCACCGTCGAGGCCGACAACGCCACGAAGGAGATCCTCAAGGGCGTCGACCTCACCGTGAAGCAGGGCGAGACGCACGCCATCATGGGCCCGAACGGCTCCGGCAAGTCGACCCTCGCCTACTCCCTCGCGGGTCACCCGAAGTACACGATCACCTCCGGCACCGTCACGCTCGACGGCGAGGACGTCCTGGAGATGTCCGTCGACGAGCGCGCCCGCGCCGGCCTCTTCCTCGCCATGCAGTACCCGGTCGAGGTCCCCGGCGTCTCCGTGTCGAACTTCCTGCGCACCTCGGCCACGGCCGTGCGCGGCGAGGCCCCCAAGCTGCGCACCTGGGTGAAGGAGGTCAAGGAGGCCATGGAGAAGCTCTCCATGGACCCGTCCTTCGCCGAGCGCAACGTGAACGAGGGCTTCTCCGGCGGTGAGAAGAAGCGCCACGAGATCCTCCAGCTGGAGCTCCTCAAGCCGAAGATCGCGATCCTCGACGAGACCGACTCCGGCCTGGACGTCGACGCGCTGCGCATTGTCTCCGAGGGCATCAACCGCGTCCGTGAGAACGGCGAGGTCGGCACCCTCCTGGTGACCCACTACACGCGCATCCTGCGCTACATCAAGCCCGACCACGTGCACGTCTTCGCGGGCGGCCGCATCGTCGAGTCCGGCGGCGCCGAGCTCGCCGACCAGCTCGAGGCCGAGGGCTACGACAAGTACGTGAAGGGTGGCGCATCCGCGTGACACAGCTGCCGGGCCTCCTCGACACCGAGGCGATCCGCAAGGACTTCCCGATCCTCGACCGGGTGCTCCACGACGGCAAGAAGCTCGTGTACCTGGACAACGCGGCGACCTCGCAGACGCCGCGCCAGGTCCTCGACGTGCTCAGTGAGTACTACGAGCAGCACAACGCCAACGTCCACCGCGGCGTGCACGTGCTGGCCGAGGAGGCCACGGCGCTGTACGAGGGCGCGCGCGACAAGGTCGCCGCGTTCATCAACGCGCCGAGCCGCGACGAGGTCATCTTCACGAAGAACGCCTCGGAGTCGCTCAACCTCGTCGCCAACATGCTGGGCTGGGCCGACGAGCCGTACAAGGTCGATCACGAGACCGAGATCGTCATCACGGAGATGGAGCACCACTCCAACATCGTTCCGTGGCAGCTGCTGTCGCAGCGCACCGGCGCGAAGCTGAAGTGGTTCGGCCTGACCGACGACGGCCGCCTCGACCTGAGCAACATCGACGAGATCATCACCGAGAAGACGAAGATCGTCTCCTTCGTGCTGGTGTCGAACATCCTGGGCACCCACAACCCGGTCGAGGCCATCGTGCGCCGCGCCCAGGAGGTCGGCGCCCTGGTCCTGATCGACGCCTCCCAGGCCGCCCCGCACATGCCGCTCGACGTGCAGGCGCTGCAGGCCGACTTCGTGGCCTTCACCGGCCACAAGATGTGCGGCCCGACCGGCATCGGCGTCCTGTGGGGCCGGCAGGAGCTCCTGGAGGACCTCCCGCCGTTCCTCGGCGGTGGCGAGATGATCGAGACCGTCTCGATGCACTCCTCCACCTACGCTCCCGCGCCGCACAAGTTCGAGGCGGGTACGCCGCCGATCTCGCAGGCCATCGGCCTCGGGGCGGCGATCGACTACCTGAACGCGATCGGCATGGAGAACGTCCACCGGCACGAGCAGGTGCTCACCGAGTACGCGGTGAAGCGGCTCCAGGAAGTCCCGGACCTGAAGATCATCGGCCCGGCCACGGCCGAGGACCGGGGCGCCGCGATCTCCTTCACGCTCGGCGACATCCACCCGCACGACGTGGGCCAGGTCCTCGACGAGCAGGGCATCGCGGTCCGGGTCGGCCACCACTGCGCGCGGCCCGTCTGCCTGCGGTACGGAATTCCTGCGACCACGCGAGCGTCGTTCTATCTGTACTCCACGCCCGGCGAGATCGACGCGCTGGTCGACGGCCTGGAGCACGTACGGAACTTCTTCGGGTAGAGGGCTGGGACTGTGAAGCTGGATTCCATGTACCAGGAAGTCATCCTGGACCACTACAAGCATCCGCACGGGCGCGGTCTGCGGGACGGCGACGCCGAGGTGCACCACGTCAACCCGACGTGCGGCGACGAGATCACGCTGCGCGTGAAGTACGACGGCGAGAAGATCGAGGACGTCAGCTACGAGGGCCAGGGCTGCTCCATCAGCCAGGCCTCGGCCTCCGTGCTGAACGACCTGCTCGTCGGCAAGGAGCTGTCGGACGCGCGGCGGATCCAGGAGACCTTCCTGGAGCTGATGCAGTCCAAGGGGCAGATCGAGCCGGACGACTCGATGGAGGAGCTCCTGGAGGACGCGGTCGCGTTCGCCGGGGTCTCCAAGTATCCGGCGCGAGTGAAGTGCGCCCTCCTGAGCTGGATGGCGTGGAAGGACGCGACGGCCCAGGCCTTCGCGGAGGAGGCGAAGACCGCATGAGCGACAACACGGCAGTGGAGATGAAGCCGGCCTCCGAGGAGGAGGTCCGCGAGGCGCTGTACGACGTCGTCGACCCCGAGCTGGGCATCGACGTCGTGAACCTCGGTCTCATCTACGGCATCCACATCGACGACGCGAACATCGCGACGATCGACATGACGCTGACGTCCGCGGCCTGCCCGCTGACCGACGTCATCGAGGACCAGGCCAAGTCCGCCACCGACGGCATCGTCAACGAGCTGCGGATCAACTGGGTCTGGATGCCGCCGTGGGGCCCGGACAAGATCACGGACGAGGGGCGCGAGCAGCTGCGGGCGCTCGGCTTCAACGTCTGACCTGTGCTGATGGAGCGGCCCCGGCGGGTATTCCGCCGGGGCCGTTCGGCGTCCTGGACCCGCGGAGTTCGACTCCCGTACGCATGATCGATACGTGGTGTTGGTGTGCGGAGCGGAACCTTCCCGTCGACATCACGTCGACGAAGGGCTCCCAGTGCCGCACCATTCTCCGCGCTCGCGCCGCACGGCCGTCGCCGCCGCCGGCGGTCTGCTCACGCTGGCTGTCGTCAGCGGCAACTTCCCGGCGGGCGCGGCCAGTTCGGCCACCCCGACGATCAAGCTGTCGGCCGCCTACCTGAGCGGCGCCGTCGGCGGCGTCGGCGACCCGACGGTCACCGTGAGCGTCGCGCAGAGCGGGGCCGACGCCTCCGCCCTCACCGTCACCGCGTCGGCCAGCAGCAAGACGTCCGTCGCGCAGACCGGCGACGTGACCGTCAGCGGGACCGGCGCGACCCGCACCGTCTCCGTCGCCGCGCGCGGCCAGGGCTACACCGACCTGACGCTGAAGGTGACCGGCACCGGCGGCGCCACGGCGACGACCAAGCTGCACTACGCGGCCTCCGGGTCCGTACAGAACCCGTCCGGCACCCGGTACTTCACGGGCTCCAGCGACGCGTCCGCCGCCGTCGAGGTGGGCGGCGGCTATGTCGTCGTCGCGGACGACGAGTCCAACGTGCTGCGCCTGTACGACGGTTCGGCCTCCGGCGCCCCGGTGAAGACCTGGGACATGTCCGCCAAGGTCGGCGCCGACAAGGAGATCGACATCGAGGGCGCCGCCCGCGTCGGCGACCTCATCTACTGGACCGGCTCGCTCGGCAACAACAAGGACGGCGAGTACAAGGCCGACCGCAACACCGTCTTCACGACCTCGGTGAGCGGCAGCGGGGCCGCCACCCAGCTGACGTACGCGCACTCCTACAAGAAGCTGCGCGACCAGCTCGTGGCGTGGGACGAGGCGAACGGGGACCGGTACGGGTTCGCCGCCGGGACCGAGGACGGGCAGGTGCCCAAGCAGATCGACGGGTTCAACGTCGAGGGGCTCGAGTTCGCGCCCGGGTCGACCACGACCGCGTACCTCGGTTTCCGCGCGCCCCTCGTGCCGCCGAAGGACGGAGGCAAGGGACTGATCGTGCCCGTCACCAACTTCGACAAGGTGGTGGCGAGCGGGGCGGCCCCGGTGTTCGGCACGCCCATCGAGCTCGACCTGGGCGGGCTCGCCGTGCGCGACATCCGCAAGAACTCCGCGAACCAGTACCTGGTCCTGGCCGGCAGCTGGGCCGCCGACGACAACTCCGACCCCTACGCCCTCTACCAGTGGGACGGCGTCGCGGGACACGCGCCCGTCAAGCGCGCCGACCTGCCGACGAGCGACCCGGGCGGCTGGGAGTCGGTCGTCTCCGTGCCGGACCTGTCGCAGTCCGGGCAGCGCGCGCAGCTGATCACCGACAACGGCTCCGCCGACCTGTACGGCGACGGCACCGAGGCCAAGGACCTCGACCACGACGAGTGGAAGAAGGCGCGGGCGGCCTGGTTCACGGTGTCGTAGCGCGGGCCACGGGCGGTGCCGCAGGGCGCCGTCCACGGATTCGTACGGGATTCCCAGACGTCCCCCAGGGTGCCTCAGTGGTGAGCGCGAGCCCGGCCGGGTGCGTGTCTGTGATCCCGTACGGCCCGTCTTCGTCGTGGGGTGTCTCCACGGGCTGGGTCTGGACGCGGGCGGCGTGGAGCGGTCGGTCAGTGATTGACGCTGCATCAGATCCACTTGCACGAGGCGGTGTTGGGGGAGTGGCTCGCCTCGCGCGGCTACGAACCGGCCGGCGTCGTGCGGCCCGACCCCGGCGGAACTCGCCCGCTACCGGCAGGTGGCCGCGCTGCGCCGGGCCGCGTGCCTGAAGCGCGGGATGGTCGACCGGACGATGCGGCCGCGGGAGCGCGGCCCCGTGGGCGACCTGCGGCAGGCGACCTGACGGGTGAGACTGGCGGACATGACCGTCTCCCTGTACCAAGTCACCGTCAACTCCCGCGACGCCGCCGCCCTCGCCCGCTTCTGGTGCCAGGTCCTCGACTGGCAGGTGCTCTACGAGGACGACGACGAGGTCGTGATCGGGCGCGACGCCGCCGCGCTGCCCGGGATGTGCTTCGTCACGGTGCCCGAGCGCAAGAGCGGCCAGAACCGGTTGCACATCGACCTCTCCCCGGACGACCGGGACGCCGAGGTCGAGCGGATCATCGCGCTCGGCGCGCGCCGGGCCGACGTGGGGCAGGGCGACGACGTGACCTGGGTCGTCCTCGCGGACCCGGAGGGCAACGAGTTCTGCGTGCTGCGGCCGAAGAAGACCCTGCTGGACTGAGTCAGGGCGAGCCCGGGCGCGTTGTGTACGAGCGTACGCAACGATGCGTACACTCGTACACATGGGATACGTACTGCTCGCCGGCGCCATCGCCGCCGAAGTGGGGGCCACCACGGCCATGAAGTACAGCGAGGGGTTCAGCAGGCTCTGGCCCTCGCTGATCACCGTCGCCGGGTACGTGATCGCGTTCGCGCTGCTCGCCCAGACGCTGAAGACCGTGCAGATCGGCACCGCGTACGCGATCTGGGCGGGCACCGGCACGGCCGTCATCGCCGCGATCGGCATGATCTTCCTCGGGGAGGGGCTGACCCTCGCCAAGGTCGGCGGCATCGTGCTCGTCATCGGCGGCGTCGTGCTCCTGAACCTCGGCGGGGCGCACTGATGCCGCGCCGCTACGACCCCGAGCGGCGCCAGCGGATCATCGACGCCGCGATCCGGGTGGTGGGGGAGAAGGGGATCGCGGGGCTCAGCCACCGCACCGCCGCCGCCGAGGCCGATGTCCCGCTGGGCTCGACGACGTACCACTTCACCACGCTCGACGAACTGCTGGTGGCCGCGCTGCGGCAGGCCAACGAGGGGTTCGCGAAGGTCGTCGCCGCGCACGGCGCCTTCCGCGACCCGGGCGTCGACCTCGCCGACGAGCTGGCCGGAGTGCTCGGCGAGTGGCTCGCCGGGGACCGGGTCGGCGTGGAGCTGGAGTACGAGCTGTACCTCGCCGCGCTGCGCCGCCCCGCGCTGCGGCCGGTCGCCGCCGCATGGTGCCAGGAACTGTCCGAGGTCCTCGCCGAGCGCACCGACCCCGTCACCGCGCGGGCCCTGGTCGCGCTGATGGACGGGATCTCGCTTCAGGTGCTGCTCACGGGCGGGGAGTACGACGCGGACTACACACGGGAGATGCTGGCGCGGCTGATCCCAGCCGCGTGAGGTCCTGGGGCGGACCCGGTGGCTGATCGTCAAGGACCACAAGGAGTCGTTCGACTTCCTGGGTGCCGACGACACCCCCGACCGGCCCGACCGGCCGTGGCAGGCCGGAGACATCATGTTCCAGAACGCGCTCCTGGCCAGCGGGGTCGTCGACCACCAGGGGGACCACCCCTGACGTGCGGCGGCGGGGGCGGCGCCCGGCACCTGAGACGCCACCCCCGCTGGTTCGCTCGAACAGGGGCCCGCCGATTAAGTTGGCCCCCATGACCGACACGACCCTTGCTTCCCGCTCCACCGGCGCCGTCGCCGCCGGCCTCGCCACCGTCACCGCCGACGGCACCGTTCTCGACACCTGGTTCCCCGCGCCCGAGCTCGTCGCCGAGCCCGGCCCGGCCGGGTCCGAGAAGCTCTCCGCCGACCAGGCCGTCGAGCTGCTCGGCGAGGGTGCCGCCAAGGCGATCGGCCCGGACGCCCGCCGCGGCGTCGAGATCGTGGCCGTGCGCACGGTCATCGCCTCGCTCGACGACAAGCCGCTGGACGCGCACGACGTGTACCTGCGTCTGCACCTGCTCAGCCACCGCCTGGTCAAGCCGCACGGCGTGAACCTGGACGGCCAGTTCGGCTTCCTCGCCAACGTCGCCTGGACCTCGCTCGGCCCGGTCGCCGTCGACGACGTCGAGAAGGTCCGCCTGAACGCCCGAGCCGAGGGACTGCACCTCCAGGTCACCTCGATCGACAAGTTCCCGCGCATGACCGACTACGTCGCCCCCAAGGGCGTCCGCATCGCCGACGCCGACCGCGTCCGCCTCGGCGCGCACCTCGCCGAGGGCACCACGGTCATGCACGAGGGCTTCGTGAACTTCAACGCCGGCACGCTCGGCACGTCGATGGTCGAGGGCCGCATCTCCGCCGGCGTCGTCGTCGGCGACGGCTCGGACATCGGCGGCGGCGCCTCCACCATGGGCACCCTGTCCGGCGGCGGCAACGTCCGCATCGTCATCGGCGAGCGCTGCCTCGTCGGCGCCGAGGCGGGCGTCGGCATCGCGCTCGGCGACGAGTGCGTGGTCGAGGCCGGCCTCTACGTCACCGCGGGCACGCGCGTCACGATGCCCGACGGCCAGGTCGTCAAGGCCCGCGAGCTGTCCGGCGCCTCGAACATCCTCTTCCGCCGCAACTCGGTGACCGGCACCGTCGAGGCCCGCCCGAACAACGCGGTGTGGGGCGGCCTCAACGAGGTGCTCCACAGCCACAACTGATCCACCGCACGTCAGCAGCAGGCGCGAGCGGCCCGCGCCGGGGTGTCCCGGCGCGGGCCGCTCTGTCGTCGGGAGAAGATTTTTTCGCCGGGGTGGCATAGCGGGGGCCCGCCGGACGCGTCAGCAAGGGCAGAGGCATGACAACGGGCGGGGAAAAGAAGGTGGCGATGGATGCGGCACGCGGTGAACGCGGCGAGAGTGCGGACGGTTTCCGGGATTTCGTGGCGAACCGGTCCACGGTGCTGTTGAAGACGGCGGTGCTGCTGTGCGGCGGCGACCGGCACGCGGGTGAGGACCTGCTGCAGAACGCGCTGATCAAGGTCGCCGGCCGGTGGAACCGGGTGGAGGACCCCGAGGCGTACGTCCGGCAGGTCCTCTACCGGCAGCAGGTCAGCCGGTGGCGGCTGAAATGGCCGAGGAGAGAGGTGAGTTACGGGGAGGTGCCGGACGAGGCCGGCGCCGACGCCGGGACGTCCTCCGCCGAGCTGCGCATCGTCATGCGCGCCGCGCTCGCCCGGCTCACCGCACGCCAGCGCACCGTGCTCGTGCTGCGCTACTTCGAGGACCTGCCCGAGGCCGACGTGGCCCGTCTTCTCGGTGTCTCGGTGGGCACGGTGCGCTCCACCACCCACCGCTCCCTGGCCAGGCTGCGCGGCCTCGCGCCCGAGCTGGGTGCGCTCGGCCCGGCCGATGCCGAGCAGCCGCCGTCCCGTGACTACGCGCCGGTGGAGGTGCGCCCGTGAACGTCGACGAAGTACTCAAGGAGGCACTCGGCGAGCAGGCCGCCGAGGTCGGACCCGCGCCCGCGGACCTGGCCGACCGGGTGTTCGTGACGCGGCGCAGGCGCCGGGTCCGCACCGTGGCGGCCGCGACCGTGGCCGTCGCCGCGGTGGCCGCCACCGTCGTGGCCGTACCGCGGATCGGCGGCGGCGAGGACGTGCGGCCCGCGGACGTGATCGGCCCCGCCGACGTCGTCGCGCACCCGGACCAGTCGCCGCCGAAGGACGCGATCGCGGCGGGGCGGACGGCGCTGGCGTCGTTCGTCACGTACAAGTCGGTGAAGTTCGCCGACGGCGACGGCAGGTTGACGCGTACGTACGGGGTCATCGACCCCACGACCAAGACGTACCGGAAGACGACCCGGTGGTCCTGGCTGACCGTCGCCCCGGGGCTGCGCACCGCCGCGGTCCTGGAGAAGGAACTGCCCGCGAAGCGGGTCGGGATCCTCGACCTGGCCAGCAACAAGGTGGAGCGCTGGATCCCGGTGGAACAGGGGGCCGCCGGGGTCCAGTTCTCGCCGGACGGCAGCAGGCTCGTCGCGACCACGTACGAGAAGGACCCGGACCACCTGTACAAGGACCGGCCGATGAACGACGGCAGCGGTCCGGACGAGCCGAGCCCCGGGCACCCGTCCCGGACCGGTTTCTCCGTCATCGACGTGGCGAGCGGGAAGGGGAAGTGGGCGCCGGCGCCGCACGAGGGCGACGAGTTCAACGCGCGGGAGGACTTCGAGTTCGCACCCGGCGGCAAGCTGCTCGCCGTGTCGGCGCCGATGCAGCCCGGCCCGCAGTTCTACGACTTCCAGGGCAACAAGGTGGCCACACCCCAGAACCTGCGGGGCTGGGAGATGATCTCCGAAGCGGGGGTCTCGCCCAACGGCAGGCTCGCGGGCGGCGACTTCGCGGGCGAGGGGGGCGAGATCGCCGTCGCCGTGAACGACGCGCGGACCGGCAGGCGCGTCGACAAGCTGCCCGCGCAGCAGCTGCTCGCGTGGGCCGACGACAAGCGGCTCATCGCCTGGGGCTGCGACCCCAAGAGGTGCGGCGGGAAGGGCGAGTTCCACAACCAGCTGCTCCTGGTCACTCTGGGCAGCGACAAGGTCGTCGCGCTCAGCGACTTCCGCAAGGCCTCCGCGGCCTACCCGGGCCGCTGGACACCGCAGTTCACGACCCGCTGATCAGTTCCCCGTACGCCGTGAGCAGCCCGTCGGTCACGTCCTGGCCGGCGGGCCGCAGCGGTGCCCGCACGAAGGCGTTGCCCGGGAGGCCGAGCGCGGCGAGGAGCGCCTTTGCCGTGACCGCGCCGGGCAGGCCGGCGTTCATCATCAACTCCGTGAGGGGGACGGTGCGTTGCTGACGGCGGGCGGCCCCGGCCGTGTCGCCCGCGTCGTACGCGTCGACGATCGCCCGGAAGGCGGCGGGCACGACGTTCGCCACGGTCGAGACGTAGCCCGCGCCGCCGAGCGCGTACAGCGCGAGGACGTACTCGTCGCAGCCCGTGTAGTAGGCCAGATCTGTCTCCCGCATGACCTTCTGGGTGCCGAGCAGGTCGTACGCGCAGTCCTTCACGGCGACGATCCGGGGGTGCTCCGCGAGTCGCAGCATCGTCTCCGGCTCGATGCGGGTGCCGGTGCGGCCGGGGATGTCGTACAGCATCACCGGCAGGTCCGTGGCGTCCGCCAGCGCGCGGAAGTGTGCCTCGACGGCGTCCTGCGGCGGTCGGCTGTAGTACGGCGTGGCGGCCAACAGGCCGTCGGCACCGGCTTGTTGAGCCTGGTGCGCGAGGGCCAGGGTGTGCGTGGTGTCGGCCGTGCCGACGCCGGTGAGGACGGCCGCCCGCCCGTCGGCCGCCTCGCGCACCGCGCGCACCAGGTCCGCCTTCTCGGCGTCCGTCGTCGTGGGGGACTCGCCGGTCGTGCCGGACAGCACGAGCCCCTCGCAGCCCTCGGTGACGAGCCGGTCGGCCAGCTTCCGCGCGGCCTCCAGGTCGAGGGCGCCGGTCTCGGTGAAGGGCGTGACCATGGCGCACAGGGCGCGGCCGAAGGGCGGAGGGGCGAAATGCGTCATGAGAGCAGTGTCGGCCGCCCTTCCGTGAAGCTCCACTTAAATCTGCTACGAGGTAGGGCGGAGCTCTGCTGAAGGTTACGGGTGACGAGGGCCCTGTTTCGGACGTTCTCGGTGAGTTTTTGGCCGATAGGCGGTCTTCAGGTGGCGCGTCCGGAATCCGATGAACTGCACAGAAGATGTTGGCCAGTTCATAAGGGGTTCCTGGTGCGAGACGTGGCGATGGCCCTGGCCATGCCCGTGCTGATGTGCGCGAGCGGGATCTATGCGGTGGGCGAGACGTGGTGGCGTCGCAGGCACCCGGCGCCGGCGCCGTACTCACAGGCGGGGTTGTGCCGTGCGGGGGAGCGGGCGGTCGCGGTGGCCGAGGCGCTGGTGGCCGACCAGTACGCGCTGCTCGTCGCCGACGCGGAAGGCGCTGGTGCCAAAACGCCCGGCATGCGCCACCATGAGAAGCCGGTGGCCGAGGACCGGGTCGCCGAAGGCCGTCCAGGGGAGGCAGCATGAGGCTCGGCAAAGCACTCGCCACCGGAATAGCCGAAGAAGCGCCGCGCGAGGTCGCGGAGCCCGAAGTCGACGTACAGCGGCCTGAGTTGAAGACCGAAGCCGTCGTCGACACAAGCCCGGAGCCCGTCGAGGTCCCGGCCGTCCGATGAGGTCCCGGCTCCCCGAGGAACGTCCGGCGGAGCCGCCCACCGGATACAAGATCGCCCACCCGGTACTCGACGCGGACGGCGAGCGCGCCGGTTTCGTGGGCGTCTCCCTCGGTGCGGCCGCGCCCTACCGTGTGCTCGACGAGGCGCGCTGCGTCTACGGGCGCCGGCACCGCGCCCCGCACCGGCGCTGCGACTGCGGATTCCACTGCGTGCACGAGCGCCGCGTCGCCGAGGGCCTGCTGCTCCAGGCCGAGCACCGCAAGGCCGTGCTCCTCGAGGTCTCCGTCCTCGGTGCCTACATCCGCTTCGAGCGCGGCTTCCGGTACGAGCGGCAGCGGGTGCGCACCGCGACCGTCGGCCCGTGTCCCTGCGGGGCGGCGGCCTCGGTACTGGCCGACGCGGGGTGGGGCCGCGACGGGCGACGGGCCCTGGAGGCGGCCTGTGGCGGCTGTGTGGGAGGACGGGCTCGCTGGACCCTCGCGACGTTCGCGCGGCTCGCGGGGGACGGGCTGCAGGTGCCGGCCCTGCCGGGCGCCCTGACGGCCGGCGAGACCCCCGGCGTACCGGAACTCGTCGCGGAGGCGGCCCTGCTGCAGGCCCGGCTCGACTGGTTCCAGGGGCAGTTGGGTCGGCTCGGCAAGGCGATGGGCGGGGGTGAGCCGGGGATGCACTGAGCGAGCTCTGCGATGAACGGAGCAGCGGGTCGCGCTGATCGCCGGCTCGTCGTCCGGCATCGGCGCCGCCGTCGCCCGCCGGTCCGCCGCCGACGGGCTGAAGGTCGTCGTCAACTCGGCCCGTTCGGTGGCCGCGGGCAAGGAACTCGCGGCCGAACTGCCCGACGCCGTCCACCTCCAGGCGGACGTGTCGGTGGAAGAGGAGGCGAGGGCCCTGGTGCAGGGGGCCGTCGACGCGTACGGACGGCTCGACATCCTCGTCAACTGCGCGGGCGCCACCGAATCATCCCGCACGACGACCTGGCGGCGGCGAGCCCCGAGGTGTGGCGGCGCCTGGACGACCTGAACGTCATCGGGGTCCGACAGACGATCACCGCCGCCGTGCCGCACCTGAAGGCGAGCGGCGCGGGCGCGGCGGTCACGATCTCCTCCCAGGCGGGCGTTCTCGCCGACGGCAGTTCCAGCCTGTACGCCGTCTCCAAGGCGGCCGTGAACCACGGTGGCGGGCACCTGCTCTGATCCGCCGGGCGGGCCTTGACCTCAAGCACGGTCGAGGGCTGAGCCTGGGAGGCGTGGATCACCCGCCGCGCCTCCTGGAGGAAGCCATGACCGCGCACCCGACGCACCCGGACACCGAGCTCGCCTTCGTCTCCACCTGGGACGTGGGCGGGCCCGAGCGGCAGCGCGCCACGATCGACGCCGTCGAGCACGCCTGGCGGTCCCGGCCGTGGCCGCACGCCGGCCTGCTGTCCTACAGCGTCCACGAGAGCGTCGACGGGACGACCCTGATGCACCGCTCGCAGTGGCGGGACCTCGCCGCGTACGAGGACTTCTTCCACGGCGCGGGAGACAGCAGGGCCAACGGGCGCGACGACCGCAACGCCGAGATCGACGCCGCGGTCCCCGGCATCCGACGGCTCGCGCTCCACAAGACCCGCCTGGTGCGCAGCAGTTGGGGACCCGCGCGAGGGCGCGAGCCGGGCGTCGTCGCGCTCACCGTCCACGAGCGCGAGCCCGCGCCCGTCGAGGGGCCCGGACTGGTCACCGTACATCTGCACCGCACCCTCGACGGGTCCGCGTACCTGACCTGCGCCGAGTGGGAGCAGGGGCGGGACGCCGGGGAGGGGGACCGCTATCGGCCCGCGCTGCGGCTGACCCCCGCCGACACCCGCTGACCTCGGCGGGGCCCCGACCGAACATTTCCCTCGCCTGGACAAAAAAAGTTTTCGGTGGGACGGTGGAGTCATGTTGGACGTCACCGTCATCGAGGATCCGGCCGCCGCCGCGGTCTCGCTCGACCCGACAAGGGCCCGGCTGCTCGCCGAGCTCGCCGAGGGGCCCGCGTCCGCGGCGATGCTGGCGCCCAAGGTCGGCCTGCCGCGGCAGAAGGTGAACTATCACCTGAAGGCGCTGGAGAAGCACGGCCTGGTCGAACTGGCCGGTGAGCGGCGCAAGGGCAATGTCACCGAGCGGCTGATGCGCGCGAGCGCGGCCTCCTACGTGATCTCGCCCGGCGCGCTGGGCGCCGTGCAGCCCGACCCGGACCGGGCCCGCGACCAGCTCTCCGCGCACTGGCTCCTCGCGCTCGCCGCCCGCCTCGTACGGGACGTGGGCGCACTGCTCACCGGCGCGGCGCGGGCCAGGAAGCGGCTGGCGACGTTCGCGCTCGACGGCGAGGTGCGGTTCGCCTCCGCTGCCGACCGGGCGGCGTTCGTGACCGAGCTGACGCAGGGAGTCGACGCGCTGATCCGCAAGTACCACGCGGCCGACGCCGTGGCGGGCCGCGACCACCGCCTGGTGATCGCCCTGCACCCGAAGGTCAAGGACGGGACCGAGCCCCGGCCCCGAAGCGAACCCCGAATCCAACCACCCACCGACAACAGTGAATTGACGGAGCGACAGCCATGAGTGACGAGAAGCGGAACGACGCCGGGAAAGAGTTCGAGATCCCCCGCGAGTTCGAGGTCGGGGCCTCGCCCGAGCAGGTCTGGGACGCCGTCACCGCCCACTCGGGCGGCTGGCTGTGGCCCATGGAGTACGAGCCCAAGGAGGGCGGCGCCGGCCCCTTCAACTCGGTGCTCACCGTGTGGGACCCGCCGCACCGGCTCACCGTCCGCTCCGAGGACCCGGCGGCGCTGCCCCCGTTCCAGACGCTCAACGAGCTCGACTACACGATCGAGGCCCGCGACGGCGGCTCCCGCTCCTGGGTCCGCTACGTCCACAGCGGGATCTTCGTCGACAACTGGGACGAGTACTACGACGGCGCCGACAAGCACACCGACTTCTATCTGCACACCCTGCGCCAGTACGTCACGTACTTCGCGGGCCGCCCGGCCGCCTTCGCCACCCTCGACGGTCCTGCCACCTCGGTGGGCAAGGACGCGCTCGCCGCGGTCGGCCGCGCGCTGAACCTGCCCGACGACGCCGCGGCCGGCACCCGCATCCGCGTCCAGGGCCCGGACGGCCGGACCCTGGACACCGTCCTCGACTACCGCAACGACTGGTTCATCGGCCTGCGCACCGACACCGCGCTGTACCGCATCTTCGGCCGCGGCCGCTGGGGCGCCCCCGTCGGCATCAGCGTCCACGACTTCGCGCCGGACGCCGACGCCGCGCAGAACGAGGCCGACTGGAGCGCCTGGCTCGTCTCGGTGTTCGGCTGACCGCTACGGGCGCAGGCGCAGCACCTGCGGGTCGTGGTCGCTGATCTGGTCGTGGAACTCGCTGTTGATGTGCACGCTGTCGTACGCGAACGCGCCCTTCCAGCGGATCGAGGGGCTGACCAGGATCTGGTCGAGAACCTGGCTGTTGCCCTGGTAGTCGTACGTGTAGCGCTCGCCGCGCGGCAGCGACTTGATCGCCGACCAGAGCGCTCCGCCGTCCTCCAGGCGCTGCGCCGTACCCGAGAACTCGAAGTCGTTGATGTCGCCGAGCGCGATGACGTCCGCGTCCTTCTGGACCTTCAGGATGTCCTTCACGAAGGAGTTCACGGACGTCGCCTGCGCGTGGCGCTGTATCTCCGAGCTGCGCGTCGGCGGCTGGTACTGCGAGGTCAGGGCCTGGTCGCCGCCCTTCGACGCGAAGTGGTTGGCGATGACGAAGACGGTCTTCCCGCGGAAGGTGAACTCGCCCGCGAGGGGCTTGCGGCTGGTCTTCCACGCCTCGTTCGCCGGGTCGATCCGGCCGGGCGAGGCGGTCAGCGCGGCCCGGCCGTGCTCGCGGGTCACGCCCACGGCCGTCGTCGCGTCGCCGCCCGCGCGGTCCGTGAACGACACCCGCTCGGGGTTGAACAGGAACACCTGGCGGATGTTGCCGCCGGGCTCGCCGCCGTCCTGGTCGTCTACCGGGTCGATCGAGCGCCAGTCGTAGCGCGGGCCGCCCGCCGCCACGATCGCGTCGATCAGCTTGTCCACCGTCACGTCGGCGGCGACGGTGCCGTCGTCCTTCGCGCCGTTGTTGTCCTGGATCTCCTCCAGGGACACGATGTCGGGCGACTGGAGGTGGTCGACGATCGCCGCCGCGTGCTCCTCGAACGTGGCGTCGCCCGGGTCGAGGTTCTCCACGTTGTACGTCGCCACGGCCAGCTCGCCCGACTTCTGCTTCCGGGTCGTCTCACGCGCGAGCCCCGACTGCTTCAGCGTGCCCAACTCCCGCGCCACCAGCGTGTATCCGCCGTACTGGGTGAAGTCGAGCGGGCCCTCGGTGGTGCCGGACAGGACATCGCCGACATCGGCGGCCGGGAAGTCGGCGACCGCGCCGAGCGACTGGATCTGCAGCCGTCCGGTGTTCTGCGACGTGTACGACCCGTAGCGCGTGCCGCCCCGCGGTGTCGCGTTCTCGTGCGGCTCGACCGTGACCCACAGCTCCGCGTAGGCGTCGCTGGCGGTGACGACCCGCGAGGAGCCGATCCGTACGTTCTGGCCCTCCAGGGACTCGTAGTAGTCGAGGGCGTACTTCTTCGGCCGCAGCGTCAGGCCGTTGACCGAGCCGTTCGCCGCCGCGTCGCCCGCGGGCGTGTAGGCGGACGGCACCGACTTCGCGCTGATCGTCGTCACCGGTACCGGGTTGCCGGACGACACCACGGTCACCGTCGGCTTCGTGATCTCGGTGAGCGACTGATTGCCGGACGAGGCGCCGCCGGGCACGTACTCGGACACCGTGCCCGAGACCGTCACCGCGTCACCGGTCTTCACGGTCGGAGTGGAACTCGTGAAGACGAAGACGCCCTCACTGGTGGCCGGGTCGTCGTCGGGGGCCGTGTCCTGGAACCAGAACCCCTTCGACGAGCCGTACGTTCTGACCCCGGTCACCACACCGGCCACGTCCGTGACCTGCTGACCGGCGAGCGGGGACGTCCGGGTGGTGCCCTGGATGTCATGGATGGCGACCGTCGCCGCGTGCGCGGGGGCCGTGACGACGACGGCGGACGTGGCGCAGCACGCGGTCGTGACGGCGAGTGCGGCGAGACGGGAGCGGGAGAACGGCGAGCGCGAGGACCGCGCGGACTTGCTCGGCAAGGGATCCCTCCGGGGACGTGCGTGTGGCGAGCGCCGGGACGAGGGTGGCTTCCTACAGCTTTCTACGCGCGTCAATCTCTTTCCTGGGCCCGGGAGTTGTCAAGGTTTCGCGGATGTCTCCCGGGCGACGGAAACCTGACGGGTACATGAACCGGGCAGCAAAGGGTCAAATCCGTCTAGGCTGAGCGGTCGCAACGTACGCCCCTGAGGAGAACCAGCCGATGTCAGACAGCTCCCCCCTGCCGCCGGTCCGGCTGCCCGCCGAAGCGGAGCTGGCGCGGGACGCCCTCGCCACCCCCCTCCTGTCGCGCGCGGTGCAGCTCGCCCGCTGGGCCGGCCCCGACACCCGGGTCGGCGCCGGCGGCGAACTCGTCGAGGAGCAGCTGCCCGCCGCCGCGGCCGAACTCGGCCTGACCGACGACGAGGACGGCGCCGCGTACGCGAGCGAGGCCTGGCGCATCGCCGTCGACACCGGTCTGCTGGAGATCGTGGACGAGGAGGAGGGCACCGTCACCGTCGGCGAGGAGCTCGGCACCCTCACCTCCGGCGCCCCCGCGGACGTGCTCGGCCTGTGGCTCGGCGCGCTCGAGACGGTGCTCGCCGACGCGAGCGTGCCCGACCTCGACGACCTCGTGGACGCCATGGAGGAGGGCGGCGAGATCGACTTCTCGCAGCTCGACTGGGACCCCGAGGAGGAGGCCGAGTTCCTGGAGGGCGTGCTCGGCAACCTGTATCTGCTCACCGTCACCGAGGGCGGCGCCGGGGACGGCCCCGTCCCGCTGCCCGCGCTCGCCGCGTCGATGATCGTGCCCGACGACATGGGCGAGCCCACCGACGACGTCCTGGAGCAGGTGTCGGACGCGATGATGCGGCTCGACGACCAGTTCCGGCTGCTCGACCCGGTCGGCCTCGTGGAGTTCCAGCCCGTCGACGAGGCGCTCATGGCCGACGCCGACGAACCGGTGGCCGAGCCCGTCGACGAGTCCGACGTCTCCCGGTACGGCATGGTGCGGCTCACCCCGCTCGGCCTGTACGGGATCCGGGCGCGGATGCTGGAGGCGGGCGTGGACGCCCCGGCCGTCGGCGACCTCGCCGACAAGGGCGCGGACACGCTCCTCGACGGCACCTCCGCGTTCCCGCAGGCGGCCGCGCAGGCCGAGATCGAGCAGTGGCTCGCGCGGCGTGAACCGCTGGGCGCGGCACGGGAGTTGCTCGCCGCCGCCCGCGGCACCGACACCGGGGCGCCGCTGCGCAGGCTCCGCTGCCAGCAGGCGCTCTCCCTGGTCGGCACCGAGGCCGAGCCCGCGCTCCGCGAGGTCCTCGACGACGCCGAACTGGGCGGTCTCGCCCGGGTCTGGCTCGCCGAGCACGGCGCGGCGGACGTGCCCGCGCCCTCGGAGGACCTGGTCTTCTGGCTGACCGTCGACACGATCGCCGCGCAGCTTTCGCTGGAGGGCAACTCCGACGAACTGCAGGCGCTGGTCGAGGGGCTCGCCGCGCAGCACAGTGGGTTCTTCTCGGCGGCGTGGCGGGTGGACCACCCGGCCACGGCCGACGTCCTGGAGGCGATGGGCCGCCTCCACCCGGACAAGAAGGTGGCCAAGGAGGCCCGCAAGGCGGCCTTTAAGGCTCGGTCGGCGGCGCAGTAGCGTCTGCGGGTCCGGTCCCCGGCGGGCGGGTGCGGGACCGGTGGGGCTTCTCGCACAGTTCCCCGCGCCCCTGAGATGCGCACTTCGTGCGGCATCTCATCGTCGAAGAGAGCGGCGGAGCCGCATGTCTTCAGGGGCGCGGGGAACTGCGCGATCGGCCCCCACCGGGCCGCGCCCGCCGGACGACCAGCACCCGGCAGACGCGGCAGCGCAGCGGTGCGGCTAGCAGAGATACCGGGTCGTGTGCTTGAAGGACGATGTCGCCCCGTCGAAGCCATAGGTCCCCCGATACGCCGGAGGATTCTGGTACTCGCCGACCACGGTGATCGTGTTGGCGCACGAACCCTGACCGGAGCGCTTCGCGTCGAGCCGGAACGTGTCGCCGATGAAGCCGCCCGTGATGTCCCACGGGGCGCCGCAGATACCGGACGTGATCTGGCCGCCGGTCACCACGTAGGGGTGCGTGTTCGGATTGATCTTCGCGGTGATGGCGAAGGTGATCGCGCCGTTGTTGAGTTCCAGCTTGCAGTCGACCGACACGGCCTCCGCGGACACGTCCCGCTGCGCGGCGAACGCCTCGTCGCGCGTCTTGACCTCCGCGCCCTGCGGGTTGTGGAAGCGGTGCTCGGCGCGGGACTGGCCCTTCTGCTTGCGTGCCTGAGTGGTCATGGACCGACCTCCCTTCGATTCGTGGGTCAGGCGAGTCGCTCGGAGACCTCGACGCGCAGCAACGCGCGTACGTTCTCGATGTGGTTGACGACGGTGACCTGCGACGAACCGGCGAACAGCAGACCGACGGCCACGTTGTCGTGGGAGGTCACCAGGGACCCGGAGTCGCCGCCCGCCGACATGTTCGTGGTGATGACCTGGTCCTTGAACCGGGCCGTGCCGGCCGTGCCGTAGTTGACGTCGACCGTCGCGTCGACCGCCATGATCCGGCCGAAGGAGATGTTCGTCGTACGGCCCGTCTTCTTCACGAGATCGCCGACCGCGACGTTCGCCTTGCGGCGCCAGGCGCGCGGCGCGCCGCTGAAGTACTGCTCACGCGTGGCGTCCTGGAACGGGACCTCGCCGAGCGCGCAGTCGACCACGTTGTTCTGCTGGTCGAGCGGCGTCTGCGGGGCGAACTGGATGGTGATGAACCGGGACAGCGTCGCGATCCGGTCCGTGGGGTTCGTGCCGCCGTCGAACGTGCCGGGCTGCAGGATGACGCTGCCCAGCTGCGCCCGGTTGGAGTCGGCGAGCACGTGGTTGTTGGAGAGGATGTAGAACTTCGACGGAGTGCCGAGCCCGGGACCCGGCGGGTCCACCGTCGCGCCCGGCAGGAAGTCGTGGACCACGCTGCCGAGGGTGCCGGCGGTGACCGCGACGTTGCCGACCGAGAAGCCCGAGGGGCACGGCCGCATCCGGCGGATGAGCACCTGCGGCTCGAAGCTCGGGACCGCGCCGAGCTCCTCCAGCAGCGACTGGCCGTAGCCGCCGGACCGCTGGGCGCCGCCGCCGTCGGGCCCGTAGCCGACGCCTTCCTCGGTGCGGACGCCGGACGGCCTGGACTGCCGGCGCTGGGCGGAGATCTGGCCGACGGCCACGATGTCCGTGGGGGTGCCGTCGTCCATCTGACGTGGAATCACATCGCGCTCGGGCAGCAGTGATTCGGGCACCTTCTGGGTCACGAGGACGAGGACGGCCTCCTCGCCGGTGGGCTGTCCGTCGACCCATTTCACGCCGTGGCCGAAGCCGACCACATTGGCCAGCGGCGCCTCGCGCCGCAGGAAGTCACTGGTCGCCTGCTGGCGGGAACTGTCGCTGAGCTGACCGCCGGCGGGTCCTCGCATCAATTCGGGCTGGCTCACGCCAGACCACCTCTTCCCCTGACTGTGCGTGCAGGGGTTCCCTCACAACTCGTCGCCCTCGTTGCCGTGGGCCTGGACTTCGCCGATCGCGAGCACGCGCACCGGGACCCCGTCGAGCTCCTCGGGAACCACGTCTTCCGCGCCGAGCCGGTCGCGGGGCACCTTCCGGGTGACGAAGACGACGATCACGTCCGCACCCGAGTGCTCGTCCCTCCCGGTACCGACTCCGGTGACATTGGCCAGCTTCAGCAGCCGGCTCTCATGGAGGGTGCGTGCCTGCCGTGCGTCCACTCGGCTCGCCCCCCTAGGCGGGTGATGCGGTGTTGCAGGTAGGGCCTGTCTATTGCCGCACGGAGGGGTGGTCAAGGCGTTCCGCGTGAAATCTTCGGATTGCTTATGAGCTGCGCCTGTTGACCTTCTTTACGAAGATTCTTCCGATGTATCCGGAAAGCGCTGTCAGGTACGCAGGTAGGAGGCACCGTTGAGGTCCAGGACGGTTCCCGAGGCCCACTGCGCCCCGGGAGACGCCAGCCAGAGCACGGCCCCGGCGATCTCGTCCGCCGAGGCGACCCGGCCGAACGGGCTCTGGGCACGCACCTCGTCGGTCAGCCGGTGCGCCACCCGCTCCGTCTCGATGAACCCGGGCGCCACCGACGCCACCCCGATCCCGTGCGGCGCGAGCGCGACCGCGAGGGACTGCCCGAGCGCGTGCACGGCGGCCTTCGTCGCCCCGTACGCCGGATGGTCGGGCTCGCCCTTGAAGGCACCGCGCGACCCGACGTTGACGATCCGGCCGCCCGTGCCCTGCTCGATCATGCGGTGTGCGGCCAGATGACTCAGGTTCGACGTACCGAGCAGATTCACCGCGACATGCCGCTGCCACAGCTCCGACCACTGCGCGTACGACGTGGTCACGGGCGGGTGCGGCAGGTTCACGGCCGCGTTGTTCACGAGGACGTCGAGACCGCCGAGGCCCTCGACGGCCCGCTCGGCGATCGACGCCGCGCCCGCCGCGTCGGAGACGTCGCCGCCGACCAGCACATGCCCCTCGCCGTCCAGCGAGCCGAGCGTGGCCCGCGCCTCCTCCTCCCGGGAGGCGAAGTGCACGGCGACCCGGTCGCCGTTCGCCGCGAACGCCCGGGCCAGCGCGCGCCCGAGGCCCCGCGAGGCACCGCTCACGAGGACCCGGCGTCCGGACTGCGGCAGGTTCACGGAAGTCATGGAAGCGAGCCCCTCGACGTAGGACGGTGTTCAACCGCCGTTTATACGCGAGCGAGACCGTGTGGCCGAAACAGGGTCCGCGCTCCCTCCCCACCCGGCCCCGCCTCCCGTCCACCGTCAGCAGGAGACAGCCACCATGTCGCTCACTCGCAGGGACTTCGCCAGACGCTCCGCCGCCACCGGCGCGGGCGTGGCCCTGGCCGGATCGGTCGGCGCCCTCGCCACCGCGCCGGGCGCCCTCGCCGCCACGGACCACGGGCACGACCACCACGGCGACGACGACCACGGCCACGGCCACGGCCACGGGCACGACGGCGTCGGCTACGGCCCGCTGCTCGACGACCCGGAGGGCCTGCTCGCGCTGCCCGCCGGGTTCTCGTACAAGGTCATCACCTACAGCGGCCGGACCACGCTGGACTCGGGCGAGTTCACGCCGTCCAACCACGACGGCACCTCCACCTTCGAGGGCCCCCGCGGCACCACCCTCCTCGTCAACAACCACGAGCTGGCGGGCGCCCGCGCCCAGTGGCCCCACCCGGTGCCGCTCACCGAAGGCCTCGTCTACGACCCGATGGCGGCCGGCGGCTGCACCGTCGTCGAGGTACGCCGCGGCGGCGAGGTCGCCGAATGGGTCGGCATCGCCGGCACCGCCACCAACTGCGCGGGCGGCAACACCCCCTGGGGCACCTGGCTGACCTGCGAGGAGACCGAGGACAAGGCCGGCAAGAACGGCTTCACCAAGGACCACGGCTACGTCTTCGAGGTCGACCCCTACGACCGGCGCGCCAACCGCGCGCCCCAGCCGGTCAAGGCGTTCGGCCGCTACGCCCACGAGGCCGTCGTCATCGACCCCAAGCGCGGCCACGCCTTCCTCACCGAGGACGCCTCCGGGCCGAACGGCCTGCTCTACCGCTGGGTCCCGCCGCACGGCTTCAAGCACGGCCGCGGCAAGCTGCGCACCCTCGCCGCCGACGCGGGCGAGCTGCAGGCGTTCAAGTGCTTCGACTCCGGCGGCCGCTTCGTCGACGACCTGTCGCGCGCCACCAAGCTCGGCACGGTCTACGGCGTCGACTGGATCGACGTCCCGGACCGCGACGCCACGACGGTCTCCACGCGCAAGCAGTTCACGGACGGCGAGATCACCCGCGCCCGCAAGCTGGAGGGCATGTGGTGGGCGGACGGCGGCGCGTACATCGTCTCCTCGTTCGCGCGTGAGGAGAGCCCCGTCCAGCACGACGGGCAGGTCTGGTTCTACGACCCCAAGCGCCGCACCCTCACCCTGAAGGTGCTCCTCGGGGTGAACCCCGACCCGTCCGTCGACGGCGCCTTCGACGGCCCGGACAACATCACCGTCTCCCCGTACGGCGGCCTGGTCATCGCCGAGGACGGCGAGGGCGTCCAGCACCTGTTCGGCGCCACCGAGCGCGGCCGCACGTACCCGATCGCGCGCAACGAACTCAACATCGGCACCGAACAGGAGCCGGAGTACAGCGAGTTCACCGGCGTGACCTTCTCGCCCGACGGGCGCACCCTGTTCGCCAACATCCAGACGCCCGGCATCATGCTCGCCATCACCGGGCCCTGGAAGCGGCAGCGCTGACCCGGAGGTTCAGCCCAGCGGGTCCACCGGCGGCGCCTCGCGCTCCGCGGCGATGCGGTGGACCCGCCGGCGCACCGCGAACCAGCCGACGACCAGGGCCAGCGCGATCGGGATCAGCAGCAGCACCGTGTCGCGGCCCGGGCCGTCGGTGTCGAACCACATCATCACGATCACCGCGAGCAGGAACGCGATGGTCGTCAGCTCGATCCACGGCGACGCCCACAGCCGGAACGCGGGCCGCTCCACGAGCCCCTGCTTCGCCCGGCGCACGAAGACCAGATGACAGACCATGATCATGGTCCAGGTGGAGATGACACCGAGCGAGGCGACGTTCGTGACGATCCCGAACGCGTCCTCGGGCAGCCACGCGTTCAGCGCGACCCCGAGCAGCGCCACCGTCGACGTCAGCAGGATCCCCGCGTACGGGACATGGCTGCGGCTCATCCGCGCCGTGAACGAGGGCGCCGAGCCCGCCATCGCCATCGAGCGCAGGATGCGGCCGGTCGTGTACAGGCCCGAGTTGAGGGACGACATCGCGGCGGTCAGCACGACCAGGTTCATGATGCCGCCCGCGGCGGGCACCCCGATCTTCGACAGGGCCGTCACGAACGGGCTCTGGCCGCCGGAGTACGCCGTCCACGGCAGCAGCAGCGTCAGCATCACGACCGACCCGACGTAGAAGATGCCCACCCGCCACATGATCGAGTTCACGGCCTTCGGCACGACCGTCGCCGGGTCCTCGGTCTCGCCCGCCGTCACACCGACCATCTCCACCGCGGAGTACGCGAAGATCACCGTCTGCGTGATGAGGACGACGGGCAGCACGCCCATCGGGAACCAGCCGCCGTTGTCGTTGATCAGCGACAGGCCCGCGGTGTGGCCGTCGACCGGCTCGCGCGAGACGAGGAAGTAGATGCCGATCAGCAGGAACACCACGATCGCGGCGACCTTGACGATGGCGAACCAGAACTCCATCTCGCCGAAGCTCTTCACCGAGATCAGGTTCACGGTGAGCACGATCGCCAGCGCGATCGCCGCGAGCACCCACTGCGGGACCGAGGTGAACATCGACCAGTAGTGGACGTACAGCGCGACCGCCGTGATGTCGGCCATCCCGGTCGTCGCCCAGTTCAGCACGTACATCCAGCCCGCCACGAACGCGCCCTGCTCGCCCAGGAACTCACGGGCGTAGCTCACGAAGGAGCCCGACGACGGGCGGTGCACGACGAGTTCGCCGAGCGCCCGCACGACGAAGAACGCGAACACCCCGCACACGGCGTACGCGATCGCCAGCGCGGGCCCGGCCTTCGCGAGATTGCCGCCCGCGCCGAGGAAGAGGCCCGTACCGATCGCGCCACCGATCGCGATCATGCTGATGTGACGTGGTTTCAGTGCCTTGCTGTATCCGAGGTCGCCCGCGTCGGCGACGCCCTCGGCCGTGGTGGGATCGTCCAGGTGTGAGTCTCTTTTCGGATGCACGCCGGGAACTCTCGCAAAATAAATGCTTGGCGTCGCAGATGCGCGCCGCCCTAGAGTCTTTCTCGTCCAGGTGCGACAGGCAGGACCTACTTCCGCTGATAACGGGGAGGCCGCGGGTTCGATTCCCGCCTCCGGTATTTCCGTGCCGGAGTAGCTCAGTGGCAGAGCACCATCTGTCGGTTCCGCCGCCCTCGATCTCTGGACGCAAGGATTCTTCGCACCTCCCGGTGCGCAGGCCACGGCTCCTTCTCTCGCAAAGAAACCGACGCCGTGACCACCTTGATCTCGGGAGGCGCGGCAGATGGTGCGTGCCCGGTGCGCAGACAACGGGTACTTCCTGGATCTGGGGGTTGCGGGTTCGAATCCCGTCGGTGACTTCGGGTCGCCGTAGCTCAAGGGCGAGAGCACCAGACTGTTTCCGTCGTCGACTTCCGACCTCGGGCACGCTCCATTCGCTGTGCCTCCCCTGTTCACACCTCATGAATTCGGGGGAATTCTCATGGCTCGTTACAACCGCAAGACCGCCAAGGCCGCTCTCCGCTCGGTCGTGCGCACCACCGGCCGCACCACGCGCACCCATCAGGGCGGAATCGGATTCGAGCGCGACGCGCGCTCCGAGCTCTTTCTGCTCGCCGTCGCCAACTTCGTTTCCCAGCAGACCTTTTACGAGGCCGGTGCCGACCGCGACGACCGCTTCGCGGCGCTGGTCCGGCAGCTCGCCGTGACCGACCCGGAGTGGACCGCGGGCCTGCTCGGCTGGCTGCGCGGCGACGGCAACATGCGCACCGCGTCCCTGGTGGGCGCCGCCGAGTACGTGCACGCACGCCTCGCCGCCGGTGCCACCGACGGACCGGCCAACCGGCAGGTCGTCGCGTCCGTGCTGCGCCGCCCCGACGAGCCCGGCGAGCTGCTCGGCTACTGGACACAGACGTACGGCCGCGCCGTCCCCAAGCCGGTCAAGCGGGGCATCGCCGACGCGGTGCGCCGCCTCTACCACGGCAAGGCGCTCCTGAAGTACGACACCGCGTCCAAGGGCTACCGGTTCGGCGACGTCCTGAACCTGGTGCACGCGGCGCCCGACCTGGCCAAGGCGTGGCAGGGCGACCTCTTCAAGTACGCCCTCGACCGCCGGCACCACCCGGACACGGCCGAGGCCCCCGCGTCCAGCGGCGTCCTCGTCGCGCACCGGGAGCTGATGGCCGTACCGGTCGCCGAGCGGCGCGCGGTGCTGCTCGCGCCCGACGGCGCGGAGCGACTGGCCGCCGCGGGCATGACGTGGGAGTCGCTGGCCGGCTGGCTGCAGGGCCCGATGGACAAGGCGGCCTGGGAGGCCGTGATCCCGTCCATGGGCGCGATGGCGCTGATCCGCAACCTCCGCAACTTCGACGGGGCGGGCGTCTCGGACGAGGTCGCGGCGCGCGTCGCCGCGAAGCTCTGCGACCCCGCCGAGGTGGCACGCTCGCGGCAGTTCCCGTTCCGCTACCTGGCCGCGTACCAGCACGCGCCGTCGCTGCGCTGGGCGTACGCGCTGGAGCAGGCGCTCGGCCACTCGCTGGCCAACGTGCCGTCCCTGGGCGGCCGTTCGCTGATCCTGGTGGACCGCTCCGGCTCCATGTGGGCCCCGCTGTCCGCGCGCTCGCAGCTCAACCGGGCGGACGCGGCCGCCGTGTTCGGCGCGGCGCTCGCGCTGCGGGCGGAGCGGGCCGACCTGGTGCAGTTCGGTACGGGCAGCACCGACGTGATGTACCGCAAGGGCGAGTCCGTCCTGAAGGTCCTGGAGCGCTTCGGCGACCTGGGTGGGACGAACACCGCCGAGGCGGTCCGGCGCCACTACCGCGGCCACGACCGGGTGCTGATCGTCACCGACGAGCAGGCGCACTACAGCCGGCACGGTGACCCGACCGGGCAGGTTCCGGCGCGGGTCCCGGTGTACACCTGGAACCTGGCCGGGTACCGGGCGGGCCACGCGCCCTCCGGCTCCGCGAACCGGCATGCGTTCGGCGGGCTCTCGGACGCGGCGTTCCGGATGGTGGCGCTGCTCGAGGCCGGGCGGGACGCGGACTGGCCCTGGGTCTGAAGGGGGTTGAGCGGCCGGGTGCCGCTCAACCCCCGCTGCGCGTCCGCTCGGTCAGCCGGGCTGCCGGGTGCGGACGGGGTGCGGTCGGTCGCGCCGGCGGGACCGCAGTGCGACCGTGATCACCAGCAGGGCCCCCGTCGCGATCAGGGCGCCCACCCCGAACGCCCTCGTCGCCCCGTGCACCAGGACCGCGTTCGCCGACCCGTGGGCGTGGCGCGTCGCCGTGCCGTACACCGTGACCAGCGCCGCGAGGCCCAGCGTGCCGCCCAGCCACTGGAACGTCTGGAGGAGGCCCGAGGCCGCGCCCGCCTCGCTCGGGGTGATGTCCTTCAGGATCGTCGCGTTCAAGGGCATGAAGCTCAGGCCGACGCCCGTGCCGAGCAGCAGCATCGGGCCGAGCAGCCCGGTCGCGAAACCGTCGCCGGTGCCGAGACGGCTCAGCCAGACGCCGGCCGCGATCATCAGCAGCGATCCGGTGATCAGAAGCGGCTTGGGGCCGAAGCGGGCGAGCAGACGCGGCGCGCACCGCACCGTCGCGAACACCGCCGCGGTCAGCGGCAGGAACGCGAATCCGGCCTGCAACGGGCTGTGGTCCAGGACCTGCTGGACGTAGAGCGTGAGGAAGTAGAAGGCGCCGAAGTTGCCGGCGGGAAGCAGCAGGATGATCGCGTAGGCGGCCGCGCGGTCACGGTCCCTGAAGAGGGTGAGCGGGGCGATGGGCTGCCGGGCGCGCGACTCGACCCAGAGAAAGCAGGCGAGCAGGGCCGCCGCCGAGAAGAAGCAGGTCAGGGCGAGGGTGTCGGTCCACGAGCTGTCCGAGACGCGGAGGAAGGCGTAGACGAGGAAGAACATCCCGGCCGTGCCGGTGACAGCGCCCGTGGTGTCGAACCGGCCGCTGTGGCGCGGGGTTTCGCGGACCGTGCGCGGCACGGCGAGCGCGAGCGCCACACCGATCGGTACGTTGATCAGGAGCGACCAGCGCCAGGACGCGAGGTCGGTGAGCGCACCGCCGAGCACCAGACCGATGGAGGCGCCGATGCCGGCCATCGAGGAGTAGACGGCGAGCGCGCGGTGGCGGGACGGTCCGTCGGTGAAGTGCGTGGTGATCAGGGCGAGGGTGCTGGGGGCGATCAGAGCGGCGCCGACGCCCTGGACGGCGCGGGCGGTCAGCAGTAACACGCCGTCGGTGGCGAGGCCGCCGCACAGCGACGCGGCGGCGAAGACCAGGACGCCGCCGGTCAGGGTCCGGCGGCGGCCGAGGATGTCGCCCGCGCGGCCGGCCAGCAGGAGCAGTCCGCCGAAGGCGAGGGTGTAGGCGTTGAGGACCCAGGACAGGCCGGTGGGCGTGAAGCCGAGGGTGCGCTGGATGTCGGGGAGGGCGACGTTCACGACGGTGGAGTCCAGGCCCACCATCAGGTATGCGGTGACGATGAGGGTGAGGACCGCGCCGGGGCGCGTTACGGTGCCTTCCCCGAGGCTCGTGGATGTAGTGGCGGGCGGTGCGGAGGACATGCTCGACTCCCGTGCGGGGACGGTGGGTTGAGAGGCGCGCGGGCAGCCCGGACTGCCCGCGAGATGAAGCGGGGACTGTCTCCGTTTAGCTCCGGCTAACATACGGAGACAGTCCCCGGTTGTGCAAGGGGTTCCCGAAGGCGCCCCCGGAGGAGGCAGACATGGCCCAGGTGGGAGCGGCCGGGCGACCGGCGAAGCCGAAGCGCGCGGACGCGCGCCGCAACTACGAACGTCTCTTGGCGGAGGCCGCGGCGGCGTTCGCCGAGAAGGGGCCCCAGGCCTCGCTGGACGACATCGCCAAGCGGGCCGGCGTCGGATCGGGCACGCTCTACCGGCACTTCCCGACGCGCGAGTCCCTCATGGAGGCCGTGTACGTCGACAGCTTCGAGGCGCTGGCCGAGCGGGCGAAGGTGCTGAGTGCCGAGCTGCCGCCGGGGGAGGCGCTCTTCGCCTGGCTCGGCGAGCTCGGCGACCAGACCGTGCGGGTGAAGGCCCTCAAGTCGCTGCTCGGCGCGGTCGTCGCCGAGAGCGGGGCGCCGATCGTCATCCAGTGCGGCGAATGCCTCAAGACCGCGGCGGCCGAGCTCCTCGCGGCGGCGCAGGAGGCCGGCGCGGTGCGGGCCGACCTGACCCATCTGGAGATGCTGCGGCTCAATCACGCCGTCGTCGAGGCGGCGCAGCTGGCCGGGGGCGACCCGCGGGGCGTGGCCCGCTATCGGCGGCTCATGGTGGAAGGGCTGCGGGCGTCCGCGTAGAGGTGGGCCCGGGCAAGAGAACCGGAGAAAAGTCTTCGGTAAGGGAACGGTAAAGCGGACCCGCTCGTTACCCCTGGCATGACAGCTATGACCCCCGGCTCGAACATCCCGCTCACGGCGCAGCGCGTGGCGGTGGACGTCCAGGCCCCCGTGCGGCTCGACGTATCGGGCCTGCTGCTCACCGCCGACGGCAAGGTGCGCTCGGACGACGACTTCATCTTCTACAACCAGCCCGCGGGTCCCGGCGTGACGTACACGTCGGGCGGGGGCACGAGCCCGGACTCCATCACGGTGGACACCGCCGCCGTGCCGCCGGGCATCGAGAAGATCGTCGTCACGGCGAGCCCCGACGCCGCGGGCCAGACGTTCCAGGGCATCGAGCCCACCGCGACGATCCGCAACGCGGACGACGGCTCGGTCCTCGCCACGTTCACACCGCCGCAGCTCGGCACCGAGACGGCGCTGGTGGTCATGGAGGTCTACCTGCGCAACGGGGCGTGGAAGGCCCGCGCCGTCGGCCAGGGCTACGCCGACGGACTGGCCGGTATCGCCACGGACTTCGGCGTCTCCGTCGAGGAACCGGCCGCGCCCGCCGCCCCCGCGCCCGCCGCGGCCCCGGTCGCCCCGCCCGTGCCGCCCGCCGCGATGCCCGCGCCGACCACCCCGCCGGTCGACCCGCGCATCGCCCCGCCCCCGCCGCCCGCCGCCGCGCCGCCCGCCGCGCCCGCGGCCCCCGCCGCCGGCGCCGGGAAGATCAACCTCGACAAGGGCCGCGTCTCCCTCCAGAAGAACCAGACGGTGTCCCTGGTCAAGGGCGGCCAGCCGCTGCTCAGCCAGGTCAAGATGGGGCTCGGCTGGGAGCCCGCGTTCCGCGGCAAGGACATCGACCTGGACGCGTCGGTCATCGCGTACGGGCCGCAGCGCAACCACGTGGACAGCTGCTACTTCGGCAAGCTCTCGATCGTGAACGGCGCGATCAAGCACTCCGGCGACAACCTCACGGGCGAGGGCGCCGGTGACGACGAGGTGATCGTCGTCGACCTCGGCCGTCTCCCGCAGGAGGTCACCGGCCTGGTCTTCACGGTGAACTCGTTCTCGGGCCAGAAGTTCACCGAGGTCGCCAAGGCGTACTGCCGGCTGCTCGACGCGGCGACCGGCGAGGAGCTGGTCCGCTTCGACCTGACGAGCGCGGAGCCGCAGACCGGCGTGATGATGGCGAAGCTCATCCGGCAGTTCTCCGGCGAGTGGGAGATGACGGCGATGGGCGACTTCGTGAAGTCGCGCACCGTGCGCGGGATGGTGAAGCCCGCGGCCCAGGCGCTCTGAGCCCGGTCCGTCAGCGCTGGTTGCGCGGGTGGGAGCGGGCCCGGCGCTCGTTGCCCCGGCGGTAGTTGCCCGTCCAGCGGGCCATCACCAGCTGCGCGTCGCCTGACGTCACCTCGGTCAGGAACCGGGCCGCCCGCGCACCGCGCAGCACCGTCGCGTCACGTCCCGCGTGCGTGATCGTGACGCTGCCGTCGGCGCGCTCCGTATAGCTGAATCCCTGAGGTCTCGGCACGGTCGGGAGAATAGGCCCGACCGTGCCGGAGCCGATACCGCATTACGGGACGACGACGATCTTGCGGCCCACTCCGGACGCGAACTGCTCCAGTGCCCGCGGGTAGGAGTCGAGCGGCAGCCGGTCGCTGATGAAGACGTCGGGGTCGAGGACGCCGCCCGCGAACAGCTCCGCGGCCCGCTCGTAGCTGTGCAGCACCGCCATCGACCCGGTGATGGTGATCTCCTGGTTGTAGATGCGGTACGGGTCGATCGTCACGCGCGTCGCGTAGTCCGCGACGCCGAACTGCAGGAACGTGCCCGCCTTGGCGACCCGGTCGAGGCCGTCCTGGATCGCCGCCGCGTTGCCCGTCGCGTCGATCACCACGTCCCAGCCCTCGGGCCGGTCGAGTTCGTCGGGACCGGCCGCGGACGCCGAGACGCCGAGGCGCTGAGCCGTCGCGAGGCGGTCCGGGTTGAGGTCGACGACGTCGACGCTCGCCGCACCGGTCCGCTTGGCCAGCTCCAGCATCATCAGGCCCATCGTCCCGGAGCCGTAGATCAGCACGTGGGAGCCGAGCCGGGACCGCAGGACGTCGTAGCCGCGGACCGCGCAGGACAGCGGCTCGATGAGGGCCGCGTCCTGGGTGCGGACGTGCTCGGGCAGGCGGACGCAGTTGGCGACGGGGGCCAGCGCGTACTGGGCCGCGCCGCCCGCCGTCGTGACGCCGATCGCCGCCCAGCGCTCGCACAGATTGCCCCGCCCGGCCCGGCAGAACCGGCACTCGTGACAGTGCAGGGAGGGGTCGACGGCGACCCGGTCGCCGACCCGCACCTCCGTGACGTCGCGGCCGATCTCGGCCACCGTGCCCGCGAACTCGTGGCCCGGCACCACCGGCAGCGTCGGCGCGAACTCGCCCTGCAGGATGTGCAGATCCGTGCCGCACAGACCGCACGCGGCGACCTCCACGACCACGTCCCGGGGTCCTGGCGTGGGGTCCGGCACCTCGCCGACGACGACCTTGCCCACCGATTCGACGATCGCGGCCTTCATTTCACAGCTCCCAACGACAGGCCCTGGACCAACTTGTCCTGGGCGGCGAACCCCGCCGCGAGCACCGGCAGGGAGATCACGAGCGACGCGGCGCACACCTTGGCCAGGAACAGGCCCTGGCTGGTGATGAAGCCGGTCAGGAAGACGGGCGCGGTCTGGGCGACGACGCCCGTGAGCACCCGCGCGAAGAGGAGTTCGTTCCAGCTGAAGATGAAGCAGATCAGCGCCGTCGCGGCGATGCCCGGGAGGGCGATCGGCGCGACCACCCGGGTCAGCACCGTCGGCAGTCTCGCCCCGTCGATCTGGGCGGCCTCGATGACCGCGACCGGCACCTCCGCGAGGAACGACTGCATCATCCACACCGCGATCGGCAGGTTCATCGAGGTGTAGAGGATGACGAGCAGCCAGATGTTGTCGAGGAAGTCCGTGTTCTTCGCGAAGAGGTAGATCGGCAGCAGGCCCGCGACGACGGGCAGCATCTTGGTGGAGAGGAAGAAGAAGAGGACGTCCGTCCATTTCTTCACCGGGCGGATCGACAGCGCGTAGGCCGCCGGGAGGGCGAGCAGCAGGACGCAGAGCGTCGAGGCCAGTGAGGCCACCGTCGAGTTGATGAGCGCCGGCCAGGGGCTCGCGCCGCCGCCCGCGCCGAAGAAGTCGCGGTAGCCGTCGAGGGTGAGCGAGGCCGCGAAGGACGGCGGGTTGGTCGCCGCGTCCTCCTCCGAGTGGAAGGACGTCAGCGCCAGCCACGCGATGGGCAGGAAGAAGACGATTCCGGCCAGCCAGGCGACGAGGCCGAGTCCCTTGCTCCTGAAGAACGTCGAGAGCGTCATCAGCGCGCCCCCTCCTCTCGGAACAGCGACGACACGACGCGCAGCGCGAAGGTCGCGATGATGATCGAACCGATGACGACCAGCACGCCCGCGGCCGAGGCGAGGCCGTTCTCGTGGGCCTGGTAGAAGCTCTGGTAGACGGTGTAGGGCAGGTTGGCGGTGCCGAGGCCCCCGGAGGTCAGGGTGAAGACCGCGTCGAAGTTCTGCACGATGTAGATCGAGCCGAGCAGAGCGCCGAGTTCGAGGTAGCGGCGCAGATGCGGCAGCGTCAGATGGCGGAAGACCTGCCAGGCGCTCGCGCCGTCCATCCGGGCCGCCTCGATGAGTTCGGGCGAGCGCGACTGCAGGCCCGCGAGCAGGATCAGCATCATGAACGGGGTCCACTGCCAGATCAGCGACACCTCGACCGCGATCAGCGGGGTGTTGGAGATCCAGTCGGGCTGCGGGCCGCCGACGTAGTGCAGCAGGCCGTTGAGCAGCCCGTACTCGGGGTTGTACAGGACGTGCTTCCACAGCAGGGCAGCCGCCACCGGCACGAGCAGGAACGGCGCGATCAGCAGCGTACGGACCAGGCCGCGGCCCCGGAACCTCCGGTCCAGGAGCAGGGCGAGCCCGAGCCCGACGACCAGGCTCACCACGACCACGGTCACGGTCAGGACGATCGTCGTCAGGACGGACTTGCGCAGATCGGGGTCGGTGAGGACCTCCGAGTAGTTCCCGAATCCGGTGAAGTGCCGGGCGTCCGGGTACAGCGCGTTCCAGTCGAAGAACGAGATCACCAGCGTGGCCACGAACGGCAGCTGGGTCACGATGATCATGAAGACCAGCGCGGGCAGCAGGGGCGCCCGTGTGGCCCAGGCGCGCAGCCGCCGGGGCGGGCGCCGGGTGACGGGTGCGTGGGTGCGGGCCGCGGAGGCCGCAGGGGCGGTCGTCGTCATCGTCCCTCGTACTCCTTCGCGATCTCGGCGGCGAGTTTCTGGGACGCGGCCAGGGCGGAGTCGACGGACTGACGGCCGGCGATCGCCGCGCTGATCTCCCGGGAGACCTTGGTGCCGAGGTCGGTGAACTCGGGGATGCCGACGAACTGGATGCCGGGCGCGGGCCGTTTCTGCACGCCCGGATCACGCGGCCGGGCGCCCTCGATGGCGGCGCGCGTCACGTCCACGAAGGCGCTCGCCTCGTCGCGGTACTGCGCGTTCTCGTACGTCGAACTGCGCTTGCCCGCCGGGACGTCGGACCAGCCGACCTTCTCGCCGACGAGCTTCTCGTACTCCTTGCCCGACGCCCACGAGATGAACTTCCAGGCCTTGTCGGGGTTGGGGGACGCCTTCTGCAGGCCCCACGCCCAGGTGTAGAGCCAGCCGCTGTTCTCCGTCTTCTCGACCGGCGCGGGCGCATAGCCGATCTTGCCCTTGACCGGGGAGTTCTTGGACTCCAGGGAGCCGGCGGCGGACGTCGCGTCGTACCACATGGCGGTCTTGCCCTGGGTGAGGTTGTTGAGGCACTCGGCGAAGCCGGACTGGGCGGCGCCCGACTCGCCGTGCTTGCGGACCAGGTCCACGTAGAAGCGCGTCGCGTCCTTGAAGCCCTGGTCGTCGAGGCGCGCCTTCCAGTCCTTGTCGAACCAGGTGCCGCCGAAGGTGTTCACGACGGTCGTCAGCGGCGCCATCAGCTCGCCCCAGCCGGGCAGCCCGCGCAGACAGATGCCCTTCATCCCGGACTCGGCGCCGTCGGCCTTCGCCGCGAGGTCCGCGACCTGCTGCCAGGTCGGGTGCGCGGGCATCTTCAGGCCCTTCTTCGCGAAGACGTCCTTGCGGTACATGAGGAACGACGACTCGCCGTAGAACGGCTCCCCGTACAGCCTGCCGTCGTCGCCGGTGAGCGACTCGCGCATCGGTTCGAGGATGTCCTGCTGGTCGAAGCCGGGGTCCTTCTTCACGTACGGGCCCAGTTCGTGCAGCCAGCCGTTGCGGGCGTAGATCGGTATCTCGTAGTTGCTGAGGGTCGCGACGTCGTACTGGCCCGCCTGGTTGGCGAAGTCCTGGCTGATCTTGTCGCGGACGTCGTTCTCCGGCAGGACCGTGAAGTTGACCTTGATGCCGGTCTCGCGCGTGAAGTAGCGGGCGGTCAGCTTCTGCAACTCGGTCATCTGCGGGTTGTTCACCATCAGTACGTTGATGGAGTCGCCGCCTCCGAGCCCGCCGGCGCCGGCCCAGCAGCCGGACAGGAGGGGGGTGAGCAGCGTCCCTGCGGCGGCCGTCGCGAGCAGGGCGCCCGGTGGCCTCCGTCGGCTCTGGGTTCGCATGGATGCTCCTGAGTGGGGATGTATCGGGATGAAACGGCACGTCCCGGGGTGTGCGGAACCGGCGGACGTGCCGGGGGAGTCGACGGGGCGAGGTCAGACGCGGATGACCTGCGGGCCCATCAGGGAGTAGCGGTGTGCCTCGGACGCGGGCAGCTGACTGCCCGTGACGATCGCCTCCAGTGCGCCCACCGGTGCGAACCGGCAGAAGCTGACCGCGCCGAACTTGGTGTGCACGCCCGCGAAGACCGTGCGCCGCGCCGCCCGGATGGCCTGCGCCTTGACCTCGCTGACCGCCGGATCGGGGGTGGTCAGACCGTGGTCGCGGGAGATGCCGTTGGCGCCGATGTAGGCGAGGTCGATGACGAAGCCGGCGAGCATCTTCGTCGTCCAGTGGTCGACGGTGGCCAGGGTGCCGGGGCGCACCCGGCCGCCGAGCAGCAGGACGCTGGTGTTCTCGGCCTCGGCGAGCGCCCCCGCGGTGGCCAGGGAGGCGGTGACCACGGTCAGCGGGCGGTCCCGCGGCAGCGCCTCGGCGATCAGCTGCGGGGTGAACCCCTCGTCGACGAAGACCGTCTCGGCGTCCCCGAGCAGATCCGCGGCGGCCGAGGCGATCCGCCGCTTCTCCGGCACGTGCATCGTCGTACGGAACGCGAGCGTCGTCTCGAACCCGGCGCTCTCCACCGGATACGCCCCGCCGTGCGTGCGCCGGACCAGGCCGTGGTCCTCCAGGGCGCGCAGATCCCGGCGGACCGTCTCCTTGGCGACGCCCAGCTCGGCCGCGAGCTCCGTGACGTCGACGGAGCCGGTGCGGCGTGCCGCGCGCACGATCTCCCGCTGACGTTCCTCCGCGCTCATGCCGAACCCGCCTCCCTGGAAGAGCCCCGTTGCCCGTTCGGGCCCGGCGCGGCCCGTACCGGAAGTTCTACCGGGGCCGCTCGGCGGTGACCAGGTCTGTTGCGGGCCCGATGATGCCCGTTCGCGCCCGTTCACCCGGGGTGATGTCCGCCGCGGACCTGCGGGGGAGCGGGGGTGTCTGTGCGTTCGGGCGGGACGGATGCCCGGTCAAGACGGCGGGCGGGCCCGTTCGGTGCCCGCCCGCCGTGAAGGATGTCCGGTCCGGATGCGCTCAGTACGGCCAGATCGGCGGGTCGCTGATGAAGCGGCCGCCCATGTAGAGGTGGGCCGGGTTCTCGTCGGTCAGGGGGCCGAACTCGGCGAGGAGCTTGTCCGCGTACTCCTCCGAGTCGTCCTGCGGCTCGTAGCCGAGGGCCCGGGCGCTCGACAGGTCCCACCACAGGCGGGTGTTGGCGGAGGAGCCGTAGACGACGGTGTGCCCGACGTTCTCGGCGGTCAGCGCCGCGTGGAAGAGGCGGGCGCCGTCCGCCGGGCTCATCCACACCGACATCATGCGGACGTCGGTCGGCTCCTTGAAGCACGACCCGATGCGCACCGACACCGTCTCCTGGCCGAACTTGTCCCAGTAGAACTGTGCGAGGTCCTCGCCGAACGACTTCGACAGGCCGTAGTACGTGTCGGGGCGCCGCAGGGTCTCGACGGGGACCACGGGAGCGCCGTCCTCGGTGCGCGGGCGCGGGGTGAAACCGATGGCGTGGTTGGACGAGGCGAAGACGATGCGCGGGGCGACCCCGTCCGCCCGGCTCTCGCCCTCCGCGCGCACCGCCTCGTAGAGGTGGTAGGTGCCCTTGATGTTCGACTCGAGGATCTTGTCGAAGGTCGACTCCAGGGAGATCCCGGCCAGATGCAGCACGCCGTCGACACCGCGCACGGCCTCGCGCAGCGCGTCGCTGTCGTTCAGGTCGGCGACGATCGCGTCCGGCGCGTCCGCGATCGGGCGCACGTCGAGCAGCCGCAGGTCGTAGCCGTGCTGTGGCAGCAGCTCCCGCATCAGGGTGCCGAGTCCGCCGGCGGCACCGGTGAGCAGGATCGTGCGGGACCGGGGCGGGCTGGACGGCACTGACATGCGCGTGATCTCCGTATGTATGAGCGACATTCACATTCGTGGACACGCTAAGGAGGCGGGTCGCGCTCCGTCAAGGGTCGCACGGGGGTCACGCGGGCGCGCGCGATCCTCGGCCGAAGGGAGAAGTTCCGCTCGTCCCGGGCGAGTTCGGGCGCTTGACCGTCCCCTTTGGGGCGGCTTACGGTGAGCGCGTTCAGAGATATAGACGCGGATCAGAAACGTGCACATGTTCAGGGAGAGCCCGTGACGACGCCACCTTTTGGCCCCCTCGCCGCTCGACTCAGCATCCCCAGTGGGCCGCTGTTCTTCCCCGTCACCGCGTACGGACCCGACGGCGCCGTCGACCTCGACACCTACCGCACCCATGTGCGGCACGGCGTCGAGGCCGGGGCCGCCGCCGTGTTCGCCTGCTGCGGCACGGGTGAGTTCCACGCGCTCGCCCCCGAGGAGTTCGAGGCCTGTGTCGCGGCCGCCGTCGAAGCGACGGAGGGCCGGGTGCCCGTCGTCGCCGGCGCCGGATACGGCACCGCGCTCGCCGTCCACTACGCGCGCCTGGCCGAACGGGCGGGCGCCGACGCCCTGTTGGCGATGCCGCCCTATCTCGTGATCGCGGGGCAGGAGGGCCTGCTGCGGCACTACACCCAGCTGGCCGAGGCCACCTCCCTCGACATCATCGTCTACCAGCGCGACAACGCGGTCTTCACTCCGCGCACCGTCGTCGGGCTCGCCCGCCACCCCAAGGTCCTCGGCCTCAAGGACGGCCTCGGCGACCTCGACCTGATGCAGCGCATCGTCAGCGCGGTCCGCGCCGAGGCCCCCGGGGAGTTCCTCTACTTCAACGGGCTGCCGACCGCCGAACTCACCGCTCTCGCCTACCGCGGCATCGGCGTCACCCTCTACTCGTCCGCCGTCTTCTGCTTCGCGCCCGACATCGCGCAGGCCTTCCACGCGGCACTGAACACGGGCGACGACGCGACGGTGAACAAGCTGCTCGACGGCTTCTACCGGCCGCTCGTCGAACTGCGCAATCAGGGCCGGGGCTACGCGGTGTCCCTGGTGAAGGCCGGGGTACGGTTGCGCGGGCTCGACGTCGGCGAGGTACGGCCGCCGCTCCAGGAGCCGACCGAGGAACACGTCAAGCAACTGGCCGAACTCGTCGAGCAGGGACGGGCGTTGCTGGAAGGAGCCGGCGAGTGAAGGTCTCCATGTTCGTCTACCCCTGGGACGTCAACGGCGACCCGGACGCCGCCCGCCGCATCGCCGGCCTCGGTGTCCGACAGGTCACCCTCGCCGCCGCCTACCACTCCACCCGCGCCCTCACCCCGCGCCACCCGCGCCACCGCATCGTCACCGCCGAACACGCCTCCGTGCTCTATCCGATCGACGAACAGCATTGGAAAGGCGGGGAGTTGCGTCCCTACGCGGCCGGGGACTGGGCCCCGGGCGACGCGTACGGGGAGGCGGCCGCGGCCCTCGCCGACGCCGGGCTCGACGTCCACACCTGGGTCGTCCTCGCCCACAACTCCCGGATGGGCGCCGACCATCCGCACACCTCCGTCGTCAACGCCTACGGCGACCGCTACCCCTGGGCTCCCTGCATCGCCCAGCCCGCCACCCGCGCCTACCTCGTCGCCCTCGCCGCCGAGGCCGCCACCCGGCCCGGCGCCCGCGGCACCGAACTGGAGTCGCTCGGCTGGTACGGCCTCGCCCATCTGCACGCCCACGACAAGACGGCCGGCGTCGGGCTCGGCGAGGCCGGGCAGTACCTGATGTCGCTCTGCTTCTGCCCGGACTGCCGCGCGGGCTACGCGGAACACGGCCTGGACGCCGAGGAGTTGACCCGGTCGGTCCGGGCCGCCCTGGAACCCGTGTGGCGGGGCGAGGGCGCCGACGACGGCTGGCCGACGGTCGAGAAGCTGCTCGGCGCCGAGACCGCCGGCGCGACGCGGGCGTACCGCGACGCCACGGCCCGCAGCCTCCAGGAGGCGGCCGTCGCGGCGGTGCGGGAAGCCGCCCCGGACGACTTCCAGGTGCTGCTGCACGCCGACCCGGTCTCGTACCACTGCGGTGCCAACGCCGGGACCGACCCCGCGCACATCCTGTCCGTCGCCGACGGCGTCGTCGTGCCCTGCACCGGCGGGGCCGGACTCGTCGGACCGTTCGCCGCGCAGGGCAAGGGCGTCGTCGCCGCGAACCTCACCGTCGTACGGGGCATGGGCGGCAGCCCGGACACGCTGGCCGCCGACGCGCGGGCCGCACGTGACCTGGGCGCCACCGAACTGCGGCTCTACCACGCGGGGCTCGCCTCGGACGCGGACCTGGCGGCGGTCGGTGAGGCGCTCACGGAGCTCTGACACGACGCACCTGTGAGCGCCGATGGGTGCTGATGAATACCGATGCGCGCCGATGAGTTCCGGGCGGCGGGCCGGTCCTACCGGTGGAGGACTTCACACTCACCGGAGGGGTCACCATGAGTGACGCAGCAGTGGACATCGGCCCGCAGGCCCGCATCGTCGCGCGCCTCGCCCACGGCGTCCGCGAGGACCAGCTCGACCTGCCCACGCCCTGTCCCGACTACGCCGTACGGCACCTGCTCGGCCACATCCTCGGGCTGTCCATCGGGCTGCGCGCCGCCGGCCGCAAGGAACTCGGCGGCCCGACCGCGACGGCCCCCGGCAGCACGCTCCCCGAACTCGGCCCCGACTGGCGGTCCGTCCTGCCCGGGGCGCTCGACGACCTCGTGGACACCTGGCAGGAGCCCGCCGCGTGGGAGGGCATGACGCAGGCGGGCGGCCTCGATCTGCCCGGCGCCGTCGCCGGACTGGTCACCGCCGACGAACTGGTCGTGCACGGCTGGGACCTGGCCCGCGCCACCGGCCAGGCGTACGCCCCCGACGAGGCCGCGCTGCGGGCCGCCCGTGACCTGCTCACGCCGGACGAGGGCGGCCGTGACGGCCTGTTCGGGCCGGTCGTGCCGGTGCCCGACGACGCCCCGCTCCTCGACCGTGTCATCGGCCTGAGCGGACGCGACCCGCACTGGAAGGCGTAGCCCACGGATCGCCAAGTCCCGTGCGCCCGCATGCTGTTGGGTCTTTCTGATTTCTTTTGACGGAAGCGTTGACGAAACATCGCGCTGCTTCTAGCTTCAACGCGTCGTACTTCGTACGTCATATATGAGACGCGATACGAGATGTGCAATACGCGATCCGCCGGACATCAGACGCGAGAGGCGCGCATGACCTCAGTGCCCACTCCGATCCCCTCCTCCCGCACGCAGTACGTGCAGGAGGAGATCAAGCACCGCATCCTGACGGGACAGTTGAGACCGGGGCAGGCCCTGGTGGAGACCGACCTCGCCGCGCAGTTCGGGGTCTCCAAGACGCCGGTGCGCGAGGCCCTCAAGACCCTCGCCGGGACCGGGCTCGTCGTGATGAGCCAGTACAAGGGCGTCACGGTGCGCATGGTGGACGCGGACATGGCCCGCGAGGTCTACGACGTGCGGCTGCTGCTCGAACCGGAGGCGCTGCGCCGCACCGTGCACCGCCGCGCCTCCCTGGACGAGGCGCGCGCCGCCCTGGAGCGCTCCGACACCGCGACCGACGCGGCCCAACGCTCCCTCGCCAACCGGGAGTTCCACCGCGCGCTCTACGTCCCGTGCGGCAACCCGCTGCTCGGCAAGATGCTCGACGAGGTCCGCGACCAGGCCGCGCTCGTCTCGGCCGTCGCCTGGGCCGCCGACCCGTCCTGGGAGCGGGAGGCCGCCGAGCACCGGGAGATCCTGGAGCTCGCCCTCGCCGGTGACGCCCAGGGCGCCTCGCGCGCGCTGCGCGACCACATCGCGTCGTTCGTACAGCGGGCCTTCCCCGAGGCCCGGGATGAAGAGGGTGGGCACGACTCATGACAGCTCCGACGCCCGACGCGGCGTACCCGTTCGAGACCGCGCGGACCGCGCTCGCCGATGTCGTCGCGATCCCGGTGACCCCGTTCGCCGCGGACGGATCGGTCGACGAGGCCACCTACAAGGCGCTGCTGAGGCGGCTGCTCGACGCCGGAGTGCGCACCCTCACCCCGAACGGCAACACCGGCGAGTTCTACGCCCTGACCCCCCAAGAGCGCCGCCGTGTCACGGAACTGACCCTGGCCGAAGCGGGGGAGCGGGCCGCGGTCCTGGTCGGTGTCGGCCATGACGTGCCGACCGCCGTCGAGGCCGCGCGGCACGCCCGCGACGCCGGCGCCCACATGGTGATGGTGCACCAGCCCGTGCATCCGTACGTCTCCGAGGGCGGCTGGGTCGACTACCACCGCGCCATCGCCGAGGCCGTGCCCGGGCTCGGCGTCGTCCCGTACCTGAGGAACGCCGCGCTGCCCGGCGCCCGGCTCGCCGAACTCGGCGCGGCCTGCCCGAACGTGATCGGGGTGAAGTACGCCGTCCCGGACGCCGCGCGGTTCGCCGCCTTCGCCCGGGACGCGGGCCTGGACCGCTTCGTGTGGGTCGCCGGGCTCGCCGAGCCCTACGCGCCGTCCTACTTCTCGGCCGGCGCCACCGGCTTCACCTCGGGTCTCGTGAACGTCGCGCCCGGCGTTTCGCTGTCCATGATCGAAGCGCTTCGATCGGGCGACTACCCGGCCGCCATGAAGATCTGGGAACAGATCCGCCGTTTCGAGGAGCTCCGCGGCGCCGACGCCTCCGCCAACAACGTCACCGTCGTCAAGGAGGCCCTCGCCTCCCTCGGCCTGTGCCGTCGCGAGGTCCGCCCGCCCAGCCGGGAACTGCCCGAGGCGGAGCGCGCCGAGGTGGCCGGCATCGCGGCGGGGTGGTCCCTATGAGTCCGGCCCGCCGCAGACTGGCCCCCGAGGAGCTGCGCTCCCACCAGTGGTACGGCACGGAGGGCGCCCTGCGCACCTGGTCGCACAACGCGCGGATGCGCCAGCTCGGCTACGAGGCCGAGGAGTACCGGGGCCGCCCGGTGATCGCCGTCCTGAACACCTGGTCCGACATCAACCCCTGCCACGTCCATCTGCGCGAGCGCGCCGAGGCGGTCAAGCGAGGGGTGTGGCAGGCCGGCGGCTTCCCGCTGGAGTTCCCCGTCTCCACGCTCTCGGAGACGTACCAGAAGCCCACCCCGATGCTCTACCGCAACCTGCTCGCCATGGAGACCGAGGAGCTGCTGCGCTCCTACCCCATCGACGCGGCGGTGCTGCTCGGCGGCTGCGACAAGTCGACCCCGGCGCTGCTCATGGGCGCCACGTCCGCCGATGTGCCGTCGGTCTTCGTCCCCGCGGGCCCGATGCTGCCCGGCCACTGGCGCGGCGAGACCCTCGGCTCCGGCACCGACATGTGGAAGTACTGGGACGAGCACCGCGCGGGCAACCTCACCGACTGCGAACTGCGCGAACTGCAGGGCGGATTGGCGCGATCGCCCGGCCACTGCATGACCATGGGGACCGCCTCCACGATGACCGCCGCGGCCGAGGCCCTCGGCATGACGCTGCCCGGCGCCTCGTCCATCCCCGCCGTCGACTCCGCGCACGAGCGGATGGCCGCCGCCTCCGGGCGCCGCGCCGTCGAGCTCGCCTGGACCGCGCTCAGGCCGTCCGGGATCCTCACGGACGAGGCCTTCGAGGACGCCGTCACCACGGTCCTCGGACTCGGCGGGTCGACCAACGCCGTGATCCACCTGATCGCGATGGCGGGCCGGGCCGGAGTCCGCCTCGGCCTCGACGACTTCGACCGCGTCGCACGCACGGTGCCGGTGCTCGCCAACGTACGGCCCGGCGGCCGGACGTACCTCATGGAGGACTTCCACTTCGCCGGCGGCCTGCCCGCGTTCCTGTCCCGCATCCCCGACCTGCTCCACCTGGACCGGCCCACGGTCAACGGCTCGCTCCGCGACCAGATCGAGGGCGCCGTCGTCCACGACGACGACGTCATCCGCACCCGCGCGAACCCGGTCGCGCCCGAGGGCGGAGTCGCCGTGCTGCGCGGCAACCTCTGTCCCGACGGCGCCGTCATCAAGCACATCGCCGCCGAGCCGCACCTGCTGAAGCACACCGGCCGCGCCGTGGTCTTCGACGACTACCGGACCATGCAACGCACCATCAACGACCGGGAGCTGGGCATCACCGCCGACAGCGTGCTGGTGCTGCGCAACGCCGGCCCCAAGGGCGGGCCCGGCATGCCCGAGTACGGGATGCTGCCGATCCCCGACCACCTGCTGAAGCAGGGCGTGCGCGACATGGTGCGGATCTCCGACGCCCGGATGAGCGGCACGAGCTACGGGGCGTGCGTGCTGCACGTCGCCCCCGAGTCGTACGTCGGCGGGCCCCTCGCCCTGGTGCGCACCGGCGACCGCATCACCCTCGACGTCCCCGCCCGCTCCCTGCGGCTCGACGTGCCGGACGCCGAGCTGGAGCGGCGCAGGGCCGCGTGGACCGCCCCGCCCGAGCGCCACGAACGCGGGTACGGGGCGCTCTACAACGAGCAGATCACCCAGGCCGACACCGGCTGCGACTTCGCCTTCCTGGCCAGGCCGGGCAAGGTCCCCGATCCGTACGCGAGCTGACCCGCCCGGCCCGCCCCCGCACGCCGTTCGGCCGATCTGCCGAACGACGTCCGCGAAGCGCTTCGAACCCGACGCTGTCGAAGCGCTTCACCCGCATCACGTCTGAGCCACCGAGAACGGAGTCCAGTCATGGCCCAAGCCGCAGCCGTGGCGAAAGCCCCGCCGCCCCGGCGCCGTAGGTCAGCCACCCCGCGCAGGCTTCCGTACCTGCTGATCGCACCCGCCGGGCTGCTGATGCTGGGCTTCATCGCCTACCCCGTCATCAGCGTCTTCTACTACAGCCTGCAGAACTACAACCCCACCAAGCCGTGGCGCAACGGCTTCGCGGGCCTGGACAACTTCGTCACCGCCTTCACCGACGACCCCGACTTCTGGAGCACGCTGGGCTTCAGCCTCCAATGGGTCGTCGTGCAGGTGGTGCTGCAACTGCTGCTCGGCCTCGGGCTCGCGCTCGTCGTCAACCAGACCTTCGTCGGCCGCGCCATGGCCCGCGCGCTGGTCTTCTCGCCGTGGGCCGTCTCGGGCGTGCTCACCTCGGCCGTCTGGATGCTGCTCTACAACTCCCAGACGGGCATCACCCGTTACCTCGCGGACGTCGGCGTGGGCTCGTACGGCACCTCATGGCTGTCGGACACCGCGACCGTCTTCCCGGCCGTCGTCACCGCCGAACTCTGGCGCGGCGTCCCCTTCTTCGCGATCCTCATCCTCGCCGACCTGCAGTCCGTGTCGAAGGACCTGTACGAGGCCGCCGAGGTCGACGGCGCGAGCCGCTTCCGGCAGTTCCTGCACATCACGCTGCCGCACCTGAAGGACGCGATCATCCTGTCCACGCTGCTGCGCGCGGTGTGGGAGTTCAACAACGTCGACCTCCTCTACACCCTCACCGGCGGCGGGCCCGCGGGTGAGACGACCACCCTGCCGCTGCGCATCGCCTCCATCGCCGTCGACTCGCACGACTTCGGCTACGCGTCCGCGCTGACCTCCATCGCCTTCGTGATCCTCCTGTTCTGCTCGATGGTCTATCTGCGCCTGAGCAAGTTCGGGGGCGAGGAGAAGTGACCGTCAAGGAAGCCCCGTTGACCGCCACCACCCCGATCGCCGCCCCGGCCGGCGGCCGGCACCGGCTCGATGTCACCCCGCCCCGCAAGAGCCGCTCCTGGGACGACGTGCCGCGCTGGCAGATCTATGTCCCGCTCGGTGTCTACCTGCTCTTCACGCTCGTCCCGTTCTACTGGATGCTGCTGTTCGCGTTCCGGCCCGCCGGGTCCACCTCGCTGGTGCCGTGGCCGCTCACCTTCGACCACTTCGACAAGGTGTGGAACGAGCGGTCCTTCGGCCTCTTCTTCCAGAACAGCCTGCTCGTCGGCGTCGCCTCGATGCTGATGACGACCGTCGTCGCGCTGGCCGGCGGCTACGCCCTGGCCCGGTTCAACTTCAAGGTCAAACAGGGCTTCATGCTGGCCCTGCTGTGCTCGCAGTTCATCCCCGGCGCCCTGATGCTGGTGCCGCTGTTCCAGATCTTCGCCAACCTGAAGATGATCAACTCGCTGGGCAGCGTCATCATCGCCGAGACCGTCTTCCAGCTGCCGCTCACGATGATCCTCATCAGCGGCTTCATCAAGAACGTGCCGTACTCCCTGGAAGAGGCGGCCTGGGTCGACGGCTGCGGACGCTTCCGCGCCTTCTGCGCCGTGGTCCTGCCGCTGCTGCGACCGGGGCTGATCGCGGTCGGCTCCTTCGCCTTCGTGCACAGCTGGAACCACTTCCTGTTCGCCCTGATGTTCCTCTCCGACCAGGACAAGCAGACGATCCCCGTCGGCCTCGCGACTCTCATGGGCGCCGACTCCGTCGACCTGGGCGCGCTCGCCGCGGGCGGCGTCGTCGCCGCCGTCCCCGTCGTGATCGTCTTCGCGTTCATCCAGAAGTGGCTCGTCACGGGCTTCAGCGCCGGGGCGGTGAAGGGATGAGCGGCCACCCGCGGGAGCCGGTCCCCGTCGTCCTCGCCGGGGCGCGCGGCCACGGCCGCTGGCACCTGGACAACCTCCGGCGCCTCACCGGCGCGGGCCGCGTCACGCTCGCCGGCGTGTGCGAGCTGAAGCCGCTGGAGGAGTCCGAGCTCGGCGGCTTCGGGCCCGTCGCCCAGTCCGACGACTTCGGGGCGCTCCTGGACGCGACCGGCGCCCGGATCGCGATCGTCTGCACCCCGATCCCCACCCACACCGACCTGGCCCTGACCGCCGCCCGGCGCGGCGTGCACCTCCTCCTGGAGAAGCCGCCCGCACCGTCCTACGCGGAGTACGCGCGGATGGCCCGGGGCGTGGCCGAGCAGGGCATCGCCTGCCAGGTCGGCTTCCAGTCGCTGGGCTCGCACGCGGTGCCCCACGTCCGCGACCTCGTCCGCGACGGGGTCATCGGTGAACCCCTGGGCATCGGCGCCGCCGGAGCCTGGGCCCGTGACGAGGCCTACTTCCGGCGCGCCCCGTGGGCCGGACGCCGCCGCCTCGACGACGGCGCCGGCGGGCACGTCGACGTCGTCGACGGCGTCCTCACCAACCCCCTCGCGCACGCCGTCGCCACCGCCCTCGCCCTCGACGGGGCGACCGGCGCCGACGACCTCGCCGACATCCGCACCGAACTCTTCCGCGCCCACACCATCGAGGCCGACGACACCTCGTACGTCGGGATCACCACCCGCCGCGACACCCGCGTCACCGTCGCCGCGACGCTCTGCGCCGAGCGGCCCGGCGAGCCGTACGTCGTCGTGCACGGCACCCACGGCCGGATCACCTTCTGGTACAAGCAGGACCGCGTCCTCGTACAGCGCGCGGGGCACGGCCCGCAGGAGACCGCGCACGGGCGCACGGACCTCCTGGAGAACCTCGTCGACCACCTGACGGCCGGCGCGGAACTCCTCGTCACCCCCGCCTCGACGGGCGCCTTCATGCGCGTCGTCGAGGCGATCCGACGGGCCCCCGACCCGCGCGCCCTGCCCGCCGACGCGTGGCGCACCGCGCCCGGCGCGGGCGAGGACACCGTCCGCCGCGTCGTGCCCGGCATCGACGCCCTCGTCGCCGCCAGCGCCGACTCCCTCACCGGCTACGCCGAGCTCGGAGCGGTCTGGGCCCGGACAGGACTGGAGGCAGCACCGTGAGTCATCTCCTGCGACAGGCCACCGCACCCCTGACCCTGAGCTGCGCGGGCCGTCCCGTCGCCCGCTACGACCTGCGCCCCGACGTCGGACAGCGGCTCGCGCCGCGCCCCTGCCTGCACCCGGTCAGCACCCTCGGCGGCACCCCGGTCACCGAGTTCGCCCCCGCCGACCACGTCCACCACCTCGGGGTGAGTATCGCCGTGCCGGACGTCGCCGGGTACAACTTCTGGGGCGGCCGCACCTACGTCCGCGGCCAGGGCCCCACCGCCCTGGACAACCACGGCGAGCAGCGGCACCGCGAGTTCAAGCTGTGCGACCCCGACGGGTTCGTCGAGGACCTGGAGTGGACCGCCGACGGCTGCCTCGTGCTGCGCGAGCGGCGCACCGTCGCCGCGTCCCAGGTCGCCGACGACGCCTGGGCGCTCGACCTGACCTTCACCCTCACCAACCCGGCCGACCAGGACCTGACCATTGGCAGCCCCGCCACCAACGGCCGCCCCGGCGCCGCCTACGGAGGCTTCTTCTGGCGCGCGCCCAAGGAGGCCGCCGCGCCCGCCGTGTTCACCGCGACCGACGACGGCGAGTCCGCCGTGCACGGCCGCACCGCCGGCTGGCTGGCCCTGGCGGGCGACGGCTGGACCCTCGTGTTCGCCGGGGCCACCGCCGAGACCCGGCGCGACCCCTGGTTCGTGCGCACGGGGGAGTACCCGGGCGTCGGCTCCTCCCTGGCCTCGCGGGCGCGGCTGCGGATCGCCGCCGGTGACACCGCCGTGCGCCGCGTCGTCACGGTCGTCGCCGACGGCCGCCTCGACCGGGCCCGCGCCGCCGCCCTCGTGCGCAAGGCGGTGGCCGCGTGAACGCCGGGCGGCGCACCGGCGACCTGGGCGACGGGACGTACCGCAACCCGGTGCTCGCCGCCGACTGGTCCGACCCGGACGTGATCCGCGTCGGCGACGACCACTACCTCACGGCGTCCAGCTTCGGCCGCGTCCCCGGCCTGCCGCTGCTGCACTCCCGCGACCTCGTCAACTGGACCCTGGTCGGCCACGCGCTCGACCGCCTCGAACCCGCCGAGGCGTTCGCGACGCCGCGCCACGACTGCGGCGTCTGGGCGCCGTCGCTGCGCCACCACGCGGGCCGCTTCTGGATCTTCTGGGGCGACCCCGACCACGGCGTGTTCCAGATCAACTCACCCTCCATCAGGGGCCCGTGGACCAGGCCGCACCTCCTCAAGGCGGGCAAGGGCCTCATCGACGCGTGCCCGCTGTGGGACGAGGAGACCGGGGAGGCGTTCCTCGTGCACGCCTGGGCCAGGTCCCGCTCCGGGGTCAAGAACCGGATCACCGGCCACCGGATGAGCCCCGACGGCCGCGAACTCCTCGACGAGGGCACGCTGTTGATCGACGGCGACCAGCTCCCCGGCTGGTTCACCGTCGAGGGACCCAAGGCGTACCGGCACGACGGCTGGTACTGGATCTTCGCCCCGGCCGGGGGCGTGGAGACCGGCTGGCAGGGCGTGTTCCGCTCCCGCTCCTTCTTCGGGCCCTACGAGGAGCGCGTCGTGCTCGAGCAGGGCGACAGCGGCATCAACGGCCCCCACCAGGGCGGCTGGGTGCGCACCGGTGCCGGCGAGGACTGGTTCCTGCACTTCCAGCAGCGCGGGCCGTACGGACGCGTCGTGCATCTGCAGCCGATGCGCTGGGACGCGTCCGGCTGGCCGGTGCTCGGCGACGAGGGCACCCCCGTGCACGTACACGAGAAGCCCGCGCTGCCCGTGCAGCCCGTCACCGCGCCCGCCACCGACGACGACTTCCCCGGCGGCCGCTTCGGACGGCAGTGGCAGTGGACCGCCAACCCCCGCGACGGCTGGGCCAGTTCGCACGCCGGGGACGGGCTGCGCCTCGCCTGTGTGCGGTCCGGGGACAGGGTGCGCGACCTGCGCCGCGTCCCGCACCTGCTCACCCAGCGGCTGCCGCTGCCGCCGTCCCGGGTCGAGGTCGGCCTCCGGCTCACCAGCACCACCCCCGGCGCCGGAGCGGGACTCGCCGTCCTCGGCGACGCCTACTCCTGGATCGGCCTGGAGCGCGGCGCGGACGGCACCGCGCACGTCGCGCACCGGTTCGCCGAGGCCGTCGCCGACGCGGAGCGCGACGCCGCACCGGTGCGCGCGGCGCCGGGCGGGACGGCGCGCCTGCGTGTCGATGTCACCGACGGGGCGCGCTGCCGCTTCTCCGTCGACACTGGTGACGGCGCCGGGTTCCGTCCCTCGGGCCAGGTGTTCGCCGCCGCGCCGTGGCGCTGGGTCGGGGCGCTGCTCGGGCTGTTCGCCGCGGCGCCGGCCGGCACCGGGCCCGCCGGAACGGCCCTGTTCACGCACTTCCGGATCACCACCGTCTGACCGCCCGAAGACCCCTGCTCCACCGGCCTTTCCTGCCTCGCTCAGCACACGCCAGTCACCACCCTCCGTCGGATCCAGAAGAAGAGAGCCGATCATGAACATCCGTATCCGCAGACCCGCGCTCCGCACCGGCACCGCCCTCGCCCTGACCACGGTCCTCGCGCTCACCGCCACCGCTTGCGGCGACGACGGCAGCGGCGCGGGCGGCGACAAGGGCGACGAGGGCTCGGGCAAGGGCGAGATCACCTTCTGGGACAACAACACGGCCGTGCGCCGCGATGTCTGGATGGAGATCATCAAGGACTTCGAGAAGGCGAACCCCGGCATCAAGGTGAAGTACGTCGGTATCCCCGCCGAGAGCGTGCAGTCCAAGTACGACACCGCGATCCAGGGCGGCGGCCTGCCCGACGTCGGCGGTGTGGGCACCGCCATGCTGGCCGGGATCGCCGCGCAGAACGCCCTCGAACCGCTCGACGACCGCGTCGCCACCAGCGCCCTCAACGGCAAGCTCAACGACGCCTTCGTGGAGTCCGTGAAGGCCGCCGGCGGTTCCGGCTCCTCGATGTTCACCGTCCCGACCTCGGCCAACAACGGTGTCCTGTACTACCGCACCGACCTGTTCAAGTCGGCCGGTCTGGACGCCCCGACGACGTGGAGGAAGTTCTTCGACGCCGCCGGCAAGCTCACCGACACCGGCAAGAACCGGTTCGGCTACACCATCCGCGGCGGCGAGGGCTCCATCGCCCAGGCGCTCGACGTCATGTACGGGCAGAGCGGCATCACCTCGTTCTGGGACGCGGACAACACGAAGACGACGGTCAACGACCCCAAGAACGTGGCCGCGTTGGAGAAGTACGCCGGCCTCTACAAGAAGGCCACGCCGTCCGCCGACGTCAACAACGACTTCACCAAGATGGTCGCGCAGTTCGACAGCGGCCAGATCGGCATGCTCAGCCACAACCTGGGCTCCTACGGCGACCACGTGAAGGCGTTTGGCACCAAGTTCCGCGGCCTGCCCAACCCGACCGGCGACGACGGCACCCGCGTCCAGGTCTCCAACCCCGTGGACGGGCTCGGCCTGTTCAAGTCGAGCAAGAACAAGCAGGCCGCCTGGAAGTTCATCGAGTTCGCCGCCTCGCACGCGGAGAACAGCAAGTGGAACGAGTCGGCCAAGCAGATCCCCGCCAACACCGAGGCGGCCAAGGACGCCTGGGTCCAGAAGTCCGAGCCGACCCGGCTGGCCGCCGAGGCGCTCGCGTCCGGCTCCACCAAGATCGTGCAGCTGCCGTACTACCTGCCCGACTGGAACACCATCTCCAAGGCCGAGAACGAGGACGACCTGCAGAAGGTCCTGCTCGGCAAGGAGTCGTCCAAGCAGTTCCTGGACCGGCTCGCCGACCAGCTGAACAAGGCGCAGGACGAATGGAAGGCACAGGCCAAGTAGGAGCCGTGCCCGGTCGACCGGTCCGGCGGCGGGATGTCTCCTGTCGTACCACTCCCGCCGCCGGATCCTCCACGCACCTTTCGCCCCGCTCCTGAAAGGACGGCACATCGTCGTGTCGACCACCCGAAGAGCGGCCCTGGCCGCACTCGCCGGACTGCCGCTGGCCGCGGCCGTCGCGGGCCCGGCAACCGCGGCCGCCCGCCACGACCACCGGACCCTGTTCGTCGCGGGCGACTCCACCGCCGCCCAGAAGTACGCGGACGCCGCGCCCGAGACCGGCTGGGGCACGGCCCTGCCGTTCTTCCTCTCCTCGCGCGTCGAGGTCGCCAACCACGCGGTCAACGGCCGCAGTTCGAAGAGCTTCGCCGACGAGGGCAGGCTGGACGCGATCCTCGGCGCGATCCGCCCCGGCGACCTCCTGCTGATCCAGTTCGCGCACAACGACGAGAAGAGCGCCGACCCCACCCGCGCCACCGAGCCCTGGTCGACGTACCAGGAGTACCTGATGCGCTACGTCGACGGGGCGCGGGCTCACGGCGCCCGCCCGGTGTTCGCCACGCCCGTCGAACGCAGAAGGTTCGACGCCGACGGCAACGCGCAGCCCACCCACGGCGACTACCCGGCGGCGATGCGCGCCCTCGCCCGGCAGGAGGGCGTCGCGCTCCTCGACATCCAGGCGCTGTCGCTCGCGCTGTGGCAGCGGCTCGGGGTCGAGGAGACGAAGGCCTACTTCAACTGGACCGCCACCGAACAGGACAACACGCACGCCAACCCGCCCGGCGCGATCGCCGTGGCCCGCCTCGTCGCCACCGAACTGCTGCGCCGCCGGGTGCTGCCCGCGCGGGACCTGCGCCGGCTCGGCGACGAGATCGACGAACTCTCCGATGTGTGGCAGTCGCGGCTGACGTGGCTGCCCGGCACGACACCCGCCTGAAATCCCGCGAGGAGCACACAGTGAACACACCGAGATGTCATGCACGTGTCATAGCGACGGTGCTGGGCTGCACCGCACTCGTCCTCGCCGTCACCGGCACGGGCGCCGCGCAGGCGCACGGCCGCGACGTGGCCCGTGAGACCCTGGCCGCGGGCGACGGCTGGGGCTCGGCCACGACCGGCACCCAGGGCGGCGCCGCCGCCGATGCCGCCCACGTCTACACGGTCACCACCTGGGCCGGCCTGAAGGCCGCCTTCGCCGACGGCGGCAGCACGCCGAAGATCGTCCGGATCAAGGGCACCCTCGACGCGGACGGCGCGGACTGCGCCGAGTTCGCCGCCCCGGGCTACGACTTCGACCGGTACCTCGCCGACTACGACCCGGCCGTCTGGGGCTACGAGAACGAGGTCAGCGGCGAGCAGGAGGACCTGCGGGCCGCCTCCGCCGCCGCCCAGGCCAAGGCCGTCAAGGCGAACGTCCCCGCCAACACCACGCTCATCGGCGTCGGCAAGGGCGCGGGCATCGTCGGCGGCAGCCTCCAGATCAACGGGGTCGACAACGTCATCGTGCGCGGCCTCACCCTGGAGTCCCCGCTCGACTGCTTCCCGCAGTGGGACCCGACCGACGGCGACACCGGCAACTGGAACTCCGAGTACGACGCGGCCGTCCTCTCCAACGCCACGCACGTCTGGCTCGACCACAACACGTTCACCGACGGCGACCACCCGGACTCGACCCTGCCCACCTACTACGGGCGGCTCTACCAGCAGCACGACGGCGAGCTGGACATCGTCAAGGGCGCCGACCACGTCACCGCCTCCTGGAACGTGTTCGCCGACCACGACAAGACCCTGATGATCGGCAACAGCGACAGCGCGGGCGCGACGGACCGCGGCAAGCTGCGCGTGACCCTGCACCACAACCTGTTCACCGGCCTGGTCGAACGCGCGCCCCGGGTGCGCTTCGGGCAGGTCGACGTCTACAACAACTCCTATGTGGGCAGGGCTGATTACGCGTACTCCTTCGGGATCGGCGCCGAGTCGCAGCTCTATGCGGAGAAGAACGCGTTCAGCCTGCCGAAGGGGATCAGCGCGGCGACCGTCCTGAAGAAGTGGAGCGAGGCGCCCCTCACCGCCGTCGACAACCGGGTCAACGGCCGGGCGGTCGACCTCATCGCCGTGCACAACGCGGAGATCCCCGGGGAGACGCTGGCCTCCGGCGCCGGGTGGACCCCGGCGCTGCGAGGGCATGTCGACCCGGCGCGTGCGGTGCCGCGCGCCGTGCAGCGGGGGGCCGGGGCGGAGCGGCTCGGGTAGGGCGCGCCCCGGCGCCGTTGTCGGCTGCCCCGTACGGGCGGGTGCGGCTCCCGTGGTGGCTGGGGGCGCGGTTCCCCCGCGCCCCCTCTCCGGGGCCCACCGGCCCGTGTCTCCTCGCCCTGTTCCGGACGACGCACCATGAAGGAGCCGCACCATGCCCAAGCCCCCACTCCCCCTTTCCCGGCGGAGGTTCGTCGTGGCCGGAGTCGGCGGCGCCGTCGCCCTCGGCGCCGGTGCCGTCCCCGCGCTCGCGACGTCCCGTCCCTTCGGCCGGTACGGGGCGCCGCGGCGGCGCCTCGACGCACGCACCCTGTACGTCCACCCGGGAGGCGCCGGTGACGTCACCACCGTGCAGGCCGCCGTGAACGCGGTGGCCGGGGCGGCCGGGTGGACCCTCGTCATCGCCCCCGGCGTCTACCGGGAGACCGTGTCCGCCGCCGCCCCCGACATGACCTGGATCGGCGCCTCGGGGGACCCGCGCGACACCGTCGTCGTGTACGACAACGCCGCCGGCACGCTGAAGCCCGACGGCTCGGGCCCGTACGGCACCACCGGCTCGGCCACCGTGACGCTGCGCGCCGACGGGTTCACCGCCCACGCGGTCACCTTCGCCAACGACTGGCTGCGCGCCGACCATCCGGGGATCACCGGGACGCAGGCCGTGGCCCTGAAGGCGACCGGCGACCGCTCGGCCTTCTTCCGGTGCCGGTTCCTCGGCCACCAGGACACGCTGTACGCCGACTCCGCCGCGCTCACCGTGTTCGCCCGCCAGTACTTCCGGGACTGCTACGCCGAGGGCGACGTCGACTTCGTCTTCGGCCGCGGCACCGCCGTCTTCGAGCGCTGCCACTTCCGCGCCCTCGACCGCGGCGACCTCGCCACGGCCCCGTACGGCTTCGTGTTCGCGCCGTCCACCGCGGCCGCCAACCCGCGCGGATACCTCGTCGTCCGCGGCCGGGTCAGCTCCACCGCCCCCGACGCCTACTACAAGCTGGCCCGGCCCTGGGTGCCCGGTTCCGACACCACCGCCCGCCCGATGCTCACGGTCCGCGACACCTGGCTCGGCCCCGGCATCGACGCCGTCACGCCCTACGCCAACATGTCCGACAGCTACCCGTGGCAGCGCCAGCGCTTCGCCGAGTACCGCAACACCGGCCCGGGCGCCCTCGTCACCGTGCCTGCGAACCGGCCGCAACTGGGCGCCGGGGAAGCCGGATCGGCGACCGCCTCCGCCTATCTCGGCGACTGGAGGCCCGAGCCCGTCACCCCAGGTGCCACAGGGCGTAGGTGATGACGAGCAGGACGAGCCCGGCGCAGGCCAGCACCACACCGAGGAACCGGAGGTAGCCCACGCTGCCGAACACATTCGCCGACGGGGCGTCGAGCCGGCCCACCCCGCCCCAACGCTGCGCGCTGCGCTGCCGGATGCGCTCGGAGCGCCGGACCGTGATCCCGCGTACGTCGAGCGCCCAGCTCAGGCCCGCCCAGACGGCGACGAGGCCGCCGAGGGCGAAGACGGCGAGCAGCACGGGGGACGCCCCGTGCGTCGAGGCGGCGACGGTGGACTGCTGAAGCACTGGGTGGATCCTTTTCGCGGGGCGGTGCGCAGCCCACGGTCCTGAGCGCGGGCGTGTGCGACCGCACGAGCCTATGGCGGCGTGCTCCAAGGCGAGGTCAAGCGGCCGCCATAGCTGAGCAATGGATCTACGGGGCACGCCGGGCTCCGGATATCTGTGGATCGTGTATCGATCGGATAAAGCCCCTCGCGGTCTCCGTGTGATGCGCGTAGACAAGCGGTGACCTGGCGCGGACGATCACGCGACGAAGCGTACGCGCGCCGGGGACCTCCTGAACCGACGGCCGTTCCAGGCCAGATCCGGAGACACGATCCATGCGGAAGTCCATCAGAGTCGCGGGTGTCGCCGCCGCGTGCGCCCTCGCCGGCGGAGCCCTCTACGGCACCGGCGCGGCCGGCGCCGGCGCCCCCACCGCGCGGACCACGGCCGAGCCGTACAACATCGGCAAGCTGGTCGGCGACATCAAGACGTACTACGGCGCCACCCAGGACGCCGACGGCACCTGGCAGGCCTCGCCCGACAGCGCCTACGCCGACGACCTCGCCCGCATCGAGGCGGGCGCCAAGAAGGACATCGCCAAGGCGGCGAAGAAGGCGAAGCACCACCACGCCAAGCCCGCCGTCGTCTTCGACATCGACGACACACTGCTGCTCAGCCTCGACTACGAGATCTCCACCAACTACGTCTACAACAGCGCCACATGGGCCGCATACGTGGCCAAGGCCGACCGCCCGGCGGTCTTCGGCACCCCCGCCCTCATCCAGTACGCGAAGAGCAAGGGCGTCGAGGTCTTCTACAACTCGGGACTGAACGAGGCCCAGCGCGCCCCGGCCGTCGAGAACCTGAAGAAGGCCGGTATCGACGTGAACCTCGACGCCGGGCACGTCTTCCTGAAGAACGCCGACAACCCGCCCGCCTACCTCAGCGGCTGCGCCACCGCCGGTGCCTGGAAGTGCACGACCGTGCAGTACAAGTCGGGCACCCGCAAGCACATCGAGTCCCTCGGCTACGACATCGTCGGCAACTTCGGCGACCAGCAGTCCGACCTCGACGGCGGCTACGCGAACAGGACGTACAAGCTCCCGAACCCGACGTACTTCGTCGGCTGAGGGCCCGGGAGCCACCGCGCAGCGCCCCCACCGGATCCCGCCGGCGGGGGCGCCGCGCTGTCGTGACGGCTCAGTCGTAGATCAGGTCGGAGGCGGTGTACCGGCAGTACGTGCCGTCGGGGCCGCTGCCGACCTCGGTGGGCTCGGCGCCGGTGCTGTTGCCGTTGTAGCGGACGCACGGCTTGATCTTCTTGCTGCTGTCGCCGTGGATCCGGACGTTGCGCAGCGCCGCCGTGTCGCCGTAGTTGGAGTTGATGCCGACGATCGACTTGCCCGGCGCGGTCACGTCGACGTCGTTGACGATGATGTTGCGGTTCTTGTACTGGGTCGAGCAGTTGCCGCAGGAGCGGACCAGCTTGCCGAAGTCGGACACCTGGAACTTGGTGACGACGAGCTTGCCGGCGCCGTTGAACTGGAAGACCTTGTCGTCGGCCTTCCGCGCACCGCCGCCGTACACGGTGTAGACGGACGACGTGGACTTGCCCTTGAACGTGGCGGCGTCCTCACCGACGTCCTCCCACCAGACGTTCTGCAGGGTGCAACTGCCCGCGCAGTGCACGCCGTCGGCGGCGGGGGAGCCGATGATGACGTTCTTGAGGACGGCACCGTCCGCGAGGTTGAAGATCGGGTCCTGGCCCTCGTCCTGGCCGTCACCGCCGAGGTCGCCGGAACCGTAGAACCGCTTGTATCCGCCGTCGTAGGTGCCCGACACGGAGATGCTGCTGCTCACGGCCTGGGTGCCCTTGGCCTCCGGCCAGGCGGCCGCGGCGCCCGCGGTGCTGAGCATGCCGCTCGTGACGAGGGCGGCGCCGGTGAGGGTCAGCGCGGCGAGCCCGCCGAGGGTGGCCCTGCGCCGGGTGACGCGCCGGCGGTGATGGTGTGAGGGGGAGGGGTTGGCTCTCTCAGTCATGCCCGGTAGTCGCCGCGCCGCGAGGAAAGGTTGCCGCCTTCTCGGCTACTCGAAGTCCCCGCCCACCGTGACTCGTTCGCCGTCCGAGGTCCGGCCCGACACGGAATACGTGTCCCGCCCCGCGTCCCGCCCGCCCTCGGCATGGTCGAACTGCCCGGCGAACACATGCTGCCCGGGCGGTACCGTCCGCCCGGACCTCAGCACCCACCGGTACACCAGGAACCCGTCCCGCTCGGCGACGGACACCGTGAAGTCCTCGGCGGGCAGGGAGCGCCAGTTGCCGGTGTCGGCGACCCTCCCGGTCTGCGCGACCCGCAACTCCACGGTCAGCGAAGCCAGTTGCTCTTTCGTCTTGAACGTGACGTCGCTCTGTGCCCAGAAGTCGTTCGATCCGGGGTCGACCGATCCGTCCGACCACAGCGGCCCGTCGGTCGTGGCGGTGGCGGTGGGCGCGGAGGGGGCCGTCGCCTTTCCACGGTCGGCCGGGGAACGGGTCGGCGCCGAGCCGGTGTGCCGCGACGCCGGCGACGAGGCGGGCTGTCCGTCCGGCGCCGACGCGGAGCCGGAGGGCCGCGGCCCGCGCGACGTGGCGTCCGCCGTCGGCGTCCGTGCCGGGGCGGGCGTCGGAGTCACGGCGACCGTCTGCGTCGGGCCCTCGTCCCCGCGCAGCGCCGCGCCGACCGCGAGCCCGCCGACCGCGAGCGCCCCGGCGACCCCGGCCGTGATCCCGGCGATCCGCACCCAGCCGACGGCGGGGCCGCGCCGCTCCGGTACCGCCGGATGCGGATCGGACATGCCGCGCTCGACCCGGGCCAGCATCCGCTCCCGGTCGGGGCGGTGCGTGCCGGCGGCCTCGCGCAGCCGCCGCCGCAGGTCGTCGTTCACCGCCGGCCTCCTTCCACCGTCGCACCGACCGCCCGCACGCGACGCGGCGCCCGTCCGTCCAACCCGCCGGGCCCGAGCCGCCGTTCGAGCTCGGCCATGCCCTTCGAGGTCTGGCTCTTCACCGTACCCACCGAGATCCCGAGGGTGAGCGCGGTGTCCTTCTCCGACAGGTCGAACGCGTGCCGCAGCACCACGCACGCCCGCTTGCGGAACGGCAGTTCCCGCAGCGCGCCCTGCACATCGACCACGGCCGGCACGTCGGGATCCTCGGTGCGCTCGGACCTGCCCGACCAGAACAGCGCCACGCGCCGCCGCTCACGGACCGCGCTGCGGATCCGGGTGCGGGCCAGGTTGGCGACGACACCACGCGCGTACGCCACCGGGTGATCGGCGTTCCTGACCCGGTCCCAGCGGTGCCAGAGCGCGAGCAGCGCGTCCGCCGCGAGATCGTCGGCGGCGTCCGGCTCGCCCGTCAACAGGTGGGCGAGCCGGGCGAGTTCGGCATGATGCCGTTCGAAGAAGGCCCGGAACTCGGCGGAGGCGTCGTCGTCCACGACGGTGCTCACGCGGATCCCTCCCCTCACTGTGGGGCCCGACAGGAGGCGAGAGCGTACCAGCGTTCCGTACGGCGGTTCGAAGGGTGTGCGGGATATCGGACACGGGGGAGCAAGGGGCGTCGGCCGGGCTTCCTGCGGTGGAAGCGCGCGGGTGGGAGATAGATTTCCCCGTACTCGACCTGTACTCGACCTGTACTGGACCCCGACCTCTGCTCGACCCGTACCGGACCGACGCCTGGGAGTGCGATGACGGACCTGCCGGACTCCGCGGACCCACCCGGTGCCACCGCCTACATGACCGAGCTGACCCGCGCCCTGCTCGCCCGCGGGCTGCCGCCGGACCATGTCACGGCGACGGTCGCCGGCCTCGCGGCGCACCTGGCCGGGTGCGCACCGGCCCATCCGGTCGAGGAGTTCGGCCCGGTCCAGGACTTCGCCCGTCGGCTGGCACCGCAGTCCGCGGCCGGGGACGCCGAGGCCCCCGACGGCATCGTGGAGACGTGGCGCTGGACGGCCGACACCTACGCCGACGAGGCGCTCCTGGACCGCTTCGGCGACGAGGGCTGGGAGGTCGAGCGCATCGACGCCGACGGCCGCTTCGTCAGCCACCGCGACCCCGAGCGGCCGCGGCGCTGGGAGTACCGCAGAGAGCTGGTGACCCGGGGCCGCGCGGCGCCGGACGCGCAGCTCGCGGCCGACGGCTGGCAGCCGTGCGGCACCTGGGTCGTCCACGGCTGGTACAAGCGCCCGAAAGCGGCCGCGCCGGGCCCGGCCGCGGACGTCACGGCCCCGCCCCCGGCGGCCCCCGCCCGCCGCACCTCCCGCAGCCGCCGCTTCCTTGCCGCTCCGGCGGTGGCGGCCCTCGTGCTGATCGCCGCCGCGGTCGCGTCGGCCGTCTCCGACGGCGCGGCGATCACCGGGGCGGGCTTCGTCACGGGAGCGCTGACCGGCGCGGCGGTGCCCCTCCTGGCGGCCTGGGCGTTCCTGGCGTGGAAGCGCCGCCGCCAGGGAGGGGGAGCACCGTGACGCGGCGCTAGCTCTTCAGAGCCGCCGCCATCATGGACCTGGCGATCGGAGCGGCCAGGCCGTTGCCGCTGACCTCCGAACGCGCCGCGTCGGACTGCTCCACGAGCACCGCCACGGCGACCTCCTTCCCGGTCGAGTCGTCCTTCGCGTACGACGTGAACCAGGCGTACGGCGTCTTGCTGTTGTTCTCGCCGTGCTGCGCCGTACCGGTCTTGCCGCCCACGGTGGCCCCGGCGATCCGCGCGTTCGTGCCGGTGCCCTTCGTCACGACGGTCTCCATCGCCGACTGCAGTTGCGAGGCGGTCGACTCGCTGAGGACCCGCTCGCCGTCGGAGTCCGGGTAGCTCTTGAGCGCGTCCCCGTCGGCGTTCGTCACCTCGGACACCATGTGCGGCGAGGCCTGCTCGCCGCCGTTGGCGATCGTCGCGGAGACCATCGCCATCTGCAGCGGCGTGGCCGTCACGTCGAACTGCCCGATGCCGGACAGCGCGGTCTGTGCCTTGTCCATGCCGGAGGGGTAGATGCTCTCGGCCGCGCGGACCGGTACGTCCCGCTTCTCGTCGTTGAAGCCGAGCTTCTCGGCCATCGCCTTCACCTTGTCCTGCCCCAGCTCGACGGCCATCTTGCCGAAGACGTTGTTGCAGGAGTACTGGAGAGCGGTGCGGATGGAGGCGTCCTCGCACGGCGCGCTCGCGCTCTCGTTCTTCAGATCCTTGCTGGTGCCCGGCAGCGGATACGGGTTCGGGGAGTCGGTCTTCGTGTCGACGGACGAGTACAGCCCGTTCTCCAGCGCGGCCGCGGCGACCACCAGCTTGAACGTCGAGCCCGGCGGCAGCGCCTGCTTCAGGGCCCGGTTCATGGTGGGCACGTCCTTGTCGTCGGACAGCTTCTTCCACGCCCGCGCGTCCGACGCCCCCGAGCCGCTGATCTCCGACGCGTCGTACGACGGCGTCGATACCATGCCGAGGATCTTCCCCGTCTTCGGGTCGATCGCGACGGCGGCGCCCTTCTTGTCGCCGAGCGCCTTGTACGCGGCCTTCTGCACGGACGGGTCGATCGTCGTGATCACGTCACCGGGATCGGCGTGCTTGCCGGTGAGCGTGTCGACGGGGTTCTTCAGCTGGGTGTCGGAGCCGTCGAGCACGTCCTGGTAGAGGGCCTCGAGCTGGGTCGAGCCGTACACCTGCGACGTGAAGCCGGTCACCGCCGAGTACAGGGAGCCGTCCTTGTAGGTCCGCTTGTACTTCAGGTCGCTGCCGCCACCTGTCTTCTCGGAGCCCGTCACCGCCTCTCCGCCCACGATGATGTCGCCCAGCGGATACGCGTACTGCGCGATCATCTTCCGCCGGTTCTTGTCGTTGTCCGCGAGGGCCTGACCGTCGTAGAACTGCACCCAGGTCGCCCTGACCAGCAGAGCGAGCACGAGGAGCAGACTGAAGACGGCGGCGTGCCTGATCGTCTTGTTCATCCCGCAGGAAAGACGAACGACCCCGAGCGAATCGTTCCGATAAACGCGCTTTTCTCAGAAACCTCTCACGAACGGAACGCCCCTCGCCCGGCGCGGACCGGCCCCGACAGGGATCAGAGCCGGCGCGTGGCGAGGGTCAGCCGGTCCCTGGCGTCGAACAGCGCGTCCTTCACCATCTGCTCGTGCGCGGGCGTCAGCCGCGCCACCGGCACCGAGCAGGAGATCGCGTCCCGGGCCGGGGTCCGGTACGGGACGGCGACACCGAAGCAGCGCAGCCCCAGCGTGTTCTCCTCGCGGTCCACCGCGAACCCCTGCTCGCGCACCGCGTGCAGCTCCTCGATGAGCTTCTCGCGGTCGGTGATCGTGTGCTCGGTCAGCGCGGGCAGCGTCTCCGGGAGCATCTTGCGGACCTGCTCGTCGGTGTGCGTGGCGAGCAGCGCCTTGCCCAGCGACGTGGAGTGCGCGGGCAGCCGTCGCCCCACGCGCGTGAAGGGCCGCAGATAGTGCTGCGACTGGCGCGTGGCCAGGTACACCACGTTCGTGCCGTCGAGGCGCGCCAGGTGGATGGTCTCCGTGGTGTCGTCCGAGAGCCGGTCGAGCGTGGGCCGCGCCGCGGCCACGACCTCGTCGCCGTCGATGTACGAGGTGCCCACCAGCAGCGCCCGCACCCCGATGCCGTACCGCGTCCCGGTCGCGTCCGTCTCCACCCAGCCGAGCTCGACGAGCGTGCGCAGCAGCATGTACAGGCTCGACTTCGGATACCCGACTGCTTCCTGGACGGCGGCCAGGGAGTGCATGCCGGGGCGCCCGGCGAAGTATTCGAGCAGTTCGACCGTGCGCACCGCCGACTTGACCTGCGCGCCACCCGCTCCGGCGCCCGCAACGGCCCCCGTCTCGCCTGCCGACATCGCCCTTGACCCCTTCGTTCGACGAGAAATAGTCTCCGTAGAGTTCATCACCAGAGACAGCGTTCAGTATATCGAACGACCCTCGCGGCTCGCCCGGCGCGCTGCGGGAAGAGCAGGAGGAGTGCGCCGTGGCAGCAGCACCAGTCTGGAGTGTCGACCCCCGAACCGGGAAGCAGCGGGAGCAGGTCGCGGTCGAGGCCACGGCCCAGGAGGTGGACCAGGCGGTCCGCGCCGCCCAGGAAGCCCGCTCCGCCCTCGCCGACCGCACCGTGCGCGCCGCCTTCCTGCGCACCGCGGCCGACCTGCTCGACGAGGCCAAGGACCACCTGGTCGAGGCCGCCGACGCGGAGACCGCGCTCGGCCCGGTCCGGCTCACCGGCGAACTCGCCCGCACCTGCTTCCAGCTGCGGGCGTTCGCCGGCGTCGTCGAGGAGGGCGCCTTCCTCGGCGTCGTCATCGACCACCCCGACGACACGGCGACGCCGCCGATCCCGGACCTGCGCCGCTACAAGATCCCGCTGGGCGTCGTCGCCGTCTACTCGGCGTCGAACTTCCCCTTCGCCTTCTCCGTGCCCGGCGGCGACACCGCGAGCGCGCTCGCCGCGGGCTGCCCCGTGGTCGTCAAGGCCCACCCCGACCACCCGGCCACCTCCGAGCTGGTCGCCTCGGTCATCCGCCGGGCCGCCGAGCGGCACGGCATCCCGGAGGGCGTGCTCGGCCTCGTGCACGGCTTCGAGGCGGGCGTCGAGCTCGTCAAGCACCCGCTGGTCGCGGCGGCCGGCTTCACCGGTTCCGTCCGCGGCGGACGCGCGCTCTTCGACGCGGCCGCGGCCCGCCCGGTGCCGATCCCGTTCCACGGCGAGCTGGGCTCCCTCAACCCCGTCGTGATCACCGAGGCGGCGGCCGCGGAGCGTTCCGAGGCGATCGGCACCGGCCTCGCGGGCTCCATGACGCTGGGCGTCGGCCAGTTCTGCGTGAAGCCGGGTCTGGTCTTCGCGCCGGCCGGCGAGGCGGGCGACAGCCTCGTCAAGTCCCTCACGGCCGCCGTCAGCGACACCGCCGCCGGCGTCCTGCTCGACCACCGCATGCGGGACAACTTCGTCGCGGGCGTCGCCGAGCGGGCCGGGCTCCCGGATGTGGACGCCCCGGTGACCCCCGGCGCGGGCGGCGAGCACACCGTCAGCCCCGGCTTCCTGACCGTTCCGGCCACCCGCCTCGCCGTCGAGGGCGGGCCGCACGACCTGCTCCTGGAGGAGTGCTTCGGCCCGGTGACCGTCGTCGCCCGCTACGAGTCGGCGGACGAGATCACCTCCGTGCTGTCCCGGCTGCCCGGCAACCTCACGGCCACCGTCCAGCTGTCCGCCGAGGAGACCGCGGGCGAGGGCCGGGGCACCGAACTCCTCGCCGAGCTGACCCCGCTCGCCGGCCGCGTCCTGGTCAACGGCTGGCCGACCGGCGTCGCGGTCGCCCCCGCCCAGCACCACGGCGGCCCGTACCCGGCGACGACGTCCACCTCCACCTCGGTCGGCGGCACGGCGATCGAGCGCTGGCTGCGCCCGGTCTCGTACCAGACGACTCCCGAGGCGCTGCTGCCCCCGGAGCTGCGCGACGACAACCCGCTGGGCCTGCCGCGGCGCTACAACGGCCGCCTGGAAAACTGAGGCCCATGGAACTCCAGCTGCCCGAACTCCCCTTTCCGTTGCGCTCCTACGGACCCGACGGGGACTGGTCCTACCAGGACGGGGTGCTCACCGGCCGGGCGGGCGCCCGGCAGGACCGCTTCGTGCCGCCGACGGGCCACGCCCTCGACCCCGCCTCCGACGCGCCCCGGCTGCTCGGCGCGCCCGAGGGCGACTTCCAGCTGATCGCCCGGCTCACCGTCGGCTTCGAGGCGGCCTTCGACGCGGGCGTCCTCTACGTCCACGTGGGCGACCGGGAGTGGGCCAAGCTCTGCTACGAGCGCTCCCCGGACGAGCCGACCATCTGCACGGTCGTCACACGCGGCCACTCCGACGACGCGAACTCCTTCGTGGTGCCCGGGACGACGGTGTGGCTGCGGATCAGCCGCACCGGCTCGGCCTTCGCGTTCCACGCCTCGACCGACGGCGAGAAGTGGACCTTCGTACGGATCTTCTCCCTCGGCGACGAGAAGTCCGCGGGGGCGGCCCTCGTCGGCTTCCTCGCGCAGTCACCGGTGGGCGAGGGGTGCACGGTCCGCTACGACCGCATCGAGTTCCGCCCGAACTGGCCGCGGGGCCTGAAGGACGGTTCCTGACGCCCGGGGAATGAGCGGAGGGACCATCCGGTTGACGTAGGGCGCAGGGCAATCCCTGCGCCGTACGAAACTGGAGCGAGAAACCCCATGCGCGTCGAGATCTGGACCGACATCAACTGCCCGTTCTGCTACATCGGCAAGTCCCGGTTCGAGCAGGCCCTCGACGCCTTCCCGCACAAGGGCGAGGTCGAGGTCGTGCACCGCTCCTTCGAGCTCGACCCCACGATCGCGAAGGGCGACACCGGTCTCGTCGTCCCGCACATCGCCCAGAAGTACGGCATCAGCGAGGAGCAGGCCGCCGCCAACGAGCAGGGCCTCGGACAGCAGGCGCAGGCCCTCGGCCTGCCCTACCTCACCGAGGGCCGCGACTACGGCAACAGCTTCGACCTGCACCGTCTGCTCCACCTCGCCCACGACAAGGGCCTGCAGGACGCCATGATCGACGCGCTCTACCGCGGCAACTTCGCCGAGCAGGGCTCCGTCTTCGCCGACGACGAGCACGTCGTCCGGCTCGCCGTCGAGGCGGGCCTGGACGAGACCGAGGTGCGCGCCGTCCTCGCCGACCCGGACGCGTACGCCGACGAGGTCCGCGCCGACGAGCGCGAGGCGGCCGAGCTGGGCGCGACCGGAGTGCCGTTCTTCGTCCTCGACCGCAAGTACGGCGTCTCCGGCGCCCAGCCCGCCGAGGTCTTCACCCAGGCGCTCACCCAGGCCTGGGACAACCGCTCCCCGCTCACCGTGATCGACAGCGCCGACGGCGCCGACGCCTGCGGCCCCGACGGCTGCGCGGTCCCGGGCGCCTGACCCCGCCCTGCCGCGCGGACAAGCGTTCCTTACAGGTACTGCTCAAAAATGCGCAATGGACGGGCAGTTGGCGGCGGGGGACAGTGGTGCCATGGAGCCCATCGATGAGCACCCGCCCGTCGCCCCCGCCCTGAACCTCGACCTCGTCCGCGCCCAGTACGCCCCGGCCGGCACCTTCCTGAACACCGCCGGCTCCGGTCTGCTGCCCGCGCGGGCCGCGGACGCCATGCGCGACGCGATCGCCGGCATGGCCGAGGGCCGTCCCACCGACTCCCTGTTCGCCGACGTCGAGGAGGCCCGCGCCGCGTTCGCACGGATCGCCGGGGTCCCGGTGGCCAGGGTGGCGACGGGCGCGTCCGTCGCCCTGTACACCGGACTGATCGCCGCTTCGCTGCCCGAGGGCGCCGAGGTGCTCACGGCCGAGGGCGAGTTCAGCTCCACGGTCCACCCCTTCCACGCGCGCGGGGACCTCAAGGTCCGCACCGTCCCGCTGGACGCGCTCGCCGAGTCCGTCCGGCCCGGCACCGCCCTGGTCGCCGTGAGCGCGGTCCAGTCCGCGGACGGCCGAGTGGCGGATCAGGCCGAGCTGCGGGCCGTCACCCGCGCCCACGGCGCCCGTCTCTACGTCGACGTCTCGCAGGCCGCCGGCTGGTTCCCGCTCGCCGCGCACGCCGCGGCCGCCGACTACGTCGCCTCCGTCGCGTTCAAATGGCTCACCTGCCCCCGCGGCGCGGTCTTCTTCGTCGGCCCCGAGGACCCGGACGAGCTGACCCCCGTCTTCGGCGGCTGGGTCGCGGGGGAGCGGCCGTGGGACAGCTGCTACGGCCCCGTCACCGAGCTCGCCCGCTCCGCCCGCCGGTTCGACCAGTCGCCGGGCCTCGTCGCGTACACCGGCGCGCGCCGGTCCCTCGCCCTGATCGAGGAGCTCGGCCCGGACGCCGTCCGCGCCCACGACCTGGCGCTCGCCGAGCGCTTCCGCGCGGGCCTGGCGGAGCTGGGCCGCAAGGCGCTCCCCGCGCCCGGCTCCCCGATCGTGTCGGTCCCCGGACTCGGCGGACGGCAGCCCGAGTTGCAGGCCGCCGGTATCGAACTCGCCAACAGGGCGGGCAACTTGAGGGCCTCCTTCCACCTCTACAACACGCCCGAGGACGTCGACCGCCTCCTGGAGGTCCTGGCCCGCTGAGGCCGGGCAGGCCCTGGCGTCCGGTGGGTCCGGACGCTAGGAAGGCACTACGAGGTGGTGGTGCCGGTGGCCCGGACGGACGGGACAGGACCGACAGCGGACGTCGCGCTGCATCAGCGACTGGTCTACGGCGACGAGGCCGCGCTCTCCGAGGTGTACGCCACCTACGGCGGCCTCGTCCGTGGCGTCGCCGTCCGGGTGACCGGCCAGGCCGGAGCCGCCGACGACGTCGCGCAGGAGGTCTTCGCCCATCTGTGGGCACGCCCCTACGCGTACGACGCGCGCCGCGGCACGCTGCGCACCTGGCTGAGCATGCTGGCGCACCGCCGCGCCGTCGACTGGGTGCGCAGCGAGGCCCGCCACCGCAAGGCGGCCGCCGCGGACGACGAGACCCTGCACGCGATTCCCGCGCCGGACCCGGGCCCCGACGAACGGGTCGTGGACCGCGAACGCGCCCTCCTGCTCCACTCTGCCCTCGCCGAACTCCCGCTGCCCCAGCGGCAGGTGGTGCACCTGGCGTATTTCGCGGGCCGGACGTACCGTCAGGCGGCAGCGGAACTCGGCATTCCCGAGGGCACCGCGAAGACCCGCCTGCGTACGGCCCTGCACCGGCTGGCCGAGACCCTGGCGGAACCGCCCGACCCGGCCAGGGAAAGGAGCGCGTGATGACGACCGACGCGGACGACCACGCGGCGATCCGTGAACTCCTCGGTGCCTGGGCCGTGCGGGCCCTGCCCCCGTCCGAAGAGCGGCTGGTCCCGGCTCACCTCGCCGACTGCGAACAGTGCGCGGCGGAGGCGGAGCTGCTGCGCGAACCGGTGCGGCTGCTGGACGGCCCGGACGGGGAGGTGCCGCCGCCCGGACCCGCGCTCGGGGACGAGATCCTGGCCCGGGCCCTCACCGCCCGCCCGCCCGCGCCGCGCACCGCCGCGCACGCCGAGCCGTACGCCGCCGCCGTGGCCGCGCTCCAGGCCCTGCTCACCGAGCTCGCCCCGGGGCCGGACGCCACCGCGGACGCCGCCCCCTGGCTCACCCCCGTGATCCACGACTGGACCGTGCAGGACACGCTCGCCCACCTCATCGCCGCCGACGAACACCTCGCCGCCCACCTGGGCCTCCCGGCCAACGCCCCGCCCGCCCCGCCGCACCCGCGGGACACCGGCTGGCGCACGGCCTGGACCACCCGCACCCACCAGGTCATCGCCCACGAGCGGGGCCGCTCCCCGCAGGCCACCGTCACCACCTGGCGCGCCCAGACCGCCGCGCTGCTGGCCACCCCGGACGCCCGCGACCCCGAACGCGCCGCGCGGGCCGCCACGCTGGTCGGCGTGCGGCTCCCCGTCGCCGAGCACTTCCTGATCCGTGCCTTCGAGACCTGGATCCACGCCGACGACATCGGCCGGGCCCTGGACCGCCCGGTGCCCCCGCCGCCCGCCGCGCACCTGTGGCGCCTGGTCCGGCTCGCCGTCCGCGTCCTCGGTCTGGCGCTCGGCCGGGGCGCCGGGCCGGTCGCCCTCACCATCACGGACGTCACCCGCAGCACGGAGTGGATCCTCGGCGCCGAGGGCGAACCCGTCCGCGCCGAACTCGCCCTGGATCCGGTCGACTTCTGTCTGCTGGTCGGCGGCCGGCACACCCCGCAGACCGTCCCCCGGGGCGCCCTCGGCGACGAGGAGGCGGTGCGCACCGTCCTCGACCGGGCGGCCCGGCTCGCCTGGCTGTGACCCCGCCGGGGCCCGCCGCGCGCCCTACTCGGGGCAGGCGTCGGGACCCGTGCAGAGGTTGCCCTCCACCAGGGCCAGCAGCCGCACGAACTCGTCCCGGTCGCGCGCCGACAACCCCGCCAGCGTCTGCCTCTCCAGCGCGTCCCACGCCCCGGAGACGTCCTTCAGCAGACCGCAACTCTGCTCGGTGGCCTCGACGAGCACCGCGCGCCGGTCGTGCGGGTCGGGGCAGCGGCGCACGTGTCCGGCCTGCTCCAGGCGCTGCAGCATCTTGGTCACCGTCGACGGGTCCAGCTCCACGGCCTTGATCAGCTCGGACTGCCGGACGGGCCCCTGGTCCCACAGGTGCATCATCACGAACTCCTGCCCCGGGTAGAGGCCGAGCGCGCGCAGTTGCCGGGCCGCGGCGGTGCGGTGCAGTCGCGCGACCCGTGACAGGGCCAGGCTGACGGGTCCTCCCAGGGCGGCGTGGCCGCTACAGGCGGGGTCGTCGGACGGCCCGGAGGGCCGGTCCGACGCGGAGGTCGCTGGGGTCTCGGGCATGAGGCACTCCTGAATCCGGTCTTCTCCCAGAGATTACCTTGGCCGGCCAAGGAATGCGTTACAGTGGGCGAGCCCGATTGCTTGGCCGACCAAATAATGCCGTCGGCGGCCGCCACGCCGTCGTCCGGGCTCTGTGGAACGGAGTAGCCATGACCACCGCTTTCGACCCGCTCGACCTCTCCGGCACCCGCCTCGCCAACCGCATAGCCATGGCGCCCATGACCCGCAGCCGGGCCGGCGCCGGAGGCACCGCCACCGAGTTGACCGCCGAGTACTACACGCAGCGCGCCTCCGCGGGCCTGATCATCACCGAGGGGATCCAGCCCTCGGCCGTGGGTCAGGGATACGCCTGGACGCCGGGGCTGCACAGCGCCGAGCAGATCGCCTCCTGGCGCACGGTCACCGACGCCGTGCACGCGGCCGGTGGCCGGATCTTCGCCCAGCTCATGCACGCGGGCCGGATCAGCCACCCGTCGCTGCTGCCCGACGGACAGGCCCCCGTCGCCCCGTCCGCGGTGGCGCCCGAGGGCAAGGCCTTCACGAACGAGGGCTTCCAGGACTTCACCACCCCGCGCGAGCTGACCGCGGACGAGATCCGCGCCACCGTCGCCGACTTCGCCGCCGCCGCCCGCGGCGCCGTCGAGGCCGGCTTCGACGGCGTCGAACTGCACGGCGCCAACGGCTACTTGATCCACCAGTTCCTCGGTACGGGCTCCAACCACCGCACCGACGAGTGGGGCGGCAGCGTGGAGAACCGCATCCGGTTCGCGGTCGAGGTCGTCAGGGCGGTCGCCGAGGCCATCGGCCCGGAGCGCACCGCGCTGCGCCTGTCGCCCGGCAACCCGTACAACTCGATGCAGGAGAGCGACTTCGCCGAGACGCACGCGGCGCTGGTCGACGCGATCGACCCGCTCGGCATCGCCTACCTCCACGTCCTGGAGACCACCGACATCCGTGAGGTGACCGTGGACCTGCGCAAGCGGTTCAGCGGCACGTTCGTCCTCAACGCGCTCACCGAGGGCCCCACCGACCACACCGCCCTGCGGTTCGTCGAGGAGGGTCTCGCCGACCTGGTCTCCTTCGGCGCCCTGTTCCTCGCCAACCCGGACCTGCCCGCCCGGCTGCGGACCGAGGGCCCGTACAACACCCCGGACCCGGCCAGCTTCTTCGGCGGCGACGCGAAGGGCTACACGGACTATCCGGCGCTGTAGCCGCACACACATGAGGCGGGGCGGGACCGAATCGGTCCCGCCCCGCCTCATGCGCGTACGTACGTCACTTCACCGGGGTGAAGTCCCGCGCCCCAATGAACTCCGGGCGCCGCACGGGTGCCGCGAACGGCTCCACCGCCGTGTTCTCCACGCTGTTGAACACGATGAACACGTTCGAGCGCGGGTACGGGGTGATGTTGTCGCCGGAGCCGTGCATGGCGTTGCAGTCGAACCAGGTCGCCGAGCCGGCCTTGCCGGTGAACAGCCGGATGCCGTGGCTGTCGGCGAACTTGGTGAGGGCCTCGTCCGAGGGGATGCCCGCGTCCTGCATCTGCAGCGACTTCTTGTAGTTGTCCTTCGGCGTCTCACCGGCGCAGCCGAGGAACGTCTTGTGCGACCCCGGCATGATCATGAGGCCGCCGTTGGTGTCGTAGTTCTCCGTCAGCGCGATGGAGACCGACACCGTGCGCATGTTCGCCAGGCCGTCCTCGGCGTGCCAGGTCTCGAAGTCCGAGTGCCAGTAGAAGCCACTCGCCCCGAAGCCGGGCTTGACGTTGATCCGCGACTGGTGGACGTAGACGTCCGAGCCGAGGATCTGGCGCGCGCGGCCCACGATGCGCTCGTCGCGCACCAGGTTCGCGAACACCTCGCTGATCTTGTGGATCTCGAAGACCGAGCGCACGTCCTGCGACTTCTTCTCGACGATCGAGCGCTCGTCCGCCTTGACCGCCGGGTCCGTGATCAGCCGGTTCAACTCGGCCTGGTACGTGCCGATCTCGTCCGGGCCGATCAGCTCGTCGATCGCGAGGAAGCCGTCCCGTTCGAAACCCGAGAGGTCCGATTCACGGATCGGGCCCCGTGCCCCCGGCGGCGACCAGACGACCGGGTCGACGCGCGGAGTGGCCACCTCGGAGGTGCCGCGGGTCGGGTACAGATCGGTGATGTCGGGGTCCGTGGAGAGCGCGGTCATCGGATCAGACCTCCTCGGGTTCGGTCAGCAGCGGGTAGACACCGTTCTCGTCGTGGTCCTCCCGCCCGGTCACGGGCGGGTTGAACACGCACACACAGCGGAAGTCGGTCTTGGGGCGCAGCGTGTGGCGCTCGTGGCCGTTCAGGAGGTACATCGTGCCCGGCTCGATCCAGTGCTTCTCGCCGGTCTCCTTGTTGGTGAGCTCCGCCTCGCCCTCCACGCAGAGTACGGCCTCGATGTGGTTGGCGTACCACATGTCGGTCTCCGTGCCCGCGTAGAGGATCGTCTCGTGCAGGGAGAAGCCGACCTTCTCCTTGGCGAGGACGATGCGCTTGCTCTCCCAGGTGCCGGACGCCGACTTCACGTGCCGGTCGGTGTTCTCGATCTCCTTGAACGAACGGACAATCACGGTGAGTTGCTGCCTCTCTCTTCTACGTTCCTGAGGGGTGTCAGGCGGTCTCGCGCACGGCCCTGGTGAGCGTGCGCAGCCCCTCTTCCAGCTCCTCGGGAGTGATCGTCAGCGCCGGAAGCAGCTTGACGACCTCGCTCTCGGGGCCGGAGGTCTCGATGAGCAGTCCGAGCTCGAAGGCGCGCTTGGCGACCCTGCCCGCCCGCTCCTTGTCGCGGAACTCAAGGCCCCACACCAGGCCGCGGCCGCGGTACTCGACGGTGTCGTCGCGGAACTCGTCGCGCAGCGCGGCGAGGGCCTCGTCGATCTGCTCGCCGCGGGCGAGGGTCTGCTTCTCCATCGCGGCGCCGTCGGTCCAGTACGTCTCCAGGGCCGCGGCGGCCGTCACGAACGCGGGGTTGTTGCCGCGGAACGTGCCGTTGTGCTCGCCCGGCTCCCAGATGTCCAGCTCCGGCTTGAACAGGCACAGGGACATGGGCATCCCGTACCCGCTGATGGACTTCGAAACAGTCACGATGTCCGGTGTGATGCCCGCCTCCTCGAAGGAGAAGAAGGCACCGGTGCGGCCGCAGCCCATCTGGATGTCGTCGACGATGAGCAGCATGTCCCAGCGCTCGCACACATCGGCGAGCTTGCGCAGCCACTCGGCGCGGGCGACGTTGATGCCGCCCTCGCCCTGGACCGTCTCGACGATCACGGCCGCGGGGGTGTTCAGGCCCGAGCCGGAGTCCTCGAGCAGCCGCTCGAACCAGATGAAGTCGGGCGTCTGGCCGTCGAGGTAGTTGTCGAACGGCATCGGCGTGCCGTGCACCAGCGGGATGCCGGCGCCGGCCCGCTTGAACGCGTTGCCGGTCACGGCGAGCGAGCCGAGCGACATGCCGTGGAAGGCGTTCGTGAACGACACGATCGACTCACGGCCCTTGACCTTGCGGGCCAGCTTCAGCGCGGACTCGACGGCGTTGGTGCCCGTCGGGCCCGGGAACATGACCTTGTAGGGCAGGTCACGCGGGCGCAGGATGATGTTCTGGAAGGACTCCAGGAAGTTGCGCTTGGCCGACGTCGACATGTCGAGGCCGTGCACGACGCCATCGCGCTCCAGGTAGTCGATCAGGGCGCGTTTCAGCACGGGGTTGTTGTGCCCGTAGTTGAGCGATCCGGCGCCCGCGAAGAAGTCCAGGTACTCGTGGCCGTCCTCGTCGTACATGCGGCTGCCCTGGGCCCGGTCGAAGACGGTGGGCCAGCCTCGGCAGTAGCTGCGCACCTCCGACTCAAGGGTCTCGAAGACGCTCAGGTCAGGCTGGGTGATGGTCACAGCAAATGCTCCTCTTGGAAGGGGAGTTGAGGGGGGTTGGCGGTGTGGGCGTGCGTCGGCTAGGCAGCCGGCGCGAGCGGTCCGATGCGGTACAGCTCCTCGGGCAGATGTCCGTCGTCGGGGAACAGCCCGGCGTCGAACAGCACCTGGCGCTCCACTCCGGCCCCGTGCCTGCGGGCGTACGAGAGGAACAGAGCCTGGGACGCCGCGTTGTCCGGCGTGATGGTCGTCTCGACAGTGGTGACCTGCCGCTCGGCGGAGACCTTGGCGGTCAGGCCGTCCAGGAGCTCTCCGGCCAGTCCGTGCCCGCGGTGGGCGTCGTCCACGGCGATCTGCCACACGACCAGGGTCTCCGGGCGGTCCGGACGGATGTAGCCGGTCACGAACCCGGCGACCTCGCCGGTCTCGTCGCGGGCCACCGCGGAGGTGGCGGCGAAGTCGCGACACCAGAGCAGATAGCTGTACGAGGAGTTGAGGTCGAGCACCTTGGAGTCACGTGCGATACGCCAGATCGCGGCGCCGTCGGCCACGCCGGGCTGATCGAGCTGGAATTGCGCTTGTGCGGCGGTCATGGAAATTGAATTTACCGACCAATTTCTGGGATTGCATCCGGGTGAGGGGTTACGTACTCGGAGGATGTGTGTTATCGCGCGCGGGTGGGCACGCGCACGAACCGTCCGCAGAATATGGCGATTTGAGGCGATCATAAGGGGCAAAACGCTGCGCATGTGGAGTACGTCACAACGTTGTAACTGCCTCGGCACCCGCCGGAATTACGTCGCTTCCTGTTGTTGAAACCTTAGTGTTTACGTCCAGGAAAAGCGGGCAGAAGCAATACGGGAAGCTGCTCCGATAATTACCTGAAAAATGCCTGAGAGAAGAATATAGAAAAGCGCCGCCCAAAAAAGGGCGGCGCCGATTCTGCGTGCGGAGGGGTTATGACCAGGTGGCCGCGACCGCCTTCCGCGCACGTTCCAGGTCCACCTCGAGCCCGGCCTCCGCGAGCGCCCCGCCGAGCGCCGCGAGCGAGGACTGCACGACACCGCGGGTGGCCTGCGGCCCGTAGTGGTTGACCCGGATCATCGTCTCGGCCAGCGCCCCGCCGCCCGCGACCAGCGGCAGCACCGGGTCGACGGCGAGGGCCTTCGCCACCAGCTCACGGGCGTCGGTCCCGGCGGGCGCGCGCAGCGTCGTGGCGACCGGAGCGGCGTCCCGGGCCTCGTGCACGTACGGCTCGAGGCCGCCGCCCAGCGCGAGGGCCCCGGCCCTGGTCGCGGCGGCGGCGCTCGCGTGCCGCGCCATCAGCGACTCCAGGCCCTCGCTCTCGATGCGCTCCACGCACGCCTCCAGGGCGAGCATCTCCAGCTGCGCCGGAGCGTGCAGCAGCGCCTTGCGGCCCCCGTCGATCCAGCGCTGCTTCCAGTCGAGCAGCGACAGGTACGAGTGGCGCGGCGCCTGCGGGTTGGCGGCCATCCGCTCCCAGGCCCGCGCGCTCACCGACACGGCGGAGACGCCGGCCGGGCCGCCCATCGCCTTCTGCGCGCCGATCACGCACAGGTCCACGCCCCAGGCGTCCGGCAGCACCGGCTCGGCGGCGATCGACGCGACCGCGTCCAGGTAGAACAGCGCGCCGTGCTCGCGCACCACCTCACCGATCTCGGCGACGGGGTTGGTGTTGCCGGTCGCCGCCTCCGCGTGCACCAGCGACACGAAGTCGATGTCGGGCTGCTCGGCGAACGCCTGCCGGATCTGCTCCGCGGTGACCGCCGTGTGGAACGGCACCGCCAGGTCGTACACGGTCGCCCCGCAGTCCCGCAGCCAGTCCCCGAAGGTCTGCCCGTACGGGCCGGTGATCACGTTCAGGGCCACGGTCCCCGGGCCGGCCGCGGCGCGGATGGCGCCCTCCAGCGGCAGCAGCGCCTCGCCCTGCATGACCACGACGTCCTGCGAGGTGTCCAGGAGCCGGGCGACGCGGTCCTCGATGGAGGCGAAGTGCTCGGCGCTCAGGGGGGCCAGATCGAGAAACGGATGCGTCACGGTGGTGCTCTCTTCGCTCACGGGTTCGGACAGGATGCCGGTGTCGAGCGTACCCACCCCTTTCGTAGGCTTCGGTCATGACTGACCGTGGGGTGCTGCACGTGAAGGGGCGGGTCCTGGCCGGACCCGACGACGTCCGTGACGAACTGTGGGTGATCGACGGCCGCGTCACCTACGACCGCCCGGTCTCGGCCGGCCTCGACGTGACGACCGTCGACGGCTGGACGCTCCCCGGCCTGGTCGACGCGCACTGCCACGTCGGCCTCGACGCCCACGGCCCGGTCCCCGCCGACACCGCCGAGAAGCAGGCCCTGACCGACCGCGACCACGGCACGCTGCTGCTGCGCGACGCGGGCTCGCCCTCCGACACCCGCTGGATCGACGACCGCGAGGACCTGCCGAGGATCATCCGCGCGGGCCGGCACATCGCCCGCACCCGCCGCTACATCCGCAACTACGCGCACGAGATCGAGCCCGAGGACCTCGTCGCGTACGTCGCCCAGGAGGCCCGGCGCGGCGACGGCTGGGTCAAGCTGGTCGGCGACTGGATCGACCGCGGCACCGGCGACCTCAGCGCCTGCTGGCCGCGCGACGCCGTCGAGGCGGCGATCGCCGAGGCCCACCGGCTCGGCGCCCGGGTCACCGCCCACTGCTTCGCCGAGGACTCGCTGCGCGACCTCGTCGAGGCGGGCATCGACTGCATCGAGCACGCCACCGGACTGACCGAGGACACCATCCCGCTCTTCGCCGAGCGGGGCGTCGCGATCGTGCCGACCCTCGTCAACATCGCCACGTTCCCGGACCTCGCGGCGGGCGGCGAGCAGAAGTTCCCTCGCTGGTCGGCGCACATGCGGCGGCTGTACGAGCGCCGCTACGACACGGTCCGCGCCGCCTACGACGCCGGAGTCCCGGTGTACGTGGGCACGGACGCGGGCGGCTCCCTCGCGCACGGTCTCGTCGCCGGGGAGGTCGCGGAACTGGTCCGCGCGGGTATCCCTCCGGTCGAGGCGGTGTCGGCGACGGCGTGGGGTGCGCGGGAGTGGCTGGGGCGCCCCGGCCTCGCGGAGGGCGCCCCCGCGGACCTCGTCGTCTACGGGGCGGATCCGCGGGCGGACGTGAAGGTGCTCGCGGCGCCGCGGCGGATCGTGCTGCGGGGGCGGGTCGTCGGGTAGGCGACTCGTCTGCCAGGTGGCTGTCCGTCGACGGGTGCGCGTTCCGTCGCGGCTGGTCGCGCGGTTCCCCGCGCGAAGCAGGACCACCGGCGCGCAGCCGGCCACGCACGCCGACCCGGCAGACGCACACCGACCCCACAGGCGCGAAGCGCACCCGGCGGACGCCGAGCGCTCAGCCCCGCCGCCCCACCGGCAAGGTGTCCCGGGGGGCCCGGCCCGTGACCAGGTCGCCGTTCGCCACGTACCCCTCGGGCCGCCCCGTCAGCTCCGCGACCAGCCGGGACCGCCACACGGCTACGTCCCCGGCGGCCGAGGGCGCCAGATCGTGCAGCTCCTGCGGATCGGCGTCCAGGTCGAAGAGCTGCTCGCGGCCGCCGCCCGAGAACCACACGTACTTGGCGTGCCCGTCCGTCAGCCAGTGCATCGACTCCCCGAACAGGGCGTGCTCCCCGTGCAGGTACGGCCGTGGCGCGGGGAGCCGTTCGCCGCGCGCCGCCGGAAGCAGGCTGTGCCCGTCGAGCCCTTCGGGCACCGGCAGCTGCGCGCACTCCAGCAGCGTGGGCATGATGTCGCGGAGCTCGGCCACCGCCTCGGGACCGACGACGGTCCCGGCGGGCAGCGACCCCCGCGGCCCCGACAGGATCAACGGCACCCGCGCCGACCCCTCGTACGGATACGCCTTCCGCCACAGCCGGTGCTCGCCCAGCATCTCGCCGTGGTCCGACGTGAAGCAGATCCACGTGTCGTCGGCGAGCCGGAACTCGGCGAGCGCCTGCGTGAACCGGTTGATCTGCTGGTCGATGTGGGACATGTGGCCGTAGTAGCCGGCCCGCGCGCGATGGACCGTACGGGCGTCGTACGAGGCGTAGTTCGCGTCGGCGCGCGTGTCGTCCCGCCAGCCCTCCAGGGCGTCGGCCCAGTCGCCCACCGCCGGCCGGTACCCGGGTGCGTCCAGATACTGCTCGAACGCCCAGCGCGGCGGATCGTAGGGCGGATGCGGGCGGTGGAAGGAGAGGTGCAGCAGGAAGGGGGCGGTCGGATCCCGGCGGTACAGGAAGTCGATCGCCTCCGTCACCACCCAGTTCGTCGGGTGCAGCCGCTCGGGCCGGTCCCACGGCCGCGCCACCACGCTGTTGCAGTCGAGCCCGTGGTCCGTGTGGTCACCGCCGCCGGGCTGCCGCTCCAGCCAGGCCGCGTAGTCGTCGTGGAACCGGGGATCGGTCCGCCGGTCCCGGGCGAAGTGCAGGTAGCCGTCGTGCAGGGTCACCTCGTCGAAACCGATGCGGTTGCGCTCCGGGAACGCGTGCAGCTTCCCGATCGCCCGGGTCTGGTACCCGTGCCGCCCGAACTCGCCCGCCAGCGTCACCGGGTACTCCCACGGCACGCCGTCCCGGTACCCGGTGCGCCCGTGCGAGGTCTGCGCGAGGCCGGTGTGCAGGGCCGCCCGCGCCGGTATGCAGGACGGCACCGCCGAGTACGCACGGTCGAACCGGGCGCCGCGCCCCGCGAGTTGATCCAGGTAGGGCGTACGCACCACCGGATGCCCCGCGCCCGAGAGGCAGTCGCCGCGCCACTGGTCGGCGGTGATCAGTACGACGTTGCGCGGCATCGAACTCCTCGGCCCGGTACAGGGGTTGACACAGCGTGACCCGCGGAGGTCGCTGCTCGTTGCACACAACTTGTCCGCGCCCGCGCTGTCAACCGGCGCATGCGGGGCGGATCGTCGGGCCGGGTGACATCAGGGTGACGGCAGGGAACAACCGAGCCCAAAGATTCGAAGACACGCGCGGAAACCCCCCTTTGGGGTGAACTCACGTCAGGTTGCTGCCTGTTCACTCTCAGTGCGTAAAGATTCCCTCATCGATGACCGGTCGACGCCGTCGGCGGCACCGCGTGATGTCCCCATGCACCACGCCCCGACGGCAGCTGTTCTGTTCATTCCACGTACTGGACTGTCCTGTCCTGTCCTCTTCCTGGGGGTCCCACCAGCATGCCCAGCTCCACTGTCACCACCGCCCTGCGCACGCCCGCCCGCCGCGTCGCCGCGACCGCCGTCGCGACCGTGCTCGCCGCCGGGCCCGCCGCGCTCGCGACCGCGGGCCCGGCCGCGGCGACGGGTGACCACGGAGGCAAGTCCAGCGCGGTCGTACTCCGCACGGGCCTGGACGTCTCTCTCCTGAACAAGACCGTCAACGTTCCGCTGAAGGTCGCGCTGAACGAGGTGCAGGCCCCCGCCAGCGCCGAGAAGACCGCGCTGACCGCCCAGCTGGACGGCGTCGACGGCGGCCAGCCGTTCAGCGTGCTGCGCGCGGACGTGGCGAAGGCGAGGGCGACCGTCGACGACAAGAAGGCGGAGGGCTTCACCCAGCTCGTCCACGCGAAGATCCACATCCCCGGTCTGCCGCTGCTCTCCCTGATCGAGGTCGACCAGGTCACCTCGAAGGCCCTGTGCGAGGCGGGCAAGAAGCCGGTCGCCGAGTCGAACGTGCTCGGTTCCGTCACGGTCCTCGGCAAGAAGGTGACGCTGAGCGCGGGCGGCACCACGGAGGTCAAGGTCCCGGGCGTCGGCGACGTCTCGCTCGGCCTGTCCAACACGTCGACCACCTCGACGACGGCGGCTGCCTCCGCGCTCCAGCTCAAGGTCTCCGTCAACCCGCTGAAGCTGAACGTCGCCGAGGTCAACGGTGAGGTCACGCTGGCCGGCGCCACCTGCGAGGCCCCGAAGGCGGCCGAGACCCCGGCCTCGCCGAAGCCGGCGGACGACTCCGACGACGTGCAGCCGCAGGGCGCCAAGGCGGACAAGCCGGTCGCGGCCGAGCCCGCCGCCGAGAAGAGCGACCTGGCGGAGACGGGCGGCAACTCCATGACGCCGTACATCGCGGGCGGCGCGATCGTCCTGCTGGTGGCCGGCGGCGGCGCCGTGGGGATGGCCCGCCGGGGGCGCTCCCGCGCATAGCGCCTCGGGGGAGGGGCCCGGGGAGGGGCCCAGGGGGAGGGGGAGTCGGGGGTGCCGCCGTGGGGGCGGCGCCCCCGACCGCTGTCCGTGGCCACCACCGGGTTCTGAATGCCCTGTTCCGCGGATACGTTCGATTCTCATGGACAACACGAGTGACGCAGCCGGGTCCCTCTACGCGGCCGTCGGCGGCGCTCCCGCCGTGACGGCCGTGGTCGACCTCTTCTACGCCAAGGTCCTGGCGGACGACCGGCTGTCCCCGCACTTCCGCTCCATCGACCTCGTCGCCCTCAAGGCCCACCAGCGGGCCTTCATCGCCGCGGCGCTCGGCGGCCCCGGCGCCTACCAGGGGCGTTCGCTGCGCGCGGCCCATGCACCGCTGTCCCTGACGGGAGCCGACTTCGACCGTGTGGTGTCCCACTTGGCGGGGGCCCTCACGGAGGCGGGCGTCCCCGCGGGCACCATCACCGTGATCGCGGACCGTCTGACCCCGCTGAGGCCGGACATCGTGACCGGGGACTGAGCACAAGAAGCAGCACAGGAAGCAGCACCGGAAGCGTCACCGGGAACGGCACGGGCGGGCGCCGGTCCGCGCCGACGCCCAGCCCTCACAGGCTCGTTCAGCCTTTCAGCACGTCCCTGAGCGCTGTCGTGAACCGCTCGCTCGTGCCCCGGTCCCGCACCGCGATCCGCACCCAGTCCCGCCCGAGGCCGGGAAACGTGTCGCCCCGCCGCACCGCGAACCCGGCCTCCCGCAACCGCTCCCGCACGACATCCGCGCCGGGCACCCGGACCAGCACGAACGGCCCCTGCGCGGGGCCGGCCACCGACACCCCGGACGAGCCCAACTCCGCCAGCAGCCCCACGAGATGCTCCCGGTCCGCCGTGACGGCCGCCGCCGCGTCGGCCGCCTCCGCGACACCCCGCGCCGACACACACGCCTGCGCCGCCACCAGCGCGGGCGACGACACCGGCCACAACGGCTGGGCCCGCTCCAGCGCCGCCACCACCTCCGGCTCCGCCAGCACGTACCCGACCCGCAGGCCGGCCAGCCCCCACGTCTTCGTCAGGCTCCGCAGCACGACCAGGCCCGGCACGTCCGTCCGCCCGGCCAGCGACTCCCGCTCGCCCGGCACCGCGTCCATGAACGCCTCGTCGACCACCAGCACCCGCCCGGGCCGCGCCAGCCGCCGCACCGCGTCCGCCGGATGCAGGACGGACGTGGGATTCGTCGGGTTCCCCACGACCACCAGATCCGCCTCGGGCGGCACCAGCGCCGGATCGAGCCGGAACCCGTCAGCCTCCCGCAACAGCACCCGCCCCACCGCGTGCCCGGCGTCCTCCAGCGCCGCCTCCGGCTCCGTGAACTGCGGATGCACCACCACCGGCCGCCGCACCCGCAGCGCCCGGGCCAGCAGCACGAACGCCTCCGCCGCCCCGGCCGTGAGCAGCACCCGCTCCACCGGCACCCCGTGATGCGCCGCCACCGCGGCCCGCGCCGCCCGCCCGTCCGGATACGCCGCGAGGCCCTCCAGCGCACCGGCGATCCGCTCCCGCAGCCAGCCGGGCGGCGTACCGGTGCGCACGTTCACCGCGAGATCCGTCAACTTCTCGCCGTCGTCCCGGACCTCGGCGTCCCCGTGATGCCGCAGATCCGGCCCGCCGCCCGCCTCCGGCGGCTCCTCGGCCGCCGCGGCGCGCCGCACGTCCACCTCGGGGTGCGCCGCGCCCCAGCCCTCGGCCTGCGCCCAGAACCGCTCCGACGGCAGCGGCCCGTACGGCAGCACGACCACCCGCCGCGCGCCGAGCGCCGCACACCGGTCGAGCCCGGACGGCACGTCGGGCGCCGCGCCCGACACGAACGCCGGCTCCACCCCGGCGTATCCGCTGCCCTCCCACAACAGCCGGGCCGCCGCGACGAGTTCGGCGTTGGCCGCGGGATCGGCCGAGCCGTGTCCCACGAGCAGCACGGTCACGTCGGCCCGGTCGTACGGGGTGCGGGCGCCATGGCCCAGGACGTCGTCGAGCCGCTGCTCCAGGGCGGCGAGCAGAGCCGGGGGAGGAGTGTGCACGGGAGGAGCTCCTTGCGGGACGTACGGGCGGAGACGAACGAGCAGGCCGAACGAGAAGGCCGAGAGGGACCGGACCCTACCCGGCCCGGGCCACCGCACACGTCACCCGTCCGGACCCGCCGCCCGCGCCCGTCGAGGTCCGTTTGGGAACGAGCAGCTCACCCCCGTCGGCGAGGGCGGCGGCCTCCGCGACTGACGGCGTGCGCACCGCTTCGCGCGCCCGCTGCGACGGGTGCGGCACCGGCACGGCGGAGAGCAGCCCGGCGCTGTACGTGCGCAGCGGCACCCCGAGCGCCGCGGCCGCCGCCACGATCCCGGGCTCCCGGCCCTTCGCCTCGACCGTGGCGAGCGCCACGACATCGGCGACCTCCGCCCCGGCCTCGGCCAAGGCGGCCCGGACCAGCCCGAGCACCTCCCCGGACGCCACCCCGGCGCGGGCACCGACCCCGACGATCACCGCGTCCGGGCGGTGTCGGATGTGCGCCGCGGGTGCCGGATGGGTTAGCAAGGGCCCATGGCGGTGTTCGTGGCGCTCGGCGCCTTTGTGATGACCCTGGTCGGCGGCTGGACCGCGAGACGGGTCACCGACCGGCGGCACCTGGTGCTCGGTCTCGCGGGTGGGCTCATGCTGGGCGTGGTCGGACTCGACCTGCTGCCCGAAGCGCTCGACGCGGCGGGCGGCCCGGTGTTCGGGGTGCCCGCGGCGCTGCTGCTGTTCGTCGCGGGATTCCTCGCCGCGCACGTCCTGGAGCACCTGCTCGCCCAGCGCCAGGCCGCCCACGGCGCCGACGCGTACGAGAACGGCCGGGCCCCCGAGGTCGGGCTCACCGCGGCCGGGGCGATGGTCGGGCACAGCATGATGGACGGCATCGCGATCGGTGCCGCGTTCCAGGTCGGCGGCGGTATGGGCCTCGCCGTGGCGCTCGCGGTGATCGCCCACGACTTCGCCGACGGCTTCAACACGTACACGATCACGCGCCTGTACGGGAACGCCCGCCGCAAGGCGATGATGATGCTGTTCGCCGACGCGGCGGCCCCGGTGGTGGGCGCGGCGTCGACGCTGCTGTTCACCATTCCGGAGCAACTGCTCGGCGGCTATCTCGGCTTCTTCGGCGGCGTGCTGCTCTACCTGGCCGCCGCCGAGATCCTGCCCGAGGCCCACCACGACCACCCGGCCCGCTCGACCCTGCTGTGCACGGTCGCCGGCGCGGCGTTCATCTGGCTCGTGGTGGGCATCGCCGGCTGAACGAGCGGTCACGGCGCGGCGCACCGCTCCACGAGGCGCCGGGCGATGTCCGGCCGGGCCGCCCAGTGCGTGTGCAGATAACTGGCGTGCACGCCCCGCTGCACGAAGCCCTCGACGCGCGGCTGCGGCAGCCGCATGCCCCACGCCGGGGCGGGCCCCGCGCCCGGCTCCATCACGGTCCGGTGGAACTCGTGGCCGCGCAGGCGGGCCCCGGCCGGGGCGAGCGCGCTGTCGGTCACGGCGACGGCGTCCCGGTAGCCGAGGGTGAGCCGGCCCGACATGTGCGCGTCGGCGTCGAGCACCCCGCACATCTCCTGGCCGTCGAGGGAACGGGACAGATAGAGCAGGCCCGCGCACTCGGCCAGGACGGGGGCGCCGGTGCGGGCCAGTTCGGAGACGGCCTTGCGGAGCTGTTCGTTGGCCGAGAGCTCGGGGGCGTAGACCTCCGGGAAGCCGCCGCCTATGACGATCCCCGCGGTTCCCTCCGGGAGCTGTTCGTCGTGGAGGGGATCGAAGGCGGCCACCTGGGCGCCCGCCGCCGTGAGCAGTTCCGCGTGTTCGGCGTAGGAGAAGGTGAAGGCCGCGCCCCCTGCCACTGCCACGACCGGCTTCGTCGGCGCGTGCGGGTCGTGCGTGGCCGGCCGCGCCCCAGGCGGCGCTGCACTCCACGCCTCCGTCGCCAGTGGCGGGGCCGTACGGGCCAGGGCCAGCAGGCCCTCCAGGTCGCAGCCCTCGCGGACCATCGCGGCCGACGCCCGCACCGAGTCCACCGCCTCCGAACTCCGCTCGGCCACCGGGACGAGGCCCAGGTGCCGTGAAGGGGTGGCGACCTGGGGAGCGCGGCGCAGCGCCCCGTACACCGGGACACCGACCTCCTCCATGGCCTCCCGCAGCAGCAGCTCGTGCCGCTCCGAGCCGACCTTGTTGAGGATGACGCCCGCGAGCCGCACCTCCGGGTCGAAGGACGCGAAGCCGTGCACCAGCGCCGCCACCGACCGCGACTGCGACGAAGCGTCGACGACGAGCACCACGGGCGCCTTGAGCAGCTTGGCGACATGAGCCGTCGACGCCAGTTCGCCCTCCCCGGACGCCCCGTCGAACAGGCCCATCACGCCTTCCACGACGGCGAGTTCGCAGCCGTGCGCGCCGTGCGCGAACAGCGGGCCGACGAGGTCGGGCCCGCACATGTACGCGTCCAGGTTCCGGCCGGGGCGTCCCGTCGCCAGGGCGTGGTAGCCCGGGTCGATGTAGTCGGGTCCGACCTTGTGCGGCGACACGGCGAGGCCGCGCTCGGCGAACGCGGCCATCAGGCCCGTCGCCACGGTCGTCTTGCCCGACCCGGAGGCGGGCGCGGCGACGACCAGCCGCGGTACGTCCATGGTCACCACTCGATGCCCCGCTGGCCCTTCTGGCCCGCGTCCATCGGGTGCTTCACCTTCGACATGTCGGTCACGAGATCCGCGAACTCGACCAGCTTCTCAGGGGCGTTGCGGCCCGTGATCACGACGTGCTGGGTGCCCGGACGGTCGCGCAGCACCTGCACGACCTCGTCCACGTCGATCCAGCCCCAGTGCAGCGGGTACGCGAACTCGTCGAGCACGTACAGCTTGTACGTCTCGGCGGCCAGATCCCGCTTCACCTGCTCCCAGCCCTCACGGGCCTTCTCCTCGTTGTCGGCCTGGTCGTCTCGCTGGACCCAGGACCAGCCTTCTCCCATCTTGTGCCAGTCGACGGTGCCGCCCTCACCGGAGGCGCCGAGCACCTTGAGCGCGTTCTCCTCGCCGACCTTCCACTTCGCCGACTTGACGAACTGGAACACCCCGATCGGCCAGCCCTGGTTCCAGGCCCGCAGCGCGAGCCCGAAGGCCGCCGTCGACTTGCCCTTGCCGATGCCCGTGTGCACGAACACCAGCGGGCGGTTACGTCGCTGACGTGTCGTCAGCCCGTCGTCCGGTACGACACTCGGCTGTCCCTGCGGCATCAGGCGGCCCTCCTGCGGGTCTGGTTCGTTCCCTGTACGTCCTTGACGAGCCCGGCGATGGCGTCGGCCCGCAGCTCGTCCAACGTGACGGCGCTGCCGCCCAGCCGGCCGGCGAGCTGGGCCGCGAGCCCCAGCCGCACCATGCCCGTCTCGCAGTCGACGACGACGGACGCCGTGCCCTCGGCGGCGTGCAGCCCGGCGGCCCGCCCGGCCAGCTTCACCGGCTCAGGACCACCGGTGGCCCGCCCGTCCGTCACCACGACCATCAGCGGTCGCCGCGCCGGGTCCCGCAGCCGCTCCACCCGCAGTACCTCGTGCGCCTTGAGCAGCCCGGCGGCCAGCGGGGTACGCCCTCCGGTCGGCAGCGACTCCAGGCGCGCCGCGGCCGCGTCCACGCTCGACGTCGGCGGCAGCGCCACCTCGGCGCCCGTCCCGCGGAAGGTCACGAGCCCCACCTTGTCGCGCCGCTGATACGCGTCGAGCAGCAGGGACAGCACGGCGCCCTTCACGGCGCCCATCCGCTGCCGGGCGGCCATCGACCCCGAGGCGTCCACGACGAAGAGGACCAGATTGCCCTCGCGGCCCTCCCGGGTCGCCTGCCGCAGATCGTCGCGGCGCACCACGAGCCCGGTCCCGGACCGGCCGCGCGCCCGCTGATGCGGCGCGGCGGCCTGCACCGTCGCCGCCAGGTGCAGCCTGGTCAGGGTGCCCCGGGGCCGTACGGCGCCGGTCGTCCTGCCGTGCTCGGTCCGCGCGCGCGAGCGCCGCCCGGCGGCCCCGTCGCCCAGACCCGGGACGCTCAGCATCTTCGTACGGAACGGCTCACCGGCCGAGACGGCCCGCTGCTCCCCGGCGCCACCGGACGCGGGCGCGCCCGCCGGCTCCCGCGGGGACTCCTGAGGCGACTCCTGCCGGGATTCCTGCGGGGACTCCGGCCGGCCCGGACCGTCCGGCTCGGGGCCGTCCTGCGGCGGCACGCCACCGCCGCCACCGGGGCCCGGGTCGTCGGGGCCGTCGGGCCCGGGACCCTCGTCGTCGGGCCCGAACTCGTCCAGCGTCTCGTCCAGCTTGTCCTCGTCGAGGCCCGGCGCGTCGAAGGGATTGCGGCGCCGCCGGTGCGGGAGCGCGAGCAGTGCGGCCTGACGCACGTCCTGTGCCAGCACCTCGGTGCGTCCCGCCCACGCGGCGAGCGCGGTCGCGGTGCGGGCCATCACGATGTCGGCCCGCATCCCGTCCACCTCGAACGCGGCACAGGTCGCGGCGATCCGGGTCAACGCCCCGTCGCCGAGCCGCACCTGGGGCAGCAGGGCGCGCGCGGCGACGATCCGCTCGCGTACGCCCGCCTCCTCGCCGGCCCACTGCGCCGTGAAGCCCTCGGGGTCGTCGTCGTACGCGAGGCGCCGCTTGACGACCTGCACCCGCTGCTCCGGCTCCCGGGACGCGGCGACCTCGACGGTCAGCCCGAACCGGTCGAGCAACTGCGGGCGCAGCTCGCCCTCTTCGGGGTTCATCGTGCCCACGAGCAGGAAACGCGCGGCATGCCGTACGGAGACGCCCTCGCGCTCGACGTAGGAGGCGCCCATCGCGGCGGCGTCCAGCAGCAGATCCACCAAATGGTCGTGCAGCAGGTTCACTTCGTCGACGTACAGGATGCCGCGGTGCGCGTCCGCGAGCAGGCCCGGCTCGAAGGCCTTCACGCCCTCGGCGAGCGCCCGCTCGATGTCGAGCGCCCCGACCAGCCGGTCCTCCGAGGCGCCGACCGGCAACTCGACCATGCGCGCCGCCCGTTGCGCACCCGGGCCGACCTCGTGCGGCCCGTCCGGGCACTGCGGGTCGGGCGCCCCCGGCGCGCACGAGAACCGGCACCCGGCGACGACGTCCACATCGGGCAGCAGCGCCGAAAGGGCGCGTACGGCCGTGGACTTGGCGGTGCCCTTCTCGCCGCGCACCAGCACACCGCCGACGGCGGGCGACACGGCGTTCAGCAGCAGGGCGAGGCGCAGATCGTCCTGGCCGACGACGGCCGTGAACGGATACGGGGTGGTCATCGATCCTCCAGAGAATTGAACAGGCCAGGAACCGGGACGCTCACGCGGGCGCCCCCGGCGGTACGAACGGCAGCCCGTCCGGCGCCCCGGACTCGATCAACCGCCACAACCCCTCCGTATCGGCATAGCGCTCCACCAGGTCACCGAGCCGGTCGAGCTGCTCCTCCCGCAGCGCCGCGAACGACGTGTCCGGCGCCGGCACGAACCGCCGCCCGGCCGCGTCCGCGACCGCCCGCAAAAACGCCCGCCGGAACCCGTCCGACTCCAGCGACCCGTGCCAGTGCGTCCCCCAGACGGCCCCCACCCGGCACCCGTCCAGAAAGGCATCCCCGCCGAGGACGTCCGCGACGCCGTGATGGATCTCGTACCCCTCGACGTACTCGCCGAGCGCCTCGCCCACCGGCCGCGCCAGCGTCTTCTCCCGCGCGAACCGCACCTGCACGGGCAGCAGTCCGAGCCCGGCCACGACACCGGCCCGCGACTCGACGTCGTCCTCGATGCGCTCGCCGAGCAGCTGGAACCCGCCGCAGATGCCGAGCACCGGGCGTCCCTCGGCGGCCCGCCGCGCCAGCGCGTCCGCGAGGCCGCGCTCGCGCAGCCACTCCAGCGCCTTCACGGTCCCGCGCGTCCCGGGCACGACGACCAGATCGGCGTCGACCAGTTCCTCGGCCCGGTCCACGAACCGCACGACGACGCCCGGCTCGGCGGCCAGCGCGTCGACATCCGTGAAGTTCGACATCAGCGGCACCGCGCACACGGCGACCCGCAGCACGTCCTCGCCGACCGGCGGGGCCACGACGGACTCGCGCACGGCGCCCCGCAGGGACACCCGCAGCCCGTCCTCCTCGTCGATGCCGAGCCCGTGCTGGAACGGCAGCACCCCGTAAGTGGCCCTGCCGGTGAGGGACTTGAGCATGTCGAGCCCCGGCTCCAGCAGACTGACGTCCCCCCGGAACTTGTTCACCAGATACCCGGCGAGCAGCTCCTGGTCCTCCGGCGCGAGCAGCGCCGTCGTACCGAAGAACGACGCGAAGACGCCACCGCGGTCGATGTCCCCGACCACCAGCACGGGCAGCCGCGCGGCCCGCGCGATCCCCATGTTCACGATGTCGGTACGCCGCAGATTGATCTCGGCCGGAGACCCGGCCCCTTCACAGATCACGGCGTCATGACTGCCCCGCAACTCCTCCAGGCATCCGACCACGGTGTCGAGCAACGCGCCCTGCCGCGCCCCGTGATAGCCCCGCGCGCTCATCTCGCCCACCGGCTTGCCCATCAGCACGACCTGGCTGCTGCGGTCGCTGCCCGGCTTGAGCAGCACCGGATTCATCAGCGCGCTCGGCTCGACCCGGGCGGCCTGCGCCTGCATGGCCTGCGCCCGGCCGATCTCGGCGCCGTCGCGCGTCACGAACGAGTTCAGGGACATGTTCTGCCCCTTGAACGGCGCGACCTTCACCCCCTGCCGCACGAGCCACCGGCAGATCCCAGCGGTCACGACGCTCTTCCCGGCGTCCGACGTGGTCCCGGCGACGAGCAGCCCGCCGCCCCGCCCGCTCATCGACGCCCTCGCAACAACCGCCCGGCCACACAGACTCCCCACGCCATCACACTGACCCGCCGCGACAACCGCGCGGCCCGCTCCACGTCCGACACCCGCACCGCGCGCCCTCGCGCGTTCAGCACGGGCCGGTGCTCGACCCTGCCCCCGTACGCCAACGTCCCGCCGAGCCGCACCCCGAGCGCCCCCGCGAACGAGGCCTCGACGGGCCCCGCGTTGGGACTGGGATGGCGCCCCGCGTCCTCGCGCCAGGCCCGGGCGGCGTCGCGCGGACGCCCGCCGGCCAGCACGGCGAGCGCACCGGTCAGCCGGGCCCCCGGCCACCCGGCGACGTCGTCCAGCCGGGCCGAGGCCCAGCCGAACCGGCGGTACTTCACGGACTTGTGCCCGACCATGGCGTCGAGCGTGTTCACGGCACGGAAGGCGAGCAGCCCGGGCACGCCGCCCACGGCGCCCCACACCAATGCGCCCACGACGGCGTCGGAGGTGTTCTCGGCGACGGACTCGACGACGCCCCGCGCGATCCCGTCGGCGTCCAGCCCCTGCGGATCCCGTCCGCACAGCCGCGGCAGCAACTCCCGGGCCAGCTCCACGTCCCCGGCCTCCAGCGCGGCCCCGACGGCGCGCGCCTCCCGGCCGAGCGAGGTCCCGCCGACCACGGCCCAGGTGGCGGCGGCGGTCAGCGCGACGGAGGCGGCGGGGGAGCGGCGTACGGCACGGGCGGCGAGGGCGCCCACGGCGGTGGCCCCGCCCACGCAGACGGCGGTGTGCAGGGCGCCCCAGCCGCGGTGATCCCGCCACAGCACCCGCTCCACGGCCCCGGCGGCCCGGCCGAATCCGGCGACGGGATGCCCTCGACGCGGGTCCCCGAGCAGCAGATCGGCGAAGAGTCCGGCGGCGGCACCGCACGCGAAGACGCGCTCGGCCCGCGCCGCGCCGCGCAGGGCGAACATGGCGGTAGTTGTCCTCACTCAGGGTGTCCACGCCCTGGTTCGACGAGACCGGCAGCGAGAGTTCCTGGCTCGCCCTCCCGGAGAAGGGCTCACAGTGGCGGGACCGCGCCGGATTCGCACCGGCTTCCTCGGACTGCTGCCGTATATGGCCCGGGAAGTCCACCACGGTGCGCGAAGGTGCGTCAACTTGCCGTTGACCTGGGAGAGGGGAGTGTGGGGAGGTCCACAGCGCCGCGTGGGACCCGTTCACTGGGCCGGAATTCCTCTATGGGTCGAAAACAGGCCTACCTAGACTGGAAGACGGCAGACGGAGAGCGGTCCACGAGTGGTTGAGGGCGCCTTGGCGACGTGGTGAGGCGGATCCGTCCGGGACACCTGGGCGGGTCGCCCCGGCGGCGCTATGGTGCCTGCACGCGGGCGTGCAATGACGGGGGACGCCGGCTCTCGAGCAGGAGGAGGCCGGTGTGTCCCATGGGAGAGAGCACGCTCGGTCATGGCAGGAACAGGTCACCGGGCCGTGGCGCAAGAGCAGTTACTCGGGTCTGAGCGGGGACTGCGTGGAAGTGGCGCTCGGTGAGACCGAGGTCCGAGTCCGTGACTCCGGGAACCGGGATACGGCGGATCTGGTCTTCCGGCGCATCCGGTGGCAGGCGTTCCTGAGGGCTCTGGGCGGGTCCGGTCCGGGCAGGACCGACCGCTGAGTCCACCGCGGGGGGAGGAGGGCGCGATGACCGGTCACCACATGACCGAGGCGCGGCAGCGGGCGCACGGGGCGGTGAGCCGCACCGCGCGCGGAGTCGTCTCCCCACGTGGCCTCGTGGTGTTCTGTCTGGCCTGTGGCGTTGCGGCGAGCGTCGTCGGGGCGCTGGCCGCCGCACTGGTCCCGTCCGGCCAGGCCCGCGTCGTGGTCTGGGTGTTGGTCGCCGCGCTGTTCGCCGCCGCGACCGGCTTCCGCGCGGGACTACGGAGCGTCAGGGGCGGCTCGCAGCACCGGGATCCGGTGACGGATCGGGGTCGGACGGCGGGGCGTCGGCGCTGAGCGGCGACCGGATGGCCTCCGCACAGCGCAGGAGGAGCCGGGCGAAACCGTAGGCGATCGCGGTCACCGGGGACGACGCCGCGGCGACGACCGAACCCACCGCCCAGGGCGAGGTCAGGCCACACGCCTGGATCAGCACCACGAGCCCCGCCAGCCCGCCCAGCAGGACCAGCCCGCCGGACAACGAGGCCAGCAGCAGAAGTCTCGTGTGGCGACGGTTGTCCAGCATGATCTGGGCGTACATCCAGCCGGCCCGCCGGGTCAGGTCGTCGCTGGACACGACGTGGATGACCACGGCACCGAACGACGGCCGCTCGCCGGGAAGCTGTGCCACGACACCGACGACGGTGTCGGAGGCGGTGTCCGGGCCGGCGGGCGGCTCCCCGCTGTCCGGAGTGCCCGTGGCCGCCGGGGCGTTCGTACCGGCCGCACCACGCGCATCACCGCCACCATCGGTGCCGTCGAGCCGGGGACCGGCGGCCGCGAGGAGCCGCCACCACCACTCGTCGCCTGCGGCCGGCATGTGCGCCTCCTACACGGGCTCTCCAGGGCTCGGCCCGCTTGTCACCTCACGAGGTGTCGAGCCCGTCCCTGGTCTTGCTGATGAGATCGATGGCCAGGTCGCCGCTGTACGCGATCTCGCGGAGCGATTCGAAGCACTCCTGGTGTCGCACGATCAGTTCGTGGTCGTCACGGATCGTCTGGTTGCCCTCGGACTCCCGGTACAGCAGGTCGTCGTCGTCCGTGAAGCCGAGCAGGATGAAGCTGTTGAGCGTGGCGAAGTGCGCGCCCGCCGTGAAGGGCAGCACCTGGAGCGACACCCGGGGCTGCTGCGCGACGTCGAGCAGGTGCTGCAGCTGCCCGCGCAGCACACGCGTACCGCCGATCTGCCGGTGCAGGGCCGCCTCGTCCAGGATGAAGAACGTCCAGGGCGGGGTCTCGCCCTCCAGGGCGCGCTCCTGCCGCTCGGTCCGCAGCTCGACGATCCGCCGCGCCCGGGCCTCCTCCACGTGCGGCGCCAGCATGGCCATCGCGTAGTCCTCGGTCTGCAGCAGACCGGGCACCACGATCGGGTGGTACGTGCGGATCGACGCGGCGGCGCTCTCGTAGCCCAGGTACTGGCGGAAGCCGGGGTTGAGCACGTCGTTGTACTGCGTCCACCAGCTCAGCCCGCGCGACCCGCGCGCGGCCTCCTCCAGTTCGTTCCGCAGGTGCTCGTCCCTGACCTCGTAGTGCTGGAGCAGGGCCCGGAGGTCGGTCACCGAGACGCTCACCGTCCCGGCCTCGATGCGCATGATCTTGGACAACGACCAGTCGAGCGCCTGTGCCGCGTCGGTCTGCGTCTGCCCGGTTGCTTCACGGGCCTTGCGCAGTTCGATGCGCAGCCTGCGCCGATTGAGGCTGGGGTCGATGTCGCGGGCCATCATCTCTGTCTCCTTGCCGACCGTGTGCCAGGTCTCGATGCACCAGGTGAGAGCTAGCCAAATAGTGAACGGAAGCTAGCAGACAGCTGGTGGCGAATGGCTGGTGGCGGATGGAGTGCTGGCGGGGTGGCTCATGTCAGTCTGCCATATGGCATGTCCGCTGTGGCCTGGAGAACAGGGCTCGATGGGCCGTCCTCGCAGGGTCGCGACATTTGGCAGCGTCACACCCGTTCCGGTGACAAGTCGAACGTGAAAGCGGGGTGCGGGACGCCGTACGTCCCGCACCCCGCTCGGGTGCTGCTGGGCCTCTGTCGCGTTCAGAAGGTGAACGCGGCACAGGCGTGTCGTCAGGCCACGATCAGAAAGATCCCGTACGCCACGGCCGCCGCGCACAGCGCGAAGCACAGGTACGCGCCGGACGTGGCAACCGTCGCCGAACCGCCCTGCCGCGCCGCCGACTCCCGCTTGGAGAGGCCGACGATGCCGAGGGTGAACAGGCCCACCAGGGCCACGGTGACCACGAGGCTGACCCCGAAGACGGAGCCGAGAGCCGCCCAGTCGATCTTCATAGCTGGTCCTGCTTCCTTACAGCGTGGCGCCGGCGGGGCGCGCGGGGTCGGCCACGGCGGGAGCCGGAGCGGGGATCGTGGACTTGATGTCGGCCGACGCCCCGGCCTCCGCGACCGCGCCGATCGGCGGCGGGGTGACCGCGGCGATGGCCGTGGTCACGACGCCCGCGGGCTCCTCGGTGGAGTCGATCGCGTCGTCGGTGACGTTCGTGTGGTCGACGGAGTCGCGGCGGGACAGCTTCCAGATGACCGCGGAGCCGCCGACCAGGAGAGCGGCGGTGAGGCCGATGCCCCACGGGCCCTGCTTGGTGAGGAACTCGGCGCCCGCGCCGACCAGACCCGCGGCCGGCAGGGTCAGACCCCACGCGACGAACATCCGGGTGGCGGTCGACCAGCGGACGACACCGCCCTTGCGGCCGAGACCGGAGCCCATGACGGCGCCGGAGCAGACCTGGGTGGTGGAGAGCGAGAAGCCGATGTGCGAGGAGGCGAGGATCGCCGTCGCGGCGGACGTCTGCGCGGCGAAGCCCTGCTGCGGCGCCAGATCGGTCAGGCCCTTGCCCATGGTGCGGATGATCCGCCAGCCGCCCAGGTACGTGCCCATCGCGATGGCCAGACCGGCCGACACGATGACCCACAGCGGCGGGTCGGCGTCCGGCGCGAGCACGCCGCCGGTGATCAGGGCGAGGGTGATGATGCCCATCGTCTTCTGGGCGTCGTTCGTGCCGTGCGCGAGGGAGACGAGGCCGGCCGAGGCGATCTGCCCGGCGCGGTAGCCCTTGGAGGTGGCCTTCTCGTCGGTGTGCTTGCTGATGCGGTAGGTCAGGCGCGTGGCGAGCATCGCGGCGAGGCCGGCGACGATCGGCGCGGCGACCGCGGGCAGCAGCACCTTGGTGACGACGGTGCCGCCGTTCACCGACGACCAGCCCATCGACATGACCGCGGCGCCGATGAGGCCGCCGAACAGTGCGTGCGAGGAGCTGGACGGCAGGCCGACCAGCCAGGTCAGCAGGTTCCAGAGGATGGCGCCGACGAGCGCCGCGAATATGACCTCGGTCTTGAGGCCGTCCTCGTTGATGATGCCGCCGGAGATGGTCTTCGCGACCTCGACGGAGAGAAACGCTCCGACCAGGTTCAGCACGGCGGACATGGCCACCGCCGTCTTCGGCTTGAGGGCGCCTGTCGAGATGGTCGTCGCCATCGCGTTGGCGGTGTCGTGGAAACCGTTGGTGAAATCAAAGACCAGCGCGGTAACGATCACGATCGCAAGGAGCAGCGTGATGTGTTCCATTTACCCAGGCTTCGTTCGGACGTCAGTGGCACGGTGAACGTAGGCAAGCCGGGTGAACGGAAGATGAACTGGGTCGGGCTTTGTGGTGACCCGATCCGGAGCGCCGCCGCTCCGCTTGGCACGGGACGGCGGCGCGGATTCCGTATCGACCTCGTCGCAGCCCCGGAATCAAGGGTTCCGCGGGACTTTCGACCCTGCCCCGACTACCCCTGGGCGAACCTCTTCAACTGGGCCATCGAGCCGTTGAAGAGATTCTGGTCACCCGGCAGGCTGCCGTGGTTGTCGTACTGCCAGAACGTCCAGTAGGACCACCCGGCGGGCAGCGTGCCCCAGCTCGCGTCGTAGCGCGCGAGCCACAGGGCGTGGTTGGCGGCGAAGGCACCGCTGTTGCCGGTGCACCTCTTCCACCAGTGGTAGTTGGTGTAGATCACCGGGCGGCGCCCGGTGCTGCGCTTGATCTCGTCGCTGAAGGACGCGACCCAGGCGACCAGTCGCGCCTTGCTCATGCCGTAGCACTTCTTCTTGCTGTACGGGTTGTACTCGATGTCGAGCGCGGGCGGCAGCGTCCATCCGTCCCGCGACCAGGCCCCGCCGTTGCGCACGAAGTACGCGGCCTGCGTCCGGCCCGACGACTCGTCGGGCAGGGCGAAGTGGTAGGCGCCCCGGACGATGCCGGCGTTGCGGGCGCCGTTGTACTGCTGTGTGAAGTAGGGATTCTTGTAGGTGGTCGACTCGGTCGCCTTGACGTAGGCGAACCGGGCCCCTTCGTTCTTCGCCTTCCGCCAGTTGACGTGCTTCTGGTGCGACGAGACGTCGTGCCCCCTCGGCCCGGCGGCGGCGTGTGCGGGCAGCTCGGCGAGTGCGGTTCCCCCCAGTGTCAGAGCCGCCACCGAAGTCGCCGCGACGATGCGGACACGGTGACGGGACGGTTTGTGGTCACGAGCCATATTTCCCCCCGGATGGCGACGTGCATGACAAATCTCCCAGAGATTACCGGATGATCCCGTCTTGCCCGTCGAACCCCAGCCAATCGTCATCTGCGGGGCATCCCTGCCCAAACGCGGCCTTACGGACGCCCCACCTCCGGGCTAATCTGCGCGGACCCCGCCGCGGCGGCGCGGCTGGCAGGATGCGCGCCATGGCGGAACTCGAGCAGGCGTGGGAAGAGCTGGTGGCGACGGCCCGCAGGACGGTGGCCGACGGGCTGGTCGTCGGGACGTCGGGCAACGTCTCGGTACGCGTCGGCGAGGGCGGCGACAGCCGCGTTCTGGTCACCCCGAGCGGCGTCCCCTACGACCGCCTCACGCCGCACGACCTCGTCGCCGTCGGCCTCGACGGCACGCAGCACACCGGCACGCTCGTCCCCACCAGCGAACTTCCGATGCACCTCGCGGTCTACCGGCACACCGACGCACGGGCCGTCGTGCACACCCATGCCGTGCACGCGACCGCCGTCTCCACGCTCGTGCCCGAACTCCCGTCCGTCCACTACATGACGGCGGCCCTCGGCGGTCCCGTGCGTGTCGCCCCCTACGCGACGTACGGCACCGAAGAGTTGGCCGAGAACATGCTCGCCGCCCTGACCGGCCGCACCGGGTGCCTCCTGCAGAACCACGGCACCCTCACATACGGAGACAGTCTCGACCGCGCCTACGACCGCACCGCGCAACTGGAGTGGATGTGCCGCCTCTGGCTCACCGCCCACTCCGTCCCCGGCCGCACCCCGTCCCTCCTCAGCGACGAACAGCTGCGCGAGGCGGGGGAGCGGCTCAGCGGGTACGGGCAGCGGCCCGCCCAGGGATAGTCCGCCCTCGCGCGGGAAAACCCGGCCCCACCCGGCACGGAGGCCGACGGACGTCACCCCCGCCCGCCGTCCCACTGGCCGGGGCGGGCCCGCCAGCCGACACTGGACGGGTGCGTACCGCCAAAGCGACGGCCGCTGCCGTCACCGCCGTGCTCGGGGCCTCCGCCGCCGCGATCGCCGCCGGCCGTCTGGCCAGCGACGCCGCGCTCAAGGCGCCCGCGGGACGCCCCCTGCCCACCGAGCCCCGGCTCACCGTCCACGCCACCGCGGCGGGCCAGATCACCCTCACCCGCGACCTGGCCTCACTGCGCCCGGGCACGTACGGACTCGCGGGCGACGGCTGCCACGCGGTCGTCGGGCCCGTCATCGAGTCGGCGCCGCACGCCGCGGACACCGTCGTACGCCGCCTGGAGCGCGTCACCCACGGCACCCTCGGACCCGGCGCGAAGGTCTGGCTCACCCCGCAGGTGCACATCGGCGACCCCAAGTCCGCGCTCGGCCTCGACCACGCCGACATCGACATTCCCGGCGAACTCGGCGCACTGCCCGCCTGGTTCGTGCCCGGCGTCCGCGACACCTGGGTCATCACGGTGCACGGCCTCGGCACCACCCGCGAACACCCCATGAACCTCATGGAGTTCCTGCACCACCACCGCTTCCCGGTGCTCGACCTCGCCTACCGCGGCGACCTCGGCGCGCCCCGCTCGCCGGACGGGCTCGGCCACCTCGGCGAGACGGAGTGGCGCGACCTGGACGCCGCGATCCGCTACGCCGTGCGCTACGGAGCCCGGCACGTCATCCTGCACGGCTGGTCCACCGGCGCCACCATGGCCCTGCACGCCGCCGCCCACTCGGCGCTGCGCGACCGCGTCAGAGGCCTGGTCCTCGACTCCCCGGTGCTCAGCTGGGAGGCGACGCTGCGCGCCCTGGCCGGCGCCCGGCGCACGCCGGGCCCGCTGCTCCCGCTCGCGGTCCGGGCCGCGCAGGGCCGCACGGGCCTGAGCGGCGACCGCCTCGCCGAGACCGCCGACCCGGCCGCCCTCAAGGTCCCCACGCTCGTCCTGCACGGCCCCGCCGACGAGGTGGCCCCCTGGGCCCTCTCCCGTCGGCTGGCCGACCGCCGGCCCGACCTGGTCACCCTGCACACGGTCGACGACGCCCCGCACAACGCGATGTGGAACGCGGACCGCAAGGGCTACGAGGAGGCGCTGCGGCGCTTCCTGACCCCACTGATGTGACCCCGCCGACGTGACCGCCCGCCGGCGCCCGCCCGGCACGCGGCGGACGGCGGAAGGCTCCTGACGAACCACGAGCCGAACCCCGAACAACAGCTCCCGTTTGGGAATTCGTGGGGTCACCCTGGAGACTGCTCCAGTGACGTCCCGTACCCCGCGCGACTCCAGGCTCCGACTCGTCAGCCCGCGCCGCCAGCCCCTGGCCGCCGCCGCCCCACGCGCAGCGGTCCGGCGGCCCGCGCCGCGCCCCCCGGAGGGCACCCCGCCCCCCGCCGAACTCGCCCGCACCGCCCGGCAGGGCCTGGCCGCCGCCGTACGCGTGGCGCGCTGGGCGGACGCCACGCTGAGCCCCGGGAACGGCACCGGCGCGCGCGACGGCAAGGGCACCCTCTCGGACGCCACCGCGCGCCGCGCCGCCGACGACCTCGGCCTCACCGTCGGCCAGGTCCGCGCCGACTGGGACACCGCACGCCTCGCCGGCCTCGTCGAGGTGCACGGCGACATCGCCCGGCCCGGCTGGCGGCTGCGGGCCTGGGACCGCGACGACACCGCCGTGCTGCGCGGCTGGGTCGCCCTGTTCGACGCCTGGTCGCTGGTCCACCCGGCGCCGGACTCCCTGGAGCCCGCCGCGGTGGCCGAAGTCGTCGAGGCCGTACCGCAGTTGCTCTCCTTCTGCCAGCTGATGGCGGGCCCTGTCCCGGCCGCCCAGCTCCTCGACCTGCTCGACCAGCGCGTCGTCGAACTGCGCACCGAGCGCTGCGAGATCCCCTACGGGCCGCAGCCCGAGCCGGTCCCGCCGGAGGACACCCCGCTGCTGCCCCTGCTCGACTGGGCCCTCGCGGGACTCGCCTCCGTCGGCGCGCTGACGTACGCCGACGGGCACGCCGTCCTCACCCCGCTGGGCAGTTGGGCGGTCTGGGTCAAGCTGGAGCAGATCTGCGTCGCCGCCCAGTCCCCGGCCGGGAACATCGAGGTGTCCGCCGAGGACATGCTGCGCGGCTGCGCCCGCCTGCGCCCGAACGCGGCCCGCTCCGAGTACCGCGCCTGGCTCGCCGCCCGCGACACCGGCAGCGCCGTCGTCGAACTCCTCGACGCCGCCCGGGGCGAGGACGCCCTGCTGCGCGGCCTCGCCTTCGAGGCGCTGCGCGTCGTCGGGGCGCCGGCCGAGCCCGAGGTGCGCCGCGCCGCCGACGAGCCGGGGCTGCGCGCCTACGCCCTGCTGTGGCTCGCCGAGTACGAGGGCGCCGACCCCGAGGACGTGCACACCGTGCTCACCCGCGAAGAGGCCACCTGGCTGTGGGTCGACACGGCCGCGGCGGTCGCCGACCACGGCGAAGCCCCCCTGCTCGTACGGCACTTGGAGGCCGCGGTGCAGCCGACCGTGCCCGCGCTGATCGAGGAGGTCCGCGCCGTCGGCCACCCGCGCACCGTCCAGGTCCTGGTCGCCCTGGCCGCCGCGCACCCCGACCCGGCGCTCGCGAAGGCGGTGCGCCGGGCCGCGTTCCAGGTCCACACGGGCGGGGCGTGACGCCCCGCGGGGCTCACCGGAAGGTGTTGCACTGCGCCATGTCGCCGCTCTTGAAGCCCTGGTAGAACCACTGCTGGCGCTGCTGGGCCGAGCCGTGCGTCCACGACTCGGGCGTCACCCGGCCCTGGAACTTCTCCTGGATCCGGTCGTCGCCGACCGCGGCGGCCGCGTCCAGACCGTCCCGGATGTCGGCGTCGGTCAGGCTCGTGATGAGCGGCTTGCCGGTCTTGTCGTCGGGCGTCGTCGTCGCGTGGCGGGCCCACACGCCCGCGTAGCAGTCCGCCTGCAGCTCGACCTTGACCGCGTTGCTGTTCTCGCCCGTGCGCCCGTCCTGCGACCGCTTCAGGGTGCCCATCAGGTTCTGCACGTGGTGCCCGTACTCGTGGGCCACGACGTACGCCTGCGCGAAGGGACCGCCGCTCGAACCGAACTTGGTGCGCAGCTCGTCGAAGAACCCCAGGTCCAGATAGACCTTCCGGTCGCCGGGGCAGTAGAACGGCCCGACCGCCGAGGTCGCCTGGCCGCAGGCGGTGGGCACCCGGTTGGTGAAGAACACGGTGGACGCGTCGGTGTAGCGGCCCTGCCGGCGCTGGAACTCCGGGCGCCAGTAGTCCTGCACGCTGTTGACCACCGCCACGATGCGGCAGTCGTCCTTGGCGTTCGCGTCCTGTCCCGTACGGCAGTGCTGCTGCACCTGCGCGGCGCTGGAGACCGTCGTGGCCGGGGTGCCGGTGTCGTCCGACGAGAGCCCGAACTCGTTCGTGCCGAAGAAGAGTCCGAAGAACAGCGCGATCAGCCCGGCGAGACCGCCGCCGATCGTCGCCTTCCCGCCGGGGACCCGGCTGCCGCGCACGTCCTGGACCTCAGACGTGTCCAGATTGGCGTCGTCGTCGAACTGCATGCCCGCACCGCCTAGTCGCCGAGAGCCGAAGTCCGGAGGAGGAATCGACCACTTCATCCTGTGACACACCCCGTCGCCGGGCCCTGATCCGGCGTCCGAACGGGGGACAGGCGCCCTCGCGGCCGCCGTGTCGCCTCCGCCCGCGGACCCCGCCGCCTCACCCCACGACTACGCTCTGCGCCTGTTCCGTGGCTGATGGTGAGGTAGGGGGGCGTGTGATGGCGGTCGTACCGCTCGACGTGACGACAGAGGCAGGCCCCGCGCGGCAGACCGTCCGGCCGCCGCTGCCGCCCCCGGAGCCCACGCCCCGCCGCCCGCGCCCGGGCCTCCTCCTGGCGCTCGCCGCCGCCCTCCTCGCGCTGCCCCTGATCACCGCCGCCCACCAGGCCCGCCCCGCCCCCTACGGGGACCACCTCACCCGCTACGCGCGCGTGGCCGCGGATCCCGGTGAGAGCGCTCCCCGGCTGCGGACGCGAGGCGCGGCGGTCGAGGCGTACGACACCGCCGTGCGCTGGCGGCACACCCGCGAAGGGCGCCGCCCGCTCGCCGTGCTGGCCGCGCCCGGCCAGGCGTTCGCGCTGTGGAGCGACGGCATGGTCACCGACACCGAGAGCGCCGGGGGCCGGTCCGTGCGCTGGCACCGGGCGATCCCGGACGCCGCGGCCTGGCTGCGCACGCCGGGAGCGCGCGGCGGCGCCGGGGTCCTGCAGCCGCTCGACCCCGAGGTCCGGATGCTCGCCGTCGTCACGCCGCGGCGCATCGCCGCGTACCGCACCGCGGACGGCGACCTGCGCTGGGTGCTGCCCGCGCGCGCGGGCTGCGTCTTCGCGCCGGCCGCCCACCTGCGGCGCCGGACCGCCCTGCTGATCGCCCAGCCCTGCGCGGACGACAAGGTCGCCTGGAGCGAGCGGATCGTGGCCGTCGACAGCCTCGGCAGGATCGTTCCCCGCCGCACGCCCCTGGGCAACGAGCTGCCCGGCCGGAGCCGGTCCGAAGCCCCGGGAAATCCGCTTGCATCCCACCGTTAAACTGGCTCGCATGACGTTTCTTCTCTGGGTGGTTTAGCGGCGCCGACCGGCCCTCGCCTTGTCAACCAGCCGTTAACCCTGTCCTGGAGCACTCCCGTGATCACCGCATCCGGTATCGAACTGCGCGCCGGCGCCCGCATCCTCATCGAGAACGCCACCTTCCGTGTCGCCAAGGGCGACCGCATCGGCCTCGTCGGCCGCAACGGCGCGGGCAAGACCACCCTCACCAAGTGCCTCGCCGGTGAGGGCATCCCGGCCGGCGGGACCATCTCCCGCTCCGGCGAGGTCGGCTATCTCCCGCAGGACCCGCGCACCGGCGACCTCGACGTCCTGGCCCGCGACCGCATCCTGTCCGCCCGCGGCCTCGACGTCCTGATGCGCAAGATGCGCGAGAACGAGCAGCGGATCGCGACCGGCTCCGGCGCCACCCAGGCCAAGGCCCTCAAGCAGTACGAGCGCCAGGAGACGGAGTTCCTCACCAAGGGCGGGTACGCCGCCGAGGCCGAGGCCGCCACCATCGCCGCCGCGCTCAACCTCCCGGACCGCGTGCTCGGCCAGCCCCTGCACACGCTCTCCGGTGGTCAGCGGCGCCGTATCGAGCTGGCCCGCATCCTCTTCTCGGACGCGGACACGCTGCTCCTCGACGAGCCCACCAACCACCTGGACGCGGACTCGATCGTCTGGCTGCGCGACTACCTCAAGACGTACAGCGGCGGCTTCATCGTGATCTCCCACGACGTCGACCTGGTCGAGACGGTCGTCAACAAGGTCTTCTACCTGGACGCCAACCGCTCCCAGATCGACGTCTACAACATGGGCTGGAAGCTCTACCAGCAGCAGCGCGAGGCCGACGAGAAGCGCCGCAAGCGCGAGCGGCAGAACGCCGAGAAGAAGGCCGCCTCCCTGAACGCGCAGGCCGACAAGATGCGCGCCAAGGCCACCAAGACGGTCGCCGCGCAGAACATGGCCAAGCGCGCCGACAAGCTGCTCGCCGGCCTGGAGGCCGTCCGCCAGTCCGACAAGGTCGCCAAGCTCCGCTTCCCCGAGCCCGCGCCCTGCGGCAAGACGCCGCTGATGGCCGAGGGCCTGTCGAAGTCGTACGGCTCCCTGGAGATCTTCACCGACGTCGACCTGGCCATCGACAAGGGCTCCCGCGTCGTCATCCTCGGCCTCAACGGCGCGGGCAAGACCACCCTGCTCCGTCTCCTCGCCGGCACCGAGAAGCCCGACACCGGCCAGGTCGTCGAGGGCCACGGCCTCAAGCTCGGCTACTACGCGCAGGAGCACGAGACCCTCGACCCCGAGCGCTCGGTCCTGGAGAACATGCGCTCCTCGGCCCCCGACCTCGATCTCGTCGAGGTCCGCAAGGTGCTCGGCTCGTTCCTGTTCTCCGGCGACGACGTCGACAAGCCGGCCGGGGTCCTCTCCGGCGGCGAGAAGACCCGTCTGGCCCTGGCGACCCTCGTGGTCTCGGCGGCCAACGTGCTGCTCCTCGACGAGCCCACGAACAACCTCGACCCCGCCAGCCGCGAGGAGATCCTCGGCGCGCTGCGCACCTACAAGGGCGCGGTCGTCCTCGTCACGCACGACGAGGGCGCCGTCGAGGCGCTCCAGCCGGAGCGCATCATCCTGCTCCCGGACGGTGTCGAGGACCTCTGGGGCCAGGGCTACGCGGACCTCGTCGCCCTCGCCTGACGCGCTTCGCACCCGTCGGCGCGGCGTGATCGAATGACTGATCCACTCCATATGGATCATTCGGCCGATCCGTGATCCTTCATCTGAGTGAGATCGCCTCGTACTGCGGTGCGTCCTACACGGATTTTCCCGCCGTCTGGGACTCGGAGCCCTTGCGGCGCTTGGGATGTCGCTGACCTGCCGGTTCTTCGGTACGGGTGGTTCCGGACACCGTGGAAGGGGTCCGGAACCATGAATTCCACTCGTGTGGATCGCCTTCCGTTCCGGAATTGGGCGGCTACGGACCTTGCCGAATGGGTGGCCAGGAACGCCGCAAGGGGTGATCATGGGAATTCCAGAGCGCACTTCCCATGAGGAGGCACGGGTGGCCGAGACTCTGAAGAAGGGCAGCCGGGTAACCGGCGCCGCGCGCGACAAGCTCGCGGCAGACCTGAAGAAGAAGTACGACTCCGGTGCGAGCATCCGAGCACTGGCCGAGGAGACCGGCCGCTCGTATGGCTTCGTGCACCGGATGCTGAGCGAATCCGGGGTCACGCTGCGAGGTCGCGGCGGGGCCACGCGAGGCAAGAAGGCCGCGGCGAACTGACGCGACCGGCCTGCTCTCGCGGGTCAGCAAGGACTCGTTCGGCTCACTGGTTCCTTTGGTGACCACCCGGTCGGTCGGCTGATCGGCCGGGTGGTTACTGTGCAGTCACTTATGACCGCGCAGACTCGGAGGCCCAGATGACCAAGCTCGCACCGCTGCTCGACCAGGACGGGGTGCGGCTCACCGTCGACGACGCGATCGCCACGGTGACCCTGGCCAACCCGGACAAGCGCAACGCCCAATCTCCCGCTCTGTGGCGGGCGTTGACCGCAGCCGGGCGTGCCCTGCCGGGGTCCGTGCGGGTCGTCGTGGTGCGCGGTGAGGGCAAGTCCTTCTCCGCCGGCCTGGACCGTCAGGCGTTCACGCCCGAGGGTTTCGACGGCGAGCCGTCCTTCATCGACATGGCACGCGGCGGCGAGGAGTTCCTCGACGCCACGATCGCCGAGTACCAGGACGCTTTCACCTGGCTGCGGCGCAGCGACATCCTGTCCGTCGCCGCTGTCCAGGGCCATGCGATCGGAGCCGGATTCCAGCTCGCCCTCTCCTGCGACCTGCGCGTCGTCGCCGACGACGTGCAGTTCTCCATGCGCGAGACCAGCCTCGGTCTCGTACCGGATCTCACGGGCACGCACCCGCTCGTCTCGCTGGTCGGGTACGCGCGGGCTCTGGAGATCTGTGTCACCGGACGCTACGTCCACGCCGACGAGGCCGTGGCCAGCGGCCTGGCCAATGTCGCCGTGCCCGCGGACCAGGTGGACGCCGCCGTACAGGATCTGGTCGGCGCGCTGCTCGCCGCCCCGCGGGACGCCGTGATCGAGACCAAGGCGCTGCTGCAGGGCGTGAGCGGCCGCACGCTGGACGAGCAGCGCACGGCCGAGCGTGCCGCGCAGGGCCGGCGGCTGCGGGACCTGGCCGGCCTCGGCGACTGACCTACTCCTGCCGCTCGGCCGGCGCGATGTGCGTGACCAGCGCCGCGACGGTCGGCGCGTCCGGCAGCGCCGCCGACACGGCCTGCCGGACGGCCCGCGCCACATCGAGGGCGCGGGCCCCGGCGGACACCGCCAGCTCCACCCGTACATGACGCCGCGGCAGCGACGCGGCTCCCGCCTGCTCCTCGATGTGGACCGCACGGCCCATGCCGCCCAGCACGCCCGTCAGCCGGAGCACCCCGGGCACGTCGAGCGCCGCCTGCGCCACGCGCCCCTCGTCGCCGGACAGCGACGTCGGCTTCGCCGCGGCCTCCGGCTCCGCCGGGGCCGCTTCCGTCTCCGGATCGGCGTCCAGCAACGCCGTGACCTGGAGATCCACCTCCGTCACCAGCAGGCCCAGACGTCCCTTCGCCGCCTGCGAGAGCGCCTCGCGCAGCCGGCCGGCGGCCAGCGGCAGCGGCTCGTCGGACGTCGCCGCGCACTGGGCCACGATCCGCAGCGGCCCCGGCGGCAGCGCGCTCGGCGGGGCAGGCACCGCCGCCTCGTACGTCCCGTCGGGATCGGCCGGCGACAGGCGTACGGAACCGAGCCGCACGCCCCGCACCTCGACCGCAGCCCGCCGCAGCACTCCCTGCGCCGCCGGCTCCGCGATCCACGCCCCGTCACCCGGTCCGCCCAACGGCAGCAACCTGCCGATGCCTAGCTGTTGCCGTACCGCCTGTGCCCATCGGTCTACCGTCATCGCCCCAGGCTGCCCCATCCCGGGCGCGGGTCCGGGTAACCGCACTTAATGTGGGCAAAAGAAGGCAGCACTTGACCTAGATCACCTCACAGAGGGGATGGCCCGATGAGCGACACCGCGCAGAAGCCGGGCGAGACGCCCGCGGCCCCCGCAGGCAAGACCAGCGTGACCAAGCGGGGCGGTGGCGACCCCGCGAGCAGGGGACGGACCACCATCGCCGACGGCGTCGTGGAGAAGATCGCCGGACTCGCGGCGCGCGACGTCGTCGGCGTCCACGCGATGGGCAGCGGCCTGTCGCGGACCTTCGGCGCGGTGCGCGACCGGGTCCCCGGCGGCACCAAGTCCGTGTCGCGCGGCGTGAAGGCCGAGGTCGGCGAGGTGCAGACCGCCCTCGACCTGGAGATCGTCGTCGAGTACGGCGTGTCGATCGCGGACACCGCGCGCGACGTGCGGGAGAACGTCATCGCAGCCGTCGAGCGCATGACCGGCCTCGAGGTCGTCGAGGTGAACATCGCCGTCAGCGACGTGAAGCTGCCGGACGAGGAGGACGAAGAGCCGGAGTCACGGCTCCAATGACATCCGGGTCCGCAACCAGGTCACGTAGGAGGAACGCACGATGAATCTGGCCGTGATCGGCATGATCGCCGGCATGGCTCTCGGTTTCGCCGGATATTTCGGCGGCTTCGGGGCCTTTCTGCTGGTGGCGGCGCTCGGCGCCATCGGCTTCGTCGCCGGCCGGTTCCTCGAAGGGGACCTGGAACCCGGCGAGTTCTTCCGTACGCGCGGCGACCGGCGGCGGTGACCCGTGGCGACACAGGTCGCGCCCGCGGAGCGCGGCGCGACCCGGATCGCCGACCGGGTCGTCGCGAAGATCGCCGCGTACGCGGCACGTGAGGCACTGGACGCCGTCCCGGACGACGGGGCGCCGCCGCACGCCACCGTGAGCGTGCACCACGAGACGGCCCGCGTCCGCATCAGCCTGGAACTGGACTACCCGTCCGACATCGGCGCGCAGTGCGGTGCCGTGCGTCGACAAGTCACCGAACGGGTAAGGGCGTTGGCGGGAATGGAGGTGCCGGAGGTGGCCGTCCAGGTGGAACGGCTGCACTCGGCACAGACGCGCGGAACGGACCGGGGGAGGATCCGGTGAGCGACCCCACCCAGCAACTGCCCGTCGTCGAGCGGGCCGGCGCGGACCTCGGCGACCAGTCGGCGTCCGCGGCGGCCTACGCACCGCACCCGACCCTGGAGGGCGACGAGAAACCCGGCCGGTTCTGGTCGGCCCGCCGCGTCCCGTCGGCGCTGGCCGCGCTCGTGCTCCTCGGCGGCCTCGGCGTCCTGCTCTACGACATCGCGGCGGTACGGGCCGGCCGTCCCGCCATGCAGTGGCGGCGCACCCTGGCCCGCGAGCTCGCCGAGCGGCCGCTGGACGACACCGCCGTCCTGGTCGGCGCGGGCGTCGCCGCCGCGCTCGGCCTCTGGCTCCTCGTCCTCGCGGTGACCCCCGGGCTGCGCGGAGTCCTGCCGATGCGCCGCACCCATCCCGACGTACGGGCCGGACTGCACCGGGACGCCGCCGCCATGGTGCTGCGCGACCGGGCCATGGAGGTATCGGGCGTGCAGTCCGTACGCGTCCGGATGAAGCGGTCCAAAGTGGATGTCCGGGCGGTCTCGCACTTCCGTGAACTCGACGACGTACGGGCCGACCTCGACGCCTCGCTGGGCGACGGCATCAGAGAGCTGGGGCTCGGCAGCGCGCCCGGGCTCTCGGTGCACGTGGCGCGCCCCGGCAGGAAGGGATGAGTGGCGTGCTCAGAACCGTGAACCGGATCCTGCTCGGTCTGCTCGGCCTCGTCCTGCTGCTCGGCGGCGGCTCGGTGCTCGCCGTCGGCCTCGGCGCGAAGCCGCCGTCCTGGTGGATCCACGACGGCCGCAAGGACGTCCTGCTCAGCGTCGCCGACCGGGACCGCTGGCGCGACGAGGGCTGGTGGTGGCCGACGGTGATCGCCGTGCTCGGCGTCGTCGTGCTGCTCGCGCTGTGGTGGCTGGTGGCGCAGTTCCGGCGCCGCCGGCTCACCGAGGTGCTCGTCGACACCGGGGACGGCGAGGGCGCGCTGCTGCGCGGCCGGGCCCTGGAGAGCGTGCTGGTCAGCGGCGCCGAGTCGCTGGACGGAGTGGACCGGGCGGGCGTCGTCCTGACCGGCCGCCGCTCGACACCGCAGGCCCGCGTCGGCCTCACCCTGGAACCGCACGCCGCCCCCGGCCGGGCCCTGCACCTGCTCGGCGAGGAGTCGCTGGCGCAGGCGAGGGACTCGGCGGGCCTGGCGGCGCTGCCGGCGGAGGTCCGTCTGAAGGCGGTCAAGCACCGCGCCGAGCGGGTGAGCTGACCGCTCCCTTCGGGCTCGTGGCCATCAGCCCGTCCGGCGTTCGAGGACGAGCCCGAAGGGCGATCGACGGGGCACAGCCCCGTGCCCAGGAACGAGACCGGTCAGAACCCGTGCCGGTACCCACCGTCGACGGGCAGCATGACCCCGGTCAGATACGAGGCCGCGGGGGACAGGAAGAACGCGGCGGCCTTGCCGAACTCGTCCGGGGTCCCGTACCGCCGCAGCGGAATCCGCGACTCGTTGGCCTTCCGGGTCGCCTCCGGATCCGCCGACATCCCGTCCAGCTCGCGGACGCGATCCGTGTCGATGCGCGCCGGAAGCAGCCCCACGACCCGGATCCCGCGCGGCCCCAGCTCGTCCGCGAGGGACTTGGCGAACCCGGCGAGACCGGGCCGCAGCCCGTTCGAGATGGTCAGCCCCGGGATCGGCTCGTGCACGGAGCCGGAGAGCACGAACCCGATGACACCGCCCTCGCCGAGCTCGGCCGCCGCCGCCCGCGCGAGCCGCACCGCGCCGAGGAACACCGACTCGAACGCGGTCTGCCACTGCTCGTCCGTGTTGTCCGCGACGAACCCGGGCGCGGGCCCGCCCACGCTGACCAGAATCCCGTCGAACCCGCCGAACTGCTCGCGCGCGGCGCCGATCAGCCGCTCCGCGACCTGCGGATCGGCGTTGTCGGCGGCGACCCCCAGCGCGTTCGGGCCGAGCGCCGCCGCCGCGTCCTTGACCTTCTGCTCGTCCCGTCCGGTGATGACGACCTTCGCGCCGTCGGCGACGAGCTCACGCGCGGCGGCGTTGCCGAGGCCACGGGTGGCGCCGGTGACTACGTAGACACGGTCCTTCAGTCCAAGATCCATGGCTCCTATCCTGCCTCTCCGCTCCCGGCGCCGCCGAACAGGGTCAGCGCGGTGGTCACCAGGCCGATGTGGCTGAACGCCTGCGGGAAGTTGCCGAGCAGGTGACCCGCCTCGGGGTCGTACTCCTCGGCGAGCAGCCCCACGTCGTTGCGGAGCGCCACCAGCCGCTCGAACAGCTCGCGCGCCTCCTTCGTGCGCCCCGTCATGTGCAGCGCGTCCGCCAGCCAGAACGAGCAGACGAGGAAGGTGCCCTCCTGCCCCGGCAGGCCGTCGACGGTGTGGTGGTCGAGGGTGTAGCGGCGGACGAAGCCGTCCGCCCCCAGTTCGTCGCGCACCGCGTCGACGGTGCCGATCACGCGCGGGTCGTCCGCCGGCAGAAAGCCCACGCGGGGGATGAGCAGCGTCGCCGCGTCCAGCTCCGTGGAGCCGTAGTACTGGGTGAAGGTGCCCCGTTCGGTGTCGTAGCCGTGCTCGCACACGTCCTGGTGGATGGCGTCGCGCAGCTTGCGCAGCCGGTCGGGATCGCCGGGCAGTCGCGGGTCGTCCTCCAGGGCGCGCACGGTGCGGTCGGCGGCGACCCACGCCATGACCTTCGAGTGCACGAAGTGACGGCGCGGCCCGCGCACCTCCCACAACCCCTCGTCGGGCTCGCGCCACGCGTCGTGCAGGAAGTCCAGGAGCGCCAGTTGCAGCCGCCAGGCGTGGGGCTGGTCGGGCAGTCCCGCGCGGCGGGCCAGCGCCAGCGAGTCGACGACCTCGCCGTACACATCGAGCTGCAACTGGTGCACGGCGTCGTTCCCGCTGCGTACGGGACGCGAGTCACGGAACCCGTCCAGCCAGGACAGCTCCTGCTCGGGCAGCCGCCGCTCGCCCGACAGGCCGTACATGATCTGCAGCTTCGCCGGGTCGCCGGCGGCCGCCCGCAGCAGCCAGTCGCGCCAGGCCTCGGCCTCGTCCAGATATCCGGCCGAGACCAGCGCGTTCAGGGTGAGCGTGGAGTCGCGCAGCCAGCAGTAGCGGTAGTCCCAGTTCCGTACACCGCCGATCTCCTCCGGCAGCGAGGTGGTGGGCGCGGCGACCATGCCGCCCGTCGGCGCGTACGTGAGCGCCTTGAGAGTCAGCAGGGAGCGGAGCACGGCGTCGCGGTGCGGGCCCTCGTAGTGGCACCGCTCGGACCACGCCTGCCAGTCCGCCAGGCTGTGCCGCAGCGACTCGTGCGGGTCGACGAGGTCCGGGCGCGGCTCGTGCGAGGGGTGCCAGGTCAGGACGAAGGCGACCGTCTCGCCCGCCTCGACGGTGAACTCGGAGTGGGTGCCGAAGGACTCGCCCCAGGTGTGCACCTCGGGTTCGCTGCGCAGCCACGCCGAGTCGGGGCCCGCCACGGCCACCCGGTGCCCGTCGCTGCGGCGCACCCACGGCACGACGTTGCCGTAGTCGAACCGCAGCCGCAGGGTGCCGCGCACGGTGACGCGGCCGCTGATCCCCTCGACGATCCGGACGAGATCGGGTGCCTTGTCGCGCTGCGGCATGAAGTCGGTGATCCGGACGTGGCCCTCGTCGGTCTCCCACTCCGTGTCCAGGACCAGCGAACCCGGCCGGTAGGCACGGCGCGTACAGGCGCCGGCGCCCTTGGGGGCCAGGCGCCAGTGGCCGTTCTCCTCGTCGCCGAGCAGCGCGGTGAAACAGGCCGGTGAGTCGAAGCGGGGCAGACAGAGCCAGTCGACAGAGCCGTCCCGGCCGACCAGGGCCGCGGTCTGTTCGTCGCCGATGAGGGCGTAGTCCTCGATATGTGGGTGCACGCGGTCCGGGTTCCCGGCGTCCGTGCGCGGCAATCCAGGACGGGACCGGCCGGGTGATCAGCGCGGCAGGCCGGGCGCTACACGGCGGCCGGTGCGGACTCCTGCGCGGCCTGCTCGGACTCCGCCCTGCGGCGTCGGTCGCGCAGCTCGCGCCGGACCAGGACCACCCAGCCGACCGGTACGGCCGCGGAGAACAGCCACCACTGGTACGCGTACGCGTAGTTCAGCGCGGAGTCCTCCTTGCCGGGCTTGCCGATCAGCTCCGGGGTGTCGCCCTTGGGTTCGGGGGCCGTCTGCGCCACGTAGCCGCCGAGCACCCGGGCGTCGAGGCGCTTGGCCTCCTGCTCGCTGTTGACCAGCATGATCTGCCGGTCGGGCAGCCCCTTGAGGTTCTTGATGCCGCTCGCCGCGGTCGTCTCGTCGGGCATCAGCCGCCCGGTGACGGTGACCTCGCCGCGGGGCGGCGCGGGGATCTTCGGGAAGGTGCTCTGGTCGGTGTCGTCGTCCGGGATCCAGCCCCGGTTGACCAGGACCACCTTGCCGTCGTTCAGCACGAACGGGGTCAGCACGTGGTAGCCGACCTCGTCGTTGGAGTTCACGCGGCGCCGCACGACGACCTCGTCATCGGTGTCGAAACGGCCCGTCGCCGTCACGGCGTGGTACCGCTGGCCGGTGGTGACGGTGTGCCCCGGCGACGTCAGCCCCTCCACGGGCACCGGCTTCGCCGACAGCGCGTCCGTGACCAGCTGGTTCCGGGCGGCGCGCTCCTCGTAGCGGTGCATCTGCCAGATGCCCAGCCGGATCATCGTGGGGATGAGGACGAGGGCGAGCAGGGTGAGGATCACCCACTGCCGGGTCAACAGGAAGCGGTACACCCCATGACCGTACCGCTAGGCCATGGGGTGATTTCAGCGGGGTGCGCCCGGTTGGGGAGGGCGGCTGCGCCGGGGCGTCAGACCTTGTCGACGATGCCCACCTTCCCCTCCGCGCGGGAGCAGTGCGCCCCGCAGAACCAGTGCCCGTCGACCTCGACGCCCTGCCCGATGATGCGGCACCGGCAGTGCTCGCAGATCGGTGCCATGCGGTGGATGGCGCAGGAGAAGCAGTCGAAGACGTGCACCGCGCCCTGCGCGTGCACCTCGAAGGACATGCCGTAGTCGTTTCCGCAAACCTCACAACGTGCCATGCGCCACAGGGTGGGCGCCGGGGCTCCGCCAGGCGAGCGGGCGCGGGGCGAGTCGCCCCGCAATCACCCGTCTGTCGCTCGGGCCCCGCCCGCCGGCGCCGCGTCCGCCACGTCCTGCAGCAGCTGTCCGAACGCGGCCTCGTCCACGACGGGCGTCCCGAACTGCTTCGCCTTCACGACCTTCGACGTGTACGAGTCCGGGTCATTGGTCACCAGGAGGCTGGTCAGCCGGGACAGGCTCGTCGCCACATGCAGCCCCGCGTCGACCGCCCGGTCCTCCAGCAGCTCCCGGTCGGTCGAGGTGTCCCCGGAGAACGCGACCCGCATGCCCTGCTTGAGCGGTTTGCCCGGCTCGTACCGGCCGGGGTTCGGGTACGGGCAGGCCGGCCGCTTGCGCGCGGGGCGCCAGCTGCCGCCACCGCCGCCGCGGTAGGAGGACGCCGACTGACGCGGCACCGACGACGAGTCCGACCACTCCGTGAGCGGGCGGCACTCCAGGAGCGGCAGCCGCACGTTCCCCTCGGCGGCCGCCCGCAGGCTCGGCCGGAACGCCTCCGCGAGCACGCGCGCGTCGTCGAGCGCGTGGTGCGCGCGCTCCTGCACGACACCGAAGTGCGCGGCCAGCGACTCCAGCTTGTGGTTGGGCAGCGGCAGGCCCAGCTCCTTGGACAGCGCGATGGTGCACAGCCGCTGGCGCACCGGGGCGGTCCGCCGGGCGCGCGCGTACTCACGGGCGATCATCGACCAGTCGAACACCGCGTTGTGCGCGACCAGGACACGGCCGTCCAGGCGGGCGGCGAACTCCTCGGCGATCTCCGGGAACAGCGGCGCGCCGTCCAGGACGTCGGTCGTCAGACCGTGGATCCACACCGGACCCGGATCGCGCTCCGGGTTGACCAGCGTGTACCAGTGGTCCTCGACCTCGCCCTGCGCGTCGAGGCGGTAGACGGCGGCCGAGATTATCCGGTCGTCCCTGGAGAGGCCGGTGGTCTCCACGTCGACGACCGCGTATCCCTTCGGGTACGCGGTCGGCCAAGGGGCTGCGGACGCAGCGGTCGGGCGGTCTTCGAGCATGGTCCCTGAGGATACGGGCCGTCACTGACACTCCGGTCGCCGCCCGCCCCGAAACCGGCCGCCGGCGTCAAGTGCCCGTCTCCAGGAGGGACTTCACCAGCGCCCGGACGGAGGTGATGAACAGCCGCTCCGGATCCACCGGCGCGGCGAGCGCCCGGACGAGGGCCCGGTCGTCCTCGGCGGCGGCCGTGCCCGCCCACAGATCCTCCTCGCCGGGGCGCTGCACGGGCGCCCGCTCGCGGTTCCGCTCGACCAGGACGTGCCCGACGACCTGGAACTGCACCACACGCACGGCCTCGGCGGCGCGGGCCCCGCGCAGCCCCGCCGCGTGCACCTCGTGCACCAGGGCCTGCTGCGCGGGCAGGAACATCCGCTCGGTGAGGCCGCGCTCGTGGACCATCGCCACCAGATGCGGATGCGCGCGCAGCTGGCGGCGGAGCGTCCGCGCGACCGAGACGACCCGCTCCTGCGGGGTGCCGCCGCGCGGCCGGATCTCGCCGAGGTCGGCGACCGTGCGCTCCACGAGGGCGTCCAGCAGCGACTCGCGGTTGCCGACGTGCCAGTAGATCGAGGTGACCGCCGTGCCCAGCTCGGCCGCGAGCTTGCGCATGGTCAGCGCCTGCGGGCCGTCCTGCTTGACCAGGGCCGCGGCGGCGGCGAGCACCTCGTCGCGGGTGAGCGGCGCGCGCGTCATGGATCGCCCCCCTCTTCCGGTGTTCCCGTTCCGGCCGGTGCACGTGTCTTTACCCTTCATCGGCGTCGGTGTAACTGTGTTACAGGCGCCTCGCGAACGACCCCCGGAAAGTCACCTCTGGCTTCAGGAAGGGCGGTACGACATGGCACGCGTACGGTACGGAGCGCGCACCGAGGCGGAGATCGCCGCCGCGCGCACCGCGAGCAGCAAGCTTCCCGACATCTGGTCCACCGGCGTGGTCGCCGTGTGGGAGTCCGACCCGGACACGGTGGCGGCGGTGCTCCCGCCGCCGCTGAAGCCCACCGCGCGGCCGCTGGTGCGGGTCAACATCAGCAAGGTCGACCTGCCGGGCTATCCGCTGGGCGCGGGCTCGGTCGCCGTCGCCGCCGAGCACGGGGGAGTGGAGGGCTGGTATCCGCTCGTCATGCCGATGACGCACGAGCGCGCCCTGATCGGCGGCCGTGAGGTCTTCGGCGAACCGAAGAAGCTCGGCGACGTCACGGTGGAGCGCGACGGGCTCGTGGTGCGGGCGGCCCTGGCCCGGCACGGCATCGAGTTCGTGGAGGTGCGCGGCGCGGTCAGCGAGAGCCTGCCGCTGCCGGAGCCGACGCAGAAGACGGACTTCTACTTCAAGTTCCTGCCCGCGGTGGACGGTTCGGGGTTCGACGCGGACCCGGTCCTCGTGCACTGCGTACGCAACGAGAAGGTCAGGAAGCTGGAGCGGATCACCGGGGACATCGTGCTCCGCGAGTCCATGTACGACCCGATCGCCGACCTTCCCGTACGCACGCTCGTGGAGATCACCATCGGCGAGAAGACCACCGACCAGAAGGGCCGGGTCGTCGAGCGGGTCAGCGGCCAGGCCCTGCTGCCGTACATCCATCAGCGCTACGACGACCCGCAGCAGATCCTCGACGGGCCGCCCGAGGGGAGCGCCTGATGCGGCTGGAGGCGGGGCAGGTCGCCGTCGTCACCGGCGCGGCGAGCGGCATCGGGCTCGCCCTGGCCCGGCGGTTCGCGGCGGACGGCCTGAAGGTCGTGCTCGCGGACGTGGAGAAGGGCGCCCTGGAGAGCGCGGCCGAGGCGCTGCGGGCGGACGGGGCGACGGTGCACGCGCGCGTGGTCGACGTCGGTGAGCGCGAGCAGGTCATGGCCCTGGCCGAGGACACGTACGCCACCTTCGGCGCCTGCCACGTGCTGTGCAACAACGCGGGCGTCGGCTCGGGCGCCGAGGGCCGGATGTGGCAGCACGAACCCAACGACTGGAAATGGGCGTTCGACGTCAACGTGTGGGGCGTCTTCCACGGCGTCCAGGCGTTCGTGCCGCGCATGATCGAGAGCGGTGCCCCCGGGCACATCGTCAACACCTCCTCCGGGGACGGCGGGATCGCACCGCTGCCGACGGCCTCCGTGTACGCGGTCACCAAGGCGGCCGTCGTGACGATGACCGAGTCGCTGTACGCGCATCTGCGGGCGGAGCACGCGCGCGTGGGCGCCTCCGTGCTGTTCCCGGGGCCCCACATGCTGCGTACGGGCCTGTGGGAGTCGCACCGCAACCGGCCCGACCGGTTCGCGAAGGAGCGCCCCCGCAAGACCCCGTACCGCAGCCTCGACCAGTGGGAGGCCGCCATGAAGGAAGCCGGCCGCGAGGTCGAGTTCACGCCCGTGGAGGAGGTCGCGGACCTCGTCGCGGAGGGCATCGCGGCGGACCGGTTCTGGCTGCTTCCCGAGAGCGAGCACAGCGACCGGCAGATCCGGGCCAGGTCGCAGTCGATGCTGGACCGGGCGAACCCGGCGTACCTGGAGAGCTTCATTCTCGACTGAGGGACGACAGAGGGACATCCGATGACGGCTCAGCAGAACGACCCCTACCTGATCATCTCCTCCGACTGCCACGCCGGACTGCCCACCGAGGAGTACCGGCCCTATCTGGACAGCCGTTTCCACCGCGCCTTCGACGCCTTCCTCGGCGAGCGGGACGCCCGCCGCGAGGAGGCGACCCGGCTCGGCATCCGCAACGACGCGTTCGCCGCCAAGTGGTTCTCCGACAACGAGGAGGGGCTGCGCGGCGGCTGGGACGCGGCGCAGCGCCTCAAGGAGCTCGACGGCGACGGGGTGGCCGCCGAGGTCGTGTTCCCCGACGCGGACGCCGTGGACAGCCAGACGGCGGCGCCCTTCGGCGTCGGGCTCGGTCTCTCCGGCGACCAGGACCCCGAGCTGGGCATGGCGGGCGCGCAGGCGCACAACCGCTGGCTCGCCGAGTTCGTGGCGCAGAACCCCGAACGGCACTGCGGTGTCGCCCTGCTGCCCATCACGGCCGACCCGGACAAGGTCGTCGCCGAGGTGCACCGCGCCAAGGAGTCGGGGCTCGGCGCCCTGATGATCCCCTCCATGTGGGTGGACAAGGACCCGTACCACGCGAGCCGTTACGACCCCGTGTGGGCGGCGGCCGCCGAGTGCGCGATGCCCGTCGTGACGCATTCGGGCGCGGCGCCGCGCCACGAGTACGGCGACCATCTCGGCATCTACGTGAGCGAGGTGACGTGGTGGCCCGCCCGGCCGCTCTGGTTCCTGCTGTGGTCCGGCGTCTTCGAGCGGCACCCTGGGCTGAAGTTCGGCATCGCCGAGTCGGGCTGCTGGTGGCTGCCCAACCTGCTGTGGTTCATGGACCGCCTCTACCTGGGCGCACACGGGGGCAAGAAGCTCTCCCCGTTCGCCGAGCTGAAGCGCCCGCCGCACGAGTACCTGGACCGGCAGGTCTTCATATGCGCCACCAACACCAAGCGCCGTGAACTGGCCCAGCGCTACGAGATCGGCGTCGACAACATCCTGTGGGGCAGCGACTTCCCGCACCCCGAAGGGACCTGGCCCGACACGCGCGCGTGGCTGAAGAAGACCTTCCACGACATCCCCGTCACCGAGACCCGCCGGATGCTGGGCCTGGCCGCCGCCGAGGTGTTCGGCTTCGACACCGAGAAGCTGGCCCCGCTCGCGGCCCGCATCGGACCGACCCCGGCCGACCTCGGCCAGGACGCCGACCAGAGCGCCGTCGAGGCGTCCTGGGCGCGCTCGCGCGACGTCGGCCGGCACTGGCTGACCGACCATGACTTCCCGGCCCTGGGGGTGACCCCGTGACCGCACCCACGGACCGGTACACGGTCATCTCGGCGGACTGCCACGCGGGCGCCGATCTCCTCGACTACAAGCCCTACTTGGCGGCACGGCACCACGAGACCTTCGACGCGTGGGCGGCCACCTACGTGAACCCCTACGAGGACCTGCTCGCCGACACCGCCGACCGCAACTGGAACTCCGGCCGGCGCGTCGCGGAGCTGGAGCGCGACGGCATCGTCGCCGAGGTCGTCTTCCCGAACACGATCCCGCCGTTCTTCCCGTCCGCGTCCCTGATGGCGCCCGCGCCCACCCGCGAGGAGTTCGAGCAGCGCTGGGCCGGCCTGCGCGCCCACAACAGGTGGCTCGCGGACTTCTGCGCCGCCGCCCCCGGCCGCAGAGCGGGCGTCTTCCAGATCCTCCTCAACGACGTCGACGAGGCCGTGAAGGAGATCCGCTGGGCCGCCGACGCGGGCCTCAAGGGCGGCCTGCTGCTGCCCGGTACGCCACCCGGCTCGGGCCTTCCCGAGCTGTACTCGGCGACGTACGACCCGATCTGGCGGGCCTGCGCCGAACTCGGCGTCCCGGTCAACCACCACGCGGGCTCGGCGTCCCCGCCGCTCGGCGACGAACCGGCCGCGCGCGCCGTCTTCATGGTCGAGACGACCTGGTTCTCGCACCGCGCCCTGTGGCACCTGGTCTTCGGCGGCGCCTTCCGCAAACACCCCGACCTCAAGCTCGTCCTCACCGAGCAGGGCTCCGGGTGGATCCCCGGGGTGCTCGACATGCTGGACTACTACCACGGACGCCTGGTGAAAGCCGCCACGAGGGCGAACACGGCGGAGTCCAAGTTCGGTGCGGGGCTCGCCGATTCGATGGGCAAGGGCCCCTCCACCGTATGGCGGGAGAACTGCTACGTGGGCGCGAGTTTCATGCGCCCCCATGAAGTGCCCCTGCGGGACCGCATCGGCCTCGACAAGATCATGTGGGGCAGCGACTACCCGCACGACGAGGGCACGTACCCGTACACGCGCGAGGGCCTGCGCATCGCCTACGCGGGCCTGCCCCGCGACGAGGTCGCCGCGATGGTCGGCGGCAACGCGGCCCGCGTCTACGGCTTCGACCTCGCCCTCCTCGACCCGATCGCGGCCCGCGTCGGCCCCACGGTCGCCGAGATCGACGAGCCCCTCAAGGAGCCGCCGGTCGACGCGACGAGCCCGGTGTTCGCGACGGGAGGGTCGGTGCGGGTCTGGTGAGGGGGCGGCTGTCATGCTCGCCCCGTGACCGAACCAGCGCAGACCGAACGGACCCATGACGAAGCCCACGGCGGCGCGCTCGGCTCGCGGCTCAACTGGCTGCGCGCCGCCGTCCTCGGCGCCAACGACGGCGTGGTCTCCACCGCGGGCCTCGTCGTCGGCGTCGCCGGGGCCACCGACGACCGCTCCACGCTGCTCACCGCCGGACTCGCCGGGCTGCTCGCCGGGTCGATGTCCATGGCCGCGGGCGAGTACGTCTCCGTGTCCACACAGCGCGACTCCGAGAAGGCCGCCATCGACCTGGAGAAGCGCGAGCTGAGGGAACAGCCGGAGGCCGAACTGGAGGAGCTCACCGACCTGTTGGAGGAGCGCGGGCTCAGCCGGGAGGTGGCGCGCGAGGCCGCCGAACAGCTCACCGAGCGGGACGCGCTGCGCGCCCACGTCAGCGTCGAACTCGGCATCGACCCCGACGACCTCACCAACCCCTGGCACGCGGCCTGGGCCAGCTTCCTCGCGTTCACCGCGGGCGCCCTGCTCCCGCTGCTCGCCATCGTGCTGCCGCCCACCGGGTGGCGGCTCCCGGTCACCGTGGTCTGCGTCCTCGTCGCCCTCGCGCTCACGGGATGGAGCAGCGCCCGCTCGGGCAACGCCGCCGTCCGCCCCGCGGTGGTGCGCAACGTGGCCGGGGGAGCGCTGGCGATGGCGGTCACGTATGCGGCGGGTTCCCTGCTCGGAGCGGCGGGCGTGTGACGTCCGCGCCGGGGTACCCGCGGTAATACTTGTCGGTAACAACCCCTAGCCGTCACCTGCCCCGGGACCTTACGGTGCCCCCATGTCGTCGCCGAACCTGCCCGATGTCGTGCTCTGGTCGATACCCGCCTTCGTGCTGCTCACGATCGTCGAGATCGTGAGCGTACGGATCCATCCCGACGAGGACGCCGCCGGGTACGAGACCAAGGACGCGGCGACCAGCATCACCATGGGCCTGGGAAGTCTCGTCTTCGACTTCCTCTGGAAGATCCCGATCGTCGCGCTCTACACCGCGGTCTACGAACTGACGCCGCTGCGCGTGCCCGTGCTCTGGTGGACGATCCCGCTGATGCTCCTCGCGCAGGACTTCTTCTACTACTGGTCGCACCGCGGGCACCACGTCATCCGCATCCTGTGGGCGTGCCACGTGGTGCACCACTCCAGCCGCAAGTTCAACCTGTCGACCGCGCTGCGCCAGCCCTGGACGAGCGTCACCTCGTGGCCGTTCTACCTGCCGCTCATCGCCTGCGGCGTGCACCCGGCGGCCCTCGCGTTCTGCTCGTCGGCCAACCTCGTCTACCAGTTCTGGATCCACACCGAGCGCATCGACAAGCTGCCCCGCCCGATCGAGTACGTCTTCAACACGCCCTCCCACCACCGCGTCCACCACGCCTCCCAGGGCGGCTACCTGGACCGGAACTTCGGCGGCATCCTCATCGTGTGGGACCGCCTCTTCAAGTCGTGGGTGGGCGAGGCCGAGCGGCCGGTGTTCGGGCTCACCAAGAACATCAGCACCTACAACCCGCTGCGCGTCGCCACCCACGAGTACGCGGCGATCGCCAAGGACCTGAAGGCGGCGACCAGTTGGCGCGAGCGCGCCGGGCGGGTCTTCCGCGGTCCCGGCTGGCAGCCGGAGCCCCTGAGCACGCCGAACGCCCCGCAGAAGGTCACCGAGGGCGCCGCGTGACCCTGTCCCGGGCTCTGCGCGCCGGTTTCCTCGCCGTGTGCGCCGTCGATCTCGGCGCGCTCCTCGCCGGAGCGGACGCGGTGCACACCGCCGTCAAGCCGCTGCTCATGCTCGTCCTCGTCGCGTACGTCGTCGCCAGTGGCGGACCCCGGCTGCTGTGGGCCGCCCTGCTGTGCGGGTGGGGCGGCGACGTCCTGCTGCTGTTCGACCAGGACGCCGCGTTCCTCGCCGGCATGGGCTGCTTCGCCGCCGGGCACGTCTGCTACCTCGTGCTCTTCCGGCGGCACGGCCGGCCACGCGCGCGTGGCCGCCTGCTCGGCGCCGGGTACGCCGTCGTGCTCGTCGCCATGATCGGGTCGCTGTGGCCGGACCTGCCCGCGGGCATGCGAGGGCCCGTCGCCGCGTACAGCGTGCTGCTGACCGCCATGGCGTACGGCGCCTCGCGGCTCGGAACGGTCGCGGGCGTCGGCGGCGCCCTCTTCCTGCTCTCCGACGCGCTCATCGCGATGGGCATCGCCGACTGGCCGCGCCTGCCGCCGGCCGACTTCTGGATCATGCTGACGTACGTGGCGGCCCAGTACCTGCTGGCCCGGGGCGTGCTCGGGGAGCGGGCCGTGCCGGATGCGGCGTACCGTGAAGGGCGCGCCGAGACCCGGCGCACCCATCACTGACCTGCACCTACTGCACTGATCTGCACAAAGGACCACCCCCATGCGCGCCACCACCATCCACGCCCCGTACGACATGCGGGTGGAGGACGTCCCCGAGCCCGTCGTCGCACTGCCCACGGACGCCGTCGTCCGCGTGCTGCGCGCCTGCATCTGCGGCAGCGACCTGTGGGCCTACCGGGGCGAGGCCGCCCGGCAGCCGGGCCAGCGCATCGGGCACGAGTTCCTCGGCATCGTCGAGGAGACGGGCTCCGAGGTGTCCACGCTCAGGCGCGGCGACCTGGTCGTCGCGCCCTTCATGTGGTCGGACGGCGTGTGCGACTACTGCCGCGAGGGCCTGACCACGTCCTGCGAGCACGGCGGCTTCTGGGGCGCGGTCGGCCACGACGGCGGACAGGGCGAGGCCGTACGCGTCCCGTACGCCGACGGCACCCTCGTGCAGCTGCCCGCCGACGCGGCCTCCGACGACCACCTGCTCTCCGCCCTCCTCACGCTCTCCGACGTGATGGGCACCGGCCACCACGCGGCGCTCGGCGCGGGTGTGCGCAAGGGCGCGACCGTCGCCGTCGTCGGGGACGGCGCGGTGGGCCTGTGCGGCGTCCTCGCGGCCAAGCGGCTCGGCGCCGAGCGGATCATCGCGCTCGGGCGCCACGAGGTGCGTACGGACATCGCCCGGCGCTTCGGCGCGACCGACGTCGTCGCCGAGCGCGGCGACGCGGCCGTCGCGGCGATCCGTGAACTCACCGGCGGCCAGGGCGCGCACGCCGTGATCGAGGCCGTCGGCACCGAGCAGTCCATGAACACCGCCGTGAACATCACCCGCGACGGCGGCGCCATCGGTTTCGTCGGCGTCCCGCACGGCAGCGGCACCGGCCTCGACCTGAGCGTCATGTTCGACCGGAACATCGCGCTGCGCGGCGGCGTCGCCCCCGTCCGCAGCTACATCCCGGAACTGCTGCCCGACGTCCTCGACGGCACCATCGACCCCTCGCCCGTCTTCGACATGACCGTCGACGTCGAAGGCGTCCCGGACGGCTACAAGGCGATGGACGAGCGCACCGCCCTGAAGGTCCTCGTCACCAACTGAGCCCGGACCGGCGGCTCACCAGCGGATCGGCAGCGGCAGCGCCGTGAGCACCGCCGACACCGCCACGACGACCGCCAGCACCACGACCTCCGCGCGCGCGGGAACGTACGCACTCGTGCGGTCCCGCGCCCCGCGCAGGCGCAGCCGCGCCACCAGGGCGAGCACCGCGACGACGGCCACGAGCAGCACCTTCGCCAGCAGGGTGCGCCCGTAGGCCGTCGTCGTCAGCTGGTCGAGGACGGTGCCCGGCGGCATCCGGCGCAGCGTGCTGCACACCCCCGTCGCGGAGATCGCCGCGAGCAGCAGCGCGGCCACGCGCGCGTAGCGGCCGAGCAGCGCCGTGCCCGCTTCCGGGGCGGTCGAACGCCAGGCACGCAGCGTGCGCAGCACGTACAGCAGGCCGCCCGCCCACAGCGCGGCGCACGTCAGATGGACGAGGGTGAGCCCCGACCCGACGAGCGGGGTGTCCTCGACGGGCGGATGGGCGCGCAGCGCCTCCCCGACGACCACGGCGGCCAGCGGCAGCAGCGCGGTCGCCGGGCGGCGCGAGCGGGCGCACAAGGCGGCCACCAGGAAGGCGTTGACCTCCACCAGGGCGAGCGTGCCGTCCCGCGTCCCGTACAGGCCGCCGATGTCCAGGGCGGCGAGGCTGTGCGGGATCAGGTTCCCGGAGGCCACCACGGCGGCCAGCCCGAGCGCGGCCGCGAACCCCGACCAGGCCGCGTACGCCGACCAGGCGCGCGGCGCCTCCTGCGCGGGCGCCGCCCTGCGCGCGAGGAGCCCGGCGAACACCTCGCCGGCCTGCACGCTCAACGCAGCGAACAGCACCGTGCGCAGCAGCGCGATCCCCCCGACGCCGGGCGCCGCCGCCTCACCCGTGCCGTCGAGCGCCGCCCGCGGCCCGAACAGCGGGATCAGCGCGGCGGCGGCGACGAGCACGAGCACGGCGACGGCAGACCCGGCGCCGGGTCTGCGAACGGACACGTCCGCCCCCGCGGGTGCGGACATCTCGGTGGAGGGTGGTATCGAACTCACTGTTGGATCTTCACCAGCCGGGACAGAGCAGGGCAAGTCCAGAGGAACAACTGGAGCAGAGCGATCCGGACGTTGCCGGATCAGACCGGCGCGGCCCGGTCCGTCCACGCGGCCGCGTCCGCGCCCCAACGCCCGGGCGGACGCGCCCAGTCGGCCGGGCCCCCGGCGAACGACAGCGGCGGCAGCGCGTACCGCAGCCGGCCCGTCGGACCGTCGGCCGTGCTGAGCCAGGCGGCCGGATCCCGCGCGTCGTACGGCTCTCCCCGCTGCCCGTCGTCCGCCCGGCCCAGCCCGTCGACCAGCCAGTGCGCCGTCTGGGCGAGCGCGTACCGCAGCACCCGGGACGAGCCCTCCCGCGTCTGCTCCGTGAGGGCGCGCAGCACCCCCGCCGCCAGCAGATAGCCGGTGCCGTGGTCGAGGGCCTGCGCGGGCAGGGCACCCGGCTCGTCCACCGCGCCCTCGACCGCCGCGATCCCGGTCGCGACCTGGACGAGGCTGTCGAATCCGCGCCGCCCGCCCCACGGCCCGTACGCGCCCCACGCCGACAGGGACGCCACCACGAGCCCCGGACGCCGCTCGACCAGCGCCCGCGGGCTCAGCCCGAACCGGTCGAGCGCGCCCGGCCGGTAGCCCGTGACCACCACGTCGGCGCCGGCCAGCAGTTCCTCGAAGGTCCGCCGGTCCGCGCCCGCCGTCAGGTCGAGCCGCGTCGAGCGCTTGCCGAAACCGGTGTCGGCGTGCGCGTCCGGGTCCTCCGGCAACTGCGGGGCGTCCACCCGCAGCACGTCCGCGCCGAGCAGCGCCAGCGTGCGGGTGGCGACGGGGCCCGCGATGACCCGGGTCAGGTCGAGGACGCGGACACCGGCCGCGGGCAGCCCGGAATCCGTGGACCAGGAGCGCGGGGCGGCCGCGTCCGGCCGTTCCCGGGTCAGGAGCGGGTGCCGGGCCACCGCGGCGCCCTGCGGATGCGCCGCCCACTCCTCGGGCGTGCGCAGCGCGACGGCCAGGCCCCCGGCCGCATACACCGTCTCCTCGACCTCGTGCGCCGACCGTCCGGCGAGCAGCTCCGCCACGTCCTGCGCCGTCGCGTCCGCGCCGACACCGAGCGCCGCGCGCAACCGCGCCCGGTGGTGCGGGTAGTTCGCGTGGGTGCGCAGCCAGCCGTCCGCGGTGCGCCAGAACCGCGACAGCGGCGCGAAGGCGACGGGCTCGCGTCCGTCGACGAGCAGGTGCCGCTCGCTCGTGAAGGCAGTCGCGACCGCCCCGTCGTCGACCCGCACCTGTACGTCGCGGACCGGGCGCCTCGCGCGCGTGGCGCCCAGTTCCGCTGCCGCGAGGGCGCACGCGCCGACGCAGGCGCGGGCCAGTTCGATCACGGGCAGACGCGCGGGCAGCGCACCCGCGCGCGTGAGGGCGGAGATACGGGACAGCAGGACGGGATCGCCGCCGAGCGCCTGCCAGGCGGTCGCCGTACCCGGTGTGTGTGTCATGCAGGCACTATCGCGCAGGTCCGGGCCACCGCACGCGGAAGGGGCGAGTGGCCTGCGCCACTCGCCCCCGGTGAACGTCCGTCAGCCGCCTACTTGGTCACGGCGTCCAGCGCGTCCGCCGTCCCCGCTCCGTAGAAGCTGTTCTTGTTCTTGCCTCCCTCGCACACCGCGTCGACCGTGCCGTCGCCGTCGATGTCGTACGGGTCGGTGCACGGCGTCGCGTCGGCCTCCTTGTAGAGAAGCGCCTTCACCTGCGCCGCCGAGGCGTGCGGGTGCGTCGACCTGATGAGCGCGGCGACCCCCGCGACGTGCGGCGACGCCATCGATGTACCGGCCTTGTAGCCGTACTTGCCGCCCGGCAGCGTCGACAGGATCAGTCCGCTGGTCGCCGGGGGAGCGGGCGTCTGGTAGGCGGTGCTGTCACCGCCCGGCGCGGCGATGTCGATGACGTTCCTGCCCCAGTTCGAGTACGACGCCTTGATGCCCTTGGCGCCCGTCGCCGAGACCGTGACCACGCCGGGCAGCTGCGACGGGATGTCGAAGCAGTCCTTGGTCCTGATGGTCCGCGGCACCGGCGTGGTGTCGTCGGGCGACGAGTCGTCGACTATCTCGTCCTGCGCGAGGTCCGTCGCCGCGTTGCCGGCCGCCGCGACGTTCACGGCGCCCTTGTGCTCCGCGTACTGGGTGGCCCGCGTGACCGCCGTGACGAGCGCCTTCTGGTCGGCGTCCGTCTTGCAGTTGAACAGCCAGGGGTCCGTGTAATAGCTGGAGTTGGTGACGTCCACACCGTGGTCGGCCGCCCACATGAAGCCGCAGACCACGGCCTCCGTGTAGTACATGCCGGTGGCCGGCTCGGCCACCTTCAGGCTCGCCACCTTCACACCGGGGGCGACGCCGGTGACACCGACCCCGTTCTTCGCGGCGGCGATGGTGCCCGCCACGTGCATGCCGTGGTCGGACTCGCCGGCCACCGGGCGCCACGCGCTGTCCTTCCGCACGGGCACGCCGCCCAGGCAGCTGGCCGACGCGTTCTTGTCGAAGTTCGGCGCGATGTCGGGGTGGGTGTCGTCCACGCCCGAGTCGAGCACGCCGACGGTCACCTTGGAGCTGCCCAGCGACTTCTCGTGGGCCCGGTCCGCCTTGATGGCGGGCAGGTCCCACTGCAGTGGCTCCAGCGGGTCCTGCGCCGAAGTCGCCGCCGCGGAGGCCTTCTTGACCTCGGCGGCGGTCAGCACCTGCTCGGTGTCGAGGTCGTCGCTGGACTGCGCGGCCAACGGCGCGGTGCGCGTGGCGCCGGCCGACTGGACGCCGCGCGCGGTGCGGATCGTCTTCGCGAAGTCCGGGTTCTTCGAGTGGACGACGATGACGCCGATCTTGTCGTACGCGATGACGACGGTGCCGCCGGCCTTGCCGATGGCCTTCCGTACGTCGGCCGAACCACCCTTTCCGGGGCGGACGTTGACGACATAGCTGAGATCGGGGCCGTCCGTCGCGGCGACGGAGGCGCCGCCGGCGGTCTCCACGGCGGGCGCCGCGGAGGCGGCCGCGTTCGGCAGGAAGGCCAGGGCCGTGGCGGCGGCGATGCCGAGCGGCACGGACAGGGAGCGCCGCGCGCTCCGGGGACGCGGATGAGGCGCCGTCATGGGATCTCCCGTTCGTTCGAGGATGCGTGAGGCCGGAGCCGCGCGGGCCGTCGGACGGCCCGCGCGGTGACTGCTCGACGTCGGCGGAGGGCTACTTGACGGCCTTGAGGGCGTCGACGATGCCGTAGCCGTAGAAGCCGTTGCGCTGCTTGCCGCCCTCGCAGGTGGCGTCGACGACGCCGTCCCCGTCACCGTCGTAGGAGGCCGGGCAGACCTCCTCGTTCGCCTGCGCCTTCATCAGCGCCTGCAGCTGCGCCGGGGACGCCCACGGGTGCGTCGACTTGAGGAGCGCGGCGACGCCGGCGGCGTGCGGCGACGCCATCGAGGTGCCCTGGAGCCAGCCGTACTCGCCGTTCGGCAGCGTGGACAGGATGCGGCCGTTCTTCGACGGGGTGTCCGAGGGGATCTGGTACTTGTCGCCGCCCGGCGCCGCGATGTCGATGACGTTGTTGCCGTAACTGGAGTAGTACGCCTTGGACTTGGTCACACCGGTCGAGCTGACCGTGACGACACCCGGCAGCTGGGTCGGCACGTCGAGGCAGGTGTGCGGGTCGATGGTGCGCTCCACCGCGGTCGAGTCGTCCGGGCTGGAGTCGTCCAGGATCGCGTCGGAGTCGAGGTCGTGGTTGGAGTTGCCCGCGGAGGCGAAGCTCAGGGTGCCCTTCTTCTGGGCGTACAGCTGGGCCCGGTTCACCGCGTCGACGATGGCCCGCTGGTCCGGGTCGTCCATGCAGTTGTACATCCACGGGTCCACGTAATAGCTGTTGTTGGTGACCTCGATGCCGTGGTCGGCGGCGAACACGAAGGCGCACACGACGCTCTCCGGGTAGAACAGCTCGCTGACCGGGTCGGCCACCTTGATGCCCGCGACCTTCACGCCGGGCGCGACCCCCGCGACGCCGACCCCGTTGCGCGCGGCGGCGATCTCACCGGCGACGTGCGTGCCGTGGTAGTGGTCCGGGTTCGCGGGCCGCCAGGCCCCCGGCGAGGTGTCCGCCTTGCCGCCGACACAGCTCGCCGACTGCGACGCCGAGAAGTTCGCGGCGAGGTCGGGGTGGGTGTCGTCGACGCCGGTGTCGATCACGCCGACGGTGACGCGCTTGCTGCCCGGGTTGACCGTGGCGGCCTTGTCGGCGCCGATCGCCCGCAGGTCCCACTGGTCCGCCTCGAGCGGCTCCTGGCCCGAACCGGCCTTCGCCGCAAGGGACTTCGCGTCGGCCTTCGAGAGCTTCTGCACGGCGCCCTCGTCGGTGGTGCCGGCGAGGCTGAGCGGGGCGGTGCGGGTCGCGCCCGCCGAGGCCACGCCGCGCGCGGCCCGTATCTGCTTGCCGAAGTCGGGGTTCGACGCATGCACGACGATGACGCCGATCTTCCCGTACGTCTCGACCGTGGTGCCGCCGGCCGCGGATATCGCCTTCTGCACGGAGGCGAGGGTGCGGCCGTCGGTGCTGCGCGTGTTCACCACGTACGCGAGCGCCGCCGAATCCGTCGAACCGGCCGTCACCGCCGGGGAGTCGGCGGGCACGGCGGCCGCGGACGGCAGGAAGCCGAAGGAGGCCGTCAGTGCGATGCCGATCGGCAGGGCGAGGGCCAGGCGGCGTCTGGCAGGCAGATGAGCCATGGGATCTCCACATCATCCGTCGTGAAGGGCGAATACGGAAAAGCCCGAACACGAGTGGTGCTCGGGCAGGTACATGACGCGTGGTGCGCTGCGAACGTATCTCTAGTCGCCGCAGGTCATCAACGAGTTCCGAAAGAAATCAGGGGAGTTGAACCACGGCGCCCGTGTCCCCGTGACGTTGTGCAAGGGGGCACGTGCACGATCCGGCCCCCTGTTGGATCAGGTCGGGGAGCTCTACCATCGCGACCCGGCTCACGTGATCCACGTCACTGTGAGAGTCGAGAACCCGTATGTCCGCACCACCCGGCACCCCCGCCGGCCCCCCACCCCCGTCCCCGACCGCACCCGCATCGCGAGGAGACTCCGTGGCCACCGACGCACCACCACCCCAGAAGGGCAGCACGGACGCCGGTCCCGCACTGCCCTCGACCGAGGAGTTCATCGAGGTGCAGCAGAGCGAGGAGTTCGGCGAACTGCGCCGCGCGCACCGCTCGTTCGCCTTCCCGCTCACCATCGCGTTCATCGCCTGGTACCTGCTCTACGTCCTGCTCTCCAACTACGCGGGCGACTTCATGGGCACCAAGGTCTTCGGCAACGTCAATGTCGCCTTCATCCTCGGCCTCGCCCAGTTCCTGACCACGTTCCTCATCGCCTGGTGGTACTCGCGGCACGCCGCCGCGAAGCTCGACCCCAAGGCCGAGGCCATCAAGTCCCGTATGGAGGGCGGCGCATGAGCCCCGCACTGAACGTGCTCGCGGCCCAGGAGGCCAGCGAGCACCGGCCGCTGATCATCAGCCTGTTCGCGGTCTTCGTGCTCGCGACCCTCGTCATCACCGTCTGGGCCGGCCGCCAGACCAAGAGCGCCTCCGACTTCTACGCGGGCGGCCGCCAGTTCACCGCCTTCCAGAACGGCCTCGCGGTCTCCGGCGACTACATGTCCGCCGCGTCGTTCCTCGGCATCGCGGGCGCCATCGCCCTCTTCGGCTACGACGGCTTCCTCTACTCGATCGGCTTCCTGGTCGCCTGGCTCGTGGCGCTCCTCCTGGTCGCCGAACCGCTGCGCAACTCCGGCCGCTACACGATGGGCGACGTCCTCGCCTACCGCATGCGCCAGCGCCCGGTCCGCACCGCGGCCGGCACCTCCACGATCGTCGTCTCGATCTTCTACCTGCTCGCGCAGATGGCCGGCGCCGGCGTCCTCGTCTCGCTGCTGCTCGGCATCACCTCCGACGCGGGCAAGATCCTCATCGTCGCCCTCGTCGGCGTCCTGATGATCGTCTACGTCACCATCGGGGGCATGAAGGGCACCACCTGGGTGCAGATGGTCAAGGCGGTCCTGCTGATCGCCGGCGCCATCCTGCTGACCTTCCTGGTGCTGCTGAAGTTCGACTTCAACGTGTCCGACCTGCTCGGCACCGCCGCCGAGAACAGCGGCAAGGGCGCCCCGTTCCTGGAGCCGGGCCTCAAGTACGGGGCCACGGCCACCTCGAAGATCGACTTCATCTCGCTCGGCATCGCCCTGGTGCTCGGCACCGCGGGCCTGCCGCACGTCCTGATCCGCTTCTACACGGTGCCGACCGCCAAGGCCGCCCGTAAGTCGGTCAACTGGGCCATCGGCATCATCGGCGCCTTCTACCTGATGACGATCGCGCTCGGCTTCGGCGCCGCGGCCCTCATCAAGCCGGCCGAGATCATCGCCTCGAACCCGGCGGGCAACACGGCGGCCCCGCTGCTCGCCCTCCATCTCGGCGGCGTCGACTCCAACTGGGGCGCGATCCTGCTGGCGTCCATCTCGGCCGTCGCGTTCGCCACGATCCTCGCGGTCGTCGCGGGCCTCACCCTCGCCTCGTCCTCCTCGTTCGCGCACGACATCTACGCGAACGTCATCAAGAAGGGCAAGGCGTCCGAGAAGGACGAGATGAAGGCCGCCCGCTGGGCCACCGTCTTCATCGGCATCGTCTCGATCGGGCTCGGCGCGCTCGCCCGCGACCTGAACGTGGCGGGCCTGGTCGCCCTCGCGTTCGCCGTCGCCGCGTCCGCGAACCTGCCGACGATCCTCTACAGCCTCTTCTGGAAGCGGTTCAACACCAACGGCGCCCTGTGGTCGATCTACGGCGGCCTCTTCACCGCCGTCTTCCTCGTCCTGTTCTCCCCGGTCGTCTCCGGCAACCCGAAGACCTCCATGTTCAAGGGCGTCGACTTCCACTGGTTCCCGCTGGAGAACCCCGGCATCATCTCGATCCCGGTCGGCTTCCTGCTCGGCATCATCGGCACGTACGTCGCCAGGGAGAAGGCCGACAAGGGCAAGTACGCGGAGCTGGAAGTGCGCTCGCTCACCGGCACCGGAGCCCACTGACCGCGGTTCCTCCGCCCCGAGCCCCCGTCGCAGAGCGCTCGTAGCTCTCTACGACGGGGGCGCGGCACACTCGTGGGATCACCGGCCTGCCTCTGTCGGACCCGTCACGTAGGCTCGGTCGGTAGAAGGCAGAACACGTATGAGGGAGGGGGCCCACGTGCTCATCGACACCTACGGCCGGGTCGCCACCGACCTGCGGGTTTCACTGACCGACCGGTGCAATCTGCGGTGCACGTACTGCATGCCCGAAGAGGGCCTCCAGTGGCTGGCCAAGCCCGACCTGCTCACGGACGACGAGATCGTCCGCCTCATCCGCATCGCCGTCACGCACCTCGGCATCACCGAGATCCGCTTCACCGGTGGCGAGCCCCTGCTGCGCCCCGGCCTGGTGGGCATCGTCGAGCGGGTCGCCGCGCTCGACCCCCGCCCCAAGATGTCCCTGACGACGAACGGGATCGGGCTCAAGCGCACCGCGAAGGCCCTGAAGGAAGCCGGCCTGGACCGGGTGAATGTCTCTCTCGACACCCTTCGGGCCGACGTCTTCAAGACCCTGACCCGCCGCGACCGCCACAAGGACGTCATCGAGGGCCTCGCCGCCGCCCACGAGGCGGGCCTCACCCCGGTGAAGATCAACTCGGTCCTGATGCCGGGGCTGAACGAGGACGAGGCCCCCGACCTCCTGGCCTGGGCGGTCGAGCACGACTACGAGCTGCGCTTCATCGAGCAGATGCCGCTCGACGCCCAGCACGGCTGGAAGCGCGACGGCATGATCACCGCGGGCGACATCCTGGCCTCCCTGCGTACGCGCTTCGAGCTCACCGCCGAGGGCTCCGAGGAGCGGGGCTCCGCCCCGGCCGAGCGCTGGGTCGTCGACGGCGGCCCGCACCGGGTCGGCGTCATCGCCTCGGTCACCCGCCCGTTCTGCTCGGCCTGCGACCGCACCCGGCTCACCGCCGACGGACAGGTCCGCACCTGCCTGTTCGCCACGGAGGAGACGGACCTGCGCGCGGCGCTCAGGGCCGAGGGCCCCGAGAGCACCGACGAGAACATCGCCCGTATCTGGAAGCTCGCCATGTGGGGCAAGAAGGCCGGCTCGGGCCTGGACGACCCGTCGTTCCTGCAGCCCGACCGCCCCATGTCGGCGATCGGCGGCTGACCCCCGACATCGGACCCGCGTGGCTCACGCCTCGCGGGCGTCCCACTCCGCCAGCGTCACGACATCCTTCAGGAACCCGCGCACGCCGAGGAACTGGGTCAGATGCTCACGGTGTTCCTCGCACGCGAGCCACGTCTTGCGGCGCTCCGGCGTGTGCAGCTTCGGGTTGTTCCACGCGAGCACCCACACCGCGTCGGCACGGCAGCCCTTGGCCGAGCACTGGGGTGTCGTGGGGGACTGCGACGGGGATCCGGAGAGGTTCGCGAGGTTCACGCGTCAACCTTAGACGCCTGGAAAAAGCCCTGGAAATGGCGACGCCGAGCAGCCACGGGGGGAGCTGCCCGGCGTCGGTCCGTCGCTCCGACGGGGGATGCGGAGCGCGTACGCAGTATGTCACGCGGGACCCGCTACCCGGCACCTCAACTACATGATTGATCTGAGCTTTTCTTGAGCTTTGTGGACCGGTTGCCCGGGCCTGCTCCGGGCGTCCGCGCAGGCGCCGCTCAGGCGCGGTCCTCCGGTGCCGGTTCCGCCGGACCGGTCGCCGGGGTGGGCGCGATCATCGGGCGCGACGGCGCAGGTACGAACGTCGACGGCAGCCCCGGCGCGTTCTCCCGGCCCGCGTTGGCGATGACCACGGCGACATAGGGGAGCAGGGCGCCGAGCACCAGTGTCACGATGGCGACGTGCCGCTCGACGTTCCACAGCACCGCCGTGAGGATCACCGAAAGGGTGCGGACCGACATCGAGATGACGTACTTGCGCTGCCGTGCGCGCACATCCTCGGCGAGCCCCTGCCGGGCCCCTGTGATCCGGAAAACCTGTGCTCCGCCGTTGCTGCTGCGCTTCCGCATCACATTCCACCACCCGACCATTCGCCGGACTCTCCCCGGACCGGACTGCCTCCACGTTACGCCCGGGGTGCGTCGGCTACGAGACCGGGGCGGGTCCCGGCCGGGCGTGTGGCCTGCGCCCCACCACGTATGGAGCTGCCCGACATGCGCCGTATGGCGTACGGACCGAGACTGAACGCACGGTGCGCAGGCGCGCACCCTCACGCCGCATGAGGAGGCGACGGCATGAGTTGGTTGTGGGCGATCATCGTGGGATTCGTGCTCGGACTGATCGCGAAGGCGATCCTGCCGGGCAAGCAGCAGATCCCGCTGTGGCTGACGACGGTCTTCGGAATCCTCGGCAGCGTGCTGGGCAACTGGGCGGCCACCGGCCTCGGCGTCAACGACACCAGGGGCATCGACTGGACCCGCCATCTGCTCCAGCTGATCGGTGCCCTGGTGGTGGTCGGCGTGGGCGACATGGCCTGGGTGGCCCTGCGCGGCAACAAGAAGAAAGCCTAGGAACGGACGAAGGGGGCCACGTCCCGGACGGGACGTGGCCCCCTTCGGGGCGTCCGGGTCAGGCCGTGACCTCGACCGCGGCCAGGTTCTTCTTGCCGCGCCGCAGCACCAGCCACCGCCCGTGCAGCAGCTCGTCGGCGCCCGGGACGAAGTCCTCGGCGGCGACCTTGACGTTGTTCACGTACGCGCCGCCCTCCTTCACGGTCCGACGCGCCGCGGACTTGCTGGCGACCAGACCGACCTCGGCGAACAGGTCGATGACCGGACCGAGCTCGGCGACCTGGACCTTCGGCAGCTCGGACAGCGCCGCGGCCAGCGTCGCCTCGTCCAGGTCCGCCAGGTTCCCGTCGCCCTGCCCGAACAGCGCCTTCGACGCCGAGATCACGGCGGCCGTCTGGTCGGCGCCGTGCACCAGCGTCGTCAGCTCCTCGGCCAGCGCGCGCTGCGCGGCGCGGGCCTGCGGCCGCTCCGCGGTCTGCGCCTCCAGCGCTTCCAGTTCCGCACGGGACTGGAAGGACAGGATCCGCATGTACGTCGAGATGTCCCGGTCGTCCACGTTCAGCCAGAACTGGTAGAACGCGTACGGCGACGTCATCTCCGGGTCCAGCCAGACGGCGCCGCCCTCGGTCTTGCCGAACTTGGTGCCGTCCGCCTTCACCATCAGCGGCGTCGCGATGCAGTGCGCCGACGCCTCCGGCTCCAGGCGGTGGATCAGGTCGAGCCCGGCCGTGAGGTTGCCCCACTGGTCGGAGCCGCCCTGCTGGAGCGTGCAGCCGTAGCGCCGGTACAGCTCCAGGAAGTCCATGCCCTGCAGCAGCTGGTAGCTGAACTCCGTGTAGCTGATGCCCTCCTGCGACTCCAGGCGCCGCGCGACCGAGTCCTTGGTCAGCATCTTGTTCACGCGGAAATGCTTGCCGATGTCGCGCAGGAACTCGATCGCGGACATCCCGGCGGTCCAGTCCAGGTTGTTCACCATGACCGCCGCGTTCTCGCCCTCGAAGTCGAGGAAGGGCTCGATCTGCGAGCGCAGCCGGGTCACCCAGTTCGCGATCGTCTCCGGATCGTTCAGCGTGCGCTCCGCCGTCGGGCGCGGGTCACCGATCTGGCCCGTCGCGCCGCCGACCAGCGCCAGCGGGCGCAGGCCCGCCTGCTGGAGGCGGCGCATCGTCAGGACCTGGACCAGGTGGCCGACGTGCAGGGAGGCGGCGGTCGGGTCGAAGCCGCAATAGAACGTGACCGGACCGTCCGCGAGCGCCTTGCGCAGGGCGTCCTCGTCAGTGGACTGGGCCCACAGGCCGCGCCACTTCAGCTCGTCGACGATGTCGGTCACGGTGCCGTGTCTCCTTGAACAGTGCTGATGGGTCCCTGCCAGTCTATGGGCGTCACACGCCCTGGCTGACCGAGCTCATGTTGAAGTCCGGCACCCGCAGGGCCGGCATGGCGGCCCTGGTGAACCAGTCGCCCCACTCCCTGGGCAGCGTCTTCTCCGTCCGCCCGGCCTCGGTGGCCCGCTTCAGCAGGTCGACCGGCGACTCGTTGAACCGGAAGTTGTTCACCTCGCCGACGACCTCGCCGTTCTCCACGAGGTACACGCCGTCCCGGGTCAGCCCGGTCAGCAGCAGCGTCGCCGGGTCGACCTCGCGGATGTACCAGAGGCAGGTCAGCAGCAGTCCGCGCCCGGTGGCGGCGACCATCTCGTCCAGCGACTTCCCGGAGCCCCCGTCGAGGATCAGGTTGTCGCCGGCCGGCGCGACCGGCAGGCCGGTGAGCCCCGCGCTGTGCCGGGTGGTCGTCAGGTGCTTCAGCTCGCCGCCCGCGATCCACTCGGTCGCACCGATCGGCAGCCCGTTGTCGAAGACGGACGCGTCGTCCCCGGAGGAGTGCGCGAGCACGAACGGCGACGACTCCAGGCCCGGCTCGTGCGGGTCGCTGCGCAGCGACAGCGGCAGCTCGCTCAGCCGCTCGCCCACCCGGGTCCCGCCGCCCGGCTTCGAGAACACGGTCCGGCCCTCGGCCGCGTCCCGCGCCCCCGCCGACCACAGCTGGTAGATCAGCAGGTCCGCCACGGCCGTCGGCGGCAGCAGCGTCTCGTAGCGCCCGGCCGGCAGATCGATGCGCCGCTCGGCCCAGCCGAGCCGCGTCGCCAGGTCCGCGTCGAGCGCCGCCGGGTCGACGTCCTTGAAGTCCCGGGTGGAGCGCCCCGCCCATGCCGAACGCTTGCGGTCCGGCGACTTCGCGTTCAGCTCCAGCGTCCCGTTGGGCTGGTCGTGGCGCAGCCGCAGGCCCGTCGACGTACCGAGGTAGCTCGACGTCAGCTCGTGGTTCGCGAAGCCGTACAGCTCGCGTCCGCCGGCCCGGGCCCGGGCGAAGGCCTCGCCGAGCGCGGGCGCGAAGTCCGCGAAGACGGTCGAGGAGGTCTCGGCGGGCGCGTCCGTGAAGTCGGGGGAGTGCGGTACGCCGTCGACGAGCGGCTGCGCGTCCTCGGCGGGCCCGGCCTTCGCGGCGGCCTCCTCCGCGGCCCGCACCAGCGGCTCCAGGTCGTCGGCGGTCACGGCCGACCGGGACACGACGCCGGACGCGGTGCCCTCCTTCCCGTCGACGGTCGCGACGACGGTCAGGGTGCGGCCGCGGGTCACGCCGTTCGTGGTGAGCGCGTTGCCCGCCCAGCGCAGGTTGGCGCTGGACGACTCGTCGGCGATGACGACGCAGCCGTCGGCCCGGGACAGTTCGAGAGCGCGCTCGACGATCTCGTGCGGCTTGTTCTGACGAGGGCTCATCGACCCGCCTCCTGCGTCGTGTTGAGAATGTTGACGCCCTTGAAGAGGGCCGAGGGGCAGCCGTGGGAGACGGCCGCGACCTGGCCCGGCTGGGCCTTGCCGCAGTTGAAGGCGCCGCCGAGGACGTAGGTCTGGGGACCGCCGACCGCCGCCATCGAACCCCAGAAGTCGGTCGTGGTCGCCTGGTAGGCGACATCGCGCAGCTGCCCGGCGAGCCGCCCGTTCTCGATCTTGAAGAAGCGCTGCCCGGTGAACTGGAAGTTGTACCTCTGCATGTCGATCGACCAGGACCGGTCCCCGACGACGTAGATCCCGCGGTCGACCCCGGCGATCAGATCCTCCGTCGAGAGCCCGCCCGGATCCGGCTGCAGCGACACGTTCGCCATCCGCTGTACGGGGACGTGCCCGGGGGAGTCGGCGTAGGCGCACCCGTTGGACCGCTCGAAACCCGTCAACTTCGCGATCCGGCGGTCGAGTTGATACCCCACCAGTGTCCCGTCCTTCACCAGGTCCCAGGACTGCCCGGCCACGCCCTCGTCGTCGTAGCCGATGGTCGCGAGCCCGTGCTCGGCGGTGCGGTCGCCCGTGACGTTCATGATCTCGGAGCCGTACTTGAGCTTGCCCAGCTGGTCGAACGTGGCGAAGGACGTGCCCGCGTACGCCGCCTCGTAGCCGAGCGCGCGGTCCAGCTCGGTCGCGTGCCCGATCGACTCGTGGATCGTCAGCCACAGATTGGACGGGTCCACGACCAGGTCGTACGAGCCCGCCCGCACACTCGGCGCCCGCATCTTCTCCGCGAGCAGCTCGGGGATCCGCGCGAGCTCGCCCTCCCAGTCCCAGCCGGTTCCGGTCAGGTACTCCCAGCCCCGGCCGACCGGCGGCGCGATGGTGCGCATCGAGTCGAACTCGCCGCTCGAGTCGTCCACGGCCACCGCCGTCAGCTGTGGATGCAGCCGCACCCGCTGCTGCGTCGTGACCGTGCCCGCGGTGTCCGCGTAGAACTTGTTCTCGTGGACGCAGAGCAGCGAGGCGTCCACGTGGCTGACCCCGTCGGCCGCGAGCAGCCGCGCGCTCCAGTCGGCCAGCAGCGCGAAGCGCTCCTCCTCGGGCACGGAGAAGGGGTCGATCTCGTAGGAGGAGATCCACGTCCGGTCCGCGTGCACCGGCTCGTCCGCCAGCTGAACGCGCTCGTCCGAGCCGGCCGCCTCGATGACCTGTGCGCTCAGCTTCGCCATCGCCACGGCCTGGGACGCCACCTTCGCCGCGGCGTCCATGGTCAGGTCGACGCCGGACGCGAACCCCCACGTGCCCCCGTGCACCACGCGCACCGCGTACCCGAGGTCCGTGGTGTCCGACGACCCGGCCGGCCGGGCGTCCCGCAGCCGCACCGCCCCGCCGCGCACCCGCTCCAGGCGGAAGTCCGCGTGCTCGGCGCCCAGCGCCCGCGCGCGGGCGAGGGCCGCGTCGGCGAGGGCCCTCAGCGGGAGCGCCGTGAAGGCTTCATCGATCGTATGAGGCACGAATGTCTCCCTGTCGTCCGTCACGTCGTCGCCCCGATCATGTCGCGCGGCGGGGGTGCGCGGCCAGAGTTTTCTGTAGGGACCCGACAGCGAGTCGAGTACGCCACTGTCGGTGGTCGATTCTCCGTACCCAGGGTCGTACCGATAGGTTTTCGAAGTACCACCACTGCTATCGAAAGGGTGATCCGTTGAGCCGCTCGGTTCTCGTCACCGGAGGAAACCGGGGCATCGGCCTCGCCATCGCCCGCGCGTTCGCAGAGGCCGGCGACAAGGTCGCGATCACGTACCGCTCGGGTGACCCGGCAGAGTTCGAAAAGCTGGGCTTCCTGGCCGTCAAGTGCGACATCACGGACGCCGAGCAGGTGGAGCAGGCCTACAAGGAGATCGAGGAGAAGCACGGCAACGTCGAGGTCCTGATCGCCAACGCCGGCGTCACCAAGGACCAGCTCCTGCTGCGCATGTCCGAGGAGGACTTCACGTCCGTCCTCGACACCAACCTCACCGGCACCTTCCGGGTCGTGAAGCGCGCCAACCGCGGCATGCTGCGCGCCAAGAAGGGCCGCGTCGTGCTGATCTCCTCCGTCGTCGGCCTGCTCGGCTCGGCGGGACAGGCGAACTACGCCGCCTCGAAGGCGGGCCTCGTCGGCTTCGCGCGCTCCCTGGCCCGTGAGCTCGGGTCGCGCAACATCACCTTCAACGTCGTCGCGCCCGGTTTCGTCGACACCGACATGACCCAGGCGCTCACGGACGAGCAGCGCGCGAACATCATGTCGCAGGTGCCGCTCGGCCGGTACGCGCAGGTCGAGGAGATCGCCTCGGCGGTGACGTTCCTCGCCTCCGACGACGCTTCGTACATCACTGGTGCCGTCATTCCGGTTGACGGCGGACTGGGAATGGGTCACTGAACACCATGGCTGGAATCCTCGAGGGCAAGAAGATCCTCATCACCGGTGTGCTGATGGAGTCCTCCATCGCCTTCCACACCGCGAAGCTGGCCCAGGAGCAGGGCGCGGAGATCATCCTCACCGCGTGGCCGCGGCCGACGCTCACCGAGCGCATCGCCAAGAAGCTGCCCCAGCCCGACAAGGTCAAGGTCCTGGAGCTCGACGTCTCGAACGACGAGCACCTCGCCCGCCTGGAGGGCCAGGTCCGTGAGCAGCTGGGCGACCGGCTCGACGGCGTCGTGCACTCCATCGGCTTCGCGCCGCAGGACGCGCTCGGCGGCAACTTCCTGAACACCCCGTTCGAGTCCGTGGCCACCGCCATGCACGTCTCGGCCTTCTCGCTGAAGTCGCTGACGATGGCGCTGCTGCCGCTGATGAGCGACGGCGGGTCCGTCGTCGGCCTCACCTTCGACGCCAAGTTCGCCTGGCCGCAGTACGACTGGATGGGCCCGACCAAGGCCGCCCTGGAGGCCACCAGCCGCTACATCGCGCGTGACCTCGGCAAGCAGAACGTCCGCTGCAACCTGATCTCGGCGGGCCCGCTCGGTTCCATGGCCGCGAAGTCGATCCCCGGCTTCACCGAGCTCGCCGCGGTGTGGGACAGCCGCTCCCCGCTGGAGTGGAACCTCGCCGACCCCGAGCCGGCGGGCCGGGGCATCGTCGCCCTGCTGTCGGACTGGTTCCCGAAGACCACCGGCGAGATCATCCACGTCGACGGCGGCCTGCACGCGATCGGCGCCTAGATACGTAGCTCGTTCGGCCCACCGGCCGGGCGAGGCGAAGGGACCTTCACGCACGCTGGGTGCGAGGAGGTCCCTTTGTGCGCCTGACCCACCGCATAGCCCCCGCCCTCACCGCGTTGGTCCTGCTGGTCGCGCTGCCGTACGACGCGGCGTCCGACACCCCCGAGAAATCCGGCCACGCGCGCGTGGCCGCCAAGAAGCCCGGACCCTTCGGAGCCGGATGCCGGGTCCGCGTCGACGGGACGCGGGTGAGCGCCACCTGTCACAACCAGTACCCCGAGGTCGACCGGGTCGCCCTGCACATCGAGTGCGACCCGTGGTGGGACATCGACACGGACTCGGCGCCGGCCGAGGTCGGCCCGGCCCAGACCGTGCGCCTCGACGGGCGGTGCTGGAAGGACGTGCGGATCGCCTGGGTCAGTCACCGGAAGGCGCCGTGAACCGGCTCGGACGGCACAGGAACGGATAGCCCGCCGCCTCGGTCGCGGCCGCCTCCGTGTCCCCCTCCCGGATCGCGTCGACCAGCCGCGTGTGGTCCATGTGGTTCTCGGCGGTGAGCCCGCCGCGCACGTCGTCCCGCAGCCAGTCCCGCAGGACCTCGCCCAGATCCGCGTACATCGCCGTCATCACGTCGTTGTGCGACGCCGCCACCACGGCCATGTGGAACGTCGCGTCCGCCGTCACGAACGCCTCCGCGTCACCCGACTCCCACGCCTCCTCACGGCGTACGAGGAGGGCGTCCAGCTGCTTCAGATCGCGCTCGGTGCGCCGCTCGGCGGCCAGCTTCGCCGCGCTCGACTCCAGCGTGGAGCGCAGCTCGGCGATGTGCCGCGGATCGGCCTCGGCGAACCGGCGCTGCATCACCCCGGCGAGCTCGCTCGTCGCCACGACGTACGTGCCCGAGCCCTGCCGGATGTCGAGCAGCCCGTTGTGCGCGAGGGCGCGCACCGCCTCCCGCACCGTGTTCCGGGCGACGCCCAGCTGCTCGACGAGCTCCGGCTCCGTGGGGATCCGGGACCCCACCGGCCACTCGCCCGAGGAGATCTGGGCACGCAGGGCGGAGATGACCTGCTCGGACAGGGCCGAGCGGCGGGGGGAGGTCAGTGGCATCGACGGTCCTTCGTCCTTGCTCGTACGTGACGTGACGCGGGGTGTGCGGGGCGGTCGGCAATAGTGTGACGCAAACGGATTGGACAGCCAATCATCCCATGATTCTAAGATGGGTCTCATGGCTAGTGAGGAAACCCCGACCCCGACGATGGCACCACCGACCGCGGAGCCCCCGACACCCACCGGGAAGAGCGCCGCCCCCGGCGCGTGGGCCGTACGCCTGGTGATCGTCGGCATCGTCCTCGCCGCCCTGAACCTGCGGCCCGCGATCACCAGCCTCGGCGCCCTCCTCGAAGAGGTCCGCGACGGGCTCGGCATGAGCGGCAGCGTCGCCGGACTGCTCACCTCCGTGCCCCCGCTGTGCTTCGCGGTCTTCGGCGTGATGGCCCCGCGGCTCGCCAAGCGCTTCGGCGCGAGCACCGTCGTCTGCGCCGGCATGGCCGCGATCGCCGCCGGCCTGATCATCCGCCCCTACGCGGGCGGCACCGTCGGCTTCCTGGTGGCCAGCGCCCTCGCCCTGATGGGCATCGCCGTCAGCAACGTGCTGATGCCGGTCATCGTCAAGCGCTGGTTCCCCGACCGCGTCGGCTCCATGACCGGCCTGTACTCGATGGCCCTCGCGGCCGGCACCTCCCTCGCGGCCGCCGCGACCGTGCCCATGACCGAGGCCCTGGGCGGCAGTTGGCAGACCGGCCTCGCCGTGTGGGCCGCGCTCGGCGCCGCCGCCGTGCTGCCCTGGCTCCCGCTCGTCCGCGACCGGAGCGCCGCCTCCGCCGAACCGGCCCGGGCCTCGTCCGAGGGCGACGGACTGCGCATCGCCCGCAGCCGCACCGCCTGGGCGCTCGCCGTCTTCTTCGGGCTCCAGGCCACGGCCGCGTACATCACGATGGGGTGGATGGCGCAGATCTTCCGCGACTCCGGGGTCTCCGCGTCGACCGCCGGCGTGCTGCTGGCCGTCACCATGGTGATGGGCGTGCCGCTGGGCTTCGTCATCCCGCGCGTCGCGGCGCGGCTGCCCAGCCAGGGCCCGATCGTGATCGCCCTCGGAGTGTGCGGACTCGCCGGCTACGCGGGCCTGTACTTCGCGCCGGCCTCCGGCGCCTGGGCCTGGGCGGTCCTGCTCGGCATCTCCAACTGCGCCTTCCCGCTCGCCCTCACGATGGTCGGCATGCGGGCTCGCACCGGCGCCGGTGTCGCCCAGCTCTCCGCGTTCGCCCAGTCCACCGGCTACCTGATCTCGATCCCGGGGCCGCTGCTCGTCGGCGTCCTCTACCAGGCCACCGACGGCTGGGGCGTGCCCATCGCCCTGATGGCCGCGCTGATGGTGCCGCAGATCGTGGTCGGCGTCTTCGCGGGCCGCAAGCGCACGATCGAGGACGAGGCGGAACAGGCGGCCGCCGCCGCCCCGGCGTCCTGACGACCGGGGACGGGTGCGACACTTGCGGCATGTCGCCTGTGCTCGAGCCGAACCCCCAGAACAGTCAGAAGAAGCTCCTCCTCGTGTTCGGCGCGATGATGGCCGTCACCGTGATCGTGGCCATCATCGCGACCATCGCCTCCCCCTGACACCCGCGCCCCGGACCCGGGGGTGGGGTTAACTCCACCGTCCCCTAGGGGGCCAGTGTCAGGGTCGAGTGGGTGGATCACCGGATGGGCCGGGGGCCGCCGGATCCGTACCTTCGAAGTGTCGCCGAGACCGTCGGCGCACCGACGAGGACGACGGACCACGGAGGAAGCCATGTCGGCCCCCACGCACCCCCGGACCCACCCGGCAGCCACGGGCGGCGTCGACATCCGGCTGCCCTGGTGGGCGATCGCGCTGCCGGCCGTCGCCTTCGTGGCGCTCCTGCTGCTGATCCTCAACCCGGTCGACGCCCAGGCCGCCACCGCCGACCCGACCATCGGCCACCTCCTGGAGCGCGCCAAGGAACTGGTGCTCCGCTAGCCCCTCTCCCGGCAGCTTTCGGCCCGCGTTCACCCGTGCCGGGCGAGCCCGTCAACTCCCAGCGCCCCATGGCAGATTTCGTGCGAAGCTGGGACCCATGAGCGTCGCAGAACCCCGCAGGATTGTCCTTTTCCGGCATGCCAAGGCGGACTGGCCTCAGGTGTCCGATCACGAGCGGCCGCTCGCCGAGCGAGGGCGCAAGGACGCCCCGATCGCCGGCCGCAAGCTGGCCGACTCCGGCATCGCCCTCGACCTGGCCCTCTGCTCGACCGCCGCGCGCACCCGCGAGACGTGGAAGCTGGCTGTCTCCGAACTGCCGGAGCGGCCCCGGACCGTCTACGAGGAGCGGATCTACGAGGCGTCCCCCGGCGAGCTGATCGCCGTGCTCAACGAGACGCCGGACGACGTCCGGGACGCCGTCCTGATCGGCCACAACCCCGGAGTGCACGGACTCGCCGAGGTCCTGGCCGGTGACGGCGAGGCGGACGCGCTCCGGCGGATGAACCGGGGCGGCTTCCCGACCGCCGCGTTCGCGGTCCTGTCCTTCACCGGTTCCTGGAAGTCCCTGGAGCCGGGCACCGCCACCCTGACCGACTACTGGTCGCCGAACGACTGACGAGCGGCCGGATCCGCACACAGCAAAGGCCCGGTACCGAAGGCCGGTGCCGGGCCCCGCTGTGTGGCTCAGACCTCCTGGGCGTCCGCCGCCTCGACCTCTTCGCGCGTGATGCCCAGCAGATACAGCACCGTGTCGAGGAACGGCACGTTCACCGCGGTGTGCGCGGCCTCGCGGACCACCGGCTTGGCGTTGAAGGCGACGCCCAGCCCGGCCGCGTTCAGCATGTCGAGGTCGTTCGCGCCGTCGCCGATCGCCACGGTCTGCGCGAGCGGGACCCCCGCCTCCCCGGCGAACCGCCGCAGGAGCCGCGCCTTGCCCGCACGGTCCACGATCTCGCCGGTGACCCTGCCGGTCAGCTTCCCGTCGACGATCTCCAGCGTGTTGGCCTGCGCGAAGTCGAGCCCGAGCCGCTCCTGCAGATCGTCCGTCACCTGCGTGAACCCGCCGGAGACGACGCCCACTTGGTAGCCGAGCCGCTTGAGCGTACGGATCAGGGTGCGGGCACCCGGCGTGAGCCGTACCTCGCTCCTGACCTTGTCCACGACCGACGCGTCGAGCCCCGCGAGCAGCGCCACGCGCGCGTGCAGCGACTGCTCGAAGTCCAGCTCGCCGCGCATCGCCGCCGCCGTCACCTCGGCGACCTTGTCCTCGCAGCCCGCGTGCGCCGCGAACAGCTCGATCACCTCGTCCTGGATGAGCGTCGAGTCGACGTCCATCACGACGAGCCGCTGTGCGCGCCGGTGCAGACCGGCCGCGACGACGGCCATGTCCACGCCCAGCTTCGCGGCCTCGGTGGCGAGCGCGGTGCGCAGCGTCTCCGTCCCGGTGCCGGACACCGCGAACTCGACCGCGGTGACGGGGTACTTGGCGAGCCGGAAGATGCGGTCGATGTTGCCGCCGGTCCCGGTGATGGTGGCGGCGATCGAGGCGGTCGACTCGGCGGTCAGCGGGTGCCCGAGCACGGTCACCAGGGAACGGCCCAGGCCGCGCGGCCGGTTGTCACCGATGCCCGAGATGATCTCGGCCTGCATCCTCATGGACTCCGCCCAGCTGTGGACGGTGGCCCGCAGGTCCCCCTCCAGACCGGCCGGCGGCTCGGTCACCAGGGCGCAGAGCACGATACGGCCGCGCGTGACGACCTGCTCGATGTCGACGACGTCGACGGAGTAGGCGGCGAGGGTGTCGAAGAGCCCGGCGGTGATACCGGGCCGGTCCTTGCCGAAGATCTTGACCAGAAGGGTCGGGACGTCGGCCGGCACGGACACGTGTCCGTCGACGTTCGGGGCATCAGCGGGGTGCTGGGGCTGCGGAGCGCTCATGATGCCCTTACGGTATCGGGCTCCTGCACGGGCACGCGGCCGCGGTCCGCGTACCGGACAGGGAGGCCGCCGTCGGGCCCCCCGCGTCAGCGCCCGCCCCGGTCGTCCCTCCGGCGTCGCCTCTCCTTGTCCCGCCCCGGAGCCGGCGGCGGTGGCGGTGGAGGCGGCGGCCCGCCCTCCTTGCCGCGAGGACGGGGCGGCTCGGGCCGCAGCGGTCCCGCGATCGTGGGGGCACCGGGCATGCCGTCGTGCGACGGGTCGCGGTACGGATCCCGGCCGTACGCAGCGCCGTCCTGAACATCCCGGTCGTACGCATCCTGGCCGTGCACGGTCTCCTCGTACTGCCTGGCGTCGTACGCCTTCAGGTACGGGTTCGTGTCCGCGTTGGAGGGACGGTACGGGCGGCTCGGGCGGTACGGGCCGGCCGGCGCGGAAGAAGGCGGCTCCGGCACGTACGCCCCGGCGGCCAGCGGGGACACCCGCCCACCGGCGGCCCCGGTCGCGCGGGCGAGGAGCGCACCGAGCGCCCCGGCCGCGGCGCCCCACGCCGCGCCCAGCAGCAGGGCCATGCCGAGGTGCCCGTGCAGTTCGATGCCCGCGCCGAACGCGTCGAAGCCCAGCACCGACAGGGACGCGTCCGCCGAGACGTCCGTCAGCCGGACCAGGAGCGGCAGCGCGAGCGCCGTCACGACGCCGAGCCGCAGCGCGCAGCGCCCCGCGAAACCCACCGCTCCCTGCCCCTGGACCGGCGGCGTCCGCACCGCCGTGAGCACCCCGGCGAACAGCATCATCAGGGCCGTCGCGACGGCCAACAGCCATACCCTGCCGTCGAGTTCGGCCAGCCGGGCCAGCGTCACGGGCTGGTCCGACGAGACCCTGAGCAGATCGTCCAGCGGATCGGGCAGCAGCTTCGCGAGCTCTCCCGTCGCCTGCCCGTCCCAGGGCACGAACAGGCCCAGGGGCACCGCCAGCCATGCCCCGTTGGGCGCGCCGAGCAGTGCCGCGCCCGCGATGCGCTTCGGGTGGTCGTCGCCGATCATGGCGTACGCCGCCGCGGCCAGGCCCGCGACGACCGTCACCAGCAGGACTGTCACCAGCGCCGACGCCGCGGGCCGCACCACCCGGTGCACCGGAGCGAGGGCGCGCGGCAGGGGAGCGCGCCGCGACGCGAGCAGCGCGATCAGCAGCACCCCGGTCACGAAGGCCGCGCCGCCGAGCAGCGTGGCGCCCGTCTGCACCGTGAACCCGACCGACGCCTTCGCGTTCACGAGGTCCCCGAGCCGGTCGGGGAGCAGCCCCCCGATGCCGCCGGGAAGCTTGTCCCCGATGTCGTCCGGCAGCCCGCCTGCGCCCGGAATGTCGTTCAGCCCCAGCTTCGAACCGTCAATCGTGATGATGTCGTGACCCGCCCAGACGAGCCCGCCCAGCATCGCCACGAAGAGCACCACCACGGCCCCCGCACGTGCCACCAGCTCGCCCGGAGAGATCTCAACTCCCGCCGCACGCAAGGACCGTAGGAAGAACCAGCTCATCAGCACCGCGCCCACCAGGCCCACGCCCAGCGGCGCGACATCGATGGCGGTGTGCGCCTGCGCGCCGTCCAGGCCGAAGGCGGACACGTCGCCGGACGGCGTCACGCGCCCGCCGACCCCGATCGCCACGACGGCGGCCGTCATCGGTCCGAGCGAACCCGCCGAATCCGCCTCCAGCAGATGCAGACCGAGCGCCGCGACACCCGCCATCCCGATGAATGCCCAGCTCACCGCGGCGATGGCCGAGAGCAGCACATCGCCGACGGGCACGCCGCCGCGCCGAGTCGTGTCGTGGCCGGTCTTCATCAGGCCCCCCTGATCCGTACCGCAACGCCCCGGATATCCCATTTGCTCATGATCCGTTGGGAGTTGTGGGCGCTTACTACTCTCCGGGGCTGTATCTGCCCCGTCAACGGCGCGGGCGGGGGCGCCGACCGGAAGTCTTCACAACCTCAGCCGCAAGGCCCGACTTTCGGTCACGGGGGCGTTCCTGAAATAGTTCCTCACGATGTTCGACATCCCTAGACTCCCCATGACGGGGGCAATACTCGGGGGACAACTCAGTGGGGCATGGAGTGCCTGAACTCGTACTGGAATTGAATGGCAGGACCTGGACGCTCGATCCGTCCCGGTCGTACACCCTCGGACGCGATCCGGGGGGAGACGTCGTGCTCGACGACGCCAGGGTGTCCTGGCGTCACGCCACGATCAGCTGGGGCGGCCGCAGTTGGGTCATCGAGGACCACGGCTCGACCAACGGCACGTTCGTCCAGGGCCAGCGGATCCATCAGATGGAGATCGGCCCCGGCTCGTCCGTGCACCTGGGCAACTCGACCGACGGCCCGCGCGTGAACGTGCAGGGCAGCGCCCAGGCCGCCGCCGTGGCGACGCCGCAGCAGGCGCAGCAGCAGGCCGCCGGCCTGGCGCAGCAGCCACCGCCGCAGCAGCAGCCGCAGAGCGGTGCGCCGAGCTGGCAGCAGCAGGCGCCGCAGCAGTCGCAGCAGTCGCAGATGCCTCAGCAGCAACAGGCGTGGCAGCAGCAGCACCAGCAGCCGCAGCCCCAGAAGGTGCCGAACCAGCAGGGACCCGGCGGCGTCGCGGGGGCTCCGCCGGTCTACGGGGACCGCAGCCCGACGACGTTCCACCAGTTCTCGCTCGGCCGCGTCATGCGCATCGGCCGTGCGCTGGAGAACGAGCTGGTCGTCTCCGACCTCCAGGTCTCGCGCCTGCACGCCGAGTTCCACGCGACGCCCGACGGCCGCTTCGAGATCCGTGACCTCGGCTCGCACAACGGCACGTACGTCAACGGCCAGCCGATCCCCAAGGGCGGCAGCGCCCTGCTCGGCCCGAACGACATCGTCGGCGTCGGCCACTCCACGTTCCGCCTCGTCGGCGACCGGCTCGAAGAGTTCGTCGACACCGGTGAGGTCTCCTTCTCCGCGCGCCACCTGACGGTCACCGTCGACGGCGGCAAGCAGATCCTCAAGGACGTCTCCTTCGGCGTCCCGGAGAAGTCGCTGATCGCCGTCATCGGCCCCTCGGGCTCCGGCAAGTCGACGCTCCTCAAGGCGCTCACGGGCTACCGCCCCGCCGACCAGGGTGACGTCCTCTACGACAACCGGAACCTGTACAAGCAGTTCGCCGAGCTGCGCCAGCGCATCGGTCTGGTCCCGCAGGACGACATCCTGCACAAGGAGCTGACCGTCAAGAAGGCCCTGAAGTACGCGGCCAAGCTCCGCTTCCCCGCGGACACCAGCGAGCAGGAGCGCCAGCAGCGCATCGACGAGGTGCTGCGCGAGCTCAAGCTGGACATCCACAAGGAGAAGAAGGTCACCTCCCTCTCCGGTGGCCAGCGCAAGCGCGTCTCCGTGGCCCTGGAGCTGCTGACCAAGCCGTCGCTCATCTTCCTGGACGAGCCCACCTCCGGCCTCGACCCGGGCATGGACCGCGACGTCATGCAGCTGCTGCGCGGCCTCGCCGACGACGGCCGCACGGTCCTCGTCGTCACCCACTCCGTGGCCGAGCTGGCGATCTGCGACAAGCTGCTCGTGATGGCGCCGGGCGGCTCCGTCGCGTACTTCGGCCCGCCGGAGGAAGCCCTCAACTTCTTCGGCTACGAGACCTGGGCCGACGTCTTCTCGGCGTTCGAGAACTACCGCGACTACGACTGGGCGGGCCGCTGGAAGGGCTCGCAGCACTACCAGATGTACGCGGCCGACATCGACGCCGTGGCCGCGCAGTCGGTGCAGATGCCGCCGCCCGCCGCGATCAAACCGCCCAAGCCGCAGCCCTGGGGCGCCCAGCTCATCACGCTGATCCGCCGCTATGTGTCGGTGATCGCGTCCGACAAGGGCTTCATGGGGCTGATGGTGATCCTGCCCGCGGTCCTGGGCGTCGTCTCCGTGGTCATCCCCGCCGACTTCGGCCTGGCACCGCCCAAACCGCCGTCCAAGTTCAACGGCGACGCGGGCACGATCATGCTGATCGTCGCCGTCGGCATGTGCTTCTCGGCCGCGGCCAACTCGGTCCGTGAGCTGATCAAGGAACGCGTCATCTACGAACGGGAACGGGCGACCGGCCTGTCCCGCTCCGCGTACCTGATGTCCAAGGTCATCGTCCTCGGCGTGATCACGGCCGTCCAGGGCGTCATCATCTGCGCCATCGCCTTCGCGCCGCGCGACCTTCCCGAGGAAGGTCTTCTGATGCCGCCGGCGATCGAGCTGTGCGTCTCGATCATCGCGCTGGGCTTCACATCGATGATGTTCGGCCTCGTGATCTCCTCGTTGGTGAAGACCTCCGAGAAGACGATGCCGCTGCTGGTCATGTTCGCGATCGTCCAGGTCGTCTTCACCGGCGTCCTCTTCCAGATCTACGGCTCGATCGGCCTGGAGCAGTTCGCCTGGCTGATGCCGTCCCGCTGGGCGATCGGCGCGGCCGGCGCCACGCTGGACCTGGCGCACCTGATGCCGCCGTGGGACCCGAAGAAGCCGAACGACCTCGACCCGCTCTGGGAGCACTCGGTCAGCCAGTGGGGCATCAACCTCACGGTCCTGGTCGCGCTCGGCGTGATCTGCGGCTTCGCGGTCGCCCGCCTGCTGCGCCGCCACGAGCCCGAGGTCATGCGCAAGTAGTCCTGTCACGGACGAGGGACACGAACGACGGAGAAGGGCGGCACCCGCGGGGGTGCCGCCCTTCTCCGTCGTGGGGGTCAGCGTGCTCCGGACTCAGAGGTCCCGTCAATGAGTCTCAGTACGCGCTGTTCACGTTGTCGATCGAGCCGTACTTGTCGGCCGCGTAGTTCGCGGCGGCCGTGATGTTGGCGACCGGGTCGTAGATGTTCGTCGACGTGCCCTCGACGTGGTACGCGTTGAACGTCGGCTGGATGACCTGCAGCAGGCCGATCGACGGCGTGCCGTTCTGGGCGTTGACGTCCCAGCCGTTCATGGCGTTCGGGTTGCCCGTGGACTCACGCATGATGTTGCTGTAGAGCCCGTTGTAGGTGCCCGGGATGCCCTTGGACTTCATGATGTCCAGGGACTGCTTGATCCAGCCGTCCAGGTTGTTCGCGTAGACCGGCTTGCGGGCGGCGGCGCGGGAGGCGGCCTCCTTGGCCTCGCGCTCCTTCTTCGCCTTGGCGTCCGCCTGGGCCTGCGCCTCGGCCTTGGCCTTGGCCTGCGCGTCCGCCTTCTTCTTCGCCTCGGCCGCCTGCTGGGCCTTCAGCTTCGCGGCGACGGCCTTGGCCTTCTCCGACGCGCTGGCCTGCTGGTCGGTGACGCTCGCCTGCACGTCCTTGATCTGCTGCGCACCCGCGTTCGTGGTGAACGCGACCGGAGCGGCGGAGACCTGCTCGGCCTGCGCCTGCGTGTCGTGACCCGGCACCAGCGTCACCGCGAGGGCGGCGGCACCGAGGGCGGCGACACCGGCCATCGAGAACTTGTGGGTGCGGGTCAGCTGACTATGGCCGGGGATGCTGTGCTTGGACATGGAGACGGGGACCTCTCGAAGCGGGAAGTCGCTCGCCGACCGATTCGGACGGGCCGTGTTTGGGACACGAACGCCGCGGGTAGAACCCGTCGGCGCCGAGCAACGGGGGCCATTCTTAGCGGCAGCAAAATTCCGTGGCAAAGGTGTGACGTACGAAGTCGGGTAGTGGATCGGGCGCACGGAAAAGGGGGCCAGGAGTCGGCTCTCGACTCCCAGCCCCCGCACAGCCTCGGGACTTAAGTCCCTTATCTCTCCACTAGGGACCTTCGTACGTGACCTGCGCCCTATGCGCGGCGTCACATCGGGTCACTGCTGATCTCACCTGTAGTTGCCACTGCAACGCGCAGCGTGAGGCCCCTCCTCCGGAAGGATGAGGTGCACGTCCCCGAACTCGTGCCACAGGTAGAGCCCCCGCAGCGCCTCCTCGTACGTGCGGCTCACGGCGGCCCGCCCCGCGATCGCCTCCAGCATCAGAAGATGGGAGGCCGCCGGCTCGTGCAGCCCGGTCAGCAGGCCGTCCACCACCCGCACTCCGCGCTCCGGCGTCACGACGAGTTCGGTCCGGCCGCGCGCCGCCCGCACCACCCCGTCGTCGCCGGCCGCCGACTCGACGGCCCGCACGGCCGTCGTCCCGACGGCGACGACCCGGCCCCCGCCCGCCCGCGCCGCATTGATGAGCCGGGCCGACGGCTCCGGCACCTCGTACCACTCCGCGTACGGCGGCTCGTGCGCCTCGGCGGACGCCACCCCGGTGTGCAGCGTGATCGGCGCGAACTGCACACCCCGGCTCACCAGCCCCGCCACCATCGCCTCCGTGAACGGCCGCGCCGCACTCGGCATCTCGGCGCTGCCCGCCCCGTCCGCGTACGGCAGCGCGAACACGGTCTGGTAGGCGGACAGCGGCTGGTCCCGCTCCGTGTACGCGTAACGGATCGGCCGCCCGTGCCGCCGCAGCAGCGCCGGCACGTCCCCGGTCGCCCGCACCCACCACAGCCGCTCGCTCCCGGCCTCGACCGGCTCCTCGTGCACGAGGAGCACGCAGCCGGGCAGCGACACCACTGAACCCGCGGGCCCGCCCGGGCGCGGGCGCGTGGTACCCCGGCCGTCCGGATCCCGCATCTCGACGGCCCAGCGCCCGTCGTCGCCCCGCGTCGAGACATGCACGACCACGCGCGCGTCCCCGGTCGTCCCGTCGACCGCGGCAGCCAGCGTGGGAGAGGTGTTCACCACGAGCAGGTCCCCGGCCCGCAGCACATCCGGCAGCTCGGCGAACCGACGGTGCGCGACCTCCGTGCCGTGCGACACCAGCAGACGCACGGACGATCTGTCCCGGCCCGGGCCCCGCTGCTCGGCCGGCACCCGGGCCGACAGCTCCTGCGGGACCCGCAGCGCGAGCGTCATCGCGCCTCCAGCAGAGAAGGAGCCGCGTAACGCCCGGACGCGGGCCGCCGCTCCAGCAGGCGCAGGAAGGCGGGGACCACGTCCTCGGGGCGCGGCACCCCGCTCAGGTCCTCGTCCGGCTCGGCCGCCGCCAGCATGTCCGTCCGCATCCCGCCCGGATCCACCGCCCACACCCGCAGCCCCGGCTCCTCGACCGCGAGCACCGCCGACAGCTGGTCGAGCGCCGCCTTCGTCGCCCCGTAGCCGCCCCAGGTGCGGTACGCCTCCGACGCAGCGTCCGAACTCATGTTGATCACCGCCCCGGCCGGCGCCGCGCGCAGCAGCGGAAGCGCCTCTTGGAGCAGGCCCAGCGGCGCCACCACATTGATCTCCAGCGCCGCCCGGAAGTCGTTCAGCGCCTGCTGCTCCAGCGGAACCAGGGGAGCGGCGCCCAGCACCCCCGCGTTGTTCACCAGCAGATCGAGCCCGCCGAGCTCCCAGGCGGCCGAGATCAGCTCGACCCGGTGCCCGCCCTCGGCCACATCCCCCGGAAGCGCCGTCACCGCCCCGCCGTGCTTGCGCAGCGCGGCCGCGACGTCCTCCAGCGGCTCCGCGGCCCGCGCATCCAGTACGAGATCCCAGCCCCGCTCGGCCAGCGCCGTGGCCAGCGCCCGCCCGAACCCCCGCGACGCCCCCGTGATGATCGCTACTGCCATGGCAACCGTCCCCTTGATCAGCCGTTCCCGCGTACTGCCCTCAACGTAGGAACGCGAGGGCCCCGAGCACCTCGTGCGCGGGCCGCAACCCCCTCGGGCCCTTCGGCGTACGCCCACGGCCCCAGGGCCTTCCGGCCTAGGCCCACGGCCCTAGGCGGCAGCCGCCACAGGTCGGATACGCCCTGTCACACCCCGCCGGTACCGTGAGGCCATGAGTCACGGTCCACGGACAGGCCTGGCCGCGGTGAGCGCCGCGCTGCTGGCCATGAGCAGGCATCTCGAGGTGCGCGACGTCCTCAAGACGATCGTCGCCTCGGCCCGCGAGCTGCTCGACGCCGAGTACGCGGCGCTCGGGGTGCCCGACGACCACGGCGGCTTCGCCCAGTTCGTCGTCGACGGCGTCACCGAGGAGCAGTGGAAGGCCATCGGCCCGCTCCCGCGCCAGCACGGCATCCTCGCCGCGATGCTGCGCGAGGCCCGGACGGAGCGCCTCACCGACGTCCGCAAGGATCCCCGCTTCGAGGGCTGGCCGTCGGCCCACCCGGACATGTCCGACTTCCTGGGCCTGCCCATCAAGGACGGCGACGAAGTCATCGGCGCGCTCTTCCTCGCCAACAAGCGGTGCCCCGGGCCGGCCGGAGGCTGCGGCTTCACGGAGGACGACGAGGAACTGCTCGGGATCCTCGCCCAGCACGCGGCGATCGCCCTGACGAACGCGCGGCTGTACGAGCGCAGCCGCGAGCTCACCATCGCCGAGGAGCGCTCCCGGCTCGCCCACGAACTGCACGACGCCGTCAGCCAGAAGCTGTTCTCGCTGCGTCTGACCGCCCAGGCCGCCGCCAAGCTCATGGACCGCGACCCCGCCCGCGCCAAGGGCGAGCTGCAGCACGTCGTGGAGCTCGCCGCGGAGGCCGCGGACGAACTGCGCGCCGCCGTCGTGGAGCTGCGCCCCGCCGCCCTCGACGAGGACGGCCTCGTCGCCACGCTCCGCACCCAGATCCAGGTCCTGGACCGCGCCCACTCCGCCCACGTCACCTTCGCCACCGGCGGCCTCAGAGCCCTGCCCGCCGCACAGGAGGAGGCGATGCTGCGCGTCGCCCAGGAAGCACTGCACAACGCGCTGCGCCACTCCGGCGCGGAGCACGTCCAGGTGACGGTCGACAAGCGGGGTGCGGGCGCCGCGCTCCGCGTCACCGACGACGGCACCGGCTTCGACCCGAAGGCGATCCGCCGTGCCGGGCGCCATCTGGGCCTGGTCTCCATGCGCGACCGGGCCGGCGGCGTCGGCGGCCGGCTCACAGTGGAATCGGAGCCCGGCAAGGGCACCACGATCGACATGGAGGTCCCCGGTGGCTGACGCAATCAAGGTGCTTCTGGTCGACGACCACCAAGTGGTCCGCCGGGGTCTGCGCACGTTCCTGGAGGTCCAGGACGACATCGAAGTCGTCGGCGAGGCGGCGGACGGCGCCGAAGGAGTCGCCCGCGCCGAGGAACTGCAGCCCGATGTCGTCCTCATGGACGTCAAGATGCCGGGCATGGACGGCGTCGACGCGCTGCGCAGACTCCGTGAACTGGACAACCCCGCACGGGTGTTGATCGTGACCAGCTTCACCGAGCAGCGCACGGTGGTCCCGGCCCTGCGCGCCGGAGCCGCCGGATACGTCTACAAGGACGTGGACCCCGACGCGCTGGCCGGCGCCATCCGCTCCGTCCACGCGGGCCACATCCTGCTCCAGCCCGAGGTGGCCGGCGCCCTGCTCTCCCAGGAAGAGGCCAACAGCGGCCAGGGCAGGGGCGGTTCGCTCACCGAGCGGGAGCGCGAGGTCCTCGGTCTGATCGCGGACGGCCGGTCGAACCGGGAGATCGCCCGTGCTCTCGTCCTCTCCGAGAAGACGGTGAAGACCCATGTGTCGAACATCCTGATGAAGCTCGACCTGGCGGACCGCACCCAGGCCGCCCTGTGGGCCGTACGGCACGGCGCCGCGGGCTGACCCGAGTGCTCCGGCGCACTACTGCACGACAACACGGAAGGTTCCACTCCGTTCGTAGATTCATACTGTCGTGTATTCGTCCCCCGTCCGGCGTATCCCGCCGGACGGGGCCGCGTTCTCCAGTGCGTGCTGCGGCGGCTGGCCGTGGCGATCGCTAGGAGGATCACGAAGTGAAGAACCTGAAGAAGGCCGCGGCTGTCACCCTCGTCGCCGGCGGGCTCATCGCCGCCGGTTCCGGTCTCGCCTCTGCCACTGACGGTGCGCACGCGGACGGCAAGGCCGTGCACTCGCCCGGCGTCGGCTCGGGCAACCTGGTCCAGGCCCCGATCCACATCCCCGTGAACGCGGTGGGCAACAGCGTGAACGTGATCGGCGTGCTGAACCCGGCCTTCGGCAACGCCGGCTTCAACGGCTGACACAAGCTCAGGGTCCCCAGGACCACCGGCCCCTCGGGTACTCCCCGAGGGGCCGGTCCGTTTGTGCAGCCCCTTCGGCCCATTGATCCAAACGGGCGTATCGCCGGGTCACCCCGTGTCGTCCACCTGGCCCAAGCGTTCTCAGCGTGCGACCCCGCGGCTGGGGTCGGAAACGCCCTATCTGGAGGAACACTTCACATGAACATCGCAAAGAAGGCCGCCCTGGCCGTCGCCGTCGCCGGTATCGCCGCGGGCGCCTCCTCCGGTGCCGCCTTCGCCGACTCCGAGGCCGAGGGCGCGGCCGCGCAGTCCCCGGGTGTCGCCTCCGGCAACCAGGCGCAGCTGCCGATCCACATCCCGGTCAACCTCTCGGGCAACTCCGCCAACGTGATCGGCGTGCTGAACCCGGCCTTCGGCAACACCGCGTCGAACCTCTGACGTTCCCGCCGCACAGGCAGTGCGAGGCCCCCACGGACACCGTCCGTGGGGGCCTCGTCATGCACCTCCCGGGAGCCGCTCCTCATATGCCGGAGCGGACCGGGGTCACCCCCGCTCCCGTTCCTCCACGAACGCGTTGTAGGCGGCGACCTGGGCCCGCCGGGCCGTCCGCTCCACCGGTCTGAGCGCCACCGCCCGGGCTCCCATCTCCGACGCGCTCACGGCCCCGCCGTGCCCGCTCTCGTACGCCACGTCCACCAGCAGCCCCACCCGCTGCGCCAGCTCCAGCACGCGCACGGCCCGCGGCGGATACCCGGGCGCCAGCGCCTCCCGCCCCCGCTCGGCGCGGGCCCGGTACGCGTCGACGGCGGCCTCGGCCACCGGCCCCGACCCGGCCACGTCCAGCCGCGTCAGCACCTCCGTCGCCTCCCGCAGCGCCTCCGCCAGCTCCCGCTCCGCCTCACCCAGCGACGGCACGTCCGCGGGCGGCGCCTCCCGCACCGGCAGGCAGTGCCACAGCACCTCGACGTGGACGTCACCGTCGGGCCCGGCCTCGTACACCTCGGGAACCAGCCCGAGCGCCGCCCCGGAACACACGACCGCCTCCTCGGCCTCCACGGCCCGCGCGTTGAACTCCGGCGGTCCGCTCAACCCCAGCGGATGCCCCGGCGCGGGCAGCGCGACCCGCAGCCCGCCCACCCCGAGCGCCCGCAGCCGCCCGAGCGCCAGCGTCAGCCCGACCGGGCCCGTCTCCCCGGGGATCCCCTCGACCCGGTGCAGCGCGTCGTCCCCGACAATCGCCAGCACCGCGTCATCAGGTGCAACAAAACCGGCAAGAAGGGCATTTCCCCAGGCCGCGAGCCGTCCAGAGCGTGGTTCCGAGAGCATGGGCCCCACCTTAGAAGCACCCGACGGTGCCAAAACCCCGACCGATGGAATGGACCACCGGACCAGTGGCGTAGGTTTTCCCTGGGGGCTGCGTTCAGCGACAAACAAGCCGAACCTCTACGGACGCACGCGAGACGGCCGAGACTGCAATGGGAGACAACGCGCTCATGAGCGATGTGCTGGAGCTGGAGGACGTATCCGTGGTCCGCGAGGGCCGGGCTCTGGTGGACCAGGTCTCCTGGTCGGTGAAGGAGGGGGAGCGCTGGGTCATCCTCGGACCCAACGGCGCGGGCAAGACCACCCTCCTGAACATTGCCTCGAGCTATCTCTTCCCGAGCAGCGGCACCGCCACGATCCTCGGCGAGACCCTCGGCAGGCCGGGCACGGACGTCTTCGAGCTGCGCCCGCGCATCGGCGTCGCCGGCAACGGCCTCGCCGAGAAGCTGCCCAAGCGCCAGACCGTCCTGCAGACCGTGCTCACCGCCGCGTACGGCATGACGGCCGGCTGGCAGGAGGAGTACGAGGACATCGACGAGCAGCGCGCCCGGGCCTTCCTCGACCGCCTCGGCATGAGCGAGTACCTGGACCGTAAGTTCGGCACGCTCTCCGAGGGCGAGCGCAAGCGCACCCTGATCGCCCGCGCCCTGATGACCGACCCCGAGCTGCTGCTCCTGGACGAGCCCGCCGCGGGCCTCGACCTCGGCGGCCGCGAGGACCTCGTCCGCCGCCTCGGCCGTCTCGCCCGCGACCCGATCGCCCCCTCGATGATCATGGTGACGCACCACGTCGAGGAGATCGCCCCGGGCTTCACGCACGTCCTGATGATCCGCCAGGGCAAGGTCCTCGCCGCGGGCCCCCTGGAGCTGGAGCTCACCTCCCGCAACCTCTCCCGCTGCTTCGGCCTCCCGCTGGTCGTCGAGCAGAAGAACGACCGCTGGACGGCCACGGGCCTCCCGCTGAGCTGACGCGTTCGTCCGGTCGTGCGGGCCGATCGTCCCCTGTCCGCACGACCGCCCGCGGATCTACCATGACCGTGTGGCAGACATCGACGCATGGGTGTGGTGGCTGATCGGGGCGGCCGCGCTCGGAATTCCTCTTGTCATCACCGCCATGCCCGAGTTGGGCATGCTGTCCGTGGGCGCCGTCGCCGGCGCCGTGACGGCCGGACTCGGTGGCGGAGTGATCCTTCAGGTCCTGGTCTTCGCCGTCGTCTCGTGCGCGCTGATCGCCGTCGTACGCCCCATCGCCGCACGACAACGCGCGCAGAAACCGGCACTGGCCACGGGCATCGACGCCCTGAAGGGCAAACAGGCCGTCGTGGTCGAGCGCGTCGACGGCAGCGGCGGCCGGATCAAGCTAGGCGGCGAGATCTGGTCCGCCCGCACGCTCGACGGCGACGCGGAGTACGAACCGGGCCGCCAGGTCGACGTCGTCGACATCGAGGGAGCCACCGCGATCGTCATATGAGCCCGCAGGTGATCCGAACCCCCCACACCACATGGGCTGTTCTGACAGACTCGACGAGCAAGATCCCATGATCTTCCGGCGGGACGGCGCCGGAAGGACAACGGCACGAAGGGCACAGGAGACGCGATGTCAGCGATCATCATCGTCCTGATCATTCTGGTGGTGTTGGTCTTCATCGCCCTGATCAAGACCATCCAGGTCATCCCACAGGCCAGCGCCGCCATCGTGGAGCGCTTCGGCCGCTACACGCGCACGCTGAACGCGGGCCTGAACATCGTCGTCCCCTTCATCGACTCGATCCGCAACCGCATCGACCTGCGCGAGCAGGTCGTGCCGTTCCCGCCGCAGCCGGTGATCACCCAGGACAACCTGGTCGTCAACATCGACACCGTCATCTACTACCAGGTCACCGACGCCAGGGCGGCCACCTACGAAGTGGCCAGCTACATCCAGGCCATCGAGCAGCTCACGGTGACCACCCTGCGCAACATCATCGGTGGCATGGACCTCGAGCGGACCCTGACCTCCCGCGAGGAGATCAACGCGGCCCTGCGCGGAGTCCTCGACGAGGCCACCGGCAAGTGGGGCATCCGCGTCAACCGGGTCGAGCTCAAGGCGATCGAGCCGCCCACCTCCATCCAGGACTCGATGGAGAAGCAGATGCGCGCCGACCGTGACAAGCGCGCCGCGATCCTCACCGCCGAAGGCATCCGCCAGTCCCAGATCCTCACGGCCGAGGGCGAGAAGCAGTCCGCGATCCTACGGGCCGAGGGTGAGGCCAAGGCGGCAGCCCTCCGCGCGGAGGGCGAGGCCCAGGCGATCCGTACGGTCTTCGAGTCCATCCACGCCGGCGACCCGGACCAGAAGCTGCTGTCGTACCAGTACCTCCAGATGCTCCCGAAGATCGCCGAGGGCGACGCCAACAAGCTCTGGATCGTCCCCAGCGAGATCGGCGACGCGCTCAAGGGCCTCTCCGGTGCCATCGGGAACTTCGGCCCGATGGCGGGTGCCCCGACCCCGTCGGCGACGCCGAAGGAGCGCAGGGAGCAGCCTCCCATCGAGTGAGCCCGGCAGACAGCGGAGCGGGCCCGCCGACCTCGAGGTCGGCGGGCCCGCTCTGTCACATCCGTGTCGGTCGGCCTACGCCGCCGCCTTCTGCTGTCCCAGCCACACCGGCAGCGCCTCACGACCGTCCGCCCCCAGCGACAGCAGCATCGCGTCGGCGGGCGTCGGCTCGAACGGCTGCCTGAGCAGCGGCATCGCCGCCTGCTCCGGTGTCCGGTTCGCCTTGCGGTGATTGTCCTCGGCGCAGGACGCCACCGTGTTCAGCCAGGAGTCCGCGCCACCCTGCGACCGCGGCACCACGTGGTCCACGGTCGTCGCCCGCCGCCCGCAGTACGCGCACCGGTGCTGGTCCCTCACGAGCACACCCCGCCTCGACCACGGCGCACGTCTTCGGAACGGCACCCGGACGTACCTGCAGAGCCTGATCACCCGTGGCACCGGTATGTCGACCGCGACACCGCGCATGCGCAGATCGGGGTGGGCCTGCTCGACGACGGCCTTGTCCGTAAGCACCAGCACGACGGCTCGGTTCAGCGTCACCGTCGAGAGCGGCTCGAAGCTCGCGTTCAGCACCAATGTGTCCCGCACCCTGCCCACCTCCCGTACGCAGCGGATCACCCCTCGGCGTCCGTGCGTCAACTCTGGCCGTGCACGCCGAGATGGACAACGCAATAAAAATGCCCGCCCCTGATCACTTCCAAGACCAGAGGCGGGCAAACTTTCTGTGAACGCTAACTCTCCGCGGGAGCCGCGTACTCGGCGAGGACCTGCGCCCGCGCGAGCGTGTGGAACCGCAGGTTGAACCCGACGACGGCCGGCGACGCGTCGGAATCGGGGCCGAGCTTCTCCTGATCGACCGCGTACACGGTGAAGACATAACGGTGCGCGGGGTCCCCGGGCGGCGGCGCGGCGCCACCGAACTCCTTGGACCCGTAGTCGTTGCGCACCTGCACGGCACCCTCGGGGAGCCCCTCGAACGTGCCGCTGCCCGCACCCGTCGCCAGCTCGGTCACCGAGACCGGGATGTCGAACACGGACCAGTGCCAGAACCCACTGCCCGTCGGCGCGTCCGGGTCGAAGCACGACACGGCGAAGCTCTTGGTCCCCGCCGGGAAACCCTCCCACCGCAGATGCGGCGAAGTGTTCCCGGCCGCGAGGACCTGAGCGTCGTCGAGCACCCCACCCGGCTCGAAGTCCTCGCTCACGACGGTGAACGACGGCACCTGCGGATGAAAGTCATGCGGTAGCGGCGCCCTCTTGGGCTGCTCGGTCACGACGACACCTCCTGGATCACGGGGCTACAGAGTCTGACCCTGAAACCCTAGAACCAGTTCTTGCGGCTGCCGACCTCCGACAGCCACTGGTGCAGATACGCCGACCAATCGGTCCCCTGGAAGTCGTGGTGCCCGACGACGAACGAGCGGAACGTGTCGCTGCCCTCGCTGAAGAGCCCCGGCTTCTTGTCCATCTCCAGGACGACGTCCATCTCCCGGTCGTCGGCCACAAAGCTCAACTCGACCTGGTTGAGCCCCCGGTACTGCTGCGGCGGGAAGAACTCGATCTCCTGGTAGAACGGCAGCTTCTGCCGCGTACCCCGGATGTGCCCGCGCTCCATGTCCGCACTCTTGAAGCGGAACCCGAGCCCGATGAACGCGTCGAGGATCGCCTGCTGCGACGGCAGCGGGTGCACGTTGATGGGGTCCAGGTCCCCGGAGTCGACGGCCCGGGCGATTTCCAACTCGGTCGTGACGCCGATGTTCATGCCCCGCAGCTGCTGACCGTCGATCGTCGTGACCGGCGTCTCCCACGGGATCTCGAGCCCGAACGGCACCGCGTGCACCGCGTTCGCCTTCAGCTCGAAGGCACCACCGAGCCGCACCTTGGTGAACTCGATGTCCTGCTTGGTCTCCTGGTCGGCGCCCTCGACCTCGACCCGCGCCTGGAGCCCGACGGACAGGCCCTCGATCTCCTGGTCGACGGACCCGCCCTGGATCCGCACCTCACCCTGGACGACACCACCGGGCACGACATTGGCCTCGGTGAGCACCGTCTCGACGGACGCCCCGCCCGCACCAAGACTTGCCAACAGTCGCTTGAAGCCCATGACTCGATCTCCTCCGTCGGTGAACCGTGATCTCGCGATGACCGGACCCGCTGGTCCTGCTGACTACAAACGCGGGACAGCCGCGCCCGGTTCCGCGCCTGCCCCGCCGCCCCGCTCCACTACCCTCGGACGGCATGATCGCGGCCCCTGACCGTACGCCCCTCACGCGGGAGTTCTTCGACCGACCCGTTCTGGAGGTCGCCCCCGACCTTCTGGGGCGCACCGTGGTGCGCCGGACCGCCGACGGCCCGATCGAGCTCCGCCTCACGGAGGTCGAGGCGTACGACGGGGCGAACGACCCCGGCTCCCACGCCTATAGAGGACGCACGGCTCGCAACAGCGTGATGTTCGGTCCGCCAGGACACGTGTACGTCTACTTCACGTACGGCATGTGGCACTGCATGAACCTGGTGTGCGGTCCCTCGGGCACGGCAAGCGGAGTCCTCCTGCGGGCCGGCGAGATCATCGAAGGCGCCGAACTCGCCCGCAAGCGTCGACTCTCGGCCCGCACCGACTGGGAACTGGCCAAGGGCCCTGCGCGCCTGGCCACAGCCCTGGGAGTGGACCGCGCCCTCGACGGCACGGACGCCTGCGCCCCCGCGGACTCCCCACTGACGATCCTGTACGGCACCCCGGCCTCCGCCGACGAGGTGCTCAACGGCCCACGAACCGGAGTCTCCGGCGACGGCGCGGTCCACCCGTGGCGCTTCTGGATCGCCAACGACCCGACGGTGAGCCCCTATCGGGCCCACACCCCGCGCCGGCGCCGAACTTGACGCGGTGCTGCGGGATCCGTAATGTAGCCCGAGCCGTTGAACCGGGTCCGGCCTTCAGCCAACAACCGGAAGCGGCCAAACCACTGTCTACAACCTCCCTGAGCGGGATCTTTTCGACGTGCCCGCATGTCGAAATTCGAACTCGCGGAACTCGATTATGAGTTGCCAAGGGAATCGGCTAACGTAGTGGACACGCCGAAAGGCAAAGGCCCTCCAACGGCCACCGGAAATGAATTCCGAACCGGAAACGGAACGGAAAACGGATCTGGTAAGGTTGGAAACACGAAATACCGAAGGGAAGCGCCCGGAGGAAAGCCCGAGAGGGTGAGTACAAAGGAAGCGTCCGTTCCTTGAGAACTCAACAGCGTGCCAAAAATCAACGCCAGATATGTTGATACCCCGACTCACTTCGGTGAGTTGAGGTTCCTTTGAAAAAGTCCTGCCGGTCACTGACCGGTAGGCGCACAGCGAGGACGCTGTGAACAAGGGGATTATTCCTCTCCTTGTTCCGCTCTCGTGGTGTCACCCCGATTACGGGGAAACATTCACGGAGAGTTTGATCCTGGCTCAGGACGAACGCTGGCGGCGTGCTTAACACATGCAAGTCGAACGATGAAGCCCTTCGGGGTGGATTAGTGGCGAACGGGTGAGTAACACGTGGGCAATCTGCCCTGCACTCTGGGACAAGCCCTGGAAACGGGGTCTAATACCGGATGACACTCCTTCAGGCATCTGAGGGGGTTGAAAGCTCCGGCGGTGCAGGATGAGCCCGCGGCCTATCAGCTTGTTGGTGAGGTAGTGGCTCACCAAGGCGACGACGGGTAGCCGGCCTGAGAGGGCGACCGGCCACACTGGGACTGAGACACGGCCCAGACTCCTACGGGAGGCAGCAGTGGGGAATATTGCACAATGGGCGAAAGCCTGATGCAGCGACGCCGCGTGAGGGATGACGGCCTTCGGGTTGTAAACCTCTTTCAGCAGGGAAGAAGCGAAAGTGACGGTACCTGCAGAAGAAGCGCCGGCTAACTACGTGCCAGCAGCCGCGGTAATACGTAGGGCGCAAGCGTTGTCCGGAATTATTGGGCGTAAAGAGCTCGTAGGCGGCTTGTCGCGTCGGTTGTGAAAGCCCGGGGCTTAACCCCGGGTCTGCAGTCGATACGGGCAGGCTAGAGTTCGGTAGGGGAGATCGGAATTCCTGGTGTAGCGGTGAAATGCGCAGATATCAGGAGGAACACCGGTGGCGAAGGCGGATCTCTGGGCCGATACTGACGCTGAGGAGCGAAAGCGTGGGGAGCGAACAGGATTAGATACCCTGGTAGTCCACGCCGTAAACGGTGGGCACTAGGTGTGGGCAACATTCCACGTTGTCCGTGCCGCAGCTAACGCATTAAGTGCCCCGCCTGGGGAGTACGGCCGCAAGGCTAAAACTCAAAGGAATTGACGGGGGCCCGCACAAGCAGCGGAGCATGTGGCTTAATTCGACGCAACGCGAAGAACCTTACCAAGGCTTGACATACACCGGAAAGCATTAGAGATAGTGCCCCCCTTGTGGTCGGTGTACAGGTGGTGCATGGCTGTCGTCAGCTCGTGTCGTGAGATGTTGGGTTAAGTCCCGCAACGAGCGCAACCCTTGTTCTGTGTTGCCAGCATGCCCTTCGGGGTGATGGGGACTCACAGGAGACCGCCGGGGTCAACTCGGAGGAAGGTGGGGACGACGTCAAGTCATCATGCCCCTTATGTCTTGGGCTGCACACGTGCTACAATGGCAGGTACAATGAGCTGCGATACCGCGAGGTGGAGCGAATCTCAAAAAGCCTGTCTCAGTTCGGATTGGGGTCTGCAACTCGACCCCATGAAGTTGGAGTTGCTAGTAATCGCAGATCAGCATTGCTGCGGTGAATACGTTCCCGGGCCTTGTACACACCGCCCGTCACGTCACGAAAGTCGGTAACACCCGAAGCCGGTGGCCCAACCCCTTGTGGGAGGGAGCTGTCGAAGGTGGGACTGGCGATTGGGACGAAGTCGTAACAAGGTAGCCGTACCGGAAGGTGCGGCTGGATCACCTCCTTTCTAAGGAGCACTTCTTACCGAGTCCTTCGGGACGAGGTCAGAGGCCACTACGTCGGCAAACGTTCGACGGTGGTTGCTCATGGGTGGAACGTTGATTATTCGGCACACTTGACCTGCTCTGGTCGCGAGTACTGCTTCGGCGTGGAAAGCGAGATGGAGGGGCGAGGGTGTCGGGCACGCTGTTGGGTATCTGAGGGTACGGACTTGTTCCCGACCTCAATGCCGGCCCCGGTAAAAATCTGCTTCGGTGGGTTGTGACGGGTGGTTGGTCGTTGTTTGAGAACTGCACAGTGGACGCGAGCATCTGTGGCCAAGTTTTTAAGGGCGCACGGTGGATGCCTTGGCACCAGGAACCGATGAAGGACGTGGGAGGCCACGATAGTCCCCGGGGAGTCGTCAACCAGGCTTTGATCCGGGGGTTTCCGAATGGGGAAACCCGGCAGTCGTCATGGGCTGTCACCCGCTGCTGAACACATAGGCAGTGTGGAGGGAACGCGGGGAAGTGAAACATCTCAGTACCCGCAGGAAGAGAAAACAACCGTGATTCCGGGAGTAGTGGCGAGCGAAACTGGATGAGGCCAAACCTACGACGTGTGAGACCCGGCAGGGGTTGCGTCGTGGGGGTTGTGGGATCTCTTTTCTACGGTCTGCCGGCCGTGGGACGAGTCAGAAACCGTTGATGTAGGCGAAGGACATGCGAAAGGTCCGGCGTAGAGGGTAAGACCCCCGTAGTCGAAACGTCAGCGGCTCGTTTAAGAGACACCCAAGTAGCACGGGGCCCGAGAAATCCCGTGTGAATCTGGCGGGACCACCCGTTAAGCCTAAATATTCCCTGGTGACCGATAGCGGATAGTACCGTGAGGGAATGGTGAAAAGTACCGCGGGAGCGGAGTGAAATAGTACCTGAAACCGTGTGCCTACAAGCCGTGGGAGCGTCGGATATGTGCTTGCACATATCTCGTGACTGCGTGCCTTTTGAAGAATGAGCCTGCGAGTTTGCGGTGTGTTGCGAGGTTAACCCGTGTGGGGAAGCCGTAGCGAAAGCGAGTCCGAATAGGGCGATTCAGTAGCGCGCTCAAGACCCGAAGCGGAGTGATCTAGCCATGGGCAGGTTGAAGCGGAGGTAAGACTTCGTGGAGGACCGAACCCACCAGGGTTGAAAACCTGGGGGATGACCTGTGGTTAGGGGTGAAAGGCCAATCAAACTCCGTGATAGCTGGTTCTCCCCGAAATGCATTTAGGTGCAGCGTCGTGTGTTTCTTGCCGGAGGTAGAGCACTGGATAGGCGATGGGCCCTACCGGGTTACTGACCTTAGCCAAACTCCGAATGCCGGTAAGTGAGAGCGCGGCAGTGAGACTGTGGGGGATAAGCTCCATGGTCGAGAGGGAAACAGCCCAGAGCATCGACTAAGGCCCCTAAGCGTACGCTAAGTGGGAAAGGATGTGGAGTCGCAGAGACAACCAGGAGGTTGGCTTAGAAGCAGCCACCCTTGAAAGAGTGCGTAATAGCTCACTGGTCTAGTGATTCCGCGCCGACAATGTAGCGGGGCTCAAGCGTACCGCCGAAGTCGTGTCATTGCAGCAAGAGGGCCAACGCCTGCTGTGATGGGTAGGGGAGCGTCGTGTGCCGGGTGAAGCTGCAGCGGAAGCTAGTGGTGGACGGTTCACGAGTGAGAATGCAGGCATGAGTAGCGATACACACGTGAGAAACGTGTGCGCCGATTGACTAAGGGTTCCTGGGTCAAGCTGATCTGCCCAGGGTAAGTCGGGACCTAAGGCGAGGCCGACAGGCGTAGTCGATGGATAACCGGTTGATATTCCGGTACCCGCTGTGAAGCGTCAAACATCGAATCCAGTGATGCTAAGGCCGTGAAGCCGTTCCGGACCCTTCGGGGAATGGAAAGTGGTGGAGCCGCCGGCCCAAGTTGGTAGTAGGTGAGTGATGGGGTGACGCAGGAAGGTAGTCCAGCCCGGGCGGTGGTTGTCCCGGGGTAAGGGTGTAGGCCGTGCGATAGGTAAATCCGTCGTACTTGTGGCTGAGACCTGATGCCGAGCCGATTGTGGTGAAGTGGATGATCCTATGCTGTCGAGAAAAGCCTCTAGCGAGTTTCATGGCGGCCCGTACCCTAAACCGACTCAGGTGGTCAGGTAGAGAATACCGAGGCGTTCGGGTGAACTATGGTTAAGGAACTCGGCAAAATGCCCCCGTAACTTCGGGAGAAGGGGGGCCATTCCTGGTGATGAGTCTTGCACTCTGAGCTGGGGGTGGCCGCAGAGACCAGCGAGAAGCGACTGTTTACTAAAAACACAGGTCCGTGCGAAGCCGTAAGGCGATGTATACGGACTGACGCCTGCCCGGTGCTGGAACGTTAAGGGGACCGGTTAGTCAAGATTCGTCTTGGCGAAGCTGAGAACTTAAGCGCCAGTAAACGGCGGTGGTAACTATAACCATCCTAAGGTAGCGAAATTCCTTGTCGGGTAAGTTCCGACCTGCACGAATGGCGTAACGACTTCTCGACTGTCTCAACCATAGGCCCGGTGAAATTGCACTACGAGTAAAGATGCTCGTTTCGCGCAGCAGGACGGAAAGACCCCGGGACCTTTACTACAGTTTGATATTGGTGTTCGGTTCGGCTTGTGTAGGATAGGTGGGAGACTGTGAACTCTGGACGCCAGTTCAGGGGGAGTCGTCGTTGAAATACCACTCTGGTCGTGCTGGATGTCTAACCTGGGTCCGTGATCCGGATCAGGGACAGTGTCTGATGGGTAGTTTAACTGGGGCGGTTGCCTCCCAAAGGGTAACGGAGGCGCCCAAAGGTTCCCTCAGCCTGGTTGGTAATCAGGTGTTGAGTGTAAGTGCACAAGGGAGCTTGACTGTGAGACCGACGGGTCGAGCAGGGACGAAAGTCGGGACTAGTGATCCGGCGGTGGCTTGTGGAAGCGCCGTCGCTCAACGGATAAAAGGTACCCCGGGGATAACAGGCTGATCTTCCCCAAGAGTCCATATCGACGGGATGGTTTGGCACCTCGATGTCGGCTCGTCGCATCCTGGGGCTGGAGTCGGTCCCAAGGGTTGGGCTGTTCGCCCATTAAAGCGGTACGCGAGCTGGGTTTAGAACGTCGTGAGACAGTTCGGTCCCTATCCGCTGTGCGCGTAGGAGTCTTGAGAAGGGCTGTCCCTAGTACGAGAGGACCGGGACGGACGAACCTCTGGTGTGCCAGTTGTCCTGCCAAGGGCATGGCTGGTTGGCTACGTTCGGAAAGGATAACCGCTGAAAGCATCTAAGCGGGAAGCCTGCTTCAAGATGAGGACTCCCACCCCCTTTGAGGGGTTAAGGCTCCCAGTAGACGACTGGGTTGATAGGCCAGATCTGGAAGCACCGTAAGGTGTGGAGGTGACTGGTACTAATAGGCCGAGGGCTTGTCCTCAGTTGCTCGCGTCCACTGTGTTGTTCCCAGACAACGAACAGTTTGTGCTGGCTGAACAGTTTCACTAATCAATTGAAGAGTGTGCTAGTTCGCCGCCCTGTTCTTACGTCCCTTCATGAGGGATGTCTGAAAGGGTTTCGGTGGTCATAGCGTGAGGGAAACGCTCGGTTACATTCCGAACCCGGAAGCTAAGCCTTACAGCGCCGATGGTACTGCAGGGGGGACCCTGTGGGAGAGTAGGACGCCGCCGAACTATTATTGAGAGGACCTTTGGTCCCGGCACACATGCTGGGACCAAAGGTCCTTTTTGTATTTCCAGAGCTCTTCTCGGAGCGCGCCGGCACCCCGGCTGCGCGAGAATGACTGCGGTACCGAAGACAGGAGTCACCGATGTCCCCCAACTCTCCCGACGAGCGACCGGAGCGCGAGCAGCGCCGCCGGGACAGTGGTGACCGGGGCGGCTACCGCAGCGGTGGCGCTCCGCGGGGTGACCGCGATCGGGATCGTGGGCCGCGTCGTGATGGTGACCGTCCCCCGTTCCGTCGTGACGACCGCCGTGATGACAACCGTGGCGGCGGCTTCCGTCGGGACGACCGTCGGGACGACAACCGCGGTGGCGGCTTCCGTGGCCGTGACGACCGCCGTGATGACAATCGTGGCGGCGGCGGTTTCCGCGGGCGCGATGACCGCCGTGACGACAACCGCGGCGGTGGCTTCCGCCGGGACGATCGTCCGTACGGTGGCGGCGACCGCGATCGGGATCGTGGGCCGCGTCGTGATGGTGACCGTCCCCCGTTCCGTCGTGACGACCGGCGCGATGACAACCGCGGTGGCGGCTTCCGTGGCCGTGACGACCGGCGTGACGACAACCGTGGTGGCGGCGGTTTCCGCGGGCGCGATGACCGTCGGGACGACAACCGCGGTGGCGGCTTCCGTCGTGACGACCGGCGCGATGACCGTCCGTACGGTGGCGGCGACCGTGACCGGGATCGTGGGCCGCGTCGTGATGGTGACCGTCCCCCGTTCCGTCGTGACGACCGCCGTGATGACAACCGCGGTGGCGGCTTCCGGCGTGACGACAACCGTGGTGGCGGCGGTTTCCGTGGCCGCGACGACCGGCGCGATGACAACCGTGGCGGCGGCTTCCGTCGCGATGACCGTCGGGACGACAACCGCGGTGGCGGCTTCCGCCGTGACGACCGGCGCGATGACCGTCCGTACGGTGGCGGCGACCGTGACCGGGATCGTGGGCCGCGTCGTGATGGTGACCGTCCCCCGTTCCGTCGTGACGACCGGCGCGATGACAACCGTGGCGGTGGCTTCCGTGGCCGTGACGACCGCCGTGATGACAACCGCGGTGGCGGCTTCCGGCGTGACGACAACCGTGGTGGCGGCGGTTTCCGTGGCCGCGACGACCGGCGCGATGACAACCGTGGCGGCGGCTTCCGTGGGCGCGACGACCGGGGCGGGCGACCGGGTGGCGGATACCGCGGGCGGGACGATCGGCGTGATGACCGGCGGGACGACCGCCGTGGTGGCGGCCGGTTCCGGGACGAGCGGGATCGCGAGCCGATCAAGCGGCTGCCGATCCCCGAGGACGTCTCCGGCTTCGAGCTCGACAAGGACGTGCAGCAGGAGCTCCAGTCCCTGCCGAAGGGGCTTGCGGAGGACGTCGCCAAGAACCTGGTGATGGTGGCCCGGCTGATCGATGAGGACCCCGAGGGTGCCTACGGGTACTCGAAGGTCGCGCTGCGGCTCGCGTCCCGCGTCGCCGCCGTGCGGGAGGCCGCCGGATTCGCCGCGTACGCGAACCAGAAGTACAGCGAGGCCCTGGCCGAGTTCCGGGCCGCGCGGCGCATGACCGGCAACGTCGAGCTGTGGCCCGTGATGGCCGACTGCGAGCGCGGGCTCGAGCGGCCCGAGAAGGCCCTCGACATGGCCGGGGCGCCCGAGGTGCAGAAGCTCGACAAGGCCGGACAGGTCGAGATGCGGCTCGTCGCCGCCGGCGCCCGGCGCGACATGGGGCAGCTGGACGCCGCCATCGTGACGCTGCAGAGCCCCGAGCTGGCCTCCAGCTCCGTACAGCCGTGGACCGCGCGCCTGCGGTACGCGTACGCCGACGCGCTGCTGGCCGCCGGGCGCGAGGACGAGGCCCGCGAGTGGTTCGCCAAGGCCGTGGAGTCCGACAAGGACGGCAGCACCGACGCGTCGGACCGGCTGGCCGAGCTGGACGGCGTCGAGTTCGTCGATGCCTTCGACGACGATGACGACGCCGCCGACGAGGTCGCGGCGCCGGCCGTCGACGCAGCCGATGACGACGAAGAAGGCGAAGAGGCGGGCGAGAAGTAGGCCGGACCTCGCGTGAGGTGACGGGCGGGTTCCTTCGGGACCCGCCCGTCAGTCGTTCGTCAGCGTCCGCAGGACCAGGCCCGTGGCGGGCTTCGGGCCGAACGACGTCGACTTGCGGGGCATCGTCACACCCTGCTGGGCCAGCTCACGCACCACTTCCTCGCGGACCGGGTGCATGAGGACCGCCGTGCCGCCGTCACGCCGTGCCTTCTCGACCGTCGCCTCCGTGTCATGGATGTACGCGATGTCGGCGGGCGAGTCCTCGGGGATGCCCCAGACATGGCCGAGGAGCGTGGAGTGCAGGACCGTCGCGTCCAGGGTGCGCCAGGCCTCCGGGCGGCCCGTCGGGATCGTACGTTCCAGCAGGGCCGGGTCCGGACGGTCGACCAGGTGGTACGTGTCGGCGGCGCCGGTCAGGAGGAAGGCGTTGCCGTCGTTCGCGGCGTCCGCGAGGGACTCCAGCGCCCGCGTCACGGGACCCGCGACTTCCCGTACACGGAAGAAGGGGGCGGCGGCCGCCAACGCCTGGTCGATCGGGAGACGGTTGAGGAGGCGGTGGATGGCGCGGACGCGCAACGGGTAGCGGGCCGTGTCGACGAGGAGGACCAGGCCGTGGTCCCACGGGGTGGGCGACGGATGCTCGGCGCGCAGCCGCAGATAGGTCGCCCAGCGGTGATGGCCGTCGGCGATCAGCGCCTGGTGGTGGGCCAGGTCGTCGTGGACCTTGCGCACCTCCGCCGGATCCGTGAGGGACCACAGACGGTGGCTGTAGCCGTCCTCCGTGGTCGTCGACAGGAGCGGAGCGCGGCGGACCGTCTCCTCGATGACGGCGTTGGCGCCCGTCGCGTCGCCGTTGCCGCGGTAGGTGAGCAGGAGCGGTTCGAAGTTCGCCGCCGTGGTGCGCATCAGGCCGGCGCGGTCCTCGACCACGTGCGGCATGACGTCCTCGTGGGGCAGCACCACGCCTGCGGAGGCCTCCGAGAGGCGCAGGGCGCCGATGAGGCCGCGCTGCAGCAGGTCGCCGCTGCGCTGTTCGTACACGTAGAGAGCCGGTTCGGGGTCGTGGGCGAGGATGCCCTCGGTGAGCCAGCGGTGCAGCGTGTCGGCCGCCTGGTCGTTGCGCGACTGCGGGGACGTGGCCTGCGGGAGGATCAGCCGGACGATGTTGTGCGGATCCGCGCTCTCCAGGTGCAGCAGGCCGTCCGGGCGGACGACGACGTCGTACGGGGGCGACGTGACGGCGGCGAGGCTGCCGATGCGCCCGGGGACGTAGCGCACCCCGTGGAAGGGGCGCAGATCCAAGCCGTCACCTGCAGGGTTCATCCGTGCATCGTACGAGTGTCGGTGGCGTGGGGGATGATCGGGGGAGTGCGATCGAGGAAGGGCGATACGGAATGAGCCAGAGTGCGAGTGGTGCGGTCGGCGACGGGCCGCGGGTGCGGCCCGACGGCAGTGCGCGGGCGTTGAGCGAGGCGTACGACACCGCGCTGCTGGACCTGGACGGCGTCGTCTACGCGGGTGGGCGGGCCATCGCGCACGCCGTCGAGTCGCTGGCCGTCGCGCGGGACGGGGGGATGGGGCTGGCGTACGTCACCAACAACGCGCTGCGGACCCCGGACGCCGTCGCCGGGCATCTGACCGAGCTCGGGATCCCGACCGAGGCGGGCGACGTCATCACGTCGGCGCAGGCCGTCGCTCGGCTCATCAGCGACCAAGTGCCCGAAGGGGCACGGGTGTTGGTGATCGGCGGGGAAGGGCTGCGGGTCGCGCTGCGGGAGCGGGGGCTGGTGCCCGTCGATTCCGCGGACGACGATCCCGTCGCGGTCGCTCAGGGGTACGGCGGGCCCGACATGGCATGGGGGCGGTTCGCCGAGGCCTGTTACGCGATCGCCCGGGGTGTGCCGTGGTTCGCCTCCAACACTGACCTGACCATTCCGAGTGCCCGGGGCATCGCTCCCGGGAACGGGGCGGCGGTGGAGGTCGTGCGCATCGCGACGGGGGCGGAGCCGCAGATCGCGGGGAAGCCGTTGCCGCCCATGCACCGGGAGACCATTCTGCGCACCGGGGCGAAGACGCCGCTGGTCGTGGGGGACCGGCTGGACACCGACATCGAGGGCGCGTTCAACGGGGGAGTGGACTCGCTGCTCGTGCTGACCGGCGTCACGGACGGGGCGCAGCTGCTCGCCGCGCCGCCGCAGCACCGGCCCACGTATGTGGACCGGGATCTGCGCGGGGTGCTGACCGGGCAGCCGGAGGTGACCGAGGAGCGGGACGGGTTCCGGTGCGGCGGGTGGACCGCCGTGGCCGGTGACGAGCGCCTGGAACTGGAGGGGGACGGGGACGCGCTCGACGGGCTGCGCGCGCTGTGCGCTGCCGCGTGGACGGCGGCCGGCGACGGGACGTGTGCGCTGGACGCGGCGAAGGCGCTGGCGCGGCTGGAGCTGTAGCGACGGCGCGGCGGGGGCCCGCGCCGGTGTCCCCGGGAACTTGACGCGATTGCGGTCGATCCCGGGGGCCGCCACCAAGTGGCGGTGGATCGACTTGACCGTGCCGGAGGTTTGCCGTCGCCACACGCGGTGAGCAGTGCACCGGGACCGATCGCTCCGCCGGTCGCCAGAAGTCCGCGGGCGGAGCGGCGGGCGGCACGGGAGACGGGGGAGACGCTTCTCTCAGCGCAGCGCGGATGTGACCGAATCGGAGGGTAGGCTAACCTAACCGAGTGTTGGTCGACAGTCCCCCAGAAACGAGCGCGGACACCGCTCCCGCGCCCCCCGGCCGCCGTGCGGCGATACGCACGGCCGGACTCCTCGCCGCGGCTCTCGTGCTGCTCGTCGTCCTCGTGGCGAGCATCGCGGTCGGAGCCAAGCCGCTCTCCCTGGACCAGGTCTGGCACGGGCTGTTCCATGACACCGGTGCGTACGCGGACATCGTCGTGGGCGAGCGCGTCTCACGGACGCTGCTCGGTCTGCTCGCCGGACTCGCGCTCGGCCTCGCCGGCGCCGTCCTCCAGGCGCTGACCCGCAACCCGCTGGCCGACCCCGGCATCCTCGGCATCAACATGGGCGCCTCCGCCGCCGTCGTCACCGCCATCAGTGTCTTCGGGGTGACCTCGCTCAGCGACTATGTGTGGTTCGCCTTCTTCGGCGCGGCCGCGGTCGGTGCGCTCGTGTACGTGCTCGGCGGCACGCGCAGCGCGACCCCCGTGCGGCTCGCCCTCGCCGGTACCGCGATCACCGCGGCCCTGTCCGGCTACGTCTACGCGGTGATGATCACCGACGACGTCGCGCTCAACCGCATGCGGTTCTGGCAGGTCGGCTCGCTGGCCAGCGCCAAGATGGACACGATCCAGCAGGTGCTGCCGTTCATCGCCGTCGGCGCCGTGCTCGCCCTCGGCCTGGCCCGGCCGCTCAACGCGATGGGCATGGGCGACGACACGGCCCGCGCCCTCGGCGCCCACCTCGGCCGCACCCGCGCCCTGAGCATGGCCGCCGCGACCCTGCTGTGCGGCGCCGCCACCGCGGCCTGCGGCCCCATCGTCTTCGTCGGCCTGATGGTGCCGCACATCGTGCGCTCGTTCACCGGCCCCGACATGCGCTGGATCCTGCCGTACGCGGCGGTCCTGTCGCCCGTCCTGCTCCTCGGCGCCGATGTCGTCGGCCGGATCGTGGCCCGCCCGGCCGAACTCCAGGTCGGCATCGTCACCGCCATCATCGGCGCCCCGGTCTTCATCGTTCTCGTACGACGCCGAAAGTTGGCCCAGCTGTGAAGGCGATACGCACCCCGGGCGGGCTCTCCGTCCGGCTCGACGTCCGCGCGACCGTCGTCGTCGGGATCCTGGTCGTGGCCGCGCTCGTCGCGAGCGTCGTCCTCATCGGCACCGGCGACTTCCCGATCCCGGCTCTCGACGTGCTGCGCACCCTGACCGGCCACGGCGACGCCGGGCAGGAGTTCATCATCAACGACCTGCGGCTGCCGCGGGTCCTGGTCGGCCTCCTGGTCGGCGGCGCGCTCGGCCTGTCCGGCGCGCTCTTCCAGTCCATCTCCCGCAATCCGCTGGGCAGCCCGGACGTGCTCGGACTCGGGCAGGGCTCGACCGCCGGCGCGCTCGTGATGATCGTGATCTTCGGCGGCAGCGCCGCGCAGGTCGCGCTCGGCGCGCTCGTCGGCGGCCTCGTCACCGGCTTCGCGATCTACGTCCTCGCCTGGAAGCGGGGCGTGCACGGCTACCGGCTCGTCCTCGTCGGCATCGGCGTCTCCGCGTTCGTCACGGCCGTCAACGGCTATCTGCTCACCAAGGCCGACTTCGTGGACGCCGCCCGCGCCACCGTGTGGATGACCGGGTCGCTGAACGGCCGCGGCTGGGAGCAGGTGTGGCCGCTGCTGATCCTGTTCGCCGTCCTCGCCCCGGTCGTCGCCGCGTTCGGGCGTCCGCTGCGCATGCTGGAGATGGGCGACGACTCGGCCGGCGCACTCGGCATCCGCGTCGAGCGCACCCGGCTGCTGCTGCTCACCGCCTCCGTCTTCCTGACCGCCGCCGCGACCGCAGCGGCCGGCCCGGTCACCTTCGTGGCGCTGACCGCCCCGCAGATCGCCCGGCGCCTGACCAAGTCGCCCGGCCCGAACCTGATGGCCGCCACCTGGATGGGCGCGACGCTGCTGATCGTCGCCGACCTGGCCTCGCAGCGGATGTTCGGCGCGGACCAGCTGCCCGTCGGCGTGGTGACCGGCGTGGTCGGCGGCGCCTATCTCCTGTGGCTGCTCGTCACCGAGCGCAAGGCGGGCCGGATATGAGCGCCCGCACGCACACCTCCCAGGCGGACCAGCCGCACCAGAACCGAAGGAGCACCGCTGTGAACAGGCTGATAGCCGACGACGTGACGCTCGGGTACGACCAGCGCGTCATCGCCGAGAAGCTGTCCGTGGAGATCCCCGACAACTCCTTCACGGTGATCGTCGGCCCGAACGCCTGCGGCAAGTCCACGCTGCTGCGCGCCCTGTCGCGGATGCTCAAGCCGAGCGCCGGCCGGGTCCTGCTCGACGGCAGCGTCATCCAGTCGATGCCCGCGAAGAAGGTCGCCAAGACGCTCGGCCTGCTGCCCCAGTCGTCCGTCGCGCCCGACGGCATCACCGTAGGCGACCTGGTGGCCCGCGGCCGCTACCCGCACCAGGGCCTGCTGCGCCAGTGGTCGCCGCAGGACGAGCAGGTCGTACGGGAGTCCATGGAGTCCACCGGCGTCGCCGAACTCGCCGACCGGTACGTCGACGAGCTCTCCGGCGGTCAGCGCCAGCGGGTGTGGATCGCCATGGCGCTCGCCCAGCAGACGCCGCTGCTGCTGCTCGACGAGCCGACCACGTTCCTCGACATCCAGCACCAGATCGACGTCCTCGACCTGTGCGCGGAGCTGCACGAGGAGCAGGGCCGCACGCTCGTCGCCGTCCTGCACGACCTCAACCACGCGGCCCGGTACGCGACCCACCTCATCGCGCTGCGCGGCGGCGAGGTGATCGCCGAAGGGGCCCCGAAGGACATCGTGACCGCCGACCTCGTCGAGCGGCTCTTCGGAATGAAGTGCCAGGTCATCGACGACCCGGAGACGGGCACCCCGCTGGTGGTGCCGGCGGCGCGGAAGGCGCGGCAGAAGACCCCGGCCGTGGCTAAAGCAGCGTCCTGAGACGCAGCAGGTCGCGGAACGAGGCCTCCAGCCTGACCCGGCCCGCGGCCCAGGCCTTCGCGAAGTTCAGCCGGCCGTCCACCATCGCCACCAGGTCGTCGCCCGTCATCGAGAGGCGGATCTGCGCCTTCTCGACGGGCGGCCCGGGGCGGGTGTCCAGCACCTCGATCCGGCCGTCGGCGAGACGGCCGGAGAACGTGACGTCCAGGTCCGTGATGCGGCAGCTCAGCGAGCGGTCGAGCGCCGCGGCGGCGCGGACGTCCCCGTCGGCGCCCGCCATGTTGTCCGAGAGTTTCTCGAGTGCCGCCCGGCACTCCTCCATCGTGGCCATCGTGATCGACGGTACACCGGCCTTCCGAGGTAGCGTCTGGGCATGAGTGAGACTCCCGCCGAAGCCGAGGTCCCGGCCCCGGACGAACCGTCGTACGAGCCCGCGGCCCCCGCCCCCCTCGGCATCGAGCGGACCCCCACCGGCAACGCCGACGTGGACGCCCAGCTGGAGCGGCTCGGCGATGTGGACCACCTCGCGGCGGACGGGCACGTCGAGGTGTACGAGGATGTACATCAGGGCCTGCGTGGCGCGCTGACCGCGCTCGACGCACGGCCCCAGCCTTCGCCCTCGTACGACCACAGGAGCTGAACCGACCGTGGCAGGTGTGGCACGTCGCCGCCTCGACGCCGAACTCGTCCGCCGCAAGCTGGCCCGCTCGCGCGAGCACGCCAGCCAGCTGATCGCCGCGGGGCGGGTCAGCGTCGGCAAGACCGTCGCGACCAAGCCCGCGACGCAGGTGGAGACGGCCGCGGCGATCGTCGTCGCGCAGGACGACGGGGATCCCGAGTACGTCTCGCGCGGCGGGCACAAGCTCGCGGGCGCGCTGGCCGCGTTCGTCCCGCAGGGGCTCGTCGTCGAGGGCCGGCGGGCGCTGGACGCCGGGGCGTCGACCGGCGGCTTCACCGATGTGCTGCTGCGGGCCGGTGTCGCGCACGTCGTCGCCGTCGACGTCGGGTACGGGCAGCTCGCGTGGTCACTGCAGAGCGATGAACGCGTCACCGTCAAGGACCGTACGAACGTACGCGAACTGACGCTGGAGGCGATCGATGACGTACCCGTGGACATCGTGGTCGGGGACCTCTCCTTCATCCCGCTCGGCCTGGTGCTGCCCGCCCTCGCGCGGTGCGCGGCGCCGGACGCGGACCTCGTGCTGATGGTCAAGCCGCAGTTCGAGGTCGGCAAGGAGCGGCTCGGCAGCGGCGGCGTCGTGCGCAGCCCCGAGCTGCGGGCCGAAGCGGTGCGCGGGGTCGCCGCGCAGGCGTGGAAGCTCGGGCTCGGCGTGCGCGGGGTGACCGCGAGCCCCCTGCCCGGGCCCTCCGGAAATGTCGAGTACTTTCTGTGGCTGCGTGCCGGGGCACCCGAACCGGACCCGGCCGACATCGACCGTGCAGTGGCGGAGGGGCCGCGTTGACACAGACCCGAGCTCGTACTGTTTTCCTGCTCGCGCACACGGGGCGGCCCGCGGCCATCCGCAGCGCCGAACTCGTCGTCCAGGGGCTGCTGCGCAGCGGCCTCGGCGTGCGGGTCCTGGAGTCGGAGGCGGCCGATCTGCCGCTGCCGTCCTCCGTGGAGCTGGTGAAGGAGGCCACCCCGGCCTGCCTCGACGGATGCGAGCTGCTCATCGTGCTGGGCGGTGACGGGACGCTGCTGCGCGGCGCCGAGTTCGCCCGGGCCTCCGGGGTGCCGATGCTCGGCGTGAACCTGGGCCGTGTCGGGTTCCTGGCCGAGGCCGAGCGCGACGACCTGGACAAGGTCGTCGACCGGGTCGTCACCAAGGAGTACGAGGTCGAGGAGCGCATGACGATCGACGTCGTCGTGCACCGCAACGGCGATGTCGTGCACCGCGACTGGGCCCTGAACGAGGCCGCCGTGCAGAAGACCGAGCCCGAGCGGATGCTCGAGGTCGTCCTGGAGATCGACGGGCGGCCCGTCACCGGGTTCGGCTGCGACGGGATCGTGTGCGCGACGCCGACCGGATCGACGGCGTACGCGTTCTCGGCGGGCGGGCCCGTGGTGTGGCCCGAGGTCGAGGCGCTGCTGATGGTGCCGATCAGCGCGCACGCGCTGTTCGCCAAGCCGCTGGTGACGTCACCGGAGTCGGTGCTCGCCGTCGAGGTGCAGCCGCACACACCGCACGGGGTGCTGTGGTGCGACGGGCGGCGGACCGTGGAACTGCCGGCCGGAGCGCGGGTCGAGGTACGGCGCGGTGCCGTGCCGGTGCGGCTGGCGCGGCTGCACCATGCCGTGTTCACCGACCGGCTGGTCGCCAAGTTCGCCCTGCCCGTCGCCGGGTGGCGCGGGGCGCCGCACTAGGGCCAGTCCGGCGGATTCAGGCCGCGTCCGGGTGGCCCGCGCCGATCTGTGCAGGTCGGCGTGCCGGGCCCCGCGCCCGCGACACGATCCGCCGGACAGGCCTGAGGCCCGGTCCTCGGGTGCAGCCCCGCACCCGGGGCACGACCCGCTCACTCCCTCACCACGGTGATCGCCGGACCGCGCATCCCCCTGCGCACCGGCGCCCCCGTCGACATGGCCGTCAGCGCCACCGTCGCCAGGACCACCGCCACCCCCAGCGGCCACGGCACGTACGGCAGCGGTGAGCCGAAGGCGCTGTCGAGGATCGGGGCCAGTGTCGCCAGGGCGATCAGGGAGCCGAGGAGGAGTGCCGTGCCGGCCACCACCAGGGCCTCCCAGAACGCCATCGCGCGGATCTGGCGGCGCTGCGAGCCGACCACACGCAGCAGGGCCACGTCGCGGCGGCGCTCCAGCGAGATCATCGCCAGCGTGTTGGCCGAGGCGATGGCGGCGAAGCCCGCGTACAGGGCCGTCCCCATGTAGTCCAGCCACACCTCGCCGGTGCTGCCGGCCGAGCCCGTCACGTGCTCGGCCGTCGTGTGCTGGGCGATCTTCGTGACGCCGAAGCCGACGACCAGGACGAGCGGCACCACCGCGGCGGAGAAACGGCGCGGCTGCGAACGGACATTGAGCATCGCCAGCCGCGCGCTCGGCCCGATCCGCCCGATCAGCGCGGAGACCAGCCAGGCCGCCGGGCCGACGAGACGCGGCCCGAGCAGGCCCACCCCCACGCAGAACAGGATCAGGACCAGGAACGCGCCCGCGTTCGCGTCCTCCGCCGGCTGCCGGGCCAGCAGCGCGGACAGGAGCGTCGCGCCCCCGACCGCCAGCACCCCCAGCGGCGCGCGCAGCGGCCCCAGGGAGCGCCGGCCCGCCGCGGCCTCGTCCAGGGCGCGGGCCGGCCTGAGCAGCGAGAAGCGGAGCGAGGCCAGCAGCCCGGCCACCGTGGACGTCACCCCCGCGACCGCCAGACAGACCGGCAGGGCGAGCCAGGAGAAGCGGAACGGGACCCCGGCCGGGACCAGACCGTGGGCCACCATGCCGCCGAACCAGAACCGGGCCAGCGCGCCGCCCGCCGCGAAACCGATCAGGGCCGCCGGCACGGAGGCCGCCAGCGCCTGAACCGCCACCGCGCGGCGCACCTGCCGCGGACGGGCGCCGATCGCGCGGGCCAGGGCCAGTTCGCGGTGCTGCTGGGCGACGGCCGTGCCCAGGGTCGAGACCACCACGAAGATCGACATGTAGACCGAGCCGATGAGGAGCACGGCGGCGATGTCGCCGACGCCGTTCGCCGTGATGCGGCGGCGGTCCGCGGCCGGGATCTCGTGCGTGCCCGTCGCCGCGAGCACCATGGTGGAGGCGCTCACCACCACGGCCGCGAACAGCGCGGCCACCGCCGTCCCCACGAACGCCGGACGGTGGGCCGTGAGCGCTGCCCGTGCCAGTGCCGTACTCATGTGATCCAGTGTTCCGGCGCCGGGCACGCCGCCCCATGGGGCGGACCGGTCGATGCGTGCGGGGGACAACCCCACCGCGGACGCGACGGGCACTCGGGAGGGTGACAAGGCCTTCACACCGGCCCCACGCCACCTGCCGATTCGGTCCACTGGACCAGGGCCCGTCGCACAGGTGGCCCCCGACCTCGTAAGGTCGTGTCCGTGTTGGAGGAGATGCGGATACGGTCGCTCGGAGTCATCGACGACGCGGTGGTCGAGCTGTCACCCGGATTCACGGCGGTGACCGGCGAGACCGGCGCGGGCAAGACGATGGTCGTCACCAGCCTCGGGCTGCTGCTCGGTGGGCGGGCCGACCCCGCGCTCGTGCGGATCGGCGCGAAGAACGCGGTGGTCGAGGGGCGCGTCGCCGTGCCCGCCGGCTCGGGCGCGCTGGCCCGCGCGGAAGAGGCCGGGGCCGAGCTGGACGACGGGGTGCTGCTCGTCAGCCGTACCGTTTCCGCCGAGGGGCGCTCGCGGGCGCATCTGGGCGGGCGGTCCGTACCGGTCGGAGTCCTCGCCGAGCTCGCCGACGAACTCGTCGCCGTGCACGGACAGACCGACCAGCAGGGCCTTCTCAAGCTCGGGCGGCAGCGGCAGGCGCTCGACCGGTACGCCGGGGACGCCGTCGCCAAGCCGCTCGCCAAGTACGCGGCCGTGTACAAGCGGTTGAGAAGCGTCAGCGCCGAGCTGGAGGAGATCACCACGCGCGCCCGGGAGCGGGCGCAGGAGGCGGATCTGCTGCGGTTCGGGCTCGACGAGATCGCCGCGGTCGAGCCGCGCGCCGGTGAGGACGTCGAGCTGGCCGAGGAGGCCTCGCGGCTCGGACACGCGGAGGCGCTCGCCTCGGCGGCCGCCGCCGCGCACGCCGCGCTCGCCGGGAACCCCGAGGACCCGGAGGGAGTCGACGCCACGACGCTGGTCGGCGGCGCGCACCGGGCCCTCGAAGCCGTCCGTTCCCACGACCCGTCCCTCGCCACGCTCGCCGAGCGGATCGGCGAGGTGTCGATCCTGCTCACCGACGTCGCCGCCGAACTCGCCGGATACGCCGACGACCTGGACGCCGACCCGCTGCGGCTGTCGGCCGTCGAGGAGCGCCGCGCCGCGCTCACCCAGCTGACGCGGAAGTACGGCGAGGACATCGCGAGCGTGCTCGCCTGGGCCGAGTCGAGCGCCGCCCGGCTCCTCGAACTCGACGGCGACGACGAGCGGATCGGCGAGCTGACCGCCGAGCTGGCGTCGCTCCGCGGCGAACTGGGCTCACTGGCGCAGGAACTGACCAACGCCAGGACCGAGGCCGCCTCCCGGTTCGCGGCCGCCGTCACCGACGAGCTGGCCTCGCTCGCCATGCCGCACGCCCGCGTCTCCTTCGACATCCGGCAGACGGAGACCGACGCGGCCGACGGCGTCGAGGTCGACGGGCGGACCGTGGCGTGCGGGCCCAGCGGGGTCGACGAGGTCGAACTGCTGCTCGCGCCGCACCCCGGGGCGCCGCCCCGGCCCATCGCCAAGGGCGCGTCCGGCGGTGAGCTGTCCCGGGTCATGCTCGCGGTGGAAGTCGTCTTCGCGGGCACCGACCCCGTCCCCACGTACCTCTTCGACGAGGTCGACGCCGGTGTCGGCGGCAAGGCGGCCGTCGAGATCGGCCGGCGCCTCGCCAAGCTCGCCCGGTCCGCGCAGGTCGTGGTCGTCACGCACCTGCCGCAGGTCGCGGCGTTCGCCGACCGGCAGCTGCTGGTCGAGAAGACGAACGACGGGACCGTGACGCGCTCCGGCGTCACGGTGCTCGAAGGCGAGGACCGGGTACGGGAGTTGTCGCGCATGCTCGCGGGACAGGAGGACTCGGAGACGGCGCGCGCCCACGCGGAGGAACTCCTCGCTGCGGCCCGGACCGACGCCTAGGTCCCCATGGGCCCTAGGGTGACCGCATGACCGACGTCACCCGCGCCCTCCGTTCCGCCGCGCTCGCCGCGAGCGTCACCGGAGTCGCCCGCACCGCCCTGCGCCGCACGAAGCCGGGCGGCGCGGGGTCGTGGGACCGCAAGAACCACGCGGGTCGCGGTGTCGACCTGTGCCCCGGCCCCGCCGCCGCGCTGGGCGTCGCGGCGGGCGCGCTCGCCGCGGACCCCGGCACACGGGGCGCCGCCCTCGTCGCCACGCTCGCCGCCGGGGCCTGCGGCGCGTACGACGACGTGGCCGGAGCGGGCGACGAGCGACGCGGCTTCCGCGCACACCTCGGAGCGCTGCGGAACGGCGAACTCACCAGCGGCGCCGTGAAGTTGTTCGGTATTTCAGCCGCCGGGCTCGTCGCGGGCGCGCTGCTGAAGGAGCGCCGCGTCGACCGGGCGCTCGCGGGTGTCGTCATCGCGGGCACGGCCCACTTCGTCAACCTCGTCGACGTACGCCCCGGCCGCGCGGCCCAGGCGGTCCTCGCGCTGGGCGCTCCCGGCCTGCTGCGCGGGTCCCTCGCGGCCGCGCCGATGGGCGCCGCCGCGGCCGCGCTCCCCGACGACCTCGCCGAACGCGGCATGCTCGGCGACACCGGGGCGCACGCCCTCGGCGCCGCGCTCGGCGTGGCGATCGTCGCGGGAAACACGAGGGCCGGGCTCCTCGCGCACGCCGCCGGACTCGTGGCGGCGGCCGCCTACGGGGAGCGCGTGAGCGCATGGGCCCGCAAGGATCTGAAGCAGGCGGCCAACTCACCCGTGTGAGTGGTCCGGTGCGCCGTGTTGCCCGTCGCCGCGCGGTGGGGGACCGTGGCCGGTGCCGGAACGACCGTACGGACTGGCATCCTTGGCCCAGACCACTCGAACCGACCACCAGGAGCCCGGCCGCGTGAGCCACGTGAGCAGCCACTCATCGAACGGACAGACGCCGCTGCGCACCGTGCAGGTGCTGGGCGGCGGCAGTGCGGGCAGCAGCGCCCATGTCCGTTCGCTGGCCGCCGGGTTGGTGGCCCGCGGGGTGCGCGTCACGGTGTGCGCGCCGTCCGAGGCCGAGCGTGCGTACGGGTTCGGCGACGTCGGCGCCCACCATCTCGCCGTGCCGCGCAGCAGCGACCCGGCGTCCGTCGCCGCGCTCCGGGTGGCCTGCGCCGACGCCGACCTGGTGCACGCGCACGGCCTGCACGCCGCGCTGCGCGCCTCCCTCGCGCTCAGCGGCCGCCGCATCCCGCTCGTCGTCACCTGGCACACCCGCGGGTACGCGGAAGGGGCCCGCGCCCACCTGCTGCGCATGCTGGAGCGACGCGTCGCCCGGGCCGCGTCCGTGGTCCTCGGCACCTCCTCCGACCTGGTGGACCGGGCCCGGACGCGCGGCGCCCGCGACGCCCGGCTCGCCGCCGTCTCCTTCCCGCTGCCGCGCCACCCCGAGCCCTTCGACGACGCCGACGCCGAGCGCGCCCGCCTCAAGACCCGGGCCGAACTCGGCGCCTTGGAACGCCCGTTGCTGATGGCCGTGGGCAGCCTGCAGCGGCACCGGGGCTACGACGTACTGCTCGACGCCGCCCACGCCTGGATGGCCCTCGACCCCGCGCCGCTGCTCGTCATCGCCGGTGAGGGGCCCGAGCGGGCCGCGCTCCAGCGGCGCATCGAGAGCGAGGGGCTGCCGGTGCGGCTCGCGGGCCGGCGGGACGACGTCGCCGAACTGCTGCCCGCCGCCGACGTCGCGGTACTGCCCAGCAGCTGGGAGTCGCGCTCGCTGCTCGCGCAGGAGGCGCTGCACGCCCGGGTGCCGCTGGTGGCGACCGAGGTCGGCGGCATCCCCGAACTCGTCGGGGAAGCGGCCGAGTTGGTGCCGTACGGGGACGCCCCGGCGCTGGCCCGCGCCGTCGAGCGGCTGTTGTCCGATCCCGGGCGCCGCGCCGAACTCAAGGACCTGGGCAGCGCACAGGCCGCGTCCTGGCCGACCGAGGACGCGACCATCGCCCAAGTCCTCAGCGTCTACGACGAGTTGACCGGAGCCGTCTGACCGTCCGCGGACCGCTCCTCGGTCACGGCACGTGACGGCGGGCCCGCAGCGCCAGGCTCAGCGCCAGCACCGTCTGCGGGTCATCGAGGTCCGTGCCGAGCAACTCCCCTATACGGGCCAGGCGGTTGTAGAGGGTCTGCCGGTTCAGATGCAGCTCGCGCGCCGTCTCCGCCTTGCGGCCCGCGTGTGCCAGATACGTCTGGAGCGTGGGCAGCAGCGGCGGCTTCGCGCGCTTGTCGTGGTCCTGGAGCGGACCGATCGCCCGCTCCACGAACGCCGCCAGATCCGGATGGTCGCGCAGCCGCCACAGCAGCAGATCGATGTCCAGGCGCCGCGCGTCGTACCACGGCCGGTCGTCCAGGCCCTGCGCCGCCGTCGCCGTCTCCGCCGCGTGCCGCAGACCGGCGGCCGCCGCGGCCCAGCCGCCCGCCCCGCCGACCACCACGACCGGCGGCAGGGTCCCCGCCCGCTGCATCCCGGCCCGTTCCACCCCGGCCCGCAGCGCCGCCGCGACCCGGTCCGCGACCGCCGTGCGCTCCGACTCCGAGCGCAGCCCGAGCAGCAGCGGCACCCTCCCCTCGACAGGGCGCACGCCGAGCAGGACCGGGACGCCGACCGACGCCAGCTCCTCCGACACGGCCCGCGCGAGGACGGCCCAGCCGCCGCCGGGGGACAGGCCCACCGATCCGGCCGACGCCTCCGGCAGCCGCATCACCACCGGCAGCAGCGGCCCCTGACCGGTCGGCCTGAAACCGAGGACCCGGGCCTGCGCCGGGGCGTCCTCCGGCGTGATCCGGCCCTCGGCGAGGTCCGTGAGGAAGTCACCGCGCCCGCGCGCCGCCAGCTCCTCCTCCTGCCGCGCCTGCATCAGCACCACGGCGAGCGAACCGGCCGCCCGCTCGGCCGCGATCCGGTGCACCGGCGCGAGCGGCGCCGACACCGGCAGCAGCACGAGCCGCGCCCGCACCGAACCGGCCCCGGGACCGCCGCCCGGTACGTCCACGAGGACCGCCCCGACGGGCGGCTCGTCCTTGTGCGTACCGCGCATGCCCTCCCACACCTGGAGCGGATCGGCCACGTCGGCCTCCACCCCGGCCGCGTACAGGAGCTGCCCGTCGGCGGTCTCCAGGAACACCGGGTTGCCGCTGAACTCGGCGAGAATGCGCAGCACTTGAGGGACGCCGCCACCGCCGAGGAGGGCGTCCGTGCACCGCCGGTGCACCTCCTCGGCGCGCTGCAGCAGGGCATAGTGCCCATTGACGATCTCGGTGTGGATCTCCTCGGTGACCGTCACGAACGGCACCTCGCGGTGCAGCTGCACCAGCGGCAGGCCCGCCGTCCGCGCCGTCTCCACCAACGCCGCGGGCAGCCGCGCGAACCGCTGCCCCAGCTCGATCACCAGCGCCGCGATGCCCCGCTCGGCCAGCTTGCGCACGAACGCCCGCTGCTCGGCGGGCCGCGTCCCGATGCCGTACCCCGTGGTCAGCAGCAGCTCGCCGCCCTTGAGCAGCGACGCGATGTTCGGCACCTCGCCCGCGTGCACCCAGCGCACCGTCCGCTGCAGCCGGTCCCCGCCCGCCACCACCTCGGGCAGCCCGCTGCGCAGCCCCGGCAGCTCCAGGGCGCGCTGCACGGTGATGCCGCCTGGGGTGTTCTGCGAGGCCGACGGGGTGGGGGTGGCGCTGTCCATGCAGCGGACGGTACCGGCGCGCCCGCCCCGGCGGCATCCCGGGGTCAGCCGGCGTACGCCCCCGAAGCGGTCAGCCGCAGGGCGGTGTCGATCAGCGGGACATGGCTGAAGGCCTGCGGGAAGTTGCCGACCTGACGCTGCAGGCGCGGGTCCCACTCCTCGGCGAGCAGCCCCAGGTCGTTGCGGAGCGCGAGCAGCTTCTCGAAGAGCTTGCGGGCCTCGTCGACCCGGCCGATCATCGCCAGGTCGTCCGCCATCCAGAACGAGCAGGCGAGGAACGCCCCCTCGTCGCCCGGAAGCCCGTCCACACCGGCGTTGTCGCCGTCCGTCGGGTACCGGAGGATGAAGCCGTCCGTCGTCGACAGCTCCCGCTGGATCGCCTCGATGGTGCCGATGACGCGCTTGTCGTCGGGCGGCAGGAAGCCCATCTGCGGGATCAGCAGCAGCGACGCGTCGAGCTCCTTGCTGCCGTAGGACTGCGTGAAGGTGTTGCGCTCCTTGTCGTAGCCCTTCTCGCAGACGTCCCGGTGGATGTCGTCGCGCAGCTCGCGCCACTTCTCCAGCGGGCCGTCCGCGTCACCGGACTCGATGAGCTTGATGGTGCGGTCGACCGCCACCCAGGCCATGACCTTCGAGTGCACGAAGTGGCGGCGCGGGCCGCGCACCTCCCAGATGCCCTCGTCCGGCTCGTCCCAGTGACCTTCGAGGTAGCGGATGAGCTTCAGCTGGAGCAGGGAGGCGTAGTCGTTGCGGGCCAGGCCCGTCATGTGCGCGAGGTGCAGGGCCTCGGTGACCTCGCCGTACACGTCGAGCTGGAGCTGGTGCGCCGCCCCGTTGCCGACGCGCACCGGCGCCGAGTTCTCGTACCCCGGCAGCCAGTCGAGCTCCGCCTCGCCGAGCTCCCGCTCGCCCGCGATGCCGTACATGATCTGCAGGTTCTCCGGGTCACCGGCCACGGCCCGCAGCAGCCACTCGCGCCAGGCGCGGGCCTCCTCGCGGTACCCGGTGCGCAGCAGCGACGACAGCGTGATCGCCGCGTCACGCAGCCACGTGTACCGGTAGTCCCAGTTGCGGACGCCGCCGATCTCCTCCGGCAGCGACGTGGTGGGCGCGGCGACGATGCCGCCGGTCGGCGCGTACGTCAGCGCCTTCAGCGTGATCAGCGAGCGCACCACGGCCTCGCGGTAGGGGCCGTGGTACGTACAGTGCTCGACCCACTCGCGCCAGAAGTCCCGCGTCGCCGCCAGGGAGCCCTGCGGGTCCGGCAGCGGCGGCTGGTCCTTGTGCGAGGGCTGCCACTGGATGGTGAACGCGACCCGGTCACCGGGGGCCACCGTGAAGTCGGAGTACGTCGTCAGGTCCTTGCCGTACGTCTCCGCCTCCGAGTCCAGCCACACGGAGTCGGGACCGGCCACCGCGACCGTACGCCCGTCCACCTTGTGCACCCACGGCGTGATGCGCCCGTACGAGAAACGCATACGCAGCACCGAGCGCATCGGGACGCGCCCGCTGACGCCCTCCACGATCCGGGTCAGCTGGGGCGCGCCGTCGCGCGGCGGCATGAAATCGGTGACGCGGACGGTGCCGCGCGGGGTGTCCCACTCGGATTCGAGGATCAGCGAGTCACCGACATAACGGCGGCGGGCCGCCGTCGGTGGCTCCGCGTCTGCGGCGTGCGCCGGGCCGAGGCGCCAGAACCCGTGGTCCTCGGTGCCGAGCAGTCCGGCGAAAATGGCATGCGAGTCGAAGCGGGGCAGGCACAGCCAGTCGACGGTGCCGTCCCGGCAGACCAGGGCGGCGGTCTGCATGTCTCCGATAAGTGCGTAATCCTCGATGCGCCCGGCCACGTGCATCTCCAGTCGAACGGCCACGTACGCCCCTGAACCTGAACTGCGACAGTGTGTCGAGGGGCGATCGCAATGCGGTCTCAGCGGTCAACGGTCTAGATCGGTCAACGGTCAAAGGGGGGTCAACGGATCGTCTTGATACGTCGTCCTGATACGTCGTTGTCAAACGAACTGACGAGCCGGTTGTTCCGGCTGCGGCACCGGCGATCGGACTTCGTGTTCCGGTGAACGGTCTCGAACGGACGGGGGTGTTGCCGTTGTGGTGCCGTTTTCCTGTGTGACTCGCCAGCCGAGTGTCCGAGCAGGATACGACGCGGCCAAGTGATCTGCGCGCCCCTCCCGGCAACGTGCCTGAGCCGAACGAGTGAGCGCCGGGTGACGATGTCGTGTGCCCGTGGTGACGCGTGCGCGGAGCGTGGCCGGAAGCACCCTCGTCCCGTCGCTGATACCCTGGTAGCCCGTGAGCCGGTGGTCCTAGAACCCCCGAACCGCAGCGACGGCGCCTCCCCCCCGAAAGTCAGGAGAGCACGCCGGTACGCACCCCCAGACCGCGACCACGGGAGCCCCCTCTTGGCCATGACGCCCAAATCCACGACGACCAAGCACATCTTCGTCACCGGGGGTGTCGCTTCCTCCCTCGGCAAGGGCCTCACCGCCTCCAGCCTCGGGATGCTGCTCAAGGCACGGGGCCTCCGCGTCGTCATGCAGAAGCTCGACCCGTACCTGAACGTCGACCCCGGCACGATGAACCCCTTCCAGCACGGCGAGGTGTTCGTCACGAACGACGGCGCCGAGACGGACTTGGACATCGGACACTACGAGCGCTTCCTCGACCGTGACTTGGACGGCAGCGCCAATGTCACTACAGGCCAGGTGTACTCGCAGGTCATCGCCAAGGAGCGGCGCGGCGAGTACCTCGGCGACACGGTCCAGGTCATCCCGCACATCACGAACGAGATCAAGCACCGCATCCGCCGCATGGCGACGGACGAGGTCGACGTCGTGATCACCGAGGTCGGCGGCACGGTCGGCGACATCGAGTCGCTGCCGTTCCTGGAGACGGTCCGCCAGGTCCGCCACGAGGTCGGCCGGGACAACGTGTTCGTGGTCCACATCTCGCTGCTGCCCTACATCGGCCCCTCCGGCGAGCTGAAGACCAAGCCCACCCAGCACAGTGTCGCGGCCCTGCGCAACATCGGTATCCAGCCGGACGCCATCGTGCTGCGCTGCGACCGTGAGGTCCCCACCGCCATCAAGCGCAAGATCAGCCTGATGTGCGACGTCGACGAGGACGCCGTCGTGGCCTGCCCCGACGCCCGCTCGATCTACGACATCCCGAAGACCGTGCACGGCGAGGGCCTGGACGCGTACGTCGTCCGCAAGCTGGACCTGCCGTTCCGCGACGTGGACTGGACGACCTGGGACGACCTGCTCGACCGCGTCCACAACCCCGACCACGAGATCGTCATGGCCCTGGTCGGCAAGTACATCGACCTGCCCGACGCCTACCTGTCGGTGACCGAGGCGCTGCGCGCCGGCGGCTTCGCCAACAAGGCCCGCGTCAAGATCAAGTGGGTCACGTCGGACGACTGCAAGACGCCGGCCGGCGCCAAGAAGCAGCTCGGCGACGTCGACGCGATCTGCATCCCCGGCGGCTTCGGCGACCGCGGTGTGTCCGGCAAGGTCGGCGCCATCCAGTTCGCCCGCGAGAACAAGATCCCGCTGCTCGGCCTCTGCCTCGGCCTGCAGTGCACGGTGATCGAGGCCGCGCGGAACCTGGCCGGCATCCCGGACGCCAACTCCACCGAGTTCGACGCCGCCACCGCCCACCCGGTCATCTCCACCATGGCCGAGCAGCTCGACATCGTCGCCGGTGAGGGCGACATGGGCGGCACGATGCGCCTGGGCATGTACCCGGCCAAGCTCGCCGAGGGCTCCATCGTGCGCGAGGTGTACGACGGCAAGGAGTACGTCGAGGAGCGCCACCGTCACCGCTACGAGGTGAACAACGCGTACCGCTCCGAGCTGGAGAAGAAGGCCGGTCTGCAGTTCTCCGGCCTCTCCCCGGACGGCAAGCTCGTCGAGTACGTCGAGTACCCGCGCGAGGTCCACCCCTACCTGGTCGCCACCCAGGCGCACCCGGAGCTGCGCTCGCGCCCGACGCGTCCGCACCCGCTGTTCGCCGGTCTGGTGAAGGCCGCCGTGGAGCGCAAGGTCGCGGCCGCCGCAGGGGCCAAGAAGGCCAAGTAAGGGCTCTGAGGGGCTTGTAACACAAGCGATGTACGGTTACCGGGGTGCGTGCCTTATGCGGCACGTGCCCCGGTTTCTTTTGTGTGCGTGGGAGGACGTGTCGACATGACGACGATCAAGGACACCGCCGAGGCGTGGGAGGTCCGGGCGACCGAGACCCCGTTCGTCGGGAACAAGACCTCGGTGCGCACGGACGACGTCGTCATGCCGGACGGGTCGGTGGCCCGCCGCGACTACCAGGTCCACCCGGGTTCGGTGGCCGTGCTCGCCCTGGACGACCAGGGCCGGGTGCTGGTGCTCAAGCAGTACCGTCACCCCGTCGGCATGAAGCTCTGGGAGATCCCGGCCGGGCTCCTCGACATCCCCGGCGAGAACCCGCTGCACGCCGCGCAGCGCGAGCTGTACGAGGAGGCGCACGTCAAGGCCGAGGACTGGCGGGTCCTCACTGATGTGTACACGACCCCGGGCGGCTGCTCCGAGGCCGTCCGCGTCTTCCTCGCGCGAGACCTCTCCGAGGCGGAGGGGGAGCGCTTCGAGGTGGAGGACGAAGAGGCCGACATGGAGTTCGCGCGGGTACCGCTGGCCGAGCTGGTCCGGGGTGCGCTCGCCGGTGACCTGCACAACAACTGCCTTGTCGTGGGGGCGCTTTCGCTGGCCGCGGCGCTCGCGGGTGACGGGGTCGACGGTCTGCGTCCGGCTGAGGCGGAGTGGCCTGCGCGGCCGTTCGAGGCCTGATCCGCTTACTCGTCCGCCTCGTTGATGTCTCGTCGGCGGCTGCGGCTTTCGTCGTGGCCGGTCGCGCAGTTCCCCGCACCCTGGAAGCACGCGGCTTCGCCGCGCGGGGAACCGCGCGAGAAGCCCCACCGGCCCGCAGCCGCCAACGAGACAGCCGACGAAACCAGCCACGAACAGCCGCTTAATGCGACGATCCGCTGATCCGATCAGGGGACTCGCGCGCGCCGCTCGCCAAGGGCACCGGCACCCGCTGAACTAGGCTCGGCACCGCCCCTGCCGACCCCCGGAGGGGCTGGGTGAGACGGAGCGTGGCCCGTGACGGATCAGGCGGTCGAGTCGGACGACGTGACGGCGGTCGAGGCGTCCTCGGGGTCGTCCCGCAAACGGCGCCGCACCCGCCGGGGCCAGGATGTGACGGAGCATCAGTTCCTGGGGCGCAGGCTCGAGTTGAAGGAGCTGCGGTCCGACATCGAGCGGGCCGGGCTCGACACCCTGTCCGGCCGCAAGGCACCCCGGGCCCGCGTCCTGCTGATCGCGGGCCGCCCCGGCACCGGCCGCACCGCCCTCGCCGAGGAACTCCTGGGCCAGGTCGCCGACCAGTACCCGGACGGGGCGCTGCGCACCCGGCTCACCGCCCCCGACGGCACCCCCGTGCCGACCGAGCGCGTCGCCCGCGACCTGCTGAACGCGCTCGAACTGCCAGCGCCCCCCGGCGAGTCGGCCGACGACCTGACCGAGCGGCTGCGCGAGGGCCTGTCCGTGCGGCGGGTCGTGCTGCTGCTCGACGACGCGGGCGACGCCGAGAACGTCGACCCGCTGCTGCCCGACACCCCGGACTGCCTGGTCGTGGCCGTGGCCGAGGGACCGCTCACCGGCATCCCGGACGTGCGGCCCTGCACGCTCGGCGGGCTCGACACCAAGTCCGCGCTCGAACTCCTGACGCGGCACACCGGGTCCGTCCGGATCACCTGCGACCCGCGCTCCGCCGAGTCCCTGGTCGAGCTGTGCGGAGCCGAACCCGCCGCCCTGGAGATCGCCGGCGGCTGGCTCGCCGCGCGCCCCAAGGAGTCCGTGGCCGACCTGGCCAAGCAGCTGCACTCCGCCGAGGACGCCGGGGACGGCCCCGCCCTCGCCCGGGTCTTCCGGCACTCCTACGCCACGCTCCCCGGGCCCGCCGCGCGGATACTGCGATATCTGTCGCTGGCCCCCGAGGGCTACGTCGACCCGCACACCGCGTCCGCGCTGGCCGGCTGCTCCGTGTCCGCCGCCCGCACCACCCTCGACGACTTCGTCACCCTGGGCCTGGTCCGGGCCGTCGAGTCGGAGCTGCCGCAGTACGAGGTGCCGGGCTGCCTGGTGCCGCTGCTGCGCGGGCTCACCGAGACGCTGGACCGGCCCGCCGAGGTGCAGCTGGCCCGCGCCCGGATGCTGGAGCGGACCGTCCGGCTGCTCACCTCCTGCCGCGCGATCACCGAGCCCGACGGCTCCCCGGCCCGCAAGAAGCTCGCGGGGCTGCCCAGCGCCCTGCGGTTCGCGGACCCGGAGGCGGGCGCCGAGTGGCTGCGCGTGCGGCAGCCCGCGCTGCTCGCCGCGGCCCGGCTCGCCGTGGCGGACGGGGAGCTGGACACCCTGGCCCGGCGGCTGATGGCCGCGCTGGTGCGGGCCATGGTGGTCCACCGGGGCACCGAGGCCGCCGCGCCCGAGCTGTACGGGATCCACCGGCTGGTTCTCGACGTGGCCGAGCGCCGGGACCTGCCGCGGGAGAAGGCCGCCGCACTGCTGAACCTCGCCGACCTCGACGCCGGGACCGGGCGGACTCAGGAGGCGCTCGCCCGGTACCGGGCCGCGCTGGACGCCGGACGGGCCGCGCAGGACCCGTACGCGACCGGCCGCGCGATGGAATCCGTAGGCGGCGCCCACCAGGAGCTGGGGGACTGGCAGCGGGCCGCCGACTGGTACGGCCGGGCCCTCGCCCAGCGGCTCACCCGAGGCGAGCGGGCCGACGCGGCGCGCCTGCACGGGCGGATCGCCGCCGTCCACACGTACGCGGGCCGCTACGGCGAGGCGCTGCGCGGCTGGCGCTCGGCCGTGGCCGGATACCGCAAGGAGGGCGATGTCCCGGCCCAGGCACGGGCGTTGAGCGAGCTGGCCCGGGTGCAGGAGTACGCGGGGCGGCCCGAGGACTCGCTGCGGACCTGTCAGGAGGCCGTCGAGTGGGCCAGGCAGGCCAAGGACGTACGGCTGCAGGCCGCGCTCCAGCTGCGGCTCGCCGACACGCTGGAGCGGCTCGGCGACCCGGCCGCGGCCAAGCTGCACAGGGGTGCGGCCGAGCGCATGCTGGGAGAGGAGATGCCCGGCGGGTCGGGTGGTGGCACCCCGGAGACAGCAATCCCTTCGGAACAAGCCACTAACACCTGCGAAATCCGTAGTGCTTCTGCAGAAGATTGATGCATCGAAAGGCTAGACAGCTAGAAAACCTTCATTAGACTGGCTCCGCCGCGTCCTTCCGTGGCGTCTCCCGGTGTGTCTGTCTGCGCACTGGTATGTAGTGCATTGCCCGAGATATCCCCTGAGCCAAGGACCGTGATCGACGATGAAGGTCGGCATCCCCCGCGAGGTCAAGAACAACGAGTTCCGGGTGGCCATCACCCCCGCCGGCGTGCATGAGCTCGTGCGCCACGGCCACCAGGTCCTCGTCGAGCAGAACGCCGGTGTGGGTTCCTCGATCACGGACGCCGAGTACGTCGCCGCGGGCGCGCAGATCCTCGGTACCGCCGACGAGGTGTGGGCCACGGCCGACCTGCTCCTGAAGGTCAAGGAGCCGATCGCGGAGGAGTACCACCGCCTCCGCAAGGACCAGACGCTCTTCACCTACCTGCACCTGGCCGCGTCCAAGGAGTGCACGGACGCGCTCCTGGAGTCGGGCACCACCGCCATCGCCTACGAGACGGTCGAGACCGCGAACCGCGCGCTCCCGCTGCTCGCCCCGATGTCCGAGGTCGCGGGCCGCCTCGCCCCGCAGGTCGGCGCCTACCACCTGATGGCCGCCAACGGCGGCCGCGGTGTGCTGCCCGGCGGTGTCCCGGGTGTCGCGGCCGGCAAGGCCGTCGTCATCGGCGGCGGCGTCTCCGGCTGGAACGCGGCGCAGATCGCCATCGGCATGGGCTTCCACGTGACCCTGCTCGACAAGGACATCAACAAGCTCAAGGAAGCCGACAAGATCTTCGGCACGAAGATCCAGACCGTCGTCTCCAACGCCTTCGAGCTCGAGAAGGCCTGCCTCGAGGCCGACCTCGTCATCGGCGCCGTCCTCATCCCGGGTGCCAAGGCCCCGAAGCTCGTCACCAACGAGCTCGTCTCGCGCATGAAGCCGGGAAGTGTCCTTGTCGACATCGCGATCGACCAGGGCGGTTGCTTCGAGGACTCGCACCCGACGACGCACGCCGAGCCGACCTTCCCGGTCCACAACTCGGTCTTCTACTGCGTCGCCAACATGCCCGGCGCCGTGCCCAACACCTCGACGTACGCGCTGACCAACGCCACGCTCCCGTACATCGTCGAGCTGGCCAACCGCGGCTGGGCCGAGGCCCTGCGCCGCGACCCCGCGCTCGCCCTGGGCCTCAACACCCATGACGGCAAGGTCGTTTACAAGGAGGTCGCCGAGGCGCACGGCCTGGAGCACGTCGAGCTGGAGACGCTGCTCGGCTGAGCCCGCCCGGCGCACAATCCGGGGCGACGTCAACGAAAGTCGTCAATCTCACGCCTACGGCCGGACCTTGCGAGGGGTCCGGCCGTAGGCGCATGCATCCGGACTTGGTCAACTCGCCTTGAACGTAACCCTTTAACCGATTCGCGCACCCGCGAAACGCGCCGAAGAACCGTCGCACGCCCTTGACATGAGGGTGTTCCGCAGTCGCTGAAGTGCCGACACATCGTGCCGGGTCCGGCGGATTGTGTTGCTGCGGAGTGGTGACACGCCATAGAGTCGCCAACCGTCGGCATGGTGCCACGCTGACCTATCGATAAATGTTCCTGGTCACATCCAAGGAGGTAAGACGACTTGTGAATGAGTCGACATTTACTCCCGGAGGTGGCCAGCCAGGTGGACAGGGACCCACGGGGCTTCAAGCTGTCGGCTCCGTCGCTGTGCGTACCTTCGCGGCCCACCAGAGCGGCTACCAGAGCAGCCCCCAGCAGAAGCCGACGCAGACAGCACACCAGAGCATGGATGGCCATCACGTGAACGCCATGGCCGGCGACCGAAGCGGCGACACACACAGCCACTTCGCCGACTACGACGAACTGTCCCCCGAGGGGCACTTCTACGACCCCGACGCCGAATACGAGCCCGACCCCGAGTACGCGGCCACGCTCGCCCCGGACGCTGCCCGTCAGCGCCGCGAGCGCGTCGGCCCCACCGGGCGTCCGCTGCCGTACTTCCCGATTCCAGGACCGCTGACCGACCACGGCCCGGCGAAGATCATCGCGATGTGCAACCAGAAGGGCGGCGTCGGCAAGACCACGTCGACCATCAACCTGGGTGCCGCGCTCGCCGAGTACGGCCGCCGGGTCCTGCTCGTCGACTTCGACCCGCAGGGCGCGCTGTCGGTGGGCCTGGGTGTGAACCCGATGGAGCTCGACCTCACGGTCTACAACCTGCTCATGGAGCGGGGCATGTCGGCCGACGAGGTCCTCCTCAAGACCGCCGTCCCGAACATGGACCTGCTCCCCAGCAACATCGACCTGTCCGCTGCCGAGGTGCAGTTGGTCAGCGAGGTCGCGCGCGAGTCCACGCTGCAGCGGGCGCTGAAGCCGCTGATGGCCGACTACGACTACATCGTGATCGACTGTCAGCCCTCGCTCGGCCTGCTCACGGTGAACGCCCTGACGGCCGCTCACAAGGTGATCGTGCCGCTGGAGTGCGAGTTCTTCGCGCTGCGCGGTGTGGCCCTGCTCACCGAGACCATCGAGAAGGTCCAGGAGCGGCTCAACCCGGAGCTGGAGCTCGACGGCATCCTCGCCACGATGTACGACTCCCGCACGGTGCACAGCCGTGAGGTGCTGGCGCGCGTCGTCGAGGCCTTCGACGATCACGTCTACCACACGGTCATCGGGCGCACGGTCCGCTTCCCGGAGACCACGGTCGCCGGCGAGCCGATCACCACGTACGCCTCGAACTCGGTCGGTGCCGCGGCCTATCGTCAGCTCGCCAGGGAGGTGCTCGCCCGGTGTCACGCCGAGTGAGTCTGCCCGGGGCCGACGAACTGTTCCGTACGACCGGGGGAATGGCACTGCAGTCGTCGTCGCCGAGACGTCCGGCGAACGGTGAGGCACGGGTGCCGGGTCCGGCCGGCGAGAGCGACGAGGCCGCCGCCGCGTCACCCGCCGCGGAGGAGGGCGACGCGGACACCGCGTCGGCGCCGTCCCCCGAGCACACGGCCGCCGAGGCCGAGTCGGACGCCGGCTCGCGCAGCCGGGCCGCCGCCGCGGAGAACGGGGAGAAGCCGGCCCGGCGTTCCTCCGGTGGCGCGCAGGAAGGTTCTGGCAGTGGGCGCGGCTCGACCGCGGCCGCCCGGCGCCGGTCCCGCGCCGCCAACCGGCGCCCCAGCGGGCGTGAGCGGCACGACGAGAAGATCACCGTGTACGTCTCCGCCGAGGAGCTGATGGACCTCGAGCACGCGCGGCTGGTGCTGCGCGGGGAGCACGGGCTCGCCGTCGACCGGGGCCGCATCGTCCGTGAGGCGGTCGCCGTGGTCCTGGCCGATCTGGAGTCCCGCGGGGACGCGAGCATTCTCGTACGCCGGCTGCGCGGGCGCTAGCACCGTTCGCGGTAGCCTCCGGCGTTGATGCCCGTGAACGATTCCTCCCTTCCGCCCGGCCGGGGCGCACGTCGGCGTGTGCTGGGCCGCGGGGTGGCTCCGCCGGTCGAACCGGACGCTCCCGTGGCCCCGGATCCGGAGGCCGCCGGGGACGGAGCCGAGGCGCCGCCCGAGCCGGAAGCGGTGGCTGCGCCCGAGGCGCATGCTCCGCCCGAAGCCGAAGCCGAAGCCGAAGCCGAAGCCGAAGCCGAAGCCGAAGCCGAAGCCGAAGCCGAAGCCGAAGCCGAAGCCGAAGCCGGTCCGGAGGCGGTGGCTGATCCGGAGGGTGAGCCCGAGGCCGACGACGGGCGCTTCAAAGTGCGGCTCGCCAACTTCGAGGGGCCCTTCGACCTGCTGCTTCAGCTCATCTCGAAGCACAAGCTCGACGTCACCGAGGTCGCGTTGTCCAAGGTGACCGACGAGTTCATGGCCCACATCCGGGCCATGGGGCCGGACTGGGACCTCGACCAGACCACCGAGTTCCTCGTCGTCGCCGCGACACTGCTCGATCTGAAGGCGGCCCGGCTGCTGCCCGCCGCCGAGGTGGAGGACGAGGCCGACCTCGCGCTCCTGGAGGCCCGTGACCTGCTGTTCGCGCGGCTGCTGCAGTACCGCGCGTACAAGCGGATCGCCGACATCTTCAGCGAACGGCTCGACGCGGAGGCGCGGCGCTACCCGAGGACCGTCGGCCTGGAGCCGCACCATGCCGACCTGCTGCCCGACGTCGTCATCAGCATCGGGGCGGAAGGGTTCGCCGAGCTCGCCGTGAAGGCGATGCAGCCCCGGCCCAAGCCGCAGGTCTACGTCGACCACATCCACGCCCCGCTGGTCAGCGTGCAGGAGCAGGCCGGCGTGGTGGTGGCCAGGCTGCGGGAGCTCGGCGAGGCCAGTTTCCAGGACCTGGTGGCGGACACCGACGACACCCTGACCGTCGTGGCCCGGTTCCTGGCGCTGCTCGAGCTGTACCGCGAGAAGGCCGTCGCCCTGGACCAGGAGACCGCGCTCGGCGAGCTCCTCGTGCGCTGGACCGGCGGCGAGGACGCGACGGAGCCCGTCGTGACGGACGAGTTCGACCGGGCCCCCGAGGTGCCGGGCGGCGACAAGGACCAGCAGAAGGAGGGCGCGGTATGAGCGCCGAGACGGACAGCACCGCCGTGGCCGGGCTCGCGCTCAAGCCCGCCCTCGAAGCCGTCCTCATGGTCGTCGACGAGCCCGCCACCGAGGAGCACCTCGCCAGGATCCTGGAGCGGCCCCGACGGGCCGTCGCGGACGCGCTGCGGGAGCTGGCCGACGAGTACACCGTGCAGGGCCGCGGCTTCGAGCTGCGGCTCGTCGCCGGTGGCTGGCGGTTCTACACGCGGCCCGAGTACGCCGCCGCCGTCGAGGGCTTCGTGCTCGACGGGCAGGTCGCCCGGCTCACCCAGGCGGCCCTGGAGACCCTGGCGGTCGTCGCGTACCGCCAGCCGGTGAGCCGATCGCGGGTCTCCGCCGTGCGCGGAGTGAACTGTGACGGGGTCATGCGAACCCTGCTCCAGCGCGGTCTGGTGGAGGAGGCGGGCGCGGAACCCGAAACAGGTGCGATCCTGTACAGGACGACGAACTACTTTCTGGAGCGGATGGGCCTGCGCGGCCTGGACGAGCTGCCGGAGCTCGCGCCCTTCCTCCCCGAGGCGGACGCGATCGAGGCGGACACGCTGGAAGGGGTTCCGTCGTTCGACCCGGACGCACCCGATGCGCCGGGTGCCGAGTACACCGAGTACACAGCCGACTAACGGAAACTTGATGCGAAGCAGCAGCGGCAGGAACAGCAGCGGAAACAACGGCGGGAGCCGTGGTGGCAACAGCGGCGGCCGCGGCGGGAACAGCGGCGGCCGCGGTAACCACCGCGGGGCCGGCAACAACCGCGACGACAAGCAGGGCGGCAGCGGCCGTCCGAAGAAGCCGCGTCCGGAGGAGCGGCGTTACGACGTGGGCCCCGGCGGCACCCAGGACGGCCCGAAGTCGGGCCGCGGCGCCTCGGCGCGCGGCGGCGCCAAGGGCGGCCCCAGGCGCGGCCAGCAGTCCGGCGGCCGGACGGCCCCCTCGCGCTCCCGTGAGTACGAGACGCGGACCGAGGAGCGCAACCGCGACCGGTACGCGGGCAAGAAGGAAGTGAAGCTCCCGAAGACGTTCCCGGGTGCCGAGCAGGAGGGCGAGCGGCTGCAGAAGGTGCTCGCCCGCGCCGGCTACGGCTCGCGGCGCGCCTGTGAGGAGCTGGTCGACCAGGCCCGCGTCGAGGTCAACGGCGAGATCGTGCTGGAGCAGGGTCTGCGTGTCGACACCGAGAAGGACGAGATCAAGGTCGACGGGCTGACCGTGGCCACGCAGTCGTACCAGTTCTTCTCGCTGAACAAGCCGGCCGGCGTCGTCTCCACGATGGAGGACAACGAAGGCCGGCAGTGCCTCGGCGACTACACGAACAACCGTGAGACGCGGCTGTTCCACGTCGGGCGGCTCGACACCGAGACCGAGGGCGTCATCCTGCTCACCAACCACGGCGAGCTGGCGCACCGGCTGACCCACCCCAAGTACGGCGTGAAGAAGGTCTACCTCGCGCACATCGTCGGGCCGATCCCGCGCGACCTGGGCAAGCAGCTCAAGGACGGCATCCAGCTGGAGGACGGGTACGCGAAGGCGGACCACTTCCGCGTCGTCGAGCAGACCGGCAAGAACTACCTGGTCGAGGTGACCCTGCACGAGGGCCGCAAGCACATCGTGCGGCGGATGCTGGCCGAGGCCGGGTTCCCCGTCGACAAGCTGGTGCGGGTGGCCTTCGGGCCGATCACGCTCGGCGACCAGAAGTCGGGCTGGCTGCGCCGGCTGTCGAACACCGAGGTCGGCATGCTGATGAAGGAAGTCGACCTGTAGGTCGCCCCGCGCAGGGCTTGTGCGCTCCGGCCCCCTCCTTTTAAGGTCACTTAGACCAATAAAGGAGGGGGCTGTCGCATGCACGGCTACGACAAGCACGCCTACGAGCCCTTCGCCGTCACCGTCGATCTCGCGGTCTTCACCATCCGCGCGGGCCGGCTGCACATCCTGCTCGTCGAGCGCGGCCAGGACCCGTACGCGGGGCGCTGGGCGCTGCCGGGGGGATTCCTGGAGCCCGACGAGTCCGCGGAGACCGCGGCCCGGCGCGAGCTCGCCGAGGAGACCGGACTGAGCGATGTCGCCGGACTGCACCTGGAGCAGCTGCGCACCTACAGCGAACCGGACCGCGACCCCCGGATGCGGATCGTCTCCGTCGCCTTCGCCGCGCTCGTCCCGGACGCGCCGCAGGCCCGGGGCGGCGGTGACGCCGCCCGCGCCGCGTGGCTGCCGCACGCCTCCGGCGCGCACGGCCCGCTCGCCTTCGACCACGACCTGATCCTCGCCGACGCCTACGAGCGGATCGGCGGCAAGCTCGAGTACACCTGTCTGGCCACGGCCTTCTGCCCGCCCGAGTTCACGCTCGGCGAGCTGCGCCAGGTCTACGAGGTCGTGTGGGGGGCCGAGCTCGACCCGGCGAACTTCCGGCGCAAGGTGCTGGCCACCCCCGGCTTCGTCGAGCAGGTGCCCGGCGCGTCCCGGCTGACCGGCGGCCGCGGCAAGCCCGCCGCGCTGTACCGGGCCGGCGGCGCGGACGCCCTGCTCCCGCCGCTGCTCAGGCCCGCGCCCGACCCCTCGGAAGGAACCCGCTCATGACCAAGCGTCCCGCGACCGGATCGCTCCTCGGGCTCGCCCTCGGGGACGCGCTCGGATTCCCGACGGAGTTCGACGACGTACCGGCGATCCTCGCCAAGTGCGGGCCCTGGCGGGAGATGGAACTGCCGGGACCCCCCGTCGCCCACATCACGGACGACACCCAGATGGCACTCGCCGTCTCGCGCGGCCTGCGCACCGCCATGGGGCGGGGCCCGCTCGACCCGCAGCGGTTCGAGCGGCCGCTGCGCGAGGAGTTCGTGGACTGGTATCAGTCGCCGGACAACAACCGCGCGCCCGGCAACACCTGCCTGCGCGCGTGCAACCTGCTCAAGGCCGAGGACCGGGCCTGGCAGGACGCCAGTCAGCCGCGGTCCAAGGGGTGCGGCGCCAACATGCGGGTCACCCCGCTCGGCCTCGTCCCCGGCCTGAGCGACGAACAGCGGGCGGGCGCCGCCCAGTTGCAGGCCGGACTCACCCACGGCCACCCGACCGCGCTCGCCGCCTCCGACCTCACCGCGCACGCCGTACGCCTCCTCGCCGAGGGTGCCGAACCGACCGGGCTCGTGGGACTGCTGCGCTCGTACGCGTACGAGAACCGCGAGACCTACCACGAGCGGTGGCTCGGCGACCTGTGGACGCGCGGCGGCGCGGCCACGCCCGAGGCGTTCGCCGCGGCCGGCTGGGACGAGTGCCTCGACGTGCTCGACCGGCTGCGCGACGCCCTCGCGTCCCCCTCGCCGGAGACCGACCCGTGCCTCGCCACCGGCGCGGGCTGGATCGCCGAGGAGGCGCTCGCCACCGCCCTGCAGTGCTTCCTGCTCTTCGTGGACGAGCCGGTGCTCGCGCTGCGCAGAGCCGCCTGCACCTCCGGCGACTCGGACTCGATCGCCGCGCTCGCCGGCGCCTTCGCGGGCGCCCACCTCGGGGCCGACGCCTGGCCCGCGAAGTGGGTGGAGCGCATCGAGCACCGGGACGAGCTGATCGCGTTCGGCGCCGGCTGGGACGCGTGAATGCGCGGGTGCGCGGCGGCGCGGTCCGGCAGTATGGCCGGATGATCGCCGACGCGCACCTGCCCGCCTCCGTCGACCTGACCTCGGTCGTCGCGGACGAGCCCGACCCGCTGCTGTTCGCCACGGTCTCCGGCGCCCACCTGTACGGGTTCCCCTCCCGCGACTCCGACGTGGACCTGCGCGGCGTCCACCTGCTGCCCGCCGCCGCGCTCCTCGGGCTGCGCGCGCCGGAGGAGACCCGGTCGCGGATGTGGTTCACCGACGGCGTCGAGATGGACCTCGTCACCCACGACCTGCGGAAGTTCGTACGGCTGATGCTGCGGCGCAACGGCTATGTGCTGGAGCAGCTGCTGTCACCGCTCGTCGTGCACACCACGGACACCCACCGCGCACTCGTCGCGCTCGCGCCGGACGTCGTCACCCGGCACCACGCCCATCACTACCGCGGGTTCGCCGGCACCCAGTGGCGGCTCTACGAGAAGACCCGCGAGCTCAAGCCGCTGCTGTACGCGTTCCGCGTGCTGCTCACCGGAGTCCATCTGATGCGCAGCGGCGAGGTCCAGGCCCATCTGCCCACGCTCCTCGGGGAGTTGACGGCGCCGGCCTATCTGCCCGACCTCATCGAGGCCAAGGCGGCCGCCGAGCACGGCGGTGCCGACGTGGAGCACGCGCGCGTGGCCGCCGACATCGAGGCGCTGCACGCCGAGCTGGACGCGGCGCAGACCGCGTCGAAGCTGCCCGACGAGCCCCGCGCCCACGACGCCCTGCACGACCTAGTGGTCAGGGCCCGCCTGGAGGGCTGAGCCGCGGCGGGTGCGGATCAGGAAGTCCTCGACGCGGGCCCGGTCCGGTTCGAGGGGGAGCGGGGTGCGGGCCGCCGCCTTCTCCGCCTCGGCCGCGAGCCGCTCCATCCGGGCCTCCACCTCCGGCCACGCCACCTCGCCGCGCTTGACCGCGAGGAGCGCCTCGCGCTGATCGCCCACGTCGATCGTCAGCTCGCCGGTGCGCAGCAGATCGCGGCAGGACATCAGGAGCCGCAGCAGGTGCATCGCGTGCTTCCAGCGCGGGGCGCCGTGGGTGCGGACATCGGCCTCCAGCTTCCTGCGCTGGCCGGCCGCGTACCGCGCGAACGTCTCGTGCGCCCGGCGCGACAGGAACGCCCCGCGCAGGGCGAGGAGCTCGCGGCCGGTGTCCGTGACCTGCTCGACGAGCGGGGAGTGCAGGCACTCCAGGATGTTCGGGTTGGCGCGCAGGGCCAGCTCGCAGAAGCGCTCCAGCTCCCAGGAGAACTGCTCCTGCGCCGGGCCCTCGACGTGCGTGGGCGGCTTCTCGAACCGCCAGTACAGGGGCGTCGGCGCCAGGTACACGCCGCGGCGGTCCGTGTCACTGGCGTCCGTGGCCAGACCGAAGGCGCGCGAGCCCATCACGCAGGAGTAGACCGTGTGGTCGCGCACCAGGTCGTGCGGCCGCGGGTGTTCCGGTTCCATGCGGGGAGCGTAAGGCGTGCCCTCAGCCGAGCGAGATCGAATTTCCGGTGACCGTGATCTTCTGCGGCGGCAGCGGGCGCGGCGCCGGGCCGCCCGCCACCGAGGCGTCCGCGATCCGGTACTTCGAACCGTGGCACGGGCAGTTGATCGTGCCGTCCGACACCGACCCGACCGTGCAGCCCTCATGCGTGCAGACCGCGGAGAACGCCTTGAAGTCGCCCTGCGCCGGCTGCGTCACCACGACCTTCTTGTCGGCGAAGACCTTCCCGCCGCCGACCGGGACATCGGACGTCTTCGCCAGCTCGGCTGCCGCGGGTGGCTCCTGGGACCGCTTCGTGGGCGTGCCGGACCCGGTCGGCGACGGCTGCGGCCGAGCCGTGTCGCCGTCCCCGCCGTTCTCGTCGCCGTACTTGCTGCACCCCGCCATGAGCGAGGCCGCGCCCGCGAGGAGCACGCTGCGTCGGGTCGCCGCAGGCTTCATGTCGTCACCCCCACCGTCCGGAAGAACCACAGAGCGGACGTCAGCCACAGCAGCGTCAGGACCGCGAACACCAGGCCGCCCACCACCGGCAGCAGCCAGCCGGGCAGCCGCTCCGCGCGCAGCAGCAGCATCTTGGCGCTGAACGCGCCGAAGAAGAAGCAGCCGAGGAACGAGTGCCACATGACGCGGTCCGAGTACGTCTGGTAGCCGAGCCCGTAGAGGCAGTGCACCGCGACCGGCACCGCCACCAGGAACGCGATCCGGCCCGACCAGCGGTGCAGGGCGGGCGCCCAGGACGGGCCGCGCAGCTTCCCGTACACCATGAAGGCCGAGACGACCTGCACCAGCGCGAAGACGAAGGCCACCGTCGCGAGCCAGGACTTCACCGCGCTCGTACTGGAGAACCCCGCCAGGTTGAAGGCCGTGCCCGCCGGGTCGTGGACCTTGCCGTACGCCCCGAGCGCCACGGCCACCAGCGCCGCGACGGCGGCGGGCACCAGATAGCGGGCCGGGTGCGGGCGGCGGTGACCGGGATCGGGGCCGGGGAAGCTCTGGGTGGCGGCATTCGGATCGACGGTCATGACAACCCCTCCACACAGGTCATCGGGTCGACGGTCATGGCAACCCCTCCACACAGGTCAGGGCACGACGGGGCGCGCGGTCACGTGCTCGCCGTCGACCGTGACGGCGCCGGTCTCCGGATCGATGGGAGGTGCCTTCGACGGCTCGTCGTCCCGCGTGACGATGCCGACCTGACGGCCGTCGGGCAGCACGATCCAGCCGCCGTCGATCTCCGCGCCGCGCACCTCGGTGGTGGCCCGGTACAGGCCGGACGGCTTGACGGCCTTGCGTGCCGTGAAGGCGTACGGGCGGTCCTCGATCTCGACGGTGCCGCGGATCCGCTCGTCGGCGAGGGTGCCCGTGAGCTCGGCACCGTGCTTGCCGCTGAGCTTCATCGAGCCGTCGTCCTCGACGTCCCCCTTCAGCCAGGACTCCTTGGAACGGCCGTCGCAGAAGTAGGCCACCGCCTTGTCGCCGCGTACGGAGACGGAGACGGCCGCGGTGTCGTCGTCGGTACGGCCCGCGTAGCTGGTCTTCGCAGCGGCCGGCTTCGACGGGCTCGGACCGGTGCTCGGGCCCGCCGTCGTACGGGTCGGCGCGGGCGACGGGATCGCCGTGGCGGCCGGCGCACCACCGGACGGAGAGGCACCTTCACCCGTCGTCGCGTTCAGCGACAGCATGACCAGGCCCAGAGCCAGACCGGCGAACAGCGTGTAGAGGGGTCCTGAGGACTTCATGGCGGGCCTCCCCCCGAGGCAGCACACGATGGCGCCATCCATGCAAGCAGTTCCGGCCGAGTGGCGACAGGGGGCGAATGGGGTGACATTTAGGTGAAACGGGTTTTCCGAATGTCCGAAAGGCGCGTGACCATGGCGGGTAACGATCTGGGCAGTCTGCTCGGCGGTCTCCTGGGCGGAGGCGGCCAGAACGGGGCCTCCGGCGGGGGTCTCGACCTCGGAAAGATCCTGGGCGGCCTGCTCGGCGGCGCGGGCGGCGCGGCCGGATCCGGTGGAGGCTCGAACCCGCTCGGCGGCCTGATGGACATGATCACGAAGTCCGGCCTGGTCAGCCAGGACCAGCTCGACTCCTGGGTCGGCAAGGGCGACAACCAACCGCTCACCCCCGACCAGGTCAAGGAAGCAGTCCCCGACGAGACCCTCGACAAGGTCGCCACCGACGCGGGCGTCAGCCGCGACCAGGTGGCCCAGGAGGTGGCGCAGCAGCTGCCCCAGGTCGTCGACAAGCTGACCCCCGAGGGACAGGTGCCCAGCAGCGGCTCCCTGGAGGACCTGATCAAGCAGCAGCAGCTCTGATCCGTACGTCACCCGGTGCGCGGCGGCCGTCTCGAAGGACGGGCGCCGCGCACCCGCGCGTACCGCCCCAACTACGCTGGACGCCGGCAGACGTACGGACATGATCAAGGAGTGACACCGTGGCGGTACGAGCGGTCCGGGGCGCCGTCCAACTCGAACGGGACGAGGCCGGGCACATGGACGAGCAGGTCAGCGCCCTGCTCACCGCCGTCCTCGAGCGGAACGAGCTGACCTCCGACGACCTGATATCGATCTGGTTCACGGCCACGCCCGATCTGCACTCCGACTTCCCGGCGGCCGCCGCCCGCAAGCTCGGCATCGTCGACGTACCGCTGATCTGCGCTCAGGAGCTGGACATCGCGGGCGCCATGCCGCGCGTCGTCCGCGTCCTCGCGCACGTCGAGACCGAGCTGCCCAAGTCCGAGGTCGCCCACGTCTACCTCGGCGCCGCGGCCACCCTGCGCAAGGACATCGCCCAGTGAGAACCGCACTCGTCATCGGCACCGGCCTCATCGGCACCTCCGCCGCCCTCGCCCTCGCCTCGCGCGGTGTCACCGTGCACCTTGCCGACCACGACACGGCGCAGGCCCGCACCGCCGCCGCGCTCGGCGCCGGCACCGACGAGGCCCCGGAGGGCACCGTCGACCTCTGCGTCGTCGCCGTGCCGCCCGCGCACGTCGCCGCGACCCTCGCCGACACGATGCGGCGCGGCACGGCCCGCGCCTACCTCGACGTCGCCAGCGTCAAGGGCGGCCCGCGCCGCGACCTCGAAGCGCTGGGCCTGGACCTCACGGCGTACATCGGCACGCATCCGATGAGCGGCCGCGAGCGCAGCGGCCCGCTCGCCGCGACCGCTGACCTCTTCGAGGGCCGGCCGTGGGTGCTGACCCCGACCCGCGACACCGACACCGAGGTCCTGAACCTCGCCCTCGAACTCGTCGCCCTGTGCCGCGCCGTCCCCGTCGTCATGGACGCCGACGCCCACGACCGGGCGGTCGCGCTCGTCTCGCACATGCCGCACCTGGTCTCCAGCATGGTCGCGGCCCGTCTGGAGAACGCCGAGGAGAGCGCCGTCCGCCTGTGCGGGCAGGGCATCCGCGACGTGACCCGGATCGCGGCCTCGGACCCGGGCATGTGGATCGACATCCTCTCCGCGAACCCGGGACCGGTCGCCGACCTGCTCTCGGCGGTCTCCGCCGACCTCGACGAGACGGTCCAGGCCCTGCGCTCCCTGCAGTCCGCCGACGACGCCAAGCGCCGCGAGGGCGTCGCCGGCGTCGAGACGATGCTGCGCCGGGGCAACGCGGGCCAGAGCCGGGTCCCCGGCAAGCACGGCGCGGCCCCGGCGGCGTACGAGATCGTGGCCGTCCTCATCTCCGACCAGCCCGGCGAGCTGGCCCGCATCTTCGCGGACGCGGGCGCCGCCGGCGTCAACGTCGAGGACGTGCGGATCGAGCACGCGACCGGGCAGCAGGCCGGTTTCGTGCAGCTCATGGTGCAGCCCGCGGCGGCCCCGAAACTGGCGGCGGCGCTGCGCGAGCGCGGCTGGGCCATGCGGCAGTAAGAGGCGCCTGCGGGAGCCAGTAACCTTGTGCGGGGTGCTTTCGCGCCCCGCACTCCTGCCCCGTGTACTCAGAAAGGTGTCCGTCACCGTGGAAACCGCCGCCCCGGCAGCTGTGATCGTCGCCATCGACGGACCCTCCGGCACGGGCAAGTCGAGCACCTCGAAGGCCGTCGCCGCCCAGCTCGGCCTGAACTACCTCGACACCGGCGCCCAGTACCGGGCGATCACCTGGTGGATGGTGAACAACGGGATCGACCTCACCGACCCGTCCGCCGTCGCCGCGGTCGCCGGCAAGGCCGAGATCGTCTCCGGCACCGACCCGTCCGCGCCCACCATCACCGTCGACGGCACCGACGTCGCGGGCCCGATCCGGACCACCGAGGTCACCTCCAAGGTCAGCGCCGTCAGCGCCGTCCCCGAGGTGCGCGCCCTCATCACCGAGCTGCAGCGCTCCATCGCGACCGCTGCCGCCGCCGAGGGCCCGGGCATCGTCGTCGAGGGCCGGGACATCGGGACGACCGTGCTGCCCGACGCCGACCTGAAGATCTTCCTCACCGCCTCGCCCGAGGCCCGTGCCGCCCGCCGCTCCGGCGAGCTGAAGGGCGCCGACGTCAAGGCCACGCAGGAGGCCCTGATCAAGCGCGACCAGGCCGACTCCAGCCGCAAGACGTCGCCGCTCGCCAAGGCCGGCGACGCCGTCGAGGTCGACACCACGGAGCTCACGCTGCAGCAGGTCATCGAGTGCGTCGTGACCCTCGTCGAGGAGAAGCGGGCCTCCAAGTGAGTCCTGTCAGCCCTCCGGAACGTGGGGCCGAGGTCGGGCGGCGCATCGGCGTCGGCCTGATGTACGGGCTGTGGAAGCCGCGTGTGCTCGGGTCCTGGCGGGTCCCCGCGACCGGCCCGGTGATCCTCGCGGTCAACCACTCCCACAACATCGACGGCCCCATGGTCATGGGCGTCGCCCCGCGCCCGACGCACTTCCTGATCAAGCAGGAGGCGTTCGTCGGGCCGCTCGGCACCTTCCTCGAAGGCATCGGACAGCTCAAGGTGGACCGGACCAGCGCGGACCGGACGGCCATCACGCGGGCCCTCGACGTCCTGCGTGACGGGGGAGTGCTCGGCATCTTCCCCGAGGGCACGCGCGGCGACGGCGACTTCGCGTCGCTGCGGGCCGGCCTCGCGTACTTCGCGGTGCGCGGCGGGGCGCCGATCGTCCCGGTCGCCGTACTGGGAAGCACGGAGCGGCCCGGACGGTTGATAAAGGCGCTGCCTCCGCTGCGCAGCCGGGTCGACGTCGTCTTCGGGGACCCCTTCGAAGCGGGCGACGGCAGCGGGCGGCGTACGCGCAAGGCGCTCGACGCGGCGACCGTGCGCATCCAGGAGCGGCTCACCGCCCACCTGGCGGACGCCAGGCGCCTGACCGGGCGCTGAGCGAGACTTTCAGTAGTGCACCGGCCTTGACCGAGGCGGGCGCACCGATCACCACGAATGAACGACGAGGTACGGACTTCATGAACGACCAGATCCAGCCCGAGGGCGACGGCTTCGCCGAGCACGACCACGGGGCGCTTGGCGATGCCGAGTACGCGGAGTTCATGGAGCTCGCCGCGGAAGAGGGCTTCGACATCGAGGACGTCGAGGGCGCGATCGAGGCCGCCGGCCACGGTCCGCTGCCCGTCCTCGCCGTCGTCGGCCGCCCGAACGTCGGCAAGTCGACCCTGGTGAACCGCATCATCGGCCGCCGCGAGGCCGTCGTCGAGGACAAGCCGGGCGTCACCCGCGACCGCGTCACCTACGAGGCCGAGTGGGCGGGCCGCCGCTTCAAGGTCGTCGACACCGGCGGCTGGGAGCAGGACGTGCTCGGCATCGACGCGTCGGTGGCCGCGCAGGCCGAGTACGCGATCGAGACCGCCGACGCGGTCGTCTTCGTGGTCGACTCCACGGTCGGCGTCACCGACACCGACGAGGCCGTCGTCCGCCTGCTGCGCAAGGCCAACAAGCCGGTGGTGCTCTGCGCCAACAAGGTCGACGGCCCCAGCGGCGAGGCCGACGCCACCGCCCTGTGGTCCCTCGGCATCGGCGAGCCGCACCCGGTCTCCTCGCTGCACGGCCGCGGCACCGGCGACATGCTCGACGCCGTCCTGGAGGCGCTGCCCGAGGCGCCCGCGCAGACCTTCGGCACCGCCGTCGGCGGCCCGCGCCGCATCGCCCTGATCGGCCGTCCGAACGTCGGCAAGTCCTCGCTCCTGAACAAGGTGGCGAACGAGGACCGCGTCGTCGTGAACGAGCTGGCGGGCACCACCCGCGACCCGGTCGACGAGCTCATCGAACTGGGCGGCGTCACCTGGAAGTTCGTCGACACCGCCGGTATCCGCAAGCGCGTCCACCTCCAGCAGGGCGCCGACTACTACGCCTCGCTGCGCACGGCCGCCGCCGTCGAGAAGGCGGAGGTCGCGGTCATCCTGATCGACTCCTCCGAGACGATCTCCGTGCAGGACCAGCGGATCGTCACGATGGCGGTCGAGGCGGGCCGCGCGATCGTCGTCGCGTTCAACAAGTGGGACACCCTCGACGAGGAGCGCCGCTACTACCTGGAGCGCGAGATCGAGACCGAGCTCGGTCAGATCGCGTGGGCGCCGCGAGTGAACGTGTCGGCGCGCACCGGCCGCCACATGGAGAAGCTGGTCCCGGCCATCGAGACGGCCCTGGCGGGCTGGGAGACCCGCGTCCCGACCGGGCGCCTGAACGCGTTCCTCGGTGAGCTCGTCGCCTCCCACCCGCACCCCATCCGCGGCGGCAAGCAGCCCCGCATCCTCTTCGGTACGCAGGCCGGCACCAAGCCGCCGCGGTTCGTGCTCTTCGCCTCCGGGTTCATCGAGCACGGCTACCGGCGCTATGTGGAGCGGCGTCTGCGCGAGGAGTTCGGGTTCGAGGGGACGCCGATCCACATTTCCGTGCGCGTGCGGGAGAAGCGCGGGAAGAAGAAGTAGAGCGGTACGGGACAGCCGTACCGCTACGACGGTCCAGGCGCCGCGGGTTCAGTGCTCGCGGCGCGGTGCGGGCGGCAGCGCGGCCGGGAGATGACCTCCCTGGGCGTGCTGCCGCCCGTTCGTCTGCCAGTAGGAGTACTGGTGGTGCTGGACCGCCGCCGGGTAGTGCGGGGTGTGCTGCCGTGCCCCGTAGGGCCCCGTCCCGAAGGCCGTGAACCCCAGATCCTCCTCGCCGCTGCGGTCGCCGGGCAGGGCCCGGAAGGACCGGCGGTACTCCGCGTACAGGGCGTCGTAGATCGGAGTCGCCGAGCAGTTGCCCGCATAGTCCTCCGCGGGACGCATGGCCGGAATGGGGGTCGGATACGGCTGACGCCGCCCGGAGGGGGATGAGGTGGGGTCGTATGGGTGCACGTCTGTGCCAACGACCCGGACCCCCGACGGATGCGCCCTTGGCCTCGGCTTATGCGAGGCGTCAGGAGGATGACCGGCGCATTCGTCGGGGGTCCGGAAGGGGACCCGCCGTTGGCTCAGGTGCCCGCGAGCGGCATCGCGGCGGCGACCAGCCGGCCGTTCGCCGCGGCCTTGTCGAGGGCGTCGCGCAGCAGGTCCTCGCGGGGCTGCCGGCCGATCGAACCGACGGGGGCGGCCAGGACGAGCACGGTGTGCGTCTTGTTGGCCGCGGCCCGCCAGCCGTCGGTGACCTGGAGCGCCTGGTGCGCCTGCCACCAGGCGACCTGGGAGGAGGCGCCGCCGGTGCCGGGCTGCAGCACGGCGTGCAGCTGGCCCATGGCGAGCAGCACCGACCAGCCGGGCAGCACGCGCGGTGCCTCGTTCAGCTCGCTGACCGGCATGAAGCCCTGCTCGATCAGGAGCGGCAGGAAGTCGTCGCCGCCGCCGGGCTCGGCGCCGGGACGGGAGATGGGACCGGTCGGTTCGACGACGAGCGCGGGGTGCAGCTCGCCCGCGATCAGCAGCAGGCCGCTGGTCACCCCGAGCACGGCCTGGGTCGGGGCGGCCACCTGCGGCCCGCCGCCGGCCGGCGCGTCCGGGGACCCGGTCATGGACCGGACGGCGCCCTGGAGCTGGTCCTCGGCGACCTGGACGACCTGCGAGGGCAGGCAGGCGGCATGGGCGAAGGCGAGCACGGCGGTCTCGTCGCCGACGAACAGGACCGTGCTGGTGCGTTCCTGCGCGGAGTCGCCCGGCGTGCGGCAGGACGTGCAGTCGTAACCGCCGGGGGCGTTCTCACCGGCGAGCAGCCGGTCGGCTTCTTCGTCGCCGATCTCGGCGCGTACGTCGTCACTGACGTCGAGCAAGCGCGACACGGGGGCTCCTCTGGATCGGATGCGTACTTATGAAGGAACAACGGGTGATCTGTGGCGGGAGTCACGCCCGAAGGCGAACGGAATTCACTCATCCGAAGCGCACCGTGAGAAGGAACCCGGAATCTGTCACTCCACGCCAACTTGTAGGTACTCCGAGCAAGTTGAGGGGGTGAAGTGGGTCACAGATCACCGAGGTGGCAGGTCGACAAATCATGAAATCAGTGAATGAAGTGGGTGGCGCGTTTTCATCACTACTTTCGGTAACGGCCAACTGGCCTGGAGTGACAGGGACTTGGTTGATGCAAACCTCTCGGGCTGCCTAGATTCCACCGCCGTCTGCACCGAGCAGCAGTCCACGAGAGGGATTCTCATGTCCGTGCCGATTCGTACGGCTCGCACGACAGCGGTGATCGCCGGGGCGGTTCTCCTCGCCCCCCTCGGCCTCCTCGCGTCCGGCGGCTCCGCCCACGCGGCGGACTCCGGCGTCTGGGACCGCATCGCACGCTGCGAGAGCGGCGGCAACTGGCACATCAACACCGGCAACGGTTACTACGGCGGGCTCCAGTTCACCGCCGGCACCTGGCGCGCGTACGGCGGAGGGGCCTACGCCGCCACGGCCGACCGGGCCACGAAGGGCCAGCAGATCGCCGTGGCCACGAAGGTGCAGCGCGGGCAGGGCTGGGGCGCCTGGCCCGTCTGCTCGGCGCGGGCGGGCGCGTACGGCGGCGCACCGGCGGCGGCCGCCGCCGAGCCCCGCTCCGCCGCGCCCCGGTCGGCCGAACCGAAGTCCGCCCCGGTGGAGCGCGCCTCGTCGGGCGCGGGCCGCGGGACTGCCCGGAGCGGCGGCTACGTCGTCCGCAGCGGCGACACCCTGGGACGCATCGCGGCGGCCCACGGCACCAGCTGGCAGCGCCTGTACGCCGTCAACAAAGCGGTGATCGGCGGCGACCCGGACCTGATCCTCCCGGGACAGCGGCTGCTGGTCGGGTAGGCCCCGGCCGCGGCGATGCCCCGCGGTCCTGCCCGGTGCGCCGACCGGGTGGGGCCGCGGTCACTGCGGCGCGGCGCCGGGAGAGGCCGGTACCCGCTGCTTAGCGTGACGCGATGCACCTGATGCCCACGAAGCCGAAGATGCACATGTGGGCGGTGGCCCTCCTGGGCGGACTGCTCGCCCTGGTCCTCACGCCGCCCGCCGCGTCCGCCGCCCCCGGCAGCGGGAGCGCCGCCCGCAAGCCCTACGACTGCGCACGCGACCAGTGGCCGTGGTCCTGCCTCGCCGAGTGCGAGAGCGGCGGCCGCTGGAACGCGAACACCGGCAACTCCTTCTACGGCGGGCTCCAGTTCTGGCAGCCCACCTGGGAGGAGCACGGCGGCCTGAAGTACGCGCCCCGCGCCGATCTCGCGACCCGCGCCGAGCAGATCAAGGTCGCCGAGAACGTCCTGCGCAGCCAGGGCTGGCGGGCCTGGCCCGCGTGCTCGAAGAAGCTGCGGCTCGCCGGCCGCGTCCACGTGGTGCAGCGCGGCGAGACCCTGACCTCGATCGCCCGCCGCTTCAAGGTCAAGGGTGGCTGGGAGGCGCTGTACAAGGCCAACCGGCAGATGGTCGGCCCGCACCCGGACCGGCTCAACGCCGGCACCCAGCTGGTCATCCCGACGGCGTGACCTCGCCGGCCTCGCCCCTGAACACCACGGCGCCGCGCCCGAGTTCGTACACCAGCACCGTCGCCCCGCCCGGGCCGGACGGGCGCAGGCCCGGCGGCAGCCGCTGCTCGGCGAGGACCACGCAGGCGTCGAGCCCGCTCAGCAGGGCGTACGTGCGGTCGGCCACCCCGGATGACATGCCCTGGGCGGGCTCGTCGACCAGGACCACGCGGGCCCGGCAGAGCAGGGCGCGGGAGACGGCGAGCATCCGCTGTTCGCCGCCGGAGAGCGTGCCGGCGCGGCGGGCGAGGAGCGGGCGGAGCTCCGGATAGGCGTCGAGCGCCGGGGCGATGTCGCCGTCGGGCGCGGCGAGGCGGAGGTTCTCGGCGACCCCGAGCGCGGCGAAGACGGCCTGCCGGTCGGGGACGAGACACAGGCCCGCGGCCGCGCGGGCGCGGGGCGTCTGCCGGGTGACGTCGATGCCGTCCCACACGACGGTCCCGGTGGTGAGCGGGGCAGTGCCCGCGAGGGCGCGCAGGGCGGTGGTGCGGCCGGATCCGTTGCGGCCCAGCAGGACGGTGACCGCCGCGGCGGGTGCGGCGAGGCTGATGCCGTGGAGTGCTTCGAGAGGCCCGTAGCGGACGTGTGCCGCGCGCAGTTCGATGCCGTGCTTCACGGGCGCGCTCCGGCCGTGCGGTCGAGGACCGCCGCCGGTGGACCCGACGCCACGATGCGGCCCGCCGTCATCACGTGCACCGTGTCGGCCAGCTCCGCCACCAGGTCCAGGTCGTGCTCGACGACGAGCAGGCCCGTCCCGTCTCCGGCCAGCGCCTTCAGCAGGCGTGCCAGAGCGGCGACTTCGGCGTCGTCGAGGCCCGCCGCCGGTTCGTCGAGCAGCAGGACGTGCGGTCGGCCCGCGAGGGCCCGGGCCAGTTCGACGCGGCGCAGCGTCCCCGTGGGCAGATCGGCGGGGAACCGCCCGCCCCGCAGGCCGAACAGCCTGAGCAGACGCCGCGTCGCGTGCCGGTCCCGAACGCGGCCCTGCTCGGCGCCGACGCGAATGTTCTCGGCCACGGTCAACGACGGGAAGACGGCGAGCTGTTGGAACGTGCGGGCCACGCCGAGCCGGGTCCGTGCGTGGGCGGGGAGTGCCGTGATGTCCCGGTCCCCGAGCCGTACGCGCCCCGCGTCCGGCCGCACCGTCCCGGCGAGGCAGTGGAACAGCGTGCTCTTGCCCGCGCCGTTGGGCCCGACGACGGCGACGATCCGGCCGGGCGGCACGGCGATGTCGACGCCGTGCAGAACGGGGTGGCCGTCGAAGGAGACGGTGAGGCGCGCGCCGGACAGCACGGGCGGCGGTGAGGGTCGTCCGGCCGCCTGGGGCGGTCCGCCCGCTCTCGCCCTCCGGGTCCGCCTCGGCGCCGGGGCACTCCCCGGGCCGGCGGGCTCATCAAGCCCGTCCGAGGGCGCCGGACCGGGACGGCGCTCGCCCCGGCGCAGCGCATCCCGCACCGCGGCGCCCCGCGCGGTCGGCCGCCGAGGCCCCCGTACCCGTGCGACGAGGCCCCGAGCCGCCTCGTACGGCCCCTCCGGGAACCGTCCCACCAGCAGCGCCAGCACCCCGACGGCCGCCGCCGCGACCCCGCCGCGCGTCCCCGCGTCCAGGCCGACCAGCAGCGCCGCCCCGGCCGGCGCGGCGAGCAGGCTGTCCGCCCCGAGGGCCACGATCGCCGCGAACCACAGCAGCCCGCGCACCGGGTCGTACGCCCCGGGGTCGAACGACCGCACCCCGAACGCCAGCAGCCCGCCGCCCAGCGCCGCGAGCCCGGCCCCCACCACGAAGGCGGCGGCCTTGAGCGCGGACACCCGCACTCCGGCCGCCGACGCCCCGGCCTCGTGGTCCCGCAGGGCTGCCAGTGCCCGGCCGACCCGGCCCCGGCGCAGCGCCCATACGAGCACCAACGCGCCGCTCAGCAAGCAGAGTTCGAGGAGGTAGTACGCCCGGTCCCCGGCGAATCCGGCCGGCCTGCCCGGTGCCAGGCCCGAGGCCGCGTACGGCTGCGCGAACACGAACCGGCTCACCCCCACCCCGACGGCGAACGTGGCGAGGGCCAGGGCGAGACCGTGCCGGCCGATCGCGGGCACGGCCGTCAGCAGCCCCAGGGGCGCCACCAGGACCACCGCCAGCAACAGCGCCACCAAACCGGGGAGTTGGGGGATTCCCGGGAAGCGACCCAGTGCTGCCAATGTCGCGAACAGGGCGCCCAGTCCCGCGAACGCCCCCTGTCCCAGCGCCAGTTGGCCCGCACGGCCGGTCACGACGACCAGCGACAGCAGGATCAGCGCCAGCGCGGGCACCTGGACCGACGTGTGCAGGTCCGAGCCCGCGAAGCCCAACGGCAGCAGGAACAGCACCGCCGCCACCGGCCACGCGCCCGGCGGCGCCGGCACCACCCGCCGGGTCACCGCCCGCGGCAGTGCCCCGCGCCCGCCGATCCCCGGCAGGGCGAGCGCCGCGACCAGCAGCGCCACCACGAACAGGTTCGCCCCGACCGCCTGCAGCAGCGGCTCCGCCCGGCCGCCCGGGTGCAGCCGGGTCAGCTGGCTCTGCGCCACCCCGATCGCCAGCGCCACCGGCACGGCCACCGACAGGAACCGCATCCGCGCCGCGACCGCGACCGCCACGACCTCCATCACCAGCAGCGGCAGCCCGTACGGGTCGAGGCGCACATAGGGGGCCAGCAGCACTCCGGTCAGGCCCGCCGTGAACGCGCCGAAGGCCCAGCCCGCCGCCGCGACCCGGTCCGCGTCGATGCCGCCGAGCACGGCGAGCGGGCGGTTGTCGACGACGGCCCGCAGCTCCCCGCCGAACCGGGTCCACCGGGTCACCGCCCACACCGTCACCGCGATCGCGCAGGCCACCGCGAGCTGCCCCCACGGATCGGCCGCGATCAGCGTCGGCGCGTCCTCCCGTGCCCCCGTGCCCCACAACAGGGCCGCCGCCCCGACCAGCAGCACGAAGACGCCGAGCGAGGCGACGAGGGTGCGGGCCGGGTCGCTCCCCGCCGTCGCGAGCGGCCTGAACACCCCGCGTTCCAGCGCCAGTCCGAGCGCCGGGGCGACGACCAGGAGGACCAGCGCCGCGCCCGCCCACAGCGGCCAGGACCACACCACCACGCACTGCCGCAGCAGATACGCGCAGAGCATCGCGATCGCTCCGTGCGCGAAGTTCAGGACGCCGGTCGCCCGGTACGTGACGATCAGGCCGGTCCCGGTGAGCGCCGCCGCCGCACCCACCGAGAGGCCGGCCAGCGTGAGGTCGTACGTCAGGGAGGCCACGCCTCAACTCCCCGCGGGCGGCTCGCAGATGGGGCACGGCCCGAGACCGCCGGCCGCGACGGCCCCGGCGTCGGCGGGCACGGCCTCCGGCTTGCCCTCGACGAGCGGGCAGTCCGCGCGGTGCCACAGCGTGCCGCCGGGGACCATGAGGAGGGTGCCGTCGACGGCGAGCGGGGCGGCCGCCCGGGGCGCCGCCGGCGGGTCGACGGTGACCAGGAGCGCGTACAGCTCCTCCACCCGGGACCTGGCCAGGGCGCTCCTGCCGTACGTGAGCAGCACCGCGCCCGCGATGATCAGGGCCGCTCCGGGCACCGTGCACGAGGCGAGATAGGGCAGTTGGCGCTCGGCGAAGCGCTCGCCGGACATCCCGTACCATCCGACCACGCACAGCACGGCACCCGCGGTGAGGGCGGCGAGGCCCGCCCACAGGACGGGGCCCACGGTTCGTAGCCGGACAGTCCGCATCGGTGGCCCCCACGTCGTGATGTCGTGTGTCTGCCTGTGTGTCTGGTCTTGTCGGCCGATCGCTTGCACTATGCCTTCTGGAGGCCAACCCTGAAAACTCCGGGCGCAGTTGGGGTCCGGACCGACATCCGGTGGTGAGCCAGATGGTTCTCGGGAACAAGATCGGGACGGGTCGCGGGCGGAGTGCGGCCCTCGCCCTCGCCGCGGTCCTGGCGCTCGGTACGGCCGTGACCGCATGCGGCGACGACAGCGGCGGCAACGAGAGCGACCCGCCCACCCCCAGCTCGCAGGGGCCCTCCTCGAAGGAGCCCGCGCCGACCGGGCCCGCGGACGAGGCCGCGGCGAAGAAGGAGATCACGGCGAACTGGAAGAAGTTCTTCGATCCGGACGTGCCCGTGAAGGAGAAGCAGGACGTCCTGGAGAACGGCGCCGCGATGCGGCCGGTCCTGGAGAGCTTCAACGGCGACAAGCGCGGCGGCCAGGTCGAGGCGAACGTCGACACCGTCACCTTCACCTCGCCGACCGCCGCCGACGTCACGTACTCGCTGGCCCTGAAGGGCGCCACGGTGCTGCCCGGCGCCAAGGGCACCTCCGTCGAGCAGGGCGGCACATGGAAGGTGTCCGTCAAGACCCTGTGCGCGCTGGTGCAGCTGAGCGGCAATGCGTCGCCGGGCCCGGGCTGCTGAGGCGCTCGCCACGGGACTCGCCCTCCTCGTGCTCACCGGCTGCGGCTCGCGGCTGCCGGAGAGCGACTTCGGGGACGGGGCGCCGCGGCGTGCGCCTGTGAACGCGGCGGCGCCGATCCGCGTCGGGATCATCACGAGCGCGACGAGCCCCGTCGGCGGCGCCACCTTCACCGACACCCGCGACGGCGCACAGGCGTACTTCCGGAACCTGAACGACAGGGGCGGCATCCAAGGGCGCCGTGTCGACGTCCGCCTGTGCGACGACGGGGGCAGCGGCGTCGGCAACAACGAATGCGTGCACAAACTGATCGACGAGGAGAAGGTCGTCGCGCTGGTCGCCACCACGTCCCTGGACTACGCGGGCGCGGAACAGGTCTCCCACGCGCGCGTGCCCGACATCGGCGGCCAGCCGATCGGCGCCGCGTACGACACGTACCCGCACCTGTACGGGATCTACGGCAGCCTCGCGCCCCGCGACGGCACGCCCGGCTGGGACGGGAAGCTGTACGGCGGCACGGAGGTCTACCGCTACTTCAAGCGGGAGCGGGGCGCCCGCACCGCCGCCGTCGTCTCGTACAACCAGGCGGCCTCGGCGGCGTACGCGCGGCTCGTGCGGCGCGGCCTGGAGGCCGAGGGCTATCGGGTGATCACCGAGCAGGTCGACTTCGCCCTGCCGAACTTCCGCGCCGTCGCCGCGGACCTCAAGGACCAGGGTGTCGACCTGGTCCTCGACGCCATCGACGCGCACGGCAACGCACGGCTGTGCCGGGCCATGGACCAGGTCGGGGCCCGCGTCACCGCGAAGGTCACGAACGTGCAGAACTGGACGTCGTCCGTCGCCGCCGACTACAAGGACGCGCCGCACTGCCGCGCGTCCCTGTGGGTGACCGGCGCGAGCCGCAACTTCGAGGACACCGGGCACCCCGCCGTGCGCGCCTTCCGCGCCGCGACCGCGTCGCTGGGAACCCACACGCAGTGGCAGCTGGAGGGCTGGGCCGCCGCGATGTGGTTCACCGACGCCGCGCGCTCCTGCGCCGAGGACGGGGACGACGTCACGCGCGCGTGCCTCGACCGCTTCATGACGCGCGGCACCCCCTACACGGCCGACGGACTCCTGCTGCCCGTGACGTACCGCACCCTCGCCGAGCCGCCCGCGACCCGAAGAACGTGCCTCTCGGTGGCACGGTGGAGGGACAGCCGGGGCTGGGTCACCCAGAACGGTGACATGAGCCGTACCTGCTTTGACGTTCCGCAGCTCTCCTACCAGCCGTGACGTGGCTCCGATGGACTAAATGGCCAAAGGGTTCCCGATATTGCCTACCAATACGGCAACTGTTCTGGAACAAGATGATGATGAAGAACAACCCTCGCCGGGGCATCTCTGTCTAACCATCCGGTAGGCGGAGCACCCGGGCTGTTCAGACCGTTTCAGACTGTCCGGACTGTCCGCGAGGAATGGTGGGATACGGGGACGCATGCAGATTTCTTTCCTGATTCACAATGCGTACGGGATCGGAGGGACGATCCGCACCACGTACAACCTCGCCAACACCCTGGCCGAGCAGCACGACGTGGAAGTCGTCTCCGTGTTCCGGCACCGTGACGAGCCGGTCTTCGCGCCTGACCAGCGCGTACGGCTCCGTCACCTCGTGGATCTGCGCAAGGGCTCCGCAGGGTACGAGGGCGACGATCCCGAGGCCGAGCAGGCCGCCTCGGTCTTCCCCCGGCAGGAGGGGCGCTACGACCAGTACAGCGCGCTCACCGACCGGCGCATCGCCGAGTACCTGGCCGGTGTCGAGACGGACGTGGTCGTCGGAACGCGGCCCGGCCTCAACGTGCACCTCGCCCGGCAGACCAGGCGCGGCCCGCTGCGCGTCGGCCAGGAGCACCTCACGCTGGACACGCACTCCGTGGGGCTGCGCCGCGAACTGCAAAGCGTCTACCCGCGGCTCGACGCCCTCACCACCACCACCGAGGCCGACGCCCACGCCTACCGCGACCGGATGCGGCTGCCCGGCGTGCGCATCGAGGCCATGCCCAACCCGGTGCCCGCGCCCGGTGTCGCGCCGGCCGACGGCAGCGGCAAGTGGGTCGTGGCCGCGGGGCGGCTCGCGCCCGTGAAGCGGTACGACCTGCTGATCAGGGCCTTCGACAAGGTGCGCGCCGAGCGCCCCGACTGGCGCCTGCGGATCTACGGCGGCGGCAAGCAGAAGGACAAGCTGCGCCGCCTCATCGATCAACTCGGCCTGTACAACCACGTGTTCCTCATGGGACCCGCCAACCCCATCGAACCGGAGTGGGCGAAAGGTTCCGTCGCCGCGGTGACGTCGACCTTCGAGTCGTTCGGCATGACGATCGTCGAGGCGATGCGGTGCGGTCTGCCCGTCGTCTCCACCGACTGCCCGCACGGCCCCGGCGAGATCATCGACAACGGTGTCGACGGGCGCCTCGTCGAGGTCGGCAACGTCGACGCGATCGCCGGCGGCCTGCTCGAACTCATCAACAACGAACCGCTGCGCCGGCAGATGGCGGCGCGCGCCCTCACGCACTCCGAGCGCTTCGATCCCGCGCGGATCGCCGAGCGCTACGAGGACCTCTTCGGTTCGCTCACCGGCCGTGGCGGCTCCGTGGGACTGCTGAACCGGGCCCGCGGAACTCTGCTGGGCGGCGCCCACGCCGTGCGGGACGCCTTCAAGTCCCCGGGAAAGGGGCGCACCGCATGACGACGCCGCTGGCCACGCCCGCACCGCTGCCCGCGCCTGACGACAGGACCGTCCGTATGGCACCCAGCGCCGACTGCATCGCCGACTCCGCCGGCGGCCTCACCTTCGACGTCACCGACCACGGGGTCTCGACGGACCCGGCCCACCTCGTGCTGATCGACCGGGCCACCGGGGAGGAGGTCCGGCTGCCGCTCACGCCGATGGGCGACGGGCGCCTGCGCGCCTCGCTGCCGATCAGCGTGGGCCTGCCCGAGGGGCGCTGGGACACGTACGCGCAGGTCGCCGGGGACGAGCCGGTGCGGCTCATGCCGGGCGTGAACGATCTGCGCTCGCTGGTCGACCGCGCGCCCAGCGGATCGCGCGGCCATGTCGCCGTGCGGATCCCGTACGCCACCAAGCACGGCAATCTCACCGTGCGCAGCTGGCTGCGGACGCCGCACGCGGAGGCCGGTGAACTGCGCATCGTGGACGGTGAGTTGACGGTGCACGGGCGGGTCTACGGCACGCAGTTCACGGCCAAGGCGTACGCGGAGATACGTTCCCGCGCCGTCTCCGGTCCGGCGCTTCGGGCGGAATTGGCCGTCGACGGACCCGAGTTCACTCTGCGGATCGGGTACGACGAGTTCTCCGAGGGCCGTTGGGACCTGTGGGTGCGGCCCGGCGGGGACGACGGGCCCGAGGTGCGGGTGGCCCGGATCCTCGACGACATCGCCGACAAGAAGCCGATCTTCGCGTATCCGGTCGTCCAGGTGACCGTCGCCGGCCGGGACCTGTCGGCCGAGCCGTACTACACCGTCGACAACGACCTTTCGGTACACGTCACTTCGGTCTGAGCGCCCGGCGGCTCAGGTGTCCGCGGCCTTGAGGGGGCGGTCCTCGAACGCGGCGAACTCGGGGTGGTGCAGGTCGAACGCCGGGGATTCCGAGCGGATCCTCGGCAGCGTCGTGAAGTTGTGGCGGGGCGGCGGACACGACGTCGCCCACTCCAGGGAGCGGCCGAAGCCCCAAGGATCGTCGACCTCGACCGGCGTGCCGTACCTGGCCGTCCTCCAGATGTTGTAGAGGAACGGCAGGGTCGACAGCCCGACCAGGAACGAGCCCATGGTCGAGATGCTGTTGAGGGCCGTGAAGCCGTCCGCCGTGAGGTAGTCGGCGTACCGGCGCGGCATGCCCTCCGCGCCCAGCCAGTGCTGCACCAGGAACGTGGTGTGGAAGCCGACGAACAGCGTCCAGAAGTGGATCTTGCCGAGCCGTTCGTCGAGCATCTTCCCGGTCAGCTTCGGCCACCAGAAGTAGAACCCGGCGAACGTCGCGAAGGCGACCGTGCCGAACACCACGTAGTGGAAGTGCGCCACGACGAAGTACGTGTCCGAGACGTGGAAGTCCATCGGCGGCGAGGCCAGGATGACGCCCGTCAGGCCGCCGAACAGGAACGTGACCAGGAAGCCGACGGACCACAGCATCGGCGTCTCGAAGGACAGCGAGCCCTTCAGCATCGTGCCCGTCCAGTTGAAGAACTTCACCCCGGTCGGCACCGCGATGAGGAAGGACATGAACGAGAAGAACGGCAGCAGCACGCCGCCCGTCACGAACATGTGGTGCGCCCACACGACGACCGAGAGACCCGTGATCGCCATGGTCGCGCCGACCAGCATCGTGTAGCCCCAGATCGGCTTGCGGCTGAAGACCGGCAGGATCTCGCTGATGATGCCGAAGAACGGCAGGGCGATGATGTAGACCTCGGGATGCCCGAAGAACCAGAAGAGGTGCTGCCACAGCAGCGCGCCCCCGTACTGGGCCTCGAAGACCACCGAGCCGAACCGCCGGTCCGCCTCCAGGCAGAGCAGCGCGGCCGCCAGGACCGGGAACGCGAGCAGCACGAGGATCGACGTGAACAGCGTGTTCCACGTGAAGATCGGCATCCGGAACATCGTCATGCCGGGCGCCCGCATCCCGATGATCGTGGTCAGGAAGTTCACCGAGCCGAGGATCGTGCCGAACCCGGACAGCGCGAGGCCCATGATCCACATGTCGGCGCCGATGCCGGGGGAGCGGGTCAGGCTGTTCAGCGGCGCGTAGGCGAACCAGCCGAAGTCCGCGGCCCCGCCGGGCACCACGAGCGAGCCGAGCACGATCAGGCCGCCGAAGAGGAACAGCCAGTACGAGAGCATGTTCAGACGCGGGAACGCGACGTCGGGCGAGCCGATCTGCAGCGGCATGATCTCGTTGGCGAAGCCGGCGAACGTGGGCGTCGCGAAGAGCAGCAGCATGATCGTGCCGTGCATCGTGAACAGCTGGTTGTACTCCTCGCTGCTGACGATCTGGAGGCCGGGGCGGGCGAGTTCGGCCCGCATCACCAGCGCCATCAGCCCGCCGGCCAGGAAGAATCCGAAGGCCGTGATCAGGTAGAGGTGGCCGATCTTCTTGTGGTCCGTGGTGGTCAGCCAGTCCACGATCACGCGGCCGGGTCGCCGGTCCCGGGCCGGTCCGGCCGCCGCGGGCCCGGCCCGCACCCCGGTGGTTCCCATCGCTTGCTCCCTCGCTGCGCGCGCCTCGGGCCTGCTTCCGAACTCCCGCCATGATGCGCGCGCAGCCGTCGCCGCGACAGGGGGCGAACGGCTCTTTGTGGCATGGACAGGCAATTCCCGGACGATCTCAACTCGCGTGCCGCGCCGCCGGATTCGGAATGGGCGAAGAATTCGTGCGAGGTGCTCCCGGTAAAGGGACGCGCGGGGCGAAGAAGGGGTCCCGAAGGAATCCGGAATTTCGCGCGCCGGGCATCGGTGGGTGCATGTAAGAACGGCGTAAGAAGTAAGGAACCCCCCGATCGTGTGAGGAAGTTCGGCAGAAACAACTGTCGTGATCTTGTGACGAAAGCGTGACCGTACAAGAGCGCGGCGGGCTGGGCGAGCGGGCCTGGCGTCACCTGTGCGCACGGCCTACGGTGGCCGTATGGCACCCATTCCGACCCCGCCCGCAGAACCCCAGGACAGCCCCGACACGTACGTCGGACTCGACGCCGAGCGAGCCGAGCGGCAGGCGCACGGCCGCGGCTGGTCGAGCGTCCGGCAGCTGCCGCCGGGGGCGATCATCACCATGGAGTACCGCGCGGGACGGCTGAACTTCGAGGTCACGAACGGCACGGTGACGCGCTGCTGGAAGGGCTGAGCACGGCGAAGGGCCCCGGAACCTCTGGGAGGTTGCGGGGCCCTTCGCCGTGCGGGGTGGTTGTGCGTACCGGCCCCGCTGATCGTGGGACCTAGAGAGGCCTGGCCGTCGGTGCGGTGCGGGGGAGCCTCTCGGTCGCCGGGCGGCGGCTGCCGGCCGGGGTGACCGGCGTGCGCTCGCCGCGCGGGGTGTGCGGCCCCGGCGCGAGCAGCGTCGAGGGGCGGACCGTGGAGCGTCCCGTGCTCACCGGCTCGCGCGCCCGGACCCCGTCGTCGGCGGGAACCGGGGTGCGGACCCGCGCGGGCGCCGGGACGGGTGCGGGCGCGGTGGCACCGGTGCGGCGGTCGCGCAGGCGCGCGCGGACCGCGAGGACGACGGCCTCGACCCGGGCGACCAGCGGCTCGAACCAGGGCAGCGCGAGCAGGATGAGCAGGCCCGCGGCCCAGCCGAGAAGCACGTCGCTCAGCCAGTGCGTACCGAGGTAGACGGTGGTCAGGCCGACGCTCAGGGAGATCACCGCGGAGACGGCGGACAGCCAGCGGCGGGCGCGCGGCGTGGAGGCCAGGTAGGCGAGGATGCCCCAGGTCACCACCGCGTTCGCGGTGTGGCCGGAGGGAAATATATCCCCGTTCTTCCACATCTCGTTCGAGCCGATGACGGTGGCGTAGTGCGGGCCCGCGCGGCCCATGCCGTACTTGGCGGCGCCCACCGTGGCGTTGAGCAGGAGCAGTGCGGTACCGAACATCAGCAGCGGGCGCAGCGTGTGCTGCCGCCACGAACGCCACCCCAGCCACGCCATCACCATGACCGCGGTCGGGCCGCGCTGGCCGAGGACGACCCAGTAGTCGAGGAAGGCGTGCACCTCGGGCCACTGCTGGTAGGGCCGGAAGAACATGACCTGCCAGTCGAAGGTGACCAGCCACGTCGTGGCCAGGACCGCCACCACGATGGCGAGGTAGAAGGACAGGGTCAGCCCGAAGAGCACGACCCGGTGCCGGCTCATCCTGGGCATGTCCAGGTTGACCGGTCGTTCGGGCTCGCGGTCGAGCCGGGCGAAGACCCGCTCGAGGCGGCGGGTCAGGTTTCGTTCGGTACGCACCCAATCGACGCTACAGCGGGCGCGCTGCGGACCAGGACGAAACAGTGGCTTTGTGATGACGATGTGATGTGGGATTGATCTCAGGACTCCATCTATTCCCGGGATTCCGGTAACCGGTAACGGAAGTCCTTGCGAATTCACTGATCGTTTCCGAGGGCCGGTTTTGGCGCGATGGGGAATGCGTTCACCGCTTGCTGGCACGGAATTCTCCGTCCGCTCATCGGGCCCGTCGGTGTCGATCAAGGTCGATCAAGGTCGATCAAGGTCGCGCGGGGCCGGTCACGGAGGGCCGGACCCGTTCAGCCAGAACGCCCCGTAGACCGCCGAGGCCAGGGCCAGTGTGCCGAGCAGCCACGCCGACCTGCCGGTACGCCACCGGGCCAGTGCCACCGCGATCGGCAGCAGCAGGGGGAACGCGGGCAGCAGCAGACGCGGCTTGGATCCGAAGTACCCCGAAGCGCACAGGGCAAGCACGACGACGATGCCGGTGTAGACGAGCAGCGGCACCGGCTGTCGCTGCCGCACCCCGGCCACGTACAGCCAGAGCACCAGCGCCACTGCGACGATCAGCCCGATCCCGGCCGGCGCGCCGGCCGGTGACGTGAACTTGTCGCCGATGAAGCGGGCGAACGCAGCGCCGCCGTCGAACCCGTTCCCCCACTGCCCCTGCACGTCGAGATAGCCGAACAGTCCGCCGCCGGTCCGGTGCCCGACCCACAGCACGTACGCCGCCGCCCCCACCGGCGCCAGCAGCACGCCCAGCACCGGACGCCAGGGCGCGCTGCGCTCGCGCGCGATCCACAGCGCCGCCGCCACCCACACCGCCGCCACGACGGCCGCGCCGATCGGCCGGGTCAGACCCGCCAGCGAGGCCAGCAGACCGGCGCTCACCCAGTGCTTGCGCACGACCGCGTACAGTCCCCACGCCGCCAGCGCCGTGAACAGGGCCTCGCTGTACGCCATCGACGCCACGATCCCGACGGGCAGCGCGCCCCACAGCACGGCCAGACACACTCCGGCCCGGCGCCCGTACAGCCGGTCACCGACGGCGAAGATCCCCCAGGCCGCCGCGAGCGAGGCGAGCCAGCTCACGACCAGACCCGCATCGGCGTACGACAGCGGACTCACCGCGGCGACCAGGCGCTCCAGCCAGGGCAGCAGCGGGAAGAACGCGAGGTTCGAGTGGACGCTGCCGTCCGGCAGGGTCACCGACCAGCCGTACCCGTGCCCGGCGACCCGCGTGTACCAGAGGGAGTCCCAGCGCGCGGTCAGCAGCGTGTGCGGGCTCTTGTCCGCGGCGGCGCTCCACAGGGCGAGCGCGAGCAGCCCGAGCGCCCGCACCCCCGCGTAGCCGAGCAGCGCGGGCAGCGCCCGCCGCAGGGAGGGCGGCCGGTCTTGTCGGTCGACGTCGTTCACGGCCCCGATTATCGGCGTCGGCCCCGGCGGATCCGTCCGCCGCCCTCGGCGCGCGAGTGGCATACACCACACGGGTCCAGGGAATTCGTGAGAGGTCCGCCACGTGAGACTGGCCTGAACTCGCGTACTCTGACGGCTCACTCGCCTTTCGTAGCGGGGCCGGGAGGCCGCTCCTCCCGAGCCGGAGACCATGGGCATCCCCAGCCCCCGGATCCGCCGAACGCGAGGACCACTGGGAGGTTCGCACATGTCCGGGACGAGCACGGCCGCCGGACGCCTGCGTCATCGGCTGGCCGCCACGGGGGTCCGCACGAACCGCTGGGTCGTCCTCGTCGTCCTGTGCACAAGCCTGCTTCTGGTCGCGCTCGACTCGACCATCCTCTACGTCGCCCTGCCCTCGGTCACCGAGGACCTGAAGCCCACCTCCGTCGAGCTCCTCTGGATCGGCGACGCCTACCCGCTGGTCTGCGCCTCGCTGCTGATCCTCTTCGGCACACTCGGCGACCGCGTCGGCCGCAGACGGATCCTCCTGCTCGGCTACGCGCTGTTCGGCGCGGCCTCCGCGCTCGCCGTCTTCGCCGACACCGCCCAGGTGCTGATCCTGGCCCGCGCCCTGCTCGGCATCGGCGGCGCGATGATCATGCCCGCGACCCTGTCGATCCTGCGGGACGTCTTCCCGGACCGGCACGAGCGGGCCGTCGCCATCGGCGTGTGGACGGCGGTCGCCGCGATCGGCGCCGCCACCGGACCCGTCCTCGGCGGCTTCCTCGTCGAGCACTTCTGGTGGGGCTCCGTCTTCCTCATCAACATCCCGCTGATGGCGGTCATGCTGCCGCTGTGCCGGATCCTCGTGCGCGAGTCCAAGGGGCGCGCGGACGGGCCGTGGGACCTGTTCGGCGCGGTCCTCGCCGCGCTCGGCGTCCTCGGCGTCGTCTACGGCATCAAGGAACTGGGCATCGACCGCGATCTGCTCGACGCGGGCGCCGTGCTGCCGTTCCTCGCGGGCATCGTGCTCCTCGCGCTGTTCGTGCGCCGGCAGCGCCGGCGCGAGCACCCGCTGATCGACATGCGGCTGTTCTCCCGCGCCGCGTTCTCCACGTCCGTCGGCTGCATCGTCATCGCGATGCTGGCGCTGGTCGGACTCGAACTCATCGCCGTCCAGTACCTGCAGCTGGTGCTGGAGCTCAGCCCGCTGGAGACCGGTCTGCGGATGCTGCCGCTGACCTTCGCCGCGATGGTCGCGGGCGTGATGGGCTCCGCGAACCTGCGACGGTTCGGGCCGCGCGCCATGGTCGCCTGCGGCTTCGCGCTCACCGCCTGCGCCGTCCTGCTGCTCTGTCTGATGGGCGAGCACGACCGGCCGTGGCTGCTCGGCACCGGGTTCATACTGCTCGGCTTCGGCTTCCAGACCACGCTGTTCGGGGCCTACGAGTCGATGCTCACCGAGGCGCCGGCCGACGACGCCGGCGGCGCCGCCGCGATCGGCGAGACCTCGTACCAGCTCGGCGCGGGCATGGGCATCGCGCTGCTCGGATCCGTCATGAACGCGGCGTACGCGCCCGGGCTCGCCCATGTGACCGGTGTGTCCGGCACGGCGAGCGAGGCCGCCGGGCACTCGCTGGGGGAGGCGTACCAGGTCGCCGCGCAGCTCGGGGGCGCGGCGGGCGGGGCGCTGCGGGACGCCGCGCGGGCCGCGTTCGTGCACGGGCTGCACGTGACCCTGATCGTCAGCGCCGTACTGCTGTTCCTCGGCGCGGTGGCCGCGCTGCGACTGCCGCTCCGGATGGAGTGCGAGGCGCCCGCGGCGGGCGATGCGGACGTGGCCGCGCAGCGGCAGCCGTCCCGGGCGGAGTCGTCGGTCGTCTGACCGACCGTGGTGGTGCGCCCGGCCTGCGGCCGAGCGGTGCTACCCCTCCCGCCCACCGGTTCCACCGTCGGATGGACGGGAGGGGCAGCACCCCTTGCGGAGCGTCTCAGCTCTGGTTGAAGAAACCATCCGGCTGGGTCCCGGCCTCGCGGCCCGAGACGATCTGCGTGTCCGCGGGGGTCAGCAGGAACACCCGGGTGGCGACCCGGTCGATCGAGCCGCGCAGACCGAAGATGAGCCCCGCCGCGAAGTCGACGACGCGCTTGGCGTCGGACGGCTCCATGGAGGTGAGGTTCATGATGACCGGGGTGCCGTCCCGGAACATCTCACCGATCCGCCGCGCGTCCCGGAAGCTGTCCGGGGTCACGGTGCCGATCCGGCGGCCCTCCTGCTCGGCCTCCTCCGCGGCAACCTTCACGCGCGGATCCGTCACCCAGGCGGCTGCTCCTGCAGCGGGCTCGGGCCCCTCGTCGTAGTCGTCGTCGTAGTAACGCTCGTCATCGTTGTCGTCGACGAGGCCAAGCCAGGCACTCGCCTTGCGCACCGATCCCATGGACGCCTCCTCTCACAGCGGTTCCTCTGCGTTCCGCATGTCCTGCATCCCCAATGTTCATCCATGATGCGGATCCCGCGCCAAGTGGATAGTCGCCGCGCGGGGTTTTCGTGACGGTACTGGTGCACAGTCAACACGGTGTTGCCCCGGAGTTCCCAAGGGCTGTACGGGGTACGGCTGCTGACAGTGAGTGAAATATGATTCTTCACGGCGTTTGGGTGATGTGCGGTGCGTACGGGTGAACGAGGGGGCGTTCGGGGCGGCTCGATAGCATGCCGACGTTCTCGGTCAATGACGGGTTGACGCAGCGTGTCGGCTTGTTGACGGACCGTCATCCGGTGTACGGGGGAGTCGCCTTGTTCGGAATTGTCCGGCCCTGCAGTCATCGGCTCGGTGAGGGCCTCAAGACCCAGTGGATGGCCCATCTCTGCGGGCTGTGCCTGGCCCTGCGCGGCGACCACGGGCAGTTCGCCCGGGTCGTCACGAACTACGACGGTTTGCTGGTCTCGGTTCTGACGGAGGCTCAGACCGAGCGGTCCGGCGGCGGGCGCAGGCAGGCGGGGCCCTGCCCCCTGCGCGGGATGCGCACCGCGTCCGTCGCGCAGGGCGAGGGCGCACGCCTCGCCGCCGCCGTCTCGCTGGTGCTCGCGTCGGCGAAGGTGCGTGACCATGTCGACGACCGGGACGGCCTGTTCGCCCGCCGCCCGGTGGCCGCCGCCGCGCGGAAGGTCGCCGCGAGCTGGGGCCGGGCCGGGGCCCGTACCGGCTCCGACGTCGGGTTCGACACCGCGGTGCTCGTCGACGCCGTCGAGCGGCAGGCCGGGATCGAGGCGCTGGCCGGGCCCGGCACCTCCGTGCTGACCGTGACCGAGCCGACCGAGACCGCGACCGCCGCCGCGTTCGCGCACACCGCCCGGCTCGCCGGACGGCCGCACAACGCCGAGCCGCTCGCCGAGGCGGGCCGCCTGTTCGGGCGGCTCGCCCACCTCCTGGACGCCGTGGAGGACCGGAGCGCCGATGCCGCCGCCGGGGCCTGGAACCCGCTGACCGCCACCGGTACCCCGCTCGTCGAGGCCCGCCGGCTCGCCGACGACGCCGTGCACGGCATCCGGCTCGCGCTGCGCGAGGTCGACTTCGTGGACGGAAAGCTGGCGCATCTGCTGCTCGCGCACGAGCTGGGCCGGTCGGTGGACCGCGCGTTCGGGACCGGCGCCTGCGCGAGCGGGCACGGCGCGCACGCCGGTGCGGCGTCCACGCCCCAGCAGGGCGGCGGCCGGGACGGCTGGGCGCCGACCGGTGCGCCGGGCAGCCCGTACGCGCCGACCGGCTCGGGTGCGTACACCTCCAACAATCCCTACGGGGGCGGGCATCCCGGCGGCCCCGGTGGGCCCGGCGGTCCGGGCGGGTTCGGCGGCGGGCCGTCCTTCCAGCCGCCCAAGCCCGGCAAGCGCGGCTTCCTCGCCGGGTGCGCCGTCGCGATCGGGCTCTGCTGCACCTGCAAGGTCTGCTGCGCCGACGAGTTCGAGGGGCCCTGGTCCCGCAAGAAGCGCGAGGGCGCCTGCAACGGGTGCGGCGACTGCAACTGTGACTGCTCGTGCTGCGAGGCGTGCTCGTGCTGCGAATGCTGCTCGTGCTGTGACTGCGGGCTGTGAGGCGCTGGCCCTGTATACGGCCGGGCGATGCCCCGAAGGAGTGACGACGGGCCACCTGGCCCGTTGGGCGGGCGCGGTTTCCGGGGCGTAAAACACGCACACGATCCGGTGACCGGGGTCGGAGAGGGCTCGTTGGCCGGGCGCAGATGCACCGTTTCTGCCTCGTCAACTCGCCCTCTCCATAAGGCATTTCCGTGGATCTCCTCTCCTCTGTTCGCTCACTCTCCCCGGTGGCGGCCACCGTCAGCGGCCCCGCCCGTACCAGAACCATCCGGACCCGGCTGCTGCGCATCCTCGGTCTGGCCCTCACCGTGCTGCTCGCCCTGCTCGGCGTCTTCGCGGCCGAGCAGGTCTCCGACTACCGCAACGCCTCCGCGACCGCCGCCGACGCCCGCCTGGAGATCACCCTTCAGGGCCTCGTCCACGAGCTCCAGAAGGAGCGCGGTCTCACCACCGGGTACGTCGGCGGCGTCCAGCAGTTCAGCGCCAAACTGCCCGCGCAGCGCAAGGCCACCGACACCGCCCGCACCGCCCTCGACGAGGCGCTCGCCGGGCGCGACGACGACGCCGCCGACTCGGTGCGCGCGTCGCTCGGGCGGCTCGGCGGGCTCGCCGGGATCCGCAAGAGCGCGGACGACGGCAGCGGCCAGGTGAAGGCCACCTTCGACTACTTCACCACCACCATCACCGGCCTCGACCGGCTCGGCCTCGGCCTCGACGACGTGCGCGACGGACGGCTGCGCGACGCCTACCAGAGCCTTCAGGTCCTCGGCAACGCCAAGGAGTTCATGGGAGAGGAGCGGGCCATCGTGCTCGGCTCCGTGCGAGCCGGCGGCCGCTTCCGCGGCGACGACTACAGCCGCTTCATGGAGATCCGCTCGGGCCGGCTCGCCTCGCTCGACACGTTCCCGCGCACCGCGAGCGACGCGCAGCGGCGCCGTCTGGCCGACGCCCTCGCCACGCCCGACGCCGAACGGGCCCTCGGCTACGAGTCGACCGCCGTGCGCGGCGCCGGCCGGCTCGCCTCCCGCGACGTGCCGCCCATGGCCTGGTGGGACACGATGACGTCGACCATCAACGGCCTGCGGGACGTGCAGATCTCCATCGGCGCCGACGTCGAGAACCGCGCCGCGGAACTGGAGAGCGCCGCTCAGCGCGACCTCCTGCTGTTCCTGCTGCTGGCGCTCGCCGTGATCGCCGCGCTCGGCGCCCTCGCCTACGACTGCGTACGCTCCGTCTCCGCACCGCTCAGCGGGCTCGCCGAGGAGGCCCGCGAGGTCGCCGGAGCGCGCCTTCCGCAGGCCGTCGCCGCGGTGCAGGCCGCTGCCGGAGAGGCGCCCGCGCCGCCCGCGCCGCTCGCCCTCGACCGCCGCGCCGGGGCCGAGGTCCGGGACGTGGCCGAGGCTTTCGACCGGGTGCAGCGCGCCGCGTTCGACCTCGCCACCGAGCAGGCCGTGCTGCGCAGGAACGCCACCGAGTCGCTGGTCAGCCTCGGCCGCCGCAACCAGAACCTGGTGCGCCGCCAGATCGGCTTCATCAACAAGCTGGAGCACGAGGACGCCGACCCGGACACCCTCGCCAACCTCTTCGAACTCGACCACCTGGCCACCCGTATGCGCCGCAACGCCGAGTCGCTCCTCGTGCTGGCCGGTGAGTCCAGCCCGCGCACCTGGTCGACCCCCCTGTCCGTGACCGATGTGCTGCGGGCCTCGCTGTCCGAGGTCGAGGAGTACCGCCGCGTCACGCTGCGACGGGTCGAGCCCGCGCACGTCAGCGGCGCCGTCGTCGCCGAACTCGCCCACCTGCTCGCCGAGTTGGTGGAGAACGCGCTCAGCTTCTCGCCGCCGGACTCCGATGTGGAGGTCGAGGGGCGCCGCACCAGCGCCGGGTACCTCATCGCCATCGTCGACCACGGGCTCGGCATGGACACCCAGGCCCTCGCCGAGGCCAACGTACGACTGTCCGGCACCGCCAGCTTCATGGCCGAACCCACCAAGTTCCTCGGTCACTTCGTGGTGGGCGCGCTCGCCCGCAAGTGCGGCATCGAGGTACGGCTCGGGGAGGCGCCCGCCGCCGGCGTCGTCGCCCGCGTGCTCGTCCCGGCCGCGCTGCTCACCGAGCCGGCCGTCGCGGCAGCGGCGCCGGCCGGGACCAGGGCCGCAGCCGAGGAGCCCGCCAGGCTGCCCGCCCCGCGCAAGGAGCAGGAGCCGCTGGCCGCCGCCGCGGCCGAGCCCAAGGGGCGGCCCGCGTCCGGCTCGTCCGCCGCCCGCACCCGCAACGGGCTGGTCAAGCGCCCGCAGCGGAGCGCCATCTCGAAGGCCGTGCACGAGTCCGACGCGCCCCGGCGGCCCGCGCCCGAAGGACCCGCCGTCGAACGCACCCCCGAGGGTGTGTCCGGGATGCTCGCGGGTCTGCGCAGCGCCCATATGCGCGGCGCCATCAGCGTGGAGAAGGAACGGGCCGCCGCCGACAACGGCACGGACAAGAGCACCGAGGGGCAGGACGACAAGTGACCACCGTCGACACGCGGGGCGACTCGCAGACCTTCAACTGGCTGCTCGCCAACTTCGTGCGCAGCACCGACGGGGTGCGCGACGCCGTCGCCGTCTCCTCCGACGGGCTGCTCATCGCGGTCTCGGACGGACTGGGGCGCACCGAGGCGGATCATCTGTCCGCCATCGTGTCGGGCCTGTCGAGTCTCGCGCGCAGCGCGTCCAAGCGGTACAGCTTCGACGGCGTCAAGCTCATCATGATCGAGATGGGGCGCGGGTTCCTGCTCGTCTCCGCGATCCGGGACGGCTCCTGCCTCGGCGTGCTCGCCGACAGCAGCGGTGAACTCGGCCTCGTGGGCTACGAGATGGCCGTGCTCGCCGAGCGCGCGGGCGATCTGCTCACCCCGGCGCTCATCGCCGATCTGCGGGAGACGCTGCCGCGATGAGTGGACCATCGGAGGCGGAGGACACGGCGGACGCCCAGTTCGTCCGCCCGTTCATCATCACCGGCGGCCGCGCGCTGCCCGCGCAGGCCGATCTGCGCCTGGAGACCCTCGTCGTCGCGCTCGACGCGGCGGAGGGGGCCGCGCCGCTCGCGCTCGAGCACCAGCGCATCGTGACGCTGTGTCAGGAGCCCACCAACGTCGCGCAGATCGCGGAGGCGGTGGGGGTGCCGCTCGGTGTCGCCAAGGTGCTCGTCGCCGACCTCGTGGTCGGCGGCCGGCTGTCGTGCTCGCAACCCGTGGAGCTGTCGCTCCACACGCTCGAAAGGATCAGGGACCATGTCAGGGCGCTCTGAACGCCTCGCGCCGCTGGCCGTCAAGATCGTGGTCAGCGGCGGGCTCGGGGTCGGCAAGACCACCTTCATCGGGGCGGTCTCGGAGATCGAACCGCTGGACACGGAGGCCGCGATCACGCAGGTCTCGGTGGGCGTCGACTCGCTGGACGGGGTGGAGGGCAAGACGACCACGACCGTCGCGCTCGACTTCGGGCGGATCACGCTCGATCCGACGCTGGCGCTGTATCTGTTCGGCACCCCCGGGCAGGACCGGTTCTCGTTCCTCTGGGACGACCTGGTGGAGGGCGCCCTCGGCACCGTCGTGCTGGTCGACACCCGGCGCATCGAGGAGTGCTTCCCCGCGCTCGACTACTTCGAGACGCAAGGGGCGCCGTTCGTGCTCGCCGTGAACCGGTTCGACGGGGCGGAGCGGTTCGACCTCGGCGAGATCCGGGAGGCGCTGGGGATCGGGGACGAGGTGCCGGTCGTCGAGTGCGACGCGCGGGCGCGCGGCTCGGTGCGGGATGTGCTCGGGGCCCTGATGGATCAGGTCATCGGGGTGCGGACGCGGTCGCGGCGGCTCGTCGGATCGCCGTAGGGGTTCTTGAGGGTGGGCGGCTGCGGGTCCGGTGGAGCTTCTCGCGCAGTTCCCCGCGCCCCTGAGACGCGCACTGCGTGCGCCGTCTCAGGCCCGCGGGGAACTGCGGCCCCCACCCAACCCGCACCCGAAGGACCCGCCCCGACCGGCAGGCCCTAGTCCTTGATCTCGGGCGGCGAGATCCGGGACGTGTCGATCGCCGACGGGGCCGTGCCCCACTTCTTCAGGATCTTCGCGTACGTCCCGTTCTTGATCAGCTCGTTCACCGCTGCCCGGAACGCGGGGGCCAGGGGCGTGCCCTTCTTGAAGGCGAAGCCGACGTCCAGGCGGTGGAACTCGTTGAGGAACTTCAGGCCCTCCTGCTGCGCCACCGCGTACCGCAGGCCGTTGATCGTGCTCATCACCACGTCGGAGCGGCCCTGCTGGAGCGAGGACCAGATGGCGCTCGGCTCGGAGTACGTCTTGACGTCGTACGCCTTCTTGCCCGCCGCCTTGCAGGCCCCCTTGTTCTCCTCCAGCGTGGCCTCGAAGGTCGTGCCCGCGCCCGTCGCCACGTTCAGCCCGCACAGCTGCTTGAGGTCGGTGACCTTCTTCAGGTCGCTGTCCTTGCGGACGGCGAAGCCCTGGCCGTCGTTGATGTAGGTGACGAAGTCGATCGTCCTGCGGCGCTCGTCGGTGACTCCGAAGTTCCCGGTGCCGAGGTCGTACTTGCCGCTGTCCAGGGCCGGCAGGATCGCCTCGAAGCTCGCGACCTGCTGGTCCAGCGTGATCCCGAGCACCTTGGCGACCGCGTTCGCGAAGTCGATGTCCTGGCCGACGATCGTCTTTCCGTCGGGCAGATACGTGGAGTTGGGCGGGCTGCCGCCGACACTCACCGCGATCTTGAGGCTGCCGCTCTCGCGGACGTCCGCGGGCAGCAGCTTCGCCGCCGCGGGGTCCTTGGCGACGGCGGACACCACGTCCGTCGTGGGGATCTTGGCGTTCTTGGCGGCGGCGGGCGCCGCGGCGCCCGTCCCGTCCCCGGAGCCGCAGGCGGTCAGACCCAGGGCGGCGACGGTGATCAGCGCGAACGCGGAAGTCAGGGATGTGGTGCGCATGGCGTGGGGTTCTGCCCTTCGGTGACGACAAGAACGCAGGGTGCAGCGGTGCGACCAGGCGCACAGGTACGGAGAAACGCAGGTACGCAGAAACGCGGGTACGGCGAGGGGAGGGGGCAGCAGGGTGAAGGCGCGGACGGGTACGCGGGACAGCGCGCACCGGGACGCGGGGAAGTGAAGCGGGGAAAAACAAGAGAGGTGACGCGCGCAGAAGGCGTCAGAAGGGCATCAACAAGACGCGGACCACACTCGACCGAAGTCGATGTGGGAGCGCGTGACCAGCCACTGCTGCGGATGCATGGGCCAAGTGGAACAGGCATCCGTTTCCGCGTCAACTCACTTGAGACGTACGGCTCACACTCTGGACACCCTTGACAGGGCACGCGAACCGCCCCGTACTCTCAGTGGCGGTACCGCTGCTGAGGGGCTCCGGTGCCGAACTACCGCGCACAACGCGCGAACAACAGGTGTGAAGGCAAGGCCGTGCTGGACTTCCAGCCTCACGGAGCCTTCCCATGTCCTCAGACACCCTCGCCAAAGTCCCGCCCTCGGCCGCCCCGCCCGCCGACGCCGCCGTGCCGCGCATCGTCCCGCAGCGCCGGGCCGGCCAGTGGATCGCCGCGGGCCTCGTCCTCGTCCTGCTCGGCCTCGCCGTGAACTCGGTGCTCCGCAACGAGGCGTTCCAATGGGGCGTCGTCGCGGAGTACTTCACCTCGACGTCCGTGCTGCGCGGACTCGGGCTCACGCTGTGGCTGACGGCCCTCGTCATGGCGCTCGGCTTCGCCCTCGGCACGCTGCTCGCCGTCATGCGGCTTTCCGCCAACCCCGTTCTCCGCGCCGTGAGTTGGGGCTATGTGTGGCTGTTCCGGTCGATGCCGATCCTGGTGCAGCTGCTGTTCTGGTTCAACATCGGCGCCCTGTACCCGACGGTCCTCGGCGCGAAGACCGTCGACCTGTTCGGCCCCGTCACCGTCGCCATCATCGGACTGACCCTGCACGAGGCCGCGTACGCCGCCGAGGTCGTGCGCGGCGGGATCCTCTCCGTCGAGCGCGGCCAGATCGAGGCCGCCCAGGCGCTCGGGCTCAGCCGGCTGCGGCGCTGGCGCCGGATCGTCCTCCCGCAGGCCATGCGCGCCATCGTGCCGCCGGCCGGGAACATGCTGATCGGCACCCTCAAGGGCACCTCCATCGTCAGCGTCATCGCCGTACAGGACCTGCTGTACTCGGTGCAGCTCGTGTACCACCGCACGTACCAGGTCATCCCGCTGCTCCTGGTCGCCACCATCTGGTACATCGTCGTCACCTCGCTGCTCAGCGTCGGCCAGTACTACATCGAGCGGCACTACGCCCGCGGGACCACCCGATGAGCTCCGGGCGCCCCGGGCGGCAGTCCCTGGTGATCGTGGGCGCCGGGCCGCGGGGGACCGGCATCCTCGAACGCATCGCCGCCAACACTGGTGACGAGCAGGGGCCGTTGGAGCTCGACATCCATCTCGTCGACCCGTACCCGCCGGGCGGCGGACGCATCTGGCGGCGCGAGCAGTCGCCGCTGCTGTGGATGAACTCGCAGGCCCAGGACGTCACCCTGTTCACCGACGACACCGTGGAGGCCGAGGGGCCCGTGCTGCCCGGACCCGCGCTGCACGAGTGGGCCGGGATCGACGGGCGCACCTTCGCCGACCGGCGAAGCCAGGGCCGCTATCTGCGCTGGGTCTACGAGAAGGCCGTCGCGGACCTGCCCGCCGGTGTCGTCGTCCACCACCACGCGCGGCGCGCGCTGCGGGTCAGCGGGCCGCGCCACGGACGCCAGCAGGTGTGGCTGGAGGACCGCCCGAGGCCGCTGCTCGGCGATGCCGTGATCCTCGCCCAGGGTCACCTCGACGCCGAACTGGACCAGGAACAGCGCGAGTTGAGTGCCTACGCGGAGCTGCACGGGCTCGTCCACCTGCCGCCGGACTTCACCGCGGACACGGACCTGAGCGCGCTCGCCCCCGGCCAGGACGTCCTCGTCCGCGGCTTCGGACTCGCCTTCGTCGACCTGATGGTGCTCCTCACGGAAGGGCGCGGCGGACGGTACGAGGGGGACCGGTACATCCCGTCGGGGCGCGAGCCCGTGCTGCACGTCGGATCGCGGCGCGGCGTCCCGTACCACTCGAAGATCGGCTACGACTGGGACGCGGCGGCGGGGGAGCGGCCGCCGCTGCCCCGCTTCCTCGGACCGCGGCAGATCGACGAACTCCTGGGCAGGGAAGGCGGGTTCGACTTCCGGGCCGACGTGTGGCCGCTCATCGACAAGGAACTCGGCTACGCGCACTACCACCGCCTGTTCACCGCGCACCCCGAGCGCACCACCGTCGCCTGGGCCGACTTCGAGGAGAAGTACGCCGCCGCCGCACCGCTCGGCGCCGACCTGCGGGCCCTCGTCGCGTCCGCCGTGCCCGACCCCGCCGACCGGCTCGACCTCACCGCCCTCGACCACCCCCTCGACGGCATCCGGTACACCTCGCACGAGGAACTCCAGGAAGGGCTGCGCGGGTACATCACCGCTGATCTGGAGCGCCGCCACGACCCCGCGCACAGCCCCGACCTCGCCGTCTTCCTCGGGCTGCTCTCCGTGTACGGACAGCTCGTCCGGCTCGGCGACATCGGCACCTGGTGGCACGGCTACTTCAGCTACCTGGCGTCCGGGCCGCCCGGACCGCGGCTGCGGCAGCTGCTCGCGCTGTCCCGCGCGGGCGTCGTGAAGTTCCTCGGCGCCGACATGCGGGTCAGCGCCGAGGACGGGGTCTTCCGCGCCACCGGCGCTACCGTGCCGGGCGCCGTCGTCGAGGCCCGCGCGCTGGTCGAGGCCCGCCTGCCGGAGCCCACCCTCGCCCGCACCCGCGACCGCCTGCTGCGCGAGCTGTACGAGGAGGGCGCCCTGTCCACCGCCGCCGGCCTGCTCGCCGTCCACCCGGACGACGGACGCGTCCTGCACCGCGACGGCAGCGCCCACCCGCGACGCTTCGCGCTCGGCCCGCACACCAACGCGCGCGGCGCCGGGGCCTTCACCCGGCCCCGGACGAACAGCCCGTCGCTGCGGCAGAACGACGCCACCGCGCGCGCGGTCCTCGCGTTCCTGCGCGACCTGTCCTGTCGCGCCACCGCGGCCTGAGCAGCGCCCTTCCCTCGACTCCCTCATGAGGTACCCCTATGTCCCTGACCAGTGACCCACCCGTCAACAAAGGCGCCACAGTCGATGCAGCCGCCACCGCACCGCCCGCCGCCGATCACGCCCAGCTGAAAGTCGTCCCCGTACGCCACCCGTGGCGCTGGGTCGCCATCGCCGCGACCGCGGTGCTGCTCGCCCAGTTCGTCCACGGCCTGGTCACCAACTCCGGCTGGGAATGGGAGGTGTTCGGCGAGTTCTTCACCGCGGACGTCATCCTCAAGGCCGTCTGGACGACCCTTCAGCTCACCTTCTACGGCACGGCCCTCGGCTTCGCGCTCGGCATCGTCATCGCCTTCATGCGGCTGTCGCAGAGCCGGTTCCTGAAGGCGGTGGCCTTCGGCTACATCTGGGCGTTCCGCTCGATCCCGCTGATCGTGCAGCTGCTGTTCTGGTTCAACCTGGCCTACCTCTACAAGGAGCTGCAGTTCGGCATCCCCTTCGGGCCCGGCTTCTTCTCCTTCGACACGATGGGGCTCGTCGGAGCGATGAGCGCCGCCGTCCTCGGGCTCGCCCTGCACCAGGCCGCGTACGCCGCGGAGATCGTGCGCGGCGGCGTACTCGCCGTGGACAGCGGCCAGTTGGAGGCCGCGGCCGCGCTCGGCATCCCGCGCCTTCGGCAGATCCGCCGCATCGTGCTGCCGCAGGCGATGCGCTCGATCCTGCCGAACGCCGCCAACGAGGTCATCTCCCTCTTCAAGGGCACCTCGATCGTCTCCGTCATGGCGATCGGCGAACTCTTCTACCAGGTGCAGGTCATCTACGGCCGCAACGGCCGCGTGGTGCCCCTCCTCATGGTCGCCACCGCCTGGTACATCCTCCTGACCAGCGCGCTCTCCGTACTCCAGTACTACGTGGAGCGCCACTTCGCGAAAGGCACGACCCGATGAGCGCCGCCCCCGCCATGGTCGACATCAAGGCCGTCCACAAGAGCTTCGGACCGCTGGAGGTGCTGCGCGGCATCGACCTGGAGGTGCGCACCGGCGAGGTCACCGTCGTGCTCGGCCCGTCCGGCTCCGGCAAGTCGACGCTGCTGCGCACCATCAACCACCTGGAGAAGGTCGACAGCGGCTGGATCAGCGTCGACGGAGCCCTCGTCGGCTACCGCAGGTCCGGCGACAAGCTGTACGAGCTGCGCGAACGCGAGATCCTCAAGCAGCGCACCCACATCGGCTTCGTCTTCCAGAACTTCAACCTCTTCCCGCACCTGACGGTCCTGGAGAACGTCATCGAGGCCCCGGTCGCCGCGCTCAAGCGGCCCCGGGCCGAGGCCGTCGAGAGCGCCCGCCGGCTCCTCGACCGGGTCGGGCTCGGCGACAAGGCCGACACCTACCCCCGCCAGCTCTCCGGCGGCCAGCAGCAGCGCGTCGCCATCGCCCGTGCGCTCGCCCTGGAGCCGAAGCTGCTGCTGTTCGACGAGCCGACGTCCGCGCTCGACCCCGAACTGGTCGGCGAGGTCCTCGACGTCATCAAGGACCTGGCGCACCAGGGCACCACGATGATCGTCGTCACCCACGAGATCGGCTTCGCCCGCGAGGTCGCCGACACCGTCGTCTTCATGGACGAGGGCCGCATCGTCGAGCAGGGCGCCCCCGGCGACGTACTGGACGCCCCGCGCGAGGAGCGCACCAAGGCGTTCCTGTCGAAGGTCCTCTGAGCTCCCCTCGTCCCCTCTCGTCCCCCCTGGTTCCCCCCTCGTCCCCCCCGTCACCCCGCCCGCACACCGAGCACCTCAGGAGTACTCCCATGCTGTCCCGTCGTACCCTCGCCGCCTCCGTCGCCGCGCTCGCCGTCGCCCCGCTGCTCGCCGCCTGCGGAGGTGACAGCGACGCCGCCACGACCACCGGCGGCGCCGGCACGAAGAAGGTCGGGAACATCAACATCGGCCCCGACCAGAACCGCATCCGCGGCAAGAAGGTCGACAAGATCGCCGCCCTGGTGCCCGAGGCGATCCGCGAGCGCGGCACGCTGCGGCTCGGCGGCAGCGCCGACGCCTCGCCACCGCTCGGCTTCTTCGCCACCGACGACAAGACCCGGATCGGCTCCGAGCTGGACATCGCCACGCTCGTCGCCGACACGCTCGGCCTCAAGCTCCAGCCGGAGCAGGTGAGTTGGGAGAACCTGTTCGTCGGCCTCGACAGCGGCAAGTTCGACGCGGTCTTCTCGAACGTGACGGTGACCGAGGAGCGCAAGGAGAAGTACGACTTCGCGACGTACCGGCTCGACAACATCGCCTTCGAGGCGAAGAAGGTCACGAGCTGGCGGGTCAAGGGGCCCAAGGACGTCGCGGGCAAGACCATCGCCGTGTCCTCCGGCACCAACCAGGAGAAGATCCTCGTCGACTGGAGCAAGCAGGACGAGAAGGCGGGCCTGAAGCCCGTCACCATCAAGTACTTCCAGAAGGACACGGACTACTATCTGGCGCTCCAGTCCGGCCGCATCGACGCCTACCTCGGCCCGAACCCGTCCGCCGCCTACCACGTGGCGTCCGCCGGGCAGTCGCAGATCATCGGCACCATCTCCGGCGGCGGCGACCTGGTGCAGGGCAAGATCGCGGCGACCACGAAGAAGGACAGCGGGCTCGTCGACGCGTACGCCGCCGCGCTGAACCACGTGATCGAGGACGGCTCGTACGCGCGCGTGCTCAAGCGCTGGGGCCTGTCGAGCGAGGCCGTGCCGAAGTCCGAGATCAACCCCAAGGGTCTGCCCAAGCCGTAGGGCCCTCAACTCGTCTGTCCTGCCGAAAGGTTACTCACCCATGACCAGCCAACCCGGCCGGGGTCTGCTGCACCTCGCCGCGGCCGTCGACCTGCCCGGCACCCATGACGCCGAGCCCTACCTCCAGCTGGCCCGGCTCGCCGAGCACGGCGCCCTCGACTTCGTCACGCTCCACGACACCTTCGCCGCGCCGGGCCTGGACGGCCTCTCCGTGCTGTCCAGGATCGCCCCGCACACCTCGCGCATCGGGCTCGTGCCGACCGTCACCACCACCCACACCGAGCCCTTCCACGTGCAGGCCGCCGTCGCCACGCTCGACTGGGTGAGCCGCGGCCGGGCCGGCTGGCGGCCCGACGTCTCGACGAGCGACGAGGAAGCCCGCCTCTTCGGGCGCAGGGACGCCGCCGCCCCCGCCGACCTCTGGCGCGAGGCCGGTGAAGTCGTCGACGCCGCACGGAAGTTGTGGGACAGCTGGGAGGACGACGCCGAGATCCGGGACGTCGCCACCGGACGGTTCGTCGACCGCGGCAAGCTCCACCACGCCGACTTCGAAGGGCGGACGTTCTCCGTGCGCGGCCCGTCCATCGTGCCACGCCCGCCGCAGGGCAACCCCGTCGTCGTGGTCGACGCCACCCAGCCGTACGCGTACGACGTCGCGGCCCGGCACGCCGACGTCGCCCTCGTCGGCGTCGCCGAACCCGCGCAGCTCGCCGCCGCCCGCTCCGGGCTGCGCCGCCGCGCCGCCGAGCACGGCCGCGACCCCGACGGCCTGCGCGTCCTCGCCGCCCTGCGGATCGACCTCGGCAGCGGCGAGCACGCCGCCCAGCCCGGCCACGGCGGCGGCCCGCTGCCCACCGAGGACGGCCCGCTGTACCGCGGCGGGCCCGTCGACCTCGCCGAACTCATCACCGACTGGCACCGCTCGGGCGCCGTCGACGGCTTCCACCTGACGCCGCTCGATCCCCGCCGTGACCTGGAGCGCCTGGTCAACGGCACCGTGCCACTGCTCCAGCACCGTGCCCTGTTCCGCACGTTCTACCCGGGCAGCACGCTCAGGGAGCACCTGGGGCTCGCCCGGCCCGTCAACCAGTTCGCAGCCCTCGCGGGGGACCCGTCATGACCTCCACCCAGTCCGCACGCCGGCAGATCCACCTCGCCGCCCACTTCCCGGGCGTCAACAACACCACCGTCTGGGCCGACCCCCGGTCGAAGTCCCAGATCGACTTCGCGTCCTTCGAACACCTCGCCCGCACCGCGGAACGCGGCCTGTTCGACTTCTTCTTCCTCGCGGAAGGGCTGCGGCTGCGCGAGCACAAGGGACGCATCCACGACCTGGACGTGGTCGGCCGGCCCGAGTCCCTCACCGTCCTCAACGCCCTCGCCGCCGTCACCGACCGGCTCGGGCTCGCCGCCACCGTCAACGCCACCTTCAACGAGCCGTACGAGACCGCCCGCCGCTTCGCCTCCCTCGACCACCTCAGCGCGGGCCGCGCCGCCTGGAACGTGGTGACCTCCTCCGACGCGTTCACCGGCGAGAACTTCCGCCGCGGCGGCTACCTCGACCGGGCCGACCGCTACACCCGGGCCGCCGAATTCGTCGCCGTGGCACGGGAGTTGTGGGACGCGGGCACCGAGCGTCCGTTCCGGTACGACGGACAGCACTTCACCGTCGAAGGGAACTTCACCGTCCCGCGCCCGCCCCAGGTACACCCCGTCGTCATCCAGGCGGGCGACTCCGACGAGGGCCGCGAGTTCGCCGCGTCCGCCGCCGACGTCATCTTCACCCGGCACGGCACCCTGGAGGCGGGACGGGTCTTCTACGCCGACGTGAAGGCGCGGCTCGCGCAGTACGGGCGCCGGGCGGACGACCTCAAGATCATGCCGGGCGTCACGTTCGTGCTCGGCGACACCGCCGCCGAGGCGCAGGAGAAGGCCGCCGAGATCCGCCGGCAGCAGGTCTCCCCGCAGAACGCGATCCTCGCCCTGGAACAGATCTGGGGCGTCGACCTCTCCTCGTACGACCCGGACGGACCGCTGCCCGACATCGACCCGGTCGTCGGCTCCGGCCTGTCCCAGGGGCGTACGCACCGCGGCGACGTGCTCGCCGTCGCCGAGAAGTGGCGGGAGCTGTCCCGCGCCAAGGGCCTGTCCATCCGGCAGACCGTCATCGAGACGACCACCCGCCAGTCGTTCATCGGGACGCCCGACGCCGTCGCCGCCGAGTTGGACGCGTTCGTGCAGGGCGACGCCGCCGACGGCTTCATCCTCGTCCCGCATCTGACGCCCGGCGGGCTCGACGACTTCGTCGACAAGGTCGTTCCGCTGCTCCAGGAACGTGGCGCGTTCCGCACGGAATACGAGGGCAGCACGCTCCGCTCCCACCTGGGACTGCCCACACCCGCACCGCACCACGAAAGGACCACGGCATGAGTGACGCCGCCGACCTCTGGAAGCAGTGGCACGAAGAGAGGATCGCCGCCGTCTCCGCGCCCCACGGGCCCCTCTCGCTCGTCGGCACCCACTGGCTCGAGGATCATCCGGAGGGCCGACTTCCGGCCATCCCCGGCCAGTGGCGCGTGGACGGCGACGCGGTCGTGCACACCCTGGACGGACAGCAGACGCGGCTCGCCGCCGATGACGTCGTGGCGCTCGGTGAGCGCAGGCTCGTCGTCATCGCGCGCGAAGGCCTGTGGGCGGTACGGGATTTCGACCCGGCCGCGCCCGCCCGCACCGCCTTCACCGGCATCGACACCAGCCCCTACGACCCGCGCTGGTCGGTCGAGGGCCGCTTCACCCCGTACGACACAGCACGGGAGGTCCGTGTCGAGAACGCCGACGGGGTCGAGCGCGGACTCGGCCTCGCCGGGGAGCTGGCCTTCACGCTGGAGGGGCGGGAACACGTGCTGAAGGTGGCGCGGCAGGGCGACGGCCGGCTGTGGGCCGTGTTCGCCGACACCACCGGCGGAAGCACCACCTTCCGGTTCCGCTTCCTGTATCCGCCGGCGCCCGACGCACAGGGCCGCACCACCGTCGACCTGAACCGCGCGGTGCTCCCCAACTGCGCCTTCGCGGACCACTTCATCTGCCCGTTCCCGCCCCCGGGCAACACGCTTTCCGTGGGCGTCGAGGCGGGCGAACGGAACCTGACGGGGCCCGTCGCCGTCTGACACAGGAGCCCAGCCCCGGCGGCGTACGGAACGTACGTGGGAAGCCGTCGGGGCATGCCGTCGTGGATGCGGAGATCTGGCGGAAGTCCGAAAGGCACTCTTGTGCCGATCAGTTGACCCTCTGAATACTCCCGAACAGCGCTTGTCAGGAGCACGGCGTGTCCGGAATCCGGATTCCGCCGTCATCCTGGCTGCGCCTCACGGGCCCCGACCCCACGCGGGCCCCCGACTTCCCCTCGGGAGGAACGAGCAGTGAGGATCAAGCGCACCACCCCCCGCTCCGGCATAGCGAGACGGACCAGGCTGATCGCCGCAGGTTCCGGCTTCCTTGCCGCGGCAGCTTTCGCCGTCCCCTCGGCCCACGCCGCCGAAGCGCCCCAGGCCTTCAGCGCCGCCGAACTCACGCAGACCAGCGACGCGGTGCGCAGCGCCGACATCGCCGGTACCGCGTGGGCCGTCGACGCGAAGACCAAGCAGGTCGTCGTCACCGTCGACGACTCGGTCTCGCAGGCCGAGATCAGCCGCATCCAGAAGGAGGCCGGCGCCACCGCGGGCGCGCTCAAGATCGAGCGCACGGCGGGCACCTTCAAGAAGCTGATCTCCGGCGGCGACGCCATCTATGCGAGTAGCTGGCGCTGCTCGCTCGGCTTCAACGTCCAGGACAACAGCGGGAACTACTACTTCCTGACGGCCGGTCACTGCACCGACGGTGCGGGTACCTGGTGGTCCAACTCGGGGCACACGACGACCCTGGGCACCACCTCCGGGTCCAGCTTCCCCGGCAACGACTACGGCCTCGTGAAGTACACCAACAGCTCGGTGACCAAGTCCGGCACCGTCGGCAGCGTGGACATCACGCGCGCCGCCACGCCGTCCGTGGGCACCACGGTCACCCGGCGCGGCTCCACCACCGGCATCCACAGCGGCCGGGTCACCGCCCTGAACGCCACCGTCAACTACGGCGGCGGCGACATCGTCTCCGGCCTCATCCAGACCACGGTCTGTGCCGAGCCCGGCGACTCCGGCGGCCCGCTGTACGGCGGCAACACCGCGTACGGCCTGACCTCCGGCGGCAGCGGCAACTGCACGTCCGGCGGCACGACCTTCTTCCAGCCGGTCACCGAGGCGCTCAGCGCGTACGGGGTGCACGTCTACTGACCCCGCCGTCCGTGAGCCGTCACGTACGTCACTGAACCGCAGCCAGCAGCAGGAAGCCCCCGCCGGCCGATCCGTCCGGCGGGGGCTTCTCCCGTCACCCGGCTCTCCCGCCCCGGCCCCCGGCGGGGTTACGGTCGAAGCAGAGGCCGGTTGCGCCCACTTCGGACCCTGGGGGGCCGTGAGATGGTCGAGGAGCTCGTGGCCGCGGGAGTGGCCGTCGTCTGTGCCGGAGCGGTGTACGGGATGGCCGCGGCCAGAGTGGTCCGGCAGTACGAGCGCGGTGTGGTGTTCCGGCTCGGCAGACTCCGGCCGGCCGTGCGCGGGCCGGGGTTCACGATGATCGTGCCGCTGGTGGACCGGCTCCACAAGGTCAACATGCAGATCGTGACGATGCCGGTGCCCGCGCAGGACGGCATCACGCGGGACAACGTCACCGTGCGGGTGGACGCCGTCATCTACTTCAAGGTCGTCGACGCCGCCGAGGCCGTGGTGCAGGTGGAGGACTACCGGTTCGCCGTCTCGCAGATGGCGCAGACCTCGCTGCGGTCGATCATCGGCAAGAGCGACCTCGACGACCTGCTCTCCAACCGCGAGAAGCTCAACCAGGGCCTGGAGCTGATGATCGACAGTCCGGCCATCGGCTGGGGCGTGCAGATCGACCGCGTCGAGATCAAGGACGTGTCGCTGCCGGAGACCATGAAGCGGTCGATGGCCCGGCAGGCGGAGGCCGACCGGGAACGGCGGGCCCGCGTCATCAACGCAGACGCCGAACTGCAGGCGTCGAAGAAGCTCGCCGAGGCCGCCGGGGTCATGTCCGATCAGCCCGCCGCGCTGCAACTCCGGCTGCTCCAGACCGTGGTGGCGGTCGCCGCAGAGAAGAACTCGACGCTGGTGCTGCCCTTCCCGGTGGAGCTGCTGCGCTTCCTGGAGCGGGCCGCTCCCGGCGACGCGGGGCGCGCCGCCGAGGCGGCCGTCCAGCAGTTGACGGAGCTCGACCTGGACAAGGAGCCCCGGCCCGAGAAGAGAGACGCACCGTAGGAACACCCGCGTACGCCGGTGTCTCCCTCGTCCCGTGCCCCTGGACGGAGCCTGCGGCGGCGCAGTTCCGCGCCTTTGGCAAGGGGCGATTACCGGACAGGACTAGTCCTCACCCCCTGGAGGTTCCCCTGTGCACAGGGTGTTTGCAAAGGGGATCGACGTGCGGTGCAGCGGTGGCTGTCCGGCGGGCAGGGGCGCCCGGGGGTTGTCGTACGCGCGTCCTGAAGTCGACCTTGTGTGCCCCCTGTGACGCTCGGGATAGTGGGCGCGTCAGCCTCACGGATCCGGCCCACCCCCACATCGGGCCTGTTCCTAACCCCCCACAGGAGGACGTGAGTTGAAGCACCGACGCATACCCAAGCGGCGCGCCGCCGTGGTCGGAGCGGGAATCACCGCCCTGGTCGCCGCGGGCATCACCTTCCAGACTGCGAACGCCAGTACGGATACGCCGGATGTCGCGCCGCGGACCCTCTCCGTCGCGAAGGCCGGAAATCTCGCCTCGACCCTGACGAAGGACCTCGGCGCGGACTCGGCGGGCAGCTACTACGACGCCCGCGCCAAGCACCTCGTGGTCAACGTCCTGAACGCGGACGCCGCACAGGCGGTCGAGGCGGCCGGCGCGAAGGCCAGAGTCGTGGAGAACTCGCTCTCCGCGCTCAAGAGCGCCCGCACGACGCTGAAGAAGGATGCCACCATCCCCGGCACGTCCTGGGCCACCGACCCGGCCACCAACAAGGTGGTCGTCACCGCCGACCGTACGGTCAAGGGCGCGTCCTGGGACAAGCTGAGCAAGGTCGTCGACGGCCTCGGCGCCAAGGCCGAACTCAAGCGCACCCAGGGCGAGTTCAAGCCCTTCGTCGCGGGCGGCGACGCCATCAGCGGCGGCGGTGGCCGCTGCTCCCTCGGCTTCAACGTGGTCAAGGGCGGCGAGCCGTACTTCATCACGGCGGGACACTGCACCGAGGCGATCTCCACCTGGTCCGACTCCAGCGGCCAGGAGATCGGCACGAACGAGCAGTCCAGCTTCCCGGACAACGACTTCGGTCTCGTGAAGTACACCGCGGACGTCGCGCACCCGAGCGAGGTCAACCTCTACAACGGCTCCTCGCAGCAGATCACCAAGGCCGGTGACGCGACCGTCGGCCAGCAGGTGACCCGCTCCGGGTCCACCACCCAGGTCCACGACGGCACGGTGACCGGCCTGGACGCCACGGTCAACTACGGCAACGGCGACATCGTCAACGGTCTCATCCAGACCGACGTCTGCGCCGAGCCCGGTGACAGCGGCGGCTCGCTCTTCGCCGGCGACACGGCGCTCGGCCTCACCTCCGGCGGCAGCGGCGACTGCACGTCGGGCGGCGAGACGTTCTTCCAGCCGGTGCCGGAAGCGCTCTCCACGTTCGGCGCCGAAATCGGCTGATCCACGTCTGAGGGCACCCCGTATCCACGGGGTGCCCTTTTTCGCGGAAATTCTTGTGAAAGTTTTCACAAGCTCGCAAGGGGCTTTGGTCCCTGTGAATCGCCGCAGGTGGGGGAGGGTTCGAGAGGGCGTGCCGTGATCTTGAAGGGACCTTGTGCCTGCCTGGTCAGGCCCTTTTCGGCCCCACAGGCGAAGCGCTGAGGTGTGGAATTGAACCATCAGCGAAAAGGGCGCGAAAAAGGGAGCCTGCCGTGGAAACCGAGGGCAAGGTCGACGAACTGGTCGCAGCGGCGCGGGCGGCGCTCGCCCGGTTCGAGACGTTCGACCAGGAGCAGGTGGATCACATCGTCAAGAAGGCGTCGCTCGCGGCGCTCTCCCACCACGGGGACCTGGCGAAGGCCGCCGTCGAGGAGACCGGGCGCGGTCTGTTCGAGGACAAGGCGGTCAAGAACCTCTTCGCGTGCGAGCACGTCGTGAACTCGATGCGCGGCCTGAAGACGGCCGGTGTCGTCGCCCGCGACGAGATCAACGGCATCACCGAGATCGCCGAGCCGGTCGGCGTCATCTGCGCGATGACCCCCGTCACCAACCCCACCTCGACGACGATCTTCAAGGCGCTGATCGCCCTGAAGACCCGCAACCCGATCGTCTTCGCCTTCCACCCCAGCGCCCAGCAGTGCTCCGCCGAGGCCGCCCGCATCGTCCGTGACGCCGCGGTCGAGGCCGGAGCCCCGGAGAACTGCGTGCAGTGGATCGAGCAGCCCTCGATGGAGGCCACCGGCCTCCTCATGAACCACCCGGGCGTCTCCACCATCCTCGCCACCGGCGGCAACGCCATGGTCAAGGCCGCCTACTCCTGCGGCAAGCCCGCCCTCGGCGTCGGCGCGGGCAACGTCCCCGCCTACGTCGCCAAGGACGCCAAACTGCAGCGCGCCGTCCACGACATCGTCCTCTCCAAGGCCTTCGACAACGGCATGATCTGCGCCTCCGAACAGGCCGTGATCTTCGACCAGGAGATCTACGAGGACGGCATCGCCGAGCTGAAGCGGCTGAACGCCCACATCCTGACGGCCGCCGAGAAGACCAAGCTGGAGGAGTTCGTCTTCGGCACGACCGCCTACGGGACCGACTGCGCGGGCGCCAAGCTCAACGCGGCGGTCGTCGGCAGGTCGCCGGAGTGGATCGCCGAGCAGGCCGGCTTCGAAGTGCCCGCCGGCACCGCGGTCCTCGTCGCCGAGTGCGCCGAGGTCGGCCCCGGCGAGCCCCTCACCCGCGAGAAGCTCTCCCCGATCCTGGCCGCCCTGAAGGCGCGCGACACCGAGCACGGCCTCGAACTCGCCGCGCAGATGGTCGAGTTCAACGGGCTCGGGCACTCCGCCGCCATCCACACCGAGGACGAGGCCCTCGCCGAGGAGTTCGGCCGGCGCGTCAAGGCGGTCCGTGTCATCGTCAACTCGCCCTCCACCTTCGGCGGCATCGGCGACGTCTACAACGCCTTCCTCCCGTCGCTGACCCTGGGCTGCGGCTCCTACGGCCACAACTCGGTGTCCAACAACGTCTCGGCGGTCAACCTCCTCAACATCAAGCGGATCGGGCGGCGCAACACCAACATGCAGTGGTACAAGATCCCGCCGAAGATCTACTTCGAGCGCAACGCCATCAAGTACCTCGGCGAGATGGACGGCGTCAGCCGGGTCACGATCGTCACCGACAGGACCATGGGACGGATCGGCTTCGTCCAGAAGGTCACCGACATCCTCAACTCCCGCCAGGAGCCGGTCACTCTGCAGGTCATCGACACCGTCGAGCCCAACCCGGAGCTGGCCACCGTGCAGGCCGGTGCCGCCGCGATGCGGGACTTCCGCCCCGACACGATCGTCGCGCTCGGCGGCGGCTCCCCGATGGACGCCGCGAAGATCATGTGGCTGATGTACGAGCACCCGGAGATCGAGTTCGCGGACACCAAGGAGAAGTTCTTCGACATCCGCAAGCGGGCCTACACGTTCCCGCAGCTGGGCCAGAAGGCCAAGCTCGTCGCCGTCCCGACCACCTCGGGCACCGGCTCCGAGGTCACGCCGTTCGCCGTCATCTCCGACCCGGCCGCCGCCCAGAAGTACCCCCTCGCGGACTACGCGCTCACCCCGAACGTCGCCATCGTCGACCCGATGCTGCCGATGAACCTGCCGCCGACCGTCACCGCCGACTCCGGCTTCGACGCGTTGACCCACGCCACCGAGGCGTACGTCTCCGTCTACGCCAACGACTTCACCGACGGCCAGTGCCTCCAGGCCATCAAGCTCATCTTCGAGAACCTGGAAGCGTGCGTGACGGACGGCGCGAAGAACCCCGAGGCGCGCGAGAAGATGCACAACGCGTCGACCATCGCGGGCATGGCCTTCGCCAACGCCTTCCTCGGTCTGGTGCACGCCATGGCGCACACCCTGGGCAACACCTTCCACGTCGCCCACGGCCGCACCAACGCGCTGCTCCTGCCGCACGTCATCCGGCACAACGGCACCGTCTCCCACAAGGCCACCCCGTGGCCGAAGGCCGAGACCTACCGGGCGCCCGAGCGGCTCCAGGAGATCGCGAGGATGCTGGGCCTGCCGGCCGCGACCCCGGCCGAGGGCGTGGAGTCGTACGCCCGGGCCGTCGAGGAACTCCGCGACCGCTGCGGCATCCCGGCCTCCTTCCAGGCGGAGGGCGTCGAGGAGGCCGCGTTCATCGAGGCCCTGCCGCAGCAGGCCATGAACGCCTACGCCGACCAGTGCGCGCCCGCCAACCCGCGGATGCCGATGATCGACGACATGAAGCAGCTGATGCGGCAGGCGTACTACGGGAACCCGGAGGGTGCCCCGCAGGGCTGATCACCGCTTGGGCCAGTACCAGAGCGGTTCGTCCAGCAGTCCCTCACGCCCCGCCACCGTCGTCCGGCCGGACTCCTTGAGCAGTTCCACGGAGTTCAGGTCGACACGGTGGCGGGGCGCTTCGCGTGCTAGCGCGTCGGCCAGCGGCCGGGCGTGCGTGACCACGACGACCTGGGAGTCCTTGGCCGCTGCGAGGACCAAGTGGGCCAGCGGGGCGAGGAGTTCGGGATGCAGGCTGGTCTCCGGCTCGTTGAGGACCAGCAGCCCGGGCGGGCGCGGGGTGAGCAGCGCGGCCGCCCACAGCAGATAGCGCAGGGTGCCGTCGGAGAGCTCGGCCGGGCCCAGCGGACGCTTCAGGCCGCGCTGCGTGAGCTGGATCTCGAACCGGCCGCCCGTACCGTCCACGACCCGCACCCGGCTGCCGGGGAACGCGTCCGCGACGGCCTCGTCCAGCGCCTCGTCGTCGCCGGTCTCGCGGATCGTCTGGAGGGCGGCCGCCAGGTCCGCGCCGTCGGACGCGAGGACCGGGGTCCGGGTGCCGATGCGGGCGGCACGGGCCGGGGCGTCGGCGTCGGTGCGCACATGGTCGTAGAACCGCCAGGACCGGATCAGTTCCCGCAGCCGCAGCAGGTCGGGGGCCAGCTGCGGGTCGGCGATCTCACTGAGCATGCTGTCGTACGGGCGCAGGCCCTGCGTGCGGTGCCAGCCGCCGTCGGCGGTCCGGGTGCGTACGGCGGGGCCCGCGCGGTCGCAGAGCAGGGCGGCGGGGCGGAGCACCGGGCCCGCCCAGGTGCACTCGCGCTTGATCTCCGGGTCGAGCCGGAACATGGACTGCCCGCCGCCGGGCCGGGAGCCGCTGGACTGGGGCAGTCCGAAGTCGACCGCGTAGCCGAACTCGTCGCCCGCGAAACCGAGCCGGAGGCCGACCGGGCCCGCGTCGCGCTCGCCGGCCCACAGCACCGACGGCAGACCGCCCTCCTGCGCGAGCGCCGCGACCGCGCCGCCGCGTGCCGACGCGGCGAGCAGCCGCAGCGCCCGGTACAGGCTGGACTTCCCGGTGCCGTTGGCGCCGGTGATCACGTTCAGCCGGTCCAGCGGGACGATCAGCCGCCGCAGGGAGCGGTAGTTCTCGACGGCGAGAGTGGTGATCACGACTCGGTGGGGTCGGGCGGGGCCAGGAACCGGCCCATCGGCAGTACGGGCCGCCCCCACGTCGACGCCATGACCTGCCCGGCGAGCAGATACAGCGCCCCCAGCGTCGCGCCGAGCCCGAACCAGCCCGCGACCCGGTTCCAGCCGACCAGGCCCGTGAAGCCGTTGCAGGTCATCGCGACGAACACGACGAGCACACAGCTGAACGTCAGCAACAGCACCAGATGGATGCGCCAGCTCGCCAGCCACAGCACGAAGACGACGAACACCCAGGGCAGCGTGAACAGGCCCATCGCGTCGCCGCGCAGCGAGGGATCGAGGGAGGGGAGCACCCACAGCAGCATGAGCGCCTTCGCCATCCAGAACAGGCCGAAGCCGCCGAAGACCGTGGCGTGCCAGGTGTCGCCGCGCTGGGCCTGGAAGAGCCCGGCGAGCAGCTGCGCGAGGCCGCCGATGAAGAAGCCGACCACCGGGACGTCGGCGGCGGCCAGCTTCTCGGGGAAGATGCCCGCGTCGATTCCGGTGGCGATCATCGTGACGACGATGAAGCCGGTCAGCCCGAGCGGGCCGAGCTGGGCCTGCGCGGTCGGCTCCATGCGCTTGACGGAGACGGCCTGGGCCGCCGGTCCTGAGCGGTGCGGGAAGTTCAACGGGGGCGCCCTCTCGTCTGCCTGGTCTGTCCGGATGCGCGGGTGCGGGGTGTCGCTGGCCGGTCGCGCGGTTCCCCGCGCCCCTAGGGAGCCGTACTCACCCTGCGTCGTCTGTCGCGCAGGCCCGACACCAGCAGCGTCACCGCCACACCGACCACCGCCCACGCGGAGAGGACCAGCAGCGACTTCGTGACGTCGTTGCCCTGGAAGTACGCGATGGAGCGCGCCACCCAGGTGCCCGCGCCCGGCGGCAGCCAGGGCCCGATCGCCTGCCAGAACGGCGGCAGCATCGGCAGCGGGAACGCGCCGCCCGCGCTCGGGTTGCCCGCGACGACGATCAGCAGCACGGCCAGGCCGATGCCGACGATGCCGGTCAGCTCCTCCAGGGCGAGCGTGATCGCGCCGACCGCGAAGGTGACCAGCGCGCCGAGCCCGGCCAGCGCCCAGAAGGAGCCGGGCAGCGCGCCCAGGATCGAGTCGCCGATGATGAGCGAGCCGCCGATGCCGCCGACGATCGCGACGAGCGCCATGGCGCCGAGCCGGATCGCCGCGCGCTGCGGGCTCGCGGGCCTGGACCCGGCGCTGATCGACATGATCGAGGCGCACAGGTATCCGCCGACGCACCAGCCGACGACGAGATAGAACGCCGAGAGCCCGTCGAAGTCCTGCGCGGACGCGGGCGCCACGTCGACGGTCCGGACGGTCCGCTGCTCGGCGCCGTCGACCTTGGTGGCGAGCGTCTCCAGCGCGCTGGCCAGCACGGTGCCGCCGCCGGACGCGACGAGCAGGGTGTCCTTGGTGCCCCGCGGGTCGACGACCAGGGCGCCGTCGATCGTGCGGTCCATGATCTGCTGCCGCGCCGTCTTCTCGTCGGTGACCACCCGCGGGTCCAGCGGGGAGCCCGGCAGTTTCGACAGCTGCTGCTCGGTCTGCTGCGCGACCGCGGGCACCGGGGCGACGACGCCGAACGGCACGTCCTTCGGTTTCGGGTTGTGCAGCGCCCCCACGTACGAGGCGATGAACAGCAGCTGGAGGGCGAGCACGCCGATGACGAGGAGCGCGGCTCGGGGAGTGACGGCGTTCTTGAACTCGTCGGCGAACTTCATGCCCCCACGGTCCGGTGGCGGTCCCTGTCATGCAGTCGGGGTGGGCCGAACGGGTGCCCCTCGCTCACTGTCGTACACGCGTTCGAAAGTTGGTCTATGGTGGAGGTGGGGGAGGTGAGATCCGATTGGCTCGAGGTGTGCTGGAGGTGCGTGTGCCGGGCTTCACGCATCTGCACACCGTGTCCGGGTTCTCCGTGCGCTACGGCGCCACCCACCCGGAGCGGCTGGCCGAGCGCGCCGCCGAGCGGGGCATGGACGCCCTCGCCCTCACCGACCGGGACACCGTCGCCGGCAGCGTCCGGTTCGCCAAGGCGTGCGCCAAGCACGGGGTGCGCCCGCTGTTCGGCGCGGAGCTCGCGGTCGGCACGCCGGTCCTTCGACGGGACGGCGGCCGGCGCAGGCCACCGGTGCGCGGCGGCGCCTTCATCGACGAGTCGACCCCCCGGGTCACCTTCCTCGCCCGGGACGGGGCGCGCGGCTGGGCCGAACTCTGCCGCATGATCACCGCCGCGCACGCCGACGGCTCCCAGGACGTACGGCTGCCGTGGGAGGAGAACCACGGCGAGGGCCTCACCGTGCTGCTCGGGCCCGCCTCCGACGTGGGCCGCGCGCTCGCCGCCGGACGCCCCGACAAGGCGGCCGTGCTGCTCGCGCCCTGGCGCGAGATCCACGGCGACGCCCTGCGCCTCGAAGCCGTCCACCACGGCAGGAAGGGCACCGGGCCCGGCTCGCTGCGCCTCGCCGCCCGCACCGTGGGCTTCGCCGCCGAGCAGGGCGTGCGCCCCGTCCTGACCAACGACGTCCGGTACGCCGACCCGGGCGCGGGCCCCGTCGCCGACGTGCTGGACGCCGCGCGCCGCCTCGTGCCCGTCGACCCGACCAAGGAACTCGACAGCGGCGAACGCTGGCTGAAGGACACCGACGCCATGCTGCGCGAGGCCGAGCGGGTCGTGGAGGCGGCCGGGTTCCGCCGCGACACCGCCCACCGGCTGCTCGAACAGACCCGGGACACGGCCGCCGCCTGCCGCGTCGACCCCGAGGACGACCTGGGCATCGGCTCCGTGCGCTTCCCCGAACCGCACCTCGTCGGCGCCGGGCGGCGCACCGCGCAGCGCGTCCTCGCCTCGCGCGCGACGGCCGGCATGGTCCGCCTCGGCCACGCGGACGACCGTGCCCACTGGGAGCGGCTGCACCGCGAGCTGGACATCATCGCCCACTACGACTTCGCCTCCTACTTCCTGACGGTCGCTCAGGTCGTCGACGACGTGAAGGACATGGGCATCCGGGTCGCGGCCCGGGGATCCGGCGCCGGATCCCTCGTCAACTACCTGCTCGGCATCGCCAACGCCGACCCCGTCGAGCACGGCCTGCTCATGGAGCGCTTCCTGTCCAAGCGGCGCTCCGTCCTGCCCGACATCGACATCGACGTCGAGTCCGCGCGCCGCCTGGAGGTCTACCGCGCGATCCTCGACCGGTTCGGCGCCGAGCGCGTCGCCACCGTCGCGATGCCGGAGACCTACCGGGTGCGCCACGCGATACGCGACGTCGGCGCGGCCCTGTCCATGGACCCCGCCGACATCGACCGGATCGCCAAGGCGTTCCCGCACATCCGGGCGCGCGACGCCCGCTCGGCCATGGCGGAACTGCCCGAACTCAAGGAGATCGCCGGGGAGTTCGGTGACAAGACCCGCCTGTGGGACCTGGTCGAGGCGCTCGACGCGCTGCCGCGCGGCGTCGCCATGCATCCGTGCGGGGTACTGCTCTCCGACGCCTCGCTGCTCGCCCGCACCCCGGTCGTGCCGACCAGCGGCGAGGGCTTCCCCATGTCCCAGTTCGACAAGGAGGACGTGGAGGACCTCGGGCTGCTCAAACTGGACGTGCTCGGTGTGCGGATGCAGTCGGCGATGGCGCACGCCGCGGGCGAGATCGAGCGGGCGACCGGTACCTCCGTGGACCTCGACGCGGTACCGCCGGGCGACCCGGAGACGTACCGGCTCATCAAGTCCGCCGAGACGCTGGGCTGCTTCCAGATCGAGTCGCCGGGCCAGCGGGACCTGGTGGGGCGGCTGCAGCCCGCCACCTTCCACGACCTGGTCGTGGACATCTCGCTGTTCCGCCCCGGGCCCGTCGCCGCCGACATGGTGCGGCCCTTCATCGAGGCGCGGCACGGACGCGCGCCGATCCGCTACCCGCACCCGGACCTGGCGGACGCGCTGAAGGAGACCTACGGCGTCGTCGTCTTCCACGAACAGATCATCAAGATCGTCGACATCATGACGGGCTGCGGGCGCGACGAGGCCGACCGGGTGCGCAGAGGGCTCTCCGACCCCGAGTCGCAGGGGCGCATCCGGTTCTGGTTCGCACAGCACGCGACGGCGCGCGGCTACGACGCCGAGACCGTCGCGCGGACCTGGGAGATCGTCGAGGCGTTCGGCAGTTACGGCTTCTGCAAGGCGCACGCCGTGGCCTTCGCCGTCCCCACCTACCAGTCGGCGTGGCTGAAGGCCCATCACCCGGCGGCGTTCTATGCCGGGCTGCTCACGCACGATCCCGGGATGTACCCGAAACGGCTGCTGCTCGCCGACGCGCGGCGGCGGGGGGTACCGGTGCTCCCGCTGGACGTGAACCGGTCCGCGGTCGCCCACCGTATCGAACTGGTGTCTGATGACGAACGGGACGTATGGGGCGTACGGCTCGCCCTGTCCGATGTGTACGGGATCAGTGAGGCGGAGGCCGCCCGGATCGAGGCGGGGCAGCCGTACGCCTCGCTGCTCGACTTCTGGGAGCGGGCCCGGCCGAGCCGCCCGCTCGCCACCCGGCTCGCACAGGTCGGCGCGCTCGACGCGTTCGGCGCCAACCGCCGTGATCTGCAACTGCACCTGGCGGAGCTGCAGCGCTCCGGGCGGGGCGCGCGCGGCGCGCAGCTGCCCCTGGCCGGCGGGCGGCACACGGCCCCGGCCGGGCTGCCCGACCTCGGCGACACGGAACGGCTCAGCGCCGAGCTCGGGGTGCTCGGGATGGACGCGTCGCGGCATCTCATGGGCGACTACGAGCAGTTCCTGCGGGAGCTCGGGGTCGTGTCGGCGCGGCGGCTGCGGGAGGCCGAGCATGGCCGGACCGTGCTGGTGGCCGGGGCCAAGGCGGCCACGCAGACCCCGCCGATCCGGTCCGGGAAGCGGGTCGTCTTCACCACCCTCGACGACGGTACGGGCCTCGTCGACCTCGCGTTCTTCGACGAGGCGCACGCCGCCTGCGCGCACACCGTCTTCCACTCGTGGCTGCTGCTCGTGCGCGGCACCGTGCAGCGGCGCGGGCCGCGCAGCCTGAGCGTCGTGGGGGAAGCGGCATGGAATCTCGCGGAGTTGACGGAGGTGTACCGGGAGAAAGGGCTCGACGAGGTGGCGCGGCGGATGGCCGCGCCGGGACCGGAGGAGGACCCGGCGCCGGACGGCGCGGACGGGCGGCGGATCCGGTTGTCCACCGGTTACGAGATGCACCCGTGGGCCGACCTGAAACCGGCCGGCGACGGAGTGCCGGGCAGTCAGCGCAAGTTGTGGCATCGCAGTCCGGGAAGTGCGGGGTGAGTTCGGTGGAACATGAACGTGACGAGCTGGGCGGTGTGCTGTGCGTGCGGTTCCTGCTGCCGCCCGCCCACGAGGCGTACCTGGCACAACTGCTCTCCCTGCTCGGCGAGTTCAGCCCGGTCGTCGAGGCGCTGCCGCCGGACTCCGCGCTGGTCGACCTGCGCGGTGCCGTGCGCTACTTCGGCTGGGACGCGCGCCGGATCGCCTCGGTGATCCGGGTGCGGGCCGTCGCCCTGTACGGCGTGGAGTGCGTGATCGGGGCCGGACCCGGGCCGATGGTCGCGCGGATGGCGGCGCGCGGGGCCGCGACCGGCGTGACCGAAGTGGTGCGGGACGTACCGGAGTTCCTCGACGGACAGCCCGTCGGCGCGCTCCCCGGGGTCGGCGCCGCCACCGCGCGGACCCTGTGCGAGTACGGGCTCGACACGGTCGGCCGGCTCGCCGCCGCGCCGCTGTCCACCCTGCAGCGCCTCACCACGGCACGCGTCGGGCGCGAGCTGCACGACAAGGCGCGCGGCATCGACCGGGCCCGGGTCACCCCGAACGCGGCCGCGCGCTCACTCGCCGCCGAACGGTCCTTCGTGCGCGACGAGCTGGACCCGTTCCGGCACCGGCGCGCCCTGCTGGCCGTGGCCGACGAGCTGGGCGCCCGGATGCGCGACGAGGAGCAGGTGTGCCGCTCGCTCACCCTCACGGTGCGCTACGCCGACCGGTCCTCGACCGTACGCAGCCGGGTGCTCCCCGAGCCGACCGCCCACTCCGTCTCCCTGGCCGGGGCCGCGTACCGGATGTACGAGGCACTGGGACTGCAGCGGGCCAGGGTGCGGGGCGTCTCCCTGCGGGCGGAGGGGCTCGGGCCGGCCGAAGGGGCCGCCCGGCAGCTGACCTTCGACCCGGTGGACGAGCGGGCCCGGGTGCTGGAGGCGGTGGCCGACCGGGCCCGGGCGAAGTTCGGGGCCGGGGTCATCGTGCCGGCCTCGCTGGCCGCGTGAGCCCGCTCGCCGTGGGGCGCGGGCCAAGATCGCTTCTGCGGGTGGTGTGCGGCCGGGCGTTGGCGCCCGACGCGCCCATCCGGCCCCTCTGGTGACACCCCATCAGGACTGTCACCCGCAATCCGTGCTAGAAATTTTTACCGACGCGTAACTTCACGCCTCTACTACTCACGCGTAACTTGGCATGGGCACGGCAAGCTCCGTGCAACTCCCTTGAGCCGCGAGGAGATTCACGATGCTGCCCAGAAACAGATGGAGGCGGGCACTGCGCGCCGTGACCGTCGCCGCCGCCCTGTTCGCCGCCACCGCGACCCCCCTCACCGCAGCCCACGCCACGGCCGCCGCGCCGAGCAGCGGCTGGAACGACTACTCCTGCAAGCCGTCGGCCGCGCACCCGAGGCCCGTCGTCCTCGTCCACGGCACGTTCGGCAACTCCGTCGACAACTGGCTCGTCCTCGCGCCGTACCTGGTCAAGCGCGGGTACTGCGTCTTCTCTTTGGACTACGGACAGTTGCCCGGCGTCCCCCTCTTCAACGGGCTCGGTCCGATCGCCAAGTCCGCCGAGCAGCTGGACGCCTTCGTCGACAAGGTGCGCGGCGCCACCGGCGTCGCCAAGGTCGACCTCGTCGGGCACTCACAGGGCGGCATGATGCCGCGCTACTACCTGAAGTTCCTCGGCGGCGCCGCCGAGGTGAACGCCCTCGTCGGCATCGCGCCCGACAACCACGGCACCACCCTGAGCGGACTCACCAAACTCCTGCCCTACTTCCCGGGCATCGAGCCGCTGCTGACGCTCGCGACACCGTCCCTCGCCGACCAGATCGCCGGATCGGACTTCGTCAAGAAGCTCAACGCGGGCGGCGACACCGTGCCCGGCGTCCACTACACCGTCATCGCCACCAAGTACGACGAGGTCGTCACCCCCTACCGGACCCAGTTCCTCGACGGGCCCGACGTGCGCAACGTCGTCGTGCAGGACCTGTGCCCCGCCGACCTCTCCGAGCACGTGACCATCGGGACCGTCGACCTCGTCGCGTACCACGAGGTCGCCAACGCCCTCGACCCCGCGCACGCCACCCCGACCGACTGCTTCAACTGACATTCCCTCGGATGCAGTTGAGGACCGCCGCCTCCCGCAGGGCAGGGAGACGGCGGTCCGGTCGTGCGTGCGGGATCAGCGGCCGTGCCGGCCGCCCGTCACCGCGCGGCGCCGCACCGAGGCGAACAGGCCCGCCGCGCCGATCGCCAGCGCGGCCGCGCCGCCCATCGCGATGTACGGGGTGGTGGAGTCACCACCGGTCTCGGCGAGGTTCTCCGAAGCGTCCTGGCCCGCCAGCTCCTTGCTGCCGCCGCCGTTGACCTCGGGGGCGTTGGGGGTGCCGGCGTCCTGCGCCGCCGGGGCCGCCGACTCGTGGCCCTCGTGCGTCGCGGAGCCGTCGCCCATGTCCATGCCGCTGTGGTCGATCGTCGACTTGTCGGCGTCCTGCTCGATCTGCTCGTCGGACGGCGCCGACGCCGCCGGGGCCGCGCCCGCGGACGAGCTGCCGCCGTACGTCACGTCCGAGCAGGAGTAGAACGCCTCCGGGCTGTCCGAACGCTGCCAGACGCCGTAGATCAGCTGGCGGCCGGTGCGCTCGGGAAGCTTGCCGGAGAAGGTGTAGAAGCCGCCCTCGGCCGCCGGGTCGGTGCTCGTCGCCACCGGGTTCTGCAGGTCCAGGTCCGACCAGGCCAGCGGCTTCGACGCGTCGTAGCCCTGCTTCGTCATGTAGAGCTTGAAGGTGCCCTTGTGCGGGGCGGTCACCTTGTACTTGAAGGTGTACGAGCCCGCCGAGACCTTCGTGGCCGGCCAGTCGGCGCGGGCCAGGTCCATGCCCTTGAACTCGTCGGAGTTCGCCGAGCACAGCTTGCCGTCGGGGATGCGCTCCTCGGACTTGCCGCCGGCCTCGCCGTCCCGGATGCCGTTCCAGTCGTACAGGGCCTGCGAGCCGCCCGCCGCGACCGCCGCCTTGCACGCCGCCGACGTGGGGCTCTCGGCGCCCTCGGCGTAGCAGGCCGCGACCCGGCTGACCGGGTCGCCGAGCGTGCCGTGCGCCGCGGCGGGCGAGGCGGACAGGGCGGTCAGGGCGAGCGGGACGACGCCGGTGGCGGCGAGAGCGGCGACCTTGCGGCGTGCGGGCATGGGGGAACTCCTCGGTGGGACGACAGGGGTGGGGGGAAGCTCCGTTCCGTCAGGTGAACGGGCCCCGGTGACATGCAAGTTAGCCCGGGAAACAGCCCCGGTCGGCCCCTGTGGGCGTCCTGAGTCGATCTTTATGGCGCACTTAAGGCCGGGCTCAGGCTGTGATCAGAGAACGTGCTGCGCGCTGCCTCGGTCGAGGTCCTCGGACGTGAAATGCCGCTGGTACCGCATCCCCGTGTCGGTGCCCCGCAGTACCCAGAACGCGTCCGGGTCCCGTCCGTTCCGCCGCACGTAGCCCGAGGCGCTGAACACCACGTCCAGGTGCCCGTCGCCGTCGGTGTCGAGCAGCGGGCCCTCGACGGTGATGCGGTTGCGCGTCGGACCGCGGCCGGGGGAGGGCGTGTTGCTGCCCGGGACGCCCGGACTGTCGAGGGTCACCGCCCGGATATCCGCGGCCCGCGCCCCGAGCAGATCCGGGATCAGCCAGACCGCGCCGTTGTTGTCGTCGGCACCGGTCGCCGAGGTGACCAGATCCGCCCTGCCGTCGCCGGTCACATCGCCGAGGGCCGTGCCGCCCATGCCGCCGTAGTCGGGCGCGTCCCCGAGCCCCGGCGGGGAGCCGGTGCCCACGCCTCCCTTCCCGCCGGTCTCGGGTCCCGAGCGGGTGCTGAGCCAGTACCCCGCCCCCAACTTCCCCTCGTACGCACCGAAGTTCGCCGAGTACAGGTCGTCGATGCCGTCGCCGTCCACGTCCCCGGGCTGTCCCTCCAGGCCGATGTCCGGCTGCTCGCGGCGCTCGACGAGCCGGAGCCCGCGCGGGCCGCCGCGCAGATAGTGCGCGCCCCGGACGGAGACGTCGCCGTCGCCCTCCATCTCCGGGTCGGTCCAGACGAACCACAGGGCCAGATCGGTCGCCCCGTCGCCGTCGAAGTCGCCGGCGAGGAACCGGTCGGGGATCGAGTCCCGGGCGTGCCCGTCGGTCAGTTCCTGGCGGCGGGCCGGGGTGCCGTCCCGCCCGACGGGCCCGTACCAGACCGTGCCCTGCGGACCCTCGGCCCCGCCCGGGACGAACAGATCTGCGTTGCCGTCCCCGTCGAAGTCGCCGGTGGCCGCCGGGCTCCTGGACGCACCGGTGAGCGGCCGTGGGGCGCTCAGCCCGCGCGGCCCGCCCCACAGGACGGCCGGGCGGCTGATCTCCGGGGCCCGCACCAGATCGGTGAAGCCGTCGTGGTCCAGGTCGACGCGCAGCAGCCGCCGCTGTTCGCTCCACTTCGAGGGCGGCGTCGCGACGACCGTACGCAGCCGGGGATCCAGGCCGTCCGCCGACCCGTACACCACCACCAAGCGGTCGCCCGCCTCCACGGCGAAGTCGTCGTAGCCGTCGCCGTTCAGGTCCCCGGGCCGGGGATGCGCCGAAGGCGTTCCGGCCGGCGGCCGCTGGGCCCCGGACACCGGCCGCTCCCCGCCGCCACCGGCCGGCCGGTCGGCGACGCACACCGTCGCCACCAGCACGGCCGCCAGCGCCGCCGCGGCGCTCATGATCGTTCCTCGCACTCCAGCCCCCTCCGAGCCGACCTGCCCCAGGGGCCTGTCCGGCGGATCCGGCCGCGGGCGCGGGATCCGGCACAGAACAGCACGGGCCACCCGGACGCGACCTGAACCGCCGGCCGGCCCCTAGGCCACCCACCGGTAACGGCGCTCCGGCCGCCCCGTGCCCCCATAGCGGAGCGACACCCGCGCCCGCCCCGTCCCCGCGAAGAACTCCAGGTACCGCCGCGCGCTCACCCGGGACAGCGAGCCCGCCCGCTCGGCGCACTCCGCGGCCGACAGGCCCTCCGGGTGCGCGCGCAGGGTGCGCTCGACGAGATCCGCCGTGTGCGCGGCGAGGCCCTTCGGGAGTTCCCTGGAACCCGGCGGACGCGCACCGAAGATCTGGTCGACGTCCTCCTGCCGCGCCTCGTCGAGGTCGTCGAGGCGTGCCCGCAGCGCCGCCACGTGCCGCAACTGCTCCTGCAGCGCCGCCTGGTTGAACGGCTTGATCAGGTAGTGCAGCGCCCCGGCCCGCAGCGCGGCCCGCACGACCTCCGCGTCCCGCGCCGCCGTGATGAACAGCGCGTCCACCGGCGCACGCGAAGGATCCCGCTCCTCCGCCGACCGCAGCTCCCGCAGCACCTCGATCCCGTCCATGTCCGGCAGATACACATCGAGGAGCACCAGATCGGGACGTACCGCCTCGGCCGCGCGCAACGCCTCGGCGCCGCTGTGCGCCACCCCGGCCACCACGAATCCGTCAAGGCCGGACACGTACCGACTGTGCAGCTTGGCGACCATGAAGTCGTCGTCCACGACCAGCACTTTCGTCACTGGCGCAGGGTAGGGGCGCGACCACAAGGACCACAACGTTCCTTAAGCGCGGAAGAGAGACAGCTCGTTAACGCGTAGGCAACATGTGGGCCACCTCACAACCCCCTGACCCTCCGTATCTCGACAGGTGGTGGCACCCGTGCGCCTGCGCACACCCCTCGCCCTGCTCGGGGCCGCGCTGCTCGTCCTGGTGGGGCCGCCGCTGCTCACCACGGGCAGCGGCGCCGACACCGGCACCCAGATCCCCGGCCTGCGCCTCATGGTCCCCAACACGCCCGGCGGCGGTTACGACATCACGGCGCGCACCGCCGCGAAGAACGCCGAGGACGCCGGACTCACCCACACCATCGAGGTGTTCAACCTGCCCGGCGCCGGCGGCACCGTCGGCCTGACCCGGCTCGTCGGCGAACACGGCAACGGCAAGCTCGCGATGTCCATGGGGCTCGGCGTGGTCGGCGCCGCCCGCTCCAACCACGCCCCGACGACCCTCGCCGACACCACGCCCATCGCCCGCCTCACCGAGGAGGCGGACGTCGTCGTGGTCGCCAAGGACTCCCCGTACAAGGACATCGGGCAGCTCGTCGACGCCTGGAAGAAGAACCCCGGCAAGCTCCCGGTGGGCGGCGGCTCCTCGCCCGGCGGGCCCGACCACCTCGCCCCGATGCTGATGGCGCGCGCCGCCGGCATCGCGCCGAAGAAGGTCAACTACATCCCCTTCGACGGCGGCGGCGAACTCCTCGCCTCCATCCTCGGCAACAAGGTCGCCTTCGGCGTCTCCGGCGTCGGCGAGTACCTCGACCAGATCAAGAGCGGCGAACTGCGCCTCCTCGCCGTCACCGGCCCCGAGCGCGTCCCCGGCCTCGACGGCCCCACGCTCAAGGAGTCCGGCTACGACGTCGACTTCACCAACTGGCGCGGCATCGTCGCCCCGCCCGGCCTCTCCGGCACCCAGCGCGACAAACTCACCCACCTCGTAAGGAAGTTGCACGCCTCCGACGAATGGAAGCAGTCCCTGAAGAAGAACGGCTGGGACGACGCGTTCCTCGTCGGCGACGACTTCGGGACGTTCCTCGACGCCCAGGACAAGCGCGTGGTCTCCGTACTGAAGGAGCTGGGACTGTGACCCTCCCCGAAAACCGGGACCGCCCCACGACCCGGACGTCCTGGCTGCGCGAACACTCCGAACTCGGCGTCTGCGTCCTGCTGCTGGCGCTCGGCGCGCTCGTCCTCACCGACGCGCTCACCATGGACGTCGACCTGACCCAGCGCGGACCCGTCGGACCGAGAACCGTACCGATCGTGGTCGGCACCGGCCTGCTCGTCGTCGCGGTGCTCCTCGCCGTCGACGTGCTGCGCGGCGGCCGCGGCGAGGCCGAGGGCGGCGAGGACATCGACCTCTCCGAACCCGCCGACTGGCGCACCGTACTGCTGCTCGCCGGCGTCTTCCTCGCCACAGCCGTCCTCATCGAACCGCTCGGCTTCCCGGTCGCGGGCGCCCTGCTGTTCTGGGGCGCCGCGTACGCGCTCGGCAGCCGCCACCCGCGGCGCGACCCCCTGATCGCCGCGGGCCTGTCCCTGCTCACCTTCGTCGTCTTCAACAACCTGCTCGGCGTCCCGCTGCCGGGCGGCCCCCTGATGGGAGTGCTGTGACGCCATGAATGCCTTCAACTCCCTTCTGGACGGCTTCGGTACGGCCCTCACCCCGATCAACCTCCTGTGGGCCGCCGTCGGCGTCCTGCTCGGCACGGCCATCGGCGTGCTGCCCGGCATCGGCCCCGCCATGGCCGTCGCGCTGCTGCTCCCGGTGACGTACGGACTCGAACCCACCGGCGCGTTCATCATGTTCGCGGGCATCTACTACGGCGCCATGTTCGGCGGCTCGACGACCTCCATCCTGCTCAACACCCCGGGGGAGAGCGCCGCCGTCGTCGCCGCCATGGAAGGCAACCCGATGGCGAAGTCCGGGCGCGGGGCGCAGGCCCTCGCGGCCGCCGCCATCGGGCACTTCGCGGGCGGCATGATCGGCACGGTGCTGCTCGTCGCGCTCGCGCCCAAGGTGGCCTCGCTCGCCGTCGACATCGGCGCGCCCGACTACTTCGCCATCATGGTCCTCGCGTTCATCGCCGTGACGTCCGTCCTCGGCTCGTCCCGTGTGCGCGGCCTCGCCTCGCTCCTCATCGGCCTCACCATCGGCCTGGTCGGCCTCGACCAGATGACCGGCCAACAACGCCTCACCTTCGGCTCGTTGCAGCTCGCCGACGGCGTCGACGTCGTCATCGTCGCCGTCGGACTCTTCGCGATCGGCGAGGCCCTGTGGGTCGCCGCGCACCTGCGCCGCACCAGCGGCGAGGCCATCCCCGTCGGCCGCCCCTGGCTCGGCCGCTCCGACGTGAAGCGCACCTGGAAGTCCTGGCTGCGCGGCCCGCTCATCGGTTTCCCGTTCGGCGCGATCCCCGCGGGCGGCGCCGAGATCCCCACCTTCCTCTCCTACGTCACCGAGAAGCGCCTGTCGAAGCACAAGGACGAGTGGGGCAAGGGCGCCATCGAGGGCGTCGCGGGACCCGAGTCGGCGTCCTCGGCGTCGGCGGCCGGCACCCTCGTCTCCATGCTGACGCTCGGCCTGCCCACCACGGCCGTCGCCGCCGTCATGCTCGCCGCGTTCCAGCAGTACGGCATCCAGCCGGGCCCCCTCCTGTTCGAACGCGAACCGGAGCTGGTCTGGGGCCTGATCGCGTCCCTCTTCGTCGGCATGGTGCTGCTCCTGGCCCTGAACCTGCCGCTGGCCCCGGTCTGGGCGAAGCTCCTGCGCATCCCCCGCCCCTACCTCTACGCGGGCATCCTCTTCTTCGCGGCGGTCGGCGCGTACGCCGTCGGCGGCGAGGCCGTCGACCTCGTCATCCTGCTGATCATCGGCCTCATCGGCTTCGGCATGCGCCGCTACGGACTGCCCGTCCTGCCCGCCGTCATCGGCGTCATCCTCGGCCCGAACGCCGAACAACAACTGCGCCGCGCCCTCCAGATCAGCGACGGCAGCGTCGGCGGCCTCGTCGACACGCCCTTCTCCGTGACCGTGTACGCGGTCGTGCTCGTCATCGTGGCGTGGCCGCTGGTGAAGAAGCTGGTGGTGCGGGGCGGAAGGAGCGACGCGGACAGGACGGCGTGAGCGGCGCTGTACGCCGCGGCTCGAAATGGTGTGGATCGTCGGTTCTCGGCCGCAGCGCACCCGCCGCCGGTGTCGCTACGGTCGAAGACGGCAGCACGCCGTGGAAAGCCGCTGGAGGACGCAGTGTCACAGCAGGATCCGGGCGGTGAACCGCCGAACCCTCCGGACGCGGGGACACCTGATGACCATCCTGCGCCGTCCGACCCTTCGCATCGCCCCCTCTGGGTCGTCGTCACGGCCCTGATCGGCGCGGCGGCCACCGTCGCGGCGGCCCTTATCGCGGCGTTCTGGCAGAGCGGCGACGACCGTCCGGACCCTCCGGGCAAACAGACCTCCGAGCCGAAGGGGAAAGGGGGTGCCGATCAGGAGGCCAACGGAAACGCCAACGCGCCTCCTCCGTCCTCGTCGCCCACTCTCACGGCGGGAGCCTGGAGCGATCCCGTAACGGTGGGGCTGTACAGCAACAATTACGACGTGGACACCCTCTGGTCGCCCTATGCGCTCGATTTCAAGGACATTGAGGTCACGGGGCACAGGCTGTCCGGATCGTCCGACACGGCGCACCCGTCGCGGGTCAAGGGCATGGGACTCGATCCGCCGACACCCGGGCAATGCAAAGAGGGCCTCGGCGGGGAAGCGGGACCGGGAAGGGTGAATCTGCGCCCAGGGGAATACGTCTGCGTCAAGACGACAGAAGACGACTATGTGTTGCTGAAGGTGGAGAAAGACAGAAAGGACAATGGGGGATCCCTTTATGTGGACGTGGAAATGTCCCTCCTGAAATAGCCGCCGGACACGCTCCGCCGGTGCCGACAGGCACCGGTCAAGCGATTCTTGAGGACTCTGCCGGACCGTGGCGCCCCAGTGAGCTATCCAGGAGGGTCACGGTGATGGCAGTGCAAGGCGTGGAGCTCTACGACACCACTCTGCGAGACGGCACCCAGCAGGAGGGAATGGTGCTGACGGTGCAGGACAAGCTGGCCGTCGCGCGCCACCTGGATGCCTTCGGCGTCGGGTTCATCGAGGGCGGATGGCCGGGCGCGGTACCCAAGGACACCGAGTTCTTCCGCCGTGCCCGCACCGAACTCACCCTGGAAACAGCGGAGTTGGCCGCATTCGGGGCGACGCGACGCCCCGGCGGCGCGGCCGCCACGGACCCCCAGGTACAGGCCCTGCTCGCCTCGGGCGCGCCCGTGATCACCCTGGTCGCCAAGACGGATGTCCGGCACGTGGAACGGGCGCTGCGGACCTCGCTCGCCGAGAACCTGGCCATGATCTCCAGCACCGTGCGGCACCTCGTCCACGCGGGCCGGCGGGTGTTCGTCGACGCCGAGCACTACTTCGACGCCCACCGCGTGAACCGCGCCTACGCGCATGAATGCGTGCGCGCGGCGGCGGAGGCCGGCGCCGACGCCGTCGTGCTGTGCGACACCAACGGCGGCTCGCTGCCGGACCAGATCCACGCGGCCGTGGCCGACACACTGGAGCAGACCGGCGCCCGGCTCGGCATCCACTGCCACGACGACACCGGCTGCGCCGTCGCCAACACCCTCGCCGCCGTCGACGCGGGCGCGACCCATGTGCAGGGCACCGCCCACGGATACGGCGAACGGTGCGGCAACGCGAACCTGTTCACCGTCGCCGCCGACCTCGTGCTCAAGCGGGGCATCGAGGCCATGCCGGCCACGCGGCTCGCCGGGATGGCCGACACGGCTCGGGCGATCAGTGAGCTCACCGGCCACCCGGGCCGGCCGGCCGACCCCTACGTCGGGTCCTCCGCCTTCACCCACAAGGCGGGCCTGCACGCGTCGGCGCTCCGGGTGGACCCGGATCTGTACCAGCACATCGACCCGGCCGTCGTGGGCAACCGGATGCGCACCCTCGTCTCCGACATGGGCGGCCGCTCGTCCGTCGAACTGAAGGCCCGCGAGCTCGGCTACACGGTGGCGGCCGGTTCCGAGCCGGTGGCCCGCGCCTCGGCGCGCGTCAAGGAACTGGAGAACAAGGGCTACAGCTTCGAATCCGCCGACGCCTCCTTCGAACTGCTGCTGCGCGACGTGCTGTTCGGGGAGGCGGCCGCCGGACAGCCGTTCGCCGTCGACCACTGGCGCGTCACCGTCGAGCAGGGCTCCGCCGACGCCGCGACCGAGGCCCGCGTACGGCTGCGGATCCCCGGCGGCGAGCCGGTCGTGGCCGTGGGCGAGGGCAGCGGACCGGTCAACGCGCTGGACCGCGCGCTGCACCAGGCCCTCGACACGCTCTTCCCCGCACTGGCCGGGCTGGAACTCACCGACTACCAGGTGCGGATCCCCACCGGCGAGCGCGGCACCGCCGCCCCCGCCCGGGTCCTGGCCACCTTCTTCGACGGCCGGCGGCGCTGGCGCACCGTCGGCGTCGACGACAACCTCGTCACCGCCTCGTGGCACGCACTGCTGGACGCGTTCCGGTACACGCTGCGCGACAGCGCCGGGCCGGTGACGGAATCCGGGGCGGAGCAGCTCGCGGAGCCCGCGTTCACCTCGCCCGGCAGCTGATCCGTCCGCGGTACGGACACGAGGCCGCGGAGCGCCCGAGCGGCGCCCCGGCGACCGCATCCGCTACCGCGAGCGTCTGGCTCTCATGCGACCCGCCCGCCTACTCGTCCGGCCACCACGTCTTGCGCACGTCCTTACGGACCTCCGGGCGCTCCCGCACGCGCTCGGCGGCCGCCTCTTCCCGCAGCCGGCGCGTGACGGTGCTCGCTCCGGTGGGCTTGTGCATGGTCACTCGGCGCATCGTGCCTCCTGTACCTACACGGAATCCAACGTGGTGCCGTTGTAGACCTGTTCCCGGAGGGTCGCTCATCGAAGCGCAATTGTCAGTGGCGGTTGTCACGATGAGGGGATGACGTACTCACGGGCGAGCGCCGAATGGGATGCGGCGGCGGCCGCATTCGACGACGAACCCGACCACGGCATGCGGGACCCGGAGGTCCGTGCCGCCTGGGCCGCCCGCCTCGCGGACTGGCTGCCCGAGGCACCGGGCGAAGTGCTCGACCTGGGCTGCGGCACCGGCACGCTGTCGCTCCTCGCGGCCGAGCGCGGACACCGCGTGACCGGCGTGGACTTCGCGCCGAACATGCTGGAGCGGGCCCGCCGCAAGCTGGCCGGCCATGACGCCGCGTTCCTCCTCGGGGACGCGGCGTCACCGCCGGTGCCGACGGGCTCGTACGACGTGGTGCTCGCCCGGCACGTGCTGTGGGCCCTGCCGGACCCGGCGGCCGCCCTGCGCCACTGGGCGACGCTGCTGCGGCCCGGGGGACGGCTCGTACTGGTCGAGGGGGTGTGGGGGCGGCTGGACCCGACCGGGATCCCGGCGACCCGGCTGACCGGCCTGGTGCGGGACGTGGCCGGCGACGTACGGCACGAGGCGCTGTCGGCGGACGCGCGCCTGTGGGGCGCACCGGTGACGGACGAGCGGTACGCGGTCGTCGCCACCGTGCGCTGACCGGCCACGGTCCGCTCAGCGCAGCAGCGCAGTGAACTCCTCGCCCTGCGCGAGGAGTTCCAGCTCGTCCAGGGCCCGCGTCGCCGCGGCGGCGGCCGCCGGGTCCCGCTCGGCGAGGCCGCTGTCCGCGAACTCGTCCTCGTCCAGCCGGATCACCCGCGTGCCGTCGGCGGACACCCACAGGTCGAGATCCAGGTCCTCGCAGACGATGTCACCGCTGCCGTCGCGGACCGCGGGGCGGGTGATGTCGCAGTACCAGCCCTTCACCGTGCCGTCGCCCGCCCGCACCTCCTTGACCGCGTACCAGCGGTCGCGCCAGTAGTGCTCCGTGAACACATCGCCCGGCTCGAAGCGCACGAAGCCGAAGTCCCGTACGCCCTCGCCCGCCCAGGCGGCGCGCACGGCGATGTGCGTGCCGTCGTCCGACAACAGCTCCGCCGGATAACCGATCTTCGTGCGGCCCGCCTTGACGAGCGTCACCTTCACCGGCCCGGGAACCGGATCAGGAGTCGAGGGTGCGGACATGGCGAACCTCCGTCGCGTCGATCTCGTAGCCGAACCATCGGTTGATCGCGAGCATCGGCTCGTTGCCCGCGTCATTGCCCGTGTACGCCACCGCGCAGCCGGCCGCGCGAGCCCGGTGCAGCGAGTCGTTCTTGGCGAGCTTGGCCAGGCCCCGGCCGCGGAAGGCGCGGGCCGTGCCGGTCATCCCGGTCGCGTAGCGGCCCTCGCCGTCCGTACGGGCCAGCGTGAACGCGGCCGGGCGGCCGTCCACCACCGCCACCGTCGTCAGCCCGGGGCTGAACAGAGGATGGCGCCAGGTGTGCGTCAACCAGTCCTCGTAGTCGGCCGGTTCGGCCCCGAGGTCGCTCGGCTCGTCCGCCACCGTCTCCGCGTCCAGCGCGAACAGCGGGCGCGGGTCGGCCGCGAAGTCCGCCGCCGTACGCAACTCGACGCCCGGCGGCGCGGGTTGCAGGGGCGGCAGGGCGTCCGCCGTCAGATCGAGGCGGAGGAAGTGCGCCGAGCGGCTCCTGCGGTAACCGCGGGCCGCCGCCCACGCCAGGTTCCGCGGGCCGTCCAGGGACCAGCAGTACACCCGCGTCGCACCGTGCCGAGCGAGGTGCTCCTCCGCGGTCCGCAGCAACAGGCTGCCCGCGCCGCGGCCCTCGTGCCGCGGGTCCACGTACACGTTGGCGTAGCCCTGGCCCGGCTCCGGGCTGTCGTGCGCGACACCGACCTGCGCCGTCCCGATCGGCCCGCCGTCGTCGGCCACCGCCACCAGCTGAAGGTAGCGGGCGCCGGGGTGAGTGTGCGCCGCGTCGTGCGCGACGGAGGCGGGAGTGGCGAGCATGCACGGCAGACAGGCGCGGCGGATCCGGGCGAAGGCCCCGGTGTCCGCCGGGTCGTCGGGGCGCAGGGCGCGGACGATCACGGTCATGGCGTCGCACGCTACGCGCCGTCCCCGCCCGGGTGCCTCTCATTTTCCGGCGCTGCGGGACAATCGGGCGCGTGACCCTGAAGATCCGCATTGACGACAGCGCCGCACCCTACGAGCAGGTGCGGGCCCAGATCTCCGAGCAGGCCAGGGCCGGTGCCCTGCCCGTCGGCTACAAGCTGCCCACCGTCCGCGGCCTCGCCGAGGAGCTGGGACTCGCCGCGAACACCGTGGCCAAGGCGTACCGGGCGCTGGAGGCGGACGGGGTGATCGAGACGCGCGGGCGCAACGGCACGTTCGTCGCCGCCGCCGGGGACGCCGCCGAGCGCGAGGCGTCGGCCGCCGCGCAGGCCTACGCCGAACGGGCCCGCCGCCTCGGCCTGTCCGAGGCGGCGGCACTGGCCGCGGCCCGGGACGCGGTGCGCGCGGCCTACTCCTAGGCCGTGTCCGGCGGCTACAGGTACAGTCCCGCGTCCGCCCCGCCCCGCTGGTCCGGCACCGCCGTCGGGGAGACGCCCCGGCGCAGCGCGTACAGCTCGGCGAGGGTCGCGCCGTCGCGGCCGACGGCCTCCTCCCGGCCGGGCACGTCCTCGCCCAGCCAGTCCAGCGCCTCGCGGCGGGTCAGCGAACCCACCTCGATGCGGGCCAGGCAGCGGCCGGGGCGGACCACGGCGGGGTGCAGGCGCTCCAGGTCCTCGTTGGTGGTGACGCCCACCAGGACGTTGCGCCCCTGGCCGAGCAGGCCGTCCGTCAGGTTCAGCAGCCGGGAGAGCGCCTGGCCCGCCGTGTGCTTCGCCTCGCCGCGGATCAGCTCGTCGCAGTCCTCCAGGAGCAGCAGCCGCCAGCGGCCCTTCGCCGTCCCGTCGTCCTCGCCGATCGCGATGTCCATCAGGTAGCCGACGTCGGAGAACAGCCGCTCGGGGTCGAGCACGCAGTCGACCTGGCACCAGTCGCGCCAGGAGCGGGCCAGCGTGCGCAGCGCGGACGTCTTGCCCGTGCCCGGCGGGCCGTGCAGCAACAGCAGCCGGCCCGCGATGTCGTCCGGCCGCGTCTTCATCAGCCGGCCCATGGCCTCGGCGACCGGCTGCGTGTAGTTGGACCGCACCTCGTCCCACGTGCCCGCCGAGATCTGCCGGGTCGTGCGGTGCGGGCCGCGCCGCGGTGACACGTACCAGAACCCCATCGTCACGTTCTCCGGCTGCGGTTCCGGCTCGTCGGTCGCGCCGTCCGTCGCCTGCCCGAGGACCTTCTCCGCGAGCTCGGGCGTCGTCGCCGTCACGGTGACGTCCGCGCCGCGGTTCCACCGGGAGATCAGCAGGGTCCAGCCGTCGCCCTCGGCGAGCGTCGCGCTGCGGTCGTCGTCGCGCGCGGAGCGCAGGATGCGGGCGTCCGGCGGGAGCAGCGTGACCCCGGACCGGACCCGGTCGATGTTCACCGCGTGCGAGTGGGGCTGCTCGCCCGTGGCGAAGCGGCCGAGGAACAGCGCGTCGACGACATCGGCGGGCGAGTCGCTGTCGTCGACGCCCAGCCTGACCGGGAGCGCGTCGAATGGGTTCGCAGACATGCCGCCATGATCCGGCACGAACGGCCCGCTCGCACGGGAATTGCGCAGCGCGTCACAGGCGCACCGCGGCACGACGCACGCACCGGCGTGACGATCGCACCCGGGGGCGGCGTCCGCGGGCGGCCTGTGACGATCCTGTGGCAACGGAGCCTGTTCCTCCGTCAACTGGTCTCGTTACCCTTGCCCTTGATGGGACGTCATGAGTGGAATTCGGGGGTAGGGCGGTGGCGGCTCGCCGCTCTGCTCGGCGTGGGGGCGGCCGCTCTGGCTCTGGTGCTGACGGTGATCAGCACCCTTCCTGACAACCAGGGCAGCATCGCGGGCACCACGCCCGACGGCGACAAGGTGTACGGCACGCCGGCCGTGCCCTCCGCGACGGGCCCCGCGGTCGGATGGGGCTTCACCCACACCGAGCACTCCGCCGACGAGGGCTCCGGCGCGGCCACCGAGCGCGCCCAGAAGCTGCTCGGTGAACGGCCGCTGCCGCAGAACGAGGCCATCATGGGCTGGGGAGCGGACAACCCCGAGCCGGTGAAGGGGAGATACGACTTCGATGCGCTGGACAGCCGGATGGCCTTCATCCGCAACTCCGGCGGCACTCCGGTGATGACGTTGTGCTGCGCGCCGGACTGGATGAAGGGCGGCAGATCCGGCGTCGACCACACGAACTGGAGCCAGTCGAATCTGGAGAAGGCTCCCGACCCCGAGCACTTCCAGGACTACGCGAACCTCGCGGCCACGGTCGCCAAGCGCTACCCCGACGTACGGCACTTCATCGTGTGGAACGAGTTCAAGGGCTTCTGGAACGACGACGAGGACCGCTGGGACTACGAGGGCTACACCAAGCTCTACAACCTGGTCCACAGAGCGCTGAAGAAGGTCGACAAGGACATCAAGGTCGGCGGCCCCTACCTGGTGATGGACAGCCTCAGCCCGAAGCAGACCGAGGGCACGTCCGACGTCGCGAAGGGCGCCTGGGGGCGCATGGACCGGCGGATCGTCGACGCCTTCGACTACTGGAACAAGAACAAGGCGGGCGCCGACTTCGTCGTCGTCGACGGCTCCAGCTACACGAACGACGACGAGATGCTGCCCGACGAGTTCGCGGCCACCGACAAGTTCACGGCGGTCGGCAAGTGGATCGAGCGGGAGACCGGGAACCTGCCGCTGTGGTGGGCCGAGTACTACGTGGAACCCGCCGACAGCAACGACGACCGCAAGGGCTGGAGCGAGCCGCACCGCGTCGCCGTCCAGGCGGCCGGCCTGATGGCCATGGCCAAGGGCGGCGCCGTCTCCGGGTTCTACTGGAACCCCGAGACGGAGAAGGGCGGTTCGTGCGCCGGATGCATGTGGCGGCCCACGGACCGCGCCTCCGGGGGCGGACCGCTTCCCATGTACGACCTGGTGTCGCGGTTCAACGAGGAGTTCGGACCGGGGACGAGGTACGAGAGCGTGAAGGTCGCCGCCGACGACCGGCCCAACGTGCGGGTCCTCGCCGACGACAAAGCCGTCCTGGTGGTGAACACCCTGAACCGGGCCATCAGCGCGAAGGTCGACGGCAGACGGTTCCAGATGCAGGGGTACGAGGTGAAGTGGCTGCGGCGGTGAGGCGTCCGGCCGCACAACCGCTGCGGCGGTGAGGCGTCCGGCCCCACCGCCGGACCGGCCTACCGCAGGCCCATCGTGAGGAACCGCTGGATCAGCGACGCCAGGACCACCGCGAGCAGCGGCAGCGAGAACCAGAACGTGCTCTGCAGCCAGCGCAGTCGACGCACACTCGGACGCGCCGCCACCCGGACCACCTCGCGCGCCGTCAGCAGCACGATCAGGGCGAGCGCGGCGAGGCCGCCCACCACCGACCACGGCGTCCAGGTGATCTGGGGGCCGACCGGGCCCGGGTCGGCCTTCTCGACCGCGCCGGACGGCTCCGTGCGCAGCTGGTACATGGTCACGTCCTCGTTGACGTAGACCTTCTTCAGCTCCCGCCGCCCGTCGAGGTTCTGGACGAGCCGGGTCTGCCACGTCTTCGAGTAGCCGACGTCCAGCTGCAGATAGACGACCTGGCTCTTGTTGATCATCAGGTACGAGTTCGGGCCGGCGTTCTTGAGCGCCTTCACCAGGCCGCCGACCAGGACCGGATCGACGGGAGCCAGCGTCGGCACGTACTGGACCCGCTCCATGTCGCGGGCGCCCCACGGCAGCGACGGCGTCACGTTCTCGACGGTGTCGTTGCTCATCCACAGCAGCCGTACGGTCGGCTTGTCGTGGGCGTAGACGTAGTCCATCGCCGCGACCTCGCCGGGCCGGATCCGCTCGAACGGCTCGTTGCCCCAGCGGGCCACCAGGAAGCCGCCCATCAGCAGCAGCCCCGCCATCAGCGCGGCCAGCGGGGCGAGACTGACCCGGTCCCGGTCGCGCTCCTTCGAGGTCGCGCCGGTGCGCGGGAAGAGCGCGAGGCCGGCCAGGAGCGCGGCGCCGGGCAGGGCGAACATGAAGACCCGCAGTGCCATCTCGCCGCCGTACGACTGCATGCCGAAGCCCAGGAACGGGACGAAGGTCAGCACGACCAGTGACCGCTCGCGGTACTTCCAGTCGCGCCGCCGCCACCAGCCGTAGCAGGCGAACGCCATCACACCGCCGGCGAGGAGCACCCGGGTGTACAGGACGAGCTTGTGGGTCGAACTGCCGCCCTGGATCCGGCCGGAGACGGAGGACGAGACATTGCCGCCCACGCCGCCGACACCGCCGAAGAGATCGTTGAAGTGGCCCGACCAGTACGGCTCCGCGAGGAACCCGAGCCAGACGACGACGATGACGCCGAACAGCAGGGGCAGACCGCGCAGTTCACAGCGGCCCACCAGGACCAGCACCGCGAGGACGCCCAGCATCACGAACGGAGTGAGCTGGTGCGCCGGGACCGTCGCGGAGAACAGGGCGACGAGCACGACGAGCAGCACCGCACGCTGCCGGCGGTCCGTCGGCGCGACCTCCGTCTCGCCCGGCCGCCGCTTGGTCCACAGCACGCGCGGCGCCCGGAACCACACGAGCAGGACGGCCACGAACACCAGGTACAGGAGGTACGTGAAGCCCTGCGGTGAGAAGTAGTCCTGGCCCACCCAGCCGCTCAGCACGAAGATCCACAGGCCGCTCCACTTGGCCCGCCAGCTCGCCCGGACCGAGCGCAGCAACAGGAACATCGGGGCCAGGTAGAGGAGTTGGATGGCCAGCGGCCACCAGCGGATGACCTCGCCGAGATCGCTGACGCCGCACGCCTTCGCCAGGAACGCGGCCGCCGCGAAGAAGCCGGGCCAGCTCCAGCGGGCGTCCAGGTCGGGGACCGCCGAGCCGGTCCGGTCGATGTAGTCCATGAAGCCCAGGTGCTGCCAGGCCGTCGCGAACCGCGGCTCCGTCTCGATGACGGCGGGCAGCGCGTGCAGCGACACGACCGTCGCGAGCAGCGTCAGCAACAACAGCCGCTTGTGCGGGCGTTCGAGCCAGAGCAGGGACGCGAAGACGCCGATGAGCAGCGCGGCGCCGAGCAGCGTCACCGGGGACAGGACCGAGATCAGGCCGAGCCCGCCCATCTCGTCCAGGTCCGCGTCGCTCATCCCGAGGACCGGACCCCAGTACAGGCCGAGCGCCGCGACCAGCAGCAGCGCCAGGACGGCGACGGCCGGGGTCAGCCGGGCGCCGCGGCGGCCCGGTCCGGCCGGTTCGACGGCTTCGGCCGGCTCCGCGGGGAGACCGGACGCGGGCTCCGCCGGTTTCTCCGTGGTGAACGGCGCGTCGACACCCTCGTCCGGCCCGGGGTCCTCGGTGACCCGGCCCGCCGACAGATGCACGGTGTCCCGCGCCCCCGGCCCCCCGGACCCGCCCTCGCTGTGCCCGCCGCTCGACGCCTGCGACGCCGGTGACGCCGGTGACGCCGAGGCGGGCTCGTCCGGCGACGCCGTAGCGCGCTCCGGCAGCGGCGACGTGACCGCCCAGGTCGGCCGGTGCGTGCCGCGGGCCGGGGTGACCGGGCCCGGCCGGATGTCCGGGCGGCGCTCCTGATGGTCCAGGTTGAGCTGCACCGCGAGTTGCAGGGTGTCCGAGTCCATCGCGTTCCGCAGGGCCCACTTGGGGCCGTGCTTCTCCGCCGGGCCCGCCGGTACCTTCGGGGTGCCCAGATCGGCCAGGTCGCCGTCGGGCGCCGCGTCGTCGGCGAGCGGCGACGGGGCGGGAGCGGTGCGCACGACGCGCCACAGCCGGGGCGCCGCGATCGCCACGATCACGGCCAGCGACGAGATCTCCGCGACGCCCGCCCCCGTCAGCCCCATCCGGGGCAGGAGCAGCAGCGTCAGACCGAGCACGAGCACGCACAACAGGCCCTGCAGCCAGGCGAGTCCGGACGTCCGGCTCTGCGCGCGCAGCACCGCGAAGTACGTCTCCATGACCACGCGCAGCGCCGCGCCGACCGCGAACCAGCGCAGCAGCGGCGTCGCCGCCTCCGCGTAGTCCCGCCCGAACACGTGCAGCACGTACGGCGCGAGGACGAACAGCAGCACGCAGATCGGGATCATGATGCGGGCCATCCGGCGCAGCGCGGCCCGGGTGTTCGCGGCGAGCTGCGCCGGGTCGTGCGAGCCCTCCACGGTCAGCGACGCACCCATGTTGATCGCCAGCAGATTGACCGTGCCGCCGATCGTGGTGGTGATGTAGAAGTACGCGTTGTCGGCGGAGCTGACCTGCGAGGCGATGAGCACGGGCACGAGATAGACCACGGCCAGCGAGAACAGCGAGCCCGTGTAGTCGCCCGCGAGGAAACGCCCCATCTCGCGCAGCGTCGGCGGATCGGCCTTGCCGTCGGTGGCCTTGATGTGCCGGGGCACGAGCCGCCGGAAGACGAGCCAGCCCAGCGGCACCACGGAGAACGCGATCGCGACGACCCACGACACGAACACGCCGGTCGTCGGTACGGCCACGGCGAACGCCACGAGCAGGCCCAGCTTCACCGTGGAGAACACGGTGTTGCCGACGGGCACCCACAGCGCGCTGCGCAGCCCCGTCAGCACCCCGTCCTGGAGCGTGAGCAGCGACCAGGCCATGACGGCCGCGATGAACCCGATCCCGTTCACCGGACCGTGCAGGAACCGGTAGGACGGACCCCACATGTCGAGGGTGAGCAGGAAGACCAGCGCCGCGCACGCGACGGCGAGCGAACTGCCCGCGTACGTACGGAAGATGAATCTGCCCGTGGCGCGTCCGGCGATCGGGATGAAGCGGGCGAGCGCGCCGGTCAGCGTCACGGCGGTGAGGCCCGCGAGGAACTTCATCGCCGCGATCGCGGCGGAGCCCTGGCCGACCGAGTCCGCCGAGTAGTAGTGCGCGGCGGCCAGCCAGAAGCCGACGCCCAGGACGCCGGAGATGCCGGTGTTCAGCATCAGCGCATAGGCGTTGCGGAACAGCTGGTTACCGCCCCCCTGCCCCATGGCGTCCTTGTTGCCCTTCCTGCCGCGGCCCATGCCGGGCAGCCTGAGTCTGCGACCGGGCGGTGCCTGCGGCTCGGTCGTGGTTTTCGTCGGCGTGGCCGACGCGGCCTCGGCGGTGGTCGTCGTGTCAGACACGGGTACGGATTGCCTTCCGGCGGGTCTGTCGGGCTCTGCGGACCAGGGCGTACCCCTTGGTGAGGGCACGGTCCTTGGCGAAGGTGCGGCCGATCGCGCGGCCCTCGACCAGCCGCTCGAACTCGGCGGGGCCGGTGGACCGGCGCACGGTGACGCGCTCCAGGGCGTAGGGGCCCTGACGGCGGCGGGCGAGACCGTTGCCGACGGCGAGCGACTGGGCGAAGCCCCGGGCGCGCACCGCCTGCCGCACCCGGCGGTCGGAGTGACCGTACGGGTACGCGAAGGAGACGGGCGGCGCGCCCAGCTCCCCGTCGACGATCTCCTTGCACCGCCGTAGCTCGAACTCCAGCTCCGCGTCATCGAGTTGGTCAAGCTGCGGATGGGTGTGGCTGTGGCCGCCGATCTCCGTGCCCTGCGCGGCCAGTGCCCGCACCTGGTCCCAGTCGAGCATCGTGTCGAGCCCGCCGCCGGTGTCGTACGTGCCGCGCAGCCATCCCGTCGAGACGAACAGAGTGGACGCGAAGCCGTGCTTGGCGAGGACGGGCAGGGCGTGGCGGTGCACGCCCTCGTACCCGTCGTCGAAAGTGATCAGGACGGGCCGGTCGGGCAGCACCCGGCCGCCGCCGCGCCAGATCGCGGCGAGGTCGGCGGTGGTCAGCGGGGTGCACCGGTGATCGGCCAGGATCTCCATCTGCTCGGCGAACTGGCCGGGGGAGACGGAGAGCCCGCGGGTCGCGAGGCTCGGCTCGTCGGCGACCGCGTGGTACATCAGGATCGGGACGGGCGCCCCGTCCGCCGTCCGCCGCCCACTCATGCCGTCGCCTCCGCTTCCGCTCTCCCCTCGGCGTCCCCGCCGATCTCCACCACGGAGAAGCTCGCGCCCCCCTTGCGCGCCCGAAAACTCCCGAGAACGTACCCACCGGCCGCCGCCGCAACTCCGGCCACGATGGCCCCGGCCCGTCCCGCGCCGCCCGGCCGGGCGAGCACGAAGTCGCGCACCCCGCGGGCCACACCGGACGGCAGTACCCGTGTGGTGTACGCACGCTCGGACTCAAGTCCCTTGTCCGCGCCGACACTTCGGGCCACCAGGGCCTTCGACAGGCCCTCGGCGTAGGTCCGCGTACGGAAGTAGGCGAACCGCTCCCGCCCGGCCGGCACCCGGTGATGGATCACGGCGCGGTCGTCGATCAGCAGCACCGCGTCCGGTCTTGCCCGGCTGAGACGGATGCACAGTTCCGTCTCCTCGCAGCCCAGCGGGCGCTTGTCGCCGTCCCGGCCGATCCCCGTGGCGAAGCCGCCCGCCGCGTCGAAGGCGGTGCGCCGGAACGACGCGTTGCCGCCCAGCACGTTGCGCACCTCGACCTTGCCGCGCGGCAGCCCCTTGTAGGTGCAGCCCACGACCCAGTCGAACTCCTCGGGGAACCAGACCGGCCGGCGCCCCGACGCCCAGATGGGCTCGGTGCGCCCGCCGACCGCCATGACCCGCGGGTCGCTGTACCCGTCGGCGAAATGCCGCAGCCAGTGCCGCTCGGCCACCGCGTCGTCGTCGAGGAACGCGACGATCTCCCCGGCCGAGACGGCGATGCCGGTGTTGCGCCCGGCGGACAGGCCGCGCGGCCCCGCGTTCGCCAGCACCCGGACGCCTGCCGTCTCCTTGTACTCCTTGACGAGGCGGTCGAGCAGCGCCTGGTTGTGATCGACGACGAGCAGGGTCTCCAGCGCCGGGTACGACTGGGCGCGGACGGAGTCGACGGCGGCGAGGATGTCGGTCCAGCGGTCCTCGGTGTACACACAGATGACGACGGAGACGGTCGGCGGATCAGACCTCCGCGGCGGGGGAGGAGCGGGGTCCGGGGCGGCGCCCCGCGACCTCGTCCCATGACTGTCGGTCAAGACCCTTCCCCCCGGGCCAGGTTGAGCTGACCCGGAGCGGGGCGCCGGCGCAGGGCCCGGCGGTTCGACCGCTCCTTGAGGATCACCTTCAGCACGCGCAGCCCGTCCCGCACGGCGCGCAGATTGCTGGCGCCGTGGATGCGGAGGTACTCGTGGCTCGGGATCTCCTGGACCCGCAGGCCCGCCTTGACGACCCGGATGTTCATCAGGGTCTCCACCTCGAACCCGGTGCAGTCGAGGTCGATCTCGTCGAGGCAGTGCCGCCAGAACGCGTTGTACCCGTAGCACAGGTCGGTGTAGCGCGCCCCGAACTTGGCGTTGACGACCGAGCACAGCGCCCAGTTGCCGAGCTTGCGGATCGGCGTCATGTCGTCCGTGCCGCCGCCGTTGGCGAACCGCGAGCCCTTGGCGAAGTCGGCGCCGGACACCAGCGCCGACACATAGGAGACGATCTCCTGGCCGTCGGCGGAGCCGTCCGCGTCGACCATCACGATGATGTCGCCGGAGCAGGCCTCGAAGCCGGTGATCAGGGCATCCCCCTTGCCCTTCCCGCTCTGCGGCACGACGACGACCTCGGGCCACAGATCGCGGGCGACCTCGACGGTGTCGTCGGTGGAATTCCCGTCCACGAGAACGACTTCGTGGATCCATTCCGGCAGTGTCTTGAAAACGTAGGGAAGATTCTCCGCCTCGTTCATGGCGGGAATGACCACGCTGACCCGTGGCGCGATGGCCAGGTGCGTGGAGATAGCCCGGTACTGGGCGGGTATGCGCGACGGCGACGGAGCGGTCCCGTCAGGGATCTCCGGGCGCACAACGGAACTGGTCATGAGTCTGGTCCCTCTCGTCCGGTGGACCGCCCGCCCCCGGGCGGTCCGGCTGGAAGTCCGGTTCGAAAGGGGGGTTCTCACTTACGGCCATGGCGGAACGACTCTCCGCGCACGCCGGGTGAGCTGGCAAAACACACCGGTTGGTTGGACCGGTCGCGCGGCACGCGACTCGACGACCCACACAGCTGAGATGAGCGGCTCACCGAGCACGGCACCCCCCTACCGCGCCCCGCGCCGGACCGTCGCGACCTTGAGCCCTCCCCTAGATCGCATTGCGTGATGGACCGATGCGGGTGGATGTAAGACGGTATTGATGATTGAGACTGTATGGCAAGACCTGGAACGAGGCCTCACGTTTTTGTTGTTTTGACCTTTACCTGAACTGCTGTCCCTCTAGTGGAATTTGCCCATTCGTTTACGGAATCGGAAACTCCATTGAAGGAGGAAGGCGAGGGCGCTCGACGCCCCCACGGCGATCACCCCGCCGTCGACCGACCAGTGATGGGTCGCGAGCATGCCCTGGGCCACGAGCATCACCACGGCGATCGCGCCGGCGGCGGAAACGAGACATCGGGCCCATGGGTCGAAGCCGCGCAGGGCCGCGGCGAACGCGGCGCCGGGCGCGGCGAGCAGGAAGAAGAGCGCGAGCGGTCCACGCAGCGGTGATTGCGCGCCCGAGAGCGCCAGGACGAGGCCCGCGCCTCCCGCGACGACGCCCGCTCCCGCGAGCAGGTGCAGCGCGTCTCTGCCGGACGGTGCTTCCCCCGCACCGTCGGACGACGGTTGCTTGATCCCTATGGTCTGCATTGGCGACTTTGCCCCCCGACGCGCCGGATGCCGGGCTTCAATGTCGCGCAGCGGCGGGGGCGGCGTCAAGATGCGGCGGGTATGTGCGGAGTTCCCCAAAGGCGTCGGATGCCTCCGGGGAACTCCCTTACGTCATAGTTCAGTTGACGGATCCTCAGCCGCGACTACTGGACGATCTTCAGCAGCTTGTTCGGCGATCCGGAGCCCGGGCTGGTGACGACGCCCGAGGTGGCGCCGTTCACCAGCGCCGCGGCGACCTGGGCGGGCGTGGCACTGGTGTGGCCCGCCAGATAGACCGCGGCCGCGCCCGCGACGTGCGGTGTGGCCATCGACGTGCCGGAGATGGTGTTGGTCGCGGTGTCGCTGGTGTTCCAGCCCGCGGTGATCGAGACGCCGGGCGCGAACAGGTCGAGCACGGAGCCGTAGTTGGACCACGAGGCCTTCGCGTCGGTGTTGCTCGTGGCACCGACGGTGATGGCCTCGGTGACGCGGGCGGGCGACGAGGTGGACGCGTTGGCACCGGAGTTGCCGGCCGCGATCGCGTACGTGACGCCACTGGCGATGGAGTTGCGCACCGCCGTGTCGAGGGTGGTGCTGGTGCCGCCGCCGAGCGACAGATTGGCGACGGACGGTCCGCTGTGGTTCTTGGTGACCCAGTCGATGCCGGCGATGACGCCCGCGGTCGTGCCCGATCCGTTGTTGTCGAGCACGCGCACCGCCACGATCTTCGCCTTCTTGGCGACGCCGTAGGTGGTGCCCGCGATGGTGGTGGCCACATGGGTGCCGTGGCCGTTGCCGTCCTGGGCGACGTTGTCCCCGTCGACGGCGTCGTAGCCGTTCGAGGCGCGCCCGCTGATCTGGGAGTGCGTGATCCGTACGCCCGTGTCGATGACGTACGCCGTCACGCCGCTGCCCGCCGAGTCCGGGTAGGTGTACGTGCCGGACAGCGGCAGGGCGCTCTGGTCGATGCGGTCCAGGCCCCAGGGCGCGCCGGACTGGGTGGCGTCCACGTGCACGCGCTGGTTCTGCTCGACGGAGGCGACGGCCGGGTCGGCCGCGAGTCTGCCGGCCTCGGCCGCCGACAGACCGCTGACGGAGTAGCCGTTGAGGGCGGTGCGGAAGGTCTTCCTCACCGTGCCGCCGTACCCGGATATCAGGTCCTTGCCGTCGGCCGAGGCCGCCGTGACGCCGGCCGGGCTCTGCGCGGGCTTCCGAAGCGTGACGATGTAGCTGCCCTTGACCGCCTCGGCGGAGCCCGCCGTGAGGACCTTGCCCGTGGCCGGGGCGGCGGCCTGGGCGGGCAGGGCGGTCAGCGAGCCGAGCAGGCCGACGGCCGCCGCGGTGGAAGCGGCCGCAGTCACGAGTGCTTTGGAGAGTGCCATTACGAGGGAGTCCTCCTCATGGGCGGCGCGCGCCGGGCGACCGGCGCACGTCAGTGGGGGGTGCGCGCTGGGTGGCGCGCACGGGCCGTGGGAGTGCGGTGTTCCGTTCCCGGCCCGATCAGCAGACTCCCGGTGTCTACGGGCGTAGCTCAAGGAAATTGAGGGTATGTCATAACCCTGACATGTACCTGCAATTGAACGATCGACGAATGTCCGTCAAAGGTACTTCCCGGTAACTGTGTGACGTGCTACCACAGTTGTGGCAGAAATCCTGCTAAGGGAGGTTCCATGAGACGTTTCCGACTTGCGGCATACGTGACCTCGTTCCTCTTCGCCGCGACCGCCGCCCTCACCGGGGCGACGGCCGCGCAGGCGGCCGGAAGTGCCGCCGCCACCGGCTATGTGGCCCTCGGTGACTCGTACTCCTCCGGGGTCGGGTCCGGCAGTTACGACAGCGGCAGCGGCGACTGCAAACGCTCCACCAAGGCGTATCCGGCCCTGTGGGCGGCGGCCCACTCACCCTCCAGCTTCAACTTCACCGCGTGCTCGGGCGCTCGTACGGGTGATGTTCTCTCCGGTCAGCTCGGCCCGCTCGGCTCCGGCACCGGCCTCGTCTCCATCAGCATCGGAGGCAACGACGCCGGTTTCGCCGACGTCATGACGACCTGTGTCCTGCAGTCCGAGTCCACCTGCATCAACCGCGTCAACCAGGCGCGCTCGTACGTCACGTCGACCCTGCCCGGCAACCTCGACAAGGTGTACTCGGCGATCACCGCGAAGGCCCCGGCCGCCCACGTGGTGGTGCTCGGCTACCCCCGCTTCTACAAGCTCGGCGGGTCCTGCATCGCGGGCCTGTCCGAGGCGGAGCGCTCGGCGATCAACTCGGCCGCCGACCTGCTCAACTCCACCACCGCCAAGCGCGCCGCCGACCACGGCTTCACCTTCGGCGACGTGGCCGCCAAATTCAGCGGCCACGAGATCTGCTCCGGCAGCTCCTGGCTGCACAGCGTGAACTGGACGAACATCGGCGAGTCCTACCACCCGACCGCCGCGGGACAGTCGGGCGGCTACCTGCCCGTGCTCACGTCCGCTGCCTGAGATCCGTGCGCGCGCCCTAGTAACCGGGTGAACCGGTGGTGGCTCCGGTCGACGGGGTCACCACCTCACAAGTGACGGAATAGGCAACATAGTTGGAGGTGGCGGCGACCGGGCTGCGTACCTCGACGCCGATCTGGTTGCGCAGCGTCCCGCCCACCTCGTACGCCGTCTCCGTGGTGTCGACCGTACGGCTCCGCGCGTCGCCCGAGCCGAGACGCAAGGTCTTCCAGCCCGGCTCCGACGGCTCCCCGCTCTTCGTGACCCACCGGTACTCGACCACGGCCGGAGTGCGCCCCACCGTGATCGTCGCCGCGAACGCCGGTGCCTGCGCCGCCGGTGGCGGACACGCCCCGGAGTAGCTGTCCCGCACCGCGCTGACGCTGACCCGCACGGACTGGGCCGGGGTCGTGGTGTGCCCGCCCCCGCTCGCGCCGCTCCCGCTCGAACTGCTCCCGCCGGAACCGCTGGTGCCGCCACCCGAGCCGCCGCTGCCGTCGGCGGAACCGGAGCTGCCGCCGCCCGAGCCGCCGCCGGAGCTCCCGCCGCCGCTCGAACCGCCCCCGCCGGAGCCGCCGCTGCCGCCCCCGTCCGACGTGCCCCCGCCGGTCCCTCCGCCGCCGTCGTCCCGGTTGACCAGCGCGTACGTGAGGCCGCCGATGGCGAGCAGCAGGACCACGATGCCGGACATGAGGGCGAGCGAGGCGCGCCGCGCGGAGCGCTGAGCCGTGTCGGCGGTGTCCGTCGTCGCGGTGGTCGCCGCCCCGGCGCCGAGCGGTGCCGCGACCGGCCCGGGCGGCGGGAGCGTCGGCCGCCGCAGCGAGGTCACCGTCGGCATGCCCGCCGTGGGCGACGCCTGCACCGGGCCCCCGCGCAGGGTCCCGCCCGCGCCGATGACCCGCAGGTCGCGCTCCGCGTCCGCCGCGGAGGTCCGCTCGGCCGGATCCTTGCGCAGCAGGCCCTCGATGACCGGCGTGAGCGCCCCCGCCCGGCGCGGCGGCGGCAGTTCCTCGTCGACGACCGCCCGCAGTGTGCTCAGCGGTGTGTCCTGCCGGAACGGCGAATGCCCCTCCACGGCCGCGTACAGCAGCACCCCCAGGGACCACAGGTCGGACTCGGGGCCCGGGGTACGCCCCAACGCCCGCTCCGGAGCGAGGAACTCGGGCGATCCGATGACCTCCCCGGTCATGGTCAGGGCCTGGGTGCCCTCGACCATGGCGATGCCGAAGTCGGTGAGCACGATCCGGCCGTCGTTCGACAGCAGGACGTTCCCGGGCTTCACGTCGCGGTGCAGCACGCCCGCGTCGTGCGCGGCGCGCAGCGCGGCCAGGACCTCGGCGCCGATGTGCGCGGCGCGCTGCGGGGACACGGGACCCTCGGCGTCGAGCTGGTCGGCGAGCGAGACCCCGCGCACCAGCTCCATGACGATCCACGGCCGGCCGTCCTCGGTGGCGACGTCGTACAGCGTCACCACGTTCCGGTGCGCGACACGGGCGGCGGCCCACGCCTCCCGTTCCAGCCGCGCGTACATCCGCTCGACATCGGCCGTCGGCAGCCCGTGCGGGGCCCGCACCTCCTTCACGGCGACCTCGCGCCCGAGCACCTCGTCGCGGGCCCGCCACACGGTGCCCATCCCGCCCTCGCCGAGCGGGTCGAACAGCCGGTACCGCCCCGCGACCACACGCTCACCCACGGGTGCCCCCATTCGCGGCAAGACAAGTCTGAACAAAAGTAGCTCAACCGAGCGCCGTTGCAGCCCCCTTGAAGACCAATCCGCACCCGAGGGCGAGGACGACACACGCCGAGCCGAAGGGCACGAGGCGCTGCGCCGCCCGACGGGTGCGTGTGCGGGTCCCGGCGATCCTGCGGGCCGCGAACGCCCCCGCCCGCACGACGACGAACCCGGCCGCGGTCAGCGTGACCGCGAGCCCGGCCCCGTACGCGACCACGAGCAGCAGCCCGAACCAGGCCTGCCCCAGCGCGGCGGCGCCGACCAGTACGACGACGGCGGACGGGCTGGGGACGAGGCCACCGGCGAAGCCGAGGAAGAGCGCGCCGCGCAGGCCGGGCCCCGAGGGGTGGTGGTGCGCATGGCCGTGATCATGGTCATGGTGGTGACCGTGCGGGTGTGAAGGGCCGTGCGGACGGCTCCTGTTGCGCCAGGCCCTGCGGACGAGCGTCACGCCCGCCGCCGACACCAGGACGCCGCTGGCCACACCGAGCCAGGCCACGACGGACGGCGCCGCCGCCGAGCCGCCGACGACCAGGGCGCCGAGGGCGACCACGCCGAGGGTGTGCGTCACCGTGACCGAGGCGGCCAGCGGGAGGACGTCGCGCGGCCGGGCCCGGCCGCGGGCGGCCGCCGTCGCCGCCATCAGGGTCTTGCCGTGGCCCGGTGCCAGCGCGTGCAGGGCGCCCAGCACGAGGGCGGCGGCCAGCGCGAGCGCGGCGAACCCCGGAGTGAGGTCGTGCCGGGCGACGAGCCCGGTCAGCGCGCTCGTCCACCGGTCGGCGCCGCGCGGCAGCACGCTCGTCGCCGCGGGCCCGTCCGGTCCGCCGTCGCGCAGTGCCGGTCCACCGGGGGTGACGCGCAGCGCGGCCGCGGTGGTCCGCGGCGGCGAGTTCAGCAGGTCCCGCGGGTAGCGGGTGAGGCGCTGCGAGACGGAGACGCGGGGGACGTCGCTGCGGCTGAGGGTGGTGCGGTCGCCGCGGGCGGTGATCTCGTGCCAGCCGGGACCCGGCCGCGGCGGCGCCCGGAAGGAGACGGCCGTGGCGTCCCGGTCCCGGGGCAGCGGGGCGGTCGCCTCGCACTCCACGCGGAGGGTGCGCAGGCCGGCCTGGCCGGGGCGGTACGTGGCGCGGCTGGAGCGCAGCGCGACGGGCGTGCCGCTGCCGTCGACGCGGAGGCGGGTGTCCCGGACCGCGGCCAGACACCGCTCCCGGGCCCAACTCGCCGTTCCCGAGCGCTCGATGGCCGGTCCGGTCTGCGTCGCGGGGATCTCGGCGAGGTCCTCGACGTGGCTGACGCGGAGCCGGCCGGGGGCCGTGACGAGGCCGTCGTACGTATTGGTGGTGAAGTTCCCGAGGGGGTGGGCGTGCGCCTCGGGGGCGGCGGGGAGCAGCAGGAGGAGGGTGAGGGCGGCGACGAGGGTGAGGGCGGCCCACCCCGGCGGACGCCTCCTTCGGCCCCCAGGCGGGAGCGACGACATCACGACGCACCCCGCAGCAGACGACGCGCCTCGACGGCCCCCACCGGCGAGAACCCGGGGTTCAGCCGCACCGCACGGCCCAGCCACTCCCGCCGCTCCGCACCGCGCGCGACCACGCCGCGGTGGTAGAAGAAGGACGCCTCGCGGAACCCGGTCCGCGTGGCGATGCGGGCGTAGCGCAGGGCCTCGCCGTCCCGCCCGTTCACATGCAGCGCCCACGCCAGCGCGTCCGCCGTGTGCACGGTGTGCCGCCGGTCCCACTCGGCCCGCGCGGCCCGCAGCGCGGCGGCCCGGTCCCCGTGGTCCGCCGCGGCGAGCGCCGTGTCGAGGTCGACGTCCACGCCGTTGGCCCGGGCCAGCCCGGTCCACGCCGACACCAGCGCGTACTGCTCCCGGGCCGACGACCTCTCGCCCCGCGCCTCGTACAGTTCGCCGAGCGCGACCAGCGGGCCCGGCAGCGGGTACCGCGCCACCACGTCCCGCAGGTCCCGCACCGCGCCGGCCGTGTCACCCCGCCCGGCCCGTGCCCGCGCCCGGCACTCCAGCGCCGCCACGTACCCCGGGTCCGCGCGCAAGGCCCGACCGCACCGGCGCAGCGCCGTGCCGGTGTCGCCCTGGCGCCAGGCGAGCTGACCCAGGGAGGTCGCGACGTACGCGACATCGCCGGGCGCCGTCGCCCCGGCGAGGGCCCGCTCCAGCGCGCGCCGCGCCCCGGCCACGTCGCCGCGCAGTTCGCGTACGTAGGAGAAGCGGGTGAGGACGGGGACCCCGGGCCGCCGCGCGTCCGCCTCGTCCGCGGCATGCTCCGCCTCCGCGTACCGGCCCAGCTCGACGAGCGCGTCGATCCGGGTGGACAGGGCGCGCTCGCCGTACGGATTCACGGCGAGCGCCCGGCGGGACTCGCGCAGCGCCCCCTGGAAGTCGTGCCGGGCCGCGGCGAGGGCGGCGCGTCCGGCGAGGGCGGCGTCGTTGTCGTCGCGGCGCAGCTTCAGGGAGCGGGCCAGGGCCCGGTCCGCCTCCGCGTACCGCGACGGGTCGCCCTGGGTGCGGGCCTGTTCGACGTACGCCGTGCCCAGGGCCGCCCATCCGGCGAAGTCCCGGGGCTGGGAGCGCAGCCGGGCCTGCAACGCGCGCACGCCCTCGTCGAGTCCGCCGGTGCCGAGGCCCGGCAGCGGTGCGGCGGGCGCGACGGCGGCGGGCGCGGAGGGCTGTCCGCCGCTCCCGCCGATCGCCACCGCGCCCCCGGTGAGCGCGAGCGCCAGCGCGCACGCGGCGACGGCGGTGCGTCCTGACAAGCGCGGAGCCATGGACCGAGCCTTTCTGTGTGATCCGCGAAGGAGGGGAAGACGCGGCCCGCGGGGGGACCTCACACGGACCGCGCCGTATGTGGAGGGGTCAGCCGGCGGTGCGCCGCCGCCCCCGTGCCCGCCACCACGCGAGCCCGAGCCCGACGAGCAGCACGCCCGCGACCCCGGCCGCGGCCGACGCGAGCACCAGGGTGCCGTCGTCGTCGGACGTCGAAGTCCCGCTCAGGGCACCGCCGTTGAGGGCGCTGCGGCCCGTCTCGTCGCCGCTGCGCCGCGTGGCCAGCGGGCCGCGCGACCCGGATGCGGGCAGTGCCACGTACGGGAAGGAGTCGCCGAACTTCCGGTCGTTGGTGTTCACCGCGTCGCCCAGGTCGTTCTTGTTCCCGAGGAGTTCGCCCTCGACGGCCTGCAGTTCGATGTCGACGACGTCGTCGGTGAGCCGGCGCCCGTTCGGGAACCCTGCGTTGTCCCCGTCGAGCACACCGAGCCGCTTGGGCGAACTCGCCGGTTCGACAGATGTGTTGAGCCGGAGCATCTCGGCGGGCCGCACGCCCGGCGGCTGCGTCAGGCCCTTCACGCCGGTGAGGAACACCGACACCAGGTCGTCGCGGGGCTCGGCCGGGGCCTTCAGCTTGTAGACGGACTCCAGGAGCCTCGGCAGCTCGGGCTTGGTGACGTAGGGCAGGAAGTCCGCGTCGTTCCACGGGTGCGAGGCGTTGAACTCGTCCTTGTCCTTCTGCGGGATCACCAGCTCGTTGACCAGCGGCGAGCCGAGCCGGGACACCTGGGTCCAGCCGCCCTTCGCGTTCTTGCGCTGGGTCGTCGACCAGACGCCGATGACCGGCTGCCGCGCCGACTGCCGCAGGGACGCCGTCGGGACCTGGAGCGCGATCGTGTTGACGTTGTAGCCGGCGAGGGTGTCGCGGCCGACCTCCGACAGATTGCCGCCGTAGAGCAGGTCGAACACCCGCAGGTCGAGGAAGAAGGGGTCGTCGGCCTGCCCGGCGAACGCGGTGCCGCCGCCCTTGACCGGGCGTATCGCCTGGTCGCGCAGCGTCTTGTAGTCCGGCATCGAGGCCTTGCCCACGTTCGACGGCGCGACCGGCACGTCGTGCGCGACCCTCGAAGTGGACACCACCTTCTGGTCCTTGAGCTTCAGGAGGTCGATGGCGTAGGTCTGCGTGACGTTGAGGTCCGGGTCGTCGAGGCCGGTGACCGGGCCCGTGTTGTAGAGGAACGTGTCGCCGTTCTTCGTCCGGGTGTCGAACGTCCAGCGGTAGATCAGATCGCCCTGCCCGTCGCCGTCGCTGTCGATGTGGATGTCGTGCTGGGACTCCTCGGCGAACGGATAGAAGTTCGGTCCGCCCGCGGGTTCCTCGAACGGCAGCCAGTTCGCGACGAGCGTCGTCGTGTCCGGCCTGTCGGGGCTGACGAACGCGTACACGTCCGTGTTGTCGTGCTGCGGGTCCCCCGAGATCAACGGGGCCTCCCGGTGACTGGAGGCGTGGGCCGTCCCGGGCCGCAGTGCGGTCGACCCGGCGGCCGCCAGCCCCCCTGCGGCCAGGGCGCCGGTGACGAGCGCGGCCAGGGAACGAACTCCCCGGCGATTCGCGGTAGTTGACTTCATCGCGTCCGATCCTCCGTACTCGGCGCCCGCACCGCGCGAGCCTCTCGACGGCCATTCGGGACCGGGGGCGCGACGGATTGGTCCGGGATTCCGGCGAGCCGCACCCATCCGCCCGTACCCCTGCCTCCGAACCACCTCCGGCGGCAGACTGTGTGCGCGGACGGGAACGATGGGGGACCGCATGGACGGGGTGGACACCACCGACGAACTGCTCGTCCGGGTCGGACGCGGCGACCACCGCGCCTTCGAGGAGCTGTACGAGAAGGTGTCGGGCCCCGTGTTCGGGCTCGTACGGCGGGTGCTGCGCGACCCCGCGCAGTCCGAGGAGGTGACGCAGGAGGTGCTCCTCGAACTGTGGCGCACCGCCGGCCGCTACGACCCCGCCCGCGGCGCCGCCCTCTCCTGGGTCCTCACGCTCGCCCACCGCAGGGCCGTCGACCGGGTGCGCAGCGTGCGCGCCGCGGGGGAGCGCGAGCAGCGCGTCGCCCGACGCGCGGACACCCCCGCCTTCGACCAGGTCGCCGAGGAGGTCGAGAGCCGCCTCGAGCGGGACTGGGTGCGCCGCTGCCTCGGCCGCCTCACCGACCTCCAGCGCCAGGCCGTCACCCTCGCCTACTACGACGGCTACACCTACACCGAGGTCGCCCGCCGTCTGTCCGTGCCGCTCGGCACCGTCAAGACCCGGATGCGCGACGGGCTGCTGCGCCTGCGCGCCTGCCTGGAAGGGGCCGCGGCGTGAGCCGCCCCTTCCGGCCGCGTGGCCTCCACTCACTGGCGGCCCCGTACGCCCTCGACGCGCTCGCCCCGCGCGAACTCGCCCGCTTCGAACGGCATCTGGCCCGCTGCGAGCCCTGCTCCGCCGAGGTGCGGGAGCACGCCGCCGGCGCCCTGCGGCTCGCCCGCGCGAGTGCGGCCCCGGCCCCGCCCGGCCTGCGCGACCGCGTCCTGGCCGCCGCACGCGTCCTGGAACAGGAACCGGCCCCCGCACGGTCGGCCCCGGTGGCCCGGCCGCGCCGCGCCCTCCTCGTGCCGCTCGCCGCGGGCGCCGCCGTGCTCGCGCTCGTCGCGGCGGCGCTGCTCGGGGCCGAACTGACCCGCACTCAGGACAGGCTCGACGCGGAGCGGTCCGCGGCACGTGAGATCGCCCACGTTCTCGCCGCGCCGGACGCCCGCGCGGCGCGCGCCGACGGGCTGTCCGTCGTCGCCTCGGCCGAGCGCCGCAGCGCCGTGATCACCGTCACGGATCTCCCCGCCCCGCCGCGCGGCAGCGACCACCAGCTCTGGCTGATGTCCGCCTCGGCACCGCCGCGTTCCCTCGCCGTGCTGCCCGACCAGGGCCCCGACACGCCCATGGTCGCCTCCGGCTTGACCTCGACGGCTTCCTCACTCGCTGTCACGACCGAGCCGGACGGCGGCTCCGCGCGCCCCACAAGTGCCCCGCTTGTCTAACTCGCCCTGGAATCAGTTGGATTCGGAGAGTAACCATCAGGGGTACGTCAACCTCCCTACGGGGTACGTGAATCCCCGGACCGGGATACACGAGTGTCGCGCTGGGGCGATAGGGTTAACCTGCCCGGGCCGGGTGCCCTCGTACGGGTGGGGAGTGACATGGAACAGATAACAGTGCGCAGCAGGCCTCGTGTGCCTGCGATCACCTGCGGGAGCAGCGCGACCAGTTCGCGGCTCGACCGCCATCTCTCGGTGCTCGGCGGCCCTGCCGTCCCGCAGCGCGAGACGGTCGAGGCGACGACACTGATGCGTGAGCTGACCGCGCGTGACGCCGCGCACGAGCGCAGCGGCAGGGGCGCACGCGTGCGGCGGGTCTCGCTGTTCGCACCTCTGCGACGGCTGCGCCGCTCGCTGTTCGGCGGCCACTAGACCGGCCGCCCGTCCAGCAAGGGCTCAGGCCCGTATCCGACCTCCGCGCCGTCCGGCGTACCGCTGCGCATCTTCGCGACCGTCATCCCCACGGCATGCGGCGGGCGTCCCGGCGGGGGAGTCGGGTGCGGGCCTTTCCGGTTCCGTGCGGGGCTCGCGTGATCGCCGTAACACCCCTGTCATGCAAGGATGTTGACGGAGCAACTTCTGGGGTCCAGTGTGTCGCCTGATCGTCGATGGCCGATACAGCTACACCAACCTCACCCCCGGAGGTGCGCGTGTGTGACCTGCACGACCAGCACGAGCACAACACGGCGCTGATGGCGTCGGGCCCACAGCTCAGCCGGCGCCGCATCATGCAGCTGCTCGGCGCGGCCGGAGTGACCGCCGCCGCCATGACCGCCGAGGCCGACCCCGCGATGGCCGCGGCGTCCGAGAGCGCGGACGAGGCCCCCGCCGCGTACCGGGCGCCCGAAGGTCTCGCCGAGGACAGCCCGGGCAAGGCCGCCGCCCTCGCCTGGATCACCTCGAACACCTCCCGCATCACCGGACTGAATGCCGAGATCTGGGAGAACGCGGAGCTGTCGCTGCGCGAGTGGAAGTCGTCGATCGCCGAGGCGCAGTTCCTCGAACGGGCCGGATTCGACGTGCGGTTCGGGACGGCCGGCTTCCCGACGGCGTTCACCGCGACCTTCTCGTACGGCAGCGGCGGACCGGTCCTCGGCTTCAGCGGCGAGTACGACGCGCTGCCCGGCCTCTCCCAGAACAAGGGCGTCGGGCACCACGATCCGCGCGAGTACGTCCACGACCCCTTCGCCCCCGGCTACGGTCCGGGGCACGGCTGCGGGCACAGCGCGCTCGGCACGGCGGCGGCCGCCGCGGCCGCCGCCGTCGCCCAGGCGGCCAAGAAGCACAAGCTGCCGGTCACCGTGAAGTTCTTCGGCTCCACGGCCGAGGAGACCCTGATCGGCAAGACGTACGCGGTCAGCCGGGGCGTGTACAAGGGGCTCGACGCGTTCCTCGACTGGCACCCCTCCACGGCCAACGCCACGGGCTGGGGCACGACGACCGCCATGACCGCCGTGACCTTCACCTTCCTCGGTGTCGCGGGCCACGGCGGCACCCCGCTCGGCAACAAGTCGGCGCTCGACGCGGCCGTGATGATGGCGACGATGTCGGAGTTCCTGCGCGAGGAGAACCTCGCGCCGTCGGGCCGCCTGCACTGGGTCATCAACAACGGCGGCGACATCCCGAACGTGACCCCGGAGATCGCGGAGATCTCCTACTACGTCCGCGAGGGCAGCCCGGCCCGCGTCCAGGTCCTGCTGGACAAGGTCGTCGCCGTCGCCGAGGCCGCCGCCAAGGCCTCGCAGACCAAGGTGCAGCACCGGATCACCTCCGCGTGCTGGAACCAGCTGCCGTCCAAGTCCTTCGCCGAACTGCTGCACGAGAACATGCGGCAGATCGGACCGCCCGCATTCCCGGACGAGGCGCACACGCTGGCCAAGGAGCTGCAGGAGTCGCTCGGCCTGCCGCAGCAGGGCATGCACGCCAAGATCGGCGACCTCACCCCGCCCAACCCGGCCTTCCTCGGCGGCGGTTCGACCGATGTCGCCGACATCAGCTGGAACGTGCCGACCGTGTCGATGGGCGCGGCGCTCGCCCCGATCGGCACCAAGATGCACACCTGGTCCACCGCGTCCTGCGCCGCGGCCGCCCCGGGCCAGGCGGCGGTCGTGGCCGCCGCCAAGTACCTGGCGGCGACGGCGATGGACCTGATCACCCAGCCCGCCCGGCTCAAGGCCGTCAAGGACGAGTTCAAGGAGCGCACCAAGGGCGTCGAGTGGAAGACGGCGCTGCCGGAGGGCTACGAGCCGCCCATGTACGAACCGCCGGCCTGGTTCCTGAAGAAGACCGGGCAGAAGTGGCCCCCGAACAACATCACCTGGCCGCCGCAGCGGGTCGTGTCGAAGGAGAAGTTCTCCTCGCTGGGGCCGGAACTGGCGCCCCAGACCTGAGGGGCCGATGTCCCGCTCACCGTTCGCCGCGTGCGTAGCGGCGGACGGCGAGCGGCACGCACAGCGCGAGCAGCACCGCGCACCAGGCGAGCGAACCGGCCACCGGGTGCGTCACCGGCCACGAGGCACCGTGCGGCACCGGTGCGTTGCCGAACAGATCGCGCACCGCCGTGCACACGGCGCTGATCGGGTTCCACTCGGCCAGCGTGCGCACCCAGCCGGGCATCCCGTCGGTCGGGATGTACGCGTTCGACAGCAGCGGCAGCATGAACGTCGCGCTGCCCAACTGGCCCGCCGCCTCCTCGCTCTGCGACGCGAGGCCGAGCAGGATCCCCACCCAGGTCGTCGCGAACCGGAAGAGCAGGAGCAGCCCGAACGCGGCCAGCGCGTCCGGCACCCCGCCCTCGATCCGCCACCCCATCGCGAGGCCGACGAGCACCAGCGGCACCAGCCCCACCGCGGTCGTCAGGAGATCGGCGACGGCCTGCCCGAGCGGCACCGCTGCCCGGCTCATCGGCAGCGTGCGGAACCGGTCCATCACGCCGCGGTGCGAGTCCTGCGCGGCCGTGAACATGCCGGTCATGATGCCGTTGGCCGCCGTCGCCACCAGCATGCCCGGCACCAGGAAGGCCCGGTAGTCGGCGCCCGGCATGGCCAGCGCGCTGCCGAAGACGTACCCGAAGAACAGCAGGAACACGATCGGCATCGTCTGCGTCATGATCAGGATCGCCGGGGCGTGCCGGACCCGCTGGAGATGGCGGCCCAGCATCGCCGTGCCGTCGTACAGGATCGCGGTGCTCATGCGGCGACCTCCCGGCTCTTGTGGTGGGTGCGGGTCAGGCGCAGGAACACCTCGTCCAGCGTCGGCGGGCGCAGGGTGACGTCCGTCAACGGGACGCCGGACGCGTCGAGTTCACGGACGACACGGGGGAGCGTGACGGCCGGGTCGAGGACGACCGCACCGACCGTGCGCCGCTCGGCGTCCAGCTCGGGCCGCGCTCCGGTGAGCTGGTCGAGGACCACGGCGGCGGCGTGCAGCGCCTGCTCGCCCGCGTCGTCCGGGACGACGACCTCCGCGTAGTGCCCGATCTGCGCCTTGAGTTCGGCCGGCGTGCCCGAGTGCGCGGCGCGGCCCTCGTCGATCAGCACGATCTCGTCCGCCAGCTGGTCGGCCTCCTCCAGGTACTGCGTGGTCAGCAGCACGGTCGTGCCCGCCCGGGCCAGCTCACGCACCGCGTCCCAGATGGCGTTCCTGCTGTGCGGGTCGAGGCCGGTCGTCGGCTCGTCGAGGAAGAGGACCGTGGGCCGGGTGATGAGGCTCGACGCCAGGTCGAGGCGGCGGCGCATACCGCCGGAGTACGTGCGCGCCGGCCGGTCGGCGGCGTCGGCCAGGGCGAACCGCTCGATCAGCTCGTCGGCCCGGGACCGGGGCGCGCGCAGCAGCCGGGCGAACAGGCGCAGGTTCTCCCGGCCGGTCAGGTCCCCGTCGACCGACGCGTACTGCCCCGTGACCCCGATGCTCCGCCGGACGGCGTCCGGGGCGCGCGTGATGTCGTGCCCCGCGACACGCGCGGTGCCGGCGTCCGGGCGCAGCAGCGTGGCGAGCAGCCGGACCGCGGTCGTCTTCCCCGCCCCGTTCGGCCCGAGCAGACCGCACACCGTGCCCTCGCGCACCGCCAGATCGAGGCCACGCACCGCGTGCACGGCTTTGGCGCCTGAGCCGAAGCGCTTCTCCAGACCTTCACTAAGTACAGCGTACGTAGAAGTCATGGCCTCACCCTAGCGCACTACGTACGTCGTACGTAACTAGGATGGTTCGCGAGGTGATGATCAATGGCGGTCCGACCGGCCGTACCCGAGGTGATCTGGGCGCGCCCCGAGCGCACCGGACGAGGCCCCCGGCCCGCGCACAGCAGGGCCGACATCGCGGCCGCGGCCGTGCGCGTGGCCGACGCAGAGGGCATCGACGCGGTCTCCATGCGGAAGATCGCCGCCGAGCTCGACATGGGCACGATGTCGCTCTACAACTACGTGCCGCGCAAGGAGGACCTGTACGAGCTGATGGTCGACGCCGTCAGCGCGGAGTACACGTATCCGGAGCCGACCGGGGACTGGCGCGAGGACGTTCTGGGCCTGGCCCGGCAGGCCAGAGGGCTGATGCACCGGCATCCGTGGATGCCCCGGCTGATGTCGCCGGTGTACGGCTTCAGCCCGAACGCGCTCAGGTACCTGGAGTACTGCCTGTCCTGCCTGGACCCGCTGGAGCGGCCCTACGGAGCGAAGCTGGAGCTGATCGCCTCCGTGACGAGCGTGGTGACGACCTACGTCGCCAACGAGATCGCCACCGCCGAGCGCACCCGTTCACTGCCGTGGAGCGAGGAGCAGGAACAGGCGGTGCGGATCGCCTACTTGGGCGGTCAGGTGGCGTCCGGGCGCTATCCGCGGCTCGCGGCGGCCTTCGCGGAGGACGCCGGGCCGATCGATCTGGAGGCGGTGTTCGAGCGGGCGCTGCGGCGCACGCTGGACGGGTTCGTCGCGCCGCCGACGGAGGATGGCTGACCGGGGCGCCGCACGCCCGTGCGGCGGTGCCCCTCGCGGGCGCCCCTGTCAGAGCAGGGCGAACTGGCCCCCGGGGCCTTCCTCGGGGAGATCCAGGACCGACGCCGGGCGGCGTGCGCTCTCCGGCACCGGCAGGACGCGCGCCCGCCGCAGCTCGTCCGGGCCGATCAGATCCCCCAGGCCGGCCCGCAACTCGTCCTGCAGCGGGCCCAGTTGCGCCAGCAGGGCCAGCGCCGCGACGAGTTCGAGCAGCTCCGACGTCCACGGCTGCGGCCACGTCGCCGGGCGCACCGCCGCCAGGGTGCCGGGCTCGGCCGGCGCGGTGCGACGCGCGAACCACTGCTCCAGCACCCGGACCCCGCTGACGTGGAAGTCCCAGGCCGCGGCCGGGACCGGCGAGATGCGGCCGTCGCCGACGAGAAGGGCCTCCTCCTCGCGGTCGTAGAGCAGCTCGGCCGGGCGGGCCGGCAGCGGGGCGCGGACGTAGGGGCGGCGCCCGCCGGGCAGCTTGGGCCGGTCGGCGCCCACGCCGCGCCGGTGCAGCCACAGCGCGCGGCGGCCCAGTGCGACGCCCCGCGCCCAGACCTCCGGGTCGGCCGGCAGCGGCACCCGGCACCCCTTGGCGTCCCGGTCGCCCGCCGCCAGCACCCAGGCCAACAGGTCCTCGGGGCGCACCTCTTGGCCGTACGTGCCCGACAGGTGCATGAGCAGACCCGGGGCGACATTGGGCTCGACGCCGCCGGGGCGGCGGTACAACGGGCGGATCCGGCCCGGCCGTCCGGCGGGGGAGCGGCCCTCGGGCAGGACGGCGCAGGCGAGCACCGCGGGACCGCCGGCCTCGGGCACGTACCCCTGCTCCACGAGGAACAGCTGCCGCTCGTCCGCCACCCGCCACAGCTCGGGCCGGGCCGCGTCGATCAGCCGCTGGTCCGGGATCAGCCACTGCTCGTCGAACGGCCCGTGCAGCACCCGCACCGGCTCCGGGCACGCCCCCTCGGCGTGCGCCAGCGGCTCCGTCCCCGCGCGCTGACCGGGCAGTTGGGCGGCGGCCGTGTGCAGGGTCCGGGACCGCGACGGTTCGAGCAGCGCCTCGCGCCGGTCCTGGGGGGAGCGCACGAACGCGTCCCAACGGGCCTTCAGCGACGCGGCGTCCGGCGCGACGGGCCAGCCGCGGCCCAGGCGCAGGGGCGCCACGGACCACGGCATGAGGTCCGGGAGCGGCAAGGTGTCGAGGAGCGGCCCGTCGTTCGTCACGCCCGGCATGCTACGTCCCTCGCGCGCGAGGTCAGTGGGCGTCCAGCGTCACCGTGAACGAGAAGCGGTCCCCGCGGTAGTGGATGACCGCCACGTCGAGCACCTTCCCCTCCTCGTCGTAGGTGATGCCCGTGTAGTGCAGGATCGGACTGAGCAGCGGGACCTGGAGCAGCCGGGCCGTCTCCGGGTCCGCGAGGCGCGCCTCCACCGAGTCCGTGATCCGGCTGATCCGCACGCCGACCACGTCCCGCAGCACCTTCGTCATCGGCCAGCGCGCCAGATCCGCCACGTCGACCTGCTCGCCCAGCTCGGGCCGGATGTAGTTGCGGGCGTGGTTCGTGGGCTCGCCGGTCTTCTCGTCGCTGCGCAGCCGGTGGTACGTCGCGACGGACCCGGTCCCGGGGAACAGCTCGGCGTACGCCACCGGAACCGGTGACGTGCCGTGCCCGAGCAGCTCCGTCGTCATCCCGGACTGCTGCGCCACGATCGCGTCGACGGAGCCCAGCAGGCGCACCGGCGCGCCCTGCTGGGCCGTCGGCTCGATGAACGTGCCGCGGCGCCGGTGCCGGGTGATCAGCCCCTCGTCCTCCAGCTCCTTCAGGGCCTGCCGCATGGTGAGGACGGACACCCCGTAGTGGCCCGCGAGTTGCTCCTCGGTGGGCAGCCGGAGCGGGTCCTGCGGTGACCGGCCGAGTATGGAGGCGCGCAGGGACTGCGACACCTGATACCAGAGCGGCAATTTGCGGTTCAGGACGATCGAGTCCGGGGCGAATGACGTCACGGGCTATCCGTATCGGTCGCGGGGCTGGGATGCAATGGCGGCCTGGGCGGGGGCGCCTTCTCGTCTGCCGTTTCCACCGGGCGGGCGGCTGCGGCGAAGCCGCAGCCTTCCACAGCGAGCCGGTCACACCCTGAAATGGCGTTCCAGGCCCCGCCACACCTCGTCGTAGGCCCGCTGCAAGTGACCCGCTCCGGCCGCCTGGGCGGTGGCCATGATCGGCCAGCGTGTCTCGAACATGAACGCCAACCCGTCGTCCACCCGTTGCGGCACGAGCTCGGCGGCGCTCGCCCTGTCGAACGTCTCCCGGTCGGGGCCGTGCGCCGACATCATGTTGTGCAGCGAGCCACCGCCGGGCACGAAGCCCCCCTTTCCTGCGGTCTTCGCGTCGTAGGCGCCCTCGATGAGCCCCATGTACTCGCTCATCACGTTCCGGTGGAAGTACGGCGGCCGGAACGTGTCCTCGCCGACCAGCCAGCGCGGCGCGAAGACGACGAAGTCCACGCCCGCGAGTCCGGGGGTGTCCGACGGCGACGTGAGCACCGTGAAGATCGACGGGTCCGGGTGGTCGTAGGAGATCGTCCCGATGACGTTGAAGCGCCGCAGGTCGTACACGTACGGGACGTGGTTGCCGTGCCAGGCGACGACGTCGAGCGGGGAGTGGTCGTAGGTGGCCGTCCAGAGGTTGCCGCAGAACTTGTTGACGACCTCGACCGGGCCCTCGACCTCTTCGTACGCCGCGGTCGGCGCCCTGAAGTCCCGCGCGTTCGCCAGGCCGTTGGCGCCGATCGGGCCGAGGTCGGGGAGACGGAAGGGGGCGCCGTAGTTCTCGCAGACGTAGCCCCGGGCCGTGTCGCCGAGGAGCTCGACCCGGAAGCGCACCCCGCGCGGGATCAGCGCGACCTCGCCCGGCTCCGCCGCGAGCAGCCCGAACTCCGTGCGCAGCAGCAGTCCGCCGTGCTCCGGCACGATCAGCAGTTCCCCGTCGGCGTCGCTGAACACCCGGTCCGTCATGGAGGAATCGGCGTGGTAGAGGTGCACGGCCATGCCGGCGCGCTGCGTCACGTCGCCGTTGCCGCCCAGGGTCCACAGGCCGGCCAGCCAGTCCGTGCCGGGGGCGGGCGCGGGCAGCGGATTCCAGCGGCGCCGGTTCGGGTCGGCGACGGTCTCGGTGAACGGGGCGGAGCGCAGCGCGCCGTTGTCCGCGCGGGTGAACTCCGGGTGCGCCGCCGACGGGCGGATCCGGTACAGCCAGGAGCGGCGGTTGTGCGCGCGGGGCTCGGTGAAGGCGGTGCCGCTGAGCTGCTCCGCGTACAGGCCGAGCGGGGCGCGCTGCGGGGAGTTCCGCCCCTCGGGCAGGGCGCCCGGCACCGCTTCCGAGCCGTGCTCGTTCCCGAAACCGGACAGATAGGCCAGACCCTCGGCCGTCTTGCGTGCGTCCCCGCTCATCAGCGCTCCCTCGTCCCTGATTCCTATGCTCAACCGTAGGATTCGGCGGGACCCCGCGCAAGAGGTCCCTCCCAAGGCGTCCTCCTCGAGACGGATCCGCGAACGTGAGGGTTCCTCTACTGTCCTGAGCATGCCCAGACGCCCGCAGGCCCGCGCAGTCGCCGTCCTCCTGACGTGCGCCCTGCTCGCCGGGCTCGCCGGATGCGGGGACGACGGCGAAGGGCCGCGGCGGATCGGCACGGTCCTCGACCGCACCGACGACCAGGGCCGCCGGTACCGGCAGGTCCCCGCGGAGGGCGCACCGGAGATCGGCATCGTCGTCCAGCCGGACGCGGCCCCGTCCGGCGGCTGGGACGTCCGGATCCGCGTACGCCACTTCCGCCTCAGCCCCCAGGACGCCCCGGCCGACGCCGTGCACGGCCGTGGCTACGTCCAGCTCTATCTCGACGGCAAGCGCCTCGCCCGGCTCCGCGCCGCCGACTACCGGCTGCCCGGCGGCCGCGTCACGCGCGGCACGCACCACCTCACCGCCCGCCTCTACGCCGACGACCACACGGTCTGGGCCGTCGACGGCAGACCGGTCGAGGCCACCGCCGACCTCACCGCCTCCGGCGCCGAGACCACGTCCCCCGCGCAGGTCTCGCCCCTCGCCGGAAGGCCCTAGGCTGACCGCCATGCCCCACCCGACGCCCCTGCGGCGTACGCCCGTTCAGCAGCGCAGCGCCGAGCGGCTGAGCCGGATCCTCGACGCCTGTGCCGAGCTCCTCGACGAGGCGGGCTACGACGATCTCAGCACCCGGGCCGTCGCGACCCGCGCCGACGTCCCCATCGGCTCCGTCTACCGCTTCTTCAGCAACAAGCGCGCCATGGTCGACGCGCTGGCCCAGCGCAACCTGGAGCGCTACGCCGAGCGCGTCGCCGAACGGCTCGCGGCCATCCCGGCCGACGACTGGCGCGGCGCCATGGACGCCGTCCTCGACGAGTACCTCGCCATGAAGCGCACCGCGCCCGGCTTCTCCCTCGTCGACTTCGGCACCCAGATCCCCGTCGGCGACCCCGACGCCGACCCCAACCACCACGTCGCCGACACCCTCACCGACCTCCTCGCCCCTCATCTGGGCCACACCCCCGACGCCGCCCTGCGCCGCACCTTCCTGGTCGCCGTGGAGTCCGCCGACGCGCTGGTCCGCCTCGCCTTCCGGACGGACCCGGCGGGCGACGAGGCGATCATCGGGGAGACGCGGGAGCTGCTCCGGGCCTATCTGGCGCGCGTGCTGGACTGAGGCCCGCCGCCCCGCCCGGCGAACGGTTCCGCCGACCCCCTCCCCTTCATGCATACCGGTCGGTATGCTCAACGCGCCCGCGCCGCCGTCGCCCTGGGAGACCCGCATGCCCCGCACCGCCCTGCGCATCTGCCCCCTGTGCGAAGCCACCTGCGGGCTCACCGTCACCGTGGAGGAGGGCCGGGTCACCGGCGCCCGCGGGGACCGCGACGACGTCTTCAGTCAGGGGTTCATCTGCCCCAAGGGCGCCTCCTTCGGCGCCGTCGACAGCGACCCCGACCGGCTCACCGGGCCGCTCGTGCGCCGCGACGGACGGCTGCGGGAAGCCAGTTGGGACGAGGCGTTCGACGCCGTGGCGGCCGGGATCGCGCCGCTCGTCGAACAGTACGGGCCGGGCGTCGTCGGCGTCGTGCTCGGCAACCCGAACGTGCACACCATGGCCGGCGCCCTCTACCCGCCCGTCCTCCTCAAGACCCTGCGCACCCGCGCCCTGTTCACCGCCTCCACCGTCGACCAGATGCCCAAGCACGTCTCCAGCGGGCTCCTCTTCGGCGACCCGAACGCCATCCCCGTGCCCGACCTCGACCGCACCGACCACCTCCTGCTGCTCGGCGCCAACCCCTTCGAGTCCAACGGCAGCCTGTGCACCGCCCCCGACTTCCCCGGCAGGCTCCGCGCGATCCGCAGGCGCGGCGGCACCGTCACCGTGGTCGACCCGCGCCGCACGCGCACCGCCAGGCTGGCCGACCGGCACGTCGCCATCCGGCCCGGCACGGACGCCCTGCTGCTGGCCGCGATGGCCCGCACCCTCTTCGAGGAGAAGCTCGTCGACGTAGGGGACCATCTGGCGGAGCATGTCGAAGGGCTCGACGAACTCGCCCACGCCCTGCGGGAGTTCACGCCGGAAGCCGTCGCCGCGCGCTGCGACGTGGACGCCGCCACCATCCGCACCCTGGCCCGCGAACTCGCCGCCGCGCCCACCGCCGCCGTCTACGGCCGCATCGGCAGCACCACCGTCGCCTTCGGCACGCACGCGAGCTGGCTCGTCGACGTCCTGAACGTGCTCACCGGCAACCTGGACCGGCCCGGCGGCGCCCTGTTCCCGCTGTCCGCCACCGTGCCCGCACCCCGCCCCACGGCCGGCCCCGGCAAGGGCTTCACGCTCGGGCGCTGGACCAGCCGCGTGTCCCGGCATCCGGAGGCCAAGGGCGAGTTGCCGCTCGCGGCGCTCGCGGAGGAGATCGACACCCCCGGCGAGGGCGCCCTGCGGGCCGTCGTCGCCATCGCCGCCAACCCGGTCCTCTCCGCCCCCGACGGAGACCGCCTCGACAAGGCGCTCGCCTCCCTCGACTTCATGGTCAGCGTCGACCCCTACCTCAACGAGACCTCCCGGCACGCGCACGTCGTCCTGCCGCCGCCCCCGCCGTCCCGCAGCCCCCACTACGACTTCGCGTTCAACTCCTTCGCCGTGCGCAACCAGGCCCGGTACAGCCCGGCCGCGATCCCGCTCGACGCCGGGCGGCCGGACGAGTGCGAGATCCACGCCCGGCTGATCCTCGCCGTCGGCGGGCAGCACGGGGCGCCGGCCGGCGCCGTCGACGACCTCGTCATCCGCACCACCCTCGCCAAGGCCGTGACGACGCCCCACTCACCCGTCCACGGCGCCGACCCCGAGGAGATCGCCCGCTCGCTGACCGGTGCCACCGGAGCCGAGCGGCGCCTCGACATGATGCTCCGCCTCGGCCCCTACGACCTCACCCTGGAGCGGCTCGTCGACCAGCCGCACGGCGTCGACCTGGGCCCGCTGCGGCCGCGGCTGCCCGGCAACCTCAGGACCCGCAGCGGCCGCGTCGAACTGCTCCCCGCACCGATCGCCGACGACCTGCCCCGGCTGCGCCGCGCGCTCCACGCACCCGCCGAGGACCTCGTGCTCGTCGGGCGGCGCCATCTGCGCTCCAACAACAGCTGGATGCACAACATCCCCGCCCTCGTCGGCGGCACCAACCGGTGCACCCTGCACCTGCATCCCGACGACGCGGCCCGGCTCGGCCTCGCCGACGGAGCCGACGCGCTCGTCGTGGCCGCCGGGGGAGAGGTCCGCGTCCCCGTCGAGGTCACCGACGAGGTGCGGCCCGGCGTCGTCAGCCTGCCGCACGGCTGGGGCCACGACCGGCCCGGCACCCGCCTCGGCGTCGCCGCGCGGACCCCCGGCGTCAACGTCAACCAGCTCCTCGACGGCACCCTCCTCGACCCGCTCTCCGGCACCGCCGTCCTCAACGGCATCCCCGTCGACGTCAGGGCCCACCCCTGAGCAAAGCCGTGACCTGGAGTTTTGCGCTTATTGCTCACACGTCAACATCTTGTTAACGCGATCGACGGGCCCCTAACGTCTCGCTGACCGCCACCCCCGGGCGGCAGTTCAAGGGCGAACGTGAGGGACCCACTCCATGCTGACCATCCTCGGATTCGGCATGATCGCCACCTTCCTGGTGCTGATCATGATGAAGAAGGTGTCGCCGATCGCGGCGCTCGTGCTCATCCCGGCGCTGTTCTGCGTCCTGGTGGGCAAGGGGGCGCACCTCGGTGACTACGTCATCGCCGGCATCGGTGACCTGGCGCCCACCGCCGCCATGCTGATGTTCGCGATCGTCTACTTCGGCGTGATGATCGACGTCGGCCTCTTCGACCCGATCGTGCGCGGCATCCTGCGCTTCGCGAAGGCCGACCCGGTGCGCATCGTCGTCGGTACGGCCGTGCTCGCCGCGATCGTCTCCCTCGACGGCGACGGCTCCACCACCTTCATGATCACCGTGTCGGCGATGTACCCGCTGTACAAGCGCCTCAAGATGAGCCTCATCGTGATGACCGGCGTCGCCGCGACCGCCAACGGCGTCATGAACACCCTGCCCTGGGGCGGCCCGACGGCCCGCGCCGCCACCGCCCTCAAGGTCGACGCCAGCGACATCTTCGTACCGATGATCCCGGCGCTCGGCGTCGGCCTGCTCTTCGTCCTCGCCCTCGCGTACCTCCTCGGCCGCCGCGAGCGCAAGCGGCTCGGCTATCTCTCGCTGGACACCCTGGTCGACGACGCCGAGACCGTCACCGAGACCGCCGACGAGAAGGTCCTGGTCGGTGCCGGAGGCGGCAGCGGCTCCGGCGGCGGCAGGGCGGCCACCGGCGGGGGCGACCACGCCGCCTCCTCGTACGAGAACGAGGACGGCGAGACCTTCTCCGGCCTCGACCCGGACCGCGCCACCCTGCGCCCGAAGCTGTACTGGTTCAACGCACTGCTCACGGTCGTGCTGCTGACCGCCATGATCATGGAATGGCTGCCGATCCCGGTGCTGTTCATGCTCGGCGCCGCGCTCGCCCTCTCCGTCAACTTCCCGCACATGGCCGACCAGAAGGCCCGCATCGGCGCGCACGCCGAGAACGTCCTCAACGTCTCCGGCATGGTCTTCGCCGCCGCCGTCTTCACCGGCGTCCTGCAGGGCACCGGCATGGTCGACCACATGGCGAAGTGGGTCGTCGGCGGCATCCCCGACTGGATGGGCCCGCACATGGCCCTGGTCACGGGCGTGCTCTCCATCCCGTTCACGTACTTCATGTCGAACGACGGCTTCTACTTCGGCATCGTGCCGGTCCTCGCCGAGGCGGGGAACGCGCACGGCGTCTCCACCCTGGAGATCGCCCGCGCCTCCCTCGTCGGCCAGCCCCTGCACATGTCGAGCCCGCTGGTGCCCGCCGTGTACGTCCTCGTCGGCATGGCCAAGGTCGAGTTCGGCGACCACACCAAGTTCACCGTGAAGTGGGCCGCGCTGACCGCCCTGGCGGTCCTCGGCGCGGGCCTGCTGTTCGGGATCGTGTGACCGGATGAGCCGGACCTGGCTGCTGCGCCTCGTCATCGCCTTCAGCTTCGCGCAGGGGGCGGTGTCGATGGCGCGGCCCGCCGTCTCCTACCGGGCCCTCGCGCTCGGCGCCGACGAGCGGGCGGTCGGCGTCGTCGCGGGCGTCTACGCCCTGCTCCCGCTGTTCGCGGCGGTTCCGCTCGGCCGCCGCACGGACCACGGCCGCTGCGCTCCGCTCCTTCCGGCCGGCGTCGTGCTGATCGCCGGCGGCTGCGCGCTGAGCGGCACCGCGGGCTCCCTCGCCTGGATGGCCGCGTGGAGCGGCGTGATGGGCCTTGGCCACCTCTGCTTCGTCATCGGCGCCCAGTCGATCGTGGCCCGGCAGTCCGGGCCCGACGAACAGGACCGCAAATTCGGCCACTTCACGATCGGCGCGTCACTGGGCCAGCTCGTCGGCCCGATCGCCGCGGGCGCCCTGATCGGCGGCCCGGACATGGCGGGCACGAGCGCGCTGGCGCTGCTGGTGTCGGCCGGCGTGTGCGCGGTGGCCCTCACCTCGCTCTGGCGCATCGAATCCCCCCGTACGCCCACGAGTCCGGGCCCGCGGCAACGGGCGCCGCGCGTCCCCGTGCACCGCATCCTGCGCACCCGCGGCGTCCCCGGCGGCATCTTCATCAGCCTCGCCGTGCTGTCGGCCACCGACATCCTCACCGCCTACCTGCCGGTGGTCGGCGAGCACCGGGGCATCGCGCCGTCCGTCATCGGCGTCCTGCTGAGCCTGCGCGCGGGCGCCACGATCGCCTGCCGTCTGGTGATGACCCCGCTCATCACCTGGCTCGGCCGGTCCGCGCTGATCGCCACGACCTGCCTGCTGGCCGCCCTGCTGTGCGCGGGCATCGCGCTTCCCGTCCCCGTGTGGGCCCTCGGCGTGATGCTGGTCCTGCTCGGCTTCTGCCTGGGCGTGGGCCAGCCCCTGTCGATGACCACGGTCGTCCAGGCGGCCCCACCGGACGCCCGCTCCACGGCCCTGGCCCTGCGCCTGACCGGCAACCGCCTCGGCCAGGTCGCGGCGCCCGCGTCGGCGGGCCTGATCGCGGGCGTGGCCGGCACGGCGGCCCCGTTCGTGATGCTGGGCGGGTTGCTGCTGCTGGCGGCGACCCTGGGATTCCGGGGCCCCGGCAAGGGCAGCCCCGCAAGGAGCGCGGCGAACGGCGCGAGCAACCACCCCCGAGCCGTGCCCGCCGGCGAATCGCCCTCCGGCAACGGGGCCTAGGCCCGAAGAAGCCCCCGAGCCCGCTCGACCCGCCGAAGCCCCGCAGGGTACGGCAGGGCCAGCGCCAGAGCCTCCGCCTCGGCGAGTGCCGCCCGCCCGGACACCCCCGGCAGGGACACCGCGTGCACGACCCGCGCCTCCACCTCCGCGAGCCGCTCCCCGGTGCCCAGGGCCCGGTCCACCTCGGCGGCCGCGACCCTCCGCCCCCGTTCCGGGTCCCCGGCGAGGAGCCGCCCCCACGCCGCGAGGACCGGGGCCTCGTCGTCCGGCAACAGCGCGGCCACGTGCCCGGGATTCCCCTGGAGCAGCGCCAGTTCGGCGCGGGCGGTGCGCACTTCGAAACGGGCCTGCCGGTCCCGGTGCGTGCCGGCCACCCGCTCGGCCCGGTCGAGCAGCGGGGCCGCCCGCTCCGGGGCGTCGTCCCGCATCCGCACCCGGGCCAGCGCGGCCAGCGCGTACGGCAGCGACCACGAGTCGTCCGGGTCGGCCCCCGACACCGCCGCCTCGGCCAGCTCCCGCGCCGCGCCGAACTCCTCCAGGAGCAGCCGCAGCTCGGCCAGATTGGCCCGTTCGAAAGCGGCCGCCGTCGGATCGCCCGACTCCTCCGCGAGGTCGAGCGCCCGCAGCCCGGTGCCGACGGCCTCGCGCAGCCGCCCGCTGCGCCGCGCGTTCTCCCGCAGCACGGACAGCACCGAGCCGAGCAACGCCGAGTCCCCGTACGCGCGGGCGGGCGCGAGCGCCAGATCGGCGGCCTCACGCGCCTCGTTGAACCGGCCCGCGAGCGCCAGATTCGTTGCCTGCCCGGAGCGGCAGCGCGCCAGGAGCCCCTGGCCGGTCAGCCCGGGCACCCGCAGGGTGGGCGCGAGTGCCTGCCGGGCCGCCGCGTACCCGTCCGCGTACCGTCCCTGGACGCTCAGCACCACCGCCCGCGCCAGATGATGGGAGGCCGTCGGTTCGGGCGCGGTGTGCGCGGTGGGCGGATGCGCGGCAAGGACCCGATGGGCCGCGTCCGTGTCCTCGGACTTGACGAGGGTCTCCGCGAGCCGGGCCGCCGCGAGCACCGTGTCGTCGTGGTCGCCACGCCGCACGAACTCGGCGAGCGCGCGCCGCAGCACGTCGGCCGCCTGCGCGAAGTGGCCCATGCGGCGCAGGACCTGCGCGTGCGCGAGCCGGGCCCGCGCCGCGTCCACGTCGAGCCGCGCGACCAGGTCGCGGTAGTAGCGGTCGGCGGTGTCGTTCGCGTACACGGCGGCGGCCCGTTCGGCGGCCCGGCGCAGATACTCGGCGGCGCGCGGATCGTCGGCCCGTGCGAAGTGCGCGGCGAGCGTGTCCACGGCGTCGGGCCGGCGACGCAGCACCGTCCGTGCGAACGCGGCGTGCAACTGCTGTCGGCGTACGTCGCTCAGCTGCTCGTAGCAGGTGAGGCGGACCAGCGGATGCCGGAAGGCGAGTCCGGCCTCCGCCCGGCCCGCGACGACGACCTTGCGTTCCTCGACGAGCGCGGCACCGATGGCGTCCTCGATCGCGTCGGCGGCGGCCGCCGCGTCGACCGCGGGCCGCAGCCCGTGCGCGGCCACGTCGAGGAGCTCGGCCAGCGCGGCCTCGCCGCCCGCGACGGACAGCGCCTCCACGACCCGCCGGGTCCCGCGCCCGAGCCGGCCGAGCCGCTCGCCCACCAGCTGCCGTACCCCGTCGGGCGCTTCCTCGCCGACGGGGCCCCGGGCGAGTTCCAGGGCGAACAGCGGGTTGCCGAGGGAGAGTTCCCAGACCCGGCCGAGCCGCTGCGCCGGGGCGCCGCCGTCCCGCGCCACGGCCAGACAGGCGTCCCGGTCGAGCCGCCCCACGTCCTCGCGCACGGAAAGCCGCGCACGCCGCAGCGCGGCGAGCGCCGACCGGCGCGGGTCGCCGTCGGGCACCTCCTCGTCCCGGTACGTCACCAGGAACCGCACGTTCGGGCCGTCGCCCGCGGCCCGCCGGGCCAGATGGCTCAGCAACTGGAACGAGCCCTCGTCGGCCGCGTGCAGATCGTCCAGGACCACCAACACGGGCCGGGTGGCGGCGAGTTCACCGAGCAGCGCGCCCGCCGCCCGGAACAGCCGGTCCCGCTCCTCCTCCGGTGACCGCTCGCCCTCGATCCTGACGCGCCCCAACGACGGCAGGAACGCCGCCAGTTCGGGATACTCGGTGCTCACCCGGGCCCGCTCCCCGGCGTCCCACTCGGCGAGCCAGCCGTCGAGGGCCTCGGCGAACGCCCCGTACGGCGTGTGTCCTTCGGCGTCGTGCCCGCCGCCCCACAGGACGGCCGTCCCGGCCGCGGCGGCCCGCCGGGCGGCCTCCGCGGCGAGGCTGGTCTTGCCGACGCCGGCCTCGCCGGTGAGCAGGGTGACCGGCGGCCGGTCGGCGGTGAGCAGCCGCTGGAGAACGTTGTCACGGCCGCGCAGCGGACCCTCCGTCGGCGCGCGCAGCGGGGCGGGCGGCGCGGGTGCGCTCAGGGCGGGCGCGGGGGAGTCGGTCAGCGCGAGCCGGTGCAGCCGCTCGGTCTCCGGGTCGGGCCGCACGCCCAGCTCGGCGTCGAGCGCCTCCCGGCACAGGTGGTACTGGCGCACCGCGAGCCGCCGAAGGCCCTGGCGCAGATACGACTCCATCAGGATCCGGTGGGCGGCCTCCTCGGCGGGAGCGGTGGCCAGAATCCGCTCGGCCACGGTGACCGCCTCGGCGTGGGACCCCTGAGTCATGTGCGCGGCGGCGAGCGCGAGCAGCACCTCCGCGCGCAGGGCGACGAGCTCCTCGCGGCGGGCCTGCGCCCAGGTCGCGTACCGGTCCTCGGGCAGCAGCTCTCCGGCGAACAGCTCCAGAGCGGCGGCCAGTTCGCCCGCGTCGCGGGAGCCGAGCGCGGCCCGCGCCGCCGCCTCGGCCTCGTCGGCGTCGATCCGCACGGTGGCCGGATCGAGCCGCAGCAGGGCGCCGTCGGATATCAGGTACGAGGAGCTGGCGCGCGGTGCGAGTTCGGGTTCGAGGGCGCGGCGCGCGGCGTGCAGGGCGACCCGCAGACTTCCGGTCGCGGACTGCTGGTCGGCGTCCGGCCAGCAGATGTCCATGGCCTGCTCGCGGTGGAGCTGGTGGTCGGGGACGACGGCGAGCAGTTTGACCAGGGTCTGGGCGCTGGGCCGGGTCCAACGTCCGGCGGGCGCGGGCCCGTTGTCACGAGTCGCCGTGAAACCGCGGAAAAGGTGCAGGCGCAGCAGTGGAGTGGCCGAAATCGTGCTGTCTGCCTGCTGCGCGTTCATGAGGGCGCAACTGTAACCGAGCCGACTGAGAACCCCCTGGGCGAGGCCCAGGGGGTTCCGTCAGTGCGTCAGTACCGCAGTACGGCTCAGGTCACGACAGCTTGTACGTCGTCACCTGGTGGATGGCGTAGCTGCCCGAGTAGTACCCGCCGCCGAACTCACCGACGAGACGGTCGCGGCCGTTGAGGTCGTCGTTGAGGGACAGCGCCTCGTCGACACCGTCCCCGTCGAGGTCGCCCGCGAAGGCGTTGTGGGCGCCCATGAGGGTCGGGATCTGGCCGACGGCCCCGGCCCATGAGTCCTCGGACTCGAAGATGCTCGGGTCCCACAGGTACAGGCCGCCGTCCGTACCGGCGAACAGCAGCTGACGGCCGCCGGGCCCGGTCAGGAAACCGCCGCCGTACGACATCGGGAAGACGCCCTGCTCCGTGTCGTCGCCGTTGGCGCGGAACCGCCGGAACGAGGCGACACCGCCCTCGTACAGTGCCCCGTCCTTGGCGAAGAGGCTGTTGTGCGTCCACAGACCGCCACTGAGCGAGGTGTGCAGCACCTCACCGGTGCGGCCGTCGCGGATCTCGATCATGTTCTGCGTGACGATCGAGGTGGTGCCGGCGACGGTGAGGGGCGCGTCGACGTCCCACACGTAGGCCACCGCGTGCCCGTCGGCGTACGGGATCTCCTTGGAGGCGAGGACGCCCTCGTTCGGGGAGAGGGTGCGGATCCCGCTGGTCGCGCCGCTCGGTGCCTTCGGCGCGGCCGACCACTTGGTCCTGCCGGTCTTGGCGTTCAGCGCGACCGCGCTCGTCACGGGCGAGGTCAGCTCGACCGCGTTGTGGCTGGCGTACGAGGCGTAGACCCGGCCGTCGTTCACCGACGGGTCGGCGAAGCGCACGTCGCCCGCGTCCTTCGGGGCGTTGTACGTCCAGATGGCGTGGCCGTCGCCGTAGTAGGCGTGCAACGCGTCGGTCGGGACGAGGATGTCCTGCTCGCCGTCGCCGTCGAGGTCGGCCAGGGTCGCCGTGCGGACGTACTGGCCGCCGCCGTCGATCGTGGCGAGCGTCTTGCCGGTCCTGCCGTTGAGCACGACCGTCGCGGTGTCGGCCGCGACGACGATCTCGTCCTTGCCGTCGCCGTTGACGTCGCCGATCTCGATGTCGTGGACCGCGCCGGGCAGCGTGGCCTGCCACAGCTTCTCCGGCTTGGCACCGTTCACGAGCGACGGTCCCGAGTACGCCCACAGGCCGTTCGACGAGCCGCCCATGACCAGGTCGTTCTTGCCGTCCTTGTTCAGGTCGGCGCTCTTGGCGTAGGAGATGTCGCCCTGCAGCGGCGTGACGCTCTCCGCCTTGCCGTTGGTGAGCTTGAACGTCCGGATGTTCTGCCCCGGGTCGATCACGCGCAGGTGCGTGCCCTGGGCGTTGCTGTAGAGGTCCGTGTACATCGCCGTGCCGGCGACGCCCTTGGACTGCCACGCGAGGTCGCCCTTGCCGGAGAACACGGTCAGCGAGGCGTACCGGGTGCCGCCCCGGTTCTCGGGCACGTCGAACCCGTCGTTGTCCTGACCGGCAGCGATCAGCTTGCCGTCGGCCACCGACAGACCGAACGTGTTCGGCGCGCTGTTGCCGTCGTCGTCGTCCCGCTTGACCGAGTTCGACCACCGGAGCGTGTCCGCGCTGTCGCCGCCCACGACGCGGACGGTGCTGGCGTTGACGTAGAAGTTCTCGTCGAACGAGGACTCCGCGACCGCGTACTCGTCGCCGGCCCTGCCACCGAGGTCACCGACCGTCAGCGCGGTGGGGACCACGTTCTCCCGGCTCTGCAGGGTGGTGCGGTGACCGGTCTTCAGGTCGTACGAGGCGACCTCGTAGCGCACACCGTCCGCGGCGTCCGTCTGCTCGATCGCGACGATCCGCTTGCGGCCGGCGTCCAGACGCATCTTGCGGGCGTACAGCATGCTGTCGGTCTGCCAGGTGACAGAGCCGTCGGCGATGTCGAGCACGAGCGTGCGGCCGCGCGCGTCGACCCCGTCGTCCTTCTCCAGGTTCCAGGAGACGGCGATCTTGCCCTTGCCGAGGTCCTGGATGTCGCCCCAGTTCGCGTACCGGGCTTCCTTGGAGTCGTACGTCCACGTGGAGGCCGGGGTCAGCTTGCCGTCCGAGCCGGCCGAGAAGCGCATGCCCGTCAGGGTGAGCGTCGCGTCGGCCGGGACCTTCGCGTCGCCGCTCATCCGGGGCGCGTCGGCGACCAGCAGGGTGCCGTCGACGATCTTCACCATGGAGGCGTGGTTGTACAGCTTCGACCAGACCGTGGTGCCGGTCCTGCCGTCGAGGACCGTCACGAACGTGCCGGTGGTGAGCGACGAGCCCGGGGAGGTGAAGGCACGCGGGTACGGGGGCGTGCCGACCTGCGCCGAGAACACCAGGTCCGGGACGCCGTCGCCGGTCAGGTCGCCCGCCGAATACCCGGAGTCCGAGTTGGGCGCGAAGGGCGAGACCGCGTTGTAGCCCATGAGGATCTGCGCCGGGTACGGCTCGGTCCGCCACACCTGGAGCGGCTTGACCTGCCAGTCCGGGTAGAACGAGCTGCTGTCGCGGGCCCACTTCGCGCTGCCGTCGGCGGCGTGGAGCTGCACGTAGCCCATGCTGTTGACGGAGTAGTAGTCGCCGTTCTTGCCGACCGGGACCGTGGCACCCATGCCGCGCACGCCTTCCAGCGTGGACTTCGCGGTCATGGTGACCTTGGTGGTCGGGTCGACGGCGGTGGACGCATCGGTCGACGACGAACCGTCGGCGGAGCCGGAACCGGAGTCCGTCGCCGCGGAGGCGTCGTCCTTCTTCGCGCCGGTCGTGTCCGCAGCCGTGTCCTCGGCCGAGACCCACGGGTCGAGGGACACGTTGGCGGCGAGCTTCTTCGCCTCGGTGCTGGTCAGCTTCATCGCCGAACCGCTGTCGCCGTCGGCGGCCAGGGCCTGCGGCACGGCGGTCAGGCACAGGCCCGCCGCGACCAGACCGGAGGCGAGCGCCAGGGCCCGCCGCGAGTGGTGGGCTCTCATCACTTGGCTCCCTGCGTGAAGCGGACGGCGGTGCCGTCGGCGAGCACGGACTGGTTGTAGGAGTACTGGAGGGCGTCGGTGCCGGACTGGTTCGCGATGCCGACGGTGGCACCCGCGCCCTTGTCCGCGACGGACCGGTACTGCAGGGTCACGGCGCCGGTGGCCTCGTCGAAGACGGCCTCGAAGGTGGCGCGGCCCGAAGTCCCGCTCGCGTAGGCGGCGTTGTTCCACACGATGGCGAACGTGCGGCTGCCCTTGGTGCCGGTGGTGGCCGTCTGCACGGACGCCTTCTTGTCGAGGGTGAGGTCGTCCCACAGCGGGGCGACGATGCCCTTGACGCCGTTCACACCGGTCGTCGGCAGCGCGGTGTTGCCGAAGTCGCCGACACGCGAGGACAGGAAGTTGACCAGGCCGTCGGTGGTGACCGAGGCCGAGGAGTACGAGACGCCGTACAGCTTCACCGAGAACGGCAGGGCGACGGAGGCGGAGTCCTCGTCACCGGACAGGGCGACCTTCTTGGAGCCGGCGATCCACGCGTAGGTGGCCGGGGCGCAGGTGTTGCCGGAGTTGTCCGTGCGGTTCGGGACCTGGACGTTCTTCGTCAGGTCGGCCGAGGCGACGGTGGCGGAGCCGTTGTAGACACCGTTGCACAGGACCGGGGCGGCCGGCTTTATCGTCACGCCGTAGGAGCCCTCGGAAACCTTGGCGAAGGTGTACTTGCCCTTGGCGTCGGTGGTGACGGCGTCCAGCGGGGTGCCCGTCAGCTCGACCTTCGCGCCCGCCAGAGCCGTGCCGGAGACGTCGAGGACGGTGCCGGAGACCTTGTGCGAGGCGACCGCGGTCAGCGCGATGTCCTGGGTGTAGGCCTGCTGCTCGGTGAGCGTGACACCGGTCGTCGAGCCGTTCGCGTAGCCGTAGCCGCTGAAGGCGAAGGAGTACGTGCCCGGGGCCAGCGGCAGACGGTAGGTGCCGTCGGCGCCGGTCTTGACCGTGCGGACGGAGCCGGCGGTGTCGGTGGCCGTCACGGTGATGTTGTTCAGGGCCGCGCCGGTCGCCTTGTCGGAGACCCTGCCGGTGACGGTGGCCGCGGTGTGCGGGGCCTTGTCGACGGAGGCGAGGATGTCGAGCTTGCCGTTGCCCCACACGTTGTTCATGCCGGCGGTGCCGCCGCAGTGCGTGTCGTCGACGTCACGGGCGCCCTCGTTGAGGAGCTCGCGGGTCTCGTCGATCTTGCCGATCAGCGAGGGGGCCGCCGACCACAGCAGCGCGACCGCGCCCGCGACGTGCGGGGTCGCCATCGACGTGCCCTGCTCGGTGTTGTACGAGGAACCGGGCCAGGTGGACTCGATGTTGACACCCGGGGCGGAGATGTTCGGCTTGGCCGAGCCGTCCATCGGCGAGGGACCGAAGCCGGAGAACGGTGCGATCTTGCCGTTCGCGTCGTAGGCGCCGACACCGTAGGACTCGGCCTGCGAGCCCGGCGGGTGAGTCGTCGAACAGGTCGTGCCGTCGCCGTCGTTGCCGGCCGCGAACGCCTCGAAGATGCCCGCGGAGTTCCAGGCGTTGAGGATGTCCGTGTAGAAGGTGGTGTCGCCGTCGCTGCCCCAGGAGTTGTTGACGATGTTCGGGGCGAGGTCCGGGCGCGGGTTCTGCCCGTTGTGGTCGGTCGGCGCGAGGATCCACTGGCCGGCGGCGAGCAGCTGGTCGTCGTAGCAGTAGCCGGCCGAGTCGCAGGCCTTGGCGGCCATCCACTTCGCGTTCGGCGCGACACCGATGCCGTTCTTGGCGACCATCGTGCCCATCGTGTGGGTGCCGTGGCCCTGGGTGTCACACGGAGCGGTCGTGGGGCAGTCGCCCGACGCGTCGTAGAAGTTGTAGTCGTCGGTGAAGGTGCCGTCACCGTTGTTGCCGCGGTACTGCTGCACCAGGTCCGGGTGGTCGTACTGCACGCCGGAGTCGACGCTGGCGACGACGATGCCCTCGCCGCGGTCCTTGTACTGGTCCCAGACCTGGTCGGCCTTGATGTCGGAGATGCCCCACTCGGGGGTGTCGTCCCCGTCGGCGGAGGAGTCGGTCTTCGCCGAGGTGCGCGACTTGGTGACCTTGGCGTCGGACGTCTCGATGTCGTCGAGCTTGTACCTGCGCGCCTTGACGATCGACGCGACGTCCGAGCGCTTGGCGAGCTCGTTGACGAGGTCCTGGTCGCCGGTGACCCGGATCGTGTTGGCGATCCAGTAGTCCTTGTGGCCGGCCTTCTTCTTGTCGAGGAAGGACTTCAGTGACGCCTGGCTGTCGGCAGCGTGGGAGCGCAACTCCTTGTAGGCAGCCGTGGCCTTCTTGGCGTGCGTCTTCTGCTTCTTGGCGCCGGACAGGTCCGCCTGGTCCTTCAGCGTGACGAAGAACGTCGCGTCGCCACCCTTGGCGACGGCGCTGCTCAGTGACGAGTCGATCTTCGCGGTGGCGGCGGGCGGGGTGTCGGCGGCGACGGCCGGCATGACGCCGGCGGCCAGTGCGGTCGCGGTGAACGCGGCCGCCGCCCAAACGGCTGATCTGCGCCGTGGCGGTCGGGGCAGGTGCATCGGGGGTGCTCCTCCGGGAACGGTACGGGGGAGTCCGCACGCTAGAAAGCCGCCGTTACTGAGGAATTACCGGCAGCGTGACGGGGGTCTCTGGCGCCCGAAAACTATCACCGCTAGTTTGGGTGCCAGGACGACAGCAGTGACCAGGCAGTGCGGAGGAGAGTCATGAAGGCCCACGAGGGGATGTACATCGGCGGAGAGTGGCGGGCCGCCGCGGGCGGCGACACCATCGCCGTCGTCAACCCGGTCGACGAGCAGGTGATCGGTCATGTCCCCGCGGGCACCGCCGAGGACGTCGACACGGCCGTGCGCGCCGCCCGCGCCGCCTTCCCCGGCTGGGCCGCGACCCCGCCCGCCGAGCGCGCCGCACGGATCGCCGCGCTGCGGGACGTACTGGTGGCGCGCAAGGACGAGGTCGCCGAGACGGTGACGGCCGAGCTGGGCGCCCCGCTGCCGTTCTCGCAGACGGTGCACGCGGGCGTACCGATCCTGGTGTCCGGCTCGTACGCCGAACTGGCGGCCTCGTACCCCTTCGAGGAGAAGGTCGGGAACTCGACCGTCTACGCCGAGCCGGTCGGCGTCGTCGGCGCCATCACGCCCTGGAACTACCCGCTCCACCAGATCGTCGCGAAGGTCGCCCCGGCCCTCGCCGCGGGCTGCACGGTCGTGCTCAAGCCCGCCGAGGACACCCCGCTGACCGCCCAGCTCTTCGCGGAGGCCGTCCACGAGGCGGGCCTCCCGGCCGGTGTCTTCAACCTGGTCACCGGCATCGGCGCGGTCGCGGGCCAGGCGCTCGCCGAGCACGCCGACGTCGACCTGGTGTCCTTCACCGGCTCCACCGCGGTCGGCCGGCAGATCGGCGCGACGGCGGGCGCCGCCGTCAAGCGCGTAGCCCTCGAACTCGGCGGCAAGTCGGCCAACGTCATCCTGCCGTCCGCCGACCTCGCCAAGGCCGTGAACGTCGGCGTCGCGAACGTCATGGGCAACTCCGGCCAGACGTGCAGCGCCTGGACCAGGATGCTCGTCCACACGGACCAGTACGACGAGGCCGTGGAGCTCGCCGCGGCCGCCGCCGCGAAGTACGGCGACCGCATCGGCCCGCTCGTCAACGCCAAGCAGCAGGCGCGCGTGCGCGGCTACATCGAGAAGGGCGTCGCCGAGGGCGCGCGCATCGTGGCGGGCGGCCCCGAAGCCCCGCGCGAGCAGGGCTACTTCGTGCAGCCCACCGTCTTCGCCGACGTCACCCCGGAGATGACCATCGCCCAGGAGGAGATCTTCGGCCCCGTCGTCTCGCTCATCCGCTACGAGGACGAGGACGACGCCCTGCGCATCGCCAACGGCACCGTGTACGGACTCGCGGGCGCGGTCTGGGCGGGCGAGGAGGCGGAGGCCGTCGCCTTCGCACGCCGGATGGACACCGGACAGGTCGACATCAACGGCGGCCGCTTCAACCCCCTGGCCCCGTTCGGCGGCTACAAGCAGTCGGGCGTCGGCCGCGAGCTGGGCTCCCACGGCCTGTCCGAGTACCTCCAGACCAAGTCCCTCCAGTTCTGAGTCCGTTCGCAGCCAGTCCCGCAGGGAGTTATGCCCATCATGGTCCGCGCCGCTGTACTGCCCGCCGTCGGCTCACCGCTGGAGATCGCCGACATCGACCTGCCCGAGCCGGGCCCCGGCCAGGTCCGCGTCGAGCTCGCCGCAGCCGGGGTCTGCCACTCCGACCTGTCCCTGACCAACGGCACCATGCGCGTGCCGGTCCCCGCCGTCCTCGGCCACGAGGGCGCGGGCACCGTGGTCTCCGTCGGCGAGGGCGTCACGCACGTCGGGCCCGGCGACGACGTCGTCCTCAACTGGGCGCCCGCGTGCGGCAGCTGCCCCGCGTGCGCGCTCGGCGAGGTCTGGCTCTGCGCCAACGCGCTGGCCGGCGCCGGGAACGTGTACGCGCGCCGTTCGTCCGACGGCTCCGACCTGCACCCCGGACTGAACGTCGCCGCGTTCGCCGAGGAGACCGTCGTCGCCGCGAACTGCGTCCTGCCGGCCCCGGCCGGTGTCCCGCTCACCGACGCGGCGCTGCTCGGCTGCGCCGTGCTCACCGGCTACGGCGCGATCCACCACTCCGCGCAGGTCCGCGAGGGCGAGACCGTCGCGGTGTACGGCGTCGGCGGCGTCGGCCTCGCCACGCTCCAGGCCGCACGCATCGCCGGCGCCTCGAAGATCATCGCGGTCGACGTCTCCCCGGAGAAGGAGGAGCTGGCCCGCCAGGCGGGCGCCACGGACTACGTGGTCGCCTCCGAGAACACCGCCCGGGAGATCCGCGCCCTCACCAGCAAGCAGGGTGTGGACGTGGCGGTCGAGTGCGTCGGGCGCGCGGTGACGATCCGCACGGCCTGGGAGTCCACCCGCCGCGGCGGCCGCACCACGGTCGTCGGCATCGGCGGCAAGGACCAGCAGGTCACCTTCAACGCCCTGGAGATCTTCCACTGGGGCCGCACGCTCGCCGGCTGTGTCTACGGCAACTGCGACCCGGCCCGGGACCTCCCGGTCCTCGCCGACCACATCCGCGCGGGCCGCCTCGACCCCGGCGCGCTGGTGACGGAACGCATCGCGCTGGACGGGATCCCCGCCGCGTTCGAGAACATGGTCGCGGGCAAGGGCGGCCGGGCGCTGGTGGTCTTCTAGAGGTTCTTGTGCGCGCCGCTCCGCCTCATCCGCGGGGCGGCGCCGCCAGCCGGGGGAACGAGCGCGCCCCCACCAGAAAGACCAGGGTCGTCACCACGAACGGCCAGGTGAGGACATGCCCGCCGACGGGCGCGACCAGCGCGCCGAACGCCGGCGCGAAGACCGTCGCCACGACGGACCCCACCAGCGCGTACACCAGCGTACGCACCCCTCCGTGCAGGAAGACCCCGCACAACGCGAGCGCGACGAGCACCGCGTTGTACCCGGTCGTCCCGTCGGCGACCTGCACCGCGGGCACCCCGAGCAGCCACGCGGCCGTCATCCCCGCCACGTTCCCGAGACAGGCCACCCCCGCCACGCGCGGGCCCGCCACGAGCAGCCCGGCGAGCACCAGCGCCCCCACGTACCACTGCGGCATCAGAAAGATCTGGCCGAAACCGGCGAGGAACCCCCGGGCGGCGTCGGTCGGTTGGAGCCCCATGGCGGCGCCCTCCACCGGCTCGGGCAGGGCGGCGAGCCCGGCCCCGCCCGCGCCCCACACCCGCCCCAGACCCGGCGCGGCCAGCGTGATCGCGCTCGCCACGGCGCAGAACGGCAGCGTCAGCGCGGGCAGCCCCCACGCCCCGAACGCCCGCCCCGCCGCGGCCGTGGCCACGGTGACGACGGCGCAGCCGAGCAGTGCGACGAGCACGGTGGACGCACGGCCGGCCCCGAGGAACACGGCACAACTCAGGCCCACCAGGCACGCGTTGAACCCCTCCATGCCCTGGGCCAGCCGCTCCGGCTCCACCCCGAGCAGCCACGCGACCGCGGTACCGACGGCCGCGCCGCCGACCCCGTAGAGCCCGTACCCCCACCCGGCGGCGAACAGCGCGAGGGCGAACAGCGCCCCGGTGAGCGCCCGCGGCAGGAACGTCACCTGCCCCATCCCGCGCAGCACCCGCAGCCCGAACTGCCTACAATCGCCCGTCCGACTACGCCCCGTTTCAGGACGAATTGCGGCCCCAGCCACCTGCACCATCCGCCGCTCCCGCGTTACGACGATGTTTCCCCACCCGGCGGACGGACCTTACAGCTCCTTCCCGGACGGGACGGGCGCGGGTACCGATTCCACCGTTTTCCGGGGTCGGGAACGCGCCACGGCCACCCCGGCCAGGCACAGCGCGCCCCCGCCGAGCGTGACGAGCCCCGGCACCTCGTCGAGGACGAGCCAGGACATCAGGACGACCAGGGCGGGCACGGCGTACGTGGTCGCGCCCATGCGGCTCGCGGTCGTACGGGCCAGGGCGTACGCCCAGGTCGTGAAGGCGAGCGCGGTCGGGAACACCCCCAGGTACACCATGTTGAGCGTCGCGGAGGCGGGCGCGTGCGCCACGTCGTGCACCAGCCGCCCGGCGAACGGCAGGCACGCCACCGCCCCGATGAGGCACCCGAACGTCGTCACCTGCAAGGCGCTCGCCCGCGCCAGCGCCGGCTTCTGCGCCACGACCCCGCAGGCGTACCCGATCGCGGCGATCACGCACAGCAGCACGCCCACGACGGACGCCCTCCCGTCGCCGGACATGGAGAACCCGACGGCGACCGCCCCCGCGAACGACACCGCCATCCCGGCCAGCAGCCGCGGCGGCAGCGGATCGCCGAGGAAGCGGGCGGAGAGCAGCGCGACCAGGATCGGGCCGATGTTCACGACCAGCGCGGCCGTGCCCGCGTCGACCTGCTGCTCGCCCCAGTTGAGGGCGACCATGTACACCCCGAACCAGAGCACACCCGACACGACGATGCCGCGCCAGGCCTCACGGGGCGGCCACCCCTCGCGCCGCACGGCGCAGACGGCCCCGAGCACCAGGGCTCCCGCGAGCAGCCGGCCCAGGGCGAGGGCGCCGGGGGAGTAGTGGGCACCCGCGCTCCGGATGCCCACGAAGGCGGAGGCCCAGAGCAGCACCGTGACGCCGGCCGCTGCGGTGCCGGAACGAGAGGTCGGCATGAGGTCTTCTCCAAGGTGTGGGTGTGTGGGGGAGGTGTGGGTGGGGGTTTGCGTCGTCGGCGGGTGCGGGCCGATGGGGCTTCTCGCGCAGTTCCCCGCGCTCCTGAGGCATGCAGCTTCGCTGCCGCCTCCCACGAGGAGAGCGGCACTCGCCGACCGGATCGGATCCGGCAGGCGAGGGGGCGGGCGGCTCAAAGAGGGGCACGCACCCCCAGCTCCGCCGAGAAGAACCCGACCCCGGCCCCGGTCACCCGAACCGCCCGCTCGGACCCGATCCGCTCCACCCAGCCGGAGGCGAACGCGTGGCGGCACAGCGCCGCCCCCGCCACCCCGGCCAGATGGACCCGCCGCTCCGTCCAGTCCAGGCACCCGCGCGCGACCGGCCGTCGCCCGCCCGTGTCGAGCACGACCCCGAGCCCCCGGAACCAGCCGAGCCCCGCGTCCGTGAGCGCGAACCCGGCGTCGACCCGCAACAGCCTCCGCTGCGCCATCCCGTCGGTCACGGCGATCCCGAGCCGCCCCGCGAGATGGTCGTAACAGGTGCGGCCCCGCGCCATCGCATCGCGCGCCGACGACGCCCGCAGGGTGGCGGGCCGCTCGCCGCCGCCGGGCACGGCGTACGCGGCGAGCCCTTCCACGAGCTGTGCGACCTGCCCGTCGGCCAGGCGCACGTACCGGTGCCTGCCCTGCCGTTCCTCCGCGAGCAGCCCGCCCGCGACGAGCTTGCCGAGATGCTCGCTGGCGGTGGACGCGGCGACGCCCGCGTGCCGGGCGAGTTCGCCCGCCGTCCAGGCCCGCCCGTCGAGCAGCACGAGCAGACAGGCGGCGCGGGTCTCGTCGGCGATCAGCGCGGCGAGCGCGGCGAGCCGCGGGGCGCCCGGTTCCTTGGAAGCAGCCATGACCCAAGGATGCGCCGGGTACGGTTCGGCGGCGGCCGAAGTATCAGTGCGTGGCCGCCGCGACCTGCGCGTACTGGACGGAGAGCCCGTCGAGCAGCGCCGCGAGCCCGGTCTCGAACGCCCGGTCGTCGACGATGTCCTGCCGCTCCGCGAGCAGATGGGCCTGGCCGAGGTGCGGATAGTCCGCCGGGTCGTACGCCGTCTCGTCGTCGACGAACCCGCCGGCGAACGAGCCGAGCGCGGAGCCCATCACGAAGTACCGCATGAGCGCGCCGATCGACGTGGCCTGCGCGGGCGGCCACCCGGCGTCGGTCATCGACCCGAACACGGCGTCGGCGAGCCGCAGTCCGGCGGGCCGCCGCCCCGGCCCCTGGGCCAGCACGGGAACGATGTTCGGGTGCTCGCGCAGGGCGGCCCGGTAGGAGACGGCCCAGTCGTGCAGCGCGGTCCGCCAGTCCCGCGGATCGCCGGCGTCGAACATCGACAGATCGACCTGCGCGCTCACCGAGTCGGCGACCGCCTCCAGGATCTGGTCCTTCGTACGGAAGTGGTTGTACAGGGACGGGCCGCTCACCCCGAGCTCGGCCGCGAGCCGCCGTGTGGAGACGGCCGCGAGCCCCTCGGCGTCGACGAGGGCGCGGGCCGCGTCGACGATGCGGTCGGTGCTCAGCAGGGGCTTGCGCGGTCGGGCCATGCGGCACATAGTAGGGCTGTCCGCCGAAAACTAGCAGTGCTAATTTAAAGGTATCTGCCGCACGTGCCTGGGGAGTCGTCCATGAATCTGGAGCTGAGCGAGGAGCAGACGGCTGTCCGCCGGCTGGCCAAGGACTTCGTGGACCGTGAGATCGCGCCGAACGTGGTGGCGTGGGACCGCGCCGAAGAGGTGGACCGCTCAGTCGTCAAGAAGCTCGGCGAGGTCGGGTTCCTCGGGCTCACCATCGACGAGGAGTACGGCGGCTCCGGCGGCGACCACCTCGCGTACTGCCTGGTCACCGAGGAGCTGGGGCGCGGCGACTCCTCGGTCCGCGGCATCGTCTCGGTCTCCCTTGGTCTGGTCACCAAGACGATCCAGTCGTACGGCACCGAGGAGCAGAAGCGGGAGTGGCTGCCGCGGCTGACGGCGGGCGAGGCCCTCGGCTGCTTCGGCCTCACCGAGCCCGGCACCGGTTCGGACGCGGGCAGTCTGACGACGCGGGCCGTGCGGGACGGCGACGACTACGTGATCAACGGCTCCAAGATGTTCATCACGAACGGCACCTGGGCCGACGTCGTCCTCCTCTTCGCCCGCTCCACGGACGCCCCCGGCCACAAGGGCGTATCGGCGTTCCTCGTCCCCACCGACACCCCCGGTCTGACCCGTCGCACGATCCACGGCAAGCTCGGCCTGCGCGGCCAGGCGACGGCCGAACTGGTCCTGGAGGACGTCCGCGTCCCCGCCTCGGCGATGCTCGGCCCCGAGGGCAAGGGCTTCTCCGTGGCGATGTCCGCCCTGGCCAAGGGCCGGATGTCGGTGGCGGCCGGCTGCGTCGGCATCGCCCAGGCGGCGCTCGACGCCGCGGTCGGCTACGCGGGCGAGCGCGAGCAGTTCGGCAAGTCCATCGCCTCGTACCAGCTGGTCCAGGAGCTGATCAGCGACATCGCGGTGGACGTGGACGCGGCCCGCCTGCTCACCTGGCGCGTCGCCGATCTCATCGACCGCGGCGAGGACTTCGCGACGGCCTCCTCGAAGGCGAAGCTCTTCGCGTCCGAGGCCGCGGTCCGCGCCGCCAACAACGCCCTCCAGGTCTTCGGCGGCTACGGCTACATCGACGAGTACCCGGTCGGCAAACTGCTGCGCGACGCCCGCGTCATGACCCTGTACGAGGGCACGAGCCAGATCCAGAAGCTGATCATCGGCCGTGCCCTGACGGGGGTCTCGGCGTTCTGACCACGTGCCTTCGCGTACGTGCCGTGCCGTTGAGTACGTACCTAGGTAGCGGAGCGGATGTGACTGCGGCCACATCCGCTCCATGCTGTCGCCATGAGTGAGACATCGGTCAAGCAGCGCAACACCACGGCCTTCTACGGGCAGGCCGTCGCATCCTTCGCCGTGGCGCTCGCCGCGGTCTCCGTCGGGATCTACAGCCTCGACGCCAGCGGCTGGATCCGGGCGTTCCTCGCGATCTCGGTCCTCTACCTCACGACCTCGGCCTTCACCCTGGCCAAGGTGATCAGGGACCGCCAGGAGGCGGACCAGATCGTGAGCCGGGTGGACCAGGCCCGGCTGGAGAAGATCCTCGCCGACCACGACCCCTTCAAGCCGGTCGTCTGAGGCCGCCGTCCCGCCGGGCTAAGCGCCCGCTCACCCCGGGGGGTATGGTGTGGGCGCAGGTACCCGGGAGGATGTGAGCGGACCGATGACGCAGGACGAGCGGGTCGAGGACCAGGCACTCGACGAGATGCCGTGGGCCGAGGTCACCCCCGACGCGGCCCGGCGGCTGCTCGTCGCGGCGGTCGAGGCGTTCGCCGAGCGCGGCTACCACGCCACCACGACCCGCGACATCGCGAGCCGCGCGGGGATGAGTCCGGCCGCGCTGTACATCCACTACAAGACCAAGGAGGAGCTCCTCCTCCGGATCAGCCGCATCGGCCACGAGAAGGCGCTCGACATCCTGCGCGCCGCGGCCGCCGGCGAGGGCGCCCCGAGCGAGCGCCTCGCCGAGGCCGTCCGCTCCTTCGTGCGCTGGCACGCCGGTCACCACACGACGGCCCGCGTCGTCCAGTACGAGCTGGACTCGCTCGGCGAGGAGCACCGCCCCGGTGTCGTGGCCCTGCGTCGGCAGAGTGACGCCGCGGTCCGCGACATCATCAACGATGGTGTGAAGGCAGGGGAGTTCGACGTCCCGGACGTCCCCGGCACCACTCTCGCCGTGCTCTCCCTCTGCATCGACGTGGCCCGCTGGTTCAACACCGAGGGCCGCCGCACGCCCGACGAGGTCGGCGCGCTCTACGCCGACCTCGTCCTCAGGATGGTGGGAGCCGACCGGGCTCAGAGGTAGTACCGGGACACCGACTCGGCGACGCAGACCGGCTTGTCGCCGCCCTCGCGCTCCACGGTGAACGCCACGGACACCTGCACGCCGCCCGCCACGTCGTCCACCGACGTGATCGTGCCCGTCGCCCGCAGCCGCGAGCCGACCGGCACCGGGGCGGGGAAGCGCACCTTGTTCGTCCCGTAGTTGACGCCCATCTTCACGCCCTCGACCGCGATCAGCTGCGGCCCGAACAGGGGCAGCAGGGACAGCGTCAGATAACCGTGGGCGATGGTCGTGCCGAACGGCCCGGCCTTGGCGCGCTCCGGGTCGACATGGATCCACTGGTGGTCACCGGTGGCCTCGGCGAACTGATCGATCCGCTGCTGTCCGACCTCGACCCAGTCGCTGTGTCCGAGCTGCTCGCCGACGGCGGCCTTCAGCTCGTCGACATTCTTGAAAACCCGCGGCTCCGCCATGTTCCGTGACCTCCATAGCCAAATGTCTAAGCGCTTGCTCAGAGCTCTTGGCATGCTAACAACGCGGCCGCCGGGGAGCTAGGCTCGGCCGGGTGCCCCAGATCCCGGAGAAGATCCACGAGCTCACCGTCGGCCAGCTGTCGGCGCGCAGCGGCGCCGCCGTCTCGGCCCTGCACTTCTACGAGTCCAAGGGCCTGATCACCAGCCGCCGCACCTCCGGCAACCAGCGCCGCTACTGCCGCGACACCCTGCGCCGCGTCGCCTTCGTCCGGGCCGCGCAGCGCGTCGGCATCCCGCTCGCCACCATCCGGGACGCACTCGCCGAGCTCCCCGAGGAGCGCACCCCGACCCACGAGGACTGGGCCCGTCTCTCGCAGGCCTGGCGGTCCGAACTGGACGAACGCATCAAGCAGTTGGGCCGCCTGCGCGACCACCTCACCGACTGCATCGGCTGCGGCTGTCTCTCCCTGGAGACCTGTGTGCTGTCCAACCCGGACGACGTCTTCGGCGACCGGCTCACCGGCTCCCGGCTGATGGGGGAGCGCCGGGAGCGTCCGACGGCGTCGTGAGCCTCGGCCCCAGGCCCCGGAACACCGCGCCGAGCACCACGGCCGCGATCGCCCCGGCCGCCACGCCGCTGCCGAACAGGGTGCGCGCCCATGACGGCAGGCCCGCGTACATCTCCGGCGCCACGATCGGCAGCATGCCGACCACCAGGGCGAGGGCGACGACGATGCCGTCGGTGCCGCCCGACAGGTCGATGCGCGCGAGCATCCCGAAGCCCATCACCGCGATCACCGCGTAGATGACCAGGCCGGCGGCGCCCACCACGGGTTCGGGGATCGCCGCGAGCAGCCGGGTCAGCGGTGTCAGCAGCCCGCACGCGATCAGCAGCGCCCCGGCCGCCGCCGTCACGAACCGGCTGCGTACGCGGGTGAGCTGGACGATGCCGATGTTCTCGGCGCTGGCCACCATCAGCGACGTACCGAAGATCCCGGAGCCGAGCGAGACCAGTGCGTCGGCCCGGGCGATGCGCGGCACGTCCCGGCCCGGGTCCGGGGCGCGGCCGACGGCCTCGCTGTTGAGGACGGTCTGCCCGGTCGCCTCGGCCAGCGAGGCGAGCGCGAAGACCAGCAGCGGGACGGCCGCCAGGAGGTCGACGTGCGGAGTGCCGTACGGGAACGGGTCCGGCAGCGCGAACGTGCCGCCGTGCGCGATGTGCAGCCCGGTGCCGGTGAGGACGGCGATCAGGGTGCCGCCGACCAGCCCCAGCAGCACCGCCAGCTGCCGCCACACGCCCCGCAGGACGAGGAAGAAGACGGCGATCACGCCCAGCGTCGCGAAGCCGAGAGCCGGGCCCGACGCGACCATCGGCGCGGTCACCTTGATCATGTTGATGCCGATCAGGACCACCGTCGTCCCCATCACGAGCGGCGGGAAGAGCCGCACCAGACGCCCGTAGAACGGCAGGACGCACAGCAGGAAGGCGGCCGCGACCAGGACCGAGCCCGACGCCGTCGCCGGTCCGTACTCGCGCGCGATCTGCAGGAAGATCGCCACCGCGGCGCCGCCCGGCAGCATCAGGAACGGCAGCCGCGCGCCCACCCGCAGCACGCGCACGCCGAGCGACTGCAGCAGCGCCCCGACCCCGCAGAGCACCAGCGTCGCGCTGAGCAGCGACGCGGTCCGCCCGGCCGGGAGGCGCAGCGTCGTCGCGATGAGGACGACGGACGAGACGGGGGCGGCCACGCCGGCCAGCAGGTGCTGGCAGGCGAGGGGGACGAGGCGCCGCAGCGGCAGGCGCTCGTCGACCGGCGCCACCGGTGGTGCCGCCGTGGCGGTCACCGGGTCAGCCAGGGCAGCTCGGCCGCGGAGTAGCGGTAGGAGCGGAACACGGCGTTGGGCTCGGACGGGAACAGCTTGCGGACCTCTTCCTCCGCGTAGCCCCCGAAGAACGGCACCACGTACTCCCAGCACAGATAGCCGTCCGCGGTCACCTCGAAGAGGCGGCCCGCGGGGGAGTCGGTGACGAGGGTGTTCCCGTTCGGGAGGCGCTGGGCGCTGCCCATGAACGGCGCGAAGAACGACTCGCGCGCCGGGTCGTGGTACTCCCACACGACCTTTCCGCTCGACCGCTCGATCTCGATGACGCGGCTGAACGGGACGTCCCAGCGCGGCCGGAAGACGCCGTTGTCGAAGACGAGGAAATTGCCGTTCGGCAGTTCGGTCGGGCAGTGCTGCTGCGAGACGACGCCCGGCTCCGAGCGCCAGACGATGTCACCGGTGGCGCGGTCGATGACGACGACCGCCGACACCGAGCGGAAGCTGGCCAGCACGTTCCCGTCGGCGAGCGGCAGGACGCTGTTGATGAGGGGGTAGTGCTCGCGCGCGTAGTCGGGGTGCAGCGGGAACTCCGCCCGGTCGAGCCGCTCGGAGACCTTCCACTCCCAGGTCCGGTTCCCGTCGGCGTCCACCTCGACGATCGTGTCCGCCCACACGGTGTCGCCGCCGGCCTCGGAACCGGGCACCCCGCCGCGCACGGCCGCGGCCGCGTCGCCCGTCAGCGGCTCCAGGGCCGTGTACAGGATCCGGCCGTCGCCGTAGTGGTGCGCGTCGTGGTGCTGGAGCGGGTCGCGGTGCTCGCGCACCACCGTGCCGTCCGGGGTGATCTCCTGCATCAGACCGCCGCGGTACTTGTGCCACATCGGGAACAGTGCGGGCTCGCCCGGCAGGACGCCGCTGTAGGCGAGGTTCCCGTTCGCCAGGATGCGGGCGTGCCGGCCGGGGCGGTGGGGCAGGTCCCAGCGGTGCACGATCTCGCCGCGCAGGTCGATCAGATACACCTCGCCGGTGCCGGTCAGCGGCGCGAACAGCGTGTAGCCGCCGTACGCCGCGTCCTCGTCCAGCGCGATCAGTCCGGTGCCGCGGCGACGCCGCTGGTTCTGGTCCACACGAGCCATGGAGGCCCCCTCCGTCGCTGGTTGGTTAACTTTTTTAAGTGACGGTGAAGGAGTTAAGCACGGCGATAGGGTGCCCAGGAACAGGCCGAGCAGCGAAAGGGCGTTACAAGTTCATGAACGTGGGACCGGGCATCCGGCGCAGGCGGCGCGCCCTGGAGCTGACGCTCGCCGACGTGGCACAGCGGGCGGAGGTCTCCGTCCCGTTCCTGAGCCAGGTCGAGAACGGCCGCTCGCGCCCCAGCATGAGCTCGCTGCAGCGCATCGCCGACGCGCTCGACACCACGGCCGTCGCCCTGCTCGCCGCGGCCGAGGCCCCGCGCCCGGTCGACGTGGTCCGGGCGGCGGCCCCGTCCGCGACACCGGACGGGGTCCGCCCTCTCGTGCGCGGCCAACAGAAGCTCCACGCGCTGGAGTTCACCGGCGAACACGACTGGAGCCGCGAGTACCGGCACGCCGGGGACGAGATCCTCTACGTGGCCGACGGCTCGGCGGAGGTGGAGGCGGACGGCGCGCGCTACGTCCTGGAGCGCGGTGACACCCTCTACTGCGCGGCCGAACTCCCGCACCGCTGGCGGCCTTTGGAGCCCGGCACCCGCGTGCTGCTGGTGGGTGTCACGGCCCCCTAGGTCACTCGTACTCGGTGCCGCCCTTGCGGGTCAGGTAGGCGGGGCTGACCGCCTTCACGACGGCCCGCCCGCCCGTGACCGGGCTGTACCGCTCGGTGGCCGCACGGACCACGACACCCTCCCGCAGATGCAGCTCGCCGCCCGAGACGGTCTCCCGCCCGGAAGCCAGCTCCAGGATGTGGTCGATGTCGTACGGCCCCGCGAACAGGGCGGGGACCACGGGCAGTTCACCGTGCAGCAGCGCGGCGGCGTCCAGCCAACGGACCGTGCCGTCGATCTCGGCCGCCACGTCGAACACGGCATAGCCGAGCGTGTCCCGGCGGCCGTCCGCGCCGTACGTCAGATCCTGCACCCCGGCGCCGTACACCTCCGCGAAGATCCCGACGCGCGAGGCGCCGAGCCGCTCCGCCAGCCGGGCGGCGACCGCGGCGACGCCGTGCCCGCGCACGGCACGCCAGTACAGGTTCCGCGGATCCTCCTTCAGGGCGAGGGACTTGGCCCCGAACCCCTTCGAGGAGACGTACAGGCGCCCGTCCGCGGCCGTAAACGTCACCAGGCAGGCCGAGCCGTGCAGCTTCTCGGTGACGACCACCGGCTCGCCCGGCGCGAACACGTCGGGGTAGCGCCGGATGTTCTCGATGTCGACCCACGGCAACAGCTCCGGCGCGGACTCCACCTCGCCGTTCATCGTCGGCGGCACCGGAGGCACCCACTTCGTGATCCCGAGCAGCGGCGCGAAGTCCGTCCCGTCCGCGGCGGCCGTACCGAGGTCCACGCCGTCGAGCGCCGCCGGGCGGCACACGATCCCCTGCGACAGCTCCCCGCGCAGCCGCACCGCCTTGACCCGGTCCGCGTTCCCGCCCGCGAGCCGTCCCGTGAGCCCCAGCTCCTCGATCAGACCGGCCGGCAGCACCGACTGCTCCGGGATGTACACGGCGGTGTCCCCGGTGCGGTACGCGCCCTTGGCGACCACGGCCCGGTACAGGCCCACCTGCGCCAGCTCCAGCGCGTCGGCGTTCGGATGCGGATGGACGATCAGGGTCTCGGCGGTGACGCGCAGCGTCGACATGGCGACGGCTCTCCTCAGGATCGGTCGGGGCTCATCGGCCTCAACTGTCCGCGGCGCAAAGGGGTGGAGCGAGCCGATTTCCGCCTGCTATGGTCGCCCGGCCAGCGCCGCCGCCACCAGCTCGGCGCTCCCCGCGGCCCGTGATCCGTCCGGCATGCGCAGCGTGTCCTCGAGCCCGATCCGGGTCGCGAGGCCCCGCCGGAGCGCGAGCCGCAGCACCGGCCACGCGCCGCCCTCCTCCCCGTGCAGCAGCACCGGCCGCCCGTGCGTGTCGCCGAGCGAGTCCAGGAACGTACGCGCCGTGGCCTCGGCCGTCCCGGGGCCGGGATCGGTCACCTCGGCGAGCACCCGCAGGACCCGCGGCGCGAGCGGTGACGCCGCGAACCGCTCCGCCCCGTCCGTGCCCGACCAGATCCCCGCCTCGACGCCGACGCCCCGGTCCAGGAGCGCGGCGGCCACCGCCTCCGCGCCCTCCTCGTGCCAGTTCACCGAGGCGTGGTCGGGCAGCACCGTCCACGCGCGGATCCGCGCCACCCGCGCCGCCGGGTCCGGCTCGGCCCACGCGCCCGTCGTCACGCCGACGGGAACCGCCACCCGCGCCCGGATCGCCGTCAGCGTCGCCGCAACCGAACGTGGCGACAACGTGTCTTGCCCACAAGGGGTCTTGGGGTGAACATGCACATCCGACGCACCGGCCACGACCGCCGCACCGGCGGCCTCCGCCAGCGCGCCGGGCGACAGCGGCACCGCCGCCCCGTCTTGCGCACCACGCGCACCGTTCGGACACACCTGCACGAACACCATGAAGGCGATGGTGCCAGCAGACACTGACAACGGGGGACCGGAAACGACATGCCAGTAGCGATCAGCTCACTCAAGTACGAGTCCGCGCACTCGGGCGCGCAGAAGATCACCTACGACAGCGACGGCTACCACCTCGTGCGCTTCCCGTACACGGCGGGCGAGGAGTCGTACGACCCGTGGAAGATGCACGACCCGGCCGGCGGCGCAGGCGCCTCCAAGTATCCCGACGCCCGCTCCGGACTGATCTGGCCGAGCCACGACGGCTGGGGCACCCTGTCCGCGCTCGTCTTCTGGAAGGCCGACGGCCGGGCCACCGAGTACCGCGCCCGCTTCGTGCGCGACCCGCTGAACCTCTCCACCCGCTACGACTCGACCGCCACCACCGACATCTCGGCCACCGGCGGCGGGCAGTACCGCTCCTACACCTGGCAGATGTTCGTGCACCCGGGAACGCCGGTCGGCCTGAAGGTCTCGGCCCGCCGGGGGGACGCCGGGATCGCGGTGCCGATCATCCTCGCCGAGTTCAAGCTCGCGATCCAGACCGACGTGATCCGACCCTGAAATTACCTCGCATTACCTTTTAGGGGTATGTTGAGGGAGTGCAGCGACAGTATTTCTCCCTGGATCAGGTCGCCGAACTGCTCGGTCTCCATGTCCGTACCGTGCGGGGCTACGTGCGCGACGGGCGGCTGAAGGCCACGCAGGTCGGCCGCCGGTACCGCGTCACCCGCGACGACCTGGAGGCCTTCACGGGCGCCCCGGCCACGGCCGTCCCGACGGCCGTGGTCCACGCCGAGGCGTCCGTCATCGTCCAGGTCGACGGCGTCGACCCGCAGGCCGCGATGCGGCTGGGCAACACCGTCGTCGCCACGGCCAACAGTGCCGGGGCCGACCGGAGCGGCGGGCGGCTGCGCGTGGAGACCGTCTACGACGAGGAGCGCGCCGTGCTCAAGATCGTCGTGCTGGGCGGACTGGCCGAGGCGGCCGAGCTGCTGAAGATCGTCGACGTGGTGGTGGAGGACTCGCGATGACCGAACCGACCGACGAGATCCGGGAGTTGGCGGGTGTTCCCGTGTTCGTCTGCTCCCCGGACGGCCCGCCCCTCGACGGCGAGCGCGCCGCCCTCGACCTGATCGGCGACGCCGGATACCGAGGCGCCGCCTGGGTCGCCGTCCCGGCCGAGCGGTGCGGCGCGGACTTCTTCCGGCTGCGCACGCGGCTCGCGGGCGACATCGTGCAGAAGTTCGCCACCTACCGGACCGGGCTCGCGATCCTCGGCGACATCGGCACAAGGACCGCCGCCAGTACGGCACTTCGCGACTTCGTCCGCGAGAGCAACCGTGGCCGCCAGCTGTGGTTCCTGCCCGACACCGACGCGTTGGAGGCGCGCCTCGTAGAGTCGGAGCGTGACACCACACGACGCGCCTGACCCTCATCTGCCCCTGCTCACCGTCGCGCAGGCCGACCGGCTGCGCGGCCTCGTCGCCGACCGACTGCACGCCCGCACCGGGGTGCGCCCCACGGTCACCGGTGACACGGCGGAGGCCGACGGCCACCGCCACCCGCTGACGAACCTGGCGCAGCTGTGCCGCACCGCCCCCGAGGACGCCTGGCCGGAGCTGGTCGAGGAGTTCTTCGCGCGCCTGGACGCGGCGTCCCGGGGCGGCGAGAGCGCCGAGGAGCTGCTGGAGCGGACGTGTCTGCGCCTGGTGCCGCCCGGCGCCGTCCCCGCCGACGCGGCCGACGGGTTCCAGTACACGCGCAAGGTGGCCGAGGGGCTGAACCTCGCGCTCGCCCTCGACGGACCCGCCTCCGTGCGCCTGCTCACCGACCAGGACGTGGCGCGTGCGGGCGCCGACGCGCTCTGGGCCGCGGCACAGCGCAACCTGGTGCGGGAACCGCTGCGGTACGAGGAAGTGCGGCTCGACGGGCACCCCGTGCTGTACTCCGTCTACGGCGACTCGCCGTTCGTCTCCACCAAGGCACTGATCCTGCCGGAGCTGGTGGCCGAGGTCACCGGCCGCCGCATGCCCGACGCGGGCGCGCTCGTGGTCGTACCGACCCGGCACCTTCTCGCGTTCCACCCCATCGTCGACGGCGGCGTCGCCGACGCGGTCAACGACCTGGCCACATACGCCTTCAAGGCCCACGAGGACGGCCCCGGCTCGCTCTCACCGCGCGTGTACTGGTGGCACAAGGGGCGGCTCACCTCGCTCACCGAGATCGACCACGACACCCGCACGTTCTCGCTGCGGCCGCCGGCCGAACTCCTCGACGTGATGCGGGCGCTCGTCGGGCTCGACCGGGCCGGACGCCTCGCCGCGCCGGCCACCGCGCTGTCCGGCGCCGAGGAACTCACGGCCACGACAGCCGACTTGATCAGCGGCCTGGAAGCGGACCCGGGCCGCCTCGGCGACGCCTTCGCCTCCGCCGTCGCCCTGGCCCACGCGCACGCCGCGGCCGACCCCGACGCCGACCGCGTCGAGACCTGGGACGCCTGGGTGGCCGCCCTCCGGCTCGGCACCGCCCTGTTCACCGAGACCAAGGCCGTCGCCTGCCCGCTCGGCGAGCGGGAGCTGACCGTGCCCGCCGCCGGGCCCGGGGCGCACCCGGACGCCCGCGCCTGGCTCGACGCCTTCTACCTCACCCTGGTGACCCGCGAGCGCGAGCGCACGACGCGGCTGTGCCAGGTGCCGCTCGACGACCTGCGCGGCGACACCCCGGTCGACGACTACGTCCTGCACTGGATCGACGTCCTGCAGAGCCACTGGCTGCGCCGCCCCGTGGACGACGTCGTGCAGAAGCTCGTCACCACGATGGAGACCTCGCACCCGGACACCGCGACCCTCGCCCCGAAGGACTTCCTGAACTCCGTCGAGTACCAGCCGGTTGCCCTGTTCCACCGGCTGCTCACCCAGGACCACGACGCCTTCGGCGAGGCCCTCACCGAGGCCCTCGCGCAGCACGGAACGTACTGGGGGGACTCGGCCGCGCCGCGTGCGCGCGTGGCTCTCGGCCCGCTCGCGCTGGCCTGCCTCGCGTACGACATGGACTTCCCGGTCCGGCTCGACGCGCCGTATCTGCCGAAGCACCTGCTCAACCGCGAACGGCTGGAGGTGATTCCCGGCTGACGGGCGCGCACCATGCATCCGGGGGTGCGCAGATGACCGGACCGCACCCCCGTCGCGCTCTCTACGTGTGCTCTGTGCTCCGCACCGACCCGGGCGGAGTGTTACGCGGACACCAGCAGCCGGGCCCGCCTGGCCTCCGCCAGCGCCGCGGGCGTGAGGACGGGGCGCGGTACCACGACGCCGCAGTGGGAACAGACGGGGCCCGACGACGGTTCGTGCGCCAGGTCGTGCTTCCAGACGAGGGCGGTGCCCGCGCAGACGGGGCAGGTCTCGCCGGGGTCGCGCTCCAGGGCCGCGATCAGCCGGCGCAGCACGTCGGCCAGCGGTCCGCCGGGGTGCACCGACGGGTCGTCGCACCAGGCGACTCCGAAGCCGCCCCAGGTCAGCCGGTGCCAGTCGTCCACGCTGCCCGGGCGGCGCAGCCCGTCGTGCTTCTCCTTGCGCCTGCGCTCCGCGAAGGCGACTTCGTACGCGAGCCAGACGGCCCGCGCCTCTTCCAGCTCCTCCAGGGCCGCCACCAGGCGGGCCGGGTCGGGGGAGCGGTCCTCGGGGCCGAACCCGGCCCGGGAGCACAGATGGTCCCAGGTCGCCCGGTGGCCGTAGGGAGCGAATCTCTCCAGGCACTTGCGCAGTGAGTAACGCCGCAGTGCCAGATCGCTCAGCGGATCTCGCACCTGTCTCGCCAGACTTCGGAATCCAGCCATCGCCCTGCACCTCCGTCACACGTACGTCGGCGTCGCCGCAGCCATGAAGCGACGTCGCCGAGTAGACGTATCGACACGCGAATCGGATCCCTCTTCCGGGCGGTCGGCCCCATCCGATTTCCGATGGGAGCCATCACCGGCACCTTCTGAGGCGGGGGAGTCGCTGAGTGATCCCTGTGGTGATTCCGAAAACGTGACGCATGTTCATCTTCTGTCGTTGGCTAACCGCCGGTAACCTCCGGCTCACCATCGTCGGGAGGACCAGGCATGCGACGACGCATCCCACGAACCACCCTGAACAGAAAGCCCAGTAGCCCTTTGCGGAGACTTACGGCCGCCGCGGCGCTCGTGCTCACCGCGGGACTGCTCTCCCCTCTCTCGACGGCCACGGCCGCCGACGAACCCGCACCCGTCAGCGACTATTGCAAGGGACAGTGCGCGGACATCCTGCCGCCCGGAGCGAACGGCAGCGCCACGCTCGCGGAGATCCTCGGCAACAAGCTGTTCGGCACCCAGCCCGCACACGCCGACGATCAACTCGGTCCTTATGACGCCCTGTCGTCCGGCTACCCGTCGCTCACGGACGAAACGCTCTCGAACTTCTTCAACGACTCCTCCTTCGGTGTCCGGGACGATCAGGTGGCCTCCGTCACCCGTCCCCGGGACGATGTGACGATCACCCGTGACAAGAAGAACGGCGTACCCCACATCAAAGGTTCCACGCGCTACGGAACCGAGTTCGGCGCCGGTTTCGCCGCAGGTCAGGACCGCCTCTGGCTGATCGACCTGTTCCGGCACATCGGCCGCGGCGAGCTGACGTCGTTCGCCGGCGGCGCCCTCGCGAACCAGGGCCTCGAGCAGGAGTTCTGGCCGCAGGCCCCGTACACCGAGGAAGACCTGCAGAAGCAGGTCGACTTCATCAAGAACTCCGGCGGCGAGCGCGGCAAACAGGCCATGGACGACGCGCAGGCCTATATCGACGGCCTCAACGCCTACCGCGTGAAGTCCAAGAACGGCCGCTACTTCCCGGGCGAGTACGTCCTCACCGGCAAGATCGACGCCATCACGAACATCGGCGAGATCCAGCCGTTCAAGGTGACCGACATGATCGCGCTGGCCTCGGTGGTCGGCGGGCTGTTCGGCAACGGCGGCGGGGGAGAGGTCGACGCGGCCCTCTCGCTCATGAAGTCCCAGGAGAAGTACGGCGTCGAGAAGGGCACCCAGGTCTGGGAGTCCTTCCGCGGCCGCAACGACCCCGAGGCCGTCACCACCATCCACGACGGCACGAGCTTCCCGTACGGCGAGAAGCCGGAGTACGCCCGCGGCCAGGCTCTCCCCGACAAGGACTCCGTCGAGAAGGAACCCCTCGTCCACGACCGCACGGGCTCCGCGGCGACCGCGGCGAAGTCCGGCACCGTCGCGAAGAAGCCCGTGACGGCCCCGGCCAGGCTCAAGCCGCTGCAGGGCATGTACGACGACGGGGTGCTGCCCGCCGACATGTTCAAGGACTCCGCCGCCAAGAAGGGCATGTCGAACGCCCTCCTGGTCTCGGGCAAGCACACCGCCTCCGGCCATCCGGTGGCCGTGTTCGGACCGCAGACCGGCTATTTCGCGCCACAGCTGCTGATGATGCAGGAGCTGCAGGGCCCCGGGATCAGCGCGCGCGGTGTCTCCTTCGCCGGCGTCGGCATGTACATCCAGCTCGGCCGCGGCCAGGACTACGCCTGGTCGGCGACCTCCGCCGGCCAGGACATCACCGACACCTACGCGGTGCCGCTGTGCGAGCCGGGCGGCGGGACGCCCACCAAGCAGTCGACCTCGTACCTGTACCGGGGCACCTGCACCCCGATGGAGAAACTGGAGAGGAAGAACTCCTGGAAGCCCACGGTCGCCGACTCGACGGCCGCCGGCTCCTACCGGATGCAGGTCCTGCGCACCCAGTACGGCATCGTGACGCACCGCGCCACGGTCGACGGCAAACCCGTCGCGTACACGTCGCTGCGCTCGACGTACCGCCACGAGGCCGACTCGATCATCGGCTTCCAGATGCTGAACGACCCGTCGTACGTGAAGGACGCCGCGACCTTCGAGAAGGCGGCGCAGCACATCAGCTACGCCTTCAACTGGTTCTACGCCGACTCGCGCGACGTCGCCTACTACAACAGCGGTGACAACCCGGTGCGGGCCAAGGACGTCGACATGTCGCTGCCGGTCAAGGGTGAACAGGCCTATGAGTGGCAGGACTTCGACCCGAAGGACAACACGGCGGCCTACACGCCCCCGTCCCAGCACCCCAACTCGCTGAACCAGGACTACTACATCTCCTGGAACAACAAGCAGGCCAAGGACTTCACCGCGGCCAACTTCAGTCTGGGCGCCGTGCACCGCGGCAACCTCCTGGACGACCGCGTGAAGAAGCTGACCGCCGAGGGCGGCGTCACCCGGGCCTCGCTCACCCAGGCCATGGAAGAGGCCGCCGTGACCGACCTGCGCGGTGAGCAGGTGCTGCCGGAGATCCTCAAGGTCATCCGCAGCAAGCCGGTCGACGACCCGCAACTCGCCAAGGCCGTACAGCAGTTGGAGGCCTGGCGCAAGGCGGGCGCCCAGCGCAACCAGACGGCGGCGGGCGCGAAGACGTACGCCCATCCGGACGCGGTGCGGATCATGGACGCGTGGTGGCCGCTGCTGGTGCAGGCCGAGTTCAAGCCCGGGCTCGGGGACGGCCTGTACCAGGCGCTGACCGGTCAGCTCAGCGTCGACGAGGCGCCGTCGGCCGGGCACGGACCGACCGGCTCGCACGCCGGGTCCTCGTTCCAGTACGGCTGGTGGGGCTATGTCGACAAGGATCTGCGCACGGTGCTCGGACAGCCGGTGCAGGGCAAGCTGGGGGACACGTACTGCGGCGCCGGGGACCTCTCGGCCTGCCGTGACGCGCTCCTGACCACGCTGGCCACCGCCGCGGCGAAACCGGCCACCGAGGTCTATCCCGGCGACGACAGCTGCAAGGCCGGTGACCAGTGGTGCGCCGACACCATCGTGCACCGGGCGCTGGGCGGGATCACGCACCGCGGGATCCAGTGGCAGAACCGCCCGACGTACCAGCAGGTCGTGGAGTTCCCGGCCCACCGGTAGTCCGTCGGTGCCCCGAGGGGCAGCCGCGGACGTGTCCGCCCGGAACCGGGGCGGACACGTCCGCGGCGCCTCAGCCGGTCACCCGCCCCGCCGCGAGGATCACCCGGGCCAGTTCCTCGTGGCAGATGTCGCTGTGCGCCCCCGCCGGAGGCGGCCCGCGCCGGACGACCTGGGCCGCGTCCACGCTCACGCATCCCGTGCCGGGGACGCCCGCCCGCAGCGCGTCCGCGAGGGTGAGGCGGACGGCGCCGGGCACGTCCAGGATGCCGTCGAAGCCCTGGGCGCCCCAGCGGGCGCCGAGGTCCAGGAGCCCCCGGTCGTCCCCGGCGAGCCGGGACGCCAGCGGGTACATCGTGCTCAGCGCCGTGTCGAAGTGCGAGTGGCACGATACCAACGGGCCGTCGATCCGGTCCTGTTGACCCTTGAGCACGCCGCGGGGAGCGAACGCGTAGTGCGAGAAGGCGCCCTGGAGCAGCGTCACCGACTTCACGACGCGGACCGCCGCCGGGAGGCCGGGCAGCGCGAACGACACGAGACGCCCCCCGAAGCTGTGGCCCACCAGATGGACCCGCACGCCCGGCGCGTCGTGCGCGAGGCGTCCCAGCAGCGGCCCGAGCCCGTCCTGCCCGACCTTTCCCGCGCGCCTCTTCATCACGTAGTACGTGGCCTGGCGCAGCAGTTCGTGCGCGCCCTGCCACGCCTTGGCGAGGCCGCCGGGCAGCCGGAAGGCCGCCGGGCCCTCGGCGGCCTCCAGCGCCGCGGCGAACGCCAGGCACACGGCGTGCGTGTTCTCCTGGAGCATCGCGGGAGCGGCCCCCGGCGGGTTGTCGTACCGGGTGTCCGCGTCCAGGGCGGTCGGACGGTCGCCGACCAACCGGAGGACCAGTTCGCCGAACCGGTCGAACGCGCTCTCCTCGTCGGACTGCCGGTCGAGGAGCAGGGCCAGCTCGTCGACGACCGGGCCGCTGTCCGGGAAGGCCTCGACGAGCGCGCGCTGTGTGCCCCGCGCCAGGGTGGTGCGCGGCGTCGTGGACGCGGTCGCGAGCGACGGCTCGAAGTCGGGGATCGGCTCGTCGGTGAATCGCATGGAAGGCCACAGCACGCCCACGTACCCGAGCCGGGCCGACGGGACGAGCGAGGGGAACGGCGCGAAGAAGCGGTCGAAGAGGCGCGTCGCCATGGACCGGTCGTTGTTCCAGCCGTGGGTGAGCACGACGAGATCGCGGACCCCGCGCTCGCGGACCTCGTGCAGCAGCCGGTCGCGCCGCCCCGGTTCCGGGTCCCCTTCGGCGTCGAACACCAGCTCCCAGTAGGGACGTACGTGTACTTCCGGTACGGCCATGGCCAACCCCCGTGGCAGTCGTCCGTGCGGTGTGCCGCATCGTCCTGCCGCGGCCGGGGGTTGGCCATACGCTCCGTCACAGGACGGGGAAATCAGGAGAGTTCGCGCTCCCGGGTCTCCGGCAGGGCCAGCACGCACAGCAGCGAGACGACCGCCATCGCGCTCACGTACCAGCCCACCGACGACGACCCGAACGCGCTCTGCAGCCGGGTCGCCACCAGCGGGGCCACCGCGCCGCCGAGCACACCGCCCAGGTTGTACGCGAAGGAGGCGCCCGAGTAGCGCACCCGCACGCCGAACAGCTCCGGCAGATACGCGCCCATCGGGCCGTACACCACGCCCATGCAGAACAGGGCGCCGCCCAGCGCGAGCGCGATGAGGGCCGGCTGCTCGGTGTCCATCAGCGGGAACAGCACCAGGCCCCACACGACCGCCAGTCCGGAACCGGCCAGGACCGTCTTCCGCCGGCCGCCCGCGTCGGAGCGCGTCGCGGCGAGCCAGGTGCCGCCCGCCAGGAACAGACAGGCCACCAGCGACACCGCGAGCATGGTGCTGCGCGGCACGCCGAGCGTCTTCGTGCCGTACGCGAGGCAGTAGGTGGTGGCCGTGTAGAAGAGGCCGTACGCGACGACCATGCCGCCCGCGCCGAGCAGGATCTCCCTCGGGTGGCGCTTGAAGACCTCCAACGCCGGTGCCTTGCTGGCCTCCTGATCCCGCATCACCTTCGCGAAGACCGGCGTCTCGCTGATCTTCAGCCGTACGAACAGGCCGACGGCGACGAGGAGGAAGGACAGCAGGAACGGGATGCGCCAGCCCCAGGACTGGAACGCGTCGTCCGACAGGGTCTCCGACAGCAGCCAGAAGATGCCGGTCGCCGCGAAGAAGCCGACGGACGGGCCGAGTTGGGGGAACGCGGCGAACATGCCGCGCCTGCCGCGCGGCGCGTGCTCCACCGCGAGCAGCGCCGCCCCGCCCCACTCGCCGCCGAGGCCGACGCCCTGCAGGAACCGGAGCAGGACGAGGAGCAGGGGCGCCCAGACGCCCAGCGTGTCGTAGCCGGGCAGCAGACCGACGCACGCCGTCGACAGGCCCATCAGGAGCAGCGAGGCCACCAGGACCGACTTGCGGCCGATCCGGTCGCCGAAGTGCCCGAAGACCAGCGAGCCGATCGGGCGGGCCGCGAACGCGACGGCGTACGTCGAGAACGAGGCGAGGGTGGCGTTCAGGGAGGAGAGGTTCGGGAAGAACGCGTCGTTGAGGACGAGGGCGGCGGCCGTTCCGTAGACGTAGAAGTCGTAGAACTCGATGGCCGTACCGATGAAGCTCGCCACGGCGACGCGGCGCAAGCCCTCCGGGCGGGGGGCCTGCGCCGATGCCGTCGGGGCCGCGTCTTCCCTGGTTGAGTCGTCTTTGAGCACGTCGTGCACTGTCGCGGTAGCTGCATAGTGCAGTCAATGCCTGGGACGCGCCGTCTCGTGTTCTGAGACCGCCGGTACGCGCGTGCCGGGTGGCTGGCCGCGCAGTTCCCCGCGCCCCCGGCCGGGTCTACTTGTAGGTCAGATAGCGGCGGCGCACGGTGCGGAACGCCGTCAGCTCCTTCTGCCACCCCGCCACCACCTCGTCCGTCGACGCCCCCGCGTCGATCATCGTGCGGACCTGGGTGGAACCGGTGAGCTTGTCGATCCAGTTGTCCGAGCGCCAGGCGAAGTCGCCCCACACCGCCTTGGCCGTCACGAGCAGCGCGATGCCGGTGCGGACCGGGTCGTACGTCTCCCGGTCGTCCACGTGGATCTGCACGCCGCCGATCGTCTTGCCCTGGAACTTGGAGAACGTCGGCGCGAAGTACGCCTCTCTGAAGTGCACGCCGGGCAGGGCGAGTTCATTGGCCCTGGCGGCCCAGCGCCCGTCGATCCCGTCGGCGCCGAGGAGCTCGAACGGGCGGGTCGTGCCGCGCCCCTCGGACAGGTTCGTGCCCTCGAACAGGCACGTCCCGGAGTACACCAGCGCGCTGTCCACCGTCGGCATGTTGGGGCTCGGCGGCACCCACGGCAGTCCCGAGGCGTCGTAGAAGTCGCCGCGCTTCCAGCCCGTCATGGTGACGGTGGCGAGCTCGACGGGGCGCGCCAGGTACTCGCCGTTGAACAGCCGGGCCAGCTCCGTGACCGTCATGCCGTGCGCCTGGGAGATCTCCCGGCGGCCGACGAAGGTCGCGAACTCCTTGTGCAGGACCGGCCCGTACGCGCCCCGGCCGGTCACCGGGTTCGGCCGGTCGAGGACGACGAACTTCTTGCCCGCGAGCTGCGCCGCCTCCATGCAGTCGTACAGCGTCCAGATGTACGTGTAGAAGCGGGCGCCGACGTCCTGGATGTCGAAGACCACCGTGTCGACACCGGACGCCGTGAAGATGTCCGCCAGCGCCTGACCGCTCTTCAAATACGTGTCGTAGACGGGGAGTCCGGTCGCCGGGTCGTCGTAGCGCCCCTCCGAGCCGCCCGCCTGGGCCGTGCCCCGGAAGCCGTGCTCGGGCCCGAACACCGCGACCAGGTTCACCCGCTCGTCGGGATGCATCACGTCGACGATGTGCCGCACGTCGCGGGTGACGCCGGTCGGGTTGGTGACGATGCCGACCTTCTGGCCGTCGAGCAGCCGGTAGCCGTCCGCCGCGAGGCGTTCGAAACCGGTCCGCAGCCGCCGGCCGCCACCGCCGGACGAGGCGCTCGCCGTCCCGGCGCCGGCGCTCAGGGCGCCCGCCGCACCCGCGCTCGCACTCGCCGCGAGCAGCATCCGTCTGGACACATTCACTGCAGTCGACCTCCTGGAAAGGGAACGGTGCGCCAGGCCGGCCCGCTCCGTGATCACCGGAACTGGCATGGCCATGCACGCTATCGCCCGGACCGGCGGCGGGGAACGAACCTGGCCCGGATCAACCCCGGGAACCCCTTCCGCGGCTCCATACCGACTGGTTAGTCTGCTGAGGCAACCGAGCCGTGTTTCGCGTCGCGTCGAAGGAGACCCGATGGTGGAGAGCCCTCAGGGACCACAAGGGCCACAGGGACAGCCTGACCTGCGGGATCAGGGAGTCGTCGTCACCGGCGCGGGCGGCGGCATCGGCGCCGCCCTCGCCCGCCGGTTCGCGGCCGCCGGAGCCCGTGTCGTCGTCAACGACCTCGACGCCGACAAGGCGAAGGCGGTCGCCGGGGAACTCGGCGCGACGGCCGTCCCCGGCGACGCCTCCGCGATCATCGACGACGCCCGGGACGCCCTCGGCGGCACCGTCGACATCTACTGCGCCAACGCCGGCCTCGCCTCGGGCGGCACCGAGGCCGCCGCCGAGCAGGTGTGGGCGTCGGCCTGGGACGTGAACGTCATGGCGCACGTCCGCGCCGCCCACGCCCTGCTCCCCGGCTGGCTGGAGCGCGGCAGCGGCCGCTTCGTCTCCACGGTCTCGGCCGCGGGCCTGCTCACCATGGTCGGCGCCGCGCCGTACAGCGTCACCAAGCACGGCGCGTACGCCTTCGCCGAGTGGCTCTCCCTCACGTACCGGCACCGCGGTCTCAAGGTCCACGCGATCTGTCCGCAGGGCGTACGCACCGACATGCTCACGGCGGCGGGCTCGGCCGGCGACCTGGTCCTCGCGCCGACCGCCATCGAGCCGGAGGACGTCGCCGACGCGCTCTTCGCGGGGATCGCCGAGGACCGTTTCCTGATCCTGCCGCACCCGGAGGTCGCCGAGTACTACGCGGCCCGCGCCGCCACCCCCGAGCGCTGGCTGACCGGCATGAACCACATCCAGCAGAAGTGGGAGGCCGCACAGTGACGGACTCGATCTACGCGGCCCGGCCCTGGCTCGGCGTCCTCAGCGACGCGCAGAAGGCCCCGGTCACCCCGGTCGCCACCATCGCCCACGTCTTCGCCGACGCCGTGCGCCGCGCCCCCGACCGCGCCGCCCTCGCCTACTTCGACGGCCGCCTCACGTACGCCGATGTGGACGCCCTGTCGGACTCGGTGGCCGGTCATCTCGCCGCCCGCGGCCTGCGCCGCGGCGACCGCGTGGCGATCATGCTGCAGAACACCCCGCACTTCGTGCTCGCGCTGCTCGGCGCGTTCAAGGCGGGCGCGGTCGTGGTCCCCGTGAACCCCATGTACAAGTCGGGCGAGGTCGGGCACGTCCTGCACGACGCCGAGGTGACCGGTCTGGTCTGCACGGACCGCGCCTGGGACTCGTATCTGCGCGAGACGGCGGCCGGCTCTTCCGTCCGCGTCGTGCTCACCGCCTGCGAACTTGACCTGCAGACCCGCAACGACGAGCGGGTGCTGAAGTTCGAGCGCGTGACCCCGCAGCCCGCCGACGCCGACGACCTCGTGGCCGTCGCACGCCAGGGCCTCACGGCCCCCGCGGACCGTGAACTCGCCCCGGACGACATCGCGTTGATCAGCTACACGTCCGGCACGAGCGGCACCCCCAAGGGCGCCACCAACCTGCACCGCAACATCATGTACAACGCCGAACGGCAGCGCACCGGACTCGGCCTGCCCGAGGGCGCCACCTACTTCGCGCTGGCGCCGCTGTTCCACATCACCGGCATGGTCGCGGAACTCGTCGCGAGCTTCGCCAACACCGGCACCCTGGCCCTCGCCTACCGCTTCGAACCCGGGGTCGTCCTCGACGCGTTCGCCGAGCACCGGCCCGCCTACACGGTCGGCCCGTCCACCGCCTTCATGGCGCTCGGCGCCCAGCCGCAGGCCACCCGCGAGCACTTCGCGTCCTTCGTCTCCATCTCCTCGGGCGGCGCCCCGGTGCCGCCCGCGCTGGTCGAGAAGTTCCGCGCCGCCTTCGGCCCCTACATCCACAACGGGTACGGCCTGACCGAGTGCACCGCGCCCTGCGCGTCCGTGCCGCCCGGTGTCGAGGCGCCCGTCGACCCGGTGTCCGGCACCCTCGCGGTCGGCGTGCCCGGGCCCGACTCGGTCGTCCGCATCCTCGACGACCTCGGCAACGAGGTGCCGTTCGGCGAACAGGGCGAGATCGCGGTCCGCGGCCCGCAGGTCGTGCCGGGCTACTGGCGCCGCCCCGACGCCACCGCCGAGGCCTTCCCCGACGGCGAACTGCGCACCGGCGACATCGGCTTCATGGACGCGAACGGCTGGCTCTACGTCGTCGACCGCAAGAAGGACATGATCAACGCGTCCGGCTTCAAGGTCTGGCCCCGCGAGGTCGAGGACGTGCTCTACACCCACCCCGCCGTGCGCGAGGCGGCCGTCGTCGGCATCCCCGACGCGTACCGTGGCGAGAGCGTCAAGGCCTACGTGAGCCTGCGCCCGGGCGCGGACGCCACCCCCGACGAGCTGTCCGCCCACTGCAAGGACCGGCTCGCCGCGTACAAGTACCCGCGCGAGGTGGAGGTCCTGCGCGAGCTGCCGAAGACGGCAAGTGGGAAGATCCTCCGGCGGGAACTGCGTTCCCCGTCGGTACAGAGCTGAGTGACACACCAGGTACGGAAGGCAGGTGGCGGCAGTGCCCAAGGCGACGGACGGCGACGGCACGCCCGTTCCGCAACGACTCCTCGCGGCCGCCACCCGGCTGTTCGCCGAGCGCGGCTACGACCGCACGTCGGTGCAGGAGATCGTGGAGGCGGCGGGCGTCACCAAGGGCGCCCTCTACCACTACTTCGGCTCGAAGGACGACCTGCTGCACGAGGTGTACGCGCGGGTCCTGCGCCTCCAGCAGGAGCGGCTCGACGCCTTCGCCGACCGGGACGAGCCGGTCGAGCAGCGGCTGCGCGAGGCGGCGGCGGACGTCGTCGTCACGACGATCGACAACCTCGACGACGCGGCGATCTTCTTCCGCTCCATGCACCACCTCAGCCCCGAGAAGAACAAGCAGGTACGGGCCGAGCGGCGCCGCTACCACGAGCGGTTCCGGGCGCTGATCGAGGAGGGCCAGAAGAACGGCGTCTTCTCCACCGCCACCCCGGCCGACCTCGTCGTCGACTACCACTTCGGCTCGGTCCACCACCTGTCCACCTGGTACCGGCCGGGCGGCCCGCTCACCCCGCAGCAGCTCGCCGACCAGCTGGCCGACCTGCTGCTGCGGGCGCTGCGCCCGTAAGCCGGTCCAGCAGCGCCTCGGCCGCCGGGTTGCGCGGCCGGGGCGCCCGGCCCGCGAGGACGATCGCGCGCCCCGGCTCGGGCTGCCGGATGGCCACACAGGGCAGCCCGGCCGCCTCGCCGATCCGCCGCGGCACGATCGCCACCCCGATCCCGGCCCGTACGAGCTCCACGAGCAGCCCGATCTGCGTCACGTCACAGGTGATCCGCCGCTCCAGGCCGCAGTGCGCGGCGAGCCGCCGCACCGCCGTCTCCAGGCCCGTGCCGGCCCGGAAGTCGACGAACGGCTCGTCGGCGAGATCCTTGATGAGCGTGCGCCCGGCGCGGGCGAGGGGATGCCCGGGGGCCGTCACGAGGACGAGGTCCTCCTGCCACGTCCCGAACGAGGCCAGCCCGTCGGGGAGCCGACGGGCGTCCGGCGCCAGGAACGCGAGGTCCAGCTCCCCGGCCCGCAGCCCCTCGATGAGCTCCTCCACCGGCGCCTCCCGCACCGACACCTGAATGCCGGGCAACTCCCGGTGGAAAGCGGCGAGTTCGGCCGCCAGGTCCACACAGGTCAGCGTCTGGATGGTGCCGACCGCCACCCGCCCCGCCCCGAGCCCGGCCACCCGGGCCACGGCCTGCTGCGCCGCGGCGGCCCCGGCCAGCAGCTGCCGCGCCTGGGGCAGCAGCGCCCGCCCGGCCTCCGTGAGCACGACGCGGCGGCCCGTCCGGTCGAACAGCTCCGCGCCCAGCTCGCGCTCCAGATTCCGGACCGACGTACTGAGCGCGGACTGCACGATGAGCTCGGCGCGGGCCGCCGCGGTGAAACCGCCCTCGTTCACGACCGCCACGAAGTGGCGCAGCTGACGTATCTCCACCCATCGATTCTATGGATGGCAGCGAGCGAAACGATCTGTTGGACCCGGGGAGGGGGCCGGCGGAAGGCTGGACCCCATGGACCACGTACCGCTTCTCTGGACCGCCGCCCACGCCCCCGGCCGCCCGCCGCTCACCCGGGCCCTGGCCCGCCGACTCCTGCGCGCACGCTGCTTCCTGCGCAGGCTGGCCCTGATGGACCACGTCGGCGGTGGCGGATACTGACCTACAGGTACCGCTTCAACTCGCGCCGCGCCAACGAGCGCTGGTGCACCTCATCGGGCCCGTCGGCCAGGCGCAGCGTCCGCGCCCCGGCCCACAGCTCCGCCAGCGGATAGTCCTGCGACACCCCGCCCGCGCCGTGCAGTTGCACCGCCTTGTCGATGATGTCGACGACCGTCCGCGGCGTCGCGATCTTGATGGACTGGATCTCCGTGTGGGCCCCGCGGTTGCCGACCGTGTCCATCAGCCAGGCCGTCTTCAGGACCAGCAGCCGCACCTGCTCCACGGCCACGCGCGCGTCCGCGATCCACTCCTGCACCACGCCCTGCTGGGCGAGCGGCTTGCCGAACGCGGTGCGGGCCACGGCCCGCCGGCACATCAGCTCGATCGCGCGCTCGGCCATGCCGATCAGCCGCATGCAGTGGTGGATCCGGCCCGGGCCGAGCCGCGCCTGCGCGATGCCGAAGCCGCCGCCCTCCTCGCCGATCAGACTGCTCGCCGGCACGCGCGCGTGGTCGAAGACGACCTCGGCGTGCCCGCCGTGCCAGTGGTCCTCGAAGCCGTACACCTGCATGGCCCGGCGCACCTCGACGCCCGGGGTGTCGCGCGGCACCAGGACCATCGACTGCTGGCGGCGGATGTCCGGCCCGTCCGGGTCCGTCTTGCCCATCACGATGAAGACCTTGCAGTTCGGGTTCATCGCGCCCGAGATGTAGAACTTCCGCCCCGTGATGACGTAGTCGTCGCCGTCGCGTTCGATGTGCGTCGTGATGTTCGTGGCGTCGGAGGAGGCGACCTCCGGCTCGGTCATCGCGAACGCCGAGCGGATCTCCCCGGCGAGCAGCGGCTCCAGCCACTGCTTCTGCTGCGCCTCGGTGCCGAACTGGGCGAGCACCTCCATGTTCCCGGTGTCCGGCGCGGCGCAGTTCAGCGCGGTCGGCGCCAACTGCGGGCTGCGCCCGGTGATCTCGGCGAGCGGCGCGTACTGGAGGTTGGTCAGGCCCGCGCCGTGCTCGGCGTCCGGAAGGAAAAGGTTCCACAGGCCCTGCCTGCGCGCCTCGGCCTTCAGCTCCTCGACCACGGCCGGGGTGTCCCACGGCGAGTCGAGCGCGGCGCGCTGCTCGGCGGCGACGGCCTCGGCCGGGTACACGTACGCGTCCATGAAGGCGAGCAGCTTGTCCCGCAACTCCTGCGTACGGGCGTCGAATGCGAAGTCCATGGGGTGGATCAGCCTTCCTTGAGGGTGGTGAGGCCGTGCTCGATGAAGACCGGGACCAGCTCGCCGATCCGGTCGAAGCCGGCGCCGACCGTCTGGCCGAGCGTGTAGCGGTAGTGGATGCCCTCGAGGATCACGGCGAGCTTGAACCAGGCGAACGCCGTGTACCAGTTGACCGCGGACACGTCGCGCCCCGAGCGCGCGGCGTAGCGCTCGACCAGCTCGGCCGGGGCGGGGTGCCCGGCGGCCGTGGCGGTCGTGGAGATGGGGGAGTCGGGCAGCTCCAGCGGAGCGCTGTACATCACGAGCAGCCCTACGTCCGTCAGCGGATCGCCGAGCGTCGACATCTCCCAGTCGAGGATCGCCTTGATGCGGTCGACGCCGTCCGGGTCCTGGCGTACGAGCACGTTGTCGAGGCGGTAGTCGCCGTGCACGATCGTCGGCGCCGGGGAATCCGGCAGCGAGCGGCCGAGCGCCGCCTGCAGCTCGTCGATCCCGGCGAGGTCCCGGTTGCGGGACGCGTCGAGCTGCTTGCCCCAGCGGCGCAGCTGCCGGTCGAGGAAGCCCTCCGGCCGCCCGAAGTCACCGAGACCCACCTCGGCCGGGTCGACGGCGTGCAGATCGACCAGGGTGTCCACGAGCCCGAGCACCGCCGCGCGCGTCCGCCCGGCCCCGAGCGGGGCCAGCTCCTCGGCGGTCCGGTACGGGGTGCCGTCCACGAACTCCATGACGTAGAAGGGCGCCCCGAGCACGCTGTCGTCCTCGCACAGCAGCAGCGGCTCCGGCACCGGCACGGCCGTCGGGTGCAGCGCGGCGATCACCCGGTGCTCGCGCTTCATGTCGTGCGCGGTGGCCAGCACGTGCCCGAGCGGCGGCCGCCTGACCACCCATTTCGTCGTCCCGTCGCTGACCTCGTACGTGAGATTGGAGCGACCGCCCTCGATGAGCCGCCCGGACAGCGGACCGCCGACCAGGCCGGGCCGCTCACGGTCGAGGTGGGCGCGCAGCTGGTCGAGGTCGAGGCCTGGGGGGTGACTCATCGGGGTCCTCCGGAGGTCCGGGTGGGTCAGGGGACGGAAGCAGTGACGGGCATCATCATGCCGACCAGTCGGTATGTCGTCCAGTCACCCACGGAAACGTGATCGTTCTTACGGTGCCCTGCCGCATCGGCAAGCGAAAGGGCCCGGCACGAGGTGCCGGGCCCTTTCCGTGTCCGTACGGGGTCAGTGGTCGTCCCAGTGCCCGTCGTGCTCGGCGTGCCGGTGGCCGTCGTGCACATAGTCGACATGGTCGCCGTGGGGGACCGCCTCGTGCCCGCAGTCCGCTCCGTGCCGGTGCTCATGCCCCTCGTGCGCGACGTGCCGGCCGGGCTCGCACTCGTCCCAGTGGCCGTCGTGCTCGGCGTGCAGATGCCCGTCGTGCGCGTAGTCGACGTGGTCCCCGTGCGGTACCGCCCGGTGCCCGCAGGACGGGCCGTGCGCGTGCTCGTGGACGGGGTGCTCCTGATGGAGGGTGGTCATCGTGCTCACCTTCGGTGACGTCCGTGGCTGACCCCGCACAGGCTAGACCTGAATGTCCCGATAGTTGCGTTATGCGGTGACTTCACACGACCAGTGCCGCCGCGAACACGGCCAGCGCCACCGTGCACAGCGCCGCCGTCGTCGCACCCCGCCGGGACATCAGCGGCGGCGCCGCCTCGTTCAGCGCGAGCCCGGTGATCCGGCGGTGCGCGACCCCGAGGAACCCCAGCCACACCCCCAGGCACAGCGCCGCGGCCACGATCCCGAGCGGCCCGGTCCCGCCGTGCAGCACGGTCTTCACGGCGAGCACGGCCGCGACCGTGCACGACAGCGTCGTCCGCCGCCACGCCAGCCGGGTCCTGGCCGGCTGCAACCCGGGGTCGCGAGCGCCCCCGTTTGCCCCGCTCATCCTTCCCAGCCGACGATCACCACGACGACCATCGCCACGGCGACCAGCGCGACCACCAGACTCAGCAGCGCCGGGAACCGCGACACCGGCAGGTCCTCACCGCGCCGCATCGCCCGCTCGCAGCGCACCCAGTGGCTCACCGCCCGCAGTGCGCAGAGGACACCGGCGGCGAGCAGCGCGAGCGCGAGTCCGACGCGCCAGGCCCAGCGCAGGTCCGGCAGGAACTGGTCCACGGCGAAACCGCCGCCGATCAGGGCCAGCGCGGTGCGCACCCACGCCAGGAAGGTGCGCTCGTTGGCCAGGGAGAAGCGGTAGTCGGGCGTATCACCCTCGTCCTTGATCCGCTCCGGCGCGAACCAGAGGCGGACGCTGCGCGCGAATTCGATCACCCGCAGGACATTACCCGTGCGTCACCGATGAGCCTTCAGCCGCTCGTACGCCGCGAGCCCGTCCGGCGTCCACGGCCACTCGCCGAGCCGCCGCTCCAGCTCCTCGGGGCTCAAGAACGCGTGCCAGTCGATCTCCTCGGCCTGCGGGTGCACCGGAAGACCGCAGGTCACCTCATGGACGTACGACCACCAGGACCGCCCGGCGCCGTCGTCGTACAGGAACTTGAACAGCGGGGTCGGCGCCGCCAGCCCGCTCACCCCGAGCTCCTCCTCGGCCTCCCGCAGAGCGGCCTCCGCATAGCTCTCCCCGGCGCCGACGACCCCGCCGACGAACATGTCGTACATCCCCGGGAAGGCGAGCTTCGTGGTGGTGCGCCGGTGCACGAACACGTTGCCCTCCGGGTCGCGGGCCAGGATGAACGCGCACCGGTGCCGAAGGTTCTCGGCATAGGCCTGGCCGCGCGGGGCCTGCCCGATGACGTGGTCGTGCTCGTCGACGATGTCCAGGATCTCTTCAGCGGGATTCATGGGAGCGAGGCTAAGCGCCCCTTCAGGGGCGCGGGGAACTGTGCGGGCGACCCACCACGACCCGCACCCGGCCACGAGAGGCTCAGGCCCCGGCCCCGACCTGGTCCCGCTCCCGCGCGACAGCGCCCGGCATGGCGGGATGCAACCCCAGCAGCACCACACCCACCACGATCCCGGCCAGCCCCGCCGCCTCCCACGCCAGCGCCCCGGTGTCCGTCCGCAACCGGTCCCCGAGGAATCCCACCCCGCACACGATCCCCGCCAACGGCTGCGCCGCGGTCAGCGCGGGCAGCGACATCCGCAGCGGCGCCGTCTCGAACGCGCTCTGCACCAGCACCAGCCCCGTCACACCGAGCACCAGCACCGCGTACGGCTGCCACCCGGAGAACAGCGCCGGCCACCCGCCGGCGGCGAGCCGCTGACCGCTCACCCGGGTCAGCGCGTCCTGCACCCCGTACAGCAGCCCCGCCGCGACCGCGAGCAGTGCGGGCCCCGCGCTCAGCCGGGACCGCTTGGCGAGCGCGGCGAGGAACAGGGCGCCGCCGACCATCACCCCGATGATCAGCCAGTGCCGCAGCGGATCGGCGACCGCGCTGCCGCCGCGCGGCTGCCCGGCCACGATGAACGCCGTCACCCCGCCCGCGAGCAGCAGCAGTCCGCCCCAGCCCTGCCGGCCGAGCGGCTGCCGCGTCTGGCGGCGCGAGAGCACCAGGGCGAACAGCAGATTCGTGGCCAGCAGCGGCTCGACGAGGGTCACCTCGCCCTGGCCGAGTGCGACGGCGCCGAGCACCATGCCGCACACCATCAGCCCTATCCCGGCGAGCCAGCGCGGCACCCGGATCAGGTCGAGCAGCAGGCGGGGCGAGAGGAAGTCGCCGAGCGGGGCATGCCGTGCCGCGTTCTGCTGGAGGACGAATCCGATGCCCAGGCAGAACGCCGCGCTCACGGCGAGGACCAGTACGAGAACCGACACGCTGCGCACCTCGGGCGACTGCTGAACGGGCAGGAGTGGGTCTGCGCCGACGATAGCGCCCCGCGGCGCCGTCCGCCCCACGGGTGCCCCGGGCGGGTACCCCGACACCCGACCGCAACGTACTCGTGTCACGTGGTCAACGCCCCAGCTCACGGCGGTGTTTCAAAGATCCGGACAGTGAACTCGACAGATCCTGCGACGAGTTGGTGAAGTCCGTCACCGGACCACCCTTGACGCGGAGGCCCCCCTACCGGTTTGCTGTGCGTGATCATCCTGTCCCGGGCCGCGCAGCGTCGCGTCGGTGCCCGCACGCTCGTCGCTTCGTATCTGAACAGTCGTAGAGGAACCGCCGCGGTGTCCCCACCCCCGCCTCCGCTCGGGCGCCCCCGCAAGAAGCCCGCGCACTCCTTCGACCCCGCACTCGACGACACCGAGCTCGTCACCGCCCGCGCCGCCCTCGCGCAGGGCCGCTGGACCGAGGCCCGGGCGCTGCTCGCCGCCACCGGTGAGGACTGGGACCGCCGCGGACACCGCGTCATGGGCCTCGCCCAGGAACCCACCGCGAACGCCTGGGTCCAGGACTGGCGCCTGGCCGAACCCGAGTCGACGGACGCACCCGTCCTCCTCGCCTGCGCCGCCGTGCACCGCGCCATCGCCGGCAGGACCCGGCCCGACACGGCCCGCGAGTCCTGCATGGAGGCCGCCGCGCTGGTGCCCCTCGACCCCACTCCCTGGCTCGGGCTGCTGCTCCTGGAGCGGGAGTTGGGGCGCGAGGAGGATGTCGTACGGCTCTTCGACGAGGTGCGCCACCGCCACCCGGCCCACCACCACGCGCACCACCTGATGGTGGCGCGGCTCGCCGAGCGGCGCGCCGACGCGGGACAGGACCCGCTGCACGAGGTCTACGACTTCGCCGCCTGGGCCGCCGAACAGGCACCGCCCGCCTCGCCGTTGGCGGTTCTCCCGGTCGTCGCGCACGCCGAGCGGTACCGCGTCCTCGCCAAGGCGGGCGTCGAACCCGGCGACCCGAAGACCTCCGGGCACTGGGCGGGACGGCGGGCCCGCCTCGTCATGAAGGCCGCGTTCGACTGGTGGCTGGAGTGGGGCGACCCGCACGACCGGGCCGGTGTCGCGCACCCGCGCGGCCGCATCGACCTCAACTTCCTCGCCCACGCCAAGTACTGCGAGGGCCGCCCGGCCGAGGCGGCCGCCCTGTTCCACCGCATCGGCCAGCACATCACCCCGGCCCCCTGGTCGTACCCGGACCGGGATCCGTACGAAGCCTTCCGCGCCGCGCGCAGTGCCGCGCTCGGCTCGGCGTAGAGGATCAGCCAGCAATCAGCAAGCACCCATCGGAAGGGACAACCCCGCGATGACGACGGGCAGTTCGAGCACGAGCGACAGAGCCGTGACGGCCGAGCCGGGCATCAGCACGTATCTGGGCGAGGAGAGCGCACTGCGCGCCGGGCGGCTCGGCACCGCCGGGCTGCTGCTGTCCGTGCTCGCCGCGACCGGCCCGCTGATGGTGGTGGCCGGGGTGATGCCGACGACGTTCGCCGTGATGGGCGTGGTCGGGCAGCCGCTGCTCTTCCTCATCCTCGGCGTCGTCCTGACCCTCTTCAGCGTCGGCTACGCGGAGATGAGCCGGCACGTGCACAACGCCGGCGCCTTCTACGCGTACATATCCCGCGGGCTCGGCCCGACCGCCGGCGCCGCCGCGGCCCTCGTCGCGCTCGTCGCCTACAGCGTGCTGCAGGTCGGCATCTTCGGCATCTTCGGCTTCGAGGTCTCCGGCCTCGCCCAGCAGTACCTCGACGTCGAACTCGCCTGGTGGATCCCGGCGCTGGTGGCCGTCGTCGCGGTCGGCGTGCTCGCCCTCCTGAAGATCGACGTGAACGCGAAGGTGCTCGGCGTCCTGCTGCTCCTCGAGATCGCCGTCGTGGTGGTCTTCGACATCGCGGCGATCGGCGACCCGGGCAGCCAGGGCCTGTCCCTGCACGCCTTCAACCCGGAGACCCTGTCCGGGGCCGGGCTCGGCACCGCCCTGTGCTTCTGCATCGCCGCGTTCACCGGCTTCGAGCAGGCGCCCGTGTACGCGGAGGAGACCAGCCGCCCGCACATCCTCGTCCCCCGCGTCATGTTCCTGGCCGTCGGCGGCGTGGCCGTCTTCTTCGCGATCAGCTCGTGGGCGCTGACCGTGGCCACCGGCCCGTCGGGCATCGTCGGCGCGGCCCAGAAGCAGTCGGCCGGACTCCTCTTCGGCCTCACCGAGGACCGTCTCGGCGGTACCTTCACCGACATCGTCCATGTCCTGTTCGTCACCGGCATGTTCGCGGCGCTGCTCAGCTTCCACAACGTCGTGGCCCGGTACGCCTTCGCGATGGGCCGCGAGGGGCTGCTCCCGGCCGCGTTCGGCCGCACCAACAGCGGCAGCGGCGCGCCCGGCACCGGCTCGGTCCTGCAGTCGGTGATCTCCCTGATCGTGGTCGTCTGCTTCGCGATCGCCGACGACGGTCCGGTCGGCGACCCGACGGCGCCGGTTCTGCACCTGTTCACGTGGGGCGGCAACGTCGGCGCGCTCGGCGTCATCCTGCTGATGGCCACCGCGTCCCTCGCGGTCATCGCCTTCTTCGCCAAGCGCGGCGCGGCGGGCGCGCAGGCCTGGCGCCTGGTCGCCTCCGGCATCGCGGGGCTCTCCCTGCTGGTCATCGCCGGCTACACCATCAAGGACTTCGACGTGCTGGTCGGCTCGGGCCCCGACTCCGCCCTGAACTGGCTGCTGCCCGGCATCATCGCCCTGGCCGCGATCGTCGGCGTCGCCTACAGCCTCGTCCTGCGCTCCCGCAACCCCGAGGCGCACGCCCGGATCGGACTCGGCAACGAGGCGTTCCAGCTGGAGAAGAAGGCGGGCTGACCGCCGCGCCCCGGTGCTCGCCGGACCCGTCGCGACGACGGTCGGCGAGCACGTCGGGCGTCACCAGGCGAAGGCCTCAGGCGCCGGGCCGGGACCCGGGAAGATCGCGTCGAGCGAGGCCGACAGGGACGCGGGCAGGTCGAGTTCGACCGCCCGCAGCGCCGACTCCAGCTGCTCCGCGGTGCGCGGACCCACGATCGGCCCGGTCACCCCGGGCCGGCCGAGCAGCCACGCCAGGGCCACCTCGCCGGGCTCCATGCCGTGCTCGGCGACGACCTCCTCGTACGCCTCCACCTGCGCCCGCACCGCCGGGTCCGCGAGGCCCGTCGCGGAGCGGCCGACGTGGGTGCGCGAACCGGTGCCCTCGCGCTCCTTGCGCAGCGCCCCGCCGAGCAGGCCCTGGTGCAGCGGCGACCAGGGGATGACCCCGAGGCCGTACTCCTGGGCGGCCGGGATCACGTCCATCTCGGCGCGCCGCTCGAAGAGGTTGTAGAGGCACTGCTCGCTGACCAGCCCGGCCAGACCGCGGGCCGTCGCCGTCTCGTTGGCCTGGGCGATCTTGTAGCCGGGGAAGTTCGACGAGGCCGCGTAGAGGATCTTGCCCTGCCGGATCAGCACGTCGATCGCCTGCCAGATCTCCTCGAACGGAGTGGCCCGGTCGATGTGGTGGAACTGGTAGACGTCGATGTGGTCCGTGCGCAGACGCGTCAGCGAGGCGTCCACGGCGCGGCGGATGTTGAGCGCGCTGAGCCGGTCGTGGTTCGGCCACGACTGCTGGTGCCACGGAGTGCCGTCGTTGGTCATGTTGCCGTACAGCTTGGTCGCCAGGACGACCTTGTCGCGCCGGCCGCCGCCCTGCGCGAACCAGGAGCCGATGATGCGCTCCGTGGCGCCCTTCTCCTCGTCGGTGCCGTAGATGTTCGCCGTGTCGAAGAAGTTGATCCCCGCGTCGAGGGCGGCGTCCATCAGCGCATGGCTGCTCTGTTCGTCGGTGGCGTCGGCCTCGCCGGTGAAGTTCATCGTGCCGAGCACGAGTCGGCTGACCTTGAGTCCGGTGCGTCCGAGCTGGGTGTACTTCATGGCGGGTCAGTAAACGTGCTGGAGCGCGCTCGAAGTCAAGGATTCGTGCCGGGGCCACCCAACTCCCGTGAGCTCAGGGGCTGTCGAAGTCCAGCAGCACCTTGCAGGCGGCGGACCGGTCCGCCGCCAGCGCGAAGGCCCGGCCCGCGTCGGCCACCGGGACCACGGCGCTGACGAGCCCGGCGAGCGAGGGGGTGCGCGCGAGCAGGGCGAGCGCGTCGTCGAACTCGGCGTCGAAGCGGAACGCGCCGCGCAGCTCGATCTCCCGGCTCACCACCAGGTTCCCGGCGAACGGGCTGTCCCCCGGCGGCAGCATCCCCAGCTGCACCACCACACCGCCCCGCCGCACCCGGCGCAGACAGGCGTCGAGCCCGTCGGCCACCCCGGACGCCTCGACGGCCGTGTCGACCTCGTCCGGCCACCCGGGATCGTCCGGATCGTCGGCCCGTACGAGGACGTCGGCGCCCGCGACGGAGGCGTACTCCAGTGCCTTCGGCAGCAGGTCCGTCACCGTCACCCGGGCCGCGCCCGCCGCCTTCGCCGCCGCGACGACGAGGCAGCCGATCGGGCCCGCGCCGGTCACCAGGACGTGCCGCCCGGCGACGTCCCCGGCCCGCCGCACCGCGTGCAGCGCCACCGAGAGGGGTTCGGCGAGCGCGGCCCGCTCCAGGGGCAGGCCCGGCGGGAGCGGCCTCACCTGCTCGGCCGGGACCGCCAGGCGTGCGGCGAAACCGCCCTGGACGTGCGGGGTGCGGGCGGCACTGCCCAGATAGCGGGTGTCACGGCACACGTTGCGCCGCCCGTCCCGGCACTCGGGGCACCCGCCGCACGGGGTCGCGGGGTGCACGGCGACCGCGGTGCCGGGCGCGGGCCCCGCAGCGCCGGGACCGTGTCCGACGACGGTGCCGACGACCTCGTGCCCGAGCACCATCGGCTCCGTCAGACGGAAGTCGCCGACGCCGCCGTGCCGCCAGTAGTGCAGATCCGATCCGCACACCCCGCCGTAGCGGACCGCGATCAGCGCCTGACCCGGCCCCGGCTCGGGGGCGGGCAGTTCGTCGACGCGCAGATCACCGGCGCCGTGGATCACACAGCCGAGCATCGGGCCTCCTCAGAGAACGCTGGTCATGCCGCCGTCGACGTACAGGATCTGGCCGCTGACGAAGTCCGCCGCGGGGGAGGCGAGGAACAGGACGCCGCCCACCAGGTCCTCGGTGCGCCCCCAGCGGCCGGCCGGCGTCCTGCGGCGCACCCAGGCGCTGAACTCCTCGTCCTCGACGAGCGGCCGGGTCAGCTCGGTCTCGATGTAGCCCGGGCCCAGCCCGTTGACCTGGACGCCCGCGGGCCCCCAGTCGGCGCACATGCCCTTGGTGAGCATCTTCAGGGCGCCCTTCGTGGCCGCGTACGGGGCGATGCCCGGGCGGACCACCTCGCTCTGCAGCGAGCAGATGTTGACGATCTTGCCGTGACCGCGCGCGACCATGCCGCGCGCGGCCTCCCGGGCCACCAGGAACGCGCTCGTCAGATTGGTGTCCAGGATCCGGTGCCAGTCGGCGTCGGTGAACTCCAGGAGCGGGGCGCGCAGCTGCATGCCCGCGTTGTTGACGAGGATGTCGAGCGGGCCGACCCGCCGTTCGACATCCGCGATCCCGGCGGCCACGGCGGCGCCGTCGGTGACGTCGAACGCCGCCGTGTGGACCGTGCCGCCGAGCTCCTGGGCCGCCTCGTCGAGACGGCCGGGGTCGCGGCCGTGCAGGACGACCGTGCAGCCGGCCTCCAGGAGGCCGCGGGCCAGGGCGAACCCGATCCCGCGGCTCGACCCGGTGACGAGGACGGTGCGGCCGCTGATGTCGAACAGGGGGTGGCTCATCGACGTACTCCTCCGCGCGGGGACCGTGGCCCTAGATGATCACGGACAGCAGCAGGACCAGGGCTCCCGCGACCACGGAGATGATCGTCTCCATGACCGACCAGGTCTTCACGGTCTGCCCGACCGTGAGCCCGAAGTACTCCTTGACCAGCCAGAAGCCCGCGTCGTTCACATGGCTGAAGAACAGCGAGCCCGCGCCGATCGCGAGGACGAGGAGCGCCGTGTGCGTGTCGGTCATCCCGGCCGCGAGCGGCGCGACCAGACCGGCGGCCGAGACCGTCGCGACGGTCGCCGAACCGGTGGCCAGGCGGATCACCACGGCGATCAGCCAGGCGAGCAGCAGCGTCGGGATCGACCAGTCCTTGGAGATGTCCAGGACCATCTGGCCGACGCCGGAGTCGATCAGGGTCTGCTTGAAGCCGCCGCCCGCGCCGACGATGAGGAGCACGCCCGCGATCGGGGCGAGCGACTTCTCGGTGGTGGACTGCAGCTTGCCCTTGGTGAAGCCGGCCGGACGGCCGAGGGTGAACATGCCCACGATGACGGCGGCGAGCAGCGCGATCAGCGGCGAGCCGATCACGTCGAAGACCCGCTGGACGGTGTGCTCGGGGTCGTCGACGATGATGTCGACGAGAGCCTTGGACAGCATCATCACGACGGGCAGCAGGATCGTCGCGACGGAGGCGCCGAAGCCGGGACGGTTCTCCAGCTCGTCCGAGGCGCGCGCCGGGATCATCTTCTCGGGCGCGGGGACGTCCACCCACTTGGCGGCGAACTTCGAGAACACCGGACCGGCGACGATCACCGTCGGGATGGCGACGAGGACGCCGAGCGCGAGCGTGATGCCCAGGTTGGCCTTGACCGCGTCGATCGCGACGAGCGGGCCGGGGTGCGGCGGGATCAGACCGTGCATGACCGACAGGCCGGCGAGGGCCGGGATGCCGATGCGCATCAGCGAGTAGTTGCCGCGCTTGGCGACCATCAGGACGACGGGGATCAGCAGCACGATGCCGACCTCGAAGAACAGCGGCAGGCCGATCACGGAGGCGATCAGGACCATCGCCCAGGGCATGGCCTTGCCGCCGGACTTCCCCGCCTTGGCGAGGATCGTGTCGACGATCTGGTCGGCGCCGCCGGAGTCGGCGAGCAGCTTGCCGAGGATCGCGCCGAGCGCGATCAGCACACCCACACCGGCCACCGTGGAGCCGAGCCCCGCGGTGAAGCTGGTGATCACCTTGTCCAGCGGTGCCCCGGCGAACGCGCCGAGCGCGAGCGAGCCGACGGTCAGGGCCAGGAAGGCGTGGAGCTTGAACTTCGTGATGAGCAGGACGATGACGGCGATGCCCGCGAGGACGGCGATCCCGAGCTGGGCGTGGCCCGCGGAGGTGATCGGCTCGACGGCGTCCGCTGCCAGCATCTCGACGCTGAGTCTGGTCACGGTCTTATCCCTTGAACGTGGAGGGGGACTGAGAAGGGGAAGAAAGGGAGGGAAGGGGGGAAAGGGGAGTGCCGCGGGCTACTCGGAGTCGAGCGCGGCGAGGGCCCGTACGGCCCGGTCCGCGATCTCGTCCGGGGAACCCGACACGTCGACGTCGACGCCCGCCTCGTCCGCCGCGAGCGGCTGGAGCGTGGCGAACTGCGAGTCGAGCAGCGCGGTCGGCATGAAGTGGCCCTGCCGGTGGGACATCCGGTCCTCGATGAGCGCCCGGTCACCGGTGAGGTGGACGAAGACGAGGCCGGGTGCGGCGGCCCGGAGCCGGTCGCGGTAACTGCGCTTCAGCGCGGAGCTGCTGGCCACCCCGCCGAGCCCGGCGCGGCCGTGGGCCCACTCGCCGATGGCGTCCAGCCACGGCCAGCGGTCCTCGTCCGTGAGGGGCGTGCCGGCCGTCATCTTGGCGATGTTGGCCGGGGGGTGGAAGTCGTCGCCCTCGGCGTAGGGAACGCCGAGCCGCTCGGCGAGCAGGGGACCGATCGTTGTCTTGCCGGTGCCTGCCACGCCCATGACCACGACGACGTGGGGGGTACTCATCGCTGCCTCGCTGTCTTCATCGACATCGCTGTGTCACGTCACTGAAACCCAATAGGTCTGACTAATTCAAGAGCCTGTGACATAAAAGTCAGACTTTTTGTTGTCTGCGCCCGAACCGTACGCTGGCCCCATGACCACGAAGGACCGGGGGCTGCACGCCCGCGTACTGGACAGCCTCGGTCCCGCGATCACCGCGGGGGAGTACCCCGCGGGAAGCGTGTTGCGCACCGACGAACTCGCGCAGCGCTACGAGGTCTCGCGCTCGGTGATGCGCGAGGCGGTGCGGGTCCTGGAGTCCATGCACCTGGTCGCCTCCCGGCGCCGCGTCGGGGTGACCGTGCGGCCCGCCGGGGAGTGGAACGTCTACGACCCGCAGGTCATCCGCTGGCGGCTGGCCGGGGCCGACCGGCCCCGCCAGCTGCGCTCGCTCACGGTGCTGCGCTCGGCGGTCGAGCCGGTCGCCGCGGGGCTCGCCGCGCGGCACGCGTCTGCGGAGCAGTGCGCCGCGCTCACCGAGTGCGCGCTCGGCATGGTCGCCACGTCACGCGGCCAGCAGCTGGAGGCGTACCTCGTCCACGACATCGAGTTCCACCGGATCGTCCTCAACGCGTCGGGCAACGAGATGTTCGCCCATCTCGGCGACCTCGTCGCGGAGGTGCTCGCGGGCCGCACCCACCACCAGGTCATGTTCGAGGACCCGGACCCGGCGGCGGTCACCCTGCACGTGCAGGTCGCGGAGGCGGTGCGGGAGGGGAACGCGGAGCGCGCGGAGGCGCTCACACGGGAGATCGCGGCCGGGGCGCTGCAGGAGCTGGACATCCTGGCGCCCTGAGCCGCCGTGCGCGACGGGGTACTACTCGATGAAGTCCCCGTCGACGTACACCCACGCGCCGTCGACCCGCACGAACCGGCTGCGCTCGTGCAGCGACCCCGCACGGCCGCTGTCCTTGTAGCGGGCGCGGAAGGTGACGGTGCCCTTCTGGTGGAACGCGGAGCCCTCGGTGGTCTCCAGGATCTCCAGACCGGCCCAGGTGAGAGCGGGGTCGAAGTCGACGCCCGGCGGCCGGGTGTCCGGATGCCAGGTGCGCAGCAGGTACGCGGCGTCCCTGCGGGTGAAGGCGGCGTACCGGGAGCGCATCAGGGCCTCGGCACTGGGTGCGGCCGCCTGGCCGGAGTGGAAACGGCCGCAGCAGTCGGCGTAGGGGCGGGGGAGCCCGCAAGGGCAGGTGGGAGGAACGGTGGATCGAGCCATGCGCCCCATTGTTCCCGATCAAGCCCCTCCGGCGGTCGGGGAGCGGGGTCCGGAGCTGGGCCCCGTGATGCGGGCCCCCGGCCCGGCCCCGGCGGCCACGGTGAGCGACACCCCCTGGGTGCGGTCCGACGCCGGTCCGGTCTCCAGGGAGAACTCGCCCGGCTCCACGACGAGTTCCAGGTCGCGGCCGACCGACGCGAGCGTCTCCGAGGTCACCTCGAACGTCACGTCCCGCCGCTCGCCCGGCGCGAGAGCGACCTGAGTGAACCCGCGCAGCTCCCGCACCCGCGGCCACGACGAGCCGCCCGACACGCGCCGCACGTACAGCTGCACGGTCTCCCGCACGGCCGCACCGCCCGTGTTCTCGACAGTGACCGTGCAGGTCACCAGCGGGTCGGCGACGGACACGGCGGCCCGGCTCAGGCAGGGCGGGCCGTAGCCGACCGTCCCGTACGACAGGCCGTGCCCGAACGCGTACCGCGCGGTCGCCGGCTGATCGACATAGCCGCGGTAGCCGTGGTCCTTGGTGTTGTAGAAGACGGGGAGCTGGGCCGCCGAGCGCGGCACCGACACCGGGAGCCGGCCGGCCGGAGCCGCCGCGCCGAACAGGACATCGGCCACCGCCCGGCCGCCCCACGGACCCGGGTACCAGGCGCACAGCAGCGCCGCCGCCCGCCCGGAGAGATCGGGCAGCGCGTGCGGCCGTCCCTGCACCAGGACCGCCACGACCGGCGTCCCCGTCGCCGCGGCCGCGTCGAGCAGGGCCAACTGTCCTTCGGGCAGCGCGAGATCGGCCAGGTCCACGCCCTCGCCGCACGTCATGCCGACCGGGTTGCCGGACGACACGACGGCCGCGCCGTTCGCCTCGAACCGGGTGCCGTCCTCGCGGGCGCTCGATCCGCCGAGGACCAGCACCGCCACGTCCGCCGCGGCGGCCAGGGCGACCGCCCCGCCGAGCCCGGACCGGTCGCCGCCGACCAGCTCGCAGCCGCGCGCCCAGGTCACCTCGCGGCCGGGTCCGCCGGCGGTGCGGATCCCGTCGAGCACGGTGATCCCGGTGCCGGGACGCTGCGGCGCCGTGTAGTCGCCGATCTGCTGCGGCACCGAGTCGGCGTTCGGGCCGAGCACGGCGATCCGGCGCACGTCGGGGCCGAGCGGCAGGGTCCGTCCGTCGTGGTCGAGCAGCGTGACCGACTCCCGGGCGATCCGCTCGCTCAACTCCCGCGCAGTACCGGGCTGTTCCCGGTCGCCGACGTACGGCTGCTCGAACAGGCCGAGCCGGAACTTCAGCGCGAGCACCCGCCCCACCGCCACGTCCAGCGCCCCCTCGCCGACGAGCCCGCGCTCCACGGCCTCCCCGAGCCGCGGGAACGCCGAGTCCCACAGGCTCAGATCGGTCCCCGCCGCGAGCGCCATCGCCCCCGCCGCCACCGGATCGCCCGCGAGCCGCGCCAGCCGGTCGAGCGCGCACCCGTCCGCCATCACGATCCCGTCGAACTCCCAACGCTCCCGCAGGAGTCCGGTCAGCAGGTACGGGTTGGCCGCACACGGCAGGCCGTCGAACTCGTTGTACGCCGCCATCACCCCGGCCGCCCCGGCCCGCACCCCCGCCCGGGCCGCCGCCAGATGGATCTCGTGCAGCTCGCGCGGGCCCAGCTCGGTCGCCGCGCTGTTCCGCCCGCCGACCGTCGCGCCCTGGCCCGCGAAGTGCTTGAGCACCACGCCGACGCCCTGGGCGTGCATCCCGCGCACCAGCGCCTCGGTGAACCGGGCGGCCAGGTAGGGATCCTCGCCGAAGCACTCCTCGGCCCGGCCCCAGCGCGGGTCGCGCACCAGGTCGAGCGCGGAGACCAGCGCCAAGTGACCGCCGCGCGCGCGGAGTTCGGTGGCGACGGCGCTCGCCGCCGCCTCGTACAGGTCCGGGTCCCAGCTCGCGCCGACCGCCAGATTCACCGGCAGCACCGTGCCGTCGAGCGCCTGGTGCCCGTGCGGCACCTCCTCGGCCATCAGTACCGGGATGCCGAGCCGGGTCCCCTCCACCACGTGCCGCTGCGCCGCGTCGGCGACGGCGGCCGCGTCCGCCGCCGTGATCCCGTCGGCGAACGTCACGCCCGACCACGGGTCGGCGCGCTGCAACCCGTACAGGGCGCCCATCCCGTCGTACGCCGCGACCTCGGCGCGGAAGGCGTCGGTCAGCCGGAACCCGCCCGCGGCCGTCCGCTCGTACGCGTGCCAGCCGTACAGGCGCTGGTTGACCTGCCCGACCTTCTCCGGGAGCGTCATCCGGCCCAGCAGGTCCCGCACCCGGTCGGGCACGGGCGCCGCCGGATCGCGGTACAGCGGCTCGCTCACCGCAGTTCCAGGACGCGGACGCCGAACGCGGGCAGGGTCACGTCGCCGACCGGCTCCCCGGAGTCCAGGGCGTGCAGCGTCCCCTCCGCCGCCGGGCGCACCGTGACCTCGTCCTCGGCCTGGCTGACCAGCCAGACGAACCGCCGCCCGTCCTCGTGCACCAGCACATCGGCCCCGACGAACGGATCGTCCACGGTCACCGCCCGCTTGGCACCGGCCAGTTCGGCGAGCGCCGCGTACAGCCGGTGCGTCTGCTCCGGGTTGACCCGGGCCGTGCGGGCGGCCATGTGCTCCAGCGGGTAGGTGGCGAGGACCGTGCGGCCGCGGCCCGTCTCGTGGCACAGCAGCGCCGGACGGCCGTGCGCGTCCACCGCGACGACCCGGGCGCCGCGCGGCACGACGGGCAGGTAGGCGCGGCTGTCCTCGTTGCCCGCGACCGGGAAACGCAGCGTCTCGCCCGCGCGGATGCCGCCGAAGTCCTCCTGGAACGTCATCTCCAGGACCTCGTCCTCGATCGGCTCCGCGACGCCGTACGACAGCTGCATCTCCACGCCGAACAGGCTGTCCAGGTCGTCGAACCAGGGGCCACGGGTGCCCGGGTGCTCGCCCGAGCAGAACGACAGGTAGACCGTCGCGCCCTCGTCCGCCCGGCGCTGCAGCGTCCGCCGCGTCCGCGTCGTCAACTGCCGGGTCGCGGGCAGGAGATACAGCTCCACGTCCTCCGCGATGCCGTCCGCCTCGCGGGTCAGGCCCACCGGCAGATCGGCGGCGCGCGCGGCCACGTACCCCTGATGCAGCGACGTGAAGATCAGCGGGCGGTCCGCCGGGCGGCTGTAGGGGTAGCCGCGCTCCAGGAACGCGGGCACGACCAGCGCCGCGCCCGCGTCCGCGCGACGGCACCGCGCGAAGTCGACGCCCTTCAACACCTCTGAGAATGAGGCGAGTTCACGCAGCGGAGCCTTCGGCGCGCCGGTGGAGTCCGTGATGCCGAAGTGCATCTCGAAGGGGTGGTGGTCGTACGGGGACCGGTCCCACAGGTCGTCGTAGTCCGTGTTGTTCCAGGCGATCCAGCCCGTCGCGCCGCCGAGCAGCGAATTGTGCAGGGTCTGCCGGTAGTACACGCCCGCGTTCTCGGCGGACACCGTGTCCGTCGACAGGCCGAACTCCTCCAGGACCACCGGCTGCCCGGTCACCGCGGCCAGCTCGCACTCGAACGCCGCCCGGTAGTGCTGGCGCGCCCGGTCCGTGTCCGAGCGGTAGACGTGCGGGCCGACGAAGTCGACGTACTCGGCGGTGTCGCGCAGCGAGAAGCCGTTGTCGCGGCCCGTCACCTCGATGCCCCACGCGCCGTCCCCCAGCGACACGGGCTGCGTGGCGCCGGCCGCGCGCACCGCGTTGCACATCGCCTGCGCCCACGCCGTCACGACATCGCTGCCGGGCGGGTCCACCTGGTAGATGCGGCCGTAGCCGGGCATCTCGTTCGTGATGAGCCAGCCGGTGACGGCCGGGTGGTCCTTGAAGCGGCGCGTCATCTGGGACGCGAACCAGGCCTGCCGGCCCACCATCCACACGTCCTCGTACAGATCCCGGCCGCCCCGCCAGGCCGGATCCCAGTTCTCGCCGGACATGTGCCCCACGATGAACGTCGGCACCGTGCCCATCCCCGACTCCCGGTGGGCGTCCAGGAAGTCGCGGAACCTCTCGCAGAGCTCCTCGTCGATCCGGTGCGGTTCGGGGTGGAAGTCCGGCCAGTAGAAGAACGAGCGGGTCATGTTCAGCCCGTGCTCGCGCAGCACCTCCAGCTCCTCGCGCACCACCTTCGGGTCGTAGTCGCGCCACATCAGGGGCCCGCCCGTGCGGGACCAGTAGTTGGCACCGAGCCAGGGCAGGACGGCGGCGTCGTGGGTCAGATGGGCGCTGTGGCGTCGCATGGTGGTACGGGTCTCCGTTGCTGAAGTGCGGGATGCTAGACGTCTGTTGTCACGGGTCCGGTCGACTCGCGGACGACCAGGCGTGGCCGGTCGTCGAGCCGCGCCGCGGGCAGGTCCTCACCGCACCGGGCGAGCAGCGTGCGGGCGGCGGCCGCGCCGACCCGCTGCACCTGCTGGTCGACGGTGGTCAGTCGCGGGTGCAGCCAGCGGCCGAGCGGCAGGTTGTCGTAGCCGACGACGGACAGGTCCTCCGGTACGCGCAGGCCCGCCCGCTGGGCGGTGCCGATGCCGCACACGGCCATCGAGTCGTTGGCGTAGACGATGGCGGTGGGCCGCGCGTCGGCGGCGAGCAGTTCCCGGGTCGCGGCCACGGCCGCGGCTTCCGAGAAGTCGGTGTGCCGCACGGCGGCGGGCGCGAGCCCGGCCGTCTCCAGGGTCTCCTCGAAGACCGCGAGGCGCAGCCGGGTGTGCTGGAGCTCCGCGGGACCGGCCACGTACGCGATCCGCGTGTGTCCCAACTCCCGCAGATGGTCGACGACTTCGTGCACACCCGCGCCCTGGTTGCCGAGCCCGACGACCGGCACGTCCGACTCCGGGTTCGGCGCGCCGAGCAGCACGGCGGGCAGGCCGAGGCGGGTCAGCAGCGCCGGACGCGGATCGTCGGCGCGGGCGTCCGTCAGCACCGCCCCGTCCACCCGCTTCTCGGCGGCGAGCCGCTCGTACAGCGCGCCCTCCTCCGCGACATCGGCGACCAGATGCAGCAGCAGACCGTAGCCGCGCGGCGCCAACTCGCCCTCTATGCCGGTGATCAGCTCACTGAAGTGCGGGTCCGCGCCCAGCACGTCGGTGGGCCTGCGCACCACCAGCGCGAGCGTGCGCGTGCGGGCGCTGCGCAGCGCCGTCGCCGACGCGCTCGGCGACCAGCCCAGCTCCAGGGCCGCGTCGAGGATCCGCTGCCGCGTCGCCTCGGCCAGCCGCCCCTTGTCGTTGAACGCCTGCGACACCGCCGCCGTCGACACGCCCGCCGCGGCCGCCACCGCCTTGATGGTCGGACGACCGGCCTTCTTCGTCGCTCGGGTCCCGCTCACATCTTCACCGCCCCACTGACCAGTGCCTGCTGCATCCGCTTCTGCAGCACCGTATAGACCACCCAGACCGGGACGAGCGTGAGGACGGTGCCGGCGGTCAGCACGCCGTAGTCCGTGCCGGTGATGGCCTTCAGCGTGGGCAGCGCCACCTGGACCGTGCGCTGCGCGGGGTCGGGACCGATGATGACGAGGGAGTACAGGTACTCGTTCCAGAACGTCAGGAAGTTGAGCAGCAGCACCGTCGCGATGCCGGGCAGGCACATCGGCGTGTAGACGTGCCGCAGGACCGCGAACGTGGACGCGCCGTCCAGCCGGGCCGCCTCCTCCATCTCCTTCGGGATCGTCCGCATGAACTGCACCAGGATCACCACCGACAGCGGCATCGCCGTCGCCGGCAGGAACAGCACCATGAACGTCCGCGTGTGGAACAGACCGGTGGCCGCCGCCAGCAGGAACGTCGGGAACAGCGCCGCGAACGTCGGGATCAGGAAGCCCAGCGAGAACACCTTCTCCACCGCCGACGCGAGCCGCCCCGTCGAGCGGGCCAGCGCGAACGCCGCCGGGATCGCCAGCGCCAGGGTCAGGACCAGTGAGAAAACCGTCACCAGCGCCGAGTTGACGACCGCGAGCCCCAGGTCCGCGCTCTCGAAGGCGGTGGTGAAGTTCCCGAACCCGTACGACGACGGCAGCGCGAAGGGATGCGCGAAGATCTCGTCGTTCGTCTTGAACGCCGAGGCGATGAAGTAGTACAGCGGGATGACCAGCAGCACCGCGTACAGCCACACCAGGATGTGCGCGGGCAGCCAGGACCGGCCGAACCTCGAACGCTTCGAAGAGCTCACGGCAGACTTCATGGCGTACGGCTCCGATCAGTAGTTCTGGCGGAACGCACGCCGGATGGCGAGCAGTCCGACGAGGCCGACGAGGAAGAGAAGGACACCCACGGTCTGGCTGTAGCCGAGGTCCGCCGCGATGAACGCCTTCTGGTAGACGAGGAACGACAGCGTCGTCGACGAACTCCCGGGCCCGCCCTGCGTCAGCAGCAGCACGTGCTGCGCCGAGCCGAACAGCGTCCACAGGAACTGCAGCATCGTCACCACGCCCACGTAGTCCCGGATCACCGGGAAGTGGACGCGCCACATGGTCCGCCAGTGCCCGGCCCCGTCCAGCTGCGCCGCCTCGCCCAGCTCGTCCGGCACACTGCCGAGCCGCGCCGCGAACAGCACCGCCGTGAAGCCGATCCCGGCCCAGATGTCGAGCGCGATCAGACACGCCAGCGCCGTCGACGGCGAGGCCAGCCACGCGTCGGCGAGCGACCCGAGCCCGACCGCCTCCAGACCCCCGTTCACCAGCCCGTCGGGGGAGAGGGCGGCGTAGAAGACCATCGCCTTCGCCGGAGTCGAGATCAGCCCCGGGACGAAGAGGAGATAGCGGATCACGCGATGCCCGGGCGGCTTCTGCGCCACGTAATAGCCCAGCATGTACGCGCACACCACCATCACCGGGATGGCGACGACGAGCTGGATCGCGGTGTTGCTCACCGCGTCCCAGAACACCGGGTCGTCGAAGACCGTGCGCACGTTGTCCAGCCCGGCGAACGACACCGGCTGCAGCATGCCCGGCCAGTGCAGCGCCGCCACGACGAAGATGGCGACCAGCGGGCCGACCATGAACACCAGGTACCAGACGAGTGCGGGCAGCGCGAGGATCGTGCCGCCCTGCCGGCGCGGGCGCCTGCCGGGGGCCGAGGAAGGCGGGCTGGGGCGGCGGACCGCGGCCTCGCCCGCTGTCGACGTCAGCGTCGTCATGAGCAACTCCCTTACGCGAGAGAAGAGATGAGGGGGCGGGCGGTCAGGCGCCGCGGTAGGCGGCTTCGAGCACCGAACGGACCTTGGCCGCACTCGTGCCACGGGTGAACGACGTACTCGTCGCGGTGATCAGCGGCTGTGTCGCGGCCGGCGGCACGAACAGGTCGGGCAGCAGCACCTGACCCACGTCGGAACCGAGCCGCTGCGCCGCGGCGACCAGCGGGAAGTCCGTGCTCACCGCGTCCGAGCGCAGCGCCATGTCGCGCCCGGACTCCTTGATGAACCGGGCCACCGTGTCCTCGCGGTAGAAGAACTTCAGGAACTTCTCGACCGCGTCGATCTTCTTCGTGCCGTTCGGGCTGATCCAGAAGCCGATCAGGGTGTACGTGCGCAGGATCGTCGGCTTGTCGTGCGCCGCGCCCGGCGCCAGCGGCCAGCCGCCCACGTCCGTGTGGCGCGCCACCGCCTCCGGCACCTTCGCGAGCGCCGACGACATCGCCGACTGCATCGCCGCGGCCTGCGTGTTGAACTGCGTCGTCATCGTGTCCGACGTCAGGCCCTGCGCCTTGTCGGCGAAGACCCCGGCGTCCCGCAGCTCGACGAAGTAGTCGATGCCCCGGCGTGCCCCGCGGCTTCCGCTGAAGTCACCCGTCTCGTAGACGTGCCGCGCCTCGTCCTCGCTGAGGAACGTCTGGATGATCTGCGCGAGCAGCTTCTGCCCGGTCCAGTCGTTGCCGCCGGTCGTCACGGGCGCGATGCCCTTCTTGCGCAGCTTCCCCGCGGCGGCGATGAGTTCGTCGCCGGTGACGGGGATCCGGTCGACGCCCGCCTTGTCGAGCAGGGCCCGGTTGAAGGCGATCGGCCAGTTCGTCGCGAAGTACGGGAAGGCGCGCAGCCGGCCCTTGCCGTCCGTCCAGGCGTCCAGGGCGACGGGCAGCACGCGCTCGCGCAGGCCCCAGTCGTCGAGGTGCCCCTTGACATCGACAGTGGCGCCGACGTCCGTCCAGGCCAGGGTCTTGTCGTACAGGTTGACCATCACGACGTCCGGCTCCTTGCGGGCCAGCCGTGAGGTCTCGTAGACCTGCGCGAGGTCGTCGCCGTTCACGAGGTTGCGGACCGTGAGGCCCGGGTTCTCCTTGCGGAACCGGTCCAGCGCCGAGAGGTAGGTGGGCGATCCGGGGGCGGTGGTGCCGAGCTGGCTGTGCACCACGAGCGTGTCGGGATCGTCGTCGGCCGCGGCGAGGGAGGAGCAGCCGGACAGTGCGGGCAGGGCGGAGGCGGTGGCGAGCGCGCCACCGGCGGCGAGGAAACCGCGCCGACTCAGTGTCGAGGGCACAGCGGTATGTCTCCAACCATGAGGGCCGGGGAAGCCAGGAGAGTCATGAATGGTTAATCGATATACCTGCGGGGGTGCGAGCACCGTACGAGGCGCCGGGGGAACGGTCAACCCCCCGTTGCGCATGCTGAAACGGGGGGTTGCGGGGAGGTGCGGTGCGGGTGCGGCTCAGACCTGCTCGGCCCGGAAGGCGGCCGGGGTCGCCCCCGTGTGCTGCTGGAAGAACTTGGAGAAGTTGGCCGAGTCGCCGAAGCCGACCGCGGCCCCGATCCGTCCCACCGGCAGCTCCGTGTGGGCGAGCAGCCGCTTCGCCTCCAGGATCACGCGCCGGTCGATGAAGGCCTTCGGGGTCTGTCCGGTCGCCGCCCGTACGGCGCGGACCAGAGTGCGGCGCGAGTAGCCGAGCTCGTCGGCGTACGCGCTGACGCTGTGGTTCGTGGTGAAGCCCTGCTCGACCGCCGTGCGGAACCGGGTGAACGTGGTGTCCGGCTGCGGCTCGCAGCTGTCGGCCGCCGCCTGCGCCGACACATGTGCCACGCGCAGCATGAAGGCCGTCAGCGAGTGCCGCAGCACCGACGTGTGCAGGCTCAGCGGCAGGGTCGAGGTGTCCAGGTACTCGCGCTGCAACTGCTCCAACGAGGCTTCCAAAGCGGCGAGTTGGGGCGCGTCGGGGCGGAGCAGCGGCGGCCGGTCGTAGCGGTACATGCCGGTCGCCTCGACGATGGCGCGGGGCAGGAAGCCGGGCTGCATCGTGAGGGCCGTGCCGACGTACGGCTCGGTCGTCGAGAAGCCGTGCACCTGGCCCGGCCGGATCCACAGGATGTCCCCGGCGGCCACCTCGTGCTCCGTGAAGTCGATCATGTGACGGACCGGCCCCTCGCGGAAGAACAGCAGGACGTGGAAGTCGATGCGGTGCACGCGCCGCGAAAGTCCCACACCGCCGGCCCAAGGTCCCTCGGTGCCCATCGGGCCGACCTGCATCCCGACGCCGGAGACGCTCGCGCTCGGGTCGAAGGGGTAGGTGCGGATGTGCGCTCGATCCGCGGGGAGTGCTCCCAGATGTGCGCTCGTCTGCGCGGCGCTCTGCTCCGACATCCGTTTTCCTCGACCTCTACCGACTTCGCTTGCGTCCCGTGTCCCATTTTCACCGAACGCTGGCACGGGGGCACCTACCGAGCGAAAAGTATGACCTTTAACGTCGTAGGTGGTTCGACCAGGGACTTTAGCCCTGGACGGGCAGTGCCCTTCGGCACAGCAAGAGCACCACGGATGCGAAGGAAGTCATACAGATGAGCACGCAGACACCGGACGGCCTCGACCCCTTCGCGGGCCCCTTCGAGTGGTCCGAACTCGACCAGCGTGCCGTCGACACCGCCCGCCTCCTGGCGGCCGATGCCGTGCAGCAGGTCGGCAACGGGCACCCCGGCACGGCCATGAGCCTGGCCCCCGCCGCGTACACGATCTTCCAGAAGGCCATGCGGCACGACCCGGCCGACCCGGAGTGGACGGGCCGCGACCGCTTCGTCCTCTCGCCCGGCCACACCAGCCTCACCCTCTACACGCAGCTCTTCCTGGCCGGCTACGAGCTGGAGCTCGACGACCTGAAGGCGTTCCGGACGCAGGGTTCGAAGACGCCGGGCCACCCCGAGTACGGCCACACCGCGGGCGTCGAGACCACCACCGGACCGCTCGGCCAGGGCGTCGCCAACGCCGTCGGCATGGCGATGGCCGCCCGCTACGAGCGCGGTCTGTTCGACCCCGAGGCCCCCGAGGGCGCCAGCCCCTTCGACCACACCATCTGGGCGATCGTCTCCGACGGCGACCTGGAGGAGGGCGTCTCCGCCGAGGCCTCCTCGCTCGCCGGCCACCAGAAGCTCGGCAACCTCGTCTTCGTCTACGACGACAACCACATCTCCATCGAGGGCGACACCGCGACCGCCTTCTCCGAGGACGTGCTGGGGCGCTACGAGGCCTACGGCTGGCACGTCCAGCGCATCACGCCGCAGGCCGACGGCGACGTCGACGTGAAGGCCCTGTACGAGGCCCTCGCCGCCGCCAAGGCCGAGACGGAGCGCCCGTCCATCATCGCGATGCGCACGATCATCGCCTGGCCCGCCCCGACCAAGCAGAACACCGAGGGCTCCCACGGCTCCGCGCTGGGCGCCGACGAGATCGCGGCCACCAAGCGCGTCCTCGGCTTCGACCCCGAGCAGACCTTCATCGTCGAGGACGAGGTCGTCGCCCACAGCCGCAAGGCCCTGGACCGCGGCGCCGAGGCGCACGCCGCCTGGGACAAGCAGCTCGGCGCCTGGCGCACCGACAACCCCGAGCGCTCGAAGCTGCTCGACCGGATCGTCGCCGGCCGGCTGCCCGAGGGCTGGGAGCAGGCGCTGCCCGCCTTCGAGACCGGCACGAAGATCGCCACGCGCGCCGCGTCCGGCAAGGTCCTGCAGGCGCTCGGCCCGGTCATCCCCGAGCTGTGGGGCGGCTCCGCCGACCTCGCCGGCTCGAACAACACCACCATCGACAAGACGTCGTCCTTCCTGCCGAAGGGCAACCCGCTGCCGGAGGCCGACCCCTACGGCCGCACCGTCCACTTCGGCATCCGCGAGTTCTCGATGGCCGCGGAGATGAACGGCATCGCGCTGCACGGCAACACCCGTATCTACGGCGGCACGTTCCTGGTCTTCTCCGACTACATGCGCAACGCGGTCCGCATGTCCGCGCTGATGCAGCTGCCCGTCACCTACGTCTGGACCCACGACTCCGTCGGTCTCGGCGAGGACGGCCCGACGCACCAGCCGGTCGAGCACCTCGCCTCCCTGCGCGCCATCCCCGGCCTCAACGTGGTCCGCCCGGCCGACGCCAACGAGACCGTCATTGCCTGGCGCGAGATCCTGCGCCGCGGCTCGGTCAAGCCGGCCCCGCACGGCCTCGCGCTCTCCCGTCAGGGCCTGCCCACCTACGAGGCCAACGAGCTGGCCGCGAAGGGCGGTTACGTGCTCGCCGAGGCCTCGAAGGAGACCCCGGACGTCATCCTGATCGCCACCGGTTCCGAGGTGCAGCTCGCCGTCGCCGCGCGCGAGGCGCTGGAGGCCGAGGGCGTCGCCACCCGCGTCGTGTCGATGCCGTCCGTCGAGTGGTTCGAGGAGCAGCCGAAGGAGTACCGCGACAGCGTCCTGCCGCCCGCCGTCAAGGCCCGCGTCGCCGTCGAGGCCGGCATCGGCCTGACCTGGTACCGCTTCGTCGGGGACGCCGGCCGCATCGTCTCCCTGGAGCACTTCGGCGCCTCCGCGGACGCCGATGTCCTCTTCCGCGAGTTCGGCTTCACCGCCGAGAACGTCGCCGCCCAGGCCCGGGAATCCCTGGCCGCCGCCCGCGCTTGATCAGTACGCAGTAAGTACGCCAGAAAGAAGATGAAGAAGAACATGAGCAACGCCGCCTCCTCCCCGTCGGCCCTGAAGTCCCTCTCCGACGAAGGCGTTTCCATCTGGCTGGACGACCTGTCCCGCAAGCGCATCGAGTCCGGCAACCTCGCCGGGCTCATCGAGAACAGCCACGTCGTGGGCGTCACCACGAACCCCTCGATCTTCCAGGCCGCCATCGGCTCCGGCGAGGGCTACGAGGACCAGCTCGCCGACCTGGCCGTCCGCGAGGTCACCGTCGACGAGGCCGTCCGCATGATGACGACGGCCGACGTCCGCGCCGCCGCCGACATCCTGCGCCCCGTGTTCGACGCGACGCAGGGCCGCGACGGCCGCGTCTCCATCGAGGTCGACCCGCGCCTGGCCCACGAGACCGCGGCCACGATCGCCGAGGCCAAGCAGCTCGCCTGGCTCGTCGACCGCCCGAACGTCATGATCAAGATCCCGGCGACGAAGGCGGGCCTGCCGGCCATCACCGAGGTCATCGGCCTCGGCATCTCCGTCAACGTCACGCTGATCTTCTCCCTCGACCGCTACAAGGCCGTCATGGACGCCTACCTCGCGGGCCTGGAGAAGGCGCACCGGCGCGGCATCGACCTCTCCACGATCCACTCGGTCGCCTCCTTCTTCGTCTCGCGCGTCGACGCCGAGATCGACAAGCGCCTCGACAAGATCGGTACCGACGAGGCCAAGGGCCTCAAGGGCCGGGCCGCGCTCGCCAACGCCCGTCTCGCCTACGAGGCGTACGAGCAGGTCTTCGCCACCGGGCGGGCCACCGAGCTGGAGGCCGCCGGCGCCCACAAGCAGCGCCCGCTGTGGGCCTCGACCGGCGTCAAGGACCCCGCGTACAAGGACACCCTGTACGTCGACGAGCTGGTCGCCCCCGGCACCGTCAACACCATGCCGGAAGGCACCCTGAACGCCACCGCCGACCACGGCGAGATCACCGGCGACACCATCACCGGCGGCTACGCCCAGGCCCGCACCGACCTCGCGGCCGTCGAGATGCTCGGCATCTCCTACGACCAGGTCGTCCAGCAGCTCGAGGACGAGGCCGTCGCCAAGTTCGAGATCTCCTGGAACGACCTGCTCGGCACGGTCGCCGACCGCCTCGCCGGCAAGGAAGGTGCCTCCAAGTGAGCGTCACCGCCTGGCAGAACCCGCTGAGGGACCCCCGCGACCGGCGTCTGCCGCGCATCGCGGGCCCCTCCGGGCTCGTCATCTTCGGCGTCACCGGCGACCTGTCCCGCAAGAAGCTGATGCCGGCCGTCTACGACCTCGCCAACCGCGGTCTGCTCCCGCCGGGCTTCTCGCTCCTCGGGTTCGCCCGCCGCGAGTGGGAGGACCAGGACTTCGCGCAGGTCGTCCACGACTCGGTGCGCGAGCACGCCCGCACGCCCTTCCGCGAGGAGGTCTGGGCCCAGCTCGCCGAGGGCATGCGCTTCATCCCGGGCGACTTCGACGACGACACCGCGTTCAAGCAGCTGCGCGACGCCGTCGACGAGCTGGACGAGAAGCGCGGCACGAGCGGCAACTACGCCTTCTACCTCTCGGTCCCGCCGAAATTCTTCCCGAAGGTCGTGCAGCAGCTCAAGAAGCACGGCCTCGCCGACGCCCCCGAGGGCTCCTGGCGGCGCGCCGTCATCGAGAAGCCCTTCGGCCACGACATGACGTCGGCCAAGGAGCTCAACCGGATCGTCCACGACGTCTTCGCGCCCGAGCAGGTCTTCCGGATCGACCACTACCTCGGCAAGGAGACCGTCCAGAACATCCTGGCGCTCCGCTTCGCCAACCAGATGTACGAGCCGATCTGGAACCGGTCGTACGTCGACCACGTGCAGATCACGATGGCCGAGGACATCGGCATCGGCGGCCGCGCCGGCTACTACGACGGCATCGGCGCCGCCCGCGACGTCATCCAGAACCACCTGCTCCAGCTGATGGCCCTCACGGCCATGGAGGAGCCGGCCGCGTTCGACGCCGAGTCGCTCGTGACGGAGAAGCTCAAGGTCCTCAAGTCCGTGCGGCTCCCCGCCGACCTCGGCGCGTCCACGGTCCGCGCGCAGTACGCCGAGGGCTGGCAGGGCGGCGAGCGGGTCAAGGGCTACCTCCAGGAAGACGGCATCGACCCCAGGTCGAAGACCGACACCTATGCCGCCGTGAAGCTGGAGATCGACAACCGCCGCTGGGCGGGCGTCCCCTTCTACCTGCGCACCGGCAAGCGCCTGGGCCGCCGCGTCACCGAGATCGCGGTCGTCTTCCAGCGCGCCCCGCACTCCCCGTTCGACTCCACCGCCACCGAGGAACTCGGCCAGAACGCGGTCGTCATCCGCGTCCAGCCCGACGAGGGCATGACCGTACGCTTCGGGTCGAAGGTCCCGGGTACCTCGATGGAGATCCGCGACGTCTCCATGGACTTCGCTTACGGCGAGTCGTTCACGGAGTCCAGTCCGGAGGCGTACGAGCGCCTGATCCTGGACGTGCTGCTGGGCGACGCCAACCTCTTCCCGCGCACGGAAGAGGTGGAGGAGTCCTGGCGCATCCTCGACCCCATCGAGGAGAACTGGGACGAGCATGGCAGGCCCGCCCAGTACGCCTCGGGAAGCTGGGGGCCGAAGGAAGCGGACGAGATGCTCGCACGAGACGGACGGAGCTGGCGCAGGCCATGAAGATCGACCTGACCGACACCACGGCAAGCAAGATCAACAAAGCGCTCGTGCAAGGGCGCCGGGCCATCGGGACGCCCGCCGTGGGCATGGTCCTGACGATGGTCATCGTCACCGACGAGGAGAACGCGTACGACGCGACGAAGGCCGCCCAGGAGGCGTCCCGCGAGCACCCGTCGCGCACCCTCGTCGTCATCAAGCGCACCGCGCGCTCGCCGCGCGACCGGCAGGGCAACCGCCTCGACGCGGAGGTCCGGGTCGGCTCCGACGCCGGCACCGGCGAGACCGTGATCCTGCGGCTGTACGGCGAGGTCAGCAAGCACGCCGACTCCGTCGTGCTGCCGCTGCTGCTGCCCGACGCCCCGGTCGTCGTGTGGTGGCCGGTCGACGCGCCCGAGGTGCCCGCGGGGGACCCGCTCGGCGCGCTCGCCGCCCGCCGCATCACCGACGCGTACGCCGTCGAGGACCCGATCGCCGCGCTCACCGACCGCGCCAAGTCCTACGCGCCGGGCGACACCGACCTGGCCTGGACCCGGCTCACGCCGTGGCGCTCCATGCTGGCCGCCGCCCTCGACCAGGCCCGCGCCGACATCGTCTCCGCGGCCGTCGAGTCCGAGGCCGAGAACCCCAGCGCCGAACTGCTCGCGCGCTGGCTCGGCACCCGGCTCGGCGTCCAGGTCGAGCGGGTCACCACGGCCGGCCCCGTCGTCACCGCGGTCCGCCTCGGCACGCCGAACGGCGAGATCCGCATCGACCGCCCCGACGGCCCCCTCGCCACCCTGTCCCTGCCCGGTCAGCCGGAGCGCACCCTCGCCCTGAAGGTCCGCTCCACCGCCGAGCTGATCGCCGAGGAGCTCCGCCGCCTCGACGCCGACGAGATGTACGCCGTCGCGCTGCACGGGGACGCCACGGGCGCCTCCGGCCCGAAGGACGCGAAGGCCTCCTCCGAGGACGCGAAGGCCTCCTCCGAGGACACGAAGGACACGAAGGCGACGAAGGCCACCAAGGCTTCCAAGGAGTCCGTTCACCATGCCTGACACCACCCCCCTCCTGACGCGCCGCCCGCAGTGGACCGCCCTGGAGGACCACCGCGCCAAGTTCAACGGCACGCACCTGCGCGACCTGTTCGCCACCGACCCGGCGCGCGCCGAGCGCTACCGCGTCCAGGTCGGCGACCTGCACATCGACTACTCCAAGCACCTGGTCACGGACGAGACGCTCGCCCTCCTCCAGGAACTGGCCACCGCCACCGACGTGTTCGGGCAGCGCGACGCCATGTTCCGCGGCGAGAAGATCAACACGACCGAGGACCGCGCCGTGCTGCACACGGCGCTGCGCGCCCCGGCCGACGCCGTGATCGAGGTCGACGGCGAGAACGTGGTGCCCGGGGTGCACGCGGTGCTCGACAAGATGGCCGCGTTCGCCAGCAAGGTCCGCTCCGGCGAGTGGACCGGCCACACCGGTAAGCGCATCAAGAACGTCGTGAACGTCGGCATCGGCGGCTCCGACCTGGGTCCCGCGATGGCGTACGAGGCCCTGCGCCCGTACACCGCACGGGACCTGACGTTCCGCTTCGTGTCGAACGTCGACGGCGCCGACCTGCACGAGGCCGTCCGCGACCTCGACCCGGCCGAGACGCTCTTCATCATCGCGTCGAAGACCTTCACCACCATCGAGACGATCACCAACGCCAAGGCCGCCCGGTCCTGGCTGCTGGCGTCCCTCGGTGACGACGCCGCCGTCGCCAAGCACTTCGTCGCCCTGTCGACGAACGCCGAGAAGGTCTCCGACTTCGGCATCGACACGGCCAACATGTTCGAGTTCTGGGACTGGGTCGGCGGCCGCTACTCCTTCGACTCGGCCATCGGCCTGTCCCTGATGATCGCGATCGGCCCGGACGCGTTCCGCGAGCTGCTCGACGGCTTCCACCTGGTCGACGAGCACTTCCGCACGGCGCCGGCCGAGGCCAACGCGCCGCTGCTGCTCGGCCTGCTGGGCATCTGGTACGGCAACTTCCACGGCGCCCAGTCGCACGCGGTCCTGCCGTACTCGCACTACCTGTCCAAGTTCACCGCGTACCTCCAGCAGCTCGACATGGAGTCCAACGGCAAGTCCGTGGACCGCGAGGGCCGCCCCGTGGAGTGGCAGACCGGACCGGTGGTGTGGGGCACGCCCGGCACCAACGGCCAGCACGCCTACTACCAGCTGATCCACCAGGGCACGAAGCTGATCCCGGCGGACCTCATCGGATTCGCGAAGCCGGTCGAGGAGCTCGGTGAACTCGCCGGCCAGCACGACCTGTTGATGGCCAACCTGTTCGCCCAGGGCCAGGCGCTCGCCTTCGGCAAGACGCCCGACGAGGTGCGCGCGGAGGGGGTGGCCGAGGAGCTGGTGCCGCACAAGACGTTCAAGGGCAACCACCCGACCACCACGATCCTGGCGAAGGAACTGACCCCGTCGGTCCTCGGCCAGCTCATCGCCCTCTACGAGCAGAAGGTCTTCGTCCAGGGCGCGGTCTGGAACATCGACTCCTTCGACCAGTGGGGCGTCGAACTCGGCAAGGTCCTCGCCAAGCGCGTCGAGCCCGCCCTCACGGAGGGCGCGGAGGTCCCCGGCCTCGACGCCTCCACCCAGTCCCTGGTCTCCACCTACCGCGCCCTGCGCGGCCGTACCACTGAAGGTAAGTGAACTGACATGCAGCTCGGACTTATTGGCCTCGGCAAGATGGGCGGCAACATGCGCGAGCGCATCCGCCGCGCGGGCCACACCGTCATCGGCTACGACCGCAACCCCGAGGTCTCGGACGTCGCGTCGCTCGCCGAACTCGTCGAGAAGCTCGAAGGCCCGCGCGTGGTCTGGGTGATGGTCCCCGCGGGCGCCGCCACCCAGTCCACCGTCGACGAGCTGAAGGACCTGCTCTCCGAGGGCGACATCGTCGTCGACGGCGGCAACTCCCGCTGGACGGACGACGAGAAGCACGCCGCCGAGCTGGGCGTGAAGGGCATCGGCTTCGTCGACGCCGGCGTCTCCGGCGGCGTGTGGGGCCTGCAGAACGGCTACGCCCTCATGGTCGGCGGCTCCGACGAGAACGTCGCCAAGGTCAAGCCGGTCTTCGACGCCCTCAAGCCCGAGGGCGACTTCGGCTACGTCCACGCGGGCAAGGTCGGCGCGGGCCACTTCTCCAAGATGGTCCACAACGGCATCGAGTACGCCATGATGCAGGCCTACGCCGAGGGCTGGGAGCTGCTCGAGGCCGCCGACTCGGTGACCGACGTGCGCGAGGTCTTCCGCTCCTGGCAGGAGGGCACGGTCATCCGCTCCTGGCTGCTCGACCTGGCGGTCAACGCCCTCGACGACGACGAGCACCTGGCCAAGCTGCGCGGCTTCGCCGCCGACTCCGGCGAGGGCCGCTGGACCGTCGAGGCGGCCATCGACCACGCGGTGCCGCTGCCCGCGATCACCGCTTCGCTCTTCGCCCGCTTCGCGTCCCGCCAGGACGACTCGCCGCAGATGAAGATGATCGCCGCGCTGCGCAACCAGTTCGGCGGCCACGCGGTCGAGTCCGCCAAGTAGCCCCACACACAACGGCACCAAGCAGCCACATATAAAGGCAAGTTGAGGGGGGATGTCGCCATGGGTGACCTCCTGCTGGTCCGCCACGGCGAGACCGAGTGGAGCCTGTCCGGACAGCACACCAGCTGGACGGACAAGCCCCTCACCCGGCACGGCGAGGAACAGGCCAAGTCCCTGGCCCCGTTCTTCGCCGGCCGGCCCTTCGCACGCGTCCTCACCAGCCCGCTGGACCGCGCGGTCCGCACCGCCGATCTGGCGGGCCTGGCCGGGGCCGAGCCCGACCCCGATCTGCACGAGTGGGACTACGGGGCGTACGAAGGCATCACCACCCGCGAGATCCACAGCACCCGGCCCACCTGGGACCTGTGGACGGACGGTGTGCCGCCCGGCCCCGAGGGGCACCCGGGGGAGTCCCCGGCCGAGGCCGGGGCGCGGGCCGACCGCGTCCTGTCCCGGGTGGACGCGGCCCTCGCGGCCGACGACGGGGACGTCGTCCTCGTCGCGCACGCGCACTTCCTGCGCGTCGTCACCGCCCGTCGGCTGGGGCTCGCCCCGGCCGACGGCCGGTTGTTCCAGCTCGCCACCGGCACGGTCAGCCGGCTCTCCACCGAGCACGGCCGGCCGGTCGTCGCGGCCTGGAACGTACGACCCGCGTCCTGACGCGAGGCCGACCGTACGGCACACGGCCGTACGGTCGGCCCCGGGGACGAACCGGACGCAGGCGGGGTGGGCGGCCCCGCAATCCGGCGGACCACCTTGACAACCGCATTGGTCCATACCAACTTATGAGGGCCACAGGAACTGCACGGTTCGCGCTCGTCCCCAAGTCCCCTCAGAGCACCGGGAGTTCGCGTGTCCCCACACCGAACGCAACGCCGCACCAGACCCTCCGTCAGACCCCGCTTCCTGGCCCTCCTCGGCGCCGCCGCCCTCGCCCTCGCCGGTGCCGTCGCCCTGCCCGGCACCGCCCAGGCGGCCAACGTCCTGTCCAACCCCGGCTTCGAGTCCGGCTCCCTCGGCCCCTGGACCTGCTCCGGCAACCTCGGCTCCGTGGTCTCCACCCCCGTCCACGGCGGCACCAAGGCCCTTGCGGGCGCGGCGAGTGCGAGCGACAACGCCAAGTGCGGCCAGACCGTCGCCGTCCAGCCCAACACCGCGTACACCCTCTCCGGCTCGCTGCGCGGCAGCTACGTCTACCTCGGCGTCGACGGCGGCGCCTCCACCTGGACCCAGTCCCCGTCCACGTACAGCCAGTTGACGGTCAAGTTCACCACCGGCGCCGCCCAGACCAGCGTCAGGATCTACACGCAGGGCTGGTACGGGCAGGGCACCTACTACGCCGACGACATCAGCCTCGACGGACCCGGCGGCGGGGGCGGCTCGGACACCCAGGCCCCGACCGCCCCGACCGGCCTCACCTCCACCGGCAAGACGTCCTCCAGCGTCTCCCTGTCCTGGAGCGCGGCGAGCGACAACGTCGGGGTCACCGGCTACGACATCTACTCCGGCGGCAGCAACAAGCTCCTCACGGTCTCCGGCACGTCGGCCACCGTCTCCGGCCTGGCCGCGTCCACCGCGTACAGCTTCACGGTCAAGGCCCACGACGCGGCGGGCAACAGCTCGGCCGCCTCCAACGCCGTCTCCGTCACCACGAGCGCGGGCTCCGGCGGCGGCACCGGCTTCAAACAGGCCGCGCCGTACCTCTACACCGGCTGGGGAGACCCGCCGAGCCCCACCACCGTCATGAACGCCACCGGAGTCAAGTGGTTCACGATGGCCTTCATCCTCTCCTCCGGCGGCTGCAACCCGGCCTGGGACGGCCAGCGCCCGCTCACCGGCGGCCAGGACCAGACCGCGATCAACGCCGTCCGGTCCGCGGGCGGCGACATCGTCCCGTCCATCGGCGGCTGGAGCGGCAACAAGCTCGGCCCCAACTGCTCGACACCGGAAGCGCTCGCGGGCGCGTACCAGAAGGTCATCGACGCGTACGGCCTCAAGGCGATCGACGTCGACATCGAGAACACCGACGAGTTCGAGAACACCGCCGTGCAGGACCGCATCCTGAACGCCCTGAAGATCGTCAAGGCCAACAACCCCGGCCTGCGCACGATCCTCACCTTCGGCACGTCGACCACCGGCCCGACGTACTACGGCAACCGCCTCATCGAGCAGGCCAAGGCCCTGAACGCGGACATCGACGTCTTCACGATCATGCCGTTCGACTTCGGCGGCGGCAGCGACATGTACGGCAACACCGTGAACGCCGCCGAGGGCCTGAAGACCAAGCTCAAGTCGGTCTTCGGCTGGGACGACGCCACCGCCTACGCCCACCTCGGCATCTCCGGGATGAACGGCCTCAGCGACCAGCAGGAGACCACCACGCCCGCCATCTGGACCCAGATCAAGGACTGGGCGAACAGCAAGCACATCGCCCGCCTCGCCTTCTGGTCGGTCAACCGCGACCGGCCGTGCGCGGGCGGCGGCGTCGCCGAGAACTGCTCCGGCATCAGCCAGGACACCTGGCAGTTCACGAAGATCACGGCCGGCTTCACCGGCTGACCGACCCGCAAACACCAGACCCCCCGGCCGGACGGCCGGGGGGTCTGGTGCGTGTGTCGCTACGCCTTCGTGAGAGCCACCGGCGGCGCGCCCGCGACCCGCGACCGCCTGCGCCGCGCCACCGCGAAGGCCGTCGCGATCGCCAGGATCACCAGGCCGATCCCGCTGAAGATCAGCGGCAGGAGCCACATCGAGAGGAAGCCGTCGATCTGCGCGTCCTCGGGGTCATCGGCCCGGTACAGCACATCGACCCGGTCGCCCACGTCGTACGCCGGCGGATTGGAGCCCGCCGAACTGCGGAAGGTCACCGACTCGCCGCCGGCCGGGGTGAACAGGACCACCGGGTGCGCGGACGGCCCGCTGCCCCGGCTCTTGCGGGACGAACCGCTGCTCGTGCCGGAGCTCCACTCCATGTGCACCACCGTGCCCTCGGCGTGCTTCCCGCTCACCGCCAGCGAGACCGACATTCCGCCCAGCACCAGACCGATCGCCAGGAACAGGGCCCCGAACGCGATCCCGCCGAAGGTGATCCACCAGCGGGCGTCCCGCCCACCGCGCTGAAACCGCACAACTTCCCTCTCACCGACCGCCGGTAAAACAAAAAGACCCCAGATGGACTGGGGTCTTTCGCTGTGTCCGAGGGGGGACTTGAACCCCCACGCCCGATAAAGGGCACTAGCACCTCAAGCTAGCGCGTCTGCCATTCCGCCACCCGGACAAGGTGTCTGCCGCCTTTTTGCGGGGTGTTTCCCGCGGCGACACAGAGAACATTACCAGGGTTTCCAGGTGGTCCGATCACGCCACCCGACCGGCCCGACCGGCCTGTGAACGGCACGTGACGAGGGCGGCCCGGCCTTGGGCGCGGGCACCAGGAGAGAGAGGATGGGAGGGATCCACAGGGAGAGAGGAACAAGCGTGAGCGAGTCGAGCACGGGCAGGGCCGTCTCCGGACAGGACGAGGTCGTCGACCTCTGCCGTGAGCTGATCCAGATCGACACCAGCAACTACGGCGACCACTCGGGTCCCGGCGAACGCAAGGCCGCCGAGTACGTCGCGGAGAAGCTCGCCGAGGTCGGTCTCGAACCGAAGATCTTCGAGTCCCACCCCGGCCGCGCCTCCACGGTCGCCCGCATCGAGGGCGAGGACCCGACGCGGCCCGCGCTGCTCATCCACGGCCACACCGACGTCGTCCCGGCCAACGCGGCCGACTGGACCCACCACCCCTTCTCCGGCGAGGTCGCCGACGGGTGCGTGTGGGGCCGCGGCGCCGTCGACATGAAGGACATGGACGCGATGACCCTCGCGGTCGTCCGCGACCGGCTGCGCACCGGCCGCAAGCCCCCGCGCGACATCGTCCTGGCCTTCCTCGCCGACGAGGAGGCCGGCGGCACGTTCGGCGCCCACCACCTCGTCGACCACCACCCGGAGCTCTTCGAGGGCGTCACCGAGGCGATCAGCGAGGTCGGCGGCTTCTCGTTCACCGTGAACGAGCAGCGCCGGCTCTACCTCGTCCAGACCGCAGAGAAGGGCATGCACTGGATGAAGCTCACCGTGGCCGGCACCGCCGGGCACGGCTCGATGATCCACCGGGACAACGCGATCACCGAACTGTCCGAGGCCGTCGCCCGGCTCGGCCGCCACAAGTTCCCCGTGCGCGTCACCAAGACCACCCGCGCCTTCCTCGACGAGCTCGGCGACGCGCTCGGCACCGAGCTCGACCCCGAGGACATGGAGTCGACCCTCGTCCGGCTCGGCGGCATCGCCAAGCTGATCGGCGCCACGCTCAGCAACACCGCCAACCCCACGCAGCTGGGCGCCGGTTACAAGGTCAACGTCATCCCCGGCGAGGCCACCGCGCACGTCGACGGACGGTACCTGCCCGGCCACGAGGAGGAGTTCCTCGCCGACCTCGACCGCATCCTCGGCCCCCTCGTCAAGCGCGAGGACGTGCACGCGGACAAGGCCGTCGAGACCACCTTCGACGGGGCGCTCGTCGCGGCCATGCAGTCCTCGATCGCCGCCGAGGACCCGATCGGCAAGGCCATCCCCTACATGCTCTCCGGCGGCACCGACGCCAAGTCCTTCGTGGAGCTGGGCATCCGCAACTTCGGCTTCGCGCCGCTGCAGCTGCCGCCCGAGCTGGACTTCGCGGGCATGTTCCACGGCGTGGACGAGCGGGTCCCGGTCGACGGCCTCAAGTTCGGTGTCCGGGTGCTCGACCGGTTCATCGACGCGTCGTGAGGAACGGTCCGCGTCAACACCGCGTGATCGCAACATTCGTCCGCACGTGCGTACTTGCCTGAAAAGAGTGAAAGGAACCATAGGCTCGTAGCCCCATTACTTCCTCCTCGTTACAGGGAGTGCAGTCCGCGGCTGGGACTGCATTGCCAACAAGGAGGAATAATGATCAAGAAGGTCGTCGCTGCTGCGGCTGCCACTGGTGGTCTCGTGCTCGCGGGTGCGGGCATCGCCGCTGCCGACGCCGGTGCCCAGGGTGCCGCCGTGAAGTCCCCCGGTGTGCTGTCGGGCAATGTCATCCAGGCGCCCATCCACGTGCCGGTGAACGTCTGCGGCAACACGGTCTCCGTGATCGGGCTGCTGAACCCCGCCTTCGGCAACACCTGCGTCAACAGCTGACGTTGCTGTGCTTCACCCCTTGAGGGTCTGAGTCCGTCGGCCCCGGAGTGCGCGCCATGCGCTCCGGGGCCGACGGTCATTCGGTGCGGGGCGCACGGCTCCGCACATTTCGGTAGGTGCTTAGGCAAGTTCTAAGGCAGGGAAAGCTATGCGACAGGTCACGCGCAAGGGCCTGATCACCGTGGCGGCCGCGACCGGCGTGCTCGCCGTCACCGGTGGCTACGCGCACGCCGACTCGGGCGCGCAGGGAAGCTCCTCGGGTTCCCCGGGCGTGCTGTCCGGCAACTCGGTGCAGGTGCCCGTCGAGGTTCCGGTCAACCTGTGCGGCAACACCGTGAACGTCGTCGGGCTGCTCAACCCCGCGACGGGCAACGACTGCTCCAACGCCTCGGACCGCGACGGCTACGGCAGCGACTCGCACCAGTCGTCCGGCGGTGGCTCGCACCAGCCGTCCGGCGGCGGCTCGCAGGCCGGCGGTCACACGAGCGATTCGCCCGGCGTCGGCTCGGGCAACCACGTGCAGGTGCCGGTCGAGGTGCCGGTCAACGCGTGCGGCAACTCGGTCAGCGTCATCGGACTCGGCAACGCGACGACCGGCAACGACTGCTCGAACCACGACAGCGGCACCAGCACGCCGCCCGGCGGCCCCGAGAAGCCGCCGTCGAAGCCGCACCACCCGGGTACGCCGGGCACCCCGGGGACCCCGCCGACCCGTGCGGTGCACCACCAGGACCAGCCCGACACCCCCAATCAGCCGGGGACGCAGACGGTCGCCCAGCCCAAGGGCGAGTCGCAGCTGGCGATGACCGGCAGCTCCCTGCCGGTCGGCGCGGCGATCCCGGTGGGCGCGGGCGCGCTGCTCGCCGGCGCGGTCCTCTACCGGCGGGCCAAGGCGGCCTGAGTCGAGCAGGCGCCAAGAACGGAGGAGCGGGCCCCGCGGGTGCGGGGCCCGCTCCTCCGTGTCGGCTCACCCGCCGGGTTCAGGTCACCATGTGGCCCGTACCTGGCGGATGATCCGACGGCGCAGCCGCACGCGGCGACTGCCGTCGCGGCGCAGACTCAATCGGTCCAACTCCCAGTGTCCGTACTCTGCATGGTCCGTCAGCAGGCGCGTCGCATCCTTGCGGGAGACCCCGCGCGGCACGTACACGTCGACAAATTCGTATTCCGGCATCGCATCTATTGTGCGGGCAGTGGCCCGGTACGGATAGCGTCTGCACTATGTCTGATGCTGCGCAGCCCACCGCTGCCGAGGTACGCGCCGCCGCCGAGGCGGTCAAGGCTGCGCTCGACCGCCACCTGGCGGCTGTCGAGCGCAGGTCGGGAGAGGACGACCCGGCCGTATACGAAGCGTTCAACGAGCTCGCCGCCGCGGCCGAGGAGTACGACGAGCTCCTCTACGACCGCTACGACGAGGTCACCCCCTTCGAGATCCCCGGCGGAGAGGATTCCCTGCCGCCCTACACGGGGCCCGAGGAGCCGAACGCGCTGAGCGTGCTGATCCGACGCGACTACGCCGTGGTGGAGCCGCAGCGACTTCTCGCCCAGGCCGGCCGGGTCGCCGACCTCGACGGCGACCCGGACATCGACACCGAGACCGCGACCGGGGCGGGCAGCAGCGTGCACGCCGCGCTCGGCGTCCTCTTCGGCGAGTTCGAACCCGACGAGATCGCCTCCCGGCACAAGGAGTTCGGCCTGGAGGAGGGCGACTCCACGCTCTGGGTGATGGCCGCGGACGAACCGGCGGAACCGGGCGAGTGGCTGGAGCTCCCGTTCGACCAGGCCGACCCCCAGCGGGTCGTCTGCCGCTTCGACGTGAGCGCCGTCTTCGACGACGACGACCTGGACCCCGACGAGGACATCGACGCGGGCGTGGAGATCGACGAGGCACTGGAGGACGCCGACCGCAGATGACGGTCCCCGGGGCGTCCGTCCCCCGGCGCCGGGGGACCGGGCCGGGGACGGACGCCTCGACTAGGCGCCGGGCACCTGCGCCCGGACCAGGGTCTGCAACCGCGTGGTCCGCGGCTTGGCCGGGAGCTCCGCGACGGCCCGGGGCAGGGCCGCGTCGACGCCGTGCACCACGGACAGGTGCCGCTCCCCGCGCCCGAACGCCGTGTAGACCCAGGGCCGGCTCAGCGCCTGCACCGCATCGCCGGGCAGCACCACCACGGCCGCCGGCCAGCGCAGTCCCACCGCCTGATGCCCGGTGACCGCCCAGCCGTGCCGCACGGCGCGCTCCACCTGCTCCTTCGGTACGACGACGGGCTCGCCGTCGCACTCCAGGCGCAGCCCCTCCGCGTCGGCGCCGAGCACCCGGCCGGGCCGGATCCGCCCCGGCGTCGGCACGTACACCACCCGGTCCCCGGGGTCGAAGCCCCCGAACCGCCCGGGGCCGGGGTTGAGCCGCTCCTTCAGCGCCGCGTTCAACACCCGTGTCCCGGCCGCGCCGCCGTGCCCGGGAGTGATCACCTGGGTCTCCTCGGCCGGCACGCCGATCGCCCGCGGCACCGAGTCGGCGACGAGCTGCACCGTGCGGTGGATCGCCTCGGCCGCGTCCCGCACCGGAACGATCACGACTTCCTTGCCCGGCGCCTCCACCTGGTTCAGCTCACCGATGCCGATCCCGGAGACCAGCTCGCCGATCGGCCCGAAGTCCGGGGTGCGGGAGGAGATCCGGGGGCAGATCCCCGCCGCGAGGAGATCCGCGAACACCCGCCCGGGGCCCGCCGACCACAGCGTCCCGGGATCCCCGCTGAGCACGAGCCCCGATCCGTCGGCGAGGAGCTCGACGAGCATCGCCGCGTCGTCCACGTCCGTCTGCGGTGCGTCGAGGACGACGAGCAGGTCGACGGCGATCGCCCCGTCGGCGTCCCGGCCCGGGCCCTCCGTCTGCGCGAGCAGGCCCGCGACCGTCGCCGTGGCCGTCTCGGGTGCCTCCGCGCCGAGCTGCCGCGCGGCCCGCCGCCGTCCGTCCGCGCTGTGCGCGGCGACGCAGACGCGCAGGCCGAGCCGGGCGGCGGCCGCCGCGGCGGCGACCGGCTCCGCGCGGGCGGCCTCACCACCGGTGTGGAGCACGAGCCGGTGCGCCCCGATCGCGCGGATCAGCTCGGCCGTCGAACCGCCCGCGGCGGCAGCGGCGTCCTCCCAGTCCGCGCCGGGCGAACCGCCGTCCTTGGGGCCGGAGTTGATCAACCGGGCCAGGCCGTCGGCGAGGCTCTCCTCGGCGAGCGCGGTCCGCTCGAGCCCCACCAGGACGCGGACCGGGCGCTCGGCCTCCTCCTCGCCCTCGGCCGGCTCGGGCGCGGGTGCGTCGTCGAGGGCGTCCTGGAAGAGCAGCGCCTCTCCCTCCGCGACGGCGCTCTGCACGGCGGCGTCCGGATCCGGCACGGCGCGCTTGCCGAGCGCCTCGACGAGGACGGGCAGGTCGAGGGCCGTGTGTCCGGCGACAGCCGCCTGTTCGAGCAGCCAGACGGTGACGGCGCGGCCACGGCGCTCGTCGTCGGGGGCACACTCGGCGCCGAGCAGCGCCCGCGCGAACCCGTCGGCCTGCTCCGGCCGGACACCGCTCACCCGCAGCAACTGCCACGGATCGGCGCGCAGTTGCCCGTCGGCGTCCTCGCCCAGGGTCCGGGCGGCCGACGCGGCGAGCGTGTCGGGCGCCCCGCCCTCGACGAGCACGGCCCGCACCGCGTCCACCGTCCCGGCATCGGGCCCCGCGTCGGCGGCGGGCGCGACGGGCTCGGGCCTGCGCACCGGCTGGGGCGTGACGACGCGGCGCGGCTCGCGCTCCGGGTCCGCGAAGACGGTGGCGACGGGCTTCTCGCCGCTCTCCACGGCGCGCACGGCGGCCAGCAGATCGGCGGCCTTCCCGCTCAGCTTCGCCCCGGCGTCGACCGGGCCGTCCTTGGCGGCCTTGCGCTGCGCGATCCGCTCCCGCAGCTCCCGCTGAGCGGCCAACTCGGCCTCGGCCTCGCTCGGCTGGGCCGCCTCCTGCCGCTCGGCGCCCTCGCTCCCCGTGCCTTCGCCCTCGGCGTCCTCGCCCTCCGTGCCCGCGCCCTCCGGACCGTCCGCCTCCGCGGCCTCTGTGCCCTCCGGCTGCGGCTCCGCAGTCGCCGACCCGGCCTCCGCCGAAGGCGCCTCGGCCGACGTCTCCGTGTCCGGCCCGGCGTCGGGGCGCGCCCCTGACTCGTTCTCCGCGGCAGCGGACTCCGTACTCACAACGTGCTCCAGTCCTGATCGGGATAGCGGTGCACGGGCGCCGACACGTCGTCGAGCGCCTGGCAGATCTCGTCAGGAAGACTAAGGGCCTCCACTGACAATGCCGCCGTGAGCTGCTGCGCGTTGCGCGCCCCGACGATCGGCGCGGCCACCCCGGGCCGGTCCCGGACCCAGGCGAGAGCCACCTGCAGCGGCGTCACCGCGAGTCCGTCCGCCGCTATCGCGACCGCGTCGACGATGTGCCCGGCCGCCTCGTCCAGGTACGGCGCGACGAACGGCGCCATGTGGTCGGAGCCCCCGCGCGAGTCCGTGGGCGTGCCCGAGCGGTACTTGCCGGTGAGCACGCCCCGGCCCAGCGGCGAGGAGGGCAGCAGCCCGATGCCCAGGTCGAGCGCGGCGGGCAGCACCTCCCGCTCCACCCCGCGCTGCAGCAGCGAGTACTCCATCTGCGTACTGGCCAGACGGGTGCGCACGCCCGGCGCCGCGAGCTGCCACGTGCCGGCCTTGGCCAGCTGCCACCCGCAGAAGTTCGAGACGCCCGCATAGCGCGCCCGCCCGCTGCTGACAGCGATGTCGAGCGCCTGCAGCGTCTCCTCGAGCGGGGTCCCGGTGTCGTACGCGTGGACCTGCCACAGGTCGACGTAGTCCGTGCCGAGCCGGGCCAGCGAGGCGTCGAGGGCGGAGAGCAGATGGCCGCGCGAGCCGTCGAAGCGCCGGTCCGGGTCGGGCACGCTGCCGGCCTTCGTGGAGATGACCAGATCCCGCCGCGGCACGAGCCCCTCGACGAGCCGCCCGAGCAGGTACTCGGACTCGCCGTCCCCGTACACGTCGGCCGTGTCGACGAGCGTGCCGCCCGCCTCCCAGAACGACTTCAACAGGTCGGCGGCGTCGTGCTCGTCGGTGTCCCGCCCCCAGGTGAGGGTGCCGAGTCCGATCCGGGACACGCGCAGGCCGGTGTGGCCGAGATGCCTCTGCTCCATGGGCGCTGAGATTACTGGCCGAAGGTCAGGATGTGGGGCCCTGCGGGCCGGATTTCCCGGGGGACGGCGCCCGGACCCCCGGCCCGACGAGCAGGTCGGCCCATGTGCCCGGCGCCGACGCCGCGCTAAGGTGCCCGGCAAGAGACGTTACCGATGGGTAAACCAGCGGATCCGCACGGCGTTAAGGGGATGTGGTCAATGAAGCTCGGCATCAATCTCGGGTACTGGGGCGCGGGCATGGACGCGGACAACCTGGCCGTCGCGCAGGAGGCCGACCGGCTCGGCTACGCGGTGTGCTGGGCCGCCGAGGCGTACGGGTCCGACGCCGCCACCGTCCTCGCGTACGTCGCCGCGCAGACCGAGCGCATCGACGTCGGCTCGGCCATCTTCCAGATCCCGGCCCGCCAGCCCACGATGACGGCGATGACGGCGTCGACCCTCGACTCGCTCTCCGGCGGCCGCTTCCGGCTCGGCCTCGGTGTCTCCGGACCGCAGGTCTCCGAGGGCTGGTACGGCGTCAAGTTCGACAAGCCGCTGGCCCGCACGCGCGAGTACGTCGAGATCGTCCGCAAGGCGATGAGCCGCGAGCGGGTCACCCACGACGGCGCGCACTGGACGCTGCCCCTGCCGGGCGGCCCGGGCAAGCCGCTCAAGCTCACCCTGCACCCGCAGCGCGAGCACATCCCGCTGTACATCGCCGCGATCGGTCCGAAGAACCTGGAGCAGACCGGCGAGATCGCCGACGGCGCCCTGCTGATCTTCCCGGCCGCCGAGCACCTGGAGGAGACCGCGATCGCGCCCCTGCGCGCGGGCCGCGAGAAGGCCGGCCTGACGATGGAGGGCTTCGACGTCTGCCCGACGCTGCCGCTCGCCCTCGGCGCCGACAAGGACGTGACGGCCCTCGCGGACTTCTTCCGCCCCTACACCGCCCTGTACGTGGGCGGCATGGGCAGCGCCAAGCAGAACTTCTACAACCAGCTCGCGCAGCGCATGGGCTACGAGAAGGAGGCCGCCGAGATCCAGGAGAAGTACCTCGCCGGCGACAAGGAGGGCGCCGCCGCGGCGATCCCGCACCAGCTCATCGACTCCACGACGCTGCTCGGCTCGGTGGACCGGATCGCCGACCGGATGCGGGCGTACGCCGCCGCCGGTGTCACCACGCTGACGATCAACCCGGCCGGGTTCACGCTCGACGAGCGGGTGGCCGCGCTGCGGGCGGGCACGGAGGCGCTGGAGCGGGCCGGGCTCGCATAACGGGAGCAGCGAAGAGGTTTCCGCGGCCGTGGTGGGGGCTCGGGGGGTCTTCCCCGCCACGGCCGTCACGGAGACCAACGCGCCATCGCGCGCACGGTTACGCTTCGCTGCGCACTCGGGATCCTCCGTTCGGCCGAGTTGTCCTGCACACCTGTTGCCCCGCCCCGCGTACCGCATTTGACTCGTTCTTTGCGGAACACCGGATCGTGCGCGGACGCGTGGAGGTACCAGGATGCTGTCGGCCAAGAGCTTGTTCCAGGAGATCATCGACAACGACGAGTCGTTCCGGCTGTTCTGCTCCATCGCTGCCAGTGGCGAGTCCCAGGGCGGCTGGGAGAACGGGCGGATCGCCGCACTCGTCCCCGAGAGCGAGCGGGCACTCGCCCCCAAAGTGGCGCGGCACGGCGCCGACGAGGACAAGCACGGGCGCATTTTCAACGCCCTTATGAAGAAGCGCGGTCTGCAGCCGGTGCCCGTACCGCACGAAGCCGACTACACGATGCTGCTGGAGAAGCACGGCATCGGACTCGCGCACGAGCAGCTCAAGCGCGACGAGCCGCTCTCCGTGCAGGACATCGTCACCTACCTCGCGCACAGCCGCGTCACCGAACAGCGCGCCTCCGAGCAGATGGAACTGCTGCGCAAGCACTTCTCCCAGGACCCGGACATCGGCCGCGCGGTCAAGATGATCTCCAACGACGAGGACAACCACCTCGCCTACTGCCACGAGGAACTGCTCCGCTTCGCGTACGCGGGCCACGGCCGCACCATCCAGCGCATCCTGCGCGAGTGCGCCCTGGCGGAGATCGCCGTCTACCGGGACGTCAGTCTGGCCGTCATGGACCACATGGGCCGCATCCTGGGGTGGCCGAAGGCCAAGTCGGCCGTGCTCGCCGCCGGGATCCACGCCGTGTACGCGTACGAACGGGCCGGCGGCTGGCGGCGGATGGTGTCGCTGACGATGCCGCAGCGGCGCGACGCGCTCGGCGGCCCCGCGACCACGTCGGTCGAGTTCGCCTGACGGGCCCTACAGCCAGCCGCGGCGTCTGAACGTCCGGAACAGCGCCACCTCCAGGGCGACCATCAGCAGGATCACCGCGGGGTACGACCACACCCAGTGCAGCTCGGGCATGTGGTCGAAGTTCATGCCGTAGATGCCCGCGATCATCGTGGGCACCGCGGCCATGGCCGCCCACCCGGAGATCTTCCGCATGTCGTCGTTCTGCCGCACGCTCATCTGTGCCAGGTGCGCGGACAGGATGTCCGACACCAGGCGGTCCAGACCGTCCACGGACTCGTTGACCCGCGTCAGATGGTCGTTCACGTCGCGGAAGAACGGCTTAGCGTCCTCGTCCACGAACGGCACGCCCGCGAGCCCCCAGGGACCCGCCCCGGAGAGCCGGGCCAACGGCAGCGCCAACGGCCCGGTGGCCCGCCGGAACTCCAGGATCTGCCGCTTGAACGTGTAGATCCGCGCCGCCGTGTCCCGCGAACCGCCGACGACCGGCGAGAAGACCTCCGCCTCCAGCTCCTCCAGGTCGGTCTGCAGCTCGCTCGCGACCTCCAGATAATGGTCCACGGCGGCGTCCGTCACCGAGTAGAGGACCGCGGTGGGCCCGTGCCGGAGGAACTCCGGATCGTCCTCCAGACGCCGGCGTACGGCCTTCAGGGGCTCGCCCTCGCCGTGCCGCACGGTCACCACGAACGAGTCGCCCAGGAACAGCATCAGCTCGCCCGTGGACACCCGGTCGCTCTGCGGCTCGTACACGACCGGCTTGAGGACCACGAAGAGCGAGTCGTCGTAGACCTCCAACTTCGGCCGCTGGTGGGCCTTGAGCGCGTCCTCGACGGCCAGCGGATGCAGTCCGAACTCCTGGCTGACCACGTCGAACTCGTGCTCCGTCGCCTCGTGCAGACCGATCCACACGAACGCGTCGCCCGCGGCCCGCGCCTGCGCGAGCGCGTCGGAGAAGTCCGCGGGCCCCTCGGTCCGCCGCCCGTCCCGGTAGATGGCGCAGTCGACGATCATGACTGGCATTCTTCCCAGGGGCCGCGCCGGTCGCACCTCCGCGGGCGCCTAGGCTGGCCCGTATGCCCACGCTGATCCTCGTCCGGCACGGACGCTCCACGGCCAACACCGCGGGTCTGCTCGCCGGGTGGACCCCCGGCGTGGCCCTCGACGAGCGCGGCGCCGCGCAGGCCGCCGCCCTGCCCGAGCGCCTCAAGGACCTGCCCCTCGCGCAGATCGTCACCAGCCCCTTGCAGCGCTGCCAGGAGACCCTGGCGCCGCTGCTCATCGCCCGGCCCGAGGTGGCCGTGAGCGCCGACGAGCGGATCGGAGAGTGCGACTACGGCGACTGGTCGGGCCGCAAGCTCGCCGAACTCACCGACGAGCCGCTCATGCAGGTCGTGCAGCAGCACCCGACCGCCGCCGCGTTCCCCGGCGGCGAGTCGATGCGGCAGATGCAGCACCGGGCCGCCGAGGCGGTGCGTGAGTGGAACGCGCGCGTGGAGCGCGAGCACGGCGCGGACGCCGTCTATCTGATGTGTTCGCACGGCGACATCATCAAGTCCCTTGTCGCGGACGCCCTCGGGCTGCATCTGGACCTCTTTCAGCGCATCTCTGTAGAGCCGTGTTCCATCACGGCGATCCGTTACACGCGACTGCGCCCGTTTCTCGTACGCCTCGGTGACACCGGCGACTTCGCCTCCCTCGCCCCGCGCGAGCAGTCGCAGGAACCGGACGCACCCGTAGGCGGCGGCGCGGGCGCACCGTGATCGTCGGCCGCAGTAGGGTGAAGCAGCCGTAAGCACGGCGGGTCCGGTCACCCCGAGACCGGACCCCAGCCAGTCGATCCCCAGATCCCATGGAGACAGGACGTGTCCCGTCAGGTGTTCCTCTACGACCCTCCGGAGCGTTTCGTGGCCGGTACGGTCGGGCTCCCCGGGCGCCGCACCTTCTTCCTGCAGGCCTCGGCAGGAACCCGGGTCACCAGCGTGGCGCTGGAGAAGACCCAGGTGGCCGCGCTCGCCGAGCGCATGGACGAACTGCTCGACGAGGTCGTCCGGCGCAGCGGCGGCAGCGCTCCGGTGCCCGCCGTCGTGCCCAACGAGATCTCCGACACCGCGCCCCTGGACGCGCCCGTCGACGAGGAGTTCCGCGTCGGCACCATGGCGCTCGCCTGGGACGGCGACGAGCAGCGCATGATCGTCGAGGCGCAGGCCCTCGTCGAGCTGGACGCCGACTCCGACGAGGACCTGGCCGAAGCCGAGGAAAGGCTTCTCCAGGACGAGGAGAACGGTCCGCCGATGCTCCGGGTCCGGCTCACCGGCGCGCAGGCCCGCGCCTTCGCCAGGCGGGCCCTCGACGTCGTGAACGCGGGCCGCCCGCCGTGCCCGCTGTGCAGCCTGCCGCTCGACCCGGAGGGACACGTATGTCCGCGCCAGAACGGATACCGGCGCGGAGCGTGAGCGACCGGGACCTCGCGCTCCTCGCACAGGGGGAGCTGCATGTGGAAGGGCAGATCCGCGACGCCTCGAACGCCGTGCTGCTGTGCACCGTCACGCACGAGGGCCGCGAGGCCTCCTGCGTGTACAAGCCGGTGCGCGGCGAGCGCCCCCTGTGGGACTTCCCCGACGGGACGCTCGCACAGCGCGAGGTCGCCGCGTACGAGGTCTCCGAGGCGCTCGGCTGGGGCCTCGTGCCGCCCACCGTGCTGCGCGACGGGCCCTACGGCGAGGGCATGTGCCAGCTGTGGATCGACGGCCCCGCCGAGTCCGCGGAACCCGCGGAGGGCGACCGGCTGCTGGCCCTCGTCGACGCGCAGGAGCCGGCACCGGGCTGGAAGGCCATCGGATTCGCCGAGGTCGAGGAGGGACGCACGGCCCTGCTCGTGCACGCCGACGACCCGCGGCTGCGCCGGCTCGCGGTGCTCGACGCGGTGATCAACAACGGCGACCGCAAGGGCGGGCACCTGCTCGTCGACGCCGGGGGCCACCTGTACGGCATCGACCACGGGGTGACCTTCAACGTCGAGGACAAGCTGCGCACCCTGCTGTGGGGCTGGGCGGGGGAGCCGCTCACCGAGGAGGCGACCGCGTCCCTGGAGGCGCTGCGCGAGCGTCTCGGGGCCGATGAGCCGCTGGCCGTCCGGCTCGCCGAGCTGATCACCGACGCCGAGCTGGAGGCCGTACGGGAGCGGGTGGCGGCCCTGCTGAAGTCCGGCCGGCACCGGGAGCCGAGCGGCGAGTGGCCCGCGATTCCGTGGCCGCCCGTCTGAGGCGCGGCGCGGTCGTCGCCGCGGGCGGCTGTCGGTGGTCGGCGCTACGTTCGAAGGCATGACCAAGCTGATTGTCGAGGACCGGATCGACCGCCCGGTCGCGGACGTGTTCCGCACGATCGTCACGCCCGACGGCCTGTCGAGCTTCTTCACGGCCGAGGCGTCCGCCGCCATGGTGCCGGGCACCACGGTGACCTGGCGTTTCGGTCATGTCGACGCGACCTTCGACGTGCGGATCGGCGAGATCGAGACGGATCGCCGCATCTCCTGGAGCTGGCCCGGCGGCGACGTCGCCATCGAGCTGGCGGACGACGCGGGGGCCACACGGCTGACCATCACGGAGCAGCCCATGGCCGACGGGATCGAGGGCGCCGCCCGGGCGGTCGGCCAGACGCAGGGCTGGACGTACTTCGTGTGCGGCCTGCGCGCCTACCTGCTGCATGGCATCCGTCACTTCGGCCTCTCCGACGCGATCCGGGCCACCGTGGTCGCCCCCGGCGCGTCCTAGCGGGCACGGCAGGGGCGCGCAAGAGGGCCTTGTCGGCCAGCTGACCCGGTCCGGTTCGTATGCGGAAGCACCGTCCGGTTACGCTCATGTCATGCATGCCTGGCCCGCTTCTGAGGTCCCCGCCCTGCCTGGCAAGGGCCGCGACCTTCGGATCCACGACACCGCGACCGATGGGCTCGTCACTCTCGACCCCGGTCCCGTCGCCCGTATCTACGTCTGCGGCATCACGCCGTACGACGCGACCCACATGGGTCACGCGGCGACCTACAACGCGTTCGACCTCGTGCAGCGCGTGTGGCTCGACACCAAGCGGCAGGTTCACTACGTCCAGAACGTGACGGACGTCGACGACCCGCTGCTCGAGCGGGCCGTGCGCGACGGCGTCGACTGGGCCGGCCTCGCCGAGCGTGAGACCGCCCTGTTCCGCGAGGACATGACCGCCCTGCGGATGCTGCCGCCGCAGCACTACATAGGCGCCGTCGAGGCGATACCCGGCATCGTGCCGCTCGTCGAGCGGCTCCGTGACGTCGGTGCCGCCTACGAGCTCGAGGGCGACGTCTACTTCTCCGTCGAGGCCGATCCGCACTTCGGCTCCGTCTCGAACCTCGACGCCGCGGCGATGCGGCTGCTGTCCGCCGAGCGCGGCGGCGACCCGGACCGGCCGGGCAAGAAGAACCCGCTCGACCCGATGCTGTGGATGGCCGCACGTGACGGCGAGCCCAGCTGGGACGGCGGCTCGCTGGGGCAGGGGCGCCCCGGCTGGCACATCGAGTGCGTCGCCATCGCCCTCGACCACCTCGGCATGGGCTTCGACGTCCAGGGCGGCGGATCCGACCTGGCCTTCCCGCACCACGAGATGGGCGCCTCCCACGCCCAGGCGCTGACCGGCGAGTTCCCGATGGCCAAGGCGTACGTGCACGCCGGCATGGTCGGGCTCGACGGCGAGAAGATGTCCAAGTCCAAGGGCAATCTGGTCTTCGTCTCGAAGCTGCGCCGGGACGGGGTCGACCCGGCCGCGATCCGGCTCGCGCTCCTCGCGCACCACTACCGGTCCGACTGGGAGTGGACGGACCAGGTCCTCGCGGACGCCGTGGCCCGCCTCGACCGCTGGCGGGCCGCCGTGTCCCGCCCGGACGGGCCCGCCGCGGAAGCGCTCGTCGAGGAGATCCGGGAGGCGCTGGCCCACGATCTGGACGCGCCGGCCGCGCTCGCCGCGGTCGACCGCTGGGCCGCGCGGCAGGACACCGAGGGCGGTACGGACATCGGCGCCCCCGGTGTCGTGTCGCGAGCCGTGGACGCGCTGCTGGGCGTGGCCCTGTAGCCACCGGGACACGGGAAAGGGGCGCTTCCTCCCTGCGGAGGAAGCGCCCCTCGTGTCATCTTTCGAGGTCGGATCCGGCGGACCGGATCAGGCGGGTCAGATCTTGCGCACGTGGATGCTGCGCAGGACCTGCTGCGAGTTGGAGTCCCAGATGCCGACGACCTGGTGGCCGAACGCGAAGGCCTCCTGGACCTGGTCGTGGGTCTGCGGGTTCGGGTTGGCGAAGATCCTGAACTGGCCCTGGATGCGCAGGGCGATGAGGCTGGGCTGCCCGGGCAGCGGCTGCACCACGTCGATGTAGGCGTCCGCGACGCCGGCCTGGAGCACCTGCTGCTGGACCTGCTGCTGGGCGTGCTGTACCGCGATCTGGGCGATCTGGTGCAGATGCTGCTGCACCTGCTGCTCGATCTGCTGCTGCTGGCCACCCATCTGCTGCTGGCCGCCCATCTGCTGCTGACCGAGCTGCTGGAGCAGCCCCTGGAAGGGCTGCTGCTGGCCGAGCTGCTGCAGCTGCTCGAGCGAGCCGCCGCCCATACCCATCGGCTGCTGCTGTTGGCCGTAGCCCTGCTGGCCGAACGGCTGCTGCTGCTGTTGGCCGTAGCCCTGCTGACCGTAGCCCTGCTGGCCGAACGGCTGCTGCTGCTGCTGGCCGAAGCCCTGCTGGCCGAAGCCCTGCTGACCGAGGCCCTGCTGGCCGAACGGCTGCTGCTGGCCGAAGCCCTGCTGACCGAACGGCTGCTGCTGTTGCTGCTGGTAGGGCGACGTGCTCGGGGACTGCTGCCCCTGCTGGCTCATCTGCGGGGTCATGCTCATGCGGGTGCCACCTTCCATCAATGGTTGGCTGCGTTGCGTCAGCCCGTGACCACCAGGCCGACGATCTCGTCGTCCGAGAACCAGACACGAACGTCGGGCCGTCCCCCCGCGAAGGCGGTGTGCACCGCCTGGCGGGTCTCGGGGGACGGGTTGTTCAGACTGCGCCAGGCGCCCGCCACGAACAGCCGGAGCCTGGGCGGGAGTTCGGGCGGATACGGGATCAGCTCGTCCCAGTACCGCTCCGCCTGACCCGAACCGACCGTCGCGGGAAGCAGGTTGGTGACCGCTCCCTTGATGTCGGGCCGGCTGCCGATCCGCTGCGAGGCGGGCCGGCCGGGGGCGTCCTGCTGCGGTGAGCCGGTCGCCCGGAGCACATCGCGCGCCCGCTGCGACGTCATCGGGCGCTGGCCGCCCGCCTTGAGCATGCCCTGAAGGGCAGCCAGCGCGCCGACGACCACCGGGGAGGCGGACGAAGTGCCGGAGAAAGTATCGGTGTACCAGGCGATCTCCTCGGTGCCGCCCTGCAGGTCGCCGGGCCGGTTCCAGGAGCCGCCGGTGGTGGTGACCTCGCGGCCCCAGCCCTGGGCGTCCACCCGGGCGCCGTAGTTGGAGAACGCGAGGCGGGAGCGGTCCGGGCCGTGATCGCGGCCGTGCGTGCCCGGAGGCGGCGCGCCCGCGCCGACCAGCACCGCGGCGGAGGAGCGGTTCGACGGGTTGAACGGGTTGTGCCACCACGTCGGGAACTCGTCCGGGCGCCGCTCGTAGACCGCGTCGTCCAGGGACTCCGCGCCGTTGCCCGCCGCGGCCACCACGACGATGCCCTTGGCCGTCGCGTAGCGGATCGCGGCGAAGTCGTCGGGCCACCACTCCAGCGCGATGTACCCGCGCTGGTCGTCGCGCTGCTGGAAGTCGTGCCGGGGCCCCGGCCGGTGCAGTTCGATCAGCACCAGGTCGCCCGGGTCGAGCCGCTCGGCCGCCGCGTGGATCGCCGCCGCCGTGCCCACGCCCTGGAACGCGGCCGCCGCCGTCACCGCCTCGGGGACGATCCCCGTCACGCCGTAGTCGCCCCGGTCGCCGCCGATCACCCCGAGGACCGCGGTGCCGTGGTTGCGCCACGCCACGTCCGAGATCGGGGTGCCGACCACGATGCCGGCGAGCTTCGCCGACAGGTCCTCGTGCCCGAGCTGCCAGGCGCCCTCCACGTCGATGATCGTGACGCCCTCGCCGCTGCCGCCGACCCGCTGCCACGCCCAGTGCGCGTCCACGCCCTCCGGCGCGGGTCCCAGATAGCCCTGGCGGCCGGTGAAGTCGGGCGTCGCGGCGGCCTTCTCCTGCATGCGCCGCGACTCGTCGAAGTCCGCGGGCCGCGCGGCCGGCACCGCCCCCGGCTTCACGTACGCGGTGTCGATCTCCGGCAGCGCCGCGATCCGCGCCCGCAGCTCCTGGGTGCGCTCGTCGCCGCCGCGGACCCGGTAGAACAGGGCGAGATCGGGGACGTCCGGGCCGGCCTGCGCCGACTCGGCGAGGGACTGGAGCCGCTCCTCACTGCCGAACAGCGGTTCCAGGGTGAGCTGTTCGTCGCCCAGGAACATGTTCAGGGCCGACACGTCGGCGCCCGCCGCCGAACGGACGCCGCCCGCCTGTACGCGCAGCCGGGCCTCCGGGCGCGCCACCACGATCAGTTCCTCCTCCGCTCCTCGATAGGTGAAGCCGGATCCCTCCGGCCCGGGAGCGGACGACCCGGGGCCTGACCCACCCGGGCCCCCCGCCGGTTCCGCGTACTGGTCGCTCATCGGTCCACAGCTCCCCTCGCCGCATCTGGTCGTTCGGGTGTGCTCGTGCTGTGCCGCGCTCGTCGTCGGGGCACACCTTGCTACGGCAGCGCGGTTCCGTCCAGACCTCGTTCCTCAACTGCGTTTGAAATGAAGTTGAATGGGGAACCCCCTGCATTTCGACCGGAAACAGATGTCACGCCGCAAACCGGCCAGAGCCTGCGGTTGCCGGTGTCATGTGCTGGGGTGGGAGCGACTGTTGACCCTTTCGGCCGGGTGGCGCCGCGGCGCTCCCGGCCCTCTGCGGAAGGACGCTCCATGCACCGTTCCTTCGCACGACGAAGACTCCTCGCGGTGGGGGCCGCCATCACCACGGGACTTGCCACGGGCACTGCCCGCGCGGCTGATTCCCGTAGCGGACAGGGGAGTTGGCCCACCCGGTTCGATCTGCCCCACGGATTCCAGCCCGAGGGCATCGCCATCGGCGCCGCGCCGTACGCGTGGTTCGGCTCGCTCGCGAGCGGCGATCTCTACCGGGCCTCGCTCGCCACCGGCCGCGGCACGGTCGTGCCCACCGGCCTGGACATCGGACACCCCACCGCCGGGCTCAAGATCAACGAGTACGGCCGGCTCTATCTCGCGGGCGCCGCCAGCCGCGAGATCCGGATCGCCTCGGCACGGGACGGACGCGTCGAGCGGACCTACGTCGTCGGGTCCGAGGGCACGATGGTGAACGACGTGGTGCTCACGCCCGGCGCCGCGTGGTTCACCGACTCGTACAAGCCACAGCTGTACGGCGTCGAGCTCGGGCGGCGAGGCGAACCCGGCCGCAGCTGGACCCTGCCGCTCGCGGGTGACTGGGAGCAGGGCCCCGACTTCACCGCCAACGGGATCGAGCGCACCCCCGACGGGCGGGCGCTCATCGTGGTCAACACCGTCGCGGGCGGCGGCAGCCTGCTGCGCGTCGACCCGCGCACCGGCGTCGCGCGGACGATCGACCTGGGCGGCGCGACCGTGCCCAACGGGGACGGGATCCTGCTGCTCGGCCGGCTGCTCTACGTGGCCCAGCAGTGGCAGAACGCGATCGACGTCTTCCGGCTCGATCCCGCCGGTACACGGGGTGTCGCCGTCGCCCGGATCACCGACCCGCGGTTCCGGATCCCGACGACGATGGCCGCGTGGCGCGACCGGCTCTATCTGCCGAACGCACGGTTCGACGTGGAGCCGCCCACCCCGGACACCGACTACGACGTGATCGGCGTCGACCAGGTGTGACACACGAGGGGCGGGGCCGCACCGTGCGGCCCCGCCCCGTCAGTCCTCGCTGTCGTCGCCCTCCGGGCGCGGTGGCTTCGGCGGGCGGGGCGGCCGGCCGCCCGGATTGTCCCGGAGGTACGTCGACGAACCGTCCCCGCCGTCGGTCGCGTGCCCGCCGGGCTGCGTGCCCGGATCACGGCGCCGCAGATAACGCTCGAACTCCCGGGCGATCGCCTCGCCGGACGCCTCGGGCAGCTCCGCGGTGTCCCGCGCCTCCTCGAGGCTCTGCACGTACTCGGCGACCTCGCTGTCCTCCGCCGCCAGCTGGTCCACGCCCAGCTGCCAGGCGCGCGCGTCCTCGGGCAGCTCGCCCAGCGGGATGCGCAGGTCGATCAGATCCTCCAGCCGGTTCAGCAGGGCCAGGGTCGCCTTCGGGTTCGGCGGCTGCGAGACGTAGTGCGGGACCGCCGCCCACAGCGAGACCGCCGGGACGCCCGCGTGCGTGCACGCCTCCTGGAGGATGCCGACGATGCCCGTCGGGCCCTCGTACTTGGTCTCCTCCAGGTCCATGCGCGTAGCGAGATCCGGATCGGACGTCACGCCGGACACCGGCACCGGCCGCGTGTGCGGGGTGTCGCCGAGCAGCGCGCCGAGGACGACGACCAGCTCGACACCCAGCTCGTGCGCGAAACCGAGGATCTCGTTGCAGAACGAGCGCCAGCGCATGGACGGCTCGATGCCGCGCACGAGGACCAGGTCACGCGGCTTCTCGCCGCCGACGCGGATCACCGAGAGCCGGGTCGTCGGCCAGGTGATCTTGCGCACGCCGTCTTCCAGGAAGACCGTGGGCCGGTTGACCTGGAAGTCGTAGTAGTCCTCGGCGTCCAGCGCCGCGAACACCTCGCCCTTGAACTCCTTGTCGAGATGCGCGACCGCGGTGGAGGCGGCGTCGCCGGCATCGTTCCAGCCCTCGAACGCGGCCACCATGACCGGGTCGACCAGCTCGGGAACCCCCTCGAGCTCGATCACCCAGTGCCTCCTTCCGACGTGCCCTCGCGTACCTGCCCACCTTACGGCGTCCCCGAGGGCCCTCCGCAGCCCCCTGGAACCCGGCGGCTGCCGGGAACACTGCCCCGTGTCGGAGGGTCGCACTCCACCCGTGCGGGGCCCTTTGCCGGATGTCAGAGCGACGAGCGCAGCCACTGCTCCACGCTGGCGATGTGCACCGTGGCCCACGACCGCGCCGCTTCCGCGTCGCCGTCGCGCAGCGCCGCGAGGATCGCCCGGTGCTCGTGCAGGGTCCGGCTGACCGCGTCCTCCTGGGTCAGGCCGCGCCAGACGCGGGCCCGCGTGGTCGGTCCGGACAGGCCGTCGAGCAAGGAGCACAGCACCGAGTTGCCCGACGCGCGGACGATGCCGCGGTGGAAGTCGAGGTCGGCGGCGACCAGCTCCTCCACCGACGGCTCGGCGCCCAGGGCGTCCAGCTGGGCCGAGAGCTTGTCGAGCTGGTCCTCGGTGATCAGGGTCGCGGCCATCGCCGTCGCGGCGGGCTCCAGGATGCGGCGCACGGCGAGGAACTCCAGGACCGTGTCGTCGCGGTGGAAGTCGACCACGAAGCTCAGCGCCTCGAGCAGCAGCTGCGGATCGAGGCTCGTCACGTACGTGCCGTCGCCCTGGCGCACGTCCAGGATGCGGATCAGCGAGAGCGCGCGCACGGCCTCGCGCAGCGAGTTGCGCGACAGGCCCAGTTCCGCGGCGAGTTCGCTCTCCTTGGGGAGCCGGTCGCCGGGGCGCAGCGCGCCCGAGACGATCATGCCCTTGATCTTCTCGATGGCCTCGTCGGTGACGGCCATGGCAGCCCCCTCTGCTCGTCGCCGGAGGGCCGATACCTCCGATGTCCCGGACCATTATGTGGCCACGGGCGGGGCGGACGAGCGGAGTCCTGCGTGGTCCCGGGACCAGGGCCCGGCCACCCGGACGCGACCTGATCCGCCGGACAGGCCCTAAGGTTTTGCGGGCGGGCCCGCGGGGGCGGTGCACAGGGAGGCGGCGGCGCATGGCGGAGAAGAGGACGGCGGTCCGACAGGACGCCGTCGCGGCGATCATCGAGGACTGGGCGCGGGAGCGGCCCGAGCTCGACACCGCGCCGCTGGAGGTCCTCGCCCGGCTGCACCGCACGTTCCTGCGCTACAACACCCGGCTGACCTCGGCCATCGAGCGGCACGGGCTCTCCGTCGCCGGCTTCGACGTGCTGACCGCGCTGCGCCGGGCGGGCGCCCCGTACCGGCTGACCGCCGGGCAACTGGCCGACTCGGGCCTGGTCTCCTCGGCGGGGGTGACGCTGCGCATCGACCGGCTGGAGAAGGACGGCCTGATCGTGCGCGAGCGCGACGCCGAGGACCGGCGCGTGGTCCACTCCCGGCTCACGGACGCCGGTCTGGCCACGGTGGACGAGGTGTTCGCCGAGCACCTGGACAACGAGCGCCGGATGCTCACCGACCTGTCCCCGGCCGAGCGCCGCCAACTGGCCCGCCTGCTCGGCAAGCTGGAGCGCTCGATCGTGGACTCGGGGGACGGGGACGGGAGCGTCTAGGCCGTCGCCTGCTCCTCGGCGCCCGCGCGGTACAGGCGGCGCAGCCGGACGACGCCGAGGTCGTGCTGGTAGAGGTTCTCCCGCTGGTCGGCGTCGGCCGGCATGGCCTCCAGCATCACCCGGTCCTGCTCCAGGACCTGCCAGTGCCGCTCCTCGATCAGCGTCTTGTACAGGAAGCGCCAGCTGTCGCGCTGCCAGCCCTGGACCTTGCGGTAGCGCCAGAAGAACACCGCGCAGCGCTCCTCGTCGACCGGCCGCACCATGCCGACGATGCCGAACGGGCCGCCGGGGCCCGCCGAGGGCGGGTACGGGATCGACAGGTCGACCCAGTCCACGCCGGTGCGGCACAGCTCCACCCAGTCGAAGTTCACGCCCCGCTGGTCGGTCTTCTCGAAGAAGTAGCCGCGGTCGGTCTCGCGGATGCGGAACTTCGCGGTGGTGTCGCCGTCGAACATCGTGTGCGAGTCGTGGTGCAGGAACGCGCCGTGCATCGGGTCGAGCAGGTTCTCCACGGCGTACCGCCACGGCACCTCCCACTCGGCGTAGCAGAGGATCGCGTCGGTGTCCGGGTCCGTCAGCGGCTCCGGCAGCGTCAACTCGACCGGCGACGGCTGCTGTTCGGACCCGAAGTAGGCGAGGACCGCCCCGCCGACCTCGCGCACGGGCAGCGAGACGACGAGCTGCTTGCCCTCCAGGTTGCAGCCGGGCAGACCGGGCACGGACGAGACGGTACCGTCCGTCTCGACCTCCACGCCGTGGTACCAGCAGGCCACCCGGTCGCCCAGGTGTTTGCCGAGCGACAGCGGGGCGCCGCGGTGCGGACAGCGGTCGGCGAGCATGCTCAGGGTGCCGTCCGAGCGGCGGAACAGCAGCCACTGCTCGCCGAGGACGGTGACCTTGCGCATCGCGCCGGGCGCGACGAACGAGGACGGGACGACCGGGTGCCACTGGCCGCGCAGGCCCGTCGCGTAGAGGTGATCGGCGGTCAGGGTGGTCATGGCGGTCACGCTCCCAGTCGGTGCATCTCGGCGCGGAAGGACTCCTCGGTCCACGGCGCGCCGTCGGGCGCGTGGACCTGGCGGGCGTTCAACCCGCGGACGACGTCAGCGAGTTCATGCCCCTCTTCGGTGAAGACCTCTTCGAGGGTGGACGCCAGCTTGTACTCGTACGGGGACGGCTCGTGCGTACGGGACTGGTGGATCTCCAGGTACGGCCAGTCGGTCTCGGTGCTCATGCATGTCTCCAGGGAGGTGGGGTCACAGGTCGAGGACGAGGCGGCCCGACGCGCAGCGCGAGACGCAGATCATCATCGAGGTGCTGGCGGCGCGCTCGGCGTCGGAGAGCAGGAAGTCCCGGTGGTCGGGGGCGCCCTCCAGCACCCGCGTCTCGCACGAGCCGCAGATGCCGTCGCGGCAGGAACTGGCGACGTCCAGCCCGGCCTGCTCGGCGGCGGCCAGGATCGAGGTGTCGGCGCCGACGCTGAGGGTGAGCCCCGAGGCGCGGCACTCGACCTCGAACGCGTCGTCGGACACGGCCCGTTCGACGACCGGCGCCGCGAACCGCTCGACCCGCAGCAGGTCCGCGGGGCACACCGCCTCGACGGCGGCGAGCAGCGGCTCGGGCCCGCAGCAGTAGACGAGCGTGCCGTCCGGCAGGTCCGCGAGGGCGGACGCCAGGTCGATGTGGCCCAGCTCGTCCTGCGGCACGAGCGTCACGTCGCCGCCGAGCGCGCCCAGTTCGTCGGTGAACGCCATCGAGGCGCGGCTGCGCCCGCCGTACACCATCCGCCACGCCGCGCCCCGGCGCGCCGCCTCCTGGGCCATCGCGAGGATCGGGGTGACACCGATGCCGCCCGCGACGAACACGTACCCGGCGGCGTCCTCCAGGACGAAGTGGTTGCGGGGCTCGGACACGGTGACCTGCTGGCCCGGCCGCAGCGCCGTGTGCACATGGCGTGAACCGCCGCGCGAGGACGGCTCGTTGAGGACGCCGATGCGGTACGTGCCCGTCGCCGCGGGGTCGCCGCACAGGCTGTACTGCCGGATCTGCCCGCCGACCTGCACGTCGACATGGGCGCCGGGCGTCCAGGCGGGCAGCGGCTTGCCGTCGGGACGGGTGAGCTCGACGGACAGGACGCCGTCGGCCTCCCAGGTCATCCGCCGTACCAGCAGGGACAGTTCACGGTCTTCGGTCGTCGTCATGGCGCGGCCTCCCTACGCGGTGGGGATCTTCACGGGCGGGGTGAACGGGTTCTTCATCGGGCCGAGCGCCGCCAGGTCGACCTCGACGAGCACCGGCCCGTCGGAGGCGACGGCCTCCTCGATCACCGGCCGGGCGTGCCCGGCGTCCGCGATCCGCAGATACGGCAGCCGGCAGGCGCGGGCGAGGTGCTCGAAGTCGGGCGTGGTCAGGTCGACGCCGGAGCGGCGCTCGCTGTAGCGGTCCTGCATGTTGCGCAGCACGCCGTAGCCGCCGTCGTTGAAGACCAGCACGGTCAGCCGGGGCCGTTCCTGCGCGACCGTGAGCAGCTCGCCCAGGTGCACGGCCAGGCCGCCGTCGCCCGCGATGACGGCCGTGGGCCGGTCCGGGGCGGCCAGCGCGGCCCCGATGCCCATGCCGAGGCCCTGGCCGATACCGCCGCCGCGCGGGAAGACGTTGGCCCGCGGGTCGTACATCTCCAGCAGCCGGTTGCCCCAGCTGCTGGAGGCGATGGTGACGTCCCGGGCGACGACCGCGTCCCGCGGCAGCACGGCGCGCAGGGCGTCGCAGATCGCGGCCTGGGGGCCGATGTTGTCGTGCAGCGTGGTCCGGACGTCGGCGCGGACCTGCCCGACGCGGCGCGTCCACTGCGGGTCGGCGCCGCGGGCGTGGGGGAGCAGGGCCGTCAGCACGTCGGCGGCGTCGCCGTGCAGGGCGTGCGCGGCCGGGTAGACCCGGCCCAGCGCCGCCGCGTCCACGTCGATCTGGATGTGCCGCTCGGCGTCGGGCAGCTTCAGCCCGTAGTCCGCCGTCTCGTTGGACCGGAAGTGCGTGCCGATCGTCAGGAGCACATCGGCGTCGGCCAGCAGGGCGCGGCCCGCCGGGGTCGTCGCGAAGTTGCCGATGACCTGCGGGTGGTCCTCGGGGACGGCGCCGCGCCCCGAGTTGGAGGTGAGGAGCCCGGCACCGGTGGCCTCGACGAGCGCGGTGAGTTCGGCGCCCGCCCGGACGGCGCCGCCGCCGGCCCAGATCAGCGGCCGCCGCGCCGAGGCCAGCAGGGCGCCCGCGGCGGCCGCCGCGGCCGCGGCGGGCGCCGGCCGCGCCGGCTCCGGCGCCTCCTCGGGGGCATCGGTCTGCGCCGCGTACTGCAGGTCGATCGGCCACTCCACGCTGGCCGGGCCGCCGGGCGAGGCGAGGGCCGCGCGGGCCGCGGCGCGCAGCACCCGGCCGGCCTCGTCGGCGGAGGGCACCGTGGCGGCGTACGCGGAGACGGCGGCCAGCATGCCGAGCTGGTCCTTCGTCTCGTGGATGAAGCCCCGCCCGCTGCCCAGGAACTCCGTCTCGACCTGCCCGGTGACATGCAGCACCGACGTGCCGGAGGCCAGCGCCTCGACGAGGGACCCGGCCGCGTTGCCCGCGCCGGTGCCGGTCGAGGTGAGCGCGCAGCCGAGGGTGCCGCGGGCCCGCCCGTACGCGTCGGCGGCGTTCACCGCGGTCGCCTCGTGCCGCACCGGTACGAAGCGCAGCTCGCGGTCGACGGCCTCGACCAGCGGCAGATTGTGCACCGAGACGATCCCGAAGACCGTGTCGATGCCCAGTTCCTTCAGGACGGCGACGAGGAGCGCGCCTCCATTGTCGTAACGCATGCGAACTCCTCAGAGAATCCCGCGGCCGACTCCGCCGCAGACGTCGATGCTGGTTCCGGTGATGTACGAGGCGCGGGGCGCGAGCAGCGCGAGGACCGCGTACGCGACCTCCTCGGCCCGGCCGAGCCGGCCCAGGGCGACGCCCCGGTCGGCGGCCAGTTCCGCCTGCCAGTCCTCGTACGACAGGCCGGAGTCCGCGGCGGCGTGCCGACGGGTCCACTGCCCGGTGTCGATGAGCCCGAGGCACACGGAGTTGACCCGGATGCCGTCCGCGGCGAGCTCCACGGACAGGGACTTGGAGAGGTTGAGGATGCCGGCGCGGGCCGCGCTCGTCGTGATCAGCCGGGGCTCGGGCTGCTTGGCGAGGACGGCGTTGACGTTGACGACGGACGCCGCGTCGGAGGCCTTCAGGAGGTCCCGCGCGGCCTGCAGCGGATGCAGCACGCCCGCGAACTTCAGGTCCAGCTCGTCGCGCCAGTCGTCCGCGGTGGTCTCGTCGAGGCGCTTCATGCGGGACTGCCCGGCGTTGTTGACGAGACCGTCGAGCCGGCCGCCGAACGCGTCGGCGGACGCGGCCACGAAGCCCCGTACGGCGTCGGTGTCCCGTACGTCGCACACGTCCGTGAACAGCCGCTCGTGCGTGCCGATCCGCTTCAGGCGTTCGGCGTCGCGCCCGCACGTGGCGACGTTCGCGCCCTCGGCGAGCAGGGCGCGGACCGTGGCCAGGCCGACGCCCGAGCTGCCTCCGGTGACCACATAGGTCCGGTCGGCGAGGCCCAGATCCATAACTGTCTTCTCCAGTACGTCAGTTACGTCAGTCACGTCAGTTCATCGTGAAGCCGCCGTTGACGGCGATCACTTGTCCGGTGAGGTAGCGCGACTCCTCCGACAGGAGGAAGGAGGCGAGACCGACCAGGTCGTCGGGTTGCTGAGGACGCTCGATCGCCCGGTTCGACCGGTACAGGTCGTGCCGCTCGGCGGGCACCGTCTCCGTCGCCTCGCACTCGGTCAGACCCGGCGCGAGCGCGTTCACCGTGATGCCGCGCTCGCCCGACTCCCGCGCCATGGCCCGGGTCAGCGCGATCACGGCGCCCTTGGAGGCGATGTAGTGGGCGAGCCGCGGCGAGCCGTACAGCGCCGCGTCGGAGGCGATGTTCACGATGCGGCCGACGGGCCCGAACAGCGGGTGCAGCGCCTTCGCCACGAGCCAGGGTCCGCGCGCGTTCACCGTCATCAGGCGGTCCCAGGCCTCGAGGTCGATGTCCTGGAACTCCTTGCCGCCGACCCCGTTGGCGAGCGCGGCGTTGTTGACCAGCCCGTACAGCGGTCCCAGGCCACGGACGAAGGCGGCGAGCCCGTCCACCGAGGCCGGGTCCGCGACGTCGCAGCGCACGAAGCGCGCGTCGATGCCCTCGACCCGCAGCTCCTGGGCCGCGGCCGCGCCGCGCGCGGCGTCGACCTCGGCGACGACGACCCGGAAACCGTCGGTGCCGGCCCGGCGGGCCATGGCCAGTCCCAGGCCACGGCCCGCCCCGGTCACGACGACCGTACGGACGCCGTCGGGGGACTGCTCAGCCATGGATGACTGCTCAGTCACGGGTGACGCCGTGCATCGGCGAGTACGCGGGGTAGGACGGCACCTGCGGCTTCTGCGTGCCGATGACCACGCAGAACAGGGCGTCGGTGTCCCCCTCGTTCTTCAGGGAGCGGGTCACCCCGGCCGGCACCACGATCATGTCGCGGTAGCCGAGAGTGCGGTACTCGACCTCGTCCGGGCCGCGGTGGACGCCCACGCGGACCTCGCCCTCCAGGACGAAGAACGCCTCCTCCACGTCGTGGTGCGTGTGGGCCGGGCCCTCGGCGCCGGGCGGCAGCAGCATGTTGGAGAAGGTGAAGCCGCCGGACGGGAGGATGCGCTTGTCGCCCTCGTGGTTGCCGGTGGCGCCGGAGCCGACGTACCGGATCTGGCCGCGGCGGTACTGCGGGCCCGCCTTCTCCTGGAAGGAGAGGGTGTCGAAGTCGGCGACGCGCGAGTCCTTCGAGGCGATCAGCGAGTCGGTGTACGCGCCGAGGTCGCCGCCGTTGTCGTACTCGGTGGTGGTCAGAGGCATGAGTGGAGCCCTTCGTTAACGGGTGACGATGTGCAGGTGGGACAGGACCCAGGCGTTGAAGCGCTCGGGCTGTTCCTGGTTGGCCAGGTGACCGGCGTCCTTGACGATCACGTAGGCGGTCTTGTGCAGGCCCCCGGCGAGGACCTGGGAGGCCTCGACGCCGGTGACCGTGTCGCGGTCGCCGCACACGACCAGCGCGGGGGCGGTGACGCGGGACAGTTCGGGCCGCAGGTCGGCGGCGGCCATGGCCTCGGCGGCGTAGCCGTAGCCGGGCAGCCGCACGGCGCCGGCCATGGTGTCCACGGCCCGCTCGACGAGCTCGGCGGGCGCGCGGTCCGACACCAGCCGGGGCCCGCGCCGCTTGGCGAAGGCCCGCGCCCCGAGCGTGGCCAGCTCGGCGGCGCGTGCCCGCATCCCGGCGGCCCTCGCCTCGTCCGTGCCGGAGCCGGCGCTGGAGTCGGCGAGGATCAGCGAGTCCACGAGGTCCGGGTGCCGGGTGGCGAGCCGCACCGCGATCACGCCGCCCCAGGAGACCCCGAGCACATGCGCCGACGAACCGTGGGCGCGGATCACGCCGGCCGCCGCGTCCGCGAACCCGTCCAGGTCCAACGGGCCGTCCGGATCGGCGGACTTGGCGTATCCCGGCGCGTCCCACGCGATGACGCGGCAGTGCTCGGAGAGGGCGTCGAGCTGCGGCGCGAACGCGGCCGACGACGATCCGATGCCGTGCAGGCACAGCAGCAGCGGACCGGCCGCGCCGGCCTCCTCCACATGGACGGCGCTCACAGGATCTGCCCCGACCGCCCGGCCAGCGCCGCCAGCGAGCGCAGCACCGCGTACGGCACGACGCGGCTGGTCGCCGGGTTGGCCGGGTCGGGTACGTGCGCCACCTCGAAGCGGTACGCGCCGTGCGGCCCGGACGCCTCGATCACGTGCCGGGTCCGCTCGGCCGCCGGGTCCGCGACGACCCGGACCCGCACAGCGTCCAGGTCGCCGACGGCGAGGGCGACCGAGGCCGCGACGTTCGTCGACTTCGGGAACTTCACCGGGACGTCGCGCGCGGTCCCGGCCATGACCTCGACGGGCCCGGTCGCTGCACGCAGCCGGGCCAGCAACTCCTCGTCCATCCACGGCTGTTCGAGGGTGGAGGGCAGCTTCGTCGTGGTGAGGCGGACCTCGTCCAGCGGGCCGAAGGAGCGGACGGCCTGGAGCAGGTCGAGGCCGCCGACCGCGCCGCCCGTGAAGAAGACCCGGCCGGGCCCGGCGGCGAGCAGGCGCTTGGCCAGCTCGTCGTCGGTGAGGGCCCCGGTCGAGGCCACGAGCAGGTCGGTGCCGGAGGTCAGGACGCGCTCGCCCCACTCCCGTACGACACCCTGGCCCGCCGCCTCCACGATCAGGTCGCAGCGGGCGATGGCGTCCTCGAAGGAGACCTGCGGGGCCGGAGCCGTCTCGCCGAGCGGCCGGTTGTCGACCAGGCAGGTCAATTCGGCGCCGGGGACGTCCTGCCGGGCGAGGGCGGTGCCGACGACGCGCCCGATGGCGCCCCAGCCGACGAGCCCGACCTTGAGGGTGCTGCTCACTGCAGTGCTCCTTCCGGCGAACCGGCCATGTGACAGCGGATCTCCTTCGACGGCGGGCCCGCCGTGCCCCACAGATCGGAGAGCTCCGGCACGCGCCGCCACACCTTGGCGATCCACCGGTCCTCGACGACCTGCGCGACCTCGGACGTGTACTCGCACACGAGCCCGGTCGGGTCGGTGAAGTAGGAGAAGGTGTTGTTGCCGGGGCCGTGCCGCCCCGGGCCCCACTGCGGGACGATCCCGTGGTGCCGCAGCCGGCCGAGCCCGCGCATGAAGTGGTCGACCGAACTCATCTCGTACGCCACGTGGTTGAGGGACACCCACGCGGCCTGGTTGAACGCGATGCAGTGGTGGTCGGCGTTGCAGCGCAGGAACGCCATCTGGTGCTCGGACCAGTCGGAGACGCGCAGCCCCAGCACGTCGCAGTAGAAGGCGACGGCGGCGTCGATGTCGGGGGTGTTGAGGACGGTGTGCGTGACGCCGACCGGGACCGCGGCCTCACGGCCGCGCGGCCGGACCGCCCAGGTCTCGGCGGACAGCTCGACGAGGCGGCCCTCGTGGTCGTGGAACCGGAGGCCGTAGCCGCCGCCGACCTGGTCGAGCGGGCCGGGTCCGGCGACCGGGAGGATGCCGCGCGCCTCCAGCCTGCGCGCCGCCTCGTCGATCTCGGCCGGGGTGGCGACGGCGAACACGAGGCGGCCGAGGCCGGTGCGCTCGGAGCGGGTCAGCTGCAGGGCGTGGTGCTCGTCGCCGGTGCCGCGCAGCCAGCTCGCGCTGTGCTCGGACTCGACGACCTCCAGGCCCCAGGCGTCCTCGTAGAAGTCGGTGGCCTCGGCGAAGGAGGGGGTGAGCAGCTCGACGGAGCGCAGGGCGCGCAGCCGGGCTATCGGGGGGTGGGACATGGGGAACTCCGGAACTCCGGTGAGGGGGTGGTCAGTTGGCCCAGGGCAGCGGCGCGTCGGAGGTGCCCCAGTACAGGGACTTCTGGCGCTGGTAGGCACGGATGGCGTCGCGGCCCTTCTCCGTGCCGAGACCGCTGTCCTTCATCCCGCTGAACGGGGTGGAGGCGCTGAACTGCTTGTACGTGTTGATCCACACGGTGCCCGCGTCGATCCGCCGGGCCAGGCGCCAGGCGGCCCGGTGGTCCCGGGTCCAGATCCCGCAGGCCAGGCCGTACACGGAGTCGTTGGCCCGCTCGACCAGGTCGTCCTCGTCGTCGTAGGGCAGCACGACCAGGACCGGGCCGAAGATCTCCTCCTGGCAGGTGCGCGAGGAGTTGTCGAGGCCGGCGAGCACGGTCGGCAGGTAGTACGCCCCGTCGCGGTACTCGGGGCCTTGGGGCGCGCCGCCGCCGCACAGCACCTCGGCGCCTTCGGACCGGGCGAGGTCCACGTAGGCGGCGACGGCGTCGCGGTGCTTGTGGTGGACCAGCGGGCCGACCTGGGTGTCGGGGTCGGTGCCGGGACCGACCCGCAACGTGCGCACCCGCGCGACGAGTTCACCGACGAAGGAGTCGTGGATCTCCCGGGCCACGAACAGCCGCGAACCGGCGATGCAGGATTGCCCGCTGGACGAGAAGATCCCGAACAGCACGCCCGCCAGGGCCTGTTCGATGTCGGCGTCGGCGCGCACGATCGTCGGTGACTTGCCGCCCAGCTCCAGCGAGGCCGGGATCAGCTTCTGCGCGGCGATCGCCGCGATGGACCGGCCGGTCTCCGTGCCGCCGGTGAAGCCGATGCGGCCGACCAGCGGATGCCGTACGACCGCGTCGCCGACCACCCGGCCGCTGCCCGGAAGCACCGACAACAGAGCTGTGGGCAGGCCGAGTCCGGTCAGGGCGCGGGTGACGATCCGGCCCAGCGCGAGCGAGACGAGCGGGGTCCAGGCGGCGGGCTTGAGCAGCACCGCGTTGCCCGCGGCGAGGGCCGGGGCGATCTTCTGCGCGTCGCTGGCCACCGGCGAGTTCCACGGATTGATCGCGCCGACGACGCCGATGGGCTCGTGCACGCTCATCGTCACGTACGCGCCGCGCGAAGGGGTCAGTGCGTCCTCGGCGGTCTCCAGCGCCGCCGCCATGTAGCGGAAGGTGCCTGCCGCGCTGAGAGCGAGCGCCTTCGTCTCGGCGAGGGTCTTGCCGGTGTCGGCGGTCTGGGTGGCGGCCAGCTCGTCGGCGGCCTGCTCCGTCAACTCCGCGACACGGTGCAGCAGTCGGGCCCGCTCGTGGGGGAGGAGGTCGCGCCAGGCCGGGTCGGCCGCGGCCGCGGCCGCCGCCCGTGCCGCCTCGTCGACCTCCTCGGCGGACGCGGTGTGCACGGTGGCGAGGACCCGGCCGGTCGCCGGATCGACGGTGTCGACGGGCTCGCCGCCGCCGCGCCGCCACTGGCCCGCGATGAGGATGTCGGTGGAGTGGTGAGGCACGGCAGGACCTCCAGATGGTGCGGGACGATGCGGTGACGGACAGCGGGAGCAAGGCGGAATCGCTGAAGTGCTAGAAATCTAAGGGCTTAAATGTTTCCGCGCAAGACCCTGTTCGAGAGGCGTTCACGGGCGCGTACTCGCCGATGTCCAGCGCGAGTTACATGGAGGTGACGGTGGCATCACCTTCGATGTGTCTAAGTCCCTAACCATTGACCACTTAGGTATCCACTTCTACTGTCTCCGGAACTCCTCTGTTCGCGTGTTCGCGGAAGGACCCCTCCATGACGACTGTGGCCGGCAAACAGGGCCTCGGCTCGATCGCAGCCAGGCTCGAACGGCTGCCGCACTCCCGATGGCATGTCAAGGTCCGGTTCCTGATCGGTGCCGTGACGTTCTTCGAGGCCTTCGACCAGCTCCTCGCCGCCTCCGCGCTGCCCGTGCTGATGAAGGACTGGCACCTCAGTACGGGGCAGGCGACCTTCGCCGTCACCGCCGGCTCCATCGGCATGCTGCTCGGGGCCCTCGCCGCGGGCTGGCTCGGCGACCGGATCGGCCGGGTGCGCACCGTGGCGCTCGGCGTCGCGATCACCGGCCTGGCCAGCCTCGCCGTCGCGCTCTCGAACGGGATCGAGCTGTTCTCGCTGTTCCGGTTCGTGCAGGGCCTCGGCATCGGCGGCGTGGTGCCCGTCGCGGCCACGTACATCAACGAGATCGCCCGCTCCGACAAGCGCGGCCGGTTCGTCCTGCTCTACGAGATGATCTTCCCGGCGGGACTCGCGGCCGCCAGCCTCGTCGCCGTGTGGGTCGTGCCGAACCTCGGCTGGCGGGCGATGTTCGTGATCGGCGCCCTGCCCGTCCTGGTCGCGGTGCTGCTGCCCCGGCACGTCGCGGAGTCGCCGCGCTGGCTGCTCTCGCAGGGGCGGGTCGAGGAGGCCGAGCGGGTCATCGCCCGGATCGAGGAGGAGGTCGAGCGGGCGGTCGGCGAGCCGCTGCCGGCGCCCACGGCCGAGCCCGGGGAGGAAGTCGCGCGCGGACGGCTGCGCGACCTGTTCACCGGGCGCTATCTGCGCCGCACCGCCGTCCTCTCCGGCCTGTGGTTCGTGGCGTACTACGTCAACCACGGCATCTCGACCTGGCTGCCGTCGCTCTACACCAAGAACTTCGGCCTCGACCTGACGACTGCCCTGGTCTACACGCTGCTCAGCAACGTCACCGGGCTGTTCGGCACGTTCGCCGTGGCGCTCGTCATCGACCGGATCGGCCGGCGCCCCGCCCTGGTCGCCGCGCTCGGCGGGACCGCGCTGGCCCTCGGCACCCTGGCTCTCGCGGGGGTCACCTCGGGCATCCAGGTCGCCGTCTTCGCCTCCTGCACGACCTTCTTCGTCTACGCGATCAACGCGGGCCTCTACCTGTACTCGCCCGAGCTCTACCCGACGGCCAACCGGGCCAGGGGCGCGGCCTTCGGCGGTCTGTGGAACCGGCTCGGCGTCATCCTCGGCCCGGTCACGGTCGGCGCGATCCTCGGCGCCGGCGGCAGCCTGAGCCTGGTCTTCGTCCAGCTGGCGTGCGTGGCGGGCGTGGGCGCGCTGATCGCGCTGTTCGCCGTGGAGACGAAGGGACGGACCCTGGAGGAGCTCAACGCGTAACGCCGACCCGTCGTGAAGCCGCGGCGCCGGTCCCGGTGCGGAGGGGCCGGCGCCGCGCGGTGGTGCCGGCCCGGCTCCTCGGCCGCCGGGCCCGCTGACGTACGGCGCCGACCGTGATCGCTTCAGGGGTAGAATTTTCAGGGGCGTACGACCTCACGTCCCCACCGTGAATCGTGCGAGGGGGCGGGGATGACCGAGCGGAAGGCGCCGGGGCAGGACGCCGTGACCCAGGTCGTGGCGGACTGGGCGCGGGAGCGGCCCGAGCTGGACACGAGCCCGCTGGAGGTGCTGGCACGCCTGCACCGCTCGTTCCTGCGCTACAACACCAAGCTGAACGCGTCGATCGAGCGGCACGGACTGTCCGTCGCCGGCTTCGACGTGCTGACGGCGCTGCGCCGCTCCGGCGAGCCGTACCGGCTGACCGCCGGACAGCTCGCCGCCTCGGGGCTCGTCTCCTCGGCGGGTGTCACGCTGCGCATGGACCGGCTGGAGAAGGACGGCCTGATCGCCCGCGAGCGCGACGCCGACGACCGGCGCGTCGTCTACTCCCGGCTGACCGACGAGGGGCTCGCCAAGGTCGACGAGGTGTTCGCCGACCACCTGGACAACGAGCGCCGGATGCTCGCCGGACTCTCCCCCTCGGAGCGCCGCCAACTCGCCCGTCTGCTCGGCAAGTTGGAGCGATCCATCGTCGACTCCGGCGAGGCGGGCTGAGCGGCGGCGCTCATTCCCACAGCGAACTCGGCGCCTCCTCGCGCACCACGGGCGCGATCTCCTCGGCGAACCGCTGCAGCGTCTCGATCTGCTCGCTCGTGCCCTGCCCGAACCCGTCCACGGTGATCGACTGCAGATCGTGCCGGTACACCTCGTGGTACCCGAGGATCTTGTCGATGATCTGCTCCGGCGAACCGATGAGCTGCGGCCCGTCCGCGATCGCGTCCTCGATCGTGCGGAACGGCGTGTTGTAGCCGGCCTTCCCGGCCAGGTGCGGCCGGAAGGACTGCGCGACCTTCGCCTCGTACAGCTCCTTGTACCGCTCCACGGCCTGCTCGGCGGTGTCCGCGATCAGCAGCCCGCCCGAGCCCGCCGCCACATGCGCCCGCGCCGGATCGTGGCCGTACGCCGCGAACCGCTCCCGGTAGTGGTCGATGAGCTCCGCGTACGCCGCCCGCGGCTGGACGGCGTTCGCCGTGAACAGCGGATCCCCGTGCTTGGCGGCCAGCTCGGGGGAGTTGCGGGAGGTCGCCGAGCCGTGCCAGACACGGGGGAGCCCCGCGTACGGGCGCGGCACCGTCGTCACCCCCTTCAGCGCGGGCCGGAACTCGCCCTCCCAGTCGACGCCCTCCTCCGTCCACAGCCGGCGCAGCAGCTCGTACTTCTCCTTCTGCAGATCCCACTGCCGCGCCTCGTCGAGCCCGAACAGATCGAAGTGGCCCGCCTCCGCGCCCTTGCCGATCACGAGCTCGATCCGCCCGTGCGAGAGCTGGTCGAGCGTCGCGTAGTCCTCGGCGACCCGTACCGGGTCGAGGATCGCGACGACCGTGACGCCCGTCAGCAGTCTGATCCGCGTCGTACGCGCCGCAAGGGCGCCGAGCACCACGGTCGGAGACGACGACAGGAAGGGGCCCGCGTGCCGCTCGCCGACCGCGTACGCGTCGTAGCCGAGCCGCTCGGCCGCTGTGCCCACCTCGACGACCTGCGTCAACCGGTCGGCGGAAGTGGGGAGTTCACCGGTCAGTGGGTGGGGTGCGTGGCCGATGATGGACAGGACCTGGAACTTCATGGTGCCCTCTCGTTCGGTGGACGGCTCAGCCGGCGGTCGTGAGGCCCAGATGGCCGCGCAGGGTGCCGCTCTCGTACGCCGCCGGGAGCAGTCCGCGCCGGACCAGTTCCGGCACGGCGCGGTCCACGAGCGCGTACACGTCCTGCGGCACGGCGACCGGCCGGATCCGGAAGCCGTCGGCGCCGCCCTCGCGGTACCACTCCTCCAGATGGTCGGCGAGGCCCTCCGGGGTGCCGGTGAACAGGGCGGCGTCGGAGTCGAACTCCCCGAGCGCGGCACGTCGTTCCGCCGCTTGGGACTCCGTGGGCGCCAGCAGCACGTTCAGCTCGGCGAGCACCTTCAGCGTCCGGCCCTCCTCGGCGGCGAGCGCGTCCACCTCGGCGCGGATCCGGCGCAGCCCCGCCACGTCGAACGGGGTGATCAGCACGGCGTCCGCGCGGCGCGCCGCGAACCGGTACGGCACGGTGTCGTGCGCGAGCGAGATCAGCGGCGGCCGGCCCTGCGGCGCCGTCGCGTCCTTGTCCCACTCCTCGGTGACCCGGCCGATGAACCCGGCTGCCTTGTCGAAGAGTTCGCCGACCAGCGCGTCGCCCTCCGGAGTGCCGATGAGCCGCACGATCCGGTCGTGCTCCACGTCGTCCGCCGCGATCCTCGGCCGCACCCCGGCGCGCCCGCCGCTGATCAGATCGAGGGTCGCGAACCGCGCCGCGTACCCGGCGGGCTGCCCGAGCACCGGGCCGAGCGGCACGAGCCCGATCCGGGTCGTCTCGCGCGCGGCGAGCGTCAGCAGCAGCGCCGAGTCGAGCCGGCCGGGTCCGTCCTCGACGGTCACGAAGGCGACGCGGGCCGCCTCGGCCCGGCGGACGAGGCGGACGAAGTCGTCGGGCGCGTACCCGGCGTCCGCGCTGAGGGCGATGCCGAGGACGAACGGGCTCGTCGTGTCTGTCATATCAGTCCCCACTCCCGTGCCAGCAGCTCGTACGACCGGACCCGGTCGCCGTGGTCGTGCGTGATCGTCGTCACCAGCAACTCGTCGGCACCGGTGGCCCGTTGCAGGACCGCGAGGCGCTCCGCCACCGTCCGCGCGGAGCCCACGAACTGGGTGTCCACCCGGTCGGCCACCAACTCCCGGTCCGCATCGGTCCATTGATGCCGCCGGGCTTCCTCGGGTGTCGGAAAGGGGATCGCCCCCTCGCCGCTGCGGATCGACCGCACCCAGGGCGCGTACCCGGTGGCCAGCTCCCGCGCGGCCGCGTCGTCCTCGCCCACGACCACGTCCGCCGACACCACGACGTACGGTTCGGTGAGCACGTCCGACGGCTTGAACGCGGCACGGTACGCCTCCACCGCCTCGCGGACCGTCCCCGGGCTGACGTGGTAGTTCGCCGCGAACGGCAGTCCCCGCGCCCCGGCGAGCTCCGCGCTCTCGCCGCCGCTGCTGCCCAGCACCCACACCTCGACGTCGGCGCCCTCGCCCGGTACCGCCCGCGCTCCCGGCGACGTGCCGGCGAGCAGGTCGAGCAGCTCCGCGAGCTGGTCCGCGTACGGCGGGGTCTGCGCGCCCGGCTGCTGCAACAGCTCCAACTGCCGCTGGAACCGCGGCGATCCGAGCAGCCTCGCGAACCCGGTGAACCGGGGCGGGATGTAGAGCCCCTCGTCCGTGAAGGTGCCCTCACCCGGCTCCGGAACCGCGGCCCCGGGCGGCGCGCCGACCCGCGGCCGGCCCGACCGCCCGAGCCCGAGATCGATCCGCCCGGGGAAGAAGGCGTCCAGGATCCCGAACTCCTCCACCACCGACAGCGGGGTGCGGTGCCCGAGCAGCACAGCGCCCGACCCCACCCGGATCCGCGACGTCGCCTGCGCGACCGCCTGGATCACCAGGGCCGGCGCGGAACCGGCGACCCCTGGATTGAGATGGTGCTCGGCCAGCCAGTAGCGCCGGTAGCCGAACTCCTCGGCGGCGCGCGCCAGTCGGACGGTCTCCCGCAGCGCGGTGGCCGCGTCGGAGCCGGAGGTCAGGGGCACGAGATCGAGCACGGAGAGCGGAACCGGAGGCATACCCCCACTCTTGCTCCCGGACATTGCGGATGTATGTACGCGGCATGGCAGTGCGCCGGGCATGCGAAAGCGGCGGCCCCCCCCGTGGGAGCCGCCCCTCACGTCCTTGCGTACGTGCCTACTTCTTGTCGAGCACGTCCTGGACCTTGCCGCGCACGTCGTCCGTGGCGAGGCCGCGGATCGTCAGCGTCGTGCGGCGGCGCAGCACGTCGTCCGCCGTCTCGGCCCACTCGTGGTCGCGCGCGTACACGACCTGCGCCCAGATCTCCGGCGCGTCCGGGTGCACCCGCTGCCCGAGCTCCGGGTCCTCGTTGGCCAGGCGCGCGATGTCGAAGGCCAGCGAACCGTAGTGCGTCGCCAGGTGCTTGGCGGTGTCCGCGGCCATCCGCGGGCCGGGCGCCGGGTTGTCCACCAGGAGGCGGTGCGCGACGGCCCGCGGGTTGGCGACACCCGGGAGCGGCATCCGCTTCGGCAGCTCGTTGATCGGCTCGAAGTCGTCGCCGAGCGGGTGACCGGGCAGCGACTCCAGCTTCTTCATGACGGTGCGGCCGATGTGCCGGAACGTCGTCCACTTGCCGCCGGCGACGGACAGCATGCCGCCCCTGCCCTCGGTGACGACGGTCTCGCGCTTGGCCTTCGACGTGTCGCCGGGGCCGCCCGGCAGCACGCGCAGACCGGCGAACGCGTAGGTCATCAGGTCCCGGTCGAGCTGCTGGTCGCGCACGGAGAAGGCGGCCTCGTCGAGGATCTGCGCGATGTCCTTCTCGGTGACCGAGACGTCCGCCGGGTCGCCCTCGTACTCCTCGTCGGTCGTCCCGAGCAGCAGCATGTCCTCCCAGGGCAGGGCGAACGTGATGCGGTACTTGTCGATCGGTGTCGCGAGCGCGGCCTTCCACGGGGACGTGCGCTTCATGACCAGGTGCGCGCCCTTGGAGAGGCGGATGGAGGGCGCCGCGTTCGGGTCCTCCATGGTGCGCAGGTGGTCGACCCACGGGCCCGTCGCGTTGAGCACGAGCCGCGCGCTCACGCCGAACTCGTCACCGCTGGTGCGGTCCTTGAGCTCCGCGCCCGTGACCCGGCCCTTGGTGAAGCGCAGGCCGGTGACCTCGGCGTGGTTGAGGACGACGGCACCGGCGTCGACAGCGGCGCGCACCGTCATCAGCGCCATCCGCGCGTCGTTCATCTGGTCGTCGCCGTACACGGCCACGGCCTTGAGGTTCTCCGTGCGCAGCTCGGGCACGTCCTGCTGCGCCTTGGCAGGGGAGAGCAGGTGCCCGACGCCGTCACCGAACGCCGACAGCGCGCTGTACGCGAAGACACCCGCGCCCAGCTTGGCCGCGCCGTGCGGGCCGCCCTTGTAGACGGGCAGGTAGAAAGTGAGCGGGTTCGCGAGGTGCGGGGCCACGTTCCGGGACACCGCACGCCGCTCGAAGTGGTTCTCCGCGACCAGCTTCACCGCGCCGGTCTGCAGGTAGCGCAGGCCGCCGTGGAGCAGCTTCGAAGAGGCGGAGGACGTGGCGCCGGCGAAGTCGCCGGCGTCGACCAGGGCCACCCTGAGACCGGACTGCGCCGCGTGCCAGGCAGTGGAGATGCCCAGGATGCCGCCGCCGATCACCAGGAGGTCGTACGTCGCCTTGGAAAGCTGCTCGCGGGTCTCGGCGCGGCTCGGGTTGGAGCCGGCGGCCGGGTGCGTTCCGAGGGCAGGCACGGTCTGCAGGGTGGACTGGGTACTCATGGTGGGGTCTTACTCCTCGTCTTCGAGCCAGCCCATGGACCGCTGGACGGCCTTGAGCCAGTTCTTGTACTCACGGTCGCGGGTGTCCGCGTCCATGCGGGGCGTCCACTCGGCGGCCCGGCGCCAGTTGGCGCGCAGATCGTCGGTGCTGGACCAGAAGCCGACGGCGAGACCGGCGGCGTAAGCGGCGCCGAGGCAGGTCGTCTCGGCGACCATCGGGCGCACCACAGGGGCGTCCAGAACGTCGGAGAGGGTCTGCATCAGCAGGTTGTTGGAGGTCATGCCGCCGTCGACCTTGAGGGCCGTGAGCTCGACGCCGGAGTCCTTCGTCATGGCGTCGCTGATCTCACGGGTCTGCCAGGCCGTGGCCTCCAGGACGGCGCGCGCGATGTGCGCCTTGGTGACGTACCGGGTCAGGCCGGTGATCACACCGCGGGCGTCGGGGCGCCAGTACGGGGCGAACAGGCCGGAGAAGGCCGGCACGAAGTACGCGCCGCCGTTGTCCTCGACCGACGACGCGAGCGTCTCGATCTCGGCGGCGGACTTGATCAGGCCCATCTGGTCGCGCATCCACTGCACCAGCGAACCGGTGACGGCGATGGAACCCTCCAGGGCGTAGACCGGCTTGGCGTCGCCGATCTGGTAGCCGACCGTGGTCAGCAGGCCCGAGTAGGAGTTGATGGCCTTGTCACCGGTGTTGATCAGCATGAAGGTGCCGGTGCCGTACGTGGACTTGGCCTCGCCCTCGGCGAAACAGGTCTGGCCGAACAGGGCCGCCTGCTGGTCGCCGAGCGCCGAGGCGACCGGGACGCCGCCCAGGACGTCGCCGAGCGTGCCGCCGGTGACCTCGCCGTAGACCTCGGCGGAGGACCGGATCTCCGGCAGCATCTCCATCGGGACGCCGATGGAGGAGCAGATGCGCTCGTCCCAGCGCATCTCGTGCAGGTTCATCAGCATCGTGCGGGAGGCGTTGGTGACGTCGGTGACGTGCTTGCCGCCGTTGACCCCGCCGGTCAGGTTCCAGATGACCCAGCTGTCCATGGTGCCGAAGAGGATGTCGCCCGCCTCGGCGCGCTCGCGCAGCCCCTCGACGTTGTCGAGCAGCCAGCGGGCCTTGGGCCCGGCGAAGTACGACGCGAGCGGCAGACCGGTCTCGCGGCGGAAGCGGTCCTGCCCGACGTTGCGCCCGAGCTCCTTGCACAGGGCGTCGGTGCGGGTGTCCTGCCAGACGATCGCGTTGTGGACGGGCTCGCCGGTGTTCTTGTCCCAGAGGAGAGTGGTCTCGCGCTGGTTCGTGATGCCGATGGCCTTGATGTCGTCGCGGGTGATGCCGGCCTTGGTGATGGCTCCGGCGACGACCTCCTGGACGTTGGCCCAGATCTCGTTCGCGTCGTGCTCGACCCAGCCCGGCTTCGGGAAGATCTGCTCGTGCTCCTTCTGGTCGACGGAGACGATCCGGCCGTCCTTGTCGAAGACGATGCAGCGGCTGGACGTGGTGCCCTGGTCGATCGCCGCGATGAAGGGGCCTGCGGTGTGTGCGTCGGTCACGGGTTGCTCCTGAAAGTTCTCGGTGCTCGGGCGGGGTGCTCGCGGTGTCGGGCGGCCTACTTGAACGCGATGTTGTAGAGGCCACCGGCTATGGCGCCGCCGATCAGCGGACCCACGACGGGGATCCAGGCGTACGACCAGTCGGAGCCGCCCTTGTTGGGCAGCGGCAGCAGCGCGTGCACGATGCGCGGGCCGAGGTCACGGACCGGGTTGATCGCGTAGCCCGTGGGGCCGCCGAGCGAGAGACCGATGCCGACGACGACCAGCGCGGTGATCAGGGCGCCGAGGGTGCCCAGGCCGTTGCCGCCGTCGTTCAGGCCCTGCGTGAGGATGGCGATGACCAGCACGACCGTCGCGATGATCTCCGTGATCAGGTTCTGCACGACGTTCCGGATCTCCGGGCCCGTCGAGAAGATGCCGAGCACGGGGCCCGCCTTGGGCGCGGACTTCTGGTCGACCAGGCCCTCGTCGGCCGGCTGCGCGGCGATGATCTCCGGGTCCGTCAGGTGCGCACGGAACTGCCCGTAGTACGTCGCCCAGACCAGCACGGCGCCGATCATCGCGCCGAGGAGCTGCGAGCCCAGGTAGAGCGGGACATCGCTCCACTTGGTGCCGCCCTCGATGGCGAGGCCGATGGTGACCGCGGGGTTCAGGTGCGCGCCGGAGACGCCGCCCGCGAGGTAGGCGCCGGTCAGGACCGCGAAGCCCCAACCGAAGGCGATGGCGACCCAGCCGGCGTCGTACGCCTTCGAGCGCTTGAAAGTGACGGCGGCGCAGACGCCACCGCCCAGCAGGATGAGCACGGCGGTACCGATGGTCTCGCCGATGAAGATGTCGGAGCTGGACACCCGCGACTCCTTTGTCCTTCGTCCAGGGGAAACCGAACCCCGGGTCCCTCTCCGGTGGTCCGCGCCCTCCAGTGAGGGCGGTTTCGGCCTGGCCTTGTCACACTCTAACGCGTATTGCCGGTAGGTGTTCGACAATGCCGACCGATGGACGCGAGTCTTGCTCCGGGGTTACTGGATCGTCAAGGGTTCTGTTATTCAAAGCACGATCGTTATTGATCGATCGTGCCTATCGGTGACCGTGCGGCCAGGGTGTCCATCGATGGTCGCGCGGAAAGGTGCACCCTGCACCTTGGAACGGCGAAAGCCCCGTCCGGAGACGGGGCCTGGGTCGGGGGCGTGAGGGGCGCGGCGTCAGAACCGGCTGGCCCCCAGGTCCCGGGAGACGGCGCGGGCGCAGTCCCGCACGGCCGCGATGAGCTCGGGCCGCAGCGCGCCCTTGTCGTCGGCCCCGCAGACGCGCTCCACGGCGCCGGTGATGCCGACCGCACCCACCGGCATCCGGTGCCGGTCGTGGATCGGGGCCGCGACGGAGGCGACGCCCTGCCAGGTCTCCTCCACGTCGTCGGCGTACCCGCGCGCCCGGGTCAGGTCGAGCACCGCCTCGAAGCCCGCGAGATCGGACACCGTGCGCGGCGTGAACTCCTTGCGCTCGGCCTCGATGACCTCGCTGTGGGCCACCGGGTCGTACGCGGTCAGGACCTTGCCCAGAGCCGTCGAGTGCAGCGGCTGCATCGCCCCGACCTCCAGGACCTGCCGGCTGTCGTCCGGCCGGAAGACGTGGTGCACGATCAGCACGCCCTGCTGGTGCAGCACCCCCAGATAGACGGCCTCCCCGCTGGAGCGGGCCAGGTCGTCCGTCCAGACCAGGGCCCGTGCCCGCAGCTCGTGCACGTCCAGATAGCTGTTGCCCAGGCGCAGCAGCTCGGCGCCCAGCTGGTACCGCCCCGAGGCCGCGTCCTGCTCGACGAAGCCCTCGGCCTGCAGCGTGCGCAGGATGCCGTGGGCCGTGCCCTTGGCGAGACCGACGGCGGAGGCGATGTCCGAGAGGCCGAGCCGCCGCTCACCGCCCGCGAGGAGCCGGAGCATCGCCGCGGCCCGTTCGAGCGACTGGATGTTGCGTGCCATCGCAGTCCCTTCCTCCCTCGGTTCCTCTCGACGACGGGGGTCGCCAATCTCGTCGATCTCGTCGATCGATGACTCGTCGATGACCGGGGCCACCGAGCAACGTTCGACAATGCTGAACAGTATCGGTCGTTGCCGACCTCCTGCTAATGCGGCGTGAGCCTATATTTCGACCCGTTTCCCGTCGGGGACCGCCACCGGACAGTGTGGCGCGGCGCGGCCGTCCGGCGTTCCGCCCCGTGGACGCCTCCACGACGAGACCTTGGTCCCGGCTACCCTGGCCGGGTGCGCCTCCAGCAGTGGAGCCGCAAAGCCGACAGCCGTCGCACCTCAGGGAGCACTTTCATGGCCTCGTTGCCAACGCCCGCCGCCGATGCCCGCGCCCGCGTGGACGCCCTCCGCGAAGCCCTCGCCACCCGAGTCGTGGTGGCCGACGGCGCGATGGGCACCATGCTGCAGGCGCAGGATCCCACCCTCGACGACTTCCAGCAGCTCGAGGGCTGCAACGAGATCCTGAACCTCACCCGCCCCGACATCGTGCGCTCCGTCCACGAGGCGTACTACGCCGTGGGCGTCGACTGCGTCGAGACCAACACGTTCGGCGCCAACCACGCGGCCCTCGGCGAGTACGACATCGCCGACCGCGTCTTCGAGCTCTCCGAGTCCGGCGCCCGCGTGGCCCGCGAGGTCGCCGACGAGTTCACCGCGTCGACCGGACAGCAGCGCTGGGTCCTCGGCTCGATGGGCCCCGGCACCAAGCTGCCCACCCTGGGCCACGCCCCCTACACGACGCTGCGGGACGCCTACCAGCAGAACGCCGAGGGCCTGATCGCCGGTGGCGCGGACGCGCTGCTGGTCGAGACGACCCAGGACCTCCTCCAGACGAAGGCCGCCCTCCTCGGCGCCCGCCGCGCCCTGGACGCCACCGGCACCACGCTGCCGCTGATCTGCTCGGTCACCGTCGAGACGACCGGCACGATGCTGCTGGGCTCGGAGATCGGCGCGGCGCTGACCGCGCTGGAGCCGCTCGGCATCGACATGATCGGCCTGAACTGCGCGACGGGCCCGGCCGAGATGAGCGAGCACCTGCGCTACCTCTCCCGCCACTCCCGCATCCCGATCTCGGCCATGCCCAACGCGGGCCTGCCGGTCCTCACCAAGGACGGGGCGCACTACCCGCTGACCGCGCCCGAGCTGGCCGACGCGCAGGAGACCTTCGTCCGCGAGTACGGCCTGTCCCTGGTCGGCGGCTGCTGCGGCACCACGCCCGAGCACCTGCGCCAGGTCGTCGAGCGGGTCCGCGACCTGCGCCCCACTCAGCGCGAGCCGCGCCCCGAGCCGGGCGCCGCCTCCCTCTACCAGACCGTGCCGTTCCGCCAGGACACCGCCTACATGGCGATCGGCGAGCGGACGAACGCCAACGGGTCGAAGAAGTTCCGCGAGGCCATGCTGGAAGGCCGCTGGGACGACTGCGTGGAGATGGCCCGCGACCAGATCCGCGAGGGCGCGCACATGCTCGACCTCTGCGTCGACTACGTGGGCCGCGACGGCGTCGCCGACATGGAGGAACTGGCCGGCCGCTTCGCCACCGCCTCCACCCTGCCGATCGTGCTGGACTCGACCGAGGTGCCGGTGATCCAGGCCGGGCTGGAGAAGCTCGGCGGCCGCGCGGTCATCAACTCGGTCAACTACGAGGACGGCGACGGCCCGGAGTCCCGCTTCGCGAAGGTCACCCGGCTCGCGCAGGAGCACGGCGCCGCGCTGATCGCGCTGACCATCGACGAGGAGGGCCAGGCCCGCACGGTCGAGCACAAGGTGGCCATCGCCGAGCGCCTCATCGAGGACCTGACCGGGAACTGGGGCATCCACGAGTCGGACATCCTGATCGACTGCCTGACCTTCACGATCTGTACCGGGCAGGAGGAGTCCCGGGGCGACGGCATCGCCACCATCGAGGCGATCCGCGAGCTGAAGAAGCGCCACCCCGCCGTGCAGACCACGCTGGGCCTGTCGAACATCTCCTTCGGCCTGAACCCGGCCGCCCGCATCGTCCTCAACTCCGTGTTCCTGGACGAGTGCGTGAAGGCCGGCCTGGACTCGGCGATCGTGCACGCCTCGAAGATCCTCCCCATCGCGCGGTTCGACGAGGAACAGGTCAAGACGGCCCTCGACCTGATCTACGACCGCCGGTCCGAGGGCTACGACCCGCTGCAGAAGCTGATGGCGCTGTTCGAGGGCGCCACCGCGAAGTCGCTGAAGGCCGGCAAGGCCGAGGAACTGGCGGCGCTGCCGCTGGAGGAGCGCCTCAAGCGACGCATCATCGACGGCGAGAAGAACGGCCTGGAGGCCGACCTCGACGCCGCCCTGGAGTCCCGCCCGGCGCTGGAGATCGTCAACGACATCCTGCTGGACGGCATGAAGGTGGTCGGCGAGCTGTTCGGCTCCGGCCAGATGCAGCTGCCGTTCGTGCTGCAGTCGGCCGAGGTGATGAAGAACGCGGTGGCCTACCTGGAACCGCACATGGAGAAGTCGGACACGGAGGGCAAGGGCACCATCGTGCTGGCCACCGTGCGCGGCGACGTCCACGACATCGGCAAGAACCTCGTCGACATCATCCTGTCCAACAACGGCTACAACGTGGTCAATCTGGGCATCAAGCAGCCCGTCTCGGCGATCCTGGAAGCCGCCGAGGAGCACAAGGCCGACGTGATCGGCATGTCCGGGCTCCTGGTCAAGTCGACCGTGATCATGAAGGAGAACCTGGAGGAGCTCAACCAGCGCAAGCTGGCCGCCGACTTCCCGGTGATCCTGGGCGGCGCCGCGCTCACCCGCGCCTACGTCGAGCAGGACCTGCACGAGATCTACGAGGGCGAAGTCCGCTACGCCCGCGACGCGTTCGAGGGCCTGCGCCTGATGGACGCGCTCATCGCGGTCAAGCGCGGCGTGCCCGGCGCCACCCTGCCCGAACTGAAGCAGCGCCGGGTCAAGGCCGGCGCCGTACAGGTCGAGGAGCGGCCCGACGAGGGGCCCGCGCGCTCCGACGTCGCCACCGACAACCCGGTCCCCGAACCGCCGTTCCGCGGCACCCGCGTCATCAAGGGCATCCAGCTCAAGGAGTACGCGTCCTGGCTCGACGAGGGCGCCCTCTTCAAGGGCCAGTGGGGCCTGAAGCAGGCGCGCACCGGGGACGGGCCCACGTACGAGGAGCTGGTGGAGACCGAGGGCCGGCCGCGGCTGCGCGGCTGGCTCGACGAGCTGCACACCAAGAACATGCTCGAAGCGGCCGTGGTCTACGGCTACTTCCCCTGCGTGTCCAAGGGCGACGACCTGATCATCCTGGACGACGCCGGGAACGAGCGGACCCGGTTCAGCTTCCCGCGCCAGCGCCGCGGCCGCCGGCTGTGCCTGGCCGACTTCTTCCGCCCGGAGGAGTCCGGCGAGACCGACGTCGTCGGCCTCCAGGTCGTCACCGTCGGCTCGAAGATCGGTGAGGCCACCGCCGAGCTGTTCGCCTCCGACTCCTACCGCGACTACCTCGAACTGCACGGCCTGTCCGTCCAGTTGGCCGAGGCACTCGCCGAGTACTGGCACGCCCGGGTCCGCTCCGAGCTGGGCTTCGCCGGCGAGGACCCCGCCGAGATGGAGGACATGTTCGCCCTGAAGTACCGGGGCGCCCGCTTCTCGCTCGGCTACGGCGCCTGCCCGAACCTGGAGGACCGCGCCAAGATCGCCGAGCTGCTCGAGCCCGAGCGGATCGGCGTCCAGCTCAGCGAGGAGTTCCAGCTCCACCCCGAGCAGTCCACCGACGCGATCGTCATCCACCACCCCGAGGCGAAGTACTTCAACGCGCGGTAATCCGCGGCAGTCGTACACTGGTCGGTCCAGCGCAGGCCGGTCGCCCTCCCGCTCAAGGAGGGCGACCGGCCTTCTCGTCCCTCATGGAGGTGTCCACGGATGACCAGTACGGTTCCCGCACTCGGTACCCGAACGGCCGAAGGCTCCACCCTTCAGGCCGTGCTCCTCGACATGGACGGAACCCTCGTCGACACCGAGGGCTTCTGGTGGGACGCCGAGAGCGCCGTTTTCGCCGATCTCGGCCACACCCTCGACCCGGCCTGGAAACAGGTGGTCGTCGGTGGTCCGATGACCCGCAGCGCGGGCTTCCTCATCGAGGCGACCGGCGCCGACATCACCGTCCCCGAGCTGACCGTCCTGCTCAACGACGCCTTCGAGCGGCGCATCGGCCAGTCGCTGCCGCTGATGCCCGGGGCCGCCAGACTCCTCGCCGAGCTCGCCGCGCACCAGGTGCCCACCGCGCTCGTCTCCGCCTCGCACCGGCGCATCATCGACCGTGTCCTGCAGTCGCTCGGCGTACAGAACTTCCGCCTCACCATCGCCGGCGACGAGGTCTCGCGCACCAAGCCGCACCCCGACCCGTACCTGCTCGCCGCCTCCGGACTGAGCGCCGAGCCCGGGCGCTGCGCCGTCATCGAGGACACCGCCACCGGCGTCGCCGCCGCCGAGGCGGCGGGCTGTCATGTCGTCGCCGTCCCGTCCGTCGCTCCGATCGAGCCGGCCCACCGGCGCACCGTCGTGTCGTCCCTCGAGCACGTCAACCTGCCTTTCCTGCATGGCCTGATGACGCCCTGACGGCTGCCGGGTGGCTGAATCGCCGCAGCCGCCAATCCAGTTGGCCATGTGACCTTTCCCACTCGATGGAGGGTCGACAGGTTCGGATCGCCGTGCTGCGCCATCACCTCGGGTGCGCCCGGTCGGGACCTTGTGTCCTGATTGGTCGCTCCCTGTGCCGAACCTTCCCCCTCAGGTGTTTTCGGTGCGTCCACGCCTGGTTCCGCAGCGTGATGGGCGCCCGGCTCCAGTGCCTGCGAACCGTCGCGGCGGGCCCATTAATGTCGTCGCGAGAACATCGCCGTAACCTCCCGTGTCCCTGTGCACCACCCCTGTTCCGGCCCACGGGATCAACAGCTCTGGAGAACTTCGAGCATGAACCGCAAGACTTTGGTGCTGCCGGCCGTCGTCGGCCTGCTGGCCCCGGTGCTCGCCGCGTGCGGCGGGTCCGACAGTGGGGGTTCGGACGGCGACGGGATCGCCGTGGGCACCACCGACCGGTTCGTCGCGACGAAGCAGGAACCCGCCCCGTTCGACCCCGCGTACGCCTATGACGCCGGGTCCTGGAACGTGCTGCGCCAGACCGTGCAGACGCTGATGGCGATGCCCCGCAGCGGCAGCGGCGAGCCGGTGCCCGAGGCCGCCGAGAGCTGCATCTTCACCGACACCGGCAGCGAGCGGTACGTCTGCACGCTGCGCAAGGACCTGGAGTTCGCCAGCGGCGACCCGGTCACCGCCGCCGACGTGAAGTACTCCATCGACCGGGTCCGCACCATCAAGAGCAAGAGCGCCTCGTACGGCCTGCTCTCCACGATCGACACGATCGAGACGCAGGGCGCCCGCAAGGTGATCTTCCACCTCAACACCCCGGACGCCACCTTCCCGTACAAGCTGGCCACGCCCACCGCCGGCATCGTCAACCCCGACGACTACGACAAGCGCAAGCTGCGCAACGGCTTCGACGTGGACGGCTCCGGCCCGTACACGATGAAGGCCGAGACCGACGGCAACGCCGTCGTCAAGACCGTCTTCACCAAGAACCCCAACTACAAGGGGCAGTTGAAGCCGAAGAACGACAAGGTGGAGCTGGTCTCCTTCGCCGACGCCGACGCCATGGGCACGGCGCTGGAGAAGGGCGACATCGACCTGATGACGCGCACCATGTCGCCGGAGCAGATCAACAAGTACTCGACGACGCCCCCCAAGAACGTCAACCTGGTCGAGATGCCGGGCATGGAGATCCGCTACCTCGGTTTCAACACCGTTGCGGACAGCGTCAAGAGCAAGGCCGTGCGCCAGGCCATGGCGGAGGTCGTGGACCGCGGCGAGCTCGCGTCCAGCGTGTACGGCACCAGCGCCGAGCCGCTCTACTCGCTGGTGCCCGCGGGCATCACCGGCCACCAGAACTCGTTCTTCAACGAGTACGGCGACCCGGACAAGGCCAAGGCCGCGGCGACGCTGAACCGGGCGAACATCAGCACGCCGATCAAGGTCACCCTGCACTACACGACCGACCACTACGGCTCGGGCACCAAGAAGGAATTCGAGGTCCTGCAGAAGCAGCTGAACGACAGCGGCCTGTTCGACGTCGACATCAAGGGCGACAAGTGGGAGACGTTCCGCGACTCCCAGCTCAAGGGCAAGTACGACGTCTACGGCCTCGGCTGGTTCCCCGACTTCCCGGACGCCGACAACTTCCTCGCGCCGTTCCTCGACAAGGACAACTTCCTCGCCTCCCCGTACGCGAACGGCCGCATCCGCGGCCAGCTGATCCCGGCCGAGCGCCGCGAGGCGGACCGGCTCACCGCGTCCAAGAGCATCCAGCAGATCCAGGACATCGTCGCCGACGACGTGCCGGTGCTCCCGCTGTGGCAGGGCAAGCAGTACGTCGCCGCGCGCGACGACATCACGGGCGTGGAGTGGGCGCTGTCCGCCTCCTCCGTCCTTCAGCTGTGGGAGCTGGGCCGCGGCGTCAGCGGCTGAGCTCACCGTGGGGCCGGTCCCGAAGCCGCGGCCGGCCCCGCTCCTTATCGCACGACCGACGACAAGGCACGTACGTGACAAAGCGCAACCAGTGGTTGGCCCTGCCCCTCGGCGCGGGACTCGCCGCGGCACTGCTGACCGGCTGTGGCTCGGACCAGGGCGGCTCGGCCGGCTCCGGTGACTCCGTGGTCATGGGGATGTCCGACGACATCCAGGCGACCGACCCGGCGTCCGGCTACGACCCGGGCTCGTGGCTGCTGTTCAACAACGTCTTCCAGTCGCTGCTCAGCTTCCCCAACGGAGGCACCGAGCCGCAGCCCGAGGCCGCCAAGGACTGCCACTTCAGCGACACGGCCACCAAGGTCTACTCGTGCACCCTGCGTTCGGGGCTGAAGTTCAGCAACGGCAACGCGCTCACGTCGAAGGACGTCAAGTTCTCCTTCGACCGCATGATGAAGATCAACGACGACGCCGGTCCCGCCATCATGTTCCCGATGCTGGACAAGGTGGAGACGCCCGACGCCGACACCGTCGTCTTCAAGCTCAAGTACGCCGACGCGACCTTCCCCAGCAAGATCGCCTCGGGCGCCGGTTCGATCGTCGACCACACCGCGTACCCGGCCGACCGCCTGCGCACGGACGGCAAGGCCGACGGCTCGGGCCCGTACAAGCTCGACTCGTTCGGCAAGGACCAGGCCGTCTTCTCGGTCAACGACAAGTACCGGGGCACCGCCAAGGTCAAGAACACCGGCGTCACCATGAGGTTCTTCCACGGTGACCAGGCGGGCCTGAAGAAGTCCCTGCTCGACGGCGACGTCGACCTCACCTACCGCGGGCTCGCCGCCAAGGACGTCGCCGACATCGAGGCGGCCACCGGCAAGGGCAGCGAGGACATCGACGTCGTCGAGGGCACCAGCGCCGAGGTCCAGCACCTCGTCTTCAACATGAAGGACCCGGTCGTCGGCAAGCTCGCCGTCCGCAAGGCGATGGCCTACCTGATCGACCGCGACGCCCTCATCGACGAGGTCTACGACAACACCGCGACCTCGCTGTACTCGATCATCCCGGCGGGCATCAGCGGCCACAACACCGCGTTCTTCGACACCTACGGCGCCCGCCCCTCGCAGAGCAAGGCCCAGGCCGCGCTGCGCGGTGCCGGCATCACCGGCAAGGTCAAGCTCACCCTCTGGTCCACGCCGTCGCGCTACGGCCCGGCCACCGACGCCGAGTTCAAGGCCATCGCCAAGCAGCTCAACGCCAGCGGTCTGTTCGACGCCGACGTGAAGTCCGTCGAATTCGCGCAGTACGAACGGGACATCAAGTCCGGCAAGTACGGCGTCTACGTCAAGGGCTGGGTGCCCGACTACCCGGACCCGGACAACTTCACCCAGCCGTTCTTCGGCGCGGGCAACGTCCTCGGCAACAACTACACCAACAAGACGATCACCGACGCGATCATCCCGGACACCGGCGCCCAGAGCGACCGCTCCGCCACCACCAAGCAGTACGAGCAGCTCCAGGACATCGTCGCCGAGCAGCTGCCGATCCTGCCGGTGTGGCAGGCCAAGCAGTACGCCGTCGCCCGCGACAACGTCTACGGCCTTGAGAACTGCCTCGACGCGTCCACCGTGTTCCGGTTCTGGGAGATCAGCAAGGGCTGACCGTCCCGCCCGGCAGACACGAAGGCGGCGGCCACCTCCGGGTGACCGCCGCCTTCGCCGTACGTCGCGGGTGACCCGCGGGGCTACTGGGCGCCGGGGCGGACGAGTCCGCTCTCGTACGCGTACACGGCCGCCTGCACCCGGTCGCGCAGCCCCAACTTCGTGAGCACATGGCCCACATGGGTCTTCACGGTCGTCTCGCTCACGAACAGATCGGCGGCGATCTCCGCGTTCGACAAGCCGCGCGCCACCAGCTTGAGCACCTCGACCTCACGCTCGGTCAGCGTGTGCAGGGTGTCCGGCACCGGCTCGTCGCCCGACGGCAGATGGTCCGCGTACTTGTCCAGCAGCCGCCGCGTGATGCTCGGCGCGAGCATCGCCTCGCCGGCGGCGACCACCCGGATCGCCTGCACCAGCTCGTTGGCCGGGGCGTCCTTCAGGAGGAAGCCGCTGGCCCCCGCCTTCAGCGCCTCCACCACGTACTCGTCGAGATCGAAGGTCGTCAGGACGAGCACCTTCGCCGGACCGTCCCGGTCGGGGCCGGTGATCTGCCGGGTCGCCTCGACACCGTCCATCCGGGGCATCCGGATGTCCATGAGCACCACATCGGGCTGCAGGGCCCGGACCTGATCGAGAGCCTGCAGGCCGTCTCCGGCCTCACCCACGACCGCGATGTCCTGCTCGGCCTCCAGGATCATGCGGAAGCCGGTGCGCAGCAGCGGCTGGTCGTCGACCAGTAGGACGCGGATGGCCACGAAACTCTCCTTCGATAGTCCGGCCCCATTCTGCCCTGCTACACCTCGCCGGACCCGGCCACCCTCACCTGAAGCGGATACGGCGGGGGAGTCCCGCCGAATTCCGGGCAAACGGCCTGGTGGTCGCACCAACCGCACAACTTCGTCGGCCGCGGCCGCCACTCACCCGACGCGGTGGCCTGCTGGATCGCGTCCCACAACGCGTGCAGCTTGCGCTCCACCCGCTCCAGGTCGGCGATCACCGGGTCGTAGGTCAGCACGTCCCCGCTGCCCAGGTACACGAGCTGCAGCCGTCGCGGCACGACCCCCTTCAGCCGCCACACCACCAGCGCGTAGAACTTCATCTGGAACAGCGCGCCCTCGGCGTACTCGGGCCGGGGCGCCTTGCCCGTCTTGTAGTCGACGATCCGGACCTCGCCGGTGGGCGCCACGTCCACCCGGTCGATGATCCCGCGCAGCTTGAGCCCGGACTCCAGCTCGGCCTCGACGAACAGCTCCCGCTCGGCGGGCTCCAGCCGGGTCGGGTCCTCCAGCGTGAACCACCGCTCGACGAGCCGCTCCGCCTCACCGAGCCACCGGGTCATCCGCTCGCCCTCGGCATCGTCGGCGAACAGCTCGACCAGCTCCGGCCTCGACTCCCGCAGCCGGTCCCACTGGCCCGGGATCAGCGACTTGGCCTGCGGCGCGGTCCGCTCGCCGGCCGGCACGTCGAAGAGTCTCTCCAGCACGGCGTGGACCAGCGTGCCCCGCGTCGCCGCCTCGCTCGGCTTCTCCGGCAGCTTGTCGATCACCCGGAACCGGTACAGCAACGGGCACTGCATGAAATCGCTCGCGCGCGACGGCGAGAGCGACGCCGGCGCGACGGCGGCCTTGGCGGGGCCGTGCTCGGGGCCCGTCTCGGTACTGGTCTCCATGACCCACGACGATACGGCCCGCCACTGACAGTCAGGCACCTGCGCGTCGCAGGCGTCTTGCGTAGCGTGGCCCGGGGGAGTCGACGGGGGCCATCGGACACCGTCCGCATACCATCGACGCCAGAACGTCCCGCTCCGGCGGGAAACGCTTCGAACGAGGGGACCGAGGGATCACCGTGGACGAGAGCGGGCAGCCGCAGTCCGGCACCGACGAGGCGACGCCGCCCACGGAGGACACCGGGGGGCATCCCGCACAGACCCGGCCCGACGCCGCACCATCCGCCCCGGCGGACTCCGCCGCGGGCGGCACGGACCCGGCGCCGCCGCGGGAGCCCGCGGCGGACTCCGCTCCGGCGGGCACCGGCACGGCCGGGAAACCCGGGGCCGGACCGGCGGACCCCGCCCGCAAGGACGAGGCCCCGGCACACCCCTACGACAGCCACCCCGACCGGGCCGCCGCCACCTCCGGCAAGCGCAAGGGCCCGGCCAAGCCCCCCGAGCCCCGGGGCGGCATCCTCATGGGACGCCCCTTCGGCGTGCCGGTCTACGTCGCGCCCAGCTGGTTCCTCGTCGCCGCCCTGATCACCTGGGTGTTCGGCGGCCAGCTCGACCGCGTCCTGCCCGAACTCGGCGCGGCCCGCTACCTCGTCTCCCTCTTCTTCGCGGTCGCGTTCTACGCCTCCGTCCTCGTCCACGAACTCGCGCACACCGTCGCCGCCCTGCGCTTCAAGCTCCCGGTCCGCCGGATCCAGCTGCAGTTCTTCGGCGGGGTGTCCGAGATCGAGAAGGAGTCCGAGACCCCCGGCCGCGAGTTCGTGCTGGCCTTCGTCGGCCCGCTGCTCTCCCTGGTCCTGGCCGGCGTCTTCTACCTCGGCATGATGGCCGTCGAGCCGGGCACCGTCCCGGGCGTCCTCCTGGCGGGCCTGATGGTCTCCAACCTCATCGTCGCCGCGTTCAACCTGCTGCCCGGCCTGCCCCTCGACGGCGGCCGGATGCTCCGCGCCGTCGTCTGGAAGATCACCGGCAAGCCCATGAGCGGCACCGTCGCCGCCGCCTGGGTCGGCCGCGCCCTCGCCATCACCGTCCTCATCGGCCTCCCGCTGCTCACCCAGTCCGGGGCGCTCGGCGAGGGCGCGGAGGACGTCGGCGGGATGGACACCGTCATGGACGCGCTCCTGGCCGCCATCCTCGCCGCGATCATCTGGACCGGCGCCGGCAACAGCCTGCGCATGGCCCGGCTGCGCGAACACCTGCCCGAACTGCGCGCCCGCACCCTCACCCGCCGCGCCGTCCCCGTCGAGCCCGCGACCCCGCTCTCCGAGGCCCTGCGCCGGGCCAACGAGTCCGGGGCCCGCGCCCTCGTCGTCGTCGACGCCGACGGCGAGGCCCGCTCCCTGGTCCGCGAGGCCGCCATCGTCGGCATCCCCGAACACCGCCGCCCCTGGGTCCCGGTCAGCGGCCTCGCCCAGGACCTCACGGACGGCATGCGGGTCTCCGCCGAGCTGGCGGGGGAGGAGCTCCTCGACACCCTGCGCGCGGCCCCGGCGACCGAGTACCTGGTCGTCGAGAACGACGGCGCGATCTACGGCGTCCTCTCCGCGGCGGACGTCGAGCGCGCCTTCGTGAAGGCCATGGCCCGGCCCAGCTGACCGCCGTGTGGTCGGCGGCTCCCGCCGCGCCCGGTAGGCTGGTCACATGTCCGAACCGACCGGTGCCGCCCGCCGACGCGGGCCCTTCAAGGTCGGGGACCAGGTACAGCTGACCGACCCCAAGGGCCGCCACTACACGTTCACGCTCGAGGACGGGAAGAACTTCCACACCCACAAGGGTTCCTTCCCGCACGACGAGCTGATCGGCGCTCCCGAGGGCAGCGTTGTCCGCACCACCGGAAACGTCGCCTACCTCGCGCTGCGCCCCCTGCTCCCCGACTACGTCCTGTCCATGCCCCGCGGCGCCGCCGTGGTCTACCCCAAGGACGCGGGGCAGATCCTGGCCTTCGCCGACATCTTCCCCGGCGCGCGCGTCGTCGAGGCGGGCGTGGGCTCCGGCTCGCTCAGCAGCTTCCTGCTGCGCGCCATCGGCGACGAGGGCATGCTGCACTCGTACGAGCGCCGCGAGGACTTCGCCGAGATCGCCAGGGGCAACGTCGAGCGCTACTTCGGCGGCCCGCACCCCGCCTGGCAGCTCACCGTCGGCGACCTGCAGGACAACCTGTCCGACGGCGACGTCGACCGCGTCATCCTCGACATGCTCGCCCCCTGGGAGTGCCTCGACGTCGTCAAGAAGGCGCTCGTCCCCGGCGGCATCCTGTGCTGCTACGTCGCCACGACCACGCAGCTCGCCCGCACCGTCGAGTCCATCCGCGAGATCGGCTGCTTCAACGAGCCGACCTCGTGGGAGTCGATGATCCGCAACTGGCACGTGGAGGGCCTCGCCGTCCGCCCCGACCACCGGATGATCGGCCACACGGGCTTCCTGCTCACCGCCCGGCGCCTCGCGGACGGCGTCGAGCCGCCCATGCGCCGCCGCCGCCCCGCCAAGGGCGCCTACGGCGAGGACTACGACGGCCCCAACGCCGACGGCGGCAACCGCGGCCGCTGAGCCGAGGACGTACCACCGCACAACGCATCGACGCCGTCGCCCAGTTCCCCGCCCCGTACGGGAACTGGGCGACGGCGTCCGTTCGTTGACACAGCGGCAGCACCACCTCCAGGAGCCACCGCAGAAACGCCGGACCCCGGCGTTCCCCTGCTCTGTGACGTATGGCACGATGCTGGCCACCCCCACCGGCACAGCCCTCACAGGAGACGCTCCTAGTGCAGCAACCCGCCGTCCCGGAACTGGCGCACACCACCACCCGACCCATCCACTGGCTGGCCACCGCGGCCGCGCTCGCCGCTGTCGTCGCGGCCTCCGGCTTCCTCCAGCCGGGCTCCGCCACCGCGGCGCAGGCCGACTCCAAGGCCACCGTCACGAAGACCCGGGCCGTCGCCCCGCCGGACCCGGCCGCGGTCCACTTCCCGCTCAACTGCGGGCCGGTCAAGGTCCTGGTGCAGAAGAAGGCCTCCGGCGACCTCGACGGCGACGGCAGGCCCGAGACGGTCGCGGCCGTCCGCTGCGACGCCGGTTCCGGCACCCCGCCGAGCGGCGTCTACGTCCTCACCCAGCCCGCCGGGGCCGAGCCGCGGATCGTCGCCACGCTCGTCGACCCGAAGGACCGGTTCTCCGTCAGCGCCCTCGGCGTACACGACGGAGCCGTCACCGCGACCCTCGACGGCTACTCCTCCGACGCGGTCCCGCGCTACCGCCCGGACGTCCACGACAAGGCCAAGTGGCAGTGGCGGAACGGGGCGTTCGTCCGCTCCACCCCGGCCGCCGCGAGCAGCGTCTGAGCCGGCACGAAAAGGCCCCGCACACCGGAAACACCGGTCGCGGGGCCTTCGTCGTCCGTCCGGACGGTCAGCGCGCCGTCACGCCGCGTCGGGTCCGTACACCTCGACGCTGTCCGAAACGCGTCGCACATGGATGCAATCACCCGGGCACTCCTTCGCCGACGCCACGACATCGGTGAGGAGCGGGAGCGGTACGGGCGTTGAGGCGCCCGGGTCCTGGAGCAGCTCGTCGTCCGCACTCTTCACATACGCGAGACCGTCGATGTCCAGTTCGAAGACCTCCGGAGCGTACTGGGCGCAGATCCCGTCGCCGGTGCAGAGGTCCTGATCGATCCACACCTCCAGCGGAACACTGCTGTCGGCGCCGGATCCGGCCTCTTGCTGCACGGTCATGTCTCCTGCCGTTTCCTGCCTCGTGGCCCCGGAAAACCGACTTCGCAGAAGCAAGTCGGGCCAGGTCTGACGGGTGTTGAACACTTCGACCCTACAACCGCCCGCTTTCCGATGTTGTTGGGTGGGTATTCCCCTGGCGTGAGGGAGAGCGCAAGGGTGAAGATCGGACACACCCCGACCGTCTTTGTGATCTAGGGGTTTCAATCAACACCCACCCAGGTAGGGTCTGGAAGCGTCCAGCTCCCCTTGGAGGAGGTGAGGACCGTGGCAGCCCACGACGACGACATCAACCGCGGCATCCGCCCGGGACGAGGGTCCGACGACCCCGCCGGGCAGATTGCCTATCTCGAGCAGGAAATCGCCGTCCTGCGGCGCAAGCTCGCCGACTCTCCGCGTCATACGAGGATTCTCGAAGAGCGGATCGTCGAGCTGCAGACCAACCTGGCCGGCGTGTCCGCGCAGAACGAGCGGCTCGCCAACACACTCCGCGAGGCCCGCGACCAGATCGTGGCCCTCAAGGAAGAGGTCGACCGGCTCGCGCAGCCGCCGGCCGGCTTCGGAGTCTTCCTCGTCGCGAACGAGGACGGCACCGCCGACATCTTCACCGGCGGCCGCAAGCTCCGGGTGAACGTGAGCCCCAGCGTCGAGCTCGAAGAGCTACGGCGCGGCCAGGAAGTAATGCTCAACGAAGCGCTCAACGTGGTCGAGGCCATGGAGTTCGAGAGCGTCGGCGACATCGTCACCCTCAAGGAGATCCTCGAGGACGGCGAGCGAGCCCTCGTGACCGGGCACACCGACGAGGAACGGGTGGTACGGCTCGCCGAGCCGCTGCTCGACGTCGTCATCCGCCCCGGTGACGCGCTGCTTCTCGAGCCCCGTTCCGGCTATGTCTACGAAGTCGTACCGAAGAGCGAAGTAGAGGAACTCGTCCTCGAAGAGGTCCCGGACATCGGCTACGAGCAGATCGGCGGCCTGGGCAACCAGATCGAGCTGATCCGCGACGCGGTCGAGCTGCCCTACCTCTACCCGGACCTCTACAGGGAGCACGAACTGCGGCCGCCCAAGGGTGTCCTGCTGTACGGGCCCCCCGGATGCGGCAAGACCCTGATCGCCAAGGCAGTCGCGAACTCGCTCGCCAAGAAGGTCGCCGAGGTGACCGGACAGGGCCAGGGCAAGAGCTTCTTCCTGAACATCAAGGGTCCTGAGCTTCTCAACAAGTACGTCGGTGAGACCGAGCGGCAGATCCGCCTCGTCTTCCAGCGTGCCCGCGAGAAGGCCAGCGAGGGCACGCCCGTCATCGTCTTCTTCGACGAGATGGAGTCCCTGTTCCGCACCCGTGGCTCCGGTGTCAGCTCGGACGTGGAGAACACCATCGTCCCGCAGCTGCTCGCCGAGATCGACGGCGTGGAGGGCCTGCAGAACGTGGTCGTGATCGGTGCCTCGAACCGTGAGGACATGATCGACCCGGCCATTCTGCGCCCCGGACGACTCGACGTGAAGATCAAGATCGAGCGCCCGGACGCCGAGGCGGCCAAGGACATCTTCGGGAAGTACCTCACCGACCGTCTGCCGCTGCACACCGACGACGTCGGCGAGCACAGCGGCGACAAGGTGGCCACGGTCCACGGCATGATCCAGACCGCCGTGGAGCACATGTACGCGGAATCCGAGGAAAACCGCTTCCTGGAAGTCACGTACGCCAATGGCGACAAGGAAGTCCTGTACTTCAAGGACTTCAACTCCGGCGCAATGATCGAGAACATCGTCGGCCGCGCCAAGAAGATGGCCATCAAGGCCTTCCTCGAGCAGAACCAGAAGGGCCTCAGGGTCTCTCATCTCCTCCAGGCTTGCATCGACGAGTTCAAGGAGAACGAGGACCTGCCGAACACCACCAACCCGGACGACTGGGCCAGGATCTCCGGAAAGAAGGGCGAGCGGATCGTCTACATCCGTACGCTCGTCACCGGAAAGCAGGGCGCGGACACCGGACGCTCCATCGACACGGTGGCGAACACCGGTCAGTACCTGTAAATGACAGGGTGGCTGCGGGTGCCCGGACCGGGCACCCGCAGCCCACTGTTTTTCCGGGCAACTACCACGCGGCCACCCGCTCGACGTCGGAGCGAAGCAATGACGCAAATGATCTCCCCACCAGCGCAGAGGCGTTCTAGGCTCTTCAATACCGCCGAGTCGCGCCGTGCGGGGACGGGCACCGCACGCGCACCGGAGAACCAGCGGTACTTGAGCGCCGCCCCCGACCGAGGGCGCCGCCGGGCAAGGAGGGCCGCATGACCGTACGGCGAGTAATGGGCATCGAGACGGAGTACGGGATCTCCGTCCCCGGCCACCCCAATGCCAATGCCATGCTCACCTCGTCCCAGATCGTCAACGCGTACGCGGCGGCGATGCACCGGGCCCGCCGCGCCCGCTGGGACTTCGAGGAAGAGAACCCGCTGCGCGACGCCCGGGGCTTCGACCTCGCGCGGGAGGCCGCCGACTCCAGCCAGCTCACCGACGAGGACATCGGCCTGGCCAATGTCATCCTCACCAACGGCGCGCGCCTCTACGTCGACCACGCACACCCCGAGTACAGCTCCCCGGAGGTCACCAACCCCCGGGACGCCGTCCTGTGGGACAAGGCCGGCGAGCGCATCATGGCCGAGGCCGCCGAGCGGGCCGCCCAGCTTCCCGGCGCCCAGCCGATCCACCTCTACAAGAACAACACCGACAACAAGGGCGCCTCCTACGGCACGCACGAGAACTATCTGATGAAGCGGGAGACCCCCTTCTCGGACATCGTGCGCCACCTGACGCCCTTCTTCGTCTCCCGTCAGGTCGTCACCGGAGCGGGCCGCGTCGGCCTCGGTCAGGACGGGCACGAGCACGGCTTTCAGCTCAGCCAGCGCGCGGACTACTTCGAGGTCGAGGTCGGCCTGGAGACCACGCTCAAGCGCCCGATCATCAACACCCGCGACGAGCCGCACTCGGACGCCGAGAAGTACCGCCGGCTCCACGTGATCATCGGCGACGCGAACCTCTCCGAGATCTCGACGTACCTGAAGCTCGGCACCACCTCTCTGGTCCTCTCCATGATCGAGGACGGCTTCATCGCGGTGGACCTGGCCGTGGACCAGCCGGTCCGCACCCTCCACCAGGTCTCCCACGACCCGACCCTCCAGCATCTGATCACGCTCCGTAGCGGCCGTACGCTCACCGCGGTCCAGCTCCAGATGGAGTACTACGAGCTCGCCAGGAAGTACGTCGAGGAGCGCTTCGGCGCCGACGCGGACGACCAGACCAAGGACGTCCTCACCCGCTGGGAGGACGTCCTGGGCCGCCTGGAGAGCGACCCCATGAGCCTCTCCGGCGAGCTGGACTGGGTCGCCAAGCGCGAGCTCATGGAGGGCTACCGCCGGCGCGACGACCTGGACTGGGACGCGGCCCGGCTGCACCTCGTCGACCTGCAGTACGCCGACGTACGGGCCGAGAAGGGCCTGTACAACCGTCTCGCGGCCCGCGGCAAGATGAAGCGCCTGCTGGACGAGGGCGAGGTCGAGCGGGCCCGTACGAAGCCGCCGGAGGACACTCGGGCCTACTTCCGCGGGCGCTGCCTGGAGCAGTACGCGGACGACGTCGCCGCGGCCTCCTGGGACTCGGTGATCTTCGACCTGCCCGGCCGTGACTCACTGCAACGGGTCCCAACCCTCGAACCCCTTCGCGGAACGCGAAATCACGTGAAGGAGCTGCTCGACCGGTGCCGGACGGCCGAAGATCTGGTGCGCGTGCTGTCCGGCGGCTGATCGGCGCCTGATCCACGGCTGAAAAGTCGGCGGCAGGGGAATCACAGAGGTGGGCCGAGCACGTTGCACAAAGTGCGAGGCCGATGTCGGACCCGACTTGTAGGGTTCTGATCACGAACGACCTGTACGACGTGAATGTCGAACCGAGCGGGGTGAGCTGGATATGGCGACCAAGGACACCGGCGGCGGACAGCAGAAGGCGACGCGTTCCACCGAGGAGGTCGAGGAGCAGGCGCAGGACGCGCAGGCGACCGACGACCTCAAGGAGCGCCAGGAGAAGCTGAGCGACGACGTCGACTCGGTTCTGGACGAGATCGACGACGTCCTCGAGGAGAACGCCGAGGACTTCGTGCGTTCCTTCGTGCAGAAGGGCGGCCAGTAGGTCACCTCGGCCTGCGGCCCGAAGGTTCCTCCGGTGCGTGCCGGAGCCCGCGCAGCGTTGTCGCACGGCTCCGGCCGCACAGGTGGATCACCGCCACGAGACGGGTAGGGTCCGTGGCGTACTGTGCTTCAACTGCATTTACGTGGAAGGAAACGCGTGGAAGCCAACCCTCGTAGCACCGGGCGTCTACCGGCAGCCTTCCTGACGCCGGGATCGTCGTCCTTCATGGACTTCCTGTCCGAGCACCAGCCCGAAATGCTGCCCGGCAACCGGCAGTTGCCGCCGACGCAGGGCGTCATCGAAGCCCCGCACGGCACGACCATCGTCTCCGTGACGTTCCCCGGAGGCGTGGTGCTCGCCGGTGACCGGCGGGCCACGATGGGGAATGTGATCGCGCAGCGCGACATCGAGAAGGTCTTCCCGGCGGACGAGTACTCGGCCGTCGGCATCGCCGGCACCGCCGGTCTGGCCGTCGAGATGGTCAAGCTCTTCCAGCTGGAGCTGGAGCACTTCGAGAAGGTCGAGGGTGCCCAGCTGTCGCTGGAGGGCAAGGCGAACCGGCTGTCCACGATGATCCGGTCGAACCTCGGCATGGCGATGCAGGGGCTGGCCGTGGTGCCGCTGTTCGCCGGGTACGACGTCGACCGCGAGAAGGGCCGCATCTTCTCGTACGACGTCACGGGCGGGCGCAGTGAGGAGCACGGCTACGCCGCCACCGGTTCCGGCTCGGTCTTCGCGCGCGGGGCGATGAAGAAGCTCTACCGCGAGGATCTGACGGAGGAGCAGGCCACGACGCTGGTCGTGCAGGCGCTGTACGACGCGGCCGACGACGACTCGGCGACGGGTGGTCCGGACATGGCCCGGCGGATCTTCCCGATCGTCACGGTGATCTCGGAGGACGGGTTCCGTCGTCTGACGGACGACGAGTCGTCGGAGATCGCCCGCTCGATCCTCGAGCGGCGTCTGGAACAGCCGGACGGGCCGCGCGCCGCGCTGCTGTGAGCTGACTGTTCGCTCTTCTTGCCCCACTGACGCGTTACTGACAGAAAGGGACGGATAGCCGGTGTCGACGCCGTTCTATGTCTCACCCCAGCAGGCGATGGCCGACCGCGCGGAATACGCGCGCAAGGGCATCGCCCGCGGTCGCAGCCTGGTCGTGCTGCAGTACGCCGACGGCATCGTGTTCGTCGGCGAGAACCCGTCCCGTGCCCTGCACAAGTTCAGCGAGATCTACGACCGGATCGGCTTCGCGGCCGCCGGCAAGTACAACGAGTACGAGAACCTCCGTATCGGCGGCGTGCGCTACGCGGATCTGCGCGGCTACACGTACGACCGTGACGATGTGACGGCCCGTGGTCTGGCGAACGTGTACGCGCAGACGCTGGGCACCATCTTCTCCAGTGCGGGTGAGAAGCCCTACGAGGTGGAGCTGGTCGTCGCGGAGGTCGGTGAGTCCGCCGAGGGCGACCAGATCTACCGCCTGCCGCACGACGGGTCGATCGTCGACGAGCACGGCTCGGTGGCGGTCGGCGGCAACGCCGAGCAGATCAGCGGCTATCTCGACCAGCGCCACCAGGACGGCATGTCGCTGTCCGAGGCGCTGAAGCTGGCCGTGCAGGCGCTGTCGCGCGACACGAACGGCAGCGAGCGGGAGATCCCCGCGGAGCGTCTCGAGGTGGCGGTGCTGGACCGTACGCGGCCGCAGCAGCGCAAGTTCAAGCGGATCGCGGGGCGGCAGCTGTCGCGCCTGCTGACGGCCGAGGGCGCCGCCGAGGTGTCGAAGGCCGCGTCCGACGCGGTGTCCGACGACGACTCCACCGAGGAGTAGCCACCGGTTCGTCGTGCGTGTGCCCCGGCCGGTTCCCGAACCGGCCGGGGCACACGCATGTCACGCCTCGGCGGGCGGCGCCGGCGCCGTCGAGCCGCGCACGATCAACTCGACCGGCAGCGGGCCCGTTTCGGGCTCACGGCCCTCCAGGACGGCGAGCAGCGCCGCCATGCCCCGCTCGCCGAACTCCTCCGCCGGCAGCCGCACCGTGGTCAGCTCGGGCTCGACGGCGGTGGCCAGCGACAGATCGTCGAAGCCGGTGACCGAGAGCTGCTCGGGGATGCGCAGCCCCATGCGCCGGGCGGCCTTGTAGGCGCCCGTCGCGAGCTTGTCGTCGTCGCAGACGATCGCGGTGGGCCGGACCAGGCCCGAGGTGCGCAGGGCCCGCTCCGTGGCGACCAGGGCGTCCTCGACGGTGAGGGCGGAACGGACGGTACGGACCGTGGTGCCGGGCAACCGGGCGGTCCTGGCGGCCAGTTCACGGGCGCGCACGTCGAAGGTCCACGACCGCACCGCCGAGGCGAGGTGCAGGAAGTCGCGGTGGCCGAGCTCCAGCAGATGGTCCGTGATCTGCCGGATGCCGTCGGTGAGGTCCAGGTTCACCGTCGCGGCGCCGAGGCTGCCGGCCGGATCGCTGTCCAGCATGACGAGGGGCAGGTCGTCGCCGCGCAGCGCGGTGACGGCGTCGGCGGCCATGGACGAGGCCAGGATGCCGTCCAGGGCGGCGCGGGCGGAGGGGAACGGATCGCGGGCCGGGCCGACGCCGACCGGCGACGGGTAGAGGACGACACCGAAGTCGTGCCGGGCCGCGACCCGGGCCGCTCCTGTGTAGACGCCGGCGAAGAACTCGTTCGTGAGCGCGGGCACGACGAGCAGGGCGGTGCGGGTGCGCCCGAGACGGAGATTGCGGGCCGCGAGGTTCGGGCGGTACCCCAGCTCCCGGGCCGCCGCCCGGACCCGCTCGGCCGTGGCCACGGCGACCCGGCCGCGCCACTTGTCGCCCATGACCAGGGAGACGGCGGCCTGCGAGACGCCTGCGGCGCGGGCCACGTCCCGGCTGGTGGGGCGGGTGGTCGCCGGCCCGTCCGTACCGCTGCTCACTGCTGCCTCCGTGTGTCTCGTCCCCGGGTGCTCGACGTTATCGGGTGGCTCCCCGGACGGCGTGCGTGGTACGTATAACCCCTCGACGTTATACGTAAAACTTCAGCAGAGGGCGGGGCGATGGCCGCGGGATATGCGGAGATCCTCAGGGCGCGGCACGCGATGCGGCTGCTCACGGGCACGCTGGTGGGCCGGCTGCCGAACGCCACGGCGGCGATCGCCATCGTCCTGTTCATCCGCGACGAGGGCGGCACGTACAGCCTCTCCGGAGCGCTCGCGGCGGTCTACGGAGTGGGCAACGCGATCGGGCAGCCGCTGCTCGGCCGCCTCGTCGACCTGCACGGCCAGCCGAAGGTGCAGCTGCCCGCGGCGCTGTCGTCCGCCCTCGCGACGGCCGTGTTCGCCTTCGCCGGGACCGGCTCGCTGCCGCTGGCGTACGGCGCCGTCGCCGTCGCGGGTCTGCTCACGCCGCCGCTGGAGGGCGGCCTGCGGGCGCTCTGGCCGAGCGTGCTGTCGCGCGAGGAGCAGGTGCACACCGCGTACGCGATGGACGCGATCGCCCAGGAGGTCATGTTCACCGTCGGCCCGTTGCTGGTGACCGTCTGCGTCTCGCTGTGGTCCGCGCAGGCCGCCCTGCTCGTCCTGAACGTGATCGGTGTGCTGGGGGCGCTGTCGGTCGTGCTGTCCAAGCCCTCGCGGGAGTGGCGTTCGGCGCCGCGCGAGGCGCACTGGCTGGGCGCCCTGCGCTCGCCGGGCCTGCTCGTCCTGCTCGCCGCCTTCCTGTTCATCGGGCTCGCACTCGGCTCGATCACCGTGGCCGGCGTCTCGTACGCGGACGGGAACGGCGGGGACGCCACCTACGGCTGGATGATGGCGGCGCTGGGGCTCGGCGCCCTGGTGGGCGGCACCGCGTACGGCGCCCGGCAGTGGGGCGGCGCCCCGGAGGCGCGGCTTCGGGTGCTGGTGGCTCTTCTCGCCCTGTTCTACGTCCCGTTGACGCTGATGCCCGGACCGGCGGCGATGGTGGCGCTCACGGCGGTCGCCGGGGTCTTCCTCGCGCCGTGCATCGCCTGCGCGTTCATCGTCGTCGACCGGCACGCGCCGCGGGGGACGGTGACGGAGGCGTTCTCCTGGCTCGTGACGACGTTCACGGTCGGCGCCAGCGCGGGCACGGCCGTCGCGGGACCGGTCGTCGAGTGGGGCGGCACCCGGTGGGGTTTCACCGTGCCGGCCGCCACCGGGACGGTCGCGCTGCTCGTGCTGCTGGCCATGGGCCGGGTTCTCACGGTCCCGCGCACGTCCGGGCGTGTCGCGCTCGCGTCGGAAAATGATCCAAACCGTGCTGCCGAACCCCGTTTCAGCTCGGGGGATCGGGCGTAATGTTCAGTCATGGACCGCCGCATTTTCGGGCTGGAGAACGAGTACGGCGTCACATGCACGTTCAGGGGACAGCGACGCCTGTCACCTGACGAGGTGGCGCGGTACCTCTTCCGCCGTGTCGTGTCATGGGGCCGCAGCAGCAATGTCTTTCTGCGGAACGGTGCCCGCCTCTATCTTGACGTGGGTTCGCATCCGGAATACGCAACACCGGAATGCGACAACGTGACCGAACTGGTCACCCACGACAAGGCGGGCGAGCGCATTCTGGAAGGCCTGCTCGTCGACGCCGAACGACGCCTGCACGAGGAGGGAATCGCAGGCGACGTATACCTGTTCAAGAACAACACCGACTCGGCGGGAAACTCCTACGGCTGCCACGAGAATTACCTGGTGGCGCGGCACGGGGAGTTCTCGCGGCTCGCGGACATCCTCATCCCCTTCCTGGTCACGCGTCAGTTGCTGTGCGGCGCGGGCAAGGTGCTGCAGACTCCGCGCGGCGCCGTGTACTGCGTGAGCCAGCGCGCCGAGCACATCTGGGAGGGCGTCAGCTCCGCGACGACGCGTTCCCGGCCGATCATCAACACCCGCGACGAACCGCACGCGGACGCCGAGCGCTACCGCCGTCTGCACGTCATCGTCGGCGACTCGAACATGTCCGAGACGACCATGCTCCTCAAGGTCGGCGCCACCGACCTGGTGCTGCGCATGATCGAGGCGGGCACGGTGATGCGCGACCTGACCCTGGAGAACCCGATCCGGGCCATCCGCGAGGTCAGCCACGACATCACGGGCCGCCGCAAGGTGCGCCTGGCCAGCGGCCGCGAGGCCTCGGCTCTCGAAGTACAGCGCGAGTACTACGAGAAGGCCGTCGACTTCGTGGAGCGCCGGGGCATCCGCACCGGCACCGTCGACCAGGTCCTGGAGCTGTGGGGCCGCACGCTCGACGCGATCGAGGCCGAGGACCTCGACCGCATCGGCACCGAGATCGACTGGGTCATGAAGTACAAGCTCATCGAGCGGTACCGGGCCAAGCACAACATGACCATGTCGCACCCGAGGGTCGCGCAGATAGACCTCGCGTACCACGACATCCACCGCCGCCGGGGCCTCTACTACCTCCTGGAGAAGAAGGGCCAGGCCGCCCGGATCTGCAACGACCTGAAGATCTTCGAGGGCAAGTCCGTGCCGCCGCAGACCACGCGCGCGAGGCTGCGCGGCGACTTCATCCGCCGGGCCCAGGAGCAGCGCCGTGACTTCACGGTCGACTGGGTGCACCTGAAGCTGAACGACCAGGCGCAGCGCACGGTGCTGTGCAAGGACCCGTTCCGCAGCGTGGACGACCGGGTGGAGAAGCTGATCGCCGGAATGTAGTCCGACGGTCGAGCAATCCTTTGAAGGGCCCCGTACGAATCATTCGTACGGGGCCTTCGGCCGTCCTTGGAAAAGCTGTGCGAGGGCCTAGAGTGGCCGGACTGTACTCGAGCGACTTGAGGATCACTGTGCGACGCCGACTTGCAGCTCTACTGATCGTGCCGGCACTGGCGCTGACCGCGACGGCCTGCGGCAGCGACGACGGCAAGAAGGACGCGACGGACAAGGCGGAGTCCTCGTCCGCGGCGCCCAAGGCTGCTGACGTGCCCAAGGCGGTCGACACCGCCGACCCGATGCCCGAGGTGAGCGGCGCCGTCGGCAAGAAGGCGACGATCAAGCTGCCCAAGGGCGACCCGAGCGGCAAGTTCGTCGTGCACACGCTCTCCGAGGGCAGCGGCGCCGAGGTGAAGAAGAACGACCTGGTGTCGATGAACTTCACCGGCAAGCTCTGGAAGGGCGGCAAGGACCTCGGCACCACGTACGGGGCGCAGGGCGGCGGCGACCAGATGGTGACCGCGGGCGGCGAGGGCCAGCTCCCGGCCTTCGCGCAGTCCGTGCTCGGGCAGAAGGAGGGCAGCCGGGTCCTCGTCGTGGCGCCGCCGGCCGCGGGCTTCGGCAGCCAGGGCAACCCGCAGGTCGGCATCTCCGGCTCGGACACGCTCGTCTTCGCCATGGACATCGGCAAGGTCGTCCGGGACTCCGCGGCCAAGCAGTCGGCCATCCCGTCGGACCTGCCGCAGATCAACGCCGACCAGCCGGCGCCCGCGAAGATCTCCGTCCCGAAGAACGACCCGCCCAAGGACCTCGTCGACAAGGTCCTGATCCAGGGCAAGGGCGCCGAGGTCAAGAGCGGCCAGACGGTCAGCATGCAGTACAGCGGTGCCGCCTGGAAGCCCAACGAGGGCAAGGACAAGGCCGAGCTGTTCGACTCGTCCTACAACACCGGCCAGCCGTTCCAGACCGTCATCGGCAAGGGCCAGGTCATCAAGGGCTGGGACACCGGCATCGTCGGCAAGCACATCGGTGACCGGGTGCTCCTGGTGATCCCGGCCGACCAGGCGTACGGCAAGCAGGCCAAGGGCAAGACCCTGCCGGCCAACTCGACGCTCGTCTTCGTGGTCGACATCCTCTCCGCGCACTGACCGCCGGAGAAATGGCAGACTGTCCCGGTTGCCCAACCGCCAACAAGCAGGAGCACTTCTCGTGAACATCGACAAGCCCGAGATCGATTTCCCGGACGGTCCGGTCCCCACTGACCTGGAGATCGTGGACATCTGGGAGGGCGACGGTGCCGAGGCCAAGGCCGGGGACTTCGTCAAGGTCCACTACGTGGGTGTGTCCTTCTCCTCCGGTGAGGAGTTCGACGCCTCGTGGAACCGCGGCAACCCGCTGGAGTTCCAGCTCGGTGCCGGCCAGGTCATCCAGGGCTGGGACAAGGGCGTCCAGGGCATGAAGGTCGGCGGCCGTCGCAAGCTGACCATCCCCGCGCACCTCGCCTACGGCGAGCGTGGCGCCGGCGGTGGCCGTATCGCCCCCGGCGAGACGCTGATCTTCGTCTGTGACCTGATCTCCGTCTGAGATCGTCAGACAACGACCGCAAGCGGTCATCCCTGGGCCCATGCCTGTTGGCATGGGCCCTCGGCTTTTGCCACGACACCCGGGGGCGGTACGGTCAACGGTCGGGAGCCACATGAGGAAAGGGCGTCGATGGCCATTGCCAAGGCCGAGCGGCTGATGAATCTGGCGCTGTGCCTGCTCGGGACCCGGCGTCCGCTCAGCAAGCGCGAGCTGCGGGGGTCCATCGAGGCCTACCTGGAAGCCGGCAACGACGACTCCTTCAACCGGATGTTCGAGCGTGACAAGGACGACCTGCGCGAGCTCGGCCTGGTCATCGAGACCGTGGAGAACCTGGACGGCGAGGTCGGCTATCTCGCCCGCCGCGACAGCAACCGGCTGCCCCCGGTCACGCTCGACGCCGAGGAGGCCGCGGCCCTCGGTCTCGCCGCGAAGGTCTGGCAGCAGGCCCGCCTCGCCGGGGCCGCCAGCGGCGCCCTGCAGAAGCTGCGCGCTGCCGGGATGCCCGAGGACGTGGACCCGTACGAGGCCCACAGCGCGCTGGAACCCCGGATCCCCGTGCACGAGGCGTCCTTCGAGCCGCTGATGCTGGCCTGCCGCGACCGCCGCCCCGTCGTCTTCGACTACCGCAAGGCCACCGCGGCCCGGCCCGAGCCCCGGCACGTCGAGCCGTGGGCCCTGGAGTGCTGGCGCGGCCACTGGTACCTGGCGGGCTGGGACCGCGACCGGCAGGCCGAGCGGGTCTTCCGGCTCTCCCGGATCACCGGCAAGGTCCGCTCCCGCGCCGGCCGTTTCACGGCGCCGGTGCCGGACGTGGTGACCGTGCGGGAGACCGTCGCGAGCTGGGCGGGGGAGAGCGCCACGCGCTCCGCGCTGATCCGGCTGCGCACGGGCGCTGGCTACCCGCTGCGCGCCAAGGCCGTCGCCGTACGGGAACGGGGCGAGGGCTGGGACGAGTTGGAGATCCCGTACGGGCACGGGCTCGACGCCTGGCTCGTGGAGTTCGGCCCCGACGTGGTCGTCCTCGAGCCCGCCGAGCTGCGGGCCGATGTCGTGGACCGGCTGCGCGCCGTGGCCAAGGGCTGAGCGCGGGACTGAGGGGAGCACGGACGAGCATGGCTGCCAACGCCATCGACCAGACCCGGCGGATGCTGTCGCTGGTGACGTATCTGCGTGAGCGCCCGGGCGCCCGCGTCGAGGACGTCGCCCGCGCCTTCGGCATCACCGAGGACGAGCTGATCTCCGACCTGGACGTGCTGCCCCTGTGCGGCACGAGCTTCCGCGGCGGCGACCTGCTCGACATCGACACCGACGGCGACCGCATCTGGTGGCACAACCCCGACGACGTCGCCGAGCCGCTGCGCATCGCCGCCGACGAGGCGACCGCGCTGCTGGTGGCGGCGCGCGCGGTGGCCACGCTGCCGGGGCTGCGCGAGAGCGACCGGCTCGCGCTGCTGCGCGCCACCGCGAAACTGGAGGCGGCGGCCGGCGAGGTGGCGAGCGCGAGCGCCCGCCTGAACGTCACCTTCGAGTCCGAAGGCGGTGTCTTCGCCGACGTCGACCGTGCGATCTCCGAGCGCCGCCGCCTGTGGATCCGCTACTACTCGCCCGCGCGCGACGAGGTCACCGAGCGGGAGATCGACCCGATCCGCCTGGTCAGCGTCGGTCACACCTACGTAGAGGCGTGGTGCCGCAGGTCCGAGGCGCGGCGCACGTTCCGGCTCGACCGGGTCGCCGAGATCCGGATCCTGGACGAGGCCGCGGCACCGCCCGAGGTGGAGCTGCGTGATCTCTCCGAGGGACTCGTGCAGCCCGCGGCCGAGGACCCGGAGGTCGTCGTCGAGGTCGGACCCGGCGGGCGCTGGGTGGCCGAGTACTACCCGCACGACAGCGCCGAGGAGCTGGCGGACGGTGGTCTGCGGATCACGCTGCGCACGCCCGACCCCTCCTCGCTCCGCCGGCTCGCGCTGCGGCTCGGCCGGGACGGGCACATCGTGGCACCGGCCGAGCTGGCCGTGAGCGCGCGGGACGCGGCGCGGCAGGCGCTGGCCGCGTACGACGGGGCCGCGTGAGGGAGCGTGAGGCAGTCGGACACGCTCTCCGGGATACATGGCGCAGAACGGATGAAAGGTGCGAGGTGGTCGAAATGACTCATGTGGCCGGTTTCACTGATATCGCCACGATGTCCGCCACGGTCGCCGCCCCGGCGCCCGTCGTCTTCAAGGCTGCCTGCCCGGACTGCCGCGCCCGCTTCGAACTGGCCGCGACAGCGATCCGGTTGGCGATCGGCGCGAGCCGCAGGACCACCTTCTACTCCTTCACCTGCCCCGAGTGCGACGCCGCGGTGCGCAAGCCCGCCGGTGAGCGCATCGTCGAACTCCTCACGGGCGGCGGGGTGCGCACGCTCCGCCTCCACCAGACCGTCTAGGCTCGGCGCATGTTCTGGGCGATGCTGGCCGTGGCTGTGGGTTTCGTGGGGCTTGCCGTGCTGGCCGTCCTCGCGATCAAGGTGTTCGTCGAGGCACAGCGCCTCGGGCGTCAAGTCGCCGACACCACACAGCAGATCAATCGCGCCGCCGAGGAACTGGAGCGGGCCGCGGTCACCGTGGCGAAGGCCGGCGGTGAAGCCCTCTGACCTCCTCGCCGTGACCTGCGGGGAGGGATGGAAAGCGCTTTACCGCTGTGGCCTGTCCGTCTGCCAGGTTCGGCGGGTACGCTCGCTTACGCGGCCCGGGAGTGAGGCGCGGGCCGCAACTGGGAGTACGCACAGGGATTGCCCCGTGTTCACCCCCACGGGATACGATCGCTGCCAGCACGGTGGTCGGACAACAGTCCGAAGTCCGACCGGTACCGGCAGTCCCGCCCCTGCCGCCTCAGTGAGAAGGTAAACGCATATGTTCGGTGGAAAGATCGGCGCCCCCGAGTTGATCATCCTGCTCGTGGTCATCCTCCTCCTGTTCGGCGCGAAGAAGCTCCCGGACATGGCGCGCTCGCTCGGCAAGTCGGCCCGCATCCTCAAGAGCGAGGCCAAGGCCATGAAGAGTGAGGGTGGCAACAAGGATGCCGCTCCCTCGGACCCGCCGAAGAAGGACGACCAGCAGCCGCCGGCCCAGCGCACCATCCAGGCCGCCCCGGGCGACGTGACCAGCTCGCGTCCCGTGTCCGAGTCGACCAACCAGACGACGCAGAGCTGATCAAGAGCTGATCGAAGGCCGCCCCTGTCAGGCGGCCTGCCGCACGAGATGAGGACGTGGGTTGCTCAAGTCTGCCCGCAAGCAGGAGAAGGACCCCGAGGGGCGGATGCCGCTCGCGGAGCACCTGCGTGAGCTTCGCAACCGGCTCGGGAAGGCCGTCCTGGCCATCCTCGTCGTGACGATCGTCGCTGCCTTCTACTACAAGGACATCATCGAGTTCTTCACGAACCCGGTGCTGGACTCGGTCGGTTGTGACAAGACCTTCTCGGAGCTCACGGCCCGCGCCGCCGACAACAAGGACGCCAACGAGCAGTGCGCCCGCATCGTGCTCAACGGCCTGATCACGCCCTTCACGCTCGCGCTGAAGGTGTCGCTGATGGCCGGTGTCGTCGGGGCGTCGCCGATCTGGCTGTACCAGCTGTGGGGCTTCATCGCCCCCGGTCTGCACAAGCACGAGAAGAAGTACGCGACCGCGTTCGTCGCGACCGGCGTGCCGCTCTTCCTCGGTGGCGCCTTCTTCGCGTACAAGACGCTGCCGACCATGGCGCGCGTGCTGCTGGACTTCTCGCCCGCGAACATCGACAACCAGCTGCCGCTGGACGAGCTGCTCGACCTGATCACCCGCATGGTGATCGTCTTCGGACTCTCCTTCGAGCTGCCGCTGCTCCTGGTCATGCTCAACCTCACGGGCGTGATCACCGGCAAGCGGATGCTCGGCTGGTGGCGCGGCATGATCATGGGCATCACCGTGTTCGCCGCGGTGGCCACGCCCAGTACGGACCCCCTCACGATGCTGGCCCTCGCCGGGCCGATCTGGGTCCTGTACTTCGCGGCGACCGCCTTCTCCCTGCTGAACGACCGTCGTAAGCGGCGCCTCGCGGAAGCGGGACCGGGCGACGACGAGGCCTCCGACCTCGACCTCACGCCCGAGGACATCGGCGACGTGGAGACGGTGTCGGCCAGCCGGGCCCTGCCCGAGCAGTCGACGGGCGAGAACGACCGGATCAACGGTTACGACGATGTGACCTGAGGCAACCCCTGCTCGTGGTCGGGCAGTTGTTAAGGTCCGGCCCGTGAGCAGCGACATCACCCTCTTCGTCAATCCCACCGCGGGACGCGGCCGGGGCGCAGGTGCTGCGCAGCCGGCCGCTTCCGCGTTGCGGGCGGCCGGCTTCTCCGTGCGTACCGTCATCGGGGAGGACGCCGCCGACGCGCTGGTACGCGCGCGTGCGGCGGTCTCCCGGGGGACCGGAGCCCTGGTCGCCGTCGGCGGGGACGGGCTGGTGAACCTCGCCCTGCAGGCCGTCGCCGGCACCCGCACCCCGCTCGGCGTGGTCGCCGTCGGCACCGGCAACGACTTCGCGCGCTCCCTCGGACTGCCCGTGCGCGAGCCGGCCGCGGCGGGCGCGCTCGTCGCCGAGGCCCTCAAGGGTTCGATGATCCGCGACATCGACCTGGGGCGGATCGGCGACCACTGGTTCGGCACCGTCCTCGCCTCCGGCTTCGACTCCCGGGTCAACGACCGCGGCAACCGTATGCGGCTGCCCCTCGGCCGGTTCAAGTACGACCTGGCGATCGTCGCGGAGCTGGCCGCCTTCAAGCCGGTGCCCTTCCGTCTGACGCTCGACGACGGCTCCGTGCGCGAGATCGCCGCGACCCTCGTCGCCGTCGGCAACGGCACCTCGTACGGGGGCGGCATGCGGATCTGCGCCGACGCCGACATGAGCGACGGACTGTTCGACGTCACCGTGGTCGGGGACTGCTCCCGTACGACGCTGCTGCGGGTGTTCCCGCGCGTCTACAAGGGCACGCATCTCACCCACCCTGTGGTGAGCGTGTTCCGTGCGGCCCGGGTGGAGCTGGCGGCGGACGACATCACGGGATACGCGGACGGCGAACCGGTCGGGCCGCTTCCGCTGGTCGCCGAGTGTGTGCCGGGGGCGGTCCGCGTCCTTACCGGATAATGATCGTCCGATGTCAGTGGTGGCCGGTAGGCTCGAAAGCACGATGACAGAGGACCTCTCACCGGCCGAGCGGTATGCGGCAGCCCGTCAGCGGGCCGCCGAGCAGGCCACCGCGCTCGCTTCCTTCCGCGAGATGTACGACTTCGGCCTCGACCCCTTCCAGATCGAGGCGTGTCAGGCGCTCGAGGCGGGCAAGGGCGTTCTGGTGGCCGCACCCACCGGCTCCGGCAAGACGATCGTCGGCGAGTTCGCCGTGCACCTCGCCCTCCAGCAGGGCAAGAAGTGCTTCTACACGACACCCATCAAGGCGCTGTCGAACCAGAAGTACCAGGACCTCGCCAAGCGCTACGGCGCCGACAAGGTCGGCCTGCTGACCGGCGACAACAGTGTGAACAGTGACGCGCCCGTGGTCGTGATGACCACCGAGGTGCTGCGCAACATGCTGTACGCGGGCTCCCAGTCGCTGCTCAATCTCGGCTATGTGGTCATGGACGAGGTGCACTACCTCTCCGACCGCTTCCGCGGCGCCGTATGGGAAGAGGTGATCATCCACCTCCAGGAGTCGGTCACGCTCGTCTCGCTGTCGGCGACGGTGTCGAACGCCGAGGAGTTCGGCGACTGGCTCGACACGGTGCGCGGCGACACCGAGGTGATCGTCTCCGAGCACCGGCCCGTGCCGCTGTTCCAGCACGTGCTCGCCGGGCGCAGGATGTACGACCTCTTCGAGGAGGGTGAGGGCCACAAGAAGGCCGTCAACCCCGACCTGACGCGGATGGCGCGCATGGAGGCGAGCCGTCCTTCGTACCAGGACCGTCGGCGCGGGCGGAACATGCGGGAGGCCGACCGGGAGCGGGAGCGGCGTCAGCGCTCCCGGATCTGGACACCGGGCCGTCCCGAAGTCATCGAGCGGCTCGACTCCGAGGGGCTGCTGCCGGCCATCACGTTCATCTTCAGCCGCGCCGCGTGCGAGGCGGCGGTGCAGCAGTGCCTGTACGCCGGGCTGCGGCTGAACGACGAGGAGGCGCGGGCCACGGTCCGCGAGATCGTCGAGGAGCGGACCGCGTCCATTCCGGACGAGGACCTGCACGTCCTCGGCTACTACGAGTGGCTCGAAGGGCTGGAGCGGGGCATCGCCGCCCACCACGCGGGCATGCTGCCGACCTTCAAGGAGGTCGTCGAGGAGCTGTTCGTGCGGGGCCTGGTGAAGGCCGTCTTCGCCACGGAGACGCTGGCCCTCGGTATCAACATGCCCGCCAGATCGGTGGTGCTGGAGAAGCTCGTCAAGTGGAACGGGGAGCAGCACGCCGACATCACACCCGGTGAGTACACCCAGCTGACGGGACGTGCGGGCCGGCGCGGCATCGACGTCGAGGGGCATGCCGTCGTGCTGTGGCAGCGCGGCTTCAGCCCGGAGCACCTCGCGGGACTCGCGGGCACGCGCACGTATCCGCTGAAGTCCAGCTTCAAGCCCTCGTACAACATGGCGGTGAACCTGGTCGAGCAGTTCGGCCGGCACCGCTCGCGCGAGCTGCTCGAGACCTCGTTCGCGCAGTTCCAGGCCGACAAGTCGGTGGTCGGGATCTCGCGGCAGGTGCAGAGGAACGAGGAAGGGCTCGAGGGCTACAAGGAGTCCATGACCTGCCACCTCGGGGACTTCGACGAGTACGCGCGACTGCGGCGCGACCTCAAGGACCGCGAGACGGAGCTGGCCAAGCAGGGCGCGGCCCAGCGCCGGGCTCAGGCCGCGGCGGCGCTGGAGAAGCTCAAGCCGGGCGACGTCATCCACGTACCGACGGGCAAGTTCGCGGGCCTCGCGCTCGTCCTGGACCCCGGGCTGCCGGCCGGGCGGTCCAACGGGCACCGCGGATTCGAGCACCACGACGGTCCGCGTCCCCTCGTGCTGACCGCGGAGCGGCAGGTCAAGCGGCTCGCCTCGATCGACTTCCCGGTGCCCGTGGAGGCGCTGGAGCGGATGCGGATCCCGAAGTCGTTCAACCCGCGCTCGCCGCAGTCCCGGCGCGATCTCGCGTCCGCGCTGCGCACCAAGGCCGGGCACATCGTGCCCGACCGGCACAAGAAGGGGCGCGCGGCGGCCGCCGACGACCGGGAGATCGCGCGGCTGCGGGCCGAGCTGCGGGCCCACCCCTGCCACGGCTGCTCCGAGCGTGAGGACCACGCCCGCTGGGCCGAGCGCTACCACCGGCTGCGGCGGGACACCGTGCAGCTGGAGCGGCGGATCGAGGGGCGGACGAACACGATCGCGCGGACCTTCGACCGCATCGTGAAGCTGCTGACCGAGATGGACTATCTGCGCGGCGACGAGGTCACCGAGCACGGCAAGCGGCTCGCGCGGCTCTACGGCGAGCTCGATCTGCTGGCCAGTGAGTGCCTGCGCGACGGCGTCTGGGAGGACCTGAACCCGGCCGAACTCGCCGCGTGCGTCTCGGCGTTGGTGTTCGAGGCGCGGGTCGCGGACGACGCGCTCGCGCCGAAGGTGCCGTCCGGCAAGGCGAAGGCCGCGCTCGGCGAGATGGTGCGGATCTGGGGCCGGCTCGACGCCCTGGAAGAGGAGTTCCGGATCAACCAGGCCGAGGGCGTCGGCCAGCGCGAACCCGATCTCGGGTTCGCCTGGGCCGCGTACCAGTGGGCCTCCGGCAAGGGCCTGGACGAGGTGCTGCGGGAGGCGGAGATGCCGGCCGGCGACTTCGTCCGGTGGTGCAAGCAGGTCATCGACGTGCTGGGGCAGATCGCGGCGGCGGCGCCCCACGACGGTTCGTCGACGGTCGCCCGCAACGCGCGCAAGGCCGTGGACGGCCTGCTGCGCGGAGTGGTCGCCTACTCGTCGCTGGGCTGAGACCCGACCGGGGCCCGGCACCGGCCGGGCCCCGCAGGATCATGCCGCCGCGCGGGACGCGTCCCGCTTCGCGACCTCCTCGCGGACGATCGGGATCACGTGGCGGCCGAAGTCGATCGCGTCGTCGAGCAGGTCGTAGCCACGGGCCGAGAGGATCTCCACCCCCAGGTCGTAGTAGTCCAGGAGGGCCTGGGCCACGGTCTCCGGGGTGCCGACGAGAGCCGTCGAGTTGCCCGCGCCGCCGGTCTCCGTCGCCGTGGGGGTCCACAGGGCGCGGTCGTGGCGCTCGCCCTGGGACGCCGCCGCGAGAAGCCGCTGCGAACCCGCGTTCTCCGGGTTCTTCAGCGGATGGCGGCGGGAGAGCGGACTGCCCGCCTTGCGGGCCTTGATGCGGGCCAGCGTCGCATGGGCCTTCTCCCAGGCCAGTTCCTCCGTCGGCGCGATGATCGGGCGGAACGCGACCTGGATGCGGGGCACGTCCGTGCGGCCCGCCGCCTTCGCCGCCGCCTTGACCGACTCGATCTGCTCGGCGGTCTCGGCGAGGGGCTCGCCCCACAGGCAGTAGATGTCGGCCTCCGCGCCGCCCGCCGCGTACGCCGCGGGCGAGGAACCGCCGAACGAGACCAGCGGGTGCGGCTGTTGGACCGGGAAGGTGTCGCTCACGAAGTCGTGGAAGCGGTAGTGCGTGCCCTCGTGGTCGAACGGCTCGTGCGACGTCCACGCCTTCTTGATGATCTGGATCGCCTCACGGGTGCGGGCGTAGCGCTCGTCCTTGGTGAGGAAGTCGCCCTCGCGCTGCTGCTCGTGGTCGTTGCCACCCGTGATGAAGTGGACCGCGAGCCGGCCGTCGCTGATCCGGTCCAGCGTGGCGAAGGTCTTCGCGGCGAACGTCGGGTACGAGACGTTCGGGCGGTGCGCCACCAGGATCCGGATCTTCTCGGTGCGCGCCGCGATGAAGGCGGCCGCGGGGGACGGGTCGGGGGAGCCGGAGCCGTACGCGAAGAGGATCCGGTCCCAGCCGTACTCCTCGTGGGCGCGGGCGAGCCGCAGGGTGTAGTCCTTGTCGAAGGACGCGCCGGAGCGCGCGGTGACTTCGGAGCCTTCGTTGGTCGCGGCTATGCCGAGGAACTCTACGGGCATGGGGATACGCCTCTTCTGTTGTGCTGCGGGAACGGGTCAGTGGGTCGGCCTGATCGTCGTCAGACGCAACACGCCGCCGACCACACCCGACCGAAGTCGATGTGGTCGCGGGTGACCAGCCGCAGCTGAGGGCGCATGTGCTCAGTGGAACAGGGCGGCGCGTGAAACGTCAACCACCCCTTTTCGCCGCCGAGCCGGGTCGGTTCGGACAGCCGGACGCCCTCACTCCATGTGTGCGAATCGGAGCTGAGCGTGTAAATGGGAGCGAGTGTATGCCTGCGACGGGAGGTATTTCAGGGGCTTGCTGAATATGACTCGGCGATGATCCGGTCGGACTAAGCTCGCCCGCAGCGCACCGAGTTGAGATGGATTCGGTCGCTTGTTCCCCCATGCGCCGATGGTTCGCTTTGACCCCCCGAACGAAGCGCGACGAACCATCGCAAACTTCCCCGACCCGACCGTTTCAGAGGGCATACATGGTGAGTGTTCAATCGCCTCCCGGTGGCCGAGAAGTCCCCTACACACGCGTGCTGTTGCTGCCCGCCATGGTCATGGCCGCCGCCACCGGAGCGGCCGTCGCCCTGGTCACGGAGCCCGCGCGCGTCGCCGTCACCCTGTGCGGCGCGCTCGGCACGCTCTTGGTGATCGCCGTCGCGGCCGAGGCCGTCCGGCGCGGTCGTGTCGTCCGGGGCCTGCGCGCCCAGTACACGCGCCACGTCGCCGAACTGGAGGCGCACATCGCCGCCCAGGAACAGCGGACGATGCGCGTCGCCAAGGAAGTCCTGCCGCACGCCCTGTACCGGATGCGCACCGGCGACAACCCCAAGGACGCCGTCCGCAACACCTGCGACTCCGACCCCGCCTTCCGCGACACCACCCCGGGCGAGCGTGAACTCCTGCGCCTGGCCCTCAAGGAGATCGACCGCGAGGAGGCCATGCGCGACGCCGCGCAGCGCGCCTTCGTCTCCATCGCCCGCCGCGTCCAGGCCATCGTGCACAAACAGGCCCAGGAACTCCGCGAGATGGAAGAGGACCACGGCCGCAACCCCGAGGTCTTCGACGACCTCCTGCGCATCGACCACGGCACCGCCCTGATCGGCCGCCTCGCCGACTCCGTCACCGTCCTCGGCGGCGCCCGCCCCGGCCGCCAGTGGCCCAAGCCCGTCAAGCTCTACAGCGTGCTGCGCGGCGCCATGTCGCGCATCCTCGAGTACCCGCGCATCGATCTGCACGCGATCTGCGACGTGGCCATCAAGGGCATCTCCGTCGAGCCCCTCATCCACGCCTGCGCCGAACTCCTCGACAACGCCACCCGCTACTCGCCGCCGCAGACCCGGGTGCACGTCACCGCCGTCGAGGTGCAGACCGGCATCGCCATCGAGATCGAGGACGGCGGCGTCAGCCTCGGCGAGGAACAGCGCACCAGGGCCGAGCGGATGCTCGACAAGGCCAAGGCCGGCGTCGACCTCAACGACCTCGGCGAGAACCCGCGCCTCGGCCTCGCCATCGTCGGCCGGCTCTGCGCGATGTACGACATGCAGATCTCGCTGCGCCAGTCCGCCTACGGCGGCGTACGCGCCGTGCTCGTCGTCCCGCGCGACATGATGAGCACCCAGCCCGCGCCCGGCCTCGCCCACGGCATCGGCGCCACCGCCGTGCCGCGCGTCGACCACAACGGCGTACCGATCAAGGAAGAGCCGCGGCTGAAGAAGACGCGTCGCCCCACCACGGGACCGCGCCCCTCCGCCCCGCTCGTCGCGGCGAGGGAGGACGACGAACCCGTGGTCACCGAATGGCGGGCCAACGGGCTGCCGCAACGCCGCAGGAAAGTCGACACGAAGATCATCGAGAACCAGATCATCGTGACGCCGCGCAACCCCGACCTGACGATGCCGCCGCCCGGATCCGGCCCGGCGGCCGCTGCGCCACCCGCAGCCCCCGTGCCCGGGCCGTCCGTGGAGCCGGAGCACGACAAGCCGGCCCAGCCCGAACCCGGCCTGTGGGTCGAGGCGTTCATGAACGGCCTCAAGCCCGACGGGACCGGCGAACCGGGCCCGGGAGCGGACAAGCCGCACGACGACGCGTACTACCAGCAGGTCGACGAGGGAGACCACCAGTGATCCAGCAACGCGCCAACTTCGACTGGATGCTCAAGGAGCTCGCCGACGGCGTGCCCAATGTGCGCCAGGTGGTGGTGCTCTCCGCCGACGGTCTGCGCATCGCCCGGTTCGGCGGGGACCCCGACGGCGCCGACCGGATCGCCGCTGCCTGCGCGGGACTTCAGTCCCTCGCCTCCGCCGTCGCCTCCGAGATCCCGGAGAGCAACGGCAAGATGAACATGGTCATCATCGAGGTCGACGGCGGCTTCTTCTATCTGATGGCCGCGGGCAAGGGCGCGTACCTGGCCGTCCTCGCCGATCCGTACGTCGACGCGGGCCTCATCAGCCACCAGATGCGCGACCTCGTCATCCGGATCGGCGCCCACCTGACCAGCCCGCCCCGACGCAACGGCCAGACCGTATGACTCCGCGCCCTCCCGAACCCCCGTTCCGAGAACCGGAACCACCCCCGCAACGCGAGCGCCGTTCCGCGCAGGACCCCAAGGATCTCGAGCGGCTCTACGTCATCACCGGCGGCACCGACGGCACCGAGCGCGCGCCCCTCGATCTGGTCACCCTGATCGTGGCGCGCGCCGACCCGCCGGTCTCCGCGCCCCCCGAACAGGCCGCCGTCCTGCGCATGTGCCGGTCGCCCCTGTCCACGGCCGAGATCTCGGCCTACCTCAGCCTGCCGTTCAGCGTGGTCACCGTGCTGCTCGGCGAACTCCTCGCGGCCGAACTGGTCCAGGCGCGCGCACCGGTGATCCGTGGCGCCGTCGCGGACCGTTCCCTCCTCGAAGCGGTGATGCATGGACTACAGAAGCTCTGACGCCACCGGCGCCACGGACATGGCGGTCGGCAGCGTGCACATCCCCGGCCCGCGGGCCGAGGACCGGATGCCCGAGACGGTCACCTCCGCCGTGAAGATCGTCATCGTGGGCGGCTTCGGCGTCGGCAAGACGACGATGGTGGGCTCCGTCAGCGAGATCCGCCCGCTCACCACCGAGGAGACCATGACGCAGGCGGGCATCGGCGTCGACGACAACTACGGCTCGGACACCAAGACCGCCACCACCGTGGCCATGGACTTCGGGCGCATCAGCATCACCGACGAGCTCGTCCTCTATCTCTTCGGGACGCCCGGCCAGGAGCGCTTCTGGTTCCTGTGGAACGGCCTGTTCGAGGGCGCGCTCGGCGCCGTCGTGCTCATCGACACCCGCCGCCTCGAGGTCAGCTTCGATGTGATCGGCCGCCTGGAGGAGCGGGGCGTCCCGTTCGTCATCGCCAACAACGCCTTCCCGGACGGGCCGCGCTACCCCACCGAGGAACTGCGCAACGCCCTCGACCTCGACGCCCACGTGCCGATCATCGAGTGCGACGCGCGCCGTCGGGCCTCCAGCCGCGACGTCCTCATGACCCTCATGCGGTATCTGCACGAGATGGCTCTGCACCGCGCCTGAGCGGGCAGCGGCCTGTGCCGCCTTCGCCACTTCCGTTGTTCACGTACCAGTTCATCTCATGACCGGAGCGAACACCGTGACGTCTCCCTCCCATCCCTCCCAGCCGTCCAGCGGATTCGACGCCGCCTTCGCAGATCCCTCGTCCGCCCCGCCGCCGGGCTGCCCCGCCCACGCCCTCGGTCCGGACGGGATGCGCCGGCTCTACGGGCCCGAGGCCGACGCGGACCTCGCCGGTGTCTACGAGAAGCTGCGTGCCGAACACGGCTCGGTCGCCCCCGTGCTGATCCACGACGACGTCCGCATGTGGGCGGTGCTCGGCCACAGCGAGAACCTGCACATGGTCCGCGCCACGTCCCAGTACAACCGGGACTCCCGCAACTGGACCGCCCTCAAGAACGGCACGGTCAAGCCGACCCACCCGCTCGCGCCCGTGTTCAGCTGGCAGCCGATCACCTCCATGACCGAGGGCGCCGAGCAGCTGCGGCTGCGCGGCGCGGTCAACGAGGCCCTGGAGATCATCGACCACCGGAGCCTGCGCCGCTCCATCAACAAGGCGACCCAGGAGATCATCAACCGGTTCTCCGAGCGCGGCGAGTGCGAGGTCGTCAGCGAGTTCGCCGAGCATCTGCCGATGATGGTGATGCTGGAGATCCTCGGTGCCCCGGAGGTCTACAGCGAGCGGTTCGTGCAGGCCGCCCGCGACATGATCAAGGGCACCGAGACGGCGATCGCCAGCAACGAGTTCATCATGGGCGCCCTGATGGAGCTCACCGCGCGCCGCCGGGCCGCCCCCGAGGACGACTTCACCAGCCGCCTCATCGCCGCGCCCGCCGCCCTCACCGACGACGAGGTCGGCCAGCACCTGCGGCTGGTGCTCATCGCCGCGTACGAGGGCACGGCCAACCTCATCGCCAACGTGCTGCGCACCGTGCTCACCGACCCGCGCTTCCGTGCCCAGCTCAACGGCGGTCAGATGACCGTGCCCGAGGCGGTCGAGCAGTCGCTGTGGGACGAGCCGCCCTTCAGCGCCATGGTCGGCTACTTCGCCAAGGTCGACACCGAGCTCGGCGGGCAGCAGATCCGGGCCGGCGACGGCCTCATCTTCGGCATCGCGCCGGGGAACGTCGACCCGGCCGTGCGGCCCGATCCGGGCGCGCACATGATGGGCAACCGCTCGCACCTCGCCTTCGGCGGCGGGCCGCACGAGTGCCCCGGGCAGGACATCGGGCGCGCCATCGCCGACATCGGTGTCGACGCGTTCCTGATGCGGCTGCCCGATGCCGAACTCTCCATCGCCGAGAGCGAGTTGAAGTGGCGCTCGACGATTCTTTCGCAGCATCTCGTCGCGCTGCCGGTGTCGTTCACGCCGCGGTCGCAGCAGGACGTCATCAGCAAGCCGAGCATGGTGCCGCCGCAGCGGCCTGACTGGCATGTGTCGTCGGGGGGGCCTGGGGCGGGGGGTGCTTCTGCCTCTACCTCTGCTTCCGCCTCCGCCTCTGCTTCTTCGGCTGCTTCTTCGGCTGCGGCTGCTTCTGTGCCTGCGTCCGCTCCTGTTTCGGGCTCGGCCGTGGGGGCGGGGGGCCGTCAGGAGCCCGTCGAGCCGCGTCAGCGGCTCGGTGCCTGGCAGCGGTTCCTGCGGTGGTGGCGCGGCTACTGATCCCAGTCCCCGTACGACTCCCAGGCCCCCAACTGCCGTTCGCTCACGAACCGGTGCTCCCGGCCGGTGACCGGGTCCCTGAACTCCAGGGTGCGCGCCAGCAGTTGCAGGGGCCTGCGGAAGTCGTCGGGTGCGACGGGATCCATGATCCGTGGGTAGAGCGGGTCGCCCAGGATCGGCAGGCCCAGGGCCGTCATGTGGACGCGCAGTTGGTGGGTGCGGCCGGTGTGCGGCGTCAGTCGGTACCGGCCCAGGCCGTCTCTGCGCTCGACCAGTTCGATGCGGCTCTCGGCGTTGGGCTCACCGCCCGGCACCTCGTGGGCGGTGAGCACGCCCCGCTCCTTCTCGATACGGCTGCGGGCGGTGACCGGGAGCTCCACGGCCGGGTCGTACGGGGCCACTGCCTCGTACTCCTTGCCGACCAGGCGGTCCCGGAACAGGGTCTGGTACGCGCCTCGCTCCTGTGGCTGTACGACGAAGAGCACGAGCCCGGCGGTGAGGCGGTCGAGGCGGTGTGCCGGGCCGAGGGACTCGATTCCCGAATCGCGTCGCAGGCGGGCCAGGGCGGTCTCGGCGACGTGGCTGCCGCGGGGGGTCGTGGCGAGGAAGTGGGGTTTGTCGGCGACGAGGATGTGCTCGTCGCGGTACACGATGTCGAGGGCGAACGGGACGGGGGGCTCGGGGGGCAGGTCCCGGTGGAACCACACGTGGGCGCCCGGCTCGTAGGGCGTATCCGGGGTGATGGGCGTTCCGTCCCGTCCGACGATCCGGCCCTCGGCGATCATCGCGTCGACCACGCCGTTTCCGGCGGCCAGGCGCGCCAGCAGGTGGTCCCGCACGGTGTCCCAGGGGCCGTCGGCCGGCATCCGTACGCGGACGGGGTCGATGCCGTTGCGTTGGGGGAGCGGGGAGGGTGGGGTGCGGTGCCTGCGGTTTCTCATCTCGGGGGTCAGCGTACGGGGGCTTCGTGGGCCGGATGCGCTGTGAAGGGACGGTGGCCGTCTGGGGCTTGGTTGGCGGCTTTCCGTTGTCTCCGACAGGTGTGTGGGTGGGTACGGGGCCGCCCTGGGCATGTCCGTGCTCGCCATCTTGATGGCCCCGCCGACTGCTTCGCGCTTTGTCACCGCGTGAGCTGTGCTGCGCGCGCACATACCCAGACCGGCCCCTCCCGTCTCGTACGCGACTGATCGCCGGTGGGGGCTGCGCAGATCGAGCCCCGTCGGCGATCGAGGAGCGGGGGCCGGGGCGGAGCCCCGGGGCTGGGGTGCAGCGCAGGGCGACGGACCAGCGGGCCCCCGCAGATATCGCTAGGACGCCGCCGGAGGCTCCTGCTCGGCTTCCACCTGGGCGTTCCAGTCCCTCTTCGACGCCTGCCAGCCGTCCTCGTTGTGGCCGAGGCGCCAATAGCCGGAGATGGAGAGGTCCTCGCGCGGGATCTGGCGGTCCACGCGCAGATGACGGCGCAGCTCCTTCACGAAGCCCGCCTCGCCGTGCACGAAGGCGTGCAACCGGCCCTCGGGGAAGTCGAGTTCGGTGACGGCCGCGATCAGCGCCTGGCCGACGGGGCGGCCCGAGCGGTGCAGCCAGGTGATCTCGACCGGGGAGTCGATCTTCTGCTCCTCCTCGGGGCCCTCGATCTCCACGAAGACGTGGGCCCGCGCTCCCGCCGGCAGGGCCTCCACGGCCGCGGCCACGGCGGGCAGCGCGCTCTCGTCGCCGGCGAGGAGGTGCCAGTCGGCCGAGGGGTCGGGCGCGTAGGCGCCGCCCGGACCCATGAAGTGGAGCGTCTCGCCCGGCTGGACGGTCGCCGCCCACGGTCCGGCCAGGCCCTCGTCGCCGTGGATCACGAAGTCGATGGTCAGCTCGCGTGCCGACGGGTCCCAGGCCCGCACCGTGTACGTACGGGTCACCGGCCACTGCTCGCGCGGCAGTTCCTCCCGGATCCGCTCGACGTCGAACGGCTCGGCGTAGGTCACACCCGCCGGCGCGAAGAGCAACTTCACATAGTGGTCGGTGTGTTCGAGCTCCGGGAAGTCCGCCAGCCCGTCCCCGCCGAGGACCACCCGCTGCATGTGCTCGGACAGCCGCTCGGTGCGGACGACCTGTGCGGCGCGGGCCTTGCGGGGCTTGCGTGCGGGACGCTCGGCCATGTGCGGTCTCCCTTGATCCATCACTACGTAACTTAGGTTTACCTAAGTTAACACCTCATTCTGAGAGGGTGGTGAGGAGTCGGTGCAGGGATCCGGTCAATCCCCAGCGGGCCGCCAGCGCGTCGACCGCGGCCGGGTCGCGCGGCTCGCGCGGCAGGGCCGTGCCGACGGCGGGCAGTGCGACGTCGCCCGCGACCTGGACCACCTTCGGCGCCACCGCCAGATACGGGCGCGACTCGTCCAGCCGCTTGCGCTGGGTCGGTGTCAGCTTGGCCTTCGGGTCGTCGACCGCTGCCATGATCCCGGCCAGGTCCCCGAACTGCGCGAGCAGCTTCGCGGCCGTCTTCTCGCCGATGCCGGGCACGCCCGGGAGGCCGTCGCTCGGATCGCCGCGCAGCAGCGCCATGTCCGCGTAGCCGGAGCCGTCGACGCCGTACTTCTCGCGCAGCAGGTCCTCGTCCGTGATCTGCAGCGTGCCGACGCCCTTGATCGGGTAGAGGACGCGGCGCTCCAGCTTGTCGTCGACCAGCTGGAACAGGTCGCGGTCACCGGTGACGATGTCGACCGGGCCCGTGGCCCGGCCGGTGAACGTGCCGATCACGTCGTCCGCCTCGTACCCCTCGACGCCCACGCGCGCGATGCCCACCGCGTCCAGGACGGCCTCGATGATCGGGACCTGCGGGGAGAGCGTGTCGGGGATCTCCTCCTCGTCCGGCGTCCCGGCAGCCGTCTCCTCGGCGACGCGGTGCGCCTTGTACGAGGGGATGAGGTCGACGCGCCACTGGGGGCGCCAGTCCGCGTCCATGCACGCCACGAGATGGGTCGGGTGGTGGTCGTGGACGAGGCGGGTGATGAATTCGAGCAGCCCGCGCACGGCGTTGACCGGCGTGCCGTCCGGGGCCTTCACGGAGTCCGGCACCCCGAAGTAGGCCCGGAAGTACAGGGACGCGGTGTCGAGCAGCATCAGGCGCTGGTTGGCCGTGGGTTCTGGGGTCACGCCTCGCATCATGCCGCACCGCACCGACAGTCACCGGTTGTGCGGGATCTGTCGATGATCGTGAACGGAATGTGAACTGGGCCACTCTTCTGTTTGATCGGCATAAGCCCGGGCAGGCGCCGATCCGGAGCGAATCCAGTCACACGTTCAACTAGTGAACGTTTGACCGGCCCGGCGGGCAGACCCCGCACCGCTCCACGGCCCGCCGGCGGGGGAGGCGGGCCGTCTTGGTTCGACCCGAGAGGTGTATGTGTCCAGGCTTGAAGCCGAAGACCTGTACAAGGTGTTCGGCAGACGACCCGATGAGGCGGTGGAGGCACTCCGTCGCGGAGCCGACCGTGAGGAACTGCGCGCCGACGGCACCACGGCCGCCGTGATCGACGCTTCCTTCACCGTTGAGCCCGGCCAGATCTTCGTCGTCATGGGTCTGTCGGGATCCGGCAAGTCCACCCTTCTGCGCATGCTGAACGGACTGCTGGAGCCCACTGCGGGACACGTCCGTTTCGACGGCGAGGATCTGACGCAGCTGTCGTCCCGTGAGCTGCGCGAGGTCCGCTCGAAGAAGATCAGCATGGTCTTCCAGCACTTCGCGCTGTTCCCGCACCGCTCCGTCCTGGAGAACGCGGCGTACGGCCTCGAGGTGCAGGGCGTGCCCCGCGTCGAGCGGGAGGCCCGTGCCTCCGAGGCGCTGCGTCTCGCGGGCCTGGAGGGCTGGGAGAAGTCCTTCCCCGACGAGCTGTCCGGCGGTATGCAGCAGCGTGTGGGTCTTGCCCGCGCCCTGGCCACCGACGCCGACCTGCTCCTCATGGACGAGTCGTTCAGCGCGCTCGACCCGCTGATCCGGCGCGACATGCAGGACCAGCTGCTCGACCTGCAGAAGACCCTGAAGAAGACCATCGTCTTCATCACCCACGACCTGAACGAGGCCATGCGCCTGGGCGACCGCATCGCCGTCATGCGTGACGGCCGCATCGTCCAGATCGGCAGCGCCGAGGACATCCTCGTCACCCCGGCCAACGACTACGTCGCGTCCTTCACCCAGGACGTCGACCGGGCCCGCGTGCTGACCGCGGGCGCGATCATGGCCACGCCCGGCAAGGGGTACACGGCGGCCGACGCCCCGGCCACGGTCACCGAGGACACCCCGATCATCGAGCTGTTCACGCCCTGCGCGACCAGCGAGACACCCGTCGCCGTGACCGGCGACGACGGCGAGGTCGTCGGTGTCGTCCCGCGCGAGCGGCTGCTCGCGGTGCTGGGCGAGCCCATGAAGTCCGTGGAGAGCGGGCACGAGAGCGACGGCGCGGCCACGGGCCTCGCCGAGGAACCGAAGGACGCCGTCCCGACGCCGCGTGGCGAGGGCGACGGCCCGGTGGAGAAGGTGAACGCCGGTGCCTAGGATCCCCTTCGGCAACTGGGTCAACAACGTGGTCGACTGGATGCTCGACCACATGGCCTGGCTCTTCGACTTCTTCAAGGACGTCTTCGACGGCCTCTACACCGGCATCGGCGACGTACTGCAGGCCCCCGAGCCGCTGCTGCTCGCCGGCATCTTCGCCGTGATCGCCTTCTGGCTGCGCGGCACGACCGCGGGTGTGCTGACCTTCGCCGGGTTCTGGTTCATCGACAACCTGGAACTGTGGGACGACGCGATGCTCACGCTGTCGCTCGTCCTGGTGTCGACGATCATCGCGCTGGTCATCTCCGTGCCGCTCGGCATCTGGGCGGCCCGGTCGAACCGGGTCAGCGGCCTCTTCCGGCCGGTCCTCGACCTGATGCAGACGCTGCCGGCGATGGTCTACCTGATCCCGGCCATCCTGTTCTTCGGCTCCGGCGCGCCCGCCGGCATCGTCGCGACCCTGATCTTCGCGCTGCCCCCGGGCGTGCGCATGACCGAGCTGGGCATCCGGCAGGTCGACAAGGAACTGGTCGAGGCCGCCGACGCGTTCGGCACGACGCCGCGCAACACCCTGCTGCGCGTCCAGCTGCCGCTCGCCCTGCCGACGATCATGGCCGGTGTCAACCAGGTCATCATGCTGGGTCTGTCCATGGCCGCCATCGCGGGCATGGTCGGCACCGACGGCCTCGGTGGCGCGGTCAACGAGGCCATCGGCCAGCTGAACGTGGGCCTCGGCGCCGAGTCCGGCATCTCGATCGTCATCCTGGCGATCTACCTCGACCGCATGACCAGCTCGCTCGGCCAGCAGGTCTCGCCGCTCGGCCGCCGCGCGCTCGCCAAGGTGCGCTCCGCGCAGGGCCTGAAGATCTGGTCGTACCGTCCCCGCCCGGCCGTCGCCGTGGTCGGTGTCGTGGTCCTCGCGCTCGTCGCGGGCGGCATGGGCATCTTCGGCGGCTCCTCGTCGACGACGGCCTCCGGCGACAGCTCGAACGTCGGCCAGGGCAAGAAGATCTCCATCGGCTACATCCCCTGGGACGAGGGCGTCGCCTCCACGTTCCTGTGGAAGGAGATCCTGGAGCAGCGCGGGTTCGAGGTCGAGGCCAAGCAGTTCGACGCCGGACCGCTCTACACTTCGCTCGCCCAGGGCAGCGTCGACTTCGAGACGGACTCCTGGCTGCCGACCACGCACGCCCAGTACTGGAAGAAGTACGGCGACAAGCTCGAGGACCTGGGCTCCTGGTACGGCCCGACGTCCCTGGAGCTGACCGTGCCCGCGTACATGAAGGGCATCGACTCCCTCGAGGACCTCAAGGGCCAGGGCTCCAAGTTCGGTGGCAAGATCACCGGCATCGAGTCCAGCGCCGGTGAGACGGCTCTGCTGAAGAGCAAGATCCTCAAGGAGTACGGCCTCGACAAGGAGTACAAGGTCGTCGACAGCTCCACGCCGGCGATGCTGGCCGAGCTGAAGCGCGCGTACGCCAAGAAGCAGCCGATCGTCGTTCCGCTGTGGTCGCCGCACTGGGCGTACAACGACTACGACCTGAAGAAGCTCAAGGACCCGAAGGGCGCCTGGGGCAAGGGCGACGGCGTGCACTCGCTGGCGCGCAAGGGCTTCGGCACCGAGTTCCCCGAGGTCAACAAGTGGCTCAAGGACTTCAAGCTGAGCGAGAAGCAGCTCACGAGTCTCGAGGCCGAGATCAACAAGGCCGGCAAGGGCAACCAGCAGGACGCCGTCAAGGCCTGGCTGAAGAAGAACCCGGGCGTCGTCGACAAGCTGGCCCCGGTCAAGAAGTCGAACGCGGCCGAGACCAAGCGTCCGGTGAACGTCGCCTGGTTCCCGTGGGACGAGGACGTCGCCGTCACGTATCTCTGGAAGAACGTCCTGGAGAAGCGCGGCTACAAGCTGAACCTCAAGCAGATGGACGTCGGCCCGGTCTACACCGGCCTGGCCAGCGGTGACCTCGACGTCAACTTCGACGCCTGGCTGCCGTACGCCCAGAGCAACTACTGGAACAAGAACAAGGCGAATCTGAAGGACCTGGGCAGCTGGTACAGCCCGACCTCCTTGGAAGTCGCCGTCCCGTCGTACGTGAAGGGCGTCAAGTCCCTCGCGGACCTCAAGGGCAAGTCGAAGACCTTCGACGGGAAGATCATCGGGATCGAGCCGGGCACCGGCGAGATGAACCTCCTGAAGAAGGACGTGCTGCCGGGCTACGGCCTCGACAAGGAGTACAAGGTCGTCGACGGCTCCACGCCGGCGATGCTGGCCGAGCTGAAGCGCGCCTACGCGAAGAAGGAGCCGATCGCGGTCGTGCTCTGGTCGCCGCACTGGGCGTACAGCGACTACAAGCTCACCAAGCTGGCCGACCCGAAGAAGAAGTTCGGTGAGGGCAACACGATCCGGACGATCTCCCACAAGGACTTCCCGAGCAAGTACCCGCAGCTCACGAAGTGGTTCAAGAACTTCAAGATGAGCGAGGACGAGCTGGGCAGCCTGGAGGCCGAGATCAAGAACCGCGGTCAGGGCCATGAGGAAGAGGCCGTCGCCGCCTGGCTGAAGGAGCACCAGGACGTCGAGCAGCGGATGACCGCTTCCTGACGATCCCGGAGTTGCGCACCCGAGGGGTGGGTTCCGTCGCAGCAGTCGCTGTGAGGGAACCCACCCCTCGTTCGGTTCCCCGCGCACCGCTCGCGTTCGTACGCTCGACAGCACCGTGACCGCCGCCGGGCTCCGTGCCTTTGCCGCCGCGCTCGCCGCCGTCCTGCTCCTGACGCAGCTGCCCGCCGCCAGCGCCTCCCCGGCCTCGGCGGCCACCGCCCGTTTTGCGGCACTTGCCGCTGATGTCACGCAGGCGGACGGCCACCGCTACGGGGCCACGGACCGCACCGGCCGCACCATGGACGCCGCGCAGATCGTCCAGGACGGCGACGGAACGTATCTGGCCGTGTACCACACGATGCTGGCCGACGGCCGGTTCCACGCGGCCGTCGCCACCTCCGCCGACCTCGTGCACTGGCAGCGCCGCCACGACTTCGGCCCGGGATCCAGCCAGCCGACGCTCGCCGCCGACGGCCGCGGCGGCTACGTCCTCGCGTACGAGAAGGACCCCGACAACCACATCGCGGTCCGCGGCTACGACGGTCCGCGGGCGCTGCTCGCCGGACGGTCCGCGCGCTCCTTCGACGCGCCCCGCACCCTGTCGTCCTGCGCCGAGGGCACCCCGGCGATCACGGCCGTGCACGGTGACACCGTCGAACTGACCGGCCACTACCGCGCCGACTGCGACACCGACCGCCAGCTCACCGCGACCCTGCGCGACTTCACCCACTGGCACGCGGCGCCGGTGCCCCGTCTCGACCGGGCCGTCGAGGCGTACGGCAACTCCGGGAACATAGGCGACCGCGCCCCGCTCGAACTGGCCGGGCAGCCGATGGTACTCATCGAGGGGCAACGGCTGCGCGACGACTTCGCGGGCTGGTCCACGTACGCCTACGATCCCGCGTCCGGCCGAGCCGACCGGATCCCGTTGCGCACCCACCGCGGCTCGACGTCCTTCGCCAATCCGTCGGCGACCCTCCTCACCGACCCTGGCGGCCGCCCCGCGCTCCTGGTAAGCCTGTTCATCCCCAGGGAGGGTGCGGCGCCGGGTGAGTCGGGCCAGCTTCTGTACTGGCGGGAGCTGGGGTCGACGGCCCGATCGTGACGCACGGCTTCCTCCGCTCGCATGAAACCGCCTGGCGAACATGCGTAGGGTGCAATCAAACGAACAGGGCAATCGGCGGGAGGGAGCGGAAGTCATGGATGAGCACAAGGAGACACTGCGCGTGGGCGCGGCCGTCCGGCGCCGGCGACGGACTCTCGAACTGACCCTCTCCGCCGTCGCCGAGCGCAGCGGCCTGTCCGTGCCGTTCCTCAGCCAGGTCGAGAACGAGCGGGCCCGGCCCAGCCGCCGCTCCCTGGAGAAGGTCGCCGACGCCCTCGGCACCACCGCCGTCGAACTGCTCGCCGCCGCGGATCCGGCCCGCACCGTCGACCTGGTGCGCGCCGACGACACCAGCGTCGAGGACACCGCCGGCGGCGACGGCGCGGGCTTCGTCGTCCGCTCCCTGGTCCGCGGCCACCACCAGATGCACGCCCAGGAGTTCGTCGGCGACCACGACCCGGGCCGCGAGTTCCAGCTGCGCAACGACGTCCTGATGCATGTCACCGAAGGCGCCGTCGAGGTGGAGGCCGAGGGGCGCGCCTACCGGCTGGTGCGCGGCGACACGCTGTATCTGACCGGTGGCGTACGGCACCGGTGGCGGGCCACCGTGGCGGAGGCGCGGGTCCTCGTGGTCGCGGTCGCGGAGCACATCGACGCGGTCGACGAGCCCGGACCCAAGTAGCCGGCCGCCGTGCGGGTCGTCTCCCTGGTCCCGTCGCTCACGGAGGCCGTCGCCGTCACCCTGCCGGGCGCACTGGCCGGCGCGACCGACTGGTGCAGCCACCCCGTGGACCTCGACGTGGTCCGGATCGGCGGTACCAAGAACCCCGACGTGCCGGCGATCGTCGCCCTGCGCCCCGACGTGGTTCTCGCCAACGAGGAGGAGAACCGGGAGCCCGATCTGGCGGCCCTGCGCGCCGCCGGCATCGAGGTGCTGGTCACCGAGATCCGTGAACTGCCGCAGGCCATCAGGGAACTGGACCGGGTGCTGCGTGTGTGCGGGGCGCTCTCGCGGCCCCGCTGGCTCGACGAGGCGGAGGCGGCGTGGGCCGGACTGCCCGCGCCCGAGCGCCGGTTGCGGGCCGTCGTGCCGATCTGGCGCCGCCCGTGGATGGTGCTCGGCCGGGACACCTTCGCCGGTGACCTGCTGGCCCGGCTCGGCGTCGACAACGTGTACGCGGGCCACGCCGAGCGCTACCCGCGGACCCCGCTCGACGCACTGGACGCGGTGGAGAAGGACCTGGTGGTCCTCCCCGACGAGCCGTACCGGTTCACGGCCGACGACGGGCCGGAGGCGTTCGCCGTTCCCGCGGCGCTGGTCAGCGGGCGCCACCTGACCTGGTACGGGCCCTCGTTGGGGGAGGCGCCACAGGTGCTCGGCGCGGCCCTGCGCGGGCGCTGAGCCGTCAGGCCCCGGCGGGTGCGGGCGCCGCGAGGAGCCGGCCGCCGAGCAGGCCGCGTGCCGTGTGCGCCGCGGCCACCGCCCAGGCCGCGACGAGGACGGCATAGAGCACGACGGCGAGCGTGTCGAACGCGGCGAGGCCGGTGTGCCGGCCCAGCCCCTCCGCGCCGGTGACACAGGTGCCGACGGGGAAGGTGAACGCCCACCACGTCATCGCGAAGCCCATGCCCCGGCGGCGGGCCCGCACCACGAGGGCGGTGGCGAGCGCCAGCCACAGCAGGGCGAAGCCCATCACCGGGACGCCGTAGAGGACCGCGAACGCGGTGAAGCCGTGCGCGTACGACGCGGGGAGCACACCGGCCGCGGCATCGGCGAACTTGTTCGCGGCGGTCGTCGACTGGCCCAGCGGGCCGAGCACGAGGAACAGGGTCGGCGTCAGCGCCAGGGGGAGCGGACCCGTGGTGACGAGGCGCGCGAAGATCACCGGCAGCATGACGAGGGTCGCGAGCAGACTCACGCCGAACATGCCGTCACAGGCGAGGAGCAGGGTCTGCTGCCACGGCCCGGCCGGCAGGTGCGGCACCAGCAGCGGTCCGACGGCGGCGGAGACCATCGGCGCCACGACGGGCAGCAGCCACACCGGAGAGGCCTGACCCGGCTCGATCCGGTGCCGGACCACCATCAGATACGGGACGGTCACGGCCGCGACGAGCCCGATGAGCGTGCCCGCGACGAACAGTGCCGCGCCGACGGACACCGCGGCCTCGGGCCCGATCCAGTCCCGGCCCACCAGCAGCGTGCCGCCGCCCACCGCGAGCAGCGCCATCGACAGGCAGCCGTAGAACGGGGCCACCGCGGGGTCCAGGAGATGCGCCCGGGCCTGGTCGCGGTGGTGCCTCCAGTGCAGGGCCCGCGCGGTGAGGAGCACGAGCAGCGCCGCGCACGCCAGCGCCCAGACGACCGTGCAGGCCGTCCGCAGTCCGGTGAACCGCACCGGGAGGGTCGCGCCCGCGTTCGCGACGATCGCGGTGCCCATGACGGCGGCGTACCAGTTGGGGCCGAGGTGGCGGACGGCGGCGGCGCGGACGTTCAGGGCCGCGGTGGGGGCGGTGGGGTGGGCGACGGTGACCATGGCTCCACCGTCGCGCGCGGCCGGGGCCCCCACCAGGGACGTTGCCGCTATGGGGGCATAAGCTGCCTTTATGAGCAAGGAGCGCAGTGAGCCCACGGTTCCCACGGACCCGGCGCTGCCGCCCGGCATGCTCGCGCACCGCATCCCCGATCTCGGCGCGCTGGAACTGCTGCTGGCCGTGGCGCGTCTTGGCAGTCTCGGCGGGGCCGCGCGCGAGCTCGGTATCACCCAGCCCGCCGCGAGCAGCCGGATCCGGTCCATGGAGCGGCAGCTCGGACTCGCCCTCGTCGACCGTTCGCCGCGCGGCTCCCGGCTCACGGACACCGGCGCGCTGGTCACGGACTGGGCGCGGCGCGTCGTGGAGGCGGCGGAGGAGTTCGACGCCGGGGTGCAGGCGCTGCGCGACCGGCGGGACTCGCGCCTGCGGGTGGCGGCGAGCATGACGATCGCCGAGTACCTGCTGCCGCGCTGGCTGATCGCGCTGCGGGCGGCGCGGCCCGACACGGCGGTGTCGCTGCTCGCCGGGAACTCCGCGACGGTCGCCGAGCGGTTGCTCGCGGGTGAGGCGGATCTGGGGTTCGTGGAGGGCCTGTCGGTCCCCGCCGGTCTGGACGCGACGGTCATCGCACACGACCGGCTGATCGTGGTGACGGCCCCGAGTCATCCGTGGTCCCGCCGGCGCCGGCCGCTCACCGCGGAGGAGCTGTCGGCCACGCCGCTCATCCTCCGGGAGCAGGGGTCGGGTACCCGGCAGGTGCTCGACGCGGCGCTCGGCGGTCTGGCCCGCCCCCTGATCGAACTGTCGTCGACGACGGCGGTGAAGGCGGCGGCGGTGAGCGGGGCGGGGCCCTCCGTTCTGAGCGAGCTGGCGGTCGGGGAGGAGCTGTCCGCGCGGCGGCTGGTCCGGATTCCGCTGGAAGGGGTCCGGCTTGCGCGGGATCTCAGGGCGGTCTGGCCCACGGGGCACCGGCCGGTGGGGCCCGCCAGGGATCTGCTGGGGTTGACGCGGTCGGCCGCCTGAGCCGGATCGCGGGCGGGCCACGTGGTGCGGGGCGCTGTGGCCGAGGTCGCGGGGCTCCGCCCGGGCCCCGCTGCTCAAGCGCCGGAGGGGGCTCGGTGGGGTTTGGTCGGGGGGAAACCCGTTGGCGTCGTCCGCCCGCCGTCCCCCAAGCTCGTCCCATGACGCCGGTGAGCCAAGCCCCGCCCGCCAGTGGCCCCCGTACGCCCTGGGCCGCTCTTCCCGAACGCGTCAAGCAGGGGGTCGCCGACGCGCTCGGCGCCGCGGTCGTGGCGGCGCGGACGCAGGGCGGCGGGTTCTCGCCCGGTGTCGCGGCCCGGGTCGTGCTCGCCGACGGGCGTCGGGTCTTCGTCAAGGCCGTCAGCGAGGACGCGAACCCGGTGAGCCCCCGCTTCCATCGCGCCGAGGCGAAGAACGCCGCCGCGCTGCCGCCCGAGGTGCCCGCCCCGCGCCTGCTCGCCACCTACGACGACGGCACCTGGGTGGCTCTCGTCTTCGAGGACGTGGCCGGGCGACAGCCGCAAGTGCCTTGGGAGGGGGGCGAGTTGAGGCGAGTGCTGGAGGCCGTGGAGCGGCTGGCCCGGACGCTCACCCCCGCCCCGTTCCCGGCCCGCCGCGTCGGCGACGTGTTCACCGAGAACTTCGACGGCTGGCGGCGCCTGGTGGACGAGGGGCGGGTGGAGAGCGCCGGGCTCGACGCGTAGGCCTCCCGCAACGCCGCCGCGCTGGCCGAACTCGCCGCGCCCTGGGCCGAGTTCGCCGAGGGCGACACGCTCGCCCACGCCGACCTGCGCGCCGACAACATGCTGCTCACCGCCGAGGACGTGGTCTTCGTCGACTGGCCGCACGCGGTGCGCGCCGCCGGCTGGTTCGACCTGCTCGTCATGCTGCCGTGCGTGCGGGCCCAGGGCGGCCCCGATCCCGAAGCGGTCTTCACCGGGCATCCGCTGGGCCGGACCGCCGACCCGGAGGGCGTCACGCGGACGCTCGCCGGATTCGCCGGGTTCCTGCTGGAGCACGCCGCGCGGCCGGCCCCGCCGGGACTGCCGACGCTGCGCGCGTTCCAACGGGCCCAGGGCGAGGCCGCGCTGACCTGGCTCAGAAGCCGTGCGGTGCGGCAGCGGCTCGTACCAGACCTTCCGTGACGCGCGCGTCCTCACCCATCTCGGGATGCCACTGCACCCCCATGACCCAGGTCATGCCGGGCAGTTCGACGGCCTCCACGGTGCCGTCGTCGGCGTGCGCGCAGGCCACGAGCCCCCGGCCGAGCCGGTCCACGGCCTGATGGTGGTACGTCGGGACGTCCGTCACCTCCGGCACCAGATCCCCGTACCGCGTGCCGGGCACCGGAGTCACGGTGTGCCGCCCGAAGGTCCCGACCTCCTTCACATGGCCCTCCAGGTGCTGCGTCAGCGTCCCGCCGAGCGCCACGTTCAGCAGCTGCATGCCGCGGCAGATGCCGAGCAACGGGGTACCCGACGTCATCGCCGCCCGGATCAGGGCGAGTTCCCACGCGTCCCGCTCGGTCGCCGCGGGGCCCGTGCGCGGGTCGCGCCCGGCGCCGTACCGGGCGGGGTCCACGTCGGGGCCGCCCGCGACGATCACGCCGTCGAGCCGCGCCACCACCGACGGCGCGTGCTTCGGGTCGTCGGGCGGCACCATCGCGGCCAGCCCGCCGGAGGACTGGACCAGCTGCGGATAGCCGACCGGGAGGAGCGCCGCGGGCAGCTCCCACACCCCCCAACTGGTGTTCTTCTCCAGGTAGGTGCTGATGCCGATCAGCGGCCTGCTCACCATGGTGCCGTGCTCCCCAACCTCGGTCGTGCCTGTAGTCGTCAGTCCCGCGCCAGCTCCGCCTCCGCCGCGGCCAGTGCGGCGAACTCCTCCTCCGGTGCCCGCGCCACCAGATGCCTGCGGCTGTAGGCCCCGAAGTACCCGAGGGCGACCACGTACACGGCGAGCGCGATGAGCGCCGCCGTCACGTCGACGAGGAACGTCGCCACGAGCGCCGCGCACGCGAGCACCAGCGCCACCGAGGAGGTCAGCACGCCGCCCGGCGTGCGGTACGGCCGCGCGAGCTCCGGCTCCCGGCGCCGCAGCACTATGTGCGACAGGGACATCAGAGCGTACGAGATCGTCGCGCCGAACACCGCGACGTTCAGCATGCGGGCACCGTCCCCCGTCGCGGCCGCCAGCGCGAACCCGATCGCGCCCGGTACGAGCAGCCCCAGGTACGGCGCCTTGCGGCGGCTGGTGAGGGAGAGGAAGCGGGGCAGGTACCCCGCGCGGGACAGCGCGAACAGCTGGCGCGAGCCCGCGTAGATGAGGGAGAAGAAGGAGGCCACCAGGCCCGCCAGACCGGCGTAGTTCACGATGCGGCTCCAGGCCGTGGCCTTCCCGTCCGGCTGCAGCGCCGCCACCAGCGGGTTGCCCGCCTCCTGGATCGCCGCCGAGCCGCGCGCGCCCGCCGCCGCGAAGAAGGTCACGACGGCCAGGACGACGAGGATCGCCATGGACCAGCGGATCGCGCGCGGCAGCGTCCGCGCCGGGTCCTTCGTCTCCTCCGCGGCCAGCGGCACCCCCTCCACGCCGAGGAAGAACCACATCCCGAACGGGAACGCCGCCCAGATCCCCAGCACGCCCATCGGCAGCCAGGAGTTCGCGCCGAACGCGCTCGCGTCCACCGGGATGTCGTCGAGGTGCGACGGGTCGAAGTCGGTGAGCGCCGCCACCGCGAAGACGACCAGGGCCGCCACCGCGATGCCCGTCACCACGAAGCTGAACCGCAGCGCCTCGCCCACGCCCCACAGATGGATGCCGATGAAGACGACGAAGCAGGCCAGGTACACCGGCCAGCCGGAGGTGAGCCCGAACAGGCCGAGCGACTCGACGTAGTCGCCGATGAAGATCGAGATGGCGGCCGGCGCGAGGACGTACTCGATGAGGATCGCCGTGCCGGTGAGGAATCCGCCCCAGGGGCCGAGCGCCCGGCGCGCGAAGCCGTAACCGCCGCCCGCCGTCGGCAGCACCGACGACAGCTCGGCGAGGGAGAAGACCATGCAGGCGTACATCACGCCCATCAGGGCCATCGCGATGCCGAGACCGCCGAAGCCGCCCTCCGCGAGGCCGAAGTTCCAGCCCGAGTAGTCGCCGGAGACGACGTACGCGACGCCGAGTCCGGTCAGCAGCAGCCAGCCGGCGCTGCCGCGGCGCAGGGTCCTGCGCTCCAGATAGTCGTCGCCCTCTGCTGGTGTGCGCGCGTTCTGGTTGCCCAAGGTCATGGCGCGGCCGCTCCCCGGCTCAGGTCCAATGGAATGGAGCCATACCTTTGCCGGGGGTCGGTGCGGAAATCAAGTCCCTTGCGTTACACGTCGGTTAATCGACCCCGGGGTGGCGGGCCCTCGGCGGATCAGGTGAGGAAGCCGCGCAACAGGGCGGCCGTGCCGCCGCAGTGCTCGCGCATCATCTCCCGCGCCCCGTCCGCGTCCCCGTCCAGCACGGCCTCCACCAGGGCGGTGTGCTGACGCTGGGAATGCTCCAGGTTCCGCACCAGCAGCGGGATGCAGTCCAGGAGATCGTTCACCGTCGCGCGGACCGCCGCGTACTGGGCGGTCAGCGAGGGGGAGCCGCACAGTTCGGCGAGGGTGAGGTGCAGGAGGGTGTCCTGGCGGCGGTAGTCGGCGAGGGGCGCGTCGTGGGTGTCGGCCAGGGCGGCGCGCAGCCGGCCGGCCTGCGTCTCGTCGAGCCCGTGCGCCGCGCACAGTCCGGCGGCCCCCACCTCCAGGACCTCGCGGAAGCGCAGCACGTCCTCCACGTCCACGCCCTCGATGCGGCGCCGCAGCTCGTCCTCGCCCGCCGCCCCGGGGCGGGGCAGCACGAACGTGCCGCCGTAGCGCCCGCGCCGCGACTCGACCAGACCCTGGTCCTGCAGCACCTTCAGCACCTCGCGCAGGGTGACCCGGCTGATCCCGAGCCGGTCCGCCAACTCCCTCTCCGACGGCAGCCGTTCGCCCCCCGGCACCAGACCGAGCCGGACGACCTGGAGGATCTGCTCCAGCGCCTCCTCGAAGCCGTTGCCCGCCCGCACCGGACGCAGCACCGTCGCGAGGCCGCCGTCGGCATCCGTGTGCGACATCTGGCCCAACCCCCTTCCCAAGCAATGGTTCTCCGAAATACCTTATGGCCCTCGGCCGACCCAAGGGACCCCAGGGACCCAAGGAGGATTTCCCGTGGCAGACCGCACACCCCCGCTCGCCGTCGAGGAGCTGCACGCCCTCGTCGCGAGCGGAGAGATCGACACTGTCGTCCTGGCCTTCCCCGACATGCAAGGGCGGCTCCAGGGCAAGCGGTTCGCCGCCCGGTTCTTCCTCGACGAGGTGCTCGAGCACGGCACGGAGGGCTGCAACTACCTGCTGGCCGTCGACACCGAGATGAACACCGTCGACGGCTTCGCGATGTCCTCCTGGGACCGCGGCTACGGCGACTTCGCCCTGCACGCCGACCCGAGCACCCTGCGCCGAGTCCCCTGGAACGCGGGCACCGCGATGCTCATCGCCGACCTCGCCTGGGAGGACGGCTCGCCCGTCGTCGCCGCGCCCCGCCAGATACTGCGCCGCCAGCTGGACCGCCTCGCCGAGCTCGGCCTCACCGCCCAGGTCGGCACCGAGCTGGAGTTCATCGTCTTCAAGGACACCTACGAGCAGGCCTGGGACGCGAACTACCGGGGCCTGACCCCGGCCAACCAGTACAACATCGACTACTCCGTCCTCGGCACCGGCCGCATCGAGCCCCTGCTGCGCCGCATCCGCAACGAGATGGCGGGCGCCGGCCTCACCGTCGAGTCCGCCAAGGGCGAGTGCAACCCGGGCCAGCACGAGATCGTCTTCCGCTACGACGAGGCCCTCGTCACCTGCGACCAGCACGCCATCTACAAGACGGGCGCCAAGGAGATCGCCGCGCAGGAGGGCGTCTCGCTCACCTTCATGGCCAAGTACAACGAGCGCGAGGGCAACTCCTGCCACATCCACCTCTCGCTCACCGACGCCGACGGCGCCAACGCGATGGCCGGGCCGGACGGGATGACCGAGCTGATGCGGCACTTCCTCGCCGGACAGCTCGCCGCCCTGCGCGACTTCTCCCTCCTCTACGCGCCGAACATCAACTCCTACAAGCGGTTCCAGCCGGGCTCCTTCGCCCCGACCGCCGTCGCCTGGGGCCACGACAACCGCACCTGCTCGCTCCGCGTCGTCGGCCACGGCCGCTCGCTCCGCTTCGAGAACCGGCTGCCCGGCGGCGACGTCAACCCGCATCTCGCCGTCGCCGGACTCGTCGCGGCCGGCCTGTACGGGGTCGAGCACAAGCTCGAACTCCCCGACGCCTGCCCCGGCAACGCCTACACCGCCGAGTACGAGCACGTCCCCACCACCCTGCGCGAGGCCGCCGAGCTCTGGGAGAACAGCCCCATCGCCAAGGCCGCCTTCGGGGACGAGGTCGTCGCCCACTACCGCAACATGGCGCGGGTCGAGCTCGACGCGTTCGACGCAGCCGTGACCGACTGGGAGCTCCGCCGAGGATTCGAGAGGCTGTGACCGTGCCCGACCGGGAGACCGACCTGAGCGCCGATCCGAGCACACTGACCGTGCTGAACCCCGCCACCGAGGAGGTGGTGGCCGCCGTCCCCGCCGCCGACCCGGAAGACGTCGACCGCGCCGTGCGCCGCGCGGCCGAGGCGCAGCGCGGCTGGGCCGCCGCGGCCCCCGCCGACCGCGCCCGTCTGCTGCGCCGCTTCGCCGACACCGTCGACCGACACCTGGAAGAACTGGCCCAGTTGGAGGTCCGCGAGGCCGGACATCTCATCGGCAACGCCCGCTGGGAGGCCGGCAACGTACGGGACCTGCTCCTGTACGCGGCCGGTGGCGCCGAACGCCTCACCGGCGCGCAGATCCCCGCCCCCGGCGGCTGGAACGTCACCTTCCGTGAACCGCTCGGCGTCGTCGGCGTCATCGCCCCCTGGAACTTCCCGATGCCGATCGCCGCCTGGGGCACGGCCCCCGCCCTCGCGGCGGGCAACGCGGTCGTCCTCAAACCCGCCGAGACGACCCCGCTCACCGCCCTGCGCCTGGCCGAACTCGCCCTGGAAGCGGGCCTTCCCGAGGGCCTCTTCCAGGTCCTGCCGGGCTACGGGAACACCGCGGGCCGCGCCCTCGTCGACCACCCGGACGTCGCGAAGATCGTCTTCACCGGGTCGACCCGCACCGGCCGCGCGATCATGGAGCGCTGCGCCGCCCTGGTCAAACCGGTCACCCTCGAACTCGGCGGCAAGAGCCCCAACGTCGTCTTCGCCGACGCGGACCTGAGCCAGGCCCTCGACCCGTTCTCGTTCCTCGACAACTCCGGCCAGGACTGCTGCGCCCGCACCCGCATCCTCGTCCAGGAGTCCGTGTACGAGGAGTGCGCGGCGCTGCTCACCGACGCGCTCGGCGCCGTCGTCGTGGGCGACCCGCTGGACGAGAAGACGCAGATGGGCCCGCTGATCTCCCGTCGGCAACTCGACCGGGTACGGCACTTCGTGCCCGACTCCGCCCCCGGCATCCGGGGCACCGCGCCCACCGGGCCCGGCTTCTGGTTCGCGCCGACCGTGCTGACCGCAGAAGCCGCCGACTCGCACGCCGCCGTGGAGGAGATCTTCGGGCCCGTCGCGGTCCTGCTGCCGTTCACCGACGAGGCCGACGCGATCCGCCTCGCCGACGCCACCCCGTACGGCCTCGCCGGTTCGATCTGGACCCGGGACCTGGGCCGCGCCCTGCGCGTGTCGGGCGCCGTCCGCGCCGGGAACCTGTCCGTCAACTCGCACTCCGCGGTGCGCTACTGGACCCCGTTCGGCGGCTTCAAGCAGTCCGGCCTCGGCCGCGAGCTGGGCCCCGACGCCCTCACCGCCTTCACCGAAACCAAGAACGTCTTCATCAGCACGGAGGGCCCCGCACAGTGACCGAAGAGAACATCTGCCGCCGGCTCGTCGGCCGCACCGCCGTCATCACCGGCGCCGGCAGCGGCATCGGCCTCGCCACCGCGCGCCGCCTCGCCTCCGAGGGCGCGCACGTGGTCTGCGGCGACATCGACGAGACCGCGGGCAAGAAGGCCGCCGACGAGGTCGGCGGGACCTTCGTACGGGTCGACGTCACCGACGCCGAACAGGTCGAGGCGCTCTTCAAGACCGCGTACGACACCTACGGCTCGGTCGACATCGCCTTCAACAACGCGGGCATCTCGCCGCCGGACGACGACTCCATCCTGGACACCGGCCTGGAGGCCTGGAAGCGCGTCCAGGACGTCAACCTCACATCCGTGTACCTCTGCTGCAAGGCCGCCATCCCGTACATGCGGCGCCAGGGCAAGGGCTCCATCATCAACACGGCGTCGTTCGTCGCGCGGATGGGCGCGGCCACCTCGCAGATCTCGTACACCGCCTCCAAGGGCGGCGTCCTCGCCATGTCCCGCGAACTGGGCGTGCAGTTCGCCCGCGAGGGGATCCGGGTCAACGCCCTGTGCCCCGGCCCGGTCAACACCCCGCTGCTGCAGGAGCTGTTCGCCAAGGACCCGGAGCGGGCGGCACGCCGGCTCGTGCACATTCCGGTCGGCCGGTTCGCCGAGGCCGACGAGATCGCGGCGGCCGTCGCCTTCCTCGCCAGCGACGACGCGGCGTTCGTGAACGCCACCGACTTCCTGGTGGACGGCGGGATCTCGGGCGCGTACGTCACGCCTCTGTAGGGGACGCGTCATGTAGGTGTACGGTCCCCAGGCATGCGTAACAGAAATGTTTCCGCGTGGACTTCGGCCGTGGTCACCGCACTGGTGGCCACGGCTCTCGTCTCTCCTGCGGCCGCCGCCACGTCCGCTCCCACCACCGACCGCGCCTGCCCGCAGCTGTCGAAGAAGCTGCCGTGGTACGGCGAGAACCGGGCGAAACTCCAGCGCATGATCGACGAGCGCGGGACCTGCAACGGCCACCACGGCCCGCGTCCCGTCGCCGCGTTCGACTGGGACAACACCGTCTCCAAGAACGACGTCACCGACGCCACCATCGCCTGGTCCCTCAAGCACGACAAGATCCTGCGCCCCGCGAGCTGGAGGAAGACCAGCAAGTGGCTGACGGACGAGGCCGACAAGGCCCTCACCGCGGCCTGCGGCACGGACGTCCCCGTGGGCGCTCCGCTGCCCACCTCCACCGACACCGACTGCACGGACGAGATCTTCAACATCCGCGAGTCCGGCAGGACGATGAGCGGCGCGGCCGCCTTCGCGGGCGACTGGAACCACCGCCGCACGGTGCCCCAGTACGCCTGGGTGCCGCAGCTGTTCGCCGGGCACACCGTTCCCGAGCTGGAGTCGTACGCGGCCGCCGCCCGCAAGGAGGCCCTGGCCGCGCCGGTCGGCGCCACCCAGAAACTGGGCACGCACACCATCCCCGGCTACGTCCGCTACTACGACCAGCAGCGCGACCTGATCCGTACGCTCCAGAAGGCCGGCTTCGACGTCTACATCGTGTCCGCCGGGTCCGAGCCCGTGACCGAGGTCTGGTCGCGCGGCGTCGGCATCGACCGGAAGCACACCATCGCCATCCGCTCCGTGCTCGACCGCAAGGGCCGCATCACGACGTACAACGAAGGCTGCGGCGGCGTCCCCGTGAGCCAGGGCGAGGCCATCCCCTACATCGACGGCAAGCGCTGCTGGATCAACCAGGAGATCTTCCGCATCAAGGGCAAGCCGGCCTGGGACAAGCAGCGCTGGGACCGGCGCATCGCGCTCGGCGGCGGTGACGCCGACACCGACGTCACGTTCGTCGGCGACGCGACGGGCGCCCACCTCGTGCTCAACCGCAACAAGAACGAGATCATGTGCCGCGCCTACGACAACGCCGACGGACGCTGGGTCGCCAACCCGATGTTCATCGAGCCGCTGCCGCGGAAGTCCGGCACGTACCCCTGCTCGACGGCCGCCGACAACCTGCCCGAGGGCGGATTCGGGCCACTGCTGAGGGACGACGGCTCGGTCGTGCCCGATCAGACCGACTCGGTGTACTGACCTTCGGAGCCCGGCCTACAGTGCCGGGATGAGCATGACGCCGCCGCCCGGCTGGTACCCGGATCCGCACGCTCCGGCCACCGAACGCTGGTGGGACGGGACGGCATGGACCCAGGCCCGCAGACAGCCGGTGCCGGCGGCTCCCGCGCCGGTGGCGTTCGCGCCGCCGCCCCGGCCGGGCGGCGGCCGCGGCAGGATCGCCGCCGTGGTCGCCACCGGGATCGCGCTCGTCGTGGCGATCGTCGCCGGAGTCGTCGTGATCCTCGGCGACGACGCCGGCCCGGACGAGGCGCGGGCGCGCAACGGGCCGACCGCACAGCCCGGTTCGCCGACGGCGCCGCCGCGCACCACCAGCGCGGCGCCGTCCCCGAGCGAGGACCCCACCCGCGTCACCGACCAGCTCAACGGCATCACGCTGCCCGTCGTCGACGGCTGGCAGAAGGCCGAGAACGTCGCCGACGACGACGTCCTGCTGACCACGCCCGGCACCTACACCTGCCCGTACGACGACGGCCTGTGCCGCCGCGGCACCGTCGCCACGCACACCGTGACCAACGCTGAAGTCGGCGCGAGCGTCCAGGCCCTGGCCAGGAAGGACGTCGCCGACGCCGCCGACCTCGCGTACGACACCAACGCCGTCGGACAGCGGCCGTTCGGCGGCATGACCTCCCACAAGGTCACGGCCGCCCGGCAGATCGCGGTCGCCGGACGCTCGGGCTTCCTCGTGCGCTGGAAGGTCACGACGGCCGAGGGGCCCGGCGGTTATGTGCAGTCGGTGGTGTTCCCCTCCAGCGTCGGCTCCCAGTCGCTCGTCGCCGTGCGCTGCACCCTCGACGCGAGCCACGCGTCCCCGCCGCTCGCCGACCTCGACAGGATCGTCAAGGGCATCCGGCCGGTGGGCACCACGGACGGCGGCGGGGGAGTGGGCAGCAGCGTCGGCCCCGGCGACTGACGGGGGCTACAGGAACGTGTAGCCCTCACCGCGATACGTGGGCACGGTCCGCGTCACCGCGTCGCCCGCCACGAGGTGCAGCACCTCGAACCGCTCGCACAGTTCACCGGCCTTCGCGTGCCGGAACCACACCTTGTCCCCGATCAGCAGATCGTCGGCGGGCGCGCCCAGCAGCGGCGTCTGCACCTCGCCCGGACCCTCCTGGGGGTCGTAGCGCAGCCCCTCCGGCAGATACGGCACCGGCAGCCGGTCGGGACCCGCCGCGCCCGACGCCGGATACCCGCCGCCCAGCACCGTGACGACCCCGACCCCCGGCCTGCGCACCACCGGCTGGGCGAACAGCGCCGCCGGACGCCCGCTGAACGACGTGTAGTTGTCGAAGAGCCGCGGTACGTACAGCCCCGACCCGGCGGCGATCTCGGTGACCGCGTCCTCGGCGGCGGTGTGCTGCACACTCCCGGTCCCGCCGCCGTTCACGAACTCCAGGTCCGGCGCCACCGCCCGCACGGCCCGCACCACCTCGCCGCGCCGCACGGCCAGCTCCTTGCGTGCCGCGGCCTGCATCAGCCGGATCGCGCGCGAGCGCACCGGACGCCCCGCGACCGCGTCCCCGACCCCGGCCACATGCCCCTCGTACGCCATGATCCCCACCAGCCGGAACCCGGGCCTGCGCGCCACCACCCGTGCCAGATCGGCGAGTTGGGCAGGCGTACGCAACGGGGAACGCAGGGCGCCGATCCGCACCCGCCCGCCGAGCACCTGCCACGACGTGTCGAGCTCCAGGCACACCCGGATCTCCTCGCGGCCCCCGTCCCTGGCGTCGTCGATCAGCCGCAACTGGGCGGGGTCGTCGACCATCACGGTCACGGCGGCGGCCAGCTTCGGGTCGTGCGCGAGCTCGGCGAAACCGGCCCGGTCCGCCGACGGATAGGCGAGCAGCACGTCGTCGAACCCGGACCGGGCCAGCCAGATCGACTCGGCCAGCGTGAACGACATGATCCCGGCGAACCCGTCCCGCGCCAGCACCCGCTCCAACAGCGCCCGGCACCGCACGGACTTGCTGGCCACCCGGATCGGCTTCCCGGCGGCCCGGCGGACTAGATCGTCGGCGTTGGCGTCGAAGGCGTCCAGATCGACGATCGCCACGGGGGCGTCGAGGTGTGCGGTGGCCCGGTCGAAGCGGGCCCGGTCGGCGGCGCGCGGTGTCATGACCGAAGCCTGCCAGACCCGATTACCGCAGGGTAGAGGGACGATCCGGGCAGATCGGCCGAGCCCGCGGACTGATGCGCCCGGTACATGGGCAGGCCCGTTAGAGTGACGCGCACGCAGGCTGAGGAAACGGGGAGGCATGAGCACGGAAGCCCGACGTGTCCCGCCGCGTCCCACGACACCCCCGCCGCCGACCGCCCCACCGGGCCGCGCGCCCGCGTCCGCGCGGCCGGACGAGCCCCAACTCCCCGACGGCGCGCCCCCGTTGCCCGCCACGCCACCCCCGCCGGTCCCCTCGTCCCGGTTCCCGGACACCCCGCCCCCGATGCCGACGCCCCGCGCCGTGCCACTGCCCCCCGAGGCGATCCCGCCCACGGGCGCGGGGAACGGCGCGAGCAGCCACAACGGCGCCGCACCCGCGGGGCGCGGCGCGACCACCGACGGCGGCGATGCGCACCCCAACGAGACCACCACCCGCCTGCGCCCCGTCCCCCCGGCCCCGCCCGGAGCACCCCGCACACCCGCCCCCCGCAGGGCGGTGGGCACCGTCGACCTCACCCCCCTCCCGGGAGCGGCCGGCAGGCCCTTCGTCCGCTTCGCCCGCCCCGAGCACTACGACGACAGCACCACCCGCCTGCGCCCCGTCGGCGCCCGGCTGCGCCCGCGCGCCGCGGCCGCCGCGGCCTGCCTCGTGCTCGGCCTCGGCCTGATCGGCGGCGCCGCCACCGGCTCGCTGCTGACCGGCGCCGAGAGCGACGGCACCCTGTCCGCGCAGAGCGCCTACCGCGGCGCCGCCGACCTGTGGCACGGCATCCCCGTCGACGCGCTCTTCCCCCGCACACTCAACGGCGAAGGGGCTGGCCCCGGCGGCGCCGACCGCACCTGGACCCGGATCGGCGTCGCCCCCGACAGCGGCTGCCAAAAGGCCTTCGACCCCCTCCTGTACAAGGCGCTGCGCCCCGTCGGCTGCCAGCGTCTGCTGCGGGCCACGTACACCGACGCCACACAGAGCAACGTCACCACCGTCGGCCTGATGTTCACCAGCGCCGACTCCGAGGCGGCCAAGGCGCTGCGCACCCGCCTCACCGACGAGGGCCTCGACCGGCGCACCGACCTCGTGCCCCGCCCGTTCGCCGTGCCGGGCACCGCCGCCGCGGACTTCGGCGACGCCCAGCGCGCGTCCTGGAGCATCAACGTCCTGACCGACGCGCCGGTCGTCGTCTACGCGGTCTCGGGCTTCGCCGACGGCCGCACCTTCACCGACCCCCAGCCCGCCGCCGACGCCATGAAGCAGGGCGCCACCACGACCGCCGCCCAGGCCGGACTCGGCCACGAGGCCCAGGGCATCGCCGACCGGGTCGAACGGGGCCTGCGCAAGGCCGTACAGAAGTCCACGGAGCAGCCGTCATGAACCGCCGCCACCGGATCGCCGCCCTCACCGGCGCGGCGGCCCTCGCCCTGCTCCCGTCCACCGCCGCGCACGCCGACTCGGTCCGCGCCCAGCAGTGGGGCCTGGAGGCCATGCACACCCAGGAGGCGTGGCGCACCACGAAGGGCAAGGGCATCACGGTCGCCGTCCTGGACACCGGCGTCGACGACCAGCACCCCGACCTCGCGGGCAACGTCCTCGCGGGCAAGGACCTCATCGGCTTCGGCGCCGAGCGCGGCGACCGCCCCTGGGCCCGCCACGGCACCGCCATCGCCGGCATCATCGCGGGCCACGGCCACGGGCCGGACCACGGCGACGGCGTCATCGGCATCGCCCCGGAAGCGAAGATCCTGCCCGTCCGCGTGATCCTGGAGGACGGCGATTCGTCCCGCGCCAAGGCCCGCGAGACCCGGGGCAACGCGCTCGCCGAGGGCATCCGCTGGGCCGCCGACCACGGCGCCGACGTGATCAACCTCTCCCTCGGCGACGACTCCCCGACCGCCCACGCCGAGGCGGGCGAGGACGAGGCCGTCCAGTACGCGCTCAAGAAGGGCGTCTCCGTCGTCGCCTCCGCGGGCAACGGCGGCAAGAAGGGCGACCACATCTCCTACCCGGCCGCCTACCCCGGCGTCATCACGGCCACGGCCGTCGACGCCGCGGGCAACCGGGCCTACTTCTCCACCCGCCGCTGGTACGCCACCGTCGCCGCCCCGGGCCGCGGCATCGTCACCGCCGACCCCGACCGCAAGTACTACTCGGCGTGGGGCACCAGCGCCGCCTCCGCGTTCGTCTCGGGCGCCGTCGCCCTGGTCCGCGCCGCGCACCCGGGCCTGAGCCCGGCCCAGATCAAGCAGCTCATGGAGGACACCGCCGAGGACCCGCCGACCGGCGGCCGCGACGACTCACGCGGCTTCGGCATGGTCGACCCGGCCGCCGCGATCCGCGAGGGCGCCGAGCTGAAGCCGCAGGGCCTGACCTCGGCCTCGTACGGCGAGAAGTACTTCGGCCCCGGCCCGGACGACCCGGACGACGACGGACCGGCCGGCTGGGTCGCCCCGGTCGCCTACGTGCTCGGCGCGCTGCTCCTCGGGGTGGCCGTCCACCTGTGGCGCGGCCACCGGCTCAGCCGTCGTCGCTGACCGCCCCCACCGCGGCCCGCGCCACGCTCTCCACCAGCGAGATCCCCGCGTCCTTCGTCGCACTGCCGCGGGAGACCACGGCCACCAGGTACCGCTTCCCGTCGACCTCCACCCGGCCGACGCTGTTGATGTCCCACAGCCCGGTGGTGCTCCGCTGCAGCCACCCGTTCTTCAGCGCGGCGGCGTCGACCGAGCCGGCCGCGGAGATCCCCCACCGCTGATCGGCCGCGACGTTCCCCATCAGCTCCTGGACGTACGCCCGCGAGGCCTCGCTCAACACGGTGTCCCCGACGCCGAACACCTGTCGCAGCAGCGTGAGCTGATCGTCGGCGGTGGTCTGGGTCAGCCCCCACAACGGCCCGTCGCCGCCACTGGTTCCGGACAGCCCGAGCCGCTCGTTCGCCGCGTCGAGCCCGTCCGCCCCGCCGATGGTGTCCCACAGCGCGGTGGTCGCCGCGTTGTCGCTGTTCTCGATCATCGCGACGGCGTACGTCTTCTCCTGCGCGGTCAGCGCCCGCCCGTCGTCCTGCGCCTGCAGGAGCAGCGCGGCCAGCACGTCGACCTTCACCACGCTCGCCGTGTCGAACGTCCCGTCGTCCGACGCGTACGTCGCGCCCGTCCCGCCCGCCACGTCGAGGACGGCCACGGCGAAGTCCCCGTCCTGCCCGTCGGCGGCGGCCCGCACCGCCTTCGCGAGCCGGGTGTCCAGATCCACGGTGGGGGAGGAGGGGGAGGAGAGGGAGGAGGGGGAGGAGGGGGAGGGGGACGGTGACACGGAGCCTCCTTCGGACGCCACGTGCGAGACCAGGACGGCCGCGTCGTGTGCCTGCGCCTTCACGTAGACCGTAGTGCCGGCGGTGGCGGCGACGAGCACCGCCGAGGCGGCGGCCGCGTACAGCAGAGGATGCCGGCGGTCGGTACGGGCCCGCCGACGACTGGTTCCGTGGGGCATGCCGCGATGCTCCGGCGCCGTCCTGTGCGGACCATGAGCCGCACCTCAGGGTCCGCTGAGAACCCGGGCCCGTCCGCTCGGTAGGGTCGGTGAACGTGGCGAACAAGAACATTCCCGACCCCGGCTTCTCCGACGACGACGGCACCGCGGACCCGCGTCTGGCCGAGGCCCTGGCCGCCTGGTCCCAGGACCGCACGGCCCACGGACCGGTCCTGGAGGCGCTGAAGGACGCCCGGCTCCTGGTCCCGGTCGTCGCGGTCCTCGGCGAGGTCGAGGAGGACGAGAACGGGCTGCGCCGCGAGAAGACCAGCGACATGGCCGTCCCGACCCTGAAGGCCGGCTCGCGCACGGCGCTCCCCGCCTTCACCTCCACCGCGGCCCTGGCCCTGTGGGACCCCGAGGCCCGCCCGGTCGCCGTCCCGCTCCACCAGGCGCTGCAGGCCGCCGCCCACGAGAAGGCGGACACCGTCGTCCTCGACCTCGCGGGCCCGGTCCCCTACGAGCTGACGGGCGCCGCGCTCTACGCCCTCGCCGAGGGCCGCACCTCGGCCGACCCGCTGGCCGACCCCGCGGTCACCGAGGCGGTCCGCGCCGCGGTCGCCGCCGAGCCCGCGGTGCGCCGGGCCCACCTGGGCCCCGGCCCGGCGGACGGCGTCGTGGCCCTGGTCATCGACCCCGGCGCCGACCCGGCGGCCACGGCGCAGGCCGTGGCCCGGCGCATCGCCGCCGACGAAACACTGAGGGCCCGCCTGGTGCGCGGCCTCGACCTGGCGCTGCTGCCGACCGAGGCGACCCCACCGGGCGAGCCCCTCTACGTACGCGACTGAGATCTAGCCGTACACGGCCCCCGTGTACTTCTCGCCCGGGCCCTGCCCCGGCTCGTCCGGCACCAGCGAGGCCTCGCGGAACGCCAGCTGCAGCGACTTCAGACCGTCGCGCAGCGGGGCCGCGTGGAAGGAGCTGATCTCCGTGGCGCTGCCGTCGAGCAGTCCGGCCAGGGCGTGGATCAGCTTGCGGGCCTCGTCCAGGTCCTTGTGGGCGTCACCCTCCTCGGTGAGGCCCAGCTTCACCGCGGCGGCGCTCATCAGGTTCACCGCGACCGTCACGATGACCTCGACGGCGGGCACCTCGGCGATGTCGCGGGTCAGCGCGTCGTAGTCGGGAGTCTCGGGGGAATCAAGAGACGGGGTTGCGGGGATGGCGTCACTCATGCCCCACACGATATGCCGCCCGCGCACCCGGTTGGGCGCACCCCCCAAGTGCTGCTAACCTTGTGTAACGACCGGCCGGAGACCCACGTCTGCACGACCTGAGTACCCGGCCCACAAGTGGAGGCTCCGATCTCCCACCTGACCGCCCTCACGGGCGGCGGGTCACCGGTCAGGCGGTCCCCATCGTTCCGTACGGACGATGGAGCCGTCCGAGTTGCGCCCCGCGGTCCACCGTGGCGGTGTTCCGGTACTTCCTTGGAGCCCCGCGTGTGTACCGTCCGGGGCATTTTTTGTGCGTCGGCGCGGTTGGTACTTAGGAAAAATCGTACGCGGCGGTCCGCCAGGCCGTCGTGTGGTGCTACCGAGGAGGATCCATCAGCGCCGAGCCCCGCATCAACGACCGGATTCGCGTTCCCGAAGTGCGTCTTGTCGGTCCCAGCGGCGAGCAGGTCGGGATTGTTCCGCTTGCCAAGGCCCTTGAGCTTGCTCAGGAGTACGACCTCGACCTGGTCGAGGTGGCGGCGAACGCCCGCCCGCCCGTCTGCAAGCTCATGGACTACGGGAAGTTCAAGTACGAGTCGGCCATGAAGGCCCGTGAGGCGCGCAAGAACCAGGCGCACACGGTCATCAAGGAGATGAAGCTCCGGCCGAAGATCGACCCGCACGACTATGACACCAAGAAGGGTCACGTCGTCCGGTTCCTCAAGCAGGGCGACAAGGTCAAGATCACGATCATGTTCCGTGGTCGCGAGCAGTCCCGGCCGGAGCTCGGCTACCGACTGCTGCAGCGTCTCGCGAACGACGTCGAAGACCTCGGTTTCGTGGAGTCGAACCCGAAGCAGGACGGTCGAAACATGATCATGGTCCTCGGTCCGCACAAGAAGAAGACCGAGGCGATGGCCGAGGCCCGCGAGGCGCAGGCCGCCCGCAAGGCCGACGCGAAGGCCAACCCGGGGCGTTCGCAGAACGCCGCCGAGGAGCAGCCCGCCGAGGCTCCTGCCGAAGCCCCCGCCGAGGCTCCTGCCGAGGCATGATCCGGCGGCGTACAGCCTGTGCGCCACGGATACCAACTGACACAACTGACGTTCCCTCACGGCCGGTTCGCGCCCACGGCACGAACCGGCCGGGAACGCCACTGACGAGGAGAGAACGGCGCTATGCCGAAGAACAAGTCGCACAGCGGTGCCAGCAAGCGCTTCAAGGTCACCGGCTCCGGCAAGGTGCTCCGTGAGCGCGCCGGCAAGCGCCACCTGCTCGAGCACAAGTCGTCGCGCCTGACGCGTCGCCTCACCGGCAACGCCGAGATGGCCCCGGGCGACGCCAAGAAGATCAAGAAGCTTCTCGGCAAGTGACGTACCGGCGCTTCGGCGCCGCGCACGTCGGCTAGACCGGGACCTATTCGAATTCGGGTCGGGTGACGTCAACCCCGGCCCCGCTACAAGGAGTTAACAAGTGGCACGCGTCAAGCGCGCAGTCAACGCGCACAAGAAGCGTCGGGCGATCCTCGAGCAGGCCAGCGGCTACCGCGGTCAGCGTTCGCGTCTGTACCGCAAGGCCAAGGAGCAGGTCACCCACTCCCTGGTCTACAACTACAACGACCGCAAGAAGCGCAAGGGCGACTTCCGTCAGCTGTGGATCCAGCGCATCAACGCCGCTGCCCGCCAGAACGGCATGACGTACAACCGCCTCATCCAGGGTCTGAAGGCCGCCAACATCGAGGTGGACCGCAAGATCCTCGCGGAGCTCGCCGTCAACGACGCCAACGCGTTCGCCGCGCTGGTCGAGGTCGCGCAGAAGGCTCTGCCGGCGGACGTCAACGCCCCGAAGGCTGCCGCCTGATCGCTCCGCTGAGCCGGACGTGATATTCGGACCCGCAAGCCGAGTGCTTGCGGGTCCGAGTGCGTTCGGCGGCTCGTCTGCCGTCGAGCGTCGTGTGCCGTGCGCGGGCCGGTTGTGGCTGGTCGCGCAGTTCCCCGCGCCCCCTTCGGGGCGCTTCCTCCCCAGGTGAGTTGTCATGGTTGCCGTTCCCGAGCTGATCTCTCCCAAGTCGTCCCGTGTGTCCGCCGCCCGGCGGCTCGGCAAGCGGAACTTCCGGGGGAAGGAACGGCTGTTTCTCGCCGAGGGGCCGCAGGCCGTGCGGGAGGCCGCCGCGCACGGGGGGCTCGTCGAGATGTTCGCCACCCTCGACGCCGCCGAGCGGTACGCCGACATCGTGGGGGAGGCGCGCGCCGCGGGCGCCCGGGTGCACCTCGCCGACGAGAGCGTCGTCGCCGACATCTCGACGACCGTGACGCCCCAGGGACTCGTGGGCGTCTGCCGGTTCCTGGACACCCCGTTCGAGGAGATCCTCGCGGCCCGGCCCCGGCTCGTCGCCGTCCTCGCGCACGTGCGCGACCCCGGGAACGCCGGGACCGTGCTGCGCTGCGCCGACGCCGCGGGCGCCGAGGCCGTGGTCCTCACCGACGCGTCCGTCGACCTGTACAACCCCAAGGCCGTCCGGGCGTCCGTCGGGTCGCTGTTCCATCTGCCGGTCGCCGTGGGCGTGCCCGTCGAGCAGGCCGTGGCCGGGCTGAAGGCCGCCGGTGTGCGCATCCTCGCCGCCGACGGCGCCGGTGACGACGACCTCGACGACGAGCTCGACAAGGGCACCATGGGCACCCCGACCGCCTGGGTCTTCGGCAACGAGGCGTGGGGGCTGCCCGAGGAGACCCGCGCCCTCGCGGACGCCGTCGTCCGCGTGCCCATCCACGGCAAGGCCGAGAGCCTCAACCTCGCGACGGCCGCCGCCGTCTGCCTGTACGCCTCCGCCCGCGCCCAGCGCGCCCCCGGAGGATGCCGCCGCTGACCGGCACCGGCGCTCCGGCGCGGCGCGCGCGGGCCTCGTGCGCTCTCTCTGCGTCACCGGTGACTGGTAGTCCGTCACCTGCGACTAGTAGGGTGGCGAACTCGGGGCCCACTGTGCCGTTTCGAGAGGTGGGGTACGGGGAGATGACGGTCCGCACCAGCAGGGCATCGAGGGTGAGCACACCCCCGGAGATGGCCACGCTCGGTTCCGCCGGACCCGGCCTCCACCCCGACGACCTGCCCGACGGACTCGTCGTCGCCGACGAGAGCGGCCACATCGTCTGCTTCAACGCCGCCGCGGAGCGCATCACCGCCGTACCCGCCGCACGCGCCCTCGGCACGGCGCTGGAGCGTGCGCTGCCCCTGGAGGACCTCGAAGGCCGCCGCTGGTGGCAGCTGACCGACCCCTACGGCGGCCTCGCCACCCGCGTGGGACAGCCCGAGCGGAACCTGCTGCTGCCGGGCGGCCGGGAGGTCCTGGTGACCGCGCGCTACGTGCGGACCCGCCCGACCGGGCCCGTGCGCCGGGTCGTCGTCTCGATCCGCGACACGGAGGCCCGGCGCCGCACCGAGCGCAGCCACGCCGAGCTCATCGCCACCGTCGCCCACGAGCTGCGCTCGCCGCTGACCTCGGTCAAGGGGTTCACGGCGACCCTGCTCGCCAAGTGGGAGCGGTTCACGGACGAGCAGAAGCGGCTGATGCTGGAGACCGTCGACGCCGACGCGAACCGGGTGACGCGGCTGATCGCCGAGCTCCTCGACATCTCGCGGATCGACTCCGGACGCCTCGAACTGCGCCGGCAGCCCGTCGACATCGGAGCCGCCGTCTCCCGGCACATCCAGGCCCATGTCGCCGCAGGTCAGCCGGCCCAGCGGTTCCTGCTCCGCGTCGGCCAGCCGCTGCCCGACCTGTGGGCCGACCCCGACAAGGTCGACCAGGTGCTGAGCAACCTGCTGGAAAACGCCGTGCGGCACGGCGAGGGAGCCGTCACCATTGACGTAGAGCCCACCACGACGGCCAAGGAATCCACCTCGGTCACCGTCAGCGACGAGGGGCCCGGCATCCCGGAGGAGTCCATGAACCGCGTCTTCACCCGCTTCTGGCGGGGCAGCAAGCGCGGCGGGACCGGGCTCGGCCTCTACATCGTCAAGGGCATCGTCGAAGCCCACGGCGGCACCATCACCGTCGGGCGGGCGCCCGGTGGCGGCGCCCAGTTCCGATTTACGTTGCCCGTGGCGGCGCCGGCGTACCTCAACGCCTGAGCACCGGCCCCCACGGGCGCGTTCGTACACCTCACCCCCGTTAGACTCGTCCTTTGGCACATTGCGTCTCCACGTCAGGGACGGTTCGTCAGCGAATCAGGGACGGGTCGTAGACGGGGCCATCCGCCAGCCAATCGGAAGCACGGGAAGAGATGTCGGCACCGAACAAGTCGTACGACCCTGTCGAGGTCGAGGCACTGAAACCGGAAGAGATCGAGCGCGTGCGGGACGAGGCGCTCGCCGCCTTCGCCGCCGCGGACTCGCTCGAGGCGCTTCAGGAGGCCAAGGTCGCGCACACCGGCGGCACGTCGCCGCTGTCGCTCGCCAACCGCGAGATCGGCGCGCTGCCGCCGCAGGCCAAGGCCGCGGCCGGAAAGCTCGTCGGGCAGGCCCGCGCCGCCGTCGGCCGGGGCCTCGCCGCCCGCCAGGCCGAGCTGGAGGCCGAGCGCGACGCGCGCGTCCTGGTCGAGGAGGCCGTGGACGTCACGCTGCCCTACGACCGCACTCCGGCCGGCGCCCGCCACCCCCTCACGACGATGATGGAGCGCGTCGCGGACGTCTTCGTGTCCATGGGATACGAGATCGCGGAGGGCCCCGAGGTCGAGGCGGAGTGGTTCAACTTCGACGCCCTGAACTTCACGCCGGATCACCCGGCGCGGCAGATGCAGGACACCTTCTTCGTGCAGGGCCCCAAGGGCACCGAGGGAGACGAGTCGGGTGTCGTGCTGCGCACGCACACCTCGCCCGTGCAGGCCCGCACGCTGCTCGACCGTGAGCCGCCCGTCTACGTCGTCTGCCCCGGTCGCGTGTTCCGCACCGACGAGCTGGACGCCACGCACACCCCGGTCTTCCACCAGATCGAGCTGCTCGCCGTGGACGAGGGCCTCACCATGGCCGACCTGAAGGGCACCCTGGACCACATGGTCAAGGCGCTCTTCGGCGACGACATGAAGACGCGGCTGCGGCCGAACTACTTCCCGTTCACCGAGCCGTCCGCCGAGATGGACATGGTCTGCTACGTGTGCCGCGGCGAGTCCGTCGGCAACCCGGACCGGCCGTGCCGCACCTGTGGCAGCGAGGGCTGGATCGAGCTGGGCGGCTGCGGCATGGTCAACCCGCGCGTGCTGACCGCGTGCGGCGTCGACCCCGAGAAGTACAGCGGATTCGCCTTCGGGTTCGGCATCGAGCGGATGCTGATGTTCCGCCACAACGTCGAAGACATGCGAGACATGGTCGAGGGTGACGTCCGGTTCACCCGGCCGTTCGGGATGGAGATCTGATGCGGGTCCCGCTTTCCTGGCTGCGGGAGTACGTCGACCTCCCCGCCACCGAGACCGGCCGCGACGTGCAGGCCAAGCTGGTCGGCGTAGGGCTTGAGGTCGAGACCGTCGAGCAGCTCGGCGCCGACCTCAAGGGCCCCCTCGTCGTCGGCCAGGTGCTGACCATCGAGGAGCTCGAAGGCTTCAAGAAGCCGATCCGGTTCTGCACGGTCGACGTCGGCCAGGCCAACGGCACGGGCGAGCCGCAGGAGATCGTCTGCGGTGCCCGGAACTTCGCGGTGGGCGACAAGGTCGTCGTCGTGCTGCCCGGCGCCGAGCTGCCCGGCGGCTTCGCGATCGCCGCGCGCAAGACGTACGGCAAGACCTCGCACGGCATGATCTGCTCCACCGACGAGCTGGGCATGGGCGACGACGGCACGCACGGCATCATCGTGCTGCCGCCCGAGCACGAGGCCGGCACCGACGCCATCGAGCTCCTGGAGCTCGTCGACGAGGTGCTCGACATCGCCGTCACGCCCGACCGCGGCTACTGCCTGTCGATGCGCGGCATCGCCCGCGAGACCGCCACCGCGTACGGGCTGCCGCTGCGCGACCCGGCGCTCCTGGACGTGCCCGCGCCGAACGCGTTCGGCTACCCGGTCCAGGTCTCCGACCCGATCGCCTGCGACCGCTTCACCGCGCGCACCGTCACCGGCCTCAGCCCCGAGGCCCGCTCGCCGATCTGGCTGCAGCGCCGCCTGCAGAAGGCCGGCATGCGCCCGATCTCGCTCGCCGTCGACGTCACGAACTACGTGATGCTGGAGCTCGGCCAGCCGCTGCACGCCTACGACCGCTCCCTCGTGCAGGGTGCGATCGGGGTGCGCCGCGCCCTGCCCGGCGAGAAGCTCAAGACCCTCGACGGCACCGAGCGCACGCTCGACGCCGAGGACCTCGTCATCACCGACGAGCGCGGCCCCATCGGCCTCGCCGGCGTGATGGGCGGCGCCAACACGGAGATCGCCGACCACGCCGATCCCACGGGGGCCGCCGGGACCACCGACGTCGTCATCGAGGCCGCGCACTTCGACGCGCTCACCATCGCCCGCACCTCGCGCCGCCACAAGCTGTCCTCCGAGGCGGCCAAGCGGTTCGAGCGCGGTGTCGACCCGCAGGCCACGTCCGCCGCGGCGCAGCGCGTCGTCGACCTCCTCGTGCTGCTCGCGGGCGGCACCGCCGAGGAAGGCGTCACCGAGGTCATCGCGCCCGGCGCCCCGCGCACCCTCACCATCCCGGCCGACCACCCGGACAAGGTGGCCGGTGTCGCCTACGGCCGCGAGACCGTCGTGCGCCGCCTCCAGCAGGTCGGCTGCGACGTCTACGGCCAGGACGCCCTGACGGTCACCGTGCCGTCCTGGCGGCCCGACCTGACCGACCCGAACGACCTGGCCGAAGAGGTCATCCGCCTGGAGGGCTACGAGAACCTGCCCTCCACGCTGCCCAAGCCCCCGGCGGGCCGCGGCCTGACCGAGCGCCAGCGCACGCACCGCCGTGTCGGCCGCGCCCTGGCCGGCGCCGGATACGTCGAGGCGCTGAGCTACCCGTTCATCGGCGAGGGCGTCTTCGACCAGCTGGGCCTGGAGAAGGACGACCCGGCCCGCCGCGTCGTCACCCTCGTCAACCCGCTCTCCGACGAGGAGCCCGTCCTCCGTACGACGCTGCTGCCGGGCCTGCTGTCCGCGCTGCGCCGCAACGACGGGCGGGGCAGCCACGACCTGGCGCTCTTCGAGACGGGCCTGGTCTTCCACCCCCAGGACGAGCTGCGCATCGCCACCCGGCTGCCCGTCGACCGGCGTCCCACCGACGAGGAGATCGCGTCCCTCACGGCCGCCCTCCCGAACCAGCCCCGGCACGCCGCGGTCGTCCTGTCCGGCGCCCGCGAGCAGTCCGGCTGGTGGGGCAAGGGCCACCCGGCGACCTGGGCCGACGCCGTCGAGGCGGCGCGCACCATCGCCACCGAGGCCGGCACCCAGCTGGCCGTGGACCAGGGCCAGTACGGGCCGTGGCACCCCGGCCGGTGCGCCGCGCTGTACGTCTTGATCGACGGGGTGAAGACCCTCGTCGGCCACGCCGGTGAGCTGCACCCGCGCGTCGTCAAGGCCCTCGGCCTGCCGGCCCGCACCAGCGCGATGGAGCTGAACCTGGACCTCGTGGAGCAGGCGAGCGACGGTGCCCTGCAGGCGCCGCGGATCTCGACGTTCCCCGTGGCCACCCAGGACGTCGCGCTCGTCGTCGACCAGGACGTCCCGGCCGCGGCCGTGGAGCACTACCTGCGCCTCGGCGCCGGTGAACTCCTCGAGTCCATCCGCCTGTTCGACGTGTACGAGAACGCGGAGCAGCTCGGCGAGGGCAAGAAGTCCCTCGCGTACGCGCTGCGCTTCCGTGCCGCCGACCGCACCCTGACGGTCGACGAGGCCAGCGCCGCCCGGGACGCGGCGGTCGCCCAGGCCGCCGAGAGCGCGGGCGCGGTGCTGCGCGGCGCGTAACGGCGCAGGCAGGAGCCCGTTGAGGGGCGCATCCGGATCACCGGGTGCGCCCCTCACTCGTTCGAGTGAGGATTCTTGGCGATCTGGCCCGATCGGGGCAGACGGTCGTAAGAATCGATCCGGTCGTCGGGCCGACCGGCGAGCGCGCTGAACGGGGCCTAGGGGGCCGGCGGCATGTTTCGTACCAAGACCAGGGCGCCCGCCCGATCCGTCCGTACCGCCCTCCGCACCTCTCTCCGTACCCGCCTCGTGAAGGTCGTCCGGGCCGAACCCCGGCGGATCCGGCGTGCGTTGATGCTGGGCCTGCCCACGGTCTGGGGCGCGGTCGCCGTCACGTACAAGCTGACCTGCCCGCTCGCGCAGCAGAACGGACTGGGCGCGCGGATCGTGAGCAGCGCCGTCTTCTTCGTGGTGGGAACGGGACTCATACTCCACGTACGGCACGGTCTGATGCGGGAGGTGCGGGAGCTCAAGGCCGTCGCCGGGGCCGCCCAGTCCGTGCTGCTGCGGCCCCTGCCGCCGCGGCTCGACGGGCTCGCCCTCGCCGCGGGCCAGCTCTCCGCCGACCGCGGCGCCAGCATCGGCGGCGATCTGTACGACGTCGTCGCCACCGACCACGGGGTCCGGGTGGTCATGGGGGACGTCCGCGGGCACGGGCTCGGCGCGCTCGCCACGGTCGGCGCGGTCCTCGGCAGTTTCCGTGAGGCCGCCCACGACGAGGACGAACTCGGCCGGGTGCTGCGGCGGTTGGAGCGCGCCCACGCGCGGCATCTGCGCCAGCGGTCCCGTGACGAGCATCCGGCCTTCGGCGGCGGTGAGCCGGAGAGTCCGCTCGCCGAGGAGTTCGTCACCGTGCTGCTCCTGGAGATCCGGCAGGACGGCGCGGTGTACGCGCTCAACTGCGGTCATCCCTGGCCCTATCTGCTGCGGCCCGGCGCGGCACGCTCCGTCGAGCCGCTGCCCGGCGGCGATCCGATGCCGCCGCTCGGCCCGTTCCCGCTGCCCGCCGAGCTCGCGCCGGTGCGGTGCGGACGGATCCTGCCGGGGGAGGGGCTCGCGCTGCACACCGACGGCATCGAGGACGCCCGCGACGCGCGTGGCCGGTTCTTTCCTCTGCAGGCCGCGCTCACCGAGGCCATGGGCTGCCGGACCGTCGTGCCGAAGGCCGCCATCCACGCCGTGTACAGCCGGCTGCTGCGGCACATCGGCGGACCGCCGAGCGACGACGCGGCCCTGCTCGTCCTGCGCAACGACCGCAGGCGCGTACCCGTCCAGCACGGCGAGCCCGTCGTCCGCACCGCCCACACCGTTCTCTGACACCTCCCGTCCCAGGGGGGCGTCGTCCGCCCGCCGCGGAGTTGTGGGCAGGCGAGCGGGCGGACGACGCGGGATCGGGCCGCCGTCTGTACGAGGGGGAGCCGACGGCCCGGCCGGCCTCTTTCGAGGCAGTTCAGTCAAGCGGGCGGAAACCGGCCACAACAGAGTGCACAGCGCCCGGAGTTGAGCATTCCGATCACACCCCGTGTGAAGCCACCTCCACTAGGCTGGCGCCACCGAGCCAACGGAGGGCATCCATGCAGCCCAACACCCTGCTCGACGCGATTCTCGACGAGGCCGGGATCTCCCACGCGGGCCTCGCGGCCCATGTGAACCACGCGGGGAAGGCCCGTGGACTCGCGCTGCGCTACGAACACACCGCCGTCGCCCGCTGGTTGAAGGGCCAGCGGCCACGGGGACAGGTCCCCGACCTGATCTGTGAGGTCCTGGCGGGCCGTCTGCAGCGGCATGTCACCCTCGACGACATCGGCCTCGGCATCCCCGGCGAACCGGCGGCCCCGCACAGCTCCTCGCTGTCCGGCTTCGTCGAGCGGGCCACCGCGCTGTGGCGCTCCGACGAACAGCAGCGCCGCCACGTCCTCGACGCCCCGGCCGTCACCGGCACCCCCGCCGTGATGCCCGTGTGGGAGTGGGAGAACCCGCCGGAGGACACCGACGTCTCGCGCGGCGGGCGCCATCTGGTCAGCGCCGCCGACATCGAGATGATGCGTTCGGCCCGCAGCCACTACGAGCAGATGTACCGCAAGGCCGGCGGCATCGCGACACGCACCCGCATCGTCGGCTTCCTCAACACCGAGGCCACGCCGCTGCTGCGCGGCAGCTACACCGACGCCACCGGCCGCCAACTGCACCGGGCCACCGGCGGGCTGGTCGCCATCGCGGGCATCTGCGCGTACGACTCCGACGCGCACGGCCTCGCCCAGCGCTACTTCCACCAGGCCCTGCGGCTCGCGAAGGCCAGCGGTGACCGGGGACTTGGGGCCTACGTCATAGCGCTCCTCGTCAATCAGTCGCTGCACATGCGTGACTACCGCCAGGCCGTCGCCTTCGCCGAGGCCGCGCTGCGCGCCGCCGGACGGCACATCACCCCGGCGCTCGCCTCCGACCTGTATGCCATGCAGGCGAAGGCGTACGCGCACCTCGGTGACGGCACGAGCGCGCTGGAGTGCATCCGCCGTGCCGAGTCCGCCGCCGACCGCATCCGGCGCGGACACGAACCGGACGAGACGGGATACGTGCAGCCCGGATTCGTCAACGTCCAGATCGCGGAAGCCCTGTTGAGCCTCGGCGACTACGCGGCGGCCAAGGAGCACGCCACCGAGGCCGTGCACACCCCGGCGCACGACCGCGGCCGCGTGCACCGGCTCGCCGTGCTCAGTCAGATCCAGCTCAGACAGGGCAACGCCGAACAGGCGGTGGCCACCGCCGTCGAAATGGCGGAGACGGCGCGGGGGATGGAGTCCCAGCGCCTGCGCGACCGACTCCGGGCGGTACGCGAGCACCTCGTCGCCAGCGGCTGTGCCGGCACGGCCGAGGCCGCCGAACTCATCGACGGGGCGCTGCGCGTACCGCTCTGAGCCATTACGTAGGACGCCCGAGGGCGCCACTGCTGCGATATTGCCATCAACTCGACGGAAGGTGGCAGAACCGTGCAGTGGACGAAACAGAACGAACAAACTGTGTATGAAAACCGCTGGTTCAGCGTCAACTTGGCGGATGTCGAACTGCCGGACGGCCGGCATCTCGACCACTTCCTCATCCGGCTCCGCCCCGTGGCCGTGGCCACGGTGGTCAACGACGCGGACGAGGTACTGCTGTTGTGGCGGCACCGCTTCATCACGGACAGCTGGGGCTGGGAACTGGCGGCGGGCGTCGTCGAGGACGGCGAGGACATCGCGTACGCGGCCGCCCGGGAACTGGAGGAGGAGACCGGCTGGCGGCCGGGACCGCTGCGGCACCTGCTGAGCGTCGAACCGTCCAACGGACTCACGGACGCCCGGCACCACATCTACTGGACCGACGAGGGAACGTACATCGGCCACCCCCAGGACGACTTCGAGTCGGACCGCAGGGAATGGGTCCCGCTCAAACTCGTCCCCGACATGATCGCTCGAGGAGAGGTCCCGGCCGCCAACATGGCGGCCGCGTTACTGCTCCTGCACCATCTCCGGCTCGGCTAGCGCCCGCCCTCGCCGCTAATGCCCGAGCACTTGCCACACCGTGATGGCCAGTGCCCCGACCGCGGTCAGCGCGGCGACCGCGGGCAGGGGCCAGCGGGTGTGTTCGAGCGCACTGATCCGCGCGCTCAGATCGTCATGATCCTTGACCGTCTGGTCGTCGCGGTGGGCGAGCAGGGCCATCTGACCGTCGATACGGGTCAGCCCCACCTCGAAGACACGGCGTAACTCTGCGAGTTCTTCCGGGACCACGGAATGCTCCGGGTCGGTGGTCACTAGTCCGCTCCTTTCCGTAGTCGGCACATCCTTGATGTGCGCACCGGAAGTCAACTCGCCTGGTGGACGCGGCGGGAGCGTGTGCAAAGAGCATATGCGGGTCACTCGCGCACACCCCGTGCGAACGCAGTGGGCCCGGTGCTCCGAAGAGCACCGGGCCCACTGGCGAGCACGGAGTGTGATCAGGGGCGCGGCCCCGTGATCAGGCGTAGGTGTAGAAACCCGAGCCGGACTTGCGGCCGAGCCGGCCCGCGTCGACCATCCGCTGGAGCAGCGGGGGAGCGGCGTACAGCGGCTCCTTGTACTCGGCGTACATCGAGTCCGCGATGGAGACGATGGTGTCGAGGCCGATCAGGTCGGACAGCTTGAGCGGGCCCATCGGGTGGGCGCAGCCCAGCTCCATGCCGTTGTCGATGTCCTCGCGGCTGGCGATGCCGGACTCGAACATCCGGATGGAGGAGAGCAGGTACGGCACGAGCAGCGCGTTCACCACGAAGCCCGAGCGGTCCTGGGCGCGGATCGCGTGCTTGCCGAGGATCTTCTCCACCAGGGCCTGGGCGCGGCTGATGGTGCCCTCGGACGTGGTGAGCGCCGGGATGAGCTCGACGAGCTTCTGCACCGGGGCCGGGTTGAAGAAGTGGATGCCGATGACGTGGTCCGGGCGCGAGGTGGCCACGGCCAGCTTCACCAGCGGGATGGACGAGGTGTTCGAGGCGAGGATCGCGTCGGGACGGGTCATCACCTGGTCCAGGACCTGGAAGATCTCCGTCTTCACCTGCTCGTTCTCCACGACCGCCTCGATGACGAGGTCACGGTCGGCGAACTCGCCCAGGTCCGTGGTGAAGGTGAGCCGGTTCAGCGTCTCCGCCAGCTCCTCCTCGGTGATCTTGCCGCGCTCGGCCGCCTTCGCGAGGGAGTTGAGCAGCCGCGTCCGGCCGATCTCCAGCGCCTCCCCGGTGGTCTCGGCCACCATCACGTCCAGGCCGCTGCGGGCGCAGACCTCCGCGATTCCGGCGCCCATCTGGCCACAGCCCACCACGCCGACGCGTGTGATGTCAGTCAAGGTGTCCGTCACCTCGTGCCTTTCGCAGTTCGTCCGGGGTCGCCGGCAGTCGGGGTCTTCCGGACCTGCACGTTACCCCGTAGACATAGGAGGGGTGGAGCCCGGGTTAACGCCTGTTCATCCGCCCACACCGTGGCACAGGAATCCGAGGGGAACCATGGGACGTATCTCACGTCGGGCCTTCACGGCCGGGGCCGCACTCGCGCTGACCGGACTCGCGGCGGGCGACGCCGTGGCGGGGCCCCGCCACCACGGCCGTCCCGGGCCCGAGATGCGTGGCATGTGGCTGGCCACCGTGGCGAACCGGGACTGGCCCTCACGCGCCGGACTGACCGCCGCCCAGCAGCGGGCCGAGCTGCTTGCGCACCTGGACACGGCGGTCCGCCGCCGCCTGAACACGGTGATCTTCCAGGTGCGGCCCGCCGCCGACGCCCTGTGGCCCTCCCCGTACGAGCCGTGGTCCGAGGTCCTCACCGGCACCCAGGGCGCGAACCCGGGCTGGGACCCGCTGGGCACCGCCGTGACGGAGGCGCACCGCCGCGGCCTGGAACTGCACGCCTGGTTCAACCCGTACCGCGTCGCCAACCACACCGACCCGCGCCGGCTGGTCGCCACGCACCCGGCGCGCGTCCACCCCGACTGGGTCGTCACGTACGGCGGGAAGCTCTACTACAACCCCGGCCTGCCGGAGGTCCGGCGCTTCGTCCAGCAGGCGATGCTCGACGCCGTCGCCACATACGACATCGACGCCGTGCACTTCGACGACTACTTCTACCCGTACCCGGTCGCCGGCCGGACCTTCGACGACGCGGCCGCCTACGCGCGGTACGGCGGCGGCTTCCCGAACCGGGCGGCCTGGCGGCGCGACAACATCGACCGGCTGGTGCGCGAGACGGCCCTCGGCATCGAGCGGATCAGACCGCGCGTCCGGTTCGGCATCAGCCCGTTCGGCGTGTGGCGCAACCGGGCGACGGATCCCGCGGGGTCCGACACGGCGGCCGGCGTGCAGACGTACGACGACCTGCACGCGGACACCCGGAAATGGGTGCGGGAGGGGTGGATCGACTACGTCGTGCCCCAGGCGTACTGGAACATCGGGTTCCCCGCGGCCGACTACGCGAAGCTCGTGCCGTGGTGGGCCGACACCGTGCGCGGCACCGAGGTGCGCCTGTACCTCGGCGAGGCCCTCTACAAGGCGGGTGATCCGGCGCAGCCCGCCGCCTGGCAGGACCCCGCCGAGCTGTCCCGGCACCTCACGTTCGCGGCCGCCTTCCCCGAGGCGCTCGGGCACGTCTTCTTCTCCGCGAAAGAGGTGAGGCAGGACCGGATCGGCGCCATGGCCCGCGTCGTCGCGGACCACTACGGCGCCGGATCCTAGGACAGGCCCTTGCCCTTGCCCCCGACGACGGGCCGGACGACCGCGTCGGGGCCCGGCGACATGATGGCCTCGTGGCCGTCCTCGAAGCGGACGCGGAACGGTGGGCCGCCGTCGCTGCCGAGGACCTCGATGATCCGGCCGACCCGGTCGTGCTGTCCGACGATCCGGCCGTGCACCAGGAGCTGGTCGCCTACGGTTGCGTGCATCAGGAGTGACCTCCTCGCCGTGCCCGTGAGTTGCGCCAAGTCTACGGCGGGGCAAGGGAGTTGGTACCCCGAGTGGGGTGCTCAGCCGCGGGCCCGCTGGGTGACCGCGATGCACACGAGGACCGCGACCGCCGTGAGCGGCGCCGCGACGGGCAGCGACTCGCCCAGCAGGAACACCGACCACACGAGCGTCAACAGCGGCTGGGCGAGCTGGAGTTGGCTCGCCTTGGGGATGCCGATCAGCCCCATGCCCTTGTACCAGACGACCAGGCCGAGGAACTGCGAGCCCGCCGCCACCCACAGCAGGCCCGCGAGGGCGTGTCCGGTCAGCCGCACCGGCTCGTGGCCGAGCGCGACCGCTGTGCCCGCCACGGCGACCGGCAGGCACAGCACCAGCGCCCACGCGATGACCTGCCAGCCGGGCATGACCCCGGCGAGCCGGCCGCCCTCGGTGTAGCCGGCCGCGCAGATCAGCAGCGCCGCGAAGAGATACAGGTCGGCCCGGGTGAGGGCGCCCCCGCTCTGCTGCACCGTGAACGCGATCACGGCCGCGGCGCCCGCGCACGCCGCGATCCAGAAGGCGCGCGAGGGTCGGGCCCCGGTGCGCAGCGAGGAGAACACGGCGGTGGTCAGCGGCAACAGGCCCACCACCACCGCCGAGTGCGCGGTCGTCGCCGTCCGCAGGGCGAGCGTGGTCAGGATCGGAAAGCCCAGGACCACACCGGCCCCGACGACCGCGAGCCCCGTCCAGTGCCGCCGCTCCGGGACCGGTACGCGCAGGGCGAGCAGGCACACCCCCGCGATCACGGCCGCGAGCACGCTGCGCACGCTCACCAGGGACCAGGCGCCGAAGCCTTCCAGGCCCCAGGCGGTGGCGGGAAAGGTGAGGGAGAACGCGATGACGCCGAGAGCGGCCAGAACCGTGCCGCGGGCGGTCGGGACGCGCGCCGCGACCGGCGTCGGGCCCGGGGCGGGCCGCTCGGTGACTGCTATCGCATTGTGTTCGGTAGCGCTATTCTCTGTCCTCATGCATGAGCGTAGCAGTGTGGGTGATCTGGCGAAACAGCTACGAGAAGAGCTGAACCGCTACTCAGATGGTGAGAAGCTGCCGTCGAGCCGGGCCCTCGTGGAGCGGTTCCGGGTCAGCCCGGTGACCGTGTCGCGGGCGCTCGCCCAGCTCGCCGCGGAAGGGCTTGTGGTGACCCGGCCCGGTGCGGGCGCCTTCAGGTCGACGCCGCGCTCCGCCGCCCCCGTGGGCGACACGTCCTGGCAGGAGGTCGCGCTGAGCGCCGACGCCGCCACCGACCCGGTGCCGCGCGCCGTCGACGCCTCGGGGGTGCTGGTGACGCTGGCCGCGTCCCCGCCCGGAGTCATCGAGTTCAACGGCGGCTATCTGCACCAGGTCCTGCAGCCCACGGGCGCGATGGCCGCCGCGCTCGCCCGCGCGGGCCGGCGCCCCGGCGCGTGGGACCGGCCGCCCGTCGACGGACTGCCCGAACTGCGCGCCTGGTTCGCCCGCGGCATCGGCGGCGCGATCACCGACGCCGAGGTGCTGATCACGTCCGGCGGCCAGTCGGCGCTCGCCACGGCGCTGCGCGCGCTCGCCCCGCCCGGCGCCCCCGTCCTGGTCGAATCGCCCACCTACCCCGGCATGCTGGCGATCGCGCGGGCCGCGGGACTGCGCCCCGTGCCGGTGCCCGTCGACCGGGACGGCGTCCGCCCGGAGCTGCTCGCGCAGGCCTTCCGGGCGACCGGTGCCCGCCTGTTCGTGTGCCAGCCGCTGTTCCAGAACCCGACCGGCGCGGTGCTCAGCGCCGAGCGGCGCCCCGAGGTCCTGCGCATCGCCCGTGAGGCCGGGGCCTTCGTCGTCGAGGACGACTTCGTGCGCCGCCTCGTGCACGACGACGCGGGACCGCTGCCCCGGCCGCTGGCCACCGACGACCCCGACGGCGTCGTCGTGCACGTCTGCTCCCTCACCAAGGCGACCTCGCCGAGCCTGCGCATCGGATGCCTCGCCGCCCGCGGCCCGGTCCTGGAGCGGCTGCGCGCCATCCAGGTCGTCGACCATCTCTTCGTGCCGCGTCCCCTCCAGGAGGCCACGCTCGAACTGGTCGGCTCACCGGCCTGGCCGCGCCATCTGCGCACGGTGTCGGGGGAGTTGAGAACCCGCAGGGACGCCCTCGCGGCGGCCCTCACCGCGCAGTTGCCCGAGCTGTCCCTGCCGCACATCCCGGTGGGCGGCTACCACCTGTGGGCGCGGCTGCCCGACGGCACGGACGAGCGCCGGCTCGTCGCGGGCGCCCTGCGCGCGGGCGTCGCCGTCGCCCCCGGCCGTCCGTACTTCGCGGCCGAACCGCCGGCCCCGTACCTCCGGCTCAGCTTCGTGGCGGTCGGCGGGACGGCGGAGATCACCGAGGGAGTGCGCCGGCTCAGGGCGGCCTGCGATGAACTGCCGCCCGGCTGAGACCCGGGCCGAGGCTGTGAATGTGCGGTGACGCGGGGCGAGGTCTTGACCTGGGCTACTGGCGAGTTACACGATCACGCGCATGCAGCTCAGCGTCACGCTCCTGGCCGCCGCGCGCAGCTCGTCCCTGCTCGCGGAGCGGTTCGACGACGACCGGCCGCTCGACGAGGCCGGCTGGTACGAGGTGCAGCGCGCGGCGCCCGAACTCGGGCAGCTCGCCGCCGCCGAACTGCGCTACTGCTCGCCGACCCCGCGCAGCCGCGCCACCGGCGACGCCCTGGGACTCGCCCCGCTGGCCCAGCCCGCCCTGCGGGACTGCGACATGGGCCGCTGGCGGGGACATACGTTCGCCGAGGTCGCGGCCGTCGAACCGGCCGCCGTCGACCACTGGCTCGCCGATCCCCGCTCGGCGCCGCACGGCGGGGAGCCGCTGCTCGGCTTCATCTCGCGGATCGGCTCCTGGCTGGACACGCGGCCTTCCGACGACGGGACACGGATGGTCGCCATCGCCGAGCCGTCGGTGGTCAGGGCCGCCGTCGTCTACGCCCTGAAGGCGCCGCCGTCGGCGTACTGGAACCTCGATGTGCGCCCGCTGTCGACGGCCACCGTCATCGGGTATCCGGGCCGCTGGAGTCTGCGGCTCGGCGGTAGTCCGTCGTGAGGACCAGGTCCTTCGCCGGTCCCCGCACCCGCCACACCGTCCGCCAGCGACCGGCGTCGTACACCTCGAACTCGCCCCGGTAGAGGTCCGCCGAGCAGGGGTGGTCGGCGATGTGGTGGCCGCCGCGCAGATCCAGGCCGTGGAAGAAGCGGCCGTCCATGAAGCGGACCACGGCCGTGCCGTGCGTCTCGCCGGGCAGATAGCGCAGGGTGCGCTCGGCGGGGCGGGACACCCCGCGCCACTCGAACGTGCCCGACTCGAAGTGCAGCAGCCCGTCGCCGTCCGCCGCCGTGAACTCCGTGGTGCCGGTGAACGTGCCCGTCGCGTCGGCGGCGAGATCCCGCACGGTCCGCTCCACCTGCCAGCTCCCGGCCAGGAACGCCAACACGTCGGAAACCGGCCAGAGTTCACTCGTCACGCACATCACTCCCGTACACCTCTGCGCGAACCGTTGACGCGCGTACCGCCGCTTCCTATCTTGCCGTTCGTAGTTTAGGACGCCGTACGAGATCTCGAACAATTCGAGGGCTACGGACAAGGGGATGCGCATGACGCGTGGACGACGCAGGCGCTGAAGCATCGGGCTCGGGGCCGCGGTGGGCTCCCTGCTCGCCGGGACCGCCGTGCTGCCGTCGTCGGCCGCCGACGCGGCCGACGTCACTGACTACACCGTCACCGTCGACCCGAGCCGCACGGGCGCGACCATCGACGACTCGATGTACGGCGTCTTCTTCGAGGACATCAACCGCGCCGCCGACGGCGGGCTCTACGCCGAGCTGGTGCAGAACCGCTCCTTCGAGTACGCGACCGCCGACAACACGGCGTACACGCCGCTGACCGCATGGGCGACCAGCGGCACGGCCCGGGTCACCGACGACGACGGCCGGCTCGACGCGCGCAACCGCGCCTACCTTTCCCTGGGAGCCGGCGCGTCCGTCACCAACTCCGGCTACGGCAGCGGCATCACCGTCCGCAAGGGCGCCGCGTACGACTTCTCGGTGTGGGCCCGCGCCGACTCCACGCTGACCGTCACCCTGGCCGACGCGGACGGTTCGCTGGCCGCGCCGCAGCGGGTGGCGACCAAGGGAGGCTGGACCGAGTACAGAGCGACCTTCACCGCGACCCGGGGCAGCACCACCGGCCGCCTCTCCGTCTCCACCGCCCGGGACGCCGCGCTCGACATGGTGTCCCTCTTCCCGCGCGACACCAGGATCAAGAAGGGCTGACCCCGGGCCGGGCGGCGGTCGCGGAGTGCCCCGGCGCCACGAGCGGAGCCGGCAAAAGCGCCGTGACCGCCCGCTCCACGTGGTCCGTGCAGCCGGTGTCCCCGCACTCGCAGGAGAACCGGGCCACCGCCGATGCCACGTCGCCGCGCGACCACGGGCGGGCGAAGTACCCCGTGTACTGCGCCACGACGGCCTCGTTGGCCTCGCGGAGCAGGGCGCGGCGTTCCTCGCGGGAGGCGGCGTGCGGCCCGGCGGCCAGCAGGCCGGCCCACCGTGCGCCGACCTCCGCGGTGAGGTCGGTGCCGCTGTCGACGACGAGGTGCGGGGCGCCGCAGGCCCGTACCTCGTCCCCGATGACCTCCGCGAGACGCCGGTACAGGGCCAGGGGGCCGGGGCCCAACTCCCGCTCCGCGAGCCGCTTCTCGAGCAGTTCCGGCGTGGGCAGCAGCCACAGCGCGGCCCGGCCCGGCAGCAGCCGGGCCGTCCCCGGGGTGATCACCGTGCCCTCGGCCACGGTCAGCGGGGCCGAGGGCAGGGCCCGTACATCGTCCGCGGCCATCCGGCCCCGCTCGTGGTGCAGCGACATCGCGAGCAGGTCCGGCACGGGCGCCGCCCAGCGGTCCTCGGGCGGGAGCGACTCGAAGCGGGCCGCCGCAGTGCTGCCCGCGGCGAGCGCCCGGTCGCGGTGCGCCCAGGTGCGGGTGTCCGCGTGGTACCGCCGCAGCCCGTGACGCCGGGCCAGCCGCTCGGCGACCGTCGACTTCCCGACGCCGGGCGGCCCGCCCAGCCAGACAACTGCCGCCATCCGCCGGTCCGCCTATCCGTTCACGAACTGCATGCTGCGCTCGTCGTAGCGGGCCCCCGCCACCGCGTCCGCGGGCGCCGCCGCGTCGATCGCCGCGAGGTCGTCCGCCGACAGCTCCAGCGTGGCGGCCGCGATGTTCTCCTCCAGGTACGTGCGACGCCGCGTCCCCGGGATCGGCACCACGTCGCCGCCCTGGTGCTGCACCCAGGCCAGCGCCAACTGGCCCGCCGTGACGCCCTTGCGGGCCGCGAGCTCCTCCAGGCGGGCGACGATGGCGAGGTTGCGCTCCAGGTTCCCGTCGGCGAACCGCGGCTGACTGCGGCGCACATCCCCTTCCTGCAGACCGTCCGTCGATGTGTACCGGCCCGTGAGGAAGCCCCGGCCCAGCGGCGAGAACGGCACGAGCCCGATGCCCAACTCCCGGCACACCGGCAGTACTTCGTCCTCAACGTCCCGGGTCCACAGCGAGTACTCGCTCTGCAGCGCCGCGATCGGATGCACGGCGTGCGCCCGGCGCAGGGTCCCCGCGCCCGCCTCCGACAGCCCGAGGTGGCGGACCTTGCCCTCCCGCACCAGCTCGGCGAGCGCGCCCACGGTCTCCTCGATCGGCACTCCGCGGTCCACGCGGTGCACGTAGTACAGGTCGATGTGGTCGACGCCGAGCCGACGCAGCGACGCCTCGCACGCCTGGCGCACATACGCCGCGTCGCCCCGGATCCCGGTCGCTTCGCCCAGCCGGTTCGTGAAGCCGAACTTCGTCGCCAGCACCGCCTGTTCACGCCGACCGGGCGCCGCGAGGGCGCGGCCGATCAGCTCCTCGTTGTGCCCGGAGCCGTAGAAGTCGGACGTGTCGAGCAGGGTGACGCCCAGGTCGAGCGCGGCGTGAAGAGTGTCGATGGACTGCGCGTCGTCGGACGCGCCGTAGCCGTGGCTCATGCCCATGCAGCCCAGGCCCTGCGCGGAGACCGGGAGCGAGCCGAGGCGGCGGGTGGGAAGGCCTGTCACGAGTACTGCCTCCTTGCGGGGGGCCGGTGTGGACGGGATCGACGCTAGGACTTGGAGTGCGCTCGAAGTCAAGCACGCGATCAGCCGCTGCGGCGGCCGGGCCGTGCGGCATGATGGCGCGCATGGGCAGAGGGGCGAGCAGGGGACTCCGCGGACTGTGGCCATGGCGGGGGCGCCGGGAGCCTGCGCTCGCCGCGATCGAGGACGAGATCCGTCTGACGCAGAACCCGCGCCCGATCGCTCCGGGACAGTCGGGCCCGGACGGACGCGTCCGGGTTCAGCCGCGCCCGACGCCCCAGAGGCGTACCCCCGAGCCGCAGGTCAGCGGGAAGGGGGGAAGCGGTGAGCAGATCCATCAGCTGAGAATGCCGCAGTACCGCCCGGCCGTGATGGTCTTCTCGACCGACGGACGGACGCGCGTCCACCTGCGCTTCGAAGGCAAGAAGGGACGCTCCTCACGCCTGTACCGGCTGTCCGGTGACGGCACCCCCGTCACCGCCCGGGTACCGCTGCCGGAGGAGAGCAGGGCCGTCGCCTTCCGTGTGTTCGCCGAAGGCGACCGGGAAGCGTGGACAGCGACCGCGGCCCCGCTGCGAGAGGTCCCGAGGTTCCACGACGACATCCACGGAACCGGATCGGACGTCGTGCACTACCGAGGAGGACCGGGCCCGGGCGTCCTGCACTACGCCGGGCCGAGCCTGATCCAGCTGGAGGCCCTGGACGGCCGTATGGCCCACCGGGTGACGGTGGCCGAGGGACGTGCCGGCGAGCACGCGTTCCAGTGGCCGGGCCGCGGCTACTACCAGGTGCGCTCGGCAGGGGCATGGAGCCTGTCCGCCATGTGAGGCGGTGCGGGCCACCGGGGTGGCGCTGCGGGAGCACGTCACACGGAGGGCCGGTGGCCAGAGCATTCGATTGCATAAACGTGCATCGCGACGTATAGTCATGCCATCCAAGAGGAGGGTTCCATGGCGGTACGCGCAGCAGTGGCGGGAGCGAGTGGATACGCGGGCGGCGAAGTGCTGCGCCTGCTGCTCGCCCACCCCGAGGTGGAGATCGGCGCCCTGACGGGCAACTCGAACGCGGGGCAGCGGCTCGGTGCGCTCCAGCCCCACCTGCGCCCGCTCGCCGACCGCGTCCTCCAGGAGACCACCCCCGAGGTGCTCGCCGGGCACGACGTCGTCTTCCTCGCGCTGCCCCACGGGCAGTCCGCCGCCGTCGCCGAGCAGCTCGGCCCCGACGTCCTCGTCGTCGACATGGGCGCGGACTTCCGGCTCCAGGACGCGGGGGACTGGGAGAAGTTCTACGGCAGCCCGCACGCCGGCACCTGGCCCTACGGCCTCCCCGAACTCCCGGGCGGCCGCGCCGCGCTGGCGGGGACCAGGCGCATCGCGGTGCCCGGCTGCTACCCGACCGCCGTCTCCCTCGCCCTCTTCCCGGCGTACGCCGCGGGGCTCGTGGAGAGCGAGGCCGTCGTCGTCGCCGCGTCCGGCACCTCCGGCGCGGGCAAGGCCGCCAAGCCGCACCTGCTCGGCAGCGAGGTCATGGGCAACATGTCGCCGTACGGCGTCGGCGGCGGCCACCGGCACACCCCCGAGATGATCCAGAACCTCAGCGCCGCCGCGGGGGAGCGGGTCTCCGTCTCCTTCACGCCGACGCTCGCGCCCATGCCGCGCGGCATCCTCGCCACGTGCAGCGCCAAGGCCAAGGACGGCGTCACCGCAGAGGGCGTACGGGCCGCGTACGAGAAGGCGTTCGCCGACGAGCCGTTCGTGGAGCTGCTGCCCGAGGGACAGTGGCCCGCCACGGCCTCCGTGTACGGGTCGAACGCCGTGCAGATCCAGGTCGCGTACGACGAGGCGGCCGGCCGCGTCATCGTCATCAGCGCCATCGACAACCTCACCAAGGGCACCGCCGGCGGCGCCCTGCAGTCCATGAACATCGCCCTGGGTCTCGACGAGACCACCGGGCTCTCGACGATCGGAGTCGCGCCGTGAGCGACGCACGTGCGGCCGCCGGGCAGCAGACGACGACGATGGCCGCACCGCTGCGCTGCACGGGCGGAGAAGCGAACAAGGAGACACAGTGAGTGTGACGGCAGCCAAGGGATTCCAGGCCGCGGGCATCACCGCCGGAATCAAGGAGAGCGGGAACCCGGACCTGGCCCTCGTGGTCAACCGCGGCCCCCGCCTGGCCGCCGCGGGCGTCTTCACCTCCAACCGCGTCAAGGCCGCCCCGGTCCTCTGGTCCGAGCAGGTCCTCAAGGGCGGACTCGTCTCCGCCGTCGTCCTCAACTCCGGTGGCGCCAACGCCTGTACGGGACCCAAGGGCTTCCAGGACACGCACGCCGCCGCCGAGAAGGCCGCCGAGGTCCTCGGCCTGAACGCGGGCGAGGTCGCCGTCGCGTCCACCGGCCTCATCGGTGTCCTGCTCCCCATGGACAAGCTGCTCCCGGGCGTGGAGACCGCGGCCGGTCAGCTCTCCGAGCACGGCGGCGAGAAGGCCGCCATCGCCATCAAGACCACCGACACCGTGCACAAGACCGCCGTGTACGAGGGCGACGGCTGGACGGTCGGCGGCATGGCGAAGGGCGCGGGCATGCTCGCCCCTGGCCTCGCCACCATGCTCGTCGTCCTCACCACGGACGCCGACCTCGACAGCGAGGTGCTGGACAAGGCGCTGCGCGACGCCACCCGCCTCACCTTCGACCGGGTCGACTCCGACGGCTGCATGTCCACCAACGACACCGTGCTCCTCCTCGCCTCCGGCGCCTCCGAAGTCGCCCCGGAGTACGCCGAGTTCGCGAACGCCGTGCGCGTCGTCTGCGATGACCTCGGACGCCAGCTCATCGGCGACGCCGAGGGCGCCAGCAAGGACATCAAGGTCGAGGTCATCAACGCCGCGAGCGAGGACGACGCCGTCGAGGTGGGTCGCTCCATCGCCCGCAACAACCTCCTCAAGTGCGCCATCCACGGCGAGGACCCCAACTGGGGCCGAGTCCTCTCCGCCATCGGCACCACCCGGGCCGCCTTCGAGCCCGACCGGCTGAACGTCGCCATCAACGGCGTCTGGGTCTGCAAGAACGGCGGCGTCGGCGAGGACCGCGACCAGGTCGACATGCGCTACCGGGAGGTCGTCGTCACCGCCGACCTCGCCGCGGGCGCCGAGACGGCGACGATCTGGACGAACGACCTGACCGCCGACTACGTCCACGAGAACAGCGCGTACTCGTCATGAGCCAGCCCGCCGCGCGGAAGCACACCGCGCTCCCCAAGGCCCAGACCCTCATCGAGGCGCTGCCCTGGCTGACCCGCCACCACGGCAAGACCGTCGTCATCAAGTTCGGCGGGAACGCCATGGTCGACGAGGAGCTCAAGGCCGCCTTCGCCCAGGACGTCGTCTTCCTGCACCACGCCGGACTCAAGCCGGTCGTCGTGCACGGCGGCGGCCCGCAGATCAGCAAGGCACTCGACCGGCACGGCATCGTCAGCGAGTTCAAGGCCGGCCTGCGGGTCACCACCGAGGACGCCATGGACGTCGTACGGATGGTGCTCGCCGGACAGGTGCAGCGCGAGCTCGTCGGGCTGCTCAACCAGCACGGCCCGCTCGCCGTCGGCCTCACCGGCGAGGACGCCCACACCATCACCGCCACCAAGCACCAGCCCCGCATCGAGGGCGAGTTGGTCGACATCGGCCGCGTCGGCGAGATCACCGAGATCGACACCGGCGCCATCGAGGCCCTGCTCGCCGACGGCCGCATCCCGGTCGTCTCCTCGATCGCCCGCTCCCAGGACGACCACCATGTCTACAACGTCAATGCTGATACGGCGGCTGCGGCACTCGCTGCTGCGCTGGACGCCGAGACGCTGATGGTCCTGACCGACGTCGAGGGCCTCTACGAGGACTGGCCCCACTCCGACGAGGTCATCAGCCGGCTCACCGCCACCGAACTCGAGAAGCTGCTCCCGGAGCTGGCGAGCGGCATGGTCCCGAAGATGGAGGGCTGCCTGTACGCCGTGCGCAACGGCGTGCACACGGCCCGCGTCATCGACGGCCGCGTCCAGCACTCGATCCTGCTGGAGATCTTCACCGACGAAGGCATCGGCACGATGGTCGTGCCCGATGCGGAGCACCACGGGGAACAGGGGGACGCATCATGACCGGCACCGCGAACCAGGGGCTCACCCAGCGCTGGCAGGACGCCCTGATGAACAACTACGGCACCCCGCGCCTGCCCCTGGCCAAGGGCGCCGGCGCCAGGCTGTGGGACTCCGACGGCACCGAGTACCTCGACTTCGTCGGCGGCATCGCGGTCAACGCGCTGGGCCACGCCCACCCCGCGATCGTCGAAGCGGTCAGCTCCCAGATCGCCTCCCTCGGCCACGTCTCGAACCTGTTCATCGCCGAGCCGCCCGTCGCGCTCGCCGAGCGGCTGCTCCAGCTCTTCGGCCGGGACGGCGCCGTCTACTTCTGCAACTCCGGCGCCGAGGCCAACGAAGGCGCCTTCAAGATCGGCCGGCTCACCGGACGCCGCCACATGGTCGCCACGACCGGCGGCTTCCACGGCCGGACGATGGGCGCCCTCGCCCTGACCGGCCAGCCCGGCAAGCAGGACGGCTTCACCCCGCTGCCCGGCGACGTCACGCACGTCCCGTACGGCGATGTGGACGCACTCCGGGCCGCGGTCACCGAGGAGACGGCCTTCGTCATCATCGAGCCCATCCAGGGCGAGAACGGCGTGGTCGTGCCGCCCCCGGGCTACCTCAAGGCGGCCCGCGAGATCACCCGCGCCACCGGCACCCTCCTCGTCCTCGACGAGGTGCAGACCGGCGTCGGCAGGACCGGCCACTGGTTCGCCTACCAGGCCGACGAAGGCATCGAGCCGGACGTCGTCACCCTCGCCAAGGGCCTGGGCGGCGGCCTGCCGCTCGGCGCGACCGTCGCGTTCGGCGAGGCGGCGAAGCTGCTGAAGCCGGGACAGCACGGCACGACGTTCGGCGGCAACCCTGTCGCCTGCGCCGCCGGACTCGCCGTCCTCGACACCATCACGGCCGAGGACCTGCTGCAGAACACCAAGAGCATCAGCGCCAAGCTCACGGCCGGAATCGAATCACTCGGCCACCCGCTGGTCAGCCATGTCCGGGGCGCGGGCCTCCTGCTGGGTATCGTGCTCACCGGGCCGCGCGCACCTCAGGTGCAGCAGGCGGCCCAGGACGCGGGCCTCCTGGTGAACGCGCCCGCACCCGACGTCGTCCGGCTGATGCCGCCGCTCAACCTGACCGACGCCGAAGCGGACACGTTCCTCGCGGCGCTGCCCGCCGCCTTGGACACGGCCGCGGCCGACGGGGAAGGACGATCCTGAGGAATGGGACGACGACGATGAGTAGCAAAGCGGAGCACGCCGAGAACGGTGAGCAGAGCGCGAACGGCGCGCACGGCCCTGCCGTGCCGCAGACGCGCACCGCGCGGCACCGCCGGATCGTGGACATCCTCAACCGGCAACCGGTGCGCTCGCAGAGCCAGCTGGCGAAGCTGCTCGCCGACGACGGACTGAACGTCACCCAGGCCACGCTCTCCCGCGACCTGGACGAGCTGGGCGCGGTCAAGATCCGCAACACCGGCGGCGAGCTGATCTACGCCGTGCCCAGCGAGGGCGGCTTCCGCACCCCGCAGGCCCCGCTCGGCGAGTCGGCGAAGGAGGAGCGCATGCGCCGCCTCGCCGGTGAGCTGCTCATCTCCGCGGAGGCGTCGGCGAACCTCGTCGTGCTCCGTACGCCACCGGGCGCGGCCCAGTTCCTCGCCTCGGCCATCGACCAGGCCGAACTCCACGTCATCCTCGGCACGATCGCCGGCGACGACACCCTGATGCTGATCAGCCGCGACCCGGCCGGCGGCCAGGCCCTGGCGGAACACCTCCTGCGCCTGGCCCAGAACGACCACTGAACCCTGGCCAGCACTTCAAGCCAGTCCGGCACATTCAAGCCCCTCCGGCGATTGAGGAGCGGGGTCCGGGGCAGAGCCCCGAGACCTGAACTCCCGCGCCGGGGGCGCTTCACGGCAGGCCCAGTACACCCGCCAGTTCGGGCCCGACGAACGCCGCGAGCTCACTCCGGGTCGGCCCCGTCGCGGGCCCCCGCCGAGTAACCGCCAGAGCCGCAGCCGCATTCGCCCCCCGAGCCGCATCGACCGCCGAAACCCCCCGCCCCAACAGCGCCAAGAACGCCCCGACATGCGCATCCCCGGCCCCATTGCTGTCGACCGCGTCCACGGCGAACCCGGCGACGTGCACCACGTCCTGCGACCCCGGCGGAGCCACCCAGCAGCCGTCCTTGTCGGCCCGCACCAGCACCCCCGCCCCGTCCCGCAGCCGCCCGCGCAGCGCGAGCGCCGCCTCCCGCGGCTCGGCCACCCCGGACATCAGCCGGGCCTCCCGCGCGTTGCAGCTCAGCCAGTCCGTACGGGCGAGCACCGGGTCCAGCACCTCGGCCGGGATGTCGGACACCAGCGGCGCCGGGTCGAAGCAGACCCGTACGTCGTCGGCGAGGCCCGCGACCAGCGCGGACAGCAGCGGCCCGTTGACCTCCATCACCAGGCCGTAACCGGAGACCTGCACGAGGTCGCCGCCGCGCACGGCCCCGGCGATGCCCGCCGCCTCCTCCGGCGTCATCCGCGCATCGACCCCGAAGCTCGTCACGAACGTCCGCTCGCCGCCCCCGTCGACCAGCGCCACGCAGAACCCCGTGTCACCGTCGATCCGTACCGGGAGCAGCGTCTCGATGCCCTCCGCCGCGAGGGAGGCCCGCACCAGCTCTCCGTAGGGGCCGGTGCCGTGCAGGCCCGCGTACACGGCCTCGGCGCCGAGCCGCCGGGCGGCCGTCAAGGTGTTGAAGCCGCCGCCCGCGTACAGCGCGGTGCGGGTGCCGATGACGTCGCCGCCGCGCTCCGGCAGGGCGGGCACGTCGATGACCAGGTCGGCGATGACGTTCCCGGCGAGCACGACACGGGAGTCGGCGGTCATCGGGTGGCCTCCTTCAGGGTTACGGGATCAGGTGCGGGGGAGTCGGCCGTCACCGGCGTGCGGCGTCCGAGCAGCGCGTACAGCGCACCGCCGACGACGATCGCGACGAGCCAGCCGAGACCGTTCGCACCGAGCCACGACCCGGCGAGCGGCCCCTCGAACCACACGTCGTCCGCGCTCGTCGCGGCCTTCGTGAACAGCAGCCCGGCCACGATCGCGGCCACCCAGGCGACGACGGCGGGCAGATGGAAGCCGCCGCGGTACCAGTACCGGCCGCCCCGCCCCGTGTTCATCAGCCCCGCCGGGTCGTACTCCCGCCCCCGCAGCATGTCGACGGCGATCACCCCGATCCACGCCGAGATCGGCACGGCCAGCAGCGTCAGGAAGGTACTGAACGGGCCGTAGAAGTCGTCCGCGATCAGCATGAAGTAGACCCCGCCGAGGAACATCAGGACGACGTCCACGCACACCGCCCACGCCCGCGGCACCCGCAGGCCGAGCGTGATCATCGTCAACCCGGCCGAGTACGTGGACAGATGATTGGACATCAGAAGTCCGCCGAACGCCGCGATCAGATACGGCACCGCCATCCACGACGGCAGCATCGCGTTGATCGCCGAGACCGGGTCGGCCGAGGTCGCGAGGGACGGGTCGCCCGCCGTGAGCAGCGAGCCGAGCGAGATCAGCAGCACCAGCGGGATGCCCGCGCCGAACGCGGAGGCCCGCACGAGCCGCCCGCCGGGGATCGCCCGCGGCAGGTAACGGGCGTAGTCCGCACCGGCGTTGGCCCAGCCGATGCCGGTGCCCGCCGCGATGAAACCGATGCCCGCGACGACGCCGCTGACCGGGCCCGCCGGGGTGTCCAGGACCTTCGACCAGTCCACGGTCGCGACGAGGAAGCCCATCACGACCAGGTTCAGGACCCCGAAGAGCACGGTCGCCCACTTATTGATCCACATGATCGTGGCGTGTCCGAGCCCGCTGATCAGCAGCGTGCAGACGATGAAGACCAGCAGGCAGACCAGGGTGAGGACGGTGCCTCTGCCGACCCCGAGGACCGTGTTGAGCAGGGCCAGCAGCGCGTACGCCGCCGTGGTCGTGGTGATGGTCTCCCAGCCGACCCGGCTCAGCCAGGTCACCAGGGTGGGCCCGTGATTGCCGCGCTGCCCGAACACCGCGCGCGACAGGGTCAGCGCGGGCGCACCCCCCTTCCTGCCCGCCAGGCTGAGCGCGCCGACCAGGGCGAACGAACCGACCGAGCCGACGACCGCGACGAGCACGGCCTGCCAGATGTTCAGGCCGCGGAAGGCGACCAGCGTCGCACCGAGCGGCAGCCCGAGGATCGAGATGTTGGCGGCGAACCACGTCCAGAACATCTGGCTCGCGTGGCCGTGCCGCTCGCTGTCGGGGACCGGTTCGATCCCTCGGGTCTCCATGGTGCCGACGCGGTCGTTCTTCGTTGAAGCGGCCATCGCGGAACCTCCTTAGCAGGGTGGGTCAGGCTGTGCGGAAGGTGAGCAACTGGCGTGTCAACGGCTCCAGTTCGAGCTGGTTGACCTCGCGCAGCGTCCGTACGGCGGTGGCGGGCAGCGCGCCCAGACCGCGCACGGAACCGGCGATCGCGCCCGCGATCGCGCCGATCGTGTCGCTGTCGCCGCCGAGGTTCGCCGCGAGGAGCGCCGAGCGCCACGGGTCGCCGCCGGTCAGCGCGAGCACCGCGAACGCCGCGGGGACGGACTCCTGGCTGGCCACGCTGGTGCCGACGAGCGCGTCGATCCGGTCGAGCGCCGTGGCCTCGTCGAGTCCGGCGACCAGCTCGCGCGCCCAGCCGATCCGCGCCGAGATGCTGGCGCCCGCGATCCAGTGGCCGCGCCGGGCGCCGGCCGCCGACGCGGCGATCGCCGCGTCGAAGGCGTCGTCGAGGGAGCCGCCCGCGACTCCGGTGGAGACGGCCGCGGCGACCGCCGCCGCGCCCGCGATGCCCACCGTCGTGTCGTGCGTGACCTGGCAGGACTCGACGACCCGGTCGAGGAACGGGTCCGGGTCGTCGGCGGCGTAGGAGAAGGCGATGCCGACGGGGGTGACCCGCATCGCGGCACCGTTCGTGGTGCCGTACTTGCCGGCCTCCTTGGGGTCGGTGCCCCGGGCCACGGCGTCCAGCGCCGCCTTGGTCGAGGGGCCGAGCAGGTCGAACGACCCCTTGGCCTTCATCTCCTTCTCCCAGGCGAGGAGTTCCCCGGCGAACCGCAGCGGGTCGACGTGCCCGCCGCCCTCCACGATCAGCCGCGCCACGATGACGGCCTGGTCCGTGTCGTCCGTGACGGACCCGGCGGGCATGCCCGCGCTGACCGGGTTGTCGGGCCCCGCGGGCTCGAAGCCGTTCAGCGTGCCGTAGACCCGGACGACGTCGGCGCGGGACATGACCTGGGTCGGCATGCCGAGCGCGTCGCCGAGCGCGAGGCCGTAGAAGGCGCCCGCGGCGCGGTCGGCGAGGGCGGGATCAGGGGTGGTGCTCACGGGTGGCCTCCTCGGCCGGAACGGACGTGCAGTTGGAATCGGGACGGGTCCAGCAGGCTCGTCACCTGCTCGACCACGCCCCCGTCCGCGTCGCGGAACACCTGGGCGACACGGAGGAAGGGCTCGCCGGGGGAGCGGCGCAGGGCCGCGGCGTCGGCCGCTTCGAGCCCGGTGACGGCGATGTGCGCGTCGCCGGAGTCCGGAATCCGGCCGGCCGCGGTGAGCGTGCGGCTCAGGGAGCCGCCGTCGAGGCCACGCTCGACGAGATCGGCCAGCGGTCCGACGGCGGGCACCCGGCTGAACTCCAGCGAGACACCGTGCCCGTCGGGCAGTCGGCGCACGCGGTCCAGCGCGATGAACTCGACCTGCTCCAGGCCGAGTTCGGCGGCGAGGGCGGTGTCGCGTATCCGCTCGAAACGCAGCGTGTGCGTGGTCAGCTCGGTGCCCTGGGCGGCGAGCGCCCGGGTCCAGCCGAGGCGCTGGTCGAGCGGAGCGCCGTCGAAGGTGACGATCGAGCCGATCCCGGCGTGCGTCTCGATGAGCCCCTGCTCGCCGAGCACGCCGAGGGCCTGCCGCACGGTCGTCCGGCTGACCCCGAACCGCTCCCGCAGCGCGTGCTCGCCGGGCAGTTTGCTGCCGTCGGCGTGCACGCCCGTACGGATCTCCTCCGCCAGCACATGGGCGACGCGGTGATGCTTGTGAACCTGTCCAGGCATGTCTAGAAGGTAGCCACGAAGAAGCCGACCTGTCTACACCTGTCCAGTGTCGACTTGGCCGGCTTCCGTACGTCTCCTGGCGGGGCTCAGTCCTTGTCCGCGACCCTGGCCCGGTACGACATCCAGGCCGCGACCAGCGCGCCGGACACGTTGTGCCACACCGAGAACACCGCGGCGGGCAGCGCGGCCAGCGGGCTGAAGTGGGCCGTGGCCAGCGAGGCGGCGAGGCCCGAGTTCTGCATGCCGACCTCGAACGCCATCGCGCGTGACGCGGGCGCCCCGAGCCGCGCGACCTTGCCGGCTCCGTACCCGAGCGCGAGGCCGAGCCCGTTGTGCAGCACCACGGCCAGCAGCACCAGCAGGGCCGCCGACTTGATGGCCTCGGCGCTGCCCGCCACCACCACCGCCACGATCACGGCGATGGTCAGCGCGGACAGCCACGGCAGCACGCCGAGCACCCGGTCCACGTAGCGGCCGAGCACCAGGCGCACGACCAGGCCCGCCAGCACCGGCAGCAGCACGGTCTTGAGGATGTCCGTCATCATCGACCCCGCGTCCACCGGCAGATAGGCGCCCGCGAGCAGCAGCGTCAGCGGCGGGGTGATCAGCGGCGCGAGCACGGTGGAGACCGTGGCGACGGAGACGGACAGGGCGACGTCGCCGCGCGCCAGGTAGGTCACGACATTGGATGCGGTACCGCTGGGCGCGCAGCCGACGAGAATGACGCCGGCCGCCAACTGCGGGGACAGGCCGAGCGCGTGGGCGATGAGCCAGCCGAGCCCCGGCATGATCACGTAGTGCGCGACGAGCCCGAGCCCCACGGCCCACGGGCGCTGTGCGACGCCCTTGAAGTCGCCGAGGGTCATGGTCAGGCCCATGCAGAACATCACGACGCCCAGCAGATACGGCACGTTGGTGCCCCATCCGGCGAAGGTGTCCGGGGTGGCGAGCCCCAGCCCGCCCGCGACGAGCACGAGTACGGGGAACACCGTGACCGCGAGCCGGGCCGCCCGGTCGGCGGACCCGCTCGCCGCGGCAGGGCTCTCGGGGAAACTGGGGTTCGTCTGTTCGGTTTCGCTGTGCACCGGGCGATGCAACGCCGTCGTGGCGTGGGCGCGCAAACGCGTCTCGCCATTCGGTACGTGCGTAATACATGTTGCTTGGTCGGAGCGTCGATGCCGACGTCAGGGGCACTGCCCCACGGGTGTGATCGTGAGAACGGCGGAGTTCCGCAGCGTGACCGGATGCGACGCGTTGCGGGCCGCCTCGACGCGCAGCCGCACGCCGGCAGGCCCTGCGCCGAGGAACGCGCCGCACCGTTCCCCTGTCGTGGTGCTGACCCGCACCAGAGAGTCGGGTGACGACTCAGTGGTGAACCAGGCGACGCCGACACCGCCGGCTGCCAAGGCGATTCCGGCAACGCAACAGACACAAGCCCATCGCAGCGCGCGGGTGACCCTGACGATCTCGCGCTCCGTCCAGCGACGCAGAGACTGCCCCGCCAGCAGGGTGCGGCTTCCCGGGCGGCCATGGGAGGCGCGCACGGCCAGCACCGAGCCGGTCACCAGCAGCAGGAACGCGACCGCCAGGAGGCCGGATGCGAGGAACCTTGCCCGTTCGGGCAGTTGCGTCAGGTCGTCGCGGCCCTTGAGGGTGACGAGGACGGTCAGCAGCGCGGCCAGACCGGTCAGTCCGTTGCGCCACCCCTCCGCTCGGCGCTGGAGCTCCGGCAGCTGCTGGAACTCCTGCTCACGGGCCAGCTCGGACCACCGGCGGTCCGTGGTGGCGCTCATGGTGTGTCCAGCACTGTCACGCGCCAACTCGCTCCGCAACCCACGAAGGCCGCGTCTCCCGGCATCAGGGGATGGGGATGCCTGCACTCGCAGTAGTGCGACTCCTCGAGCAAGGCCGTCACGTCTGCGGCGAACTCCGGCCCGGGCTGCTCCCCCCGGAGCCAGGACAGCACCCCTTTGGTGCCCGTTCCGGGCACACCGTGCCGGTACTCGGTCCGCGTCTTGCCGTGACAGCGCGGGCAGGCCCCCTCGAGGACGATGCCGAGCCCATCGGCCGTGGGGCGACCGCGGAACCGGGTGGTGGTCGTGCCCAGGTACTCCTCGGCATAGGTGGTGTCGAAAGCGTGGGACGCTGCGGGGTCAGTCATCGCAGGGTTCCTCCGTCAGACGCAGGCCGAACAGACCGGAGTACAGCCGCAGTCGCTCGGTCACCCAGGCCGGCGGCTCCCCGACCGCGTCCGCTGCCCGCGCGATGCCCGCGGCCGTGAGCCGGCCCTCGACGGTCGGAGCCACGCCGTCCAAGTGCTGGGAGAGAAGAACCAGGTCCTGCCAGCGGGGGACATCATCCGGCGCGGCCGTCAGGCGTGTGGTCACCTTCTGCCGTGCGGCGAGCAGCGGCAGGTAAGGGGCGATGCGCGTCGCTGTCCGCTGTGCGGAGTCGCCGATACGGGCCGCTGTCTGGACCAGGTTCAAGGGGGTCAGTGTCGACTCGCCGTCCAGTCTGTCCGGCCAGAAGGTTTCGAGCACGTGCAGGTCGTAGAGGTCGGGCTCCTCGGCGCGGAGCAATCGAACCGCGGCTTCCGGGAGTTCGGGAACCTGGGCGCCCAGGGGACGCAGCCGTAGCAGCGCCGTGTACGCGGTCGCCGCGTCGACGCCCATGGTCCGCGCCGCGTTCGCCAGACGGGGCGGGGTGAGAGGCACCCAGACCGCCGAGCCGAGCTCGCCGTCCGGCTCGTTGTACTCGTTCACGTAACCGAGCAGCGCCGAGCGCTCCGCGTCCGTGGGCCGGTGACTCCACAACTCACCAGGAACATCGGCTACGTCCACGCCCACCGACGCCGCTACGGAACGGGCGAGCTGCCATGCCTCACGCAGCGATTCGTTGAGGACTCCGGCGCCGTTGAACAGTGTGGCTGTGGTGAGTGCCTCTGCCGGTATGGCGTCGTCGCTGTTGGGGGAGGCCTGACCGCTGAGCACGAAGCGTGCCCGTAGCGACAGACTCCTCCACTGTTGGGCCATGCGATAACCCTGAGGAACCTGGATGCGCAGGGTGCGCAGTTGGTCGAGGGTCTCTTCGTCGAAGCCCAGGAGATCGGAAAGGGGAATCTGCTCCTCGGCTGTGATCAGCCGGTCTCCCCATCTGTCCAGATACGTCGCGAGAAGCGGTGTGGGGCGAACGTGTCGGGCCGGGTCCCCTGCGGACGCGTAGTGGCGCGCATACGCCAGCTTGAGCGTCGCGGCGTGTGAGGCGAGACGGTCCTCCGCTTCCCCCAGGGACATCCGTCCGCGGAGGGCGTACTGCGCCGTCGCGCGCCAGGACAGCCTGGCCGGGGCCTCCATCCGCGACTCGACGAGGTAATCGTTGAGCAGTGCGAAATCCTCCTGCTGGAGTTCCATCCATGGGCGGACGTCGTCGGGGTCCGGAACGGTCCATCCGAGCCAGGCGTGAGCGGCGAGGACGCCGAGGACCTGCTCCGGTGAGTCGCCGGTCGCGTCGCAGACCAGACGCACGTCCGCGGCCCCGGTGACGGCACTGGACCTGCCGAACCTGATGCCTCCTCGATTCAGGAAGAGGCGATCGATCTCGGCCTCGTCGCAGATGTGCCCGCGGTACTCCTCGGGAACCCGGGGTGCGGACGGTGCGCCCAACGGGATGAAGGGTGCCAGCGCCAGGGCCAGAGCGCCGAGAGGCATGCTCAGTTTGGCGGAGTCCAGTGCGAGATCCCGGGGGTCCACGGCGCCCCGACGCTCACGGAACCTGGCCACAGAGCTCCGTGGCGCCTTGTTCAACCGCGCGGCGAACGCGCCCTGTTCGGCACTCGGAACCCAGTCGAGGCCGCCGGAGTGCGTCGCGCTCAGCGGTGGAATGTCGCAGTAGGAGGCAATGAGCAGTCTGCGCCGCCGTCGCAGCACTTGGGCCAGCGTCTGCTGCTGCTCGACGGCCTGCTGCACGATGTCGGTCCACCGGCCCAATGGCGCGAGGGCAGTGTGCCCATCTCCCGGCTCCGGGACGGGATGCCCGGTCAGCGTGTGAGGACTGATGGCGTCCCACGCCGCACTGGGGTAGGCGAGGGCGGCGCTTCGCCACGCCCGCCAGCGGTCGATCCGTTCACGGTTGCTGTGCGATCGCGCGCCGCTGATGTCCGCGTCCGGATGGAACCATCCGACGGAGTCGAGGTCATGCACCTTGCCCGACTCCTGCCGCACCTGAAGGCCCTGCCCCCGCCACTCGTCGGCCAGCACTCCGGCCAAGGCGATGTTCGTCCGGTCGGCTTCCCACAGCCAGTCCATGGTCAGCCGGGACCAGCGTCCCAGCGCGGCCGCACCCTCGCGCCAGCGCGCCGCTTCCCACGTGCGGTCGTAGTCCTGCAGCTCCTTGCGGCTCACACTCAGAACGCCCGCGTGCTCGCCGGTGAGGTTGAGGACGTAGCCGAAAGGGGTCTGGTCGGTCACGATGCCGTCGCACAGGACGGCACCCTCGCCGGTCACCCACCACAGCCCCTGAGGGCCGGCCTCCAGCGATTCCTCGCCGAGGGTGGTGACGGACGGCTGGAGTACGTCCGGCCGCCATGTGTGGTTGCGCCCGTCCGCGTCCTCGGCCCGCAGATCGAACTCGGTCACGCGCACCAGCTCGCGCAGGACCTGGACACAGGACGTGTCGGACAGAGCGCCGTCGCGCAGATACAGGCGCACTCGCGTGCCACCCCCGGACAGGCCGTCGTCGGGGCCGTTGTGGCGGCGGATACGGAAGAGGCTGCCGCTGCTGGGAATGTCGACGCGAAGTGCGTGCTCCGAGGGGATGCCCTCCGGACTCACCTGGCGCGTGACGATCGTCATCTCCTCGGCGAGCATGAAGTAGCTGAACACCCCGATGCCGAAACGGCTGTTGGGGTACAAGCGGAGCTCGGGGTCGTGGCGGAGCCAGCGGGCCTGCTCGCGCCGGAAGCTCTTCGAGCGTTCGAAACGGCTGCCCGCGCGCGTGAACGTGTGCTTGAGCTGCTCGGCGCTCATCCCCACGCCGTTGTCCCGGCACTCGATGTACCGGCCGTTCTCGTCCTCGCCCTCCGTGAAGGAGATCTCGCCGGTCCAGTCGTCGGTGACCGTGCCCCGACCGCGCAGGTACCTCCACCGCATCGCTCGGTATCGACAGGCGTCCATGGCGTTCTGGTACAGCTCGCGCAGGGCCAGGTTCGGCTCGCCGCCGTAGAGCCGCTCGCCCATCAGGAGCTCGCGCACCTCCGTCTGAGCGAGATGGAAGCGCAGCAGCGGTACTTCGTAGGACGGCTGTCCCGCAGTACGGCCCGGTCTCAAGTCACGGTCGGTGACCCTGCGAGGCAGCCCCGCCAGAAGCGCCTCCTCCGGCGCGGGCATGTCGGCCGCCAACTCGGCGATCTCGGTCACCAACTCGTCGGCCCGGTCCACGATGTCCCCCAGCGCGGCGTGCACGGCCTGGTGCGGGCAGGGCGCGTCCAGATGCAGGACGTCGCTTTCCCGGACCCAGACGAGCTCACGGGCGACGCCGATCACCTGCTCGGGGAGGACCGGATCGGTCACGCCGAGGTGCTCGGCCACCACGTCGGGGAACCTGCGCACGTCCACGGCGAGTGCCGCGGCCAGCCGCAGCAGCAGAGTCAGCGGGCGGACCCGGAGCGTCTGACGGCCGCTGGCCAGCAGCACCTTCTCCGGCGCCGAGGAGGACAGCGGCGCGGGCTCCTCGATGCCCAGCTGCGCCGCCATCGCGCACAACGCCTCGGCCGGTTCCTGAGCGCGCTCGGCGGTGATCCCCATCGCCTCGAGCAACTCCCGCGCGAGTGCGGGTGCGACGGGCACGTCGTCGGTCTCGAAGCGATCGGAGATCCACCGATGCACGAGCCACATCGTCACCGCCGTGGTGTCTCGCTCACGGCCGCGCGTCCGGCACTCGGCGGCCCGGCGGGCGACGGGCCGGTGCTGTTCGCAGATCTGCTCGTAGTGCCGGCGATGGGCGTCCGAACCCGGCCACCGATCGAGGTCGTACGGGCTGATCTCCGCTGCCTGGCTGAGTCGCCCGGCCCACGTGACCTCGTGCAGGAACGTCGCCGCCACGAGAGCCGCCACCTCGATCGCGGACAACTCGACCGTCGCGGGCAGGAGATGAGGAAGACGCTCGCTCAACAGCCGCACGGCGAACGCGTCGTCGGCCCAGGGATCCTCGTGCGGCAGACGGTCCTGAGCGTGGTGCAAGGTGCGTGCGCACTGCTCGACGAACGTGGCCAGACACTTCTTGAAGCGCTCCACCTCACTGTGCTGGGAGTTCGCCACTCTGGACCACAAGGGGGTGTCGAGCGCGGCGGCCAGCCAGTCCTCCATCAGCGAGCGGCCGAAGCAGATCTCCGTGTCCCGTGTGCGTGCCTCGTGGTGGGTGCCGTACTTGATCACAGGCGTCTGGGCCAGGCCGTTGCTGCGGGCGGTTCGTCCCGTGGCCGCACGTGCGGTGGCGAACACCTCCGCGACCGTACGGGCGGGACTGAGCGGGCCCAGTGCCTCGGCGAGCCCTTGGGTGAAGAAGCTTCCCTCGGGCCCGTAGCCGCTGCGCTCGCCGCTCGAACAGCCCGTGAGGACGGCATAGCCGCCGGCCGGTGGTCCGTTGTCGATGCTGTTGCCGAACGGGACGCCGTCGTCCGCCTGGTCGGTGCGGCACGCATCGATGACCCACAGCACCGTCCTGGCCTTGCAGTCCTTCAGGAGGGGACCGATCCCGGCGGGCAGCAGGGAGTCGGTGTACAGCTCCTGCCAGACGCCGTCGCTGGGCCATGCCGCATCGGCCGGCACCAGGTAGTCCTTTCCGCCGACCGTGATGCCGTGGCCGGTGAAGTAGAGCAGGAGGGTGCCGTCCGCCGGGATGTCCCGCGCGAACTCGTACATACTCTTCTTCAGGGTGCTCCGGTGGGCGTCGCGCACGGTCTCCACGTGGTATCCAGCGGCTCCGAGCACCGATTCCATCCGCCGCAGATCGGCATCGGCCACGGCATCCAGCGGCTCAAGGCCCTCCACCCCGCCGGATATCCGTCCGACTCCCAACAGCAGTGCCCTGCGCACCTCGTCCATGTCCCTCCCACCAGCAGACGAACATGATGACACCCGGGGCCGACAGCGCCCCGTGGTTCTCGTGCACCCGGTACTAGTACCGGGTGATCGCCGTCGCCCCGCCCGCCGTCCCGATCGCCATGTGCGGCGCCCGCCCCGGCCGCGCCCACGCCAGGATCCGCCGCATCGCGTCCTTCGGTACGGACACGCAACCGGCCGTCGCCCCCTGCCCGTTGACGTGCAGGAAGATGCCGGCGCCGCGGCCGCGCACCGGCCGGTGGTAGTTGAAGCCGATGACGAGCGCGTGCGCGTACTGCGTGCGGTAGTCGGCGAGGTGCTCGGACTCGGACGCGCGGCAGTCGCGCGGGCGCGGCTCGGTCCAGCGGTTGTAGGCGCGCGCGTCGTTGTCCTGGCACCACCAGGAGTCGTTGTGCACCCGGCGGTACGTCACCGAAGTGCCGCCGGGCGCCGCCGCGTTGCCGAACGCGAACGGCAGGTCGTACAGGCCGGTGGGCGTCGTGTTCGTGCCCTGCTTGCGCCGGGCGCCCTCGACGAGCCCCTTCGCGCCGAACCGCGCGGGCGCCGAACCGGCCTTCACCCAGCGGCCGTCGGCCCGCCGGTCCCACCAGGTGACGGTGCCGCGCGTCGAGGCCGTCCGCGGCGCCTCGGCGGTGACCAGCTGGCTGCCGCCGCCCGTGTCCGCCATGCGGGCGGGCAGCACAGTGGCGGCGGCGCCGCCGGGCGGAGCGGCGCCGAGCATGCCGAGGAAAGCGGCGGAGGTGACGATTCCGGTACGAAGAAGCCCTAAACGGCATAGAAGGCGCATGGGTGAGAACGTAGCGGGCGGGAGCGGTGGTGGCAGCCCCGGTGACCCGTCCAGGCTGAACCCGGCGTGTTCCTTGCCGTGCCCGGCGGGATTGACGATTCATGCATGCCTCTGCATAATCATGCATACCGATACTGTGGTCCGCGAATGTGGTCGCACATCAACCGGCATGAGGAGCAGAGCACGTGAGCAGCAACACCGGCGATGTCCGCCTCTGGGGCGGCCGGTTCGCCGACGGCCCCGCCGAGGCCCTGGCGAAACTCTCCGCCTCCGTCCACTTCGACTGGCGTCTGGCGCCGTACGACATCGCGGGCTCCCGCGCCCACGCGCGCGTGCTCACCAAGGCCGGCCTGCTCACCGACGACGAGCTCACCCGCATGATCGCCGGGCTCGACCAGCTGGAGGCCGACGTCGCGGACGGCTCGTTCGTCGGCACCGTCGCCGACGAGGACGTGCACACCGCCCTGGAGCGCGGCCTGCTCGAGCGGCTCGGCCCCGACCTCGGGGGCAAGCTGCGCGCGGGCCGCTCCCGCAACGACCAGGTGGCGACGCTCTTCCGGATGTACCTGCGCGACCACGCCCGGATCATCGGGGGCCTGATCGCCGACCTGCAGGAGGCCCTCGTCGGCCTCGCCGAGGCGCACCCGGACGTCGCGATGCCCGGCCGCACCCACCTCCAGCACGCCCAGCCGGTGCTGTTCGCCCACCATGTCCTCGCGCACGTCCAGCCGCTGGCCCGGGACGCCGAGCGGCTGCGGCAGTGGGACGCGCGCACGGCCGTCTCGCCGTACGGCTCGGGCGCCCTGGCCGGCTCCTCGCTCGGCCTCGACCCCGAGGCGGTCGCGACGGACCTCGGCTTCGAGCACGGCTCGGTCGCCAATTCCATCGACGGCACCGCCTCGCGCGACTTCGTCGCCGAGTTCGCCTTCATCACCGCGATGATCGGCGTGAACATCTCCCGGATCGCCGAGGAGATCATCCTGTGGAACACGAAGGAGTTCTCCTTCGTCACCCTCCACGACGCCTTCTCGACCGGCTCGTCGATCATGCCGCAGAAGAAGAACCCGGACATCGCCGAGCTGGCGCGCGGCAAGTCCGGCCGCCTCATCGGCAACCTCACGGGCCTGATGGCGACCCTCAAGGCCCTCCCGCTCGCGTACAACCGCGACCTGCAGGAGGACAAGGAGCCGGTCTTCGACTCCTGCGACCAGCTGGAGATCCTGCTGCCCGCCTTCACTGGCATGATGGCCACGCTCACCGTCCACCGCGAGCGCATGGAGGAGCTGGCCCCGGCCGGCTTCTCGCTCGCCACGGACATCGCCGAGTGGCTGGTCAAGCAGGGCGTGCCGTTCCGTGTCGCGCACGAGGTCGCGGGCGAGTGCGTGAAGGTCGCCGAGGCCGAGGGCAAGGAACTCGACGAGCTGACCGACGAGCAGTTCGCGAAGATCTCCGAGCACCTCACGCCCGAGGTGCGCACGGTCCTCAACGTGCCGGGGGCCCTGGCCTCCCGCTCCGGCCGCGGCGGCACCGCGCCCAGCGCGGTCGCCGTCCAGCTCGCCGAGGTCAAGCAGGACCTGGCGGTGCAGCGGGACTGGGCCGACGCCAAGAAGTAGCGCCGACGCCAGGAAGCAGCGCCGGCGCGCACGACGCGGGGCCCGGTTCGTCCATCGGTGGACGGACCGGGCCCCGCGTCGTACCGCCACCGGCTCTCAGCGGCGGGCCCGCGCCCCGCCTCCGTAGCTGGACAGGTCGAGCAGCAGCCCGCACAGCACCACGACCCATCCGATGCCGCGCACCCCGACGACCGGGGCGTACGCGAAGACGTAGCCCAGGGTCGTCCACGGCAGCAGGACCAGACCGGCCAGCGGCAGCAGGAGGCCGGTGAAGGCCCGGTCCACGAGGTTCGTGAACAGCCAGGTGATGACGAGCGCGACGCGGGGCCCGATCGCCGCCATCGCCGCGAAGATGCAGCACCCCATGTCTCTACCTCCCGGAAGACCTGAACGTACCGACAGTCGTAACACTGGGTGAGCGAACCGGCCACCGGGGTTACGGACATGCTGTGAATGAGACAATCATGTCTCATCTGCGCTACTCTCGTCTCATGTCCTTCGATCGCGAACAGGTCCTGCGCAGCGCCGCGGCCCTGCTCACCCGCAAGTCCACGGCCACCACGGACGAGGTCGCCCGGGCCGCGGGCATCAGCCGCGCCACCCTGCACCGGCACTTCGCCGGCCGCGACGCCCTCGTCCGCGCCCTGGAGGACCTCGGCATCCAGGAGTGCGAGGCGGCGCTCGACCGGGCCCGCCTCGACGAGGACCGGGCCGAGGACGCGCTGCGCCGCCTCATCGCCGAGATCGAGGGCGCGGCCCCGCTGCTCGCCTTCCTCGTCACCGAGAACCAGCTCTTCGAGGGCGACGAGCAGAACGCGGGCTGGGCCCACCTCGACGCCCGGATCGCGGCGCTGTTCCGGCGCGGCCAGGAAACCGGCGAGTTCCGGATCGATCTGACCCCCGTGTGGCTGACCGAGGCGCTGTACGGCCTCATCGGCAGCGGCGCCTGGGCCGTCATGGACGGCCGCGTGGCGGCGAAGGACTTCTCATTCATGATCGCCGAGCTGCTGCTCGGCGGCGCACGACGGAGCGTGGAACCATGACCAGCACGAAGCAGCGCACATCCGCGGCGGAGGTGGTGTCGAGGCCCGGACGGTGGCTCGCCCTCTGCGTCCTCGTGCTCGCGGTGCTGCTCGTCGCCGTGGACGCGACGGTCCTCGGCCTCGCGACCCCGTACATCAGCGAGGACCTGAAGCCCTCCGGCACCCAGCTGCTGTGGATCGGCGACGTCTACTCCTTCGTCATCGCCGGACTCCTCGTCTCCATGGGCAGCCTCGGCGACCGCATCGGCCGCAAGAAGCTGCTGCTGGTGGGCGCCGTCGCGTTCGGCGCGGTCTCGGTCCTCAACGCGTACGCCACGACACCGGAGTTGATGATCCTGGCGCGCGCCCTGCTGGGCGTCGCGGGCGCGACCCTCATGCCGTCGACCCTGGCCCTGATCCGCAACATCTTCCACGACCCGCGCGAGCGTTCCCTCGCCGTCGGCATCTGGGGCGCCATGGCCTCGGCGGGCGCGGCGGTCGGCCCGGTCGTCGGCGGCTTCCTGCTCGAACACTTCTGGTGGGGCTCGGTCTTCCTCATCAACCTGCCCGTCATGGCGGTCCTCGTCGTGGTCGGCATCAAGCTCATCCCCGAGTCGAAGAACCCGGTCCCCGGTCCCTGGGACCTGGTCAGTGTCGTGCTGTCCCTGGTCGGCATGATCGCTGTCGTCTACGCGGTGAAGGAGGCGGCGGCGCACGGCTTCCGCTGGGACGTGGCGGTGTCGGCGGTCATCGGCGCGGCGGCGCTCACCTGGTTCGTCCGCCGCCAGCTCACGCTGGACTCACCGCTGTTGGACATGCGCCTGTTCCGCAACCGCGGCTTCTCCGGCGCGGTCCTCGCCGACCTCCTCACCATCCTCGGCCTGTCCGGACTGGTCTTCTTCCTGTCCCAGTTCCTTCAACTGGTGCAGGGGCGGCGCCCGTTCGAGGCGGGCCTGGCCGAACTGCCCGCCGCTGTCGGCGCGGTGGCGGCCGGTCTGATCGCGGGAGTGGTGGCGCGCCGCTTCTCGGTGCGCTCCGTCGTCGCCGGCGGCCTCGCGGCCGTGGGCCTCGCCCTGGCCGCCCTCACGACGCTGAGCCAGAGCACGGGCTACCCGCTGCTCGGCGGGGTGCTGCTGGTCGTCGGGGTCGGCGCCGGCTTCTCGTTCACGGTCACGGCGGACGTGATCCTCTCCAGCGTGCCCAAGGAACAGGCGGGCGCGGCGTCGGCGGTCTCCGAGACGGCGTACGAACTCGGCGCGGCCCTCGGCATCGCCCTGCTCGGCTCGATCGTCACGGGCGTCTACGCGGGCTTCACGGCGCCGCCGGGCACCCCCGCGGACGTGGCGTCGGCCGCCCACGAGTCCCTGGGCGGCGCGGTCGAATCGTCCTCGGCCCTCCCCGCGCAGCAGGCGCACGAACTGCTGACCTCGGCGCAGACGGCCTTCGTGGACGGCCTTCAGGTGGCGGCGGGCGTCGGCGCGGCGGTCCTGCTGGCGACGGCGGTCGCCGCCTGGTTCCTGCTCAGGGGCCAGCGCCTGGAGCACTGAGCGCCGCAGGAGAAACACGTGGGCCCCGGTCGCCGGAGATCTCCGGCGACCGGGGCCCACGTCGCGTCGTTCAGGCGGCCTTCGCCTAAGCGGCCTTCGCCTAAGCGGCCTTCGCCTTCGTGGCGTACATGTCCACATACTCCTGGCCCGACAGCCGCATGACCTCCGCCATCACGGAGTCGGTCACGGCCCGCAGCACATAGCGGTCGCGGCCCATGCCGTCGTAGCGGGAGAACTCCATCGGCTCACCGAACCGCACGGTCACCCGCCCGGGGCGCGGGATGCCCGCCCCGCCCGGCTGCAGCTTGTCCGTGCCGATCATCGCGAACGGGACGACGGGCGCGCCCGTCATGAGCGTCAGGCGGGCGATGCCGGTGCGGCCGCGGTACAGCCGGCCGTCGGGGGAGCGCGTGCCCTCCGGGTAGATCCCGAAGATGTTGCCCTCCTCCAGGATGCGGCGGCCGGTCATCAGCGCGGCCACGCCGCCGTTGGCACCGTCCCGGTCGACCGGGATCATGCCGACGCCGGTGAAGAACCACGCCATGAGGCGGCCCTTGAGGGTCTTGCCGGTGACGTACTCGTCCTTGCCGATGAAGCACACCTGCCGGTCGCAGACGAGCGGCAGGATCATGGAGTCGATGAACGTCAGATGGTTGCCCGCCAGGATGACGGGGCCGGTGCCCGGGATGTTCTCGGCGCCTTCCACACGCGTGCGGAACATCAGGCGCATGATCGGACCGAGCACTGCCTTGATGAGCGCGAAGCGGGACAACGGGCCCTCCGGTGTCAAGGAACGGACAGGAATGTGCGTAGGGGTCTGTGCAGGTGAGGACGATACTCGCGGCCGGGTACCCGTTGCACATCGGGTTCACCGACCCGATACGCAGAGTTGACCTGAGCGAGCGCCCCGTTGATGCGGCGACGACACCCAGGAGTCATCCCGCATCACCCTGACGTTCCGTCCGGGGTCTCCCACTCGTCACTCCCGCACACCTACGATCGGTCCCGCTTTGACAGGTGCAAGGCGGGACTTGGCGGGAGGAGTGCTTCATGGGGAACGAGAAGTCGCAGGACGCACAGCAGGCACAGGAGACGCGGGCCGAGGGGGCGGTGGGCCGGCGCTCGCTGCTGGGCGCCGCGGTGCTCGGCGCGGGCGCGGCCGCCCTCGGCGCGCCGTCGGCCGCCGTGGCCGCCGACCGCGGCAGTGGCGGGAATCACTCCGGCCAGGGTTATCGCAGCCTGCCCGTGCCGACGGTCGTCGCCCATCGCGGCACCAGCGGCTACCGCCCCGAGCACACCCTGGGCTCGTACCAGTTGGCGCTCGACATGGGCGCCCATGTCATCGAGGCAGGCGACATCGTCCCGACCAAGGACGGCCGGCTCGTATGCCGTCACGAACCGGAAATCGGGGGCACCACGGACGTCTCGGCCCACCCCGAGTTCGCCTCCCGCAAGACCACGAAAATCATCGACGGGGTCTCCACGACCGGCTGGTTCACCGAGGACTTCACGCTCGCCGAGCTGAAGACGCTGCGGGCCAAGGAGCGCATCCCGGCGACCCGGCAGCGCAACACCCTCTACGACGGGCGCTGGGAGATCCCCACCTTCGAAGAGGTGCTCAAGTGGCGCGCGGAGCAGAGCAGGAAGCGCGGCAAGGAGGTGTGGATCCACGTCGAGACCAAGCACCCCACCTACTTCCGCAAGCTCGGCCTCGGCCTGGAGGAGCGCCTCGCCACACTGCTGCGCGCGTACGGCCTGCACCGCAAGAACTCGCCGGCCTTCCTGCAGTCCTTCGAGCCGACGAGCATCCAGCGCCTGAACAAGCTGGTCGACAACCCGCTGGTCGTCCTGCTCTCCACGGCCGGCTCCCGCCCGGCGGACTTCGTCGACATCGGCGACCCGCGCACCGTCGCCGACCTGATCACGCCCAAGGGGCTCCAGGAGATCGCGACGTACGCGCAGGGCATCGGCCCGACCCTGGACCTCGTCATCCCCAAGGACGCGGCGGGCAAGCTCCTGGAGCCGACCACCCTCGTGAAGGACGCGCACGCGGCCGGGCTGATCCTCCACCCGTACACGATGCGCAACGAGAACACCTTCCTGCCCGCCGACTTCAAGAAGGGCACGGACCCGAACGCCTACGGTGACGCGTTCGGCGCCTTCAAGGCGTACTTCGCCACGGGCATCGACGGCATCTTCTCCGACAACTGCGACACCGCCCTGCTCGCCCGCGAGGACTTCGTCAACGGCTGACCCGCGGGCCCCGGTTGGAGTGAGACGCGGCCGCCCCGGCAACCTCGTGCCGGGACGGCCGCGTCCCGCCGGGCATGACGACAACGACGTACGACCCGGTGATCGAGACCCTGCGCCCCCTGCTCGCGGCCGAGGTCCGGGCCGAGCTCCCCGGCACCGCCGAGCCCCGCGACCTCGAACAGGCCGTCTGGGTCCGCCTGCTGGAACACCTCGACACCCAGGGCCCGCCCGCCGACCCCGCGGCCTGGCTGACGGCGACGGTCCGCGCGGAGGCGGGCCGTCAGCGCCGTGCGGCCCTGCGCGAACTGCCGTACGCCACCGAACCCGCCGCCGAGACCGCCGAATCGGACCCCGAGCACCACACGCTGACCAGGGAGCGCGCCCGTGCCCTGCACGCCGCCGTGCGCAGGCTCCCCGGACGCTGCCCCCGCCTCATCGGCGCACTGCTGTCCCCGAAAGACCTCACGTACCGGGAGATCGCAGGCGAGTTGGGTATGTCACAGGGCAGCCTTGGGCCGGAACGTTCCAGATGTCTGGGATGCCTGCGCAGAATCCTCGCGTCCGAGGTTGCGCCCGGGGCCCGTAGGGGAAAAGGGTGAGGGACAACCGGCGGACAGGTGAGCGGGAGGCATGCACACATGGGCATGAGCGTGACCATCTCTGCGGCGACCGAAGCGGACACCGAGCAGATCCTCAAGCTGCAGTACCTCTGCTATCAGAGCGAGGCGCAGCTCTACGGCGACTACTCGATCGAGCCGCTCACGCAGTCCCTCGACTCGGTCAGGGCCGAACTGACGGGCGGCACCGTCCTGGTGGCCCGCCTCGGTGACGAAGTGGTGGCGTCGGTGCGCGGCACGCTCGGCGCGGACGGCACCGCCCGCATCAACAAGCTCATCGTGCACCCCCGCATGCAGCGCCACGGCCTGGGCGGCCGCCTGCTCGCCGCCGTCGAGTCCGCGCTCGGCACGGCGGGCACGGCCAAGCGCTTCGAGCTGTTCACGGGCCACCGCAGCGAACACAACCTGCGCCTGTACCGCAAGCACGGCTACGCGGCCGTGGCGACGAAGCAGGTCGACGAGCGGCTGACCGTGGTGACGCTGGCCAAGGACATCGAAGCCGGGGCGCTGACGGCTAGCGCGTAGCGTTCCGGGCCCGGCGCAGCCAGAACAGTGCGGAGACGGGCAGCAGCACCGGGATGAACAGGTACTCCATGCCGTAGTCGGACCAGACGGTGGAGTCCGCGAACGCGGAGGGCTCCACCAGAGTCCAGGTCCCGACCCCCAGGACGCCCACGAGCTCGGCGGCGCAGCACACCAGCGCCGCCTTGCGGGCCGTCTCGCCGCCCCGCACGAGCGAGTACGTGATGAAGCCGTAGACGACACCCGCGACGGCGGAGAGCGTGTACGCGAGCGGCGCCCTGCCGAAGTCCGTCGCGATCTGGAAGACCGAGCGGGACACCGCGCCGACGACCATCACGCCGTACAGCCACACGAGCAGCGTGCCCGGACCGCTCGTCAGCGCCCGCGACGTCTTCTTGGCGCCCTCGGCATCGGCAGCGTTCCCGGTGTTCCCGGCGTTCTCGGAGGTGGCGGTCACCTCAGCCTCCCCAGATGTCGTAGAGCCGCACTTCGAGCACGGCGAGCACCACGCCGCCGGCGGCGACCGTGACCGAACCCCAGCGCGTACGCTCCGCCAGCGACATGAACCCCGCCGCCGGCACGCACGCGAACGCCCCGATCAGATACGCGACGAAGATCGTCGTGCCCTGCACCGGCTTCTCGCCCCGCGCCAGCTGCACGATCCCGATGACCAGCTGCACCAGCGCGAGCGCCGAGACCACGGCCATGCCGATGAAGTGCCAGTCCTTGGTCGGCTGGTCGCGGTAGGCGGCGAAACCGCACCACGCGGCGAGCGCGAGCGCGGCGAGACCCGTCACCAGGGTCAGGGCATCAAGCATGGCCGTGAGCCTATTACGGGCCAAAAGACCCGATGCGCTCGCCCCCGGGGTGGCCCGTAGCCTTGGGAAACATGAAGATCACCGCTGACGCCCTGCTGTTCGACAACGACGGAACCCTGCTCTCGTCCATGGAGTCGGTGTACCGCTGCTGGACCCGCTGGGCGCAGGAGTACGGGATCACCGCCGAGGACTTCGCCGCCGTGGAGCTGCACGGCCGCCCCGCCGCCGAGATCGCCGCCGACCTGCTGCCCGCCGAGAAGATCGCCGAGGCCGTGGCCCGCATCGAGGAGCTCGAGGTCGAGGACGTGCCCAACGGCGGCACCCACGTCCTGCCCGGCACCAAGGAACTGCTGGACTCCCTGCCCGACGGCCGCTGGGCCGTCGTCACCTCCGCGACCCGTCGCCTGGCCGAGGCCCGCCTCGCCGCCGTCGGGATCAACCCGCCGCTGCTCATCGCCGCCGACGACATCACGCGCGGCAAGCCGGACCCCGAGCCGTTCCTGCTCGCCGCCGAGAAGCTCGGCATGGACCCGGCACGCTGCGTCGTCTTCGAGGACGCCCCGGCCGGTCTCACGGCGGGCCGCGCGGGCGGCATGACCACCGTGGCGTTGACCACAACGCACGAGGCCCACGAGCTCTCCGCGGACGTCGTGGTGAAGGACCTGTCGGCCGTGTCAGCACTGGCCACGGAGGCCGGGATCGAGATCACCGCCGGGGCCTGACCCGGCCGCCGCACCTGTCCGCCGCTGTCCGCTATTCGGACAGCGGGGGCGGGCCGCGTCCTCATCTCTGCTTTACTTGCCCGCATGACCACGACGAGCAGCCGCACCCTTGCGACCGAGGCGACGATGACGCCCGGTGCTCGTTGTATGTGTCGAATGTGCGCCTTCTGAGGGCCCCCGCACCGATCTCGCGCCCCGAAGCGAGACCCGCGCGCCCTGTCCGTAGGGAGTGACTCCGCAGGGAGAAGCAGTTCACCTACGTGACCGGGCCGTGCCCCGCGCACAGATTCTCCGTACTGATGCCAGCCGCACCGATGCCAGTGCCGTGCCGCGTTCGGAGCGAGAGCCTGCCGCGCCCGGAAACTCCGCAAGTTCCCGAAATGATTGCCCCGTGCCCGGCGCCACCCGTGCCGTGCACTCGACAGTGACGGAAACCCACGTGATCACCACCCAGGGCCTCACAAAGGTCTACCGCTCGCGCGGCCGCGAGGTCACCGCCCTCGACGGCGTCGATCTCCACGTGCGCGAAGGTGAGGTGTACGGCGTCATCGGTCAGTCCGGCGCCGGCAAGTCCTCGCTGATCCGCTGCGTGAACCTCCTCGAACGCCCCACCTCCGGCACCGTGACGGTCGCCGGCCAGGACCTCACCGCTCTCGCCGGGCGCGGACCGCGCGCCGGCAAGGAGCTGCGCGAGGCGCGCAGCCGCATCGGCATGGTCTTCCAGCACTTCAACCTGCTGTCCTCGCGCACCGTCCAGGACAACATCGAGCTGCCGCTGGAGATCCTCGGCAAGTCGGGGAAGGAACGTTCCGCCAAGGCGCTGGAGCTGCTCGACCTCGTCGGCCTCGCCGACAAGGCCACGTCCTACCCGGCCCAGCTCTCCGGCGGCCAGAAGCAGCGCGTCGGCATCGCCCGCGCGCTGGCCGGCGACCCGAAGGTGCTGCTCTCCGACGAGGCGACCAGCGCCCTCGACCCGGAGACCACCCGCTCGATCCTCCAGCTCCTTCGCGACCTCAACCGGCAGCTCGGCCTGACCGTCCTGCTCATCACGCACGAGATGGACGTCGTCAAGACCGTCTGCGACTCCGCCGCTCTCATGGAGCGCGGGCAGATCGTCGAGTCCGGCACCGTCAGCGAACTGCTCGCGACACCCGGCTCGGAGCTCGCCGCCGCGCTGTTCCCGGTCAGCGGCGACGCCTCCGGCGCGGACCGCACCGTCCTCGACGTCACCTTCCACGGCGAGTCGACGACCCAGCCGGTCATCTCGCAGCTGTCGCGCACGTACAACATCGACATCTCGATCCTCGGCGCCGCGATGGACACCGTCGCGGGCAAGCAGGTCGGCCGCATGCGCATCGAACTGCCCGGCCGCTACGAGGAGAACGTCGTCCCGATCGGCTTCCTGCGCGAGCAGGGCCTTCAGGCCGAGCTGGTCACGAACACGGCACACGCCGATCTGCAGAAGGAAGGTGTCACCAAGTGACCTGGTCGGAGATGCAGCCGCTGCTGTCCCAGGCATGTGGGGACACCCTCTACATGGTCGGCTGGTCCACGCTGATCGCCGTCGTCGCGGGCCTTCCGCTCGGCATCCTGCTCGTCCTCACGGACCGCGGCGGACTGCTGCAGAACGTCGTGGCGAACAAGGTCATCGGGCAGATCGTGAACATCGTCCGCTCGATGCCCTTCATCATCCTGATGGTCGCGCTGATGACCTTCACGCGCTGGATCGTCGGCACCACCATCGGCCGCGAGGCCGCCATCGTGCCGCTCGCCGTCGGGGCCATTCCGTTCTTCGCGCGCCTCGTCGAGACGTCCGTGCGCGAGGTCGACGGCGGGCTCGTCGAGGCCGTGCAGTCGATGGGCGGCAACACCTGGACCGTCGTCCGCAAGGTCCTCGTCCCCGAGTCGCTGCCGTCGCTCATCTCGGCCACCACGACGACGATCGTCGCCATCATCGGCTACTCCGCGATGGCCGGCACGGTCGGCGCGGGCGGCCTCGGCGACCTCGCGATCCGCTACGGCTACCAGCGCTTCGAGACCCAGATGATGTGGATCATCGTGGCGATCCTCGCCGTCGTCATCGCCGTCATCCAGTTCGCGGGCGACAGCGGTGCCCGCGTCCTGCACCGCCGCGCCGGCAAGGGCGGCGAGCCGCTCCGCTTCCGCGTGCTCGGCGGCTTCCTGCCCGGCGGTCCGGCCGGCGCGGAGCCCGCCCCCGCCAAGACCCGCTGACCCGCAGAATCCTGTCTCCCCGCCTCACCCGGCGGGTTGCACCACCCATGGAGAAAGGCACTTTTCGTGCGTAACACCACCAAGATCACCGCAGCTGTCCTCGTCACTGGCGCCCTCACCCTGGGCCTGTCCGCCTGCGGCTCCGACAAGGCCGACACCAAGGCCGACGCCAACGACAAGCTGGTCGTCGCGGCGACCCCCGTCCCGCACGCCGAGATCCTCGACTACATCAAGGACAACCTGGCGAAGAAGGCCGGCCTCAACCTCGAGGTCAAGGAGTTCACCGACTACGTCACGCCGAACACGGCGACCGAGGACGGGTCCGTGGACGCCAACTACTTCCAGACCACGCCGTACCTCGAGGACTTCAACAAGAAGCAGGGCACGCACCTCAAGTCGGTCGCCACCGTCCACCTGGAGCCGCTCGGCCTCTACTCCGAGAAGGCCGAGAAGCTCGACGACCTCAAGAAGGGCGGCACCATCGCCCTTCCGAACGACGCCGACAACGAGAGCCGCGCCCTGCGCTTCCTCGCCGCCAACAAGATCATCACGCTCAAGAGCGGCTCCGAGGCCACCGCGACCCCGCAGGACATCGCCAAGAACCCGAAGGGCCTCGAGTTCAAGGAGGTCGAGGCGGCCCAGACCCCGCGCTCCCTCAAGGACGTCGACGCCGCGGTGATCAACGGCAACTACGCCATCGGTGCCGGCCTCAAGCCCGCCAAGGACGCCCTCGCCCTGGAGTCCACGAAGAACAACGCGTACAACAACGTGCTCGCCGTCAAGGAGGGCAACGAGGACGACCCGCGCGTCAAGAAGCTCGCCAAGCTCCTGACGTCGCCCGAGGTGAAGAAGTTCATCGAGGACAAGTACAAGGGCTCCGTCCTCCCCTCGTTCTGAGCGGCGACCTCACAGTTCTGAGCATCCGATGCGCACCGTCACCCTGCCCGCCGCCGTCATCGCCGCAGCCCTCGCGCTCGGCCTGACGGCCTGCGGATCCGGCGGCACGGGGTCCGGCTCCGACGACAAGAGCGGCACGCTCGTCGTCGGCGCCACCCCGACTCCGGCCGGCGAAGTCCTCACGTACGTCCAGAAGAACCTGGCGAAGAAGGCCGGACTCGACCTGCAGATCAAGGAGTTCACGGACTACGTCCTGCCGAACACCGCGCTCCAGCAGGGCGAGCTCGACGCCAACCTGTTCCAGCACAAGCCCTACCTGGACGACTTCAACACGTCCAAGGGCACGACACTGGCCGCCGTCACCGAGGTCTATCTGCCGCCGCTCGGCTTCTACTCCAAGAAGACCGGCGACGTCACGAAGCTGAAGGACGGGGCGACCGTCGCGCTGCCCAACGACGCGACCAACGAGGCGAGGGCGCTCGAACTCCTCGCCTCCCAGGGCGTGATCGAGCTCAAGAAGGGCGCCGGTGTGAACGCGACTCCCAAGGATGTCGCGAAGAACCCGAAACACCTCACCTTCAAGGAGCTCGAAGCGGCCCAGCTGCCGCGCTCGTTGGACGACGTCGACGTGGCCGCCGTCAACAACAACTTCGCACTCGACGCGGGCCTGAGCCCCAAGAAGGACGCCATCCTTCTGGAGACCGCGAAGAACAATCCGTACAACAACGTCCTCGCCGTCAAGAAGGGCGACGAGGACGACCCGCGCGTCAAGAAGCTGGCCGAGCTGCTGACTTCGCCCGAGGTGAAGAAGTTCATCGAGGACAAGTACCAGGGCGCGGTACTCCCGGTCACCGGGGCCTGAACGCCGCACCGCCCATGGGGGCCGCTCCTGGCTGACAGGGGCGGCCCCCATGTGCAGTTACGTGCCTTCATGCTGCATGCTGGGCACTTCACCCGGCCGACAAGAAGGTTGAAGGCGGCCACGAAGGTTACGGAGCGGCGCATGACGAACACCTTCCCCGAGATCTCCATCAGCACGGAGCGCTTGGTGCTGCGTGCGCTCGACGAGGACGACGTCCCCGCCCTGACCGAGATGATGAACGACGAGATGGTCGCCGCCTGGACGTCCGTGCCGCAGCCCTTCACCGAGGACGGCGCGCGGTCCTGGATCACCGACTACGCGCCCAAGGAGCGTGCCGCGGGCACCGGCCTGGACCTCGCCGTCACCGAGTTCCTCACCCAGCGCCTGGTCGGCATCATCCAGCTCACGAAGACCAACTGGCACGTGCGCGCCACCGAGTTGTCGTACATCGTGGCCCCCTGGGCCCGCGGCGAGGGCTACGCCTCCGAGGCCGCGCTCGCCATGGCCCAGTGGCTCTTCCGCGACCAGCGCATGGAGCGCATCGAACTGCGCACCGCCGCCGACAACACGGCCTCCCAGCAGGTCGCCCAGAAGATCGGCTGCATCAGCGAGGGCGTCCTGCGCAACGCGTGCATAGCGCGTACCCGCACCGAGGACGGCAGCTGGGCCGAGGTCCGCACCGACTTCATCGTCTGGAGCCTGCTGCCCGAGGACATCGAGGGCGTCACCGAGCAGCTCGCCGAGGCCGGAGGTTTCACGGCCTTCTCGGACTGGAACTGACCCCACAGGCAGTCGCCAGACCCACCAGGTACGCTCTCGGTGCCCAGCCCGGCCCCTTCCCGCCCGGCGGCTTCCCCCGATCCGTGTACGCACCGCATCCGTGTACGCACCCGAGCACACCCTGGAGACTGACGACGATGGCCGACCGGGTCACGGTGATCGGCTGGGACGGCTCTCCGCCGACCGCGGCGGCCCGCTCCGCCCTCGGCGCGGCCACCCTCGTGGCCGGAGCCGCCCACCACCTGGCACTGCCCGAGGTACCCGCACGCGCCGAGCGGATCCGGCTGGGCAGCGTGGAACTCGCCGCCCGCCGCATCACCGGACACCGCGGGACCGCGGTGGTCCTCGCCGACGGCGACCCCGGCTTCTTCGGCGTCGTCCGCACCCTGCGCGCCCCGCAGTACGGCCTCGAGGTCGAGGTCGTACCCGCCGTCTCCTCCGTCGCCCAGGCCTTCGCCCGCGCCGGCATGCCTTGGGACGACGCCCAGGTCGTCGTCGCCCACCGCCGCACCCTGCGCCGCGCGGTGAACGTGTGCCGCGCCCACACCAAGGTCGCCGTCCTCACCTCGCCCGGCGCGGGCCCCGCCGAACTCGGCCTCCTCCTCGAAGGCGTCCACCGCACCTTCGTCATCTGCGAGGAACTCGGCACCGACCGCGAACAGGTCACCGTCGTCACCTCCGACAAGGCCGCCGACCACACGTGGCGCGACCCGAACGTCGTCATCGTCATCGGCGGCCCGGTCACCGTCGGCGCCCCGGAGACCGGCGGCTGGCTGGCCGGCGGTGACCCCGACGCCGTGCCCCGGGGCTGGGCGCTGCCCGCCGCCGAGTACGCGGGCCCCTTCGGCGAGGGCGAGACCGAACAACTGCGCGCGGCCCAACTCGCCCGCCTGGGCCCGAGGGCCGGCGACCTCGTCTGGGACATCGGCTGCGGCAGCGGCGCGTTCACGGCCGAGACCGGCCGGTTCGGCGCCGCCGTCATCGCCGTCGACCGGGACGCCGACGCCTGCGCCCGCACGCTCGCGACGGCCCGCCGCTTCGGCGTGCAGGCCCAGATCGTGCACGGCACCGCCCCGCACGTCCTCGAGGACCTGCCCGAGCCCGACGTCGTACGCGTCGGCGGCGGGGGAGCGGCGGTCGTCTCGGCCGTCGCCGACCGGCGGCCCGCACGCATCGTCACGCACGCCGCGACACGCGACGCCGCCGAACTCATCGGCCGGAACCTGACGGAGCACGGGTACGACGTCGAGTGCGCCCTCCTGCAATCCGTCGAACTGGACACTCGCGCCTGGACGGAGAAGGAGCGGACCGTGGGGTTCCTGCTGTCCGGGCGGCTCCCGGACCGCCACCCGTGACCCTGACGGCCCAACGCGCGCGGTAGGCTGGCCGATCGTTGTACCGCACCTGGACATCCGACGGTTCATCGGCCAATGTCCGGGAAACGCACCACTTTTGGAGCTTGTGTGGTACGGCAACGACCGGGGGACGCGCAACGTGGCGCAGTCCACAGAAGGCCGTGCCCGATCCAGGTGTCACGGTCGCGATCCGGCCAGGACAATGCCTGTTGTCCGGGGCGGATCGTGCCGCGCGGCGCGCGTGCTCGTTCTTCATGACGGGCGGACGACGCGTCGCTCCGGTCAGCGGCTCAGCAGGGGCTCGCATCTCCGGCGGTCGGCCGGGAGCGGCCAGGAAGTTCTCATCGATGGGCGAGGGGTAGGCATGACCGACACCGGTCAGGTTCCGGGCGAAGGGCTGCCGGAGAACGCAGGCGCGGTGGGACAGCCGGGCGTTCCCGCCCCGGGTGCGTACACCTACCTCGATCCCGCCGACGCCACCGTCGAGGACGACGAGATGCTCCTGATGCCGGGCTCCCAGGGGGCCTGGGGCGAGCCGCAGGCCGCGATGCCCGCGCCGCAGCAGCACCCGCAGGCGCCCGTCGCGCACGAGCCGGGCCCGCACGAGATGGCCGGCCGCGACAGCGGTCACCACGACCTGGGCCCGATGCACGCGCCCGCCCCCGCCCCGGTCAGCCAGGGCCCGGGCCGGCGCCCGCTGCACATGGGCCCGCCCACGCCGGAGACCGGCGGCAGCCCCGTGCGCTCGCTGGCCGACCGCGGCCCCGCGCAGGCGACCCCGCCCCACCCGATGCCGGTGCGCCAGGCGGGCCCGCCCACCACCGGTCCCGAGTACCTCGACATCCCGCCGCAGGGCGCCGCCCCGTGGCAGCCCGCCGAGGCCGCGCAGCCGCAGCCCGAGCAGGCGATGCCGTCGGCACCCGCAGAAACGGTCGTCCCGGAGCCGGTGGGGGCGTTCTACGCCGAGCCCGTCCCGCAGCACCCGCACACGCCCGCCGGCGCGCAGGAGTTCGTGCCCGCCGCCGAGCCCACGCCGGTCGCCGCCTACGCGGGCCAGACAGACCAGTTGGGCCAGTCGGGCCAGTCGGGCCAGTACGCCGCCGCGCACGAGCCCCAGCAGTACGACTTCCCGCAGCAGACCCCGCCCGAGCAGCCCCTCGGCCAGTTCGTGCCCGTCGAGGGCACGGTGCCCACGACGCCGCACCTGGCACCGACGCCGCCGCAGGCCATGGTCGTCCCGCCGCTGCCCGAGCCGACGCCGGAGACCGCCGAGGTCCCCGAGCCCGCGGAGCTGCCCGAGGCCTCCCAGGAGCAGGTCGCGCCTGCCGCCGAGCAGCCGCCGGTCGCGGAGCCCGTGGCCGAGCCGGTCGCGGAGCCGATCGCCGAGCAGCCGGTCGAGCAGCCCGTCGAACCGGTCGCCGAGCCCCTGCCGCTCCCGGCCGAGGAGCCCGCTCCCGTCGAGCCCCCGGTGCAGGAGACACAGCAGCCCGAGGTCCAGCCCGCCGAGGTCCCGGCCGCCGAGACCCCCACCGTCGAGCCGGTTGCCGAGCAGCCCGCCGAGGCCGTCGTGCCCGCGCCCCGCGACGGCGACCCCGCCGTGACCCCCGAGCCCGAGTTCTTCGACGAGCCCGAGCTGATCGAGGTCGCCCCGGAGCCCGCGACGGAGACGGAGCCCCAGCAGACGCCGGCCGCCGACGCGCACCCCGAGGCCGAGCCGGAGCAGCTGCCCGAGCCCGGATTCGACGACGCCGAGCCGAGCGCCGCGGCCGCCCCCGGCTACGACGACGCCGAGCGCGAGGCCGTCCTGCGTGTCATGCGCGAGCGCCGCGACATCCGCAACGGCTTCCGCGGCGACCCCATCCCGCACGAGGTCCTGCTCCGCGTCCTGGAGGCCGCCCACACGGCGCCGTCCGTCGGCCACTCCCAGCCCTGGGACTTCGTCGTCATCCGTTCCGCCGAGACCCGGCGCACGATGCACGAGCTGGCCATGCGGCAGAAGGACGCGTACGCCAAGTCGCTGCCCAAGGGCCGGGCGAAGCAGTTCAAGGAACTGAAGATCGAGGCCATCCTCGACACCCCGGTGAACATCGTGGTCACCGCCGACCCGACCCGCGGCGGCCGCCACACCCTGGGCCGCCACACCCAGCCGCAGATGGCCCCCTACTCCTCCGCGCTCGCGGTCGAGAACCTGTGGCTCGCCGCCCGCGCCGAGGGCCTCGGCGTCGGCTGGGTCAGCTTCTTCGACGAGCGCGAGATGGTCCGCACCCTGGGCCTGCCCGAGCACCTCGAGGTCGTCGCGTACCTGTGCGTCGGGTACGTCGACGAGTTCCCGGAGGAGCCCGAGCTGATGCAGGCGGGCTGGTCCAAGCGCCGCCCCCTGTCCTGGGTCGTGCACGAGGAGACGTACGGCCGCCGCGCGCTGCCCGGCGAGGACCCGCACGACCTGCTCGCCGAGACCGTCTCCAACATCCGCCCGCTGGACGCCAAGGCGCTCGGCGAGGCGTGGGAGCGGCAGAAGCGCATGACGAAGCCCGCGGGCGCGCTCGGCATGCTGGAGATCATCTCCGCGCAGCTGTCCGGCCTCTCCCGGATGTGCCCGCCGCCGATCCCGGAGCCCGCGGCCGTCGCGATCTTCGCGGGCGACCACGGCGTCCACGCCCAGGGCGTCACCCCCTGGCCGCAGGAGGTCACCGGCCAGATGGTCGCCAACTTCCTGGGCGGCGGCGCGGTCTGCAACGCGTTCGCGAACCAGGTCGGCGCCGAGGTCTGCGTCATCGACGTGGGCGTCGCCTCCGAACTCCCGGCCACGCCCGGCCTGCTGCCCCGCAAGGTCCGCGCCGGCACCGCCGACATGACGGCCGGTCCCGCCCTGACCCGCGAAGAGGTCAAGGCCGCCATCGAGGTCGGCATCGAGACCGCCCGCGACCTGGTCGCCGCCGGCAACAAGGCGCTGCTGACCGGCGAGATGGGCATCGCCAACACCACCGCGTCGGCCGCCCTGATCTCCGTCTACACCGAGGTCGAGCCGGCCGAGGTCACCGGCCGCGGCACCGGCATCAACGACGAGACCCACGCCCGCAAGATCGAGGTCGTGCGCCGCGCCCTCGACGTGCACCGGCCCGACCCGGCGGACCCGATCGGCGTCCTCGCGGCGGTCGGCGGCCTGGAGCACGCCGCGATGGTCGGCCTGCTGCTCGGAGGTGCCTCGCTGCGTACGCCGGTGATCCTGGACGGCGTCAGCGCCGGCGCGGCCGCCCTGGTCGCCCGCGCCATCGCCCCCGAGGTGCTGGCCGCCTGCATCGCGGGCCACCGCAGCGCCGAGCCCGGCCACGTCGCCGCGCTCAACAAGCTGGGCCTGCGCCCGCTGGTCGACCTCGACCTGCGGCTCGGCGAGGGCACCGGCGCCCTGCTGGCCCTGCCGATCGTGCAGAGCGCGGCCCGCGCGATGCACGAGGTCGCCACGTTCGACTCCGCGGGCGTCACCGAGAAGTAGCCGGTATGTGGACGTGGGGGCGCCGAGCCGAGGCGCCCCCACGTAGTCTGACCTGCACATAGCCGGGGTGCTCCAGAGCCGTAGCCCCCTCACCGCCCGCCCGAGGAGCAGCGCCCCATGCCCGCCGCACAGCACCCCGCCTACCCGGTAGGACTCCGCCTCACCGGCCGCAAGACCGTCGTCATCGGCGGCGGCCAGGTCGCCCAGCGCCGTCTCCCGGCTCTCATCGCGGCCGGCGCGGACCTCACCCTGATCTCCCCCTCGGCGACCCCCTCCGTGGAGGCCATGGCGGACGCGGGCGAACTGACCTGGGTCAGGCGCCGCTACGAGCGGGGCGACCTCGAAGGCGCCTGGTACGTGCTCGTCGCCACCGGCGACCGCACCGCGAACGAGCAGGCCTCCGCCGAGGCGGAAGAGGCCCGCGTCTGGTGCGTCCGCTCCGACGACGCCGAGGCGGCCACCGCCTGGACCCCGGCCACCGGCCGCACCGAGGGCGTCACCGTCGCGGTGCTGTCCACCGAGGCCGCCGACCGCGACCCGCGCCGCACCGCCGCCGTCCGCGACGCCCTCGTGGAGGCCCTGCGCGACGGCACCGTCACCGCCGAGCGGACCCGCACCCCGGGCGTCGCCCTGGTCGGCGGCGGCCCCGGCGACCCGGACCTGATCACCGTGCGTGGCCGCCGCCTCCTCGCCGAGGCCGACGTCGTCATCGCCGACCGCCTCGGCCCGCGCGACCTCCTCGACGAGCTTCCGCCGCACGTCGAGGTCATCGACGCCGCGAAGATCCCGTACGGGCGCTTCATGGCCCAGGAAGCGATCAACAACGCGCTGATAGAGCACGCCAAGCAGGGCAAGGCCGTCGTCCGGCTCAAGGGCGGCGACCCGTTCGTCTTCGGCCGGGGCATGGAGGAGGCCCAGGCGCTGGCCGCCGAAGGCATCCCGGTCACCGTCGTCCCCGGCATCTCCAGCTCGATCTCGGTCCCCGGCGCGGCCGGCATCCCGGTCACCCACCGCGGTGTCGCCCACGAGTTCACCGTGGTCAGCGGCCATGTGGCACCGGACGACGAGCGCTCCCTGGTCGACTGGGCCTCGCTCGCCAAGCTGACCGGCACCCTCGTCATCCTCATGGGCGTCGACAAGATCGGGAAGATCGCCGAGGCGCTGGTCGACCACGGCAAGGCCCCCGACACCCCGGTCGCGCTGGTCCAGGAAGGCACCACCGCCGCCCAGCGCCGGGTCGACGCGACGCTCGCCACGGTCGGCGAAACGGTGATCGCGCAGGGCGTGAAGCCCCCGGCGGTCATCGTCGTCGGCGACGTGGTGCGCGAGGGCCCCGAACGTAACCAGCGGTAACCGAACTCGCCCCGAGCCGTTGGCACCACTCCCAGGACAAGGCAGTATCACCCTGTGGCCGATCTCATCACCATCGAAGACCCCGAGGACCCGCGCCTGCGCGACTACACGGGCCTGACCGACGTCGAACTGCGCCGCAAGCGGGAGCCGGCCGAGGGCCTGTTCATCGCCGAGGGCGAGAAGGTGATCCGGCGCGCCAAGCAGGCGGGCTACGAGATGCGCTCGATGCTGCTGTCCGCGAAGTGGGTCGACGTCATGCGCGACGTCATCGACGAGGTGCCCGCCCCGGTCTACGCCGTCGCCCCCGACCTCGCCGAACAGGTCACGGGCTACCACGTGCACCGCGGCGCCCTCGCCTCCATGCAGCGCAAGCCGCTGCCGACGTCCGACGACCTCCTCGCCACCGCCCGCCGCGTCGTGATCATGGAGTCGGTCAACGACCACACCAACATCGGGGCGATCTTCCGCTCGGCCGCCGCCCTCGGCATGGACGCGGTCCTGCTCTCACCCGACTGCGCGGACCCGCTCTACCGCCGCTCGGTGAAGGTCTCCATGGGCGCGGTCTTCTCCGTGCCGTACGCACGCCTGGAGGCCTGGCCCAAGTCGCTGCAGACCGTCCGGGAGGCGGGCTTCAACCTGCTCGCGCTCACCCCGGCCGAGAAGGCCAAGTCCCTGGACGAGGTGGCCCCGCACCGCATGGACCGCGTCGCGCTCATGCTCGGCGCGGAGGGCGAGGGCCTGTCGACCAAGGCGCTCATGGCGGCCGACGAATGGGTCCGCATCCCCATGGCCCACGGCGTCGACTCGCTCAACGTGGGCGCGGCGGCCGCCGTCGCGTTCTACGCGGTGGCCACGGGCCGACCCGAACTCTGAATCAGTCCGCCGCGGGCGGCAGCGAGCGGTCGGCGACCGCCGTCGTCCGCGGTACGCCACTGTCACCGAGCCCGCGCGAAGGCCCCTGGCAGCCTTGCGCCGCCGCGATGGCCAGCGCCACGAGCAGCGTCACCACCACGAACACGAACAGCCGCTGCCGCAGCAGCCGCGGATTGGCCGGCCGCAGTTTCTTGCCCGCGCCCGTCCCGTTCGTCCGCGAAGCCGGGCGCCCCGCACCACTGCGCGGAGCGGGCCTGTTCCCGGACCGGGACGGGGTGGAGCGCGGCCCGGAACCGCCCCCCGTCCGGCCGTTGCCCGTCCGCGACGCGGGCGTGCCCGACTGCGTACGCCGCTGGGTGCGCTGCTCCACGTAACTGTCCGAGAGCCGTCCCGTGGGCCGGTCCGTGTCGGAGGAACGCGGCGCAGGCGGCCGCGCCTCGCCCAGGCCCTGGGCCTCGCGGGCGGCGATCTCCTTGAGCCGCAGCGACAGTTGCAGCGTGCTGGGCCGCTCCTCGGGGTCCTTGGCGAGACACGCGCGCAGCAGCGGCGCCAGCGCGTCCGGCACCCCGTGCAGCTGTGCCTCCTCGTGCACCACGCGGTAGAGCATGACCTCGGAACTGCCGTGCCCGAAGGGCGAGTCACCCATCGCCGTGTACGCGAGGGTGGCCCCGAGGGCGAACACATCCGTGGCCGGCGTGACGGCCGCGCCGCGCACCTGCTCGGGGGCGAGGAACCCGGGGGAGCCCACCGCGGTCCCCACATGGGTCAGCGTCGAGGCGCCGGTGGCCCACGCGATCCCGAAGTCGATGATCCGCGGCCCCTTCGGGGACAGCAGGATGTTCGACGGCTTGAGGTCCCGGTGGACGACCCCGGCCTCGTGCACGGCGACGAGCCCCTCGGACAGCGCGGCCCCGACGGCGGCCACGTCGGACGCCGCCAGCGGCCCCTCCTCGGCGACCTTGTCGTGCAGGGAGGGACCGGGCACGTACTGCGTCGCGAACCACGGCCGGTCCGCCTCCAGGTCGGCGGCGACCAGCCGCGCGGTGCACCCGCCACGGATCCGGCGCGCGGCGGAGACCTCGCGCGCGAAACGCGACCGGAACTCCTGATCCTCCGCCAGATCGGGCCTGATCACCTTGAGGGCGACCCGCTGCCCACGCCGGTCGGAGCCGAGATAGACGACGCCCATCCCGCCCGCTCCGAGCCGTCTGTGAAGCCTGAACGAGCCGACGACGCGCGGGTCCTCGCGCCTCAGGCGCATCATCGCCATGTTCATCCCCGCTGCTGCCCGGTCTCGTCTGACGAGCCACAGCTTACGTTTACGCGGCCGACTGTGTGCTCAGGCCGCGCCCTCACGCCGGATTCGATTGTCAGTGCCGGGTGGGAAACTTGAAAGGTGGTCAGGGAGCGCGGGAACAGGGCGGCTTGAGGCTGCCCCGACTCCCAACGAACCGTCGCAGAAGGGGGATTGGGTCCATGAAGGGTGATCGGGTCGAGATAGTCGTGGACGCCGGGGACACGACGCGGACGTACGAGGTGGTGGCGAGCCGCGCAGGCCGCAGAGTGGAGACCGCGGTGCGCAGGGGGGTCGTGGAAGTGAGCGAAGTCACCCGCTCCGGTTCCGTGGTGCGCACCGCGCGCTTCATGGCGACGCGGGTCCTCGCGCTGGTCGAGCAGCCGGTCCCACGGGAGGAAGCGGCGGAGAAGGCGGCCCGCACGGGCCGTCCCCTCGGGGATGACCCCGAGACCGAGTAGGCCTTCGGGGCCTCGTCTCCACCCAGGGGAGTACATGAGGTGGGGGCGGTCATCCTCCGGGAGGCCCGGCAATCGGTACGAGGGCATGACGTCCCAAGCGGCCGCCGCCCATAGATTTGAGGTCAAGCGGCGGGTGCAGCACTCGTCCCCCGAGGTCAGGCACCCGCCGCTGCAGACAACTCAAGATCCTTCCGGACCTGTCCGGCAGGACCCAGGATTCGACCGGGAGAGGACCATGGCGGACACGACACCGCGGACGGCAGCGTTCCGCAGCACGTGGACCCGCAGGGCCGTGTCTTCGGGCAGCCCCGCGACCGGCCGCCGCCACCCGCTGGTGGCCACGGCCATGGTTCTCCCTCTCGCGGCCCTTCTCGTCGTCGTCTTCGGCGGCTGGGACGCGGTGGTCACACAGGCGTCGTCCGTGGGCGTGATGCTGGGGCGCTGAGCGGCGCTCCCAGGCCCGGAAGAGCGGTCCGGGCGGGGACATCCGGCCATGAAACCCCGTGGGGACGGGGGTGCGGCGGACGGCACAAATGCCGCGTGCAGCTGGGGAGCTGCACGCGGCATTGCTTTTCCCGCACGGCCCGGGCGCGGCCGGACCGGCCCGTAGGCTCGGGGCCGTGACCACGCCCCTCGCGCCCGCGCTCCAGGCCACGGCCCGCGGCACCCTCCACCAGGACCTGGCCTCCTGTGCCTGCGGCGCCGCGACACTGACCGACCGTCCCGACGGCACCGTCGTCCGGCACGGCGACACGGTCGCCAAGGCCCACGCCCCCGACACGGACCCGGCAGCACTGCGCCTGCGCCTCACCGTGGCCGCCCACCCCGCCCTCACCGGCATCCTTCTGCCGCCCCTGCGGGACTCTGCGGCGCCCCTGCACGGCCGTCTCGTCACGTTCTGGCCCCACGGCACCCCCGTCGACCCCGACCATCCGGAGCGCGCCCCCTGGGAAGCCGCCGCCGCCCTCCTGGCCCGCCTCCACACCACCCCCGCCCACCTGCTCCCCGCCGCGCTCCCGCCGATGCGGGGACCGGTCAAAGCGGCCCGCGCCCTGGCCCGGCTGCGCGCCACGGCACCCGGCCACCCCGCCGCCCGGCCCATCGAGCGGGCCTGGGACACACTCCCGCCCTGGGCCCGAGCCGAAGCGCCCTACGACCACGCCCGCGCCCTGTGCCACGGCGATCTCCACCTGGGCCAGTTGGTCCGCCACCCGGCCGGCTCGGGGCCCTGGCTGCTCATCGACGTCGACGACCTCGGCATCGGCGACCCGGCCTGGGACCTGGCCCGCCCGGCGGCCTGGTACGCCTGCGGCCTGCTGCCCGCCGACGCATGGACCCGCTTCCTCACCGCGTACCGGCAGGCCGGCGGCGCCCCGGGACTCAACGCCCCGGACCCCTGGCCGACCCTGGACGTCCCGGCCCGCGCCCTCACTGTGCAGACGGCCGCCCTCGCCGTCACGAAGGCCACCGAGGCCGGCCGCCCGCTCGACGAGGTGGAGGAGGCAGTGGTCGACGCCTGTGACCGAATGGTGCTGGTACCGACACAGTTGGGGCAGGAACGCGCCAAGTAGGGTGCGAGGGACGGAAGCCGGGAAGTCTTCCGGCGAAGCAGTGCCGAACGGCGAGGAGTTGACCCCACCATGCAGTGCCCCAAGTGTCACGCACCGATGCACACGTACAACCGCAATGGCGTCCAGATCGAGCAGTGCAGCGGTTGCCGCGGGATATTCCTCGACTACGGCGAGCTGGAGTCGCTGACCCGCCTCGAGTCGCAGTGGCAGCAGCAGGTTCCACCGGCCCCGCCCGCCCCGCAGGCCTATCCGGCCGCCCCGGCCCCGGCGTGGGGAGCGCCGCACCACGGCGGGCACCACGGCCACCACGGCCACCACAACAAGGGCTTCGGCCGGATGCTCTTCTCCTCCTGAGCACCCGGACACGAAGAAGCCCCCGGTCCGAGGACCGGGGGCTTCTTGCTGGTGCGCGATACTGGGATTGAACCAGTGACCTCTTCCGTGTCAGGGAAGCGCTCTCCCGCTGAGCTAATCGCGCGGGAACGGGCCAGACTCTATCAGGCTCCGCGAGGGGTACTGCCGAGTACTGCGTGATGCTGCGTGCGCGATACTGGGATTGAACCAGTGACCTCTTCCGTGTCAGGGAAGCGCTCTCCCGCTGAGCTAATCGCGCGGGACGGATCGAAGACGAACCGGAGTCCGAAGATCCAGTGCGCGATACTGGGATTGAACCAGTGACCTCTTCCGTGTCAGGGAAGCGCTCTCCCGCTGAGCTAATCGCGCATGGAGGTGGAGACGGGATTTGAACCCGTGTAGACGGCTTTGCAGGCCGTTGCCTCGCCTCTCGGCCACTCCACCAGGAGCGTAGGGGTTCGGGAAGATCCCCCACTTCGAGCGAACGACCGGGTTCGAACCGGCGACCTCAACCTTGGCAAGGTTGCGCTCTACCAACTGAGCTACGTTCGCGTGTGTTTCCGTTTCGCTTCCGCGTCCCGGCGACGTGTTGAACTCTAGCGGATTCCTGGGCCAGCACAAAAACGCGTTTGCGCAGCGTGCTGAGGTGCGGCCACCGAACCGGCATCCCCGCCTCCACTCCAGGTCACCGTCCCGTCACCCGTCCTAGACTCGATGGCGTGATCGACCTCCCCCCGCTCGCCCGCTTCGGTGAACTCGTCGCGACCGGCCTGCGCGATGTGACCAGCGACCCCGCGGCCCTGGACTCCACCGGCTTCTGGGCGGTGGCCGCCGACTTCGAGGGGCGTCTGGTCTGCGCCCGCTTCGCCGACGTACGCAAGGAACCGGTGCCCGCCCCGCGCCCCGGAGCCTGGCGCGGGCCCGCACCGGCGCACTGGTCGTCGTCGCTCGACCACGCCGCGTACACGGAAGGGGTGCGACGGATCCGCGCGCACATCGCGACCGGCGAGGTCTACCAGGCCAACCTCTGCCGCGTCCTGTCCGCGCCGATACCCGCCGACGCGGACGTGGACGCCCTCACCTCCCTCCTCGCACGCGGGAACCCGGCGCCCTACGCGGGCACCATCCGGCTCCCCGGCCACGGAGTGGAGATCGCGACGGCGTCGCCCGAGCTGTTCCTGCGCCGGCAGGGCGGGATCGTCGAGTCCGGGCCCATCAAGGGCACCGGCCGCACCGAGGCGGACCTCCTGGAGAAGGACCACGCCGAGAACGTCATGATCGTGGACCTGGTCCGCAACGACCTGGGCCGCGTCTGCGCCACCGGCACCGTGACCGTCCCGGACCTGTGCGTCGTCGAGAAGCACCCCGGGCTCGTCCACCTGGTGTCGCTGGTGCGCGGCGAGCTGCGCGAGGGGGCCGGCTGGGCCGAACTCCTCGACGCCACGTTCCCGCCCGGTTCCGTGACCGGGGCGCCCAAGTCCAGCGCCCTGCGCATCATCGACGCCCTGGAGACGGCGCCGCGCGGCCCGTACTGCGGCGGCATCGGCTGGGTCGACGCGGACCGGCGCGCCGCGGAACTGGCCGTCGGGATCCGTACGTTCTGGATCGACCGCGGCGACACCGGGGACGTCCTGCGATTCGGCACCGGCGCCGGGATCACCTGGGGCTCCGACCCGGAGGGGGAGTGGCGGGAGACCGAACTGAAGGCGTCGCGGCTGCTCGCGGTAGCGTCGGAAGGGTACGACGGGCAAACGAGCGGTTCGTAGCCCGGGGAAGGCAGAGGGACCTCACGTGAAGATCTGGCTCGACGGCCGGCTGCAGGACACCGAGGAGGCGCGCGTCTCCGTCTTCGACCACGGGCTCACCGTGGGCGACGGCATCTTCGAGACCGTGAAGACGGTCGACGGCAGGCCCTTCGCCCTCACCCGCCACCTCGACCGGCTGGTCCGCTCGGCGCGCGGCCTCGGCCTGCCCGAGCCGGACCTCGACGAGGTGCGCCGCGCCTGCGCCGCCGTCGTCGAGGCCAACCCGATGGCGCTGGGCCGCCTGCGCATCACCTACACCGGAGGCATCTCCCCGCTCGGCTCCGACCGCGGTGACGCGGGCACCACGCTCGTCGTCGCCCTCGGCGGCGTCAACCGGCGGCCCGACAGTACCGCCGTGATCACCGTCCCGTGGACGCGGAACGAGCGCGGTGCTCTCGCCGGCCTGAAGACCACCTCGTACGCGGAGAACGTCGTCGCGCTGGCCCGTGCCCATGAACGCGGCGCCTCCGAGGCCCTGTTCGCGAACACGCTGGGCCGCCTCTGCGAGGGCACGGGCTCGAACGTCTTCGTCGTCCTCGACGGCGAGATCCACACCCCGCCGGTCGCCTCCGGCTGCCTCGCGGGCATCACCCGCGCCCTCGCCGTCGAGTGGACCGGCGCCAAGGAGACCGATCTGCCGCTGTCGGTGCTCGCGGAGGCCGACGAGGTGTTCCTGACCTCGACGCTGCGCGACATCCAGGCCGTGCACCGGATCGACGACCGCGACCTGACGGGCGCCCCCGGCCCGGTCACGGCGAAGGCGATGCAGGTCTGGGACGAGCGGGCCGCAGACCACCTCGACCCGTAAAACGCCTGTCGTCCCCCGGGTACGGGCGGGTAGAACACCCCTGATGACCACGACTCTGCGGCCGACCGAGCCGCTCCAGCGCACGGCCGACGGGTCGCGCTCGCGCCACTACGCGGTGTGCGTGAACAGCCGTCCCGTCGGCACGCTCCACCTCGCCACGCACCCGGTCTTCCGCCCGGCCGTCGCCCAGGTCCTGGATCTGCGGATCGACGAGCCGGACCGGGGCCGCGGCCGCGGCACGGTCGCCGCGCTCGCCGCCGAGGAAGTGGCCCGCTCCTGGAACTGCCGCCGTGTCGAGGCCTCGGTCCCCGCGGACGAGCCCGGCCTGCTCCGGCTCGCGAGCGCCCTCGGCTATGTCGAGCGCAACCGGAACATGGCGAAGACGCTGCCGCGGCGGCCGCCCGAACTGCCCGCGGGCAGCACCGGGCGGCGCATGACGGAAGCCGAGTACGGCCCGTGGCTTGAGCTGGCCAAGGAACGCTACGCGCGCACCGTGATCGAGCGCGGGGCGACGCCCGAGGAGGCCCGCGCGAAGGCCGACCGCGATCACGCGGTTCTGCTGCCCGAAGGCATCGCGACCCCGGACGTGCTGGTCAGCGTCCTGGAGCACGGGGGAGAGACGGTCGGCACCCTGTGGCTGGCCCAGCGCCCCGACGGTGCGTACGTCTACGACGTGGAGATCGCGCCCGACCACCGCGGCCGGGGCCACGGGCGCACCCTGATGCTGCTGGCCGAGGCCGACTCGATCGCCGCGGGCGCCACCCGGATCGGCCTCAACGTGTTCGCGGGCAACACCCCCGCGCTACGCCTGTACGAGTCGCTCGGATACGAGCCGACCCGGCACCACCTGTACAAGCAGCTGCTCTGACCGCTACCGCTGCGGCTGTTCGGCGAGCAGCCGGTCGGCGATCTCCTCGATACGGGCACGCAGGCCGTCCTGGCTCTTGCCGCCGTCGAGGCGCTCGCCCCCGATGACGTACGTCGGCGTGCCCGTCACGCCGATCGCCTTGCCCTCGGCCTGGTCGGCGTCGACGATCAGGATGTGCCGCCCGTCGACCAGCGCGGTGTCGAACTCCTCGGCGTCCAGGCCCAGTTCACGCGCCACCTCGACGAGGAACGGCTCGCCCTCGCGGTCGAACTCCTCGACGCGGCCGAGCACGGCCTCCACAAACGGCCACCCCTTGCCCTGCTCGAACGCCTCCTCGGCGGCCTGCGCACCGGCGAAGGAGTGCTTGTGCTTCTCCAGCGGGAAGTGCCGCAGGCGCAGCTCCAGGCGGTCGCCGTAGCGCTCGCGCAGCGCGCGCACGTCGTCCAGGGCCGAGCGGCAGTCGGGGCACTGCAGCTCGCACCACACGTCAAGAATCGGGTTCGGGGCGTTCATGGGGCCAGTCTCCCAGGCCGGGCCGACCCTCCCCAACCTGGACCTGGGGAGGAGACCTGACCCCGAGATCTCCCTGAGGTCCGTCGGGGCCGTGGCCCGGGGCCGCCCCTGCGGTGCAGGATGGAAGGGGACGGAATGTCCCGCCCGCGACCAGAACGCCCGAGCCCTGGAGGACCGGATGATTGCCGAGACCGTCTGCTCCGCCGCGTCCGTGGCGGGCCTGGGCATCGCCGCGGTCACCGCCTACCGCAAGCGGTTCCTCGCGGCCGCCCGCACCGCCGCGTACGCCCTGGTCCCGCTGGGCCTGGTGATGACCGGCGCGGTCGGCTGGGTCGTGGACACCGCGTTCAGCCCGACCGCGTGGGCCGGCTTCGGTGTGCTCGGCGTGGCCTGGCTGACCTTCATGGGGACCCGTGCCGTCGAGCGGCGCAGCGGCGGCACCCGCAAGGAACGCAAGGCGGCGGCGAAGGCCGCCCGGAGCGGGGCCGTCGCCCCGGCCGCCTCGGCCCCCTCGCTGGGCCCGAGCGCCGGCGCCACGCCCGCCGCCCGGCCGGCCCCGAAGGCCGGCGCGGCCGACGACTTCAGCGACATCGAGGCCATCCTCAAGAAGCACGGCATCTGAGCCAAGGGCCCTTCACGCCAACGAGGTTGACGGGCGACGAGCGGCCCGGCCCGGACGCGATGCCGCAGCCAGGACCCCAACCCCCGTCCCCGCATGGCCTCGTACGTCTGGACGTACGTACGACGTAAACCGCAGTTATCGCGCAGGTGCCCGGATGGAGGGTCACGTAATCCAGCGAACTCCCGCGTAGAACGCGCATGTTGGGCAATCGGCACCCGCAACCTGCGACATCATCTCCGCGAGATGCTGGACACACCGCAGCTGGGCGACCAGCTGGACGCCGACCCGGGGCAGCCGCCGCACAGCGAGCCCGAGCCGCCCACGCCCGCACCACCCGACGCACCACGAGGCTGCCTCTTCGCGCTCTCCCAGCCGCCGCTGATGATCTTCCTGGCGGTGATCGGCTGTCTGCTCATGATGGCCGCGCTGCACGACCTGCTGCTGCTGTGAGGGCGCTCAGCCCGCCGCTTCCTTGCGGCGGGCCCGGTAGGCGGCCACATGCAGCCGGTTCCCGCACGTGCGGCTGTCGCAGTAGCGGCGTGAGCGGTTGCGCGACAGGTCCACGAACGCGTGCCGGCAGTCGGGCGCCTCGCAGCGCCGCAGCCGTTCCTGCTCCCCGGCGACGACGAAGAACGCCAGGGCCATCCCGCAGTCGGCGGCCAGGTGGTCGGCGACGGACGCGCCGGGCGCGAAGTAGTGCACGTGCCAGTCGTAGCCGTCGTGGTCGGTCAGCCGAGGGGTGGTGCCCGCCGCCGCGACCAGATCGTTGATCACCGTGGCCGCGCTGTGCGGATCCGGCACCGCGAACACCTGGGCGAACTGGGCCCGGATCGCGAGGACCGCCTCGAGGTCACGCTCCGCGAGCACGCCCACATCGCTGATCTCGTGCTTTCGTACGAAATCCGCCAACGCCGCCACGGTCGCGAGGCGGTCGGCCGTCGCGGAGTCGTCGTCGCCGTCCGGTGCGGTGTTCACCAGATCGACCACGGCGTCCAGCGCGCACCGGGTGTCGTGGGTGATCAGCACGATTCGCTCCCTGGCCTGGGGGGTCGGGCCTGCGCCCGCCGATGCTGGCCGAGCCTAGCGCCCTTCCGGTGCGGGGGAGCCGCGGGCACGCAACGGCGCCACCGCCGTGGTAGGTCCCACGGCGGCAGCGCCGGTGTCTGCCGTATGCGGTTGTCCTGAACTTGCTGAACCGCGCCGTCTCCCCGAGTGGACGGCGCGAAGGCGCCCTCGTCCCGCTCACGCCGACCGGCTGCCGGCGCGGGCCTCCTGCGCGACTAGCTTTCCGCGAGGATGTGCGAGAGCTCCTGGTCGAGGTCGAAGTGACGGTGCTCCGTGCCCGGGGGCACAGCCGCGTCCGTCCGCTTGAGGAACGACTCCAGGGCCCGTGCCGGGGCCTCGAGGAGAGCTTCGCCCTCGGGGGAGCTCAGGGCGATGCAGACGACGCCCTGGCCATGGCTGCGGGACGGCCAGACTCGGACGTCACCGGTACCGGTCGGCCGGTGGAGGCCTTCGGCGAGGAGGTCGCGGGCGAAAACCCATTCGACGGTTTCCTCCGCTCCGGTGTGGAAGGTGGCGTGCACGGCATACGGATCGGCCGTGTCATACCGCAGTCCTGCGGGTACAGGCAGTGAGGACTCGCTCGACACAACGAGGCGCAGGTGCAGCTCGCAGCTGACCGTGGTGTTCATAAGCGCCAGGGCCTTTCGCTCAGTGTGCGCTCGGGGATTCGCACGTCGGCGAAATCGACATGCCACCTACGGTGCCGTTGTAAACCCCTCTGAGTGTTTTGGGCGCCTTTAGGTAGCTCGTACGGCCGAGTCTTTCTTGTAGGGGAACGGCCATTCCGGTGACGGGAATGAGTCCGGTAGGTTTGGGCCCATGAATACGGGGAGTGACGAGGCGGCCGGCGCGGTCGCCGGTGCCGACGAGACCGCATCCGGGGCCAGGCCGCTGGGCTCGCGAGCGCCGGAGTTCATCCAGGCGCGCAGGACCCTGCACCTGAGCTGGCAGGTCGGCGTCTTCATCGTGGGGCTCGCGGTCGTGGTCGCGGGCATCATCATGCTGCCGCTGCCGGGCCCCGGCTGGCTGGTGATCTTCGGGGGCATGGCGATCTGGGCGACCGAGTTCGTCTGGGCCCAGCTGGTGCTGCGCTGGACGAAGCGCAAGGTCACGGAGGCCACGCAGCGCGCCCTCGACCCCAAGGTGCGCCGGCGGAACATTATCCTGACCACGATCGGCCTGGTCGTCATCGCGGTGCTGGTGGGGGTCTACGTGTGGAAGTTCGGGCTCGAGATGCCCTGGAACATCAAGCAGTGAGCGCGGGGCGCGGGATGGTCTCAGGCACCCCCTGACATGGGGTAATGTTCTTCCTGCGCCCGGGCGATTAGCTCAGTGGGAGAGCGCTTCGTTCACACCGAAGAGGTCACTGGTTCGAACCCAGTATCGCCCACCCGGACCGAGAGCCCCGGAGACATCGAGTCTCCGGGGCTCTCGGCGTTCTCGCGTTCCCGTGCAACGGTTCAGGGGGCCTCGCGCGCCGCACTTTCGAAGCGCTTCGATGCAATTCTTGTCCGAACCGTTGACGCACCCCCGGCTCCTCTCTACTTTGGCCCGGCAAGCGCTTGCCTAAAACGATTCAATGCGTGGGGTGGAGGGGCGAACTGTGCCTACGAACAGGGATCTCGACCGGCGTGGCCTGCTGAAGGTCGCGGGAGGGTCGCTCGCGGCGCTCGGTCTGACGGCGGCCGGCTGCGGCGGCGGGAGCGGGTCGTCCGACGGCCCGGTGACTCTTCGGTACGCATGGTGGGGCGGGGAGCCGCGGGCGATCGCGATCAAGAAGACGATCGCGCTCTTCGAGAAGAAGAACCCGAAAATCAAGATCAAGCCCGAATTCACCGACTACGAGGCCTTCTGGGAGAAGTTCCAGACGCAGGCTTCCGGTGGCAATCCACCGGATGTTTTCCAGAATTCGGTCGCCTTCCTGCGCAAGTACGACAAGCGCGGTGTTCTGATGGATCTCAAGTCCCAGGCGGACGCCGGGAATCTGAGCCTCAAGAACTTCCGCGACGGAGTCCTGACGTCCGGTCAGGTGGACGGCGGAAAGCAGGTCGGGATACCCGTCGGCGCCAACACCATGTCACTGGTCGTCGACCTCAAGGTCTTCAAGAAGGCGGGCGTGGACCCGAAGTTCGGCTGGACCTGGGACGAGTACTGGAAGGCGCTGCAGAAGATCCACGACACCCAGAAGATCGCCGGTGACACCGGCTACTTCGGCGTGATGTACATGTACGACCTGGTCCTCCGTCAGAACGGCAAGGCATTCTTCACCGGGACCGGACTCGGTTTCACCGAAGCGGATCTGACGCAGTGGTGGGAGGACGGCTACCGCCGGGTGAAGTCCGGGCTCGTCGCCGACCCGAACAAGATCGACCAGGTGAAGCCCGCCTCCGGCCTGTCCAAGGGGATCGCCGCCTCCGAGTTCACCTGGGACAACTTCTCCGTCCGGTACGAGGGAGAGGGCGACTCCGACTACGGACTCGTACCGATCCCCACCACGGACGGCCAGCAGACCGGCCAGTACCTGTCCTCGCTGATGCTCAGCGCCTTCAGCGGGACCGAGCACCCCGAGGAAGCCGCCCGGTTCATCGACTTCATGGTCCACGACCCCGAGGTCGGCACGATCATGGGCTACGACCGCGGCATCCTCGCGACCACCGAACAGTTCGAGGCGTACCGGCCGACGGACGCGACCAACAAGGCCGTCGCCGCCTACGAGACGGAGGTCTCCCGGGCCGGCGTGCTCGGCAAGATGACCCCGCAGCCCTCCGGCACCGATGTCGTCGAGGCCGCCTTCCTGCGCATCGGCGGCGAGGTCGCCCACGGCAAGACCAAGCCGGCCGCCGCCGCCCAGCAGTTCTTAGGCGAGGCCAAGGCCGCGTTCGCGGGCTGAGGGGACCTACCGCCATGACCCTCGTCAAGGAAGCGCCCGCACGCCCGGCAGGGAAGCGGCCCGCCGCGCCCCACGCCGGGCGCGGCGGACGGCGCCGCGAGAACCTCGCCGGCTATCTCTTCATGTCCCCGTGGATCGCGGGCTTCGTCCTGCTCACCGCGGGGCCCATGATCGCCTCGCTGTACTACGCCTTCACCAGCTACAACCTGTTCACGCCCCCGCGGTGGGTCGGCCTGGACAACTTCACCACCATGTTCCAGGACCCGCGCTGGCAGAAGTCGGTGCAGGTGACCCTGAAGTACGTCGTGGTGGCCACCCCGCTGAAACTGCTGCTCGCGCTCGGTGTGGCGCTGCTGCTCGCGCAGAAGAGGCGCGGCCAGAGCCTGTACCGGGCCGCGTTCTACCTGCCCTCGCTCATCGGCGCAAGTGTGTCCGTCGGCTTCGTATGGCGGGCACTGTTCTCCGACGACGCCGTCGTGGACCGTACGCAGAGCATTCTCGGCCTGGACGTGGGCGGCTGGATCGGCAACCCGGACTACGTGCTCTACGCCCTGGCCGCCCTGAGCATCTGGCAGTTCGGCGCACCCATGGTCATCTTCCTCGCCGGGCTCAAGCAGGTCCCGCAGGAACTGTACGAGGCCGCCGAGATGGACGGGGCCGGACCGCTGCGCCGGTTCTGGAACGTCACGCTGCCGATGATCTCCCCGGTGCTCTTCTTCAACGTCCTGCTGGAGTCGATCCACGCGTTCCAGGTCTTCGGGTCCGCGTACGTCGTCTCCAACACACAGTGCGGGCCGGCCGACGCCACGCTCGTCTACACCTGCTACCTCTACCAAAAGGGCTTCAAGGAGTCCCAGATGGGCTTCGCCTCCGCGATGGCCTGGACGCTCGTGATCGCGGTGGCGCTCGTCACGGCGGTCCTGTTCTGGTCGCAGAAGAAGTGGGTGCACTACGACGACAGCACGGAGGCCGCCAAGTGACCAGTGCCACCAGCCCTGTCGTGCGCACCCCGAGCGAGCGCCGGCGCACCGGCTCCGCCGTCTGGCACGTCGGCGCGCTCGTCGTCCTCGCGGTCGTCCTCTACCCGGTGATCTGGGTGCTCGGCGCGTCCTTCAAGCCGAGCAAGGACATCGTCGGGAGCCTCGACCTGTTCCCCGCGAGCCCGGTCCTCGCGAACTTCTCCGGGCTCGCCGACGGCATCTCCGGCATCTCGATCAGCAGCTTCTTCGTCAACTCGCTGACCTACGCGGTCCTCGCCGTGACCGGCGTCGTGCTCTCCAGCTCGCTGACCGCGTACGCCTTCGCCAAGATCCGCTTCGCCGGACGGAACCTGCTGTTCACGCTGATGATCGGCACCCTGCTGCTGCCGTACCACGTCCTGCTCATCCCGCAGTACGTGATGTTCCGCAAGCTCGGCTACATCGACACCTTCGTGCCGCTCGTCGCCGGAAAGTTCCTGGCCACGGAGGCGTTCTTCGTCTTCCTGATGGTCCAGTTCATGCGCGGCCTGCCCAGGGAACTCGACGAGGCCGCCAAGCTCGACGGCTGCGGACACCTGCGGACCTACTGGTCCATCGTGCTGCCCCTGAGCCGCCCCGCGATCATCACCAGCGCCATCTTCACCTTCATCAACGCGTGGAACGACTTCATGGGGCCGCTCATCTACCTCAACAGCCCTGACAAATACACCGTCTCGCTCGGCCTGATGATGTTCCGGGACCAGGAAGGCATCTCCAACTACGGCGGCCAGATCGCGATGTCCCTGGTCGCCCTGATCCCCGTCATCGCGTTCTTCGCCGCCTTCCAGCGGTATCTGATCGACGGCATGGCGACCTCGGGACTCAAAGGATGAGCCACACCCGTACGCCCTCGAAGCCACCGTTCACCGAGTCGCGCCGGCGCGTCCGGTTCGGCGTCTTCGCCGAGTGCCTGCTGACCGGGGTGTGGATCGCGCTCGCGTCCGTGCCCGTCGTCACCGCGCCGGCCGCGTTCGCCGCAGGGTCCCGGCACCTGCGCCGGTATCTGGGCCAACAGAGCGGCGGCCGAAGGGAGTTCGTGGCCGACCTCCGCGTCGCCGCCCGGCGCGGATGGCTCGTCGGACTCGCCGGGGCCGCGGCCTGCGCCACCGTCCGGATCGATCTGGAGGTCGCACACACCGGACTCCCCGGCGGCCGGCTCGCCGCCGCCGTGGGCGTCCTCGCCCTGCTCGGCGCCGCCGTGACCGTCCTGCGCGCCGCCGCCGTCTGGGAACCCGGAGCGCACTGGCGGCCCCTGCTCGGCGCCGCCGCCCGGCGCACCGTCCGGGCCCCCGCCGGATCGCTGCTGCTCGTGTGCGGCCTCGCGGTCGTGGTCCTGTGCGCCGGGTTCCTCGCCCCGCTCGCCGTACCGGCGCTCGGCGTCCTCGCCGCGGCGGCCGTCGCCGTCGAGGAGCGCGGCCGGGCCCGCTGAACCCCCGCACCCCGCTCGACCCCCTTCTCGTACAGCACCTTTGGCATGCACGGAAAGGAACGACGATGTCCCCTGTCTCCCGAGGTGTCTCCCCAGGTGCCTCCCCGGGTGTCCCCCCAGGGTTTCCCCGCAGAGCCCTCCTCAGAGCCGCCGCGGCGGCCGGTGCCGCCGCCCAGTTCGGCTGGGCACTCGGCAGCAAGGAGGCGCAGGCCGCGCCGAACGCCCCGGCCGCCGAGGCCCGACCCGTCACGCTCGGCTGGCTGGAGGACGGCGGGCTCGGCGCCGCCCCCGGCTCCACCGTCGGCGTGCCCTGGCCGAAGGGCGCGTACGAGAAGGACCAGGAGTTCACGCTCAGCACCGACGACGGCACCCGGGTCCCCGTCCAGACCTGGCCGCTCGCGCAATGGCCGGACGGCTCCCTGAAGTGGACCGCGCACGCCGTCGGCCCCGACGCCGGGAACGGCACGCTCACGCTGGCGGCCGGGAGCCCCGCCGCGCCCGACAAGAAGGTCACCGTCGCCACGCACGGCGGAGCCGTCACCGTCGACACCGGAGTCATCACCGCCCGCCTCGGCACGAGCGGATCCACCCTCGTCAAGAGCGTGACCCGCGGCTCCACCGAGATCGCCAAGCACGGCCGGCTCGTACTGCTGCGCCAGGGCGAGATCGAGGACGGCGACCAGGGAACCGACACGTACGAACGCTTCGAGAGCGTCATCGAAAAGACGAAGGTCGAACAGGACGGCCCGGTGCGCGCCGTCGTCCGCATCGACGGCAAACACCGCAAGGGAAGCCGCAGCTGGCTGCCGTTCTCGGTCCGCCTCTACTTCTACGCGGGCGCCGACTCCTTCCGCATGGTCCACACCCTCACCTACGACGGCACCCAGGAACCCGGCAAGACCTCCGGCGACTTCGTCCGCGGGCTCGGCGTCCGCTTCACCGTGCCGATGCGCGACGCCCCGTACGACCGGCACATCCGCATCGGCGGCGAGGACACCGGACTGCTGCGGGAAGCCGTCCAGGGCATCACCGGCCTGCGCCGCGACCCCGGCGCCGCCGTGCAGGCCGCCCAGTTCGCGGGCGAGAAACTGCCCGACCCCTCGACCTGGGACCAGCGCGTCACGACGCGACTCCGCTACATCCCCGAATGGGGCGACTACACCCTCTCCCAGCTGTCCGCCGACGGCTTCACCCTGCGCAAGCGGACCAAGAAGGGACACGGCTGGATCGCCGCGGGCGGCGGACGCCGCGCCAGCGGATTCGGGTACCTCGGCGGCCCGAGCGGCGGACTCTCCTTCGGAATCCGGGACTTCTGGGAGAAGCACCCGGCCGGCCTCGACATCCGCGCCGCGCACACCGACGAGGCCGAGGTCACCCTGTGGCTGTGGTCGCCCGAGGCCCAGCCGATGGACCTGCGCTTCTACCACGACGGCATGGGCCAGGACACGTACGCGGAACAGCTCGAAGGCCTCAACATCACCTACGAGGACTACGAGCCCGAGTTCGGCACGCCCTACGGAATCGCCCGCACCAGCGAGCTGATGTTCTGGGCCAACGAGTCGACACCGAAGCCCGAGGTCCTCGCCCAGCAGGTCGAGGCCGTCCGCGTGCTGCCCCAGCTCGCCGCACCGCCTCGGCAGCTCATCGAGGCGAAGGTCTTCGGCCCCGGCCTCTACTCCGAGCCGGACCGCTCCACACCCGCCAAGGCCAGGATCGAGGACCACCTCGACTTCCTCTTCACCTACTACAAGGACCAGGTGGAGATGCGGCGCTGGTACGGCTTCTGGGACTACGGCGACGTGATGCACTCCTACGACACCGCACGGCACCAATGGCGCTACGACGTCGGCGGCTACGCCTGGGACAACTCCGAGCTCTCGCCCGACCTCTGGCTCTGGTTCGCGTACCTGCGCAGCGGACGCGCCGACATCTTCCGCTTCGCCGAGGCCATGACCCGCCACACCGGCGAGGTCGACGTCTACCACCTCGGCACGTGGGCCGGGCTCGGCACCCGCCACGGCGTCCAGCACTACGCCGACTCCGCGAAGCAGCAGCGCATCGCCAACACCACGTACCGCCGCTACTACTACTTCCTCACCGGCGACGAACGCGTCGGCGACCTCATGCACGCCAACATCGACTCCGACGAGACCTTCCTCGTGCTCGACCCGCAGCGCAAGGTCCGCCCCGACCCCGACTACGAGCCCGACCCGCACGCCCTGTCCATCGGCTTCGGCACCGACTGGAGCGGCCTCGTCTCGGCCTGGCTCACCGAGTGGGAGCGGCGCGGACCCCAGTGGGAGAAGGCCCGGGCCAGAGTCCTGTCGACCATGGAGACCATCGCCGCACAGCCCAACGGATTCGTGCAGGGCAGCGGACTCTACGACCTCGACACCGGCAGGTTCGCGATCGCCGACGAGCCGGTCGTCGGCGTCTCGCACCTGTCGGCCGTCTTCGGCCTGAACGAGCTGTGCGCGGAACTGATCGACCTCGTCGACATGCCGGAGTTCGAGGAGGCGTACTACGACTACTGCCGCTACTTCAACGCCACCAAGGCGGAGCAGAAGGCGCGGTACGGGTCGGACTTCGGGTCCCTCATCCTCTTCCAGGGCCACTCGCGCCTCGACGCGTACGCCGCCGTGCGCACCGGCGACGACAAGCTCGCCCGGCGCGCCTGGGAGAAGTTCTACAAGAGCGACGGCTACACCGAATCCTCCCCGTGGAAGACGGAGAAGACCGACGGCCCCGTCACCCTCGTCGCCGGCGCCGAGGCGAACTGGATCTCCACCAACGACACCGCCCTCTACGGCCTCGCCGCCATCGAGAACCTGGCACTGATCGGGGACAAAATGCCCTGACGTCCACGAGAAGCGAGCGCCGCCCGGGCAGACTCGGGCCATGGACTGGAGCGCCCTGAGCCACTACCGCTTCCGCAGCGTCTGGGACCTGCCCGCACCACCGGCCACCGTGTACGCGGTCCTGGAACGGGCCGAGGAGTACCCGGCGTGGTGGCCGCAGGTCCGCTCGGTGGCGCCGCTGGACACCACCAGCGGCGTCGCCGTGTTCCGGTCCTTCCTGCCGTACGAGCTCACGGTCACGGCCCGCGAGACACACCGGGACCCGGCCGCCGGGGTCCTGGAGATCGCCATGAGCGGAGACCTCGACGGCTGGGCCCGGTGGACGGTCAGCTCACGCGGCGGCGGCACACGCGCGGTCTACGACCAGGAGGTGGAGGTGCGCAAACCCCTGATGCGCCGCTTCGCCGTCCTCGGCAGGCCCGTCTTCCGCGCCAACCACCGGTGGATGATGCGCGGCGGACGGCGCGGTCTGCTGGCCCACCTGCAACCGGTTTGAACACAGCCCGCCGCGCCCTGTATTGTTCAACCCGTTCCCGGGCGATTAGCTCAGTGGGAGAGCGCTTCGTTCACACCGAAGAGGTCACTGGTTCGAACCCAGTATCGCCCACCCGGAAATGACCGGTCCGTCGAGAGACGGGCCGGTTTTTCGTTTCTGCTTGTCGGGCCCCCAGCGGGGGAACGATCAAGCCGCCGCCGGAAGTTCCGGCCGCAGCGGCCACGCCGGGTCCACCTGCTCCGGAGTGCCGGAGCGCGCGAACCACGCCTGGAGACCGCGCGCCTGCGCCGCGTGCCAGACCGCCTGGAGCGTATGCAGCTCGGCGGGGGAGAGGCGCTCCAGGCGGGCCGCGAAACGACGGCCCACCGCGCGGACCACGTCGAGCGCCGCCTGTGCGTCCGCCGCCGCGTCGTGCGCCTCCGCCAGCTCCACCTCGTAGTGCGCACACAGATCCGTCAGCGTGCGACGGCCCTTGCGGTAGCGGTCCAGATGCTTGTCGAGGACCCGCGGATCCAGGACGCAGAGCGAGTAGCTCTCCAGATAGCGGGCCAGCGACGAAGCGCGATGACGCTTCAACTCCCGGTCCAGCATGGTCAGATCGAACGGCGCGTTCATGATCACCAGCGGCCGGCCGGTCGCCGCCTGCTCCGCCAGCTCGCGGCCTATCTCCTCCATCACCGGCGCCGGCCAGCGGCCGTTGCGCTGCAGATGCTCATCGGTCAGACCGTGGACGTCCGTCGCCCCGGGCGGCACCGGGACACCCGGGTTCACCAGCCAGCGCGTCACCCGCGGCCGCGTGCCCGGCGCGTCCTGCACCACGATCGCCGCCGACACGATGCGGTCGGTCTCCACGTCCACGCCGGTCGTCTCTGTGTCGAAGGCGGCAAGGGGGCCCTCGTACCAGCACGTCATGACAATGCAACTCCCTGTTCACGCCCGGCAGATGACGTCCCGTCGTTTTGCGTCTCCTGCCCCACCCGGTGATACCCGGGCCGTTTGCGCCCTACGCGGAGCGGTGACAACACAGATACGAGTCATGGCAGTTCAGCGGGGTGCCATTGACTCCGGCTTGATCAAATTCTTGATCTCCACGGGGATTCACCTTTCTGAAAGGCCAGTTGGACCATGGCGCTCGCGCGGCCCGAACAGGGTGGGCTGCTGCCCGGGCGGATCGCACCGTCGCGCGGCACACTCGCCACCACCGCCTGCATGGAGACACTGCAGGTGGGCTATCTGCACGCCGTGGCCGCGGCGGCCGGATGCTCGCTCTCGCAGCCCTTTCCCGACAACGGCATCGACTGGCACGTCAGCCACAGCGCCCCCGGGCACACGGTGGACGACGAGGTCACCATCAAGGTGCAGCTCAAAGCGACGTACCAGATCCCCCCGAACCCACGGGGCCCGTCCTTCTCCTTCACGCTCGACAACGCACACCTGGAGAAGCTCGCCAGAACCCCGGTCTCGGTGCACAAGATCCTCGTCGTGATGCTCGTGCCGCGCTCCCAGGACGACTGGCTGCGCGCCAGCCACGACCGGCTCGACCTGCGGCACTGCTGCTACTGGACCAATCTCGCCGGCCAGCCGGTCACCGGCCGGCGCAGGACCACCGTGCGCGTCCCGACCTCGCGGATCTTCGACGACCGCGCGCTCTGCGAGATCATGAACCGGGTCGGGACGGGCGGGCGGCCCTGACCGGTCACCGGTCACGTCGGCTGGCCCGGAAGGGAGTTACGACATGCAGCACCGGTCGAGCGGCGAGCCCCTGCGTTCCCTCGGCGCGGCCCGCGCGCACCCCGTCGACCTCCCGGGACCCGAGCCGGGACAGGTCGACCCGGCCGTCCTCGGCGCCCTGCTCGACCGGCACGGCTGGCAGCGCCGCGGGGGCGCCGCGGGACGGTACGCGCGCTGGACCCTGCCGGGCTCCGGCGCCCGGACCAGCCTGCTCGTGCCGGAGAACCGGACCTTCCCGGACAGCGAGGACCTGCTCGGCGAGGCGCTCCTGGCCCTGGAGCGCAGCGGCGCCCCGTCCGCCCGCGAGGTCCTGATCTCGCTCGCCGTGCCCAGCGACGAGATCCGGTGGTGGCGGGACGTGCCCGAAGGGCCGGGCGGCGCCTCGTCCTGGACCGCCGAGGAGCAACTGCGGTCCGCCGCGCGGCGGATGCTGCTCGCCGGGGCCCTCGCCGCCCGCGGACGCGCCGGGTACTACGGGGCCCGGCACCGTCGGCCTGCCGCCGCGGCCCTGGAGAACGTACTGGTGCAGACGGCACCCGGCGGCCGCAGGCTCACCGCGTTCGTACCGGTCGCCGCCGGACGCACCCTCGCGGTCCGGCTGCACCAGGCGCTGTACGCGGTGCGCGAGGCCATCGACTACCGGCGGGCCACCGGCGGCATGGACGCGTTCGACGGCGCCGTCGAGGCAGGCGTCAGCCACGAACTGACCGAGGCGCTGGTCGCCCTGGTGCGCGGCACCGAGGGCGCCCGGGTCGCCGTCGCCTGGGCGCCCGCCGCCGGAGTGCCCGAGGAGTGCACCGACGGGGACGCGCCCGTCGAGTTCTCACCCGGCGACCTGGACGTGCTCCGCGAGGCCGGCGCCCGCTACCTGCACGCCGAACCCGCGGTCTCCGTCCGGATCACCGGCACCGTCGAGCGGCTGCGCAGGACCGGCCCGCGCGGCGAGGGCACGGTGCGGCTGCGCGTCATCGCCGGCGCCGAGGTCCCGCACGTCCGGCTGACGCTGGACGAGGAGGCGTACCGGATAGCGGGCCACGCGCACCTGGTGGGCCTGCCGATCCGGGTGCACGGGCGGCTGGAGAGCCGGGGCGGCTTCCGGCGGCTCACCGGCGCCACCGGAGTCGTACCGGTGCAGGTGGAAGAGGCCGAGCGGGACCGCCTGATGAAGTCGCTCCAGGAGAACCTGGACTTCTTCGAAGAGGCGTGCGCGGGCGACGACTAGCCGAACTTGTGCACGTACAGGTCCCTGAGCAGGGCGATCTCCGCGCCGTGGTGGATCGTCTCGCGGTGGATGTGCAGCACGAGCGTGGCCAGCGGCTCCTTCGCGTACGGGCCCTCGGCCGGGCCGCACGGCCGCGCCAGCCCGTCCTCACCGAGCCCGCGCACCCCGGTCATCCACACCGCGTACGCCGCGTCGAGCCGGTCGAGCGCCTCGGCGGCCGTGCCCGGATACGCGTACGTCCCGTAGTCCACGGGAGGCCCGCCGAAGTGCGCGGCGCTGCGCATGCCGAGCACGCCGACCAGGATGTGCCCGATGCGCCAGGCGATCGTCGTCACCGGCGCCGGGACCGGCGGCGGATAGGCCCAGTCGATGGCGGGACGGTCCTGACCGGGGCCGGGGCGCACGGTCCAGCAGTCCGGTACGGGCTGCCAGAAGTACTCGTCGTCGGTGAGGCCGGCCAGGCGCGGGCGCAGCTGGTGCCGCCAGTGCCAGTCGAGCTGGTCGGCGAGGAGCGTGTTCCAGTCGAGTGCCATGCGCTCCACGCTAGGCCCGGCCTCGGAGGGGTGCCCGTTAACCGTTTCGCGAGCGGTCCCGGTGACTCGGTACGATCGCTTCTGCACGCGTCACAGGTAATGGCGCGGCGTTCCATCTTCAGGTAGGAGAAGACCGGTGTCTGACGTCCGTGTGATCATCCAACGCGATTCCGAGCGGGAAGAGCGCGTGGTGACGCCGGGCACTACGGCCGCCGAGCTCTTCGCCGGTGAGCGCAGCATCGTCGCGGCCCGCGTGGGCGGCGAGCTGAAGGACCTCGCGTACGCCGTGCAGGACGGCGAGGAGGTCGAGCCCGTCGAGATCTCCTCCGAGGACGGTCTCAACATCCTGCGGCACTCCACCGCGCACGTGATGGCGCAGGCCGTCCAGGAGCTGTTCCCGGACGCCAAGCTCGGCATCGGCCCGCCCATCAAGGACGGCTTCTACTACGACTTCGACGTCAAGGAGCCGTTCACCCCCGAGGACATCAAGCGCATCGAGAAGAAGATGCAGGAGATCCAGAAGCGGGGGCAGCGCTTCTCGCGCCGCGTGACCACCGACGACGACGCGCGCGTCGAGCTCGCCGACGAGCCCTACAAGCTGGAGCTCATCGGCCTCAAGGGCAACGCTGCGCAGGCCGCCGACGGCGCCGACGCCGAGGTGGGCAGCGGCGAGCTGACCATCTACGACAACCTCGACGCCAAGACCGGCGACCTGTGCTGGAAGGACCTCTGCCGCGGTCCCCACCTGCCCACCACCCGGAACATCCCGGCGTTCAAGCTGATGCGCTCCGCCGCCGCGTACTGGCGCGGCAGCGAGAAGAACCCGCAGCTCCAGCGGATCTACGGCACCGCCTGGCCGACCAAGGACGAGCTGAAGGCGTACCTCGACTTCCTCGTCGAGGCCGAGAAGCGCGACCACCGCAAGCTGGGCGCCGAGCTCGACCTGTTCTCCTTCCCGGAGGAGCTCGGCCCGGGCCTCGCGGTCTTCCACCCCAAGGGCGGCGTGATCCGCAAGGTCATGGAGGACTACTCGCGGCGCCGCCACGAGGTCTCCGGCTACGAGTTCGTGAACACCCCGCACATCTCGAAGGAGCACCTCTTCGAGATCTCGGGTCACCTGCCGCACTACGCGGACGGCATGTTCCCGCCCATCCAGTTCGACGAGCAGAACTACCGCCTCAAGGCGATGAACTGCCCGATGCACAACCTGATCTTCAAGTCCCGAGGGCGTTCCTACCGTGAACTGCCGCTGCGGCTCTTCGAGTTCGGCACCGTGTACCGGTACGAGAAGTCGGGCGTCGTGCACGGCCTGACCCGCTCGCGCGGCTTCACCCAGGACGACTCGCACATCTACTGCACCAAGGAGCAGATGCCGCAGGAGCTCGACACGCTCCTGACCTTCGTGCTCGACCTGCTGCGCGACTACGGCCTGACCGAGTTCGAGCTGGAGCTGTCCACCCGCGACGACTCCGACAAGTTCATCGGTACCGACGAGGACTGGGCCGAGGCCACCGAGGCCCTGCGCCAGGCCGCCGAGAAGCAGAACCTGCCGCTCGTGCCCGACCCGGGCGGCGCCGCCTACTACGGCCCGAAGATCTCCGTCCAGGCCAAGGACGCGATCGGCCGGTCCTGGCAGATGTCGACCCTCCAGGTCGACTTCAACCAGCCCAAGCGGTTCGGCCTGGAGTACACCGCGGCGGACGGCTCGCGCCAGCAGCCCGTCATGCTGCACCGTGCCCTGTTCGGCTCGATCGAGCGGTTCTTCGGTGTGCTGCTCGAGCACTACGCGGGCGCCTTCCCGGCCTGGCTCGCCCCGGTCCAGGCCGTCGGCATCCCGATCGGCGACGCGCACATCCCGTACCTGGAGGCGTTCGCCGAGAAGGCCCGCGCCCAGGGCCTGCGGGTCGAGGTCGACGCGTCCTCGGACCGCATGCAGAAGAAGATCCGCAACCAGCAGAAGGCCAAGGTGCCCTTCATGGTCATCGCGGGCGACGAGGACATGAACGCCGGTTCGGTGTCCTTCCGCTACCGCGACGGCTCGCAGGAGAACGGCATCCCGGTCGACGAGGCCATCGCGAAGATCGCGAAGGTCGTCGAGGAGCGGGCGCAGGTCTGACGCCGTCAGTCACCGTCGTGGCGAGAGGCCCCCGAAGAGCTTTCCGAGCTCTCCGGGGGCCTCTCCCCTTCCCGCGCGAAGACCTGCAGCAGCCACGACGAGAACGTGCCGGTCACCGCGCCGAGCAGGGCCAGCCCACAGGCCATCACGCCCACCGACACCAGCCGGCCGAGCGGGGTCACCGGCGCCAGATCGCCGTAGCCCACCGTCGACAGGGTCGTGCAGGTGAACCACACCGAGTCGCCGTACGTGACGATGTCCGCGCCCGGCGCCGCGTGCTCCTGCTGGTACAGGGCGAGCGACCCCGCGAAGCCGAGCAGCGTCACCGAGACGCCCGCGTACGTGATCACCCGGGCGTGCAGGGCGAGCCGCGGCTGGTCGTGGTGGCGCTGCACCGTCTCGTAGGCCTGCACGATCCGGACCGGACGCAGCAGGGGCAGCAGCAGGACCACGGTGTCCAGCCAGTGGGTGCGCAGGAAGCGATGCAGGCGCTGCCCGCTCAGCCGCAGGCGCACCGCGTAATCCACGAGGAACACGGCCCACGCCGCGAACGTCACCGCCAGGCACAGGTCCCGTACCGCGTTCGGCAGGCCGTGGCCGAGCACCCGGATCGCGTACGAAGCGAGGTAGAGCAGGGAGGCCACGGCGAGGACGACGCCGTTGTGCCGCTCCCAGCGGGCGAGAGGACTGTCGGTCATCCGGACAGCATCGCCCCTGCCGGGCAGGGGCGGCCCCCGCCGACACGCCCTGCCGAGGTGACGCCATATGCTGCACTTCATGACGAGTGAGCCGGAGCAGCAGATCGGTCCTGTGGGTGAGCCGGACGGATTCGGGCGTCTGTGGACCCCGCACCGCATGGCGTACATCCAGGGCGAGGGCAAGCCGACGGGCCCCGGGGCCGACGACGGCTGTCCCTTCTGCGCCGCTCCCGGCAAATCCGACGAGGACGCCCTGATCGTCGCCCGCGGCGAGCGGGTCTTCGCGATCCTCAACCTGTACCCGTACAACGGCGGGCACCTGATGGTGCTGCCCTACCGGCACGTCGCCGACTACACGGACCTCGACGAGGCGGAGACCGCCGAGCTCGCCGTGTTCACCAAGCTCGCGATGACCGCGCTGCGCTCCGCGTCCGGGGCGCACGGCTTCAACATCGGGATGAACCAGGGCGCCGTCGCGGGGGCCGGTATCGCCGCCCACCTGCACCAGCACATCGTCCCGCGCTGGGGCGGCGACACGAACTTCATGCCGGTCGTCGGCCACACGAAGGTGCTGCCGCAGCTGCTCGGGGACACGCGCACCGCGCTGGCCAAGGCCTGGCCGAGCGCCTGAGGAGCGCGCCTGACACCGGCTCCGCGGGCCCGGCGGCGTCAGGCGATCCAGTGCTGCCGCGCACCTGAGGCCGCCGCCCGGGGCCCCTCGGCCTCGGCGCGGGCCATCCGCTGCACCGCCTCGCGCAGCGTCTCCTCGGGCAGCGTGTACGGGATGCGCAGCCGGTGCTCGAACAGGCCCGGGTCCGCGGCGAAGTACGCGCCGCTCTCGATCCGTACACCGTGGGCGAGCGCGCGCTCGGCGAACTCCGACGCGACGCTCGCGCCCAGGTCGACCCAGAAGGACAGCCCGCCGGGCGGCGTCCGCCACGTCCAGTGCGGGACGTGCTGCCTCAACGCCTCGGCGAGCGCGGCGCGTTGGGCACGCAGCCGGGCGAGCCGGTCGGCCGGCGCATCGCCCTGGCGGGCCAGCAGGGAGAGCGCCAGGAGCTGGTCCACCACGGAACCGCCCATGTCGGTCGCCACCCGCTGCGCCGCCAGCTCCGTGACGAGCCGGGCGGGAGCGCGCAGCCAGCCGATGCGCAGGCCCGCCCAGTGCGTCTTGCTCATCGAACCGACCGTGACGACCTGGGCGGCCGGGCCGTGCGCGGCGAACGGCGCCGGGGGAGTGGTGTCCAGCGCGAGCTCGGCGAGGGTCTCGTCGACGATCAGCCACGTGCCGCTGCGACCGGCCGCGCCCAGGATCCCGGCCCGCTCGGCCGCCGGCATCAGAGCACCGGTCGGATTGTGGAAGTCCGGGATCAGATAGGCGAGCCGGGGCACCGAGCGGCGCAGCGTCGACTCCATGATCCCGAGGTCCCAGCCGCTGTCGTCCGTCACCGGTACGGACACGGGGCGCAGCCGGGCGCGGCGCATCGCCTCCAGGGCGTTCGGGTACGACGGGTTCTCGACCATGATCCGGTCGCCCGGGCCGGCGAGCAGGCCCAGGACCAGACTGAGCGCGTGCTGCGCACCGGCGGTCACCAGGATCTGCTCGGGCGTCGTGGCCAGGCCGCGGGCCGTGAACCGGGCCGCGAGCGCCGACCGCAACTCCGGGAGCCCGTACGGGTGGTAGCCCGGGCCGTCCGCGTGCCCGGCCAGCCGCGGCGTGACCTCGGCGAGGGCGTCGGCGAGCGTCCGGCCGGGCAGCGTCGGCGCGGCCCTGGCCAGGTCGATCGCGGCGTCCTGCGGCGCGAGCAGCCGGCTGACGCCCTTCGCGGCGCGGCCCTGCGGCAGGGACGTCCAGGTGCCGGAGCCCCGGCGGCTGTGCGCGAACCCGTTCTCGCGCAGCAGGTCGTACAGCGCCGTGACGGTCGTCCGGCTGACGCCGAGCGCGCCGGCCAGCTCCCGCTCGGCGGGCAGCCGGAGGTGCAGGGCGAGCCGTCCGTCGAGGATCAACTCGCCGATGGCGTGCGCGAGATGACGGTAGGCGGGACGCGCCCGCGCGGGATCGGGGAGCAGCGCGGCGAGCTGCCGGGCACCCACGGTGCGGGGCGTCCCCGCGCGCCGGCCGTCGGCGATCTCCACAAAACCACTCTCCCGCAATTGGCCGTGTGATCCGGGCCGGTCAATCTACAGAGTGACGGGATTGGCCTTGAAAGTGCCCCGGTGCGGGGCGCCCGTCCCCGGAGTCACCCCATGCCGCTCACGTACGTCCCGCTGCGCGAACACCCCGCGCGCCGCCTGCCCCAGCTTTTCGTGGGCCTGGCCCTGTACGGGATCAGCCTCGCCCTGATGGTCCGGTCGGGCCTGGGCCTCAGCCCGTGGAGCGTCCTCAACGAAGGCCTGGCCCGGCACACCTCACTCAGCTTCGGTACTCTCACGACGCTGGTCGGCGCGGCCGTCCTGCTGCTGTGGATCCCGCTGCGGCAGCGCCCGACCCTCGGCACGTACGCCAACATCCTCACCGTCGGCTGGTCCTCTGACCTCGGCCTGTGGCTGCTCCCCGACCATCCCGCGCCGCCGGTCCGCGGCGCCCTGCTCGCCACCGGCATCCTGCTCAACGGGCTCTCCGTCGCCGTCTACGTCGGCGCCCGCTGCGGCCCCGGTCCCCGCGACGGACTGATGACCGCACTCACGGCCGCCACGGGCCGCTCCCTGCGTCTCGTGCGCACCGCCATCGAGATCGTGGTCCTGGCGGCGGGCTGGCTGCTGGGCGGATCCGTGGGCCCCGGCACGGTCCTGTACGCGGTGACGGTGGGGGCCGTCACCCAGTACTGCCTGCCGTGGTGCGCGTACCGGGCGGACCGGGACCCCGCGCCCGCGCCTACGCGTCGTACACGTCGGCCTTCCGCGGCGCCGGATCCTGGACCAGGCCGCTGAGCACGCCCGAGCGGTTGCCGAACTTCTCCGTGTCCACGCCGTGGTCCTCCAGCACGCCGATGGCCGCGGCGTGCACCACCCGCAGCACCGGGGTCGCGGTGCGCAGCGCGTCGTCCGCCATGAAGCGGTGCCGCCAGGGCTGGTCCGCCCAGACGTGACGCAGACCGAACGGCTCGGGCAGCACGAGCTTGCCGCCCAGGTGGTCGAGGAGCGGCGGGTACCAGGTGAAGGGAGCGCGGACCGCGATACGGACGACCTCGTCCGCGTCGATGAGCGGGAGCGTCTTCTCCGTGGTCTCCCAGAACCGTACGGACTTGGCGATCTCCACGGTCTTCGGCTCCGGCTTCGACGTGAACAGCGAATTGACCGGACCGAGCGCGTGCCCCGTCACCTCGATGCGCAGCGTCTCGTGCAGCACGGTCACCGTGATCAGCATCGTGATGACCAACTGGCCGTCCCAGAGCGTGAACTGGACCCCCAGGTAGTGGCGGTCACCGCTGCCGAACTGCTGCTCGTTGCAGATCCGCTGTATCTCGTGCTGCTTGATCTGGAACGCGTCGACGTCCTCGCCCGAGGGGCGGGCCACCTGCTTCGCGTTCTCCCCGATCGGCGTGACGATCCAGTGCTTCATCGTCGGGGTCGGGAACCCGCCCGTGTGCAGCGGCCCCCGCTCGATGAGCCGCAGCTGGTCGTGGATCGCACGGATGACGTCCCAGCTGCGGAAGGGGTGGATCTCCTTGTCCTTCTCGCCCGACACCAGGTCCTCGGCGAGCTGCCAGCTGCCCCAGCGGGTGCCCATGCCGAGGATGCCCTTGGGGCCCGCGTAGAAGACCGTGTTCGACTGCTGCTCCGCCGAGAGCTTGGCCAGGCTCTGGCGCAGCTGCTCGGCCGCGGTCTCGCCCGGGCTGCCGGGCACCGCCTCCGGGATCTTCGCGCCGATGCCGCCGCCGGAGAGCAGCCCGTCCCACCGGTCGCGCAGGTCCTGAGCGCTGTGCTCGCAGATCCGCCGGGCCAGGAACCCGCCGATGAGCGGGGCCACGAACGAGGCCCGCAGATACCAGGCCCAGAAGCCGTCGAACGGCAGCTTGACGAGCAGGATCACGATGGCGACGCCGACCGCGGCCATCGCCGCCGTCGCCAGCGCGGCCCGGCTGCGCGCCTTGCGCTCGGCCTTCTTCGCCGCGCTCTGCACCTCGGTCGGCTTGCCGGCGGACTCCTGGACCACCTTCTCCGCCAGCGCCACCCTGTTGTTGTTCGTGCGGCGGATCTGGAAAGCGGCCAGCCACAGCAGGAATCCGGGCAGGAACAGGAAGCCGAACACCACGGTCACCAGCGTCAGCCGCCTGTCCCGCTCGCGCCGGATCCGGTTGGCGGCCAGACAGTGCTCGACGATGACCTGGGGCTCCGTACCGAACGACTGGATGAGCGGCTTGCGCCCGCCGCCCAGCATCCGCACCTGCACCGCGCGCGAGAACGCCTCACCCAGATTCGGCGCGAACAGGGACCATCGCCCCTTCTTCACCTCGGACTTGTGCCACTCGTTGTTGGCGTCCTCGATCTTCACCGCCGGGTCGTCGCGGTAGGCGGCCGACGCGATGGCGAAGGTCGCCGCCGTCTGTCCCGCGGACCCCTGGAGCGGGACCTGCGCGCCAGGCCTGAAATCGAATGCGTCGTCCGCCACTGCCGCCCCCATCACCGCACATCGTCGCTGCTGCGGCTTTTCCCGACTTCCCTGCCCCGCACACCTGTTGATCAGTTGATCGTCCTGATCCGGCTGATCGTCGACCAGCGTAACGGCCACCGCCGACATCCGCTCCGACAAGCGGGATGTCGGCGGTGGCCGTTACGCCTCCCTTGTGAACCCTTCTCAACTACGCGGTGTCCTGGGCCTGTTCACGGATCCTCTCGCTCAGCTGCGCCGGCATCGGCTCGTGCCGCGCGTAACTGCGGTCGAACCGCGCCGTCCCGTGCGACAGCGACCGCAGATCCACCGCGTACCGCCCGATCTCGATCTCCGGCACCTCGGCCCGTACGAGGGTGCGCCCGCCCTGCGTCTGTTCGGTCCCGACGACGCGGCCGCGGCGCCCGGACAGATCGCTCATGACAGCGCCCACGTAGTCGTCGCCGACCAGCACCTGCACCTCGGCCACCGGCTCCAGGAGATGGATCCGGGCGTCGGCCGCCGCCTCCCGCAGCGCCAGCGCGCCGGCCGTCTGGAACGCCGCGTCGGACGAATCCACCGAGTGCGCCTTGCCGTCGAGCAGCGTCACCCGGACGTCGATGAGCGGGTACCCGGCCGCGACCCCCCGCGCCGCCTGCGCCCGTACGCCCTTCTCGACGGACGGGATGAACTGCCGCGGCACCGCGCCGCCGACGACCTTGTCCACGAACTCGATACCGGATCCGCCGGGCAGCGGCTCCACCTCGATCTCGCAGATCGCGTACTGCCCGTGCCCGCCGGACTGCTTCACGTGCCGGCCCCGCCCCGCCGACCGGCCCGCGAACGTCTCGCGCAGCGACACCCGGTGCGCGATGACGTCGACCTGCACCCCGTACCGGCTGCGCAGCCGCTCCAGGGCCACGTCCGCGTGCGCCTCGCCCAGACACCACAGGACCACCTGATGGGTGTCCTGGTTCTGCTCGAGCCGCATCGTCGGGTCCTCCGCGACGAGCCGGGACAGGCCCTGCGACAACTTGTCCTCGTCGGCCTTGCTGTGCGCCTGGATCGCGAGCGGCAACAGCGGATCCGGCATGTCCCACGGCGCCATCAGGAGGGGGTCGTCCTTCGCCGAGAGGGTGTCGCCGGTCTCCGCCCGGTTCAGCTTCGCCACGCAGGCCAGATCGCCGGCGATGCAGTGCGTGAGGGTGCGCTGCTGTTTGCCGAACGGCGCCGACAGGGCACCGATCCGCTCGTCCGCCTCGTGCAGGGCGCGGTCCCCGCGCGCCCGGTCCGCCAGCCCGTGCCCGGACACGTGCACCGTCTCGTCCGGCCGCAGCGTGCCCGAGAAGACCCGTACGAGGGAGACCCGTCCCACGTAGGGGTCGGACGCGGTCTTCACGACCTCCGCCACCAGCGGGCCGTCCGGATCGCAGGCCCGGAGCGGCCGCGCCTCGCCGCCGGGCGTGCTCACCGCAGGCGCCTCGCGCTCCAGGGGCGTCGGGAAACCGCCCGTGATCAGATCGAGGAGCTCGACCGTGCCGATGCCCTGCCGGGCGCCCTCCGCCGCCGGAGCCGCCGCGAGGACCGGGTGGAAGACGCCGCGGGCGACGGCCCGCTCCAGGTCCTCGACCAGCGTCTTGAAGTCGATGTCCTCGCCGCCCAGATAGCGGTCCATGAGGGTCTCGTCCTCGCTCTCCGCGATGATGCCCTCGATGAGCCGGTTGCGGGCCTCCTCGATCTGCGGCAGCTGGTCCTCGCCGGGGCCCGACTCCTTGCGTTCGCCCGACGCGTAGTCGAACAGGCGCTGCGAGAGCAGCCCGACCAGTCCGGTCACCGGCGCGTGCCCGTCCGGCGCCTGCGGCCCGTGCAGCGGCAGGTACAGGGGGAGTACGGCATCGGGGTCGTCGCCGCCGAAGACCCGCGCGCAGGCCCGGGTCATCTCCTCGAAGTCGGCCCGCGCCGCCTCCAGGTGCGTGATGACGATCGCCCGCGGCATGCCGACGGCCGCGCACTCCTCCCACACCATCCGTGTCGCGCCGGAGGTGGTCTGGGGCCCCTCCGCCGCCGAGACGACGAAAAGGGCCGCGTCCGCGGCGCGCAGACCGGCCCTCAGCTCCCCGACGAAATCCGCGTAGCCGGGGGTGTCCAGCAGATTGATCTTGTATCCGCCCCATTCCACCGGGACGAGCGAGAGCTGGACCGAGCGCTGTTGCCGGTGCTCGATCTCGTCGTAGTCGGAGACGCTGGTGCCGTCCTCGACCCGGCCCGCCCGGTTCAGTGCCCCCGCGGTCAGCGCGAGGGCCTCCACCAGAGTCGTCTTGCCCGATCCGCTGTGGCCGACCAGCACCACATTCCGTACGGACGCGGGATGGTCGGCCGCTGCTGCCCTGCCGGCGGCTCCGGGGTGTCCGTTCGCCTTGTCGCCCATGTCCTTGCCTCCCGGTTCGCTTCCACGGTGAGGTGGCCCTTGCTGGGACGCCGTAGATACGGCAAGCGGACACGCGAACCCGCGTGTTGGGAGGCGGCTTCGGCGACGCCCGCGGTGCCATCGAGCTTTCCACTCGGGTCACGGTGCGTCCATACGTCGTACGCGATCGCACGCGCGCGTGGTGGCCCGGCGGCCGTTCCCGTGCGTGCGTGGCTACGATGGGCCAGCCGGTGGCCAGAGGGGCCGCGCGGCACCGACCCTCGGGAAGGCCATGCTGAACAAGTACGCGCGTGCATTCTTCACGCGTGTCCTCACACCGTTCGCCTCGTTCTTGATCCGCCGCGGGGTCAGCCCCGACGCGGTCACGCTCCTCGGCACCGCCGGAGTCGTGGCGGGCGCGCTGGTCTTCTATCCGCGCGGGGAGTTCTTCTGGGGCACGGTCGTCATCACGCTGTTCGTCTTCTCGGACCTCGTGGACGGCAACATGGCGCGCCAGCTCGGCCGCTCCAGCCGCTGGGGCGCGTTCCTCGACTCCACGCTCGACCGGGTCGCGGACAGCGCCATCTTCGGCGGTCTGGCCCTCTGGTACGCGGGCTCCGGGAACGACAACGTCCTGTGCGCGGTGGCGATCTTCTGCCTCGCCAGCGGCCAGGTGGTCTCCTACACGAAGGCACGGGGCGAATCGATCGGCCTGCCCGTCGCGGTCAACGGCCTCGTGGAACGCGCCGAGCGCCTCGTCATCTCGCTGGTCGCGGCCGGCTTCGCGGGTCTGCACAAGTTCGGCGTGCCCGGCATCCAGTACCTGCTCCCTGTTGCGCTGTGGATCGTCGCCGTGGGCAGCCTCGTCACGCTGATCCAGCGCGTGGTGACCGTGCGCCGCGAGTCCGCCGAGGCCGACGCGGCGGCCGCCGCCCAGGAGGAGACCGCCTCGTGAGCGGCCTTCAGGAACGGGTGACCGACGCGCTGTACGGACTCGGCTGGGGCACGGTGAAGAAGCTCCCGGAGCCGGTCGCGGCGCGCCTGGGCAGGACCATCGCCGACGCCGCGTGGAAGAAGCGCGGCAAGGGCGTGCTCCGCCTGGAGGCGAATCTGGCCCGGGTGGTCCCCGACGCGACGCCCCAGAAGCTCGCCGAGCTCTCCCGGGCCGGCATGCGCTCCTACCTGCGCTACTGGATGGAGTCCTTCCGGCTCCCCGCCTGGAGCAGGGAGCGCATCAAGGAAGGCTTCTCGCCCAAGGACCTCCACCACCTCACCGACGGCCTGGACTCCGGCAAGGGCGTCATTCTCGCCCTGCCCCACATGGGCAACTACGACCTCGCGGGCGCCTGGGTCACCACCAAGCTGGAGACCCCGTTCACGACCGTCGCCGAGCGCCTCAAGCCGGAGACCCTGTACGACCGTTTCGTGGCGTACCGCGAGGGACTCGGCATGGAGGTGCTGCCGCACACCGGCGGCGCCGCCTTCGGGACGCTGGCCCGGCGGCTGCGCGCGGGCGGCCTCGTCTGCCTGGTCGCCGACCGCGACCTGTCGTCCTCGGGCGTCGAGGTGAAGTTCTTCGGCGAGACGACGCGGATGCCCGCGGGACCCGCGATGCTCGCCCAGCAGACCGGCGCGCTGCTGCTGCCGGTGACCCTCTGGTACGACTCCTCGCCGATCATGCGCGGCCGCGTCCACCCGCCCATCGAGGTACCGGAGACAGGTACGCGGGCCGAGAAGACGTCTGTCATGGCACAGGCGCTGGCCGATGCCTTCGCCACAGGGATCGCGGACCACCCGGAGGACTGGCACATGCTGCAGCGCTTGTGGCTCGCCGACCTGGACGACTTCGAGGAGCGGCCGGCGTGAGGATCGGAATCGTCTGCCCCTACTCCTGGGACGTGCCGGGCGGCGTCCAGTTCCACATCCGCGATCTGGCGGAGCACCTCATCGCCCTGGGTCACGAGGTCTCCGTCCTCGCCCCGGCGGACGACGAGACCCCGCTGCCGCCCTACGTCGTCTCGGCGGGCCGCGCGGTCCCCGTGCCGTACAACGGCTCGGTCGCACGCCTCAACTTCGGCTTCCTGAGCGCCGCGCGCGTACGCCGCTGGCTGAACGACGGCACCTTCGACGTCGTCCACATCCACGAACCGGCGTCGCCCTCGCTCGGACTGCTGACGTGCTGGGCGGCCCAGGGGCCCATCGTCGCGACCTTCCACACCTCCAACCCCCGCTCGCGCGCCATGATCGCCGCGTACCCGATCCTGCAGCCCGCGCTGGAGAAGATCAGCGCGCGCATCGCGGTGAGCGAGTACGCGCGCCGTACGCTCGTGGAACACCTGGGCGGCGACGCGGTCGTCATCCCGAACGGCGTCGACGTCGACTTCTTCGCGCGGGCCGAGCCCCACCCCGAGTGGCAGGGCGACACCATCGGGTTCATCGGACGCATCGACGAGCCCCGCAAGGGCCTCCCGGTGCTGATGAAGGCGTTGCCGAAGATCCTCGCGGAGCGGCCGCAGACGCGGCTGCTGGTGGCCGGACGCGGCGACGAGGAGGAAGCGGTCGCGTCGCTGCCGAAGGAGATGCGCGAGCGCGTCGAGTTCCTCGGCATGGTCAGCGACGAGGACAAGGCACGTCTGCTGCGCAGCGTCGACGTGTACGTCGCCCCGAACACCGGCGGCGAGAGCTTCGGGATCATCCTCGTCGAGGCGATGTCGGCGGGCGCCCCGGTGCTCGCCTCCGACCTGGACGCCTTCGCCCAGGTCCTCGACCAGGGCACGGCCGGCGAGCTCTTCACGAACGAGGACGCCGACGCGCTCGCCGGCGCGGCGCTGCGGCTGCTCACCGACCCCGAGCGACGCGCCGAACTGCGCGAACGCGGCAGCAAGCACGTCCGCCGCTTCGACTGGGCGACCGTCGGGGCCGACATCCTCTCGGTCTACGAGACGGTGGCGCAGGGCGCGGCCGCGGTGGCGGCGGACGAACGGACGGGACTGCGGGCACGGTTCGGCCTGGCCAGGGACTGAGCGGACGCACGGGGGCGCACGGGGCCGGGGTCCGCCACCGGTAGCCTTGCCGCCCGTGACCGTCACCCTGATCTGGATCGCCGTAGCCCTCTTCGCGATCGGCCTCTACCTGAGCTGGACCGCGGGGCGCCTCGACCGGCTGCACGCCCGCATCGACGCGGCCCGCGCCGCCCTCGACGCGCAGCTCCTGCGCCGCGCCTCCGTCGCCCAGGAACTGGCCACGTCCGGTGTCCTCGACCCGGCCGCGTCGATCGTCCTCTACGAGGCCGCGCACGCCGCCCGACAGGCCGAGGAGGACCATCGCGAGGTCGCCGAGAGCGAGCTCAGCCAGGCGCTCAGAGCGGTCTTCGGCGAGGCCGGGCAGGTCGAGGCCGTCCGGGAGGCCCTCGGCGGCGAGGAGGCCGCGGAGGAACTGGCCCAGGCCGTGCGCCGGGTCCCCATGGCCCGCCGCTTCCACAACGACGCCGTCCGCGCCGCCCGCGCCCTGCGCCGCCACCGCAAGGTCCGCTGGTTCCGGCTCGCCGGGCACGCCCCGTTCCCGATGGCCTTCGAGATGGACGACGAGCCGCCGGTGGCCCTGGCCGACCGCGCCGCCGCATAGGGCGCACGCCGCCGACCCGGGACGCGAGCCAAAAGGAGCCACCGGCTACCCATTGGCCCTTGTAGTGGCCTGGTCCACAGGGGTTACCTCGGTGCTGCAACAAGCCTTCTTCACCGAGTGAGGTCACCCGTGTCCACCAGCACCCAGTCCGACGCCACCCCCGCCACCGGTACCGCCCGCGTCAAGCGCGGCATGGCCGAGCAGCTCAAGGGCGGCGTGATCATGGACGTCGTCACCCCCGAGCAGGCGAAGATCGCCGAGGACGCGGGCGCCGTCGCCGTCATGGCCCTGGAGCGGGTCCCGGCCGACATCCGCAAGGACGGCGGCGTGGCCCGCATGTCCGACCCGGACATGATCGAGGGCATCATCGGCGCCGTCTCCATCCCGGTGATGGCCAAGTCCCGCATCGGCCACTTCGTCGAGGCCCAGGTCCTGCAGTCCCTCGGCGTCGACTACATCGACGAGTCCGAGGTGCTGACCCCGGCCGACGAGATCAACCACAGCGACAAGTTCGCCTTCACCACGCCGTTCGTCTGCGGCGCCACGAACCTGGGCGAGGCCCTGCGCCGCATCGCCGAGGGCGCGGCCATGATCCGCTCCAAGGGCGAGGCCGGCACCGGCAACGTCGTCGAGGCCGTCCGCCACCTGCGCCAGATCAAGAACGAGATCGCCAAGCTGCGCGGCTTCGACAACAACGAGCTGTACGCCGCCGCCAAGGAGCTGCGCGCCCCGTACGAGCTGGTCAAGGAGGTCTCCGAGCTGGGCAAGCTGCCGGTGGTCCTCTTCTCCGCCGGTGGCGTCGCCACGCCCGCGGACGCCGCGCTCATGCGCCAGCTCGGCGCGGAGGGCGTCTTCGTCGGCTCCGGCATCTTCAAGTCGGGCGACCCGGCCAAGCGCGCCGCCGCCATCGTGAAGGCGACCACCTTCTACGACGACCCCAAGATCATCGCGGACGCGTCCCGCAACCTCGGCGAGGCCATGGTCGGCATCAACTGCGACACCCTGCCCGAGGCCGAGCGCTACGCGAACCGGGGCTGGTAAGCCCGTATGAACGCCACCCCCGTCATCGGCGTCCTGGCCCTCCAGGGCGACGTACGGGAGCACCTCATCGCCCTGGCCACGGCCGACGCCGTGGCCAGGCCGGTGCGGCGCCCCGAAGAGCTGGCCGAGGTCGACGGCCTGATCATCCCCGGCGGCGAGTCGACCACCATCTCCAAACTGGCCGAGCTGTTCGGCCTGATGGAGCCGCTCCGCGCGCGCGTGCGCGCCGGTCTGCCCGTATACGGGACCTGCGCCGGAATGATCATGCTCGCCGACAAGATCCTCGACCCGCGCTCGGGCCAGGAGACCATCGGCGGCATCGACATGATCGTGCGCCGCAACGCGTTCGGGCGACAGAACGAGTCCTTCGAAGCGGCGGTCGACGTACAGGGCGTCGAGGGCGATCCTGTAGAGGGCGTCTTCATCCGCGCCCCGTGGGTGGAGTCCGTGGGCGGCGCCGTCGAGGTGCTCGCGGAGCACGAGGGGCACATCGTCGCCGTGCGCCAGGGCAGTGCCCTCGCGACGTCCTTCCACCCCGAGCTCACGGGTGACCACCGGATCCACGCCTTGTTCGTGGACATGGTGCGGGCGAAGGACGCTTCGGGTTCCTTGTAGGATCTGTGCGTTCGTACTGAGGTTGGTTACGCGAAGGAGACAGGCAGATGTCCGGCCACTCTAAATGGGCTACGACGAAGCACAAGAAGGCCGTGATCGACGCCAAGCGCGGCAAGCTCTTCGCGAAGATGATCAAGAACATCGAGGTCGCGGCCCGCACGGGCGGCGCCGACGTGTCCGGCAACCCGACGCTGTTCGACGCCATCCAGAAGGCGAAGAAGAGCTCGGTCCCGAACAAGAACATCGACTCCGCGGTCAAGCGTGGCGCCGGCCTCGAGGCGGGCGGCGCCGACTACGAGACGATCATGTACGAGGGTTACGGGCCGAACGGCGTCGCGGTGCTCATCGAGTGCCTCACCGACAACCGCAACCGCGCCGCCTCCGACGTGCGCGTCGCCATGACCCGCAACGGCGGCAGCATGGCCGACCCGGGCTCCGTGTCGTACCTGTTCAACCGCAAGGGCGTCGTGGTCGTCGCCAAGGGCGAGCTGACCGAGGACGACGTCCTGGGTGCCGTGCTCGACGCGGGCGCCGAAGAGGTCAACGACCTGGGCGAGTCCTTCGAGGTCATCTCCGAGGCCACCGACCTGGTCGCGGTGCGCACCGCGCTCCAGGACGCCGGCATCGACTACGACTCGGCCGACGCCAACTTCGTCCCGACCATGCAGGTCGAGCTCGACGAAGAGGGCGCGCGCAAGATCTTCAAGCTGATCGACGCCCTCGAGGACAGCGACGACGTGCAGAACGTCTTCGCCAACTTCGACGTCTCCGACGAGGTCATGGAGAAGGTCGACGCCTGATCGGGCATCAGCGGCGGGCCGACGGGACACACCCCGTCGGCCCGCCGCTTTGTCACTGGCACCCGATAGCCTGCACGAACAGGCGAGGGAAGTGGGGGCGAGGCGTGCGCGTACTGGGCGTGGACCCGGGGCTGACCCGGTGCGGTGTCGGTGTGGTCGAGGGGATCGCGGGGCGACCCCTGACGATGCACGGCGTCGGCGTCGTACGGACGCCCCCGGACGCCGAGCTGGGCCACCGCCTCGTCGCCATCGAGCAGGGCATCGAGCAGTGGCTCGACGAGCACCACCCCGAAGTCCTCGCCGTGGAGCGGGTGTTCAGCCAGCACAACGTGCGCACGGTGATGGGCACCGCCCAGGCCAGCGCCGTCGCCATGCTGTGCGCCTCGCGCCGCGGCATCCCCGTCGCCCTGCACACCCCCAGCGAGGTCAAGGCCGCCGTCACCGGCAGCGGCCGCGCCGACAAGGCACAGGTGGGCGCCATGGTGACCCGGCTGCTCAGACTCGACGCACCGCCCAAGCCGGCCGACGCCGCCGACGCGCTCGCCCTCGCCATCTGCCACATCTGGCGCGCCCCCGCGCAGAACAGACTGCAGCAAGCCGTAGCGCTGCACGCATCGAAAGGCCGTACCGCATGATCGCCTTCGTCAGCGGCTCCGTCGCCGCCCTCGCCCCCGACGCCGCGGTGGTCGAGGTCGGCGGCGTCGGCATGGCCCTCCAGTGCACGCCGAACACGCTGTCCACGCTCCGCATCGGCCAGCAGGCCAAGCTCGCCACCTCCCTCGTCGTACGCGAGGACTCGCTCACCCTGTACGGCTTCGCGGACGACGACGAGAAGCAGACCTTCGAGCTGCTGCAGACCGCCAGCGGCGTCGGCCCGCGCCTGGCCCAGGCCATGCTCGCCGTGCACAGCCCCGACGCCCTGCGCCGCGCCGTCTCCACCGGCGACGAGAAGGCGCTCACCGCCGTGCCCGGCATCGGCAAGAAGGGCGCCCAGAAGCTGCTCCTGGAGCTGAAGGACCGGCTCGGCGAGCCCCTCGGCACCGGCGGCCCCGCCCTCGGCACCGCCGTCACCAGCGGCTGGCGCGAGCAGCTGCACGCCGCGCTCATCGGCCTCGGCTACGCGACCCGCGAGGCCGACGAGGCCGTCACCGCCGTCGCCCCGCAGGCCGAGGCCGCCGAGGGGACACCGCAGGTCGGACAGCTCCTCAAGGCGGCCCTGCAGACGCTGAACCGCACGCGCTAGCCGACCGCCCGACCCCGCCCGTTTTCGAACCGCAACGCGAGGCACACGCAATGAACTGGGACGACACGACCGACGAGGCGCCGGACACCGAGCGGCTGGTGGGATCTGTCGCCGACCGCGAGGACCAGGCCGTCGAGGCGGCCCTGCGCCCCAAGGACCTGGGCGAGTTCATCGGCCAGGAGAAGGTCAGGGAGCAGCTCGACCTGGTGCTGCGCGCCGCCCGCGCGCGCGGCGCCACCGCCGACCACGTCCTGCTCTCCGGCGCCCCCGGCCTCGGCAAGACCACCCTCTCCATGATCATCGCCGCGGAGATGGGCGCCCCGATCCGCATCACGTCGGGCCCCGCCATCCAGCACGCCGGCGACCTCGCCGCGATCCTCTCCTCCCTCCAGGAGGGCGAGGTCCTCTTCCTCGACGAGATCCACCGGATGTCGCGGCCCGCCGAGGAGATGCTCTACATGGCGATGGAGGACTTCCGCGTCGACGTCATCGTCGGCAAGGGCCCCGGCGCCACCGCCATCCCGCTCGAACTGCCTCCGTTCACCCTCGTCGGCGCCACCACGCGCGCGGGCCTGCTGCCGCCCCCGCTGCGCGACCGCTTCGGTTTCACCGCGCACATGGAGTTCTACGAGCCGACCGAGCTGGAGCGGGTGATCCACCGCTCCGCGAACCTCCTCGACGTGGAGATCGACCCCGCGGGAGCGGCCGAGATCGCCGGCCGCTCGCGCGGCACCCCGCGCATCGCCAACCGTCTGCTGCGCCGCGTCCGCGACTACGCCCAGGTCAAGGCCGACGGGCATGTCGACCGGGACATCGCCGGTGCCGCGCTCGCCGTGTACGAGGTGGACGGCCGTGGCCTGGACCGGCTGGACCGCGCCGTCCTGGAGGCCCTGCTCAAGCTGTTCGGCGGCGGCCCCGTCGGTCTGTCGACGCTCGCCGTGGCGGTGGGGGAGGAGCGCGAGACGGTCGAGGAGGTGGCCGAGCCGTTCCTGGTCCGGGAGGGTCTGCTGGCCCGGACGCCCCGGGGCCGCGTCGCCACTCCCGCCGCATGGGCACACCTGGGTCTCACCCCGCCCCAGGGAAGAACGGGCGCAAGCGGACAACAGGACCTGTTCGGGGCGTGACGGCGCGGGTACTCGCCGGGCTTGGAACCCCGGTGCCATGCTGAGCGTTGTTACCACAGTGCGGACTCGCTTAGACTCCGCCGACGGTCGCCTTTACGGCGACGGTGCACCCCCAAACCCAACAAGGCCGCTCTCCGGCGCGGTCGCCTGAAGGAAGTTCCCACCCGTGAGTCTCGTGACCCTCCTCCCGTTCATCGTGCTCATCGGGGCCATGTTCCTGATGACCCGGTCGGCCAAGAAGAAGCAGCAGCAGGCCGCCACGATGCGCAACGAAATGCAGCCCGGTTCCGGCGTCCGCACGATCGGGGGCATGTACGCCACGGTCAAGGAGGTCAACGAGGATACGGTCCTCCTGGACGCCGGCCCCGGCGTCCACCTCATGTTCGCGAAGAACGCGATCGGTGCCGTGCTCTCCGATGACGAGTACAACCGCATCGTCCACGGCGCGGAAGCCACCGAGGACGACGAGCTGACCGACGACGCCGTCGTGCCGGACGACGCGTCCTCCCTCACCGAGACCGACGAGACCGCCGCCGCTGACGACTCGCGCATCGACCTCGGCAAGAAGGACGAGGCCGACGTGGCCGCCGACGCCGACAAGGCCGACAGCGCCGAGCCGAAGAAGACCGACGGCGAGTCCGACGCGAAGTAGTCACGACCGGAGCCGCGGGGCGACCGCTTGCGTCGCCGCGGTTCCGGTTCGTGCGTGACCCGCGCGGATTCTCGACCATTTCATGGCCGTCCGAGCAGTCCGGGGCACGGATCCCCGATGCCGGACGGATGGAGAGGGAGTACGAGAAGGTGGCCACACCTAAAAAGAGCCGAGGGGCAGGGACCCAGAGCAAGCCCGGCCGTGCTCTGAGCCTCATCGTGATCATCATGGTGGCGCTCGTCGGGGGGATGTTCCTCTCCGGTACGTTCACGCCGCGCCTCGGCATCGACCTCGCGGGAGGCACCAGCATCACGCTGGAGGCCAAGAACGAGCCGGGCCAGCCCAACGCGATCAACAAGACCAACATGGACACCGCGGCGGACATCATCAACCGCCGTGTCAACGGCATGGGTGTCTCCGAGGCCGAGGTCCAGACGCAGGGCGCCAACAACATCATCGTCAACATCCCGCGGGGCACGAACCAGAAGCAGGCGCGCGAGCAGGTCGGCACGACCGCTCAGCTCTACTTCCGCCCCGTCCTGACGGTGGCCGCCGGGGCCCCGACCGGCTCCGCCTCGACGAGCCCGTCCCCGAGTGCCTCGTCCGGCAGCAAGGCGACCGACAAGGCCACGGACAAGGCGACCGACAAGGCCTCCTCGTCCGCCACGCCCTCGGCGACCGCGACCTCGCAGGGCCGCGCCGTCACCGACAGCCTGAAGGCCGACTCCACGCCGAGCGCGTCGTCGAGCGCCAAGGCCGACGACAAGGCGTCCCCGACGCCGTCCGCGAGCGCGTCCTCGTCCGCCGACCCCGCCACCGCCGCGCTGCAGAAGAAGTTCACGGACCTCGACTGCACCGACAAGGCGGCCCGGACGAACGTCAACGAGGGCGCCAAGGCCACCGACACCATCGTCGCGTGCGGCAAGGACTCGCAGGGCCAGTGGGAGAAGTACATCCTCGGCGCCTCCGAGGTGAACGGCAAGGACGTCAAGAAGGCCCAGGCGACCATCAACCAGCAGTCCGGCCAGTGGGTCGTCAACATGGACTTCACGGGCGGCGGCTCGAAGAAGTTCGCGGCGACGACCAGCAAGCTCAAGGACCAGCAGTCGCCGATGAACCAGTTCGCCATCGTGCTCGACGGCGACGTGGTCTCCGCCCCCAGCGTCAACTCCACCCTGAGCCAGAACGCCGAGATCTCCGGCAGCTTCACCCAGGAGTCCGCCCAGGACCTCGCCAACGTGCTGTCGTACGGCGCCCTGCCGCTCACCTTCCACGAGCAGAGCGTCACCACGGTGACCGCGGCCCTCGGCGGTGAGCAGCTGCACGCCGGTCTCATCGCGGGCGCCATCGGCCTCGCCCTGGTCGTCATCTACCTGGTGGTCTACTACCGGGGCCTGTCGGTCATCGCCCTCGCCTCGCTGGTCGCCTCCGGCATCCTCACGTACACGCTCATGACGCTGCTCGGCCCGGCCATCGGCTTCGCGCTGAACCTGCCGGCCGTCTGCGGTGCCATCGTGGCCATCGGTATCACCGCGGACTCGTTCATCGTGTTCTTCGAACGGATCCGGGACGAGATCCGCGAGGGCCGCTCGGTGCGGCCCGCCGTCGAGCGCGCCTGGCCCCGGGCCCGTCGCACCATCCTGGTCTCCGACTTCGTGTCGTTCCTCGCGGCCGCGGTGCTCTACATCGTGACCGTCGGCAAGGTGCAGGGCTTCGCGTTCACGCTCGGCCTGACCACCCTGCTCGACGTGGTCGTCGTCTTCCTCTTCACGAAGCCGCTGATGACGCTCCTGGCCCGCAAGAAGTTCTTCAGCGGCGGACACAAGTGGTCCGGCCTCGACCCGAAGCGCCTGGGGGCCCAGCCTCCGCTGCGCCGGCGCGCCACCCGTCGTGCCACCGCTCCCGCTGCCGGCCCTGTCGACCCGAAGGAGGCGTGAGATGTCGAAGCTCGGCAATCTCGGCGCCAGGCTCTACCGCGGTGAGGTCGGCTACGACTTCATCGGCAAGCGCAAGATCTGGTACGGCGTCTCGATCCTGATCACCATCACGGCCATCCTCGGCCTGGCGGTGCGCGGCCTGAACATGGGCATCGACTTCGAGGGCGGCGCCGTCTTCACGACGCCCAAGACCAGCGTCTCGGCCGCGAAGGCGGAGGAGTACGCGGAGAAGGCCTCCGGGCACGACGCGATCGTGCAGGAGCTCGGCACCGGCGGCCTGCGCATCCAGATCGCGGGCATCGACACCGGCAAGTCGGACCAGATCTCGGCCGAGCTGTCCAAGGACATGGGCATCGACGCCGAGAAGATCAACGCCGACCTGGTGGGCCCCAGCTGGGGTGACACGATCGCCAACAAGGCGTGGCAGGGCCTGGCCATCTTCATGGTCCTCGTCGTGATCTATCTGGCGATCGCGTTCGAATGGCGGATGGCGCTCGCGGCACTCGTCGCCCTCATCCACGACATCACCATCACCGTCGGGATCTACGCCCTGGTGGGCTTCGAGGTCACGCCGGGCACGGTGATCGGTCTGCTCACGATCCTCGGTTACTCGCTCTACGACACGGTCGTCGTCTTCGACTCGCTCAAGGAGCAGACGAAGGGCATCGAGAAGCAGACCCGCTGGACGTACAGCGACATCGCCAACCGCTCGATCAACAGCACCCTGGTGCGCTCGATCAACACCACGGTCGTCGCGCTCCTGCCCGTCGCGGGTCTGCTGTTCATCGGCGGCGGCTTCCTCGGCGCCGGCATGCTGAACGACATCTCCCTGTCGCTCTTCGTCGGCCTGGCCGCCGGTGCGTACTCGTCGATCTTCATCGCCACTCCGCTGGTCGCCGACCTCAAGGAGCGCGACCCGAAGATGAAGGCCCTCAAGAAGCGGGTGCTCGCCAAGCGGGCCTCCGCGGCGGCGCAGGCCGAGACCGCCGCCGTCGTCGGCCACCAGGCGGACGGCGCGCTGGAGGCCGAGCCGGAGGATGCCGCCCCGGCCGGTGCCGGACCGCGCAACCAGCCGGCCCGCAACCGCGGCCGCGGCCGCCCCTCGGGCAAGCGCCGCTGACCCGAACAGCGCACCACACGGGCGCCAGGAGCCGTCGAGGCCCCTGGCGCCCGCGTCGTTCACGGACCGGGGCGACTGCTAGGGTTGTCGACCGCGCAAACCCTCCAAAAAAGCCCGCACACACGCCCTGAGGTGCAGAAATGACCGACATCAAGGAACTGCTCCTCAGCCGTATCCGCGACGTTCCCGACTATCCGGAACCCGGCGTGCTGTTCAAGGACATCACCCCGCTCCTCGCGGACCCCGCGGCGTTCACGGCCCTCACCGACGCGCTCGCCGAGCTCTGCGTGCGCCACGGCGCCACCAAGGTCGTCGGCCTGGAGGCGCGCGGCTTCATTCTGGGCGCCCCCGTCGCCCTCCGCGCGGGCCTCGGCTTCATCCCCGTACGCAAGGCGGGCAAGCTCCCCGGCGCGACGCTCTCGCAGTCGTACGACCTCGAGTACGGGTCCGCCGAGATCGAGGTGCACGCCGAGGACCTGTCGGCCGGCGACCGCGTCATGGTCATCGACGACGTGCTGGCCACCGGCGGCACCGCCGAGGCCGCCCTGCACCTCATCCGCCGGGCGGGCTCCGAGATCGCCGGAGTCGCGGTCCTCATGGAGCTGGGCTTCCTGCCCGGACGCGCGCGGCTGGAACCCGCGCTGCAGGGCGCCCCGCTCGACGCGCTGCTCGTCGTGTAAAAACGCCAGGTCACAGACGTGGAGGCGGGCCCGGAGGAATCCGGCGCCCGCCTCTTGCGTTGCTCCTGTACAGAGGCGTCCCACGGCCGAATACGTTCGCCGGGCGCCGGATCGATACCATGGGCTCTCCGGGACCTGAACGGGGGACCCGTCGCGCACGAGGAGCGCCGTTGCCAGACGAGGCCAAGCCACTCACCGCCGCCAAGCCCGACCAGCAGGCCACGCAGCCCGCGGCGTCCTCCGGCACGCCCGCGAAGAACGGTCAGGGCCCCACCAGCACGCCCGGCGCCAAGGCGGCCGAGGAGCCACGCCCCAAGCCTCCCGCCGAGCAGCCCCGCCCCACGCCGCCGCCCGCCATCCGCGCCGCCGCGAACCAGCCGGCGTCCCGCTCCGGCTCGTCGAACCGCGTCCGCGCCCGGCTCGCCCGCCTCGGCGTGCAGCGTTCGAACCCGTACAACCCGGTCCTGGAGCCGCTGCTGCGGATAGTGCGCAGCAACGACCCCAAGATCGAGACGTCCACGCTGCGCCAGATCGAGCGCGCCTATCAGGTCGCCGAGCGCTGGCACCGCGGCCAGAAGCGCAAGAGCGGCGACCCGTACATCACGCACCCGCTCGCCGTGACGACGATCCTCGCCGAGCTCGGGATGGACCCGGCGACGCTGATGGCCGGTCTGCTGCACGACACCGTCGAGGACACCGAGTACGGCCTGGACACCCTCAAGCGGGACTTCGGCGACCAGGTCGCCCTGCTCGTCGACGGCGTGACCAAGCTGGACAAGGTCAAGTTCGGCGAGGCGGCGCAGGCCGAGACCGTCCGCAAGATGGTCGTCGCCATGGCCAAGGACCCCCGCGTCCTGGTCATCAAGCTCGCCGACCGCCTGCACAACATGCGCACCATGCGGTACCTCAAGCGCGAGAAGCAGGAGAAGAAGGCGCGCGAGACCCTGGAGATCTACGCGCCGCTCGCCCACCGCCTGGGCATGAACACCATCAAGTGGGAGCTGGAGGACCTCGCCTTCGCGATCCTCTACCCCAAGATGTACGACGAGATCGTGCGGCTCGTGGCCGAGCGCGCGCCCAAGCGCGACGAGTACCTGGCCATAGTGACCGACGAGGTGCAGTCCGACCTGCGCGCGGCCCGCATCAAGGCCACCGTCACCGGCCGCCCGAAGCACTACTACAGCGTCTACCAGAAGATGATCGTCCGCGGCCGGGACTTCGCGGAGATCTACGACCTGGTGGGCATCCGCGTCCTCGTCGACACGGTCCGCGACTGCTACGCGGCACTGGGCACGGTCCACGCCCGCTGGAACCCGGTTCCGGGGCGGTTCAAGGACTACATCGCGATGCCCAAGTTCAACATGTACCAGTCGCTGCACACGACGGTCATCGGCCCGAACGGCAAGCCCGTCGAGCTGCAGATCCGTACCTTCGACATGCACCGCCGCGCCGAGTACGGCATCGCCGCGCACTGGAAGTACAAGCAGGAGGCCGTCGCCGGCGCCTCCAAGGTGCGCAGCGACGCGCCCAGGTCGACCGGCAAGGACGACCACCTCAACGACATGGCGTGGCTGCGCCAGCTGCTCGACTGGCAGAAGGAGACCGAGGACCCGGGCGAGTTCCTGGAGTCCCTGCGCTTCGACCTGTCGCGCAACGAGGTCTTCGTCTTCACGCCGAAGGGCGACGTCATAGCGCTTCCGGCCGGGGCGACACCGGTGGACTTCTCCTACGCCGTCCACACGGAGGTCGGCCACCGGACCATAGGAGCGCGGGTCAACGGACGGCTGGTGCCGCTCGAATCGACCCTCGACAACGGCGACCTGGTGGAGGTCTTCACCTCCAAGGCGGCCGGCGCGGGTCCCTCGCGGGACTGGCTGGGCTTCGTCAAGTCGCCCCGCGCCCGCAACAAGATCCGCGCATGGTTCTCCAAGGAGCGCCGCGACGAGGCGATCGAGCAGGGCAAGGACGCCATCGCGCGGGCCATGCGCAAGCAGAACCTGCCGATCCAGCGGATCCTCACCGGCGACTCGCTGGTGACGCTGGCGCACGAGATGCGCTACCCCGACATCTCGTCGCTGTACGCCGCCATCGGCGAGGGCCATGTCACGGCGCAGTCCGTCGTGCAGAAGCTCGTCCAGGCGCTCGGCGGCGAGGAGGCCGCCAACGAGGACATCGCCGAGAGCGCACCGCCGTCGCGCGGCCGCTCCAAGCGCCGCTCGAACGCCGACCCGGGCGTGGTGGTCAAGGGCGTCGACGACGTCTGGGTGAAGCTGGCGCGCTGCTGCACGCCCGTACCCGGCGACCCCATCATCGGCTTCGTCACGCGCGGCAGCGGCGTCTCGGTCCACCGCAGCGACTGCGTGAACGTCGACTCGCTGTCGCGTGAGCCCGAGCGCATCCTCGAGGTCGAGTGGGCGCCCACCCAGTCCTCGGTCTTCCTGGTCGCCATCCAGGTCGAGGCACTGGACCGCTCGCGCCTGCTGTCCGACGTGACCCGGGTCCTGTCGGACCAGCACGTGAACATCCTGTCCGCGGCCGTGCAGACCTCGCGCGACCGGGTGGCCACGTCCCGCTTCACGTTCGAGATGGGCGACCCGAAGCACCTGGGGCATGTGCTCAAGGCGGTCAGGGGTGTCGAGGGCGTGTACGACGTGTACCGCGTGACGTCCGCGCGCAGGCCCTGAGAACGGCCCGTACGTGAAGGGGCCCCGGCACTGGAGAGTGCCGGGGCCCCTTCACGTACGGGCTGACGATGTCAGCCGCCGAACTCCTCCAGGCCCTTGAGCGCGGAGTCGAGCAGCGCCTGGCGGCCGTCCAGCTCCTTCTGGAGCTTGTCCGCCTTCGCGTTGTTGCCCTGCGCGCGGGCCTGCTCGATCTGGCCCGAGAGCTTGTCCACGGCCGCCTGCAGCTGACCCGTCAGACCCGCGGCACGCGCGCGTGCCTCCGGGTTCGTCCGGCGCCACTCGGCTTCCTCGGACTCCTGGATGGCGCGCTCCACCGCGTGCATCCGGCCCTCGACCTTGGGGCGGGCGTCGCGCGGCACGTGGCCGATGGCCTCCCAGCGCTCGTTGATCGAGCGGAACGCGGCACGGGCCGCCTTCAGGTCCTCGACCGGCAGGAGCTTCTCGGCCTCGGCGGCCAGCTCCTCCTTGAGCTTGAGGTTCTCGCCCTGCTCCGCGTCGCGCTCGGCGAAGACCGAACTGCGTGCCGCGAAGAACACGTCCTGGGCGCCGCGGAAGCGGTTCCACAGGTCGTCCTCGTGCTCGCGCTGCGCTCGGCCCGCAGCCTTCCAGTCCGTCATCAGCTCGCGGTAGCGGGCCGCGGTGGCGCCCCAGTCCGTCGAGTTCGACAGGGCCTCGGCCTCGGAGACCAGCTTCTCCTTGGCCTTGCGGGCCTCCTCGCGCTGCGCGTCCAGCGACGCGAAGTGAGCCTTGCGGCGCTTCGAGAACGCCGACCGGGCGTGCGAGAAGCGGTGCCACAGCTCGTCGTCCGACTTGCGGTCCAGCCGCGGCAGACCCTTCCAGGTGTCCACCAGGGCGCGCAGCCGCTCACCGGCCGCCCGCCACTGCTCGGACTGGGCCAGCTCCTCCGCCTCGACGACCAGCGCCTCCTTGGCGTGCCGCGCCTCGTCGGACTGCTTGGCCTTCTGGACCTTGCGCTCCTCGCGACGCGACTCGACGGACTCCACCAGCTTGTCGAGCCGCTTGCCCAGCGCGTCCAGGTCGCCGATCGCGTGCGCGTCCGTGACCTGCTCGCGCAGGTGCTCGATCGCGGTCGTGGCGTCCTTCGCCGACAGGTCGGTCGTCTGCACCCGGCGCTCGAGGAGCCCGATCTCGACGACCAGACCGTCGTACTTGCGCTTGAAGTAGGCCAGGGCCTCGTCAGGGGATCCTGCCTGCCACGAACCGACCACTCGCTCAGTGCCGTCGGCCGAACGCACGTACACGGTCCCCGTCTCGTCGACGCGGCCCCACGGGTCGCTGCTCACAGCGCCTCCTCCACATGATGCCTGCGGGGGACTCGTGGGCCCCCGGGCATCGTCCACAGTTTCGTCACGGCCAACATAGGCGACCGGCGGGGCGGCTGTCCGCATCCCGCGCGACCGAAGTTTGGCAGCTGGCAGGTCAGGACTTGGTGACGGTCCCCTTGTTGATCACCACGGTCGCGTTCGGCGCGGTGTTGCCGGTGGCCTGGTCCGCGGCCTGGGCGCCCGCCTTGGCGATCTTGTTCAGAACCTTCATCCCGGAATCGGAGATGGTGCCGAACGGGGTGTACGTCGCCGGGAGCTTGCTGTCCTTGTAGACCAGGAAGAACTGGCTGCCGCCCGTGTGCTTCTGCCCGGTGTTCGCCATGGCGATGGTGCCCGCCGGGAACGTGTAGAGCTGGGTGCCCTGGGTCTTCTCCGCCTTCTTCAGGGAGGAGTCCTTCAGGTTCTCGTCCGGGATCGTGTACCCCGGGCCGCCCTGCCCGGTGCCCGTCGGGTCGCCGCACTGCAGCACGTAGATGCCCTCGGTGGTGAGCCGGTGGCACTTGGTGTGGTCGAAGAAGCCCTTGCTCGCCAGGTAGTTGAACGAGTTCACCGTGTGCGGGGCGGCCGACGCCTTCAGGTCGATGCCGATGTCGCCGCAGGTCGTGGCGAGCTTCATCGAGTAGTCGGCGGACTTGTCGATGGTCATCGCCGGCTCCTTCTTCCAGGTGGCCGTCTTCGCCTTCCCCGCGGCGGGCTTCGCGCACGGGTCCGGCGCCTTCGACGCCGACGGGCTCGCGCTCGGCTCGGAGCCGGCGCTGGCCTTCTTGTCGTCGCCCTTGAAGGCCCCGGCGGCGTACGCGCCACCCGTGCCCAGGACGGCCACCGCGAGCACCGCGGCGATCACGGTGTTGCGGGTGCGCGCCTTGCGTCGCGCGGACTCGCGCCGCTGCTGCTGGCGCAGGAACTTCTCCCGGGCGAGCTGACGCTGCCGCTGATCCTTGGTGACCACCGGGTGTTCTCCTCGTACGTCTCGTGACCTTGGTTGCGGGCCGTCGGTTGGTGCCCCGTACCGTATATGGGTTCGCTGTGGAAACGGCAGCGCCGGTAGGCTCTGATCTGCCGCATTCCGCTGAAACAAGGGCCGTGACGGCTGTGACCGCTGTTTCGACGACATACGAAGGACGATCGTGCTGATTGCCGGGTTCCCGGCCGGGGCCTGGGGGACCAACTGTTATCTGGTCGCCCCCGCCGCCGGTGAGGAGTGCGTGATCATCGACCCGGGCCACCAGGCCGCCCAGGGAGTCGAGGATGCGCTCAGGAAGCACCGGCTCAAGCCGGTCGCGGTCGTCCTCACGCACGGGCACATCGACCATGTCGCCTCGGTCGTCCCGGTCTGCGGAGCGCACGACGTCCCGGCGTGGATCCACCCCTCCGACCGCTACATGATGAGCGACCCGGAGAAGGGCATCGGCCGCTCCATCGGCATGCCGCTGATGGGCGAGCTCACCGTGGGGGAGCCCGACGACGTGCGGGAGCTGTCCGACGGCGCGCAGCTGAAGCTCGCCGGACTCGACTTCTCCGTCGCGCACGCGCCCGGCCATACCAAGGGGTCGGTGGCCTTCCAGATGCCCGAGACCGCGGACATCCCGTCGGTGTTCTTCTCGGGCGATCTGCTGTTCGCCGGCTCCATCGGACGCACCGACCTGCCCGGTGGCTCCATGGACGACATGCTCGAATCGCTGGCCCGTGTGTGCCTGCCGCTCGACGACTCGACCGTGGTCCTCTCCGGGCACGGCTCCCAGACGACCATCGGCCAGGAGCGCGCCACCAACCCGTATCTGCGGCAGGTGGCCGCCGCCGGCCAGGGGGACTCGCCCCAGGCCCCCCGACGAGGAATGTGAAGAGACTTCTCCCGTGAGCACCTTTCAGGCCCCCAAGGGCACGTACGACCTGATTCCGCCGGACTCCGCGAAGTACCTCGCGGTGCGCGAGGCGATCTCCACGCCCCTGCGCAACTCCGGCTACGGCTACATCGAGACGCCCGGCTTCGAGAACGTCGAGCTGTTCGCGCGCGGTGTCGGTGAGTCCACCGACATCGTCACCAAGGAGATGTACGCCTTCGAGACCAAGGGCGGCGACAAGCTCGCGCTGCGCCCCGAGGGCACCGCGTCCGTGCTGCGCGCCGCCCTGGAGGCCAACCTGCACAAGGCGGGCAACCTCCCGGTCAAGCTCTGGTACTCGGGCTCGTACTACCGCTACGAGCGCCCCCAGAAGGGCCGGTACAGGCACTTCTCCCAGGTCGGCGCCGAGGCCATCGGGGCCGAGGACCCGGCCCTGGACGCCGAGCTGATCATCCTGGCCGACCAGGCGTACCGCTCGCTCGGGCTCAGCAACTTCCGCATCCTGCTGAACTCGCTGGGCGACAAGGAGTGCCGTCCCGTCTACCGGGCCGCCCTCCAGGACTTCCTGCGCGGCCTCGACCTCGACGAGGAGACGCTGCGCCGCGCCGAGATCAACCCGCTGCGCGTCCTCGACGACAAGCGGGCCGACGTCCAGAAGCAGCTCGTGGGCGCGCCCTCGCTGCGCGACTACCTGTGCGACGCGTGCAAGGCGTACCACGAGCAGGTGCGCGAGCTGCTCCTCGCCGAGGGCGTCGCCTTCGAGGACGACGAGAAGCTGGTCCGCGGCCTCGACTACTACACGCGGACGACGTTCGAGTTCGTCCACGACGGTCTCGGCTCGCAGTCCGCGGTGGGCGGCGGCGGCCGCTACGACGGCCTGTCCGAGATGATCGGCGGCCCCTCACTGCCGTCCGTCGGCTGGGCCCTCGGCGTCGACCGCACGGTCCTCGCCCTGGAGGCGGAGGGCGTCGAGCTCGAACTGCCCGCCACCACCAGCGTGTTCGCGGTGCCGCTCGGCGACGAGGCGCGCCGTGTGCTGTTCACCAAGGTGACGGAGCTGCGCAAGGCCGGGATCTCGGCGGACTTCTCCTTCGGCGGCAAGGGCCTCAAGGGCGCCATGAAGAACGCGAACCGGTCCGGTGCGCGCTTCACCATCGTCGCCGGTGAGCGGGACCTCGCCGAGGGCGTCGTACAGCTCAAGGACATGGAGTCCGGCGAGCAGACGGCGGTCGCGGTGGCCGAGGTCGTGCCCGTGCTCAAGGACAAGCTCGGGGCGTGACGCCTCGGGCCCGTAGGGGACGCGGGGCCCTCGGGCTCCGCGCCTCCCGGGCGCCCGTCCTTATGTCCATCGAACGGTGAAGACCGGGGCCCGTGCGGCACAATGACCCTGCCCGCAGGCCACACACCTCACCTACGGATCGGCGTGATGAGCAAGACGACGACAGCAAGCGACAGCGTCTCCCACGACTCAGGTGCCGGGGACGCCCCGCGCTCCGTCGGCGGCAGCCGCGCCTTCGCGCTGCTCCTGGTGATCACCGGAGCGGCCGGTGTGCTCGCCGCGTGGGTCATCACGCTCGACAAGTTCAAGCTCCTCGAGGACCCGAACTTCACGCCGGGCTGCTCGATCAACCCGGTCATCTCCTGCGGCAGCATCATGAAGAGCGACCAGGCGTCGGTCTTCGGCTTCCCGAACCCGATGCTCGGCCTCGTCGCCTACGGCATCGTGATCTGCGTCGGCATGAGCCTGCTGGCCCGCGCCCGCTTCCCGCGCTGGTACTGGCTGACGTTCAACGCGGGCTGCCTCTTCGGCGTCGGATTCGTGACCTGGCTGCAGTTCCAGTCGCTGTACCGGATCAACGCGCTGTGCCTGTGGTGCTCCCTCGCGTGGGTCGCCACGATCCTGATGTTCTGGTACGTCACGTCGTCCAACATCCGCAACGACTTCCTGCCGGCGCCGCGCTGGCTCAAGACGTTCTTCGCCGACTTCACCTGGGCGCTGCCCGTCGTGCACATCGGCATCGTCGCCGTGCTGATCTTCACGCGCTGGGGCGACAAGCTCTGGGCCTGACCGCTGCCCGCGGCGTTGTCAGTGCGGTGACATAGGGTTTTCGACGTGGAGCCCGACCTGTTCACCGCCGCAGCCGAAGACCGCCAGGAGAAGGACCCGTCCGCGAGTCCCCTGGCCGTACGGATGCGCCCGCGCACCCTCGACGAAGTCGTCGGCCAGCAGCACCTGTTGAAGCAGGGATCGCCACTGCGCCGCCTGGTCGGCGAGGGCGGATCCGGCCCGGCCGGGGCGTCGTCCGTGATCCTGTGGGGCCCGCCGGGCATCGGCAAGACGACCCTGGCGTACGTCGTCTCGAAGGCGACGAACAAGCGGTTCGTGGAGCTGTCCGCGATCACCGCGGGCGTCAAGGAGGTCCGCGCCGTCATCGAGGGCGCCCGGCGCGCGATGGGCGGCCACGGCAAGGAGACCGTCCTCTTCCTCGACGAGATCCACCGCTTCAGCAAGGCCCAGCAGGACTCCCTGCTGCCCGCCGTCGAGAACCGCTGGGTGACCCTGATCGCAGCCACCACGGAGAACCCGTACTTCTCGGTGATCTCCCCGCTGCTGTCGCGCTCCCTCCTGCTCACCCTCGAGCCGCTCACGGACGACGACCTGCGCGGCCTGCTGGCCCGGGCACTCACCGAGGAGCGGGGTCTGGCCGGTGCGGTCGAGCTCGCACCCGACGCCGAGGAGCACCTGCTGCGGGTCGCCGGCGGTGACGCCCGCCGCGCGCTGACCGCCCTGGAAGCCGCCGCCGGAGCGGCCATCGCCAAGGACGAGGGGACCATCACCCTCGAAAGCGTCGAGGAGACGGTCAACCGCGCGGCGGTCAAGTACGACCGGGACGGCGACCAGCACTACGACGTGGCGAGCGCCCTGATCAAGTCCATCCGCGGCTCGGACGTCGACGCGGCGCTGCACTATCTGGCCCGCATGATCGAGGCCGGTGAGGATCCCCGCTTCATCGCCCGCCGCCTCATGATCTCGGCCAGCGAGGACATCGGCCTCGCCGACCCGACGGCGCTGCCCACCGCGGTCGCCGCCGCCCAGGCCGTCGCCATGATCGGCTTCCCGGAGGCGGCCCTCACCCTCAGCCACGCCACGATCGCCCTGGCACTGGCCCCGAAGTCGAACGCGGCGACGACCGCGATCGGCGCCGCGATGGAGGACGTCCGCAAGGGTCTGGCCGGGCCCGTCCCGGCGCACCTGCGCGACGGGCACTACAAGGGCGCCGCCAAGCTCGGCCACGCCCAGGGCTACGTGTACCCGCACGATGTGCCCGGTGGCATCGCGGCCCAGCAGTACGCGCCGGACGCCATCGCCGGACGGCGCTACTACGAGCCCACGCGCTACGGCGCCGAGGCGCGGTACGCGGACGTCGTGGAGCGGGTCAGGGAGCGGCTGCGCGGCGAAGGCGGCTGAGCGCGCCGCCCCGGAGTGATCCACTTACCCTCGGTCTATGGGCAGAGCGGTGCGACGGGGAGCCACAGGGGCGGTGCTCGTGCTGGCCTGTGCCGTCTCCTGTACGCCGCCTCAGCTCGACCGGGGCGACGCCCGGCGCAGCCCCGCCGCCTCGTCGAAGCCGGCGGCACCGACCCTCACGCCCACCCCGCAGACCCTCGCGAGCAAGGGCTTCCCGCCGAGCCCGGCCGAGGCCCGCAGCCAGCTGGCCGCCCTCGCCGTCGCCTGGGGCAAGAACTGGCAGACGTACAAGCGGAGCGAGTTCGGCGAGGGCTGGAGCGACGCCGTGGACGCCCCCGGCGGGCGCAACGGGTGCGACACCCGCGACGACGTCCTGCGGCGCGACCTCAGCGATCTGCGCGAGGGCGACCGCAACGCCTGCGTGGTGATCTCCGGCACGCTCCACGACCCGTACACCGGCAAGGACCTGCCGTACTACTACCGCCGTGCCTCCCAGATCCAGACCGACCACGTCGTCGCCCTCGGCGCCGCCTGGCGGGCCGGTGCCTACGCCTGGACCCCGCAGCAGCGGCTCACGTACGCCAACGACCTCGACGTCCTGCTCGCCGCGGACAAGACCACGAACTACGAGAAGAGCAGCCGGACCCCCGACAAGTGGAAGCCGCCGAACCGGGCCTACTGGTGCGAGTACGGGCGCCGCTGGACCGGGATCAAGCACAAGTACAAGCTGACGGTGACCGCCCCGGAGAAGCTGGCCCTGCAGGATCTGCTGGCCACCTGCCCGAAGTGAAACGGCCCCCGGCCGATCCGGTAGACTTCTGCGAAGTGCTGCGTCCCGCGCCCGGTCTCCCGAAAGGGAAACCGGCACCACCAGAGCGGGACATCCAGCCGGATCCCCCGAACCGCAAGGCACAGGGGATCCAGGAGCGTCGCGCACCTCGAAGGTGTCGCGGGCAGCCCACCACCCTCCCGGTACCCCCGGGAACAGGTCGGTGGGCCACTCGCGTGCTGCACGTATGTGCCCAGACCCGGGAGCGGCTGCCCACCCATCCTCGCGATGGAGGGGTTTCCCGAGCTGCGGATGCGACCTCCCCTAACCCTGGTGAAGCCGTATTCGCATCAGAAACATGAGGTGTTTGGTTCATGGCGAACCAGTCCCGCCCCAAGGTCAAGAAGTCGCGTGCCCTCGGCATCGCGCTGACCCCGAAGGCCGTCAAGTACTTCGAGGCCCGCCCCTACCCGCCGGGCGAGCACGGCCGCGGCCGCAAGCAGAACTCGGACTACAAGGTCCGTCTGCTCGAGAAGCAGCGTCTGCGCGCCCAGTACGACATCAGCGAGAAGCAGCTCGCCCGCGCCTACGACCGCGCCAAGAAGGTCGAGGGCAAGACGGGTGAGGCTCTGGTCGTCGAGCTCGAGCGTCGTCTGGACGCCCTGGTTCTGCGTTCGGGCATCGCCCGCACGATCTACCAGGCCCGTCAGATGGTCGTCCACGGCCACATCGAGGTCAACGGCCAGAAGGTCGACAAGCCCTCGTTCCGTGTCCGTCCCGACGACGTCGTGATGGTCCGCGAGCGCAGCCGCAAGAAGCCGCTGTTCGAGGTCGCGCGTGAGGGTGGCTTCGCCCCCGAGGGCGAGACCCCGCGTTACCTCCAGGTGAACCTGAAGGCCCTGGCCTTCCGCCTGGACCGTGACCCGAACCGCAAGGAGATCCCCGTGATCTGCGACGAGCAGCTCGTCGTCGAGTACTACGCCCGCTGACCGACCAGCGGACGTAGCTCACCCTGCGTTTCAGCCCGTCGTCTCCCCGCCGTTCGCGGTGGGGGAGGCGGCGGGTTCACGCTTTTCCGGGGCGGCCGCACGGGCGAGGCGCGGCACCTGCGCCGGCACGATCCACCGCTCGCCCCGGCCGAGCGCCCGGGCCACCGCCTCGTCGTGCCCCAACCGCTCGCCCGCGCGCTTCAGTTCGTCGAACCGGGCATCGCCCAGCGCCTCCCGGGCCCGCGTCTCGCAGCGCACATGCGGCTCGTTGTAGTGACCCGAACCGAACAGCGGCAGCCCGACCGATGGCCAGATCCGGGCCGCCGCGCCCTGCAGCACCGCGGCCTCCGGGGCATCCCCCTCCGTCACGGTGATCAGCGCCAGCAGCTCGACCGCGAGCACCGTGCCCAGCAGATCGTGGAACTCGTGGTCGATGGCGAGGCACTCCTCCAGGAGCGCGCGTGCCCGGACCGGATCGCCCGCGTGCCACGCCGCGTACCCCAGCACATACAGCGCGTACGCCATGGTCCAGCGCTCACCGTGGTCCTCGCACACCTGCCGTACGTCCTCGCACAGCGCCACGGCCTCCGCCAGCTCGCCCTGGAACGACAGCGCCATCGCCAGCTCGACCTGGCCCATCAGCACATTGCTGTTGAGCTCGCCGATCTCGCGGTAGCTGGCCAGCGCCGCCCGCAGCAGCTGCTCGGCGCGCGGCATGTCGTCCGTGACCAGGGCCAGGCAGCCGGTGCGGTGCACGGCGTACGCGAGCGCCGTCGCGTCGCCGCCGCGCTCCGCCTCGTCGTGGCATTCCTGCAGCGCGGCCAGCGCGGGCACGGTGTCGCCCTGAAGGATCGCCACGTAACCGAGCACCCACAGCGCCTTGAGCCGCGAGGCGCCGTACTCGGACGCCGCGCCCCCCTCGGCCGGCTCCTCCAGGTCGACGCTGCGGTCCAGCCAGTGCCGCCCCTCCGTGAGCCGCCCGCAGCCCGCCCAGTAGAACCACAGCGTGCCCGCCAGATACTGGCCCAGGTGCGACTCGCCCGGCTCGGTCAGGCAGAACTCCAGCGCCGCCCGCAGATTCGGCAGCTCCGCGTCGATCCGCTCCGCCACCTCGCCCTGCCGCGGCGAGAACCAGTCCAGCTCGCACCAGGTCGCCAGGCCCATGTACCAGTCGCGGTGCCGGCGCCGCATCCGGCCGCTGTCGCCGATCTGCTCCAGCCACTCGGCACCGTACGCCCGCACGGTGTCCAGCATCCGGTAGCGCACCCCGGCCGCGGACTCCTCGCGGATCACCACGGACTGCGCGAGCAGCTCGTGCAGCACGTCCAGCACCGTGTCCGTGTGCAGGCCCTCGCCGCTGCAGATGTACTCGGCCGCCTCCAGGTCGAACTGCCCGGAGAAGACGGACAGCCGCGCCCACAGCAGCCGCTCGGGCGCCGTGCACAGCTCATGGCTCCAGCCGATCGCCGTCCGCAGCGTCTGGTGGCGCGGCAGCGCGTCCCGCCCGCCGCCCGTCAGCAGCCGGAACCGGTCGTCGAGGCGCTCCACCAGCTGCGCCGGAGACAGGGCCCGCAGCCGGCCCGCCGCCAGCTCCACCGCCAGCGGCAGGCAGTCCAGGCGCCGGCACACCTCCAGGACGTCGACCAGATGACGGCCGTCGTCCAGGCGGAAGCCGGGCAGCAGCGCCGTCGCCCGGTCCGCGAACAGCTCCGCCGCGTCCTGCGCCGTCAGCGGGGACAGCGGGAACAACTGCTCGCCCGCCAGGTTCAGCGGCCTGCGGCCCACCGCGACGACCCGCAGTCCGGGCGAGGCCCGCAGCAGATCCCGTACGAGCGCGGCGCACGCGTCCACGAGATGCTCGAACCCGTCCAGAACGAGCACGAGTTGACGCTCGGCGAGATGCTCGACCAGTACCTGGCGCGGCGGGCGCGTGGTGTGATCGGTCAGACCGAGCGCCTCGGCGACCGTGTACTCGACGAGCTCGGGCCGGCGCACCGCCGCCAGTTCCACCCGCCACACACCGTCCCTGCACAGCTCCCGCGGGGTGCGGGGGACGACATGCGCGGCGAACCGGGACTTGCCGACACCGCCGGCACCGGTGACCGTCACCAGGCGCGTGGCCGCCAGATTCCCTTGCAGGGCGTCGAGTTCGGCCGCCCGGCCGACGAAACGGTTCATTTCATGGGGGAGGTTGCCGGGGCGCGGGGGACCGGCCGGCATGTCGTCGGGGCGCAGAGAGCGTTGCATGAGGTACGGAGCGTACTCATCCGTACGCAGTCCGTACAATCGCTCCGGGCGAAGTGCCCCCACGCGGAGCCGGAATGCGGTACGGAGTGCGGGGCGGGGCGCGATAGGCTCGGGGGACGACTTTTTTGATGTTCGGCAGCGGTCGGTCGACGACAGCAGACGGCAACAAGCTAGGGAGCGGTGCCAAGTGTCCGGTGGAGAGGTGGCCGGGATCCTGGTGGCTGTCTTCTGGGCGATCCTGGTCTCCTTCCTCGCGGTGGCGCTCGCGAGGCTGGCCCAGACGCTCAGGGCGACCACCAAGCTGGTCGCGGACGTGACCGAGCAGGCCGTCCCGCTGCTGGCCGACGCCTCCGCCGCGGTGCGCTCCGCCCAGACGCAGATCGACCGGGTCGACGCCATCGCCACCGACGTCCAGGAAGTCACGTCGAACGCGTCGGCGCTCTCCTCCACCGTGGCCTCCACCTTCGGCGGCCCGCTGGTCAAGGTGGCCGCGTTCGGCTACGGGGTGCGCCGGGCCATCGGCGGCCGCGCCAAGGACGTGCCGGCCAAGCAGACCCGTCGTACCGTGATCGTGGGCCGCACGGTCCCGGAGTCGCGCCGCGCCAAGCGGGCCAACCGGAATAAGAGGGACTGACCCAGCGATGTTCCGCCGTACGTTCTGGTTCACCGCGGGCGCCGCCGCCGGCGTGTGGGCCACCACCAAGGTCAACCGCAAGCTCAAGCAGCTGACCCCCGAGAGTCTCGCCGCCCAGGCCGCCAACAAGGCCGTCGAAGCGGGCCACCGGCTCAAGGACTTCGCCCTCGACGTCCGCGACAACATGGCCGAGCGCGAAGCCGAACTCGGTGACGCGCTGGGCCTGACCGACCCGGTGGATCCCGAACTGCCCCCGCAGCGCCGCTTCGTGGTCGTCGAGAACCACTCCAAGACATCACCCAAATACATCGAGAACACGCAGCACACGGCTGGCTCGAAGTACCCGCACAACAACCGGAATGAGGACCACTGATGGAGTCGGCTGAAATCCGTCGCCGCTGGCTGAGCTTCTTCGAGGAGCGTGGCCACAAGGTCGTGCCCTCGGCGTCGCTCATCGCGGACGACCCGACTCTGCTGCTCGTGCCGGCGGGCATGGTCCCGTTCAAGCCGTACTTCCTGGGCGAGGTCAAGCCGCCCGCGCCGCGCGCCACCAGCGTGCAGAAGTGCGTGCGCACGCCCGACATCGAAGAGGTCGGCAAGACCACCCGCCACGGCACCTTCTTCCAGATGTGCGGCAACTTCTCCTTCGGCGACTACTTCAAGGAAGGCGCCATCAAGTACGCCTGGGAGCTGCTCACCAGCCCCCAGGACAAGGGTGGTTACGGCCTGGAGCCGGAGAAGCTCTGGATCACCGTGTACCTGGACGACGACGAGGCCGAGCGCATCTGGCACGAGGTCGTGGGCGTCCCCAAGGAGCGCATCCAGCGCCTGGGCAAGAAGGACAACTTCTGGTCCATGGGCGTCCCCGGCCCCTGCGGCCCCTGCTCCGAGATCAACTACGACCGCGGTCCCGAGTTCGGCGCCGAGGGCGGCCCGATCGTCAACGACGAGCGGTACGTGGAGATCTGGAACCTGGTCTTCATGCAGTACGAGCGCGGCCAGGGCATCGGCAAGGAGGACTTCGAGATCCTCGGTGACCTGCCGTCGCAGAACATCGACACGGGTCTCGGCCTCGAGCGTCTCGCCATGATCCTGCAGGGCGTGCAGAACATGTACGAGACGGACACCCTCCGTGTCGTCATCGACAAGGCCACCGAGCTGACCGGTGTCGCCTACGGCGCCAAGCACGAGTCGGACGTCTCGCTGCGCGTGGTCGCCGACCACATGCGGACGTCGACGATGCTCATCGGTGACGGCGTCACGCCGGGCAACGAGGGCCGTGGCTACGTGCTGCGCCGCATCATGCGCCGCGCCATCCGCAACATGCGCATCCTCGGCGCCACCGGACCGGTCGTGCAGGACCTGCTCGACGTCGTGATCAACACGATGGGCGAGCAGTACCCGGAGCTGATCACCGACCGCAAGCGCATCGAGCAGGTCGCGCTCGCCGAGGAGGCCGCGTTCCTCAAGGCCCTCAAGGGCGGCACGAACATCCTCGACACCGCCGTCACCGAGACGAAGGCCACGGGTTCCACGGTCCTCGCCGGCGACAAGGCGTTCCTGCTCCACGACACGTGGGGCTTCCCGATCGACCTCACCCTGGAGATGGCCGCCGAGCAGGGCCTGACCGTGGACGAGGACGGCTTCCGGCGCCTGATGAAGGAGCAGCGGGAGCGCGCCAAGGCCGACGCCCAGGCCAAGAAGACCGGCCACGCCGACATGGGTGCCTACCGCGAGATCGCGGACGCCGCCGGCGCCACCGACTTCATCGGCTACACCTCGACCGACAGCGAGTCCCGCGTCGTCGGCCTCCTGGTCAACGGCGTCTCCTCGCCGGCGGCCTCCGAGGGCGACGAGGTCGAGGTCGTCCTCGACCGCACCCCGTTCTACGCCGAGGGCGGCGGCCAGATCGGCGACACCGGCCGCATCAAGCTGGACAACGGCGCGGTGATCGAGATCCGCGACTGCCAGAAGCCGGTCCCGGGCGTCTACGTCCACAAGGGTGTCGTCCAGGTCGGCGAGGTCACGGTCGGCGCTCCGGCGCAGGCGATCATCGACGTGACGCGCCGCCGGGCCATCGCCCGCGCGCACTCCGCCACGCACCTCACGCACCAGGCGCTGCGCGACGCGCTCGGGCCGACGGCCGCCCAGGCCGGTTCGGAGAACCAGCCGGGCCGCTTCCGCTTCGACTTCGGTTCGCCGTCCGCCGTGCCCACGGCCGTGATGACGGACGTCGAGCAGAAGATCAACGAGGTCCTGGCCCGCGAGCTCGACGTGCAGGCCGAGGTCATGTCGATCGACGACGCCAAGAAGCAGGGCGCCATCGCCGAGTTCGGCGAGAAGTACGGCGAGCGCGTGCGCGTCGTCACCATCGGCGACTTCTCCAAGGAGCTGTGCGGCGGCACCCACGTGCACAACACCGCCCAGCTCGGCCTGGTGAAGCTGCTCGGCGAGTCGTCCATCGGCTCCGGCGTGCGCCGCATCGAGGCCCTGGTCGGCGTCGACGCGTACAACTTCCTGGCCAAGGAGCACACGGTCGTCGCCCAGCTCCAGGAGCTGGTCAAGGGCCGCTCCGAGGAGCTGCCCGAGAAGATCTCGGCGATGCTCGGCAAGCTCAAGGACGCCGAGAAGGAGATCGAGAAGTTCCGCGCGGAGAAGGTCCTGCAGGCCGCCGCCGGTCTCGCCGACTCCGCCAAGGACGTCCGTGGCGTCGCCCTCGTCACCGGCCAGGTGCCGGACGGCACCGGCGCCGACGACCTGCGCAAGCTGGTCCTCGACGTGCGGGGCCGCATCCAGGGCGGCCGCGCCGCCGTGGTGGCCCTGTTCACCACGGTCAACGGCAAGCCGCTCACGGTCATCGCGACGAACGACGCCGCCCGTGACCGCGGACTCAAGGCCGGCGAGCTGGTCCGCACCGCGGCCAAGACGCTCGGCGGCGGTGGCGGCGGCAAGCCGGACGTCGCCCAGGGCGGCGGCCAGAACCCGGCCGCCATCGGCGACGCCATCGACGCCGTCGAGCGCCTGGTCGGGGAGACGGCCAACTGATGCGCAGAGGCCGCCGACTGGCCATCGACGTGGGGGACGCCCGGATCGGGGTCGCGTCCTGCGACCCCGACGGGATCCTTGCGACACCCGTCGAGACGGTGCCGGGACGCGATGTCCCGGCGGCCCACCGACGGCTGAAGCAACTCGTCGAGGAGTACGAGCCGATCGAGGTCGTCGTCGGTCTCCCTCGCTCCCTCAAGGGGGGCGAGGGCCCGGCGGCCGCCAAGGTCCGCGGCTTCGCCCAGGAGCTGGCGCGGGGCATCGCACCCGTTGCGGTGAGACTCCTGGACGAGAGGATGACCACAGTGACGGCGAGTCAGGGGCTGCGCGCCTCCGGCGTTAAGTCCAAAAAGGGCCGCTCTGTCATCGACCAGGCGGCGGCCGTCATCATCCTCCAGCAGGCACTGGAGTCCGAACGGGCGTCAGGCGTTGCTCCCGGTGAGGGCGTCGAAGTGGTCATCTGATCGCGGTACGGTAACGTTCCGCGCGACCGGCGGCGTTCGAACAGCTGCCGCACAGCATCAAGAGGCGGAACGGTTGCTCTCCTGACCGGGCATGGGCTCCCCACCGCCTCGCGGCTTGTAGGGGACCGATGACTGAGTATGGCCGGGGCCAAGGCTCCGAACCGTGGCATCCCGAGGACCCGCTGTACGGGGACCAGGGATGGGGGCAGCAGGCCGGGCACGGCCAGTCTGCCTACGGCGGCCACGAGCAGTACCACCCCCAGCAGTCGCAGCAGGCGTACGAGGGTGACTGGGGCGCGGGACAGCAATCCGGGTACGGCCAGGATCCCGGGTATGGGCACGACCCGGGATACGGGCAGCAGGCGTACGGCGGACAGCAGGGGCAGGGCGGCTGGGACACCACCGGCACGCACGGTCAGGTCCCGTACGGCTCCGACCCCATGGACCCGTACAACACCGGCCAGTCCGCCGCGTACAACGCTGAACAGCCGGACTACTACGACACCCCCGGCGCCTACCCGCCGCCCGAGCCGCCGGGCCGGCGCCGTGCGCCCGAACCCGAGCCGGAGTGGGACGCGGGCCCCGACCAGGGAGAACACGCGTTCTTCAATGGTGGCGGTGACGACGAGGACGACTACGAGGACGACAGTCGCGGCGGCCGTCGCGGCCGAGGCGGCCGGAAACCGAAGAAGCGCCGCAGCGGTTGCGCGTGCCTCGTCCTGACCGCGGTCTTCGCGGCCGGTGTCGGCGGCGTCGGCTATTTCGGCTACCAGTTCTACCAGGATCGTTTCGGCTCGGCGCCGGACTTCTCGGGGGACGGGAACGGGGAGAACGTCACCGTCGTCATCCAGAAGGGCTGGGGCGGTTATGACATCGGGCGCGCGCTGAAGGAAGCCGGAGTCGTCCAGAGCGTCGACTCCTTCGTGGCCGCCCAGTCGGCGGACCCCAAGGGCAAGACGATCCAGGCCGGCGCCTACATCCTGCAGAAGGAGATGTCGGGTGCGAGCGCCGTCGATCTGATGCTGAGCCCGAAGAGCCGGGCCAATCTGACCATCCCCGAGGGCAGGCGGAACGCCTGGATCTACGAGCAGATCGACCGGAAGCTCGAGGTCTCCAAGGGCACCACGGCCAAGGTCGCGAAGAAGGACTACAAGAGTCTCGGCCTGCCCGACTGGGCGATGAACCACGCGAACGTGAAGGATCCGCTGGAGGGCTTCCTCTTCCCGTCCAGCTACGCCGTCGCCAAGGGCATGAAGCCCGACGACGTACTGAAACAGATGGTCGGCCAGGCGAACGAGCGGTACGACAAGCTCGACCTGGAGGGCAAGGCCAAGAGTCTCGACCTCGAGAGCCCCTGGCAGGTGCTCACCGTGGCCAGCCTCGTGCAGGCCGAGGGCAAGACGCACGACGACTTCCGCAGGATGGCCGAGGTCGTCTACAACCGCCTCAAGCCGACGAACACGGAGACCAACCAGCTCCTGCAGTTCGACTCGACCTTCAACTACCTCAAGGGTCAGAGCAACATCAACATCGGCGAGTCCGAGATCAACAGCAACAAGGACCCGTACAACACTTACACGCGCAAGGGTCTGCCGCCCGGGCCTATCGACAACCCCGGTGACGAGGCGTTCGCCGCGACGCTCAATCCGACGACCGACGGCTGGATGTACTTCGTGGCCACGGACGGCATGAACAAGACGGAGTTCGCGAAGACCCACGCCGAGTTCGAGAAGCTGAGGGACAAGTTCAATGCCAGCCAGGGCAACTGATGCGCGCAGGGCGGCCGTACTCGGGTCGCCCATCGCCCACTCCCTGTCCCCGCAGCTGCACAACGCGGCATACGCGGCGCTGGGTCTGCACGACTGGACGTACGACCGGTTCGACATCGACGAGGCCGCGCTGGAGGGGTTCCTCGCGGGGCTCGGCCCGGAGTGGGCCGGTCTGTCGCTGACGATGCCCCTCAAGCGGGCCGTCATACCGCTGCTCGACGGGATCACCGACACCGCGGCGTCCGTGGAGGCCGTGAACACCGTGGTCCTCCACCCCGAGGGGCGGAAGTACGGCGACAACACCGACATCCCGGGGCTCGTCGCCGCGCTGCACGAGCGCGGCGTGGAGAAGACCGACTCGGCGGCGATCCTCGGCGCCGGGGCCACCGCGTCGTCGGCACTCGCCGCCCTCTCCCGCATCTGCACCGGCGAGGTCGTCGCCTACGTGCGCAGCGAGCAGCGCGCCGACGAGATGCGCGGCTGGGGCGAGCGGCTCGGGGTCCGGGTGCGGACCGCGGACTGGGCGGACGCGGCGCGCGCCTTCGCGGCGCCCCTGGTGATCTCCACGACGCCCAAGGGCGGCACGGACCACCTGGTGGCCGAGGTGCCGCAGCAAGTGGGGACCCTCTTCGACGTGGTCTACGACCCGTGGCCGACGCCCCTCGCGGCGGCCTGGCAGCAGCGGGGCGGCCACGTGCTGAGCGGTCTCGACCTGCTCGTGCACCAGGCCGTCTTCCAGTTCGAGCAGTTCACGGGGGACCGGCGGCCGGTGCTCGCCGCCATGCGCGAGGCGGCGCTGCGGGCGCTCGGCTGACGTCTCACGCGTCGTCCGGAGGGCGGACAGGGCGACAGCTCACCTGCGGGGCATGGGAGGATCGGGGGACGACGGCGGGCCGGGCCGCGCACCCGGTACCGGTCGTCGAGCCGTAACGCAGAGCGCGAGCATGAGGAGCACCGTTGAGCAGGTTGCGCTGGCTGACCGCGGGGGAGTCGCACGGACCCGCACTTGTCGCGACGCTGGAGGGGCTTCCCGCCGGCGTTCCGATCACCACGGAGATGGTGGCGGACCACCTGGCCAGGCGGCGTCTGGGGTATGGGCGCGGGGCGCGGATGAAGTTCGAGCGCGACGAGGTCACCTTCCTCGGCGGCGTCCGGCACGGACTGTCCCTCGGCTCGCCGGTCGCGGTGATGGTCGGCAACACCGAGTGGCCCAAGTGGGAACAGGTCATGGCGGCCGACCCGGTCGACCCGGAGATCCTCAAGGACCTCGCGCGCAACGCGCCGCTGACCCGGCCCCGGCCGGGCCACGCGGACCTCGCGGGCATGCAGAAGTACGGGTTCGACGAGGCGCGGCCGATCCTGGAGCGGGCCTCGGCGCGGGAGACCGCCGCCCGGGTCGCGCTCGGTGCGATCGCGCGGTCGTACCTGAAGGAGACGGCCGGGATCGAGATCGTCAGCCACGTCGTGGAGCTGTGCTCCGTCAAGGCGCCGCAGGACGTGTACCCGACGCCCGCCGACGTGGAGAAGCTGGACGCCGACCCGCTGCGCTGCCTGGACGCGGACGCGTCGAAGGCGATGGTCGCGGAGGTCGACCAGGCCCACAAGGACGGCGACACCCTCGGTGGCGTCGTCGAGGTGCTGGCCTACGGGGTACCGGTCGGCCTCGGCTCGCACGTGCACTGGGACCGCAAGCTGGACGCCCGTCTCGCCGGTGCGCTCATGGGCATCCAGGCCATCAAGGGCGTCGAGATCGGCGACGGCTTCGACCTGGCGCGGGTGCCGGGTTCGCAGGCGCACGACGAGATCGTCAACACCCCCGAGGGCATCCGTCGGGTCTCCGGACGCGCGGGCGGCACCGAGGGCGGCCTGTCCACCGGTGAGCTGCTGCGGGTCCGCGCCGCGATGAAGCCGATCGCGACCGTGCCGCGCGCCCTGAAGACCGTGGACGTCACCACCGGCGAGGCCACGCAGGCCCACCACCAGCGCTCCGACGTCTCCGCCGTGCCGGCCGCCGGCATCGTCGCCGAGGCCATGGTCGCCCTGGTCCTCGCGGACGCGGTCGCGGAGAAGTTCGGTGGCGACAGCGTGCCCGAGACGCGGCGCAACGTGACGTCGTACCTCGACAACCTGCAGATCCGGTGAGCGGCCCGAAGGTCGTTCTCGTCGGCCCGATGGGCGTGGGCAAGTCGACCGTGGGCGGCATGCTCGCGGAGCGCCTCGACTGCGCGTTCCGGGACACCGACGACGACATCGTGGCCGCGCAGGGCCGCACCATCGCCGAGATCTTCGTCGATGAGGGCGAGGCGCGGTTCAGGGCGCTGGAGAAGGCCTCCGTCGCGGCCGCGCTCGCCGAGCACGACGGGGTCCTCGCCCTGGGCGGCGGCGCGATCCTCGACGCCGACACCCGCGATCTGCTGGCCGGCCACCGCGTCGTCTACCTCTCGATGGACGTCGAGGAAGCGGCCAAGCGCACCGGCCTGAACGTGGCCCGGCCGCTGCTCGCCGTCAACCCGCGCAAGCAGTGGCGGGAACTGATGGAGGCGCGGCGCCACCTGTACACCGACGTGGCCGGGGTGGTCGTGGCCACCGACGGCCGCACCCCCGACGAGGTGGCCCAGGCCGTCCTCGACGTACTGGAGTTGAAGCAGGCATGAGTGACGAAGTGACCCGTATCCAGGTCGGCGGCACCGCTGGTACCGACCCGTACGAGGTGCTGGTGGGCCGTCAACTCCTGGGCGAGCTGGGCTCGTTGATCGGCGACCAGGCCAAGCGGGTCGCCGTGGTGCACCCCGAGGCGCTGGCCGAGACGGGCGAGGCGCTCCGCGCCGACCTGGCCGACCAGGGCTTCGAGGCCGTCGCCATCCAGGTGCCGAACGCCGAGGAGGCCAAGACCGCCGAGGTCGCCGCGTACTGCTGGAAGGCCCTCGGGCAGTCCAACTTCACGCGCAGCGACGTCATCGTCGGTGTCGGCGGCGGCGCCAGCACGGACCTGGCCGGGTTCGTGGCGGCGACCTGGCTGCGCGGCGTGCGCTGGATCGCCGTCCCGACGACCGTGCTCGCCATGGTCGACGCCGCGGTCGGCGGCAAGACCGGCATCAACACCGCCGAGGGCAAGAACCTGGTGGGCGCCTTCCACCCGCCGGCCGGGGTGCTCTGCGACCTCGCCGCGCTCGACTCCCTCCCCGTCCACGACTACGTGTCCGGCCTCGCCGAGATCATCAAGGCCGGATTCATCGCCGACGAGCGGATCCTGGAGCTCATCGAGGAGGACCCGCAGGCCGCCCGCACACCGGCCGGCCCGCACACCGCCGAGCTGATCGAGCGGTCCATCAAGGTCAAGGCCGAGGTGGTCTCCGGCGACCTGAAGGAGTCGGGTCTGCGCGAGATCCTCAACTACGGGCACACGCTCGCGCACGCCATCGAGAAGAACGAGCGCTACAAGTGGCGCCACGGCGCGGCGGTCTCGGTGGGCATGCACTTCGCCGCCGAACTCGGCCGCCTGGCCGGACGCCTCGACGACGCGACGGCCGACCGGCACCGCACCGTCCTGGAGTCCGTCGGTCTCCCGCTGAGCTACCGCTACGACCAGTGGCCCAAGCTCCTGGAGACCATGAAGGTCGACAAGAAGTCGCGCGGCAACCTGCTGCGCTTCATCGTCCTCGACGGGCTGGGCAAGCCCACCGTCCTGGAGGGGCCCGACCCCGCCGTCCTCCTCGCCGCCTATGGCGAAGTGGCCGAATAGCGCCCCTCGTTCGACTACGGGCACTTTGTGACGTCCCCGGCCGTTCACACAACGGCGGCCGGGGGCGGTACCGTTCGGTAGCGCCCTGATCGCCGGCGCCTCATTGACGGTTGTACGAGACGGAGTGGCACCGGATGCAGCACGCAGTGGGGTCTCCGCTGCCACCACCCCATCGGCCGGGGCACGGACCGGCCGTCCCGTGGACGCAGACACAAGCGCGCCCCGGCGCGCCCGGATTCGCCGGTGCCCAGGCGCACCATCCGCAGGTGCCGCCGCACCCGCAGGCACCACAGGCCCCGCGCCCGCCCGCCCCGCCGCAGCGCGACACCACGGGGCACGTCCAGCTCCCGCCCGGCGCTCCGGTCGCCGTGCCGAGCCCGCCGCCCGCGCAGGCTCCGGCCGACCCGGCCGCGACGACCCTCGCCGTCCTGCTCATCGGCCCGGCCGGCGCCGGCAAGACCAGCGTCGCCAAGTACTGGGCGGAGAGCCGCCGCGTCCCGACGGCCCACATCAGCCTCGACGACGTACGCGAATGGGTGCGCTCCGGCTTCGCCGACCCGCAGACCGGGTGGAACGACAACAGCGAGGCGCAGTACCGGCTGGCCCGCCGCACCTGCGGCTTCGCCGCACGGAACTTTTTGGCGAACGGGATCTCCTGCATCCTCGACGACGCCGTCTTCCCGGACCGGCCGGTCGTCGGCCTCGGCGGCTGGAAGCGGCACGTCGGCCCCGGCCTGCTGCCGGTCGTCCTGCTGCCGGGCCTCGAGATCGTCCTCGAGCGCAACGCGCAGCGCAGCGGGAACCGACGCCTCACCGACGAGGAGGTCGCCCGCATCCACGGACGCATGGCCGGCTGGTACGGCTCCGGCCTGCCCATCATCGACAACTCCCAGCTCGACGTGGCCGGCACCGCGCAGGTCCTGGACGAGGTGCTCGCCCGGGCCATCGCGAGTCCACCCCAGTGGTGACCGTCCCCCGGGGAACGGACGTGCCGACGCCCGTCCGGACGCGCTGAACCGGCCACCTGGCGCACCCGCTCGTACGCTCGGCCTCATGGCAGAGGTGTACGCGGCCCGACGGGACCGGCTCAGAGAGCGCGCGACGGCGGGCGGCTGCGCGGCCGCCCTCGTGTCGCGCCCCGCCAACGTCCGCTATCTCGCCGGAGCGGCGCCGCACGGCGCCGTCCTCCTGCTGGGCCGGGATCCCGGCGGCAGCGGCGACGTACTGCTGTGCGCGCGCCCGCCCAGCGGCCAGACCGCCGAGGGGCGTGCCGACGAGGAGCTGCGCGTGCAGGTCCTCGCCGCTCCTGGCGGGGATCCCGCCGTCGCCGCCGCCGATGTGGCCGCCGCGCAGGGCGCCGATTCGCTGGCCGTCGAGGAGCACCATCTGACGATGGCCCGGCACCGCGCGCTCGGCTCGGTCGCGCCCGGGCTGCGCCTGGCCGACCTGAACAAGGCCGTCGAGCAGCTGCGGCTGGTCAAGGACGAGGACGAGATCTCCTGCCTGCGCATCGCCGCCGAGATCGCCGACCAAGCGCTGGGCGAGCTGCTCGAATCGATCCTCGTGGGCCGCACCGAGCGCCATCTCGCCCTCGAACTGGAACGCCGACTTGTCGACCACGGCGCCGACGGCCCGGCCTTCCCGACGTCCGTGGGCACGGGCCCGAACTCCGGGCGCGGCGGCCACCGCCCCGGCGACCGCCGTGTCGAGGAGGGCGACTTCCTCTCGGTGTGCCTGGGCGCGACGTACCGCGGATACCGCTGCGAGATCGGCCGGACCTTCGTCATCGGGACCTCGCCCGCCGACTGGCAGATCGAGTTGTACGACCTCGTCTTCGCAGCCCAGCGGGCCGGACGGGAGAGCCTGGTGCCCGGCGTCGAGTGCCGTGAGGTGGACCGGGCCGCCCGCCACGTACTGGACGCGGGAGGGTATGGTGACGGGCTCGCGCAGCTGACCGGACACGGGGTGGGACTCGAAATCGACGAGGACCCGCAGTTGGCCCCCGCCGCCATGGGTAAACTTGACGCTTGTGTGCCGGTCACCGTCGAACCGGGGGTCCACCTCCCGGGCCGGGGCGGCGTCCGGATCGATGACACGCTCGTCGTCCGCCCCGAGGCGGACGGCGGACCCGAGCTACTCACCATCACGACCAAGGAGCTGCTCGCGCTCTAGCCGGAGAATTCCGGCCAGGAGCCGAGTGTGTGCCCCGGGGTCGTCCACGTCAGTCCAGGAGATTCCGCAACCGTGGCTTCCACGAACGACCTCAAGAACGGCCTGGTGCTCAAGCTCGACGGGGGCCAGCTCTGGTCCGTCGTCGAGTTCCAGCACGTCAAGCCCGGCAAGGGCCCGGCCTTCGTGCGCACCAAGCTCAAGAACGTGCTCTCCGGCAAGGTCGTCGACAAGACGTTCAACGCCGGCGTCAAGGTCGAGACGGCCACGATCGACAAGCGCGACATGCAGTTCTCGTACATGGACGGCGACTACTTCGTCTTCATGGACATGGAGACCTATGACCAGCTGCACGTCGACCGCAAGGCCGTCGGCGACGCCGCCAACTTCCTGATCGAGGGCTTCAACGCCTCCGTCGCGCAGCACGAGGGCGAGGTGCTCTTCATCGAGCTGCCCGCCGCCGTCGAGCTCGTCGTCCAGGAGACCGAGCCGGGCGTCCAGGGCGACCGCTCCACCGGTGGCACCAAGCCCGCCACGCTGGAGACCGGCCACCAGATCCAGGTCCCGCTCTTCATCACCACGGGCGAGAAGATCAAGGTCGACACCCGTGACAGCGGCTACCTCGGCCGGGTGAACAGCTAACCGTGGCTGCCCGTAACACGGCCCGCAAGCGAGCCTTCCAGATCCTCTTCGAGGCCGACCAGCGCGGCGCCGACGTCGTGACGGTCCTCGCGGACTGGGTCAAGAACTCGCACAGCGACCCCCAGCAGCCGCCCGTCAGCGAGTACACGATGGAGCTGGTCGAGGGGTACGCCCCGCAGGCCCGCCGCATCGACGAGTTGATCTCGCAGTACGCCGTCGACTGGACGCTGGACCGGATGCCGGTCGTCGACCGCAACATCCTGCGGCTCGGCGCCTACGAGCTGATCTGGGTCGACGGAACGCCGGACGCCGTGGTGCTCGACGAGGCGGTCTCGCTCGCCAAGGAGTTCTCCACCGACGATTCCCCGGCGTTCATCAACGGACTTCTGGCCCGCTTCAAGGACCTGAAGCCGTCGCTCCGCCGCGACCAGGCATAACGCCGCAGAGCGCACCGTTCTCCGCAGGCCCGAAGCAGAACTTGAACAATGTTCTGCTTCGGGCCTGGTGCGTTCCCCGGGGACCTCACTAAATTCTGGCCATGTCCCCAACAGGCCCCAGCCGTCCCAGCGGTCTCGGCGCGCGAGTGCGCGTCGGCTACGGCCTCGGCTCCTTCGCCACCGGCACCTTCGGCACCGTCCCCGGTCTGCTCCTGCTCTACTACCTGACCGACGTCCTCGGCGTCGGCGCGGGCCTCGCAGGACTGCTCGTCTTCCTGCCCAAGGCGTGGGACGTGCTGCTCAACCCCTGGATCGGCAGCCTCTCCGACCGCAGCACCCGGGCCCGTCTCGGCCCCCGCCGCTCCTGGATGCTGTTCGGCGCGCTCACCATGCCGCTCTGCTTCGCCGCCATGTTCGCCGCGCCGGGCCTCGACGGCGGACCCGCGGCCGCGTACGTCGCCGTCCTGTTCCTGCTCACCGCCTCCGCGTACGCCTGCTTCCAGGTCCCCTACGTCGCGCTGCCCGCGGAACTCACCGCCGATCCGGACGAGCGCGCCCGCGTCATGTCCTGGCGCGTGGCGTTCCTGGCGGTCGCGATCCTGCTGTCGGGTGCCGTCGCGCCGCTGCTCGCCGGATCCACCGCCGACGACCGGGGCAGCGCGGGCGGCTATCGGCTGATGGGCGTGGTGATCGGCGCGCTCCTCGCCGTCGGCATGCTCGCCGCCGTGGCCGCGACGGCGGGGACGACGAGCGCCATCCGTACGACGAGCGAGCCCGGCCTGCGCGCCCAGCTCCGCGCCGCCCGGGGCAACGCGCCCTTCGCCCGGCTGCTCGGCGCCTTCGTCACCCAGGCCGCCGCGACGGGCCTGATGCTGGCGGGCACCCAGTACTTCGCGACGTACATCCTCGACGACCCCGGCGCCACGACCCTGCTCTTCGCCTGCCTCATCGTCCCGTCGCTGCTCGCGATGCCGCTCTGGCTGGCCGTGGGACGCCGGACCGGCAAGCGGAACGCGGCGATCGGCGCCTCCCTCTGCTTCCTGCTCGGGGCGCTGGCCGCGGCGGCCGGGCGGGAGCTGCCGGCCGCCCTGATCTACGTCGCCGTGGCCGCGGCCGGCGTCGGATACGCGGGCATGCAGATGCTGCCGATGGCGATGCTCGGGGACGCGATCGCCGCCGACGCGTACACGAGCGGACGCCGCCGGGCCGGGGTCTTCACCGGGCTGTGGACCGCGGGCGAGACGCTCGGACTCGCGCTGGGGCCCGGCCTGTTCGGGCTCGTGCTCGCGCTCGGCGACTTCGTCTCGTCCGACGCCGACCACCGCGTCGCCCAGCCCGACTCCGCGCTCACCGCGATCGTCGTCGGCTTCGGCGCCCTGCCCGCCGCCCTGCTCCTGCTCAGCCTCCCGCTGCTGGCCCGCTACCGCCTCACCGAGGCCGAACTGACCCGGCTGCGTGCAGCCGCCGACGCCGACCCCGCCGACCGAGACCAGAGAACCGCATGACGACCGGAGAGTGTGCATGACGACCGACCCGATCCTGGCGCGCCTCGCCACGCTGCGCGCGGGCGACCTCCCCGTACGCGGCGGACGCACGATGGCGTACGTCTACGACTCCGGGCTCGACGGGCTCGAAGAGCTGGCGAACGCCGCGCAGGCCGCCTTCGCCGGCGTCAACGGCCTCGACATGACGGCGTTCCCCAGCGTCGTGGAGTTGGAGAACGACCTGGTGCGCCGGGCCACCGCGCTGCTCGGCGGCGGCGCCGGCACCTTCACCAGCGGCGGCACCGAGAGCTGCCTGCTCGCCGTCCTGACGGCACGACAGCACGCCCGCCGGAAGCGGGGCGTGACCGACCCCGAGCTGGTCCTGCCGGAGACGGCGCACGCCGCGTTCCACAAGGCCGCCGAACTGTTCGGGCTGCGGGTGGTGAGCGTGCCCGTCGACCCGGGGGGCTTCACGGTCCGCCCCGCCGACGTGGCCGCGGCGATCACCGACCGCACCGCCCTGGTCGTCGTCTCCGCGCCCTCGTACGCGCACGGCGTCATCGACCCGGTCACGGAGGTCGCGGCCGAGGCGGCGCGGCGCGGTGTGCTCTGCCATGTCGACGCCTGCATCGGCGGCTGGTACCTGGGCCACCTGAGGCGAGCGGTCCAGGACGGGGCCCTTGCCCAGGACACGCCGGACATACCGCAGTTCGACCTGTCCGTCCCCGGGGTGACCTCCCTGTCGGTGGACCTCCACAAGTACGCGTACACGGCGAAAGGCGCCTCGCTCCTGCTCTTCCGGGACGCCGAACTGCGCCGCCACGGCTGGTTCGCGCACGCCTCCTGGCCCGGCTACCCCGTGGTCAACTCCACGCTCCAGGGCACCAAGTCGGCCGGACCGCTCGCGGCGGCCTGGGCCGTGACCGAGCGGGTCGGAACCGAGGGTTACACCGCGTTGTCGGCCCGCGTGCACCGGGCGACCCACGCCCTCGCCGAGGGCATCGGGCGGATCGAGGGGCTCCGGCTGCTCGCCCGGCCCGAGGCGTCCCTGATCGCCGTCGCCGCCGATGACCCGGCCCTCGACGTCTTCGTCGTGGCGGACGAGATCCGGGGGAGCGGCTGGTATCTGCAGCCCCAGCCGGCGTTCGGGGCGTCCCCGGCCAATCTTCATCTGACGGTGACCGCCGCGGTGGCGGACGAGGAGACCGTACGGCTGTTGCTCGGGGAACTGGAGAAGGCCGTGGCGCGGGCGCGCGCGCTCGGTCCCGTGCCCATCGATCCGGCGATCGTCGAGGCCGCCGGCGCGCTCGACCCGGACGCGCTCACCCCGGAGGAGGTCGAGGTGGCCCTGGCACTCGCGGGGGTCGGAGAGGGAGGACGGCTGCCCGAGCGGATGGCGCCGGTGCTCGCCGTTCTGCAGGCCCTGCCGCCGAAGCTGAGCGAACGGCTCCTGCCCGAGGTCATCGGGCGGCTCTACCGGGCCTGAGAAGCACCATGGGGCGGAGCCGGTCGGCTCCGCCCCATGGGATGTGACGTTTCTGCGGTAGAGGCCTCGGTCAGGCCTCTTCGTGCGCCACCGCACGCCGCGCGTCCGCGTCCAGGACGCCCCAGCTGATCAGCTGCTCGGTCAGGACCGAGGGCGACTGGTCGTAGATGACCGCGAGGGTGCGCAGGTCGTCCTGGCGGATCGACAGCACCTTGCCGTTGTAGTCACCGCGCTGCGACTGGATCGTGGCGGCGTAGCGCTGCAGCGGGCCCGCCTTCTCCGGCGGCACATGGGCCAGGCGCTCCAGGTCGAGGACCAGCTTCGGCGGGGGCTCGGCCGCGCCGCCCGGCGTGGTGCCCGGCAACAGTTCCTGCACCGGAACGCCGTAGAAGTCCGCCAGCTCGGCAAGGCGCTGCACGGTCACGGCACGGTCGCCGCGCTCGTACGACCCCACCACGACCGCCTTCCAGCGTCCCTGGGACTTCTCCTCGACGCCGTGGAGGGAAAGGCCCTGCTGGGTACGGATCGCACGGAGCTTGGCCCCGAGCTGTTTGGCGTATTCGCTGGACATATAGCTCCCCGGACACTGCATCACTGTGCGGCTGCGCCGCGTGGCTGGTAACTCACTGTGAGGTTACGCAGCGTTACTTGGCCGCGTCAAGCCGAATGGTCCGTACCGACCTTCCCTCAAAACGGGCGTTCCCGCACCTCCAGGGGGTGATCGGCGATGTTGAGGGGCTGGTAGTCTGGATGGCGCAATTCCGACGTCCTTTAAGGTCCGTCCCGTGAGGCGGAGAAGGGGGTCCAGTCGTTGTGGACACGCAGCATATGGACACGCAGAAGTCCGGTGCCAGGTCGGTTCTCGAAGGCCCTGACATCGCGCGGGTACTGACCCGCATCGCCCACGAGATCGTCGAGCGCGCCAAGGGCGCCGAGGACGTGGTCCTCCTGGGCATTCCCACGCGGGGCGTCTTCCTCGCCCGCCGCCTGGCCGAGAAGCTCGAAGAGATCACCGGCCGCGCCATCCCCGTCGGCTCGCTCGACATCACGATGTACCGCGACGACCTGCGCATGCACCCGCCGCGCGCGCTGGCCCGCACCGACATCCCCGGCGACGGCATCGACGGCCGCCTCGTGATCCTCGTCGACGACGTGCTGTTCTCCGGCCGCACCATCCGCGCCGCCCTCGACGCCCTGAACGACATCGGGCGCCCCCGCGCCGTGCAGCTCGCGGTCCTCGTCGACCGCGGCCACCGCGAGCTCCCGATCCGCGCCGACTACGTCGGAAAGAACCTCCCCACGTCGCTGCGGGAGACGGTCAAGGTCCAGCTCGCCGAGGAGGACGGCCGCGACGCCGTGCTGCTCGGTGCGAAGCCGGACACCAAGGCGGCCGAGCAGTAGCACTCCTTCGCCGTGCGCCGCGCCGTACGGCCCGAAGGCGTGCCCTCGCGCGCCCGTATGCCCCAAATCTCCTGAACTTCCTTACGGAGCACCCCAGATGATGCGACACCTCATCTCGGCCGCCGACCTCACCCGCGACGACGCCGTCCTCATCCTCGACACCACCGAGGAGATGGCCCGGGTCGCCGACCGGCCCATCAAGAAGCTGCCCGCGCTGCGCGGCCGGACCGTCTGCAACCTCTTCTTCGAGGACTCGACCCGGACCCGGATCTCCTTCGAGGCCGCCGAGAAGCGCCTCTCCGCCGACGTCATCAACTTCGCCGCCAAGGGCTCCAGCGTCTCCAAGGGCGAGTCCCTGAAGGACACCGCGCAGACCCTGGAGGCGATGGGCGTCGACGCCGTCGTCATCCGGCACGGCGCGTCCGGCGCCCCCTACCGCCTCGCGACCTCCGGCTGGATCGACGCCCCGGTCATCAACGCGGGCGACGGCACCCACCAGCACCCCACGCAGGCCCTCCTCGACGCCTTCACGATGCGCCGCCGCCTCGTCGGCCCGGACGCCGGGATCGGCAAGGGCCTCGACGGCAGGCGCGTCACGCTCGTCGGCGACATCCTGCACAGCCGCGTCGCCCGCTCGAACGTCGACCTGCTGCACACCCTCGGCGCCCAGGTCACCCTCGTCGCGCCGCCCACCCTGCTGCCCGTCGGCGTCGAGACCTGGCCCTGCGAGGTCAGCTACGACCTCGACTCCACGCTCCCCAAGTCCGACGCCGTGATGATGCTCCGCGTACAGCGCGAGCGGATGAACGCGGCGTTCTTCCCGACCGAGCGCGAGTACTCGCGCCGCTACGGCCTCGACGGCGACCGCATGGCGAAGATGCCCGAGCACGCCATCGTGATGCACCCCGGCCCGATGGTCCGCGGCATGGAGATCACCGCCGAGGTCGCCGACTCCGACCGCTGCACCGCCGTCGAACAGGTCGCCAACGGTGTCCACACCCGCATGGCCGTCCTCTACCTGCTGCTCGGCGGCAACGAGCCTGCCGTCACCCACTCTCGTACCGAGGAGAAGTAAGAACATGAGCAAGATCCTGATCCGTGGTGCGAAGGTGCTCGGCGGCGAGCCGCAGGACGTCCTGATCGACGGTGCCGTCATCGCCGAGGTCGGCACCGGCCTGTCCGCCGAGGGCGCCGAGGTCGTCGAGGCCGACGGCAAGATCCTCCTGCCGGGCCTCGTGGACCTGCACACCCACCTGCGCGAGCCGGGCCGCGAGGACTCCGAGACCGTCCTGACCGGCACGCAGGCCGCCGCCTCCGGCGGCTACACCGCCGTGTTCGCCATGGCCAACACCTTCCCGGTCGCCGACACCGCCGGCGTCGTCGAGCAGGTCTACCGGCTCGGCCAGGAGCACGGCTACTGCGACGTGCAGCCCATCGGCGCCGTCACCGTCGGCCTGGAGGGCAGCAAGCTCGCCGAGCTCGGCGCCATGCACGAGTCCGCCGCGGGCGTCACCGTCTTCTCCGACGACGGCAAGTGCGTCCACGACGCCGTGATCATGCGCCGTGCCCTGGAGTACGTGAAGGCCTTCGGCGGCGTCGTCGCCCAGCACGCCCAGGAGCCCCGCCTCACCGAGGGCGCCCAGATGAACGAGGGCACCGTCTCCGCCGAGCTGGGCCTGGGCGGCTGGCCCGCCGTCGCCGAGGAGTCGATCATCGCCCGCGACGTGCTGCTCGCCGAGCACGTCGGCTCCCGGGTGCACATCTGCCACCTGTCGACCGCCGGGTCCGTCGAGATCGTGCGCTGGGCCAAGTCCCGCGGCATCGACGTCACCGCCGAGGTCACCCCGCACCACCTGCTCCTCACCGACGAGCTGGTGCGCTCGTACAACCCGGTCTACAAGGTGAACCCGCCGCTGCGCACCGAGAAGGACGTCATGGCGCTGCGCGAGGCCCTCGCCGACGGCACGATCGACATCGTCGCCACCGACCACGCCCCGCACCCGCACGAGGACAAGGACTGCGAGTGGGCCGCCGCCGCCATGGGCATGGTCGGCCTGGAGACCGCGCTCGGCGTGGTGCAGCAGACCATGGTCGAGACGGGCCTGCTCGACTGGGCGGGCGTCGCCGACCGGATGTCCGTCAAGCCCGCCGAGATCGGGCAGGCCACCGGCCATGGACGTCCCGTCTCGGCAGGTGAGCCCGCCAACCTGGTTCTCGTCGACGCCGACTACCGTGGAGCCGTTGACCCCGCGGGCTTCGCCTCCCGCAGCCGCAACACCCCCTACGAGGGCCGTGAGCTGCCGGGGCGCGTCACCCACACCTGGCTGCGGGGCAAGGCCACCCTCGCCGACGGGAAGCTCGCGTGACACCTCTGCTGCACCTGGCCGCCGAACAGAAGTCGGCGGACGTGACCGACTGGGCCGACCGCATCGGCTGGATCGTCGGACTGCTGCTCTTCATCGCGCTCGTCTACTGGCTGATGCGCCAGGGCTGGAAGTGGCGCGGCACCCTGCAGGGCGACCTGCCGCCGCTGCCCGACGCGCCGAGTGGGCGCGGCCCGGTGAAACTTGAGCTGAGCGGCCGGTACCACGGCTCCACCACCGCGGGGCAGTGGCTCGACCGCATCGTGGCGCACGGCCTCGGTACCCGCAGCCGCGTCGAGCTGACGCTGACGGACGAGGGTCTGGACGTCGTACGCCCCGGAGCGGCCGACTTCTTCGTCCCGGCGCGGGCGCTGCGCGAGGCCCGGCTCGACAAGGGCATCGCCGGCAAGGTGCTCACGGAGGGCGGTCTGCTGATCGTCACCTGGGTGCACGGCGACAAGCTGATCGACTCCGGCTTCCGCTCCGACCACGCCGCCGAGCAGGCGGACTGGGTCACCGCAATCAACAACATGATCGACACGCACATCACGACGGAAGGCGCCGCACGATGACCACCTCCACCAGGGGAACCAGCAAGGTTCCCGCCGTTCTCGTCCTGGAGGACGGCCGCGTGTTCCGCGGCCGCGCCTACGGGGCCGTGGGGGAGACCTTCGGCGAGGCCGTGTTCTCCACCGGCATGACCGGCTACCAGGAGACCCTGACCGACCCGTCGTACGACCGCCAGATCGTGGTCGCCACCGCCCCGCAGATCGGCAACACGGGCTGGAACGACGAGGACGACGAGTCGAGCCGCATCTGGGTCTCCGGGTACGTCGTCCGCGACCCCGCCCGCATCCCCTCCAACTGGCGCGCGAAGCGCTCGCTCGACGACGAGCTGGTCGCCCAGAACATCGTCGGCATCTCCGGCATCGACACCCGCGCCCTCACCCGCCACCTGCGCGAGCGCGGCTCCATGCGCTCCGGCATCTTCTCCGGCGAGACGCTCCCGGCCGACGCCGAGCTCGTCGAGAAGGTCCAGGCCCAGCCCGTCATGAAGGGCCTGAGCCTGTACGAGGAGGTCGCCACCAAGGAGGCCTACGTCGTCCAGGCCGTCGGTGAGAAGAAGTTCACCGTCGCCGCCGTCGACCTCGGCATCAAGGGCATGACCCCGCACCGCATGGCCGAGCGCGGCATCGAGGTGCACGTGCTGCCTGCCACGGCGACCGCGGAGGACGTCTACGCCGTCAGCCCCGACGGTGTCTTCTTCTCCAACGGCCCGGGCGACCCGGCCACCGCCGAAGGACCGGTCGCGCTGATGACCGCCGTCCTGGAGCGCAAGACGCCGCTGTTCGGCATCTGCTTCGGCAACCAGATCCTCGGCCGCGCCCTCGGCTTCGGCACGTACAAGCTGAAGTACGGCCACCGCGGCATCAACCAGCCGGTGCAGGACCGCACCACCGGCAAGGTCGAGGTCACCGCGCACAACCACGGCTTCGCCGTGGACGCGCCCCTCGACAAGGTGAGCGAGACCAAGTTCGGCCGCGCCGAGGTCTCCCACGTCTGCCTGAACGACCAGGTCGTCGAAGGCCTCCAGCTGCTCGACCAGCCGGCCTTCTCCGTCCAGTACCACCCGGAGGCGGCGGCCGGTCCCCACGACGCCGCCTACCTGTTCGACCGCTTCGTTTCCCTGATGGAGGGCCAGCGTGCCTAAGCGCTCCGATATCCAGTCCGTCCTGGTCATCGGCTCCGGCCCGATCGTCATCGGCCAGGCCGCCGAGTTCGACTACTCCGGCACCCAGGCGTGCCGCGTCCTGAAGTCCGAGGGCCTGCGGGTCATCCTCGTGAACTCCAACCCCGCGACGATCATGACCGACCCGGAGATCGCCGACGCCACGTACGTCGAGCCGATCACCCCCGAGTTCGTCGAGAAGATCATCGCCAAGGAGCGCCCCGACGCGCTGCTCCCGACCCTCGGTGGTCAGACGGCCCTCAACACGGCCATCTCCATGCACGAGCAAGGCGTCCTCGAGAAGTACGGCGTCGAGCTCATCGGCGCCAACGTCGAGGCGATCAACAAGGGCGAGGACCGCGACCTCTTCAAGGGCGTCGTGGAGGAGGTCCGCAAGAAGATCGGGCACGGCGAGTCCGCCCGCTCGGTCATCTGCCACTCCATGGACGACGTCCTCAAGGGCGTCGACACGCTCGGCGGCTACCCCGTCGTCGTCCGCCCCTCCTTCACCATGGGCGGCGCCGGTTCCGGCTTCGCGCACGACGAGGAGGAGCTGCGCCGCATCGCCGGCCAGGGCCTGACGCTCTCCCCGACCACCGAGGTGCTCCTGGAGGAGTCCATCCTCGGCTGGAAGGAGTACGAGCTGGAGCTGATGCGCGACAAGAACGACAACGTCGTGGTCGTCTGCTCCATCGAGAACTTCGACCCGATGGGCGTGCACACCGGCGACTCGATCACCGTCGCGCCCTCGATGACGCTCACCGACCGCGAGTACCAGCGGCTGCGCGACATCGGCATCGCGATCATCCGCGAGGTCGGCGTCGACACCGGCGGCTGCAACATCCAGTTCGCGATCAACCCCGACGACGGCCGCATCATCGTCATCGAGATGAACCCGCGCGTCTCGCGCTCCTCGGCGCTCGCGTCGAAGGCCACCGGTTTCCCGATCGCCAAGATCGCCGCGAAGCTGGCCGTCGGCTACACGCTGGACGAGATCCCGAACGACATCACGGAGAAGACCCCGGCCTCCTTCGAGCCGACGCTCGACTACGTGGTCGTGAAGGCCCCGCGCTTCGCGTTCGAGAAGTTCCCGCAGGCCGACTCCACCCTCACCACGACCATGAAGTCGGTCGGCGAGGCCATGGCCATCGGCCGCAACTTCACCGAGGCGTTCCAGAAGGCCCTGCGCTCCCTGGAGAAGAAGGGCTCGCAGTTCACCTTCATCGGTGAGACCGGTGACAAGACCGCGCTCCTCGAAGAGGCCGTGCGACCGACCGACGGCCGGATCAACACCGTCATGGAGGCGATCCGGGCCGGCGCCACGCCCGAGGAGATCTTCGACTACACGAAGATCGACCCCTGGTTCGTGGACCAGCTCTTCCTGATCAAGGAGGTCGCCGACGAGCTCGCGGCGGCCGAGCGCCTCGACGCGGCCCTGCTCGCCGAGGCCAAGCGCCACGGCTTCTCCGACCACCAGATCGCCGAGATCCGCGGCCTGCGCGAGGACGTCGTCCGCGAGGTCCGGCACGCCCTCGGGGTGCGCCCGGTCTACAAGACGGTCGACACCTGCGCCGCCGAGTTCGCCGCCAAGACGCCGTACTTCTACTCCTCGTACGACGAGGAGACCGAGGTCGCGCAGCGCACCAAGCCCGCGGTGATCATCCTCGGCTCCGGCCCGAACCGCATCGGCCAGGGCATCGAGTTCGACTACTCCTGCGTCCACGCCTCCTTTGCGCTCAGCGACGCGGGCTACGAGACCGTGATGGTCAACTGCAACCCGGAGACGGTCTCCACGGACTACGACACGTCCGACCGCCTGTACTTCGAGCCGCTGACGCTGGAAGACGTGCTGGAGATCGTGCACGCCGAGTCCCTCGCGGGCCCGATCGCGGGCGTCGTCGTCCAGCTCGGCGGCCAGACCCCGCTCGGCCTCGCCCAGGCCCTCAAGGACAACGGCGTGCCCGTCGTCGGCACCTCCCCGGAGGCGATCCACGCCGCCGAGGACCGCGGCGCCTTCGGCCGGGTGCTCGCCGAGGCCGGCCTCCCGGCCCCGAAGCACGGCACCGCCACCACGTTCGCCGAGGCCAAGGCCATCGCCGACGAGATCGGCTACCCGGTCCTGGTCCGCCCGTCCTACGTGCTCGGCGGCCGCGGCATGGAGATCGTCTACGACGAGACCCGCCTGTCCGCGTACATCGAGGAGTCCACCGAGATCAGCCCCTCGCGGCCGGTCCTCGTCGACCGCTTCCTCGACGACGCCATCGAGATCGACGTCGACGCCCTGTACGACGGCGAGGAGCTCTACCTCGGCGGCGTCATGGAGCACATCGAGGAGGCCGGCATCCACTCCGGCGACTCGGCGTGCGCCCTGCCCCCGATCACGCTCGGCGGCTTCGACATCAAGCGCCTGCGCGCCTCCACCGAGGCCATCGCCAAGGGCGTCGGAGTGCGCGGCCTGATCAACATCCAGTTCGCCATGGCCGGGGACATCCTCTACGTTCTCGAGGCCAACCCGCGCGCCTCCCGCACCGTCCCCTTCACCTCGAAGGCGACCGCGGTGCCGCTCGCGAAGGCCGCCGCCCGCATCTCGCTGGGCGCCACTGTCGCCGAGCTGCGCGCCGAGGGCCTGCTCCCGAAGACCGGCGACGGCGGCACGCTGCCGCTCGACGCGCCGATCTCCGTCAAGGAGGCCGTCATGCCGTGGTCGCGCTTCCGCGACATCCACGGCCGCGGCGTCGACACGGTCCTCGGCCCGGAGATGCGCTCCACCGGCGAGGTCATGGGCATCGACTCCGTCTTCGGCACGGCGTACGCCAAGTCGCAGGCAGGCGCCTACGGGCCGCTGCCGACGAAGGGCCGGGCGTTCATCTCCGTCGCCAACCGCGACAAGCGCTCGATGATCTTCCCGGCGCGCGAGCTCGTCGCCCACGGCTTCGAGCTGCTCGCCACGTCCGGCACCGCCGAGGTCCTCAAGCGCAACGGCATCAACGCCACGATCGTGCGCAAGCAGTCCGAGGGCGAGGGCCCGAACGGCGAGAAGACGATCGTCCAGCTGATCCACGCGGGCGACGTCGACCTCATCGTCAACACCCCGTACGGCACCGGCGGCCGCCTCGACGGCTACGAGATCCGTACGGCGGCGGTGGCCCGCTCCGTGCCGTGCCTCACGACGGTCCAGGCACTCGCCGCCGCCGTCCAGGGCATCGACGCCCTCAACCACGGTGACGTGGGCGTCCGTTCACTGCAGGAACACGCGGAACACCTGACCGCGGCCCGCGACTAGCAACCCAAGAGGGGGACACCGGAAACGGTGTCCCCCTCTTCATGAGGACACCATCATGTACAAGCTGTTCTTCAACCTCGTCTTCAAGCGCATGGACCCCGAGAAGGCCCACTACCTGGCCTTCCGGTGGATCCGCCTCGCGGCCCGCACCCCCGTTCTGCGCACCTTCGTGGCGGCCGCCCTCGCGCCCCGCTACAAGGAGCTGCGCACGGAGGCCCTCGGTCTTCGTATGCACGGTCCTTTCGGACTCGCCGCGGGCTTCGACAAGAACGCCATCGCCATCGACGGCATGTCGATGCTCGGCTTCGACCACATCGAGATCGGCACCGTCACCGGTGAGCCGCAGCCCGGCAACCCCAAGAAGCGCCTCTTCCGGCTCGTCCCGGACCGCGCCCTGATCAACCGCATGGGCTTCAACAACGAGGGCTCGCTGGCCGTCGCCGCCCGCCTGGCCTCCCGTAACCCGGTGTTCAGGACCACGGTCGGCGTGAACATCGGCAAGACCAAGGTCGTCCCCGAGGCGGAGGCCGTCGGCGACTACGTGAAGTCCACCGAGCGCCTCGCGGCCTTCGCCGACTACCTCGTCGTCAACGTCTCGTCGCCCAACACCCCGGGCCTGCGCAACCTCCAGGCCACCGAGGCGCTGCGCCCGCTGCTGACCGCCGTGCGCGAGGCCGCCGACCGCACCGTGCGCGCGCGCCGCGTCCCGCTGCTCGTGAAGATCGCGCCCGACCTTGCCGACGAGGACATCGACGCGGTCGCCGACCTCGCCGTCGAACTCGGCCTGGACGGCATCATCGCCACGAACACCACCATCAAGCGCGAGGGCCTCGCCACCAAGGGCGACGTCGTGAACGAGACCGGCGGCCTGTCCGGCGCTCCCCTCAAGGAACGCTCCCTGGAGGTCCTCAGGCGCCTCTACGCGCGCGTGGGGGACCGGATCACCCTCGTGGGCGTCGGAGGCATCGAGAACGCCGAGGACGCCTGGCAGCGCATCCTCGCCGGCGCCACGCTCATCCAGGGCTACTCGGCCTTCATCTACGAGGGCCCGTTCTACGCCCGCGCGATCCACAAGGGCCTCGCCGCCCGCCTGAACAACTCCCCGTACACCACGCTCGCCGACGCGATCGGCGCCGATGTGAAGAAGGCGGAAGCCGCATGACCGCACTGGAACCCTTCGGCGCCCGCCTGCGCCGTGTCATGGACGAGCGCGGCCCGCTCTGCGTCGGCATCGACCCGCACGCCGCCCTGCTCTCCTCCTGGGGCCTGAACGACGACATCGCCGGCCTGGAGTCCTTCACCCGCACGACCGTCGAGGCGCTGGCCGACACCGTCGCCGTCGTGAAGCCGCAGTCGGCGTTCTTCGAGCGGTTCGGCTCGCGCGGCGTCGCCGTCCTGGAGCGCGCGGTCGCCGATCTGCGGGCCGCGGGCACCCTCGTCGTCATGGACGCCAAGCGCGGCGACATCGGCTCCACCATGGCCGCGTACGCGGAGACCTTCCTGCACAAGGACTCCCCGCTGTTCTCGGACGCGCTGACGGTGTCCCCGTACCTCGGCTACGGGTCCCTGAAGCCGGCCGTCGACCTCGCGCGCGAGTCCGGCGCGGGCCTCTTCGTCCTCGCGCTCACCTCCAACCCGGAGGGCGGCGAGGTCCAGCACGCCGTACGCGCGGACGGCCGCAACGTGGGCGCGACCATGCTCGCGCACCTGGCCGAGGAGAACGCGGGGGAGAGCCCCATGGGCTCCTTCGGCGCGGTCGTCGGCGCGACCCTCGGGGACCTGTCCTCGTACGAGCTGGACATCAACGGTCCGCTCCTCGCGCCCGGCATCGGCGCGCAGGGCGCCACGGCCGCCGATCTCCCCACGGTGTTCGGCGCGGCCGCGCGCAACGTCGTACCGAACGTGAGCCGGGGAGTCCTCAAGGCGGGGCCGTCCGTGACCGCGCTGCGGGACGCGGCCGTGCGGTTCGCGGACGAGGTGCGCGAGGCGGTCGCGGACGCCTGATGAGGGGTACCCGGGGGTGGCACTCCGTGCCGACCTTGGGCCTCGCGTCCGAATCCTGACCGGATTACTGGTCGTTATGTCTGAAATGCACAGCTCGAGCGAGGCTGACCAGGACTTTTCCGCTGTTCTCGCTGACTCGGACGGCCTTGGCCGCTAGTCTCCGTCGAGAGCGAACGGGCGAGCGCGTTGCTCGTTGCTCCCCAGGTGTGGGGCTACTAGGTTCCTCACCGGTCCGTATCCGACAAGTTCGACATCCGAGGTGACGTAGGCGTGGCTCTTCCGCCCCTTACCCCTGAACAGCGCGCAGCCGCGCTCGAAAAGGCCGCCGCGGCTCGCCGGGAGCGGGCCGAGGTGAAGAATCGACTCAAGCACTCCGGCGCCTCCCTCCACGAGGTCATCAAGCAGGGCCAGGAGAACGACGTCATCGGCAAGATGAAGGTCTCCGCCCTCCTCGAGTCCCTGCCGGGCGTGGGCAAGGTCCGCGCCAAGCAGATCATGGAGCGTCTCGGGATCTCCGAATCCCGCCGGGTGCGCGGTCTCGGTTCCAACCAGATCGCCTCCCTGGAGCGCGAGTTCGGCAGCACCGGAGCCTGAGCGCCACTGGCCGGCCCGAGGGCTGGTCCGGGCACTCCGGAACAACTGGAATAATCGCTGCATGAGTGAACGTCCGCGGCTGACCGTGCTCTCCGGCCCCTCCGGGGTCGGCAAGAGCACGGTCGTCGTCCATATGCGCAAGGAACACCCCGAGGTCTGGCTCTCGGTGTCGGCGACGACCCGCAAGCCGCGCCCCGGCGAGCAGCACGGTGTCCACTACTTCTTCGTCACCGACGAGGAGATGGACAAGCTGATCGCCAACGGCGAGCTCCTTGAGTGGGCCGAATTCGCGGGAAACCGCTACGGCACCCCGCGCCGCGCCGTCCTCGAGCGCCTCGAGGCGGGCGAGCCCGTCCTCCTCGAGATCGATCTGCAGGGCGCGCGCCTGGTCCGCGAGTCGATGCCCGAGGCGCAGCTGGTCTTCCTCGCCCCGCCGAGCTGGGAGGAGCTGGTCCGCCGGCTCACCGGGCGCGGCACCGAGGCGCCAGAGGTCATCGAGCGCCGGCTCGCGGCCGCCAAGGTGGAACTGGCCGCCGAAGCGGAGTTCGACACCACCCTGGTCAACACCTCCGTCGAGGACGTGGCGCGTGAGCTGCTAGCCTTGATGAAAGTTGTTTGATCTTCACCGTAGTTCTCACCCCAGTCTTTACCCATCGGAAGGCAGAGCGTGTCCTCTTCCATCACCGCGCCCGAGGGCATCATCAACCCGCCGATTGATGAGCTTCTCGAGGCAACCGACTCGAAGTACAGCCTGGTCATCTACGCCGCCAAGCGCGCGCGTCAGATCAACGCGTACTACTCGCAGCTCGGTGAAGGCCTGCTCGAGTACGTCGGCCCGCTGGTGGACACCCACGTCCACGAGAAGCCGCTCTCGATCGCCCTTCGTGAGATCAACGCGGGTCTGCTGACGTCCGAGGCCATCGAGGGCCCGGCTCAGTAACACCCGGTTCGCGTCACCACAGGCCCGGCAGTGCTCCTGCCGGGCCTGTGGTGTGTCATGGAGTCGTACGTTTTCGAGTGCGGGGAGGCACGGACAGTGGACAAGCCCAAGGTCGTCCTGGGGGTGAGTGGCGGAATCGCCGCCTACAAGGCGTGTGAACTGCTGCGACGCCTCACCGAGTCCGGCCACGACGTGCGCGTCGTCCCCACGGACTCGGCGCTGCACTTCGTCGGCGCCGCGACCTGGTCGGCCCTGTCCGGCAACCCGGTCTCCACCGAGGTCTGGGACTCCGTCCACGAGGTCCCGCACGTCCGGATCGGCCAGCACGCCGACCTCGTGGTCGTCGCCCCGGCCACCGCCGACATGCTCGCCAAGGCGGCCCACGGCCTCGCCGACGACCTCCTCACGAACACCCTGCTCACCGCCCGCTGTCCGGTCGTCTTCGCACCCGCCATGCACACCGAGATGTGGGAGCACCCGGCGACCCAGGAGAACGTCGCCACCCTGCGCCGCCGCGGCGCCCTCGTCATCGAGCCCGCGGTCGGGCGCCTGACCGGCGTCGACACCGGCAAGGGCCGCTTCCCGGACCCGGCGGAGATCTTCGAGTACGTCCGCCGGGTGCTGGCGCGCGGTGCCGACGCGGCCGTGTCCGACCTGGCCGGCAAGCACGTCGTCGTCAGCGCCGGCGGCACCCGCGAGCCCCTCGACCCGGTCCGCTTCCTCGGCAACCGCTCCTCCGGCAAGCAGGGCTACGCACTCGCCCGCACGGCGGCCGCCCGCGGGGCCCGCGTCACCCTGCTGTCCGCCAACGCGGCCCTGCCCGACCCGGCGGGCGTCGACGTCGTCCACGTGGGCACGGCCGTGCAGCTGCGCGAGGCGGTCCTCAAGGCCGCCGCCGACGCCGACGCGGTCGTCATGGCCGCGGCCGTCGCCGACTTCCGCCCCGAGGTGTACGCGAGCGGCAAGATCAAGAAGAAGGACGGCGAGGAGCCCGCCCCGATCGCGCTCGTCCGCAATCCGGACATCCTCGCCGAGGTCTCCGCCGACCGGCCGCGACCCGGCCAGGTGGTCGTCGGCTTCGCCGCGGAGACCGACGACGTACTCGCCAACGGCCGCGCCAAACTCGCCCGCAAGGGCTGCGACCTGCTCGTCGTCAACGAGGTCGGGGAGCGCAAGACCTTCGGCTCCGAGGAGAACGAGGCCGTGATCCTGGGCGCCGACGGCAGCGAGGCGCAGGTCCCGCACGGCCCGAAGGAAGCGCTCGCCGACCGGATCTGGGACGAGGTCGTCCGTCGCGTCGCCCCGGCGGACAACGCCGGATGAAATCCGGGTGAAACCGGCCCCGCCTCCGGAGTGAGGGAAAAACCACGTTCGCCCCTTCGGGCGCCCCGAATCCCTGGAAACTCGGCAATTTCGGGCGCTCCATGGTCTTCCGGAGACCGATCGTCGTATCGCAGAATGCGGTGTCGCAGGTCACAGCGCTCCCAAGTGGCGAGACGCGGGGTCCGGCGGCCGAGCGTGACCGATAAACTGGTCTCGGACGCCGCCGGGCGCAGCCCCCGGCAGTCCATCAATGATCAGCCAGCAGCCGCTGCAACCACAGGGAGCGTTGTGTCCCGTCGCCTGTTCACCTCGGAGTCCGTGACCGAGGGTCACCCCGACAAGATCGCTGACCAGATCAGCGACACCATTCTCGACGCGCTGCTGCGCGAGGACCCCACGTCCCGCGTCGCCGTCGAGACGCTGATCACCACGGGCCTCGTGCACGTGGCCGGCGAGGTCACCACCAAGGCGTACGCGCCGATCGCGCAGCTCGTGCGCGAGAAGATCCTCGAGATCGGCTACGACTCCTCGAAGAAGGGCTTCGACGGCGCTTCCTGCGGCGTCTCCGTCTCCATCGGCTCGCAGTCCCCCGACATCGCGCAGGGCGTCGACACGGCGTACGAGAAGCGTGTCGAGGGCGACGAGGACGAGCTCGACAAGCAGGGCGCGGGCGACCAGGGCCTGATGTTCGGCTACGCGTGCGACGAGACGCCGGAGCTGATGCCGCTCCCGATCCACCTCGCGCACCGCCTGTCGCGCCGCCTCTCCGAGGTCCGCAAGAACGGCACGATCCCCTACCTGCGTCCCGACGGCAAGACCCAGGTCACCATCGAGTACGACGGCGACAAGGCCGTCCGCCTCGACACGGTCGTCGTCTCCTCGCAGCACGCGTCGGACATCGACCTGGACTCGCTGCTCGCCCCCGACATCCGCGAGTTCGTCGTCGAGCCCGAGCTGAAGGCCCTCCTCGAGGACGGCATCAAGCTGGAGACCGAGGGCTACCGCCTGCTGGTCAACCCGACCGGCCGCTTCGAGATCGGCGGCCCGATGGGCGACGCCGGCCTCACCGGCCGCAAGATCATCATCGACACGTACGGCGGCTACGCCCGGCACGGCGGCGGCGCCTTCTCCGGCAAGGACCCGTCCAAGGTCGACCGCTCCGCCGCGTACGCGATGCGCTGGGTCGCCAAGAACGTGGTGGCCGCCGGTCTCGCCGCGCGCTGCGAGGTCCAGGTCGCGTACGCGATCGGCAAGGCCGAGCCGGTCGGTCTCTTCGTGGAGACCTTCGGCACGAACACCGTCGACACGGACAAGATCGAGGCCGCGATCAGTGAGGTCTTCGACCTCCGCCCGGCCGCGATCATCCGTGACCTCGACCTGCTCCGCCCGATCTACTCCCAGACGGCCGCCTACGGCCACTTCGGGCGCGCGCTGCCCGACTTCACCTGGGAGAAGACGGACCGGGTGGACGCGCTGCGCAAGGCCGCGGGGCTGTAAGTCCCGGGCGGCTGACCTCCGCGGGCCCGGCTCTCCTTCGGGAGGGCCGGGCCCCGGCGTTTTCCCAGGCCGTTCGCTGTCGGTCCCCTCTGGTAGGAATGCACCTGTGAGCAGCGAGAACGACACGCCCGAGGAGCCCGCCGGCGGCGAGCCGGAGCAGCTTGCGTTCATCCGGAAGAGCGTGCGCAGGGCGAAGGCGCCGAAGGCGAAGCCGCGGACCTGGCGGGGGGCGGCGCTCGCCAAGGAACTGCCGGTGGCGCGGGTGCTCGTCGACAAGGGAGTGCTGCATCTCGACCGGTACTTCGAGTACGCGGTCCCGGAGGAACTGGACGCCGTCGCGCAGCCCGGAGTGCGGGTGCGGGTGCGGTTCGGCGCGGGTGCGAAGAACGTGCGGGACGGGCGGCGCGAGGGCGGCGGCCTGATCGACGGGTTCCTGGTCGAGCGGGTCGCCGAGGCCGAGTACCAGGGCCCCCTGGCCGCTCTGGCGCAGGTGCTGTCGCCCGAGCCGGTGCTCGACGCCGCACTGCTGGGACTGACCCGGGCCGTGGCCGACCGGTACGCGGGGAGCCTCGCGGACGTGCTGCAGCTCGCGGTCCCGCCCCGGCATGCCAAGGCCGAGGCCCGCGAGTTCCCGGCACCGCCGCCGGCCCCGCCCGCGCCCGAGCCCGGCTCCTGGCAGCGGTACGAACGGGGCGCCGATCTGCTGACGTCCCTCGCCGCCGGAGGCGCTCCGCGCGCCGTGTGGACCGCGCTGCCCGGGCCCGAGTGGGCCGCGGAGATCGCGCGGGCCGTGCAGGCGACCCTGGCATCGGGGCGCGGGGCGCTCGTGGTGGTGCCGACCGTGCGGCTCGCGGCGCGGGTCGACGCCGCGCTGCGCGAGGCGCTGGGGGAGGGGCAGCACGCCCTGCTGACCGCCGACGCCGGGCAGCAGCGCCGGTACCAGGAGTGGCTCGCCGTGCGGCGGGGGGCCGTGCGGGCCGTGGTGGGGACCCGGGCCGCCATGTTCGCTCCCGTGCGCGATCCGGGGCTGGTCGTGGTGTGGGACGACGGGGACTCCCATCACAGCGACGACCATGCGCCCTTCCCGCATGTACGGGAGGTCCTCGAACTGCGGGCCGCCCGGGACAAGTGCGCCTTCCTGCTGGGGAGTTGGAGCTGCACGGTCGAGGCCGCGCAGCTCGTGCGCAGCGGCTGGGCCGCCGCTGTCGCCGCGCCCCGGGACGCCGTGCGGCGGGTGGCCCCGCTGGTACGGACCGTGGGAGACCTGGACGTCGCCCGCGACGAGGCCGCCCGTGCCGCCCGGCTGCCGAGCATCGCCTGGGACGTGGCGCGGACCGCCCTGCGCGACGGGCCGGTGCTCGTGCAGGTGCCACGGCGCGGATATGTGCCGCGCCTGGCCTGTCAGCGGTGCCGGGAGCCCGCCCGGTGCCGGCACTGCGCGGGCCCGCTGGAGGCGCGGGAGGCGACCGGTGTGCTGGCCTGCGGCTGGTGCGGCCGGGACGAGGCGAACTGGCACTGCGCCGAGTGCGGCGGCTCCCGGTTGCGCGCCCAGGTCGTCGGAGCGCGGCGCACCGCCGAGGAGCTCGGCCGGGCCTTCTCCACGGTGCCGGTGCGGACATCGGGCCGTGAGCAGGTGCTCGACACGGTGTCGGGCGCGCCCGCGCTGGTCGTCAGCACACCGGGCGCCGAGCCCGTCGCCGAGGGCGGGTACGCCGCGGCGCTGCTGCTCGACGGGTGGGCCATGCTCGGGCGGCCCGATCTGCGGGCGGGGGAGGACGCGCTGCGCCGCTGGATCGCCGCGTCGGCGCTGGTCCGGCCCCAGGAGGCGGGAGGCACCGTGGTGATCATGGCGGAGCCGACGCTGCGGCCCGTGCAGGCCCTGGTGCGCTGGGATCCGGTGGGGCACGCGGTGCGCGAGCTCGCCGACCGGGCCGAGCTGGGGTTCCCGCCGGTGTCCCGGATGGCGTCGGTGAGCGGGACCCCGGAAGCCCTGCACGGGTTTCTCGGCGCGGTCGAACTGCCCGCGGACGCGGAGGTGCTCGGACCTGTGCCGGTGCCCGAGGCCGGTCCGGGAGCCGCCCGGCGGCCGGGGGCGCCACCGGCCGGGGAGCAGTGGGAGCGGGTGCTGGTGCGGGTGCCGCCGGGCAGTGGCGCGGCGCTGGCCCGTGCCCTCAAGCAGGCTCAGGCGGCGCGGATGGCGCGCGGCGGGATCGAGCCGGTGCGGATCCGGGTGGACCCCCTCGACATCGGCTGATCAGACGCCGACATGCCTCTGCCTCCCCGGACGTGCGATGCGGGGAGGCAGTCGGATGTCGGCTCAGCCGTTGCGCGGACCGGGGAAGGCGCTCGGCCGCGCCTCGTCCCGCAGGCCCGTGCTGCCCGCGGTCGGCTGGGTCGGCATCGAGCGGGCCGCGGGCACCGACGGCAGCGGTCCGGCGCCCAGCGGCAGGGCGGGGCGGGTCGGCGCGGGACTGTCCGTGGCGCGCTCGGCGTCCGCCGCGGCCTGCGTGGCCGCCCTGCGGGCCCCGTACCGACGGTGCACCGCCTGCTTGGTCACCCCGAGCGCGGAGCCCACCGCGTCCCACGAGAAACCCAGCGAACGGTCGAAGTCCACGGCGGCGGTCACCAGGGTCTCGACGCTGTCCCGCAGTTCCTGGGCGAGACGGACGGTCGGGGCGGGCGCCCTCCCGTAGACGACGAACCCCGCGGAGGGGCCGGAGCGGCGCGGGCGGTAGACGTTGCCGAGCTGCGCGGTGAGGGTGCGCAGCGCGTCCACCTGGCGGCGGACCCGCTCGATGTCCCGTACCAGGAGGTGCAGGGTGGCCCGTGCCTGGGCGTCGTGGGTTGCGTGGTCGGCCATTGACAAGCCTCTCGAACCGGCGATGAAAAGGATGGGGACGCGATCGCAGCGAGCGTCAGCCTGCGCTGACGATCGAGTGATCACGGCCCATTGGTTGGTCAACTCTTTCTTGACCAACGCGCCATTCAGTGAGGGGTCACGCTGTTCCGGCGTATCCGCATATGCGCAGGGCGCACGTTCAGGCGTGCGCCCCATGTGTGCCCCATGAAGCATCGCCATAGACTGGTGCGCTGCCCGTGACCCTGCCCCGAGAGGCCGTTAGCCACCGATGAAGCTCGTCTTCGCCGGCACCCCCGAGGTCGCCGTTCCCGCTCTGGACGCCCTGATCGCCTCCGACCGGCACGAGATCGCCGCCGTCGTCACCCGGCCCGACGCCCCCGCGGGGCGCGGCCGCCGCCTGGTCGCGAGCCCGGTCGCGGAGCGGGCCGAGGAGGCCGGCATCGAGGTGCTCAAGCCCGCCAAGCCGCGCGACGAGGAGTTCCTCGCCCGGCTGCGCGAGATCGGCCCCGACTGCTGCCCCGTCGTCGCGTACGGGGCGCTGCTGCCGAAGACCGCCCTCGACGTGCCGACCCGCGGCTGGGTCAATCTGCACTTCTCGCTGCTGCCCGCCTGGCGCGGTGCGGCGCCCGTGCAGCACGCGGTCATGGCGGGCGACGAGATCACCGGGGCGTCCACCTTCCTCATCGAGGAGGGGCTGGACTCCGGCCCCGTGTACGGCACCGTGACCGAGGCGGTCCGGTCCACCGACACCAGCGGCGATCTGCTGACCCGGCTCGCCTTCGCGGGCGCCGGGCTGCTCGTCGCGACGATGGACGGCATCGAGGACGGCTCGCTCCAGGCCGTGCCGCAGCCCGCCGACGGCGTCTCGCTCGCCCCGAAGATCACCGTCGAGGACGCCCGGATCGACTGGAACGCGCCCGCGCTGCGCGTCGACCGCGTGGTGCGCGGCTGCACTCCGGCCCCCGGCGCCTGGACCGAGTTCCGCGGCGAGCGCCTGAAGGTGCGCACCGCGGTGCTCGCGCCCGACCACACGGACCTGGCGCCGGGCGAGCTGGGCGTCGGCAAGAAGAACCTGTACGTGGGCACCGGCTCGCACGCCGTCGAGCTGCTGTGGGTGCAGGCCCAGGGCAAGAAGCCGATGGCCGCCGCCGACTGGGCGCGCGGGGTGCGCATCGGGTCCGGCGAGCGCCTGGGCTGAGGCCCGCGGGCGCCCCTGCGGAGGCCGGGTCGTACGCTGAGAGGGTTCACCTCGGCGTACGACCTCTGCGTACCGCCCGTACGATCCCACCAGCGGAGCACCTTTGAACGACCAGCCGACCTCGTCGCAGCCGAACCGTCGCCCGGGCAGGCCCGGCAAGCCCCACCGCCGCCCGAAGAAGGACCCCGTGCGGATCCTCGCCTTCGAGGCGCTGCGCGCGGTCGACGAGCGGGACGCGTACGCGAACCTCGTGCTGCCCCCGCTGCTGCGCAAGGCCCGCGCGAAGGGCGACTTCGACGCGCGGGACGCCGCTCTCGCCACCGAGCTCGTGTACGGGACGCTGCGCCGCCAGGGCACCTACGACGCGATCGTGGCGGCCTGCATCGACCGGCCGCTGCGCGAGGTCGACCCGCCGGTCCTCGACGTGCTGAACCTCGGGGTGCACCAGCTGCTCGGCACCCGCATCCCCACCCACGCCGCGGTGTCCGCGTCCGTGGAGCTGGCGCGGGTGGTGCTCGGCGACGGGCGGGCCAAGTTCGTCAACGCCGTGCTGCGCAAGGTCTCGCAGCACGATCTCGACGCCTGGCTGGAGCGGGTCGCGCCGGCGTACGACGAGGACCCCGAGGACCATCTCGCCGTGGTGCATTCGCATCCGCGATGGGTCGTCTCGGCGCTCTGGGACTCCCTGGGCGGCAGCCGCGCCGGGATCGAGGACCTGCTGGAGGCCGACAACGAGCGGCCCGAGGTGACGCTCGTGGCGCGGCCCGGACGGACCACGGCCGAGGCCGTGCTCGCCGAGGTGGGCGAGGAATCCGGGCTGCCCGGCCGCTGGTCCCCGTACGCCGTGCGGCTCACCGAGGGCGGCGAGCCGGGCTCGTTCGACGTCGTGCGGTCCGGCCTGGCCGGTGTGCAGGACGAGGGCAGCCAGCTCGTCGCGCTCGCGCTCGCGAACGCTCCGCTGGAGGGGCCGGACGAGAAGTGGCTGGACGGGTGCGCGGGCCCCGGCGGCAAGGCCGCGATGCTGGCCGGGCTCGCCGCCGGGCGCGGGGCGACGCTGCTCGCCTCCGAGAAGCAGCCGCACCGGGCCGGGCTCGTCGCGAAGGCGCTCGACGGGAACCCGGGCCCGTACCAGGTGATCGCCGCGGACGGCACGCGTCCCCCGTGGAACCCCGGCACGTTCGACCGGGTCCTGATGGACGTGCCCTGCACCGGGCTCGGCGCCCTGCGCCGCCGCCCCGAGGCGCGCTGGCGGCGTCGCCCGGAGGACCTGGACGGGTTCGCCCCGCTGCAACGGTCCCTGCTGCGTACGGCACTTGAGTCCGTGCGCGTCGGCGGCGTCGTCGGATACGCCACGTGCTCCCCGCACCTGGCCGAGACGCGGGCCGTCGTCGACGACGTGCTGAAGTCGGTCGACGGGGCCGAACTCATCGACGCGCGGCCGATGATGGAGGGCGTGCCCGGGCTCGGGGACGGCCCGGACGTCCAGCTGTGGCCGCATCTGCACGGCACGGACGCGATGTACCTGGCGCTGATCCGGCGCACCGGCTGAGGTCCGCGCGCGCCCGGCACGGCACGGAAGGGCACGGCTCGGCATCGTTATCAGGCCCTGGTACGGACCGGGGCGGGCAACGGGTGCCGGGCATGGCAGGCTTGGTGCATGGCTCAGATCAACCCCAGCATCCTGTCCGCGGACTTCGCCCGCCTTGCCGACGAGGCCAAGGCCGTCGAGGGCGCCGACTGGCTCCATGTCGACGTCATGGACAACCACTTCGTCCCGAACCTCACGCTGGGGGTGCCGATCGTAGAGTCCCTGGCGCGTGCGACGGACACCCCGCTGGACTGCCATCTGATGATCGAGAACCCCGATCGGTGGGCTCCCCAGTACGTCGAAGCGGGGGCCGGCTCCGTCACCTTCCACGCCGAGGCCGCCGCCGCCCCGGTCCGCCTCGCCCGCGAGATCCGCGCCAAGGGGGCCCGCGCGTCCATGGCCCTCAAGCCGGCGACGCCCATCGAGCCGTACGAGGACCTGCTCCCCGAGCTGGACATGCTCCTGATCATGACCGTGGAGCCCGGTTTCGGCGGGCAGGCGTTCCTCGACATCATGCTGCCGAAGATCCGGCGCACCCGTGAGCTGATCGCGAAGCACGGACTGGAGCTGTGGCTCCAGGTCGACGGCGGCGTCTCCGCGTCGACGATCGAGCGGTGCGCCGAGGCCGGGGCCGACGTCTTCGTCGCCGGATCGGCGGTATACGGGGCGAAGGACCCGGCAGAGGCGGTACGTGCATTGCGCACGCAGGCCGAGAGCGCCACCGCTTCGGCCGCCTGGGCGTGCGGCCACTGAGCCACAGATACGTGAACGGCTTTCATCAGGGCTGATCAAGCCCGCCGGATCTGCAAGGATGAACGGCGTATCCAGGTTGTGAACGCAGTGAGTCGTGCAGAAGAGCAGTGAGGAGATCGCCGTGTCCGCATCATCGGCGGGTCGGTCAGCCCTGCGGATGGGACCCGCGGAGCTGGTGCAGGCGGCGGCCATGGCCCGTCGCTTCTACCTAGAGGGCAAGTCCAAGATCCAGATCGCCGAGGAGTTCGGCGTCAGCCGCTTCAAGGTGGCCCGGGTCCTGGAGACCGCCCTCGAACGAGATCTCGTACGGATCGAGATCCGGGTCCCGGCCGAGCTGGACGCCGAGCGCTCCGACGCGTTGCGCGCCCGCTACGGTCTGCGGCACGCGGTCGTCGTCGAGTCGCCGGCCGAGGCGGAGGAGTCGCCCGACCCCGAGAACCTCGGCGAGGTCGCCGCGGATCTGCTCGGCGAACTGGTGACCGAGGGCGATGTCCTCGGCCTCGCCTGGGGCCGCTCCACCATCCACATGGCCGCGGCCCTCGACCGGCTCCCGCCGTGCACCGTCGTGCAGTTGACGGGGGTGTACGACGCCGGGACCGCGGAGCGCGGCTCCGTCGAGGCCGTGCGCCGTGCCGCGCAGGTGTCGGGCGGCGACGCCCACCCGATCTACGCCCCCATGCTGCTGCCGGACGCGGCCACCGCGGCCGCGCTGCGTGACCAGACGGGGATCGCGCGGGCCTTCGAGTACTTCGACAAGGTCACCGTGGCGTGTGTGTCGATCGGCTCGTGGGAGCCCGGCATCTCGACCGTGCACGACATGCTCAGCGACGAGGAGCGCGCGCACTACGCGTCCCTCGGCGTCGCCGCCGAGATGTCCGCGCACCTCTTCGACGCGCAGGGGCGCCGGGTCGGGCGTGACCTGGGGGAGCGGTGCATCACCGTCGAGGCGGACCGGCTGCGGCGGATACCGGAGGTCGTGGCCATCGCGGGCGGGCAGCGGAAGGCTGCCGCCATCGACGCGGTGCTGCGGTCGGGGCTGGTGACCAGCCTCGTCACCGACACCGCCGCGGCTGACTTCTTGCTGACCGCCGGGTCCGCGCCCAAGCCCGCGCTGCAGCGGGCCGACCCGGACGGGGTGTGACTCCGGACCGGGGCTGAGGTCTCGGGGCGCCGCCCCGGACCCCGCTCCTCGATCGCCGGAGGGGCTTGATCGTGGCAGCATCGTGGCCATGCGTTCCCTCCGGCTGCTGCTCGGCGCCCTTGTCTGCTGTCTCGGCCTGCTGCTCGGCGGGTGCGCCGGCTCGGACGGAACGGGCACCGGGACGCCCGCCTGGGCCGCGGGCATGGCGACCGTGGCGGAGGCCCGGCTGCCCGCCGAGGCGCGACGCACACTGGAGCTCATCGACGACGGCGGGCCCTTCCCGTACGAGAAGGACGGCAGCGTCTTCGGGAACTTCGAGCGGGAGCTGCCCCGCCACCAGCGCGGTTACTACCACGAGTACACCGTGCGCACCCCGGGCGAGCGCGACCGCGGGGCCCGGCGCATCGTCACCGGGAGCGGCGGGGAGACGTACTACACCGATGACCACTACGAGTCGTTCAAGGCGGTGCTGCGATGAGCGGGACGGGCAGTCTCCCCGCGTCCCCGGCCGACTGGACCGTGCGCGTCCTGGACCTGGACGGGATCGTGGACAAGGCGGCCTTCATGGACCGCTGCGCCGCCGCTCTCGGCCTGCCCGGGTGGTTCGGGCGGAACTGGGACGCCCTCGCCGACGCCCTGGGCGACCCGGGACAGCTGCCCGAGGCCGAGGGCGCCCTTGTCCTGGTGGTCCGCGGCTGGGAGCGGTTCGAGGAGCGGCAGCCGGGGCAGTGGGACATCGCGCGGGAGGTCTTCGCGCAGGCGTCCGCCGTCACCGTGCTGCTCGCGCTGGGATGATCATCCAAGCGGGGTGCCTGACCTTGGGACGTTCGGCCCGGAGACGGATCGGACGGCTCCATGGGAAAATGAAGTACGTGCTTTGTGCCCCGGAGGGATCCTCCCGGGGACCCCTTCTACCGACTGGGATGTCCGCACGTGCGTTTCCTCAATGACATCAAGCCCGCGTACGACCTGACGTACGACGACGTCTTCATGGTGCCGAGCCGGAGCGCCGTCGGCTCCCGCCAGGCCGTGGACCTCTCGTCGCCGGACGGCACGGGCACCACGATCCCGCTGGTCGTCGCCAACATGACCGCCATCGCCGGACGACGCATGGCCGAGACGCTGGCGCGCCGCGGCGGACTCGTCGTCATTCCCCAGGACATCCCGATCGAGGTCGTCACCGAGGTCATCTCCTGGGTGAAGACCCGTCACCTGGTGCTCGACACCCCGATCGTCCTCGCGCCGACCCAGACCGTCGCCGACGCCCTGGCGCTGCTGCCCAAGCGCGCGCACAACGCCGGTGTCGTCGTCGACGACGAGCTGCGCCCCGTCGGTGTCGTCACCGACCAGGACCTGACCGGTGTCGACCGCTTCACGCAGCTGTCCGAGGTCATGTCCAAGGACCTGCTGCTGCTCGACGCGGACATCGACCCGCGCGACGCCTTCAACAAGCTGGACGGCGCCAACCGCCGCTACGCCCCCGCGGTCGACAAGGACGGCAAGCTCGCCGGCATCCTGACCCGCACCGGCGCCCTGCGTGCCACGCTCTACACCCCGGCCACCGACGCCGAGGGCAAGCTCCGCATCGCCGCCGCCGTCGGCATCAACGGCGACGTGGCGGGCAAGGCCAAGCAGCTGCTGGACGCGGGCGTCGACACCCTCGTCATCGACACGGCCCACGGCCACCAGGAGTCGATGATCAGCGCGATCAGGACCGTGCGCGCGCTCGACCCGCAGGTCCCGATCGTGGCGGGCAACATCGTCGCCGCCGAGGGCGTCAAGGACCTCATCGAGGCCGGCGCGGACATCATCAAGGTCGGTGTCGGACCCGGCGCCATGTGCACCACGCGCATGATGACCGGCGTCGGCCGCCCGCAGTTCTCCGCCGTCCTGGAGTGCGCCGCCGAGGCCAAGAAGTACGGCAAGCACGTCTGGGCCGACGGTGGCGTCCGCCACCCGCGCGACGTCGCCATGGCGCTCGCCGCCGGCGCGTCGAACGTGATGATCGGTTCGTGGTTCGCCGGGACCTACGAGTCCCCGGGCGACCTGCAGCACGATGCCCAGGGGCGCGCCTACAAGGAGTCCTTCGGCATGGCGTCGGCGCGCGCCGTGAAGAACCGGACCTCCGACGAGTCCTCCTACGACCGCGCCCGCAAGGCGCTGTTCGAGGAGGGCATCTCCACCTCGCGGATGTTCCTCGACCCGCAGCGTCCGGGCGTCGAGGACCTGATCGACTCGATCATCGCGGGCGTCCGCTCGTCCTGCACGTACGCCGGTGCCAACTCGCTCGCCGAGTTCGAGGAGAAGGCCGTCGTCGGCATCCAGTCCGCCGCCGGTTACGCCGAGGGCAAGCCGCTGCACGCCAGCTGGAGCTGACCGCCGGGGCGGTGTGCGCGGCGCTCGGAGGGGTCACCCCGCCGGCGCCGCCCACGCCGCCTCTATGCATTTGCCGCCCGGCGCCGGGCGGACGGCGAGCCGCTCGGCCAGCCGCTCCACCATGTGCCAGCCGAAGCCGCCGCCACCGCCCAGGTCCGGGGCGCGCGGCACCGGCGGGCGCGGGTCACCGTCCTCCACGGACACCGAGAGACCGCCCGCGTCGACGCGCAGCCGAAGGCGCGCGAGGGCACCGGTGTGCCGGGCCGCGTTCGTGACCAGCTCCGACACCACGAGCAGCACCGCGTCGGCGTCGGCCCACGCACAGTGCTCGGCGAGGAACCGGGCAGCGGCGCTCCGGGCCTGTGTCCCGGTGACGGGACCGTCCACCACGATCTCCATGCGTAGCTGTTACCCCGCGGTCGGATCTTCACCGTCACCGGGCCCCGTCGGCGTGCCCGGGACGAGGACCGTGTCGAGGCCGGTGATCCGGAAGATCCGCTCGACGACGGGGGAGAGACGGCGCACGGCCAGCTCGGCGCCCCGCTCCTGGAGCGCGGTGCGGGCCCGCAGCAGCACGTTGATGCCGCCACTGTCGAAGAACCGGACGCCCGACAGGTCGAGGGTCACGGTGGTGCCGGCCGGTGCGCAGAGCGCCGTCACCGACGCGAGCAGCTCCGGCGCCGTCTCGTAGTCGAGGTCGCCGGTGAGCGAGACGACCGGCCCCTCGGGGCCGTCCGTGGTGGCGCAGACCAGCGAGCCGTGCGGTCCGTCGGGTATGGACTCGGGTGCCGCGTGCGTCATCGGCTTCTCCGTACGGTCAGGGCGAGCGTGTCGTCCGGGTGCAGGATCACGGTGTGCATCTCCTCCGCGAGGGCGCCGGGGATTTCGTCGGTCGGGCGATGCCGGTGCCGGACGGCCGCCGACACGAGCCGGCGCTCGCCCTCGTAGGGGTCGCGACGGCTCTCGGTCAGGCCGTCGGTGTACAGCACGAGCAGGTCGCCGGGGGCGAGGTGCTCGTGCCACAGTCGTTCGCTGCCGGCCATCGGGTAGCCGATGCCCCGGCCGCGTACCTCGAGGAAGCGGGCGGTGCCGTCCTCGGTCACCAGCACGGGCGGCGGGTGGCTGCCGTTGGCGAGGTCGACGCGGCCCGAGACCGGGTCGATGCGGACCAGCAGGACGGTCGCCATCAGCTCGCGGTCGTAGGGCAGCAGGATCGCGTCGGTGCGCGCCACGATCGTCTCCAGAGGGTGTCCCTCCAGGGCGAGCGTGCGGACGGCGTGCGTCACGTTGAGCGCGCTGCGGGTGCTCGTCAGGCCGTGGCCCAGGGCGTCGACGACCGTGATGTGCACGGTGCCGTCGGGCAGCTGGAACCAGTCGTAGAGGTCGCCGCCGGTCGGGGCGTCGGTGCCCGCGGGCGCGTAGTGGATGGCCAGTTCGAGCCCGTCGACCTTCATCGGCGCGGGGCGCAGCGCGTCTTCCAGCTCGCGGAGCATCTGGCCGTGGGCGCGGCGCAGTTGCTCGTCGCGCTCCTCCAACTGGACGTACAGGGCGAGGACTCCGCTGTTCGTCTCGTCCAGCTCATGGGTGAGCCTGCGCCGGTCCGACTCCAGGGCGTCGGCGCGGGCGACAGCCACCCGCAGCTCCTCCTCCAGAAGTTCGACGGGGGAGTCCCCGGCCGACTCGGCGGCCGGCGGGGGCGCCTGGCCGGGCAGCGGCACCCGCCACACCGTCGTGTCCGCCTCGCGCCGCGCGGGCAGCGGCAGCGCCTCGACCGGCACGGTCCAGGGGGCCCGCGGGGCCCGCAGGCGTACCGTCAGCGTCGGCTGGGACGCGGCCGGTTCGGGCGCCGACTCCAGCGTGATGGGCCGCCCCGCCCGCAGCTCGGTCTCCGCGACGCGCGCCACGGACATCGTCAGCCGGGTGCGCAGCTCGGCGGGCAGCCGGAACGAGGCCGCCAACGCCCGGACAGCGGTGCGCAGTTCGGCCGGGGAGCGATGGGTCGTGCGCTGCGTCGGCGCGGCGGCCCGATCGGTCATGAACTCCTCCTAGCCGCCCCGGTGACCAGGGCGGTCGCATCGTCGCGCGCCGAACGATATCCGTGCCCCAGGGCCGCGGCGAGCAGCCGGGGCGGCAGTCCCAGCAGGAAGGGGGTGGCCGTGTCCGCCCAGCGCGCCCCGATGCCGTCGCTGTGCAGCACCGCCGCACACTCCTCGGGCATGGGCAGCGAACGCGGCAGCGGGCGCGGCATGTTCCAGCCGACCACACCGGGCTGCCCGGTGGCCCGGGAGCCGACGCCGTCGTGGCCGACGAGCAGCAGCCGTACGTTGCCGATCCCGCAGTGCTCCACCGTGCCGGGGCGCAGCCGCAGCAGGCCGACGGCGGCGCCGCGGCCCGAACGCAGGGCGCGGTCCATCGCCGCGAGCAGCTCCGGCAAGGGCCGCTCCGGTCCCTCGCGGAACACGCCCACGGCGGCCGCGCTCGCCTCGGCGGCCTCGGCGCCGTGCCCGAGCCCGTCCACGACGACCGCCGTCCGGCCGCCCGGCGCGTCCGCCACGGCCGCGCTGTCCCCGCACCGCTCCTCGCCGCGCAGCGGCAGGCAGACCAGGCCGACGTCGGCCCGCGGCGGAGCGGCGCCCGGCGCGTGGAAGCGGGCGCAGATCAGCGTGCCGACGCCCGGCAGGGTGCGCAGCGTCAGCTCGTCCGCGAGCCGCCGGGCCGCCCCCATGCCGGAGCCGAGCGTCCCCGCGGTGCTGTACCCGTCGACCATGGCCCGGTCCGGGCTCGCCATGCCGGGGCCCCGGTCGACGGCGACCACGTCGAGGCCGTCGCCCTGGGGGTGGCGCTGCACGTAGACGGCGCCGCCGACCGCGTGCCGCAGCAGATTCCCGGCGAGTTCGCTGGTGAGCACCGCGGCCCGCTCGGCGGTGGTGCCGCCGAGCCCGCCCGCCCGCGCCGCGTCCCTCGCCAGCGTCGCCGCGTGGTGCACGGCGCTGGCGTGGTCGACGACGACATGCGCCGTCACGGCGACGTCGGCGGAGGCCGTCATCGCACCGTCCAGCGCACCACGGTGACCGTCGTGCCGGCGCCGGGCCGGGTGTCGACGTGGAACGCGTCCATCAGCCGCCGGGCGCCGCCCAGGCCGTGGCCGAGGCCGCTGCCCGTCGTCCAGCCGTCGGTCATCGCGGCGCCGACGTCCGGGATGCCGGGCCCCTCGTCCTGGATGACGAGGCGGATGCCCTCGGCGCCGCGCCGCTTGAGCAACTCGACGGTCAGCGTGCCGCCCTTGCCGTGGATGTAGGCGTTGCGGGCCAGCTCGCTGGCGGCGGTCACCACCCGGGTCTGGTCCACCAGGCCGAAGCCGGACTCCACGGTGGCCGCGCGCACGGCATGACGCACCGTCAGCAGGTCGTCCTCCGAGCGCACTTCGTAGACCCGGCGGACGGTCACCTGGTCCGTGGCGGGCTGCATCGCGTGCGGGGCACGCTCATCCGACATGGTCACGGCCAGGCCCCTCCGGGGTCCGCTGCCAGCCGAGCGCGGTCAGGCCCTGTTCGGCGTTGAGCGCGGTCTCCACGCCGGTGAGCTGGATGCCCAGTTCGACCAGGGTGATCGCGACGGCGGGGCGCATGCCCGCGACGATGACGCGGGCGCCCAACAGGCGGGCCATCGTCGTCAGTTCCATCAGTGTACGGGCCACGAACGAGTCGATGATCTCCAGACGGGAGATGTCGATGAGCACACCGCGCGCGCCGTCGGCCGCGATCCGCTCGGTCAGCTCGTCGGTGAAGGCGACCGCCGACCGGTCGTCCAGCTCGTTGAGCAGCCCTGTCACGAGGACGTCGCCGAGCCGCAGGATGGGAACGCCCGTGGGGCGAGGGGAGTTCACCGCGGTGCCGACTCGGCCACGGCGAAGCCGACGGCGGGCTGGTCGGTCAGTTTCACCGCGTCGGCCAGGGCGTCGGCCAGGGTCGCGCGGGTCAGGATGGTGGACAGGTCGATCCCCAACTGGGCGATGGTCTGGGCGATGGGCGGCCGGATCCCGCTGATGACACAGTCCGCACCCATCAGGCGGACCGCGTTGACGGTATGCATGAGGTGCTGGGCGACCGCCGTGTCGACGGTCAGCACCCCGGTGATGTCGATGATGGCGATCTTGGCCTCGTCGTCCTGGATGGCCTGGAGCAGCGACTCCATGACGATCTGAGTGCGGGCCGTGTCCAGCGTGCCGATCAGCGGGACGGCCAGCACGTGCCGCCACAACCGGACGACGGGCGTGGAGAGTTCCATCAGCTGACGGCTCTGGCGCTGGATGATCTCGTCGCGCCCCTCGACGTACGTCTCGAAGGAGAGGGCGCCCGCGGCGTCGAGCATCCGGTTGACCAGCACGGCCGCGGAGAACAGCTCGCTCGAGTCGCGCGTGGTGTGCTGCACCGCGGCGAGGAGCGCCTCCTTGAGGGAGAGCACGGCGAGCGAGGTGTCGGTGGGGGTGGCGCCGGCCCGCACTCTGCGCAGCGACAACTGGGTCACCGTGGCGCGCAGATTGTGGTGCGACGTCACCAGACGCTCGACCGGGGTGTCGCTGGCCAGCGCGTCCGTGAGGGCGTCGATGAGCAGGGCCGCTTCCTCGCGGAGCTCGCCCTCGGTCATGTCGGTGCCGAGCGCGGCCCGCTCCAGCTGGAGCGTCGTCCACCGGTCGGCGATCTGCCCCTCTTGGTCGCGCAGCGCCTCAAGCAGCAGATTGCGGATGTCCGTCTCGCTGGTACTCACAAGCCCCTCTCATACCGGTCTCCGGTCACGTACGTCCTGCACATGATGCACGCCTCGAACCCCCACCGCCTCAAGCCGTGTTGACGCGCAGCCGTCCCGCCCGGCCGGCACACGGCCGACGGGCGGGACGGCTTTAGCGACTACCCACGATCGACGGGTTCACTCCCCGGCGGGGAATGTGACACCGAACACGCTGAACGCAACAGACGAAACGGACGTCGCAACGAACGCGCGCGTGACCGGGATTCGCGCAACGATCATGCGCCGGTGCGCAAGGTTGCTGCATTACAGCCGGGAAGTCGAGTCCTCTAGAGTCGTCCGCTGTACGTGGCACGGCGGGGGACGGCCTGCTCGGCGGTCCCCGGTCGGAGTTCGACCGGGTTCGACCGCCGCGCGCCCCCACGCCGCGGCCGTCCCCCGACCGGCAGCGATGAAGGAGCCAGTCCGTGCTCGATCACGGCGCATCCCCGCGCACCCCGCACGTCGAGACCGCACCCGCGGGCCTCGGCGCCCGTCTGATGCGGCGCAAGCCGGTGGAACGCCTGGTCGCGGAGGGCGGCCAGGGCGAGGGCGGCACCCTGCGGCGCTCGCTCGGACTCTGGCAGCTGACCATGATCAGCATCGGCGCCACGCTCGGCACCGGTATCTTCGTCGTCCTCGGTGAGGCGGTTCCCAAGGCCGGCCCCGCCGTCACGCTGTCGTTCGTGATCGCCGGACTGACGGCCCTGTTCTCGGCCCTGTCGTACGCCGAGCTGGCCGGCTCCATCCCGGTCGCCGGGTCCTCCTACTCGTACGCATACGCAACGATGGGTGAGCTGATCGCCTGGGTGTGCGGCTGGTGTCTGGTCCTGGAGTACGGGGTGTCCGTCGCGGCCGTCGCCGTCGGCTGGGGCGAGTACCTCAACGAGCTCCTCGACGGCACCATCGGTGTCACCATCCCGGACGTCCTGTCCGCGCCGCCCGGCGACGGCGGCGTCTTCAACCTGCCCGCCCTCATCGTGGTGCTGCTCGCCATGGTGTTCCTGCTGGGCGGCGCCAGGGAGTCGGCCCGCGCCAACACGATCATGGTCGTCGTGAAGATCGTGTCGCTGCTGCTCTTCTGCGCGATCGGCCTCAAGGGTTTCCAGTCCGGCAACTACGAGCACTTCATGCCGCTCGGCATGGCGGGCGTCAGCGCCGCCGGTGCCACGCTCTTCTTCTCGTACATCGGCTTCGACGCCGCCTCCACGGCCGGTGAGGAGGCGAAGAACCCGCAGCGCGACCTGCCGCGCGCCATCATGCTGTCCCTCGTCATCGTCACCGCGCTGTACGTCCTCGTCGCGGCGGTCGCCGTCGGGGCCCGGCCGTGGCAGCAGTTCAGCGACTCGGAGGCCGCGCTCGCCGGGATCATGAAGGACGTGACGGGCCAGTCGTTCTGGGCGACGCTGCTCGCCGCCGGCGCCGTCATCGCCATCGCGTCCGTCGTGCTCACCGTGCTCTACGGGCAGACCCGCGTCCTGTTCGCGATGTCCCGGGACGGACTCGTGCCCAAGGTGTTCTCGAAGGTCCACCCGAAGACCGGGGCGCCGCGCGCCAACACCGTCATCGTGTCCCTGTTCTGCGGTGTGCTCGCCGCCGCGATCCCGCTGGGCCAGCTCGCCGACGCCACCAGCATCGGCACGCTCTTCGCCTTCGCCCTGGTCAACATCGCGGTGATCGTGCTGCGCCGGACCCGCCCGGACATGCCGCGCACGTTCCGGGTGCCGCTGTCGCCGCTCCTGCCGGTCATCGGCTTCGCGCTGTGCGTCTGGATGATGGGCAGTCTGTCCGTCATCACCTGGATCGTCTTCGGTGCCTGGATGGCCGTCGGGCTCGTGTTCTACTTCTGCTACGGGATGCGTCGCTCCCGTCTCGCCGCCCCCGCGGAAGCCGCAGAAGCACAGAAGTGAACCGCCTGCCTTGCTGAACGATCTCGACGAACGCATCGTGCACGCCCTCGCCGAGGACGCCCGGCGCTCCTACGCCGACATCGGCCAGCTCGTCGGCCTGTCCGCGCCCGCCGTGAAGCGGCGCGTGGACCGGCTGCGGGCCACCGGGGCGATCACCGGGTTCACCGTGCGGGTCGACCCGGCCGCGCTCGGCTGGGAGACCGAGGGATTCATCGAGATCTACTGCCGCCGCAACACCTCGCCGGACGCGATCCGGCGCGGCCTGGAGCGGTACCCCGAGGTCGCGGCCGCCTCCACCGTCACCGGGGACGCGGACGCGCTGGTCCAGGTCTTCGCCTCCGACATGCGGCACTTCGAGCGGGTCCTGGAGCGGATCGCGGGGGAGCCGTTCGTCGAGCGGACGAGGTCCGTGCTCGTGCTCTCCCCGCTGATGCGCCGCTTCACCTCGGGCTCACCCGCCTGACCTAGGGGTTTCGCCGCCTCTCGGCCCCCGCCGGACCCATGCGGCGGGGGCCCTCGCGTACGCGCAACGAATCGCCGCTCCGGCCGCCCCACGCGCAACAAAACGCACGCTGACGCGCAACGGTCCCGTCTTGTCCCGTCGACCCGCCGAAACGTACCGTCGTTCTGGCCTTCTCGGTCCCCTCCTCCGCATGTACGCGCTCCCGGTGCCTTCCGGGGTTCGTGCCGTCCTGCCCGTATCCGCAAGGAGTCCGCGCCCCATGACGTCCACGGTGCCCACCGCCGTCCAGCACACCGACGCGCAGCCGCCGATCACCATGTTCGGACCGGACTTCCCGTACGCGTACGACGACTTCCTCGCCCACCCGGCGGGCCTCGGCCAGATACCGGCGACCGAGCACGGCACCGAGGTCGCGGTCATCGGCGGTGGCCTGTCCGGCATCGTCGCCGCGTACGAGCTGATGAAGATGGGCCTCAAGCCCGTCGTGTACGAGGCCGACCGGATCGGCGGCCGGCTGCGCACGGTCGGCTTCGAGGGGACGCCGCCGGACGCGGCCGGGCTGAGCGCCGAGATGGGCGCGATGCGCTTCCCGCCGTCGTCGACGGCCCTGCAGCACTACATCGACCTGGTGGGCCTCGAGACCCGGGCGTTCCCCAACCCGCTCTCCCCGGCGACCCCTTCGACCGTCGTCGACCTCAAGGGCGAGTCGCACTACGCCGAGACGATCGACGACCTGCCGCAGGTCTACCGCGACGTCGCCGCCGCGTGGAACGCCTGTCTGGAGGAGGGCGCCGACTTCACCGACATGAACCAGGCGATGCGCGAGCGGGACGTGCCGCGCATCCGGGAGATCTGGTCGCAGCTCGTCGAGAAGCTCGACAACCAGACCTTCTACGGTTTCCTGTGCGACTCCGAGGCCTTCAAGTCCTTCCGGCACCGGGAGATCTTCGGGCAGGTCGGCTTCGGCACGGGCGGCTGGGACACCGACTTCCCGAACTCGATCCTGGAGATCCTGCGCGTCGTCTACACCGAGGCCGACGACCACCACCGCGGCATCGTCGGCGGATCGCAGCAACTGCCCCTGCGGCTGTGGGAGCGGGAGCCCGAGAAGATCGTGCACTGGGCGTACGGGACCTCGCTCGCCTCGCTCCACGAGGACCGCACGCCGCGGCCCGCGGTGACGCGGCTCGCGCGCACCGCCGGGAACCACATCACGGTCACCGACGCGGACGGAGACATCCGCACGTACAAGACCGCGATCTTCACCGCCCAGTCGTGGATGCTGCTGTCGAAGGTGGCGTGCGACGACGCGCTGTTCCCGATCGACCACTGGACGGCGATCGAGCGGACCCACTACATGGAGTCCAGCAAGCTGTTCGTGCCGGTCGACCGGCCGTTCTGGCTGGACAAGGACGACCAGACCGGCCGCGACGCCATGTCGATGACGCTCACCGACCGGATGACGCGCGGCACCTACCTGCTGGACGACGGGCCCGACAAGCCCGCCGTCATCTGCCTCTCCTACACGTGGTGCGACGACAGCCTGAAGTGGCTCCCGCTGTCGGCCAACGAGCGGCTCGAAGTCATGCTGAAGTCGCTCGGCGAGATCTATCCCAAGGTCGACATCCGCAAGCACATCATCGGCAACCCGGTCACCGTGTCCTGGGAGAACGAGCCCTACTTCATGGGCGCCTTCAAGGCCAACCTGCCGGGCCACTACCGCTACCAGCGCCGCCTGTTCACGCACTTCATGCAGGACCGGCTGCCCGCGGACCGGCGCGGCATCTTCCTCGCCGGCGACGACATCTCCTGGACGGCCGGCTGGGCCGAGGGCGCCGTGCAGACCGCGCTCAACGCCGTCTGGGGCGTCATGCACCATCTGGGCGGCGCCACCGACACGACCAACCCGGGCCCCGGCGACGTCTACGACGAGATCGCCCCGGTCGAGCTTCCCGAGGACTAGGGACTGGCCGGCGGATCTCGTCGAGGGCGCGGGGCCCGGCATACAGGTCCTAGATCCCCGCGGCCCGGGCCTTCTCGTAGATCTCCGCCGCGAGGTCCTTCAGTTCCTCGGCGTCGCGGAGGTTGCCCTGGATGTCGATGAGGATCTCCTCCAGGCCGACCTCGTCGTGCGCGGCCAGATCCTCGATGATCTGGTCCGCGCTGCCCTGGAACGGCCTGCGGTCGTCGCCCGTGTACGCCTCGGGCGTGTACAGCGTGTTCACCCGGAGCACGCTCTGCAGCGGGGCGGTGCGGCCGCGCTCCTTCGCGAGAGCCTGGAGATCCGCCCACTGCTGCTTCAGCTCCTCGGCCCCCGCCGCGCCGGGCATCCAGCCGTCCGCCCGGTCGACCAGGCGGCGCGCGGCCTTCGGGCTGTTCGCGGGCAGCAGGATCGGGAGCGGCCCGGCCGGCTTGGGGCCGACGACGGACGGGGCGATGGTCGTCAGCTCACCCTCGTACGCCACCGGGTCCGGGCCCCACACCGCGCGGCACACGTCGAGCAGCTCGTCGAGGACCTTGCCGCGCCGCTCGAAGGGGGCCACCGACGCCGCGGCGTACTCGTCGTGCGACCAGCCGGTGCCGAGCCCCGCGACGACGCGGCCGCCGCTCGCCGCGTCCAACGACGCCAGGGAGCGGGCCAGCTGGAAGGGGACGTGCAGCGGCGCCACCAGCACACTCGTGCCGAGCCGGGCCCGGGACGTGGCCGCCGCGGCGAGCGTGAGCGAGACCAGCGGGTCGGCGACCGACCGGTACTGCTCCGGCCAGGGCAGGCCCGGGACCCCGTAGAGCCCCTGCCGGGCGGGCTCCGGGAACAGGATCCGCTCGAACACCCACAGGCTCTCGTACCCCGTCGCCTCCGCGGCGCGCGCCACGTCCGGGATGTCGCGGCCGACGTCGTACTGCTTCATCTGCGGGAGGCCGAGGCCGAGTCGGGTCGCCATACCGTGCTCCTTCGTCGCGTGCGCATCGGGTGTCGCACGGTTCAACGCGCCGAGATCGCCGGGGAGTTCCGGGACCGGCCGGACGGATCTCAGTCGGGGAGCGGAGTGAGCAGCATGCGGCCCACCAGACCCACCGAGGTGTCGAGACGCTGGGTGAACTCGGCTGCCAGGCCCGGGAGTTCGCCCAGCGCCCACAGGGCCCGGGCCGCCGCCCACGCCCCGTCGCGGGCCCGCTCCAGGCTCCACGAGCCGAGCAGATGGGTGAGCGGATCGGCGACCTGGAGGAGGTCGGGCCCCGGCATCAGCTCTTCGCGGATGTGCTCCTCCAGCGTCACGAGGATGTCGCCCACGCGCTCGAACTCGTCCTCCAGCGCGGCCGGTTCGCAGCCGAGCGTACGACAGGCGTCCACCACGGCCAGCGCCAGATCGTGGCCGATGTGCGCATTGATGCCCGCGAGGGCGAACTGCAGGGGGCGTACGCCGGGATGACGGCGGAACTGCAGGAGCGGGCGCCAGCAGGCGGGGCCGGGGTCGCCGTGGGACGCCGCGTCGACGGCCGTGAGGTAGCGCTCGGCGAAGCGGACGTCCAGCGTGATCGCGGCGGCCGGGTCCGGGAAGCCGCCCGTGCCGCCTCTGCCGACGGCCCGGCCGACCGCCTCCGTGACGGAGAGATAGACGCGGTTGAAGACGGCGACACCGTCCCGGGGCGGCAGACCGGCGGCGAGCGCGCGCATCCGCGCGATCACGTCGTCGATCCCGTGGGCGGGGACCTGGGCCCGTGCGATCCGTTCCAACTGCGCCATGGACGAAGGGTCGCAGCCGTAGGGTGACGCGGGTGTCGGCTGGCCGGGGGCTTCCCCAGAACGAGCGAACGGCCGGGCCGGGGGAGTGCGGGAGGAGCGGGAGGAGGGGACGGCGCGGTGTCAGGATTACGTGCGCGGCGGCTCGCCGAGCGGCGGGCGGCACGACGGCGTGCGGCGGGCCGGCGCGGGCGGGGCGCGATGGTGGCGGCGGCGTCGGCCGTGGTGGCCGTCGGGACGGTCACGGGCCTGGTGTCCGCGTTCGACAGCGCCCCGGACGGCGGCGACGAGGCGCGGCCCACGATCAGCGAGGCACCGAGTCTTCAGCCGCTGCCCGCGGTACCGAGTCCGACCGTGACGTCACCGTCACCGACGAGGAGTTCGCCGAGGCCGAGCCCCAGGAGTTCGGCGCCCGCCCGGCCGAAGCCGTCGAGCGCGGCGCCCGCGACCTCGGCCCCCGCTCCGACGGGGCTGTACCGGCACGGCGACTCTCAGGTCCTGGACTGGGTGCGGGCCCACCGGTCCGATCCGCGCCGCCCCCTCATCGAGTCGCGGATCGCGGACCGGCCCGCCGCCGTCTGGTTCGCCGACTTCACGCCGGACACCATCACGTCCCGGGTCCGCGCGGTGACCTCCGGGGCGAGGAGCGCCGGTCAGGTCCCGGTGGTCGTGCCCTACGCGATACCCGAGCGGGACTGCGGCGGCGCCTCCGACGGCGGGGCCCCGGACATGGGCGCGTACGACGACTGGATCGACCGGTTCGCGGCCGGGCTCGGATCCGGCGAGGTCCTGGTGATCCTGGAGCCGGACGCCCTGTCGCAGACGGAGTGCCTCAGCGAGGACCAACGGGCCGATCGGTACGCGGCGTTGGCGCGCGCGGGCCGGGTCATGAAGGCCGCGAATCCGCGGGCGCGGGTCTACTACGACGCCGGGCACTCCGCATGGAACCCGGCGGCCACCCAGGCCGCGCGGCTGCGGCAGGCGGGCGCGGCGTCGGCCGCCTCGTCCGACGGCGTCTTCACCAACGTGTCGAACTTCAACCGGACCTCGGACGAGATCGGGTACGCCCGCGCCGTCCTGGCGGCCCTGGGCGGGCCGAGCGGACTCGGCGCCGTCATCGACACCAGCCGCAACGGCAACGGCGCCCCGGCGGACGGCGCCTGGTGCGACCCGGACGGCCGGAAACTGGGGCAGGCGCCGACCCTGCGGACCGGGCGGTCCGGGATCGACGCCTACCTGTGGGTGAAACTGCCGGGCGAGTCCGACGGCTGCAAGGGCGCGGCGGGCACGTTCACCCCCGACTACGCCTACGAGCTGGCCGACTGACCGTCCTGCCGCTCGTTCTTCTTCTGCGCCGCGTCCTTGTCGTACGTCGACGTGCCCGAATCGAGCAGCGGCTCCTGCGACTTGAGGTGGGCGGGGGCCATCGCGCGCAGTGCGTGGTAGCCGGTGATCACGACGATCGTGCCGAGGGCGATACCGCTGAGGGAGAAGGTGTCGGTGAACTTCAGGGAGACGTTGCCGACGCCGATGATGATGCCCGCGGCGGCCGGCACCAGGTTCAGCGGGTTGCGCAGATCCACCTTGGCGTTGATCCAGATCTGCGCGCCGAGCAGGCCGATCATGCCATAGAGGATGACGGTGATGCCGCCGAGCACACCGCCGGGGATGGCCGCGACGATCGCGCCGAACTTCGGGCACAGGCCGAACAGGAGCGCGAAACCGGCCGCGGCCCAGTAGGCCGCCGTCGAGTAGACCCGGGTCGCGGCCATGACGCCGATGTTCTCGGAGTACGTGGTGTTGGGCGGGCCGCCGACCGCGGTGGAGAGCATCGACGCGGCGCCGTCCGCCGAGATCGCGGTGCCGAGCTTGGCGTCGAGGTTGTCGCCGGTCATCTCGCCGACGGCCTTGACGTGCCCGGCGTTCTCGGCGATCAGGGCGATGACCACCGGCAGCGCGACGAGGATCGCCGACCACTGGAAGGACGGGGCGTGGAAGGACGGCAGGCCGATCCAGTCCGCCGTGCCGACGCCGGACAGGTCCAGACGCCAGTGGTCGACGGCCTCGCCGCCGCCGTTCGCCGAGTGGATCCGGCCGAAGATCCGGTCGAAGACCCAGGAGATGCCGTAGCCGAAGATCAGTCCGAGGAAGATCGCGATACGCGACCAGAAACCGCGCAGGCACACCACGGCCAAACCGGTGAACAGCATCACGAGCAGTGCGGTCCACTGGTCGGTCGGCCAGTAGGTGGAGGCCGTGACCGGGGCCAGGTTGAAGCCGATCAGCATGACGACCGCGCCGGTGACGACCGGCGGCATCGTGGCGTGGATGATCCGTGCCCCGAACCTCTGCACCGCGAGGCCGACCAGGAACAGCACGACACCGACGACGAAGACGGCGCCGGTGACCGTGGCACTGGTGCCGCCCGACGCCCGGATCACGGCCGCGACGCCCACGAAGGAGAGCGAACAGCCCAGATAGCTGGGGACCCGGCCGCGCGTCGCGAGCAGGAAGATCACCGTCGCGACGCCGGACATCATGATCGCGAGGTTCGGGTCGAGCCCCATCAGGACCGGCGCGACGAAGGACGCGCCGAACATGGCGACCACGTGCTGGGCGCCGAGTCCGATCGTGCGCGGCCACGACAGCCGCTCGTCGGGGCGGACGACGGCACCGGGGGCCGGGGTGCGCCCGTCGCCGTGCAGTTTCCAGCGCACGCCGAGGTCCATGTGAGTTCCGCTTTCTGTGGCTCGAAATGATCGCCTCATGCTAATGCGACGTAAGTGCGACTTCTTGCCGTGGTTCTTGCCCTGGTTCACGAGGGGCTTGCGGGGGTTCTTGTTGGCGGGGCGCCGGAGGTCTACGCTCGCACGGCCTTATCCGTGAACATCGTTCAGGTATATGTCTGGATGGAGTCGTGTGATGCGTGCAAGACCCCGGATACGTCTCGGCGCCCTCCTCGCGGCCGCCGCCACCTTCGCCGCCGTGCTGGTCCCGGCCGCCGACGCCGCCGCCCGCGAAGCCGCCCCGCGGACGGCCGTCCTCGACGGCGAGCGCCTCCAGCAGACCAGGCTCCGCCTCGCCCACGGCGACCCGCGGCTCCAGCGCTCCGTACGGGACCTGGCGGCACGCGCCGACGCCTGGCTGGACCAGGGCCCGTGGACCGTCGTCGACAAGCCGAGGCCCGCACCGGGCGGCGACGTCCACGACTATCTGAGCCAGGCCCCGTACTGGTGGCCCTCCCAGGAGCCGACCGGCGACAACCCGTGGGGCTGCCCGTACGTGCAGCCCCACGGGCAGCGCAATCCCGAGGTCGACACCGGCACCGACCGCCAGGACGTCGAGAAGGTCTTCGACTCCACGTACGAGCTCGCCCTCGCCTGGTACTACACGGGCAAGAAGCAGTACGCCGTGAAGGCCGGGCAGGTCCTGCGCACCTGGTTCCTCGACGCGGACACGAAGATGACCCCGAACCTGAACCACGCCCAGTTCATCCCGTGCATGTACGACGGCCGCGCCGTCGGCATCATCGACTTCTCGCAGTCGTACACGAGCGTGGTCGACGCCGTTGCCCTCCTCGCCACCGGCGCCCCCGGCTGGTCGCGGTCCGACCGCGCGGGCATGGGCGAGTGGAACAAGGCCTTTCTCGACTGGCTCGTGAACGGCGACTTCGGCAAGGCGGAGGGCGCCGCCGACAACAACCACGGCACGTTCTACGACCTGCAGGTCGCCGCCCTCGCGTACGCGACCGGCGACACGGACCTGGCGCGCCGCACCGTCCTCGACGCCCGCGCCGGGCGCATCGACTCCCAGATCGCGGGCGACGGCACCCAGCCCCAGGAGCTCGCGCGCACCCGCAGCTGGCACTACTCGACCTTCGACCTGGTCGCCTACACGCGGCTCGCCGCCGTCGGACGGCAGGTCGGCGTCGATCTGTGGGCGCATCAAGGCCCCGATGGGCAGAGCCTGTTCAAGGCCGTGGAGTATCTGCTGCCCGCGGCGACGGGGCAGACCGCCTGGCCCCACCCGGAGCTGGAGTTCCACCGCTTCGCGGCGAGCGACGTCGTGCACGCGGCGGCCGACGCGGGGGACCCGGCCGCCCGCCGGGCCGTCCCGGAGCTGGAGACGCCGCCCGGCGGCGATCTGTGGGCGCTGCGGCCCGCGGCCGAGCAACTGGACTCGATCGCGGGCTGAGCCGTGATCCCGGTCGGCCCGTGGTCAGTTCGTGCGGGCCACGGACGCGTCCGGCGCGGCCACCGGCGTGCGGTCGGCGCCGCGCAGGACGCCGGCGAACAGCATCAGCCCGCAGGTCAGCGCCGTCACCAGACCGAACGACACCACCAGGCTCGTCGCGTCCGCGACCGTGCCGATCGCCGACGGCGCGATCAGGCCCGAGGTGTACGTGATCGTCGCGACGCCCGCGATGGCCTGGCTCGGGTTCGGACCGCTGCGCCCGGCCGCGGCGAAGGCGAGCGGCACGACGACCGCGATGCCGAGGCCGAGCAGGCCGAATCCGCCCATGGCGACGGCCGGGTGCGGGGCCACGACCACGAGCAGCGCGCCGAGCGTGGCCACGACGCCGCCCACCCGCACGGTGCGCACCGCGCCGAACCGGTCCACCACGGCGTCGCCGGCGATCCGGGCCACGGCCATGGTGAGCGTGAACGCCGTGGTGCAGGCGGCCGCGAGACCCGCCGAGGTGTCGAGGATGTCCCGCAGGTACACCGCCGACCAGTCCAGGCTCGCTCCCTCGGCGAAGACGGCGCAGAACCCGACCGCGCCGATCAGCAGCGCCGACTTCGGCGGCAGCGTGAACCGCGGCGGCGCCTCCTCGTCCTCGGCCGGGCGCAGGTCGAGCACCCAGCGGCACGCGACGAGCCCGCCCGTGGTGAGGACTGCCGCGGCCAGCAGATGGTGCAGCCGGGCGTCCGCCCCGAGGTGCGCGGCGAGCGTGCCGCCCGCCGAGCCGACGAGCGCTCCCACGCTCCACATGCCGTGCAGGCCCGACATGATCGACTTGTCGAGGCGGGTCTCGATCTCCACCCCGAGCGCGTTCATCGCCACGTCCGACATGCCGGCCGTGGCGCCGTAGACGAAGAGCACCGCGCAGAGCGTGACCAGATTCGGGGCGAGCGAGGGCAGGACCAGGGCCAGCGTCCACAGGGCGAGCAGCCCGCGCAGCGCCGTCCGCGCGCCGAACCGGTGGCTCACGCTGCCCGCCAGCGGCATCGCCACCGAGGCGCCGATCGCGGGGAAGGCGAGCGCGAGGCCGAGCTGGCCCGCGCTCACGCCCGCGTGGTCCTGGATCCACGGGACACGGGTCGCGAAGGAGCCGGTCACCGCCCCGTGGATGCCGAACACGGTCGCGACCGCATAGCGCGCCCGCTTCAACTCCCCCAACGCGTACGTCACTTCGCTCATCCGGCGGCCCCTCCCACTGTCTCCCCATGCGCGTCCCCATGGCCGCCGTAAACTATCAGGAACCCTGCCTGATAGTTAAGCGGTTTCGGCGTAGGATCCGGCCATGCCCGCATCACCGAGGACCGCCCGAGCCATCAACGACCGGCTCGCGCTGCGCTTCCTCCAAGAGGAAGGCCCGCTGACCGCGGGGCAGTTGAAGGACCGCACCGGTCTGTCCCGGCCCACCGTCGCCGACCTGGTCGAGCGGCTCACCGACTCCGGGCTCGTCGCGGTCGTCGGGGAGGCGGGGGCCCAGCGCCGCGGTCCGAACGCCCGGCTGTACGGGATCGTCGCCGACCGCGCCCACCTCGGCGCCCTCGACGTGCGCACCGAGGGCGTGCGGCTCGTCGTCGCCGATCTGCTGGGCTCCGTGCTCGCGGAGGCGGCCCTGCCCGTCGAGGCGGGCGAGGCGACGGGGGCCGCCGTCGAGCGGGCGGTCGCCCTGCTGGAACGTACGGCGAAGGAGGCCGGCGCCGAACGGCTGCACACCGTGGGCGTGGGCGCCCCCGGCCTGATCGACCCGGCCTCGGGGGAGCTGCGGGACTCCTCGGGGCTGCCCGAGTGGCACCGGCGCCTGGTCGCCGTCCTCCAGGAACGGCTCCCCGCGCACGTGCTGGTGGAGAACGAGACGAACCTCGCGGCCCTCGCCGAGCAGCGCGACGGGGCCACCCGGGACCGGGACACGTTCGTGCTGCTCTGGCTCGGACTCGGCATCGGCGCCGCGGTCGTCCTGGACGGGCGGCTGCGGCGCGGTGCCTCCGGCGGGACGGGGGAGGTCGGGTTCCTGCCGGTTCCGGGCACGGCCGGAGTGCCCTCCGCCACGGGGTGCGAGGGCGGCTTCCACTCGCTGGCCGGCGCGGCCGCGATCCTCGAACTCGCCGCCGCGCACGGGCTCGTGGGCCCCGGCGAACCGGTCGAGCGGGCGGCCGGTGTGGTGCGCGACGCCGTGGCCGGCGGCGCGCACGCGTTCCTGGACGCCCTCGCCGACCGCGTGGTGCTGGGCGCCGCCGCCGTGGTGGCGGTGCTCGACCCCGGGTGCGTCGTGCTGGCCGGTGAGGTCGGCCGGGCGGGCGGCGACGTGCTGGCGCGACGGGTCGCGGAGCGGCTTGCCCGGATGTCGCCGCTCGCGACGGAGGTCAGGGCCGGGGCGCTCGGCGGCGGCGCGGTGCTGCGCGGGGCGCTGCTGATGGCGCGGGAAGCGGCGCAGGAGGACGTGTTCGGACCGGGCGCGGACGCGCCCGGGGTGTCACTGTCACCTCGGTGAGCGACGCATTCCCCGTATTCCCCCGCGCGACCGAAAGCCATCGACACGACCTGTGAGTCACCCCACAACAAACGCATGCATGCACATCGACCGGACGTGGCACACTGGCCGTGTACCAGAAGCAGCGCACTCCGGGGTCGGTGAAAGTCCGAACCGGCGGTTACAGTCCGCGACCCGGTCACTTCCAGTGGCCGGTTGACCAGGTGAAATTCCTGGACCGACGGTTAAAGTCCGGATGGGAGGCAGTGCGCGGCGGGCGGGCACCCCGTGTGCGCGTCGCCGGCTGTTCCGGGTGCCGTCCACCGTAGGTGGCCGGTCCCGCCCTTCGGCGTCGTCCCCGGTGTCCTTGCCCGTACGTTCTGTCGTCGTCGTACGACAGTGCCCCGGAGTCTGTGCCCCAAGAGGGAGGACCCGGGAAGTGTTCACCGGAATCGTCGAAGAGCTGGGCGAGATCACGGCCGTCGAGAACCTCGATGACGCCTCCCGCTTCCGCGTCCGCGGCCCCGTCGTCACCGAAGGCGCCAAGCACGGTGACTCCATCGCGGTCAACGGTGTCTGTCTCACGGTCGTCGAGCACGACGCCGACTCGTTCACCGCGGACGTGATGGCCGAGACCCTCAAGCGTTCCAGCCTCGGCGCGCTGGCCACGGGCTCCCGTGTCAACCTCGAACGCCCGATGGTGGCCGACGGCCGCTTCGGCGGGCACATCGTGCAGGGACACGTCGACGGCACCGGCACGATCATCGAGCGCCTGCCCTCCGAGCACTGGGAGATCGTCAAGGTCTCACTGCCCGCGGAACTCGCCCGGTACGTCGTCGAGAAGGGCTCCATCACCGTCGACGGGGTCAGCCTGACCGTCGTCGAGGCCGGCGCCGACTACTTCACCATCAGCCTCATCCCCACCACCCTCGACCTGACCACGCTCGGCCTCAAGCAGCCCGGCGACCCGGTCAACCTCGAGGTCGACGTCATCGCGAAGTACGTCGAGCGCATGCTCGGCGACCGGGGAAGCGCCCAGGGGGGCACCAAGTGAACTGGCTCAACTCCGAAGCCTTCACGATCTTCGGCCAGCACATCCTCTGGTCCGACATGATCGGCAACACCATCGGCCTCATCGCCCTCGCGCTCGGCTGGCGCCGCTCCATATGGACCTGGCCCGCCCAGCTGATCTCCGGCGCCATCCTGCTCACCGCCTTCGCCACCGCCCACCTCTCGGGCAGCGCGGGCAAGCAGCTCGTCGTCATCGTCGTCGCCCTGTTCGGCTGGTGGCAGTGGAACCGCGGCAAGGGCCAGGCACAGGACGGCTCCATCGCCGTCCGCTTCGCCACCTGGCGCGAGCGCGGGATCCTGATCGGCGCCGCCGCCGTCGGCACGCTCGCCGTGGGCGGCCTGTTCACCGCGTACCCGACGTTGTCCTGGGACCCGTGGCCGGACGCGTACATCTTCGTCGGCACGGTCGTCGCCATGTACGCCCAGGCGCGCGGCATGGTCGAGTTCTGGTTCGCCTGGCTCCTGGTCGACGCGGTCGGCGTCCCGCTGAACTTCGCCAACGGCTTCGCCTTCTCCGGCTTCGTCTACGTCATCTACGGCGCGCTCGTCCTGTGGGGCATGCGCGACTGGTGGCTGCGGTCCCGCGCGGCCACGGCCACCGCCCCTGCGCTCGAAGGAGCCCACGCATGAGCACGGCAGCCCACCTCTACGAGGTCCCCGCGGACACCGACCTGAGCCTCGACCCGGTCGAGCAGGCCGTCCGCGACATCGCCGCCGGCCGCCCCGTCGTGGTCGTCGACGACGAGGACCGGGAGAACGAGGGCGACCTCGTCGTCGCCGCCGAGATGATCACCTCCGAGATCGTCGCCTTCATGATGAGCGAATGCCGCGGCCTGATCTGCGCACCCATGGAGAGCGACGAACTGGAGCGGCTCGACCTGCCGCAGATGGTCGGCAACAACACCGAGTCGATGAAGACCGCCTTCACCGTCTCCGTCGACGCCTCCGGCGCGCACGGCGTCACCACGGGCATCTCGGCCGCCGACCGCGCCACCACGCTCCGCCTCCTCGCCTCCGGCACGGCCGAGGCGGGCGACTTCGTCCGGCCCGGCCACATCTTTCCGCTGCGCGCCAAGCCCGGCGGCGTCCTCGTCCGCAACGGACACACCGAGGCCGCCGTCGACCTCGCCCGCCTCGCGGGCCTGCGCCCGGCCGGCGCCATCGTCGAGATCGCCGGCGAGGACGGCGTCATGCTGCGGCTGCCCGAGCTGATCCCGTTCGCCCGCAAGCACGGCCTGACGATCATCTCCATCGAGGACCTGATCGCGTACCGCAAGAGCGCCGAGCCCACGGTCAAGCGCGAAGCCACCGTCCAACTCCCCACCGCCTTCGGCGAGTTCACGGCGTACGGCTACCGCTCCACGGTCGACGGCGTCGAGCACGTCGCCCTCGTCCACGGCGAGATCGGCGACGGCGAGAACGTCCTCGCCCGCATCCACTCCGAGTGCCTGACCGGCGACGTCTTCCACTCGCTGCGCTGCGACTGCGGCCCTCAGCTGGAGGAGTCCATGCGCCGCATCGTCGAGAACGGGCGGGGCGTCGTCGTCTACCTGCGCGGCCACGAGGGCCGCGGCATCGGACTGCTGTCCAAGCTGCGCGCCTACGAGCTCCAGGAACAGGGCCGCGACACCCTCGACGCCAACCTGGAACTCGGCCTGCCCGCCGACGCCCGCGACTACGCGGCCGGTGCCCAGATCCTCGACGACCTGGGGGTGCGCGGCGTGCGCCTGATGACCAACAACCCCGAGAAGACCGACGCCCTCACCCGGCACGGCCTGACCGTCACCGCCCGCGAACCGATGCCGGTCACGGCGGGCGAGCACAACCTCCGCTACCTGCGCACCAAGCGGGACCGGATGGGCCACGACCTGCCCTGGCTGGACGCCCCCAAGTCGTCCACCTGCGGCCAGTAACGAGCAACACCGTCCACTTATCTGTCTACGTACGTACTACGAGGAGAAGCGCGTGAGCGGCAAGGGTGCACCCGAACTGAGCGTGAAGAACTGCGGCGACCTGCGGGTGGCCGTCATCGCGGCCCAGTGGCACGAGAAGGTCATGGACGGACTCGTCGACGGCGCCCTGCGCGCCCTGAACGAGCTGGGCATCAGCGAGCCCACCGTGCTGCGCGTCCCCGGCAGCTTCGAACTGCCGGTCGTCGCCAAGGTCCTCGCCGGCCGCGGCTACGACGCGATCGTCGCGCTCGGCGTCGTCATCCGCGGCGGCACCCCGCACTTCGAGTACGTGTGCCAGGGCGTCACCCAGGGCCTCACCCAGGTCTCCATCGACACCGGCGTCCCCGTCGGCTTCGGCGTACTGACCTGCGACACCGAGGAGCAGGCCCTGGACCGCGCGGGCATCGAGGGCTCCCGCGAGGACAAGGGGCACGAAGCGGTCACCGCGGCCGTCGCCACCGCGACCACGCTGCGTACGGTCGCGGAACCCTGGCGTTAAGGGGCCCGGGCAGACGCGTAAAGTAGGGACCACCATGTCCAATAAGACGTTCGAGGAGCTCTTCACCGAGCTCCAGCAGAAGGCCGCCACCGGCGACCCCGCCACTTCCCGCACCGCAGAGCTGGTCGGCAAGGGCGTCCATGCCATCGGCAAGAAGGTCGTCGAGGAGGCCGCCGAAGTCTGGATGGCGGCCGAGTACGAGGGCAAGGAAGCCGCCGCCGAGGAGATCTCGCAGCTGCTGTACCACGTCCAGGTGATGATGGTCGCCCGCGGCATCTCCCTCGACGACGTGTACGCCCATCTCTGAGCCGACCCCGTCAGTTCTCTCAACTCCCTCACCACGCAAAGGAATCCGACCTCATGCTGCGCATCGCCGTCCCCAACAAGGGTTCACTGTCCGGACCTGCGTCGGCGATGCTCCATGAGGCCGGATACCGGCAGCGCAAGGAGTCCAAGGAACTCGTCACCGTCGACCCGGACAACGAGGTCGAGTTCTTCTACCTGCGCCCCAAGGACATCGCGATCTACGTGTCCTCCGGCAAGCTCGACATCGGCCTCACCGGCCAGGACCTGCTGATCGACTCCGGGGCCAACGCCGAGGCGATCCTGCCGCTCGGCTTCGCCCGCTCCACCTTCCGCTTCGCCTCCCGGCCCGGCGCCGTCAAGGACCTCGCCGACCTCGCCGGGAAGACGATCGCCACGTCGTACGAGGGCATCGTCGGCAAGTACCTCGCCGAGCACGGCGTGGACGCCTCCGTCGTGCACCTCGACGGCGCCGTCGAGACCGCCATCGAGCTCGGGGTCGCCGAGGCCATCGCGGACGTCGTGGAGACCGGCACCTCGCTGCGCAACGCCGGCCTCGAGGTGTTCGGCGACCCGATCATGAAGTCCGAGGCCTGCGTCATCCGCCGCAAGGGCGCCGACACCGACGAGGCCGCCGAGCCCAAGGTGCAGCAGTTCCTGCGGCGGCTCCAGGGCGTCCTCGTCGCCCGGACGTACGTGATGATGGACTACGACTGCCGCGCCGAGCACCTGGAGAAGGCCGTCGCCCTCACCCCGGGCCTCGAGTCGCCGACCGTCTCCCCCCTGCACAACGAGGGCTGGGTCGCCGTGCGCGCCATGGTCCCCGCCAAGGACGCGCAGCGCATCATGGACGACCTGTACGCCCTGGGCGCACGGGCCATCCTCACCACGGCCATCCACGCCTGCCGCCTCTGAGGACACCGAGAACAGCCGAGGACACCGAAGCCATGTCCGATACTCCTGGCACCCCTGGCGCCCCTGACCTGCCCGTCACCTTCCGGCCCGGGCGGACCCGTGCCATCCTGCACGGGCTCGGTGCCGTCTCCTTCGTCGTGATCACCGTCATCGCGCTGATCCTCGACGGCATGAGCCCGGGGGAGCGGACCAGCTTCGTCTTCACCGCCGCCCTGTTCTGGGCCGTGCTGGCGCTGCTCGCACGGCCCAAGGTGGTGGCCGACACCGACGGCGTCACCGTCGTCAACATCGCCCGCAGCCGCCGCCTGGCCTGGGCGGAGATCGTCCAGGTCAACCTGCGGCCCGGCGACCCGTGGGTGTTCCTGAACCTCACCGACGGCACCAGCCTGGCCGCCATGGGCATCCAGCCCGGCATCGCCCGGCAGAGCGCCATCCGCGACGCGAAGGCACTACGCGCCCTGGCCGAGACCCGTACCGGTATTCAGGGCTGACTCAGGGGCCCGGGCCCTGCCGCCCCGCCCCCGGACCTGATTAATCTGGTGGTGGGGTGCGCGTCGTGAGCCATCCCGCCCCTGAAGCGCCCGGACGGGCGGCCAGGGGTTCCTGCTAACCAAGGAGTGACTCCCTCCAGCGATGGACGGATCGTCCGGCAGTACCTGCGCCGCCCCCTCCCGACATAGCGCGCCCCTCGCGCGTACGTCCCCGGAGGCGGCGGCATGACCATCCCGTTGCTGCTCCTCGCGGCAGCCTTCCTCCTGATCCTCGCCAACGGATTCTTCGTGGCGGCCGAGTTCGGGCTCGTCACCGTCGAGCGCCCCGACGCCGAAGAGGCGGCGGCCGCCGGCGACAAGCGGGCCCGCACCGTCGTCGACGCCCTCAAGGAGCTGTCCTTCCAGCTCTCCGGCACCCAGCTCGGCATCACCATCACCTCACTGGTCGTCGGCATGCTCGCCGAACCGGCCCTCGCCGAGCTGCTGCGCGGCCCCTTCACGGCCGTCGGCGTCCCCGAGGGCGCCGTCGGCGGCGTCTCGGTCGTCGTCGGCATGCTGCTCGCGTCCGCCGTGCAGATGGTGATCGGTGAACTGGTCCCGAAGAACTGGGCGGTCTCCAGGCCGCTCCAGGTGGCCCGCTTCGTGGCAGGCCCCCAGCATGTCTTCGCCCGCCTCTTCCGCCCGGTCATCGCCCTGCTCAACGCGGTCGCGAACCGCCTGGTGCGCGCGCTCGGTGTCGAGCCGGCCGACGAACTGGCCTCCGCCCGCACCCCCGGCGAACTGGTGTCGCTGGCCCGCCACTCCGCGCAGGCCGGGGCGCTGGAACAGGACACGGCCGACCTGTTCGTGCGTACCCTTTCCCTCGGTGAACTGACCGCGCAGCACGTCATGACGCCGCGCGTGAAGGTCAGCGCCCTCCAGGCGTCCGCGACGGCCGAGGACGTGGTCAACCTGACCCGCGCCACCGGCCTGTCCCGCTTCCCCGTGTACCGGGAGCGGATCGACGAGGTCATCGGCGTGGTCCACCTCAAGGACGCCCTGGCGATGCCGGCGCACGAACGGCTGCGCACCCCGGTGAGCCGGATCGCGCAGGCACCGCTGCTGGTCCCGGAGACCCTCCCGGTCCAGCCGCTGCTCGCCCGCCTGCGCAGCGAGCAGCCCATGGCCGTCGTCGTCGACGAGTACGGCGGCACGGCCGGGGTCGTCACCCTGGAGGACATCGTGGAGGAACTGGTCGGCGAGGTCCGCGACGAGCACGACCGCCTCGACCTCCCGGAACTGGCGGCCGCGCCGCCCGAGGACGGACGGCCCGCATGGGACGCCGACGGCAGCTGCCGCGTCGACATCCTGCGCCGCATAGGACTCGACGTCCCCGAGGGCCCGTACGAGACGGTGGCCGGTCTGGTCGCCGACCTCCTCGGCCGCATCCCCGCCCCCGGCGACAAGGCGGAACTGCCCGGCTGGCGGCTCTCCGTGCGCCAGGTCGACCACTACCGGGCCGAACGGGTCCGCATCGTCAAGGTCGCGGACGCCCCGCAGGCCGTCCTGGAGGCGGCCCGATGAGCGCCCTGCAACTCTTCTTCGCGGTCCTGCTGGTGCTGGCGAACGGCTTCTTCGTCGGAGCGGAGTTCGCTCTGGTCTCGGTGCGCCGCAGCCAGATCGAACCCCTCCCCGGCAAGCGGGCCCGCCAGGTGCTGTACGGCCTGGAGCACCTGCCGCAGATGATGGCGGCCGCCCAGTTCGGCATCACGGTCTGCTCGCTGACGCTGGGCGCGGTGGCCGAGCCCACGGTGGCGCACCTCCTGGAACCCGTCTTCGAGGCCGTCCACCTCCCGCACGGCATGATCCATCCGTTGGGCTACGTGATCGCGCTGGCCGTAGTGGTCTCCCTGCACCTGGTCATCGGCGAGATGGTGCCGAAGAACCTGGCGATGGCGGCCCCGGAGAAGACCGCGCTGTGGTTCAGCCCGGGCCTGGTCGCCTTCGCCCGGCTGTGCAAGCCGGTCACGATCGCGCTGGGCGCGTGCGCCCGCCTGGTCCTGAAGCTGTTCCGGGTGGAACCGAAGGACGAGGTCGAGGCGGTCTTCACCAGCGAGCAGCTCAACCGCCTGGTGGAGGACTCCGGCCAGGCGGGCCTGCTCGACCCGGAGGAGCAGGAACGCCTCGAGGACGCGCTGGAGCTGGGCTCCCGCCCGGTCACCGACGTCCTCCTGGACCGCTCGGACCTGGTCACGGTCGGCCCCTCGGTCACCCCGGCGGAGGTCATCGGGCTGACGGCCCGTACCGGCTACTCCCGCTTCCCGGTCTGCGCGGACGGCGGCGCCTTCATGGGCTACCTCCACGTCAAGGACGTCCTCGACCTGATCGACGGGCCCGACACGGACCGGGCCGTCCCGCAGCAGATCTGGCGCCCCATGACGACGCTGCGCGCCGAACTCCCGCTGGACGACGCCCTCACCGTGATGCGGCGGGCGGCCACGCACCTGGCCCAGGTGGCGGACGCGTCGGGGCGTGTCCTCGGCCTGGTCGCCCTGGAGGACGTCCTGGAGCTGCTGGTGGGCGAGGTCCGTGACCCGGCACACCGGGAGGAGGCACAGGTCCCGGAGGCCCGGAAGCGGGAGGGGGCGCTGACCTAGTCCTCCCCGAACGCGCGGGGCCGTACCGAACACCGAGGTGCGGCCCCGCCGACGTGACGGAGCCGCGGAATCCGCTGGACCTCCGCTAGAACCCGGACGGGTCCTGCGGCCCCCGCCCGGACAGCACCTCTCCGTACGCCTGCATCAGATCCGGCAGCCGCAGCGTGGCCAGGTCGTCCCGGGACGGCTCGGCCAGGTACCCGGTGAGCCTCAGGTCCCGGTACGCGCACGACTTCTCGTACAGCGTCCGCAGGAACCGCCCGTTGCCGAGCTCGTCGATCCACCCCTGGTCCACCACATGGCCGGCGATCGACCGCAGCTCGTCCAGCGCCTCCTCGTCCCACGCGTCCCCGTTCTCGGCCGCCAACGCCTCGCCGATCGCGGTGAGTTCGAGCGGACGGTACGAGGGGAAGTCGACCCGGGACGTGAAGCGCGAGGAGAGACCGGGGTTCGCCGCGAGCAGCCGGTCCATGCCCTCCGGATAGCCGGCCAGGATCACCACGAGGTGGTCGCGGTTGTCCTCGGCCCGCTTCAGCAGCACCTGCAGCGCCTCGTCGCCGTACGCATCGCCCTTGCCGTAACCGGAGTTGGACAGCGCGTACGCCTCGTCGACGAAGAGCACCCCGCCGAGTGCCGAGTCGATCAGCTCGTTGGCCTTCACCGCGGTCTGGCCCAGGTACTCGCCCACCATGTCCGCCCGCTGCGCCTCCACCAGGTGGTCGCCGCCGAGCAGCCCGAGGGCGTAGAAGACGCGCCCGAGGATCCGGGCGACCGTGGTCTTGCCGGTGCCGGACGGGCCCGAGAAGACGAAGTGGCGCTTCGGCGGCTGGACGGGCAGGCCCTGCCCGGTCCGCAGCCGCGCCATGTTCAACTGCGCCGAGAGCGCCTTGACCTGGCGCTTCACGGGCTCCAGGCCGACCATCAGCTCCAGCTCGGCGAGGGCCTCCTCCAGCAGTACCGGATCGGCGGGCCCCGTCGGCAGCGGCACCGACACCGGCACCACGGCCTTCTCCCGCACCATGTCGGGATCCTCCGTACCGCCACCGGGCGGCGGCGGCACGGGCTCGGTGACCTTGAGGTCCCGCCCGTCGCTCGCGTACAGCGGATCGACCGACTCCGTCCCGTCCAGGCCGTCCTGATACCCCGTCAGCGCCATTGGAGCCAGATCCTGGCCGTCGGCGAAGTCCGTGTACCCGTCGCCCTCGGCGATCGCCGCGAGCCGCGCCGAGGTGTCCATGAACGCTGGATCGACCCGGTGCACGGCCCGGTACAGCGGGAGGGCGGCCGCCGACCGGCCGGTTCCCTCGTGCGCCCTCGCCAGCCAGTACCGCAGTTCCTTGCGCTGCGGCTGCTCGCTGCGGCAGCGCATCAGGGCCGCGGAGAGCAGCGGCTCCGCCTGCCCGTACATCTCCAGGCGCACCCGCGCCATCCCGCCGAAGAGACCGGCCTCGATGCCGAGCATCGGATCGTCGATGAGCGAGTCCGTCTGCCGGACCAACTGCTCCCAGTCCTTGACCAGATACGCCCGGCACGCGTGCAGGAAGCGCACCTGCGGATCCGCGTCGACCGGCGGCAGCGTCGCGAGCGCCCGGTCCAGCTCCGGCACGTGGCGACCGTCGAGCCAGTGCGAGGCGTGCGCCAGCAACAGGTCGCGCGGGTGCTCCAGGACCGGCTGCACCCACCAGCCCAGCCAGTACCAGGAGTTGAGGGTGCGCCGGTGCCGCGCGCGCTGCTCGCCGAACCGGTCGCGGTGCCGGAACATGCGCAGCAGCGCCGTCGTCGTGTCGATACGCAGCGCGTGCAGCCCGAGCCAGCCGTCCGCCATCCCCGGGTCCAGCCGGACGGCGGTGCGGAACTCCTCCTCCGCCTGCGGATAGGCGCCCATCGTGTAGGCGTCGACGCCTCGCAGCCAGGCGAGGTCGGCCGGGCCCGTCGGCGCACCAGTGCCGAAGTCCATCACGTCCCCCACAAACCGTGCCCCCGATGAACCGCTCTGTCATGGACGGGAGTTGTCACGGTGCGGACAGTGAGCCGTCCGTAGGCCGCACCGAGGGCATCGTACCTGCGGGTGCCTGGTCGGCCGTAGGGCGCGACGGTGTCGGATCGGTGCGGACAGCGGCGATTTCGCCCAGGTGAGCGGGGTGCCGCATGGTGACCCAGGGTGAACGAGAAACGCCTCGGCGCGCTCGGGAAAGGGCATTATGGGCAGAACGAAGCCCCCGATCACGGGGGAACAACCGGGGGCTTCGCGTCTACGGGCGGTCCCGAAAGGCCGCACATTGAGAACGTAAGTCCTGTACGGCCCCTGGGTCAAGCCGAGTTGGGGCACTCCGGGAAACTGGCGGAAGCCCGATTCAGGGGGTTCAGCGCACCGCTGGCGGTCCTTCACTGTGAGTGACGGAGCGGTGGGTCTGCGCGGCCCCACCAGGTCCCTCGCGCATCTCGTATCCCTGCGGGCACTCTCTTACCAATTCCTCAGCGAAGGGCCGGGACGGATCCTGCGCGAAATGTTTCCGTTCCGCCGGGATCCAGCCGCCCCAGAATTCTTCCTGGGCCGCACCGTCCCGGTTCCGCCCGCGCGCCCAGGACGTGTCGCGCGGCAGGTCCATCCACAACAGCCGCGCCAGATACGGCCGCAGGAAGCGCCGCCCCGCGCCCACCCCCTCGACCAGGACCACGTCCGCGGCCGGGAGGAGGCGCGTGCCGTCGAAGCGGCGGGCGTTCCAGTCGTACGTCTCGTAGTGCGCGGCCTCGCCACCGGACAGCGGCGAGAGCACCTGCTCACGCAGTCGGTCCGTCCAGGCGAAGAGGGCGTCGTGGCTCGCGATGTCGTCGAGACGCAGTACGGGCGCCCCGCCGAGCGCCTCGGCGAGCCGCAGCGCGAAGGTCGACTTGCCGGAACCCGCGTGGCCGTCGATGCCGACGAGGCGCACGGGGCCGCAGGAGGCCGGCAGCCGCCGGACGCGGTCGGCGTACTGGTCGAGGGGGACGCGCAGAGAGGTCACGGCGGCAAGGGTACGCCGGGCGGGCCGGGCGGGTGGACCTGGTTTCGATGACGGCGTCGCAGGTCATGCCAGTGGTGGAGACCAATATTGGTGCCCCTGACAGGCCTCGAAACGCTGGTGGAAATCCCGCTCCTGCGGCCATAGTTGGCGCACTGTTCCACCAGGCCCGCACCCGGCCCGTCCGTCCCTTCCGCCCGACCCGTCGACTGGGGGATCCACCCGATGACCCGACCCGATCCGGACTCCCGTCCGTCCCGCAGAACCATGCTCACGGCCGCCGCGGGCGTCGCACTCGCCGCCACGGCGGCCGGCGCGGGGACCGCCCGAGCCGCGGCCGCCCCGGCCACCGCAGCAACCACACGGAAGAAGGCCCCCGCCCGCCTCGTGGACAACCGCACCTGGACGACGTACACCGACTGGCGCTCCGGCACCGGCCGCGGGACCCGCGCCGTCGCCGGGGCGCGTCCCGGCGTGACGCTCGCCGGCGTCGCGGGCACCACGACCTACACCGACCCGCACCTGAACAGGACGGCCGAGTGGGAGTACGCGCAGTGGATCTCCCCGGTCCACCGGCTGAGCGTCCCCGCCACCGAGGTCATCGCCTCGTGGAACGCGCACACCCCGGCCGGCACCTGGATCCAGATCGAGCTGAAGGGCACGTACACCGACGGGACCGCGACGCCCTGGTATGTGATGGGCCGCTGGACGGCCGGTGACGACAAGGACGTCGACATCCGCCGGACCTCCGTGGACGACCAGAGCGACGGCAGGTCGAGCATCTGGACGGACACGTTCTCCATCGACGACGCGGCCTCCGGCCTCCGCCTCGCGTCCTACAGCCTACGCCTGACGCTGCTGCGCGCCCCGGGCTCGAAGGCGGCGCCGACGGTCTGGCGCCTGGGCGCGATGGGCTCGGACGTCCCGGACCGCTTCACCGTGCCGGCGTCCACCCCCGGCCTCGCCAAGGAGCTGGCCGTCCCGCGTTACTCGCAGAGCATCCACTCCGGTCAGTACCCCGAGTACGACAACGGCGGCGAGGCCTGGTGCAGCCCCACCTCCTCGCAGATGATCATCGAGTACTGGGGGCGCAAGCCCACGGCCGAGCAGCTGGCCTGGGTCGACCCGGCCTACGCCGACCCGCAGGTCTGCCACGCCGCACGTGGTACGTATGACTACCAGTACGAGGGCTGCGGCAACTGGCCGTTCAACGCGGCGTACGCGGCGACGTACGAGGACCTGCAGGGCGTGGTCACCCGGCTGTCCTCCCTGACCGATCTGGAGACGCTGATCGCGGCCGGTATCCCGGCCATAACGTCCCAGTCGTTCCTCAAGGAGGAGCTGACCGGCGCGGGCTACGGCACCTCCGGGCACCTCATGACGGTCATCGGCTTCACCGCCGAGGGCGACGTGATCGCCAACGACCCGGCCTCGCCGAGCGACCCGGCGGTCCGCCGCGTCTACAAGAGGTCGGAGTGGGAGACGATCTGGCTCCGCACGAAGCGCAAGAACGCCTCGGGCAGCGTCGTCTCCGGGACCGGCGGCGTCTGCTACCTCTACTTCCCGGCCCACCCGACCCCGAAGCAGCGCAAGGCGCTGGCGGCGGTGGGCGTGCGCTGACCGGTGGCCACGCCGCCTCGGCGGTCTTCTCGCGGGAGAGGTCCCCGCGAGGAGACCGCCGGCCGGGCCGGTCAGCCGGTGACGGCCGGATTCACGACCCAGTCCGGGTGCCCGGGCATGGGCGGGGTCTTCGGGCCGTACAGCCAGGGGCGCAGGAAGCCCGACAGGTCCCGGCCCGCGACCTTCGACGCCAGCGCGACGTAGTCGGCCGTCGACGCCGTCCTGCCGCGGTACTCCGCGGCCCACGCCCGCTCGATCCGCTGGAACGTGTCCGTGCCGACCTGCTCGCGCAGCGCGTACAGGACCAGCGCGGAGCCGTCGTAGCGCATGCGCTTGAAGAGGTTCGGCTCGGTGGGTTCGGCGGGGGCGCCGTAGTCGTGCCGCCACTGGTCGTGGCTCTCGTACGCCGTCTTCATCGCGGCCTCGAAACTGTCCCCGCCGTGCGCTTGCGAGTACAGGCGCTCGTAGAAACGGGCGTGCCCCTCGCTGAGCCACAGGTCGGACCAGGCCGCGATGCCCACGCTGTCGCCGAACCACTGGTGGGTCAGCTCATGGACCAGATTGCGCTCGGCGTCGACCTTCGTGCCGAGCAGGTCCGCCTTCGGGACGAGGGAAAGCGTCTGAGTCTCCAGGGCCACGCCCAGATCCGTGTCGCCGACCAGGACGCCGTACCGGTTGAAGGGATACGGGCCCAACTGCTGCTCCAGCCACGTCAAATGATCGGGCGTCAGGTCCCGGTACTGCTTGGTCGGCGCCACCAGGGCGTCCGGTACGACATCGCGCAGCGGCAGCCCGCCCGGCCCCTTGCTGTCGACCAGCTGGAACCGTCCGATGGCCAGTTGGACGAGCTGGGTGGCCACCGGCTGCTCGGAGTCGTACGTCCAGCGGACCCGGCCGTCGGGGCGCGTGGACCGGTCGACGAGTCTTCCGCCTGCGACCGCCGTCAGGCCGGCGGGTGTGGTGACGTGGAAGGTGAAGCGGGCCCGCCGGCTGGGGTGGTCATCGGCCGGGAAGACCAGCTTGGCCCCGTTGGGCTGCGGGTAGAGCACCGTGCCGTCCGGTGTGGGGATCCAGCCGTAGTCCTCGATCGCGTCGTCGCGGTGGCGTGTCTGCGTCGGGTCGGCCGTGTAGCCGACTCTCACCGTGAAGGAACCTCCTCTGCGTAAGGGGGACTTGGGCGTGACGACCAGCTCGTCGCCGTCCCGCCGGGTCTGCGCCGGCCGGCCGTCCACCGTGACCGAGCGCAGTGTGTTGCCGGCGAAGTCCAGGTTGAAGCGGGAGAGCGCCTGGGTCGCCGTGGCCCTGATCGTCGTCACCGCGGCGAACGGGGTCCGCGGTGCCCGCCAGTCGAAGTCGAGGGTGTAGTGGCGGACCGTGTAGCCGCCGTTCCCGTCGAGCGGGAACATCGGATCGCCGAGCCCCGCGGCACCCGGCGTGGGAGCGTCGGCGGCGGCCCGGGAGACGGTTGCCGGGCCGGTCAGTGCCGCGCCGACGGTGATCGTCGCGGCGACGGCGAGTCGGGCCCTGCGGTGGTGCGTCCGGTACGTGCGCATCGGGAACCTTCCGGTCGGACGGATCGCGTCGCAGTGTGGGACGCGCGGCATTCCGGCCCGGTTGTGCGTGACCAAGGTCTCGGTCGCAGAACGGCCTTCCGGTGGCAAGGTGGATAGGGCGCCGGAGGGGAGCCGGGCGCCCCCGGGGGGAGTCACGACCACGCCCACGACCCGAGCGAGACACCCATGACCGCAAGCTCTGCCGCCAGCCCCGCCCCTGCCGCCTCGCGCGCCCGCACCGGCGGCCCGCAGGAGGGCGGCCCCAAGATCCTCGAGCACGTCCTGGGCTGGACCTTCGTGGTGGTGCTCGCGATGTTCGTCACGCAGGTCGGCTGGATGTGACCTGAGCCACCTCGGTCTTCCGGCACCGTCCCTCGCCCGCCGAGGCCCTCGCGCCCGGGGCGTGCGGGGCGGGACGGCGCCGCGGAAGGTGCCATACTGCGGGATCCGCAGGGAGCTGGAGACCAGGGCCGGAATTGAATACTAGTCAACAGCGGGCGCGCGGCACCGACCGCTCCACCGCCCGTCGCGCCGAACTCATCGCCATCGGCCGGAAGTTGTTCGCCGACACGTCCTACGACGCGCTGTCCATGGACGACATCGCCCAGCACGCGGGCGTCGCCAAAGGGCTGATCTACTACTACTTCAAGTCCAAGCGGGGCTACTACCTCGCGATCATCGAGGACTCCGTCGGCGATCTCGTCGACCTCGCGAGCAGCGCCGTGGACCAGGCGCCCGTCGACCGCCTGCACCGCACCATCGACGGCTATCTGCGCTACGCCGAGCACCACCAGGCCGCGTACCGCACGATCATCACCGGTGGCGTCGGCTTCGACACCGAGGTGCAGGCCATCCGGGACGGGGTGCGCGAGGCGCTGATCGCGACCATCGCCCAGGGTGCGTACGGGAGAACCGAGGTGCCGCAGCTCGCCCGGATGGCGCTGCTCGGCTGGCTGTACGGCGTCGAGGGCATCACGCTCGACTGGATCGGCCACCAGGAGCTGGAACGGGACACGCTGCGCGCCCTGTTGGTGCGCCTGCTCGGCGAAACGCTGCGCGTGATCGAGGAGTTCGATCCGACGTGTCCGGCGCCGCCCCGCTCCTGAGCGAGCACGAGGGGCGGGGCCCGGCACGCCGGACCCCGCCCAAGTGGTTCACTCGTACGGTCAGTCGACCGCCTTGATCAGCTCACCGTTCGTCGTGTCACCGGACAGCTCCCACAGGAAGGTGCCGCCCAGGCCCTGCTGGTTCTTGTAGTCCATCTTCCCCGCGATGGTCGCCGGGGTGTCGTAGCTCCACCAGTTGTTGCCGCAGTACGCGTACGCGGTGCCGCCGACCGTGCCCGTGGCGGGGCACTTGGTCTTCAGCTCCTTGTAGTCGTCGATGCCCTGCTCGTACTTGCCGGCCGCCGGACCGGTGGCCGTGCCGCCGGGCGCCGCCTGCGTGACACCGGTCCAGCCGCGCCCGTAGAAGCCGATGCCGAGCAGCAGCTTCGACGCGGGTACGCCGGCCGCCTTGAGCTTGGCGATGGTGGCGTCGGTGTTGTACCCGTCCTTCGGGATGCCGTCGTACGCGGTCAGCGGCGAGTGCGGGGCGGTCGGGCCCTGCGCGTCCCAGGCACCGAAGTAGTCGTACGTCATCGGGTTGTACCAGTCGACGTACTGGGCGGCGCCCGCGTAGTCGGCGGCGTCCAGCTTCCCGCCGTCCGAGGCGTCGGCCGCGATGGCGGAGGTGACCAGGTAGCTGCTGCCGAACTTCGAACGCAGCGCCGCCATCAGGTTCTTGTAGGCCTCGGGCCCGCTGGTGTCGCAGGTCAGGCCGCAGGCGTTCGGGTACTCCCAGTCGATGTCGATGCCGTCGAAGACATCGGCCCACTTGGAGTTCTCGACCAGGTCGTAGCAGGACTGGGCGAACGCCGCCGGGTCCTTGGCCGCCTCGCCGAACCCGCCGGACCAGGTCCAGCCGCCGAAGGACCACAGGATCTTGAGGTCCGGGTGCAGCTTCTTCAGCTTGAGCAGCTGGTTGAAGTTGCCGCGCAGCGGCTGGTCCCAGGTGTCGGCGACGCCGTCCACGGCCTGGTCGGCGGTGTACGCCTTGTCGGTCGCGGCGTAGGAGTCGCCCATCGTGCACTTGCCGCCCTGGACGTTGCCGAAGGCGTAGTTGATGTGGGTGAGCTTGTCCGCCGAGCCGGACGTCTCGATGTTCTTGACGTGGTAGTTCCGGTCGTAGACACCCCACTCCGTGAAGTATCCGACGACCTTGGAACCGGCCGCGGTCTCCTTGGGGGCGGCATCCGGCTGCGCGGCGGCGCTGCCCGCGGAGGCGAGCAGTCCCGCGCCGAGGACGGCGCAACACGCGGCGGCGGCGAGCGCCTTGAAACGGGCGCGGGGGAGGTGCGGTCTGAGCATCGTGTCTCCTCGTGGGGGAGGGGGACATGGGGGGAAGTCGAGCTGTGGACCTGCGTGAGTGCGACTCAACGCGCCCGCCAGGGGTGACATGAACGCGTTAAGTCGTTGAACGGAACAGTAGGAGGACTAGACCAGTGAGGTCAATGGTCCGAACCAATTTCGCGGGCTCCCTTGCGTTCGTCCGCACATCCTGGAGTAAGCGGTCGTTAACCGGTGACACGCGGCCCGGGATCGGGAATACTCGACACACCGCAGCCGCTGGTCAGCCCCTTTCGAGACCCGGAAGGGCAGCATCGGCTCGACAGTGACCGACCGGCGGCGCCGCCCACCCCGCGCGCACCGCCGCAGTGCCCGCACAGGGAGGAGAGCGTCGCCATGCCGGAGCCAGGAGTCGAGCGTCAGCTGCCGACGGACGAAGCTCAGGACCTCATGCAGCTGGTCCGTGACATCGCGCAGCGGGAGATCGCCCCGCACGCCTCCGAGGGCGAGGAGGCCGGCCTCTTCCCGCGGGAGACGTTCGCCCTGCTCTCCTCGTCCGGCCTGCTCGGCCTGCCGTACGACGCCGAGTTCGGCGGCGGCGACCAGCCGTACGAGGTGTATCTCCAGGTGCTCGAGGAGCTCGCGGCCGCGCGCCTGACCGTCGGTCTCGGCGTCAGCGTGCACTCGCTGGCCTGTCACGCGCTCGCCAACTTCGGCACGAAGCAGCAGCGCTCGGAACATCTGCCCGCGATGCTCGGCGGCGGACTGCTCGGCGCGTACTGCCTCTCCGAGCCGTCCTCGGGATCCGACGCGGCGTCCCTGCGCACGAAGGCGGTGCGTGACGGCGACGCCTGGGTGCTCACCGGCACGAAGGCCTGGATCACCCACGGCGGCGTCGCCGACTTCTGCACGGTGCTGGCCCGCACCGGCGGCGAGGGCGCGCACGGCATCACGGCGTTCCTGGTTCCGGGCGACGCCGAGGGGCTGAGCGCGGCGGCGCCGGAGCGGAAGATGGGGATGAAGGGCTCGCCCACCGCCCAGCTGCACTTCGACGGGGTGCGGGTGAGCGACGCGCGGCGCATCGGGGACGAGGGGCAGGGCTTCCAGATCGCCCTGTCGGCGCTCGACTCGGGCCGGCTCGGCATCGCGGCCTGCGCGATCGGCGTGGCGCAGGCCGCGCTCGACGAGGCGGTGACGTACGCGAAGGGGCGCGCGCAGTTCGGGCGGCCCGTCGCCGACTTCCAGGGCCTGCGGTTCATGCTGGCGGACATGGCGACGCAGATCGAGGCCGGCCGCGCCCTGTACCTGTCGGCGGCCCGGCTGCGGGACGCGGGCCGGCCGTTCTCCAAGCAGGCCGCCATGGCGAAGCTGCTGTGCACCGACGCGGCGATGAAGGTGACCACGGACGCGGTGCAGGTCTTCGGCGGTTACGGATACACCGCGGACTTCCCCGTCGAGCGGTTCATGCGGGAGGCCAAGGTGCTGCAGATCGTCGAGGGCACCAACCAGATCCAGCGCATGGTCATCGCCCGTCACCTCGCAGGTCCCGAGTCCCGCTGAACTGCCCCGTGCGCACGGTGGGCGCCACCAGCAGCGCCCACTCGGGGTCGTGGCGCCCCGGCAGGGTCCTGCCGCGCTCGGCCCAGGTGCTGATGAGGGCCCGGTAGATGGGCGGGTCCTGCGGGTGGACGTGCGCTTGCTGCGGTTGGTGCGTCGTGTGTGACGGCTGGGGCTGTGGTGCCTGGTGAACCGATTCTGCGGGGACAGGAACGAGGGCACGCCTGCGTCGGCCGGTGGGCGCAGGAGCCGGTGTCTGCGTCGGGGTCATGCCAGATCAACGGCGGGGGAGGGGGTGGGTCACCGGTTGACGAATTCGAGCCTCAGTTCGCGGCATAACCGAGCAGACGGCTCCGCCGGGTCGAACATCTGGCCTCCGCATCACGGCTGACGTACCGTCAGCTCTGCCGCCGGGCAGGCCGTACCCCTCCGGGCGACGTCAACTGCCGTGCGTCCAGGGAGGATTGCCGTGGCCGAGGACGACCGCCCCGTAGCGTTCGACGAGTACCCGGTCCATCAGGTGCCGCTGTCGATGAGGCACGTCGCCACCGGCGACCGCAACGCCTACGACCGGTGCATCTTCCATCTCTTCGACCCCGAGGGCCGGTTCCTCCTCATCCTCGGCCTCGGTGTCTACCCGAACCTCGGCGTGATCGACGCCTACGCCACCCTGCGCGTCGGTGACACCCTGCACGCCGTCCGCGCCTCGGACGCACTGAGCGACGAGGGCCGTACGCGGATGGAGGTCGGCCCGCTGCGGATCAAGGTCGAGCGCCCGCTGGAGACGTTCGTCCTCAGCTGCGCCGCCGACCCGGACGACCCCGACGGGCTCGCGTACGAGATCACCTGGAGCGCCGACTTCCCGGCCCTGTGGGAACCGCACCACACCCAGCGCCGCGGCGCCCGCCTCACCCTGGAGGGCAAGCGGTTCGTGCAGGCGGGGCGGTGCGACGGCCGGCTGCGCGTCGGCGGACGCGAGATCGAACTGCGCGGCTGGACCGGGACCCGCGACCGCAGCTGGGGCGTGCGTCCCGTCCCCGGCGAGGAGGGCGGTCGGCTCGCCGAGCAGCACCCCACCGAGGGCTTCCACTGGATCTGGGCCCCGGTCCGCTTCGACGACCGCTTCCTGATGGTCGTCACGCAGGAGGACGCCGACGGCCACCGCACCCTGAACGACGCCACACTCGTCCGGAAGGGACACCGCGACCGCCAACTCGGCTGGCCGCAGACGGACATCAGCTACGTCCCCGGGACCCGCCACCCGCGCAGCGCGGTCATCCACCTCACCGACCCGACGGACCGCAAACCCGTCGAGGTCGGCGTGGAGATCCTCGCCTCCTCGCCCCTCGCGGTCGGCGCCGGCTATCCACCGGCCGACGACTGGCAGCACGGGACCTGGCGCGGCCCCGGCTGGACCGACCGCCGCGCCTACGACCTCGCCGACCCGGCGGCGCACCCCCTGGCCGCCTACGGAGTGATCGACCACGCCGCCCGCTTCACCCTCGACGGGCAGGTCGGCCACGGCATCTTCGAGCACGGCAGCTTCGGCCGCCACGACCCGAGCGGCTTCACCGGCTTCGACTCGGTGGCACCTCCGCGCCCCTGATCACCCGGTACGGAAAGGGAGTCCGGCCATGGCGACAGCACCGCGCCCCCGCACGTCCACCCGCGAACCCGAGGAGATCGCCCGGCGGCTCACCGCCTGGCTGGCCCGCCGGCTGCCCGGCGCCAAGGCGGTGAACGTCACCGTCCCCGAGTCCAACGGCATGTCCAGCGAGACGCTGCTCTTCGACATCGAACACCCCGAACCGCCGCTCCGGGCCTGCGCGTTGAGACTGGCCGCGGACCCGTCCGCGTACACGGTCTTCCCGGTGTACGACATGCCGCGCCAGTACCGCACGATGCGACTGGCCGAGCGCACCGGTCTGCCGGTGCCGCGCGTGCTCTGGCTGGAGGCGGACGCCGGGCCGCTCGGCGCCCCCTTCTTCGTGATGGAACGGGTCGCCGGCCGGGTGCCGCCGGACGTCATGCCGTACACGTACGAGGGCAATTGGCTGCACGCGGCCACGGACGCGGAGCGCGCGGAGCTGGAGGACGCGAGCCTGCGGCTGCTGGCCCGGCTGCACGACGGGGTGCCCGCGGCCGATGCGGAGTTCCTCGCCCTGCCGGGGACGGGCAGCCCGCTGCGCCGGCACGTCGAGGCCCAACGCGCCTACTACGCCTGGGTGGTGGACGGACTCCCGCGCTCACCGCTCATCGAGAGCGCCTTCGAGCGCCTCGAGACGCTGTGGCCCGGCGACGAGACGGTCGCCGTCCTCAACTGGGGCGACGCCCGCATCGGCAACATCATCTACGACGGCTTCAGGCCGGCCGCGGTCCTGGACTGGGAGATGGCGGCGCTCGCCCCGCGCGAGGTGGACCTCGGCTGGACCGTCTATCTGCACCGCTTCTTCCAGGACCTGACCGAGAGTTTCGGGCAACGCGGCCTGCCGGACTTCCTGCGCCGCGACCGGATCGAGGCGAAGTACGCCGAACTCACCGGCCACGCGCCGCGCGACATGGACTTCTACACGCTCTACGCGGCGCTGCGGCACGCCGTCGTGATGCTGCGCGTCGCCTACCGCCAGGTCCACTTCGGCGAGACCGCCGTGCCCGCGGATCCGGACATGCTGATCCTGCACCACGGCAGCCTGCGGGCCATGGTGCAGGGCGACTACTGGGACGGGGTGAGGTAGCTCAGGCGGCCTGACGGGGCGCCTGGAGCGGGACCCGGATGGGACGCGATCCGGGGCCGCCCACGTGCGAGAACGGCTGGGTGCGCCAGTCGAGCCCCTGAGGGAGCGTCAACAGCAGGGACGTGTCCTGCTCCTGAGTGCCGGTCAGCGCGTCGGCGGGCCGCGCCTCGGTGGCCGCGCGTCCGGTTCCCGCGCAGACGGTGAGCCCGAACGGATTCCAGGGCGTCGCGCAGAGCGCGTGCTCGGGCAGGACGTCCTCGTCCGCCAGGAGCGCGATGGGCTGCGCGCAGTCCGGGCAGAGCACCCGGTACATCTCGAAGGTGTCGTACGCGTCGGTGTCGTCCCCGTCGAAGGCGTCGGGTTCGACGCCCTCCGGCTGGGGCTCGACGATGGTCTGCGTGCGATTTCGCGTGGCAGGGCGTCCGGGACGCTTCACACTCTGCATGGGATTCTCCCCCTCGGGTGGGCCGACCAGGAGCCGCGGCCTCGACCACAGCAAGCACTTCCCGCCCCGTCCGTGAGGTAATCGCGCCATGCCGGTGGACACGGCCTGAAACGTGTGGCGTTCGTCACATGCCGATTGCAGGTGCCGGTGGGACGGTAGACGTAACGGCCACCGCGGGCCGCTTCGCGGGGAATCGGCTGTCCGGCGGCGTCACTCAGGTATCCGGGGCGATCACCTGCCCTGTAGGTTCTGCCGCATGGAGGAGCTCGACCGACAGATCGTGCAGCTGCTCGTCAAGGACGGGCGGATGAGCTACACCGACCTGGGCAAGGCCACCGGCCTGTCCACGTCGGCCGTGCACCAGCGGGTGCGCCGCCTGGAGCAGCGCGGTGTGATCCGCGGGTACGCCGCGGTCGTCGACCCCGAGGCGGTGGGGCTGCCGCTCACCGCGTTCATCTCGGTGAAGCCGTTCGACCCGAGCGCCCCCGACGACATCGCGGAGCGCCTCGCCGGCGTCCCCGAGATCGAGGCGTGCCACAGCGTGGCCGGCGACGAGAACTACATCCTGAAGGTCCGGGTGGAGACCCCGCACGAACTGGAGAACCTGCTGGCGCGGGTGCGGTCCCTGGCCGGGGTCTCGACGCGCACGACGGTCGTGCTGTCGACCCCGTACGAGGCCCGGCCGCCGCGTATCTGAGGGAGTCCCGACAAAAGGGACCCCGGCGCCCGCGCGCGGCGCCGGGCGCGGGAGACTGTCCCTCATGAGCACGCCCCCCAGCACCCGCACCGTCCTCCTGCGACGCGGCGAGGTCCACAGCCCCGCCGACCCTTTCGCCACCGCCATGGTCGTGGAGGCAGGACACGTCGCCTGGGTCGGCTCGGAAGGCGCGGCGGAGGCGTTCGCGGACGGTGTCGACGAGGTCGTGGATCTCGACGGCGCCCTGGTCACCCCGGCGTTCACCGACGCCCACGTCCACACCACGTCGACCGGCCTGGCCCTCACCGGGCTCGACCTCACGGCCGCCCGCTCCCGCGCCGAGGCCCTCACCCTCGTACGGGAGTACGCCGCGGCCCGCCCCGCCGACCGGGTCCTGCTCGGCCACGGCTGGGACGCCGCCCGCTGGCCCGACGGCCGGCCGCCGTCCCGCACGGAACTCGACGAGGCCACCGGCGGCCGGCCCCTCTACCTCTCCCGCATCGACGTGCACTCCGCCGTGGTGAGCACCGCCCTGCTCGACCTGGTCCCCGGCGTCACGGACCGGGCCGGGTACGCGCCCGACGCGCCCCTGACCCGCGACGCCCACCACGCCGTGCGCGCCGCCGCCCTCGGCGCCGTGGGACCCCAGCAGCGCACCGAGGCGCAGCGCGCGGCGCTGCGGCACGCCGCCTCCCTCGGTATCGGCTCGGTCCACGAGTGCGGCGGCCCGGACATCTCCTCCGAGGACGACTTCACCGGACTGCTCGACCTCGCGCGCTCCGAGCCGGGCCCGCGCGTCGCCGGTTACTGGGCCGACCGTGACATCGAGCGGGCCCGGGCGCTCGGCGCGCTCGGCGCCGCCGGCGACCTCTTCGTGGACGGCTCCCTCGGCTCGCACACGGCCTGCCTGCACGCGCCCTACGCCGACGCGACCCACACCGGCACCGGCTACCTGACCGCCGAGGACGTCGCCGCGCACGTCGTCGCGTGCACCGATGCCGGTCTCCAGGCCGGCTTCCACGCCATCGGCGACGCCGCCGTCACCGCGGTCGTCGAGGGGCTGCGCGCCGCCGCCGAGAAGGTCGGGCTCGCGCGGGTGCGCGCCGCCCGGCACCGCGTCGAGCACGCCGAGATGCTGACCCCCGAAACGGTCGCGGCCTTCGCCGAGTTCGGGCTCACCGCCTCCGTGCAGCCCGCCTTCGACGCGCTGTGGGGCGGCGAGGACGGCATGTACGCCGACCGCCTCGGCGCCGAACGGGCGCGCACGCTCAACCCGTTCGCGGCCCTGCTGCGGGCCGGTGTCCCGCTCGCCTTCGGCTCCGACAGCCCGGTCACCCCGCTCGACCCGTGGGGCACCGTCCGCGCGGCCGCCTTCCACCGCACGCCCGAACACCGGGTCTCCGTCCGCGCGGCCTTCACCGCCCACACGCGCGGCGGCTGGCGCGCCGTCGGCCGCGACGACGCCGGGATCCTGGTGCCCGGCGCTCCCGCGGACTACGCCGTGTGGCGCACCGACGAGCTGATCGTGCAGGCCCCGGACGACCGGGTGGCCCGCTGGTCGACCGACCCGCGCTCCGGCACACCCGGCCTGCCCGACCTCACGCCCGGCGCCCAACTCCCGGTCTGCCTGCGGACGGTGGTGTTCGGACAGACGGTCTTCGTACGGCCGGACGAGTGAGATACCGGGGCGGCGCGTGCCGGATCCCGGCCCCGCACCGTCCCGTACGACCTGCGAATCCTCCGCCCTGACCAGGCGACTTCGCGAAGAGGCGCAGGTCAAACGGCTGTTGACAGACCGCCGCGGTCGACGGGTAGGTTCGGCCGGGTCCACCACCTTTCGCACGACCGGGCAGATCCAGGCAGTCGTAGAACGAAGTCCGGCGCCCGCGCCACGGGGCGCTGGAACGTTCCGGCCGGTCGGCGAGGTGCGACCCGGGTGGGGCCCGGGCGTTCAGTAGACAACGGCTTTCGGTCGACCCGCAGCCAGCGGGCCCCAGGTCGGCCCGAAGGACGTCCGGCCCCGATCCGCAGTGTCTTCCTGAGCTGCGGCGCTCGCTATGGTGGTCCCCTGTGCACGGAAGTTCTAAGGGGAAGCTGTGAGTGACGGCGGCGGGCGCAAGTTCGGCCCTCTGGGTACGGCCTTGGTGATCATTCCGACCTACGACGAGGCGGAGAACATCACGAGCATCGTCGGCCGCGTGCGAGCCGCGGTGCCCGCGGCGCACGTCCTGGTCGCCGATGACAACAGCCCCGACGGCACGGGCAAGCTCGCCGACGAGCTAGCCGCCGAGGACGAACAGGTCCACGTGCTCCACCGCACCGGCAAGGAAGGCCTCGGCGCCGCCTACCTCGCGGGCTTCGCCTGGGGCATGGAGCAGGGCTACGGCGTCCTGATCGAGATGGACGCCGACGGATCCCACCAGCCCGAGGAGCTTCCGCGGCTGCTCACCGCGCTCAAGGGCGCGGACCTCGTGCTCGGCTCGCGCTGGGTACCGGGCGGACGCGTCGTGAACTGGCCCAAGTCCCGCGAGTTCCTCTCCCGCGGCGGCTCCACGTACTCGCGCCTGCTGCTGGACGTCCCGATCCGCGACGTCACCGGCGGCTTCCGCGCCTTCCGCCGCGAGACCCTCGAAGGTCTCGGCCTCGGCGAGGTCGCCTCACAGGGCTACTGCTTCCAGGTCGACCTCGCGCGCCGCGCGGTGAAGGCCGGCTACCACGTGGTCGAGGTCCCCATCACCTTCGTCGAGCGCGAGCTGGGCGACTCCAAGATGAGCAAGGACATCGTCGTGGAGGCCCTGTGGCGGGTCACCACGTGGGGCGTGGGGGAGCGGGTGGGCAAGATCCTCGGCGGCAGGCCCGAGAGACGCTGAGCGCGCGCCAGGGCCCCTCGCGAGCGCGCCGGGCCCTCCTGTGCGTCCTGCCGGGTCCTGCCGGGTTCTGCCTGGTCCTGCCTGGTCCTGCCTGGTCCTACCGGGGAGACGGCCTTGATCTCCCGCTTACGCCACTCGGACGTGGCCCCAGGCACACTGGAGGCATGACCACTGGCACTCCGCCCCGCAACCAGCCCGCAGGGGCCCGGCGCTCCCGGGTCCGCACCTTTCTGCCGCTCGGCGTCGCCGCCTGGGTGGTCCTGGAGATCTGGCTGCTCACGGTGGTGGCGGGAGCGGTCGGCGGCTTCACGCTCTTCGTGCTCCTGGTGGCCGGCTTCGTCCTCGGCGCCGTCGTGATGAAGGCGGCAGGACGCCGCGCCTTCCAGAACCTCAGCGAGACCCTCCAGCGCGGCCAGGCGGCCACGGTCGAGGCGGGCGAGCAGCGCCCGCAGGGCAATGGACTGCTGATGCTCGCCGGTCTGCTCCTGATGATCCCCGGGCTCGTCTCGGACGCCCTCGGTCTGCTGCTGCTCGTGCCGCCCGTGCGCACGGCGCTGAGCCGCTCCACCGAGCGCGCCATCGAGCGGAAGATGAGCACGGCGACCCGGAGCACGTTCGGGGACGCGTTCCAGCAGGCCCGTATGCGTCAGCCGGGCGGCACCGTGATCCAGGGCGAGGTCGTCCAGGAGGACGAGGCCCCCGGCGGCCGCCGCGACGACGCGGACCCGCGCCCGCCGATCATGCCGTCGTGAGCGCCCTCGGGGGCGCATGAGAAACGGCCGGGGGCCGGACACACGCCGTGTGTCCGGCCCCCGGCCGTTCTTCTGCTGGTGCCGAGCACCGTCGGGTCAGGCCGACTTGCGGCTGTCCCTCGGGTGGACCGCGATGTTCATCGCACCCGAACGCAGGACGGCCAGACGCTCCTCGAGGACCTCTTCGAGCTCCTCGCGGGTGCGCCGCTCCATCAGCATGTCCCAGTGCGTACGGGCAGGCTTCGCCTTCTTCTCCTCAGGGCCGTCACCGTCCACGAGAAGTGCCTGGGCCCCGCAGACCTTGCACTCCCACTCCGGCGGAATTTCGGCCTCCACCGAGAAGGGCATCTCAAAGCGATGTCCCTTCTCGCATGCGTACTCCACGGCCTGGCGCGGAGCCAGGTCGATGCCGCGGTCCGTCTCGTAGCTGGTCACTACGAGGCGCGTACCGCGAAGAGCTCGCTCACTCATGAATCGTGCCTCCCGGGCTTGTCGCCCACAGGACAGGTGTCGCTGTCGTCGTCATCCGGTCAACGTCCGGTCGGCGGTAAAGATTCCCGTTCCGGGTCATGCGTCGCCGTCGTAGCCGCCCCTTGTTGTACCCACCGGCGCCCGGTTTGTCACATCTGACACCAGATGTCACCTAGCGTTTTGCACTAATGACGTGCAGTAACGGTACGCCTGGCAGGCCAACCGCGTACACTACCGGCCTTTGGCTTCAGGTGCTAAATCCGGGTCGGTACGGGATTCCCCGCGTCGCGCACCGCCTGCCGCACCGGAACGCGTGCGAGCAGAACAAAGCCGATCAGGAAGAACGCCACCAGGGACACGATCGCGTCCCGGTAACTCCCGGTCAGCTGGTACGCGAGCCCGAACACCAGGGGCCCCAGCCAGCTCATGCCCCGGTCGCTCATCTCGTAAGCGGAGAAGTACTCCGCCTCCTTTCCGGCCGGCACGAGATGCGAGAACAGTGACCTTGACAGTGCTTGGGTACCCCCGAGTACGAGGCCGATGCCCGCCGCGAGAACGAAGAACCATGTCGGCGCGTGAGCCGGGAGGAAAAAGCCCGCCCCGATCGTCACGGTCCAGGCCACGAGGGAGCCGAGGATCGTCCGTTTGGCGCCGTACGCGCGCGCCAGACGGCCCATCGCCAGCGCGCCCGCCACCGCCAGGATCTGCACGAGCAGCACCGCCACGATGAGAGTCGACTGGTCCAGGCCCAGTTCCTCCGAGCCGTACACCGACGCCTGGGAGATCACCGTCTGCACGCCGTCGTTGTAGACGAGATAGGCGAGCAGGAAGGAGAGCGTGAGCGGATGGCGGCGCATGTCCTTCACCGTGGCCATGAGCTGACGCAGGCCCGGCGCCGTGCCGCCCGGCGCGGTCGTCGAGCGGCGGTCGCGCAGGCGGCGTAGGGGCACCACGGTGAACGCGCCCCACCAGACGCCCGCCGACGCCAGACAGATGCGCACGGCTGTCGACTCCGAGACACCAAAAGTGTCGTGCGACGAATACAGCACCAGGTTCGCCACGAGTACGAGGGCCCCCGACGCGTAACCGAAGGCCCAGCCGCGCGAGGAGACCGCGTCGCGCTCCTCCGGAGGAGCGATCTGCGGCAAGTAGGAGTTGTACAGCACCATCGAGACGGCGAGCGCGGAATTCGCGACCACAAGGAGCGCGCCGCCCAGCAGGTAGCGGTCGCCGTCGAGGAAGAACATGCCCGCTGTCGCCGCCGCGCCCACATAGGCGGCGAGCGCGAGGAGCGGCTTCTTGCGGCCCGAGCGGTCGGCGGCCGCGCCCGCGAGCGGCATCACGAAGATCGACAGGATCACCGAGAGCGAGACCGAGTACGCGAAGAAGGAGCCCGCGCGCACCGGGATCCCGAGCGGGTGCACGAAGCCGTCCGCGTCGGCCGCCGCCTTCGCGACCGAGGTGAGATAGGGACCCAGGAAGACCGTCAGCACACTCGTCGAATAGACCGAGCAGGCCCAGTCGTAGAAGTACCAGCCGCGCTGCTCCCGCTTGCGGTCGGCAAGAGCGGTCGCCCCGGTCGCCGTCTCCCGTGCGGTGTCGGTGCCCACCCGTGTCCCCTTGAAGTCCCCGTGGCCCGGCGCGGCGGGCGCCCTCAGACCCAGGTTCCCCGGTCCTTGAGAACGTCGCGCAGCGTCTCGATGTGATCGGAAACTATGCCATCGACCCCGAGGTCGAGAAGACGTCGCATCTCGGCCTCGTCGTTGACCGTCCAGACGTGCACCTGCACCCCGCGCGCGTGGGCGGCCCGCACGAAGCGCCGGTCGACCACCCGGATCCCCGACTGCGCCACCGGGACCTGGGCGGCCACGGCGGAGCGCCGCAGCGCGGCCGGGATCCCGTACGACCTCAGGCGCAGCCCGAGCACCCCCTTGGTGCCGTACGACGTGGCGAGGCGGGGGCCCGCGAGCGCCTGGGCCCGGGCGACGCGCGCCTCCGAGAACGAGCCGACGCAGACGCGGTCCCACGCGCGCGTGCGGCGGATCAGATCGAGCAGGGGGAGCAGCGCGGGCTCCGCCTTGACGTCCACGTTCCAGCGCACGTCGGGGAACGTCTCCAGCAGCTCCGCCAGGAGCGGCACCGGTTCGCTGCCCGCCACGCGCGCGTGGCGCACGTCGTCCCAGGGGAGGTCGCAGATCCGGCCGCTGCCGTCCGTGACCCGGTCGAGCGTCGCGTCGTGGAAGGCGACGAGCTGTCCGTCCGCCGTGGCGTGCACATCCGTCTCGATGTAGCGGTAGCCGAGGTCGACGGCGCGGCGGAACGCGGCGACGGTGTTCTCCAGGCCGTCCGCCGCCCCGCCGCGATGGGCGAGGGCCAGCGGTCCGGGATGGTCGAGGTAGGGGTGGCGCACGTGCTGGGTCACCGTCGCAGTATCGCCCGCCGCGGTGACGCCCCGGCGACCACCGTCGAGCCGGCTGCCGGCGCGGGGACGGCGAAGACGCGCAGGAACACCTGGGCCAGCGGCCCGATCGCCAGCGCGTACACGACCGTGCCCACGCCGATCGTGCCGCCGAGCAGGAAGCCCACGGCGCACACCGTGACCTCGATGGCGGTCCGCATCAGGCGGATCGAGCGGCCCGTACGCCGATGCAGCCCGGTCATCAGGCCGTCGCGCGGGCCGGGACCGTACTTCGCCGCGATGTACAGACCGGTCGCCACACCGTTCAGCACGACACCGGCCACCAGCATCGGAATGCGCACGGCGTACGCGCCCGGGGCGGGCACCAACGCGATCGTCGCGTCCATCGCGAGGCCGACCAGGAAGACGTTGGACACGGTGCCGAGGCCGGGGCGCTGGCGCATCGGGATCCACAGTAGGAGCACCAGCGCGCCGATGATGATCGACACGACACCGATGGAGATGCCGGACAGCTCCGACAGGCCCTGGTGCAGCACGCCCCACGGTTCGAGGCCGAGGCCCGCCTGGACGAGCAGTGCGTCGCTGGTCCCGTAGAGGACCAGGCCGACGTAGAGCTGGACGAGCCGGCGGAAGGTGTGCCCGCCGGAGGATGCGGACGACGACGCGGACAAGAGATGCCCCCTGTGGTGGTAGTGGACTGACCCATGACACTCTGTGGCTCGGTGCAAGATGCCAACCATGGCCAATTCGGGGAAGGTGGACTGGTCTGCATGGCTCAGTGGACTTCGGCGATCGGCGCGACCCAGCTCGCCCGGCTGCTCACCTCTCAGCAGTCGCGGCCCGCGGGCTCCGGCACCCGCCGCCCGCCCGCCTACCGCGCCCTCGCCGACGGGATCCGGCTGCTCGTCCTGGAAGGCCGCGTCCCGGTCGCCACCCGGCTGCCCGCCGAGCGTGAGCTGGCGCAGGCGCTCTCCGTGAGCCGCACGACGGTCGCCGCGGCCTACGAGGCGCTGCGCGGCGAGGGGTTCCTCGAATCGCGCAGGGGAGCGGGCAGCTGGACCGCCGTCCCCGCGGGCAACCCGCTGCCGGCACGCGGCCTCGAACCCCTGCCGCCCGAGGCGCTCGGCTCGATGATCGACCTCGGCACGGCGGCCCTGCCCGCCCCCGAACCGTGGCTGACCCGCGCCGTCCAGGGCGCACTCGAGGAACTCCCGCCCTACGCCCACACGCACGGGGACTACCCGGCGGGGCTGCCCGCGCTGCGCACGATGATCGCCGAGCGCTACACCGCGCACGGGATCCCGACCATGCCCGAGCAGATCATGGTCACCACCGGCGCGATGGGCGCCATCGACGCGATCTGCCACCTGTTCGCGGGCCGCGGCGAACGGGTCGCCGTCGAGTCGCCCAGCTACGCCAACATCCTCCAGCTGATGCGCGAGGCGGGTCTGCGGCTCGTCCCCGTCGCCATGGCCGACGGCCTGGCGGGCTGGGACCTGGACCGCTGGCGGCAGGTCCTGCGCGACGCCGCGCCCCGGCTCGCGTACGTGGTCGCCGACTTCCACAACCCGACCGGGGCCCTCGCCGACGAGGAGCAGCGCCGCTCGCTGGTCGACGCCGCGCGCTCGGCCGGCACGGTGCTCGTCGTCGACGAGACCATGACCGAGCTGTACTTCGACGCGGACCGGGAGATGCCGCGCCGCGTCTGCGCCTTCGCCCCCGCCGGTTCGACCGTGATCACGGTCGGCTCGGCGAGCAAGGCGTTCTGGGCGGGGATGCGGATCGGCTGGGTGCGGGCCGCCCCGGACGTGATCCGCAGCCTGGTCGCCGCGCGCGCCTACGCGGATCTGGGGACGCCGGTGCTGGAGCAGCTGGCCGTGAACTGGCTGCTGAGCACCGGGGGCTGGGAGGCGGCCGTGCAGCTGCGCCGGGACCAGGCACGGGAGAACCGGGACGCGCTGGTCGCGGCGGTGCGCCGGGAGCTGCCCGACTGGGAGTTCGACGTGCCCGACGGCGGTCTGACCCTGTGGGTCAAGGCGGGCGGTCTGTCGGGCTCACGGCTGGCCGAGGTCGGCGAGCGGGTGGGGGTGCGGGTCCCGTCCGGACCGCGGTTCGGCGTCGACGGAGCCTTCGAGGGGTATGTGCGGCTGCCGTTCACCGTGGGCGGTGCCGTGGCCGACGAGGCGGCGGTGCGGCTCGCGGCGGCGGCCCGGCTGGTGGGCGCCGGTCAGGGTGCCGGCGGGGACGTGCCGCGCACCCTGATCGCCTGAGGGCCGCTACCGGTCGGCCAGCGCCTCCGCCTCGTCCGGGACCGCCTCGACAGCGCCGGTGTCCGCGGCGTCGGCGGGCGCGGCACGCTCCGGCAGCAGGGCCAGAACCGCCTGCCGGTGGACCTCGCTGGTCGCGTCGTCGTACGGGTCGGGCGTGGCCGGCACCTGGAGACGGTGGACCGGTCCGTTGCCCAGGCGCGCGTAGCCGCGGCCGGGCGGGACGTCGGCGGTGGGCGTCGTCTGGGGCAGGGCGCCGAGGACGTCCTGCAGTTCCCCGGGCGTGGCCGGGCCGAGCACCACGCGCGCGCGGGTCTGCTGACGGACCGGCTCGATCAGGGCGTCGAGGCTGTCGAACTGCTCCGCCACGACGACGGTCACGCCCGCCGCGCGGCCGTGCCGCAGCGGGACCTGCAGCAGGGTCTGCGGATCCTTGCGCCCGTCCGCCGCCGCGAGGTGCCCCAGGGCGCTGGGCCGGTCGAGCAGGATCCACAGCGGCCGCTTGATGTCGTCCGGCGTCGGGTGCCCGGCCTGCCGGGCCCGGTTGGCCGCGATCAGCCGCCGCTCGGTCTCGTGCGCGGCCCATTCGAGACTGGCCAGGGCGCCGGCGAGGCCGCACTCCACGGCGAGGACGCCGGAGCGCCCCACCAGGCTCGCGTAGTCGCCGGTCCCGCTGCCCTCGACGACGAGGACGTCACCGTGCTGCAGGGCCTGGAGCGCGATCGAGCGCACGAGGGACGTCGTGCCGCTGCCGGGCTGGCCGGCGATCAGCAGATGGGGCTCGGTGGAGCGGATGCCGGTACGCCACACGACGGGCGGCACGTCCCGCTGCTCCTCGCCGTCCATGACCGGGAGCGTGCGCTGCACGCCGGTCTCGTCGGTGAAGCCGAGGACGGTCTCGCCGGGGGACGTGACGAAACGCTGGGCGGCGATGTCCGTGGGCAGCGGGTCGAGGACGGTCACGGTCAGGTGATTGCCCTCCTCGTCCCATACGAAGTGGTACTCGCGGCCCCGCCCGAGCTTGGCGTGCAGCAGCTGCTCGATGCGGGCGCGGGCCTCGGGCTCGCCGTCGGTGAAGTAGGCGGGGTAGCGGATCGAGAGACGGTCGAAGCGGCCGTCGCCGTCGAAGTCGTAGGTCTCGAACGCCTTCTCCCACTCGCCGCCGTGGGCGTACAGGGGACTGGGGTCCTCGGCGACGGAGAAGTACGGGACGAGCGCTTCGTAGAGCGACGACAGTCGCTGGACCTGCGACTCGTCCGGGCCGGCCGGAGCCGGCGGCTGCTTGGGGTCGCGCCCCTTCCATGCGGCCGCCGCCATCAGGGAGATGAGCGCCAGCAGCGGCCCGTACGGAAGGAACACCACGACCAGGACCACGGCGGCCACCAGGAACAGCAGCGGTCCGCGCCGGTCCTTGGGGGTGCCCGTCCACTTGCGCCGTCCGGCGGCTGCCAGCCGGCGCAGTCCACGAGTGATCGTGATGAGGGGATGGAGGACGTCGGTGGCGCCGTCGGCGGCCGTCCGTGCCATTTCCCGGCTCCGGGCGATCGAGGCGCTGCCGTTGCTCAGAATGCGGGGGAGAGGGCGCCTGGCCACGTCGGTCTCCTGAAGGTGTGTGCGGGTGGGTGGGCCGTCAGAACTTGATCCCGCCGAGCAGGCTGGCGAGGCTCGCGCCGCCCGCCTTGATGCTCGGGGCGATGGCCGTGCCCGCCAGGTAGAAGCCGAAGAGGGCGCAGACCAGTGCGTGCGAGGCCTTGAGGCCGTCCTTTCGGAAGAACAGGAAGACGATGATGCCGAGCAGCACGACGCCCGAGATGGACAGGATCATGAGGGTTCTCCTGGTTGGTGGGGACAGTCACCATGAGTTCTTCCAGGCTCACAGCATGTATCTATACGACAAAAGGTGCAAATGGGTGGAATTTTGTTGATTTCACCCAGTTGGCAGGCAGCTGGAGAGCTGCCCGTGCGTGCTGCCGGACGGTCGTCCGCACTGTCGGTGATCTTTGCCTCGACGGGGTCGGCCCATGTGCCTCCGCGGGCAGTACTCTGGCGATTCACTCGTACGGCCGCACGGCCGTACCAGCACGGATGCGAAAGGCGGTTCGGCCGATGAGCGAAGCCCCCGACCCGGAGGTCGTGGAGCTGGCCACCAAGATCTTCGATCTCGCGCGCAGGGGCGAGACGGAGGCGCTCGTGGGCTATGTGGACGCGGGCGTTCCGGCCAACCTCACGAACGACCGCGGCGACACGCTCGTCATGCTCGCCGCGTACCACGGGCACACGGACGCGGTCCGGGCCCTGCTGGCCCGCGGCGCCGACGCCAACCGTGCCAACGACAAGGGACAGACCCCTCTCGCGGGCGCCGTCTTCAAGGGCGAGGAGGGCGTGATCCGGGCCCTGCTCGACGGCGGAGCCGATCCGGCCGCGGGCACGCCGTCCGCCGTCGACACGGCCCGGATGTTCGGCAAGGCGGACCTCGTCGAGCTCTTCGGAGCTTCCTGACGCACAGGCTCTGATCAGGCAAAACGGGGGTGCAGGAAATGTGGTCGCGGCGGGCGGAACCGCTGGGTCATGATGACGGCGTGCTTTACGGACGCGACGGCGGGGCAGGTGGTGCCCACGTGCCGCGCGGCCCGTGAACGGCCCGTTCAGGGCCTTGGACGAGAGGCAGAGAGATGGTCTACAGCAAGCAAGAGACGGCGGGCGCTCCGACGTGTTGTCGCGTGGCCAGGTAGTTGCAGGTTCCCGGTTGCGTCGACGCTTGATGTGAGGCTGTTTCCCATGTTCGAACCGGTCATAGCGCCCAGCGGTACGCTGCTCGGCCTGCTGCAGCGGGGTCGCGGCGACGGCACGCTGCACGCGCTGACAGCGCCGCGGGACGAGGCTCTCGCGGCCCTCGATCACTGTGTGCTGAGCGACCCCCGCCACGACTGGCAGGTGGAGAACCGCTCGCTCTACTACGCCCGGCTCTACCTCGACCTGCACGGCGGGCTCGGGGAGATCGAGCGGCACCTCTTCGACCCCGAGGATCTCCTCGACACCGAGGAGTCCCGTACCGGGCTCGCGCTCGCCGTCCTCGGCCACCTAGCCTCGTACGGCAGGCGGGACGCCCTCGAACTGCTGCGCAGGTACGCGGCCTTCGGCGGGAACTGGGCGTGGGCCCTGGACGAGCTGGCCCTGCGCGACGACGACGCGGGGCTGCGCGCCCTCGCCGAGCCGATCCTCGCCAGGTTCCCGGCGCACGACGAGGCCGACCTCGTCGCCGCCGTCCGTGACGCCTTCGAGCCGCGGCCCTGGCGGCTGTGGGCCGAAGATCCGCGTCCGCACGTGGGGGCACGCGTGCGTGCCGCCAAGGAAGCCGGGTCGTTCGACCGCTGGCAGCGGCAGATGAACCCCTCGGGGCCCCGTCCCGAGTGGAGCGTGCAGGCCGTCTTCGACTGGGCGCAGGAAGGCTTCGAGCGCGGCGCCGTCCTGTACGTGCCCGCCGCCCGCTGCCTGAGCGCGGTCGCCGGGCCCGAGGACCGCGCGCAGATCGTGCGCGCCGCCCAGGACGGCACCGACGGGGCGCGCTGCACGGCGCTGCGCTATCTGGCCGACGCCCACGATCCCGAGGTGCTCGATCTCGTCGAGGCCGCCGTGGAGTCACCTTCACACCTGGTCGTGGACGCCGCTCTCGACTCCTTCGAGCGGATGCGCAGCGTCGCCGCCGTGGAGCGCGCCCGGCGCTGGGCGCGCCGGCCCGACGCCCTCGGTGCCGCCGCGGGACGCACGCTCGCCTGCCGGGGCGGCGCCCAGGACAGCGAACTCGTGCTCTGGGCCCTGCGCGAAGCGGTGCGCGGTGACGGTCCCGACGCACCCACCCTGTGGCCCCTCGTCGACGGGGCCGGACGGCTCGGCATCGCCTGCGCCGCCCCCGTACTGCGCCACATCTACCGCGAGACCGCCTCCTCCCATCTGCGCGGGCACGCCGCCCGCGCCCTCGCCGCCACCGACCCCTCCTTCGCCGCCGGATTCGCCGTCGAATGCCTGTGGGACTGCGAGGAGTCCACCCGCGAGATCGCCGCGCGCCACGCCGAGACCGGCGACGCCCGCGTCGTCGACCAGCTGCGCCGGCTCGCCGCGGACCCGGCCGAGGAGGACGAGGTGCAGACCGCCGTCCGCGCCAGGATCGGACCCGACGCGACCGCCTCATGACGGGCTGATGTACGGGAGGCGGTCCGCCGGCGAGCGGCCGCCTCCCGCCGTTTCCCCGGGTCGCCCGCCGTTTCCCGGAGCGGTGCAACGCTCACGGGACGTTCCTCGCCAGGAAAGATCCACTTTGACGTGGGCACGTCCGGCGCGGTGACAAAGCCCGTATGCGTGTCGTCATCGTGACCGAGTCCTTCCCGCCCGACATCAACGGTGTGGCGCACTGCGCCCTGCAGACCGCGCGGCACCTCGCCGCCCGCGGTCACGAGCCCCTCGTCGTCGCCCCGGCCACCGCCGCCGGGCCCGAAGCCGACGCGGACGCGCCCTGCCCGGTGGTCCGCGTGCCCTCCGTCCCCCTGCCCGGCTACCCGCAGGTGCGGGTCGCGCTGCCCAGCCGCCGCGTCACCCGGACCGTGGCCGCCCACCGGGCCCACATCGTCCATCTGGCCAGCCCGTTCGTGCTCGGCGTGCGCGGCATGACCGCCGCCGCGCGGCTCGGCGTGCCCGCCGTCGCCGTCTACCAGACCGACCTGGCCGGCTACGCCCGTACGTACATGGGGACGGGCGAGGCCGCGGCCTGGCGGCGGATCCGCGGCGTGCACGCCGCCGCCGACCTGACCCTCGCCCCGTCCAGCGCCGCCCGGCTCGACCTGGAGGCGCACGGGGTGCCCCGGGTGCGGCTGTGGCCGCGCGGCGTGGACACCGTGCGCTTCCGGCCCGAACGGCGCGACGACCTGCTGCGCGCACAGCTCGCGCCCGGCGGGGAACTCCTCGTCGGATACGTGGGGCGGCTCGCGCCCGAGAAGCAGGTGGAGCTGCTGGCGCGGGTCCGCGGGCTGCGCGGGGTGCGGATCGTGGTGGTCGGGGACGGGCCGAGCGAGACCTCGCTGCGGGGCGCGCTGCCCGGCGCCGTGTTCCTCGGACGTCGTACCGGCGACGAACTCGCCCGGATCTTCGCCTCGTTGGACGTCTTCGTGCACACCGGCCCCTTCGAGACGTTCTGCCAGACGGTGCAGGAGGCCATGGCGAGCGGGGTGCCGGTGATCGCTCCGGCGGCCGGCGGGCCGCTGGACCTCGTGGCGCACGGCAGGACCGGGCTGCTCGTGCCGCCCGGCGACGCGGACGCCGTGCGCGACGCCGTGTGGTCGCTGGCCGCCGACCCGGGGCTGCGCGCCGCCTACGGGGCCGCGGGCCGCGCGGCCGTCGCGGGGCGCACCTGGGAAGCCGTCGGGGACCGGCTCGTCGAGCACTACGCCGATGTGCTGCGCGCGCGGACGGCGGTGGCGGCATGACCGGGGCGCTGCGCATCGTGCGGCTCGCGAACTTCGTCGCGCCCTCCTCCGGCGGTCTGCGCACCGCTCTGCGGGAGCTGGGGGCCGGCTACCGCGCCGCCGGGCACGAGCCGGTGCTGATCGTGCCGGGACGGCGCTTCTCGGACGTGCACAGCGCACAAGGGCGGGTCCTCACCCTGCCGGGGGCGCCGCTGCCCGGCACCGGCGGATACCGCGTGCTGGCCGAACGCAAGCGCGTGGAGCGGCTGTTGGAGCAACTGCGGCCCGACCGCCTGGAGGTCTCCGACCGGACGACCCTGCGCTGGACCGGCGAGTGGGCGCGGCGCGCCAGGGTGCCCGCCGTGATGGTGTCGCACGAGACCGCGCACGGTGTCCTGCGCACCTGGGGCATGCCCGAGCGCGCCGCCCGCCGCGCCGCCGATGTGCTCAACTCCCGTACCGCGCACGCCTACGCGCGCGTGGTGTGCACCACGGAGTGGGCCGAGCGCGAGTTCGTGCGCATCGGCGCGCGCAACGTCGTCCGGGCACCGCTCGGTGTCGACGTGGCGCGCTGCCGTCCCGAAGCCGCGAACAGCGGCACACGGGAGCGGCACGCGCGCGTGGGCGAGGTACTGCTCGTCATGTGCACGCGGCTGTCCGTGGAGAAGCGGCCCGGCACGGGCCTCGACGCCGTGGCGGAGCTGCGCCGGCGCGGCGTGCCCGTACGGCTCGTCGTCGCGGGGGACGGGCCGCTGCGCACCCGCCTCGAACAGCGGGCGCGAGCACGCCGGTTGCCGGTCGACTTCCTCGGACACGTCGCCGACCGGGACGCGCTCGCCGCGCTCCAGGCCACGGCCGACGTGTGCCTGGCGCCCGGGCCCGCCGAGACGTTCGGGCTCGCCGCGCTGGAGGCGCTGGCCTGCGGCACCCCTGTCGTCGTCAGCGCCTCCTCGGCGCTGCCCGAGGTCGTGGGGGCGGCGGGTGCCGTGGCCGGTGACAGCGGTGCGGCCTTCGCGGCCGCCGTGCTGGAAGTGCTGGGCCGGCCCGCGCCGCAACGCAGGGAAGCCGCACGCGCGCGTGCGGAGTGCTTCCGGTGGGGCACCGCGGTGGCGGCCTTTCTCGCGGCACATGACGCGCCGGTACGGGTGCAGGAGCCGGTCCCGGAGCGGGGTGCGGCATGAAGGCGCTCAGGTTCGCCGCGCTCGGCGACTCCCTCACCGAGGGGATCGGCGATCCGGTCGACGGCGGGTGGCGGGGCTGGGCCGCGCTGCTCGCCGACGGGCTCGCACCCACCGGAGCCCCGGTGGAATTCCGCAACTTCGCGGTGAGCGGCGCCCAGACGGCCGACGTGCGCGGGCGGCAGATGCCGCGGGCGCTCGGGTTCTCGCCCGACGTCGTGTCCGTCGTCGTCGGCGTCAACGACACCCTGCGCCGCACCTTCGACATCCATGCCGTGGCCGCCCACCTCGACGCCGTGTACGGCGCGTTCGCCGAGCGGGGCACGATCGTGCTCACGGCATGCCTGCCGGACCCCGGCGCGATGCTGGGCCTGCCCGGAGCGCTGGCGCGCCCCCTGGCGCGGCGCCAGCGCGCGGTCAACGACGTGGTCCACGCCCTGTCCGCACGGCACGGAGCCGTCCACCTGCACGCCGCCGAGGACGACTGGGTGGCCGACCGCGCCATGTGGAGCGCGGACCGGCTGCATCCGGGGGAGCGGGGCCACCGGCTGTTCGCCGCCCGCTTCCACGCGGTCCTGGCCGCGTCCGGAACGGCCCGCGGCCCGGCGCCGGACACCGAGCCGCAGCGGCCCGCGCCGACCCGCTCGGCCGGCTTCTGGTGGCTGGCCACCGCGGGCACCGGCTGGGTGGCCCGGCGCTGCACCGACCTGCTGCCCCAGCTCGTGGCGCTCGCCGCCGACGAGGTACGGCACGGCCTGCGCGGCACCGGCGCCCGGCTCGACCTGCGGGCTTCGGCCGGGGTGACCGCCGCCCTGTCGGCGCTGTCGTCCCCCGGCACGGCAGAGGTGGTGCCCCGGGCCGCCTCCTAGGCCCTAACCGACCCGGTGCTGTTCGTCGCGGGTGTCCGTGATGAACATGTGGCCCGGCGCGTGCGTGATCGCGAACGGCGGCCGTGAGGCCATCACGGCCACCTGCGGTGTCACGCCGCAGGCCCAGAACACCGGGGTGTCGCCCGGCGCGCAGTCCACCGCGTCGCCGAAGTCGGGCGAGCCGAGGTCCTCGATGCCGAGCACCCCCGGATCGCCCAGGTGCACCGGGCTGCCATGGACCGCCGGCATCAGGGAGCTCTCCCGGATCGCCGCCCCGACCGCCTGCGGCGGCACCGGGCGCATCGACACGACCATCGGGCCGTGCAGCCGGCCCGCGCCGCGGCACGCGCGCGTGGTGACGTACATCGGCACGTTCCTGTCCTGCTCGATGTGGCGCAGCGGCACCCCGGCCTCGGCGAGCGACCACTCGAAGGTGAAGCTGCAGCCGATCAGGAACGAGACCAGGTCGCCGCGCCAGTGGTCGAGGACGTCCGTCGGCTCGGCCGCCAACTCGCCGTTCCGCCAGACCCGGTAGCGCGGCAGATCCGTGCGCAGATCGGCGTCCGGGGCGAGGACGCTCGTCCAGGAACCGGCGTCCGTGACGTCCAGAACGGGGCACGGCTTCGGGTTGCGCTGGCAGAACAGCAGCATGTCGTAGGCCCAGTCGGCGGGCACCGCGATCAGGTTGGCCTGGGTGTGGCCGCGCGACCAGCCCGCGGTGGGCGCGCTCGCGCCCGTGCGGAAGTGGGCGCGGGCCCGCCGGGGGGACCAGGTGGCGGTGCGTTCCTCCGTACGGTTCACAGCAGTTCCTTCCCGCGGGTCTCCGGCAGGCCGAGCAGGGCCACGACGGCCAGGCCGTAGCCGATCGCCCCGAACACCAGGGCGCCGCCCACCCCCCAGCTGTCGGCGAGGAACCCGACGAGGGTGGGGAAGACCGCGCCGATCGCGCGGCCCGTGTTGTACGTGAAGCCCTGCCCGGTGCCGCGCACGGCGGTCGGATACAGCTCGCTCAGAAAGGAGCCGAAGCCGCTGAAGATCGCCGACATACAGAAGCCGAGCGGGAAACCGAGCACCAGAAGGAGGCCGTTCGCGCCGTCCGGGATGTTCGTGTACGCGAGGATGCTCGCCGCGGAGAGCACCGCGAACAGGACGATGTTGCGCTTCCGGCCGAGCCGGTCGGTGAGATAGCCGCCCGTCAGGTAGCCGAGGAACGCTCCTGAGATGAGAAAGGTCAGATAGCCGCCGGTGCCGACCACCGTGAGGCCGCGGTCCGACTTCAAGTAGGTGGGCACCCAGGTGGCGAGCGTGTAGTAGCCGCCCTGGACACCGGTCGACAGGAGCACTGCGAAGAGCGTGGTGCGCAGCAGGCCCGGCTTGAAGATCTCCGTGAACGAGCCCTTACGGGCGCTCGCTTCGAGCTCCCGCGACGCCTTCGGGGCGTCCTGCACGCGGCGACGGAGCCACACGACCAGAAGGGCGGGCAGCGCGCCGGTCCAGAACATGACGCGCCAGGCCAGATCGGCGTCGAGGAACTGGAACACCAGGGTGTAGACGATCGCGGCCAGCGCCCAGCCGACCGCCCAGGAACTCTGTACGGCGCCGAGCGTGCGGCCCCGGTGCTTCGCGGAGGCGTACTCGGCGACCAGGATCGCGCCGACCGCCCACTCGCCGCCGAAGCCGAGGCCCTGCAGGGCGCGGAAGACCAGGAGCGTCTCGTAGGTGGGCGCGAAGCCGCAGGCCACGGTGAAGACCGCGTACGTGATGACCGTGATCATCAGGGCCCTGACGCGGCCGATCCGGTCGGCGATCACCCCCGCGATCGCGCCGCCGACCGCCGAGACGACCAGCGTGACCGTGGTGAACAGCCCGGTCTGGCCGCTGTCCAGGCCGAAGTAGGCGGCCAGCGCCACCATGCTCAGCGGCAGCGTGAAGTAGTCGTAGGAGTCGAGGGCGTAGCCGCCGAAGGCGCCCGCGAAGGCCCGCCGGCCACGCGGGCCGAGATCGCGCAGCCAGCCCGACGCGCCTTCGGACACGGGATTTCGGGACGCGGTCGGCGGCTCGGTCGGTCCGCCGGGGAGAGTCGCGCCGGACGTCGGTGGAGTCGTGCTCATGGGCACCTCGCAAGGGATGGGAGTGCGTGGCGGTGCGTGTGGGATGAGCAGGGGGCGCTGGACGGAACCCGGTCCGGGACCTCGCCCGATCGCCAAGGTAGAGGATCGTTGAACGATCCCTCAATACCCATGTTGTTTCGTTCTTGTATCTGCGCTTGAATTCGGCCGTGGCCACGGAAGAACTGAACGCACTCGCGGACGACCGCGCGCTGCTGGGGCGCACCAGCACCGCCGAGCGCGTCGCGGACATCCTCAGGAGCCGGATCGCGGAAGGCTTCTTCCCGCCCGGCACGCGTCTGTCGGAGGACAGCATCGGGGGCGCCCTCGGTGTCTCGCGCAACACCCTGCGCGAGGCGTTCCGGCTGCTCACCCACGAGCGGCTGCTGGAGCACCGGCTCAACCGCGGGGTCTTCGTGCGCGTGCTGAGCGTCGACGACGTCGAGGACATCTACCGGATCCGCCGCATGATCGAGTGCGCCGTCGTCCGCTCCCTCGGTGAACCCCCGTACACCCTCGACCGGGTCGCCGCCGCCGTCGCCGACGGACAGCGCGCCGCCAAGGCCCGCGAGTGGAAGGGCGTCTCGACCGCCAACATCCACTTCCACCGCGAACTCGTCGCCCTCGCCCGCAGCGAGCGCACCGACGAACTGATGCGCAGCGTCCTGGCCGAACTCCGGCTCGCCTTCCACGTCGTGGACGACCCGCGCGGCCTCCACGAGCCCTACCTGGCCCGCAATCACCAGATCGTCGAGACGCTGCGGGAAGGGCGCCGTGACGACGCCGAGGCGCTGCTCGCCGACTACCTCGACGACTCCCGCGACGGGCTCGTCGAGGTGTACGGGCAGCGGGTCCCCGCGGACCTGTAGACGCCCACGGCCACCGTCGTATCTGCGTCGTTTCGACCGTTGTCGGACCCAGCGCCTACTCTGTGCTCCGTGACTTCGCCTGCCACCACGGAATCCGTTCCGCCCCAGCTCAGCGCGGGGCCGCGCCCCGCGCCGGGGCCGGCCGCCGACGAGGGGCTCGCGCGGCGGCTCCGCGCGCTCGCCTGCACCGCGCCGCTGCACGATCTCGACGTGCGCAAGGCCAACCTCGCGGGCGAGTACTCGACGTACGGGATGGCCGAGGTGGCGCTCTCCGCGATCGACCTCGTCACGCTGAACATGGACTTCGACACGGGCGCCGACCACGAGCAGATAGTGGCTCGTCTGGTGCCGCGCATCGCCGCGCAGGCCCCGCACCGCCCCGTCGCCGAGCACGAGCGCGTCGCCCGCTGGGTCCTGGAGAACCTGATCAACGTCGGCAGCGTGGACCGCGGGTTCCGTGCCGTGTACGGCACGTTCGCGACGGACGGCTCCTATGTGCGGCGCGACTACGACTTCAAGCTGATCGAGGAAGTGCCCGGATACGGCGGCAGCGTCTACCTCCGGACGACCGACGAAGCCGTCAACGTGCTCGTCGGCGCCCTCGACACCGACGTCACCAGCGCGCAGATCGCCGCCGAGGTGAAGCTCGAGGTGCTGATCAGCCGCGGCCGCCTCGCGGACGCCCAGCTCGCCGCCGAGCAGGCCCGGTACCGGACCGTGCAGTACTCGGAGACGCTGCGCAAGGCGCTGGACGCGACGCGGCGCAATGTGCGCGCCGTCGACTGGCTGCAGGCCGTGCCCGACATGATCGCCGAGGCGCTCGACCACGTCGCCGACCGCTACCGCCACGAGAACGCGATCCTGACGAACATCCGCAAGGCCCGCGACGAGTCCGAGGACCCGGAGCAGAAGCGCCGCGCGGCCGAGCTCGTCGACATCGTCAAGGACTGCATCCGGCGCCATACGCAGCTGCAGTCGCGCCTCCTCGAAGCCGGCCCGCTGTTCCGGGCCGAGCAGGACCGGCAGGCCTTCGCGACGCCCTCCGCGCGCGCGGGCCTCGACCTGTACGGACAGCTCGTCGCGCCCCTCCTCCCGCTGCCGGTGGAGAGCGCGCTCAAGGTGACCGACGCGTTCTTCGCGCGCGGCACCGGACTGCGCACCCCCGTCTCCGTACGGGTGGGCGACCTCGTCGACATACTGCTGACCCCGCCGATGGAGCGGGAGCACCTCGGCGCCGAGATGCCCGAGCCCGACCTCATCGCCACTCCGGACGACAGTCGGTTCAGCGAGGAGCAGCTCGCCCAGGCCAAGGAGCTGCTCGACCTGCCGCCGGACGCGCCGCGCCGCCTGTCCGGACTGCTCGCCGAAGCGCGTCGGCGCGACACCGAACTGCCGTACCTGGTCGCCCTGTTGGCGGTCCACGCGGCGAGCCCGCCCGTCGGCACGGCCTACCGTCAGGGCGAGGAGAAGCTGCTCTTCGCCGTGGACGACGGCACACAGCTCGACGACCCCGAGTTCGGCGGCGCCGACCTCGTCGTGGGCACGGCCCTGCTCGACGCCGCCGGGATGGCGGCGGACCGGACGGAGGCCGCATGACGTACCAAGACATGATCAAGGAGCACCGCCCGTGACCGAGCACCCCGAAGAGCACGCCGAATGGGGCGAGCCCGAGGCCGTCGGCTCGGGCGCGCTCAAGGCCGCCGCGCCGGTCACCCCCGCCGACGCCGCCGACGCGGCCCGGCTCGTCTCCTTCGGACTGCAGCCCAAGCTGCAGCCCTCCCGCGACCAGGAGTACGGCGAGCTGCTGCGCCGCTACCGCGAGGACCCGGCCTTCGCCCGGCTCGCCGACGCCGTCGCCACCGGGCTCGGCCTCGTCGTCCTGGAGGTGTCCCCGCGCGCGGGCATGGCCGTGACCGCCGCCGAGGACTCCGTCTTCGCCGTCCGCATGGGCGACTACGCACGCCGCACCGCCGCCGACTCCACCGACCGGTTCCTGCACGGCCTCGCCCATCTCGCGGTCGCCGCGCTCGCCTTCCCCCGCCCCGAGGACCTCGCCGACGACGGCTACATCGGCCGCGTCAGCGTCAACGGCGTGGACGGCTTCGTCCGGCAGGCCTGCCGCAAGCTCGAGGAGCGCGCCGAGGAGCAGGGTGAGAACACCGACCCGGCCACCGACGCCCCGGGCCTCGAGGCGGCCTGGCGGATCTGGGCGCGGCGCAGCTCGACCGGCGCCACCAAGGACGCGCGCCGCCTCGCCGGTTCGACGACCGGCATCGTCGGCAAGGCCGTCGCGTTCCTGACCGACTCGGGGTTCCTGCAGAGAACCGGCGACGACGGCGGCGGCACGTACCGCACCACCGCCCGCTACCAGCTGCAGGTCCGCGACATGGCCGGCACCGCCGCCATGGCCGAACTGCTGGAGCTGGGCGTGGTGCCCGTGACCGACGGATCGGCGAGCCTGCTGCCGCCGATGGACGAGGACGCGGTCGAGCTCGCCGCCGACGCGGGCCTGCCGTTCCACTCCTGACCGACTTTTCGAACTTCCGTACCTACCACGAGAGTCCGCCATGTACGAGCTGTCCCGGGTTCGCCTCTACTCCATCGGGCCCGCCGGTGCACGCTACGCCGACACCGTGCTTGACCTGCGGGGCGTCGGCGCGCCCGTGCCCGACCCCGCGCCCACCCAGGCGGAGTTCTTCGAGGACGAGCCGGTCGGCCCGCCGCGCCGCCCGGCGCCGGCCGGTGTGCTCTTCCTGGAGAACGGCGGCGGCAAGTCGGTCCTGCTCAAGCTGATCTTCTCCGTGATGCTGCCCGGCCACCGGAACACACTGGGCGGTGCCAGCTCCGGCGTCCTGCGCAAGTTCCTGCTCGCCGACGACTGCGGACACGTCGCCCTGGAGTGGCAGCACACGCTCACCGGCGAGTGCGTCGTCGTCGGCAAGGTCAGCGAGTGGCGCGGACGCCAGGTATCCAACGACCCGCGGAAGTTCGCGGAGGCCTGGTACTCGTTGCGGCCCGGCCCCGGCATGAGCCTCGACTCGCTGCCCGTCGCCGAGTCGACGGCCGTACGGACCGCCCCCGAGGGTGCCTCCGGCGCGCAGGGGCGCCGCCGCACCATGAAGGGCTTCCGGGACGCGCTGACCGACGCGGGCAAGGCGTACCCGCACCTCGAAGTGCACTGGGAAGAGATCCACGACCGCTGGAACGAGCACCTCGGCGACCTCGGCCTCGACCCCGAACTCTTCCGCTACCAAAGGGAGATGAACGCCGACGAGGGCGAGGCGGCCGGCCTCTTCGCGGTCAAGAAGGACTCCGACTTCACCGACCTGCTGCTGCGCGCCGTCACCGACACCCGCGACACGGACGGGCTCGCCGACCTCGTCGGCGGGTTCGGGAACAAGCTGGGGCGGCGCGCCGAGCTGATCGCCGAGCGCGACTTCACCGCCGGCTCCGTCGACCTGCTCACCCGCATCGTCGAGGCCGCCGACACCCGGGCCCGCGCGCGGGACATCCACACCGGCGCCGAGCGCCGCACCCGTACCCTCGCCCGGCGGCTGTCCGCCCGCGCCGCCGTCGAGCGCGGCCGCGCCGGCGACCTCGCCCAGCAGGTCACGGCCGCCGCGCACACCGTCACCGAGGCCGAGTCCGCGCGTGAGCGCAGCTCCCTCATCGCGGCCGAACTGGCCTACCGGCACGCCTCGTTGGCGCTCGCCGGCGCCGAGAAGGCCGCGGCCGCGCAGAAGCGCGAGCTGGCCGACGCGCGGACCCTGTACTCCGCCTGGCAGGCCGCCGAGGCCGTACTGCGCCACCGCGCCGCCGCCGACCGCTCCGCGCGCGTGGCCGTCGCCATCCGGGAGGCCGAGCGCGACGCGGCCCCCGCGCTCGCCGCCCGCGCCAAGGCCGCGTCCGAGCTCGTCCGCGCCCTGCACGGCGCCGCCGAGAAGGCCGAGAGCCACGCGAACGAGGAGGAGGAGCGCTCCGCCGTCCTCCAGGAGGCGGGCGAGAGGGCGCACCGCGACGCGACCGCCGCCGCCACCGAGGCGCAGCGCGCCCGCAGCGAACTCGGCCACCTGCGCCAGCGCCTGAGCGAGGTCGAGCAGGAGACCGCCGAGGCCGTCCGCGCCGGCTGGCTCGACGACAGCGCGCCCGACGCCGACCCGGCCCGCGCCGCGCTCGCCGCCAGCGACGCCGAGAAGACCACCGTCGCCGCCTGGGACACCGCCCGTGACGCCGCCCGCCGCGCCACCGAGCACGCCCGCGAGGCCGCCGCGGTGGAGGCTCGTGCCGAGCTGACGGCGGCCCGCTCCGCCGACGCCGCGAGCGCCGCGGACCACGCGCACCAGGCCGAGGAGCGCACCGCTGCGGCCCTGGCCGCGGAAGAGCGCCTGGCCGAACTGCTCGGCGTGGACGGCCCGTTGGGCGCGCTCGCCACGGCCGACGCGTCCCCGGCCGGCGACGCCTCCCTCACCCCCGAGGACCTCGACCGTGCCGCCGACGACCTCAAGACCCTCCTCGACGACTCCGTCGCCTCCGCCGAGCGCCAGCTGTTCGAGCTGCGCACGGCCGCCGCCGACGACTCCCGCATCCTCGGCGCGCTCGGCGACGGAGGCCTGCTGCCGCCCGGCCCGGACGTGACCGCCACCGTCGAGTTCCTCGGCGAGCACGGCATCCCCGCCCTGCCCGGCTGGCGCTACCTCGCCCAGTCCGTCGACCCGGCCGACCACGCGCGCGTGCTCGCCGCCCGCCCCGAGCTGGTCGACGGCGTCATCATCACCGACCCGGCCTCCCACGTGCGGGCCCGGGAGGTCCTCGCGGGCGCGGCGCTGCTGCCCCGCTCCACCGTCGCCGTCGGCACCGCCGCAGCCCTGCTCGCGCCGACCCCGGCGGAGAACGCCTCCGACGAGGGCGTCTTCCTCGTGCCGCCGAACCCGGCCATGCACGACGAGCACGCCGCCGACGAGGAACGGCAGGCCCTGCGCGCTCGCGCCGCCCGGCGTGACGAGGACATCCGCACGCTCGCCGGACGCCTCGCCAAGGACCGCGAACTGACGGCCCGGCTCAGCTCCTGGCGCTCCGGCTGCCCCGCGGGCCGCCTCGCCGAACTCGCCGCGGCCGCGGCAGAAGCCCGTACGTTCGCCGAGGAGGCCGAGGCCGAGCTGGCCGAGGCCCGCACCGTGCGCGCCGAGGCCGACGAGGCCGCCACCGAGGCGACCCGGGTACGTGACGAGCGCCAGGAAGCGGCACAGAAGGCACGCCGCGCCGCCGACGCGCTCGCCGGACTCGCCTACCGGCTGCGCGAGCGCGCCGCCTGGCAGACCAAGGTCCGCGAACTCGCCGACGAGGCCGTCGAGTCGGAGGCCCGTGCCCAGTCCTGCCTGGAGCACGCCCGCGCCGCCGACGAGGACCGGCGCGCTGCCCAGCGCTCCGCCGACGACGCCCGCCGCACCGCCCGCGCGCTGCGCGCCGAGCGCGCCGAGATCGCGGGCGCCCCCGACGATGTCCCTGTCGGCCCCGAGGTCGAGGCGCCCCAGGCGTCGCTGCCCGCGCTGCGCGAGGCCTACCGCGCCGCGTCCCAGGTGTACGAGAAGGTCGGCGTCGGCGCCGACCTGAGGGCCGAGCAGGCCCGCGCCGAGAGCGACGAATCCGCCGCGCTCGCCGAGCTGGACCGGCTCAGCAACAAGGTGCGCACCCGGGCCGCCACCCTCCTCGAATCACCGGAAGGCTCCGACGGGCCGTCCCGGCAGGCCGCCGCCGCCCGCGCCGAGGAACTCGTCCAGCTCCTGGAGACCCGCGCCTCCACGGCCAGCGAGCAGCTCGGCCGGCTGCGCGGCGAGGCCGAGCGGCACGCGCCCGAGGACGGCGACGCCCACACCGAGCTGCCCGAGGACCTCGTCCCCGCCGACACCGAGCAGGCCGGCACCCTGCTGCGCACCGCCACCACCGAACTGGCCGCGCGCACCGAGGCGTTGAGCACCGCCCGCGCCGCGCACGGCGAGCTCCTCGAATCCCACCGGGCCGCCGAGGACGGGGCCGGCGGTTTCGACGAGACCGCCGCGCTCCTGCGCGACCTGCTGCGCGACCACGCGGACGGCGAGGAACAGGAGGAGCCGGAGCCCTACCCCGGCACCCTGGAGGAGGCCCGCACGGCCGCCGCCGAGACCCGCCGTTCGCTGCGCGGCTGCTCCGCCGACCTGTCCGCCGCCGAGGCCGCCGTCCGCGAGGCGAGCGACATTCTCGTCCGGCACGCGAACTCCACCCGGTACGAGCAGGTGCGCACGCCCGCGCGGCAGCAGATCCGGGAGCTGCCCGCATCCGCGCTGCCCGAGCACGCACAGCGCTGGGCGGACGCGTTCGCGCCCCGGCTGCGCGTCCTGACCGACGAGCTCGCCCAGCTGGAGCGGAACCGCGACTCGATCGTGGACCGGCTGCGCGGCCTCGTCGAGTCGTCGCTCGCCACGCTCCGCTCCGCCCAGCGGCTGTCCCGGCTCCCCGAAGGGCTCGGCGAGTGGTCCGGGCAGGAGTTCCTGCGAATCCGTTTCGAGGAGCCCGACCAGGCCACGCTCACCGAGCGGCTCGGCGAAGTCATCGACGAGGCGACCCGGGCGGCGGTGAAGAAGAACTCCGACCTGCGGCGCGACGGCATGTCCCTGCTCCTGCGCGGCGTCGCGGCCGCCCTGGAGCCCAAGGGCGTCGCCGTCGAGATCCTCAAGCCGGACGCGGTGCTGCGCGCCGAGCGGGTGCCCGTCGGACAGATGGGCGACGTGTTCTCGGGCGGCCAGCTGCTCACCGCGGCCATCGCCCTGTACTGCACGATGGCCGCGCTGCGCTCGAACGACCGGGGCCGCGACAAGCACCGCCACGCGGGCACGCTGTTCCTCGACAACCCCATCGGCCGCGCCAACGCCACGTACCTGCTGGAGCTCCAGCGCGCCGTGTCCGACGCGCTCGGCGTCCAACTCCTGTACACCACCGGCCTGTTCGACACGACGGCACTCGCCGAGTTCCCGCTCGTGATCCGTCTGCGCAACGACGCGGACCTCCGCGCCGGCCTGAAGTACATCAGCGTGGAGGAGCACCTGCGTCCGGGCCTGCCGCAGCAGTACGCGGACGGGGCGGGGGAGACGGTGCACGGCGAGATCAAGGCGACCAGGATGTTCAAGCGGCCCACCGAGACCGCCGACGACGCTCAGGCGTCCGTACCGGCCCAGGTGTCGGTGACCTCCGAGCCCGCCGGACAGGACGCCTGACCGATCCGCCTAGGCGGCGTCCAGTCGCTCCCTGAGCCACCCGTGGAAGATCCCGATGTGGTGCTCGGTCGGTACGAGGACGCCGCCTTCGCGGTACGCGCGGGAGGCCATGGCCGGCTGGGTGCGTTCGCACGCGGCGAAGTCCTGCGCGTTGACCCGGTGGAACAGCTCCACCGACTTCGACACATCGGCTCCGGACGCCACGACATCGGGCGCGTACAGCCAGTCGCACTCGACGACCGTGCGGTCCTCGGCCAGCGGGAACATCCGGTGCAGGATCACATGGTCGGGCACCAGATTCACGAAGACCGTCGGCCGCACGGTGACCGCGTAGTAGCGGCGGTCCTGCTCCGGCGTGACCTCCGGGAGCGTGCCGAAGCCCTCGCTGCCGTCGACCGTGAACCCCTTCACGCCGTCGCCGAACTCGGCACCGTGCCCCACGTAGTACTGCGCCGCGTAGCCGTCCGCGAACTCCGGGAGCACCTCGGTGAGTTCGGGATGGATCGTCGCGCAGTGGTAGCACTCCATGAAGTTCTCGACGATCAGCTTCCAGTTGGCCCGGACGTCGTACGTGATGCGCTTGCCGAGCGCGAGTTCCTCGGCGTGGTAGTGGTCGATCGCCGCCGCGTCGCCCAGCCGCTCGACGGCCGCGCCGAGCACGGTCTCCTCGAACGACGGCGGCTCGTCGGCCAGGCACACCCAGGCGTACCCGAGCCATTCCCGCAGCGCCACCGGGACCAGCCCGTACGCGGACCGGTCGACGTCCGGCATCCGCGTCAGGTTCGGGGCGGCGATCAGTTTGCCGTCCAGGTCGTACGTCCAGGCGTGGTACGGACATTGCAGGGAGCGCCGGACCTGGCCCTGCTCCTCGGTGCACAGACGGGCGCCGCGGTGCCGGCACACATTGAGGAAGGCGTTCAGGGCGCCCGTGCGGGAGCGGGTGACCAGGACGTTCTCGCGGCCGACCTGGACCGTGCGGAACGCGCCCGGCCTGTCGAGGTCGGCGGAGCGGACGGCGCAGAACCACATGCGCTCGAAGATCCGCTCCTGTTCGCTGCGGAAGAGCTCGGGGTCGGTGTAGTAGCGGCCCGGCAGGGTGGCCACCAGGCTCGGCGGCAGGGGGAGCGTCGTCACGGCGGACTCCTCAGACGGCGGGCGCGGCGGCGAGCCGGCGCGGGTCGAACAGTTCGATGGGGTGCTCGGTGGTGCCGGTCAGCGCCAGATCGGCAAGGATCTCCCCGACGACCGGTACGAACTTGAAGCCGTGCCCGGAGAAACCGCAGGCCACCGTGACCGACTCCGGGTGCGCGGGATGCCGGGCGATGACGAAGTGCTCGTCGGGCGTGTTGGAGTACATGCAGGTCGCAGCCTTGAGGAAGGTGCCGGGCAGCGCCGGGATGCAGCCGGACATATGGGCGGCCATGGCACGGACCTCGTCCTCGTGGACGGTGCGGTCGATGGTCTGCGGGGTGCACACGACGCCCTTGCGGAAGAAGGCGACCTTGGCGCCCAGCTCGGGTCCGTCGATGGCGGGGAAACCGTAGACCTGTACGCCGGCCGCGTCCTCCCAGATGTAGATCGGATGGTTCTCGGGGCGGAAGGGCGCCACGCCCGTGCTCGGCTGGAACCAGTACATGACCTGCCGCTCGATGGTGAACGGCACCCCGAGATCGGTGAGCAGCGCCGGCGCCCAGGCGCCCGGGCAGATCACCAACTGCCCAGCTGTGTACGCGTTCTCGGCGGTGTGGACGCGCACGCCGTCCGCGCAGGGCTCCCAGCGCGTCATCGGCTCGTCGAAGTGCAGGTCGGCGCCCGCCCGCGTGGCGAGCTGGAGATGCGCGGCGACCGTGTTCTCCGGGCGGACCAGGCCGGCCTTCGCCTCGAACAGGGCGACCTCGTCGTCGCGCGGCGCGAGGGTCGGGAAGCGGCGCCGGATCTCCCGCGCGTCGAGCATCTCGTGCGGCAGATCCCACTGCTCGGCCGAACGCAGCGATCCCTCGACCGTGCGGGAGTCCGGGCGGCCGACCATGACACCGCCGCACAGCGTGGCGATCTCGCGGCCGGTGGCCCGCTCCAGGTCCTCGTACAGCTCGTAGGAGCGCAGCAGCAGCGGCACGTACGCCGGATCCTCGAAGTACGACTGACGGGTGATGCGTGAACCGCCGTGGCTGGAGCCGCGGTTGTGCACCGGGCCGAACTTCTCCAGGCCGAGCACGCGGGCGCCGCGTGCCGACAGATGGTGGGCGGCGGCGCTGCCCATGCCGCCGAGTCCGATCACGATCACGTCGTAGGTAGGGGACATTTCCCGGGCCTCCCAGGGGTGGTCGGAGGAGATGCTCAGCGGCGGATGCGGTCCATCTTCGGATCGAACAGCGGCTCCTCGGCGACGGTCGCCGGGACCTTCTCGCCGAAGTACTCGATGTGCACGGCGGATCCGGCGGGCAACGGCGGCAGCCACGCGTACGCGACACAGCGACCGAGCGTGTAGCCGTACGCGGCGCTGGTGACATGGCCGGACGGCGCCCCGTCGACGTACACCGGCTCCTTGCCGAGGACCACGGCGGACGGGTCGTCGAGGAGCAGGGCGGTCAATCGGCGCTCAGGCGGCGGGAGGTGTTCGAGGGCGGTGCGGCCGAGGAAGTCACCGCGGTCCATCCGCACCGCGAAACCGAGGCCGGCCTCGTACGGGCTGTGCTCCTCGGTCATGTCCAGGCCCCAGGCGCGGTACCCCTTCTCCAGACGCAGGCTGTTGAACGCCGACCGCCCGGCCGCGATCACCCCGAGCTCCCGCCCCGCCTCCCACAAGGTGTCCCAGAGCCGCAGCCCCAGGTCGGCGGTGGTGTACAGCTCCCAGCCGAGCTCGCCGACGTAGCTCAGACGCAGGGCCGTGACCGGGACGTGCCCGAGGTGGGTCTCCTTGGCGCGGAAGTATCCGAAGCCCTCGTGCGAGAAGTCGTCCCGGGTCAGGGGCTGCACCAGAGCGCGGGCGAGCGGGCCCCACACGCCGACGCAGCAGGTGCCGGACGTGATGTCGCGGATGTGGACGTCGTCCGGGGCGTGCCGCTCCAACCACACCTGGTCGGCGGGGGAGTTGGCGCCGATCTGGAAGCGGTCGGCGGCGAGCCGGGCCACCGTCAGATCCGAGCGGACGCCGCCCTTCTCGTCGAGGAGCAGGGTGTACGTCACCGCGCCCGGCTTCTTCGCGAGGTTGTTGGTCGTCATGCGCTGCAGAAAAGCGAGCGCGCCGCGACCGGTGACCTCCAGGCGGCGCAGCGGGGTCATGTCGTACAGGGCGACCCGGTCGCGGGTGGCCCGGGCCTCGGCGGCGACGACGGGCGACCAGTGCCGGGCCGACCAGGGGTCGCGGTCCTCGGCCGGGCCCGTCCGGTCGACGAGCGGGGCGTTCGCCTCGTACCAGTGCGGGCGCTCCCAGCCGCCGCCCTCCAGGAAGTACGCGCCGAGCTCCTGCTGCCGGGCGTGGAAAGGGCTGACCCGCAGCGGGCGGGGCCGTTCCATCGGCTGCAGCGGGTGGATCACGTCGTACACCTCGACGAACTGCTGTGCCCCGCGGTCGCGCACATAGGCGGGGGAGCGTTGCGCCTCCTCGAACCGGTGCAGGTCGCACTCGTGCAGGTCCGTCGCCGGGTGCCCGTCGACCATCCACTCGGCGACCGCCTTCGCGACGCCCGCGGAGTGCGTCACCCACACCGCCTCCGCGAGCCAGAAGCCGCGCAGTGCCCGGGCCTCGCCCAGCACCGGCATGCCGTCGGGGGTGAAGGAGAAGACGCCGTTGAAGCCCTCCTCGATCTCCGTGTGCCGCAGCGCGGGCATCAGCTGCCGGCAGTCCTCCCAACTGGGCGCCCAGTCCTCCTCGGTGAAGGGCAGCGACGACGGCATGTCCAGGGCGCGGGCGCGCGCCTCGTCGTAGGGCAGGACCGCGAACGGGTCGACGGGCAGCGGCCGGTGGGCGTAGCTGCCGATGCCGATCCGGTCGGTGTGCTCACGGAAGTACAGATCGCGGTCCTGGAACCGGAGGATCGGCTTCGAGGCCTCGGTGCGGGAATCGTTCGCCCCGGCGAGCTCCGGCAGCGGCCGGGTCCGCGCGTACTGGTGGGCGAGCGGGAGCAGTGGCACGTCGACGCCCGCCATCCGGCCGATGACCGGGCCCCAGAAGCCGGCCGCGGACACGACGTGGGTGGCGGGGAACGTACCGCGGTCCGTGACCACGCCGGTGACGCGGCCGTCGGCCTGCTCGATGCCGGTGACGGTGTGGCGTTCGAGGAAGCGGGCGCCGCGTTCCCGCGCCCGGCTCAGCTGGGCGCGGGAGGCGAGCACGGCGCGGGCCAGACCGTCGTCCGGGGTGTGGAAGCCGCCGAGAATCATCGACTCGTCGACAAGGGGCCACAGTTCCTTGCAGCGGGCGGGGGAGACCAGTTCCCCGCGCACGCCCCAGGAGGCCGCCCAGCCCGCCTTGCGGTGCAGGTCGGCCCAGCGTTCGGGGGTCGTCGCCAGCTCCAGGCCGCCGACCGGGTGGAAGCACGACAGGCCGTCGACCTCCAGGGCGGAGAACTTCTCCACCGTGTAGCGGGCGAACGCGGTCAGGGTCTTGGAAGGCCCCGTCTGGAAGACGAGCCCGGGCGCGTGCGAGGTCGAGCCGCCGGGCGCGGGCAGCGGGCCCTGGTCGAGGACGGTGACGTCGTGCACGCCCCGGGCGGTGAGCTCGTCGGCGAGCGAACAGCCGACGATGCCGGCGCCGATGACGACGACTTTGAGGGCGGTGGGTTCGGGTGCGCTGGACATGCCCCTCCTAGGTCGTGTCCGCAAAGTCGTTGGCTCGTTGGTCTGTTCATGGTGCGTCGTCATGAACTGACCGATGAATCCTGGGCGGTGATCGAGCCGTTACTGGCTCCGCCCCGGATGGGCCGTCCGGTGCGGGACCGACGTCAGGTCGTCAACGGAATCCTGTGGAAGCTGTCGACCGGGGCGGCCTGGCGGGACCTGCCGGAACGCTATGGCCCGTGGAAGACGGTCTACGAACGCTTCCGCCGCTGGTCGGCCGATGGAACCTGGGACCGCCTGCTGGCCCACGTCCAGCAGCATTCCGACGCCGTGGGCGCTGTCGACTGGTCGATCGTGTGTGTCGACTCCACGACGGTGCGAGCCCATCAGCATGCGGCCGGGGCACGAAAAGGGGGCTCTGGCCGGGCGAGGCGATCGGCCGCTCCCGCGGCGGACTGACCACGAAGATCCACCTTGCCTGCGACGGACTCGGCCGGCCCCTGGCCTTCACCCTGACCGCTGGGAACGTCAACGACTGCACCCAGTTCGAGGCGGTGATGGCCCGCATCCGGGTCGCCCGATGCGGTCCGGGCCGCCCACGCACCAGACCGGAGCGGGTGGCCGCAGACAAGGGTTACTCGTCCGTCAAGATCCGCGCCTACCTGCGCGGACGCGGCATCAAAGCAGCGATCCCGGAACGAATCGACCAGATCAACGGCCGCATCCGCAGAGGCCAGAGCCGATGCAGACTCAACCGGGCCGCCTACCGGCGCCGCAACCTCGTCGAACGCTGCTTCAACAAGCTCAAGCACCACAAGGCCCTGGCCACCCGCTACGACAAACGAGCCCGCCACTACCAAGCCATGGTCACCCTCGCCTGCCTACAACTCTGGCTCCCATGACTTTGCGGACACGACCTAGGACGTGGTGGGGACGGCGGTGGCGTGGGCCGAGCGGTTCAGGACGTACGGCTGCGGGGCGCGGGCCGGGTCAGAGCACCACCACGGAGCGGAGCACCTCGCCGTGGTGCATCTTCGCGAAGGCCTGCTCGACCTGGTCGAGCGGGATCGTCTCCGTCACGAATCCGCCCAGGTCGAGCCGGCCGGACAGGTACTGGTCGATGAGGACCGGGAAGTCGCGGCTGGGCAGGCAGTCCCCGTACCAGGACGACTTGAGGGCACCGCCGCGCGAGAAGAGATCGATGAGCGGGATCTCCACCTTCATCTCCGGTTCCGGCACGCCCACTTGGACCAGGGTGCCCGCGTGGTCGCGCATGAAGAACGCCTGCCGGTACGTCTCCGGACGGCCCACCGCGTCGATGGCGATGTCCACCCCGAACCCGTCCGTGAGGGCGCGGACCGCCTCGACGGGGTCCGTGCCCCGGGAGTCGACGGTGTGCGTCGCGCCGAACCGTTCCGCCTGGTCGAGCTTCCTCTCGTCGATGTCGACGGCGATGACCTTGCGCGCCCCGTTCAGGCTCGCGCCCGCGATCGCCGCGTTGCCGACGCCGCCGCAGCCGATCACCGCGACGGTGTCGCCGCGCCGCACGTTCCCGGTGTTCACCGCCGCGCCGTACCCGGCCATCACGCCGCAGCCGATCAGGCCCGCCGCCTCGGGCCGCGCCGCCGGGTCGACCTTCACCGCCTGACCGGCCGCGACCAGGGTCTTCTCGGCGAAGGCGCCGATGCCGAGGGCGGGGCTGAGCGGGGTCCCGTCGAGCAGCGTCATCGGCTGCACGGCGTTGCGCGAGTCGAAGCAGTACCAGGGCCGGCCGCGGCGGCAGGAGCGGCACGAGCCGCAGGGCGCGCGCCAGGCGAGCACCACGTAGTCACCGGGGGCGAGGTCGGTGACACCGTCGCCGACGGCCTCGACGGTGCCCGCCGCCTCGTGCCCGAGCAGGAACGGGAAGTCGTCGTTGATCGCGCCCTCCCGGTAGTGCAGATCCGTGTGGCAGACCCCGCAGGCCTGCACTCCGACCAGGACCTCGCCGGGGCCCGGATCGGGTACGACGATCGTCCGCACCTCGACGGGTGCGCTCCTCTTCACCGCGACGACGGCGCGGACCTCATGGGACACGGCTCAACTCCTCTGCTGTTCCGCCACTGTTCGACTGGTGCGAGCGACTGTTGCGCATAGCAGGATGCGTTGCGTGATGAGAGACACTGGGAGCCATAGTGGGAATGCCATCAAGACGCCGTCAAGGGGCGGGAGTTAAGCCTTGGCAAAACGGCCCGGCCGAGCGAAACACGAACGACACACAAGAACGCGGAGCCAGGTTCCCCTGACTCCGCGTCCGGTGTTCGCGTTCCGTGTCCGGCGACCGCCCTCCGGCGCCGGCGGCCGTCTCAGATGCCGTGGCCCATCCGGCGGGAGAGGTCGGCGGCGGCCGCCACGGCGCGCTCGGCGAGGGCCGGCAGGCTCTCCGGGGTGAGCCGGTACACCGGTCCGGACACGCTGATCGCCCCGATGACCTTCCCGTCGTGCGAGCGGGCGGGCGCGGACACCGCGGCGAGCCCCAGCTCCAACTCCTCGACGGCGACGGCGAATCCCTGCTCCCGCACGGCGTCCAGCTCGGTCCGCAGCGCGGCCGTGCCGGTGATCGTGTGCTCGGTGAAACGCGGCAGCGTGCGCGCCAGCAGCCCTTCGCGCAGCACCTGCGGCTGGTGCGCGAACAGCACCTTGCCGCTGGACGTGGCGTGCAGCGGGGTGCGCCGGCCCAGCCAGTTCTGCGCGGTCACCGAGGCCGGGCCGCGCGCCTGCATGATGTTGACCGCCATGTCCTCGTCGAGGACCGCGATGTTCACCGTCTCGCCCAGTTCGTCGGCGAGTTCACGGCAGACCGGCCCGCCCTCCTGCGAGATGTCCAGGCGCACTGCGGCCGCCCCCGCGAGGCGCAGTACCCCCGCTCCCAGGTAGTACTTGCCGCGCTCCTTGGCCTGTCCGACCAGGCCCCGGTTCTCCAGCACGCCGAGCAGCCGGAACGCCGTGGACTTGTGCACGCCCAACTCGTCGGCGATCTCGGTGACTCCGGCCTCCCCGTGCCGGGCGAGGCTCTCCAGGACGCTCACGGCACGGTCCACGGACTGGACGGCGCCCGCCGCGCCCCGGGGCTGCTTCTCCGCGCCCCCGTTGGCCGACGGATCCGATGCACCCGGCTCAACCTGCAGTTGCTTGCGGGTCATAGCTCAACTCTCACCACCTGGCGGCCCGTTGTCGGACCGCATCTTCGAGAAGCCCTTGACGCGACGGGCACCCGACTCGGATTCTGTTGCGCATGGCGCTCCCTCGTGCGCCATATGAAACATCATGTTACCGAAGAGTCCTGGACCCAGAGGGGGGCCCGTGATTCCCGTCTGCCGCCTCGAAGACCTCCCCGTCGGCGAATCCGTCCGCATCGACACCGTCCCACCGATCGCGGTGTTCCACGCGGAGGGGGAGTTGTACGCCATCGACGACACCTGCACCCACCAGGACGCCTCGCTGTCCGAGGGCTGGCTGGAGGGATGTCAGGTCGAATGCCCGCTCCACGAGGCTTCATTCGATCTCCGTACCGGACAGCCGACCTGCCTGCCCGCCCGCCGTCCGGTACGCACCCACCGGGTGACCGTGGACGACGGCGTGATCCATGTCCACCCGGCCGCCTCGGCGGACACGGCGGCATAGTCCCGCCGGCGAAGAGAAGGGCACTGCCTCATGAGGACCGTGACCGTGGTGGGCGCCTCGCTCGCCGGGCTGTACGCGGCGCGCGAGCTGCGCGCCCAGGGATTCGACGGGCGACTGGTGATCGTCGGGGAGGAAACGCATCCGCCGTACGATCGGCCGCCGCTGTCCAAGGACTTCCTCACCGGAAAGGCCGACGAGGACCGGCTCGCCCTCTGTGACGCCGAGGAGACCCGGGAGCTCGACGCCGAGTGGCTGCTCGGCGTCCGCGCCCGCGCGCTCGACGCCCGGGGGCGCAGCGTGATCCTGGAGGACGGCCGCACCGTCTGCGGTGACGGCGTCGTCATCGCCACCGGTGCGCGCGCCCGCCGGCTGCCGGGCCCGCCCCTCGCGGGGGTGCACGGCCTGCGCACGCTCGACGACGCCCGTGCGCTCCGTGCCGACCTGCTGAGCGGCCCCCGACGGGTCGTCGTGATCGGCGGCGGGTTCATCGGAGCCGAGACCGCCTCGTCCTGCGTCGCGCTCGGCCACGACGTCACCGTCGTCGAGGCGGCTCCCCTGCCGCTGCTGCCCCAACTCGGTGCCGAAGTGGCCATGATCTGCGCGGAGTTGCAGCGCCGCGGCGGATCCCGGCTGCTCACCGGCGTGGGCGTGGCGCACCTGCTCGGCGCGCCGGGTGCGACCGACGGGGCCGCGCCGGTCGCCGTGGAGCGGCGCGTGACGGGCGTCGCTCTCACCGACGGCCGTGAACTCCCCGCCGACATCGTCGTCGTCGGCATCGGCGCCGTGCCGAACACCGACTGGCTGGCCGGCTCGGCGACGGCCGTGCGCGACGGTGTGCTCTGCGACGACGGCTGCGTCACCGCCCTGCCGCAGGTCGTGGCCGTCGGCGACGTGGCCCGCGTCGGCGGCTCCCGCGCCGAGCACTGGACCAGTGCCACGGCCCAACCCCGCGTCGCCGTGCGCAACTTGCTGGCCGGGCACACCGTGGAGCACGCCCGCCCCCTGCCCTACTTCTGGTCGGATCAGTACGGCTCCCGCATCCAGTTCGCCGGGCGGCGCCGCGAGGGCGACCTCGTGCGCGTCGTGGAGGGCTCGCCGGGGGACGGTCCCTTCCTCGCGCGCTACGAACGCGACGGAGCGACCACCGCCGTCCTCGCACTCGACATGCCGCGCCCCTTCACCAAGGCCCGCCGTGAACTGGCCCGCGCCGAGGCCGAGCCGACGGCCACGCCGACGGTGACTCCGGTGCCGATGCGCGTGCCGGCGCCCGCGCCTGTGCAGGTGTCCGTGGCGTAGCTCGCCGCGGCTGCGGTCGCCGGATCCGGACGGCGGCCGAGATCCGATCGGGGCGTACCGGCGTGCGCCCCGAGCCCCTCCGGGTGCCGTCGCCTCGGCCTCGTCTCCCGGGTGTCGTCTCAGGTGTGGGTCAACTGCCCGGCCCTGCCGCCCCGGCCCCGTATGTTCTCCGGCGCCCGCCGCGCCGCCCGCCGGGCGCGGCGCCGCTCCTTGCGCAGCTGTCGGGCCGTGCTGGCCGGGACCGAGACGACCCCGTGCCGCTGGTTCCACACCTGTCGCGTCACCCAGACGTCCAGTACGCCCCAGGTCGCCACCACCGTGCTGGCGACACTGCTGAGCACCATGGGGAACGCCAGCCAGGAGTCGGCCAGCGTGCACAGGAAGGCGATCATCGCCTGGATCAGGGTGAGCGAGCTGATGAGGACGGCCCGCACCGCCGCCGTACGGACGGGATCGGGCATCCGGCGCCGCTTCGCCGGCTCCTCGACCCACAGCTCCCGACGCTCTGCCATGTCCGCCACCACGCCACTCCCCACCGCTCCCGGGCCCCGGCCGGATGCCCCCGCATCGGCCTGCACAGTGACTGCCCGGTTTGCTCTGCTTTACGCCACCGCTCGGTGTCCGTGCCGTGCTCACGTATGCCCCGTGAGAGAAGACGAACGACGAGGCCGGAAGATTCCCGGAATCGGACAACTGCCCTGACGAGCTGCGAAGAAGCGGCCCTTTCCGGCCAACTGCGGTGTCTCGTCGTCCGATAGTGACCGCCGGTCCTGGCCGAAAATACGGGCGGCAATCTCCCCTCATGCCCGGACAACTCATGACGCCCACAACCGTGTTGCGCCAGACAGTATCCGGACAGGTCTTCGAGTTGCTCCTGTCTCAGTAGTAGGCTCGCGCCGTTTGTTGACGCACATGTGTGCCCCTGACCGTGCGGGGCCGATCTGGGGGAGGCCATGCGCTTTCGCGGGAAGTCCATCCGCCGGAAGATCGTGGCGTTGCTGCTGGTGCCGCTCCTGTCGCTGACGGCGATATGGGCCTTCGCCTCGGTGATCACGGGCCGCGCCGCCGTGCAACTGCTCTCGGCGGGCAAGGCCGCCGACGCCATCGGCTATCCGCTGGTCGACACCGGCCGCGCCCTGCAGGAGGAGCGCCGCCAGACCCTCGTCTACCTCGCCGACCCCCGCGCCTCGGACGCCCAGTCGGCGCTGCGGACCCGGCGCACCGCCGCCGACGAGGAGATGTCCCGGATCAAGCAGAAGGCCGCAGACTCCGGCGTGCGCGACCGCCTGGACGGCGACGCACGCGGCGTCCTGGACTCCGCCGTCGAGGGCTTCGAAGGCATCGAGTCGCTGCGCAGGAACGTCGACGAGGGGACCGTCACCCGCGCCCAGGCCCTGGACTTCTACACCCGCCTGATCGAGCCGACCTACGACTTCCTCCTCGACCTCACCGCCCTCGACGACTCCAAGGTGGAACGTCAGGGCCGCGCCGTGGTCGGCATCCTGAAGGCCCGCGAACTCCTCGCCCAGGAGGACGCGCTGGTCGGCTCCGGCCTCGTCGCCCGCCGGCTCACCCAGGACGAACTGCGCCAGGTCTCCGACCTCATCGCCCAGCGCACCCTCCTGTACGACACCAGCCTCGCGCTGCTGCCCGACGACGAGCGCTCCCGCTTCCAGCGCTACTGGCGCAGCCCCGACACCAATCCGCTGCGCACCGCCGAGAACGCCGTCGTGCGCGGGGCGCCCGGCACGCCGAAGGGCGTCACCGCCGACAGCTGGGACCGGGCCTCCGGGCAGGTCCTCGACGAACTCGTCGACCGCGACACCGCGGCCGCCGAGCGCTACCAGGACCGAGCCCGCCCGATCGCCCTCCAGGTGTTCATCCGGGCCGGTGTCGCCGGCGTGCTCGGCCTCCTCGCCCTGCTCGTCTCCCTGATCCTGTCGGTCCGTATCGGACGCGGCCTCGTCCGCGACCTGCGCCGCCTGCGCCTGGACGCCCACGAGGCCTCCGGCGTCCGGCTGCCGGGCGTGATGCGCCGCCTCGCCGCCGGTGAGACGGTCGACGTGGAGACCGAGGCCCCGCGCCTCGAGTACGACAGGGACGAGATCGGGCAGGTCGGCCAGGCCCTCAACACCCTGCAGCGGTCCGCCGTCGAAGCGGCCGTGAAACAGGCCGAGTTGCGCCGCGGCGTCTCCGAGGTCTTCGTCAATCTCGCCCGGCGCAGCCAGGTCCTCCTCCACAAGCAGCTGACCCTGCTCGACGCCATGGAGCGCAGGACCGAGGACACCGACGAACTAGCCGACCTGTTCCGCCTCGACCACCTGACCACCCGCATGCGCCGCCACGCGGAGGGCCTGGTGATCCTCTCCGGAGCCGCCCCCTCCCGGCAGTGGCGCAAGCCCGTCCAGCTGATGGACATCGTGCGGGCCTCCGTCGCCGAGGTCGAGGACTACGAGCGCATCGAGGTGCGCCGCCTGCCGCGGATCGCGGTGACCGGTCCCGCCGTCGCCGACCTCACCCACCTGGTGGCCGAACTCCTGGAGAACGCCACGGTGTTCTCGCCGCCGCACACCGCCGTCCAGGTCCTCGGCGAGCACGTCGCCAACGGCTTCACCCTGGAGATCCACGACCGCGGCCTCGGCATGGCCTCCGACGCCCTGCTCGACGCCAACCTGCGGCTCGCCGAGACCCCCGAGTTCGAACTGTCCGACACCGACCGGCTCGGCCTCTTCGTCGTCAGCCGTCTCGCGCAGCGGCAGAACGTCCGTGTCTCCCTGCAGCCGTCCCCGTACGGCGGCACGACCGCGGTCGTCTTCATCCCGGACGCGCTGCTCACGGACGCCCCCGACACCGAAGGCGCCGGGTTCCGTCTCGACCGGCCCGACGCGGCGCGGCGCGCGGCCCCGGCCGGCCTCGGCGCCGCCGAGGGACTGCCCGGCCTGCCGGCCTCCGTGCTGGACGGCCCGATCGAGCTGGAAGCGCCGCTCACCACGTCCGACATGACCTCCTTCCCGGGCGCGCTGGGCGACGAGGACAGCGAACGCGGCGCCCTGTTCCGCCCCCGCCGCCCGGTCGCCGGCAGCCCCGGCGAGCAGCACCAGCAGGCCGACGAACCCGCCGCCGACGCCGAAGGCGGGCACAGCGACGAGGCCGACGCGACACCGGACGGCCTCGTGGCGCTGCCCCGCCGCCGCACCCCCAAGCTGGTCAGCTCGCACGGCAGGCCCGTCACGCGCACCCGGCCGGACCGCGGCGCCGGGGAACCGGGCGAGCGGCACGACCGCGACAGCGGCGACGGACTGCGCGACACCCCGCCGGCCTCCCTGGCCGACCTCCCCAGGCGGCGCGGCCGGGCCACCGCGTCCTCCGGGACGGCGCAGCCCGAGCGCCCGGACACCGGCGCCGCGGGCCTGCCCCGGCGCGTACGACAGGCCAACCTGGCACCGCAGTTGAAGGAAGGGCCCGACGCGCGCGCCGACCGCGCCTCGGCCCGCGACGAGACAGTCTCCGCATCGCCCGCCGACCGGGACGCCGATGAGGTACGCAGCCGGATGGCCTCGCTCCAGCGTGGCTGGCGGCGCGGCCGCGAGGAGAACGCCGCCAGCGACGACAGCGCCGACGGCACAGCACAGGGAACCACTTCTGAGGGGGACGGTCGATGACCGCACCAAAGGCCACCGCGCACACCACGAACGGTGGTTCGAGGGAGCTCAACTGGCTCCTCGACGACCTGGTCGAGCGTGTCGCCAGCATCCACAAGGCGCTCGTGCTCTCCGGTGACGGACTGCCGACAGGGGTCTCCAAGGACCTCAGCCGGGAGGACAGCGAGCACCTCGCCGCCGTCGCCTCCGGGTTCCACAGCCTCGCCAAGGGCGTCGGACGGCACTTCGACGCGGGCGGCGTCCGGCAGACCGTCGTCGAACTCGACGAGGCCTTCCTGTTCGTCACCGCGGCCGGTGACGGCAGCTGTCTCGCGGTCCTGTCCGACGCGGACTCCGATGTCGGCCTCGTCGCCTACGAGATGACCCTGCTGGTCAAGCGGGTGGGCGCACATCTGGGGACGGCTCCGCGCACGGATCAGCCCGCCGGGGGGTAGTGGTTCGGCATGAGCGCAGACGGTGACGGTATACAGGGGACGCCGGGGACGGACCACTGGTTCGACGACGAGGCCGGTCCCGTCGTGCGTCCGTACGCCATGACACGCGGCCGCACCACCAGCGTCGGCCAGCATCGCCTCGACCTGATCGCGGTCGTCGTCGCGGAGTCCCGCGGCGACGACCCCGCGACCGACCAGACCCTGTCGCCGGAACACGTCGACATCGTCGAGCTGTGCCGGGACACCCCGCAGTCGGTCGCCGAACTCGCCGCGGAACTCGACCTGCCCATCGGCGTGATCCGCGTCCTCATAGGGGATCTCGTCGACGACGAACTGGTCCACGTGAGCCGTCCCGTGCCGCCCGCGGAACTGCCCGACGAGGGCATTCTGCGCGACGTCATCAACGGCCTCAGAGCCCTCTGACCGGGCCTTGCACAGCACACAGCGACATCAGTGAGGCAGGAGAGACAACCCATGATCTTCGGGCGTTCCGAGCGCGGCAAGGCCGCCCCCGTCGAGCCCGTCACGCTCAAGATCCTGGTGGCGGGCGGCTTCGGCGTGGGCAAGACCACCCTGGTCGGCGCGGTCAGCGAGATCAGGCCGCTGCGCACGGAGGAGCTGCTGAGCGAGGCGGGCCGGCCCGTCGACGACACCCAGGGCGTCGAGGGCAAGCACACCACCACCGTGGCCATGGACTTCGGCCGGATCACCCTCCGCCAGGACCTGGTCCTGTACCTCTTCGGCACGCCGGGCCAGGACCGCTTCTGGTTCCTGTGGGACGAGCTCGCCACCGGAGCGCTGGGCGCCGTCGTCCTCGCGGACACCCGCCGCCTGGAGGACTGCTTCGCCGCCGTCGACTACTTCGAGCGGCGCTCCATCCCGTTCGTCGTCGGCGTCAACTGCTTCGACGGAGCCTCCCGTTACCCCGCCGACTCGGTGCGGCAGGCGCTCGACCTGGACGCGGGCGTACCCGTCGTCCTGTGCGACGCCCGCGAGAAGGACTCCGTGAAGGACGTCCTCATCGGTGTCGTCGAGCACGCCGCGGCGACCGCCGCCCGGCGGCGGCAGCCCGCCGTGACCTGAGAACGGATCCGTGCCGTGCCGCACGCGCGCGTAGGGCCTACGACGCCGCTACGCGCGCGTGCCGGCTCACCGGTCCGGCCTACACCCCGTCCTCGTGCCAGCCGAAGCTCTTCTCCACCGCCTTGTGCCAGTTGTGGTACTCACGGTCCCGGGTCTGCGCGTCCATCGACGGCGTCCACTCGGCGTCGCGCTGCCAGTGGGCCTTGAGCTCGTCCAGGTCGTTCCACACGCCCGTCGCGAGCCCGGCGGCGTACGCGGCGCCCAGGCACGTCGTCTCGGAGACCCTGGGCCGGATGACGGGCACCCCGAGCACGTCCGCCTGGTGCTGCATCAGGAGGTTGTTCTTCGTCATGCCGCCGTCGACCTTCAGGGTGGTGATCTGCACCCCGGAGTCCTGGTACATGGCGTCGACGACCTCACGGGTCTGCCAGCTCGTCGCCTCCAGGACGGCGCGGGCCAGATGCCCCTTGGTGACGTACCGGGTCAGGCCCGTGACGACACCGCGCGCGTCGGAGCGCCAGTACGGCGCGAACAGACCGGAGAACGCGGGCACGATGTACGCCCCTCCGTTGTCGTCCACACTCGCCGCCAGCGTCTCGATCTCGTCGGCGCTCTTGATGATGCCGAGCTGGTCGCGGAACCACTGCACCAGGGCACCGGTGATCGCGATCGACCCTTCGAGGCAGTACACGGGCGCCTCGGTGCCGATCTTGTACCCCATGGTGGTGAGCAGGCCGCTCTTCGAGGGCACCGGCCGGTTACCGGTGTTGAGCAGCAGGAAGCTGCCCGTCCCGTAGGTGTTCTTCGCCGTGCCCGTGTCGTAGCAGGCCTGCCCGAAGACGGCCGCCTGCTGGTCGCCCAGCGCGGAGGCGACGGGCACCCCGGCGAGCTGGCCCACCGCGGTGCCGTACACCTCGGCCGACGAGCGGATCTCCGGGAGGACCGCCTCGGGGACGTTCATCGCCGACAGGATCGACGCGTCCCACTGGAGGGTCTCCAGGTTCATCAGCATGGTGCGCCCGGCATTGGTGACGTCCGTGACGTGGACGCCGCCGGCGGTGCCGCCCGTCAGGTTCCAGATCAGCCACGAGTCGATCGTGCCGAAGGCGATCTCGCCCCGCTCCGCGCGCGCCCGCAGGCCCGGCACGTTGTCGAGCAGCCACGCGGCCTTCGGGCCGGAGAAGTAGCTGGCCAGCGGCAGCCCGGTCTGCTCGCGGAAACGGTCCTGCCCGTCCGCGCCGCCCAACTCGTTGCACAGCGCCGACGTCCGCGTGTCCTGCCACACGATCGCGTTGTGCACGGGCCTGCCGGTCGCCCGGTCCCACAGGACCGTGGTCTCCCGCTGGTTGGTGATGCCGAGAGCGCTGAGCTGGTCGGCGCGCAGACCCGCCTTGGCGAGCGCGCCGGCGACCACGGCCTGCACCTTGGACCAGATCTCGGTGGCGTCGTGCTCGACCCAGCCGGGCTTCGGGAAGATCTGGCGGTGCTCGCGCTGGTCGACGGCGACGATCTCGCCGTCCTGGTTGAAGATGATGCAGCGGCTCGAGGTGGTGCCCTGATCGATGGCGGCGACGTACTTCACGGAGTTGTCGGGCATGGCTACCCCTTCGTGAGAAGACGGTCGTTCTTCAGAAGACAGTCGTTCGGGAGAGCTGTCGAGAGTGCTCGGGACGCTGCGCGTCAGAACGCCACGTTGTAGATGACCCCTGCCAGCGCGCCCCCGATGAGCGGTCCGACGACCGGGACGAGCGCGTAACCCCAGTCGGAGGTGCCCTTGTTGGGGATGGGCAGGAACTGGTGCACGATCCGCGGGCCCAGGTCGCGGGCGGGATTGATCGCGTACCCCGTCGGCCCACCGAGCGACAGGCCGATACCGACCACCAGCAGCGCCACGATCAGCACTTGCGTGCCCGACTGGCCCAGGCCCTTGGTCAGGCCGAAGGCGAGGATCGGCAGGACCAGACCGATCGTCGCGATGATCTCCGTGAGCAGGTTCGCGACCAGGTTCCGGATCTCGGGAATCGTCGAGAAGATCCCGAGCGTCGGTATCGGACCCTCCTCGCCCGCGTCCACCGCCGCGCCCTTTGTGTTCTCCGCGCCCGCGCTCACGTTGGCGTTGAACTGCGCGAGATACACCAGATACGCGAGGACGGCGCCCAGCATCGCGCCGACCATCTGGCCGCACAGATAGACCCAGACCTTGTCCCACTTGCCGGTGTCGACGGCGATACCGATGGTGACGGCCGGGTTGAGATGACCGCCGGAGAGCGGTGCGGCCGTGTACGCCCCGGCCAGGACGCCGAAGCCCCAGCCGAACGCGATGACGATCCACCCGGATGCTCTCGCCTTGGAGTACTTGAGAGTGACGGCGGCGCAGACGCCCGCGCCGAACAGGATCAGGATGGCGGTGCCGATGACCTCACCGACGAAGATGTCTCCGTTGCTCATGGCGGCTCCTAGGCCCTCGCCCGGGGCGGTGCGCCCCGGTCCTCCGTGCAGGGTGCGTTTCCCATGGCTGGTTCTGACCACGTCGGCCGAAGGCAGGGGTCTCCCGCGCCCCGCCCGGCGTCCGTGACGAGCGTGCCCGTCCAGCCGCCGATCGCGCGTGGGGGAGCGGCCCGACCTGCCACAACCCGGCAGGAAGCGCCCCAAGGGCAGGCAAGGGGGCCCGAGCGGACGGTAGGCCGACATGCGGCGACGCCGACTGACACCGGAAGTGTTCACCGGCCGTACTGGAGCGTCAAGGTCGCGGACCGCAACGGTTAACCGGTGGCGCACCGTCCTCTAAGTGCCGCTGCCCGCACGACATTTGAGGCGCCGTCATGAAGATCCCGGCGCACCTTCCCGTGGTGACGCGGCAGCCGCGGCGCCCGGACCGCGCCGCACCTCGAAGCTCTCGTCCCCGGCCCTCCCGCACACCCAACTCGCCCCGGACAGCGCCTTCGCGGCCTGCTTGAGCGGCGCGAGGCGCGCGGCCGCCTGCCGGTGATCGGGCACGCTGCCCGGCGGGCACACCACGGTGGCGAGCGACATCGTCACCGCCCGGCCACCCGCCGACCAGGGCGCGTCCAGCACCGCGCAGGCCAGCGGATCGAGCCGCTCCGGATCGGCCAGCACCAGGAAGTCGTCGCCACCGATGTGCCCCACCCGCACGGCCTCCGACTCCGTACGCGCAAGGGTCCGCCCCACCGAGCGGATCAGCTCGTCGCCCGCCGCGAACCCCGCCCCGTCGTTGACCTGCTTGAACCCGTCGATGTCCAGCCAGCTCAGCGCGAAGCCCCGCCCCTGCGCCACCCACCGGTCCACCTCGCCGGTCACCGCGTCCGAACCCGGCAGCCGCGTCAGCGGGTTGAGGCCCGCGGCCTGCTCCACCCGGCTCTCCGCCAGTGCCCGTACGAGATCGGCCAGGCGCACCACGCCCACACAGCGTCCGTCGTCGTCCACCACGGCGACGTCGTCCGCCGTGCGCAGGTGCCCGCCGACCGCGACCACGTCCAGGACCTCCCAGGCCGTCGCCGTGACACCCACGGTCCGTGGCCGGTCCCCGAGGCGCGCCGCCGGGCGGTCCGCGTACAGCGCGTGCCCGTACCGCGCGGACAGCGACAGCAGGAACCGGTCGCGCTGCACCGAGCGCACCGGCACGCCGTCGCCGTCCACCAGCAGCACCCCGGACACCTCGGGCGCCCCGGTGAGCAGCCTGCGCACCTGCTCCGCCGACGCCGCCTCGGGCAACAGCGCCGCGGGTCGTACGAACTCGCGCACCGACGGCCCCGCGGGCCGCACCGTCCCCACCGAGCCGGGGAGTTCGGGCACGTACACCTCGGACGTCGGCAGCCGGGCGGGCGGCGCGAACAGATCGCCCTGGGCCAGCTGCGCGCCGGCGCCCCGGGCCGCGGCACACTGCAGCTCCGTCTCCACCCCCTCGACCGCGAGCAGCGCGCCCGACTCCTCGCACAGCGTCCGCATGGCCCGCACGGTCGCCGTCCGCGTCAGCAGCGACGCGTCCAGCTTGACGAGGTCGGGCGCCAGCTCGTCGAGCAGCCGCAGGGGTACGTCGCCGTCACCCACCCCGTCCGCACAGATCCGGAAACCCTCGCCGCGCAGCGCCGCCACGGCCTCCAGGAGCGCCCGGTGCGGTACGTGCGTGAAGGGCGGCCCCACATCCACCGTCACCTCCCACGGCAGCCGGCCCGCCGCCCGCACGGCGTCCCGCAGGGCGGCGAGCCGGCCCAGGTCGGCGAGCGTCCCCGCGAACACGTTCACGTGCAGCGGCAGCAGCGTCTCCCGGCGCGCCGCCTCCCGCAGCGCCGACGCGGCCAGACGTCCGTCGAGCTCGGGCTCGCGGCGGGCCCGCGCCAGGACGTCACCGGCCTCCGGGCGAGCGAGTATCTCCAGCGCGGCCACGGCCCCCGTGGCCAGATTGACCACGGGCTGGAAGGCGAAGCGGAGACGGTCGGACCAGGAGTGCACGCCAGCATGATGGCGCCGCACCAGCACCACCAGGCTCAGTTCACGCGCTGTTCACGCAGCATTCCCGCCTGGTCACTCAGCGTGCGAGTGCGGCGGATCAGCGCACGGCGACGACCGACGAGCCGTGCCCGAACAGCCCTTGATTGGCGGTGATCCCGACCCGGGCCCCCGCCACCTGCCGTGCGCCGGCCGTGCCCCGCAGCTGCCAGGTCAGCTCGCAGACCTGGGCGATCGCCTGCGCCGGTACCGCCTCACCGAAGGAGGCGAGCCCGCCACTGGCGTTCACCGGTATGCGGCCGCCGGGGGTCGTCGCGCCCTCCCGGAGGAGCTTGGCCCCCTCGCCCTCGCCGCAGAGCCCGAGATCCTCGTACCACTGCAGCTCCAGGGCGGTGGACAGGTCGTAGACCTCCGCCAGCGACAGGTCCTCCGGGCCTATCCCGGCCTCCTCGTAGGCGGCACGCGCGATCGAGGCCCGGAAGGCCGGCCCTTCCGACTCGACGCCCGCGGCCGAGTCCGTGGCGATGTCGGGAAGATCCAGCACCGTGTTCGGATACGTCGGCGTCACCGTGGACACGGCCCGGATGCGGACAGGATCCGCGGTCCCGTGCCGCCGCGCGAACTCCATGCTGGACAGCACCAGCGCCGCCCCGCCGTCGGACGTCGCACAGATGTCGAGCAGCCGCAGCGGGTCGGCCACGACGGCGGACCCCGCGACCTCCTCGGCGGTCACTGCCTTCTGGTACCGCGCATTCGGGTTGAGCGCTCCGGAGGCCGCGTTCTTCACCTTGACCTGGGCGAAGTCCTCCAAGGTGTCGCCGTGCAGGGCCATCCGACGGCGTGCGTAGAGCCCGAAGTACGTCGGGTTCGTCGCCCCCAGCACCCGAAAGCGCAGCCAGTCCGGGTCGTCCGGCCGGTCCCCGCCCGCGGGCCGGAAGAACCCCTTGGGCGCGGCGTCCGCCCCCACCACGAGCACGACGTCCGCGAGCCCCGCGAGGATCTGGGCCCGCGCGGTGTTGACGGCCTGCGCCCCCGACGCGCACGCCGCGTACACGCTCGCGACCCGGGCTCCCTGCCAGCCGAGCGCCTTCGCGAACGTCGCCCCCGCCACATAGCCCGGATATCCACCGCGTACGGTGTCCGCGCCGACCACGGAGCCCACGTCCCGCCAGTCCAGGCCCGCGTCGGCCAGTGCGGCCCGCGCCGCCGCCGTCCCGTACTCGACGAAGCTGCGCCCCCACTTGCCCCAGGGGTGCATCCCCGCACCGAGTACCGCCACATCCCCCGTCATGCTGTCACCCCCGTCGGCCGCCAGTGCCATGTCGTCCAGGCCGTGCCGGTCTCCGCGTCCCCGTCCTCGTTCAGCACCCCCGGTACGACCTCCACCTCCATGCCGACCTCCAGGTCGGCCACCCGCACCCCCGGAGCCCCCTGGCCGAGCACCACCATGCGCTCTGCCGCCAGCTCCACAGCGATCAACGTGTAGGGCTGCCACGGAAGTTCCCGGTCGGAGACGTACGGGTCCGGTGGCCGGTAGCGGGCATCGGTGTACGACCAGACCCGGCCGCGCCGCGACAGCGGCACCTCGACCAGGTCGCCGCCCGAGCAGCCGGGATTGCGGCACAGCGCGTCCTCGCGGGGGAAGAACACCGACGCGCACGCCGAGCAGCGTGTCCCCAGCAGGCGGAAGTCGTCCTCTTCCCCGGCGAACCAATCGGCCACGACAGGTGTACGCGAGCGCACCACAGTTCCTCCCCGGCAGTAGATCTGACGGAACGTCAGAAGTGTGCCACGGGCGACCGGACGACGTCAGGGTTCCCGCAGAACCGTCTGCCCCTCCTGTGCGTCCGTGTCATCGGTGAGGGCGCGACCGGGATCCACGGGGGTGGTTCCGGTCGCGCCCTCCCTCTCACCGGCCCGCGAGCGACCTCCTGGAGATCGGGAAGTCGAAGTACGTGTCGGGGTACGCCTCAGGCTGATACGTGAAGTGCCACCACTCCTCCGGAAGGTTCTTGAACCCCTGGCCCGTCAGCGCGCCCCGCAGGAGATCCCGGTTGGCCCGCTGCGCACCCCCGATGCGCGGATCATCCGTGTGCGCGAGCGTGTCGAAGCAGTCGAACCCGGTGCCCATGTCGACGGAGTTGTCGGGGAAGCGGTCCTGCTGGGGGCCGTAACACGCCGTGAGCCGCTCCCCGGGCTCGTAGGGACGCGTGGGCCGGGCCGGCAGCTTCACGATCGTCAGATCCACCGTGGAGCCGCGGCTGTGCCCCGACTTCTCGGCGATGTAACCGTCCGCGAACAGGCGCGTCTTGTCGACCTGGGGATAGAACTCCGGCTTCATCTTCTGGTCGTCGAGATCCTTGGCCCACCGTACGAAGTGGTCGACCGCCCGCTGCGGGCGGTAACAGTCGTACACCTTCAGGGAGTAGCCCTTCCTCAGGAGCCCGAGCTGAGCCTTGTGGAGGGCCTTCGCGGCGGGTCTCGTGAGGATGCACATCGGCTTCTTGTAGCCGTCGACCGGCGCACCCACGAAGTTGTGCCCCGTGTAGTAGCGGATCTCCTGAATGATCGTGGGATCGACGTCACGGAGAGCCACGAAGTCCTCGGGCGCCTTGGGGTCGGGCGTCGCGTCGGCGGCCGAAGGGGCCGCGGCCACGCCGAGCAGTGCGGCGGCGGTCACGGCGGCGAGTTTCCGCAGAGCGGTGGCGGTTCGGGTCATGGCCCCTGCATCTATCAGGAGCCGACCCCTCCGGGGAAGACCGGCCACGGGTGATCGGATACAGTCCGCGCCGTGTCCGCATCAACCCACCCCACGGTCAACCCCGTTCCGGATTCCCACTGTTCCAGCTGTGGAGCCGCCTACGGGACCGACGTGCACGGCTGGCCGCGCACCTGCCCGGCCTGTGACTCCGTCGCCTACCGCAACCCGCTGCCCGTCGCGATCGCCCTGCAGCCCGTGTACGACACGGCCGGCACGGCCCTGGTCGTGATCACCCGCACCATCGCGCCCGCGCAGGGGGAGGCGGCGCTGCCCGGCGGGTTCATCGACGACCGCGAGGACTGGCGGCAGGCCGTGGTCCGCGAGCTCAAAGAGGAGACGGGCATCGACGCCGCCTCCCGCGACGTACGCCTCGTGGACGCCATGAGCGCCCCGGACGGCCACCTCCTGCTGTTCGGCCTGCTGCCCGAACGCCCGGCCGCCCAGCTGCCCGCCAGCGCCACGACAGACGAGACGGACGGCTGGCACCTGCTGCGCCGACCGGCCGAACTGGCCTTCCCGCTGCACACCTTGGCCGTCAAGGCGTGGTTCGAGGGCCGCTACTGACCTCCACGACCGACTCGGCACCCCGCTGAAGGGCGCTCAGAGCCCGCGCACGCGCACCGGGTACGGCGGCTCACCCCCGCCGTCCTCGCCGCCCTCCTCCACGACCACCCGCCCCTGACTCCAGCGCACCCGGTACCGCTCGACCACAGGCTCCGCCCAGCCATCACCCACGTCCGGCACGAACACGCCACCACCCTTGCGCCCGGCCTCCGGAGCCCACACCTCCAGCTCGACCCCGCCGCTCGCCCCGCGCACGGGAAGCACCGATCCGGCGCGGACCAGCACCGGAATCCGCGACAAGGGAGCGTCGACCGTCACCGGCCCCGGCCCGTCGAACACCGCACCGGTCACCGTGTCGTACCACCGTCCCCGTGGCAGCCGCACCGTCCGGCGCTCCACCCCCGGCTCCAGCACGGGGGCCACCAGCAGGCAGTCGCCCAACAAGAAGGCGTCCTCGCAGTCGCGCAGCCCACGGTCCTCCGGAGCCCTCCACCACAAAGGGCGCACATACGGAGCTCCCGTACGCCGAGCGAGGTGAGCGAGCGTCATGAAATACGGAAAGAGCCGGCGACGCTCGTCGAGCGCCACGCGCGCGTGCCCCAGCACCTCGTCACCGTAGGCCCAGGGCTCCTGCCGACCGGGTCGGACCGCCGACTGCGTACGCAAGAGCGGCAAGTAGGAGCCCAGTTGGAGCGAGCGCACGTACAGCTCCGCTCCCGGATCCCCGTCGAGCACACCCACATCGGGCCCCGAGTACGGCACCCCGCACAACCCGAGCCCGATCACCAGGGACAAGGAGGCACGCAATCCGGGCCACCCCCTCGCCGCGTCCCCCGACCAGGCCCCTCCATAGCGCTGCATCCCCACCCAACCGGTGCGGGAGACCACGAACGGCCTTTCCTGCGGCTGCAGTTCACGCAGCCCTTCATAACCGGCCCGGGCCATGCACAGGCCGTACACGTTGTGCGCCTCCCGATGGTCGCCCCCGCGCCCCTCCAGCGCGTGCCGGGCCGACCGCGGCAACGACGGGCCGCCCCACGCGCCGAAGGACACGGGCTCGCCCACGTCGTGCCAGAACCCGGCGGAACCCTGCGCGAGACGCTCCTCGTACAGCCCGCCCCACCACTTGCGGACGTCCTCCGCCGTGAAGTCCGGATACACCGACTCACAGGGCCGCGCGACGCCGCGCACGAGCCGGCCCGCGGCGTCCCGCACAAAGGCGTCGCTCGCCCGCCCGCCGTCGAACACGGCACTGCCGCGCTCGGCCGTGACCGCCGGACCGACCCCGGACACCAACCGGACACCGTCCCCGCGCACCTCCTCGGCAAGCCGCGACGACGAGGGCGAGCCCGCACGGTCGTCGCACCGGCCCGGCCGCGCCGCATGAGGGGCGATGTCCACATGCACGGCGTCCAGAGGCAGGGCGCGCTCCTTGTGTCCCGCGACGACCTCGCGCACATCCTGCGCGCTCCCGACACCCCGGCGCACATGGTGATGTCCCAGCGCCCACGAAGGCGGCACCGCCGGGGCACCCGTCAACTGCGCCCACGTATGCAGCACGCGCGCGGGGGTGCCCACCACGACCCAGCACCGCAACGGGCCGCCCTCCATGCGCAGCTCACAGGTCCCCGGCCGGTCGTGCCCCGAACCCGCGCCCACCTGGCCCTCGCGCAGACTCACCACGCCGTCCCACGTGCTGTCGTGGAACACCAGATGGGTACCGGCATCGGCGACCACCAACTGGACCGGCATCGTGATCGACAGGGGAACGTCACCCGTACCCGGCCATCCGCTCGGACCGCCGTTCCACAGGGGGTACGCACCGTCGCGCAGCCGTGGACCCGTCACCCGGCCCCCGAGACCGAAGAACCGCGCATCCGCGGCGACCTCCGACCGCTGGACCCACCGGGCCTCCCCGCCGCCCTCGGGCTCCCACCACCGCGGCGGCAGCTCACGACGCAACGTCACGCCGCCCGGCGTGCACACCTCGACGGCCCCGTGCCGCGACACCGCGACCGTCGCCCGCTCGGACACCACCCGCCAGCCGCCGTCCTTGTCCGGCTCCAGAACGGCCCGCGGATCCGCCTCCGGGCAGCCGGCGGCCACACCGTACGACGGGGTCGGCCCGGCCCCGTCCCAGCCCCAGAAGACGGCGCCGCTCACCGTGACCGTGACCCGCAGGCTGGACCGGTCGAAGCGCACCACACCGCCGCCCGGCCCGGGGCTCACCCCGACCACGCCGCCAGGGACCCGCGCAAGCTCCGGACCCCGACGCGCACGCCCCACGGAGTCCGCCCGACGATGCCGCCAGGAGGCCCGCACGGCGCGCAGCCCCTGGGCCGGCCCCACCGCGGAGACCGCCTTCACCGAGCGCACCAGGTCACGACCGTTCATGCTGCTCACCCTGCCACCCGGGCCCGCGCGCGCGGGCCGCGTTCAACTGCCGTTCACCCGTGGCCGCGGCACATCTTCACGAGGCGGACTATGTGGGGGACACCCTGGTGCCGAAGTCGATCACGTGGCATCGTCCTGCTCAGCCGCGTCACGCGCACACCCCAGCCCGTGCGCGCCGCCGACGCACACGCCGCGTACTTCCCGGGAGCCGCCCCATGACCACAGCGAACCCCTCTCCGCTCTGGCAGCCCGACCCGCAGCAGATCTCCGACGCGCAGGTCACACGGTTCCAGGCCTGGGCCGCCGAGCACTACGGAGCGCCGGCCGAGGGCGGCTACGAGGCACTGCACCGCTGGTCGGTCACCGAACTCGAGACGTTCTGGAAAGCCGTCACCGACTGGTTCGACGTCCGCTTCACCCATCCCTACGCGCGCGTGCTGGGCAGCCGAGAGATGCCCGGCGCGGAGTGGTTCCCCGGAGCCACCCTGAACTACGCCGCACACGCGCTGCGCGCCGCCGACGACCCCACGCGCGCGGACACCCCCGCCATCCTCCATGTGGACGAGTCGCAGGAACAGCGCCCCGTCACGTGGGCCGAACTCCGCAACCAGGTCGGCTCGCTCGCTGCCGAAATGCGCACCCTGGGCGTCCGCCCGGGCGACCGCGTCAGCGGCTATCTCCCCAACATCCCCGAAGCCGTCGTGGCACTGCTGGCCACCGCGGCCGTCGGCGCCGTCTGGACGTCCTGCGCCCCCGACTTCGGCGCCCGCAGCGTCCTCGACCGCTTCCAGCAGGTCGAGCCCGTCGTCCTGTTCACCGTCGATGGCTACCGCTACGGCGGCAAGGAACACGACCGCCGCGACACGGTGACGGAACTCCGCTCCGAGCTGCCCTCCCTGCGGGCCGTCGTCCACATCCCTCTCCTGGGCACCGAGGCTCCCGAAGGCGCCCTCGAATGGTCCGCCCTCACCTCCGCGGACGTGCCGCCCGTCTACGAAGAGGTGCCCTTCGACCACCCCCTCTGGGTGCTCTACTCCTCCGGTACGACCGGCCTCCCCAAGGCCATCGTCCAGTCGCAGGGCGGCATCCTCGTCGAGCACCTCAAGCAGCTCGGCCTGCACTGCGACCTCGGCCCCGACGACCGCTTCTTCTGGTACACGTCCACCGGCTGGATGATGTGGAACTTCCTCGTCTCCGGCCTCCTCACCGGCACCACGATCGTCACCTATGACGGCAGCCCCGGCTTCCCCGACACAGGGGCCCAATGGGCCGTCGCCGAACGCACCGGAGCGACCCTCTTCGGCACCTCCGCCGCGTACGTCATGGCCTGTCGCAAGGCCGGCGTGCACCCCTCCCGGGACCACGACCTGTCCCGCGTGAAATGCGTGGCCACCACCGGCTCCCCGCTCCCGCCGGACGGCTTCCGCTGGCTCCACGACGAGGTCCGCGCCGATCTGTGGATCGCCTCGGTGAGCGGCGGCACCGACGTCTGCTCCTGCTTCGCCGGGGCGGTGGCCACGCTCCCCGTCCACATCGGCGAACTCCAGGCCCCCGGCCTGGGCACGGACCTGCAGGCCTGGGACCCCCAGGGCAACCCGCTCGTCGACGAGGTCGGCGAACTGGTCGTCACCAACCCCATGCCGTCCATGCCGATCCGCTTCTGGAACGACCCCGACGGAAGCCGGTACCACGACAGCTACTTCGACACCTACCCGGGAGTCTGGCGCCACGGCGACTGGATCACGCTTACCTCCCGCGGCTCCGTCGTCATCCACGGCCGCTCGGACTCCACGCTCAACCGACAGGGCGTCCGCATGGGCTCCGCCGACATCTACGAAGCGGTCGAGCGCCTCCCCGAGATCCGCGAGTCCCTCGTCATCGGCCTGGAACAGCCCGACGGCGGCTACTGGATGCCGCTCTTCGTGCACCTCGTGCCGGGCGCCGTCCTCGACGACGAGCTGCGGACCCGCATCAAGCTGACGATCCGCGAACACCTCTCGCCGCGGCACGTCCCCGACGCGATCATCGAAGCCCCCGGTGTCCCGCACACGCTCACCGGCAAGCGCATCGAAGTCCCGGTGAAGCGCCTCCTGCAGGGAACCCCCCTCGAAAAGGCGGTCAACCCCGGCTCCGTCGACAATCTCGAACTGCTCCGGTTCTACGAGGAGATCGCCCGCAAGCGAGCCTGACCACCGCCCTGCGTCCGGCCGTGCGAGCCGATCCCTGCGGCGTTGTCAGTGGCGATGATTACTCTGAGTGAGCATTGATCGACGAGCGTACTCAGGGGGAATCATGACGCACACACAGCACGGCCGGACGACCGGTGCGCGGCACATCCTGCGCCGCGAGATCGCGGGCACCATCGGCCTCCTGGCCGACGAGCAGGACTTCACGGAGATGCGGCGCTACCGCAGCTTCGTCTTCGACGACCACAAGGCGTATCTACGGCAGGTCGAAGCACTCCTCAAATCCCTGGCCGAAGCGGGAGGACACACCGCGGTCGCGCTCTTCGACCCGGAGGAGTACGCCGAATTCTGCGCGGAGACGGGCCTCGAACCGGACACGCCCACCAGCCGCACCCGCTTCACCGCGGAACTCGCCTCGACGGGCCCCTCGATCCCGTACGAAGGACAGCCCTTGGCGGATCTCGTCCCCGACCTCGTCGAGGAAGCCGTCCGCCAGGCGACCTGGGAGTACGCCTCGTCCGTCCTCTCCCGCCTCGGCCCCTGCGCGCTGTGCGGGCAGGACATTGGACGGACCGCCTTCACCCGCGCCTCGTATTTGGTGGCCCGAGTGATCGACACCATCGGCGAAGGCATCCACCACTGGGTGTGCAGCGTCCCCACGGCTCAGCAGACCCTGCTGGCGGTGCTCCACATCGATGCCACGACATCCGGCACCGTCCGTCTCGAGGAGACTGCGGCGATGGAGCTCACGACCGTGCTGGCCCTGGCCATCGCCACCCGGGGCCCCTGCGCACTGGTCGTTCGCACGACTGCGGACGAGAGCGACCGCGTCTACGGCTGGCGCCTGAGGGACGAGTCCCTTCAGCAACTCACCGCCGCACAGGTCTTCGACGCGTACTGCACGGACGCCGCCTCCGGTGACTTGACCGCCCCGGAGCCCGGCGTCGACTACTGCACCGCACCCGAAGTGGAGGACTCCGCCCCCGAGGGCCGGCATCACCACTGACCCGCCGGCAAAAGGCCGGAGGGCGCCCCACCCACAGGTGGAGCGCCCTCCGGAACAGCCCTGGTGGCGACTACTCGCCGGACAGCACGGCCTGCGCGGCCTTGCGCGCCTCTTCGGCGGAGTCCGCCGCACGAGCGGCGGCGGCCGCACGCTCGCACTGGGCCAGCGTGTACTTGCCGAGCGTCGCGCGGACGTAGGGAATCGAGGCGGCACCCATGGAGAGGGAGGTGACACCCAGCCCCGTCAGCACGCAGGCGAGCAGCGGGTCGGACGCGGCCTCGCCACACACACCACAGCTCTTGCCCTCGGCCTTCGCCGCGTCGGCGGACAGCGCGACCAGGTCGAGGAGCGCGGGCTGCCAGGGGTCCTGAAGACGCGACACGGCACCGACCTGACGGTCCGCCGCGAACGTGTACTGGGCCAGGTCGTTGGTGCCCAGCGACAGGAACTCGACTTCCTGCAGCACGGAGCGAGCACGCAGCGCGGCGGACGGGATCTCGACCATCGCACCGAACTTGGCCTGCAGACCGGCCTCACGGCAGGCGTCGGCGAACGCCTTGGCGTCGGCCCGGTCGGCGACCATCGGCGCCATGACCTCGAGGTAGACCGGCAGTCCTTCGGCGGCCTTGGCCAGCGCGGTCAGCTGAGTGCGCAGCACCTCGGGGTGGTCGAGGAGCGACCGCAGACCGCGTACGCCCAGCGCCGGGTTGGGCTCGTCGGCGGGTGTCAGGAAGTCCAGCGGCTTGTCGGCGCCGGCGTCCAGCACCCGCACGACGACACGGCCCTCGGGGAACGCCTCGAGCACCTGCCGATACGCCTCGACCTGCTTCTCCTCGGACGGCGCCTGCTTGCTGTCGTCGAGGAAGAGGAACTCGGTGCGGAAGAGACCGACGCCCTCGGCACCCGCTTCGACGGCCGCGGGGACGTCCGCCGGGCCACCGACGTTGGCGAGCAGGGGAACCTTGTGCCCGTCGGAGGTGGCGCCGGGGCCCGTCGACGCGGCGAGCGCGGCCTTGCGCTCGGCGGCCGAGGCCTCCAGGGCGGCGCGCTTCTCCTGGGTCGGGTCCACGAAGATCTCACCGGTGCTGCCGTCCACGGCGACGACGGTGCCTTCCGCGAGCTCGCCGGCTCCAGGCAGCGCCACCACAGCGGGCACACCGAGAGCACGGGCCAGGATGGCGCTGTGGCTGGTCGGCCCGCCCTCCTCGGTCACGAAACCGAGCACGAGCGCGGGGTCGAGGAGCGCGGTGTCCGCGGGGGCGAGGTCACGGGCGATGAGCACGTACGGCTCGTCGCTGTCCGGGACGCCGGGCATCGGAACACCCAGCAGGCGGGCGACGATGCGGTTCCGCACGTCGTCGAGGTCCGCGACGCGACCGGCCATGTACTCACCGGCTCCCGCGAGAAGCTCGCGGTAGTGGGAGAACGCGTCGTAGATCCCGCGCTCGGCCGTGCTGCCGACGGTGATACGACGGTCGACGTCGGCGATGAGCTCGGGGTCCTGAGCGATCATGGCCTGGGCCTCGAGCACCGCCTGCGCCTCGCCACCGGCCAGATTGCCGCGGGCAATCAGGTCGGCCGCGACAGCTTCGACGGCCTGGCGGGCACGCCCCTGCTCGCGCTCGGCCTCCTCCGCCGGAATCTGCTTGGCCGGCGGCTCGAGGACCGCCGTCCCCATGTGCCGAACCTCGCCGATCGCCACGCCATGGCTCACGCCGACGCCTCGAAGCGTTGTCTCCATCTCACCCGTCTCCGATAGTGCGGCGGGCCCTGCCGCCGCGATGGTTGTCCTGCCGGCCGTCAGTGACGGCGTCCCGTCACTTCCAGCCGAAGAGCGCGTCGCCGGCCTTGAGGTCGCCGTCGGCGACGACATCGGACAGCGACTCCGCGGTGGCCTCGAGCGCGACGACGGGGCACACCGGCGACTTGCCCGCGGCCTCGACCGCAGCCGGGTTCCAGCGGACCACGGACTGGCCGCGCTGCACGGTGTCGCCCTTGTTGACGAGCAGCTCGAAGCCCTCGCCGTTGAGCTGGACGGTGTCGATGCCCAGGTGGGTCAGTACACCGTGACCCTCCTCGTCCACCACGACGAAGGCGTGCGGGTGCAGGGACACGACGATGCCGCTGACGGGAGCGACGGCCTCGGAGGGCTCGCGGACGGGGTCGATGGCGGTGCCGGGGCCGACCATCGCACCGGAGAACACCGGGTCAGGAACGGCGGAGAGCCCGATGGCGCGTCCTTCAAGAGGGGACGTCACACTGGTCATGGCAAGCCTCCCAGGGGGCGGAGATTCAAGGTCGTCGTCACTACCTGTCCTGGACGACGTACTGTTCAGAAGCGTAAGTCATAAAAAGTCCCGGTTCCGCACGAGAGGTACCGGTTGGCTGACGTAGGGGCGCTCGGCAAACGATTTGCGCCGCACCCGGGGCCCCATGTACTGTCGTACTCCTGCCTGGGAGCGACCGACGCCATCGAGCGTCCTTCATCCGGGCGGCAACTATCAAGTCGAACCTTATCTCTGATCAGCTTCTGCATGCCCGCAGACGTGTGGTCAGACGGTCGAGAAAAGGCTGGTAGAGTTCGATCTCGCCGGAAAGGAAACCGCGAAAGCGGAATTCCTGGAAAGCGAAGCAAGACCCCGAGGAAGTCGGCCGGTGAAACGGTCTGATAGAGTCGGAAACACGAAATACCGAAGGGAAGCGCCCGGAGGAAAGCCCGAGAGGGTGAGTACAAAGGAAGCGTCCGTTCCTTGAGAACTCAACAGCGTGCCAAAAATCAACGCCAGATATGTTGATACCCCGACTCACTTCGGTGAGTTGAGGTTCCTTTGAAAAAGTCCTGCCGGTCACTGACCGGTAGGCGCACAGCGAGGACGCTGTGAACAGGGGGATTATTCCTCTCCTTGTTCCGCTCTCGTGGTGTCACCCCGATCACGGGGAAACATTCACGGAGAGTTTGATCCTGGCTCAGGACGAACGCTGGCGGCGTGCTTAACACATGCAAGTCGAACGATGAAGCCCTTCGGGGTGGATTAGTGGCGAACGGGTGAGTAACACGTGGGCAATCTGCCCTGCACTCTGGGACAAGCCCTGGAAACGGGGTCTAATACCGGATGACACTCCTTCAGGCATCTGAGGGGGTTGAAAGCTCCGGCGGTGCAGGATGAGCCCGCGGCCTATCAGCTTGTTGGTGAGGTAGTGGCTCACCAAGGCGACGACGGGTAGCCGGCCTGAGAGGGCGACCGGCCACACTGGGACTGAGACACGGCCCAGACTCCTACGGGAGGCAGCAGTGGGGAATATTGCACAATGGGCGAAAGCCTGATGCAGCGACGCCGCGTGAGGGATGACGGCCTTCGGGTTGTAAACCTCTTTCAGCAGGGAAGAAGCGAAAGTGACGGTACCTGCAGAAGAAGCGCCGGCTAACTACGTGCCAGCAGCCGCGGTAATACGTAGGGCGCAAGCGTTGTCCGGAATTATTGGGCGTAAAGAGCTCGTAGGCGGCTTGTCGCGTCGGTTGTGAAAGCCCGGGGCTTAACCCCGGGTCTGCAGTCGATACGGGCAGGCTAGAGTTCGGTAGGGGAGATCGGAATTCCTGGTGTAGCGGTGAAATGCGCAGATATCAGGAGGAACACCGGTGGCGAAGGCGGATCTCTGGGCCGATACTGACGCTGAGGAGCGAAAGCGTGGGGAGCGAACAGGATTAGATACCCTGGTAGTCCACGCCGTAAACGGTGGGCACTAGGTGTGGGCAACATTCCACGTTGTCCGTGCCGCAGCTAACGCATTAAGTGCCCCGCCTGGGGAGTACGGCCGCAAGGCTAAAACTCAAAGGAATTGACGGGGGCCCGCACAAGCAGCGGAGCATGTGGCTTAATTCGACGCAACGCGAAGAACCTTACCAAGGCTTGACATACACCGGAAAGCATTAGAGATAGTGCCCCCCTTGTGGTCGGTGTACAGGTGGTGCATGGCTGTCGTCAGCTCGTGTCGTGAGATGTTGGGTTAAGTCCCGCAACGAGCGCAACCCTTGTTCTGTGTTGCCAGCATGCCCTTCGGGGTGATGGGGACTCACAGGAGACCGCCGGGGTCAACTCGGAGGAAGGTGGGGACGACGTCAAGTCATCATGCCCCTTATGTCTTGGGCTGCACACGTGCTACAATGGCAGGTACAATGAGCTGCGATACCGCGAGGTGGAGCGAATCTCAAAAAGCCTGTCTCAGTTCGGATTGGGGTCTGCAACTCGACCCCATGAAGTTGGAGTTGCTAGTAATCGCAGATCAGCATTGCTGCGGTGAATACGTTCCCGGGCCTTGTACACACCGCCCGTCACGTCACGAAAGTCGGTAACACCCGAAGCCGGTGGCCCAACCCCTTGTGGGAGGGAGCTGTCGAAGGTGGGACTGGCGATTGGGACGAAGTCGTAACAAGGTAGCCGTACCGGAAGGTGCGGCTGGATCACCTCCTTTCTAAGGAGCACTTCTTACCGGGCTTGCTCGGTCAGAGGCCAGCATGCGAGCGAATGTCTCGCACTGGTTGCTCATGGGTGGAACGTTGATTATTCGATCTGGTTCACGGGTCGGAGGCTGTGAGTACTGCTCTTCGGAGCGTGGAAAACATGATCTCCGGACGGGACCGGGTCGGGCACGCTGTTGGGTATCTGAGGGTACGGACTTGTTCCTGACCTCAATGCCGGCCCCGGTAAAAATCTGCTTCGGTGGGTTGTGACGGGTGGTTGGTCGTTGTTTGAGAACTGCACAGTGGACGCGAGCATCTGTGGCCAAGTTTTTAAGGGCGCACGGTGGATGCCTTGGCACCAGGAACCGATGAAGGACGTGGGAGGCCACGATAGTCCCCGGGGAGTCGTCAACCAGGCTTTGATCCGGGGGTTTCCGAATGGGGAAACCCGGCAGTCGTCATGGGCTGTCACCCGCTGCTGAACACATAGGCAGTGTGGAGGGAACGCGGGGAAGTGAAACATCTCAGTACCCGCAGGAAGAGAAAACAACCGTGATTCCGGGAGTAGTGGCGAGCGAAACTGGATGAGGCCAAACCTACGACGTGTGAGACCCGGCAGGGGTTGCGTCGTGGGGGTTGTGGGATCTCTTTTCTACGGTCTGCCGGCCGTGGGACGAGTCAGAAACCGTTGATGTAGGCGAAGGACATGCGAAAGGTCCGGCGTAGAGGGTAAGACCCCCGTAGTCGAAACGTCAGCGGCTCGTTTAAGAGACACCCAAGTAGCACGGGGCCCGAGAAATCCCGTGTGAATCTGGCGGGACCACCCGTTAAGCCTAAATATTCCCTGGTGACCGATAGCGGATAGTACCGTGAGGGAATGGTGAAAAGTACCGCGGGAGCGGAGTGAAATAGTACCTGAAACCGTGTGCCTACAAGCCGTGGGAGCGTCGGATATGTGCTTGCACATATCTCGTGACTGCGTGCCTTTTGAAGAATGAGCCTGCGAGTTTGCGGTGTGTTGCGAGGTTAACCCGTGTGGGGAAGCCGTAGCGAAAGCGAGTCCGAATAGGGCGATTCAGTAGCGCGCTCAAGACCCGAAGCGGAGTGATCTAGCCATGGGCAGGTTGAAGCGGAGGTAAGACTTCGTGGAGGACCGAACCCACCAGGGTTGAAAACCTGGGGGATGACCTGTGGTTAGGGGTGAAAGGCCAATCAAACTCCGTGATAGCTGGTTCTCCCCGAAATGCATTTAGGTGCAGCGTCGTGTGTTTCTTGCCGGAGGTAGAGCACTGGATAGGCGATGGGCCCTACCGGGTTACTGACCTTAGCCAAACTCCGAATGCCGGTAAGTGAGAGCGCGGCAGTGAGACTGTGGGGGATAAGCTCCATGGTCGAGAGGGAAACAGCCCAGAGCATCGACTAAGGCCCCTAAGCGTACGCTAAGTGGGAAAGGATGTGGAGTCGCAGAGACAACCAGGAGGTTGGCTTAGAAGCAGCCACCCTTGAAAGAGTGCGTAATAGCTCACTGGTCTAGTGATTCCGCGCCGACAATGTAGCGGGGCTCAAGCGTACCGCCGAAGTCGTGTCATTGCAGCAAGAGGGCCAACGCCTGCTGTGATGGGTAGGGGAGCGTCGTGTGCCGGGTGAAGCTGCAGCGGAAGCTAGTGGTGGACGGTTCACGAGTGAGAATGCAGGCATGAGTAGCGATACACACGTGAGAAACGTGTGCGCCGATTGACTAAGGGTTCCTGGGTCAAGCTGATCTGCCCAGGGTAAGTCGGGACCTAAGGCGAGGCCGACAGGCGTAGTCGATGGATAACCGGTTGATATTCCGGTACCCGCTGTGAAGCGTCAAACATCGAATCCAGTGATGCTAAGGCCGTGAAGCCGTTCCGGACCCTTCGGGGAATGGAAAGTGGTGGAGCCGCCGGCCCAAGTTGGTAGTAGGTGAGTGATGGGGTGACGCAGGAAGGTAGTCCAGCCCGGGCGGTGGTTGTCCCGGGGTAAGGGTGTAGGACGTGATCCAGGTAAATCCGGTTCACATGAGTCTGAGACCTGATGCCGAGCCGATTGTGGTGAAGTGGATGATCCTATGCTGTCGAGAAAAGCCTCTAGCGAGTTTCATGGCGGCCCGTACCCTAAACCGACTCAGGTGGTCAGGTAGAGAATACCGAGGCGTTCGGGTGAACTATGGTTAAGGAACTCGGCAAAATGCCCCCGTAACTTCGGGAGAAGGGGGGCCATTCCTGGTGATGAGTCTTGCACTCTGAGCTGGGGGTGGCCGCAGAGACCAGCGAGAAGCGACTGTTTACTAAAAACACAGGTCCGTGCGAAGCCGTAAGGCGATGTATACGGACTGACGCCTGCCCGGTGCTGGAACGTTAAGGGGACCGGTTAGTCAAGATTCGTCTTGGCGAAGCTGAGAACTTAAGCGCCAGTAAACGGCGGTGGTAACTATAACCATCCTAAGGTAGCGAAATTCCTTGTCGGGTAAGTTCCGACCTGCACGAATGGCGTAACGACTTCTCGACTGTCTCAACCATAGGCCCGGTGAAATTGCACTACGAGTAAAGATGCTCGTTTCGCGCAGCAGGACGGAAAGACCCCGGGACCTTTACTACAGTTTGATATTGGTGTTCGGTTCGGCTTGTGTAGGATAGGTGGGAGACTGTGAACTCTGGACGCCAGTTCAGGGGGAGTCGTCGTTGAAATACCACTCTGGTCGTGCTGGATGTCTAACCTGGGTCCGTGATCCGGATCAGGGACAGTGTCTGATGGGTAGTTTAACTGGGGCGGTTGCCTCCCAAAGGGTAACGGAGGCGCCCAAAGGTTCCCTCAGCCTGGTTGGTAATCAGGTGTTGAGTGTAAGTGCACAAGGGAGCTTGACTGTGAGACCGACGGGTCGAGCAGGGACGAAAGTCGGGACTAGTGATCCGGCGGTGGCTTGTGGAAGCGCCGTCGCTCAACGGATAAAAGGTACCCCGGGGATAACAGGCTGATCTTCCCCAAGAGTCCATATCGACGGGATGGTTTGGCACCTCGATGTCGGCTCGTCGCATCCTGGGGCTGGAGTCGGTCCCAAGGGTTGGGCTGTTCGCCCATTAAAGCGGTACGCGAGCTGGGTTTAGAACGTCGTGAGACAGTTCGGTCCCTATCCGCTGTGCGCGTAGGAGTCTTGAGAAGGGCTGTCCCTAGTACGAGAGGACCGGGACGGACGAACCTCTGGTGTGCCAGTTGTCCTGCCAAGGGCATGGCTGGTTGGCTACGTTCGGAAAGGATAACCGCTGAAAGCATCTAAGCGGGAAGCCTGCTTCAAGATGAGGACTCCCACCCCCTTTGAGGGGTTAAGGCTCCCAGTAGACGACTGGGTTGATAGGCCAGATCTGGAAGCACCGTAAGGTGTGGAGGTGACTGGTACTAATAGGCCGAGGGCTTGTCCTCAGTTGCTCGCGTCCACTGTGTTGGTTCTGAAACCACGAACAACCGTCGAAGCCGATTGGCTACGGCTCCGGTTGACAGTTTCATAGTGTTTCGGTGGTCATAGCGTGAGGGAAACGCCCGGTTACATTCCGAACCCGGAAGCTAAGCCTTACAGCGCCGATGGTACTGCAGGGGGGACCCTGTGGGAGAGTAGGACGCCGCCGAACTATTGTTGAGAAAAGCCCCGGACTGGGATACGGTCCGGGGCTTTTCTGCGTTTACAGCGACCCCCCTCGCTCGGGCCGGCCGGGGCTGAGGGTAAAGTCAGGGGGCATCGTTGGCTCGTTTCCCACAGGAGGCCCCCGGGTGGAGGTCCAGGAGACCCGTGTCCAGACGGACCGGGTCCTCACCATCCCGAACATCCTCAGCATGGCGCGTCTCGTCGGCGTACCCCTCTTCCTGTGGCTCATCCTCAGGCCTGAGTTCGGTGGCCCCAAGAGCGACGGCTGGGCGCTGCTGGTACTCGCGCTGAGCGGCATCAGCGATTACCTCGACGGGAAGCTCGCCCGCCGCTGGAATCAGATCAGCAACCTGGGTCGGCTTCTCGATCCCGCCGCTGACCGGCTCTACATTTTGTCCACCTTGGTCGGTTTGACCTGGCGCGAGATTCTTCCGATTTGGTTGACCGCCGTACTGCTGGCGCGAGAACTGGTTCTCCTGGTGATGGTGGGGATCCTCAGGCGGCACGGCTATCCGCCCCCGCAGGTGAACTTCCTCGGCAAGGCGGCTACCTTCAACTTGATGTACGCGTTCCCCTTGCTGCTGCTCAGCGACGGAAGCGGATGGATCCACGAACTCGCTGCTGTTTTCGGATGGGCGTTCGCAGGATGGGGTACAACGCTGTACTGGTGGGCAGGGATCCTGTACATGGTTCAAGTCCGCCGACTCGTCAGGGCGGACTCCATGGCCGATTGAGCTCGCCAATAGGCGTTCTGTGAGGCCGGATGACCCGCAGCATCACCACTGCGGGTCATTGAGGACGGGCGAAGTCGGCCAGACCGTCGTCTCTTCAAGGAGGACGCTTCCGACATGAAGGCCGTCGTAATGGCCGGAGGCGAAGGTACCCGCCTTCGCCCCATGACCTCGAGCATGCCCAAGCCGCTCCTGCCCGTGGCAAACCGGCCGATCATGGAGCATGTGCTCAGGTTGCTCAAGCGGCATGGGCTCACCGAAACAGTTGTCACCGTGCAGTTCCTGGCGTCGCTCGTCAAGAACTACTTCGGAGACGGCGAAGAGCTCGGGATGGAGCTCACCTATGCCAATGAGGAGAAGCCCCTCGGTACTGCCGGCAGCGTCAAGAACGCTGAGGAAGCGCTGAAGGACGATGCGTTTCTCGTCATCTCCGGCGACGCCCTGACCGATTTCGACCTGACCGAGCTCATCAATTTCCACAAGGAAAAGGGTGCGCTCGTCACCGTCTGTCTGACGCGTGTGCCCAATCCACTGGAATTCGGCATCACCATCGTCGACGAGGAGGGGAAGGTCGAGCGATTCCTTGAGAAGCCGACATGGGGGCAGGTCTTCTCCGACACCGTCAACACGGGCATCTATGTGATGGAACCCGAGGTCTTCGACTACGTCGAGGCCGATGTGCCGGTCGACTGGTCCGGAGACGTCTTCCCGCAGCTGATGAAGGAAGGCCGGCCCGTCTACGGCTACGTCGCCGAGGGGTACTGGGAGGACGTCGGCACCCACGAGAGCTATGTGAAGGCCCAGGCCGACGTCCTGGAGAGCAAGGTCGACGTCGAACTCGACGGCTTCGAGATCTCGCCCGGCGTCTGGGTCGCCGAGGGCGCCGAGGTGCATCCCGACGCCGTGCTGCGTGGGCCGCTCTACATCGGTGACTACGCCAAGGTCGAAGCCGATGTGGAGATTCGCGAACACACCGTCGTCGGCTCGAACGTCGTGGTCAAGAGCGGCGCCTTTCTGCACAAGGCCGTCGTGCACGACAACGTCTACATCGGCCAGCACAGCAATCTGCGCGGCTGTGTCGTCGGCAAGAACACCGACATCATGCGATCCGCGCGGATCGAGGACGGCGCTGTCATCGGAGACGAGTGCCTCGTCGGTGAAGAATCGATCGTCCAGGGCAATGTGCGGGTCTACCCGTTCAAGACGGTCGAGGCCGGCGCGTTCGTCAACACCTCGGTGATCTGGGAGTCCCGCGGACAGGCCCATCTGTTCGGTGCCCGCGGTGTCTCCGGCATCCTGAACGTCGAGATCACGCCTGAGCTGGCCGTGCGACTGGCGGGTGCGTATGCGACGACCCTGAAGAAGGGGTCGACCGTCACCACCGCTCGTGACCACTCACGTGGTGCCCGTGCGCTCAAGCGGGCCGTCATCTCCGCCCTGCAGGCCAGTGCCATCGACGTGAGGGACCTGGAGAACGTGCCCCTGCCGGTGGCGCGGCAGCAGACCGCTCGGGGCAGCGCCGGCGGCATCATGATCCGTACGACACCGGGTGTCCCGGACTCCGTCGACATCATGTTCTTCGACGAGCGCGGCGCCGACCTCTCACAGGGCAGCCAGCGCAAGCTCGACCGCGTGTACGCGCGGCAGGAGTACCGGCGGGCGTTCCCCGGCGAGATCGGGGACCTGCACTTCCCGTCCAGCGTCTTCGACTCGTACACCGGTTCCCTGCTGCGGAACGTGAACACCACCGGCATCGCCGATGCCGGGCTCAAGGTGGTCGTCGACGCCTCCAACGGCAGCGCCGGCCTGGTCCTGCCCAGCCTGCTCGGGCGGCTCGGGGTCGACTCGCTGACCATCAATCCCGGGCTCGACGAATCGCGGCCCACCGAGACCGCGGACGCCCGCAGGTCCGGGCTCGTGCGGCTCGGCGAGATCGTGGCGTCGGCCCGGGCCGCCTTCGGCGTGCGGTTCGACCCGGTCGGTGAGCGTCTGTCGCTCGTCGACGAGAAGGGGCGGATCGTCGAGGACGACCGGGCGCTCCTGGTCATGCTCGACCTCGTCGCCGCGGAGCGCAGAAGCGGGCGCGTCGCGCTGCCGGTCACGACCACGCGCATCGCCGAGCAGGTCGCCGCGTACCACGGCACGCAGGTGGAGTGGACGACCACGTCGCCCGACGACCTCACGCGTGTGGGCCGTGAGGACGGCACCATCTTCGGCGGGGACGGGCGCGGCGGGTTCATCGTGCCGGAGTTCAGCAGTGTGTTCGACGGGGCTGCCGCGTTCGTGCGGCTCATTGGTCTTGTCGCGCGGACGCAGCTGACCCTGAGCCAGATCGACGCGCGGATTCCGCGGGCACACGTGCTGAAGCGCGATCTGGCGACCCCGTGGGCCGTCAAGGGCCTCGTCATGCGGCGGGTCGTCGAGGCGGCCGGCGACCGGTCCGTGGACACGACCGACGGCGTACGGGTCGTGGAGGCGGACGGGCGCTGGGTCATGGTGCTGCCCGACCCGGCGGAGGCCGTCACCCATCTGTGGGCCGAGGGGCCCGACGACGCCTCGGCGCAGCAGCTGCTCGACGAGTGGTCGGCCGTGGTGGACAGCGCCGGGCGCTGAGTCCGCGCAGGCTCCGGTCGGCGCCCGTCGAGGGCGCCGACCGGCTCGCCGACGGGGCCATTCGGAGGTAGCGGCCACGACGTGCGAATATGTGCGGCATGCCGCAGCAGCCCCCCGTTCGGAGCACCCCCAAGCGCCCCGCGCGCCCCGACGCCTCCATGTCGCTGCTGACCAATGTGATGGACCACAGCCTGGACGACGGGTACGCGGAAGCCGCTGCCCGCAGGCGGGCTCTGGGGCAGAGCGGGCTGCCGAAGACACTGCGCGCGAAGCTCGGGCTCGCCGCGGGGCTGGTGCTCGCCGCGCTCGTGGTGACCGTCGGCGCCGCGCAGGCCCGGGTGGCCGCGCCGGTCGTGGCCAAGGAGCGCGAGGAGCTCATCGACCGCATCGATCAGGAGACCGAGTCCGCCGACAAACTGGAGGGCCAGGTCGACTCGTTGCGGACCGACGTGGGGGACATGCAGCGTGAGGCGCTGAAGAAGCACGGCGGTGAGCAGGGCGAGTTGGTGGGGGTGCTCTCGGGCGCCGTCGCCGTGCACGGGCCCGGCGTCAAGCTCGTGGTCGACGACGCCAAGTCGGCCACGTCCGGCGGCGGCAGCGGGCCGCGGGAGAGCAGCGGGTTCTCCGACACCGGGCGGGTGCGCGACCGCGACATGCAGCGGGTCATCAACGGCCTGTGGCAGTCGGGCGCCGAGGCCGTCAGCATCAACGGGCAGCGGCTCACCGCACTGTCCGCCATCAGGGCCGCGGGTGACGCGATACTGGTCGACAACAAGCCGCTGGTGCCGCCTTACACGGTGCTCGCGGTGGGGGACGGACAGCGGCTGAGCACCCGGTTCCAGAACAGTCCTGACGGGTTGTATCTGCACGCCCTGCAGGAGAACTTCGGGATCCGGACCAGCATTTCGGCCCAGGGGGACATCAAGCTTCCCGCCGCACCCAGCGTGATCGTACGTACAGCACAGCCGAGAGCAGAGCAGAAGGGCACATCGTGATCGCCGTACTGGGCCTCGTCGTGGGAGTCGTGGTCGGGCTGTTCGTCCGTCCCGAGGTTCCGGCGGTGGTCGAGCCCTACCTTCCGATCGCCGTGGTCGCGGCGCTCGACGCGGTGTTCGGCGGGCTGCGCGCCATGCTGGACGGGATCTTCGTCGACAAGGTGTTCGTCGTGTCGTTCCTGTCGAACGTCGTCGTGGCCGCGCTCATCGTCTTCCTGGGCGACAAGTTGGGCGTCGGGGCCCAGCTGTCCACCGGCGTCGTCGTCGTCCTCGGCATCCGTATCTTCTCCAACGCGGCCGCCATCCGTCGGCACGTCTTCCGGGCGTGAGGCCGATGAACGCTGAGCACGGCGACAACGCCGAGGACCGGGACGCGGCCGAGCAGGAGAACCGGCTGCGCAAGGAACTGCCCGCCGAAGTGGCGCCGGCGGCCGGGGAGCCGGTACCGGAACCGGAGCCGGCCGGTGAGCCGCAGCTGACCGGGCGTCAGCGGCTGGTGAAGGGCCTGTGGCCGCCGCGCGTGTCGCGTGCCCAACTGACCGTGGCCGTGCTGCTGTTCGTGCTGGGCCTCGGACTCGCCATCCAGGTGCGTTCCAACAGCGACAACAGCGCTCTGCGAGGTGCGCGGCAGGAAGATCTCGTCCGCATTCTCGATGAACTCGATGACCGGACGCAGCGTCTGGAAGATGAGAAGCAAGGTCTCGAGGACCAGCGCACCGAGTTGGAGAACAGCTCGGACCAGGCGGAGGAGGCGCGCAAGCAGACGGTCGAGAAGGAGCGCCAGCTCGGCATTCTGGCGGGCACCGTGGGCGCGCAGGGTCCAGGGATCACCATGACCGTCACCGACACCCATCGGGCCGTCGAGGCGGACATGCTGCTCGACGCGATCCAGGAGCTGCGGGCGGCGGGTGCCGAGGCGATCCAGGTGAACGACGTGCGCGTCGTGGCGAACACGTACCTTACGGACGCGAGTGGAGGGAAGGGGGTCAGCGTGGACGGGCAGAAGATCAGCCAGCCGTACGTCTTCAAGGTCATCGGCAAGCCGCAGGACCTGGAACCGGCCCTCAACATCCCCGGAGGTGTGGTGCAGACACTGGAGAAGGAGCAGGCCACGGTGTCCGTGAGCCGCTCGGAGAAGATCGTTGTGGACGCCTTGCGGGCAGCGCAGCGGCCTGACTACGCTCGGTCGTCCTCGCAGTGAGGCGCGGGCGCATGGGGGATGTCATGCGAGGGCATGAGGTTGCGGGGGGTCGGCGCACCGTAGGCGGGGTGCGTGGTGGAAACTGTTTGGCGGATACGGACGTTGTGAGGATGTCCGTGTCATTGATGTACGCCGATGTGTGCAATCAGGGTTCGTCCTGCCCCACGGGCGGGTCTGTTTCGGTCAAGGGGAATCGCCCGTGAAGTTGTTTGCGAAGTTGTTCGGCAAGAGTGCGCGTGAGGACGCCCGTCATCGTGCGCCGCGCCACGGAGACGTGCCGGAGACACAGGTGGGCGAGCGCCCGCTGTTCCGGGACCAGGTCGGCGGTGACAATTCGGGCGGACAGGGCGCGTCGTCTGTTGACCCTGCCGGTTCCGGCCGCATAGGTTTCGGGGAACCGTCAACCTCAAGTACGGGTGGAGGGTTCGGCTCCGACCCGTACGCGTCCCACGCCCCCGCGGGGCAGCCGCGGCAGGAGGATCCGTCCATGTCGGCCCTGGTGTGTACGAGGTGCGGAAACCGGAACGGCGAGAACAGCCGGTTCTGCTCCAACTGTGGTGCGCCGCTGCGTGGCGGGGTGGCGGCCGAGGGGCCGTCCGAGACGACGTCCACGATCTCCATCTCGGGTCTCGAGTCGTACGACCCGGAGGCCACCGGTCAGACGCAGCTGCCGGCCCTGTCGCCCGAGGCCCAGGCCGCGGTCGACGCGCTGCCGCTGGGTTCGGCGCTCCTGGTGGTGCGGCGCGGCCCGAACTCGGGCAGCCGCTTCCTCCTGGACGGCGACCTGACCACGGCGGGGCGTCACCCGCAGAGCGACATCTTCCTGGACGACGTGACCGTGTCGCGCCGCCACGTGGAGTTCCGTCGCCAGCAGGACGGCACGTTCACGGTCTCCGACGTCGGCAGCCTCAACGGGACGTACGTCAACCGGGAGCGCATCGACTCCGTGCTGCTGAACAACGGTGACGAGGTGCAGATCGGCAAGTACCGGCTGGTGTTCTACGCGAGCCAGCGAGGTATCTGACCCATCAGCGAACCTTCAGGAAGGTCCATGCTTCATACACCGAGGGGCGGTGCCGGAAGCGGCACCGCCACCGCGGACAGTCGGCTGATGAGCATCGGCACCGTGCTGAACATGCTGCGCGACGAGTTCCCCGAAGTCACCATTTCCAAGATCAGGTTCTTGGAGTCCGAGGGTCTCATCGAGCCGCAGCGGACGCCTTCGGGCTACCGCAAGTTCAGCCCGGACGACGTCGAGCGACTCGCCCACGTCCTGCGCATGCAGCGTGACCACTACCTGCCCCTGAAGGTCATCAAGGAGCAGCTCGACGCCCTGGAGCGGGGCGAGCCCCTGCCCGTGCCCGCTCCCGGACGGCCCGGCGACGCCGCGGACGACGCCGGGGACGGCCCCACCGCCGCTCGCGTCGGCCGGGACGAGCTGCTCGCCGCCGTGGGGATCGGCGAGGGGGAGCTCGACGAGTGGGAGTCGTACGGGCTCATCGCCCCGTTGCCGGACGGCGGTTACGACGCCGCGGCCGTATCCGTCGCCGAGCTGGTGGGTGAGTTGGGCCGGTTCGGTATCGAGCCCCGGCATCTGCGGGTCATGCGGGCGGCCGCGGACCGTGAGGCCGGGCTCGTGGACTCGGTCGTCGCACCGCTCAAGGTGCACCGCAATCCGCAGACCAGGGCCCTCGCGCAGGCGCGGGCCAAGGAGCTGGCGGGCCTGACCGTACGGCTGCATGCCGCACTCGTGCAGACCGCACTCGGGGTCCGTCTGCCCTGATCGCAGGGGCGGGCGAGTGCCGTGGGCCCGGTCCCCGGCGCATGCCCGACTACCCAAACCGGCCGGGCACGTCCTAGGGTTGCTGTGTGAACGAGCTCGACGTCGTAGGTGTCCGGGTCGAAATGCCCTCCAACCAGCCGATCGTGCTCCTGCGTGAAGTGGGAGGCGACCGTTACCTTCCCATCTGGATCGGACCGGGGGAGGCGACGGCGATCGCCTTCGCCCAGCAGGGCATGGCCCCCGCGCGTCCGCTGACGCACGACCTGTTCAAGGACGTGCTCGAAGCGGTCGGTCAGGAGCTCACCGAAGTACGCATCACGGACCTGCGGGAGGGTGTCTTCTACGCGGAGCTGGTGTTCGCGAGCGGCGTCGAGGTCAGCGCCCGCCCGTCCGATGCCATAGCGCTCGCGCTGCGCACCGGGACCCCGATCTTCGGCAGCGACGGAGTCCTGGACGACGCCGGGATCGCGATCCCGGACGAGCAGGAGGACGAAGTGGAGAAGTTCCGCGAGTTCCTGGACCAGATCTCGCCCGAGGACTTCGGGACCAATAGCCAGTGATCGGCACACAATGACCATGAGGCGGTCGCCCGAGGGGCGGCCGCCTCGGCGCATTCGGCTAGCCTTTCCCGGCGGCGGGATACGGGAAACCACTCGTAGGGTGATTATCACTCGGCGTGGCGAGTGTGGCGTTCGTTGACGCACCCCTTGTGACTGCCTACCGTCGAGAAGGCAGGTCAATGAGGAGGTCGGCGTGAGAAGCAGCGGCGACGGTACGGCGACGGGCGGTCCGTACTCGTTTCACGGCAGCGCGGCCGATCACACTCCGCAGCGCCCGCAGGCAGTGTCTGCGGTGGCGGGGGAGAGCGGCGAAGCGACTTCCGAGCAGATCGGATACCGGGGTCCGACCGCGTGCGCGGCGGCCGGCATCACCTATCGACAGCTCGACTACTGGGCGAGAACCGGCCTTGTCGAGCCGAGTGTGCGGCCCGCGTACGGGTCGGGGACACAGCGTCTGTACAGCTTCCGGGACGTCGTCGTCCTGAAGGTCGTCAAGCGTTTCCTGGACACGGGTGTCTCGCTGCAGAACATTCGCACCGCTGTGCAGCATCTGCGCGAGCGGGGCTTCAGGGACCTGGAGCGCATGACCCTCATGAGCGACGGCGCGACCGTCTACGAGTGCACGTCGCCGACCGAGGTGCACGAGCTGCTCCAGGGCGGTCAGGGGATCTTCGGGATCGCCGTGGGCGTGGTCTGGCGGGACGTGGAGAGCGCCCTGTCGCAGCTGCACGGGGAGCGGGTGGACACCGGGGAGACGCTCGTCGGGCACAATCCCGCGGACGAGCTCGCGAGGCGGCGCAACAGGGCCGTGTGACGGTCGTGCGGCCGCGTTGTCAGTGGCGTGAGGCAGCATCGGTGACGTGAGAGCCGCGCCGACGATCCTGCATCTCGACATGGATGCCTTCTACGCCTCTGCCGAGCAGGCGGCGAAGCCGAGCCTGCGCGGGAAAGCGGTCGTCGTGGGCGGGCTCGGGCCGCGTGGTGTGGTGGCCACCGCGTCGTACGAAGCGCGCAGGTTCGGGGTGCATTCGGCCATGCCGATGGGCCAGGCGCGCCGGCTCGCTCCGAACGCCGCGTACCTCGTGCCGCGGTTCCGGCTGTACCGGGAGGTCAGCGAGCAGGTGATGGGGCTCCTGAGGGAGCTTTCGCCGCTGGTGGAGCCGCTGAGCCTGGACGAGGCGTTCGTCGATCTGGAGGCCGGTGAGGTGGCCTGGGACGAGGCTTCCGCCGAGGCCGTCGGCTTGCGGCTGCGGACGGACATCCGGCGCGTGACCGGGCTGACCGGGTCGGTCGGGATCGCCGCCTCCAAGATGCTGGCCAAGATCGCGTCGGAGGAGGCCAAGCCGGACGGGCTGATGCTGATACGGCCGGGGACCGAGCGGGCGCTGCTCGGGCCGAAGTCCGTACGGATCCTGCCGGGTGTCGGGCCGGCGACCGGGGACCATCTGCGGCGGGCCGGGATCCTCACCGTGGCGGAGATCGCCGAGGCGGGAGAGGACGAGCTGGTGCGGCTGCTGGGCAAGTCGCACGGCGGGCATCTGTACGCCATGGCGCTGGCGCACGACGACCGGCCCGTCGTCGCCGAGCGGGATTCCAAGTCCGTGTCGGTCGAGGACACGTACGACGTGGACATTCATGACCGCGTGCGCGTCCGTATGGAGGTGCAGCGGCTCGCCGACCGCTGCGTGGAGCGGTTGCGGGCCGCCGAGCGGTCCGGGCGGACCGTGGTCCTGAAGGTGCGGCGCTACGACTTCTCGACCCTGACGCGGTCCGAGACGCTGCGCGGGCCGACGGACGATCCGGGGGTGGTCCGGGAGGCCGCCGCGCGGCTGCTGGAGTCCGTGGACACGACGGGCGGCGTGCGGTTGCTCGGGGTCGGGGTGAGCGGGCTCGCCGACTTCACGCAGGAGGACCTGTTCGCGCAGGCGGCGCAGGCGGCCCAGGAGGCACAGGCCGCCTCGGAAGAGGCCGCGGACCAGGCGGAGGACGCGCGGGCGGTGAGCCCGGAGGAGGTCGAGGAGACGGTCGCCGAGCCCGTCGAGCGGCGGTGGATGGCCGGGCACGATGTGCGGCATGCCGAGTTCGGCGCCGGGTGGGTGCAGGGGAGCGGGCTCGGGCGGGTGACCGTACGGTTCGAGACGCCGTACTCGGCCGGGCCCGGACGGGTCAGGACGTTCCTCGTCGACGATCCCCTGCTGGAGCCCGCGGAGCCCCTGCCGTTGGTGGAGAGACCAGTAGAGAGACCAGTGGAGAGACCGGTGTCGAGCGCCTGACCCTAGCGAACGGCGCTCTCAGGTGGGGTCCTCGTCCGCCCCCGCAATGCGGCCGAACAGGACGTCCGGGGACTGCGGGGCCGTGATGTCGAGACCGTAGTGGTGGTAGAGCTGGAGTTCCTGCTCGGGGGAGAGGTGGCGGCCCACGCCGAAGTCGGGGGAGTCCTTGATCAGGGAGCGTTCGAAGGGGACACGGAGGGCGCCGTCGACCAGTTCGCTGGGCTCCAGCGGGACGAAGGCGTCGCGGCTGAAGAGGCCCGTCCGTATCGCCGCCCATTCCGGGACGCCCGTGGCGTCGTCGAGGTAGACCTCGTCGATCGTGCCGATCTTGGTTCCGTTGCGGTCGAACGCCTTGCGGCCGATCAGGTTGCGCGGGTCGACGTCGGTGTGCACGGGCCCTCCAGCTGCTCGCAACTCGTCTGTAAGCACTACGAAAGAGCACATTGGGGAAGGCGGCCACTCGAGGGTTCCGGTCATGTCGCCGCTGGTAGGCTGGCAGACGGCTGCTGACCCCGTGCGGGAGAGTCCTCCGATCGTCGTCGGAGGCGCCGAAGGAGCAACTCCTCCCCGGAATCTCTCAGGCCCCTGTACCGCACGGACGAGGTCACTCTGGAAAGCAGGGCGGGGTGCACGTTTTCCGCTCTCACCGACGGTGAAAACCGGTGTGTTCCGTGATCGTGCGGGGCGGACCGGTGAAGCTCTCAGGTTGAGATGACAGAGGGGGAGGCCGTCCGGGCACCCACGCCGTGGTGCCCCTCGCAGGTCCGGGTGACCAGGAGGCCTCCGCAATGACCGCCAACCGTATTCCGCTCTCCGCGCTGGAGCAGGGAATCCCCTTCGAGCAGCGCCACATCGGTCCGGACGACGCCGCTCAGGCCAAGATGCTCGCGCAGGTCGGCTATGGCTCGCTCGACGAGCTGACGGCGGCCGCGGTGCCGGATGTGATCAAGAGCGCCGAGGCGCTGGCGCTGCCGGCCGCCCGGACCGAGGCCGAGGTGCTCGCCGAGCTCCGCTCCCTCGCCGACCGCAACCAGGTGCTCGGCTCGATGATCGGGCTCGGCTACTACGGCACCTTCACGCCGCCCGTGATCCTGCGCAACGTCATGGAGAACCCGTCCTGGTACACGGCCTACACGCCGTACCAGCCGGAGATCTCGCAGGGCCGCCTCGAGGCGCTGCTCAACTTCCAGACGATGGTCGCCGAGCTGACGGGGCTGCCGACCTCCGGTGCCTCCCTCCTCGACGAGGGCACGGCCGCCGCCGAGGCCATGGCGCTGTCGCGGCGCATCGGCAAGGTCAAGGACGGCGTGTACGTCGTCGACGCGGACGCGCTGCCGCAGACCGTCGCCGTCATCCGGACCCGCGCCGAGCCGACCGGTGTCGAGATCGTCGTCGCCGACCTGAGCGACGGCATCCCCGCCGAGGTCGCCGAGCGCGGTGTCGTGGGTGTGCTCGTGCAGTACCCGGGGGCCTCCGGTGCCGTGCGCGACATCAAGCCGGTGATCGACCAGGCGCACGAGCTGGGCGCCGTCGTCACCGTCGCCGCCGATCTTCTCGCTCTGACGCTGTTGACCTCGCCGGGCGAGCTGGGCGCGGACATCGCCGTCGGCACGACCCAGCGCTTCGGTGTCCCGATGGGCTTCGGCGGCCCGCACGCCGGCTACATGGCCGTACGGGAGAAGTTCGCGCGGTCCCTGCCCGGGCGGCTCGTCGGGGTGTCCGTCGACGCCGACGGGAACAAGGCGTACCGGCTCGCGCTGCAGACGCGTGAGCAGCACATCCGGCGCGAGAAGGCCACGAGCAACATCTGTACGGCTCAGGTGCTGCTCGCCGTCATGGCCGGCATGTACGCCGTCTACCACGGTCCGGACGGCCTGAGGTCCATCGCGCAGCGCACCCATCGCTACGCCACGCTGCTGGCCGCCGGTCTGACGGCGGGCGGCGTCGAGGTCGTGCACGGGGCGTACTTCGACACCGTGACGGTCCGGGTGCCGGGCCGTGCCGCGGAGGTCGTCGGCGCCGCCCGTGAGGCCGGGGTGAACCTGCGGCTCGTCGACGCCGACCAGGTGTCGATGGCCTGCGACGAGACCACGACGCGCGACCAACTGGCCGCCGTGTGGGGCGCGTTCGGGGTCGACGCGGACATCGAGGCGCTGGACGCCGAGGTCGCCGAGGCGCTGCCCGAGGGGCTGCTGCGCGGTGACGAGATCCTGACCCACCCGGTCTTCCACCAGCACCGCTCCGAGACCGCGATGCTGCGCTACCTGCGCAAGCTCGCCGACCGCGACTACGCGCTCGACCGCGGCATGATCCCGCTGGGCTCCTGCACGATGAAGCTCAACGCGACGACGGAGATGGAGCCGGTCACCTGGCCCGAGTTCGGGCAGCTGCACCCCTTCGTGCCGGCCGAGCAGGCGCAGGGCTACCTCACGCTCATCCGTGAGCTGGAGGAGCGCCTCGCCGAGGTCACCGGCTACGACAAGGTGTCGTTGCAGCCGAACGCCGGCTCGCAGGGCGAGCTCGCGGGTCTGCTGGCGGTGCGCGGCTACCACCGGGCCAACGGCGACGAGCAGCGCACGGTGTGCCTCATCCCGTCGTCCGCGCACGGCACCAACGCGGCCAGTGCCGTGATGGCCGGGATGAAGGTCGTCGTCGTGAAGACCGCCGACGACGGCGAGATCGACGTCGAGGACCTGCGCGCCAAGATCGAGCAGTACGCCGAGCAGCTGTCCGTCCTCATGATCACGTACCCGTCGACGCACGGTGTCTTCGAGGAGCACGTCGCCGACATCTGCGCCGCCGTGCACGATGCCGGCGGTCAGGTGTACGTCGACGGGGCGAACCTCAACGCGCTGGTGGGGCTCGCCAAGCCGGGGCACTTCGGCGGCGACGTCTCGCACCTGAACCTGCACAAGACGTTCTGCATCCCGCACGGCGGCGGCGGTCCGGGCGTCGGCCCGGTCGGTGTGCGCGCCCACCTCGCGCCGTACCTGCCGAACCACCCGCTGCAGCCGGCCGCCGGTCCGGAGACCGGTGTCGGGCCGATCTCGGCAGCGCCGTGGGGCTCCGCCGGGATCCTGCCGATCTCGTGGTCGTACGTGCGGCTCATGGGCGGCGAGGGGCTGAAGCGGGCGACGCAGGTCGCCGTGCTCTCCGCGAACTACATCGCCAAGCGGCTCGAGCCGCACTTCCCCGTGCTCTACACCGGGCCCGGCGGTCTCGTCGCGCACGAGTGCATCATCGACCTGCGGCCGCTCAGCAAGGCGACCGGGGTCAGTGTCGACGACATCGCCAAGCGCCTGATCGACTACGGGTTCCACGCGCCGACCATGTCGTTCCCGGTTGCCGGGACGCTGATGATCGAGCCGACCGAGAGCGAGGACATCGGGGAGCTCGACCGGTTCTGCGAGGCGATGATCGCCATTCGCGGGGAGATCGAGCGGGTCGCCTCCGGGCAGTGGCCGGCGGACGACAACCCGCTGCGGAACGCTCCGCACACGGCCGGGATGCTCGGCGGAGAGTGGGAGCACGCGTACAGCCGCGAGGAGGCGGTCTTCCCCGCCGGGGTCGCCGCCTCCGACAAGTACTGGCCGCCGGTGCGCCGGATCGACCAGGCCTTCGGTGACCGCAACCTGGTGTGCTCGTGCCCGCCCATGGACGCCTACGAGGCGTGAGGTCCGACGTGACCGCGCGACCGGCCGCCGTGTGCGGCCGGTCGCGCGGTTCTGCTCGGTACTGAAGGCCTCAGGCGGCTGTCACCACGGCGCCCAGCGGGCGGTGCGGCGCGATGATCGTGCCGTTGGGCAGCAGTTCACCGGTGTCCTCGAAGAGCAGGACGCCGTTGCACAGGAGGCTCCAGCCCTGCTCCGGGTGGTGAGCCACAGGGAGCGCGGCCTCCCTGTCCGCGGATTCTGCTGTGGGGCACGACGGCTGGTGCTGGCACATGGATGGGATCTTTCGCTGCGTAGTGATCTCGATGACGGTGCTGTCTGTGCTGCGGCTCGAAGTCTTCTTCATGGCCGCCCCCCGTATTCAGTCGGTCCGAACCCAGTGTTGCCCTGCGGGCGTCATTCCGCAGGGATTTCGTTGCAGCGGTCCTCACTGGATGGAGACGCGTCACCCGTGCGGACGGTTCAGCCCAATTGCACTGTCCCTTCGGGTGGTTCGGGGTGGTCGGACCGGGCTAGTCCGGTCGGGCAGAGCTGTGCCCCGCGACCGGGCGGTGCGGGGCACGGCGTCGGAACGGCGAGGCGTGTTCCGTGGTTCTTGCTGTCGGGTCAGGCGAGCAGGGCGGCCCGTGGTGGCGTCAGTCGCAGAGCGAGGACCGGCAGCAGTTCCGCCACGCGGTGCGGGCGATGGGCCGCGATGCCGGGCGGCGCCGGTGCGAGCGGGACCAGGATGTCGTCGGCCGCCGGGTGCCCGCTCGCCGCGTCGGCGGTGTGGTCCTTGTGCAGCCACAGGGTGAGCATGTACAGCTCCGGCACCGAGAGCAGCCGTGGCTGGTAGATCCCCGGCAGGGACTCCGCCTGGCGCAGGGCGCGCTCGGTGGACGTCACGTAGGGGCCTTCGAAGAAATGGGAGAAGGTCCAGCCGTCCGGGGTGAGCATCGTGTCGGCCGCGGCGACGGCGCGGTCCGAGCAGCGGACCAGGAAGCGCCAGCCGGTGAGGCGGGCGGGCGACGGTCCGGTGGCATCGGTGATGCGGTCCAACACATGGACGGGCAAAGGGAGTTCGGGACTTGCCGGTCCCTGCGCGGCGCGCAGGGAAGGGGTACGGGCCTCACGGACGGCGGTGGGGGAACCGAGGGCCGTGAGGACGCTGCGGAGAGCGGGCGCGGGAGCCGGGGGAACATGCAGCGGCATGGTGGGTCGCCTCTCATTCGACAGGCACGTGGTGCGAGGGCGGTGCGGGACGAGCGGACGGCGCTGTCTGCTGCGTGGTGCGCGGGAGCGTGCAGAAGTACGCGGGCCAGAGGGGGCGGGGGCCTCGGCCACGTGCGCCAACTCTCTGTCTCGTTCGCGGAGTTTATACGACGTGTGTTCACATGATGTTTCGGCTGCCTGCGCGGACAGGTTGCGCAAGGTGCTATTCGGCCGTCATCCCGGCGCCGTTTTGTCGACGTCCATCCACTTTTCCGTGAGCGAGCCCCGCGTGACCTCGATGTCTTTCGAGTGAGCGGTCGGCCGATTCTCGTCGGCGTTTTTCACCAGGGTTCCGTAGATGAATCTGCAAAAAGCCGCATGCCTAGGGAATGTGCCGCAGGGTAACCGCTCTGAGCGTACTGCTCCGTGGACCCGCGCGGGGCGTTATCGATCACATTGCCGGGGCATCATCCACCGTGACACGCGGCCGGATCGTCGGGCTGCCCGTGCGAGGAGGGACGCTTCCATGGGGGAGAAGGTCGTTGCGGGCGCGGTCGACCTGGCCGACCGCCGGCGCTACCGGGACAAGCTCAAAGAGTGTCTCGTGGGGCTCGAGCGACTGCTGGACGAGAAGCGGTTCGACCGGCCCAGGAATCTCATGGGGCTGGAGATCGAGCTGAATCTCGCCGGGCCCGACGGGATGCCGAGAATGATGAATGCGGAAGTACTCGAGCGGATCGCGAGCCGGGATTTCCAAACGGAACTCGCGATGTTCAATCTCGAAGTGAATATCGCCCCGCACCGGCTCGGCGGCCGCGTTCTCGATCAGCTGGCGGAGGAGCTGCGCACGGGACTGGGCTATGCCCATCGCAAGGCCAACGAGGTCGACGCGGGAATCGTGATGATCGGCATTCTGCCGACCCTGGGCGCGGACGATCTCGTCTCCGCGAACCTGTCGGACGTCGACCGGTACACCCTGCTCAACGACCAGATCGTGGCCGCGCGCGGCGAGGACTTCGTGCTCGACATCGAGGGCGTCGAGCGGCTGACCTGCACGTCCTCGTCGATAGCGCCCGAAGCCGCCTGCACGTCCGTGCAGTTGCACCTCCAGGTCACGCCGGGCCGGTTCGCCGATGTGTGGAACGCGGCGCAGGCGGTCGCCGCGGTGCAGATCGCGCTGGGGGCCAACTCGCCGTTCCTGTTCGGGCGTGAGCTGTGGCGCGAGTCGCGGCCCCCGCTGTTCCAGCAGTCCACCGACACCCGGTCGCCCGAGCTCCAGGCCCAGGGGGTCCGGCCGCGGACCTGGTTCGGGGAGCGGTGGATCGAGTCGGCGTACGACCTCTTCGAGGAGAACGTGCGGTACTTCCCGCCGCTGCTGCCGATCCTGGACGAGGAGCGGCCCCTGGACGTCCTCGACAAGGGCGGTGTGCCGAGCCTCGCCGAACTCGTCCTGCACAACGGGACCGTGTACCGCTGGAACCGGCCCGTCTACGGCATCGCCGACGGCGTCCCGCACCTGCGCGTCGAGAACCGGGTGCTGCCCGCGGGGCCCACCGTCACCGACGTCATCGCCAACGTCGCCTTCTACTACGGCGTCGTACGGGCCCTGGCCGAGGACGCGCGGCCCGTGTGGTCGCGGCTCTCCTTCGACGCGGCCGCCCGCAACTTCGACACCGCATGCCGGTACGGGATCGACGCGCGCCTGGAGTGGCCGCGCCGGGGCCGGTTCGGGGGTACGGAACTGGTGCCGGCCGTCAGCCTCGTCCGGGACGAGCTGCTGCCGCTCGCGGCCGCCGGGCTCGACGCGTGGGGTGTCGAACCCGCCGACCGGGACCACTATCTGGGCGTGATCGAGGAGCGGTGTGCGCGGCGCACCAACGGAGCTGCCTGGCAGGCCGCGACGTACCACCGCGCACTGGAGAGCGGCCTGGCGCGTGACGCGGCGCTCGCGGCGACCACGCGCCGGTACGCCGAGCTGATGCACCTGGGCGAGCCCGTGCACACCTGGCCCGTCGGGCTGCCGGAGCCGGCCGTCCGGCTCGGCTGACGCGGCTCAGTTGCTCTTCGCGCCCGCCTGGACGATGGCCTTGAGGATCACCTGCTGGATGTCGGCCGGGTCGCTGACCTGGTGCCCCGAGCCGCCCGTCGCCTCGGCGATCTGCTCGATCTCGTCCTTGTCGGTGTCCGGGCCGACGGCGATGGCGATCAGCGGCACCGGGTGCTCGCGGTCGGTCAGGGTCTCCAGCTGGGAGATGAGGCTGCTGCGGGACATCGAGCCCGGGTCCTGGTTGACGCCGTCGGTGACGACGACCACGGCGTTGAACTTGCCGCTCTTGTACGACGACGTGGCCTTCTTGTAGGCGGCGAGCGTCGTGTCGTAGAGGCCGGTCGCTCCGCCCGGGACGGGCTGCAGGGAGGTGAACGCGGCGGACAGCTTGTCGCGCTGGGTGCCCGAGCCCTTGCGGTCGCCGAGGCGCTCGGTCGGGACCAGCTCCTTGTAGTCGCGGTCGCCGTCGAGCAGGGTCGAGAACTCCCACAGGCCGATCTCGTCCTCCGGCGTGAACGTCGACAGGGCCGCGAGCATCGACGCCTTCGTCACCTCCATCCGGGACTCGCCGCGGCCCGGCACCAGGTTGGACATGGAGGCCGAGGCGTCCACGACCGTGCTGATGCGGGCGCTCTGCACGGTGATCGTCCACATGCCGAGGGTCTCCTCGATGTCCGCCTCGCCGGGCGGCTGCGAGGTGGGCTCCGCGTACGGCTGCGGGGAGCGGGCGCCGGCCTCCGTCGCGACCGTGTCGGGTGAGGAGCCGCCCTCGGTGCGAAAGCCGTGCCGCTCCAGGACGGACCGGCCGTCGGGGGCGCCGAGCAGGGTCATGAAGCGGACGGCGGCGCGGCTCTCGTCAGTGCTCAGGGCGGACTCGTCGACCAGGGAGAAGGGGTAGTTCAGCTCGGGCGAGCCGTCCTTCGGGTAGAAGAGGTCGAGGGCGCCGCCGTCGCCGGCCTCGGCGTTGTGCGCGAAGGCGGCCTGCTCGGAGAGGATCAGTGCCTCGTTGCGGCGCGGGTTGCCCTGCTCGGTGCCGGAGCCGTCGCGGGCCACCGTGTCCATCAACTGCCCGTCGCTGTCGGACGTGCGCTGTGAGAGCACCTTCGCCATGGCAGCGGCCCGGGTGCCGTCGTCGCCGGACTTCTTCGCCGCGCCCGCCAACTTGGTGAGCGCGAGCAGACCGGTGGAGCTGCGGGCGGGATCGGCGGCGCCCAGGCGCAGCTTGTCGTCCTCCATCGCGGCGCCCGTCAACTGGGTCCAGCTGTACGTCTTGTCGGGCCAGCCGAAGGCCTTGGCGGCCGACGGCACCATGCCGACGCCGATCGGCGACGTGGCGATGTCCCCGGCAGCCGTGAGCTGGGTCGCCTTCGCGTTCTGCTCGACCCGCTGGATCCACAGGTCCGAATCCGGCACCCACACCTGGTAGTCGGGTCTGCCCTTGCCCGCGCGCAGCGCGTCGGCGACCTTGTACGACTCGCGGCCGGTGACGGTGACGTCGAGGCAGTTGCCGTCCGAGGTGACCTTCTTCTCACGGGCGTGGTCGGCCGCGTCCTGCAGCGCGGGTGCCACGTCCGGCGAGGCGACGACGTCGAGGTGCACCTTGTCGCCGCAGGAGTCGCCGAGGTCGAGGAGGTCGCTGCGGACCGCCAGGGCCGTGCCGGCCGCGACGACGAGCACGAGGGCCGTCGCGATGGCCACCGTGCGTCCCCGCGAACGGGGACGCGGGTCGGCCGTGGCCGTCCCGTACTCGTCGGGCATGCTGCTGTGACGTCCCATGACGGTGGTGCCCCTCCCTGAGCCGTAAAGGCAGTTGCGATATAAGCGATGAAGCAAGAGAGGGGAGAGGTGCGCCGGACTGCGGCGCTCCGCCCCCCTCGGCCTGTCGCGCGCGATCTTCGTACCTGCATTCGAGACCCTAGCGGGGCGGCGTGAGGGATGAGGCGGGATTACTCAAGTGAAGGCAGGTGTGCAGGTGGAGGCGGGGTCGGTGGCCGGTTCTTATCCCCAGGAGGGGCTCTCGCGACGATTTCTGCGGGACGAGACGCTGCTCGTATTGGGGCTTTCGCTCGGTGCGAGCGGCGTGTCCGCGCTGATCAGCTTTGTCGGATCGGTCACCAAACCGGGCGGTCTGAAGGATCAGGCGGCGACCCTCAACGCCTCGGCCGCGCCCGGGCGTCCCTGGCTTGATCTCGCGTGGCAGTTGTTCGGGATCGCGAGCGCTCTCGTGCCGGTCGCGCTCGTCGCGCACCTCCTGCTGCGCGAGGGCGAGAGCCTGCGCACGATCGGCTTCGACCGGACGCGGCCGTGGTTCGACGGGGCGCGGGGCGCCGCGATCGCGGCCGTGATCGGCAGCACCGGTATCGCGTTCTATCTCGCGGCCCGCGGCCTCGGCTTCAACCTCACGGTGGTGCCGGAGGCGCTGCCCGACGTGTGGTGGAAGTACCCGGTGCTGATCCTCTCGGCGGTGCAGAACGCCGTGCTCGAAGAGGTCATCGTCGTCGGGTATCTGCTGCGCAGACTCGGGCAGTTGGGCTGGACGCCCGGCACGGCGCTGGTCGCGTCGTCCGTGCTGCGCGGTTCGTACCACCTGTACCAGGGCATCGGCGGGTTCTTCGGGAACCTCGCGATGGGCGTCGTCTTCGCCTTCCTGTACCGGCGGTGGGGGCGGGTCGGGCCACTGGTCGTGGCCCATTCCCTCTTGGACATCGGCGCGTTCGTCGGATACGCGCTGCTCGCGGGCAAGGTGGGCTGGCTGCCCACCGCCTGACGGCTACGCGGTGAGGTCGCCCTCGATGACGGTGACCGCGCTGCCGGTCAGCAGAGTGCGCTCGCCGCGCAGTGCCACCCGGACCAGGCCGGTGCGCGGCGAGGCCTGCAGGCCCGTGAGGTCGGTGCGGCCGAGGCGCGGTGCCCAGAACGGTGCCAGCGCCGTGTGCGCGCTGCCGGTCACCGGGTCCTCGTCGATGCCGACGCGCGGGAAGAAGCAGCGGGAGACGAAGTCGTGGCCCCGGGCGGGGTCCTCGGCGCGGGCCGTCGCGATGATGCCGCGCTCGAAGTGATCGGCCAGCGCCTTGAGGTCGGGGGACAGTGCCCGGACCGTCTTCTCGTCGGGCAGTTCGACCAGCAGGTCGCCGACCGAGGGGCCCGTGTCGTGCGCCGAGAGCGGTACCGCGCCGAGCACTTCGGCGAGACCGGCCGACGTCGGCTCCTCGGTGAGCGGTGCCGTCGGGAAGTCGAGCGTGAGGGAGCCGTCCTCGTGCGGGGTCGCGACGAGGACGCCGCTGCGCGTGGCGAATCGGACCGGGCCCCGGGCCGTGCCCGTCGAGTGCAGCACATGGGCCGCGGCGAGGGTGCCGTGACCGCACATGTCGACCTCGGTGGCGGGCGTGAACCAGCGCAGGGCCCAGTCCGCCGCACCGCCCTCGGGCAGCGGGTGCGCGAAGGCGGTCTCGGCGTGGTTGACCTCGGCGGCGACGTTCTGCAGCCAGGCGTCGTCCGGGAAGGCGTCGAGGAGGAGGACGCCGGCCGGGTTGCCGGCGAAGGGGCGGTCGGTGAAGGCGTCGACGATACGTATACGCATGTCGGAGAAGGTAGTTGGCATGCCGGGGCACCGGCCAAGGCCAATCGCGCGCCGGTGGCATGACCGCCCCGCCGCGTCGGCGGGCCCGGTGCTCAGTGGCGTACGAGAGCGGCGGGGAGCGACCGTGTCCGAGCCGACGAGTTCCGCGACGCGGCAGTCGGCGATGCCGTCCTCGACATGGTCGAGCAGCCGCTCGCCGCCGTCCGCGAGGAGCGGCACGATCGCCAGGCGCATCTCGCCGGCGAGGCCCGCGCGAAGGTACTGCCGCACGGTGGCGGGGCCGCCGCCGATGCGGACGTCGCGGCCGTCCGCCGCGTCGCGGGCATCCGGTCGTGCAGCCCCGCGACGCCGTCTTCGAAGGGGGTGTCCAGGCGCTGGCGCGGTCCCGCCGCGAAACCGCAGAGACGCGGAGCTCGGGCATGGCGTTCTCCCTGGTCGTGGGCTTGCCCCCTCGAACTGTTCCGGTGGGCCCCGCACCTCTGCGTCGATCGGCGACGGCCCGGATCCGCACGTGCCCGGACAGCTCTTTTCGGCAGGTGTTGCCAAGCGAACTGTTCCGATATATCGTTGAGACATCGCGATCGGTCAATGATCGCGGTCAATGAATCCTTCGATCAGTTACGAAAGGACTGATTCCCATGCGTACCCACGGACACGACCACGGACATGGACACTACGGACCCGGCCACGAGGGCCGGGGCGGCTTCGAGCGCGGCGGCTTCGAAGGCCGGCGTGCGGCGTTCGGACCCTTCGGCCCGGGTTTCGGCCCCGGCCCCTGGGGCGGACGCGGCGGCCGCGGGGGCGGGCCCCGGGGGCGGGCGCGGCGCGGTGATGTGCGCGCCTCGATCCTGGCCCTCCTCAAGGACCGCCCGATGCACGGCTATGAGATGATCCAGGAGATCGCCGAGCGCAGCGGCGGCGCGTGGAAGCCCAGCCCGGGCTCCGTCTACCCGACGCTCCAGCTGCTCGAGGACGAGGGCCTGATCGTCAGTGCCAGCGAGGGCGGCAAGAAGCTCTTCTCGCTCACCGAGGCCGGTACCGCCGCCGCCGAAGAGGGGCCCGACGCCCCCTGGGAGGAGCCCGGTCGCGGTGTCGACTGGGAGGCCATGAACGAGATCCGGCAGGCCGGCTTCGGTCTGATGGAGGCGTTCGGCCAGGTCTGGAAGACCGGCAGCAAGGAGCAGCGCGAGAAGGCGATCGCCGCCATCAACGACGCGCGCAAGAAGCTGTACCTGATCCTCGCCGACGAGGACTGAGCCCGTGCGGGCCCAGCCAGGGTGCAGAGCGCGGAAGAGGCGTCCCGTACGACATGTACGGGGCGCCTCTTCGCGTGCGTACCGGGACGTCCCGCGGGTGGGGCGGGCCGAACGGGTCAGGCCACCAGGCCGCCCAGCTTGCGCAGCGACTCCTGGAGCGCCGCCGTCGCCGAGTCCTTCAGCTTGCCGGCCATGAGGGAGACGGCCGCGCCCGTGAACTCGCCGTCGATGCGGACCGCCGTCGCGTCCCCGTCCGGGGTGAGGCTGTAGCGCGTCCTGACGTTCACGCCCATCGGGCCCTTGCCCTGGATCGCCAGGGTGCGGGCGGTCTCCAGTTCCTCGATGGTCCAGGTGACCTCGGCCGGGAAGCCCATCAGCTTCATGTTCTCCTCGAACCGGCCGCCGACCTCCAGCGAGGTGGGGCCGCCCTTGGGGAAGTCGGTGTGGGTGGCGTTCCACTCCCCGTACGAGGAGAAGTCGGTGAGCTGCGCCCAGACCTTCTCGGCAGGCGCCTCGATGCGTGCTTCCGCGCTGACTTCGGCCATGCGGCCACCCCTTTGTGTCGAGAGCTGTCGAGAGCCCTACGGGCTGTGGTGTCGCGGAAAGTAGCCGCCCGGCCTCGAACATTCAATACTGATGAACCGTCAGGAATCAGGGGAGGGCTTGCTCAGCCCACGCGTTCGATCTCCGCCGCGTCGAACAGGTCGTACGCGCGCGGATGCGGACCCTCGTCGTGGCAGTGCCAGGCGTCCCAGAACAGGTCGGCGGGCAGCGCGTCGTCCGGGGCGTACACCCGGTACACGTATTGCCTGCCGTCGATCGCGGGCAGGGCCACGAGCCAGCACCTGCTCTCCATATCTGTGACGGACGAGCGCCGAGGGGGTCGCGGTTGCGCGCGAAGCGCAGGGCAAGGAGGCGCGCGCCCCGCAGCGGTGGGCGGTGCGATCTCATCCCTGAGGAGGAGAAGTCGTTCATTCGTGCCCAACTTGTGTCGGACACGAAAATGCTCCCCGGCGGGGATGTTCCTGTGCATCGCGGCTGATGGGGTGGGGTACGTGCAAAGCCCTATCCCGTCGGACGCCACCGCGCACGGCCACCCCCAGGAAGAGACCCCCGACGCCCGGCTCAGTGACGAGCTGGCCCTGGTCGTCGCGGCGGCCCGGCGGCGCGCGGTGCGGGACGGGGACCGTCAGATCGACACCGCCCATCTGCTGCACTCGCTCCTGGAGACCGACCCCGAGGTGCGCGACGCCTTCGCCGACGGGGGACAGGTCGCGCGGCTGCTCGGCTATCTCGTGCAGCGCAGCATCGGCTACGGGCTGCAGTGGCAGGGCGCCGTGGAGGACTCCGGCGCGGTCCCGGTCGTCAGCGGTGTCCCCGGCTGGTCCCCCGTCGCCGCCGCGGCGATGGAGTCCGGCGTCGAGCGGGCCGCCGGCCGCGGGGACGAGCGGGCCCGCGGCGTGGACGTCCTCGCGGCGCTCGCGGCGGACGTGGAGTGCCGCGCGGTCGAGGTGCTCGGCCGGGCCGGGGTGGACGTGGCGGGGCTGCGGACCCGGCTGAACTGACATCGCCTCCGGAGCGGCCCCGTCCGCCCTGTGAGACAGGGGTCATCGGGAGTGACGGTCCTGACCGTCCCTGTCATGATGTGCCGGTGCACGGGTCAAAGGGGTCTCAGGGGATTCAGGAAACCAGTGGGCGCGGCTTCGGACCGGGGCTCGCCCTGGTCTCCGCGCTCGCGTTCGGCGGATCGGGCGTCGCGGCCAAACCGCTGATCGAAGCGGGTCTCGACTCCCTCTCCGTGGTGTGGCTGCGCGTCGCCGGCGCGGCCCTCGTCATGCTGCCGGTCGCCTGGCGGCACCGCGCGCTCGTACGCCGCAGGCCCCTGCTGCTCGTCGGCTTCGGGCTGCTCGCCGTCGCGGGCGTGCAGGCCTGCTACTTCGCGGCGATCGCCCGCATCCCCGTCGGCGTGGCCCTGCTCATCGAGTACCTGGCGCCCGCCCTGGTCCTCGGCTGGGTCCGCTTCGTCCAGCGCAAGCCCGTGACCCGGGCCGCCGCGCTCGGTGTGGTCCTCGCCGTCGGCGGGCTCGCCTGCGTGGTCGAGGTCTGGTCGGGGCTCAGCTTCGACCTGCTCGGCATGCTCCTCGCGCTCGGCGCGGCCTGCTGCCAGGTCGGCTACTTCGTCCTGTCCGACCAGGGCAGCGACGCGGGCGACTCCGGCGGCGAGGTGCCCGATCCGTTCGGCGTGATCGCGTACGGACTGCTGATCGGCGCCGCCGTCCTCACCGTCATCGCTCGCCCGTGGGGCATGGACTGGTCCGTGCTCGCGGGCAGCGCCGCCATGAACGGCACGTCCGTCCCCGCCTGGCTGCTGCTGTGCTGGATCGTGCTGATCGCCACCGTCCTCGCGTACGTCACCGGCGTGGTGTCCGTACGGCGGCTCTCGCCGCAGGTCGCCGGTGTCGTGGCCTGCCTGGAGGCGGTCATCGCGACCGTCCTCGCCTGGGTCCTGCTGGGCGAACACCTCTCGGCGCCGCAGCTGTTCGGCGGCGCGGTGGTGCTCATCGGCGCGTTCATCGCGCAGTCGTCGAAGCCGGCGGGGCAGGAGCAGCCCTCCGCCGCCGAGCCGGAAACCGCGTTGTCCCGGTCGGGCAGCGCCGTCTAGGGTGACGATCATGCATTCACGCGCACTCGTCCTGCCGCCGCCGGCCGTCTAGGGCCGGTCCGGCCACCGGCCGGACCCGGGCTGTTCGGCGATCCGCCGCACCGTGACCGTCACCGACCGGTGGCCGGTCCGTACGGTGCCGCGTGCCGCGCCGGACCTCCCGAGGACGGGTGCCGATCTCTCCGTGACCGGACGGATCCGCCCGTCGGGCCCTGGCGCGGGCGGCCCCTCCCGAACGTGGATCCCCGGCTCGGCCGGGGCCCGGCCGTCCGCCGACGACGGTCCGTGTTCCCGGCACCCGCCGCGGCGGGTCCCTTCTCCGTGGAGATCCACGTGTCGAATGCAGTCCCGGTCGGCTCAGCCGTGCCGTGTTCCCCGCTCCATCCCGCTCCGCAACTCCCGCTGACCCGCGGCCTGCTGTACCTGGCCGTCGCCGGCCTGGCCTGGGGCACGGCGGGCGCCGCCGCCTCCCTCGTGTTCCGGCTCAGCGACCTCGGGCCCGCCGCCCTCTCGTTCTGGCGGTGCGCCGGAGGCCTGGTGCTGCTCGCGGCAGCCCGGGCACTGCGGCGCCGGCCCGTCCCGCGCCCCACCGAACCGCTGGGCCCCAAAGCCGTCCGGCTCGGTGTGCTCGGGCTGTGCCTCACCGTGTTCCAGACCGCCTACTTCGCCGCCGTCGCGGTGACCGGGCTCGCCGTCGCCACCGTCGTCACGCTCGGCGCGGGCCCGGTGCTCATCGCGCTCGGCGCGCGGCTGACCATGGGGGAGCGGCTCGGCCGCGGCGGAGTGATCGCCGTGGCAGGCGCCCTCGGCGGCCTCGCGGTGCTCATCCTGGGCGGCGGGGGCGCGACCGTGCGCCCGCTGGGCGTGCTGTGGGCCCTCGTCTCCGCGGCCGGGTACGCCGTGATGACACTGCTCACCCGGTGGTTCGGGCGCGCGGGCCGGGCCGGTGACCAACTCGGCACGACCGTGGGCACGTTCGCGGTCGCCTCGCTCGCGCTGCTGCCGTTCGGCGCGGCCGAGGGCCTGGTCCCGCACACGGTGCACCCCGTGGAGGTCCTGGGCCTGCTGGCCTACATGGCGTCCATGCCGACGGCGCTGGCCTACGCCCTGTACTTCGCGGGGGCGGCGGTCGTGCGCTCCGCCACCGTGTCCGTGATCATGCTGCTCGAACCGGTGGGCGCGGCCGTCATCGCCGTGACGCTGCTGGGCGAACGGCTGACCGCGGCCACCGTGGCGGGCACGGTGCTGATGCTGGCCGCGGTCCTCGGGCTCGCCGTGGCGGAGGCCCGCTCCCCGCACTGAGCCGACGGCTCACGCGCCCCGGCGCCGCCGCTGCACCGCCAGCGCGGCGGCGTCCCGGGGCCCGCCGCGCTCGGCGAGCCCCGCGGCGATCCGGTCCTGGACCTCCTCCGGCTTGTGCCCGGCGTACTTGAACTTGGCCCGCACATCGGTCACTTCGAGCCGCAGGCCGCGGATCCCGGGCAGCATGCGCCCGTACGGGGCCTCGCCCACCGCCGCGGTCGCCGAGAGACCGGGCGGCTGGAAGTGGCCCACCTGACGGTTGAGCAGCGCGGCCTTCTCCTCGGGGTCGTCCACGACACGGGCGGTGCACCGCAGCTGAACAGCGCTGTACACGCTCGTCGGCGTCCCGTGCTCGGCCGGGGCGCCGGGCAGCGCCTGCCACGGGCCCGGCACGAACGCGTAGTCGTCGACGACGCTGAGCAGCACCTCGGGGCTCGCGTCGAGCGCGGGCCACACCGGGTTCGGGCGGGCGAGATGGGCGACGACCTCGCCGAACTCCCCGCCCGACGACGGGTCGTACGCGAAGTGCAGGGGCTGCACGAACGGCGGCTCGCCCGGCAGTCCGTTCACCGCGAGCTGCCCGAAGTCGTGGGCGGCCAGCCACTGCTGCCACTCGGCGGCGTCGCGGGCCGCGTCCCACGGGTGGATCAGCATCACAGGTCCCGCAGGTAGGAGGGGACCTCGATGCCGTCGGCGAGGTCGTCCGCCGGGATCAGCGGGCCGTACCCCCGCTGCAGCGGGACGACGCCCGTCCAGTGCGGCAGGTCCAGGTCCTCCGGCTCGTCGTTCGGGCCGCCGGTGCGCAGCTTCGCCGAGACCTCGGCGAGGTCGAGGCTGAGCACGGCCGTCGCGGCGAGTTCCTTGGCGTTCGCCGGACGCGAGTCGGCGGACCGGCCGGGCACCACGTGGTCCACGAGTGCGTCGAGGGCGAGCCGCTTCTCGTCCGGGTCCGTGACCTGGTGCGCGGTGCCGTGGATCACCACGGAGCGGTAGTTGATGGAGTGGTGGAAGGCGGAGCGGGCCAGCACCAGTCCGTCGACGTGCGTCACGGTGAGACAGACCGGCAGACCCGGGTCCTGCTGTCCGGCCATGCGCAGCGGCCGCGATCCCGTCGACCCGTGCACGTAGAGGCGCTCGCCCACCCGGCCGTACAGGGTGGGCAGCACGACCGGGGCGCCGTCGCGCACGAAGCCGAGATGGCAGACGTACGCCTCGTCGAGTATCGCGTGCACCTGGGCGCGGTCGTAGGCGGCACGGTCCTTGGAGCGGGTGGGGACGGTGCGGTCCGTGGGGACGTAGGCGGTGTCGGTCGCCTGCTGCTCGGGGGCCACGCTCATGTTGCGAACTCCATTGCACTAGTGCAAACTGTGGTTTGTGCTAGAAGAGTATCCGATCAAGGGGCGTCGTGCCGCGGAGATTTCCGCGAGCGTCGAGCGCGCGGTGGCCGACGGAGGCCTGGAGCCGGGGCAACTGCTGCCGCCGATGCGGGAGTTGGCGCAGCAGCTCGGGGTGAACCCCAATACCGTCGCGGCCGCGTACCGCACCCTGCGCGAGCGCGGGGTCATCGAGACCGCGGGCCGGCGGGGCAGCCGGGTGCGCCCGAAGCCGGCGACCACCGCGCGGGAGCACATCCGGGTGGACGTGCCGACCGGTGTGCGGGACGTGTCCGACGGGAATCCGGACACCGCGCTGCTGCCCTCGCTCGTCGAGGCGTTCACCGCCGCGGCTGCCGTCGCGGACCGCGATCCGGTGCTCTACGGGGACGACCCGCTGGAGCCGGAACTGGTGCGCCGGGCGCGGGCGGGCTTCGACTCCGACGGGGTGCCGGACGGGCCGGTGGCCGTCGCCTCGGGGTCGCTGGACGCGATCGAGCGCGTGCTCGCCGCGCACCTCAAGGCCGGTGACGCGGTCGCCGTCGAGGACCCGGGGTGGGGCAGCATGCTCGACCTCGTGCCCGCGCTCGGCCTGCGCCTGGTGCCGGTCGGCGTGGACGACGACGGACCACTGCCGGACGAGGTCGAGCGGGCGCTGCGCGACGGAGCGCGGGCCCTCGTGGTGACCGGCCGGGCGCAGAACCCCACCGGTGCGGCGGTCGGTGCGGCCCGCGCGAAGGCGTTGCGCGACGTACTGGAGGCGCACCGCGAGGTCCTGCTCATCGAGGACGACCACGGGCACGGCATCGTCGACCTGCCGCTGCACCCGCTGGCCGGTGTCACCCAGCACTGGGCGTTCGTCCGCTCCGTCGCCAAGGCGTACGGGCCTGACCTGCGGCTCGCGGTGCTCACCGGCGACGCCGCCACCGTCGACCGGGTGCGCGGCCGGCAGCGGCTCGGGCCCGGCTGGGTCAGCCGCATCGTGCAGCGGGCGGTGACCGGCCTGTGGGCGAGCGGCGCGGTGGACGCGCGGGCGGTCGCGGCCTCGTACGGGAAGCGGCGCGACGCGCTGATCGCGGCCCTCGCCGAGCGGGGCGTCGAGGCGCACGGGCGCAGCGGGATGAACGTGTGGATCCCGGTCCCCGACGAGACCGGCGCGGTGGCGCGGCTGCTGCACGCGGGGTGGGCGGTCGCGCCGGGCGCCCGGTTCCGGATGAACGCCGGGCCGGGCGTGCGGATCACCGTGTCCCGCCTGTCCGTCGAGGAGATCGAGGCCGTCGCGGACGTCGTGGCGGCGGCCGTCGGGCCCGCGCCGGCACGCTCCTACGCCTGACGCGGGCCCGACGGTTCCGTCAGGAGCGGGCCCGGGCCCGCGACTGGGTGAGCGCCGCGCCGGCCAGCACGATCACCGCACCGACCGGCGTCGACCAGCTCAGCGACTCGCCGAGCACGGCGACGCCCGCCGCGGTGGCGATGACCGGGATGAAGTACGTGACCATCTGCGCGGTCGTCGGGCCGACCTCGGCGACCAGGCCGTACTGGATGAGGACCGCGACGCCGGTGCCCAGAGCGCCCAGAGCGATGATCGCGAGCAGCGGGACGATGCCGAAGTGTCTCGGCCAGGACGTGAACAGCGGTGTGACGAAGGCCAGTTGGACCGTGGCGAGCAGGAGCTGCGCGCCGGTCATCGACAGGTGCGAGTGGCCCGTGTGCGCGAGCGTGCGGCGGACGTAGATCCACCCGACCGGGTAGCTGAACGACGCGAGCAGGGCCATCGCCGTGCCCGTCACGTCCAGACCGTGGAAGCCCTGCCAGACGCCGAGGACCGTCAGCACCCCCAGGAATCCGATGCCCAGGCCGGCGACCCGGCGCCGGGTCGGCCGGTCCTCGGACAGCGCGACCAGGGACAGCGCCATGCCCCACAGCGGCGACGTCGCGTTGCAGATCCCGGCCAGCGTCGACGGGATCGTCTCCTCGGCGAAGGCGAACAGGGAGAACGGCAGCGCGTTCAGCAGGAACGCCGCGACCGTCAGATGCCCCCAGGTGCGGGCGCCGCGCGGCAGCCGCTCCCGCTTCACGGCCATCGCCGCCGCGAGCACCAGCGTGCCGAACACCAGCCGCCCCAGCGTCACCTGGAACGGGGCGTATCCCTGCGTGCCCACCTTGATGAGCAGGAAGCTGAAACCCCAGATCAGGGAGAGGACGCCGAAGCGGACGCGCCAGTCGAGGGCGCGGCGCGCGGGGGAGGTGGCCGGGGCGGGGGACGCGGAGGGCGCTGCGGTCCGGGCGGCGCTGACGGTGCTCATGGACGTAAGGATCGCGCCCCCGCTCTTCGTAGCACAAGCGAGACTTCTTGCGGGATATCGCTTAGCATCCCTTACATGTTGAACCTGGAGCGGCTGCGCGTCCTCGACGCGCTCGCCCGGCACGGATCGGTGAGCGGCGCCGCCGACGCGCTGCACGTCACGACCTCGGCCGTCTCGCAGCAGATGGCCAAGCTGGAGCGCGAGGTCGGTCAGCAGCTGCTCGCCAAGCACGGCCGCGGGGTGCGGCTGACCGACGCGGGACGGCTGCTCGCCGAGCACTCCGCGCGCATCCTGTCGCAGGTCGAGCTGGCCCAGTCCGACCTGGAGGCGCAGCGGGGGCAGGTGGTGGGGGAGCTGCGGCTGTCCGCGTTCCCCACCGCGGCGCGCGGGCTGTTCCCCGCGGCGCTCTCCGCGCTGCGCGCCGCGCATCCCCAACTTCGCGTGCGTTCGCAGGAGTTGGAGCCGGAGGCCGGAGTCGCCGGGGTGATCCGCGGCGACCTCGACCTGGCGATCGTGCTCGACTGGTACAACAAGCCGATGCCGCTGCCCGACGGCCTGGTCAAGGCGAGCATCCTCGACGACCCGGCCGATATCGCGATGCCCGCCGGGCACCCGCTCGCCGGCCGTGACGAGGTCGGCCTGGAGGACTTCGCCGACGACGAGTGGATCACCTGGGGAGAGGGCGAGTTCTGCCACGAATGGCTGCTGTTCACGCTGCGCGCCAAGGGTGTCGAGCCGCAGGTCGGCCATCGCGCCGCCGAGACCCACACCCAACTCGGCCTGGTGTCGGCCGGGTTGGGGGTGTGCGTGGCGCCGCTGCTCGGCCGTGATCCGATGCCGCCGGGCGTGGTGACCGTGCCCGTGCGGCAGCAGGTGCGGCGCCATGTGTACGTGGTGTGGCGTGCCGACGCCGACCGCCGGCCCTCGATCCGGGCGGCCGTGGAGGCGCTGCAGAAGGCTGGGGCCGATCTGGGGCAGTCCGCCGAGGGCTGAGGGGGCCGGGGTGCGCCCTTGTCCTACAGGTCCGCGTCCCTGCAGATCCGCGTCCCTATAGATCCGCCAGCTTGCGGAAGTCCCACGACGCGATCTTGTCGGGGGTCAGCCGGGCCCAGGCGTGGCGGCCGTCGTGGAACATCTCGGCCATGCCGAAGTTCTTCCGCGCGAACAGCGGCTCCAGCGCGTCGAGTTCGGGGCACGGCTCGCCGGTGCGCGGGGACTCGCCGACGAACTCGACGCGCCCGGACAGCTCGACGCCGCGCAGCTCCCCGTACTCCTCGCCCGCGTCGACCACCACGGCCACGCGCCCGTCGGCCCGCAGATCGGCCCAACGGCGGCTGCGGTCCAGGGAGTACAGCCACAGCGACGTCCCGTCCCAGACGAACCACAGCGGGCTGACGTGCGGGGTGCCGTCGGCCGACACCGTGGCCACCCGGCACGTGCGCTGCTCGGTGAGGAACGTGTCCAGCTCCTGCGAGGTCATCATGATCCTGCGACCCCGGCGCTGGGTGACGGTCATGGGCACTCCCCGGTCCGTTGGCTGACGATGCGTCAGGAAAGCAGCATGCGGCCTCTTCCGTCCGCGCGCAATGGTCACTAGTCTCCAGCACCCTGGACCGGCCGGACCTACAGGGGGAACCATGCCGACGCGCGAGGACTTGGCCGAACTGCTCGAACCGGCGGGCACCGTGCTGCTGACCGTCGAGTGCCAGCAGGGCGTCGTCGGCACCGACAGCGCCCTGCCCGAACTCGCCAAGGAGGCCCGCACGTCTGGCGCGCTGGCGAACGTGGCGCGGCTCGTGGCCGCCGCCCACGAGAGCGGGGTGCAGGTGCTGCACGCCGTCGCCGAGCGGCGCCCCGACGGACGCGGCGCGAACCGCAACGGCCGCCTGTTCCGTGCCGCCGAACGCCTCCCCGTGCAACAGCTCTCGGGATCCAAGGCCGTCCGGATCGCCCCGCCGATCGAGGTCGCCGACGAGGACCTCGTCGTACGCCGGCTGCACGGTCTCTCGCCGATCGCGGGCACCGACGTCGACCCGCTGCTGCGCAACCTCGGCTGCCGCACCCTCGTCGTCACCGGAGTCTCCGCCAACGTGGCCGTACCCAACGCGGTGTTCGACGCCGTGAACCTCGGCTACACCGTCGTCGTCCCCAAGGACGCGATCGCGGGGGTGCCCTCCGACTACACCCCCGCGATGATCCGCAACACGCTCGCCCTCGTCGCCACCGTCACGGCGACCCCGGACGTGCTCGCCGCGTGGAAGCGCCCTAGGCGAGGCTGATCGAGTCCCCGGTCACCGTGATCTTCTTCTCGGGCAGCGGCCGCGTCGCCGGCGGGTTCTTCACGCTGCCGTCCTCGATGGAGAACTTGCTGCCGTGGCACGGGCAGTCGATGGTGCCGCCCTCGACCTTGGTCACCGCGCACCCCTGATGCGTACAGGTGCTGGTGAACCCCTTGAACTCGCCCTTCTTCGGCTGGGTCACCACGATGCCGGCGTCGGCGAAGATCTTGCCGCCGCCCTCCGGGATGTCCGAGGTCTTCGCGAGCTCCTCGCTCCCGCCGCCGCCGGCCGACGAGGCGTTGCCCGCCGGTTCGGACGAGCCGTCCTTCGAACCGCAGGCGGTCAGCGCCGCGGCGATCCCCGCGGCGCCGACCGCGGCGACGACGGTCCGGCGAGCGGGCGCCGGGCCCGTGGGTGCGGTCTCCTGCGAAGCGGTCATGCTCTCGGTTCCTTTCGATGGGCGGACCTGGATCCCGTGGGGGTACTTTCCCGTACGTGCCGTGATCCCGGAGCGTTCAACGTCTCGCCGATCTCATAACCTGGGCGCATGCTCACCGAAGTCACGGCGACCCGATATGTCACTCCATTGAGGGAGGGCGGATCGCTTCCCGGCCTGGTCGAGGCCGACGATCTCACCGCGTACGTCATGAAGTTCACCGGCGCGGGACAGGGCCGCAAGACGCTCGTCGCCGAGGTGATCTGCGGACAGCTGGCGCGGGCCCTCGGCTTCCGGGTGCCGGACCTCGTCGCCCTCGACCTCGACCCCGTCATCGGTCTCGGCGAACCCGACCCCGAGGTGCAGGAGCTGCTCAAGGCGAGCGGCGGCACCAACCTCGGGATGCGGTTCCTGCCGCGGGCACTCGGCTTCGACCCGCTCGCGTACGCCGTCGATCCCCTGGAGGCGGGCCGCGTCGTCTGGTTCGACGCGCTGATCAACAACGTCGACCGGTCCTGGCGCAACCCCAACATGCTGGTCTGGCGCGGTGACCTGTGGCTCATCGACCACGGCGCGAGCATGATCTGGCACCACAACTGGCGCGGCGCACCCGCCTGGGCCGCCAGGCCGTACGACGCGACCGATCACGCCCTCGCCCCGTTCGGACCCGATGTCGAGGCGGCCGCCGCCGAACTCGCGCCGCGCGTCACCGAGGACCTCCTCGCGCGGGCCGCCGCCGACGTGCCCGACGTCTGGCTCGTGGACGAGCCGGGCTTCGACCACCCCGACGCGGTGCGGCGGGCCTACGTCGAGACGCTGGCGGAGCGCGCCGCGACCGTCCACGAGCGCATCGACCTGCCGGCGGGCGGCGCGGCCCGGACGCCGCGCACGACCGGCTGGATCACCGAAGGAGCGGACCGATGAGCGAGCGCGATGTCTTCGAGTACGCCCTGCTGCGGGTCGTGCCGCGCGTCGAGCGCGGCGAGCAGATGAACGCGGGCGTCGTCGTGTACTGCCGGGCCAGGTCGTTCGTCACCGCGCTCACGCATCTCGACGAGTCCCGGCTCCTGGCGCTCGACCCCGAGGCCGACGTGGTCGGCGTGCGCGCCGTGCTCCACGCCGTCGAACGGCACTGCCGCGGCGGCGACAGCGCCGGACAGGCCGCGGACGACGACGCGGGGCGCCGCTACCGCTGGCTGATCGCACCCCGCTCGACGGTGGTGCAGCCGGGGCCCGTGCACACCGGTCTGACGGCTGATCCGGCCGCCGAGGCGGAGCGTCTGCTCGCCCAGCTGGTCCGCTGAGCGCGCCGGTCCGGCACGGCGAGTGATCAGGGGCACCCGGTGGGTACGTTGACACCGGGTGTCAGGGCTTCTAGCGTCACACGCACAGGGTACTAAGCGGTCGCTCACCCGCACTGGAGCGGAGCGGCCGCCCTCTAGGGCGAGGAGACCGAAGAGCATGTCCACCACTGAGCAGCGCGTAGCGATCGTCACGGGAGCCGCGCGCGGTATCGGCGCCGCGACCGCGATCCGTCTGGCCGAAGAGGGCCGCGCCGTCGCCGTGATCGACCTCGACGAGGCCGCTTGCAAGGACACCGTCGAGAAGATCACCGCCGCCGGTGGCAAGGCCCTCGCGGTCGGCTGCGACGTCTCCGACGAGGCGCAGGTCGAGGCCGCCGTCGCACGGATCGCCGAGGAGCTCGGCGCGCCGACGATCCTCGTGAACAACGCGGGCGTCCTGCGCGACAACCTGCTGTTCAAGATGAGCGCCTCCGACTGGGACACCGTCATGAACGTGCACCTGCGCGGCGCGTTCCTGATGTCCAAGGCCGTCCAGAAGCACATGGTGGACGCGAAGTTCGGCCGCATCGTGAACCTGTCGTCCTCCTCGGCGCTCGGCAACCGCGGCCAGGTCAACTACTCCGCCGCCAAGGCCGGTCTGCAGGGCTTCACCAAGACCCTCGCGATCGAGCTCGGCAAGTTCGGCGTCACCGCCAACGCCGTCGCCCCCGGCTTCATCGTCACCGACATGACCGCCGCCACCGCCGAGCGCGTCGGCATGGGCTTCGAGGACTTCCAGGCCGCGGCCGCCACGCAGATCCCGGTGCAGCGCGTGGGCCGCCCCGAGGACATCGCCAACGCCATCGCCTTCTTCACCGGCGAGGCGGCCGGCTTCGTCTCCGGCCAGGTCATGTACGTGGCCGGCGGACCGCTCAACTAAGCCCGGAGGCAACGGACATGACGACTTCAGAACTCCCGCCCCTGTCCGGCAACGTCGCCCTCGTCACCGGCGCCAGCCGCGGCATCGGCTACGGCATCGCCGAGGCCCTCGTCGCCCGCGGCGACCGCGTCTGCATCACGGGACGCGGCGAGGACGCGCTCAAGGAGGCCGTGGAGACCCTCGGCTCCGAGCGCGTCATCTACGTAGCCGGAAAGGCCCACGACGAGGCGCACCAGGCCGCCGCCGTCGAGCGCACCATGGAGGCGTTCGGCCGCGTCGACTTCCTCGTCAACAACGCCGGTACGAACCCGGTGTTCGGGCCCATCGCCGAGCTCGACCTGAACGTGGCGCGCAAGGTCTTCGAGACCAACGTCGTCTCCGCGCTCGGCTTCGCCCAGCAGACGTACAAGGCGTGGCAGAAGGAGAACGGCGGCGCGATCGTGAACATCGCGTCCGTGGCCGGCGTCTCCGCCTCGCCGTTCATCGGCGCGTACGGCATGAGCAAGGCCGCCATGGTCAACCTCACGCTCCAGCTGGCGCACGAGTTCGCGCCGAAGGTGCGGGTCAACTCGATCGCCCCGGCGGTCGTGAAGACCAAGTTCGCGCAGGCCCTGTACGAGGGCCGGGAGGCCGAGGCCGCGGCCGCCTACCCGCTCGGCCGGCTCGGGGTGCCCGAGGACATCGGCGGCGCCGCCGCGTTCCTGACCTCGCACCAGGCCGACTGGATCACCGGCCAGACGCTCGTCGTGGACGGCGGCATCTTCCTCAACGCGGGCGTCGCGTGATCAATGTGTGACCCGAGCAATATGGGCGTCGGCTGACATCGCCAGACAAACGTCCTCGCGCATGAAGTGCCCCGTCGGATCAAGCAGTTGATCCGGCGGGGCACTGCGATATTGTCTGCCGACCCATGGCATGGCCGATCGAGGAGCGTGCGCGTGTTCAAACGGTTGCTTGCCCCCCGCACGTTGGCGGCGACTGCGTCCATAGCCCTGCTCGCCGGGTGCGGGCTGATGCAGACCGGTGGCTCCGAGGACGAGAATCCGATCGTGGTGGGGACCACCAGTGCCCCGAGCACGCTGGACCCCGCGGCTTCCTGGGACGGCTCCTGGGAGCTGTTCCGCAACGTCTACCAGACCCTGGTCGCCTTCCCCTCCGGCGCCGCGGAACCGGAGGCCGACGCGGCCGAGTGCTCCTTCAAGGACAACGCCAACCGTGTCTACCACTGCCGGCTGCGCGAGGACATGAAGTTCTCCGACGGGGACTCGCTCGACGCCGAGGCTGTGAAGTACTCGATCGACCGGATCCGCGCCATCAAGGTCAAGGGCGGGCCGAGCGGACTGCTCGGCAGCCTCGACCGCGTCGAGACGCGGGGCGACCGCGACGTGACGTTCCACCTGAAGAAGCCGGACGCGACCTTCCCGTTCGTTCTCGCCACGCCGGCGATGTCGATCGTCGACCCCGACGAGTACCCGGCCAAGGAACTGCGCACGGACGGCAAGGTCACCGGGTCCGGTCCCTACTCGCTGCAGGCCTACACGGACGGCGAGAAGGCGGAACTCGTCAAGAACCCCCAGTACGAGGGGTTCGCCGACCGCAAGAACGAAGCAGTGACGATTCGCTACTTCAAGACCTCCTCCGAGATGGTCACCGCCCTGAAGTCCAAGGAGATCGACGCGACCTTCCGTGGCCTCGCCGCCGAGGACGTCGTGCACCTCCAGGGCAAGAACGACAGCGACGGCCTGCAGCTCGTCGAGGGCGCGGGCACGGAGATCAGCTACCTCGTCTTCAACCCGAAGGACCCGTGGGCGGGCAAGCGCGCGGTGCGCCGGGCCGTCGCGCAGGTCGTCGACCGGGGGGCGATCTCGCACGAGGTCTACAAGGACACCGTCGAACCGCTGTACTCCATGGTCCCCAAGGGGCTCGCGGGCCACTCCACGGACTTCTTCGACGACTTCGGCGATCCCAGCCCCGCCAAGGCGGCCGCGATCCTCTCCAAGGCGGGCATCACCGGGCCCGTGCCGCTCACGCTCTGGTACACCACCGACCGCTACGGATCGGCGACCGCCCCCGAGTTCGAGGCCCTCAAGAAGCAGCTGGAGGCGTCCAAGCTGTTCAAGGTGACGCTCAAGAGCCGGCCGTGGAAGACGTACGAGCAGGGCTACCGCAACGGTGAGTACCCGGTGTTCGGACGTGGCTGGTTCCCGGACTTCCCGGACGCCGACAACTTCATCGCGCCCTTCGTGGGCGAGGAGAACGCGGTGAGCACGCCCTACGTGTCGCCCGAGATCACCGACCAGATCCTGCCGCAGTCGCGCGGCGAGAGCGACCGGGGCGCGACGGTCCGGCAGTTCGAGCGGGCCCAGCAGATCATGGCGGACGACGCCCGGCTGCTGCCCCTGTGGCAGGGCAAGCAGTACATCGCGGCCAGCGACGAGATCTCGGGCGGCGAACGCGCCCTCGATCCGTCGACGATCATGATGATGTGGGAACTGCAGCGCAAGACCAGTTGGTGAGGCCGGGCGGTCCCCGGGCGGGACCGTGATTGTCAGTGGACGCCGGTAGGTTCTTGGGTGACGAAGCGGCCGTGCGCGTGGTGACGCGCGCACGGGCGTGCAAGTGCCCGTACCCCGGAGGTTGTTGACGTGACCGACACTGCGATGCTGCCCGAGTCCTGGCGTGGCGTCCTCGGCGAGGAGCTGCAGAAGCCCTACTTCAAGGAGCTCACCGAGTTCGTCGAGGAGGAGCGCGCGAAGGGTCCCGTCTACCCGCCGCGCGAGCAGGTCTTCGCCGCGCTGGACGCGACGCCGTACGACCGGGTCAAGGTGCTGGTCCTGGGCCAGGACCCGTACCACGGCGAGGGGCAGGGGCACGGGCTGTGCTTCTCGGTGCGGCCCGGCGTGAAGACGCCGCCGTCGCTGCGCAACATCTACAAGGAGATGCAGGCCGAGCTCGGCACCCCGATCCCGGACAACGGATATCTGATGCCGTGGGCCGAGCAGGGCGTGCTGTTGCTGAACGCGGTGCTGACGGTGCGGGCCGGCGAGGCCAACTCGCACAAGGGCAAGGGCTGGGAGAAGTTCACGGACGCGGTGATCCGGGCCGTCGCCGACCGCCCCGACCCGGCCGTCTTCGTCCTGTGGGGCAACTACGCGCAGAAGAAGCTCCCGCTCATCGACACCGAGCGGCACATCGTCGTGAAGGGCGCGCACCCCTCGCCGCTGTCCGCGCGCAAGTTCTTCGGCTCGCAGCCCTTCACCCAGATCGACGCGGCGGTCGCGGCCCAGGGCCACGAGGCGATCGACTGGCGCATCCCGGATCTGGGCTGAGCCGCGCCTGATCGGGATTGCCGGTGGCGGCCGTTAGCGTCGGAAGCCGTGATCGGCACCCGACCGGTTGGTGAGCTTGGAGGAGCCAGTGGCACAGCGGCGCGAGCAGGCGGCGGACGACACCATGATGACCCGCATCGGGCAGGTGGTCATGCTGGCGCATGCCGGGGACCGCGAGGAGGCGCGGGACCGCTTCCTCGTCCTGTGGTCGGAGATCGGCGAGAACGGCGACCCGCTGCACCGCTGCACCCTCGCGCACTACATGGCCGACACCCAGGACGATCCTGCCGACGAGCTGGCCTGGGACCTGCGCGCGCTGTCCGCCGCCGACGGGCCCGCCGACGAGCGGCCGCAGGCGGACGAGGCGTCCCTCGCGCTGCGCGCCCTGTATCCGTCGCTGCACCTCAATCTGGCGGCGGACTACGTGAAGCTGGGGCGCCCCGGCGCGGCCCGCAGCCATCTGGCACGGGCCCGCGCGACGGTCGGGACGCTCGGGGACGACGGGTACGGGGACGGGGTGCGCGCCGCCCTCACCCGGCTCGAGCTGCGGGTGTCGGCCCTGCCGGCCGACGATGACGACTCGGACGAGGGCGGCCGCCCGGGCGGCGAGCCGCTGGGCCCGCCGCGCCGCAGCTCCTGACCGGGCGGCCGGCGGCGTCAACTGCCGTAGGCGTCCTGACAGATGACGGACTGCGGGCTGTCCGGGTCCCAGCCGCCGTACTGGCGGCCGAGCGCGCAGACATCGGTCTGGGCGGGAGCTTCGGGTGCGGTGGTCCGGGCGGGCTCCGGCTCGGGCCTGGTGGCGGCCGTGCGGTGGGGCGCGGCTTCCGGCGCCGCGCGCCGGGGTGGTGCGGCCGGACGCGGGGGCGGCGGGGCCTCAGTGCGCGGGCCGGCGGCGCCGCGGTGGGGCGAGGGGCCCGTGCGCTCCAGGGCCTCCCGTGCGGGGGCCTGGACCAGCGGCCGGTCGGCGTGGCCGTCGGGGCGGGGCGCGGGAGCCGTGACGGACGGCGAGGGGGTGGCCGGGGCGGGCGGGGCGTGGACGCTCATGCAGCCGGACGCGGTGGCAGCGGTGACGGCGGCGGCCGCCGACAGCAGGAGCGTGGCTGAGCTGGACTTTCTGGGCACCCGCGCCACTTTGCTGGACGCGACCGCGGTGGGGGAACCGTAGGGGGCGAGGTTGCCCCGCACGGGTGACGGTGGATGCCTCAGGCGTCCTTTGAGCCGAGCATGCCGTGCAGCAACTCCCCGTATCCCCGTCGCAGTTCCGCGAGGCTCGGTACCGCGGTGCTGAACGAGCCCGCCACGCACGAGAACATCGTGCCCTCGGTCCACGCCACCAGGGACAGGGTGTGCCGCTCGGGGTCCCGCGAGCCCGCCGCGCGCAGGAGTTCCGTCAGGGGGCGACGGAACTGGCTGCCCGTGTCGTCGAAGAACGTGCGCAGCTCGGGGCGGCGCGTGGCTTCGAGCGCCAACTCGTAGCGGCAGATCAGGAGTTGGGGGTTCTGGGTCAGGTAGCGGTGCAGGGCGAGAGCCATGCCGTCGATCAGGGCGGCCAGGCCATCCGTGGGGCTGGGTAGTTCGTCCACGGCGAGCACCCGGCCCTCGCGCGCCGCGAGCCGCCGTACGGCCGCTTCGAGCAGGGCGAGCCGGGTGCGGGCGTAGTTCGACGTCGAGCCCTGCGGCAGGTGGGCGACCTCGTCGACCGCGCGGTGCGTCAGGCCGCGCATCCCGCGCTCCGCGAGCAGCACGAGTGCGGCGTCGGCGATCCGGTCGGGGCGGGAAGCGGCGGCCGCGGGATCGTGCGGCTCGGTCGTGCGGGACATGAGGGACAACCTATCGCGATGACTACAGATGTAGTGGCCGTCACGGTCGCGGAGTCAGCCGCGGTCTGTCGATGCCACTACAGCTGTAGTACGGTCGTGGCGTGACTTCACTACAGGTGTAGTGAAGGGGGTCGTTCCATGCCATGGGAGGCGTCATGACAGCCACCGGAGACACCCGACCGGGGGCGCGGCAGGCCAGGGCCGTCGTGGTCGGCGGCGGGATCGGCGGACTCACCGCGGCGCTGGCGCTGCACCTGCGCGGCTGGCGGGTGACCGTCCTGGAGCGGGCGCGCGAACTGAAGCCCGTCGGCGCGGGCATCTCCCTCGCGCCCAACGCGCAGCGCGCCCTCGACGTCGTCGGGCTCGGCGACGAGATCCGTTCGCTCGCCGCCTGGACGGGGGACGGCGGCCTGCTCACCCCCAAGGGCCGCTGGCTGTCGCGCGCCGATCCGGGGCTCGCGGCCGAGCGGTTCGGCAGATCCCTCGTCCTGCTGCACCGCGCGACCCTGATCGAGAAGCTGGCGGCCCGGCTGCCCGCCGACATCGTGCGGACGGCGTCCGGGGCGCGGCTCGCCGACGCCGGGGATCCGGGCGACCCGGCGCGGCCCGCCCGGGTCGTCACCCCGCAGGGTGACCTGGAAGCGGAGCTGGTCGTCGGCGCCGACGGGATCCACTCGGCCGTGCGCGGCGCCCTCTTCCCGGAGCACCCCGGCACCGCGTACTCCGGGTTCACCACCTGGCGTGTCCTCGTACCGCCGCTGGGCCGCCCCTTCGTCCAGCACGAGACCTGGGGGCCCGGCCGCCTCTGGGGCACGCACCCCTTCGCCGACGGCACGATCTACGCGTACGCCGCCGCCATGGTCCCCCCGGGGCGCACCGCGGCGGACGGCGACGAGAGGGCGGAACTCCGGCGCTTGTACGGGAGCTGGCACGACCCGATCCCCGCGATCCTCGACGCGGTCGAACCCGGCGGGGTGCTGCGTCACGACGTCCACCACATCGCCGAACCGCTGCCCGCCTTCCACCGCGGCCGGGTCGCGCTCCTCGGCGACGCCGCGCACGCCATGGCGCCGACGCTGGGCCAGGGCGGCAACCAGGCCATCGAGGACGCGGTCGTCCTCGCCCACCACGCCGCCCCCGACGCGGCACCGGACCTGGCCGGATACACCCGGGCGCGACAGCCGCGCACCGCGATGATCGCGCGCAGGGCGATGGCGGTCAGCCGCGTGAACATGCTCGGCAACCGGCCGGGCATCGCCCTGCGCAACGGCGTGATCCGCGCCGCCGGCCTCGTCGGGCCCACGCTGATGCTGCGCGGCCTGGACGGCATCGCGGACTGGCGGCCCCCGCAGCGGCGGCCCCACGCGCGCGACGCGGTGCCGGGGGAGCGGGTGTAGCGCCGGGCGCGCCCCGCGGTCACCTCCCCGTATGCTGCCCGGACGCGACGGGCTACGGCTACAGAGGAGTACGGGAACGTGAAGGTCGGCTGCATCGGACTCGGGGACATCGCGCAGAAGGCCTATCTGCCCGTGCTCACCACGCAGGCCGGGGTGGAACTGCATCTGCAGACCCGGACGCCCGCGACCCTCGCCCGCGTGGCCGACGAGCACCACATCCCGGCCGCGCAGCGCCACACCGAGCTGGACGCGCTGCTCGCCCAGGGGCTCGACGCGGCCTTCGTGCACGCGCCGACCGCCGTGCACCCCGAGATCGTGACGCGTCTGCTGGAGGCGGGCGTCGCCACGTACGTCGACAAGCCGCTCGCCTATGAACTGGCCGATGCGGAGCGGTTGGTGGGCCTCGCCGAGGAGCGCGGTGTCAGTCTGACCGTCGGCTTCAACCGGCGCTACGCACCCGGGTACGCGCAGTGCGTCGAGCACCCGCGCGAGCTGATCCTGATGCAGAAGAACCGGGTCGGGCTGCCCGAGGAACCGCGCTCGATGGTCCTCGACGACTTCATCCACGTCGTCGACACGCTGCGCTTCCTCGTGCCCGGCGAGGTCGACGACGTCACCGTGCGCGCCCGCGTCGAGGACGGCCTGCTGCACCACGTCGTCCTCCAGCTCGCCGGTGACGGCTTCACCGCGCTCGGCGTCATGAACCGGCTCAGCGGCTCCACCGAGGAGATCCTCGAGGTCTCGGGACAGGACACCAAGCGGCAGGTGATCAATCTCGCCGACGTCGTCGACCACAAGGGGCAGCCGACCGTGCGCCGCCGCGGCGACTGGGTGCCCGTCGCCCGCCAGCGCGGTATCGAGCAGGTCGTGCTCGCCTTCCTCGACGCCGTCCGCGCGGGCCGGGTGCTCAGTGCCCGCGACGCGCTGGCCACGCACGAGCTGTGCGAGCGGGTCGTGCGCGAGGTGCAGCGCCTCGCGGCCTGACCCCGTGCCTCAGCGGCCGTGCGAGACCTGGGCGGCCGGTACTTCGGACGCCGCCGCCCGGCGCCGGAGCCGGCGCGCCGCCTCCGTCGCGGCCAGCACCGCGAGGACCGTGACCGCCGCGTGCACCGGCCAGTCGCCGAAGCGGACGTACAGCGTGCTGCCGTGCGCGGTCGGCACGTCGTAGACACGGGCCCCGCTCCGCGGGGTGCCCAGCCAGGGACCGGCACGCCGCCCGTCCGGGCCGTACACCGCCGACACCCCGGTCAGTGTCGCGTGCACCATCGGACGGCCGGTCTCCGCGGCCCGCACCGCGCCGAGCGACGCGTGCTGCTCCGGCGCCCAGCTGTGCTGGAACGTCGACGTCGACGACTGCGCGAGCAGCACCCGCGCCCCGTCCCGGGTCAGACTGCGCGTCATGTCGGGGAACGCGGACTCGAAGCAGACCAGCGGACCGACCCGCAGGTCCCGCGACCCGTGCCGCACGTCCATGACGACCTGGCGCGTGCCGCGCATCCGGTCCTCGACCGCGGCCTTGCCGACCGAGGTCGCCCAGCCGAGCAGTGAGCGCGCGGGCACGTACTCGCCGAAGGGGACGAGCCGCATCTTGTCGTAGCGCTCACCGGTCGGGCCGTCGGGGCCGATCAGCACCGAGCTCTTGTAGATGCCCTGGCCCGCGGCGCCGGAGGCGGGGCGGCGCGCGTCCACGTTGACGAGGATGTCCGCGTCGACGGCGCGGGACAGCCCCGCGATCCGGCGGGCCAGATCGGGCCGGTCGGCCAGGTCGGAGCCGACGCTGCTCTCGCCCCACACCACCAGGTCGACGTCCTGCCCGGCGAGCCGGCGGGTCAGCGCCTCCTCGCGGTCGAAGCGGCGCTCGCCGCTGTCGGCGCCGGCGATGACGCCCGGCTGCACCACGGCGATGCGCACCTGCCCGTCGGTCGCCGGGCGCGGAGCCCACGCCCAGGCCGCACCGGTGACGGTGACGGTCGCGACCAGCCCGGCCACCGCCGGGGTGCGCGCCCCGCGCGCCACCACGAGGACCGTGACCCCGGTGTTCACGGTCACCACGAGCAGACTCACCAGCCAGACGCCGCCTACCGAAGCGAGCCGCAGCGCCGGTGTCACCTGCCACTGGCTGGACCCGAGCAGGCCCCACGGGCCGCCCAACCCCTGCCAGGAACGGACCAGTTCGACCATCAGCCAGCCCGACGGCACGGCCACGAGCGCGGCCGCCGCCCGGCCCGGTGAGGGAGTGCCGTGCAGCACTCTGCGCACCAGCCACCCCCACGGCGCCCACAGGGCACCGAGCAGAGCGGCGATCACGACGGTGAAGACGTGCAGGCTCGGCAGCAGCCAGTGGTGCACCGCCAGCATGAACCCGAGGCCGCCGAGCCAGCCGTCCAGGGCCGCGCGGCGCGGCGTACCCGCCGAGCGCGCCAGCAGCATCCACGGCACCAGCGCGGCATAGGCGCACCACCACAGTGACGGCGCCGGGAAGGCGAGGGCGGGCAGCGCACCCGCCGACGCCGCCGCCGCGCCGCGCCACCAGGGCGACGCGCCGAGCCGCTGCCGCCATCGCTCCATGGGCCCGCGCCTCCCTGCTCGTACGACACCCGACGGCACCCGCCACGTGCCTTCAGTGTGCGCGCCGGAAGCGATCAACGACAGTGGGCACCGGTCGAAATGAGCGACATCGGGTACCGGTCGAAAGGGCGGAAGACGGTCACGCGCCGGCGGGAGCGTGCTCCGGGGTGCGCCGCCATTTCTCGTGGACGGTCACCCGGTGCAGCCGCCAGCCGTGCTGCGTGCGGACGAGACCGAAGGCGTACCGGCCGCCGCACACGAAGTCCGGCGCCGTGCCCTCACCGGCGAAGCGCATGGGATTGATGAAGTCGGCCTGGACCCGGGCCGTGTCGCCGACGTCCCGGTCGAGCGCTCCGAACCGCACCCGCCGGTTCACGATGAGGTGCTGCCGCATCGGGAACATCTCCATCGTCGACGTCAGCCAGCGCGCGATCTCCTCCGCGCTGCCCTCCACGCCGCCGGCGTCCCGGTAGTCGGCGCGGCCGTCCGGCGCGAACAGCGCGCGGTAGGCCGCCCAGTCGCCGTCGTCCACGGCCACCGCGTAGTCGGTCACCAACTCGTCGACCGCGAGCCGGTCCATCACTGTCGCGAGTTCCACACGCTGTGTCATCGGGTCAGTGTCGAGCCCGCGGTGCGCACAGCCAAGAGGCATGCGCGATCCGAATGCCCGCGCGTACCATACGGTCACCGCAGTACTGGTCAACTCACGCTGTTGCGGAGGTAGTTGGTGAAGAACGCCGATCGCAAGGATGTGTACGCGCGGCAGACGGGCCGCAAGGAACTGACGCCGCGTCAAAGGCGCCGCATCGCCAAGAAGGCGGGGCAGGGCAAGGCCTGAGGCCGGGCCGAAATCCCCGGGGCGGCCGTGCGCATCGCTGCTACGGTCGCCCCATGTCAGCAGACTCGAACACCTCGGCGACCCAGGCTCCGGGGCCCGTCACCGGCGACGACGTGGCGCAGGCCGTCGAACTCGCCGTGACCGCGCTGCGCCCCGCCCTCGACGCCGACTGGGACGTCCCGGCCGGCTCGCTGGAGTGGACCTGCTGGGAGACCGGCGAACACCTCGCGGACGACCTCTTCTGGTACGCGGCCCGCATCGGTTCACTGCGCCCCTCGACGGACGACCGGGAACCCCTCGGCTGGTCGCGGCGCCGCCCCGAAGGGCCCGCGAACACCATCACCGCCGACCCGGAGGCCGGACCGGCCGGACTCCTCCAGGTGCTCGAGTCCTGCGGCGGGCTGCTCGCCGCCGTCACGCGGGTGACACCGGCGAGCGCGCGCGCCCATCACGTCTTCGGGGTCAGCGATCCCGAGGGATTCGCCGCGATGGGCGTCGTCGAGACGCTGCTGCACGCGCACGACCTGACGCGGGGACTCGGTGTCGCGGACTTCGCGCCGCCCGCCGACCTCTGCGACCGGTCGCTGCGCCGGCTCTTCCCGGACGCCCCCGACGACGCCGCACCCTGGCCCGCCCTGCTGTGGCTGACCGGCCGGGGCGACCTCCCGGGGCGTGATCGCGTAGGGAAATGGCGCTGGTACGGTGCACCCCGCGCGACATGATCACCGTCCGGGAGGCCCCCTTGACCCGCCCCACCACCCTTGTCACCGGCGGCAGCCGAGGCATCGGCGCCGCGACCGCGCTGCGCCTCGCACGCGACGGCCACGACATCGCGCTCTCCTACGTCCACGACAAGGACGCGGCGGAACGGACCACGCAAGCCGTGACCGCCGCCGGGGCCCGGTGCGCCCTCATCCGCGCGGACACGTCCCAAGAGGCCGACGTGGAGCGGATGTTCGACGAGGCGGTGGACCGGCTCGGGCCGCTCACCGGCCTCGTGAACAACGCGGGCGTCGGCTCCGCGCTCGGCCCGCTCGCCGAGACGAGCGCCGAGGAACTGCGCCGCGTCGTCGACGTCAACGTCCTCGGCGTGCTGCTGTGCTGCCGCCGCGCCGCCCGGGACATGGGCGCCGCCGGAGCGGGCGCCATCGTGAACCTGTCCTCGGCCGCGGCCACCCTCGGCAGCCCCGGCGACTACGTCCACTACGCCGCGTCCAAGGCCGCCGTCGACACCCTCACCCTCGGCCTCGCCAAGGAGCTCGGCCCGGTCGGCGTCAGGGTCAACGCGGTGGCGCCGGGCATCATCGACACCGAGTTCCACGCGGCGAGCGGCGCGCCCGACCGGGCCGCGCAGTCGGCGCCCGGCATCCCGCTGCGCCGCCCCGGCACCGCGCAGGAGATCGCCGCGGCCATCGCCTGGCTGCTCTCCGACGAGGCCGCGTACACCACGGGAACCGTCCTACGAGTGGCGGGCGGTCGCTGAAGCGGGCCGGATCAGGGCCTGTCGCCCGCCCCCGGTCAGGGGACCTCGGCGCGGACCGCCTCGGCCCACTCCGACACGAGCAGCTCGTACTGCGCGCGCTGCTCGGCGCTGAGCCGTCCGCCCGCGCGCAGCCACAGGCCCCGGATCTGCTCGTTCACCTCGGCGGCGGACCGCACGGAACAAGGCGTGACTGGAGGCATGCGTCAAAGCTAGTGGCGAGACGGCCGCCTGGGAACCCTGAGCGAGCAACCGCTTGCTTCAAGTGATCGATTCCGTACCGGAGCCGATGTCCGCGGACGCGTGGGCGAAGGCGGTCGCCGCCGTCGTCGCCAGCAGCGTCAGCCGGTCCGCGTCCGGGGTGCCCGGCTCGGCGGTGTAGACCATGACGCGCAGCTCGTCGCCCGCGACCGTGAGGATGTCGCAGTCCAGCGTCAGCGGGCCCACCCCGGGGTGCTCGACCGTCTTGCGCGCCGCCTCGTGCCGGCCGACGGACCCCGACTCCCACAGCTCGGCGAACCGGGGGCTCTTCGCCCGCAGCTCGGCGACCAGTTCCGCGAGGCGCGGATCGGACGGGTAGCGGCCCGCGGTCGTGCGCAGGTCGGACACCAGGGCCGACTCCATCGCACGCCGCGCCGCCGGGCTCTGCCGCACGCGGCCCGGCGGCCCGAGGAACGTCCACCACACGCCGTTGCGCCCGTGGCCGCGCCAGTCGGGGCGCTCGCCCAGCAGCGCCGAGTACAGCGGGTTCGCGAGGAGCAGCGTCCACGCCGCGTCGAACACCGCGACGGGCGTGCCCGCCAGCCGCTGCAGCAGCCGGTGCACGCTCGGCGTGAGCGTGGCGGGCACCGTGTCGGGACCGGGCGGCGCCAGGCCGGCGAGCCGGAACAGGTGCGCGCGCTCGGCGACGGACAGCCGCAGGGCGCGGGCGAGCGCCTCCACGACCTGGTCCGAGGGACGGGTGGCCCGGCCCTGTTCCAGCCGGGTGACGTAGTCCGCGGAGATCCCGGCCAGCAGGGCCAGCTCCTCGCGGCGCAGCCCGGCCGCGCGCCGCTGCCCCACCGCCGTGATCCCCGCCGACTCGGGCGGGATCCGGTCCCGCCAGCGCCGCACCGCATCCCCGAAGGCCCCGAACTCCGCACTCGCCATACCCTCCACTGTGCCCCGTCCGGCACCGGTCTTCCTGGTACCGGGAGTCCCAGGAAGACCGGACTCCTGGCTGGTCCGGCGCCCTGGACGGAAGCTGGACCCATGACCACGACACTCATCACCGGAGCCAACAAGGGCCTCGGCCGCGAAACCGCCCGCCGCCTCGTCGCCGCGGGACACACCGTCTACCTGGGCAGCCGCGACGCGGAGCGCGGGCGCCGCGCCGCCGCGGAGCTCGGCGCGCGCCATGTCGTCATCGACGTCACCGACGACGCGTCCGTCGAGGCGGCGGCGCGCACCCTCGACACCGACGGCGGCCTCGACGTACTCGTCAACAACGCCGGTATCGAGGGCCGCACCGACGGGAACGGCATCGTCGCCCCCGCCGACGAGACCGTCGACACCCTGCGCCCGCTGTTCGAGACGAACCTCTTCGGCACGCTGCGCGTCACCCACGCCTTCCTGCCCCTGCTGCGCCGCTCCACCGCGCCCGTCATCGTGAACGTCAGCAGCGGCCTCGGCTCGATGGCCCTGGTCACCGACCCCACGGCCCCGGCGTACGGCTACCCCGGCATCGCCTACCCGGCCTCCAAGACCGCGGTGAACATGCTCACGGTGCAGTACGCGAAGGCGTTCCCGGAGATCCGGATCAACTCCGTCGAGCCGGGCTTCACCAAGACCGACCTCAACGGCAACACCGGCGTCCAGACCGTCGAGGAGGGCGCCGAGATCATCGTGCGGATGGCACAGGTGGGACCGGACGGGCCGACGGGCGGGTACTTCGACGCGCACGGGCCTGTGGACTGGTGACGGGCCGGGCCGGACCGCCCGTCGCCGAGGAGCTCCGTTCCACCGAATCACTTCAGCGGTGAGTGCAACCTCTGGCCCTCAGGAGTCGTCCACCATGGCACCGCCACGCAAGGAGACTCCGTATGCCGACCGATTTCGAGAAGGTTCCCGCCGGGCTCGTCAGCCTCGCCAAGACCGCCGCCGTCTCGCTGCGCAAGCAGGGACTCGCCGGCCGGCAGGCCGCCGTCTACCTGGTGCTGGACCGCTCGGGCAGCATGCACCGCTACTACAAGAACGGCAGCATGCAGCACCTCGCCGAGCAGGCGCTGGCCCTGTCCGCGAACCTGGACGACGACGGCATCGTCCCGACCGTCTTCTTCGACACCGACGCCCATGAGGCCGTCGACATCAGCCTCGACAACTACCAGGGCCGGATCGCCGAACTCCACAAGAAGTACGGGCACATGGGCACCACCAACTACGCGGCCGCCATGGACGCCGTCATCGACCACTACCTCGACAGCGAATCGACGGCGCCCGCGTTCGTCATCTTCCAGACCGACGGCTCACCCGACTCCCGTCGCGCCGCCGAACAGACCCTGTGCAAGGCCGCCGAGCTGCCGCTGTTCTGGCAGTTCGTCGGCTACGGCAAGGACAGGTTCGACTTCCTGCGCAAGCTCGACGAACTCGCCGTCCCCGAGAAGCGCGTCGTCGACAACGCCGGGTTCTTCGCCGCCGGGAAGGACCCCAAGACCATCCCCGACGGGGTCCTCTACGACCGGCTGATGGGCGAGTTCCCCGACTGGCTGCGGGCCGCGAGCGCCGCCGGGATCATCGCCTGAACGCGGCAAGGAGAGTCGCCCCGTGAAGCCGCAGTCGCTGCCAGGCGCGGAGACGACTGCCGCTCACCGGGCGGCACTACCCGGCCGACTCCGCGGCGTGCGGGCTCAGCACACCCACGCTGACCAGCACGAACAGGGCGATGCCCAGCGCGATCCGGTAGTACACGAACGGCATGAAGCTCTTGGTCGAGATGAACTTCATGAGCCACGAGATCACCGCGTAGCCCACGCCGAACGCGATCAGCGTCGCGAAGATCGTCGGGCCCCACGAGACGTGGCCGCCTTCGGTCGCGTCCTTGAGTTCGAAGACGCCGGAGGCGAGCACCGCCGGGATGGCCAGGAGGAACGAGTAGCGGGCGGCCGACTCGCGGGTGTACCCGAGGAAGAGGCCGCCGCTGATCGTCGCACCGGACCGGGAGACGCCGGGGATCAGGGCCATCGCCTGGCAGAGGCCGTAGATCAGGCCGTCCTTGACGGAGAGGTCCTTGAGCTCCTTGCGGGTACGGATGGCCCGGTGCCGTCCGCCCGTCTCGTCACGGGCCGCGAGACGGTCGGCCACGCCGAGGACGATGCCCATCACGATCAGCGTCGTCGCCGTCAGGCGCAGGTCGCGGAACGGGCCCTCGATCTGGTCCTTGAACGTCACGCCGAGCACGCCGATCGGGATCGAGCCCACGATCACGAGCCAGCCCATCTGGGCGTCGTGGTCGCCGCGCATGCTCCGGTCGGTCAGCGACCGGAACCACGCGGAGATGATCCGCGCGATGTCCTTGCGGAAGAAGATCACCACCGCGGTCTCCGTGCCGAGCTGGGTGATCGCCGTGAAGGCGGCGCCCGGATCGGTCCACCCCGCGAAGGCGGCGGTGAGGCGGAGATGGGCGCTCGACGAGATCGGGAGGAACTCCGTCAGCCCCTGGACGAGTCCCAGAATGAACGATTCGAACCAAGACATGGGGAGATACGCGATCCAGGGTGCGGGCGGAACCGGCCGCGAACGCGGTCCGGAGAAGGGTCTGCGAGCCCCCGGGGCCAGGGCCGCGGGCGCGTGCGAGGGCAGCGTAGCGCCCGAAAGTGACGGGACTGCCACGGGGGCGGCCGGACAGGCCCAGGACCCGTCCGGCGGATCCTGTCGCGGGCGCGGGGTCTGGCACCCACACCAGCGGCGTTGTCCCCGCTCACCGGCACAGGACAACGACACCTAGCCGCCGGTCTCCCGCTGCGCCGCCAGCAGCGCGTCCCCGGCCGGAGCGCGGTAGTAGAGCACCGAGCGGCCCGCGCGGCGGCGCCGTACGAGGCGGCCGTCGAGCAGCACCTTCAGATGGCGGCCGACCGAGCCGAGCCCCTGGCCGGTCAGGGCGACCAGCTGAGTGGTCGTCAGGGGATGGTCGAGCAGCACGAGGACCTGCGCGCGCGACGGGCCGAGCAGCGTGGCGAGCCCCGAGGGCGGCGCCGCCCTTCCCGCGTCGGCGAGGGCGCCCGCGCACGGATAGACCACGGCGTACCGGTTCGCGGCCGTCTCCCAGGAGAACCAGCCCTGCTGCGGGGTGACGGGCACGAACAGCAGCTCGGCCCCGGAGATGTCCTGCGGCGGATAGTCGTGCGCGTTGACCCGCAGGCGCCCGTCGCCCAGCCAGCGCATGGTGGGGCGCAGCGCGCCGAACGCCGCCGCCCAGCCGCCGACCGTCATCTCCCGGGTCCGCGCGACGACATCGGCCTCGATGACCCGGCGCCGCCGCGGCCACTGCGGCCGTACGGTCTCCCGCCACACCCACTCCAGGAGCGCGGCGGTGCGCTCCGAGAGATCGTCGGCGCGGGCCAGCGCGGCGGGCAGCGGGCCGGGGCAGGAGACGGCGAGATCGGCGCGTACGCGGTCCGGTGGCGTGGCACGGATCCGGGCGAGTCCGTCGGCCAGGTCGAGCGCGCGCAGCCCGGCCGGGGTGGGCGTGACGAAGTCCGCGTTCCACGTCGCCCCGAACACGGCGTCCACCAGCAGCGCCGTCACCCGGTCCGCGGCCAGCCGCGCGCGGTAGGCGGGCAGGTACGTGTCCAGCCACTGCCGTTCGCCGGGGTGCGCGGCGGCGGGATCCGCCAGCTTCTTCAGGCTCGCGGTCGTCTCCGCCAGCGACGACACCACGAACCGACTGCCGGCCAGAGTGTCCGCGTCGACCTGCCAGACGCCCACGGAGCCTCCCTCGTTTCGCCGGTCCGCGAAACATTAACGTCCGTCCGCCGCGGCCCCGCAGCCTCCACCCATGCGTACCTACCGCGACCTGTTCAGCACGCCGGAGTACCCGCCCTTCTTCCTCGCCTGCTCGCTCCAGGTCGCCGCCCAGACGGTGGCCGGCCTGGCGCTCGGCTCGCTCGTCTATGCCGCGACGGGGTCGGCGCTGCTGTCCGCGCTCGCCATGTTCGGGCCCGCCCTCGCCCAGGTCGTGGGCGCGTTCACCCTGTTGTCGGCGGCGGACCGGCTGCCGCCGCGCGCGGCCCTCGCCGGACTGTCGCTGTTCCTGGGCCTCGCCACCGCCGCCCAGGCCGCGCCCGGCCTGCCGACCGCGGCCGCGCTCGCCCTCGTGCTGGCGCAGGGCGTGCCCGCGGCGCTGGGCGGCGGCGTCCGCTACGGCCTGCTCACCGACATCCTCGACCGCGACGGCTACCTGCTCGGCCGCTCCGTGCTGAACATGAGCACCGGCACCTGCCAGATCCTCGGGTACGCGATCGGCGGCGCCCTGGTGCAGGCCCTGTCCCCGCGCGGCACCCTGCTGATCGCCGCGGGCCTGTACGGCCTGTCGGCGGCGGTGGCCCGCCGGGGCCTGGCCCGGCGCGCGGCACGGGCCACCGGCCGCCCGTCGGCCGCGGCGACGCTGCGCGGCAACGCGCTCCTGTGGTCGTCACGACCGCGCCGGTACGTGTACCTGGCCCTCTGGGTGCCGAACGGGCTGATCGTCGGCTGCGAGGCCCTGTTCGTCCCCTACGACCCCGCGCACGCGGGCCTGTTGCTCGCCGCCGCCGCGCTCGGCATGCTCGCCGGTGACACGCTCGCCGGACGCTTCGTGCCCGCACGCCTGCGGGGCCGGCTCGGGGCGCCGCTGCGGCTGCTCCTCGCCGCGCCGTACCTGGTGTTCGCGGTGCGCCCCGCGCTGCCGGTGGCCGCGTTCGCGGTGGCGTGCGCCTCCGTCGGCTACGCGGCGAGCCTGCTCCTCCAGGAGCGCCTGGTGGCGCTGACCCCGGACGAACTGAGCGGGCACGCCCTCGGGTTGCACACCGCTGGGATGCTTTCGGCGCAAGGGATCGCGGCGCTCCTCGCGGGGGCGCTGGCCCAGGTCACGTCGCCGGCGACGGCCATGACGGCCCTCGCGGCCGGATCGCTGGCCGTCACGCTCGCGCTGGCGCCCGGCCTGCGCCGGGTGGAGGGCCCCGAGCCCCGGACGGCGGTTCCGTGAACGTCCGGTGGGGACCTGACCAACCGCCCACGCCCTGTTGACCCCCGTCGCCCCACCCGCTTAGCGTCGACGGGGGGAAAGCGCTTGCTACGCGGCGCCGCCCCCACGCGTCAGGTCCTGCCACCGCACCCCGATGGAGTGTTGATCGCGCCCATGCGCAGCGCACCCGCACCAGATCGCTCCGGTCCCCGCACCCACCGCCTCAAGGCCGCCGTCATCGGCGCCGGCGGCATCGCCCGCGGCAGCCATCTGCCGGCCCTCCAGCAGCTCGCCGCCGAGGGCGAGCTGGAGGTCGTCGCGGCCGTCGACATCGACGACGACGCCGTCCGCCGGTTCTGCGCGGACGGCGCGATCCCGCACCCGTACACCGACCTGCGGCGCATGCTCGACGAGCAGCGGCCCGACCTCGTCACCGTCTGCACCCCGCCCACCCTGCACCGCGAACAGACCGTCGCCGCCCTGGAGTCCGGCGCCTGGGTGTGGTGCGAGAAGCCGCCGACACCGTCCCTGGCGGAGTTCGACGCCATCGAGGCGGCCGAGGGCGCGCAGGGCGGGCCGTACGCGGCCATCGTGTTCCAGCACCGCTTCGGCTCGGGCGCGCACCATGTGCGGGACCTGCTCGCCAAGGGCGAGGTCGGACGACCGCTCGTCGCCCACTGCCAGACCACCTGGCACCGTGACACCGCCTACTACTCCGTTCCCTGGCGCGGCCGTTGGGCCACCGAGGGCGGCGGCCCCGCCATGGGCCACGGGATCCACCAGATGGATCTGCTGCTCGACCTCCTCGGCCCCTGGTCCGAGGTGCGGGCCATGGCCGGGCGGCTCGTGCACGACGTGGAGACCGAGGACGTGTCGACCGCCCTCGTCCGCTTCGGGAGCGGCGCCCTGGCCACCGTCGTCAACAGCGTCCTCAGCCCCGACGAGGTCAGCCGCATCCGCATCGACTGCGAGCGCGCCACTGTGGAACTGACCCATCTGTACGGCTACAAGAACGCGGACTGGACCGTCACCCCCGCCCGCGACGTACCCGATGAACTCGCCGCCTCCTGGCAGGACTTCGGCACCGACGTCCCCAGCTCCCACCTCGCCCAGCTGCGCGCACTGATCGCGTCGATGCGCGCGGGCGAACGCCCCCGCAGCAGCGGCCCCGACGGGCGCACCAGCCTGGAGCTGATCTCCGCGCTCTACAAGTCCGCGTTCACCGACGTCACCGTCCGCGCCGGCGAGATCGGCCCCGGCGACCCGTACTACACCGCACTGCACGGCGACGCCCCCGGCTGGGCGCCCCTCCAGGAGGCCACCGCATGACCACCGAGCCGAGCCCGCTGCGCCTCGTCCACGCCCACGGCGACCGCGTCACCGTCACCGAGCCCACCACCGGCGTCGACCTGTTCGCGTACGTCCACCGCCCCGAGGCCGCCTGGGAGGCCCCGAAGCCGTACCTCCACCCCATCAGGACGCTGGGCGGCCACGTCGTCACCGACTACCGGCCCAACGACCACCGCTGGCACAAGGGCCTTCAGATGACCGCCTCCCACCTCTCGGGGCAGAACCTGTGGGGCGGCAACTCCTATGTACACGGCGAGGGTTACCTGGCCCTGCCCGAACGCGTCGGCTCCATGGCGCACGCCGGTTTCGACGAGATCGCCGCCCGCGCGGACGGGACCGCCGTCATCGCCGAGCGGCTGACCTGGCATCCCCACGACGGTGCGCTGTGGGCCGAGGAGTCCCGCCGCGTCGAGGTGCGCGACGTCGACCCGGCCGCCGGGTCCTGGACGCTGACCTGGACCAGCGCCGTCACCAACCGCCGCGCCGAACCGCTCCGCTTCGGCAGCCCCACCACCCACGGCCGTGAACTCGCGGGCTACACCGGCCTGTTCTGGCGCGGACCGCGCGCCTTCCGTGACGGCCGGATCCTGACGGCCGACGCCGAAGGGCCCGAGGACATGGGGACGCAGGCGCCCTGGCTCGCGTACAGCGCGGAGCACGACGGCGCCGACGGACACGCCACGCTCGTCTTCGAACACGCCCTGGAGAACGACCACGCGGGGGAGCGGGGCGCCCACCCGGCGCACTGGTTCGTGCGCAACGACCCGTTCGCCGCGGTGGCTCCGTCCTTCGCCTACTACGACGAACTCGTCCTGGAACCCGGCGCCACCCTCACCCGCCGCTACCGCGTCGTCGTCGCCGACGGGGCATGGGAGCGCGAGGAGATCGCCAAGTACCTGGCGGAGCACCCGTGGTGAGCCCGTACGAAGGACTGCCCGGCGGGGTCGCGGTCTCGCATCTGTCGGTGTACGACTGGCCCGCCGCCGACGGGCTGTGCGGCGGCACCCCGCACCTGCACCTGACGTGCAGCGAAGGGTACGTCGTCACGGCGGGCAGCGGCGCCGTCCAGACGCTGACCGCCGCCGGGGCCGAGCGGACGCCGCTGACGGCGGGCACCGTCGCCTGGTTCACGCCGGGCACCATCCATCGGCTGGTCAACGAGGACGGGGGCCTGCGGATCGTCGTCCTGATGCAGAACAGCGGGCTGCCCGAGGCGGGCGACGCGGTGCTCACGCTGCCGCCCGCCCACCTGACCGACCCCGAGACGTACGCCGCCGCCACGGCCATCCCGGCCGACGCCCCCGAGGAGGAGCAGGAGCGGGTGGCGCGGGCCCGGCGCGACCTCGCGATCGAGGGGTACCTGCGGCTGCGCGAGAACCCGAAGGAGCTCCCCGCCTTCCACGAGGCGGCGGCCGCGCTCGTCCGGCACCGGCTCGCCGCGTGGCGCGACCGGTGGGAGCGGGGTGCCGCCGCCGCGTCCGCCGCGACCGGCCACCAGCTCGACCGGCTCGCCGCCGGCGACGCCGGGCATCTCGCGGACGCCGTGGTGCGGTCCGAGGCGCCGTCCGCGCGCGGGAAGTTCGGGATGTGCGGCCGGCTGGACGTGTACCGGACCGACTGAATCCCGCGGGACCTGGGGTGCGGGTGGTGGTCCGGCTGCGTCCTTACGCGTTGCCGCGCAGCTTGTGGCGCTTGAGCCAGGCCACCACCGCGCCCGCCAGGCCCGTGACCGTGATGAAGCCCATCGCGATCAGGAACGCCGGGGACGTGGGCGTCGAGGCGCGGGCGCCCGCCACCACGTACGCCGCCGTGTTCGGGATCGAGCCCAGGGCCGTGGCGAGCAGGAACGCACTCCAGCTCATCCGGGAGATCGACGCGCAGTAGTTGGCCGCCCAGAACGGGACGCCGGGGAACAGCCGGGCCGCGAGCATCGAGCGGAAGCCGTGCCGGCTCAGCTGGCCGTCCGCCGCCTTCAGCCAGCGGCCGCGCAGCAGCGGGCGCAGCGCGTCCTGGCCGAGCACCCGGCCGAGCCCGAAGGCGATGCCCGCGCCGAGCACGGTCCCGCCGAGCGCCCCGACCAGGCCCAGCTGCGAGCCGAAGAGGGCGCCCGCCGCCAGGTTCAGGAGCGGACGCGGGACGAACGCGACCGTGCACACCCCGTAGGCCACCGCGAACAGCACCACCGCTGCCGCGCCGCCCACCTCGGGCGGCCATCCGTCCGCCAGGATCCGCTGCGGCTCGAAGAGCAGCACGCACGTCGCCCCCGCGGCCAGCAGCACCAGCAGGAGCGACAGCCTCGACCAGGGCGAGAGCAGAGCCCTGGTGCAGCGCGCGGCGAGGCCGGCGGGACGAGCGGGGACGGGTTCGAACATCCGGGGAGACTAACCGACGGATACATAAGATCGCCGTAGGTTGTGTCTCACTTTTCCAGTAGTTCTCCTCACTTTTCCCCGCACAGCAATGTCCCGAGGGAGGGCCACGTGCCCGTCACCACGCCGCCGCCCAGCACTCTCGCCGACACCGTCCTCGACCGGCTTCCCGTCGTCTACGGAGCGGCGGCCGACCCGGAGCGGGCCGCGCAGATGCGCGCGTACATGAAGGACGTCGCCCCTTTCCTCGGGCTCACCTCGCCCGTGCGCAGGGAACTGTCCAAGGCCGTGCTGGAGGGGACACCACGGCCCGACGAGGCCGACCTCACCGCCGTCGCACTGCGCTGCTGGGCACTGCCCGAGCGCGAGTACGCGTACTTCGCCGTCGACTGGCTGCGCCGCCATGTACGCCGCCTGTCGTCCGGCTTCCTCCCCGTCGCCAGGCAGCTGGTCACGACCGTGCCGTGGTGGGACACCGTCGACGCCCTCGCCGCGCACGTCGTGGGCGGGCTCGTCGCCGCCGACGCGAAGCTCACCGCCGACATGGACGCGTGGATCGAGGACCCCGACCTGTGGGTGGCCAGGACCGCGCTCCTGCACCAGCTCCGGTACAAGGAGTCCACGGACGCGGACCGCTTGTTCGCGTACTGCCTCCGGCAGGCGGGCCACCCCGACTTCTTCATCCGCAAAGCCATCGGCTGGAGCCTGCGCGAGTACGCGAAGACCGACGCCGACGCCGTACGGTCCTTCGTCGCCGCGCACCGAGGCGAGCTCGCGCCGCTCTCGGTGCGGGAGGCCCTCAAGAACGTAGGACCGTGACCGGCTGAGCAACTGCCGCGCGGGGCACGGAAAACCATTCGACGGGCGGCGTCCCGTCGGCGATGATCTGCACATGTTCCGGCACGCCTACCTCGCAGCTCCGTCCGCAGTCGCGGACGCTGCTCAGGCTGCCGTCTTCCTCGCAGCAGCCGTCGACGGCGCGCGAAGCTGACCCTCTCCGGACATTCCGGCGGACCCCGCAGGGGGAGGGTCGGTACGGATCAGGGGTCCCCGCCTCCCGCAGGAGGCCATTGCCTGTCCGAGTGACGCAGACGCGGTGACTCGGATGTTCCCGAAGGGACCACCCAGCCATGCCCAAGACGGCATACGTGCGCACCAAGCCGCACCTGAACATCGGCACCATGGGCCATGTCGACCACGGCAAGACGACCCTGACCGCCGCCATCACCAAGGTGCTCGCCGCGCGCGGCGCGAGCAGCTTCGTGCCGTTCGACCGGATCGACAAGGCGCCCGAGGAGGCGCAGCGCGGCATCACCATCAACATCGCGCACGTCGAGTACGAGACCGACACCCGCCACTACGCGCACGTGGACATGCCCGGTCACGCCGACTACGTCAAGAACATGGTCACCGGAGCGGCCCAGCTCGACGGGGCGATCCTCGTCGTGTCCGCGCTCGACGGGATCATGCCGCAGACCGCCGAACACGTACTGCTCGCGCGGCAGGTGGGCGTCGACCACATCGTCGTGGCGATCAACAAGGCGGACGCCGGTGACGAGGAGCTCACCGACCTCGTCGAGCTGGAGGTGCGCGAGCTGCTGACCGCGCACGGCTACGGCGGCGACTCCGTCCCCGTCGTCCGGGTCTCCGGGCTCAAGGCCCTCGAGGGGGACCCGCGGTGGGAGGCGGCGATCGAGGCGCTGCTCGACGCGGTGGACACGTACGTCCCGATGCCCGAGCGGTACGTGGACGCGCCGTTCCTGCTGTCGGTCGAGAACGTCATGACCATCAGCGGGCGCGGCACCGTCGTCACCGGGGCCGTCGAGCGCGGCCGGATCCGCGTCGGCGACCGGGTCCGCGTCCACGGCGCCGACGCGCTCAAGGAAGGGGAGACCGTCGTCACCGGCCTGGAGACCTTCGGCAAGCCGATGGACGAGGCGCAGGCCGGGGACAACGTGGCGCTGCTGCTGCGCGGGGTGCCACGCGACGCGGTGCGACGCGGCCACATCGTCGCGGAGCCCGGCAGCGTGCGGCCCGCCCGGCGCTTCACCGCCCAGGTGTACGTGCTGTCGGCGGCGGAGGGCGGCCGCAGCACCCCCGTCGCCACCGGTTACCGGCCGCAGTTCTATCTGCGGACCGCGGACGTGGTCGGGGACGTCGACCTCGGTGACACGGCCGTCGCCCGGCCCGGCGACACCGTCACCATGACGGTCGAGCTCGGCCGCGACGTGCCGCTGGAGCCCGGGCTCGGCTTCGCGATCCGCGAGGGCGGGCGCACCGTCGGCGCGGGCACGGTGACGGACGTCGTGTGAGACCGGTGCGCGGCCGGGACCGATGGGTCCCGGCCGCACACCTCCGTACGTCACACTGACCGGGACACGACGAATTCGACGGTGCACCCGAAGGTCATGACGGAGGTCGCGGTGGCGGGCACGGCACTCGTACTCGGTGGCGGCGGGCTCGCCGGCATCGGCTGGATCTCCGGGATCCTGCACGGACTCGCACGGGCCGGCGTCGACCTGAGCGACGCCGACACCGTGATCGGCACGTCCGCGGGCGCGATCGTCGGCGCGCAGCTCACCTCCGGAAAACTGACCACGGCAGCCCTGTACGAACGTCAATTGGCCCCACCTACAGGGGAGTTGACCGGCTCGTTCGGCGTGAGTGCGACCTTCCGCTACGCGCGCGCCGCGCTGTCCTCGCGCACCGTCGAGGCCTACGGGCGCAAGCTCGGGCGCATGGCCCTGGCCGCCCGGACCCCCGACGAGGCGACCCGGCGCTCCGTGATCGCGGGCCGCCTCCTGTCGCACGACTGGCCGCCCCGCCGCCTCCTCGTCACCGCGGTCCAGGCGAGCACCGGTGAGTTCCGCGTCTTCGACGGGAGCTGCGGCGTCGGCCTCGTCGACGCCGTCGCGGCGAGCTGCGCCGTGCCCGGCGTCTGGCCCCCGGTCACCATCGAGGCCGCACGCTGGATCGACGGCGGGACGCGTTCCCCCGCCAACGCCCAGCTGGCCGAGGGCCACGAACGGGTCGTCGTCATCGCGCCCATAGCGGCCGGCGGGGGCGTCCTGCACGCGGCCCGCACTCAGGCCGCCGGGCTCGCCGCGGCCGGCGCCCACGTCACCCTCGTCACCCCGGACCGCGCCGCCCGCCGCGCCTTCGGCACCAACAGCCTCGACCCGGCGTGCCGCGCACCGGCCGCCCGCGCGGGCCTCGCGCAGGCCGCCGCGCACGCCGAGGAGGCGCGGCGCACCTGGGGGAGCGGCTGACGCGGCACGGACCCCCGGCGGCCCCGGCACAATGGGGCACGTGAACGCACCCGACCCCGAGCCGATCCCCGTCACCCGTGCCGTCGACCACGGCACCGCGAAACTGCTGCCCGACGTGGACCGCGACCGGGCCTGGCTGCTCACCGTCGACGGAGCGCCGCAGTCCTACGTCGACCTCGACGAACCGGCGCACCTGGAGTTCGAGTACGCGCGCCGCCTCGGGCACGTCCTCGACTGCGCGGCGCCGGACGGGCGGCCGCTCGACGTGCTGCACCTCGGCGGCGGCGCGCTCACCCTGCCCCGGTACGTCGCCGCGACCCGGCCCGGGTCCCGGCAGCACGTCGTGGAGGCGGACCGGGCGCTGCTCGCCCTGGTCGCCGAGCACCTTCCGCTGCCGCCCGGCGCGGACATCGCCGTGCACGGCGCCGACGCCCGGCAGTGGCTGGAGACGGTGCCGGACGGCTCCGTGGACGTGCTCGTGGCCGATGTGTTCGGCGGCTCGCGGGTGCCCGCGCATCTGACGACGCAGGCGTACGCGCAGGAGGCGGCCCGGGTGCTGCGGCCGGGCGGCAGCTACGCGGCGAACCTCGCGGACGGGGCGCCGTTCACGTTCCTGCGCTCCCAACTGGCCACGTTCTCGGCCGCGTTCGCGCAGGTCGCCCTGATCGCGGAGCCGTCGGTGCTGCGCGGCCGGCGGTTCGGCAACGCCGTGCTCGTCGCCTCGGACACCGAGCCGGACGTGGCGGAGCTGGCCCGGCGCACCGCCCGGGACGCGTTCCCGGCGCGGGTCGAGCACGGGGACGGGCTGCGCCGCTTCGTCGGCGACGCCCGGCCCGTCGCCGACGCGGACGCGGTGCCCTCCCCGGAGCCGCCGGGCGGCTCGTTCAGCGTCGGCTGAGCTGCCGGTCGTGGGCGCGACGGAGCAGCAGCAGCGAGACACTCGCCCCGATCAGCGCGCAGAACATGTCCCACTGGGTGTCCCAGACATCGCCCTGGGTCGCGAGGAAGTCATCGGCCGCGTGTCCGCCGATCACCGCGGCGGCCCACTCGAACAGCTCGAAGACCGCGCTGAAGGCGAGGCACGCGCACACGGTCAGGGGCGCCAGCCAGCGGCTGCCGCGCAGCGGTGACGTCCGGCTGAGCAGCTCCCGCACCAGGACGGCCGGGACGAAGCCCTGCATCAGATGCCCGAACCGGTCGTAGGGATTGCGGTCGAGCCCGAACCAGTCCCGTACCCAGTCGCCCGGCGGGACCTGCGCGTACGTGTAGTGGCCGCCCAGCATGAGCACGAACGCGTGGGCCGCGAGCAGGCAGTACAGCACAGGCGTGAGGGGGAAACGCCGCCGGGTCAGCACGAGCAGCGGCAGCCCGACCATGACCCAGACCGTCTCCAGGAACCAGGTCGTCGTGTCGTGCGCGTGCCATGCGGAGAGCGCGAGGCCCGCCACGACGGCCACGAGGAGCACGGCCGGCAGGGACACGCGGGGCGTGCGCCGCCCGGACACCGGGGGACGCGCGGGCAGGGCGAGGACGGGCTCGGGCACGGCAGGGCTCCTTGGTCGGGTCCCGCCATCATGGGCGGGCCCCGGTGGTGCCCGTATGGGTACGGCTACTCAGCCGGGGTCCGCCCGAGTACGGGAGTCTCCGCCACGGGACTCGGCGCGGGTACCTGCTCCGGCGACGCCATGACCTCGACCGTCTCCCTGCGGCGCAGATTGCGGACGTCCGGCACGAACAGGACCGCCGACGTGGCCAGTACGACCAGGGCCGCGCAGCCCCACAGCGACGGGGTCCGGCCGAACGCCGACTCCGCGGGACCGGCGAGCGCCGTCGCCAGGGGCACCATCGCCACGGACCCGAACCAGTCGTAGGCCGAGACGCGGGAGAGCTTCTCCTCGGGGATCTCCTGGTGCAGCGCGGTGATCCAGGAGACGCCGAAGATCTCGATCGTGACGCCGCTGACGAACATCACGGCGACCAGGACACCGATCGGCACCGGGACCGCCAGCGCGGCCGACGGCAGGGCCAGCGAGAACACCGACAGCGTCGCGGCGAACAGCAGCCGCCGCGGTTTCCACCGCATCATGAGCAGACCGCCGAGGATCGTGCCGACGCCGAACGCGCCGAGCGCCAGGCCCCAGGGCCCGGCCCCGCCCAGCTCGTCGCGCGCCACCAGCGGCCCGAACACCGACTCGGCGGCGCCCACCACGGCGACGACCACCGAGAACTGGGCGACGATCGTCCACAGCCAGGGCCGGCCGATGAACTCCCGCCAGCCGTCGCGCATGTCGGCGAGCAGTCCGCTGCCCGGCACGCGCGGCGCGATGTGGCTCACGTCGAGGAACATGCGCAGCGCGCCGGCCGCCGCGAACGCCGCCGCGTCGACCGCGAGCACCCAGCCGGGCCCGATGGCCGCGACCATCGCGCCGCCGAGCGCGGCCCCGCCCACCGCGGCGCCGGACATGCCCATCCGGAACATCGCGAACGCGCGGCTCGCCTGCTCGCCGGTGACCGAGGCCATCAGCATGCCCTCGGCCGCCGGGTTGAAGAAGGCCTGACCGGTGCCGCCGAGCGCGCTGAGCGCCATCATCTGCCACAGCTTCGGCTCGCCCTGCAGGACGAGCAGCGCGAAGGCGCCCTGCGAGAGGAAGTTGAGGGCGTTGGCCGCGACCATCACATGATGGCGCGGCAGCCGGTCTGCGACCGCGCCGCCGACCAGCAGGAAGATCACCAGGAACAGCGTGCGGGCCGCGGCCACCAGCCCCACGTCGCCGCCGTCACCGCCCGCGTCGAGCACGGCGAACGCGGACGCGATGAGCGCGCCGTGCGCGCCCAGCGTCGTGATGAACGCCGCGACGGCCAGCAGGGTGTAGTTGCGTCCGGCCCAGGCGGGACGACGGCGCGGGCGGGACGGCGGGGAGGCGGCGGCTGAGGTCACTGAGGGACTATCCGCCGCCGCACGCCCGTTTGCCAAACCGTTTCCTCGGTCACCGGCCGGAGCGGCACGGGCCGACCGGTCGGGACCGGCCGGTCAGGACGCGGTCGGGTCCTTGTAGAAGCGGACCGAGTCGAGGATCTTGTCGATCGTCGCGTCGTCCAGTTCGCCCTTGACGCCCTTCGCGCCCCACAGGTCCCAGGACACGTAGTCCCCGACCTCGTTCTGGAAGGCGAAGACGACCGCCTTGCCCTCGCTGTCGCACTTGCCCTTCTGCGGCGTGTTCTCCGACGTCGCCTTGATCAGGCTGCCCGAGACGCCCTGGGCGTTGGTGAACTCCTTGGGCTTGCCGACCTTCACCGACTTGATGTCCGGCTCGGTGTACCCGCCGTAGATCCACCACGGCACGCGGTTCTCGGCGGCCTGCGCCGCGGTCTTGGCACCGTCCTCGCCACGGGTGCCGACACCGGCGAGTGAGGTGTCCTCCTTGTTGCCGTCCTTGTCGGAGTCGTCGGAGCACCACTTGGACTTGTACTCGGCAGGAGCGGACACAGTCGTCATGCTGTGCTCCTTCTTGCCCTTCTTGTCCTTGTAGTCGTACTCGAACCCGATGATCTGGTCGGATCCGCCCGGGCTGACCTCCCAGTCCGGCGGCACGTCGAACACCGTCTTGTGCTTGGCGTTCACCACCGGCTGCCAGCCCGCGACGACCGGCTTGACGGCGCTGTCGCCGCCGCGCGGATTGGCACCCGCCGACGCGGACGGGCTCGGCTTCTCGCTCGCGGACTGCGAGGCGGCGGGCTTCTTGTCCCCGCCCTTCGCGTCGTCGTCCTTGTCACCGCCGAGCACCAGAACTCCGGTCACCCCGGCCGCGACGACGACGGCCGCCGCCGCGACGATCGCGACGATCTTCGTGCGCTTGTCCCCGCCGCCCTTGTTCGGCGGCTGCGGCGGGCCCATCGGCGTCGTCGGCGCGTTCCACCCCGGCTGCTGCTGATAGGGGTTGGGCTGCTGGTACCCCTGCTGCTGATAGGGGTTCGGCTGCTGATAACCCGGCTGCTGGTACGGGTTCGGCGTCGGTGGGTTGCTGGGGTAGTTGGGGTTGTTCGGGTCCTGCGGGTTCTGCTCGCCCCCGGGCGGCTGCTGTCCTGGCCACATGGCCGTAAACGATAGAGGGTCGTGGGGCCTGCGGGATCCCTGCCCTGTACCGGACGTGCAACGGTTCCGCTGCGCACACGAGGATGGCCAAGCTTGCTACTCATGGGTAACATTCGCGCCATGAGCGCAGACCAGATGTCGATCGGCGAGATGCTCGCCGCCACGGTGCCGATGGCCCGCACCCTGAACCTCGAGTTCCTCGAGACCACGCCCGAGAAGGCGGTCGTGGCGCTGCCGGACCAGGCGGACTACCACAACCACGTCGGCGGACCGCACGCCGGCGCGATGTTCACCCTTGGTGAGTCCGCGAGCGGCGCCATCGTCCTCGCCGCCTTCGGGGACCAGCTCTCGCGGGCCGTGCCGCTGGCCGTCAACGCCGAGATCGCGTACAAGAAGCTGGCCATGGGCCGGGTCACCGCCACGGCGACGCTCGGCCGCCCGGCCGCCGACGTGGTCGCCGAGCTGGACGCCGGCGAGCGCCCCGAGTTCCCGGTGGCCATCGCGATCCGGCGCGAGGACGGCGCGGTGACCGGCGAGATGACCGTCGTCTGGACCCTGCGCCCCAACAGCTGACGCGCCTGCCCGGCCGGGTCCCGGCCTCCTCACGTACCGCCCTACGAGTTTCTGCGGATGCAGCAACTCCGACGGGCGCCCATGCTGGAGGCAACGGCTCGAACTGAGGAGGCCGACCATGTCCGTGATGGACAAGCTCAAGCAGATGCTCAAAGGCCACGAGGACAAGGCCGGTCAGGGCATCGACAAGGCCGGCGACTTCGTCGACGACAAGACCCAGGGCAAGTACAGCGGCCAGGTCGACACGGCCCAGCAGAAACTGAAGGATCAGCTCGGCGGTGGTGACCGGGGGCAGGAGCCTCCGCCCCAGCAGTGACCATCCGCCCGCCCCGCGGGCAGCCGATTGAGCCTCATGGAAGCCCCGCCGCACCCGCGGCGGGGCTTTTCCGTCATTCACCGCGCTCGCCGATGCACCGCGCGGGGCTCGGTCGCGTCATAGGGAGCAGGTAGGCTGCGCGGCGTGCGCGGCCAGTGGGGGAGCGCACGCGCGGCACAGGGACGACACGGGTACGGAGGCGACGGCGTTGCACATCCAGGAATGGCTCGACACGATTCCGGCGGTCGCCATCTACGCCCTGGTGGCCGGGGTCATCGGTCTCGAGAGCCTGGGCATTCCGCTGCCCGGGGAGATCGTGCTCGTCTCGGCCGCGCTGCTGTCCTCCCAGCACGGGGACGTCAACCCGGTCGTGCTCGGGGTCTGCGCCACCGCCGGCGCCGTCATCGGCGACTCCATCGGGTACGCGATCGGACGCAAGGGCGGCCGCCCGCTCCTCGCCAAGCTGGGACGCAAGTTCCCCAAGCACTTCGGGCCCGCCCACATCGCCACGGCCGAGCGGTCCTTCGAGAAGTGGGGCATGTGGGCCGTCTTCATCGGCCGTTTCATCGCGCTGCTGCGCATCTTCGCGGGCCCGCTCGCCGGTGTGCTGCACATGCCGTACTGGAAGTTCCTGACGGCGAACCTGCTGGGCGGCATCGTGTGGGCCGGCGGGACGACCGCCGTCATCTACTACCTGGGTGTCGTCGCCGAGGACTGGCTGAAGCGGTTCTCGTACGTGGGCCTCGGCGTGGCCGTGCTGTTCGGGCTCGCGTCGATGCTGATCGTGAAGCGGCGGGCGGCGAAGGTCGCGGCCGAGCACGCCGCCGAGCCGGAGCCGGCGGTGGCCGGCGACTGACGCCGCCGGACACCCCGCGAGCGCGGCTCCTACTCGTGGGCCGCGCGGTGGGTCCTCGCCAGTTCCACGTACACCGTGCCGTTGAGGGTGACGCCCTCGCGCTCCTCGGCGGTCAGTTCCCGCCTGACCTTGGCGGGGACGCCCGCCACCAGCGAGCCCGGCGGGACCACCATGCCCTGCGGGACCAGCGCCTGGGCGGCGACCAGGGAACCCGCGCCGATCACCGCGCCGTTGAGGACCGTGGCGCCCATGCCGATCAGGCAGTCGTCCTCCACGGTGCAGCCGTGCAGCACCGCGTTGTGGCCGACCGAGACCCGCTCGCCGACCGTCACCGGGAAGCCGGGGTCGACGTGCACGGTGCAGTTGTCCTGGATGTTGCTGTCGGCGCCGAGCACGATCGGCTCGAACTCCGCGCGCAGCACGGCCCCGTACCAGACGCTCGCGCCCGCGTGCAGCGTCACGTCACCGATCACCACGGACCTCGGCGCCGTGAACGCCTCCGCGTCCACCTTGGGGTCCTTGCCGCCGATACCGGTGACGAGTGCCTCGTGGCCAGTGCTTCCCATGGGGTGCCGCTCCCTACGTCTCGTGCGTGCGTCGCGCCTGAGCGAACCGTACCTGTGGGGTGAAGATCACAGGCCGTCGAGGTGGGGGCGGACGGTACGGGTGAGTAACGTGGCGCCGTGCCGATGAAGTGGAACGTGTTCTCGCCGGACGGACGGTCCGCCAGGGGCGGCCTCGCCCATCGCGTCGTGCAGGCGGGCTGGCGCTGGGTGCAGCGCACGGGCGCCGTCACCGCCGAGCAGCCGGGCGGGCACCGGTTCGGCGCGATCGGCCACGGTACGAAGCTCGCGTTCCCGCAGGGGACCGTGTTCGGGGAGCCGTGGATCCGGCTCGGCGCCCACTGCATCATCGGCGAACAGGTCACCCTGACCGCCGGGATGATGCCGGACCTCGATCTGGGACCCGAGCCCATCCTGACCTTCGGCGACGGCGTCGTCATCGGGCGCGGCAGCCATGTCATCGCCGACACGACCGTGACCGTCGGGAGCGACGTGTACATGGGGCCGTACGTCTACATCACGTCCACGAACCACTCCTACGACGATCCGCACGAGCCCATCGGCCGGCAGTGGCCCCGGATGGAGCCGGTCGAGATCGGGCCCGGCTGCTGGATCGGCACCGGCGCCGTGATCCTGCCGGGGGCCAGGATCGGACGGAACGTCGTCGTCGCGGCCGGGGCCGTGGTGCGCGGCGAGGTGCCGGACCACGCGGTGGTGGCCGGGGCGCCGGCCCGGATCGTGCGGACCTGGGACCCGGAGGCGGGCTGGCAGCCACCGCTGCGCACCCCCGCCCCGCAGCCCATCCCGACCGACGTCACCCCCGAACAACTGCTGGCGCTCGCCGAGTTGGACGAGACGAGCTAGGAGCGCAGCGCCTCGGCCGCGGCCGAGGCCACCGCCGCCGCGACCGCGGCCAGCGCGGGGGAGTCCAGCTTCCACTGCTGCCAGTACAGCGGGACGTCGACGGGGCGGTCCGGGGCGACGGGCACGAGGCGGCCCTCGCGCAGCAGCGGGCCCGCCTGCACCTCGGGCACCATGCCCCAGCCGAGGCCGAGCGCGACGGACTCGACGAACCCCTCCGACGTCGGAACGGCGTGCCGCACCGCGCTCGCCGCGCCCCGGCCGCCGAGCAGGCCGCGCACGAACGCGTCCTGGTGACCGTCGCTGCGGTCGAACGTGATCACCGGGGCGTGCGGGAGCGTGTCCCGCAGCGGCCCGTCGAGATGCCGGGCCACGAAGTCCGGGTGGGCCGCGGCGATGTAGCGCAGCCGCCCCAGGGCGCGTACGGAACAGCCCGCCACCGGCTCGGGCGACGACGTCACCGCCGCCATCACCAGCCCTTCCCTGAGCAGCGTCGCCGTGCGGGACTCGTCCTCGCGGTGCAGCTCGAAGCGGACCCCCGGGGTCCGCGGCACCCGGGTGAGCGCGCCGAGGAACCAGGTCGCCAGCGAGTCCGCGTTCACCGCGACCGACACCCGGGTCGGTCCCTCGTCGGCGCTCAGGCCCAACTCGGCGTACGCGTCCCGCTCCAGCCGGGCCAGCTGACGGGCGAACCGGACGACGACCTCGCCCGACTCCGTCGGCCGCACCGGTTTGGTGCGCACCAGCAGGACCCGGCCCGTGCGCTGCTCCAGGGCCTTCACCCGCTGGCTGACCGCCGACGGCGTCAGATGCAGCGCGGCGGCGGCCGCGTCGAACGTCCCCTCGTCCACCACCGTGAGCAGGGTCCTGACCTGGTCGAGCGGGAGTTCCGGAATCATCACGAGCGCTAATGCTACGTAAAAATCCTTAGCTGTACGCGCTGTGATCCACTCCGTAGCGTCGAGGACATGACTGCTTCACTCGCCGCCGCTGCCGCGGGATTCGGTACCGGCCTCTCGCTCATCGTCGCCATCGGAGCCCAGAACGCGTTCGTCCTGCGCCAGGGGGTCCGCCGCGACGCGGTCCTCGCCGTGGTCGGGATCTGCGCCCTGTCCGATGCCGTACTGATCGCGCTGGGCGTCGGCGGCGTCGGGGCCGTGGTGGTCGCGTGGCCGGGGGCGCTCACGGCGATCGGCTGGATCGGCGGCGCGTTCCTGATCGGCTACGGCGTCCTCGCCGCCCGCCGGGTCGTCCGCCCGGCCGGCTCGCTGCGCGCGGAGGGCGAGGCGGCGGGTTCGCGCCGGCGCGCGGTGCTGACCTGCCTCGCGATGACCTGGCTCAATCCGCACGTCTACCTCGACACCGTGTTCCTGCTGGGCTCCGTCGCCGCGGGCCACGGGTCGATGCGCTGGACCTTCGGGCTCGGCGCGGTGCTCGCCAGCCTGTGCTGGTTCGCCGCACTCGGGTTCGGCGCCCGGCTGCTGAGCCGCTTCCTCGGCAGGCCGGCCGCCTGGCGGGTGCTCGACGGTCTGGTCGCCGCCACGATGATCGCGATGGGGATCACGCTGCTCGCCGGAACCTGAGGAGTGCGCGTTCCGCGGCCCTGGGCGGTGCTGCGATAGTGGACCCTGCACTCGATAGATGTAGCGAGCAACCAGGAAGACCGTGGACACCAGCGAGAGCAGTACCGGCACCGACCCGCAGGACGCGGCCGCGGCAGAGGCGGCACGGCCGCAGCGGCGCGGTTGGAAGCGCTGGGCCATGGACACCCGCCCCCTGCGCATCCCCGCCTACCGCCGCCTGTGGTCGTCGACCATCGTCACGGCCGTGGGCAGTCAGCTCACCGCCGTCGCGGTGCCCAAGCAGATCTACGACATCACCGGGTCCTCGGCGTGGGTCGGCGCCGCGAGCATGGCGGGGCTGCTGCCGCTCGTCGTGTTCGCCCTGTGGGGCGGCGCGGTCGCCGACAGCATGGACCGCCGCAAGCTGCTCCTGATCACCAACTGCGGCATCGCCGTGACCTCGGTGCTGTTCTGGATCCAGGCCGTCGCCGGACTCGACTCGGTGGCCGCCCTGATGGTCCTGCTCGCGATGCAGCAGGCGTTCTGGGGCCTCAACGCCCCGGCGCGCAACGCCTCCATCGCCCGTCTCGTCCCCGCGGGCGAGCTGGCCGCAGCCAACGCGCTCGGCTCGACCGTCATGCAGACGGGCCAGGTCGTCGGCCCGCTCCTGGCCGGTGTCCTGATACCCGTCATCGGCCTGCCCGAGCTCTACCTCATCGACGCCCTCGCGCTCTGCGTCACGGTGTGGGCGGTCTACCGGCTGCCCTCGCTGCCGCCCCTCGACTCCGCGACGAAGCGGCGGGCGGGCGTGCGCGAGATCGCGGCCGGGTTCCGCTACATCTCGGCGCACAAGGTGCTGCTGCTCTCGTTCCTCGCCGACATCATCGCCATGGTCCTCGGCATGCCCCGCGCCCTGTTCCCGCAGCTCGCCGCCGAGACCTACGCGCCGTACGGCGAAGGGCTCGCCCTCGGGCTGCTGTTCGCGGCGATCCCCATCGGGGCGGTGGTCGGCGGACTGTTCTCCGGCACGTTCTCCCGGGCCCGCCGGCACGGCTGGATGGTGATCGGCGCGGTCGTCGCCTGGGGCGCGGCCATCACCGGGTTCGGGCTGAGCGGCAATCTGTGGCTCGCGGTGGTCTTCCTGGCCCTGGCCGGGATCGCCGACATGGTCTCCATGGTCTTCCGCGGCGCGATCCTGCTGTCCGCCGCCACCGACGAGATGCGCGGCCGCATGCAGGGCGTCTTCACGGTCGTCGTCGCGGGCGGCCCCCGTCTCGCCGACGTCCTGCACGGTTCGGCGGGCTCGGCGTTCGGCGCCCGCACGGCGGTCGCCGGCGGGGGAATCCTCGTCGTCGTCGCCATGGTGGGCCTGGCCCTCGCGGTACCGGCGCTGCGCCGCTACCGGATCTGACGCGGGCCGCCGGCTCAGCCCGTCGCCAGCAGGACGGTCCCGACCAGGGCGAGCCCCGCCCCCGCGGCCTGCACCCCGCGCAGTCTCTCGCTGAGGACTCCGCGCGCGGCCAGGGCCGTGACGACGGGGTACAAGGACGCCAGCACCGCCGCCACCGTCACCGGTCCGTGCTGGGCGGCCAGGGAGTACGTGCCGTTGGCGGCCACGTCCGCGAGGCCGACGAAGGCCAGGGCGGGCAGGGACCTGACGACCAGCTGGGCACCCCCCTCCCGCGGCAGCACCCGGCCCCCGCGCTTCGCGGAGACGAGCAGCGCCGCGCCGCCCGCCACCACATTCGTCACGCGCTGCACGAACAGTGCGAGGAACAGGCCGGTCAGCGTGGTCGACGCCTCCGCGATCAGGGACATCACCGCGCCGAAGCCGAACGCCGCCAGCAGCGTGAGCAGCACCGCCTGACGCTGCACCGGCGCGCCCTTCAGCTGAGGGCCCCCCGCGAGGACGACCCCCGCGACGGCGACCAGGATGCCCGCGAACTGCAGCAGCCCCGGCCGTTCGCCGAGGACGAGTCCGACGCCGACCGGCACGGCCACACCGAGCGAGCCGAGCGGCGAGACGACGCCCATCGGGCCGAGGGCGAGCGCCTTGTAGAAGGCGAGCATGGCGACGGGCCCGACCAGGCCCGCCCCCACGGCGAACCAGAGCTGCGGCCCGGCCTCGCTCCACGCGCCGGTCGCGGCCACGATCGCGCCGAGCACGGTCACGGCGAGGCACTGCGAGACCACCACGACGGTGAGTGCCGGGAGGCGTCGGGTCAGCAGCCCGCCGCCGAAGTCGGCCAGGCCCCACAGGAGGCTGGTGGCCAGGGCGAAGAGTGCTGTCATGCCGGACCTCGCAGTACAGTTTGGTGAACGTTCTGGTGCACCACACCGTAGTTCAGTGAATTAGACTATGTCATCCAAAATATTGGACGGAATGTGTCGGACCTCGACCTGCTGACCCAGTCGCTCGCCCGCAACGTCAAGCACTGGCGTGCCGAGCGCGGCTTCACCCTGGACGCGCTCGCCGGACGGGCCGGTGTCAGCCGCGGCATGCTCATCCAGATCGAGCAGGCCCGCACGAACCCGAGCATCGGCACGGTCGTGAAGATCGGTGACGCGCTCGGCGTCAGCATCACCACGCTGCTCGACTACGAGCAGGGGCCCAAGGTCCGGATCGTGCCCGCTGAGCAGGCCGTGCGCCTGTGGTCCACGGAGGCGGGCAGCTACCACCGGCTGCTGGCCGGGACCGAGGCGCCAGGGCCGCTGGAGATGTGGGACTGGCTGTTGCAGCCCGGGGACGGCAGCCCGTCCGACCCGCACCCGCAGGGCACCGTCGAACTGCTCCACGTCACCGAGGGGGAGCTGACCCTCGTCGTGGACGGCGTCCCGCATCTCGTGCCCGAGGGCGCGAGCGTCACGTTCGAGGCCGACGTGCCGCACGAGTACCGCAACGACGGTGCCGTCGCGGCCCGACTGGTCATGGCGGTGTCGGTGCCGTTCGAACGCTGAGACGCCCGGAACCCGTGCGCACGGCGGCTGTTAGCGTGCCGTCATGCGCGCACCCATCGGCACCTTCGACGTCGTCCGCCCGGCCCCGGAGGCCCTCGACCTGCTCACCCGCCCCGTCGCCGACGCCGTCCGGCACTGGAGCGGCACGGTCCCCGCGCAGGATCTGATCCACGTCGACACCGACCCCGAGTGGGCCGACACCGCCACCTTCGTCGAGCACTACGGGCCCGAGCTGCTCGCCAGTTCGGCGAACTGCGTGGTCGTCGCGGGCAAGCGTGGCGGCGAGACCACTCTCGCCGCGTGCCTGGTGCTCTCCGCCACCAAGGTCGACGTCAACGGCGCCGTGCGCCGCCAACTCGGCGCCCGCAAGGCCTCGTTCGCCTCGATGGACACCGCCACCGGCGAGACCGGCATGGAGTACGGCGGCATCACCCCGATCGGCCTGCCGGCCGACTGGCCGGTCCTGGTGGACGCGGCCGTCGTCGACCTCCCGCACGTCCTCATCGGCAGCGGCACCCGCCGCGGCAAGCTGATCGTCCCGGGCAAGGCGCTGGCCGAGCTGCCGGGGGCCGTGGTGCTGGACGGGCTCGGTGTCGGCGCCCAGGGGTGATCGGGGGCACGCCCGGCGGCGATCGGATCGGGCACCATGTACGGCATGGATCTTGAGGGGATAGGTGCGCTGGCCGCGGCCGGCGTGGCGCTGATCGGCATCCCGACCGCCGTCCTCGTCGGGCGCTGGCAGTTGAAGGCCGCACTGCGCACGGCCGAGGCGACCGCCGACGCGGGGATGGCGCAGGCGCAGGCCGCCTATCGTGCGGCGGTGGACGCCGTCCGCGCCGAGGCGAGGGCCGCTCAGGAACAGTGGCACCGGGGGACCCGACGCGAGGCCTACGCCTCGTTCCTCCTTGCCGCCCATCGCTTGCTGGAAGGGGGCCGGCGGTTCGCTGCGGACAGTGCGGAGGAGCTCTCTCCGGGCCGGGCCGCGGCGGAGAAGTCCGCCGCGGACGAGGCGCGTGCCGCGCTCCGGGCCGCCCAGACGATCATCGAGCTGGAAGGCCCCGACGAGGTGGCCGCACCCGCCGCGGGGATGGTCGACGCGGCTCAGGAGATGGCGCGGCACCTGTGGGACGAAGCCGTCTACGCCCGGGCCTGGGGCAAGCTCGTCCGGCTCGACGACGATCCGGCGCGGGCCGTCGGCGCGGCGGCGGAACAGCTCATCGAGGCACTGCTCGAACTGCGCGCCCTGCACCGGCGCCAGGGCGCGACGGGTGCCGAGGCGAGTGACACGGAGCCGGGCGCGGCGGAACGGAACCGGGCCCGCCGGTCCTGCGTGGCGGCCCGGGAAGCGTGCCCGGCCGGGGCGTTCGAGGACGAGGAGTTCGACGCGCTGCTTGCCGGTCACTCGCCGCTGCCGCCGACCTTCGGCCAGGGATATGTGACAGCGGCGGAGGGCTTCGCCGACGCGGAGGTCCGGTTCGTCCGCGCCGCCAAGGTGGAGCTGCACCGCCCCGCCGCCTGACGCGGCGCTGCCCGCGGGGTGCCGCGGGCCTCACCCCGTCGGCGCCCGCCCCGTACTGTCCCGCACCACCAACCGCGTCGGCACCAACGTCGTCCCCCGCTCCGCCTCGCTCTCCCGCACCTGGCGCAGCGCGCTCTGCACGCAGCGGCGGCCGACCTCGGCGAAGTCCTGGTGGACCGTGGTCAGCGGGGGCAGGAAGGAACCCGAGTCGGGGATGTCGTCGAAGCCGATGACCGAGACGTCCTCGGGGACCCTGCGGCCGCGCTCGTCGAGGGCGCGCAGCAGGCCGAGGGCCATCTGGTCGTTGGCCGCGAACACCGCGGTGCAGTCGGCCTGTTCGGCCAGGCGCAGGCCGGCGCGGTAGCCCGACTCGGCCGACCAGTCGCCGCGCACCAGGGGCGGGACCGCGCGGCCCGCGGCTTCAAGTGCCGTGCGCCAGGCGTCCGTTCGGCGCTGGGCCGCGTACGACTCGGAGGGGCCCGCCAGGTGCCAGACCGTCCGGTGGCCCAGGTCGAGGAGGTGGCGCACCGCGTCGCGCGTGCCGCCCGCCTGGTCCGTGTCCACCACCGCGTAGCGGTCGCCGGCGTCCGAGTCCGCGACCACGACCTTCACGTGCGGCGGCAGCGTGAGGCTCGCCGAGTCGAGCAGATGGACCTCCATGATGACGATGACGGCGTCCACCGCCAGTTCGCCGAGCCGGGAGAACGCGCCGCGCACCTCGTCCTGCGTGGGCACCGCGACCGGCAGGAGCGTGACCGCGTAGCCCTCCTGCGCGGCCGAGGTCGCGATGGCCTCCAGGGTGCGCATGTTGCCCGTCGTGGAGAGCGTGAACGTGATCACGCCGATGGTGCGGAAGTCGCCCCGCTTCAGCGCCCGCGCCGCGCTGTTGGGGCGGTAACCGAGCTCCTTCATCGCGCCGAGGACGCGCTCGCGCGTCTCCTCGTTGACGCCGGGAAAGCCGTTCGAGACGCGGGAGACCGTCTGGGACGAGACGCCCGCGACCCGGGCGACGTCGGCCATCGACGCGTTCTGTGTGCGGCGCCGGGCATCGGCCCTCACGTGCGCCGGGGCGCTGTCCGTTGCTCCCACCGTTGGCCTCACCCGTCGAGTCGTTCGTTCACGGGGCGACCCTTGACCGCCCTCTGCGGGGCAGTGTAGACATGCCGCCACCGAATGTTTACGTAAACATAACAGCCGTCGGCCGCTTGCGTGCCGTGATGTTTACGCAAACATCCGGGGACCATCCGCGAGGCACGTACGAGCGAGGGACGCGAGATGACGACGCTTCAACCGCCGGCCGCCGCAAGGCCACGACCGGCCGGGCCACCGGTGCGCACGGCGCGCCGCTCGTGGACGGGATGGGGGTTCATCGGCCCCTTCGCGCTCGTCTTCGCCCTGGTCTTCCTGGCGCCGCTCGCGTACTCGGTCTACCTGAGCCTCTTCCGGACCCAGCTCATCGGCGGCACCACCTTCGTGGGCCTGGACAACTACCAACAGGCCCTGCAGGACAGCCAGTTCTGGGAGGGGGTCTCCCGCGTCGGCCTGTTCCTGGTGATCCAGGTTCCGGTCATGCTGGGCATCGCCCTGCTCGTCGCCCTCGCGATCGACAGCGGACGCCTCTACGGCAAGGACTTCTTCCGGATCACCGTCTTCCTCCCGTACGCCGTCCCCGCCGTCGTCGCCACCCTCATGTGGGGCTTCATGTACGGCACCCGCTACGGCCTGGTCGGTGACCTGAACGACGCGTTCGGCGCGAAGCTGCCCGACCCGCTCTCCGCCGACCTGGTCCTCGCCTCCATCGGCAACATCGTGACCTGGGAGTTCGTCGGCTACAACATGCTGATCTTCTTCGCCGCGCTGCGCGTCGTACCGCACTCGCTGTACGAGGCGGCCGAGATCGACGGCGCCGGACAGTGGCGCGTCATCACGGCCATCAAGCTCCCGGCGATCCGCGGCGCCCTCGTCATCGCCACGATCTTCTCGATCATCGGCAGCTTCCAGCTCTTCAACGAGCCCGCGATCCTCCAGAAGCTCGCGCCGAACGCGATCACCACGGACTACACGCCGAACTTCTACACGTACTCGCTGTCCTTCGCGGGCCAGCAGCAGAACTACTCCGCGACCGTCGCCATCGTCATGGGCGTCATCACGATGATCGTCGCCTACGTCGTCCAGCTGCGCGGCATGCGCAAGGGAGCGTGAGCGCGATGACCACCACCACCCCCGCGCGGTCGACGGCACCGCTCAAGGCCGCCGCCCCGCGTCTGCGCACCGTGCGGCGTCACATACCCGGGCGCCCCCGGCGCAGCGTCCCGCTGACCGTGCTCACCGGCGTCGTGCTCGTCTACAGTCTGCTGCCGCTGGTCTGGCTCCTGATCAGCGCCACCAAGTCCCAACAGGGGCTGGCCCGTTCGTTCGGCCTCTGGTTCGACGGGGACTTCGACCTCTGGCACAACATCACCGAGACCTTCACCTACCAGGACGGCGTCTTCGCCCGCTGGCTCCTCAACACCCTGCTGTACGTCGTCGTGGGCGCGGGCGGGGCCACCTTCCTCGCGGTCCTCGGCGGCTACGCGCTGGCCAAGTTCGCCTTCCCCGGCAAGCGCGCCGTGTTCGCCGTCGTCATCGGAGCGGTCGCGGTGCCGGGCACGGCGCTCGCCGTCCCCACGTTCCTGATGTTCAGCAAGATGGGGCTCACCGACACCCCGTGGGCCGTCATCGTCCCGTCGCTGATCTCGCCGTTCGGCCTGTACCTGATGTGGGTGTTCGCCACCGAGGCGATCCCCGCCGAGCTGATGGAGGCCGCCCGCATCGACGGCGCGAGCGAGCTGCGCACCTTCTTCCAGGTCGCCCTGCCGCTGCTCGCGCCCGGCACCGTCACCGTCCTGCTCTTCACCACGGTCGCGACCTGGAACAACTACTTCCTGCCGCTCATCATGCTGAAGGACCCCGACTGGTACCCGCTCACGCTCGGCCTCGACTCCTGGAACAAACAGGCGCAGACGGCCGGCGGCGAGGCCATCCCCCATCTGGTGCTCACCGGCTCGCTGCTCACCATCGTGCCGCTGATCGCCGCCTTCCTGCTGCTCCAGAAGTACTGGCAGTCCGGGCTCTCCGCCGGAAGCGTCAAGGAGTAGGCGCAGCACCGCAGTTCACCCCCCTCTTTCTCTTTCGGGAACCCTCTGTAGGACCACGACGAAGTGGAAGCATGCCCATGCCCCAGCACTCCCGCCGCCTCCTGCGCGGCATAGGTCTCGTCTGCGCCCTCGCCCTCGGGGCCACCGCCTGCGGCGGCTCCGACGACGACTCCGGTGACAAGCAGATCGGCGCGGCCGACATCCGGTCGGCACTGAAGAAGGGCGGCACCGTCACGGTGTGGGCGTGGGAGCCCACCTTGAAGCAGGTCGTCGCCGACTTCGAGAAGAAGTTCCCGAAGGTCGACATCAAGCTGGTCAACGCGGGCACCAACAACGACCAGTACAAGGCCCTTTCGAACGCGATCTCGGCGAAGAAGGGCGTCCCGGACGTCGCGCAGATCGAGTACTACGCGCTCGGCCAGTACGCCCTGACGAAGCAGATCACCGACCTCAAGCCCTACGGCGCCGAGAAGCTGGCGGACTCGTACTCGCCGGGGCCGTGGAACTCGGTGAAGTCCGGCGACGGCGTCTACGGCCTGCCCATGGACTCCGGCCCGATGGCGCTCTTCTACAACAAGAAGGTCTTCGACAAGTACAAGATCGCCGTCCCGACGACCTGGGACGAGTACGTCGAGGCCGCCCGCAAGCTCCACAAGGCCGACCCGAAGGCGTACATCACCAGCGACGTCGGCGACGCGGGCATGACCACCAGCCTGCTGTGGCAGGCCGGTTCGCACCCGTACAAGGTCGACGGCACCAAGGTCGGCATCGACTTCACCGACGCGGGCGCGAAGAAGTACACCGACACCTGGCAGAAGCTGATCGACGAGAAGCTCGTCTCGCCGGTCGTCGGCTGGAGCGACGACTGGTACAAGGGCCTCGGCGACGGCACCATCGCCACGCTGCCCATCGGCGCCTGGATGCCCGCCAACTTCGCCTCCGGAGTGAAGGACGCGGCGGGCGACTGGCGCGTGGCCCCGCTGCCGCAGTGGGAGCAGGGCGCGACCGCCAGCTCCGAGAACGGCGGCAGCTCGCTCGCCCTGCCCGAGCTCGGCAAGAACAAGGAGCTCGCCTACGCGTTCGTCGAGTACGCCAACTCCGGCGCGGGCGTGCAGACCCGCATCAAGAACGGCGCGTTCCCGGCCACGACGAAGGACCTCGACTCGCAGGAGTTCCAGGACACCGCGTTCCCGTACTTCGGCGGCCAGAAGGCCAACAAGATCTTCGCCGAGTCCGCGAAGAACGTACCCGCCGACTGGAAGTACCTGCCCTACCAGGTCTACGCCAACTCGATCTTCAACGACACCGTCGGCAAGGCGTACGTCTCCTCGACCAAGCTGACCGCCGGTCTCACGGCGTGGCAGGACGCCTCCGTCAAGTACGGCAACGAACAGGGCTTCACGGTCGAGAAGTAGCCCTCCCTCCGTCCCGCTCTTCCGAAAGGACCTGCATGACCGCCCCCCTCACCTCCCGTTTCCCGTACGCGAAGGGCTCGGACGGCACCCGGCGCCTCGGCTACGGCGCCGACTACAACCCCGAGCAGTGGTCACGGGAGGTGTGGGCGGACGACATCCGGCTGATGCGCGAGGCCGGGGTGAACGTCGTCTCCCTCGCCATCTTCTCCTGGGCCCGGATCCAACCCGCCGCCGACACCTGGGACTTCGGCTGGCTCGACGAGATCATGGACCTGCTGCACGCGGGCGGCATCGGCGTCGACCTGGCGACGGCCACCGCGTCGCCGCCTCCGTGGCTGACCGCCGCGCACCCGGAGATCCTGCCGGTCACCGCGAGCGGAGAGACGCTGTGGCCCGGCGCCCGCCAGCACTGGCGGCCCACCTCGCCCGTCTTCCGCGCGCACGCGCTGGACCTCGTCCGCAAGATCGCGTCCCGCTACGCCGACCATCCGGCGCTGGTCGCCTGGCACGTCAACAACGAACTGGGCTGCCACAACGTCTATGACCACTCCGACGACGCGGCCCGCGCCTTCCGGGCCTGGCTGCGCCGCCGCTACACCACGCTCGACGCCCTCAACACTGCCTGGGGGACGGCGTTCTGGTCCCAGCGCTACAGCGACTGGGAGCAGCTCCTGCCGCCACGGCTCGCCGCCTCGCACCCGAACCCCACCCAGCAGCTCGACTTCAAGCGCTTCTCGTCGGACGCGCTCAAGGACCATCTCCTCGCCGAGCGCGCGATCCTGCGCGAACTCACTCCGGACACGCCCGTCACCACCAACTTCATGGTGATGGGCGGCACCAAGGGCATGGACTACGCGGACTGGGCGGGCGAGGTCGACTTCGTCGCCAACGACCACTACGTCATCCCCGGCCCGCAGGACCGCGACGAGCTGTCCTTCTCCGCCAACCTCAGCAGCGGCATCGCCGGCCATCGCCCCTGGTTCCTGATGGAGCACTCCACCAGCGCGGTGAACTGGCAGCCCGTCAACGTACCCAAGCTGCCCGGCGAGCTCGCCCGGGACTCGCTGCTGCACGTGGCGCACGGCGCCGACGCCGTCTGCTTCTTCCAGTGGCGCCAGTCGGTGGCGGGCGCCGAGAAGTACCACTCGGCGATGGTGCCGCACGCCGGCGCCGACAGCGAACTCTTCCGCTCCGTGGTCGAGCTGGGCCGCACCCTCGACGCGCTCGCCCCGGTTGCGGGCAGCGAGCGCGAGCCCGCCCGGGTGGCGATCCTCTTCGACTGGGACTCGTGGTGGACCAGCGAGCAGGACTCCCACCCCAGCTCGCGCCTCGACTACCACCGTGAGGCCCTCGACTGGTACTCGGCGCTGCACCGTCTCGGCATCCGCGCCGACGTCGTCCCGGCGCACCGCACCGACCTGTCCGCGTACGACGTCGTGATCGCGCCCGTGCTGCACGTGGTGCCGCAGCCGCTCGCCAAGGAGCTCACCCGGTACGTCGAGGGCGGCGGCCACCTCGTCACCACGTACTTCTCCGCGATCGTCGACGAGAACGACCACGTCTGGCTCGGCGGCTACCCGGGCGCCCTGCGCGACGTGCTCGGCATCCGGATCGAGGAGTTCGGGCCGCTGCTCGACGGCGACACCGTCGACCTGGACAACGGCACCACCGGCAGCCTGTGGACCGACCGGATCTCCGTCACCGGCACGGACGTCGAGGTGCTGGCCGGTTACCGGACCGGTGCCTACGCCTCCCGGCCGGCGGTCACCCGCCGCCGCACGGGCCGGGGCTCGGCCGCCTACGTCTCCACGCGCCTCGGTGCCGACGGCCTCGCCGCGCTGCTGCCCGGCCTGCTCGCACCGGCCGGAGTGAGCAGTGAACTCCCGGCGGAGGCACGGGGATCGGTCGAGACGGCGGTACGCCGCGACGGCGAGAGCCGCTACCTCTTCCTGGTCAACCGGAGCGACGAGCCGGTGGAGCTGCCCGGGATCACCGGTGACGTGCTCGTCGGCCCGGAGCCGGGCGACGCGCTGGTCCTGCCGTCGCGCGAAGTCGCCGTGCTCCGGCAGCCCGCCCGCTGAGCCGCACCACCACCGCAGCACCAACTTTCCGCCCGTAGCCATGAGTGGGGAGAGCACGTTGGCACGCCGTACCCGCACAAGACGTTTCCTCGGCCTCGTCGGCGCCGCCGCCCTGGTCTCCGGGGCCGCCCTGACCACCGCGCCGCCGGTGACCGCGGCGCCCGCGGCGGTCACGGTCACCCCCGATCCCTCGTACCGGCAGCAGCGGTTCGAGGGCTGGGGCACCAGCCTCGTCTGGTTCGCGAACGTCACCGGCGGCTACCCGAAGGAGATCCGGGAGAAGCTCGCCGACCTGCTCTTCGGCGACGACGGGCTCGCCCTCAATATCGCCCGCTACAACATCGGCGGCGGCAACGCCCCCGATGTACGGGACTACTTGAGGGCGGGCGGTGCGGTCGAGGGCTGGTGGCAGGCGCCCGCGGGCACCACGCGCCAGGACACCGACTGGTGGAACGCCGACGACCCGGCGGACTGGAACCCGGACGCCGACGCCACCCAGCGCTGGTGGGTGAACCGCATCAAGGACGACATCGATCACTGGGAGACGTTCAGCAACTCCCCGCCGTACTTCATGACGGAGAGCGGCTACGTCTCCGGAAACCTCGACGCGAACAAGGACCAGCTCAAGACCGGATCGGTCGACGACTTCGCGGCGTACGTCGCCGCAGTCACCGAGCGACTGGAGAAGGCGGAGGGCATCAAGGTCGACACCGTCGATCCGTTCAACGAGCCCAACACCGGCTACTGGGGCACGCAGTTGGGTGCCGACGGCGAGCCGACCGGCGGCCGGCAGGAAGGCGCGCACATAGGTCCCGAGCTCCAGCAGAAGGTCATCAAGGCCCTCGCGCCCGCCCTGAAGAAGGCCGGGACCGGGGCGGAGATCGCCGCGATGGACGAGACCAACCCGGGCATCTTCGCGACGAACTGGAACAGCTACCCGGCCGACGTGAAGGGCCTCGTCGGGCAGATGAACGTCCACACGTACGGCACCGGCGGCCGCACCACGGTCCGTAATCTCGCCAAGGCGGCCGACAAGCCGCTGTGGATGAGCGAGGTCGAGGGCGACTGGGGCGACGGGCAGTCCTTCACCGACATGCGGCCGGGCCTCGGGCTCGCCCAGCAGATGGTCGACGACCTGCGCGAACTGGAGCCCACCGCCTGGGTCTTCTGGCAGCCCGTCGAGGACCACGACAACATGAAGCCGGGCGGCGAGTCAGCGAAGGGCGGCAACTGGGGCGAGATCCAGCTCCCCTTCAGCTGCACCGCGAAGGACACCCTCGCGTCCTGCCCGGTCCGGACCAACACCAAGTTCGACACCGCCCGCAACTTCACGCACTACATCCGGCCGGGCGACAGCCTGGTCAAGGTCGACGACACCAGCAGCGCCGCGGCCGTCCCGGAGAACGGCAAGGGGGCGACGGTCGTCCACGTCAACCGCACGACCGACGCCCGTACGGTCACGCTGGACCTGTCCACGTTCGCGAAGATCCGCCACGGCGCCACCGTCACCCCGGTCGTGACCAGCGCCGACGGCAAGCTCCAGCGGCACGCGGCCGTCCCGGTCCGCGGCAAGAAGGCCACGTTCACGGTGCCGGCGCAGTCGGTGACCTCGTTCGTGGTCGACGGGGTGTCCGGCGTCGCGAAGGACGCGGCGACGCTGCGGAAGGGGCACACGTACGAGCTGACCGGCGTGCAGAGCGGCAAGGACCTCACGGTCGCCGACGACGGCGGCGGGCTCGTCATCAGGGCCGGGGCGTCCGGCGCCGGGCAGCGGTGGACGCTGCGGCAGATCAGCGGCCGGAGCGCGGACAACCGGAAGCAGTACGTGTTCGCCGGCGCGGCGAGCGGCAAGCGGCTCGCCGTACGCGACGACGTACCGGTCGTCGAGCCGAACACCGGACGGCGTGACGCGGCGGCCCGATGGATCCTGTCGTCGACCGGCGACGGCACGTACACCCTCGTCAACGCAGGGACCGGCAAGCTCCTCGAAGTCGGCGGGCAGGCCACGCACGACGGCGCTGCCGTCACCACGTATCAGCCCAACTCCGGGGCGAACCAACGGTGGAAGGTCACGGACGTGACGCCGTGACCGGACGGTCACCCACGCGCCCCACGGCCTCGTGCCGTGGGGCGCGCTCCTGTGCCACGGCACCGGCACGCGGCCCCCGGCGAAGGTGGCCGCCAGGCCGTCGGACGCCGGCCGACCCGTCGCGTACGGCACGCGCGACGAACTCCTCGCACCAGGCGGCCCGTACGCCCGGCCGGGGCGCCGAGCGGGCTCCGGTCAGGACCTTCCGGTCACACATGCTGCGCCCTGCGCTCCCGCAACAGCAGCCACGCCAGGAACAGGCCGCCGCCGACCCCGGTCACCACGCCCACCGGCATCAGCGCCGAACCGGTCACGCGCTGCGTCACCAGGTCCGCGGCCGTCACCAGAAGGGCACCCGTCCACGCGGAGGGCAGCACGTTCGGACCCGCCGCCCGGGTGACGCGGCGGGCCAGCTGGGGCGAGGCCATCGCGAGGAACGGGATCGGACCGGCCGCGGCCACCGCCATCGCGGTCAGGCCGGTGCCCGCGCACAGCAGGATCAGGCGGCTGCGCTCGGGCGGCACACCGAGCGCGCCCGCCGTGTCGTCGCCCATCTCCAGCATGGTCAGCCGCCGCCCGTACACCAGGACGACGGGAACACAGGCCACCAGGCCGAGCGCGGCCGTCCGCACCTCGCTCCAGCCGCGGTCGTTGAGGGAGCCGATCATCCAGCTCGCCGCCTGCGCCGCCTTGCCGATGTCGGCACGGATGTAGAGGAAGCTCGTCGCGGCCCGGAGCACCGCGGACACGCCGATGCCGACGAGCACGAGCCGGTATCCGTGCACACCGCGGCGCCAGGCCAGCAGATAGACCGCCGCGGCCGTGGCGAAACCGCCGAGCAGCGCGCCGAGGGCGGTCTGCGGCGCACCCGCGTTCAGGAAGATGATCGCGACGAGCGCACCCGCCGACGCGCCGTTGCCGAACCCGATGATGTCCGGGCTGCCCAGCGGATTGCGGGTGAGTGACTGGAAGACGGCGCCGGCCATCCCCGTCGCGAAACCGACCAGGACGGCCACGAGGGCCCGCGGCAGCCGGAGGTCCAGCACGATGAACTCGGCGCCGGGCGGCCCGTTCCCGGCGAACGTCCGCAGGACCTGTGCGGGCGACAGCTCGTAGGTGCCCGTGCCGACGGAGAGCACCACCAGGCACGCCGTGACCGCGATCAGCGCGAGGCAGACGAGCACCGTGCGCGGGTCGAAGCGGAGCGAGCAGCGCCCCGCGCGCAGCCGGCCCCGGCGCCACTCGGCGCGGACCGGCCGCTGTCCGTCCTTCACCAGGGTCGTCACAGCTGGGCCACCTTCCGCCGGCGGACGAGATGAATGAAGAGCAGGCCACCGAGGAACGAGGTGACGATGTCCGCCTGGATCTCGGACGGCGGCACCACGATCCGGCCGATCACGTCGGCCACGAGCAGCAGGGCGGGTGCGAACAGGGCGCAGTAGGGGAGCATCCAGCGCGGGTCGGGGCCGGTGAACGCGCGGACCGCGTGCGGGACCATCAGGCCGACGAAGCCGATCGGCCCGCACACGGCGGTGGCGCTGCCGCACAGCAGGGTGAGGGCCACGATGGACAGCACGCGGGTGCGCCGCACCGAGGTGCCGAGCGCGCGGGCATGGTCCTCGCCCAGCGAGAGGGCGCCGAGCGGCCGGGCCAGGGCAAAGGCCAGCAGGGCGCCGGCGATCAGCAACGGCAGAGCGGTGAGCAGGAGTTCGGGGTCGCGCTTCTCGAGCGTGCCGACGGACCAGTGGCGCATCGAGTCGAGGGTGCTCAGATCCCACAGCTGCAGGCCGTTCACGTAGCCGAACAGGGCCGCGTTGACGGCGGTGCCCGCGAGGGCGAGGCGGACCGGGGTCGCCGCGCGGGTGCCGCCCAGCGCGTTCACGAGCACGGCCGCGACGGCCGCGCCGAGCAGCGCGAACCACAGGTATCCGGTGAACGACGTGATGCCGAACACGCTGATCGCGGTGACGACGGCGGCCGACGACCCCGCGTTCACGCCCAACAGGCCCGGGTCGGCGAGCGGGTTGCGGGTCAGGACCTGCATCACGCCGCCGGCCAGACCGAGCGCCGCGCCGACGGCGATCCCGATGAGGGTCCGCGGCAGCCGCAGCTCTCTCACGATGTTCTCGAACCGGGAGTCCGAGGGCGAGAACAGGCCGGACCACACGTCGCCCGGCGGAATGTGCTCCGCGCCCACGGCCAGCGACAACGCGCACGCCGCGAGGAGGAGGACCACACCGAGGACCAGACCGGTGACCCGTGGGGGACGACTGCGGGGTGTGGCCGAGAGTCGCGGTGTTTCTCCCGGGCGGGGACGCGTTCCAGTCAGCATGTGATTAGCTTAGGCTAACCTTACTAAGTCTGCTAACAATTACGTTGACGAAAACGCCTGGTCGTTGACGGACCGGAGGAAGAGGAGCCATGCGCGTCCAGACCGCGGACCCCGCCGCCCTGTCGGACCACCGGCCGATCCGCGTCACCGGACCGCGCGTCGCGCACCTCCTGGAGTGCCTGACCGGGGCCGACGACGCCGGACGGGCCCGCCTCGCCGAGGAGTTCTGGCAGGACGTGACGGCCCTCGGCACCCCACTCGTCGAGGAGCTCGACGGCGAGCCCGACCACCGGGCCGTCACCTTCCTGTGGCGCGGCCACCGGGCCACCCGCCAGGTGCTGCTCCTGGCCAACCGGCTCGTCGACCGCGACGACCTGGCCGGATCCCTCCTGGAGCGCGCCGCCGGCACCGACATCTGGCACCTCGGACTGCGGCTGCGCGCCGACCACCGCGGCACCTACCGCCTCGCCGCCGACATCTCCGCCAAGGAGCCGCCCGCCGATCCCGGCATCCTCCAGACGCGCCTGCGCTCCCTCGCCGTGCACGCCTCCCGCGACCCGCTCAACCCCCGATCCCTGCCCACCCGTTGGACCGCGGCCGACACATCGGTCTTCGCCCTGCCGGACGCGCCCGCCGAGGCGTGGACGCGCCCGCCCGGCGCGATACCGGCCGGTCGCGTCGAGCGGCACCGCACGGCTGCCCCGCCGCTCGGCGGACACCGCGACGTCTGGACCTACCTGCCGCCCGGACGCCGCCCCGACGACGACCCGCTGCCCGTCCTGGTCCTCTGCGACGGCGACATGTGGCTCGGCCGCATCGGACTGCAGCACACCCTCGACGCGCTGATCGCCCAGGGGAAGCTGCCGCCGCTCGCCGTGCTCGCGCCCGACGCCGTCGACCGCGCCACCCGGAACCGCGAACTCGGCGCGCGGGACGCCTTCGTGGAATTCCTCGCCGACGCACTCCTGCCCTGGGCGGCCGGCCGCTGGCCCGTCACCGCCGACCCGGCCCGCACCGTCGTCGCCGGCCAGAGCCTCGGCGGCATGGCCGCCCTGCACGCCGGCCATCTGCGCCCCGACCGGTTCGGCCACGTGATCGCCCAGTCGCCGTCCCTGTGGTGGCGGCCCGGACTGCCGTCGGACGTACCGCAGAAACACGTCTTCGGGGTGCCCTGGCTCGTCGCCCGGTACGCCGCCGCCGAGCCGCGGCCCGTCACCGTCCACCTCGACGTCGGCCTGCACGAAGGCGCGATGGTCGACCACTGCAGGGCCCTCTACGACACCTTGCACTCGGCCCGCTACCAGGTCACCCGGCGCGAGTTCAACGGCGGGCACGTCTACGCCTGTTGGCACGTCGCCCTGGCCGACACCCTCATCCGCCTGCTGGGCCCCGGGCCCGGCAGGACCCACTAGTCCCCACGCGCCACCGTTCCACTCTTCTTGCCCTTAGGAGCATCACGCACATGTCCTCCAACCGAACCTCCCGCCGCGCGGTCCTGCTGTCCTGCACCGCCGCCGTCACGGGAGCCCTGCTCCTCAGCGCCTGCGGCAGCGACAACGGCGACGACAGTGACAGCGGCGGCAAGGACAAGGCGGCGGCCACCACGCGACAGATCACCGACGCCCAGGGCCGCGAGGTCAAGGTGCCCAGCGACCCGCAGAAGGTCGTCACGCTCAGCGAGCCGACCACCGACGCCACGCTGGCCCTCGGCATGGAACCGGTCGGTGTGACCGCGGGCCGCGGCCAGCGGGGCGTCTCCACCTACCTCGCCGACAAGGCGTCCACGGCGCAGGTCGTCGCCACCGTCGCCGAGGCCGACATGGAGAAACTGGCCGCGCTCCAGCCCGACCTGATCCTGCTCGACGAGACGACCGGCGCGAAGAAGACCGTCGACAAGCTCCAGGAGATCGCGCCGACCGTCGTCACCGCCAAGCTCAACGAGGACTGGAAGAAGTCCTTCACCGACACCGCCGACGCCCTCAACAAGAAGGCCGACGCCGAGAAGTGGCTGACGGACTTCGACAGCGAGGTCGCCGACGTCAAGAAGCGGCTCGGCGACAACGCCGGCACGTCCGTCTCCGTGATCCGCTGGCAGGACGGCGCGCCCTCGGTCGTCGGCAAGGGCGACGGCGTCGTCGCCTCCACCCTCAAGGCGCTCGGGACGACCCGGCCGAAGGACCAGCAGGGCGCGAGCACCGGCCACAGCGAGCCCGTCTCCCTGGAGAAGCTCGACACCATCGACGGCGACTGGCTGTTCTTCGGGACGCTCGGCGACAAGGCCGACGGCGAGAAGGCGTACGGCGAGGCGCAGAAGGTCACCAACTTCGCCAAGCTGCACGCCGAGAAGGACCAGCACGTCGTGGTCGTCGAGGGCTCGGCCTGGAACAGCGCCGGCGGCCCGCTCTCCGCGCAGATCGTCCTCGACGACCTCAAGGGGGCGCTCGCCAAGTGATATCCGGTCAGGTACACGCCGACATCTCCGCGGGAGAACTGGCCGGCCGGATCGCCCTCGTCACAGGGGCGGGCCGGGGCATCGGCGAGGCGGTGGTCGCCGCGCTCGCCGGGCGCGGCGCCCGCGTTCTGGCCACCGACCTCGACGGCCTCGCCGCCGAGAAGGTCGCGGCACGGTACGACGGCGACCACGTGGTCGCCCGCCCGCTCGACGTCACCGACGCCACCGCCGTCGAGACCCTCGTCGCCGCCGCCGAGGACACGCTCGGACCGCTGGACATCGCGGTCAACGTCGCCGGAATCCTGCGCAGCGCACCCGCCGTCGAGCTCAGCGACGAGGACTGGGCCGCCACCTTCGCGGTCAACACCAACGGCGTCTTCCACGTCTCCCGCTCCACCGCCCGCCGGATGAGCGCACGCGGCGCGGGCAGCATCGTCACCGTCGCCTCCAACGCGGCCGGCATCCCCCGCGCCGGCATGTCCGCGTACGCCGCGTCGAAGGCCGCCACCGCGATGTTCACCAAATGCCTCGGCCTCGAAGTCGCCGCGCGTGGCGTGCGCTGCAACACCGTCTGTCCCGGCTCGACCCTCACCGACATGCAGCGCGGCATGTGGGCGGAGTCCGGCGCCGACATCGAGGCGGCCCGGCGCTCCGTCATCGAGGGCGACCTCGGAGCCCACCGCACCGGCATCCCGCTCGGCCGGATCGCGGACCCGGCCGACATCGCGGAGGCCGTGGCGTTCCTCGCCTCCGACCGCGCCCGGCACATCACGCTCCACGACCTGTACGTCGACGGCGGCGCGACGCTCCGCGGGTAGCGGGGTCCGCCTTCTCGTCCGCCGGGGGCGCTTGTTCGGCGGGTGCGGGTGGGTGGCGGCTGGTCGCGCAGTTCCCCGCGCCCCTGGAGATGCGCACTGCGTGCGCCATCTCCCATCGATGAAGGCGAGCGGCGAAGCCGCAGCCTTCAGGGGCGCGGGGAACTGCGCGAGAAGCCCCACGCACCCGCACCCGCCCCACGCACCCGCACCCGCCCCACGCACCCGCACCCGCCACGGCGAAAGGGCGCACCGACCCCCGCCCCCACGCTCCCGCGCCCCCACTCCACCCCCACACCCAGGAGGCAACGATGACCACGTCCGTCCACGAACCCGTCACCACCCCACCGGAGGTGACCGGCACAGCGACCGCCCTCCTCGACGACTACCGCCCGCACTCCGACCGTTTCCTCGCCACGCCCCACCGCACCCTCCTCGGCCACGGCATCGCCGCCGAACTCCCGCACGACGAGAGGCCGTTGGGCCAGCGGGTGCGCGCCCTCCTCGACGACCGCCGCCGCGCGGGCCACCCCGACCCCGTCGTCATGGGCGCCCTGCCGTTCGACCCCGCCGCGCCGCCCGCCCTCACCGTCCCGGAGAACGTGCGCTGGGCGCCGCCGCTGCGCGAGGACCCGCTGATCGCCCTGCCCGTGCCGCCCCCCGAGAACGCGGCCGACTGGCAGGTCAGGGAGGTGCCCGCCGCCGAGGAGTACGGCGCCGCGGTCGCCGCGGCCGTCGCCCGCATGCGGGCCGGGGAGTTCGACAAGGTCGTCCTCGCCCGCACCCTCGAACTGACCGGCCCGGTCGCCCCCGACCTGCCCGCGATGCTGCGCCGCCTGGCCCGCCGCGACCCCGCGGGCTACACGTTCGCCGTGCCCAGCGGCGCCGGCCGCACGCTCATCGGCGCGAGCCCCGAACTCCTCGTCGCCCGGCGCGGACCGACCCTCACCGCGAACCCGCTCGCCGGGTCCGCGCCCCGCAGCGCCGACCTCGCCGAGGACGTCCGGCGCGCCGCCGCGCTCCTCGAGTCCCCGAAGGACCTGCACGAACACGCCGTCGTCGTGGCCGCCGTACGCGCCGCGCTCGCCCCGTTCTGCAGCCGCCTCGACGTCCCCGAGCGCCCCACCCTGGTGCGTACGGCCGCGATGTGGCACCTGTCGACCACCGTCACCGGGGAGCTCGCCGACACCGCCACCACCGCCCTCGACCTCGCCTCGGCACTGCACCCGACCCCGGCCGTCTGCGGCACCCCCACGGATGTGGCCCGCGCGGTGATCGCGGACTCCGAGCCGTTCGACCGGGGCGCGTACACCGGCATGGTCGGCTGGCAGAACGCGGACGGCGACGGCGAATGGGTCGTCACCATCCGCTGTGCCGAGGCCGAGGGCGGACTGCTCCGCCTGTTCGCCGGCGCCGGTGTCGTGGCCGCCTCGTCACCGGAGGCCGAGACCGCCGAGACCGGCGCCAAATTCCGAACGTTCCTCAACGCCGTGGGGGCGAGCCTGTGAAGACCGCCGCCTCCACGGTCCCGGACGCGCCCACCTGGCCCGCCGAGTTCGCCGAGCGGTACCGGGCCGCCGGCTACTGGCGCGGCGAGACCTTCCCCGGCATGCTGCGCGAGCGCGCCGACTCCCACCCCGACCGCATCGCCCTCGTCGATCCCGCGCCGGCCCGCCGCACCTGGACCTACCGTGAACTCCACGAGCGGGCCGAGGAGTTGGCGGCCGGGTTCGCCGCCCGGGGCATCGGCACGGGGGACCGCGTCGTCGTCCAGCTCCCGAACGTCGGCGAGTTCGTCGAGGTCGTCTTCGCCCTCTTCCGGATCGGCGCCCTGCCCGTGTACGCGCTGCCCGCCCACCGCGAGACGGAGATCGCCTACTTCTGCTCGTTCGCCGAGGCCGTCGCCTACGTCATACCCGACCGGCACGCGGGCTTCGACCACCGCGAACTGGCCGCCCGCGTCAAGCAGAACACGCCGAGCCTGCGCCACGTCTTCGTCGCCGGAGAGGCGGGGGAGCACACGCCCCTGGCGGACGTGCTCGGCGAACCGGCCGCGCTCGACCGCGGGCCCGAGCCCCATGACCTCGCCTTCCTCCAGCTCTCCGGCGGCACCACCGGCGTCCCCAAACTGATCCCGCGCACCCACGACGACTACCTGTACTCGCTGTGGGGCTCGAACGAGATCTGCGGCGTCGACGCCGGGACCCGCTTCCTGGTCGTCCTGCCCGCCGCCCACAACTTCCCCATGAGCTCGCCGGGTTGGCTCGGCGTGCTGTACGCGGGCGGCACCGTGGTGATGTCCCCGGGCACCGACCCCGAGACGGCGTTCCCGCTCGTCGCGGCGGAGCGGATCACCATGACGGGCCTCGTCCCGCCGCTCGCCCTCGTGTGGACGGGGGCAGGGCCCGATACGCGGTACGACCTGAGTTCTCTGGAGCTGATCCTCGTCGGCGGCGCCAAGTACAGCGAGGCGGCCGCCCGTCGCCTCACGCCCGCGCTCGGCTGCCCGCTCATGCAGGTCTTCGGCATGGCCGAGGGCCTGGTCAACTACACCCGCCTGGACGACGACCCGGAGACGGTCGTCACCACGCAGGGCCTGCCGATCTCCCCGGACGACGAGATCCGCATCGTCGACGACGCCGACGAGGACGTCCCCGAGGGCGCGTTCGGCCATCTGCTGACCCGGGGTCCGTACACGATCCGCGGCTACTGGCGCGCCCCCGAGCACAACGCCCGCGCCTTCACCGACGACGGCTTCTACCGCACCGGCGACATCGTGCGCCGCACCCCGACCGGGCACCTGGTCGTCGAGGGCCGGGCCAAGGACCAGATCAACCGGGGCGGCGAGAAGGTCGCCCCCGAGGAGATCGAGAACATCATCCTCGCCCACCCCGCGGTCCACGACGTCTCGGTCGTCGCCGTGCCCGACGCGTACCTCGGCGAGCGCTCCCTGGCCTACGTGATCCTGCGCGAGGGCGCCGAACCGCTCAAGCCCGTCGCCGTGAAGCGGTTCGTGCGGGAACGGGGGATCGCCGCGTACAAGGTCCCCGACCTCGTCGAGTTCGTCGACGTCTTCCCGCAGACCGGCATCGGCAAGGTCAGCAAGAAGCAGCAGCGGTCCGCCGCCGAACAGCACTGAGAGGCCCCCACCATGGCACTGCCCGCCATCGCCGCCTACCCCCTGCCCCGCCCGGACGAGCTGCCGGCCAACCGCGTCACCTGGACCGTCGACCCCGCGCGCGCCGTCCTGCTCGTCCACGACCTGCAGCACCACTTCCTCGCCAAGTACCCCCAGAACGCGGAGCCGTTGACGGGCATGCTCGACAACACCGTCCGGCTCCTCAAGGAGAGCCGGCGGCTCGGCATCCCCGTCTTCTACTCCGCGCAGCGCGGCGGCCAGACACCCGAGGAACGCGGACTGCAACTCGACTTCTGGGGGCCCGGCGTCGCCGACGACCCGGCGGCGCTCGCCATGCCGGAGGCCGTCGCGCCCGAGGCCGGCGACACGGTCCTCACCAAGTGGAAGTACAGCGCCTTCGTGCGCACCGAACTCGAGTCGCTGATGCGGGAGTCGGGCCGCGACCAGCTGGTCGTCGTCGGCGTCTACGCCCACATCGGCGTCCTCATCAGCGCCGCCGACGCCTGGATGCGCGACATCCAGGCGTTCGTCGTCGCCGACGCCGTCGCCGACTTCACCCGCGAGGACCACGCCATGGCCCTGCGCTGGGCGGCGGGCCGCTGCGCCGTCGTCACCACCACCGACGCCCTCATCGAGGAGGTACGCACCGCATGACCCTCACCGTGGAACAGATCCGCGCCGACGTCGCCGACTGCCTCGGCGAGAACCCCGCCGACATCCCCGTCGACGAGAACCTCGTCGACCACGGCCTCGACTCCGTCCGCATCATGACCCTCCTGGAACGCTGGCGGCGCGACCACGGCGTCACCGCCTCCTTCGTCGACCTCGCCGAGAAGCCCGCCGTGGACGCCTGGGCCGCGCTGCTGGGGGTGGCCGCCGCATGACCGTGGTCATCAGGGAGGACACCGGCATGCGTGACCTCGTCCTGCCGCTCACCGCCGCCCAGTCCGGCATGTGGTTCGCCCAGGCCCTCGATCCGCTCAGCCCCGCGCAGAACACGGCCGAGTACCTGGAGATCGACGGGGAGCTCGACCCCGCCGTCTTCGCCGCCGCACTGCGCCGCGTCATCGCCGAGACCGACGCCCTGCGCGTCCGCGTCGAGGACACCCCCGACGGGCCGCGCCAACGGATCTCCGCCTTCGTCGAGCTGCCGCTCACCGTGCGCCGCGACCTGGACGCGGAACAGGCGCTCGCCTGGATGCGCGAGGATCTCGACCGGCCCTGCGACCTGGCGGCCGGGCCGCTGTTCGCGCACGCCCTCTTCCGGGTGGGGGAGCGGCGCTGGTTCTGGTACCAGCGCGTCCATCACCTCGTCATCGACGGCTTCGGGCACTCCCTGCTGGTGCGCCGCACCGCCGAGGTCTACACGGCGCTGGTGAACGGCACCGACCCCGGCCCGCGCCCGTTCGAGACGCTGGCCGACCTGCTCGCGCTCGACGCCGAGTACCGGTCGTCGCCGGACCACGCGGCCGACCGCGCGCACTGGAGCGCGGCCTTCGCCGACCGGCCCGAGGCATCGCGTCTCTCGGGCCGCGGCGCCCTGCCGTCGCGCACCTTCCGCCGCCGCACGACACAGCTGCCGCCGGACACGACGGAACAGCTGCGCGAACTCGCCGCACGCACCCGCGCCACCTGGCCCGACGTGTTCATCGCCGCGCAGGCCCTGTACACCGCGCGGGCCACCGGCCGCACCGAGGTCGTCCTCGGCCTGCCGATGATGGGCCGCATGGGCTCGGTGGCCCTGCGCGTGCCCGGCATGGTCATGAACGTGCTGCCGCTGCGCCTGACCGTCACCCCGGAGGCGACCTTCACCGAGCTCGTCCGCCACGTCGTCCTGGGCGTACGCGAGGCACGGCGCCACCAGCGCTACCGCTACGAGGACATCCGCCGCGACCTCGGCCTGCTCGGCGAGAACCGCGGCCTCGTCGGCCCGCTCGTCAACGTCATGCCGTTCGACTACGCCACCGACTTCGCGGGCGCCCCGGCGCGGGCCCACAACCTGTCGGCGGGCCCGGTCGACGGCCTCACCGTCAACATCTACGACCGCGCCGACGGCCGCGGCCTGCGCATCGACCACGACGGAAACCCGGCCCTGTACGAGGACGACGACCTCGCCGCGCACCAGGCCCGGTTCGTCGACCTCCTGCGACGCCTCGCGCGCACGGACCCCGACACCCCGCTCGCCGGCCACCCCATCGCGACACCGGCCGAACTCGCCCTGGTCATCGATGAGTTCAACCGCACGGAACGCGCCCTGCCCCCGACGACCCTCATCGGACCGATCGGCGCGCAGGCGGCCCGCACCCCGGACGCGGTGGCGCTGGTCCACGGCGACACCACCCTGACCTACGCCGAACTCGACACCCGCGCCAACCGGCTGGCCCGGCACCTGCAGAGCCTCGGCGCCCGGCCGGGCGAGATCGTGGCGGTCTCCGTGCCCCGGTCCGCCGACCTGGTCGTGGCGCTCCTGGCCGTCCTGAAGTCCGGCGCCGCGTACCTGCCGCTCGACCCGGACTATCCCGAGCAGCGCCTCGCGTACATGCTCGACGACGCCCGGCCCGTGTGCGCGGTCACCGACCGCGCGGGCCGACTGCCCGCCGGCGGCGGGACGCCGCTCGTGGTCCTCGACGGCCTGGACGTCTCCCCGTACGCCCCGGTCGACCCGGCCCGCGCGCTCACCCCCGCGCATCCCGCGTACGTCATCTACACCTCCGGGTCGACCGGCCGCCCCAAGGGCGTCGTCGTGCCGCACTCGGCGATCGACAACCGGCTGCGCTGGATGCAGCACGCGTATCCGATCGGCGCCGACGGCCGGGTGCTGCAGAAGACACCCTCGTCGTTCGACGTGTCCGTGTGGGAGTTCTTCTGGCCGCTGCGCCAGGGCGCGACACTGGTCGTCGCCGAGCCGGGCGGTCACCGGGACCCGGCCTACCTGGCCCGGCTGATCCGTGAACAGGCCGTCACCACCTGCCACTTCGTCCCGTCGATGCTCCAGGTCTTCCTGGCCGAGGCCGACGCCCCCTCGTGCGGGACGGCGCTGCGCCGCGTGTTCTGCAGCGGCGAGGCACTGCCGCGCGACACGGCGAGCACCTTCGCTCGGGCGCTGCCGGGCGTCGAGCTGCACAACCTGTACGGCCCGACCGAGGCCGCCGTCGACGTCACCTACCACGCCTGCGCGCCGGACGGCACGGGCCCGGTGCCCATCGGACGCCCCGTCTGGAACACCCGTCTGTACGTCCTCGACCCGGCCGGACAGCCGTGCCCGCCCGGTGTCGTGGGTGAACTGCACCTGGCCGGGAGGCAGTTGGCGGACGGATATCTGAACCGCGACGAACTGACGGCGGACCGCTTCGTCCCCGACCCCTTCCGGGGCGGCCGGATGTACCGCACCGGTGACCTCGCCCGCTGGACCGAGCGCGGCGAGGTCGAGTACCTCGGCCGCACCGACCACCAGGTCAAGCTGCGCGGCCAGCGCATCGAACCCGGTGAGATCGAGGCCGCGCTCGCGGCGCAGCCCGGCGTCGACGGCGCCTGCGCCCTGGTGCGCGAGGACCGCCTGGTCGGCTACGTGACCGGCGACGCGGACCCCGTCCGGCTGCGCGCCGCGCTGGCCCGCGAACTCCCCGAGCACATGGTCCCGTCCGCCGTCGTCCCGCTGCCCGCCTTCCCGCTCACCCCCAACGGCAAGCTGGACCGCGGCGCCCTGCCCGCCCCGGTCTTCGCCGGCAGCGGCGCCGCGGGGCGCCCCACGAACCGGCGCGAGGAGACGCTGACCCGCCTCTTCGCCGAGGTCCTCGGCGTCGCGCAGGCGGGCCCGGACGACGCCTTCTTCGACCTGGGCGGCACCTCGCTCCTCGCGGTACGCCTCGTCGCCCGGATCCGCGAGGAACTCGGCGCCGAGCTGACCATCGGCTCCCTCTTCGAGGCCCCGACACCGGCCGCGCTGGCCGCCCGCACCACCGATGCGTCCCCCGTGTCCGGCGACGCCCTCGACGTGATCCTGCCGCTGCGCCCCCAGGGCGAGCGCCCGCCCCTCTTCGCGATCCACCCGGCGGGCGGCATCTCCTGGTGCTACGCGGGCCTGACCGCCCGTCTCGACCGGGACCAGCCGGTGCACGGCATCCAGGCCCGCGGCCTGACGACGGACGCGCCGCTGCCGGCCACGCTGTGGGAGCAGGCCGCCGACTATGTGTCCCGCATCCGTGAGATCCGGCCGCACGGCCCCTACCGGCTGCTCGGCTGGTCCGTCGGCGGCATCCTCGCGCACACCGTCGCCGTCCTGCTCCAGGAAGCGGGGGAGCGGGTCGACCTCCTCGCGCTCCTGGACGCCTTCCCCGCGGAACAGTGGCGCGAGCGCCCGGCCCCGGAGGAGGGCGACGCGCTCACCGCGGTGCTGCGCATGGCCGGATTCGAGCGCGGCACCGAACGCACCCGCGACGACGTCCTCGCCACCCTCCGCACGGCGGGCAGCCCCCTGGCGGGCCTCACCGACGGCACGCTGTCCCGCATCGTCGACATCGTGCCGAACCACGCCCGCATGATGCGCGCCCACACCCATCGCCGCTTCGACGGCGACGTCCTGTTCTTCACGGCGGCGGCGCCCCGCCCGGAGAGCTGGCTGACCCGCGAGGCCTGGCGCCCGCACGTGACCGGCGAGGTGGCCAACCACGACCTGCCGTGCACGCACCCGGAGTTGCTGCGGGACGACCACGTGGAGGTGATCGCGAAGGCGCTGTCCCTGCGCCTGGACCGGCTCGCCGACTGAGGCCGTGCGGTCCCGCCCCGCTCACCCGGGCGGGACCGCGACGCCCGCGACAGGAGTGATCACGAAGCGGCCGCGACCGGCGTCCGCACTCCGTCCCGTGCGCCGCGGGAACCCAGCCCGGTCAGCGGCCGGGACCCGTCTGGCGGGACTGCCGGTCCGGTTCTGAGCCGGGCACCCGGCGCGGGCCCGTAGCGTGGCCCGGATGACCGATCAGGACCGTGAACGCCTGCGCCGCACCTTCACCGAGGACGCCGAACTCTACGACCGCATGCGGCCCGGCTATCCGCCGCAGCTGTACGACGACCTGGCGGACCTCGCGGGGGCGGGCCCCGGCTGCCGGGTCCTCGAAGTGGGCCCCGGAACGGGCCAGATGACCGTGCCGCTCGCCGAGCGCGGCTGCCGGATCGTCGCGGTGGAGCTCGGCACCGCGATGGCCGCGGTGGCCGGCCGCAAGCTGGCGGACCGTCCCGGGGCGGAGGTCGTCGTCGCCGAGTTCGAGACGTGGCCGCTGCCGCCCCACCCCTTCGACCTGGTGCTCGCGGCGACGTCCTGGCACTGGATCGACCCGAGGATCCGGGTGGCGAAGGCCGCCGACGCGCTGCGCCCCGGCGGGAGCCTCGCGACGGTGTCGACCCATCACATCAAGGGCGGCACCGAGCCGTTCTTCGCCGCGGCCCAGCGCTGCTACGAGCGGTTCGACCCGACGACCCGGCCCGGCATCACCCTGGAACCCGCGTCGCGGATCCCCAGGGACAGCGCGGAACTGGCGGAATCGGACTCCTTCACCTCGGTCGTCTTCCGCCGCTACGAATGGGACGCGACGTACACGGCAGAGCAGTACCTCGACCTGCTGTCGACCTACTCGGGCCACCGCGACCTCGACGCCACGGCGCGCGCCGGACTGTACGACTGTCTCGCCGCCCTCATCGACCGACGGCACGGCGGACATGTCACCAAGCGCTACATGACGGAACTTCGCCTCGCCCGCCGCGCGGGAGCCGGGTGAGCCGCTTCCGGCCGGATGCGCGGGCCTAAGCTCGACCGGCACGCAACGACAAGGGAGCTGACGACACCATGAGCGACAGGCCGACCGTAGCGGTGCTGGGCACCGGGATCATGGGCGCGGCGATGGCCCGGAACATCGCACGGGCCGGACACCCCGTCCGGGCCTGGAACCGCAGCCGCGACAAGGCCGAACCGCTGGCCGCCGACGGCGTGCACATCGCCGACACCCCGGCCGAGGCCGTGGCGGACGCCGACATCGTCCTGACGATGCTCTACGACGGGCCCGCCGCCCTGGACACCATGCGGCAGGCCGCGGACGGGCTGCGGCCGGGCGCCGCCTGGCTGCAGTCGACCACCGCGGGCCTCGACGCGCTCGACGACCTGGCCGCTTTCGCCGCCGCCCACGACCTGGTCCTCTTCGACGCGCCGGTGCTCGGCACCCGCCAGCCCGCGGAGGCCGGACAGCTCCTGGTCCTCGCCGCGGGCCCGAGCGCGCACCGGGACACCGTGACGCCCGTCCTCGACGCCGTCGGCACGCGCACCGTGTGGACCGGCGAGGACGGCGCGGCCGGCTCCGCGACCAGGCTGAAGCTCGTGGCCAACAGCTGGGTGCTGGCCGCCACCAACGCCGCCGGCGAGGTGCTCGCCCTGTCGCAGGCGCTCGGCGTGGACCCGCAGAACTTCTTCGACGCCATCGCGGGCGGCGGCCTGGACATGCCCTATCTGCGACTCAAGGCGGGCCTGGTCCTGGAGGACCGGCTCACCCCCGCCCAGTTCGCGGTGTCCACGGCCGCGAAGGACGCCCGCCTGATCGTCGAGGCGGGGCGGCAGCACGGCGTCCGCCTCGACGTCGCCGAGGCGAGCGAGGCCCGGCTGACCCGCGCCGCCGACCAGGGGCACGGGGACGAGGACATGGCCGCCGCCTACTTCGCCTCCTTCGAGGAGGACCCCGCGCGGTGACGAGCCGCGCTCAGCCGAGCCGCGGGATCTCGATCGCCGGGCACCGGTCCATCACCATGTCCAGGCCGGCCGCGCGGGTGCGCTCGTAGGCCGCCTCGTCGATGACCCCGAGCTGGAACCAGACGGCCTTGGCGCCGGCGGCGACGGCCTCGTCGGCGACGGGACCCGCGAGCTCGCTGTTGACGAAGACGTCGACCACGTCGACCGGGAAGGGAACGGCCTCCAGCGACGGATAGCCCTGCTCCCCGTGCACCGTCTCGGCCTTCGGGTGCACGGGGACGACCCGCTTGCCGAAGCGCTGCAGCACCTCGGCGACCCCGTACGCGGCGCGCGCCCGGTTCGACGACAGCCCGACGACGGCCCACGTGTCGCCGGACTCCGTGAGGATCTTCCGGATGGTGCCTGGTTCGGCGTACATGCTGACTCCCTAGCGACGCGGAACTTCCTGTCCCCGGGCAACCTCTCAGGGACGCCACGGATTCCAGGATGTCGGCCGGCCCGGCGGAAACCATTGACGCAACACGCCTTCGATTCTACGGTCCCGTCCGAAGTCGCGACCACTGTCCGGGATTTCGGACACATGGATCCGTCGAGCCGTCCCCGCAGCGCCAAGGAGCCCCGCGTGAGCCGCACCTCCCGCCGTACCTCCGGCCGCACCTCCCGCCGCACCAGAACCGCCCTGCTGGCCGTCCCCGCGGCCCTCGTCCTCGCCCTGGTCCCGTCGGCCGCGTCCGCGTACCCGAACCCCGGGCACGTGACCGGCGACACCGTCGTCCACGACCCGACCATGATCCGTACCCCGGCCGGGAAGTACCTGCTGTACGCGACCGGCGGCGGGCTCGGGTCCCGTACCTCGGGCGACCGGATCGCGTTCACGGCCGGCGCCGACGCGTTCGGCGGCAAGCCGTCGTGGTGGTCGTCGTACGCCACCGAGGCCTGGGCGCCCGACATCTCGTACCACGGCGGCAAGTACCTGATGTACTACGCCGTCTCGACCTTCGGCTCCAACAAGTCGGCGATCGGCCTGGCCGGTTCCAGCACCGGACTGCCCGGCTCGTGGACCGACCACGGCATCGTCCTGACCTCCACCACATCCAGCGACTACAACGCCATCGACCCGAACCTCTTCGTCGACGACGACGGGAAGTGGTGGCTGTCGTTCGGGAGCTGGTGGACCGGCATCAAGATGATCCGGATCGACCCGTCCACCGGCAAGCAGTACGCGGGCGACACCACCCGCTACGCCCTCGCCTCCCGCCCGAGCGGGACCAAGGCCGTCGAGGCCCCCTCCCTCGTCAAGCGCGGCGGCTCCTACTACCTGTTCGCCTCGTACGACGTGTGCTGCTCCGGCACCTCCTCCACGTACAAGGTGAAGGTCGGGCGCGCGAGCAGCGTCAAGGGCCCGTACTACGACAAGAACGGCGTCGCCCTGATGAACAACGGCGGCACGCCCGTGCTGGAGTCGCACGGCAGCGTCATCGGGCCGGGCGGGCAGTCGATCATGAACGACGCGGACGGCGACCTGATCGTCTACCACTACTACGACGGCAACGACAACGGCACACCGAAGCTCGGCGTCAACCTCCTTGACTGGAGCAGCGGCTGGCCCGTCGCGTACTGATCCTCAGCCGACGTGCACGCGCGGCCGGCGCTCCGGATCGGGCTCCGCGCGGCGCAGCACCTCACGGGTGACCGGGGCGACCTCGCCGTCGCCGAAGACGAGGAAGCGCAGCAGATGGCTGACGGGGTGGCCCTCGGTCCAGTTGAAGTAGGCGTGCGGGACCTCGCCCGTACGGTCGCGCAGGTTCATCAGGACCGCGGCGACGGTGTTCGGGACGCCCGGGCCGTGCACCCGCAGGCGGCGCACCCCGTGCTTCTCGTCGCCGTGCACGACGAGGTCCTCGGTGAAGTCGGAGGAGTCCTGGATGAAGACCTCCAGGAAGAGCACCGGGCCGCCCTCGGGGATGTGCGTGTCCTCGCGCTGGCAGTACTCCTTGTCGCGGTACTCGGCCGTGCTGTGCTCCTGCGGCTCGTTCGCGATGATCCGCAGCGGGCCGCGGGCCGCCGCCTCGTCGATGATCGACACGGCCGCGTCGTCGAAGGTGACGGCGCCCGCCCGCAGTTCGAAGGCGCGGTGCACCCGGGAGGCGAAGGAGGAGACGAGGATCGCCACGATGAAGATCAGGGCGATCTTGATGCCGTCGGGGCGTTCCACGACGTTCGTGACGAGCGTGTAGGCGAAGACCGCGGTGATCACGCCGAAGCCGACCGCCGCCCGGCGGTGACCGCGCCGGTGCACCGCGACCGTCGACGCGAACGACGCCGACAGCATGAGGACGAGGACGCCGGTCGCGTAGGCGCCCGACTGGTCGTCGACGTTCGCGTTGAACCACAGGGTGATGGCGACCGCCGCCGCCATGAAGGTGAGGACCAGGGGGCGCACGGCCCGCGTCCACTCCGGGGCCATGCCGTAGCGCGGCAGATAGCGGGGGACCAGGTTCAGCAGCCCCGCCATGGCGGAGGCGCCGGCGAACCAGAGGATGCAGATCGTCGAGACGTCGTAGACCGTGCCGAAGCCCTCGCCGAGGTACTCGTGCGCGAGATACGCGAGCGCACGCCCGTTGGCCGAACCGCCCGACTCGAACTCGTCCTGCGGGATCAGGATCGTCGTCGCCAGGCTGGAGAGCAGCAGGAAGCCGCTCATGATCAGCGCGGCCGTGGTGAGCAGTTTGCGGGTGTCGCGGATGCGGCCCGCCGGTCTGGCGAAGGTGTCCGAGGCATCGCCCTTGACCTGCGGCATCACCGCCACACCGGTCTCGAAGCCCGACATGCCGAGCGCCAGCTTCGGGAAGACGAGCAGCGCGACGCCCACCATCACGAACGGCGAGGAGTGCTCGGCCGTCATCGCGTCCCACCAGTTGCCGATCTTGACCGGCGCGGTGAGGACATGGACGGCGGCCGTGACGAGCACGACGACGTTCAGGGTGAGATAGGCGGCGACCAGCACGACCGCGACCCGGATCGCCTCCTGGAACCCCTTCAGGAAGACCGCGCCGAGCGCCGCGAGCAGGACCAGCGTGATCCAGGTGTTCGCGCCGTGCAGGGCCTCGGGCGCGAAGGGGTTCTCCACGACGTGGGCCGCCGCGTCCGCCGCCGACAGCGTCATGGTGATCATGAAGTCGGTGGCGGCGAAGCCCAGCAGCACCAGCACGAACAGCTTCCCCGCCCACCAGGGCAGCAGCCGCTCCAGCATCGCGATCGAGCCCTCGCCGTGCGGCGACTCCTTGGCGACCCTGCGGTACACGGGCAGGGCGCCCAGCAGGGTGAGCGCGATCAGCACCAGCGTCGCGAGCGGCGACAGCAGGCCCGCGGCGAGGGCCGCGATGCCGGGCTGATAGCCGAGCGTGGAGAAGTAGTCCACACCGGTCAGGCACATCACCCGCCACCACTTGTGGCCCTGGTGCTCCGCCGGAACATGCCCGTGCGGGCCCTGGTGGCGGGCCGTCCGGTCGCTCAGCCCCTCCAGCAGCCAGGAACGCCAGCGGTGCGTGGGGGCGGGCGAGGCGGCCGGGCTCTCGGCGGGGGTGCCGGTCATGTGGGGATGCTTCCTGTCGGGCGGCTCTCTTTGACGACGTGCGAGTATCCACCACATCCTCACCCGCACCCTGGGCGGGGGCGAGTCCGGCGACACCGGCGCATACGCTGGTCCGATGCAGGACGAGTACCGCACCGTGGCCCGCGAGGGCGTGCACGAGACAGAGATCAACCGCTCCCGGTTCCTGTGCGCGCTCGCGCCCGCCGCGACGGAGGAGGAGGCCCAGGCCTTCGTCGCCCGCATCCGCAAGGAACACCCGACGGCCAGCCACAACTGCTACGCGTACGTCATCGGCGCCGACGCCTCCGTGCAGAAGGCCAGTGACGACGGCGAGCCCGGCGGCACCGCGGGCGTGCCGATGCTGCAGATGCTCACCCGACGCGAGATGCGGTACGTCGTCGCCGTCGTCACCCGGTACTACGGAGGCGTGAAACTCGGCGCCGGCGGGCTCATCCGGGCCTACGGGGGCGCGGTGGGGGAGGCGCTCGACGCGCTCGGCACCGTGACCCGACGCAGATTCCGGCTCGCCACGGTCACCGTCGACCACGCGCGGGCCGGAAAGATGGAGAACGATCTGCGGGCCACCGGCCGGGAGGTCCGCGACGTCCGCTACGGCGAGGCCGTCTCCATCGAGATCGGGCTGCCCGAAGGGGACGTCGAGCGGTTCCAGGGCTGGCTGGCGGACGTGAGCGCGGGCAGCGCCGGGTTCGAGCTGGGCGGGGAGGCGTACGGCTAAGGCCTGTCCGGCGGATCAGGTCGCGTCCGGGTGGCCCGTGCCGTTCTGTGCCAGACCCCGCGCCCGCGACAAGATCCGCCGGACAGGCTCTAGGAGATCCGAGGAGCGCGGTGCGGGGCGGAGCCCTGGGACCTGAGGTGCTCCGCCCGGGGCCCGGCACCGGCGGCCCCGCGACTTTCCCGGAAAAGGGGCGGGACGCGTGTGGAGGCCGATGGGCGGGAGGCACTGGGACGCTCGCGGGGCGGACTGACCACGAAAATCCATCTGTTGGCCGACGACCGGGCCCGCCCGCTGATCTGGCTCACCTCGCCGGGCCAGCGGGGCGACAGCCCCATGCTGCTGCCGGTGCTGGAGACGCTGCGTGTTCTTCGCCGCGGGCCCGGCCGCCCACGCCGCCGCCCGGACCGGGTGCGCGGCGACAAGGCGTACTCCAGCCGCGACAACCGCGCCCACCTGCGGCGTCGGGGCATCAGGGCGACCATCGCCGAGCCGGACGACCAGCGGGCCAACCGCCACAACCGTGGCCGGGCCGGCGGCCGTCCACTCGCCTTCGACAAGACCCAGTACCGACGTCGCAACGCGGTCGAGCGCTGCGTCAGCAAGTGGAAACAGTTCCGGTCGGTGGCCAGCCGCTACGACAAGCGCGACTACATCTTCAACGGCACCCTCACCGTCACCGCGCTCGTCATCTGGCTCCGCGACACCGTCCAAGAGCCATCAGAAACGACCTAGGCGGCGGCGCGGCGACAGACGGCACTCCAGACACGCGACAGATCGACGTGGCGTCGCCGTGTGAGTTCCTGCCGTTCGTCGGACATGGTCGAGATCGAACCAGCCGCCGGTCCCGCGGTCGAGACGGCTTTGGCGAAGCGGCTGTCGGGAATCCCTTCCACGGAGTGCCGGCGCGGGCCGAAACCCCCATGCCGGAGCGGTACTTGGAAGGGAATCCCCATCGGCCGCGCCCGTCCGGAACCGCGTCCACGATGCGGAACGCGGGTTCCTGGTCCGCGCGAGGCGGGCGTTGTGCCAGGTCCGGCCGGTCCGGGCGGTTCGGCCGTTCCGGCCGTGATGTCCGACCCAGCGGTTAGCCTCGTGTGTCATGAGGCTGCTGCACACGTCCGACTGGCATCTGGGCCGCGCGTTCCACCGCGTGAGCATGCTCGACGCCCAGGCCGCGTTCATCGGCCACCTCGTCACCACCGTGCGCGAGCGCGGCGTGGACGCGGTGGTCGTGTCGGGCGACGTCTACGACCGGGCGGTCCCGCCGCTCGCGGCCGTCGAGCTGTACGACGACGCGCTGCACCGCCTCGCCGAGCTCGGCGTACCCACGGTGATGATCTCCGGGAACCACGACTCGGCCCGCCGCCTCGGTGTCGGAGCCGGACTCATCGGGCGCGCCGGCATCCACCTCCGTACGCAGCCGAGCCGCTGCGCCGACCCCGTCGTCCTGCCGGACACCCACGGGGACGTGGCCTTCTACGGACTGCCGTATCTGGAGCCCGCGCTCGTGAAGGACGAGTTCGGCGTCCCCAAGGCGGGCCACGAGCAGGTGCTCGCCGCCGCGATGGAGCGGATCCGCGCCGACCTCGCCGGGCGCGCCGCCGGCACCCGCTCCGTGGTCCTCGCGCACGCCTTCGTGACCGGGGGCGCGCCGAGCGACAGCGAGCGCGACATCACGGTCGGCGGTGTCGCCGCCGTCCCCGCCGGTGTCTTCGACGGCGTCGACTACGTGGCGCTCGGGCATCTGCACGGCAGCCAGGTCATCTCCGAGCGCGTCCGCTACTCCGGCTCTCCGCTGCCGTACTCCTTCTCCGAGGCCGACCACCGCAAGAGCATGTGGCTCGTCGACCTCGACGAGGCGGGCGCCGTCACCGCCGAGCGGATCGACTGCCCCGTGCCCCGGGCGCTCGCCCGTGTCCGCGGGGACCTGGCGGACCTGCTCGCCGATCCGGACCTCACCGTCCACGAGGAGTCCTGGGTGGAGGCCACCCTCACCGACGCGGTCCGGCCCGACGACCCCATGGCCCGGCTGACCGACCGCTTCCCGCACACCCTCAGCCTGCTCTTCGAACCGCGCCGCGCCGACACCCGGCCGGACGCCACCTACGCCGAGCGCCTCAAGGGGCGTGACGACCACGAGATCGCGGAGGACTTCGTGACCCATGTCCGGGGCGCCGGGCCCGACGACGACGAGCGGGCGGTGCTGCGGGACGCGTTCGACGCCGTCCGCGCCGACGACGTGGTGCGCGAGGTCGCCCGGTGAGGCTGCACACCCTGCGCATCACGGCGTTCGGCCCCTTCGGTGGGACACAGGAGATCGACTTCGACGCGCTGTCGTCCGCCGGCCTCTTCCTGCTGCACGGGCCGACCGGCGCCGGCAAGACCTCCGTCCTCGACGCGGTCTGCTTCGCCCTGTACGGATCCGTGCCCGGCGCCCGGCAGAGCGGCAGCGGCCAGGGACAGAACCTGCGCAGCGATCACGCCGAGCCGGGCGTGCGCACCGAGGTCGTCCTCGACCTGACCGTCGCGGACCGCCGCCTGGAGCTCACCCGGCAGCCGCCGTTCGCCCGCCCCAAGAAGCGCGGCACCGGGACGACCACGGAGAAGGCGCAGAGCTGGCTGCGCGAGTACGACGCCGTGGCGGGACAGTGGAAGGACCTCAGCCGCTCCCACCAGGAGATCGGCGAGGAGATCACCCAGCTGCTCGGCATGAGCAAGGACCAGTTCTGCCAGGTGGTGCTGCTGCCGCAGGGGGATTTCGCCCGGTTCCTGCGCGCCGACGCGGAGGCGCGCGGCAAGCTCCTCGGCCGCCTCTTCGACACGCACCGCTTCGCCGCCGTCGAGCAGCGGCTCGCCGAGGACCGGCGCGGCGCGGAGAAGCAAGTGACCACCGGGGACACCGCGTTGCTCGCCGAGGCGCACCGCATGCAGCAGGCCGCGGGCGACCTCGTCGAACTGCCGCCGGTCGACGCGGCCCCCGGTGACCCCGGCCTCGCGGACGCCGTCCTGGCCTGGGCCGCGACCGCCCGCTCCACCGCGCGCGAGCACTACACGCACACCCATCTCGCCCTCGCCGCGGCCGAGTCGGCGCGCGCGGCGGCACAGCGCGACCTGGTCGACGTCACCGAGACGGAGCGCCTGCAGCGCCGCTTCGCCCAGGCCCGGGCGCGGGCGGCCGCGCTCGCGGACCGCGCCGAGGAGCACCGGGAGCTCGAACAGCGGATGGAGCGGGGCCGCAAGGCGGAGACGGTCGCGCCCGCGCTCTCCCTGCGCGAGGCGGCGGAGGCCGAGCACCGGGCGGCGCTGCGGGACGAGGACCGGGCCCGTGGCGCTCTCCGGGCGGCCCGGCCGCTGGTCGCCGAGGCGGATGCCCCGGACGGCCTGTTCCCGGAACCGGACGACCGGGCCGTTCAAGAAGAGCCCGACCACGCCGTCGTACCGGAGCCGCTCGCCGACGCGGGACCCGCCGCCCTCGTCGAGGCCGCACGGCGTGTCGCCCAGGAGCTCGGCGGGCTCGCCTCGGCGCGCCGCGCCGAGCGCAGACTCGCCGGGCTCGCGGACGAGCGCGCCGGACTCGACCGGGAGGAGCGCGCCGACACCGAACTCCTCGACGAGGCCGGCACCTGGCTCGCTGCCTGGGACACGCGCCGCGCCGCACTCCAGATGGGGGTCGACGACGCCCAGGAGGCGGTCACCCGCGCCGAGCACCTCGCCGGACAGCTGGACCCCGCGCGGCAGCGGGCCCGCGCCGCGGTGGAGCGGGACCGGCTCGCGACGCAGGCCGAGGACGCCGAGGCCGCCGTGCTGCGGGCCCGCGAGGACGCGGCCGCCGCGCACGAGCACTGGCTCGGCCTGAAGGAGCAGCGGCTGCGCGATGTCGCCGCCGAGCTCGCCGAGGGCCTCGTCGACGGCGCCCCCTGCACCGTGTGCGGCGCCACCGAACACCCCGCGCCGATGCGCAAGTCCGCGGGCCACGTCGACCGCGCCGCCGAGGAGAGCGCCCTCGCCGCCTACCGCAGCGCCGACGGGCGGCGCACCGACACCGAGCGCGCCCTGGGCGCCGTACGGGAGGAACTGGCCGCCGCGAAAGCCGCCGCCGGGGACGAGGCGGCCGCCGGGCTCGCCGAGGCCGTCCGGGATCTCGAGGCACGACACGCCGAGGCCCGCGCCGCGGCGTCCGCCGTGCACGCGGCGCGCGAGAGCCTCACCCAGGCGGAGAGCGAGCACGACCGGCGGCTCACGGCCCGCCAGGAAGCCGCCACACGGACCGCCGCCCGCGCCTCCCTCAGGGAGGCGCTGGAGCGTGAACAGGGCGCACTGGAGCGCGAGTTGAGGCAGGCGCGCGGCAGCGCCGAGAGCGTCGAGGCGCGCGCGGCCCAGCTGGAGCGGCACGCACAGCTGCTCACCGAGGCGGCCGACGCGGCCCGCGCCGTCGAGGACACCGCGACCCGGCTCAAGGACGCGGACGCACGACTCGCCGACGCCGCGTTCCGGGCCGGGTTCGACACGCCGCGGGCCGCGGCCGCCGCCCTCCTCGACGACGCCGGGCACCGGGAGCTCCAGCACCGCCTGGACGCCTGGCAGTCGGAGCAGGCCGCGGTGCGCGCGACGCTCGCCGAGGAGGATGCCGCGGCGGCCGCCCGCAGGCCCGAGGCCGATGTCGTGGCCGCCCGCGCCGCGGCCGACGCCGCCGACGCGCGGGTGCGCGCCGCGGACTCCGCGCGGGACGCCGCCGCCCGCCGCTGCGACGAACTGGACCGGCTCTCCCGGCGCGCCGCCACCGAGGCCCGCCGCCTCGGCCCGCTGCGCACGACGTACAACCGGATCGCCCGGCTCGCCTCGCTCGCGGCCGGCACCTCCGCCGACAACGAGCGCAAGATGCGCCTGGAGTCGTACGTCCTCGCCGCCCGCCTCGAACAGGTGGCGGCCGCGGCGACCGCCCGGCTGAGCCGGATGTCGTCCGGCCGGTACACGCTGGTCCACTCCGACTCCCTTGCGGGGCGCGGCCGTTCGGGCCTGGGACTGCACGTCGTCGATGCCTGGACCGGCCGCGAGCGCGACACGGCGACCCTCTCCGGCGGCGAGACCTTCTTCGCCTCGCTCGCCCTCGCGCTGGGCCTCGCGGACGTCGTCACCGACGAGGCGGGCGGTGTCCGCCTCGACACCCTCTTCATCGACGAGGGGTTCGGCAGCCTCGACGACCAGACCCTCGACGAGGTCCTCGACGTCCTCGACGCGCTGCGCGAGCGGGACCGCAGCGTCGGCATCGTCAGCCACGTCGGTGACCTGCGCCGCCGTGTGCACGCGCAGCTGGAGGTCGTGAAGGGGCGGGCGGGATCGGTGGTGCGGCGGCGCGGGGCCGACGGGTCGTGACGGCGGGGCCGGGCGCGTGCTTCAGGCCCCGGCCGCCGAGGGGGCGGGCGGGGGACCGGCCCTGACGTCCGGTCAGTGAGCGATCTCCCTGCTCAGTGACCGATCTCCCTGCGCGGCAGCGGCGAGGAGTACACCACGCTCGTGGTCACGGACCCCAGCGCGCCGATCTTGCCCGAGACCTCCTCCAGATGACTCATGGAGCGGGCCGCGACCTTGATGACGAAACAGTCGTCGCCGGTGACGTGGTGCGCCTCCAGGATCTCCGGCGTCACCTCGACCAGGTCGTGGAAGGGCTTGTAGTTCCCGTTCGGGTAGCGAAGCCGTACGAACGCGAGGATCGGCAGGCCGAGCCGCTCCGGCACCACCACCGCCGCGTACCCCGCGATGACCCCGGCCTCCTCCAGCCGGCGCACCCGCTCCGTGACGGCGCTCGCGGACATGGACACGGCCCGCGCCAGCTCGGCGTAACTGGCGCGGCCCTCGCGCTGCAGCACCTGCAGAATGCGCCAGTCGGTGGCGTCAGGGACATGGACGGGCGCGGCGGTGGAATCAGCGGTCATGGTCGAGAGATAGCAGGGGATTCCCCGGCGGATCAAGAGGGATGCCGGGGATCGACCCTTCAGGAAGACGATCACTGCCCGTAGATTTCTGGCCAGGGAACGGGCCGCCGCACCGCCCGCACCACGAGCACCGAACGACGGAGGACGCCGCATGACCACGACCGCCACGACCGCCACGACCCCCGGCAACCCGGTCCTGCGGGTCGCCCCCGCCTCGCCCGCCGCCGCTGCCGCCTACTTCGGCGCGAGCCTCGCCTTCCACGCCGACGTGTCCGACGTGGCGGCGGCACTGGCCGCGGACGGCGACCCCGGGTTCGTCCTCCTCGACTCGCGCTCCACCGCGTCCTGGGACCAGGGCCACGTCCCCGGCGCGGTCCACCTGCCGACCGCGCTGATAGCGGAGCAGGCCGAGCAGCTCCTGGACAAGGCCGTGCCCGTCGTCACCTACTGCTGGGGCCCCGGCTGCAACGGCGCGACCCGGGCCGCCCTCGCCCTCGCCGAACGCGGCTTCCAGGTCAAGGAGATGCTCGGCGGGTTCGAGTACTGGGTGCGCGAGGGCTTCGCGTACGAGACGTGGGAGGGGCCCGCGCGCAAGGACGCCGACCCGCTGACCGCGCCCGTCGACGCCGACGACTGCGGCTGCTGAACCCGGCCCCGGGCCGGTCAGCCGACCCGGGGCGGCGACGCGCGCAGGAAGCGGGTGTCCCGGCGGCCGACAGAGCCCGCCGGACAGGCCGCACGCAGCACCACGTCGAGGGCGGCGTCCGGGTCGCAGGCGTAATGACCGCTCGCCCAGGCCGCGTTGGCCTCCACGACGGCCCAGCCGCCGTCGTGGGCCAGCCGTCCCACGTCGACGACCACCGCACTCGGCAGCTGAGCGGCCGGCAGTCGCGCCGCGAACGTCAGGACCTCGCCGCGCAACGGGTCGTCATCGAGCGGCACCACAGCGAGCGCGCCGCGCCGCGCGTACCGGCTCGCGGTGCGCACCTCCCCGTCGAGCAGGAACAACCGGTACTCCACGTCGAAGGCCACGATGTCGCTGACCAGCACCGGTGTGGTGTCGTCGACCGCGTCCGGGCCCGGCAGCCGACTGCCGTCCGGGTAGACGCGGGCCGGGAAGCTCTTGTCGTTCGGGGGCTTCACGAACGCCGGACGCCGCAGCCCGCGGGCCGCGGCGACGGTCGTCAACTCGATGTCCCTGCGGGTGAGTTCACGCGGCAGCCCGGCCAGCCAGCCGGGGGCCGCCTCCAGCAGCCCGAGCCCCAGCTCGCGGGAGACCGCGTCCGCGAAGAGCGGCCCCGCGTACAGGGACGCGCCCGGACAGCCTCGCAAGACGTCCGGCGTACGCCACGCCGTCAGCGTCTCGACATGCAGCCCGCGCCGTCGGGCGGCGCCCGCCAGCGCCCGGCCGGTGTCCGTGAGACGGGGCGAGAGGAAGAGCGTGCGGGGCGTACTCATGAAGCGAGGATGGGCCGGGCGGGGCAGCGGGGCCAGTGGATTTCCGCCCCGTCAGCCCCGCCCGTCCACCGGGACCTACAGCGCGGACAGCTCGTCCACCAGGTCGTCCAGGCCCAGCGATCCCTGGGACAGCGCCGCCATGTGCCACGCCTTCGCGTCGAAGGAGTCGCCGTGCGCCGCCTGCGCGTTGGCCCGGCCGAGCAGCCACGCCCGCTCGCCCAGCTTGTAGCCGATGGCCTGGCCGGGGACCGACAGGTACCGGGTCAGCTCGCTCTCCACGAAGTCCGCGGGACGGCTGCTGTGCGCCCCGAAGAACTCCTGCGCCAGGTCCGCGGTCCACCGCTCGCCCGGGTGGAACGGCGAGTCCGCCGGGATCTCCAGCTCCAGGTGCATCCCTATGTCGACGATGACCCGCGCCGCACGCATCATCTGCGCGTCCAGGTAGCCGAGCCGCGTCTCCGCGTCGGTGAGGAAGCCCAGCTCGTCCATCAGACGCTCCGCATACAGCGCCCAGCCCTCGGAGTTGGCGGAGACCCCGCCGACCGTCGCCTGGTACCGGGAGAGATCCTCGGCGACGTGCGTCCACTGGGCCAGTTGCAGATGGTGGCCGGGGACGCCCTCGTGGTACCAGGTGGACAGCAGGTCGTAGACCGGGAAGCGGGTCTCGCCCATGGTGGGCAGCCAGGTGCGCCCCGGCCGCGAGAAGTCCACCGACGGAGACGTGTAGTAGGGCGCGGCGGCGCTGCCGGGCGGCGCGATGCAGGACTCCACCTTCCGCACCCGCTCGGCGAGTTCGAAGTGGGTGCCGTCGAGCGCCTCGATGGCCTCGTCCATGACGTTCTGCAGCCACTGCCGCACCTCGTCGACACCCTCGATGTGCCGCCCGTGCTCGTCGAGATGGGCCAGCGCCACCCACGGCGTCCCGGCGCCCGGAAGGATCTTCTCCGCCTCGGCGCGCATCTCGGCGAGCAGCCGGTGGAACTCGCTCCAGCCGTACGCGTACGCCTCGTCCAGGTCGAGGTCGGCGCCGGTGTAGTACCGCGACCAGCGCGCGTACCGCTCACGGCCCACCACGTCGGGGGAGCCCTCGATCGCGGGCGCGTACACGTCGCGCATCCAGTCGCGCAGGCCGACCGTCGCCGCGTCGGCGGTCCGCGCCGCCTCGGTGAGCTCGCCGCGCAGCGCCGCGGGCCCGTCGGCGGTGAACTGCTCGAACCAGCCGCGCTCCTGACCCGCCCACTCCGTGAGCTGCCCGATGAACGTCGCCGTCGGGCGCGGGCCGCCGTGCAGCTTCCGCTCCAGGCCACGCTCCAGCGTCTCGCGGTACCCCGCGAACGCCACGGGCACCGCGCGCAGCCGCTCCTCGATCGCCGCCCAGTCCTCGTCGGTGTCGGTGGGGGTGACCGTGAAGACGTCGCGCACGCGGTGGACCGGCGAACCCAGGTTGGCGACGGCGCGCAGCGGCTCATCGGCGTCGTGCACGGCGAGCTGTGCCGTCAGCCGCTCGCGCAGCAGCCGCCCGCACCGCCGCTCGACCGCGCTGTCGGCACCCGGCGCGCGCTCCGCCTCGTCGAGCCGCGCGAGCGTCCCGCGGGCCAGCTCGGCCAGCGCGTCGAGGCCCGCGGGCGAGAGATCGGGCAGCTTGCTGTGGGACGCGCGGTCGCCGAGATACGTTCCCTTGACGGGATCGAGGGCGACGAGGGCGTCGACATAGGCGTCGGCGACCTGGCGGGGCAGCTGGTGCTGGGTGTGCGACGTGTCTGGCATGCGGACATCCTCGTACGAGTCAGGGGGCCGCGTCACCATCGGGTGGCAGCAGCGGACCGCACTCCCACTGCTGGAAGATGAGCCGGGTCTCGACGCGCGCCACCTCGCGCCGCGACGTGAACTCGTCGAGGACGAGGCGCTGCAGATCCGCCATGTCGCGCACGGCGACCTGCACCAAGTAGTCGTCGGGCCCGGTGAGATGGAACACCGTGCGGGCCTCGGGCAGCGCCCTGATCCGCTCCACGAACGGGCCGACCAGCTCCCTGCGGTGCGGGCGCACCTGGACGGACAGCAGCGCCTGCAGCCCGCGGCCCAGCCGCGCCGGGTCGAGCCGCAGCACATGCCCGAGGATGACCCCGCAGCGGCGCAGCCGGCTCACCCGGTCCAGACACGTCGACGGGGCGACACCGACCTGCGCGGCCAGGTCGCGGTAGGTGGTGCGGGCATCGTTCTGCAGCAGCCGCAGTATCTCCAGATCAACCGGATCGAGTACGACGGAGTCGGCCATCCGCCGAACGTAGCACGGGAGTTGCCCCCTCCACTCCGCCCGGTGTTCAGCCTTGGGCGCATGGACACCCACGAGGACGTGACGTACCCCCGGACCCCTTCCCGCCCCCGGGCCCTCGCCACCGAAGCCGTGCACGCCGGCCGCGACGATCTCGCCGCCCTCGGCCTGCACGCCCCGCCGATCGACCTGTCCACCACCTATCCGTCCGCCGACAGCCGCGCCGAGGCCGCCCGCATCGACGCGTTCGCCGCCGACGGCGTCCTCGACGACGGACCGCCGGTCTACGGCCGGCTCGGCAACCCGACCGTCGCCCGCTTCGAGACGGCCCTCGCCCGCCTCGAAGGCACCGATGCGGCGGTCGCGTTCGCGAGCGGCATGGCGGCGCTGACCGCGACACTTCTCGTACGCCTCGGAGCGGGCCTGCGCCATGTCGTCGCGGTCCGCCCGCTCTACGGATGCAGCGACCACCTGCTGACGGCGGGTGCGCTCGGCTCGGAGGTCACCTGGGTCGACCCGGCGGGCATCGCCGACGCGATCCGGCCCGACACGGGACTCGTCATGGTGGAGTCGCCGGCCAACCCGACCCTCGCCGAGGTCGACCTGCGCGCCGTCGCCCATGCCTGCGGCTCCGTACCGCTGCTCGTCGACAACACCTTCGCCACGCCGGTACTGCAACGGCCCGTCGAGAGCGGGGCGCGGCTGGTGCTGCACAGCGCCACCAAGTACCTGGGCGGGCACGGGGACGTGCTCGGCGGGGTCGTGGCGTGCGACGAGCCGCTCGCCCGGGAACTGCGCAAGGTGCGGTTCGCGACGGGCGGCGTGCTGCATCCGCTCGCCGGATATCTCCTGCTGCGCGGCCTGTCCACGCTGCCGGTACGGGTGCGCGCCGCCTCGGCGACCGCGGCGGAACTCGCCCGGCGCCTGGCCGGCGACCCGCGCGTGACCCGCGTCCACTATCCGCGGATCGGCGGCGCCATGGTGGCCTTCGAGGTCGCCGGTGACCCGCACGCGGTGACCGCCGGGGTCCGGCTCGTCACCCCGGCGGTCAGCCTCGGCAGCGTCGACTCGCTCATCCAGCACCCGGCCTCGATCAGCCACCGGGTCGTGGCCGCCGACGACCGCAGGGCGGCGGGCGTCGGCGACCGGCTGCTGCGCCTGTCGGTCGGCCTGGAGGACGTCGAGGACCTGTGGGCCGATCTCGACCGGGCCCTCGGAGACGGGGAGGGCCACGGGCGCGACGTGGTCAGTGCTGTTCGGCCTGCTCGTACGGCGGACGGGACGCCACCGGTGTCGCGCCGAGCCGCGCGGTGATCACCAGCGTGCCCTCCTCGATCTGGTAGTCGAGCGGCAGATCGAGGCCGCGCATCGCCGCGACCATGCCCGTGTTGGACGCCTGGGTGACCGCGTACACGCTCTCGCAGCCCGCCTCGATCGCCAGCCCGACGAGGCGGCCGAGCAGTTCGGCGCCGATGCCCCGGCGCTGCCAGTCGTCCTCCACGAGCAGCGCGATCTCGGTCTCGTCGCCGTCCCACAGCAGATGGCCGAGCGCGACGATCCGGCCCGAGGCGGTCTGCGCGGCGAGGGTGCGGCCGAAGCGAGGGCTGAGCAGGTGGTTGAGATAGCGGTCCGCGTCGCCGACGGGGCCGTGGTAGCGCATGCTCAGCGTCCGCTGCGAGCACCGCTCGTGCATCTCCTTCGACGCCGCGAGGTCCGCGACGTCCGCGCGCCGCACCGTGATGTCGTTGCCCTCGGGCAGCGTGAGCACGTGCTCACCGCGCGGCACGCGCGGGCCGAGGCGCGCGTCGAGCTCCACGAGGGCGCGGGCCCGCGCGAACTCGGTCGGGGTGAACGGCAGATACGGCCGCTCCACGGTGATCACCCCGCCCTCCGGGGTGCGCAGCCGCATCGCGGTCTCGTCGAAGCCGCCCTCGACCGGTGCCGCCGCCGCGGCGGGCAGCGACCTGATGGTGCACCGGCCCAGCAACTGGCGCAGGGCCAGCGGCAGTTCGGCCGCGTCCAGAGCGGTGCGCGTGGCCAGTCCCAGGATCCGGGTGGGGGCGTCCACCAGGTCGTGGGCGTCGGCCCGCTCGATCCAGGTGCCGGATCCGCCGGCGCCGGCCACGGCGCGGGTCAGCTCGGCGGCGGGCAGGTCGTGCGGGGCGCGCAGCAGGAACTCGTCCACGGTGCCGTCGGCCAGCGGGTGCGTCTGCAGGCTCAGGATGTCCACGCGTCGCCTGGCGAGGGCGGTGCACAGCACGGCGAGCGAACCCGGCTCGTCCCGGACCGTCGTGCGCATCCGCCACAGCACGCTCTGCGCCGGGTCGAGCGGTGCCGCCCCGGCCTGTCGCCCGGCCGCCGCCTCGTCCTCGTCGGAGGCGGACGGCCGGGCGCCGGTATCAGGCGACGGCGGTGCGTGCCCCGGGCGTCGTGACCACCACACGTGGAACCCCGCCGTGGCGAGCAGCACCACCGCCGAGACCACCAGGAGCCCGGGCCCGTCGGGACCGTGCCCGATCATGTTCGCCACGGCGTCCGCCACCGCCACCGCCGTGAACAGGGCGGCGAGTTCCACCAGATCCCTGCGCCAGTGGTGGACCGGACGACCGTGCTTCACTCGTGTCACATCAGACATGTCTTGACTCATGCATCCACTGTGAAGGAACGGTGTTGCGTGATCACGAACGGTTTGTGACCGACGGGTTAAGAGTGCCTATGCCCGTTTTATTCGGTATTTGCCTGAGAAGGGTCTCGGTCACTGTCCGACGCGGCCCGGCTGCAGGGTCCGGGAGAACAGCACGTCGCCACCCTCCTGTCGCAGCCGCACCGTCAGTTCCCCGCTGTCGCCGTCGATGTCCACCTCGCCGAAGTACGGCGGGGTCTCCGCGGGCGAGGTGTTGGCCCGCGTCGGCGCCTTGACGAACACCTGCCGCGGGCCGAACGTCCCGTCGAGCTTCACCGCCGGGAACCCGCCGGCGGCCAGCGGGCCCGAGACGAACTCCCAGAACGGCTCGAAGTCCTGGAACGCGGCGCCCGACGGCTCGTAGTGCTGCGCGGAGGTGTAGTGCACGTCGGCGGTCAGCCACAGCGTGCCGGTGATCCGCCGGTGCTTGATGTGCCGCAGCAGCTCGGCGATCTGCAGCTCCCGACCGAGCGGCGCGCCCGGGTCGCCCTGCGCCACCGCCTCGAAGTTCACCGCCCCGTCCGCCACCACGAGCCCCAGCGGCATGTCGGAGGCGATCACCTTCCACGTCGCCCGCGACCGCGACAACTCACGCTTCAGCCAAGCGAGTTGCTCGGCGCCGAGAATGCCGGTCGCGTCGTCGGCCTGCCGGTTCGGCGAGTTCGCGTTGCGGTACGTACGCATGTCGAGCACGAACACGTCGAGCAGCGGACCGTGCCGCAGGACCCGGTACACCCGCCCGTCCGCCTCGCCGGGCGCCAGCGTCGAGACGGGGAAGTACTCGCTGAACGCCCGCAGCGACCGGGCCGACAGCACGTCCGTGCTCTTCTCGGTGTAGCGCGCGTCGTCCAGGATCTGTCCCGGGTACCAGTTGTTGTGCACCTCGTGGTCGTCCCACTGCGTGAGGGTGGGGACCTGCGCGTTGAAACGGCGCACGTTCTCGTCGAGCAGGTTGTAGCGGAACGCGCCGCGGAACTCCGCGAGGGTCTCGGCGACCTTGGACTTCTCCTCGGTCGTCACATTGCGCCACACCCGCCCGTCGGGCAGCGTCACGCTGGGCAGGATCGGCCCGTCCGCGTAGATGTTGTCGCCGCTGCACAGAAAGAAGTCCGGGTTCAGGGCCCGCATGTCCTCGTAGACCCGGTAGCCGCCGCGGTCCGGGTTGATGCCCCAGCCCTGCCCCGCGATGTCCCCGGACCACAGGAACCGCACCCCGCCGCGCCGCCCCGCGGGCGCGGTGCGGAAGGTGCCCGCGACCGGCGCACCGGTACGGCGCGGGTCGTCGGGGTCGGCGAGCAGCACCCGGTAGTGGATCTGCTCGCCGGGCGGCAGCCCGCGCAGCCGCGTCGTCCCCGTGAAGTCCGTGTCGGGGCCGACCAGCGGTCCCCGCCATCTGGTCACCCGCTTGAACGACTCGGTGGCCGAGGTCTCGACGATCATCCGCGCCGGGCGGTCCGAGCGCACCCACACCAGGCCCGAGTGCGCGCTCACATCGCCGGCCTGCACACCCCAGCCCGCCTCCGGACGCCCCGACAGGGCGAACGCGGGAGCCACCGCGCCGCCGACCGAGGGCAGCGCGAGCGCCGCCGACGCGGCGAGCGAACCCCGCAGCACTCCACGGCGGCCGGGCAGGGGACTGGGCGGACGGTGGGTCATGAGCGCCTCCAGTGACGGTTCCGACGACGGTGCGGTGTCATGGACTGCGCACGACGCCGCGGAGCCACACCTACTGTCCCGCCACGGCGTGCACACGAACCCCAAGTGAACAACCGCCCCCGCCGCCATGGGAACCGGGCGCGCGGAACGAACGGCACCTCCCGGGCACCTCCAGTCCTAGGACCCGGGACCGGCGCCCACCGGTCCGCCGCCCGATGCCCGGGTGATCGCCACGCCCATAGGGTCGAGGCCTGCCGACGAAGGGACGTCCCGTGACCGCGGAGCCGCTCGCCACCGCCCACATCCGCATCGCCCGCCCGTCCGCCGACCTCGCCGCCGCCGAGGAGTTCTGGAGACACGGCCTCGGACTGAGCGTCCTGTACCGCGCCGAGGGCGGTCCCACCCCCGGCGAGCACGACCTGCTCATGCTCGGCCGGCCCGACGCCTCCTGGCATCTCGAACTCGTCCACGAACGGGCGGCGCCCGTGACGCCCCGCCCCACCGAGGAGGACCTCCTCGTCGTCTACGTCGACGGACCTGTCCCGGAGGACCTCGTGACCCGCCTCGAGGAGCACGGCGGCAAGCGCGTCATCTCGCCCAACCCGTACTGGAACGAGTGGGGCGTCACCGTCGAGGACCCCGACGGCTACCGCCTCGTGCTGTGCACGCGCGCGTGGTCCAACTCCTGAGCGGCGCCCGCCAGGAGACGGACGCCCTCGGTGATACGGGCGGGCGTCAGATGCGCGTACCCGAGCACCAGGGGCACCCTGCCGCCCGCCGGGGCGCCCCCATAGTGGCTGAGCGGGCGCACCGCCACCCCGGACGCCGCCAGCCGTGCCAGCAGGGCGTCCTGCGGGCCGCAGCGTGCGGGCAGGGTGGCGATGGCGTGCAGGCCCGCCGCGATCCCGGAGACCTCGGTGCCGGGCAGGTATGCGTCCAGGGCGGCCACCAGGGCGTCCCGCCGCTCCTTGTAGGCGCGTTGGCAGCGCCGCAGGTGCCGGTCGTGGTCCCCGCGCTCGATGAAGCGGGCCAGCACCGCCTGGTCGAGCGCCGGGTTGCCGAGATCCATGTACCGCTTGCGCGCCACCACCTCCTCGGCCAGCGCGTCCGGCACGACCAGCCAGCCCAGCCGGAGCCCCGGCGCCAGCGACTTGCTCACCGAGCCCGTATAGGCGACGTGTTCCGGGTCGAGGCCTTGCAGGGCGCCCACCGGAGCGCGGTCGTAGCGGAAGTCCCCGTCGTAGTCGTCCTCCACCACGAGCCCGCCCACCTCCCGTGCCCAGTCGAGGAGGTGAGCCCTGCGCGCGGCCGCGTACGCGATGCCCGACGGGAAGTGGTGCGAGGGAGTCGTGACCACGGCGCGCACTCCTGAGCCGCGCAGCGCCTCCATCACGAGGCCCTCGTCGTCCACGGGCAGCCGCACCGCCCGCGGCCCCGCCGTCGCGAACAGGTCCTCGTACTGCGGACTGCCGGGGCTCTCCACGCCGATGCCGCGCTGTCCGCGCGCGTGGAGCACGATCGCCAGAAGCGTCACCGCCTGCGTCACCCCGGAACAGACGACGATCCGCTCCGGGTCCGTCACCACCCCGCGGCGCCGGGCGAGCAGTTCGGCGAGGGCCGTACGCAGCCGGGGCAGACCGCGCGGATCGGGATATCCCAGCGTCCGGTGCGGCAGTTCGGCGAGCACGCCGCGCTGCGCCGCCGCCCACGCGGCCCGCGGGAACAGCGACAGGTCCGGGCTGCCCGCCACGAAGTCGGCCAGGACACCGGGGGAGGGGCGCGGGGCCAGGTCCCGCGCACCCGGAGCGGCGGCCCGCACCGCCTCGCCCACCCAGGTCCCGGCGCCGCGCCCGCTGCGCAGATAGCCCTCGGCGGTCAACTGCTCGTACGCCTCGGTGATCAGGCCGCGCGACACCCCGAGGTCGCGGGCCAGATCCCGGCTCGACGGCATCCGCGTCCCCGGCGCGAGCCGCCCGGAGCGCACCGCCGCCCGCAGCGCCGCCTGGAGCGAACGACCACGCGCGCGTGCCGGCGCCGCTGCCGCGGGCAGCAGCAACTCCCAGGCGGCGGAGGGGGGACCGGGCTGCGACGTCATACGCAGGGACCTTAATGCGACGCTCTCGATTGGTCCCCGATGACGGCCCCTCGGTGGACCCCGAACCGGACCACCGGCGCTCCTAGCGTCGACAGCATGAACGCCTCATCCCTGCGGGGCTCCCTGCTCGCCGCTCTCGCCTGCGTCCTGGTGGGCGGCTCCTTCACCGCCAACAGCGTCCTCGGCCACTACCCGTACGCGGGCGGCCAGTTCCTGCGCTACGGGACCGCCTGCCTGCTTCTCCTGCCGTTGGCCGGCCGCGGCGGCGCGGCCCCGCTGCGCCGTCTGGGAGCGCGTCGGTGGGCCCGGCTCGCGCTGCTCGCGGCCGTCGGCATGGTCGCCTTCAACCTCGCGATCCTCGCCGCGGAACGGACCGCGGAACCGGCGGTACCGGGTGTCTTCGTAGGATGCGCGCCCGTGGTCGTCGCCGTCCTGGTGCCCGCGCTGTCCGGGCGCCGGCCGCAACGGATCGTGCTCCACGGTGCGTTGCTCGTGGCGGCCGGCGCGTTCACCGTCCAGGGGTGGGGGCGTACGGACGCCGCCGGCATCGCCTTCTCCGTGTGCGCCCTCGCCGGTGAGGTCGGCTTCGCCGTGCTCGCCGTGCCGGTGCTGGCGCCGCTCGGCCCCCGGCTCCTGTCCTGCGTCGTCTGCGGGATCGCCGCACTGGAAGCGGCCCTCGTGGGGCTCCTCGCCGACGGCGCCTCCTGGCTGCGGATGCCCGACGCCGCGGAGACGGCCGCCCTGGTGTGGCAGGCCGTGATCGTCACCGTGATCGGCTTCTTGTGCTGGTACATGGGCATGCAGCGGATCGGCGCGGAGCGCGCGACGCTGTTCTCCGGGCTCATCCCGGTCGCGGCCGCATGCACCGCGCCGCTGGTCGGCTCGGGGACGTACGGCCTCGCCCAGGCGATCGGCAGCGCGCTCGTGGGCGCCGGGGTCGCCCTGGGCTCGGGCGTGTTCAGCCGCCGGTCAGCTGCTGGTGTCGAGGATGACGCGGGCCACGAGCGCCGGGTCGTCGTTCATCGGCACATGACCGCAGCCGGGCAGCCGGACCAGGCGCGCGCCGGGGACGACCCGCTTGGCGCGGACGCCCTGACGGCGGACGAGGAGACGGTCGCGCGAGCCCCAGGCGATGGTGACGGGGATCTCGGGGACGTCGTCGCGGAAGAGCACGCTCCGGCCCGCCTCCAGCGTCTCGCGGAACCCGGTCGCGTCACGCAGCGCCAGCGTCTCGGCGACCACCGCCTCGGGTGAACGGCGCCCGGGGCGCGCGTAGATGGTCCCCGTGAGCGCGGCCCGCCCCGCCGCCGACCGGGACAGCCGCTCGACCAGGGGCAGCGGCATCGCCCGCGCGCCCTGCCGCATCGCGAGCAGCGTTCCGAAGGCGTAGCGGCGCTCGGCCTCGGTCCAGAAACCGGCCGGGGACAGCGCGGTGACGGACCGTACGAGCTTCTCGCGGCCCAGCTCCAGGGCGAGCAGCCCGCCCAGGGAGTTGCCCGCGACGTGCGGCCGGTCGATCCCGAGCTCACGGCAGAACGCGTCCAGGACCGGCACCACGCTCGACAGGTCGTAGGCCAGGCCCTCCGGCAGCGCGGGAGACGTCCCGAACCCCGGGAGATCCACGGCGATCACGTCGCGCTCCGCCGCCAGGATCTGCAGCACCGGCTGCCAGGCCTGCCAGTGATGGCCGATCCCGTGCAGCAGGAGAAGGGGTTCTCCGGCGCCCGTGCGCTCGTACGCGACCGCCACCCGGCGCGGTCCGCCGGGGCTGTCGATGGTGAAGGACGCCTGATCCGTCATGTCGCTCGCTCCCTGTCCCCGCCACGCCTCGACGGTTCCTTAGACTCCTTGTCAGCAACAATTACCGCTGAGTAGCGTCCAGTTCAAGAGGGGGAGCGAAACCCCTGACCGTGCGCACCGGCCGGGTGAGGCCGCCTTCGGGGCCCGCCCGCCCGTTCTCCGGGCGGAGGTGCCGGTGCCGCCTGGACAGACGCTGTTCGGTCGGCTGGGATGGAGGGCGTGGCCACCGATTTCGCGAGCGACGTCTTCGAAGAGCATCGCCCCGTCCTGATGGGCGTGGCCTACCGCATGCTGGGCCGTGTGGCCGACGCCGAGGACGTGGTCCAGGACGCGTGGCTGCGCTGGTCCCGGGCCGACCGGGACGAGGTGCGCGAACCGCGCGCCTACCTGGTGCGCATCACCACCCGCCTCGCCGTCGACCGACTGCGTCAGGCCCAGGCCCGGCGCGAGTCCTACGTCGGTCCGTGGCTGCCCGAACCGCTCGTCACCGACTTCGGTCCCACCGTCCCCGACACCGCCGAACGCGCCGTGCTCGCGGACTCCGTGTCGCTCGCCGTCCTCGTCGTCCTGGAGTCGCTCTCGCCGCTGGAGCGCGCCGTCTTCGTGCTGCGCGAGGCGTTCGGCCTGCCCTTCGGCGAGATCGCGGCGACACTGGAGCGCGGTGAGCCCGCCGTGCGCCAACTGGCCGCCCGGGCGCGCAAACACGTCGAGGAGAAGCGCCCCCGCTTCGACGTCGACCCGGCGCAGCAGCGCGATCTCACCGAGCGGTTCCTCGCCGCCGCGACCGAGGGCGACCTCGACGGCCTCATGGCCCTGCTCGCCCCGGACGCGCGCCTCGTCGGCGACAGCGGCGGCAAGTCCAAGGCGCCCGTGCGCGTCATCGAGACCGCCGACAAGGTGGGCCGCCTCGTCACGGGCGCCGTGCGGCAAGGGGGTGCCGTGGGACTCGAGTTCCGTGCCGTGGAGATCAACGGCGGCCCCGGGCTCCTGGTCCTCTCCGAGGGCAAGGCCGACTCCGTCATCCAACTCGGCATCTCCGCAGGCAGGATTCAGTACGTCTATATCGTGCGCAACCCGGACAAGCTCCAGTCGCTTCTGTAGGCATCCCCGCACGAATCACCGGAAGTTGGGCCCGCTCCCGCACGACCGCGGTGGGCGGGCCCTTCCGTGTGCCGTCGAGTGCCGTGCGAACGCCGGATGAACGGATTGCTGCCCTCCATGAATGCTCTGCGGCAGGGCCCCTGTGCGGGCGGTAACCGATCGAGGATTGGTCTTGACCAAGCCCCGGGGCGGCCCTACTCTCGCAGAGATAGTGCAGGAACCTTTAATAAACAAGGGCGCTAAAAAGCCGCCGGGGCACGGCTGTTGCGGAGGACAGGGTGGGGACCACGCAGTTGGAAGCGGCACCGGAGCCGAAGTACTGGCACCTGAAGACCGTGCTCAGTGAGGCGCTCGACTCCGAGTTCACCGTCGGGGAGATCCTGCCGAACGAGCGAGACCTCGCGGCCCGCTTCGGCGTCGCCCGGGCCACGCTCCGCCAGGCGCTCGAACAGCTCGAACTCGAAGGCCGGCTGCAGCGCCGCCGCGGCGTCGGCACCACCGTCGCGCCGCCTCGGATGGGTGTCGCCGTCGCCGCCACCGACCAGGACTGGCCGGGCGCCAGCGGGGACGCGTGGCAGGCCGTCGACTGCGCCCCGGACGTGCCGCCGGCCGCCGTCGCCGCCATGCTGGAGACCGCTCCGGGCGAGACCGTGCACGTGCTGCGCCGTACGCGCGTCTCGCACGGGCAGTCGGTCGCGGCCGAGCTGCTCTACGTGCCGTCGGCCTCGGTGCCCGACCTGACCGCCATAGACGCGCCCTCCGGCGCCGCACGCGCGCGTGCCGTCCTGCGCGAGCTGCACCGCTTCGGCCTCGACGGCCAGGACCGCGCGGTCGAGCTGGGCTCGGCCCGCGCCGACGACGCGAAGGAACTGGACCGCCTCCCGGGCGCCCCGGTCCTCGTCGTCACGACCCGCTACTTCAGCGAGGGCGTCACGGCCGCCGTGTCCCTGGCGACGTACCGGGCGGACACCTGCCGTCTCACCTTCGGCGACACGACCGGCGTGGAGATCCACCACACCCCGCAGACGCGCGCGTCCTGACCCTTCGCAGGGACGTCTGGCGCGGTCGGCAGACCGCGGACCGGGGCGCCGTGCAAGGCGCCCCCGTCACCGGCGGGCCGTGACCGTCCCCTCCGTGGCGAAGAGCTGCTCCTCCACGTGATCCAGGGCGAGCCGCAGGGCCCCGGTGGCCACCGCCGCCTCGCCCAGCAACGACAGGGCCACGCGCGGCGGCCGCAGGCAGTACCGCTCCAGTTCGCGCCGCAGCGGATCGAGGACGCCGTCGAGTCCGGCGGCCCAGCCGCCGACCACGACGAGCTCCGGGTCCACGGCCAGCACCAGCGCGGCGACATCGTGCACGAGCCGCTGAATGAACCGCTCCATCGCGGCGCCGGCCCGCTCGTCGCCCTCCCGGGCCAGTGCGAACACCTTCGCCACGGCCTGCTCGTCCAGCGGATGCAGCGGCTCGTCGGTCGTCGACAGCAGCGTCTCCGGGCGCACCTCACGGCCCAGCAGGTGCAACGCCCCGATCTCCCCGGCCGCGCCCCCGTACCCGCGGTGCAGCCGCCCGCCGATCAGCGAACCGGCCCCGGGGCTGAGCCCCGCCATCACGAACACCATGTCGTCCGATTCGACGCCGGCGCCCTTCCAGTGCTCGGCGACGGCCGCGGTGTTGGCGTCGTTCTCCACGATCACCGGGCACTTGAAGGAGCGCCGCAGCCGCTCGCCCAGCGGCAGTCCGGTCCACCCCGGCAGTGCCGTGCCGAGGCGTACCGTGCCGTCGGCCTCCACGATGCCCGGGCTGCCCACACCGACCGCGCGCAGCGAACTGCGCGCCACCCCCGCGCGCCGCAGCAGATCCGCGACGGTCCCGCGCAGTCGCTCGATGCGCTCCTCCGCGGGCGCGGTCTCGTCGACGGACTTCGACGCCGAGCCGAGGATCCTGCCGTCGAGCGCCGAGAGCACCGCGGCGACCCGGTGCGGCCCGATCTCCAGGCCCAGCAGATGCCCCGCCTCGGCCCGGAAGCGGAACTTCCGTGCGGGCCGTCCCTGGCGCCGCGCGCCCGGCTCCGCGACAGCGGTCTCCACGACCAGGCCGGCCTCGATGAGCCCTTCGACGACGCCCTCGACGGTCGGCCGTGACAGGCCCGTCACCCGGGTGATCTCGGTGAGCGTCGCGAAATCCGTGGAGCGCAGCGCATGCAGCACCACTGCGGAATTGATCCGCCTGAGCAGAGAGGGATCCCCGCCGGTCAGCTGCCCCAACGTCCGTCCTCCCAGCAGTTGTGCGTGTTCGCCGGATGGTACTCGTCAGGGACCGCACCGGCGAGAGTCGGGTGCACTTCTGTGGACTCGACTGCTCACCCGGGCGATCACCGAAACGGACGGAACGGACCTCAGGCCGGCGCGACGAAACCGGATTCGTACGCGGCGATCACCGCCTGGGTCCGATCGCGGGCCCCGAGCTTGGCGAGCACGGCGCTGACATGCGACTTGACCGTCTCGGTGCCGACCACGAGATCCGCGGCGATCTCCGCGTTCGAGCGGCCCCGCGCCATCAGCCGCAGCACCGCCGCCTCGCGCTCGGTCAGCGCGGCCCGCTCCATCGCGGCCCGGGCCGACGCGTTGCCGTACGAGGCCGCCAGTTTCCGCACCGCCGCCGGAAAGAGGAGGGACTCACCGGCCGCGACGAGCCGCACCGCGTGCACGATCTCGGCGGGCCGCGCCCGCTTCAGCAGAAACCCGTCGGCGCCCGCGCGCAGCGCCCCGTACACGTACTCGTCGTTCTCGAAGGTCGTGATGACGAGGATCTTCGGCGGCCGGTCCACGGCGCGCAGCACCGCGCGCGTGGCCTCGATCCCGTCGAGCAGCGGCATCCGTACGTCCATCGCGACGACATCGGGCCGCAGTTCACGCACCAGCGGGATCACCGCCGCGCCGTCGGCCGCCTCACCCACCACCTCGATGTCCGGCTGGGCCTCCAGCACGGCGCGCAGACCGGCGCGGACCAGGGGTTCGTCGTCGACGAGAAGCACGGTGAGCGGCACGCGGCCAGCCTAGGTCACCCCACCGGCAGGTCGACGTGCACCTGCCATTCCTCCCCGACCGGTCCGGTGCGTGCCCGCCCGCCCAGCAGCGCGGCCCGCTCCCGCATCCCGCGCAGCCCGCTCCCCGTGCCGCCGGTTCCGGAGCCCGCTCCCGCGGGCAGGTCGTTGCGCACGTCCAGGGTCAGCCGCCCGCCGGCCACGGTGAGCGCGACCCGGACCGGGACGGTGCCGCAGTGCCGCAGGACGTTCGTGAGCGCCTCCTGAAGGATCCGGTAGCCCTCCCGCGAGACCGGCCCCGGCACCGTCTCCAGCGGGCCGCACACCGTCACGTCGACCTTCGCGCCCGAGGCCCGCGCCGAGTCGAGCAGCCGGTCCGCGTCCTGGAGCGTGGGCCGGGCGCCCACCGGCTGCTCCGCCTCCCGCAGCACCACCAGGACCCGCTCCAGGTCCTCCAGAGCGGCCCGGCCGGTCTCCTCGATGGCGTCCAGCGCGCGGTCCGTGAACGCCGGATCGCCCGCCGCCCGCGCCGCGCCCGCCTGCACCACCGCGACCGTCAGCGCGTGCCCGATGGAGTCGTGCAGCTCCCGCGCGATGCGATTGCGCTCCAGCAACTGCTCGGTGCGCTCCTCCAGCGTCGCGAGCCGCTCGGCCGCGGAGGGGCCGAGCAGCATGAGGGCGGCCCGCGCCATCAGCCGTCCCGAGCCCTCCACCACGTACAACAGGGCGAGCAGCACGACCGGGACGAGCAGCGCGCACCACCAGCCCCGGTCGGGCAGCGGCAGCGGCGACACCGTGCCCGCCGGCTGCCCCGTCGCGGCGCCCACCGACTCCAGCACGATCGCCATCAGCTGGCTCGTCGCGAGTGCCACCGAGAGGCCCAGGAACAGACGCAGCACCAGCCACATGGCCGTCCTGCCCCGGTCCCGCCACGACGCCGACGGGGCGACCGAGATGCCGCGCTCCGCGCCGTCGCCCGCCACGCGCGCGTGCCCGCCGGGAAACAGCATGAGCCGCGCCTGCAGCCCCTCCGCGCGCCGGACCGCCGGCACCAGGCCCACCAGCACGAGCACCGGCACCGGAACGGCATAGACGAGCGCCCAGTTCCCCACCGTGGGGGACGACAGCCCCGGATAGATCGCACCGCACACGAAGGCGAACACCGAGGCGCACAGCAGGTGCAGCCAGCGGGTGTAGGTCACCGCGCGGAGCAGCGGTCTCAGGAGGCGTGGCATGCGGCCATCGTGCCAGCCGCTCCGGCGTCGACGGCTCCCCCGCGTGGGGGAGAGGGAGCCCACCGGCGGGGGAGGACCGAAGCCCCGCCCACAGGCCAGGCTGATGTCATGACCAGCATCGACGTCCAGGACCTCACCAAGGAGTACGGCACGACGCGCGCCGTGGACCGGCTGACCTTCCGGGTCGAGCCCGGCCGCGTCACCGGATTCCTCGGCCCGAACGGCGCCGGCAAGTCCACCACCATGCGCCTCGCCCTCGGCCTCGACCACCCCACCTCCGGGCAGGTGCTCATCGGTGGCCGCCCCTACGCGTCGTACGACGAACCACTGCGCCTGGTGGGCGCGTTGCTCGACCCGCAGGCCGCCCACGGCGCCCGCACCGCGCGCGACCACCTCCGGGTGCTCGCCGCCGCCAACCGCATCCCCGCGCGGCGCGTCGACGACGTGCTCGAACAGGCCGGGATCGCTGCGGTGGCCGGCCGCCGCGTGAAGACGTTCTCGCTCGGGATGCGTCAGCGCCTCGGCATCGCTGCGGCGCTGCTCGGCGACCCCGCCGTGGTCCTCCTCGACGAGCCGTCCAACGGGCTCGACCCCGAAGGCATCGTCTGGATCAGGGAGTTGATGCGCGGCCTCGCACGCGCGGGACGCACCGTCCTGGTCTCCAGCCACCTCATGAACGAGACCGCGACCTTCGCCGACCACCTCGTCGTCCTCGGCCGCGGGCGGCTGCTCGCCGACACCTCGATGCCCGACTTCATCGCCACCCACAGCACCCGCCGGGTCCGCGTGCGCACCACCGAACCCGACCGGCTGCGCGCCGCGCTCGCGCGCGCGGGCCACCCGGTCGCACCCACGGACGACGGCCGCCTCACCGTCACCGGTGCCACCGCCGCCGACGTGGGTGCCCTGGCCGCGGCCGACGGCATCCCCGTGCTCGAACTCGCCGATGAACAGGGTTCGTTGGAAGAGGCCTACCTCGCCCTCACCGCCGCGGACGCCGAGTTCGCCGCCACGCCCCTCCAGGAGGCCTGACCGTGTCCACCACCGCCGTACTGCACTCCGAGTGGATCAAGATCAGATCGCTGCGCGGCAGCCTCGGCTCGCTCCTCGCCGTGTTCGTGGCCACCGTCGCGATCACGGCTCTCGTGTTCGCCACCGTCGGCCGCGCCGAGGCCGACAACGGGGACGACCCGCTCTTCGGCGCCTTCTACGCCCTCAACTTCGGCCAGATCGCGGCCCTCGCCTTCGGCGCCACCGCCGTCTCCGGCGAGTACCTCAACGGCGCGCTGCGGTTGTCGCTCGCCGCCGTCCCCGACCGCACCCTCTTCTACGGCGCGAAGATGGCGGTCGTGGGCGGCAGCGCGCTGGTCACGGGCACCGCCACGTCCTTCACGGCGTTCCTCGCCGGGCAGGCGTTCCTCGGGACCGACGCGCTCGGCCTCGACGACCCGGGCGCGCTGCGGGCCTGCGCCGGCGGCGGTCTGTACCTCGCGCTGATGGCACTGCTCGCGGCGGGACTCACGGCCGTACTGCGCAGCGCCGTCGTCGTGTTGAGCATTCTCGTGCCGTTCCTGCTGATCGTGTCGTTCGTCGTCGGCGACGTCGCGGGATCGGCCGCCGACTTCCTGCCCGACCACGCCGGCCAACAGGTCCTGCGCCAGGACCCCGTGGGCGCTCTCGGCCCCTGGACCGGACTCGCCGTGGCCGCGCTGTGGTCCGCGGCCGCTGTCCTCGCCGGCTGGTGGACGGTGCGCCGCAGGGACGCCTGACGGTCGGTCGGCCCGTTGTCAGTGGCGGCCGCTTTACTGGAGGCATGAACACCGCGGAGCAACTCGCGACGATCGACCTGCTGCGGGCCGCCCCCTTCCCGGCCGAGCACGGCAGGTCCGCCGTGGGCTGGGGCGGGCCCGGGTTCGTGACGGCGGAGCTGACCGAGCGGGACGGGCCGCGCGACGTGGCGGAGGCCCAGGCGGACGCGGACCGCGACGGCCTGTCCGCGCTGCTCACCGCGCGCTGGGGAGAGCCGTACCGGTTCAGTCTGTGGAGCGTCCACACCCGGGCGCTGGAGCACGGCGAGGAGATACCCGAGCCCTGGGGCTGGCTCAGCGCCAGCGCCCAGGACGTCCATCTGTGGAGCGCCGACGAGCGATGGGTGGCCCTCGCCGTGTCCCACCAGGGTGACGACCAGCCGTACCAACTGCTCGCCGTGATCACGGATGTCGCCCCTCCGTAGCCCCCCAGTGGCACACATGTGCGGAACTCCCGTGCCACCATGGGATCTTGAGCCCGGCCTGGAGCCCACCGGCCGCACACCGCACGAAGGAGAGCACATGAGCGACGACAGCGCGCAGCAGCCGGGGGAGCGGATCGCCAGCCACATCGCGCACAACGCCCGTGTGTGGAACTACTGGCTGGGCGGCAAGGACCACTACGAGGTGGACGAGAAGGTCGGCGACATGGTGACGTCCATGTACCCGAGCATCGGCGAGGTCGCCCGCGCCGACCGCGCCTTCCTGGGCCGCGCCGTCGGCTTCCTCGCCGGGGAGGCGGGCATCCGCCAGTTCCTCGACGTCGGCACGGGCCTGCCCACCGTGGACAACACGCACGAGGTGGCCCAGCGCATCGCGCCCGACGCCCGCATCGTCTACGTCGACAACGACCCGATCGTGCTCACCCACGCGCGCGCCCTGCTCACCAGCTCCGCCGAGGGCGCCACCAGCTACGTGGACGCGGACGCGCGCGACCCGCGGGCGATCGTGGAGGCCGCGTCCGAGACCCTCGACTTCGACCGGCCCGTCGCGGTCATGCTCCTCGGCATCCTGAACTTCGTCCTCGACACCGAGGAGGCCGCGGCCATCGTGCGCCGCCTCGTCGACGCGATCCCCTCGGGCAGCTACGTCGTCCTGACCCACCCGACGCTGGAACTGGGCGGGGAGGGCAACGAGGCGGCGATGAAGTTCTGGAACGAGAACGCGACACCTCCGATCACCGCCCGCACCGGCGCCGAGGTCACCGCGTTCCTCGACGGCCTGGAGATCGTCGAGCCCGGTCTCGTCTCGTGCGCCCGCTGGCGCACCGAAGGCACCGAAGAAGGGCCGCTGGTCGCCCAGTTCGGGATCGTGGCCCGCAAGCCGTAGCTAGTGCCCCGGCAGGTCGGGGGAGGACGCCGCGACGCGCAGCCGGGCGAACTCCTCCGCCATCGTCACCGCCGTCCAATGCGCGTTCAGGCCGCTGGGGTTGGGCAGCGCCCACACCCGGGCGCCCCCGACCGTCCGCTCCTGCGGCCCGATCCGCGCCTTCGGCTCGCCGAAGGCCGCCCGGTACGCGGTCACGCCCACCACGGCGAGCCACGCCGGCCGCAGCCCCGCGACCTTCTCCTCCAGCAGACGGCCGCCCTCGCGGTACTCCTCGGCGCTCAGCTCGTCCGCGCGCGCCGTGGCCCGCGCGACCACGTTCGTGATGCCGAGCCCGTACGACAGCAGTTCCTCCTGCTCGGCGGGCTTGAGCTGCCGGGGTGTGAACCCGGACAGATGCAGCACCGGCCAGAAGCGATTGCCGGGCCGCGCGAAGTGATGCCCGGTCGCCGCCGTCATCAGGCCGGGGTTGATCCCGCAGAACAGCACGGAGAGGCCGCTCGCGACGACGTCCGGAACCGGACGGTCACGAGCGGCCTCCAGGTCCGCGCGGGTCAGCCGGGTCAGAGGATCGCCCCGGGCGTGTAGCCGGCCGCCTCCGGGTGCTGCTTCACGATCTCCTCGACGCGGGCCACGATCTGCGCCACCTGACCGGCGGCCGCACCGGTGAACGACAGCTTGTCCGCCATCAGTTCGTCGAGCTGCGCACGGTCCAGCGGGATACGGGAGTCGGCCGCCAGCTTGTCGAGCAGCTCGTTGCGCTCGGCGCCCTGCTCGCGCATCGCGAGCGCCGAGGCGACCGCGTTCTCCTTGATGGCCTCGTGGGCCTCCTCGCGGCCGACGCCCGCGCGCACCGACGCCATGAGGACCTTCGTGGTGGCGAGGAACGGCAGGTAGCGGTCCAGCTCACGGGCGACGACGGCCGGGAACGCGCCGAACTCGTCGAGGACCGTCAGGAACGTCTCCAGCAGACCGTCGAGCGCGAAGAACGCGTCCGGCAGCGCGACACGGCGCACCACCGAGCAGGACACGTCGCCCTCGTTCCACTGGTCGCCCGCCAGCTCGCCGGTCATCGACGCGTAGCCGCGCAGGATGACCATCAGGCCGTTGACGCGCTCGCAGGAGCGGGTGTTCATCTTGTGCGGCATCGCCGACGAGCCGACCTGGCCCGGCTTGAAGCCCTCGGTGACCAGCTCGTGCCCGGCCATCAGCCGGATCGTCTTGGCGGTCGACGAGGGCGCCGCGGCCAGCTGCACCAGCGCGGTGACGACCTCGTAGTCGAGCGAGCGCGGGTAGACCTGGCCGACCGACGTGAACGCCTGCGAGAAGCCCAGGTGCGCGGCGATCCGCTGCTCCAGGTCCGCCAGCTTGTCGGCGTCGCCGCCCAGCAGGTCGAGCATGTCCTGAGCGGTGCCGACCGGGCCCTTGATGCCGCGCAGCGGGTAGCGGGTCAGCAGCTCCTCGACCCGGCCGTACGCGACGAGCAGCTCGTCGGTGGCGGTCGCGAAGCGCTTGCCCAGCGTCGTGGCCTGCGCGGCGACGTTGTGCGAGCGGCCCGCCACGACCAGCTCGCCGTACTCGCCGGCCAGCTTGGCGAGGCGCGCGAGGACGGCGACGCTGCGGTCGCGCACCAGCTCCAGGGAGAGCCGGATCTGCAGCTGCTCGACGTTCTCCGTCAGGTCGCGGGACGTCATGCCCTTGTGGACCTGCTCGTGCCCGGCGAGCGCGTTGAACTCCTCGATCCGGGCCTTCACGTCGTGCCGCGTGACCTTCTCGCGCTCGGCGATCGACGCCAGGTCGACCTGGTCGAGCACCCGCTCGTAGTCGGCGATCGCGGCGTCCGGCACCTCGATCCCGAGGTCCTTCTGGGCCTTCAGCACGGCGAGCCAGAGCCGGCGCTCCAGCTTCACCTTCTCCTCCGGCGACCAGAGGGTGGCGAGCTCGGCGGAGGCGTAGCGTCCGGCGAGAACGTTCGGGATACGGGGCTTGGCAGGCGCAGTCACGTGTACGGATTCTACTGGCGATTCGTGCAGGTCGACGCCACGGGCCCGTTCGTTCGAAGCTACGAGGACCGCTCGCTCGTCCCGCCCTGCTCATAGGGCACCAGCTCGGGACGCTTCGGCGGACGGCCGTCGCCCGAGGAGCGGCCGGTCAGCCGGCGCCCGATCCAGGGGCCCAGGTGCTGCTTGGCGAAGCGGGCGTCGGCCACGCGGCGCGCCACCCAGTGGGGCGGTACCGCCGGCGGCAGCACGGCCTGCCAGTCGGACTCCGCCTCGCCGCCGAGGGCCTGCCACACCGCTTCGGCGATCCGCCGGTGGCCCTCCGCCGTCGGGTGCAGCCGGTCCACGTCCCACATGCGCTGGTCGGCCAGGACCGGCGACCCGTACAGGTCGACGACCAGGGCGCCGTGCTTCGCCGCGAGGTCGTCGATGCACGCGTACAGCTCTTCCATGCGGGGCCGGAAGCGCTGCAGCACGGGGCCGTTGCGCCCGGGGCTGTGCATCAGGACGAGCTGCTCGCAGGACGGGGCGAGCCTCTCGACGGCCTCGGTGAGCAGGTCCCGCACCCGGACCATGTCGCACTTGGGGCGCAGCGTGTCGTTGAGCCCTCCGACGAGCGTCACGACGTCGGCCTTCATGGCGGCGGCCACGTCGACCTGCTCGTCGACGATCTGTCCGATGAGCTTGCCGCGCACGGCGAGGTTCGCGTAGCGGAAGCCGGGGCTCTGTGCCGCCATGCGGCCGGCCAGCAGGTCGGCCCAGCCGCGGTAGGAACCGTCGGGCAGGAGATCCGACATGCCCTCGGTGAAGGAGTCGCCGACCGCGACAAGACTGGTGTATTTGGCATTCATCTGCATGGCGCCTGAGATCGTATCCCGGCCGGTGAGCGGCTGCCCGCGCGGCAGGCCCGGGCAGCGGTTTCCGTCGGCGGCATGCCGGGAACAGACACCGCAGCATCACGTCACGGGGGAGTACGCCATGTGGACCGGTTCCTTCTGGAAGGCCACCGCGGAGCGCGCCATCAGAACCTTCGCCCAGGCCCTGGCCGCCGTCCTCGTGGCCGGGGCGACGAACCTGTTGGACGTCGACTGGGCCGCGGCGCTCGGCACGGCCGGTCTCGCCGCGGTGCTCGCCGTGCTCACCGCGGTCGGCACCGCGGGCGTCGGGCCGCACGGCCCCGGGATCCTGGAGGCGCCCACCCCGAGCACGGCAGCGGCGCCCGCCACCGGCGAACCGGCCGCGACCGGCGAACAGGCCGCCTGACCCGCAAGGACCTCAAGGACCTCAAGGACATCGGGGACATCAAGAACCCTCAGGGCCGCAGAAGCTCAGCGCCTCAAGAGCTCAGCGGCGCAGAAGCTCAGCGCCTCACGACGCCACCGGCACAGCCGCTCAAGGCCGCACCTCCCCGTCCGCCACCCGCACCCGCTGCCCGGCGAACCGCTCCCGCAGCCTGCGGTCGTGCGAGACCACGACGAGGGTGCCCGCGTACCCGGCGAGCGCCGCGTCGAGGTCCTCGACGAGCGCGGGGGAGACGTGGTTCGTCGGCTCGTCCAGGAGCAGCAGGTCGGCGGGGCGGGTGACCAGCCGCGCCAGGTCGAGCCGGCGCCGCTGCCCCACGGACAGCCCCCGCACCGGCACGGCCAGGTCCTCCTCGCGGAACAGGCCCAGCGCGAGCAGTCGCCCGGCGTGGTCCTCGGGCAGCCCGCCGAGCCCGGCCGCGAACGCGTCGAGCAACGGCAGCCCCGAACCGTGGTGCGCGACCTCCTGCGGCAGGTAGCCGATGCGCGGCGGGAGCCGGAGCGTGCCGCGATCCGGGGCGAGGCGGCCCGCGAGCAGGGCGAGGAGCGTCGACTTGCCTGCCCCGTTCGGCCCGGTCACCAGCGTCCGTGACCCCGGGGCGAGCGACAGCCGTTCCACCGTGAGCCGCCCCTCGACCACGGCGTCCGTCACGTCGACGGAGCCCAGGAACGGGTGGTCGCCGCCCTCCAGGGCCCCGTCCCCGACCGTGAAGCGCAGCGGGTCGGGCGGCCTCGGCACCGGCTCGGCCCGCAGCCGCCGCAGCCGCTCGCGCGCGTTGCGCACGACGCCCGACACCTGGCCCTCCACGGACCGCTGGTGCTTGGAGAACTTGGCGAACGAGCTGCTGTCCCGCATCCGCCAGCCGCCCGACAGACGTGCGGAGGTGTCCTCGGCGATCCGCTCCTGCCGCTCGACCTCCTCGCGCCACTCCCGGTAGCGCTCCTCCCAGCAGTTGCGCAGCGCGGTCCGCTGCTCCAGATAGCCGTGCCAGCCGTTGCCGTAGCGAGCCACCGAGCGGCGGTCGCCGTCGACCTCGACGATCGCACCGGCCACCCGGTCGAGGAAGACCCGGTCGTGGGTGACGGCGACGACGGTGCCGCGATGCGCGCGCAGCCGGTCCTCCAGCCAGCTCAGCGCCTGGTCGTCCAGGTGGTTCGTCGGCTCGTCCAGGAGCAGCAGCTCGGGCCGCGGGGCGAGGACGCAGGCCAGCGCGAGCCGCGCCGCCTCCCCGCCCGACAGCGAGCCGAGCGTGCGCGAGCGGTCGAGGTGCGCGGCGCCGAGACCGTGCAGGGCGGCCTCGACCCGGGCGTCGGCGCGGTAGCCGTCGCGCGCCTCGAAGGCCGCCACCAGATCGGCGTACGCGGCGAGGCGGGCGCCGTCGGCGGAGCCGAGCGAGGCCTCGGCCGCCCTGATCCGCCGCTCCAGGTCGCGCAGCCCGGCGAGCGCGTGGTCGACGGCGTCCCGCACCGTCGCGTCGGGCGGCAACGGCGCTGTCTGCGCCAGGTAGCCGGTGCCGCCCTCCGCGACGACGCGCACCTCGCCCTCCGCCGGGATCAGTTCGCCCGCCACCAGCCGCAGCAGTGTCGATTTGCCCGAGCCGTTCTCGCCGATGACCCCGACCTTTTCGCCGGGGCGCACCGACAGGGACACCCGGTCGAGCACGGGCCGGTCCGGATAGCCGTACGACACGTCCTTCACCACGAGCTGACTCATCGGGCCCCCTGAGACATCACACGTTCTGACCGAACAGCTCCCGCAGCACGTCCTCCATCGTCACCATGCCGGCGAGCCGGCCGTCCGCGCCGAGCACCGCCGCCACGTGCGTGCGGCTGCCGCGCATCGCGGTGAGCACGTCGTCGAGCGGTGTCGTCTCCCGCACGCGCGCGATGGACCGCATGTCCGGCACCCGGAACGGCAGATCGCGCGGCGCCGCGTCCAGCGCGTCCTTCACGTGCAGATAGCCGACGATGCGCCGCCCGCCGTCCACCACGGGGAACCGCGAGAACCCGGACTCGGCCGACAGCCGCTCCAACTGCTCGGGGGTGACGCCCACGCGCGCGTAGACGACCTTCTCCAGCGGCAGGACGACGTCCTTGATCGGGCGTCGGCCCAGCTCCAGCGCGTCGTGCAGTCGCTCCTGCGCCCGGTCGTCGATCAGGCCCGCCTCGGAGGAGTCCTTGACCATCCGGGCCAGCTCGTCGTCCGAGAACGTGGCCGCGACCTCGTCCTTGACCTCCACGCGCAACAGCTTGAGCAGCGTGTTCGCGAACGCGTTGACGGTGAAGATCACCGGACGCAGGGCCCGCGCCAGCGCCACCAGCGGCGGCCCCAGCAGCAGCGCCGAGCGCACCGGCTCGGCGAGCGCGATGTTCTTCGGCACCATCTCGCCCAGCAGCATGTGCAGATACGTCGCCACGGTCAGGGCGATCACGAACGAGATCGGGTGGACCAGCCCGTGCGGCACCCCGACCGCGTCGAACACCGGCTCCAGGAGGTGCGCGATGGCCGGCTCGGCGACGATGCCGAGCACGAGCGTGCACAGGGTGATGCCGAGCTGCGCCGCGGCGAGCAGCGCCGACACGTGCTGCAGGCCCCACAGGACGCTGCGCGCCCGCCGGTCGCCCTCCTCCGCGTGCGGCTCGATCTGGCTGCGGCGCACGGAGATCAGGGCGAACTCGGCGCCGACGAAGAAGGCGTTGACGACCAGTGTCGCCAGGCCGATCAGCAACTGGATCGCGGTCATCGGGCCTCCTCCTGCGGGGCGCTGTCGGGATGCGGCGTGTGCAGCAGGACACGGGCCGCGCGGTGTCCGTGCGCGTCCACGACGTCCAGCCGCCACCCGGTGACCTCGACGCTGTCGCCGACGTCGGGGATGCGGCCCAGCTCGGTCGCGACGAGTCCGGCCAGCGTCTCGTACGGCCCGTCGGGCACGCGCAGCCCGACGCGGGCGAGCTGGTCGGTGCGGGCGGCGCCGTCGGCCGAGTAGAGGGTGCGGCCCTCCTCGTCGGTGCCCGCGGACGCGATGTCGGGTGTCTCGTGCGGGTCGTGCTCGTCACGGACCTCGCCGACGACCTCCTCGACGATGTCCTCCAGGGTGGCGACACCGGCGGTGCCGCCGTACTCGTCGATGACGACGGCCATGGTGCGCTTGCCGGACAGCCGGTCGAGCAGCCGGTCCACGGTCAGCGACTCGGGGACCAGCAGCGGCTCGCGCAGCAGCTCGGCCACGCGCTTGCGGGACCGCTGCTCGGCGGGCACGGCGAGCACGTCCTTGATGTGCGCGACACCGACGACGGAGTCGAGGTTGCCGCGGTAGACGGGGAACCGGGACAGGCCCGTGGCCCGGGTCGCGTTCGCCACGTCCTCGCAGGTGGCCTGCACGTCGAGGGCCATGACCTGGACCCGTGGCGTCATCACGTTCTCGGCGGTCAGGTCCGCCAGGTTCAGGGTGCGGACGAACAGTTCGGCGGTGTCCGCCTCCAGCGCGCCCTCCTTCGCGGAGTGCCGGGCGAGCGCCATCAGCTCCTGCGGGCCGCGCGCGGAGGCCAGCTCCTCGGTCGGCTCGATCCCGAAACGGCGTACGAGACGGTTCGCCGTGTTGTTCAGGTGCGTGATGAACGGGCGGAACGCGGCGCTGAACCAGCGCTGCGGCGTGGCCACCCGCTTGGCGACGGCCAGCGGCGACGAGATCGCCCAGTTCTTCGGCACCAGCTCGCCGACGACCATCAGGAACACGGTCGACAGGGCGGTGCCCAGCACGAGCGCGACCGAGGTCGACGCCGACGACGGGATGCCGACCGCCTCGAGCGGACCGGCGATGAGCTTGGCGATGGACGGCTCGGCGAGCATGCCGACCACCAGATTGGTGACGGTGATGCCGAGCTGGGCGCCGGACAGCTGGAAGGTCAGGTTCCGTACGGCCTTGAGGGCGCCGGCGGCGCCGCGCTCACCGCGCTCGACCGCGCGTTCCAGATCGCCGCGCTGGACGGTGGTGAGCGAGAACTCCGCCGCGACGAAGGCGCCGCAGATCAGCGAGAGCAGCACTGCGACGGCGAGCAGGAGCACTTCGGTCATCGGGTCACCTCCGTCCCATGATCGGCCAGGGGCGGGAGGGGCGCGCGCTCTCGGGGGCCGCGCAGGGGGACGGACCGGGTACTGGGAGGGTCGCCCATGGGCGGACGCTCACACCTTTCGCAGACGTTCGAATGACTGTCCCATGGTAAAGGATCAGCAAAGCAGGGTCGGCCGGGACGCCGCGCTCAGTCCTCGGCCAGCGGCTTCACCCAGCGGGTCCACTGCTGCTCCGGCGTGTAACCGGCGGCCTTCCACGCATGCTGCGCCCGCTCGTTGCGGTCCAGGACCATCGCGTCGCCCCGCCGCCCGCCGAGCGCCACGAACCGCTCCTCCGCGGCGGCCAGCAGCGCCCCGCCGATCCCCTGCCGACGGGCGTCCGGACGTACCGCCAGCCGGTACAGATGGCACCGCCAGCCGTCGAACCCGGCGATGACCGTGCCCACCAGTTCCCCGCCGCGCTCGGCGAGCAGCAGCGCCCGCGGGTCCCGCGCGACGAGGCGCTCCACGCCCGCTCGGTCGTCGCTGATGCTCGTGCCCTCGGCGGCCGTCTTCCAGAACGCCAGCACGGCGTCGAGGTCGGCGGGAGAGGCGGATCGGATACGGAGTTCGCTCATGGCCCCGATCCCATCACCGGCCTCACCCGGACAGCCGCACATTTCACATCGCGGACACTCACCGGCCCCGCAGCTCCGCGACGACCGTGCCCAGCGCTTCGAGGTACGGCTCCAGGACGGTGACGTACGAGAACCCGTACCGCTCGCGGTGCGCCAGGAGCCGCTCGACGATCTGCTCCCGGGTGCCGATGAGGGCGAGCGGCGACTCCAGCACGTCCCGCTCGGTCAGCTCCGGCATGCGCTCCAGCCAGGGGCGGGCGGCGGCGGAGGGATCGTCCGTCACGGCCACCAGCTGCACCAGGAGGTTCCGCTCGGCGGGCTCGGCCCGGTCCGCCGCGAACTTCCGGTACGCGGCGACCCTGCCGTCGAGCTCGGCGGCAGGCAGCGGCAGCAGGGCGCCGGGGTGCCCCGGGCGGGGCCGGGTCCCGGTGAACCCGACGATGTCCGCGTGCTCGGCGGCCAGGCGCAGCATGCGGTCGCCGTCGCCGCCGATCAGCAGCGGGGGCCGCGGCACCGGGCCCGACGGGTCCCACAGGCGCTCCAACTCCTCGACCGTGCGCAGCAGACGGTCCACCCGGCTGCCGGGAGTGCCCCACGCGACGCCGGCCCGCTCGAACTCCGCGCGGACGTATCCCGTGCCCAGGCCCAGTTCGAGACGGCCGTCCGTGAGGGCGGCCGCGGTCGCGACCTCGCGGGCGAGCAGCACCGGGTTCCAGAAGGCGCAGTTGAGCACGGACGTCCCGACGCGCGGCCGGGTCGTCGCCTGCGCCGCCGCGACGAGCGCCGGGAACGGCGCGGGGCTGTCCAGATGGTCCGGCACCAGGATCGTGTCGTAGCCGAGCTCCTCGGCCCTGCGGCACTTGGCGCGCCAGGCGTCCGCGTCGACAGCGGTCGACAGGGTGACGCCGAAGCGGAACGGTCGGGTCATCAACTCTCCTCGGTTCGCCGCCTGTTGTTCCTCCCAGGGGTAGCAGCGCGCGGGCCGTCGCGGGCCCGGGTCGGCTCTCGGCGAACCGCACCGGCCCACGGGCCCGGCCCGTCACTCGTGGGCGATCGCCGCCAGCACGTTCATCCGTGAGGCCCGCAGCGCGGGAAGCAGCGCCGCCGCGAGGCCCACGAGCACCGAACCGACCACCACCGCCACGATCGTCGGCCAGGGGATCGCCAGCGCCTCCATGCCCTCCAGGGCGAGAACCTGGTGCGCGGACACGCCCCACACCAGGCCGAGGGCGAGCCCGAGCACCGCGCCGAACACCGCGATGACCACCGACTCCAGGCGGATCATGCGCCGCAACTGCCGCCGCGCGAGCCCGATCGCCCGCAGCAGCCCGATCTCCCGGGTCCGCTCCACGACCGACAGCGCAAGGGTGTTGACGACGCCGAGGACCGCGATCACGATCGCCAGGCCGAGCAGCGCGTACACGAGATACAGCAGGACCGCGATCTGGTCGTGGACGAGCTTCTTGTAGTCGGCCAGGTCGCGCACCTGCACCTGCGGATACGGGTCGAGCGTCCGGTCCAGCCGGGTGCGCAGCGTGTCCGGCGAGGTGCCGGCCGCCGCGTTCACGTACACCGCCGAGTCCTGGCCGCCGGGCACGTACTTCTCCAGGGTGCCGAGCCCCATGAAGAAGCCGCCCTGCATGCCGAAGCCGCCGCCCTCCTGGTCGGTGAGGGCGCCCACGGTGAATTCGGCGCGCCGCCCGCCGGGCAGCTCCACCGGCAGCACACTGCCCACCCGCGCCCCGTGGTCGTCCGCGAACTCCTTCTGCAGCGCCACGTGTCGGGGCGCCAGGGCGGCCGCCGTGTCGCCCTGCGCGTACGTCACGTGCGCGACGTCGTCGAGCCGCGTCCCGTACCCGGCGGCCGTCGTCTTCACCCGCTCGCCGTCCGGCATGCGCACCGCGAGCGGGGTGAACCGCTGCCGCACCACCAGGCCGACCCCGTCGGTGGCCTCGATCTTCTCGGTGACCTCCTGCGGGAACGGCATGAAACTCGCGTTCTGCACGGTGAAGTCGGCGCCCAGCGTCCTGTCGATCTGCTCGTCGAACGACTTGCTCATCGAGGCACTCGCCACGGACATGCCCGCGACCAGCGCCAGCCCCACCATGAGGGCACCGGCCGTGGCACCGGTGCGGCGCGGGTTGCGCAGCGCGTTGCGCTGGCTCATCCGGCCGACCGACCCGAACACGGCGGGGAACGCGGCGCCCAGGACGCGGATGACGGGACGGACGAGCAGCGGCCCGGCGATCACCGTCGCCAGCAGCGTCAGCACGATCCCGAGCACGAGCAGCGACCCGGCCGTCCCGGTCCGCGTGGCGGCCGCGCAGCCGACGAGCGCGGCCGCACCCGCCGCGCCGACCACCAGGCCCACGAACGCGCGCACCTTCAGCGGCCGGCCCGCACCGGCGACCTCGGCGTCGGCGAGCGCCGCCATGGGGGAGACGCGGGCCGCCCGCCGCGACGGCAGATACGCGGCCACGAAGGTGACCCCGACGCCGACCGCGAACGAGGCGACGGGTGTGCCCCAACCCACCACCATCTCCGTGGACTTGAGGTTCATCCCGAAGGCGCCCATCAGTTTGATGAGGCCCGCGGCGAGTCCGATCCCCACCCCGAGGCCGACGGCGGAACTGACCAGCCCCAGCAGCACGGCCTCCGTCAGCACCGAACGCCGCACCTGCCTCCGGTCGGCGCCGAGCGCCCGCAGCAGCCCCAACTCCCGTGTCCGCTGGGCGATCAGCATCGAGAACGTGTTGACGATGAGGAAGACGCCCACGAGGACGGCGATGCCCGCGAATCCCAGCATCACGTACTTGATGATGTCGAGGAAGCCGCCCAGATCCTCGGCCGCCGACTTCGCGTCCTCGTCCGCCGTCTCCAACTCGTACGTATTGCCCAGCTGTTGGGCGACCCTCCGCTTGAGCTGTGCGTCGCTCACGCCCGCCGCCGCGTCGAGCGAGATGCTCGTCGCCCGGCCGGGACCGCCGAGCAAGCGGCGCTGTGCGGTGTCCGTGTCCAGGAACACGAGGGCCGCGCCCGGATTCGTGGTGCGGAACGTCGCGATGCCGACGATCTCGACCTTGAACGACCCGGGGCGCGCCATGACGGTGAGCGTGTCCCCGATGCGTACATGCTTCTTGTCGGCGGTGTCCGCGTCGAGCAGGGCCTCGCGGTCGCCGCGCGGCGCGTGCCCCGACGTCAACCGGACCGGACTGCGGTCGGTGGGCTCCCAGTTGGTGGCGATGGTGGGGGCGCCGGTGGTCGGGCCGACCGAGTCGCCCCGCCGGTCGACGACCGTGATGTTCTCCACCCCGGCGTCGAGGTGGGTGGCGGCGACCCCGTCCACCTCCTTGAGCCGGTCGGCCAGGGAGGCGGGCAGCGTACGCACCTCCCCGGACGGCACCGCCTCACCGAGGTCGTCCTCCTTCGGGCTCACCCGCACGTCCGCCGACGTCGAGGCGAACAGCCGGTCGAAGGTGCGGGCCACCGTGTCCGAGAAGATCAGACTGCCCGCGACGAACGCCACCGACAGGACCACGGCCAGCGCCGACAGCACCAGGCGTCCCTTGTGCGCGAAGAAGCTCCGCAGCGTCGCCCTCAGCACGGCTACTGCCCGGGGCCGTGCTGCTCGGCCACCGCGCCGCGGACGACGTCGAACCGCTTCATGCGCTCCAGGACGGCCTCCGGCGTCGGCTCGTGCATCTCGTCGACGAGGCGTCCGTCGCCGAGGAAGAGCACCAGGTCGGCATGGGCGGCCGCGCCCGGGTCGTGCGTCACCATCACCACGGTCTGCCCGAGATCGTCGACCGCCTCGCGCAGGAACCCGAGCACCTCCAGGCCCGCCCGTGAGTCCAGGTTCCCCGTCGGCTCGTCGGCGAAGATCAGCTCCGGCCGGGCCGCGAGGGCCCGCGCGCACGCCACCCGCTGCTGCTGCCCGCCGGACAGCTGCGCGGGCCGGTGCTTCAGCCGGTCCCGCAGCCCGAGCGTGTCGATGACCTGCTCCAGCCACGCGCGGTCCGGGGACCTGCCCGCGATGTCCATCGGCAACGTGATGTTCTCCGCGGCGGTCAGCGTCGGAATGAGGTTGAAGGACTGGAACATGAACCCGATGCGGTCGCGCCGCAGCCGCGTCAGCTCCCGCTCCTTCAGGCCGGTGATCTCCGTGCCGCCCAGCCACACCTGGCCCGCCGACACGGTGTCCAGACCGGCCAGGCAGTGCATCAGCGTGGACTTGCCCGAGCCCGAAGGACCCATCACCGCCGTGAAGCGGCCCCGCGCGATGTCCACGTCCACCGCGTCCAGCGCGAGCACCTGCGTCTCACCGGAGCCGTACGCCTTCGTCAGGCCCCTGGCCCGCGCGGCGGCCACATCCCGGACCACATCCGCATCCCCCACCCCAACTCCCTTGCATAGAAAGCTAGTTGCGCATCAGGTCGGTACGAGGATAGCCCGCACCAGTGGTCTTGCGGGTGCTAGCGCAACGACGCTAGCGTGAGGGCATGGCGAAGACCCAGCTGAACGTGCGGGTGGACGAGGGCACCGCCCGCGCCGCCCGGGAGCGCGCGCTCGCCCGCGGCATGAGCGTCAACCGGTACATCGAGGAGCTGGTCCGACGGGACGCCGGCGAGACCGGCCGGACCTTCGTCGACGCCGCCGCCGACTTCATGAGGCAGTACGAGTCCGTGTTCGCCGAGGAGTTCGGCGCGGACCGCGAAGGCCGGCGCCGTCCCGTTGAGTGAACCGCGCGACCCCGCGCCCCTCGGTATCGATCTCGCCTGGCTGCTCATGATCGCGGAGCAGAAGACCCCGGGCGACCCCCAGGTCACCGACTGGGGCGCCCTCGTCGCGGCCGTCGCCCGGCACGACGCGCGGATCTTCGACGTGCCGGTCTACGAGACCCCGCACGCCCGCGCCGCGGCGCTGCTCCAACTCCTCATCCACATACCGGCGCTGGAGCGATCGAACGCCATGTTCGCCTCCGCCGTCGCCTACGCCTATCTGGTCGCCGGCGGCCTCGACGTGGCCACCTCGCCGGAGCAGGTCCGCGAACTGGCCCGCCTGGTCAAGGACGGCGGCGCGAGCGTCCAGGACATCGAGAAGGAACTGCGCAAGTGGAGCCGGTGACCGCTACGGGGCGTCGCCCTCGGGCCGCCTGGCCGTCCCGAGGACGCAGTACGACGTCGGCAGCCGCGGACCCCGCTCCGGCATCAACAGCTCGCGGTACGCGCCCAGTTCGAACCCGGCGTCCCGCAGCGCGCCCAGCGTGTCCCGGCCCACGTGGCACCCGCCGAACACCCGGGGCCACACCGTCCGGTCCAGCGCCCGCTGCACGCCCCGCATACCGCGCTTCGGCGCCCGTACGTGCTCGAAGAACCGCACCTCGCCACCCGGCCGCACCACCCTGCGCACCTCGGCGAGCGCCCGCGCCACGTCGCGCACGCTGCACAGCACGATGGACAGCACGACCGCGTCGTAGCCCTCGCTCTTCACCGGCAGCGCCTCCGCCGCCCCCGGCACCACGTCCACCGGCACCTGCGCGTGCTGCGCCGCCTCGACCGCCAACTGGCGCAGGATCCGCTCCGGCTCGATGGCGACGACCTCGGAGACGGTGCCCGGGTAGTACGCGAAGTTCAGCCCGTTGCCCGCGCCGACCTCGATGACCCGCCCCGACAACCCGCCGAGCAGCTCGGTGCGCACCGGCCCCATCGTCGGCTCGGCGCGCTCGCTGACGCGGGCGTAGTAGCGCGCGAACACGGGATGGCGCACCACGTCACGCGATGCCCGTCGCACCGCATTGCTACCGAGAGGCGGATTCCGGTCCACCATGGGACCCTCCTAGGCCGGGCCGACTGGTTACGCCGATTGTTCCCCCGAGGGCCCAGAATGAACGGTTCTGCCAGGCCCGGGACCGGACCCGTGCCCGCCCCCGCCCCACGCGTACGGCCTGCTCCCCGGTGTCACCCGAATCGCCGCGCGAACCCCGCCCCGTCCCAGCTCCCGCCCAGCTCGGGCCCGAGCCACCGCGCGGCCCGCTCCCGGAACGCGGCGCCCGCCAGCGCCCCGGCCCCGGCCGGCACCGCCCCCACCAGCGCGGCCCCCGCGACCCCGGGCAGGTCACCCACATTGCACCGCTCCGCAAGGCCCGGCTCCCGCGGCCAGCTCCCGATGACGACCCCCGCCTGGGCGAGGCCCCGCGCGCGCAACGCCTCGGCCGTCAACTGCGTGGAGTTCAACGTCCCGAGCCCCGCCTGCGCCACCACGAGCACCGGCGCGCCGAGCAGCCGCGCCGCGTCCGCCAGCGTCGCCCCCACCTCGTCGAAGTGGACCAGCAGCCCACCGGCCCCCTCAACCAGCACCAGATCGTGCGAGGCCGCCAACTTCAGCGCCGCCTCCGCGACCTGGCCGGGCCGCACCGGAGCGAGCCCCGCCCGCGCCGCCGCCGTGCCCGGTGCCAGCGGCTCCGGAAACCGCGCCAGCTCCACCGGCGTCACCGCCGGCCCCGCCAGCCGCACCACCTCGTCGACATCCCCGGGCTCACCCGGCGCGAGGCCGGTCTGCACCGGCTTGAGCACCGCCACCGACCGTCCGGCGGCCACCGCCACCGCGGCCACCGCGGCCGTCGTCACCGTCTTGCCGATCTCGGTCCCGGTCCCCGTGACCACCAGCACCGTCGAACGCGTCGCCCCGCTCGCCCCGCTCGCCCCGCTCGCCCCACTCATCCCGCTCATCCCTCCCGCGCGGCCGCGCACACCGCGCGCCCGATCCGTGCCAGGTCCTCGTCATCGGTGACGTACGGCGGCATCGTGTAGACGAGGTCGCGGAACGGCCGCAGCCACACACCCTCCGCGACCGCCGCCCGCGTCGCCGCCCGCATGTCCACCTCGTGGCCCAGCTGGACGACCCCGATGGCGCCGAACACCCGCACCTCACGAACTCCGGGCATATCCACGGCAGCTGACAGAGCGTCACGCAGCCCGGTCTCGATCCGCTTGACCTCCGCCCGCCAGTCCTGGCCGAGCAGCAGATCGATCGACGCGCAGGCCACCGCCGCGGCCAGCGGATTGCCCATGAACGTCGGCCCGTGCGCGAGCACCGGCACCTCGCCCCGCGAGATCCCGTCGGCCACCCGCGCCGTGCACAGCGTCGCCGCCAGCGTCAGATAGCCGCCCGTCAGCGCCTTGCCGACACACATCACATCCGGCGTCACCGCCGCGTGTCCGGCCGCGAACAGCGCGCCCGTCCGTCCGAACCCGGTGGCGATCTCGTCGAACACGAGCAGCACGTCGTGCGCGTCGCACGCCTCCCGCAGCACCCGCAGATACGCGGGAGAGTGGAAACGCATCCCACCCGCACCCTGCACCACGGGCTCCACGACGACGGCGGCCAGCTCGTGCGCGTGCCGCCTGACCATCTTCCGCAGATGCTCCGCGTACGACTCCTCGTACGCGCTCGGCGGCGCGTCCGCGAAGACCTGCTGCGGCAGCACCCCCGACCACAGTCCGTGCATCCCGCCCTCCGGGTCGCACACGGACATCGGCTGCCAGGTGTCGCCGTGGTACCCGCCGCGCCAGGTCAGCATCCGGTGCTTCTCGGGCCGGCCGAGCGAGCGCCAGTACTGCAGGCACATCTTGAGGGCTACCTCCACCGACACCGAGCCGGAGTCGGCGAGGAACACATGCTCCAGACCGTCCGGCGACATGTCGACAAGGCGCTTCGCGAGCCGGACGGCGGGCTCGTGCGTGAGCCCGCCGAACATCACATGGCTCATCCGCTCCAACTGGCCGCGCGCCGCCTCGTCGAGGACGGGGTGACGGTAGCCGTGGATCGCGGACCACCACGACGACATGCCGTCCACCAGCTCGCCGTGCCCGGCGATGCGCAGCCGCACCCCGGCCGCCGACTCGACGACCAGAGGCTCCTGCCGGCCCGGCATGGGACCGTACGGATGCCAGACGTGCTGCCGGTCGAGCGCCAGCAGCTCGTCGATGCGCGGGTCAGGCATTGGGCGCGACATCCGTCCCCGCGCCCCGGCGGCGTACCGCCACCAGATCGGTGCGCGCCTCGGGCACCTCCGCCGCGGGGGTGTCCCCGGAGTCGGAGGCGCACACCGAACCGCATCCGCCGCCCCGGTGCTCCGGCAGCGTCACCTGGTCGGCGCCCTCCACCTCGAACCCGGCGTCCGCGATCATCTCCAGGTCCGCCTTGCCCGCCTGGCCCTCGCTGGTCAGGTAGTCGCCCAGGAAGATGGAGTTGGCGATGTGCAGGGCCAGCGGCTGCATCGAGCGCAGGTGCACCTCGCGCCCGCCCGCGATCCGCACCTCCACGTCCGGGCAGACGAAGCGGACCATGGCCAGAATCCGCAGGCAGCGCTGCGGCGTCAGGTTCCACTCCTTGGCCAGCGGGGTCCCCTCGAAGGGGATCAGGAAGTTCACCGGTACCGAGTCCGGGTCCAGCTCCCGCAGCCCGAACACCACGTCGACCAGGTCCTCGTCGCTCTCGCCCATGCCCGCGATCAGGCCGGAACAGGCCGAGAGCCCGGCCGCGTGCGCCTTCTGTACGGTGTCGACCCGGTCCGCATACGTGTGCGTCGTCGTGATGTCGCCGTACGTGGCCTCGGACGTGTTCAGGTTGTGGTTGTACGCGTCCGCGCCCGCCCCGCGCAGCCGTTCCGCCTGCCCGTCGGAGAGCAGGCCCAGACAGGCGCACACCTCCACGTCCTCGTTCTCGGACTTGATCGCGTCGATCGTCCGCGCCACGCGGTCCACGTCCTTGTCCGTGGGGCCGCGCCCGCTCGCCACCAGGCAGACGCGCTTGGCGCCGCCCGCGACACCGGCGGCCGCCGCCTTGGAGGCCTCGTCGGGCTTGAGCCACGTGTACTTGAGGATCTCCGCCTTGGAGCCGAGGCGCTGCGAACAGTACGAGCAGTCCTCGGGGCACAGCCCCGACTTGAGGTTCACCAGGTAGTTCAGCTTCACCCGGCGTCCGAACCACGTGCGGCGCACCTTGCCGGCCGCCGCGACCACGTCGAGCAGCTCGTCGTCCGACGTCGCCAGCACGGCGAGCGCCTCTTCACGGCTCGGCAGCTCGCGCCGAAGCCCCTTGTCCACCAGCGTGTTCAGCAGGTCCATGGCGCCTGATCCTTGCCTATCGGGACACCCCCGCGAAAGGAGACTTCGTACAAAGGACCGCGTTCGACGTGTGGGTATTGCCACACCCTGACCTTGTAGCGGCAGGGCTAGGGTCTGTGCGTTACCTACAAACAGAGGGAGTCATGGCCACTGCCCCCGTCCGTGCGTTCGGCTGGCTCGACGAGCAGCGCCGTGCCCGTGAGGCCGCCGGCCTCGTGCGCACGCTGCGTCCCCGCCCGGCCGACTCCCCGCTGCTGGACCTCGCGAGCAACGACTACCTGGGCCTGGCCCGTCACCCCGAGGTCGTCGAGGGCGCCGTCGAGGCCGCGCGCCGCTGGGGCGGCGGGGCGACCGGCTCCCGGCTGGTGACCGGCAGCACCGAGCTGCACGCCCGGCTGGAGCGCGAACTCGCCGAGTTCTGCGGATTCGAGGCCGCGCTCGTGCTGTCCTCCGGCTACGCGGCGAATCTCGCCGCCGTCACGGCGCTCGCCCCGCACGGCTCGCTGATCGTGTCCGACGCGGCCAACCACGCCTCTCTCATCGACGGCTGCCGACTGGCCCGCGGCGCCACCCAGGTCGTGCCGCACGCCGACCCGGCCGCCGTCCGCAAGGCCCTGGGCGCCCACGACGGACCGGCCGTTGTCGTCTCCGACACGGTCTTCTCCGTCGACGGGGACCGTGCGCCGCTCGGTGAACTCGCGGCGTTCTGCCGGGAGTTCGGGGCCGGACTGCTCGTCGACGACGCGCACGGCCTCGGTGTGCTGGGGACCGGCGGGCGGGGCGCGCCGTACGCGGCGGGCCTGGCGGGCGCGGCGGACACCGTCGCCACCGTCACCCTCTCCAAGTCCTTCGGCAGCCAGGGCGGCGCGGTCCTGGGCCCGGCGCACGTCATCGAGCATCTGGTGAACGCGGCCCGTACGTTCATCTTCGACACCGGGCTCGCCCCCGCCGCGGCCGGGGCCGCGCTGGCCGCGCTGCGTCTGCTGCGCCACGAACCGGCGCGCGCCGACCGGGCCCGTGAGGTCGCGACGACCCTGCATCAGCTGCTCACCGCGGCCGGGCTGGCTGCCGTCCGCCCGGACGCGGCGGTGGTCTCCGTGCGCGCGCCTTCACCCGAGGAGGCGGTGCGCTGGGCCGCGGAATGCCGTACGGCGGGTCTTTCGGTGGGCTGTTTCCGCCCGCCGTCCGTACCCGACGGCATTTCGCGGCTGCGACTGACCGCCCGCGCCGACCTCACCGACGTGCAACTCGGCGAGGCCGTGGGGGTGATCAGCCGCACGGCTCCCTACGGCGCTTTCACCGAAGGGAGTTGACGAACCCCTTCCATGCGGAGGACGTGAACAGCAGGGCGGGCCCCGCGGTGTTCTTGGAGTCACGGACGGCCATCAGTCCGGCCGTGGGCCCCGAGGCCAGGGGGGCCGTCTCGACGCAGTTGTTCGCGCCGGTGCTGCGGCTGCTGCGCCGCCACCGGGCGCCGCTGAGCGTCGAGCTGGAGGGAACGGAAGGAACATGCCGAGGCAGTGCAAACATGGTGCCCCCTTACGCAGTGCCGGCCCGGGGCGAGGTGTCGGCGTCCTCGTCCCGCTCGGTTATCCGGCGATCTGTGCGATGAATTCCAACGAGTCCTCGGGTGAAAGCGCACGGAGCGAAAGAGTGTCGAAGGCATCGGTGTACGCCTTGAGGTCTTCTCTCCGCTCGAGGTAGAGGCTACTCGTCAGATGGTCGAGAACAACCACATCCAGATCAGACGTGTTCGGAAATGAGAAGACAACGAAAGGGCCGGTGAGGCCGATGTGGCCACCGGCGGAGAAGGGAAGCACCTGAATCCGGACATGCGGCATCTGGGCCGCCTCGACCAGATGCGCCACCTGCCGTCGCAGGACTCCGGATCCGCCCACCTCGCGCCGCAACACCCCTTCGTCGAGCACCGCGGTCAGTTCCAGCGGCGGCTGCGCCCGCAACACCTCCTGCCGCGCGAGCCGCACCTCCACCAGCGCCTCGATGTGCCGGTCCGGCATACCCGCCAGCACCGAGCGAGTCACCGCGCGCGCGTACTCGTGCGTCTGCAACAGCCCGGGCACCACACTCGTCTCCAGCGTCCGGATCCGGCACGCCTGCGACTCCAGGCTGATGAAGTCGCGGTAGGACGGCGGCAACAGCCCCCGGTAGGCGTGCCACCAATGGTGCCCGCCCGCATCCTCCGCCCCCGCCAACGCAACCACGAGTTCCCGCAGCCGGGGGTCCGTTGTCTCGAACGCGTCGAGCAGGAGCAGCACGTCCGACGCCTTCACGCCGCTGCGTCCTGTCTCGATCCGGCTCACCTTCGACTGGTGCCAGCCGACCAACCGGGCCGCCTCGCCACTGGTCAGTCCGGCCCCGACGCGCAGCGCGCGCAGTTCGGCACCGAGCTTGCGACGGCGGACCGCGGGACCGTATTTCATGCCGACTCCTCACGCTCCTCGGGCCGCGCGGCCGGACTCCTCCCTGGCCCCGTGCGGCGTGGCTCCTGAGGAGACGGTAGAGGAACCGGCGTGCGCTCGCCCAAATACGGTCTACCGTCGCAGAGTTCACCGCTTCGAGCGACAGATATATGCATATCTTGAGGGATCGGCACCACGGAAGGGCATCCAAGTGGCAGTCTGGCGCGAAGAGCAGTCGGGGGCCGCACGCCAGCGAACCGCCAGAGTCGGGCGCGCGACCCCGGTGGGAAAGGGACGACGTCGCCATGGCAGACCACCAGGAAGCATCCGTCACGCTGCCGAGCGATCCTGCCTCGGTGCCAGCGGCCCGCAAGTACGTCAGCAATGTACTGGCGGAATGGGGCATGCCGGGTGACACCGAAGCGGCCGACACCGTGCGCCTGATCGTCTCGGAGCTCGCGACCAACGCGGTGCAGCACACGCTCGGCCAGTCGCCCACCTTCACCGTCGACGTGGAGCTCGAACGCGACGAGCGCCTGCGCATCGGCGTCACCGACAGCCACCCGCGCTACCCCAAGCGACTGCCCGCCGCCGTGCAGCAGGACAACGGGCGCGGCATGGTCATCATCCGCTGTCTCACCGCGGAGTGCGGCGGAAGACTCTCGGTGGCGCCCACCCCGGAGGGCGGCAAGACCGTATGGATCGCCCTGCCCTGGATCACCAGGGTCAACGGCGCCAACAACCGCCCCGCATCCGCCTGCTGACGAAGTCTCAGCTCCCGGACCGGGCGAACGCACCGCGCAGCAGCGCTCGGAATCCGTCCACTGCCGGGTTCGTCTCGTCCGCCCGGTGCACCACCGACACGGTCCGCCGCAGATCTCCCGGCTCCAGCAGCCTGACCCCGAGCGGCGTCGCGGACATCCGCGCGACCATCTCCGGCACCACGGCCACTCCGAGCCCCGCGCTCACCAGCGCGCACACCAGCGCGTAACTCGGCGTCTCCACCAGCACCGACGGCGTCGCCCCGGCCCGGGCGAGCGCCGCCTCCGCCCCCTGACGCGGCGGATACGTCGGCGCCATGCTGATCAGCGGCTGCCCCGCCAGCTCGGCCAGCGGCAGCCGCGTCGTCCCCGCCGTCCCGGCCGTCAGCGCCTGCCCCGGCGCCGTCACGAGCACCAGCTCCTCGACGAGAACGGTCTCCTGGGCCACGGACGACGGCACCGCGACCGGCTCGGCCGGCGCATAGGCGTGCGTGAGCGCCACATCCACAGCGCCGGCCGCCACCGCCGCGATCCCCGACGGCGGTTCGTATCCGGCGACCGTCAGCTCCACATCCGGATGCGCCCGGCGGAACGCGGTCAGCGCCGGCGGCAGCAGATGCATGCCCGCCGTCGTGAACGTACCGAGCCGGAGCCGGCCGCCCGACAGACCCGCGAGCCGGGCCAGTTCGTGCCGCGCCCGCTCCATCTCGTCGAGCACCCGCCGCGCCGTCTCCACCAGTACCTCGCCCGCACCCGTGAGCCGGGCGCCCCGGTGGTGCCGCACGAGCAGGGCCGCCCCCGCCTCCCGCTCCAGCTTCGCGAGCTGCTGCGACAGCGCGGGGACCGTGTACCCGAGGCGCTGCGCGGCCCGGGTGATCGAACCGGCCTCGGAGACCGCCACCAGCGCGGTCAGCCGCGTCGGGTCGTACATCGACCGCCTCCGGAGCCGTACGGGAGCACAGGGAAGCCTTAAGCAGCGCTTCAGGCAGACCCAGAATATTGCACATACCTGCCTAAGGCCCGGCTCGGGCAGGCTGGCGCTCATGGACGCTCAACTTGTCGCCTTCACGGGCGTCGCCGCGGGCATGGTGACGCTCCCCGGCGCGGACTTCACCGTTGTCGTACGCAATTCCCTGGTCTCGCGGCGCGCCGGAGTCGCCTGCGCGCTCGGGGTGGCCGGCGGTCTGCTCGTCCACACCGCGCTCGCCGTCGCCGGGGTCGCCGCCGTCCTGACCGCCGTACCGGCGCTGTTCCGCGCACTGCAACTCGTGGGCGGCGTCTACGTCCTCCACCTGGGCCTGCGGACGCTGCGATCGGCGCTGCGCCCGCTCGGTGAGCGGAGCGAGGCGGGGGCCGACGCGGAGCGGGGGCCGGCGGGCGGGGCACTGCGGCAGGGCTTCCTGACCAACACGCTCAATCCGAAAGCGCCGATCACGTTCCTGAGCGTGCTGCCGCAGTTCGTGCCCGCAGGCAGCCCGGCGCTGCCGCGCACGGCCGTCCTCTCGGCGATCGTCGTGGCCCTGGCGCTGCTGTGGTTCCCGGTCGTTGCCCTGCTCGTGGACCGGCTCGGCCGGTGGCTGCGCAGGCCGCGGACGGCGCGCGCGGTGGAGGCGGTCACCGGCAGCGCGCTGGTGATCCTCGCGCTGGTCCTCCTGGGGGAGCCGCTGTTCGCGTGAGGGGCCGGCTGCGGACGGGCCTGGCGCCCGGTCCGTCCGCACCCGGCTGCTGCGCGGCGGGGTCAGCGCACCCGGCCGTACCAGACGCTCTTCGTCCAGATCTTCTGCAGCCGCACCACGTCCCCGGTCTTCGGGGAGTGCCAGATCCGTCCCTTCCCGGCGTAGATGCCGACGTGGTAGACGCTCCGGCCGGAGTGGAAGAAGACCAGGTCTCCCGACCTGCGGCCGGACGCGGAGACGTGGCGGGTCTTGTTGTACTGCTGCGCGGCGGTACGGGGCAGCTTCTTGCCCGCCCGCTTGAACGAGTAGAGCGTCAGGCCCGAGCAGTCGAACCGATGCGGGCCCGTGGCGCCCCACCTGTACGGCGATCCCTTCTTCGAGGCCGCGACCCTGAGTGCCTTGGTCGAGGCCGCGGCCGCCGACGCCTCGGACGCGGCGCCGGGGACCATGAGTCCGGCTCCGGCGACGGCGAGGGTGAGGACCGATGCGGTACCGGCCCGGGTCAGCAGCGAGGGAACACGATTGAGCGCGGTCATGCGCAACCCTTCGTCAGCCGCCTGTGAAGGATGACCTGTCGGGTTCGGGCAGGCGAAGATGCCCGGCCGCGGGTTGCGGCTTCACCCCAAGGGCCCCTCGGGCGCCACCTCCGTCGAGGTGGGCCGGCGGCCCGTCGTGCCTGGGTCCTCCACTCCTGCCGATGCACTTCTGTCGACCTGGCATCCGCACGGCGGCAGGACTCGGCGTCCGCACGGACCGCCCCGCCGCGGCGGCGGGGGCTTGTCGTCGGAAGGGATCTTCACGCACCCGTGTCGCCGAAGCCGAGCTGAACCGGCGGTAAGTGAGGCTCCTCACCCTTGGCCCGTTCAGGTGGACAGTGCGGCTTTCGGACCGGGTCCGAGACGCCCGACGACGCCTGTACCAGGCACGGAACGCCTCATTCCGGAGTCTGCCTACCGTCCGTGCGCAACTCTGGCGAGCGTTTTGACGTACGAACGTCTAGTCCGTTCGGGGGTACACCATCTGGGCCGTTTCGACTCCGGCGCAGACGTCTCGGCCGAGCTCTGTCCTCAATGGATCGTTTCCGGCGGCAAAGTGACTCTCTGTGTCCGCCTTTCGCCGTCAAGGACGCGCAACGCGCGCGTCAGGGTTGCCGCGTGCACCTCGCTCTCGCCCCGCCGGTGCATCAGCGCCAGGGCGTCCCGCAGCGCCGTCGCGCGGCTGACGAGCGCCTGTGCCGCGCGCAGGCCCCGGTAGGTGTCGTCGCCGCGCGCCGGATTGATGCGCGCGATCAGATCGACCACCGCCAGATAGCTGTCGACCAGCTCGCACTCGGCGCGGGTCAGCGCGGGCAGCGGTGGCAGTTCGGGGGGATACATCGACGCGTCACCTCGCGCCGGGTGCGCCGAGCGTGGTCCCGCGGCTCTGTACGACACGGTCCACCAGGCCGTACTCCAGCGCCTGTTGGGCGTCGAGCACGGTGTCCCGCTCGATGTCGCGGCTCACCCGCTCCTTCTCCCGCCCCGAGTGCCGCGCGAGCAGCTCCTCCAACTGCGCGCGCATCCGCACCATTTCGCGCGCCTGGATCTCCAGATCGGTGGGCTGGCCCTGGGCGGGCTCGGGAAGCGCGGGCTGGTCGAGCACCACGCGCGAACCGGGCAGCATCAGCCGCTTCCCCGGCGTCCCGGCGGCGAGCAGCACCGCGGCCACGGACGCCGCCTGCCCCAGACAGATCGTCTCCACCTCGCAACTGACGTACTGCATCGTGTCGTAGACGGCCGTCATGGCGCTGAACGAGCCGCCGGGGGAGTTGATGTACAGCGAGATGTCCTGGTCCGGCGCCGCGTATTCGAGATGCATGAACTGCGCCATCACGTCGTTGGCGGACGTGTCGTCGATCGGCGTGCCGAGGAAGACGATGCGCTCCTCCAGCAGCTTCCCGTACGGATCGAGCGTGCGGTGCCCCGAGGCGGTGCGCTCCGTGAACTCGGGCAGGACGTAACGGCCGGACGGACGGGTCATGGTGCTCGCGCCTCCTGTGCTCGTCACGGCTCCCCGACCGCCCGGAGAGCCGTCTCTGTAAAAAATGTACAGGACGTACATGACGTACGATGGCGAGCATGGCCTACGAGATTCCGGTGACGCAAGCCAGGGCTGAGCTCGCCGACTTGATCAACCGCGTGGTGTACGGCGGGGAGCGCGTCGTCGTCACCCGGCACGGCAAGCCGCTCGTCGCCCTCGTCTCGGCCGCTGACCTGGAGCGACTCGAAGCGCTGGGGGAGCCGTCCGGTGACCCCGCGGAGGAGCCGGTGATCAGTTCCGTCTCCCGCGTCGGCTCCCTGACGTCCGCTACGGGTGAACGGCAGCGGTTCGGCATCGCCGCCGAGCATCGCGGCCCCGACGTCCGCTAAGCGCCCTCCACGTCCCCGCACGCGCAAGGCCGTGCACCCCCGTCCGCTACAGCGGGGATGCACGGCCGGTTCGTGTGCGCGCTCGCTCAGCCCACGGGTGCCGGCGTCCCCGCCGGTTCCGCGGCCCGCGCGGTCGTCGTCGTGCGCCGCCCGCGCAGGGCGCCGAGCAGGACGGCGCTGAGGCCGAGCAGCGCCCACGCGGCGAGGGTCAGCGCGGGCGCTGTCGCCCGTGCTCCGTCGAAGTAGGCGACCGAGCGCAGCAGCGATCCTCCGGCGCCCGGCGGCAGCAACTGGCCGAGGAATCCCACCGGTTCGGGCAGCAGCTGCGGCGCCGAGGCCACCCCGGAGAACGGATTGCCGAGCAGCACCATCGACAGGGCACCGACCCCGATCCCCGCCGGGCCGATCAGGGCCCCGAGGCCGGCCACCGTCGCTCCCACCGCGAGGGAGGACAGGCCCAGGACCCCGGCCTCCGTCCACCAGTTGCCCGTCAGGACGCCGAGCCAGCTGTGCGCCAGCGCGGCTGCCGCGAGGCCCACCACGGACGCGGCGGCCAGCAGCGAGGCGACCGCCCGGAGGCCGCGCAGCCGCAGTATCGTCACGATCGCGCCGCCGGCCACCCCGGCGATCGCCAACGGCAGGACGCTCGAACTCAGCACGGAGCCGCGGGGATCGGCCGCCGGTGCGGGAACCACGTCGACGGTCGTCACCTTCGCTCCGTCGGGCGCTTGTGCCGTCACGGCCTGCTGCAGCAACTGCGCCACGACCGGGCTCGCCGCCGACGCCGTCAGCAGCCTGGGGCCGGCGGGTGCCGCCACCACCGCTCCGTATACGACCCGGTCCTCGATCGCGGTGCGGGCGGCCGCCTCGTCGGCGTACCGGTGCACCTCGAACGCCCCGTCCTGCGCGCGCAGTTGTCGCTCCACGGGGCCTGCGGCGGCGGCCGGACCCGCGACGCCGAGCGGCAGATCGCGCGGGGCCGTCCGGGCCGCGGGCCAGGCGAACGCCCACAGGGCCAGGGCCGCGAGCAGGGGGACGAGCAGCGCCACGCCGACCATCGTGCGGCCGTGCGGCGGCCGGGGCGGGGGCGGGGTGGGCGAGGCGGAGGGAGGAGTGGACATGGATGCTCCAGCGGACGGATACGAGCGGCTATAGCGAAGGATCGTTCGTTTTACTTGATGCGCCCCACTGTCCCGACCGGGTGGTGGCTTGTCAAGAATGAATGTTCGTTTTATTTTGAGGACCATGGCCCGCGTATCCCAAGAGCACCTCGACGCCCGCCGCCGCCAGATCCTGGACGGCGCCGCGCTCTGCTTCGCCCGCAACGGCTTCCATGCCACGTCGATGCAGGACGTCCTGAAGGAGGTGGACCTCTCGGCCGGCGCGGTCTACCGCTACTTCCGCGGCAAGGACGAGCTGATCCACGCCATCGTCACGGAGGTGCTCGACGACCTCCGCTCCGCGTTCGAGGCGGCCGGACAGCAGGCGCCGCCCCCGCCGCCGTACGAACTCATCGGCACGGTCATGGGGGAGGTGCTGCGCGAGCGGCCCGGGCTGCGGGTCGACGGAACGTCCTACTTTCCGCGGCTCATCGTCCAGGTGTGGACGGAGACCCTGCGCAACGACGACCTCGCCGCCGTGATCCGGGAGGGCTTCGAGCGGGTGCGAGCGGCCTGGGTCACGATCGTCGAGGGGTACCGGGAGGCGGGGATGATGCGCGCCGACGCCGCCCCGGACGCCGTCGCGCGGACGATGATCGCCGCGGCCCAGGGGTTCGTGGCCCAGCAGGCGCTCTTCGGCGAGGAGCCGATCGAGACGCTGCAGAACGGTCTGCGCGGCCTGATGGGCATGGAGGAGGTCAGCTGACGGCAATGCGGCGGTCAAGCGACGGTTAACCTCGTTGAAACTCCGCCCAACTAGCCTGCGCCCCACGCCACCAGGGGTTTCTGTATCCGGGGTGCGCAAGATCGCGCGCATTTCTTGTGTGTTACATCTATACCCGTCGCGGTGGCCGCGGCAGCCGGGCCCCGCACGGTCCGGAGCGAAGGACTGTGAGGTGGGACGCGTGCAACTGACCCCGCACGAGCAGGAGAGACTGCTCATTCATGTGGCTGCCGACGTGGCGGAGAAGCGCCGGGGCCGGGGTCTGAAGCTCAATCACCCCGAGGCGGTCGCGCTGATCACCTCGCACATCCTCGAAGGGGCCCGGGACGGCCGCACCGTCGCGGAACTCATGTCCTCCGGGCGGAAGTTGCTCACCCGGGACGACGTCATGGAGGGCATCCCCGAGATGATCCACGACGTCCAGGTCGAGGCGACCTTCCCGGACGGCACCAAACTCGTCACCGTCCACGAGCCGATCGTCTGACGGGGGCGCGCCATGATTCCCGGAGAGGTCCTCTTCGCCGACGAGCCGGTCGTGTACAACGAGGGCCGCGACGTCATACGTATGACGGTGCTCAACGCCGCCGACCGGCCCATCCAGATCGGCTCCCACTACCACTTCGCCGAGGCCAATCCCGGTCTCGACTTCGACCGGGCCGCCGCCCGCGGCCGGCGGCTGAACATCGCCGCGGGCACCGCCGTTCGCTTCGAACCCGGCATTCCCGTCGACGTCGCACTCGTACCCCTCGCGGGCAACCGGGTCGTCCCCGGCCTGCGCGGTGAGACCGGAGGTGCTCTCGATGCCTGAGCTGTCCCGCGCCGCCTACGCCGACCTGTTCGGCCCCACCACCGGCGACCGCGTCCGCCTCGCCGACACCGATCTGCTCGTCGAGATCGAGGAGGACCGCTCGGGCGGCCCCGGCCTCTCCGGCGACGAGGCCGTCTTCGGCGGCGGCAAGGTCATCCGGGAATCCATGGGCCAGTCGCGTGCCACCCGCGCGGAGGGCACCCCCGACACGGTCATCACCGGCGCCCTGATCATCGACCACTGGGGCATCGTCAAGGCCGACATCGGCATCCGTGACGGCCGCATCACCGGCATCGGCAAGTCCGGCAACCCCGACACCATGGACGGTGTCCACCCGGACCTCGTCATCGGCCCGGAGACCGAGGTCATCGCCGGCAACGGCAAGATCGTCACCGCGGGCGGCATCGACACCCACATCCACTTCATCTCGCCGACCATCGTCGACGAGGCCCTCGCCTCGGGCGTGACGACCTTGGTGGGCGGCGGCACCGGACCGGCCGAGGGCACCAAGGCGACCACGATCACCCCCGGCTCCTGGCACCTCGCCCGGATGTTCGCGGCGATGGAGAACAGCCCCGTCAACATCGGCTTCCTCGGCAAGGGCAACACCATGTCGAAGGAGTCCATGCGCGACCAGCTGCGCGCCGGCGTCCTCGGCTTCAAGATCCACGAGGACTGGGGCGCGACCCCCGCCGTGATCTCCGCCTGCCTCGACGTGTGCGAGGAGACCGGCGCCCAACTCGCCGTCCACACGGACACGTTGAACGAGGCCGGCTTCGTCCAGGACACCTTCGACGCCGTCGGCGGACGCACCCTGCACGCCTTCCACGTCGAGGGCGCCGGCGGCGGACACGCGCCCGACATGATCACCGCGGTGTCGCTGCCCAACATGCTGCCGAGCTCCACCAACCCGACCCGGCCGCACACCGTCAACACCGTCGAGGAACACCTCGACATGCTGATGGTCTGCCACCACCTCAACCCCGCGGTCCCCGAGGACCTCGCCTTCGCCGAGTCCCGTATCCGGCCCACCACCATCGCGGCCGAGGACATCCTGCACGACCTGGGCGCCATCTCGATCATGTCGTCGGACTCCCAGGCCATGGGCCGTATCGGCGAGGTCATCATGCGCACCTGGCAGACCGCGCACGTGATGAAGCGCCGCCGCGGCTTCCTGCCCGGCGACACCCGCGCCGACAACCAGCGCGCCCGTCGCTATGTCGCCAAATACACGATCAACGCGGCCGTCGCGCAGGGCATCGAGCACGAGGTCGGCTCCGTCGAGACCGGCAAGCTCGCCGACCTGGTGCTGTGGGACCCCAAGTTCTTCGGGGTGAAGCCGCAGGTGGTCCTCAAGGGCGGGCAGATCGCCTACGCCCAGATGGGCGACGCCAACGCCTCCATCCCCACGCCCCAGCCGGTGCTGCCGCGCCCGATGTTCGGCGCCCACGGCCGGGCCCCCGCGGCCAACTCGTTCAACTTCACCAGCGAACAGGCCATCGAGGACGGTCTTCCGGAACGCCTCGGCCTGGGGCGCACGTTCGTCCCGATCCGCTCGACCCGCGGCCGCACCAAGGCCGACATGCGCAACAACGACGCCCTGCCCCGTGTCGAGGTCACCCCGGACTCGTTCGCCGTGACCATCGACGGTGAGCTCGTGGAACCCGCGCCCGCCTCCGAACTGCCGCTCGCCCAGCGGTACTTCCTGTTCTGAACCGCCGGGTGAACACGTCATGACACGCGCAGCCCTGCTCGTCCTGGCCGACGGCCGCTTCCCCGCCGGTGGGCACGCCCACTCCGGCGGGGCGGAGGCCGCGGTCAAGGCGGGACGCATCACCGGCGCGGCGAGCCTGGAGGAGTTCTGCCGCGGCCGTCTGCACACCAGTGGCGTCGTGGCGGCCTCCCTCGCCGCCGCCGCGGCGCTCGGCATGGACCCCGTCGCCCTCGACGCGGCGGCGGACGCCCGAACGCCCTCGGCAGCCCTCCGCGTGGCCGCGCGCAAGCTCGGCCGGCAGCTGATGCGGGCCGCCCGCGCCACCTGGCCGCATCCCGAACTCGACGCACTGGCGCGGCAGTTCCCCAAGGGGGCGCACCAGCCGGTGGTGCTCGGCCTCGCCGCCCGCGCGGCCGGACTCGGGCCCGAGGACGCCGCGTACTGCTCCGCGTACGAAGGCGTCAGCGGACCCGCGACCGCCGCCGTGCGCCTGCTGAGCCTCGACCCGTTCGACGCGACCGCGGCCCTCGCCCGGCTCGCGCCCGAACTCGACATCGCCGTGCGGGACGCCGTGGACGCGGCGGGACGGGCCGTCGACGAGGGTGTCGACGCCTTGCCCGCCGGATCCGCGCCGCTGCTGGAGATCGGGGCCGAGGCGCATGCCGCCTGGCCGGTGCGACTGTTCGCCTCGTAGGCCGCACCCCACCCCCGAACCACCTGATCTGGAGCCGTAGACCATGCACCTCGACCACTCCCACGACGGCCCCGCCGCCGTCTCCGCCGACGCCCATCGCCCCGACGGCATCCGCCGCGCCCTGCGCATCGGGCTCGGCGGGCCCGTCGGGTCCGGCAAGACCGCGACGGTCGCCGCGCTGTGCCGCGCCCTGCGCGACGAGCTCTCCCTCGCCGTCGTCACGAACGACATCTACACGCGGGAGGACGCCGAGTTCCTGCTGCGCGAGGCGGTGCTGCCGCCCGAGCGGATCACCGCGGTGGAGACGGGCGCCTGCCCGCACACCGCGATCCGCGACGACATCTCCGCCAACCTCGAAGCGGTCGAGGACCTGGAGGACGAGGTCGGCCCGCTCGACCTGATCCTCGTCGAGTCCGGCGGCGACAACCTCACCGCCACGTTCTCCAAGGGCCTCGTCGACGCCCAGCTCTTCGTCATCGACGTCGCGGGCGGCGACGACATCCCGCGCAAGGGCGGCCCGGGCGTCACCACCGCCGACCTGCTCGTCATCAACAAGACCGACCTGGCGCCGTACGTCGGCTCCGACCTGGCCCGGATGGCCGCCGACGCCAAGGAGTCGCGGGCCGAACTCCCCGTCGTGCTGCAGTCGTTGCGCTCCGAGACGGGCGTCGGCGACGTCGCGGCCTGGGTGCGCGGGCGGCTCGCCGCATGGACCGCGTGAGCGGGCGCGACGAGGCCCGGGCGGGCGTCCGTTCCCTGGCCCGGGTCGCCGCGCGCGGCGACGGCCGGGGCGGCACCGCCCTGCCCGTCATGGAGAGCGGAGGATCGCTCGCGCTGCGCCGCACCCGGGCCACCGGCACCGAGGCCCGCGTGATGCTCGTCGGCGCCATGAGCGGCCCCCTCGGCGGCGACCACTTCACCGTCGAGGCCCGCGCGGAGCCGGGCGCCCGCCTGCACCTCGGCTCCGTCGCGGCCACCCTCTCCCTGCCCGGACAGGACAAGGGCGAGGCCCGCTACGACGTCCGGCTCACCGTCGCCGAGGGCGCCCGACTGGACTGGCTGCCCGAGCAGTTGATCGCGGCGGACGGCAGCGACCTGCGCGTCACGACCCGCGCCGATCTGGCCCCCGACGCCACCCTCGTGCTGCGCGAGGAGCAGGTGCTCGGCCGCGTGGGGGAGCAGCCGGGCCGGCTGACCAGCCGCCTCACCGTGTACCGGGCCGGCCGGCCGCTGCTCGACCAGGAACTCGCCTGCGGCCCGGGCGCGCCCGGCGGCTGGGACGGCCCCGCGGTGCTGGCCGGGCACCGCGCTCTGGGGCAACTCGTCGTCGTCCGGCCGGAGTTCGAGGCCGAGCGGCCGTCCGCCGCCGTGCTCGACGCGGACGGCACCGCCGCGCTCACCCCGCTCGCGGGGCCCGCCGTCCTGGTCACCGCGGTCGCCCCCGACGCGCTGCGACTGCGCCGTACGCTGGACGCCGCGCTGGGCCAACTGGCCTGACCGCTCACCGGGACGAGTTATACCGTTTATCGGATTGGTAAAGAACGTCTGTCATCTCTGTTGTCAGGGACCCTCCACACGACAGGATCCGCGTACCGATCGGCAACACGATCGACGTAACGATCGAATCGATGTGCGGGAGGGCTCACTTGAGACGGACTCGACAGACGAGTCGTGGCAGCCGGAAGGTGGTGATCGGCTCCGCGGGCGCGTTCGCCGCGGCGGCGCTGATAGCGGGAGCGGTCGCCGCCCCCTCCGCCAGCGCCGAGGCGCGCCACCACGGCAGCAGCACCCAGGACCGTGAGGCGAAGGGTGCCGCCGTCGCCGCGGCCAAGGCTGCGAAGAAGGGCATCGACTGGAAGGACTGCCCCGCCGACTGGGGCTTCGCCCAGCCGATCCAGTGCGGTTGGGTCACCGTGCCCCTGGACTACGCCAAGCCGTACGGCAAGCAGATCAAGCTCGCCGTCGACCGTGCCGTCAGCACGGGCACCAAGAGCGAGCGCCAGGGCGCCCTCGTCTACAACCCGGGCGGTCCCGGCGGCTCGGGCATGCGGTTCCCGACCCGGGTCACCACCAAGAACCCGCTCTGGGCGAAGACCTCGAAGGCGTACGACTTCGTCGGCTTCGACCCGCGCGGCGTCGGCCACTCCGCGCCGATCTCCTGCATCGACCCGCAGGAGTTCGTCAAGGCGCCCAAGGCCGACCCGGTCCCCGACACCGAGGCGGACAAGCGCGCCCAGCGCAAGCTCGCCAAGGAGTACGCGGACGGCTGCTACGAGAAGAGCGGCGAGATGCTGCCGCAGATGACGACGCCGAACACCGCGCGCGACCTCGACGTCATCCGTGCCGCCCTCGGTGAGAAGAAGCTCAACTACCTGGGCGTCTCCTACGGCACCTACCTGGGCGCCGTCTACGGCACGCTCTTCCCGGGCCACGTCCGCCGCATGATCGTGGACAGTGTCGTCAACCCGGCGAAGGACAACATCTGGTACCAGGCCAACCTGAACCAGGACATCGCCTTCGAGGGCCGCTGGAAGGACTGGCAGGACTGGGTCGCCAAGAACGACGCGACCTTCCACCTCGGCGACACGCGCGCCAAGGTCCAGCAGCAGTGGGAGACCCTGCGCGCCGCCGCGAAGAAGAGCCCCCTCGGCGGGGTCGTCGGCCCGGCCGAGCTGATCGGCTTCTTCCAGAGCGCGCCGTACTACGACTCCTCGTGGGTGCCCGTCGCCCAGACGTGGAGCAAGTACGTCGCCGGCGACACGCAGGCCCTGGTGGACGCCATCGCCCCCGACATGTCGGACACCGCGGGCAACGCGTCCTCGGAGAACGGCAACGCGGTCTACACCGCGGTCGAGTGCGCCGACGCCAAGTGGCCCACCAGCTGGAAGAAGTGGGACAAGGACAACACCGAGCTCCACAAGAAGTACCCGTTCATGACGTGGGCCAACGCGTGGATGAACCTGCCGTGCGCCACGTGGAAGACGAAGCAGCAGACGCCGCTCGACGTGAAGACGGGCAAGGGTCTGCCCTCCGTCCTCATCGTCCAGTCGGAGCGCGACGCCGCCACCCCGTACGAGGGCGCCGTCGAGCTGCACAAGCGCTTCAAGGGCTCCCGCCTGATCACCGAGAAGGACGCGGGCTCGCACGGTGTCACCGGTCTGACCAACCCCTGCATCAACGACCGTGTCGACACCTACCTGCTCACCGGCAAGACCGACAGCAAGGACGTGACGTGCGCCCCGCACGCCACTCCGAAGCCGTGACGTCCGCCTGAGCGCGAACAACAGGCCCGGCCCCCGCAGCGCATGCGAGGGCCGGGCCTTGCTCGTGTCCTGCGCGGTCAGCCCCGGGCGGCCAGCCAGGCGTCCTCGGCCGCGTAGTCGAAGATCCCGGTCGTGTACGACGCCACCATCTTCGGGAAGCCGTCCACCCAGTCCTGCTCCCGCAGCCGCCCGGCCAGCCAGTCCACCGTCTCCGGCAGCGCGTCGGCGTACGTCGTGACGGGCCGGTACCCCAGCTCCCGCTCCGCCGCGGACATGTCGAAGACGAACGGGTACGGCAGCGACCACGGCGTGTCCCCGACCGCCGGCGCCGGGGGCGGCCCCTCGACCAGGACCGTCTCCGTCTCCACACCCATCAGCGCGTCGATCATGGCGCCGATCTCGGCGACCGTGGGGGAGTCCGGGTCGGACCCGTTCAGCACCCGCGAGCCGGGCCGGGCCGCCGCGAGCCGCACCAGTTCCGCCAGGTTGGCCACGCTCGCCGGATGAAAACGGCTCTCCCCGTTGTACGCGAGCACACGCCTGCGCCGCCCGTCGAGGTTCCGCTTCACGAAGTAGAGCTCCCGCGGCGTCCGGCAGTGCGGGCCGTGCACCGCGCTCGCGCGGATCAGCGTCGTCGGCAGCTTCTCGCCGAGCTCCAGCAGGTCCTGCTCCAGCTGCACCTTGCGGGTCCCGTACGTCGCGTCGCCCGGCCCGACCGTCCGCCACGTCTCCGGCACGGGCACCGGGAAGCGCGGCTTGCCGTCGGGCTCCTCCTGGGTGTCGAAGCTGCGGCCCTGATCGTCCTCGTACACGGCGCCACTGGAGATCACCACGGCCGAACCGATCCGGTCGGCGAGCCCCGCGAGCTGCCGCCCGTGCGGCCGCGTGAAGGCCACCATGTCCACGACCAGGTCGACACCGTCCCCGACCAGCGCCGTGAGCGCCGCGTCGTCCTCCCGGTCGAGCCGCACCGACCGCACCTCGTCGGGCCAGGACGCGTCCCGCCCGCCGCCGCGCGAGGCGGCCGTCACCGCCCAGCCGTCCCGCGCGAGCGCCCGCACCGAGGCCCGCCCTATCTGCCCTGCCCCACCGATCACCAAAGCCGTCTTCATGCCCGGACCGTACGTCGGCCGACGCGGCATGCCCATCGGATTCTGCTCAGCGCAGAGGAGTCAGCTCAGCGGCATCCTCGGGAACCTCCGCGCCTTCGCCTCCTCGGCCTCCGCCTTGACGAGCGCCGCGTACTTGTCGACGTACTCCTGCCCGGACAGTTCCAGGATCGCGTACATGATCTCGTCGGTGACGGCGCGCAGGATCGCCTTCTCGCCGTCCATCCCGGCGTACCGCGCGAAGTCCAGCGGCTCACCGAACCGGATCGTCACCCGCCGCATGTTCGGGATCTTCTGACCCGGCGGCTGCGCCTCGAACGTGCCGATCATCGCGCACGGCACCACCGGGACCTGCGCCTTCAGCGCCATCGCCGCGACGCCGACCTTGCCCTTGTAGAGCCGCCCGTCGTGCGAGCGCGTGCCCTCCGGATAGATGCCGAGCAGCTCGCCGCGGCGCAGCACCCCGAGCCCCTCACGGATCGCGGCCTGCCCCGCCTCCTTGCCCGACCGGTCGACCGGGATCTGCCCCGCACTGCGGAAGAACGCGGCCGTCAGACGTCCCTTGATGCCCGGCCCGGTGAAGTACTCGGCCTTCGCCAGGAACGTGATCCGCCGCTTGATGATCGCCGGCATCAGGAAGTGGTCGGAGAACGACAGGTGATTGCCCGCGATGATCGCCGCACCCGACTCCGGGATGTGCTCGAGCCCCTCGATCCGCGGCCGGAACATCAGCCGCAGCAGCGGACCGAGGATCACGTACTTCAGCAGTCGGTAGAACATGCCGGTCGCCTTCCCCCATGGAGCCCGTGACCCGCATCGCCGGCACGGACGTGGTGCGTGCGCACAGTAGTCACTCGGCAGCGCGCACGCGAGAGCCCGATCAAGCCTTGTGCGGCCCTCGTACCCCGCGATCCATGGGATCAGGCGCTGCGGGAGGCCACCATCGCGACCGTGATCAGGCCGAGCACGACCCAGCCGAACCACAGCCAGCCGTTGCTGCCGAGGGCGACCGTGTAGGCGGTGACGGCCACCAGGCCGCCGACCGTGAACACACCCATCGTCTTCGTGGATCCGGGCATCACACACGCTCCTCCCGGCAGCCCGGACGGCGAACGGTGATGTTGTGCGGCGCCCGAGCCGCGGCCAGAAGGCCATAGTCACCCGTGAGGGGGTGGTGGCGCTACTGTCCGCGCGCGTTCAGCGAGGCCAGGTAGGCGTTGTACGCCGCCAGCTCCTTGTCGCCGTCCCGGTCCGCGGCGCGGTCCTTGCGGCGGGCCTGACGGTCCTCCGACTTCTTCCACTGGAACAGCAGTGCGAGCAGGACCAGGACGGAGGGCACCTCACTGAACGCCCAGGCGATCCCGCCCGCCGCGACCTGGTCGGAGAGCGGATCGATGCCGAGCGAGGCCGGCGGGTTGTCGAACGTACCGACCATCGACGTGCTCGCCATCATCAGAGCGATCCCGAAGAAGGCGTGGAACGGCATGCCCGCGAACAGCTCCAGCATCCGCATCACATAGCCGGGACGGTGCGGCCCCGGGTCCACGCCCATGATCGGCCAGAAGAACACCACGCCCACGGCGAGGAAGTGCACCATCATCGCGATGTGCCCGACCTTCGACCCCATCAAGAAGTCGAACAGCGGCGTGAAGTAGAGCGCGTAGAGGCTGGCGATGAAGAGCGGGATCGTGAACGCCGGGTGCGTGATGATCCGCATGTAGCGGCTGTGCAGCAGCATCAGCAGAAGCTCGCGCGGACCCTTGCTGCCGCGCTGCGCCGAGACCGGCAGCGCCCGCAGCGCGAGCGTGATCGGGGCGCCCATGAGCAGCAGGATCGGCGACAGCATGCTGATGACCATGTGCTGCACCATGTGCACGCTGAACATGACCATCCCGTAGTCGTTCAGCTTGGTGCACATCACGAGACCGATGGTGAGCACACCCACGACGAAGGCGACGGTCCGTGCCACCGGCCAGGAGTCGCCGCGCCGCGCGAGCCGGACGACGCCCCACCCGTAGAGGGCGAGGGCCAGGAGGCAGCCGACGAGGAAGAAGGGGTCGGCCGACCAGGCGAGGCCGCGCCCCAGCGTGAACGGCGGCAGATCCATGTTCATGCCGTGCCCGCTGTGATCCATCCGCCGGCTCCTGTTGCTCGTTTCGTACGGATTGTGCGCCACCAGAGTAGAACTGCCCCCGGCCGAGGGTTCGGCCGGGGGCAGTTCCTTCAAAGCGCGACTAAAGACGCGACGGGAGAAGCCGTGGAAGCGGCGGACCTCAGAGCACGCACTCCGCCTCGGCGTAGCGCTCCGCGGGCACCGTCTTCAGCGTCTCGACGGCCTCGGCGAGCGACACCATCACGATGTCGGTGCCGCGCAGCGCGGTCATCTTGCCGAACTCTCCGCGGTGCACCGCCTCCACCGCGTGCCAGCCGAAGCGCGTCGCCAGCACCCGGTCGTACGCGGTCGGGGTACCGCCGCGCTGCACATGGCCGAGGATCACCGGACGCGCCTCCTTGCCGAGCCGCTGCTCCAGCTCGACGGAGAGCTGGCGCGCGATCCCGGCGAACCGCTCGTGGCCGTAGACGTCCTTGCCGCCCTCGTCGAACTCCATCGAGCCGGCCCGGGGCTTCGCGCCCTCGGCGGCGACGACGATGGCGAACTTCTTGCCGGCCTCGAACCGCTCGCCGACCTTCTTGGCCAGCTCGTCGATGTCGAAGGGCCGCTCCGGCACGACGACCGCGTGGGCGCCCGCGGCCATGCCCGAGTGCAGCGCGATCCAGCCGGTGTGCCGCCCCATGACCTCGACGATCAGCACCCGCTGGTGCGACTCGGCCGTCGTCTTCAGCCGGTCGAGCGCCTCGGTGGCCACACCGACGGCCGTGTCGAAGCCGAACGTCACGTCGGTGACGGCGATGTCGTTGTCGATGGTCTTCGGTACGCCGACGATCGGCAGACCGCCGTCGGACAGCAGCCGGGCCGCCTTGAGCGTGCCCTCACCGCCGATCGGGATGATCGCGTCGAGACCGAGATCGGCGACGTGCCCCTTGGCCCGCTCGACACCGTCCCGCAGATGGGCCGGCTGCACGCGGGAGGAGCCGAGGATGGTGCCGCCGCGGGCGAGGATGCCGCCTACCGCGTCGAGGTCCAGCTTGCGGTAGTCGCACTCGAGCAGGCCCTTCCACCCGTCGTGGAAGCCGATGACCTCGTCGCCGTGGTCGACGACGGCACGGTGCACGACCGAACGGATCACGGCATTCAGACCGGGGCAGTCGCCGCCGGAGGTGAGGACACCAATACGCATAAGCCCGGAATACCTTTGCAAACGTGGGCCGATGACCGGACCACATCGTCCGGCTGGATCGCCGCTACCTTAGCGGCGTTCCGGGGTGCGCCCGTAAGGGGCGTCCGCCAGGTGGACAGGCCCGCTCAGATGGGCGCGGACGCGCCCTTAAGGGGCGCGGGGAACCGCGTGATCGACCACGACGCACCCGCGCCCGCGGGACGGACAGAAGGGGCGGACGCTCAGGCGGGCTGTGCGGTAGCAGCAGCAATCCGCTCGTTGCGGAGCGCCTCGTACCACTGGTCATCCACCGGCGGCAGCGCGTTCACATCGAGCGCCAGCTTCAGCAGCAGATCGGCGATCAGCGGGTTGCGGGCCAGCACCGGCCCGTGCATGTACGTGCCGAACACGGTGTCGTTGAAGGCGCCCTCGGTGCCGTCCCCCGTGCCGTTGCCCTTGCCGATCCGGGTACGGGCGAACGGCCGCGCCGACGGGCCGAGGTGCGTGACGCCCTGGTGGTTCTCGAAACCGGTCAGCGGCGGCAGGCCCAACTGCGGGTCGATGTCGCCCAGTACGTCGCCGACGCACCGCTCGCCCTCGCCGCGCGTGGACACGACGTCGAGCAGGCCGAGGCCCGGCTCGCGCTCCCCGAGGTCGTTGATGAACTCGTGGCCGAGGATCTGGTACCCGGCGCACACGGAGAAGACGATCGCGCCGTTGGCCACGGCGCGCTGCAGACCGCCGTCGCGGCGCAGCCGCTCGGCCGCGAGGCGCTGCGGGCGGTCCTCGCCGCCGCCGATCAGGTAGATGTCGCCGGAGGTGGGCACCGGCTGGTCGCTGCGCACGTCGTAGCGCTCGACCTGAAGACGGCGCTGACGGGCCCGGCGCTCCACCACGAGGGCGTTGCCCTGGTCGCCGTAGGTGCTCAGCAGGTCGGGGTAGACCCACACCAGACGCAGGCTGTTGTCACTCATGCTCATGATCCTTAGCTGGTCCTCGTGCAGATCCGGTCAGTTGCCCACGCGGCGGCGGACGTCCTGGAACGCGGTGTAGTTGGCGATGAGCTCGATCCGGCCCTGCGGCGACAGCTGCACCGCCTCGTCGAGCGTCTCGCACACCCGGAAGTCCAGGCCGGCGACCTCGAGGCGGACCGCGAGGTCGAGCTTGCGGTCACCGATCACGCAGATCGGGTGTCCGGCGAGACGCGTGTAGTCGACGTCCCACAGCCAGGAGGTGTCGGTGCCGTCGGCGCCCCGCGCGTTCACCGAAAGGATCACGGGGGTGGGCGGCGGGTCGATCAGAGTGAACGTTTCGAGCCAGCCCGCGGGGTTCTTCGCGAGCAGCAGACGCAGGTCGCGGTTCTGGAACTGCACGACGTCGTAGCGGCCGGCCACGGCCTGCACCTGGTACATGCGCTCCAGGGCGACCTGCGGCGGCACACCGAAGCAGGCGGCGACGGCGGCCGAGGAGGCCGCGTTCGCCTTGTTGGCCCGGCCCGGCAGCTGGAGGTGGATCGGCCAGGCGGAACCGTGCGGGTCCAGGACGTAGTCGCCCTGCAGCGCCCAGCTCGCGGTCGGGCGCCGGAAGCCGCACTCGCCGCAGAACCAGTCGTCGCCGGGGCGCTGCATCACGCCGCCGCACGCCGGGCAGGACCAGGCGTCGTCCTTCCACTCCTGGCCGGCGGCGACCCACACCACGTTCGGCGAGGAGGAGGCGGCCCACACCACGAGGGGGTCGTCGGCGTTGGCGATCACGATGGACTTCGAACCGGCCAGGCCCTCGCGCCACTTCTCGGCGAGCATCCGGGTCTCGGCGGCGCGGTCGAGCTGGTCGCGCGACAGGTTGAGCAGGGCGATCGCCTTGGGGCCGGTGTCGCGGGCGACGCCGGCCAGGTACTTCTCGTCGACCTCGATGACGCCGAACTTGGCGTCGGAGCCGCCGGCCAGGGCGGACGTGATGCCCGCCGGCATGTTCGCGCCCAGCGCGTTCGAGACGACGGGGCCGCTGGCGCGCAGCGCCTCGGCGATCAGGCGCGTGGTCGTCGTCTTGCCGTTCGTCGCCGAGACGAGCACGACGTCGAGGTGCTGGGCGAGCCGTCCGAGCAGCTCGGGGTCGAGCCTGAGCGCGACCTTGCCGCCGATCACCGATCCGCTGCCGCGGCCCGCCGCTCGCGACACCGCGGCCGCGGCCTTCCCGGCCGTCACGGCCAGCTTGGCCCGCGGAGTCATCGACTCCGAGTTGCCTGACATTCCTGGGTCCTCCTTGCGTACGGCGCCGCGCCTGCCCCGGGCATCGCTATCCTGCCTCAGCCTATCGAGATCCTCTGACAAGCCCGAACCGCGGCACCACCAGCGGATCGGGGTGCAGGTCGGACCGTACCCTTACGGCCATGCGACACGGCTCGATCCCGGGCGCCTCCGGGCGCGTACGACCCCTGACCCTGCTCGGCGATCCCGTGCTGCACCAACCCTGTGCGGACGTCACGGACTTCGGGCCGTCGCTCGCGGCGCTGGTGCAGGACATGTTCGCCACGATGTACGCGGCCCAGGGCGTCGGCCTCGCCGCCAACCAGGTCGGCGAATCCTTGCGGGTCTTCGTGTACGACTGCGAGGACGACGACGATGTGCGTCACGTAGGTCACGTCGTGAACCCGCGTCTGGTCGAGGCGGACGGCGTCGTCGTGCGCGGCCCCGAGGGCTGCCTGTCGCTGCCGGGCCTGGAGGCGGGCACGCCCCGCTTCGACCACGCGCGCGTGGAGGGCTTCGACATGACGGGCGCCCCTGTGGTGATCCACGGCACGGGCTGGTTCGCGCGGTGCCTTCAGCACGAGTGCGACCACGTGGAGGGCCGTACGTACACGGACCGGGTCACCGGCTGGCGCCGGCGCCGGGTGCTCCGTCAGGCGGCGCGGGCACCCTGGGCGCGGAGCACGGCCCTGTAGACGGGCCGGCCCGGCCGGCCCGGCGCGATTGGGCGAGCCTCAGAACCCGGGCCCGCCCACCTTGTCGCCGGCGGCGGCCAGCCGTCCCCACAGCAGGTCGGCCAGTCCCTGCACCAATTCGGCCCGCGTACAGGGCCGTTCGCCCAGCCACCAGTCGCCGGCGGCGTGCATCATCCCGACGATGCCGTGCCCCCAGACGCGGGCCAGCTGCTGGCTGCCCGGTCCGAGGTCCACGCGTTCCTCGATGACCTCGGCCAGTTCCTCGCCCATCCGGCGCAGCAGCGGGGCCGAGTGGCGTCCCACGTCGAAGCCGGAATCGCCGGGGGACCCCTCCGCCGGATGCATCAGGAACCGGTAGACCTGAGGCCTGGCCTCGATCGCCGCCAAGTAGGTGTCGAGTGTCGCTTCCACACGCTCACGGCGCGCCGCGGGCGCGTCCAGCGCGGCGCGCAGGGAGGCGAGCAGGGCGTCCGTGTGGCGTGTGGCGAGGGCCGCGTAGAGCCCGCCCTTGTCGCCGAAGTGCCGGTACAGGATCGGCTTGGTGATCCCGGCCTCGGCCGCGATGGCGTTCATCGAGGCGCCCGGTCCGTCCCGGAGCACGACGCGGTCAGCGGCCTCCAGCAGCTCGCGCCGCCGGCGCTCGGCGGCGGACTGCTGCTCCGCGCGCTGATCGGTCCGCTGTGTGGTCTCCATGAGGATCTCCCCGCCCGTGCGATGGCTTGACGCACGCGAAAGGTAACACTCACCGGCTTTGCGGCATCGAACGCGCACTCGGAGGTTGACATTGGCTACTGGCCAGTAACAGACTCTCGTTACCGCAAGTAACATGTGCAGTGTTTGCAGCCCTGGAGGGGTCATGGCCGAGTTCACGATGGATCTCAACGACGAGCAGAAGGAAGTCCGTGACTGGCTGCACGGATTCGCCGCCGATGTGATCCGCCCCGCGGCCGCCGAGTGGGACGAGCGCGAGGAGACGCCCTGGCCGGTCATCCAGGAAGCCTCCAAGCTCGGAATCTACTCCCTCGACTTCTATGCGCAGCAGTTCTTCGACCCGAGCGGTCTCGGCATTCCGATGACCATGGAGGAGCTGTTCTGGGGCGACGCGGGCATCGCCCTGTCGATCGTGGGCACGGGCCTCGCCGCGGTCGGCGTCCTCGCCAACGGGACCGAGGAGCAGATCGGCACCTGGATCCCGCAGATGTACGGCGACGTGAACGACGTGAAGGTGGCGGCTTTCTGCTCCTCCGAGCCGGACGCCGGTTCCGACGTCGCCTCCATGCGCACCCGGGCCGTCTACGACGAGGCCAAGGACGAGTGGGTCCTCAACGGCACCAAGACGTGGGCGACGAACGGCGGTATCGCGAACGTCCACGTGGTCGTCGCCTCCATCGACCCCGAGCTCGGCTCCAAGGGACACGCCTCCTTCATCGTCCCGCCGAACACCCCGGGCCTCTCCCAGGGCCAGAAGTTCAAGAAGCACGGCATCCGCGCCTCGCACACCGCCGAGGTCGTCCTGGAGAACGTCCGGGTGCCCGGTTCCTGCCTGCTCGGCGGCAAGGACAAGCTCGACGAGCGCCTCGCCCGCGCGCGCGAGAAGGCCAAGAAGGGCGGCGAGCGCGTGAAGAACGCCGCGATGGCCACCTTCGAGGCCTCGCGCCCCGCCGTCGGCGCCATGGCGGTGGGCACGGCCCGCGCCGCGTACGAAGAGGCCCTCGAGTACGCGAAGACGCGCGAGCAGTTCGGCCGCCCGATCATCGACAACCAGGGTGTCGCCTTCCAGCTGGCCGACATGCGGACGCAGATCGACGCCTCGCGTCTCCTGGTGTGGCGTGCCTCCTGGATGGCGACCACGGGCAAGAAGTTCGAGAACGCCGAGGGCTCCATGTCCAAGCTGTTCGCGAGCGAGACCGCCAAGAAGGTCACCGCGCAGGCCGTCCAGATCCTCGGCGGCAACGGCTTCACGCGGGAGTACCCCGTGGAGCGCATGCACCGTGACGCGGCGATCTACACGATCTTCGAGGGCACGAGCGAGATCCAGCGTCTGGTCATCGCCCGCACCCTCTCCGGGATGCCGATCCGCTAGCCTGTCGCGCCCGGCCTCAGTAGTCGACCAGCGCCCCGCACGAGACGTTCACGGTCGCGGACGTCATCGTGCGGGCGCGGTCGCTGGCCACGAAAGCGGCGACCTCGCCCACGTCGGAGAGCGTCGCCGTACGCCCGAGGAGCGTCGGTTCCGTCAGCATCTCGGTGAGCTCCTCGCGGCCGGCGAAGTCCTTGGGGAGACTCTCCGGGATCCCGCCCGTCTTGAGGGTCACCACGCGGATGCCGGACGGGCCCAGCTCGCACGCCCACTGCCGGCGCAGGCCCTCGAGGGCGTCCAGGGACACCTTGAAACCGCCCAGGCCCGGCTGGGTCTCGGTGCCGGAGCCGCCGAAGGCGAGGACGACGCCCGACCCGCGGGCCGCCATATGACGGGCCGCCGCCTGTGTGGTGAGGAACTGCGTGCGCATCGTGTTCTCGATCGGGGCCAGGAACTCCTCGACGGTGATCTCCGTCAGGGGCTTCTGGATGTCTCCGACGCCGATGAGGTTGAACGAGATGTCGATCCGCCCCGTCCGTTCGGCGACCCCGTCCACGAACCCGCGTACGGCCGTCTCGTCGAGCGCGTCGACCTGGAAGGCCTCGGCGCTGCCCCCGGCCTCCCTGATCGCGGCAGCGACCCGTTCCACGGGCTCCAGGGAGCGCCCCGCGAGGAACACCGAGGCGCCCTCCTTCGCGAACCCGCGCGCCGCGGCCCCGCCGACGGCTCCTCCCGCTCCGTAAACGAGCGCCGTTTTCCCGTCGAGCAGCACTGCGCACCAACTCCTCGTCATGGGGGACCGGTTCGTCCTCGTACGCATAGTGGCGTGCCGACACCGCCCACCGGGCTCGGTCCGCGGACGGTCTACCGGCCGTGGCGCAGCGGAGTCAGCTGCTCGATGTCGTACCGGGTGCGGAGTTCCGCGATCGCCGCGTGGTCCGGTGGCCCGTCCGCGGAGAGGATCTCCAGCAACTCGTCGAAGTAGCGTTCGTGGTCGGGCGGGGGAGACGCCTGGAAGAACATCTTCGCCGGCGTGTCGGTCGGGTTCGCGAAAGCGTGCGGGCAGCCCGGCGGCACGACGATCACGGTTCCGGGCGTGGCCCGCACGACCTCGCCCCCCGAAGGGGAGCGCCAGCGCTGCCAGTTGTCCACGGTGCGCACGCGCGGCTCGAAGGCGAGGACGTCCAGTTCGCCTTCGAGGACGTAGAACAACTCCTCGCTCTTCGTGTGCACATGGGCGCCGACGTCGAACCCGGGAGGCACCACGACCTCGAAGCTCGAGGCGATGCGGGAATGGTCCCCGGTGACCTTGAACGTGACCTGTTGTGCCGCCGTCTGCACGGTGCGGCCGTGACCGGGCGGCACCAGAAGTCCCTCGGACGGTGTCAGCGCGGTCATCCTGCCGCCGACCAGGTCACCGGCATCGCCTCGGGACCGCGGATCAACGCCCCCTTGCGGAAGGGGACGTCTTCGGCGGGTACGGAGAGACGCAGATCGGGGAAGCGGTCCAGCAGCGCCCCCACCAGAAGCTCCGACTCGAGGCGCGCCAGCATGCCGCCGACGCAGTAGTGCGGGCCGAAGCCGAAAGAGACGTGCGGGTTCGGCGCGCGGTCGAAATCGATGCTGTCGGGATCCGGGAACACGTCGGGATCGCGGTTGGCCGAAAGGTACGACACGTAGACGGGATCGCCCTCGCTGATCCGCACGCCCGCGATGTCGACGTCCTCCATGGCGATCCGCGAGAGGCCGACAGCGCTGCGGTGCGGGATGTAGCGCAGTAGTTCGTCGATGGCCCGAGGGCGCAGCGCCGGCTCGGCGCGCAGCCGTTCGGCGAGGTCGGGGCGGGTGAGCAGGATGTAGGTCATGTTGCCGCAGTTGTTGGTGACGGCCTCGCCGCCGATCTGGACGAGCACGGCCAGACCGACCGCCTCGTCCTCGGTCAGCTCGCCCGCGCCGACCGCCGTGCCCAACAAGGACGTCACGTCCTCACCCGTGCCGTCGTCGCGCGAGCGGATCAGGCGCGCGAAGTAGGCGGACATCTCGTTCTTGGCGCGCTCGCTGACCTCGGCGCCGTGCGCGGACGACAGGATCAACTGCGTCCAGGTGTGCATCAGTTGCCGGTCGTCCGCGGGAACGCCCATGAGTTCGCAGATGACGGCGATGGGGAACGGCGCGAGCAGCCGCTCCGTGAGGTCGGCGGGCGGGCCGTCCCGCAGGACGCCCGTGACCAGTTCGTCGAGCATGTCCTGTGCCCGTGTCCGCAGCCGTTCGACGCCGCGCGCGGTGAAGGCCGCCGCGACGGAGCGGCGCAGCCGCGTGTGGTCGGGCGGGTCCGCGAAGCCGACGGCGCCCGCCTGCGGGATGAAATGCGGTGCCAGGCGGGTGACCTGACGGCCGACGACGGCCTCACGGCTGAACCGCGGATCGTTGGTCACGGTGCGCACGTCGTCGTAGCGCGTCACGAGCCAGGCCCAGCCCTCGCCGTTGGGCAGCTCGATGCGGGTCACCGGGCCCTCGTCCATCAGCCGGGACAGGACCGGGTCGAAGTCGACCCCGTGGAGGTCCAGAGCGGGCCACGGGCGGACCGGCGGGCGCGTGGTGGTGTCCTCGGTCATACGACGGCCTCCGCGAGCTCTGCGGGCCGGTCCTGGCGGCTCCAGCGCCCCAGGGACATCTCCGCGGTGATGCCGGGGCCGAACCCGGCGAGCAGGCCGCGGGCCGTGTCGGGCGCGCCGCCCTCGTCGAACAGCCGGCGCAGCGCGTCGAGCACCACGGCGCTGGCGATGTTGCCGTACTCCGTGAGCGTGGCCCGACTGAACCGGAAGGCTTCCGGCGGGACCTGGAGGAACGTGCTGAGGTCGTCCAGGATGCGCGGGCCGCCCGCGTGGATGATGTAGAAGTCCAGCTCCGAGGCGTTCCAGCCGTGCATCCCGGCCAGCTGCTTGAGGGCCGGCGCCAGCGGCTCCATGGTGGTCGGCACCCGCTTGTCGAGCATGAAGTGGAACCCGGTGGCGCGGACGTCGTACGCGATCCAGTCCTCGGTCTTCGGGATGAGGTACGAGCCGTTGCGCTCCAGGGTGATGCCCGTACCGCCGCGGCCGCGCACCACGGCCGCCGCGACGCCGTCCCCGAAGAGACCGTTCGACAGGAGGGAGCCGATGCCGAGGTCGGTCGGCTGGTAGCACAGGGAGCAGAACTCGCAGGCCACGATCAGCGCGTTCGCGTCCGGATAGGCCGTACAGAAGTCGTGCGCCCGGTTCACCGCGGCGCCGCCCGCGGCACAGCCCAGCTGGGCTATCGGTATCTGGCGGGTGTCGCTGGAGAAGTCCATCTCGTTGATCAGCCACGCCGTCAGCGACGGCATCATGAAGCCGGTGCACGACACGTAGATGATCACGTCGATGTCCTTGGTGCGCAGCCCCGCGTCGTCGAGCGCGCGGCGGACCACCGCGGGCACCCGGGCCTTGGCCTCCGCTTCGTAGAGCGCGTTGCGCTCCTTGAACCCCGGATGCTTCAGGGTCTCCTCGATCGGCTGCACGATGTGCCGGGTCCGGACGCCCGTGTTCTCGATCAGGCGGAGCGCCAGCGGGAGTTGAGGGTGACCGGCATGGTGGGAACGTGCCAGAGCGAGCGTCTCCTCCATGGTGATCACATGTTCCGGTACGGAGACAGCGGGTCTGCACAAAGTGGCCATGAGCCTGCGCCTTCTTGTCGCCCCCCGGCTGAAGGATGCCTCCCTCGATGAGGGAGGTTCACCCACGATCACCCGTCGCGCGCCGTTCGTCCCGTCGGACTACTCCATGCCGGTCGTGCGACGGGCTTGCGAAGCGCTACTCCTCGCCGGTCCCCAGCGCTGTGGCCAGGGCCGATGCCGGGTCGGAGACCGCCGGACCCGCCGGGGCCCAGCGGCCCCGCTCCTTGCGGAACGGCCACCAGCGTCCGTCGCGCCCCAGACGCAGCTGGGCGTCCTCGCCGGAGACGGTCCAGCGGCCGCGGGCGGCCTTGAGCGCGGGCTCCTCGCCCGGCTCCCAGGCCGTCGCCAGGGCGGCACGCGCGCGTGCCGCCGATTCCGGGTCCGGGGTCCACTCCTCCTCCAGGACGGCGAGGGCGGCCGCGCCTCCGTGCTCCCAGGCGCGCACGGCCAGCGCCAGGCCCTCGCGGTCCCGGCCCGATCCCCGCGCGAGCCGCTCGGCGATGTGCCGCTCCGGTCCGGCGGCGGCCAGCCGTACGGCGTCCTGCGACAGGGAGAGCTCCGGCCACGCGGCGTGCTGTTCGTGCCCCGCGGAGAGTGCCTCGGCGAGCAGCCGATGCGCCTCCACCGCGGCCTGCGCGCCCAGGAACGTCAGGGCGGCGACATCCGTGTCCTCCGGCGGCGGCGCCTCCGTGTCCAAGGACGGCGGCAGCCCCGGCTCCGGCGGCAGCCCGGGGGGTCCGGGCAGCGGCGGCAGCACGACCGCGGACGCGTAGGCCTCCGCCGCGTCCACGCCCTCGACCTCCTGGGACGGTTCGGCCTCGGGCTCGGCGCTCGCGGCGCTGCGGGCCTGGAGCTCGTCGAGGAGCGCCCGCTCGGCTCGTCCGCGCAGCAGGAGCAGCACGAACGGATCCTGGTCGAGCAGGCGGGCCAGCTGATAGCTCAGCGCGGCCGTGTGCGCGCAGTGGTCCCAGGCCCCGCAGTCGCAGCGCGGCTCCAAGTCGCCGATACCCGGCAGGAGTTCCACACCGGCGGCGGCCGCGTCCTCCACCAGGTGCGGCGGCATGTCGCGGTCCAGCAGAGCCGCGATGTGCCCGGCGCGTTCGACGACCATGTCCAGGAAGCGGTCCCAGGCGTCCTCGTCGAGCCGCTGCAGCAGCACGTCCGAGCGGTGCAGGACGCCGCCGCGGTCCTCGACGACCGCGGTGATGCGCCCCGGCCGCACCGACACCGCGCCCACCGCCCCGGCACGCGCCAGCCTGCGTCCCGCCTTGAGCTGTGCCAGGTCGAGCGCCGTGTCCTCCAGGGCCTTCACCCAGGCCTGCCCCCACCACGTCCCGGCGAAGCCCCGGCCGTGCGCGGCCGGCAGCGCGGCGAACGTGCGCTCCTCGGTGTCCGCGTCGTCGGGGAACGCGCCCTGCTCGTCGTACGGCTCACTCATCGGGCGCCCCCTCGCAGCTCGACCAGATCGGCCAGCTCGGCATCGGTCAGTTCGGTCAGGGCCGACTCGCCCGCGCCGAGCACCGCGTCCGCCAGCTCCCGCTTGCGCAGCAGCATGTCGGCGATGCGGTCCTCGATCGTCCCCTCGGCGATCAGCCGGTGCACCTGCACCGGACGGGTCTGCCCGATGCGGTACGCGCGGTCCGTGGCCTGGGCCTCCACGGCCGGGTTCCACCAGCGGTCGTAGTGCACCACGTGTTCCGCGCGCGTGAGATTGAGCCCGGTGCCCGCGGCCTTCAAGGAGAGCAGGAAGACCGGCACGTCCCCGTCCTGGAAGCGCTGCACCATGGCTTCGCGCCCCGCGACCGGGGTACCTCCGTGCAAGAACTGCGACGGAATTCCGCGCCCCGCCAGATGCCGCTCCACAAGGCGCGCCATCTGCACGTACTGGGTGAAGACCAGCACGCTCGCGCCCTCGGCCAGGATCGTGTCCAGCAGTTCGTCGAGGAGCTCCAGTTTTCCGGAGCGGCCGGCGATGCGCGGCTCGTCCTCCTTCAGGTACTGCGCCGGGTGGTTGCAGATCTGCTTGAGGGCCGTCAACAGCTTGACGATCAGGCCGCGCCGTTCGAAACCGTCCGCTCCTGAGATCTCCGCGAGGGTCTCGCGCACCACCGCTTCGTAGAGGCCTGTCTGCTCCTTGGTGAGGGAGACGGCCCGATCGGTCTCGGTCTTCGGCGGCAGCTCGGGGGCGATGCCCGGGTCGGACTTGCGGCGCCGCAACAAGAAGGGACGCACCAACTTCGCCAGGCGCTCCGCCGCGGCCGGATCCTTGCCTCCCTCGACGGCCTGCGCGTAGCGCGTGCGGAAGGTGCCGAGTCGGCCCAGAAGACCCGGCGTGGTCCAGTCGAGGATCGCCCACAGCTCCGAGAGGTTGTTCTCCACCGGGGTGCCCGTGAGCGCCACCCGCGCGCGGGCACCGATGGTGCGCAGCTCCTTGGCCGTGGCCGAATGCGGGTTCTTCACATGTTGCGCCTCGTCGGTGACCACCATCCCCCAGGACACCTCCGCCAGTTGAGCAGCGTCCAGGCGCATGGTGCCGTACGTGGTGAGCACGAACTCCCCGTCGGCCAGGTCCTCCAGGGAGCGGCGCCCGCCGTGGAAGCGGCGTACCGCGGTACCCGGCGCGAACTTCTCGATCTCGCGCTGCCAGTTGCCCATGAGCGACGTCGGGCAGATCACGAGCGTGGGTCCGGCTGTCTCCCGTGCGTCCTGCCGGTGCAGGTGCAGCGAGATCAGCGTGATCGTCTTGCCGAGGCCCATGTCGTCGGCGAGGCAGGCGCCGAGGCCGAGCGAGGTCATGCGGGCCAGCCAGTTCAGGCCGCGCAACTGGTAGTCGCGCAGCTCGGCGGCGAGCGCGGCCGGCTGCCCGACGGGGTCCATGCCCTCGGGGTCCGCCAGGCGGTCCCTGAGCCCCGTCAGCCAGCCGGTGGGCCGCACGTCGACCCGGCGGCCGTCGATCTCGGTGGAGCCCGTCAGCACGGCGCTCAGCGCGTCGACCGGCGTCACCTTGCGGTCCTGGTGGGCACGGGCGCGCCGGGCCTGCTCGGGATCGACGAGCACCCACTGGTCGCGCAGCCGCACGACGGGACGGTTCGCCTCGGCGAGCCGGTCCAGTTCCTCGCGGCTCAACTCCTGGTCGCCGATGGCGAACCACCAGTTGAACGCCAGCAGCGCGTCGGCGGACAGGAACGACGGGGCGCCCGAGGAGAGCGCGTCCTGGCCGTCGCCCTCGGGCGGACCGATCACCGCCCGGGCCGTCAGCTTGCGGGCCATCTCCCTGGGCCAGTGCACCTCGACCCCGGCCGCGGACAGCGCCCGTGTCCCTTCCCCGAGCAGCTCGCTCACCTCGTCGTCGGCCAGCTCGACCGCGTCCGGGACGGTGGCGGACAGCAGCGGGGCCAACGGCGTCCACGCGCGCGCGGCACGTCGCAGGGCCAGCAGCGCGTCCATCCGCGCCCGCGCCCCGAACGCCTTGCCGGAGGCGCCGACGCCCGCCCAGACCTCGGCCGCGTCCGCGACCAGCGCGGGATCGCTGACGCTGTGCATCTGCAGCACGGCGCGGAACGGCAGGCGGGTCTCGTCGTCGGTGACCTGTGCGAGACCGGGCACCTCCACACGCAGCGAGATCCGCACGCCCGCGTCGTGCCCGGCCGCCACGTCGGACGCCCACGGCCGCAGCTCGGGAACCCGTTGCGGTGCCCGCGCCGCGAACGCCGGGGTGCCCGTGGCGAGCGCGGCGGCGGGGGAGCGGGGCAGGGTGTCGGCCACCGCGTCGAGGAAGGCCCGCAGCAGCCGCTCGGGGGCGTGCAGCCGTAGCGGTCCGCTGTCGTCCATGGGAGCCGCGTGGGCCTCGGGCGGCATCGCGGCGGCCAGCTCCCGCACCCGTTCCAGATCCTCGGGCCGCAGCGGCCCGGCACGCCACGCGTCGTGATCATCGGCGCTCAGCCCGGGCAACAGCATCCCCCGAGCGGCGAGTTGGAGCGCGAGCAGGGCGGCCGCACCCCAGAAGGCCGTCGTCGAGTCGGCCTGCGCGGAGGCACGCGCGCGCGTGAGGACCGGAAGCGCCGACCGCACGGGCAGCGCGACCGCGGTGACCGTCACCCGCTCGACACCGTCGGCACCGCCGTCCTCGGGCAGCGCCAGCGACAGCTCGACGCGGGTGCCCGCGTCCGGGAGGGGCGGCTCGCCGCCGTCGGGTCGCCAGAAGGCGACGGTCGAGGTGCGCGCCGGGTCTCCCGGCGTGAACACCGCACAGCAGCGGACGAGTTCGGAGGTCTCGACGGGAGTGGGTGCGGGATGCGTGTGCTCGGAGATGGCAGCTTCCTCGTATTCCTCAATTTTGACTACTCGCCCTGGAGTCGGCGAGGGTACACCGCCGTCACCGCCGGACGGACGCCTTCATGTCGTGATGTGTCTCACCGAACCCTCAAGGGTGTGGCTAACCCCCCGTCGGGGGCGGGCTGGCCCCCTCCCGCAGTCGGGTGGTGGCGCCATGGCTGTCCAAGGCCCCTGATTCATAGGTTTTTCGAGGCCGGGCCGATGCGAGGTCCGCCGTATCGACCCCGCCCTCCAGAGACGGAGAACTGCCATGGCCTTGGCCGTCGGAACCCTCCCGGAAGACGCCACAGGAGCCGCCGCGCGGCAGTCCCCACCGGAAGGAGGAAGCGAGTTCACGCCGCTGCTCCGCGCCATCAAGGGGCAGGGCCTGCTGGACCGGCGCACCGGCTGGTACCTGCGCACCATAGGAGTCAACGCCCTGACCCTGGCCGCGGTCGTCACCGGCATGGCGCTCATCGGCAGTACCTGGTGGGTACTCGCCCTGGCCCCCGCCCTCGCCGTCCTGTGTGCGCGCACGGCATTCATCGGCCACGACGCGGGCCACGCCCAGATCACCGGAAACCGGTCGGCGAGCCGCGTCATCGGCCTGATCCACGGCAACCTGTTGCTGGGCATGAGCTACGCGTGGTGGAACGACAAGCACAACAGGCACCACGCCAACCCCAACCACATCGACAAGGATCCCGACGTGGCCGCCGACGTGCTCGTGTTCACCAGCGGGCAGGCCGCGACACGCGTGGGCCTGCGCGGCTGGCTCACCCGCCACCAGGCCTGGTTGTTCTTCCCGCTCACGCTGCTCGAAGGCCTCGCCCTGAAGCTCTACGGCTTTCAGGACCTGCGCCGGCAGACCGGCCGGGAGCGCCTGGTGGAGGGTGCGCTCCTCGTGGCCCACGTCGTCGGCTACGTGACCCTGCTGCTGACCACCATGCCGCTCGGCCACGCACTCGCCTTCGCCGCGCTCCACCAGGCGCTGTTCGGGTTGCACCTGGGCATGGCCTTCGCGCCCAACCACAAGGGCATGGACATGCCCGACCCCGATGGCGACAAGTGGGGCCACCTGCGACGCCAGGTCCTCACGTCGCGGAACATCAAGGGCGGCGCCCTGACCGACTGGTTCCTCGGAGGTCTCAACTACCAGATCGAGCACCACCTCTTCCCGAGCATGCCCCGGCCCCATCTGCGGCTCGCGCAGCCCATGGTGAAGGCCCACTGCCGCGACCTGGGCATCCCGTTCGCGGAGACCGGACTCGTCGACTCCTATCGCCAGGCCCTGCGCCACATGTATGAAGTGGGAGAGCCCCTGAGGGCCGACATCTGACGTGCCTCCCGGCAGTGGTACGCCGTCCCGGGGGTATCTCAGGGGCGCGGGATCAGGGTCGTATCAGGGTCGTGCGCCGGAACCGTGGACGTCGCGGGCCCGTTTCTCAGAGCAGAGGCGAGCCCGCCCCACCCAGCCGAGGGCGAGCCGCCCCGAAGGAGGCCACACACATGTCGAAGAACGCGAAGATCGCCGCGGGAGGCGTGGCAGCCGGGATCATCCTGCTGATCTGGCTGCCTTGGTGGGCGGCCCTGCTCATCGTGCTCGGCGTGCCCACCGCCGCGTACCTGATGCTCGACTCCTCGCAGCGGCGCAGGCTCCGCCGCGTCACCCGCAGGGAGATCGGGCGCTAAGAGGCGCTCACCGAGCACGAGTTGACGACGTCACCGTCCGTGGGCCGTGCGACGGTCCGGTCCGCGGGCGGCTTCGTCCCGCTCCGCACCCAACGGGTGAGCGTGTCGAAGGCGTCGCGGTAGCACGGCAGGATCGGCCGGAGCCGGTCGGGATAGGTGTCGTACAGGCCGTCCGTGTGCGTGCCGCCGCTGATCCTGTACGTGCGATGCAGCCGGCCGCGCCCCTCGGCATCGGTCATGCGCGCGTACACATCCGCGTCCGTCGCGATCGGCAGCAGCGTGTCCAGATCGCCCTGGAGGGTGATCAGCGGCTTCCCGACGCGTCCGGTCAGCGCCACGCGCGCGACGGCCCGGCGCACCGAGGCGGGGCGTGTCGCGTAGTCGTAGACGGCGTCGGACGCACACGGGGCGAGGATCTCCTCCGTCGTCGAACCGGCGGACGTACCGGGGCAGTCGGCGTCGTACCCGGGGTCGAACTCCGCGCGGTACACCTTCTGCGTGAGCCCCCAGTACGCCTTCTGGTGATACGGCCACAGGAACTCCGAGCCGCGCGCGAAACCCGCCGCATACATGTCGCCCGCATCAGCCGTTCCCTGCCCGAGCGCCACGGCCGTGGGCAGGGAGGTCAACAGATTGGGCCCGTCCGCCGTCCACAGGACGCCTTCCCAGTCGACACCCCCGTCGTACAGCTCCGGACGGTTCTCCAACTGCCAGCGCGTGAGATACCCCGCATTGGAGATGCCGGTCATGAACGTGCGCTGCGGCGCGCGACCGTAGCGCTGGGCCACGGCCTTCTTGGCGGCCCGGGTGAGCTGTGTCGTGCGGGCGTTCCACTCGGCGACGGCGTCCCCGGGACGCGCCCCGTCCCGGTAGAAGTCCGGTCCTGTGTTGCCCTTGTCGGTCGCCGCGTACGCGTACCCCTGGGACAGGACCCGGTCGGAGATCGCCTTGTCGGTCGCGTACTGCTTGCGGTTGCCCGGCGAGGCGGTCACCACCAGGCCGCCGTTCCAGCGGTCGGGCAGCCGGACCACGAACTGGGCGTCGTGGTCCCAGCCGTGGGTCGTGTTCGTGTGCGAGTCGTCACCGAAGTATCCGTCGATCTGCATCCCGGGCACGCCCGACGGGTTCCGCGTCCCGGCCGCGGTCAGACCGGCCTGGTCGGCGGTGTCGGTGTACGGGGTGCCCGCGAGACCGGCGGTCGTCAGGTCGTCCAGGCAGGCCCGTTGCTGGAACTGTGCGCCCGGCACGCGCGCGTGCGTCTGGCGCGTGCAAGGGGCCTCGTGCGGGGAGGCCGCGCTCGCGGCCTGCGGCCCAGAAGCGGCCAGGGCCACGAGCGCCGTGGCCAACAAAGGAACGGATCTGGGCGTGCGCATGGGGAGGCCTCCTCGAAGTGGCGGGAAGAGACCTCATCGTCGAGGTGGAGCCGGTCCACATCCATGGTGCGGGGCCACATGCGGCGCTCCCGGACCATGTGGTGACGGCGGTTCAGACCGGCCGTACGGCCATCTTGTCGAGCGCTTCCAGGAGGCTGGGCAGTTCCGGGCCCCGGCCGACCGGCAGCACCTCGCCCGGCTCGTCGTCGAGCAGGATGAAGGCGATGTCGTCCGTGCGCGCCACCATCGACCAGCCCGGTCCGTCGGCCCGCAGCGTCCGCGCGTCGCCCGACGCGAACGCGGACCGCACCCGGCCCAGCGGCGGAGGAGCGTCCACGTAGGCACGCGCTTCGGCGAGAGCCCGCCGGATGCCCAGGTGCGAACCGCCCGACGAGGTCTCTGCGTCGTCCCCGTCGGCGCCCTCCTCGGCCGCCGTGCCCTCGGTACCGGTGGCGAACTGGGAGTCGTCGATCTGCTCACGCCACGTGGCCCACTGCAGCGCGATCTCGTCCGCCCCCAGGCGCCGCTGCGCCGGACCCCACGTCTGCGTGTCGGGCGGGCAGAGCGCCGGCATCTCGTCGATGTCCGGGTCGGGCTCGGGATCGTGCGGATCCGGCACGCCCGGCGCCGCCACCGCCAGCGCGAGCGGCCAGCCCGGCAGGGCGGCGACCATGCTGTTCTCGTCGGGGGAGAGGTCGTACTCCATGCCGCAGTCCCAGGAGGCGATCGCCACGGCGACCAGGGACACGTCGTCGACGACCACCGTCCAGCGGGCGCCCTGCGCGTCCTGGCCGAGGACCAGTCCGTACCCGTCGGCAGGCGGCGCCAGACCCAGTGCCGCGCATGCCTCGGGGTAGTCGTCGCCGAGCACACTGGGGAACTTCGCGGGCGTCAGCAACACCGCCGTGAGTACGTACAGCGCGTCGTCCCCGACGGCGACAGCGTCGTCCGTCCCGGCCATGCCAGCCTCCCCTGAGGTTCGTTCCGTCGGCGTGACCTTAGTCAGTCGCGGACGATGTCGTACAGGGGCGATGACCAGGAAAATCAGTGGTCAGTCCGGTTACTCGCGCCCACCGTGGACGGCATGTCGACATCTCGTGTGCACTTTGTGTGCCTCGCGTGCCGGGTCTCGTTCAAGAAGGCGGGCACACACGGGCGGGCACGGCGCGATGTCCGCCCGCGCTGCGAGGGGAAGTCGATCGAGGCGGGCGCGACGCCGGCCGCGCCCGAGCGCCGTGACATCGCGGGCCGGCGCGCTCTCGGGGCGGTCCTGGAGGCCGGTATCCGTTGTCGCGCGGCCTGCCGCGGATGCGTCCTGGTTATCGACCGCGCACGCCGCGCGGGGTCGTGAACGCCTCGCGCACGCGGCCGGCACCGGCGTCTGCGCGCGCACGGCCCTTCAGCGCGCCGACCCGTCGCACGCCGATGTCAGGCGGCGGGCAGGCCGAGGAGGCTCCGCGCCACGGCTTTCGGCGGCTGGTCCCGCTCCCGTGCGAGGGCGATGAGGGCCCGGCACGCCAATTCGTTCACACCGAAGACCAGTGCGCCGGGTTCCACCCAGCCGGCGGCCTCGTCGATCCGCTCCTGATCGTCCTCGACGCAGGCCGCCACATAGGTGGCTGCCGCTTCGAACAGGTTGTGCGGGCGCCGCCGTCCTTCGGCGGGCCGGGCGGCCTCGCGCACGGAATGTTCGGCTTCCCGCAGCCGTTCCTCGCGTCGGGCGACCCTCTTGCGCCAGGTGCTCCATGATTTCCGGACTCTGCCGAGCATGCGCGTCACCGTCCCCTGCCGATGGCCGCTGGGTCGGCCTTCGACTTGTCAACTGCCTTTACCCGTTGTGGAGTTGCCTCAATGGTGACAGAAGCGGGTCGGGGTGTTCCCGTCTTGGGGAGGTCAGCAGCCCGCGGATTCCAGGTCCTTGAGCGTGTCGCGCAGCCAGCCGAGCTCGGCGCGACTCGTGGCCCGCGCGATGGTGAGAATCCCGCGCCGGAAGGGATCCTCCAACTCCTCCGCTCGCAGCGGGCGCTCACCCTCGTAGAAGAAGCTCGCGGGCTCCTCCAGGAAGTCGAGCCGGCGGTGCAGCACGTCCGCCTGCTCCTGAGGGTCGTCCAGGTGGCGCAGGAAGGCGAGCACGGTGAACCAGCGGTTCTCGTCGGTGATGTCGGACCGGGCCGGCTCGCGCAGCCTGCGGCGCAGCTCCTGGCGGCCTTCCTCGGTGAGGCTCAGTACGTGCCGTGGCGCCGCCGCCGCGCCCGGCTGCTGCTCGCGCGCGAGCAGTCCCGCCTTCTCCAGGCGCTTGATCGCCGGGTACAGCGTGCTCTCGGCGACCGGCCGCACGTGCCCGGTGAGTGCGGTGATGCGCTTGCGCAGCTCATAGCCGTGCAGCGGCGCTCCGTAGAGGAATCCGAGGATGGCGAGCTCCAGCATGTGCCCATTGTGGCCCACGGGAACGCTCGCGCTGTACATCGTTTACGAAGTACTACGTGACCGATGTATGGTCGGTCGGCAGTGCGACTGAGGATGCGAACAAGGAGGACGTCATGCGGCAGGCGCAGTTCGACGCGCAGGGGAGTCGGATCCGGTGGACGGAAGCGCCGGGCGAGGAGCCCGCGAGGGTCTACGTCCACGGACTCGGCTCGGCCTCGACGGTGTACCACGCGCACATCGCGGCCCGGCCCGAACTGGCCGGCCGCCGCTCCTTGTTCGTGGATCTGCCCGGTCACGGGATCAGCGACCGCCCCGCCGGATTCGGGTACACCCTGGAGGACCACGCCGACGCACTGGCCGCGGCGCTCGACGCCGCGGAGGTGAGCGGGGCCGAGATCATCGGGCACAGCATGGGCGGCGCCGTGGCGATCGTTCTGGCGCACCGGCGGGCCGACCTCGTCTCGCGGCTGGTCGTCACCGAGGGGAACCTCGATCCGCACCCGGGTCCCACCGCGGGCAGCAGCGGAATCGCGAGCTACGGAGAGGCGGAGTACGTGACGGGTGGCGGCCACGCGCGTGTGCTCGAGAAGGTCGGCCCGCTGTGGGCCGCCACCATGCGCCTCGCCGACCCGCTCGCCCTGCACCGCACGGCGGTCGGGCTGGTGCGCGGCACGGAGCCCACGATGCGGCGCATGCTGCAGGAATCGACGGCCGAGCGCGTCTACCTCCAGGGCGTACGGACCGGTGAACTCCCCGGCAAGGAGGGCCTGGAGGCGGCCGGTGTCCACGTTGTCGACGTTCCGGACGCGGGGCACAACGTCATGTTCGACAACCCGGACGCCTTCGCGGCGGCCGTCAAGGGATAGCCTCCCCGCTCAGCCCTCGCGCACCGCCAGCGCCAGGAACCGCGCGTCCTCGTCGACGTACGACGTCATGCGCCAGCCCGAACCGGCGAGCAGAGGGCGCAGATGGGGCTCGGCCCGCAGGTCCTCCGGCGTGATCTGCCGCCCCTGGCGCGCGGCGAGGGCCCTGCGCCCGATCGGATGGAAGAGCGCGAGCAGACCGCCGGGCCGCACCACACGCCACAACTCGCGCAGGTTCTCCGCCGGTTGTGGAAGGTGCGAGATGAGGCCCGCGCCGAACACCGCGTCCAGTGATGCCGAGCGCAGCGGCAGCCGCGACACGTCCGCGTGCAGCAACTGTCCCTGCCCGTCCCGCCCGGCCCGTACGGCGGCCGCCAGCATGGCCGGTGTCAGATCGGCGCCGAGCACCACGCCCGAAGGCCCCACCGCCGCGCGCAGCGGCGGCAGCGCGCGCCCCGTACCGCAGCCGGCGTCCAGGACCCGGCCGCCCGGGCGCAGGCCCAGCGCGGCGACCGCGGCGGCGTAGGCCGGACCGTCGTCGGGGAAGCGGGAATCCCAGTCGGCGGCCCGTGCCGTGAAGAACTCCTGCACGCGTGTGGCGTCATCGCTCATGCGCTCCATGATTGCGCAGCCCACCGACAGACGACGCGACACGATGGAGGGACCTCGGGTCGAAAGCTCCCTATCCGAACCGAAACCGTCGCATGCACGTGCGGTGCACATGTTCGACCCTGCAGCGATCGTTCAGAAGCGCATCTCTGTCATATCCCAGCAGCTTTCGAAATGCGCCCCTGTTGTGCGCCCCCACCACGACTAGCTTCCCGGGCCATGGGACACCTGGACCACGCCGCGTTCGGCTGGCTTACCCCTGTGTTGTCGTACGCGATGGCCTGCATCGGTGCCGCACTCGCGCTGCGCTGCACCGTGCGCGCCCTGAGCGCCACGGGGCGGACCCGCCGCAACTGGCTCGTGACCGCGGCCTCCGCCCTCGGCACCGGCATCTGGACGATGCACTTCGTCGCGATGCTCGGCTTCGGCGTCAGCGGCACCGAGATCCGCTACAACGTGCCGCTGACCATCCTCAGCCTCGTCGTCGCCGTGGTCGTGGTCGGCGTCGGGGTCTTCGCCGTCGGCTACGGCCACGACCGGGGCCGCGCCCTCGCCCTGGGCGGCCTCACCACCGGGCTCGGGGTCGCCAGCATGCATTACCTCGGCATGGCGGCTCTGCGCCTGCACGGCCGGGTCGGCTACGAACCGCTTCTGGTCGCGCTCTCCGTCGCCATCGCCGTCGTCGCGGCGACCGTGGCCCTGTGGGCCGGCCTCAACATCAAGTCGCCGGCGGCCGTGGCTGTCGCGTCCCTCGTGATGGGCGGCGCCGTGAGCAGCATGCACTACACCGGAATGATGGCGGTGAGCGTGCGCGTGGCACCCTCCTCGGCCGCGCTCCCCGGCGCGACGGCGATGCAGTTCATCTTCCCGCTCGCCGTGGGACTGGGCTCCTACCTGTTCCTGACGTCGGCGTTCGTCGCGCTGTCCCCGACCGTCGACCAGCGGGAGACCTCCGCGACGACGCCACCGCCGGTGGAGAGCCTGGCCCGTTGACGCAACCGCGCCGACCCCGCCCCAGACCCCGGATGAGGAGGCCATGCCCCCGCCCCGCACCGAACCCAGCCCCGGCCCGCCGCAGATACCCGCGCCCCAGGCGCGTGGACGCCGCGCGCACGCCGGGCCGCCCGCCGAAGAGGACACCGCGGCAGAGGCGACGTCCGCCCGCAACGGGCCGCCCACGCGCGTGGGCGGCAGACACCTGCGCCCCCGCACGGTCCGCGCGAAGATCGTCTGCCTCCTCATGGTGCCGGTGGTGTCGCTGTTCGCCCTCTGGGCCTACGCCACGGTGAGCACCGTTCAGGACGTCGCGCGGCAGACACGGGCGCAGCGCGTCGACACCGCGGTACGCGTGCCCGTGGCCGCGGCGCTGGCTGCCCTCCAGGCGGAGCGCACCGCCGCCGTCGGCTACGCGAGCGCCCCCTCACCCGACCGTGGCGACGACCTCAAGAGGCTCGCGACCACCACCGACCGCGCCGTCGCCGCCCTGCGGCTCGGCAAGAACAACACTGTCGCGGACGGCGCGGACCTGTCCCACAAAGTGGCCGCACGTCTCGGCGCCTTCGTCGGCGACGCCGAGCGCCTGCGCACCGTACGCACCGATGTACTGGAGCAGCGTGCGGGCTGGGACACCGCATACGGGCAGTACACGAAGACCATCGACAGCGCCTACACGGTGAGCGGAGCACTGACCGGCATCCAGGGCGGCGAAACCGGCTCCGACGCGCGCGTGCTGCTCGAATTCGGCCGCTCCGCCGAGATGCTCTCCCGTGAGGACGCGGTCGTGACGAGCGCCCGCATCGCCGGAACACTGGACGGTGAGCGGCTGCGTCTGTTCACCGGCGCCGTCGACACGCGCAGGACCCTCGTCGCCACGGCCGCCGCCGATCTGCGCGGTCCCGAACGAGCCGCCTGGAACCGCCTCGTGGAGGGGAGCGCGTACCGCGACGTACGCGCCGTCGAGGACCGGACGCTCATCGCGGAGCCCGGGAAGAAGGCGCTCGCCGCGGCGCCCGCGGAGACGTGGGACCTGGCGCACTTGGGCGTGCAGGACGGTATGCGCGCCCTCGCGTCGGACGCCGCGCGGAGCGCCGCCGACCGGGCGGATCCGTTCGCCCGGGGGCTGCTGACATCCGCGGGAGCGGCGGTCCTGTTCGGCCTCGCCGCCGTGATCGCCTCGCTGCTCATCTCCGTCCGTATCGGCCGCGGCCTCGTCGTCGAACTGGCCACCCTGCGCAACACGGCACTGGAGATCGCCGGACGCAAACTCCCGCACGCCATGCGGAAACTGCGGGCCGGCGAGGAGATCGACGTACTGAAGGAAGCGCCGCAGGGACCCCCGGCCGAGGACGAGATAGGCCAGGTGTCCGAGGCACTCACCACCGTGCACCGCGCGGCCCTGCGCGCCGCCGTGGAGCGGGCGGAACTCGCCAGCGGGATCTCCGGCGTCTTCGTCAACCTCGCCCGCCGCAACCAGACCCTCGTCCACCGCCAGCTCGGTCTCCTGGACACCATGGAGCGCCGTGCCGAGGACCCGGACGAACTGGGCGACCTGTTCCGCCTCGACCACCTCACGACCCGTATGCGACGCCACGCGGAGAGCCTGATCATCCTCTCCGGAGCAGCGCCGGGCCGGGCCTGGCGCAAGCCGGTTTCCCTGACGAACGTCGTACGGGCCGCGGTCTCCGAGATCGAGGACTACGCGCGCGTGGAGGTACGCCACCTCGCCGCCGCCGAGGTGGCGGGCGCCGCCGTCGCCGACCTCACGCACCTCTTGGCCGAACTCGTCGAGAACGCGGCCCAGTTCTCACCGCCGCACACCAAGGTGCGCATCAGCGGCGAGCCCGTCGGCAACGGATACGCGATCGAGATCGAGGACCGCGGTCTCGGCATGGGCAAGGAGACCCTCGACGAGGCGAACAAGCGCATCGAGCACTCCGAAGCACTCGACCTGTTCGACAGCGACCGGCTCGGCCTCTTCGTGGTCAGCAGGCTCGCCGATCGTCACGACATCAAGGTGCATCTGCGTACCTCGCCGTACGGAGGCACCAATGCGGTCGTCCTGCTGCCCACCTCCTTGTTGCACAAGGACGGTGCGCAACCGGACGGGCGCGACCCCTCACCGTCCGAAGAAGAGCGCCGCTACGCGCGTGTGCCCGAGCCCGAAGCAGCTCCCATGAACGGCGATTCCGTCCCCGCCCCGCCTCTACGTCCCGCACTCGCCCCCTCGCCGGGCCCCGATCCCGAGGAGACGCAGCACCCGCCGGGTGTCACCGCTCTGCGGATGCGGAGGCCATCGGCTCCGCAGCAGGGCGATGTCCCACCCGAGGACGGGCTCCCGCGCCGCGTGCGCCAGGCGAGCCTCGCCCCCCAGCTGCGGGAGCGCCCCGACGCACAGGCCACACCCGTGCGCGTCCCGGAGACGGGCGAACGCACCCCCGAACAGGTCCGGGCCCGCATGGCGTCCTTCCGGGACGGCTGGGCCAGGGGCGGCGGACGCCGGCCCGGCAGCGACAGCAGTGAAGGAGACCTCACATGATCAAGGAACCGACCACGGCCACCGCCCCCGGGGCGGGCGAACTCGACTGGCTCCTTGACGACCTGGTCCTCCGCGTGGCCGAACTGCGGCACGCCGTCGTCCTGTCCAACGACGGCCTGGCCGTCGGCGCCTCCGACGGACTCGGCCGCGAGGACGCCGAGCATCTGGCCGCCGTCGCCTCCGGGTTCAACAGCCTCGCCAAGGGGACAGGTCGGCACTTCGGTACCGGAGGAGTGCGGCAGACCATGGTCGAGATGGACGACGGCTTCCTGTTCGTGGTCGCCGCGGGCGACGGTTCCTGCCTCGCCGTCCTGAGCACCGTCACCGCCGACATCGGCCTCGTCGCCTACGAGATGGCACGCCTGGTGAAACGGGTCGGCGAACACCTGCACACCGCGCCCAGGTTGGCCGGGCACCCGCCCACCGCAGGCTGACGGGTCGGCCGGCGCCATGGACGAGGACATGCTCGACGCATCGCACCGGGACGCGGGCGCGCACGACGGCGGCCCCCAGCAGACCGACGAGAAGAGGGGCAGCCCTCCGGACCTGGGCAGCCAGTGGTTCGACAACGAGGCCGGGCCCATGGTCCGCCCCTACGCGATGACCGGCGGGCGGACCACGGCAGGACCTCAGGCAGCGCGCTTCGACCTGATCGCCCTCGTCTCGCTCGACTCCGCCGCGCCCGCCGCCGACGACACCGCCCTCGGCCCCGAGCACCGTTCGATCATCGAGCTGTGCCGGACCGAGACACAGACGGTCGCCGAACTCGCCGCCGGCACCGAGCTGCCCGTGGGGGTCGTCCGGGTGCTCCTCGGCGACCTCCTGGAACTGGCCTGCATCAAGGTCAGCAGGCCGGTGCCGCCCGCCCAGCTACCTGACGAGAAGATCCTGAGAGAAGTCATCGATGGGCTCCGAGCACTCTGACGCCACGGCCACCGGCGCATCCGCCGACCTGGCCCTGAAGATTCTGGTCGCGGGCGGATTCGGGGTGGGCAAGACCACCCTGGTCGGCGCGGTCAGTGAGATCCGCCCCCTGCGCACCGAGGAACTACTCAGCGAGGCGGGCCAGTCCGTGGACGACACGGCGGCCGTGGAACGCAAGACCACCACGACCGTCGCCATGGACTTCGGCCGGATCACGATCAGGTCCGGACTGTCGCTCTACCTGTTCGGCACACCGGGCCAGGACCGGTTCTGGTTCCTGTGGGACGAACTGTCACAAGGCGCGCTCGGCGCCGTTGTTCTCGCGGACACCCGACGGCTCGAGGACTGCTTCCCCGCCGTGGACTATTTCGAGCACCGGGACATCCCGTTCGTCGTGGCGGTCAACTGCTTCGCGAACGCCAGGGCGTACGGCGCGCACGAGGTGGCACGGGCCCTCGACCTCGAACGCGGGACACCGGTGGTGCTCTGCGACGCGCGTGACCGGGACTCGGGGAAGGAGGTCCTGATCAGGCTGGTCGAGTACGCCGGGCGGATGCACACCGCCCGGCTGCTCGACTCCGTGAGCTGAGCCGCGGCCGGATCAGTCGGCCACGTCGCCCATCGCCACGACCTTCTCGACCCGTACGCGGACGACGAGTTCGCCCGGCACGGCATTGCGCCGGCCGAACTCCTCGGCGCGGTCCTCGCCCATGTACCGGCCGCCGATCCGGGTGGCCGAATCCAGCAGTTCCGCAGGGTCCTCACTGAGTTCGGCGCGGCCCTGGATCGTCACGAAAGAGAACGGGGGCCGCTCGTCGTCGACGCACAGCGCCACTCGCCCGTCGCGTGCCAGATTGCGTCCTTTGACCGTGTTCTTCCCGGTGTTGAACACGATGTCGCCCCCGTCCAGCACGAACCAGACGGGGGCGATGTGCGGGCTGCCGTCGGCCCGCACGGTGGAGAGTTTTCCGGTGCGGGTGCCCTCGGAGACGAAGGCCCGCCATTCCTCATCGGTCATCTTGTGTGCCATGAGGTCATCCTCCTTGCCCGGACGCCGACCGTGGGGAAGGCTGGCGTGAGAGATCCTCCGGGCAGGGGAGCGGTCCCCTCCGGGGCACGGGGAGCCACAGGAAGCGGGGAGACGGGATCATGGGGCAGAACGTAGGACTCGATTGGCTGCTGGACGACCTGACGCAACGCGTCGAGCACGTGCGGCACGCCCTGGTCCTGTCCAACGACGGTCTCGTGACCGGAGCGAGCACGGGCCTGCGCCGCGAGGACGCCGAGCACCTCGCCGCGGTCTCCTCCGGACTGCACAGCCTCGCCAAGGGGTCGGGCCGGCACTTCGGCGCCGGAGGCGTGCGCCAGACGATGATCGAGTTCGACGAGGCGGTGCTCTTCGTCACCGCCGCCGGCGACGGCAGCTGCCTGTGCGTGCTCAGCGCCGCCGAGGCCGACATCGGTCAGGTCGCGTACGAGATGACGCTGCTCGTCAACCGGGTCGGGGAGCACCTGGCCGTGGACGCCCGGCACCCCGAGCGAATGCCGGTCATAGACCGCTGACCTGCGATAAGGCGCAGCGCTGCGTGGGTGCGGCGAAGTTATCCACAGGCTCGGACGGAGTTCTTCGATTCGGGCTACGGTTTTCCCGAGCGGTCACGGAGAGTGACCGCACGTCATCGACCGACGGGGGAGAACCATCGTGCAAGGCGACATCATGACCAGGCCCCAGGGCAGCGCGGCCCGCGAGCTGGGGCTCAAGCGAGGCGAGTTCGACCTCGCCGTACGCCTGGGCCGGATCCGCACCGTCGCGGCGTCGGACGGCGGCCGGCGCCGCGTTCCCCGCGAGGAGATCGAGCGGATCCGCGACGCCGAGGGCTTCCCGGAGGCGCTGCGCCGGCAGGTCAGGGTGGTGGGGACGGCTGAGGGTGCGCACCTCATGGGCATCCCGCCGACCCGCTTCACCCGGCTCGCCCGCGCCGGGCTGCTCACGCCGGCCAAGTTCTACTTGAACCGTTACCGGACGGTGGTGTGGCTCTATCTGGCCGAGGAACTCCAGGAGTTCGCGGCGTCCGAGCTCAACGCCCCGCTGCTCACCGGCCGTGCGCCGGACAAGATGCGCGCCCGGCTCTCGGCCGGTGAGGACCTGCGACCGCGCAGGTGGCGGTCCCGTCAGGCCGGCTACCTGCTCGGACAGAGCAGCGACCCCTGGGAGCGGGCCGCCGCGATGGCCACACTGCTGGACCCGACCCAGCTCGCCGACCTCGTCGAGAACCCCTTCGAGCGCGCCTACTTGCACCGGCTGCGGCCCGAGGAGTCCTGGTACGGGGCGCCCGAGTCGCCGTCGGCGCGGGCCGTCGAGCACATTCTGATCGCCGACGATCCGGACGAGATCAGCTGGCTGCGGGCGAACCTGCTGCTGAGCCTGTCGCAGGCGCGCGTCCTGCGCCCCGCCCCACGGTCCACGACGCGGGAGGCGCCGACCGAGCCTGAACCGGAGAGCGAACCGTCGGCGGACAGCGCCGCGCCCGATCCGCAGCCCGCTGTCGAAGGACGCCGCGGACTGTGGGGGCGGCTGCTCGGCAGACGAGGCTGAGAGCGGCGCGCGGCAGAGCTATCCGGCGCCCTCGACGGCGTCCAGGTCCTGGGCGTAGTGCTCGATGGCGCCCCGGTAACCCACGATGTCCGGGTCGGCACTGGTCCCGGCCAGCACCGTGAGCAGCAGCCGCATCCCGTCGTGCGCGCGGCCCACGTTGTACAGCGCCATCGCCAGAAACGTCTTGAGGGCGTTGTCGTCCGGGAACGCGGCGACGGCGTCGCTCAGCGTCGCCACGGCCTCCGCATGGTGGCCGAGCGTGCGGTAGGTGCTGCCGAGGCCGAGCAGCGCGCCCCTGCGGTCCTCCTCGGACAGCCCGGTTCCGGCCAGCGCATCGACGTAGTGGGGGACGGCCTCGGCCTCCAGGCCGAGCGAGTCGTGGACCCAGGCGGTCTGGTACGCGACCTGGGCGTCGTCGGGAAACCGGCCGCGCAGGCCGAGCAGTTGCGCACGGGCCTCGTCACGGTGGCCCGCCTCCCGCAACCGCACGGCCTGGGCGAGCAGCTCTCCCGGGCCGTCCGATCCGGCCGTCACCCTTCGAGCTTCCGGAACAGCCCCTCCTGGACCACGGACACCAGCAGACGCCCCTCGACGTCGTAGATGCGGCCGCGGGCCAGGCCCCGGCCACCCGTCGCGATCGGCGACTCCTGGTCGTACAGGAACCACTCATCGGCACGGAAAGGACGGTGGAACCACATGGCGTGGTCGAGCGAGGCCATGTCGAAGCCGCGCCGCCCCCACAGCGGTTCGACCGGCAGACGCACCGCGTCGAGCAGCGTCATGTCACTCGCGTACGTGAGCGCGCAGGTGTGCACGAGCGGGTCGTCGCCCAGCGGGCCCACGGCGCGCATCCACACGGCGCTGCGCGGCTCGGCCGCCCCGACCTCCTCCGGGGTCCAGCGCAGCCGGTCGACGTACCGGATGTCGAAGGGCTGGCGCCGGGCCATGCGTTCCAACGCCTCGGGCAGGGCGCCGAGATGGCCCTTGATCTCCTCGGCGATCGTCGGCAGTGACTCCGGGTCCGGCACCTCGCGGGCCGGCGGCAACTGGTGCTCGAAGGCACCTTCCTCGGGCTTGTGGAAGGAGGCGGTGAGATTGAAGATCGTGCGCCCCTGCTGCACGGCGGTCACCCGGCGCGTGGTGAACGAGCGGCCGTCGCGGACCCGTTCGACCTGGTACACGATCGGCACGCCCGGGCGGCCCGGGCGCAGGAAGTACGCGTGCAGCGAGTGCACGGGACGGTCGCCGTCCGTGGTGCGGCCCGCCGCGACCAGGGCCTGGCCCGCGACCTGCCCGCCGAAGACGCGCTGGAGGGACTCCTGCGGGCTGCGTCCGCGGAAGATGTTGACCTCGATCTGCTCCAGGTCGAGCAGGTCGACGAGCCGCTCCGCAGGATTCGTCATGCGTGGTTCTCTCTCGTGTGCGCGGCCGGACGACTCCGGCGCGTGGGCGCGGGCGGACACTACCGTCCGCCCGGTCCCGGATCTACAACTGACCGACGTCCGTGACCCGGACGACGGCACGGCCCTCGGCATCGGAGGCCGCGAGGTCGACTTCGGCGCTGATGCCCCAGTCGTGGTCGCCATTGGGGTCGGCAAAGGTCTGACGGACCTTCCACAGACCGTGCTCCGGATCCTCCTCGATCATGAGCAGCTTGGGTCCTCGGGCGTCCGGACCCGTACCGAGGTCCTCGTACTCGTCCCAGTACTTGTCCATGGCCTCGCCCCAGGCGTCCGCGTCCCAGCCCGAGTCGGCGTCCAGCTCGCCCAGCTCGTCGACGTTGTCGAGCGCGGCGAGCTCGACCCGGCGGAACATGGCGTTGCGGACGAGGACGCGGAAGGCACGGGCGTTCGCGGTGACCGGCTTGACCTGGTCGGCCTTCTCCTGGGCCTCCTCGGCGGTCATCACCTCGGGATTGGCGAGCTGTTCCCACTCGTCCAGGAGGCTGGAGTCGACCTGGCGCACCATCTCGCCGAGCCAGGCGATCAGGTCCTCCAGGTCCTCCGACTTGAGGTCGTCCGGCACGGTGTGATCGAGCGTCTTGTACGCGCTCGCCAGGTACCGCAGGACGATGCCCTCGGTGCGCGCGAGCTCGTAGAACGAGACGAACTCCGTGAAGGTCATCGCCCGCTCGTACATGTCGCGGATGACGGACTTCGGCGACAGCGGGTGGTCGCCGACCCACGGATGACTCGTGCGGTACGTGTTGTAGGCGTGGAAGAGCAGCTCCTCCAAGGGCTTCGGGTACGAGATGTCCTGGAGGCGCTCCATGCGCTCCTCGTACTCGACACCGTCCGCCTTCATGAGGGCGACGGCCTCACCGCGTGCCTTGTTCTGCTGGGCGTGCAGGATCTGCCGCGGGTCGTCGAGCGTGGACTCCACGACCGACACCATGTCGAGCGCGTACGACGGCGACTCCTGGTCGAGCAGGTCGAAGGAAGCGAGGGCGAACGTCGAGAGCGGCTGGTTCAGCGCGAAGTCCTGCTGCAGATCGACGGTCAGGCGCACGATACGGCCCGTCGGGTCCGGCTGGTCCAGCTTCTCGACGATGCCGCCGTCCAGCAGCGAGCGGTAGATCGCGATGGCCCGGCGGATGTGCCGCAGCTGGGCCCTGCGCGGCTCGTGGTTGTCCTCGAGCAGCTTGCGCATCGCCTCGAAAGCGTTGCCCGGGCGGGCGATGACCGACAGGAGCATCGTGTGCGTGACACGGAAGCGGGAGGTCAGCGGCTCCGGGTCGGAGGCGATCAGCTTCTCGAAGGTGCTCTCCGTCCACCCGACGAAGCCCTCCGGAGCCTTCTTGCGGACGACCTTGCGCCGCTTCTTCGGGTCGTCGCCCGCCTTCGCGAGCGCCTTCTCGTTCTCGATGACGTGCTCGGGTGCCTGCGCCACGACGAAGCCGGCCGTGTCGAAGCCGGCGCGTCCGGCGCGGCCCGCGATCTGGTGGAACTCGCGGGCGCGCAGCGTGCGGACGCGGTTGCCGTCGTACTTGGTGAGCGCGGTGAACAGCACCGTGCGAATGGGGACGTTGACGCCCACGCCGAGGGTGTCGGTGCCGCAGATGACCTTCAACAGGCCCGCCTGCGCGAGTTTTTCGACGAGGCGGCGGTACTTCGGCAGCATGCCTGCGTGGTGGACCCCGATGCCGTGCCGTACGTAACGGGACAGGTTGCGGCCGAACTTGGTGGTGAAGCGGAAGTTGCCGATCAGCTCGGCGATCTTGTCCTTCTCCTCGCGCGTGCACATGTTGATGCTCATCAGCGCCTGCGCCCGCTCGACGGCCTGCGCCTGCGTGAAGTGGACGATGTAGACCGGTGCCTGCCGCGTGTCGAGCAGCTCGGTCAGGGTCTCCGTGAGCGGCGTGAGCCGGTACTCGTAGGAGAGGGGGACCGGGCGCGTCGCCGAGCGCACCACCGACGTCGGACGGCCCGTGCGCCGCGTGAGGTCCTTCTCGAACATGGCGACGTCGCCGAGGGTCGCCGACATCAGGATGAACTGCGCCTGCGGCAGTTCGAGCAGCGGGATCTGCCAGGCCCAGCCGCGGTCCGCCTCCGCGTAGAAGTGGAACTCGTCCATGACGACCTGGCCGATGTCGGCCTGCGCCCCGTCCCGCAGCGCGATCGAGGCGAGGACCTCCGCGGTGCAGCAGATGACGGGCGCGTCCGCGTTCACGGACGCGTCACCGGTCAGCATGCCGACGTTTTCCGTGCCGAAGAGCTTGCACAGCTCGAAGAACTTCTCGGAGACCAGCGCCTTGATGGGGGCCGTGTAGAAGGTGACCTCGTCGCGGGCGAGGGCCGCGAAGTGCGCACCGGCCGCGATCATGCTCTTGCCGGACCCGGTGGGCGTCGAGACGATCACGTTCGCCCCCGACACCGCCTCGATCAGGGCCTCCTCCTGGTGCGGATAGAGGGTGAGACCACGCTCCTCGGCCCACGACTCGAAGGCGTCATAGAGGGCGTCCGGGTCGGCGGTCTGCGGAAGCTGATCGATAAGGGTCACGTCACCATCTTGCCTGTCTTCCGTCCCGATCCGGGAATCGGATGCCCGTACGAAGATCATGAACGCTACGCTGAGTCGCCGACGGAGCGTCAGGACGCGCACGGCCCGACGGGGGCAACGGGGCGTCGGCACAAGAGGAATGGGGCGGAACACCACCATGATGGGACCGGCACACTCGCTGTCAGGAGCGGCGGCCTGGCTGGGGGTGGGCGCGGCCGCGGCCGCCGCCGGACACCCGATGCCCTGGCCGGTCGTCCTCGTCGGAGCGCTGATCTGCGCCGGCGCCGCGCTCGCCCCCGACCTCGACCACAAGGCGGCGACCATCTCGCGCGCCTTCGGACCGATCTCCCGGTGGCTCTGCGAGATCGTCGACAAGCTCTCCTACGCCGTCTACAAGGCCACCCGCAAGCAGGGCGACCCGCGCCGGTCCGGCGGGCACCGCACACTCACCCATACGTGGCTGTGGGCGGTCCTGATCGGGGCGGGCACGTCCGTCGCGGCGATCACCGGGGGCCGCTGGGCCGTCCTCGCGATCCTGTTCGTCCACATGGTGCTCGCCATCGAAGGCCTGCTGTGGCGGGCCGCACGGGGCTCCAGCAGCGACGTCCTGGTCTGGCTGCTGGCCGCCACCAGCGCCTGGATCCTCGCCGGGGTCCTGGACAAGCCGGGCAACGGCGCGGACTGGCTGTTCGCCGAGCCGGGCCAGGAGTACCTGTGGCTGGGCCTGCCGATCGTGCTCGGCGCTCTGGTGCACGACATCGGGGACGCGCTCACCGTCTCGGGCTGCCCGATCCTGTGGCCCATCCCGATCGGCCGCAAGCGCTGGTACCCGATCGGTCCGCCCAAGGTGATGCGGTTCCGGGCCGGCAGCTGGATCGAGCTCAAGGTGCTCATGCCCGCGTTCATGCTGCTCGGCGGCGTGGGGTGCGCGGCCGCGCTCAACTTCATCTGAGCCCGGCCGCACCACCACCCGGCACGGGGTCACCCGTGCCAGGACCGCCACAGGGCCGCGTACGCCCCGTCCGCCTCGACCAGTTCGTCGTGGCTGCCGAGCTCCCGGATCCGCCCGTCCTCGACCACGGCGATGACATCCGCGTCGTGCGCGGTGTGCAGCCGGTGCGCGATGGCCACGACGGTGCGGCCGTCCAGGACGCGGCCCAGCGAGCGCTCCAGGTTCCGGGCCGCGCGCGGGTCGAGGAGCGACGTCGCCTCGTCCAGGACCAGGGTGTGCGGGTCGGCCAGGACCAGCCGGGCCAGCGCGATCTGCTGGGCCTGCGCCGGGGTGAGCGCCACCGCGCCCGAGCCGACCTCCGTGTCGAGGCCGTCGGCCAGGCCGCGAGCCCAGCCGTCGGCGTCGACCGCGCCGAGGGCCGCCCACAGCTCGGCGTCCTCGGCCCCGGTCCGGGCCAGCCGGAGGTTGTCGCGCAGGGACCCCACGAAGACGTGGTGCTCCTGGTTGACCAGGGCGACATGCGACCGCACCCGCTCCGCCTGCATCCGGGACAGTTCCGCGCCGCCGAGCGTGACCTGCCCGAGCCGGGGCGCATAGATCCCGGCGAGCAGCCGGCCGAGCGTGGACTTGCCCGCGCCGGACGGCCCGACCAGGGCGAGCCGGGTGCCGGGCGCGACATCGAGGGTCACCTCGCGCAGCACGTCGACGCCCTCGCGGTAGCCGAAGTGCACCTGGTCGGCCTGGACGGCGCGGCCGTCGGGCCGCACCGCGGCGTCGCCCGCGTCCGGCTCGATGTCGCGGACGCCCACCAGACGGGCCAGGGACACCTGAGCGACCTGGAGCTCGTCGTACCAGCGCAGGATCAGACCCACCGGGTCCACGAGCATCTGCGCGATGAGCGCGGCCGTCGTCAGCTGGCCGACCCCGATCCAGCCCTGCAGGACGAAGACCCCGCCGATCAGCAGGACGGACAGCAGGACCAGGCAGTGCACGGCGTTGATCACGGGGAAGAAGACCGACCGCAGATAGAGCGTGTACCGCTCCCAGGCCGTCCATTCCTTGACGCGTCGCTCGGACAGGGCCACGCGGCGCTCGCCGAGCCGGTGCGCCTCGACGGTGCGACCGGCGTCCACGGTCTCCGCGAGCGCCGCCGCGACGGCCGCGTACCCGGCGGCCTCCGAGCGGTACGCCGAGGGCGCCCGCTTGAAGTACCAGCGGCAGCCGAGCACGAGTACCGGCACGGCGACGAGGACCGCCGGGGCCAGCGGCGGTGCGGTCACCGCGAGACCGCCGATGAGCAGACCCGCCCATACGACGGCGATGGACAGCTGCGGGACGGCCTCCCGCATCGCGTTCGCGAGCCGGTCGATGTCGGTGGTGATCCGGGACAGCAGGTCACCCGTGCCGGCCCGCTCCAGCACGCCGGGCGGCAGCCCGACGGACCGCACCAGGAAGTCCTCGCGCAGGTCCGCCAGCATCCGTTCGCCGAGCATCGCCCCCCGCAGGCGCACCTGCCGGACGAAGACGGTCTGGATCACGAGGGCGAGCGCGAACAGGCCGATGGTGCGCTCCAGATGGAGGTCGCGCAGGCCGCCGGTGCCGTCCGCCACGTCCTGGATGACCCCGCCCAGCAGATACGGGCCGGCCATCGAGGCGACCACGGCGACCGTGTTCACCCCGATCAGCAGCAGGAAGGCGCGCCGGTGGCGCTGGTACAGCTCGCGCACATAGGCGCGGACCGTGGCCGGGGCGCCGACCGGCAGGGTGTTCGCCGTGGTGGGGGCCGCCGGATCGTAGGCCGGGGGCGCTACGCCGATCATGCCGTCTCCTCGATGTCGATCGTGATGCCGATGTCGGACCCGGTGCCGGGCCGGGGCTCCGCCTCGAGCTCGGAACGGGTCGCTGCCGCCTCCGCGTCGGTCTCGCGTGTGACCACGGCCCGGTACCGGGGCTCGGCGCGCACCAGTTCGCGGTGCGCGCCGACCGCGGCCACTTCGCCGTCGTGCACGAACACGACGCGGTCGGCGCGGTCGAGCAGCAGCGGTGACGAGGTGAGCACCACCGTGGTGCGGCCGCGGCGCAGCATGCGGACGCCCTGGGCGATGCGCGCCTCGGTGTGCGAGTCGACGGCGGACGTCGGCTCGTCGAGAACCAGCGCCTCGGGGTCGGCGACCAGGGAACGGGCCAGAGCGAGCCGCTGGCGCTGGCCGCCGGACAGGGACCGGCCGCGTTCGGTGATGCGGGCGTTCATGGGGTTGTCGTCCAGGGAACCCTGGGTGAGGGCGCCGAGGACGTCGGAGCACTGCGCGGCTTCCAGTGCCTCGTCCGGGTGGACGGATCCGCCGGACGGCACGTCGAGCAGCTCGGCGAGTGTGCCCGACAGGAGCACCGGGTCCTTGTCCTGGACGAGCACCGCGGTGCGCGCCACGTCCAGTGGCAGTTCGTCGAGCGGCACCCCGCCCAGCAGCACGGACGGCGTCCTCGGTGCGGATGCGTCGCCGCTGCCGGAATCGCCGGATTCACCGGAGGTGTCGGAGGCCGCGTGGCCGCCGAGCCGGTCGGCGAGGCGCCCCGCCAGATCCGGGTCCCCGCACACCACGGCGGTCAGCCGACCCGCCGGGGCGAGCAGACCGGTGGCCGGGTCGTACAGGTCCCCGGCCGGAGCGTCCGCGTCGCGCAGCCCGCCCGACGGCTCGGTGACGCGTTCCAGGGACAGGACCCTGGCCGCGCGCTGAGCCGAGGGGCGCGAGAAGGAGTACGCCATGGCGATCTCCTCGAAGTGCCGCAGCGGGTAGTTGAGGATCATCACCGCGCTGTACACGGTGACCAGTTCACCGACGGTGATCCGGCCCTCGCGCGCGAGATGGACGCCGTACCAGACGATCACGATCAGCAGCAGACCCGGGAGGAGCACCTGGATCGAGGAGATCAGCGACCACATGCGGGCGCTGCGCACGGCGGCCTTGCGGACTTCCTGCGAGGCGTGGCGATAGCGGTCGAGGAAGAGTTCCTCACCGCCGATGCCGCGCAGCACGCGCAGTCCGGCGACGGTGTCCGAGGCGAGTTCGGTGGCCCGGCCCGCCTTCTCGCGCTGGTGGTCCGCGCGCCGGGTGGCGCGGGGCAGCAGCGGCAGCACGGCGAGAGCCAGCACGGGCATGCCGACGGCGACGACGACACCGAGAGCGGGCTGGTAGACGACCAGGCTGACGCAGACGAGCACCACGGTGAGGGCGGCAGCGGCGAAGCGGGAGAGCGCCTCGACGAACCAGCCGATCTTCTCCACGTCACCGGTGGACACCGCGACGACCTCGCCCGCGGCGACCCGGCGGGTGAGGGCGGCACCGAGCGCCGCGGTCCGACGGGCCAGCAACTGCTGCACCCGGGCGGCGGCGGTGATCCAGTTCGTGACCGCCGTGCGGTGCAGCATCGTGTCGCCGCACGCGATGGCGATGCCGAGCAGCACGATGATCCCGCCCGCCGCGGCGAGGCGCGTACCGGAGCCGTCGACCACGGCCTGCACGGCGTAGCCGACGCCGAACGGCAGACCGGCGACCGAGGAGAAGTGGAGCAGACCCCAGGCGAGGGACTTGAGCTGGCCACCGAGTTGGTTCCGGCCGAGCCAGCGCAGGAACCGGGGGCCGGAGCGCGCGTCGGGCACGCCCGGATCGGGATACGGAAGGTCGGAGATCTGCATGACGTCCCAGAGCTCGAAAGGGGATCCGGAGGTGGAGTGCACCGGAGGAGGGAGGAGGGAGGAGGGAGGAGGGAGGAGGGAGGAGGGAGAAGGGGGATGCGGAGAGAAGGAGATGAGAGAGGAGGAGGAGACGGGAGGAGGAAGAGGGAAGGGCGCGAGCCGACCGCTGAGCAAGCAAGGCAGTCGAATCAGGGCGTTGGATTCAGGGCGTTGGATGCAGGGCGACGGATTGAGGGGGATGGATTCGGGCGACGCGTTCGTGGCTGCGGAACAAACCGTGAAAGGTTCGCGTCCCGCGGTGACCGGAGGCAAACGGTTTTCCGGTGGCGAGCAAAGATTCGGCCCGGATCGACGGCGGCCCCCGGCCCGGCACAGGGGTTCCCGACGCGTGGTGCGACCATGGAACGCATGCGTAGTGAGGGTGCGGTTCGAGCGGGCGTCGCGATGGCGGCGTGTGGAGTCCTACTGGCGACACTGGCGGCGTGCGGCGGCGACGGCAGCGGCCACCAGAACACGTCGAACGGGCACAGCGACGCCCGCAGCGACGAGGCCCGCGCCGTCGACCTCAAGCGCATCCCCGACGTCGGCGACCGCTACCAGAAGCAGATCCCGGCGAACGCGCGGCAGGTCGTCGCGGTCTACGGCGACGGCAAGGACTCCGCGGACTCGACCATCGCCCTCTTCACCAAGTCCGGCGACACCTGGAAGAAGGAGCGCAGCTGGTCCGGACACAACGGCAAGAAGGGCTGGACGACGAACCACCGGGAGGGTGACAAGCGCAGCCCCGTGGGTGTGTTCACGCTCAGTGATGCCGGCGGTGTGCTCGCCGATCCCGGCGCGAAACTGCCCTACACGCAGACCGCGTCGATCCAGGCCCCGCACTACTGGGCCAAGTCGCACTGGCACGACTTCGACTACGTCATCGCCATCGACTACAACCGAGCCAAGGGCACGCCGCCCAACGACCCGACCCGCCCCCAGGGTCAGTCCAAGGGTGGCAGCATCTGGCTGCACATGGACCACGGCAGTGGGACCTCGGCATGCGTGAGCCAGTCGAAGGCGAACATGGAGTACCTGCTCAAGACACTCGACCCCGAGCTGCACCCGGTCGTCGTCATGGGAGACCGGGCCGACCTCAAGGCGTGACGGCCGACCTCATCAGTAGGTCAGTAGGCGTGAGTAGGTCAGTAGGCGTGGCGCAGTGACGGCCACAGAGCCGACCACTTCTGCGCCGGTCCGGCGCACAGGACGACCGCCGCGCCCTGTTCCTCGTTGTCCACGTCGTGGCCGTTGTCGATGTGAGCGGCTGTGCGGCAGCCGGTGAAGTACCGCTCGATGCCGGAGGCGTCGTCCGGCCGGACGAGCAGGACGGGCCCGTCCGCGGAGTCGGGCGGCGGCCCCCAGTCGGCGTAGCTCATATGGCCCGAGTACGGGGCGGGCAGCCCGCGCGCGGGACCGTACCGTTCCAGGGCGCCCGCTTCGCCGTAGTTGCTGGTGAGGATGACGGCTCGCCGGCGTTCGGCTGCCGGGATCCGCGTCCACCCCTGGCGTGCCACGTCGGCCAGTTGGGGCCAGCCGAGCTGCTCGCCCTGCTCCTTGTTGAGGGCCATCGGCACGGCCAGCGCGGCGGGCGGCAGCACAGGCAGGGTGATCAGAGCGTGGAGCGCGGCGGACACGGCCACGGCCGCCACGAGCAGCGCCCGCCGCGCCCGCCCGGCCCGTGCCCACCGCAGCGCAGGCTCGCACCCCGCGGCGAGCAGGACCACGAGGAGCGGCACCGTGTAGTACCCCTTGCCGCCGAGGGCCAGCACCACGGCACACAGCAGCGGATACGCGACCGCGAACGCGCGCGCCCACCGCAGCCGCGTGCCGTGCCACAACCGCAGCCACCCGGCGACCCACACCGGCACGAACAGCGGGGAGAGATAGACGAGTTGCTGCGGCACGAGCAGGGCGCGATTCTCCGCTCCGTCGTCCTCGCTGATGCCGCGGGCCACCGTGAACTGCGGCCAGCCGTGCGTCGCCTGCCACCACAGAGTCGGCGCCGCCAGCGCGAGCGCCACGGCGCAGCCGGCCAGGAACCAAGCACTGCGCCACACCGCGCGCGGCCCCACGCCGCCGATCGCCACGAGCAGCACGCCGACGAGCAGCACGACCAGGTACTTGTTCTGCACGCCGATCCCCGTGACCGCGCCCACCGCGAGCCACCAGCGCCCGTCCCCGGTGCGCAGCACCCGCAGAACGAGCCAGCTCACGGTCACCCACACCAGCAGGTCGAACGTCGCCGTGGACACCATGTGGCCGACCGCCAGCACCTGCGCGCCGAGCGCCGTGAGCAGGGCCGCGAGGAGTTGGGCGCCGCGCCCACCGCCCAACTCCCGTGCCATCAGCGCCACCACGAGCACGGTCGCCGCCGCGGCGAGCGTCGCGGCCACCCGCAGCCCGGCCGGCTCGTCACCGAAGACGGCGCTGGAGGCGCGGGCCAGCAGTGGCGTGAGCGGCGGCTGATCGACGTAGCCCCAGGCGAGTCGGCGGCCGGCGGCGACGAAGTACAACTCGTCGCGGTGGTAGCCGTAACGCCCCGACAGCAGCGTCAGCACCCCCGCATACGCGGCGACCGCGCACAGCAGCGGGCGCAAGGCGATCACTGCGAGCGTCGATCTGTCCCGCTCCGACCGCGCGGTGTCCTCGCCCATGTCCCCCGCCTTCCCCCGGTGCGCCGGGAGCGTACTGGCGGCACGGGAAGCGGTCGAGGCCCCGCGTCCTGCGGGTCACTCCTCGGCGGGCTTCTCCGAGTCGACGCCGCCGCGCTTCTCGCGCCACTCGCCGCGCGTGAAGTCGGGGATCTGCTGCGGCGCGCCCTTCGCCTTGATGGAGAGGTGGCTCAGCGGGACCGGGGACGTCCAGGTCGCGGCGTCGTACACATCGAAGTCGGGGACGAGGCCGAGCCGCATCGTCTGCATCAGGCGGTACACCATGATGTAGTCCATGCCGCCGTGTCCGCCGGGCGGGTTGGCGTGCTCCTTCCACAGCCAGTGGTCCCAGTCGGCGTACTTCGCGAAGTCGCCCCAGGCATCGTTCGTGTGGTCGGGCTCGATGTAGATGCGCTCCGGATAGTCCTCGAACACGCCCTTCGTGCCGCCGAGTTGATTGATCCGCGAATACGGGTGCGGGGTGCTCACGTCGTGCTCGAGACGGATCACACGGCCCTTCGCCGTCTGGACCAGGCTGATCGTGCGGTCCGACTCGATGTACGACTCCTTCCAACTCGGGTCGTCCTTGGGCATGTTGGCCTCGCGGTACTCGGCGAGACCGAGCGACGGCGTGCCGAAGCTGGAGATATGGGTGGCGCGGTCGCCCCGGTTGATGTCCATGTAGTTGGCGACCGGCCCGAAGCCGTGGTTCGGGTACAGATCACCGCGCAGCCGCGTGTGCCACAGACGGCGCCAAGGACCTTCGTAGTAGTCCGGGTCGAACATCAAACCGCGCAGGTCATGGTTGTACGCCCCCGCCCCGTGCAGCAGCTGACCGAATTTGCCCGCGTGGGCCATCCGCAGCACGCGCATCTCATTGCGGCCGTAGCAGCAGTTCTCCAGCTGCATGCAGTGTCTACGGGTGCGTTCGGAGAGGTTCACCAGTTCCCACAACTGGTCGAGCTGGAGCGCGATGGGACACTCGACGCCGACGTGCTTGCCGTTCAGCATCGCCGTCTTCGCCATCTCGAAGTGCCAGTCCCACGGCGTCGCCGCGTACACGAAGTCGATGTCCCCGCGCTTGCAGAGGTTCTCGAAGTCGTGATCGCCCTTGGTGTACGTCGCCGGGGCCGGCTGGCCCGCGGCCGTCACCTTGGCCGCCGCCTTCGCCGTCTTGTCCTTCACCGGGTCGCACAGCGCGACGACCTGCACGCCCGGTACCGCCAGGAACAGATCGATCATGCTGCCACCGCGGTTGCCGAGCCCGATGATCCCCACGCGGACCGTGGAGCGCCGCTCGAACGGCACCCCGACCATCGTCCGTCCCTGGCGGGCCGGCGCCTGGGCCGCGGCCTGTACGGGCACGGGCGCCTGCTCCGCGGCGCGGGACGTGCCCGAGCCGAACGCGGCGAGACCGATCCCGGCCGCCCCCGCGACACCCGCGGTGCGCAGCACATCACGTCGGGAATGACCGTCGGGACCGGTCTCGTCCAGGGGCTGGTTGTCGTTGTCGTGCATCGGACCTCCGAAGCTGGCGGGTGCGGTGCCTGGCAAGCGCTTGCCACCTTGGTGGGGCCGAGACCGGGGCGCAAGGGGCGGAAGTGGTCGGAGAGTTGGACTTCCTTTACCGACCCTTTGGACTCACGTGACAGAAGGCAGCCGGCGGGCCGTCCTGCACCGACCGTCTCGACGGATCGACGGATCGACGGATCGACGGCGCGGTCAAACGCCGGAATGGCCTGAAGCGGCCCCCGGTTCACGCACGTAGGTTCAGGTTCAGCACGAGATCCGGCATCCAGGGCCGGTCGAGACGGACACCGGCGGTACCGGCAACGCGCGCTGGCGACCGGCTGCGTCACGGCGTCAGGTGCCCAGGGTGTCTACCCGGGCGCCGTCGGCGTTGAGGCTGGCACTGGCACTGGCACTGGCACTGGCACTGGCACTGGCACTGGCACCGGCACCGGCACTGGCACCGGTACTCGCACTGGCGCCTGCCAGTGCATCCACCGTGCCGACCGGTGCGGTCCGTCCGGAGTCAGGACTGCCGGCGTGCCCCCGTCGCGGGACGGGTCGCGCGCTCCAGCTCCACCAGTACGGAGTAGTAGGAGCGGCCCGTGGCGTGGTCCATGCCGACCTCGCACATCCGGTTCGCCGACAGATGCGCGTCGTAGGCGCGGGACGTGACCTCCGCGGCCTCCTTGTGTGTGGCGGACTCGGTCAGCTCCTTGTGGAGCATGCCGCGGTCGCCCGCGAACGCGCAGCAGCCCGCGTCGTCCGGGATCACCACTTCGTCCGCGCAGGCCTCGGCGACCGCCTTCAACTGGGCCACGTCGCCGAGGTGTTCCATGGAGCACGTGGGATGCAGCACGGCAGAGCCGATCGTCCGCTCGATCGTGAGACGCGGCAGCAGTTCCTCGGCCGCCCACACGAGGGAGTCGACGATCGTCAGTTCCGCGTGCAACTCCCGGTTCTCGTCGGTGAGATACGGCACCACCTCGTGCGCGATGCCGAGCGTGCAGGACGACGCGTCGACGACGAGCGGGAGGCGACCGCCCGCGGTCCAGCCCCAGGCCGCCTCGACGATCCGGTTCGCCATGACCGTGTTGCCTTCGTCGTAACCCTTGGAGTGCCAGATCGTGGCGCAGCACGTGCCCGCCACGTCAGCCGGGATCCACACCGGCTTTCCCGCGCGCGCGGAGACCGCGACGACGGCTTGGGGGAGCGACACGTCGCCGGGGGTGCCGAAGATGCGGTTCACACAGGCCGGGTAGTACACGGCTGTCGCACCCACGCGCGCGGTGCGCGGCAGCTTGCGTGCGGCCGCGCCCGGGACCTCCGGCAGCCACTCGGGCACCAGGTCCGGCCGAACCGCCTTACGGGCAGCCGTCGTCACGGAGGTGAGCAGTCCGTCGCCGATCTTTTCGGCGGCCGCGACGGCGAGCCGCGCGGATGCCTCGACGGCCTTGAAGTTCTTCGCGGCGAGCGCGGCCACCTTCTCCTCGCGCGGCGAGTGGCGCGCGTGCCGGAAGCCCTTCATGAAGGCTCCGGTGTCGATGCCGACCGGGCAGGCCAGCTTGCAGGTGGAGTCCCCGGCGCAGGTGTCCACCGCGTCGTATCCGTACGCGTCGATCAGCTCGTCCTCGACCGGGGAGCCCGACGGCTGGCGCATCATCTCGCGGCGCAGCACGATGCGCTGACGCGGCGTCGTGGTCAGGTCCTCGCTGGGGCAGGTCGGTTCGCAGAAACCGCACTCGATGCACGGGTCGGCGATCAGCTCCACCTTCGGGATCGTCTTCAGGCCGCGCAGATGGGCCTTCGGGTCGCGGTCGAGGACGATACGGGGCGCGAGAACCCCGTCCGGGTCGATCACCTGCTTCGTGCGCCACATCAACTCCGTCGCCCTGGGCCCCCATTCGAGCTCCAGGAACGGTGCGATGTTGCGGCCGGTGGCGTGCTCGGCCTTCAGGGATCCGTCGAACCGCTCCACCGTCAGCCGGCAGAAGTCGTCCATGAAGGCCGCGTACCGGTCCACGTCCGACGGCTTGGCCGCGTCGAAGGCCAGAAGGAAGTGCAGATTGCCGTGCGCGGCGTGACCTGCCACGGCCGCGTCGAAACCGTGCCGCGTCTGCAGTTCGAGGAGCGCTTCGCAGGCCTCGGCGAGCTGCGACGGCGGCACCGCGAAATCCTCCGTGATGAGCGTGGTCCCCGACGGGCGCGAGCCGCCGACCGCCGTCACGAACGCCTTGCGGGCCTTCCAGTAGCCCCCGATCGTCTTCGCGTCCCGCGTGAACGCGTTGGTCACCGAGGCGACGGGTGCCACGAGGTCGAGCCCCTCCAGCGCCTTCGCGGCCTCTTCCTCATAGGCGGCCTGCCGCTCCTCGTCGGGCGCGCGGAACTCCACGAGGAGCGCCGTGGTCTCCTTCGGCAGCTGCGCCCAGTCCTGCGGCACACCCTGCACGCTGACCGAGGCGCGCAGGGTGTTGCCGTCCATCAGCTCCACGGCCAGTGCCCCCGCCTCGTTGAAGAGGGGCACCGCCGCGGCGGCCGCGGGCAGCGACGGGAAGAACAGCAGCGCCGTGGAGACGTGCCGGTCCAACGGCAGGGTGTCGAAGACGACTTCGGAGATGAACCCGAAGGTGCCCTCCGAGCCGACCATCAGGCCACGCAGGATCTCGACCGGTGTCGTGCCGTCGAGGAAGGCGTCGAGCCGGTATCCGTTCGTGTTCTTGATCTCGTACTTGGCGCGGATCCGGCGCGTCAGCTCCGCGTCCGCCTCGATCTCCCGCTTGATCGCCAGCAGGCCCTCGCACAGGGCGGGCTCGGCGTGCGCGAGATCCTCGTCCGCCGCCGGGTCCGCGGTGTCCACGACCGTGCCGGACGGCAGGACGAACGTGAGCGAGGCGAGGGTCCGGTACGAGTTCCGAGTGGTGCCCGCGGTCATCCCCGACGCGTTGTTCGCCACCACGCCGCCGATCGTGCAGGCGATCGCGCTCGCCGGGTCGGGGCCGAGCACCCGTCCGTGCCGGGCCAGCGTGGCATTGGCCCGCACGATGGTGGTGCCGGGGCCGATGCGCGCCTGTGAGCCGTCGCCCAGGACCTCGACGCCCGCCCAGAACCTGCGGACGTCCACCAGGATGTCCTCGCCCTGCGCCTGCCCGTTCAGCGACGTGCCCGCCGCGCGGAAGACGACCTCGCGGCCCTTGCCGTGCGCGTACGACAGCACGGCCGACACGTCGTCGATGTCCTCGGCGACCACCACGACCTGCGGCACGAACCGGTACGGGCTCGCGTCCGAGGCGTAGCGGACGAGGTCCGAGACCTTGGTGAGGACCTTGTCCGCGCCCAGCAGCCGCGTCAGCTCCGAGCGCAGCGGCTCGGGGGTGCCGCCCGCCTGTCCGTCCGTGACCCGGTCGGGCGCGGGACCCGACGGGCGGGTCCCGGGACGCAGGGCTTCCGGCTTCGGCTCCAGCAGCGGCATGGGACTCTCGCCTCTCGTCGTTCTGTTACGTGCTGTGGTGCTGTTTCGTGCTGTGGTGCTGTTCGTTCCGCCGGGCGGTCCGGTCAGTTCTCGTGGTCGCGCGGCGACTCGGCTCTCATGTCGCGCGGCGACTCGAACAACGCGTTCAGCAAGACCGTCAGCTGTGCGCGCTGCTGTGAGTCCAATGGGGCCAGGATCTCCTCTGCCGCCGCACGGCGCGCGCTGCGCAGCTCCCGAAGGGCGGCCCGGCCCTTGTCGGTCAGCTCGATCCGGATGACCCGGCGGTTGGTCGGATCGGGCACGCGGCGCACCAGATCGCCGGCCTCCAGACCGTCCACCACGCTGGTCACGGCGCGTGGCACGACCTCCAGGCGCTGCGCCAGATCGGCCATCCGCGGCGGCGTCTCGTAGTGCACCAGCGTGCGCAGCAGCCGGGATTGCGCGGGCGTGATCCCGACCGGCTCCAGCTGGCGTCTCTGGATGCGTTGCAGGCGGCGGGTCAGCCGCAGCAACTGCTCGGCGAGGAAGCCGTCGGCGTCCGGGGTACTCATGCCGGGAACATTAGCAGGACTTTGTGCATTGTGAGTATAGGTAACAATGAGCTATGCTCCTCAAAGTCGAGCTCGGCCCCTGTCCGCCGGGCTCTCCCCACGCCTAGGAGGCCCATGCCCCGCGACGAAATCACCTGGACGCCGCCTCCCGATGCCCAGGCATCGGGCCAGCCGCGGCAGATCCGCCGCATCCTGTCCCTCTTCCGCCCCTACCGCGCCCGGCTCGCCCTCGTCGGCCTGCTCGTCGGCGCCGCCTCGCTGGTGACGGTCGCGACGCCGTTCCTGCTCAAGGAGATCCTTGACGTCGCCATCCCGCAGGGCCGCACCGGGCTGCTCAGCCTGCTCGCCCTCGGCATGATCCTCAGCGCCGTCGTCACGAGCGTCTTCGGCGTCCTGCAGACCTTGATCTCGACGACCGTCGGCCAGCGCGTCATGCACGATCTGCGCACGGCCGTGTACGGGCGGCTGCAGAGCATGTCGCTCGCCTTCTTCACCAAGACCCGCACCGGCGAGGTCCAGTCCCGCATCGCCAACGACATCGGCGGTATGCAGGCGACCGTGACCTCCACCGCGACGTCCCTCGTCTCGAACCTGACGAGCGTCATCGCCACGATCGTCGCCATGGTCGCCCTCGACTGGCGCCTCACGATCGTCTCCCTGCTTCTGCTGCCGGTCTTCGTGTGGATCGCCCGACGCGTCGGCCGTGAGCGCAAGAAGATCGCCACCCAGCGCCAGAAGCAGATGGCCGCGATGGCCGCGACCGTCACCGAGTCGCTCTCCGTCAGCGGCATCCTGCTGGGCCGCACCATGGGCCGCGCCGACTCCCTCACGAAGTCCTTCGCCGACGAGTCGGACCAGCTGGTCGATCTCGAGGTCCGGTCCAACATGGCGGGGCGCTGGCGCATGGCCGTCATCAGCATCGTCATGGCCGCCATGCCCGCGTTCATCTACTGGGCGGCCGGCATCGCCTTCCAACTCGGCGGGCCGAGCGTCTCCATCGGCACGCTCGTCGCGTTCGTCTCGCTCCAGCAGGGACTGTTCCGGCCGACGGTGAGCCTGCTGCAGACCGGCGTCCAGATCCAGACCTCCCTCGCCCTGTTCCAGCGCATCTTCGAGTACCTCGACCTGCCCGTCGACATCACCGAGCGGGAGGACGCGATCCATCTCGACACCGTCAAGGGCGAGGTCCGCTTCGAGGGCGTCGAGTTCCGCTACGACGCCGACGACCGGCAGGGCCCGATCCTCGACGGCATCGACGTCACCGTGCCCGCCGGCGGCAGCCTCGCCGTGGTCGGCCCCACCGGCTCCGGCAAGTCCACGCTCAGCTATCTGGTGCCGCGCCTGTACGACGTCACGGGCGGCCGGGTCACGGTCGACGGGGTCGACGTGCGCGACCTGGACTTCGACACCCTCGCGCGCGCCGTCGGGGTCGTCTCGCAGGAGACGTACCTCTTCCACGCCTCGGTCGCCGACAACCTCCGGTTCGCCAAGCCCGAGGCCACGGACGAGGAGCTGCACGCGGCGGCCAGAGCCGCCCAGATCCACGACCACATAGCCGCCCTGCCCGATGGCTACGACACCGTGGTCGGCGAGCGCGGTCACCGGTTCTCCGGGGGCGAGAAGCAGCGCCTGGCCATCGCCCGCACCATCCTGCGCGACCCGCCGATCCTCATCCTGGACGAGGCGACCAGCGCCCTGGACACCCGCACCGAGCACGCGGTGCAGGAAGCCATCGACGCGCTGTCGGCCGACCGCACCACGCTCACCATCGCCCACCGCCTGTCCACGATCCGCGGAGCGGACCAGATCGTGGTCCTGGACGGCGGCCGGATAGCCGAGCGCGGCACCCACGAGGAGCTGCTCGACGGCGACGGACGGTACGCGGCGCTGGTCCGGCGCGACGCCCAGTTGGAGAAGGCGGCCTGAGGAGCGCCGTGAGCGACGCCCCGGGCGGAACGGCGAGCGGAGCCTGAGGGGAGCCCTGGGCCGGGTGGCCGCACCGCCGCACCGCGCGCTGGCCCAGCCGGGGCCGGTGTCCGGTCCGACATGAAGATATGCCGGGAATGCCCTGATGTGCGGGTTACCGTTCCCGCATGCTGAACGAGACTCCGCGACGGAGCACGATCCGACTCACGCGCAGAGGGCGCGTCGCCCTGATGGCGACCGGGGCCGTCGTGGCGGCCACCGCCGTAGCGGTTCCCCTGGCCGTGTCCGGCGGCGACGAGGGACGGCCGACCTCCCTGGTCATCCCGGAGGGCTGGCGCTCGGGCCAGGTCTACGACGCCGTCGACAAGGCGCTCGAGCTCCCGGCCGGCACCACCAAGAAGGTCGTTCCGAAGGCGGGCCTCAAGCTTCCGGGTGACGCGGGCGGCAACCCCGAGGGCTACCTCTTTCCGGCGACTTATCCCCTCGACGCCAAGTCGACACCGCAGACCGTGCTGTCGTACATGGTCAACACGGCCACCAAGAGGTTCAACGGCAGCCAGACCACCGCGGGCGCCGACCGGAACGCCATCAACCCGTACCAGACCGTCATCATCGCGAGCATCGTCGAGGCCGAGGCCGACAACAAGGAGGACATGGGCAAGGTCGCCCGTGTCATCTACAACCGGCTCGACCACGGCATGCCCCTGCAGATGGACTCCACCATCAACTACGCGCTCGGCCGGTCCACGCTGGACACCAGCACGAAGGACACCAAGGTCGACAACCCGTACAACACCTATGCGCGCATGGGGCTGCCGCCCTCGCCGATCGGCAACCCGGGCGACCAGGCCCTCAAGGCGGCGGTCAGCCCGACGCAGGGCGACTGGCTCTACTTCGTGACGGTCAAGCCGGGCGACACCCGCTTCACCGCGGACTACGACGAGCAGCAGCGCAACGTCGCGGAGTTCAACAAGAACCAGGGCAAGGCCAAGACGGACGGCTGAGCGGCCCGGACCCCGGGGGCGCGAGGTCAGCGGAGGCGCCCCCGGGGATGGTCAGACCGCCACCGGGCTGCGCCCGGCGAGCAGCCGCCGGACGTCGCGCACAGCCGCCCGCCCCGCGCGGTTCGCGCCGATCGTGCTCGCCGACGGCCCGTACCCCACGAGATGCACCCGCGGATCCAGTGCCGCGCGGGTGCCCTCCATCCGGATCCCGCCGCCGGGCTCCCGTAGCTTCAACGGCGCCAGATGGTCGATCGCCGCCCGGAACCCGGTGGCCCACAGGATCACATCGGCCGCGACCTCCCGTCCGTCGTCCCAGGCCACGCCCGTCGGCGTGATCCGGTCGAACATCGGAAGGCGATCGAGGACACCGTTCGCCCGGGCCTCGCGGATCGCGTCGTTCACCGGCAGCCCGGTCACCGAGACCACGCTCAGCGGCGTGAGTCCCTGCCGTACCCGGTCCTCCACCATGGCCACAGCGGACCGGCCCCAGTTCTCGTCGAACGGGCCGTCGCGGAAGACCGGCGGGCGGCGCGTCACCCACGTCGTCTCCGCCGCGTACGGGGCGATCTCCATGAGGTGTTGCGTGCCGGACGCCCCACCGCCCACGACGACGACCCGCTGTCCCGCGAACTGCTCGGGACCCGGGTACTGTGCGGTGTGCAACTGCCGCCCGTGGAACGTCTCCTGACCGGGATAGCGCGGCCAGAACGGGCGGTCCCACGTCCCCGTCGCGTTGATCAGGGCACGGGTCGACCAGGCCCCGTCCGAGGTCTCGACGAGCAGCCGCCCACCGTCGCCCTCGCGGACCCGGCGCACCTCGACCGGGCGCCGCACCCGCAGGTCGAAGGTCTTCTCGTACGTGTCGAAGTACTCGGCGATGACCTCCGACGACGGCCGCGCCGGGTCGGCCCCGGTCAGTTCCAGGCCCGGCAGCGCATGCATGCCGTGGACCTTGCCGTACGTGAGCGACGGCCAGCGGAACTGCCAGGCACCGCCCGGCCGGGGTGCGTGATCGAGGACGACGAAGTCCCGCTCCGGCTCGAACCCCACCCGCCGCAGATGATGGGCGGCGGACAGACCGGCCTGTCCGGCCCCGATGACCACCACGTCGACCTGCCGGACGCCCACCGCGGCGGTGCCGTCTCCTGCCCCGATATCGTTCACGTTTCTACTAACTCGACCGGGGTCCGAGATCTTCCCGCCCGCCGCGCCCCGCTCAGCGGCCGCCCGCCACCAGCAGCGGAGCGCCACCCCTGACCGGCGCATCCGCCGGCAGGAGGCCGCGCGCCGCGAGATCGGGAATCACGCCCTCCCCGAACCAGTACGCCTCCTCCAGATGCGGATAGCCGGAGAGCACGAAGTGCTCGATGCCGAGCGCGTGGTACTCCTCGATCCGGTCGGCGACCTCCGCGTGACTGCCCACGAGGGCGGTCCCGGCGCCGCCGCGCACCAGGCCCACCCCGGCCCACAGGTTCGGCGAGATCTCCAGCCCCTCGCGCGTGCCGCCGTGCAGCGCCAGCATCCGCTGCTGCCCCACCGACTCGCTGCGGCCGAGCGCGGCCTGCGCGGCGGCGACCGTCTCGGGGGAGAGGTCGTCGAGCAGCCGGTTCGCCGTCGCCCAGGCGTCCTGCGCCGAGTCGCGCGAGATGGTGTGCAGCCGGATGCCGAACCGCACCGTGCGCCCCTCCTTCTCGGCGAGCGCCCGAATCCAGTCGATCTTCTCCTTCACCTGCTCCGGCGGCTCGCCCCAGGTCAGATACACATCGGTGTGCCGCGCCGCGACCGGCCCCGCGGCGGCCGACGAACCGCCGAAGAAGATCTGCGGCAGCGGGTCGGGCGGCAGGGCGGTGAACCCGCCGTCGACCTGATAGTGCTCGCCGTCGAAGTCGTACGGCTGCCCGCCCCACACCCCGCGCACGACGGAGAGGAACTCGTCGGTGCGGGCGTAGCGACGGTCGTGATCGAGGTGATCACCGTAGCGCCGCTGCTCGGCCGAGTCGCCGCCGGTGACGACGTTGAGCAACAGCCTTCCCTGCGTGAGGCGTTGATACGTCGATGCCATCTGGGCCGCCAGCACGGGGGAGATGACACCGGGCCGGAACGCCACGAGGAACTTGAGCCGCCGGGTGTGCTGGGCGAGGGCGACGGTCGTCAGCCACGCGTCCTCGCACCACGTCCCGGTGGGCGTGAGAACCGCCTCGAATCCCAACTGCTCCGCGGCCTTGGCTATTTGGACGAGATAGTCGAGGTCGGGCGCGCGTACCCCGGCGATCGCCCGGCCGGGCGTGCGCTCCGACGCGCCGCCGCTGAAGGCGTGCCGGTCGACGAGGGTGCGGCCGTCGCCGCCGGTCGGCAGGAACCAGTGCAGGTGAACGGTCATGGTCTCAGGACTCCTTGCCGTAGGTGCGGGGGGCGGTGGAGGAGGCCGGCAGGTCGCCGTTGAAGCGCGTGTCGACGAAGTCGCCGAAGTCGACCTTGCCCGGGATCAGCTTCAACTCGGAGAAGACGTCGGCGATCTGCTGCTCCGAGGCGACCACGGCCTTGTCGACGGCGACGGTCACGCGGGTGCCGTTCGTCCGCTTCACCGCGTCGAGCGCGACCTCGTAGGGGAGCCCTGTGTCCTTCGCCCAGACCTTGGCCCACTCCTCGGGGTGCTTGTAGACCCAGTCCTGGGCGCGGCGCAGCCGGTCCAGATAGTCCTTGATCGCGGCGGTCTTCTTCTTGTCGCCGAGGGCGGTGGGGGAGGCGACCTGGAAGGCGAGCCCATTGGTGAGCCCGTCGCCGTCGGTGAGCACCCGGCCCTTCCCGCCGCGCAGCACCTGCGAGGTGTACGGGTCCCAGATGGCCCACGCGTCGACCTTGCCGCTGGTGAACGCGGCCAGCGCATCGGCCGGCTGGAGGTACTTGACCTTGATGTCCTTGAGGCCGAGCCCCGCCTTCCGCAGGGACGCGACGAGTTGGTAGTGCGCGGACGACCCCTGGGCGACGGCGACCGACTTGCCCTTCAGGTCCGCCGGCTTCTTCAGCGGTGAGTCGTCGGGCACGAGGATCGTGTCGCCCTTCGCGGTCCCGTGGCTCGCCGCCACGACCTTGATCTTCGAGCCGGCGCCGGCCGCGAAGACCGGCGGCGTGTTGCCGACGCCGCCGATGTCCACGGCCTTGGCGTTGACGGCTTCGAGGAGGGGCGGGCCCGAGGTGAAGGTGGACCAGTGGATCTTGTAGTTGAGATCGTCGAGTTCGCCCGCGGCCCGCAGTACGGCTTCCGAACCGCCCTTCTGGTCACCCACGTTGAGAGTCAGGGACCCTTTCCCGTCGGTGCCGCCGCCGGAGCCCGCGGTGCTCGTACTGGCGGAGGGTGAGGCGGAGCAGGCGCCGAGGAGCAGCGCGAGGGGTACCAGGAGGGCGGCGGCCGGCAGGGCGGAACCGAGGGGGCGTCGCATATCAAGTCCGTTCGAAGGGCGGGTGGTTGAGTCCGCGGGAGGGGTGAGGGGGTGGGACGGGATCAGGCCGCGGGCTGCTTCTCGACGGAGGAGAGCGTCTCGGCCCCGTCGATGCGGTCGTCCTGCGGGGCCTGGTCCGTGCGCTGGGTCTCATGGGTCTGCTCGACACCGAGGCGCCGCAGCAGCTCGGCTCGCAGTTCGGCGAAGCGCGGATCGGTGATGTCGCGAGGACGCTCCAGATCGACACGCGTCTCGTACGCGATGACGCCGCCGTCCATCACGAGCACCCGGTCGGCCAGCAGCACGGCCTCCTCGACGTCGTGCGTGACCAGGAGGACGGCGCAGCCCCGCCGCTGCCACAACTCGTCGACCAGGCGCTGAGCCTTGATCCTGGTCAGCGCGTCGAGGGCGCCGAACGGCTCGTCGAGCAGCAGCAGGTCGGGCTCGCGCACCAGGGCGCGGGCGAGCGAGGCGCGCTGGGCCTCGCCCCCGGACAGCGTCTTGGGCCAGGCGTTCGTCCGGTGCTCCAGGCCGACCTCGTCCAACGCCCTCTCGGCCAGGGCCCGTTCGGGCTTGCCGGGCAGTCCGAGCAGTACGTTGCGCCAGACCCGCTTCCAGGGCATGAGCCGCGGCGCCTGGAACGCGACCGCCTTGCGGCGCGGCACGAGAACGGTCCCCTCGATGTCCCGGTCGAGCCCGGCGAGGATGCGCAGAAGGGTGGACTTTCCGCAGCCGCTGCGCCCGAGCAGCGCGACGAACTCGCCCGGCTGCACGTCGAGTTGGAGGTCGTCGATGACGGCTCGTCCGTCGAAGGAGCGAGTGAGCCCCGCCACGCGTACGGCGAGCCCTTCGGTCGCGGGAGTCACCGGCCGGTGAACGTCGGTCGCCATTGCAGCAGCAGCCTTTCGAGGGAGCGGACGACGAAGTCGGCGAGCAGGCCGAGGAACGCGTAGACGATCAGGCACACGACGATGACGTCGGTGCGCAGGAAGTCCCGCGCCTGCACCATCAGGAAGCCGATCCCGGCGTCCGCGTTGATCTGCTCGGCGAAGACCAGGGCGAGCCAGGCGATCCCGAGTGAGTACCGGAGTCCGGTCATCGCGCCGGGCAGCGCCCCCGGCAGTACGACGTGGCGTACGAGGCCCCACCGGTTGAGCCCCAACGACTCACCCGCTTCGACGAGTTGGGAGTCGACACCGCGAATGCCCGCGTACACGTTCAGATAGAGCGGGAAGGAGACGCCGAGCGTGATGATGGCGACCTTCGGGGCCTCGCCGATCCCGAACCAGATGATGAACAGCGGGATGAGCCCGACGAACGGCACCGTCCGCAGCATCTGCACGCTGGCGTCGACCAGGTCCTCGCCGATCCGGAACAGCCCGGACACCAGCGCGAGCCCGACGCCGACGACGACGCCGAACAGCAGGCCCACGGCGACGCGTTGCAGGGACACGCCCATGGCGCCGGGCAGGGAACCGTCGACGACGAGATCCCGGCCGACCTGCGCGATCTTGCCCGGTGAGGCGAGCACGTCGGGCGTCAACACCCCGCTGGAGCTGAGGAGTTGCCAGACGAGCAGCAGCAGGAGGGGGCCGGAGGTGCGGCGCAGCCAGCGCGGGACGCGGGTGCGGCGAGTGGAGGAGGGGACGAGGGGCTCGAGTTCGGGCGAGCGGGGTGCGGTATCCGTCGAATCGGATATGTCCGGCGCCGGAACTTTGGGCGGGGCATGACTGATGCTCATGGCACTCCACGGCAGGGGAGGGCGCGCCCCGACGTCAGCGGGCGCGCGTCAACGGCGCGCCGGCGCAGAGGGGCAGCCGGGGCGACAGGAGAAAGCGGAAGGTGGTGCGAGAAGGCGTCAGTGGCCGCGACGACACGCGGCGGAGGCCACCCGCAGCAGGTCGATGTGACCGCGCGTGGTGAGCAGGACTGAACGCAACATGCCGGAGAACGTAGCCAGCTTGTCGACACACGGTCAATGGTGTCTCACCGTGTGGACCGGGGATTTCATGTTCCGGTCCGGCGGACGGGTGATCGGGACCGGGGCCAAGGTCGTGCGGCGGGCAGCTCGGGGCGACAATAGGCCCATGTCCGACGAATTCACGACCCGAGTCCTGACCGTCACCACCGGCTCCACCGAGCGGGTCGTCGACCTCACCCGCGACTGCGAGTCCTTCCTCCGCGAAGCCGCTCAGGGCCGCGACGGCCTGCTCAACCTCTTCGTGCCGCACGCCACGGCCGGCATCGCGGTCATCGAGACGGGTGCCGGCAGCGACGACGACCTTCTCGCGGCCCTGCACACCCTCCTGCCCGCGGACAACCGCTGGCAGCACCGCCACGGCAGCCCCGGCCACGGCCGCGACCACGTCCTGCCGGCGTTCGTACCGCCGCATGCGACGTTGCCGGTGGTCGGGGGTGGGCTGGAACTGGGGACGTGGCAGTCGGTGTGCCTGGTGGACACGAACGTCTCGAATCACAACCGTCAGGTGCGGTTGTCGTTCCTCGGGTAGGAGCACATACGCCGTCACTGTAGGGGCGACTTCCGGCCACACCAAACGAGACGCCGCCCGGATCGATGAAGGCCTCGCGGGAGGTTGAGTGTTCCTAGGGCCGACCGTTCCTGGAAGGCGATCGGTACCTGGCGTGACTACCGCAACCTGCTCATCGCTGCCCACACGCTGGCGGGGCCGCCGTTCGGTCAAGACCACGATCGACATCTACGGACATCCGCTGCCGAGCGCCTGGGTCGCTGTCGTACGGTCCTGCAGAACGCGGTGCGGCTGGCACCCCTCATTGAGGCGGGCCCGACTGAGGCGCTGACTGGATCCGGCGTTAGCACCCGGGCGACGGGTCAAGGGGCGGCCGGTGAGGCGACTGAGCTGCGTGGTGCTGGGATGGAACTCCCGTGCTGGGATGGGCACCCCAGAAACCATGTCTCCGCAGGCGGGAGCTCTGCACCAACCATTCCACTTCAAGGTTTAGGGTCGCGGCAGCGTGGATGCGGTGATTTAGCAAATGTGCAGCTCAGATGGGGTCGGCCTCGTGGTGTGCCAATGGGCGAAGGTGGATTCATGCTGGATTATCTTACGTTTCGTCACATGTAGTCGTCTGTTGTTCTTCGTGCGATGGCTGGATCGGGGCTGGAGGGTGCTGAATGGGGAGTCAGTGTGGCTGGGGCGGTTTCCGGCTGGTCTGCGTCACGGGGTGCCGGGGTGCCGGGGTGTCGGGGTGGGCGCCGTGCGGCCGGGGTGCGCCCACGTGCGCCGACAGTGCGGCCATCGTGGGCCCTGTGCGGCAGCCACGGGCGCTGGCGCCCGATTTGCGGGAGTCCGCAGGTTCGAACCCTCGGCGGGGGAGCCAGGACGTGGGAACGGGGGTGCGCACAAGCCAAACGGGCGGAGCTGGTGATCGAGGCGACCGTCCGGTTGAAGCCGTAGGTGGCCAAGCCGAAGTACGAACGACCCCATCGTCGGGGGAAGAAGGCCCGGGAGCTGCTGGCGGGCATGGCTTGCCGTTACCCGAGCCCCTTCGCCCACTGGCGGTTTGGTCTCAAGACGCGTGGAATAAGGACAACTGCTCCTGCTCGTCCTGCGGTTCCGGTTCCTTCGCCAGCCCCGGGGCAGCCCCCGAGTCCGGGTCGGCATCGGCCGCAGAATCCACCGAGGGGGTCTGATCCTCTTCCGCGCGCGTCGGCAGGACATACTCCTGCGCCAGACCGGCGAGATGCAGTGGCAGCGGCAGGCTCAGTGCGTCCGGTACATCGGGGGCCTGGCGCAGCTGATGCGCGGCGAGGGCAAGGGCCTCGGGAGAATCACCGTCCCCGGTGTGGCAACCGAGGACGGTGAGTTCCACAAGGCCTGGATTCCACGCGGCCTTGTCGGTGTCAACCGTCAGCTTCCCCTTGGTGTTCACCCGGGGGGCGAGTTTGTCGGCGGCCACCGACAGCTTGAAAGTCCGAGCTTTCGGTGTGGTGGACCAGAAGGCGCGGGCCGTCTCCGGGCCGGTATCCGGGTTCGTCCACAGATGGGCAGCGAGGCCGTTCGCCCCGTCCGGGTTCACTCCCCACCACTGCGCCGTCTCCCGCCCGCGTGAGGTACGCACACGCACCAGGCGCAGGTCCGGATCGAGACGGCGGGCGGGAGCATGACCGTCACGGAATTTGTCGGCAATCGTCTTGCTGTCCTGCAGCCAGGTCCAGTGCGAGCGCATGTTCTGCCCGTGGGCCAGCAACATCGTCGGCGTACCCCGCAGGGAGCGGCGTACCCGCTGGAGCCATTCCTCGGCGGCCCGGCGCTGCTCGGCCATGTCGCCCCACCACGACGGGCGGGAGACGGGACTGCTGCCGTCGCGCGGCGCGGGCACTGTGCCCGCGGCCGGTACTTCCGCGCGCTTGGTCAGCCGCAGCAGCATCACCGGATACGGCACCCAGGCCCGTGCCTCGTCGTCCCAGCCCTCCACCCGTGCCAGGCCCTGTCCGGACACCTCCGGGGTGACGAGCACCGCGACCGGCATATGCCCGGCCCAGCGTGTACGGCTGCGGCGGTTCTTGCGGACCATCCATACGGCCGCGTACCGCATCCCCGAGGGAAGCCGCTCGCCGAGACTGTGCTCGGGGTGGATCCGTACGCCGAGCTGCCGCAGACCGTCGTCCCAGGCCTTGGCTGCGCGGAAGTCCTTGTTCTTCTCGCTGTTGTAGCCCTTGGCCTTTTTCGGGACGGTCATGAACTGGGTGAGGACACCGGCGTCCGCGCAACCGAGTCGTAGAGCGAACTTGGGGTCGTGGTCTGGGGAGGTGAAGTCCTTGGCCCGGTCGATCTCCACCAGTGCGAGGGACGGAAGGGAAACGGGCCCGTCCTCTGAGACGAAATCTGCCATCTCCCGGCGCCGGGCACCGAGTGCGGCGGTCACCACCTCCCGTGAGTGCCGGGATCCTTCGGGCAGCGTCAGGTCGTGGCCCAGCGAGCGGGTGAGCTTGCGGCAACGCAGCCGTACCGTCAGCTCCGGAGTCTGCCACTCCAGCATGACCGTGCCGTCGAAGGCACCCGCGTCCTCCGGCGCACCTCCGTCCCCCTTGAGGTCCAGATGGGCGATCAGGGCTGCCACCGCGGTGTCTCGCATGTCGGGCGTCTGCCAGAACACTCCGGCCTCCAGGAGGGGCAGTTCACCGGGGTCCGCGTCCGGGGCCAGGCAGCGCAGCGCGAAGGCGGCACCCATCCGGCGGGCCTCCGTCCGCTGCCGTTCCTCCACAGCCTTCTTCGCCGCCTCGGACGGTTCATGGCGCGGATTGGCGGGAGTGCTCCCCGACAGACGGGTGCGCACCAGCGCGGGCGCCGGACGCAACTGCTCCGGCAGTGCCTCTTCGGCCCACTCGACGATCCTCGAACGCTGGTCGGGCATCAGACCGGTGCCCACCTCGTGCGACCCCATCGCGGTGCTGTGCACGACGGCGGCCCGCATCCCGTCCTCCAGCCATTCGGCCGGGGCGGTGAGAACGGACTCGGCGTCGGGGAACGACTCGGCCAGCGACACGCTCCGCAGCATCCCGGCGGGGCCGCCGCCCACCCAATCGTGGCCGCCCTTGTTCCACCCGAGGCGAGCCAGCGCGAACCGGTCACTCGCTGGTGCTCCGGGCAGCCACGGCACACGAGGCCGCAGCAGCACCGTGCTCCTGCGGCCGTATGGCAGATACAGCCGCTCCGACTTGACGCCTACGCGGGTGGCGTACCGCCGGATGTGGGTGTGCAGGTGGAAGCGGGGCAGCGGGTCGAACGGCACCGTCTGGAGGGTGATGTTCAGGACGACGGAGAACCACTCCGTGCCCCGGCTGCCCTCGTGCCCCAGCGCCTGCGACACCAGCTCGGCGCCCTGGTCGCGGGGCCCGCGTGGCATGGCGCGGAAACGCAGCTGGCCCGCACCGAAGTCGTATGGCTCCAGTTTGCCGAGGAGCCGCCGGGCCAGCCAGTCCGTCGTCAGCTGGAACTGGCGCGGATCCGGGGCGGCCGTACCGCCGGGGGTGGTCGGGCAGCGCAGCAGTTCCACCTCCACACCCTCCTGCCACTCGGGAGGGTCCTCGAACAGGGCGTCCCTGGTCTCGTTCAGCAGCGACCGGTACTCGCGCTCCGGACGGAGATCCTTCAGCCAGGCTCCGACGAGAGCCCGGAAAGCCGTGTCGGGCAGCGGATCTGGGATGTCCTCCGGGGCGTACAGCCAGAAGTCCGGGCCTTCGTCCTGGTACCGGGACGGGCGCGGGCGCACCAGTACATCGGGTGCGAGTGCCTGGATCACCTGATCCATGCGGAAGGTGGGAACCGTCTCCAGCGGTTTGTCGCGGCCCGCGCCGCACAGCGCGAGCAGCGGGCCGCGCCACTGTTCGGGAAAGGGCAGAGCCCGGTACCGCCCCGTCGCCGAGGCGTCGCGGGAGACGGGCAGCGAGGAGGCGGTCCGGATGGAGTCGTAGCGCTGAGCCATGAGGGTGTCCCTTCGTTCAGGAGGTGTGGTGGGTGATGTCCCGCAGCGCCTTGTAGAGGGGCGCGTACAGGAGACGGGCGACCGCGGGATCGCCGGGATCGGGGCAGTCGGGCGGCACGGTGCCTTCCGCGAAGTACGGGGCGAGGACGTCCCGCAGGCCGGTCAGCAGCCCGTCCTCCTGCGGGAGCGGGGACGCTGCCGCTCCCGGGGACAGCAGCCTGGCGGTGCGCGGAGCGAAACGGGCGTCGACGAAGACCACCCGGGCCGGTACACCACCGCGTACCAGCCGGCCGATCACCTGCCAGATCGTCACCAGTTGGTCCCAGGTGAACGACCGCTTTTCGGGGTCGGACAGTCGCGAGTAGATGTAGCGGCGGGACAGCAGCCTGCGCCACTCGCCGCGCGCCACATGACGGAACGCGAGTCCCGCCTCGTCGAGACTGTCTGCGGCGACCGCCAGCTTGCTGAACGTGCCCTGTGCCAGGCCCGGTTCGTCGCGGGCGAAACGGGTGGCCCAGTCGTTGATCGCGAACACGGCGAGAGCCAGGTCGTCCGGGCGCGGATGCGGGCGGGCCAGGAAGAGGGCCGTGCCGAAGGCCGCGTTGCGCTGGGCGTTGAGGATGTTGTGGCCGCGCTCGACCGCCATGAGCGGGGCGATGAGGAGTTCCGCGCTGCGGTCCTCGGCGAAGGAGGCCAGATCACCTCGGCGCAGCGCGGTGGCGCGGTCGGATCCGGAGGACGTCGGCCCCGACCCGCGTACCGCCTGATCCAGATCGGCGTCATCGGCGGCCAGCACCCGGACGCGGCCGTGCCAGCGTTCCATGCTGTGCAGCACGTCCGCGACGGTGTTCGCCTCCTTGTAGCTGCCGACCAGCAGGACCGCCCGCCGTCGGCGGTCGTCGGCGATCTTCGCCAGTTCCTGCTCAAGGGGGCTCGGGGCGCCGCCGCGGCCCGCGGATCCGAGCCTGCTCGCCAGCGCCCGCGCCGCAGCCGGCCGGGTCTTCGGCTCGGTTCCCGACAGGCTCATCGGGCGGCCCTCGTCGTCGTAGAGGAAGTGCGTGGTGAAGACCGACTCGCTCACGGCCTCCAGCGAGCGCGGAGACGGCTTGAGTACGGCGCCGACCGGCGCGAGTACATGGGCGCGGGTGGAGGACCCGGCCCAGCTCGTTCCGGACATCAGCACCACATGCGGGCCCCGGCGCCCGGCGCCCGGGTCGGCTCCCACCTCGTGCAGCGAGAGCAGCAGTTCACGGCCGACGCCCGCACAGCGGAAGAAGCGCAGGGTGCCGCTGTGCCGTCCGTCGACGTCCTGCTCTCGGTCGTCGGGCAGGTACTGGAAGCCGAGCACGTTGCCCATCGGGGCCTCCGGGACCAGCGGCGCGTAGTCCAGGGGAGGACGGCGGGAGAGCTCGTTGCCCGTCGAGTCCAGGTGCAGGGCGGCCTCCACCTGCGGCCATAGGAAGACCAGCCGGTCCAGGCGGTGGTTCAGGGCGCTGAGCAGCAGCATGAACTCCAGCCGTCGGGCGGTGAGATCGAGCCAGGTCTCGTCCTTTGCCCGTGCGGCGGCGGGGCTGTCGGCGAGCAGCGGGCGCAGTACGGCGAGGACGCGGGCGCGGGTGTCGGAGGAGGACAGCGTGGCCAGCAGATCCTGGACCAGCCGCACCAAATCGTCCGTCGTGTTTCCGTAGGGCCCGAGGCCGCCCAGGGGATCGTCGCGGAACGTGTCGAAGAGGTCCGTCAGCTCTGTGCGGCGGGCGTCGGAACCGGGGCCAGACGGCTCCGGCTCCGGAGCGTCGTCCTCGTATGCCTCGTACAGCTCCGCTTCGTCCGCCACCCCGTCTGGGGATCCCGGGGTGCGCTCCGGGGCGAACCAGTCGCCCAGCAGTTTCTCCTGCAGGGTCCAGGGGCTGAAGTACTCCATGTCGGCCCACTCGCGCAGCTCCTCGTCGGAGATCAGCAGCTTGTACAGCCGGTCGGTGGCGGCGTGCACGACCGTCAGCGAGGCGGACCAGCGCTCGATCTCCTGGTCCGTGAGCGGCAGCCGGCCCTGCCGGGACAGTTCCTCGATCCGGTGCGTCTGGAGCTGGTCCAGCCAGGACTCGGGGCCGGGCGAGACCAGCGTCGCCGACGGGGCGAAGATCTCGTCCAGCTTCATCTGTACCGAGTCGGCCTCGTCGACGATGATGATGTCGCTGCGCAGACAGGCCAGCTCGAGGTGGCGCAGCCGTTCGTCGCCCAGGTGCCGCGGCACGGATGTCTGCACCAGGCTCGCCGGGTTGGCCACCCAGATCTGCGCGTCGACGAGTTCGCGCGCCGAGCGGTGACGCGGGCAGGCATACCACAAGGGGCACCCGTGGGGAGTGCCCTTGACCTCCGGCGGGTGCGGCTGGGCGGCTCGCTCCGGCCGGGCCGGACGACCCGGCCGGTACGGCTCGGGCAGGGGGACGGTGTCCGGCTCCTCCTTTCCGGCCCGGCGTCTCTCCGGATACAGCGAGGTGCAGGGCGCGTCCGCGAACCGCAGGGGTTCGGCCGCCTCGGTGCCGCGCAGTGCATTCACCACGCACACCGTGCTCAGGTCGTCGAAGCCCGGCACGTCATGGTCGAGGAGGTTGTCCAGGCCCCGGGAGGCCAGCCTGCGGTGCAGCCGTTGCACATGCGTCTCACGCGTGGTCAGCCCCAGGACGAGGGTCGCGGCGAGACCGAGGTCGCGGAGCAGCGCGCTGAGCCGCAGCTGCTCCGCCACATCGCCGACGACGATCGTCGTCCGCAACTTCGGCTCCTGACGGGCGCCCCAGACGGCGATCAGTGTCATCAGCGTGGACTTCCCCGCCCCGACCATGCCCGCGAGGTGCAGCAGGCCGTCCAGACGCAGGTCGCCGTCCTCGGAGAAACCGAGCCGGTCGGCGTCGCGCGGCGCGATGTGGAGTTCGGACAGCCGTTCCTCCCAGTGCCCCGGGCTCTCGACGTTCTCCTGCCGCTCGATCCGGTCCATCCAGCGTGCGGTCTCGACGAGGTCCGCACGCTTCAGAGTGATCGGCTCACCGCGCCCCGGACGCCCGCCTTCCGGGGCGTGTCCCGGCACCGGATCGGGCCGCAGGTGCTCCGGCAGCATGACCGAGGTGGGCCGTCGCCGGTCGACGAAGGTGGCCCGGCCGACGGGTGCGATCGGCAACGCCTTGCGGGCCAGCGGGGGAAGGGCGGCGAGCGCGGTGTCGTACACCGCGATCCGGTCGGAGGCGACGGTGGGTTCGCTGCGCCGCGCGGGTGCGTCGTCGGCCGGGACGTCATAGGCGCGCAGCCGCTCGGGCAGGGCGGCGTACGTCTCCAGGGCCTGGTGCCAGGTGCGTCCTCGGCGCAGCGTCCACAGCAGATGGCGGCCGGCGGTGAGCATCGCCTCGTGCTCCGGGGTCACCGCGATGCCGCGCGCCCGTGCGAAGGGATAGCCGCCGAACAGGACGTACGCGCCCCGTGCGGGCTCCAGAGGGGAGAGGCGTTCCAGCAGCCGCAGGGCCAGCTCGACCTGGCACAGCAGGCCGGGTTTCACCCCGGACAGTTCGGCGGGCACCTCGCTCCACAACCGGGAGAGCTCTTGGCTGACAGGCTTGTGCCAGCCGTCGCGGTCACGCATCGCGGTCCTCCTGCGCGCGGCCGGTCCCGGTCCGCTTCATACGGGCCCGGGCTCGGGCGACCAGTTCGGTGTCGGTGAGCAGCGGCAGATCCCTGGCCGCCGCGGGGCGATTGCGCTCGTAGGAGGCGACATAGCCGGGCCGATCGTCGGCCCTGGCCCGGGGTACCACCCAGAACGCCTCGTCGTACCGGGGCTCCGGAGGCACGGGCCGTGCGGCCCGGCCGAGGAAGGCAGGGTGGGCCCAGTCCTTCACATCGACCGCCCACACCCAGCCGTCGGCGAAGGTGATGTGCATGTCGTACGCGTCGTACGCTGGCCACATCCGCACGTGCAGTCCGAGAGCCGTGAGCCGCGCCTCCAGCTCCACCTCGGCCCGTCCAGGGCCAGTCACGAACTGACGCAGTGGCCGCTCCAGCTGGAGCAGCCCGCCGGCCTCCTCCTTCTGGATACGGCGTCCCACCGGGGGCGGCCCGAGACGGCGGCAGCGGTCGCGCTCGCACCACCAGCCGCTGCCGTGCAGCAGCGGGGTCAGCAGGGTCAGGCAGCGGCCGCAGACCGCGTAGGCGCCGCCCCGCAGATAGCTGTCAGGAACGGGCTGGTAAATGCGGCGCAGCAGCTCCTTGACCGGGTCGAGGACGTGATCCACCGACACCGCGAACTCTTCGGCGGCGGTGAGCACTGGCCGGGTGACCAGCAGCCGCCGGAACTCGGTGTACGCCTCCTCCTCCCCGTACTCGCGGCACAGACGCAGCGCGGCCCGGATGATTTCCCGGTCGCGCAGGACGAGGGCGCTGTCCCTGGTCTGTTCCGCCCATTCGTGGCACAGCTCGGTCGGCCGTGAGGAGTTCAGGTCCAGCAGCAGGTCGCCAGGGCCCACCGCGTCGGGCGGGAGATCGACCGGCCAGTCGGCCACGGGGCGTTCCCGGCACCACGACAGAAGGTCGGGGAGGCTCGCCGGGGGCTCGGCACTCCGTTCCAGGCAGGCGAGGACGGTCCGGTCCAAGGCGCGCTGGACCTCGGCCGGGTACGGCAGAGTGAAGGAGTCCAGTCCGGTCTCGGCGTCCAGCGCCGTGAGTGCCGAGGCCAGTGTGCGCATCAGCGGGATGCCGTCGTGGGCGGACCAGTCGGCGGCGTGGACGGGCAAACCGTCCTCGTTCGCGGGTACGGCGTTCACCGGGTCTCCAGGTGGGACCGGCCGGCGGCGCAGTGCCCGAGCATCTCGCAGCCCGCGCAGTGCCCCCCCGGCTTCGGGGCGTACGTCTCGTCGACGGCCCAGGGACCCGCCAGCTCCGCGATGATGCGGCGGGCTTCGGCCTGCGTCTCCGGCTCGCCGGGGTCGATCTCCTCGCAGCCCGAGCTGCCCTCGTACAGCATCTCCAGTTCGATCAGCGACCGGCGCGGATCGCCACCCGGCACGCCCGCCGCCATCAGCAGGACCGCGAAGGGCAGCTGCGGGTAGGTCTCCATCAGTTCCCGCCCCTCCCAGGGGCGCCGGGAGGCCGTCTTCGTCTCGTGCCAGATCCATCCGCCGGAACGGGTGTAGAGGAGGTCGGGGTCGGCGATGAGGAGCACGTCGAGCTCCGGGTCGTACGCGGTCAGGCGCGGCTGCACCCGTACGTGCTCATCGGGCGGAAGTCCGTCGAGGGGGCAATCGAGCAGGTGCTGGGCGAGCATGGCCAGGGCAGGGGACTGTTCCGCCTCGGATAGCCCCGGGAGGCTGGCGGGAAGAGTGGCACCACGGCAACTCCCTTGGCGATGCCGCTCATTGAGCCAGTCATCGACTGCCCGCCCCCTTCGGACGGGTTCGCTCTCGGGTTCGCCGGACCGGAGGTGAAGTACTCGGGTGAGGTGGAACTGGGCGGGGCAGCGGGAGTGCACTCGCAGGTCGGTGGCGGAGACCGAGCGGCGTTTGCGGGGCCGGCGCGGACCGGGTACGCCGAGCAGGCCGTTCACCCGGGGTGGCTGTTCACAACCCGTCAGCCCTTCGCACCGCTCGCACCCGGAGCCGGGGTTGAGCCGGTCGTCCTCGGTCACGCGGGCCAGTACGGGCTTGGCGTGCAGGGTGAACTCATGGGCCGTCCGGCCGGTGTCCCAGTCCGCGAGGACGGTGTGTCGGCCGTCCCCGCAGCCGAGGCCGATCAGCCTGACCTGCCGTGGAGGAACGGTGCTGCCCGCCAGGGGGCGGTGGATGTCGCCGAAGGCGGCCTGCGTGGGGACCCCGGTGGCGGTGACGGCAGCGGCTTCGGCGATCTCCGCATGCGGGCGGTCCTTCTTGACCGTGTTCACGGAGAGGAGCCACAGCTCGCGCTCCGAGCCGTCCGCGGATGCGTACCGTCGCCCCCAGGCGGTGCGTTCGTACCGCGTCGCCCCTCGCTCGTCCGGCGCATCGCCCGGCGACTGGGCGATCGCGGTCCACTGCGCGCGCACGGGGGTCGTCGCGGGGCGCCCGAGCTCGCGGCGGCCAGTTTCGGACGCCTCGCGCGCGGCCAGATAGTTGATTACCGCCATCTCGGCCCAACTGGCGTGACCCGGATGGCATTTCGTGCTGCGATGGAGCCGCCGCAGCGCGACCTGCGGATCCATTCCCTCGTACTCGATGAGGTCCAGGGTGCGCATCACCGGCCCGAGCGCGAAGTCCTCAAGGGGCTTTCCGCGCGGTCGTTCTGGTGCCTGCACCACGAGCGGCCTGGCCCGCAGGGCATTTCCCCGGGGGCAGTCCTGCGGATCCTCGCGGAGCAGAGGCAGCGAAGTCCGGATGAGCCGGGTGTCGCCGACCGTGCCGGGCGGAGGCTGATGAAGCGTCACGCTGTCTCCCTCGCGGCGGAGTTGGAGAAGGGAACCTATGACCCCAGAGAAGCGTATGACTGTGAACTAAGTCAAGCGATGTCTCTTGTTTGTCTTGTGAACCGCTATCCTGTGCCTGGCATGGTGCTGCGGTGAACCGGAGGTACGGGTGGAAACCGGGGAATTCCTCGACGGACGCTTCCGGATCGAGGAAGCGCTCGATCGGGGCGGTATGGGAAGCATCTGGACAGCGACGGAGACCGCCACCGGACGGCTGGTCGCGGTCAAGGCGCTGCGCCTCGACGCCTACACTCAGGGCCGGTTCAGCCCGGCCGAACGGACCCGACGCCGGGTGGAATTGATGAAGCGGTTCGAGCGCGAGGGGGCGATCCTCGAAGAACTGGACCATCCCGCCATCCCGCGTCTGCTGCACCGCGGCTACCACCACGAGGAGCCGTACCTCGTCATGGAGTACGTTGACGGGGTCAACCTGCGTGAACTCCTCGACCTTCGCCGTCCGTTCCCCTTCGGCGCGGCCGTCGCGATCGCCGTCCAGATCGCCGAGGCCCTCGGCCACGCCCATACGAACGGCGTGGTGCACCGGGACCTCAAGCCCGGCAACGTGGTGATCGCCGCCGCGGACGGGGCGGTGAAGCTGCTCGACTTCGGCATCGCCCACCTGGCCGACCCCGATGCCACGCGCTACACCGCGCTGGGTGCCACTCCGGGCAGCGCCGGCTACATGGCGCCGGAGCAGCTCCGCGGCCAGCAGGACATCTCCGCCGCGGTGGACCTCTACGCGCTCGGTTCCGTGCTGTTCGAGCTGTTCACCGGTGAGAAGCCGTTCGAGGACAAGCCGGACCGGAACAAGGACACGCAGCACCTCGAAGACCTTCCTCCCCGGGTCCGCGGCATCAACATCGGGATCCCGGAGGACCTCGACGAACTCGTGTGGGACCTGCTGGGGAAGACGCCCGCCGACCGCCCGGCCGGCATCGGCGAAGCCCTCGCCGTGCTGCGCGCACACCTCCCCGCGCCCGGCGACCCCGGCCCCGACCCCGAGCTGCATCCCGATCCCACGGCCCGTTACCGGCTGCGCGGGGGACCGATCGCCGAGTACGCCGACCGCGTGCGCGCGAGAAGTTCCCTGCGTGGCCGGAGCCGTCGCGCTTCTTGGCTGGGGCGGGGCGAGTTCGCCGACCGGATCGCCCTCGCCAGGGCCGAACTCGACTCCACAGGACCCGCTGCCGAGTGCGCGCAGCTCGCATCGGCGCTCGCTCGCGCCGTGTCCGCATGGGGACCCAGGGAACCCGCTGTTGTGGACGCGCAGTTGGTGTGCGCGGACGCGGCGCGCCTCGACGGTGACACAGGGCGGGCGAGGAGGCTGTACGGGGAGGTGGCGGTGGCGCTCGGAGACGGTGCAGATCCTCGCCTCGCGTCACTGGTGCTGGAGGCCCGAATCGGCCTCGCGGAATGCAAGGTGCCCGAGGGTGATCTTCGGGGTGCACTCGGTGACTGGCATGAGGCGGCCACGGAGACGCTACGGCTCGCCTCTCCGCCCGCCCGCCTGGTCGCCCGTTGCCGTGAGGTAGCCCTCGAACTGGGCGAGCGAGGCTTCGGGGCCGAGATCTCCTCCCTCGACGGCCGTCTGGCCGCCCTGTAGGGGTGTCGGCAACGACCAGCGGCGGACCGGGCACTCGGATCAGACGCGCGGCAACTGGCCGTGGGACAGAAGATCTCCGAGCGACCGGACGAGTTCGCCCCCCACCCGGCGGAGCCCCTGGAGCTCGCTTTCGAACGTCGTGATCCTGCGGTAGATCTCGCCGTACCGCCGTTGCTCCTCCAGGGAGAACCGGGGCACCCGCAGCCGCCGTACATCGACACGGGACGTCGTGGACGCGTGCGTGCCCGCCCGGCGGGCATTGTCGGGAGCCCGCAGGCAGCCTGCCAGGAACCAGGGATCGAGGACCGAGGGGTCCACGCGCAGCGCACAGAGCTGTGGCCCGAGAACCGACGGTGCCGCGGTGTCCACATGGACATCGAAATCGCGGGCCAGCATGGATACGACGACATCCTGTGAGGCCGTGACGGTCAGCGCGCCGGTCTTCTCCCCCTCCGCCACCGCCCGTGCCGGAAGCCACAGCTCCGGACCCCCGGGCAGGCGGAGACCGGTCAGTACCCGCGCGCCGTCCGCCGGGCGCGCACCCCGCTCCACCTCGGCTTCGGGCAGCGCCTGCCCGCCTCGGATCTCCAGCGCTCCGGCGCGCTCCAGGTCGGCGACTGTGATGAGCGGGGCGACGTCACCGGCCTCGACCGGCTCAAGTGCCGAGAGAACACCAGTCGCCTGGCGGAGCTCGCTCGCATGGGCGTCGAACCGGGCCCACGACCGCCGCAGTCCGACCAGGTCGGCGGTACGGCCGCGCGGAATGTGCCGGGCCGGGGTGAGGTCCACCTCTTCGTCCAGCAGGTCGATGACCGGAACCGTCACATTTCCGGTTCCGCCCGCCCCTTGAAGGGCCTTCACCACCTGCTCCGTGATCTGGACCCAGTCGACGCCCCCGGCACCCATGGCGCCAGGACCGTTCTGCCGGGCCGCGGTGTCCACCAAGGTGATCTCGGCCGGGGATGTCCCCGGCTCTTCACCGGTGCCGCCTGCCCGCAGGACCCACACATGAAGGCCGACCCCGTGCGGAGGCGCGGCGCCGGGCGGCAGGGCGACCACGGTACGCAGTACACCTGCGCGCAGCAGACCCGCCCGGATACGCCGGCCGGCCCGCCGCGCAGCGACCGCGGGCGGCAGCACCATCACCCCGACACCTCCCGGCGCCAGAGCGGCGGCGATGTGCTGGACCCAGGCGAGTTCCGACTCGGTGCGGGGCGGCTGGCCGAAGGCCCAGCGGGCGTCCGTCGCGAGCTCCGCATGCCCCCAGTCACGCTCGTTCGCGGGCGGGTTGCACAGGACCACATCGGCCCGTACCTCCGCACGGGCATCGGCGCGCAGGGTGTCCGCGGCCAGGACTGTGATCTCCGGTGGAGCTGCCCCTGTGTAGCCGGCGACGGCCAACTGTGCGCGCGTCAATGACACGAGCACCGGGTCCCTGTCCTGCCCTCGGAGCTCGGCCAGTCCTGAGTCGCCTTCTGAGTCGCCCCATCGCCGTCCCGCCGACAGAAGCAAGGTCCCGGTGCCGCACGCGGGGTCGAGAACCGTGCGGACCGCGCCGTCGTGGACGACCGCAGCGATGTCCGTCATGAGTTCGGCGAGGGGCCCCGGAGTGACCGCGATCTGCCGTACGTGAGTGCGCAGCCACCGCTCCAGCAGGAACCCGAAGGTCTCCGCCGGACCCTTCGTCCCGGCTAGCTCCAGCGTCCGTTTCAGAAGGCCGGACTGCCGCTCGTCGAGCACCCCCGCTGCGGCCGGAGGACCGTCGTCCGGCTTCCCGGGTTCCCCGCAGAGCCGCAGGCCGACCTGCGCGACGAGAAAACCCATCGCATCCCGGTCCCCCAGGGCCTCGTACTCCGGCCAGAGCCGCTCCAAAGGCTCGACGGCCGTCTTGATCTTGCCTTCCCTGTGCAGCCAGACCTCGATCTCGGCGAGCGAAAACAGAGGGCTCGCATCGGTGCCACCGATCGGTGCGGGGAAGGTCTCGTGGCGACGCCGCCAGTTGCTGACGGCGGCACGTCCCACGCCCGCGATCCGCGCGACCTCTGCGAGGGGCACGGAGACTGTGGGGGATTCTGCGGGCTCGGGCATCGGACTCTCCGGGGGTGGTACAGACCTGCGGTGCGTGACGGTGCGTCGGCTTACGGTACCGGGCATGCAGCGCACACGGGTGTGTGTCTCTTGACTCAGTTTATGAACGCATTGTTCAGAGTCGAGATCTTCCGGTTACTCCCGTGCGGACCTCTGATCGTGGAAAATGGGCAGCCGGTCGGGGACATCCAGGGGGAGAAGCGCGCGTGCACGCTCAGGAGACCACGTTCAAAGAGCTCGTCCAGGGCGAGAAGCAGTACCAGGTGCCGCTCTACCAGCGAACCTACAGCTGGCAGCGTGAGCAGCTGCAGCAACTCTGGGACGACGTGCAGGAGCTGGTCGAGGAGCAGTTGGAAGGGCGGGCCCCCGCAGCGCACTTCCTCGGCTCCGTCGTGCTGGCACCGGGCCGGATCACCGCCGGCGGCATGCAGCGCTGGCTCGTCGTCGACGGCCAGCAGCGGCTCACCACCCTCATGCTCGCCTTCACCGCGCTGCGCGATCGCCACCGGGAACGCGGCGGTGCGGAACGGCAGGCCGATCGCATCCACGACCTAATGCTCGTCAATAAGTACCGCAACGGTGACGACCACTACCGGCTCCTGCCGACGCAGGCGGACCGGGATGCCTTCACCGCATGTGTCGAGAGCTCACCCAAGGCGGGCGGTCCCGGCAACGTGGGCGCCGCCTACCGGTTCTTCCTCGCCGCGCTGACCGAGGGTGAGGAGAGCGGCGGTGAGGCGTGGACGGACGCGGTGGAGACCGTACTGAGCAGCCTGCTGTCGATCGTCGAGATCACCGCGGCCGAGGGCGACAACGTCTACCGGATCTTCGAGTCGATCAACAACACCGGTGTCGGACTCAGCCAGAGCGACCTGCTGCGCAACTACCTCTTCATGTGTCTGCCGACCCGCGGCGAGTGGGTCTACCGCAACCGCTGGCTGCCCATGCAGGAGCTGCTCGGCCCGGCCAACCTCGAACTCCTGGTCTGGCTCGACCTGGTAGTGGCCGGCAACAGCCGGGCCAAACAGAGCGAGATCTACCGCGACCAGAAGAAGCGCCTGGAACCCCAGAGCGCGGACGAAGCGGCACTCGAAGCCGAGATCGAGTCCCTCTCTCTGCGGGCCGAACGTCTGATGCGGATCCTGGAGCCCGAACGGGAGCCTGATCCGGAGTTGCGTGAGGTGCTGGAAAGGCTGTCCCGCTGGGGCGGCCAGACCCACTACCCGCTGGCGCTTCAGCTGCTCGACCGGGTGGACGGTGGACAGGCCACACCCCATCAGGCCGCCCGGGCACTGGCGTACGCCGAGAGCTACATGGTGCGACGGCTCTTCGCGGGCTACTCCACCACAGGCAGCAACCGGGTCTTCATGGAGATGCCCAAGGAACTGGAGAAGGACGAGGACCCGGCGGAGGCCGTACGCCGCATCCTGTCGAAGAACAAGACGGGCGCGCGTGTCTGGCCTGACGACGACGCCGTCCGCGGAGCGATCCGCACCAGGCCCTTCTACAAGGCGGGCCGCAGCAACCAGCGGCTCCAGGTACTGCGCAGGCTGGAGGAGAGCTACGGGGGGAGTGAGCCTGTCGACTATGCCAAAGCGCGTCTCACCGTCGAGCACGTACTGCCGCAGAACCCCGCCCAGCAGTGGTTCGACCTGCTAGCCGAAGAGGCCGAGGACGGACAGGGCCCGGACGAGCTCCATGCCCTACTCGTCCACACACTGGGCAATCTGACCCTCTCCGCGGACAACGCCAAGCTCTCGAATCATCCGTTCCGCCGCAAGCAGGAGATCCTGGACTCCAGCGCCCTGCGCATGAACCAGGAGATCGCCGGGCGGGAGCGGTGGGGGAGTGCGGAGATCCTCGACCGCGCCGCTGGCCTGGCCGACCGGGCGGTGCGGCTGTGGCCCGGACCCGTCGCCGGAACGGTCCCCGGGGACGACGAGTGGTCCGGCTGGAAGGAGCTGCGGGCCGCGCTCCTTGCCATGCCGGCGGGTACGTGGACGACGTACGGCGATGTCGCAGCGCTCATCGGCACCCATGCCGTCCCGGTGGGCCAGCACCTGGCGTCCAAGGCCGGCTTGCACGGCGCCTACCGGGTGCTGACGGCGGACGGCCGCGTCTCGGCGGGCTTCCGGTGGCCCGACGGTCAGGAGTCCGGGGATGCGCGAACCCACCTGGAGGCGGAGGGCGTTCCCTTCGACGACGCGGGCCGGGCCCGCCGCTCCCACCGGCTGACGACGGCCGACCTGGCGACCCTGCTGGGCAAGGAAACCGCCGAGGAGGCCGTGCCGTCCCCACAGACCGAAGACGACCAGCAGTCGGCGGCCGACCGGTTCGAAGCGCAACTGCGTGACAACCAGATCAAGGAAACCGCCGAAGGTGTTCTGGGCGCGCTCCGCTTCTGGGAACAACAGGGCGGCCACCTCGCCTACGGCCGGGCGAGCGAGACCAGCTGCTTCCCCATGGCGCGGTTCGGCGGCACGCTCGACACCCGAGCGCTGTGGCCACTGGGGATCTACCCGGTCTCCGGGACGGTCGAAGTCGTCTTCCAGTATCTGAAGCGGCGCCCCCCGTTCGACGACGAGCCGCTGCGGCGCGAGTTGATGACCCGGCTGAACGGTATCGAGGGCATCGAGCTTGCAGAGGCCAAGCTCGATCTGCGTCCATCCTTCCCCGTGGAGGTCTTCGCCGTGTATAGCGAGGAGATCTGCGCGGTGCTGGAGTGGTTCGCGCACACGGCCGCCCTCGCGGAGGCCCGCCGCATGCTGGACGAGGACCCCGGCACTCTCTGACGCCCCGCATCCATCGCGGGCGTGGGGCTCAGGGGACTCCCCGGGGCCTCACGCAGGCCAGACCCGCTTGACGCTACGGGCGCGGGCCGGTGACCCGTGCCAGGAACGGGCTCGGCTCGCCGTGCCAGGACACCCGAAGTGCCTCCCGCGCCCGCGTGCACGCCACGAACAGCAGGCTCAACTCGCTGTTCAGGTCCTCTTGGTGCTGTTGCGCGTCGACCTCCACCGGAGTGACCGCGGCCTTCATCGGCACCGTGCCGTCGTTCACCCCGGCCACTGCCACGCAGCGGAACTCCAGCCCCTTCATCCGGTGCATGGTCCCGATCCGCACCCCTGGCCCGCTACGACCGGCGCCCAGCACACATGCCGCGATCCCGGCCCGCTCCAGGGCACCTGCGATGTCCCGGCCGAACTGGACGAACCGCACCGCTATACCGATGTGTTCCGCCTCCACCCCCGAGGCGATCCACTTCTCCACCCGGGACACCAGTGCCGCGGTCTCCTCGGCCTTGGCCGCGTGCGCGGACGTCTCGGGCCGTTCGCCGTGCATCGTGGAGCGGTAACCGGCCAGGGATTCCTTCGCCCCGTCCATGTCGTCCGGCTCCTCACCCGTCAGCAGCGAGGCGGACCAGGCGAGGATCTCCTGGGTGGTGCGGTAGTTGACCCGCAGCCGGTGCGAACGCCCGACCACCTGGATGCCGAGAGAGCGCAGCGAGACCCGGTTGCCGTAGATGCGCTGATAGGTGTCCCCGGCGAGGAACAGGTCGTCGGGGCCGGGTGACACCAGAGACCGGAGAAAGCGCCACTGCGCCGGGTGCAGGTCCTGCGCCTCGTCGACCACCACATGCCGGAACGGCCGCTCCTCGCGCCCGGCCATGACCCGCGCCGCCTCCGCACACACCTGTAGGAACGTCCACTCGCCTGCCTGCCGCAGCTGCTCCTCGAACGCGGCTATCGCCCGCCACACCTGGAGCCGCTTCAGAGGTCCCAGCGCGCTGCCCCGGCCGGTCCGCGGCGCCTGCAGGTACTCCTCCGGCATGGTGAGGGACTGGGCGAGGACGACGTGCCGCCACTCCTGGTCCAGGAACACATCGGTGAAGTCGGCCTCCACCCGGCGGGCGATCCGCGCCCAGCGGGCCGTGATCTTCTTCTGGTCGAAGACCAGCTTCAGCGGGGCGCCGCCACGCTCTGCGCGTACCGTCTCGTTGGCCAGCGCGTCGACGTTCACCACCCGGATCTTCGCGCGCACCGCCGGGTCCGTGACCAGCAGTGCCAGGCAGCGCTCCAGCTCCGCGGCGAGGTCCTTGGTGTACGTGGTGAGTAGCACGCACCCGTCGGGCGCGTCGGCGGGCAGCCGCCGCGCCAGGTGGTACGCCCGGTGCAGGGCGACCACCGTCTTGCCGGTGCCCGGCCCGCCCGTGACACGCGCCGGTCCGGCGTAGCTCTCCTGGTATGCGACCCGGTACTGGCTCGGGTGCAGGAAGACCCGCCAGGCGTCGAAGGGTTGCGCCAGGATCTCCTGCAGCTCCTCGGTCCCGGAAACCAGGGCGACCCGGCCGCGCGAACGGGCCATGGCGGTGGCGAGATCGTCATCCTTGGAGGCGTCTGACGGCTGCGGCGCGGTCCGCGCGTAGGCCTGGACGATCTCCCGGTCGATCTCCGCCGGGTCCATCCCGGTGGCTAGCCCCAGGAGCACGTCGTACTGCTGCTCGGGCAGCACCTTGTGCAAGGCCTCCAGATGCGTCTCGTCCGGCACCAGCCGGATGATCGGCAGGATCTCCTCGTCCACTCCCAGGCTGCGCAGCACCTTGTCCGGGTACTCCGAGGCTGGGAAGAGCCGGGAGGGCTCCTCGGCCGCCCGCGCCCGGAGCCCGGCCGTGGCCCGCTCCAGGCCGACGTCGTTGCGGATCTCGATGCCCTGCGTCGCCCCGTTCACCGAGGCCCGGTGCTTGGAGGCCCAGTCGTTCGCCTTGTCGTGGGGGAGCACCTTGAGCAGCAGATAGCTGTCGCCCGACTCCGCCTTGAGGACGACGCCCCGCCAGAAGTCGTTGATGCGGATGGTCCGGATCAGCGGGTCCTTCTGGTGCGTGAGCTTTTCGAGGTGGAGGCCCGCGTGCGTGGCTGTGGCGAACTTCTCGAACACCTCGAAGACGCGCTTCTGGACGGGTTTCTCCAGTGCGGCGAACTCCATCAGGAAGTCCCGATGCATGCCCAGCGTCGCCATCCCCGCCCCCTCCGGCCGACCTCTCCAGGAACTACGATCACTCTACTGACCGGCGCCGACTTGGAAGGCCGGTCCGTACACGCCATGGGTAGGGGCAAGTGTGATGCGCCGTCCGCCTGGTGCGCTGCGCGTTAGTTGACTCGGCGATTGCCGGGCGGAACCTCGCTCCGGTGCATCCCGACGACGACGGAGCCCGGACCCCCGGCGGACAGACTCTCGCGGATCAGGTCGATGACGTAATCCCAGCCGGTACCGCGCGTGCCGATCCACCCGTCCCTGAGCAAGGTGGTGAACGTGGTGTTGTTCAGATACCGGGGAACCGAGTCTTCGACGATGCGTGTCCCGCCGGACGGTCCACCAGACTCGGGGCGATGGAGCAGCTCCCAGAAATGATCCCGTGTGAGGTACATGCCGGGGATGAGGGCGGCTGAGTTCATCATGAAGGGAACGGTCCGGCACAGCTTGATCATGCTCGGCGTGGTGACCAGGCGCGGGTCTCCCAGCGTCCTGGAGCCCTGGTGATTCGTCCGAGCCCAGTCGTCCGCGGCCCTGCACTCTTCGTCCACGGCCTCCATCCGCTTCAGCTCCCGCTCACCGGTGCCGTCGTGCCAGTAGACCCAGCTGCGTCCGCTCTGGCGCATGCGCTTGTACTGGACCGTCGCCACGCTGCGCGCGTGCTCGTTCACGTAGATCATGTCGACGCCCATGACGGTCTCTGCGTGTGTCCGGTTGGCGTTGTACACGAACAACCGATGAGGGGATTCGGAGTTGCGGCGGTAGATCCGCCAGCCGACCTGTATGGCGTCCTCGCCCTCCATGCCGGGGAAGCGCAGGTAGTCATGAACGATCTGCTGGTCCTCGATCTGCCGGAGGGTGGGCAGCCCTTCGAGGAAGGGCACGGATCGGGAGCGGGGACCGTTCTCACCGAGCGGCGGCTGCCAGGCTTCGAGCGGATCGCGATCCGCGCCGAACGTCTCAAGGAGGGTGCCCACAGCGTCCTTCTCGAGGCTGAGCCGCTCTCCCACCTCCCCAGTCGGAGGATTGGCTCCCAGGCTGCTCTCCAGGCTGTCCAGTGCCCCGTTCAGTTCTGGCCGCAGGTGCCGGACGGCGTCGAGCAAATTGTCGCCGGCTGCAGGAGACATGCGGCCGTCGTCGCCGAGGAATCGGCGGCTGGCGCCCATGGCGCCTTCGAGATCAACGAGCGGCAGTGGCAACTGGAGTGCGGTGAAGTCGCGAGTGATCAGGGCTCGTTCGTACGTACCCGACCGTCTGCCAGGGAAGACGCTGCCCACTCCGATGATCCTGCGCTGCTCGTATCTGGCGTGACGGTCTGTGAAGAAGGCGAGGCACCATACGCGCGGCTTTCTCCAGTCTTTGTGCGGGTACGCGAAGGTCCGCTCACCACGGGGGAGCCACGCCGGAGGTTTCTCGGGGAGCCGCTCCATCATCAGCGCGGTGCTGTGCACCAGAGCGACGGCGACCATCTGTGACCTCCTGCATCTTGTGGGACTGGAGGCTCACATTGTTGGGCGGGTTCCGGCCTCCAGAGCGGAGTAGCTGTCAATCAGCCATATGAATGGCAATGATTCGATGGTGACGGCGTCGGTGGAGCCAGGCGTCAGGAAGTGGCCGGCCACCGCGCGAGAACCCCTCGGCGCTGCAACTCCCTTATGTGGTCCGCCATCCGCCCAGGCATGGGGCCGCCGTTCAGCAGCACGCCTGCCTCGATGTTGCGCTCGGCGCCCGCCGCCGTGAGGTTGGCGCTGGTGAGGAATAGGATTCGGTCGTCGGCCACCGCCAGCTTCGCGTGCAACCGGCTGCCGGGAGTGGCGCGTTGGGTTGTCGGCCAATGCCAGAGCCGCAGGCCTGGTATGCGGGAGAAGGCGTCGGCCGGCTCGCCTCCTGAGAGCAGCCCGCCCGCGCCTTCCAGCGTCTCCATGATGATGTCCACCGTGACGCCGCGGGCCACGGCCTTGGACAGTGCCGCGGTCAGCGGCGCGTACGAGCGGGCCGAGTAGGTCACGGCGACGAGCCGGTGCTCCGCGGCCCCGACGACCTCCGTCAGAACCTGGGCGGTGGCGCGGCCGGGTGTCCCGGGTGTGGAGGGGCCGCTCCACACCGCACGGGCCTCGGTGTCCTCACGCCGGCGGGTCCAGGCCGCCGCGTAGCCCCGCAGATACGCCGCGGCTTCCGCCGAGGACACGCCGTCCTCTGTGATCGAGGCCAGTAACGACGAGACCGTCTCCAGTGCGGCCGGTGTCTGGACCCTGCCGAGGATGTATGCGGGAGAGCGGCCCTGGGCGAGGAGCGTGGCCAGGGCCTTCGTCCGCGTGGGCCCGAGCGAGGCGGCGGCCGTCGCGACCGCCGCCTCGAAGCGCCTGCGGCTCACCCGGTCGGTCCGCTCACTTGAAGTCCGGGATGAGCGCCAGCGGTTCGGTGTCGCCCGCCAGTGGGGTGATGAACCGCCGGTCCAGGAACCGGTTGCCGCGCTCGCACGTCGTCTCGGACACGAACAGGCAGGAGTGGCAGGCCGCACCGTGCAAGAAGTCCTCCGGTGCCTGGGGAAGGCGCTCGCCGCACAGCGGGTCCGAGGAGCACCGCCCCGCCTTGTGCAGCGCCATCCGTACGATCCTGGCCAGCCGGTTCTCCCCGGTGCTGGGGTCCTGGTCGGCGAGGGAAACCAGTCCGCCGAGCGTGCCCTCGGAGTCCGGGACGGCCGTGTAGATGAGGATGCCGGTCCGCCGCTCCTCGGTGTCGCCGCTGTAGATCCGCTCTGCCAGACTCGCCGAGTTGTAGCCGCACTCCATCGCGATGGTACGGATGAGCAGATGGGAGAGCGTGTGCAAGGCGATGTACCGGCTGCCGGGCCAGCCCTGCATCGGGTCGGAGTCGTCCTGGATCCGGTCCGACTTGCGGTGCTCTCGGAACCGGCCGAACGCCGCGGCGTGCGCGGCGAGGGCTGCGCTCGACGCGACCCGCTTCTCCCACTGCTCGATCAGCTGATCGTCCACCCGCAGGAAGAGCCCCTCGCCACGCACCTCGCTGGCCGGGATCCAACCGCGCTCGCGCCGCCCCAGGTCCACCCGGGTGACCAGGCCCGGGTCCTCCGGGTCGGGGGCGTCGAGCCGGGTGAAGCCGATGAGGGCGCGCACTTCGCGCAGCCGCTCCACCTGCCGCACCTGGGAGAAGACGGTGGACAGCGGCCCGCTGAGCGAGGCCTCCACCAGCGCGAAGTCCTCCGTCGGGTCGGCGGTCTTCGCCGCGGACAGCACCTGCCACTCGGGGGTCAGCAGGTCCGGGGGGCCCGGCGGCTGCTCAGGCTCGCCCTCATCGCCCGACAGGGCCGCGCGGTAGGCGGATATGGCTTGCCAGACCTGTCCGGGCTCGTAGTCGCGCAGGTAGCGGTGGTGCTTGGACTTCTTGGCGAACCTGGCGATGTCCTCCTCGTCCTCGAAGTCCTCCAGGTCCGGCCAGCGTTCCTCGACGAGCTTGCGCAGCGAGTCGGTTCCGGTGTCCGGCAGTGCCAGCGCGCTGAGCGCCACGGGGAACCACTGGTTGGAGGCGCCCACGACCAGCAGATAGGGCTGCGCGTCGCAGTTGTCGTAGACACCGTCGAACTGGGGGTGACGGCCACGGCACCGGGGCAGGTTCTCCCGGCCTTTGTCGCCCATCGCGTCCCGGATGTTGCGCTTGGCTTTCTTGCACACCAGACATTCGAGGGACACGTTGGCCGCGAGGTTGCCGCCGTTGTCGCGCATTCGCAGCGTCGGATACGTCGTGTCGGGGCAGGCGCGGCCCTCGTGCACGAACTCCGTGTACGGGAACTCGTCGAGGTGCCCCTTGGTGCAGGCGAGCGCGAAGCGGGCGGCCACGGCGAGGGGCTTGCGGCCCTTCTTCTTCCGGTAACAGTTCTCGTGGTAGAAGCGCGCCTCGTCGGGGCGGCGGGGGTTCTGGTTCTCGAATCCCCACTTGCCGGAGCCGAGGGAGGCCAGCTCGTTGCACGCCGTGCAGCGCAGCCACTGCGGGAAGGGGGTCACGGGCACCCCGATCCGCGCCGCGTACCCCTTCGGGTCGGTGTCGGTGCCGGGGATCCACGGCGCGGCGCGCAGCTCGCTCACCTGGTTCGGACCGTAGCGCCGCAGTGACCGATTGACGGCCTTGCGGAGACGGGGCTCTTCGATCACCGGGTCCGGTACGCCGGCGTAGCTCCAGTGGTCGATGCCCTTGACCATGACGGAGAAGTTGGGCAGGTCCACGAGGGCGCCGACGCCGCCGGTGAACATGAGGTGGCTCGGTCGTACCGCACCCACCCGCCTGAAGTACCCGCCGCCGCTCATGACTGCCGCCCCCTGGCCGTGCCGTTGCCGTTCCCGTCCGAGTCCGGCACCTCGCCGAACTCGTCGCCGCCCGCCGTGTCCGCGCCGTCCCCGCCATCGGCGGGCGGTCCGAACTCCCAGGCCTTGCCGGCCGGGGCCGACAGCACTGTGTCGGCGGGCAGCAGCATGTTGATCTCGTTCTCCGTCTCGCGCATCGACTGCGGGACGGTGAGCACGTCCCATCCGCTGCCGTCCGCGTTGCGCAGCAGCCCCAGCACCGTCTGCTTCTGCCGGGTCTGGCCCCGGTAGCCGAGCCTTCCTTGCTCGCCCTTCTTGGCTGACCAGGCGTCGCGCAGCGCGTCGATGCGCTCGGCGAGGTATCCGCGGGCCCGGTCCCCGTCCACCGCTTCTGCACGCGCCAGCAGCCGCCGCTCGACGTCCCGCACGCGCGGATCGTCGAGGTCCACGCCCTCGGCGTCCACGTTGTCGGAGAACTCGTCGCAGGCCTGCCGGACGGCGGAGACATACGTGGCGGTGGTGCCCCGGTCGAGCGCCCGCCGCGTGAACGGGGTCACCGAAAGCGCCTCGACCTGGCGGTAGAACGTCGCGTGGTAGTTCTCGAAGTCCTCGAAGTGGGCGAGATCCCGGGGGCGCGCCCAGTTGTAGAGCGTGATCACGATGCCGGGCCGCTTGGCCTGTCGTCCGACGCGGGAGGACGCCTGGATGTACTCTGCGGTGTTCTTCGGCTGCCCGGTGACGACCATCAGGCCGAAGCGGGAGACGTCCACACCGACCTGGAGCATCGACGTGGCCAGTACGTAGTCGACCGGCTTGCGGTGCGGCAAGGCGGGCAGGACCCGCGGCTGGCGCGCCTTGCCCGCGTCCCGGAACTCGTCGATGATCGCCTGCTTGCGCACCGAGGTGTCGTGCTCCGGGTTGAACCCGATCTCCAGCCGCTTGAGGGTGGCGCTGATGTCCGCCGACGAGATACGGGAGGTCAGTTCCTGGAGGTTGAGCATGTCGGTGTCGCGCAGCAGCCGGTTGGCGATGCCCCTGCGGCGTCCGTTGGCCCGCAGCCGGCTCGGCACGTCGTCGTCGAGGACCCGCCGCATACCGGCGAGCTCCTTGGTCGCGTTGAAGTACCCGACCACCGTCATGTACGGATCGGCGGGAGCGCCGTAGAGGTCGAACATGTGCTGCCCGGCCAGCAGCAGGATCTCCGCGAGACGGATCTCGGCCGCCTTCATGCGCACCCCGTGCGCGCACACGCCGTAGTAGCGCCGCCCCGGGTTGTCGCGGGTGACGTCGACCTGCTGGGAGAAGAAGGTGTCACCGACGTCGACCACCTGCGGGGGGAAGATCGCCAGGTCCCGGGCGAACACCCCCAGCACCTGGGCGCGGGCGTTGCGGGTGGTGGCCGTCGACGCGACGATCTTCGGTCCGGTCTCGCGGAGCTGCCCACGGGCGTCCTTCACCCGCCAGGTGCACAGCTGGTCCACGGCCGACTCGAACAGCCCCACCGTGGTACCCAGGGCTCCGGAGATCAGGTGCAGCTCGTCCTGGATGATGAGATCCGGTGGGCGCAGCCGCCGCGGCATGGGCCGGCTGGTCACGGCCTTGTGCTTGTCCTTGGCGTTGTGCCGGGATCCGCAGCCGGTCTCCTCGTCGAGGTCGTCGTGCCGGTAACCGTGCCGCTCGCAGTACTCGGTCACGCGCCCGAACAGCATTCCCGCATAGCCGCGCCACGGCAGCTGGGCAAGCTTGTCCACGGTCGCGATCAGCAGGCTCGGCACCTGCCGGTAGATCTCCTCGTCGACCGTGAGGATCGGCAGCCCCTCACCCTTTGCCTTCATTCGCGAGAACGGGCAGGGCTCCTCATCCTCCCCACGCGGGCAGTACACGATGATGCGACGCCGTACGTCATCCGGTGACACGTCCCGCCATGCGCGCAGCTCCTCGCCGCACCACGGGCAGGACAGCACCTGCAGGACGTTCGCATGCCGACCCGAGGCGGACTCGGTGGCCTCGGCGATCTGCTGCGCCGCGTCCCCGTACCAGTTCGGCGAGACACCGGCGCCGACCCACAGCCCGATACGGAAGGGCCTGGTGCCCCAGACCTTCTCGTCCTCTTTGCGCAGCACCTCCGTCGCGCACACCAGGGCGGAGGCCCGCTGGAACTGCTGGGCCGTCAGCAGCCGCAGGGTGTAGCGCATCAGCACGGCGACGCCGTCCCGCCCCTCGCGGGCGTCCTCGCCCTCCCCGGCGATCTTCTGCAGCCGTCGGATGGCGAAGGTGTAGGCCGTGAGGCCCAGGTAGGCCTCCGTCTTTCCGCCACCGGTCGGGAAGAACAGCAGGTCGACCGTGGCGGTGCTGTCAGCCCTGCGTTCCTTGTGCGCCGGGTCGGTGAGCGAGCACAGGTTGAGCAGCACGAACGCCAGCTGGAAGGGATACCAGCTCGCGGCCGCGGGGCCGCGGCCGTCCACCTCGGCGTAGGCCGCCGCGTATGTCGGCGGCTTCTCGCCGCCCTCGGCCCGCAGCGCGGCCGTCGCCGTGGCCCGCCGCTGCATGGCCATCGCCCGGTTGGCGAAGCGGAACGCTTGCAGTGCGTCCTCGTCGGCGTGCAGCAGGTCGATGCCGAGCGCGATCCTGGCGCACGCGTCGCGGGCCTCGTCGACCGCACGCAGCGCCGCGGTCCGCAGGTCGCCCGACAGCGAATCCGCCTTGGCGGCCTGCTGCTCCAGCCACCCGTCGTATCCGTCGGCCAGTGGCTGCAGGGCCTTCAGCAGCTCGTCACGCCGCTCCCACACGGCCAGGTCGGCGAGCTTGTCCATGCTCACTTTGAGACCGGCGAGCAGCGGCTGCTGCGCCGTGCTCGGCGCGACCGTGGCTGGCACGTCCTTCACCGGCAGCCACGTCGTCTCCAGCTTGACCGCACGGCGCCCCTTCGGCAGGACCCTCGCGTGCACGGCGACGTTCCGCCCGTGCGCGTGCTTCAGCTCCTGCCGGTACAGCAGCCGCAGATGCTGTTCCTCGGGGCTCTCCTGGACCCTGCCAGTCTCGTCGGACAGCGGGTCGTCGATCGGCAGGAAGACGCTGGACTGCCCGTCGAAGGAGGTGACCTCCAGCTTCGTCTGGAACAGCCACTGCCCGTCCCGCAGTTCACGGGACTCCTCCAGCGCGTTGATCAGCGATACGTCGACGAAGCGCAGGTTGTCCGCACCGTCGACCGTGCCGGGACGCTCCTGCACATGCACATCGAGCCGGATGCAGGGACGGTTCGGGTCGTTCTCGTCCTCGCCCTCCAGGACGGTACGGAAGGTGCCCGGGGCGTCGACGGGGACGTCCACCTCGTGGCGCACCGGCTCCCGCGACCACGTGCGCGCCGTCCGGCCGTCCTCGGTCTTGCTGTCGCTCTGCCTGTACCGGCCCCAGGAGGCGACGACACTGAGCATGCCCACATCGGCCGGCACCAGGAAGCTCAGGCCCATCGACGACGCCCACAGCCGTCCGGCCGCCTGCGGGGTGAGCCGGTCCACGAGCTCCGCGTCCTGCCCGTCGCCCTCCGCGCTGGCCTCGGTCTCCGCCTGGCCGACCGCGACCTTTACGGGCTGGTCGGTCGGCGCGGGACGGGGCCCGAGAAGCCCGACGAGGTAGCGGTCACGGGGCCCCGCGCTGTTCGGCGGCAGCGCCTCGGTCTCGTTGTCCGCCCACGGCCCCAGCAGGTCCCATGAGATCAGGTCGCCGAGTTCCTCCCGGACGTCGTACGACGACCCGGACCGGAAGGTCTGCGGGACCTCGTCGACGGGATGGGGAACGCCGGGCTCCGGAGCGGGGGCGTTCTGTGGTGACGGCATGCGCGTTTCCCTCCCTGGGTGCTGACCGGCACCCGCGAACAACGATAGGGCGGCACACTGACAGAGTGATGCCGCGATGAGCTGCGCAGCCCAAGCATTGCATCCGTGTACTCAGTTCACAAGTGACTTCTCCTGTCGTGCGGCGTACAGTGATGCCCGTCCGGCAACAGCTGACACATCCTCAACAAGGGTGTCAGTAAACGCAGTTACAGGGGTGGGAAGTGGACAGCGGCAGGGAATTCTCCGGCGTCAGAGCCGAGTGGTGGGAGGGCATCGTCCAGGAACTGGTGATGGAACTGGATTTCGCCTGCCCGGGGACGGAACGATTCCTCCCCAGAGACGTGGGAGACCTCACCCTCGTACAGGCCATGCTCATGGCCCGCACCGCACTGCGCGAACAGCGGATGGCCGCCGCCACCGACATCGCCGACGAGCTCTACTCACTCTGGCCGGAGCGCGAACCGCCCCTGGAGGACTGCGCGGACCTGGTCGCCCGTCTCCTGCGCCACCTGCACGAGCACTCCCTCCCGCTGCTGCGCCCCTGGCGGAGTTTTGACCTGTGGAGCGGGCTGCTCCAGTTGTACACCGCACGCCGCGCCGCCGCCGTCGGAGCCCTGCGCACGGCTCGCGAACTGGACGAACGCTGGGTGCTCGACCCGATGGTGATGAGCGATGGCTCCCTGGACAGGCCCCTCGACCCGGGAGCCCGATGGCAGTCCTTCGCCGCGTATCTGCGCGCCACCCAGCGGGACAACGTCACGGGAGCCGCCCTCGGGCTGCTGGAGCGGGCGCCCGTCGCCGAGCAACTGAGCCGCTCGGCCCAGTACCTCGGGGAGTACCTCGGGGAGGCGCGGCACCTCGTCGCACTCGGCAGCGGGAACGAGATCGCGGAGTACGTACGCCTACGAGCCGACGAGCTGAGCTCCGGCACGGGCAGCGGCCTCTGGGCGGATGTGTCGGCCGCGGCGGCGGACTACGGCAGAGTCTGTCGGCGCGTACGCGACGGCCTCACGACGTACGAACAGGAGCTGTTCCAGGCGGCCCATGGCTCCCGGCAACGCGACTGGGAACCGCTGCTGGAGGCCCACCTCGTGCGGGACGCGGGCGCCGGTCCCCACCCGAGGCCGCTCCTGCCCGACCCGCAGGCTCCGGCACCGGGCTGGATGACGACCATGGTCGAGCTGCGTGCCGAGTCCCACTGGGGCGCGACACCCAAGACGTACACCTGGCACTCCCTGCCTGGGCACACCCCTTGGTGGTTCTGCGCCGTGCGCCCCGGCCCCGAGGAGCACATGGCGGCCAAGCTCGGTCACGACGGCCGGATCCAGTTCGAGGTCAGCAAGGACCAGCCGGGAGACCTGCTCATCGGCTTGCCCGACGACGAGCCCGAGAGCTTCCTCCACCACCTGCGCTTCAGGTACGACGGGGACGGCCGCGACGACCTGTCCCGGCTGCTGATGCTCGCCATGACCGGATTCGTCCGCCTCGACATCCTCGCCGCGCGGCAGGCGGGCGGGCTCCGGGTGCTGCGCACGATCAGGGTGGATATACCCGGTGAGGTGCGGGACCTGTGCGGGGAGTACGCGTACGCCAGGCTGAGGGTGCTGAGCGGCGAGGCCGGCGAGCCCGGGGCGGACGAGCTGACGCGGCGGAGTTCCGGGCGCGGCGGCGGGCCGTGGGAAGACGGGGCCGAGGTGGACGGCCTGGTAGTGAACGAGGACCTGCCGCGCGAAGAGGAGTCGGGTCCCGTCTTCGACGGGGGGCTCTTCCAGCGCGACGACATGCTGTTCTGACCGCGGGGTCGTCCCTGGTGATCAGTCCCTGGAACAGGTTCGCTTTACGGGTGTCGGACAGGGGTTGACGTCCAGCTCGCACCAGACCGTCTTGCCGGAGGGCGGATACGGCGCGACGCCCCAGCGAGTGGCGAGGTTCTGGACGAGCAGCAGCCCATGCCCACCTTCGCGGCGGGTGACGGCGGGGCTGGTGCAGGGATCGGCGTCGGGCCCCGCCTGCTGGGGCGGCTGCGGCAGACGTTCCCCACGCGGATCGGTCATCTCGATCCGAAGAATGGTCGGGCGCGCGGTGTCCAGTTCGTGCGGCTGGGCCGGGGTGTCGTCCACAGCGAGGCGCAGCCGGAAATCCCGGCCGGACACCTGGCCGTGCAGGACGGCGTTCGACGCCAGCTCGGCCACGAGGAGTGCGGCGGTCTGCGAGGTATCCGACCGGTTCGGCCAGCCCCAGGCATCGAACTGGTTCACCGCGAGGAGACGGGCCAGCCGCGCCCCTCGCCGGGTGGAGCTGAACTGCTGGGTGAAGGTGCGGGTAGGGCTGGGGTGCGTGAGTTGCGCAGGGGAATGGCTCGAAAGGAAATTCACAGGGTAACCGTCCCGTCACGCATTTAGTCTTAACAGGACACTTGGGAGTACGCCCTGCCGGTGTACGAGCCGGATGCGCCGTTGTACGGGTGGCCGACCGTGACGCGTCGGGTGTTACGGAAGTTGGTCCGGTCCCTGTCGAGTCCGAGGAGTGTGCGTATGGGGGACCGCCACGCTGTCAGGTGCAAGGGCGGCGGTAGGGGAGTCGGCGGTGACGATCGTCCCCGGATCTGGACGGGGTACGGGAAGCTGGTCAAGCACTTCCGTGAGCTGTCCGGAATGACCCAGCCGGAACTGGCCGACGCCGTCGGCTACTCCTGTGAACAGGCCGCCTCCATTGAGCAAGGCTGGCGCCCGGTGAAGGCCGCGTTCACGGAGGCGGCGGAGCAGGTGCTGAACGCGGGCGGTGCGCTGCGGGTACTCCAGGAGGACGTGGACCTGGCGCGACTGCCGCTGTTCTTCCAGGACTTCGCGGCGATCGAGGCGGAGGCGGTGAGCTTCTTCTGGTACGGGAGCCAGGTCATCCCGGGGTTGCTCCAGACTGAGGCATACGCGCGGGCGCTGCTCCAAGCCCATTGCCCGCCGTTTGATGATGAGACCATCGAGCAGCGCGTGGAGGCGCGTCTACAGCGGCAAGAGATGCTGACCCGAAGTCCCGTAGTGGAGCTGGCTTTCGTCATCGGCGAGCCGGCGCTGCACTGTCCGGTGGGGGGCCACCCAGTACTCAAGGAGCAGCTGCATCAGGTGCTGAGGCACGCGAAGTTGCGGAATGTCGCCGTGCAGGTCATGCCGACCTCGCAGGGTGCTCACGCCGGACTGCACGGGCCGATGGTGCTCATCGAGACGACTGATCACCAACAGGTGGCGTACTTCGAGTCACACGGTGAGAGCATGGTGATCTCCGATCCTCACAAGGCCAGTGCCTTCGCGCTCAGGTATGGCAAGCTGCGCTCGCAAGCCCTCAACACCGAAGAGTCGGCGCACTTAATCGAGCGGGTGGCGGGAGAGCTATGAGCGACGCAGCCAATGAGCAGCCAGGCAGTAGGTCGACATCCCGGTTCTGGCGTAAAAGCACCTATAGCGGCCCAGAAGGTGGCGAGTGCATTGAGGTGGCTATAACGCCCGCAAAAGTGCACGTGCGAGACTCGAAGAACGCCCAAGGTGTATCGCTTGCCTTCGATTCCAGCGCCTGGGCTCACTTCCTCCTCCTCGCAGCCGAGCGGTAGCGGACGGTCGAGTGGCGCCTCACCGGTGCTTCCATAGCGTGCGTAGACGTAACACGTCCACCGTCCACTCGCTTCGGAGAGCCGCATCCGAAAGAGGAACGTCGCGGTCGAGCGAGAAGGCCACGTGACGGTACAAGGGATGGATCTCGTCGTCTCCCACGACGATGAGGCTCGACAACAGGGGCTCGTCGGCCGGAGTGGCACGGTCAACAGCGACGAGAACCTCGCCTTGATCATCGGGGTGCAGGCGGGGGAGAACGTCCTCCCCCAGTCGCCGTCGCAGGTCACCCCAGGTTGTCAGGGACTGACTACGTGCGGTTTGCTCCAGCAAGGAGCGCACAGCGGCCGCAACGACTTGAACCTGTGACCGGGAAAGCCGACCTTCGGCTACAGGCTTGTCCTTGGATGGATCGTCGGCTGAGGTGAGCTGCTCAGCCTCGCGTCGCGCTTGGAGGTGCTGCTGCCATCGGGCGAGACCCTTCTGGTCGGTGTCGGGCAGAGCGACGCGTTCACTCAACGCCTCCGCTTCCGCCACGAGGGCCGCCAGGCCATCGGTAGTGATGGTGCCACTTTCTTCCCGCATCTGGTGGATCAGACGCCGACAGCGTTTGAGAAGTGCCGAGGAACGATTGGGCTGTTGCACGCCCACCCACGTCCTCATCTCCGCAAGAATCGCCTGATTGCGGTGCTGCGCTGCGGGAGACAACTGTGTCCTGTAAATGGGGTTGGCCAACCGGTAGATTTCCTCAGCCCGGTCGACGTCGAGAACCCGCTGCGCCTCTCTGAACTGCTCCACGAGCGAGTCGAGCTGCTCGGCGGCTGCATCCTTGGGTGACTGGGCAACTGCCCCTTCGGCCGGCTCCTTCGAGGAGCTGACCTCGGTGACGGCGGGCGGCGAAGGCGCCTGCAGAGGTTTGAGTGTCTCTGCAGCAGGGTCTGGCCGAGAGGCGAAGGAATCCTCCGTTGCCCTGATGGCTTGTCCCAGGAGCTGAGCATGGCGACTCAGTGAATCACTATGACTGTTCAACCAGTCGGCGTGGGCCGTTCCCTTGGCCTTAGCAGCGTGGTGCGCATCGAGGCGTGCCCGAGCCTTCTTCATGGCCTTCGACAACCTCGTGTATTGCGGGCCGCTTGTCGCGCGCAACAACTCTTGCCCGCGGGCCAAAGCTCGAATGAGCTCGTGGAGGCCGTCTTCCGACACCCCGGCACGCCGCGAATCGCCTGTAACCTGCCGCTTCTTAGGACGTGGGGTCGCCGGGGGTTCGGATGCCCTGCCATCGGCGCCGATCGCCAGCCGGGCCGGGATCATGCGAACACGTGATGAGCCGTGGGCATGGTAGGCGCGATCCTTCTCCCGGTCGCACCACAGTTTTAGCGTGACCTCATCGGCGGGTGGCTGAAGCCCGAGCTTGCGGATGATGGTCGTCATATCCGGGAGCGGACGGCCGCCGGAGTCCCGCACCAAAGCCGAGAGCACGGGCTTGTCCGGGGTTGCGGGACGATCGACCGCGATGAGAAGGTCTCGGCGTTCGGTCGGAGACAGCCGAACCAGGTTGAGTTTCGCGACCGTTCCGAGCGTGCTCCACGTCGTGGGGGTGCGACGCCTGGCGAAGTCTTCCAATGCTTTGCGAACCCGGGTCACCGATTCCGGATCCGGCCTTGTGGAGGCACCCATACTCGACGGTTGCACTGAGCCAGCTCTGTCGGATGCGGCAGCCGTCTGTCCCGTGACAACGCGCTGGGCGGGAACAGGGACGTCAGTCGTTCCCCGAACCGGTTGGGGAAGTGCGACCCCTGGGCGCCACAGGCCGGTGCGTTCGGCCTCGATGCCACCGAGCTGAACAACGCCATCGGCCCTTACCGCCCACTGCACCCCGTCTCGCGGATCGGGATCAGTGAGGAGGAGACGGGCCACTCCATACAGCCGGTACACGTACTGCTCGGTCGGCATGGGGACGACATCTGGAAGGGACACATGAGCACGAATTATGCGGCTGTCGGCGGGCTTCACGTCCGCGGTGATGATGTAGCGACCTTCGGCCGCGAGTGGGGAGTGCTTGGGCGTCGGAGCCTTGGCGTCGATAGCGAACACAATCTGGTCGGCCCGGAGGGGAAACGTCGCAGGTCGGAGCCATGCGCCTTTGCCGCGCTGGATGACACTGCCGTCGCTGAGTAGCTCCTCCAGAACGGGCGTGATCAGCCCGTCGGAAGTGAGTCGGCAAACGTCGAGTGATGACCAGGTGACAGGACGCCCGGTGCGTTCGACGCCGATCAGCACGCGCCGGTCAGAGCCGTGGGTCTCGCACTTGACGCGAAGCGCGTAGCCCTGCCGTTGCGCCATGTTGGCCGAGATCGGCCCTTCGGCGCCGAAGATCCAGTCCATCTGTTCCGAGGACGTGCTGAGCTCCTGCTCGGCCCGGTACCAGGTGCGGTAGTCCTGGAGGCACAGCTGGAAGCGCAGCCGCTGCTGAGTCGAGGGGAGCCAGAAGTCCACTGCGTCGCCGGGCCCGGTACCGAGGTTGCGCAGCTCGGCCTGGACGCGGACGCCCTGGGCCTTGAGCCAGTCGGTCAGGTCCCTCTTGATGAAGAGATGGTCGGCACTGTCGGCGCCATTTGCGACGCGATGACATGCCGGGGCCATGCCAGTTCGATCAGGAAAGTGGGCGAAGTGGCAGACCTTGGTCTCGTACCGCTTGGTCATCAGCTCTTCGCCGCAACCGCCGAGCAGCGTGCCGCACCAGAACCGCTTTCCCTGGAAGTGTCGGCGGAACTGGTCGAGGTTGTAAGGCTCTTCGGGGAGGATGACCGGCTGGTCCGAGTTCTTGGTACCGATAACGGCGGTCTGGACGAGCCGAGTGTCGATGACAGACATGACGCGCTCCACTGGGCGGGAGTGAAGGGGCCTGGGCGTTGCGCGAGGGGGGAAGAACGGGCCGCCGCCGGTGCTGCTGTGGGGGTGGTGGCGGCACGGGGGATGTTCGAATCAGAAGAGGGCATCTTGGGGCGGGAAGAGCCCGTCGTCCCCGAAGCCCTCGGCTGGGTCGCCCTCCTCGGTGCCGGGGATTTCCTCCCGCTGGGTCATCTTGGCCGAGCCTTGCGTCCGTTTTCCCTTGTTGCCGGACTTGCCCTTGTGAAGTCCCGCAGCGACCTCGGCGGCGTATCGCTTGTGATTCAACTCGCGGAGGCGGTCGATGATTTCGGTGCGGGCGATAGGACCAATGGTGTAGCGGGTGCCCTGGTCGGTCTCATGGAACCCATGGTCCAGCCCGCCGGGCGCATCCAGGAGGTCGTCCCAGTCGTAGGCTCGCGCCGTTGCTTCATCGATGGCGTGATGCATTGCACGCAGTTCGTTGATGTCATCATCGCGGCAGTCGGGATCGTGAATAAGGTTATAGGTAGCGGTGAGCCCAATAGAGCGACCCGACATGATATCGCGACGGGAATTATGAAGGGTGACGCCAAGGTCGCGCATTTCTTGCGTTATTTTTGGTCGCACGAGGGTTTCGAAGACATCAGTGGGGGTGTAGCGGATGCGCGATTCGAGAGTTGATGCTCGATCAATAGTCCACCAGTAGTGAGGCGAGCTACTGGCAAGGCTAAACAGTCCGTAATCTTTGGATGCGAAGACGCCGAGCATGTGAGAGAAAACCTGACCCGTGCGAACAATCATTGGCATCACGGCCTTGCTCACAAGAGCAATAACGATCACCTCGTCGAGTGTACGGATGGCTTCTTCCATGCCAATCCGATAGTCCGCATATCGCCACCATCGACGTCCGTGCGCACTCCTATTTCTTTGCTCGCGTTCTGGCTTTACTAGGTTCTCGATGATTCGGAGGCATTCGGGATACTGCTCAGCTGTGTCTAGGTCCCAGTCGGCGAAGTTGATAGCCCATCGGCTAGCCGTACCGGACGTGCTTTGGTTGAGATCCTGGCCGTTTAGGTACGGTCTGATGACGTCCGAGTTTCTCGAATTGGCGGCGATCAAGGAATCGGCCTCACTGGGGTCGAGTAGAAACCCTGCTCCGTTTACGTGATGGCCAATAAAGCAAATTCCGGCGTTCTCGCGCAGTGGTTTAACATTGCCGGAGGCGCGGGATTCGGCAGTCAGTGATGAGGTGATCCCGCGTACGTTTACACCGTCGAGGAGGCGGCGAGATTCGGGGTGGACTTCGGGTGACAGCCAGACGGCGCAGTATTCAAGGGCGGCGCTCTTGGAGGGCCAGGGCTTGCTTCTGGTGGCGCGATAAATAGTGAACTCATAGACGGCTTGGTCCAGTCCGACAGCCCTGGTGTCTCCCTGTGTCAAGCTATTGGTGGCGATGATTCCCAAGGTGCCTGCGTTGTTGATCATTCGCGCACACCGCATGAAGAAAAAGCCGATCAGGTCAGTATTGGTCTTCCCGACTCCGTTGGATACGTGAGTTACGAGTGCCTTTCGATATGGCAGTCCCAGGGAAGGGGTTAGCTTCGGTCCGCCCAGGAACGGCGGATTCCCAATCACCGCATCAAACCCACCATCCTCGAACACCTCCGGAAACACCAACGGCCAATGCACCGGCTCCCGCTCAAACCCGCCTTCCGGCAGATCCGTAGCCAGCCACTCCCGTGCCAGCGCCCGAGCCTCCTCCATGGCCCCCTCAAGCCCCTTCGCCACGGCGAACCCCATGCCCGCCGCAGCCATCGGAGCCTCGGACCTCTTCAGGGACCACCCGTGCCGGGACATCTCCTTCTTCAGCGACTCCCGAGCCGGCAGCGGCCCGCTCCCGTGCGAGGCCAGGGCCGCCCCTGCCGTCAGGTCGGCGAGCAGGTTGACCCGATCCGCCCGTTCCTGGACGTCCGCGAGTATGGCCCGCTTCTCCGCGATGTCCTTCAGCGTCTCGCCCGGCATGTCGCCGATCTGCTTGCGGTCCTCGGCGAGTTCGTGGACCAGTTCACGCACACCCGCCGTGAAGTCGATGACGCCCCGCTCGTGCCGCTCGCGGCCCCGTCGTGCGTTGAGGTCCATGACCTCCAGCTGTTCCACAGACGTGATGCCCAGCAGCGAGTCGCCCGCCACCAACCGGTCGTCCAGGAACGTGAACGGTCGCTCCGGGTCCATGGAGATCAGCCACAGCGACAGCTTGGCCATCTCCACTGCCATCGGGTTGATGTCCACCCCGTACAGGCAGTGCTCGATGATCTGGCGCCGGGCGCGGATCATCACCGGGTCGCTCTCCGCGTCCGCCGCCGTGACCGCGCCCGCCTGGTCGCGGTGGCTGCCGCGGAACGCCAGGGCCTCCTCGTCCTCCTCCTCGACCCAGGCGTCGACCAGTCTGTCCGCGAGGTAACGGCAGGCGGCGACCAGGAATGCCGCCGAACCCATCGCGATGTCGGCGACCTTGAGCTTCAGGATCTCGTCCGGCTTGATGAGCTTCCACTGCTTCTCGTCCGCCGTCTGGAGCGGGCCCGGCCGGTAGACCAGCGGTTCCAGCGCGCCCTCGGCGACCTGCTGGGCCAGGGCACGTGGCGTGTAGTGGGTGCCGGTGTTCTTGCGGAGGCGGGACTCGGTGACGTACAGGCCGTCCTCCGGGATCACTACCGGAAGGCCGCGCAGGTCGTCGCGGAGCAGGCCGTGGAAGGGGAGGATGCGCTCGGCGAGGTCGCGGTCGTTCTCGGTGACCGCGAGCAGGCGGTGGAGGGCCTTGCCCCGCGCCTGCTCGTCGCCGGGAGCGAGCAGCTTCTCCATCTTCGACGCCGTGGCCGGCGGCTTGGGGTCCTTGAAGTGCTCGTACAGCTTCTTCGCAAGGCCCGGCAGATTCGGCTTCTGGCCGGGGACGGCGCGCGTGCCCACGCCGAACGGGGCGGCCAGTTCCTCCAGTTCGGTCAGGCCCACCTCGTGTTCCAGGCCAGGCTTGCCGACGAGCCCGAGCACGGTGTCCTGGGCGCGCTTGCCGTCGTACGAGAGGAGGCCCTCGTACACGTAACCGATCTGTTCCACATCCAGGGCGCGGAAGGTCAGTCGGCGCCGCTCCCTGTTGACGACGACGAACTGCACCGAGTCGAGGACGTGCAGGACGGTGCGGTCGTCGATCGGGAGGAGGGAGGTGTGGCCGTCGGCGGCTCGCGCCGCGTCGTCGTCCGTGCCGTCCGCGCCCTGCGGGACCGCCTCCAGCCAGGGGAAGCGCTTGGGGTCGAAGATGGAGCCGTCGTACGCGGGCAGGGTGAGCAGCGGGTGGTCCACTCCGCCGTGCACGGCGTGGAAGAGGGCGATCAGCCGGTGCCAGGCGGCCGTCGTGTGCTCCAGGGAGTCCTCGCCGTCCGCGCGGCGGCGCTTGTCCAGCGTCTCGTAAAGCCGCCCGGCCGAGTACGCCTCCGCATACAGCTCGTTGTCCGCGGGCAGCAGGCCGCGTTCCTCGGCGAAGAGCAGGAACACGACGCGCATCATGACCGCGACGGCGCCCCGGTAGACCTCGCTCGCCGGTACTCCCGACAGGCCCCTGCCGCCGCGCTTGACCATCCGGGCCTCGGCGCGGCCGATGGAGTCCACCAGGAGTTCGACGGCCTGGCGGACCTGGATACCGAGGGCCTCGGTGACGTCTTCCTGGCCTTCCAGGCTCTCGCGCAGCAGCGCCGGAAGGAGCTCGTCCTCGGGCCGTCCGAAGAAGCGGCCGCGTCGCAGTAGGGACACCCAGGCGCGGACCGCCACCAGGTCGGCCCGCTCGTTCCAGGCGATGGTGTCGAAGGTGGCGCTCGTGGTGACGCCGCCGGGCGGCGCCCAGACCAGGGACCACCATCGGCCGTCGGTGACCAGACCCAGCTCTACGCCGTGGTGGCGCAGGACGTGGGCGAGGCGGTCGACTCCGCTCGCCGACCAGGAATCGCCCTTGATGCGGCGGGTCGGCACGGTGTCGTGTGGCAGGACCAGGCCGAGGATCGGTAGGTGCTTGGCGGCGGCAGCGGTGTCCGGTTCGGCGGCGGGGTCGCTGCCGGGGTGGACGAGGGCGAAGTCGGGGCGGACGGTGTTGTCGGCTCCGGGCGGGCTGACGGCGAACCGGTCCAGCAGCGCGTCGTCCTCTGCCAGGCTCTCGCCGCTGTCGCCGAACTGCCCGGCGCCCTCACGCAGATGCAGGGCGTCGTCCCATTCCAGCAGGGTGCGCAGCAGGAAGCCGATCCAGTCGAGGCGGCCGGCGCCCTTGCGGCCGTCCTGCCAGATGCCGTGGTGGAGGCGAATGTCGGCGCGGCGCTCGCTGGGGACGCCCTCCAGCTGCGGCCAGGTGCGCAGCAGGACCGGCAGGGTGAGGAACGGGCCGGACACCTCGACGAGGTTCAGCCAGTCCAGGTGCTGCTGCTTGCCGTCGGACGCTTTCACGGCACGGATCGCGGCGGCGGAGGGGCGGCGGCCTCCGGAGCGGGGCGCGGGGCTCATCAGTAGGCCTCCTTGGCGGGGATGACGAAGACGACGGCGACCGGGAAGAGGTGGTCCTGCGGGTCGCGGTAGCGGGCGGCGATCGCGGCGAGTTCGCGCTGACGCTCGTCCTCAAGGCCGTCGAGCCGGGCCCGCCAGCGCTTGCGGTCGTCGGTGAGCTGGCGGCGCTCGTCGGGGTCCTTCAGTTCGTCCAGGCCGAAGAGCGTGTCCATCCCGCCCGCAGGGGAGGTCGCTGTGCCGGAGGAGGTCTCGCCGAGCCGGGCGCGCAGGGTGCGCTGGAGGCGGTCGAGGGTGCCGTTGATGCGCTGCTCCTCGTCGGCCTGGCGCTCGGCCAGCCGGTCCATCAGGGACGCCTTGCGCTCCTTGCCGCGCGCCTCGACGGACTGGGTGAGGCCCTCGTACGTCTTCGACCAGCTCTGCTGCAGCCGGTGGAGCAGGCGCTCCTTGGCGGGGCGGCCCTCGGTGAGCGCGCGGTCCAGGATCGAGGCGACCGCCTCCACACCGCGCAGCCGCCGCTGCCAGCCGTTGTCGCCCAGCCAGCCGCCCGCGTGCAGGATCTCCTCGTGGAGGCGCTGCCCGTCCGTGCCGACCAGCACGAATCGGGCGTACGCGCCGACGAAGGTGGTCTCCAGGGCGGGGTCGTCGCTGACGACGGCCGTGATCCGGCGCAGGTCGACGTTGTTCGCGTTCCACACGGCCGCGCGCAGCAGCCGCGTCGACATGGCGACCAGCGGATGGTTCAGATGGGCGAGCACGATGTCGGGGCGTCCCGAGGCCGCCTTCGGATCGAACGTCACCGGGCGCAGGACGTCGGGGCGGAGCTTGTCGGGCAGGCCGCGGGTGGCGCGCTCCCAGGAGCCGGTCAGCGGTGGCACGGTGAACAGGCCCTGCCGGAAGTCGTCCTCGGACGGCGCGTTCTCGTCGAGGCAGGGCACGAGCGGCTGCTGCCGCGCCAGGTTCAGCGCCGTGTTCACCACACGGGCGACCCGGTCGGGGGTGATGCCGAGTTCATCGGTGGTCTGCTTCAGCTGGGCGCTGAGTCGTCGCACCTGCTCGGTGACGTTCTGCTCGGCGTCCACCTTGCCACCGGTGGGACGGCCCTTGATCTTCCTGGCACGGGCGTGCTCGATGTCGAAGTCGCTGAGCTGCCCGGTCATCCGGAGCTGCACCTTCTCGGCGAGCACGGCGTTGACCTCGCCGAGGTCCTCCTCCATCCGCGCGACCTTTTTCGCGATACGGGCGAGGAACTCCAGGTCGGCCTCGTACACATCGGTCCTGGCCTTGTCCCAGGCGGCACCGACGAAGTGCATGATCTGCGGGTTGTGGCGCTGGCCGTAGCGGTCGATACGGCCGATGCGCTGTTCCAGCTTGTTGGGGTTGAACGGGATGTCGTAGTTGATCAGGTGCCGACAGTGGTCCTGGAGGTCGATGCCCTCGCTGGCGGCGTCGGTGGCGATGAGGATGCGGACCTTGCCCTCCGGGTTGTGGGGCGGCTCCTGGAAGGCGAGCCGGATCTGCTCGCGCTCGTCGGCGTTCTTCCCGCCGTGGAGGGTGAGGACGCGGCCCTCCTGGGCGAGGCCCTCCTGCTGGAGCAGGTTCAGCAGCCAGTCCTGGGTGTCGCGGTACTCGGTGAAGACGACGACCCGCTCGTTCCCCCACGTCCCGCCGGTGAGGCAGATGGCCCTGAGGGTCTTGATGAGCTCCTTGGCCTTGGCGTCGGGGGACGCCTGGTGGGCCTGGCCCCAGTGGGCCATCCGCTCCAGCAGCTCGGACTCTTCCGCGGATGTCCCCGGGGTGACCGTGGCGGCGCGGGTGATCGCGTCGTGCTCAGCCTCGGAGAGCTCCTCGTCGTCGAGGTCGGCGGCGTAGTCCTCATACTGGGTGATCCACAGCGGGGTTTCCACCGGGGCCTGAACATCCTTGTTCCTGCCGGACTTCGCCTTGGCGCGCACCGATTCGAGGTGGACGTCGACCGTGTGAGCGAAGGCGGCGGGGGAGGAGAACAGCCGCTTCTTCAGCAGCAGGGTGACCAGGTCGACGGCTTTCCGGCCACCGCGCCGGTCGGGGGCCACGCGCTTCCTGCGCAGCTCGGCGTAGCGGGTGAGGAGGGCGTGGATCTCGCGCTCGGTGTCCGGGTACTCGACGGGCAGCGCCTGGGACTCGCGGGCGTGGAAGCGCGGGCTGCCGTCCTCGTTGGTCACGGTGCTCTTCAGCCGCCGTACGACGGTGTCGTCGAGGGCGGCCTTGTCCGGTTCGACACTGCGGAAAAAGCGCTGGTTGTCGATGAGCTCCAGCAGCGCCGTGTAGGAGTCCTGGTAGCCGTTGTGCGGGGTGGCGGAGAGGAAGAGCCGGTGCTCGAAGTGGGGGGCGAGTCGCCGGATCAGCTTGGTCTGCTGGGAGTCGACGGCGTAGATCTGCTTGGGCGCGCTGGGGGCGACGTGGTGCGCCTCGTCCAGGATCAGCAGGTCGAAGGTACGGCGTCCGGGGCGGCCCGGCAGCTCCGTGGACCCGCCGGGCGGCAGAACCTCGTCGATGAGCCTCTGCGCCTTGGGCGTACGCAGCCAGGGAAGGCTCACGATGGTCATCGGGAACACCCGGAACGGGTTGGCGGCGCTGCTGTGCGTGCGGCGCAGCTCGGCGCAGCAGGCCGAGTCGACCACGGTGAAGTCGAGGCCGAACTTGTCCGCCATCTCGTCGCGCCACTTGAGGGTGAGCCCCGCCGGGCAGACGACCATGATGCGGTGGGCCCGACCGCGCAGCCGCAGCTCCTCGGCGACCAGCCCGGCCTCCACGGTCTTGCCGAGGCCGACGTCGTCGGCGAGCAGCAGGTTGACGCGGGGGGCGCCGACGGCGCGTGCGACCGGTTCCAGCTGGTACGGCTCGATGGCCACCCCGGAGCGGAAGGGTGCCTGGAGTGTCCTGACGTCCGCGGAGGCGACGGCGGACCAGCGGACGGCGTCGAGGAAGGAGGCGAGCTGCTCCGGCGGGTCGAACGCCCCCGCGGAGGCGTCGGGAAGGGAGCCGGCAGGCAACACGCGGCGTCCGGGCTCGACCTCCCATATGACGGACAGGGTGTCGCCGTAGCGGCCGTCGGCGACGGACTGCAGATGCACCAGGGTGACATCGCCGACCGGGGCAGCTTCGACACCGGACACCACCCAGTTCTGGCCGCGCACCTGGACGAGAGCGTTCTCCTCGGGCGGCGCGACGATTGTGGAGGCTTTGGAAGTACGGGTGGTACCGGGCATGCGGACATCCTCCACTATCGGCGAGACGGCGGTGCCTACCGGAGCGCCTCATACTAGCGAGTGATTCGTTCGTTGACTCAGTTCACGCAGATACTTTTCCGATGGTGAGGGGCTGCCCCGGGCTTACTGTGGGAGATGGAGGGTGCGGGTCAATCGGCCCAGCCGGCCGACTAGGCGCTCCACCTCGGCATGGGCAGGATGGTCCGGCGGCAGCGCGGTCCGCTGATCTTCGGCGAGAGAGCGCAGAGCCTCCAGGGCTTCGTCGGCCGAGCCCGCGCCTGCCAGAAGGGTGGCGATTTCCCGCCGGGTCTCCAATACCTCCGGATGTAGGGGGGGAAGTACCTCCTTCTGGAGATCGAGCGCTTGACGAAGCTCCTGGAGAGCGGCGGTGTTGTGTCCGAGACGGCCGAGACAGCGGGCAGCCATCACCCGGCACGCCGCGAGGTCGGCATACGGCGCGGAACGGGCCGACGCGAGGGTTTCCGCGAGCTCCAGACAACCGTCGCGCGCCGCTTGCAGCTCCTGCGCCTCGAACTGCAACCGCAGGATGGCCAGCCTGCGGGAGACGACCTCCGGATGGGATGAGCCGAAGAGGGGCAGCGCCGCGACGAGATCCCTGCCCAGCAGCTCCAGCGCCTGGGACAGTCGCCCCTCGGCCGCAAGGCGTTGCGCGTGCTCACGCAGGTCCTCCGGGTCCGAGGGCACGGGCGACCCGGCTCCCGAGGGGGACCGCGGTTGCAGCGTTCGAGCGGGAGGCAGCACTGCGGGTGCCGGGGCCGGAGTGTGCTCCGGGGAGGGTGCGCGTTCCCCGTCCGGAGGGGGATTGCCTGGAAGCTCTGCGTCGCCACGTGGCAGATGTGCGGTGGCGGAGCCGGGCCCCGGAGCACCCGCCCGGGCGGCCTTCGGCACTGCCTGCTCGGCCCAGGGCGCGAGGACTTCCCGGACTTCAGCCGCGTCCGCTGGACGATCCTCGGGACTCTTCGCAAGCAGGCGGGAGACCAGCTCGCACAGTTCCGTCGGCGCGTCGTCGCGCAGCCGGTCAAGGGGCACCGGGGTATCGGCGATGTGCCGGACCACCAGGGCCAGCGGCTCGTCGGCGGTGAACGGCGGTCGTCCGCCCAGGATCTCGTACAGCACGCAGCCCAGCGCGTACAGATCACTGAGGGGGGTCGCCGCCTGCCCCTTGCCCTGCTCGGGCGAGATGAAGCCCGGAGTTCCGGCCACCATGCCGGCGCTCGTCAACCGTGGGCCGTCCGGCGGCTGCAGCGCGGTGGCGATACCGAAGTCGAGGACGCGGACGGTGCCGTCCGCAGTGAGCATCACGTTGCGGGGCGTCAGATCCCGGTGGACGAACCCGCGTCCGTGAGCCTGGGCCAGTACGGAGCACACCTGGGCGCCCACCGCAGCGGCCCACTCCACGGGGAAGGGCCCGCGCCGGGCCACGAGCCGGTCCAACGTGTGCCCGTACACGCGCTGCATCACCAGGTAGAGCCAGCTCGCTCGATGAGTACCCGCATCATGGATGACCGGTACATAGGGATGCTCCAGCTTGGCCATCAGCCGGGCTTCTCTGGTGAAGCGGATGACGGCGGGGTCCTGCGGATCGAGGTGGCGCGGCATCCCGGAGACAGTCGTCTGCGGTGTCAGCAACTTTACCGCCACGGACCGGTCCAGCCGCTGGTCGTACGCCGCCCACACTTCGCCCATGCCACCTCTGCCGAGCAGCTCCGCCAGCTCGTAGCGGTTGTCGATCAGCTCGCCTGTCGCCATGTGCTGGTCCCTCATCGGCTCTCCCGCACTCCATCGTCGACCCGGGCTGCCGGCGGTCGCGGAGAGGATGGGAGCCGGAACGGCCGCGTGACGTCCATACCCGCTGCCGGAACCGAATCCCACGATGCGTCAGGTGCGGACGAAGGGACATGGCGGGCCAGGAGGGAGTTCACCGAGGCGGCGTCGGCGGGCCGCTCGTCGGGGTTCTTCGCAAGGAGCCGGACGACCAGATCTTCGAGCTCCGGTGGGACGTCGGGACGGAGTGACGTGAAGGTTGGGGGCGCACTGTTGCGGTGCGCCAGCACGATGAGCGCTGGTGTCGGAGCGGTGAACGGGGGCTTCTCGGTCAACATGAAGTGCAGTACACAGCCCAGTGAGTAGAGATCGGCCCGGTGATCGACGTGGGAATGGGGACCGCCTTCCTGTTCTGGGGCCCGATAGTCCGGTGCGCCGATTTCCTCTCCGGCGGCGGTCAACCGTATGGGCGTAGCGCCGGGTACGGCCACCAGACCGAAGTCGATGATCTTCAAGATGCCGTCGGGTGCAACCATGATGTTCTGCGGCTTGAGATCCCTGTGTACGAGACCTGCCGCATGTACGGCAGACAGTCCGGCGGCGATCTGCGCGCCCGCGGCGGCGGTTGCCTTCACCGTGAGCGGACCATGCTCCGCCAGGAGATCCGCCACAGTCGCCACGCCCGGCACGAGTTGCATGACGAGATACTGCATCGCTTTCCACTCACCGGCGTCGTGCACGGTCGCGACGTGGGGATGGTCGACCCCGGCGAGAGCGGCGGCCTCACGCCGGAAGCGCCGGATGACGCGCTGCCGTTCATCGTCGGAGCCGAGGAGTTCCGGACGGATGAACTTGAGGGCGACCTGCCGTTTAAGGCGCAGGTCGGTGCACTCCCACACTTCGCCCATCGCTCCGTGGCCGATCGGAGTGCACAACTCATAACGATCGGCGATGCGCTCTCCCCGAGACATGCCGGGCCTCCCCAAGCTCGTACGTCTACGTGACATGACAGCGCGTAAGTGATTGCTGAAGATCCTAGGGCAGTTGAACGAGCTGTCTGCCGCGAAGCCCGAGAGGGCTCTGTCGTCAGGTCACGGGGGTCGGCCGCATATGGCATTGCCAGGGCACCGGTGGCGGCAAGACCGAGGCCTACCTTGGCCTCGCCGCGTACACTTCGCCCTGCGCAGGTTCCAGGGCACCGTGGGCAGCGCAGCCGAGGCCCGCGAAGTGTTGCGCCGCGAGGAGTACCCGCGCGACCGGCGCTGGGGCGCCACCCCGTTCCGTATCGGACTGTGGGTGGGAACCTCGGTATCGCCCAACTGGTTCGGCGAGGCCCAGTAACAGATCGCGGGGTCCCGGGAGAGCGTCAGCGACAAGCACGCGCGGGTCATCCAGGTCCTTAGCTGCCCCTGGTGCGGGCAGAGCCTGACCGCCCACTCCAACATGAACTACGACCCGGACCGGCGCCGCGTGCTGCTGTACTGCCACCCGCGTCCGCGCCAACGGCGGCCGCAAGGGGTACGACACGATCGCGGACCGCATTCCCACCAAATCCTGGATGCTCACCATCCAGGAACTGACTTCTCGCATCTCTTCGGCGGACATCAGCGCCACCCTCAAGCGGCTGGAGTCCCCCTTCGACCCGGAACGGGACACTTCGAAGCGCCGCAAGGCCTTTGCCGCCGAGTACGTGGCGGCCCGGCGGGACAAGCGCGAACCGCGGGCCCGTATGACGCCCGTGCAGCAGCGGGCCGTGGATGTCGTTCTGGCTACCTCCATGCTCCAGGTCGGCGTCGACGTCTCCCGGTTCGGCCTGATGCTCGTCGTCGGTCAGCCCAAGAACACCGCCGAGTACATCCAGTCGTCCTCCCGCGTCGGCCGGGACGCGCGCCGGCCCGGACTGGTCGTCACCCTCTACAACTGGTCCCGCCCGCGAGACCTGGCGCACTTTGAGGACTTCGCGCACTACCACGCGACCTTCTACCGCCAGGTCGAAGCCCTGTCGGTCACGCCGTTCACGCGCCGCGCGCTCGACCGGGGCACGGCACCCACGTACATCGCGGCGCTGCGCCAGGCCGCGTACGAGTACTCCCGCAACACCGATGCCCAGCACGTAGATCTCTACGGCGAACTCGCCCAGCAGGTCGAACAGCGGCTGCTGGAACGGGCGGACCGCCGTTGGCGGGCAGCGCGCCCAGGACTACCTGACCGAACGGATTGAAGCCTTGAAGGACGGATGGGAGGAACGGCGCGAGAGCGGCGGCGTCCAGGGCTACCGCAAGGAGAAGAAGGACGCCCTGGTCACCGGGCTCCTCCACCGGGCCGACGGCTCACGCTGGGACGAACTCACCGTGCCCATGTCCATGCGGGAGACCGAGAACGAACTCAACCTGCTGCTGCCGGGCGGCGGCAACTTCGTGGACCAGCCCACCAACGGTGGTCCCGCCTGGCACTTTGCGGCCGCGAGCGGTAATGACGCCGAGGGCACGGGTGGGGAAGGTGGAGACGGCGGCGCGCAGGTCGACGCCGACGAGTACGGGGACGCCGCCGAGGCGGCAGGAAAGGGAGGGCGATGAGCGGCAACTACTACCGGCGTGTGGGCGCGGCACGCCCCAGCCACCTCATGTACACGGCCCGCGTGGGTGCGCTCGTCGACCTGCCCAACTTCTCCGTCCTCGTCACGGGGCTCGAGTTCTGGAGCCACACAGGGCTACTCCCGGACGATTACCTCATCGAGGAACCCCGGCTGCGCACCGCCGTCAACCGGGCCCTCCAGCTCTACGGACGGGCCCAGATCAGCGAGCTGCGCTCTGCTCCCTGGATGGAGGGCGCGGACGGCGCCCCCAAGGACTGGGCAGCGCAGGGCATCGGCGTCCCCGTCACGCCCTTCCCGCAGTGGCTGCGCTGCACCGCGTGCAACCTGCTCGCCCCCGTCGACGCGGACGCCTTCACCTTCCTCAACAACAACCCGCGCACCCCGCACGAGGCGAAGTTCGCCCACAGCGACTGCAAGTTCGGCAGGCTGCTCGCCGTAACCGCACGCTTCACCCTGGTCTGCACGAACGGACACCTCGACGAGTTCCCGTACGCGATGTTCGTGCACCGCGGCAACGTGTGCGCGAAGAGTCCCCGACCGCTGATGCGGATGAAGGACCACGGAGGCAACCAGGCGGCCAACGTCACCCTCGAATGCGTCGCCTGCGGGGAGAAGCGCAACATCCGCGACGCGATGGGGGAGCGGGGCCGCGCCGAGCTGCCCGCCTGCCGCGGCCGCCACCCGCACCTGTCCGCCTTCGAGAGTGACGGCTGCGACCGCGAGGCCACCCTGATGGTGGCGGGCGCCTCCAACCAGTGGTTCCCGATGACGCTCAGCGCCCTCGCCCTGCCGCCGAGCAGGAACCAGGACCTGACCGAACTCGTCGAGGAACGCTGGGTGGAACTGCAGAACGTCACCTCCCGTCCCGTCTACGACGCCCTGTGCGCCATGCCGCAGTTCACCTATCTCAAGGAGTACGACCCGGACGCGCTGATCGCCGCCGTCGAGGCCCGCAGGCAGGGCGCCACCGGACAGCAGAACCAGGTCACCGAGGCGACGGCCGACCTGCTCAGCCCCGAATGGGAAGTCCTCGCCGCGCCGCACGTACCCGATCCCACCGACGACTTCGCGATGGAGAGCGTCACCGTCCCCACGCCCCTTGACGGACTGCTCGCGGACGTCCGCCAGGTGCAGCGGCTTCGGGAGGCACGCGCGCTGGTCGGCTTCACCCGCCTCGACGCCCCCGACCCTGAATCCGACGAGATCGCCACGCTCGTAAGGCTCTCCCGCACCTCGCAGAACTGGGTGCCGGCCAGCGAGGTCCGCGGTGAGGGCATCTTCCTGCGGGTGCGCGAGGACCTGATGGCCGAGTGGGAGGACCGGATGCAGAAGTCGCCGCAGATGGCGGCGCACCGGGAAGCCTTCGGCCGGTTCCGCAGCAACCGGAAGTCGGACCGCATCACAGGCCCCTTCGATCCCATGCGCGGCTGGCCGGGCGAACGCTACATAGCTCTGCACACCCTGTCCCACCTGCTGATCCGCACCATCGCCCTCGAATGCGGCTACAGCTCGGCGAGCCCCGGCGAACGTATCTACGCCGGAGACGAGGAGAACACCCGTACCGGCATCCTCATCTACACCGCCGTTCCCGACTCCGAGGGCACCCTGGGCGGCCTCGTCTCGCTCACCGAGGACACCCACTTCGAACGGATCGTGCGCAGAGCCCTGGAGGACGCGGCTCGCTGCTCCTCCGACCCGCTCTGCGCCGAACGGCTGCCAAAGGACCCCGCGGACTACCTGCACGGCGCGGCCTGCCACGTCTGCCTCTTCGTCTCCGAGACGACCTGCGAACGCGGCAACCGCTTCCTGGACCGCCGTTTCCTCGTCCCGCTCGGCGACGACACCGACCAGGTGCTGACGCCGGTGAACCTGCGGCCGTGAGCCGTCGGGACTTCGAGGCGGCGGCAGAGCAGGCGGTCGTCCTGCTCGGGCCATCCCGGGCCAAGGACCTGGCGGGGGTGCTCGCTCGCGGCCGGAGCCTGGAGTATGCACTGCTCCTGTTCCAGGCCCCGGCCGTCGGCGATGCGATCCGGGCGCTGTACGAGGCAGTTCAGAGCAATCACGTTCCGTCGGCCGAGGCCGCCGCCTACCTTCGTGGGTTCGTGGCGGGGCGGTCCCGGCGCAGGGACGAAGCCGAAGTGCGCACGGTATGGAGCGGACCGGCCACACCGGGCGTGCCGGTACGCGCGACCACACGCGTCCTTACCGAGGTCGTCGGCGGGGCCCGCTCCGAATTCCTGGCCATGGCCTACGCGGCCCGCCGCTACCCTCCGCTCATATCCGCCCTGAGTGAGGCCGTCGCACGCGGCGTCGACGTGCACGTCGTCGTCGAGACCCGGGAAGGCGCGGCCGGACTGCTCGGCGGACCCGAGCCGGCCACGGCATTCGCCTCGGTGCCCGGCCTGAGACTCTAGCACTGGGCCCCCGCGGCACGCGGGCACGAGCATGCCCGACAACACGCCAAACTGGCCGTCGCTGATCGCCGCATCCTGCTGGTGGGCAGCGCCAACCTGACGGAATCCGGGGTACGCAGGAATCTGGAGGCGGGAGTGCTCGTCACAGGCGGCACCGCTCCGCAGAGGGCAGCCGAACACATCCGGGAATTGCAGCGCCGGGGGATTCTGACCCCCCTGCCGTGAGCCGACCTGCGGGTGCCGCTGGCCGCGTGGAAGGCATGCCTCGGCCGATCCGGTGCGCAAGCGTGTCCTTCCCTGCCTGCGGGTGCGGAAGAGGAGCGCCGTCGGCACCGGCCCGCCCCGCCGGACGACGCCCGACAAGGAAGAAGACCCCATGCACCTCGAAGAGACCATCCCCTCCCCATATGCCCGCTTCGAGTGCGACCGGAGCGCCAGCAGCTACTCGATCGTGGTGGTCTCTGAGCAGCCCGGCAACGCCGACACCCTGGAGGTGCTCGCGGGGACCTTCACCTGCTGAAGGACCAAGTGCCGACTGAGGACGCGGTGACCGTGCTGGGCACCCCGAGCCCGCGAGCGACCCGCTGGCCCTCACCCTTGCCGCAGTCCCGGACCTGCTCACCTTGCCGCCCACCGCCGCCGTGGACATCTCAACCTCTGTCTCGCAGGCCGTGGCCGACGCCGTCCGCTTTACCTCCGGCCCGGGAGCAATGCCTGGGAGGACCTGTACGGAGAGGACTGGGACGACGACTGCGCGATCAAAGACTTCATCCGTCGGCACGACGACCTGAGACCGCTGCTCCTTGACATCAACCGCACGCCGCTCCAGCCGTGGTTCGCTTCCGCCCAGAACTCAACTGATGTCCCCGCCATGCCCGGGATAGCCTGGGGGTTGTCTTAACGGAGATTCGCGGACACGAACCGGGACAACCCTGAGCGGAAGGTTCGGCTGTCCTTTCTCGCCGGTTCCTGACGAGGGAGCCCGGGTCCACCGCGGCGCGGTCACGGGCGGTTGTAGCCAAACGTCGTCACCGGCGGCGACTCGGCCGATACCAGGCACGGCCCTCGACGCTTGCAGGTGATCGAGCGTCAAAGGCCATTGTCAGTGCCTCCCCATAGAGTGAATACATCACTCGGGGAACGCCGGAGGGGGAGCACAGACGTGTCTGCAAACAGGATTCAGCACAAGGTGAATCACGTCGCGCTGGTAGTGGACTGTTCGGGTTCGATGCGTCCGCACCAGAGTCAGCTCATCCGCGTGGTGGACGAGTTCGTGGCCGGCCTGAAAGCCGAGTCGGACAGCCTCGGTCACGAGACCCGGATCAGCCTCTATTCCTTCGACCACAAGGTGGAGAACCTGGTCTGGGACATGGACGTGAAGCACCTTCCTTCCATGCGGGGGCTGTACCAGGTGCGCAATGGCGCCACGGCACTGATAGAAGCCTCCGTGAAGTCCCTGGACGACCTGGGGCACATCTGGGAGGAATACGGTGAGCACAGTTTCCTCCAGATCGTCGTGACGGACGGCGAGGAGAACGCCTCCGGCGGCGACGTACGGCACGACGGTGACATGACCATCCTCGGCCCCTGGCTCGACCGGATCACGGCGAAGATGAACGGGCTGCCGGTCCACTGGACGTCGGCGATCCTCGTGCCGAACTCCCTGGCCAAGCGCACCGCCCAGAACTACGGCTTCCCCGCGGGGAACATCGCCATCTGGGACGCGGATTCCCAGCAGGGCGTCGAGGAGGCGATCGGCACCGTGCGCGCCGCCGCCACCAGCTTCCTCCGCGGACGGGAGCAGGGCGTGCGCGGCACGAAGAATCTCTTCGCCGTCGGTCAGGACATATCCGTCGACGAGGTGCGGGCGAATCTCGAACCGATTCCGGCCGACAGGTACCGGCTTCTCAAGGTCGACAAGGAGATCGAGATCCGCCCCTTCGTGAATTCGCATCCGGGCGTGGCCTACGAACGGGGCGCTTGCTACTACCAGTTGGGTGCCAGAGCTCAGGTCCAGCAGAACAAGGAAGTCATCGTGGTCGAGAAGGACACCGACCGCGCTTATACGGGTGATGCGGCGCGCAGTCTTCTGTTCGGTACGGGGGTGCAGGGAACCGTCTCCGTGAAGGCGGGGAACAATCCGAAGTTGGAGGTGTACGTGCAGAGCCGTTCGGTGAACAGGAAACTCAAGCCGAATACGCGGCTGCTCATCATGCTCTGAATTCGAGGGGAGGAAAGCCCTCGCGTAGGGCCCGCCCCGCCTCCCGGTGCTGGTCGGCAGCCGTCGGGTCGGTCGGGTCGAGGAGGAGCGCGAGGCCCTCGTGGGCCAGCGCCTCCTCCAGCCGGTATCCCAGGGGCGGGGCCAGTTCCAGGGTGCGGCGGTGCAGACGCAGGGCCTCGTCGGGGAGGTCCGCGAGGCGGCAGGTCTCGGCGTAGCCGTTGAGGAACCGCACCTTCCAGTGCTCCTCGAACAGTTCGTCCAGCAGGGCGAACGCCTCGCGGTGGCGGGTCAGGGCCTCGTCGTAGCGGCCCATGCGGCGCAGCGCGACGCCCAGGCAGTTGAGGCACCAGGCTTCGTTGTTGAGGTGGCCGTCCTCGCGGGCCAGCGCCAGTGCCTGATCGAGGTGGCGCGCCGCCGCGTCGGGCTCCTCGTCGGCGATGGCGACGCCGAGCGTGATCCGGGCCGTCAGCGTGGGCGGCCACGCGGGGTCGGCGTGGGGAAATTCCATTACCTCACGGGCCCGTTGCGCGGCCTCCTCATGTCGGCCCAGCTGCAGCATCGCCCAGGCCTCCGCCGCGGCAGCGTGGGCCGAGCCCGCCGGACTGCCGGCCTGCTCGTACAGCTTGCCTGCCAGGCCGAAGAGCTCGAGCGGCTCCTCGGTGTCTCCCTCGTCCCACTTCAAGTAACCCCGACGCAGGGCGAGTTCGGCCTCAGTGGTCAGGTCGTCGGACTGTGACAGCCAGGACTGTGCCGTCTCGTACGCGGCTTCCGCCTCCGTCGTCCGTCCCGCGTTGTAGCGTGCGAAACCCAAGTCGCAGTATGCGAGCGCCAGGTGAAGCGGGTCGCCCAGGCGTTCCGCGGCCGCCACCGAACGCTCGAACAGGGCGTTGAGGTGCGTCGTGCCGCAGCGGCGCGCGAAGTACGCACGCAGGAAGCGGGGCAGTTCGCGGACGTGCGCGTCGGCGCCGACGGCGGCCGCCGTCTCGAAGGCCGCCACGACGTTCGCGTACTCCGTGACGAGCCAGGCGAGCGCCGCGTTCTTGTCCGGGAACCGCGGCAGCGCGGCCGGGGGCAGGCCCGCGGAGGGCGGCAGGGCGGGGGACAGGAAGGGCATCGCGGCGTCCGCGGCGGCCGCCGCGTGCACGTAGTAGTCGAGGAAGCGGCCCAGCGCCCGCTCCCGCTCGGCCGCCGAGTCCTGTTCCGCTCCGGCCCGGCGGGCATGCTGACGGACCAGGTCGTGCAGCCGGTAGCGGCCGGGCGTCGGCTGCTGGACCAGGTGCGCGTCGACCAGGTCCTCCAGCATCGTCCGCGCGCTGCCCAGCGGCACGTCCACGAGAGCCGCCGCCAGGTACTCGTCGAAGGATCCGCCGGGCAGCAGGCCCAGCATCCGGAAGAGGCGGGCCCGGGCCCGGTCCAACTGCCGTACGGACATGGCGAAAGCGGCGCTGAACTCGGCGTCGAAATCGCTCGCCCCCTCGGCCATCCGCTCGGCGAGGATGCCCACGGTCCAGCCCGGCCGGTGCCGCAGCCGGGCCGCGGCCAGCCGGAGGGCGAGCGGCAGATGCCCGCACAGGCGCAGCACCTCGGCGGCGGCCTCCGGATCCCGGACCAGCCGGCTGTCCGGGTTGGCGCTCTCACCGCTGGCCCGGGCCAGCAGGTCCGCGCTCTCCCGCGGACTGAGCACGTCGAGGGAGACCGGGGGCACCTCGTCCAGACCCAGGAGGCGGTTGCGGCTGGTGATCAGGGCGACGGACGCTCCGGCGCCGGGCAGCAGCGGGCGGACCTGGTCGGCGTCGGCCGCGTTGTCGAGGACCACGAGGACCCGGCGGCCGGCCAGCTCGGAGCGCCAGCACGCGGCGAGCTGCTCGACGCCCTCGCGCGGGACCTTCTCGGACGGGACGTCGAGCGCGCCGAGCAGCATGCGCAGCGCGGATTCGGGGTCCAGCGGTTCCCGGCCCTCGGTGAATCCGTGCAGGTCCACATAGAGCTGGGCGTCCGGGTAGTCGGCGGCGAGCCGGTGGGCGGCGTGCATCGCCAGACAGGTCTTGCCGACCCCGGCCATGCCGTCGACGGCGACGACCCGATGGCTGTCCACCGCGCTGAGCACGGCGGCGAGCTCCGCTTCGCGCCCGGTGAAGTCGGCCGCGTCGCGCGGCAGATCGTTGCGCGGCCTCGGCCGTACCAGACGGCTGGACTTCGGCGGCGCGGGCAGCGGACTGGAACACCGCTCCCACAGCGGGCGCAGGGGACGGGGATCACGCTTCACCAGGCGGCACAAGGCGATCACCGCGGGCCAGGGAGGCACGGTCTGCCCGCCCAGATAGCGCGACAGCGACGAGGAGCTGAGCCCGGCGTCCCGTGCGAGGGCCCGCACGCCGAGCCCGGACAGGTCCTGGATCCGGCGCAGCCGGTCGGCCAGCTCGACGACCGGGTCGGCCTGCGCTGTCCGGTGCTTCTCTTGTCCGTCCACCAGCTGCCCCCGCCGTTCCATCAGAGGGCCCCGCCGTTCATGCGGTGCCCCGTGTCCCGCCCCGACGGAAAACTACCTGGCCAAGTCGCCGCTGCTCAAGGCTGTTTCACCTGTCCCACGGTGTCCCACCGCCGTGGTCGGGGCGAGCGGATCCGGCTGATATGGACTCACGCCCCGACGGAAACGGGGCACCTTCCCGCAACGAGGAGCGAACCGCGATGCAGATGCAGTCCCGCATGCAGAACCCCGCCGCCGTCCTGCCGGACGCGATGTCCTCCATCCAGCAGCTCTTCAAGGCCGTGCACGCCGGCGGGGTCGAGGGGCAGACGCTGGAACTGGTCCATCTGCGGGTCAGCCAGATCAACGGCTGCAGCGCCTGTGTCGACGGCGGCGCGAAGACGGCCCGCAAGGCCGGGGTGAGCGACGAGCGGCTCGCCGCGATCGCCGCCTGGCGCGAGGCCCCGTACTTCACCGAGCCGGAGCGCGCGGCGCTCGCGCTCGCCGAGGCCGCGACGCGGCTGGCCGACCGTCCCGACGCGGTGAGCGACGACATCTGGGACGCGGCCGCCACCCACTTCGACGAGAAGCAACTGGCCGCGCTCGTCCTGATGATCGGCGTCACCAACCTGTTCAACCGCCTCAACGCCACGACCCGCCAGATCGTCGGCGCCTGGGGCTGACAGCAGCCGCCCCCTCCGGCCCCCGGCCCCGGCCTCCGGGACCCGGCCCCGCCCCGGACCGAGCACCCGACCAACTCCTCCAAGCCCATGCCACTTGCAGATCCGCTAGATCCGCTAGATCCGCCAGGCCCGCTGGACCATCTGGATCCGCGTACGCGAAAGGGAACCACCATGACGAAGAACACCGCCGAGAAGACCGCCACGGCCGCCGGCTCGTACGACGGCTTCACCGACGAGGAGCGCGCCGCGATGAAGCAGCGCGCCCAGGAGCTGAAGACATCGGCGCGCCGTGGATCGCGCGCCGACAAGGCGGCACAGGACGAGGCCGCCGTGATCGCGAAGATCGCCGAGATGGCCGAGCCGGACCGGGGCACGGCCGAGCGGCTCCACGCCCTGGTCAAGGAGAACGCGCCGGAGCTCGCGCCGAAGCTCTGGTACGGGATGCCCGCGTACGCCAGGAACGGCAAGGTCGTCTGCTTCTTCCAGTGCGCGGCGAAGTTCAACGCCCGGTACGCGACGCTCGGCTTCAGCGACCAGGCACAGCTCGACGAGGGCACCATGTGGCCGACGTCCTACGCCCTGACGGGACTGACCGCCCAGGACGAGGCGAGGATCGTCGACCTGCTGAAGAGCGCGGTGAGCTGAGCCGCGCCCCTGCACCGCACCATGGCGCCCGGCGCCCAGACACCCATTGCACCGAGAGACCCAACAACGAGACAGCCCTCCGGGACAGCCCCTCTGGATGCGCGGCGAAGAGCCGGCCGCACATCCCGAGGGGCTGTCCTCGTGGTGTAGACCACTAACATCCACCCGCCCAACCCGTCGCGTCAAGTGCCGAGTTGACGCAGGTCGGAAGGCCGAATGACGTGCGGGTGTCGTGGCGGCCACGGTGGCGGCGCGGTCACGTCCGGTGTTGACAGCCTCCGTTGGTCTAGTCCAAATTGAGGGCACGCCGGTTCGCCGACGGACGCGTTCAGCGCTCCGTCCCGACCGCCCTGGACCGCCGCCCCCGGGAGCCTTCCCCGGGGGCGGCCACCGGTCGCCCTCCGTGCGACATCACCCGCCACCACCCCACTCCACAGCACCAGTTCATCCAGCAGGCATCCACTCGCATCACTCAGGCCTCACCAGCCTCAGAACCGCACTCCAGTACCTGTCGGCCCGACGGTCGACGCGGTTGCACCGAAGGATCGAGCCTTGGAACACCGCACGACACCCCCCGCCCCCTACCTCCACCGCGCCGCCGGCGAGGTCCCCTACCTCAGCGCGGACGGCGAGACCTACCTCGCCCAGACCCAGCTGCGCCACCTGGACAAGAAGCGGCCGCTCAGAGTGCTCTCGCCGGAGGACTTCGCCTTCTGGCAGACCTACGGCTACGTCGTGGTGAAGCAGGCGATACCCGCCGCGGCCGCCCGTCAACTCCTCGACTTCACCTGGGAGTTCCAGGGCATCGATCCCGACCGGCCCGACACCTGGTACCAGGAGCGGGAGTTCCGGACGGACCTCGACCGGGACCTGCACGTCTACGGCTTCGTGGAGGCGTACCACCACCAGCTCCTGTGGAACAGCCGCCAGTCCCCACGTGTCTACGACGCGTTCGTCGACGTATGGGACAGCGAGGAACTGTGGGTCACCCTCGACCGGCTCAACCTCAACCCGCCCAACATCAAGAACCGCTCCCGCGAACTGATCGCGCCCACGGAGCAGGGCTTCGACATCGAGCTCCACTGGGACGTCGACACCACCTCCAGCGTGCTGCCGCAGCGCGTGCAGGGGATCATCGCGCTGAACGACACCAGCGCCGAGACCGGCGGATTCCAGTGCTGCCCCGAGCTGTTCCGGCGCTTCGACCGATGGGCCGCCCTCCAGCCGGCGGACCGGGACCCCATCCGGCCCCGCATCGACCGCGACGAAATGCCCGTGGTGCGGCCGGAGTTGGCGGCCGGTGACCTGCTCATCTTCAACGGCATGCTGGCGCACGGCGTCGCGCCCAACACCTCCGACGCGAGCGTCCGGGCCGTCCAGTACCTGTCGATGATGCCCGCCCTGGAGACCCACGAGACGCTGCGCCGCTCCCGCGTGGACTCCTGGCGCACCCTCAGCACCCCGGACTGGAACCCGACCCTGCTCGGCGACGCGGTCCGCCCCGAATCGCTCCGGTACGGCCCGGCCGACCTCACCGACCTGGGCGCCAGGCTCCTCGGCCTGGAGTCGTGGGGCGGGCGCGAACCGCGCGAGGGCGAGGCCGCGGAGGAGGCGTCGTGCCCCGTATCTGTCTGACCCTGCCGACCAACAGGCCCTGCACCGACACCCTTTGGGCCCTCGGCGACGAAGCGGCGTACGCCGCGGAGACGTTCGACGCCGAGGTGCGGCTGCTGGTCCTGGACTCCTGCGACGCGGCCGTGCGCGAGCGGCACCGCGAGGTCCTGGGCCACCTGCCCGCCGATCCGCGGATCGCCGTCCACCACCTCGACGAGGCGCGGCAGCGCGACTTCCTTCGCCGGGTCATCGCCCGTGCCGACACCCCCAAGCCCGAGCTGTTGCTCGACCTGATGCTTCCGGACCGCGTCTCCTACGGGGCCTGCACCAACCGGGCGTTCCTGCTCTCGGCCGCGCTCGGCTGCGACTCCGTCCACCGCAGGGACTCGGACAGCCGCTACCAGAGCGTCGAGGGCCGCCCCGTCTTCCCCGTGCACCACGAACTGCGCAGCCTCGGACGCAGGGCCGCCGACGCCGCCGCGTCGGTCGACGAGACCGCCCTGGCCGTCGCGCACCGGGACCGGCGGGTGGCGATGGTCGGCGCGTCGTTCGTCGGTGAACTCTCCGTGGACGTCGCCGAGATACAGGCCCTGCGCCCCGACCTGTACACCGAGATCATCGGCCTGTGGGCGCCCGGACACTGGTCGGCCGAGCAGCGCGCGGACCTCGCGGCCGAGTCGTTCCTCGGCGCCGGGACCGAACCGTTCACCCACGACCGGTCGCTGCTCACCCTCGTCGACCCCATGCGCGTCGACATGTGCAACATCGCCTTCCACGACGTGCACGAACGCGTGCCGCTGCCGCCCGCCACCGACACGATCGGCAGCGACTACTTCCTCATCCACCTCGTGCACGACGCCGGGCTGCCGGGCGTCCTGCACAACCGCGACATCGTCAACTTCCACACCGCCGAACGCAGAACCGGCCCCGGATTCCTCGCGTACCAGACGCGCTTCGCGAAGTTCCTGCTGTCGATGCTGTACCTGCACCACGTCTACGAGCGGATGGCCGAGGCCGGTCCGGCGCTCCTGGACGACCGGGGGCAGGTGCGGGCCGATGCCGTCGCCGCTCTCGTCCGCGAGAGCACCACGCTCGACCGGACGGAGAACATCCGACGGCTCGACGTCCTCGACGCCTCCTACCGGCAACTCGGCCACAGATATGTCGAGTTGGCCGACCATCTCGCGGCGCGACGCGAGCGGCTGCTCGACGAGGCGCGCCGCGACATGGAGGACTTCGCCCTGCTGACGGAGTCCTGGGAGGCGCTGGTCCACGCGGCCCGCACCACCCCCGTGCCCGGCGCGGAGCCGACCCGATGACGGCCACGGGACCGCTCCGCGACGCACTGGCCGCCGCCACGGAGGACCGGCTCGTCTACGACCTCGACGGCATCGGCGCGAGCTGCGCCGAACTGCGGCGCGAACTCCCGGGCGTACACGTGCGGTTCGCCCTGAAGGCCTGCCCGGTGGACGAGGTCCTCCGGTATCTCGCGCGGCGCGGCATCGGCGTCGACGCGGCCGGACCCGAAGAGATCGCCCAGGCGGTCCGGGCCGGTGTCCCCGTCGAGCGGATCCACTACGGCAACACCGTGAAGTCCGACCGGAGCATCGCGCACGCCCACCGCTCGGGCGTACGCGACTACGCCACCGACAGCGTCGAGGACGTCCGGGCCGTCGCGGCGCACGCCCCCGGAGCTCGCGTCTTCTGCCGGCTCGCGACCACGGGCGACGGGGCGCTGTGGGGCCTGAGCGACAAGTTCGGGTGCGCCCCCGCCGACGCGGTCGACGTCCTCCTCGCGGCCCGGGAGGCGGGGCTGACCCCCGCGGGCCTGTCCGTGCACGTGGGGTCGCAGCAGATGACGGCGGACGCCTGGCAGGACGCGTTCGCCGACCTCGCGCAGACCCTGGAGGCGCTGCGCCGACGCGGCGTGGTCCTCGATCACGTCAACCTCGGCGGCGGCCTGCCCGCACGCGGGTACACCGACCGGTACGGCACGCCCCTCGACCCGCCCCTGGACAAGATCTTCGCCGTGCTCCGCGACGGCATGCAGCACCTCAGGGACCTGCACGGCGGCCCTCTCGACTTCGTCGTGGAGCCGGGCCGCCACCTCGTCGCCGAGCACGGCGCCGTCCGCGCCCATGTGGTCCGTACGACCCGGCGCCGCGGGCCCGACGGCACGTACCGGCGCTGGCTGTACCTGAGCGCCGGACGGTTCAACGGCCTGTACGAGACGGACGCCCTGCAGTACCCGCTCGTCTTCCCCACGCACCCCGACGCGGACCGGGTGCCCGCCCGGGTGGCCGGACCCACCTGCGACAGCGACGACGCCTTCCCCGCCCCGGTGCTCGTGCCGGCGGACCTCAGGTCCGGCGACCCCGTGTGGGTGCTGGCCAGCGGCGCCTACGCGGCCAGCTACATGACGCGCGGCTTCAACGGCTTCGCCCCGCTCCCGCACACCTGCGTCGGCGGCGCGCGATGAACGACGCCGTCCGCATCCGCGGCATCGCCGAGCGCGACTGGACCGCCATCGCCGCCCTGGAGGCCCGCGCGTACACCCGGCTCGGCCTGACGGAGGGCCAGGCCGCCCTGCGCGCCCGGCGGGACACCTCGCCCGACACCTGTTTCGCCCTGCACCTCGGCAGTCGACTCGGCGGCTACGCACTGGCGTTGCCCTACCCGCACGGCGCCTACCCGGGCCTGGGGCGAGCCGGCCGGGCCACCGCGCCGACCCGCAACCTGCACCTCCACGACCTCGTGATCGCGCCGGAACTGCGGCGCCGGGGCCTCGCCCGCAAGCTCCTGCGGCACCTCTTCACGGCCGCGCGCTCCCACGCGTACGACCACGTGTCCCTCGTCTCCGTCGGCGGGACCGAAGCGTTCTGGTCGGCGCGCGGGTTCACCCCGCATCCCGGGGTCGTGACCCCTGGCGAGTACGGCGCGAACGCCGTCTACATGTCCCTGTCCCTCGAAGTGAGTGGTGTGCGTGTCCCCTATCCCTGATGCCGCCCCCGGCCCCCGCGACCCCTTCCGACGCCACCAGCGGGCCGTCGCCGCGCTGTTCTGCTCCCTCGGCTTCCAGTACGCCACCTGGGCCGCGCGCATCCCCGCGCTGAAGGCCGACCTCGGCCTCACCCCGGCCCAGGTCGGCGTGCTCCTGATGGCCGCGGGGATCGGCGCGGTCGTCTCGTTCCCGCTCGTGGACCCGCTGATGCGGCGGCTCGGCTCGCGGCGGCTCGCCCTGCTGTCGGCGCTCGGCCTCGCCGCGCTGCTCCTCGCGCTGGCCGAGGTCCCCAACTACCCGCTCGCGCTGCTCGTGCTGGGCGTCGACGGCGTCCTCGTGGGCTGTCTCAACGTCGCCATGAACGCCCAGGGCGCCGCTCTGGAAGCCCGGTTCGAGCGGACCACGATGGCCCGCCTGCACGCCACGTTCAGCGGCGGCTCGCTGCTCGCGGCGCTGCTCGCCTCACGGATGAGCGCCCTCACGTCCTCCCTCCTCGGGCACTTCGCCGTCGCCGCGGCCCTGCTGGTGCTCCTGGGCGTGTACGCCAGGACCGGACTGCTCGCCGACGACGAGCCGGCCGCCGCGCCCGAGGACAAGAGCGGGAAGAAGCGCCGGGGCAGATGGGCGATGCCCTCGCGGCTGACGCTGTGGATGTGCGCGGCCATGGCGTTCGGCACCGTCACCGAAGGCGCCATGAACGACTGGTCCACGCTGTACATGCAGGAAGTCGCAGGCGCCTCGCACGCGTTGGCGCCGCTCGGCATCGCCGTGGTCTCCGGCATGATGCTGCTCGCCCGGCTCTTCGCCGACGGCTGGCGCGGCCGCTGGGGCGACGGCAGAGTCGTCGTGACCGGCAGCGCGCTCGCCACGGCGGGCCTCGCCTTCGCGCTGCTGGGCGGCGGCGTCGTCCCGGCGCTGATCGGTTTCGCCTGCGTCGGCCTGGGCATCGCGGCGGTGACCCCCTGCGTGTACGTGGCCGCGGCCCGGCAGGGCGCCGACACGCTTGCCGTGGTCGCCGCCATGGGCACCACCGGTCTGCTGGCCGGACCGCCGGTCATCGGCTTTGTCGCGGACGGGGCCGGTCTGGTGTGGGGGCTGGGCGTCGTCGCCGGCGCGGCGGCCGTCGTCTGCCTGTGCGGCACCCGCATCCGGTGGCAGGACGCCCCGCGGGAGGGCGCCGCGGAGCCGCGGGCCGAGGCGGTGCCCGGCAGCGGCACGGCGTGATCCGCGCGGTCGCTGCTCGGCGGGCGGCGGGCAGGCTCCGCCCGTCCGCCCGTCACCCGGGGCTTCCCGGACGTCCGGGTTCCCGCCCTCGCGCTGCCGCGGCCCGGCGCGCTGTCGCTCCAGTTCCCCGCGCACCGGGTACGGGAGTTCACCGGTGCACGCCGTCGTCGATCAGGCGATCGGGGTCGTCATCGTGCTCGGCCGTCTCGAGCCGGACCAGGGCTGGGAGGTCCTGAAAGAGGTCTCGCAGCACACCAACACCAAGCTCCGGGAGATCGCCGAGCAGAGCGTGGAGTGGACGGACGGCGGACAGCTGCCCGAGACCACCCGGAGCGCGCTGCACGCGACGCTGGTGCGGGCGGGATGGCCCGCGGTCAGCTCAACTGCAGCCGCATCAGCGTCAGATCGAGCCACCGGCCGAACTTCGTGCCGACCTCGCGCACCGTGCCCGCGTGCTCGAAGCCGTGCCGCTCGTGGAGCCGGACCGACGCCGCGTTGCCCGCCTCGATCCCGGCGATCATGACGTGCAGGCCGGCCGCCCCGGCCGACGTGACCAGGGCAGCGAGCAGGGCGGACCCGATGCCGTTCCCGTGATGGCCGTCGGCGACGTACACCGAGTTCTCGACCGTGTGCCGGAACCCCGAGTAGTCCTTCCAGGGCCCGTACACCCCGAACCCGACGACCGCGCCGTCGAGCTCGGCCACGTACGCGGAGCCGCGGCCCAGGTGCGCGCCGAGCCAGGCCGCACCCTCGTCACGCGACTGCGGTGTGTCGGTCCACAGCGCCGTCCCGTGCTCGATGGCGTGGTTGCGGATGGCGAGGACCGCGTCCAGGTCGTGGGAGAGTGCCGGGCGGACCGTCACCGCCCGCATCCCCGTCTCGTATGGTGGATTCATGTCCAACATCGTAGACCCCCTGGTCGAGCGGATCGGCGCCCGCATCCGGGACGAGCGGGACCGGCGCCGCTGGACCCTGTCGGAGCTCGCCGAGGCGTCCGGGGTCTCACGGGCGATGATCAACCGGATCGAGCGGGGCGAGAGCAATCCGACCGCCGTGGTCCTCGGCAAGCTGTCGGCCGCGTTCCGGCTGAGCGTCGCCACGCTGCTCGACCCGGAGGCCGACCCGGACCGGGTGCGGCGCGGCGACGCGGCGCCCCGGTGGCTCGACCCGGAGACCGGCTACGTGCGCCGGCAGCTCTCGGGCCCCGGCTTCCCGGCCGAAGTGGCCGAGATCCGGCTGCCCGCCGGAGCCCGGGTCCCGTACCCCGCCGCCGCGTTCGCGTTCCACCGGCAGATCATCTGGGTCATCGACGGCCGGCTCACCTTCCACGAGGGCGAGACGGTGCACGAGCTGGCCGCCGGTGACACCGTCGAGCTGGGACGGCCCGCGCCGTGCGTCTTCGTCAACGCCAGCGACCAGGAGTGCCGTTACGCCGTCGTCCTGGTCCGCGGCGAGGCGCCGTGAGCCTGCGCCGCGGTGGCGTCGCGCTGCTCGCCTGCACGGCCGGGATCGCCCTCGCCAACAACTACGCCGTGCAGCCCGCCCTGGGCGACGTCGCCCGCGACACCGGCACGTCCGTCGCCGCCGTCGGCCTCGTCACCACCGCCGCGCTGGCCGGCTGCATCGCGGGCTTCGCCCTCCTGCTGCCGCTCGCCGACCGCACGGCGCCCCGCCGGCTCGTCACCGGCCAGCTCGCCCTGCTCGCCGCCGGCCTGCTGCTCGCGTCCGCCGCGGACGGACTCGGCCCGCTGCTCGTCGCGTACGCGGTCGTCGGCGCGGGCGCGAGCGTCAGCGCGGGCGCCTCGACGATCGCCGGGCGCGGCGTGCCCGGGGAGCGGCGCGGGGCGGCCGTCGCGCTCGTGGCCGCCGGAATGTCCGCCGGGATCCTGCTCAGCAGGCTCGTCGGCGGCGCCCTCGCGGACACGCTCGGCTGGCGCGGCATGCTGCTCGTCTTCGCCGGGCTCGTCCTGCTGTGCGCCGCCGGGGCGTGGCTGTGGCTGCCGGGGGAGCGGCCCACGCCCACCGGCAGCTATCTCGCGACCCTGACGGCACTGCCCGGACTGCTGCGCCGGTACCGGACGCTGCGCCGCGCCGTGGTGAGCGGGAGCCTGTGGTACTTCGCGTTCAGTCTCGTCTGGGTCGCGCTCACCGTGCGCCTCGCGCAACCCCCGTACGCGCTCGACGCCGCGGCCATCGGCCTCTACAGCCTGGCCGGGGCCCTCGGCTTCGCCGCGCTGCCCGCCGCCGGACGGCTCGGCGACCGGTTCGGGCCGCGTGCGGTGATCTGCGCGAGCATGGGCGTGGCCGGCATCGGCGCCGCGCTGCTCTGCACCGGCCTGGACACACCCGCCGTCACCGCCGCGGGACTGGCCCTCGTCGACGCGGGCTGCTTCACCGCGCAGGCCGCCAACCAGGCCCGCATCCTCGGCGTCGACCCGCGCCGCGGCGGCAGCCTCAGCGGCGTCTACCTGCTGCTCTACTTCCTCGCCGGCGTCGTCGGCTCCGCCCTCGCCGCACCCCTCATCGAGGCCGGCGGCTGGCCCGCGGCGTCCGGCGCGGTGCTCGGGGCGCTGCTTCTCGCCGGGCTCCTGGCGCTGCGCCGCGACCCGGGCGAGCGACGGACCGTGGGACTCGGCACACGGAAAACGGCCGGGACGCATCCGTCCCGGCCGTCCTCGTGAGGGGTCGGTCAGTCCCGGGACTCCCGCGCCGCCCGCTTCTCCGCCTGCTCGGCGTGCAGCTTCTTGACGCGGACGTTCTCCTTGCGGACGTCCGCCTGGGTGGCCCGCTCCTTCTGCAGCCACTCGGGGTTCTCGTCCTTGAGGGCGGCGATCTGCTCCGTGGTGAGCGGCTCGGTGACGCCACCGCGGGCCAGACCCGCGATGGAGACGCCCAGCTTCTCCGCGACCACCGGACGCGGGTGCGGGCCGCTCTCGCGCAGCTCGCGCAGCCACTGCGGCGGATCGGCCTGCAGCGCGCTCAGCTCACTGCGCGAGACGACGCCCTCACGGAACTCGGCGGGCGTGGCCTCGAGGTACACGCCCAGCTTCTTCGCCGCCGTGGCGGGCTTCATGGTCTGGGCGTTCTGGTGCGAACTCATGAGGTCAAGGGTATCCAGCGCGGAGGAGAGCTCCGACCACGACGGGTAGCCTTGCGGCGTGACAGGCACGGAAGAGAACCCCGCGGCGACCCCTTCGTTCCGGCTCGCGTACGTTCCCGGAGCGACCCCCGCCAAATGGGTGCGGATCTGGAACGAGCGCCTGCCCGGCACCCCGCTCGCCCTCGTCCCGGTGGCCGCCGCCGACGTGTCGGACGTGCTGCGGCGCGGTGACGCCGACGCCGGTCTCGTACGGCTGCCCGTGGACCGTACGTTCTTCAGCGCCATCCCCCTCTACACCGAGACCACCGTCGTGATCGTCCCCAAGGACCACGTCGTGGCCGCCGTCGAGGAGGTCACCCTCGCCGACCTCGCCGACGAGATCGTGCAGCACCCCCTCGACGACGTCCTGGACTGGGAGAACCCGCCCGGGCAGCCCGCGTTCGAGCGCCCCGCCACCACGGCCGACGCCGTCGAGCTGGTCGCCGCGGGCGTGGGCCTGCTCGTCGTGCCGCAGTCGCTGGCGCGGCTGCACCACCGCCGCGACCTCACCTACCGCACGGTCACGGACGCGCCGGGATCGGACGTCGCGCTCGCCTGGCCCGAGGAGCGGACCACCGAGCAGGTCGAGGACTTCATCGGCATCGTCCGGGGCCGGACGGTGAACAGCTCCCGGGGCCGCAGCCAGCCCCCGCAGGAGAAGAAGAAGCCCGCCGCGACCGGGGCCCGGAAGGCGCCCGCGGCGCACCGCACCGCACGGGGCGGCGGCCGTCCCAAGCCCGGCACCAAGCAGGGCGGCAAGCAGCAGGGCGGCAAGCGCGGCAAGCCGCGCAAGCGGTCCTGACCCGCTCGGCTACGCGCCCGGGGGCGGCCCAGGCGCTCCTGCCCGCAGTCCGTCCATCACCAGATCGAGCAGGCGTCCCGCGCGGGACTGCCAGTCGCTGTGCGGGTCGACCAGCCACAGCCCCGCGATCGCCAGCATGAAGTCGTCCGGGGTGACCCCCGGCCGGATGGTGCCCGCCCGCTCGTTCGCCGTGAGCAGCAGCGTGACCGCCTCGGTCAGCGGCCCGTGCGCCAGGCTCTTGAGCTGGCCGCGGGCCGTCGTCGCCTCGCGCAGCGCGTCCGCGAGCCCCGCCTTGGCCATCGCGTACTGGGCGAGCCGGTCCATCCACTCGCGCAGCGCCACCTCGGGCGCTCGGGTGCACAGCAACTGGGCCGCCGTCTCGGCGACCTGCTGCACCTCGTACCGGTACACCTCCAGCACGAGCGCCTCCCGGTTCGGGAAGTTCCGGTAGAAGGTGCCCTGTCCGACGCCCGCCTTCCGCGCGATCACGCTCAGCGGCGCGTCCGCCGAGTGCGTCAGCTCGGCCAGGGCCACCTCGAGGATGCGGTCGCGATTGCGCTGCGCGTCCGAACGCAGCGTGACCTGCTTCTTCGGGTGCCGCACGTCTCCTCCTTCGGCCGTGGCTCGGAAACGTCCTTGCTGACCGGACAGTTGTCCACTACGTTCGTGGACCATGGAGCGGACAAGTGTCCGCTTCAGCTCCGTCCACCATAGCGGCGACCGCGTCCGGAGCCGACGCCGGTCCCCCCGCCCCCACCTCCGTACAGCGCTGATTCTCCTCGCACCGGAAACGCGAAAGAAGGCTGCTCATGGCCCCAGCGGGCATCTCCACGTCCAGCTCGATCACCTTGCACGTCAATGGAGAGAAGTACACGCTGCCCGTCGACAACCGCACCACCCTGCTCGACGCCCTGCGCGAGCGGCTCGATCTGACCGGCACCAAGAAGGGCTGCGACCAGGGACAGTGCGGGGCCTGCACCGTACTGGTCGACGGGCGCCGGACCGTGTCCTGTCTGCAGCTCGCGGTCGCCGCCGAGGGGCGCGAGATCACCACCATCGAAGGCGTCGCGGACGGCGACGAACTGCATCCGGTGCAGCAGGCGTTCGTCGAGCTGGACGGGTTCCAGTGCGGCTACTGCACCCCTGGCCAGATCTGTTCGGCCCTCGGCGTCCTGGCGGAGCACGCGGCCGGCTGGCCGAGCGCCGCGACCGAGGACGTGCGGCCCGAGGCCGGAGCCCCACCCCTGACACCGGAGGAGATCAGGGAGCGCATGAGCGGCAACCTGTGCCGCTGCGGTGCGTACAACTCGATCGTCCGGGCCGTCGAGCAGGCCGCCGGCACCACGAAGGAGACGGTGGCGTGAAGGAGTTCGGATACGAGCGGGCACTCGACGTGCCGGGCGCCGTGGCGGTGCTCGGCGCCGACCCCGACGCACGCTTCCTCGGCGGCGGCACCAACCTCGTCGACCTGATGAAGGCGGGAGTGGAGCGCCCCGCCCGCCTCGTCGACGTCCGGGAACTGCCCCTGGACCGCGTCGAGCCGACCGAGGAGGGCGGGCTGCGCATCGGCGCCACCGTCACCAACAGCGACCTCGCCGCCCACCCGGACGTACGGCGCCGCTACCCGGCCCTGACGCAAGCCGTGCTCGCCGGGGCGTCCGGACAGCTGCGCAACATGGCCACCGTCGGCGGCAATCTGCTCCAGCGCACCCGCTGCGGCTACTTCACCGATGTCAGCAAGCCCTGCAACAAGCGGGTCCCCGGCAGCGGTTGCCCCGCCGTCGAGGGCGAGCACCGCAACCACGCGATCCTCGGCGCGAGCCAGGCGTGCGTGGCCGTGCACCCGTCCGACATGGGCGTCGCACTCACGGCCTTCGACGCCGTCGTGCACTACGAAACCGACGCCGGAGCAGGGGAGTTGACGCTCGCGGACTTCTACCGGCCCGTCGGCGACACCCCGCACCTGGAGACCGCGCTGCCCGCCGGTGCGCTCATCACCGGGGTCACCCTGCCGCCCGCGCCCGTCGCCGCCCGGTCCCGCTACCGCAAGGTCCGCGAGCGCGCCTCGTACGCCTTCGCCATCGGCTCCGTGGCCGCCGCCCTCGACGTCCGCGACGGCGTCGTCCAGGACGTGCGCCTGGCCTTCGGCGCGGTCGCGTCCCGGCCCTGGCGGGCCCGCGCCGCGGAGCGCGCGCTGATCGGCTCGCCCGCGGACGAGGCTTCGTTCGCGGCCGCGGCCGACGCCGAGCTCGCGGCCGCCGAACCGCTGCCCCACAACGCGTACAAGGTGCCGCTGACGCGCAATCTCGTCGTGGCGCTGCTCACCGAACTCACGCAGGAGGCGACCCGATGACCACAGCGCCCACCACGCCGAAGGCGGACGCGGTCGGCGTCGCGCACACCCGTGTCGAGGGCCGCGACAAGGTCACCGGCACCGCCCGCTACGCGGGCGAGATCCCCTTCGCCGACCTCGCCCACGGCTGGCTGGTGCTGTCGACCGTGGCGCGCGGCCGCATCCGCGCGATCGACGAGGAGGCCGTCCGTGCGCTGCCCGGCGTCCTGACCGTCCTGCACCACAAGAACGCGCCGCGGGTGAAGGACGACGTCGTCGGCGCGCTCGGCCGCCCGGACCCGATCGTCGAGGTGTTCCAGAACGACCGGGTGCCGCACGCCGGCTGGCCCGTCGCCCTGGTCGTCGCCGAGACGTCCGAGCAGGCCCGGGAGGCCGCCGAGGCGCTCGTCGTCGAGTACGACGAGGAGCCGCACGACGTCGCCTTCTACGCCGACCGGCCCGGCGTCTACACCCCGCAGGACACGGCGGCCGCCAAGGGTGACCTCGACGCCGAACTCGCCGCGTCCGCCGTGGTGTTGGACGCTTCCTACACGACACCCGAGCAGCATCACGGCGCCATGGAACCGCACGCGGTGACCGTGCGCTGGGACGGCGGACGCCTGGAGGTCTTCGACTCCAACCAGGGCAGCAAATGGGTCGCCGACGACCTCGCCAACCTCTTCTCCCTCGACCTGTCCGCCGTCCGCGTCCGCTCCGAGCACGTCGGCGGAGCCTTCGGCTCCAAGGGGCTGCGCGCGCACCACGTGGCCGCCGTCATGGCCGCGACCGAGCTGCAGCGTCCGGTCCGCGTGGTATTGACGAGGCGTCAGGTCTTCGCGACGACCGGCTACCGCAGCCCCACCGCGCAGCGGGTGCGGCTCGGCGCCGACCCGGACGGGCGGCTGCGCGCCTTCGCGCACGAGAACCAGAACCTCACCTCGAACCTGCGGGAGTTCGTCGAGGGCAGCGCCGGGTTCGGCCGCAGCATGTACGACGCCGACGCCCACCACACCGTCAACCGGGTCGTGCCCGTGGACGTCGCGACGCCCACCTGGATGCGCGCGCCCGGCGAGGCGCCCGGCTCGTTCGCCGTGGAGTCCGCGCTCGACGAACTCGCCGAGCGGCTCGGCATGGACCCGATCGCGCTGCGCGCCCGCAACGAACCCGCCGTGGGCCCGGTGTCCGGCCTGCCGTTCAGCAGCCGCAACGTGCTGGGCTGCTTCGAGGAGGGCGCGCGCCGGTTCGGCTGGGCGGACCGCGACCCGCGCCCGCGCGTGCGCCGCGAGGGCCGCTGGCTGCTCGGCACCGGCACCGCCGCGTCCACGTTCCCGGCCGGCGCGGCGCCCTCCACGGCGACCGTGACCGCCGAGCAGGACGGCACCTTCACCGTCCGGATCACCGCGGCCGACGTCGGCACCGGTGCCCGCACGGCCCTCGGCCTCATCGCCGCGGAAGCCCTCGACGTGGCGCCCGACCGGGTGCGGGTACGGATCGCCGACAGCGACTTCGGGCCCGCGTGGGTCTCCGGCGGCTCGATGGGCACCCGGTCCTGGGGCTGGGCCGTCATGGCGGCCGCACGCGACCTGCGGGAGCGCCTGCCCCTGGCACCCGGCGACATCCCGGCGGACGGGATCACCGCCCGGACGGACACCGCGGAACTGATCGCGGCGCTCGCGCAGAAGGAGCGGTACTCCTACGGCGCGCAGTTCGCCGAGGTCGCGGTGGACGTGAGCACCGGCGAGGTGCGGGTGCGGCGGCTGCTGGGCGTCTTCGCGGCGGGCCGGATCATCAACCCGCTCACCGCGCGCAGCCAGTTCACCGGCGGCATGACCTGGGGCATCTCCATGGCGCTGCACGAGGAAGCGGTGCGCGACGCGGCGTCCGGCGGGCACGTCGGCGCCGACTTCGCGGGCTACCACGTCGCCGCGAACGCCGACGTGCCGGACCTCCAGGCCGAGTGGATCGACGACCCGGACCCCGACGACCCCGTCGGGATCAAGGGCATCGGCGAGATCGGCATCGTCGGAACGGCCGCCGCGATCGCCAACGCGGTGTGGCACGCGACCGGCGTCCGCCACCGCGACCTGCCGATCCGGCCCGACCGGGTCCTGCTCGCCGAGGCCGGCCGGGACGGAACGGATGCTTGATCTGGCCCCGGAGCTCGGCCGCTGGGCCGCGCAGGGCCGGGAGTTCGCTGTCGCCACCGTCGTCTCGGTGAGCGGCAGCGCACCCCGGCCCCCCGGCGCGGCCCTCGCCGTGGACTCCGCGGGAGAGGTCATCGGCTCCGTCTCCGGCGGCTGCGTCGAGGGCGCGGTCTACGAACTGTGCGTCGACGCCCTGCGGGACGGGACGGTGCGCCGGGAGCGGTTCGGCTACAGCGACGACGACGCGTTCGCCGTGGGCCTCACCTGCGGCGGGGCCGTGGAGGTGCATGTCGTCCCGGTGCCGTCGGGGTCCGCTGCCCGGACCACGCTGGAGACGGCGCTCACCGCGGTGGGGCGGGGCGAGCCGGTGGCCCTCGCGCGCGTGCTCGACGGGCCCGGCGAACTCGCCGCGAGCGGTGGCCTGTTGCTGGTCCGTCCCGACGGCTCGTACGAGAGCGGCATCGGCTCGGGCGACGACCCGGGGCTCGCCGCGCAGGCCCGCGCCCTGCTCGACCTCGGGCGGACCGGCGTGTGCCAGGTGCCGGAGAGCTCGGCGCGGTGCGGCGGCGACGTCACCCTGTTCGTCGAGTCGAGCGTGCCGCCCGCCCGGATGATCGTGTTCGGTGCCGTCGACTTCGCGGGCGCGCTCGTGCGGGTCGGCAAACTCCTCGGCTTCCACGTGACCCTGTGCGATGCGCGGGGCGTGTTCGCGACGCGGGCCCGCTTCCCCGAGGCGGACGAGGTCGTCGTGGAGTGGCCCGACCGCTATCTGCGCGACACGGCCACCGACGAGCGGACGGTGCTGTGCGTCCTCACGCACGACGCCAAGTTCGACGTACCGCTGCTGGAGGTGGCGCTGCGGCTGCCCGTCGCGTACATCGGGGCGATGGGCTCGCGCCGCACGCACGACGACCGGCTCGGCCGGCTCCGGGAGGCCGGACTGACGGAGACCGAACTGGCCCGGCTCCGCTCGCCGATCGGCCTCGACCTGGGCGGTCGCACCCCCGAGGAGACGGCGGTGTCGATCGGGGCGGAGATCGTCGCGGTGCGGCGGGGCGGCAGCGGGGCGCCGCTGGCGGGGGAGCGGGGCCCGATCCACGGCAGCTAGCGTGTCCGTACGGTCCGGACGTCCGGGGGAGATCACATGGACAGCGAGCACCGCCACGCCGACCGGGGTACGCCTCTGGCCCGGTTCGCCGGACGGATCCTCGTGGTGTGCCCGCGGTGCGGCGGCCGGGCCGTCGTCGTGCCCCGGCCCGGCGGACCCGAACTCCGTTATGACATCGAGCTGTTGTTCCTGCCGCGCCGACTGGCCTGCGCCGGGTGCGGTGCGACGAAGGAGTGGGAGCCGGAGCGCCGCGGCGGGGCCCGGCTGGGGGTGACGCTCGGCGGCCCGGCCGAGCCGTTCTTCGACCGCCCGCTGTGGTTGCAGGTGCGCTGCGCGGGTCACGTGCTGTGGGCCTACGACGCCGAGCACGTGGACGCGCTCGCCGCGTACGTCGGCGCGCGCCTCAGGGAGCGGGGGTGCACGCCGTCGTCCTGGGACATGTTCCCCAGGCTGCCTGACCGGACGACGTCGGCGGCGCGCCGTGAGGACGTCCTCGCGGGGCTCGACACCCTCCGCGCCCTCGCCGGCCGCTCGGCCCCCGGGGACCGCACCGACGCCGCCGACGGCAGCACGACGCGGGCGAGCCGGAGACGTGTGAGCTACTAGGCCGACAGTCTGACGGCCGGTTCCGGGAGGGGGGTGCGCCGCGCGCCCCGCCCGTTGAACGCCAGGTTCAGCCCGAACGCCACCAGCGTCGCGCTCGTCACCGGCGACCCCAGCACGATCCCCACCCCCTCCGGGAACCGGCTGTACAGATCGGGGGCCACCTCCGGGGCCATGCCCGCGCCGATGGACACCGCCACGATCAGCAGGTTGTGCGTGCCGTCGAAGTCCACCTTGCGCAGCGTGCCGATACCGACGGCGGCGACCGTCGCGAACATCACCAGACCGGCCGCGCCGACCACCGGCTGGGGCAGTCCGGCGACCAGCGCGCCCAGTTTGGGGATCAGGCCGAGCACCACGAGCATGCCGCCCGCGACCGTCGCGACGTGCCGGCTGCGCACCTTCGTCATCGTGACCAGGCCGACATTCTGCGCGAACACCGTGTCCAGGAAGGCGTTCATGACGCCGCCGAGGACACCGGACAGGCCGTCCGCCGCGAGGCCGCGCGCCATGTCCGCCGTCGTCAGCCGCTTCCCGGTCAGCTCCGCGACCGCGATGAGGTCCGCCGTCGACTCGGCGAACAGCACCAGCATCACCACGCACATGGAGAGCACCGCGACCGCGGGGAACTGCGGCGCGCCGAAGTGGAAGGGCGCGCTGACCCCGATCCAGTCCGCCGTCCGCGCGGCCGAGAGGTCGACCAGACCGAACGGCACCGCGACCGCCGTCCCCGCCAGCAGCCCCAGCAGGACGCCGGTCTGCGCGAGGAAGTCGCGCCCGAAGCGTGCCACCAGGAGAATCACGATCACCACGAAGGCGGCGAGCGCGAGACGCGAGGGCGCGGCGTGGTCGCCGGCCTTCGGATCGTTCCCGACGACCAGGTTCACCCCGACCCCGATCAGGGCGAGCCCGACCACCGTGATGACGACACCGCTCACCAGCGGCGGGAAGAAGCGCACCGCCTTCGCGAACGGATAGGCCACCAGCAGCCCGAAGACCCCCGCCGCCAGCATCGACCCGTACACCGCCTGCAGGCCGTACTCCCCGGCGATCAGGATCATCGGCGTCACCGCGGTGAACGCGGCCCCCGCCATCACCGGCATCCGCACGCCCAGGATCCGGCCGACCCCGGCGCCCTGGATCACCGTGACGACGCCCGCGACGAGCAGATCGGCGTTGATGAGCACCGCGACCGTCGCGGCGTCGAGACCGGCCGCCGCGCCGAACACCAGCGGCACCGTCACACACCCCGTGTACATCACGAGCACATGCTGCAGGCCCAGCACCGCGAGCCGTCCGAACCCCGATCCGGCCCGTTCCCTCATGGACATCGTCACGTCGGCCTCCCCTCTAGCGTGCGAAGTTGGCGGCGATCCGCTGCTGGATGTAGTCGGCCGCGGTGATCGGCGGATAGCGGCCCGCGGGCCCCTCGATCACCACGTCACGGTCGGCCTGCGCGAAGAACGCGATGCTGTAGCGGGCGGACCGGTCGTCGTCCGGGCCCGGGGACTTGACCCGGTGGAAGTTCGACGGCAGCCGGTCGTCGCTCCACCGCATCAGCATGTCCCCGATGTTGCAGGTGATCACGGAGTCCGCGGGCTCGACCGGCGTCCACTCCTGCGCCTCGGCCTCCTTGCCCGGGCACACCTGCAGGCCGCCCTGCCCGTCGCGCTGGAACAGCAGCGTCAGGCAGTCGAAGTCCGTGTGCGCGCCGGCCCGCCAGACGTCCGCCGGGATCTCGGCGTCCTCGGGCACCGCGAAGTAGTGCAGCATCCGCAGCGTCGACTGGTACTGGGCGCTCACCGGGTCGTGGGCCCGCGCGAAGAAGCCCTCGGGCAGCCCCAGCTTGTCGGCGAAGCACGACAGGACGCGCATCGCCAGTTTCCGGCAGCGCGCCTCGAACGCGAGCGTGCGCTCCTGGAAGCCGGGCAGCGCGTCGTCCGGCCACAGCCCGTCCATGTGCGGCCGGGTCAGCTGGTACGACTCCTTCTGGTCCGGCGTCCCGATCGACGGCCGGACCTGGGTCATCGACTCCCAGCCCGAGTTGAGGCCCTTCTTCAGGCCGTGCCGCGCCTTCGTCTCCTCCGGCAGTCCGAAGAAGCGCTCGGCGTCGGCGAACGCCCCGTCCACCAGCTCCTGTTCGATGCCGTGGTGCACGAGCTGGAAGAAACCGATGTCGGTGGCGGCGGCCCACAGCTCCTCGGTGATCTCGGCCTTGCGGGCGTCGAAGTCGCTGAGGTCGATGCGGCGGATCTCCCGGTCGGAGGTCTCCGTCCCGGCCCCGCCCATACGGGTCTCCTTGGCCAACTCGGCCATGCTGTACGTGATGTCACTCATCGCGGCTGTCGCTCCTCGAAGCGATCGTGGGTTTCCCGGGATGCAGTCACCGCCCCTGCGATCCCCACCGCGGGCGCTCAGAGGCCCGTGGGCACGGTCGCGGCGGACCCCTTCGCGGGCCCGGCGCCGTGGACTGGCACGGACCCCGGAGCGTGAGGTGCGCGGGGTCCGTACGCGATGCGTTCAGCCTGCCCGGCGTGTGTTTCCGCCGGGCATCACGGTGTTACGCGGCCGTAAAGCCGAGCCCGGCCGCCAACTCCCGCGACGGAAGCCGGACATGCTCCCCGTCGCGCACCAGGACCTCCCCGCCGACCAGGACCGCGGCCACGGTCCTGCTGCCCGCACAGGTCAGCAGCGTGGCCCCCGGATCGCGTACGGGCAGGCACGCGTAGTCCTTCTCGAACCGGTGCAGGACGAGGTCGGCCTGCAGACCGGGCCGCACCCCGTCCGGGCGCTCCTCCAGGCCGAGGACCCGGTTCGCGCCGTTCGCGGCCATCGCGAGCATCTCGGGGAAGCCGAACAGGTCCGCCTTGCGGTGCGCGGCCCGTTGCAGGTACGCGCCGATCCGCATCGCCTCCAGGATGTCCTGCGTGTCGTTGCTGGCCGCGCCGTCGACACCGAGCCCGACCCGCAGTCCGTCGGCGAGCATGTCCGGCACCGGCGCGATCCCGCTGCCGAGCCGCATGTTGCTGAGCGGGTTGTACGACACACCGACGCCGTGCCGGGCGAGCGTCGCGCGGCCGGCCGCGTCCAGCTCCACGCAGTGCACCGCGAGCAGCCGCTCCCACAGGAACCCGGCCCGCTCCAGGTAGTCGACGGCGCCGGCCCCCGTGTGCTCGCGGCACATCGCGTCGTCCGTCGTCGTCTCCAGCAGGTGCAGCGACACGGGCAGCCCGCGCTCGTCGGCGTAGGCGCGTACGGCTGCCATTCCCTCCGGTGTCAGACACCGCGGATTGGGCACGGCGAGGCCGACCTCGATCCGGCTGCCGCGCGCGGCGGCGATCAGCTCGTCGGTGTGCGCGAGAGCCTCCTTCAGCGGCTGCATCAGGCGCGGGTCGAAGCCCCACTTGCGGCTGCGGTCGGCGCGGTCGGCGACGCCCCGGCACAGCACGGCCCGTACGCCGCTGTCGCGCAGCGCCCGCAGCACCGCGTCGTGCACGGCGGGGGAGGGGTGCGGCCACATGTGCTCGACGAGCGTGGTGGTGCCGCTGCGCAGGGCCTCGGCAGCGGCGGCGGCCGCGGTCGCGTAGGCGCGTTCGGGGGTGAGCAGCGCCGCCTCCTCGCCGACCGCGCTGAGCCACGCCAGCAGGGGCAGCCCTTCGCCGATGCCGCGCAGGCCCGCCTGGAAGAGGTGCGTGTGCGTGTTCACCAGGCCGGGCGTGAGGTGTCCGCCGGTTCCGTCCAGGACCCGTCGTCCGTGGGGGAGTTCACCGGACGGGACGAGCGCCGTGATCCGCCCGTCGGCGAGATGGACGTCCGTGCCCGGGTGCCAGCGGCCCTCGCTGTAGACGGTGACGTCGGTGATCGTGTCGATGTCGGTCGTCGTCATCGGGCGTGGTCCTTCCGGGCGCGGGGCGTGTGGTGGAACAGCAGGTTCAGGGCGAAGGCGACGATCCCGGTGACGGCGATGCCGCTGTCCAGGACCGTGCGGACGTAGGAGGGGAGCGGCGCGTAGAAGTCCGGGGCGCCGACCGGGATCATGCCGAGCGCGAAGGCGAGCGCCGCGGTCAGCAGATTGCGGGAGTCGGTGAGGTCGGCGCGGGCCAGAATGCGCAGGCCGACGGCGCCGACCGTGCCGAACATGACGAGCGAGACCCCGCCGAGGACCGGTCCCGGCAGGGCGGCGACGGCCGCGCCGAGCACCGGGACGAACGCCAGCACCACCATCAGCAGGCCGGACAGCGCCACGACATGACGGCTGCGCACCCGCGTCACGCTCACCAGGCCGACGGACTGCCCGAACGTCACGACGGGAAAGGAGGCGAGCGCCCCGGACACCACGGTGGCGGCGCCGTCCGCGCGCAGCGCCCGTACGACCGTGGGCGCGTCGTCGCCGCGGCCGACGATCTGCCCGACGGCGAGGGTGTCGCCGACCGACTCGACCATGTTCACGAGCTGGACGACGAGCATCGCCGCGATCGCCGGGACGACGAACGTGGGCGCTCCGAAGGCGGTCGGGTCGGGAGCCGTCACCGCCTGCGCGTCCGCGATGCCCGAGCCGTCGAACAGCCCGAGGGGCACGGCCAGTACGGTTCCGGCGGCCATCGCGACGAGCACCGAGAACCGGGCGAGCGCGGGCGGCGCGAGGCGCTCCACCAGCACGACGAGCAGCACCGTCACCGCGGCCAGGGCGAGGCCGCGCCCGCCGCCGGCCCCGTGCCCGCCGGTGACGAGCCCGGCCGCGGACGGCACCAGGGAGAACCCGATGACGGCGATGACGGTCCCGGTGACCAGCGGCGGGAACAGGTGCAGCCACCGCCCGAACCACGGCGCGACGGCCAGGGTCACCAGGCCGGACACGATCGTCGCCCCGAACACGGCGGCGAGCCCGTGCTCCGCGCCGATCAGGATGGCGGGCGTGATGGCGGTGAAGGTCGACCCCATCACGATCGGCAGACGCGCCCCCAGCCACTTCACACCCAGTGACTGCAGCAGCGTGGCGAGGCCGCTCACCAGCAGATTGGCGCTGATGAGCAGCCGTATGCGGTCCTCGGGCAGGTGCAGCGCGGTGCCCACGAGGAGCGGCATCGTCGCCAGGCCCGCGTACGCGACGAGCAGATGCTGGAGGCTCAGCGGTACCAGGCGGCGCAGCGGCGGCCGGGCGTCGACGGGGTGCGGGTCCGGCGCGGGCGCGACGGCGTGCGTGGTGACAGCCATCGTTCCTCCCTGAAACTCGGTGGAAGACGGCTGGTTAGCGCCGACGCGGATCAACGTCCGTGCGCGCACCGGCCGTTGCAGCCATGACCGGTGTACGGGCGACCGTAGGGACGGTGTGTTTCGCCGGCATTGCCGCCAGGAGTCCGTCGCGGAACCCGGCCGGTCCGCCTCGACAGCCCATTGGTCCAGACCCATTGACGAAAGGTCTGGACCTCTCTAGCGTGCGTCGTGCTCACGCCAACCCCCACTCACCGGCGATCCTGCGGAGGCCCCCCATGTCCCGTCGCAGTCGTACGTCCCGTCTCCTCGGCGCGGCCCTCGCTGCTGCCGCCGCCCTGTCCACCGTCCTCGTCGCGGCGCCCGCCGCCCCCGCCGCCGACACCTGCGCGACCAAGCAGAGACCGGCCGGAAAGGTCCTCCAGGGCTACTGGGAGAACTGGGACGGAGCCTCGAACGGCGTCCACCCGCCCTTCGGCTGGACCCCGATCACCGACCCCGCACTCGCGCAGCACGGCTACAACGTGCTCAACGCCGCCTTCCCGGTGATCCGTTCCGACGGCACCGCGCTGTGGGAGGACGGCATGGACACCAACGTGAAGGTCGCGACCCCCGCCGAGATGTGCCAGGCCAAGGACGCCGGCCAGACGATCCTCATGTCCATCGGCGGCGCGGCGGCCGGTATCGACCTGAACTCCACCGCCGTCGCGGACCGCTTCGTCGAGACGATCGTCCCGATCCTGAAGAAGTACAACTTCGACGGCATCGACATCGACATCGAGACCGGCCTCACCGGCAGCGGCAGCATCGGTCAGCTGTCCACGTCGCAGACCAACCTGATCCGCATCATCGACGGCATCCTCGCCCAGATGCCCGCCGGGTTCGGCCTCACGATGGCCCCCGAGACCGCCTACGTCACCGGCGGCAGTGTCACCTACGGGTCGATCTGGGGCGCGTACCTGCCGGTCATCAAGAAGTACGCGGACAACGGCCGCCTGTGGTGGCTCAACATGCAGTACTACAACGGCTCCATGTACGGCTGCTCCGGCGACACCTACGAGGCCGGCACCGTGCAGGGCTTCACCGCCCAGACCGACTGCCTGAACAAGGGCCTCGTCGTCCAGGGCACCACCATCAAGGTCCCCTACGACAAGCAGGTGCCCGGCCTGCCCGCACAACCCGGCGCGGGCGGCGGCTACATGACGACCAGTCAGGTCGCGCAGGCCTGGAACACCTACGGCGGCGGCCTCAAGGGGCTGATGACCTGGTCCGCCAACTGGGACGGGTCGAAGGGGTGGACCTTCGGGGACAACGTGAAGAGCCTCCAGCAGTAGCCATGCCTGCGGGTCACCCGCGCATCACTCGCAGGTGACCTTGTCGCGTGGTGTGTAGTGCGTGCGGAACGTCTCGCGCTTCACCTCTTCGCCGCCGTTGCTCATGACCCGGTCCACGGCCACGTCGAACCCTTCGAGCGGCGGCTGCGGCACGCAGCTCTCCGAGTCGCTGGTGCGCTCCTTCGGCTGGGTGATGCGGGTGCGGGGGCCGGTGACGGACTCGACGTCGTCGTACTTGGGGGTGCCGAGGAAGGTGATGGTGACCGACGTGTCCGTCGCGTTCGCCAGGATGTAGAGGGCGTGCCCGGAGTCGTTGCGGAACGAGAGGTCGAGGGTGCCCCAGGCGACCGTGGCCTCGCGGCCCTCCGGGTAGCGCTCGATGTAGAACGAGTGGGCGCCGTGCTCGAGCGGCTGGACGCCCGCGAAGAAGATCGCGTTGAACATGGTGGTGGCCACCGCGGAGACACCGCCGCCGGGCGCCTTCTCGTACGAACCGTCCTGGATCATCGTGCCGTCGACGAAGCCGTTCTCCTTGGTGCGCTCACCGACCGTGCGGTTGAACGACCAGACGGCGTCGGACGGCACGAGCGAACCGTTGATCAGCTCCGCCGCGCGGCCGATGTTGGTGGTGCGGTACGGGGCCGGCTCGAAGTTCACGGTGAAGGTGGACATGCGCCGGGTGATGCCGAGCTTCTCCACGGTGGCCTTGGTGAGGCGGGGCTGGACCGCCTCGGTGGCCACCGGCGCCGTGCGGGCCCGGTCCCCGGTCTTCGCGAGCAGCGGCAGCACCGCCTTGTGCAGGGAGGCCGCGGTGAGCGTCCGGCCGGGCCTGCCGTCGGAGGCGACCACCACCCGGTCGCCGTCGAGACGGAGCCTGGCCTCGACCGGGCCGTCCGTGGCCCGGTCCACGGACCGGGCCACGGACGGATCGTCCAGCAGGCCCTGCCCGTCGAGCCGCAGCGCGAAGCGGTGGTCGTCGCCGGGCTCGACGGTGAGATGCGCGCCGAGCGCCGCCGGGGACACCTCGATCGTGTGCGCGCCCGTGGTGAGCTTCACCGGCCCGGACACGGCCGGAGTGGCCAACTCCTTCATGGCGCGGTCGAGTTCGTCCTGCCCGACGGCCGGTTGCGTGGTCTTCGTCGGCAGGTCGGCGGGCCGGGCGTCGCCCGAGGACGCCGACCTGCGCTCCGCGTAGGCGGCGCGCAGGGCGGTCGCCGCCCGGTCCACGTCGAGGGTGCGGCCCTGCCGTGGCTGCGTCGCCACCGCCGTGCCGTCGCGGAAGGCGATGGCGGCGTCCTCGGCCGAGGTGTCGTGGCCCTCGGCGAGGGCCTTCAGTGCGGCGCGGGCCTTGGTCCCGTCGACGCGGACGACCGGGTCCAGGGAGCGCCCGCCGGAGCCGAAGAGCCCGCCGATGACCGCGACCGGGTTCTTGTCCCGGCTGCCCGCCGCGTCCCGTGCCGTCGCCGCCGCGTCCACGGTGAGACCCGCCGCGGCGGGGTCGACCTTCGCGCCGGTGTCCCCGATCCGTACGGCGACGGGGGCCGACCAGTCGTCACCGCGCTGCTTCTCGAGCGCCGCGGCGGCCTGGGTGCGCGACATGCCGCCGATGTCGACGCCCTGCACCTGGGTGCCCTCGGGTATGTCGTCACCGGAACGCAGCAGGCCCACCACATACAGGGCGCCGAGGACGAGCACCGCGGCGGCCCCTGCCCACCACGCGGTGCGCCGGCCTCTGCCCCCGCGGCCGGCCGAAGCTCTGCCGGATATGTCGTCCGGGGCGGGATCGGACATGGCGTGCTCCCTCTCGGTGGGGCGCGCGCAAGCCGTTGACCTGCGACGACACGGACCAATCAGGCATCTGCTCGTCACCACCCTAAGGGCGCGAGGAAGGCCCTGCCCGTCGGGCGGCCGAGCCGCCCCGGTCGCTCTCGGCCGCTGCGTCGCGCCGGGCCGCCGCCGACTGCCGGGCGATTTCGGCCTCCAGGGACTTGATGCGGCGCAGATAGCGCAGATGGGAGGAGACCTTGATGCGCAGCAGCCACGGGTCGACGGGTTTGGTGAGAATGTCGGCCACGCTCAACTCGTAGGCCTCCTCGGCAAGTTGCGCATGCCGGAACAGACCGGTCAGGAGGATCACGGGGATGCCGGAGGTCTGGTCGAGCCGGTGCAGATGCCGGGCCACCTCGAGGCCCGTGATGCCCGGCATGACGACATCCAGGATGATCAGGTCGATGCCGCCCCGCAGCACCGCCTTGAGCGCCTCCTCGCCGCTCTGCACGCGCTCGGTGGCGCAGCCGAGCGGTGTCAGCGCGCCCTCCAGGGCGACGAGGGTCTCCTCGTGGTTGTCCACGAGGAGCACCGTGAGTTCCGTCGGCATGTCACCGTCCTTGGTGGGCTGCTCCACGAGGGGGCCCGCGCAGCGTACGGGGCAGGCTGTCGTGTGACGCCTCGGCCGACTCTTTGCTGGTGCCGTGCGGAGTGGACTGGAAGAGAGCAGGGGTGGGCAAGGGGACGGGGCGGGCCCGCAAGGGGCCGCTCGTCAACGATGTGGGGTCCGGGCCGCGTGACGACAGGGGCCGGACGGCCCCCGCACGGTGCTCAGTGGCCCCTTGTCGTGAGCACTCCCCGCCTGGGCCGGCGTCCGGGCTGGCGACATGATCACCCCGGCGGTAGCGTGCCCGCATCGGCGCGCGAGGAGGGCTGGGGCATGGCACAGACGGTGACCGCGGGGCTGGCCACGATGAAGGACGAGCTGGCCGACCTGTACCGCGATCTGCACCAGCACCCGGAACTGTCGCTCCAGGAGACGCGCACGGCCGGTCTGCTCGCCGGGCGGCTGCGGGACGCCGGCTTCGACGAGGTGATCGAGAAGATCGGCGGCACCGGCGTGGCCGGGGTGCTGCGCAACGGCACGGGGCCGGTCGTCATGCTCCGCGCCGACATCGACGCGCTGCCCGTGGAGGAGCAGACGGACCTGCCGTACGCGAGCCGGGTCCGCGGCGTCGACGGCGAGGGCCGCGACGTCCCGGTCATGCACGCCTGCGGCCACGACATGCACGCGACCTGCCTGGTCGGGGCCGTCACCCTGCTCGCCCGGGCGCGCGAGCAGTGGTCCGGGACGCTGCTCGTCGTGTTCCAGCCCGCCGAGGAACTGGCGCGCGGCGCCCGCGACATGGTCGAGGCCGGCCTCTTCGAGCGGGTCCCGAAGCCGGAGATCGTACTGGGCCAGCACGTCGGACCGCTGCCGGCCGGCTTCATCGGCTTCGGCACCGGACCGGTGATGGCGGCCTCCGACTCCCTCGACGTCACCCTGCACGGGCGCGGCGCGCACGGCTCGCGCCCGGAGGCGTCCGTCGACCCCGTGCTGATGGCCGCGAACGTCGTCACCCGGCTGCAGGGCATCGTCGGCCGCGAGGTGCCGCCGGCCGATACCGCCGTGGTCACCGTCGGCCGGCTGCAGGCCGGCACGAAGGACAACATCATCCCGAGCACGGCCGAACTCGGCATCAACATCCGCACCTACACGCCGGAGACCCGCACCCTGGTCCGCGCCGCCGTGGAGCGCATCGTGCGCGCCGAGTCGAAGGCGAGCGCCGCGGTCGCCGAGCCCACCCTGGAGTGGCTGGCCAGCGCGCCCGCCCTGGTGAGCGACCCCGACGGGACCAGGACCACGGTGGCCGCGTTCGCCGCGCACTTCGGGCAGGAACGCGTGATGCCGATGCCGCAGGTCAACGCGAGCGAGGACGTCGGCGTGTTCGGCGACGCGCTGGGCGTGCCCACGGTCTTCTGGTTCTGGGGCGGACTGGAGACGCGGACGGTGGTCGCCGCGCTGCAGGAGGGCCGCCTCGACGACCTGCCGAGCAACCACTCGCCGCATTTCGCCCCGCTCGTCGAGCCGACCCTGAGCACGGGCGTCGAAGCCCTCGTGGTCGCGGCCCTCACCTGGCTCGACGGCGCCGCATAGGCAGCTAGACCGGCAGCAACCGCCCCACCAGCGCGCTCAGTTGGCGCGCCGTGCGGCACTCGTGCATCGTCACGACGTCCGCGTACGCGCCGGCCGCCGAGTCGCCCGTGTCCCACAGGGAGCGCGGCTCCGGGTTCAGCCAGTGGACGCGGCGGGCCGAGCGGGCGATGCGGCGCAGGGCCGCGACGTTCGGGTCCATCTGGTTCGTGCGGGCGTCGCCCAGGACGAACACCGAGGTGCGCGGGCCGACCGCCGCCTCGTAGCGCTCGACGAACTCCCCGAGGGCGGTGCCGTAGTCGCTGCTGCCGTGCCAGCCGGTGACCGCCGCCTGCGTGGTGATGCGGTCGCCGAGCCCCTCCGGGTCGGCGGTGCCGCGGGCGATGAGGTCGGTGACCTCGTCGATCCGGTTGACGAAGGCGAACACGCGGATCTTGCTGAACTCGTCGTGCAGCGCCTGCACCAGCAGCATCGTGAAGTTCGCGAAGCCCGCGACCGAACCCGACACATCGCACAGCAGCACGAGTTCGGGACGGGCGGGACGGCGTCTGCGCAGCACCGGGCGCATCGGGACGCCGCCGGTGGAGAGCGAGCCGCGCAGCGTCCGGCGCAGGTCGATGTGGCCGCGCGCGGCCCGGCGGCGACGGGCCGCGAGGCGCGTCGCCAGCTTGCGGGCCAGCGGGTGCACGGTCCTGCGCAGCTCGGCGAGCTGCTCCTTGCCCGCGTACAGGAACTGGGTGCGGTCGGGGGTCCGCACGGGGACGCGGCGGGCCATCTCGTCCGTGCCGCGGCGCTCGGCGACCCGGCGGCGCGCCTCGGAGCGCACCTGCTCACGGAAGTCCTCGATCCGGCGCCGGATCTCGTCGGCCTCGATGCGGTCGGTGAACGCGCCGGAGCCGCCGCCCGCCTCCCGGATGCCGGCCATGATCCGGGCGAGCAGGGTCTGCGGGCGCAGCCGGTCGAGGGTCTGCATCGACGACCAGCCGTCCGCGTCGTACCCGCCGAGTCCGTCGACCGCTTCGGCGGCCAGCCGCGCCATCGCCGACCGGTCGTTCGCGGCGAGCGCGTCGGCGAGCCGCTCACGGAGCCCGGCCCGGTCGAAGGCGCCGTCCGGCCGCTCCGGCGCCCCCACGTCGCGCGGGAAGTACAGGTCGAAGACCGGGTCGAAGACATCGCGCTGGCCCTGGTCGTGCAGCAGCGCCGCGGCGAGCCCTTCGCGCAGATGCTCGCGGTGGTCGAGACCGAGCGCCGCGACGGCCCGCGCCGCGTCCACGCTCTCGCCGGTGCCGATCCGGATGCCGTGCGTGCGCAGCGCCCGGACCAGTGACGTCACCCGGTCCGTGACCGACGGCGTGCTCACACCGCGTCCAGGTCGAGCTTGGCGGTGGCCGTCGCCACGTCCTCCTGGTGCTTGAGGACGACACCGAGGGACTGGCGCACGACCTCCTCGTCCAGCCGGTCCGCGCCGAGCGCGAGCAGCGTGCGCGCCCAGTCGACCGTCTCCGCCACCGACGGCACCTTGCGCAGGTCCATCGCGCGCAGCGCGCCCACCACCCGGACCAGGGACTCGGCCAGCACCGTGTCGAGCTCGGGCACCTTCAGCGCGACGATCCGGCGCTCCAGCTCCTCCTCGGGGAAGCCGATGTGCAGGAACAGACAGCGCCGGCGCAGGGCCTCGGACAGCTCACGGCTGGCGTTGGACGTGAGAACGACGAACGGGCGCCGGGTGGCGCTGATCGTGCCCAGCTCGGGCACCGTGACCTGGAAGTCGCTGAGCACCTCCAGGAGCAGGCCCTCCACCTCCACGTCCGCCTTGTCCATCTCGTCGATGAGCAGGACCTTCGCGTCGTCGCCGCGGATCGCGGTGAGCAGCGGACGGGTGAGCAGGAACTCCTCGCTGAAGATGTCCGTGCGCGTCTGGTCCCACGACTCGTCGCGGCCCGCGGTGATGCGCAGCAACTGCTTGGCGTGGTTCCACTCGTACAGCGCGCGCGACTCGTCGACGCCCTCGTAGCACTGGAGGCGGATCAGCCGCGCGTCGCTGATCGCGGCGACCGCCTTGGCCAGCTCCGTCTTGCCGACGCCCGCCGGGCCCTCGACGAGCAGCGGCTTGCCGAGCCGGGCCGCCAGGAACACGGTGGTCGCGACCGCGGGCGAGGCCAGGTAACCGGTCTCGGCCAGGCGTGCGGTGACATCGTCCACGGAAGTGAACAACGGGGCCTCCAGCTGGTTGCGTTGCGGTCGCTCCAGCTGATCAGCTCCGCGCGGCCGCCACAACCGGCCGGCCCGGTTCATGGCGAACGTCACGTCCCGCCGATCCCCGGGGCCGTCTGCTGAGTCTCGTACAGGGACCCACTGGCGCGCCCTCCGTATCCTGACGGCATGAGGCGCACTTCCTTTGCCGACTGGCCCTGCTCCATCGCCCGCACCATGGATCTCCTCGGTGACTGGTGGACGCCGCTCGTGCTGCGCGAGGCGTTCTACGGGATCACCCGCTTCGACGGCTTCCAGCAGGAGCTCGGCATCGCCCGCACCACTCTCGCGGAGCGGCTGCGCCGCCTCGTCGACGAGGGGCTGATGGAGAAGCGCGCCTACCAGACCGAGCCGGTGCGCCACGACTACGTCCTCACGGAGATGGGCCGCGACTTCTTCGGGGTGCTCGCGGCCATGAACTCCTGGGGCAACCGCTGGCTGTCGGGTGACGCGGGCGCCCCCGTCGTCTTCGAGCACGACCGCTGCGGTCACCGCACCGAGGCCGCGGTCGTGTGTGCCGACTGCGGGGAGCCGATGACGGCCGACGACACCCGGCCCCGGATGGGCCCCGGCTACCCCCGGCGCCTCGCCGAACGCCCCGACATCCGCGAGCGGTTCACCCGCTGAACGATCGCCCCGGACCAGGGCGTCCCTCTTGACGTAGTGAGTCCATCTACGAAACTCTCGTGGTCAGAGCCGGTGAAACAGAGAGGTGGGCCACGATGGAGTGGACGGGCGCGCGGTACGCGGACACCCCGACCGTCGAGGTGCGGCGCAGGATCGAGGCGGCGCCGCGGCGGGTCTGGGAGCTGGTGACGGACATCGGTCTGATGCCGCGCCTGAGCGACGAGCTGCAGTCGGCCGAGTGGCTCGGGGAGGTGACGGGCCCGGCGGTCGGCGCCCGGTTCGTCGGCCGCAACCGGCACGAGGCGTTCGGCTCCTGGGAGACCACGTCGTACGTCGTCGAGTGCGCCGCCCCGCACCGGTTCGCCTGGGCCGTCTCGGACCCCGAACATCCCAGCGCCGTATGGCGGTTCACCCTCGAAGCGCGCGACGACGGGACCACGGACCTGACCCAGTGGATGCAGCTCGGCCCGGGCCGCTCCGGACTCTCGTTCGCCATCGACCGGACGCCGGAGAAGGAACAGAAGATCGTCTTCGTGCGGCTGCGGGAGTTCGAGCGGAACATGGGCGTCACGCTCGACGCCCTGAAGGCGCTCGCGGAAGAGGAGGCCGTCTGATGCGCACGTCCACGACGATCGAGGCGTCCGGCGGGAACTGGCGGGAGACCGTCGACTTCGTGACCGAGGCCGAGAAGCTCGGCATGGACATCTGCTGGGTCGCCGAGGCATGGGGCTCCGAAGCGCCGTCCGCGCTCGGCTACTTGGCGGCGCGCACGGAACGGATGCTGCTCGGCTCCGGCATCATCCAGCTCGCCACCCGCACCCCGGCCGCCATCGCCCGCGCCGCGATCACCCTCTCCAACCTCTCCGAGGGCCGCTTCCTGCTGGGCCTCGGCCCGTCCGGGCCGCAGGTGATCGAGGGGCTGCACGGAGTGCCGTTCGACCGGCCGCTGACGCGGATGCGGGAGACGGTCGAGATCGTGAGGATGGCGCTGACCGGAGAGAAACTCGCCTACCAGGGACGTGAGTTCACGCTCCCGCTGCCCGGCGGCGATGCGAAGCCCATGCGCCTGTCGATGCGGGCGGAGCACGAACTGCCCGTCTATCTGGCCACGTTGTCGCCGAAGATGCTCCGGCTGACCGGAGAGGTGGCCGACGGCTGGCTGGGCACCAGCTTCGTGCCGGAGGGCGCAGGGGAGGCGTACTTCGACCACCTCGACGCCGGGCTCGCCGCGTCCGGCCGCACCCGTGCCGACCTCGACATCTGCCAGGGCGCCGAGGTGAACTTCGCGGAGGACGAGCAGTCACTGCGGGCGATCGTCGCGAGCCGCAAGAAGGAGCTCGCCTTCAGCCTCGGCGGCATGGGGTCCGCCACGACGAACTTCTACAACCAGGCCTACAGCAGGCAGGGGTGGGCCGAGGTCGCCGCCGCCGTCCGTGAGCGCTGGCAGGCCGGCGACCGGGACGGGGCCACCGCCCTGGTCACCGACGACATGGTCCTCGCCACGACCCTCATCGGCACCGAGGACATGGTGCGGGCCCGGCTGAAGGTGTGGCGGGACGCCGGCGTCGACACCGTCCGTCTCTACCCGGCGGGCGACACGCCTGCCGCGCGCCTGACGACGCTGGGGCGGGCCATCGACCTCGTACGGGGCGTGGACCGGGACGCCGGGTGAGGGGGACCCGGCCGTCCCGTGCCTCAGCGCGGCACCGCGAGCCGCAACTTCACCGCTGAGACGGTCTGTTGGGTGGTCGGCGCGAGCTTCCCCGACCACCAGCCCGTGTCCCCCTCGATGCGCCGCAGCAGGATGCCCTCACGGATCGCCCAGGGGCAGATGGTGAGTTCGCGCATCCCCATCAGCTTCATCGCCGTGTGACCGACCAGCGCCCCGGCCAGCGACTGGGCCGCGCGCGGTGCCGAGATGCCGGGAAGTTCCGCGCGGCGCGCCACCGGGCGCAGCGCCAGCTCGGTGACGGCCGAGCCCAGGTCCTTGCGTGCCAGCCGGCGCGGCACGAACGGCCCGTGCCGTCCGGGCGGCGCCCCGCACAGCCGGGCCAGCTGCGTGAACGTACGGGACGTGGCGGCCGCCGTGAGCGGCCCCTCCCAGCGGATGCGGGCCGCGACGTCCCGCAGCCCGTGCCGCACATGGCGGCGCAGCGCCTTCAGCTCCTCGTCGGTCGCCGGGTCGCCGCCGGGCAGGAACTCCCGCGTCAGCCGGGCCGCGCCGAGCGGCAGCGACACCGCGAAGTCCGGCAACCGGCCCCGCCCGAAAGCGACTTCGAGGGTGCCGCCGCCGATGTCCAGGACGCCGAGCGGACCCGCGCGCCAGCCCATCCAGCGGCGCGCCGCGAGGAACGTCAGCTCGGCCTCCACCTCGCCGGGCAGCACCCGCAGCCGTACCCCCGTGCCCCGCTCCACGGCGCGCAGCACCTCGTCCCGGTTCGGCGCGTCGCGCACGACGGCCGTGGCGAAGGCGAACGGCTCGTCGCTGCCCCACCGTTCGGCCTCCGCGCACGCGGCCGCGACCGCCTCGACGATCCGTTCGACGGCCCCCGGCCCGAGTCTTCGGTCGCTGTCGACGTCCTCGGACAGGTGCAGCCGGCGCTTGGCCGTGTGCACCGGCAGCGGTGCGCCGTCCCGGGCGTCCGCGATCGCGAGGCGCGCCGTGTTCGATCCGACATCCACCACACTTATACGCATGATCGTTCGATTACCCGAATGGTCCGCCGGTCAAAGCCGCGGTGCCGCGTCCATCGCGGCAAGGACCCAACTCCGCGAGTCCGCGGGGTCGATGACCGCGTCGATCTCCAGCGCCGCCGCCGCGTTCACCGCCTTTCCGTGCTCGTACAGCTCGGCCACCCGCGCCGCGAACACCCGCTCCCGCTCCGCCGGATCGGCGATCGCCTCCAGCTCACGCCGGTAGCCGAGCCGGACCGCGCCCTCCAGGCCCATGCCGCCGAACTCGCCGCTCGGCCAGGCCGCCGTCGCCAGCGGCGCCCGCGTCGAACCGCCCATCATGGCCATCGCGCCGAGCCCGTACGCCTTGCGCAGCACGAGGCAGACCAGCGGCACCGTGAGCCGCGCACCCGCGACGAACAGATCCGCGAACTGCTTCACCGTGGCGGTGCGTTCGGCCTCCGGACCGACCATGAACCCCGGGGTGTCGCACAGCGAGACGACCGGCAGTCCGAACGCCTCGCACAGCCGCAGGAACCGCGCGGCCTTGTCGGCGGCGTCCCGGTCGACGGCGCCGCCCAGATGCCCCGGGTCATTGGCGATCAGCCCCATCGGCCGGCCCTCGACGCGGATCAGGGCCGTGATGATCCCGACGCCGAAGCCGCGCCGCAGTTCCAGCACCGAGCCGGTGTCGGCGAGCCCGGTGACCGCACCACGCACGTCATAGGCGCGCCGCCGGTTCTCCGGCACCGCATGCCGCAGCAGCCGCCGGTCCGGCGCCTCCCAACTCTCCCGCGGCCCCTGGAAGTACGAGAGGTAGGCACGGGCCACCCGCACCGCCTCCGCCTCGTCGGCGACCGGCAGATCGACGACTCCGTTCGGCACCTGCACCGACAGCGGCCCGACGTCCTCGGGCCGGTGCACGCCGAGCCCGCCGCCCTCGATCATCGCGGGGCCGCCCATGCCGATGGTCGCCTCGGGCGTCGCGATGACCACGTCGCAGCAGCCGAGCAGCGCCGCGTTCCCCGCGAAGCAGCGGCCCGACGCGATCCCGACCAGCGGCACCCGGCCGCTGAGCCGGGCCATTTGCTGGAACGTCGTCACGTTCAGCCCGGCGACCGACGTGGTGTCCGTGTCGCCGGGCCGGCCGCCGCCGCCCTCCGCGAACAGCACGACCGGCAGGCTCCGTCGCTCCGCCACCTGGAGCATCCGGTCGGTCTTGCGGTGGTTGTTGAGGCCCTGGGTGCCGGCGAGCACCGTGTAGTCGTACGACATGGCGACCGCGGGCGCGCCGCCGATCCGGCCGGTGCCCGTGACCATGCCGTCCGCGGGCGTCGAGCGGATCAGGTCGTCGAGCGTCCTGCGCTGTCGCTGCGCCGCCACCGCGAGCGCCCCGAACTCGGTGAACGTGCCCGGGTCGCAGAGGTCCTCGATGTTCTCGCGGGCCGTGCGGCGCCCCGCCGCGTGCCGCTTGGCGACGGCCTGCGGGCGGTGCTCGTCCAGGCCGAACGCGTGCCGCGCCAGCGCCTGGGCGAGGTCGGGGCGCACCGCGTCGGGGTCGGCGTCCACCGCCTCCTCCTCCGGCGCGGACCCGTCACCGGACACCTCGACGAGGACCAGCTCGGCGCCCTCCGCGACGGTCTCCCCGACGGCCGCGCCGACGCTGCGCACGACACCGGAGTGCCCGGCGCGCACGACGTGCTCCATCTTCATGGCCTCCAGGACGAGCAGCGTGGCGCCCGCGGCGACGGCCCGGCCGGGCTCCGCCTCGACGGCGACCACGGTGCCGCTCATCGGAGCCGTCACCGTGCCCGCCGCGGCGACGGGCTCCGGCCGCTCGGGCGGCGCCAGCTCGGCGAGGTGCCGCTCCACGAACCCGGTGTCGATGCCGCCCGCCGTGAACCCCGGATGACCGAGCAGGGCGCGCAGCAGCGGCACCGAGGTCCGCACCCCGTCCACCGTGAACTCGCCGAGGGCCCGGCGCGCCCGCGAGCACGCCGCCTCGAAGGAGCCGCCCGGCGCATGGGTGACGACCTTGGCCAGCAGCGAGTCGTAGCGCGTCCCGATCTCCGTGCCGGTCCGCGCGGCCGTGTCCACGCGCACGCCCGGCCCCGTCGGCACGTCGAAGCGTGCGATCCGCCCGCCCGACGGACGCACCGACCCGTCCGCCGCCGTGACCTCCGCGTTCACCCGCACCTGCACCGCGCAACCGCGCGGCGCGGGCGGCTCCCCGGCCAGGCCCAGATCGGCGAGGCGCTCGCCCGCCGCGATCCGCAGCTGCGCGGCGACCAGGTCGACCCCGGTCACCTCCTCCGTCACCGTGTGCTCCACCTGAAGCCGCGGATTCGCCTCGATGAAGACGAACTCCCCGTCCCGGACGAGGAATTCGACCGTGCCGAGCCCCTGGTACCCGGCGGCCCGGGCCAGGCGCAGCGCGCTGTCGAGGAGCCGCTCCCGTACGGCCGGGTCCAGGGCGGGCGCCGGGGCGATCTCGACCAGCTTCTGATGGCGGCGCTGCGCGCTGCAGTCCCGCTCCCACAGATGCCCGACCGTGCCGCCGCCGTCGGCGACGATCTGCACCTCGATGTGCCGGGCGCCCTCCCACAGCCGCTCCACGTACAACTCGGCCCGTCCGAAGCCCTGTTGAGCCTCCGAACGGCACCGCTCCCAGGCCTCGTCCAGCTCCGCCGCGGTGCGCGCGACCCGCATCCCGCGCCCGCCGCCCCCGCCCAGCGCCTTCACCATCACCGGGCCGTCCGCGAGGAACGCCCGCGCCCGGTCCAGGTCCGTGTCACCGTCCGTACCCGGCAGGACCGGCACCCCCGCCTCGACCGCGAGCGCGCGGGCCCGCGCCTTGTCCCCGAACAGATCCAGCACCTCGGGCGACGGCCCGACGAACACGACACCCGCGTCGGCGCACCGCCGGGCGAGCGCCGCCGATTCGCTCAGGAAGCCGTATCCGGGATGCAGATACGCACATCCCGTCCGGCGCGCGGCGGCCACCAGAGCCGCCGCGTCGAGATACCCCCCGGCCGCCAACGGCACGGCCTCGTCCGCGAGCGGGACATGCGCCTCGTCACCCGGCTCGTGCACCGCCACGGTCCGCAGACCCAGCTCGGCGGCCGCGCGCAGCACCCGTACGGCGATCTCCCCGCGGTTGGCGACGAGTACGGCGGCAGACCCCATGAGCCCCTCCGGAACGTTCGTGGTCGGACCTCGAAAGATGCCGCCATGCTCATTGACACTGACGTCAACGTCAATACTCTGGCGCTGTGGCACGCAGAGCGCAGCAACGGCACGAATGGGCGACCCGCACCGCCCGGGACCGGACCGACGCCCCGGCGCGCGGACGCTTGCTCGACGCGGCGGAGGAGGTGTTCGGGCGGCTCGGGTACGGGCCGACGACCATCGCCGACATCACCGCGCGGGCCGAGGTGTCCCGGGCCGGCTTCTACGTCTACTTCGCGTCGAAGGAGGAGGTGTTCCGCGTCCTCGCGGCGCGCGTCCGGGACGCGTTCCTCGCCGCCCAGGACGTGCCCGGCGTCGACACCGACGACGTGGCCTCGGTCGCCGGGGCCTCCACCGCCGCGTTCATCGCCGCCTACGCCCGCCACCTCCCGCTGCTCGCCCTCCTCGAACAGCAGGCCCGCGCCGACGACGAGGTGCGTGCGCTGTGGGAGGAGATCCGCGAGCGGCCGGTCCGCCGCGCCGCCCGCTACGTGCGCCGGGTCGCGGCCGAGGGCCGGGCGCACCCGGTCGTCGACCCGCTCACGCTGTCCCGCGCCGTCGGCGGCATGAGCGTGGAGTTCGCCCGGCTCGTGGCCGAGCGGCCGGCGGCGTACGACGAAGCGGTGCGGGACGTCACCGCCATGTATCTGCACCTCCTCGGTATCGGAGCAGCACACCCCCAGTAGGGAGCCGCACGTTGTCCACCGGCATATCCATCGGCACAGACACCGACACGTATCTGCACGGCCTGCGGGCCCGCCAGGCCAAGGCCCGCGCGGGCCGCCAGCCCACCCGAACCGTCCACGGGGCGGGCGAGTTGACGATCCCCGCACATCTCGCGCGCTGGGCCCGCCTCAAGGGCGACCGGCCCGCGCTCGTCAGCGGCGGCGAGACGCTCACCTACCGTGAACTCGACGCGGCCGTCGCCGGGTTGGCCGGCTGGCTCGACGCGCGCGGCGTGCGGCCCGGCGACCGGGTCGCGGTGTTCCTGCCGAACGGCATCCGGTTCGTCGTGGCGATGCTCGCCGTGCTGCGGCTCGGCGCGGTGCACGTGCCGGTCAACCCGATGTTCCGCGCCGCCGAACTCCGCCACGAACTCGTCGACGCCGGACCGGGGACCGTCCTCACCCAGGACGCCCTGCTGCCGGTCCTCGACGAGGTGCGCGCCGACACCGCCGTCCGCACCGTCCTCGCCGACACCGACTGGCCGGCCGCCCTCGCCCATCCGCCGCTGGACCACGTCGCCGACGACCTCGACGCGCTCGCCGCACTCAACTACACGGGCGGCACCACCGGACTGCCCAAGGGCTGCGAGCACACCCAGCGGCACATGGTCTACACGGCCACCGCCATCGACAACGGCCGGATGCCCGACGCCGCCGAACGCGCCCGCGGCATCGTCTCCCTGTGCTACCTGCCCGTCTTCTGGATCGCCGGAGAGAACCTCGGCGTGCTCGCCCCGCTCGTCTCCGGCGGCACCAGCGTCCTGCTCACCCGCTGGAACGCCGACGCCGTGCTGCGCGCCATCGGCACCCACCGGGTGAGCACCATGGCCGGGACCGTCGAGAACTACCTCGAACTCCTCGAGCATCCGGACCTCGCGCGGCACAACCTGTCGAGCCTCACGGCCCCGCTGACCGTCTCCTTCGTCCGCAAGCTCACGCCGTCGCTGCGCGCCCGCTGGAAGGCCGCCGTCGGCGACCACAGCGTGCTGCGCGAGGCCTCGTACGGGATGACGGAGACCCACACCAGCGACACCAACACGCTCGGCTTCCAGGACGGTGACCGGGACCTGCTCGGCGACCCCGTCTTCTGCGGGCTGCCCGTCCCCGGCACGGACTTCATGGTCGTCGACTTCGCCACCGGGCGGCCGCTGCCGCTCGGCGAGCGCGGCGAGATCGTCGTGCGCGGCCCGTCCGTGCTCACCCGGTACTGGCGCGCGCCCGAGGCCACCGAGAACGCCCTGCGCGACGGCTGGCTGCACACCGGCGACATCGGCGCCCTCGACGAGGAGGGCTGTCTGCACTACCTCGGCCGCGACAAGGACATGATCAAGGTCAAGGGGATGAGCGTCTTCCCCACCGAGGTCGAGACGCTCCTGGGGCAGCACCCCGACGTGCTCGCCGCCGCGGTCGTCGCCGTCGACGACGCCGACAGCGGGCAGCGGCCCTACGCGTTCGTGCGCACCGCCCCCGGCTCGACGCTCACCGGGGACGGCCTGCGGGAATGGGCCGCGGCGACGATGGCGACGTACAAAGTGCCCACCGTCGAGATCGTCGACGCCCTCCCGATGACCCCCACCGGCAAGATCAGGAAGACGGAGCTGACCGCTCGAGCCACTCGCACGCGGCCCGCGCCGTGAACTCCTCCTGACCGCCCTTGAACAGCAGGTCCGCCGTGGTGAACGCCGGGTCGTCCGCCTGCGCCGCGACATACGGCAGCGCGATGCAGCGCATGCCCGCCGCGTGCGCCGCGGCGGCACCCGGCGCCGCGTCCTCCAGGACCACACAGTGCGCCGGGTCCACCCCGAGGCGGCGCGCCGCCTCCAGGAACACGTCCGGGGCCGGCTTGCCGTGCTCGACCTCGTCCGCCGACACGTACCGCGTCAGCTGCGCACCGAGACCGGTGCCGGTCAGGATCGCCTCGATGGCCTCCGGCGACGAACCCGACGCCACGATCATCGGCACACCCGCCGTGTGCAGCCGCTCCACGAACAGCCGCATCTGCGGGAAGACGTGGGTGTCGGCGCGGGCCAGGTCCAGGTACCGGGCGTTCATGTCGGCGAGGAGTTCGTCGGCGGGGGCCTCGATGCCGTACGCGCGCCGCCAGATCCCGATGGTCTCCAGCGTCGAGATGCCGACGTACGTCTCGTGGTCGGCCCAGGTGAAGCCCGTGACACCGTAGCGGGCGAGAGTCCCCAGGGACGCCTTGTAGTAGTTGGGCTCGCTGTCGACGAGGGTGCCGTCGAGATCGAAGACGACCGCCGTGCCGCGCAGCCGGTACGGGGAGTCGTGGTGCGGGTCGCTCATGCTTCCCAGGATGCAGGAAGCGCGGCCCCGGCGATCACCCGCGGTCCTTCGCCGCCGCCCGGCCGATCGCCTCGACCAGCGGCAGCAGCCGGTGCGGGACCCGCTCGCGCAGGGCGACCTCGGTACGGGTGCGGACCACCCCGGGCAACCGGTTGAGCTGCTGGACCACGTCCTCCAGATGACCGGCGTCGCGGGCCGCCACCCGGGCCAGCAGGTCGCCGCCGCCGGTGATGGAGTGCGCCTCGATGATCTCCGGCACCCCCGCGAGGGCGTCCCCGACCTCGCTCAGGTGGCCCTGTGTCACTTCGATGTGCACGAACGCCAGCACCGGGTGGCCGAGCGCCGCGGGGGAGAGGGACGGCGCCGCGCCGGTGATCACACCGTCCCGTTCGAGCCGGTCGAGCCGCGCCTGCAGCGTGCCGCGGGCGACGCCGAGGATGCGCGCGTACTCGCGGACGCTGGTCCGCGGCTGCTCCAGGAGCAGCCGCAGGATGCGGGTGTCGAGCTGGTCCACGGCCATGGGGGCGGGCTCCTTCGGTGGCGCGGTCGATCGTCACCGACTGTACCGATGGCCCGGTCGAGCTGCCCTTTCGCCGACCGGACGGTTCAGCCGGTGTACATGCCGCGGCGCTCTGTTCCTCTGCGCCTCGGAGCCCTACCATCCAGTAGCTCCGTCTCGTCTCCTTCCGCCCCCCCACGCCGGAGGTACCGATGCGCCGTCGACCCGCCCTGCTCCTGGCCCTGTTGAGCTCGCTCGCCGGGCTGCTGTACGCGGCGCCGACGGTGTCCGCCGCACCGCACCGTCCCGTGGTCCTCGTCCACGGATACAACGCCGACCCCGGGGTCTGGGGCGCACTGGCGGACGACCTCAAGGCGTCCGGATACACCGACGACGAGATCTTCCGCTGGGGCTACGACACGCACGCGTCGGTCAACGAGACGCTCGCCGGCCAGTTCGCCGCCTACGTGGACGGCGTCCGCGCGCGGACGGGCGCCGACCAGGTCGACATCGTCGCGCACTCCTTCGGCAGCCTGCCCACCCGCTGGTACCTCGCCCACGGCGGCGGTACGGCACACGTCGCCCACTGGATCTCGCTCGGCGGCCCCAACCACGGCACCTACACGGCCTGGGCCTGCGCCGCCTGGGACCAGGCCTGCCGCGACATGTCGCCCGGCAGCTACGTCCAGAAGCGGCTGGCCGCGGGCGACGAGACCCCGGGCGCCACCCGGTACGCCACCTTCTGGTCGAACTGTGACGAGGTGATCAACCCCGACGACAGCGTGCCGCTCACCGGGGCCCTCAACACCGCGGCCGGCTGCCTGGACCACAACGAACTGCTCGGGGACGACGGCGTCTCACAGGGGGTGCGCGCGTTCCTCGCGACATGACGCCTCGACAGCCTCCCGTCACCCGCCGCCCACCCCGGCGTACTCCGCTCTGTTTGGATGTACGCCGACAAGCCGACCCCCCCCAGGAGCTCTCATGCCGCGTGCCCCGCACTCCCGCCTGCGCCGAGCGGTCCCCGCCGCGCTCGTCGCCCTCGCCGCGGTCGCGGCCGGATCGCCGGCCGCGACCGCCGCCGAGCCGGCACCGGCGCTGCGTGTCCTGACCTACAACACGTTCCTCATGAGTCAGAACCTGTATCCGAACTGGGGCCAGGAGCACCGCGCGGCGCAGATCCCCAAGGCGTCCTTCTTCCAGGGCAACGACGTCGTCGTCCTCCAGGAGGCGTTCGACAACTCCGCCTCGGACGCCCTCAAGCGGGCGGCGGCCGGGGCCTACCCCCACCAGACCCCCGTCGTCGGCCGCGGCACGAGCGGGTGGGACGCCACGGGCGGGGCCTACTCCGCCACGACGCCGGAGGACGGCGGGGTCACCCTGCTCAGCAAGTGGCCGATCCTGCGCAAGGAGCAGTACGTCTACGCGGACGCGTGCGGCTCCGACTGGTGGTCGAACAAGGGGTTCGTGTACGCCGTGCTGGACGTGCGCGGCACCAAGGTGCACGTCGTCGGCACGCACACGCAGTCCACCGACTCCGGATGCGGCGACGGAGAGGCGCGGGCCGACCGCGCAAAGCAGTTCCGGGCCATCGACGCGTTCCTCGCCGACCGGCACATCCCCGCGGACGAGGAGGTCGTCGTCGCCGGGGACATGAACGTCGACGCCCACGGCACCGAGTACGCCTCGATGCTGGCCGACGCGGGCCTGACCCCGGCCGACGGCCGCACCGGGCACCCGTACTCCTTCGACACCCGGGACAACTCCGTCGCCCGCTACCGCTACCCCGACGACCCGCGCGAGGATCTCGACCACGTGCTCTTCAAGCAGGGCCACGCCCGTCCCGCCGGATGGACCAACGAGGTCGTCGCCGAGCACAGCGCCCCCTGGACCGTGACCAGCTGGGGCGCGAGCTACACGTACACGGACCTCTCCGACCACTACCCCGTGGTGGCGTCCGCGCGCTGACGCGCCCGGTCAGCGCCGGCCCGTGACCCCGGGCCCCGACGCCGTCGAGCCGCGCACCACCAGTTCGGGCATGAACACGAACTCCGTGTGCGGCGCGGGGGTGCCGCCGATCTCCTCCAGGACCGCGCGGACCGCTGCCTGGCCCATCGCCTGCACGGGCTTGCGCACCGTGGTCAGCGGCGGATCGGTGAACGCGATCAGCGGCGAGTCGTCGAAGCCGACCACCGACACGTCGTCCGGCACCTCCAGACCGCGCTGCCGGGCCGCCCGGATCGCGCCGAGCGCCATCATGTCGCTGGCGCAGACGATCGCCGTGCAGCCGCGGTCCATCAGCGCGGAGGCCGCGGCCTGGCCGCCCTCCAAGGTGTAGAGGGAGTGCTGGACGAGATCGCGCTCGATCTCGTCCGGGCCGAGACCGAACCGGTCCTGCATCGAACGCACGAAGCCCTCGATCTTCCGCTGGACCGGCACGAACCGCTTCGGGCCGAGCGCGAGACCGATCCGCGCGTGGCCCAGCGACGCGAGATGCGTGACGGCCAGGTGCATCGCGGCCCGGTCGTCCGGCGAGATGAACGGTGCCTGCACCTTCGGCGAGAACCCGTCGACGAGCACGAACGGCACGCCCTGGGCGCGCAGTTGCTCGTAGCGCTGGGTGTCGGCCGTGGTGTCCGCGTGCAGCCCGGACACGTAGATGATGGCGCTGACGCCCCGGTCGACGAGCATCTCGGTGAGCTCGTCCTCGGTGGAGCCGCCCGGGGTCTGGGTGGCCAGGACCGGTGTGTAGCCCTGGCGGGTCAGCGCCTGCCCGATGGTCTGGGCGAGGGCCGGGAAGATCGGGTTCTCCAGCTCCGGGGTGATCAGACCGACGAGTCCCTCGCTGCGCTGGCGCAGCCGCACGGGCCGCTCGTAGCCGAGCACGTCGAGCGCGGCGAGCACCGACTGGCGGGTGCCCGACGCGACGCCCGGCTTGCCGTTGAGGACCCGGCTGACCGTCGCCTCGCTGACGCCCGCCTGTGCCGCGATGTCGGCGAGGCGCGCGGTCACGGGTGGGGACTGGGCCGGTCGCCGGGCAGCCTGTGCGGGCAGCTGCGTCATCGCACTCCTTGGGGGGACATCCTGATGGCAAGAGTCCCGATCATCCCTGCGCAACCGGCTGGTGGCAAGACCTTGCAGACCCTTGCAAGGCGGCAGAGTGCCTGAAAAACGGGCATAACACGCCGCTTTGGTCCGCACCTTGCCGGTCACGAAGCGGTAACTCGCCCCCGTGGCTGCAATTTTTTGCTGCAAGGTCTTTCGCCGGGCTTGCTGCGCTGTTACGTTCACGTCGCCCGGCGGCGGCGACGGCGCGGTCGGCAAGTAGGCCAGAGGAACGGACGGGACCGTTCCTCGCCCACTCACGGGCATTCACCCTCTAGGAGATCTCATGCGGCGTGGCATAGCGGCCACCGCGGTGGTGGCGTCCCTCGCACTCGCGGCGACGGCCTGCGGCGGAAGTGACGACGACGGCGGCAAGGCGTCGGGCCCGGTCACCATCACGTGGTGGGACACGTCGAACGCCACCAACGAGGCGCCCACGTACAAGGTGTTGGTCAAGGACTTCGAGAAGGCCAACCCCGACATCAAGGTCAAGTACGTCAACGTGCCCTTCGACCAGGCGCAGAACAAGTTCGACACGGCGGCCGGCGCCAGCGGCGCCCCGGACGTGCTGCGCGCCGAGGTCGGCTGGACGCCCGCGTTCGCGAAGAAGAGCTACCTGCTGCCGCTGGACGGCACCGAGGCCCTCGCGGACCAGGGCAAGTTCCAGGAGAGCCTGATCAAGCAGGCCCAGTTCGACGGCAAGACCTACGGCGTCCCGCTGGTCACCGACACGCTCGCCCTCGTCTACAACAAGGCCCTCTTCAAGAAGGCCGGGATCACCGAGGCCCCCACCACGTGGGAGGAGCTGAAGGCGGACGCGGCCAAGGTCAAGGACAAGACCGGCGCCGACGGCTACTGGGGCTCCACGGCCGGCTACTACGCCCAGCCGTTCCTGTTCGGCGAGGGCACCGACACCGTCGACGCCTCCGGCAAGAAGATCACCATCGCCTCCGCCGAGGCCAAGAAGGGCCTCACCACCTGGCAGGGCCTGTTCGACGGCAAGGGCCTGCACAAGGCCGACGCCACCGCGGACGCCTACGCCCACATCCAGGACGCCTTCGTCAGCGGCAAGGTCGCCTCGATCATCCAGGGCCCCTGGGAGATCACGAACTTCTACAAGGGCTCCGCGTTCAAGGACAAGGGCAACCTCGGCATCGCCACCGTCCCGGCCGGCTCCAGCGGCAAGGCGGGCGCCCCGACCGGCGGCCACAACCTGTCGGTCTACGCGGGCTCGGACAAGTCCCACCAGGAAGCGTCCCTGACGTTCGTCAAGTGGATGACCTCGGCGAAGACGCAGGAGCAGATCGCCCTCAAGAACTCGACGCTGCCCACGCGTTCGGACGCGTACACCGCGAAGGTCACCGCCGACCCGGGCATCGCCGGCTACCAGAAGGTCCTGACCGCCGCCCAGCCGCGGCCCGAGCTGCCCGAGTACAGCTCGCTGTGGACGCCGCTGGACCAGGAGCTGCCGAAGGTCGCCACCGGCAAGGAGTCCCTGGACAAGGGCCTGGGCAACGTGGAGACCGCGTTCGCCAAGCTCGTGCCCGACTTCTCCAAGTGACGCCCGCGTCCTCGTAGTCCAGCCGGTTCGCGCCCCGAAGGGGAGGGCGCGAACCGGCGTCGACCTGATGCAGCCCGACTCAGAAGGTGCCCCGCACATGACCCTCGCCGTCGACCGACCGGCCTCCACGAGCCGTGAGCCACGCCCCGGACCGATCCAGCGCCTGAAGGACTCGTACCGCAGATACTGGTACGCGTACGCGATGATCGCCCCGGTCGTCGTGGTCCTCGGCGTCCTCGTCGGCTACCCCCTGGTGCGGGGCTTCTACCTGACGCTCACCGACGCCAACAGCCTCAACTCCGCCCGCACCATCGGCGTCAACCACATCGACGCCACCTACAAGTTCATCGGCCTCGACAACTACGCCGACATCCTGTGGGGCCCCGCCTCCTACGACCGCTTCTGGTCGCACTTCATCTGGACGGTCGTCTGGACCGCGCTGTGCGTCGCGCTGCACTACTCGATCGGGCTCGGTCTCGCCCTGCTGCTGAACCAGAAGATGCGCGGGCGCACCTTCTACCGGCTGATGCTGATCCTGCCGTGGGCCGTGCCGACGTTCGTCACCGTCTTCGCGTGGCGCATCATGCTCGCCGACTCCGGCGTCATCAACGCCACCCTCGGCTCGCTCCACCTGCCCCAGCCCCAATGGCTGGAGGACCCCTTCTTCCAGCGCGCCGCCGCGATCCTCGTCAACACGTGGTGCGGTGTGCCGTTCATGATGATCTCGCTGCTCGGTGGACTGCAGTCCATCGACGCCTCGCTGTACGAGGCCGCGGAGATGGACGGCGCGAACGCCTGGCAGCGGTTCCGCCACATCACCCTGCCCGGCCTGCGCTCGGTCAGCTCCACCGTCGTCCTGCTCGGCGTGATCTGGACGTTCAACCAGTTCGCGATCATCTTCCTGCTGTTCGGCAACACGGCGCCGGACGCACAGATCCTCGTGACCTGGGCCTACCGCCTGGGCTTCGGCCAGCAGCCGCGCGACTTCGCGCAGTCCGCCGCGTACGGCGTCCTGCTGCTGTCGATCCTGACCGTGTTCACGTCCTTCTACTACCGCTGGTTGAGGCGCAATGAGCAGCTCGCCGTCTGACGCCGCAGGAGTCACCACCATGAGCACCACGACCGCCTCGCAGATCCCCGAGCAGCGCTCAGCCCCGCGGGCCACCGGTGCCGGCGCCACCCGCCGGACCCGCCGGCGCGGCGAACTCGGTCCGCTGGCGAAGGCCTTCTCGCACGGCGTGCTCGCCGTCGCGAGCCTGATCGCCCTGTTCCCCATCGTGTGGCTGATCTACCTGTCGCTCGGGCCGGACAAGGACGACTACCTGCACCCCGGCGACATCGCCGGCAAGGCCACCTTCGACAACTACGCGCAGGTCCTCCAGCACAGCGGCTTCTTCAACTGGATGACGTCCACGCTGATCGTCTCCCTCGGCACCACACTCGTCGGTGTGATGTTCGCGGCGACCACCGGGTACGCGGTCTCCCGGATGCGGTTCCCCGGCTACAAGCCGCTGATGTGGGTGCTGCTGCTCACGCAGGCGTTCCCCATCGCCGTGCTGATCGTGCCGATGTACGAGATCTTCGCCGAGCTCGGGCTCGTCGACAGCTATCTCGGTCTGATCCTCGCCTACTGCACCACGGTCGTGCCGTACTGCACCTGGCTGATGAAGGGGTACTTCGACACCGTCCCCGTCGACATCGACGAGGCCGGCCGCATCGACGGACTCAGCCCCTTCGGCACCTTCTACCGGCTGATCCTGCCGCTCGCCAAGCCGGGCATCGCCGTCGCGGCGTTCTACAGCTTCATCACGGCCTTCGCCGAAGTCCCCTTCGCGTCCACGTTCATGCTGGACGACTCCAAGTACACGTTCGCGGTGGGCCTGCAGAGTTTCATCAGCGAGCACGACGCCCAGTGGGGTCTGATGGCCGCCACCGCGGTGTTGATCGCGATACCGGTCACCGCCTTCTTCTACCTTGTCCAGAAGCACCTGGTCACCGGCCTGACCGCGGGCGGTACCAAGGGCTGATCCCGCTTCGACGACCGACCAGTTGACCGTTCCTTCACGCAGCAAGGACACCATGACTCAGCATTCCACCGACGAGTCCCCGGCGTTCGCCACCACGACCCGCCCGACCACCGACTGGTGGCGCGACGCGGTCATCTACCAGGTGTACCCGCGCAGTTTCGCCGACAGCGACGGCGACGGCACGGGCGACCTCGAAGGCATCCGCCGCCGTCTGCCCTACCTGCGCGACCTCGGGGTCGACGCGGTGTGGCTCTCGCCGTTCTACGCGTCGCCGCAGGCCGACGGCGGCTACGACGTCGCCGACTACCGCGCCGTCGACCCCATGTACGGCACGCTCCTCGACGCCGACGCGGTGATCCGCGACGCGCACGCGCTCGGCCTGCGCATCATCGTCGACCTCGTGCCCAACCACTCCTCCGACCAGCACGAGTGGTTCAAGCGGGCCGTCGCCGAGGGCCCCGGATCGCCGCTGCGGGAGCGCTACCACTTCCGCGCCGGCCAGGGCGCGAACGGCGAACTCCCGCCCAACGACTGGGAGTCCATCTTCGGCGGCCCCGCCTGGACCCGGCTGCCGGACGGCGAGTGGTACCTCCACCTGTTCGCGCCCGAGCAGCCCGACTTGAACTGGGAGCACCCGGCCGTCGCCGACGAGTTCCGCTCGATCCTGCGCTTCTGGCTCGACATGGGCGTCGACGGCTTCCGCATCGACGTCGCCCACGGCCTCGTCAAGGCCGAGGGCCTGCCGGACCTCGGCTCGCACGACCAGCTGAAGCTGCTCGGCAACGACGTCATGCCGTTCTTCGACCAGGACGGCGTGCACGCGATCTACCGCTCCTGGCGCACGATCCTCGACGAGTACGACGGCGACAAGGTGTTCGTCGCCGAGGCCTGGACCCCCACCGTCGAGCGGACCGCGAACTACGTCCGCCCCGACGAGCTGCACCAGGCCTTCAACTTCCAGTACCTGAGCGCTCCTTGGGAGGCGCAGGAGCTGCGGGAGATCATCGACGGCTCCCTCGACGCGATGCGCCCCGTCGGCGCCCCGGCCACCTGGGTGCTGTCCAACCACGACGTCACCCGGCACGCCACCCGCTACGCCAATCCGCCCGGCGGCACCCAGATCCGCACCGCCGGCGACCGTGAGCTCGGCCTGCGCCGCGCCCGCGCCGCCACGCTGCTCATGCTGGCGCTGCCCGGGTCCGCGTACGTCTACCAGGGCGAGGAGCTCGGCCTGCCGGACGTCACGGACCTGCCCGACGAGGTGCGCCAGGACCCGTCGTTCTTCCGCGCCCAGGGCCAGGACGGCTTCCGGGACGGCTGCCGGGTGCCGATCCCGTGGACCGTGGACGGGCCGTCGTACGGCTTCGGCGACGGCGGCAGCTGGCTCCCGCAGCCCGACACCTGGGGTGCGCTCAGTGTCGAGGCGCAGACCGGTGACCCGGACTCGACCCTGGAGCTGTACCGCTCCGCCTTCGCCCTGCGCCGCACGCGGCCGGGCCTCGGCGCCGGCGACAGCGTGAAGTGGCACGACGACGTCCCCCCGGGGCTGCTCTTCTTCGAGCGGCCCGGGTTCGCCTGCACGGTCAACACCACCGGCGCCCCGGTCTCCGTCGAGGCGCCGGGCCGGGTGCTGCTGTCCTCCGGCCCGGTCACGGTCGAGGGCGGCCGCATCGAGCTGCCCGCCGACACGACCGTGTGGTGGGAGACGGCGTGACGCGCCGGCGCTGACGCAGGAGAAAGGGGCCGGTGCGGACCGGCCCCTTTCTTCATGCTCTCGGCGTCACTTCCAGGTGTCCCTCGCCGTGTACCCGGCTCCGGACCCGGTCGTGTAGGTGCGGTTGGCGCCGGACTCCCACGTGACGTTCCCCGACGCGTCCTTCTTCAGGTACTTGTACGTGAAGGCCGTGCCCTTGGGGACGATGGCCGACCGCCCCCAGGAGGGGTACGCGGCCGACGACAGCGGGATCGCGTCGGCGGGGTTCCAGGAGCCGAGCGAGGGCAGCGAACCGGTGACGTAGACGTTCGTGCCGTAGGCCGTCGTCGCGTTCACCGAGAACGTCACATCGGTGGCGTCGGCGTTCGCCACGTTCCAGGAGTTGTTCACCTGGACCGGCGAACTCGCCGTCTTCAGCGTCCTGTTGGCGTTGGACTCCCAGGTGACGTTCCCGGCGGAGTCCTTCTTCAGGTACTTGTACTCCAGCGACGCCGAGGTCGGGACCGCGATGTCCTTCTTCCAGATCGGGTAGTCGGTGGAGGACAGCTTGACCGCGTTCGCCGGGTTCCAGGAGCCGAGCGCCGCGGTCGAGCCGACGACGTAGACGTCCGAGCCGGAGGCGGTGGCCGCGTATGCGCCGAAGGACGCCGTGACCGTGCCGGAGCCGCCCGAACCGCCGCTGCCGCCGCCGCAGTTGACGGTGCAGACGTAGTTCTTGTCGTAGAACGCGACCGCCGACTTCGCGGGCACGGTCAGCGTCGCCTTGCCGCCGGAGACGGTGACGGACGTCGCGCCGCCGTCGATGACGTTCGGGTACGTGCCGTCGGCCAGGCCCGTCGTGTACGTGGACGTGTGCGCGCCGGAGCTGTTGTTGAGCGCGACGAAGCCCGCGTTGCCCCGGCCGAACCCGATGACGTTCGACGCCGGTGACTGCCAGTTGGCGACGGCCGAGCCGGCCGCGGCGTTGTGCCAGCCGACCATGCCCGCGACGGCCGTGTCCCGGTCCAGGCAGGTCCAGCCGTTCGCGCAGTCGGTGGCCGTGACGAAGCCGCTGCCGTTGTGCGGCGGGGCCTCGTCGCTCTGGCCGAAGTTCCAGGCCGCGTAGACCGAGGGGCGTCCGTATCCGCGGGCCAGCTGGAAGACGTTGGCGAGGGTGGCGGTGGCGCCGTCCTTGTAGCTGAGCGTGTAGCCGTTGCGCTCGGTGTCGTGGTTGGTGACGAACGTGTTGGCGTTCTGCTCGTTCGCCAGGCCCCAGCTGCTGCCGAACGAGGACAGGTTGGCGATGTCGCCGCCGCCGAACTGCGACTTCATCGCGGCGGCGTACGTGAAGTCGAGGACGTCCCCGTTCGCGTAGTAGTCGCCGAGGGCCGGGGGAGTGCCGGGATAGACCTCCTGCGTGATGTACGGCGTCTCGCCCGATGTCGTCTTGTGCAGCGCCCCGACGATGGCCTTCATGTCGCCGGTCTCGATGTGCTTGGCGGCGTCCACGCGGAAGCCGTCGACGCCCAGGTCGATCTGCTTGTTCAGGAAGCCGACGATCTTGTCGCGCACGCCGGACTCGGCGGTGTCGAGGTCGGGCAGGCCGAGCAGCTCGCAGTGCTGGACCTCGTGCTGGTCCGACCAGTTGGAGATGGTCTTCGTGCAGTCGTCGCTGTCGGCCGGGTCGTAGTCCGGGGTGTCGTACTTGTTGCCGATCGTGGTGCCCGCGTAGCCGGTGCCGGTCTGGGCGGCCGTGTGGTTGATGACGGCGTCCGTGTACACCTCGATGCCCGCGCCGTGGCAGGCGTCGACCATCGCCTTGAAGGCGGCGGCGCTGCCGAAACGGCTGTCCAGGCTGTACGAGTACGGCTGGTAGACGTCCCACCAGTAGAAGTTCGCCTGCTTCAGGGACTCCTCGGGCGGGGCGACCTGGACGGCGCCGTAGCCGGCCGGGTCGAGGACGTCCGTGCACTCCTTGGCCACGGACGCCCAGTTCCACTGCCAGAGGTTGGCGATCACGTCGCCGTTCGGGACGCCCGTGTCGGCCGCGGCGGCCGGGGACGCGGGCAGGGCGACGACGCCGCCGAGCGCGAGGGCACCGACGGCGAGTGCGGCGGCGGTGCGGCGCCGTGGCCGGGACGGCCGGGTGGGGATCTGTCTCATGTGCGGCTCCTGGAATGTGGGGATTCCGGCCGGTCTGGCGGGGCCGGAGGACGAGCAACGCTCCGTGAGCGTGAGGGAGTTGAGAAGGTCACGTCAATAACCCTGCTGAAAGTTCTTGCTGTGAGTTGCAGAACTCTTGCAGCAAAGTCTCTGCAAGGGATACGGTCACGCGGCGGAGCGGCGCCGCCCGCCCGCGCCCCGGCCTCTCGCCCTCCCAAGAGCCCTGATTCCGCGAGGAGTTCACGCCTTGAGCCGCACCCGTACCACCCCGCACAGACGGGCCGCCGCGTACACCGCGGCCGCCGCGCTGCTGGTCACCCTCGCCCAGCCCCTCGCCGCGCGCGCCGCGGCCCCGCCCGCGCCGCCGTCCGACGCGAAGCTGGCCGCCGCGCCGGCCCGCCACGACCTGACGCGCGAGCAGTACTACTTCGTGCTGCCGGACCGCTTCGCGAACGGCGACGCCTCCAACGACAGGGGCAAACTGACCGGTTCACGCCTCGCGACCGGCTACGACCCCACCGACAAGGGCTTCTACCAGGGCGGCGACCTCAAGGGCCTGACCAAGCGGCTCGACTACATCAAGGACCTCGGCACCACCGCGATATGGCTGGCGCCGATCTTCAAGAACAAGCCCGTGCAGGGTGCGGGCAAGGACGCCTCGGCCGGCTATCACGGCTACTGGATCACCGACTTCACCCAGGTCGACCCGCACTTCGGCACGAACGCCGACCTGAAGACCCTCATCTCCCGAGCCCACGGCAAGGGCATGAAGGTCTTCTTCGACGTCATCACGAACCACACCGCCGACACCGTCGACTACACCGAGAAGACCTACGGCTACCGCTCCAAGGGCGCCTACCCGTACCTGGACACCGAGGGCCGCCCCTTCGACGACAGCAAGGGCATGGCGAAGGTCGACGCCGACTCCTTCCCGTACACGCCGAAGAACACGGGCGAGATGGTCCCGTCGTGGCTGAACGACCCGACCATGTACCACAACCGCGGCGACTCCACCTGGGAGGGCGAGTCGACGACGTACGGGGACTTCTCCGGGCTCGACGACCTGTGGACCGAGCGGCCCGAGGTCGTGAAGGGCATGGAGAAGATCTACGAGAAGTGGGTGCGGGACTTCGCCGTCGACGGCTTCCGCATCGACACGACCAAACACGTCGACCTGGACTTCTGGACCCAGTGGGCCACGGCGCTCGACAAGTACGCCGCCGAGCACGGCCGCGAGGACTTCTTCATGTTCGGCGAGGTGTACTCCGCCGACACCGACGTCACCTCTCCGTACGTCACGCGCGGCCGCCTCGACGCGACGCTCGACTTTCCGTTCCAGGACGCGGCCCGCGCCTACGCCTCGCAAGGCGCTTCCGCCGACAAGCTCGCCAAGGTCTTCGCCGACGACTACAAGTACGCCACCGACAAGGCGAACGCCTATGAGCAGGTGACGTTCCTCGGCAACCACGACATGGGGCGCATCGGCACCTTCCTGAAAGCCGACAACCCGAAGGCCGGCGACGACGAACTGCTGCGGCGCGACAAGCTCGCCAACGAGCTGATGTTCCTGTCACGTGGCAACCCCGTCGTCTACTACGGCGACGAACAGGGCTTCACCGGCCCCGGCGGCGACAAGGACGCCCGCCAGACGATGTTCGCCTCGAAGGTGGCCGACTACCTCGACGACGACGAGCTCGGCACCGACCGCACCCACGCCGACGACGCGTACGACACCGCGCATCCCCTGTTCAAGTCGATCGCCGCGCTCTCGAAGCTACGCAAGGACAACCCCGCGCTCGCCGACGGCACGCAGAAGGAGCTGTACGCCAAGGACTCGGTGTACGCCTTCTCGCGCACCGGCGCCGGCCGCGAGTACGTCGTGGCGGTCAACAACGCGACCTCGGCGAAGACGGTCGAGCTGCCGGTCGAGTCGGCGGCATTCCGTACCCTGTACGGCGGTTCGGGCACGTCCGAGGCGTCCGACGGGAGTATCGAGGTCACCGTCCCGGCCCTGTCGTCCCTCGTCCTGCGCGCCGAGAACAAGCTCCCCGCGCCGGCGTCCCGGCCCACGCTGTCGCTGAAGGCCCCGGCCGCGGGTGCCACCGGGACGGTCACCCTGTCCGCCGACCCCGGCGACAGCGCCTCGGCCCGCGTCGTCTTCGCCGCGCAGGCCGGCAACGGCGCGTGGCGCACCCTCGGCTCCGTCGACCACGCCCCGTACCGGATCACCCAGTACCTGCCGGACACCGTGTCGGCCGGAACGCCTCTGCGGTACAAGGCGGTTGTGGTGGACCGCGCCGGACGCACCGCGAGCGCCCTCGCCGGTACGACGGCGGGACAGCCGCCCGCGCCCGACAAGCCCACGGCCGTCGACCGCGACCACGCCGTCGTCCACTACAAGCGTGCGGACGGCGACTATGCCGGCTGGACCCTCAAGTCCGGCGACGCGACGGGTGAGTTCGTCGGGCGCGACGCCTATGGAGCCTTCGCCTGGGTGAAGGTGCCCGACGGTGCGAGTTCCCTGACGTACACCGTCCGGAACGCCGACGGCGCCGACGGGCCGCAGCGCACCGTCGACCTGGCGAAGACCGGAGAGGTCTGGATCGAGCAGGGCAAGGACGGCCAGGCGACGACCAGGCCCGACGGCGCCTACCCGCCGCAGGACGAGAAGAAGGCCGTCGTCCACGTCCACCGCGCCGACGGCGACTACGACGGCTGGGGCCTGCACACCTGGACCGGCGCCGCGAACCCCACCGACTGGTCCAGGCCGCTGCAGCCCACCGGCAAGGACGCCTACGGCCTGGTCTTCGAGGTGCCGCTCGCCGACGGCGCGACGTCCCTGAGCTACATCCTCCACAAGGGCGACGAGAAGGACATCCCCACCGACCGCGCGCTCGACCTCGCCACGTACGGCAAGGAGGTGTGGCTCAACGCGGGGGACACCGACTACCTGCTCCCGTCGATCGGTTCGGGCGCCGACCTCGACCTCTCCAAGGCGCAGGCGCAGTGGATCGACGCCGACACCGTCGTGTGGAAGGTGACGTCCACCGCGGCCACCAGCCAGCAGCTCGTCTACGCCCCCGAGGGCGGCATCACCGTCCAGGACGGGGCCCTCAGCAGCGAGGGGCACTGGCTGCGGCTCGACCCCGGCGCGCTCACCGACGCGCAGAAGGCCGAGTACCCCCACCTGAAGGACTATCCGGCGTTCACCGTCGACCCGCGCGACCGCGACCGGGTGCGCGACGCCCTGCGGGGGCAGCTCGTCGCGACGCAGCGCGCGGCGAACGGTGCCCTCCTCGCGGCCACGGGGGTCCAGATCCCCGGCGCCCTCGACGACGTGTACGCGGGCGCGGCCGGGAAGGCCGCGCTGGGGCCGGTGTTCAAGGGCGGCAAGGTCACCCTGTCCGTCTGGGCGCCGACCGCGCGGGACGTCCGCCTCGACCTGGGCGGCAAGCGGACGCCGATGCGCCGCGACGCCGCGAGCGGCGTGTGGACCGCCACGGGCTCCGCGGCGGCCTGGCGCGGCAAGCAGTACCGCTACGCCGTGACCGTGTGGGCGCCCAGCGTCCAGAAGCTCGTCACGAACGAGGTGACCGACCCGTACTCGGTGGCCCTGACCGCGAACTCGCAGCGCAGCCTCGTCGTCGACCTGAACGACAGGTCCACCGCGCCCAAGGGCTGGTCCGACCTGCGCAAGCCCAAGGCCGTCGCCATGAAGGACGCGCAGATCCAGGAGCTCCACATCCGCGACTTCTCGGTGGCGGACCACACGACACCCGAGAAGGATCGCGGCACCTACCTCGCCTTCACCGACAAGAACAGCGACGGCTCGAAGCACCTGCGCGACCTGGCCGGGTCCGGCACGTCGTACGTGCACCTGCTGCCGGCCTTCGACATTGCCACGATCCCCGAGAAGAAGTCCGAACAGGCCTCACCCGACTGTGACGTGGCGTCCTATGCCGCCGACAGTGACAAGCAGCAGGAGTGCGTGACGAAGGCGGCCGCCAAGGACGCGTACAACTGGGGCTACGACCCGTACCACTACACGGTCCCGGAGGGCTCGTACGCCAGCGACCCGGACGGCACCCGGCGCACCGTCGAGTTCCGGCAGATGGTCAAGTCCCTCAACGAGGACGGGCTGCGCGTCGTCATGGACGTCGTCTACAACCACACGGCGGCCGCCGGCCAGGACAAGACGTCCGTGCTCGACAGGATCGTCCCGGGCTACTACCAGCGGCTCCTGGCCGACGGATCCGTCGCGAACTCCACCTGCTGCGCGAACACGGCGCCGGAGAACGCCATGATGGGCAAGCTCGTCGTCGACTCGATCGTCACCTGGGCCAAGGAGTACAAGGTCGACGGCTTCCGCTTCGACCTGATGGGCCACCACCCCAAGGCCAACATCCTCGCGGTCCGCAAGGCCCTTGACGCCCTCACCGTCGAGAAGGACGGCGTCGACGGCAAGAAGATCATCCTGTACGGGGAGGGCTGGAACTTCGGCGAGGTCGCCGACGACGCGCGCTTCGTGCAGGCCACGCAGAAGAACATGGCGGGCACCGGCATCGCCACCTTCTCCGACCGGGCGCGCGACGCCGTGCGCGGCGGCGGCCCCTTCGACGAGGACCCGGGCGTGCAGGGCTTCGCCTCCGGGCTGTACTCCGACCCCAACTCCTCGACGGCGAACGGCACATCGGCCGAGCAGAAGGCCCGCCTCCTGCACTACCAGGACCTGATCAAGGTGGGTCTGTCGGGCAACCTCGCGGCCTACGAGTTCACCGACAGCGACGGGAAGAAGGTGAAGGGCTCCGACGTCGACTACAACGGCGCGCCCGCCGGGTACGCGGACGCCCCCGGTGACGCGCTCGCCTACGCGGACGCGCACGACAACGAGTCCCTCTACGACGCGCTGACCTACAAACTGCCCGCGACGACGAGCGCCGCCGATCGCTCCCGCATGCAGGTCCTCGCGCTGGCCACCGCGGCGCTGTCGCAGGGCCCGGCGCTGTCGCAGGCGGGCACCGACCTGCTGCGGTCCAAGTCCCTGGACCGCAACTCGTTCGACAGCGGCGACTGGTTCAACGCCGTCCACTGGGACTGCCGGGCCGGCAACGGCTTCGGGCGCGGGCTGCCCCCGGCCGCCGACAACAAGGCCAAGTGGCCCTACGCCAAGCCCTTGCTGGCCTCGGTCGCGGTGCCCGGCTGTAGGGAGATCAAGGGCACGTCGGCCGCCTACCAGGACCTGCTGAGGATCCGCACGGCCGAGCCGGCCTTCCACCTGGCCACGGCCGGCCAGGTGCAGCGGGAGCTCTCCTTCCCGCTGTCCGGCAAGGACGAGGCGCCGGGCGTCATCACCATGCGCCTCGGTGACCTGGTGGTCGTCCTCAACGCGACCCCGCAGCGGCAGGACCAGACGGTCGCGGCGCTCGCCGGGTCCGGATACCGGCTGCACCCGACGCAGGCCGACGGTTCGGACGACGTCGTCAAGTCGGCTTCGTACGCGAAGGGTTCGGGGACGTTCAGCGTGCCCGGCCGGACCGTCGCGGTGTTCCGCCGCGCCTGAGAGCCCGATGCGACCTGACGGTGCCCCCGGCCGGACGGCCGGGGGCACCGTTTCGTCCAGTCCTTCCGTGGTCGCGCCGGTGTGATGGGGTTGACCCTGACACCGTGTGAGCCTGTGCAGTGGGAGACGTCATGTTCACCATCGGAGACTTCGCCCGGCACGGCCGTGTCTCGGTCCGCATGCTGCGTCACTACGACGCGACGGGACTGTTGCACCCGGCCGAGGTCGACCCTGCCACCGGCTACCGCCGCTACACCGCCGCCCAGCTCGCGCGGCTCAACCGCATCATCGCCCTCAAGGACCTCGGCTTCACTCTTCAGCAGGTCGGAGAGATCCTCGACGAGAAGGCCGACGTCGGGCAGCTCCGCGGCATGCTGCGGCTGCGTCGCGCGGACCTGGCGGCGGAGATGGCCGCGGCGGCGGCCCGGCTGACCCAGGTCGAGGCGCGGCTCCGGTCCATCGAGAGCGAGGGGCACATGCCCGCCGACGACGTCGTCATCAAACACCTGCCGAGCCTGCGCGTGGCCGAACTCACCTCCATTGCACCCGACTTCGACTCGATCGGGCCGGTCATCCAGCCCCTGTACGGGGAGTTGTTCCGGCGCCTGGGTGCGGCCGGTGTCACGCCGACCGGGCCCGGCGTCGCCCGCTACGAGGACGCGCCGGGCGGCGGCGTCCTCGTCCACGCGGGCGTCGAGGTGGCCGTCGCGCCGCGCGACGGCACCGGCGACGGGCTGTGGGTGCTCGACCTGCCGCCCGTGGAGCGCGCCGCGACCCTCGTGCACCGCGGCCCGATGGAGGCCGTCCTGCCGTCGGTCCAGACGTTGGCCCGCTGGATCGACGCGCACGGCCACCGCTCGGCGGGATACCCCCGGGAGATCAACCTGGAGTGCCCCGAGAACCGCGAGGACTGGGTGACCGAACTCCAGGAGCCGCTCCACTGACCCGGGCCGCCGAGGCGAGATCGGCAGTCCAGGCTGCGCACCCTGAGTTGCGCAGTCTGGGCTGTCGATCTACGGTGGAGGCATGACCGAGAAAGAAGAACCCGTTTCCGCCGACGCCCTCCGGGCGGCCGGCGACCTGTGGGTGGTGTTCGGTCGGCTGCGCCGCAAGCTGAAGGCCCTGGAGAACCTCGAAGAGGTCAAGGGGCACGAGGGGGAGGCGGAGCTCTCCCCGGCGCAGGCCTCCGTCCTCACCCGTATCGCCAAGACCGGCCCCGCGTCCGCGAGCGAGCTCGCGGCCGCCGAGGGCGTTCGGCCGCAGTCCATGGCCAGGACCGTCATCTCGCTGGAGCGGGACGGGCTCGTCGAGCGCAGCCAGGACCCGCACGACGGACGCCGCCAGGTCGTCGCCCTCACCGAGCGGGGCCGCGAGCGCCGCCAGGGCGACCGGCTGGCCCGCCAGGCGTGGCTCGCGCGGGCCCTGCAGGAGCACGGCACCGAGGAAGAGGTGCGGGCCGTCATCACGGCCATGAAGCTGCTCGACGAGGTGGCGCAGGCGTGATCCGGCTCGCCGAGCGCATACGTGGCGCGCGCACGGCCGGCCCCGGCGGGTTCGACCGCCGCCTGATCGCGCCGATGATCCTCGGCTCGGTCCTGAACCCGATCAACTCCTCGATGCTCGCCGTGGCGCTGATCCCCATCGGCCGGGCCTTCGGCGCACCGCCCTCGCAGACCGCCTGGCTCGTGTCGGGCCTCTATCTCGCCACGGCCGTCGGCCAGCCGGTCATCGGCCGGCTCGTCGACGCGTTCGGACCGCGGCGGCTCTATCTCGCGGGCACCGCGCTGGTCGGCGTCGCCGGACTGCTCGGAGCCCTCGCGCCGAACCTCTGGGTCCTCGTCGCCTCCCGGGTCCTGCTCGGCTTCGGCACCTCGGCCGCGTACCCGGCGTCCATGTCGCTGCTGCGCACCGAGTCCGACCGCACCGGCATGAAGAGCCCCAGCGGCATCCTCGCCTCGCTCTCCGTCTCCAACCAGGTCATCGCCGTCGTCGGACCGACGCTCGGCGGACTGCTGATCGGCGCGGGCGGCTGGCACCTGATCTTCGCGATCAACGTGCCGCTGTCGGCGGCCTGTCTGGTGCTCGGCGCCCGGCGGCTGCCGCGGACCGCGACGCGCCGGTCCGACGTGCACACCGACGTGACCGGAATGGTCCTGTTCGCCGGGGCGCTGACCGCGTTCATGCTCTTCCTGATGGACCCGGGCGCCGCCCACTGGTACCTGCCGGTGATCGGCCTGGCCGCGGGCACCGTGTTCGCCCGCCGCGAGCTCGGCTCCGACGACCCGTTCATCGACCTGCGCGTGCTGGGCGGGAACGCGCCGCTGCTGGCCACGTTCGGGCGTCAGCTCCTCGCGTACACCACGTCCTACGCCTTCCTGTACGGCTACAGCCAGTGGCTCCAGGAGGGCCGTGGGCTCAGCGCCTCGCACGCCGGGCTGCTCCTGCTGCCGATGTCGGCGGCGGCCCTCGTCGTCACGGCGCTGACCGGGCGCGACCCGCGGGTCCGGGCCAAGCTCGCCGTCGGCGCGATCACCCAGCTCCTGGGCTGCGCCGCCCTGCTGTTCCTCGGGTCCGCCAGCCCGGTCTGGCTCCTGGTCGTCATCGGCGCGCTCTTCGGTGTGCCCCAGGGGCTGATCGGTCTCGCCAACCAGAACACCCTGTACGCGCAGGCCGACCCGGCCCGGATGGGCTCGTCGGCCGGGCTGCTGCGCACGTTCTCCTATCTCGGCGCGCTGCTCGCCTCCGCGGCGACCGCCGCCTTCTTCCAGGACGGCGCCACCGGTGCCGGACTGCACGGCCTGGCGTGGCTCCTGATCGCCGTCGCCGGTTCGTTCCTGCTCCTGTGCCTCGCCGACCGCTCGCTGAGCCGCGTCGGCCGCGACACGTAGCGCACTCAACTCCCCTTGCTGGAAAGGTGGTTCCCTCATGCCCGTCACCACTGTCGACCCCCGCACCGCACTTGTCGTCGTCGACCTGCAGAACGGCGTCATGGGCGTGCCCGGCGCGCCCCACACCACGGCCGAGGTCCTGGAGCGCACGGTGCGGCTCGCCGACGCGTTCCGCGCCCAGGGTCTGCCGGTCGTCCTCGTCCGCGTCTCCCACGCCGCCGACGGCGCCGACGCGACGCCCGGCCGCACCGACACACCCCGCCGCACCGCGACCCCGCCGGCCGGCTGGGACGAGGTCGTCGACGCGCTCGCCGGCCACCCCGAGGACATCGTCGTCACCAAGCGGAACTGGTCCGCGTTCTACGGCACCGACCTCGATCTCCACCTGCGCCGGCGCGGCGTCACCCAGGTCGTCCTGACCGGCGTCGCCACGAGCATCGGCGTCGAGTCCACGGCCCGCGCCGCCCACGAGCACGGCTATCACGTCACCCTCGCCACGGACGCCATGACCGACGTGGACGCCGAGGCGCACCGCTCCAGCGTCGAGCGGATCTTTCCGCGCCTGGGCGAGACCGGCCCGACGGACGACATCCTGAAGGTACTGGCCGAGCGCAACTGACGTACGAGCACCACCTTGGCGATCAGCGCGGGCCCGTCCGGGTCCGCGCTGATCTTCACTGGCTCCGGGCGATCCGGTCCAGCCACTCGCGCAGCAGCGCCTGCTCCGCCTCCGTCAGCGCCTCGGTCCCGGGAAGGGCCGCGCGCAACGCGACCGCCGCTCCGACCGGGCCCGGGGTCTCGGCCGCGGGCGCCCCGGTGGTGATCGCCGCGATGACCGCCTCGCGCGCCAGCATCGAGAGCTCCAGGTCGCGCTGTCCCTCGGGCTGGCCGATGAGCGTGACGGTCGTGCCGCTGCCCGCGGCGTGCACCAGCTGCGCGGCACGCTCCTCGGTGACCCGCAGCCGGCCCGCCTCGGCGATCCGGCGGATGTGCGCGGCGAGGATCTCGGTGCCCGCCACGGCGGCCGGGGGAGGGGTGGCGCCGGGCCGCTGACGGCCGTACATGAGCAGATACAGCGCCGGGTTGGCGAGACCGAAGCCGAGGTGCAGGTCCCAGCCCGCGCGCAGGTCCTCGATGGGGTCGCCGGTCGGCTCGAGCCCGGTCTTGTCGCTGAGGTACGCCGCGAAGCCCTCGGCCGCCGCCGCGTCGAGCAGACCCTGCTTGTCGCCGAAGAGCCGGTAGATCGTCGGGGCCTGCACCCCGGCCGCGGCCCCGACCGCGCGTGTCGACACCGCCTCCTGGCCGCCCTCGGACAGCAGCTTGGCGGTGGCCGCGAGGATCCGCTCGCGGGGGCCGTCCTGGGCGGTGATCTCCTCGACGCTCATGTGGCAACGGTAACAGGATGCTGTTAGCGGCGATATTTTATCGGTGCTAACCTCAAAAGTGTTAGCGCCGCTCACGGCTGCTGGCTTCTCTCGTTCCTCCCCACGCCTGGAGTCGTCATGATCATCGTCACCGGTGCCACCGGCCTGCTCGGGCGGCAGACCGTCGAGCGGCTGCTCGACCGGGTCCCCGCCGACCGGATCGCCGTCAGCGTCCGCACCCCCGACACGGCACAGGACCTGCGCGAGCGCGGCATACGGGTCCGCCGCGGCGACTTCACCGAGCCCGCCAGCCTGGTCCACGCCTTCGAGGGGGCCGAGCAGGTCCTGATCGTCTCGACCGACTCCACCGGCACGCAGGCGGTCGACGGACACCGTGCCGCGATCACGGCCGCCGTCACCGCGGGCGCCCGCCGGATCCTGTACACGAGCCACATGGGCGCGAGCCCGGCCTCGCCCTTCGCGCCCATGCCCGACCACGCCGCCACGGAACGGGCCCTGCGGGAGGCGGGCGTCCCCTGGACGTCCCTGCGCAACGGCTTCTACGCGACGTCGGCCGTCATGATGCTCGGCGACGCCGTCCGCACCGGGCGGCTGATCGCCCCGCAGGACGGCCCGGTCTCCTGGACCGCCCATGCCGACCTCGCCGAGGCGGCCGCGACCGTACTGGCCGACGAGGGCCGCTTCGACGGTCCGACCCCGGCGCTGACCGGCGCCGAGTCCCTCGACCTCGCCGACATCGCGGCGCTCGCCTCCGACATCTCGGGGCGCCCCGTCGAGCGGATCGTCGTCCCGGACGAGGAGTACCGCGCGGGACTCGTCGCCCACGGGGTCCCGACGGCACAGGCCGACCTGCTCGTGGGCCTCTTCGAGGCCGGCCGCAAGGGGGAGTTCGCCGCGGTCGACCCCGCGCTCGCGTCCCTCGTGGGGCACGCGCCGACGCCGATGCGCGACGTGCTGAAGGCGGCGATCGGCGCGACGCCATGACCGCCCCGGCTACGCGGCGGCGGGCCGGGGCCGCGGCGCGACCAGGCCGATCCCGGACAACGCGCAGGCCAGCAGGGCCAGTTCGGGCACCGATGGTGGCCCGTCGGTGCCCAGCGCCCAGGACCCGAGCCGGACCGTGAACGGCACCGCGAGCTGCACGGCCGCCGTGAACACCGGGCCCCGCAGCAGGATCAGCCGGTGCTGGACGAGATACGCGGGCGCGTACACGGCGCCGCCCAGCAGCACGATGCCGCCCCACTGCGCGAGCGTCGCCCCGCGCGCGCGGCCGCGGCGAACGGCAGCAGCATCACCGTCGCCGCGCCGAGCAGCGCGGCCGACGGCGGCAGATCGCCCAGTCGCCGCCGGTAGAGAAAGCCGTACGCCGCGAACGCGAGCATCCCGGCGAGCGCGAGGACCAGACCGGCCGGATCGATCCGGCCGCCCCCGGCCCCCAGCGCGTACCCGCCTGTCGCCGCCGCGGTCACGACCCGCACGGTAGCCGTGAACCGGGCGGTGGCGGGGCGCCTTTGACCCGCCGGTGACCTCGTCGTCGCACCACGAACCGCCGGGTCGGCCGAACGCAGGTCCGAACCAAGTGGCAGGATCAAGGGGTTCACGATCCAGGGGGGGCCATGGTGAACCGACGACGTCATGCCGCGCGCCGTGCCGGGAGGATACGAAGACGCCTGGCGCGCATACTGCTGCCGAGCGCGGTGATCGCCTCCGTGCTCGTCGCGGGCGGCGCCGCGTACGCGTACTGGCAGCACACCAAGACGCTCGCCATCGCCCGCTGCGTACGGGCCGGGCACGCGCCGACCGGATCCACGATGGGCGCCGTGCCGGGCGTCGTGCCCGTGGTCGGGCCGGGCACGTTCACCACCGCTCAAGGGGACGGGACCCGGGTCGGCACAGGGCACCTGCGGCGCTACAAGGTGCAGGTGGAGGACGGCACCGGCCTGCACGCCGACGACGCCGCGCACGAGATAGCGGGCATCCTGGCCGACCCGCGCGGCTGGAGCCGCGACGGCGTCGACGCCTTCCAGCTCGTCGGCTCGGGACCACGGGACTTCATCGTCAAGATCGCCACCCCGCACACGGTGGACTGCCTCTGCGGATCGGCCGGTCTGGACACCGGCGGCGAGGTGAACTGCAGCATCGGGCGCACGGTGGTCGTCAACCTCCGCCGCTGGGCGGGCGGTTCACCGGAGTTCGACGGGCCGATCGGCGAGTACCGGGCGCTGATCATCAACCATGAGGTGGGACACCGCATCGGCCACGGCCACGAGACGTGTCCGGGGCCGGGCCGGCCCGCCCCCGCGATGATGCAGCAGATCAAGGGCCTCCACGGCTGCACCGCGAACGCCTGGCCGTTCGACCGCGAGGGCACCTACCTCGGCGGACCGCACGTCCCCTGACGAGGCGGCTCACCCGCCGCGGAGGATGCCCCGGCCTGCCGGACCCTGCTTGGCTCGGACCATGGTGGGCGCACATGCGGGTCCCGTCGCGCGGTGGGCGCGGTGGACGCTGGACACCCTGGCGGACGTGACGGGGGCGCTGGCGCGTCCGCTGGTCTCGGCCGTGCTCGACCGTCTCGACCTGGACGCCGTGGTGGCCCGGGTCGACGTGAACCGGATCGCCGACCGGGTGGACGTCGAACGGATCGCCGCCCGGGTCGCGGTGAACCGGATCGCCGAGCGCGTGGACGTGAACCGGATCGCCGACCGCGTCGACGTCGACGCGGTGATCGACCGGATCGACCTGGTCGGACTCACCCGCGACGTGCTGCGCGAGATCGACCTCGGACGGATCGTCCGCGACACCGGGGGCGGGATGACCGTGGAGACCGTCGAGGCGTTCCGGCTCCTGGGGCAGCGCGGCGACCGCGGCGTCAACCGGTTCGCCGACCGCTTGCTCGGCAGGTCCCCATCGCCCCCGCCCCCGCCGGACGACGCCGCCGCACCGCCTGCGCGGCGGACCCCGTGACCGCGCCGGACGGCAGACCCCGGACCGGTGGCGAGGCGGCGGGGATCGTCTCGCGCGGTGTCGGGGCGGTCATCGACGCGTTGATCCTGGCGCTGATGGGCCTCGTCGTCCACGTGGGCGCCGGCTGCGCCCTGCTGCTCGTCACCGGGCCCCCGTTCCGGTTTCCCCAACTCCCCGGCTGGCTCACCGGATCCGTCAGCTGGACCGTGGCCGTCGTCTACCTCGGCGGTGCGTGGCACGCGGTCGGCTGGACGCCGGGCGGCCGGCTGATGGGGCTGCGCGTCACCGACCGCTCGGGCCGCCCGCTGGGGCTGCCGCGCGCGCTGGCGCGCGCGGTCCTGTGCGTGACGTTCCCGCTGGGCCTGTGCTGGATCCCGCTGAGCAGGCGCCGCGCGGCGGTGCAGGATCTGGTGGTGGCCAGCGTCGTGTCCTACGACCGGCCGTGACCCGGTCCCTCCGGGCCTCACCCGTGGCGGGTGGGGGCCGGGGTCCGAGGAAGCTTCGCGGCGGCGCCCAGCCCGCCGAGCCCGATGACGGCGAGGACCACGAGCGCGACGGCATACGGACCGACGGCCGGATCGGCCACCAGGATGGTGCCCGCGATCGCGGTGCCCAGCGACGACCCGAGGTTGGACACACAGCGGGACAGGCCGGAGATCTCGCCCTGCATGTCCTCGGAGAAGCTCGACTGCACCACGTTGACCGACGGCGTCAGCATCAGCCCGAGCCCCAGTCCGATCAGGAGCAGCCCGGGGGTGAAGCTCCAGGCCTTCGGTGCGCCGTGGGCCAGGGCGATGAGCACGCCGATGCCGCAGATGGTCACGGCGAATCCGGCCATGATCAGCGTGCGCTGTGCGCGCCGCTTGGCGAAGCGCTCGGCGCCGAGCGAGCTGACGAGCAGGCCGACCGTCGACGCGGTGAAGATCACTCCGGTGGCGATCGCGGAGTATCCCCGTACGACCTGGAGGTAGGTGGCGACCACGAAGGACAGCCCCATCAGCAGCAGCCACTGCACGTGCTGGGTGATCAGGCCGAGATCGGAGGTGCGGTTGCGGAACAGCGCGGTCGGCAGCAGCGCGTCGACCCCGGCCCGCTCCCTCGCGCGCACCCAGCGGAAGAACCCCACCAGGACGAGGACGCCGGCCAGCAGCAGCCCGACCGACAGCCAGAGGTTGTCGTCCGCCGCGAGGATCCCGAGGACGACGAGGACCAGGCCGCCGGCCGACAGGACCGCCCCGCCGGTGTCGAAGGGACGGTGCGGGTCCGGCGGCAGCGGGTCGTCCAGCCGGCGGCTCAGCAGCACGATCACCGCGACCACCAGGGCCTGGAAGAGGAAGGCCGCCCGCCAGCTCAGCGCCGTGGTGATGAGCCCGCCGAGCAGCGGTCCGGCGGCGGCACCGACACCGGCCATGGCCATGATGGTCCCGAAGGCCCGGGCCCGCTCCGTCACCTCCGTGAACAGCAGTGTGGTGAGGATGTAGACGGGCGGGATGAGCAGCGCGGTGCCGGCGCCCTCGAGGATCGAGTTGCCGAGGATGAGGACGCCCAGGCCGGGCGCCGCCGCGCTGAGCAGGGCTCCGATCCCGTACACGGTCAGGCCGACGATGAGACAGCGTTTGCGGCCGTAGCGTTCGGTGAGGATGCCGCCCGGGATCATCAACGCGGCCATCACCAGCAGGAAGGCGGTGATCGCGATCTGCACCCCCTGCACCGTGGTGTCCAGGTCCGTGCTGATGTCCTTGATCATCACGGTCATGTTCGACCCGGCGAAACTGCAGATGAACTGGGCCAGGGCGAGCGGCGCCAGCACCCGGCGCCGCCGGCTGCGGCTGTGCCGTCGGGCGTCTGCCGCATCGGGGGTGGACACCACGGTCATCACTTCGCCTTCGCTCACGAGCCGCACGGACCGGACGTCGTCAGCCTCCTGACAGGTGCACCGCCGGGCGTCACCCCCGGAGGGTGACGCCCGGCGGTGACGCGGCCGTGACACTCGGCGGCAGAGCGGTGCAGTGGGCACCCTCCTCGAACCTGGGGGTCCTGTCATGGTCACCTCGACGACGTCGCACCACAGTCCGGGCAGCGCGAAGGCGGCGGCCGCCGGCGGACTGACGATCTTCGCGGCGGTGATGCTGTTCATCTCCGGAGCGCTGAGCTTCTTCCGCGGCCTCTCGGCCGTACTGGAGGACAAGGTGTTTCTCACGACACCGAACTACGTCTACGAGTTCGACCTGACGAGTTGGGGCTGGGTCCATCTCGTCTGCGGGGCCGTCGCGGTGATCGTCAGCATCGGACTGTTCACGGCCATGAAGTGGGCGCGGATCCTCGGCATCGTCATCGCCGGCCTGATGATGATCGCGAACTTCCTTTCGCTGCCCTACTACCCCTTGTGGTCCCTCACGCTGATCGCGCTGGACGGCTTCATCATCTGGGGGCTTTGTGTCGTGCAACGCGACCCGCTGTCCTAGCCGAGGTGCTCCATGAAGAACGGACGGGCGCGTACGACGGACGCGCAGGCCGAGCGGATCGCCGGATTCGTCGATCGTCTGCGCGTCGAACCGGGTTCCAAGGTGAACCTGTCCAAGGACTTCGACCCCGCGCGCACGGTGGGCATCAAGAACAAGAAGGAGGGCCGGGAGATCCTGCGCAGCGGCGTCGCCCTGCTCGCCGACTACCAGCGCAGACTCGCCGCCGACGGGAGCCACGGGGTGCTGCTGTGCCTGCAGGCGCTGGACGCCGGGGGCAAGGACGGCACCATCCGTCACGTCATGAGCGGGGTGAACCCGCAGGGCGTGCGCGTGGCCGGCTTCAGGGTGCCCTCCGCCGGGGAACTGGCCCACGACTACCTCTGGCGCTACACCCGCGAACTGCCGCGCCGCGGGGAGATCGGCATCTTCAACCGGTCGCACTACGAGGAGGTGCTGGTGGTGCGGGTGCACCCCGAACTCCTCGACCGGCAGCGGCTGCCCGGTCGGCCCAAGAGCAGGAAGGCGCTCTGGCGCCGACGCTTCCGGGAGATCAACGCGTGGGAGAGGTACCTGACGGACAACGGATTCCGGGTCGTCAAGGTGTTCCTGAACCTGTCCAAGGAGGAGCAGCGCGTCCGCTTCCTCAAACGGATCGACGTCCCGGAGCGGAACTGGAAGTTCTCCGCGTCCGACGTACGGGAACGGGCCCGGTGGGACGACTACCAGGCGGCCTTCTCCGACATGCTGTCCGCCACCAGCACGCCCTGGGCCCCATGGCACGTCGTGCCCGCCGATCACAAGTGGTACGCGCGGATCTGCGCGGCCGCCGTCCTCGCCCGGACCCTCATCGAGATCGACCCGCACTATCCGGCGATCGACGACCGCAGTCGCCATGAACTGGATCTGGAGAAGCGGCAGTTGAAGAAGGAGGCGCCGGCCGGCGCGGCGGCCGATCCGTACGCCGTCAAGCGCCGTGGACACCAGGGGCACGGTGGAGATCGGAGGCGGCGATGACGGCACAGGCGCCGGGAGGGAAAGCCCCCGTCGCGCACACGCCGGCCTGGTACGCCCGCTCGGCCGAGGCGGTGGCCGGTGAACTCGGCGTCGACCCGGCCGTGGGCCTCGACGCCGCGCGGGTGGCCGCGCGGCGCGCCCAGGACGGGCCGAACGCCCTGCCGGAGGAGCGGCCGGTGCCGGGCCTCCTCCGGTTCCTCGCGCAGTACACCTCGTACATGCAGGTCATCCTCGTCGTCTCCGCGCTGGTGTCGCTCGCCGTGCAGGAGTGGGGCACCGCGGTGGTGCTGCTGGCCCTGACCGTGGTGAACGCGGTCATCGGGCTGCGGCAGGAGGGCAAGGCGGAGAGCGCCATGAACGCCCTGAAGGCCATGACGAAAGCCACGGCGCGGGTTCGGCGCGAGGGCCGGGAGACCGAGATCCCCGCCACGGAGGTGGTCGTCGGGGACGTCGTGCTGCTCGCCGCGGGGGAGGAAGTGCCGGCGGACGGGCGGCTCGTGGCGGCGAGCGCCCTGCAGATCGACGAATCCGCCCTCACCGGCGAGAGCGTCCCCGTCGCGAAGGACTGCGCCGTGGTGAAGGGCGACGGGCTCGGCCCGGCGGACCAGACGGACATGGCGTTCATGAACACCCCGGTCACCCACGGCAGCGGCCTCCTCGTCGTCACGGCCACCGGCGCCGCGACCGAACTGGGCCGCATCTCGGGAATGTTGACGGCCACGCCGCAGGAGCAGTCGCCGCTCACCCGGGAGCTGAACCGGCTGACGCTGTGGATCGTCGGGGCGGCCGGAATCACCATGGTCGTGATGTTCACGCTGGGACGTGCCCGGGGCGCGCCGTGGGAAGTGCTGTTCGTCAGCGCGGTGTCGCTGGCCATCGCCGCTGTGCCCGAGGCGCTGCCGACGGTGACGCAGACGATCCTGTCGCGGGGCGGCCTCGACCTCGCCCGCCGGCACGCGATCGTCAAGGACCTGCCGTCGGTGGAGACGCTCGGCTTCACCTCGGCCGTGAACACCGACAAGACCGGCACGCTGACGGTCAATCAGATGACCGTGGTCGAAGTGGTGGACGCCTTCGACCGGTACACGGTCTCGGGGACCGGCTACGGCCTCGACGGCCGCATCCACCACGCGGTGGGCAGCACGCCCCGCATCGACGAGGCGATCCTGCCCTACCTCGTCGCCGCCGACGCCACGCTGGTCGACGGGCAGGTGGTCGGGGATCCCACCGAGGGCGCGCTGCTCGTGCTCGGCCACAAGGCGGGTCTCGACGTGGCGGCCACCCGTGCGGGACTGCCTCGGCTCGCCACGCTGCCCTTCGACCCGACCTACAAACTGATGGCGACCTTCCACCCGGCCGCGGACGCGGCGGGGCGGCCGGTCGTGCGCTGCTTCGTCAAGGGAGCGGCGCCGGCCGTGCTGGCCCGCACCACCACGGCCCTGTCGGACGGTGCGGGCATCCCGTTCGACGCCGCGCTGCGCGAGGGGGCGCTGCGCGAGGTCGAGCGGATGGAGCGCGCGGGCCGCCGTGTGATGGCCGCCGCCACTCGCGACCTCGACCCCGCACGGTTCGCGCCGGACGGCGATCTGCTCGCCCTGGTCACGGAGTTGCGGGTCACCAGCCTCGTCGGCATGGTCGATCCGCCGCGCGACGAATCCCGGGACGCCGTGGCTGCAGCGCAGGCCGCCCACATTCGCGTACGGATGGTCACCGGGGACGACGTCACCACCGGCGCCGCGGTCGCCCGACAGGTCGGGATCGGCGGAGAGGCGATCCTCGGCGCCGAGTTCGCGGCCCTGCCGGAGGAGGAGCGGCTCGCCCGGATCGACGGCATCGGCGTGGTCGGCCGGGTCGCCCCGGAGCACAAGGTGCTGCTCGCCGAGACCCTGAAGAAGAAGGGCGACGTGGTCGCCATGACCGGCGACGGCGTCAACGACGCCCCCGCCATCAAGGCGGCCGACATCGGCATCGCCATGGGGTCCGGCACCGACGTGGCCAAGAACGCCGGCCGGATGATCCTCTCCGACGACAACTTCGCGACGATCCTCCACGCGGTGGAACAGGGCCGCAAGATCTACGACAACCTCACCAAGTACATCCGCTTCGTGCTGGTGCTGCTGGTCGTGTTCGTGCTGACGTTCCTCGGGGCCGCCCTGCTCGACATCGCGGACGGCGAACCGTTCACGCCCGCGCAGGTGCTGTGGATCCACTTCGTCGTCAACGCGGCCTTCGGCTTCTCCCTCGGCTTCGACCGGGTCAGCCCCGGACTGATGGCCCGGCGCCCCAGGCCGCGCGGCGAACCGGTGATGACACCCGCTCTGATGCTGACGGTCGCACTGGCCGGGACGGCGATCACCGTGGGACTGCTCGGCCTGATCGCGCTGGGGGCGGCGCGCTACGACAGCGTGCGCATCGGCAACTCCATCGCGTTCACCTCGTTCGCGCTGTGCCTGATCGTGGCCGCCCTGGAATGCCGCAGCCAGACAGGATCCGTGCTGACCACGGAGACGTTCGACAGCAAGCAGCTGAACTGGACGATCCTCGCCGAGTTCGTCCTCGCCGTCCTGGTGACGCAGACGGACGCCTTCAACCGGATCCTCGGCACCGTACCGCTGCGCATCGGCCAGTTCGGCTGGGCCCTGCTGCCGCCCCTCGCACTGCTCGCGCTGTGGGAGCTGGGCAAGCTGGTGGCCCGTCGGCGCCGGACGCCCGCGGGTGCCGGACGGCGGTGAGGGGGCGGTGCCCGCGTTGCCGCCCGGCCTCAGGACGCTGCGGGAGTACCGCCGTGCCTGGCTGGTCAAGGACCTCGTCGCCGGGACCGTCCTGACCACGCTCCTCGTCCCGCAGGGCATGGCGTACGCGGAACTGGCGGGGCTGCCGCCGATCACCGGGCTGTACACGTCCGTGCTCTGCCTGCTCGCCTATGCCGTGGCAGGACCGTCGCGCATCCTCGTCCTCGGCCCCGACTCCTCGCTCGGCCCGATGATCGCCGCGACCGTCCTGCCGCTGGTCGTGGCCGACGGCGACAGCGCCCGCGCCGTGGCGCTCGCCTCGGCCCTGGCCCTCCTGGTCGGAGTGATCACGCTCCTGGCAGGGGTGGCACGTCTCGGCTTCGTCGCCGACCTCATCTCCAGGCCCACCATGATCGGTTACCTGAACGGCCTGGCCCTGACCATCCTCGTCAGCCAGCTGCCGAAGCTGTTCGGCTTCTCCACGGAGGCCGACGGGCTGATCGCCGAACTCGGCGCCTTCGTGCGAGGGGCGGCCGAGGGGGAGACCGTGCCGGCCGCCATCGCCGTGGGCGCCTCGGGCATCGCCCTCATCCTGCTCCTGCAGCGGCTGCTGCCGAAAGTGCCGGCCGTCCTCGTCATGGTGGTGCTCGCCATCGGTGCGTCGGTCGCCTTCGACCTGGGGGAGCACGGCGTACGCCTCGTCGGCCGGCTGCCCGAGGGACTGCCGCCGTTCACGATCCCCGACATCCGCTGGGACGACCTCGGACCGCTGCTGGCCGGGGCGTTCGGCATCGCCCTGGTGTCCCTCGCCGACACCATCTCCAACGCGTCGGCCTTCGCGGTCCGCACCGGCCAGGAGGTCAGCGGCAACGGCGAGATGATCGCGATCGGCTCGGCCAACGTGGCCGCCGGGCTCTTCCAGGGATTCCCGATGAGCACCAGCGGCTCGCGGACGGCTGTGGCCGAGCGCGCCGGAGCCAGGACGCAGCTCACCGGCGTGGTCGGTGCCGTCCTGATCCTTCTCATGCTCGTCCTGCTGCCCGGGCTCTTCCGCGACCTGCCGCAGCCCGCGCTGGCCGCCGTGGTCATCACGGCCTCGGTGTCGCTGGCCGACCTGCCCGGGACCCGGCGGCTGTGGCGGCAGCGCAAGGCCGAGTTCTGGCTGTGCATCGCGGCGTTCCTCGGCGTGGCCCTGCTCGGTGTGCTGCCCGGCATCGCGGTCGCGGTGGGCCTGTCCATCCTGAACGTCTTCCGGCGCGCGTGGTGGCCCTACAGCACGGTGCTCGGGCGCGCACCCGGCCTGGAGGGATACCACGACGTACGCTCCCACCCGGGCGCCGAGCAGCTGCCGGGCCTGGTGATCCTGCGCTTCGACGCGCCCCTCTTCTTCGCCAACGCCAAGACGTTCCGCGACGAGATCCTGCGGGCCACCCGCGCCGAACCGCCGCCGCGCTGCGTGCTGCTCGCGGCCGAGCCGGTCACGGACGTCGACACGACCGCGGCCGACATCCTCGTGGAACTGGACGAGACCCTCCAGGAGCGGGGCGTGCTCCTGGTCTTCGCCGAACTCAAGGATCCCGTGCGGCGCAAGATCGACCACTACGGCCTCGACCGCACCTTCGACCCGGAGCGCTTCTTCCCGACAGTGGAGAGCGCCGTCGCGGCCTTCCGGTCACACGGCGGCGCCCACTGGAGCGGCGGCTAGCCGACCGGGGCCGCCCCGTTCGCCACGACGGACAGCAGATGCGTGCCCCACGGCGGCACGTCGACGTACAGGCCGCTCTCCAGCAGTTCCTGGCCCGAGCGCCCGTACCGGTCGTTGTCGAGGAGCTCGGTCAACTCCCAGGAATCGGTGCCGAGTTCGGTCCACGGGAGCCGGATCCTGGCCTGTGCCGGATGGCCGGAGAGGTTCACCACGGTCAGGAACCGGCCCGCGGGGCCGGTCCAGCAGGAGGCGATCAGATCACGGCCCGAGTCGTTGTCGGGCCAGCCGGTGCAGTCGAGCAGCTGCCACCGGCCGGTGCGCATACCGCTGCGGTGCACACCCGACAACAGCCGTTCGTGGAAGGCCCGCAGGGACGTGTCCGCGCTCTCGGCCGGGCGCCGGTCGAGGAAGACCGGCAGATGGATCCGGCGTCCCGTGAACTGGCCCTCGTGCCACAGCGTCGCGCCGGGCAGCGTCGCGATCAGCACGGCCGCGGCCCGCTCCTTGTCCGGGGCGAGCGTCCGCGCGGCCCGGGGCTCGTCGTGGTTCTCCAGGAACCGGACGAGCCGGCGCTGGTACTCCTCGTCGGCCCGCAGATGCCCCCGGACGGACTCGGCGCTCTCGTGCAGCAGCCGGTCGTAGAGGCGCTTGTCGTAGCAGAAGTCGAACCCCTGCTGCTGCAGCGCCCATTCGAGATCCCAGTACGCCTCCGCCGCGAAGACCATTCCCGGGTGGCGGCGCCGGACGGCGGTCAGCACCTCGGGCCAGAAGTCCGCCGCGGGCGGTGCGCCCACCCGCTCGCCCCACGTCCGCGTGAACACGTCGTTCATGAGCAGCATCGCCATGTCGCAGCGCACGCCGTCGCAGATCACCCCGATGTGGCCGAGCACCTCGCCGGTCGCCTGCCGCAGCTCGGGGCTGAAGGCGTTCAGCTGCACCACGTCCGGCCAGGGCGCGAAGTACGGGTCGCGGCCCCGCGCGAGGACGGCCCGCCCCGTGTCGAGGAACGCCGCCGGATCCCGTACCGCGTCCTGGCCGTCCCCCTGCACGAAGTACTCGGGGTGCTCGCCCACCCACGGGCTGTCCGGGGCCACGTGGTTGGGCACGTAGTCGAGCAGCAACCCGACGCCCCGGTGGTCGAGTTCGGCCCGCGCGGCGGCCAGCCCCGCGGCGCCGCCGAGCGCCGCGTCGACCTCGTAGCGGCGGATGCAGTACGGCGAGCCGGCGATGTCCTCCTCGCCGATGTCCCCGACGGCCTCGCTGAACGCCGCGCGCAGCGCCGGGTTCTCCAGGGCGATGGCCCGCCCGCGAGGGCTGCGCTCCCACACGCCCATGAGCCAGACGGCGTCGGTCCCGGCCGGCGTGATCTCGTCCCAGACGTCCTTCGGCACGTCCCCGAGCCCGGTCGCGCGGCCGGTGCGCAGCGCGGTCTCACGCAGCCACACCCGGGTGTTGACCTCGTACACGACGGGCTGAGCGGGCAATGAGGTCATCGGGACTGCCTCCTCTTGTGGCCGGGACGGAAGTCCTCGGGACCGAGCGTGCCGAAGATCTTCATCAGGGCGGCGACCAGGCCCGTCCAGCCGGTCTGGTGGGAGGCGCCGATACCGGCGCCGTTGTCGCCGTGGAAGTACTCGTAGAAGGAGACCAGGTCCCGCCAGTGCGGGTCGTCACGGAACTTGGGCTGGCCGCCGTACACCGGCCGTCCGCCGTCCTCGCCGCGCAGGAAGATGCGGGTGAGCCGGGCGCTGATGTCCTGGGCCACCTCGTACAGGTTCTTGTGCACGCCCGAGCCGGTCGGGCACTCGACGGTGAGGTCGTCGCCGTAGAAGCCGTACAGATTGAGCAGTGCCCGCACCACGAGGGCGTTCATCGGCAGCCAGACCGGCCCGCGCCAGTTGGAGTTGCCGCCGAACATGCCCGTGTCCGACTCGGCGGGCAGATAGGAGACCTTGTACTCCTCGCCGTGCACCCGGAACGTGTACGGGTGTTCGGCGTGGTGGCGGGAGAGCGCCCGGATCCCGTACGGGCTCAGGAACTCGTCCTCCGACAGGACGCGGGCGAGCACCCGTACCAGCTTCTTCTCGTCCATGACGGACAGCAGCCGCGGCCCGCCCGTCGTGCCGGCCGTCGCCGACGACATCGTCACCGACAGCGAGGGATGACGGTCGGCGAACCGCTGCAACCGCTCGCCGAGACCGGACAGCTGGGCCAGCTGCTCCGGCTGGAACACGGTCGACGCGCACAGGGGCAGCAGCCCCACCATGGAGCGGACCTTCAGCCGGTCCGCCCGCCCGTCGGGCAGCCGCAGCACGTCGTAGAAGAACCCGTCCTCCTCGTCCCAGAGCTCGTCCCCGAGGTCCCCGAGCCGGTCCATCGAGGCGGCGATCCACAGATAGTGCTCGACGAACTTCACGACCAGGTCCCCGTACGAGGGATTGTGCTCGACCAGCTCCAGCGCGAGCTGCAGCATCGACTGGCAGTACAGGGCCATCCAGGCGGTGCCGTCCGCCTGCTCCAGGGTGCCCCCGGTGGGCAGGGGAGCGCTGCGGTCGAAGACACCGATGTTGTCGAGGCCGAGGAAGCCGCCCTGGAAGACGTTGCGGCCGCCGGGGTCCTTGCGGTTGACCCACCACGTGAAGTTCGTGAGCAGCTTCTGGAACGTGCGCTCCAGGAAGGCGTGGTCGGCCCGCCCGGTCGTGGCCCGCTCCACCGTGTACACGAAGTACGCGGCCCAGGCGTGCACCGGCGGATTCACGTCCCCGAAGTTCCACTCGTAGGCGGGGATCTGGCCGTTGGGGTGCAGGAAGCGGTCCTGCAGCAGGAGTTCGAGCTGGGACTTGGCGAAGCCGATGTCGACGACCGAAAAGGCCACGGCGTGGAACGCGAGGTCCCAGGCGGCGAACCACGGGTACTCCCACTTGTCGGGCATCGACACGATGTCGCCGCTGACCATGTGGAACCACTCGCGGTTGCGTACCCCGTCGCGCGGCGGGCTCCACGGCGTCAGATCGTGCTCGGCCAGCCATGTCTCCAGGTCGAACGCGTAGTACTGCTTCGACCACAGCATCCCGGCGAGCGCCTGGCGCAGTACCCGCGCCTCGTCCTCGCTCGCCCCGCGGGGCGTCAACTTCCGGTAGAAGTCGTCCGCTTCGGTGATCCGGTCCTTGAACACCGTGTCGAAGCCGCGGGCCAGCGACAGCTGGGCACCGGCGGGCCCCAGCCGCAGCCGTACCGTCTCGGACCCGCCGGCGGGCACGGTCAGCGTGTGGAGCGCGGCGGCCTTGGTGCCCTCCCGCCCCGGGTTGACCGCGGCCTCGTCGCCGTCGACGACGTACCGGCCGATGCCGTCCTTCACGTACGGGGACGCGTTGGCCGAGCCGAACAGCCGCTCGTGATTGGTCTCGTTCTCCGTGAACAGCAGCGCCGCCTGCCCCTCGCACCGCAGGTCGTAACTGCCGAGCTCGGGATGGTCGGCCCGGACGGTGACGGTCGAGCGCGGCCCCTCGACCGACCGCAGCCGCGGCCGGACGGCGTCGTCCGGCCGCTCGCCCCAGGACCAGGTGTTGCGGAACCACAGCGTCGGCAGCACGTGCAGCGTCGCCTCGTCCGGACCGCGGTTGTCGACGGTGATCCGCATCAGGATGTCGTCGTGCTCGGCCTTGGCGTACTCCACCGTCACGTCGAAGTACCGGTCGTCGTCGAACACCCCGGTGTCCAGCAGCTCGTACTCGAACTCCTGGCGGGTGCGGGCCCGGTTGACCGCCACGAGATCGTTGTACGGGTACGGGGCCTGCGGGTACTTGTACAGGTACCGCAGATAGGAGTGGCTCGGGGTGCTGTCGAGGTAGAAGTAGTACTCCTTGACGTCCTCGCCGTGATTGCCCTCGCCGTTGGTGAGACCGAAGGCGCGCTCCTTGAGGATCGGGTCGGACCCGTTCCACAGGGCGAGGGCCAGGCACAGCCGCTGCTGCTCGTCGCAGATGCCGCCGAGCCCGTCCTCGCCCCAGCGGTAGGCACGCGAACGGGCGTGATCGTGCGGGAAGTAGGACCATGCGTCGCCCCCGGCGCTGTAGTCCTCGCGGACCGTGCCCCACTGACGTTCGCTCAGGTACGGGCCCCACAGGCGCGACCGTCCGCTGTCGTCGCCGACCGGGCCGACCCGACCGGCGTGCCGCTGCGTCTTCATCCGCTCTCTCCTGCCCTCGGTCAGCTGGATGCGCCAGTCTTGGCGGGTGCCCCCGCAGCGGCTTCACCTGCCGGGGGTGAGGCTCCGGCCCGCGCGAGGAGCGTGAGCGCGATCTCGTACGCGGCCAGCACGAGCGCCACCACGAGCAGGCCGGTCCACGACGACAGCGCCAGCGCGACCAGGACCGCGACGACCACCCCGGCCACCCGCAGGACATCGGCGTGCCGCACGAGCCACGTCCGCACCGGCGACCTCCCGGCGGCCCGTTCACCGGCCCGCGCCAGGAAGCGGCCCGTGGCCCGGGCGCCCTGCGCCGTGTGCTGACGCAGCGCCACCGGCAGCCGTCCCGGTCCGGCCAGGTACGCCACGAGCGCGATGACGATGCCGAGCCACAGCAACTGGTCGCCCCGATCGCGCAGGGTGGTGAACACCGTGTGCAGCGCGGCCGCTACGCCGTCGCGGTAGACACCGGGCTGCACCTGGCCGATCAGCTGGTCCCGCACGGCCCGCAGCACGCTCGACAGCACGGTGACCGTCACGACCAGCCACAGGCCGAGCTGCAGCAGGGTGCGCCGACGGTTCGGCGACGCCCACAGGGCGAGCGCGAGCAGCACCGGCACGGCGATCAGCAGCCCCACCACCGCGCGCTTGAACAACAGCACCATTTCCTGGAGCTGCCCCAGCTCGTGCCGGTTGTAGAGGCGGATCTGCGCGAAGTCCGCCGGCAGCGACACCCCGAGCGCCTTCTCGATCCGCTGGTGCAGTCCGGGCGGAACCTCGCCGGAGGACAGCGGCGGCAGATCGAGCTTCTTGCCGAACAGCGTGGGCAGTTGATCCTCGATCGAGCCCAGCAGGTTGTTGACCATCGGCAGCAGGTTCAGGGTGACCGTGTCGCCGCTCACCCGCACGTTCTCGTTCTTCTTCTCCAGCACCGCGACGATCTGCGCGTGCGCGAACCGGTTCGTCGCGCGCCACAGGTCCTCGAACCGGTCGGTGGCGATGAGCTTGGAGATCGACTTCTGCAGATAGTCGTGCACGGCCCCGGTGACCGGCGCCGCCAGGAAGGACGCCCGGGGCGGCAGCGCCTCGGACAGCCGCTGCCTGACGTCCAGTTCGACGAAGATCTCGTTCGTCAGGTACGTGGACACGGCGGCGTTCACGTCGGGGTCCTCGGGCAGCGGACCCACCGCCGCGACCCAGCGGTCCGTGTCGAGCGTCGTCCGCGACCCCCACAGTCCGATCACCGAGGTGACCGAGAGCACGGCGACGAGTGCGATCAGCACCGCCGCGACGGCGCGGCGGACCGACAGGATCCGGGTCTGCCGGCGCCGCTCGGCGCCGGCCCGGTCGCGCAGCCGCTCGACCTCCGCGCGCAGACGTACCAGTTCGGATTCATCGGGGCTGTCCGGGGCCGGGGCACCGTCGCCTTGCCGCGGTGTCCGTTCATCGCTCATGGGCGTCGCACCTCCGCCGGCCAGCGTCCCCGGGCCGGCCCGGGCCTTGCTCACCTGCGGCGGGTGACGCGCCCCGGGCCCGTCGCCGCTGTCATGGCTGCCGTGACGGAGAAGGCCCGTCGCGTCGAAGGAGGAACCATGACAGGGATCGGACCGGTACAACTCCTCGTGGTCGAGTTCGGCCCCGAAGCCAAGGTCGAGGGGCGGATCGCCGAGGAGCTCGGGATCCTCGAGGCGAACGGGCAGATCCGTGTCCTCGACATGCTCTTCGTCCGCAAGGAATTCAGCGGGGACCTGTTCACCCTCGACTTCCAGGCCGAGGGGATGGGCGAGACGGTCGCCGCCCTGCTCGGTGTCTCCAAGGAGCGGATCAAGGCGGCCCAGGAGGAGTACCCGAGCCTCGCCGAGGGAAATGCCTTCGGCCTGTCCCTGATCGAGATCCGGGAGATGGCCGAGTCCATGGACCCGGGCGGCTCGGCGGCCTTCGTCCTGCTGGAGCACGTGTGGGCGAAGTACCTGCGCGCGGCCATCCGCGACGTCGGCGGCGTGCCCGTCGCGGAGGGCTTCCTCACCGTGGAGGCACTCGAACCCGTCGCCGCCGAGCTCCTCGCCGCCGCGGAGCGCCTGGGAGAGCCGGTCGAGCCCCGATCAAAACCCGACAAGTCGACGACCCGCAACCACCGCAGGAGGACCTGATGGCCGATCTCGTCGTGCTCGGTTTCACGGACAAGGAGAAGGCGGAAGCGGTCCTGCGCCTCAGCCGGGACCTCTCCAAGCAGGAACTGCTCGACCTGGAGGACGCGGCGCTCGCCTGGCGGACCGCCGACGGCAAGATCCACGTGCAGCAGACGTTCAGCACCACCGCCGCCGGCGCGGCCGGCGGCGCCCTGTGGGGTTCGCTGTTCGGGCTGCTCTTCCTGATGCCGGTGTTCGGTGCCGCGGTGGGGGCCGCCACCGGCGCGCTGGCCGGGAAGCTCACCGACATCGGTGTCCACGACGGCTTCGTGAAGGAGGTCGCGGCCACCCTCGAACCGGGCCACGCCGCCGTCTTCGCCCTCGTACGGCGCTCCACCCCCGACCGCGTGCGTGACGCCCTGCGTCCCTTCCAGCCCACCGTGCTGCGCACGTCCCTCACCAAGGACAAGGAGGAGGAGCTGGTCGCCGCCCTGCAGGGCAGCTGACCCGAGCGGCGGGGCACCCGCACCGGGCGCCCCGCAACGCGCCGTCGCACGCCGGAACTTCACCCGGATGAGATGGTGCCCGTCGCGCTCCCTCCCGCCCGCCGGGGCCCACACTGGCCTGTGCCGCGCCACTGCGCCCCGAGAGCGAGGTGCCCCATGGACGCGTGGTCACCGCCCGGACGGGACGACGGCCCGCAGCACACGGCCCCCTGCACGATCGCCGCGCTGCCCGCCTGGCTCGTCCCCCGGCCGCACCTCACGGACCGGCTCGCCCGGGGCGCCCTCGGCCCGCTGACCGTCGTCGTCGGCCCCGTGGGCGCCGGCAAGACGACCCTCGCCCTGGAGTGGGCGCACACCGGTCACCCGCCCGGACCGCTCGCCTGGGTCTCCTGCGACGGACGCGCCGAGGAGGCCGGGGTGTTCTGGCCCCGGGTGACCGACGCGCTGCGCCGGGCCGGGGTCGATCTGCCCGAGTCGGCCACCGCGGGGGAGGGGCCCTTCCTCGTGGCGGCCCTCGCCGCCCGGCTGAACGCGCGCGACGAGCCGGTGGTGCTGGTCCTGGACGGCTTCCAGCCGGCCCCCAGCTCACCGATCGCGGAGGGCGTCACCAGCCTCCTGCGCCACACCTCGGGCCTGCTGCGCCTGGTGGTCCTCGCCCGCCGCGACCCGCCGCTGCACCTGCACCGCGGCCGGCTCACCAGTGATGTCACCGAACTGCGCACCGCCGACCTCGCGTTCGACGACCGGGAGACGGCGGCACTGCTCGCCCAGCACGGCATCGACGTACCGAAGCACACGGTGAGCGCGCTGCGCCGCCGCACGGACGGCTGGGCCGCGGGGCTGCGGCTCGCCGCGATGTCCATGGAGAAGCGCCACGACCCCGACCGGTTCGTGGCGCAGTTCGCGGGCGACGACGAGGCGATCGCCAGCTACCTCGTCGAGGAGGTGCTCGATCTGCAGCCGCCCGGCATGCGCCGCCTGCTGCTCGCGACGAGCCTGCTCGGCCGGGTCAACGCCGAACTGGCCGCCGAGCTCTCCGGCGAGGACGCGGGCCGGCACTTCGCGGCCCTCGTCCGGGAGAACTCCTTCCTGCAGCCGGAGGGCCAGGGCTGGTACCGCTGCCACCAGATGTTCGCCGACGTGCTGCGGATGTGCCTGCGCCACGAGACCCCCGGCCTCGTCGCCCCGCTGCACCGGCGCGCGGCCGCCTGGCTCGGCGACCACGGGCTGCTCGCCGACGCCGTACGGCACCTGCTGGCCGCCGGCGACGGGGACCGGGCGGCCCGGCTGATCGTGCACCACCTGGCGATCGGCCAGGTCCTCGGCCTGTCCACGGCCCGGCTGCCCGCGGAACTGACTCGGCAGCCCCTCGACGACCTCGCGCCCGACGCGCCCGAATCCGCCCTGCTCGCCGCGGCCGTCGCCCGGACCCGCCACGACGACCGGGCCTGCGTCCGCGCGCTGGAACAGGCCGCCCGGCTGCTCGACGTCGCGCCGCCGGAGGAGGACCGCGCCGCGCGGTGCCGGCTGGCCCACGCCGTGATCCGCATGGAGCGGCTGCGCTCACGCGACCCGCAGGCGGCCCGCGCCGCCGCGGCCGACGCCGAGTCCGCGCGGCCGCACCTGCCGCATGCCGCGCTGCAACAGCGCCCGGAGATCGCCGCCCTCACACTGACCGTCCGGGGCAGCGGCGAACTCAGGGCCGGCAGCCTCAAGGCGGCCGAGACGACCCTCACCGGCGGGCTCAAGGCGGCCGGCTCCGCGGGGAACGGACCGCTGCGCCGCGACTGCCTGGTCGAACTGGCGCTCATCGAGGCGCTGCGCGGCCGCTTCCGGGCCGCCGACGAACTCACCACCTTGGCGGCCCAGCCGCCGCTGCCCGCCTGGACCGCGGCCGAGCCCACCCGCGCCACCCTGCACCTCGTGCGCGCCTGGGTCGAACTGGCCCGCGGCGCCCCCGCCCGGGCCCGGCACGAACTCGCCCGCGGCGAGGCCGCGTTGAGCACCCTGCCCGACGCGTTCCTCTCCGAGGTCGGTGCGCTGGTGGCACGCCTGACCACGGTGGTGGAGCGCGGCGGCGCGACCACGGCACCGGTCGGCGCCGTCCTGGCCGCCGCCCGGCTCCCCGGCCCGGTACTGCGCACCGTGGCCCCCACATGCACCGCGCTGCTCGCGTCCGCACGCCCGGCACGGGCCGAGGAAACCGCCGCCGTGCCGGAGCGCGGAGCGGTCCCGCAGCACCCCGCCGAGCGGCTCAGCGCACGGGAACACGATGTGCTGGACCGGCTCGCGCAGATGATGACCACCGAGGAGATCGCCGAGGAGCTGTACCTCTCGGTGAACACCGTGAAGACCCATCTCAAGAGCGTCTACCGCAAGCTCGCCGTCTCCCGGCGCTCGGCCGCCGTCCGGCGGGCCCGCGAACTGCAGCTGCTGTGACCGGCCCGCTCCGGCCCCGGCAGGGGACCGCCCGCTGCCCGGGACCGGCCCGCCCCGCGCACGACACCGGTCCCTACATCAGACCCAGCTCCCGGGCCCGGCCCACCGCCTCGGCCCGCGACCGCGCGCCCAGTTTCCGGTAGACGGCGCGGGCATGGCTCTTGACCGTGTTGTACGACACGTACATCCCGTCCGCGATCTGCCGCAGCGGCACCTCGTGCTGCAGCTCGTGCAGCACCGCGAGCTGACGACTGGTCAGCGGTTCGGTCAGCGGCGGCCCCGGTGCGTCCGGCCGCGGACCGGGCACCGAGGCCAGTACCGCCGTCGCCTCGTGCATCAGCTCACTGGCGCCGCGCGGGTTCCTGACGTCCCCCGCGATCTCCACCAGGACACCGGCGACCCACACCAGACAGGTCGTCACCGCCTCGTCCACCACCGTGGACTCGTGGTTCAGCGAACGCAGCCGCCGATGCAGGACGGACACCCGTCCGGGCCCCCGCACGGAGCCGTCGGGCCCCGTGCTCAGCACCCCTGTGCGCATGCCCCTCACCTCCCCATGTGCAGGGCATGCCCCTACCGTGGCGGGGGAGCCGAGGCACCGGAAGAGGCTTGTCGGCCCTGTTTCGACGGCGGATCCGGCCGCCGTGAACGGGGCGCCGCGCACCGGCCCTCAGGCTCTGCGGTCGCGGGGGCCCGGCAGCCGGCGCACCTCGAGGAGTTCGAGGCCGACCGCCTGGATGCGGTCGAGGATCCCGTACAGGGCCGCCTGGTCGAGGCCCGCTCCCAGCAGCACCGTCTCGGCGGGGTGCAGCACGATCGTGAGTTCGCTGAAGCCCGACCTGAAGGCCTCGCCGATCCGGCCCCGCACCCGGATCTCGAAGTCGGCGCCCGGCGATGTCCCGGCCGGTTCGGGACCCGAGCCCGCCTGTGCCCCGCCCATGACGTCACCTCCTGTGCGACAGACCGGTCCACGGCCGACCTTCTCGCGCGGCCCGGGCCGGCCACATCACCTCGTGCGGGTGACGGTGCCGGGGGAGCCGGGCTCATCCGACGCGGGTGAACCCCGGGGGCGGGAACGGGGAGACGCTTCAGCCTCCCCGAGGAGGAGGATTCGAGATGAGTGAGCAGACCTCGGCGGGCCGGGCGCCCTCCGGCGCTCCCGAGCCGCAGCCGCGTGTGAGTGCGGTGGCCGTCGGCGGAGTCGTCTTCGCCGTGTGCGTGATGGCCATCGTCGGCTTCTACCAGGCGATCGCGGGACTCTCCGGGATCCTCAGCGACAACTTCTACCAGGCGCAGAACGACTATCCGTTCGACTTCGACCCCAACATCCGCGGCTGGATCCAGCTGATCACCGGAGTCGTGATCCTCGCGGCGGCCTTCAACCTCTTCAGCGGGCGCACCTGGGCCCGCGTCGTCGGCATCGTCGTCATGGGCCTGAGCGCGCTGGAGAACTTCTTCTTCACGCCGTACTACCCGATCTGGTCGGCCATCATCATCGCCCTGGACATCACGGTGATCTGGGCGCTGGTCATGTACGGGACCCGCGAGGCGCACAAGGTCTACGGAGCTCCCATGTAGTGGCGGGACACCGCGCCGCTCAGCCCCGGAAGGTCAGCCCGAGCCGCCCGATGTGGCGCCAGTCGACCCGTGCGCGTGCGCGGTACGCGCCCGGACGCCGCCGGGGCACGATCACCCGCAGGGCACCGGGCCGCACCTCGCACCGCACGGGGACGCTCAGGCGCATCGCCTCACCGTCGACCCCGGCCGGGATCCACTCCTGGTCGGCGTCGACGACCACCGAGGTCGCCGTCGCCGTGGTCAGCCCGGCCGACCGCCCGCCGCGCAGCAGCCCCGCCGCCCGGGCGGCACTCGTGACCCGCACCCCGACGCAGCCGAGGACCCCGCCGTCCAGGCGCGTACGCCGGCCCAGCCCGGCCACGTCGTTCGCGCCGTAGGGGTTGTTGCTGACCAACAGCGCCTGCGGCTCGCTGAATTCCTGCTCCCCGGCCCGCGCCGTCAGCTTCGCGCCCTGGTGCCCCACGAGCAGATCGGGCAGCAGCCTGAGGGTGGTGCGTGTCTTGTCGTCCCGGTAGGCCGGGCTCTGCACCACCTCCGCATAGGCGCCGAACGAGACGTTGTTGACGAACGGCCGCCCACCGGCCCGGCCCAGATCCACCCGCAGCTCCACCCCGTCGCGCAGCGCGTCCAGGGCCCGGGCGGGGTCGTCGCGGTCCAGGCCCAGATCGAGCGCGAAGTGGTTGCGGGTGCCGGCCGGGATCACCAGGAAGGGCAGGTCGAGAGCGGCGGCGACCTCGGCGACCAGCGCCTGCGTCCCGTCGCCGCCTGCGACCCCGAGGAGATCGGCCCCCTCGGCCGCGCACTTGCGCGCCAGGGCCGCCACATCGGTCTCCTCCCGCCACTCCAGGAGCACCACATCGGCCCCCAACTCGGCAGCCAGTTCCCTCAGTTCGAAGCGGCGGACCTTTCCTCCGCCCGACCGCGGATTCATGATCAGGGCGGGGTGGCGGAACCGCGGCGCCGGCTGCTCGGGCATCGGGCCCGCGGCCGCGCCCGGCGCGAGCGCCGCTCGCCCGGCGCCGACCGCGACGAGCCACAGCGCACCCGACACGAGGACCACCCACAGCAGGTCCCGCCGGGCGTACGCCACCAGGACCCACACCGGAGCGGCCACGGCCAGCACCAGCGCGAGGAACCTCAGCACCCCCCTTCTGCTGAGAACCCACCAGACCGCCGCCGCCGTGATGGCCAGACCGCCGATCCCCACCGCGAGCAGAGCGAACGTACGCAGCCCCGCGAACACTCCCAGCACCACGACCGCGGCCGCGGCGGCGGCCAGGGACGCACGCGCCAGCCACCGCTGTCCACGCATCGTCGGTTCCATGCCCGCCAGTCTGGGACGCCACCGGGAGCCCGGCCTCACCCCTGGCAGGCGAGCTCACACCGACGGGGTGACGCGGGCGCGGCCGCCGCGGGACCACAGTGCCCACCCCTGGAGGGAGCACGCCATGACCGAGACCACGATCCGACACCACACCGCGCAGGAGCGGGCGAGCCGGGGCCGTGCGGCCCGCACCCGCGTCCCGCGGTCCAGCCACGCCGAGTTCGCGCCCGCCGCGGACCGCCCCGACCCGGTGGACGTGATCGAACGGCAGTCGGCGAGCAGGCTCTCCGACCTCGTGCCGATCCGCTACGGGCGCATGATCGAGTCGCCGTTCCGGTTCTACCGGGGCGCGGCCGGGCTGATGGCGGCCGACCTGGCCGCCACCCCGGCCAGCGGACTGCGGGCCCAACTCTGCGGGGACGCGCACATGTTGAACTTCCGGCTGCTCGCCTCCCCGGAGCGACACCTGATGTTCGACGTCAACGACTTCGACGAGACGCTCCCCGGACCGTGGGAGTGGGACGTGAAGCGGCTGGCCGCCAGCCTCGTCATCGCCGGCCGCGCCAACGGCTTCCGCCGCTCCGAGCGGGCCCGCGTGGTGCGGTCGGCGGCCCGCGCCTACCGGAGGTGGATGGCCCGGTTCGCCGGCATGCGGACCATCGACGTCTGGTACGCCCGGATCGACGCCGACGACCTGTACCGCACGATGTCGGGCCGGCTGGCCACGCCCGCCCGACGGCGGGTGTCCCGGGCCCTGGGCAAGGCCCGCACCCGCGACCATCTGCAGGCGCTGGAGAAACTGGCGCACGTGGTCGACGGCGAGCTGCGGCTCACCGCGGACCCGCCCCTGATCACACCGCTCGACACCCTGCTGCCGGATGTCGAGCGCAAGGACCTCGAAGGGCGGCTGCGGGACCTGATCGAGCGGTACGGCCGCAGCCTCCCCGCCGACCGCCGGGCACTCCTGGCCGAGTACCAGGTGGTCGACATGGCCCGGAAGGTGGTCGGTGTGGGCAGCGTGGGCACGCGCTGCTGGATCGTCCTGCTGCTCGGCCGCGACGACCGCGATCCCCTCCTGCTGCAGGCGAAGGAGGCACAGACCTCGGCGCTCGCCGAGTTCGCGGGCCGCAGCCGCCACACCAATCAGGGCGAACGCGTCGTCGCGGGACAGCGGTTGATGCAGGCGACCAGCGACATGTTCCTCGGCTGGGAACGGGTCCACGGTCTGGACGGTGCCGAACGCGACTTCTACGTACGCCAGTTGCGGGACTGGAAGGCGATACCCCAGGCCGATCTGATGACCCCGGACGAGATGCGGCTGTTCGGCAGGCTGTGCGGGGCGACGCTGGCCCGGGCGCACGCGCGCTCCGGCGACCGGATCGCCATCGCCGCCTATCTGGGCCGGTCCGACGTCTTCGACCGGGCCGTCGCCGACTTCGCGGAGGCCTACGCCGACCAGAACGCGCGCGATCACGAGGCGCTGGCCGCCGCGGTCCGCACGGGCCGGGTGTCCGCGATGTCAGCCTGACCCGACACCGAGGCGGCGGCGCAGGAACTCCTCCTGCGCCAGCGTCCGGCCGACGGCCACCCCGAACACGACGATGGTGAAGAGCACGATGAGCCAGGACAACAGGGTGAACACCGAGCCGAGGGCGCCGTAGCGCTCCGTGCTCACGCGCAGGGTGCGCGGCAGCCACAGCCCCGACAATGCGCAGAACGCGACGGCTCCCGCGCTGGTCAGCACGGCCCCCGGCAGCAGCGGCAGCCACGGCACCCGCCCGACGAGCAGGAGGTGCTGGGTCCACCACCACATGGGCACCGTGACGGTCAGCTGCAGCAGGTACGCGACGGCCGGTCCCGCGTCGACGGTGCGGTGCAGCGTGCCCTGCACGATCAGCGCCACGGTCCACACGAGCAGCCAGGCGGGCCACCGCCAGGCCACGAACCGGATTCCGGAGCGCGGCAGCTCCCAGGACCGCTCGCACAGACGTTGCAGGGCGCGGGTGAACGCGGTCGCGGAGAGCAGCGCCACCAGGAGGCCCGTCACACCCCAGCTGTGCGCGGCGGTGTCGCCGCCCTCGCTCAGCTCCTTCACCCCGGCCGCCAGCGCCCCGCCCGTCCCGAGCAGCAGGCTCACCGAGCGCACGAGATCGTCCCGGACGGCCCGCGGGCAGAACGACGCGATGGCGAGGAGCAACGGCAGCACGGCCAGGAACGCCTGCGCCGCGAGTCGCGTGGCCATGTCCAGGATGGTGACGCGGACGAGTTGCTGGACGATGCGGCCGACCAACGGCCAGACGGCACCGGCGATCGCCATGGCGGGTCCTCTCGTGGCACGGGGCTGGATCCTGCCCGGAACCTTCGGCTGCGGCAGCCCCGCGCACGTCGCCCGTGCGGGGTGACCCGGCCCGACCGGAAATGGTCCGTTGGCCCCCTGTCGGCCACCAGGGACGGCCATGTCCTGGGCCATTGGTACAGGGCTTTCGACCCTTGTTGAACCATGAGCCACATAGGTGCTGAGATATGCATGTCGATGGCGCTGCGGACCCTCCGGGATCTCCGCGGCGCCTTACTCATGTCGGGGCCCGTGTCGCGGTGCGCCCGGTGAGCGGAAAGGGCGGGGCAACTTGCTGAAGAGGGCGTTCGTGGCGCCGGATCCGGGACGGATGCGGCTGCGGTTCGCGAGCCGTGCGGTGCTCGGGATCGGGCTGGCCGTGGTGGTATGCGCGGCCGCCGGGCACTCGCTGGCGGCGGCCATCACAGGTGGTCTGGCCGCGCTGCTCGCCCTGTTCACCGTCACCGACACGACGGTGCGCGGGCAGGCCGTCACCACGGCGCTGCTGCCGGTCGTCGGGCTCCCGGTGCTCGCGCTCGCGGCCGTACTGCACACCCTGCCCCTCGCCCGTGACCTGGCGTTCCTGGCCGTCGTCGGGGCGGGCGTGTACGCGCGGCGCTGGGGGCCACGCGGGCACTCGCTCGGCGTGTTCGCCTTCATGACCTTCTTCGCGGCGCAGTTCCTGCACACCGCTCCCGGACAGCTGCCCGAGCTGTACGCGGCCGTGCTGATGTCGCTCGCCGCGGCGTCGACGGTGCGGTTCGGGGCCTGGTGCTACGAGCGGCGGATCCCGGCACCGGCGGCCGTGGTCGCGCCGGGCACCGGCACCGGGCTGGCCCGGATCACCACGCGGCAGGCCGTGCAGGCGACCGCGGGCGCCGGCTTCGCCCTCGCCGTCGGCCAGCTGCTGTCCGACCAGCGGTGGTACTGGGCCGTGGGCGCCACCTGGTGGGTGTTCGTCAACACCACCTCGCGCGGCGAGACGCTGGTGCGCGGCTTCCGGCGGTTCCTGGGCACGGTGCTCGGCATCGTGCTGGGATTCCTGATCGCCGTACCGCTGCACGACGTACCGGCCGCGGCCGCCGTGGTCATTGCCGCCGGCGTCTTCGGCATCTTCTACACCGCCGCCGTGTCCTACACCTGGATGATGCTCGCGGTGACCGTGATGGCGAGCATGCTGTACGGGCTGCTGGGCGTGCTCGATCCGGCGCTGCTGGCCCTGCGCGTGGGCGAGACGGCCGTCGGGGCGCTGGGCGCCGTACTCGCCGTGCTCCTCGTACTCCCGGTGACCACGCACTCCGTCACCGACGCCTGGGTGGAGCGCGCCCTGCGCTGTGTCCACGCGTGCACCGCCGAGGCCGCCGCCCGGCTCGCCGGTGACACCGCGGCGGACCCCGCCCCGCGCGTCCGCGAACTGGAGTCCCTCCTCGGCCGCGTACGGCTCTCGCTCGCGCCGCTCGTGCACCCGCTCAGCCCGCTGCGGGCCCGCAAGGGACGGGCCCGCCAGGTGCTGGCGCTGCTCGACGACTGCGCGCGCGAGGTGCGCGGGCTCGCCTCCGTCGCCGCCGACCCGGAGGCCTCGCACGACGCCCGTCTCGCCGCCGCCTGCTGGCGCGTGGAGACAGCCGTCGAGGCCCTCACCGCGCCCGCCCCCTACTCCCGCGGCACGGTCACGGCACCGGGAGCCGCCGAGGCCGAGCCCGTCCTGGCCCATCTGCACGCCCTGGAACAGGCCCTCGTCGAGCTCGCCGTGCCACTGCGCGGAGCCGGGCGCGCGAGCCTGGGCGCGTGAGAAAGCCTGCGCGCCGCTGCGTAGTTCCCCGCGCTCCCCGTACGTCCGTGACCCGGCCGCCGACCGGGACCGACTTGTGGTTGTCTCGCATCGGCGTGGACAACTCGGCCCCGAGTGAGGCACTTCCCGGGGCGCGTACAGGGTGGATCAGCCTGCCCGAGGGGTAACCCCGCGCCATTGGACACCTGGGCACACGGCCGCGCGGGAGTGAGCCGTGCGCCGTTGTCGAGCCGCTGGGGTGTGTCATGCGAAGCGACCTGCGCAGGAACGGATCACGGGACGTGGAGGGCTGGCTGTCCGCCACTCCCGACGTACCCCGCCACGAGCGCGGGCCCCGGCCCGCCGACGGCGTCCGCCCCCGGTCGGGCGGTGTTGCGACGAGGGAGGTGGCCCGTGCGGCGGCCGACTTCGTCCGGCGCCACCACGCGGAGGAGGAGCTCGGCGACCCCGCCCCCCGGCTCGCCGAGATCGAGGCGGAACTCGCCGCCACGGGCACCTACACGCACACCTCGCAGGAACTCGTCCACGGCGCCCGCGTCGCCTGGCGCAACGCCAACCGCTGCATCGGCCGCCTGTACTGGCGCTCCCTGCGCGTCCGCGACCTGCGCCGTCTCACCGACGCGCAGGAGATCGCCGCGGCCTGCGCCGACCATCTGCGCGAGGCCGCCCCCGACGGCCGCATCCGGCCGCTGATCACCGTCTTCGCCCCGGACGCCCCCGGCAGGCCGGGACCGCGCATCTGGAACGAACAGCTCATCCGCTACGCCGGATACGTCCAGCCCGAGGGGCACGTCGTCGGTGACCCGCGCGGCGCGGGCCTGACCGAGTTCGCCCGGGGCCTCGGCTGGCGCGGCGGCGCGGGCACGTCCTTCGACGTGCTCCCGCTGATCGTGCAGCGGGTCCCGCACGAGCCGCCCCGCTGGTTCGACCTGCCGCCGGACGCGATCCTCGAAGTCCCGCTCCACCACCCGGAGTTCGGCTGGTGGTCCGAGCTCGGCCTGCGCTGGCACGCGGTTCCCGCGCTGTCCAACATGTGCCTGGAGATCGGCGGTGTCTGCTACGGCGCGGCCCCCTTCAACGGCTGGTACATGGGCACCGAGATAGGCGCCCGCAACCTCGCCGACACCGACCGCTACAACCTCCTGCCCCACCTCGCCCACCGCCTGGGCCTCGACACCAGCAGCGACCGCTCCCTCTGGAAGGACCGGACGCTCGTCGAGCTCAACCGCTCGGTCCTGCACTCCTTCGACCGGGCGGGCGTCACCGTCACCGACCACCACACCGAGTCCGACCGCTTCCTGACCCACCTCGCCCGCGAGGAGTCCCGCGGCCGCACCGTCGGCGCCGACTGGTCCTGGATCGTGCCGCCGATCTCCGGCTCCGCCACCGCGGTCTTCCACCGCACCTACGACACCACCGAGAGCACCCCGGCCTTCGTGCACCACCCCGACGCCCACGCGCGGGCCCGCGGCGAGGAGCGGCCGCCCGCGGCGCGGCACCGGACTCCCTGGCACGACCTGGTCTAGACCCGCTGCTACCGTCGGCGCACGGGCACAGGGCCCGCACGCCGAAAGGGGAAGCAGTGACCGGCAGTCAGCCAGGGCGGGCCTACATCGGATCGTTCACCGCGGCGGGCGGCCGGGGTATCGCCACCGCCGCGGTCGACACGGCGGACGGCTCGCTGCGCCTCCTCGGCGCCACCGACGCCCTGCCCGACCCCTCGTACCTGGCGGTCGCGGACGGTCTGCTGCACGCGGTCAGCGAGACGGCCGACGGTACCGTCGCCGCGTTCCGTACGGACACGACGCCGGTCACCCTGGCCGCCCCGCCCGTACGGGTCGACGGCGACGGCCCCACCCACGTGTCCGTCCGGGGCGGCCACGTGTTCACCGCCAACTACGGCTCCGGCAGCGTCACCGCGGTGCCGCTGCGCGCCGACGGCACCCCGGACGCGGCCGGCCGCGACGTCCTGCGCCACACCGGATCGGGCCCGCACCCGCAGCGGCAGCAGGCCCCGCACGCCCACCAGGTCCTGCCGGACCCGAGCGGCCACTGGGTGGTCAGCGTCGACCTCGGCACCGACTCGGTCCGCGTCTGCGCCCTCACCGACGGCCGCCTCACCCCGCACCACGAGACGGCCCTGCGCCCCGGCTCCGGCCCCCGCCACCTGGCCTTCCACCCGTCCGGCCGCCACGCGTACGTCCTCAACGAACTCGCCCCCACCCTCACCGTCTGCCGGTGGGACGCCACGACCGGCACCCTCAAGCCGCTGACGGAAGTCGCGCTCCTGCCCGGGGCACCGCGCGGCGACGCCTACCCCTCCGAGCTGGTCGTCTCGCCCGACGGCCGCTTCCTGTGGACGGCGACCCGCGGCGAGGACGTCCTGTCCCTCCTCGCCCTGGACGCGACGGGCGAGCACCCCACACTCCGCTCGACGACCCCCTGCGGCGGCCACTGGCCCCGCGACCTGGCCCTGCACCCCAGCGCCCGCTTCCTCTACGCGGCGAACGAACGCTCCGGCGACGTGACCTGGTTCACCGTGGACGACACCACGGGCACCCCGGTACGCGGCGGATCGGTACAGGTCCCGGCGGCCTCCTGCGTGGTGTTCGGCTGATCAGGCCCGTCCGGCGATCGAGGACGAGCCGAAAGATCCCACGAGACCACCGCCACCCGTCCAAGACAAAGGGCCCGGGACACGAAGTCCCGGGCCCGCAGTCGCTCCGCTCAACCGCCGGAGGCAACCGGCTGGGGAGTGATCCCCAACGCCGCCGTGTACTTGGCCAGCGCCAGCTTCCCCATCGCCGGATAGGCACCCAGCGGCTCCGCGGCAGCACACGCCGCATCCTTGGCCGCAGCCTCCAGCACGCTCGGGTCCAGCTCCGGCCCGATCAGGTACGGCGCGAGCGCCAGCTGCTGCGAGCCGGAGCCGCGCAGCTGCTCGGCGGTCGCCGCGACGGCGCCCTCCTCGTCCAGGGCGGCCGCGATCACCGGCACGGCGAGCCGCGCGGCGAGCAGCATCCCGGTGATCCCGGCGGCCTGCACCGCCTCGTCACCGCCCACCGTCGCGAGGATGATGCCGTCCGCGGCCGTCGCCACGGTGAACAGGCGGGCCCGGTCGGCGCGCGCCAGACCGGCCTCCGAGAGCCGCACGTGCAGGCCCTCCGCCAGCAGCGGGTGCGGGCCGAGCACGTCGGTCAGCTCGGCGGCGACCCGGCTGTCGGCGATGGCCTGGCGGATCTGGCGCAGCAGCGCGCTGTCCGGGCCGGCCAGCAGCGGCACGACGACCCCGACGGGGCCGTCGGGCTCCTTGGCCTCGACGCCGGCGGCGACCGCCTGCTCGTAGCGGGCCGTGCGCTCCTTCGCGGCGTGCGCGAGCACGGAGGTGAGAGAGGGGAACTCGGCGGACACCGGGAAGTCGGTGGCCTCCCCGTCGACGAAGCCGACCCTCGCGTCCAGGCCGGGCAGCTCGGACCGGGCGATGCTCACGACCTCGTCGGCGAGCATGCGCGTGGCGGCACTGGGCGTGCCGGGCACCGCGAGAACGAGGGCGGGTGCGCCCTCGGGAGCGGCCACGGGTTCCGGACGACGGTGACGTCCGGGCTGGCGAGGTCGCGGCATTCGTACAGGCAGGCCGGAAGCGGGCCCAGTGGGGGAGCTCATGGCGCCGCATGCTACTGGCTCGAAGGGCTCCGTTGTTCGGTCAGGGGGCAGCTGAGCGGTATCCGTCCTTGATTGTCCGTTCAGTTACGGATGGTTCAAGTGTCCTGGTCCGCGTGGGTGCGCCGGGTCTACGGGACGTACAGCAGACGCCCGTCCAGCGGCAGGCGCAGCTCCTCCGCGGCGAGGGCGCCGGCGATCACGAGGGCACCGTGCAGGGGGTCGCCGGCCGCGGAGGTCACGGTCGCGTCGGGGAGCTGTTCCGCGAGTTCCTGGCGGAGCGGGGCGAGCAGTGGCTCGCCCGTCCTGAACAGGCCGCCGGTGAGAGCGACCTCTCCACCGCCCGCCGGACAGACCGCCGCCGCGGCTTCCGCGATGTGCCGGGCGGCGTCGCGCAGGATCCCGGCCGCGACCGGATCGGCCGCTGCGCACCGGGCCACGTCCGGGGCGAACGAGGCCAGCGCCGCGGGCCGGTCGGTGCGCGGATAGATCCGGCCGGGCAGCTCGCCCGCCGGGCCGAACCGCTCCTCGGCCAGTGCGAGCAGCGCCTTGCTCCCGCCGCGCCGTCCGTCGTACGCGCGCATCGCCGCGTCGAGCCCGGCCCGCCCGATCCAGGCGCCGCCGCCGCTGTCGCCGAGCAGATGCCCCCAGCCGTCGGCCCGCCGCCAGGTGCCGAGGTCCGTGCCCAGGGCGATCAGGCCGGTGCCCGCGGCGACGACCGCGCCGGGCCGCTGGCCGAGCGCGCCCGCGTACGCGGTGACGGCGTCCCCGGCCAACGCGAGCCGTGCGACGCCCAGTTCGCGCTCCAGGGCGGCCGGCAGCTCGGCCCGCAGACCGTCGCCGAGGGTCGCCATCCCGGCGGCGCCGACGGTGACCGCGGCCGGCACCGGACCGCCGGCCTCGGCCAGCAGTTCCCGTGCCATGGGCAGGAGTTGCTCCAGCAGGTGGGCCGGGTCGATACCGGACGCCACGGTCCGTACCGGCTCGCGGGACACCCGGGTCGCGGCCCGCGCCGGATCGTCGGCAAAGGCGAGCGCGACCCGCAGCCCCGATCCGCCCGAGTCGACGCCGAGCACCCGGCGCTCCGTGTCCGGCACGGTCACGGCAGTCGCCGACTGGTTCGCAGGGTGCACCCGGATCCCCTCTTCCCTCTTGTCCCCACCGCTTCTCCCTCGACCGGGAGGAACGGACGAGGAGGAACAGTAGCTTCGCGAGGAGCTTGCGCGTGCGGGGGGCTTCGTCCCCGTCGGGAACGGGGCCGCGGTGGGGCAGTAGAGTGACGCGTCGTGGCAGCGCGACCTTTGAACGAACTTGTCGAAGCGGGCTGGGCGAAGGCCCTGGAGCCCGTGGCCGAACGCATCGCGACCATGGGGGATTTCCTGCGGTCCGAGATCGCCGCCGGCCGTACCTATCTCCCGTCCGGGGCGAACGTCCTGCGGGCCTTCCAGCAGCCCTTCGACGAGGTGCGGGTGCTGATCGTCGGCCAGGATCCCTACCCCACACCGGGGATGGCGATCGGACTGAGCTTCGCGGTGTCGCCCGAGGTGCGGTCGCTGCCCGGCAGCCTGCAGAACATCTTCCGGGAGATGCACACGGACCTGGGGCTGTCCCGGCCGTCCAACGGCGACCTCACCCCGTGGACACGGCAGGGCGTGCTGCTGCTCAACAGGGCGCTGACGACGGCGCCGCGCTCTCCCGGCGCGCACCGGGGCAAGGGCTGGGAAGAGGTCACCGAACAGGCGATCCGGGCACTGGCCGCCCGGAACCGGCCGCTGGTCTCCATTCTGTGGGGGCGGGACGCCCGCAATCTGCGGCCCCTGCTCGGGGACCTGCCGGCGATCGAGTCCGCGCATCCCTCGCCGATGTCGGCGGACCGGGGCTTCTTCGGCTCGCGTCCTTTCAGCCGGGCCAACGAACTGCTCACGCGGCAGGGTGCGCAGCCCGTGGACTGGCGCCTGCCGTAACCGCGGGCGGTCCGACCTGCGCAGGGGCCGGTGTCGCCTCACCCCACGACGGCCGCGCGCACGCACAGCACATCCGGAAGATGGGACGCGAGCTGCCGCCAGCTGTCGCCGTCGTCGGCCGACGCGTACACCTCGCCGTTCCGGTTGCCGAAGTAGACGCCCGCCGGGTCCGCGTCGTCCGTGCACAGCGCGTCCCGCAGCACCGTGCCGTAGTGGTCGTCCTCGGGCAGACCGGCGCTGAGCGCCTCCCAGCTCTCGCCCGCGTCCTGGGTCCGGTAGACGCGACATCGGCGGTCGGCCGGGACCCGGTCCGCGTCCGCGGTGATCGGGAAGACGTACGCCGTGTTCCCGCGGTGCGGATGCGCGGCCGCGCCGAACCCGAACGTCGACGGGAGGCCCGCCCCGATGTCGGTCCACTTCCCGCCCCCGTCGTCACTGCGGTACACGCCCCAGTGGTTCTGCAGGTACAGCCGGTCCGGGTCGGCCGCGTCCCGCGCCACCTTGTGCACGCACTGCCCGAACTCAGGGTCGGGATCGGGCAGGAACACCGCGGACACCCCGGAGTTCGCCGGGGCCCAGCTCGCGCCGCCGTCCGCCGAGCGGAACACCCCGGCCGTCGACACCGCCACCGTGAGGGCCCGCGGGTCCCGCGCGTCCGTCAGGATCGTGTGCAGGCCCTCCCCGCCGCCGCCCGGCACCCACCGTGACCGCGTCGGGTGCTCCCACAGCGGACGGCAGAGCTCGAAGGTCTCGCCGCGGTCCGCCGAGCGGTAAAGGGCCGCGGGCTCCGTGCCCGCGTACACCACGTCCGGCTCGGCGGCGGCCGGGTGCAGCTGCCACACCCGCTCCAGTGAAGTCCCGGTGTCCTTGGGGAACTTGACGGCGGGGGCGGACGGCTCGGTCCAGGTGCGCCCGAGGTCGTCCGAGTGGAACACGGACGGTCCCCAGTGCGCGCTGTCCCCGCCCACGAGGAGCCGCGGTGCCTCGCCCCTGGTGTCGAGGGCGACGGAGTAGATCGCCTGGGCGTTGAAGTACGGGCTCTCGTCGAACTCCCAGGCCGCGCCACCGCGCCTGCGCCCCAGGAACAGCCCCTTGCGCGTGCCCACCGCCAGCAGTACATCGGTCATGCCGAACACCTCCGAAACGTCGTTGTCTCCAGGTATCCGCCAGTCTGCACCCCACCACTGACAATGGCCGCCGCAGACGGCTCCGCCGCAGCTCAGCGGGCGGTTCGTGCCCGCTGGGGGCGGTCAGCCGACGGGCAGCGCGGCCTGGAGCGGGAAGTGGCAGGCCACCTGGTGTTCCGGACCGTCGGGCGCCGACACCGGCGGTTCGGTCGTCGCGCAGACGTCCTGGGCCACCGGGCACCGCGTGCGGAACCGGCACCCCGACGGGGGCCGCGCGGCCGACGGGGTCTCGCCCGTCAGCGGCGTCCCGGAGGCGGCCGCCTCCGGGTCCGGGACGTTCACCGTGTCGAGCAGACCGCGGGTGTAGGGGTGCAGCGGACGGGCGTAGACCCGCTCGGCGGGACCCACCTCCACCAGCTTGCCGAGATACATGACCCCGACCGTGTCGGCGAGGTACCGGACCACGGCCAGGTCGTGCGAGATGAACAGATAGGTGAGCCCGCGCTCGCGCTGCAGCTCGCGCATCAGGTTGAGGATCTGCGCCTGCACCGACACGTCGAGCGCGGAGACCGGCTCGTCCGCCACGACCAGGTCCGGTGAGAGTGTCAACGCCCTTGCCAGGCCCAGGCGTTGACGCTGGCCGCCGGAGAACTCGTGCGGATAGCGGTGCACGGCGCCGCGCGGCAGACCGACCGCGTCGAGGAGTTCGCCGATCAGCTTCTCCTGCTCCGCGCGGCCGCCCACGCCCTGGATGACGAGCGGCTCGCGCAGGATCTCGCCGACCCGCATGCGCGGGTCCATCGCCGCTGTCGAGTCCTGGAACATCAGCTGCACGCGCCTGCGGTGCGCCCGGCGTTCGGCGCGCGAGAGCTCCGCGCGGTCGCGGCCCTCGAAGCGGACGGCGCCGGACGTCGGCTCCTCCAGGCCCGCCACGATCCGCCCGAGGGTCGTCTTGCCGCAGCCGGACTCGCCGACCATGCCGAACGTCTCGCCCCTGCGGACGGTCAGGGACACCCCGCCGACCGCGCTGACCGTGCCCTTGCTGCGGGAGAACGGGCCCCCCTTGAGCGGGAACTCCTTGACCAGCGCGTCGAGTTCGAGGAGTACGGCATCGGACGCCGTCACCTGCGCGGGGATCGGCGCGGGCGCCACCACGTCCTCCGGCGCCGCATCCCGCGCGTCGGGTACCGGATGGAAACAGGCGAACCGGTGCCCTGCGCCGCTCACGTCGTCGTCGGTGAGCGCCGGCTCCTGCGTACGGCACTCGTCCGTCGCGAACAGACAGCGCGGCGCGAAGCGGCAGCCCGTCGGGCGCACCGTCAGACTCGGCGGCAGACCCGCGATGGTGTGCAGTTCGGTGTCGTGGTCGGCGGCGCGCTCGGGCAGCGCGGCGAACAGCGCCTCGGTGTAGCGGTGCCGCGGCCGGGCGAACAGGCCCCGCACATCGGCCTGTTCGGCGACCTGGCCCGCGTACATCACCGCCACCCGGTCGACCCGGTTGGCGATCACGCCGAGGTCGTGCGTGACCAGGATCATCGCCATGCCGAGGCGCGAGCGCAGGTCGTCGATCAGCTCCAGGATCTGGTGCTGCGTCGTCACGTCCAGGGCGGTCGTCGGCTCGTCCGCGATGAGCAGCTTCGGCTCGCAGACCAGCGCCATGGCGATGGCGACGCGCTGACGCATGCCGCCGGACAGCTGGTGCGGGTACGCCTTCATCCGCTCGGCCGGCTGCGGCATGCCCACCAGCCGCAGGGTCTCCTCGGCCCGCGCCCACGCCTCCTTCTTCGAGACGCCGCGGTGCAGCAGGAGCGGCTCGGCGACCTGCGCGCCGATCGTCATCGTCGGATTCAGCGAGGTCAGCGGGTCCTGGAAGACCATGCCGATGGTGTTGCCGCGGACGTCCTGGAGGACGGGCGCGGGCGCGGCGGCCAGGTCGTGCCCGTCGAAGAGGATGCGGCCGCCGGTCACCGCTCCGCCGGGCGGCAGCAGGCCCAGCACGCTGAGCGCCGTCATGGTCTTGCCGCAGCCGGACTCGCCGACCACGCCGAGCGCCTCGCCGGGCGCGAGGTCGAGCGAGACGCCGTCGAGGGCGTGGACGGTGCGGTCGCGCGTGGCGATGTCGACCCGCAGGTCGTCGATCCTGAGCAGAGGCTCGGTCATGTCAGCTTCCCTAGATCCCTTGCGTCAACTGGTCCCACGGGCCCGCTACCTGCGCAGCCGCACTTCGAACGCGTCCCGCAGTCCGTCGCCGATGAAGTTGAACGCGGCGACGACGAGGACGATCGCGATGCCCGGCGGGAAGATCAGCCACCAGTAGCCGTTCTGCGTGTAGGTGATGCCGGCCGAGAGCATCGAGCCCCAGTCGGCGGACGGCGGCGGGATGGACAGGCCGAGGAAGGCGAGATAGCTGACGTAGAGGATGGCGTCGGCGATCTGGAACGTGCAGTTGACGATGACCGTGCCGATGGCGTTGGGCACGATGTGCCTGAAGACGGCCCGCGCCCCGCCCCCGCCCATCATTCGCATGGCCTGCACGTACTCGCGGTTGCGCAGCGACAGCGCCTCGCCGCGCACCAGGCGGGCGGGGGAGAGCCAGGCGACGCCCGCGATGATGAGGATCAGGACGCCCTTGCTGGGCGTGATGATCGCGGCGACGACCACGAGCAGGAACATCGCGGGGATGGCGAGAGCCGCGTCCGTGACACGCATCATCGCCGCGTCGACCCAGCCGCCGAAGTACCCGGCGACGGCCCCGTACACGGTCCCGAACAGCGTGGCCAGCAGCCCCGCCGCCAGGCCGATCTCCAGCGAGGTCCGCCCGGCGACCATCAGCCGGCCGACCATGTCGTAGCCGAGGTCGGTGGTGCCGAGCAGGTGCCCGGCCGTGCCCGGCGACAGATTGGCCTGCGCCAGGTTCGTGTGGACCTGCTCGGTGGGGTGCACCAGCGGTCCCAGATAGCAGAAGGCGAGCAGCAGCACGAGCAGGACCACGCCGCTCAGGGCCAGCTTGTTGCCGGTGAACACGCGCAGGGTGCGGCGGGCCAGTGAGGGAGTGGCCTGCGCGGCCTCCTCGTGCCCGGGTATCAGGGGGGTCACAGCGGTCGTCATGCCACGCTCCGGATCCGGGGGTCGAGGACGGCGTAGAGGATGTCGGTGAGCAGCGAGCCGAGGACGGTCGCGATGCCGACGACGAGGGTCACACCGAGCAGTACGGGGAAGTCCGAGCCCTGCGCGGCGTTCCAGAACAGCAGCCCCATGCCCGGGTAGTTGAACATCGACTCGACGACGAGCGCGCCGCTGAACAGCGTCGGCAGATACAGGCCGAGCAGGGTGGCCAGCGGGATCAGGGCGTTGCGCAGCACGTGCTTGACCATGATCCGGCGGTTCGACTGGCCCTTCGCCATGGCCGTGCGCACGTACTCCTCGGTGAGGTTGTCCAGGACCGCCGAGCGCATGTAGCGGCTGAACATGGCCACGATGCCGAACGCCATCGTCACCACCGGCAGGATCAACCCCGTGAAGTCGCCGAGGAGTTGACCGATCGTCTCGCCCTGCGGGGCCTCCGCCGGGAAGATCGGCAGGACCTGCGCGAACAGGATGATCATGATGAGGCCGAGGAAGAACACCGGGGTCGCGTACAGCAGGAACGCCAGTCCGGTGAGGGCGTAGTCCGAGGCCTTGCCGCGCCGCACCGCCTGCAGCAGGCCGAGCGGGACGGCGATGACCACGGCGAGCACCGTCGACAGGACAGTGAGCAGCAGGGTCTTCGGCAGCCGCTGCTTCAGCAGCTCGAAGACCGGCGAGTTCAGCTTGTACGAGTCGCCGAGGTCGCCGGTGACCAGCCGCTTCAGGTACATCAGGTACTGGGTCGGCAGCGAACGGTCGTATCCCTGCTGGTGGTTGAAGTGCTCGATCTGCTGCGGTGTGCCCTTGGGGCCGAGGATGGCGCGGGCGGGGCCGCCCGGCAGCAGGTGCAGCAGCGTGAAGACGATGATCGAGACGAGGAACAGGACGACGAGCGCCTGAAGGAAGCGCTTGACCAGAAAGCCGGTCACTTCGTGGACTCCTTCTTGGCGTTCTTGACGTAGTACCAGTGCTGCGGCGCGAAGGTGACCGTCGGGTTCTGCTCGATGCCCCGCAGGTCGTTGCGGATCACCGAGACCTGGTAGGCCGGGTTCGGCATCCACATCACCGGGAGCTGCGCGGAGAGGTACTCGCCGTACTCGTGGACGGCCTTCATGTCGGGCGCGTACTGCACGGCGCGGATGAGCCGGTCGGCCTTCTTGTCGCTGTAGTTGCCGAAGTTGGCGGACGCGCCGGTCGAGAAGAGCTGCTCGCCGCTCGGGTTGAGCGGGTAGTACCAGCTGCCGGCGGTGCCGAAGAACGACATGTCCCAGTCGCAGCCGGGGTCCTTCTTCTTGCACGGGACGGAGTTGCCGAGCACGGAGTTCAGCGGCTGCTGGCGCACGGTCAGGTCGATGCCGGCCCTGCTGAGCGACGACTTGAGCTCCTGCATCATGTTCGTCGTCTCGGTCGAGCCGGACTGGGACAGGAGGGTCAGCTCCAGCGGGTCGTTCCGCCCGATACCCGGGCCGCACTCGTCATCACCGGTGCCGGGCCGGACGCAGCGCGCGGTGCCGTCGACGGTCCGCCAGCCATGCTCCGACAAGAGGGACCTGGCCTTCGCGACGGAGAACGGATACGCGTTCCGTTCCATCGCCGGTGACAGGTACTGGCTCTTCGGTGTGACCGGTACGGGGCCCAGCGTCGCGGTCGCGCTGCCCTGCCAGATGACCTTGCTCATCGCGTCCTGGTCGACGAGGTGCTGCATCGCCTGACGGATGTAGAGCTGGCTCATCTGCGGTCCGGCATGGGTGGAGTTGAAGTTGTAGACGATGTAGGTGGCCGCCCAGCCCTCCCACGGGTCGACGCGGTACCCCTTGTCCTGGAACTTCTCCTTCTGCGCCATCACCGACGGCGGGATGTAGCCGTAGTCGACACCGCCCGAACGCAGCACGTTGTACTCGGAGTCGGCCGTGGTGAACGGCTTGAACACCACTCGGTCGAGGTGGGGCCGCTCGGACTGCGGGCCGGTGTACTTCTCGTTCGGGACGATGGTCACCTGTCCGCTGTCCCGCCAACCCGCCAGCTTCCACGGGCCGTTGACCGTCCTCCACAACGGGTCGGAGCCGTACGAGCCCAGACTCTTCGCGTGCCGGGTGAGCCGGGCGAAGACCGCCTTGGCGCCCTTCGTCGTCCGGTCCTGGTCACCGACCTCGCCGCCGTCCTGCGTGGCGTCCCAGGCGTGCTGCGGCAGGGCCCGCATGAGGGTGAGCTGGTTGGCCGTGAACCAGTCCGGGTTGTACGCGCGGTCGAGGTGCAGCCGCACCGTGTGGGCGTCGACGACCTCGAACCTCTTCACGTTGTCGGGCATCGTGCCGACCGAGTAGCTGCCCCAGTCGGCCTTGTTCGCCTTGACGAGGTTGAACCAGAACTCCAGGTCGCGGGCGGTCACCGGCTTCCCGTCGGACCACGTCACGCCCTGGCGCAGCGGCACGGTGACCGTCCGGTTGCCGTCGCTGTACTTCGGCTCCAGACCGAGCGTGCTCGGCCCGTGCGTGGTCAGTTCGCCCTTCTCCTGCACCGCGTCGTACACCGGCATGAACAGCAGCGTCTGGATGGCGTAGTTGTACGAGGCCCCGTAACCCGGCGCGCCGATCGGGAAGATCCAGTTCGGGGTGGCCGCGGGCGGCAGCGCCATCGTGGCCGTGCCGCCCTCGACGGGAGTGCCGCCGGTCGGGCCCATCGCGATCCGGCCGCCCTCGTGCGTGCAGCCGGTGAGCGCCACCAGCGTCGCCGCGAGGGCGAGCGCGGCGGACGCCGTTGACCTGAGGGAACGCATGCCGAAGGGCCTCCAAGGGGGACAGGAGCCTGCCCCGTGCCACGGATCGACAGGGCGGCGCCCGAACGCTAAGGCGGCCGTTCGAATCAAGTCAATAGGTTCATTCGGAAAGTAGTTCAAAGTCCGGGGAGCCCTGGTCAACTTGGTTCGACTCTGGTTAATGTTCGGCTCGTCATCGAACGAACCGGTCGAATCAACTGACCGAACGCGCACAGTACGTGGACCAGGGGGCGGCATGGCCGACACATCGCACGACGGCGAGCCGGGTTCGGCGCAGCACATACTCCGGCTCGTCTCCTCCGGAGCCGCCTCCTCCCGGGCCGATCTCGTACGGGAACTGGGCCTCGCCCCCTCCACGGTGTCGCTGCGCGTGCAGGAACTGGTCGCGGCCGGTGTGCTCACCGAGTCCGGCGAGGGCGCCTCGCGCGGCGGACGACGGCCACGGCTGCTGCGGGTGACGGCGCAGGGCGGCGTCGCGCTCGCCGCGGACCTCGGCAGCCACCACGCCAGGCTCGGCGCCGTCGACCTCGGCGGCACCGTCCACGACGCCCTCGACCTGCCGCACGACATCACCGCGGGGCCCGAGTCCGCCGTCGACTGGCTGTGCGAGCAGGTGACCCGGCTCGCCGCCGCGCAGCGGGAGGCGGGACGCACGGTGCGGGCCCTCGGCGTGGCCTTTCCCGGCCCGGTCGCACCCGCCGACGGCCGCGTCCTGAGCCCCTCGCGGATGCCGGGCTGGCACCGCTACCCGCTGCGCGAGGTCCTCGCCGAGCGGCTCGGCATGCCCGTCACCGTCGCCAACGACGCCACGATGATGGCCGTCGGCGAGCACCGCACGACCCGGCCCGATCTCGACCACATGGTCGTCGTCAAGGCCGGCCGCGGCATCGGCAGCGGTGTCATCGTCGCGGGCCGCCCGCACGACGGCGCCACCGGCAGCGCCGGCGACGTCAGCCACGTACGCGTCGAGGCGGCGGGCGACCGGCCGTGCAGCTGCGGCAACATCGGCTGCCTGGAGACCGTCGCCAGCGGCGCCGCCCTCATCCGCGAACTCGCCGCGCAGGGCGTCGAGGTGGCGGACACGAACGAACTCCTGCGGCTCGTCGCCGACGGCGACCCCGTCGCCACCACCCTCGTACGCACCGCGGGACGCCACATCGGCACCGTCCTGTCGGTCGTCGTGAACTTCTTCAACCCGCAGGCCGTCGCCCTCGGCGGTGTCCTCGCCACCGCCGAACCGCTCGTCGCCGCCGTCCGCGGTGTCCTCTACGAGCGGTGCCTGCCGCTCGCCACCGCGGACCTGGAGATCACCACCACGACGGCGGGCCCCGACGCCGGTCTGCTCGGCGCGGGCCTGACCGCGCTGCACCAGAACCTCTCGAACGCCATCCCCGCACCCCAGGAAGAGAGCGCCCCCGCATGACCCGCACCACCCCGGTCCACGGCCGCCGCCTGCGCATCGGCATCGGCGGCATCGGCATCGAGTCGTCCACGTTCTGCCCGCACCGCTCCACCACCGACGACTTCCGGCAGACCCGCGGCCAGGACCTCCTCGACCGCTACACGTGGACCCGGCCCGACAGCGACCTCGCCGAACGCGTCGAGTGGGTGCCGCTGCTGCACGCGACATCGCTGCCCGGCGGCCCGGTGGAAGCCGAGTCGTACCTGACCCTGAAGAACGAGCTGGTCACCCGCATAAGGGAGTCGGGCCCCCTCGACGGACTCGTGTACGACATCCACGGCGCGATGAGCGTCATCGGCCTCACCGACGCCGAGGGCGACCTGACCGAGGCGGTCCGCGCCGCGCTCGACCACATCGGCACCCCCGACGGGAGCCGCCCTATGATCTCCACCGCGATGGACCTGCACGGGAACGTCTCCCGCCGGTTCGCGGAGCCGGTCGACCTGCTCACCGCCCACCGGCTCGCCCCGCACGAGGACGCCTGGGACACCCGCGAGCGCGCCGCCCGCAATCTGGTGCGCTGCCTGCGGGACGGAGTCCGGCCGCACCGCGCCTGGGTCCAGGTCCCGGTCCTGCTGCCCGGCGAGAAGACCAGCACCCGCCTGGAACCCGCCAGGTCCCTCTACGCCTCGCTCGCCGACATCGAGAAGAAGGACGGCATCCTCGACGCCGCGATGTGGGTCGGCTACGCCTGGGCCGACGAGCCGCGCTGCAAGGCCGCCATCGTCGTCACCGGCGAGGACGCCGAACTCGCCGCCCGCGAGGCCGAGTCGCTGGCCCGCCGCTACTGGGACGCCCGCAAGGACTTCGTGTTCGTCGGCCCGACCGGCAGCGCCGAGGAATGCATCGACCAGGCCGTCGCCTCCACCAAGAGGCCCTTCCTCATCAGTGACTCCGGCGACAACCCCACGGCGGGCGGCGCGGGCGACCTCGCGTACATGCTGGAGAAGCTGCTGGCGCACGACGCGATCCGCACCGGCGAGGTCACCGCCGTCCACCCGGGCATCACCGACCCGGCCGCGGTCGCCGCCTGCTTCGCGGCCGGTGTCGGCGCCGAGGTGACCCTCTCCGTCGGCGGCAAGGTCGACACCCACCACGGCGGACCGTACGAACTCACCGGCACCGTCGAGGCGTTGCAGCGCGCCGCCGACCAGAAGGACCGCGCCGAGGGCGGCGCCTACGACCGCGGTGTCGACATGGCGGCCGTCCGCGTCGGCGGCCTCACCGTGATCCTCGTCGAGCGCCGCAAGCCGTTCCACACGCTCGCCGACTTCACGGGCCCCGCCGACGGCGGCCTCGGCATCGACCCGCGCACGTACGACCTCGTCGTCGTCAAGATCGGCTACCTGGAGCCGGAGCTGTACGACATGGCCGCCGACTGGCTGCTCGCGCTCACCCCCGGCGGAGTCGACCAGGACCTGCTGCGCCTGGGCCACCACCGGGTGGAGCGTCCGCTGTACCCCTTCGACGAGGACGCGTACGAGGCCGGGGACGGCCCGGACCTCAGGGCCGCCCTGCTGTAGCTCGGCTCAGGTTCGCCGCACCGCGAGAATGGGCGGATGAGACGCATCCGTGCGCCGTACGGACGGTGGGAGCCGGCTCCCACGGCCGAGGTCGTGGCGCGGTTCGCGGGGGCCGGCGCCCGATGGTGGGTGGCCGGGGGCATCGCGATCGAACTGGCCGTCGGGCGACGGCTGCGGGACCACGGCGACATCGACGTCCTGCTGCTGCGCCGGGACCAGCACGTGGTCCAGCACGCGCTGCCCGGATGGGAGTTGTGGGCCGCTGATCCGCCAGGAGTACTGCGGCCGTGGGCGCCGGGGGAGACGCTGCCGCCCGGCGTGCACGACATCTGGTGCCGTCCGGGGCCCGGCGCCCCCTGGCGCATCCAGCTCATGCTCGACGAGTCCGAGGGCGCCGAGTGGTACTCGCGGCGGGACACGCGCGTGCGCCGGCCGCTCGACACGCTGGGCCGCGTCGCCGCCGACGGCACCCCGTTCCTCGCCCCCGAGGTGCAGCTCTACTACAAGGCGAAGAACGCCCGCCCCAAGGACGAGGCGGACCTCGCGGCGGCGCTGCCCGTCCTGACGCCGGGACAGCGCCGGTGGCTCGCGGACGCGCTCACCACGACCTACGGCGACGGGCACGCCTGGACCGCCCGGCTGTGAAGAGCGGCGGACCGCGGAGGCCTGCGCGACCGGGTGTCCCGGCCCTGCGGTGGCTCCGGGCCGATGTCACGCGTCGAGGGTGACGTCCGAGGCCGGCACCGACTGACAGCTCAGGGCGGTGCCGTCGGGCAGGTCGTCGCCCGGCTCGACCAGATGCGCGACCTGCCCTTCCAGCACCCGGCAGGCGCAGCTCTCGCACTGCCCCACCCGGCAGCCGCTCGGCAGGGTCACCCCTTCCCGCTCGGCCAGTTCGAGCAGGGTGCCGTCCGACGCGGTCCAGGTCGCCTCCCGCCCCGAGCGGGCGAACCGGACGGTGCGCCGGGCCCCCTCCGGCACGTCCACGGCGCGGCGGGCGACCCGGAACCGCTCGCTGAAGATCTCGAAGGCCAGCACGCCCCGCGCCCGCAGTCCCTCGGTCAGCCCGGACAGCATCGGCTCGGGACCGCACAGATAGAACCGGGCCCGGCGCCCGACGAGCCGGGCATCGACGTCGGCCGCCGTGATGAAGCCCTGCCGGTCGTGGCCGTGACCGGGGCGGTCGCCCGGCCCCGGCGCCGCGTAGTGCGTGATGACCGTCAACGTCCCGATGAGACGCTCCAGTTCACGCAACCGGTCGCGGAACGGGTGATCGTCGCCGTCGGTGGTGCCGTAGTGCAGGACGACCTCGGGGACCGTGCCGCCGGCCGCCGCCAGGGTCTCCAGGTAGCCGAGGAACGGGGTGATGCCGATGCCCCCGGCGATCAGCACCACGGGACGGTCGGTGTCGGCCGGGATGCGGAACGAGCCGCCGGGCGCCGTCAGTTCGACCCGGTCACCGACGGCCAGGGCCTCGTGCACGTACGGGGACAGCGCGCCTGCGGGCACCCGGCGCACGGCCAGGGTGTACGCGGTGCGGGCCGGGTCGGTCGCCGGTCCGGTCAGCGAGTAGGCGCGGGTGGCGTCCGGGCCGCCCGGACCGGCGGCGCGCAGGGTCACATGCTGTCCCGGGGCGTGATCGGGCAGCGGGCCGCCGTCGACGGGCGCCAGACGCAGGGTGCGCACGTCCCGGCCCTCGTCGCCCCGCCCCACGACGGTGAAGGCGCGGGTGCCGCGCCAGGTGTGGTCCGCGGCGATCGGCCGGACCCGGCAGGCGAGCGCGCGCAGCGGCGCGGAGCCGCTGAGCGGGTCGGTCGTCGTGTGGTCGACGAGCCGGTTGTAGTTGCTGCCGCCCGGGTCCAGCGGGTCGGCGCCGGGCAGTGCCAGGTCGGGCGCGCCCTGCCACCAGCCGTACTCGCCGACCACCACGCCCGGGTGCAGCGACTCGTCGAAGCGGGCCAGCAGCCGGATCGCGCCGCGCCGCGTGGCCACCTCCACCCACTGCCCCTGCGCGATGCCGCTCCCGGCGGCGGTGTCCGGATGCAGGTCCAGGCACGGATCGGGCGCGCGCCGCCTGAGCGAGGACACGGAACGGTGCTGGCTGTGCACGAAATGGCCGTGCTTGGCGCACGTCAGCACCAGGGGGAACGCGTCGTCCGGCGCCTGCGGCTCAAGATGCTCGGGAACGGGCGGGTAGCCGTGGTCGAGAAGGCGCTGTGAATACAGCTCCACGCGCCGCGTCGGTGTGCCGAAGCCGGTCACCCGCCCCGCGTCGTCGGTGACGGCGTGGCGCCGCTCCGTCTCCGGCCGCGGCACCCGGATGCCGCCCGGCGTCGCCCGCAGCCGCTCGACGCTCAGCCCGAGCGGTTCCAGCTGCCAGTCCCAGGCGGCTGTCACGTCCCCGCCGAAGAACTCTCCGCCCATGCCGAGCCGTTCGGCCAGCGCGAAGACGACCTCGGTGTCGGAGCGGGTCCCGGGCAGCGGCTCCACGATCCGCGGCCGCAGCTGCACCTGCTCCTGCGCCCGGTGCCCGATCTCGAAACCGCATCGCAGCGCCTCGTGCTCGTACGCGCTGTTCACCGGCAGCACGATGTCCGCACTGGCGCTCGTCGGCGACTCGAACAGATCGAGGTGCACCTGGAAGTCCAGCGCCCGCAGCGCACGCGCCGTCCGGTCCGAACCCGGCTGCGCCACCACGAGATTCGCCCCGAACCCGATCAACGCCCGCACCGCATAGGGCTGTTGTTCCTCGATCGCCCGGCACAGGTCGCCCGCATTGACGTACCCGAAAGCGGGCGGCCCCAGCGGGTGACGGTCGAGACCGAGGGCCTTGGCCCGCTGCGCCGGGTCGAAGTCGCCGAAGCCGGAGGCCGGACGGTAGGGCGGCGGGGGTGCGATCCGGTTGCCGCCCCGCCGGTCGAAGGACCCGGTGAGCGCGTACAGGGTGGCCAGGGCCCGTTCGGTCTGCGCGGCGTTCGCGCTCTGCCCGACCCCGGTCCACCCGTAGTACGTCACCGAGTCCGCCGCCGCGATCTCCGCGGCCAGCGACCGGATGTCCGCCTCGGGGATCCAGGTCTCGGCCGCCACCCGTTCCACCGGCCACCGCGCACACGCCTCGGCGTACCGCTCGAACGCGGGCACGCAGTCCACGGTCGCGCCGGTGCGCAGCCGGACCCGGCGCCGCCCGCGCAGCGCGAACCGCTCGGGCGCGACGGCGGCCCGCTCCGTGTCACAGGCCTCCGGCGTGCCCGTCCGCTCGTCCCACACGACGAACCCCTCGGCACCGGCCACCAGGTCGCCGGCGCACAGGAACCGCCCGTCGTCGCAGCGCACCAGCAGCGGACCGTTGGTCCAGGACCGCACGAACTCCTCGTCGTAGGCGTCCTGCCGGATCAGCAGATGGGCGAGGCCCAGGGCGAGCGCCGCGTCGGTGCCCGGACGCACCCGCAGCCAGTGGTCGGCGCGCAGCGCGCTGGTGGAGCGCCGGGGATCGACGACGGCGAGCCGCATCCCGCGCGCCTGGGCCGCCGACAGGGCTGCCGACTGTGCGAGCCAGGTCTTGGCCGGGTTGAAGCCCCACAGCAGGGCGAGGCCGGCGTGCGCGTAGTCCGGCGGCGGCAGCGGACAGCCGAACGTGAAGGCGTGGGCGAAGTCCTTGTGCCAGTTGCAGATCTCGGCGCTGTACACGGTGTTCGGGCTGCCGAAACGGCGGACGAACCGCTCGATCCACTCGGTCGCGTCGGAGATCATCGTGCCGCTGGGCGTGGCCACCCCGAACGCGACCGCCTCCGGCCCGCTCTCGGCGGCGATCTCCCGCATCCGGCGCGCAATCTCGTCCAGCGCCTCGTCCCAGGAGACCGGCTCCCAGCCCGGGTCGGGGTCGTCCTTGGGCCGGGTGCGGCGCAGCGGGGTCGTCAGCCGCCGACTGCTGTGCGCGATCTCGGCCGCGGCCCGGCCCTTCGGGCACATCGCCGCGCCGGTCGGATGCCCGGGGTCGGGCCTGACCCCGGTGATCCGGCCGTCCTCGACGGTGAACACGGCACCGCAGCGCGACTTGCAGAGCGTGCAGAAACCCCGCTTCTCCTCGATCACCCGAAGCCTCCGGAGGGACGGTCGGCGTACCTGTCGCCTTCCATTGCACGCCCCGGCCCCCACGCCGCGGCCCGCCGATGGTCCCGACCTTCGGGTCCTACGGCCCTGCGCCCGCAGCCGCCCCGGCACGGTGGCCGGGGCGGCTGCGGGGCGGACGGCTCAGACGGACCGGTGGTACTGGTCCGGGACGTGCACGTCCCCGCCCAGCTCGCGCGCCGCGTGCCGGGCGAACGAGGGGTCGCGCAGCAGCTCGCGGCCGAGCAGCACCGCGTCGGCCTCGCCGTCCGCGAGGATCTTCTCGGCCTGCTGCGGTTCCGTGATCAGGCCGACGGCGGCGGTCGGCACCCCTGCCTCACCCCGGACACGCGCCGCGAACGGCACCTGGTAGCCGGGCCCGACGGGGATGCGGACGCCTGCCGCGTTGCCGCCGGTCGACACGTCGATCAGGTCGACGCCGTGCGCCTGGAGCTCGGCGGTGAACCGGACGGTGTCGTCCGCCGTCCAGCCGCCCTCGTCGAGCCAGTCCGTCGCGGAGATCCGGAAGAAGAGGGGGAGTTCCTCGGGCCACACCGCACGGACGGCGTCGACGACCTCCAGCGCGAACCGGATGCGGTTCTCGTAGGAGCCCCCGTACTCGTCCGTGCGCCGGTTGCTGTGCGGGGAGAGGAACTGGCCGATCAGATAGCCGTGCGCACCGTGGATCTCGGCGACCTCGAACCCGGCGTCGAGCGCCCGCCGCGCCGCGTCCGCGAACTGCCGGACGATCTCGGCGATGCCGTCGGCGGTCAGCTCGGTCGGCACCGCGTGCTTCTCGTCGAAGGCGACCGCGCTCGGCGCGACCGCCTGCCACCCGTGGTCCTCGGGGCCGAGCGGCGCGCCGCCCTTCCAGGGGCGGTCGGTGGAGGCCTTGCGGCCCGCGTGCCCGAGCTGGATCCCCGGCACCGTCCCCTGCGACTTCAGGAACGTCGTGATCCGGCGCAGCGCCTCCACCTGTGTGTCGTTCCAGATGCCGAGGTCGTACGGTGAGATGCGGCCCTCGGGGCTGACACCCGTCGCCTCGACGATGATCAGGCCCGTGCCGCCGGCCGCCCGCGCGCCGTAGTGCTGGAAGTGCCAGTCCGTGGGGGCACCGGTCAGCGGGCCCTCCGGGGCGGCGCTGTACTGGCACATCGGCGGCATCCAGACCCGGTTCGGGACGGTCAGCGACCGCAGGGTGTAGGGCTCGAACAGCGCGCTCACGGCGGACTCCATTCGTACGTGCTCAGAAGCTTGCCTCGTACGATAGGCATCGTAGTACGGCGCCTGTCAAACTACGAGAGGTCTCGTACAATGACGCCGGGACGACGCACTTCAAGGGGAGCCGCCATGACGACCGCAGCACCGCAGGCCACCGGCAGCCGCACGCTCGCTCACCCCGCCCGCGAGGAGATCCGCCTCGAATCGGTGCTGCACGCCCTGTCCGATCCGATGCGTCTCGCGCTGGTCCGCGAGATGGGGGCCTCCGAGGCGGCCGAGCCGCAGGGGCTGCCCTGTTCGCACTTCGACCTGCCCGTCACCAAGTCCACGTCCACGCACCACTTCCGGGTGCTGCGCGAGAGCGGGGTGATCGAGCAGGTCTACCGTGGGACCGCCAAGCTGAACGGGCTGCGCCGGGCCGATCTAGACGCGCTGTTCCCCGGGCTGCTCGACAGTGTTCTCGACGCGGCTGCCCGGCAGGCCGACCGGATCGACGGCGCCGTCGGCTGAAGTCGCCTTCCCTGGAAGGTGGTTGAAGAGCAGGTTCAGCACGATCGCGGTGAGGCAGCCCGCGCTGATCCCGCTGTGCATCACCGTCTGGAACCAGTCGGGGAACTTGTCGTAGATCGTCGGTACGCCCACGGGGATGATGCCGAGCGCGACGGAGACGGCGACCACGGTCAGATTGCTCGTGCCCTCGAACTCCACCTTGGACAGGGTCCTCAGGCCGCTCGCCGCGACCGTTCCGAACATCACCAGACCCGCGCCGCCGAGCACCGGCGAGGGGATCGCGGCGATCACCGCGCCCAGCTTCGGCAGCAGCCCGAGCAGCACGAGGATGCCGCCCGCCACCGCGACGACCCAGCGGCTGCGCACCTTCGTCATGCCGACCAGGCCGACGTTCTGCGCGAACGCCGTGTACGGGAAGGTGTTGAAGACGCCGCCGAGGACGGTCGAGAAGCCGTCGGCGCGCAGGCCGTCGGCGAGCGCGCGCCGGTCCACCGGGCGCTCCGTCATCTCGCCGACCGCGATGAAGTCGCCGGTGGTCTCGGTCATGGTCACCAGGGCCACGATGAGCATCGAGACGATGGCCGCGCCGTGGAACTCCGGCGCCCCGAAGTGGAACGGTGTGCTGATGCCCACCCAGTTCGCGTCCCCGACCGCGCCGAAGTCCGTGAACCCGGTGGGTATCGCCACCGCCGTACCGGCCACGATGCCGATCAGCACCGCGATCCGGCTGAGGGCGGGCGGCGCGAACCGCTGCACGCCGAGGACGATCACCAGGACGAGCGCCGCGAGCGCGATGTTCTTCGGCTCCCCGAAGTCCTCCGCACCGGAACCGCCCGCCGCCCACGTGCCCGCGGTCGGCAGCAGCGAGAGGCCGATGATCAGGATGACCGTGCCGGTCACGACCGGCGGGAAGAACGTCAGCAGGCGTCCGAAGACCGGTGCGAGCAGCATCATCGCGAGCCCCGCGACGATCACCGCCCCGTAGATCGCGGGCAGTCCGCCGCCCGTCGTACCGATGAGCACCATCGGAGAGACGGCCGCGAACGTGCAGCCCTGCACGATCGGCAGCCGGATGCCGAACCGCCACACGCCCACGCACTGGATGAGCGTCGCGATCCCGCACACCAGCAAGTCGGCGGTGATCAGATACGCGAGATCGGCGGGCGGCAGCTTCATCGCGCCGCCCACGATCAACGGCACGGCGACCGCGCCGGCGTACATCGCGAGAACGTGCTGCAGTCCGAACGCCACCAACTGGCGGGCGGGCGGGACCTGATCGACGGGATGCTTCATACGTGCTCCAAGACCGGGAACGTCACGGGGACAGGGTGGGGAGGAGGCGGCAGCACGAGACCGTAATCGGCTTAAACGGTTTGTTGATTTCGCGGTTGTTGCCGGGATGTGTCAGGCCCCGGGCGCGCCCCGCGCCGCGCTCAACAGCCCCGCCCAGTCCGGGATCTTCACGGACCCGCGCCCCAGCGACCGCCCCAGCGCGGCCTCGGCCAGCTCGATCGCCCGCCACCCGTCCCACTCCACGGGCCGGGCGCCGGCGGCGACCAGCCCGGCCAGCGGATCCCCTGCGAGGTCCTTGCGTACGAACGCGGGGGCGTCCTCGACCAGGGACGTCACCGTCTCCTTGGCGCACGGCCGGTTCGTGCCGATGACTCCGGTCGGCCCGCGCTTGATCCAGCCCGCGACGTACTCGCCGGGCGAGACGAGGCCGCCGCGCAGCACCCGCCCCGCGGTGTGCGGCACGGTTCCCCGCTCGGCGTCGAACGGCAGTCCCTCCAGCGGCACTCCGCGATACCCCACCGACCGGAGCACCAGCTGCGCCCCGATGTCCTCGTACTCGCCCGTGCCGGTCACGCCCCCGCGTCCGTCCGGCCGGGTCCGCTCGAACCGCACCCCCGCGACGCGCCCCCGGTCCCCGGTGATCTCGACGGGCCGCAGGAAGAACCGCAGATGGATCCGGCGGGCGGCGCCCCGGCGCGGCAGGGCGGCCCAGCCGCGCAGCACCTCCACGTTGCGGCGGACCGCGGCGGGCAGCGCGGCGGGCTCGCGGTAGCCGGGATCGAGCGCCAACTCCGCCTCGTCCAGGACGATCTCGGTCTCCGGGAGGGTGGCGAGCTCGCGCAGCTCCTTGGTGGTGAAGCGGGCCTGCGACGGGCCGCGCCGGCCCACCATGTACACGTCCCGCACCTCGCTGGCGCCCAGCGTCCCCAGGGCGGCCTGCGGCATGTCGGTGGGGGCGAGCTCGGCGGCGCCGCGGGCCAGCATGCGCGTCACGTCGACCGCCACGTTGCCGACGCCGATCGTCACGGCCGTGCGCGCGCCGCGCACGAATCCGTCGTCGCGGGCGTCCGGATGCGCGCTGTACCAGGCCACGAAGTCGGTCGCCGACCAGCTGCCGGGCAGGTCCTCGCCAAGAATCCCGAGCCGCCGGTCGGCTGCGGCTCCCACGCAGTACACGACCGCGTGGTACAGCTCCAGCAGCTTCGCGGGCGGCAGCGCGGGGCCGATCTCGACGCCACCGAGGAATCGGACGCCGTCGTCCTGCAGCACCGTCCGCAGGTTGTTCTGCAGCGACTTGATCTTCTCGTGGTCGGGCGCGACGCCGTAACGCACCAGGCCGTACGGGCACGGCAGCCGGTCGAGCACATCGACGCGGACGTCCGGGAGGCTGCCTTGCCGGACCAGGCTCTGGGCGGTGTAGACCCCGCTCGGCCCCGATCCGACCACGGCGATGTGCGGCACGGGCGGCTCCTTCCGCTGGCGCGCTGATGTTCCTCAGCATGGCACCGGGAGCGGTCAGGGGGGAGGGGCTGTCGGCGTGCCGTGAACTGACCATGCGTGATCATACGGATACCGTTCGCATGTGCTGGACAGTTCATTTCCTGATGTTTTTGATCAACTTCAACCGAATAGTTACGTCCCAGTGTGGCCGCGGTGGGAGATCCAGGGACACGGCACCGCCGGGGCAGCGGCGTGGGACGAGGAGGCGCCGGGCGGGGACGTCCTGCCGCCGTGGTTCCAGGTCCGCCTGATGTTCGGCGACGGCAGGAACATCGACGTCCTCGCCGTCGTGACGGACGACCGGGTCGCCATCGAGGACGTCCGCTCCCAGCCGCCCCTCTCCCTCGACGACCTGGCCTCCCTCACCGACTGGATCGAGGGCCCCCTGGAGGACGCCTGCCGGGTACTCGCCGAGCAGCACGAGCGCCCCGCCTGCCCCGCCGCGCCCGAGGAGCCGCCGGGCCGCCGCGCCCGCCCGTCCTGGCCGCGCGGCACCGAGGGCCGGCGCCATGTCGCCGAGGTCTACCGCGCCGCCCAGGACGAGGGCCGCGACCCGGTCCTGGAAGTCATGCGCGTCACGGGCCGCAGCCGCCGCAAGTCCCTCCGGCTGATCGCCGCGGCTCGCGACGCGGGTTTCCTGGCGCCCCGCCACAACCGGCGGTGACGCGGCGTCAGGGCAGCGCCCTCGTCAGTCCATGTCCCGCATGCGGTTGATCTCCGCCGTCTGCTGGGCGATCACGTCGTCGGCCATCTCCTCCACCTGCACGTCGTTCCCGTCGCTCTTCACCTCCGTGGCCATCGTCACCGCCCCCTGGTGATGGGTGATCATCAGCTTCAGGAACAACGCGTCGAAGGCCTCGCCCCGGGCGGCCCGCAGCTTCTTCAACTGCGCCGCGCTCGCCATTCCCGGCATCGCCTCGTGCCCTGCGTGCCCCGTCGGGGACTCGCTCCGACCGTGCTGTTCCAGCCAGCCGCGCATCATCGCGACCTCGGGCCCCTGCGCGGCCGCGATCCGCTCGGCCAGCCGTTTCACCGGCTCCGACTCGGCCTGTTCCGGGGCGAGTTCGGTCATCTGCAGGGCCTGCTGGTGGTGCAGGATCATCATCTGCGCGTACCGTACGTCGGCCGAGTTGGGCTTGTCGTCCGCGCCGCGTCGCTGCGCGTCCCGGGCCGAGAGTGTCTCCGCGGCCTCACCGGGCTTGCCCGGCGCGATGACCGAAGGGCCGCCGGAAGCAGGGGAGTCGGCCTCACCGGAACCCCCTGAGTCGCACGCGGTCAACCCCAGCGCGAGCGCCATGAGCAGGGCGGGAACCCCAACTTTGATGACGATTCCGTTGCCATCTGTTGATCTGTGCATGAGGAAGACGATACTCGGGGGATCCGTGAACCGTTCACGTATCAACGACGTCATCGTCAATCAGGGAGACAACAGTGACCCTGTTGCAGGACTCCACCCGAACACGCCGCAGACGCCTGGGAGTCGGGGCCGCGGCCGCCGGACTCCTCGCGGCCCTGCTGACCGCCGGACCGGTGTCCGCGACGCCTGATCCGGGCGACAGATCCGCAGCCCCCAAGAGCGTCTCGCAGAGCACCGAGGCCGAGGCGAAGGCGGCGATAGCCGCCGACGAGATACCCGGACAGGACGAGATCGTCCACTCCGACAACATCGAGCACCTCACCAACATCCCCAAGGACGTGCTCCCCGGCCTCAACACGGACCTCGCGTTCCAGGGCAAGTACGCGTTCGCCGGGAACTACGACGGCTTCCGCATCTACGACATCAGCAACCCCAAGTCGCCCAGGACCGTCTCCCAGGTCCTGTGCCCGGGCTCCCAGAACGACGTCTCCGTCTCCGGGAACCTGCTGTTCCTCTCCACGGACAGCTCCCGCAGCGACAACTCCTGTGCCTCCACCACCCAGCCCGCGACCGAGAAGTCGTCGTGGGAGGGCATGAAGGTCTTCGACATCAGCGACAAGCGGAACCCGAAGTACGTCGCCGCCGTCGAGACCGCGTGCGGCTCGCACACGCACACCCTGGTCCCGGAGAAGAAGAACGTCTACGTGTACGTCTCCTCGTACTCGCCGAGCGCCACGTTCCCGGACTGCCAGCCGCCGCACGACGGCATCTCGGTCATCAAGGTGCCGCGCAAGGCCCCGCAGAAGGCGGCCGTGGTGAACTTCCCCGTCCTGTTCCCCGGTGAGGGCGCGGACGGCGGCGGCAACCCGGGCGCCCCCACCAACCCGGGCGTCTCCAAGACCACCGGCTGCCACGACATCACGGTGCTGCCCTCGAAGGACCTGGCCGCCGGTGCCTGCATGGGCGACGGCATCCTGTTCTCCATCAAGGACCCGGAGAACCCGAAGGTCATCGACCAGGTCCAGGACAACGTGAACTTCGCGTTCTGGCACTCGGCGACCTTCAACCAGAAGGCGAACAAGGTCGTGTTCACCGATGAGCTCGGCGGCGGCGGCGCGGCCACCTGCAACGCCCAGATCGGCCCGAACCGCGGCGCGGACGGCATCTACGACATCGTCGGCAAGGGCACCAAGAGCAAGCTCGTCTTCCGCTCCTACTACAAGATCCCGCGCCACCAGGCCGACACCGAGAACTGTGTCGCGCACAACGGCTCGCTGATCCCCGTCAAGGGCAAGGACCTCATGGTCCAGGCCTGGTACCAGGGCGGCGTCTCGGTGTGGGACTTCACCGACTCCTCGAAGCCCAAGGAGATCGCCTACTTCGAGCGCGGCCCGCTGACCACCGACGCGCTGCAGGTCGGCGGCTCCTGGTCGGCGTACTACTACAACGGCTACATCTTCTCCAACGACATCGCGAAGGGCTTCGACGTCCTGAAGCTCAGCGACCGGCGCACGGATCCGGCCAAGCGGGTCCACCTGGACGAGCTCAACGTCCAGACGCAGCCGGACTACTTCGACTGACCGTCGTTGTCCGCGGCCGGCCGCAACGGTTCGAAGTAGCGTGAGAAATCCGCCGGCCGCTCGTGTGCGGGACTCTCGTCGGGCGACGCGTCGTCGCCCGGCGGGAAGCCCCGCTCCCACTCCAGCCCGTAGCGCTGGAACAGCTCGGCGCGCAGCGCCGCCATCGGCATCGGCGCTCCCGGTACGAGCATCGCGAACACCGCGCCCATCAACAGGGCGCGCAGCAGCGGGTAGTCCCGGTCGACGTCGAGCGTCCCGTGCCGTACGACGGTGTCACGCAGCAGGGCCGCCAGCCGCTGCTGCTCCGGGCACTGCACGAACCCCTCGGCCTGCAGGATGCCCGCCATGTGCGTCCGCATGAGAACGGGCTGGTCCCGGGCCAGACCCAGGATCGCGTCGACGGCCCGGGCCAGCCGCTCGTCCCCGTCCTGCGTCGGCGGCCGGCGCTCCAGTGCCTCTTCCAGGGTCCGGTGCATCAGCCGGTGCACGGCGGACTGCAGCAGCTGGCGCTTGCCGGGGAAGTAGTACGAGACCAGGCCGCGCGCCGAACCGGCACGGTCCGCGATGTCGCCGAGGGTCGTCGCGTCATAGCCGCGCTCCCCGACGAGCTCCAGCGTCGCCTGCAGAAGCCGCTCACGGGAACGTCGGCGCAACTCCTCATTGACCGATGCGCTGCGGGGGGACATCCTTGACTCCTGCGTTGACTGGCTCTCAGCCAACTATACTCAGCGCGGTCCGGCCACCGGCCCCTGGGCACGGTGCGCACGGATCAGCCGGCCGTATTCGGGCGACGCGGGGGATCGTCCGAATATGGTCGCGCTGGAGGGCCCCCACCGATCTCCGCCGGTTCCAAAGGCGCAGGCCGCAAGCGTGGATCACCAGAAGGTGTGGACTCCACCGACCGCCACCCGACCCCGGGACGGCGGGAATGGGGTCATTTGGGGGTCGGGCTCGCAGGCCTTCAGGTCACGCTGTGACGACTCGAAGATGCTGCTCCAGCTCGTCCTTGATCTCCAAGGCGCCTCCGACAGCAGGCACCCGCCCGTCAGTTTGCAGCCCCTGTTCTACGGCGTCCTCTGTTGTGTACCGGATGATGCCGGGAGAAGGCAGGGAGTGATCGCGGAGCCAGAGCAGGAACTCTGACGCCTTCTTGGGCCATCAGGGTCTGCCAGCAGGCTGTGGCGTCCTCGTCGTTAGTGACGATCTCCAGGCCGCGGATTTCCTTGTTCGCGGTCATCGCGTCGTTGTGCTGGCCGAGCACGTACTTGGAGTCGATCATGTAGCCCTCTGGAGGGCGCATGCCGTCAGAAGCCTTGAACTTGGACTGCGACGTCAGCAGCAGCGGGATCTTCCGTTCCGGGTAGCCCGCAGTCCGCAACTGGTAGGCACTCTCCGGGCTGTTCGGAGTGTTCCTGGCACCGTCGAGGCGGAGCGGCACAATCCCGCAGCGTCCAGAGCGTGAGCCACGTTTGTCGAGCGTCGTGCCCGCGGCCGACTTGTAAACCTTGGCGAACTCTGCACCGGCCTCGTCGTCGCCCGCCATGCCCTTCTGCCGATCCAGCTCATCATCGATGCGCTGATCATGCCGCCGCTGACGAGTTGCAGATCTGCTGGCATGGATGCGCCGAGGTGACGATCACTCCGCTGGTCTGGGGTTATTCCGCTGGTTGGCGTTGAAGCGCGCTTTCTTCTGGCGATTGCCGCATGTGTTCATGTCGCACCATCTGCGAGTGCGGCTCTGGCTGGTGTCGAAGAAGGCGGCTCGGCAGGTGGGGGAGGCGCACAAGGCCAGTTTTCCGTCTCGTTCGCCCGCGATGATGCTGACCGCGTCGGCGGCGATCACGCTGAGGGCGTCCTCCACGCAGGAAGCCGAGCCGAGCTGCCATCGCCGCCGGCCCTCGGGCGTCAGGACGGCCGCGGCTCGACCCTGAGCGCTGCGGTCATTGATGACGTGGACGGCGGACGCGGGGAGAGCGTCCTGGAGTGCGGCCGCTGTCGCGGCGGCGTGAATCGACTCCCTCAGTTCCCGGGCGAGGGCGAGCTGGGCAGCGGTACAGGAGTCCACGGCGAGGCCGCTGACGGCCAGCCAGTCGACGAGTCGTTGCGGCGTGGGAATGCGCTCCACGGCGTCGCCGTGACGCTCCGACAGGGTCCCCGTGAAGCTCGTCGCCAGCACCTTGCCGAGGCGGAAGTCGGGGAACTCAACACGCATGGAACCACCTTAGCCGGTTGCGGCGTGACTCGGAGGGCTGTTAGAACCGTCTTAGACGGTTCCGCTATGGCCAGGAGGACTCATGCCCCGTCCCGCCAGCGACGTACACGCGTTTGAAGCCCACGCAACCGACGCCGACCTCGACGATCTGCGCGCGCGGCTGGCCGCGGCGCGACTGCCGGAGGCTGAGACGGTCCACGGCGCCGCGCCCGGCTCTCGCCGATGGGAGCAGGGCGTTCCTCTCGCCGACCTCGTCGATGTCGTGAACTACTGGCGCACCGGGTACAACTGGCGGGCGTTCGAAGAGCGCCTTAACCGGATCGGCCAGTTCCGCACGACCATTGATGATCTGGGCATCCACTTCCTGCACCGCCGGTCCGCGCGCGCCGATGCCACTCCTTTGATCCTGACGCACGGCTGGCCGGGCAGCATTGCCGAGTTCACCGATGTAGTGGACGAGTTGGCGGATCCGAAGGACGCGGACGCGCCGGCATTCCACGTCGTGGTCCCGTCGCTGCCTGGCTTTGGCTACAGCGACAAGCCGGCCACCACCGGGTGGGGAACCGAAAAGATCGCGGCCGCATGGGTGGAGCTGATGGGAAGGCTCGGCTACGGAAAGTTCGTAGCCCACGGCGGCGACTGGGGCGGCAATATCACCACGGTCCTCGGTGGCCGGTTCCCGGCGCACGTTCTCGGCATCCACACCTTGTTCGCGGAGGCGCCGCCCGGGTTGACGACGGACGGGCTGACGGCGGTCGAGCGCAAGTGGACCGAGGAGACCCACGATTTCTGGAGCCACCGCGCGGCGTACGCGAAGCAGCAGGCGACCCGGCCGCAGACCATCGGCTACTCGCTCGTCGACTCACCGGTCGGGCTGCTCGCCTGGATCCTCGACAAGTTCGCCGAGTGGTCGGACACCGAGGACAGCCCGTTCGAGACGATTTCCCGAGACCGCATTCTTGACGACGTCACCCTGTACTGGCTGACGCGGACCGGCGCATCGGCGGCCCGCATCTACTACGAAAGCCACAACTCGCTCGATCCCGAACTTCGGGTCGACGTCCCATCCGCGATCACCATGTATCCCCGCGACATCGAGAAATCTCCGCGCCCCTGGGCACAGGAGCGGTACCGGCACATCGTCCGGTGGAGGTCGCCGGAGAACGGGGGTCATTTCCCGTCGCTGGAGGTTCCCGAGTTCTTCGTCAAGGATCTGCAGGAGGGCCTCGCGGCAGTGCTGGCCGCTCATCGGTGAACGCGGCTCGGTGCCGGCACTCGATCACCGCCTGCGGCAAATGCGGTGTTCAGCTCCCGCGGGAAGCGGCAGTCCGACAGGATCTTGGCCTATGTCTCCTGCCGCGCTCTCCTGGCCATCAGGCCTCCCGCTGACGACCTGGGTCTGGATCATCGAAGGCCTGGTCGCGCTCCTCCTGGCGTGGGTTGCCATCCGCTTCAGACGCCCACAAGGCAGAAGACGTGAGAACCCGCTGCGCAACCGCGCGGTCAGAGCATCTCTCCTGATAGCCGTCGGCGCAGTGGCCTTCGTCGTCGTGTTCTGGCGGGGCCCCTGGTGGTTCGACAGCGCCCACATCCGCAGCAGAGCGCTCCAGCCCGCTGACGGCGTCGTCATCACCGGCTTCCGAACCGGCCTCGTCGCACTCGCCGCCGGCATCATCGCAGGAGCCGGGCTGTACTACACCCATCGAAGTCACCTGCACACAGTCTCCAAGGACCGGGAGCAGGCCGACCTCACCCGCGAAGGGCAAGTCACCGGCCGTTACGTCGAAGCCATCAAGCTCCTCGCATCCGACAAGATCCATGAACGGCTCGGCGGCATCTACTCCCTCGAACGCATCATGCGCGATTCCGGCAAGGACAGCGCCACCGTGGTCGAAGTGCTCGCCGCCTACGTCCGTACCTCGCTCGACAAACACGTCGAGGCGCGATCCGTCATCGACCCGGACTCGGCCGCCGCAGGGCCGGTCACTGTACTCAAGCCCCTCAAGGAACCAGTGCGCGCCGCTCTCAACGTCCTTGGCCGAAACACCGCCCAGCGCAACAGACGGCCGGACCTCCGCAGCATCAAGACCGGTGGGCGCGACCTCAGCGAAGCTGATCTCAGAGGCGCGTGGATGACAAAGGCACAGCTCACAGGCGCACACCTCAGAGGCGCGAAGCTACAGGAAGCCATCCTTGAGGATGCGGTCCTTGCGGGGGCGCAACTGGAGAAGGCGGACCTGACGAGGGCGAATCTCAAGGGCGCCTGGATGCAGGACGCGCACATGCCCAAGGCGGTACTCCGATACGCCAAGCTGACCGAGGCCACGCTCAACAAAGCGAAGTTGCCCTACGCCGACCTCACCGGAGCCGATCTCACGGGCGCCGAACTCAAAGGGGCCAACCTCTTCCATGCCGACCTCACGACCGTCCGGCTGATCCGCGCCGACCTGAAGCACGCGACCCTGACCATGGCCGATCTCGAAAAGACGGACCTCACCGAAACCGAAGGCCTCACCGCAGAGCAGATCCATCAGGCCAAGGTCTACACATCCACAAATCTCCCGCCAGACATCGCCGGCGACCCCCAAGTACGCGCCCGCATCGCACAATGCGAGGCAGCCAGAGCGGCAGGCGAAGAGCCGCCCACAGGCGGACGGTGACCGAGTCGATGGGCAGAGGCATGCGCCATCATCCGGTCGTGCTGGCGAGGGCGGGCTTCAGTGAGGGGAGTCCCTGAGATGATCCCGCACCGGCCCGTACACACCGCCCGGGATCCGCTCCGGGACCTCGTCGAACGGCACCCACGCAGCCTCCGCCACCTCCCGCGGCGACGCTGCCCACGCCTCGCCCCTCACTCCCCCCCCGCTTCCCGACACCGCAACGCGTCTGAAGGCCGGACGGGACCACGAGAGCGAAGAGCGTCAAGATCGCCAGGGTCGCGGCGTCCCGCTCAGGGCCGAAATGAACGGGCCGCGCCGCCAACTGCCCGAGCTGTACGCCCTCTTGCCCGCCTCTACCTGCCCCTTGCACTCTTTGAAACGGATACTTCGCGATCCGTGACCGGGGGAGGGCGGATGACAGGACAGCCCGGCGACCACTTACGCCGCGCACGGCCCGCATGGGACGTACTCGAGGACAAGATCCTCGTGCACACCCGCGCCGTCGTCAGAAGCGGCAAGAGCCCGGCTCTCGCAGCCGCCGCCCACGACGGAATCGTCCTCTGCGGAGCGGACGCACTGGCGACCGCCGGAACTTTTGACCGCCACACGCCGGACATGCCGCTCCGGCTCGTCGACCCGGAAGGCTACGCGCGGTACGCCACAGCCGACCAACCGTTCCAACTGGAGAGCTGCAACCACCCCGGGCAGACGTCCCTCTTCGGCGAGGACGACGAACTCGAACGCACCCAAGAGGGACAGCTGCTCCAGGGAGCGGCCGCAAGCCTCACGCCCACCCGCTACCTCGGGCCCGGGGACCGTCGCGCCCTCGACGCCGCGGTGGCGGCGGTCCGGGACATCGACCCGCAGCGGACCATCCTCACCGTGCCCCTCGACCAGCGATGGCTGCGCACACCCGACGACCTCGACCACCTCATCGGCGCACTCGGCGAGCTGCCGCACATCAAGGCCATCGTCCTCGGCGCGAGCAACAACCCGCTCCGGACCAGATGCTCCGTCATGGGACTCCGCAGGCTGATCACCGGCCTCGACCGCGTCGCACTCGTCCGTACCGACCTCGCCGGCCTCGACGCCTACGCCCACGGCGCGCTCTTCGTCTCCATCGGCATGCAGACCTCGCAGCGCCACATCAGACCGCCGGACAGCGGCCCACCGCGCCGCAACGGCAGCAACGTCACCACGGCCGTCCTCCATCCGCAGCTCATGGACTACATCAACGCGGACAAGCTCCGTGACCACTACGGCAGGCTGCCCGCACCCCGCTGCGACTGCACGGTCTGCCAGGGCCGCAGCCTCCTGCGCTTCGACCACACCTACGACGACCAGGAAGAGGCCAACCGCCACAACCTCGCCACCTGGCTCCCGTGGGCCGACGAACTCCAGCGGACCGCCCCGGGCGCCGACCGGCGCAACGCCTGGCAGGAGCTCTGCCGGGACGCGGTCCAGGCCCATCAACGGCTCCGCGAGGAACTCGCGGACCCCGGCGCTCTCGACACGCCCCGCTGGCTCAGGGTGTGGGCAGGAGAACCTGACTAGACCTCAGCAACTCCGCGTAGACCTGCTCCGCGAACAGCCAGCCGGCGGACGTGTGCCCGAACCGCGACGACGACCGGGGCGCCACCAGCAACTCCGGCGCCTCGCCGGGGCCGGTGCGTACGACCCCGAGACCGTACACACCGGCCTCCGTCACCAGGAGCTCGGACCCGTCCGCCGACGCGTCCAGCCACACCGACGAGGCCGCGTACGCGCCGAACCGGCCCGCCCGCTTCAACGCGTTCCGGGCCGGACTCGAAGACCGCACCACCGCCAGATCCACCTCCAGCGGCGCCACCAGCCGACGCACCACCTGTCCGTCACCACGCTCCACCGCGTGCCCAGGAGCGCGGCGCAGCGACGACCACTCGCGGGGCGCCAGCGACGACACCGGCACCGGCAGTCCGGCGGGGAGCTGCATCAGCCCCTCCAGCGCGCTGCCGTCCAACACCGCCCCCACGCCGTCCTGCCGGCGCCGCTCGACCTCCGCCGCATTCAGCCGGACCGCCAGCACCGCCCGCACTCCCCGCGCCTCCACCTCCGCCACCGACGAACCCGCCGGCAGCGAACCGCCCGCCACCACGTCGCAGACGCGGCGAGCCGACTCAAGGCATAACTCCGAAGACATGACACACGTCCTTCAAGAACGACAACCACGCAGCACGCAACCACAGGAAAGCGCGGTCACCAACGAGAAACGACGAACATCGCGCACAGGCAACGAAAATGAGGCAGGCCCCGTGGGCACGACGGTGAACCGGTGTGTCAGAGCTGTCACTTCTCTGCGCGGTGCAACTGGATCTCCCGGTTGACGAAGAGGTGGACGAAGCCGCAGCGCCAGCAGATCAGCCCCGTCGCCGTCTCGTCCGCCCAGGCCAGGTTGAAGAACTCCCCACCGGTGCTGTTGAGCTTCACGCCCCGCTCGCGGAAGCGGTCGCTCTGACACACCTGACAGGTGATCCACATCTCGCCCAACGAAGCCCGCACCGCCTTGGCCATGACCCCTCCTCAGTTCGCCCGACAGTGGAGCGATCATGCCCCCGCCAGGCGCGAACCCAATCGCGAGTTGAGTAAGAACTGAGCTACGGCCCTGGCCGGGAGGCGCAGGTCGTCGGCGCGGAGAGGCGCCCGTGGCGCCGGACGCGACCGCGGCTCCCCGCAGCCGGCTAAAGCAGATCCAGGACCGGGCGCAGGCCGTCGGGCCGCTGGTCCGTGGGCAGATGGTCCACGAAATGCACCGTGCAGCCCAGTGCCGCGGCGCCGGCGTCCGCCCGCCGGTCGTCGCCGACCATGAGCGTGTCGTGCGGAGCCACGCCCAACTCCTCGCACGCGACCGCGAACAGACGGGAGTCAGGCTTCGTGACGCCGTGCCGGTACGACATGACGTACGAGGCGACGTACGGGTCGAGCCCGTGCTCCACGAAGACGGGACGCAGGTCCCAGCCGATGTTGCTGACGACGCCCACCGGGATCCCGCGCTCGCGCAGCACCGACAGGACGTCCAGTGCGTCCGGGTAAGGGCGCCACGCCGCAGGCCGCATGTGACGGTCGTACAGGGCGTCGTAGAGCCGGTCGTCGGGGAGCGGAACCTCGCGGGCCAGGCCCGTGAACGCGGCCCGGTGCCGGGTGGCGTCCACGTCACGGACGGCGAACAGCTCCTCGAGGTGAGCGGGGACCTCCACATGGTCCGTGGTGCCCCCGGGCAGTGCCCCTGCCTCGTGCAGCCCGCGCGCAGCGGCGGTGAAGTCCTCGTCGGGCAGCGTCAGCCCTGACTCGTCGAGCACCGCACGGAGCCAGGACTCGGTGGACTCGATGCGAAAGAGCGTCCCGGAGAAGTCGAAGAGCACCGCTTTGATCGTCATGCGTCCGATCCTGTGGTGTGGCGAAGTCGCCGGTCAAGGGAGGCTGTTCGGGGCACGCCACTTCTCGTACGCGGTCGTGGACAGGGTCACCGTCAGCGCCCCGAGCAGCCAGCCGCCCAGCACGTCCGAGGGCCAGTGCACCCCGAGCCAGAGCCGGGTCAGGCCCACGCCGAGCGCCGAGACCACCGAGACGGCCAGGGCCGCGCCCCACAGCACGGGCCCGGCCGCGTACCGGCGCAGCAGCCACAGCACGAGCCCGCACACGACCACCGTCGTCATGGCGTGACCCGAGGGGAAGGCCGCGTAGTGCGCCGAGTCCACCGGGTCGCGCCACACCGGCCGGGGCCGGTCGACGGCCGCCTTGAGCCCCTGCTGGAGGAGTGTGCCGAGCAGGCACGTCGCCAGCAGCCAGACCCCGAGCACCCGGTCCCGTAGCCGCCACACCACGCCCGCCGCGACCACTGCGATCAGCGCGCGCATCGTCCACGGATCCCACACCCAGTCCGTCAGGACCCGGTTGGTCCGCGTGAGACCGGGTTCGGCGACCGCCTCCCGGTGCAGGGCCCGCACGATGTCGCCGTCCAGGCCCATCAGGGGGCTCCAGCGGACCGCCACGAGGACCAGCAGCAGGACACTGGCCAGGGCGAGCGCCGCCGCGAGCGGAGTGTGCGACCGGGGCGGGGAGTCGAGTTGCGCCGGATACATGCAGACGATCCTCACCCATGGCGGGCCGTGCAAACTATCCCAACGCGCGCAGTCCCGGCACGAACGTCACCAGAAGCGGCATCAGGGGGACCAGCGCGGCGGCCGCCGTGAGCCGCAGGCGCCGGGCCGGGGTCAGCCGCGACGGCGGGGTGAGCAGCCGGTGCACGCGCTGCGGGACATGGGCCTGCGGCGTCGGGCACGGTCCGAACACGCCGCGGTCCTCGTTGAGTTCGACCAGGGCCAGGGCGATGGTGAGCCGGCCGAAACGGCGCGAGGCCACGTCGTCCGCGGCGAGCTCGACCAGCCGGTGCATCTCGTCGCGGAACGCGGCGAACACCGGGACCTGGGGGAATCCTGCGGCCAGCGCGCCCGAACAGTGCAGCAGCCAGTCGTGCCGCCACTGCGCGTGCCCCATCTCGTGCGCGAGCACCGCGTCCAGCTGACGCCCTTTCAGGCGTCGCAACGCGGCCGTGGTGATGACCAGTTGAGGTGTGGTGCCGGGCAGCCACCACGCGTCGGGGCGCTCGCCCTCCAGTATCACCAGACGGTCCGAGCCGGGATCCTCGCCGGGCAACAGGGGCGCGCGGACCTGGAGTTCGGTCCGCCGCTGCCTGCGCCGCGCCCGGGCCCGGCGCACTTCCCGCACCAGCATCGCGGCGGTCCATGCCCCGCCGAGCGCGAGGGCGACGGCGACGGTGGCCGCCCACGGTCCGGAGGCGCGCAGCGCGTATGCCTCCACGACCGCGTGCGGAGCGGGTGCGAACAGATGGCCGCGCACCGCCTGCCATGCCGCGGCCGCGCTCAGGGCCATCGACAGGGCGCAGCTCAGCAGCACCGCGGCCACCACGCACTGCCACACCCACAGCGCGACGATCGGCTCCCGCTCCGGCCAGTCGGCGCGCGCGAGCAGTCGCGGGGCGAGGACAGCGAGAAGGGTGCCGAGCAGCAACAGCGCTACGGGGACCGTCATGGTCGTCACCCTATGAGCCGGGTCGTCGCCGGGGTATGGCCTGGCGCGTCAAGTGATGTACGCCACGGTTTCGTTCACGGTCCGGTGAGCGGCTGCGGAGTGCCCCGGTCCTGCGACGCCCGGGCCCTACATCGTCAGCAGCATCGCCAGCATGCCGATCCCCATGGAGAGCCGGCAGGCCCGCGCCAGCTCCGGCCGGTCGCCCCAGCCCGCGAGCGCGGGGCCGCTCGCGGTCGCGGCCGCGGCGGGGACGAGGCGCGCCCCGGACCACAGGACGTACACCACGAAATAGGCGAGGAGCAGACCGGTCAGTGCCGGGGTGCCCGCCCCGCCGTGGTGCGCGTGCGCCGCCGGGCGCGCCGCCATCGCCACCGCCATGTACGCCATGGCGAACGTGCCCACCAGGTGATGCAGGTGATGCGCCCCGCGCCGCGCCGCCCACAGGGCGCGCACCGCCGCGGCCCCGAACACGGCCGCGTAGAGCATCCAGGCCCAGGCCGGCGGCGTGAGGACCGCGGCCGGCACCGCCATCAGCGCCATGCCGAACCCCATCAGCGCCTCCCCGCCCGCCGTGCGGCGCTGGTCCTCGGCGCCGCGGCGCATGCGCAGCAGGCAGTACGAGCCGGTCGCCGCGCACAGCGCGACGAGCAGCCAGGCGGCCGACAGCGGTCCGTGCACCCCGGGTCCCCCTCTTTCTCCAGCGGCTCTGGTTGAGATGCCCGGGCACGCGGGAGCGTATGGCGGCGCAGGGGAGCACTGACGGTCGCGCGGCCGCGCGGAGGGAGGTGAGGCCGCTTCCCGCCCGCATATCTTTTACAGGTAAAACACCTGCTAAGGTTTTAGGTATGAGCAGTATGAGCAGCACACCCCCGACTCCGCCCTCCCCGCGCACCGTCACCGTCCGCCGGCTCCCGCTGGCCGGAGTGCTGCGTCCGAACAAGCCGTCGGACATCTGGTTCAAACCGGCGTCGAGCGTCGTCGTCTCCGCCGCGATACCGAACCTCACACTGCTCGCCCTCGGCCGCCTCGACCTGGTGATGTACACGATGGCCGGCAGCTTCTGCGCCCTGTACGGGCACAACCTGCCGTACGCGGCCAGGGCCCGGGCCCTGGCGGGAGTGGTGCTCGGGATGTTCGCGAGCGTCGCCGTCGCCCTCGTCGCCGCGTCGCTCACCTCGTCCGCCGCCGTCCTCGTGGCGGTGGGCGCGCTGCTCGCCGCCGCGCAGAAGACGCTGTGCGACGCCACCCGGATCGGCCCGCCCGGACACCTGATCTTCACCTTCATCAGCTCCGCGTCGCTGTTCGCGCCGCAGACCATCGGACAGGTGCCGGGCCATCTCGCGCTCACCCTCGGCGCCGGTGCCGTCGCCTGGCTCGTCGGAATGGCGCCCGCCCTCGTCCGCCCCCACGGCCCGGAGCGCCGGGCCACCGCGCGCGCCCTGAACGCGGCCGCCGCCTACGCCGAGCGGCCCGAGCACGCGCCCGCCCGCGGCGCCGCCGCGGCGGCCGTGCACGCCGCCTGGCAATCCCTGCTCGCCACCGGCTCCCGGACCGCCGCGCGGCGCGCCCTGGAGCGGCTCGTCGTCCGCGCGGAGGTGGCCGTCGCGGCGCCGGGCGACGCGGACGCGGCGCAGCTGCGCGCCTGGGCCGCCGGGCTGCGCGGCGCCGGTGCCGTGCCGCGGCCCGGCCGGATCGCCGGGATCGACGACGAACTGCTCGGCGTCGAGGCCGAACTCGCGAGCGGCGCCCCCTCGCTGTGGCGGCGGATCGGGCCCGGGTCGCCCCTGCTGCCGGTCGCCCTGCGCACCGTCGTCGGCTGCGCCCTCGCCGGGTACGCCTCGCTCGCCCTCGGCATCGGACGGCCCTACTGGGCGCTGGTCACCGCCGCCTCGCTCTACCAGGCCAACGTGACCCTGACCTGGAGCCGCGGCGTCCAGCGCGTCGTCGGCAACCTCGCAGGGGTCCTCGTCTTCGCCGCCGTCGTCCCGTTCGCCCACCTCGGCCCCGCCGCGCTGGTGCTCTGCTGCCTCGTCTTCAGCTTCGGGGCCGAGGCGCTCATCACCCGGAACTACTGGCTGGGCAGCCTGTGCGTGACCCCGATGGCCCTGCTCGTCACCGAGTTCGCCCGGTTCCAGGAACCCGGTGAGCTGATCACCGACCGGATCGTCGACACGCTGGTGGGGGCGCTGCTCGGCGTGGTCGCCGCCGTCGCGGTGACCAACCGGCGCGCCGGCGACCACATCGAGGCGGCACTGGCCCGGGTCGACACCGCCCGCGCCGCCGCCGACCGCACGCTCGCCTCGGACGCGCCCGGGCACGCCGCCCTGGAGACCGCCCGGCGCTCGCTCGCCGGAGCCCTGGTGGAGCTGCGCGCCGCCGCCGACACGGCGGCCGGCGAGTGGTGGCAGCGGGCCCTGCCGGAGGACCGGGTGATCACCGCCGAGCGGACCGGACACCGTACGCTCGCGGCGACGGTCCGGCGGCAGGCGCTCGGACCGGTCGCCGCTGTCGACGACACTGGTGACAGGGCGGGCGACCCGAGCGGCGCCCGCGGACAGCGGTAACGGTCGAGGAAGGTCCGGTCAGGCAGGCATGAGCACGCAGCACGACCCAGCGGCGGCGCCGCTCGACACCGTGTCGTCCGTCGTACGGCAGTGGCAGGCCGTCCGTCCGGACGTCGACACCGGGCCGATGGAGATCATCGGCCGGATCAACAGGTGTGCCGCGCTGCTGCAGCAGGCGGAGGACGCGCCGCTGCGGCACGCCGGACTGACCCGGCCCGAGTTCGACCTGCTCGGCACGTTGCGCCGCACCGGGCGGGAACTGACCCCCGGCGACCTGGCGCGGGAGACGTTCTCGTCGGGCGCGGCCGTGACCAAGCGGCTGAAGCAGCTGCAGGAGCGGGGTCTGGTCGCACGGCGGGGCGACACCCGGGACCGGCGGGTGTCGCACCTGAGCCTCACGGACCAGGGGCAGGACCTCGTCGACGAGGTCCTGCCCCGGCAGCTGGCGTACGAGGCGACGGTGCTCGCCGGCCTCGACGGCGGCCGGGACGCGGACCTCAGCGCCCTCCTCGGGCAGCTGCTGTCCCAGTTGGAGGGGCGCCTCGGCGGTCCCCGGATCTGAGGACCGCCTCGCGCCCGGCCGGATCCGCGTCAGCCCCCGAAGGGCAGATAGTCCACGTCGTAGCCGAAGTACCGCGGGCCCGCCAGGTCCAGGCCGGGCGCCGTGGTCCAGCGGGGGTCGCAGGGCGCCGCAAGGACCGACACCCGCAGGCCGTAGCGCAGGCCCTCCGTGGTGACCGGGTCGCCGGTCTCGCTGTCCAGGACGCAGATCAGGTCCGGCGTCGTCGCGACGGTCACGCCGTCCCGGGTGGCCAGCAGATGCTCGTTCTGGAAGTCGAGCCGCAGGGAACGTCCCGCGTCGCCCGTGACGCCCTCGATGTCGGCGAGGCCGCGGGCGAAGCCGCCCTCGGTGCGCCGGCTGACGTCGACCACCTTGCCGGTGAGCAGGTGGACGCCCGACAGGAGGGCGCGGGCCGCCCCGACCGGATCCGCGTGCTCGGCGCGCGCCTCGCGGACCGCCGCGCCCAGGCGCTCGGCGAGGGTCAGCGTCGCGGGAACCAGGCCGTCGGCGAGCTGGTCGCCGCGCAGCACCGTGTCCGCACAGGAGATCTGGCAGCCCAGCTCCGTGCAGACGGCGCGGGCGATGGCCTCGGCCGCGTGGTTGTCGACCGCGTCCACGATGATCGTGTTGCCCTTGTCGTCGGCCAGCGCCATGGGGGAGTTGGTGACGCCGATCAGTCCGGGCAGCACCATCTGCGCCTCGGGGAACGCCCGGCCCATCGCGTCGCCGTCGACGATCGGCAGCCCCGCCTGCGCGGCGCAGGCGATCGGCAGCATCGAGTTCACGCCGCCCACCTCGATCGGCGCGATGTGCGTCGCCGGACGGCCCAGGTGCTTCTCCAGGGCACGCAGCGCGGCCAGTTCCTCGCCGCCGTTCGGGACCCGCTCCAGCAGGACCGTGGGCGCGCCCATGCCGGAGATCGGGACGACCGTGGCGTCCGCGGGCACCTCGTCGATGTCCACGACCCTGACCGGTCCGTGCCGGCGGATCGCCTCGCGGGCGAGCAGCTTGCCGATGTACGGGTCCCCGCCGCCGCCGGTGCCGAGGATCCCGGCGCCGCGCGCGATGTCGTCGAGGTTGTCGAGGGTGATCTCACGCATGGGCGGTGACTCCGGTCCGGACGGGGATGTGCTTCAGGTCGAGGTCGCCGACCGCCTTGACGCGGATCCGGGTCGCGCCGCCCGGCAGATAGGCGAGCGGTACCTCCTCGATGTCGACGACGCGGACACTGCCGCGCCGCGCGCCCGCCTCCTCGGCGCGCGCCACGGCCTCCTCCCGCGCCCCGGCGAGGACCGACTCCCGGGTGCCCTGCGGCACGTGGAAGACCCGGTCGACCTCGCCGCCGACCTGCGCGATGGCCGCGCCCACCGCGTTCGCGACACCGAAGTTCCCGGGACGCCGTACGTCGTCGAAGCCGGGGAGCCGTTCCGGTACGAGGACGGAGCCGCCGCCGACCGCGACCACCGGCAGCGCCGCGGCCGACGTCCGCATGCGGTCGACGCTCTCCGCCAGCCGATGGGCGATGCGGTCCAGTGTCCGGTCCACGAACTCCCGGTCCAGATGGGCCACCCGGGCCGGGGCGCCGATGTCGGCGCGGCCCGCCGCCACCGCGAGGTCGGTCGCCGTCAGTGTCGTGCCGCCGAACACGAGGGCCTCCTCGGTGAGCCGGTAGCCGACCGACCGCGGGCCGGTGTCGCCCTCCGGCGAGACCAGAGAGCCGCCGCCGATGCCGAGCGACAGCACGTCGGGGATACGGAAGTTGGTGCGGATCCCGGCGGCCTCGCTCTCGCCCGCCGCCTCCCGGGGGAAGCCGCCCGCGAGGATGCCGACGTCGGCCGTCGTGCCGCCCACGTCCACCACCGCGCAGTCCTGGAGCCCGGACAGGAACGCCGCGCCGCGCATCGAGTTCGTCGGCCCGGACGCGAACGTCGCCACCGGATACGTCCGCGCGAACTCCACGTCCATCAGCGTCCCGTCGTTCTGCGACAGGAAGAACGGCGCCGTGATCGACACCTCCGCGAGGGACTTGGCGAAGGACTCGACGATCACCGTGGCCAGGTCGCGCAGCGCCGCGTTGATGATCGTCGCGTTCTCGCGGGCCAGCAGGCCGATCCGGCCCAGCTCGTGGGAGAGCGAGATGTGCACGCCGTCGCCCAGTTCACCCCGCAGGATCTGTGCCGCGCGCCGCTCGTCGTCCTCCGCGACCGGTGAGAACACGGAGGAGATCGCCACCGACGTGATCCCCTTGGCCGCGATGTCGGCGGCCGTGCGCCTCAGCTCGCCGGGATCGAGGGGCGACAGCGGGCGGCCGTCGAACTCCCGGCCGCCGTGGCACAGATAGCCGTGCCCGCCGACCGCCGCGCGCTGGCGCTCGGGCCAGTCCGTCATCGGCGGCAGCGCGGCCGTCGCGGGCAGCCCGAGCCGGACCGCCGCGACGGGCGCGAGCCGGGCGCCCTCGATCAGCGCGTTGAGGAAGTGGGTGGTGCCGATCATGACCGCGCTCACCCGGTCCACGGGCGGGTCGAGGGCCCGGATCGCCGCCGTCACGCCGGAGGTGATGTCCGGTGTGGTCGGCGACTTGGCGGCCGAGATCACCCGGTCGTCGTCCCCGAGCAGGGCGGCGTCGGTGTTGGTGCCTCCGACGTCGATGCCGATGCGCATGCTGCTGCTTTCCTTTGTCGGTACGGGAGTTCGGGTGTTCAGTGCGTGGCGGCCGGGGCTGCCTCCAGCTGGGCGGCCGCTCGTGCGGGCTGGTCGAAGGGCAGCTCACGGGTACCGCGGACGAGACCGAGTCGGCCGAGCAGGACGTAGCCGATGCCCGCCACGAGGAGCGAGTTGAGGGCGGGGATGCCCCACCACTGGTAGTGGTCCCCGAGCCAGCCGACAAGAGAGGCGAGGGCCCACACGGCGATGGTGGCGGGCACCCAGGACGGTTCCGTCTCCGGGAGGCGGCCGAGGCGGCGCGAGGCGTCCAGCTGCGGGCGCCACTTCTTCACCACGAAGTACTCGGCCACCATGATCCCGGCGATGGGCGGCGTGAGGATGCCGAGGACGGTGAGGAAGCCGGTGAAGTGGTCCAGGATCCCGGCCGCGGCCGCCACCGACCCGAGGACACCGATGACGACGGTCGTCGCGACGCGCCCCAGGCGCACCGTGAAGAGGGTCTCCACCGCGTTGATCAGGCCGAGCGCCGACGAGTACAGATTCCAGTTGTTGATCTTCACGGTGGCGGAGACCAGCACGATCACGCCGACGACGCCGGAGCTCGACGTGATGATCGCGATCAGGTCGGACGACTTCACGGCGTACGCGAGCAGCACACCGGCCAGGCCCAGGACGTACTCGCCGAGCGAGATGCCGACGAGGGTCTGCTTGACGACGTCACCGGTCGAGCGGTTGAAGCGCGTCATGTCCGGCGTGGTCACCGCGCCCACGATGTACGAGCCGGCCACGATCGTGGCGCCGGTGGCGACGCTGATGTGCGCGCCGAACGGCGGCGACGCGACCAGGTCGCCGAAGCTGTGCCGGGAGATCTGCACGGTCATCGCCCACCCGGCGAGCCCCAGGAAGGCCGGCACCGTGACGAAGGCCGTCCAGCCCATCGCCCGGAATCCGCGCAGCACCAGGGCGGTCACCCCGAGGCCGCAGATCAGGCACCAGGCCCACAGCGGTATCGCGGGCACGATCGACTGCAGGCCCGCGGCGAACACGGCGGTCTGCACGCCGAACCAGCCGAACAGGCTCACCGCGATGACCAGTCCGATGAGCGTCGAGCCGTAGCGGCCGAAGCCGGTCCAGCGCACCAGGACGGAGGTCGACAGGCCTTCGCGCATCCCGGCGATGCCGACGAAGATGCAGACGATCTCCAGGATCACCGAGCCGAGCGTGAACGCCCAGAAGGCGCCCCAGAACGACAGGCCCGCGCCGAGCGTCGCGCCGAGCAGGAACTGGGTGAGGTCGGAGAGCTGGCCGAAGCGCTGCACGGCCACGTTGAACCACGAGTAGCGGGCGGCCTGCGGGACGCGCTCCAGCGGGTAGTCCTCGTCGGTCTCCGGGGCGGTCTCCGCGCCGGGCGGCGCGGACGGTCGGGTCGCTGACTTCGTCATGGGGACAGTCCTTGTCGAAGGATGAGGGCAGGACGGGGCGCACGGCGGCGTGGTGCACGGCGGCCGTGGGGCGAGAGGGAGATGCGGAACGCGGGGGAGAGCGGGGGAGAGCGGTCAGAGCGGGGACGGCGGGCCGAAGGCGCGGGCGCGTAACAGCACGGCGCCCGCGAGGTACGGCACGTATTCCTCCGGGTCGAGCACGGTGCGCACGCGGCGCGGATCGGCCCCGGCCCGCACGGCACTGGCCCGCGCCAGCTGCCGTACCTCGTCCCGTACGGCGTCGAGCGCGCCGGGCCGCTGGACGATCCGTTCGCAGGAGCCGCCGACGGGTGACGCCGCGGCGCCGAACGCGCCCGCCACGTCGCCGTGTCCGGGGCGCACGACCTCGCAGCCGGGCAGCGCCGTGTCCGGCACCTGCGGGGCGCCGCCGCCGACCAGGATCACCGGGACGCGGTCCGCCGCGGGCTGCATCCGGTCCGCGGCCTCGGCGAGTTCGCGGTGCGCGGTGGCGTCCACGGTCAGCAGGTCGGGGAAGCGGAGACTGACGGGGACGCCGCCGATGCGCTCGCCGGGCGCGGCCTCGCGCGGGTAGCCGCCGGTCAGCGCGCCGACCCGGGCCCGCCGTTCACCGACGTCGATGACGACGGCGTCCCCGATCCCGGCGAGGAGACCGGCGCCGCGCAGGGTGCAGGCCGGGCCCGAGCCGAGGCTCAGTCCGGGCTGGCGGCGCAGATACTCCAGGCTCATCAGGGTGCCGTCGTGCCGGGTGACCAGGACGTCGGCGTCCGGTGCGAGCCCGAGCCCGGGCAGCGCGGCCGTCAGATCGTCGGCGACCCGCGCCACCAGCAGGCACAGGGCCGCGTCGAGCACCGTCGCGTTCTCCCGCTGGAGCAGCCCCAGCGACCCGATCGCGCCGGACAGCAGCACCGGCACGTCGGGCCCGGCCTGCGCCCGCAGGATCTCCGCCGCGGCCCGCTCCTGCGCGCCGTCGACCGGGGCGAACACCGAGCTGACCGCGAACGCCTCGGCGCGGCCCGCCAGTTCGGCGCCGAACGCGGCCACCGCCGCCTCGTCCAGGGGTGCACCGTCCAGCGGTGCGAGCCCGCTGCCGCCGGCCACGTCGGCGACCCCGGCGCACACCGCCGACCGCAGCTCCTCGGGCCAGCCGAACAGGGGTCGTACGGCGTCGGCGGACGCGCCGCCGATCCGCAGGACGCCCACCTGAGCGAGCCCCGAGCGCCCGGTCACGGCGCGGGCGGCGTCCCGCAGGCCCACCGCGAGCGTCCGGGCACGGGCCCGCTGCGCGGACGGCAGTTCCCCGACGGCGCCGACCAGCGAGCCGACCGTGTCACCGGGCCGCGACGGAACCTTCACGGCGTGCGCGGGGCGCCCGTCGACGAGCAGCACCGCGTCGGTGTTCGTGGGGCCCACGTCCACCCCGATCGCGACGGTCACCGCGCCACCTCCAGCCCGTAGGCCGCGGGCCCGGCCAGGGCCAGCCCCGCCGCCGAGTACCAGACGGGCGCCGTCGGGAACGTCACGAGCCGCACCCGCAGCCCGTAGCGGACCTCCTCGACCGGCACCGCCCAGCCGGTGCGCTCGTCGATCAGGGCGATGACGTCCGGCACGAGCGCCAGCGGCCTGCCGTCCTCCATCGCCACGACGAACTCGCTGCGCGCCTCCAGCAGCACGAGCCGCCCCGCGTCGTCCCCGGCGCCCTCCAGCAGGACACCGGCCGCGCCGTCACCGGGCCGCCGCACCGACGCCACCTTCCCGGTCAGGACCGGCCGCGGCCCCTCGCCCCGGCCCAGCGCCAGCGCCCGCGTCACCGAGCCCGTCACCGCGTGCCGGGCGGCCTGGCCCGCGGTGAGCGGATAGTCCGAGGAGACGACGCGCCCGCCGAACGCGGCGACGACCGGCCGGACCAGCTCCTCCAAATAGGGCCCGTCCACGTGGTCGAGCACGACGGTGCGCCCGTGTTCGTCGGCCAGCACGGCGGGGGAGGCGGCGAGCCCGGCGAGTTCGAGCACGGTCTGGTCCATGCGGGGGAAGGCCCGGCCCATCGCGTCCGCGTCCAGCAGCGGGACGCCGAGCCGGGCCGCCCACGCGACGGTGAAGCAGCCGTTCTGGCCGCCGATCTCGCCGCACATCACGGCCGCCACCGGCCGCCCGTGCAGCGCCTCGACGCGCGCCGCGAGCCGGCCGGGCTCCGCACGGCCGCCGATCCGCTCGGCGGCGACGGCCGGGGACCCGACCAGGCTGACGGGCATCACGAGCGCGTCGTCCGGCAGCGCGTCCGCCGCCACGACGGGCACCGGGCCGCACTCCTCGATCGCCTGCGCGGCAACGGGCACGGTGTCGGCGACGGGGCCGCCGCCCCCGGACCCGAGGACGGCACAGCCCCGCGCGAAGTCGGCGAGCGCTTCTGCGTCCAGGTGCATGACATCAGCGTACGGAGCCAGGCCCACGGTCCCATGGGCCATCAGCACAGGCTTGAGCCCGAGGATGTGCTTGGAGCACACTTCGGTGCATGCCCGCGCTCGCCGATCTGCTCACCGCCCCCGGCCTCACCGGCCTGCACCACCTCGCCGGTCCGCTGACCGCCACCGAGGTGACCGGCGTGCGCCTGGAGACCCGGGCGGACCGCCTCCCCGACGCCCCGCCCGGCACCGTCGTGATCCTGCTGTCGGCCGTCCCCGGTCACCTTCTGGACGTCGCGGTACGGGACGCGGCGGCCGCCGGGGCGGCGGGCATCGTCCTCACCGCCGACGAGCAGGCCCGGGCACTGCCGGACGGGGCCGCCTCCGCCACGGTCCGCGCCCTCGCCGACCGCGGCCGCGTCGCCGTGCTGGGCGCCACCGGCGACCTCGCCGCGCTGGTCGTCGCCGTGGACCGGGCCGTCGCCGGGGACGCCGCCGACGCGCTGGCCCGGGTCGCCGACGCCGCCGAGCGCCTGCCGGGCGTCGCCGGGGACCCGGAGCGCGCCGCCGCCACCGCCGCCGAAGCACTGGGCATCCCCGTCGAGCGGCGCGCCCCGGGGCCCGGCGAAGCGGGCGCGAGCGCCCCCGGCCCCGACGGGGAGATCGCCCTCGCGGCCCCGGCCCGCCCCGGCCACCTCGGCACCGCGGTGCGCTGCGTCCTGACGACGACGGCCCTCGCGGCGGCCGGCGGCGGCCACGGCGACGTCCCCGTCCGCTCCCGCGGCCATCTGCTGGCGGAACTCCTCGCCGCGCCGCAGGACCGGGCCCCGGGCCTCGCCGTCCGCGGCCGCGCGCTCGGCCTGCCCGTCGACGGCCACCACACCGCGCTGCGCGTGGCCGCCCCCGGCCTGCCCGCAGCCGACCGCTACCGGCTCCTCGACGGCCTCGCCCCCCAAGCCCTGAACCGGCTGCGGGCCCCCGCGGACGGCACCCAATGGCACGCCGCACTCGTCGACGACGCCCTCGTCCTGCTCGGCACCCGGCCCGCGGCCCCGGGCCCCGACGCCCGCCGCGCGGTCCTCGCCCTCGCCCGCCGCACCCTGGACGGGCTGCGCACCCGCCACCCCGAGGCCGCACTGCGCGGCGGGCTGGGCGCCCCGCACCGCGGCCCCCTCGGCATCCGCACCTCCGCCCGCGAGGCCCGCGCCGCGCTCCAGGCACCGCCCGACGGCACGTCCGTCACCGCGCACGACGCGGCGGGCCTCGACCGGATGCTCATGGAGTGGTACGCCTCCGACACCGCTCACGAGGCGACCGGTGAACTCCTCGCTCCCGTCCTGGAGCTGGGGCCGGACAAGGCCGAGCCGCTGCTGCGCACGCTCCAGGCCTACCTCGACCACAACAACTCGCCGGCCCGCGCCGCCGAGACCCTCCACCTGCACCGCAACGCGGTCGGCGCCCGCATCCGCCGCGTGGCGGACCTCACGGGCGCCGACCTCTCCGACCCCGAGACCCGCCTCGCGCTGCAACTCGCATGCCGCGCGCGGCTGTCCGGGATGCGGCCCGACCGCGGTGTCAGTTGATCGGCAGATCCGGTTTCTGCGGCGTCATCGCCTGCCCCGCGACGTGCGCGGTCACCGCCGCGTGCACCTCCTCCGGCGACAGATAGGCGTCCGTCATCTCGAAGTCCTTGAGCGTGGCGGGCCGGTTCCGCTGGAAGCCGGTGCGCACGAAGTCGTCGCCCGCGACCGCGTTCAGACCCCAGTTCGCCGCCGTACGGAAACGCGCCGTCAGCGTCCGCAGCGCCCCCAGGTGATAGCCGCGCGCCACGATCTGGGCGGGCAGCCCGGTGAGCTGCACCCCCATGGGCTTCGACACCGCCTGGATGCCGCCGAGGTCGACGACGAGCCCGAGGTCCTTGTGGCGGTACGGGGTCAGCGGGGTGCCGCGTACCGCCGCGAGGACATTGCGGGCCGCCGCCCAGCCCTGTCGCATCGCGTGCTGGGCCGTCGGCGGGCAGATCGCGTCCCCGCCCTTGACGACGTCCGGCACCGCCGCGGCGTCACCGAGCGCGAAGACCCCGTCGAGACCCGGCACGGTCAGCTCGGGGGTGACGACGAGGCGGCCCCGGTTCGTCTCGGCGTTCAGCGTCGCGACGAGCGGACTCGGCGCGACACCGGCCGTCCAGATCAGCGTGTGGCAGGGCAGCTCGCGCCCGTCGGTGAGCGTCACGGTGTTCTCGGTGGCCTTCGCCACGGACACCCCGAGGGAGACGTGCAGGCCGCGCCGCTGCAGGATCGCCATCGCCTTGTCGCCGAGCCGGTCGCCCAGCTCCGGCATCAGCTTCGGTGCCACGTCGACCAGGTGCCACTTGATCCCGCGCGGGTCGAGCCCCGGGTACCGCTTGACCGCCGAGGTGGTCAGGCGCTGCAGATACGCCGCGGTCTCGGTGCCGGCGTACCCGCCGCCGACCACCACGAACTGCAGCCGCGCCTCCCGCTCGGCCGGGTCCGAGCTCGCCGCCGCGAGGTCCAGCTGCGAGATCACGTGGTCGCGGATCCAGGCCGCCTCGGCGAGCGTCTTGACGCCGACCGCGTGCTCCTCGACGCCGGGGATGTCGAACTGCCGGGTCACACTGCCCGGCGTAAGCACCAGATGGTCGTAGCGTTCGACGACGGTCTCGCCGTTGATCTTCCGGACGACGACGGCCTTCGCCTTCGGGTCCACGCCGACGGCGCCGCCGGGAATGATCGCGGTGCGGCGCAGCATCCGGCGCAGCGGCACCGCGACCGACTGCGGGGTCAGCACACCGGACGCCACATGGGGGAGCAGGGGCAGATAGAGCTGGTGGTCCATCGGACTGACGAGCTTCAGCACCGCCTCCCCGGGCTTCAGCTCCTTCTCCAGCTTGTGGGCGCACTCCATCCCGGCGAACCCACCGCCGATGATCAGAATCCGGGGCACGGTCGAGGTACGGGGAGCGGTCATGGTCGGATCTCTCCTGGGCTGGACGGTGTGCGGACAGGCGAGGAGCGCTGCCGGTCATGTATCCGGATCGGCGCCGCCGAATCCCCTGACTCAGCGCCATCCTGCGACGCACACCGTGTCACCGCACGTCAGATGCCCGGCCGGTAACGGATCGGATGTTCCTCGGGAACCTCGACCACGCAGATCCGGGTGCCGTCCGGATCCGAGATCCACATCTCGACCAGACCCCACGGCTCCGTCCGCGGCTCCCGCAGCACCGGCACGCCCCGCGCCGTGAGCTCCTCGTGCGCGGCCCGCACGTCCGCCACCTGCAACCACAGGTGCAGGCCCGGCTTCACCGGCGGCTCGGCCCGCCCCGACACCTCCAGGAACCCGCCGCCCAGGAAGTACACCGTGCCCCGCTCGGGCCCGGTCCCGAACTCCCGGTACACCGCGAGGCCCAGCGCCTCGCCGTAGAAGGCCCGCGACCGCTCCGGATCGCCGGGCGTGATCAGAACCCTGCTGCTCAGTACATGAACCATGCCGACGCACAGTAGTGCGACCGGGTTAACCTCGACGGCGCCGACAGGCCCCAGCCCGTACGAGATCGGAGAGCCGCCCATGACCGCCGCCGCCCCGCACCCCGCCACCGATGGCCTGAGCTTCCGCGACGCCACCGAGGCCGACGTGGACGCGCTCGTCGCGCTCGTCGAGTCGGCCTACCGCGGGGACGACAGCCGGGCCGGCTGGACCACGGAGGCGGACATCCTGGAAGGGCAGCGGACCGACCCGCAGGGCGTGCTCGACGTCGTCAACCACACCGACAGCCGCCTGCTGACCGTCGAGCGCGACGGCGTGATCGTCGCCTGCTGCCAGCTGGAGCACCGCGGCGACCACGCCTACTTCGGGATGTTCGCCGTCAGCCCCGCCCTCCAGGGCGCCGGTCTCGGCAAGGTGATCATCGCCGAGGCGGAGCGCACGGCGTGCGCGACGTGGGGCGTGCGCGAGATGCACATGACGGTGATCTCGGTGCGCGAGGAGCTCATCGCCTGGTACGAGCGGCGCGGCTACCGCCGTACGGGAAAGATGAGCCCCTTCCCGTACGGCGACGAGCGCTTCGGTGTGCCGCAGCGCGCCGACCTCCAGTTCGAGCTGCTGGTAAAGCCGCTCGTGTGATCAGGCGGTGAAGCGGCCGGTCCGCTTGATCTCCGGGTAGTCGGTGGTCGCTCCGTCCAGGCCGAGCGCCCGGACGAGCCGCAGATCGTCCTGGGTGTTCACCACCCAGCCGATGATCCGCAGGTCGGCCTTGCGGGCGTGCTCCACGATCTCCTGCGTCAGGCGCCGGATGTTGAGGACCAGGGTCGTGGCGCCGACGGCCACGGCCCGCTCCACGACGTCCGTGCCGTAACGGCTGGCGACCAGCGCCGTCCGCACCCCGGGCACCAGCCGCGCGATCTCCGCGACGGCCTCGTCGTGGAACGAGATCACCTCGACCCGGTGCACCAGATCGCGGCGCAGCAGCACCTCGGCGAGCGCCCGGGCCGCCGCGATGTCCTTGATCTCCGCCTGCAGCGGGGCGCTCACCGCGTCGAGGACCTCCTCGAAGACCGGCACTCGCTCACCGCGTCCGGCGTCCAGCGTCCGCAGCTCGGCGAGCGTCTGCTCGGCGATGGGACCCGTGCCGTCCGTGGTGCGGTCCACGTCGGCGTCGTGCATGACGACGAGCGCGCCGTCTTTGCTCAGATGCAGATCGAGCTCGATGAGATCGAGTCCCGCCCGCTCGGCGGCGACGAAGGACCGCAGGGTGTTCTCGGGTTCGACACCCATGGCTCCGCGATGCCCGATGGTGAGGAAGTTCAAGACTGTCTCGCTTCCGTCGACGGCGACTCGGCTGTCGCGCGCACGCGACAGGCCCCGAGCCTAGAGCCTGCCCGGCGGATCGGACGGCATCCGGGGGACCGTACTGTCCGGTTCCGCTAGCGGCCCGCCTCCGCCGCCGGCCCGCCGCGGCGCGCGTGGCCGGAGTCGTCCCCTCTGGCCCCCACCACCCCGAGGAGCAGTCCGGTGATGACGGCGGCGACGAGGACGGCGCGGGTACTCACGGCTGACGCACTCCCATGCGGCGCGGGACAGGGATGCGGCCCGTCCTACCGGCCCGGACCCGGACGGGCGGTCATGTCACCCGTCGGTGGGCGAGTCCGGCGGAGGTTGACCCGCGCCGCCGTCGGCCGGGGGCAGCGCCTCCAGATCCGCCAACAGGCCCCGGGTCAGCTCGACCTCGGCCAGCAGATGCCGCTCGCTCCAGCGCAGGGCGATCTGCGGATGGGCCCACGCCTCGACCCCGTCGGCCCGCGCCAGCGCGTCCCGTACCTCCTTCAACTCGCCCTCGGTGCGCGCCAGATGCTCCTCGACGAGGGCCCGCAGCCGCTCCGGTGCGGCGAGATGCCCCAGCCACACCCGCAGCACCACCGGGTGCCTAAGCGTCACGGCGTCCGCGGCCGCGTCCTCTGCGCCGGTTCCGCCGGCCGCCCAGTCGGCGAGCGCGTCCCGGCCGGCCGGCGTGATGGCGTACGCCCGTTTCACCCGGGGCTCCTCGGGCCCCGAACGCCGCGACGTCACGTACCCGAGCCGCTCCAGCCGGCGCAGTTCGGCGTAGATCTGGCTGAAGGCGGGCGCCCCGTAGAAGAACCGGAGCGAGGCGTCGGCCCACTTCTTCAGCTCGTAGCCGGTCCGCTCACCCGGGAAGGACAGCAGTCCGAGCACGGCCCAGGCGGTCGGTGGCAGCGGTGAGGTCGGCATGCGTCCGCATTGAAGTGAGCCGCGAGGGCCGGCGCAAGCCCTAAGCGGCCCTGCGCCGCAGCCGCGCCGACAGGTGGTGCTGCAACGGCTGTCCGACCGCGGCGAGATCGTGCTCGAACGTCAGGGTGTCCGCGTCGGCCAGGGTGTAGCGGCGCCGGGTCCCCTCGACCTTCTTGGCCGTCGGCGTCAGTGCCACGCTGTCGGTGGCGAGGTCGACCGTGCCGTCGGCCGCGCGCCCGACCGCGATCTCCCCGATACCGGTGGGCTGGGTGATCAGCGCCTCCACCCGCCCGTCCGGCTGCAGCCGCCACCAGCCGCTCTCCCGGGCCGCCGGACGCACCGGCACGTCGTCGGCGTCGAGCAGCCAGGCCCGGGCCTCGTAGCTGAGGAACGGCCGCCCGTCGTGCCGGAAGGTGACCTCCTGGGCGTACCTGAACTCCCCGTCGATCGTGGGGTATCCACCGCGCCCGCGTCCGTGCCAGCTCCCCAGCAGGCCGAGCACGGGGGCGAGCAGCGCGTGCGGTGCGGGCGCCCCGTCCGGCCGGTCGCTGTCGTGGTACGGGTACTCGGGTGCGGGGTCGAACACGGCGGGGCTCCAGGGTCGGGGTGGCAGGGAAGCACAGCCTAAAGGGCCCGCGACCCCGTCCCCGGTCTTCGCGTGCGGCTCCTCCGGTGCGTGCCCGCCCCTTCCCTTCTCTGACGGATCGTCATATAGCTATGAGTCATATGGAGGCAACGACCCGGAGGCGCCATGAAGTTCTCCGTCATCTTCGAGGCCCAGCTCGCCGACCCCACGGTCGAGCGTGAGCACCAGCTCTTCCGCGACTGCGTCGAACAGGCCGTGTTCGCCGAGGAGATGGGGTTCGACCGGATCTGGGCGGTCGAGCACCACTCCCTGAAGTGGTACGCGCACATGTCCGCGCCGGAGGTCTTTCTGACCTGGGTAGCGGCCCGCACGTCCCACATCCGCGTCGGGCACGGCGTGGTCTGCATGCCGTTCCGGTTCAACCACCCGGCCCGCGTCGCCGAGCGCGCCGCCACCCTCGACCTGCTCAGCGGCGGCCGGCTCGACCTCGGGGCCGGGCGCGGCGGCACCGTCCAGGAGACGTCGTTGTGCGGCGTCGACAAGGACCGCACGACCCAGGAGGTCGAGGAGGCGCTGCGCATCATCGGCAAGGCCTGGGAGAAGGACGAGCTGGAGCACCACGGCCCGCTCCTCGACATCGGCCCGCACCCGATCCTGCCCCGGCCCGCCCAGACCCCGCACCCGCCGCTGTTCCTCGCCTGCAGCCGCACGGACACCCTGCGCCAGGCGGCCGAACTCGGCGTCGGCGCCCTGGTGATGGGCTTCGCGGGCCCCGAGTCGATCGCCGAGATGCGGGGCGCCTACGACGCGGCGATCGCCGGCCGGACCCCCGAGCGGCTCGTCTCCTCGGCCGTCAACGACCACTTCGCGGTCCTGTGCCCCACCATCGTCTCGGACGACCGGGAGGCGGCCCGCCGGATCGGCATCCGAGGCCAGCGTTTCTTCGCCCAGTCCATCGGGCACTGGTACGGCGGTGCGGGCATCCCCGACGAGGCCGTCGTCGACGGCACGGACGAGGCGGCCGAGATGCGCCGGGCCGCCGAGCAGGTCGTCGCCCGCCTCAACGAACAGCGCGTCCCGGTCCGCCCCACAGCCACGGCCACCTTCAACGCGGACCACGCGTACGGCACTTCGGCCGACGCCATCGCCTACGTCGAGCGTCTGCGCGATGCCGGGGCCGACGAGATCATGTGCCTGATCCAGATGGGCACGGTTCCCCAGGAGGCCTGTCTGGAGACGCTGCGCCAGTGGGGCGAGACGGTCATCCCGCACTTCAGGAGCGGACTCTCCTGAGACCCGCGCGCCTGCGCCCACCCGACCACCGGAGTCGCCCATGTCCATCGAAGAAACCTCCGACGCCGTCGACCGCCTCGCCCCCGAGGCCCGTCCCCTCGTGGACGCGATGGCAGCCGTCTTCCCCGACCTCGGCGGGGCCGTCACCGACGCCGCCGAGGCCCGCAGGATCCTCGCGGCCGTGCCCGCCGCACCGTTCCCCGCGCCCGTCGTCGGCGCCGTCGAGGACCGGGAGATACCGGGGCCGCCCGGGGCGCCCCCGATTCCCGTACGGATCTACCGGCCGGAGTCCGGCGGCGCGACGGACGGGGACGCGCCCCGGCCCGTCGTCGTGTTCTTCCACGGGGGCGGCTGGGTCATCTGCGATCTGGACAGTCACGACTCGACGGCGCGCGGCCTGTGCCGGGACGCCGGGGCCGTCGTGGTCTCCGTCGACTACCGGCTCGCGCCCGAGTCCCGGTTCCCGGCCGCCGTCGAGGACGCGTACGCCGCCGTGTGCTGGGTCGCCGGCCACGCCGGTGAACTCGGCGCGGATCCATGCGCGTTGACGGTCGCGGGCGACAGTGCGGGCGGGAACCTCGCCGCCGTCGTCGCGCAGATCGCCCGCGACGAGGACGGCCCGCGCATCGCCCGGCAGGTCCTCGTCTACCCCGCGACCGACGCCCGGCAGAAGGCCGGCTCCTTCGACGCCAACGCCGCCGGGTACTTCCTGACCGCCGCCCACTGCCGCTGGTTCCGCGACCAGTACCTCGGGTCCGACGGCGACCCCGCCCACCCCCACGTCTCACCGCTCCTCGCCGAGGATCTCGCCGGGCTGCCGGCCGCCCACGTCGTCACCGCGGGCTGCGACCCGCTGTGCGACGAGGGCCGCGCGTACGCGACAGCCCTGCGCGCCGCCGGTGTCCCGGTGACCGAGAGCCACTTCCCGCACATGTTCCACGGCTTCTTCGGCTTCCCCGAACTGCTCGGCGATGCGCGCCAGGCACGGGCGGATGTGGCACAGGTCATCGTTTCAAGCGTGCGAGACAGGAAAAACAGCGGTAACACCGGGGGTTGCGCAGGATAATTTCCCGAGTCTCCTCTTGTCCCGGAGAACCTCGCATGCATACGGTGTCCTTACGCGAGGTTCTCCCGTGGAGGATGGGACATGACGGAAATTCTTGTGCAGGCGGGCATGGAGGGGATCGTTCCTTCGGCTCCGACGGTCGGCGACAGGGTGGTGGAGCACCCGGCGTGGCCCGTGCTCAAGGACGCCGTGGAGGAGATCAGGACCTGGCAGGACAAGGACGGGTCGATCGACTTCGGCGCCGAGGGCGCCCCCGCGAAGGCCACCGCAGATCTGGCGGTCGACCGTGTCATAGCCGCGGTGGAGCAGCTCGCCCCGCTGCTCCCGCACGACGCCGCGTACCACGAGGCGCTCGTCCGCGACCTGCGGCGCTGGGCCGACGACGGCTACCGGGTACCGGACTTCCTGGACTCGCTGCTCGCCTTCCAGCCCGCGGCGCGGCGTCAGGACGGCCTCCAGCACCTGGTGCTCTTCCCGATGTACACGCAGAACGGGAACCCGGACCGGAACCTCGAAGCCGTCGTGCTGCGCATGGTCTGGCCGGATTGGCTGGCCGAGCTGGAGGCCACGCGCTACGACAACCCGCTGTTCTGCGGCATCACCTTCGAGGACTTCACCTCGGGTTACGACACGAACTCGGCGGTGCTCTTCCCCGAGACGATCGCCGTGCGCGAGGCCCCCGAGCGCTTCTCCTGGGGCGGCATCTTCTGCGACCGCGAGGCGGCCCGCTTCCGCCGCGTCACCGAGGCGGCCGTCGACATCCTCGGCGTCGAACTGCCCGAGGACATCGCGCGGATGGTCGGCGACCAGGACCGCTGCCAGCAGGCGTTCGTGCTGTGGGACATGGTCCACGACCGCACGCACAGCCACGGCGACCTGCCGTTCGACCCGTTCATGATCAAGCAGCGCCAGCCGTTCTGGATGTACGGCCTGGAGGAGCTGCGCTGCGACCTCACCGCCTTCAAGGAGGCTGTGAAGCTGGAGGCCGACGGCGTCCCGCAGGGCCGCGACGTCCAGTACGCCGTGCTGTTCGACCGGATGTTCCGCTTCCCGGTCACCGGCGAGCGCGTGCGCAACTACGACGGTCTGGGCGGCCAGCTGCTCTTCGCGTACCTGCACAAGCACGACGTCGTGCGCTGGACCGACAACAAGCTGCACATCGACTGGCAGCGCGCCCCCGAGGTCACCAACCAGCTGTGCGCCGAGATCGAGACGCTGTACCGCGACGGCATCGACCGTCCGAAGCTGGTCCACTGGTTCGCCGCGTACGACCTCGTCTCGACGTATCTCGCGCCGCACCCCGGCTCCCGCTGGGCCAAGGGCCCCGACGCCCTCGACACGAGCCTGCCGCCCCGCAAGCTGGTGGACGAGGTGCTTGCGGACGAGTTTCCGCTCAGCATGTTCTATGAGGCGCTCTCCAAGAAGCTGAAGAACGTGATCGCCTCGACCAAGGGGATCACCGCGGCGGGTGCCGAGCGGGTGGCCGCGTGAGCAATCCCGTACAGGAGGCGACTGCCATGACCGACACCAACGAGACCAGGGACACGCTGGACGGTGCCGTGATCGCGGTCGCCGGAGCCGCGGGACCGGCCGGGCGCGCCACCCTCAAGCGGCTCGCGGAGGCGGGCGCCACGGTCGTCGGCGCCGACGCGGATCCCGAGCGCCTCGCCGAGGCCGTCGACGAGGCGCGCTACGCGCACGGCGGCGCCACCGTCATCGGCGACACCGTCGACCTGCTCGACCTGCACGCGACCCGCGACTGGGCCGGCCGCGTCGAGAAGGACTTCGGCCGGGTCGACGGGGTGGTGCACCTCGTGGGCGGCTGGCGCGGCAGCGCGAGCTTCGCCGAGACCGACCTCGCCGACTGGGACCTGCTGGAAAAGCTCCTGATCCGCACGGTGCAGCACACCTCGCTCGCCTTCCAGGAGGGTCTCGGCCGCTCCGACCGGGGCCGCTACCTGCTGATCAGCGCGGCCGGCGCCAGCAAGCCGACCGCGGGCAACGCCGCCTACGCCGCCTCCAAGGCCGCGGCCGAGGCGTGGACGCTCGCGCTCGGCGACGCCTTCCGCAAGGCGGGGGGCGACGCGGGACCGCAGCAGGCGGCTGCGATCCTGGTGGTCAAGGCGCTGGTGCACGACGCGATGCGCGCGGAGCGCCCCAACGCGAAGTTCGCGGGCTTCACCGACGTCAAGGAGCTGGCCGAGGCCATCGCCGGCGTCTGGAGGCGGCCCGCCGCCGAAGTGAACGGGACCCGTCTGTGGCTGACCGAGAAGCCGTGAATCCTCCCAGGACCGACGCCCGCAGGCACCACGACCCCACGATCCGGGGTTTCGCCAGCGACAACTACGCGGGCGCCCACCCCGAGATCATGGCCGCACTGGCCCTGGCCAACGGAGGGCACCAGGTCGCGTACGGCGAGGACGACTACACGGCCCGTCTCCAGCAGATCATCCGCAGCCACTTCGGCCCGACCGCCGAGGCGTTCCCGGTCTTCAACGGCACGGGGGCCAACGTCGTCGCGCTCCAGGCGGTCACCGACCGCTGGGGCGCGGTGATCTGCGCCGAGTCCGCGCACATCAACGTCGACGAGGGCGGCGCCCCCGAGCGCATGGGCGGTCTGAAGCTGCTCACCGTCCCGACGCCCGACGGCAAGCTCACCCCCGAGCTCATCGACCGGCAGGCGTACGGCTGGGACGACGAGCACCGTGCGATGCCGCAGGTCGTCTCGATCACGCAGTCCACCGAGCTCGGCACGCTGTACACGCCCGACGAGATCCGCGCGATCTGCGACCACGCCCACGAGCGGAACATGGTCGTGCACCTCGACGGCTCCCGGATATCCAACGCCGCGGCCTCCCTCGACGTGCCGATGCGTACGTTCACGAACGCGGTCGGCGTCGACATCCTGTCGCTCGGCGGCACGAAGAACGGCGCGATCTTCGGCGAGGCCGTCGTCGTCATCAACCAGGACGCCGTCCGGCACATGAAGCATCTGCGCAAGCTGTCCATGCAGCTCGCCTCCAAGATGCGGTTCGTGTCGGTGCAGTTGGAGGCCCTGTTCGCCAAGGACCTGTGGCTGCGCAACGCCCGGCACTCCAACGAGATGGCGCAGCGCCTCGCCGAGGGGGTGCGCGCCGTCGACGGTGTCGAGATCCTCTACCCGGTGCAGGCCAACGGCGTCTTCGCCCGCCTTCCGCACGACGTCTCCGAGCGTCTGATGAAGCACTACCGCTTCTACTTCTGGGACGAGGCGGCCGGCGACGTCCGGTGGATGTGCGCCTTCGACACCCGCGAGGAGGACGTCGACGGGTTCGTCGCAGCCCTCAAGGAGGAGATGGCGCGCTAGCCACCCCCTCTCAATCTGCATAGGTATGCGATCGATCGTAAAGTCATTGACTGACGGTCGGTCGCGTTCCTATGCTCCCGTGCCATGCAGCTGATTCAGCAGAACCCTGATCTGTCGGCATATTTGGCGGCCGACGACGTCATCGATCACCATCACCCGCTCGTCCGGGACGTGGCGTCACGCCTCGCGAAAGACTCCGCGGATTCATATGCATACGCCCGCGCCGCCTACGAGTACGTCCGCGACACCATTCCGCACTCCGCCGACAGCGGCGACATGCGCGTCACCTGGCGGGCCTCCGACGTCCTGGAGCAGGGCACCGGCATCTGTCATGCGAAGGCCCATGCCCTGGCCGCGCTGCTGCGCGCGGAGGACATCCCCACGGCCCTCTGTTATCAGCGGCTGACGCACGACGTCGGGGCGGGCTGGTGTGTGCACGGGCTGATCGCCGTACGGTTCCACGGCTCATGGCACCGGCAGGACTGCCGAGGGAACAAGCCGGGCGTCGATGCCCGGTTCTCGCTCGAAGGGGAGCGGCTGGCCTGGGTGCCCGATCCGAAGTTCAGTGAGGTGGACTATCCGGTACTCTTTGATGTACCCCATCCGGTGGTGCTCGATGTCATGCGCAGCGCGCCGGACCGTCCGTACCTCTGGGAGAACCTCCCCGACTCGCTCACCTCGTAAGGCAGGCCATGTCCCTCCAGCTCACCGTCTCCGACGACGTCCGCGCCATCGCCCCGGACTTCCGGCACATCGCCGTCGAGGCGTACGGACTCGTCAACGCGCCCAGCACGGACGGCACCTCGGCCCTCCTCGACGACGCCGCACGCCGTCTGGCCGCGCGCCTCGACGGACGCGCGCCGCACGAGGACCCGCACATGGCGGCCTGGCGCGCGGCCTACACCGCCTTCGGGGCCAAGCCCAACCGCACCCGGAACTCCGCGGAGGCGCTCGCCAAGAGGGCGCTCGCCGACGGCGGCCTGCCGCGGATCAACACGCTCGTGGACGTATACAACGCGATCAGCGTCGCTCGCCTGATCCCGGTCGGCGGCGAGGACCTCGGCCACATCAAGGGCGGCATGCGGCTGATCAGGGCCACCGGCGAGGAGGACTTCGTCACCGTCGCGTCCGGCGAGCAGGCGGTCGAGCACCCGGACGCCGGGGAGGTCGTCTGGTGCGACGACGAGGGCGTCACCTGCCGCCGCTGGAACTGGCGCCAGGGCACCCGCACCCGGCTCACCGACACCTCCGTCGACGCCCTGTTCCTCCTGGAGGGCATGGGCGAGCACGCGTGCCTGGAAGCGGCGGGTGCCGAGCTGGCCGAACTCCTGGAGAAGTTCAGCCCCGGCGTACGCCTCACGGTTCACCCGGCGGCCTGAGGCGCGGCCCCGGACGGGCTCTAGTTCGCCTCGGCGGCCTTGACCTCTTCGGGGGTCGGGGCCGTACCGCCCAGATGGGCCGGCATCCACCACGTGTCGTCCGGACCCTTGGGGCGCACGGGGTAGGCGCGCTGCGCCGCTTCGAGGAGCTCCTGCACACGGTCGCGCAGCCGGCGCGTGATCGCCCCGGCGTACTGGTCGCGCGACGCCTCGATGGCCTCGCCCACCCGGATCGTGATCGGGATGTGCTGTCGCTTGAAGTTGCGCGGACGGCCCTTGGTCCACACGCGCTGGGTGCCCCACAGCGCCATCGGGATCAGCGGCACCCCGGCCTCCTGGGCCAGCCGCACGGCGCCCGTCTTGAAGCTCTTCAGCGTGAAGGACTCCGAGATCGTCGCCTCGGGGAAGACCCCGACGACCTCGCCCGAGCGGAGCGACTGGAGGGCGTGCTGATACGCGTGCTCACCCTGGGCGCGGTCCACCGGGATGTGCTTCATGCTGCGCATCAGGGGGCCGGAGATCTTGTGCCGGAACACCGACTCCTTCGCCATGAAGCGGACCAGTCGCTTCTGGGGCAGGGCGGCGAGGCCGTCGAAGATGAAGTCCAGGTAGCTGATGTGGTTGCTGACCAGGACGGCTCCGCCCGAGCGTGGAATGTTCTCCGAGCCCTTGCAGTCGATCTTCAGGTCGAGCGCCTTGAACATCGTTTTCGCGGCGCCGATGACCGGACGGTAGACGAGCTCTGCCATGGAGGGGGTGGACCCTTCTTATTGCCGTGGGGAGTTTCTTCCGGAGGATTCCGGAGGAGGTGGCTCCCGGCGGTAAGTTACGCAGCCGTAGGTTTTCCGGCTTGCGCAGATCGTGCCCCAAGAACGGCCGAGTGACCAGTCCTGGTTCCGGCCGCGCGCGAGATCCTTGTCACGTGACCGGGAATGCGGCGAGACGTTTCGGCGCTGCAAGTGAAGCGGTGGACCGAGGAGGTGTGAGGTGAGCGTGACCGAAGTGACGCTGGATGCCGGGCAGTTGGGTGAGGAGTTGGGGGAGCGCGCCACGCTCGTGCAGTTCTCCAGCGCGTTCTGCGCACCTTGCCGGGCCACCCGACGGGTTCTCGCGGAGGTCGCCGCCATGGTCCCCGGCGTGTCCCACATCGAGATCGACGCCGAGGCCGAGCTCGGTCTCGTACGCAGGACCGGTGTCGTCAAGACCCCCACCGTGCTCGTCCTGGACGCCCGCGGCCGTGAGGTGCGCCGCGCGGCCGGCCAGCCCCGCAAGGCGGACGTCATCGCCGCGCTGGGCGAAGCGATCTGAGCCGGCGAAGGAGCCGGTGGGCTGCGGGGGAGGGGAGGGAGGGCGGTGACGCATCTCCCACATGACGGAACGCACTTGACTGCACGCGCCACGTATCGTCACGCTGACCGTATGCCTCCGGAACTCCTTCTCTACGAGCGGGTCCACGTCGACCTGGCCCGCTGTTCGAGCGCCCGCTGTCGCGTCTGCTGACGCAGCCACGGACCCCGCTCGAACCCTCCGGCAGAAGGACAACTCCATGACGGCCACGCCCGATCTGCGCACCGCCCGGCCCGCCACCCCCGACCTGCTCCGCTCGGTCTTCCGCCAGCACGCCGCCGGTGTCGCGGTGATCACAGCGGCCGGTGCCGCACCCGTGGGCTTCACCGCCACCTCCCTCACCTCGGTCTCCGCCGAACCGCCGGTGATCTCGTTCGGCGTCGGCCTGGGCGCCTCCAGCTGGCCCACCGTCGCCGAGGCCGACCACATCGGCGTGCACATACTCGGCGAGCACCAGGCCGACCTCGCCGCCACCTTCGCCCGGAGCGGCGCCGACCGCTTCGGCGCCCCCACCCGCTGGTTCGAGGGACCCGAGGGCGTCCCCGTCCTCGACGGCGTCCTGGCCTGGCTCGTCTGCCGGGTCATCGCGCGGGTGCCCGCGGGGGACCACCGGATCGTGCTCGCCGAAGCGGTCTGCGGCGACCCGGCCGGCGCCGGCCGTCCGCTCCTCTATCACCAGGGTCGCTTCAACGCGCTGCGCGACTGAGAGTTCCTGCGCCGCACGATTACGGAGCGTTGGCAAGGTCACAGTTCAAAGCGCTTGCTCAGTGGGCATGGAGTGGATGTACTGACGAGTAATATTTCGCTCGGAGCGCGGGCCGCCCCGACCGGAAGAGTCCGCTTCAGGCGCCTATGCTGCCTGCAAGAAGGCGTTGTCAGCCGCAGCAGCAAAGCCGCCCAGTAAAAGACGATTGCAGTAGGAGAGCCGGCGTGAGCTTGAGGATCGTTGTCACCGTGAAGTACGTGCCCGACGCCACTGGCGACCGGGGCTTCGCCGATGACCTGACCGTTGACCGTGACGAGGTGGACGGTCTGCTGTCGGAGCTGGACGAGTACGCGGTGGAGCAGGCGCTGCAGATCTCGGAGAATTCCGATGACGATGTGGAGATCACCGTGTTGACGGTGGGTCCCGAGGACGCGAAGGACGCGCTGCGCAAGGCGTTGTCGATGGGTGCGGACAAGGCGATCCATGTCGAGGACGACGATCTGCACGGCACCGACGCGATCGGTACGTCGCTGGTGCTGGCGAAGGCGATCGAGAAGGCCGGTTTCGATCTGGTGGTCTCCGGGATGGCGTCCACGGACGGCACGGCGGGTATTGTGCCGGCGCTGCTGGCCGAGCGGCTGGGGGTGCCGCAGGTGACGTTGTTGTCGGAGGTGGCGGTCGAGGGCGGCACGGTGACGGGCCGCCGGGACGGCGACACCGCCTCGGAGCAGCTCCAGGCCTCGCTGCCGGCCGTCGTGTCGGTCACCGACCAGTCCGGTGAGGCGCGGTACCCCTCGTTCAAGGGGATCATGGCGGCGAAGAAGAAGCCGGTGGAGGCCTGGGACCTGTCGGACCTGGACCTGGAGGCCGGGCAGGTCGGTCTGGAGGGGGCCTGGACCAAGGTCGACGCGGCCACCGAGCGTCCGGCGCGCACCGCGGGCACGATCGTGAAGGACGAGGGTGAGGGCGGCAAGCAGCTGGCCGAGTTCCTCGCCGGCCAGAAGTTCATCTAGGCACCGACTCGTCGAGTCGCCAAGTCGTCATCACATTGCGAGAGTTGGAAGATTCCCATGGCTGAAGTTCTGGTCTACGTCGACCACGTGGACGGTGCCGTCCGCAAGCCCACCCTTGAGCTGCTCACGCTGGCCCGCCGGATCGGTGAGCCGGTCGCCGTCGCGCTGGGTGCGGGCGCGGGTGACACGGCGGCCGCGCTGGCCGAGCACGGCGCGGTGAAGGTCCTCACCAACGACGCCGCCGAGTTCGCCGACTATCTGGTCGTGCCGAAGGTGGAGGCGCTGCAGGCGGCGGTGGAGGCGGTCTCGCCGGCCGCGGTGCTGGTGCCGTCCTCCGCGGAGGGCAAGGAGATCGCGGCGCGTCTGGCGCTGCGGATCGGGTCGGGCATCATCACCGACGCCGTCGACCTGGAGGCTGGCGCGGACGGGCCGGTGGCGACCCAGTCGGTGTTCGCCGCCTCCTACACCACTAAGTCCACCGTGACCAAGGGCGCCCCGGTCATCACCGTCAAGCCCAACAGTGCCGCCGTGGAGGCGGCCCCGGCGGCCGGTACCGTCGAGGCCCTCGCGGTGTCGTTCTCGGAGAAGGCGACCGGTACGAAGGTCACCTCGCGCACCCCGCGCGAGTCGACCGGGCGGCCGGAGCTGACCGAGGCCGCGATCGTGGTCTCCGGCGGCCGCGGCGTCAACGGCGCCGAGAACTTCGCGCTCATCGAGGCCCTCGCCGACTCCCTGGGAGCGGCCGTCGGCGCGTCCCGGGCCGCGGTCGACGCCGGCTGGTACCCGCACTCCAACCAGGTCGGCCAGACCGGCAAGTCCGTCTCGCCGCAGCTGTACATCGCCAACGGCATCTCCGGCGCGATCCAGCACCGGGCCGGCATGCAGACCTCGAAGACCATCGTCGCGGTCAACAAGGACGCCGAAGCCCCCATCTTCGACCTCGTCGACTACGGCGTCGTCGGCGACCTCTTCGACGTCGTCCCCCAGCTCACCGACGAGGTCAAGACCCGCAAGGGCTGACCTGTCCGGCTGTCGACGGGGCCGCGTGGCGTTCATCGCCGCGCGGCCCCGTCCGCGTACCGGGACCATGCAAGGGGACCATTGACGCAGGTCACCCGGCCCGTTAACTTCGCTATACGGATTGTTGATTCCGTGAAGCGGAAACAGTGAGCGTATGGAGGGTGCACGAATGGGTCAGCAGGAGAAGGTGTCGACGAGCCTCGCGGGCGCGGTCAGCGAGGGCATCAGCGCCTCACTCGCTCCGGTCGACGCGGAGCTGAGCCGCCGCTACCCAGGAGACCCCGGCACCCGCCAGCCGGTCCACACCGTCTACGTCCCCGCGGACGCCTTCGACGCGGGCACCATCCGCTCCTGGGGCGACCAGGCGCTCGCCCAGCTCGACGAGCACGCCCCGGACGCCGCCTCGTTCGCCGCGGTGCTCGGACTGGCCGACGAGCTCGCCGAGCCGATCTACAGCCGCGTACGCGCGAAGCTGGAGCGCGAACCCGTCGAGGACCTGCGCGTCGACTTCGAGGACGGCTACCGGCCCGCGTCCGACGCCGACGAGGACGAGGCGGCGGCCCGCGCCGCCCGCCTCATCGCCGAGGCGTACGCGAACGGCACCGCCGCCCCGCACATGGGCATCCGCATGAAGTGCATGGAGGCGTCGGTCCGCGACCGCGGCATCCGTACCCTCGACATCTTCCTCACCGGACTCATGGAGCACGGCGGCCTGCCCGACGGGCTCGTCCTGACGCTGCCCAAGGTGACGTACCCGGAGCAGGTCACGGCCATGGTGCGACTCCTGGAGGCGTTCGAGAAGCAGCACGGGCTCGACGCCGGGCGCATCGGGTTCGAGATCCAGATCGAGACCAGCCAGTCGATCCTCGCCGCCGACGGCACCGCCGCCGTCGCCCGCATGATCGATGCCGCCGAGGGGCGCGCGACCGGTCTGCACTACGGCACGTTCGACTACAGCGCCTGCCTCGGTGTCTCCGCCGCCTACCAGGCCAGCGACCACCCGGCCGCCGACTACGCGAAGGCCGTCATGCAGGTCGCCGCCGCGGGCACCGGCGTCCGCGTCTCCGACGGTTCCACGAACGTGCTGCCCGTCGGTTCCACCGACAAGGTGCACGACGCCTGGCGCCTGCACTACGGCCTCACGCGCCGCGCTCTGGCCCGCGCCTACTACCAGGGCTGGGACATGCACCCCGGCCACATCCCGACGCGCTACGCGGCCGTCTTCGCCTTCTACCGCGAGGGCTTCCGACAGGCCGCCGCGCGCCTCGCCGCGTACGCGAAGCAGACCGCCGGCGACATCGCCGACGAGCCCGCCACCGCCAAGGCCCTCGCCGGGTACCTGCTGCGCGGCCTCGACTGCGGAGCGCTCGACGTCGCCGAGGTGGCCCGCCTGACCGGCCTCACCCTGGGCGGCCTGGAGGGCTACGCGGGACCGCGCCGGGGCGACCTGACGACCACCGGCGAATAACCCCACGGACACACCACTGCCCCTTCCCGAGGACGGTCGGGAAGGGGCAGTGGTGTGTCCGTAGCGCGTCAACGGTCAATCGGCCGGGCCGAGTTCACCGGACCCCCGCTGGATGAGCCGGGTCGGCAGCTCGATGCGCTCCGGCAGCAGCGTCGCCCCGTCGAGCTGACGGAACAGCCGCTCGGCCGCGGTCCGGCCCAGCTGCGCCGCGTCCTGCGCGACCACGGTCACCCCCGGCTTCAGCAGATCGCCCAGCTCGATGTCGTCGAAGCCCACCAGGGCGACGCTGCGGTCGAGTTCGGCCAGGACCCGGACCACGGTCACCGTCACACGGTTGTTGCCCGCGAAGATCGCCGTGACGGGCTCCGGGCCCGACAGCATCTCCTCGGCCGCGCGCCGCACCCGCTCGGGGTCGGTGACGCCGAGCGACATCCACTGCTCCGCGACCGGTATCCCGGCGTCCTCCATCGCCGCGCGATAGCCGCGCAGGCGCTCGGCGGCCGTGTGGATGCGCGGCTGGTCGCCGATGAAGCCGATACGGCGGTGGCCGCCCGCGATCAGATGCGCGACACCGTCCCGCGCGCCGCCGAAGCTGTCGGAGAGGACCACGTCCGCGTCGATCTTCCCGGCGGGCCGGTCCACGAACACGGTCGCGACACCGGCCGCGATCTCCGGCTCCAGATAGCGGTGGTCGTCACCGGCCGGGATCACGACGAGGCCGTCCACCCGGCGTGCGCACAGGGCGAGCACCAACTCCTGCTCGCGGTCCGGGTCCTCGGCGCTGGAGCCGTTGATGAGCAGTGCGCCGTGCGCCCGCGCGACCTCCTCGACGGCGCGGCTCAGCGGGCCGTAGAACGGGTCCGCCAGATCCTCCAGCACGAGCCCGATGCTCGCCGTACGCCCCTTGCGCAGCACGCGCGCGCTGTCGTTGCGCCGGAAGCCCAGGGCGGCGATCGCCTCCTGTACGCGGCGCTCGGTGTCCGGCGTGACGCCCGGCTCGCCGTTGACGACCCGGGAGACCGTCTTCAGGCCCACTCCGGCGCGCGCGGCGACGTCCTTCATCGTCGGGCGATTGCCGTAGCGGTTCTCGGTGCGGCGGGCGGTGCGGTCCACTATGCGCTGTCCTGTCCTGTCGTCGCTGCCGGGAAGCCGGCCACCCGGAAGGGGTGACGGGCCCGATTCGTCAGGCCTCATCATCCTGTACGGGCGTGTGGCGTCGAGCATAGGGCCTGGACAACGTTGTCAGGCTCGGGGGAGACTGTGCACCGCTTTTCTCGCTTCCTAGAGTGACCTTCTCCGACCTGCCTTTTCTCCAGGGGATCTGACACTGATGCACATGGACCTCGTCGCCGCGCTCGACATCGGCGGCACCAAGATCGCCGGCGCCCTCGTGGACGACCAGGGCCGGATCCTCGCGCGGGCGCAGCGGCCGACCCCCGCTCAGGAGGACGGGGAGACGGTGATGGGCGCGGTGGAGGCGGTGCTCACCGAGCTGACGGTGTCCGAGCTGTGGCCCCGGACGCGGGCCGTCGGCATCGGCAGCGCCGGCCCGGTGGACCGCTCGGCCGGCACGGTCAGCCCGGTGAACGTGCCGGGCTGGCGCGACTTCCCCCTGGTCTCGCGCGTGGCGGCCGCCACGGACGGCCTGCCGGTCGAACTCGTCGGCGACGGCGTGGCCATGACGGCGGCCGAGCACTGGCAGGGCGCGGCGCGCGGCCACGACAACGCGCTGTGCATGGTGGTCTCCACCGGCGTCGGCGGCGGCCTGATCCTGGGTGGACAGCTCCACCCCGGCCCCACCGGCAACGCGGGCCACATCGGCCACATCAGCGTCGACCTCGACGGCGACCCGTGCCCCTGCGGGGCGCGCGGCTGCGTGGAGCGCATCGCGAGCGGCCCCAACATCGCCCGCCGTGCCCTCGCCGACGGCTGGCGACCGGAGGCCGACGGGGACGCCTCCGCCGCCGCCGTGGCCCGTGCGGCACACGCCGGCGACAAGGCGGCCCTGGCGTCCTTCGAGCGGGCGGCCCAGGCCCTCGCGGCCGGCATCGCGGCGACGGCGACGCTCGTCGAGATCGACATCGCGGTGATCGGCGGAGGAGTGGCGAAGGCGGGCGACGTCCTCTTCGCCCCGCTGCGCCGCGCGCTGCGCGACTACGCCACGCTGTCCTTCGTGCGGCGCCTCACGGTCGCCCCGGCGTCCACCGGCACCGACGCGGGGCTCGTGGGCGCGGCGGCCGCCGCGCTGCGGTCCGGCTCCGCCGTGAACCGGGCGCGCCACCAGGCCGTCTGACGGAGCGACCGCGCCCGCCCGGCACCGACTGCGGATGAGGGCGTGCGGGACGGGACCCGCACGCCCCCGACCGGGGCCCCGCTCAGCAGTGCAGCTGCGCGTCGCCCCAGTCCGCGTGGTCCGAGTCGACCCCGTCGCCGCCGTCCGTGACGACGAGCCGCACCAGCTGGGCCCCTGTCACATCGGCCGAAAGGGCCTGCGGGGCATCGGAGTTGGTGAGCACGCCGGTCGACGCGACCTTGCGGTCGTCGGCCCACACCTCGAAGGCGACGGTGCCCTTCGTGCCCTTCTCGTCGTCGACGCCGACCTGCGCGGTGACGCGTTCGCAGGAACGCGCCGCGTAGTAGTCCACGGAACTGGCGGCATGGACGCCGAGACCCTTGGCGTACACCACCCCGCCGATGGTGAGCGGATTCCCGTCGCCCGCGTCGCTCTCGCCGTTGCTGGAGTCGCGCTCGACCGGACCCCAGCCGTTGGACGTCGCGAGCCAGGGCAGCTCGCCCAGGGACGCGGTACCGCTCGGCGGCGCTGTCGCGACGGCCGCCGTCACCGGGACCGTACTGGTGACCTTCGTGCCCTGCGGCGACCGGTACGTGGCGCGCAGCGTGAGGTCGTACGACCCCGTGGCCGCGCCCGCCGGAGCGCTCACCGTCCATCGGGTCCGCAGCGACTTCCCGCTCGCCACCACGGATGCCTTCGTCGGCCCGGACGCCTCGACCTTCCAGCCCTCGCCCGCCGGCCCGCTCACCGACACGGCGACGTCACGGGCCGCGGTGCGGCCCAGGTTCGCGAACGTGGCGGTGGTCCCGGTGGAGCCGCCCGGCTCGACGAACACGCCCTCGTCCAGGCCGAGTTCGGCGGCCGGGGGATACGTGGACCACTTCGGGTCGGCGGCCACGCGCAGCAGCACCGTGCCGTGCGCGGGGACCGTCGCCGCGAGCGTGCCCGCCGTGTTGACGTTCTTGTGCTGCCACAGGTCGCGCGCGACGTACGCGGTGGCGGAGGGCAGCCCGACCGCCTTCGCCGAGGTCGCGATGCGCTGCGCGGAGCCCGTCTCGTTGAACAGGGCCACGGCGCGGCTGCCGTCCCGCATCTCCTTGGACACGACCCAGCGGCCGCCCTCGGACGAGACCACGGAGCCCTGCTTGCCCAGCGGGTCCTGGTCGACGGCGATCACGTCACGGTTGGACAGGATCTCGTACGTCGTGTCCGACGCCGTGCGCAGGTCCGTGCCGATCAGCAGCGGCGACGCCATGACCGCCCACATCGAGAAATGGGTGCGGTACTCGGTGTCCGTCATGCCGCCGTTGCCGACCTCCAGCATGTCCGGGTCGTTCCAGTGACCGGGTCCCGCGTACGGCGCGAGCGGCAGATTCTGCTTCATCAGCGACAGCATCGAGCCCCAGCTGTCGCTGATGTCGCCCGTGGTGCGCCACAGCTGCCCGACGTCCGCGGCCCACTCCCACGGCTTGTTCTCGCCCCATTCGCAGATGCTGTAGACGATGGGGCGCCCGGTGGCGCGCAGGGCGTCGCGCATCGTCGTGTAGCGCTGCTTGGCGTCGACGCCCTGGTTGTTGCAGTTGTCGTACTTGAGGTAGTCGACGCCCCAGTCGGCGAACTGCTGCGCGTCGCTGTACTCGTGGCCGAGCGCGCCCGGGAAACCGATGTCGCTGCAGGTCTTGGTCCCGGCGCTGGTGTAGATGCCGAGCTTGAGCCCCTTGGCGTGGACGTAGTCCGCGACCGCCTTGATCCCCTGGGGGAAGCGGGCCGGATCGGGCACCAGCTTCCCGTCCGCGTCGCGCTCGGGCAGGGCCCAGCAGTCGTCCAGGTTCACGTACTGGTACCCGGCGTCCTTGAGCCCCTTGTCCACGAACAGATCGGCGATGCCCTGCACCATGGCCTCGTCGAAGTCCGCGCGGCAGTGCGTGGAGTTCCAGTTGTTGAAGCCCATGGGCGGGGTGAGGGCCGGCCCGTCGTCGAGCGCGGGGGACGACTCGTCGGACGCGGCGCGGGGCGCGGGTGCGGACGCGGTGGCGGATGCGGGTGCCGCCACGAGTCCGCCGGCGCCCAGCACCGCCACGGCCAGTGCTCCGACGACTCTTCGCCGGACGGCACCGGGGCTGCGGGTGGGAAGACGACGCATGGTTACGTTCCTCCGTACTCCCGAAAGGTTGGATCACTGCATGTACGTGTCACTGACGCGCGTTTACGGTAGAGCGTGTTGGAGTGTGTTGGAAGGGGAGCGGTAGGAGGTGCTTGATATCGCGTCAGAACCCTTCAGGAACACGAGAGTTGAGCGTGAGATGCGGTCTCGCGTTCGGTTGTGTTGAGTTGCGTCCCGGGGAGTCCGAAGAGCCCGAGAACGGGGCGTGACGCAGCCGCTGGCCGACGCCGTCCGTCTTGCCGCGCGCCTTCGCGGGACATCGGATGTGCTCAGCGGTCCTGGGGCGGTGGCTCCGGCCGCCGCCCCAGGACCGCTCCCGGCTTCAGCGCAACGCCTCGTCCAGCGTCGCCACCGGATTCAACAGCTGTGTCAGTCCGGAGAGTTCGATGATGCGGAGTGTCAGGCGGTGGCGGCAGACCACCGCGACGCGTCCGCCGCGTCCCGAGGCTCTGCGGTGCGCGCGCACCAGGAGCGAGAGCCCGGAGCAGTCGAAGAACGTGGTGCCGGTGAGGTCGATCGCCACGACGCGGTACGGGCCCGCCGCCACGGTGTCGAGCAGCGGGGCCATCCGCTGGAAGGCCAGGAGGTCGATCTCGCCGTTGAGTTCGATGACGGCGCAGTCGCCAGGTGTGTGCACCACGGGAGCGCACACGGATTCGTCGAGGCCTGACATGTCGGTGATGCCGTCGAAGTCTCCGAAGTCATCGAAGAGGAAGTCCTGTTGGTTGCCCTGTCGCATCGGTCCCCCCGGGCCGAGCACCTGTCCGGCTCCTGGGGAGCCGTCCGCGCTGCCACATGATTCGTGCGAACGATTCGGGAGGTCGCCGGGGGCTGGGGCGCCTGGTCGGACACCGTATCGGCACTTCCCGCGCGGCGTCGTGGCGTAACGATTCCCGACGCCTTCGCATCACTTGATGGAGTGAAATGATGCAGAAGTGCTTGACTTTTGAAGAGCCTGATGTTTAGGAAAATCGTTCGACTGCAGGGGTTCGGACCGCTGTCATGGACCGGTCCGGTACCCCCCACCCCACATCTTCGCCAGGAGCAGCCGACTTGGCCACAGTGCGCGCCCCCGACCGTCGACCCGCCATCGATACCGCGCTGGTCAGACGCCTGGTCGACACCCAGTTCCCGCAGTGGGCCGAGCTGCCCCTGAAGCCGGTCGATCCGGCCGGGTCGGACCATGTCATCCACCGCCTGGGCGACGAACTGTCGGTCCGGCTGCCCCGGCACTCCGGGGCCATCGGGCAGGCCGAGAAGGAGCAGTACTGGCTGCCGCGGCTCGCCCCGCGGCTTCCGCTGGCGGTGCCGGTCCCGGTCGCGGTGGGCCGGCCCGCGCTCGGCTACCCGTGGTCGTGGGCGGTGACATGCTGGCTGGACGGCGAGGTGGCCACGGTCGAGGGGCTCGGCGACTCGACGGATACGGCCCGTGAACTGGCCGCTTTCCTCCTGGCGTTGCAGGATTTCGACCCGGGGGCGAACGGAGGGCCGGAGGGCGGCCCGGACACCTCCGGCGCCGTACTGGCCCAGCGGGACGGGAGCACGCGGGCCGCCATCGCCGCGGTCTGCGACGTCTTCGACGGGCCCGCGATGACGGCACTGTGGGACGCCGCACTGGCCTCGCCGGCCATCAGGTACCACCGGTGTGGTTCCACGGAGACTTCCACACCGGAAATCTGCTGACCGTCGACGGCCGCCTCTCCGCGGTCATCGACTTCGGGGGATTCGGCCTCGGAGACCCCTCCGTCGACCTGATGATCGCCTTCACGCTGATGGCGCCGGACACCCGCGCGGTCTTCCGCCGCGCACTCGGCGCGGACGACGCGATGTGGCTGCGCGGGCGCGGCTGGGCCCTGACGAGCGGGCTCAGCGCGTACACGGCGTACGCCGCCACCAGCCCGCGGATCGCGGAACAGACGTCGCGCCAGATCCGGGCGGCGCTGGCCGGTTAGCGCGCCGTGCCGCGCGGACCGTGTGTTTGCCGCACACCCCGTGTGAACGCAGTGCCGCAACGGCGCCCGCGCACACGCTTCTGCCGTCCGTGCGGCTGCGCTTGACTGACTGGCGGGAACACCGGGAGGCCGGTCATGGGCCGGTGGTCCGCCGTCGGGCAGCGGCTGGACACCCCGGCCTTCCGGTACTCCCGCCATCCGTCTCCGGCTCTCGGTCGCCGGAGTCGCGGGCTGCGCCGAGCCCCCCGGCCGCCCACAGCGGAAGCCCGCCCGCCGTTCTGTCCCCAAGACGGCGGGCGGGTGCCCCGTAGAGTGCTTCTCGCCACGGCCGCCCCAGGTGGCCGCCCGAGGGAGGGGAAGCAGCATGGAGGTGCGGTCGCGGACCCGCGTCTCGGCGTACGCCCTGGCGCTCGAGGAAGGGCACGTCCTGCTCGCCCGCCTCTCCGACACGTCACCGGTCTTCGAACCCGGTCTGTGGCATCTGCCGGGCGGCGGGATCGACCACGGCGAGCAGCCGGTGGAGGCGCTGGCGAGGGAACTCCGTGAGGAGACCGGCCTGGAACTCGTCGACGCCCGCCTCGTCGACAGCCGCGCGTACACGGTCCGACGCGGCGGGGTCCACTGGCACCTGATCGCGCTGTTCTACGCGGTCGAGCTCAAGGGGGACGCGCCGGAAGTCGTGGAACAGGAAGGGACGACGGAGGCGGTGGAGTGGCGTCCGCTCGCCGGGCTGGACGAGGCGACGCTGTCCCCGGCGGCGGCCGACGGGCTGCGGCGGGTGGCTGCAGGGGCCTGACGGGCCCGTCGGTGTCGGTCGTCGGGTGCGCGGCCGGTGACCATCCGTTGTCAGTGGTCCGCGTACGGTCTGCCCATGAGTGGGATACCGATGTCCGAGGCGGGAGACGTAGGCAGGCATGGGGCCGGGTGACCGCGTGGCTGGAGCGACACGCCCTGATGTGTTCGCCGCCCTCGGCGACCCGGGGAACCAGACGGCCATCAGTGAAGCCGAACGGCGCATGGGTCTGAAGCTGCCGAGGGAGATGCGGCAGTGGCTTCTGATGACCGACATCGATGCCGGCGGGCCGGCTGATGTCCGCTCGTGTCCGGTGGCGTTGGGATGCCCGGGAGTCCTACCCGGTGGCGGACTCCTGCTCGGTCTCACGGACGTCGAGCGTGTCTACCGCCACAAGACGGCCATGGAGGAGGCGGCACCGTCCGGTGACCCTGAATCCCCTTCCTGGCGCACGGAGTGGGTGCCCATCGCCGCGGAGCTCGACGGCTTCTACGGCACGTTCCTCGACGCACGCACCGGAACCGTGGGGTCCTGGACCGAGGGTTCGTCCCCCGAAAAGGACGAGTACACCTCGCTGTCCGCCTTCTTCCAGGATGTGGCGGACCAGTGGGAAGGAGTGTCCTCGGGTGACCGGAGCGGACCTGGCGGAGCCCGCCGGCTCGATCCCCGTCCGGAGGGTGAGCCCGTCCGTCTGTGGGCGCGTGCGCACGGCTGTCTCGTCCACGACCGCGGGCGTGTTCCCGCACCCGTCCGCGAGGCCTACGCAGCATCACCGACCAGGACCGACACGGCCTAGGGCGAGACGTGGGCCCGGTGCGAGAACACGCCTAGGCGGCCTTCACGATCTCCCCGCGGACCGCGGCCGCCCACTCCACGACGAGAATCTCGTACTCCCGGCGCTGTGACTCGCTCAACCGCCCGCCGGAGCGCGCCATGAGGCCACGGATCTGCTCGTTCAACTCGTCGGCAGACCGCACGGAACCACGGCTCTCGGTGGGGATCATGTGAAGAGACTAGCGGGCGGCACTGACAACGTGCCTCCGACTTATGAACCACGGGGAGTCATCAGGTTGCCGTTGCAGGTGTCCGACGGCCGTCGGGCGGCAGGGGACGGCTGTGCTGGTCAAAGGGCGTGACGGCTTCCGGGAAGACCAAGAGCAGACCCTTCGACGCGGTGCTCTGCGACGTCGACAACGTCATCCGCTTCTACGACATGACTCCTCTGGCGGAGCTGGAACGCGCCGCGGGCCTCGCCGTCGGCACCACCGCGGCGGTCGCCTACGCCCCCGACATCGACCTGCCGCTCCTCCTCGGCCGCATCACCACGGCGCAGTGGACGGACGCCATCACCTCGGCACTATGCGACCAGGTCCTGCCCGGGCGCGCCCGCGCGCTGGGGCAGGCGCTCGCCGATGCGCCCTTCCGGGCCGATGACGTCGTCGTGTCCCTGCTGCGCCGGGCGCGGCGCCAGGTGCCCCTGGTGCTGGTGACCAACGCGACGCCGGACCTGGAGCGTGACCTCGAGGCGATGGGGCTCTCGGATCTCGCGGACCACGTCGTCAGCAGCGCCCGGGTCGGTGTGGCCAAACCGGACCCGGAGATCTACGCGATCGCGGCCGCGCGGGCCGAAGTCGCCGTCGACCGGTGCCTGTTCGTGGACGACCGGCTGGAGAACGTCGAGGCCGCCGGCGCGCTCGGCATGACCGGGGCGCACCACCGGGAGCGCGCCGATCTGCGGCGGGCGCTGGGTCTCCTGGGTGACGGCTGAGGGCCCGGGGCCGCCCGGGACGGGCCCGGCAGCGGCACGGCTGCCCAGGTCCGCGGGGCCGGTGGCCCGCGGATCAGCCCCCTCATCAGCGCCTGGTTTCCGTGACAGGGTGTTGCGGGCAAGCCTCAGGGGGCCAACAGAAGAGGGGGAACCGTGATCGTCTGGGTCAACGGTGCGTCCCGCGCGGGGAAGACCACCACCGCACGGGAGCTGATCGATCTGATCCCGAACTGCACGCTCTTCGACCCCGAGGTGATCGACGGCGCGCTCGAGCGGCTGTTGCCGCCCAAGCGGCTCGCCGAGGTGAGCGACCATCAGGATCTATCGATCTGGCGCAGACTCGTGGTGGACACCGCGGCGGCCCTGCTCGCCGAACTGGGCGGGGTGCTGGTGGTGCCGATGGGGCTGCTGCGCCAGGAGTACCGGGACGAGATCTTCGGCGGTCTCGCTGCCCGGCGGATTCCTGTGTGCCATGTGCTCCTTGCTCCAGGGGAAACGATCCTGCGCGGGCGTGACCCCGGCGGCGAACTGCCCGCCGACATCGGGCCGTACCGGGCCGCCCTCGCGGGCTGGCTCACCGCCGACGCCTATCTCGTGGACAACGGCGCGCTGACCCCGCACGACACCGCCGTGCGGATCGCCGCCGCGGTGCGCACCGGGGACGCGCCCCCGTGCGGCATCGTGCAGACGCCCGAGCCGACCGCCGAGACGGTCGCCGCGGGCGTGCTGCTCTTCGACGAGGAGGGGCGGGTCCTGCTCGTCGACCCGACGTACAAGCCGGGCTGGGAGTTCCCCGGCGGCGTCGTCGAAGCGGGTGAGGCGCCCGCCCGCGCCGGGATGCGGGAGGTCGCCGAGGAGATAGGCATCCAACTGGCCGATGTCCCGAGCCTGTTGGTCGTCGACTGGGAGTCCCCGGTGCCGCCCGCCTACGGCGGCCTGCGGCTGCTCTTCGACGGCGGGCTGCTCACGAGCGCCGAGGCCCGGCACGTCCTGCTGCCCGGACCGGAGCTGCGGGGCTGGCGGTTCGTGAGCGAGAGCGAGGCGGCCGCGCTGCTGCCACCGGTCCGCTACGAGCGGCTGCGCTGGGCCCTGCGGGCGCGTGAACGCGGCGCCGCGCACTATCTGGAGGCCGGAGTGCCCGTGGGGTGAGGAGGGTCAGGCCGGTTCGCAGGCCGCCGCTGCCGCCCGCAGCACCGCGGCCGCACCGTCCGTCACCGGGTCGCCGTGCCCGAAGCACGCCACCTCGCTGTCCAGCGCCGCGAGCCGACGGAACGAGGCCACGGCCTGCTCGCGGTGCAGATTGAAGACGCCGAGCATCACCTGTCCGTCCACCGGTGACGCGGCTACCGCGTCACCGGTGAACAACACGCCGTGCTGCGGGAGTTCGAGCCCGATCGAGCCGTCGGTATGTCCCGGAGCGGCCACCACCCGCGCCCCGCCCCCGAAATCCAGGACGTCGCCGTCCGCCAACTCCTGCACGGACGACGGGAGTACGGGATGTGCCGGCCGGGGCGGCAGCTGGGCCTGCGCCTGCGCGAAGAACGGGCGCTCCCAGTCCTCCAGGACCGGCTCCGGCTCCGTCGCCTCCCCGCGCACGAACGGCGCGTCGAGCCGGTGCGCGTACACCTCGGCCCCGCCCAGCCGCGCGAACTCCCCGGCCCCGCCCGCATGATCCTCGTGGAAGTGGGTGAGCACGATCCGCCGTACGTCCTCGGGGGCGTGCCCCCAGTCGCGTACGGCGTCGGCGATCGGCTGCCCGGCTCCGGCCGGGCCCGCGTCGACCAGGGTCAACTCGGCGCCGTCGCGCCAGAGATAGGCCTGTCCCACGGTGAAGCGCAGGAGGCGGAGCCGGGGCGTCAGATCGATGATGTCCGTCAGTGTGGTGGTCGTCATGCGGCGACCGTAAGGAGGACGCGCACCCGACCGCGTACGACTTGGCTCCCGGCAGAGAAGCCGCCAGGGTCAGTTGGCGGCCGCGTACTTCTGCAGGAACCGGGCCTCCGCCACCGACAGGCGCTCCAGCTCCTCGGGCGACACGCTCTCGTTCACCGCGTGGATCTGTGCCTCCGGCTCGCTCAGGCCGATCAGCAGGATCTCCGCCTGCGGGTACAGCGAGGCCAGCGTGTTGCACAGCGGGATCGAGCCGCCCTGGCCCGCGTACTGCATCTCCTGGCCGTCGTACGCCTCCGCCATGGCCTCCGCCAGCGCGGTGTACGCGGGGCTGGAGGTGTTCGCCCGGAACGGCTGGCCCTTGCCGACCTGCTCCACCTTCACCCGCGCGCCCCACGGGGTGTGCGCCTCGATGTGCGCCATCAGGAGCTTCGTCGCCTCGGCCTCGTCGGTGCCCGGCGGCACGCGCAGGCTGATCAGCGCGCGGGCGCTCGCCTGCACGGACGGCGTCGCGCCGAGCACCGGCGGGCAGTCGATGCCGAGCACCGTCACGGCGGGCCGCGCCCAGATGCGGTCCGCGACCGTGCCCGAACCGATCAGCTCGACCCCGTCCAGCACCTTCGCGTCCTTGCGGAACGCCTCCTCCTCGTACTGCAGCCCGTCCCAGGACTCCGCCGATCCCAGACCGTCCACGGTGGTGGAGCCGTCCTCGGCGCGCAGCGAGTCCAGTACGCGCACCAGCGCGCCCAGCGCGTCGGGTGCCGCGCCGCCGAACTGGCCGGAGTGCAGATTGCCCTCGAGGGTGTCGACCTGGACGCGGACCAGGGTCATGCCGCGCAGCGTCGCCGTCGCGGTGGGCAGACCGACACGGAAGTTGCCCGCGTCGCCGATCACGATCGTGTCCGCCGTCAGCAGCTCGGGGTGCTGCTCGGCGTAGCGCTCCAGGCCGCCGGTGCCCTGCTCCTCGGAGCCCTCGGCGATCACCTTGACGCCGACCGGGACCCCGCCGTTCGCCTTCAGCGCGCGGATCGCCAGGAGGTGCAGCAGGACGCCGCCCTTGCAGTCGGCAGCGCCGCGCCCGTACCAGCGGCCGTCCGCCCGCTCGGTCAGCTCGAACGGGGGCGTCACCCACGCCTCCTCGTCCAGCGGCGGCTGCACGTCGTAGTGCGCGTACAGCAGCACCGTCGGCGCGCCCGCGGGGCCGGGCAGGAAGCCGTACACCGACTGGGTGCCGTCCGGGGTGTCGAGCAGCGCGACGTCCTCGAAGCCCTCGGCGCGCAGCGCGTCCGCGACCCAGTTCGCGGCGCCCTCGCTCTCGCTGCGCGGGTACTGCTCGAAGTCGGCCACCGACTTGAAAGCCACCAGTTCGGTCAGCTCGGCCTTCGCGCGCGGCATGAGCGAGGCGACGGATGCGGCGATCGGATGCGGCGACATGGGCACGCTCCTTGTGGGTGCGACGTTGTGCGGGGTGCGCCGATGATCCTCCCACAGCAGGTCACGCGAGCGCCCGCCGTAGGATGCCTGGGAAACGTGCGGCAGGCAGCTGGATCGGGAGCAGTAGACCATCGTGAGCAGCGAGAACTCGACGGGCGGCAACGACATGGACGACGAGCGGGCCATGGAGGTGTGGGACGTCGTCGTGGTGGGCGCCGGCCCCGCGGGGGCGTCCGCCGCGTACGCGGCCGCGGTCGCCGGACGACGGGTCCTGCTCCTGGAGAAGGCAGAACTGCCCCGCTACAAGACGTGCGGCGGCGGCATCATCGGCCCGTCCAGGGACTCGCTCCCGCCGGGCTTCGAGCTGCCGCTCAAGGACCGGATCAACGCGGTGACGTTCTCCCTGAACGGCAAGTACGGGCGTACCCGCCGCTCCAGGACCATGCTGTTCGGGCTCATCAACCGGCCCGAGTTCGACGCGCAGCTCGTCGAGCACGCGCAGAAGGCCGGCGCCGAACTGCGCACGGGCGTCACCGTGACACGGGTCGAGCAGCACGGATCCACGGTGCCCGACCGGCGCACCGTCGCGGTGGTGCTCCAGGACGGCGAGACCGTGTTCGCGCGGGCCGTGGTCGGCGCGGACGGCAGCGCCAGCCGCATAGGAGCGCACGTCGGGGTCAAGCTCGACCAGGTCGACCTGGGCCTGGAGGCCGAGATCCCGGTTCCGCAGGAGGTCGCCGACGACTGGCGCGGCCGTGTCCTCATCGACTGGGGGCCGATGCCCGGCAGTTACGGCTGGGTCTTCCCGAAGGACGACACCCTGACGGTCGGCGTGATCTCGGCGCGCGGCGAAGGCGCCGCCACCAAGCGGTACTTGGAGGACTTCATCGGGCGGCTCGGGCTCGCCGGGTTCGAACCGTCGGTCTCCTCCGGGCACCTGACGCGCTGCCGCGCCGACGACTCGCCGCTCTCCCGCGGACGGGTCCTGGTGTGCGGTGACGCGGCCGGGCTGCTCGAACCCTGGACCCGCGAGGGCATCTCGTTCGCGCTGCGCTCGGGGCGGCTCGCGGGGGAGTGGGCGGTGCGCATCTCTGAGGCGCACGACGCCGTGGACGCCCGCCGCCAGGCGCTGAACTACGCGTTCGCCATCAAGGCCGGCCTCGGCGTCGAAATGGCCGTCGGCAAGCGCATGCTGAAGGTCTTCGAGCGCAAGCCCGGTCTGCTGCACGCGGCCCTGACCGGCTTCCGCCCCGCGTGGAACGCGTTCGCGAGGATCACCCGCGGCTCCTCGACGCTGGGCGAGCTCGTGCGGACGCATCCGATGGCGGGGCGGGCGCTGTCGCGGTTCGACGCCTGACGCGGCTCAGCCCGTGAGCGTGACGCGGAATACGGGGTGGTCCGGGGCGATGCGGCGCAACTCCTCATCGGACGAGTCCGGACCCACCCCGTTGAAGAACACGCCGACCTCCGCCTTCCAGCGCTTGAGGTAGGCGCGCAGCAGTGCGGGCTTGTCGTCGTCGGCGATCTCGGTGGCGGTGAACGCGTCGGCCCGCTTGCCCAGGCGCAGTTCCCCGCCGCCCGCGGCCCGCATGTTGTGCGTCCACTGCACGTGACCGCGCGGGGCGACGAGGTAGGACTCACCGTCGACGGTCAGGAGATTGACCGGGGTGGTGCGCCACGCGCCGCTCTTGCGGCCGCGGACGGCCAGCACCCGGGAGCCCCAGACGCTGAGTCCCCGGCGGGTCAGCCAGGCCACCGAGCGGTTCAGGACGTTGACGGTGAACCAGCCGGGCTTCTGGACGTGCGCTGACGTGGACATGGGCTCCCCCAGGGAGATGTGTGAGAGCGGTGCTCTCGCTTGAGAGCAGTCTGCCTCGGATCAGTGATCCACGGCAAGAGCAGTGCTCTCTTTTTAGTGCGACGTTCCGCAGTGTGGGCAGTGCTCCCGCATCGTGCGACACTGGCCCGCATGAGTGAGAGCCGCAGCACGCCGCCACGCGTCACGCAGGGAGCCCGCGCCCGCGCGCGGCAGGAGGTCACCGTCGCGATCAAGGACGAGGCGCGCCGACAGCTCGCCGACGACGGCGCCGCCAAGCTCTCGCTGCGCGCCGTCGCCCGCGAACTCGGCATGGTCTCCTCGGCCCTGTACCGCTACTTCCCCAGCCGTGACGAGCTGCTGACGGCCTTGATCATCGACGCGTACGACTCGCTGGGCGCGGCGGCCGAGGCCGCGGACGAGGCGTTCCGCGAGGTCGGCGAGGACCCGACGGCCATCCGTCGCTGGGTCACCGTGTGCCAGGCCGTGCGGGCGTGGGCCCTGGAACATCCGCACGAGTACGCGCTGATCTACGGCTCGCCCGTGCCCGGATACACCGCCCCGATGACCACGGTCCCGGCGGCCTCCCGGGTCGGTCTGCTGCTCATCGCGATCGTCCGCGACGCCCACGAGGGCAAGGGACTCGCGCTGCCTCCGCTGTCGGCCCAGCTGCGTGCCGAGGCCGAGCGGATCGCCGCCGATGTCGCGCCGGACCTCCCGCCCGCGGTGGCGGCCGCGCTCGTCGCCGCGTGGGCGCAACTGTTCGGGCTCATCGGCTTCGAGCTGTTCGGCCAGTTCAACCGGGTCGTCGAGGACCGCGCCGCGTTCTTCACCCAAGCCGTCACGGGACTCGCCCACGGGGTCGGTCTGCTGAGGTAGCCCGGGTCTGAGGTAGCCAGGGTCCGGGGCCGTTCCGGCGTACTCCCCGGGGAGTACTCGTGATCACCTCGCCCGGCGGACGCCCCGCGCGGCCCGGGAGCCTTAGCGTTGCGGCATGGACGAGCAGCGAGCGCGCGACGGCGGTCCGCCCCGGTCATGGGGCGGACCGCCGTGGCTGCGGCAGGGGCCACCGTGGGGCGACCGGGGGCCCGCGTGGTGGAACCGGACCGGCGGCGGCCGACTGCCCTGGCGTTCCACGGTGCTGGTGACCGCGTTCGTCCTCATCGGCTCGAACTTCGCCGCGCACGGTCAGGCGGAGCGCGTCCCCCTGGACGTCCTCGCGCGGCTGCTGCTGCTCGCCGGCGGACTGCTGCTGCTGTGGCGGCACCGGTACCCGGTCCTGGTCGCGTTCGGTACGGCGCTGTGCACGGCGGTCTACCTGGGAGGCGGCTACGCGTACGGGCCGGTGTTCCTCGTGGTGGCGCTGGGTTGCTTCTCGGCGATCGTCGCCGGGCACCGGCGCGCGGCCTGGCTGGCCGTGGGGCTGTTCTGGGCCGCGCACCTCGCGATCGGCCACTGGCTGTACGCGTATCTGCCGCCCGCCGGGGACGGACCCGGATCCTGGGGGCAGGAGGGCTTCGTCGCGGCATGGGTGCTGGCTGTCGTCGCCGTCGCCGAGCTGGCCCGGGTGCGGCGCGAGCAGTGGGAGCAGACGCGGGCGGAGCGGGAGCGGGCCGCGCGGCGGCGGGCCGACGAGGAGCGGCTGCGCATCGCCCGGGAACTGCACGACGTCCTCGCGCACTCGATCTCCGTGATCAACGTGCAGGCGGGCGTCGGGCTCGCCCTCCTCGACTCTGATCCGGAACAGGCACGCACCGCGCTGACGACCATCAAGGCCGCGAGCAAGGAGGCGCTGGGGGAGGTCCGGCAGGTGCTCGACACACTCCGGGCGCCCGGTGACGCGCCGCGGGCGCCGGCGCCGGGACTCGACCGGCTCCCGGAACTCGTCGAGCAGGCCGAAGCCGCCGGACTCACCGTCGACGTGCGCACGGACGGGGAGCGGGCGGCGCTGTCCCCGGGCGCCGACCTCGCCGCGTTCCGGATCGTGCAGGAGGCGCTCACCAATGTCGTACGGCACTCCGAGTCGCGCCGGGCACGGGTCCGACTGCATCACGGAAAGGGCCTGTTGACGCTCACCGTCGACGACGACGGGCCCACGAGTCACGCCGAGGCGGGCGGCAGCGGCAACGGACTCGCCGGAATGCGCGAGCGTGCCGCCGCCCTCGGTGGCACGATCCAGGCGGGCCCGCGCCCCGACGGCGGCTTCCGCGTCGTCGCCGAACTGCCGCTCACATCCGTCCCGTCGGCCCCGCCCGCGGAGCCGTCCCCGCCCTCGTCCTCATCGGAGGCACCCCGGTGATCCGTGTTCTGCTCGCCGACGACCAGTCGCTCGTCCGCGCCGGATTCAAGGCCCTCCTCGACGCGCAGAGCGACATCGAGGTCGCGGGGGAGGCCGCCGACGGCGAGGAAGCTGTGCGGATGGTGCGCGAACTGCACCCCGACGTCGTCCTCATGGACATCCGGATGCCGCTCCTCGACGGGCTCGCCGCGACCCGGCGGATCGGCGAGGACGCGGACCTGGCGGCGGTGAAGGTGGTCATGCTCACCACCTTCGAGCTCGACGAGTACGTCTTCGAGGCCATCCGGTCCGGAGCCTCCGGGTTCCTCGTCAAGGACACCGAACCGGAGGAACTGCTGCGGGCCGTACGGGCCGTCGTGCACGGCGACGCGCTGCTCTCGCCGGGTGTCACCCGGCGTCTGATCGCGGAGTTCGCGGCCCGGTCCAAGGAGCCCGCCGCCGCTCCGCTGGCCGGGCTGACCGAGCGCGAGCGCGAGGTGATGGCGCTCGTCGGCATCGGCCTGTCCAACGAGGAGATCGCCCGCCGCCTGGTGGTCAGCCCCCTCACCGCGAAGACCCACGTGAGCCGCACGATGGTCAAGCTGGGGGCCCGGGACCGGGCCCAACTGGTCGTCCTCGCCTATGAGTCGGGGCTGGTGCGGCCAGGCTGGCTGGGCTGAGGCACGTACCCGCCCTCGTCCCGCAGGGCCGTCTCCATGGCGTGCAGCCGGGCCAGGGAACGGCGGCGCATCCAGACGACCCAGGAGCAGAAGACGGCGATGCCGACCGCGCAGACGGCCGGAAGGATCCACGCCCCGGAGACGATGCCGAGGACGAGCACGCCCGCGGCGATCAGTGCCATGGCGCCCAGCCAGTACGGCAGCCAGCGGCGGCCGCGCTCGACGCGCTCCAGCTGGTCGCCGACCAGGCGTCGCATCGCGGTTCGCTCGGCGGGGTCGCGCGGCGCCTCGCGGTGCCGGATCTTCCGGGCGAGTTCGACCAGACCCCGCTGGTCGGTGCCGGCCGCCCGGCCGGCCCTGCGCCGCTGCACGGCCACGAAGGTGAGAGCGATCCCGGTGTAGAGCACGCTCTTGAGCACCCATAACGCGGGATGCTCCGACGGCCTGAGCAGGGCGGAGATACCCAGACCCACCAGGAAGATCAGCGCGCCCTGGGCGGCCAGGCTGTGGTCGAGCCACCGTTTGAAGGTGTGCACGGGATGTACCTCCTCGGTTCCACCGGACACGTTTCCCTCCCGGTTACCCCGTGAAGTCCGGCCCACCGGTGGCGCCCTCCCGCACCGCACGCGGGGCCCGCAGGTGAGATGTCACCCGTGGGCCCCGTCCCCCGAACTCGGCAGTGGAGTCAGTCGCGCAGCGCCAGGCGCTCCTCGTCGGCCTCCTGCTGCACGGACTTGACGATCACGACCGTGTCCTGGGTGCGCCGGGTGCGCAGGCCGGTCAGGGTGACCAGCAGGCCCACCAGGGCGACGGCCGTGACGACCACGAGGCCGGGACGGAAGCTGTTCAGGACCGCCTGCGGCGAGGCGCCCTCGGGAGCGTTCGCCGTGATCACGGCCGTCACCACGGCGAGGAAGATCGCGCCGCCGACCTGGACGGACGTGTTGAGCAGACCGGAGACCATGCCCTGCTCGTCGTCGTGGACGCCGTTCGTGGCCTGGATGTTGAGCGACGGGAAGACCAGGGCGCAGGCGGCGCCGATCAGCAGCATCGTCGGCAGGATGACGGCCGCGTAGACCGGGTCGAGGCTGATGCGCAGGAACAGGGCGTAGCCGAGCACCATGAGCGCGAAGCCCACCGCGATCACCCGGGGCGTGCCGAAGCGGTCCACGATCGCGCCGACCTTCGTCGACGACAGGGCCACCAGGGCGCCGGCCGGGAGGAACGCGAGGGCCATGCTCAGCGCCGACCAGCCGAGCAGCGACTGCAGATACAGCGTCGCGAGGAACTGGAAGCTGACGTACGAGCCGAAGAAGGTCATGGCGCCGATCTGGGCGCGGATCTGTGAGCCGGAGCGGAGCACGCCGAGCCGGATCAGCGGTCCCGGCGAGCGCCGCTCGATGCGGACGAAGACGGTGAGCAGTACGGCCACCGCGAGGAAGGACAGCAGGGTGCGGGCCGAACCCCAGCCGGCCTCCGGCGCCTGGACGACGGTGAAGACGAGCAGCAGCATCGAGGCGGTCCCGGTGACGGCGCCGGGGATGTCGTAGCCGCGGTGGTTCTCCTCCTTGGCGCTGTGCGGGATGAGCTTGAGGCCGAGCAGGAGCGCGATGACGGCGATCGGCGCGGGCAGCAGCATCGTCAGGCGCCAGCTCGCCTCCGTCAGCAGGCCGGACAGGACGAGGCCCATGGAGAAGCCGGTGGCGGCGCAGGTGGTGTAGATGGACAGGGCGCGGTTGCGGACCGGTCCCTCGGCGAACGTGGTCGTGATGATGGACAGGCCGGCGGGTGCGGTGAACGCGGCGCTCAGGCCCTTGATGAAGCGGCTCGCGATGAGCAGCGGGCCGGAGTCGACGAGCCCGCCGAGCAGCGAGGCGAGCGCGAAGACGGCGAGCGCGATCAGGAAGACGCGGCGCCGCCCGAGCAGGTCGGCCGCGCGGCCGCCGAGGAGCAACAGGCCGCCGTAGCCCAGGATGTAGCCGCTGACGACCCATTGCAGCGTCGCGGTCGACAGGTCCAGTTCCGAGCCGATCGAGGGCAGCGCGACGCCGACCATCGACACGTCGAGCGCGTCGAGGAACATCGCGGCGCAGAGCACGAGCAGGGTCCCCCAGAGGCGGGGGGACCAGCGCTCCGGGGACGCCTCCGGGGAGGACGGAGCGGTGGTGAGCGGAGAAGTCATGCCGAGCAGAGTACATGCACATGCATTGACTGCAAGTGCATTTAATTCCAATGCAACAAACGGCGTCTTTTCTGCTACGGTGCGGTCATGGCGGGACAGAAGTCGGAAGCGAGGGCCGCATCGGGCCTCGTGGAGCAGTGGCGGGACATCCTCGCGGTACACGCGCGCACGATGTGCGAGCTCGACCGTGAGCTGCATCAGCACGGCCTGGGCGCCAGCGACTTCGAAGTCCTCGACGTGCTCGCCGAGGGCACCGCGGAGGACGGCACGTCCGGCTTCCGGGTGCAGGAGATCGCCACGCAGGTCCATCTGAGCCAGAGCGCCCTGTCCCGCCTCATCGGGCGTCTGGAGAAGGACGGTCTGGTGGAGCGCGGCATGTGCAGCGAGGACCGGCGCGGGGTGCGGGTCTGCCTCACCCCGAAGGGCCGCGACCTGCACGGCGAGGTGCGGCCGCTGCAGCGGGCCGTCCTGAGCCGGATGCTGGAGCCCGACGCCTGACGGCCCGCGGCGGGCCGGTCAGCTCTCTAGGTGATCGCCGAGTGCTCCCGCCACAGCGCGGCCACCGAGGCGTCGCCCGTCAGGGACGGGAAGGGCAGCCGGTTCCACAGCGAAAGGTAGAGGCGCGCCGCGGGGCCCGCCAGTTCGCAGTCGGCGTCGCCCGTCGCGCCCCGCTCGGCCACCGGCGGATCGGCGGAGATGCGGACCGTCCACGTCGCGTCGGCGTCCGTCGCGTGCACCCGCAGCACCCTGGGTTCGTCGGACCGCACCCGACTCCTGCCGCGGGCGTGGAATCCGCGCAGCAGTTCCTCGATCCCGTCGACCGCGACGTCCTCGGAGATCGGGTCCGGCGCCGTGGTCAGCGCCGACTGCGCGTCCACCCGGTGCACCGTCGTCTCATGGGCCTGGCGCCGTGCCCAGAACGCGAGCGGGGACGGCGCCGGCAGGAACGCCCAGCACGTCACGTCGGGCGGCGCCTGCGTCAGCGTGTCGACGAGATGGGCGTGCCCCTGCCGGAACCAGTCGAGCAGCGGATCGCCGTCGAGGTCGGGCAGGCCCCCGTCGGGGTGGTACGCCGTGTGGCCCTCGGCGACGAACGCCGCCGCCCAGCGGTGCACCATCCCCGTGTGCCGCACCAGATCGCGGATCTGCCAGCCGGGGCAGGTCGGCACCTTGGCGTCGACGCCCGCCTGCTCGGCGGCCACCGCGAGCCGTCGGCCCTCCGTGTCCAGGACGTGAAGGTGTTCGGCAATCTCCATGAGGCGAGTGTGCCGGGTGGAGCGCGGCCCGCGGCAGGGATTTGCGGGATTCAGGTGGTCGCCGCGCGACGGGTCGCGAAGCCGATCGACGCCGCCACCGCCGCGAGCAGCGCCACGCTCGTCAGGGCCGTGGGCAGAGAGAACCAGTCCGCCATGAAGCCGATCGCGGGCGGCCCGAGCAGCATGCCGCCGTAGCCGAGGGTGGAGGCGGCCGCGACGCCGGTGGGGCCGGCGAGCGCCCCGGCCCGCTCGACCGCGACGGGGAAGATGTTCGCGAGGCCCAGCCCGGTGACCGCGAAGCCGACGAGCGTCAGCCACACCGAGGGCGCGAGCGAGCCGAGCAGCATCCCGGCCGCGCCGATCGCCCCGCCGTACACCAGCGTCCGTGTCCTGCCGAGCCGTTCGAGCAGCGCCGTGCCGGAGAGCCGGCCGATCGTCATGGCGAACGCGAAGCAGGAGTAGCTGGCGGCCGCGACACCCGGGTGGGCGTGCAGGTCCTGTGTCAGGTGCAGCGCGCTCCAGTCGGCCAGGGCCCCCTCGCCGTACGCCGTGCACAGGGCGATGAGCCCGAAGACGAGGACCAGGCCGCGGGTCCTGCGGTCGACGCGGCGCGGCGCGTCCTGGCGCAGTTGTTCCGGCGGGCGCGGCGCGGGGTGGCGCAGCAGGGCCGGTGCGGCCGCCGCCGTGACGACGAGCCCTGTCACGGTGATCGCCAGCAGATGCCGGGTGGGCGAGAGATGCCCCGCCACCAGTCCGCCGAGGCCCGACCCCACCATGCCGCCGAGGCTGAACGCGGCATGGAAGCTCGGCATGACCGGGCGGCCGAGCGCGGCGACCAGATCGACGGCCGCGCTGTTCATCGCCACGTTGATCCCGCCGTACGCCGCTCCGAAGACCAGCAGGACGAGGCCGAGCGTGAGCGGCGAGTGCGTCAGCGGGGGCAGGGCGACCGTGAGCGGGAGCAGTGCGCCGCAGGCCACCGTCACCGCATGGCTGCCGAACCGGCGGCACAGCCCGCCCGTCAGCATCATCGTGACGACGGCGCCCGCCGACACCCCGAGCAGGGCGAGTCCGAGCGTGCTCGCCGACGCCCCCGTCTGCTCCTTGATCGCGGGGATGCGCACCACCCAGCCCGCGAAGATGAAGCCGTCGAGGGCGAAGAAGACGGTGAGGGCGAGGCGCAGTCGGCCCAGGGACGGGGTGCGCGGGCCGTCGGCGCTGACGGTCCCGAGTTTGTTCAGTAGCGGCACAAAGTCAGAGTAGAGGTCTGCTTCCGCTCGGGACAAGAGGGATCCGTGGTGGGGCCCGAGCATGCGAAAGGCGCGCGGGGCGGGTGCCCCGCGCGCCTTTCGCGCGCCGTGCCGGAGCCGTGTCGGATCAGACCGCGACGACCCGGACCCCCGCCTCCTCGAACCGGCCGAGCTGCGCCTTGTCCGCCGCGGTGTCCGTGACCAGGATGTCCACCTGCGCCACGTCGCAGATCCGCGCGAACGCCCGGTGCCCCAGCTTGCTGGAGTCCGCCGCGACGACCACCCGCTCCGCCCGCTCGCACAGCAGCCGGTTGATCGCGGCCTCCGCCTCGTCGTGTGCGGAGGCGCCGTGGGTGACGTCGAGGCCGACGACGCCGAGCACCGCCGTGTCCAGCGTGATCTGGCCGAGCACCCCGTCGGCGAGCGGGCCGATCAGCTCGTACGACTGCGGGCGCGCGACGCCACCGGTCAGCACGATCTTGAACTGGGGCCGTACGGCCAACTCGTTGGCGATGTTCAGGGCGTTCGTGACGATGGTGAGCGCGGGAGTGCCGGAGGCGAGGTCCGGTCTGACGGCGAGCGCCCTGGCCACCTCCGTCGTCGTCGTGCCGCCGGTCAGGCCCACCGCCTCGCCCGGGCCGAGGAGTTCGGCGACGGCCTTGGCGATGCGGCCCTTCTCGGCCGCGCCGAGCGCCGTCTTGTAGCGCAGCGGGAGTTCGTAGCTGACGCCGTGCACGACGGCGCCGCCGCGCGTGCGCACCAGCATCTGCTGCTCCGCGAGCTGGTCGAAGTCGCGCCGGATCGTCGCCGCGGAGACGCCCAGTTCGCCCGCCGCCTCCTCCACGTCGAGGCGGCCGCGCTCGACGAGCAGCTCCAGGAGGGACTTCCAGCGGGCGTCGCGGGACATCCGCGGCCTCCAATCGTCGATCGGCTCGGTCGGACAGACCTTAGCCGTTTGCGCAGGAATGCTTGATACTGCTTGAAAGCTCGCTATATCTTGCAGGAACAAGCATCGCGCGTTCTGGCGCGGCGCGCACGCGACATCGGGGAGTGGGGCACGGCATGAGTCATGTCGAGAACGAGCTGAACAGCCAGCCGGAGTGCTGGACGCGGGCCGCCGGCCTGGCAGCGCAGCACGAGGCGGCGCTGCCCGCCGCGGGGGAGCGCGTCGCGATCGTCGGCTGCGGCACCTCGTGGTTCATGGCGCAGGCCGCGGCCGCGCTGCGCGAGCAGGCCGGACAGGGCGAGACCGACGCGTTCGCGGCCTCGGAGTTCCCGGCCGGACGCGCGTACGACCGGGTCGTGGCGCTGACCCGGTCCGGCACCACCACCGAGGTCCTCGACCTGCTCGCCGCGCTCAAGGGCACGGTCCGCACCACCGCGATCACCGGCGACCCGGAGACGCCCATCAAGGCGGCCGCCGACGACCTGGTCGTCCTCGACTTCGCCGACGAGAAGTCCGTCGTGCAGACCCGCTTCGCCACCACCGCGCTCACCCTGCTCCGCGCCCACCTCGGCCTGCACACCGAGCAGGCCGTCGCCGACGCCCGCACGGCGCTCGCCGAGCCGCTGCCCGAAGGGCTCGTGGAATGCGGCCAGTTCACCTTCCTGGGCCGCGGCTGGACGGTCGGCCTGGCCAACGAGGCCGCGCTCAAGATGCGCGAGGCCTCCCTGTCGTGGACCGAGGCGTACCCGGCGATGGAGTACCGCCACGGCCCGATCAGCGTCACCACCGCCGGCACCGCCACCTGGATGCTCGGCGAGGCGCCCGAGGGCCTGGCCGAGCAGGTCGCCGCGACCGGCGCGCTCTGGGTCGAGGGCCGGCTCGACCCGTTGGCCGAGCTCGTCCGCGCCCAGCGCCTGGCCGTCGCGGTCGCCGCACGCCAGGACCTCGACCCGGACCAGCCGCGCCACCTCACCCGCTCGGTGATCCTCGACGCCAACTGACCCCTCCCACGCCCACCGGAAAGGAGGGGCAGTGCCCCTCGCAGCCACAGGGACGCTCGTCGGCGCGGCCGCGGCCCGGCGCGGCGCCGTCGCCGCGTTCAACGTCATCACCCTCGAACACGTCGAGGCCGTCGTCGCCGGCGCCGAGACCGCGGACGCGCCCGTCATCCTCCAGATCTCCGAGAACGCGGTCCGCTACCGCTACGGCCGGCTCCTGCCGCTGGCCCGCGCCGCGGCCGCCGTCGCCGAACAGGCCGGCGTGGACGTCGCCCTCCACCTCGACCACGTACAGAGCGACGATCTGCTGCGACAGGCCGTCGACGCCGGATTCAGCTCGGTGATGTACGACGCCGCGCGCCTGTCCTACGACGAGAACCTCGCCGCCACCCGCGCCGCGGCCGACTGGGGCCACGCCCACGGCCTGTGGGTGGAGGCCGAGCTCGGCGAGGTCGGCGGCAAGGACGGGGCCGCGCCGCTGGACGCGCATGCCCCCGGCGCTCGGACCGACCCGGGGGAGGCCCGCGCCTTCGTGACGGACGCGGGCGTCGACGCCCTCGCCGTCGCGGTCGGCTCCTCGCACGCCATGACCACCCGCACCGCCGCCCTCGACCACGACCTCCTCAAGCAGCTCGCCGAGGGCCTCGACGTACCGCTCGTCCTGCACGGCTCCTCCGGCGTGCCCGACGCCGAGCTGACGGCCGCCGTCCGGGGCGGCATCGCCAAGGTGAACGTCGGCACGGCGCTGAACATCGCGATGACCGCCGCCATCCGGGAGTTCCTCGCTGCGCACCCCGACGCGGTCGACTCCCGCAAGTACCTGACGGTCGGCCGCGAGGCCATGATCCGTACCGTCAGCGAGCTGATCGGGGTGCTGCGGGGCTGAACCCCGATCGCACCCTCTCCCTGTGTGCCCGGCAGTGGGACTGCCGGGCACACACGTGTGTGCGTATGCCTAATGGACCTCGAACGCAGCGCCGCTGCGCTCGCGCCGGGCGGCTTTTGAGGCGGACGGCGCCGAGGCCTGCGGCTTCATGTACGCACGCAGTCTTCGACCTCGACGGCCATGGCCGGCAGGTCATGTGGAGGGGCCCGCGGGCGGTGGAGCAGGGCCCCGACGTGTCCGCGGCCCCCACGCAGGACACCGACGCCCCGGCCTGACCTGATGGTGCCGGCTTCGCCTTCGGTCCTGCCGCGGACGGCCGTGAACCCATCGGAAAGAGAAGGAAATTGAGACGGTGGACTCGACGGAGCGGGCAGAGGCCGGGCTGTTCACCGGTGCGGGGCGCCGAACCCGCTGGTAACACCGGCGCCTAGGCTACCGGCATGGACCTCGCTGACGATCTGATCTCTGACCCGTACGGCGTCTACGACCGGCTGCGGACCACGTCGCCAGTGCACCGGATCAAGGGAACGGACGGGCAACCGGCCTGGCTCGTGACCCGCTACGCGGACGTGCGGGCCGGACTCGCCGACCCTCGCCTTTCCCTGGACAAGACCAACGCACTCCCCGGCAACTACCAAGGCCTGCAGTTGCCGTCGGCGCTCGACGCGAACCTCCTGAACATGGATCCGCCGGACCACACCCGCATCCGGCGCCTGGTCGGCCGCGCCTTCACCACGAGCCGCGTGGAGCAGCTGCGCGCCCCGATCCGCGCGATCGCCGACAAGCTGCTGGACGCGCTCGGCACGGAGGGAACCGCCGACCTGATCACCGCGTACGCGGCGCCGCTGCCCATCGCGGTGATCTGCGAGTTGCTGGGAGTGCCCGGCGAGCGGCGCGGAGACTTCCGTGGCTGGGTGCAGACGCTGATCGCCCCGGATCCCGGCCGGCCGCAGGCCGGCAAGGAAGCCATGGGCGCCATGATGCGCTTCTTCGCCGAGCTCATCGCGCACAAGCGGCACGAGCCGGCCGACGACCTCCTGTCCGACATGATCGCCGCGCACGACGCGCAGGACGGCCGGCTGAGCGAGGACGAGCTCATGAGCCTGGTGTTCCTCATCCTCAACGCCGGATTCGAGAACACCATCCAGCTCATCGGCAACGCGATCTGGACACTGCTGCAGCATCCCGAGCAGCTCGCCGTCCTCCGCGCGGATCCGTCCAAGACGCCCGCGGCAGTGGAGGAGTTGGCCCGTGTCGAGGGGCCCGCCCTGCTCGCCATCCGGCGGTTCCCCACCGAGGACATCACGCTGGGCGGCGTCACGGTGCCCGCGGGGGAGACGGTGCTGCTCTCGCTGTCCGCCGCGAATCGTGATCCCGACCGGTTCGCGGCCCCGGACCGACCGGACATCGAACGCGACGCCACCGGACACCTCGCCCTGGGGCACGGCATCCACTACTGCCTGGGCGCACCACTGGCACGGGCCGAGACGGAGATCGCCCTGACGGCACTGCTCGACCGCTACCCCCACCTGGCCCTCGACGGCGACCGGCCCGCCGCCTGGCGCCGGTCCCAGCGGGCCCGCGGACTGACGAGCCTGCGCGTGAGCTTCCGGTCGGGACCGAGCGTCTGACCGCACCGCATGACTGTGGCCCCGCTCGGCAACCGAACGGGGCCACAGTCATGTGAGGGCGACGTCAGCCGGCGGCGAGCACCTTCTTGTCTCGAAGACGCTCACGCAGCACACCGATCATGGGGAGGGTCAGCCCGGAGAACAGACACAGGATCGCCAGTCCGGCCAGCGCCGGGCTCAACGCCTCCTCCACCCGCAGCGACCACGGAACGTCCAAGGCGTAGCACAGGAGGTAGCTGCCCTTGGAAACGGCGTAGGCGACGCCGAGCACGGCCGCGGCGGCGGAGAGCCCGAATCCCGCGCCGGACCAAGGACGGATGCCCCAGTTGCGGTACGAGGTGCGGCCGCACATGAACGCCAACTCGCCGCATGTGATCAGGACATAGGCGAGGTAGATCAGCAAGTACGCGGTGACCTGGGGGTTGTCCGCGTGAGCAGTGGTGAAGGCGACACCGGGGTCATTGGTCGCCATGAAGAGGGGCACCATGATCCCCAGCCAGGCGAGGGCGGCGAACCCTCGCTGAAGGATCGCCCACTTCAGGTACTCCGGCCGGTACGCCAGGTCGACCATGGTCACCTGCAGGAACGCGCACCACAGGATGGCGCAGATGTGCGCGACCAACTTCGCGATGTTCTCGATCCCCGAGGTGCGCTCGGCCCACTGCGCGACGGTCGGCACGGCGAACAGCACCCCGAGGGTGCAGACCCCGAACGCGAAGGCTATGGACCAGGTGGAGACTCGTGGAGTGCCCACGGCTCTCCGTGCGCAGAGTGCCGTGACCAGCAAGCCGACCACGGCGCACGTTCCGAAGACTATGCCGTCCACGTCAGAACCCTTCCAGACTGTCCGCACCGTACTGTGCGATTTCTTCCTCGCTGCGCCGACGGCCGCGCCCACGCTTGGGCGGATCCTTCGGTTTGTGCTGACGGGGCGGGAGTTCCTCGACGGGCTCCTGGAACGGCTGCACCGGATCGAGTCCCAACTCGGCGCGCTTGCGCTCCAGTTGGGCGACGAGCTCGTTCATCGATTCCTCGGGCAGACCGCTGAGGAGAGCGAGGACGTGGCGCGCACGCGGATCCTCGAAAGCCCGCAGTGCGGTCACGTCGCTGTAGGGCCCGTGCGGGAGCAGATGCGCGGGCGGAACGTCCCCCAGAGCCTCGGCCAGAGCGAGGACGGTGGCGATCGTGGGATTGTCCTGCGACCCGTTGGACAGCTTGTTGATCGACGCGTGCGAGACGGAGACGTGGTCGCCGGGAAGGTCCTCGACTGCCGCCGACAGCGTGCGGACCGAGTAGGGCCGGCCCTTTGCGTCCCGCCCGGAAGCCATGAGGCTCTTGAGCTTCTCCGCCAGTGACGGACGGCCTCCGCGACTCACCGCAGGCCACGGCGGCCGGGAAGATCCCGGAGCTCGTCCACCCGATGTCTGCTCACAACCCCGTCTTTCGCTCCGCCCGACTCGCGCCCTGTGTACTTTAGTTGACACCCCCGTGTGCGCAAGGCAGGATCACGACTGCGATCGAGACCTTGTGCTCATGGCCGTGCACAGGCTGTAAGGCCTGCTTGCGGGGCCGCCAGGTGAAGATCGCGCGGCGGCCGTGCGCGGCAACCTTACGTTTTGAGGGCAAGGCGGAGGAACTGCACGACCAGGATTTTCGACCCGTCCGCGCCCTGCGCGTAACCGTGGCGAAGAGACGGGGGAGGAGGAGACGTGATGGCGGTGGCAGGGAAGCTCAACCTCAACCTCAACCCGGGCCGGCCCGAGCGGCCCCTCACTGTTTCTGACCGCTCCCGCCCGAGCGGCCTCGGCCGGCGGAACCCCCGTGCGGTGAGGCAGCGATGCGGAAGCCCACGCATGAGGTTCTGACGCGGCGGCCGCGCCTCAAGGCGCCACCACGCTCATGCGTTCGCCCGGCTCACTCCAGGAGTGCCCCCCATGCCGACGACACTGGGCTCGCTGCCCACCGACAAACCAGAACTCAGAATCACCTTCGCGTCGAAGGGTGCCACCGTGGCGCCCTCCGCGGAGATCACCGGTGTCGTGACGCTCACGCCCGAAGAACTGCTGGAAAACGGCGTTCCCGCACAACTGCCGGACGGCTCCCTGATCCTCATCACCAGCACCGCGTCGTTCCAACTGCGCGGACGCATCATCTCCTTGCTCGGCCGGCTGCTGAAGCACATGAGCGCAAAGGGGAGCGTTGCCCTGACGGTGTTCGCGCCGGGGGCCCGCCAGCCCTTCCCTCGGGACACCGTCAACGACGCCGTCAGATACGGCATCGCCCTGCTGGTCACCTCCGCCCCGGCCGAGACCTGGCAGGGCGTCCACGAGGACATTCAGCGCACACGGTTACTGACGGCGGAACGCAGGGCCGCACAACTCGGCTCTCTCGTACAGGAGTTGCCTTCCCGTCTCGCCGACCCCCGCGCGACCCAGCGCATCACGGACTGGCTGGCTCGTACCCTGAACGCCCAGGTGCTCGTGAGGGAGCCCGATCGGGTCCTTGCCGCCGCACCGGACACCGCAGCGGAGGAATTCGCCCGAGCCGGCCTGCGTGGGCGCGTCGACGGTACGACCGCGCAGTCGACGGACGGCCCGCACCTGCACAGGGTTCCCTTCGGGCCGAGCACCCCCACCGACACCGAGCTCGCCGTCCTGCGCGAGACGGCCTTCGACGGGGTGGACGTGCGCCTGCTGCACCACGCTGCGAAGCTCCTCGGTCTGGTCGACCAAGCCACCCGCGAGTACCGCGCTGCGTCCGACGCCGCTTGCGCCGCGCGGACCGCCGCCCTCGAACTCCTCCTGGAAGGGGAGGTCGCCAAGGCGAGGCGGGTCATGGCCAACCTGGCGCCCGGCCTCCTGCATGCCGACAAGGCGCGCGCGTACGTCATCAAGACCCGGCCCGGGCGTCAAGACGTCGCGGCCCGACGCTGCGACACAGCCGTCGGCAAGCACGCCCTCATCGTGCGGGACCCCCAGGGCGGGCAGCGCATCCTGATCGTGCAGCCGATCCCCGCCGGCCAGGACCCCAGCAGCATGGTCGCGGCCGAACTGACCCGCCTCGTCCGTGCCCTCGGTCCGCAGGCATCGCTGGGCGGAAGCCGTATCTACGCCATGAACCGGCTGGCCGAGGCGATGCACGAAGCTCGCACGGTCCAGGGGGACGCATCGCTCCCACCGGATTCCGTGGCCTTGTCCGTCCACGACTCCGAACTGATGGCCCTGCTTCCGCAGCCCGAGGCCCAGCAGTGGGCCTGAACTCTCCTCGCGCCACTCACGCGTGACCCCGCTGCTGCCAGGGCGGACCTGCACATCGTGCGTTCGTGTACGCCGCGACAACGCCGTGTCACACCACTGCCGGAACCGTTGACGCCCCGCGCCTCCTCCCTATATGAATCTCTGCACATAGGTGAAGGTGCACATAGAGAGTTGTGGCGTCATGAGGTTTGAGCACGTGCTGCTCGCGCTGCTGTCGTACCGCCCGCGCAGCGGCTACGACCTGCGCAAATGGGTCGAGACGGAGGGCCAGTTCGTCCGTTCGCGGGCCCATCACAGCCAGATCTACCGGCTGCTCGCGCGGATGGTCGCCGACGGATGGGTGACGTACGAGGTGGACCCGCGCGAGGGACGGCCCGACGCGAAGGTCTACCGGCTCACCCCGCAGGGCCGCGACGTGCTCCTGGAGTGGGTGCACTCCCCGTACGACCCGCCCAGCCGCTTCCAGGACGTCGACTTCATGGCCCGGTTCCAGTTCGCCGCGTCCCTCGACACCGCGGCCGCGATCCGTCTCGTGGAGACCGAACTCGCCTACCGCCGGGCCCAGATCGCCCAGAACCGCCACCGCGACCGCACGATGCGCTTCGAGGACGCGCTGCCCGAACTGGACCAGGAGTTCGCCCAGCGCGTCAGCGACGAGATGCACACCTACGGCACCGCGTCCGTGGACCGCTGGGTGGAGTGGCTGGAGCGGATGCTGCGCCTCCTCGAAGACCGCCGGAAAGGGACCTCCGCATGAAGGCCATCATGGTCATGTTCGACAGCCTCAACCGGCGCATGCTGCCGCCGTACGGAAGCGACTGGACCCACGCCCCGAACTTCGCCCGCCTCGCCGAGCGCACCGTCACCTACGACAACGCGTACGCCGGATCGATGCCCTGCATGCCCGCGCGGCGCGAACTGCACACCGGGCGCCACAACTTCCTGCACCGCAGCTGGGGGCCGCTCGAACCGTTCGACGACTCCATGCCCGAACTCCTCAAGCAGCACGGCGTCCACACCCACCTCGTCAGCGACCACCCGCACTACTGGGAGGACGGCGGCGCCACCTACCACGGCCGCTACAACACCTGGGAGTTCTTCCGCGGGCAGGAGGGCGACCCGTGGAAGGGGCAGGTCGCCGACCCCGAGATACCCGAGGACCTCAAGAAGGTGCGCTTCGGGGCCTACCGGCAGGACTGGGTGAACCGGCCGTACATGGCGACCGAGGACCGGCACCCGCAGACCCTCACCTTCGACGCGGGCCTGGAGTTCGTGCGCACGAACGCCGACGCCGACCAGTGGTTCGTCCAGATCGAGACGTTCGACCCGCACGAGCCGTTCTTCAGCCACCAGAGGTACAAGGACCTCTACCCGCACGCCTACGACGGGCCGCACTTCGACTGGCCCGACTACAAGCGGGTCGTCGAGACGGACGGTCAAGTCGCGCACGCCCGCTACGAGTACGGGGCGCTGCTGTCCATGTGCGACCACTCGCTCGGCCGGGTCCTCGACACGATGGACGAACTCGGCCTGTGGGACGACACCCTGCTCATCGTCAACACCGACCACGGGCTCCTGCTCGGCGAGAAGGGCTGGTGGGGCAAGAGCGTCCAGCCCTGGTTCAACGAACTGGTCCATCTCCCGCTGTTCGTCTGGGACCCCCGGCACGGCACCGCCGGGGAGCGCCGCTCGTCCCTCGTGCAGACCATCGACATCGCGCCGACGCTGCTCGACTACTTCGCGGTCGACACCCCGCCGGACACGCAGGGCGCGCCCCTGCCGGTCGCCGACGACACGCCCGCGCGCGAGGCGGCCCTGTTCGGCATCCACGGCGGGCACGTCAACGTCACCGACGGGCGGTACGTGTACATGCGCGCCCCCGCCGACGCCGCCAACTCCCCGCTCGAAGAACACACGTTGATGCCCACCCACATGCGCGGCCGGTTCACCCCCGCCGAACTCGCGGACCTCGAACTCGCGGAACCGTTCGGCTTCACCAAGGGCGTCCGCACCCTGCGCATGCCGGGCCGCTCCTTCTTCAACCCATACGCGCACGGCACCCTGCTCTTCGACCTGAGCGCCGACCCCGAGCAGCGCAGCCCGCTCACCGACGACGCCGTCGAGCTGCGCATGGCGGGCCTGCTGGTCGAGCTGATGCGGGCGAACGAGGCGCCGCCGAGCCAGTACGAGCGGCTCGGGCTGCCCGCCGAGGGCCCCGTCACCGAGGAGCATCTGCTCGTCGGCGCCCAGCGTGAACAGGCCGCGCGCACCGCGCAGCCGCTGCCCCGCGCCGAGGACTACCCCGAGGGCCGCTACTCGCTGCGCACCCCGATGGCGGTGCTCGTCTCCGACCCCGTCGCCGTCGAGATCCTCCGCCGCCACCTGCCCGGCGTCGTCGACTCCGAACTGCTCCAGATCCTCGGCCCGACGCCCCTGCTCGACGTCGCGGCCATGTCCGGCGGGCTCGTCCCGCCGCCCGACCTCCGCCGGGTCGCCGAGGAGCTCGCCGAGCTCTGAGCGGCCCCTGAGGAAGAAAGCCGGTGACGGGGCGGCCACCCCGTCACCGGCGCAAGCACCGTCCCCGTCCCCGACGTCTCACACGCAGAAAAGAGGTGGCGCGATGCCCGAGCTTATCGAGGGTCCCGCCCGCACGACGAAGGAGTCCCCGGGAGCAGAAGCGCCCGGGCGCCGGCGGCAGCTGTCGCTGCTCGGCGGCACCCTGCTCGTCGACAGCACCGAGGCCAGCCTGGTCAGCGGTCTGTTCCCGCTGATCCGCCAGTCGCTCGGCGTCTCGCTGGGCGCACTGGGCACCCTCACCGCCGCGAGCAAGGTCGTCGGCGTGGTCGCCGGACCGTTGTGGGTGATGGCGGCACAGCGGTACTCCCGCAAGTCCGTGCTCGTCGTCGCCACCGGACTGTGGGGTGTCTGGGGCATCGCCGCGGGCTTCGCGCAGAACTTCGGCCAGCTCCTCGTCCTGTACACGATCCTCGCCGCCGGGTACGCCGCCGCCCATCCGCTCATCAACGAGATCATCGGCGACCTGTTCGGCGGTGCCACGCGCGGGCGCGCCGTCGGCTTCGTGTACGGGGCCGTGGCCCTGGCCGCGGCGGTGATCGCCCCGCTCACCGGGCAGCTCGCCCGCGTCGACGACGGCTGGCGCTGGGGCCTGTGGGGCATCGGTGCCTTCAACGTGCTGCTCGGTCTCGCCCTGTGGCGATGGCTGCGCGAACCGGCACACGGCGCGGCCGAGACCCAGCTCGCCGGCCTCGACGCCGACGCACGCGCCCACCCGCGGCTCACCTGGAGGCGTGCCGCGGCTCTGCTGCGGATTCCCAGCTTCGCCCTGCTGCTCGTCTCCCGTCTGATGTCCGGGCACCTGCTGATCACCACGTTCGGCATCGTGTACCTCGTCGACGTGTACGGGTTCCGCACCCAGACGGCGGCCGTGGTCCTGCTGCCCCAGGGCATCGGCTATTTCGCGGGCACCGTCCTCGGCGGCTGGGCGGCCGACCGCGCGGTGCGCCGCAGCCCCCGCCGCGGACTGACCGCGGTCCTGCAAGGCGCCCAGTTCGCCTTCGCGCTCTTCGCGTTCCTCGGCACGCAGCTCGACTACGGATCGATCGGCCCGTACGCCCTGTTCTTCGGTCTGATGGGCCTCGCGCAGGGCGTGAACCCGCCGGTGAACCGGCCCATGGTGATGGCCGTCGTGCTGCCGGAACTCCGCGCGGCCGCCTTCGCGATCTACATCAACGTCTTCGAGGCGATCGCATGGGCGGCGTTCGGCCTCGGCGCCGGGTTCCTCGGTGACCGCTTCGGACTGCAGCCGGTGTTCCTGTGGGTCCTCGTCGTCCTCATGACGGCCAACGGCCTCCTCCTGACCGCGCTGTACCGCACGTACGCCAAGGATGTCGGCCGCGTCCAACGCGCGTTGGACCTGCGGCGCGAGGGCGCGGTGCACGGCTGACGCGCAGGGCGCAGGATGGGGGCATGAGCGGACTGTTCCCACGTGAGCGGGCGGAGGTCGCCCCCGGTGCCGTCCACGTCCCGGACTGGCTCGACCCCGCCCGCCAGCGCGCGCTGGTCGCGTCGTGCCGGACCTGGGCGCGGCCGCCCGCGGGGCTGCGCGAGGTGCGGCTGCCCGGGGGCGGGCACATGACGGTGCGGCAGTTCGGACTCGGCTGGCACTGGTTCCCGTACGGGTACGCGCGGACCGCCGTCGACGGGGACGGACAGCCGGTGAAGGGGATGCCGCCGGAACTGGCCGCGCTCGGCCGGCAGGCGGTGAGCGCCGCGTACGGGGACGGGGCGCCGCAGGACACGTACGACATCGCGCTGATCAACTACTACGACGCCGGCGCCCACATGGGCCTGCACAAGGACCGGGACGAGCGATCGGCGGCGCCCGTGGTGTCGCTCAGCCTCGGCGACACCTGCGTCTTCCGGTTCGGGAACACCGAGACCCGGACCAAGCCCTACACGGACGTCGAGCTGCACAGCGGGGACCTCTTCGTGTTCGGCGGGCCGTCCCGGTTCGCGTTCCACGGGGTGCCGCGAACCCTGCGCGGGACCGCCCCGCCGGACCTGGGCCTCGAGGGACGGCTCAACATCACCCTGCGGGTCAGCGGTCTGTGACCGGTGGCGGCGCTCACCGGCCGGGCGCGCGGCGTTCACCGGATACCATTCCTGACCGTGATCACGGCGAGGAGTTGCTGATGGGCGGCAGGGCGGCCTCCGGGAACGGGAGCCACACGGCGGGCGACGGTGCCGCGCGGCCACCGCGCCTGGAGCGGGGCCGCAGCGCGCTCGGTCCGGCGCTCGAACTCGTCCACACCGGGCGGGCGCCGACCCGCGCCGTCCTCACCGCCGAACTCGGCGTGACCCGGGCCACGGCCGGCGCCGTCGCGGCCGAGCTCGAGGCGCTCGGGCTGATCCGGATCGACGCCCGGCCGAGCGCGGCGGCCGGTTCGCAGGGCCGGCCCTCGCACCGCCTGTCCGTCGCCGAGGACGGACCGGTGGCCCTGGCCGCGCAGGTGCACGCCGACGGCTACCGCGCGGCCCTCGTCGGACTCGGCGGCCGGATCGTCGCCACCACCCCCGGGTGCGAGATCATCGACCCCGACCCGGCGGACGTGCTGCGCTCCGTCGTGGAGGCGGGCGTCCGGCTGCTGGAGACCACCGGGCGGCGCTGTGTCGGCGCCGGGCTCGCCGTGCCGTCCGCCGTGGCGGAGCCCGAGGGCACCGCCCTCAACCCGCTGCACCTGGCCTGGCCCGCCGGATCCCGGGTGCGCGAGATCTTCGCCGACTGTGTGCGCGAGGCGGCCCTGGGAACCCCGGCGTTCGCCGCGAACGACGTGAACCTCGCCGCGCTCGCCGAGCACCGGCACGGCGCGGGGCGCGGCGCCCGCGACCTGCTGTGCGTGGCCACCGGGCATCGCGGCGTCGGCGGCGCCCTGGTTCTCGACGGCCGTCTGCACACGGGCAGTTCGGGGCTCGCCCTGGAGGTCGGGCACCTCACGGTGAATCCCGAGGGCCGGCCCTGTCACTGCGGCAGCCGCGGCTGCCTGGACGTGGAGGCCGACCCGCTGGCCTTCCTCACCGCGGCGGGCCGCACCCCGGACCCGGACGGCTCGCTCCTGGAGCAGGCCCGCGGGCTGGTGCGCGACGCCCCGGACGACCTCGGTGTCCGTACGGCCGTCGAGACGCTCGTCGACCGGCTCGGGCTCGGCCTCGCGGGCCTGGTCAACATCCTCAACCCCGACCGCATCATCCTCGGTGGACTGCACCGCACCCTGCTGGACGCCGACCCGGAGCGGCTGCGCGCGGTGGTGGCCGACCGCAGTCTGTGGGGACGTAGCGGCGGCGTCCCCATCCTGGCGTGCACGCTCGACCACAACAGCCTGGTCGGGGCCGCCGAGCTGGCCTGGCAGCCGGTGCTCGACGACCCCTTGGGCGCGCTCGCCCGGTGACCCGCGATCAGACGCGCGCGGTGACCGGCTCCTGCGGGACGGTGACGGCGCGCTTCTTCCGCTCCGTCAGATCCGGGACCAGGGAGGCGATCCCGACGAGGGCGAGCGCCAGGCCGAGCCAGAGCGGCGCCCGCAGCCCGTACGCGTCGATGGCCACACCGCCGACCGAGGTCGCCACGACGATGCCGAGCGTGATGAACGAGGCGTGCACGGAGTTCACCAGGGCGCCCGCGTTGGCCCTGCGCTGCACCCGCACCACCATCGCCGGATTCATGGTGACGCCCACCAGCCCGATGCCCAGCATGCACAGCACAGCCGCGGCACTCAGCTGGGCGAACAGCGCGAAGGCCAGCAGGAAAAGAGAGTTGAGGGCAAGACCGACGAGCAGCACGGTCAGCGTGTGCCGGTCCGCGAACCGCCCGACGACCATGTTGCCGACCACGGTCGCCGCCCCGTACGCCACGAGCAGCAGCGGCACGGTACCCGCGCCGAACCCGGAGATGCCGGTGAGGATCGGGTTGAGGTAGCTGAACGCGGCGAACGTCGCGCCGATCACCAAGGTGCTGGTGGACAGCGTCAGCCACAGCCGCGCCGATCTGAACACCCCGAACTCGGCGCGGAGTTGTCCCGAACCGTCGGCGCCCGGCAGGTCGGGCACGCCGATCAGCGTCGCCGCCGCGGCGAGCAGCGCCAGCGCCGAGACGCCCCAGAACGCGGCCCGCCAGCCGAGCCGTTCGCCGACGTACGTGGCCAGGGGCAGCCCGAGCAGCGTGCCCAGCATCAGCCCGTTGAGCGCCACGGACACGGCGCGGCCCCGGACCTCGGGGCGGGTCAGCTGCGCGCACAGGGCGAGGGCCACTCCGAAGAAGGCCTGCGAGGCGACACCGGTCACGACGCGCGCGGCCAGCATCACGGGGTAGGTCGTCGCGGTCGCGGCCAGTACATTGCCGGCGAGGAAGACGGTGAACAGGATCAGCAGGGCCCGCTTCTGCGGGACTTTGAGCAGGGCCACGGTGAGGAACGGGCCGCCGAAGGCCATCGCCGCGGCGAACGCGGTGATGAGATAGCCGATCTGCGGGATGGTCGCGTCGAGACCGTCCGCCATCTGCGGCATCAGGCCCGCGACGACGAACTCACTGGTCACCATCGCGAAGATGCCGAATGCCAGGGCATAGACGGCACGGGGCATGGGTGCTCCTCCGGAGAACCTAGTTTTGGATAGGTCAGTACAAAATGTGGGCATGGCTGATTCGGGCAGGGCGTCATGTGGCGACGCCCGGTGGCCGGTGGTGTGCGGGGGCTGTGTGGGGGTCAGTGCGTGAGGGCGTCCAGGGCGATCCGCGCCGTGGACTCCAGGGCGGCGCGGTCGGCGCCGCCCTGACCGGAGACGCGCATCCCGCCGATCACGGCGTTGAGGAAGTGGGCGAGCTCGCCGGAGGAGCGCCGGGACGTGATGGTGCCGTCCCGCTGCCCGGCCGCGATCGCCCCCTCCATGGTGGCGAGCCGGACGGCCAGGTCCCGCTCCAGGAGCCGGTCCGTGTCCGGGTCGCGTCCGGCGAGCTCCACGGTCGTGTTCACCGTGAGGCAGCCGGGGCTGCGCCCGTCCCTGCGGTTTTCGATCTCGGTGTCGACGATCAGCGCGAACAGGTCGTGGATGCGGTCGAGCGGCGCCCGCTCCACGTTCTCCAGGACGGCCACCTGGACCGCGGTCATGTTCTCCATGTAGCGGGTCAGTGAGCGCGTGAAGAGCTCGTGCTTACTGGCGAACGTGTTGTAGATGCTGCTGCGGCCCAGGCCGGTGGCGGCGCACAGCTCCTGCGTGGAGGTGGCCTCGTAGCCGTGCTCCCAGAAGGCGTGCATCGCGGCGTCCAGGGCCCGCTCCTCGTCGAACGTCCTCGGTCGGGCCATGGGGGAACCGTACCGGTTTTGGAACGCTCAGTGCAATACCTCGGCCGGCTCCGCGGCCGGAGCCTCCCGGACCGCCGCCCGCCGCGCCGGAAACGTCAGCTTCGTCGACAGCCAGGCGTACACCGGGCCCAGCGCGTTCATCGCGACCACGCACACCCAGGCCGCCCACGCGTTGCCCGCGTCGAAGCCGAAGCCGCCGAAGAACGTCGCGAAGTACGAGGCGAAGCCGAGGAACATGCCCGGGATCAGGGAGAGGAGATTCAGTCGCCCCGCGTACATGAGGGCCGAGTTGATGACGAGGATGACCAGTGCCTGGAAGGCGTTGCGGGCGAACTGGCCGGTGCCGAAGGTGTCCCCGGCGTGCTGTTCCACCAGCACGATGGCCAGGGCGAACGTCGACCCGGCGGGCATCGCGCACCACAGCCGCTTCGCGTTCGCCGTGCTCGGGCCGCCCAGCAGGAAGGTCGCGGCCCAGCCGATGAAGATCGCCCAGGGCGGCAGATGGAGCGCGGTGCCGCCGATGAAGGCGGTGGTCGCGGCGAGGACGGACGCGACGATCTCGTGCGGAATCCGTTCGCGGAGTTCGGGCTGCGCGGACATGACGGATCAACTCCTGTGGCAGGCGGCGGTGAGGAGGGGGGGCGGGGCGATCAGGCGGGCAGCAGCTCGGTGGTGGTCCGGGTGCGGGCGACCACGCGGCCGGCCTTCACCACGTACGCGCGGGCCGGGCGCTCCAGGAGGACGTCGTCGAACCGTTCGGTGTCGAGCACGACGAGGTCGGCGGCGGCGCCGGGCCGCAGGCCGTACCGGTCGGCGATCCCCACCACGCGGGCCGCGCCGTGCGTCGCCATGTGGACCACCCGCGCCAGATCGTCGGAGCCCGACAGGTGCCCGGTCTGGGCGAGCAGCAGGCCGACCTCCAGGAGGTCCGCGGTGCCGTAGGGGGTGAACGCGTTGCGGATGTTGTTCGACGAGTACGCCGTGGTGACGCCCTGCTCCCACAGCTCGCGGACCGGCGCCACGCCCCGGCGCACCGCGTACTCGTCGCGCCGTCCGCCCAGGTGCAGGTCCGTCGCGGGAAGCGGTACGACGGCGACCCCCGAGGCGGCCAACTCCTTCATCAGGAGCTCCCGTTCGTCCTTCGGGAGCCCGCCCAGGGCCGTCATGTGGCCGAGCGTCACGCGGCCCGACCAGCCGGCGCGCACCGTCGCCCGGGCGATGTACGCGGCCATGGCCTGGCGCGGGTCGCTCGCGTCGTCGGCGAAGTCGGCGTGGATGTCGACGGGGGCGTCGAACTCGGCGGCGAGGTCGAACACCTGGTCCACATGGCGTCGGCAGTCGTCCGCGTCGTCCTCGTTGTAGGCGCAGCCCCCGACCACGTCGGCGCCCCGCCGCATCGCCTCACGCAGCAGATCGAGGGTGCCGGGCGCCCGCAGAATGCCCTCCTGCGGGAACGCGACGATCTGCAGATCGACCAACGCCCGGTACTTCTCCCGCAGTTCGAGCAGTACGTCGACGCCGAGCAGGCCCACGATCGGGTCGACGTCGGGGTGGGCGCGGATCAGGGTCGTGCCGTGCGTGACGGCCCACTCGATCACCCGGCTCGAGCGGTCGCGCACATCGGCGTACGTGAAGCCCTTCTTCAGTTCGCCGGTGACGGAGATCGCCCCGTCCAGACTGCCGTCCGGATTCGGCCGCAGATCGTCCAGCAGGGCCTTGTCCAGGTGGAGATGGGATTCGATGAGCCCGGGCAGCACCACCCGGCCCGCGCAGTCGATCTCCTCGCGGGCGGTGCCGGGCAGGTGCGCGGCCAGGCCGGTGACGATCCCGTCGGTGACGGCGATGTCCACCGGGTCGGGCGACCGCTCGGGGCGGGCGTTGCGCAGCATGAGGTCTGTCATCGGTGGCTTCGGTCCTCTCGGAGCGTCGCGGCGCGTGGACAGAATCCTGTATACGGACGACATGTTTCGGCCGAAGTCCCGTACGGCGCGGCGCGATCCACCGGATGTAACGAGCGGGAAACCCGGCTGTGCGACCGTCGGCTGCCATGATCACTCTGCAGCCGGGACAGGGCCCCGTGGACGGCGACCACTATCTGCCCGCCGAGGCCGACGCCGTGCACTGGGGGCTCTTGCCGAACGCGGCGAGCAAGCCCCGGCTCACCGTGGACCCGGGAGCACGCGTCACCCTCGACACGATCAGCCACGAAGGCATCCTCGGCGACCAGGGCCGGGACCCGGCGACGTTCTTCGCCGCGTCCGGCATCCCTGGTGACGCGCTGCTCCGCGACGCCGTCGACCTGGCGGCGGGCTCCCGCCCGCACGACCCCCAGGTCCACGGCCCGCACGTCGTCACCGGCCCGATCGCCGTCCGCGGGGCCCGCCCCGGCGACGTCCTGGAGGTCGAGGTCCTCACCCTGCGCCGCCGCGCGCCCTACGGCGTCATCAGCAACCGGCACGCCAAGGGCGCCCTGCCGGGGGAGTACCCGCAGCCCCCGGCAGGCCATCCGGACGGAGCGCCGGTCCCGCCGGTCAGCCTCGTCGCGACCGTCGGCGCCGACGGAACCGGCCGCCTGCCGGTCGGCGACGGCCGCGAACTCGCCTTCCCGCTCCGCCCGTTCCTCGGCATCATGGGCGTCGCGCCGGACACCACGGAGCCGGTGCACTCGGTGCCGCCCGGCCGCCACGGAGGCAATCTCGACATCCGGCTGCTGGGCACGGGTGCCCGCCTGTACCTGCCGGTGCAGGTGCCCGACGCGCTCTTCTACGCGGGCGACCCGCACTTCGGCCAGGGCGACGGCGAGGTCGCGCTCACCGCGTTCGAGGCGCCGCTGCGCGCGACGCTCCGCCTGACCCTGCACCGCGACCCGGCGTCCCGCGCACTGTCGGCCGCACTGCGCGCCCCGTACGCCGAGACCGCCGACGAGCACCTCGTCATCGGCCTCGACCGCGACCTCGACGAGGCCATGCGGCACGCGGTCCGTGACGCCCTCGCCTTCCTCGACCACCACTGCGGCATCCCGGGCCCGGTGGCCCTGGCCTATCTCAGCGCGGCGGGCGACTTCCACGTGTCGCAGGTCGTCGACATCGTCAAGGGCGTCCACGGGCGGCTGCGCAAGGCGGACCTGGAGCCGCTCCGGATCCGCCGGATCGGCTGAACCCCTACTCGGACCAGTCGAGTTGCGCTTCCGGGACACCCGAGCGGCGGGCCTGGGCGCGGGCCCGCTCGCGTCCGGCCGTGTCGCCGCGCCGGTAGCGGCACACCTGGCCGGCCAGGACGACGTACACCTCGGTGTCGCTGTGGAAGTCCGCGTACCAGCCGCCGTCCGGCGACAGGCACTCCGAGAGGGCGCCGGCCAGCGCCGGGCCGTGCCGCTCCTCGGCCTCGAAATCGAGCAGCGTCCAGTCGGCGGGCTGCCCGTGACCGGCGCCGACGCCGGTCACCCGACGCACCCGGACGAGAGTCAGTGGTATACCACTCAACTCGGTTTCTTTACGCAGGCTTTCAGCGACCAGCACACCTGAGAGCACGCCGTACCCTTCTCGCCCGCCCGGGCACCCGCCCGGACGCTCGCCCGGACCTTCATCCACCAGGATGCCGTCAGGCCCACTCCACCGCGAACGCCTCGGCGGGATTGTCCACGAACACCCGCGTCACCGCCTCCTTGCCCAGGGCCTCCTCCAGCCGTGGCCGCACCCGGCGCAGCAGATACGGCATACCGGGCCCGCCGCTCACCGACCGCGCCCCGGCCGTCGTCGTGTCGCCGCCGAGCAGCAGCCGGTCCGTGAACCCGGCCCCGGCGAGCGCGGCCATCGCGTCCGGCATCCGCCAGTCCGTCACGTGGTTCGCCCGGGAGGGCCCGTCGAAGGCGAGGTACGCCCCCGAGCGTGCGGCCTCCCGCTGCGTCACGAAGTCGGGCGAGCGGTTCAGATGCCCGAGGATCACCCGGCGCGCCGGCACCTCCAACTCCCCGCACAACAGGTCCAGTACATCGAGCGCGCCCGTGCCCAGCTCATGGTGCACGGCGATCGGCGCCCCGGTCGCGTGGTGCGCCTCGGCGGCGGCCCGCATCGTCCATCGCGCATGCGCGTCCAGCGCGTGGAACCCGCCGGCGACCTTGATCAGACCCGCTCGGACACCGCTGCCCGCGATGCCTTCGGTGAGGTCGCGCACGAACACCTCGGCGAGATCCTCGGCGCGATCCGCCAGCAACTGCGGTGCGTAGTGCGCCGCTTGATGCATGCCGGTCGCGGCCACGATCCGTACCCCGGTCGCCGCCGCGAGGGCGGGCAGCTCCGCGGCCCGCCGCCCGAGCCCGTACGGCGTCCACTGCACGACGGTGCCGCCGCCGACGGCCGCGAACGCCTCCAGTTCCCGCTGGGCGAGGCCGACGTCGTCCAGCTCCTGGCCCGGCAGCAGCGGGCTGTGGAAGAAGAGGTGGTCATGAGCGTCCACGACGCCCAACTCACGTGGACGTATGTCGCCTTGGACCGTGCGGACGACCTCGTTCACCACTGCCTCCCTCGTTGCAGTTGCTCCCGTTCGGGCTGCGACACGTGCAGTACCTGATAGATGTCCCCGGGCGTCTTGGGTGGGGTGTCGTCCCAGACGGAGAAGGTCAACAGCTCCCAGGTGCGCGGGTCGACAGCGGCCGCAGCGAACAACACCCCGTCCGTCGAGGCGAGTCGAGCCACGTCCTGTACGGACTCCGCCGTCAGCTCGGGGAGTTCGGCACCCGCCTCCACCGGCATGCGCCGTCGCACCGCGGTCCGTGCGGCCCCCGCGGCCGTGGCACCCTCCTCGTACGCGACGCCCGCCCAGTGCTGGACCACGGGCCGGCCGAAGTCGGCCACCAGGCCCTGGAAGGCGGGGCCCCACAGGAACGTGTTCTTCCCTCCGGTGTGCGCCACAGGTACAGCGGCGCGTACGCGTTCACCGGAGAGCTGTCGACGCCCTTCTCGCGCATCAGGTACGCCTTGACGCCGAGCCCCGCGAACGTGTCCGTGAAGGCGTGCCGCGTCGCCACCCGCTCCCGGATGATCCCCATGTCGTAGTCGGCCGGGAACGTCACTTCGTACTGCATCGCGTGCATCGTCGTGCCTTTCCTCAGCGCGCCGGGTAGGCCTCGTCGTCGCCGACGTGTTCGCCCCAGCAGGTGGTGGTCCCGTCCGGCGCCGCCTCGACGGCCGCCAGGTGCGTCATGAAGGTCCGTGGTCCCGCGCCGTGCCAGTGCCACTCGTCCGGCTCGATCCAGACGGTGTCGCCGGCCCGGATCACCTCGACGTCGCCGCCCTCGCGCTGCACCCGGCCCTCGCCCTCCAGGACGTGCAGGACCTGGCCGTGCGGATGGGTGTGCCACGCCGTGTGCGCGCCCGGGGCGAAGTGGACGTTGAACATCCGCAGCCGGGAGGGGAGTTCGGGCGCCGCGACCTCGTCGAGCCAGACCGCGCCGGTGAAGTTCTCGGCCGGGCCCTGCCGGGTGTCGGGGCGGGTGCGCGTGATCTGCACGTTCGTGTCCTCAGTCGGTCGAAGGGGCGGAGGCGGAAGAGGGGGAGGAGAGGGAGGAGGAGGGGGAGGGGGAGGGGGCGAGGAGCGCGAGCAGGCCGCGCGCGCCGGCGTCGAAGGTGCCCGTGTCGCCCGAGGCGCGGGCCAGGACGTAACCGCCCTGCACGGTCGCCACGATCGCCGACGCGATGTCGTGCGGCACGAGGTGCGGGGCGAACTCGCCGCTGTCGACGCCCTCTTGGACCACCTCGGCGAGCCGGGTCCTGACGTGGGCGATGGTCTCGTCGACGGGCGCGCGCAGCTCCTCGCTGGCGATCACGTCCGGGTCCATCGTCAGACGGCCGACCGGGCAGCCCCGCATGACGTCACGCTCGCGCAGCAGATACGCCTCGACCCGCTCGTACGCCGACCCGCCGGTGCCGAGCAGCCGGTCGACCACGGCCCGCATCTCCTCGCCGGTGCGCCGGATCGCGGCCAGTGCCAGATCCTGCTTGCCGGTGAAGTGGTGGTACATGCTGCCCTGGCCGACGCCCGCGCGCTGCAGGATCGCCTTCGGGCTGGTGCCGACGTAACCGCGCTCCCACAGGAGCTCGCGGGTCGTCTCGATCAGTCGCTCCTGAGTGCTCATGAGCTCACCGTACATACTAGTAGTTACAGAAGGCAAGAGGGGCCGGGAGCAGGGCCGCACCCCTCCTCGTACTCCCGCGGTGGTACGCGGGGTGCCGCTGGCCGTACGACGACGTCGACCCCCGGCCGGCGCGACGCTCGACTCATCACCCACAACAGGTGGAACCCCCTCCGGCAGACCTGGGAGATGAGTAAGATGCAGACCCTCGCGCACTTCGGCGGCGACGGCCCCGGCCCGTGGATCCTTCTCTTCCCGCTGATCTGGGCGGCCGTCGTGGTCGGCGGCGTCACGCTGCTGCGGCGCACCGTCCGGCGCGGCGGGCGCGGACCCTGGCGGCCCGGGCCGCGCGTCGACGAGCACTCGCCGATCGCCGTGCTCGGCCGCCGCTTCGCCGCCGGTGAGATCGACGAGGACGAGTACTGGCGCCGGCTGACCGTCCTGAACGAGGAGTTCGGGCACTACGCCACCGGCGGCAGGCCCGCCAAGGGCGGTGTGGCATGACCACCGCGACGCTCACCCGCACCGCGGCGCGCGTCGAGCACGCCGTCAAGGTGTACGGCCGCGGCGACACCGCCGTCCGTGCCCTCGACGGCGTGAGCGTCGGTTTCCGCGCCGGACGGTTCACCGCCATCATGGGCCCCTCCGGCTCCGGCAAGTCCACGCTGATGCACTGCGCGGCCGGGCTCGACACCCTCACCGAGGGCTCCGCCCACATCGGGGACACCGACCTGAGCGCGCTGGACGACCGGCGACTGACCCTGCTGCGCCGCGACCGCGTCGGCTTCGTCTTCCAGGCCTTCAACCTCGTGCCGACGCTGACCGTCGCGGAGAACATCACGCTGCCGACGGACCTCGCCGGTGCCCGCCCCGACGCCGACTGGCTCGACACGCTCATCGACGCCGTCGGCCTGCGCGACCGCCTGCACCACCGGCCCGCCGAACTCTCCGGCGGGCAGCAGCAACGCGTCGCCGTGGCACGGGCGTTCGCGGGCCGGCCCGATGTCGTCTTCGCCGACGAACCCACCGGCAACCTCGACTCCCGCTCCGGCGAGGAGGTCCTCGGGCTGCTCGGCCGCACCGTGCGGCAGACGGCCCGCACCGTCGTCATGGTCACTCACGACCCGGTCGCCGCCGCCCACGCCGACGAAGTCGTCTTCCTCGCCGACGGCCGCCTCGTCGACCGCATGGAGCACCCCACCGCCGAGAAGGTCCTCGACCGCATGAAGGCCTTCGACAGCACCGCGTCCCGAGCGGCAGGTCCGTCATGAACGCAGCCGTGCGTCTCAGCCTGAAGTCCCTGACCGCCCACAAACGGCGCTTCGCCGGTACGTTCACCGCCGTGCTGCTCGGCGTCGCGTTCCTCGCGGGCACCCTCGTCATGGGCGACACGCTCCGCGCGAGCTTCGACTCCATGTTCGCGGGCGCCAGCAGCGGTACCGACGCCGTCGTACGCAGTACGAGCGTCATCACCACGCCCGGCGAGAGCCAGGGCACCCGCCGCCCCGTCGACGCCTCACTCGCGGACGACCTCGCCGAGGAGCCCGCGGTCGCCGCCGCGGCACCGAACATCCAGGGCGCGGGCCAGCTCCTGGCGGCCGACGGCTCACCCATCGGCGGCCAGGGCCCGCCCACCCTCGCCGGCAACTGGATCGACGACCCGGAGCTCAACGCGTACCGGCTCGCCGAAGGCCGCACCCCGCAGAGGTCCGGAGAGGCCGTCGTCAACCGCGGCGCCGCGCAGCAGGGGCACCTGAAGATCGGCGACACGACGACGCTGCGCACCCCGGAGCCGGTGCAGGTGACCATCGTCGGCCTGGCCACGTTCGGCGGCGAGGACGGCATGGCCCAGGTCACCTTCACCGGCCTGACCCAAGCCGACGCCGAGAAGTACCTCACGGCGAAGCCGGGGGAGGCCGCGACGATCCAGGTCCGCGCGGCTCCCGGCGTGAGCCAGCGGCAGCTCGTCGACACCCTGGCGGCTCGTCTTCCCGGGGGAGTCGAGGCCCTCACCGGCGCGGAGTCGGCGCAGGAGAACACCGACATGATCTCCGGCCAGTTCCTGAGCCTGTTCACCACGTTCCTGCTCGTCTTCTCCGGCGTCGCGCTGCTCGTCGCGACGTTCTCGATCCACAACACCTTCGCCATCGTCGTGGCCCAACGCACCCGCGAGAACGCCCTGTTGAGGGCCCTGGGCGCAGCCCGCCGTCAGGTCACCGCGGCGACGCTCGTCGAGGCGGGCGCCGTGGCCGTCCTCGCCTCGGCCGCGGGTCTCGCGGGCGGCATCGGTATCGCGGCCGGACTCCAGGCGCTGTTCCCGGCCATCGGATTCCCCTTCCCCGACGGCGACCTGGTGATCAGCGACCTGTCGATGCTGCTGCCGTTGGCCGTGGGCGTCGTCGTCTGCCTGGGCTCGGCCCTGCTCCCCGCCCTGCGCGCGGGACGCACCGCACCGCTCGCCGCTCTGCGGGAGACCGCCGTCGACGCCTCGGGTGCTTCCCGCCGCCGCACCGTCCTCGGTGGCACGCTCGGTCTCGCCGCCGTCGCCGTCACGCTGGTCGGCGTCCTGGCTTCACCGTCCCTCGCGTCGGCCGGCACCGGCGCCGTCCTGCTCCTCGTCTCGTTCGTCGTGCTCGGCCCGGTCGCCTCGACCGCCGCCGTACGCGTCCTCGGCAGCCCGGTGGCCGGGCTGCGCGGTGTCACCGGAGGCCTCGCCCGCCGCAACGCCCTGCGCAGCCCGAAGCGGACGGCGGCGACCGCCAGTGCCCTGATGATAGGTGTCGCCGTGGTCTGCCTGTTCACGGTCTTCGGCGCCTCCCTGAAGACGACCATGAACCAGACGGTCGACCGGTCCTTCGCGGGCGACGTCGCCGTGTCCACCCCGTCGTTCGGCGCGGGCGGCAGCGGCCTCAGCCCGAGACTCGCGCCCGCCGTCGCCGAGCGGCCGGAAGTCGCCACGGCCGTCGGGCTCGGCCGGGGCGTCGCGGACGTCGACGGCAAGGGCCGCGCCCTCACCGTCACGGACCCGGCCGCACTGGAGCGGGCCTTCGACCTCGGTACGGTGCAGGGCTCCATGAAGGGCCTGGGCGCCGACGGCATCGCCCTCACCCGCACCGAAGCCGACCGGCAGCACCTCACGGTCGGGGACACGGTCCGGCTCGCCTTCACCGACGGGACGAAGGAACCCTTCACGGTCCGCGCCGTCTACGGCCGCTCGGAACTCGCCGGCGACTACGTCATCACCCGCGAGGCCTGGGCGCCGCACCGCACCCAGGACGCGGACACGCTGGTCTCCGTCACGTTCAAGGACGGCGTCACCCAGGCCGACGGCACCGCCGCGGTCGAGAAGGTCGCCGCGGCGTACGGCAATCCGGAGGTGCAGACCCGCGACGAGTACGCGCAGTCCGCGGCGGGCGGCATCGACATGATGCTGACCCTCGTCTACGCGCTGCTCGCCCTGGCCGTCCTCATCGCGCTGCTCGGCATCGCCAACACGCTCACGCTCGCGGTGCACGAACGTACCCGTGAACTGGGCCTGCTCAGGGCCGTCGGCCAGACCCGCGGCCAACTGCGCGCCATGGTCCGCTGGGAGTCCGTCCTCGTCGCCGCGTTCGGCACGGCCGGCGGTCTCGTCCTCGGCGGGTTCCTCGGCTGGGTCCTGGTCGAGGCGTCCGACGGCGCGAGCGACAGCGCCTTCGCGTTCACGCTGCCGCCGGCGCAGCTCGTCGTGGTGGCCCTGGTCGGGCTCGCGGCCGGCGCGCTGGCCGGACTGCGACCGGCCCGCAGGGCGGCACGCCTGGACGTACTGCGCGCCATCGCCACCGAGTGACGTACGGGAGCGGTCGTCACCGCCCGGTCAGCCTGCGACGGCCGACCGGGCGGGAGCATGCCCCGATACGTGCCGCTCGGGAGCGTCGGCACACAGTGCGGCCGCGGACCCGTACACCGGATACGGGGGCAGAGCCACCGCGGGCGACGGGGCGGGCAGCGTGAACCAGACGACCTTGCCGCCGTCGCCGTGCGGCCGCACTCCCCAGCTCTCGCTGACCGCGGCCACCATGGCGAGACCGCGGCCGCAGGTCGACAGCGGCTCCGCGTCGCGCACCACGGGAAGGCGTGGATCGTGGTCGAGGACCGAGACCGTGAGCCGCTCACGGAGCAGCTCGATCTCCACGGTGCACATCTTGTCCGGCTCGGCGTGCCGGTGGACGTTGGTCAGCAGCTCGGTGACACCGAGCGCGGCAAGGTCGATCAACGGATCGAGATGCCAGTAACGCAACTGCGCCGATACGATTCTGCGGACCTGTCCGATCCGCGACGGCAGGGCTTGGAGCTCCACCGCGCAATGCCTGCTCGGCTGGCTGATCACGGCTGCGACTCCCCGAAGTGAGGTCCGGAAGACGAGAACGCATCGAGCGGAGCGACCACGCTGTGACAGGACCGCCCGCTACGTGTCCGGCGGGCTGGTTCGCAGCGTCATCGCCGGTGCACCCTGAGTAGTGATGTGTGACCAGCGTGACCCAGGGGATGCGGGCGTGCAACTTCGGCGGCTGTTCCCGGTGCTGCTCCGGGTCAGGTGGCGCGCGCCGCGGCGCTGCGGACGGCCTCGATGAACCGGCGGGCGGCGGGCGGCCCGGCCTCTCCGCTCTGGCCGCCGAGACGCAGCAGATAGCGCCGGCCGTCGACCTCCGCCGTGGCGCGGTCCTCGGAGCCGAACCAGGGCTTGCCCGCACGGACTTCACGCAGCGGCGCGCTGTCGATCTCGCTGCCGTAACTCGTCAGCAGTTCCAGCCTGCCACCCGCGATCCGGATCTGTCCGGCCCGGGTCAGCGAGCGCAGCCGCCGCCCGATCCGCACGCCCGTCGCCGTGAACTCCGGCTCCGCCATGCTGTTTCGCCCCCTTGAGTGCCTTCGTGCGGTGCAGTCTGCACGCACCGGGCCAGGAGCACCAGTGTGCATGTGGACGCGGTGTGAAGCGGTAGGCGCAAACGGAATATGCGCCCCCTCGCCCGAGCGTTCCCCAGCTGCGCCAGGCGTGCCTTTGAGGTGCTCAAAGGCGTGTTTATGCAGGTGAGAAGCGTGTGGAAGGTGTCTATGATCGAGGCGTCCGGTCACTTCGGCCGGACCCGCACCGGCTCGCACGGCACCCCCTTCTGTGAGGTCTCGCCCGGGCCGACGCTCGGAACGACGCGAAGGAGCCGCGCGGTGAGCATGATGCAGCAGGGTCGCCCCGCGGGCGACGGTACGGCGGGGGAGCCGATGACGACGCTCGATGTCGACCACACGGACTCCGCATACCGGACGTGGCTGAAAGAGGCTGTCCGAAAGGTCCAGGCCGACAACAACCGCTCGGCGGACACCCACCTGTTGCGCTTCCCGCTCCCCGAGCACTGGGGCATCGACCTTTATCTGAAGGACGAGTCGACACACCCCACCGGCAGCCTCAAGCACCGCCTCGCGCGCTCGCTCTTCCTCTACGGGCTGTGCAACGGCTGGATCCGGCCGGGCCGCCCGGTCATCGAGGCGTCCAGCGGCTCGACGGCCGTCTCGGAGGCGTACTTCGCGAAGCTGATCGGCGTCCCCTTCATCGCAGTGATGCCGCGTACGACGAGCGCCGAGAAATGTCGACTGATCGAATTCCACGGCGGCCAGTGCCACTTCGTCGACGACTCCAGAACGATGTACGAGGAGTCGGCGGCCCTCGCCGCCCGCACCGGCGGCCACTACATGGACCAGTTCACGTACGCGGAGCGGGCCACGGACTGGCGCGGCAACAACAACATCGCCGAGTCGATCTACCGGCAGATGGAGCTGGAGCGCTACCCCTGCCCGACCTGGATCGTGGCGACGGCCGGCACCGGCGGCACCTCGGCCACGCTGGCCCGCTACGTGCACTACAACCAGCACGACACCCGCGTCTGTGTCGCCGACCCCGAGAACTCGTGCTTCTTCGAGGGCTGGACGACCGGCAATCCCGACGCCACCAGCGACTGCGGCTCCCGCATCGAGGGCATCGGCCGCCCCCGCATGGAGCCGAGCTTCGTGCCCGGCGCCATCGACCGCATGATGAAGGTCCCCGACGCGGCGAGCGTCGCGGCGGTCCGCGCCCTGGAGCAGGCCATCGGCCGCAAGGCGGGCGGCTCGACGGGCACCGGCCTGTGGAGCGCGCTCAAGATCGTCGCGGAGATGGTGGCCGAGGGCCGCAAGGGCAGTGTGGTCACGCTGCTGTGCGACCCGGGCGACCGGTACCTGGACAAGTACTACTCGGACGAGTGGCTGGCGCAGCAGGGGCTGGACATCGGGCCGTACGCGGAGGCGATCCGGCTGCTGCTGGAGACGGGGGAGTGGCCCCGATAGGTCCCCTCCGGCCGATCACGGCCCCGCGCCGCGTGCGGAACGAGGTCCGGGGCGACGCCCCGTGACCTCAACTCTCGGCGCGGGGTGCCGAAGCCAGCCGCCGCTCAAGCGCCCCCACCGCGTCCCGGAACGCCCGCCCTAGCCCGGCCCGCCCCACCTTCAGCCCGATGCGGAACGGCGCGGCCCCGTCCGCCGCGAAGGTCCACTGAACCCGCGCGCCACCGGGCACCTCGACGATCCGCCACTCCTCCAACAGGGCCCGGATCCCCGGTGCGTTCGTCTCGTCGACCCGGTACGCGTAGACCGCGTCCGGCTCGGGTTCGGCGGCCACGATCGTCTCCAGGAACCGCGTCCCGCCCTTGAGGCGGACCTCCCGCCGGGCCCCCTCGTCGAGCGGCCGGGCCAGCGTCACCGCCGAGAACCACTGGGGCCACCCGGCGACGTCCTCGGCGAGCGCCCGGTACACCGCCCCGGGCGAGGCCGACACCTCGCGGGCGAACACGAGCCGGACCGGGGCGGTCTCGACGAAATCGAGGCCGACAGGCAGAAGACGGCGTGCCATGAAGGTTCAGCCCCCCTACTGGACGCCCCAACGGGCAAGCGGAACAGACTGGTTGACCGGGTACGGACACCATAGCTGGCAGTCCGTCAGATGTCTGTACCGGACTCCGGCTCACCGGCGACGACGAGCCGCACGTGCTCGGAGACCTCCGCGCGCGCCTCCACCGGCAGCCCCGCGTCCGTCACCAGCGTGTCCACCTGATCGAGGGCCGCGAACGAACTCAGGCCCACGGTGCCCCACTTGGTGTGGTCGGCCACGACCACCACGCGCCGCGCGGACTGCACGAGCCGCCGGTTCGTCTCCGCCTCCGCGAGGTTCGGCGTGGACAGGCCGGCCTCCGGGCTTATGCCGTGCACCCCGAGGAACAGCACGTCGAAGTGGAGCGCCGCGATGGCCTGGTCGGCGACCGGTCCCACCAGCGAGTCGGACGGCGTGCGCACGCCACCGGTCAGCACCACCGTCGCCGCGCCCGGCCGGCTGCCCGAGCTGCGCTGCGCCGCGTGGAACACATCGGCCACCCGCACCGAGTTGGTGACCACCGTCAGGTCCGGCACGTCGAGCAGGTGCTGCGCCAGCGCGTACGTCGTCGTGCCACCGGACAGCGCGATCGCCGTACCGGGCGCGGCCAGGGCCGCCGCGGCGCGCGCGATGTCCTCCTTGGCGGTCAGCTCCAGGCCGGACTTCGCCTCGAAGCCCGGCTCGTGCGTGCTGGCCTCGACCACCGGGACGGCGCCGCCGTGCACCTTCTCCAGGACGCCCTGCCGGGCCAGCGCGTCCAGGTCACGGCGGACCGTCATGTCGGACACGCCGAGCTTCCTGGTCAGTTCGTTGACCCGGACGCCGCCGCGGCGGCGGACCTCCTCGAGGATCAGGGCGCGGCGCTGCTCTGCGAGGAGGTTCTGATTCTCGCTCACGTCCCGTCGGGTCCCTTCGCCTGGTCACGCCTGCCACACGGCCTGCTCTGGTCTGTCATCCTCGCACGCGCCACCGACACGCGTACCACCGCCCGCGCGTGCGACCTGCACCTCCCCGACACAACGATCGGGGAGATTCCGTGACGAGGGGTGCGGACGGGAGCGCTGAGCCGGGATCCTGGTGGAGTTCAGAACGGGGGACACCACGACATGGCGCGCGAGAACCTTCAGAACCGCGAAGACCTTGAGAGTCACGCGGACCTTCAGAAGCACAAGGATCTTCAGAACCACACATCCCACGAGAACCACCAGGCCCACGAGGCACGGGCAGCGGACGAGACCGCTCTGGAACTGCTCGTCCACGGAGTCGGCGGCACCACACCCCAGGAGATGCTCGACGACCCGCGCACCGTGCGGGTGTCGGGCGACGAGACGGCGGCGGTCTTCCGACGCGTCGACGACGTCGACGCGGAGAGCAGACCCGAGGACTACCGGGGCAAGCCCGTTCCCGAGGCGTACGTCTGGTGCAACCTCACCTCGGGCAACGGCTCACGGGCCCTGTGGCTGGTGCTGCTGCCCTTCATGATCGTCAACCTCGCCCACTGGATGCGGCCCAACGCCCTCCGCAAGTCCGGCGCCGTACGCTTCTACGGGCTGCTCGTCCGCCTCGCCGGACTGACCCTCACGGTCCTCTTCGTCGCCGCCGCGTGCGAGGTCGCCCTCGATCTGACGGCATGGCAGTGCGCGGGCACCGCGGCGTGCGGCGAACAGCGGACGTGGCTCGGTTTCCTCGCCGTCGACGCGCACGGCGACGGCGGCTGGTGGAGCCAGCCCGGCCGCCGCCTCGCTCTCGCCGCGCTCGTGCCCACCGCCCTCACGGCCCTGCTCTGGTGCCTCTCGCACCGCACATGGAGCGCCTACGAGTCCCACCTCCCGCCGTCCCACCAGCCCGAACCCGACGACGGCGACACCAGCACCGCCCTCGGCAAACCCGGCTTCTGGTACGGGCGCCGCCTGGTCGCACGGCTGCGCGCCGCGCACTCCGCGGCCGGCCTGCTCACCGTCGCCGCCGCCGTCGGCACCGCGGCGGCCCGCCACGACCGGGCGCCCGGCGGCCCCGTGCTCCTCGACATTCTGGGCCGCATCCTCGTCGGCGCCCTGCTCGTGGGGGCGGTCGTCGTCATCGGCGTCGTCGCCCACCGCGGCCGCAGCGAGAACACGCTGGACGTCGGCCTGGACCGCGTCCTCGTCCGCGTCCTGCCGTACGGGGCGCTCGCCCTGCTCGCGCTGAGCATGCTGTACGCGGGCTGGTCCCGTCCCGGATGGAGCTCGTCCGGACGGCTGCCCGGCGACGTGACCTTCGGCGGCATCGCCCTCGTCCAGGGCTCCCTGGTGGTGGCCCTCGCCGTCGTCGCCAAGGTGATCTACGGCAGGGCCCCCGACCGCCGAACCGCCCTGCGCGGCCTCGGCGGTCCCGCCACCGCGATGCTCGCCTGCGCCCTCGGCGGCGTGATGACCGGCGGCGTCGCGCAGCGCGTCGCCGACTGGCTCGACGGCACCAGCGGCCTCATCAAGGGCCCGCCGGTCCTGCTCTCCTGGCAGGCGTCGGTGATCCCGCCGCTGCTGGTCGTCATCGCCGCCTTGTGCGCCGCCCTCGCCGTCCGCACCGCGCGCGTCAAGAAGCGCGAGACCGCCCAGGTCCGGATCGACTACCACCTCGACGGCCGGCCCGGCGCGAGCGGCGAACCCTCCGACGAGGCCCGTACCGATCGCATCGCGGGCACGCGCGCGCGTGCCGCCCTCACCGACCGGGCCCCGCTGATGATCGGCGTCATCTCGTCCGTGACGCTGCTGCTCGGCGCCCTCGCCGTGGCCGGCGCCTGGTCGACCGGCGACGTCCCGGGGGCCGCGGCCGAGGGCACGTACTCCGTCGTCGAGGGCGCCGCCGACACCGCGCAGGCGCTCGGCTCCTGGCTGATCGGCGTCGGCTTCATACTGTTCGTCACCTGGGGACGCCGCGCCTACAAGGACCCCTCCGCGCGCCGCACCATCGGCATCCTCTGGGACGTGGGCACCTTCTGGCCGCGTGCCGCGCACCCCTTCGCGCCCCCCTGCTACGCGGAGCGCGCCGTCCCCGACCTGACCTGGCGCATGGACACATGGACGCGCACCACCGGCGGCCGTCTGGTCCTGTCGGGCCACTCGCAGGGCAGCGTCCTCGCCGCGGCGGCCGCCTGGCAGCTCCACCCCTCGGTGCGCAAACGCGTCGGACTGCTCACCTACGGATCACCGCTGGAGCGCCTGTACGGGCGGTGGTTCCCGGCGCACTTCGGACCCGCCGCCCTGACATCCCTGCACCGCCAGGTCGACTGCTGGCGCAACCTGCACCGCAGGACCGACCCCATCGGCGGCCCGATCCGGCTGTCCGGCGACTGCGGTCCGCAGGTCGACCACCCGGCCCTGCTCGACCCGCTCGCCTACGGCCGCACCGAGCAGCACCCGCTGCCCGCACCGATCCTGGGACACAGCGACTACCAGGCCGACCCGGTCTTCGCCGAGGAACGGGGACGGCTGCTGGCCCGCCTGAAGCCGGGCCTCCCGCAGCCGCGGCCCGAGGGCGAGCCTCAGGGCAGCTCGGGGAGGTCGTCCGGGTAGAGGAGCGTCAGGTCGTCGGTACTGGGCTCGTCGACCTGGGCGACGCGCCCCGCGTGCCGCTCCACCATCGACTCGAACGTCTGGCGCGCCGTGCGGCCGTTGCCGAACGCCGGGCCCTTCGGGATCGCCGTGAAGTACTTCAGCAGCGCTTCGGGCGTCCCGGCGGCGAGCCGGTACTCGTGCTCGTCGGCCTGCTGCTCCACGATGTGCAGCAGCTCCTCGGGAACGTAGTCGGAGAAGGTGATGGTCCGTGAGAAGCGGGACGCCACACCGGGGTTGACCGACAGGAACCGCTCCATCTCCGCGGTGTAGCCGGCGACGATGACGACCACGGCGTCCCGCTGGTCCTCCATCAGCTTCACGAGCGTGTCGATCGCCTCACGGCCGAAGTCGCGCCCGGAGTCCTCGGGGGACAGGGCGTACGCCTCGTCGATGAACAGCACGCCGCCCTGGGCCCGTTGAAAGGCCTCCTGGGTGCGGATCGCCGTCGACCCGATGTGCTCGCCGACCAGGTCGACCCGGGACACCTCGACGAGATGCCCCTGCTCCAGGACGCCGAGCCCGGCCAGGATCTCGCCGTACAGACGCGCCACCGTCGTCTTGCCGGTACCGGGGGAGCCCGTGAACACCAGGTGACGTCGCACGGACGCCGCCTTGAGGCCCGCCTCCTGGCGTCTGCGGCCCACCTCGATCATGTCGGTGAGCGCCCGGACCTCGCGCTTGACGCTCTCCAGGCCCACCAGGGCGTCGAGCTCACCCAGCACGTCCTGGGACGGACGGGACGCCTTCGGCGCAGACTCCGCGGCCGCCGCGGGCCGCTGGTCGGGCAGGGCGCTGAGCAGCCCGACCGACTGGGTGGCGGTCTGCACGGCCGGTTCCGGGGCGGCCGGCACGCCGCCCGGGCGGACGCCGCCGCTCTCGTCACTCGTGCACTCCTCCACGAGCGGACCGTCCTCGGCGAACTCGTAGCCACCGCGCGCGCACCGCTCCGTACGGCACTTCTTCAGGGTCGTACGGCAGCCGTCGATCACGTGGAATCCGTAGCCGCCGCTGCCCGTCACGCGGCAGCCGGTGAAACTGCCCCGGCCGCCGGCGGACACGTAGAAACCCGCTTCCGCGGGAGCCGTGACCGTGCAGCGCTCGATCGTCGGGTCGGCGCCCTTGGTGACGATGACGCCGGTCTGGATCGTGTCCACCGTGCAGTTGGCGAGCGTGCCGCCGCTGCCGTGGTCGCGGAACCAGGCGCCGGTCGCGGCCTCACGGATGCGGCAGTCGTCCAGCTGCGCGGTCGCCCCGTCGCTCACCGACACCGCGGTGTTGCGCACCTGGGACAGGTCGCTGTCGACGACGTCGACGCGCGAGCCGCGGTCCAGCACGAACAGCGCGTCCGGCACGTCGTGCACCCGGCACGCGTCGAGCACGGCGGTCGCGCCGTCGCTCACCCACACCGCCGGGTAGTCGCCGGTGCTGTCGTGGATCTCGCACTGATTGGCGTCCACGCGTGTGCCCGGGTCCCAGACCGACAGGCCGTTGCGCCCGAACATGCGCACCGTGGACCGCGTCAGCGTGAGCACGGACCGAGACCGCAGATCGATCGCGTTCTCCGGAATGTCGTGGATGCGGCAGTCCGCGAGCGTGAGCACCGCGTCCGTGTCGAGCGTGACGCCGTCGGCCGTCGTGCGGTGCACGTCGCAGTCGGTGAGGTGGGCCGTGGCGCGGCCGGTGATCTGCACGCCCGAGCCCTTGACCTCGTACACCTCGCAGCCCACGGCCTCCAGGCCGCTGTGCTCGCCGGTCGCGGACAGCCCTGAACCCGAGGTGTGGTGCACCCGGCAGCGCTCCAGGCGCGGGTGCGCGCCGCCGCGTACGGCGACCCCGGCCTGACCTGCGGCCACGACCTCGCACTCTTCGAAGACGCCGCCCCCGCCGTCCAGGACGGCGATGCCGATGCCCGCGGGATTGTCGACTACGCAGCGCCGCACGGTCGGGCGCGCGCCCCCGCGCACCTCGATCCCGGAGGCGGACCGGGTGACGACCCGTATGTCGACCAGCTCCGGGGCGCCCTCCTCGACGAGCAGCGCGGGCGCCGCCGCGTCCTGCCCCTCGATGTGCAGGTCCTGCACGGTCGCCGAGGCCCGCACGGTCAGCGGCACCCCGTCGACGGGCGCGATGCGCACCGAACCGGGGGAGCCCTCGGGGCCGCGCAGGGTCACCGCCCGCTGAACGACCAGATTCTCTCTGTACGTGCCCGCGGCGATGGTCAGGACGTCTCCATCACCTGCTGCTTCCAGGGCGGCGGCCAGTGACGCGTACTCACCCGTGCGGCGCCGCCACCGCGATGTGCCGGTGTGCGTCACCTGGACCGTGCCCTGTGCCATGGCGCTGATCTGCCCCCACCTCGTCGTACGCGGGTCGTGTTCACGCCCTGCCCGGCGCTGTTCCTGCGAAAGGTGGGTCCACCGTAGCGTGCGCGGAGCACGGTAGTTGACCGGAGTCGCACCCTGTCAGCTGCCCGTGCCCGTCCTGCCCCAGTCGGGACCGGCGATGTCCCAGGCCTGGTCCCAACGCGCGTACCGGCGACGGACCATGCGCCACACGACCAGGCGCCTGGTGCCCTCGACGAGACCGGTGACGGCGACGGCGGCGCCGAATCCGGCCAGCACCGCGTGCGTGGTCGCTGTCGTGCGGTCGAGCGGGCGGCCCACGACCTGGCCCCGCCCGTCGATCCACAGCGGGAACGTGTCGCCCGTGTGCGGAGTGTTGAGCGCGGCGATGACCCGGTCCCGGTGGGCTGTGCCGTCCGGCGCCTTCCAGGTCGCGATGACCCGGCTGTGCGCGTCCCGCGCGGTCGAGGTCTCCGGATCGGAGTCGAGCGGCGGCTGTGCCACCTTCTGCACCACCGTCGCCGTGACCTGGTGCCGCAAGCTCCGCTGTTCCTGGACCGAGCGGTACAGCGCGTCACGCGACAGGGATCCCGCGACGACGCCGACGACCGGTGCGGCGACGACGATGAGCATCAGCGCGACCAGTGCGACCCACGCCTCCGCCAGGTCGGTCCTGCGGCGCAACGGATTGCGGCGCCAACGCCAGAGCCCGGTGATCGCTCGCACAGCCTGCACCCCCTTCCGCTCCCGTCCTGACCCCGGACGGCGGCGTCCACGCGCGGCTGGGGCCCGGTAGAGCCACCTCAACTCCGTGCGACGCTGAACGCCGATGGTTCCGACGCTGCCATTGTCCCTCAACGAGCGTGTCGGGCCGTCGGGTTCCCCGACCGGGTGACGGTTATTCGAGAACGGTGACCGGATCCCCCACGCGCACGGAGCCGGCCGACTCGGGCACCAGGTTCGTCCCGAAGCACAACTGGTCGCCGAAGCGGCGGTGGCGGGCGAGCGTGCGCAGCGGTTCCTTGCCACGCTCCGCGGTCTCCTGGTCCGTGGTCGTGACGACGCAGCGGCCGCACTTCTTGGTGATGCGGAAGGTCACCTCGCCGATCGCGATGCGCGACCAGTCGTCCTCGACCCAGGGCGAGGTCCCGGAGACGACCACATTCGGCCGGAAACGGTTCATCGGCAGCGGCCCCTCGTCCGCGTGGTCACCCTGCGCGATGAGGGAGTTGAGGGCGTCGAGCGAGGAGAGGGTGGTCACCAGCAGCGGATACCCGTCGGCGAAGCTGACGGTCTCGCCGGGGCGGGCGTACGCCGGGTCGATCGGGCGTCTGGTCGCCGGGTCGTCCAGATGCAGCAGACGTATGTCCCTCTCCAGGTACGCGCTCCACCAGGCGTGCGCCGCAGGGGCGGCGAGCACCGCCTCGACCTTGTCCTTCCAGACCTCGATCGTGGTCGTGGCGCCGGGCTCGGGGACCTCGACCGTCAGCGGGTCCCTACCGGGGGCGGACAGGCGAACGCCGCCGCCGGGCAGCGCCTCGGCGGCGGCCAACGCCAGCCTCGGGTGCGGGCGTTGCGTCACGATCTTGTTCGCGGCGTCGACCAGCACCCAGCGGCGGTCCCCCGCGAGTCCCCACGGCTCCACGACCGCCTCACGCGGGGCGAACCCCCGGACCGCCTTCAGCGGGTGGACGTGGATCGAACTGAGTACAGGTTGCGACATGGGGCCATCCTGCCAGCAGGCACCGACAGCCCCGGGTGCGGGCGGAGCGAATCGTCGTGGCTCAGTAACCGCGGTACTGCTGGCGGCTGTACGGATCCTCGTACGGTGCCGGGGCGGGCCGGGGCGCGGCCGGACGCATCGCTTCGTAGCCGGTACCGGGCGCCGGTCGCTGCGGCTGGGCCTGCGGGCCCGGGTAGCCACGCGGCGCGGCGGCCTGCTGCGGGATGTACGCGGTCGGGGCCGCCTGCATCGGAGCGGGCTGCTGGGCGCCGTAGCCGTACTGCGGCGAGGGCGCGGACGGGAGTGCGGGAAGAGCCGCCGGCAGGGCGGGCAGATGACTGCCGGTGTCGTACGCGGAGGGAACCCGGATCGGGGCGATCTGGGGCGTGCCCCGCTCTGCGACGAGGGAGTCGTAGATCGGAGTGTCCGGGAAGGACGGCGCGGAGTAGTAACCGCCGCCATAGGTGGAGCGGGGGGAGGTCATGGCACATAAGTTAAGCCCACGATGTGGCCGTTGGGGTAGACCGATAAGAGGGTTCTTTTGCGCGTCGGCCGTGACTGCGTGTCCCCAATGCGAGCGAACTTGGGAAAATCGGTCGCCGTTCGGCGTTGTGATCGTGTAAAGGCCGAGTTCCTGAAGGGTTACCAGGGGTTGGCCAGCGATCTTCATACGCGCCTCTGGGGTCCTTTACGTGCCGGGGAATAGGTTGACGGGGGAACCCGGAGATGAGCGTTGGGGGCAGACATGACAATGGCCAAAGGATCGAATGTCGCGGTGCCGGCTCCGGCGGTGCGGGTCGAATTGGGATGGCGTTCCGGCCCGGGTGTGCCCGACACCGATGCGTCGGCGCTCCTCCTCGCCTCCGGGAAGGTGCGCTCCGACGCGGACTTCGTGTTCTACAACCAGCCCGCGCACGCGTCCGGCGCGGTGCGGCACGAGGGCAAGAGCGCCGCGGAAGGCGCCGTCAGGGACACCCTGCTCGTCGACCTCGCGCGCGTGGAGCCGGCCATCGAGCGGGTGGTCCTCGCCGCGTCCGCGGACGGCGGAACGTTCGCCCAGGTACCGGGCCTCTACATCCGGGTCGTCGACGCGGCCGCCGGTACCGAGATCGCCCGCTTCGACAGCGCCGACGCGACGGTCGAGACCGCGTTCGTGCTGGGCGAGCTGTACCGGCGCCAGGGCGCCTGGAAGTTCCGTGCGGTCGGTCAGGGCTACGGCAGCGGCCTCGAAGGGCTCGCCACCGACTACGGGATCACGGTCGACGAGCCGCAACATGCCACGCCGGCCCCGACACCCGCACCGGCGCCGACGTCCGCACCGCGGATTCCGGCCGCCCCGATGAACCCGCCGCCCACGGCACCGTCGCCCGCCCCCGCGCCTCTGACCAAGGTCACGCTCACCAAGACGGCTCCCACCGTGTCTCTGGCGAAACAGGGCGGCACATCCGGTGCGATGCGCGTCAATCTCAACTGGGAGATGCGCAAACAGTTCAGCGGCTGGGGGAGCAAGCGCGGCCGGGCGACCGCGATGCACCGCGATCTCGATCTCGACCTGTGCGCCCTGTTCGAACTCGCCGACGGACGCAAGGGCGTCGTGCAGGCCCTGGGCAACGCTTTCGGGGCGCTGCACCAGCCCCCGTACATCCACCTCGACGGCGACGACCGCAGCGGAACCGTCGCGACCGGTGAGAACCTCAGCATCAACCTCGACCACAAGGACGCGTTCCGCCGCATTCTCATCTTCGTGACGATCTACGAAGGCGCCCGCAGCTTCGCCGACCTGCACGCGACGGTGACGCTGCAGCCGTTGCACGGGGCGCCCATCGACTTCTCCCTGGACGAGTGCACGGTGCCCTCCACGGTGTGCGCGCTCGCCCTCATCACCAACAACGGCGGCGACCTGACCGTCCAGCGCGAGGCCCGCTATCTCGTCCCCGCCCGGGGCGTCAGCCCCCAGCGCACCGTGGACCAGGCCTACGGGTGGGGCATGAACTGGACGCCGGGCCGCAAGTAGCTCTCCGTAGCGCCGGGTTCACCGCTGTTCGGGCGCGGCGTCGGGACGGGCGTAGGTACGCCCCTTCCACGCCGCGCCTCGACCTCTGTAGTGCTGCACCGCGGAATCGACCGTCATGAGGAGATAGAGGAACGCGGTGAACGGCAGAAGCGGAGCCAGCCAGAGGGGCTGCCGGTAGTAGCGCAGCATCGGGAGGTACGTACCCGTCATCACGGCCCAGGCGAGCGCGCCCAGCAACGCGGTCGGCGCGCTCCCCGCGGCCAGGCCGACGCACACGGCGGCCGGCGGCACCAGATAGACGAGCGCGAGGCCGAGCACCGTGCCCAGCAGCACCAACGGGTTGTGGCGCAACTGCGCGTACGCGCTGCGCGACACCATGCGCCACAGATCGGCCAGGCGCGGATACGGCCGCACACTGTCGACGTGCTCGGCCAGGCCGAGCCAGATGTGGCCTCCCGAGCGCTTCACGGCCAGCGCGAGCGAGACGTCGTCGATCACCGCCTGCCGGATGGCGTCCGGGATCCGCGCCCGCTCCGCCGCAGCCGTCCGCAACAGGACGCAGCCGCCCGCCGCGGCGGCCGTGCGCGACTCCCGCCGGGCGATCCACCGGAACGGATAGAGCTGCGCGAAGAAGTACACGAACGCCGGCACGACGAGCCGCTCCCAGACGCTCGCCACCCGCAGCCGCGCCATCTGCGAGACCAGGTCGAAGCCGCCCGCGTCGGCCGCGGCCACCAAGGTGCGCAGGCTGTCGGGCTCATGGGCGATGTCCGCGTCGGTGAGCAGCAGAAACTCGGGTCCACGCGCGCGTGCCAGACCGATGCCGTGCCGCAGCGCCCACAGCTTCCCCGTCCAGCCCGCGGGCGGCTCGCCGGGGGAGTCGACCGTCAGCGGCAGTCCGCCGTGCCGCTCCGCGAGGGCCCGCGCCACCTCGCCCGTACCGTCCGAACTGCCGTCGTCGACAAGGAAGATCTCCGCCCGGCCCGGATAGTCCTGGGCGAGCAGCGACGGGAGGCTGTCCGGCAGGACCGCCGCCTCGTCCCGGGCCGGCACCACGACGCACACGTCCGGCCAGTTCGCGGGCTCCGTGCGCGGCGGGAGCCGCAGATCCGTGCGCCAGAAGAAGCCCTGGCAGAGCAGCAGCCACAGCCATGCGGCCAGCGAGGCCGCGGTGATCCACGCAACGACGTCCATCCGCCGCAGTCTGCCGCACCGGCCCGGCTCCGTCGGAGCCATCGTCTATGGTTTCCGGGTGAAGATCGCGCTCATGGACTCGGGAATCGGACTGCTCGCGGCCGCCGCCACGGTACGGAGCCTGCGGCCCGACGCCGATCTCGTGCTCTCCTCCGACCCCGACAGCATGCCGTGGGGTCCGCGCACCCCGGAGGACGTCACGCAGCGTGCGCTCGCCGCCTGCGAGGCCGCCGCGGCGCACCGGCCGGACGCGCTGATCATCGCCTGCAACACGGCCTCCGTGCACGCCCTGCCGGCCGTGCGCGCCCGGCTCGAACCGGCGATCCCCGTCATCGGCACCGTCCCCGCGATCAAGCCGGCCGCCTCGGGCGGCGGCCCCCTCGCCATCTGGGCCACGCCCGCCACCACCGGCAGCCCGTACCAGCGCGGACTGATCCGCGACTTCGCCGCCGGGGTCGAGGTCACCGAGGTGCCGTGCCCCGGGCTCGCCGACGCGGTGCAGTGGGCCGACGAGGAGGGCATCGACCGGGCCATCGCGGCCGCGGCGGCGCTCACACCGCGTGACGTCCAGGCCCTCGTCCTGGGGTGCACGCACTACGAACTGGTGGCGGAGCGCATCCGCGCCGCGGTGCAGCAGCCCGGCGCCGCGCCCCTCACGCTGCACGGCAGCGCCGGGGCCGTCGCCGCGCAGGCCCTGCGCCGCATCGGCGAGCGACCCCCGGCCGCTCCGGGCACGCACGGCGGCCTCACGGTGATCCTCAGCGGGCGTACGGAGCCGCTCCCGCAGGCCGCTCTCACCTACGCGGAAGGCCGCTCCCTGCAGGCAGTCAGCCACGCGGGCTGAGCGAGAACCCCGATACGGAGCAGTCACGCTCCGCAAGCCGGTGCCTCGACACCGGAACATGAGTAGGCTCGTGTCCATGAGGGAACACGCCGCCGACGAACACCCCGGGCGACGCACTTCCGCCCACGCGAGCGACATCTGGACCGGTCGCGCACACAACCGTGTGCAGTGGCTGCTGGCCATGGGCGGCTTCGCCTGCCTGGCCCTCGGCATCGAGCTGGCCGTGGACAACTCGTGGGCCACGGGCATCGCGGCCCTGGCCATGTCCGTCGTCGGGCTCATCGCCGTCGGGCTGCTCGTCCTGTTCGGCACCCTCGCGTTCCTCCACGTCGCCGTGAAGGTCGACAAGGACCACCTCGAGGTGCGCTGCGGCCATGTCGGACTGCCGCGGCGCCGCATCCCCCTGGCCCATGTGGTCGACGCGGACTTCGCGCCCCGCGTCACGCCCCGGCAGTGGGGCGGCTGGGGTTATCGGTGGCGTCCCGAGATCGGTACGGCCGTCGTGGTGCGGCGCGGCGAGGGCGTGGTCCTCAGCCTCGGTGACGGCCGCAAGTTCACGGTGACCGTGGACGACGCGGAGGACGCCGTGCGGCACATCCGCGACCGCCTCAAGCCGAAGGCGGCAGGCCCCGCCGTCTGACCCCTCGCCCGCTCACCCGTGGCCGCTCCGGACATCCACCGGGGCGGCCTCGTCGTGCGGTGGGTCGTTCGGGAACGGCTCCGCGGTGGCGATGCCCGCGAGCAGGCCCACGCCCGCCGTCACCGTCGTGAAACTGAGGGCGTTGCCGAGGGACGCCAGCGCGGCCACCATCGTCAGCGCCGCGCCCGCGGCCAGGACCACCTGCGTCGAGCGGGTCGAGCGCCACAGCGCGCACAGCAGCCAGCAGTAAGCGGCCGCGAGCAGGACCACACCGACGACCCCCTGCTCGGCGGCCACCTGGAGGACGGCCGAGTGCGGTCTGCCGTCGGGCAGCGGCGACTGCGCGAGCGTCGGGCTGAGCTCCTCGAAGCGGCCGGGGCCGACGCCCAGCCCCGGATCGGACGCGGCCAGGTCCAGGGCGTCGCGCCACAGCAGGACACGGTGCGCGGTGAGCCGGCCCTCCAGCGAGGCGGTCAGGCCGGCCGGCAGCACGTTCCGGGCCAGGGCCGCGCAGAGGCCCGCCACCATGGCCGTCGCCACGCCGAGGCCCGCGAGACCGAACGCCCTGTGGCGTGTTCCGGCCGCCGCGAGCGAGGACAGGACGACGACCGCGCAGGCGGCGATCCCGGCCCAGGACCCGAGGACGGCGGCGACCACGACCGTCCCGGCCGCCAGGACGTGCAGAGCGATCCGCAGCCCGCGGTGCCGCGCCGACCACGCGGCGCAGCACAGCGCGCCCGCCGACAGGGCGAGCAGCGCGGCCGTGGCACCGGCGCGCCCGAGCGGGGCCATGGTGTCCGGGGCGGGAACGGTGTGCGGGGACAGCACCGCCAGAAACAGGCCGCCGGCCCCGGCCGCGGCGGACGCGGTTGCCGGAAGGAGAGCCCCGCCGATCCGGCCGCACGCATAGCCCGCGGCGACGGCGAGCACGGCGAGGAGCATCCCCTCGGGCCGGCCTGCCCGCGCGGTCGACGTGACGAGTGCCCACACGGCGCAGCCGCCGAGGACGCCGAGGCCCGCCGCGTCGGTCAGCGCACGGTGCCGGGCCGCACCCGCGCCGGTGCCCGCAGACCACCCCGTGGTTCCCACCCACCGCCCCCCGACCGTGACGGCCCCCGACATGGTGGCCGGATCCGGCGGTACGTCGGGGACTCGGGCACACGGTAACGGCTGGTGTGCCGCTGTGCGCGGGAGTTGCGCAGGAACGTTTCGGAGGCGCGGTGGCCCGCACACGCCGTGGCTCCTGGGAGAGGCGTGCTCCCGAGGGCCCGGCGGGCCGACCGCCATGTCCCCCTGACAGTGACGCGCCGTACACTCCCCGGGTGACCGCCACCGCACCTCCCGTCGCCCCGTCGGACGAGCCCGCCGCGCAGCCCGCTCGTCCCTCCTACCTGCGACGGCTCGTGCCCGTCGGCCTGGCGGTGCTCGCCGGCCTGCTGCTGTACGCAAGCTTCCCGCCGCGCGAACTGCCGTGGCTGGCGCCGCTCTCCTTCGCCCTCCTCGGGCTCGCCCTCCACGGGCGGCGGCTGAGGGCGGGTTTCGGACTCGGGCTCGTCTTCGGTCTCGCCTACCTGGTGCCGCTGCTGTCGTGGACCGGCGTCGACGTCGGACCGCTGCCCTGGCTCGCGCTCGCCGTCGCCGAGGCGCTGGTCCTGTCGCTCGCCGGTCTGGGTATCGCGTACGTGACACGGCTTCCGCTGTGGCCGCTCTGGGCGAGCGGGGTCTGGATCGCGGACGAGGCGCTGCGCGCCCGCTTCCCGTTCGGCGGCTTCCCGTGGGGGAAGGTCGCGTTCGGACAGCCCAGCGGTGTGTTCCTGCCGCTCGCCTCCCTGGGCGGCACCCCGCTGCTGGGCTTCGCCGTGGTGCTGTGCGGCTTCGGGCTGGCCGCCCTCGTCCTGCGCGTCCTCGACCTCCGACGCTCGGGTGACGCGGGCGTGCTGCGCGACCGTACCGTCGCCGTCGCGGCGGTGTGCACCGTCGCACCGGTGATCGCCGGAGCCGCGGTCATGCCGTTCGTGTCGAACGCGGCGCAGGCCGGCACCGCGCGCGTGGCGCTCATCCAGGGCAACGTGCCGCGGATGGGCCTCGACTTCAACGCCCAGCGGCGAGCCGTCCTCGACTACCACGTCCGCGAGACCATGAAGCTCGCCGCCCGGATCAAGTCGGGCGAGGTGAAGCGGCCCGAGCTCGTGCTGTGGCCGGAGAACTCCTCCGACATCGACCCGTACGTCAACCAGGACGCGTACGACGAGATCCAGCGGGCCGCCGAGGCGGTCGGCGCGCCGATCTCGGTGGGCGCCGTCGTCACCACGAGGGACGGCGCGACGCACAACCGGCTCATCCTGTGGGACCCGAAGAAGGGTCCCGGCGCCACCTACGACAAGCGGCATCTGCAGCCGTTCGGCGAGTACATGCCGTACCGCAGCTTCTTCCGGATCTTCAGCAAGGACGTCGATCGCGCCGGGGACTTCGTGCCCGGCAAGAAGGCCGTCGTCTTCGACATGGCGGGCACCAAGATCGGCAACGTGACCTGCTACGAGGCCGCGTTCGACGACGTCGTCCGCGACCAGGTCCGCGAAGGCGCGCAGATCCTGTCCGTGCCGAGCAACAACGCGACGTTCGAGCGCAGCCAGATGACCTACCAGCAGCTCGCGATGGACCGGGTGCGCGCCGTCGAGCACGGGCGGGCCGTGATGGTCCCGGTCACGAGCGGGGTCAGCGCCGTCATCCGGCCCGACGGATCCGTCGCCCAGCACACCGGCATGTTCGAGCCCGACACCCTGCTCGCCGACGTCCCCAAGCGGACCTCCCGGACCCTGGCCACGCGCGCGGGCGTCGCGCCCGAGGCACTCCTGGTCGCGATCGGCGTCGGCGGCCTCGCCTGGGCCCTTGTGCGGTCTCGCCGGGGACGGCGTACGGACGGCTGACGTGCTGGTTCGGCCGTACGGATAGGGTCGAGGGCATGGCGACTCCAGACTTCATCCGTGACATCCGGGCCACCGCCGGCCACCAACTGCTCTATCTGCCGGGCGTCAGCGCCGTCGTCTTCGACGACGAGGGGCGGGTGCTCCTGGGCCGCCGCAGCGACACGGGCCATTGGGCGGTGCCCGCGGGGATCGCCGAGCCGGGGGAGCAGCCCGCCGACGTCGCGACGCGCGAGGTGGAGGAGGAGACGGGCGTCGAGTGCGTGGCCGAACGCGTCGTCCTCGTGCAGGCGCTGAAGCCGATCACCTACCCCAATGGTGACCAGTGCCAGTTCATGGACATCACCTTCCGCTGCCGCGCCACCGGCGGCGAGGCGCGGGTCAACGACGACGAGTCCCTCGAGGTCGGATGGTTCGCGCTGGACGCGCTGCCGCAGCTCAGCGAGCACGCGGTGTTCCGCATCAAGCAGGCACAGTCCGAAGGACCGACATGGTTCGAGACCATGACCGAGCGCTGAAGTATGGGTGCCGACCACATCGGGCGGCGCTGATCGGCTGCCTAGGGTGCGGAGCATGACCCCGAGCACGCCACTCCCCGCACCCCATGCCGTGCCGCTCGACCTCGGCGGCCGCACCGCACTCGTCACCGGCGCCGCCAGTGGCATCGGCCGGGCCTGCGCGCTGCGGCTCGCCGCCGCGGGCGCCAAGGTGAGAGCGGTGGACCGGGACCGGGAGGGCCTCGGCGCACTGGCCGAACGGACCGACGGCATCGAGCCCTACGTCCTCGACCTGACCGACCTCGCCGCCGCCGAGGCCGCGGCGGCGGGCACCGACGTCCTCGTGAACAATGCGGGGCTCCAACTGGTGCGCCCCATCGAGGAGTTCCCGCCCGAGGTGTTCCACACCGTCCTGACGGTCATGCTGGAGGCCCCGTTCCGGCTGATCCGGGGAGCGCTGCCGCACATGTACGGCCAGGGCTGGGGGCGCATCGTCAATGTGTCGTCGGTGCACGGGCTGCGGGCCTCCGCCTTCAAGTCCGCGTACGTCGCCGCGAAACACGGCCTCGAAGGGCTCTCGAAGACGGCGGCGCTGGAGGGCGCCCCGCACGGCGTCACCTCGAACTGCGTCAACCCGGCCTACGTGCGCACGCCGCTCGTCGAGAAGCAGATCGCCGACCAGTCCGCCGCGCACGGGATCCCCGAGGAGCGGGTCGTGAGCGAGGTGCTGCTGCAGGACAGTGCGCTCAAGCGGCTCATCGAGCCGGACGAGGTCGCCGAGGCGGTGGCGTACCTGTGCACACCGCAGGCCTCGTTCATGACCGGTACGTCGCTGTCGCTCGACGGCGGCTGGACCGCGCACTGATCCGCACGCCAATGATCCCTTTTCGTCTGAAATGCAGGGAATATCGTCGCTCGGACGGGTGGCCGCACTTCCCGGAAATCCTGAGTTGTCCACAGGGCTGGCCGGGCCCGCCCCACGGCGGGTAATCCTGTTGAGCATGTCGCAGCACCCACCGCACTCAGCCGCCGCCTCCGCCCCGGTGACCACCGGGGACGCGCAGGCCCCGTTCCTGGAACTGCTCGCCAGGGGCGCCTCCGCCGACGCGTACGAACAGCCGGTGCTGGTCGCTCGCGCCGAGGGCGCGGCACCCGCGCGGATAGCGGCCCTCGAGGACGCCAAGCGGCTCGCGCTCGGGGTGCGGGAGGAGATGGAGGGCAGGCGGCGCCGTGAGGCCGAGCTGTCCGCCCTGTTCGAGACCGCGCACGACCTGGCCGGCCTGCGCGACCTCGACGCGGTGCTGCAGGCCATCGTCCAGCGGGCCAGATCGCTGCTCGGCACCGACGTGGCGTATCTGACGCTGAACGACCCGGCCCGCGGCGACACCTACATGCGGGTGACCGAGGGCTCCGTCGCGGCCCGCTTCCAGCAGTTGCGCCTCGGCATGGGGGAGGGGCTCGGCGGACTCGTCGCGCAGACCGCACGGCCGTACGTCACCGCGAACTACGGGCAGGACGTGCGCTTCCAGCACACCCGCACCATCGACGCGGGAGTCCACGACGAGGGCCTCGTGGCCATCCTCGGGGTGCCGCTGATGCTGGGGCCGCACGTGATCGGCGTGCTGTTCGCCGCGGACCGGCGCGCGCGGGTCTTCGAGCGGGAACAGATCGCGCTCCTCGGCTCGTTCGCGGCGCTCGCCGCGGCCGCCATCGACACCGCGAACCTCCTCACCGAGACCCGCGAGGCACTCGGCGAACTGGAGCGGGCCAACGAGATCATCCGGGACCGCAGCGGCGTCATCGAGCGCGCCTCCGACGTGCACGACCGCCTCGCCGAACTGGTGCTGCGCGGCGGCGGCGTGCACGACGTCGCGGCCGCGGTCTCCCAAGTGCTCGACGGGACCGTGGAGTTCACCGACGCGGACACCGCCCCGGGCGAGGCCGTCGAGGCGTCCCGCACCGAGGGGCACGCGGTGCGCCGCGGCGACGACTGGGTCGCGGCGGTCGCCGCCGGCGGTGAGCTCCTGGGCGCCCTGGTGCTGCGCGGCCACCCCGGCCTGGACCCGGTCGACCAGCGCACGCTGGAGCGCGCCGCCATGGTCACGTCGCTGCTGCTGCTCGCCCGGCGCTCCGCCTCCGAGGCCGAACAGCGCGTCCGTGGCGAGTTGCTGGACGACCTGCTCGACGCCCGCGACCGCGACCCGCGGCTGCTGCAGGAGCGGGCCGCGCGGCTGCACGCCGACCTGGGCGCCACGCACGTCGTGCTCGCGGCCCGCCTGGAGACGGCCGGCGCCGACGCCGAACAGGAGGCCGCCGCGCGCCGCCGCCTGTGGTCGGCGGCCAACCACCTGGCGGCGACCCGGCAGGGCCTGGCCGCGGCCCGCGACGGCGGCACCGTCCTGCTCCTGCCGCTGCGCTCCGGCGGCACGGCGTCCGGTGTCGCGGCGCACGTGGCCAAGCGGCTGTCCGCGGCGATCCACGAGACGGTCACGGTGGGCGCCTCCGCCCCCGTCCCGAACCTGGCCGCCCGCACCGACACCGCGGCCCTCGCGTACGCCGAGGCACAGCGCTGTCTCGACGCGCTGCGCCTGCTCGGCCGGGCCGGTGAGGGCGCGGCCGCCGAGGACTTCGGGTTCCTCGGCCTGTTGCTCGCCGACAGCCGGGACATCAGCGGGTTCGTCGGCCGCACCATAGGAGAGGTCGTCACGTACGACGAGCGCAGAGGCACCGACCTCGTGCGCACGCTCGACGCCTACTTCGGGTCCGGTTCGAGCCCGGCCCGCACGAAGGACGCACTGCACGTCCATGTGAACACCGTGGCCCAGCGCCTGGAGCGGATCGGCCGGCTGCTCGGTCCGGACTGGCAGTCACCGGCGCGCTCGCTGGAGATACAACTCGCCCTGAGGCTCCACCGGTTGTCCGGCCCGGACATACGCTGACCCCGTACGCGCGAGGCGTACGGGGTCGGTGTACCGGGACGGTCAGACGCTGTGGGCATCGGCGCGGCGGTCGGCCGGCGCCTCGCTCGTGGTGTCCTTCGTCTCGATGTCGGCGAGGTCGCGGTGGCGGGTCTCCTTCGCGACACCGACGGCGATCAGGGTCAGCAGCGCCGCGGCGATCACGTACAGGGAGATCGGCGTGGAGCTGTCGAAGTCCGCGAGCAGGGCCGTCGCGATGAGCGGCGCCGGCGCGCCCGCCGCCACGGAGGCGAACTGGGCGCCGATGGAGGCGCCGGAGTAGCGCATCCGCGTGGCGAACATCTCGGAGAAGAAGGCGGCCTGCGGGGCGTACATGGCGCCGTGCAGGACCAGGCCCACGGTCACGGCGAGGATCAGGTTCCCGAAGCTCGCGGTGTCGATGAGGGAGAAGAACGGGAACATCCACAGGCCGACGCCCGCCGCGCCCAGCAGATACACCGGGCGGCGCCCGATCCGGTCCGACAGGGCGCCCCAGGCCGGGATGGTGGCGAAGTGCACGGCGGAGGCGATGAGCACGGCGTTCAGTGCGGTCTGCTTGGAGACCCCGGCCGAGGTCGTGGCGTACACGAGGATGAAGGCGGTGATGACGTAGTAGCTGATGTTCTCGGCCATGCGGGCGCCGATCGCCACGAGGACGTCGCGCCAGTGGTGTCGCAGGACGGCGACGAGCGGCATCTTCTCGACCGTGTCGGCCGCCTCGGCCTTGCGGGCCTCGGCCTGGGCGAGCGCCTCCTTGAAGACCGGCGATTCGTCGACAGAGAGACGAATCCACAGACCGACCATGACGAGCACGCCGGAGAGGAGGAACGGTATGCGCCAGCCCCATGAGGTGAACTGCGCGTCCGAGATCAGGGCCGTGAGGGCCGAGAGCACACCGGTGGCGAGCAGCTGCCCCGCGGGTGCGCCGGTCTGCGGCCACGACGCCCAGAAGCCTCGGCGCTCGGCGTCCCCGTGTTCGGAGACCAGCAGCACCGCGCCGCCCCACTCGCCGCCGAGAGCGAAGCCCTGGACCAGGCGCAGCACGGTCAGCAGCACCGGGGCGGCCGCGCCGACCGTGGCGTAGGTGGGCAGCAGGCCGATCGCGAAGGTGGCGCCGCCCATCATGAGGAGGCTGAGCACTAGGAGCTTCTTGCGTCCGAGGCGGTCGCCGTAGTGCCCGAAGACGAGCGCGCCCAGCGGTCGGGCGGCGAACCCGACGGCGTAGGTCAGGAAGGAGAGCAGGGTGCCGACGAGCGGGTCGGACTCGGGGAAGAACAGCTTGTTGAACACCAGCGCGGCGGCGGAGCCGTACAGAAAGAAGTCGTACCACTCGATGGTGGTGCCGATGAGGCTCGCCGCGACAATGCGCTTGAGGTGTCCGGGCGTTGGCGGAGCGGTTGCTGCGGAGGCCATGTGCACCACTTCCAGGCGGGGAGGGGGACGTCTACGTGCTGGCACAAGGTAGGAACACGCAGGTCAGTGGCACATGTGGTGGGGCACCATACTTTGGCGCCCGGGTGTGGTTGCGCCGCGCTCCGCATCAGGACAGGGGCGTCCGCGGCCCGGGTGGTGCGCGCGAGCGGTGACGCGCGGAGTTCCGGAACGCCGCACGGCCGCAGGGTGCATCTACATGACTGTAGATTTTAGCCAACTTCTGACGTCCGGCTGACCGGAAATCGTCCGCCGGTCAGGCGTGCGCGGCGGCGTCGACATCTCGTGCCCTCTGGCGGTTCGCCAGGTTTTCATCTATGGGCCGGACAGGGGCGGCATCCGCCGGCGGCCCGTCAAGATCCGGACATAGTGCCTGGTGGCGAGGGTGTGCCGCAGGGCCGTCGCCGGGGCCCCGCAAGCGCTGCGCCGCGGGCTTTCCCCCGGGTTCCGGGCCGGACAAGGGGGCGTCTCGGTGCGGGATTTGAGGGGTGATCACGGTGATAGCATCCCGGCATCCGCGATCTTGATCCACTCGTCCCGCGCGCCTCCTTGCGACGTGACCCCTCTTTGTGCAGCGCCTGCCGGGCGCTGCCCCGGGCCGTGTCGCGGGCCCTGACGAACTGCATCTGTCGCTTCCTGCTGGCCATGCGCCGAGAAAGGTTTCCATGACACGAGATGCACTTGTGTGGTGCCTGGTTGCAATAGCGGCAATATCCGTCGCCGCCGTTGTGGCACTCACCGCCCGCAGCAGAGCCCTCGCGGCGAAGAAACAGCAGGCAGAAGCCGAGCTGCGCCAGCAGTTGAGCACTCTGAACAGTCAGCTTCACGTCTCTCGCGTCGAGTTGCAGAGAATCTGGGACGAGCGCGACGGAGCCATCCTGGAGGCGAAGGAAGCCGCCGAGGAGAACACCAAGGCGGTCCTCAAGGGCGCCGCCAGCTTCCTGCAGAGCCTGGCGGCCGAGCAGACCACGCTGCTGGACGGCATTCAGCGGCGGTACGGAGGCCACGCCGTCCTCAGCGACCTCCTGGACGTGAACCACGCCAACGCCCAGATGGCGCGCAAGGCCCAGGGCATCGCCGTGATGTGCGGCGCGCCCCTCGGCCGGCGCAACAGGCCGGCCAGCGTCTACGACGTGGTGCGCAGCGCCCAGGGCCAGATCCGCAACTTCAACCGGGTCGCCATCATGCAGCAGACCGGCCTCGCGCTGAAGGCGTCCGCGGTCGCGCCCGTCGCCCTCGCCGTGGCCGAACTCCTTGACAACGCTGCCAGCTTCTCCCAGCAGGACGCACCGATCGAGGTGACGTTCCAGCGGATCCAGAACAACCTGTGCATCGTCATCGACGACGCCGGCGTCAGCATGAGCGACGAGGACCGGCAGCGGGCGACCGCGCTGCTCTCCGGCGACGACGTCCCCCGCCTGTCGCAGCTCGGCAACCAGCCCAAGTTCGGTTTCCCCGTCATCGGTCTGATCGCCCGTCAGTACGGCTTCAAGGTGGACGTCACCGGAGTCTCCCGGTACGGCGGTGTCCGCGCCGTCGTCCTGCTGCCCGAGGAGCTGTGGACCATGGAGGAGACGCCGCCGCAGGCCGAGAACGCTCCGTCGCCGGCCAAGGAGGCGCCCGTCAGCCCCCTCCGCCAGCCCGAGGCGCGGACCGCCGCCCCGAAGCGCACGGTGCACGGGCTGCCGAAGCGGGGAGCGCGCCAGTCGCCGGTCGCGAGCGTGCCCGACGCCGTGGCCCCCCGGCCCGCCTCCCCGGCCGCCGAGGACGTGCCGCGCACCTCGGGCCGCAGCCTGGGTGCCTTCCAGCGGGGAACGATGTCGGGCCGCAACCTCGACACAGCGTCGGCCGAAGGGTCCGAAGACGAATGACCGCAGACCTGTCCTGGATGCTCGAGGACATCGTGCAGAACGTCCCCCGGGCACGGCACGCCGTCCTGCTGTCCGCCGACGGCCTTCCCCGCGGCTCCACGGAGGGGCTGGACCCGAAGGACGTGGGCACCATCTCCGCCGCCATGGCCGGCATGCAGTCCCTCAGCCGGGCCACCGCCCACTTCGCCGGTACGGCGAAGGACGGGCAGTGGAGCCAGACGGTCATCGAGTTCTCGCACGGCTGGATCTTCCTGATCGGGGCCGGTCAGGGCGCCTACCTCGCCGCGGCCGCCGAGCCCGACGTGGACATGCAGCAGATCTCCTTCCGTATGCACCGGCTGGTGGCCCGGCTGGGCAACAACCTCACGTCGGCGCCCAGGGTCCAGGCGGACGAGGCCGCGGCGGGAGGCACCGCCGAGGCGGCCCGCCACGAGGCCACGGGCGGATCCGGTTTCGTGCTGCCCGACCTGGACCGGGTGATCGCCGGCGTGCGAGGCGCCCGGCACGCCGTGCTCCTGGGCGGTGACGGACTGCCGCGCGGGGCGACCGCGGGGATGACCCGGGACCTGGCGGACACCATCTCCGCCGCGATGACCGGCATCCACGCCTACAGCAGGGTGACGGCACAGTTCGCGGGTGCCGTCGAGGACGCCTCGTGGCGGCAGACGGTCATCGAGTTCTCGCACGGCTGGATCTTCCTGATCGCCGCCGGCGACGGGGCTTTCCTGGCCGCGGCCGCCGAACACGACTGCGACATCGAGGAGTTCACCACCCGGCTGCACGAGGTGGTGCCCGAACTTGCCGCGCGGTCCCCGCGCGGAGGGGGAGCCGGCGATGTCTGAAGACCCGGATGAGGGGCTGGAGCTGACCTCCCCGTTAGTGCCGCTCTTCGTGATCACGAACGGGCGTGCCCTGCCCCCGGACCACCAGTACGAACACACCGCCCTGGTGACGGCCGCCCGCGACGCCGAGGCAGCCGTGCGCGCCCTGTCACCGGAAGCGCGCACGGTCGTCGACCTGGTCGCCGACGGATTCCTGTCCGTGGCCGAAGTGGCCGGGCACACCCACCTGCCGCTGGGCATCGTGCGCATCCTGCTGGCGCAGTTGGAGGAGAGCGGCCTGATCCTTGTCAGAAAACCCATCCCGCGCGCCGAACGGGTCGACAGGGAACTGGTCAGCGCCGTGCTCGACGGCCTGAAGAACCGATTCGGAGCGTGACTCTTGTACCTGGATCCAGACGTCTCCCATGCGGTGAAGATCCTCATAGTGGGGCACTTCGGGGTCGGGAAGACCACCTGCATCGGCAGTCTCTCCGAGATCGAGCCGCTGCGGACCGAGGAGGAGATCACCGAGGCCAGCGTCGGCTTCGACGACCTCTCCGGCACGCCGGACAAGACGACCACGACCGTGGCCATGGACTTCGGCCGCCTCAGCCTCAGTGACACCCTCGTTCTCTACCTGTTCGGCACGCCCGGCCAGGAGCGCTTCAAGGAGATGTGGGAAGAGCTGTCGCGCGGCGCGCTGGGCGCACTGGTCCTCGTCGACCCCGAGCGCCTGGACGAGTCGTTCCCCGTGCTGGACCTCGTGGAACGGTTCGGCCTGACGTACGCGATCGGTGTCAATCACTTCGACGGCACCGTCGACTACCCGCTCGACGAGATCCACGAGGCGCTGAACCTCTCGCCGGAGACCCCGGTCATCCGATGCGACGTACGCGACGAGCAGTCCGCGGCGCAGGCGCTCATCACCCTCGTGAAGCACCTCATGTCCCTGCTCGCCTAGGCCTGTCCGGCGGATCCGGTCGCGGGCGCGGGGTCCGGCACGCGCCGCATCCGCTGCGTCGTCCTCGGTCACCCTCGCTCCGCGACGCCTCGGTCGTCCGCCGTGCAGCCGCGCTCGGCATCCGAAGAACTCGGAAGAGCCGAGGCGGAGAGAGCGAAGCGAACGCGGCGCGCCAGACCCCGCTCACCAGCACCGACAAGTGACCGCCACCCACACGCGGCCTGATCCGCCGGACAGGCCCTAGGAGCCCAGGAATGCACCAGCCGTCACAGACCTCGCACATACCGCCGGGCTGCCCCGCCCACGAGAACCTCGCCCTCTACGGTCCCTCGTTCGGCGCCGACCCCGACGGTCACTACGCGCACCTGCGTGCCGCCGGCCCCAGCGCGCCCGTGGACATCGCCCCCGACGTCCAGGTCGAGCTGGTCACCAGCTACGACGCGGCCCTGCACATCCTGCACAACCCCGCGTCCTTCGTGCGCGACTCCCGGCGCTGGAACGCGCTGAACGAGGGGCGCGTCCCGGCCGACAGCCCGGCCCTGCCGATGATGGGCTACCGCCCGAACGCGCTCTTCAGCGACGGCGCGGCCCACGCCCGGCTGCGCCAGGTCGTGACCGACAGCCTCGCCACGGTCGACGAACGCCAGCTCGTCCGCCTGACGCAGCAGTCCGCCGACTACCTGATCAGCAGCTTCAGTTCCGAGCCCGGCGGCCAGGCGGACCTGATGTCGGCCTACGCCCAGCCGCTGCCGCTGCTGATCTTCAGCCATCTGTTCGGCTGCCCGCCCGAGATCGGCGACCGCGTGATCGCCGGGATCAGCGGGATCTTCGAGGGCACACCCGGCGCCGACGAGGTCCTGGGTGCCGCGCTCGCCGAGCTGATCGCCCTCAAGCACCGCCGTCCGGGCCCGGACCTGACGACCCGTCTGATGCAGCACCCGGCCGGGCTGAGCGACGAGGAGGTGCTGCACCAGCTCGTGACCCTGCTGTCCGGCGGAACGGCACCCCTCGCGGCCACCATCGGCACGAGCAGCGCGCTGTACCTGGACGAGCAGTGGCAGGCCGGCCTGCCGGTGGAGGGCGCCGTCTCCCAGACTCTGTGGAACTACGCGCCGATCGCCAACTACGCGGCTCACTACCCGACTCACGACGTCGAACTGGGCGGCCGGGTCATCCGGGCCAACGATCCGGTGCTGATCTCCTTCGCCGCGGCCAACACCGACCCCAAGCTGAGCGTCCACCGTGAGCAGCTCAGCGCGAAGGCGCACCTGGGCTTCGGAGCGGGGCCGCACGGCTGCCCCGCCAAGGACCCGGCGTTCATGATCGCGGTCACTGCCGTCGAGTCTCTGCTCAAGCGTCTCCCGGACGTCGAGCTGAGCCGGCCGTTCGCGGCCCTCGCGTGGGTGCCCTCGCCGTGGAGCCGCTCGTTGGTGACGCTCCCCGTCCGTTTCACTTCGCGAACGATTCCCTTTGCCGCAACCGACTTCAGTCAGCCGCAGACAGGTTCCGCTTCTCAGCCGGCGGCCGTTCCCGCGGACGCCCTGCTGGCGAGAAATGCCCAGGTCGAGGCCGGTTCCGCTGCTTCGAGGCAGCGCAAAGGGGGCCTGTTCAGCCGATTCCTGGCATGGACGAGAGGCGAGTGATCTAAGTAACTCTGTGAGGACAGTGGGTTATTGGATGCTTCAACGATCTTGTGGGTATCCATGGCGGCTGATGCTCAGAAAGGAGCCGTCGCCATGGGAGCTGTCTCCACCCAGCCCTACGACCGTCGTGCCGCCGTATCCCTGTTCTCTCGACTGCGAACCGCCAAGGGGCAGGCCGACCCCTTCCCCGTCTACGCCGAACTCGCAGCAAGGGGCGAGGTCAGTCCCGCCCCTTGGGGCGGCTCCCTCGTCACCGGCTTCGACACCTGTGACCAGGTCCTGCGAAGTCGCGAGTGGCTCGAACCCGACGCGCGCTGGCGAGAACGGCAGGGGGCGGGCACGCGCTGGAACGCGCCTTCCTCACGGGAGATGGGCAACACCCTGCCCGCGCTCAACCCCCCGGACCACACGCGGGTACGCCGGGCCGCCGGCGGCTTCGACCGCACCACCATCCAGGACCTCGGCCGGACGGTCGAGCAGGTGACCGACCGGCTGCTCGACGGGTTGGTCGAGCAACTACGGGAGGGCGAAGCCGACTTCGCCGCCCTGGTCAGCGAGGAACTGCCCGTCGCGACCGTCGGGCACTGGCTCGGACTGCCCGCCGCGGACTGGCCGCGCCTGCGCACCCTGACCCACGAGCAGGTCTTCACCCAGGAATTACTGCCCTCCGCCACCCAGCTGGCCAGATCGGACGCCGCCACCGCCGAACTGCGCTCCTACTTCGTCGATCTGGTCCGCAACCGGCGCGCCCGCCCTGGCGACGACCCCGTCTCCCGATGGATACAGGCCTGGGACGCCATCGAGCCGGACCGTGCCGAGGCCGACGAGCAGGTCTATCTGCTGGCCCTGTTCGTCGTGCTGGCGGCTCTGGAGACCACCTCGACCCTGTTGACAACGATGGCACTCCGGCTCGTCGAGCACCGGGAGCGGTGGAACCTCATCACCACCTGCCCCGATCTCGTGCCCGCATTCGTCGAGGAGTCGCTGCGCCACGACCCGCCCACCCATGTGATCAGCCGGGTCGCCTCCCGGGACACGATCCTGGGCGGGGTCGAGATCCGGCGGGACGAGATGGTGCACCTCATGGTGGCGGCGGCGCACCGCGATCCGGCCAGGCACAGCGACCCCGACCGCTTCGACCCCCTGCGCAAACCCGCCCACCTGGCCTTCAGCGGAGGCATCCACTACTGCCTCGGCGCCCCGCTGGCCCGGCTGGAGGCCCAGACACTTCTCCGCCGCCTGACCCAGCGCCTTCCCCGTCTCACCCTGGTCCGCCCGCCGGCCTGGGCGCCCCGCGTGGCGTTCCGGCACCCCATGAACTTGGACGTTACCTTCGCATGACTGAGCAGGATCGTTTCCTCACCGTGCCGTCCCGCAAGGCGATACTCGTCGAGCAGGACGGCCCGGTGCTCCACCTCCGCCTCAACCCCACGGGGCAGGACGACACATTGAGCGTCGCCGTCCTCGACGACCTCATCGCGGTACTGGACGATCTCCACGAACGGCCCGACATCCGCATCCTCGTGCTGTCCTCGATGGGCGAGGACTTCTGCCTGGGGGCCGACCGCACCGAGTTCCAGGCGGCCATGGAGCAGGACCCGACCGGCGCCGCCCTGCGCCGCATCGTGGACAAGGCCCACCGCCTGTGCCAGGCGATCGAGAACACCCACGTCATCACCATCGCCCAACTCCACGGCAGGGTCATCGGAGCCGGCCTCGCGCTGGCCTCGTACTGCGATCTGCGCGCCGGCGCGGACACCTGCCGGTTCCGCATGCCGGAGGTGGGCGTCGGCCTGCCCCCGGCCTGGGGCGGCGCCATGGGCCGACTGATCTCCGAGGCCGGAGCCGCCAGGATCCGCGAACTCATGCTCACCTGCGACACCTTCGACGCCACCACCGCGCACCGGATCTCGCTCCTGCACAAGGTGACCCCTCCCGACGAACTGGAGCGCGCCGTCGCCGCGTGGACCAGACCGCTCGGCAGACGCTCGCCCGAAGCCCTGGTCATGACCAAGCGCATGCTGGCCGGGTACTCCCGGGCCGATCGCACCGCCGACATCACGCTGCTCGACTCCCACCTTCTCGCCGCACAGGTGGTCCGCGCCCGCTGACCCCGATTCCCCATCCGACGCACCGCCGCGCAGCACCCCGGGTCGTACCGGGGTGCTGCGCGGCGGCGTGAGGCGGACCGGTCCGCCTCATGCCGGGTGAGCGGTCAGGCGGCGGGCAGCCCGGGGCCGGTGCAGTGCAGGTCCGGCGTCGCGGGGAGCGTCCCGTCGTCGAGGTAGGCGGCCACCGCACGGTCCACGCAGGCATTGCCGCGACTGGCGAACACGCCGTGGGAGTAGTCGGCGTCGAGCGTGATCAACCGCGAGCCGGGAAGGGTGCGGGCCAGCGCGCGGGCGCCGGCGAGGGGCGTGACCGGATCGTGCGCGGAGTTGACCAGCAGGACCGGCGGTGCGTCCGGGGAGCCGAGCGCCGTCCGGTGGGCGGGGCGGTGGTGCCAGTACGCGCAGGCCGACGCCTCCACACCGGTCAGGACGGGCTGAGAGTCCAGGGTGCGGAGCGCGCGCAGGCCGGCGAGGACCTCCCGGGGTGCGGGGCCGGGCCCGTCCGCGCACTTGACGATGCGGTTGGCGGCCTCGTAGTTGCGGGAGTCGGGGCCGTCGAAGGGTGCTGCCGGGCGCAGGCTGTCGACGCCGCCCCCTTCCAAATAGGCGTGCAGCGCTTCGGCGAGGGGTGCCCAGCGTTCCGTGCGGCCCAGGGCGCGGTACACGGCGCGGTCGAACTCTGCGGGCCCGAAGCCGCTCACCGGATCGGCCTCGACGCCCCGGCGCACCCGTAGGTACGAGGCGCGGACGGCCCGGGCGTCGGTGCCGAGCGCGAAGCGGTCCGCGTGGGCGGCTGCCCAGGCGAAGAAGGTGTCGCGCTGGGTGAGCAGAGCGCGGCTCTGCCGCAGGTCGAAGGCATACCAGTCCTCGGGGCCGACCACACTGTCGAGCACCATGTGCCGTACCCGCTGCGGGAACAGCGCCGTGTACGCGGCACCGAGGTAACTCCCGTAGGAGACACCGAGAAAGCTCAGGCGGCGTTCCCCGAGCGCCGCGCGTATCGCATCCATGTCGCGCGCCGTCTGCTCGGTCGAGAAGTACGGCAGGGCGTCGGACGCGTCGGCCGCGCAGTCGTCGGCGAGCGTCCGCAGGCTGCCCAGATGGCGTTGTTCGGCCGCCGTGCCGCGGGGGACCGGATCGTCCCCCGGGCTGTCGAACAGTCCGCCCATCCGTCCGCACGAGACAGGCGAGCTGAGCCCGACGCCGCGCGGATCGAAGCCGATGACGTCGTGCGAACGGCGCACCGACTCGGGCAGTTTGGCCCGCTTCGTGACCGCATAGGAGAGTCCGGAGCCGCCCGGACCGCCCGGATTGACCAGAAGAATCCCACGGCGCTCCGCCGGTGTGCCGGTGGCCGGGACGCGGGAGACGGCGACGGAGAGGCGGGGGCCGTCGGGGCGGTGCCGGTCGAGCGGGACGTCGAGAGTGGCGCACTCGACGCGGGCCGGGGCAGCGGGGGCCGGCACGGAGTCCGGGCAGGCGCCGAACTCCAGGGCGGCGGCGGGCTCGGCCTGGGCCGCGGACGGCGCGGGCCCCAGGAGCGCCGCGGCCAGGAGCGGCAGGACGGACAGTGATCGGGTTGTGCGGCGGGCGAGGGGCGTCACGGCGTTCAGGGCTCGCATTCGGTGGTCGGGAGGCGGCGTACGCGGGCGGCCGACGGCTGTGCGGTCGGGGCGGCCCGGTGCGACGTGGGCCTGACGATGAACCGTCAGATGACAATGAAAACGATTGTCGATAACGTGTCTCCGGTCAAGTCGGCGACCCCCGCCACCGGGGGTGCGCCGTGCTGCCGTGCCGCCGCGCGTGTGACGTCAACCGCGCGCCATGAAAGGGGAGTTGTGGGACATCTGCTGGTGGTCGAGAGCTGGGTCGGGTCGATGAGCAGGCTGCTGCCCAAGGCGCTGCGCGAAGGGGGACACGAGTTCACGTTCCTCACACGCGACCTGAGTCACTACCTGAGGGCGGCGCCCGAGGGCGTCCGGCATCCCCTGCTCGGGGCCCGCAACGTGATCACGGCCGATACGAACGACATCGACACGCTGCTGCCGGTCGTCGAGCGGCTGCATGCGGCCCTCGCCTTCGACGGCGTGATCAGCTCGTGCGACTACTACCTGCCGACCGTGGCCGCCGTCGCGGCGCGGCTCGGTCTGCCCGGGCCGGGCGCCGACGCGGTCGCGCACGCCTGCCGCAAGGACCTCACCCGGCGGATCCTCGAGGACGCCGGACTGCCCGGGCCGCGGTTCGCGGTCGTGGAGTCCGACGACGAACCCGGCGCGGCGGAGGTCCGGGCGGCTCGCGGCCTGGGATTCCCGCTCGTGGTCAAGCCGGTCGACCTGTGCGCCGGCATGTACGTACGACGCGTGGACGACGAGGCCGAACTCGTCGCGGCGTGCCGGGCGTTGGCCGACTTCCCCGTCAACGCGCGCGGGCAGCACCGCCCGCGCCTCGTCCTCCTGGAGGAGTTGCTCGACGGGCCCGAGGTCAGCGTCGAGACCGTGTCGTCGCGCGGGCGCATCAGCGTCGTCGGGGTGACCGACAAAAGTGTCGCCGGGGCGCCCGCGTTCATCGAGACAGGTCACATGTTCCCCGCGCCGCTCACCCCCACCGAGCGAACGGCCGTCCAGGAGACGACAGTTGCCGCGCTCAAGGCGCTGGAACTCACGGACGGCGTCGTCGCGCACACCGAGATCAAGCTGACCTCCGTGGGGCCCCGCGTCGTCGAGGTCAACCCGCGCCCCGCCGGGAACCGCATCACGGAACTCGTCCGGCACGTCACCGGCGTCGACCTCGCCGCGGCCGCCGTGGACGTGGCGCTCGGCCGCGAACCCGACCTCGCCGTACGTGACACCGGACTGCGCAGCGCCGCCATCGGCTTCCTCGTGCCCGAGGCCGACGGCACGCTCACCGCCGTCGGTGACGACAACCAACTCCTGCAGGAGGATGACGTGTTGGAAGTGCTGCTCCCCGAACCCGGGCGCGCGGTCAGCGCAGCGGGCAGCAACAACGAGTACCTCGGACACGTCATGGCCGGCGATCCGACAGGCCCCGGGGCGCGCGAGCGGGTCGAAGCACTGCTGGCAGACGTACGGGACCGGATGGTGATCCGGTGACCACCACGACACGGACGGCACCGGCCACGTACGACCAACTCGTCGACGAGGTGCGCGCGGGCGCCTGGGGGCCCGATCCGGCCACCCTGCGCATCTCGGTCGCCTTCGGCACGCGTCAGGCGGTCCGGCACGAGGGCCGGGGCGCCGGCTATCGCAACGAGGTGCTCAGCCTGCGCCTCGCCGAGGCCGTCGGGTCCTGTGCCGTCGAGCCCGGCGCCCTGCCCGACGCGGCGATCGACGACTGTGTGGGCGCCGACGTGGCCACCTTGCTCGCGCATCCGCTGGCGCCGGTGCGGGTCGCGGCGCTCGACGCGTACCTGATGCACCTGCGACCCCACACCGCGGCCCATGGCGCGCGGACGGTGGCGCTCGCGCCCGGCACGTCCCTGGAGAAGTCGCGGGCGCGGGCCGCGGCCGTCGTCGACCTGCTCGACCAGGGAAGGCTCTCGCCGGGCGCGACCGTGCTGGTCGTCGGCGTCGTCAACTCCCTTCTGGAGGAGCTGCGTTCCCGAGGGCTGCGCTGCATCCCCTGTGACCTCAAGGGAGGTACGACCGAATGGGGTGAGCCGATCGTCACCGACGCGGCCGCCGCGCTCGATCACAGCGACGCCGTGATGGCCTCCGGAATGACCCTCGGCAACGGCTCCTTCGACGCCCTGCGCGAGCACGCGGTGCGCGAGGAGAAGCAGCTGGTGATGTTCGCGCAGACCGGAAGCGCCGTGCTGCCGCGCTTCCTCGGGAACGGGGTGAGCGCCGTGTGCGCGGAGCCGTACCCGTTCTTCTGGCTCGACGGCGGGCCCGGCGTCCTCCACCGCTACCGCGCCGCGGCTCCCGAGGGGGTGCGGCGACGATGACGACGGCCGTCCGACCCGGGGCCGTCGCACGGCCCGAACTGCTCGGTCTGCTGGGCCGGACCCCGCTCGCGCGGATCACCGCGGACCTGCCCGGGCCGCACCCCGGATTCTGGGCGAAGCTGGAAGGGCTCGCCGCCGGCGGCATGAAGGCCCGCGCCGCCGTCTCCATGCTGCGAGGCGCCCGGCGCCGCGGCGAGCTGCTGCCCGGAGCGCCCGTCGTCGAGTCGACGTCCGGCACGCTCGGCATTGGCCTCGCCTTCGCGGGGCAGGCGCTCGGGCACCCCGTCGTCCTCGTCGGCGACGCCGAACTGGAGCCCTCCGTAAGGCAGTTGCTGCGCGCGCACGGCGTACGTCTCGAGCTGGTGCGACGGCCCGCGGCGCAGGGCGGCTGGCAGGCGGCCCGCCTCGCCCGGCTGCGCGACCTGCTCTCCGAGCTGCCCGGCGCCTACTGGCCCGACCAGTACAACAACCCCGACAACATCGCCGGATACGCCTCGCTCGCGACCGAACTCACCGAGCGCCTCGACACGTTGGACATCCTGGTGTGCAGCGTCGGCACCGGCGGACACAGCGCCGGGATCGCCGGACCGCTGCGCGAGCGCTTCCCCGCGATGCGACTCATCGGCGTCGACGCCACCGGCTCCACGATCTTCGGCCAGCCCGCCAGGACCCGCCTCATGCGCGGCCTGGGCAGCAGCATCCACCCGCGCAACGTGGCCTACGGCCTGTTCGACGAGGTCCACTGGATCGGCCCCGCCGAAGCCGTGGACAGCTGCCGCCGGCTCGCCCGGTCCAGCTTCGTCACCGGCGGCTGGAGCACCGGCGCCGTCGCGCGCGTCGCGGCATGGGCCGCGCGCACCCACCCCGGCGCCTGCGTCGCCACGGTGTTCCCCGACGGGCCGCACCGTTATCTCGGCAGCGTCTACGACGACGACTTCACGGCACGTCACGGCCTGCGGCCCACCGCCGCCGCGGCCGATCCCGCGGAGATTGCGCACCCCCGCGCCGCCGAGGCCACCGGCTGGACCCGCTGCCGCACGGTGACCGACCCCCTCCGTCCCGACCTCCCCGCCCCGAAAGAGAACCCGTGAAGGCAACCCACCGCACCGCCCGCCTCCACCTGGCCGAGCCCCTGCGGATCTCCCGTTCCACCACCACCGCGCGCGACGCCGCGTGGCTCACCCTCGAACACGACGGGCAAAGAGGCCACGGCGAGGCCGTCAGCAGCGTCTACTACGGCCTCGACATCGACACGCTCCACCGCCACCTCGACCGGGTCGCGCGTGAGGAACTGATCCGTTTCACCAGTCCCGAGAATGCTCTGGAGGCCCTGAAAGAGGGCGAGTTGACGAGGCAGGCGATCCCGCCCGCCGTGACCGCCGCCGTCGAGTCCGCCCTCCTGGACCTCGTCGGCAAGCGGACCGAAAGCCCCGTGCACCGGCTGGTGGGCCTGCCCGCGCCCCGCGTCGCCACCGCCCGCACCCTCGGCATCACGTCACCGCTGCACGCCGCCCGGGAGGCCCGTCGCCTCGCCGCGAACGGGTTCCGGCTCATCAAGCTGAAGGTCGGCAGCGCCGACCCCGAGGACGACATCGAACGCGTCCGAGTCGTCCGGGACGCCGCGCCGCACGCCAGGATCCTCCTCGACCCGAACGGCGCCTGGACCCTGCGCCGAGCCCCCGAACTCCTCGCCCGATACGCCGATCTGGGCGTGGAGGCCGTCGAGCAGCCGGTCGCCCCCGGAGACCCCGACTCGTTCGGCGCGCTCGCCGAGCGGTCCCCGCTGCCGCTGATCGCCGACGAGGACGCCGTCGACCTCGCCGACGCACGCCGCCTCGCCGGACGCGTCCACGGCATCAACGTGAAGCTCGCCAAGTGCGGCGGGGTCCACGCGGCCCTGCGCATCGCCGAACTCACCGACGGCAGCGGCACCGACCTGATGCTCGGCTGCCTCGCCGCCAGCACCCTCGGCCTCGCCCCCGCCGTCCACCTCGCCGCCCGCGCCCGCTGGGCCGACCTCGACGGCCACCTGCTCCTCGCCCACGACCCGTGGACCGGAATCGGCGGAACGGACGGCACCGTGCGGACAACCGGACTGCCCGGCCTGGGAGTCGAGGAGCGACGCGACGTCACGACGGACGGAGGGCGCCATGAAGACGTGGCATGAGATGCGCCGCTTCCCCCTCGCGATCCGCCTCCTCCTCGTCAACCAGCTCGGCGTCAACACCGGCTTCTACCTCCTCATCCCCTACCTGGCCACGCACTTGAGCGAGGACCTCGGACTGTCGGCGGCGGTCGTCGGCATCGTCCTCGGTGTGCGCAACCTCAGCCAGCAGGGCCTGTTCCTCATCGGCGGTTCCGCCGCCGACCGGCTGGGCGCACGCGGCGTCATCATCGCCGGATGCGCACTGCGCACCGTTGGCTTCGCCCTGTTCGCGCTCGGCGACGGACTGCCCGTGCTGCTCGCCGCGTCCGTGCTGAGCGGACTCGCCGGCGCCCTCTTCAACCCGGCGGTGCGGGCGTATCTCGCGCAGGAAGCGGGGGAGCGGAAGGCAGAGGCGTTCGCCCTGTTCAACGTGTTCGCGACGACCGGCGCCCTGGTCGGGCCGCTCCTCGGCAGCGCCCTGCTGCTGGTCGACTTCCGCGCCTCCGCGCTGACCGCCGCCGGGATCTTCGCGGTGCTCACGGCCGCCCAGGCCCTCGTGCTGCCCGCGCGCTCCGTCGCACCGGCCGAGGGCGGCCTCCTCGCCGACTGGCGCGAAGTCGTCGGCAACCGGGCCTTCTTGGCGTTCGCGCTCGCCATGGTCGGCATGTTCACCCTGGAGAACCAGCTGTACCTGCTGCTGCCCGAAGGCGCCCGCCAGGCCACCGGCTGGGACGGCGCAGCCGGGATCGTCTTCCTCGTCGGCACCGTCGCGAACCTCACCCTCCAGATGCGCGTCACCGCGGCGCTCACCTCCCGTGGCGACCGGGCGCGCTGGATCGCCGTGGGGCTGGGCGTCATGGCGCTCGCGTTCGCGCCCCCGATGGCCGCCGCGGGCCGTGGGGCCGGGGCGGCGGCGGCCGCCGCGGTGCTCGCCGGAGCACTGCTGCTGTACGTCGGCGTCATGATCGCGCAGCCGTTCGTCATGGAGCTGATCCCCGGGTTCGGCCGCCCCGAGCTCACCGGCACGTACTTCGGGATCTTCTACGTGGTCTCCGGCATCGCCGCGGCCGTCGGCAACACCGTCGTCGGCCGGGCCATGGACGTCGGCTCCCGCGGCACCGCCTGGCTGCCCTGGGCCTGCTGCCTCCTGTTCGGCCTCGTCTCCGCGGCGGGCGTGGCCTGGCTGCACCGCCTGGGCGCCCTGCCCGGCCGCGAACGCGCGCTGGCGGCCGCGCTGTGAACCACGACCCCCGCCCCATGGACACGACACCGCACCCCCCGCTCCACAGCAACCTGCTGACCGACAACCCGGCCCTCTACGAAGCGCGCTTCCCCGACCCCGAGCGGCGCGCCGGGCGGTGGGCCGAGGACTGTCTGCGACGGTACGACGCCGGAACCAGGGTCCTCGACCTCGGCTGCGGCACCGGTCGCGACGCCGCGTACCTGAGCCGCGCGGGACGCGCCGTCGTCGGGGCCGACCTCTCCGAGCCGATGCTCGCCCACGCCCGCGCCCACCACCCCGGGCCCGAGTACGTCCACGCCGACCTGCGCCGGTTCGACCTGGGGGAGCGGGAGTTCGACGCCGTCGTCTGCCTGGACAGCGCCCTGCTGTACTGCCACACGAACGCGCAGCTCGACACGTTCCTGGACTCCTGTCGCCGGGCCCTGACGCCCGGCGGGCTGCTCCTCGCCGAGATGCGCAACGGCGCCTACTTCCTCGGCCGGACCGACCTCCTCGACACACCGACCGTCGACACCGTCGCCTGGCACGGCGTCACCTACCGCTCCACCACCACGCTCCACCTCGACCGCGACGCCCAACTCCTGCGCCGCACCCGAATATGGACGGCCGACGACGACACCCCGGACCTGCGACAGCGCTCCGCCTGGCGGCTGCTGTTCCCTCAGGAGATCCGACGCGCCCTGACCGCGCACGGATTCGAGGTCCTCGCGCTCTACGACACTCCCGGTCCGCGCACCGAACCCCCGTGGCAGCAAGGTCAGTTGCCCGCCGATCCCGCTCGCGCCGACGGCGACCGGCTGCATCTCGTCGCCCGCCTCGTCTGACGCACCTCCCGCCCACACCACAAGGACGTACTACGCCATGCACGACACCACCCCCTTCCCCGGCCTGCGCCGACGCGGCTTCCTCGCCGCCGCGTCCGGGGCCGCCGCCCTGGCCCTGACCGGCTGTTCGGGCACCGCCACCGGAACCGACGGCGCCGGCACGGGCGGCTCCACGCCCCGGCGCGGCGGACGGCTGCGCGCCGCCTTCGCGGGCGGCGGCGCCGGCGAGACACTCGATCCGCACCTGGCGAACCTGTTCGCCGACGTCGCCCGGGCCAAGGCCCTCTACGACAAACTCGCCGACTACGGCGCGGACCTGGCCGCGCGGCCACGGCTCGCCGAGAAGTGGCAGGCCAATCGGACCCTCGACCGCTGGCAGGTCACCCTGCGCAAGGCGACGTTCCACGACGGCCGCCCGGTCACCGCCCGCGACGTGCTCTACAGCTACCGGCGCATAGCCGACCCCGCCGGGGCGTTCCGCGCCAAGGCGTCGCTGGAACCCATCGACCTGAAGGCCAGCCGGGCGACGGGCGAGCGCACGATCACCTTCGTGCTGAAGAGGCCGACAGCCGAATTCCCCAACGTGCTGGCCGCGTTCGGCGCGTACATCGTGCCCGACGGCGCCTCCGACTTCGACCGCAAGCCCGTCGGCTCCGGCCCCTTCCGCCTCGTGTCGTTCGCGCCGGGACGCACCGCCGTGTACCGCCGCAACGACGCCTACTGGGACGGCGCCCCGCACCTCGGCGAGCTCGAACTCGTCGTCGCCAACGAGGAGTCGGCGCGCACCAACGCCCTGCTCGGCGGGCAGGTCGAGTACGCGCACGAACTGGACCCCGCCACCGCCCGGGCCCACGAGAACCAGGGCCGCATCGAGATCGTGCGCCTGCGCGGCAGCGCCATGCAGGCGTTCGCGATGAAGACCGACCGCCCGCCGTTCGACGACAGAAGGGTCCGCGAGGCGTTCTTCCTCATCGCCGACCGGCGGGAACTCGTCGACGGCGCGCTCTCCGGCGCCGGCCAGATCGGCAACGACCTGTTCGGCAAGGGCTACGAGTACTACGCCGACGGCCTGCCGCAGCGCACACAGGACCTCGACCGGGCCCGCTCGCTCCTCAGAAAGGCCGGCGCCGACAAACTCCGGGTCACCCTCGACACGTCCGACGTCGCCGCCGGATTCACCGAGGCGGCCGGCATCTTCCGCGACCAGGCGGCCGAGGCGGGCGTCACGATCACCGTGCGGACCGGCAGCAAGGACTCCTACTGGAGCGACATCCTCGACTCCGGCACCCTGTGCTCCTACCGCTCCGGCGCCCTGCCCATCGAGTCCCACATCTCGCAGCGCCTGCTCACCGACTCCACCACCAACGCCACCAAGTGGCAGCACCGGGATTTCGACGCGCTCTACCAGCAGGCCCAGTCGACGCGCGACAAGGATGCACGGGCCGAGGTGTACCGGCGCATGCAGCGCCGCCTGTACGCCGAGGGCGGCTTCCTCGTCTGGGGGTTCGCCGACTGGATCATCGGCACCGCCCGCAACGTCCGGGGCGTCGAGCGCGCGGCACCCGCCAACACCCTCGACTGGGCGCGCTTCGACAAGGTGTGGCTCGCGTGAGCGGACCGCGCTCCTGGCTCGCCCGCCGGCTGCTCCTCGGCGCCGCCCAGACCGTGGCCGTCGTGCTGCTGGTCTTCGTCCTGACCGAGGCGCTGCCGGGCGACGCCGCCGTGGCGCTCGCCGGGGACCAGCCCGACCCCCGCCGGATCGCCGCCATCCGCGACGCCATGGAACTCGACCGGCCCGCCCACGAACGCCTCGCCGCATGGGCGTGGGACCTGCTGCACGGCGACTTCGGCACCTCGCTCACCTCGGGCCGCCCGGTCCTCTCGTACCTCGTCGGCGGATTCGGCCCCACCCTGCTGCTGGCCGCCGTGACACTCGTCCTGCTGGTCCCGCTCGGCGTAGGCCTCGGCGTGTTCGCCGCGCGGCACGCCGGACGGCTCGCGGACCGGATCGTCAGTACGGTCACCCTCGGCGTGTACGCGGTGCCCGAGTTCGCACTCGGCGTGCTCCTCGTCACCGTGTTCGCGCTGCGCCTGGGCTGGCTGCCGCCGACCGCCGTCGGCTACGGCACGGACCTGCTCGCCCACCCGGCGGCCCTCGTCCTGCCGGTCCTCGTCCTGCTGTCCCGGCCGGTGTGCTCCCTGGCCAGGATCGTGCGCGCCGGGATGATCGACGCGCTCGCCGCGCCCTACTCGGCGCAGGCCCGCCGCTACGGCGTCCCCGGCGCGCGGGTCCGCTACACCCACGCCCTGCCGACGGCGTTCGCCCCGGCGGCGCAGCAACTCGCCCGCACCGCCGACTGGTTGCTGTGCGGTGTCATCGTCGTGGAGGCCCTGTACGTGATCCCCGGACTCGGCACCGTCCTCATGACCGCCGTCGCCGAACGTGACGTGCCCGTGGTGCAGGGCCTCGCCGTCGTCTTCGGCGTCCTCACCGTGCTGCTCAACCTCGGCGCGGACCTGGTCGCGCGCCGGCTCGCGCCGCGGGCGGGGGCGGCGGCATGAGACGTTTCCTGCCCGGGGCGGCCCTCGTCGGCGTCCCGCTCGCCCTCGCCCTGCTGGGGCCGCTGTTCACCGGCGAGCCGGGGCCGCGCGGAGTGTCGTACACCTCTGGCGCCGGGCACCCGCTCGGCACCGACTTCATGGGGCGCGACGTGGTGGCGCAGGTGCTGCACGGCGGCCGGACCGTCGTCGTCGTGGCCCTGGCCGCCACGGTTCTCGCCTACGCGGTGGCGCTGCCGCTCGGCCTCGCCGCGGCGCTGACGGACCACCGCCGCATCGAGGACCTGCTGATGCGGCCCCTGGACGTCCTGCTCGCCGTGCCGTCCCTGCTGCTGATCCTGCTCGTCGCCGCGGTGTTCTCGCCCGGCGCGTCCGGACTCGCGCTGCTCATCGCCCTGGTCAACATCCCGGACGCGGCCCGGATCGTCCGTGCCGCCGCGGCCGGTCCCGCGGCCGCGCCGTCCGTGGAGGCGTTGCGCATGCAGGGGGAGACCTGGTGGCGCACGGCCGTCGGCCACGTCGGCCGGACCTGCCTGCGCACCCTCGCGGCCGACGCGGGCATCCGCCTCACCGGAGCCCTGTACCTCGTGGCGACGGCCGCGTTCCTCGGCGTGGGCGTCACGCCCGACGCGGCGGACTGGGCGGTCATGGTCGACCGCAACCGCCCGGGCCTGTCCGTCCAGCCCTGGGCGGTGATCGTCCCGGCGGTACTGATCGTGGCCCTGACGACCGGGACCAACCTGCTGTTCGACGCGGCGCTGGAGGGCGGACGCCCGGCCCGCCGCCGCCCACCGAAAGGACTCCGCCGGTGACCCCGGACACCGCCCTCGCCACCACGCTCCCCGCCGACCACGTCGCCGAGATCCGGGGGCTGCGCGTCCGGATCGGCGGCACCGCGCTCGTCGACGGCATCGACCTGGCCGTCCGCCCGGGCGAGACGGTCGCCCTCGTCGGCACCTCCGGCAGCGGCAAGACCACCACCGGGCTCGCGCTGCTCGGCGAGTTCCCGGACGGGGCCGAGGTCTCAGGGGACGTGTGCGTCGCCGGAGACGGGCCCGTGGGATACGTGCCGCAGGATCCGGCCGCCGTCCTCAACCCGGCCCGCAGCGCCGACGCCCTGCTGCGCGACATCGCCCGCGCCCAGGTGCGCCACCTGCCGTTCCGGGCGCGCCGGGCCGAGACGTCGCGGCGGATACGGCAGGCCGCCGAGGCCGCTCAACTGCCGGAGCCGGCACGTCTGTTGAGGCGATACCCCCATCAGCTCTCCGGCGGGCAGCAACAGCGCGTCGTGCTGGCCCAGGCGCTGCTGCTCGGGGCCCGCGTCGTCGTCGCGGACGAACCGACCACGGGGCTCGACCCGGTGACCAAGAGCCGCGTCGTCGAGCGCCTCGCCGCCCTCGCCGCGCAGGGCGTGGCCGTCGTCCTGCTCAGTCACGACCTCGACGTCGTACGCGGTCTCGCCGACCACGTGCTGGTCCTGCGCGGCGGCCGCGTCGTCGAGTCCGGGCCGCCCGAACGGCTGTGGACCGCGCCCCGCCACCCATGGACCCGCGAACTCCTCGCGCCGCCACCGGAGCGGACCCGACAGGCCCGCCCGGGGCACGCGCCCGTGCTGCGCGTGCGGGACCTCGTCGCCCGGCACCGCGACGGCTCCCGCCCGGCCGTCGACGTCCTGCGGCTGCCCGCGCTCGACGTGCGCGGCGGCGAGTGCCTCGCCGTGCTCGGCCGCTCCGGCAGCGGCAAGACCACCCTCGCCCGCTGCCTCGCCGGACTCCACCGCGACCACGACGGTCAGCTCCTCCTCGACGGCGCCGCCCTGCCGCGCAGCGTGCGCCGCCGTGACCGGGCCCAGCTCGCCTCCGTGCAGTACGTGTTCCAGGACGCCCGCGGATCGTTCGACGCGTTCCGCGACGTCCTCGACCAGGTGGCCCGCACCGCCGTCACCCTGCGCGACGCCACCCCCGCCGCCGCCCGCGAGGAAGCCCTCGGCGTCCTCGCGGGGCTCGGGCTCGAAGCCGGTCTCGTGCGGCGCCGGCCCGGACAGCTCTCGGGCGGCGAGCTCCAGCGCGCCGCCCTGGCCCGCGCGCTGCTGGCCCGGCCCCGCGTCCTGGTCTGCGACGAGGTGACCTCGGGCCTGGACTCCGTCACCCGGCGCGGCCTCCTCGACGTGCTGGCGGGACTGCTGCGCGAAAGGGACGACCTGTCGCTCGTCCTCATCACGCACGACCTCGACACCGCGGCCCTCGCCGACCGGGTCGTCGTCCTGGAGAAGGGCGCACTCGTCGACCAGGGTCCGGCCCCGGCTGTCCTGGAGGCCGGTCCCTTCCGGGACAGGAACGGTCACGCCACGTGAGGAGCGAAGGCCCGGGCGACCGGCCGCACGATCTTGAGGGGCAGGGCCCTTTCGGAGAAGGGCCGGGTACGAGATATCTTGATGTCGAGCAATTATGAGCAACACTGCAGACGACACGGAAGACGTGGAGCGGAGCACCCGGTGACTGACTCGACCATCATTTACACGCACACAGACGAGGCCCCGGCCCTCGCGACGTATTCTTTCCTGCCGGTCATCGAGGCCTACGCCTCGACCGCCGGTGTGCGCGTGGAGACGCGGGACATCTCCCTGGCCGGGCGCATCATCGCCGTGTTCTCGGAGTACCTGACCGAGGACCAGCGCATCCCGGACGCCCTCGCCGAGCTGGGCGAGCTGGCCAAGACGCCGCAGGCCAACATCATCAAGCTGCCGAACATCTCGGCGTCCATCCCGCAGCTCAAGGCCGCCGTGGCCGAGCTCCAGGAGCAGGGCTACGCGCTCCCCGCGTACCCGGACGAGCCGAAGACCGACGAGGAGCGCGAGATCCGCGCCCGCTACGACAAGGTCAAGGGCTCCGCGGTCAACCCGGTCCTGCGCGAGGGCAACTCCGACCGTCGCGCCCCCGCCTCGGTGAAGAACTACGCCAAGGCCCACCCGCACCGCATGGGTGCGTGGACCGCCGACTCGAAGACCAACGTCGCCACGATGGGCGCCAACGACTTCCGCTCCACCGAGAAGTCCGCCACCATCGCCGCCGACGACGCCCTGCGCATCGAGCTCGTTGCCGACAACGGCACCACCACGGTCCTGCGCGAGTCCGTACCGGTCCTCGCCGGTGAGGTCGTCGACGCCTCCGTCATGCGCGTCGCCGCGCTGCGCGAGTTCCTGACCGCTCAGGTCGCCCGCGCCAAGGAAGAGGGTGTGCTGTTCTCCGCGCACCTGAAGGCCACCATGATGAAGGTCTCCGACCCCATCGTCTTCGGCCACGTCGTGCGCGCCTTCTTCCCGGAGACCTTCGCCCGCTTCGGCGCGGACCTCGCCGCCGCCGGCCTGACCCCGAACGACGGTCTGGGCGGCATCTACAAGGGCCTGGAGTCGCTGGCGAACGGCGCCGAGATCAAGGCGTCCTTCGAGGCCGAGCTGGCCGCGGGCCCGGAGCTCGCCATGGTCGACTCGGACCGCGGCATCACCAACCTGCACGTGCCGTCCGACGTCATCATCGACGCCTCCATGCCGGCCATGATCCGCACCTCCGGCCACATGTGGGACAAGGACGGCGCCGAGGCGGACACCCTCGCGGTGATCCCGGACTCCTCCTACGCCGGTGTGTACCAGGCCGTCATCGAGGACTGCCGCGCCCACGGCGCCTACGACCCGTCGACCATGGGCTCCGTCCCGAACGTCGGCCTCATGGCGCAGAAGGCCGAGGAGTACGGCTCCCACGACAAGACCTTCGAGATCCCCACCACCGGCACCGTCCGCCTGGTCAACCAGGCCGGCGACGTCGTCCTGGAGCAGACGGTCTCCGAGGGCGACATCTTCCGCGCCTGCCAGACCAAGGACGCCCCGATCAAGGACTGGGTCAAGCTCGCCGCCACGCGCGCCCGCGCCACCGGCGACCCGGCCGTGTTCTGGCTGGACGCCGAGCGCGCCCACGACGCCCAGCTGATCAAGAAGGTCGAGCAGTACCTGCCGGAGTTCGACACCGAGGGCCTGGACATCCGGATCCTCAACCCGGTCGAGGCCACCAAGCTCTCCGTCGAGCGCATCCGCGAGGGCCTGAACACCATCTCGGTCACCGGCAACGTGCTGCGCGACTACCTGACCGACCTCTTCCCGATCCTGGAGCTGGGCACCAGCGCCAAGATGCTGTCGGTCGTCCCGCTGATGAACGGCGGCGGCCTCTTCGAGACCGGCGCCGGCGGCTCCGCCCCGAAGCACGTCCAGCAGCTGGTCAAGGAGAACTACCTGCGCTGGGACTCGCTCGGTGAGTTCCTCGCCCTGGCCGTCTCCTTCGAGCACCTCGCCACCACCACGGGCAACGCGCACGCGAAGGTCCTCGGCGAGACCCTGGACCGCGCCACCGGCACCTTCCTCAACGAGGACAAGTCGCCGACCCGCCGCGTCGGCGGCATCGACAACCGCGGCAGCCACTTCTACCTGGCCCTGTACTGGGCCCAGGAGCTGGCGCAGCAGACCGACGACGCGGAGCTGGCCAAGGCCTTCGCCGCGCTCGCCGAGACGCTCTCCGCGAACGAGCAGAAGATCGTCGACGAGCTGAACGGCGTGCAGGGCGAGCCGGCCGACATCGGCGGCTACTTCCAGCCCGACCCGGCCAAGGCCGCCTCCGTCATGCGCCCGTCGCAGACGCTGAACGACGCCCTGGCCACGCTCGCCCGATGAGCATCTGATCCCCTGGATCGGCCTCACCGCCCCGGACGGCTCCCCGCCGCCCGGGGCGGTGCCGTATTCGGTGCGCTTTCCCGCCTCTGACCTGGGTAGGCTGCGGCGATGAGCACTCTGGATGACGCGCGCCCGGGCATGGACCCGGCGATCCGACCGCAGGACGACCTCTTCGGCCATGTGAACGGGCAGTGGCTGGCGACCGAGCCCATCCCCGACGACCGCTCCAGCTGGGGCCCCTTCGTGCAGCTTGTCGACGTCGCCGAGCAGCAGGTCAAGGAGATCATTCAGGAGATCGCCGCGGGCGGGCCCACCGGCCTCGACGCGGACGAGGCCCGCAAGATCGCCGACCTGTACGCGTCGTTCATGGACGAGGACGCCGTCGAGGCCCGCGGCCTGGACCCGGTGCGGCCGCTCCTGGAGGAGGTGGCCGGGCTCGGCGACGTACAGCAGCTCGCCGCGTTCCTCGGCCGCTTCGAGCGCACCGGCGGCTCCGGCCTGTTCGGCGCGTACATCGACTCCGACGACCGCGACTCCGACCGTTACCTCTTCAACATCCTCCAGGGCGGCCTCGGCCTGCCCGACGAGTCCTACTACCGCGACGAGAAGTTCGCCGAGACCCGGGAGAAGTACGAGGCGTACCTCACCGAGCTGTTCACGCTCGCCGAGCACGCCGACCCGGCCGCCGCGGCCCGCACCGTCCTCGCCCTGGAGACCCGGCTCGCCGAGGGCCACTGGGAGCGCGCCGAGACGCGCGACGTGCAGAAGACGTACAACCTCACGACCTTTGACGAACTGACCACGCTGGCCCCCGCCTTCGACTGGCGCGGCTATGTCACCGGACTCGGCGGCAACGACGACACGCTCGCCCAGTCCTGCGTGCGCCAGCCGTCCTACCTGGCGCACCTGTCCACGGTCCTGGCCGAGACGCCCGTCGAGCAGTGGCGCGACTGGCTCCTCGCCAGGGTGCTGCGGGCCAACGCGTCGTACCTGTCGTCCCCGTTCGTGCGCGTCAACTTCGAGTTCTACGGGCGCACCCTCAACGGCACCCCGGAGCTGCGCGCCCGCTGGAAGCGCGCCGTCGCGTTCGTCGAGGGCGCCATGGGCGAGGCCGTCGGCAAGGAGTACGTGGCCCGGCACTTCCCGCCCACGTCCAAGGCGCTCATGGACGAGCTGGTCGCCAATCTGCTGGAGGCCTACCGGCAGTCCATCGGCGCCCTCGACTGGATGACCGACGAGACGAAGGAGCGGGCGTACGAGAAGCTCGCCACGTTCCGCCCGAAGATCGGCTACCCGGACCGGTTCCGCGACTACTCGGCGCTGACCGTGACCGCCGACGACCTGCTGGCCAACGCGCACGCCGCCGACGCCTTCGAGCACGACCGGCAGATGGCGAAGCTCGGCGCGCCGGTCGACCGCGACGAGTGGTTCATGCTGCCGCAGACCGTGAACGCCTACTACAACCCGGGCACGAACGAGATCTGCTTCCCGGCCGGCATCCTGCAGAAGCCGTTCTTCTCGCCGGACGCGGACGCCGCGGAGAACTACGGCGGCATCGGCGCCGTCATCGGCCACGAGATCGGGCACGGCTTCGACGACCAGGGCGCCCAGTACGACGGCCAGGGCAATCTCAACGACTGGTGGACCGCGGACGACAAGGCCGCCTTCGAGTCCAAGTCGAAGGCGCTCGTCAAGCAGTACGACGGCTTCTCGCCGCGCAACCTGCCCGGCGAGTTCGTCAACGGCTCGCTCACGGTCGGCGAGAACATCGGCGACCTCGGCGGCCTGACCATCGGCCACACCGCGTACCTGATCGCGCTCGCGGGCGCGGACGTGCCGGTCGACGCGGACGGCGCGAGCGGCTCCCAGCGGCTGTTCCTCAACTGGGCGTTCTGCTGGCGCACCAAGCGGCGCAAGGAGCAGGAGCAGCAGTACCTGACGATCGACCCGCACTCGCCGCCGGAGTTCCGGGCGAACATCGTGCGCAACCTCGACGAGTTCCATGAGGCGTTCGCCACGAAGGCGGGGGACGGGCTGTGGCTCGACCCCGCCGACCGGGTGCGGATCTGGTGACGTGATGCGGCGCGGGGCCGGGAGGCGGACGCCTCCCGGCCCCGCGGTCCAGGGGCGCCGCTCCTTACGCGCCGGAGAGGCGCGCCTTGAGGAACTCGACCGTCGCGGCCCATGCCACGCGTGACGCCTCCGGGTCGTGGACCTCGGGGCGGCCGTCGTTGAAGAAGGCGTGGTCCGCCGGGTAGACGCGGAAGTCCGCGTCGACGCCCGACTGCTTCTTGATCGTGGCGCGCAGTCCGTCGAGGGTCGCCACCGGGATGCCCTCGTCCCGGGCGCCGTAGTGGCCGAGGATCTCCGCCTTCAGGTGCGAGAAGTCGGGGACCTCGCCCTGGATGACGCCGTAGAACGGGACGGCCGCGCTGACCCGCGGGTCCTTGGCCGCCAGGTAGAGGACGAAGCCGCCGCCCATGCAGAAGCCGACGGCGCCGACGGTGGCGGAGGTGACCTCCGGCAGCGACAGCAGATGGTCGACCGCGCCGGACAGCAGCTCGACGCCGCGGTCCACGGGCAGCTCCTGCATCATGCGGAACGCCTCGGCGGAGTCGTGTGCCACATTGCCGCCGTACAGGTCGGGCGCGAGGGCCACGAACCCCTCGGCGGCGAGGCGGTCGGTCACATCGGCGATGTGGTCCGTCAGACCCCACCACTCCTGGATGACGATGACGCCGGGGCCGCTGCCGTCGGGCGGCAGCGCCAGATAGCCGTGGGCGGGCGTGCCGTTGCTGTCGAACGTCACGTTCTGGTGGGCCGGACGGCCGGTGGATCGGGGGGTGCTGGGGGTGTCCGACACGAAGTGCCTCCTGAGCCGAGCTCGATGATCGTGTCCCACGATGCCACTGCCCCTGCTCGCGGCACGCGTGGGGGCCGCCGTCTCCCTGCGGACGGCGGCCCCGGGGCCGGAAGCGGCGGCTGTCACATGTGGACGACCGGTGCCGCCTCCGGGTCCTGCCGCACGGCCCCGCGCCGGTACAGCAGGAAGGCGATGACCGCGCCGGCGGCGAAGAAGCCGGCCGACCACCAGAACGCGGTCGTGTAGCTCTCGATCGTGGCCTGCGCCTGTGTCAGCTTGTCCGCCGGGTTGCGGCCCGCGAGGTAGCTGGTGGCGGCGCTCGCCGCCAGGGTGTTCAGCAGCGCGGTGCCGATCGAGCCGCCCACCTGCTGCATGGTGTTGACGGTCGCGGAGGCCACGCCCGCGTCCTCGGCGGCGATCCCGCTGGTGGCCAGCGCCATGGCGGGCGGCATCACGGCGCCCAGGCCCGCGCCGATGATCAGCAGCTGCGGCAGCACGTGCGTGGCGAACCCGGAGTCCAGCCCGATCCCGGTCAGCCAGCCCATGCCGACCGCGGCGAGGGCGAACCCGGCGGGGATGACGATCTTCGGGCCGATCCGCGGCACCAGGACCGTCGTGGAGATCTGCGCCATGACCATCAGCGCGGCCATCATCGGCAGGAACGCGACGCCGGTCTTCGTGGGGCTGAAGCCGAGGTTCAGCTGCAGGTAGTACGTGAGGAAGAGGAACACGCCGAACATGCCCGCGCCGGTGATGAGCACCGTGATGAACGAGGCGGCGCGGTCCCGGTCGAGGAGCACGCGCATCGGCAGCAGCGGGTGCTTCGCGCGGGTCTGCCACGCGGCGAAGGCGAACAGCAGCACAGCACCCGCGGCCAGGAAGCCCCAGGTCTGCGGGGAGCCCCAGTCGTGCGTCTCGGCGTTCGAGAACCCGTAGACCAGCGAGAACAGACCGGCGGAGACGAGGAGCGTGCCGGGCAGGTCGAGCTTGGATCCGGCGGCGTCACGGTGGTTGTGCAGGAGGACCCAGCCGCCGATGAAGGCGGCGACGGCGAAGACGAGGTTCACGTACAGCGTCCAGCGCCAGTCCAGCGCGTCGGTCAGCAGGCCGCCGAGCAGCAGTCCGACCGCACCGCCTGCGCCGGCGATGGCGCCGTAGACGCTGAACGCCTTGGCGCGCTCCTTGGCGTCGGTGAACGTGGTGTTGAGCAGGGACAGGGCGGCCGGTGCCAGCAGTGCGCCGAAGACGCCCTGCAGCGCGCGGGCCGTCACCAGCATCCCGAAGCTGGTGGACGCGCCGCCCAGCACGGAGGCGCCGGCGAAGCCCGCGACACCGACCAGGAAGGCGGGCTTGCGGCCGAAGAGGTCCGCGATGCGGCCGCCGAGCAGCAGCAGGGAGGCGAAGGCCAGCGCGTAGGCCGTGACGATCCACTGCCGGTTGCCGTCGGTGAAGCCCAGGTCCTGCTGGGCCGAGGGGAGCGCGATGTTCACGATCGTCGCGTCGAGCACGACCATGAGCTGCGCGATGCCGATGATGCCGAGGATCCACCAGCGCCGGTCAGATGCCGGCGGGGCGGACGGGGCCGGGGTGCCGGTGGCGTCGGCCACTGTCGTCTGGGACATGTGAGGCCACTCCAGGGAAGTCGCGGGGGAGCAGAGAAGCACTAAGAGAACGAAACGGTTTCGTTCTCGACTCGATGAGCGTACGACCTCCTAAGCGAAACGGCAACGTTTCGCTGGGAGAGTGACGCGCGCAACATGCCTGGAAAACGCCGGTGCCCGGCACTCCCACGAGGGGAGGCCGGGCACCGGGGCGGGACGGGCGTGGCGCGTCAGTCCTTCTGCTGGGCCGTCTGCAGGGCCGTGATGCAGGCCGAGATCGCCGTCTGGAGCTCCTCCAGGCGCCGCACCATGTCGTCCTCGTAGATGTCGTCGATCTCCTGGACGTCGTCGAAGGTCAGCTCCTCGAAGGCCTTCGTCGCCTTCTGCAGGCTGCTGTAGAACTTCGCGCGCCGCTCCTGCACCCGCAGCTCGGGATCCGACTCGACGGCCTCCGCGACGAGCGTGCGCACGGTGTCGTACGCCTCGCGGGCCCACTCGCCCGCCTCCTCGTCCTCATCGAGCTCGTCGATGAGCGACAGGTGCCGCTCGGCCTCCTCGCGCAGCTGCCGCGGGGCCTCGATCTTCTGCCCGGCGGGCGTCTTGACCTGGCCCTCCTCGGCGATCTTCCGCACGTACTCCAGGCGGTCGCCGGTCTTCGACTCCTCGGCGACGGCCTTCTTCAGGTCGTCGGCGCGCACGATGTCGCGAGCCAGGCCCGAGCGGAGCACCGGGTCCTCGCCCAGGCGGTCCATCAGCGCCTTGCGAGCGGCCTCCGCGGTGCCCGGATCGGCGAGGATCGCGGCCCGCAGCGCCGTCGGGTTCTCGGCGACCTCCAGGGCCTTGGTCGGCCGGATGCCCTCCGCCTCGGCGGCCTCGGTGATCGCCTGGCCGCGCACCGAGGAGGCACTGGACCGGGAGACGTAGTACGACAACCAGACGTCGGCGTCCGGCAGTTCGACGTCGACGCCCGGCGCGAGGGCCTCGAACTGCGGGACCAGGCCGTCGTCCGCCGCCCTGTCCCACGCCTTGTAGAAGCGCATGACGCGGTCGGCCGAGCAGCCCGCGAGCGCGGCGAACCTGCGCGCCGAGACCTTGGGCGTCTGCGCGGCCGGCTGACCGCCGGGACGCACGCTGCGGGCCACCTTCAGAGCGAAGGTCCAGCCGCCGGTGCGGGCGTAGACGCCGAAATCGTGGGCGTCATGGGCGATGGACTCCGGTACCTCACCGGAGGCGTCAGTGCCCTCCCCGTCCTCCTCGTCCTCCTCGTCCTCCTCGTCTTCGTCCTCGATCAGATTCCCGGCCGCCGCGTCGGCCGGGGCCGGCTCGGGCTGCCAGAAATGGTCGGACGGGGCGGCTGTGTCGGTCGCGTCGGTCGTGTCGGTCGACGGGGTCCACGTGTGGGCGGTGTCCCCCGGCTCGGCCGTCTCCCCGTCCGCGTCGGACTGGCGCGCCTCCGGCACGTCCGTCGCGGGCGTGGGCTCCGCGACGGACGTGTCCCCGGCGTCCTCGCCGGACGGGACGGCTGCCTCGGACGAGTCGATGGCTACGGTCACGTAGGTACTCCTGGGTGATCGGGCGCGTGAAGGTTGACGCGACACTTTATCGCTCCGATTGGGATGTTTTGCGCGCGAGTTGTCGCGTCGGGCGTGGCCCCGTAGCCGGGCCCGCCGGTCATAGTTCCCCCTTCTGTGACCGGCGGGCCCGGGCCTCGACCGTGCGCCGCGGCGGGAGAGCGAGGGCACGGGAGGCTCTGCGCAGCAGCATGTCAGTGGGGGCCATCGTTGAAAGCGGGCCGAGTGACCCTTGTGGTGGGCCGAACGGCCCGGGTTCGCGAGCTCCTAGAGCGCCCCCTGCTCCCGCAGTTCCCGGATTCCCGCCGCGTCGTAACCGAGCTCGGTGAGGATCGGGTCCGTGTGCTCGCCCACCGCCGGGACCGGATCCATCCGGGGCTCCACGTCGCTCAACGAGGCCGGGGGCACGAGCGCGCGGACGGGGCCGGCCGGGGTGGCGACGTCGCGCCAGCGGTCGCGGCCGGTCAGCACCGGGTGGCGCAGGAAGTCGTCGACCGTGTTCAGGCGGGCGCTCGCGACCTTGGCGTGTTCCAGGAGCGCGACGGCCTCCTGCGTGTCGAGTTCGGCGAAGCGCGCCGTGACGATCGCGTCGAGTTCGGCGCGGCGCGCCACCCGGGCCGAGTTGCGGTGGAAGCGCGGGTCCTCGGCCAGCGAGGCGTCGCCGAGGAACTCCGCGCAGAAGGAGGCCCACTCCCGCTCGTTCTGCACGGCGAGCAGGACCGTCCCGCCGTCCACCGCGTCGTAGGGCCCGTACGGGGCGATCGTCGCGTGCGCCGCCCCGACCCGTTGCGGCTGACGGCCCGAGTACGCCGTGTAGTACGCGGGGTAGCCCATCCACTCCGCGAGCGCCTCGAACAGCGACACCTCGACCGCACGCGCGGTGCCGGTGGCCCGCCGCTCGTACAGGGCGGTGAGGATGCCCGAGAACGCGTACATGCCCGCCGCGATGTCGGCGATCGCGATGCCCACCTTCGCCGGGGCCTGCGGTGTGCCGGTCACCGACACGACACCGGTCTCGCACTGCACCAGCAGGTCGTACGCCTTGCGGTGCGCCCACGGCCCGTCGCTGCCGTACCCGGAGATGTCGCACACGATCAGGTCCGGATGGCGCACGGCCAACTCGCCTGCCGACAGGCCGAGTCGGGCCGCCGCGCCGGGCGCCAGATTCTGCACGAAGACGTCCGCGCCGGCGAGCAGCCGCTCCAGCACCTCGCGCCCACCGGGCGTCTTGACGTCGAGCGTCACCGAGTCCTTCGAGCGGTTCAGCCACACGAAGTGGCTGGACTGGCCGTGCACCGTCTCGTCGTAGCGGCGCGCGAAGTCGCCGCTGCCGGGCCGCTCCACCTTGATCACGCGCGCGCCCAGGTCGGCGAGCTGGCGCGTGGCGAACGGCGCCGCCACCGCCTGTTCCAGGCTGACGACGGTGACGCCCTCGAGGGGCAGGCGGGCGGCGCTCATGGGGATCCTCCGTGCTCGTACGGTGTCGCCCGCACGCTATGCGACGGCCTCACCCGCCCTCGCGGCGCCCGTCCGCCCCGGCGACCGGGCTATTCGCGCCCGGCGGCCGGCGTCCGTGCCGTGGCGCGTCGTTCCCGGGCCCGGCGGATCTCCTCGTAGGCCTTGTCCCGGCCCTCCCAGTGGGAGCCGTCGACGGACTTGCCGGGCTCCAGGTCCTTGTAGACCTCGAAGAAGTGGGTGATCTCCAGGCGGTCGAACTCGGGGATGTCCTCGATGTCCTGGGCCGACGCGCGGCGCGGGTCGTGGGCGGGGACGCAGAGGATCTTCTCGTCCGGTCCCTTCTCGTCGCTCATCACGAACATGCCGATGGCCCGGCACTCGATGGCGCAGCCGGGGAAGGTGGCGTCGCCGGTGAGGACGAGCGCGTCCAGCGGGTCGCCGTCGCCGCCGAGCGTGCCGTCGATGTAGCCGTAGTCCGCGGGGTACTGGGTCGAGGTGAACAGCATCCGGTCGAGCCGGATCCGGCCGAGTTCGTGGTCCATCTCGTACTTGTTCCGGGAGCCCTGCGGAATCTCCACGATCACGTCGAACGCGTCGTCGTGCGCCTCGCTGCCGCCCAATGTGGCCTCCTTGCCCCATTGCCGCCCGCTTCGATGCCACCGAGTGTGCGCCGTACGGGGCGAGGGCGGAACCCCTCAGACCGTGGGGGCGATGGGGAATACGAGTTCGGGGCGGTCCCAGGCGACGACCGGGGGACGCGCGGGCGCCGTCCCGGTGCGCAGGGCCCCCATGGTGCGGTAGAAGCCCTCCGCCGGCGGATGGGAGACGACCCGCACGTGGTCGAGCCCGGCGGCCCGGGCCTCGTCCCGCATGTGCGCGACGAGCAGGCGCCCGACACCCAGGCCCTGCGCGTCGTCCGCGACGAACATCAGGTCCAGCTCCGGCGGCGCGAGGACCAGCGAGTAGAAGCCGAGGACCCGCTCGTCGGCCCGGCCGGCCGCGACGAACACCCGGTGCGCCTCGATGTAGTCGGGGCCCACCCGGTAGTCCGCGACCATCGCCGCGTACGGGCCTTCGTAGGCGCGCGAGCCGCGCACGAGCCGGGTGAGCCGTTTGGCGTCGCGCGCGGTGGCCCGCCGTACGGTGACGGCCGGATCGCCGCCGGGGCGCGTAATGCGCGGAGTCATACAGTGAGTATTACATCCGTGGGGGCGGGGTCAGCCGGTGGGTACCGTCGGGTGCACCTGGCGCAGGAAGGTCGCGTTGTCCGGGGTGTGGCGCAGCTTGTCGAGCAGCGTCTCGTACGAGGACGGGGCGTCCCGGTTCTGGAGGACCCGGCGCAGACCGCGTACGGCCGCCAACTCGCTTGCGGGCAGCAGGAGTTCCTCGCGGCGGGTGCCGGAAGGGGTGATGTCGACGGCGGGGTGGACGCGGCGGTCGGCGAGGGAGCGGTCGAGACGCAGCTCCATGTTGCCGGTGCTCTTGAGCTCCTCGAAGAAGTAGTCGTCGGCCCGGGACCCGGTCTCGACCAGGGCCGTGGCGATGATCGTCAGGGAGCCGGCCTCCTCCGTGTTCCGGGCCGCGCCGAACAGGCGCTTCGGGCCGAGCAGCGCGGCCGCGTCGACACCGCCGGACAGGGTGCGGCCGCCGGAGGACGCGGCGTTGTTGTGCGCGCGGCACAGCCGGGTCAGCGAGTCGAGCAGGATCACCACGTCGCGGCCCTGCTCGACGAGGCGCTTGGCGCGCTCCACGGCGAGCTCGGCCAGGGCGATGTGGGCCTTGGCGGGCCGGTCGAACGTCGAGGCGTACACCTCGCCGCGCACGGAGCGCCGCATGTCGGTGACCTCCTCGGGACGTTCGTCGAGGAGCACCACCATCAGATGGGCCTCGGGGTGGTTGGTGGCGACCGACGCGGCGAGCTGTTGCAGCAGGACGGTCTTGCCGGTCTTCGGCGGCGCGACGATCAGGCCGCGCTGGCCCTTGCCGACCGGGGCGAACAGGTCGACGACGCGGCCCCCGAGGCCGCTCGCCGGGCCTTCCAGGCGGAGCCGTTCGGCGGGATGCAGCGGGGTGAGGTCGGTGAAGCGGGGGCGGGTGCGGGCGACCCCGGGCGCGCCGCCGACGGTCTCGACATGGGTGAGCGTGTGCTGCCGCTCGCACAGGCCCGCCACGGCGTCGCCCTTGCGCAGGCCGAGCTGACGGATGAGGGAGGCGGGGACCTGGACGTCGCGGGACGTCGGCAGCAGGTCGCCGGCGCGCAGGAAACCCTGCCCGTTCGCGCCGATGTCGAGGACACCGGCGACCCGGACGGGGGCCTTGGGCGCGGTCGCGGCACGGGGCCGTTCCGCGGTGGTGCTGGGCTTTTCGAGTGTGGTGCTGGTCATGGTCGATCAGGGTCCTTTCGCGAACGCTGTGGGTACGCGGGCAGGGAGGGACGGGGATCCGGCGACCGGGACGGGGCGGGAACATCACGCCCCGTGGAACGGGCAGGACAGCCCGTGGCCGGGAGAGAACCTGGCAGTGCAGGGGCGGGGAAGAACCCGCCGAGAACCTGTTGACCAGGGATGATGCGCGCTACGACGCGGAATTGATCACGTATGCGCTGAAGCGCTGAAGAAGTGGAACCGGCACCGGCGCCGCAGAGTGGGCGTACACACGTGCCACTCGCAAGGTAACACGCCACCCCCGGTCCTGGGCAAGAGCGGATGCCGACGGGCCGGCCGCCCTATGCTGATCCGCCATGTTCACACCCCAGGGCCCCACCCTGCGCGAGCTGGCCGTGCAGGCCCTTTCCTCGGTCGAGCGCGGCTACGACCTGCTCGCCCCGAAGTTCGACCACACACCGTTCCGCACCCCCGGCATCGTGCTCGACCCGGTCGCCCGTGCGCTGCGCGAACGCGGTCCCTTCGGGGCCGGACTCGACCTGTGCTGCGGCACGGGGGCGGGCCTCGGCGTCCTTGGTGAGGTCTGCGCGGGGCCGGTCGTGGGCGTCGACTTCAGCGCGGGGATGCTCCAGGTCGCCCGCGGCGGAGAGCCGACGGCCTCGTACGTCCGCGGGGACGCGCTCGCGCTGCCCTTCGGGCCGGTCTTCGACCTGGTGGTGAGCTTCGGGGCGTTCGGCCACTTCCTGCCCGGCCAGTACCCGGAGCTGTTCGCCCAGGTGCGCCAAGTGCTGCGCCCCGGCGGGCAGTTCGCGTTCCCGCTGCCGGCGCCCCCGCGGCCGGGATCGCGCGGCTACTGGGCGATGCTCGGCTTCGACGCAGTCATGCGGGTGCGCAATGCGCTGTGGCGCCCGCCGTTCGTCATGTACTACCGGCCGTTCCGGCTCGGCGATGTGCGCCGCGAGCTGGAGCGGGCCGGCTTCGACGTCGCGCTGCGGGCGCTGCCCGAGCTCGGCGAGCGGTCCGACGGCAGCCCGCGCTGCCGACTCGTGGTGGCCACGCGCCGCGCGTAGGCGTCGCGGCTCACCGTGCGACGACGCGGCCGGCACCGGGGGAGGCCGCCCGCGCGGTGCGGCGCGGCTTCGGTGGCGGCGTGGTGTCCTGAGGGAACGTCAACTGGCGGCCCATCCACCGCATGGCGGGCCCGATCTCCCGCAGCCACGTCGTGAAGTGGTGGCTGCCGCGCGGCAGGATGATCCGCGCCGACGTCATCGGCGGCCGCACGGCCTTGAGGAACCGCAGCGTCGCCCCGTAGTCCTTCTCGCCCTGCCGGCTGCTCGCCACGAGCACCGACACCCGCGGCACGGGGAGATGACCGAGCCGCCACACCAGGTCGTGCCGCTCCTGGAGCCGCCCGGCGTCCGGGCCGCCGCCGAACAGGCTGCCCGTGGTGAGGTCGTCGTCGATGCGGTAGTCGCCGGACAGGGACGCGGCCGACGTGTACACCTTCGGGTCGCGCAGGGCGAGTTGGAGCGCGCAGGAGCCCCCCGACGAGTAGCCGAGCGCACCCCACGCGCTCGGGTCGTGCCCCACCCGGTAGGCCGACTTCAGTGCCTCCGGCAGGTCCTTGGTGAAGAACGTCTCCGCCCGGGGGCCGCCGGGCACGTCCACGCACTCGGTGTCACGCGGCGGCGCGATCGTCGGCCGCACCATCACCACGACGGTCGGCTGGAGCCCGCCGGAGCGCTCCAACCTGTCGGCCGTCTGCGGGACATGGAGGAACTGTGCGAGGTTCATGATGCCGCCGGGATAGCCGCTGATCGCCACGATCACCGGGAACCGCTGCCGGTGGTACTGCCGTTGGAAATACTGCGGCGGCAGATACACGAACGCCGGGTCGATCGCCCGCGTGCGCCGCCCGATGATGCGCACCGACTCCACCCGTCCCACCTTCGCGGGCGGCCCGGCGGGCAGGCCCCGCACCCGGTCCAGGCCCTGCGGCCCGGCGGGCTCGACCAGGCCGCCCCGCGCCGCGTAGACGCCGGTACCGCCGGGGTCCGCGAGATGCGCGGGCGCTGTCGATACACGGCCGAGCAGCTCGTCCCAGGAGCCGTAGAACTCGAAGTCGGCGTTCACCGCCACCGCGCACGCGGTCAGGATCGCGCACTGCGTCGCGGCGATGACACCCAGTCTGCCGAGCACGGCCCCCGGGCCGCGGCGCGCGAGGCGTGGCCAGACCCACACCGTCAGCCCCACGCACACCAGTGCGGCCAGCGCCGTCGCACATTCCAGCGCCCGACTCGTCAGGCCCATGTTCGCTCCACCTCTCGCCGGCAACGGTCGACCGCCCAGGGGCAGCCTGCACCGGACAAGAGGCCGCGACCGGCAGGCGGGTTTGCCGGTCCGCGCGTTCTTACCGTTCTCCTCCCCGGCTCTTACCCCGCCGCTGACCTGCGCCCATACGCTCACGCCCGTGAACCCCCGCCCCGCCGCCGTGGCCGGCCACACCTGCCTGCTCATCGGACTCCTCGACATCGCCACGGCCGTCTCCCCGCACGTGCGCGCCAGCCGCGTCGAAGGCCTCGCGCCCTACGTCCCCGGGCTCGCCGACGACCTCGCGCGCGCCGCCGCGCTCGCCGCGGGCCTGCTCCTCGCGCTCCTGGCCCGCGGCCTGCGCCGCCGCAAGCGCCGGGCCTGGGAGGCGGCCGTGGCCCTGCTCGCGGTGAGCGCGCTCGTACAGGGGCTGCGCCACCACGCGTTCGTGGCCGCCGCGGTGTCGGCGCTGCTGTGCGCCGGACTCGTCGGGTTCCGGGGCGAGTTCCACGCGCTGAGCGACCCGCGCGGCAGAACCCGCGCCCTGGGCAACCTGCTCGTCCTCGGCACGGTCAGCATCGGCCTCGGCCTGCTGATCGTCGGTCTGCGGGCCGACCACGAAGCCGGCCACGGCATCTCCTTCGCCGACCGGCTGCGGCAAGTGGCCTACGGGATGGTCGGGTCGGCGGGCCCGCTCACCTACGACAGCGACCGCGTCGCCGACATCGTCCAGCTCTCGCTGCTCACCCTCGGCCTGGTCACCGCGTCCACCACCGCGTACCTGGCGCTGCGGCCGGTGCGCCTCGCACCGGTCGACGGCGGCGCGCGGCTGCGGGCCCTGCTGGACCGCGAGGGGCGGCGCGACTCGCTCGGCTACTTCGCGCTGCGCCGCGACAAGGCCGTCCTGTTCTCACCGACGGGCAAAGCCGCCGTCGCCTATCGCGTGGTGTCCGGCGTCGCTCTCGTGGGCGGCGACCCGATCGGCGACCCGGAGGCCTGGCCGGGCGCCATCAAGGAGTTCCTCGACCGGTGCGCCCGGCACGCCTGGACCCCGGCCGTCATGGGCTGCAGCGAACTCGGCGGACAGGTCTGGATCCGCGAAGGCAACCTGAAAGCGCTGGAGTTGGGCGACGAGGCCATCGTCGACTGCACCGCCTTCAGCCTCTCGGGCCGCACCATGCGCAACGTACGCCAGATGGTCCACCGCATCGAGCGCGGCGGCTACTCCTGTCAGGTGCGGCGCGTACGCGAGCTGCCCGACGACGAGAAGAAGCAGCTGCGCGAGGCCGCGGGAGCCTGGCGGGGGAGCGCCACCGAGCGCGGGTTCTCCATGGCGCTCGGCCGGTTCGGCGACCCCGACGACGGGGACTGCGTCGTCGTCACCGCCCACCAGCAGGCCCCCGACGGCAGTCGACAGGTCCGGGCGCTGCTGCACTTCGTACCGTGGGGCGACGACGGGCTCTCCCTCGACCTGATGCGCCGCGACCGCACCGCCGAGCCCGGCCTGAACGAGCTCCTCATCGTCGCCGCCCTGCGCGCCGCACCCGGCCTCGGCATCGCCCGCGTCTCCCTCAACTTCGCCGTGTTCCGCGCGGCGTTGGCGCGCGGAGAGCGCCTCGGCGCGGGCCCGGTCCTGCGCGTGTGGCGGGCTCTGCTCGTCTTCCTGTCCCGCTGGTTCCAGATCGAGTCGCTGTACCGCTTCAACGCCAAGTTCCGCCCCGACTGGCAGCCGCGCTTCGTCGTCTACCCGACGGCCCGCGATCTGCCGCGGATCAGCTGGGCCTGCCTGCAGGCCGAGGCGTTCGTCGTGCTGCCCCGGCCCGCCGAGCGGCTGCGGCAATGGGCGCGGACCCGCCGCGGCGACGTCCCGGCGGGCCGCCCGGTGAACCTCACCGGACCGTGAGCCCGCGCGGACGGGGCTCCAAGGGCCGCTTGCCCCTCACGATGCGGCGGCCTCCCGCAGCGGGAAGCTCACCCCGGTCAGCGCCTGCGACACCTCCCACAGTCGCCGCCCCGCCGCGGCGTCGGCGGCCCCAGGCGCCGGCTCCACCCGGGTCGGCGCACCCCGCATCTCGCCCCGGCCGTCGGGACCGATGAACTCCCCGCCCCGGACGCCGGGTTCGGTCGCCGCGTACAGCTGCGGCAGGGCGCCGCGGTCCGCCGACTGGGCCAGCGGCCTGGCCAGATGTCCGAAGACCAGCCGCGGCACGCGGACCGTGCCGTTCGTCTGCAAACCGGTCGCGCTGTAGCCGGGATGCGCGAGCACGCTGCGCACAGGAGCGCCGGCCGCGGTGAGGCGCCGGTGCAGCTCCAGGCCGAACAAGGCATTGGCCAGCTTCGACCGGCGGTAGAACTCCATCGGCACGTAGCCGCGTTCACCCGTCAGGTCGTCGAAGTCGATCCGCCCCTTGCGGTGTTCGAGCGAGCTGACCGTCACCACCCGTGGATCCGGCGCCTGCGCCAGCAAGTCGAGCAGCAGCCCGGTGAGCGCGAAGTGCCCGAGATGGTTCGTCGCGAACTGCAGCTCGTGCCCCTGCGGGCTGAGAGTGCGGGGCGGCGCCATCACTCCTGCGTTGTTGACGAGTACGTCGACGCGCGGATGACCGGCGCGCAGCCCGTCGGCGAAGGCGTGGACCGAGTCGAGATCGGCGAGGTCGAGCCGGCGCACCTCCAGCCGCGCGTCCGGCTGCCCGGCGGTGATCGACGAGGCGGCCGCACGGCCCTTGTCCGGATCACGCACGGCCAGGACGACGTGCGCGCCCCGGCGGGCGAGGGCGCGGGCGGTCACGAGCCCGAGACCGCTGCCTGCCCCCGTCACGACGACCACGCGCTGCGACTGGTCGGGAATCCGATCGGCATTCCAAGGCTGTCGCTGTGTCATGTGGCACAGGCTGACCGCAATGGCACTTGGTGTCAAGGTGCGCCCAAGTGTCATCGAGGGCATGGCGTGTAGGCTGGGAGTGTGAGTACGCGATCCGACCTGAGCCTGGCCCAGCGCAAGCGGCAGCTCGTCTCCGACGAACTGACCGAGGCGGCGCTGCAGTTGCTCGCCCTCAAGGGCTTCGACGCGGTGACCGTCGACGAGATCGTCGCGGCCGCCGGAGTCTCGAAGCGGACGTTCTTCCGCTACTTCGCGTCCAAGGAGGACGTCGTCGTCCAGTTCCTGGCCGACATGGGCGCGGACATGCGCGCCGCTCTCGCGGGCCGCCCGGCCGACGAGGCGCCGGCCGTGGCCCTGTTGCACGCGGTCCGGGTGCCCGTCACCACCTGCGCCGCCGATTCCGAACGGGCGCTGCGCGTGGTCCAGTTGATCCTGCGCACCCCGGCCCTGCACGCCCGTTTCCTGGAGCGCCAGGTCCAGTGGCGTGACGACCTCGCCGAGGAACTCGCGTCCCGCGTCGGCCTGGACGCCGAGGCCGACCTCTACCCGCGCATCGCCGCGGGCGCCGCGCTGACCGCCTTCCATGTCGTGCTGCAACGCTGGAGCGCGAGCGACGCGGCCCAGGACCCGGTCGCCCTGCTCGACCGGGCCTTCGCCGTCGTCGCCCGCGCTCTGGAGGTCCGAGAAGGGATCTGATTAGCCCCGGGCCACCGCGATCGCCCCCGCGAGCCGCTCGCCCGCCTCGTACACCATGTACGGCACCCCGCCCTGCGTACCGAAGGACGGCGCCGCCGACCGGCCGTTCTCGGGGGCTCCGGAGCGCGAGTCGTAGAAGACGCCCAGGTGCTTGCGGAGCGAGAAGTCCGCGCCCACCTCGGTGATCATGAGGTCGCCGCCGCTCTCCTTGTCCTTGTTGTAGACCACGTACGCGGACCCGTCGCGGGTGAGCAGATGCGGGCCGCCGACGTTCACCGCACCGACGTCGGAGTGGCGCACCAGCGGCGTCTGGTCGAAGGTCCAGGTCCGGCCGTCGGGCGACCAGCCCCAGCAGATGTCACGGTGGTTGGTGGTGTTGTTCAGCATGAACAGCATCACGTAGTGCGCGCCGCGGGCCGGCAGATCGTGCCGGAAGACCCGGGCGTACGACGTCTCCGTCGTGCCCGACGGCATCATCGACGTCGACAGGACGACCTTGTCGTAGGTGAAGTGGACACCGTCCTTCGAACGGGCCAGCCGGGTCGTGGTGTTCTCGCCGTGGAAGTACAGCCAGAACTCCTTCGCGTCCGCGTTCCACAGCACGTGCGGCGACGACACATGGCTGACCGAGTAGTGCGGGTCCCACTTGTTCGACACGATCGGGTTCGCCGGATACTCCGTGAACGGGCCTTCCAGAGAGTCGCCGTACGCGAGGCAGATGCCGCCCGGAGCGTCGTGCGGCGCGTAGTAGAGGTAGTAACGGCCCAGTGGGGAGGCCAGCTTGTCGTACACGCCGCGCACGGTCGGGAAGATGATCTCGCCGGTCGGGTTGTACGTGAGCTGGGACGGGGTCAGCAGTGTGCGGACGTAGGTGTAGTCGGGGAAACCGCCGGGCGCGGCCGACGCGGACCGCGTCGACAGACCGCCCAGGGCGAGCGCGGCGCCGGTGACGGCGGTGGTGCGCAGGAACGTACGACGGTCCGGGCCGGACTGCGGCTCATGCATGATCGGCTCCTGAAGTCGGTTGTTTTCGGGGCTGGTTCACAGGTAGGTGGCCGCGGTGACACACAGGCCGCCGAGCGCCACCGCCCACACGTAGGGCAGCGTCCTGACCATCACCTGCTGGGGTGAGACACCCGCGTACTGGGCGCTCCACACCGTCTGGGTGCTGGTCGGGTCGGCGACGCCGAAGACCTGGTTGTACGAGGTGGCCATGCCGAGGACGGCGACGGCCGGGTAGATGCCGGTGGCGATCAGGACGCCCGCGATGCCGGCGCCGAGACCGAAGACGTTCAGCGGCCCGCGGTACAGGCACAAGGGCACCAGCAGCGTGAAGACCAGCACGAACAGCACGGCGTTCTGCGGACTGACCGCCTTGACGAGCGGCTCCAGCGCGTCGACCGCGCCGGGCAGCTTCACCGCGGCGAGCAGGATCCCGATCGCCACGAACAACGTGATGGGCGGCGCCGCGACCTCGAAGCCCCCGTACAGCGTGCGCAGCAGCCGGCGGTTCATGTCGCGCGGCCGCGTCGTCGTCACCAGCGCGTACAGCACACCCGCCAACAGCGAGGGGATGATGGCCAGTTCGAACCCCAGGGCCAGGACCAGCGGCACCACCGGCGTCAGCAGCGCGTACCACGGGGCGTCACCGAGGAGCCGGCGGCGGTCGCGCGAAGTCGGTCTGTCCTGGAGCGACTTGAGCGACCACGTGTGCTCCACGCCCCGGCGCCGCGACTCCACCAGCACATACGCGACCGCGGCGACCAGCGCGAACGGGAACAGCTTGACCATGAAGCCGCGCACCGTGTCCACCGGCAGTTCCAGCGCCGTGGAGAAGAACTGCCACACCGGCAGCTCGAACGGGATGCCCACCGCGATGCCCATCAGGATCGTGCCCGCCGCCGTCACCTTCGGAATACCCACCGCGATCATCGCCGGGATGCCGATGAGCCCGGCCAGCATCGCCGCCGGCGCCGAACCCGTCACCGTGCCGACCAGCGCGGACACCGCGAGCACGCCGAGCGCGACGAACACCGGCCGGTCGCCGCCGAACTCCACGATCTTGCGGACCAGCGTGCCCGCGATGCCGGTCTCCTCCAGGAGCTTGCCGAGCCACGACCCGAGCAGGATCGCGATCATCGTCGCGGCCAGCGCGGGCGCGCCCTCCTGCAGCACCGTGTCCAGCACACTGTTCTTGCCGGTCAGCGGCGCACCCGAGACGAACGCGATGACCACGGCCAGCAGCACCAGCGCGAACGCGGTGGGCAGCTTGCGGCTGAGCATGGCGGCGACTCCCGCCGCCATGACGAGCAGAATGACGACACCCATGGTCACTTCTCGCTTTCGGGATACGCGGCGGCGGCCAGCGCCTCCGTGAGCAGCAGGGGACTGCGGCCCAGGCCGCAGGCGGCGCGGGCGTAGGCGTGCGCCGCGAGTTCGTCGGCGCCCGCGACGTGCGCGTACACGCGGCGCCGCCCGACACGCAGCGCCGTGTGACCGAGGGCCCGTTTGAAATCGGCCCGGACGTGCGCGTGATGGAGCCAGGCGTGCGCCTGCTCGTGCGCGAGCGCCGCCGCCCGCACCGACCCCGCGGGGAACCAGTGCCGCCAGCCCCGCTCGTCGACGAGCCGTTCGGCGCGGGCGACCGTGTCGACGTACACCTCGACGACCGCCGGCCTCGACCGGTACCGCGCCAGCAGCCCGACGGCGAGCCCGTCGTCCCGCTCGACGACCCGCACGGTCACCGGATCGGGCGTCATGACGGCACCGAACTCCGCCGCAGCCACTGCCCATTGACGTAGCGTCAGAAGATCGCGGCCCTCGTGCGTGGGCGTGCCCGCGAGCAGCCGCACCGCGAGGTCCAGGTCGTGGTCGCCGCTCATGTGCGGGACTCCACGACCGCGACCACCGGCTCGTCGCCGCCGCGCGAGCGCAGCTCACTGCGCGCGAGGGCCAGCAGCGCCTCCGGATCCAGCACGCCGGACAGATCCGCGATCCGTCCGCCCACCAGCAGCCGCACCGCGGGCGCCCGCACACCGCCGTCGCCGTACGACGTGGCGTCCCGCACCAGCGACGCGAGCGTCTCCCCGGCCGCGCCCACCGTCGTCGCCTCGACCCGCGCGTCGGACACACCGAGCCGCACCACGCCGTCGGCGTCCACGACCCGGACCGGCTGCCGGTCGGCGCGCAGCCTGCGCCGCACCTCCGTGCCGTACACGGTGTACGCGCCGGTGCCGGCCAGCACCCGCACCCGCGCCTCCTGCGCCTTCAGGCTCGCGGCGGCCGCCCGCAGCCGCTCCGCGTCGTCGGCGCGGTGCGCCCGGTCCTGGGTGCGCAGTTCCGTCGCGCCGGTGGCGACGGCCCGCACCGTGCTGGTCTGCGGGTCGACCGTCACCTCCACCTCGACCCCGTCGGCGGCGGCGCCCTGTGCGACGACGGCCCGCTCGGCCTCGGCGCGCACCGCCAGGATCTGCTCCTGGGTGGCCCCGGGCACGATCCGCTCGACCTGCTCCCGGACCAGCGCGAGGGCCACGCCGACCGGGCTGATCACCTCGCTGTGCCGGGCGATCCGCCCTTCGAGACCGGCGTCCGCCGCCAGGTGCGGGGTCACGGAGGCCGCGCCACCGCCCCCGCCCACCAGCACGGCGGTGTCCCGGTCGAGCCGGTAGTCCCGGATCATCGCGTCCACGACCGTCTTCACCTGCGCGGTCCCCGCGTCCAGGACGGCCCGCGCCGCACCGGCCACATCCGAGCCGAGAGCGGCCGCCACCGGGGCGAGCGCGGCCCGCGCCACCTCCTGGTCGCAGCGCGCGAAGTCGCCTTCCGGGACCCGGCCCAGTGCGTTGGCCGCACAGGTCATCGTCACCGCGAACCGGCCGCCCGCGGCGTCGAGGACCAGATAGTCGTCCGGATCCCCGTCCATCGGCCGCACCGTGGCGACCGTCGCGTCCCGCAGGTCGTCGAGCGCGGCGAAACAGGCGTACGGCAGACCCGCGATGTGCGCGCTGCGCGGCCCGACACCGACCACCCGGCCCCCGGCGACCCGCACCATCGACCCGCCGCCGACACCGACGGTGCGCACATCCAGGGCGTTGAGGTAGGACTCCTTGCCGAGGATCGTCGCGTGCCGCACGGCCACCTTGCCGCGCCGCACCACGCTGATGTCCGTGGACGTGCCGCCCGTCTCCAGGAACACCCCCTCGCTGATCCGCTCCTGCATCAGCGCCCCGGCGACCCCCGCCGCCGGACCGGAGAGGACCGTGAGAAGGGGCCGGCGGCGCATCTCGTCCAGCGACATCACGCCGCCGTCGCAGCGCATCACCATCAGGGGCGCCGTCACCCCGGCCTTGGTGATCGACGCGTCGACGAGGTCGGCCGTCGCCAGCATCCGCGGCAGGATCGCCGCGTTCACCACGGCCGTCCGGGTCCGCTTGTGCAGCCCGTAGAGCGAGGTGATCTCGTGCGCCGCCGCCAGGGGCAGCCCCGTGGGCCGCGCCGCGTCCAGCACGGCCTGCTCGCCCTCGGGCCGGTCCACTCCGAACGGCTCGGTGGCGACGACGACTTGAGCCCCCTCCGCCCGGACGCGGGCGACGGCGGCCCGCACGCCGTCGGCGTCGAACGGGTCGGCCACATGCTCGTACGCCAGCGGGAGGCGCTTTCCCGGGGTGAGTTCGAGCCTGCCGAGCGCGGCGAGCCGGCGGGTGAACACCGCCCCCGCCCCGCCGCCGACGCCGATCAGCCCGACCTTGGCCACGTCGCCCTCCAGCAGGGCGTTGGTGGCCTGGGTCGTGCCGTGCGCCAGGAACGTGACGTCGGCCGGGGTCCGGCCGACCTGCTCCAGGAGCCGTTCGAGCGCCGCGACGATGCCGTGCGCGACACCGTCCTCGTGGTGATGGCTCGTGGGTACTTTCACCTGGCCCACCAGGGCGAGCGTCGTGGCGTCCACCGCCACGGCGTCCGTGAACGTGCCGCCCACGTCGATGCCGACGCGGATGCGACGGTCAGGGGTCATGTCAGGGCACCTCCTTGTGCGTTGACGTGCGTACGTTGCTGAAGGCGTGGGGGGGGAGGGGAGTGAGGGGGAGCGGGCGGTGTCAGTAGCCGCGGACGTCGGGCCAGTGCCGCTGCACGCCCGCCCGGTCCAGGACCCGCCCGAACTCCTCGACGTGCTTGTCCTCGGCCTGCACCTGCTGCGGCTCCAGGCCCTCGGCGAGACAGTGCGCCGCGAGGGCGCCGGCGACCTCGCCGATGTTCCACTCGACGGGGTGCAGCCGGTAGCAGCCGTTGGTGATGTGGGTGGTGCCGATGTTCTTGCCGGCCGGCAGCAGATTGCGCACCCGCCGCGGCACGAGCGCGCCCAGCGGGATCTCGAACGGCACCGAACCGATGTCGATGTACGTGTCGCCCCCGGTCGAGGGGTGCAGATCGATCCGGTAGCCGCCGACACCGACCGAGTCGCGGTAGTGCTTCGTGCCGTACGGGCCGACGACGTCGATGGCGACGTCCTGCTCGACGACGGTCGTCACCGCCTTGATCCGCCGCGACTCGCGCACGTACGCCGACTTGGCGAGACCGTCCGCGGTGCCGGTGACATCGGGCCGGATGCGCAGTCCGGGGAAGCCGGTGCCGCCGTCGGCGCGCGGGGCCTCGGTCTGCAGCCAGTACAGAACGCACAGCGACAACTGCCGTGCCTCGCGCAGCGCTTCCGCCTCCTGGCCGATGTACGGCTTCAACCAGTAGTCGTTCAAAGGCCAGTTGACGAGCGTGATGTCCGATTCGAAGGCGCCGGGCCGGTGCATCCCCCGGGCCAGGATCCGGCGGAACCCCCACAGTTCCTTGTCCCCGGCGTCCGCGCTCTGGTCGGCGCTGACCGCGAGCGGGTCGAGGTCCGGGTTCGGCACGAACGTGCGGGGCACCGGCTCCAGGGTCCGCGGGTCCGGCGCCTGGAACCCCAGCAGCGGACCGGGCCAGAAGCCGGGCCGGTAGGAGCGCCAGAAGTCGTACGTCTCGGGCCGGTCGACCGTGTGGTCCTCGCCCTCGTGGTGCGAGAGCGCGAAGCACACCGTGATGCCCTGCTGGTTGTCCGGCTGCGCCTCGGCGGGCGCGTGCGGCTCCCCGAACTCGCTCTGCGCCTCGGCGCCGTTGGCGTGTTCCACGGCCGCGAGCTCGAGGAGTTCACCGGTCTCCGTGGCGTCGACGACATACGGCGCGGCGAACGTCCGCAGCGTGCCCGTCCGCAGATCGCGTACCGTCACCGCCGTGATGACATCGTTGTCCGCCTCGGCGGACACGGCCCGGTGCTCGGTCAGGACCGTCAGCAGCCCGGACGCCCGGTGCGGCGCCAGCATGCCCTCCAGCACGGCGAGGGCGACGCGCGGCTCGTGGCACAGCTTGCTGACGCGCCCCGCGCCGGGGTTGAGGTACGTGAGCCCGAGCGCCTCGCTCCGCATCGGGTACCACTGCCGGTAGTACGAGCGGATGCCCTCGCGCAGCGCCCGGTACGTCGCCGTCGTGCCGAACTCCTCCACCCAGGGATGCTCGTCCGGCGGCACGGCCTGCGCCGTGAGCTGACCGCCGATCCAGTCGGTCTCCTCGGTCATCACCACACGCCGTCCCGCACGGCAGGCGGCGAACGCGGCGGCGACTCCGCCGAGGCCGCCACCGACGATCAGGATGTCCGGTTGGGGTATCACTGCGCTCCTTGTGATCGTGCTTGAACTGGCTTGCGTAGGCGATGAGTCGGCGATGCGCGGGGTCAGGCGCGGGCGGCTCCCGCGGTCTGCCCGGCCCGGAACTCGCAGGCCACCAGCGGCTCGTGGGCCTCCTCACCGGCCACCAGCGCGGCGAGCAGCCGCACGGCCGCGGCGCCGAGGCGGTGCCGCGGGATGTCGAAGCCCATCGGCACCGGCTCCCCGGCCAGATCCGCGGGCGGACTGCCCAGCAGCCCGAGGGAGACGTCCCGCGGGCAGGAGAGCCCGGCCTCCCGGACGGCCGTCCCCAGTGCCCGCCACGCGGCCCCGGTGTCGGTCTCCTCAGCCACGAACGCCGTCACCCCGTCGGCGACGAGCGCACGCACCCGCTCCGCCGTGATCTCGCGCGCCGGATCGGCGCAGCGCAGCACCGCGCCCGGCCCGCCCGCGACGCCCGCCGCCGCGAGCCCGTCGAGGAAACCCCGCTGACGGTCCGACGACGCGGGTGCGTCGTCGTCCTCACGGACGAGGACGATCCGGCGATGCCCCGCGCCGGCCAGATGCGCGACGACTTCACGGCTCGCGCTCACGTAGTCGGCGCCGACCCAGGCGAGCCCCTCCAGCTCCTCGCGGCGGCCCAGGTGGACGACCGGGAACCCGTCGGCGACGAGCCGCTTCAGATCGGCGCGCGGCACGTGCCGTCCGAGGAAGAGGCAGCCGTCGGCGAGCCGCACGCGGCTCAGTGCGTCCGGGCCCGCGGCCCCCGCGCCGCCCCTGCTGGATCCGGTGAACAGCACCAGGTCGTAGCCGCGCGCGGCTGCCTCCTGCTCCACGCCCACCAGGAACGGGTAATAGGAGTGCTGCACGTCGGTCGGGAAGGTCGCGGTGAAGCTGAAGACGCCGAGCAGGTTGTTGCGGGCGGCGGCCAGCCGCCGGGCGGCCGGGTCCGGGACGTAGCCGAGGCTGCGGGCCGCGTCGAGGACCCGCTGCCGGGTCTCGTCGGAGATCGTGGGCCCCTTGCCGTCGCCGCGCGCCGAAAGGACCAGGGACACGGTCGCCTGGGACACCCCGGCGAGCCGGGCCACCTCGGCCTGCCTCGGCCGCGACGTACGGCCCGCGGGGGCCGCCGTCCGCCCGGGCTTCGCCCGCTTCCTCGGTTGCTCCACGCCTGCCGCTCCCTCGCTCGCACTCATCGTTAATGCGCATTACTAATGCGCATTAACGAGCACTGTGGGGGCGGCCCCGGAGCCGCGTCAAGGGTCGCGTCAGGAATTTCCGTCCGGATGGCGCGGCGCGCGCCGTCGGCCTAGCGTGGAAGTGCCGCCGCCGGTGCCGCCATGCCCGGCGGCCCCGACGGAAGGGTCTCGCGTCATGCCCGCACAGCCCGAAGGCGCGCCCGTCTGGGCCGACGCCATGTTCCCGGACCTGGAGGCCGCGAAGGCCTTCTACACCGAACTGTTCGGCTGGTCCTACGACCCGGGGGCCGAGGAGTTCGGCAACTACACGCAGGCGAAGACCGCGGACGGCAAGCACGTCGCCGCGCTGTCGCCGCAGATGCCGGGCATGGAGGGGATTCCGGCCGCCTGGAACCTGTACTTCGCCACGTCGGACATCGCGGCCGCCGCCGAGAAGGTCAAGAGCGCGGGCGGCACCCTGGCGATGGAGCCGATGCAGGTCGGCGACTTCGGCACGATGGTCACCGCCCAGGACCCCGCCGGCTGCTGGTTCAGCCTCTGGCAGCCCGGCTCGCACGAGGGCTTCGAGAAGGTCAACGAGCCCGGCGCGTTCTGCTGGGCCGAGGTCAACTCCCGTGACGCGGCGAAGACCGACGCCTTCTTCACGTCCGTCTTCCCGTACGAAGTGAAGAAGATGGCGGACGAGCACGTCGACTTCAACGTCTGGCAGCTCGGCGGCCAGCCGTCCTTGGGCCGCATGCAGATGACGGACGACTTCCCGGAGCACGTGCCGTCGTACGTGAACGTGTACTTCGCCGTCGAGGACTGCGACGCGGCTGTCGCCACCGTCCAACGCCTCGGCGGGAAGCTGCACTTCGGCCCGATGGACAGCCCCTTCGGCCGGTTCGCGGCGGTCGGTGACCCGCAGGGCGCCGCGTTCTCCGTCATCGACCTCGGCTCGACCAAGGGCGAGATGCCGCAGCTGGACTGACGGTCAGTCGGATCCGGGGAGCGTGAACCCCAGCTGCCGGGCGGCGGCCCGAGGTGTGGGCTGGGCCCAGCGCTCCACCGCCGCCTGCGTCCCGGTGGACGCCAGGGAGCGCAGTTCGGCGCGGTCCAGATACAGCGTGCCGTCGAGGTGGTCCGTCTCGTGCTGGACGATCCGCGCGGGCCAGCCGCTGAACTCCTCGTCCACCGCGCGCCCCCGTTCGTCGAGGGCGCGCAGGCGCACCCGCTCGTGCCGGGCGACCACGGCCTGGTAGCCCGGCACGCTCAGGCAGCCCTCGTAGAAGGCCGCGCGGCGCTCGCCCACGGCCTCGTATGACGGATTGACCAGCACCCGGAACGGCTGCGGGACGCGGCCGCGCGCGGTGGCCACCTCCTCCGGCACGGTCGCCGGGTCCTCGATGACCGCCAGCCGCAGCGGCAGCCCGATCTGCGGCGCGGCCAGGCCCACGCCGGGCGCCGCGTGCATCGTGGCGCGCATCGCCTCGACGAGCCGTGCCAGCAGGGCGTCGGAGAGCTGCCCGTCCCACGGCTCGGCGGGCCGGCGCAGGACGGGATCGCCCGCGGCGACGATCGGCAGCACGGTCGCGTCGGCGAGCAGCGCCTCGACGTGTTCACTCAATGGCGTGGACGGCATCGCGCCAGCATGCCAACTGCGATCACCGCTCGGCAACGCGGGAACCGTACGGGCGCATTGCGTTCGCATGAACACGTTGCGACCTCGTGAACACTCCGTGTGCTGGGGAATGCGAGGCCCTGACCTGGGGGTTCGATGGTGTGGCGGCCATGGTCGGCATGGTGCGCCGGGCAGCGCAGCCCACGAGCCGAGCCACGAGAGAAGGGTCCGGATGACGCAGACGGAGACGTACGAAGGGCATGCGTCGGTGCCCGCCCCCGGCGGGACCGCGCATCCGCTCGACAACCCGGCGTACGCCGCGCTGACCGGACCGCACGCCCCCCTCGCCGAGCGGCGCGGCCGGGTGCTGCGCTACCCCCGCGACGTCTCGCCCTGGCTGGCGCTGCCCGACGACCCGGGCCCGCAGGACTGGGCCGACCTCGCCGCGCTGGCCGGGCCCGGCGCCGAGGTGCCGCTGCCGGGCACGACCCGCGCCCTGCCGGACGGCTGGGAGCTGACGCAGGACATCGCGGGCGTGCAGTTGGTCGACGAGAGCGTGGCCGCGGCGCACGACCCCGAGGCGGCCCTGCTGACCCCGGCCGACGTGCCGGAGATGCTCGACCTCGTGGCCCGCACCCGGCCCGGCCCGTTCCTGCCGCGCACCATCGAGCTCGGCACGTACCTCGGCATCCGGCGCGGGGGCGTCCTCGTCGCGATGGCGGGGGAGCGGCTGCACCCGCCGGGCTGGACCGAGATCAGCGCCGTGTGCACCGATGCCGGCCACCGCGGCCAGGGCCTCGCCGGGCGGCTCGTGCGGGCCGTCGCGGCCGGGATCCGGGAGCGCGGCGAGACCCCGTTCCTGCACACCGGCGCGGGCAACGCGAACGCGATCCGGCTGTACGAGTCCCTCGGCTTCCGGCTGCGCCGCACGACCCGCTTCCGCGCGGCCAGAGCGCCCGAACTCCTGCTGAACGCCTAGGAGTCAGCCCTCGTGCGCCGCCTCGTTGTAGCGCTCCAGGTATGCGGCGAAGCGGGCCAGGTCCTGTGCGGACCAGTCCGCGAGCCGCTCCCCGAAGATCTGCCGGCGGCTGACGGTCACCTGCGCGAGAATCTCCGCTCCCGCCGGGGTGGGGAGCAGGACCTGGACGCGGTGGTCGTCCGGATCGACGCGCCGCGTCACGAGACCGGCCCGCTCCAGGGCGCCGACCTGCCGGCTGACCGTGGACTTGTCCAGGGCGTAGTGCGCGGCGAGGTCGGTGGCACGGCAGCCGCCCTGCTCGTCGAGATGGCTGAGCAGGGTGAACGAGACGAGCGACAGCTCGGGGTGCATCCGGGCCGCCGTCGCCCTGGCGCGGCGGGCGAAGGACGTCAGCTCGCGCTGGATGGTCTCCACGGCCGCCTCGCGGTCGGCCGGACGGTCGGGGTCTGCCACGTGCGGGTTCCTTTCCGAAGCGCTCGTTGCACTCTACAACCGAGAAGCGGTACGGCGGGCGGGGGCGTGCGCCGCGCACTAGCCTCCGGAGCATGAGTCATTCGCCGGAAGTGCCCGACCGCTACACCGTCGTCCTCAAACCCCGGCTGACCGACGCCGAGGGCCGCACCGATCACGGCAACCCCCTGCGGTCCGTGCCGGTGACCGCCACCGGCGGCACGGGGGAGTCCGGCTATCCCCGCTACGAGGGCGAGGGGGTGCAGGCCGACATCGACCCGCGCACCCGCACCGTCGAGGCGCTGACCGTCGACGGCGAGGAGCTGCCGTACGGGTGGGTGGCCGAGGTCGCCGACGAGGGTTAGAAGGGCCCGGTAAGGCTTGCCTTGCGTGGCGCAGCTCTCTTTTGCAACTTGTTGCAAAAGGGGTTCGGGGTCGTCTACAACAGTGACGACGTTCGCCGCGCACGGAGGGCCCCATGAGCCGTTACCCGCACCTGCTCGCCCCGCTCGACCTGGGGTTCACGACCCTGCCCAACCGCGTCCTGATGGGCTCGATGCACGTGGGCCTGGAGGAGGCGGAGAACGGCTTCGCGCGGATGGCCGAGTTCTACGCGACCCGCGCCCGCGGCGGCGTCGGCCTCATGGTCACCGGCGGCATCGCCCCGAACGAGGCCGGGCGCCCCTGGGGCGGCGGCGCCAAGCTGACCACCGAGGCGGAGGCCGAGCAGCACCGCGAGGTCACCGACGCGGTGCACGCGGCGGGCGGCAAGATCGCCATGCAGATCCTGCACTTCGGCCGCTACGCCTACCACGAGGACCTGGTCGCGCCGAGCCCGATCCAGGCGCCCATCAGCCCGTTCGTCCCGAACGAGCTGAGCGACGCCGACGTCGAGCAGACCATCGAGGACTTCGCCCGCGCCGCCGAACTCGCCAAGTCGGCGGGCTACGACGGCGTCGAGGTCATGGGCTCCGAGGGCTACCTCATCAACGAGTTCATCGTCGCCCACACCAACCGGCGCACCGACCGCTGGGGCGGCTCGTACGAGAACCGCATCCGCTTCCCCGTGGAGATCGTGCGGCGCGTCCGCGAGCGCGTCGGCCCCGACTTCATCCTCATCTACCGCCTGTCCATGCTGGACCTGGTGCCCGGCGGCTCCACGCTGGAGGAGGTCGTGCACCTCGCCAAGGAGATCGAGGCGGCCGGCGCGACCCTCATCAACACCGGCATCGGCTGGCACGAGGCCCGTATCCCGACCATCGCGACGTCGGTGCCGCGCGGCGCGTACACCTGGGTCACCAAGAAGGTCATGGGCGAGGTGTCCGTCCCCCTCGTCACCACCAACCGCATCAACACCCCGGAACTCGCCGAGGAACTGCTCGCCGACGGCGCCGCCGACATGGTGTCCCTCGCACGGCCGATGCTCGCCGACCCGGACTTCGTGAACAAGGCCGCCGCCGACCGCTCCGAGGCGATCAACACCTGCATCGGCTGCAACCAGGCCTGCCTCGACCACACCTTCAGCGGCAAGATCACCTCCTGCCTGGTCAACCCGCGCGCCTGCCACGAGACCGAGCTCGTCCTGTCGCCCACCAGGACGCGCAAGCGCGTCGCCGTCGTCGGCGCCGGACCGGCCGGCCTCGCCTGCGCCGTCTCCGCCGCCGAACGCGGCCACGACGTCACCCTCTTCGACGGCGCCGGGCAGATCGGCGGACAGCTGAACGTCGCCCGCAAGGTGCCCGGCAAGGAGGAGTTCGACGAGACGCTGCGCTACTTCCGTACGCAGCTCGAACTCCACGGCGTCACCGTCGAGCTGAACTCCTACGTGAACGCCGACGAGCTCGCCGCGTACGACGAGGTCGTCGTCGCCACCGGCGTCACCCCCCGCACCCCCGTCATCGACGGCGTCGACCACCCCAGCGTCGTCAGCTACCTCGACGTGCTGCGCGACGGCGCGCCCGTCGGCGACCGCGTCGCCGTCATCGGCGCGGGCGGCATCGGCTTCGACGTCGCCGAGTACCTCACCGACGGCGGCGAGAAGGCGAGCCAGGACGCGGCGACGTACTTCCGCCTGTGGGGCGTCGACATGGACTACGCCGACCGCGGCGGCCTCAAGCGCGCCGAGCGGCCCGCGCCGCCGCGCCAGGTGCACCTCGTCCAGCGCAAGACGTCCAAGGTCGGCGCGGGCCTCGGCAAGACGACCGGCTGGATCCACCGCACCGAGCTGCGCCACCGCGGCGTCACGATGGTCGCGGGCGCCACGTACGACCGGATCGACGACGCGGGCCTGCACATCACCGTCGACGGCGAGCCGGCGCTGATCCCCGTCGACACGGTCGTCCTGTGCGCGGGCCAGGAACCGCACCGCACGCTCTACGACGACCTGGTCGCCGCCGGACGCACGCCCCACCTGATCGGCGGCGCCGACGTCGCGGCCGAACTGGACGCCAAGCGTGCCATCAAGCAGGGCACCGAGGTCGCGGCGGCCCTCTGAGACCGGGCGGTCACGCGGCCGGGCCCGCCGGCCACGTGACCGCCCTCACCTACTCTGTCGACATGTCACTGCCGCACGCGATCCTGACGGCCCTCCTCGAGAAGCCGTCGTCGGGGCTCGAACTGACCCGCCGCTTCGACAGGTCGATCGGCTACTTCTGGTCGGCCACGCACCAGCAGATCTACCGGGAACTCGGCAAACTGGAGCGCGACGGGCTGATCCGCGCGCTGCCCTCCCCGGTCCCCGCGCGCGGTCAGAAGAAGGAGTACGAGGTGCTGCCCGAGGGCCGCGCCGAACTCGCTCGCTGGACAGCCGCCCCCCAGGACCCCAAGACGCTGCGCGACCCGCTGTTCCTGCGGCTGCGCTCCGCCGCGGTGGTCGGCACGGACGGCATCGACAGCGAGCTGAGCCGTCATCTGGACCTGCACCGGCAGCAGCTGGAGACCTACCGGGACATCGAGAAGCGGGACTTCCCGCCGGAGAAGGACACGACGGCGGACCGGTTGCAGCACGCGGTGCTGCGGGCCGGGATCGACCTGGAGACCTTCTGGGTGGAGTGGCTGGAGAGGACCGTGGCGGAACTGCGCACGGGCCACGCCGACGACTGAGGAGCGGCAGTGCTCACAGCTGCGCCCCGGCCGGGTCCCAGTCCGCCGGGAGCGGCTCGGGGCGCGTCACCTGCGAAGGGAGCACCGCGAACGCCCCGCGTTCCGCCGAGTCCGTCACCGCCGTCATCGTCTGCAGCACATGCAGCGCCAGCGCCCCCGACGCCCGCGGAGCGGAACCCGTGCGGATCGACCGCGCCAGGTCCACGACGCCGAGACCGCGGCCGTCCGTGCGGCCCCGTACGGGCAGCTCGGTCCAGTCGGACGCGCCGTTGGGGCGCAGCCGCAGCGGGCCGCCGAACGTGTTGGGGTCGGGGACCGACAGCGTGCCCTCCGTGCCGACGACCTCGAAGTGGATGTGCGGGCGCGCCGAGTCCCAGCTGAAGACGGACGTCGCCGTCGGCCCCGCGGCGAAGTCGAGCAGCGCCGAGACGTGCGTGGGGACGGCCACCGGGAACGACCGCCCGGCCGCCGGGCCCGACCCGGCCGACCGCTGTGCGCGGGCCCGCCGCGTCGACGCCGCGACCCGCTCCACCCCGCCGAAGAGCGCCACCAGGGCCGTCAGGTAGTACGGGCCGAGGTCGAACAGCGGCCCCGCGCCCGGCTGGTAGAAGAACGCCGGGTCCGGATGCCACCCCTCGGGACCCAGGCTGCGCAGCGCCGTCGACGCGGCGACCGGCGCCCCGATGTGCCCCGCCGCGACGGCCCGCAGCGCGGACTGCAGCCCCGCCCCGAGGAAGGTGTCCGGCGCGCTGCCCACCAGCAGCCGCCGCTCGGCCGCCTCCGCGAGCAGCTTCTCGGCCTCGCCCGGCAGCAGCGCGATCGGCTTCTCGCCGTACACGTGCTTGCCCGCCCGCACCGCGGCCTCGGCCACCTCGACATGGGCCGCCGGCACCGTCAGATTCACGACGAGCTCGACCTCGGGGACGGCCAGCACGGTGTCCACGTCCCCGGCGACCGGGACGCCGTGGGCGCGCGCGGCGGCCTCCGCGCGGCGTGTGTCGAGATCGGCGACGGCGAGGACGGTGACGTCGGCGAACGCGGACAGCGTCCGCAGGTACTGCTCGCTGATCACGCCCGCCCCGACGACGGCGACCCCCACCGGACCTGAACTCACGCTGCCCCCAAGGACGTTCGCGGACGATCACACGGCTCCGGGGACGGTAAGCCGGGGCGTGCCGCGCCCACAAGAGGGCCGGGCACGGGCGACGGCCGCCACCCGGAGTGCGGGCGGCGGCCGTCGTCGGTCGCGGGGGAGCGGTCAGGTGCGCTGCCCCGTGCCGCGGCGCCGCAGGTACCAGACGCCGCCCACGGCCGCGGCGGCGACCAGCGTCCCGCCCGCGGCGAAGGTGAGCGTCCCGTAGTCCTGCACCGCCCCGCCGAGCCCGCCCCGGACACCGCCGATGGGGCTGGACGTCGCGGAGATGGTCGGGCTCGCCGTGACGGTCACCGACGCGGGACCCACCGTGGAGCCGTCGGCGCAGGCGATCACCACCTGGTACGTGCCCGAGCTGAGGCCCTGCCACGAGGCGGTGCCCGAACTGAGAGGCGTCTGCTTGCCCTGGGCGAAGCTGCCCTGACCGGGTGCCAGGAGCGAGGCGTTGCCGCCGTTCTGGCACGCGGTCGTGGTGGCGGTCACCGTGGAACCGCTGGACCTGACGTCGATCCCGGCGGCGTGCGCCGGGGCCGCAGCCCATGGCACGGCGGCCGCGGCCGCGAGCGTGAGACCGCAGCGAGCGAGAAGCGAAGTGGTGCGCATGATGTCTGCCCTCCGGCGGCACGGGAGGCGGTACGTCCATTGCCCCGCCCGAGTCGGCAAAGCCCGTGCTGCCTGACGCTCACTCAAGGTGCGTACGGCAGCCCCCGCATGCCGACCGCAGCCGGGCAGGTGACGCGTTCCATCGTCCGGCCCACCGGGACCTATCGCCCCGTCGTCACCGTGCGCTCCGGCGAGAACGCGCCCCACGTCCCGTCCGGCAGCTGCGCCCGGAGCTTCACCCGGTGCCGGGCTCCCGCGTCCTCGCCGATGTAGAAGCTGTACTTCGCCGCGTCCGACGGGGCGCTCTCGCCCCACATCACGGTCGTCGCCTGCCGCCCGTCCAGGAACACCTGGTACGCCGGGACCTCGCCCCCGGTGTCCGGCGGCGTCCACGCCAGATCGATGTAGTAGGCGCCGTCCGCTCGCCGTGTCGTCGCGCGGAAGTCGTCCGGCGCGGTCCCGGGTCCCTCGTCCTTGCCCTGCGCCGTGGTCAGCCGCACGGTGTCGCTCGCGGGGGAGACGTTGTCGGCCGCGTCGCGTGCCCGCACGCTGAACGCGTAGGCGGTGCCGGGCCGCAGCCCGGTCAGCAGCGCCCGCGTCTGCGTACCGCCGACGCTGTGGATCTTCGTGGTGCCCTGGTAGACGTCGTACGAGACGACGCCCTTGTCGTCCGTCGCCCGCCGCCAGGTCAGCGACACGGCCCGCGCGCCGTCCGCCTCCCCGCGCAGTCCGCCCGGCCGGCTCGGCGCGGACCGGTCCGCCCTGACGGCGGCCGGGGTGGTGACGGTCACGCGGCGGCTCGCGGGGCCGAGGGTGCCGTCCTTGCCGCGGGCCCGGACCGTGAACACGTAACGGGACTTCGCGCGCAGGCCGGTGACGTCCACCATGTGCTGCTCGGCGGGCAGCTTCCTGACCCGCACCGCACCCCGGTACACCTCGTACGTGGTGATGTCCGCGGTGCTCACCGGGCGGTTCCACATGACGTGCACGGACGTCGCGCTGCCGGCCTGGGCCGTGACGCCGACCGGTTCGGACAGCGCCGGTCCGTCGGACCCGCCGTCTGTGTCCGTCAGCAGACCGCAGCCGGTCAGCGTCGTCAGCAGCGCGGCGGCGCAGGCCGCGCGGGGGAGCAGGGTGCGTGAGGGGACGCGTCGCACGGGCGGGTGCCTTCCGCTCGGACCGGATTGGTACAGACCTGTATGGCACCTGTATGGCACGAGTGACGGGTCCTCAACAAGGGGGCGTACGGGCCCATCCGGCCCCCGACCGGTGGCCGCCCTCGTCGGCGGGGCACAGATTGGTGGTCCACGTCCGTTCGCTGTCCCCGCTCGTCCATGTCCCCGACCGAAGGCATCTCCCTGTGCACCCTCGCTTCCTGACGCTCGCCGCCGTCTGCGGCGCCGCGGCCCTCCTCGCCCCCGCGACCCTGCCCGCGACGGCCGCCCGGCTGGCCGCCCCCGCGGATCCGGGCAGCGCGCCCGCCGCCCGGGAGGGCGGGGTCCGCGCCGCCGACCTGCTCGCCGCCGTGCGCGGCTGCCGGCAGATCTCCCACGGCCGCTACCGCAGCGACGACGGTGCCCGCGCGAACATCCCGGTCTGCGGCAAGCACGGCGCCGTCCACTGGAAGGCCGACCTCGACGTCGACTGCGACGGCCGCGCGGGCCGGCACTGCAACCGCCGCACCGACCCGCTCTTCTACAACAAGACGGCCTACCAGCAGTCCGACGGACGGCAGTTGAGCGCCGAGCGACTGCCCTACGTCGTCGTGCCCGGCGCGAGCCGCATCTGGAAACCGGCCCGCTCCGGCATCCGCGGCGGCACCGTCGCGGCGATCGTCCACCGGGGGAAGGTCGTGTACGCCGTCGTGGGCGACACCGGCCCGAGCGACCTGATCGGGGAGGCCTCGTACGCCGCGGCCCGCGCCCTCGGCATCAACCCGCACCCGGTGCGCGGCGGCGCCGCCGGCGAGGTCACGTACATCCTCTTCCCCGGGACGACCGCCCGCCCCATCGAGAGCCACCGCTCGGCCGTCGCGGCGGGGGAGGCGGCGGCGAGGAAGCTGCTGCGCGCGCACTGACGCGTCCATGCGACCGGTTCCCCGGCAGGCCGCGGACGTCCGCCGCGACCTGCCCGTGGGTCCTGTCGTCACACCTTGTGGTACGTGTACGCCTCCGATGCCGCCGCCACGACTCCGTCCAGGTCCGCCCCGGCCGAGGAGGAGACCACGGCGGCGACCGCGCCCTCCAGGAACGGGGCGTCCACCAGGCGTGTGCCGTCGGGGAGTTCGTCGCCCTCGGCGAGCAGCGCCTTCACGGTGAGGACCGCACTGCCGAGGTCGACGAGGACCGCGACCCCCGAGCCGCGGTCGACCTGCGCGGCCGCCGCCGAGATCCGCTCCGCGCTCGTACCGAGACCGCCGTCCTCCGTGCCGCCCGCCGCGGCCACCGGGGCGGTGTCGCCGCCCCCGGCGAGTCCGGCCGCCAGCCGCGCCACGGACTCGGCGACGTCCTGACTGTGCGACACCAGCACGATGCCGACGGCCTTGTCGGGGGCGGTCACGCGGCGTCCCCCGCGGCCTCGGCCAGCGCGCCGATCAGCAGCGCCGACGACGTCGCCCCGGGATCCTGGTGCCCGATGCTGCGCTCGCCCAGATAACTCGCCCGGCCCTTGCGGGCCTGGAGCGGAGTCGTCGCCTCGGCGCCGTGCTCGGCGGCCGACCGCGCCGCGGCGAAGTCACCGCCCACCAGCGCGTCCACGGCCGGCACCAGGGCGTCCAGCATCGTCTTGTCACCCGGCGCCGCCCCGCCGAGCGCGGCCACCGCGTCCACCCCGACGCGCAGCGCCCCGGCCAGCTCGGCCTGGCTCACCTCCGCCGCGTCACCGAGCTCCTTGCCGGTGCGCCGCAGCAGCGTGCCGTACAACGGCCCCGACGCGCCGCCCACGGTGGAGATCAACTGCCGCCCGGCGAGGGTGAGCACGGCCCCCGGGGTCGCGGGCGCGTCCTTGTCCAGGGCGGCCCGTACGGCGGTGAAGCCGCGCTGCAGATTGCTGCCGTGGTCGGCGTCGCCGATCGGCGAGTCGAGTTCGGTGAGCCGGGCGGCCTCGCGGTCCACCGCGGCCGCGGTCGCCGCCATCCAGCGCCGGAAGAAATCGGCGTCGAGCACATGGTCTCCTTGCGTGGTAGGTACGTTGACGAGGGCGCCGGCCGTCACATGCCCCAGCGCAGACCGGCCGTGCTGACCGGCGCGTCCCACAGGCGCAGCAGTTCCTCGTCCACCTGGCACAGGGTGACGGAGGCGCCGGCCATGTCGAGGGACGTGACGTAGTTGCCGACGAGGGTGCGGGCGACCGGCACCCCGCGCTCGGCGAGCACCCGCTGCACCTCGGCGTTGAAGCCGTACAGCTCCAGCAGCGGGGTGGCCCCCATGCCGTTCACGAGGACGAGTACCGGACTCTTCGGGTTCAGGTCCTCCAGCACGGCGTCGACGGCGAAGTCGGCGATCTCCCCGGACGTCATCATGGGGCGCCGCTCGCGCCCCGGCTCGCCGTGGATGCCGATGCCCAGCTCCAGCTCCCCGGAGGGCAGATCGAACGTCGGCGACCCCTTCGCGGGCGTGGTGCACGCGCTCAGCGCCACGCCGAAACTGCGCGCGGCGGCGTTCACCTGCCGGGCGATCGCCTCGACCCGCTCCAGCGGCTGCCCCTCCTCGGCGGCGGCGCCCGCGATCTTCTCCACGAACAGGGTCGCGCCGGTCCCGCGCCGTCCGGCTGTGTACAGGCTGTCGGTCACCGCGACATCGTCGTTCACGAGCACCTTGGCGACCTGGATGCCCTCGTCCTCGGCGAGTTCGGCCGCCATGTCGAAGTTGAGCACGTCACCGGTGTAGTTCTTCACGATGAACAGCACGCCCGCCCCGCTGTCCACCGCGGCGGCGGCCCGCACCATCTGATCGGGCACCGGCGACGTGAACACCTCACCGGGACAGGCCGCGGAGAGCATCCCCGGGCCCACGAACCCCCCGTGCAGCGGCTCGTGCCCGGACCCGCCGCCCGACACCAGCGCCACTTTCCCGGCGACCGGCGCGTCCCGGCGCAGGATCACCCGGTTGTCGACGTCCACGGTCAGTTCGGGGTGGGCGGCCGCCATGCCGCGCAGCGCATCGGTGACGACAGTCTCGGCCACATTGATCAACATTCTCATCGGTACCTCCGAGTGACGTGAGCGGTTGTTGCTCTGACCTGCGTCTTGCCTGGTCGGATTGGTTATGCCCGGTTGTAGATCTTGGCGGTCTAGGGCGGTCCCGGGCGGTCTGCAGCGGGGCTGAGCGGTGCTGTTGCCGACCTGATGCTGACTTTGGTGACGGATCATCAGGCGGCGCGATCGGTGGTGGTGGTCCCACGTCAGTACCGATCGGCGGTCGGTGTCAAGCACCTGCTGCGATGGGGATGCACGTCGCGACCGCATACTGCACCGGACCGGTGCTCAGCTCTGGGGCACAGCGTCAGCTCCCGGAGCGGTCGGGGCCCCTCGGTCGTGAACTACGGCATGAACCCAGGTGGCCTCGTGCCCTGTCTTGTGGCCGATGCGAGGGATCGACGGCCGGGCGACAAGCTCATCAACGGACCTGCTCGACCCCGCACACGAACGTGATCATCTCGTAAGGGGCGGCCGGGCAGAACAAGTCGGGAAGGATGTCGCGGACGGCCCGGAGCAGGAAGAACGGCGGCGCATCCGGCGCAGACGCAAGCTCCGCCTGAAGGCCGCGCTTCTCGGACGCTCGCGAGGCGGACAGACCAGCAAGGTCCACCTCGCCACCGACCGCAAATGCCGTCCGCTGGCGTTCGTGCTGACCGCGGGGCAGGCAGCCGACAGCCCGCTTTCATCCCCGTACTGAAGATGGTGCGCATCCGTGATCCTGTTGGCCGCCCCTGCACCCGACCCGATGCAGTCGCCGCAGGTAAGGCTTACTCGTCCCGCGGTAACCGCGTCTTTCTTCGAAGACGTCGTATCAAAGCAGTCATCCCGGAGAAGAGGGACCCAGCCGCCAACCGAAAGAAGAAGCGCAGGAAGGGCGGTCGGCCCATCGGCCACGACGTCGGCCTCTACAAATCCCGCAGTTCGTCCCACAAGACGCGCTGGTGTTCAGTGCGACGCTGTTCTTCACCGTCATTGATCTGGTCGAGCTGGCTGCCTGGTACTGGTTCCTCTCCCGTGCCGCCTCGGTTCTGAGCGACCGCATCCAACGCTCCGCGTTCCGCCGCCGCCTCGAACAGGTCACCGGCGCGGCCTTCTTCGGCTTCGCCGCCAACCACCTCCTCGTTGACCGCTCGTAGAGCTCCCCCATTCCGCCCTGCCAAAGGCCAGCCGGTGAGTGTGGTGAGGCATCGCCACCCGCTACGAGTGCGAGGGAAGCTACCTCGCTGGCCTCCACTTCCGCGCCGCGATGATCTGGATCAAGAGGTCAGACGAGCCACTCCTTGATCACAACCAGTAACGCTCCCCAAGGACGCAGCGGAGCTGTGCCAACTGCGCACTGACATCGAGCGCCTCGTCCGTGCACTAGCCAACTGACCGTAGAGAACCGGCAGCTGCGTGGTGCCCTATCGCAGTCCGGCTTCGCGATCAGGGAGCTGCCCACGCAGCCGCAGCCCGACCGGATTCCGAAAACGCCGAGTCAGACGGGCCGGCCGGCGAACGAGAGCCTGAACTGCTGACCCGGCTGAACGGAGCGGCGGACACGGTTCAACCGCGCTGTTCGTGGCCTTCGCGGCTGCCAGAGGTCACCCTCGGCCAGCTCAGGCGCGCCCGGTCCGTCCACCCGTTCACCACGGTGCCGCTGCAGGGGTCAGAGCTTGTAGCCGCCGCTCGCCTCGATGACCTGGGCGGTCACCCAGCGGCTTTCGTCGGAGGCCAGGAAGGACACTACTGAGGCGATGTCGGCGACTTCACCGAAACGTCCCAGGGCGGTGTCCGCCTCGATCGCCGCCGCCATCTCGGCGTTCTCGCGGACGGCCGCGTTCATGTCGGTACGCACCCAGCCTGGCGCGACGGCGTTCACTGTGATGCCTCGGGGCCCCAACTCCATCGCGAGGGCGTGCGTCAGGTTGTTGATGCTTGCCTTGGCCATGGAGTAGACGGGGACCGCCTGCATCGGTCGCGAGGCTGCGCCGGAGGAGACGTTGATGATCCGTCCGCTATCAGCGAGGCGGCTCAGTGCTGACTGGACGATGAAGAAGGGCGCGCGAGCGTGGACTGCGAACATCGTGTCCCAGCTGTCCGGCGTGGCGTCCGCGAGGCCGCCCCAGCCCGAGTTTCCTGCGTTGTTGATCAGCAGGTCGAGGGTTCGGGTTCCCTTACGCCGCATGAATTCGTCGTCGAGCCGCGTGAACAGGTGGGGGATGGACTCCGCGTCGACGAGGTCCGCGTGGACTGCGAAAGCGTTCCCACCGGCCTTCTCGATCGTTGCGACCGTCTCGTCGGCGCCGTGCTTACTGGCGTTGTAGGTGAGTGCGACGAGCGCGCCTTCCTCCGCGAGACGCTCGGCTATCGAGCGCCCGATACCGCGCGACCCTCCGGTGACGAGGGCGGTCTTTCCAGCGAGCAACTTTGACACGAGTATTTCCTTACTGGGCAAGATGTGGGTGTTGAAGGAGCGTGGCTGCGGCCTGCTTCGGCCGATCTGGGCAGCGAGTGCTGCAGGAAGCCGGGCTTAGTTGAGGTCCGTCGTTCGGTATGTGCCGTCCGGGCGACCCATGTCCTTCACTGTGAGGGACATGGGTCAACGCATTCCATAACGTGAAGTCCGAGAGGAATTACGGATCGTCCAGGCAGGGGAACGGCGGCAAGAGCCGCTCGCCTGCGGACAACCGTCGCGCGGACGGGCTGCAGCCCTGTGGGGCAGGTCGTCCTGAGCCCGTCCCGCGAACGGGCTCAGGACATGTCGGCCGGCGTCAGTTGCCGCGACGCTCACTCTCGCGGTCGCCGAGCCACTTGATGACCTCGCGGTTGAACACGTCGGGGGCGTTGCGGGCGATGAAGTGGCCCGCTCCACCGATGCGCTTGAGGGTGAAGGGACCCTTGATGAACTCGCGGCCGGTGATCAGCTGCTCCGGGCCGATGTAGGGGTCGTTCATGGAGTAGAGCTGCAGCACGGGCACCGTCACGTCGGGCAGCGGCTCCGCCTTGGGAGCGTCGTCGGGGTTGACCGTCGCGTGGTACCAGTTGAGCCAGCTGGCCTTCAGGCCGTTGGGCCGTTCCCAGTCCGCGATGATGTGCTCCATGTCCGGGTGCCAGTCGAAGAACTCCCTCGCCAGAGCCCAGTCGTCCGCGCGAAGCGCCTCTTCCGCAGCCTCGAACTGGAAGTAGGACATGTACCACGACCGCTTGCGCTGATCGAGGGCCGGATCGATGAAGAAGCCGTTGAGGTGGCTGACGTTCTCCGAGACGAGACCGAGGATTCGCTCGGGATTCAGGGCGGCGAGCATCCACAGCGGGAGGCTTCCGCGGTCGCCGCCTTCGACGTAGAACTTCTCGATGCCCAGGGCGTCCACCACCGCCAGGGCACGCTCGTAGTCGTGGTGGCCCGAGTAGAGTTCCACGTCCTCGGGACGGTCCGATCCGCCGGCACCCAGGTGCTCCGGAATGACCACGCGGTATCCGGCCTGGACGAGCGCCGGAACGTTGAAGCGGAATTCGAGCGAGTTGTGCGGGGCGCCGTGGAACATGACCAGGGTCGGCGCGTCGGCCGGTCCCTCGTCGTACACCCGCAGCTGATGACCGAGGGCATCGATCATCTTGTAGTTCTTGCTGGACAGCCCGTCCGTGGTGTTGATGCCCGTTGCGGACACCGTCGGTGCGTTGCTCATGGGCTCAACCGTAGGAGCGCACGCGCGTATGATGAATAACGTGGCTTCCAGGAAACATTACGCATCGTCCAGGCGGGATGGGGCTGTCGGATCAGGCGACCCGATCGTCGACGTTCTGCGACTTCTGCGCACACAGGCGGTCGTCCCGGCACGGGTGCACGCTGCCTCCCCCTGGGCCGTCCTCTTCGATCCCTACCCGCACGTGAAGCTGGGCGTCGTCCTCGAGGGCGAGTGCTGGATGGCCCTCGACGGCTGCGAGCCGGTGTTGCTGCGTAAGGGCGACTTCTTCCTGCTCAACAACCCGCCGTCCTACACACTGGCCAGCATTCTCGATGTGACGCCGAGCCAGGCCACTGCTTTTCACGAGAGCGAGAACGCTGGCGAGGTGCGCATCGGCGCCGAGGCCGATGAGGACACCTACGTCTGCTGCATCGACTTCGTGTTCGAGGAGGCCCACGCCTCGGCGCTCTTCGACGTGCTGCCGCCCATCGTCCTCGTCCGGGCCGGCGACCCGCGCGGAGCACTCCTGTCGAACCTCTCCGCCCTCACGGTCGCGGAGATGGAATCTGCCGGCGTCGGCCGATCCCTTGTACTGGAGCACCTCGCACAGCTCATTCTCGTCCACATGCTGCGCGTCCACGCTGATCAGACCGATCATCCCGTCGGCTGGCTCGGGGCACTGGTCGAGGACGGCATCGGGGCGGCCCTGCGCGCGATGCATGCGGATGTGAGCCGGCGCTGGACGCTCGACGAGCTCGCCGCGATCAGCCACATGTCACGGTCCGCGTTCGCCGCGGCGTTCAAAGCCAAGGTCGGCACAGCCCCGCTGACCTACCTCATCGAATGGCGGATGAGCCTGGCCCGTGACGCGCTGCGCAGTGACACCCGCTCCATCTCCGAGCTGGCCGCCGCAACGGGCTACGAGTCCGAGAGCGCCTTCAGTACGGCATTCCGGCGCGTGGTCGGGACTTCTCCTCGATTCTTCCGCGACGAGGCACGCCAACAGGCGGGGGTGGGGTAGCCGGCCCTCGGCTCTTACCGCGGCCCTGTACATCGAGGTGTCGTGTCGTGCGGCCGGCGAGCGCGGGGGTTTCCATGCGGTGGGGCCCTGTCCAGCGGACAGGGCCCCACCGCATGCCGATCCGGCGTTCGAGCACCCCTGAGCACTCTGGCCCAAAAGAGCCGCGCGAGTCTGGACCTGAGCGGTGACAGCGAAGGACTGAGGAATCAGCGCAGGAGTGCCGCACGACGGCACTCGGCACGCCCGGGTGCTACTTGTTCACGGTGTTGGCGCTCGCCTGGTCCATGAAGATGGCGACGTGGGCGGGGGGCATCCCTGCCAGCGTGCCACCGACGGGTGACGGTCGCTCCGCGCTGTCGATCATCTTGCGGGCCGCTTCGGGCGAGACGGGCGGGACCGGGTGTGCGAGGTAGAAGCGCTTCTCCTCATCCCCAGTGATCCCGTCCGGGATGGCAGGGGTGTACGGCCAGAAGTAGATGGGCGTCTCGGGCTCGATCCGCCAGCTCTCCGCGAGCGAGCCGGCATCGACCACGTCGTAGCCGACCGCCTCCAAGAACTGCGTCACCGCCTTCTTGGCACCGGCGTCGTTACCAGCGATCGGGAGGGTCGTCCGCTCGGCGTCGCCCTTCGGGCGGGCGTTGGAGTACATGTGGTTCCAGTCCAGATTGTGCAGGCCCTTCACGACCAGGGAGTCCTTGAGGTGCCGCTGCACGAGTTCACTTGACGTGAGCTTCCCGGCATCCAGTTCGGCGTTGCGCCAGAACTCCGGGTAGTAGTTCGTCTGGTCCAGGACAACCTTCCCGGCCAGCTTGTCGGCCGACAGCGCCGCGTAACTCGCGAGCGGGACAGGAAGGGCAATGATGTCGCCGGCCGCGATCGCCTCATCGACCGTTGCGGCGCGCGCCAGCGGACCGAGATCCGATACGAGTTCCGCGATCGACTCCGGGCCTCGTGAGTTGCTGAGCACAACGCTGTAGCCGGCGGCGACAGCCAGACGAGCGACGGAGCCGCCGACCAGACCAGAGCCAATGATTCCGATGGTGGGTGCCATCTTGGGTATCTCCTTGTTCAAAAGGTGCCGTCAGCGGGCGGCAAGGTTCCGCCGTGCCTCTGACGCATGTGGACCGACAAGGCGATGCTCGGCCTGGCCGCAGGGGTGCACCAGGCGCTGTCGTCCCTGGTAGCGCGAGTACCACCCAGCCCCTCACCAGCAGGCTCATACTGGATTCATGACCACCTACACCGCGCTCGGCCCAGCACTGCGCGCGTGGAGAGAGCGCATCGGCCCGGCCGCGGTCGGCCTGCCGGTTGCAGGCAACCGACGAGTTCCGGGCCTGCGGCGTGAGGAGCTGGCCGTCCTGGCCGGCATCTCCGTCGACTACCTCGTACAGCTCGAACAGGGCCGCGCGAAGAATCCCTCCCCCCAGATCCTGGCGGCCTTCGCGCAGACACTGCGGCTCAACGCCGTGGATCGTGAACTGCTCTACCGGCTGGCAGGTGCGCTCGTCCCGCCGTCCGGGACGGTGCCCCGCGAGGTGCCACCCGGCGTGCAGCGCATGATCGACCGCATGAGCGACACACCGCTGGCCGTCTTCACCGCCTCCTGGGACCTCGTGCAGAGCAACTCGCTCTGGGGCGCACTGTTCGGCAGCCCGGCCGCGACCGATGCCCGATCGAGCAACCTGATCTGGGGACACTTCGCCGCCCCGTATGCACCTGGCGCATCCCGCATCGAGCGCGACGCCGCACACGCCGACGCATTCGAACGCATGATGGTGTCCGACCTGCGACGGGCCGCCGACCGATACCCCGACGACCGCGCCGTCACCGAACTGATCAACGGACTCCGAGAGACCGACCCACACTTCGCCGACCTCTGGACCCGCTACGAAACCCTGCCGATCGGGCGCTCACACAAGACGGTTGTCCACCCCGACCTCGGTGAGATCGTCCTCGACTGCGACATCATGACCATCGAACGAGCCGACCTGCACATCGTGCTGAACTGGGCCGCTCCGAACACGGGCGCGGCCGAGAAGCTCGCCCTGCTCCGTAAGCGGGTAACCACAGCAGCACACTGAAGACCGGCACCGCTCCGGGCGCACGTGTGGGCTCTGTCCCGCAGGGCGGAAACGTGCCCGAGGTGGAGCGCGTCTTGCTGGGACCCGTGGGCTTCTCCGGGAACGGCGCGCCCGCCGCCCGCAAGCAACGTGAGCGCGTTGTCGACGTACGTGTTTTCGTGGCGGCGGACCACTCGCCGCCGCTGATGCGGCAGGAGTCGTCCACCTTCGGCGGGTTCTGCGTCATGGGCGGGGTGAGGAACGTGGGGGTCAGTCGTAGGGCATGACGGCCGGGTAGCCGTACAGGTAGGTCCTTGCCCCGGGATGGTCGGGGAGGGGGTCGGGTGTGCTGGGGCCGGTGAGGTTGTGGCAGGTGGTCAGTTCGTAGGCGAGGGCGAGTACGGCCTGAGTGTCGGCGCCGTCGATGGTGAGGCGTACCATCCCGGGCTGGTCCAGGTGGTCGGATTCATCGGTCATGCCCGTGGCGACGCCCGCATGCTGATCATGGTTCGGCCCGGGCGGGAACATCCCTCGATCGAGGGCTTCTCGTTTGGCGCTGTCGCCTAGGTCGTGTCCGACGGGTCGAGTGACGATCCCACTGGGCACTCGTTTCGTGGGACTTGGGACTTGGGACGGGGAGATCTTTCGGATGAGGAGTGGGCTCGGCTGGAGCCGCATTTGCCGACGCATCGCGGGCGGGGTGGACGCTGGCAATGCCACCGTCGTGTGATCGACGGGATTCTGTTCCGGCAGCGGACCGGCCTCCCCTGGCGGGACCTGCCTCCCTGCTTCGGTAGCTGGAAGACGGTTCACGGGACGCTCGCGAGGCGGTCTCACATGCACGATTCACCTCGCCGGGGAAGGCGGGTGCCGCCCGCTCGGGCGTCACCTGCGCAGACGCCAGATCAAGTACACGATCCCGTGGCCGGGATCCGCCTATGGCTCCGTCCGGAGTGAAGCGTCCCGTTCAGAGGTCCTTGGCACCAGGGTATTGGCGGCGAAGTTCGCTGAGTACGCGCTCGTCGACAGCCCTGATGTCCCAAAAGGAGCTGTCGAATTCGGTCAGGACGAGCACCAGTTTGTCCTCGGCGAACCCACGTGCTTCGGCGTCGATCAACTGGAGGAAGGGGGTCGTCAACGACAACAGAGTCAACGTGTCCATGCCTGCATCGGCGGACCGTCTCTCCATCTCGACACAGCGAGGATCGACGATCTCGTCGCATTCGACGCGCCACGTCAGGTCCAGCCCGAAGCTGCCGAGGCGAACCAGTAGTTCGGCCAGCGTCACGTAGTGCTTTCCGTGCCCGGCGGGAAACGTGATCCCCTTCATCTCCGCCTCTGCTTCGGCTGTATCGCGTGACATGCGGCCCCTTTCGTTCAGCGAACACTCTGGTGTGCCGCTTCGTCGGAAGCACGGCAACAGCCGTAGATGCTCCATGACCTGCACCTGAACGCGCGCATCGCACAGGGCCACGAGGAATCTCCCTGAGGGGTATGCGCGGCGCTTCCTGACTCGATCGGCCTGGGGAGCAAGACGGCTCCAGGAGCCTCAGTGACCGGGCGGAGAGTTCGAATCTCGGGTGTCGTAGGAGACATCCGTCAGGGTTCGCCGACCGCGTCGCCCACTTCTGCCGGAGCGGTGGCCTCCATGTCGAAGAGCACCCGTAGCGCCACCTCGCGGTAGTGCCGTACGTGACGTAGCGCCCGGTCGGCCGCGAGGTCCGCGTCACGGGCGGCGATCGCCTCGTACAGTGCGCGGTGCTCGTCCCAGACCGGGCGCGGGTCGTCCACCTGCTGGAACAGCCAGCGCATCCGGCCTTCGAGGGGTTCCAGGGTCGCGGCGAGGAGCGCGTTGCCGGCGATCTCGACGATGTGGTGGTGGAAGGCGGTGTTGGCGCGGGAGATGCGGTCGGCGCGGCCCGCGCGGGTGGCCTTGCCCGCGCTGTCGAGGAGCCGGCCGAGGGCGTCGACCTGCCGCTGCCCGGCGCGCTCGGTGGCACGGCGCGCGGCGAGCACTTCGAGCGCCTCGCGCAGGTCGAAGAGGTCGAGCACGTCCTGGAACGACAGCTGCTTGACGACGATCCTGCGGGGCGAGACGGCTTCCAGGAATCCCTCGCTGAGCAGCACCCGGATCGCCTCGCGCACGGGGATCCGGGAGACGCCGAACTCCTCGGCCACGTCCCGCTCCAACAGCCGGTCGCCGGGCCTGAGTTGACCGGAGATGATCCGGTCCCGGATGCCCTCGCAGACCTGGTCGCGCAACCAGCCCGCCGCGCCGGGGCCCGCGCCTGCCGTCTGTGCCATGTTTCCTCCCCGTCAATGAGTCCTCACGGTATACCAACGCCTTGACGCGGGGCGTTGGCCGTCGCATTCTTTGGTATGCCATAGCGCGGATTCCGCACGTCACAAGCGTGCTTGCTTGTCCTGCAACACCCCCTTACGCAGTTCTTCCCTGCCGGAAAGAGGGTTTGACATGCCATCAGCCAAAGCGGCCGACGTCTCCGGCGCGGCCGCCCAGGACGCGAGAACCGACCAGGCGCCACCCACGCGTACTCGCTGGAGGATCTTCCTTCTCCTCCTCGCCATCGTCACGCTGAACTACATAGACCGTGGCTCCGTGTCCGTAGCCCTGCCGCTCATCACCGACGACCTGCATCTGTCCAAAGAGGTCACCGGTTTCGTGCTCAGCGCGTTCTTCTGGACCTACGCGCTGATGCAGATCCCGGCCGGACGGCTCATCGACCGGTTCGGGCCGCGCCGGATGGCGGGCGGCGCCTGTGTCGGCTGGGGCGTCGCCACGGCGCTGACCGCGGGGGCCACCGGCGTCGGCTCGCTGCTCACCGCGCGGCTCGCGCTCGGCGCCGTCGAGGCACCGGTGATGCCGGCGGGCGGCAAGCTCAACGCCCACTGGCTGCCCGCAGCCGAGCGCGGGCGGGGGGCGGTCCTGATGGACGGCGGGGCTCCGCTCGGCTCCGCGCTCGGCGGCGTCGCCATCTCCGGTCTGATCGCCTGGACGGGGAGCTGGCGCACCAGCTTCGTCGTCGCCGGCGCGGCGACCGTGGCGGTCGGCTTCCTCGCCCTGTGGTTCCTGCGCGACACCCCGCGCGAGCACCCTGCCGTGAACGCCGCGGAGGCCGCGTACATCGAGCGGGCGCATGCCGCCGAGGACGCCGCGGCGCCCGGCGAGGACCGGCCCGCGCGCCTGGTGGACTACCTCAAGTACCGCTCGTTCTGGGGCATGTGCCTGGGCTGGATGGGCTTCAACGGTGTCTTCTACGGGCTGCTCACCTGGGGCCCGCTGTACCTGTCGGAGACCAAGGGCTTCGACATCAAGTCGATCGGCTGGTCCACGCTGCTCATCTTCGGCGCCGGGTTCGTCGGGGAACTGACCGGCGGCTGGCTCGCCGACCTCTGGCGCTCGCGCGGCACCCGCGCCAACACCGTCCTTCGCACACTCATGGGCGTCGCGGGCGCCGCCGTGATGGCCGGGCTGCTCGGTGTGGTCCTGGTGCCCGACGCGATGACCGCCGTCGTGCTCCTCTCCGGCGTCCTGTTCTTCCTGCGCTGGGCCGGCCTCTACTGGGCGCTGCCGTCCACGCTCGGCGGCCGCGCCAACGCCGGAGTGGTCGGCGCCGCCATGAACCTGTCCGGGAACATCGCCGGGATCGTCACACCCATCGCGGTCGGCTTCATCGTCGGTGGCACCGGCTCCTACACCTGGGCCCTGCTCTACTTCGTCGGCGCGGGCGCCCTGTTCACCGTCTCGTCCCTGGTCATCGACTATTCGAGGAGGCTCGTCGTCCGATGAGCGATCACCGTCCGCTGCGCGTGGGGATGCTCACGCCGTCGTCCAACACCTGCCTGGAGCCCGTGACGTACGGACTGCTCCAGGGCTCGGAGGGCCTGGCCACCGCGCACTTCGCGCGGGTACCGGTGACCCGGATCGCCCTGGACACGGGCAGTGACGCCCAGTTCGGCCAGGAGCCGATGCTCGCAGCGGCCAGACAGCTGGCCGACGCCAAGGCCGACGTCCTGGTCTGGAACGGGACGTCGGGTTCCTGGCTCGGCATCGAGCGGGACCGCGCCTTGGCCGAGGCACTCACCGCCGAGACGGGCATCTCGGCGACCACCTCGACGCTCGCTTTGCTCGACGCCTGCGCCGCGTACGGCGTGACCCGGCTCGGGCTTGCCCTGCCCTACACCCGCGACGTGGCCGACGCCATCGTGAGGACGTACGCGAAGGAGGGCATTGACTGCGTTCTCGCGGAGCCCTTCGGCGAGGACGACAACGAGGCGTTCGCCAGGATCCCGGCCGCCGACGTGGCCCGCCAGATCGAGTGCGCCGCCACCGACGGCGCGCAGGCCGTCGCCGTCGTCTGCACCAACGTGCACGGAGCCTTCGAAGCCGAGCGCCTCGAACGATCCCTGAACATGCCGGTGTTCGACTCTGTGACGGCAACGCTGTGGCGCGCGCTCGACCTAGCCGGGGCGTACCCGTCGTGGTCCGGCTACGGACAGCTGCTGCGCGACGGCAGTCTTCGCGCCCGAGTCCAGGAAGTCCTCGGGACGCTGCTGCGGGCGACCGGCGCGGACCGCACCACGTTCCGCGTCGACCTGCCGGATCACGGTCTGCACGTCGATCTCACCGCGGGCGAGGCGCTGCGCCCCGGCGAGCGCTCGATCCGCCGCGACGCCTCCCTCGACCAGCGTCGCCTGAACACCGTGGAGTGGCTGGAGGCCGAGCGGCGTCCGCTGATCCAGCCGCACTTCCGTGCCGCGCCACATCCGCCGCAGGCACTCGTCGACGTGTACGGCGTGCGCGCCCAGATGCTGTCGCCCGTCGAGTCGGGCGACTCGCTCACCGGATGGATCTCCGTGCACAGCGCGCGCGAACGCGACTGGACACCGGGTGATACCCGGGCCCTCGCCACGGCGACCGCAAACCTCAGCACCCTCCTTCCCAACTAGAAGCACAAGAGGAGCACTTCACCCATGGCCAAGAACATCCAGATAGCGCTCGGTGTAGATGTAGACGCGGTGGCCGGCTGGCTCGGCAGTTACGGCGGCCAGGATTCGCCGAACGACATCCAGCGCGGAGTGTTCGCGGGCGAGATCGGCACCCCGCGCCTGCTGAAGCTGTTCGAGCGCTATGGAATCCGTACGTCCTGGTTCATTCCCGGCCACTCCATCGAGACGTTCCCCGAGCAGACCCGGATGGTCGTGGAGGCGGGGCACGAGATCGGGGCCCACGGCTACTCGCACGAGAACCCCATCGCGATGACGCCTCAGCAGGAGGAGGACGTCCTTGCCAAGTCCGTGGAACTCATCGAGGAGTTCACCGGGCGCAGGCCCAAGGGGTACGTCGCCCCGTGGTGGGAGATGTCCGAGTCGACGGCCGCGCTCCTGCACAAGTACGGCTTCTCCTACGACCACTCGCAGAACTACCGGGACTTCACCCCCTTCTACGCCCGAGTCGGCGACTCCTGGACGAAGATCGACTATGCAGGTGAGGCGAAGGACTGGATGAAGCCGCTCGTGCACGGACACGAGGTCGACCTCGTCGAGTTCTGCGGCAACTGGTACGTCGACGACCTGCCGCCGATGATGTTCAACAAGCACTCCCACAACAGCCACGGCTACGTCTCGCCCCGAGCCCTGGAACAGGACTGGAAAGACCAGTTCGACTGGGTGCACAGGGAGTTGGACTACGCCGTCGTCCCGGTGACCCTGCACCCCGACGTGTCGGGCCGCCCGCAGGTGCTGCTCATGCTGGAGCGGTTCATCGAGTACGTCTCCGGGCACGAGGGTGTGTCGTTCGTGACGCTCGAGGACGCGGCGGACGAGTTCCGGCGGCGCTACCCCTTCGAGCGCGCCGCGCGGCCGGCCGACGTGCGCTGAGGTCCTCACCGTGCATCGCCCGGCATGCGCCGTCCGGCCTGGCGGATCTGGGCCGGCGATCCGCATCGCTCCAGCATGGGGAAGCATGATGACCTGCTGTTGTCGTCCCTGGCGACGTGGGCAGGCGGATACTCGTGGAGTAGAGCGGGTCGGCCACGAGCTGATGCTCTGCGCCGCGCGCCAAGGGCTGTCCCGTAAAGCATCTCCGGCCGCCCCTTGCGCCGCGGCATCTTGAACGACGGGGCTGTGCAACGGTGTCCGCGCGTTCCGGGGCTTGTCGGCAGACGTCGGTCGCCTGGCTGGGACAGGTCAGCTCAGCGGCCGAGCAACCGTTTGAGCCCCTTCCTGGCGGGTGCGGGCGGATCCTGCCCCTTGATCTCCTCTTCCATGAGGACGAGCTCGCCGGTGCTCACGCGGAAGTGCGTCTCCTCGTAGCCGCTTTTCATCTTCACCAGCCATGTCCCGTCGTGCATGCGGAACACGCTCCGGTATGGCCTGCCGCCGGCCTTGAGCCACTTCCCTATGTATTGCGGGATGTGGCTGCTGGCAAGTTCCTCAGCTCTCGCCTCGGCGGCTGCCCTGTCTCCGTCAACATGTTGGCTGGCCGCCAGATGCCAACGATGCAGGCTGAGGACTTTCCCCTCGACGCTCTCGAGCTCGGTGGCGTCCTCTTCGATGAAGACGTACAAGGAAGGAGTAGTCACAGCCGACGAGCATATGAGCCGTTGATTGCGCTGGTCTGCCAGAGCGCGCGGGAAATTTTACGTTCACCGGGCTGAGCCCGCGCTGCTTCGGCAAGTTGATGACCGTGGTACGCCGTGAAGTCGCAGACGAGCCGCGGCGTGGACGGCCGTGGAGTCTGCCGTTGAAAGACCGGGTGTTGCTGGTCGCGGCGTACTGGCGCACGAACTTGACGCTGCGCCAGTACGCTCCGCTCTTCGGCGTCTCCAAGTCGGCGGCCAACCGGATCATCGACCATCTCGGGCCCTCCCACAAGCAGGTAGGGGCTCCATCCTGCGTGACTGCCGTCTCAAGGGCGACGGCGTCCATCACGCCATGCTCGGCATCGCCCGTCTGCACAACCTCAACCTCGCCGGATAAGCGGCAGGACCCCGCGACGGTCGGCCGCACCCCGATGACAGCGAAGATCAGTTACGGGACAGCCCTTAAGGAGCAGGCTGTGGACCTGGGTGTATCCGCCGGGGCGTGTGCGCGTCACACCCCCAGGAGCCGTTCGGCGTTGCGGTGGGCGATGTCGAGCTTGGCGTCGGCGGGCAGGTCACACTTCTCCAGGAAGCTGCGGGCGCCCGCATTGCCGACGAAGGGGTGGTCGACCGAGTAGATCATTCGGTCGGTGCCCAGGACATCGGCGCAGAAGTGCAGGTGTGGTGCCGTGAACATGCCGCTGGGCGTGTAGTAGACGTTCTGGCGCACGTAGTCGCCGATCGTCCGGTCAAGTCCCGTCGCGTGCTGGGGCAGAGCCTCGTCGAGGCGGTCCAGGAACCAGGGGACCATCTCGCCCCAGTGCCCGAGAATGAACTGCAGATCCGGGTGGCGGTCCAGCGCGCCGCTGAGTACGAGGTGGAGGAAGTGGATGCCCGATTCGTTGTGCCACCCCCACCCGGCGGTGGCGAACCGCGTGGCGACCACGGGATCGAGCCCCGCCTCGTAGTTGACCGCGCTTGTGCCTCGGGTGGGTGGGGCGGGATGGAGATAGATCGGGACCCTCAGCTCGGCCGCTGCCCGCAGGATGGGGTCGAAGCGTTCGGCGGACAGGAACTCGTCGTCCGTACGGCCGTGGATGAGCGTGCCGACGTGACCGAGTTCCTCGACGGCGCGCTTGAGTTCGGCCGGTGCCTGCTCCGGGGCCGTCGTGGGCAGTGAGGCGAAGGCGGCGAAACGGTCGGGGTGGCGTCGGCAGGCGCCCGCAAGCCGGTCGTTGACTCCCCGCACCAGTTCGGGTGCCACGTCGGCCGGCAGGAATTGTGTGGTGAGGTTGGACAGCACTTGCATGTCGATGCCGTGCGCGTCCATGTCGGCGATGCGCCCTTCGTCGAGGTCTTCCAACTCCTCGGGCGTGGGGCAGTAGGGCAGTCCGCTCGCCGGCGAGTACGCCGTCCCGAAGTGCGGACTCACTTCCGTCGCGCGCGCGGCCGAGGCCTGCGCCACCGCGGTGTCGAGGGTGTGCTCCTCAATGGTGATCAGCTTCATGGCGCGTCACGCTCCGGCTTCTGCGCCGAGCCAGGCGAAGGCCGACTCCTTGATGTCGCGTTCCAGTTCGCTGCCCTGGGTCGCGAAGGTGCGCTCGACGGGGAAACCGCTCCGGTCCAGTACGTAGGCCAGCGCGCCGTACTCACGGGGGTACTTGGCCACCACCTCGGCGTCGATCTCCACGATCCCGGCGGGGAAGGTGAAGGTGGCGAAGTCGTACACGCTCTTGCGGTCGACGATGCGCCAGACGCCGTCCCGACGCTCGATGCGGTCGATGAACCGGTTGTGGCCGTTGCAGCCGAGGTCGAGCGTGCTGTTCTCGGCGACGATGACCGCATTGGTCTCGCTGACCGCCCGGATGCCGTCTGCCGAGAAGGTCACGCTGGGTGCGGTGATCAGGTGCTTGGTCCGCAGGCCGGTGGTGGCCATGCGCGCGGACGCGTCGACGAAGTCCGACGCCGCGCCCTCGAACCAGGTGATCTCGATCCGGGCGCCCGGGTGGAACAGCTCCCGGAGCCGGTCCCACTGCCCCAGATCACGATGGATCCACCCGGTCATGAGGTCGGCGATGTCCTGACGGTCCTGAAGTGTGGTCGATTCAGACATACCCACAGTCTCCGACCCTTCCATCAATAGATCCAATTGATAGATCTGATCTATTGTTCGCTTTGAACGATCGGAGGTCGCGCGTGGAACTTCGCCACCTGCGCTATTTCGTGGCTGTCGCCGAGGACTGTCACTTCGGTCGTGCGGCCGCACGGCTGCACGTCACCCAGTCGACGCTGAGCACCCAGGTGAAGGCGCTCGAGCGGGAGGTGGGAGGTCCGGTCTTCGTACGCACCAGCCGTCGCGTCGAGCTGACGGAAGCGGGGGAACTGCTGCTCGTCGAGGCGCGCCGTACGCTCGCGCAGGCCGACCGAGCCCTGGATGTCGCACGGCAGTCGGTCAGAGGTGAGACCGGCGCCGTGCGGATCGGGTTCTCCGGGATCGCCGTGCTGGAAGGCATCCTGTCCACGGACCTGCACCGCTTTCACCAGGCACACCCGCGCGTGGAACTCCACGTGACCGAACTCCCGCCCGCCGCACAGGTGCAGGGCCTGCGCGACGGCACGCTCGACATCGGATACAGCCCCGACAATGGGCTGAGCGACGTGGACGACCTCGTGAGGGGGCGTGGCGTGCGGACGACCCTGTCGATCGCCGTACACCACGATCACCCGCTGGCTGCCGCCGCCTCGGTGGTCCCCACCGACCTGGAGAGCGAGAGCCTCGTCGTGTACGCGGCTGACGAGGACGACAGGACCGTGCTCGACCGGCTGGGAACCGAGCAGCGGGCGCGCGTCCATCGGGTGACCGGCACGCTCGGCGCGCTCGCGCTCGCCTCGGCCGGCGTCGGCGTGGCCGTCGTCCCGGCCGCCACGGAACGCATCGGACTGCCGGAGATCGTCTACCGGCCGCTACGGGACATGGCGGCCGATGTCGAGGTGGTGAGGCTCAGCCGCCCCGACGAACTGGCCGGTCCGGTCCGCGCGTTCGTCAGCTCCTGGGACCGGCCCGCCCGGGTCGCGCAGTCCTGACCGGAAGCTGCAGGTGCGACGCGGGGTTGCCGTCGGCGTGGATGACGTGCCGGCCGCTGTTGGCCGGAGCGTGTCGACCGCGCGAGCCATCCCTGATCGGCTGTTCCTGTGCCGGAGGGTTGACCCCTGAGTGGCTCTGGATCTAGCGTCTCCCGCACGAGAGTTCACGGTGCCGTTCTATGTTCAGGTACGTGAACTGCTCGGTTCAGGTCCGGCTCTCTGTGCTGCACGAGAGCACGTGCCGTCCGGAAGGCCGTCCCTCAGCTCGATTCGGGCCGTTGACAACGATGTCGGGGCTTCTGCGACCAAGGGGAACTCATGCGTGTACGACCACCCGTACTGTTCGTCGCCATTCTGACCGCGGCCATGGCGGGCAGCGTGCTCGCTCCGTCGGCACAGGCCGACGACCGGTCCTGGGCTGTCTCTCGCGGCGGAACGGGTCCAACTGCCGCCCTCCGCCTGAACGATGACGGGAAGCTCTCGCTCGGAGTTCAGCTCAAGGGCCGTACCGTGCTGGAACCTGGAGCCCTGGGGATCGTCACCGACGAAGGTGACCTCACCTCCGGGTTGAAGTTCGTGCGCAGGACCGACAGACGGGTGCAGGAGCACTACACCACCACGGTCGGCAAGCGCCTGGAGCGCACGGTCGATCAGACGGAGTCCCGGTTCGACTTCGAGAACGGGAACGGCGCCAAGCTCGGAGTGGTGGTGCGCGCCGCGGCCGACGGCATCGTCTACCGCTACGTGGTGCCCGACGCCGAGGGCGACGGCGTGAAAGTCACCAAGGAGGCCTCCACCTTCGAGCTGCCCGACAACGCGTCGGCGTGGGTCAACAACTGGTCGAACGGCAACTATGAAGCCGCGCACCAGTCGCCGTCGGCCGCCGGTGCCGCTGGCGGCGACTATGCCTACCCGGCGCTGTTCCGCACCCGAGGAACGGGTGTCCACGGTGACTACGCGCTGCTGAGCGAGTCGGACGTGACCGGCACCTACGACGGCAGCCACCTGGCGCACACCAAGGGCGACGGGCAGTACCGAGTCTCGCTCGCGGACGACGAGATCAACTCGCCCGGTCCGTTGAGCACCCCGTGGCGAACGGTGACCACCGGCGATCTGGCGACGGTCACCGAGTCGACCCTCAACGACGACGTCGCCCCGGCATCCCGGATCGAGGACACCTCCTGGATCGAGCCTGGCAAGGTCGCCTGGTCCTGGATGGACGGCGGTCACGAGGCCCAACGCAGCCTGGAGAAGCAGAAATCCATGGTGGACTACGCCGCCGAGCACCACTGGGAGTACACCCTCGTCGACGACGGCTGGAACACCACCGACTGGATGCCGGAACTGACCGCGTACGCCAAGGAGCGCGGGGTCAAGATCCTGCTCTGGATGAACTACGGCGACGTGGACACCGCCGACGAACAGAAGTCCATGTTCGACAAGTTGGCGCAGTGGGGCGTCGTCGGAGTCAAGATCGACTTCATGGACTCGGACCAGCAGGTCCGCTACAAGTGGTACGACGAGATCCTCAAGGAGACGGCGGCGCGCCACCTCCTCGTCGACTTCCACGGTTCGACCATTCCGCACGGCATCGCACGGACCTGGCCGCAGGTCATGTCGATGGAAGCGGTGCACGGCGCGGAGCAGTTGAACGTGACGGCGGCCAATGTGTCGGTGCTGCCCTACACCCGCAACGTGGTCGGTTCGATGGACTTCACCCCGATGGACTTCCAGACCGGCAAGATCCCGGTGTCCGATGCGGCGGAGCTGGCGCTCTCGGTGGTCTACGAGTCCGGGTTCCAGAACTTCGCGGGAGCACTCGACGAGTACCGCAAGCGCCCGGAGCTGGAGAAGTTCCTCGAGTCCGTGCCCACCGCCTGGGACGAGACGCAGCTCGTCGCCGGCGACCCCGGCAAGCAGACCACCATCGCCCGCCGCGACGGCGACCGATGGTTCCTGGGCAACGTGACCGCCGGCGAGGCCCACACCGAGAAGGTGCCGCTTCGTTTCCTGGAGCACGGCACGTACACGATCGACGTGGTCAGGGACGGCCCGGACGGACTCGTGCGGGAGAGCCACAAGGTGACGGCAGGCGACACCTTGAAGGTGGATGTCCCGGCCAATGGCGGGTTCGCCGCCGTCGCCCACAAGGCCTGACGTTCGACGTGATGCGCCCCGTGCGGCTGGCCGTCGTCGGTGGCCGGCCACACGAGGCGTTCGCGTCGGGCACGCCACGTCCGCATCCATGGCTGTGGTGGCGATCAGCGTGAAGACGTGTCGGGCGCATCGCCGCGCTGGGCACTCAGTCCGGGCCTGGTCTGGCGTCGACAGCGAGGTGTGCGTGGCCTGCACGGCAACGCATCGTGGGAAGGCTGCTCGCCCTGACGCAGCAAGTCGGCGCCTGCGTGTCGACGACGTTTGTGTCCAGACGGCGTTCGTGTCGGTCGGCGGCGAGCTCAAGAGGTCACGCTGTTGGTCTGGGGGTCCGGCTGTGAGGCGGCGTCTTCGGCAAGGAGTTCGGTGAGCCGTGGGACAGAGAAGGGCTTTCTGCTGGCCGCCGCGCTGGTCAACTCGCTGATCGTGGCGACCGCTGAGCGGCGCGGCGAGTTCGCGCTACGACGGCTGATCGGCTCCACCCGGCGCCAGGTGCTGTGGATGATGTCCGTCGAGGCCATGGTGACCGCGGTCGTCGGCATGGTGCTCGGCACCGGCGTCGCCACCGGCTCGCTGGTCTCCTTCGGCCTGGCCCTGGACGGGACGGTGCTGCCCAGTGGGCCCGGCTGGATCTGCGTGACGATCGTCGCCACCGCGGTGGTGCTGACGTTCGTGACGGTCCTGCTTCCGACGGCACTCGCGCTGCGAACGAAACTGGTAGAGGCCGCCGTTGCCCCATGAACACGGCCGGCCCTGCCGCACCTGACGGACTTCGCCGGACGTCCTGAGCGGGCGCGGGATCGAGCCGGCCGGGGCTGCCTCCGCCACGCGCGGACGGGCCGCCGCCCGCGCCGTCAACGCGGCGTCAATCTCCTCGAGCACAGCGCCAGAATGCCGCCGATGGCGCGACGGGAAGCGCACTCAACTCGCCCGCGCATGGCCTTCTTTGGAGGCAATGAGTGAGGCTTGGCGAGGCCGCCTGAAGGTTTTCCCGGGGGGCCGCTTCGGCTCGCGGGGCGCTCGCTCGCCTGGCTGCTGCACGCGCGCCGCAAGGTCCGTGACCATGAGACCCGGCCAGGGCACTGCGAACCCATCCTCACTCTCTTGGTGATCACGCTCATGAGTCGTGACTCGCCCGACCCATTGCTCAGCTCAGCGCGGCCCCGCCTCGGGTACGGGCGCGGTCGATCGCCGACACCCTCCAGTACTCGGTGGTACCGTATAGCGGTACTCGGTACTACGCAGTACCCCTAGGGCCGAGGAGGACTCGCGATGGACGACCTGACGGAGATGCTGAAGGGCACGCTCGAAGGGTGCGTGCTCGAAATCATCGGCAGGGAAGAAACCTACGGATACGCCATCACCCGCCGGCTGAACGAGCTCGGCTTCGCCGACGTCATCGAGGGGACGGTGTACACCATCTTGCTGCGGCTGGAGAGGAACGGACTCGTCCAGGTGACGAAACGGCCTTCCGGAGTCGGTCCGCCGCGCAAGTTCTACGCGCTCAACGACGCCGGACGCGAGGAACTCGCGACGTTCTGGGTGAAGTGGCAGTACGTCTCATCACGCATCAACAGGCTGAAGGAGGGCGGGAAATGAACTTCTGGGAGACCATCACCGGTAGCGATCTCACCAGGGAATGGAAGGCGTTCGAAGTCAGGGCCGCGAACCTGCCGGACGATTACCGCACGGCGTGGGAACAGATCAAGGCCCACCTCTTTCCGCACGGGGATTTCACCGGCCGCAACCTGATACCGATCCTCGACGCCGCCCTGGGGCTGCTCGAAGAGACAGCGGCGGACGGGCAGAGCGTCCAGGAGGTGCTCGGCGACGACATCCAGGGCTTTTGCGCGGCGCTGGCCGGTGGAGAAGGGGCGCGAACCTATCGCGACCGATGGCGCGAGCAGTTGAACAGGAACGTCGCACGGAAACTGAGCCGGCTGGGAGGCTGACGTGGGCATCCAGGACATCATCGAAGGCAAGAAGCAGTGGCGGGCGCATACGGCTCGGGTCAAGGCGCTCCCGCCGGACTACCAGATCGTCTACAAGGAGATGCAGAAGTACCTGTTCAAGGTCGGACCGGTCGATCTGCCCGACGGGCCTCTGCTCCCCGGGATCGTCGACTTCTTCGAGGAGGGCGCCGCCTCGGGCAGGGGGGTCCTGGAACTCACCGGCGAGGACGTCGCCGCGTTCTGCGACGACCTGGTCAAGGACTCGCGTACCTATGCGGACATCTACCAAGCGTCCATCAGTGGGGAATCAAGCACGACCGAGAAGTAGTACCCGGCGTGTCATGCCAGTGGGCCCGGCCCGCGGGCACCGTTCGTTCGCCTCGACGCAGCGCGAACAGGCGTGGACCGACCGGTCGTCAGAGGCCGCCGCAGATCCTGTCCGCCGAGGTGGGCGAGCACGCTGGGGAGACCTGGCTCAGCCCTGCCCGCACCCGCGGCGGGCAGGTACTCGGCGGCGGGTGCGCTCAACTGCATGTCTCGGGACGCCACGACTGACGTGTAGTCACGGACAGTCAGTGGATCCGAGTTCCGAAACTGCTCCACTCCTCCTTGTGCCTTCAGTTCTCCAGCCTCCGAAGGGAAGCACCATGCCTATGTCTGTCATGCCCACATCCAGGCGAGGTGATGGTCTTCCGTCGCCGACCGCCGTCTCCGCCGTGGGGCTCCGCAAGTCATACGGCGAAAAGCCGCTCGGAGCGGACGGCGCCTTGATCCGCCAGCAAGGCGGAGAAGACGATCACATGGACCACGCACGAGCACGGCAGCACCAGCAGGACCTCGATCCGGATGGACCGGTCGGCCGGCAGGAATGTGTACATCGCCGCGACGGCCCGCGGAACCACCACGAAGTTCACCACCCGGTCGCGGTGAGGAACCGGCGGGCGCCTGCCCTGGAGGATGAACAGTTCACGGTTGAGGATCTCGACCGATGGGCTCGCCAGCAGAAGGTCACGTGAAGGGGCCGGGCAGTTGCCCGGCCCCTTTGTCGCGTTGTTCAGGCTGAAGGTTGTCCCGTAACTGTGGCTGCGGGACAGCGCCAGGCGCTCGGGTACCTCCACAGACGTCGCTCATCCAGGGTCCCGAACCGCACGTCTCCACCGTCAAGGCCGACGAGGATGGGCCAGCAGTCCAACAGGGGAAGCCGTGCCGGAGCCGAAGGCCGGAAGCCCGACTGCGGAGCCACGAAAGCGGCAACGGGTGGGGGAGTTGGATGCCGAGCAGCTCGAGAGGCAGCCAGGGAACTCACTTCACTACGACGTTGTCCCCGGCCGAAGTCGACGGCCCGGTGGTGGTGTTGCCGTAGTACACCCAGCGCCACGTGCCCGTCTTGGATGCCTTCACGGTCGTCCTGAGATCACCCGAGGCGTTCGCGTACACCTTTTTCACCGTGGTGTAGGCGGTGGCTCCGGTGGGCTTGAACTGCAGGCTCACCAGGCGGCCTTCGTAGGAGGCGTACTTCTTGGTCTCCCAGTTGGCCCGCGTGACCTTTCCGGTCACGGTGATGGTCCTGCCCTTGGACACCGGCTCGGGCGAGGCATTCACGGTCAGGCGGGAGTTGCGCTTGACGTAGGCCGTGAGGCCCTCGTCATCGACGTCACCGCCGCCGCCCTGGAAGTACACCTCGGCCGCGACCTTCCAGGCTCCGGCCTCGCTGTTGAGCATGTCCCACTCGCTCGGGTCGAAGTACATCGTCTCGTTGATGTCGCAGACGCCCGAGCTCACCGTGATGCAGTCGCTCGTCTCGACGGCGTGCCACAGTCGGTCACCTGTACTGCCGCGGTACAGGAACACCGCCGGCCACTTCCACTTGTGGGTGGTCGCCATCCGGAAGGAGGTGGGCACCGCGACCTCGTTCGACACCCCGATCACGATGGGCTTGCCGCCGTTCACCTGGACACGGGTGAACGAGACCCCGCCCTCGGCCGCCCCGGCCGGCACCGCGGCCACGCCCGTGAACACCGCCGCCGCGCCACCGGCCACGACAGCTCTCCATACCTTCTTCCCCACCTGATCCCCGATCTCTGTACCGAAAGGCGCCGGAGACTCGTCCTCCGGCGCCTTTCAGACAGCCGGGATCCGCACGGGGTTGTACACCCGTGGATCACGATCGGGCATCAGACGATCTTCGCCTCGCACGAGGCGATGCACCCGGCACCGGTAGGGCGCGTTCATGGTTCGCCCGGGGGACCGAGGGGGCTGGTCCAAGGCGGGCGGGAGTCAGACAAGGACGGCAATGCCCGCCACGTCGATGAGTACCGGAATGCCGTAGAACAGCAGCAGCGTGCGGGACAGGAACACCGTGGCGTTGCCCACCGGGCCGCCGTACCGGTCGACGTCCATCGTGAAGAGCGGCACGGCGGCCGGATCCCCGACCGCCGCCTTCTCGTACAAGGAGCGGAACAGACGTTCCTGGCGGAGGTAGTAGCTGTCCAAGCACCAGAAACCCACGGTCACGGCCAGGGCCGTCGCCGCCACGGACCACGTGGAGAACTGTGCCGCCACGGCGAGGAAGGCGCCCGTCACGGTCATGGTCCAGCCCTTGACCAGGAAGGAGTTCGTGCTCAGCCGGGCGATGGCGCTCTGAAGGAACTCCAGGTGCTTGGCCCGCTGTTCCCACGATGCTGGGATCATGTGCCCTCCTCCGTCACCTGCGGGTCGTTCGCACTCTCCGGCTGCCGCGGCGGTGCCGCGGGGCCGGCCGGATCGTCGGCTGCCTCCTTCGTCCCCGGGGCAGCCGACGCCGCGTCGAGGTTCCACTGGGTGTTCATCCTGCGCGCCACGTTGGTGAGGGCCTCGTGCAGTCGCTCCGGATCGCAACGGGTGAGGACGGTGTGGATGTCCTCCAGCAGCTCCATCCGTACCCGTGGGGGAGGGGGCGCGGTTCCACCTGCGGTGTCGCTCAGAGGTTCCTGCGGCCACGGCCAGGCGAGCGCGCGCAGCGGGAAGGCGAAGTCTCCGGCCACACCGCTGCGGGCCCGGTCCTGGACAAGGGCTATGCAGGCGTCGTCCAGAGCCCGGTGCGCCTGATCCTCCGCCGCCAGAGTCGCGGACTTGAGCCTCGACCAGGAGGTGAGCAGCCGGGCGATCTCGTTCCGGGCTGCGGCGAGCAGGTCCGCGGCCGTCTTCTCCGCTTCCTGCGCCCCTTCGACGATGCGCTTCGCACGGTGGGCGTAGGGGTTGTGGGCCATGATCTTGGCCAGCACCGTGGCGAGGCCCAGCATGAGCAGCAGGACGACCACAGCGGGCCGGTACGCGGCGAGGAAGCCCAGTCGGTCGCTGCCGACCTGCACGGTCCTGGTGTAGGCCCAGAAGCCGGACATCGCGAGGATCCCCAGGGTGAACAACAGCGGCCATCCGGCGACCGGCCAGGGCAGGCTGCTCCGCTCACGGGTCTCGGTGACGCGCTCGAGGCGCAGGCGCCGGCCCTCGCGTGTGAGACGGCGCCGCGTCCGCTCCGTACCGCGGGCGGCCGTGACACGGTGGCGGAACCAGGATTCGGCCAGCAGGGTGCCCGCCGCCAGCAGACAGATCGGGACCGCCAGCCCCGGCAGATACGCCAGGTAGTACGCGGCCTGGTGGGGGCCCACCTTCATCAGGGCCTGCAGGATGGTGCCGATGAAGGCGGTGTCGAAAGCCATGCCCGCCAGCACGACCAGCGGCAGGAGGACCCAGCGCCACAGCCGGGACGAGCGACGCAGATCCTCCGGCCCGTCCTGGGCGTGTTCCGCGTCGAGTTCCTCGGCCCGCTGCCGGGCCTTCCCCGGTGTCCGGGTGTGCTCGAAGCGTTCGACGGCCTCCAGCGCACCGCGGGCCCGGTCGGCGGACCGCTGCACGTCGGCGGCGCGCTCGCCCAGCCCGGCGTGCGCCTGGGCGAGTCCGCTGTTGGCGAGGGCGAACGCGGCCATGAGGGCGGCGCGTTCCTTGCTGTCCGTCCGGTCCACCGTCCGCCCGGCCGGCGGCCGGGGCCCGGCGTCGTCACCGCCGTCCGCCGGTCGCAGGACCTGGACGGGGCACGTGACCGCGCCCGGAGACCGCCGTGCCGCCTGCGGCGCATTACCGTTGACGCTCATTCCTCGGCTCGCTTCCCTGGTACCCGCTCGTCTGGTGACCGTTCGATCCGCGGGCCGGCCCCGTCCGAGGGCCGGCCCGCGATGTCCGCGACTATGTGACGACCTCGATGTCGACCCGTCGGTCGCACTGCAACCGGTCCGCTCCCGCGGACGCCGCCCGGCCCGGGCAGCCCGGCGCCAGCCCTCGCCCACGGCTCGTGACCTTGTCGACGCCCAGTTCCCGCAGCTGGTCGCCGACCGCGTCGGCGCGCGCCTGGGACAGCGGCCCGTCGCTCGCCCGATCGCCGCGCGGGTCCACGTAGCCGTCGACGCGGACCCGCGCGCCCGGCACGCTGCGCGCGGCCACGGCGATCTCGGCCAGCGTGTCCTTCGCCCCGGGCCGCAGCGTCGCGGAGTTCGTGTCGAACAGGGCCGCGCCGGGGAGCCGGTAGCGCTGCCGGTGGCCGTCGCCGAAGGTGACGGCCGGATCGGCGGCGGCCGTCACCCTCGTGCCCGACGTCCCGGCGGTGCGCCGGACGGCCAGCTGGGTGCCGGCGATGTCGCAGCGAGCCCTCCGGTCGCTCCGCGCATGGGACCGTGCGCACAGCACGGTCCACAGGTCCACCAGCCACTGCTGTTGGGCGGCCGTGGGGACCGGCTGGTCGACGGCGGGCTGTCCGAGTCCGGTGAAGACCGTCCGGACCCCGGTGAGCGTTCCGTCCCGCAGCTCCTTGCGGTTCCGGCAGACGCGCAGGATCGCGTCGATCTCCTCGTGTTCCTGGAAGAGGGACCGGGTCAGGTCGGCGCAGCCGGTGGTCGCCAGACCGTCGCTGACGACGATCAGCTCCCGGCGTCCGCGCACGTCGTGCAGTGCGCCGCCGGCTGCCCGTATCGCCGCCAGCACGTCCGTGCCGTCTTTCGCGGCTGTTGTTCGGGCAGCCGCTGCGACGTCCTTCTGGATGCAGTCGACGGCGTCCTTGCGCAGCTGCTCCTGACCGTCGGGATTGCCGTCCTCGGCGGCCCAGTCCGTGGAGCGGGGCTTCAGCCAGTGGACGCCGGTGGGGCCATGGCCGTCGAACGCGGCGACCGACACGGTCCGTTTCTGCCGTACGGCCCGCCGGACGTACTCCGCGACGGCGTCCCGCGGATCGCGCACCGTGCCCGAACCGGGAGCGTCGCGGAAGGAGGCCGAGACGTCCACCATGACCACCGTCCGGCCCAGCCCGGACTTCGGCGCCTGCGTCGTCCAGGCGCACGGGTCCGGCGGCGGGGGTGTGTCGCACGCGGTCAGTCCGGCGGCCGACAGGGCGAGGACCAGGACCGGGGCCAGCAGGTCCCTCGCCCGTCCGGTGGAACGTCTCATGCGGGGTCCTCCTGCGACGCCGTCGCCCGGTCCACCCACGAGAACGGCTGCAATCCCATGAGCTGGCAGAAGCTGCTGTGCGCCTTGTCGTAGGCGTTCGCGAACTCGAAGAGGCCGACCCGCTCGTGGTTCCTGCTCGCCTCGGCGAGCACGTCGGCGAGGACATGGGTGCCGGACCTGCGGGCGTCCCGCAGCCGGGCCATCGCCGCGGCGAAGTCCTCGTCGGCGAGCACCGAGGCGAAGGGCGCGAGGAACTGCAGCTGCGCCGGGGTGAGTTCACGGTGCGCCGGCACATCGCCCTGGGCAGGCTGCAGCTCGCCGAGCTGCTCCAGTTCGGCGATGACGTCGAGCCAGACGTGCGTCAGGTGCTGGGCCTGTTCGGCCTTGAGCCGGCGCAGGTCGTGCTCCTCCCGCATGCGCCGCTCCGTCAGCCGGAACGGCTGGACCAACCGGTGCAGGGCAGGGTCCATGCGGACACCGACCCGGGGCCGGCACCAGATCATGTGCTTGCCGTCCTCGTAGCACCAGCCGGGCCGCAGTTCGCGATTGATGGCCTTCTCGGCCGCCGCCGGTTCCTCCGGGACATGGTCGCGGGAGACCGTCCAGGCCCGCCGGACCAGCTTGGCTCGGGCGCCCGGTTCCAACCGCGCCACACGCTGGTGCAGTTCGTCGTAGTCGAGGGTGGCGCAGGTCCACCGGAAATACGGCAGAAGGTGGAAGTCGAACAGCTCGCCCCGGGCGGGCACGGTGAGATCGGTGGCGTCGAGCACCGTCTCCACGACCTCGGACTGCTTGGCGGGCGTATCGGCCTCGGCGTCGGGCACCGGCGTGGTGACCTCGGTAGGACCGGGCGGCTCGTAATCGACCTCGCGGTTGGCGGAGCGACGGGCGCGCCACCGGTCGCGCAGCCGGGCGAAGAAGCCCTTTCGGTAGGCCATGACGGTCCCCTTTCACCGGCCGTGCGGACCGGAAGCGGTCCGCACGGCCAGGTCGATGCGTCGGAGAGTGGGTGACTTCGTGTGGCGCAGCGCCCAGACGTGGAGATGCCACAGAGCCCGGGAGCGCAGGGCCCGGGAGAAGATGCGCAGCGCGAGTGTCTCGAACAGAGCCGCCAGGTCCTCGTGGTCGTCCGCCGCCACCAGCCACTGCCGTATCAGGTCCCAGGCCCGGGTGGAGGTCTCCGCCGAGAGCAGGGCCCTCGCCAGCAGGGCGGCCAGCAGATCCAGGAACTGCTCGTCCACCAGCGCCCGTTCCGCGAGAGCGGGCCGGCCCCGGCGCCCCGGTCCGGAGCCGAAACGGCTGAGGGTCAGCGTGGTGCGGACGGCGTGACGGGTCAGATGGTCGCTGGACGCGTCGAGCCAGGCTCCCAGTTGTGCGATGACCGCGTCCTCCTCGCCGTTGAGGTAGAGCCACGCGGTGGAGAAGGCCACGGAGTTGCGGGCCGCGAGCTCCGGCCGGGCGCCGAGGGAGGTGAGCTGGCGCAGCGCGGCGGGCACGTCGGACAGACCGACCTGCGTGCCGTAGGTGCGCGCCGCGCTGTCCTGCAGCAGGAGGCCGGGGCTGTTCGACCAGTCGCGCACCTGGCCGGCCACCCGGTCCTTGAGCCCCTCGTCGAGGAAGGCGGCCTCCATGGCGACCGCCGCGCACTGCCGGTACACCGCGGACTCGCCGTTCGCCCACGGGCGGATCAGTTGCCGGTAGACGCCGTCGAAGTCGTGGCGCAGCAGGATCCCGGCGATCTCGGCCACTCTGACGCGCACACGCTCCAGCCCGAGGTCGGACCGTCCCAGCAGCGCCGTGAGCCAGTTCAGCAGCGGACTGCGGAGGCTGTCGTACTCGTGCCAGGCCACCTCCAGGAAGGCATGCAGCAGGTTCACGTCCACGAGGTGTGCCCGGCGCGGGGTCGCGCCGTCGGCATCGTCGGCGGAGCGCATCTCCACGGGGATGAGCCGGGCGAGGTCGCGGTTGAAGACATGGCCGGGCGGCGGGGACTCGCGCGTCTCGTACAGCGGCAGGATCTCGGCGCTGAGCACCTCTCCCGCGGTGAAGGCGTCGGCCAGCGGATGCAGGTGGAACATCGCGTAGGCCATGCGGAAGGGCTGTACGTGCGCAGCGGCCGGAGCGCCCTCCTCGGGGTCGCCGTCGCCGGAGAGCATGCGCCGGGCGAGGTGGCGCATGCGGTCCCGCCATATCGCGAGCAGGTCCGGCTCCTCCGAGTGGATCGCGCTCGCCAGGTACCGGGCGAGGTCGACGACCTGTTCGACGGGAGGCACCTTGACGAGGGGCTGCACCTCGGGATGGTCGAGCATCTGAGCCACGTAGCGGTCGACCGCCGCGGTGTCGCACGTGTGCTGCTCGGGGCCACGCGCCCGCGGACAGCCGTCGACGTGACCGGCCAACAGCGCGACCAGGTGCTTCTCGAGCACTCGCGCCAGATCGGGATGGACGTGCTCGAAGACCTGGCCGCGCAGCGGTTCCGAGCCCGTCGAGGCGCGGGTACCGATGACCACGAGGTGAGCGCCCCGGTCGGTCACCACGTGCACCAGCCGGTCCAGCATCTCCGGGGTGACCGGGCGGTCGCCCGCGTCCAGCAGGTATCCGTGGCCCTCGACGAGCTGCCCCGGCGCCTCGCACAGGGCCTGGAGCGGGTCGCCACCGCCGTCCGCGTGCACCAACCTGATGCGGTAGCGGGCCACCCGCCGGGCGAGCAGGACGGCGGCCGTGGACCGGCGGCCGCTGCCGACGCGTCCCCACAGCACGACGACGCGGTGTTCCTTGAGGGCCTGTTCGATCTCGGACTGGCCCGGGACGTCCTCGTACAGGTCGAGGACGCGTTCCTGGGTGAACCGGCTGATGCGGACCCCGACACTCCGTCGGCCGTCCGCGTTGAAGTTCTCGACGTACATGGCCAGTCCGTCGCCGCTGACGGCGGCACGGTGGGCGAGGAGACCGTTCTGCCGCTCGCGCACGTTGGCCCCGAAGTCGACGTGCTCCTCGCCCTGGAGGTCGTCGGCGGGAGAACGCTTCGCGGTGTCCTTGCGGGCGGTGCCGCCCTCGTCCCCGCTCCCCTTGCCCGCGGTGTCCTGTACGTCGTCCCCGGCTGCGTCCCTGGCCGCTTGCGGCGACCGTCCGGAAGACGGTTCGCCGGCGGTGTGCTCCTCCGCGATCAGGCCATCGTCGGTCCGTGGTTCCGCGGCGGACTCCACCGGGATGTGTTCGGCGTCAGCGCCCGCTTCCGCCTCCGGTGCCGGCGGAACGTCCGCCGCGTTCTCCGCGCTCATGCGGTCCTGCCGTCGCCGTCAGGGTCCCGGCGCCCGCGGAGCCCGGAGTTGTCGTTCTCGATGTACGTGCCCCAGTCGCCCACGACACCCGTGTTCGACGCGACGTGGTACTTGGACGGCGGGGGTACGGCGGGAGCCGCGGGCCGGGGCTGTACGTGCCGCTCCAGGAACGCCCTGATGGGGGCCATCTGCTCGTGCGCGTACGGGATGACCAGCCGGCTGTTCTGACGCTCCGCCAACTGTGCAATCCGGGAAGGCAGTTCACCCTTCGTGGGCAGCGCGGCGCCGTCGAGGAGCAGAGGGACGACGATCTTCCCCAGGTCCAGTGCGCGGCGGATCTCCCAGTGCACCCAGTCGTCCGGGTCATCGATCCGGCGGTTGCCGGACTCGTCCGTCACCTTCAGCCAGTGCTCGCCGATCAGCACGAGGACGACGGTGCTCGCCTCCAGGCGACGGGCCATCTCCGGCGGGTAGTGAATGCCCGGCTCCATGGCGCGCCGGTCGCGGAAGACCTGATCGTCCCCGAAGCGGAGGCGAAGATCGTTGTCGATCAGTACGGCGGCCTCGCCGCCGTCGCCGGTGCGGTAGTTGATGAAGATGCCGGTCATCGAGAGACTCCTTCGGAGCCGGAACAGGCCGCGTGGGTACGCGGCCTCGGATCGCGTGGCTCAGGACAGCACCGGGCACAGGTGTTGCCGGAGCCGAGAATGGTGAGATTTTCAGCAGCGTCGGGGGAGTTCAATCAGTTGCCCGCGCCCCGTGTCCGGGGCAACGGAACACCCCGGGTCCCGTCCGGAACGACGGTCAGAAAACGGCGCGTCCCCGGACGCCGGTTCCGCCGTACGGGCGGGGGCCTTCCGCGTGCAGGACGGCGGCGATTCCCGCCGTGACCGATCGCACGCGGGGGTCGTGATGCCACCGGTTGAGGGCGCGGTTGAGCCTGCGCAGCTCGGAGCGGATGGTGGCGGAGTCCACCATCGGCAACGAGGCCGTGACATGTGCGGCGACCGCGCAGGCGTGTTCGAGCTCGCCGCAGTCGGCGAGGGCGAGGGCCAGCCGGGCGCCGTGGCGCGCTCTGGCTCTGCGGGCCGTCTCGGGCACGGTGTCGAGACCTGCCGCGAGGGTGCCGGCCGCTTCCTCGGCCCGCCCGAGGTCGAGCAGGCACCATCCGGACACGAAGCCTGTCGGGTCGTCCATGTGCAGGCTGCCGAGCACGGGCGGCCCGTCCGGGTCCGGAGGGCCGTCGGCGGAAGCGGCGGACATCAGTGAGGCGGCCCGGTCCAGCGCGTGGCGGCAGGCGGAGTCGAGGCCTTGAAGGGCGTATCCCTGCGCCTCGCGCTGGGCGGCGAGCCCTTGCACCCGTGGATTGTCGGTCTGCCGGGCGGCGTGCAGGGCGAGTTCGACGGTGCCGCGGGAGTCCTCGGCGTAGAGGGCGATCTCCGCGCGCCTGATGAGGGAGTAGGCGACGAGATCGTGGTCATCGCAGGCGGCGGCCAACGCGGCGGCCTGGTCCGTCCACCACAGCGCCGCGGAGTCGTCGCCGGTTTCCTGGGACATCCAGCCCGCGTACTCCGCGAAACGGCCGGCGAGGCGCAGGAGCGAACTTCGCTCGGCGCCGGGCGCGGTACCGGCGAGAGTCCGCAGGGCGTTTGTGGCAGTCACGAGAAGAGGGGAGACCACTCCGGGACCCAATGTCTGTCCCAGCGCGCGGCACTCGTCGAAGAGCGCACGGAAATGAGGTAAGGCGAGGCTGCGCTCACCTTCTCCATCGGGATTTTCCGGCAGGCGCCAGGACATGACCGCGGGTTTCTCGGTGGGATCCGACAGGGCCCTTGGGCGAAAAGCCATAAAGTCGTTTCCGCGGTCCACCGAGAGGTGCAGTGTCCAGGGCGCGGACCAGGTGTCCGCGGTGGCGGCGGGAGACGCGGCCCTGGACTCCTCCCCCTGGGCCGAGGTGCCCGTCTGCGGGCCGGCCAGCGAACTCAAGGCCCCTTCGGCGTGGAGCGCGCGGTCGCAGGCGCGGGCGAGTTGAACGCTCGGGCGTTTCCCTCGTTCGACCTTGCTCAGGTGACTCTTGGAGAAATTGACCAGGTCCGCCAGCTTGGAAAGGGAGAGACCTGCCTCTTCTCGACGTCGGCGCAACTCAGGCCCGAACGCCTTTGCGATTTCCATCAATTGAACCCCCCGAACGACGGCTGCACCGCTGAAGTGAGCGCCGTGCAGTTCGTCTGATCCTCTTTTTATCCAGCCAATCTTGGCTCAAACCAAGGATCTTCACGAAGGGCACACAAATAGGAGTGCGGATCGCCCGATCAAGAAGCGGGCGCCCAAGGAAGCGCCAGGCCGTCCTCCGGGTATCGGGGAAGAACATGCAAATGCAGATGGAACACCGTTTGTGTGGCGCTTTCCCCGCGCGAGGTGATGATGTTGCATTCACCGAGGTCGGCGGCCAACTCCGCCGCCCGGCGCATGGTGCGCGCCGATACGGCGGGATCCACCCCGACGTCCGCCACATGGGCACGAGGGATGACCAGAACGTGTCCGGGTGTGACCGCGGCGAGCGGCACGATGGCCAAGGTGTCCGGCCACTCCCGCAGCACTCGAGCAGGGGCCACCCCGGCGACGATGCGGCAGAACGGGCACGACTCCTGCACGGGGTACGGGGACGATCCGGCGGATCGCGGACGCGCCCCGGGGGCGAGCTCTGCACTCACAGGGATGTCTCCCGGCTTCCTGGACGCCTCAGCGCGTCCGCGCCCAGCTTAGGGTCGGCGCGGACGCGGGCTGCGGCTCGCCCTGCAGGCGTCACTGACGTCGAGTACGGGGTCTTCAGCAGATCGGTGGATCAGCGGATCAGCGTGTCCCGTCACTGTTGTACCCGCGGCGCACCATCGGCGCGACGAGCACCGGTTCCCCCTCGTCCCGTACCACTGGATCGCCGGACAGGAGTGCCCCCGTTCGTCACCGCCGCTTCAACCAGAGTTCGCCCCGTCGACATCCGGCCGCCTTGTCCGCAGGGCAACTGCCCGGCGAAGCGGCGACGTCGGCGGGCCGGAGGCCGGACGTGTCCGGACGTGGATCGGTGAACGGGAGTGTGACCCATGGGTGGGTTTGTGGAGGCCTTGCTGGTGAAGGTCGGGCTGATGGTGGCCGAGGTGATCCTCGCTCGGCTCGCGTACGAGTTGTACTGGGCGTACGTCCGGAACCGGCAGGCCGGCACGGCGACCGTCTGAGTGGTGTACGCGTGGCGGCGCAGGCCGCGCCGCCACGCGGACGACTTCTCCTCAGCTTCCGGTACCGGTCACCGGTACGGATTCCGTTTCGTGCGCGGGGCGCGGGCGGTGCGCGGGGGCTTCACGTGTGCCCCGGACCACCCAGGTCGCTCCGGCGACCACCAGAGCCACTGGCCATTCGATGGCTCCCGCCAGGGCGAGGGCGCTCAGGCCACCGTAGTAGACAAGGTCTTTCGTCGGCGGTGGCGAGGGCAGCCAGCCGGTGACGGTCCGCGTATTGCTTGCGAGGTCACCTGGCGTGAAGTAGGGGATCGGCAGCTTGGCATGCAGGGTGTGCATGGTCAGGTGCTGGTCGTTCTCGTGGGCCTCGACGTGCACGGATTCCTCCGGCGGCGAGGCTTCGTGCACGGTGACGGTGTCCCGCTTGCTCTTGGCTGGACTGGGCATCTCAGCTCCTGTCTCGTTGCCTGAGAGTGCTGTGCGTACCCGTGCCCGGTCGGGTCACGCCGATCCTCCGGTTGTCCCGGTCTGCCGGGTGCGAAGGCCGAATCGCGACCGTGTCCCGGGGGTAGCTGTGCGGGAGGATACCTACCTCGGGGCCGCCAGGCTGCGGAGAGGTGGGCCGCACTATGTGGAACCTCGGAACAGTCTCTGTGCGGGCGCTGGTACGGCCGCTCCTCACCGGCCTGGGAGTACCGTTCGACGCGCGGGCCCACCTGCGCGGTGAGCGCATCCACATCGCGGTGCGCGGGCTCGGGGGCACCGGAGCCGAGCGTCTCGCCCGCGCCTGCGAGCAGCGGTTGGCCGCCGTGCCAGGGGTGCGCTGGGTGGCGGTCAACAGCCATCTCGGGCACGTCGTCGCCGCCGTCGACGACACCGTGGACCGCGACCGGACGGTCGAGGTCCTGGCCGACGCCGCCCAGGCGCTGGAGGACGAGCACGAGGCCGACGGCGCACTGCCCGCTCACCCCTGGCTGCCCGTGGCGACGCGCCAGGCACAGGTGGTGCTCGCCGCTCACCTGACGGCCGTGCCGGTGGCCCTGCTGGCACGACTGGCGGGCCGGGCTCCGCTCCCGGAACTGACGGTCTCCGTGCTGAATACCCTGGACGCGCAGCCACGCCTGCGCCGCTCGGTGGAGCGCGTCCTCGGGCTGCAGGACACGGAAGTCGTCCGGGCCCTGTTCGGCGCGGTCATCAACGCCGGCTCCGGCCTGAGCCTCGGCCTCGGCGTCGACGCGCTGCGCCATGCCCTGCGCCTGGGGGAACTCCGCGCCCAACAGACCGCCTGGCAGGCGGCGGAGGCGCACCTGACCGGCACCGCCGAACGGTTCGCCGCGGCCGGCGTGCGCCCGATGCCCCGTGAGGTGCCCCTGCGCGCCGGTGCGGTGGAGCGGTACGCCGACCGTGCCGCGGCCGTGGCGGGCGCCTCGTTCGCCGGGACGCTCGCGATGACCCGCCAGCCCCTGCGCGCGGCGGGCGCGGCCGTGTCGGCGATTCCCAAAGCGTCCTGGCTGGCCAGGGAGGCATTCGCCTGTGTGCTGGGGCGGGGGCTGTCCCGGCGTGGCCTGCTCGTCACCGACAGCGCGGCGTTGCGACGGCTCGACCGTATCGATGTCGCCCTCCTCGACGTCGACTCCCTCCTGACCGGCCGGTACCTGCTCACGGACCTGCTTCCCGTCGAGGCGAGCGAGGAGGCGGGGGAGATGGCCGCCGCGGCACACCGGCTGTTCGATCCGCAGCGCCTCGATCAGGCGCACGAGAAAGGGCGGTGGCGGCTCGATTCCGTGGACCGCTGCCCGCGACCGGATCCGCAGAGCACGGAGTCGTACCCCAAGTACGTCGACGCGCACATGCAGTTGGAGCAGAGCGGCGCCCTCCAGGTGCTGGGTCTGGTGCGCGACGGCCGGCTGCACGCCCTGGTCGGAGTGGTGCCGGAAGCGGACGAGGCGTGGGACGGGCTCATCGCCGCCGCGCGGCGCGCCGGCCTCACCGTGCTGACCACGCAAGGGGACTTGAAGGCGCCCGAGGTGACGGGCGGGGACAGGGTGGTCGAGGGCGGCGCCCGGCTGACCGACTCCGTCCGGGCGGCCCAACGCGACGGTTCGGGCGTGCTGCTGGTGTCACGACAGCGGGACGCCCTGGCGGCCGCCGACCTCGGAGCGGGAGTCACCGGCACCGACGGGAAACCGCCGTGGGGCGCGCATGTCCACATCGGGTCCGCGCTCGGCCAGGCGATCGTGCTGCTGGAAGCGTGCGAGGCCGAGCGGACCGTCGCCCACTGGGGCGTGCGGCTCGCCCAGGTGTCCGCCGGTCTCGGAGCGGCGAGCAACGCGGTGAGCGACGTCCTCGTCCGCCGTCCCCTCGCGCGCAGTCTGCTGACCGTGAACGGGGTCGCCGTGCTGGGCCTGGCCGCAGCGGTGTGGTCCGCCGCGCGCGTGCTGACGCGGCCCGTTCCCGGCGCGGCGGTGCCGCCCGCGTGGCACGCGATGGACCCGGCCACGGTGCTCGCCAGGACCGGAAGCGCGGAGCAGGGGCTGACGGCCGATCAGGTGCGGGCGCGGCTGCGGCCGTCCCCGCGCACCGCCCCGCCGTCCCTGGCACGTGCGTTCGTCGCCGAGACGGCCAACCCCCTCACCCCGGTCCTCGTCGGCGGGGCCGCCGTGTCCGCCTCGGTCGGCGCGGTCCTGGACGCCGCGATGATCATGGCGGTCACCGCGGCGTCGGGCCTGATCGGCGGCGCCCAGCGCTACCGGGCGGACCGGGCGGCGGCCCGCCTGTACCACCGCTCGGTGATCCCGGCCCGGGCCGTCCGCGACGGGGCGGAACAGGAGATCCCCGCGCAGCGGCTCGTCGTCGGGGACGTCGTGAGCCTGCACGCGGGCGACGTCGTGCCCGCGGACTGCCGGCTGCTGACGGCCGACGGAGCGGAGGCCGACGAGTCGGCCCTGACCGGCGAGTCGCTGCCGGTGGCCAAGTCCGCCGCCCCGGTCCTGGCCCGACACCTCGCCGAGCGCTCGTCCATGGCCTACGAGGGCACCACCCTGGCCGCCGGACACGCCCGGGCCGTCGTCGTCGCCACCGGCACGGCCACCGAAGCCGAACGCGGCACGGAATTCGGCGAGGACGCCCCGCAGACCGGGGTCGAGCGCCGCCTGGGGCAGATCACCAGGGCCGCGCTGCCCGCGGCCCTCGCCTCGGCGGGAGCCGTGGTGGCGGCGGGACTGCTCCGCGGCCGCCAGGTCCGCGAGACGATCGGCGCAGCCGTCGCACTGGCCGTCGCCAGTGTGCCGGAAGGACTGCCGTTCCTGGTCACCGCCGCCCAACTCGCCGCGGCACGACGCCTGGCGGCCACCCATGGCGTCTTCGTGCGTAACGCCCGCACCATCGAGGCGGCCGGCCGTACCGACGTCCTGTGCTTCGACAAGACCGGCACGCTCACCCACGGGCGCCTCGACCTCGCCTCCGTCCACGCCCGGGGACGCACCCGATTCCTCGACGAGCTGGAACCGCACCATCGCGCGGTCCTGGCGGCGGGCCTGCGGGCCACGCCCCGCGCGCGCGGCAGCCGCAGGCTGGCCCACGTCACCGACCAGGCCGTCGCGAGCCGCGCCCGCGCGCACGGCGTACGCCGGGACACAGCGGCGCCCGGGTGGAAGCACACCGCCACCTTGCCGTTCGAGCCGAGCCGCGGATTCCACGCGGCCCAGGGCCACTACCGTGACGGGCTGCTGCTGTCCGTCAAAGGCGCACCCGAGAAGGTCGTGGCCCGCTGCACCACCCGAGACGGCCGGCCCCTCGACCGGTCCGGCAGGCGGGCGGTGCTGACGGAGGGAAAGAAGCTGACCGCGGACGGACACCGTGTTCTCGCCGTCGCCGAACGCCGCTACCCCGCCGGTGAGCGGACGCCGGACGACAACGAGCTCGCCGACGAGGACGTCACAGGGCTCGACTTCCTCGGCTTCCTCCTCCTCGTGGACCAGGTACGCGGCGGCGCCGCTGAGCCGATCGCCCGACTCGGCGCGGCAGGCGTGCACATCGTGATGATCACCGGGGACCACCCCGGCACAGCCGAGGCCATCGCCGAAGAGCTCGGCCTGGTCAACGGACACCGCGTCGTGACCGGCGCCGAACTCGACGCCCTCGACGACGACCGCCTCGACGACCTGCTCCCCACGGTCGGCGTCGTCGCCCGCGCCACGCCCCACCACAAGGTCCGCGTCGTCCGTGCCTTCCAACGCAAGGGCCGCACGGTCGCCATGACGGGCGACGGAGCCAACGACGCCCCCGCCATCCGCCTCGCCGACGTCGGCATCGCCTTCGGCCGGCGCAGCACCCCGGCCGCTCGCGCCGCCGCCGACCTCGTCGTGACCAACGGCCGCCTCGAACCCGTCCTCGCCACCCTCATCGAAGGCCGCGCCCTCTGGGCCACCGTGCGCCAGGCCCTGGCCATCCTCGTCGGCGGAAACCTCGGGGAGATCGCCTTCGCCGTGACCGCCGCGACCCTCACCGGCCAGTCCCCGCTCACCGCACGGCAGTTGCTGCTCGTCAACCTGTTCACCGACCTCGTCCCCGCGGTCGCCGTCGCCACCCGCCCGCCCCGCAGGGCCCTGGCATCCGAATCCCTCAAAGAGGGCCCCGAGATCTCCCTGGGCGCCGCCCTGACCCGCGAGACCGGCATCCGCGCGGGCGCCACCGCGCTGGCCGCCCTCGGCGGATGGCTGCTGGCCCGCCCCACCGGCCGCGCGGCCCGGGCCCGCACCGTCGCCCTGCTCTCGCTCGTCGGCGCCCAACTGGGCCAGACCCTGCTGGCCGGCCACCGCAGTGCGACCGTCATCGCGGCCGGCCTCGGATCCGCAGCCGTACTCGTCGCCGTCGTACAGACCCCGGGGGTCAGCCACTTCTTCGGCTGCACCCCGCTCGGCCCCGTCGCATGGACCATCGCCGCGGCCTCCAGCGTCGCGGGAACAGTGATGGCAGGTCTGCTGATCCGGAGGTCCCGCGCCAACTCGTCGCAGCCTCCGCGGCATGCGCCCGGGGCGTGGTCGAGCTCCGGCGACGCGAGGGGCGATGAGGCTGCCCCATCAGGAGAAACAGGGTTGGCCTTGCCTTAGCTAACCAAGGTGACCACGGACCCGGTCGGCTCCACCCCGCTGGTGATCCCGATCGGCCGCCACGACGTCCCCGACGTCTGAGGGACCGCCCAAGTCTCTCGAAGGCGGACACATGGGCACCGCCGTGTTGGATCAATCTCCAAGATCTGCACGGAAGTTGATCGGAGATCTTTCGTGACGTATCGAGGGCCGTAATAGTGAGGCGGCGCGGAAGTTTGTTTCCGTATCGCAGAACAACCGTCTCGTAGGAGTGCCCGTGCCGCACGCCACCGGAAGTATCGTCCGTCGCGCAGGACGTGTCCTGCGCACCAGTCTGTTCGCACAAGTTCTGTTCGCCCTGCTGCTCGGAGTCCTGGTCGGAAGGCTGTGGCCGCAGATCGGCTCGTCGCTGCAACCACTCGGTGACGGATTCGTCCGCCTCATCAAGGCGATGATCGCCCCGCTCGTCTTCTGCGTCGTCGTCGCCGGCATCACCAAGGCCGGCGACCTGAAGGCGTTCGGCCGCATCGGTCTCAAGGCACTGATCTGGTTCGAGGTCGCCACCAGCGTCGCCTTGGTCGTCGGGCTCGTCGCGGGCAATGTGCTCGCGCCGGGCGCCGGCATGCACGTCGACCCCGCCAAGCTGGACCAGAGCGCGGTCGACGACGCCACGGGCGGCGGGCACCTGCCGTCCACCGCCCAGTTCATCCTGGAGTCGCTGCCGGACAGCGCGGTCGGCGCCTTCGCCGAGAACTCGCTGCTCCAAGTCCTCGTCCTCGCCTGCCTCGTGGGCGCCGCGCTGCTGCACCTGGGACAGCGCAAGGTGCCCCAGATCCTGCCGTTCATCGAGCAGGCCCAGGACGTCGTGTTCACCATCGTCGGCTACATCATGAAGCTCGCCCCGCTCGCGGTCTTCGGAGCCACCGCCCACCTCGTCGGGGAGTACGGCGTGGGCGCGATGTCGACGTACGGAAAGCTGATCGCCGTCTGCTACGGCGTCGCCCTCGCCTTCCTCGCCCTCCTCGCCCTCGCGCTCAAGGCCGTGACCGGCCTGAGCCTGTGGAAGTTCGTCCGCTACACCCGCGAGGAACTGCTGCTCGCGCTGGGCACCGGATCCAGCGAGACCGTGATGCCGCGGATGATGCAGAAGCTGCGCGCGGCGGGCTGCCGGGACGATGCCGTCGGCCTGGTCCTGCCGACCGGCTACTCCTTCAACCTCGACGGCGCCTCCATCTACCTCTCCATCGGCACCCTGTTCATCGCCCAGGCGATCGGCGTCGACCTGAGCCTCGGCCAGCAGATCACCGTCGTCCTGATCCTCATGCTCACCAGCAAGGGCATGGCGGGCGTGCCCGGTTCGGCGTTCCTCGCGCTGTCCGCCACCGCCTCCGCGCTCGGAGTGATCCCGGCCGCGGCGGTGGCCCTGCTCCTCGGCGTCGACCGGATCATGGACTCGATGCGCGTCGCCACGAACCTGCTCGGCAACTGCGTCGCCGTCTTCGCCGTCTCCCGGTGGGAGGGCGCCCTGGACCGGGTCACGGCCAAGAAGGTCCTGAACGGTGAGGAGCCGGCCGCCCCGGCGGCGCGCGCGTCCGCAGGGGAGCCGGAGAGCGCGCCCGCCGCGACGCACCCGGAGACCTGACCGGAGGGACACGGGCGGTGGGCCTCATGCGAAAGTGAGTACGCGCACTCAGGCCCACCGTCACCGCCCCGGCCGACGATGAACCCACCATCGCCCGAGACCGGGAGTCCCCTTGCTCAGTCGCCTCGCCGCCCTGCTGGTGCCGACCGTCGGCCGCCTGACCGTGACCACGGACGACGACGCCGCGCTCGCCCCGGGCAGCCTGATCGTCGCCAACCACACCTCGCTCACGGACCCGGCCGTCGTGCTCGCGGCGCTGCACCGCCTCGACGCGCGGCCCGTCGTCATGGCCGCCGCGGGACTGTGGCGGACCCCGCTCCTCGGCCGCGCCCTCACGCGCGACGGGTACATCCCCGTGCACCGCGGCGACCGCCGGGCCGCCCGTGCCCTGGACCTCGCCGCGGCCGCGCTGGGGGAGGGGCGCCTGCTGCTCGTCTACGCCGAGGGCGGGATACCGGCCCGCGCCGACGCGGGCGAGGCCGCCCCGCGCGCGTTCCGCAGCGGGGTCGCCCGGCTGACCGAGCGCACCGGGGCACCCGTCGTGCCGGTGGGCCAGGCCGGGGCGCGGCGCATCAGTTCGGGCAGCGTGGCCAAGCAGGTCGCCGGGGTGCTGACCGCGCCGCTGCGCCGACCGGCCCTGCACGTCCACGTGGGGGCACCGCTCACCCTGACCGGCGGCCGGATCGCCGCCACACGCCGCGCGCACGGCGCCGTCACGGACGCCTGGCGGACCGCCGCCGCGCACCTCGGGGCGCTCGCGGGACCGGCGGCCGGCAGCGCCCGGCAGGCCGGGTGACCTCGACCCCGCGTACGCTCGTCCCCGTGTCCGCCTCCCGCCTGCATCGCGTCGCCGTCCTGGTCAGCGAGGGCGCCAAGCCGCTCGACGTGGGCATCCCGGCCCAGGTGTTCACGACCCGCGCGAGCATGCCGTACGAGGTACGGGTGTGCGGGGCCGCCCCCGGCCCGGTGACCGGTGGGGACGGGCTGTCGTACACCGTCGCCCACGGCCTTGAGGCGCTCGCGTGGGCCGACATCGTGTTCGTCCCCGGCTACCGGTTCCCGGACCGCGACGACCCGCCGCCCGCTGTCGTCGACGCGCTGACGGCCGCTCATGAGCGGGGCGCCCGGCTGGCCGCCATCTCGACGGGCGCCTTCACCCTCGCCGCCACCGGACTGCTCGACGGGAAGCGCGCCACGACCCACTGGCACTACACCCGGGCGCTCGCCGCGAAGCATCCGCGGGTGCGGGTCGACGAGAACGTCCTGTTCGTCGACGAGGGCAGCGTGCTCACCTCGGCGGGTGCCGCCTCCGGCATCGACCTGTGCCTGCACGTCCTGCGCGGCGACCTCGGCGTCGCCGCGTCGAACCACGCGGCCAGACGCCTCGTCGCGGCCCCGTACCGCAGCGGCGGCCAGGCCCAGTACGTGCCCCGCAGCGTCCCCGAACCGCTCGGCGAACGGTTCGCCGCCACCCGCGAATGGGCACTGCACCGCCTCGGCGAACCGCTCACCCTGGAAGCCCTCGCCGAGCACGCGGCGGTGTCACCGCGGACCTTCTCGCGGCGCTTCGTCGACGACACCGGCTACACGCCCATGCAGTGGGTGATGCGGGCCAGGATCGACGTGGCCCGCGAACAACTGGAGCGCTCGCAGCGCAGCGTCGAGCAGATCGCCGCCGACGTCGGCCTCGGCACCGGCGCGAATCTGCGCCTGCACTTCCAGCGCATCCTCGGCACGACACCGAGCGAGTACCGGCGCACCTTCGGCCGGCAGGCGTAGCCCGCGACCTGCGGCGGAACCGGTTGGCAGGATCCTTGCGGACCGTGGCGATCGTGCCGCTGTCACCCGGGGGCGCCGCGCGCGAGTGTTGAGGGCGAAGAGAGAAGGGACATTTCTCATGACTCGTATCGCCATCAACGGATTCGGCCGCATCGGACGCAACGTGCTGCGCGCCCTGCTCGAACGCGACAGCAAGCTGGAGGTCGTCGCCGTCAACGACCTCACGGAGCCCACCGCGCTCGCGCGGCTGCTCGCCTTCGACTCGACGGCCGGCCGGCTCGGCCGCCCGGTGAGCGCCGACGGCAGCGACCTCGTCGTCGACGGCCACCGCATCAAGGTGCTCGCCGAGCGGGAGCCGGGCCGGCTGCCCTGGGCCGAACTCGGCGTCGACATCGTCCTGGAGGCGACCGGCCGCTTCACCTCGGCCGGGGCGGCCCGCGCGCACCTCGACGCGGGCGCGAAGAAGGTGCTCGTCAGCGCGCCGTCCGACGGCGCCGACGTCACGCTCGCGTACGGCGTCAACACCGACGCGTACGACCCGGAGCTGCACACGATCGTCTCGAACGCCTCCTGCACGACCAACGCGCTCGCCCCGCTGGCCGCCGTCCTCGACGAACTCGCCGGGATCGAGCACGGGTTCATGACGACGGTGCACGCCTACACACAGGAGCAGAACCTTCAGGACGGCCCGCACCGCGACGCCCGCCGGGCCCGCGCCGCCGCCGTCAACATCGCACCGACCACGACGGGCGCCGCGAAGGCGATCGGCCGCGTGCTGCCGAACCTCGACGGGAAGCTGTCGGGCGACTCGATCCGGGTGCCGGTCCCGGTCGGCTCGATCGTCGAACTCAACACGACCGTCGCGCGGGACGTGACGCGCGACGACGTGCTGGCGGCCTACCGCACGGCGGCGCAGGGGCCGTTGGCCGGAATCCTCGAGTACTCGCAGGACGCGCTCGTCTCGTCCGACATCACCGGCAACCCGGCCTCGGCGATCTTCGACTCGGAGCTGACCCGTGTGGACGGGCGGCACATCAAGGTCGTCGCCTGGTACGACAACGAGTGGGGTTTCTCGAACCGCGTCATCGACACGCTGGAGCTTCTCGCCGGCCGGTGAGCGCGCCCGCGGTGTTTGCGTGTGCCGAAGACGGCTAACCGCACACCATGACGTATTCACGAGACGACGAGAACAGGACGAGGACGGCACGCAAGGCGGCGGCGAAGGCGGAGTCCGCCGCAGAGGCCGCGGGCCGCGCCGCCGAGTCGGCCGGCACCGGGGCGGCGCGTGCCGCGACCGGCGCCGGTGAGGCCGCCGACCGGGCCGCGACCACGACCGGGGCCGCCGTCACCACCGCGCGCGACAACGTCACGGCCGCGGCCGGGCAGGTGGCCTCCGCGGCCACGACCGCGTGGACCGCGCTGAAGAACCCCAAGGTGATCGCGGCGGGGGCCACGGTCGGGGTGTCCGCCCTGACCGCGGCGTCCTTCGTTGCGGGACGCCGCGCGGAACGCGCCGGCCAGGGACCGGTCACCCGCCTCACCGGCGGCCGCGTCTGACCGCCGGCCGGGGACGCGGGCGGGCCTGAGGGGTGACGAACCGCCTCAGGCCGCCAGGAGCCGTGCGAGCCGGTCCAGGACGACGTCGATCTCCCGGTCGGTGAGCGGGACGAGTTCCAGGAGGAGTTCCCCCTGGTCCTGGGCGTGGTCCAGGACCCAGATCGCCGGGGAGCCCGCGCGCAGGGACCGGGCCAGTGCCGCCGCGTCCGGCCCACCTCCTGCGGCGTCCACCCCGAGCTTCGCGCGGGGGAAGGGCAGCCCGGTCGGGTCGGCGGCGAGCGTCGCACGGATCCCCGGCAGGGCGCCCGCCCGCTCCACGAAGCGCGCGACCTTCTCCGTCTGGGCCCGGCGCCACGCGTCGGGATCGGTGTCCTGCCGCACCTGAAGCGCGGCGAGCACCCCGAGGACGGCTTCCTTGCCGGCCTTCATCGCCCGGCCGATGCCCTTCTCCTGCGCCCGCACCGCGCGCACGGGACCGGCGCCGCCGAGCACCACGCCGGCGGTGGGGGAGCCCAGGTACTTCTGGCCGCTCACCAGGACCAAGTCGGCTCCTGTGCCGAGGAGTTCGGTGATACGGAAGTCCTGCGCCGCACCGTCGACCACCGCCGGGACCCCGCGCCGGTGGGCCGCCGCCACGGCGTCCGCGAGCGGCACGCAGGCCCCGCGCACCAGGCGTGAGGACACGAGCAGCAGGCAGGCCGTCGCGGGGTGGGCGAGTTCCCGTTCCAGGTCGGCGAGGGTGCAGTCGTCCCCGGTCCCCGCGAGCACGGGGGTCGCTCCCGCCAGGCGGATGTCCTGCACGAGCGGATGGCCGTAGTGCACCGCGTGCCCCGCCGGGAGCACCACGCGGGTGGGCAGACCGCTGGTGTCCGGCAGCGCCGCGATCCGCTCCGGCGACGTCCCGGTCATCGACGCGGCGACCGCCAGCGTGATCGCCGAGGAGGTGCAGTGCACGACGGTCGCCGCCTGCGCGCCGGTGGCCTCGGCCAGCACCCGGCTCGCGAGGTCTTGCAGCTCCTCCATGACGAAGAACTCGCCCAGCGCCGCGGCCGTGGCGGCCCCGACCCTCGGATCGCTGCGCGACACGCCCAGCGGTGTGAACGGCCCCCTGGCATTGATGACCTGAGTCAGCCCGTACAGATCGTGAAGTCCCATGGCGGGCATCCTGCCCCGCGGCCGCCGCGACGGGTGGACCGGCCCTCGCGGGCCGCGCCTCAGGACCGGTCGCGCACCTCGGTGAGCAGCCCGTACAGGACGACGTTGCCCGTGTAGCCGGTGCGCTTGCTGTACGAGCCGCCGCAGGTGATGACGCGCAGTTCGGGCAGCCCGGTGCTGCCGTAGACCCGGCGGTCGGGGAAGTGGGTCTTGTCGACGACGTCGATGCCGTGGATCTCGAACACGGCGGTCCTGCCGTCGGCGCGGTCGACCTCGATGTGCTCGCCCTTCTTCAAGGAGCCGAGCCCGTAGAAGACGGCGGGACCCTTCGCGTTGTCGACATGGCCGTCGATGACGGCGGTGCCGCGTTCACCGGGACTGACGGCGTCCGTGAACCAGCCCGCCAGATTGGCGTTCTCGGGCGGCGGCGCGTCCAGCCAGCCTTCGCTGTCCCGGCCGACCCGGGTCAGCGGAGCGTTCACCCCGATCTCCGGGATGCGCACCCGCACGGGCGCGGAGGCCGGGAGCGGATCGGCGGGCGGCGTCGTGGTGCCGAGCTTCGCGGCTCCGGGGTCGGGCTGCGGCGGGCCGTCCGCCTGGGACACACCGTGGTGCACGAGCAGCACGCCCGCCAGCAGGATCACGGCGAGCAGCGACCAGGAGGGGCGGCGGGCCTTCGACGGGGCCGACGACACGGGCGGGGTCCCTGCCTGTCAGGAGCCGTCGGTGCGACGCTTGCGCAGCCGCAGGTAGCCCACACCGAGCGCTCCGGCGATCAGGGCGCCGCCCGCCGCCATGAGCGCGGGGTCGGTGCCGCCCGAGCTGCCGCCGAGCCCGGCCTTCACGCCGCGGTTGACGGTGGTGCCGGGATCGGTGTTCCCGGTGGCGATGGTGAGGGACGTCGTGCCCTTTTCGCCGTTGCATTCGAAGGTGACGTCGTACTGCGCGCCTGGCTTGGCGTCCGGATAGACCCGCGCGGTGGCGGAGTGGCCCTCATTGAGCTCGACGTTGTCGAAGATCGGGGCCGTCACGTGCACCGTCGGAACGTCGCATTCCGTGGAGCTCAGGGTGACCGTGCCGCCCGCGGCGACCGTGCGCGGCGAAACGGTGAATCCGAAGGACGTGACATCGGGCTGCGTACCCCCGTCGTCGGCCACGGCGGCCGGCGAGGCGAGGCCGATCACGGTGAGGGAGACGAGCGCGGACGAGAGTACGGATATGGAGCGCATGCGAGTCCTCCGGAGAATAGGCGACTCCTGCGACGTTATGAGGACCGGCCCGAGCCGACCATTTCGTGGGGCCGAATGGGGGTGGTCCAGGACAATAAACCGAAAAGCATTTCCGGGGGAGCGTGTTGCTGATCGGGACGTCTCGGCGATTTGCCTATCTTTGGACCGCGTAACCAGCTCGGACAACTCCCGGAAAAGAACAGCGAGTTGAATATGAATCGCATGAAGTACGCGTCCGCCGCCGCCCTGTCCGCCCTGGCGGTGCTGACCGGCCCGGTGGCCGCGGCGGCGCCCGGGCACACCGCGACGGTCCAGGCCGTGCGCCCGTCGATCAGCGCGAAGGCGACGGTCGGCAGCGTCAAGGCGTGGCAGCAGTTCCGCGTCTACGGGAAGACCCAGCATCTGCGCGCGGGCACCCGGGTGACGCTCCAGCAGTGGCAGGGGAACCGCAAGCACTGGGTGCCCCTGCCGATCACCATGACCACCAACCGCACCGGCGGCTACGACCTGCGCGTCAAGCTCGGCCTGATCGGGCACAACTCGCTGCGCATCGTCGGCGGCGGCGCCGTCTCCCCGGTCGTGCACGTCAACGTGCACCGCTGACCGACACCGGTCGGGACCGAAGGGCGCGCGGCCGTCGACGGGTGACGGCCGCGCGCCGGTCAGCGTGAGGCGTGCCGCTTGCGCAGCCGCCTGCGGACGAGGACGGGGACGCAGGACAGTACGAGGAGCGCGGCCGCGGCGCCGAGATGGCGGCCGATGCCCGGACCGGAGTCCGTGGTCTCCACCGATGCGGCCGGCGCGGCCGGCGCGGCTGCGGCAGCAGCAGCCAACTTGCTTGCTGTGGAGGGGCGTTGGGGTCCCGCGCCGTGCACCAGGCGCAGCGGCGCCGTGTCGAAGCCCCAGTCGAGCAGGGCGCGGCTCTCCTCGTAGACCGCGTTGGACGAGTCCTCCTGCGGATTCATCACCGTGACCAGGATCGTGCGGCCCTTGCGGGTGGCCGCCGTCACGAGCGTGTTGCCGGCCTGCGAGGTGTACCCGTTCTTGACGCCGATGAGCCCGCGATAGGGCTCCACCCCGTGCGAACCGACCAGCAACCGGTTGGTGTTCTGGATCTCGTACGCGCGCGGGCCGCCGGAAGCCGGGAAGCGAGCCCACTTGGTGCCCATGTAGCGCCGGAAGTCGGGGTTCCTGAAGCCCTCCCTGGCGATCAGCGCCAGGTCGTGCGCGGAGGAGAACTGGCCGGGCGTGTCGAAGCCGTCGGGCGAGCGCACCTGGGTGTCGCGGGCGCCGATCCGGCGGGCGGTGGCCTGCATCTGGGTGAGGGTGCGCGACAGCCCGCCGTTCATCCGCGCGAGGGTGTGCACGGCGTCGTTTCCGGAGCTGAGGAACACCCCGCGCCACAGATCGGCGACCGTGTACCGGCTTCCCTCGTCGACCCCGACCAGGCTGCTGCCCTCGGCGACCTCGGCCAGATCCGCCGACGTCGCCTTGTGCACGACGTCCTGACGGAGCTTCGGCAGAAGGGTCACCGCGAACAGTGTCTTGAGCGTGCTGGCGGGCGGCAGCCGGCGATGCGGCGCCTTCGCGGCCAGTACCTGCCCGGAGCCGGCGTCCATGACTTCCCACGACAGCGCCGACAGGGACGGCACGGCGGGCGGCGCCGGAGCCGGGACCGCGGCCCGTGCCGGACCGGCGACGACCCCGGCACCGATCGCCGCGCACAGCCCTGACGTCACAACTGCCTTGGTAATACCAGGGTAAAAGCCGATGAATTTCGCCATGCCGGAAACGTAGGGGCATGATCGTCGGCCCGCGATCCGCTTACGCCATGTGGTCGAGGTGCGCCCCGGACGAGGAAGGACTACCCTTTTCGGGCGATTGTTCGCCCCGCTCGGTATGGACCGCGTCGCACGTACGCTGGAATGACACGACGGTGGAGGTGTTTCGCCATGACGGCCCAGACACGACTGCTGAATCGACTTCCGCGTGCTTATCGCGACCGGCTGATGGCACTCGCCGAGGAAGTCTCGTTCCCCCAGGACGCCCGGATCTTCGAGGAAGGGGACCGGGCCGACCGCTTCTGGATCATCAGGACCGGCACGGTCACGCTCGACGTACGGGTCTCCGACCGCACCAGGCTGCCCGGCGACCCGCTCGGACCGGGCGATCTGCTCGGCTGGTCCTGGCTGTTCCCGCCCTACGAATGGGACTTCGGCGCCGAGGCGTTCACCCCGGTGCGCGCCTACGAGTTCGACGCGGGCGCGGTCCGCGGCCTGTGCGATCTCGAACCGGCCCTGGGCATGACCCTGCTGCACGGCGTGGCCGAGGTGATGGCGCACCGCCTGGAAGCGGCACGCGTGAAGCTGGTCGAGGCCCACCGGGTGCACGGGCACCTCTAGGAGCCGGGGCCGGACACGAGGAGTCGCCGGACGGGCGCCCGGCGTCACCCGCGCGTGCCCCGTTCGTCACCCACCTCGACGCCTCGACAGGCGGCGCGCGGCCTTGCGGGGTTGGCTCTGCCGGGAACGCCGTCCGTGGCCGCGCCGCCGGCCCGTCCCGAGAGGCCCCGCATGCGTCGCACCGTGTCCTGGTCGACCTCCACCGTCGCCGCCGCCCTGCTCACCCTCGCCACGCCGCTCTGCGCCCACGCCTGGGCGGAGGGCGACGACACGACGTGGGACAGCCCCTCGTGGGACGGCGCCACCTCCGACACCGAGGTTCCGGACAGCTCCGCCGCCTCGTCCGGATCCCTCGAACTCGTCCCCGCCGACGCCCGCCCCGGCACCACCGTCACGGCGAACACCACCGCCTGCGGCAAGGACCGGCGCGCCACCGGCGACGCCAACAGCCTCGGCGCCGGAGACTTCCCGCTGCAGACGAGCACCCACCAGGGAGATGTGGTGGGGCAATTCCAGGTGCCGGCCGGGGCGCGCCCGGGGACGTTCCCGATCTCGGTGAGCTGCGAGAGCGGCACCGTCGTGCGGCAGACCCTCACCGTGTCGGGCCGGGGCGGCACCGAACTGCATGGCGTGCACGCCGGTGACGGCGGCTCGCTGGGCGGCCTCAGCACGGTGCAGCTCGTCCTGGGCGGCGCGCTGGTCGCCGGTTCGGTGGGGGCCGCCGGGTACTACGCACGCCGACGCGCCCAGGAGCTGTGACGGTCCTGGGCGCGCCGGGCGACGGGTCACTCAGCCCTTGCGGGTCTTGACCTCGTCGGTGAGCTGGGGGACGACGTCGAAGAGGTCGCCGACGACGCCGTAGTCGACGAGGTCGAAGATGGGGGCTTCGGCGTCCTTGTTGACCGCGACGATGGTCTTCGAGGTCTGCATGCCGGCCCGATGCTGGATCGCGCCGGAGATGCCGTTGGCGATGTACAGCTGCGGCGACACGGACTTGCCGGTCTGGCCGACCTGGTTGGAGTGCGGGTACCAGCCGGCGTCGACCGCGGCCCGGGACGCGCCGACGGCCGCTCCCAGGGAGTCGGCGAGCGCCTCGATGAGCGCGAAGTTCTCGGCGCCGTTGACGCCGCGGCCGCCGGAGACCACGATCGCGGCCTCGGTCAGCTCCGGCCGCCCGGTCGACTCGCGCGGGGTGCGCGAGGTGACCTTCGTACCGGTCGCCTTCTCCGAGAACGACACGGTGAGGGCCTCGACGGTGCCGGCCGCCGGGGCCGCCTCCACGGCGGCACTGTTGGGCTTGACGGTGATGACCGGGGCGCCCTTGGTCACGGTGGACTTAGTGGTGTAGGAGGCGGCGAACACCGACTGGGTCGCCACCGGCCCGTCCGCGCCAGCCTCCAGGTCGACGGCGTCGGTGATGATGCCCGACCCGATCCGCAGCGCCAGACGCGCCGCGATCTCCTTGCCCTCCGCGGACGACGGCACCAGCACCGCGGCCGGCGAGACCGCCTCGACCGCGGCCTGCAGCGCCTCCACCTTCGGCACGACCAGGTAGTCGGCGAACTCGGCGGCGTCGTTGGTGAGGACCTTCACCGCGCCATGCTCGCCGAGCACGGCCGCCGTGTCACCCGCGCCCGCACCCAGCGCGACGGCGACCGGCTCACCGATCCGGCGGGCCAGCGTGAGCAGCTCCAGGGTGGGCTTGCGGACGGCACCGTCCACGTGGTCGACGTAGACCAGAACTTCAGCCATGGGAATCTTCCAACTCTCGCAATGTGATGACGACTTGACGACTCGACGAGTCGGTGCCTAGATGAACTTCTGGCCGGCGAGGAACTCGGCCAGCTGCTTGCCGCCCTCACCCTCGTCCTTCACGATCGTGCCCGCGGTGCGCGCCGGACGCTCGGTGGCCGCGTCGACCTTGGTCCAGGCCCCCTCCAGACCGACCTGCCCGGCCTCCAGGTCCAGGTCCGACAGGTCCCAGGCCTCCACCGGCTTCTTCTTCGCCGCCATGATCCCCTTGAACGAGGGGTACCGCGCCTCACCGGACTGGTCGGTGACCGACACGACGGCCGGCAGCGAGGCCTGGAGCTGCTCCGAGGCGGTGTCGCCGTCCCGGCGGCCCGTCACCGTGCCGCCCTCGACCGCCACCTCCGACAACAACGTCACCTGCGGCACCCCCAGCCGCTCGGCCAGCAGCGCCGGCACAATACCCGCCGTGCCGTCCGTGGACGCCATCCCGGAGACCACCAGATCGAAACCGGCCTTCTCGATCGCCTTCGCCAGCACGAGAGAGGTGCCGATCGCGTCGGTGCCGTGCAGATCGTCGTCCTCGACATGGATCGCCTTGTCCGCACCCATCGACAACGCCTTGCGCAGCGCGTCCTTCGCGTCCTCGGGACCCACCGTCAACACGGTGATCTCCACATCGTCATCGGAATTCTCCGAGATCTGCAGCGCCTGCTCCACCGCGTACTCGTCCAGCTCCGACAGCAGACCGTCCACCTCGTCACGGTCAACGGTCAGGTCATCGGCGAAGCCCCGGTCGCCAGTGGCGTCGGGCACGTACTTCACGGTGACAACGATCCTCAAGCTCACGCCGGCTCCCTCGCTCAGAGCATCCTCACAGTCCTATGAGAGCCAACGTATGGCACTCAGTTCCCTCTGTAAAGGTACGTAGTGCCAAAACGGCTCGTGCGGTGTTACGTTCCCGGCATGAGCGAGGCGCGCGAGGCCAACGGGTCACAGAAGAAGGCACCCATGCGGGAGGTGCTGGCCGAGGCGGCGTTCCAGTTGTTCCTGGAGCGCGGGTTCGAGCGGACGACCGTCGACGACATCGTGGCCCGGGCCGGGGTCGGACGGCGCTCGTTCTTCCGGTACTTCCCGTCCAAGGAGGACGCCGTCTTCCCGGACCACGAGAGCTGCCTGGCCGACATGACCGCGTTCCTCGACGCCGCGAGCGACGAGCGGGACGCGGTCGACGTGGTGTGCGACGCCGCCCAGCTCGTGCTGCGGATGTACGCCACCAACCCCGAGTTCTCCGTCCAGCGCTACCGGCTGACGCGCGAGGTGCCGGGCCTTCGGACGTACGAACTCTCCGTCGTGCGGCGCTACGAGCGGACCCTCGCCGGATATCTGCGCCGTCGCTGGGGCGGCGCCGCGGACGGTGCGCTGCGCGCCGAGGTCGTGGCGGCGTCCGTGGTGGCCGCGCACAACAACGGGCTCCGTTCCTGGCTGCGTTCGGGCGGCGAGGGCGACGCCGAGACGGCCGTCGACCGCGCGCTCGGCCTCGTACGGCAGGTGTGGGGCGGGTCGGCGCAGGCGCCCGCCCCGGCCGTAGCGGACGAGGAGGTCGTCGTCATGGTCGCCGCCAAGGGCGTCCCCATGTGGCGTGTCATCCAGCAGGTGGAATCGGCGTTGCGGAACGACTGACGACATCGAAGGTACTCGGTGTCTTTACTGCGCGGCACTGAGTGCCATACGCTGAGAAGGAGGCGCCGTGGCCGCAGCCCGGCGCGCAGCGGGTGAGCGCGGGGAGGCCGACCGATGTCAGAGGTGTCCGGGATGTCCATGGGCGGTATCGGCGTCATGACGCCGAGGACGGAAACCGAAACGGGATTTGCCCACCAGCGGTGCCGCTGGTGCGGCACCGCGTCGTTCCGGCGGCTGCTCTGTCCGGTCTGCGCGTCGAGCGACCTGGAGACGGAGCACAGCGCGGGACCGGGCATCGTGGTGCAGTCGCGGGTGGTCCACCGCGGCACCGGGGTGGCGCGCAACGAGTCGCTGGTGCGCTTCCCCGAGGACTTCGTCGTGCCCTGCCGCATCGTGGGCACGGCCCCGCACCTGGTGTGGGTGGGGGCCACCGTGCGCCGCGCGCGCGGCGTGCAGGGCGCCCACGCCGACTCCGGGGAAGTCGTCTTCGAGCTCTGCGACCCGGCCGGGGACGACGGCCTGCGCTGAGCCGGCCGCCGCCCCGCGGGGTCGTCAGCCCAGCTTCTTGAGCAGCTCCGTGGCGAGCGGCGCCGACGACGCCGGATTCTGGCCGGTGACCAGGTTCCGGTCGACGATCACGTGCGGCACCCACGGCTCACCGACGTCGACCTTGATCCCCGCCTCGGTGAGGCGGTCCTGGAGCAGCCACTTCGCGCGCTCGGCGAGCCCGCCCTGGATCTCCTCGGCATTCGTGAACGCGGCCACGTCATAGCCCTTGAAGGCGTTGGTGCCGTCGGCCCCCGTCGCGGCGAGCAGCGCGGCCGGGCCGTGGCAGACCACGCCGAGCGGCTTGCCGCTGCGCAGCGCCAGGGTGAGCACCCGGCCGGAGTCCGCGTTCACGGCGAGGTCCTCCATCGGGCCGTGCCCGCCGGGGTAGAAGACGGCGGCGTAGTCGTCGAGGTCGACGTCCTCGACCTTGACGGGGGACTGCAGCTCGGTCATCGCGGCGAGCGCGCTCGCGGTCCGCTCGGCACCCTCGGGGCCGCCGTTGTAGTCGGGCGCGAGGCTCCCGTGGTCGACCGGGGGCACGACGCCGCCGGGCGTGGCGACGACGATCTCGTGGCCCGCTGCCTTGAAGGCCTGGTAGGGGGCGACGACCTCCTCGGCCCAGAAGCCGGTGGGGTGCTGGGTGCCGTCGGCGAGCGTCCAGTGGTCGGCGCCGGTCAGAACGAAAAGGATCTTCGACATGAGTGCTTCTCCCAGGGTGCGGATCCGCCGCTTCGTGCAGAGCGCGTCAGTGCGGCGACGTTCTCGACCGTAGGCCCGCGCACCCATGGGAATCCAATAGGCTCGGCCATGTGAGAGATAGGGAAGCCAATGGGCTGCCCGACCTGAACCTGCTGCGCACGTTCCTCGCGGTGTACCGGTCGGGCTCCTTCACCGCGGGCGCCCGCCTGCTGGGCCTGTCGCAGCCCACGGTCACCACGCAGATCCGCGCCCTGGAGACCCAGCTCGGCCGGGAGCTGTTCGCACGGCTGCCGCGCGGGGTCGCCCCGACCCCGTTCGCCGACGAACTGGCGGCGCGCGTCGTGTCCCCGCTCGACGAGCTCGGCGCGGTCAGCGGCCCGGGCGGTCCGCTCGGCGCGGGTGACGCGGACCCCGTCCACCTGGCCGGCCCCGCCGAGTACCTCTCGCACAGCGTGCTGCCGAAGCTCGCCCCGCTCGTCGACAAGGGCGTACGGCTGCGGATCGCGTTCGGCCTCACCGACGACCTGCTCGACGCGCTGCGCGCCGGACGGCACGACCTGGTCGTCGCCACCGTCCGGCCGCGCGGCCGGACCCTGGCCTCGGCGCCGCTCGCCGACGAGGAGTTCGTCCTCGTCGCCGCGCCCGCCTGGGCCGAGCGGATCGGAACGCGCCTCGTCACCGAGGGCCCGGCCGCCCTGCACGGTGTGCCGCTCGTCGCGTACGCCGAAGACCTGCCGATCGTCCGCCGCTACTGGCGCCACGTCTTCGGCAGCCGCCTGACCCGCACCCCCGCCGTGACCGTGCCCGATCTGCGCGGGGTGATCGCGGCCGTGGCCGGCGGCGCCGGATTCAGCGTGCTGCCCCGTTACCTGTGCGCGGACGAGCTGGCCTCCGGCGCGCTGGTGCCGCTGCACGACCCGGACGACGCCCCGATCAACACCACCTTCCTCGTCCAGCGCCCCGGCTCGTCGACCAACCCGCACGTCACTCTCGTGCGGGACCACCTCCTGAGGTCGGCTCACCAGGAGTGACGGTCAGGCGCCGGCCGCCTCCCGCGAGATCCGCTCGAACTGCGCGGCCATCGCCTCCTGCAGCGCCTGCGCCGCCGACAGCGGCCGGACCATCACCATGAAGTCGTCGATCAGGCCGTCCTCGTCGAAGTGCAGGAAGTCGCAGCCGGTGATCTGCCGGTCGCCGACCCGGGCCTCGAAGACCAGCGCGTGGTCACGCCCGTCGGCGCCCTCGATCTCGCGTACGTAGCGGAAATCCTCGAAGACCCGGACGACCGCCCGCAGGATCGCCGCGGTGATCGCCTTGCCCGGGTACGGCTTGAACACGACCGGGCTGGTGAACACCACGTCCTCGGCCAGCAAGTCCTCGACCGCCGCCAGATCGCCCTTCTCCACCGCCGCGCGGAAGGGATGCATGGACGCCACCTCGTTCTTGATAGACAACTATTTGAATAGGTGCGAGAGAGAATAATCGCCGAGCTGTAAGGTGTCCATATGTCTCTCAAGTACGCGGTCCTGGCCGCCCTGTTGGAGGGCGAGGCCTCCGGATACGACCTGGCGAAGATCTTCGACGTCTCGGTGTCGAACTTCTGGGCCGCGACGCCGCAGCAGCTCTACCGGGAGCTGGACCGGCTGGCCGCCGAGGGACTCATCGACGCGCGGGTCGTGCCGCAGGAGCGCAGGCCGAACAAGCGGATGTTCACGCTGTCCGGGGCGGGCCGCGCCGATCTCGTCGCGTTCACGGCGAAGCAGCCGAAGCCGATGGCGATGCGCGACGAACTCATGGTGAAGGTGCAGGCCGTCGACGTCGGCGACCTCGACGCGGTGCGCGCGCACATCGAGGAGCGGATGGCCTGGGCGCAGGGCAAGCTCGCCCGCTACGAGAGGGTGCGCCGGCATCTGCTCGGCGGCCTCGGCGAGGCGGAGTTCCTCGTGGAGGGGGAGCGGGTCGGCCCCTACCTGACGCTGCTGGGCGGCATCGCCCTGGAGGAGGAGTACCTGCGCTGGGGGCGGCGCGCCCTGGACGTGCTGGACCTCCGCGCCGCCCGCGCCGCTCAGGCCTCGGGCTCCGCGAGCTGAAGCCCGTTCTCCCAGATCTTGTTGAGCGTCGTCACCAGGCGCTCGTACGGAATGCGCTGCCCGAGCACGAACACCATGTACGCCATGCGGCTCACCATCACCGACAGGGCGTGCGCCGTGACCAGCGGATCCAGGCTCGCGTCGGCCGCGCCGCTCTCCTGAAGTGACCGGATCAGCTTGGCGTTGCGCCGCGCGAACGCGTTGCCCCGCTCGATGCGCAGCTTCATGAACTGCTCGTCGACCTGGGCGACTTGCTCGAACAACGCCATCAACCGCGCGTTCTTCTTGTACGCGCGCAGGTACTCGCGGTTCGAGGCGTCGATGAGCTCCCGCGGATCGGTGATCCCGGTGCGCTCACGCAGATGCGGGTGGAGCATCTCCTCCTGCACCTGCTCCACCAGCGCCTGGAAAATCTCTTCCTTGCTGTTGAAGTACGTGTAGAACGACCCCGAGGCGACGTGCGCGGCCTTGGAGATGTCGGTGATCCGCGCGTCGAGGTACCCGTCGCGCTCGAAGACCTCGCGCGCGGCCGTGATCAGGGCATTGCGCGTCCTGACGCCCCGGGCGCTGCGGGGTGTGATCGGTTGCTTCTGGCCGCCGTCAGCGGCCGGGGCCTGGGCAGTCAAGTCGGTCCATTCACTGTCGTTCGAGCAGGTGCGGGCAGGTGGGGCACCGTGTACCCCGCCGGTGGCCGTGGATGCTATCAGCCCAGGTCCGCAAGGGGATCCCGGCCGGCTCCACAGGCCTCGAGCCCGCTGCCCGCCCTCCATTGAACCTGAACCCGGATTCAAGTACGGTGCCGATGGCCGTGCCGAGAAGGGGAGATGCGCATGCTGATCAAGGACAGGGTCGCCGTGGTCACCGGGGCCGCGGGCGGTATCGGAGCCGCCGTCGCGCAGCGCCTCCTGGAGGCCGGGGCCCGCGGGGTCCAGCTCACCGACCTCGACGCGGCACGCCTCGACGCGACCGTGCGGCGGCTGGCCGAGGAGCACGGGGAGCGTGTCGCGGGCCGGGCGGCCGACGCCGCGGACACCGACGACCTGCGCGCCCTGATCGACGCGGCGCAGGAGCGGTTCGGCCCGGTCGACCTGTACTTCGCCAACGCCGGGGTCGGCGGCGGCGCCGGTCTCGACGCGAGCGAGGAGGAGTGGAGCCGTGCCCTCGACGTGAACGTCATGGCGCACGTGCGCGCCGCCCGGCTCCTCGTCCCCGGCTGGCTGGAGCGCGGTCAGGGCTACTTCTTCAGCACCGCCTCGGCCGCCGGCCTCCTGACACAGATCGGCTCCGCCACGTACTCCGTGAGCAAGCACGCCGCCGTGGCCTTCGCCGAATGGCTCTCGGTCACGTACGGCGACCGGGGCGTGCGGGTGAGCTGTCTGTGCCCGCAGGGCGTCGAGACCGAGCTGCTCATGGCGGGCACCCGTTCCACCGACCCCGCCGAACGCGCCGCCGCCCGCGCCGTGCTCGACTCCGGGGACCTGCTGCGGCCGCTCGACGTGGCCGACCGGGTGGTGGCGGCCGTCGGTGACGAACGGTTCCTCGTCCTGCCGCATCCGCAGGTGCTCGACTTCTTCCGCCACAAGGGCAGCGACTACGACCGGTGGCTGCGTGGCATGCGCCGCTACCAGGAGGCCGTGCGATGACCGAGTCTCCCGCGCGCCGCGCGGTCCTCTTCGACTTCGGCGGTGTCCTCACCACGAGCGTCGTCGCCGCCTTCGAGGGACTGGGGCGCGAACTCGGCGCCGAGCCGGGCCTGTTGCTGCGGCTGCTGTCGAAGGACAAGGAGAGCGCCGCGCTGCTCGTGGCGCACGAGGAAGGGCGCATCGGGCAGCGGGAGTTCGAGGACGGCTTCGCGGCGCGGCTGCGGGCCCACGGGGTCGCCGTCGACGACGGGCCGGGCCTCGTGAGCGGGCTGCAGGCGCGGCTGCGTCCCGACGCCGAGATGGTCGCCCTCGTGGCGAAGGTGCGGGCCGACGGATACCGGGTCGGCATGCTCTCCAACTCCCTCGGTGACGACTGCTACGCGGGGTTCGACCTGCCCGCCCTGTTCGACGCCCGCACCGTGTCCGGCGAGATCGGCGTGCGCAAACCCTCGCGGCGCGCGTACGCGATCGCCTGCGAACAGCTCGGCGTGCGGCCTGAGGAGACCGTCATGGTCGACGACCTCGAACAGAACATCACGGCCGCGGCCCGGCTCGGCATCGCCGGTGTCGTGCACCGCGACGCCCCGACCACCGCGGCCGGACTCGCCCGGCTGCTCGCGCCGCTGGATCACCACTGATACCGCATCAGACACCCGTGGGAGGACCCGTGTACGAGCCGTCCGACAAGGCCAAGGAGTACCAGGACAAACTGCTCGCCTTCATGGACGAGCACATCTATCCCGCCGAGGCGGTGTACGCCGCGCAGATGGCCGAGTCCGGCGACCCGCACTTCCACCCGCCGGTCATCGAGGAGCTGAAGACCGAGGCGAGGAAGCGCGGCCTGTGGAACCTCTTCCACCCGCACCCCGAATGGGGCCCCGGCCTCACCAACCTCGAGTACGCGCCGCTCGCCGAGATCATGGGCCGCAGCGCCCACCTGGCACCCGAGGCCACCAACTGCAACGCGCCCGACACCGGCAACATGGAAGTCCTCACGCTCTTCGGCACCGCCGAACACAAGGAGAAGTGGCTCAAGCCGCTGCTCGCCGGCGAGATCGCCTCCGCGTTCGCCATGACCGAACCCGCCGTGGCCAGTTCGGACGCGAGCAACATCCAGATGCGGATGGAGCGCGACGGCGACGACTACGTCCTCAACGGCCGCAAGTGGTGGACCTCGAACGCCCTCCACCCGCACTGCCGGGTCCTCATCGTCATGGGCAAGACCGACCCGGACGGGCCTGCCTTCCGGCAGCAGTCGATGATGGTCGTGCCGCTCGACACCCCCGGCGTCACCGTCCTGCGCGGCCTGCCCGTCTTCGGCTACCAGGACCGCGAGGGCCACGCCGAGGTGCTCTTCGAGAACGTACGGGTCCCCACCACGGCCCTGCTCGCCGGCGAGGGCGACGGCTTCATGATCAGCCAGGCGCGGCTCGGCCCCGGCCGCATCCACCACTGCATGCGCTCCCTCGGCATGGCCGAACGCGCCCTGGACCTGATGATCGACCGGGCGCAGGCGCGCACCACGTTCGGCGCGCCCGTCGCCGACCGCGCCAACATCCAGGACTGGATCGCCGAGGCCCGCATCGAGATCGACATGGCGCGGCTGCTGACCCTCAAGGCCGCGTACCTGATGGACACCGTCGGCAACAAGCAGGCCCGCACCGAGATCGCCGCCATCAAGGTCGCGGCCCCCGAGGTCGCCCTGAAGGTCGTCGACCGCGCCATCCAGGTGCACGGCGGCGCGGGCGTCAGCGACGACTTCCCGCTCGCGAGCATGTACGCGCACCTGCGCACCCTGCGCCTCGCCGACGGCCCCGACGAGGTGCACAAGCGGACCATCGCCCGCCGCGAGCTGCGTCGCCGGGAGGCCGAGCGCGGCGAGCGGTGACCTCCTTCGGGCCCCGGTGACGTCCAGTGGCCCCCCGCGTCAACAACGTGCAAGTACGCGGGGGTTGCTGGGGGTGGTCCTCCAGGTGAAGCGTGCGCGAGGATGGAGGCATGACCGCGGCCCAGCGCGCCATGACCGAACTCGGGACATGGCCGAACCTGGTAAGTGGCCCGCCCCGGTGCTCGGTTGGGCACGCCTTCGGCGCGGCGGGCCACGAACTCGTCCATTTCCACGCCGACGACAGCGCCGATCTGTACCTCACCGCGACGGTGGTGCAGCGGCTCCTGCCCCAACTGCGGCACAACAGCGCCATCCGTGTGCATCCCGGGGCCTCCTGGATCACCGTGCTCCTGGAGTGCGACACGGACGTGCAGTTGCTGCTGAGCCTGGTGAGCGTCGCGCTCAAGGAGCACGACGCGCACGCCTGCCCCTCCCCGCCGTGCGACTGGGAACGTCCGCGGGCGTCGTAGGCTCCGCACTTCTCGGGTCAGGGCGCACGCGACCGGCCGGCCCGCCGATATCGCCCTGGGCGAAGCCGGGTCCCGGCACGGCCGCCCCGCCGTACGCTGAGCCGATGACCAACCACGAGACCCGCAGGCCCCGTCCCGCCGCCGCTCAGGAGCCGCTGTTGCGGCATGTCGTCGGGGACGTGCTGCGCCGTCGGCGCCGGGCGCAGGGACGGACCTTGCAGGACGTGGCCGACGTCGCGGGGATCTCCATGCCCTACCTCTCCGAGGTGGAGCGCGGCCGCAAGGAGGCCTCTTCGGAGATGCTCGCCGCCGCGGCCGGTGCGCTCGGGCTCGGGCTCGTCGACGTACTGTCGCTCGCGCAGGGCGAGTTGGCGCGGGCCGCGCAGGTGCGCGGGCCGGTCCCCGTCACCGCGGTCACCGCGGTCACCGCGCTCGGATCGGGCGCATCCGGCGCCGGGACGCGCGGCACGGTCTGCCTGGCGGCCTGACGCGGCTCAGGATCCCTCCAGGTGGCGGGCGAGCACGGGTACGTGGCTGTGCTCGACGTCCTTCACCGACGTCACCAGCGTGACGGGACCCCGCCGGGCCAGGGTGCGGACATGGCCGACCAGGCCGGCGCGGACCGGGTCGGCCAGCTCCGCGCCGTAGCGCTCGGCGAACTCCGCGTACCGCCCCGCGCGGTCCTCGTGGTACCAGGAGCGCAGCTCCTTGGACGGCGCGATGTCCTTCAGCCATTCGTCGACGGCGGCCCGTTCCTTGGAGATCCCGCGCGGCCACAGGCGGTCGACCAGCAGGCGTGTGCCGTCGGACGGGGCGGGCGGGTCGTAGACGCGGCGGACCGGGTACGGGCCGGACGGCGGAATTGCGTTCATGGGCCCATTGTGCTGCTTTCCCACGCTTTGCGAGGCGGGCGAGGTGTTGCTTCAGTGAGAGGTGTTGCCGTGACGTCCTACCGGGAGACCCCGCCATGTCGATGTCCTTCGGATCGCCCCTCGGATCGCCCGACCCCTTCGGCGAGCTCCTCAACCGCTTCTTCGGCATGTCCCCGGGGTCGGCGCCGCCCGCGGTGCAGCGCGTACCGATCGGACGGCTGCTCACCGATTCGGCGCGCGAACTGATCGGACTCGCCACCAACAGGGCGGTGGAGGACGGCAGTTCGGACCTGGACACCGAGCACCTGTTGTGGGCGGCGACCCAGGTCGACCCGGCGCGCAGCCTGCTGGCGCAGGCCGGCGCCGACCCCGACGCGCTCGCCCGGACGATCGCGGAGATCCTGCCCGCCGAGAGTGCCGTACCGTCCGCCCAGCCCGGCCTCACCCCGGCCGCCAAGCGCACCCTGACCGCCGCGCACGCGCTCTCCCAGGCCGCGGGGGTCTCGTACATCGGCCCGGAGCACATCCTCGGCGCCCTGCTCGACAGCCCGGACACGGGCGCGGCCCGGCTGCTGCGGGCCCAGGGCACGGACGCGGACCGGTTGCGCGGCGTCACCGACACGGCGGCCCGCGCGGACGGCGTGCCCGCCGCGGCCGGCGGTCCGCCGAACAGCAACACCCCCACCCTCGACGAGTACGGCCGTGACCTCACCGAGGAGGCGAAGGCCGGCAAGCTGGACCCGGTGGTCGGGCGGGCCGACGAGATCGAGCAGACCGTCGAGATCCTCTCCCGGCGCTCCAAGAACAACCCCGTGCTCATCGGCGAGCCCGGTGTCGGCAAGACCGCCATCGTCGAGGGCCTCGCGCAGCGCATCGTGGCGGGCGAGGTGCCCGACATCCTCGACGGCAAGCGGGTCGTCTCGCTGGACCTGTCCGCGATGGTCGCGGGGGCCCAGTACCGCGGACAGTTCGAGGAACGCCTCAAGAAGGTCATCGAGGACGTCCAGGAGGCGGGCGGTGACGTCATCCTCTTCATCGACGAGCTGCACACCGTCGTCGGCGCGGGCGCCACCGGCGAGGGCTCCATGGACGCCGGCAACATGCTCAAACCCGCCCTGGCGCGCGGGGAGCTCCATGTCGTCGGCGCCACCACCATCGACGAGTACCGCAAGTACGTCGAGAAGGACCCGGCGCTGGAGCGCCGCTTCCAGCCCGTCATGATCCCCGAGCCGACCGTCGAGGAGACGGTGCTCATCCTGGAAGGCCTGCGCGACACGTACGAGGCGCACCACCAGGTCCGCTTCGGCGACGGCGCGCTGGCCGCGGCGGCCGAGCTCTCCGACCGCTACATCGGCGACCGCTTCCTGCCCGACAAGGCCATCGACGTGATGGACCAGGCCGGTGCCCGGGTGAGCCTGCGCAGTCGCGGCCGCTCCACCGAGGTCGTCAGCCGCGAGGACGAACTGGCCAAGCTGAAGCGGGAGAAGGACGAGGCCGTCGCCAACGAGGACTTCGAGAAGGCCTCCGGGATCAAGGCACGGATCGCCGAGGTGACGGGCGAGCTGGCCGGGGTCGAGGAGCGTCGCGAGGGCGTCGTCGAGGTCACCGCCGACGACATCGCCGACGTCGTCTCGCGCCGTACCGGCATCCCCGTCGCACAGCTCACCGCCACCGAGAAGGACAAGCTCCTCAAGCTGGAGGAGGCGATGCACGAGCGGGTCGTCGGCCAGGACGAGGCGGTGACCGCCGTCGCGCAGGCCGTGCGTCGCAACCGCGCCGGGATGGGCGACCCGAACCGGCCCGTCGGCTCGTTCCTCTTCCTCGGCCCCACCGGCGTCGGCAAGACCGAACTGGCCAAGGCGCTCGCGGAGCTGCTGTTCGGCGACGAGGACCGCATGATCCGCTTCGACATGAGCGAGTTCCAGGAGAAGCACACCGTCTCCCGGCTCGTCGGGGCACCGCCCGGATACGTCGGCCACGAGGAGGCCGGGCAGCTCACCGAGAAGGTCCGCCGCCGGCCCTACAGCGTGCTGCTGTTCGACGAGGTGGAGAAGGCGCACCCCGACGTGTTCAACACCCTGCTGCAGGTGCTCGACGACGGCCGCCTCACCGACTCGCAGGGCCGCACCGTCGACTTCCGCAACTGCGTCGTCATCATGACCTCGAACATCGGCGCGCAGCGCATCCTCGCCCACCGCGGCGACGGCCAGGGAGAGGACGGGGCGCTCGACCAGACGCTGAAGGACGCGCTGATGGACGAGCTGCGGGCCCGCTTCCTGCCCGAGTTCCTCAACCGCATCGACGACATCATCGTCTTCCACGGGCTCACCCAGGACGACCTCGGCGAGATCGTCGAACACCTCCTGGACCAGAGCAGGCGGCGCGTCCACGCCCAGGGCATGACCCTCGACGTCACCGAGGCGGCGAAGAAGCTCCTGGTCGCCCACGGTCACCAGCCCGAGTTCGGAGCGCGCCCGCTGCGCCGCACGATCCAGGCCGAACTCGACAACCGGCTCGCCTCGTTGCTGCTCTCCGGGGAGGCCGACCCGGGTGACACGATCGTGGTCGACGTCGCGGACGACTCCCTGGCCCTGTCGGTGCGGCACCCCGAGCCCGCCCCCGCCTGAGGTCACCCGTTCGGTCCACCCGGCTGGTGGGTGCCAGGTGCCGGTGCGAAGAGTCGAACATGACCCAAGCACCGTACGACCCGCAGAGCACGCACCGCAGCGCCGACCGGGAGGAGCCGTCACGCGGCCCCGAGGGCCCGCTCGGCAGACTCGCCGACATGGCCTGGCAGGCGGTCCTCCTCGCGGGCGTCGCCGCCCTGATCCTCGGGGTGCTCGTCCTCGTCTGGCCGGGCGCCTCGCTGTGGGCGGCGGGCGTCCTGTTCGGCGTCTATCTCGTGGTCAGCGGTGTCTTCCAGCTGGTCACGGCATTCGGCACGCATGTGACGACGGGCCTGCGCGTGATGGCGTTCATCAGCGGCACCGTCTCGATCCTGCTGGGGCTGTTCTGCTTCCGAGGCTCGATGCAGTCGATCCTGCTGCTCGCCCTGTGGATCGGCATCGGGTGGCTGTTCCGCGGCATCACCCAGACCGCCGCGGCGGCGTCCGACCCCGCGATGCCCGCGCGCGGCTGGCAGGTCTTCCTCGGGATCGTCAGCGCCCTGGCCGGCATCGTGCTCATCGTCTCGCCGTTCGAGTCGGTCGCCGTCCTCACCCTCGTCGGCGGCTGCTGGCTGGTGGCGATGGGCGTCGTCGAGATCGTCGAGGCGTTCATGCTGCGCAACCGCGCGAAGAAGCTGCCGCACGGCGTCTGAGGCCCTGTGCGACGTGGATGACGTACGCGACGGTGCCCCGCGCTCTCGACGAGCGCGGGGCACCGTGCCGTGCGGGGGAGCGGCGCGTCAGACGCCGACGGTCTCCTCCAGCTCCTCCTCGACATCGGCTTCCTGCGCGGCCGGGTCGGTGGCCGGGGCCGTGGGGGCCGGGTCGGCGGCCGCGGTCACAACGACTGCCCGCTCCCGGCGCCGTTCGGCCAGCGCAGCGACCGCGAGCACGACCGCGCCCACCGCGAGCCACGCCACGAGCGTCCACACGTAGCGGCCCAGGCCGTAGTGGTCGAAATACAGGAGGCTGCGGGCGCCCTCGACGAAGCCGGCGCCGTTCCAGAAGGCGTGCAGGCTCCCGAAGAACCCGTTCTGCAGCTCGGGGCGGAAGATGCCGCCGGAACTCGTGAAGTTGAGCATCACGAACAGCACCATCACGGCGAGCGTCGTCCACCGCTTCAGGAACGTGTGCAGACCGACGCCGATCAGCAGGATCCCCGCGGAGTACACCCAGGCCATGCCCCACAGGCCCCACAGGTTCGTGTGCGCGAGGTGGAAGACCGGCCCCGCGAACGCCGCGCCGATCAGGCTCACCACCGCGGAGACGCCGACCGCGAGGAGCGCCCGCGTCCGCATCCGCAGCGCGGCCCCGGCGCCGCCCAGGACCGCCACCGAGGCGTACGAGCCGATGCTCAGCGCGACGAGCAGGAAGAACAGGCCCTGCCCCGTCGGGTCGTCGGACACCGGGGGCGCCACGTCCGTCACCTCGAGCGGCTCGCCCCGCTGCGCGGCGACGGGCGTGAAGATCTTCTCGACCACGGAGACCGTCGTGTCGGAGCCCGCCGACGCGACGATCAGTTCCGGCGCCTTGCCGCCGAGCACGTACGCGCCGTCGATGTCCCGCGTCCTGAGCTGGTCGACCGCGGCGGCGCGGGTGCCGAGGGTGCGCACGTCGAGGGCGTCGCCCGCCTTGTCCTTCACGGTCTGCGCGAACACCTTGGCCTGCGGACCGGAGCCGACGACGGCGACCGGCAGATGGTGCGGCTCGGGCGACGCGAAGGCGCCGAGGTAGGCGAGCCCCATGCCCACGCACATCAGGAGCGGGGTGAGCAGATGCGTCAGGACGTGGCGCAGCGCCGGGTTGTGCGCGCCGTTCGCCGCCCCGCGTACCACCCCGCGTACGGCACCCGCGCTCTCGGGCCGCTGAGCTCTGTGGTCGGCGGGCATGGGCAGGACCTCCATAGGTTGGCTTATACAACTCTTAACCAAGTTGTACTGTACAACCACATGCTGGGAGGTCGCCCCTGACCTGGTGTGAGCATCGACACCGTCGCGGGCGGAAGAGGGGGCGGGGTCAGGCCGGCCGGGGCAGGGGGTGGCCTTCGAAGCCGGCCGCCGGGGCGGGGGGTGATCCGTCGTCGTCGTACGCACGCAGCCGCTCCCGCAATACGCGCAGGCGCTGGCTCGTCTCGTACAGATAGCGGACCTTCGTCCGCATCACCCACGGCTCGATGGGCTTGACGACGTAGTCGGCGACGCCGAGCTCGAAGGCTCTGGCGGCGAGCGCGGGGTCCTGTCCGGCGCCGGTGATCATCATGATCGGGATGTCCTGGGTCTGTTCCAGGCGCGCCATGTAATGAGCGACCTCGAAGCCGCTGACGTCGGGCATCAGGACGTCCAGGAGGACCACCGCGACGCCGCCGCGCAGGACCGCCTTGAGGGCGTCGTCCCCGGTGTTCGCCCGGTCCACCGGATAGCCGAGCGGGGCGAGGGCGCTCTCCATGGCGAACAGGGTGTCGTCGCGATCGTCGACGAGCAGGATTCTGGGCCGTGCAGCGGTGGGCATCGCCGGGTGCCTCCCCTCTTCGGCACCGACAGCATATGCCGGAACGCGGGCGGCGGAAGAGGGGTCTCAGTCCTCTCCGCGCACCAGATTCCAGTCCGGATCCCGGTCCCTGTCGGGTTCGGAGGGATCGCGTCCGTCGCGGTGGGCCGGGCGGCAGGTGCGGATGCGGCCTCTGACCTCGTGCTTGGTCTCCGCGGGGTGCGGTGCGCGTAGTCGTTCGTTCATGTTGAGACCTCTTCTCGGGCGAATGTGGGCTGATTCGGCTTGTAGACGGCTAGGCAGACGGTCTTTTGTGTTCATCGAGCGATCGAAGGTGCGCACAGTGCGTCAAGTGGCGCTCGGGTCCTTGCTGCCGTCCTCGGCGCCCTCGCCGGCGTACTCGACGGCCTGGTCATCCTCGGCGTCCTCGGTGTCTTCGGTGTCCTCTTCCGTGTAGCGGGCGCGTGCCCAGGCGGGCAGCAGGAACCAGCACAGCAGGTACCAGGCCAGGAGCACGGCGACGAGCACGGGGGCGAACGGGTCGTGCATCGCGATGCGCAGGATCAGGAAGAGCGCCGACACCAGCGTGCACAGCAGCAGCACGAGTCCCACGAAGGTCAGGCGGGAGGCCCAGGCCACCGCCTGCGGTTTGATCCGTCGACCGGTGACCAGCCGGTGGAAGGACACCGGGCCGATCAGGGCGCCCGTCGCCGCGGACCCGAGGACGACCGTCACGATGTAGATGGTGCGATCGGTGTCGGAGAGGTCCGGGAAGCGCGGGGTGAACACCACGGTGAGCAGGAATCCGAAGAGGATCTGCACCCCGGTCAGGGCCACCCGCAGCTCCTGGATGAGCTCCGACCACTGCCGGTCGGCCCGCTCCTCGACGGACTCGCTCCGGCCGCGCCGGGGCCCCCTCGCCCCCGCCGTGGGCTCGCCCGGTCGGTGGTCCGGGCGGGAGCCGCTCGCTTCTCGGTCAGTTCGACTTCGGTTGCGCACGGTCCCTCACACTGCGCAGGGAGAACGGATGGCCGGCGGGGTCGCAGTACAGACGCGTCTCGGTCCGTCCCACGTTGCCACGCGTCTCCAGCGGCCGCGCGCCGAGCCCGATCACCTGGCGTTCCACCTCGTCCAGGTGCTCCACGGCCACCAGCAGGTCCAGGTGGGCCTGCTGGGAGTCGTCGGGGCGCGGCCAGCTGGCCGGGGCGGCATTGAGGTCGAGGCGGAACGCCATGCGGGTGCCGCCCGCTCCGACGAGCTCGATGCGGTTGTCGCCGGCCGGCCGCTCGAGCTCGCCGTCGAGCAGCACCCGGTAGAACTCCGCGAGCTCCTCCGGCTCCGCACAGTCCAGGACCAGCACCGCCGATTCCACCTGGCTCATGGGACCTCCCCTGCCCGCCGACGAGGCCGGCGCTCGCCATGGCTCCGCGAGTACCCGCGTTCGTCCCCCCGAATCACCTGGTGGCCGGGGGCCGGTCACGTACCCGGCGCGGCACCTCCACCACGTCGAGGAACACCTGATCCGCTTCGGGCCAGGTGTTCCGGATGCTGCGCTTGATGCGCTCGCTGACCAGTTCCAGGCGCTCGCTGTCGATCCCGGGCGTCAGATCGACGCGGGCCGCGACGAGCGTCGAGTCCATGCCCAGGCGCATCGTGTGCAGCGCCGCCAGGTAGTCGATCTCCGGCTGTGCGTCCAGGAGTTCGCGGATGCCGCGGCGCAGCTCCGGATCGACGGCCTCGCCGATCAGCTGGTCTCGCGCGCTCCTGCCGAGGCGGTACGCGACGTACACCAGGAGCACGCCGATCGCCAGCGACGCCGACGCCTCCCAGACGATGTCGCCCGTCACCCTGTGCAGCACCATGCCACCCGCGGCCAGCAGCACCCCGGCCACCGCCGTGCTGTCCTCGGCGAGGACCGTGCGCAGCGCGGGGTCGGCGCCGACGCCCTCGCCGGGCTGCGCCCTGACCTGGTGGACGGCACGGACCAGGGAGGCGCCCTCGGCGAGCAGTGCCACGCCGAGGACCACGAGCCCGGCGACATAGCCCGTGCGGGACTCCTCGGCGGCGGGTGTCGTCAGCGCCTCGAAGCCCTGGAAGAAGGAGAAGCAGCCGCCCATCACGAAGATGCCGACCGCGGCCAGCAGCGACCAGAAGAACCGCTCCTTGCCGTACCCGAAGGGATGCCGGTGGTCCGCGGGGCGGCGGCTGCGGCGCAGCGCCGCGAGGAGGAACACCTCGTTGAGGCTGTCGGCCACCGAGTGCGCCGCCTCCGACAGCAGCGCGGGAGACGCGGCGATCAGACCGCCGACCGCCTTCGCCACGGCGATGAGCAGATTGGCGGCGAGGGCCACCAGGACCGTCAGCCGGGTCCTGCGGTCCTCGGACGTGCCGGACTTCGTGTTCTCGCTCACGTCGTCAACTCGCATTGTATGAGGGGCGTTTGCCGGGACTCGGTGCGCAGAGAGGGAATGACTGTGATGGCTTTCGTCCTGGTTCTGTGGCTGCTCGGATTCCTGGTACGCGGCACGACCGAAGGCGGATCGCGGTCGCGCTGGTACCGATGGTGAGTAACCGGAGCCCGGTCCCGTAAACCAAGATCCGGTGAACCGTGCGGACGAAGCCCCCGCCGGGCGTCAGGCCCGATGGGGGTGTTGTGCCGCTAGAGGTCCAGCTGGTAGGTGCACGAGCGATGCGTCGGTACGTAGCCGAGCGCGTCGTTGACCGTGCGCATCGGCGTATTGCTGTCCGCGGTGTCCGTGACGAGCCCGGTCAGCCGGGGATGGCGCTCGCGCACCCGCAGGATCTGATCCGCCTTCATCCAGCGGGCCAGCCCCCTGCCCCGGTGCTCCGGCAGCACCCCCGTGCCGTAGTGCTCCCCGTCGCCCTCGCGGGCGCCCGGCACGACCAGCTCCGTGAATCCGGCCACCGAACCGTCCGCCGTGTCGATCGCGGCGGCCGTGTGCAGCAGGTCGCCGCGGCGCGCCACGGCCTCGGCGACGGCTCGTACCCGCGCCACGTCCCACTCGACGCGGCCGTGGTCGGCGTCGTCCATCGGCATGTCGTCCATGGCCCGGCGCGACGCCGCGAACGACGCGGCCAGGGCGTCCGGGACCGTGCCGTCCCACTCCACGAGCCGGTAGCCGGCGGGGACCCGCCCGGCCGCCGCCGTGAGGGCCGGGACATCCGCGTCGGCGAGCACGAGCCGCGAGTACGTCAGACGGAGCACTCTGCGGAACTCCCGCGCCGCCAGGAAGAGTTCACCGGGGGAGTCGCCGTCCGCCGAGGCGAGCACGGAGCGCCGGCCGTCCTCGCGGGCGGCGCCGACGGCGGCCGTGAGCAATCGGGAGCCCACTCCCGCGCGCCGCTCGGCCGGATGCACCCGGATCACCAGCTCGGCCAGATGCCGTTGCCCGTCGCGGTCGAACAGGCGCAGCGACGCCGTCCCCACGGGATCGCCCTGCGCGTCCTGCGCCAGCCAGACGAGGCGACGCGTGCCCGCCGTGGCATGCGGATCGATGAGCGGGGTCGGCTGCGGCGGCACGTGCGGCAAGGGCACTCCTGAGTCGGTGGCGATGGGGCGGGCAGAACGTAACCCCGTGGACCGTGGGCCGCAAAGGAATTACCGCGACGGCGTCCGGCCGCCCGGTTTGGGGACCCGGGATCCGGCTACCCGCCTGCGCGAGCAGACGTCCCCTGGAGAGGAGCCGGGCCTGTGGCCTCCACGAACAAGTATCCGTACCTCCGCACCGAGACCACCGAGGCCGCTGACCCCGCCCTGATGACCGAGACGCCGAAGGACGACCTCGTCCGCTTCCTCGAGGACCGGTTCGCCTGCGCCCAGAGCTGCGCCGAGTGCGCCCGCGTCGGCGCCCTGTTCGTCAGCTCCGTCGAGCCGGGCCCCATCGTCCCGCCGGCGCACGGCCCCGTCCGGCTCGCGGCGGAACGGGACGCCGGTCGGGCCGGGGCCAGACACGGGCTGCGGCGCACCCTGCTGCTGTGCGTCGAGGTCTGCGACGCGACCTGCCGGCTCCTGGCGGAGGACGCACACCAGGACGAGTACGCGCTCCGGCTCCAGGTCGAGTGGTGCCGCGCGGTCGTACTGGACGGCGCGCACGCCTGTGACGTGGTCCCCGACGCCGCGCACTGCGCCGAGCAGTGCCGTGCCTGCGCGCGGGCCTGTACCGACTTCCTGGCGATCCTCGACTGACGGCCGATCCGTCCCCGGCATTCCCTATTTCTGGAACGCGTTCTACTGTGTGCGCCGTCAAACCCGCGCCGACGCCGCCCAGTTGACCGCCAGGAGGGGCCGTGCACCTCGAATACACGCCTGAGCAGCAGCAGTTGCGCACCGAGCTGCGCGCCTACTTCGCCGACCTCGTGCCCGACAACGCGTACGCACGCTACGAGGACCCGGCCGCCCAGAAGCGTTTCTACCGCGAGACCGTGCGCCGGCTCGGCGCCGACGGGTGGCTCGGGGTCGGCTGGCCCAAGGAGTACGGCGGCCGGGGCCTGACCCCGATGGAACAGTTCATCTTCTTCGACGAGGCGGCCCAGGCGGGCGTACCGCTGCCGCTGATGGCGCTCAACACGGTCGGCCCGACGATCATGCAGTTCGGCACGGAGGAACAGAAGGAGTTCTTCCTGCCGAAGATCCTCTCGGGCGAGCTCGACTTCGCGATCGGCTACAGCGAACCGGACGCGGGCACCGACCTCGCCGCCCTCAAGACCCGCGCGGTCAGGGACGGCGACGACTACGTCGTGAACGGGCAGAAGATCTGGACGACCAACGGCGACACCGCCGACTGGGTCTGGCTCGCCGTCCGCACCGACCCCGACGCCCCGCCCCACAAGGGCATCACGATGCTGCTCGTCCCGACCTCCGACCCGGGCTACACCTGCACCGTCATCAACACCCTCGCCTCGCACGACACGACGGCGAGCTACTACGAGAACATCCGCGTGCCCGCCGCGCGCCGCGTCGGCGACGAGAACAAGGGCTGGCGCCTGATCACCAACCAGCTCAACCACGAACGCGTCACCCTCGCCGCGCACGGCACCATGGCCATCCGCGCCCTGCACGACGTCCAGCGCTGGGCCATGGAGACCAAGCTCGCCGACGGCCGCCGCGTCATCGACCTCGGCTGGGTCAGGAAGCGGCTCGCCCAGACCCACACCAAGCTCGACGCGATGAAACTCCTCAACTGGCAGATGGTGAACGCCGTCCAGGAAGGCACCCTCATGCCGCAGGACGCATCCGCGGTGAAGGTCTACGGCTCCGAAGCACGCCGCGACGCGTACGCCTGGCTGATGGAGGTGGTCGCCGCCGCGGGCGCCCTGAAGGAGGGCAGCGCGGGCGCCGTGCTCCACGGTGAACTGGAACGCGGCTACCGGTCGGCCGTCATCTTCACGTTCGGCGGCGGCAACAACGAGATCCAGCGGGAGATCATCTCGTGGATCGGACTCGGGATGCCGCGGGTGCGCCGCTAGGTCACTTCTGTGGTTCGTATCAGTAACCGATGGCTTCTCGGAGCAGCAGGACGGTGCCGCGCCCCGGGCGGGGTTCCGCGTTGAGGACGAGCAGGCGGTTGACGGCGCTGGGCATCCCGTACGCCGCCCGGGCGCGGGCGTTCTCCAGCGGGAGGGCGTGCTCCTCGACGCGGCGCAGGGCCGTGCTCAGGTCGGGCACGACCTTCTGCGCGCCGACGATCCAGATCGCGTGGGCGGCGCCGCCCGCGTTGGCCGGGAGCTGACTGCCGCTGCCCGAGGCGAGAACGAGCGAGCCGGTCTCGGTGACCGCGGCGACGCTGTTGACGACGACATCGGGGCTCGCGGCCAGCCGTCGGATCTCGTCGGCGCCGGTGGCACGGTCGATGGCCAGCAGGCGCGGCCTGATCGCGTCGTACCGGCCGCCGGTGTTGATGTCCTCGTCGATCCCCGACAGCCGGAGCGTCTCGCTGGCCCCGGTGAACACGCCGGCCCCCTCGGGGATCAGGTCCCTGACGCGGACGCGTGCTGCCGCCGCGTCGTCGAGGATCTCGGTGGCGAAGCCGCCGGCGCGCAGCGCGGCGGCCACCCGCTCCAGTCGTTCGGCCGGTGCCGGGTCGGTGAACGACGCGGCCTCAGCCGGGCCGGTCCCGGTGCCGCCCCGCGCCGCACGGGGTGCCGTGCCCGCCAGCGGGGAGGTGTCGAGGTACCTGACCTCGTACACCCGCTCGGCGAACCTCCAGCCCTCCGCGGTGCGCCGGTAACGGTCGTGGTAGACGGCGTAGTTCAGACCTTGGCGTCCGTCGAGGGTCCGCGCGAGCTCATGGATGTAGGCGCGGCCCGTCGCGGTGTCGCCGTCGAGCACGATGCTGCCGGGGTGGGTGGTCTGTACGAAGAAGTCCCACTGGCTCTGCAGCCGCTCGCCCCCGGCCCTGATCTCCTCGCGGCCGATCTGCTCGACGGGGATGTCGGGCATGCGCAGCACGCCGTCCGGTGTGAACAGCGACGCCAGGCGGGGCCGGTCGCGCATCATCGCCGCGTCGGTGAACTCGCCGCGCAGCGCCTCGATCTCGACGCGGTCCGCGACGGCCTGGAAGTCGTGCATCGACGTCCCCTCTCCCTCTGGTTGTCGTCCTCGCCGGTACGACAACGCAGCCGCGCGGAATGTGAGGCGGCACCTCGGCCTCACATTCCGGTGGGCTGTCCTGTCGTACCGGGTAGTGGCACGGGAGCGGGCGAGGGAGACGGCGAGACGATGACCACCAGAGCAGAGCACTGCGACGATCAGGACGATCCGGGCCTCGACGCGATCATGAGCGAGCGGCGCCGGCTGATCAATCTCGCCTATCGACTCCTCGGGTCCCTTGCCGACGCCGAGGACGTCGTGCAGGAGACCTACGCCCGCTGGTACGCCATGTCCGCACGGGAGCGGCAGGACATCGAGGTGCCCGGCGCCTGGCTGATGACGGTCGCCGGCCGCATCTGCCTGAACCTGCTCGGCTCGGCGCGGGCCAGGCGGGAGACGTACGTGGGCAGCTGGATCCCGGAGCCGCTGCCCGAACCCACGGAGTGGATCACCGGTCCCTCCGGCGCCGGCGGGACCGACCCGGCCGACCGGATCACCCTCGACGAGTCGGTGACGATGGCCTTCCTGGTCGTCCTCGACACGATGACCCCGGCCGAACGCGTCGCGTTCGTCCTGCACGACGTCTTCCGCTATCCCTTCGGCGAGGTCGCCGACATCGTCGGGCGCACCCCGGCGGCCTGCCGTCAGCTGGCCTCGTCCGCCCGCCGCCGCATCCGCACCGCGCGGACCCCGGCGGGGCCGGGCGCCGGGCAGGCCGGCATCGTCAGGCGGTTCAGAACGGCGTGGCAGGCCCAGGACATCGAAGCCCTGATCGGCCTGCTCGACCCCGACGCCACCGCGACCGCCGACGGCGGCGGGCTGGCCGTCACCCACCTGCACCCGATCGTGGGCGGAGAGCGGATCGCCCGCGCCTACGCCGAGATCGCCCGGGTGTCGGGTGAGCGCACCACGTTCCTGGAATGCACGGTCAACGGCCTGCCCGGCCTGGCGGCGCGGCAGGACGGCACGCTCGTGACCGTGTTCGCGTTCGAGGTCACGGGCGACCGGATCAGGCGCATCTGGGCGGTGCGGAACCCGGAGAAGCTCCGTCCCTGGCGGACCGGCTGAGACCGACGGCTGCGTAAGCTGGTCGTGTCGGCCAGGGTGACGACAGGAGGCGCGCGTGATGCGGGCGGGTGCGGCGGATCCGGGGCTGTTCGGGCCCGACTCGGTGACCTGGCAGATGCACGCCGACCCCATGATGTGGGTGGCGGGCGTGCGAGCCCTGTACCTCCAGGCGCTGCACCCTCGCGCGGTGCGCGGCGTCATGCAGAATTCGGACTTCCGGCGCGATGCCTGGGGCCGGCTGATGCGGACCGCGAGCTTCGTCGGGACCACCACGTACGGGACGACCGAGGCGGCGGAGAAGGCGGGCGCGCGGGTCCGCAAGATCCACAGCATGCTCTCGGCCACGGACCCGGACACGGGGGAGCGGTACGGCGTCGACGAGCCCGGGCTGCTGCTGTGGGTGCACTGCGCCGAGATCGACTCCTACCTGCACGTGGCGCGACGCTCCGGCTTCAGGCTCACCGAGGCCCAGGCCGACCGGTACGTCGCTGAGCACCGCACCAGCGCCCGCCTCGTCGGCCTCGACCCGGACGAAGTCCCTTCGAGCCAGAGTGAGGTGCGGGAGTACTTCGAGAAGGTGCGGCCTGAACTGGCCGCCGGTCCGGAGGCCCGCGTCGTCGACGACTTCCTGCAACGACCGCCCACCCAGGCGCTGTTGGTCCCGGCGCGCGAGGCGCTGTGGCGGCGGGTGGCCAATCTGGCGTACGCCGCACTGCCGCCCCACGCCCATGACCTGTACGGACGGCCCGCTCCCGCCCCCGCGGTCGTCACCCGCCGCCTGCGCGCCACGGGCACGGCGCTGCGCTGCGTTCCCGCCCGCGTGCGCTGGCAACTGCCCCCGAAACACATCCTGCGCGCCATGGCGAGACTCGGCCCCGACGCCCGCCCGGCACCGTACAAAGTCGGCAGATGGGTAGCCATACTGGACTAGGCCCGTCGTCACGCCCGTGTCTGTCCGGCGGTGACGACGGAGCCCGCCGGGGAGGGCGCAGCGAGGCTACGGGGGGCGACAGCGGGACATGGCGGAGTCGGGGGAGACCGGGAGCATCAGGCTGATCCACGGGCGGTACCGGCTGCTTGAGCGCATCGGCCGCGGCGGCATGGGCGAGGTGCGGCGTGCCCGCGACGAGTCGCTCGGGCGGCACGTCGCCGTGAAGTGCCTCAAGCCGCTCGGACCGCAGCGGGACCAGTCCTTCACCCGCGTGCTGCGGGAGCGCTTCCGCAGAGAGGCGCGGGTCGCGGCGGCGCTGCAGCACCGCGGCATCACCGTCGTGCACGACTTCGGCGAGTACGAGGGCGTCCTGTATCTGGTGATGGAGCTCCTGGAGGGCAGGAACCTCAGTCAGCTCCTGGAGGACAACCGGCATCATCCGCTGGCCGTGGACGACGTCGTCGACATGGCCGAGCAGGTCGCGTCCGCCCTCGCCTACACCCACGAACAGGGCATCGTGCACCGCGACCTGAAGCCCGCCAACATCGTGCGCCTGGCCGACGGCACGGCGAAGATCTGCGACTTCGGCATCGCCCGCCTCGGCCACGACATCGGCTTCACCGCCCGGCTCACCGGCACCGGCATCGCCATGGGCACCCCGCACTACATGTCCCCCGAGCAGATCGGCGGCATCCACGTCGACCAGCGCAGCGACCTGTACTCGCTGGGGTGCGTGCTGTACGAGATCGCCACGGGCGCGCCGCCGTTCGACCTGGACGACGCGTGGGCCGTCCTCGTCGGACACCGGGACACCCCGCCCGAGCCGCCCCGCAGCCACCGGCCCGAACTGCCTCTCTACGTCGACCGGATCATCCTCGACCTGCTCGCCAAGGACCCCGAGGAACGCCCCGGCGACGCACGGGAGTTGGGGCGTCGCATCGCCACCGGACGCTCGGCGCGCGGAGCGTACGTGCCGACGGTGCGCGCCCCGCAGATCGCACTCCGCCCGGACCCGCAGACCGGCACCGGGCCGTCGGGCCCGCGCGAGCCTCGCCTGCCGTCCTGGACGCGCGGCATGAGCACCGGCCACAAGGCCACCGGCGGACCGGGACTGCGCGTCACCCCTCCCGACACCGCGTCCGGCCTCGCCGGTGACTGGGTCCCGCGGCCCGCCGCCGGAACCCGGACGGCATCGGGTGAGCGGTCCGAACGCCCCGCACCGGCACCGGAGTTGCTGGCCACGCTCGCCTCCCGGCACCACGCGGGCCTCAGCCTCGGCCGGCTCGGCCGCTGGACCGAGGCCGGCGAGGTGCACCGCGCGGTCGCCGCCGAACGGGAGCACGCGCTCGGCCCCGATCACCCCGACACCCTCGCCAGCCGCTACGAGGTCGCCTTCTCGCTGAGCCGCACCGGGCGCGCCGCCGACGCGCTGCGCGAGTACCGGCGCGTGGTCGAGGGGCGCGAGCGGGCGCTCGGCCCCGACCACCCCGAGACGCTCGGGGCGCGCCAGGAAGTGGGGTACGTGCTGGGCAAGCTGGGCCGGCACTTCGAGGCGCACGAGGCGTACACGGCGGTCCTCGCGGCGCGCGAGCGCGTCATGGGGCCCGATCACCCCGACACCCTGCGCTGCCGCCACAACCTCGCCTTCAACCTCAGCCGGCTCGGACGCCTGGAGGACTCGTACCGGATGGCGGGCGAGGTCGCCGACGCCCGGGCCCGCGTGCTCGGCGCCGACCACCCCGACACGCTCGTCACCCGCTGCGAAGTCGGCTACACACTGGGCCAGTTGGGGCGCTGGAGCGAGGCCCTGCGCACCTACCGCGAAGTGGCCGAGGCCCGGGCGCAGGCGCTGGGCGCCGACCACCCGGACACCCTGGCGGCGCGGTACGAGGTGGGCATCAGCCTGGGCCGGCTCGGACGCAGCGCGGAGGCGCTCACGCTCTACCGCGACCTGATCGACGACCGCGCCCGGGTCAGCGGCCCCAGCGACCCCGAGACGCTGCGCGCCCGGCACGGCCTCGGCGTCAACCTCGGCCGCATGGCCCGCTGGGAGGAGGCGCTCGCCGAGGCCCGCGACGTGTGCGCGATCCGTGAGCGGGTCCTGGGCCCCGACCACGTCGACACCCTCATCAGTCACCGGGAGGTGGCGGTCGGTCTCGGCTGGCTGGGGCGGTGGCAGGACGCGCTCGTCGAGTACCGCACGGTGGCTGCCGCCAGGGAGCGGGTTCTCGGGGAGGCCCATGTGGACTCCCTGGCCAGCAGGAACGATGAGGCGCACTGTCTGGAGCAGCTGGGGCGGAGCGGCGAGGCCGCCGAGCTGTACCGGCGTGCCGCGGCGCTGAGGCAGCGCGGGCAGAACCGCGGCTGATGCCCCGGGGGCTCCGCCCCGGACCCCGCTCCTCAATCGCCGGAGGGGCTCGATACGGCCTGCGGGGCTTGATTCCGCTGCGAGGAGTGCTACCAAGAGCCATGCCCGTAAAAGATCAGTACGACGTCGTCATCGTCGGAGGCGGCCACAACGGTCTCGTCGCCGCCGCCTATCTCGCCCGTGCCGGCCGCACCGTCACCGTGCTCGAACGCCTCGGGCGGACGGGCGGCGCCGCCGTGTCCACCCGGCCCTTCCCCGGCGTGGACGCCCGCCTCTCCCGGTACTCGTACCTGGTCAGCCTGCTCCCCAGGAAGATCGTGGCCGAGCTGGGGCTCGACTTCGCCGTGCGGCAGCGCACCGTGTCCTCGTACACGCCGACCGTCCGCGACGGCCGCCCGACGGGGCTGCTCGTCGGCGGCGGGGCCGACCGCACCCGGGACTCCTTCGCCCGGCTGACGGGAGGCGAGCGCGAGTACGCGGCGTGGACCCGGTTCTACGAGACCACCCGGCAGGTCGCCGAACGCGTCTTCCCCACCCTCACCGAACCGCTGCCGAGCCGTGCCGCGCTGCGGGAGCGGATCGGGGACGACGCGGCCTGGCGGCTGCTCTTCGAGGAGCCCCTCGGGGTCGGTGTCGAGGAGTCCTTCGAGGACGACCTGGTGCGCGGCGTCGTCCTGACCGACGCGCTGATCGGCACGTTCGCCGACGCCCACGATCCGTCCCTGGCCCAGAACCGCTGCTTCCTCTACCACGTGATCGGCAACGGCACGGGCGACTGGGACGTGCCCGTGGGCGGCATGGGCGCGCTCACCGACGCGCTCGCCGCCGCGGCCCGTGCGGCGGGTGCCCACCTCGTCACCGGCCACGAGGTCACCGGGATCGAGACCGACGGACAGCGGGCCGAGGTCACGTACCGCACCGAGGACGGCGAGGGCGCGGTCGCCGCCCGGCACGTCCTCGTCAACGCCTCCCCGCAGGACCTCGCCCGGCTCCTCGGCGACACCCCGCCCGCCCCTGCCGAAGGCGCCCAGCTCAAGGTCAACATGCTGCTCAAGCGGCTGCCCCGGCTGAAGGACACCGCGGTCGACCCGCGCGAGGCGTTCGCCGGGACGTTCCATGTGGCCGAGGGGTACGGCCAGTTGGCGACCGCGTACGCCGAGGCGGCCGCCGGCTCCCTGCCGAGCGCGCCGCCCTCCGAGATCTACTGCCACTCCCTGACCGACCCGACGATCCTCGCCCCGGACCTCGTCGCCCGCGGCTACCAGACCCTCACCCTCTTCGGGCTGCACACCCCGGCACGCCTGTTCACGCAGGACAACGACACCGCCCGCGCGGACCTCCTGAAGGCCACCCTCGCGCAGCTCGACGCCCACCTCGCCGAGCCGCTCGCCGACTGCCTCGCCGAGGACGCCGACGGCCGTCTCTGCATCGAGGCGAAGACCCCGCTCGACCTGGAGCGGGACCTGCGCCTGCCCGGCGGCAACATCTTCCACCGGGCCCTGTCCTTCCCGTACGCACAGGACGGCACGGGCCGCTGGGGCGTGGAGACCGCCCACGCGAACGTGCTGCTGTGCGGCGCCGGAGCGGTGCGCGGCGGCGGGGTCAGCGGTATCCCCGGGCACAACGCGGCCATGGCGGTGCTCGGCCGCTGAGAGCCGGTGACCCCGCTCCGGGTCAGGCCGCGAAGACGGTGGACGAGGGACAGACCTCTCCGGCTCGGTCAGCAGTGTCGACCGGCGCGAGCGGCTGCGCGGGTTCCGCGCGGCGCTGGAGGAGGGCGGCGTCGACCCGGCCTCGGCGGTGGTCTGGCCGGGCGCCGCCACCAGCGAGTGCGGCGACAAGGAGTCCGCGGAGCTCGGCCGTGCGACGGCCCGGGAACTGCTCGCCGCACCCGAGCCGCCCACCGGGTTCGTGGGGTGGCGCCGGATCAGTCCTGGGCCTCCGTCCAGCCCACCGCGTCGATCCGGGACGAGTCGGCCGGGCGGGCCTCGTCGAAGACGATCCGGTGGCCGTCGGTGACCCGCACACCGTCCACGTAGACCCCGCGTCCCACGTACAGCTGGTCGGTCGTGTACCGCCAGCGCACCCGGGTGGACGCCGAGCCGAAGCCGCCGAGGTCCGCGGACAGACGGTGCCAGGCGCGGCCCGCGTAGCCGTCCACCGCGCCCGACGGGTGGTCGTCGGCACGGTCCGTGGTGAAGGGAAGAGGCTTCCAGCTGGAGCCGCCGTCCGTCGACACCTCAAGGAAGAGGAAGTCGGAGTGCGGTTCCGTGTCCCACCACAGGGCGCACGTCAGACGTGCGTCGGGCGAGGAGAGGCGCAGGTCCGGCAGGGTCAGGGTGGCCGACGTGGCGCCGGCCATGCCCGAGAACCAGGCGGTACGTCCGTGCGCGGGACGCACCGCGACGGCGCGCGCCATGTTGTTGGCCGTGGCGACCCGGGGAGCGGAGCCGGATCGCCAGGTGCGCACGGGGTGCACGGAGTTGCCCAGCACGATGAGGAACGAGTCCGTCGTCGGGTCGAGCACGATCGAGGTGCCGGTGAATCCCGTGTGGCCCGCCGTGCGCGGCGTCGCCATCGCGCCCATGTACCAGTGCTGGTAGAGCTCGAAGCCCAGGCCGTGCTCGTCGCCGGGGAAGGCCGTGTTGAAGTCCGTGAACATCAGCTCCACGGACTTCTCGGAGAGGATGCGGGCGCTGCCGTACACCCCGCCGTTGAGCAGCGTCCGGCCGAGGACCGCCAGGTCCCACGCGCAGGAGAAGACGCCGGCGTGGCCCGCGACGCCGCCGAACCCGAACGCGTTCTCGTCGTGCACCTCGCCCCACACCAGGCCCCGGTCCAGGCCCGACCACGGCGCCCGCTCGTCCTCCGTCGCCGCGATCCTCGGCTTCCAGGAGGCGGGCGGGTTGTAGCGGGTGCGCGTCATGCCGAGCGGTTCCGTGATCCGCCCGCGCAGCAGCGCGTCGAGGGTCTCGCCGGTGAGCTTCTCCAGGACCAGCTGGAGCGAGATGAGGTTGAGGTCCGAGTAGAGGTAGGCGGTGCCGGGCGGGTTGAGCAGGGCCTCGTTCCAGATGAGACGGAGCTGCCCCTCGCGCGTGGACTCCTTGTAGAGCGGGATCCAGGACCGGAAACCCGAGGTGTGCGTCAGGAGTTGACGAATCGTCACGTCCTGCTTGCCCGCGCCCGCGAAGTCCGGCAGGTACGAGGCGACCTCGGCCTCCAGCTCCAGCGCGCCGCGCTCGATCTCCTGCACGGCGAGGATCGACGTGAACAGCTTCGACACCGAGGCCAGGTCGAAGACGGTGTCCTCGGCCATGCCGATCTGCTGGTCCGCGGGGAACTCGACCCCCGTGTCCGTCGTCTCGTCGTAGCGCGAGTAGCGCACCGCCTTGCCGATCGGCTGGTGCAGCGCCACCGTGCCGCCGCGGCCCGCGAGCAGCACCGCACCGGCGTACCACGGATGCTTGGGGGACGGGCCGAGGAACTTCTCGGCGTCCGCGACCAGTTGGCGCAGATGGCCGGCGAGCAGGCCCGCGCGTTCGGGGGAGCCCCGGCGCAGAGTGGGGCGCCGCCGCTGTGTCGGCTGCCCGGCGGCCGCGGCGGGGCCGGCCGGGAAGGGGGCGAGGGCGAGCGCGCCGCCCAGGGCCAGACCGGCCCCGGCGAGCCGGCGCCGGGTGAGTCCGGCTCCTGCGCCGCCGGGTCTGTCCGCTGCTTGGGTTGCTCCGGTCTCTCCGGTCTCTGCGGCCATGAACGGGCCCTCCTGAAAGTATCTTTCGGGATCTTCCGCGACGGGTGAAACTTTCATGTCAGCGCCGCCCTGTGTCAACCACCCGTGTCCGGTGACCGGCCCGTGAAGAATCTGACGCTGCATCAGAAAAGCTCTTCCGTCGGCCGGTCCGCTGCGGCATCCTGCGCGCATGCAGACGGAGCTGAGCAAGAAACTGGGGATCGAGCACGCCGTCTTCGGCTTCACGCCGTTCCCTGCGGTGGCCGCCGCCATCAGCAGGGCCGGAGGCTTCGGCGTGCTCGGCGCGGTCCGCTACACCGCACCCGAAGACCTCACCCGCGACCTGGACTGGCTGCACGCGCACGCCGACGGCCGCCCCTACGGGCTCGACGTCGTCATGCCCGCGAAGAAGGTCGAGGGCGTCACCGAGGCCGACGTCGAGGCGATGATCCCGGAAGGGCACCGCCAGTTCGTCCAGCACACCCTCGCCAAGCACGGGGTGCCCGAGCTCGCCGCGGGCGAGGCGTCCGGCTGGCGGATCACCGGCTGGATGGAACAGGTCGCCCGCAACCAACTCGACGTCGCCTTCGACTATCCGATCAAACTCCTCGCCAACGCCCTCGGTTCACCCCCGGCGGACGTCATCGCGCGCGCCCACGAGCACGACGTCCTCGTCGCCGCCCTCGCGGGCAGCGCCCGGCACGCCCGCAAGCACGCCGACGCGGGCATCGACATCGTCGTCGCCCAGGGCTACGAGGCGGGCGGCCACACCGGCGAGATCGCGTCGATGGTGCTGACCCCCGAGGCCGTCGAGGCCGTCGACCCGCTGCCGGTGCTGGCCGCGGGCGGCATCGGCAGCGGCCGGCAGATCGCGGCCGCGCTCGCGCTCGGCGCACAGGGTGTCTGGCTCGGCTCGGTCTGGCTGACCACGACGGAAGCCGACATGCACTCGCCCGCCCTCACTCGCAAACTGCTCGCCGCGGGCTCCGGTGACACAGTGCGCTCCCGCGCGCTGACCGGCAAACCGGCGCGCCAGCTGCGTACGGAGTGGACGGACGCCTGGGACGACCCGTCGGGGCCCGGCACACTGCCCATGCCGCTGCAGGGGCTGCTCGTCGCCGAGGCGGTCTCGCGGATCCAGAAGTACGAGGTGGAGCCGCTGCTCGGCACCCCGGTCGGCCAGATCGTGGGCCGGATGAACGAGGAACGCAGCGTCCAGGCGGTCTTCGACGACCTGACCCGGGATTTCGAGCGGGCCATCGACCGGGTCAACCGGATCGCGGGGAGGTAGCGCGCCGCAGGAGTGCGGTCAGGTTGTGGGGCGGGTCCGATGGGGCTTCTCGCGCGGTTCCCCGCGCCCCTGGGACGCGCAGCTTCGCTGCCGCCTCATCGAACGCCCGGAGAACCGCGCGAGAAGCCCCACCGGACCCGCACCCGGCATCGCACGGCCCCCGGCAGACGAGAAGCCGATGACCACCCACCCGCAGAAGGGACGTACCCCATGTCCGACCAGAACCCCCCGAACGGCTTCTGGGCCCAGGCCGCCGAGAATCCCGACCGCACCGTCCTGCACGCCCCGGACGGCGAGGAATGGAGCGCCGGCCGGCTCCACGCGACCGTCAACCAGATGGTGCACGGCCTGCGCGAGGCCGGGATGGAACGCGGCGACGCCTTCGCCGTGGTCCTCCCCAACGGCGTCGAGTTCTTCACCGCCTACCTCGCCGCCTCGCAGGCCGGGTTCTATCTCGTGCCCGTCAACCACCACCTGGTCGGACCGGAGATCGCCTGGATCGTCGCCGACTCCGGGGCGAAGGTGTTGATCGCCCACGAGCGCTTCGCCGAGCAGGCGCGGGCCGCCGCCGACGAGGCCGGGCTGCCCGCGACGCACCGGTACGCCGTCGGGGACGTCGACACCTTCCGTCCCTACGCCGAACTCCTCGACGGACAGCGGGAGTCGGCCCCGGACGGCCGGACGCTCGGCTGGGTCATGAACTACACGTCCGGCACGACGGGACGCCCGCGCGGCATCCGCCGCCCCCTGCAGGACAAGCTCCCCGAGGAGGCCTACCTCGGCGGATTCCTCGGGATCTTCGGCATCAAGCCGTTCGACGGCAACGTGCACCTCGTGTGCTCGCCGCTCTACCACACGGCGGTACTGCAGTTCGCGGGCGCCGCACTGAACATCGGGCACCCCGTCGTCCTCATGGACAAGTGGGCGCCCGAGGAGATGCTGCGTGTCATCGACACCCACAGGTGCACGCACACGCACATGGTGCCGACCCAGTTCCACCGCCTCCTCGCGCTCCCGCAGGAGGTCAAGGACCGCTACGACGTGACCTCCATGCGGCACGCCATCCACGGCGCCGCGCCCTGCCCCGACCACGTCAAACGCGCCATGATCGACTGGTGGGGCACCTGCGTCGAGGAGTACTACGCGGCGAGCGAGGGCGGCGGCTCCTTCGCCACCGCCGAGGACTGGCTGAAGAAACCGGGCACGGTCGGAAAGGCCTGGCCCATCAGTGAGCTGGCCGTCTTCGACGACGACGGGAACCGGCTGCCCGCCGGAGAACTCGGCACCGTCTACATGCAGATGAAGACCGGCGGATTCTCGTACCACAAGGACGAGACCAAGACGAAGAAGAACCGCATCGGCGACTTCTTCACCGTCGGTGACCTGGGCGTCCTCGACGAGGACGGCTACCTCTTCCTCCGCGACCGCAAGATCGACATGATCATTTCCGGTGGCGTCAACATCTACCCCGCCGAGATCGAGTCGGCGCTCCTGACCCATCCGGCCGTCGCCGACGCGGCCGCGTTCGGCATCCCGCACGACGACTGGGGCGAGGAGGTGAAGGCCGTGGTGGAGGTCGCCGAGGGCCGCGAGGCCGGCGACGCCCTCGCCGCCGAGATCCTCGCCCACTGCGAGACGCAGCTCGCGGGCTACAAGCGCCCCAAGAGCGTCGACTTCATCGAGACGATGCCCCGCGACCCCAACGGCAAGCTCTACAAGCGCCGGCTGCGGGACCCGTACTGGGAAGGGCGGACCCGGGCCGTCTGATCCTGGACGAGGGCGACGCGGAGCAGGCGCGGGGGAGGGGAGGCAGGGCCTCCCCTCCCGACGGGTCAGCCGCGCACCCGTACCACCTTCAGCGCGGGCGAGCGCAGGATGTCCTGCTCGCAGAAGCGCTCCGTGACCCACTTCTTCCCGGAGAAGAGGTGCGTCTGGTCGCTGTAGTGCGGCGAGTCCGGGTTCGACGACTGGGAGTACGTCAGGAGCGTGCGTGCCACCGGGCAGCGGCCGCCGTCCCAGCCGACGGCCTGGATGTAACTGGAGCCGTGCACGACCTCCGTGTAGCCGCCGCCCTTCGCGTCCCAGGTCGGCTCGACCTTGTTCCACACGCCGAGCGACTCCGTGCCGCCGTGCACCGGGATCCGCTCACCGCCGCGCACCACGAACTGGGCGTCGCCGAGCTTCGCGTCCAACGCGATGCCCGCGCCCCGCAGTTCGGCCACCGCGTCGGCGAGCGCCGTCGCGAATCCGGGCTGCCGGGTGTCGAGGGTGTTCGGCGTGCGCACCGGGTCGGCGGCCGAGAACGGCACCTTCCACAGCTTGTCCGCCGCGACGGTCGCCGTCAGCTTCCGCCAGAACCGGTCGAAGAGCAGCGCGCCCCGGCTGCCGGTGCTCATGGTCCGGTCCCAGCCTGCCAGGACCGTGCACGCCTGCGTTACGTCAACTGCCCTGCCGTCGCTGCCTGTTGCCGAGCCGCCCGGCAGCGCCGCGCACGCCTTCGCCGTGTCGGCCGCCGCCAGGTCCCCGGCCGGTACCCGGTCGGCGAACTGCTGCTTCTGCAGATCCGCGACCGTCAGCCCGCCCCGGCCGGCCATCGCCGCGACGTCCTCGACCGCGCCGCGCGTCCGCATCGAACGCTGCGTGCCGACCGTTCCGAAGACCCGCTCGTACCCGGTCAGCGGCCGGTCCGCGTTGGCCAGCCAGGCGCTGTCGTTGGAGTTCTCCGCGTACGGGGCGTCCTTGAGGACCGGCATCCGCGAGGGGCCGAAGATGCCCGGCTGCACCGCGTCCTTGTCCCTGCCGAGGGCACAGTCCCCGCGCGAACCGTCCAGCACGGCGACCCCCGACGCCGGGTAGGTGACCTTGCCGAGCGGCGTCGAGCAGCGCGCCGCCAGGTCGTCGGTGATGCGGGGCAGGACCTGTGACTGCGTGAACAGCGAGTGGCCCTTCGAGTCGGCGGCGATCGTGTTCACCCAGGGGATGCCCTGGGTGCGGCGCAGCGCCCGCAGCACGTCGTCCGTCGAGCGCGCCTTGCTGAAGCCGAGCGCGGTGTCCGAGGCCCGCATGTTGAGCGCGTTCGGGTCGCCCAGCGCGTACGCCGTCGTCGCCGTCCAGGGGAGGGGGAGCTGGGCGCCGAGCGAGGTGACGACCGGGCCGTAGCGGGTCCACCACTGCGTCCGCGTCACGTCGGCGCCGCCCCGCACCGGCACCGTCACGGTCCGCTTCGTCATCTTCTCCCGCTTGCCGTCCACCACGTACGCCGTCGGGTCGGACGGGGCGAGGGTCAGCTGGTGCAGGTTCAGGGTGACGCCCGTCGCGACGGTGTGGCTCCACGCGACGTGCGCGTTGTGGCCGATGGAGATCCCCGTGGTGCCGAGCAACGAGCCGCCCATGACGTCCAGTTCACCCGGGATCGTCTGCTGCGACTGCCAGAAGCGGCGGCCGCCCTGCCAGGGGTAGTGCGGGTTGCCGAGCAGCAGACCGCGCCCGTTCGCCGTCGTCTCGCCGCTGAACGCCACCGCGTTCGAGCCCATGTCGGAGTCGTCCTGGGAGAACAACGCGCGCGCGGCGTCCGCCAGTTCGGACTTCGACGGCGCCGCCTTCCCCTCGGCGCCGGCCGTCGGCGGCTGCGCCGCCGTGATGCCGTCGATGCCGCGTCCCTGCCCGCCGAGCACCGAGATCGCGAAACCGCGCGCCGCCACGTCCAGCGTCGTCACCGGCTTCACCCAGTCCGCGCCCTTGCACGCCGGGTCGGTGATCCGGTTCTGCTTCAGCCACGCGTTGTACCCGGCGGCCCAGCCGCGCATCGCGTCCTTGACGTCCCTGCTGGGCCCGGCCGGAGCGGGTGTGGCGAGCAGCTTCTCCACCGTGTGCGTGTCCCGCACGCCACGGAAGTACAGGTCGCTGGAGAGGTTCTTGGCCGCCGAGGAGAGCGACCCGTCGGGCGCGGCGTCCGGCCCGAACCAGCGCGAGCGCTCGCCCCGTACGGTCAGGAAACCGTCGGCGAGCGTGCACACCTGGTCCGCGGCCTGCGCCCAGCCCGTGCCGAAACCGAGGTTCGCGTAGTCCTTGGCGAGGACGTGGGGAATGCCGTACTCGGTGTAGCGGATCGTGGCGGACAGGCCGCCACCGTGCGGACGGTCGTGCCGGTCGGCCGCCGCCGAGGGCAGCGAGGCCGTGGCGGTGAGCGCGGTCAGCAGAGCGGTCCCGACGACCATGAGGCGCCGTTGTCTCAGACGGGTACGCATCGTGCTCCCAACTGCAGTGCGGACAGGGGCGGTTGAGCGTACCAATCGGTATGTCGCCTGCAGAGCGTCGTGCGCACACGTCTTGACCTGGCGTCCGACACCGCACAGGATCACGCCATGACGAGGTCACCGGCAGCCGAAGCGGCAGGCAGCACCGTCGACGGGGTCCTGCGACGCAGCGCCCGCCGCACCCCGGCGCGCGTCGCCCTGCGCTACGGGCCGCGCACCTGGACGTACGAGGAACTGGACGACGCCGTCTCGCGCGCGGCAGGCGTCCTGCGCGGCCTGGGGCTCGACCCCGGCGACCGGGTCGGCGCCTACGGGCACAACTCCGACGCGTACCTCGTCGGGTTCCTGGCCTGTGCCCGCGCGGGCCTTGTGCACGTACCCGTCAATCAGAACCTGACCGGCGACGACCTCACGTACATCGTCCGGCAGTCCGGCAGCGCGCTCGTGCTCAGCGACCCCGACCTCGCCGGCCGCCTGCCCGAGGGCGTCCGGACCCTGGCGCTGCGCGACGCGGACGACTCCCTGCTGGCGCGTCTCGCGGCGGCCACCCCCTACGACGCGCGGCAGCCGGGCGCCGACGACCTCGTCCAGCTCCTCTACACCTCCGGGACGACGGCGCTGCCCAAGGGCGCCCGGATGTCGCACCGGGCCCTCGTCCACGAGTACGTCAGCGCGATCCACGCGCTCGATCTGAAGGACACGGACCGCCCCGTCCACTCGCTGCCGCTGTACCACTCGGCGCAGATGCACGTGTTCCTGCTGCCCTACCTCGCGGTCGGCGCCACGAACACGCTGCTGGACGCCCCCGACGCCGCGCGGATCCTCGACCTGGTCGAGACGGGCGAGGCCGACAGCGTCTTCGCCCCGCCGACCGTGTGGATCGGCCTGTCCCAGCACCCCGACTTCGCGACCCGGGACCTCGGCGGGCTGCGCAAGGCGTACTACGGGGCGTCGATCATGCCGGTCCCCGTCCTGGAACGGCTGCGCGCGCGGCTCCCGGGGCTCGCCTTCTACAACTGCTTCGGGCAGAGCGAGATCGGGCCGCTCGCCACCGTCCTCGGGCCCGACGAGCACGAGGGACGGATGGACTCGTGCGGGCGGCCCGTCCTGTTCGTCGAGGCGAAGATCGTCGACGAGGACGGCAAGGACGTGCCCGACGGCACGCCCGGCGAGGTCGTCTACCGCTCCCCGCAGCTGTGCGACGGCTACTGGGACAAGCCCGAGGAGACACGGGAGGCCTTCCGCGACGGCTGGTTCCGGTCCGGTGACCTCGCCGTGCGGGACAGCGAGGGCTACTTCACCGTCGTCGACCGGGTGAAGGACGTCATCAACTCCGGTGGCGTGCTGGTCGCCTCGCGCCAGGTCGAGGACGCCCTCTACACGCATCCGGCGGTCGCGGAGACCGCCGTGATCGGCCTGCCCGACGAACGGTGGATCGAAGCGGTGACGGCCGTCGTCGTCCGTACGCGTGAGGTCACCGAGGCCGACCTGCTCGCCCACGCGCGCGAGAAGCTCCCCGGCTTCAAGGCGCCCAAGCGGGTCGTCTTCGTGGACGAACTGCCGCGCAACGCCAGCGGGAAGATCCTCAAGCGGGAGCTCAGGGACCGGTTCGCCGAGTGAGCGCCGCAGCCAGGACCTGTCCGGCGGATCGTGTCGCGGGCGCGGGGTCCGGCACAGAACGGCACGGGTCACCCGGACGCGACCTGATCCGCCGGACACGCCCTAGCGGTGGTCACGGAGGTCGACGATCCGCTTGATCTTGCCGACCGAGCGCTCCAGCGTCTCCGGATCGACGATCTCGACGGTCACCGTGACCCCGACCCCGTCCTTCATCCCCGCCGCGATGGCCCGCGCCGCGGCCGTCCGCTCGTCCGGTGTCGCGTCGGGCCGGGCCTCCGCGCGGACGGTGAGCGCGTCCATCCGGCCCTCGCGGGTCAGCCGGAGCTGGAAGTGCGGGGCCACGCCGGGCGTGCGCAGCACGATCTCCTCGACCTGCGTCGGGAACAGGTTCACCCCGCGCAGGATCACCATGTCGTCGCTGCGGCCGGTGATCTTCTCCATGCGGCGGAACGCGGGCCGTGCCGTCCCCGGCAGCAGGCGCGTCAGGTCCTTGGTCCGGTACCGGATCACCGGCATCGCCTGCTTCGTCAGGGACGTGAAGACCAGCTCGCCGGGCTCCCCGTCGGGCAGCACCGCGCCCGTGACCGGGTCGACCACCTCGGGGAAGAAGTGGTCCTCCCAGATGTGCAGCCCGTCCTTCGTCTCCACGCACTCCTGCGCGACACCGGGTCCGACGACCTCCGACAGGCCGTAGATGTCCACGGCGTCGATGCCGCACCGCTCCTCGATCTCCCGCCGCATCTCCTGCGTCCACGGCTCCGCGCCGAAGATGCCGACCTTCAGGGACGTGGACCGCGGGTCGACGCCCTGCCGCTCGAACTCGTCGAGCAGCGTCAGCATGTACGACGGCGTGACCATGATGATCTCGGGTTCCAGGTCCAGGATCAGCCGGACCTGGCGGGCCGTCATGCCGCCGGACGCCGGGATGACCGTGCAGCCCAGCCGCTCCGCGCCGTAGTGCGCGCCGAGCCCGCCCGTGAACAGGCCGTACCCGTACGCCACATGGACCTTGTGCCCGGGCCTGCCGCCCGCCGCGCGGATCGCCCGCGCCACCATGTCGGCCCACATCGACAGATCGTCCTCGGTGTACCCGACGACCGTGGGCAGACCCGTCGTCCCGCTGGAGGCGTGCAGCCGCCGCACGTCCGCCCGGTCCACCGCGAACATCCCGAACGGGTAGTTGTCCCGCAGGTCCGCCTTGGTCGTGAACGGGAACCGCGCCAGGTCCTCCAGCGCCGTGCAGTCCTCGGGGCGAACCCCCGCCTTGTCGAACGCCTCGCGGTAGAACGGCACCCGCTCGTACACCCGGCCCAGCGTGGCCCGCAGCCGCTCCAGCTGAAGCGCTCGCAGCTCCGCCGCGTCCAGGCGCTCGCCCTCGTCCCACCACTGCGTCGTCATCGACCGCACTCCCGAACTCCCGACCGATCATTCGGTTGACCTGCTGGCCGTCAGTAATTCAAGACGGAGCCGCCCGCGTCAAGACATACGACGGGACGTGTTGGCCCGAGCCGTCGACAAAGGCGTTGTCGCGGGCCCGCCCGCCTGTGATGATCACGCCATGTTCACGTTCAGCGCGCCGGACGGCACCGAACTGGTCTGTCACGTACGCGGGTCGGGCCCGCCGCTGGTCTGCCTGCCCGGCGGGCCGATGCGCGCGTCCGAGTACCTCGGGGACCTGGGCGGACTCACCGCTCACCGCACTTTGTACCTCCTCGATCTGCGCGGCACCGGGCAGTCCGCGGTGCCGGCCGACGAGGCGACGTACCGCTGCGACCGGCAGGTCGCCGACGTCGAGGCGCTCCGCGCCCACCTCGGATTCGAGCGGATGGACCTCCTGGCCCACTCGGCGGGCGGCAACCTCGCCGCCCTGTACGCGGCCCGGTACCCGGAGCGGATCGCGCGGCTCGTCCAGGTCACCTCCTCGCAGTGGGCCCTGGGCCTGCGGGCGAGCCTGGCGGACCGGCGCGCCGCCGCGCAGCTGAGGCGCCACGAGACATGGTTCGAGGCCGCGTACGTGGAGTACGAGAAGATGCTCGCCGGCCGGGACGACGCCGACTACCTCTACGACGCGTTCTTCTACGGACGGTGGGACGAGCGCGCCCAGGCGCACGCGGCCCGCACCGACGACCAGAGCAACGAACGCGCCGAGGTGCGCTACGGCGCCGAAGGCGCCTACGACCCGCCCGCGACGCGCGCGGCCCTGACCCGGCTCGACGCCCCGGTGCTGCTGCTCGCCGGTGAACTGGACGGAGGCCCGCGCCCCGGGCTCGCGCGGCAGGCCGCGGAGTGCTACCCGCGGGGCCGCGTCGTGGTGCAGCCGGGCGCCGCGCACTTCCCCTGGCTGGACGACGAGGAGTTCTTCGTGGCGCGGGTGGCCGAGTTCCTGGCCGGCTGACGGGCCGGGCCGGCCGTCACCGCGTCGGCTACCCGGCCGCCCCCAGAACGTACGGAGTGGTCGTGCCCAGTGCCACGAACCCCAGCCGTTCCAGAATGGGCCTGCTGTACGACGAGGCGTCGACGTGGACGTACGAGAACCCGCGCTCGGCGGCGATCCGCACCCGGAACGCGACGAGCGCCCGGTAGATGCCGCGCCCGCGCCACTCGGGCACGGTGCCCCCGCCCCACAGGCTCGCGAAGTCCGTGCCCTCGTGCAGTTCCAGGCGGGCCGCGCTGACCGGCTCGTCGCCGTGCAGCGCGACCACGGCCGGGACGGTCCCCGGATCGTGGGCGAGCTGCTGCCGCACCTGGTGCCCGATCGAGGACCGGCCGCTGTCGAAGGCCCGCTCGTGCACCCGCTCGACCAGCCCGACCTGGGCCTCCTCGGTGACGGGCAGCAGCCGGATCCCGTCCGGCGGCGCGACGCCGAGGGGCAGCCCGGCCGTCTCCGCCACGAGCAGGGTCTCCGTCTCCTCGGCCACGAACCCGGCGGCGGTCAGCTGTGCCCCCAGGTCGCCGGGCAGGTCGTGCCCGTACGCCTTCCACTCGGCCTCGACGCCCAACCCGCGGTAGAACCGCACCTGTTCGGCGATGGCCGCGTCCGCGCCCGCCGCGTCGAGCCCCGACCACAGCACCCCGTTCCACCCCGCGCCGGGCCCGACCTGCCGGACGACATCGCCGACCCGCTCGACCCGCGCCCCCGGCTCGTCCGGCCGCGCCGCACGCCGCAGCTGCCGGTCGAACAGGGCCAGCACCGCTTCTTGATCCATCCGGCCACTTCAGCAGCGGGCCCGTCGCTCGGCAACTGCATGAGAGCGGGCGGCCCGCGCCGGACCTGCTGTCACTGCGCCGATTCGGCCGCTACGGTCCGCGCCCACCGGTAGTCCGCCTTGCCGCTCGGTGACCGCTGGATGCGGTCCGTCACGATCAGCTGGCGCGGGATCTTGTAGCCCGCCAGATGGCTGCGGCAGTGGGTCTGGAGGGCGTCCAGGGTGAGGGCGGGGGCGCCGGCTCTCAGCTGGACGACGGCGGCCACATGGTTGCCCCACTTCTCGTCCGGCACGCCGGCCACCAGCGCGTCGTAGACGTCAGGGTGGGACTTCAGGGCCTGCTCGACCTCTTCCGGATAGACCTTCTCGCCGCCGGTGTTGATGCACTGGGAGCCGCGGCCGAGCACGGTGACGATGCCCTCCTCGTCCACCGTCGCCATGTCACCGAGCAGCACCCAGCGCTCGTCGCCCTTCTGGAAGAACGTCTCCGAGGTCTTCTTCGGGTCGTTGTAGTAGCCCAGCGGGACATGGCCGCGCTGCGCGAGGCGGCCCACCTCGCCGACGGCCACCGGGTCGTACGTCGCCGGATCCACCACCTGCGTACGGGCGTTGACCCGCAGCCGGAAGCCCTGGCCGGCGCCCGAGTCGTCCGTCGCGGTGCCGTTGAAGCCGGACTCCGACGAACCGAAGTTGTTGAGCAGCATCACGTTCGGGACCAGCGCCTGGAACTGGGCGCGCACCGTGTCCGACATGATCGCGCCCGAGGACGAGACGCTGAACATCGCCGAGCAGTCCGTACCCTTCAGCGGTCCGTTCAGCGCGTCGATGAGCGGGCGCAGCATCGCGTCGCCCACCAGCGACATGCTCGTCACCTTCTCCTTCTCGATCGTGCGCAGCACCTCCTCCGGCACGAACTTGCGGTGGATGACGATGCGTTGGCCGAAGTTGAAGCCGATGAAGGCCGTGAGGGTGGACGTGCCGTGCATCAGCGGGGGAGTGGGGAAGAAAGTGATGCCGTCGCCGCCCGCGGCCACCCGCTCGGCCAGTTCCGCCGGGCGCGACACCGGCTCGCCCGTCGGTGCGCCGCCGCCCAACCCCGAGAAGAACAGGTCCTCCTGACGCCACATCACGCCCTTGGGCATGCCCGTCGTGCCGCCGGTGTAGATGATGAACTGGTCGTCCGGCGAGCGCGGCGCGAACCCGCGCTCGGGCGACGCGGTCGCCTCGGCCTCGGTGAAGTCCACGGCCTTGAGCGGCGGCGTGTCCGCCGCCGGGGTCCCCACCCGCACCAGGTGCCGCAGCTTCTCCGTCCGCGGCAGCGCCGCCGCCACGCGCTCGGTGAACTCCGCGTCGAAGACCAGGGCGGCCAGATCGGCGTCCCGGTAGAGGTAGACCAACTCCTCCTCGACGTAGCGGTAGTTGACGTTGACCGGGACCACCCGCGCCTTGAGGCAGCCCAGCACCGTCTGCAGGTACTCGATGCCGTTGTAGAGGTGCAGCCCGAGGTGCTCGCCGGGGCGCAGCCCGCTGTCGATCAGATGGTGGGCGATGCGGTTGGCCGCCGCGTCGAGCTGTGCGTACGTCAGCCTGCGCTCCGCACCCGTGCCGGGGTGGTCGACGTAGACGAGTGCCTCGCGGTCGGGGACCACGTCGACGACCGACTCGAACAGGTCGGCAAGGTTGTACTCCACCGCTCCTCCTGACCCTGGCGTCATCTCGTGTGGCCGTCATCAGAGCAGAGGCGGATGGAAGGGGGAAGGGGCCCCGCACAAGAAATCTGACTGAGTGTCAGAAAACTCTTGAACTGGCCCGCGCCCTCCTGCAACCTGTTCTGGTCCCAGGGGTCTTGAGGCGTCAGCCGACTGGAGGGCAGTCATGGGTGGGACCGAACATCTCGACGTGCGGCGCGAAGGCGCGACGCTCGTGCTCACGCTCAACCGGCCCGAGGCCAAGAACGCGCTGTCCCTGCCGATGCTCGTCGGCCTGTACGACGGCTGGCTGGAGGCCGACGCCGACGACACGGTCCGCTCCGTCGTGCTCACCGGCGCCGGCGGATCGTTCTGCGCGGGCATGGACCTCAAGGCGCTGGCCGGAAAGGGCATGGACGGCGAGCAGTACCGCGACCGCATGAAAGCCGATCCGGACCTGCACTGGAAGGCGATGCTGCGCCACCACCGCCCGCGCAAACCGGTGATCGCGGCGGTGGAGGGCCACTGCGTCGCGGGCGGCACGGAGATCCTCCAGGGCACCGACATCCGGGTCGCGGGGGAGTCGGCGACGTTCGGCCTGTTCGAGGTGAAGCGCGGCCTGTTCCCCATCGGCGGCTCGACGGTCCGCCTGCCGCGCCAGATCCCGCGCACGCACGCGCTGGAGATGCTGCTGACCGGCCGTCCGTACCCGGCGGCCGAGGCGGCGGCGATCGGCCTGGTGGGCCGGGTGGTGCCGGACGGCACGGCCCTGGACGCGGCGCTGGAGATCGCCGAGCGGATCAACGCGTGCGGGCCACTGGCCGTGGAGGCCGTGAAGGCGTCGGTGTACGAGGCCGCCGAGCTGACGGAGGCGGACGGTCTGGCCGCCGAGCTGAAGCGGGGGTGGCCGGTCTTCGACACGGCCGATGCGAAGGAAGGTGCGCGTGCCTTTGCGGAGAAGAGGCCGCCTGTGTACCGGCGGGAGTAGAGGTTCCCCGAACTGGCCGTGCCGTTCGGTCACGCGTCTGCCGGGTGTCTGTGCGGTGCCGGGCGCGGAGCCGGTGGGGCCGATCGCGCAGTTCCCCGCGCCCCTGAGGCATGCGGCTCCGCTGCCGCCTCATGAGGGTGCGCACGCAACATGCCGCTCCCGGCACCGCACAGCAACCAGGCGGACGAGCCCCCGCCCCCAACCCCCTGCACGTCTGAAGGAGCCCAGATGACAACCACGCCCCGACCGGAGGTACTCCGCGCACCGTTGGTCGTGGAGTTCCCCTTCACCCGTTCCCTCGGACCCGTCCAGAGCGCCTTCCTCACCGGTCTGCGCGAGCGCACGGTCCTCGGCGTCCGCACCGCCGGCGGCAGCGTCCTCGTGCCGCCGGTCGAGTACGACCCCGTCACCGCCGACGAGATCCGCGACCTGGTCGAGGTGGGCACCTCCGGCACCGTCACCACGTGGGCCTGGAACCCCGAGCCCCGCCGCGGCCAGCCCCTCGACACGCCCTTCGCCTGGGTGCTGGTCAGGCTGGACGGCGCCGACGCCGCTGTGCTGCACGCCCTCGACGCCCCCGGCCCGGACGCCGTCCACACCGGTCAGCGCGTCCGCATCCGCTGGGCCGAGGAGCGGGTCGGCGCCATCACGGACATCGCCTGCTTCGAACCGGACGACGACAGCACCGCCGCAGACCCTCAAGTAGCCCCTCACACAGGGCAGTTCGAGGACCAGGTGACCGGTATCGTCGCGCAGGCCCGCCTCGACTACACCTACAGCCCGGGCGGCGCCCAGAGCCGGTACATCAACGCCCTCGCGGACAACCGCACCGTCGGCGAACGCTGCCCCTCCTGCCGCAAGGTCTACGTCCCGCCCCGCGGCGCCTGCCCCACCTGCGGCGTCGCCACCACCGAGCAGGTGGAGGTCGGCCCGGCCGGCACCGTCACCACGTACTGCATCGTCAACGTCAAGGCCAAGAACCTCGACATCGAACTGCCCTACGTCTACGCGCACATCGCGCTCGACGGCGCCGACCTCGCCCTGCACGGGCGCATCGCCGGGATCCCCTACGACCAGGTCCGGATGGGGCTGCGCGTCGAACCGGTGTGGAGCGAGGGCGGGCGCTACCCCGACCACTACCGGCCGACCGGCGAACCGGACGCCGACTACGACACGTACAAGGAGCTGATCTGAATGCGGCCGCCGATCCGGGACATCGCCGTCGTCGCCTTCGGGCAGACCGACCACCGGCGCACCACCGACGAACAGTCGGAGGTGGAGATGCTCATGCCCGTCCTGCACGACGTGCTCGACACCACGGGCCTGAAGACCAGTGACATCGGCTTCACCTGCTCGGGGTCGAGCGACTACCTCGCCGGGCGGGCCTTCTCCTTCACCATGGCGCTCGACGGCGTCGGCGCCTGGCCGCCGATCTCCGAGTCGCACGTGGAGATGGACGGCGCGTGGGCGCTGTACGAGGCGTGGACCAAGCTGCTGACCGGCGACGCCGACACCGCGCTCGTCTACTCCTACGGGAAGTCCTCGCCCGGTTCGGTGCGCGACGTGCTGACCCGGCAGCTCGACCCGTACTACGTCGCCCCGCTGTGGCCCGACTCCGTCGCGCTCGCCGCGCTCCAGGCGCAGGCCCTGATCGACGCGGGCGAGACCGACGAGCCCGCCCTCGCCGGGGTCGCCGCCCGCAGCCGCCGGGCCGCCGGGGCCAACCCGCACGCCCAGGTGCGCGGCGCCGACGTGGCCCACGGTGACTACGTCGTGCATCCGCTGCGCACCGGGGACTGCCCGCCCATCGGGGACGGGGCCGCCGCCGTGATCCTCGCCGCGGGCGACCGGGCCAGGGAGCTGTGCGAGCAGCCCGCCTGGATCCGTGGCATCGACCACCGGATCGAGGCCCACTCCCTCGGCGTGCGCGACCTCACCGACTCGCCGTCGACACGGCTCGCCGCCGAGAACGCGGGTGCCTTCGAACGGCCCGCGGACACCGCCGAGCTGCACGCCCCGTTCACCTCGCAGGAAGTCGTCCTGCGCAAGGCGCTGCGGCTCGGCGAGGACGTCGCCGTCAACCCGTCGGGCGGCGCCCTCGCCGCCAACCCGATCATGGCCGCCGGACTGATCCGCATCGGCGAGGCCGCCGCCCGCATCCACCGCGGCGCCTCCCACCGGGCGTTCGCCCACGCCACGTCCGGGCCCTGCCTGCAGCAGAACCTGGTCGCCGTACTCGAAGGGGAGGACCAGCGATGAGCACCACAGCCAAGGAGCCCGTGGCCGTCGTCGGGATCGGGCAGACCAAGCACGTGGCGGCCCGTCGCGACGTGTCGATCGCCGGGCTCGTCCGCGAAGCGGCCCAAAAGGCACTCGAAGACGCCGAGTTGACGTGGGCGGACATCGACGCCGTCGTCATCGGCAAGGCGCCCGACTTCTTCGAGGGCGTCATGATGCCGGAGCTGTACCTCGCCGACGCGCTCGGTGCCGTCGGCAAACCGATGCTGCGCGTGCACACCGCCGGGTCCGTCGGCGGCTCGACCGCGCTCGTCGCCACCAACCTCATCGCGGGGCGCGTCCACGGCACGGTCCTCACCCTCGCCTTCGAAAAGCAGTCCGAGTCGAACGCGATGTGGGGTCTCTCCCTGCCCATCCCGTTCCAGCAGCCCCTGCTGGCCGGGGCCGGCGGCTTCTTCGCCCCGCACGTACGGGCCTACATGCGGCGCACGGGCGCGCCCGACAGCGTCGGATCCCTCGTCGCGTACAAGGACCGGCGCAACGCCCTGAAGAACCCCTACGCCCATCTCCACGAGCACGACATCACGCTGGAGAAGGTCCAGGCGTCGCCCATGCTCTGGGACCCCATCCGTTACTCCGAGACCTGCCCGTCCTCCGACGGCGCCTGCGCGATGATCCTCACCGACCGTGCGGGAGCGGCCCGTTCACCCCGCCCGCCGGCCTGGCTGCTCGGCGGCGCCATGCGCAGTGAGCCGACCCTCTTCGCGGGCAAGGACTTCGTGTCACCGCAGGCCGGCAAGGACTGCGCCGCCGACGTGTACCGGCAGGCGGGCATCGCCGACCCGCGCCGGGAGATCGACGCCGTCGAGATGTACGTGCCGTTCTCCTGGTACGAGCCGATGTGGCTGGAGAACCTGGGCTTCGCCGACGAAGGCGAGGGCTGGAAGCTCACCGAGTCGGGCGTGACCGAACTGGACGGCGACCTGCCCGTGAACATGTCGGGCGGCGTCCTGTCCACCAACCCCATCGGTGCCTCCGGCATGATCCGCTTCGCCGAAGCCGCCCTGCAAGTACGCGGCCAGGCCGGGGAGCACCAGGTCGACGGCGCCCGGAAGGTGCTCGGGCACGCCTACGGAGGCGGGTCGCAGTTCTTCGCCATGTGGCTCGTCGGTGCCGAGCCGCCCACCGGTTGATCGCCCGATGAACGATCGCCACCTTCGTGGCCTGTGCGGGGTCCGAACCGATCGCTAGGCTGGCGCACGGACGACGAACCGGGAGGAGCACGGACGTGGCCGAGAGCACCGTCGACCAGCACCCGCTCATGGGGTGGGACAAGCCGGACCTGGACCTGAGCGGGGCGGACTGGCGCTCCAGCAGCAGGGGTCTGGGCGATGTCCAGATCGCCTTCGTGGAGGGATTCATCGCGATGCGCAACAGCGGGAGCCCGGAGAGCCCCTCGCTGATCTTCACGCCGGACGAGTGGGGAGCGTTCGTCCTCGGTGCCCGCGAGGGCGAGTTCGACCTGACCTAGAGGTGCGCGGGAAGGGGCGGCGCACCTGGGGAGCCATGACGGACGCGCCGTTTTCCCGCCCGGTTTCCGACACGTGACCTTCGGCCCTGTCCTGTGGCTCTTGTGTGCGCGAGCCTGGCCACAGGAACAGCCGGTCAATGAGGGCACCGTCAGCGTGCCCGGTGTCGGAGGCGAACCACTCATGAGCACGCCGCAGCCCCTGCCCGTCGTCGCCGCGGTCGACGGGTCCGACGACAGCAAGCGCGCCCTGGAATGGGCGCTCGCCGAGGCGGCCCGACGCGGTGCCGACCTGCGCATCGTGCATGTGCGGCAGTACGCGCCCTACCTCCAGCCCGCCGTACTCGTCGCCGGGCCCGAGGAACCCGCCGACGACTCCGTCGTCGGGGACGTACGCACGGCACTGGAGGGACGCGAGGGGCTGCCGCCCCTGGAGTTCATCAGCCGTGACGGGCTGCCCGCAGCGGTGCTGCCCGAGATTAGCGCCGAGGCCCAGCTCCTGGTGCTCGGCTCACGCGGCCGTGGCGGCTTCGCCAGCCTGCTGCTCGGCTCGAACGGGGTGGCCGCAGCCCGCGACGCCGCCTGCCCCGTCGTCGTGGTGCCGCCACCGGGCCGCGAGGTGCACGGCGACACCCCCGTGCCGCCCGGCCCGCGCGTCGTCGTCGGCCTGCAGACCGACGACCCGGACGAGACCACGCTGCGCTTCGCCTTCGAGCACGCAGCGCGGACGGGCGCCCGGCTGCAGATCGTCGCCGCCTACCCGTGGCCGGTCCTCGCCTGGTCCGCGTTCGGCGACTTCACGCCGACCACGGTGGACCAGGAGGCCGCCGAGCGGGAGACGCTGAATCTGGCCAACGACGCCGTCGCCGCCCAGCGGAAGTCTCACCCTGAGGTCGACGTCGAGCTGTACGTCGCGCCCGGCGACGCGGCGGGCCACCTCGTCGAGAACTCGCGGGAGGCCGACCTGGTCGTCGTCGGCCGTCACCGCCGCCGCCTCACCCGTCCCGCTCCCATGCTCGGCTCGGTCACCCACGCCGTACTGCTGCACGCGGCGAGCCCGGTCGCGGTCGTGCCGCCGGCCGGGCAGGACGAGGACTGAGCGGACGGGGGCTCGGACCACGGGAGGCTCAGCGCAGTACGACGCACCCGCGCCCGGTCAGCTCGTCGAGCAGGCCGGGCGCGACGCGTACGTCGTTCCAGCGCAGGTCGAGCTTCTCCAGCGCGGGCAGCCCGGCCACCCACGCGGGCAGGTCCCGCAGCCGGTTGCCGCGCAGATCGAGCCGGCGCAGCGAGGGCAGGTCGCGCAGCGCCTCCGGGACGGTGGCGAAGGCGTTGTCCCGGAGTTCCAGTTCCCGCAGTTCCCGCAGATGCCGGACCGGCGCGGGCAGATCCGTGAGCCGGTTGCCGCGCAGCCACAACTCCCGCAGCGCGGCGAGCGCGCCGACGCTGTCGGGCAGCGCGGTCAGCCGGTTGTGCTGGGCGCGCAGTTCGACGAGGCCGGCCAGCGCGCCCAGTGTCGCGGGCAGTGACGTCAGCCGGTTCTCGCCCACGTTGAGATAGCCGAGCCGGTCGAGGGCGCCGAGCGTGTCGGGCAGCCCGGTGAGCCGGTTGTCGTGCAGATACAGGAACCGGGTCAGGCCGGTGAGGTCGCCGAGTCGCGCGGGCACCGAGGTCAGCCGGTTGTGGCCGAGGTCCAGGGTGTGCAGGCGCGTCAGGGTGCCGATGCGGTCGGGTACGTGCGTGAGCCGGTTGTCGGGCAGCAGCAGCACTTCGAGTGCGGGATGGCTCCACACCTCCTCCGGCAGGGCCTCCAGACCCGCCCGCCAGTACGTGAGCGTGCCGTCCCGCATGGTCCCCTCCCGATGCACCCCACCGCCCGTGCTAATGGTTGACGGGGAACCTATCATTAGGGTCATGCGTGACATCAGCACGGCCGGCCCCGACGGCACCCGGCTCGTCCTCGACCTCGCCCTCACCATCCGGCACGACGGGAACGGCGGCGTGGCCGACGACCTCCTCGCGCCCGACGGCCTCACCGCATGGGTGCGCGCACACTCCGCCACGCTGCCCCTGGACCCGGACTTCACCGGCGACGAGGAGACCCTGCGACAGGTCCGTGAGGTGCGGGCCGCCGTGCGCGCCCTGTTCGCGCGCGCCGTCCGCCCGGGGGAGCCCAGCCCGGCCGACGCGCGCCGCCTGCTCCCCGTCCCCGAGGCCCTGACCCGCCTGAACACGGCGGCCGCACGCGTGCCCACCGTCCCCGTCCTGCACTGGCCCGACGGGGACGACGCCCCGAGCGTGCGGGAGACGGCCACCGCCGACGCACCCGGGGCCGACCTGCTCACCGCGGCGCTCGCCCGCGCGGCACTCACCTTCCTCACCGGCGCCGACCGGCAGCGGCTGCGCGCCTGCCACGCGCCGCGCTGCGTGCGGTACTTCCTCAAGGAACACCCGCGCCAGGAGTGGTGCAAGCCGTCCTGCGGGAACCGGGCCCGAGTGGCCCGTCACCACGAGCGGCACAACTCCCTGACGCAGAGCGCCACATGACACTCCTGCCGGAACTGTTCGGCGTAGGCTGACAGATCTGGAAACCGTGGCGCGCACCGGCTCCCCGCGCCGGCCGTACCGCCGCGGCTGGGGGTGCGCCATGGTTCAGCGCGGCAGCCGGGGCAGGCGGACGCTGCTTGAGCGCGACAGCGAGCTCGCCGCTGTCGACGAGGCACTCGGCGAGCTGGCCGGGCTGCGTCCCGCCGGCCTCGAGCCGCCCGACCGGCCGCACGGCGCACTGCTCGCCGTCGCCGCACGCGCCGGACTCGGCAAGACGACCCTGCTGGCCGAGGTGCGCAGGCGGGCCGCCGCCAAGGGCTGCACCGTCCTGTACGCACGCGGCGGCGAACAGGAACAGGGCGTCGCCTTCCACGTCGCACGCCAGCTCGTCCAGCCCCAGCTCGCCGGACTGCCCGAGACCGAACTCCGTGCCCGGCTGGGCAGTTGGTACGCCATCGTCGGCCCCGCGCTCGGCCTGTGCGCCGCCACCGACGGGGCGCCGCCCGACCCGCAGGGCCTGCGCGACGGCCTCGACTGGGTGCTCACCCACCTCGCCGTGCAGCGCGCCCCCATGGTCCTCGTCCTCGACGACGCCCACTGGGCCGACCCGGAGTCCCTGGGCTGGCTCGCCGCGTTCGCGCCCCGCGCCGAGGAGCTCCCGCTGCTGCTCGTCGTCGCCTACCGGCCCGAGGAGCTCCCCGACCATGCCGAGGCGCTGCGCGGTCTGCCGGGCCGCGCGGGTCGCCGGCCTCTCGGCCTCGAACCGCTCAGTGCGTCCGCCATCGCCCGGATGGTCCGCGAGTCCCTCGGCGCGCACGCCGACGACGCGTTCTGCCGCGAGTGCTGGGCCGTCACCGCCGGAAACCCCTTCGAGGCGGTCGAGTTGACCGCGAAGGTGCACGACCGCGGTCTCGCCCCGACGGAGAACGGGGCCCACCTGCTGCGCGACCTCGCCGCGGCCGTCAAGGGCAGCGGTCTCGTCGCCCGCCTCGAACGCCTCGGCGCCTCCACCGTTCGGTTCGCCTGGGCCTGCGCCGTCCTCGGGACCGAGATCTCCCCCGAACTCGCCTCCGCCGTCGCCGGGTTGGGCTCCGAGGAAGCCGCCGACGCCGCCGACCGGCTGCGTACGGCCCGCATCCTCACCGGGGTGGACACCCTCGAATTCGTCCATCCGCTCATCGCCACCGCCGTCTACCGCGCCATACCCGGCGGCGTCCGCGTCGCCCTGCACGGCCAGGCCGCATGGACCGTCGTCAACGCGGGGCTCGGCGCCTCGGCCGCCGCACGCCATCTCCTGGAGACCCACCCCGACGGCGACCCCTGGGTCGTGCAGCAACTGCGCGCGGCCGCACGCGAGACCGTCCGCGCGGGCGCCCCCGACGCCGCCCGCCGCTACCTGGCCCGCGCGCTGCGCGAACCCCCGCCCTTCGATGACCGGGCCGTCGTCCTCTACGAACTCGGCAGCGCCTCCCTGCTCACCGAACCCGCCACCACCGTGAACCATCTGCGCGCCGCGCTGGAAGAGCCCATCACCGACCCGGCGCTGCGCCACGGCATCGTCTACCGGCTCTCCCAAGTCCTCGCCCACAGCGACCGGCTGGCCGAGGCGTCCGAGATCCTCCGCCGCGAGATGCGCCGCACCACGGACTCCCGCGTCCGCCTGCGCATGCAGGCCGAACAGTTCATGTGGGACGCCTTCCGCGCCGACGAACCCGAGTCCCCGGCCCGCTCCCGGCGCCTGGCCGGACTCGCCGACCGGCTCACCGGCCGCGACCTCACCGAGCGCTACCTCATCGGGCTGCGCACCTGGGACGCCACCCTGCGCGGCGAACCCGTCGCCACCGTGATCCGGCACGCCGAACGCGCCCTGGCCGGCGGACTGCGCTGGGCCGCGGACGAGGACCGCGGCTTCGAGGTCCCCGTCCTCGTCGCCATGTCCTTCCTCTACGCCGACCGTCCCGGCCGCACCGAGGAACTCTTCGTCGAGGGCATCGCCGACTTCGAGCACGCGGGCTGGCGCGGCGCCCATCTCTCCTTCGCGTACACGATCCTCGGCTACGTCCGCTACCGGCGCGGACGCCTGGCCGAGGCCGAGGACTTCGCGCGCGCGGGCCTGCGCCTCGCCGAGCGCGTCGGACCCGGCACCCCGGCCCACTGGTACGCCGTCGGCACCCTCGTCGAGGTGCTCCTCGCCCGCGGCCGGGTCCCCGAGGCACAGGCCGTGGCGGAGACGTACGCCTTCGGGGAGCCGTTCCCCGCCGCCGTCGTCTTCCCCGACGCGCAGACCGTCTACGGGGAACTGCTGCTCGCCCTCGGCCGCACCAAGGAAGCCGCCGTCGAGCTCGCCGCGGCCGGACGCCGGCTCGACCCCCGCGGCATGCGCAACCCCGCCTGGTGCCCCTGGCAGCTGCACCTCGCCCGCGCCGAGGCCCACGACGCTCCGGAGCGCGCCCTCGCCATCGCCCAGGACGCCGTCGAACGGGCCCGCCTCTTCGGGGCGCCGTCCGCCATCGGACAGGCCCTGCGCGCCGCCGCCGAGGTCTCCTCCGGCGCGCCGCGCGCCAAGCTCCTGGAGGAGTCGGTCGCCCACCTCGAACGCTCACCGGCGGGATACGAACTGGCCTGTTCGCTCGTCGCCCTCGGCACGGAACTGCGCCGCACGGGCCGCGCCAAGGAAGCCGCCGACCAGCTCTACCGCGGTCTGGACGTGGCGGTCACCTGCGGCGCGGACGGCCTCGTGGAGCGGGCCCGCGACGAACTCGCCGCCGCGGGGCTGCGGCCCCGCCCGCTGCGCGGCGCGGCGACGGACACCCTGACGGCGCGGGAGCGCGCGGTCGCCGGGTGCGCCGCGCGCGGACTGTGCCCGGCGGAGATCGCGAGAAAGCTGCGTCTCGACGAGCAGACCGTCGTGCGGCTCCTGTCGTCGGTGTACCGCAAGGTCGGCACCGACCCGACCGGCCTCGCCGCGGCCCTGGAGGAGTAGCCGGGTCCGCCAAACCCCGAGGCGGGCCGTCGCCCACCGGCGACGTACGATGGACAGCATGTCCTTCCTCCGCCGCCGCGCAGCGACCCCCGCGGGCCCCGACTTCGACGTCCTGGCCATGGATCCGGGCGACTGGCCGGGCAACCTCGGCGCGGGCCTGCTGCCCGCCCCCGACGGCAGCTGCCAGGGTGTGTTCCTGCGCTACGACCTGTTCGGCGGCCGTGGTCCCGCGATGATCATCGGCAATCTGCCCGAGGGCTCACCGGCCCGGGAGACCGCCGAGGGCGAGATCCCCTTCGAGGTCGCCCAGCTGCTGATCGCGCTGGAGAACGACGAGGAGGTCACGGTCACCGAGGTCGAGGACGTCCCGGTGATGCAGGGCGACAACCTCCTCATCGTGCGGCGCCTGAAGCTGTCCGAGACGCGCATCTCCTGCGTCCAGTTCGACCGCAGCGACAACGTGCTCGTGACGATCGCCTCCTGGGACCGTCCGATCACCGACGACCTGTACGCGCTGCTCAAGCCGCTGCCCGCGGAGCTGTTCCAGCAGAGCTGACACCGGCCGCCCGATCCGGAGCGTTCCCACCCCTTGTCGCAGAGTCATCGGACCTCTAGCGTCACGAGGCATGCCTTCTGGGAATCCTGAGCGCTCTGAGACAGACGGAACCGACGGCACCAACGTCATCAACGGCATCAAGCGAAGAACCACCGTCAAAGGTGCGGCCGTCGGCGCCGCCCTGCTCGCCACGGGTCTCGGTCCTTTCGCCGGATCGGCGGCCGCTGCCGATCCACAGGCCGAGCCCTCCGATGAATTGCTGCTCTGGTACAAGGCTCCCGCGTCGGACTGGGAGCGCGAGGCCCTGCCCATCGGCAGCGGCGCCCTCGGCGCGATGGTCTTCGGCACCCTCGCCTCGGAGCAGCTGCAGTTCAACGAGAAGACCCTGTGGACCGGCGGTCCCGGCGCGCAGGACGGCTACGACTTCGGCAACTGGCGCAGTCCGCGCCCCGACGCCCTCGCCGATGTGCAGGGAAGGCTCGACGCGGAGACGCAGCTCGACCCCGACACCGTCGCCGCCGAGCTCGGCCAGGCCCGCATCGGCTACGGCGCCCACCAGACCTTCGGGGACCTCCGCCTCGACATCCCCGGCGCCCCCGCCGGGACCCCGGCCGACTACCGGCGCGCCCTCGACCTGCGCACCGCCCTCGCCACGGTCGCGTACACGGACGGGGACACCGTCCACGGGCGGGAGTACTTCGCCTCCCACCCGGACTCCGTGCTCGCGGGCCGTCTCTTCGCCGACCGCCCCGGCTCCGTCACCTGCACCCTGCGCTACACCTCGCCCCGCACCGACTTCACGGCGACCGCGACCGGCGACCGCATCACCGTGAGGGGGCAACTCGCCGACAACGGGCTGACGTTCGAGGCGCAGGTCCGGGTCCGGCACACCGGCGGCACGCTCACCGCGACCGACGACGGCAGCCTCACCGTCACCGGCGCCGACAGCGTGTCCTTCGTCCTGGCCGCGGGGACGGACTACGCGGACACCTACCCCGCCTACCGCGGGCCCGACCCGAGCGCCGCGGTCACCGCCGCCGTCGACCGGGCCGCGGCGAAGAGCCACACGGCGCTGCGCGACCGGCACCTGCGCGACCACCGTGCGCTCTTCGACCGGGTCGCCCTCGACATCCGCCAGACGCCGCCCGCCGGCGTCCCCACCGACCAGCTCCTGGCGCGCTACACGGGCGGGACGACCCCCGCCGACCGCGCCCTGGAGGCACTCTTCTTCCAGTACGGTCGCTACCTGCTCATCGCGTCCTCCCGGGCCGGCTCGCTGCCCGCGAACCTGCAGGGCGTCTGGAACCAGTCGACGACGCCGCCCTGGTCCGCCGACTACCACGTCAACATCAACCTGCAGATGAACTACTGGCTCGCCGAAGCCGCCAACCTGCCGGAGACCACGGCCCCGTACGACCGCTTCGTGACGGCGCTACGGGCCCCCGGCGAACGCACGGCCAAGGAGATGTTCGGCTCACGCGGCTGGGTCGTGCACAACGAGACCAACCCGTACGGCTTCACGGGCGTGCACGACTGGTCGACCTCCTTCTGGTTCCCCGAGGCCGCCGCGTGGCTCACCGCGCAGCTCTACGAGCACTACCGCTTCGGCGGGTCCACCGCCTACCTGCGCACCACCGCGTACCCGTTGATGAAGTCCGCGGCCGAGTTCTGGATCGACAACCTGCGCACCGATCCACGCGACAACACCCTCGTCGTCACGCCGAGTTACTCCCCCGAGCACGGCGACTTCACGGCGGGCGCCGCCATGTCGCAGCAGATCGTCCACGACCTGCTCACCAACACCCTGGAAGCGGCGCGGACGCTGGGCGACTCGCCTGCCTTCCGCGATCAACTGGCCGACACCCTCGCCGAGTTGGATCCCGGGCTGCGGGTCGGATTCTGGGGGCAGCTCCAGGAGTGGAAGACCGACCTCGACAGCCCCACCGACGACCACCGGCACGTCTCGCACCTGTACGCCCTGCACCCCGGGCGGCAGATCGAGCCCGACAGCACCTGGGCCGACGCCGCGAAGGTGTCGCTGACCGCCCGCGGTGACGGCGGCACCGGCTGGTCCAAGGCCTGGAAGATCAATTTCTGGGCGCGGCTCCGCGACGGCGACCACGCGCACAAGATGCTCTCCGAACAGCTCAAGGCGTCCACCCTGCCGAATCTGTGGGACACGCACCCGCCGTTCCAGATCGACGGCAACTTCGGTGCCACGTCCGGCGTCGTGGAGATGCTGCTGCAGAGCCAGTTCGACGTGATCGAGGTGCTGCCGGCGCTCCCCGCGAGCTGGCCCGACGGATCAGTGCGCGGACTGCGGGCCCGCGGCGGCGCCACCGTCGACATCGACTGGCAGGGCGGCCGCGCCACCCGCATCGTCGTCACCGCCGCCCGCACCCGCGAACTGACCCTGCGCAGCACCCTGTTCGGGGAGAAGACCGTCAAGGCCGTGGCCGGACGCCGGTACGTCTTCGACTGACCGTGCCCCGCGCAGCCGTGGGGCCCGGGTCCGCCCCCACGCGGACCCGGGCCCCACCGCACCACCGGAAAGGCCGGCTACGACACCGTGGACGGCACCACCTGGACGTCCGCCGCCCGCACATAGGCGACCCGGTGCGCGAACTGGATCTCGTAGTACACGTCCTTGCCCTTGACGACCTTGTGCGTCGACGTGTCGAAGGTGGGCGAGTAGAAGTACTCACCCGTCGTCCGCCCGCCGATCACATAGCGCTGCCCGGCCAGGAGCTTGTACGGCAGCGGCGAGACCGCCTGCGGCGTCATGCCCGCCGGATAGGCCGAGGCCTCCGGGTAGGCCCGCCCGTACACCGGGATCTCGCTCGCGCCCGCCTTGGGTGTGATCACAAGTCCCTTGGCGCCGAGGGCGGTCGGCTGCTTCGCCGGGTTCTTGAACCAGGCCTTCTGGCCGAGGTACCAGATCGCCGTCCAGTCGCCCTTGCGGTCGGCGACCGCGTACTGCTGGCCCGTCGAGACACGCGACGCCATGTCGTTCACGTCGATCGTGGAGTCCTGGCCGCCCGGCCGCAGACCGATGTCCTTGACGAGCGGGGCGTCCTCACTGGGCTCCGTGTACACGCGCACCGCGCTCGACCCGTGCGGCGCGCAGTCCTCACCGGCCTTGTCGCAGCCCGTGAAGCGCGGCTGGTTCTTCGCGAAGTCGGGCTTGATCGTGACGACCCCGGCGTTCGGACCCGCGGTGCGGTGGAACGGCTTGCCCATCAGTGCGAAGTAGTGCGCCCAGTCCCAGTACGGGCCGGGGTCCGTGTGCATCGACGGGATGGTCGACGTCGTCGGTCCCGGCACCGTGTCATGGCCCAGGATGTGCTGCCGGTCCAGCGGGATGTCGTACTTCTTCGCCAGGTACGACACCAGGCGCGCCGACGACCGGTACATCTCCTCCGTGTACCAGGAGTCGGGCTGCGCGAGGAAGCCCTCGTGCTCCAGGCCGATCGACTTGGCGTTCACGTACCAGTTGCCCGCGTGCCAGCCGACGTCCTTCGCCTTGATCGACTGCACGACGTGCCCGTCGGTCGAGCGCAGCGAGTAGTGCCAGGCCAGATACGTCTTGTCCTGGACCAGCTTCAGCGTCTGCTCCCACGTCGCCTCCGTGTCGTGGATGACGATGTAGTCGATGCTCTGGTCCTTGGGGCGGTCCGCCAGGTCGTGATTGCCGTAGTCGCCGTCGCCGAACTCCTCGTACGGCGCCGGGATCCACTCGCACGACACGGTCCTCGGGCACTCGGTGTCGGACGTGTCCGCCTTGCGCAGGCCCATCTTCTGAAGCTGTGCGGCCCGCGGCTTCGCGTCCGCGTCGGCGGCGAGCGTCACGCTCTGGCCGGCGTCCGTGGTCCGCTGCTCGCCGTCGCGGATCACGGCGAACACGTCGTTGGCGTACGTCGCCGCGGTCGCCGTGTCGTCCGCGCCGGAGAACGTCGCGATGGCGCCGTACCAGTCGGCCGGGTCGTCGCTGAGCGGCTTGCCGAGCTTCCTCTGTGCGGCCGCGAGCAGGGCGGCGCCGCCGCGCACATTGGCCGCCGCGTCACTGCGCAGCTGCTCGGCCGGAATGCCGGAGAGCTCCGCGGCGCGCGGCAACGTCCGCAGCCGGGCCGGGAGTTGGCCCTCGGTCGGGACGGCCTCGGAGGCCTTGAGCGGGGCGCGGGAGTCGTCGCCGCGGGCGTCGCCCTCCGCGTGGCTGTGCGCCACGGTGTTCTCGATCGCGGTCCGCGCGTCGGTGAGGTGCATGGGGCCGTAGCCGCCGGTGACGCTCGGCGCGCCGTCGTGCGCGTCCCATCGGGACTGCAGGTACGAGACGCCGAGCAGCACGCTCTGCGGCACCTGGTACTCGGCCGCGGCCGAGGCGAACGCGCCCTGAAGCAGCGCCGAAGGGGCCGCTCCGGCGTCCTGGGGCGGGGCCGCGCCGAGCAGCGGCAGCAGCAGGGCCGCCGTGGCGAGCGTGCCCGCCGCCCGCACGCCCGCACGGGGGCGTCTGGCGGGGATGGAACGGGTGGACCGATGCAACGGTGCCTCCTGGGAGGGTGGGTGGTGGGGATGCTGCTCGGGGCGTGCGGGGCGGGTTGTGCGTCAGTGGTATCGGCTCACCGACGATCCGTCAATCATCCGACGGGCAACGGAATTCCCCAGGATTTCCCATGTCAGCGGGCGTGTATATGGGTTTCCTGTGCGGTGGTGCGACCGCCTGCGGTGCGTCAGTGGAGTAGACCAATGGGCGGCTGCGGCCACGGTCGCGGACACACGAGAACGGGCGTGGGGGAAGCGGAGTGCTCCGCTTCCCCCACGCCCGCGTGGAGTTCACCGATCCACGGCTCCTGCAGCCGCCCGTCCAGAACCACGAAGATCCGCGGTGCACCGTCTTCCTCCCGGGCGCACCGCGGACCCGCGTCCCCGTCAGCGAGTGCCGACCGCCGCACGGACCGCCTTGCGGGCCATGTTGCAGTCGTCGTGCAGCCGGCGCAGCAACAGCCGCTGCTCCTCGCCGGACGGCGCAGCACCGGGGTGGGCCGGAACCGGTGCCGCCGGGGTCTGCTCGTGCAGGGAACGCTGCACGGCCGTCTCGTAGGTACGGATCTCCCGGGTCAGTACGAGCATCAGATTGACCAGGAACGCGTCACGCGCCGTCGGGCCGCCGGACTGCGCGAGCTGACTGATCTGCCGCCGCGCCACCGGGGCGTCGCCCAGCACGGTCCACAGGGTCGCCAGGTCGTAGCCCGGCAGGTACCAGCCCGCGTGCTCCCAGTCCACGAGCACCGGACCCGCGGGGGAGAGCAGGACGTTCGACAGCAGGGCGTCACCGTGGCAGAACTGGCCCATGCCGCCGCGGCCCGAGGTGTGAGCGATGCCGTGCAGCAGCTTCTGCAGGTCGCCCATGTCGCGGTCGGTCAGCAGACCGAGGTCATGGAACCGGTTGATCCGCTCCGCGTAGTCCAGCGGCGCGTCGAAGGTGCCCGCCGGAGGCCGCCACTGATTGAGCCGGCAGATCGCGCCGAGCGCGGCGCGCACGTCCGTCCGCGGAGGTGCCTCGACCGGGTGACGCTGCAGGGCCGCCACCCGGCCGGGCATCCGCTCGATCACCAGCGTGCCGTTGTCCGGGTCGGCCGCGATCAGACGCGGTACCCGCACCGGCGGCCGGTGTCGGACGAACGATCGGTATGCGGCTATCTCGTGCCGGATCCGCTCCGTCCACACGGGGGAGTGGTCCAGTAAACACTTCGCGACGGCGGTGCTGCGCCCGGTGGTTCCGACGAGCAGCACGGAGCGCGCACTGCGGCGCAGCACCTGCACCGGATGGAACTCCGGGCAGATCCGGTGCACCGAGGCGATCGCCGTGCGCAGCTGGGCGCCCTGAGGGCCGGACAAGTCGAGTCTCCCGCTGAGGGGTTGCGTGCCGAGCCCCGGGGCACGACGCGGCCGGCCGACGCCTCCGAGCGCCGCGGTCGCGGGCCGCATGGGGTCGAGGTACGGGCCGCTGCCGGACACCGCCGGACGGGCGGGGCGGGGCGGCCGGGGCGGGGCGGACACGGAGGACGATGCTGCGTACATGGGCGATACAGATCCCTTCGCGTGCCGACGAGTTGCCTGCGCCGCCCGGCCCGGCCGATGCGGTACACCCTGGGGAATGCCCTGCGGCGACCGGGTCGGGGTGGCGCATTCCTACCTGACACCCCGGTGCCGGGAGCACAACAGCTGGCGCACCCTGGCGAACCCTGGCGAATAGTCGCTCAGCAACTGACAGAGGGCTACTGTCAACTTCAGCCGAGAACCTGGGGGCTTACGTGAGCGGACAACCCAACACCCGTCTGAACGACCTGTTCGGCCTGGCCGGCTGGTCCAAGGGCGAACTCGCGCGACTCGTCAACCGGCAGGCGGCGGCCATGGGCCACCCCCAACTGGCGACGGACACCTCGCGAGTGCGGCGTTGGATCGACATGGGAGAGATCCCGCGCGATCCGGTACCGCGGGTGCTGGCGGCGCTGTTCACCGAGCGACTCGGCCGTGTCGTGACCATCGAGGATCTCGGTCTTGTCCGACACGGGCGCACGGGGAAACGGCAGGGCGGCGGGGACCTGGAGCAACAGGGTCCCGACGGAGTGCCGTGGGCGCCCGAGCGGACAGCTGCGGTCCTCACCGAATTCACGGGAATGGACCTCATGCTCAACCGACGCGGCTTGGTGGGCGCGGGTGCCGCGCTCGCCGCAGGATCCGCACTCAGCAGCGCCATGCACGACTGGCTGCACACCGACCCGGCCCTCGCGGCCGACGCCCCCAGGAACCACGATCCCCTGCACGCCGACCCCGCTGGGTTCGACCGCTACGAGGCCGCCCCCATCGGGTCGCAGGAGATCGAGGAACTGGAGCGCTCGGTCGAGGTGTTCCGGGCCTGGGACGCTTCCCGCGGCGGCGGGTTGCAGCGCAAGGCAGTCGTCGGCCAACTCAACGAAGTCGGCGGAATGCTCTCCTACCGCCACCCCGACCATCTGCAGCGGCGCCTGTGGGGCGTCGCCGCCAATCTCGCCGTGCTCGCGGGCTGGATGTCGCACGACGTCGGTCTGGAGCCCACGGCCCAGAAGTACTTCATCATCGCCGCGCACGCCGCGCGCGAGGGCGGCGACCGGCCGCGCGCCGGCGAAGCCCTCTCGCGGGCCGCCCGCCAGAAGATCCACCTGGGCGCGCCCGACGAGGCGCTGGACCTCATGAAGCTGGCCAAGTCCGGTGCGGGCGACGAGGTGTTGCCCCGGACGAGGGCGATGCTCTACACCATCGAGGCCTGGGCACAGGCGTCGATGGGCAAGGGCCAGGCGATGCGCCGCACCCTCGGCGAGGCGGAGGACCTCTTCGTCTCGGACCGGGGTGACGTGGCACCGCCGAGCTGGATGCAGATGTTCGACGAGGCGGATCTGCACGGCATGCAGGCCCTCGCCTACCGCACCCTCGCCGAGCACGAGCCGGGCGCCGCGGTCATCGCACAGCGCCATGCCAGGGAGGCCCTCGAGCTGCGGGCGGGCGGCCGTGACCGTTCGAAGATCTTCGACCACCTGTCGATGGCGTCGGCCTGCTTCATCGCCGACGATCCCGAACAGGCGGACCGGTACGCGCGATTGGCCCTGTCGTCGATGGGATCGAACTCGTCGCATCGCACCTGGGACCGGCTGCGCGAGATGTACCGGCTCACCGGCCAGTTCGCGGGCTATCAGAAGATCGAGGATCTGCGGCGCGAGATCAAGCTGGCCCTGCCGAAGGGAGCGACAGGGAAGCGCGTCCAGGCCTGAGCTCCGGACGAGGATCGGCACATCTTCCCGTACGTCCAGTACGTCGTCAGGAACCGATCCGGGCGACGAGCACGCAGGAGTCGTCGTCGCGCTCATCGGCGCCGAACTCGTCCACGACCAGACGCAGGCACTCCTGTGCGTCACGGGCCGCGGTCAGGCGTGGTGCCAGAGCGCTCCATCGGCCCTCGGCGGTGTCATCGGCTCCGTCGGCTCTGTTGTCGTGCCGCGGCACCAGGCCGTCGGTGTGCAGCAGCAGGACGTCGCCCTCGCGCAGCGTCCGGTCCGCCTGTCCGTAGACGGCGCCGGAGGTCACGCCGAGGAGGACGCCCTCAGGAGGCGTGAGCGCACGCCCCGTCCCGTCGCGGAAGAGCAGCGGGGCGGGGTGTCCCGCCTGCGCCCACGCCAGTGTTCGGGCCGCCGGGTCGTACCGGCAGCACAGGGCGCTGGCGAGGGAGGGCCCTGCGGAGGCATCGAGGAGGTGGTTCAGCCTGCCGAGCAGTTCGCCCGGTTCGGCGCCGCAGACGGCCATGCCGCGTACGGCGCCGAGCAGCATCGCCGTGCCGGAGGCGACCGCGACGCCACGCCCGGCCAGGTCGCCGATCGCCAACAAAGCCTGCCCGTCGGGCAGTTCGATGGCGTCGTACCAGTCGCCGCCGATCAGTCTGTCGGTGGTGGAGGGGAGGTGGAGGGCGGCGACATCGAGTGCGGCCCGGCCGTCGGCCGGGCCGGGGCCGCCGCGCGGGAGCCGCAGGGAGCCACGCCACGGCGGTAGCACGGCTTCCTGCAGCTCGACCGCGAGCCGGTGCTCGGTCTGCGCGATGTGCCGTTGGCGCTGGAGCGAGTCACGGGTCTCACTCACCGCACGCTGGCTGCGGCGCAGTTCGCTGACGTCGCGCACGACCGCCCACATGGAGGTGGTCGAGCCGTCGGCGTCGAGCACGGGCTCGCCCATCATGTGCACCGTGCGCACGGACTCGTCCGGGTGCACGACGCGGAACTCCCCGTCGATCGGCTTGCCGTCGATCAGGCAGTCCGTGACCATCGTGGTCAGCTTCGACTGGTCGTCGGCGTGCACCAGGGCCGGCAGCTCGTCGAGGGTGAGCGCGGGCGCGGCCGGGTCCCGGCCGAAGATCTGGTAGAGCTCCCCGGACCAGCTGGCCTCGTCGGTGAGCAGGTTCCACTCGGCACTGCCGACCCGGCTCAGCAGCGATCCCTGCTGAGACTCGGCGGCGGTGTGCCGGGGCGGCAGTCCGGCACGGGCTGTCGGGTCCTCCCGCAGCTGGGCCAAGTGCCGGTCCAGATCGCTGAGTTGATGCACCGCCAGCTCGTAGAGAGCGCGCTGCCACCGGGTCTCGGCGTCCGCCTCGTCGCCGGTGGAGCCCGCGGTCTCGCGGCGGACCGCGTCGACGTCGCCGAGCAGCCGACGTGTCTGCGAGATCAGCGCGTCGACCGTGCCACGCTCCGGCGGCTGGCCGGCGGGGCGGTCCGCGAAGACATGGGGGGGCATGACGAACTCCGATGCTGGCACGGGTGGCCACGGCGGACGGAAGGACCGGTTACGACTTTGGCACAGGCCGCCGGACCCCGTAAGGGATTTGGCCATACACGATGCGGTGGTGCTTCTGGCATATGTCGCAGTCCTCGTAAAGGCCCTTCCCGGCCCTTATGGTCGAACGCACGGCCGGTTCGGCGTACGCCTTGCTGGTCCGTCGGGCCCGCGTGAGTGGCCGAACGGCGTAGCGCTTCCTACGCCGCGGGCCGTCCGCGGCCCCGCCGCCGTGTCACCGGGCGGGTGGCCGTCGTCGAGAGCGTCACTGGTGGGCGGGGTGCCGCCGACTGGAAGGTGTCGTATGCGGCGCCGCTGTGACGGTGCTGAATGACTGCAAGATGCCGCGTGTACATCGCAAAAAGAATGACCAAGTGGGTTTGTGCGGGATATGGGCACCCGGGTCCGCCGATGTCCGGCGGACCCGAGGTGTCCGAATCTTGTCGCCCCCGTCCCGGCGTCCCGTGCTACGCGGTCGCCGGCGGCGGTGCCGTCGAGCCGCGCACCACGAGCTCGGGCTCGAAGAGCAGCTCGCCGGGCGGCACCGCGCCGCCCTGGATCTGCGCGACGAGCAGCTCGACCGCGGCGCGGCCCATCGCCTCGATGGGCTGGCGCACCGTGGTCAGCGGCGGCTCCGTGCAGTTCATGAACGCCGAGTCGTCGTACCCGACCACCGAGACGTCACCGGGCACCGACAGACCGGCGCGGCGCGCGGCACGCACGGCGCCGAGCGCGATGGGGTCGCTGGCGCAGATGATGCCGGTGATGCCGCGGGCCAGCAGCCGGGCCGCCGCCGCGTGCCCGCCCTCCAGCGAGAACATCGCCCGCTCGACCGCGTCGTCCGGCAGCTTCCCGCCCGCGGCCCGGGCGGCCGCACGCGCCGCGACCAGCTTGCGCCGCGAGGGGATGTGGTCGTCGGGGCCGAGGACGACACCGATGCGCTCGTGCCCGAGGGACGACAGGTGCCGCCACGCCTGCTCGACCGCGACCGCGTCGTCGCACGCCACGCAGGGGAAGCCGAGTCGCTCTATCGACGCGTTGACGAGCACCACGGGAACCTTGCGCTCGGCGAGCCGCTGATAGTGCCCGTGCTCGGCGTCGCCCTGCGCGAACAGACCGCCCGCGAACACCACGCCGGACACCTGCTGCTGCAGCAGCAGTTCCACGTAGTCCGCCTCCGAGACCCCGCCCTTGGTCTGCGTGCACAGCACCGGGGTGAGCCCCTGCTGGGCGAGCGCGCCGCCGATCACCTCGGCGAACGCCGGGAAGATCGGGTTCTGCAGCTCCGGCAGGACGAGTCCGACCAGTCGGGCCCGCTCGCCGCGCAGCTGCGTCGGCCGCTCGTAGCCGAGGACGTCGAGGGCGGTCAGCACCGCCTGTCTCGTCGCTTCCGAGACACCCGGCTTGTTGTTGAGCACCCGGCTGACCGTGGCCTCGCTGACTCCGACCTTCTTCGCCACCTGAGCAAGTCTGCGCGTCATGGAACGCAAGATTAGCGCAACGCTTGCGACTCGTTTGCGTGCCGGTGGCATCCGTCCGACGGTCGCCGCCTGGGGCCGGTCGTCCGATCAGGCGGCGGACCGGCGGGCCCGGAGTGCTCCGGTGCGGGCGCGGGGAAGGCATGGCCGCGTGAACAACGACACCGCCGACACCGTACGCGAATGGGCCCTGGAGGATCTGCCGGAGCTCACCTTCGATCCGCTGCTGGCCGACGTGCTGCGCGAGGAACCGGTGGCGCGGGTGCGCATGCCGTTCGGGCAGGAGCAGCACGCCTGGCTGGTCACCCGCTACCAGGACGTGCGCCTGGTCACCTCCGACCCGCGCTTCAGCCGCTCCGCGCTCGTCGGCCGCGAGGTCAACGGCATGATGGCGCACCGCGTCGCCGCCACCGTCGGCCTCAACTACGCGGATCCGCCCGAGCACACGCGGCTGCGGAAGGTGATGACGAAGGCGTTCACCGGCCGCACCATGAAGGGGCTGCGGCCCCTCGCCGAGCGCACCGCGGCCGAACTGCTCGACGCGATGGAGGAGGCGGGACCGCCGGCCGACCTGGTGGCGCACCTGCACGGACCGTTCCCGCTGGCCGTCGTCAGCGATCTGCTGGGCGTCCCGCCCGAGGACCGCGCGCGGCTCGCCGACTGGCCCGACGTGATCCTATCGGCCGGGCCCGGGCCCAAGTCCAGCGAGGCCGCGAAGGAACGCATGCGGCAGTACATCGTCGAACTCCTCGCCTCGCGGGCGGGCTCGACCGACGACGATCTCGCCTCCGTGCTCGCACGGGCCCGGGACGCCGGTGAGATCAGCGACGCGGAGACCGTCTCCCTGGCCACCGCCGTACTGGTCAGCGGCGCTCACGCGGTCCGCAACAACAGCGCGAACATGGTCTACATGCTGCTCACCCGCCCGGAGCTCGCCGACCGGCTGCGGGCCGAACCCGCGCTGCTGCCGGGGGCGGTCGACGAACTCCTGCGGCACATCCCGCACCGCAACGGCGTGGGGCTGCCCCGCGTCGCCACCGAGGACGTCGAGGTCGGCGGCGTCCTCATCCGCCGCGGCGAAGCCGTCTACGCCTCGTACCTCGCGGCCAACCGCGACCCCGACGCCTTCCCGGACCCGGACACCGTCGACTTCGACCGTACGGGCACGGCGCACCTCTCCTTCGGACACGGCCCGCACCACTGCATCGGCGCGATGCTGGCCCGGATGGAGTCCGAGGTGATGCTGGCCGGGCTGCTCGCCCGCTTCCCCGAGCTGCGTCTCGCGGGCGATCCGGGCGACATCGTCTGGCAGAGCAAGGGGTTCATCCGTGGCCCGCGGGAGCTGCCGGTGACCTGGTGACGGCCACGGGGGCCCGTCCGGGTCCCGTCCCTCAGCCGCCGACGGGGCTTGAAATGAGCACCTTTTCGGCCAGCAGTTCCAGCAGGCGCCGGTCGTCCTCGGCGCTGCCCCGGGCCGCGGGGTCTCCCGGATACGTGTCGAAGAGCACGTGGGTGGCCCCCAGTTCCGCGAGCGTCTCCACATCGGCCCGGATCTGCTCGATGCTGCCGTGCCCCAACGGCCGGTCGTCCGTGTCGGGCACGGACCCCACCGCCACCTGGACGCGCGGCGCGAACTCCGGCACCGGGCGCCCCGCCCGCTCCGCCTCCTCCGCCAGCCGGGGCAGCCGCTCGCGCAGCCCCGCGAGCGTCGGCCGGAACGGATGCCACGCCTCGCCGAGCCGCGCCGCCCGGCGCAGCGCCGCGGGGGAGTCGCCGCCCACCCAGACCGGCAGGTGCGGCGACGTCGCGGGGGCCGGCGCCGTGCGGACGCCCTCGAAGGACACGTACCGCCCCTCGAAGCTGCACGGGTCCTGCGTCCAGGCCGCCCGGATCGCGGTGAGGTACTCGTCGGTGATGGCCCCGCGCTCCTCGAACGGCACGCCCAGCGTGCGGTACTCGGCGGCCGACCAGCCGACGCCCGCGCCGAGGACGAACCCGCCGTCGGTCAGCTGGTCCAGGTTGGCGGCGAGCCGGGCCGTGTGCAGCGGATGCCGGTAGGGGATCACGGTGATCGTCGTGCCGAGAGCGAGGCCGGGCACCCGTCCGGCGAGATGGGCCGCGAGCAGGAACTGGTCGTAGAACGGGGCCGGGTAGACGGAGTGCACGTCCGGGGTGACCGCGATGTGGTCCGAGATCATCGCGAGGGTGAACCCGAGGTCACGGGCGTCCGTGGCCTGGCGTACCAGGTTCTCGGGGGTCGTGCCGGAGCCGAAGTTGAGGAGGTTGACGCCGTATCGCATGACGCGAAGTCTTGATCATTTGAGGCGGGGCGTCGAAGCCGGGCGATCAGTTCAAGCCGCGCGCCTCCCGCTGCCGGGATCGTCCGCGGCTCCGGACAGGCGCGCGGCCGTGCCGTCGGGTCAGCTCTCCGGCAGTGCGAAGATCCCGTAGCCGAATCCGTCCGCCTTGACCGTGACCCCGTCCCCGGTCACTCGCACGCCGTCCGCCTCGACCTCCCGCGCCCCGGCCAGCCGCTGGTCGTCCGCGCTCCAGCTCTGTTGCTGCGCGCCTGGATTGACGACCACGAGGAACCGGTCCCCGCGGACGTACACGAAGGGATGGCCGTCGTGCAGCACCTCGACGGGGGAGTCGTGGCCCAGCGCCGGGGTGGACCTGCGCAGTGCGACGAGACGGCGCACGAGATGCAGCAGGGAGTGCTCGTCGGCGCGCTGCGCGGCGACCGAGGGGCGGTGCGGGTCGGGGTCGAGCGGCAGGTAGAAGCGCTCCTCGGGCGCGGTCGAGAAGCCGGCGCCCGGACCGTCGTCCCACTGCATCGGCGTACGGGAACCGGCCCGGTTGTAGTGCGGGCCGAGGACGCTGCCCTCGGTGTCGGGCAGGCCCGGCACGTACCGCATGCCGATCTCGTCGCCGTAGTAGATCGCCGGGAGCGTCGGCCAGGTGAGCTGGAACGCGAACGCTGCCGGGAGCTGACCGGCCGTGCGGGGACCGCAGTTGAGGCGGGAGAAGTCGTGGTTGGCGGTGGGCAGGGACACGAAGCCGGTGTCGCCCAGGGCGGTGGTCGCCGCGCGCCAGGCCTCGACGAACGGGCGGGGTGATCCGCGTCCCGAGGCGTCGAAGAAGCAGTCCAGCGGATCCCACGCGTCATTGATCGTGCCCGCCCCGTTGTTCCAGAGCGAACGCATCGGCAGGCCGTCCGCGGGGCCACCGAACTGGAGGAAGAAGTCGGCGTGGAATCCGGCCGGTACGGACACCTGCGGGTCGCCCCACTCGGACAGCAGAACCGCCTGCGGATGAGTGCGGTCGAGCCAGTGCCGCAGCTCGGTCCAGACGGCCGAGGTCGCCCGCTTGTCCGGGTCGTCCTTCACCAGCGACGCCGCCATGTCGACCCGGAACCCGGACAGCCCCAGACGCAGCCAGTGGTCCATGATGTCGCGCAGCGCCGCCCGGTTGGCGCGCGGCCCCTCGGCATCCACCGGCTGCCGCCAGGGCTCCTGCGAACTCTCGCGGGCGTAACCGAAGTTGAGGGCGGGCTGCGAGTCGAAGAAGTTCGGCAGATACGCGCCCGCACGAGTGCCGGGGGAGGGCACGAAGCCGTCCGGGACGCCGTCCGCGGTCCAGATGTAGCGGTGGTCGGCGGTGTCGTCCACGGCCGCGCGGAACCAGGGGTGCCGGTCCGAGGTGTGCCCGGCGACCAGGTCGAGCAGCACCCGGATGCCGCGCCGCCCGGCGAGATCCACCAGCTCGGCCAGGTCGTCGCCGGAGCCGTAGCGCGGAGCCACCGTCAGATGGTCCGCCACGTCGTACCCCGCGTCGCGGAAGGGCGACACGAAGCACGGATTGATCCAGACGGTGTTGACGCCGAGCCAGGCCAGATGGTCGAGCCGTTCGACGATGCCGCCCAGGTCACCGATCCCGTCCCCGTCCGAGTCGGCGAACGACTGGGGGTAGATCTGGTAGAACACGGCGTCGGACAGCCAGGCCGGGGCGGGGCGGAACGCGGTCATGGAGCGCCAACTGCCTTTCGGTCGAGGGAGATCGAGCCTACGAGCAGTGGCGGACCAGGGCTAGCGGGCCGGTCCGGGTCTCACGTGTGCGGGACGACCGCGATCGGGCTGGTCACGTGATGCACCACGGAATGCGCCGTGCAGCCCAGCCGGGCCGTGGCGCAGCTGCGCCCGATCACCGTGAGGCTCGCCGCCGTCGACGCCTTCAGGAGGTGGTGGCCCGGCTGCCCGTACACCAGCCGCTCCACCACCGGGACCTCCGGGTACTTCGCCCGCCACACCTGGAGCGCGCCCGCCAGGGCCCGGCGGCGCAGCGTCTCGCGGCGCGCCGCGTCCCCCGGCAGCGCCGCGCCCTGCGAGTCGCCACGCAGCGGCGGCAGGGTCCAGGCGTGCAGGGCGTGCAGCTCGGTGCCGCGCAGGGCCGCCGCCTCGAAGGCGTACGACAGCACCTCGTCGGCGGGGGCCGTCACGTCGAGGCCGACCACCACCGGCAGGAACCCGGGGCCGTCGTGGACGTGCTCGTCCTGCGGGAGTTCGCCCGCCCGCACCAGGACGACCGGCCGGTCGGCCTGTGCCGTCACGGCGAGTGCCACCGAGCCGACGAGGAACCCGGCGTACCCCGTGAAGCCGCGCGAGCCCAGGACCAGTGTCTCGGACACGGTGGCCGCTTCCAGGAGCGCGGTGATCGGCGGCGCGCTGCGACGGCGGGCCAGGATCTCCAACGCGGGGTGCGCGTAGGCGAGTTGAAGTGCGACGCGGTCGAGGACGCCGCGCCCCGGCAGATCGACGTCGGCCAGCGGCGGCGCGAGCCGCTTTCCGCTGTCGGCGTGCAGCAGGCGCAACGGCAGGCCGCGCCGCAGCGCCTCGCGAGCCGCCCAGTGGGCGGCGTCCATGCTCTCCCGCGAACCGTCCGTCCCGACGGTCAGGACGCGCATGCTGGTCATGGCGGAACCTCTCGATGACGTGAGCGGTGTGCTCCGTCGCGGGTTCCACGCAAGAGAGCGGTCACGCGTGTCCGTCCCCAGGAACCGGGTGCACGGCGAGAGCCGTGCGCCGGGCACGTCGCCGCGTGCGGGAGCAGGCGTGCCTCGGACCATCTCACCCGCGCCGTTTCCGTCGGCAGAGGCGGACCGGCCCTGGGCGAGGGGTCGTTCGGCCCCTGTGCCGCGCCGCCCGCCCGCGCGAGCGTGAGGCAGGGAGGCGGCCATGAAGAGGTACTGGCCGAGCCGGGTATGGCGGGGCAACCCGCTGCGCCGCAGGTCGGATGTGGTCGAGGCCTGGGCGGCGCTGCTGCTCGGCGTGCTCGCCCTCCTGGTCGCGCCGGCCCTGGGCGCGGTGAGCGGCTGCGCGGCGCACGCGGACGCCCGTGACCACGCCCGCACCCAGCTCGCCGCCCGCCATCAGGTCCGGGCCCGACTCCTCGACGACGCACCGGAGTTCACGCCCTCCGCCGACGGTGTCCAGCACATCCCGACCTATCCGGTGACGGTGCGCTGGACCGACCGGGAGGGCCGCACGATCACCGCCCTCGCCCCGGTCGAGGCCGGCCTGGAGCACGGCGACGCCGTCACGGTCTGGCTCGACGCGCGCGGCGATGTCACCACGGCACCGTGGAACGGCGACGACATCTGGTCGCGCACCGTCGCCAGGGCGCTCCTCGTCACCACGACCGTCGCCGGGCTCGCCGTCGCCGTCCGGCTCGTCCTGCACCGCATTCTCGACCGCCTCCGACTCGCCGGCTGGGAACGGGAATGGCGACGCGTCGGACCCGACTGGGGACGCCGCCCGACCTAGGGGGGCACCCGAGGCCCCGGACCGTGGACGAGCAACAGGGGCGGCGCCCCGGATCCGACAGGCCCCCAGGCCAGAGCCGTTCGGCCCCTGGGCGCGCAGGTCGCGGACGGCGATCGTCGAGGTATCGCACGACGGCGGTCCGGACCAGTGCGACTTTCGCAGCCCGGGCCCGGCGTCGAGCCACGGTGCCCGGGTCGCGGACGCCGGAGGGAAGATCTCCCGGCCGTCGTGCCGAGCCCCGGAAGGAGGCCGCTCATGACCGCCATGGCCCCGCGCATGAGCCAGACCCTGCCCGACGAGCACCACGGCCGGCTGATGCGCATCGCCCGCGAGGTGGCCTTCCCGCAGGGCACCCGCCTCTTCGACGCGGGCTCGCGCGCCGACCGGTTCTGGATCGTGCGCAGCGGCAGCGTCGCCCTCGACATACCGCTGCCGGGACGGCCCGCGCCCGTCGTCGACTCCCTCGGACACGGCGAGCTGATCGGCTGGTCCTGGCTGTTCCCGCCCTATGTGTGGCAGCTCGGCGCCGCGGCCGAAACCCCGGTGCGCGCCTACGAGTTCGACGCGTTCACCGTCCGCCTGATGTGCGCCTCCGACCCGGCGCTCGGCTCGTTCGTCGCCCAATGGGTCGGCCGGGTCCTCGCCCACCGGCTGAGCGTCACCCGGTCCCGGCTCCTCGACGTCTACGCGCCCTACGGATACGACGCGGCGTGACGGCGCCGCGCGCGGGACCGATCGGGACCGTTCGGCCCTGGCGGATCACCCCTCACGGCCCCAGGATCTAGGGACACCACATCCGAGGGGGACGTATGCCTCAGCCACCCGGTTTCTCCGCGGACCGGCCCATTCGCATCCTGCTCCTCGACGACCACGAAGTGGTCCGCCGCGGCCTGCGGGATCTGCTGGGCGCCGAACCCGACATGGAGGTCGTCGGGGAGGCGGCGACCGCCGCGCAGGCCCTCACCCGGGGGCCCGCGCTGCGGCCCGACGTCGCCGTGCTCGACGTCCGCCTGCCCGACGGCGACGGCATCACCATCTGCCGTGAACTACGCGCACTGTTGCCCGAGTTGAGCTGCCTGATGCTGACGTCGTTCGATGACGACGACGCGCTCCTGGACGCCATCATGGCCGGAGCGGCGGGCTATGTCCTCAAGCAGATCAAGGGCTCCGACCTGGTCTCCGCGGTACGCACCGTCGCCTCGGGCCAGTCGATGCTCGACCCTGCGACGACGGCGCGACTGATGCGGAGCCTGCGCGGGCCCGAGGCCGGTGAGGCGGGGCAGGTCGGCGCCGGCCCCGCCGCCGACAGCCAGCTCGCCGAACTCACCGAGCGGGAGCGGGACATTCTCACCCTCGTGGGGGAGGGGCTCACCAACCGGCAGATCGGTCTGCGGCTGTTCCTGTCCGAGAAGACGGTGAAGAACAACATCTCCCGGCTGCTGGCGAAGCTGGGGGTGGAGCGACGGATCCAGGCGGCGGTGATGGCCAGCAGACTGCCGCCGCCCCGGTAGCCGGCGCTGTCAGCCCCCGTCCTTCAACGGCACCTGCCACTCCAGGCGGGTGCCCCCGGCCTCCCGTGCCGTGGTCGTGAGCGTGCCGCCCCGGCCCCGCGCACGTGCCGCCAGATTCGCCAGACCGCTGCGGTGCCCGTCCGGCGTGTCCGGGATGCCGACGCCGTTGTCCTCCACGGTCAGGGTCAGGACCCGGCCGCGTACGACGAGCGCGACCTCGGCGGAGGTCGCCCGCGCGTGCCGCGCCACGTTCGTCAGGGCCTCGCCGAGGACCGCCACGACGTCGTCGCCGACGGGGGCCGGCACATCCACGTCGATCAGACCTTCCATGCGCAGCGCCGGAGTGAAGCCGAGCACGCGCGCCGCGTCCTCGATGACCCGTACCGTGCGCATCCGCAGCCCGGCGGCCGTCTGCGGCGCCTCCTGCTCGCGCAGCCCGAAGATCGTGGAACGGATGATCTTGATGGTGGTGTCCAGATCGTCCACGGCCCGCATCAGCCGCTCGGCCGCCTCCGGGTGCTGCACGAACCGCTGCGCGCTCTGCAGCGTCATGCCGGTCGCGAACAGCCGCTGGATCGCCAGGTCGTGCAGGTCCCGGGCGATACGGTCACGGTCCTCCAGGAGGCTCATCTGCTCCGCGTCTCGCCGCCGGTCCGCCAGTTCCAGGGCGAGTGCGGCCTGTCCCGCGAACCCGACCAGCGGCGCCAACTCGGCCGCGGCGAAAGGCTGTCGCTCGGCGCGGCGGGCGAGCGTCAGCACCCCGCGGACACTCGCGTTCGTGCCGATGGGCACGGCGACGGCGGGGCCGACGCCCTCCCAGCGCGCCGGCTGGTAGGTGATCCGCGGATCCTTGCGCACGTCGTCCGTCGTGACGAGCTCGCCGGCCGCCAGCGCGGCGCCCGCGAAGGTGCCCCTGCGCGGCAGCGTCACATCGTGGTGGGCCGCGGCGAACTCCCCGAGGGCCAGGGTCTCGTGGAGTTCGTCGGTGCCCGGGACGACGAGCGCCACCATCCCGAGGTCCGCGGCGGCGATCTCCCGCGCACGCTCCACCATCAGGTGCAGGACCGGCATCTCCGCCGTGCCGGACAACAGGCTGCCGGTGAACTCCGCGCTCAACTGGATCCACTGCTCGCGCAGTTGGACCTCCTCGTACAGGCGCGCGTTCTCGATCGCGACGCCCGCCGCGGCGCCCAGCGTCTGGAGGACCGCGACATCCTCGTCGTCGAAGTCGATACCGCCCCGCTTCTGGGTGAGGTACAGGTTGCCGAACACGTCGTCGCGCACCCGGATCGGGACGCCCACGAAGGTGTGCATCGGCGGATGGTGCGCGGGGAACCCGGACGACGCCGGACTGTCGGCCAGGTCGGACAGCCGCAGCGGCTCGGGATGCCGGATCAGCTCACCGAGCAGCCCGTGCCCGGACGGGAGGTCGCCGATCCTGGCCCGCTGGTCGTCACTGATGCCGACCGGCAGGAACTGCGACAGCCTGCGCCGGTCCTCGCCGATGACGCCCAGGGCGCCGTACTCGGCGTCGACCAGCACCACCGCCGCCTCCACGATGCGGCGCAGCACCTGGGAGAGGTTCAGCTCCTGACCGACCGACAGGACCGCTTCCAGGAGACCTTGGAGGCGGTTGCGGGTGCCGCGCACGGCGTCGATCCGGACCTGGAGTTCCTCCAGCAGTTCGTCGAGCCGCAGCCTCGGCAGGGGCCCGGTCCCCCGTGCAGCGTCGTCGCCCATCCGACCTCCGCGGGACCTAGGGTGCACGTTCTTCCACTCACGGTAGCGGCTGGTGTCCCCGCCGTGACCTGCTTCGTCACAGCTCGGGTGACGGAACGGGCGCGTCCGGCTCCGTGGCGCGGTGCAGCGCGGCTATCTGGGCACGGGAGGTGAAACCGAGCTTGGTGAGGATGTGCTCCACATGGGAGTCGATCGTCCGCTTGGACACGACCAGCTCGGCCGCGACCTCCCGATTGGTCAGGCCCTCGCCGACGAGCGCGGCGACCTGCCGCTCGCGCGGCGTGAGTCCGTCGGCGGGCCCCGTGCGCTGCGGCGGCACGTCCGGGGCGGCCGCCGACTCGTCGGTCAGGGCCAGGTCCACCACGGTGTCCAGGGGAAGCAGGCCGCCCTCCGTGAACGCGTGGTGGTAGCCGTCGGCGCCCAGCGCGGACCGCGCCTGAGCCGCGGCACCCGCGTGCAGCGCGTGCAGCACCGGGATCCCGAACCTCGCCTCCTTCGCGGACCGGCGCCACAGCGCGTCCGCGGCGCCCTGGAGCAGGGCGACCCGCTCGAAGTGCCGCAGTTGTGCCGCGTGCCAGGCGAGCCCCTCCATGAAGTGGGCGATGCCCAGCAGGTCGTGCAGCGCCGCCTTGCTGAGCATGCCCTCCCGTGAACACGCGACGGCGGCCTCGTGATCGCCCTGCAGCCACAGCCCGACGCTCTTGACCCACAGGGCCCAGCCCCGGGCCCACTGCTCGGCCGGGTGCGCGGCACCGCGCACGAGGGAGTCGTCGCACCAGGCGATGCCCTTCTCGTGGTCCCCGGACAGGATCATCATGAACCCGCCGTAGAAGCCGAGCATCAGCAGGCCGGTGTCGTCGCCGAGCGCCGTCATCCGGGTGCGCACCTCCTCGAAGTCGGCGGCGCAGCCCTCCATCCGGCCGAGGAAGTAGCGGCGGTGCGCCTGGAAGGCGAGTGTCCACGCGGCGCCGACCGGGTCGTCGATGCGCGCGGCGATCTCCGCGGCCTCCTCCAACAGAGCCTTGTTGAGGCCGCGTTCACCCTGGATGTCCATGTACCAGCTGGTCAGCCACAGCGCCTTGACCCGTTCGGGACTCTCGTCGCGGCAGCCGTCCAGGGTGCGGCGCAGCCAGTAGCGGCCCTCGGTGAGCAGGCCCGTGGCGTGCCAGTACCCCCACAGGGCTGTCGCCATCCGCAGTCCCTGACAGGAGAGCGGGGGCGAGGCCACGCAGTACTCCAGGGCGATCCGGACGTTCGCCCGGTCGCGCACCAGTGCCCGCAGCAGCGGGATCTGCGCGTCGCCCGTCCACTCCTCGTCGAAGGACCGGGCCACGTCCAGGAAGTACGCGAGGTGGCGGCGCCGGGTGGGCTCCTCGTCGCCGAGCGCCGCGAGCTGCTCCAGGCCGAACTCGCGGATCGTGTCGAGCATGCGGTAGCGGGTGCCGTCGGGGGTCTCCACCCTGATCACGACCGACTTCTCGACCAGGCCGATCAGGGCGGGCAGGACGTCGTCGGCCGGCAGCGCGGCGTCGCCGGCCGGGTCCGCGCAGACGGACTCCGCGGCCTGCAGGCTCAACTCGCCCGCGAACACGGACAGTCGGGACCACAGCAGCCGCTCCGACGGCGTGGACAGGTCGTGGCTCCAGCCGATCGCGGTGCGCAGTGTCTGGTGGCGCGGCACCGAGGTGCGGCGCCCGCCCGTCAGGAGCCGGAACCGGTCGTCGAGGCGGGTCAGCATCTCGTCGAGGGAGAGCACCCGCAGCCGGGACACGGCGAGTTCGATGGCGAGCGGTATCCCGTCGAGGCGACGGCACAGGGCCAGCACGTCGGCCCGGTTGTCGTCGCTCAGTGTGAAGCCGGGCACCGCCGCCGATGCCCGGTCCGCGAACAGGTCCAGCGCGTCGCAGCCCGGCTCCGTGCCGACGGCCGACGGCTCGGGCACGCTCAGCGGCCCGATCGCGAGGACGTGCTCGCCGGCCACGTCGAGCGGCTGCCGGCTCGTCGCCACGATCCTCAGTCCCGGTGCGGCGCGCAGGAGTTCGTCGCACAGCACCGCGCACGCGTCGACCAGGTGCTCGCACGTGTCGAGCAGCAGCAGGAGGTTCCGGCCCTCCAGATAGTCGGCGATCACCTCGATCGGCGGGCGGGCCGTCTGCTCGGGCAGGTCGAGCGCGGCGGCGACGGTGTTCGCGAGCAGCTCCGGGTCGCTCAGCGCCGAGAGCTCCACCAGGTGCACCCCGGACGGGAAGCGGTCGCGCAGTTCGTAGGCGGAGCGCACCGCGGTGCGGGTCTTGCCGACGCCCCCGGGGCCGGTCAGCGTCACGAGCCGGGCCCGTGTCAGCACGTCGGCCAGCTGTGCCAGCTCTCGTCGCCGGCCGACGAAACTGGTTGCCTCGGCGGGCAGTTCACCCGACGTGCGACGGCCGGAACTGCGGTTCATGAGAGGTCTCACTCCGTACGGTGCGGGCAGCGACGGACAGGACGGCGCGCCTTGTGCCCTCACGCTAGAAGGATCCGGTCGTGTTCCGGACAGCTTCACCGGATCGCCACGCGCACGGGCGGCAGAGGTGGGAAACTACCCCGCCGCGCAGGCCTGTCCGTGCCACGATCCGGAGGCCTGGAGTGCATTCGGTACGCACTTCAAAGAATCCGTCACACAGTGCATCCGAATGGCTACACTTCACGGAACGTCACACCGGCCGCGCCGCCATCGCCCGCCGGATCCGATGGCCCGGCTCGCTCTTGGAAGGCCCCCATGACGACCCGCCCGCGCACGACCAGCTCGCTCCCGGACACGGTCGGCACCCTGAAGGTCAGTGCCCGCCGCCTGACCTCGGGTTCCGGGCGTGACGGCAGCAGCGGCGGCGACGTGCACGGCGTCGTCGACACCCCGTTCGGTACCCGGCTGCTCATCGGCGACGTCATGGGCAAGGGGCCCGAACTGTCCCGCACTGCCGACTCCGTACTCCAAGCATGGCGTCAACTGGCGCTGGTCCAGCGCTCGTTGGAGGTACTCGCGGTACGCCTGCACTCCCTGGTCGCCCATTCGGACGAGCCCGACCGGTTCGTCACGGCCACCCTCGTGACCGTGGTCCCGGACGGCTCCGCCGAACTCGTCTGTTGCGGCCATCCGCCTCCCCTGCTGCTCCGCGACGGCGGCGCGGTGCCCGCCGCCGTGCCCGCCCCGGCGCCCCCGCTCGGCCTGCTCGACCTGGCCCACGGCTGGTGCGCGGCCCAGCCGATACCGCACAGCGCCTGGGACCGGATGCTGCTCCACACGGACGGCGCCTCCGAGGCCCGCGACGCCACCGGCACCTTCTACCCGCTCGCCGAACGCGCCGCCGAGCTGAGCTCCACGCCCCTCACCGGCTTCACGGCCGCGCTCGCCGCGGACCTGCTCCACCACGCGCAGGGGCAGTTGCAGGACGACGCCTCGCTGCTGGCCGTGGAGCCGCTGCACCCCCGCAGCAGGTAGCGGCCGTCGGCCCGGCACCACCTCCCGGAGGGCGGACCGTTCCCTCCGTTTGCGGACCCGGGCTCGGGGCACACGGGCGTCGAACCCGCCGCGCCACGACAAGGAGCCCCGCCGATGCTGCTGGCCCACCCCACCCTGCTGGCCGATCTGATCCGCCAGTACGAGGCGCTCATCGCCCTCGACGCCGACGCAGGCGGCGCCGAGGCCCGGCGCCGCCTGGACGACGTGACGTACACGCTCTGCGTCGCCACGGGGACCCGCGACATCGACACCGCCCTGGTCGCGGCCCGGCACCGGCTGCCCGGTGCCCGCGTCCACGACGACTCGCTCATCGGGGCGCCCCGCCCCCAGGGGGCGGCGCGCCCGCAGGCGTCAGGGGTATGACACCACCGTCGACGGCACCGTGTCGGTGCCCGACGTGGCCGCGCCGATGTCGTTGATCACGTGCTCGAACTGGCCCTGTCCGCCCAGTGACACGACCAGCAGACCGTGGAACTTCACCCCCGGCGTGTTCGGTGCCGCGAAGCCGTGGTCCTGCCGGATCGCCGGGTTCACGTTGTAGTAGCAGTACGAACCGAGCCCCCATCCCTCGTGATTCGTCACGGAGTCGGCGACCTTGTACGCGGCGAAGCCCTTCACCGAGCCGTTCTGGATCGCCGCCTGGTCGGGGGCGTCGTACGCCTTCTCGTTCTGGAAGAAGATCGTGCGTCCGCGCTCGCCGTTCCACTGCACGTCGTACTTGTTGAAGTGCTCCACGAACAGGCCGGTGGCCAGCACGTCGTCGCCGTTGACCACGATGCCGTAGTCGGCGCGGTTGGTGTCCCAGCCGACGCCGTCACCGTGGTCGGCGCGCCACACCCAGGTGTGGTCGACGATGGTGTGCCGCGCGTTGATCACCATGCTGGTGGTCGCTTTGCCGGCGCCCGCGCCACCGATCCGGACGAAGACGTCCTGCACGGTGATCGGGTCGCCGGAGTGGTCCGCGGACGCGCCCTGCGGGCCGACCTCCAGCAGGGTGGGGGAGTTGACGGTCCCCGCGTCGATCAGGAATCCGGCGAGCCGCACCCCGTCCACGTCGGCCACCTTCAGCGCGCCCACCCCGCCGTCCGGGACGAGCGTGGCGTAGCCGAGACCGAGGACGACCGTGCCCGCGCGGTCCACCTGGATCGGGGCGTCCAGGTGGTAGACACCGGGCGTCAGCAGGAGGTGGAGGCCCTGGGACAGGGCGCTGTTCAAGGTGCCCGCGCTGTCCCCGGGCTTCGCCACGTAGAACTGGTCGAGCGGCACCGAGGTGCCGCGCGGGGTGCCGCTGCCCCAGCTGGTGCCGCGGGCGTTCGTCCGCTTCTCCGGCAGGAACACCTTGTAGTCCGCGCCGTCCAGGTACAGGAACGGCTTCTCGCGGGAGACCGGCGTCGTGTCGAGCGTGGTGTACGGCGGGTCGGGGAAGCTCTGCGCGGGCGCGCCCTCGACACCGGAGAACACCATGTTCCAGACGGCGTTGAGCCAGCCGCCGACGGACGAGTCGCGGGTGTACCACTGCTGTTGCGAGTAGGGGCCCACGCTGCCGTCGATCCGGCTGTCCGCGATGTAGCCGCCGCTGGCCCAGCCGTAGCCGTCGGGCGCCAGGTTGAGGCCGCCGCGCACGTGCATCCGGCGGAACGGCGCCGCCTGCGAGACCGCCCACCGGTTCGTGCCGTTCACCGGCACCAGCGCCAGGTTCTCCGCGCTGCGCCAGAAGTTCTGGGTGGCGTTTCCGTTGAACCACCCCGCGTCGACCGTCACGTCCCCGTTGATGGTCGTGTCGTCGGGGGACAGGCCCAGGCCCGCTATCGAGGTGTAGAAGCCGAGTTGGGCGTTCAGACCGCTGTACGAGCCGGGCTTGAACAGCAGCGCGTAGCGCCCGGCACCGAACTGCGCCGACTCCTGCTGCTTGAAGATCTCGTCGAGCTTGGCCTGGATGCCGGGCGTGGCGGGATCGAACACGATCACGTTGGGCCCGAGGTCGCCACCGCCGGCGAGTGTCTCGCGGGGTGCGGCCGGGGCCGCGGACGCGACCGCCGAGCCCAGCGCGGGGAGGGCTGCTGAGACGGCGGCCGCGCCGAGGACGCTGCGGCGGGACAAGGGCATGGGGAGGTGGGGGAGGTGGGGCACAGCGGCTCTCCTGGTTCATGAAGTGAACGAGTGGGGGTGGTGGGAGCGCTCTCCTGGCGTGGCATGTTTCAGGTGCGTGAATCCAGCGTCAAGAGTTGTGACCGAAGTTCGCGGGATTCATGGGGTCTCAGTGTCAACAAAAGCCGCGAAAAGGGTAGTTGGGGCTTCAGGAGATGATGGAAAGAGCGTGCGCGCCGTGTTCCTCGCAGGTCCCTGTTGACACGCGGCGGGGCGCCTCGTACGTTCCGCCGAGAGCGCTCTCCCTTCCGAGTCCGTGAGGGTTTCCGTGAAGGAGAGACATGCGTCGCCACCTCCTGCTGCTCAGCACCACCGCGGTCCTGGCCGCCCTGGCCACGGCTGTCGCGCCCCCGACCACCGCCGCACCCCGCACCGCCGCGGTGGCAGCCGACTGGAACACCGACCTCGCCGCGGCCGCGTACGCCGCGAACCCCGCCTCCGTCACCGCGTCCGGCAGCGAGAACGCCGGGACCGGTCCCGGCGCCGCTGTCGACGGTGACGCGGGCTCCCGCTGGTCCAGCACCTTCTCCGACAACGCCTGGCTGCGCGTCGACCTCGGCGCGACCCTGCGCATCGACCGCGTGACCCTCGACTGGGAGGCCGCCTACGGCAAGCAGTACGCCCTGGAAGTCTCGAAGAACGGCACCGACTGGCAGCCCTTCTACACCGAGGACGCCGGCACCGGCGGCAGTGTCACCGCGCACACCTACCCGCAGGAGGTGACGGGCCGCTACGTCCGCCTGCGCGGCATCGAGCGTGCCACGCCCTACGGTTACTCCCTCTACTCGTTCAAGGTGTACGGGGGCGCCCCGGCCCCCGCCTCCACGACCCGCACCAACCTCGCCCTGCACCACCCCGCGTACAGCAACTACTACCAACACGCCGGGAACTCACCGGCGTTCGTCACCGACGGCGGCAGACCCGCCGACCTGAAGGCCGACCAGAGCCGCTGGTCCAGCGACTGGAACGCGGACCGCTGGGTCTCGGTCGACCTGGGCGCCGCCTCCACCATCGACACCGTCGACCTGTACTGGGAGGCCGCGTACGCCGTCGACTACGAACTCCAGGTCTCCGACGACAACAGGACCTGGCGCACGGTGTACCGCCCGAGCGCCGCAGAGGTCGCCGCCCGCCGCGCCGACATCAAGTCGCCCGGCGACGCGGCCGGCCGCCGCGACACGGTCCGCCTGCCCACCCCCGCGACCGGCCGCTACGTCCGGATGCTCGGCAAGGAACGCCGGTCCTTCTACAACCCGGCCCCGGCCACCGCCCAATTCGGCTACTCACTCTACGAGTTCGAGGTCTGGGGCACCGGCGGCAGCGCCGGCGCCGCGTACCCGCCGCTGCCGGGCGCCCAGTCGGGCACGTACCGCACGACGTTCTTCGACGACTTCACCGGCGCCGCTCTCGACCGCTCCAAGTGGCGCGTCGTGCGCACCGGCCAGGAGATGGGTCCGGTCAACGGCGAGTCCCAGGCCTACGTCGACTCCACCGACACCGTCCGCACGGCGGGCGGCAACCTGGTCCTCGCGGCCAAGTACTGCAAGGGCTGCACTCAGGCCGGCGGCGGCACCTACGACTTCACGTCCGGCCGCATCGACACCCACACCAAGCTCGACTTCACCTACGGCAAGGTCAGCGCACGGATGAAGCTGCCGGTCGGGGACGGGTTCTGGCCCGCTTTCTGGCTGCTCGGCAGCGACGTGGACGATCCGTCGGTGTCCTGGCCCGCGTCCGGCGAGACCGACATCATGGAGAACATCGGCTACGGCGACTGGACCAGTTCGGCCCTGCACGGCCCCGGCTACTCGGCGGACGGCAACATCGGCGCGCTCCAGCACTATGCCGACGGCGGCCGCGCCGACCAGTGGCACACCTACGGTGTCGAGTGGACGCCGACCGAGATGCGCTTCACCGTCGACGACCGCCTCGTCCAGCGCACCACCAGGAACAAGCTGGAGTCCACGCGCGGCCAGTGGGTCTTCGGCCACAACCAGTACCTGATCCTCAACCTCGCGCTCGGCGGCGCCTACCCGGCCGGCTGGAACAAGGTCACCCAGCCCTACTGGGGTCTGCCGCAGTCGAGCGTGGACGCTGTCGCGCGCGGCGGTGTCCAGGCGGAGGTGGACTGGGTGCGGGTGGAGCAGAAGGGGTGACCGCCTAGACCGCGAGGGTGCCCCGGCCGGTGGTCTCCTCCTCGAGCACCTGCGCGGCCCGGTCCGGGGACGACTGCCACAGGGTCGTCACCGGCTCCCAGACGCGCACGCCGGCCGGGGCGCCCAGCTTCAGCGCCTGGAACGTACGCCCGTCGTGGTCGGGAACGGCGGCGACGTTCACGTACATCACGGTGCGGGCCTCCTTCTCGGCGTCGTCGGAGTCCGACACCGAGCGGACCGCCGCGTAGGCGGTGCCGTGCGCGGCCAGCGTCCGGCCCGCGTGCGGCACCGTCGGCAGCGGCAGGGCCGCCCCGTCCAGATCGCCGTAGGTGATCGTCGGGACGCGGTCGACGAGGCAGGCCCGCGCCGAGTCGTTGCGCACGCTCAGCTTCAGGACGTCGTCGGCGTCGTCGGACGGCTCGGCGCGCACCGTGAGGTCCTTCTCGGCGCAGCGCGGCAGCTCGGCGGCCGAGGCGTCCGCCCAGGCCGTCGGGGCGGCGAGGGCGGTCAGGGCGAGTGCGGCGACCGTGGCCGCTGTGACAGGGCGTACGTGCATCGAGGCACCTCGGGTCGTTGCCGCAAATACGGATATAAGAGGCTAACTCGGATGGTCGACTCTGTACATGTCCAGCGGCCAGGGGTGCAGTGACCGCAAGTTTGCACGGTGTGCAAGAATTCTCGCCGTGATCACATCCGACCCGCAGCAGAGCGCGCCAGCCGAGGGCCTGCGCGCCCGCAGGCGCCGCCGTACGCGGGCCGAGCTGCACGCCGCCACGCTGCGGCTCGTGCGCGAGCTGGGATTCGCGCGGGTGACGGTCGAGATGATCAGCAACGAGGTGGGGGTCTCGCCCCGCACCTTCTTCAACTACTTCCCCAGCAAGGAAGCTGCGCTGTTCGCCCTGCCCGGCAGCCTGCCCGACGCCCTCGCCGAGCGGTTCGCCGCGGGGGAGGGCCGGGACACCGACGCCGTCCTGCGCGATCTCGGCGACGTGCTCGCCGACCACCTCCAGGAGGCCGCCCCGGGCCCCCGGGAGCTGGAGGACACCCTGCGCATCGCCGAAGGCGTGCCGTCCGTCCTCGCCACGTTCCTCGCCCAGTGCGAGGCGGTGGAACGGGATCTGGCCGGCACCATCGCCCGGCGCACCGGCACCCCGCCCGACGGCGAGGCCGCCGAACTGCTCGCGGGCATCGCCATGGCGACCGTCCGCAGCGGACTGAAGCGGTGGGCCCAGACGGGCGACCACCACGACGGTCCCGCCGCCTGCGTGCGCGACTCCTTCACCGCGCTGCGCACCCTGCTCGGGCAGGCCGCGGTGCAGTAGGCGCCCCACCCGTGTGACCGGCGCCCCTCCCCGAAGCGGTCACCCACGCACCTCTCCCCGAACCCCGCAGTACCCGTACGCGGCCACCGCTCTCCCCGCGCCGCACGGTCAGCCGACCCGTCCACCCCCGCACATCGGAGAACCACGCAATGACGCACGCCCCCGCATCCGAGGGCATCGACACCGGACCCGGCCCGGCGGCCGACGAGAGCATCGCCAAGCCGGCCAACTTCGGGCTCATCTTCGCCGCGCTGATGCTGACCATGCTGCTCGGCGCCCTCGACCAGACCATCGTGTCCACCGCGCTGCCGACCATCGTCGGCGAGCTCAACGGCATCGAGCACATGGCCTGGATCACCACCGCCTACATCCTCGCCGCCACCATCGGCATGCCCGTCTACGGCAAGCTCGGCGACCTGATGGGCCGCAAGAACATCTTCCTGGCCGGCATAGCCCTGTTCCTGGTGGGCTCCGTGGTCTGCGGACTCGCCCAGAACATGGGCACCCTGATCGCGGGCCGCGCCCTCCAGGGCCTCGGCGGCGGTGGTCTCATGATCACCTCGCAGGCGATCATCGCCGACCTGGTGCCGCCGCGTGAGCGCGCCAAGTACATGGCACCCATGGGCGCCGTCTTCGGTCTGTCCTCCGTCGTCGGGCCGCTGCTCGGCGGCTGGTTCACCGACGCGCACTCCTGGCGCTGGGCGTTCTGGGTCAACCTGCCCCTCGGCGTCCTCGCCCTGTTCGTCGCCGCCGTCGCGATCAAGCTGCCCCGCAAGGCCGTCACGGTCACGCTCGACTACCTCGGCACCGCCCTGATGGCCACCGCCGTCACCTGCACCGTGCTGTTCGCCAGCTGGGGCGGCACCCAGTACGCGTGGTCCGACCCGCTGGTCATCGGTCTCGGCGTGGGCGCGGTGGCCGCCTGGATCCTGTTCTTCGCCGCGGAGAAGCGCGCCAAGGAGCCGGTCATCCCGCTGCACCTGTTCCGCAGCCCGATCTTCAATGTCGCCACGCTGCTCGGCATGATCGTCATCGGTCTCGGCATGTTCGCGATCGTCGGCTACATGCCCACGTATCTGCAGATGGTCTACGGCAAGTCCGCCACCGAGTCCGGACTGCTGCTGATCCCCATGGTCGTCGGCATCATGGGCACCGCCCTGCCGTCCGGCGCGATCATGTCCAAGACGGGCCGTTACAAGGTCTATCCGATCGCCGGCACCCTGATCATCATGCTCGTCGCCTACCTGATGTCGACGCTCGACGTGTCCGACCCGGTCTGGCTGGTCTGTGTGTACGTGGGTCTCGCGGGCGCCGGCGTCGGCCTCATGATGCAGACCCTCGTGCTCGCGGTGCAGAACGACTTCCCGGGCAGCGAGGTCGGCACCGCCACCTCCGCGAACAACTTCTTCCGGGAGATCGGTGCGACGCTCGGCACCGCCGTCGTCGGCGCCGTGTTCGCCAGCCGCCTCACCGACAAGCTCGCCACGAGCATCCCCGCCGAGGCCGCCGCCAAGGTCGGCGACAGCGACTCGCTGACCCCGGCGCTGGTCCGTGCGCTCCCGGCCGACCTGCGCGAGACCGTCGTCAACTCCTACCAGGAAGCGCTCGTCCCGATCTTCCTGTACCTGCTGCCCGTCTTCGCGGTCGGCCTGGTCCTCGCCTTCGTCCTGAAGGAGAAGCCGCTCGCCGACAACGACGACTGGCACGCCCAGAACGCGGCGCCCGGCGACGCCGACGGTGTCGCCGAGAAGGAGCCGGCCCCGGTCGGCTGACGCGCACGCCACCCCGTGCCGTGCCCCTCGCCGCCCCGTGCGGCGAGGGGCACACGTGTCTCAGTCCGCGACGAGCCAGGTGCCGTCGCGCATCAGGTCCCGGCCCGCGATCTCGTTCGCCTCGCGCCAGGCCTGGATCCGCACCGGACGGATCCGGAAGTACGGGTACGGGCCGTCGGCGGCGCGCGGGTCGAACCCGCACTTCGCCGCGAACGCGTCCCCGAACCCGGCGGTGACCTCGGCGTCGGGCAGCGCCACGGCCTCGCCCTCGATCCGCACGACATCCCGGGTGTCCCCGATGGCGAGCTGCACCGTGCCGGTCGCCGCGAGGTTGCGCGCGACCGGATTGGTCGCGCGCGTCGACACGTACACCGCTCCGTCGAGCCACAGGAACGACAGCGGCATCATGTACGGCCGACCCCCCTCCGCCGCGGCGGTCGAGACCCAGGCGTCGACGTCCCGCTCCAGGCGGGCGAGCGTGTCCTGCTTGCGCTGCTTCGCCGAACGGGCGGGCGCGGCGTCGGTCATGGAGACTCCTTCACGGTCGGCTGCGACGATGCGGTGTGCTCGGGTCCGCCGCCTGGGGCGGGAGCCGCGTAACACCGTACGTCGACCAACTGGCCCGGCTGCCACTCCTGTTGGCGCGTGCCGAGAAACTCCCATCCCAGCCGCTCGTAGAGGGCGACGGCCGCACGGTCGGTGGCGGCCACGTCGAGGACCGCCCGCGCCCCGCGCAGCCGGGCCTCGCGTACGGCCGTCTCGATGAGGAGGGTGCCGATCCGGTGCCCGCGGGCCGAGGGATCGACGAACAGCCGGCCGACCACCGCCACACCCGTGCCCGAGGCGACCAGCGTCGGCGCCACGTCGCCCGCGCCGGGCCGCGTCAGCGTCACGTGGCCGACGACGCGTCCGCCCCGGTGCGCCACCCAGGAAGGTTCGTCCGCGCCGCCGCCCAGCCAACGGGCCGGATCGTCGGGCCAGTTGACCGGGTAGCCGTCGCTGAGGTGCACCGCGCGCAGAACAGTGACGCACGCGGGCAGATCGCCGTCCCCGCGCACTCCGATCTGCGGCGTGCTGCTGTCGATATCGCTCACGCGCCCATCGAAGCACGCGCACGGACAAGGGGGCGGGCCAGTGCGGTGTCAGTCCCGTCGTGCCGCCCGGTGGGCCAGGCCCTGCGTGAACGCCTGCCTGACGCTCGCCGCGAGATGCCGGGCCCAGGGCGGCGGCCGGGGGTCACCGCGCAGGACGCTCCAGCAGGCGAGCGCGTAGCCGAACTCGCCCGGGCCGAGATAGCCCAGGCGATGCGGCGGCTGGTCGCGACGCCCGGTGAGCATCCAGTCGGTGAGCTCGCCCAGCGGCGCCACCGAGTACCCGGTCGCCTTCACATAGTCGTCGGCGGCGTTCGCGGTGAGGACGCCCATGCCGAGGAACACGGTGACCAGGTCGGTGAGCCGCTCCTCCTCGCGCTCGGCGAAGTCCCGGTCGCCGATGCGCCGTTCGCCGATGAGCCGTGCGTGCGCCAGTTCGTGTGCGACGAGTGCCGCGAAGGTGTCCCGCCGGGCCGCCACACCGCGGTCCAGTTCGATGACCGCCCCGCCGGACGTCCGCCGGTAGGCGCCCACTTGATGCCGCTTCGTGGGCGGCGGTCCCTCCGGTGCCTCCACGAGCATCACCGAGACTTCGGTGACGTCGGCGCCCATCACCGCGGCGACCCGCCGCACCAGGGACTCGGCCTGCAATTGCGTGCCCGTGAAGTCCGCGGCGACGAACCCCGGCCCGGCGACCTCCCGCAGCGGGGCCGAGGGCGGCCCGAACTGCCCCGCGCACCAGTCCAGCCACCGCTCGATCCAGTCCCGCTCCCGGTCCGGGACGGGACACGCGCCCTGCGGCCGGTCCCGCACCCAGGGCTTGTCGCCCGTCGTGCTGATGCCCCGTACGGGGCGCCGCCGCTCGCCCGTCCCGCGGAACCAGTCCGCCAACCCTTCACCCATTGCGCCCCCCCTGACGCCGCCGCGGGGCTTCACCCCCTGCGATGCACCAACGCCCGCCGCCACCCGGCGAGTTCCTGCGCCGGGGCCGGCTCGGCGCGTCGGCCGCCGCGGGCGAAGAACCCCGCGAGCGGCAACGTGGCCGCGCCGACCGTCACCGCGTCCGGACCCAGGCGGCCCAGCTCCACGCCGACCCGCCCGACCGGATAGTCGAGCGCGTACGTGCCGATGTGCCGTCGCACCGACTCCAGGAACCGCGGTCCGAGCCGCAGACCGGCCCAGCCGCCGATCAGGATCCGCTCCGGCTGGAAGAGGTTGATCAGGTCGGACAGGCCCGCGCCCAGGTACTCGGCGGTCTCCTCCAGGACCGACAGCGCCAGATCCCGGTCGGGCGCCGGGCCGCCCTCCTCGTACGCCGTCGCCAACAGCTCGGCCAGGGCCGCCTCTTCGCCCGCCGCCCGGCGCGGGACCCCGCCCGCCTCCCGCCACCGTTCGACGAGGGCCTCCGCACCCGCGTACGCCTCCAGGCAGCCGAGCGCGCCGCACCGGCAGCGCCGCCCCTGCACCCGCACCGTCAGATGCCCCCACTCCAGGGCCCGTCCCTCCGCCCCGGCCTCGGTGACCGCGCAGGCGCCGACGCCCGACCCGAACAGCACCACCACCGCGCTGCCCGCGCCCCGCCCGGCGCCGAACCACATCTCCGCCTGGCCCAGCGTCTTGGCTCCGTTGTCGATGAAGTACGGGACCTCGTCGGGGAGCGGCGAGCTCGCGCGCAGCAGCCGTTCCAGCGGCACCGCCCGCCAGCCGATCGTCTGGCCGTGCACCACGGCTCCCTGCTCGGGATCCCGCGCGACGATCCCGGGCACCCCGACGCCCACCCCGAGCAACTGCCCGGGGTCCGCGCCCGCCGCCGCCAGCACCTCGGCGATCCCGTCGCGTATGTGCCCCACCACCACGTCGACGGCGTAGCGGTCACTGACCTCCAACGGCCGCTCCACGCGGGCCAGTTCGGTGAGTACCAGGTCGAACAGCTCGACGCGGACCAGGTTCTCGCCGACGTCGACGCCGATCAGCAGGCCGCAGTCCGGCGCGATCCGCAGCAGGGTGCGCGGCCGCCCGCCGTCGGACTCGACGCTGCCCGCCTCCTCCACCAGCCCCTCAGCGGCCAGTTCGGCCACCACGTTGCTGACGGAGCCTGAACTCAGGCCCGTCGCCGGGCCCAGTTCGTACCGGCTGAGCGGGCCATCGAAATACAACTGTTGCAATAGGGCCGCGCGATTCTCGCGCCGCAGGTCGTGCACCGTACGCCCGTTCCGCCCGGCCATGATCTCCCTCTCCCTGCGCCCGCGGGGCGCCAACAACGCCCGCCCCGCGCAAGATACCCGTGTCGGATCCCTTGACGCCCTCTTCTTGTGCGGCTTAACTCACAGCCTAAATTAAGCCCTGAGGGCGTTCACTACTTGAACTCGCGCTGGTGAGATTCCGTGAACGCGGTCGGGGTTCCTCCGGATAAGGGACACCTGGAGCCATGAGCAGAATCCGAGCCGCAGCCGTCGGCGCTGCCACCCTCTCGCTCGCCCTCGCCGCGACCGCCTGCGGCGGTGGCTCGTCCTCGGGCGGCGGGTCCAACGACTCCCCGAAGACGCTCACGTACTGGGCGTCGAACCAGGGCGCCAGCATCGAGGTCGACAAGAAGGTCCTCCAGCCCGAGCTCGACAAGTTCGAGAAGCAGACCGGGATCAAGGTCAAGCTCGAGGTGGTCCCGTGGTCGGACCTGCTCAACCGGATCCTCACCGCGACCACGTCGGGCCAGGGCCCCGACGTCCTCAACATCGGCAACACCTGGAGCGCCTCGCTCCAGGCGAGCGGCGCGCTGCTGCCGTGGGACGCGAAGAACTTCGACAAGATCGGCGGCAAGGACCGGTTCGTCGAGTCGGCGATCGGCTCGGCCGGCGCCGCGGGCAAGGACCCGGCCGCGGTCCCGCTGTACTCGATGTCGTACGCGCTCTACTACAACAAGAAGATGTTCAAGGACGCGGGGATCTCCAAGCCCCCGACCACGTGGGACGAGCTCGTCGCCGACGGCAAGAAGATCTCCAAGGGCGGCAAGTGGGGCCTCGCCGCCGAGGGCTCGAACCTGTCCAACAACATCCACCAGATCTTCGTCCTGGCCAAGCAGCACGGCGCCGACTGGTTCACCGCCGACGGCAAGCCGGACTTCACCTCCGACGGCGCGGTCAAGGCCGTGAAGCAGTACGTCGACCTGATGGCCAAGGACAAGATCATCGCGCCGGGCAATGCCGAGTACGCGCAGAACCAGTCCCTGAGCGACTTCTCCAAGAACAAGACCGCGATGGTCCTGTGGCAGGCCGCCGCCTCCACCTTCAAGTCGCAGGGCATGAAGGACGACGAGTGGGGCGTCGTGCCCGCGCCCGTCCAGTCCGGCGCTCCCGGCCAGGGCCAGAACGTCAACTCCATGGTCGCCGGCATCAACATCGCCGTCTTCAAGAACACCAAGAACCTCGACGGCGCCACGAAGTTCGTCAAGTTCATGACCAGCGACGAGGAGTCGAAGCTCCTCAACAAGACCTACGGCTCGATCCCGCCGGTCAAGGCCGCGCAGGAGGACCCGGCGTTCAACGCCCAGTCCACCGGCGTCCTCAAGGAGACCCTCGCCAAGAGCGCGGCGCCGCTGCCGCAGGTCGCCGACGAGTCGCAGTTCGAGACCGCCGTCGGCACGGCCGTGAAGGAACTCTTCGCGGACGCCGCCGCGGGCAAGCCGGTCACGACGGAGTCCGTGAAGGCCGCGCTGACCAATGCCCAGCAGTCGATGCCGACGAAGTGAGTGCGGAGACCGTCATGACCACGACCGCCACGTCCCCCGCCGAGGCGGGGGAGGGGCGGGCCGTCGGCAAGACCTCCCCCGGGGCGGCGCGCGGCAAGGGCCGCCGCCCCGGGCGGATCCGCCGGATCGGCCTGCCGTACCTGCTGTTGCTGCCCGCGCTCGTCCTCGAACTGCTCGTCCATCTCATCCCGATGGTCATGGGCATCGTGATGAGCTTCCGGGAACTCACCCAGTTCTACATCCGCGACTGGGGCTCCGCGCCGTGGTCCGGCTTCGACAACTTCAAGATCGCCGTCGACTTCGACGCGCCGGTCGGCCAGGCACTGCTCCACTCCTTCTTCGTCACCTGCCTGTTCACGCTGCTCTCCGTCGGCCTGTGCTGGGCGATCGGCACGGCGGCGGCGGTCTACATGCAGGAGACGTTCAAGGGACGCGGCATCCTGCGCGCCCTGTTCCTGATCCCGTACGCGCTGCCCGTCTACGCCGCCGTGATCACCTGGGTGTTCATGTTCCAGCACGACAACGGCCTGGTGAACCACGTCCTGCACGACCAGCTCGGCGTCACCGACAAGCCGTCCTTCTGGCTCATCGGCGACAACAGCTTCTACGCGCTGCTCACCGTGTCCGTGTGGAAGGGCTGGCCGTTCGCCTTCCTCATCGTGATGGCCGGTCTGCAGAACATCCCGAAGGAGATGTACGAGGCCGCCGCCCTGGACGGGGCCGGCCTGTGGCAGCAGCTGCGCCGCATCACGCTGCCGTCGCTGCGGCCCGTCAACCAGGTCCTCGTGCTCGTCCTGTTCCTGTGGACGTTCAACGACTTCAACACGCCGTACGTGATGTTCGGCAAGGCGGCGCCCAAGGCCGCGGACCTCATCTCGGTCCACATCTACCAGTCGTCGTTCGTCACCTGGAACTTCGGCACCGGCTCCGCCATGTCCGTCCTGCTCCTGCTGTTCCTGCTCGTCGTGACGGGCGTGTACCTGGCGCTCACCTCGCGGGGAAGGAAGACCGCCGATGTCTGACACCTCAGTGCGGCACCGGTCGCCGATGGCGGCGCCCCGGTCCTTCGTGTGGTCCCGCCGGATCTTCCTGACGCTGCTCGCCGGCTTCGTGCTGCTGCCCGTCTTCGTCATGGTGTCCAGCTCGCTCAAGCCGCTTCAGGACGTCCAGGGCGAGTTCCGCTGGATCCCCAGCGGGCTCACCATCCGCCCCTACATCGACATCTGGTCGACCGTCCCGCTGGCCAAGTACTTCACGAACTCGGTGATCGTGGCGGGAGCGGCGACGGTCTGCTCGGTCGTCATCGCCGTGTTCGCCGCCTACGCGGTCAGCCGCTACCGCTTCCGCGGCAAGCGCGTCTTCACGGTGACCGTCCTGTCGACGCAGATGCTGCCGGGCATCCTCTTCCTGCTGCCGCTGTTCCTCATCTACGTCAACATCGGCAACGCCACCGGGATCGCCCTGTTCGGCTCGCGCGGCGGACTGATCCTCACCTACATGACGTTCACGCTGCCGTTCTCGATCTGGATGCTCATCGGCTACTTCGAGTCCGTGCCGCGCGACCTCGACGAGGCGGCCCTCGTCGACGGCTGCGGCCCGCTCGGCGCCCTGTTCCGGATCATCGTGCCGGCCGCGATCCCCGGCATCGTCGCGGTCGCCGTGTACTCGTTCATGACGGCCTGGGGAGAAGTGCTGTTCGCCTCCGTCATGACGAACGAGACGACCCGCACGCTCTCGGTCGGTCTCGGTGCCTACGCCAACCTCAACGACGTGTACTGGAACCAGATCATGGCCGCCTCGCTGGTGGTCAGCGTGCCCGTCGTGGCCGGCTTCCTGCTGCTGCAGCGCTACCTCGTGACCGGCCTGACGGCCGGCGCCGTCAAGTGACCGACGCCCCTCCCGGTCCGCCCCTTCGTGAAAGGAACCCTGTGTCCGACCCCCACGCTTCCGTGGATGTTTCCGCCTTCCCGCACGACTTCCTGTGGGGCACGGCCACGTCCGCGTACCAGATCGAAGGAGCCGTCTTTGAGGACGGCCGCTCGCCCTCGATCTGGGACACTTTCTCGCACACCCCCGGCAAGGTCGACAACGACGACCACGGCGACATCGCCTGCGACCACTACCACCGGTGGCGCGACGACATCGCCCTGATGGGGCAACTGGGCACGAACGCCTACCGGTTGTCCGTCGCGTGGCCGCGCGTCGTGCCCGGCGGCGACGGACCGGTGAACGCCAAGGGCCTCGACTTCTACGACGAGATGATCGACGCGCTGCTCGCCGCGGGCATCACCCCCTCCGTCACCCTCTACCACTGGGACCTGCCGCAGGTGCTCCAGGACCGGGGCGGCTGGCCGGTGCGGGAGACCGCCGAGCACTTCGCCGCCTACGCCGCCGTCGTCGCGGAGCGCCTCGGCGACCGCGTGAAGCACTGGACGCCGCTCAACGAACCGCTCTGCTCGGCGTGGATCGGCCACCTCGAAGGCCGGATGGCGCCGGGCTGGACGGATCTGACCGCCGCCGTCCAGGCCTCGTACCACCTGCTGCTCGGCCACGGCCTGGCCACGCAGGCGATCCGCGCCCACGTGCCCGGCGCGGAGATCGGCATCGTCAACAACCTCGCCCAGGTCGAGCCCGCCACCGACCGCCCCGAGGACATCGCGGCGGCCCGCCGGATGGACGGCCACGCGAACCGCTGGTGGCTCGACCCGGTGCACGGCCGCGGCTTCCCCGCGGACATGCTCGAGGTGTACGGCGTCGAACTCCCGGAGAAGCCGGGCGACTTGACGACCATCGCCGAGCCCCTCGACTGGCTGGGCCTCAACTACTACTTCCCGTCCGTGATCGCCGACCACCCGGCGGGCCCGGCCCCGTACGCGGACGCGGTGCGCCGGCTCGGCGTCCCGCGCACCGGGATGGACTGGGAGGTCGACGCGAACGGCATCGAGTCCCTGCTGCTGCGTCTCACCCACGAGTACGGCGCCCGCAAGCTGTACATCACCGAGAACGGCTCCGCGTACCCGGACGTCGTGCGCCCCGACGGCACCGTCGACGACCCGGAGCGCGAGGAGTACCTCGTGAACCACATCGCGGCCTGCGCCCGCGCGGTCCGCAAGGGTGCTCCGCTCGCCGGGTACTTCGCGTGGTCGCTGCTCGACAACTTCGAGTGGGCGTACGGCTACGACAAGCGGTTCGGCCTCGTCCACGTCGACTACGCGACGCAGGTGCGCACCATCAAGGGCAGCGGGCACCGGTACGCCGACATCGTGCGCCGCCACGGGGCGCGGGCCCGGCGCGCCGCCTGAGCCCGGCACCCCGCCGCGGTCTCACCTGTCGGGTGAGGCCGCGGCGGCGAGCCCCCAGGCCGCCCGGGTGCGGGCGAAGACCTCGTGGAAAGCGGGGAACGTCTTGCGGACGCACCCGGGGTCGTCGAAGGTGATGCCCGGTGTGCGCAGGGAGGCGACGGCGAACGACATCGCGATGCGGTGGTCGGCGCGCGTCGCGATCCGTGCCGGACGCGGTGTGCCGGGGGAGACCTCGATCCAGTCCTCGCCGGTGGTCACGGAAACCCCCAGGGCGCGCAGGTTCTCGGCGCAGGCCGCCAGCCGGTCGCACTCCTTGACCCGGGTGTTGCCGACGTCTTCGATCCGGACCGGGCCCGACGCGTAGGGGGCGATCGCCGCGAGGGTGGGCATCGTGTCGGAGACGTCCCGCATGCCGACGGTGATCCCGCGGAGCGTGCCGGTCCCGGACACGGTCGTCCGGTCGTCGTCCACCCGCACCCGCGCGCCCATCCGCTCCAGGACGTCCACGAACCGCAGATCGCCCTGGAGCGCGCCGCGGCCCAGACCGGGGACGGTCGTCTCGTGGCCCGTGAGGGCCGCCGCGGCGAAGAAGTAGCTCGCGGTGGACGCGTCCGGCTCGATCGCGTAATCGGCCGCCCGGTACCCGCCCGGCGGCACGGAGAACACCTCACCCCGGGACGTGTTCTCGCGGCTCACCGTGACGCCGAACGCCCGCATCATCGCGATCGTGATCCCGACGTAGGGCGCGGACACCAGCCGTGTGACGGTGATCCGCAGCCCGTCGCGGGTGAGCGGGCCGAGCAGCAGCAGTGCGGTCAGATACTGCGACGATTCCCCGGCGTCCAGGGCGAGTTCACCGCCTCGCACCCCGTCGGCCGTCACGGTCAGCGGATGGTGTCCCTCGCTCTCCTCGTGCCGCACGTCCACACCCAGGGCGCGCAGCGCGCGCGTCAGCGGGGCCACGGGCCGGCGCCGCATCTGGGCCGAGGCGTCGAAGCGGTAGGTGCCGTGGCCCGCCGCCGTCAGGGTCGGCAGAAAGCGCGCGGTCGTGGCGCCGTCCCGGCAGTACACCTCGGCCGTGTCGCGCGGGGGACCGGCCGGGCTGCCCTGGACCGACCAGCGCTCCGGGGTCCGCTCGACGCGGTAGCCGAGCGCGGTGAGACCGGCGGCGAAGCCCTCCGTGTCGTCCGAGGCCAGGGGGCGCCGCAAGGTGCTGACGCCGTCGGCGGCTGCCGCGAGGAACAGCGCGCGGGCGGTGAGGGATTTGGATCCGGGGACGTCGACGACGGTCACGACAGATGCTCCAGCACGGGTGTCCACAGCAGGGTCGGCCCCGATCCTGCCCTGTAGGGCCGCCCGGGCGGCGGTCATTTTTCCCGCCCCGTACGGACGCCGGACGTCAGAACGGCCCCGCGCGCGCCGCTCCGAGGAAGAGCGGCGCGCCCAGGGCCGTCGTCACGCCAGCGACAGGAACAGCTTCTCCAGCTCGTCCTCGCTGAGCGGGGGCTGTTCCCCGTCCGCGGCATTCATGCAGTCCCGCATGCCGGAGGCGATGATCTTGAAGCCGGCCCGGTCCAACGCCCTTGACACGGCGGCGAGTTGCGTGACCACGTCCTTGCAGTCCCGGCCCGCCTCGATCATCGCGATGACCCCGGCCAGCTGGCCCTGCGCACGGCGCAGCCGCTTCAGTACGGCATCGGTGGCCGCCGGGTTACCGCTCATCCGCGCAGCGCCGCGCGGGCCGAGTCCAGCGCGCCCGGCTCCGGCCGGTTGAACGGCAGCTTGCCCAGCATCGCCGCCATGCCGCAGGTGTTGCTCAGCCCGGAGTACACCAGGCCGGACGCGATCCCGGCGGCCAGCAGACGGCCCTTCGGCGCGCGCCGCCCGAGGGCGAGGCCGAGCAGAACGAGGGAACCGGCGGTGAACCGCACCTGGCGGTCCATGGCCCAGACGGCGCGCTGCGGGCGCGCGGCGGTGTCGACGGGCAGCCCGTCGGCGGTCCAGGCCTGCGTGCCGCCCGCCAGGCCGACCGCCTCGACGCCCGCGTCGGCGAGCTTCGCGCAGGCGGCGGCCGAGCGCTGACCGGCCGCGCACACGACGACGATGCGCCGCGCCTCGGCCGCGGCCCGCAGGTCGGGCAGCAGCGCGTCGAGGTGCTCCGCCGGCACGTTGACCGCGCCGGGCACGTGTCCGGACGCGTACTCGCCGGGTGCGCGGACGTCCACGACGAGGGTGCCGTCGGCGGGCCGGGCGCGCAGCTCGGCGGGGGCGAGGGTGGTGCTCATGCTTCTCCCAGGTGACGTGACGGGTGAGGGGTGGGGGTCGGACGGTTCATGCGGCCTGCCCGGCGGACCAGGTGGCGTACCCGCCGTCGAGGTTGACGGCGTCGCGGCCGAGCCCGGCGAGCAGGCGCAGCGCGGTGTGGCCGCGTAGCCCCACCTGGCAGTGGACGACGAGGTCGCCGTCGGGCAGGTCGGCGGCGCGCTCACGCAGCTCGTCGAGCGGGACGTTGACCGCACCGGGGATCGCGCCCCGGGCGTGCTCGGCGGCCGTGCGCACGTCGACGAGGGTGGCGCCCGCGTCGCGCACCGCGGTCAGCTCGTGCCACTGGACGGTGCGGTCCGTGCCGGTGGCGAGGTTCTCGGCGATCATCCCGGCCATGTTGACCGGATCCTTCGCCGAGCCGTACGGCGGAGCGTAGGCCAGCTCCAGATCCGCCAGTTCCGGCGCGGTCAGCCCGCCCGCGATGGAGGTGGCGATCACGTCGATGCGCTTGTCGACGCCCTCGGCACCGACCGCCTGCGCGCCAAGGATGCGCAGGTCGGACGGGTCGTAGAGGACTTTCAGGGCGATGGGCGAGGCGCCCGGGTAGTAGCCCGCGTGCGAACCGGGGTGCAGATGGACCGCCTGGTACGGGCGGCCCGCGGCCCGCAACCGCTTCTCGTTCCAGCCGGTGGCCGCGGCGGTCAGCCCGAAGACCTGCACGACCGCGGTGGCGGTGGCCGGCCGTGCCGTCACCGGGCGTCCGGCGATCGCGTCGGCGACGAGCCGCCCGTGCCGGTTCGCCAGGTTCGCCAGAGGCACGAGGACGCTCTCGCCGCTCAGCCCGTCGCGCTTCTCGGCGGCGTCGCCCACCGCGTACACGGCGGGGTCGCTGGTGCGCCCCGTCTCGTCGACCGCGATGCCGCCGCGCGGCCCGACGGTGAGCCCGGCGGCGCGGGCGAGCGCGACATCGGGGCGTACGCCGATGGCCATGAGGACGACATCGGCGGGCACGGTCCGCCCGTCGTCCAGAACGACGTCGCCCTCCCTGACCTCCTTCAGCTGGGTGCCGAGCGCCAGCTCGATCCCGCCCGCGCGCAGCTCATCGGCGAGCGGCGCCGCCATCTCCGGGTCCAGCGGCGGCAGTACCTGACCAGCCAGCTCCACCAGCGTCACGGTCAGTCCGCGACGGCGCAGGTTCTCCGCCGCCTCCACGCCGATGAATCCGGCGCCGACCACCACGGCGGTGCGTGCCCCGGCCGCGAGGGTGTCGGCGATCCGGTCGGTGTCGGTGACGTCCCGCAGAGTGAACGCCCGCTCCACGCCCGGCAGTTGCGGCACGAACGGCCGGGCCCCCGGACTGAGCACCAGCCGGTCGTAGGCCTCCGCGTACTCGTCGCCGCTCACCAGGTCCCGGACCCGGACCGTCCGTGCGGCGCGGTCCACGGCGACGGCCTCGTGCCGGACGCGGACGTCGAGCCGGAAGCGGGCCCGCAGCGCCTCGGGCGTCTGCACGAGCAGCGCGTCGCGCTCCTCGATGACACCGCCGAGAAAGTACGGCAGCCCGCAGTTGGCGTAGCTGACATGGGCGCCACGCTCCAGCACGACGATCTCCGCCCGCTCGTCGAGCCGGCGCAACCGGGTGGCCGCTGACATACCGCCCGCCACGCCTCCGATGACCACGACCTTCACGGGAACCTCCAGGTGCCACAAGCGACTCTATACCCCCTAGGGTATCAGATATACCCCCGGGGGTATTCCGGTGCAGGTCAGCGCCCGCCGACCGGCCGGGAAGCCGGACAGAAGATGTCGGGATTCGGGGGGATGCTCGACGAAGAGGACCGAACGAGGCGCGAACAAGGCGCGACGGCGCAGGCCCCTCAGCGGGGCCGACGCGGAGAGTGGCGGACGATGCCGGAATCACCACAGGAGACGAACGTGACGCACACGCAGCAGCAGGACGGCCGGACCGGTGAAGCCCCGCTGAGCGGCAAGGTCGCCCTCGTCGCGGGCGCCACCCGCGGCGCGGGCCGCGGCATCGCCGTGGAACTCGGCGCCGCCGGTGCCACGGTCTACGTCACCGGCCGGACGACACGCGCCCGGCGCTCCGAGTACGACCGTGCCGAGACCATCGAGGACACCGCCGACCTGGTCACGGCGGCCGGCGGCCAGGGCATCGCCGTCCCCACCGACCACCTGGAGCAGGACCAGGTCAGGGCGCTCGTCGCACGCATCGAGACCGAACAGGGCCGCCTCGACGTCCTCGTCAACGACATCTGGGGCGGCGAGAACCTCTTCGACTGGGACGCCCCCGTCTGGGAGCACGACCTCGACAAGGGCCTCAGGCTGCACCGCCTCGCCGTGGAGACCCACGCCATCACCAGCCACTTCGCGCTCCCCCTGCTGCTGCGCACCCCGGGCGGCCTGGTCGTGGAGGTGACCGACGGCACGGCCGAGTACAACCGCACGAACTACCGCGTGTCCTTCTTCTACGACCTCGCCAAGAGCTCCGTCCTGCGCATGGCGTTCGCCCTCGGCCACGAACTCGGCCCCCGCGGCGCCACCGCCGTGGCCCTCACCCCGGGCTGGATGCGCTCGGAGATCATGCTCGGCCACTTCGGCGTCACCGAGGACACCTGGCGTGACGCACTCGGGGAACAGCCGCACTTCGCCATCTCCGAGACGCCGCGTTACACCGGCCGCGCGGTCGCCGCTCTCGCCGCCGACCCGGACGTGTCCCGCTTCAACGGGACCTCGCTCTCCAGCGGCGGCCTCGCCCAGGTCTACGGCTTCACCGACCTCGACGGCAGCAGGCCCGACGCCTGGCGCTACCTCGTCGAGGTCCAGGACGCGGGCAAGCCCGCCGATGTCACCGGGTACCGGTAGGCCCCGGACCGAGTGCCTGTCCCGCGGATCAGGGCGCGCCCGCGGCGGGATCCGCCGGACAGGCCTTAGATCCCGTCCTCCGGATCGCCGATCTGCGCGGGCCAGATCGCGCTCCCGCCGCCGCGCCACTCGATGACGTCCGGGTCGTCGAGCGAGGCGTCCTCGAGCCCGGCGCGGCGCAGGAACTCCACCACGTCCGCCCGTGAGGTCGCGAGCCCCGCGTCCTCACCGCGGACGGTGACCCGCCGCCCGCCGGGCTGCGCCGCGTGCACGACAACTGAGGGGTATCCGTCGAGTCCGTCCATGCCCCTCAGCTTCGTCGTCCGGGGAAGAGTCCGCACCCTCAGACACCCCCCGGCGGCAGCGTGCCGCACGGCAGGACGGTGAATCGGCGGCCGCGGCGCGGCGCGGGGCGCCACATCTGGGCATTGCGGGCCTAACCTGCTGGATTCGGCGAGGCGTCCCCCTGGCCGAACCGCACCGACGGGCCCGAACCGTCCCGACCGTCCACCGGCGGAGGAACCCATGCCCCCACACCGTCCCCGGCGCCGCCACGCCCTGGCCGCCGCCCTCCTGACCGCCACCCTGGCCTGGACCGGCGTCGCGGGAGCGGACCCCGGCCCCGCGCCCGCCTCCGGAGCGGGCACCAACCTGCTCGTCGTCGGCCTCGACCGGCGCAGCGGACTGACCCGCGAGGAGATCGACCGGCTGCACGTCGGCGGCAAGGAGTGCGGCTGCACCGACGTGATGATGCTCGTGCACATCGCCGCCGACGGGCGCCGGCTCAGCGTCGTCTCCCTGCCGCGCGACTCGTACGTGCCGTTCGCGCCGCACGACCACCCCGCGCACAGCGGCAAGATCAACGGCGCGTTCGCGCACGGCGGCGCCGACCTCGCCGTCCGCACCGTCGAACGCGCCACCGGAGTGCGCGTCGACCACTACCTCGAAGCCGACTTCCGCCAGTTCGAGGCCGCTGTCGACCAGTTGGGCGGCGCCGAGGTGTGCACCGACACGCCCCTCGCGGACGAGAACTCCGGCCTGGAACTCTCCGCCGGCACCCATGACCTCGACGGCCGCGGAGCCCTGCGCTACGCCCGCGCCCGGCACGTCTTCCCGCCCGGGGACCTGGGCCGGGTGCGCCGCCAGCAGAAGCTGCTGCTCGGCATGCTGGCGCGGCTGTCCGACGCCAAGCTCTTCCGGAACCCCGTCGCCACCGCGCGAACGGCCCGCGCCCTGCTCGCCCACGTGCGCACCGACGGCCGCACGGACGCCGCAACACTCGTCTCCCTCGCCTGGTCGATGCGCGAACTCACCCCGGAGCGGACCGAGTTCGCCACCGTCCCCATCGCCGACTTCGACCACCGCGTACCCGACTGGGGCTCCACCCTGCTGTGGGACGAGCCGCGCGCACGGCAGATGTTCGCGGCGCTGCGCGCCGACCGGCCGCTCGCCCCGCCCGGCGGGCGGACCGACGGACCGGTCGCCGTCGGCACGCTCCCGTCCGAGACCCAGGTCACCGTCGACGACTCGCGCATCGCCGAAGGGCTGCGCGCCAGCGGCTTCGCCGTGACCGAGGCCCCGGCGCGCGCGACCCGTCCGGCGGGCCCGACCGTCGTCACCTACGACCCGGAACGCGCCCGCTACGCACCGTCCCTGGCCGCCGCCCTGCCCGGCGCCCGACTGCGCCCCGTGGCCGGTTCCGGCCCCGTCTTCCGTGTCGTCGTCGGCAGCGAGGACCGCGGCGTGCGGCAAGTGACGTACGACCGCAGCATGGTGGAGGGCGCCCCGGTCACCGGCGACCGGCTGCGCTGCCCGCGGCCGGCCACCGAAAACGGCTGAAAACCAGCCGTAGCCGGACCAGTTGGGATGCTCCGTCGGGGCGCGCGCCCCGACGGATTCCGGTTACGGTGCTGGGGTGATCAACGCGCAAGGCACCTACGAGGAACACTCCACCGAGCCGGGGACGGCGCTGCTGCTCGCTGCCGCGCCCGCGGGCAAGGGGTGCCTCATCGACGCGGCCGCCGTGCTGCCGACGCTCGCCGCGGTCCCGCCGAGCGCGCTCACCGGCACGGCGGCGGCCACCGTCGTCGAACTCGCCGACCCGCTCGACCCGCAGGCCGTCCTCACCCGCATCCGCACGGCCGCCGCACAGCCCGGACCGCTCCACCTGTACGTCACCGGGCAGCTCCAGCTCGACCACCGCCAGCGTCTGCTCCACTTCGCGCTGGCCCGCACCACCCCGTCCACGCTGCGCTACACGGCCCTGCCTTGGCACTGGCTGACCGGTGAGATCGCCCTGCGCCGCCCGCACACCACCACCGTCGTCCTCGACCTCGTCGCCGACGCGGCAGCCTGGGACCACGTGCGGGCCGGCGGCCTCGGACTCGGCCACGGAGTGCGCCTGTACGGACGCGTGGCCCCGCCCCCGCCGCGCCGCACCGTACTGACCCCCGCCTACCTCAGGGCGTACGCCGACATCTGGCGCAGCGGCGAGCGCCCCGCGCCGGCCCGGCTGCACGAGGTGGCGGCCGCCTGCGCGGGCCCCGCGGACGCGCTGTTCCTGGCGTCGGACACGCGCTTCCCGGACCCGGCCCACGGGGTGACGGTGCAGCCCGCCGAGGCCACCTCGGCCGAGGTCGCGCCCGCCGGGGCCTCGTCGGCCCAGATCGCACCCGCACAGTCCGTTCCCGTCCCGGCCCGCGTAAGGCCCGCTCCGGCCCGGGCAGAGCCCGCCCCGGCCCACGCGGAGCCCGCCCCGCCCCGCGCCGTTCCCGCTCCGGTCGCCCCGGTGCCAGCGGCCCGCCCCGCCGAGGGAGGCGACCCCCACCCGGCGCTGCTCGCGGCGGCCCAGGCCGGGCGGCACGGGGAGGCCGCCGCCATCGCCGCGACCTGGGAGAGCGAGGCGCTGCGCACGCACGGGGCCGGTTCACCGCAGGCCATCCACTGGCTGGAGGTGCGGGCCGATCTGGCCCGGCTCGCCCAGGACCCGGGCCGCAGCTGCGAGTTGTGGACCGCGGTCGCCCAGGCCCGGCTCGCCCGCGGCGAGGCCCTCACCGACGAGGACGTCGAGGCGGCCGTCGACCGCGCCCACCACCAGTGGGAGCAGGTCGGCGATCCGGCCCGTGCCAGGGCGCAGGCCACCGCCCTCACGGCGCTGCGTCATCAGGTCCCGGGCCGCCGCCCCGGAGCCCTGGAGGCGATCCAGCGCCGTCTGGACGCCATCGGCGCGGGATCCCGCACGGCCTGACGCCCCTGGCTCAACAGGTCTTGCGCACGTACCCCTTCGACCCCGCGGGCAGGACGTCCAGATCCCGCAGCACGATCGACAGCCGCGTGCCCTCAGCGCGGCAGGCGCGGGCCAGATCGGCGGCGCGGTATTCGATGACGAAGACCCGGTCGTCGTACGCGGAGGCGTAGTCCGCGCACTCGTCGTAGCGGCCGCACTCCTCCGCCACCGCGAAGTCGAAGCCCATGGCCGCGCGCTTCGGCAGCAGTTCGGTGGTGTTCTTCTGGCCGGCGGCGAGCCCCGCGGCATGGGCGCGGTCCGTGATCAGCTTGGCGAAGGCGACCGCGTCGGCGGGCTTCAACAGGCCCTTGGAACGGTTGTAGGAGTCGAGGTTGTCGGGCTCGACGGCCTGGTAGCCGTCGTCCGCGCAGCCGTCGATCCATGGCCCGACGATCTTCGCGAGCCGTGCCCGCTTGTCCGCCGTGGAGAGGTCGAGGAGCGCCTCGTCCCAGTCCTCGTCGATCACCAAGTGGCCCTTCCCGTCCCGCAGCAGCAGGTCGGGGTGGCGGTCCCGCCACCAGCGCAGCGCCTCGGGCTGGGCCTGGAACGCGTTGACGTAGCAGACGTTGTAGAGCCCGCGGGCCGGTGCCGAGCCGCGGTCCCTGGCGACGGCCCGCACCCCGGCGGGCGGCCGGTAGGCACCCCCGATCTGGTAGTCGAAGTCCATACCGGGCGTGGGCCGCTGGACGCGCGGCGGCCGGTCCTCACCGGCCGGGGCCGACGAGCAGGCGGACAGCAGAGCGGCGGCCAGGACGAGGCACAGGGCGGACAGGCGGCGGGAAACCGGGACGAAGATCACAACGGCACCCTACGGCGTCGGCGCGCCACCACAGCGCCCGGCGAAAACGGACCCGATGCCTCCGCGGGCCGGACGACCACCGCACGGGCGGTCCTTTCGTGACAGGTGGACACGAGACCGTACCGACCGTGACACACCTCACGCCTCGCCCCGAAACGGCCGGGAACAACCCTGGCCCCTTGTCCGTTGAACCCATCGTGGGCACGGATGGAACAGTGTCCCCGGGCCCTACCTATCGCCCGCAGGGAAGATCGTTCGGTTGAAGCCCTGCGGAGCCCCCCGCCGAGAGGCGACCGCCATCCGTGCCCACCCAGAAGCCGCCCCGGCCGTGGTCCCCCGTCACGGTCGGGGCTTCCCTTTGCTTCACGTTGCCTCACGCCCGGCCAGGCACTGCGGCCACGGCGCCGAAGGCGGATCCGCGCGTGGGGAACTCCTGTTCACCGCCCCGCTACAGTGCCGACATGTCGCGCGCCCAGGAGATCAAGCACCGCATCGTCACGACGTTCCAGCGCCGGGTCGCCAACCCGCTGTCGACCCGGATGCCCGGTCAGGTCCTGATCGAGACGACGGGCCGGACCTCGGGGCTGCCGCGCCGCACCCCGGTCGGTGGGCGCCGCGTCGGTGACGCCTTCTGGCTCGTCTCGGAGTTCGGCCTCGCGTCGCACTACGTGCGCAACATCCAGGCCGATCCGGCGGTCCGCGTCCGGCTGCGGGGCCGCTGGCACACCGGCACCGCGCACCTGCTCCCGGACGACGACGCCCGCGCCCGCCTGCGGACCCTGCCCCGCTACAACAGCGCGGCCGTCCGTGCCTTCGGCACCCAACTGCTGACGATCCGGATCGACTTGGCGGACTGAGCGGCCGTACCCGGGACGCTGCGGCGCGCCGGGCCCGCTCGGAGGGGGAGGGGCGGTGGGAACGCGGCTCCGGAAGACCCGGGGGTCACCCCGGAGCCCCGCCGTCTGGCGTGGACGCGTCAGGGTTGCCCGGTCGGGCCCGCACCCTGGCATGATCGGGGGCATGGCAGAACGTGTGATCGCGGCGTGTGACGGCGCGTCGAAAGGAAACCCCGGCCCCGCGGGGTGGGCGTGGGTCGTCGCCGACAGCGACGAGCGGCCCGTCCAGTGGGAGGCCGGAGCGCTGGGCACCGCGACGAACAATGTCGCCGAACTCACGGCCCTGGAAAGGCTGTTGAGCACCGTCGCCCCGGATGTGCCGCTGGAGGTCCGGATGGACTCCCAGTACGCGATGAAGGCGGTCACCACCTGGCTGCCCGGCTGGAAGCGCAAGGGCTGGAAGACGGCCGCCGGTAAGCCGGTCGCCAACCAGGAGCTCGTCGCCCGGATCGACGCGCTGCTCGAGGGCCGCAAGGTCGAGTTCAAGTACGTGCCCGCGCACCAGGTCGACGGCGACCCGCTCAACGACTTCGCGGACCGTGCCGCCAGTCAGGCCGCCATCGTGCAGGAGGACGCGGGCAGCGCCCTCGGCTCGCCCGAACCGCCGCCCTCGTCCCCGTCGGCCAAGTCGTCGGGCGGCTCGGCCCGCCCCCGCGCCGCGGCCGCCAAGAAGCGCACCGGCTCGTCCTCGGCGTCCTCGTCGCGCACGCTCAAGGCGAAGTTCCCCGGCCGCTGCCGGTGCGGCCGCTCTTATGCCGCGGGCGAGGACATCGCCAAGAACCCCGACGGCTGGGGCCACCCGGAGTGCCGCACGTCGGCCTGATCGCATCCAGAAAACTGCCCAACCACCCCTGAAACCTGGGTGGTTGGGCAGATCTGCTTTCCGGGTGCGCGGCGGGCTAGCCGTTGGACACGTGCACGTAGTCCACGATCAGCTGCTGCGGGAACTGCGTGCTGCCGTCCGGGTCACCCGGCCAGTACCCGCCGACCGCCAGGTTCAGGATGACGAAGAAGGGCTTCTCGAACACCCACTGGTTGCCGCCGACGTCGGCGGGCGTGCGCGTCTGGTACACCGTGCCGTCCACCGACCACTTGATGGAGTTCGGCGACCAGTCCACGGCGAACGTGTGGAAGTCGTCCGCGAACGCCTGACCGCCGGGCAGTGAGTAGCCCGCGCCGATGCCGCCCGAGCCGGAGTAGCCGGGCCCGTGGATCGTGCCGTGCACGGTGGAGGGCTCGAAGCCGACGTTCTCCATGATGTCGATCTCGCCCGAGTTGGGCCAGCCCACCGAACCGATGTCGTCGCCGAGCATCCAGAACGCCGGCCAGATGCCCTGCCCGCGCGGGATCTTCATGCGGGCCTCGACGTGCCCGTGGGTCGTCGAGAACTTGCCGGACGTGTTCAGGCGGGCCGACGTGTACTGGCAACTGCCGTACCAGCAGTTGTAGTTGGCCGGGTTCTCCTTGCGGGCGGTGATGACCAGGTGGCCCTGGCCGTCGAGCGCCGCGTTGTTCGTGCCCGACGTGTAGTACTGCCGCTCGTGGTTGTTCACGTTGTCGCCGGTCTCGGTCTGCCACTTCGAACCGTCGACGGCGGAGCCCGCGGGCCCGTCGAAGTCGTCGGTGAAGGTGGCCGCGGCGGCCGAGGTGCGGCCGCCGGTGTCGGCGTCGGCCGCGTGCGCCGCGGGGACGAGACCGGCGCCCAGGCACAGGAGAGCGGCCGTGGCCAGGGGCAGCCGGCGGCGAAGGGGTATGCGCATGTGGCATCACGTCACTTCGGGTAGGGGGATCGCGCCTGTCTCGGGCGCGCCAGAAAGTGAAGACAAGGGGGGTGCGCGTGGTGCGTTTACTTCAAGAGTTGATTTAAGAGACGGGCGGAAGGGACGTCAAGGCATTCGTCCATACCAAGTCGTCGAGTGGCGGCGGAAGTTGGCAGGCGTGCACGTCGGGCCCATGCGGGGGTGTCGTGTCATCTCCGGCCGTCGCTCTTCGGTCATCCAGTTAAACTGCGCAGGTAAACTGGACAATTAGAGCTACTGATCCTACGGTGGGGGCATGAGCGAAACTCGTGGGACGTCGCCCTCGGCCGTCCGTGCCTCGCAGGAGGTCCGGGCCGTCATCGGGCGCTTGCGGCGTCGTATCCGCGCGGCATCGGACGCCGAGGACATCAGCCTCCCCCAGGCATCGGTCCTGGCCCGCCTCATCGGCAACGACGGACTCACGACCAGCGACCTCGCCGCCGCCGAGGGCATGCGGCACCAGTCGATGACCGCCACGGTCGCCGCCCTGGCCGAACGGGAACTGGTCGAGCGGCGCCGCGACCCCGACGACGGGCGCCGGCTGCTCATCGCGCTCACCGCCGAAGGGCGCCGGCGCGCCGAGGAAGGCCGGCAGGCCCGCGGCGAATGGCTCGCCGGCGAACTGCAGAAGAAGTGCACCGAAGAGGAACGGCAGACCGTGATCGCGGCCATGGCCGTACTGGAGCGACTCGTCCGTGACTGACCGTACGACCGCCACGCGCGGCGACCCCGGGCAGGCCGGCTTCGACCACCGGCTGCTGCCGCCGATGGTGCTGGGCTCGATCCTGAACCCGATCAACTCCACCATCGTCGCCGTCGCGCTCGTGCCCATCGCCGCCGCGTTCGGGGCGTCGCTCTCGCGGACCGCCTGGCTGGTCTCGGCGCTCTACCTGGCCACCGCCCTGGGGCAGCCGGTCGTCGGCCGGCTGATCGACATCTTCGGGCCCCGCCGCCTCTTCCTCTTCAGTACCGGACTCGTCGGCGTCGCCGGAGTCGTCGGCACGCTCGCCCCCGACCTCGGCGTCCTGATCGCGGCGCGCGTCCTGCTCGGCTTCGGCACCTGTGCCGGCTATCCCGCCGCCATGGCCCTGCTGCGCAGCGAGGCCGAGCGGACCGGCCGGGACAGCCCGGCGGGCGTGCTGACGACGCTCGCCGTCGCCAATCAGACCATCGCGGTGATCGGCCCCCTGCTGGGCGGCCTGCTCATCGGCCTCGGCGGCTGGCGTGCGACCTTCGCACTGAACATCCCGCTGGCCGTGGTCGCGGTCGTCCTCGGCGCCCTGCGCCTGCCCGAGCAGCCGCGCACCGGTACCCCCGCCCGGGCCGGCCTGGCCGCACGGATCGACCTGCCGGGCATGGCCCTGTTCGCGGTCGTGCTGTTCTCACTGCTGCTGTTCCTGATGAACCTGCGCGTCGGCAACTGGTACCTGCCGCTGATCACCGTCGTCGCCGGAGCCTGCTTCACGGTGCGGGAGCTGCGCGCGAAGACACCCTTCATCGACCTCAGGGTGCTCGGCGGCAATGCGCCGCTGCTGGCCACGTACGGCAGATCGCTGGTGGCCTACGTCGTCTCCTACGCCTTCCTCTACGGGTTCACCCAGTGGACGGAGGAGAGCTACGGGCTCTCGCCCTTCCACGCCGGACTCGTGCAGATCCCGATGTTCCTCGTGGGGATCGCGGTCTCCGTCACCGTCGGCCGGCGCGCCGGGGTCCTCGGAAAGCTCCTGCTCGGTGCCGTCGGTCAGATCGCCGCCTGCCTGCTGATGCTGACCCTCAGCGCGCGCAGCCCCCTGTGGGCGCTGCTCGTCCTGGCCGTGATCTTCGGGGTGCCGCAGGGCGCCAACAGCCTGGCCCTGCAGAACTCCGTGTACTTCCAGGCCGACCCCGCGCGCACCGGCTCCTCCGCCGGTCTGCTGCGGACCTTCGCCTACGTGGGCTCGATGGTCGCCTCCGCGGCGACCGCCGCGTCCTTCGGACAGCGCGCCGACACCGGCGGCATGCACCGTCTCGCCTGGTTCATGCTCGGCGCCGGAGTCCTGTACCTCCTCGTCACCGTCTTCGACCGGAGCCTGCGTCGCCTCTCCGACGCGGGAGAGGCATAGCCGCTCCCCTCCGAACCCTCAGCCCCCCTCACGAAAGGCATCATCGTGTCCCGCACCGCCCTGCTCGCCATGGACCTCCAGCTCAGCCACCTCGCCCACGTGTCCGCCGACTACCTGCCGCGCGCGGTCCGGGCGCTGGAGACGGCCCGGGCCGCCCGCATCCCCGTCATCCACGTCGCCCTGCGGCTGCGCCCCGGCCACGTCGACGCCCACCCCCGCAACAAGACCTTCGGCTCCCTGCCGCCCGACCTGTTCACCGCCGACGACCCCGGTGCCGCCATCCACCCGGACGTCGCCCCGCTCGGCGACGAACTCGTCGTGCACAAGAACCGCGTCAGCGCCTTCGCGGGCAACAACCTCCAGCAGATCCTCGCCGCACAGGACATCGACCACCTCGTCCTGGCCGGCATCGCCACCGGCGGCATCGTCCTGTCCACCGCCCTTCAGGCGGCCGACCTGGACCATCGCGTCACCGTCCTGTCCGACGCCTGCTTCGACCCCGACCCCGAACTGCACGAGACCCTGGTCACCAAGGTCCTCAACCGGCGCGGTGACGTGACGACGACGAGCGAGTGGGCGCACACCCTGGCGACCAGGGTGTGACCCGTACGCGATCTCCTCGGGCGGAACACCTACTGTCGTGGCAGCCGATCGAACCCTGGGGAGTGTTGGTGACCACGCTGCGCTGTGCCGTACTCGACGACTATCAGGACGTCGCCCGTGAGCGGGCCGACTGGGCGGGACTCGCGGGCCGTGTCGACGTCCGCTTCCTGCACCGCTCGCTGACCGCCCACGACGAGCTCGTCGAGGAGATCGGCGACTGCGAGATCGTCGTCGTGATGCGCGAACGCACCCCGTTCCCGGCCGAGTTGTTCGCCCGGCTGCCCAAGCTGCGCCTGCTGATCACCTCGGGGCTGCGCAACGCCTCGATCGACCTGGCAGCCGCGGCCGCGCACGGCGTCACCGTCTGCGGGACCCCGAGCAGCTCCGAGCCGCCCGCCGAGCTGACCTGGGCCCTCATCCTGGGCCTCGCCCGCGGCGTCGTCACCGAGAACGACCAGCTGCGCTCCGGCGGCCCCTGGCAGTCCACGCTCGGCGCCGACCTGCACGGCCGCCGCCTCGGCCTGCTCGGACTCGGCAAGATCGGCAGCCGGGTCGCCCGCGTCGGCGCCGCCTTCGGCATGGACATCACCGCCTGGAGCCAGAACCTGACCGGGGAGCGAGCCGCGGAGGCAGGGGCCGAACTCGCCGCCTCCAAGGAGGAACTCCTGGAGACCAGCGACTTCGTCTCCGTGCACCTCGTGCTGAGCGAACGCACCCGCGGTCTCCTCGGCGCCGAGGACCTTCGACGGATGCGCCGCACCGCCTACCTGGTCAACACCTCGCGCGCCGCGATCGTCGACCAGGAGGCGCTGCTGCGCGCCCTGCGCGAGGGCTGGATCGCCGGCGCCGGCAGCGACGTGTTCGCGACCGAACCCCTGCCGCTGGACGACCCCCTGCGCACGGCACCGAACTTCCTCGGCCTGCCGCACCTCGGCTATGTCACCCGCGGCAACTACGACGGATACTTCCAGGGCGCGATCGAGGACATCGAGGCGTATCTGGCGGGCAGCCCGATCCGCACCCTGGGCTGACACCTACGCGCGCACGAACTCCCGCAACTCGTCGGCGAGGTGCGGGAAATCGTCCAGTACGGACAGCGGGGCGAACTCGTGGTCCGCGTAGTCGAACCCCGGTGTGACGACCTCCGCCACCAGACCGTGGGAGGCGCCGCCGACGAGCCGCGACGCCTTCCACCAGGTACCGGGCACCAGCAGGAACCGCTCGGCGTCCGCGCCCAGCACCGTGCGTGCGAGCCGGCCGACGGGATCGACCGTGACGTACTCCAGCGGACCGCCGTCGATCAGGAAGTGCAGGATGTCGCTGCGGTTGCGGTGCAGCAGACCGCTCGGCTGCGTCCCGTCGAGCAAGTAGTAGATCGACGAGGCCGAGGGCCGCGGGCCGTGCGCGGTCACCATCTCCTGCGGGCCGGTGTAGATCCGCCGGAAGAAGCCGCCCTCACCGTGCGGTTCGAGGCCCAGTTCGCTCCGCCAGTCGCGCACGGCTGCTCCCTCCGGCGAATCCGCGGACGTCGGCTGCTCCGGCCACCCTAAGGGCGCACCGGCGGCCACGGCACCCCGGCGAGCACGGGCAGCAGATGCTCCTCCTCGTAGTCGAGATGCGCCGTGAGCTCCTTCGTCATCCGCTCCAGCTCGGCGCGGAACACCTCGGGGTCGGCCGTGGCGATGTCGTCGAGCAGCGCCACCAGCGCGTCCTGGATCCGTCCCACCGCGACGTGCTCGCCGCGCAGCCGCTCGAACACGTCGGCCAGCTCCGGGTGCCACCGGGCGATCCCGGGGAACAGGTGCCCGGCCTCGCTGTCGTGATGGAACTCCAGGGACTGGCAGAACGCCAGGCAGTGCTGCCGGATCTGCAGGCCGAGGCCCGGCCCGGCGGCGGTCGACGCGGCGAAGTGGGCCTCGGTCTCCGCCCGCACGTGCCGCAGCTGGTCCCGCAGCCAGGTGTGCACCTGCAGCAGCTTCCCGGCGAGCGTCGTCACGGTCTCCGGAGCCGCGGTCGCCGGCCGGTCGAGGACCACGACCGGAAGGGCGCGGGTGGTGCGTGCCTGATGCCCGGCGTACCCGGGCGCGGCGCGGACGACGGCCGCGAACAGTTCCGCGCGGCGCGCACCCTGCGCGGGCACCGCGACGGCCTGGAAGGTGTCACCGTCGAGCGCGACCGTCACGACGGGCCGGGCCAGCAGGTTGTGGAACCAGCCGGGGTGCCGGTCGGAACCCCGGTCCGACGCGACGACGAGCAACTGCCCGGCGTGCCGGACGTATCCGAGCGGCACGGTGTGCGGGCGGCCCGAGCGGGCCCCGGTGGTGGTGAGGCGCAGCAGGCCGGGGCCCTCGGAGAGGGCGGGGGAGGGCTGAGAGAGCGTGGGCATGCGGAAGGGAACTCCTCTGGAGCGATGCGCGAAGGCACGGTGGGACGCTGCGGTCCGGCGGCACGGCGCCGCGCGGGACGTCAGCGGGAACGCGGAGGGTGCGCCGAGGGCGCACGCACATCAGGTCGCGGAACGAAGGCTCATGGCGTAGTCCTGAGAGAAGGGCGCTCGCCCGGCGTCCGGCCGGCCCACTGCTCTGTGGCCGGCGCCACGCGGCACCGCGGCCATGGGACCAGACACCACCGTCCGCTGTCAAAGCCGTACCGCGCGTGAACTGTGCCAACGCCCTGATCAACGCGGGTAGTTGACGTGGCAAACTGAGGGCCAGGTCATCCGACCCGCCCCGCCCCTCGCGACGATGGAGCCCGCCCATGACGGCACCCGCCCCCCGGCCCCGGATCGACACCAGCCAGGCGCACCCCGCACGGGTCTACGACTGGCTGCTCGGCGGCAAGGACAACTACCCCGTCGACGAGGCCGTCGGCGCGAAGCTGCCGCCCGAGGCGCGCGACGCGGCGCGGCAGAACCGGGAGTTCATGCACCGGGCGTCGGCCTGGCTCGCGGCCCAGGGCGTCGACCAGTTCCTGGACGTCGGCACCGGCATCCCGACCGCGCCGAACCTGCACCAGATCGTGCAGCGCATCGTCCCCGCCGCCAAGGTCGTCTACACCGACAACGACCCCATCGTGCTGCGGCACGCGGAGGCGCTGCTCGTCAGCACCCCCGAAGGCGCCACGGACTACATCCAGGCCGACGTCCGGGACCCGAAGGCGATCCTCGAACACGCCCGCACCGTCCTCGACTTCGACCGGCCGATCGCGCTGTCGCTGATCGCGCTCATGCACTTCATCTCCGACGAGCAGAACCCGTACGAGATCGTCTCGACGCTGGTCTCCGCGCTGCCCTCCGGCAGCCACCTGGTGCTCTCGCACGCCTCGTCCGACATCTTCCCCGAGCTGTCGGACCAGGTCACTGCCGAGTACGCGAAGGGCGGCATCAAGCTCGGGTTCCGCACCCGCGAGGGCGTGAGCCGCTTCCTGGAGGGCCTGGAGCCCGTGGCGCCCGGCCTGGTCACGGCGCCCGAGTGGTACCGCGAGGAGCCCGCCCCCGAGGCCGAGGGCAGCGGGATCTACGCCGTGGTGGCCCGGGTGCCCTGACCCGGACGGGACCGACCCGTGACGGCCGGGACCTGCCCAGGGCCCGGCCGTCACGCGGCGGTTCAGTGCCCCGGCAGGACGCACACCGCGTCGAGCCCGAGCACATGGTTGAGCCGGCCGAAGGCCAGCCACGATCCGATGGCCATGCTCAGCTCGACGATCTCGGCCTGGCTGTAGTGCGCGGTCATCCGCTTCCAGAACGCGTCGTCGAGACCGTGGTGGTCGACGGTGTAGCGCTCCGCGTACTCGGCGGCCAGCCGGGTCCGCTCGTCGAAGGCGTCGGTGGTGCGCCAGTCCTCCACCGCGTCGATGAACGACGCCTCGACCTTCTCGCCGTCCCGCTCGGTGCGCCAGTCCAGGCAGAACAGACAGCCGTTGATCTGCGCGACGCGCAGCCGCGCGGCCTCGAACTCCCGCAGCCCCAGCGTCGTGTGGTCGTACACCGCCATCGAGAACTGCGCCGCCGCGGGCCCGATCCCGGGCACCATCTCGCCCCACACGTACGGGATGGGTTCCTGGCCGTCCGGTATGTCGATCCTCATGGCTGCTTCCTTCCGAGTCGGCCGACGGCCGGGAGCACGGGTATGTCGAGCGCGTCGTAGAGCCCGGGCGGCGCGGCCACGAGCCAGTCGATCGCGCCGACCAGACGCCCGACGGCGGTCGCGTTGCCGCCCGCCGAGTGATTGCCGCCCTCGTCGGTGGCCTGCACGGTGACCTCGATGTGCGGGCGTCCCTCCACGATGACGCGGTGCGCGCCGGCCCCGCCGCCGGGCGGCACCGGCCAGTCGGGTGCGCACGAGGGATGGATCCGGGTCACGTGCTCGACGACGATGCGGACCTCCCCGTCGACGACGCCCTGCACCTCGAAGCGGACCGCGCCCTGGGTGCCCGCGGCGAAGTCGCCCATGGTCGCCGTCGTCACGTCGCTCTCCAGCGGCCGGCGCTCCAACGTCTCGCGGATCTCGTCGAGTTCGACCCCGAGCGCCCGGGCCATCAGGCGCAGCTGTCCGCCCCACACCATGGTGGGGATGGACGCGGCGAGCATCAGCGGCTCGTACTCCATGGGGTGGCCCATACCGACGAGATGGCGGACCGAGTCCTCCTGGTCGTACGTCGAGTAGTCGAAGATCTCCTGGCAGCGCAGCACGTCGACGCGGGTGCCGAGCCCGCTGACCAGCAGCGGCAGGACGTCGTTGGCCCAGCCGGGGTCGACGCCCGAGACGAACAGGGAGCCGCCGCCCGCGTCGATCGCCGCGCGCACCGGATCGGTGAAGTCCGGCGGCGCGCTGCGATGGTCGTAGAGCGGATAGAGGGCCGGGGAGACGACGACCGCCCCGGCGCGCAACGCGCGGCAGATGTCGGCGAGGGCCTCGTCCGGGCGGAGTTCGCCGGAGGCGGCGTAGAAGACGGCACCGGGACGGGCCGCGAGCACCGCGTCGACATCAGTCGTCGCGGTGACACCGAGGGCGTGGTCGAGACCGGCCAGGTCGCCCGCGTCGCGGCCGTCCTTGGCGGGGTCGTGCACGAGCACGCCACAGAGTTCGAGTCCGGGATGGGCGTCGACGGCTCGGATCGCCGCGCGGCCCACGTTCCCGGTACCCCAGACCACGGTCGAAGTCATGCGGCGGAGCGTAACCTGATGGGTCGTCAGTTCATAGACCTGCTACGGGAGTAAGCTCCGGGCGGCGGCCAGGACCTGCTCGGCGTAGCCGCGGCCGAAGAGCACCGTGTGCACCAGCAGCGGGAACAGCTGGTGCAGCGGGACGCGGTCCTGCCAGCCGGCCGCGAGCGGCGCCGCATCCTGGTAGCCGTCGAGGATCTGCCTCAGGTGCGGGGCGCCGAACAGCCGCAGCATCGCCAGGTCGGTCTCCCGGTGCCCGCCGTGCGCGGCCGGGTCGATCAGCCACGCGGCACCGCCGGGGCCCCACAGCACGTTGCCGTTCCACAGATCGCCGTGGAGCCGGGCCGGCGGCTCGGCGGGGCCCGCGAGACCGGGCAGCAGACCGAGGACCTTCTCGACGGTCCGCGCCTCGGCGGCGCTGAGCGTGCCGTCGTCCACCGCGAGGCGCAGGTAGGGGAGCACCCGGTGCTCGGCGTACCACTGCGGCCAGTCGGTGCCCGGCACGTTGCGCATCGGCGCGAGGCCGATGAACGCCTCCGCCGGGCGGCGGGGCGCCGAACGCGGGGGCGCCCGCCGCGTGCAGCGCGGCCAGGTCCCGGCCGAACCGCGTCGCGCTCTTGGCGGTCGCCCGGCCGTCGGCCACGCGGTCGGTCACGAGCCGGCCCGCGTCGTACCCGTACGTCCTGGGCACGGCGACGGCGCCCGCGTCGGCGAGCCAGCGCAGCCCCGCCGCCTCCGCCCGCACCGCGTCGGGAGAGCCGGCCCGCTTGACCATCACCACGTGCCCGTCGTCGAGGACGACCTCCGTCAGGCTGCCGGACCGAGGGCGCTGCTCGACGGCCCGCCGCCCCGTGAAGCGGGCGGCGGCCGACGCGGCGGCGGACGATGCAGGGGGCATGTTTCCCAGCGTAGGGGCGCACTCGGGCGTTGACGCGGCGTGCGGCGCCCTGATCTCCTGCACTGATCAACAGGGGTGTCGAACAAGGGAGCCGAATCATGCGGGCGGACGAGCGCGGCTCCGGACCCGTCCTGGTCGTGCAGCACACCCGAAGCGGTGGCCCCGGCCGGGTCGGCACCTGGCTGCGCGAGGCCGGCGTCGAGACGCGAGTGCTGCGCCCGTACGACGGCGAGGCCGTGCCCGAGCACCTCGACGGGCGCCCGCTGGTGGTGCTCGGCGGCGGCTTCCTGCCGGACGACGACGAGCGCGCGCCGTGGCTTCCGGCCACCCGCAGCCTGGTGAGCCAGGCGCTGGCCGACGCGACCCCGTTCCTCGGCATCTGCCTGGGCGGGCAACTGCTCGCCCAGGTGGCGGGCGGTGTGGTGCGGGCCGAGCACGGGCGGCCCGAGTACGGCAGCACCGCGATCCGGCTGCGCCCCGAGGCGGACCGGGACCCGCTGCTGCACGGGCTCGGGGCGACGGTGCCCGCGATCGAGCGGCACGTCGACGCGATCACCGAACTGCCGCCGGGCGCCGTCTGGCTGGCGTCCAGCGACGACTGCCCGCATCAGGCGTTCCGGGTCGGCGCGAGCGCGTGGGGCGTGCAGTTCCACCCCGAGGCCGACGCCGACCGGATCGCCGGATGGGACCGGGACCAGCTCGCCGCGCGGGGCGTCGACAGGGACCGTATCCATGCGCGGGCGGTGGCCGACGAGGACGCGGCGGTCGCGGCGTGGTCGCGGTTCACGCGCCGCTTCGCGCAGGTGTGCCGGGCTCGGGCGTGACCGGGCTCTCCTGCGGGTTCCTGCGGCGCCCGAGCGAGGCGACGGCGCTGGTGAGCACTCCCGCGAGCAGTCCCCAGAACGCCGAGCCGATACCGAGGAGCGTCACCCCGGACGCCGTGGCGAGAAAGGTGACGACGGCCGCCTCCCGCGAGGCCGGGTCCGACAGGGCGGAGGCCAGCGACCCCTCGATGGTGGCGAGCAGGCCGATGCCGGCGACCGCCAGCACGAGCGCGTGCGGCATCGCGACCAGCAGCGAGGCGACGGTGGCGCCGAGCAGCCCCACGCACAGGTAGAAGAACCCCGCCCACACGGCCGCGAGGAAGCGCCGCTCACGATCCGGGTGGGCCTCCTCGCCGGTGCAGATCGCCGCGGTGATCGCCGCCAGGTTGATGCCGAACGCGCCGAACGGGGCCAGCACGGCCTGGACCGCACCGGTCCAGGTCAGCAGCGGCGAGACCGGTACCTGATAGCCCGAGCCGCGCAGTACGGCGACCCCCGGCAGGTTCTGCGAGGCCATGGTGACCACGAACAGCGGCACCCCGACGCTGACGAGCACTTTCCAGTCGAACTCCGGCGTCGTGAACACCGGTTGTGCCAGCGAGAGCCTGACCTTCTCCAGGTGCCAGCCCCCGGTCAGCACGGAGGCGACGACGCCACCGCCCAGCGCGAGCAGGACCGCGTACCGGGGGAGCAGCCTGCGCCCCAGCAGGTAGAGCACGAACATCGGGAACGCGACCGCGAAACTGCCGTCCATCCCCGCGAAGAGCCCGGTGCCGAACTGCAGCAGCACCCCCGCGAGGAGCGCCGCCGCGAGCGGGACCGGGATCCGGTCCATGACGCGGGCGAACCAGCCGGTGAGCCCGCTGAGCAGGATCAGTACGGCGCTGAACACGAACGCCCCGACCGCCTTGCCCATCGACACACCGCTGAGCCCGGTGGCCAGCAGCGCGGCGCCCGGCGTCGACCAGGCGGTCACGACGGGAGCCCGGAAACGCAGCGAGAGGCCCGCGCACGTGACGGCGAGGCCGACGCCCAGGGCGAGCATCCACGAGGAGATCTCCCGGGCGTCCGCCCCGGCGCCGCGCGCCGCGGTGAAGACCAGGGCCGCCGAGCTGGTCACCCCGACGGTGACGGCGATGAGCCCCGCCGCGACGGCCGAGGGCGGTGCGATGGCGCGCAGGCGGGCGAGTGGGGACATGCGGGCATCACTTCCGGAGGTGCGGCAGGGGCAGAAGGCGTTCCATAAACGGAACGTTCTGTTTATGGAACACTAAGGAGGTGGGCGGTGAACCGTCAACAAACCGATGTCGGACGCAGCCGCGGTGACGGACGGGAGCCGGGACGATGGGCCTCAACGAAGAGGTGGGACGCAGACTCAAGAGGCTGCGCCTGGACCGGGGCCTGTCCCTGTCCGAGCTCGCGCGTCGCTCGGGCGTCGGCAAGGGGACCCTCTCGGAGCTGGAGTCCGGGCTGCGCAATCCCACCCTGGAGACCCTCTACGCACTGACCACCGCGCTCGGCAGTCCGCTGAGCGCGGTCCTGGACGACCCGCCGGCGGGCGTGGCCGAGGGCGCGGGCGGCGTCTCCGGCAGCGCCGTCACCGCGGTCCTGCTGGAGCGGTACGAGGACGAGAGAGCCGCCACCGACGTCTTCCGCGTCACCATCGCCGGCGGCGCCACGCAGGACTCGACCGCCCATGTGCCGCACACCACCGAGAGCCTCATGGTGCTGTCCGGCACCGCGGTCGTCGGCCTCCCCGACCGGCCGCAGACCGTCGGCCCGGGCGGCCACGCCCACTGGCGGGCCGACGCCCCGCACCGCTACAGCGCCCCGCGGGGCGAGGTCCACGGGATCCTCTTCGTGCGGTACCCGAAGGTCACCGACTAGACCTGCGGCGGCGTCCCGCTCGGGTCGACGTCGCGCAGCTTGGAGACGTCCACGGACTCGTCCGCCGACGGCGTGCTGCTCGGGACCGGGCGGTCGTAGTCGGTGAGCGTCATCGTGACGCTCTCGTCCGGGCCCTGCTCGGTGGCCCGCACCAGACGGTGCGGCGCGTCCTCGGTGACGTACAGGGTGATCCGGTTGTCCTCGTCCTGGCCGGTCAGCGGGACCACGCGGGTGCCATCGACGGTGGTCGTGGCGCCCTTGGTGAGCTTCTCCTGGGCGTCGCGGGCGGAGCCGCTCTCCAGTTGCCCGCGGAACGCGTCCAGGTCGCAGGCGTCCGCGAGGCCGTCCAGCATCGGGTCGTCCGTGGTGCCGTGCACGTACTTGTCGCCGAACAACTGCGCCGCGAGCTCGCCCGAGCCGCCGGACACCTGCGTCTTCCAGAACGTCGCGTCCGGCTTCATCCACACCTCGTCGCCCCGCTTCACGAGGTCGACGCTGCCGCCGTCGGCGCCGCCGGTGCCCATCCGCAGCGACCCGGCGCAGTTCCCGTCCTCGTCGAGACGCAGGTCGAACGCGGCGGGAGCGCGGGCGTCCCGGTCGCCGTCCGCGCGGTTGGCCAGCACCAGATGCAGGGAGCGCGCGTCGAGGAGTTCCTTCTTCGCGTCGGCGGCCAGCTGCTGTGCGCCGGGATCCGTCGAGCTCCCGTCGTCGGCCAGGGCCGGGCCCGCGGCGAACACGCTCGCGCACACCACCGCCGCGGTCACGGGAACGCGCGCCGCTCGGCGCAGCAGGGGGGAAGGCTGTCCGGCCATGACGTCACCTCGCCGTCCCGGGCGCTCCGAGCGCCCGAAATACCCATAAATTGTATGTTCAGCCGCCTTTGTCGCACACCTGAAGGCCGACCGCCGTGCCACAGGGCAGATGGCCGTAGGTCGCGACCACGCCCTTGCCGGTCCCGTTGTCGACGGCGTACGAGAGGAAGCTCGACGCCGGCGAGTCCGCGGGCGGGCGTCCGTAGGTGTAGGCGTACTCGATCTCGCGGTACGGGTAGCCGCTGGTGGTGAGGCGGTCGGGGTCGGGGGTGTGGCCGTCGAGGGTGACGCGGTGCAGTCCGCGCGGCGCCTCCGGCGGGGACGCGGCACGCAGCTCGCTGTAGCCGATCGCGCCGGGGGTGCGGGCCACGGTGTCGAGGACCTGCTCGGTCGAGTCGAGCTCGCAGCGCAGCACCGCGGCGCCGCGCACGGTACGGGCGACGCAGTCGTCGGAGGAGGCCGGGGGTTCGTCGGCGCCCGCGAGGACCCGGTGGCCGAGGGCGCTGCGGGTGCCGGAGCCGGAGGTGCGGCTGACCAGGACCACGGGCAGGTCGGGGCCGCCGAGCTGCGACCAGTTGCGGATCTCGCCCCGGTAGACGCGGCGCACGTCGGCGACGGACAGGTTCCTCAGGCGCACGTCGTCCTGGACGACGAGGGTGAACAGGGAGATCGCGACGCGGCTCTCGGCGAGCCGGGTGTAGCTCGCCGGGCGCGGCCCGTCCGAGAACGCGATGACCGTCGCGCCCTGCTCCGAGCGGCCACCGGACAGGGCGAGTTCGCGCACCCCCGTGCGGCTGCCGTGGGCGGCGACGGTGATCTCCGGGCGGCCGCCGCAGTGCTCCCGGTACTTCTGCGCCAGCTCCGTCATGACCGGCGCGAACGCCGTGGAGCCCGTCAGCCGCAGGGCGCCCGTCGCGCAGTCGTCCGGCAGCGGGGACGGCATCAGCGGGGGCAGCGTCGCGGCGGCGATGAGTGCGAGGCCGAGCGCGACGGTGGTCCAGCGGGCCTGCTTGCTGAACACCGGCGGCTTCTCGTCCGGGGTGAGGCTGTGGTTCTCGTGGAGCGTGCCGTCCTTGATGTCGCCGGTGACGGCGACCGGGTCAGCCTCCTGGCCGCCCGTCAGAAGCACCAGGATCTTGTAGTACGCGCCCGGCTTCAGCGGGACGCGCGGGATGCGCAGCGTGCCCGGACCGGCGACGAGCAGCCCGGGCTGGTTCTCGAAGTAGCCCATGAGGTTGGCGTGTTCGGCGGGCAGCGTCACGTCCTGGGCCTCGATGCGCCGCCCGGGGAACTCGGCGGTGAGCCCGTACTGCGTCGACGGATCGATGTAGTCCGACTCCTCGATGTACCGCGAGCCGTCGTTCTCGATGCGCAGCAGCACGAGGGTGGCGTCCCGCATCGCCGGCAGGTCGTTGAACAGGCCGAGCCGCGGATCGGCCCCGCTCACCCGGCCGTTGTGTCCTATGGCGATGTCCATCTGCTTGCGGAAGCCGATGCGTCTGCTGCGCCGGGCCCGCCGGTCCGCGACGAACGGCGTGACGATGGAGACGGCGCCGAGCAGCAGACCCGCGGCCGTGAAGGTGATCTCGAGCCATCCCATGGGGCCGACGCTACGGACCCGCCGCACCCTGTGGCGGGTCCGCTGCCGAGCTTCGCCGACTGTTCGTCAGATGTTCAGCGCCGGAACGGACTTCAGGGTCCGGTGGCGGCCACGGCGCTGTCCTGGCCGAGCCGGCGCAGCGCGAGGAGTCCGCCGACGCCGGGGACCAGTGCGACGGCCTTCGCCCCGCCGTCCGCCCGGCCGTGCCGCCAGGTCGCGACGACGACGATCAGGTAGGTGCAGCCGTGCGTGGGCCCCATGAGCGAGGAGACGGCCTGGAGGTGGACGGTCGCGAGGTTCCCCAACAGCACCAGAAGGGAGAGGAGTTCGGTGTGCGCCGCGATGCGCAGAGGATGTACGCGCATGGTCACACCCCCGTGGTGGAGCCGGGGCGGATGATCATCAGGACGGTGACCGTGGCCCAGAGAAGGTTGAACACGCCGGTGAGCATGGCCAATTGGCTGCCGCCCCGCAGGAGCGGTGAGCCGTCGGTCCGCTCCGCCGTGGCCAGGGCCGCTTCCTGTGCGGGCAGGATCCACAGCGCCAGTACGGCGGCGGCAGCCGCGGTCAGCAGGATCGAGACGATCAGCCAGGCACTGCCGAGGACGCCGAGGCTGCTCGCCGTCGCGAACCCGAACAGCGGTACGGCGATGCCGACGCCCGCATAGACCCGGCAGATGCGGTGCAGTGTCCGCAGCGTCGAGAGCGCGTCGGCGTCGCCCGCCGGACCGAGCGCCTGGCGAAGGGACGCGGGGAACATGCTGGCGGCGACGGTGACCGGCCCCACCGTCAGGACGGCGGCCAGTACGTGCAGGGAGAGCAGGAGCTTCGCCATGGTCAGTGGCCCGCGCCCGTCGCCACGGGGCGGCGCGTGCCGCTGACCTTCGAGGCGGGGAGGCGTCCGGCGCGGGACGTGCCGTTCAGGCTGTCGCCGTCGACCGTCACGGCGAAGGCCAGATTCAGCCGCAGCGGCTTGGTGACGGCCTGCTTCCAGGTGAGCCGGTCACCGGTCGACTCCACTTCCTTCAGCGGTACTTCCTCGCCCGCGCCGTGCGCGACGCCGGTGAGACCGGCGCCCTCCCGGCGGAGCTCGACGACGGCCTCGATCGTGCCGATGGGGGTGACGACGGCCAGGTCCCAGATGCCTTCGACGGACATGCGATGGTTCTTCTCTCTTCTCGGGATGTGAGCGTGCGGGGACGCGGTCAGAGCCGGGCGGGCTCCGGACCCGTGGCCCGCCAGACCGTGCCGCGCCGCTCGTGGGCGAACAACACCTCGACAGCGTGGGCGACTTGGGGGCCCACCTCGCGCTCCAGGAGATACAGGGCCAGGTCGAGCCCAGAGGTGACACCGGCGCCGGTGACGAGATCGCCGTCGTCGACGACCCGGGCGTCCACCGCGTGCGCACCGGTCGCGTCCAGGAGGTCCAGGCCCAGGTGGTGCGTCGTGGCGGGGCGGCCCTCCAGCAGCCCGGCCAGGGCCAGGACGAGCGAGCCGCCGCAGACGGTCGCGACCGTCAGCTCGGGGTTGTCCATCGCGGCCTTGAGCAGCGCGGGCAGCCCGGTGTCCAGCGTGCGGCCCAGCAGCACGGGGACCGAGTCCCCGGCCGTGTCCTCGTCGGGCACCTCGCCTGGCTCGCCGAGGCGCCCCGAGGCTCCGGGCACCAGCACGAGGCCCGCTCGCGACGGGTCGAGGGCGGCGGTGGCCCGCAGGGTGAATCCGCCGGTCCCGCTGACCACGTCGCGCGGACCCTCCGCGGAGACCAGCTCCACCCGGACCGCGCCGCCGGACGCGACACCGCCCGCGTGCAGCACCTCGAACGGGGCGACGGCGTCGAGGGGATCGAAGCCGTCGAAGAGGACGATCTGGACGTGCATGGGGGGAGGTTCCTTCATGTGCGACGGGCCCGGCGGGAGCCGGGATCGCCGTCGACGCTAGTCAGCCGCGCCCGCCCGTCCCAGTGGCAATAGTGACGACTGTCAACGGAATATCGCCAAGTCCGCCCGGCAGCCTTCCGGGAAGTCTTCTCGCAGGTCAGATCCATCGTTGTTCCCGTCGAAGGCTGTGGCGTCATCCAGGTGAAGGGGTAGGTTCTGGCCATGCACATCGTCGCCGTCCTCGCGCTGGACCAGGTGATCCCGTTCGACCTGTCCACGCCGATCGAGGTCTTCCACCGCACCCGCCTCCCGGACGGGCGCCCCGGCTATCAGGTCCGCGTGTGCGCCGAGCGTGCCGAGGTGGACGCGGGCGCGTTCACGATCCGCGCGCACCGGGGGCTGGAGGGCCTCAAGGGTGCGGACACGATCATCGTGCCCGGTACCGCCACGCCCACGGCCCCGCTCCCGCCCGCCGTCCGTGACGCACTGCGGACGGCCGCCGCGCAGGGCACCCGCATCGCGTCGATCTGCTCGGGCACCTTCCCGCTGGCCGCCACCGGTCTGCTGGACGGACTGCGCGCGACGACCCACTGGATCGCCGCGGATCTGCTCGCCGCCACGTACCCCGAGGTCGAGGTCGACCCCGATGTCCTGTACGTCGACAACGGGCAGATCCTCACCTCGGCCGGCGCGGCCGCCGGCCTCGACCTGTGTCTGCACCTGATCCGCCGTGACTACGGCTCGGCCGTGGCGGCGGACGCGGCCCGGCTCTCCGTCATGCCCCTCGAACGGGAGGGCGGGCAGGCGCAGTTCATCGTCCACGACCACGCGCCCGCACCTCAGGGGTCGACCTTCGAACCGCTGCTCGCCTGGCTCCGGGACCATCTGGACAGCGAGCTCACCCTCGCCGACATCGCCGCCCGCGCGGGCGTCAGCACCCGCACGCTCATGCGCCGCTTCCGCGAACAGACCGGCACCACTCCGCTGCAGTGGCTGCACCGGGCCCGCATCCGGCAGGCCCAGCACCTCCTGGAGACCACCGGGCATCCGGTGGAACGGATCGCCGCCCAGGTCGGCTTCGGTTCGCCCACCGCGTTCCGTGACCGCTTCAAGCGCACGACCGGGGTCAGCCCGCAGGCGTACCGCCGTACCTTCAGCTGACCGCCGCGACCGGTCAGGCCGACCGGTCGCCGTCGTCCGCCGGGGCAATCGACTCCCGCAGACGGGCGCTCGCCATCCGCATGTGCTCGGTCATCGCCCGGTCCGCGGCCTCCGGATCCCGGTCGCGGATCGCCTTGAGCACGGCGTCGTGCTCGCACAGGGTGCCGCTGACGGTGCCCTCGATGTCGCTGACCCGCTCCATCCACACCTGGAGCAGCGCCCGGATCGGCACCGTCTCGGAGCAGTTGGTGCCGCTGATGAAGCCGGGCGCCGTCGTCCTCACCCTCGACCCGGCCGCCGCGTACGCGGGCCTGCTGTTCGCCCGCGATGACGTGCACTACGCCTGCGCCCACCCCTGCCACCCGTCCGTCTTCCTGGAGCGCACCACCAAGGAGGAGTGGCAGGACACCTTCGGCGGGATCGCCGCCCCGCAGGAGGTCGTCGCCGCGTACGAGGGCGGCGACGCCGGGAAGCAGGCCCTCGCCGACTCCGTCATCCGCGTCATGTGCGCCCCCGTCGTCGACGTCCACTGGGTGACCGTCAAGCAGCTGGCCGTCCTGGAGCCGACGCTCGTCGAGACGATCGCCTGCATGGTCGGCGCGCTGCTCACCGAGGCGCTGCACGAGACCGTGCACACCGTCGGCGTCCCCGAGAAGGCCGCCCGCGCGATGCTGCTCGGCCACACCCAGGTCGCCCTCGCCAACACGCTGAAGGGCTCCAACCCGTTCTCCGACGCCTGCCTCATCGCGATGGACTTCGGCCGCGAGTCGATCGTCCGCGACGACTGGAAGAAGGTCTTCGACGACGCCGAGCTCGACAAGGTCATCACGCGCATGCTCAAGATCAAGGAGATCAAGCGCCAGCCGTACTGATCACGTCGTCAACGCCGGCCCGCCGTGGCCTGGGCGCTCAGCCACGCGCCGTACCAGGCGAGGGTGGCGTCCAGTGCCTCGGCGAGCGGGGTGGGGCGGACGCCGAAGTGCCCCTCGAAGGCGGCCGACGACATGATCTGCGGCTCGGTGTGCTGGTAGAACATCTCGGCGTACTCGGCCATGAACCGCTCGTCGAACGGCCCGAACGGCCGCGGCTCGGGCACCGCGGTCAGCCGGAGCGGCCGCCCCGTGCGCCGCTCGACCATCGTGAGGACGGCGCGGGTGGACAGCGCCGTGTCGGTCGGCAGGTGCCAGACGCGGCCGTCGCCGTCGGGGCGTTCGCCGAGCGTGGCGAGACCGGCCGCGACATCGCGTATGTACGTGTAGCTGTGCGGCTGGTCGATGTCGCCGAGGGCCGGCACCTCGCCGCCGGTCAGCGCGGCAGGGAAGACGGCGCCGCCCAGCGTCGAGTTGAGGACGCCGGGTCCGAAGAAGTCGGCGGACCGGCCCAGCGCCACCCGGGCACGCCCCGCACGGTGCGCCGCCAGGTACTTCTCGTCGAGCTCGGCCCGCATCCGCCCCTTGCGCGTCGTGGCCTGCCAGGGCGAGTCCTCCGTCATCACCGCGCCACCCGTCCCGCCGTACGGGTACAGCGTGTCGAGGACGACGAGGCGCGCCCCGCTCTCCTCCACCGCGCCCAGCACGGCCTCCTGGATGCTCGGCATCACCGCGACCTGGAGGTGGTAGCCGACATTGACGCAGTGGTACACGACGGCGGCCCCGTCGACGGCGATGCGCGCGCCCTCCGCAGTGCTGACGTCCGCGGCGAGGCGCCGGACGCCGGGGAGGGCGGGCCCCTCGCCCGTGCGGTCGACGAGGCGCACGGGGTGACCGCGGCGCACGAGTTCCTCGGCCAGGGCGGTCCCGGCGGGGCCGGAGCCGAGGACGCAGTGCAGGGGCCGGGCGGTGGTCATGGTGCTGGTCATGGGAATCCCTTCGGCGGACGCGCGCGGCGACATCGGGTGTGATGACTCATCGCGTCTGTTAGAGACTCTAACTCTCGCGCATGGGTGTAGCAAGGATGGGGCGCCCGCAGGGAGGGGCCGGGGGAGCGGGGGCTTGCGCGCGGCACGCGGGAGAACGGGCGGGAGGGGCTCAGTCCCGGTCGGCGGCCGGTGCGTCCCGGCGGACCCAGCCGTAGAGCACCACCGAGCACAGCGCGGCGGCGGCGCACCACGTCGAGATGAACTCCCAGCGCCACAGCGCCGCACACACGGCGGCGCCGACCGCGACCAGACCGCCCAGCAGGACCAGGCCCCCGTCGCCGGACAGCAGCAGCGAACCGATCGTCGCCACCAGATATCCCGCGATCAGCCATCCGGCGTGCGGCAGCCCGATCTCGTAGCCCATGGTGTGGCCGCGGATCCCGGCCGTGACCGTCTTCGTCGCCAGCACGTACGCGAGGGCGGCGGAGGTCGCGACGCCGCACACGAGCGGGACCACGAGGCGTCGGCGGGCCCGGTCCGGTGCCGCGCACAGCACGCCCACCGGGACCCACAGCGGCAGCAGCGGCAGGGCGATCACCGCCCAGGCGACGACCAGGGGCCCGCGGCCACCGCCCTCGGTCCAGATCACCGCCTCGATGATCTGGTGGGCACCGAGCAGCAGCGGGAGCGCCGCGAGCGGCAGGGCACGCGGTCGGGTGCGGGCCGCGCGCGCCACGCACGCGACCCCCACCGCGGTGATCGCGCTGCCCGCCACCAGATCCGCCGTCGCGCTCCAGCACATGCGCGCAACGCTACGTTCCCGAAGCCGCCGCGGCGCGTCGGCGCTCTCCTCGTACGGTCAGGGCCGGGCCTCGTAGCGGGAGGCCGGATCGGGTTCGATGTTCTGGTTGAGACGGAAGAGGTTCTCCGGATCCAGGGCCGCCTTGATCCGGGCGAGCCGCGCGTAGTTGCCGCGGTAGCTCGCCCGTACGCGCTCCTGCCCCTCGTCCATCATCATGTTCACGTAGGCGCCGCCCGCCGAGAAGGGATGCAGCGCCTCGAAGTAGTCGACCGTCCAGCGCCTGAGGAGCTCGGCGTTCGCCGGGTCCGGGTCCACGCCCGCGACGACGCTCGCCCACCTGGAGTCCCGGTAGTGGAACGCCGTGTCGGCCGCCCGGTGGTCGTGCACCGCTCCGTCGATCGGGTACAGGTGCATCCCGGACTGCACGGTCGGCGCCTCGGGCCCGAACTTGGCGTGCAGCGCCACGGCCTCGTCCGGGATGTCCCGCACGAAGTCGGCCCGCCAGTACCACTGCTGACCGGGCGGGTAGAGCTCGTCGAACATCGACTGCAGGGCCGGGTGCGGCATCGGCGCGACGGCGTGCAGCAGCGGGCCGGGGAGCCGGTCGAGGAACGGCGCCATCGCCGCACCCGCCGCCTCGGGATCGCCGCTCGTGTGGCACCACACGACGCCGCACACCTTGCGCAGGTGCAGTTCCTCGGGGAACGGGGGCGCCGCAGGCACGGTCCCGTACATGAAGAAGCCGTTGACGTCGCGGGGCGCGGACGGAATGAACTCCCGGTAGACGGACAGGACGTCGCCGCCCTGCTCGGCGGGCCAGAAGCTGGGTCCTGCCACGACCGTGGACACCTCGTGCAGCCGGAACGTGAACGCGGTGACGACGCCGAAGTTGCCGCCCCCGCCGCGCAGCGCCCAGTACAGATCCGTGTGCTCGTCGGCGTCCGCCCGTACCTGGGTGCCGTCGGCCAGGACGACCTCCGCGGCCAGGACGTTGTCGACCGTCAGGCCGCAGCGCCGGGAGAGATGGCCGAGCCCGCCGCCGAGGGTGAGGCCGCCGACGCCGGTGGTGGAGACGATGCCGCTGGGGGTGGCCAGGCCGTGCTCGTGGGTGGCCGCGTCGACCAGCCCCCAGGTGGCGCCGCCGCCGACGCGGACCGTGCGGGCGGCGGCGTCGACCTCCACGGAGTCCAGCGGCGCCAGGTCCACGACGACTCCGTCGTCGCAGGTGCCCAGGCCCGCGCCGTGATGGCCGCCGCCGCGCACCGCGAGCGGCAGCGCGTGCCGGCGGGCGAAGCCGATGGCACGCGCGACGTCGTCCGCGTCGGCGCAGCGCGCCACGAGGGCGGGGCGCCGGTCGATCATCGCGTTGTAGACGGCGCGGGCCTCGTCGTACCCCGAATCCTGCGGACCGGTCAACTCGCCCTGAAAAGACTTCAGTTCACGGCGCGCCGCCTGTGCGGGCGTGGTGGTCATGCGGCCCCCCGAGCCTGATGGACGTCGTCCGCTCGTTCTACGGCCGCGGGCCCGCCCCGGCATGCGTGCCCGCCACCCACCTCTGGCCCGCCGCCTGCCTATGTTTCGCCGCCCGGCAGCAGCCCGAGTTCCCGGGCCCGCGCGGCGGCCCGGCGCCGGGTGGGCGCGTCGAGCTTCTCCAGGACCGCGCTGACGTGGTGGTCGACCGTACGGACGGAGACGACGAGCCGGTCGGCGATCTCCGGATTCGTCAGGCCCGCCAACAGCAGCCGTGTCACTTGTAGTTGGCGGTCGGTCAGCCCTGCCGGATTGTGCCGCGTCGCCGCGTGCGGGCCGCGCGGCACGCGCCGCACGCCGAGCGCCCGCAGCTCGGCCCGGACCAGGCGGGCCAGCGGAACCGCGCCCATGGCGTCCAGGGCGGAGAGCGCGCCCACCTTGTCCGCCGGGTCCGGGCTCTGTGCGAGGGCGGCCGCGTGCTCATAGGGGCAGCCCGCCTCCCGCCACAGCCGGGCCGCCTTGTCCCACTGGCCCGCCGCCTGGAGCGCGTACGGGTGGCACGAGCCGTCGGGCGGCACGGTTCTGCCCGCCCTGCTGAGCCAGTAGCCGAGTTCGGCGCGTTGCGGGGCGGACAGCCGCCGGGCCCGCGCGTACACCTGCGCGGCGGCCGCGACCACACCTGCCCGGTCGCCGCGCAGCCAGGCGGCCTCCGCGCGGGCCGCCGCCACCGGCCCGGTGCGCTGCAGTTCACGGGTGCCCACGGCGATCCGCCAGGCCTCGTCGAGGAGCTCACCGCCACCCGGGTGGCCGCGCCGGATCCGGATCCGGGCGAGCACGGTGAGCGCGGGGCAGCGGGCGGGCGGGAACACATCGGCGCCGAGCAGCGCGAAGCGCTCGGCCGCCGCCCAGTCGCCCGCGGCGAACCGGTGCAGCGCCCGCTCCACCTGGAGGTAGGTGAGAAACCCCAGGTGCTCGGCGCGGTCGGCAAGCTCCGTGGCGGGGGTGAGGTACCGGTCCGCCTCGGCGAGACGCAGGTCGTCGAGGAGCGACCAGACGATGTTCGCGTACGCCCGGCAGGCGTGCTCCACCTCGCCGGCCGCCAGCGCCACCCGCAGGCTCTCCTCCAGCTGACGCTGCCCCGAGGGGTCGCCCGACCGCCAGCGGGCACTGCCGACGTTGTTGAGGGCGTGCGCGAGGATCGCCGTGTCGCCCGCCTCGCGGGCCAGCGCCAGGGCCCGCTCGCCGTACTCGACGGCCTGCGCGTACGCGTCGGACAGCATGCGCAGCTGTGCCGTGTTGCTCAGGGCGAGCGCCAACAGGCGCTTGTCACCGGCCTGTTCGAGCACGGTGAGCGCCTCGCGCGCGGCCGCCTGTGCCGCCGCCGCGTCGCCGGCCCACCAGTGGATGCGCGACAGCCAGCGCAGATCCGCCCCCAGCGCCCGCAGGTCGCCCAGCTCGCGGCGGACCCCGACGGCGTCGCGCTGGGCCGTCACGGCTGCTCGCGCATCCCCGATGGTGTAGCTCTCGACCGCGAACTGCTCCAGCAGATCGGCCTGTTCGGCGGGGCCGAACCGGTGCCGGTGCCGCAGCACGAGCCGCAGATGGGCGGCGGCCTCCCGGTGCGCGCCCGCGCGCGCCGCGTCCCGGGCCGCCCCCGGCCCGAACCGCGTCACGGCCCCGGTGTCCCCGGCCGCCGCCGCGTGGTGCACGATCCGCGACCGGTCGGCGCCCGGGGTCGTCACCAGCGCGGACAGGACGGCCCGGTCGAGCGCGATCCGGCGCGCCGCCGGCAGCGAGTCGGCGACGGCGCGCCTGATGATCTCGTGGCGGAACGCCACCCGGTCGACCGCCACGACCAGCAGCCCGCCCTGTTCCCCCGCCGCGAGTGCGCTGTCGCCGTCCGGCAGCAGCGCGTCCACGAGGGGACGCTCGACCGCCGAGGGCACCACTGCCAACTGTTCGAGGGCGTCCCGGGCCGCGTCGTCGAGGCCGCGCAGCCGGCCCAGCACGGCGTCGACGACGGTCGGCGGCACCTGCCCGGTGTCGCCCGCCGCGATCACCTCGGCGACGAAGAAGGGATTGCCCGACGTCACCGCGTACACCTGCGCCGCGTCGAGATCCGCCGCCGCGCTCAGGGCGCGCACCGCCCCGGGCGACAGCGGGGCCAGCGGCAGCCGGTGCACCCGGGCGACCCCCGACAGCAGCCCGAGCAGCTGCCGCAGCGGATGGCCGCGGCCGACCTGGTCGTCCCGGTAGGTGAGGACGATCGCGGCGGGCAGCCCGTCGACCCGGCGCACCAGATAACGCAACGCGTCCAGGGAGGCCTCGTCGGCCCAGTGCACGTCCTCCACGACCAGCACCGCGGGGCGCGGACCGCCGGCCAGCTCCGCGTACAGCGCCTCGTGCACCCGGTACCGGTCGCCCGCGTCGCGCAGCGCCCGCGCCAGCTCCGCGCCCACGCCGCCGGCGAGGTCCCGCAGCGGTCCCAGGGGGCGGCCCGTGGCCAGGTCGTCGCAGTACCCGACCAGGAGCCGCGCGCCGCGGGGCAGGACCCCCGGCAGGGCTCGCACCAGGGAGGACTTGCCGATCCCGGCCTCGCCGACGACGAGCGCCACACAGCCCGCGCCGTCCGCGGCGTCCCGTACGGCGGCGGCCAGTCGCTGCAGTTCGAGATCCCGCTCGAGGATCCCCCCGTCCATGTCCGGATCCTCCCACCACGGCGCCGGGCGCGGCCGCGTCGTGCGGCGGGATACGTCGATCGAACGAGACCCGCGGCACGGCCGCGACCGGGGCGTCGTAGGGCCGGGCCGGACCCCGGACCGAGTGCTTGTATCTGACATGTATATAATTTCCGTATGCATCTATCCTCGGAGTCCGTCGGTACCTTCGAGGCCCGGCGCATCGAAGGCGCCGCCCGCGGTCTGCTGCGGGGGATCGGGCAGCTCACCCAAGCCCTGTTCCGGGCAGGTGAGTTCGGACTCACGCGCAGTCAGGTCGCACTCCTCGACGCGCTCGAACCGGCACCGCGCCGGGTCACCGAGCTCGCCGCCCGGACCGGGATGGCGCAGCCGCGGGTCACCGTGATCCTGCAGAAGCTCGAAGAGGCCGGGCTCGTCGAACGGCAGCGCTGCGCGTCAGACCGGCGCGCGGTCGAGACATCGCTCACGCCCGCCGGGCGCGAACTGCTCGAACGCGGCCGTCAGCGGATGGCCGCCGCCCTGCTCACCGCTCTCGACGGCGGTATCGACGACTCGGAGCGCGCGGTCTCGGCCGCGCGGGATGCCATCGCCGTACTTGTGAACGCCATGGAATCGGAGGCCAGTTGACCACCCCGGACACACTGCCGGACACGTCCGCCCCGCACCGGACCGCCGCGGACCTCGCCCCCCACCGGGTCGCCGGGCCGCGCAGACGGTGGGACTGGGTGCTCGCCGCCGACCCCGGACTCGGCCAACTCCAGTCCGGATGGCGGTCGTTGGTCGCCATGGTCACCTCCCTCGCCGTCGGCTACGGCATGGCGCAGGCCCTGTCGATCCCGCCCATGATCGGCATGATGGTCGCCGGGATGATGGGCCTGATGAGCGCGTTCGCTGTCGCCGAGAACACCTGGGACCGGCTCGCCCGCGCCATCCTGTGGATGCCGTTCCCGTACACCGCGGTGCTGTGGCTGTGCGCTTCCCTGAACGGGGAGCGCGTCCCGCAGATGGTCCTGATGATCACCGCGCTCGCGCTGACCTTCTTCCTCGCCCGGTTCGGGCCGATGGCCCTGCTCACCGGCATGATGCTGTTCAACGGCCTGATGGTCGGCATGCTCGCGGGCATCCCGACGGCGCTCGTCGGCAAGGCGTTCGCCGTCGCCCTGGTCTCCGCCGCGGCCGTCCTCGCCACCCGCCTGCTGCTGTGCTACCCCATGCCCCGCGAGGACCTGCTGCGCACCCAGCGGGCCTTCGTCGTCGAGGCCCGGCGAGTGGCCGACGCCGCCGTCGACACGCTCGACCCCGACGCCGACCGGGAACGAGCGGTGCGCCGGATGAACCGCTCGCTGCGCCGCCTGAACATCACCACCGTCACCATCGACGGCCGGCTCGCCCAGCCCGAGGTCGCCGCCGACCCGGCCGCGGCCGAACTGCTGCACCGCCACCTGTTCGACGCCGAACTGGCCCTGCGCGGCATCGGCCAGGCGGCCGCCGACCTGACCCGGCAGCCCGTCCCCGAGCCCCTGCGCGAAGCGCTCGCCGTCGGCCTCGTGCTGGCCCGCGACACCCCCCTCGGCCAGGCGGAGGGCCTGCGCCCGGCCGCCGCCCACATCCAGGAGCGCGCCGAGACGATCCTGGGCGACGCGACCGCACCGGCCGACCACGTCGAGGCCGCCGTGCTCGCCCGTCGCATCGGACACCTCCTGGACTCGCTCGCCGCGTCCCTGCGCGACTGGCTCGCCCTCGGCCACACCGCGTCGACCAGCCCGGCCGACGTCCCGTTCCAGCCCACCGTCGCCCTGGAGAACAACCGGCTGCCCGGCTCGGCCGGCCCCGCCCGGCGCGTCCTCGCCGCGGGCTCGGAGTCCGGCTGGCGCCGCGCCGTCCCGTTCGTCCGCGTCCCCGTGCACGCCGCCGTCGCCGCCGCCATCGTCTGCCCGATCGCCGACGCCATCGACCCGCACCGCTTCTACTGGGGCCTGGTCGGCGTCATGATCACGCTGTTCGGCACCAACACCACCCACGAACGCCTGCGCAAGTTCGGCCACCGCATGGTCGGCACGGCGATCGGCGCCGTCCTCGGCATCGTCGTCCTGCACCTCATCGGCCGCGACCACGTGTACGCGACCCTCGCCGTCATCGTCGCCGGACTCACCCTCGGCGCCTGGGGCATGCAGCGCGCCTACGCCTGCTGGGTGGTCGGCCTGGTCGTCGCTCTCGTCCAGCTCTACGCCCTCACCACGCCCGACAGCGGCATGAACCACCTGCTGGGGGAGCGGCTCCTCGACAACGGCATCGGCATCCTCGTCGCCACCGCCTGCGCCGCCCTGATCTTCCCGCTGTCCCGCCGCACCGTCGTCAAGGAGGCCGAGCGCGGCTACGTCGACGCGCTCGCCCAGGTGGTCATGCAGGTCGAACAGCGCTGGTCCCGGCCGGACGAGCCGGTCCGGCTGCGCGGGGCGGCCCGCGCGGTGGACGCCGCGCTGAGCCAGGTGCAGAGCGTCGTACGGCCGCTGGTGCGGATGCCGGTCGGGGTGCGCGGGCCCGCCGCCGAGCACCGGGCAGCGCTCCTCGCCACGGCGACGGGCCACGCCCGGGCGCTGGCGGTGGCCGCCGACATCGACGTCGACCTGGCGCCGCGCCTGGCCGAACGCGCCCGACTGGTCACCGCCACCCTCACCGCGTCCCTCAAGGAACTCGACCGGTTCTTCGCGAGCGGCGAGGTGGACGGTGCCTGGCGGCGGATCGGCCCGCTCGTCCGTGAGCTGGAGGCGGAACTCGCCCCGGCCCCGCCGGGCCCGCGCGCCCGCCGCCTGCAGACCGCGCTGCGGGAACTCGACGCCCTCGACGAGACCCTCGCCGCCTACGCCGAGCAGGCCGGCCTTCCGATCGCCGCGGAGGGCCGCACCGCGCAGGCGCCCGCCTCGCCCATGCAGCGGCGCACCCGCGCCCTGATGGCGGCCTGGAACGAGCCTCACCTACGGGCGTCCGAGCCCACCGGGACGGCGCGCGTCGAGGGCCGCGTGTACTGCGCCGCACACCCCGAGGGCTGCCCCGCATGGGTGACGGTGATCAGCGCCCGCGGCAAGCGCCTCGCCAAGTCCCCGGTGACAGACGGCAGTTACGGCGTGGACGCGCTGCCCCCGGGCACCCACACACTGGTGATCTCCGCCGCCCGGCACGCGCCACGGGCCGTACTGGTCACCGTGCAGCGGCCGTCGGGCACGGTGCGGCAGGACGTGGAGCTGCGTTCCTAGGCTCCTGCGGGAGCGGCCGCGGGTGTCCGACGTGTCGCGCCCGCGGCCCCCGTGCCGCCCGCGGCAACGGTGAACGGCGCGCTGTAGCCCTGTTCGCCGCCGTCGCGGGCGACGACCTCGATCGCGTAGCCCGCGCCCTCCGGCACCTTCGGCAGGACCGTGGCGGTCTCGCCCGACGGGGCGTCGGTGAGCTTCGCGGCGAGCTGGACCACACGGGCCGTGCCGCCGCGCACGAGCCACATGTCCACCTCCCGCCCGGTGCCGTTCTGCCAGGTCACGAACAGGCTGCCGCCCGTCGGGTGCACGGAGTCCGCAACCGGGGCGGTCACGGTGACGGCAGCGGCGGGCTCGGCGGGAGGGCTGAAGCCCCACAGCAGTGGGGCGGCGGCCAGGGCCAGGAATCCGGTACGGCGCATGCGACGACCTCGTTCCGATCGGGAGTTCGACAAGGAACCGACAAGGTCAGACCTGCCACCCGTACAAGATCACCTAAGGGATCATGGGTCAGCGCCACCCCATGGGGTACGGATCGGTGCCCGAAGCGGCCGACTCGACAGGACAGGGCGGCCGACGCCGCGCATGCTCGCGCGCGCCACGACGCTCACCTCAGCCGAGCCCCGGCACCACGAACGCCAGCCACACCACGGCGGGGGCGACCACCACGACCCCCGCCCCGTACAGCATCAACTGACGGAAGAACCGGTCCCGGTCCACGTCCTCCGCGTTCGCGAGCACCAGCGCCCCGTTCGTCGAGAACGGGCTGACGTCGACCACGGTCGCCGAGACGGCGAGCGCCGCCACCATGCCCACCGCGCCGACCTCGCCCGCCGCGAGGAACGGCACGGCGAGAGGGATCAGCGCGCCCATGATGCCGACGGACGAGGCGAACGCCGAGACGATCGCGCCGATGTAGCAGAGCAGCAGGGCGGCGAGCAGCGGGACACCGATGCCGCTGACGGCGTCCCCGGCCCACTTGATGGTGCCCATCTCGTCCAGTACGCCGACGTAGGTGAGCACGCCGCAGATCAGGAAGACCGTGGACCAGGAGATCTCGGCGACCGCGGTCGTGCTCGTCGCGGGCCACACCACACTGAGCACCACCGCGATCGTGATCGCCGTCAGGCCGACGTCGAGGTCGAAGGCGAGGGCGCCGACGACCAGCGCCACGAGACCGGTGAGGGTGGCGATGCGCGGTCCGTCCAGCCGCGGTTCCTCGGGAGGCGAGGTCGCGGTCCCGTCCGCCGCCTGCTCCGGTGACTCGTTCGACGCGGCCGTGGAGTCGCCGCCGACCGCCACCGCGGCACGTTCGGGTGCGCGGACCGGGACGCCGCCGCGGCGCATCAGCACGGTGTAGACGATGCCGGCGACGACGGTGTTCACGACGAGGCTCGCGAGGAAGAGGACGCCCTCGTTGCCGGGCAGGTGTTCGCGGGCGACGATGCTGTTCACCGTCGAGCCGTAGACGCTGGTCGGCGAGAAGCCGCCGGCCTGCGCGCCGTGGACCACCATGATCCCCATCAGCAGCGGGCTGATGCCGTACTGCGCGGCGAACCCGAGCGCCAGCGGTGCCACGATGGCCACCGCCCCCGGGCTGACGGCGCCGATCGCGGTGAGCGCGGCGGTGACGGCGAACATCATCCAGGGGATCAGCGCGACGCGGCCGCCCACCAGCCGGACCGAGGCGTGCACCAGCCACTCGGTCGTGCCGTTGGCGCGGGCGATGGCGAACAGATACGTGACCCCGGCCAGGACGACGAACAGGTCCCCGGGAAACCCCGCGAACACGGCGTCGGCGTCGAGGTCGGCGGCGAGCCCGCCGACCGCGAAGGCCGCGGCGAAGGCGAGGGCTCCCATGTTGACGGAGCGGGTGGTGGCGATCACGAAGACGACCGCCAGGACGAGGATCGAGAGCAGCTCTGCGGACACGGGCGACTCCAATTGGAAGAGTGGCTCAGCCAATTTCCCTGTGAGTCATGAGCCTGTCAATATCCGCGACGAGGTCGGATCGAGAACCGTGGTCCGCGTTCCCGGCCCCGGGCCCGCCCTCGCCGCACCTGGACCTCGGCCCGTGGCGGACGCTGAGGGATGTAACGCCGGAACTGCGCATATATGGCAGATTCTTCACCAAAGCCCCGGGCGCTCCGTAAATCCCACGGCTGAGGGGCCGATATGCGTGACGTGGCGCAGGCTGGTTACGTGACGGGGACAGGAGACGAACAGGCACGGGGACTGGGAGACGAGGTGACACGGGATGACCGAGCGGAACGACGAGGCGTTCATGGGTGACGAGGTGTACCAGCCCGGAGACCCGGACGCGCGGGAGGACGAGGGCGTCCTGGACGCGGAGGACACCCTGAGCGACCGCGGAGTCGACCCGTACGACGAAGGGTGGTCGCCCCCCGAGCGCCCGCTCGGTGTCGAGCACACGGGCACCACCGCGGCGGAGCAGCGGGAGGGCGAGAGCCTCGACGAGCGGCTGGCCGAGGAACGCCCCGACCCCGTGATCGACGCGTACGAGGCGCTCGAGTCGGACGAGGAGGACGACGACGGGGTCGGCGATCTGGCCGACGGCGACGGCGAACCGCTCGACGACGAGGTCGGCGATCTGCGCGCGGGCCGGCTCGTGGCACCGGACGAGGGCGCACACGAGGACGCCGAGAAGGACATGCTCGCGGAGGACGTCGGCCTCGACGGCGGAGCGGCCTCCGCCGAGGAGGCCGCCGTCCACCTGGTCGACGAGGACGACCGGCTGCTGTGACGGCCCCCGCCGGCGGGTGTCAGTGCCCGTAGGCGGTCGCCGTCAGCATCAGCGCGACCGAGGTGAAAGCGGTCAGCAGGGCGACGACCGGCGGACCGAGCGCGACGTCGTCCGTCGCGCACTGACGGGCGGTGATGCCTATGCAGACCACGCTGAGTCCTCCCAGGACCATCGCGACGATGATGAGCACGGCGTCGATCTCCTCGTGTCGAGTTCCGCCCCGAGTCGGCCCCATCGTCGCGTGACCGGCGGTGCGCCGCACCCGGACACCGGACGTACGTGTGACAACGTCGGCCCACGGCCGAGGAGAGGAAACGGAGCATGCGGATCGATCTGACGGGTCGGACGGCGCTGGTCACCGGCTCCACCCAGGGCATCGGAGCGGCGATCGTCACCGGCCTCGCCCGGGCCGGGGCGCGCGTCGGGGTCAACGGACGTTCGGCCGAGCGTGTGCGGGAGAGCATCGAACGGCTGACCCGGCAGACCCCGGAGGCCGATCTGGTCCCGGTCGTCGCGGACGTCGCCACCGAGGACGGCGCCCGGCACGTGGCCGACGCCCTGCCCGAGGCCGACATCCTGGTCAACAACCTCGGCATCTTCGGTTCCGCCGAACCCCTCGACATCAGCGACGACGAGTGGCGGCGCTACTTCGAGGTGAACGTCCTCGCGGGCGTCCGGCTCACCCGCATGTTCCTGCCGGGCATGATGGAGCGCGGCTGGGGCCGGGTGCAGTTCATCGCGAGCGACTCGGCCGTCGTGGTGCCGGCGGAAATGATCCACTACGGCATGTCCAAGACGGCGCTGCTGTCCGTGAGCCGCGGATTCGCCAAGCGGGCCGCGGGCACCGGGGTCACGGTGAACTCGGTGCTCGCGGGTCCCACTCACACCGGCGGGGTCGAGGACTTCGTGTACGAACTCGTGGACCGGGACCTGCCGTGGGACGAGGCGCAGCGCGCCTTCATGCGCCAGCACCGGCCGCAGTCGCTCCTGCACCGTCTGATCGAGCCGGAGGAGATCGCCAACATGGTCGTCTACCTCGGATCCGACCAGGCATCGGCGACCACGGGAGGTGCGGTACGGGTCGATGGCGGGTACGTGGACTCCATCCTGCCGTGAGCGCGGGTGCCCGAACCGGGACCGGACAGAGGTGGACGACTGATGGATGACCGCACATGGTTCGTCCTGGCCGCGGTGGCGGCCGTGGCCATGCTGGCGGCCGCCGGCTATCTGCTCGTGCGTGTCTTCCAGGCGCGCAGACTCCTCGTCGACGCGGGGATCCCGCTGCGCAGCAAAGCGCTGTTCTGGGCCGCCGTGGTCTACACGATCTCGCCGGTCGACCTGCTCCCCGACCCGATCTACCTGGACGACATCGGGGTCCTTCTCATCGCGCTGAAGTCACTGCACTCCGCGGCGCGGGCCGTCACGTCATCGCGGAGTAGGCCCGAGCCAGCGCGTGGAACGACTCCTTCGGCTCCCAGTGCCAGGCTGAGCCCGGATCGGCGGGGCGGTCCCGGACCGGCCTGACCAGGCTGTAGCTCGCCATGTCCAGGTCGAGCCGGGGCTCGTCACGGTGCGGTGCGTCCGGCGTGACGAAGGTGTACGCCATGGCCGCGTACAGGCCCATCGCGTCGAAGACCCGCAGCACCTCGGTCAGGTAGGCGGCCTGCGTCCGCTCGCTGCGGACCAGGCCGCCCTTGATCTCCGGCGGGTCCTTCGCGTAGTCGACGACGTCCCAGCCCATGCCGCCGCTCCCGGGCGCCCCCTCGAACGTGCACGTACCGAACTCGGTGATCGCGAGCGGCTTCCCGGGCCGCCGGTGCCTGCGCAGTTCCCGGACGTGCCCCGCCGCGCTGGGGAAGGTCCCGTAGTAGTCGAGGCACACCAGATCGAACAGGTCCCAGTCCACGCCCTCGTCCTGCGCCGCCGCGTACGACAGCGGCCCGTGGAAGACGGACCGCCCGACCGCCGCCGCCCGCGCGGTGAACCGGCGCAGCCTCAGCGCCGTCCGCACCGGGTCGACATGGCCCTTGGCCAGGTTCTCGATCCGCTCGACGGCGGTGGCGCCCGGCACGATGCCGGGGACGAACAGCAGGAACTCGCACCCCACGTTCAGGTGGACCGGCACTCCCTGCCGCCGCAGCCGCTCCGCGAACCGGCCGGTCTGCGCGAGATGGTCCAGGATGTCGCCGGCGGGCACGTCACCGAGCGTCGGCTCCAGCCAGACCCGCAGCCCGAGTTCGGCCGCCTGCTCGGCGGTGCCGGTGAGCCGTTCGACCCCGTCACCGGTGATCTTCACCGAGTCCGCGTGCAGCCGGTCGCGGATCGCCCGCAGATCGGCGCGGGCCCGCGCCGCGCTCCAGGCCGTCGCGGGTGTCTCGCCCGCGCCGACCTCGTACACGACACCCCGGTGCGACAGCCCGCAGGAGCGTCCGCGGGCCGTCGCCGCCGCGGCGCCCGCCGGCAGCAGTGCCCCCGCGCCGACCGCCCCCGCGAGGCCCAGAAAGCGTGCCCTGCTCATGTCGATGTCCTTCATGACGCCCCCACAGTCGTCGGTCCGGATGCCGCCGCTAGCCGCGGCTGAACGGGAGTTCGGCCGTGAGCCAGGTGGTCAGCGCGCCGGGATCGCGGCTCTGCGTCCACAGCCGGCCGGGACCGGTGAACTCGAAGACGAGCCCCTCGCCCGACTTCAGCGTCTGCAGCAGACCGCGGGTCACCTTCCGTGTCGCACAGGACAGGCCGTCCTCGAACGCGACCAGATGACCGGAGTCCAGGACGAGCGTCTCGCCCGGACCCAACTCCACCCGGTCCAGTGCCCCGTAGCAGGCGGCGGCCACCCGGCCCCGGCCCTCGGCCCGCACGGACTCACCGGGGGCCGGGACCACCCGGGCCACGGCGAACGAGGGGTTGTGGCGTACGTCGACATCCATGCGGCGATGCTAGGAACGCCCGGGCGGGCGGCGCCTCGGCCGAAAGTCTGCGGCCGCGCGACCATCGGCTATGCCGCTCCGGGCGTGTGCCGCAACGCGAACCACAGCTCCATCCGGACGTCCGGGTCGTCCAGATCGGCGTCCAGCAGCGCCCCGCACTTGGCGATGCGCTGGCGCACGGTGTTGCGGTGCACGCCGAGCGCCCCGGCCGTCCGGTCCCAACTGCCGTGCAGGGAGAGCCAACTGCGCAGCGTCTCCAGCAGGGCCGGGGCGTCGAGCAGCGGTGTGAGCGCGAGATCCGGGGCCGCGCTGCGATGGTGGACGAGCGGGGTGCGGGTCGCGCGGGCCCGGGCCAGGGCGCGGGCCGCCTGGGCGTCGGCCAGCGGGAGGTCCCGGATGCCGGCCGGGGCGCTGACACCGGTCGCCCACCCCGGCAGCCCGGCGATCTCCTGGTCCGCGGGGAACAACGCCCGCACCTGATCGCCCTCCCCGTCGAGCAGCGGCGTGGGCAGCGCCGGGCGGGGCGGCGGCCCACCCGCGGACCCCGTCCACCGCAGCTGGGCGACCTGCCACTCGCGGGACCCCAGCAACCCGGCCACCTCCTCCGGGCGCGCGCCCAGCAGCAGTCTGACCAGCGCCGCGGACCGGTCCGCGGCCCGGGCCGCTCCCGCACCCTGATGCCGGCTGGTCAGCAGGGACAGCAGCACGACGGCCGCCCCGGCGACGGTGTGGTCCCCGCTGTCGCGCGACGGCCCGGCCAGGCCGAGCGCGGCGCCGCCCCGGCCGCTCACCGCGTACGCGGACAGCCGGGTGCCGCCGGCCGTGTCGGACGCGGACGCCGGGCGCGCACCCGCCGACGTCCCGCGCACCACATCGGTCAGCGCCGTCAGCGCCCGCGCCACGTCCTGCGGCGGCTCCTGCCCGGCCTGCCGGACCACGGTGCCGTCCGCGTCGACCAGCACCGCGAACCCGCCCGCGAACCGGGCCAGCTGACCGAGCACGGCCGCCACCGGATCGGGGCGCGCGGCAGCCGCGGCGAGGTGCTGCTGCGCCTGCGTGACGCGGCGCAGCTCCGCGTGCCTGGCCTGGGCCATCAGGCTCCACACGGCGCGCGCGATGCCGCTGAACGTCGTCCGGGGCGGCACTTCGAGGAGCGGCAGCCCGCGCCGCTCGCACGCCTCCACCAGCGCGCGCGGCACCGTGTCGTGCACCGGCGCGAGCCCGAAGCCGAGTGCCGCGCCGCCCGCCGCCACGATCTGCGTCACGTAGTCGTCGAAGTACGGGCCCGTGCCCGCGGCCTCGGTGGCGTGCGCGCCCGCGCTCAGCAGCAGCTCCCCGCCGAGCAGATACGGATACGGATCGGGCATCTCGGACGTGTGCACCCAGTGGACCACCACGTCGTCCGCCGGACCGCCCGCGATCAGCCGCAGCCCCAGGTCCTCGCGGGCCAGCAAGGTGCTCAGGGGGACCGGGGGAGTCGGGGGGACGGCTGCCGCGTCGGGCATGGTGGACGTTTCCTCTACTGACAGGCCTGTGGGTGGAGGAAACGTACACTTCAGCGCCGCTTCCCGGCCATCTAGGGTCGTGCCCCACACCCCCCGCACCCCCCGCTGAATCCCCGCCGAACCCCTCGCCGAAGAGCGTGAAGGAGGGCTGCCCCATGGCCGTCGACTACACAGTGATCGTCGTCTATCTCGCCGGGATGCTGGCCATGGGCTGGTGGGGCATGCGCCGCGCCCGGTCCAAGTCCGAGTTCCTCGTCGCGGGCCGCCGGCTCGGGCCCGGCATGTACTCGGGCACCATGGCCGCGATCGTGCTCGGCGGCGCCTCCACCATCGGCGGCGTCGGCCTCGGCTACCAGTACGGCCTGTCCGGCGCCTGGATGGTGTTCACCATCGGCCTCGGCCTGCTCGCCCTGTCGGTGTTCTTCTCGGCCCGCATCTCCCGCCTGAAGGTCTACACCGTCTCCGAGATGCTGGACCTGCGCTACGGCGGCCGCTCCGGTCTGATCTCCGGCATCGTGATGTGGGCGTACACGCTGATGCTGGCGGTCACCTCCACCATCGCCTACGCCACGATCTTCGACGTCATCTTCGACATGAACCGCACCCTGGCGATCGTCCTCGGCGGCTCCATCGTCGTCGCGTACTCGACGCTCGGCGGCATGTGGTCCATCACGCTCACCGACATGGTGCAGTTCGTCGTGAAGACCGTCGGCGTGCTGCTTCTGCTGCTGCCCATCGCCGTCGTCAAGGCGGGCGGCTTCGGCGCGATGCGGGCGAAGCTGCCGACGTCGTACTTCGACCCGCTGGGCATCGGCGGCGAGACCATCTTCACGTACGTCCTCATCTACACGTTCGGCATGCTCATCGGGCAGGACATCTGGCAGCGCGTGTTCACCGCGCGCAGCGACAAGGTCGCCCGGCTCGGCGGCACCGCCGCGGGCACGTACTGCCTCGTGTACGCGATCGCGGGCGCCGTCATCGGGACGGCGGCGAAGGTCATGTACCCGAAGCTGCCGTCCGCCGACTCGGCGTTCGCGACCATCGTCAAGGACGAACTGCCGGTCGGCGTAAGGGGTCTGGTGCTGGCGGCCGCGCTCGCCGCGGTGATGTCGACCTCGTCCGGGGCGCTGATCGCCTGCGCCACCGTCGCCAACAACGACATCTGGCAGCGGGTGCGCGGCGCGATCCGCCCCGAGCGCGACCACGGCGACGAGGTCTCCGGCAACCGGGCGTTCATCCTCGTCATGGGGCTCGCCGTCATCGGCATCGCGATCGCCCTGAACGACGTCGTCGAGGCGCTGACCGTCGCCTACAACCTGCTCGTCGGCGGGCTCCTCGTGCCGATCCTCGGCGGCCTGCTGTGGAAGCGCGGCACCGCCGCCGGCGCGCTGGCCGCCGTCGCGGTCGGCGGCCTGGCCGTCATCGGCCTGATGGCCGGCTACGGCATCCTCGCCAACGAGCCCGTCTACTACGGGCTGCTGTCCTCCCTCGTCGCCTACGTCGCCGTCTCCCTGGCCACCCGGCCCACCGACCCGGCGGTGCTCGCCCACTGGCGGGAGCGGCTCGCGGGGCGCGCGGAGGCGCCGGCCCCGGCGGCGGAAGCGGTCGCGGCGCAGCCGTGAGCGGCGCCCGGCCCACGAAGTGAACCAGTACCAGGAAAGAAGGCACGTGCGCATGACCAGCAGGGACATTTCACCCGCCACCGACACCACCGCCCCGGCGCGGGACGCCGCGCGGATCGGCGGCGACCTGGTGATCGAGACGCTGGCGGCCCTGGGCGCCGCCACGGTGTTCGGCGTGCCGGGCCAGCACGCGCTGGGCCTGTTCGACGCGCTGCGCCGCTCCGACCTGCGGTACGTGGGACTGCGCGTGGAGAACAACGCGGGGTTCGCCGCGGACGCGTACGGCCGCACGACGGGGACGGCCGCCCCGCTGTTCGTGTCCACCGGCCCCGGCGCGCTGATGTCGCTGGCGGCCCTGCAGGAGGCGGCCGCCGCCAGCGCGCCCGTCCTCGCCGTCTCCAGCCAGGTGCCGCTGGCGGGTGTCGGCGGCGGCCGGCACGGCTACCTCCATGAACTCCGCGATCAGGAAGCCGTGTTCAGGGGAGTCGTGAAGTCCGTGCACCAGGTGCGGACGCAGTCCCAGATCCCGTCGGCGATCGCGGCGGCCTGGGAATCGGCGCTCACGGCGCCGCGCGGACCGGTCTACGTGGAGATCCCGCAGGACGTACTGCTCGCCCCCGCTGCGCTGCCCGTCGTCACGCAGATCGACGCGACGCCGCGCGATCCGCGCCCGCGGCCCGAACTCACCGCTGCCGCGGCCGAGTTGCTGACCGCGGCCGAGCGTCCGGCGATCATCGCGGGCGGCGGCGTGGTCCGGGCCGGCGCGGCCGAGGAACTGCGCGCGCTCGCGGAGAAGGTGAACGCTCCGGTGGTGTGCACCTTCGGAGGCAAGGGTGCCTTTCCCTGGGAGCACCCGCTCTCCCTCCAGTCATGGCTGGAGGACCGGCACACGACCGCCTTCCTGGAGGACGCCGACGTGCTCCTGGTCGTCGGCTCGGGGCTCGGCGAACTCTCCTCGAACTACCACACGTTCGCGCCCCGCGGCCGGGTGATCCACGTCGAGGCGGACGCGGGCAAGCTGGAGGCGAACCATCCGGCCCTCGGCATCCACGCCGACGCCCGCCTGGCGCTCCAGGCACTCGCCGAGGCGGTCGACAAGCGCCCCGACGACGCCGCCGCGGACCGTGTCGCCGATGTCCTGACAGCCGTACGGGAACGCATCGAGGGGCAGGAACTCGGCCTGGAACAGCAGGTGTTGGCCGCCGTGCGTGACGCCCTGCCCGCCGACGCCCCGTCCTTCTGGGACATGACCATCCTCGCGTACTGGGCCTGGTCCGCCTGGCCCGGACCGCTGCACTCGGCGCAGGGCGCGGGCGGCCTCGGCTACGGCTTCCCGGCCGCGCTCGGCGCCGCCGTCGCCGACCCGACGACGCCCGTGCTCGCGGTATCCGGCGACGGCGGCGCCCTCTACTCGATCGCCGAACTCGCCACCGCCAAGCAGCAAGAGCTCGACGTGACCTGGCTGATCGTCGACGACGGCGGCTACGGCATCCTGCGCGAGTACATGACCGACACCTTCGGCGACACCGAGGGCACCGAACTGACCCGGCCGGACTTCGTGGCCCTCGCCGAGTCGTTCGGTGTGCCCGCGGTGCGCACGACCCCCGAGGCCCTCCGGGAGGACCTGGCGGCGGCACTCACGGCGCCCGGGCCGAACGTCGTCGTGCTGCCCGCGCTGCTGCGGATGTTCGCGCCGACGCACCTGGGCTGACGGATCCCTACACCGCGCCCGCCGGGGCGGAGCCGGACGCGCCCTCGATCAGCGCCGCCAGTTCGGCCCGTTCGGCCTCGGTGAGATCCGTCAGCGGCGGGCGGACCGGCCCGGCACCGTGGCCGGTGACGGTCATGCCGGCCTTGACGATGCTCACCGCGTAGCCGCCCTGCCGGTTGCGGATCTCGGTGTACGGCAGGACGAAGTCCGCGAGGAGCTTGATGACGGTGTCGTGCCGCCGCTCGCGCACCGCTTGGTAGAAGTCGAGGGCGAACTCGGGCAGGAAGTTGAAGATGGCCGACGAGTAGGTGGTGACGCCGAGTTCGAGGTAGGGCAGCGCGAACATCTCGGCGGTGGGCAGGCCGCCGACATACGTCAGGCGCTCACCGAGGCGCGTGTAGATGCGCGTCATGGCGTCGATGTCACCGATGCCGTCCTTGTACCCGATGAGGTTCGGGCAGGAGTCGGCGAGCCGGACGAGGGTGTCGGCGCTGTAGGCGGCGTTGGCCCGGCCGTACACGATGACCCCGAGGTTCGTGGCGCGGCAGACCGCCTCGACGTGCCGGGCGAGCCCTTCCTGTCCGGCCTCGGTGAGATAGGGCGGGAAGAGCAGGATGCCGTGGGCGCCGGCGCGTTCGGCGGCCCGTACGTACTCGATCGCGGTACGGGTGCCGTATCCGGCGGGGGCCAGGATCGGGGTGCCCTCGGGCGCGGCCCGCACCGCCGCGGTCACCACCTGCTCCGTCTCGGCGGCCGTCAGCGAGAAGAACTCGCCGGTGCCGCCCGCGGCGAAGAGCCCGCCGACCTCGTACGTGGACAGCCGCTCGATGTGGGCGCGGTAGGCGCCCTCGTCGAAGGACAGGTCGTCGGCGGTGAAGTGGGTGACGGGGAAGGAGAGCAGGCCCGAGCCGATACGGCGGCCGAGCTCCGAAGGGGTGAAGGACGTCATGGGTGGAGTGCTCCGGGAGGGAAGAGGAAGAGGTGGCGGGACCGGGTCAGGCGCGCCGGCCCACCTCGTGGGTGGCCTGGGTCCAGGAGCGCGCCTGGTCGGTGAGCGTGACGCCGAGACCCGGCCGGGCCGGAACGTGCATCCGGCCGTCGCTGATCGTCATCCGCTCCTCGAAGAGGGGCTCCAGCCAGTCGAAGTGCTCCACCCACGGCTCGATCGGATAGGCGGCGGCCAGGTGGAGGTGGATCTCCATGGCGAAGTGCGGGGCGAGCTGCAGGTGGTGGTGTTCGGCGAGCGCGGCCAGCTTGAGGAACTGGGTGATGCCGCCGATGCGCGGGGCGTCGGGCTGGATGACGTCGGCGGCGCCGTGCCGGATGAGCTCGTAGTGCTCGGCGACGCTGGCCAGCATCTCGCCGGTGGCGATCGGCGTGTCCAGCGAGGCGGCGAGCGCCGCGTGGCCCTGCGCGTCGTACGCGTCCAGGGGCTCCTCGATCCAGACGAGGCCGAACTCCTCCATGGCCCGGCCCATGCGCTGGGCCGTCGGCCGGTCCCACTGCTGGTTCGCGTCGACCATCAACGGCACGTCGTCGCCGATGTGTTCGCGGACCGCCGTCAGACGCCGCAGGTCCTGCTTGCCGTCCGGGTGCCCGACCTTGATCTTGATGCCGCCGATGCCGCTGGCCAGTGACGCGGTGGCGTTGTCCAGGACCTGGTCGGTGGGGGTGTGCAGGAAGCCGCCCGACGTGTTGTAACAGCGCACCGAGTCGCGGTGCGCGCCCAGGAGTTTGGCGAGCGGCAGACCGGCCCGCTTGGCCTTGAGGTCCCACAGGGCGATGTCGAGCGCGGCGATCGCCTGGGTGGCGACACCGCTGCGGCCCACGGACGCGCCGGCCCACACCAGCTTGGTCCACAGCCGGCCGATGTCGCTGGGGTCCTCGCCGATGAGGTTGTCGGCTATCTCCTTGGCGTGGGCGAACTGGGCGGGGCCGCCGGCGCGCTTGGAGTAGCTGAAGCCGATCCCGGTCCGTCCCTGCGCGGTCTCGATCTCCGCGAACAGGAAGGCGACTTCGGTCATCGGCTTCTGCCGTCCGGTGAGCACCTTGGCGTCGCTGATCGGGGTGGCCAGGGGCAGGGCGACCGACGAGAGTCTGATCCAGGTGATCGAGTCGAGAGCGGCCTCGCCTCGAAGGCCGGCGACGGGGGTGGCTGCGTGCGTCATGGTCACCACTTCATGTTCCTGGGGATGCGCGGACGGCGGGGTGGGAGGTCTCGCCGTGGACGACCTTGACGCTAAGGTCGGCGATTGATCCACGTCAAACATAGTTTTTGGATGCGTTGATACCCGGAGGGCATCGTTGTTCACGCTCGCTCAGCTCGTGAGTTTTGTGGCCGTCGCCGAAGAACTGCACTTCACACGGGCCGCCGAACGGCTGCGGATGACCCAGCCGCCCCTGAGCCGCCAGATCCAGCTCCTGGAGCACGAGTTGGGCGTGCAGCTCCTCGACCGCACCAACCGCACGGTCCGTCTCACCCCGGCGGGCCGGGCCTTCCTCAACGAGGCGCGCACCATCCTGCGCCAGACCGAGGCCGCCACCCTCGCCGCGCAGCAGGTCTCCGCGGGCGAGGCCGGGGCCATCGCCGTCGGCTTCACCGCCGCCAGCGCCTACTCGTCGCTCGGCACGCTCCTCGACGTGGCCCGCTCCGTCATGCCCGGCACCGAGATCGTGCTCCGGGAGAAGGTGACCCGCGACCAACTCGAGGCGATCGCCGACGGCTCGCTCGACCTCGGCATGATCCGCCCCTCCAGCACCGGCCCCGATCTCGTCACCCGGCCCGCCATAAGGGAGGGCCTCCTCGCGGCCGTGCCCCTGGACCATCCGCTGGCCGAGGGCGAAGGTCCGCTGCGGATGGGCGAGTTCGGCGGGCAGGACGTGCTCATGTACTCGCCGGTCGAGGCGCGGTACTTCCACGAACTGCTGGTCAGCGTCTTCCGCACGGCACAGGTCACGCCCCGGTTCACCCAGTACCTCAGCCAGGTCCACAGCCTGCTCGCCATGGTCAACGCGGGCTGGGGCATCGCGTTCGTGCCGGCGGCGGCCGCGCAGATGCGCTTCTCCGGCATCACGTTCAGAACGCTCGAACTGCCCGACCCGACGCCCGTCGAGCTGCATCTGGCCTGGCGGAGGGCCAACGACAACCCCGCGCTGCACGCGCTGCTCCAGCACCTGTGACGCCGGAGCGGTGGCTTCCGCATCGGTCGCCCGTCATACCGGGAAGGTATCGCAGCCTACAAAAATCGATGTAGACGGGAATGGGCGCTGAACCTACGGTCAACTCCAGCCACAGGCCATGTGGCTCGGACCACACGCGGCAGAGCCGCCGCCCCTCCAGGTCTAGGAGAACGACCGCCATGACAGCGCTCAACCGGCAGGACGCCCCGGTGACTTCAGCTGCCCCCGCCAGAGCCGGCCGCCTCAGGTACGTCATTCTGGCCATGCTCTTCGTGGTCACGACCATCAACTACGCCGACCGGTCCACCCTGTCGATCGCCGGCGACACCATGCAGCGGGAGCTGCACATCAGCTCGGGTGAACTGGGCCTGCTCTTCTCCGCGTTCTCGTGGTCGTACCTCATCGCGCAGATCCCCGGGGGCTGGCTGCTCGACCGCTTCGGCTCGAAGAGGGTCTACGGCGCGGCCATCTTCCTGTGGTCGGTGTTCACCATGGCCCAGGGGGCCATCGGCTTCTTCGCGGGCGCCGCGGTCGTGCTGCTGTTCATCCTGCGCTTCGTCGTCGGGTTCGCGGAGGCGCCGTCGTTCCCGGGCAACTCCCGGATCGTCGCCGCCTGGTTCCCCACGAAGGAACGCGGTTTCGCGTCCGCGCTGTTCAACTCCGCCCAGTACTTCGCGACGGTCGCCTTCGCCCCGCTGATGGGCTGGCTCGTCACGGCGCTCGGCTGGGAGCACGTCTTCACCGTGATCGGCGGCGTCGGTGTCGTCCTGGCCCTGATCTGGACCCGGGTCGTCCACCCGCCGCGCAGCCACCCGAGGATGACCGACGCCGAACTCGACCACATAGGCGCGGGCGGCGCGCTGATCGACATGGACAGCCCGGCGCCCGGCGCATCCGGCACGGCCCGCACCGGGCAGGACGGCGGACTGCGTCACGTCAAGACGCTGCTGACCAACCGCAACATGCTCGGCATCTTCATCGGCCAGTACTTCATCAACACCATCACGTGGTTCTTCCTGACCTGGTTCCCCGTCTACCTGGTGCAGGAGCGCGGGATGAGCATCCTCGAAGCGGGATTCGTGGCGTCGCTGCCCGCCCTGTGCGGCTTCACCGGCGGCGTCCTGGGCGGCTATCTCTCCGACCTGCTGGCCCGGCGCGGCGTCAGCCTCACCGTGGCACGGAAGATCCCCATCGTCACCGGTCTGCTGCTGTCCACCACGATCATGATCTGCAACTTCGTGACGGCGTCCTGGCTCGTCGTCCTCATCATGTCGCTCGCCTTCTTCGGCAAGGGGCTCGGCGCGCTCGGCTGGGCCGTGATCGGCGATGTCGCCCCGAAGCAGATCGCGGGCCTCGCGGGCGGCGTCTTCAACGCCTTCGGAGCCGTCGCGGGCATCGTCACGCCCCTGGTCGTCGGCTACCTCATCGACGCCACCGGCTCCTTCGACCTGGCCCTCGCCTTCGTCAGCGTCTGCGCCGCCCTGGCCGTCGTCAGCTATGCCGTCATCGTCAAGGACATCAGGCGCCTGGACCTCGACGAGCTCGAATCCGCGGACGCCCCGCGCAGCACCCGGACCGTCTGAGGGCTTGAGGGCGAAACGATGAGGGGCGGGCCCTGACACCCCGCCCCTCACCGCGTCCGTCCCTCACGCCACCATCGGCTGTCCGTTCTCCACCTCGGCGGCCGCCGCGCCCCGCTCACCGAGGCGCTCCGTCGGTACCTTGTGCGTCTCGCGCGCCGTGACACCCGTGATCACCGGCGGCAGGCACAGCGCGGCGGTGAACAGTGCCACCGCGAACCAGTCGGTGCCGTCCGGGCCCGCGATCTGCGCCGCGAACGTCACCGCGAACCCGGCCACGGCGAAGCCGATCTGCGTGCCGATCGCCATGCCGGACAGACGGACGCGGGTCGGGAACATCTCGCCGTAGAACGAGGGCCACACCGCGTTGGCCGCGCTGTAGACGACACCGAAGGCGAGGATGCCGAACACGAACGTCAGCGGGTACGACCCGGTCGAGATCGCCCAGAGGTAGCCGAACATCAGCAGCGCGCTGCCGGCCGCGCCGGTCAGGTAGACGGGGCGGCGACCGATGCGGTCGGCGAGCCGGGCCCACAGCGGGATCGCGCCGAGCGCCACGAGATTGGCGAGGGCGCCGACCCACAGCATCGCCGAACGGTCCATGCCCACCGCGTCGCTCGTCGCGTACGACAGCGCCCATACGGTGAAGATCGTGCTGACCGAGGCGACGAGCGCGCCCCCGATCACCCGCAGCACGTCCGCCCAGTGGTCGCGCAGCAGCACGACGAGCGGAAGCCGCGCCACGCCTTCCGTGGCCGAGGTCTGGCGGGAGAACTCGGGCGTCTCGTGCAGCGTGCGGCGGATGACGTAGCCGACGACGGCGACCGCGACGCTCAGCCAGAACGGTATCCGCCAGCCCCACGACAGGAGTTGGTCCTCCGGCAGTGCCGCGATCGGCAGGAAGACCAGGGTGGCCAGGAGCTGGCCCGCCTGAGTGCCGCTGAGCGTGAAGCTCGTGAAGTAGGCGCGGCGGTGCGGCGGTGCGTGCTCCAGCGTCATCGAACCGGCACTCGCCTGTTCGCCGGCCGCCGAGATGCCCTGCAGGACCCGGCACAGCACCAGGAGGACCGGGGCGAGGGAACCGACCTGGCCGCGGGTGGGCAGACAGCCGATCAGGAACGTCGACAGACCCATCAGGACCAGCGTGAACACCATGATCTTGCGACGGCCGAGCCGGTCGCCGACATGGCCGAGGAAGAAGGCGCCGACCGGGCGCGCGGCGTAGGCCACGCCGAACGTGGCGAGCGAGAGCAGCGTGGCGTTCGCCGGATCGGACTCGTCGAAGAAGACCTTCGGGAAGACCAGCGCGGCCGCACTGCCGTAGATGAAGAAGTCGTAGTACTCCAGGGCGCTGCCGATCCAGGCGGCGAGCGCGGCCTTGCGGGGCTGGCCCTGCGGGGCTCGGGGCGGTGCTGCGGGGACGGACACACGGGCTCCTTCGGGGGACGGGAAGGGGAGAGGTGCCGGGGCCCGGTGGGGTGAGCGGGTCGGCGGAGCCGGAAAGCGCGTCCGGCTAATTAACCCACTGGATAGTTAGTAGCGGGTGGCTACGGATGTTGCGCCGGTGTTACCCGCCTGTCAAGGGGTCGTGCCGAGGGAGATGCCGCGGACTACGCGTCCGGGCGATCCGCCGTCAGATAGGCGATGACCATGTCGCCGAGCATCGTGCGGTAGTGCTCGCGCCGGTCCTCGGCGGTCAGGTCGCGGCCGAACAGGGCGCCGAAGGTGTGCCGGTTCGAGACCCGGAAGAAGCAGAACGAGCTGATCATCGCGTGCAGGTCCACGGCGTCCACGTCCGCGGTGAAGAGACCCTGTGTGCGGCCCTCCTCCAGGATCCGCCGGATCACGTCGATGGCGGGCGAGTTGAGGGAGCTGAGCGTCTCGGACGCGGTGATGTGCTCTGCGTCGTGGATGTTCTCGATGCTCACGAGCCGGATGAAGTCCGGGTGGGCCTCGTGGTGGTCGAAGGTCAGCTCCGCGAGCCGGCGGATGGCGGCCACCGGGTCGAGGTGCTCGACGTCCAGGTCCCGCTCCGCGTGCCGGATGACCGCGTACGAGCGCTCCAGGACGGCCGTGAACAGCTGTTCCTTGCCGCCGAAGTAGTAATAGATCATCCGCTTCGTGGTGCGGGTGCGAGCGGCGATCTCGTCGACGCGCGCCCCGGTGTACCCGGCGCGGGCGAACTCCTCGGTGGCGACCGCGAGGATCTCGGCCTTCGTGCGGGCCGCGTCGCGGATACGGCCCTCGCGTCGCGCCGGTTCTTCGACAGTGGTCATCAGGATCCTTCGGGCGGACGGACGGCGGGCCTGTGCAGGTGATTGTAGAAGCAGCGCCTGCTCCCGCCCCGGGTGCGGCCCTTCCCTCACGGCGCCAGGCTTGATATGAGTAACGAACCAGTTCGTACATTAGCGTCGGGCGGTTGCCCGGCCAGGAGGTCCCACGTGCCCCAGGACTCGTATCTCGTCGGTCTGATCGGAGCCGGAATCGGCCCCTCGCTCACTCCCGCCCTGCACGAGCGCGAGGCCGACCGGCAGGGGCTGCGCTGCCTCTACCGCCTTCTCGACATCGACGCCCTCGGCCTGCGGCCCGAGAACGTGGGGGAGCTGCTGCGCGCCGCCCGCGACGTCGGCTTCGACGGGCTGAACGTCACGCACCCGTGCAAGCAGCTCGTCATCGAGCACCTCGACGCCCTGTCCCCGCAGGCCGAGGCGCTCGGCGCCGTCAACACCGTGGTGATCGCGGACGGCCGCGCCACCGGCCACAACACCGACGTCACCGGATTCGCCGCCTCCTTCGCGCGCGGCCTGCCCGACGTCCGCACCGACCACGTCGTGCAGGTGGGCGCCGGGGGAGCGGGCGCCGCCGTCGCCCACGCCGTGCTCACCCTCGGCGCGGGCCGGGTCACCCTCGTCGACGCGGCGCCCGAGCGGGCCGCCGCGCTGGCCGACTCCCTCGACCGGCACTTCGGCGCCGGACGAGCGGCCGCCGCGGCCCCGGACGCGCTCGCCGCCCTGCTCGCCGACGCCGACGGCATCGTGCACGCCACCCCCACCGGCATGGCCGCGCACCCCGGACTGCCGTTCCCCGCCGACCTGTTGCACCCCGGCCTGTGGGTCGCCGAGGTCGTGTACCGACCGCTGGAGACGGAGCTCGTGCGCACCGCCCGCGCGCTCGGCTGCGCCGTGCTCGACGGCGGCGGCATGGCCGTCTTCCAGGCCGTCGACGCGTTCCGGCTCTTCACGGGGCGCGAGCCGGACGCCGGACGCATGCTCGACCACTTCGCCCGACTCGCCCAGCCGACCGGCACGTTGAAGTCCTCGGGAGCCGCTGCCGGCACCGCCTGACCGCCCCCGCCCGCAGAGCCCCACGCGACCTTCCCTTCCCCTCGCAGGAGTCCGCCGTGCGCACCTCCATCGCCACCGTCTCGCTCAGCGGGTCGCTCACCGAGAAACTGACCGCCGCCGCCCGCGCCGGGTTCGACGGCGTCGAGATCTTCGAGAACGACCTGCTCGCCAGCCCCCTCGCCCCCGAGGAGATCCGGGGCCTGTGCGCCGACCTCGGTCTGCGCATCGACCTGTACCAGCCGATGCGCGACATCGAGGCCGTCCCCGCCGACGTGTTCGCCGAGAACCTGCGCCGCGCCGAGCACAAGTTCCGTCTCATGCAGCGCCTCGGCGCCGACACGGTCCTCGTCTGCTCCAGCGTCTCGCCGCTCGCCGCGGACGACGACGCCCTCGCCGCCCGCCACCTGCGCCGACTCGCCGAGCGCGCGGCCGACTTCGGGATCCGCGTCGCCTACGAGGCGCTCGCCTGGGGCCGCCACGTCAACACGTACGACCACGCCTGGCGCATCGTCGAGGCCGCCGACCACCCCGCACTCGGCACCTGCCTCGACAGCTTCCACATCCTCTCCCGGGGCCGCGAACCCAAGGACCTCGAAGGCATCGCCGACATCCCCGGCGACAAGATCTTCTTCCTCCAGCTCGCCGACGCGCCGCTGCTCGCGATGGACGTCCTGCAGTGGAGCCGCCACTACCGCTGCTTCCCCGGCCAGGGCGATCTCGACGTCGCGGGACTGCTGCGGCACGTGCTGCGCACCGGCTACGCGGGCCCCCTGTCCCTGGAGGTGTTCAACGACGTGTTCCGCCAGGCCGAGGCCGGGCCCGCGGCCGTCGACGCCCTGCGCTCCCTCCTCGTCCTCCAGGAGGCCGTCGGCGAGGGCGAGCTGCCGCCGCCCGTGGTGCCCACCGGCGTCGCGTTCGCCGAACTCGTCACCCCCGACGTCGAACCCGCCGCCGCGCTGCTGACCGCGCTCGGCTTCACCCGCACCGGCCGCCACCGCGGCAAACCCGTCGACCTGTGGGAGCAGGGCCCGGCCCGCGTCCTGCTCAACACCGGGCCCGCCGCCCGCCGCGACGGCACCGTCCTGGCCGCCGTCGGCCTGGAGACCCCGGACCCGGTGGCCGCCGCCCGACGCGCCGAGGCCCTGCTCGCCCCCGTGCTGCCGCGCCGCCGCTCCACCGGCGACGTGCTCCTCGACGCGGTCGCCGCCCCCGACGGCACCGAACTCTTCTTCTGCGCCACCGACCGGCCCGGACACCCCAGCTGGACCACCGACTTCGCGCCCACCGGCGAGCACGCCGACGACCACGCGGGCATCCGGGGCATCGACCACCTGGCGCTCGCCCAGCCCTGGCACCAGTTCGACGAGGCCTCCCTGTTCCACCGGGGCGTCCTCGGACTCGACGCCCAGCCGAGCGTCGACGTCGCCGACCCCTACGGCCTGCTCCGCAGCCGTGCCTTCACCAGCGCCGACGGCGCCGTCCGCATCGCCCTCGGCGTGGGCCCCGCGCCCGGCGACGAGCACGCCCGCGCCCAGCACATCGCCCTCGCCACCGACGACGTCGTCACGGCCGCCCGGCGCTTCCGCGCGGCCGGCGGGCACCTGCTGCCCATGCCGGCCAACTACTACGACGACCTCGCCGCACGCTTCGAGTTCGCCCCGGGCGAGCTGGAGACGTACCAGGAACTGGGCATCCTCTACGACCGCGACAGCCAGGGCGTCTTCCGCCACTGCTACACGCACACCCTGGGCCGCGTCTTCTTCGAACTGACCCAGCGCGACACCGGCTACCGCGGCTACGGCGCCCAGAACGCACCCGTGCGCCTCGCCGCCCAGCACGGATCGGGGGCGCCGCCGCGGACTGCGATCGGGTAACGAGATCACGGGAATCTCATCAGGCCCCAAGAAAACACGCATACGCTCAGGAACCGACGGAACCGACTGACGAGCCGTCCCGGCGGGGGAGCGATGAGGCAGACGAAGGGTCTGGACGGGCGGGTGCTGCCCGCCCTGCCGTACTGCGTGATGGCACTCGTGGTCGTCACCGAAGTGCTCACGCCCACGGGATTCGGCCTGCTGCCCCTGATGTCGCTCGGCCCGGCGTTCGCGGGCCTCGTCGGCAGCAAGCGGCGCACCGCCCGCATCGGTGCCGTCGCCGCCCTGCTGTGCGTCGTCCTCGCCGCGTCCGACGGCACGCTCGGCAGGCGGCGCGTGTACATCGCGGTGGTCAGCGTCGCCGGGGTCACCGCGGCCGGCCTGCTCGCGGTGGCGCTCCGGGAGCGCCGCGACGCCGAACTGGCCAGCGTCCGCTCCATAGCCGAGGTCGCGCAGCGGGTGCTGCTGCGTCCGGTGCCCCGCGTCGCGGGCGAACTGCGGGTGGCGGTCTCCTACACCTCGGCCGTGGCGCAGGCCCGGATCGGCGGCGACCTGTACGAGGTGGTGGTGGCGCCCGGCGGCACCCGGGCCGTCATCGGCGACGTCCAGGGCAAGGGGCTGGAGGCCGTGGAGACCGCGGCGCTGGTGCTCGGCGCCTTCCGCGAGGCCGCCCACGACGAACCCGAACTCGCGGGCCTGGGCGGCAGACTGGCCCGCGCCGTCGACCGCGAGCTGGAGGGCGAGCGGTTCGTCAGCGCCCTGCTCGTCGAGGTGCCGACGGGCGGTGGCGCCGTCACGTTCCTCAACTTCGGGCACCCGCCGCCGCTGATCGTGCGCGCCGACGGCACCACCCTGTTCCCGGAGCCGCCCCGGTACGCGCTGCCGCTCGGCCTGAGCGAGCACGGCGGGGACCAGCCCCTGCCGTACACCGTCGACTTCGCACCCGGCGACCAGATCCTGCTCTACACGGACGGGGTGAGCGAGACACGGGACGGGGCCGGGGACTTCTACCCGCTCGCCGAGCGCGTGTCCCTCCTCAAGGACCCCGACGCCGAGGCGGCCATCGAGCGGCTGCGCACGGACCTGGTGGACCACGCGACAGGACCGCTGCACGACGACGCGGCGATGCTGCTGCTCCGCCACCGCGAAGCCTGACCCGGCCCGCCCCAGCTACTTCCCGGCCTGCTCGGCCACGCGCTGGAGCCGGTCGCGGTACTCCTGCCACCACGCCGGATCGTGCGAGGGCAGGCTGTCGTTGTCCTCGCGCCATCCCACCGCGCCGTCGAGGCCCTCACGGAGGATGTCGGCGTGCCCCGCGTGCCGCTGTGTGTCGCCGAGCACCCGGACCAGTACGTGGTGGAGCGTCACTTCATTGCGCTCCTTCGGCCACCACGGCACCGCGCCGACCGTGTCCAGCGGGAGGGCGTGGACCGAGGCGTCGGTATGGGTCCAGGCCCGCCGGTAGCGCTCCACGATCAGCTCGCGCGACTCGTCGGCGGTCGCGTACGAGTCCTCGTCCGGATCGGGCAGCGGCACGTCGTGCGCTCTGCCGAACGTGTCGCAGAGGTAGCCCAGCTCCACCGACGTCACATGCTTGACCAGACCCAGCAGATTCGTGCCGGTCGGCGTCAGCGGACGGCGGATGTCGTACTCCGACAGCCCTTCCAGCTTCCACAGCAGCGCGTCCCTGGCATCCTGCAGATAGCGGAGCAGGTCCTTCTTCTGTTCGATCTCGCTCATGCCGGGAGTCTGCCCTGCGCGTCCGGCCGGCCCAAGGCGATTTCCACCAGCGGGTGCACCACCGCCCCGGATGGGTTTCGATGGCCGGGTGCGACACAAGCAGCAGGGCGCCCCGAACGATCCGCTCACCGCGCTCCTCGACCGGGTGCGGGTCCGGCTGCGCGACCTCGACGACGGCGATCCCGCCTCGTACATCCCCGAGCTGAGCCGCGTCGACCCGGACCTGTTCGGGCTGAGCCTGTGCGCCCTGGACGGCCAGGTCTACGGCAGCGGCGACACCACGGCCCCGTTCACGGTCCAGTCCGTGTCCAAGCCGTTCGTGTTCGCCCTCGCCCTCGCCGACCGGGGCCTGGAGGAGGTCCTCGCGCGGGTCGGCGCCGAGCCCAGCGGGGAGGCCTTCAACTCCATCCGCCTGGAGCCCGGCACCGGCCGCCCGCCCAACCCGATGGTCAACGCCGGTGCCATCGTGACCAGTTCACTGGTCGCCGGAGACACTCCCGAGGCCCGCTCCGCCCGCATCCTGGACGGCCTGAGCGCCTTCGCCGGCCGCCCGCTCGACGTCGACGAGGCGGTGTACGCCTCCGAGTGCGCGACCGGCGACCGCAACCGGGCCCTCGCCTACCTCATGCACAACGCGGGTTCGCTCACCGGTGACGTGGAGGAGCAGCTCGGCGTCTACTTCCGGCAGTGCTCCGTCCTCGTCACCTGCGACGACCTCGCCGTGATGCACGCGACCCTGGCCGGCGGCGGCGTCAACCCGGTCACCGGCCGCCGCGTCGTCGCCCCGCGCCACGCCCAGCACGTCCTCGCCGTCATGGCGACCTGCGGCATGTACGACGCGTCCGGCCACTGGATGCTCAAGGTCGGCATGCCCGCCAAGAGCGGGGTGTCCGGCGCGATCGGCGTGGCCCTGCCGGGACAGTTCGGCATCGGCGTGTTCAGCCCGCCCCTGGAGGAGAAGGGCAACAGTGTGCGCGGCATCGCCGCCTGCCACCTGCTCTCCGACCAGTTCGGGCTGCACCTGATGCGGGCCGTCGACCCGCAGCGCCGCCCACTGCCGCCCCGCTCCCTGCACGGCACTCCGCTGCGATCCCTGCGCCACCGGCCGCGGACCCAGCGCGCCGCCCTGGACGCCCACCCGGACCGGATCCGCGTCCACGTGCTGCAGGGCGACCTGGACTTCGCGACCGCCGAGCAGACGCTGCGCGTGGCCCATGAACTGACCCCGGCCGTCGGCTGGTTCGTGCTCGACCTGACGCGCGTCGGCCGCGTCGAGACCGTCGCCGCCGATCTGCTGCGGGCCCTCGGCGCGGATCTGCGCGGGCGCGGCGTGCGGATGGTGCTCGCCGACCCCGACGAACGGCAGGCCATGAGCCGCACCTCGGACGAGTTCCCCGACCTGGGGCGGGCCCTGGAGACCTGCGAGGACGACCTCCTCACCGCCCTCGGGCTCGACCCCGACGATCCGGTCCCGCTCGCCGCCTGCGACCTGTTCGGCCGCGCCGACGAGCGGCTGCGCCCGGCCCTCGCCGAGGCCTTCGACACCTTGCACCTCGACGCCGGGCAGACGGTCGAACCCCCGGCCGCCCGGCCGGGCGAACGCATCGTCCTCTGGTACGTCGAGTCGGGGCGCCTCGCCGTCTGCGCCGACGCCGCCGGCGCGGTCTCCCCGCTGCGGACGTGGTCGGCCGGACCCGGCGCCGCACTCACCCCGGCCGACTTCCCCGCCCGCTTCGCCCGGCAGGTCCTCGCCGAACGCGACACGTCCTGCCGCACGCTCACCGCCGCCGCACTGGTACGGCTGCGGGACCGGGTGCCCGACGCGGTGGCGTTCCTGGAGCGGGCGCCGCTGGAGGGCGCCGAGACCGTCGACCGCCCCTAGGCCTGTCCCTCAGCGGCCGTTGGCGGAGAAGTGCTGATAGTCCGGGTGCGCCCAGCGCGCTCCCCACGCCCAGCCGACGCGCCGCATCGCCGTCGTCACGGCGTCCCCGGCGCGCAGCATGCCCGGCGCCCGCCGACGCCGGTCGAGGAACCGGGCTCCGGCCGCCGGATGGACCCGGCCGTGCACGTCCACGTACGGGTTCTCCAGGGTGTTGATGTCGACGGCGTCACCGTAGGAGTGCTGGGAGACCACACCGGCGTTCCCGGTCACCCCGCGGCAGTTGAAGGCGGACGTGTTGTCGTCGGCCATCGCGGCTGTGTCACTTCCGTTGTACGCCGCCATGGGCCGCATCCTGCGGATCGGGAACCGGGCGGCGAACGCCTTCCTGAAGACGTACACCACGTCGTCGACGACCCGCTCGTGCACGACGATCTCACCGCGGTGCACCCGGCCGTCGAACCCCCAGTGGTCGAGCCGGACCGAGCGCAGACGACGCGGCGCCACGGGACAGCCGCGATGCCACGTCCGGCCCAGCTGGGCCGTGGTGACACCCCGTACCTGGTACGTGAACCGGGGCGGGGCCTCCACGGCACGGGCCGGCCCGGCGACGACGGTCGCGAGCAGGGCGGTGAGCAGGGAGGTCAGCAGCAGGAAGCGGCAGCGGTGGGGCACCGGGTCAACCTAGAGGGCGTCTCCCGCGCGGGAGACGTGAAACGCCGGGGACCGGTGTGACGAGCCCCCGCCCAGCGGACAGGGCAGGACCGGGGTGCCCGATGCCGATTGTCAGTGGTGGCTGCGAGGGTGGACGGCATGGACGAGCAGGAGTTCATGCAGGGAAGGGTGTACGGCGCCGACCACGAGGACGCGGGCCCGCGGCCCTGGCGTGCCTACGCGCAATTGGTGGGCGGCCCGCTGGACGGGCTGCTCCTGGATGTCACCGACCGGCCCGACCAGGAAGGGGCAGCGGTCGTCGCGCTCCCCACCGAACTGGGCGCGTTCGGTCCGGGAGGCCGTGCGCTGTACCGGCCCGTGGACAGCGGGGGAAGCCGCCTCGCCTGGCAGGGAGACGCGCCATGATGGGGGACGGTCACGCTGGACCGGGCCGATCCCTTGTGGGCGGACACGGCCGGCACCGCCGTGTACGTGCACCGGACGGCGGTGCGCCATTGGGCCCGCGGCCTGGGCGCGGTGATCCTGGACTGGGCCGAACGGACCGCGCGACAGCACGACGCGGTGGCGCTGCGGCTGGACTGCGTGCGGTCCAACGGACGACTGCGCGCCTCCTACGAGGACCGGGGGTTCACGCACCGCGGCGATGTGCCGGTGGGCGGCGCCCCCGGACAGCGGGCGGAGGAGGGCCCGGTGACGTGGGCCAGCCGGTACGCGCGGCTCCTCGCGCCATGACGCCCGCAGAGCGACTCCGCACTCCGGTGCACACCCCGCGGCAGCCGTCGCCATAATGGCCGCGTGACTGCCACCCGGTATCCCAACTCCCTTTCCCCGAAACGTTTTCCGGTGGTCATCGTGGGCGCCGGTCCCGCCGGACTCACGGTGGGGAACATCCTGCGGGCCGCGGGGATCGACTGCGTGGTCCTGGAGCGCGAGACGCGCGCGTTCATCGAACGGCGCCCGCGCGCGGGCGTCATCGAGGAGTGGGCGGTACGCGGCCTCGAGAAGCGCGGCCTCGCCGGGAACCTGCTCGCGCGGGCCGGCCGGCACACCGCCTGCGAGTTCCGCTTCGAGGGGGAACGACACCGCTTTCCCTACACCGAACTGACAGGCAGTCACCACTTCGTCTACCCGCAGCCGCTGCTGGTCACCGACCTGGTGCACGAGTACGCCGATGCGCGCGGCGGCGACATCCGCTTCGACGCCCGAGACGTACGGCTGCACGACGTGGACACCGACCGGCCCTCGGTCTCGTACACCAGCCCCGACAGCGGCCGGCGGCACGTGCTGCACTGCGACTTCGTCGCCGGGTGCGACGGCGCGCGCGGCACCGGCCGGAGCGCACTGTCCGCCGGCCCGGTCCGCGTCGCACGGCACGACTACGGCATCGGCTGGCTCGCGCTGCTCGCCGAGGCGCCGCCGTCCGCGGACTGCGTGCTGTTCGGCATGCACCCCGACGGATTCGCCGGGCAGATGCCCCGGAGCCCGGACGTCACCCGCTACTACCTCCAGTGCCCGCCCGGCGACGACCCGGACGGCTGGCCGGACGACCGCGTCTGGGAGCAACTGCACCGCCGCCTCGCCGCGACCGGCGCCGCGCCGCTCACCGAGGGCCCGCTCATCGAGAAGCGCGTCCTGGACATGCACGACTACGTGGTCGAACCGATGCGGCACGGGCGTCTGTTCCTGGCCGGAGACGCCGCCCATCTGGTCGCGCCGATCGCGGCCAAGGGCATGAACCTCGCCCTGCACGACGCCTTCCTCCTCGGTGACGCCCTCACCGCGCACATCCGTCAACTCCCGGACGCGGAAGCAGGACTGGCGTCGTACTCGCAGACGTGTCTGCGCCGCGTCTGGGACTACCAGGAGTTCTCGCAGTGGCTCTCGGAGGTGTACCACGGGGCGGCCACGGGTGACCCGTTCCGCACCGGCACCACACTCGCCCGGCTGCGCCGTCTGTTCACGTCTCCGAGCGCGGCGGCCGCCTTCGCCGAGCAGTACCTGGGCACCGCCGAGCGCTACTGACGCGCCCCCGTCGGGCGGCGCCGTTAGCGTGGCGCCATGTATGCGACACGGATGTCCCATCATGTGAACGCCTCGCCCGGCGCCGTCTACCGCGCGCTGCTGGACGCGGACGCGGTCGCCGCGTGGCGGACGCCCGCCGGGATGCGCGGCCGGGTCCACGAATTCGACGCGCGCGAGGGAGGCAGGTTCCGGGTGTCGCTCACGTACGACGCGCCCACGGCCACCGGCAAGTCGGACGCCCGCACCGACACATACCACGGCAGCTTCGTGCGGCTCGTCCCGGACGAACAGGTCGTCGAGGAGCTCGAGTTCGAGACCGCCGACCCGGCGCTGCGCGGCACCATGACGATCACCACGACGCTCACCGCGGCCGGCGGCGGCACCGACGTCCTCCTCGTCCACGAGGGCGTCCCCGACGCGGTGCCCGCCGCCGACAACGAGACGGGCACCCGGATGGCCCTCGCGAACCTGGCCCGGTACGTGGAGGGGCAGGGGCGCCCGGCCCCGAACCAGGCGACGGGCTGAGGCAGCGGCCGACGTCCGCGATCACCTGCGGTCATTCGACGCGGGCACGGCCCGAGACGCCCTGGAGCAGGCGGCGCCGCTGCGCGCCGTCCGTCGCGGCCGCCACCGCGGTCAGCGCCAGCGCCACCGCGCCGTCGAGGACCGCCAGGTCGGCGCCCGGTGACTTCCCGTACGACGCGAAACCGGCCGTGTGCTGCAGGGCGCCACCGGTGTCGTAGCCGATGGTCGGGTGGATCGACGGCAGCAGACGCGAGACGTTGCCCATGTCCGTGGACGCCATCGTCTCGCCGCGCCGGGACACCGGGTCGCGACCCAGTGCGCGGGCCGCGTCGACGTAGGCACGGGTGAGGAAGTCATCCTGGCGCAGATCCGCGAAGTCCCTTCCACGGGGCTCCAGTTCGAGGCGGGCACCGGTCGCCAGGGCGCCGGCCTCGAAGCAGGCGCGGACCCGGTCCTGGGTGGCCGCGAGCTGCTCGACCGTGGGGGCGCGCACTTCGTAGCGGGCGCGGGTGAGTTCGGGGACGACGTTCGGCGCGCCACCGCCGTCGGTGACGATGCCGTGGACCAGGGACCCCGGGGGCAGGTGCTGGCGCAGCAGGCCGAGCGCGGTCTGGGCCACGGTCAGCGCGTCCAGCGCGTTCACGCCCTCCCACGGCGCGAGGGCCGCGTGCGCGGGCCTGCCCCGGTAGGTGATGTCCCACGCGCCGATCGCGAGGGACGACGCGCCGACGCTGTCGTCGGCCGCGGCGTGCACCATCATCGCCGCCGCCACGTCGTCGAAGACCCCGGCCTCGACGAGCAGCACCTTCCCGCCGATGTCCTCCTCGGCCGGGGTGCCGATCAGCCGGACCGTGATGCAGAGCCGGTCCGCCACGGCCGCGAGGGCGAGCGCCGCGCCGACGGCCGCGGCGCCGTTCACGTTGTGCCCGCAGGCGTGCCCGATACCCGGCAGCGCGTCGTACTCGGCGCAGAACGCCAGCACCAAGTCTCCTGATCCGTACGTGGCTTGGAAGGCCGTGGGCAGGGCGGCGAGAGGGCGGGTCACCGTGAAGCCCGCCGTCGTGAGGAGCTCGGTGAGCTTGGCCGCTGAGCGGTGCTCCTGGAGAGCGGTCTCGGGCTCGTCGTGCAGGCTGTGGCTGAGCGCGACGAGATGCTCGCGCCAGGTGCCCACCGCCCCCTGTACCGCTGCGCGTACCGGGTCGGGTTCGTGTACCGCGTCGGGTGCGCGTACCGCATCGGGGGCGGTCCGTGGCGTTGTCATACGAGGCCTTCCTTCGGGGTGACGGGGGAGACGGGTGCGGTGGGGTGCGGAGCGGGCGTCCGGCGCTCGCCGTAGACCAGCCCCAGGGCCGCCCCGAGCAGTGCCACGGCGCCGCACACACCCCAGCTCCACTGGTAGCCCGACAGAGCAATGCGGCCGCCCGTGCCGCCCAGTTGATGCGCCGCGAACAGGCCGCCGATGACGGCCGCGCCGATCGCCGCGCCCAGCGACAGGGCCAGTTCGTTGAGCGCGACGGCCAGCGCTGTCTGCCGCTCGGGCACGATCTCTGCCGACAGCGTCCGCGTGATCGACTCGAACAGGCCCGTCGCCAGGCCCACGAGCAACGCCGACGTGACGTACTGGGGGAGCGTGGCGTGGAACAGGATCATGCCGAGGAAGCCCACCGCGACGAGGACGCCGCCGGTCGCGAGCACGGCCCGGTCACCGATGCGTCGTGCGAGCCGCGGCGTCGCCGTGGAACCGGCGAACCCCGCGACCACCATCGCCAGTGACACGGTCGCGATGGCCTGCGGACCGAGGCCCATGCCGTACCCGGTGCGGGCCGGGTCGGAGCCGAGGAACAGGGCGTTGGCCCCCAGGAAACCGATCGTGCCGAACGCCGCGCAGAACGTGTGCGCGCTGACCACCGCGAGCCGCCGGTCGCTCAGCATGCGTACGTTCACCAGCGGATGCGCCGCACGCCGCTCGACCGCCACCCACGCCCCGAGCACCGCCACGGCGAACGCCCCGGTGCCCAGGGAGCGCGCCGACGCCCAGCCCCAGGCACCGCCCTGCGCGAGCACCAGGACGAGCGCCACCAGACCGGCCGTCAGCAGGGCTGCCGCGCCGTAGTGGAACCGGCCGCCGCGCGGCCCGTCGCTGTCCGGCAGCAGCAGACCGGCGACCAGGGCGACGACCGCGACCGGAACCGCCGCCCACAGACCCGCCACGGCGTGCCGTTCACTCAGGGCTCCCGCCACCAGTCCGCCCACACCGATGGCGATCAGCAGCGCGCCGACCAGGAGCGAGATGCCGGTACGGCCGCGTTCGGGGGCGCGGGAACGCAGGATCCCCGCGAGCAGCGGGAAGAACCCGACGAGCGCGCCCTGCAGCACCACGCCCACGGCGAGCGTCGGCACCGTCGGCCACACCGCCATCAGCAGCGAACCCGCCGTCACCATCGTCAGCGCCACCCGCAGCAGCCGCCGGTGCCCGTACAGGTCACCGAACCGCGACAGCAGCGGCGTCAGCACGGCGAACGCGCACTGCGACAGCAGGTACAGATTGTTCTGACCCACACCGCCGATACCCAGCTGACGGCCCAACTCCGGCAGCAGCGGCGTGAGATAGCCCTGCACGACACCACCGAACGCCACGACCACCGCCATCGCGGCGAGCATCCCGCGACCGGTGCCGAGGCCGCCCGGGACAAGGCCCGGGGGCCGTCTGCCCGCCGTAGAACCTGCTGCGCCCACATCTGCGCCCACGTCTGTGCCCACAGGGGGCCTCCTTCTGGTGGCCGGAATCGAAAGTGCTGGCTACTGTGCGGGCGGCGGCCGTACGCGACCGCCGATTCGACGGAAAGATGCAGGGAGCACACCGCGCATGCGAGAAACGGTCACCGTCAGCGAGCTGGACCTCGCCCTCGTCAACGCCCTGCAGCTGCGCCCGCGGGCCCCGTGGACCGATCTCGCCCCGGCGCTCGGCGTCACCGCGAGCACCCTCGCCCGGCGCTGGGAGCGGCTGACCGAGCAGGGGCTGGCGTGGGTCTACGCCGCGCCCGGCCGGGAGTTCTCCAGGAGCCGCTGCACCGCGTTCGTGCTGCTGCGCTGCCGCCCCGGCACACGGCGCCGCGTCGCCGAGCGGCTGTGCCGGTTCGAGGAGGCGGCGACGGTCGAACTGACCGGGCCCGGCAGCGCCGACCTGCTCCTCGACGTCCTCGCCCCGGACCTGCCCGCGCTCACCCGCTTCCTCACGACCCGGCTCGAGCCACTGCCCGGTCTCGTCTCCGTCGACTGCCTCTTCGCGACGTCCCTCTCCGTCGAGGGCAGCCGCTGGCGCCTGCGCTCGCTCGCGCCCACCCAGCTGACAGCCCTCGGCGCCACGGCATCGGGAGCGCGGGAACCGGTCCCTGTCCTCGAACCCGACACGGTGGACCGTGCGCTGCTGGAGGCGCTGGTGGGCGACGGCCGGCTGGGACTCGCCGCGCTCGCCGACCACGCCGGCACCAGCCCGGCCACCGTCCGCCGCCGGCTGCACCGCCTCGCCGACTCCGGGGTCCTCACCTTCCGCTGCGACATGGCCCCCGTGCTGGCCGGCCGGCCCGTCCCGGTGTCCTTCCTCGCCCGGGCCCCGGCACGCGACACGGCCACCGTGCACCGGACCCTGGCCGCGCTGCCCGAGTGCCGGGTGGTCGCGTCGGTCACCGGCAGCGCGAACATCTTCACTACGCTGTGGGTGCACGACCTCGCGGACATCCAGCGCCGCGAGACCGCCCTGGGCGCCCGCCTGCCCACCCTGACGGTGACCGACCGCATCGTGGGCCTGCACACGATGAAACGCATGGGCCATCTCCTGGACGAGGACGGCCGCCGCGTGGGGCTGCGGGCGATCCGCCCCTGGTGACCCGTCGCGCCCGCCGGCGCTCAGCCGGGGAGGGTGCGGAAGCGGCGCCGGTACTCCGTGGGTGTCGTGTCCAGCTGGCGGCGAAAGGCCCTGACGAGCGTGTCCGTCGTGCCGAACCCGCACGTGGACGCGATGCGTTCGAGGGTCGCGTCGGTGGACTCCAGCTGGTTGCGGGCCCGCTCGACCCGGGCGGACTCGATGTACCCGGCCGGGGTGGTGCCGAGCTCGGTCTTGAAGATGCGGGTGAGCTGCCGCTCGCTGACGTGGGCGTGCGCGGCGAGGTCCGTGACCGTGAGGTGCTCGCCGAGGTGAGCCGTGACGTAGAGGCGCAGATCCTCGGTGCGCCGCGTGGTGGAGGCGGGTTCGAGAGGCACGCTGAACTGGCTCTGCCCGCTCGGCCGCTTGAGGTACATCACCAGCTGCCGGGCGATGCGCAGGGCCGTGGCCTCGCCGAAGTCGTCGGCGACGAGGGCGAGGGACAGGTCGAGGCAGGCGCTGATGCCCGCGCCGGTCCACACGTCGCCCTCGCGGATGAAGATGGGGTCGGCGTCCACATCGATCTCCGGGTGGTCGGCGGCGAGTTGCTGCGCCGTCGACCAGTGCGTCGTGGCCCGCTTGCCGTCGAGCAGACCGGCCGCGGCGAGGAGATGTGCGCCCACGCACACGGAGGTGATGCGCCGGGACCGCCCGGCGAGGGTGCGCACCCGGTCGACCACGACGGGATCGGTCAGGGCCCGCACCCGGCGCTCGTCGTCGACATCGACGGACCCGGGCACCAGCAGGGTGTCGATGGAGCGCTCGGCGACCTCCGCGAACGTGGCGTCCGGCAGCAGGCGCACCCCCGCCGAGGTGGTGACCGGGTCCCTCGTCTCGGCGGCCAGGACGACGTCGTAACCCGTCGCGTCGGCCGTCTCGCGCCGTGCGAGCGCGAAGACCTCCGGTGGTCCGGTGACGTCGAGCAGATCGACGCCCTCGAAGAGAACGATGACGACGAGGCGCTCGACGGTGCTCAACGGGTCCCCCGGGTGGATCGGCAACGGTGAGGTCCGGACCGGTGTCGCCGGACCGGCAGGGCACGGCGGCGGCGATGTCCGGATCTGCATGCTAGATGACATTGCAGACATCGGCGGACCGCGCATAGCGTTCCAGACGTGGCTCACCACGCGGTGACCTGCGAGAACCCGTACGAATCCTGAGGTGGTACTCCCATGGCTACGACGACCCTGCGCGCGCTCAACGGCTTCGACGAGACGCCCGCGTCGCTCGCCGACTCGACCCTGATCCTGGTCGACTACCAGAACACGTACACCCGTGGCGTCCTGGAGCTGGAGGGCTGGCAGGCCGCGCTCGACGCCGCCGCCGGACTCCTCGCCCGGGCCAGGGCGGCGGGCGCGACGGTCGTGCACGTCATGCACGACGGCGGCCCGGGCACCCCGTACGACATCCGCGAGGACATCGGCCGGATCCACCCGCGCGTGGCCCCGGTCGAGGGCGAGCCCGTCGTCGTCAAGCAGGCCCCGGACTCCTTCGTGAACACCGACCTCGGTGACCATGTCGATGCCGCCGGGCACAAGGACGTGATCGTGGTCGGGTTCATGACGCACATGTGCGTGCTGTTCACCGCGCAGGGCTCGTTCCTGCGCGGGAACCGGCCCACGGTCGTCGCCGACGCCAGCGCCACGCGGCCCTTGTCGTCCCTGGGCACGGAGCTGCCCGCGGACCAGATCCACCGTGGCGCGCTCGCCACGATCGCCGACCTCTACGGCGTCGTCGTCCCGCACGGCGCGTCCCTGGTCTGACACCCGTCACGCGCCGGCAGTCGCTGACCGTTCCGGACTCCCGAAAGTATGTCGACATGCCGGAGCCCGGCCGTCCTGACCGACGGCCGGGCACACCGAACCGGTCAGGCGACCGGCGCCGGCTCCGTCGTCAGGTGCGCGTGCAGGCGACGGCCGTGGTCGACCTCCCGCACCGGGCCGGTCAGGGTGACGCGCGCGGTCAGCAGCGGACGCGTGCTCGACGCGCTCAGCCGCAGCTCCAGCTCGCCGGGCTCGACGACGCGCCGGCCCGCACGCCCGGTGAACGCGGCGAGATCGGCCGGAACCCGGGCCCGGACCCGGACCGCTTCGCCCGGCGCCAGCTCGTCGAGACGTACGTAGCCGACGAGACGCTGCACGGGCTGCACCACCGAGGCGACCGGATCGTGCAGATAGAGCTGTACGACCTCGGTGCCGGGCCGCGATCCGCTGTTGCGGACCGTGCAGGCGATCTCGAACTCGCCGTCGGTGGCGGCGATCCGGCCGGGCACGTCCAGGTCGCTCCACTCGAACGTCGTGTAGGCCAGGCCGTGTCCGAAACCGAAGGCCGGGCCCGGATCGAGGTTCGACACCTCGGAGGCCTGGCCGAGGCGCGCCGCGAGATAGGTCGCGGGCTGCGCACCCGGCTGCCGGGGCACGCCGATCGGCAGCCGCCCCGACGGGAGCACACGACCGCTGAGGATCCCGGCCAGCGCGCGGGTGCCCTCCTCGCCGGGGAAGAACGTCTGCACCACGGCGGCCGCCTCCTCCGCCGCCCGCCCGAGGGCGTAGGGGCGGCCGGCGAGCATCGTCACGACGACCGGAGTGCCGGTGTCGAGGAGTGCGTCGAGCAGTTCCTGTTGAGCGCCGGGCAGAGCGAGGGAGGCGGCGTCGCACCCCTCGCCGCTGGTGCCCCGCCCGAACAGGCCGGCCCGGTCGCCGAGCGCGGCGACGACCACATCGGCGCCGCGTGCCAGCTCGACGGCCGCGGCGAAACCGGCCCCGCGCGGCGCGTCGACCTCGTCGAGGCCGCGCGCCACGACGACCTCGTTGCCGGGGAACTCCGCCGCCAACGCCTCGTGCAGCGTGGGCAGTTCGATGCCGAGCGGCGTGTCCGGCGTACGGCTGCCGACGTGCACCGGGAACGAGTAGCACCCCAGTACGGCCGTGGGCTCCTCGGCGAGCGGACCGATCACGGCGACGCGGGCCCCCGGCGCCGGGGCCAGGGGGAGGGTGCCGTCGTTGGTCAGGAGCACCGCGGACTCCTCGGCGATGCGGCGGGCCAGGTCGCGATTGCCCTCGGGGTCGAGGTCGACGGAGCTCCGCACGCGTTCCGCGTCGGTGCCGGTGAGCCTGGCGGGGGTCGGGTCCCAGTCCGGGTCCAGCAGGCCCGACTCGGCTTTCTGGGCGAGGACCCGGCGGGCCGCCCGATCCACCAGGTGCTCCGGTACGAGCCCGTCGGCGACCGCCTTGCGCAGCGGTTCACCGAAGGCCTTCACCGTCGGCAGTTCCACGTCGACCCCGGCGGTGAGCGCGGTGCCGGCGGCCTCCGCGAGGGAACCGGCCACCCCGTGCAGGGTCTGGAGGAACGCGATCCCGAAGTAGTCGGCGACGACGGTCCCCTCGAACCCCCAGGTGTCGCGGAGCAGCCCGGTCAGGAGCTGCTCGTCGGCGGCGGACGGGATGCCGTCGGTGTCGGTGTAGGCGTGCATCACCGACCGGACGCCGCTCTCCCGCACGGCCATCTCGAACGGCGGCAGCACCACGTCGGCGAACTCGCGCGGCCCCATGGAGACGGGGGCGAGATTGCGTCCCGCCCTGGACGCGGAGTACCCGGCGAAGTGCTTGAGCGTGGCGACGATCCCGGCGGACTCCAGGCCCTGGACGTAGGCGGTGGCGACGGTGCCGACGAGGTAAGGGTCCTCTCCGATCGTCTCCTCGACGCGGCCCCAGCGGGCATCGCGTACGACGTCGAGCACCGGGGCGAGCCCCTGGTGGATGCCTACCGAGCGCAGGTCGCGCCCGATCGCCGTGGCCATCGCGCGGACCAGCGCCGGGTCGAACGTGGCGCCCCAGGACAGCGGCACCGGATACGCCGTGGCGCCCCAGGCGGCGAACCCGGCGAGGCACTCCTCATGCGCGAGGGCGGGGATCCCGAACCGGTTCGCCGCGGCGATCCGCCGCTGCGTGCGCGCCAGCGAGAGGGCGCCGACGGCCGGGTCCACGGGCGCGGTCCCGAAGGGCCGGGTCAACTGGCCGAGCCCGTGCGGGAGCAGCTCGTCGAGGTCGACCGCCTCTTCCATGTCGTGCTGGTACGGGGCGACGTCGCCGCCCTCCGCCGAGGCGCCGACCCAGACCCCGAAGAGCTGGGCGATCTTCTCCTCGAGGGACATCGCCGCGAGCAGCGCGTCGGCCCGGTCGGCGGGCGCGGCGCTCGGATCGCGCCACAGCGGGGCGGGGGACGCGGCGTCCCGGTCCGTTCGGCTCATGTGGTCGGTCACTTTCCTCCGACTCCCATCAGCCCCTGGACCAGGGCACGACGGGCGAACAGGTAGACGATCAGGATGGGCAGCATGGACAGCACGACCGCGGAGAGCAGGCCGGGGATGTCGACGCCGTGTTCGGTCTGGAAGTCGTAGAGCCCCATGGTGATGACCTTGGAGTCCGCGGACTGGGTGAGCACCAGCGGGAACAGGAAGCCGTTCCACGCCTGCAGCGCGGAGTACACCGTGATGGTGGACAGACCACTGCGGGACAGCGGCAGGACCAGCCGGAAGAAGGTCCGCCACGGTGACGCGCCGTCCATCGTCATCGCCTCGTACAGCTCCGGCGTGATGTCCCGCATGGCCCCGGTCAGGATGAGCGTGCACACGGGCATCGCGAAGGCGGCCGTCGGCAGGATGACGCCTATGAGGTGGTCGTAGAGGCCGGCCTCGCTGATCACGTAGAACATCGGCACGATGACGGCCTGCGCGGGGATCGCGAGGCCCAGCAGGAACAGCCGGAACACCCCGCCGGTGAGCCGGCCGCGGCCGCGCACGATGGCGTACGCGAGCGGGGGCACGAGCAGCAGGACGATGCCGACCACGCTGACCGTGACGACGAGGGTGTTGACGAAGTACTGCCCGAAACCGCTGTTGAAGTTGTCGACGTAGTTGTCGAGCGTGAAGTGCCGGGGGAGCGACAGCGGTCCGTTCCCGCCGTAGTCGGCGCGCGACTGGAACGTGGCCACCAGCATCACGTACAGCGGCAGGCCGACCAGGAACAGCCAGATCAACGAGCCGAATCCGGCGAGGTAGTTGGGGCGCTCGCGCCGCCTTGCCCCGGTCCTGGCGCTCATCACAGTCCCTCCATCTGGCTGCGCATCTTGTCGTAGCCGGACAGGCGCACCATGACGAGCGAGACGACCGTGGCGACGAGGACCAGGAGCAGCCCGACCGCGGAGGCCGCTCCGTAGTCGAAGCTCTTGAACGCCTTTTGGTACATGTAGTACGCGCTGATGGTGGTGTCCGTGCCGGGCCCGCCCTGGGTGAGGATCAGCACCGTGTCGAACGTGGTGAGGCCGCCGACCACCATCAGGATCGTCGAGGTGATGATGCTGTTGCGCAGTTGCGGCAGGGTGATGTGGAAGAACTGGCGCACCGTGCCCGCGCCGTCGATCTGCGCCGCCTGGTAGAGGACCGGCGGCACGGCGCGGGCGGCGCCCTGGTAGATGAGCGTGTGCAGCGGTGTGAACTGCCAGGTGCTCACGAACACGAGGACGCCGATCGCGGTGGCCTGGTGCCCGAAGAGATTGCCGTCGCCGAACAGCCACGCGGCCTGCGCCGGCACCCCGAAGTTCGGGTCGAGGACGGCGCGCCACAGGACGGACACGGCGGCGGCGGACAGCAGCAGCGGGACGAAGTAGATCGCCGACAGGACGGCCCGGTTGCGCTGGTGCCCGGCCGCCCAGACACCGAGGAGCAGACTGAGCGGCGTCTGTACGGCGACGCCGAGCACGGTCAGCAGGACGCTCAGCCACAGGCTCTTGAGCATGACCGGGTCGTCGAGGAGCCGTTGCCAGTTGTCGAGGCCGACGAACTCCGGGTCGGTCAGGCCGTTCCAGCTCGCGAACGACAGAACGGCGACCAGGACCAGCGGAACGAGGGCGAAGAGAGCGAAGAACACCGCGGCGGGGACCGCCCAGCCGACACCGGGGCGGCCCACCCCGGCACCGCCGCCGTCGCCGCGGGCCGGGGTCGCGCGGGCGCGCAGGGGCTCGTCGGTCATGAGGTGGGCAGGGCCTGCATCGCCTTGACGAAGCCGTCCGCGTCCAGCGATCCGTTGAAGAACTGCTGGATCGCCTGGTACATCGACGTCGCCGCGGACTGCGGGTAGGCCTGGTCCCACGACAGCTGGAACGACGGGGCCTTCTTCACGAGGTCGTACTGGAACTTCGCGTAGTCGGGGCTCACGGCCTCGTCGAGATGGTCGGCCGTGTTCGTCGTGGTGGGCAGGTTGCCGATGCCGAGATGCGCCTTCACGAACTCGTCCGAGTACTGCATCTTCAGGAACTCGGCGACGGCATCGGGGTGCTTCGTCTTCTTGAGGACGGAGTAGAAGTTGTTGGTGTTGCCGACCAGGTCGGCCGCGTCGCCCTTGCCGCCCTCGACGGACGGGAAGGCGGTGTAACCGAAGTCCTTCTTCGCGAACTCGGGGTGGGCGTCCTGCTGGGTCGAGTACTCCCAGGACCCCATCAGCTCGAAGCCGGCCTTGCCGGTGGCGAGCAGCGTGGGCGAGCCCTGGTCGGTGAACTTCACGGAGTCGAAGTTGGAGCCGAACGCCCCGGCGTCGACCAGTTCCCTGATCATGCCGAGCGCCTTCTTGCTGTCGGCACTCGCCCAGGCGTCCTTGTCGCCGTCGAGGGCCTTCTGGAACAGGTCGGGACCGGCGATGCGGTCGTAGAGGTACTCGAACCACATGAGGGTCGGCCAGCGGTCGCCGCCGCCGAGCGCGATCGGGGTGACGCCCTCGGCCTTGAGCGCCTTGACCGCGGCGAGCAGTCCGTCCCACGTCGTGGGCGGCTCGACGCCCGCCTTGTCGAGCACCTTCTTGTTGTGGAACAGGAGCACCGGCTGGGTGCCGCGCATGGGGATGCCGTACGGCTTGCCGTCGACCGTGGCGCTGTTGAACACGGACGGCAGGAAGTTCGACTTGAGCTTCGGGTCCTCGGCGATGAAGTCGTCGAGGGGGAGGAGCAGTCCCGCGTCCACGAAGGGCTTGATGCTGCCGCCGCCCCAGTTGTAGAAGACGTCCGGGGCCTGCTTGCTGCTGATGATCGTCTGCAACTTGGCCTGGTAGTCGGCGCCCGGGATGGTGTCCAGGACCGCCTTCACCTTCGACTTCTTGTTGAAGTCGGCGATCAGCTGCTTCTCCACCTTGTTCGCCGAGTCCCCGTACACCAGGACGTGGATCTTCCCGTCGTCGCCGGCCGCGTCGGAGCCACCGCATCCGGCCAGGGCGAACAGCAGTGTCAGCGCCGCACCGCCGGCGGCGACAGTTCTCGGCAACCGTGCGCGTAGGGTCATGGTCCCGCCTCTCGAAACTCTTTCGGTCCAGCTACCGAAAGTTCACACGTCGGGACGGTAGGTGTCGCCCAGAGAGGGGTCAACCCCGGGGCGTCGGGTTACCAAAGCGTTACGAGGCGGGGGGACTTGGCGGTGGCTTATGCTCCTCACCATGCGAGATGACGAGGAGTTGGGCCGCATCACCCTGGCGCAGGTGGCCCAGGAGGCGGGGGTCTCCCTTTCGACAGTTTCGAAAGTGCTCAACGGGCGCCAGGACGTCGCGGGCCCGACACGGACCCGGGTGGAGAACCTCCTGGAGGAGCACGCCTACCGGCGCACGACCCGGGCCGCGCGGGAGGCCCCGCTCATCGAGCTGGTCTTCCACGAGCTGGAGAGCGTCTGGGCGCTGGAGCTCATCCGGGGCGTCGAGAAGGTCGCCAAGGCCCAGCAGGCCAGCGTGGTGCTCACCGAGAGCGGCACCCGTCAGGCGCCGGGGCCCGAGTGGATCGAGGGCGTGCTGCAGCGCAGGCCGCGCGGCGTGGTCCTGGTCTTCTCGGCGCTGCCCGCCGAGGTCAAGCAGCGGCTGCGGTCGCGCTCCATCCCGTTCGTCATCATCGACCCGGCCGGAGACCCCGAGCCGGACGTGCCCTCCGTCGGCTCGGCCAACTGGAACGGCGGCCTGGTCGCCACCCGGCACCTGCTCGAACTCGGCCACCGGCGCATCGGCATCATCACGGGCCCCGGCGACATGCTGTGCTCGCTGGCCCGCCTCGACGGCTACCGCTCGGCGCTGAGCATGGCCGGACTCCCGGCCGACCCCGAGCTCGTGCGGTACGGGGACTTCCACGTCGAGGGCGGCCGCGAGCGCGCGGTGGAGCTGCTCGACCTGCCCGAACCGCCGACCGCGATCTTCGCGGGCAGCGATCTGCAGGCCCTCGGCGTGCTGGAGGCGGCTCGCCTGCGCGGGCTGCGGGTCCCGGAGGACCTGTCCGTGGTCGGCTACGACGACGTGCCCCTGGCCCAGTGGTCGAGCCCCGCCCTCACGACCGTCCACCAGCCGCTGCGGCAGATGGCCGAGGAGGCGGTGCAGATGCTGATGCGCCTGCGGAGGGGCGAACCGGTCACGACACGGCTGGAGTTGGCGACGAGCCTGGTCAAGCGCAAGAGCACGGCGGCGCCCGCGGCATAGGAAGGTCCGGCGCCCGGGGGAGCGGTGAGAGGTCGGGCGGGCGACGGCCGGCCCAGCGGTCCGGAACGGCCGGATGAATTACGTGTACATGCCTTGACTGGTGGTCTCGACCACACGCACCGTTGCGAGGGCCGTCCTGCACCGGACGCCCGTCCGGCTTGCGCAGTGGCGTCCCGTGGGGGGTTCGTGAACAGCAGACTGTTCGGCGCGGGCGCGGTGCTGTCCGTCCTCGCCGTGCTCGGGTCCCTGCCGGCGCCGGCGTCCTCGGCGCCGCGGCCCGGGGCGCACCGCGGCCTGCCGCTCGGCGCCCCCGACCTGTCCGAGACCCGCACCACCCGGACGCTCCAGCCCGGTGTCACCCTCACCCGGATCGTGCGCGGCGCGGACGCCTCGCCCCTGCCGTGGACGGTCGAGGTCTCCATCCCCGGCGGTGCCGGCTCCCCGGACCCCGACGCGCCCCCGACAGCGCTGAAGGACCGGGCCAGCGCCGACGAACTCGCCGCGGACCTGCGCGCGGACGGCTTCGACGCCCGCGCCGAGGACGTCGTCACCCCGGCCGTGGCGGACCACGCCGGGGGATCGCTCGGGTGGCGGGTCCGGGTCGGCCGGTTCGACTCCGAGGCGGCGGTGACGGCCGAACGCACCCGGCTGCGCACGGCCGGGTACACCGGCGCGGCCGCGTACACCGGATGGGACGGGAACCCCACGGACCGCGGACCCTGGCGGATCGACGTGCTCACCGTCGACCCGCACCGGTTCCGCGGCGCACTGCGGGCCTCGTACGGCCCGGATCTGGAGAATCGCGAGACGACCAGCGAGCTGGCCGCGGCGGCCGGCGCGACCGCGGCCGTCAACGCCGGCTTCTTCGTCCTCGACCCGCGCGCCGGCGCTCCCGGGGACCCGGCCGGCGTCGGCGTCTACGACGGCCGGCTGCTGAGCGAGACGGTGAACGGGCGGCCGGGCCTGGTCGTCCGGGACTCCGCCCGCGGGACCCGGGTCGAGCGGTTCACCTGGCGGGGCCGGATCGTCGGTGGGGGCGAGGTCCTGCCCCTGGACGGCATCGACCGGGTGCCGGGCCTGATCAGGAACTGCGGCGGCACCGCCGACGACACCCCCACCTCGGCGCCCCTGCACGACACGACCTGCACCGACCCCGACGAACTCGTCGCCTTCACCCCGGAGTTCGGACAGCGGACCCCCGAGGGCGACGGGCTGGAGGCGGTGCTCGACCGGCACGGCCGGGTGACCGAGGTGCGCTCCCCGCGGGGCGGTGCGCTGCCGGACGGCGGCAGCTCCGTCCAGGCCACCGGCCGGAACGTCGCGGCCCTGGCCGCCGTCGCGAAGACGGGCCGGAAGCTCGCATTCCAGGGCGGGTTGAGGGACACCGCGGGGCGTCCCGTCCCGACGCCCCGCGGGACGAGCATCGTCAACGGCGGCCCCGAACTGGTCCGCGACGGCCGGCTGCACGTCACCCCGGCCGCCGACGGGATGGTCCAGCCCGGCAACCCGAGCTTCTTCTACGGCTGGGCGCACAAACGGAATCCGCGCACGCTGGCCGGCGTGGACGCCGCCGGACGGACCGTGCTCGTCACCGCCGACGGGCGCAGCACCGGCGCGCTCGGACTCAGCATCCCGGAGAGCGCCGCGGTCGCGAAGGCACTGGGCCTGCGCGACGCGATCAACCTCGACGGCGGCGGCTCCACCACCATGGTCGCCGACGGCGAAGTGCTGGGCGATCCGTCCGACGCCACCGGTGAACGCCCGGTCGGGGACGCCCTGTTGATCCTCCCCGACCGCACCTGACCCGACCGACGGGAGCCGCCATGACCGCCGCCTCGATCCGCTGGACCAGACCCCTGCTGCTCGTTCTGTCCGCCCTGCTGCTCACCCTCGTACCGAACTCGACAGCACTGGCCGCGAACCCGGCCACGGCCTCCCGCGGCGCCGAGGTCGTCGCGGTCACCCGGGTCGCCGACCGGCAGGTGGACCTGTCCGTACGCTCATCCGCGCTCGGCGGCCGCACGGTGAACGTCCGCCTGCTCACCCCCGACGGCTGGAACCCGAAGGACCGCCGTCACCACTGGCCCACCCTGTGGCTGCTGCACGGCTGCTGCGGCGACTACACCTCCTGGACGAACCTCACCGACGTCGCCCGCGTCGACAGCCTGCGCGACGTCCTCGTGGTCATGCCGGAGGCCGGCTGGAACGGCTGGTACAGCGACTGGTGGAACGACGGACAGGGCGGCGACCCGGCCTGGGAGACCTTCCACACCCAGGAGCTGCGCGGGCTCCTCGAACGCGACTGGGGAGCGGGCGCCCGCCGCGTCGTGGCGGGCCTGTCCATGGGCGGCCAGGGCGCCCTCATGTACGCCGCCCGGCACCCGGGCATGTTCAAGGCGGCAGCGGCGTACTCCGGATCCGTGCACCCGCTCCTGAACGACGAGTCCGTCGACCGGATCATGGGCTTCTTCGCCGGCCAGGGCGACGACCCGCGCAAGGTCTGGGGCGACCCCGTCGCCCAGCGCGACATCTGGGCGGCCCACGACCCGTACCACCTGGCCAAGGGCCTCACCCGGATCCCCGTCTACCTCTCGTGCGGCGACGGCACCACGGGCCCGCTCGACCCGCCCGGCACCACCAGCGCGCTCGAAGCGGACTTCAACCGGCAGAACCAGGCTCTGGCCGGCGAACTCGACCGCCTCGGCGCCCGCCGCCTGACCACCCACTTCTACGGCCCGGGAACCCATGGCTGGGCCTACTGGCAGCGCGAGCTGCACTCCTCGCTGCCGATGCTGCTCCGGGGACTCGGGGTGGACCACTGAGCATGGGCGGGGGCGGCGTTGCCGTGCGCGCCGGGCGCTGAGCCCCTGGTCAGACGTTCGCGCAGGTCGGAACGGGTGGCGTAACTCCGGCGAAACACGAGTGCGCGTACGGTCTGCCGTCTCGGAGAGAGGCGGGACATGGCGGGCGGAGACGGTGCAGGGACGGGTTCCGGGACGTACGACGGCAGCGCCGGACGCGCGGCCCGGGCACGCCGTGCCGCCGACGTGCTGCGGCAACGGATCGTCGACGGCGACTACGCGGACGGCGCGCTGCCGGACGAGCGGATCCTCGGGCGGTCCCTCGGAGCCACCCGGAACGTGGTCCGCGAGGCGCTGAACCTGCTGCGCGACGAAGGACTCGTCACCCGGCGCCGCGGCATCGGCACCCTCGTCACGGCGCGCAAGTGCGGTCACGGCCTGGACCGGCTGGTCGGCCTCGCCGAGGAACTGACCCCGTACGGCACGGTCACCAACGAGGTGCGCGAGGCCCGCCTCGTCCCGCACGCCCCGCCGGCGATCACCGAACGACTGGGACTCGCCGACCGCTGCGACGCCGTGTACATCGAGCGGCTCAGACGCCTCGACGGCACGCCGCTCTCGCTCGACTCGACATGGCTCGCCCCCGACATCGGACGCCCCCTGCTCGACCGCCGTCTGACGGACCGCGACCTGTTCGCGCTCATCGAGGAGACCAGCGGCACCCGGCTCGGCAGCGCCGAGGTCACCGTGCACGCCGTCACCGCCGAACCGGACACCGCACGGCTGCTGGAGGTGGCGGACGGCGCCGCGCTGTTCACCATCGACCGGTTGACCCGGCTCGCGGACGGCCGACCGGTCGACGTCGAGTCGCTGCGGGTGCGCGCCGACCGTTTCGCCCTGCGCACCGTGCTGCCGAGGGCCCGGTCGCAGAGGCCGGGGGAGTGAGATGACCCTGGACGCGACGCACGTCGTGCTGCTGGCGGTGGCCGGGCTGCTCGGCGGGATCGGCATCACCGCGCTGGGGCCCGGCGGAGTGCTGCCGACCATCGGCCTGTTCCTGTTCTCCGATCTGACCCCGTCCGGGGTGGCCGGCACCGCGATCGTCACCCACGTCGCCACGGGGCTGCTGGGCACGGCCGCGTACGTGCGCTCGGGGCAGCTGCGGGCGGTGGGCGCGCGGCGCTGCGCGGCCGTCCTCGCCGGTGTCGCCGTGGTCGGCGCGCCGCTCGGGGTGCTGTGCAACACCCTCGTCGCGGGCCGCGGGTTCGGGATCCTGCTGGCCTGTGCGGTCGCGGTCACCGGGATCCTGGTGTGGGTGCGCGAGGGGCGCAGCCCCGCCGCACCGCCCGCCGGGCTGCTCCTGCCGGACGCGCCGGACCCCGGTGTCCCCATGGCCCGTACGGTCGTGATCGGCGTCGTCGTCGCGTTCGCGGCGGGCCTGTTCGGTCTCGGCGGCCCCATGCTGAGCGTGCCCCTCCTCGTCGTGGCGGGGCTGCCGGTCCTCGTGGCACTGGCCGCCGCACAGGCGCAGTCCATCGTCATCGCGAGCGTGGGCACCGTGGCCTACGCGGCCCACGGTGATGTGCAGTGGGTACCGGCGGCGGTGGTCGGCATCCCCGAACTGGCCGGAGTGCTGATCGGCTGGCGGATCGCCCGGGCGCTGCCGGCACGGCGTCTGAAGTTCGCGCTGGTCGCGTTCCTGCTGGCACTGGCACCGTTCCTGGCCCTGCATTCCTGACGGGACGCACCGCCCGGCCGTCACATGGCGGCACCTGATCACCCGTCCTAGCCTGAAACGGTGAGTGCCGTGCACCGGCCCGCGCCCGGACGGCGAAAGGTGACAGTCGTGAACGCCCCGCGAGACGCGCAGGAAGAACCCCGGGTCGGGCCCGCACCACAGGGCGCACCGGAATCCCACCCCTACCACCACCCGGCCGCGGGATGGGGCGCGGCCAAGAGCGTGGGGCAGTTCCTGGTGAAGGAACGCGCGCTGGTGGACGGGCCGCGGGCGATCCTGAAGATGAACCACGAGAACGGCGGCTTCGACTGCCCGGGATGCGCGTGGCCCGACGACACCAAGGGCCTGCACCTGGACATCTGCGAGAACGGCATCAAGCACGTCACCTGGGAGATGACCCCCAAACGGGTCGGCCGCGAGTTCTTCGCCGCCCATACGGTGACCGAGCTGTCCGAGTGGAGCGACTTCGCGCTGGAGGACCAGGGCCGCCTGACCGAGCCCATGGTCTACGACCCCGAGTCCGACCACTACGTACCGATCGGTTGGCACGACGCGTTCGAACTGGTCGGGCGCACCCTGCGGGAGCTCGACCACCCGGACCAGGCGTCCTTCTACACCTCGGGCCGCCTGGGCAACGAGGCCACGTTCCTCTACCAGTTGATGGCCCGCGAACTGGGCACCAACAATCTGCCCGACTGCTCCAACATGTGCCACGAGGCGAGCGGCCGTGCCCTGACGGCGTCCTTGGGGACCGGCAAGGGCACCGTCGACCTCAAGGACTGGGAGACCACCGACGCCCTGTTCATCATGGGGGTCAACGCCGCCTCCAACGCGCCCCGGATGCTGACCGCGCTGGCCGCGGCCCATGACCGGGGCGCGCACATCGTGCACATCAACCCGCTGGTCGAGGCGGCCGCGACGCGCACCATCGTCCCGCACGACTTCACGGACATGGCGCTGTTCAAGGCCACCCGCACCAGCACGCTGAACCTCCAGCCGCGCATCGGCGGCGACATGGCACTCCTGCGCGGCATGGCCAAGGCGATCCTGGAGCAGTCCCGGACCGACCCCAAGGCCGTCGACCAGGAGTTCATCGACCGCCACACCACGGGCTTCGACGCGTACCGCGCCCGGTGCGAGGCCACGTCCTGGGAGGAGATCGAGCAGCAGTCGGGCCTCGGCCGCGACGCCGTCCTCGAAGCGGCGCGCGTCTACCGCGACGCCGACCGCAGCATCATCAGCTGGTGCCTCGGCGTCAGCCAGCACGAGCACGGCGTCGACACCGTGCGGGAGATCGTCAACGTGCTTCTGCTGCGCGGCAATCTGGGCCGCGAGGGAGCGGGACCGTCGCCCGTCCGCGGCCACAGCAACGTCCAGGGCAACCGCACCTGCGGCATCGACCACCGCCCCGCCGGGCCGTTCCTGGACCGGCTCGCCGCGGTCTGCACTATCGACCCGCCCCGCGAGCACGGCCTGGACACCGTCGGCACCATCGAGGCGATGCGGCGCGGCGACGTGAAGGTGTTCGTCGGTATGGGCGGCAACTTCGCGCTGGCCGCGCCCGACACCCCGTACACGTACGAGGCACTGCGCACCTGCGACCTCACCGTCCAGGTGAGCACCAAGCTGAACCGCAGCCATCTCGTCCACGGGCGCACGGCGCTGATCCTGCCCTGCCTGGGCCGCACCGAGAAGGACCAGCAGCGCGGCGGCCTGCAGAGCACGTCCGTCGAGGACTCGATGAGCATGGTGCACCTCTCCGTGGGCATGAAGCGACCCGCGTCGAAGCACCTGCTGTCCGAGCCCGCGATCATCGCGGGCATGGCGCGCGCCGCACTGCCCGGCAGCGACACCCCCTGGGAGTGGTACGTCGAGGACTACGACCGCATCCGCGACACCATGGCCCAGGTCCTCGACGGCTTCGAGGACTGCAACCGCCGGGTCCGGCTGCCGCTCGGCTTCCGGATCAAGCAGCCCGCCCGCGAACTGGTCTTCCTCACCCCGTCGGGCCGCGCCGAGTTCTCCGCCGCCGCCCTGCCCGACGTGGTGCCCGAACCCGGCACCCTGGCGCTGGGCACGATGCGCTCCCACGACCAGTGGAACACCACGATCTACTCCGACAACGACCGCTACCGCGGCATCAAGAACCTGCGCACGCTCGTCTTCATGAACAAGGACGACATGCGCGAAAGAGGTGTCGCGGAGTTCGACCCCGTCGACATCACGAGCATCGCCAAGGACGGCAGCCGGCGTCGTCTCCACGGCTACCTCGCCGTCCCCTACGACATGCCGCGCGGCTGCGCCGCCGGGTACATGCCGGAGATGAACGTGCTGTGCGCCATCGGCGACTACAGCACGCAGAGCGACCAGCCGCTCATGAAGCACCTCAAGGTCACGATCACGCGCGCCGCGTGAGCCTCGAGCCCGCCCGGCGACCTCAGCGGCCGCGCCGCACCTGAGCCGCCTTGCGCGCCTCGGCGAGCTTGCGGGCCTCGTCCGACTTGCGGGACCTGCCGCGGGAGGTGTCCTTGGTGGTGCCCAGGCCGCGGAACGGCGTGTTGGTGTTCTTCGGCCGGGCCGCGGCGGGGCCGCCGTCGAGGGGCTTGCCCGACGGGGGCCTCGCCCCGGTGATCCGGGTCAGCTCCGCCTCGCCCGAGCGCACCTTGGTGACCTTCGGGTCGATGCGGGCCTCGGCCATGAGCCGGCTCACCTCGCGGCGCTGGCCCGACAGCACCAGCGTGACGACCCGGCCGGACTCCCCGGCCCGCGCGGTGCGGCCCGCGCGGTGCAGATAGTCCTTGGAGTCGGTGGGCGGGTCGGCGTTCACCACGAGGTCGAGGTCGTCGATGTGCAGGCCGCGGGCCGCGACATTGGTCGCCACCAGCGCGGTGACCTGGCCGTTCTTGAACTGCGCGAGCGTCCGTGTGCGCTGCGGCTGGGACTTGCCGCTGTGCAGGGCCGCGGCGTGCACGCCGCTGGCCCGCAGATGCCGGGTGAGCTGGTCGACGCCGTGCTTGGTGTCCAGGAACAGCAGGACGCGGCCGTCACGGGCGGCGATCTCGGTGATGACCGCGTACCGGTCGGGTCCGTGGACGACCAGGACGTGGTGGTCCATCGTCGTGACCGAGCTCGTCGCCGGGTCGGCCGTGTGCACGACGGGCGAGTGGAGGTAGCGGGTCACCAACTGGTCGACATCGCGGTCCAGGGTGGCGGAGAACAGCATCCGCTGACCGTCGGGGTGCACCTGGTCGAGGACCTCGGTGACCTGCGGCAGAAATCCCATGTCGCACATCTGGTCGGCCTCGTCGAGGACGGTGATCCGCACGCGCCCGAGGCGGCAGGCCTTGCGTTCGACGAGGTCGTGCAGCCGGCCGGGGGTGGCGACGACGACCTCGGCCCCGTCGCGCAGCGCGGCGATCTGCCGGCCGATCGACATACCGCCGACGACCGTGGCCATCCGCAGCCGGAGCGCTTCCGCGTACGGCGCGAGCGCCTCGGTCACCTGCTGGGCCAGTTCCCGGGTGGGGACGAGGACGAGGGCGAGGGGCTGCTTCGGCTCCGCCCGCCGTCCGGCCGTCCGGGCGAGCAGCGGCAGGCCGAAGGCGAGCGTCTTGCCCGATCCGGTCCGCCCGCGCCCCAGGACGTCGCGTCCGGCGAGGGAGTCGGGCAGCGTGGCCGCCTGGATCGGGAACGGTTCGCGCATGCCGAGCTCGGTGAGGGTGCGCAGCACCTCGGCGGGCAGGTCCAGGTCGGAGAAGGAGGTGGCCGGGTGGTTCATGAGAAGCCTTCCGTGAGGGGAACGTACCGAGGAAGGCCCGGCAGGGGTGACTGACCGATGAACTGGGACCGCCCAAACGGCTGAGATTAACACGAACCGACCGCGGGGCTCACCGGCTCCTGAAGGCGTCCAGGATGCGCTCGGCGGCCAGGGTGGCGGTCAGCTCACCGTCGCGGACCTGCCGCTCCAGCTCCGGGGCCAGGGAGCGGACCTGCGGGTCGGCGCTGAGCCGGCCGAGCAGTTCGTCGCGGACCATGGCCCAGGTCCAGTCGACCTGCTGGTCACGACGGCGCCCGGCGAGCCGCCCGGAGGAGTCGAGCAGGGCGCGGTGCTGTTCGAGCCGCTCCCAGACCGTGTCCAGACCGGTCGACTCGCGTGCGCTGCAACTGAGCACCGGCGGCGTCCAGAAGGCGTCCTTGCCGTGCATCAGACGCAGCGCGCCCGCGAGTTCCCGCGCGGCCGTCTGGGCGTCGCGCGCGTGCGGGCCGTCCGCCTTGTTGACGCTGACCACGTCGGCCAGCTCCAGGACGCCCTTCTTGATGCCCTGCAACTGGTCGCCCGTGCGCGCCAGCGTCAGCAGCAGGAAGGAGTCGACCATGTTCGCGACAGCGGTCTCGGACTGGCCGACGCCGACGGTCTCGACGAGCACCACGTCGTATCCGGCGGCCTCCATGACGACGATCGACTCACGGGTCGCCTTCGCGACGCCGCCGAGCGTGCCGGCCGTGGGGGAGGGGCGTACGAAGGCCGCGGGATCGACGGCGAGCCGCTCCATCCGGGTCTTGTCGCCGAGGATCGACCCGCCGGTCCGGCTGGACGACGGGTCGACGGCCAGCACGGCCACCCGGTGGCCCAGGCCCGTCAGCATCGTGCCGAAGGCGTCGATGAACGTCGACTTGCCCACCCCCGGCACCCCGCTGACACCGATCCGCCGGGCCCGCCCGCTGTGCGGCAGCAGCTCGGTGAGCAACTCCTGCGCCAGCGCCCGGTGCTGGGGCCGGGTGGACTCGACGAGCGTGATCGCGCGGGCGACGACCGCGCGCTTCCCGTCGAGGACACCCTTGACATACGTGTCGAGATCGATGGCCATGGACTCACCGGCTCACAGGTCGTCGTGCCCGAGGTCGGCCGCGAGGCGTGCCACCAGGTCGTGGGCCGCGTCCGGGATCACCGTGCCGGGCGGGAACACCGCGGCGGCGCCCATCTCCAGGAGCGTGGCGACGTCCTGCGGCGGGATGACACCGCCCACCACGATCATGATGTCCTCGCGTCCCTCCTCGGCGAGCGCCTCGCGCAGGGCCGGGACGAGGGTGAGGTGCCCGGCGGCCAGCGACGACACCCCGACGATGTGCACGTCCGCCTCGACGGCCTGGCGGGCCACCTCGCCCGGGGTCTGGAACAGCGGGCCGACGTCCACGTCGAAGCCGAGGTCGGCGAAGGCGGTCGCGATCACCTTCTGCCCGCGGTCGTGCCCGTCCTGGCCCATCTTGGCGACCAGGATGCGCGGGCGGCGGCCCTCGGCCTCGGCGAACGCGTCGACGCGGGCGCGCGTGCGGTCCACGGACGGGGACTCGCCTGCTTCGTTGCGGTACACACCGGAGATCGTACGGATCTGCCCCGCGTGCCGCCCGTACACCTTCTCCAGGGCGTCCGAGATCTCGCCGACCGTCGCCTTGGCGCGCGCCGCGTCCACCGCGAGCTCCAGCAGGTTCCCGTTCCCCGCCGCGGCCCGGGTGAGGGCGTCGAGCGCGTGCCGGCAGGCGGCCTCGTCGCGCTCCTCGCGCAGCCGCCGCAACTTGGCGATCTGCTGGGCCCGCACGGAGGAGTTGTCGACCTTGAGGACCTCGATCTGCTCGTCGGAGTCCACCCGGTACTTGTTCACGCCGATCACCGGCTGCCGTCCGGAGTCGATCCGGGCCTGGGTACGGGCCGCGGCCTCCTCCACGCGCAGCTTCGGAATGCCCGCGTCGATCGCCTGCGCCATGCCCCCGGCCTGCTCGACCTCCTGGATGTGCTGCCAGGCCCGGCGGGCGAGGTCGTGGGTCAGCTTCTCCACGTACGCGCTGCCGCCCCACGGGTCGATCACGCGGGTCGTGCCGGACTCCTGCTGGAGCAGCAGCTGGGTGTTGCGGGCGATGCGCGCGGAGAAGTCGGTGGGCAGCGCGAGGGCCTCGTCGAGCGCGTTGGTGTGCAGCGACTGGGTGTGGCCCTGGGTGGCCGCCATCGCCTCCACACAGGTGCGCGTGACGTTGTTGAAGACGTCCTGCGCCGTCAGCGACCAGCCCGACGTCTGCGAATGGGTGCGCAGCGAGAGGGACTTGGTGTTCTGCGGGTCGAACTGCTTGACCAGCTTCGCCCAGAGCAGGCGGGCCGCGCGCAGCTTGGCGACCTCCATGAAGAAGTTCATGCCGATCGCCCAGAAGAAGCTCAGCCGGGGCGCGAACGCGTCCACGTCCAGGCCCGCCTCCCGCCCGGCCCGGATGTACTCCACCCCGTCGGCGAGCGTGTACGCGAGCTCCAAGTCGGCTGTCGCGCCCGCCTCTTGGATGTGGTAGCCGGAGATCGAGATGGAGTTGTAGCGGGGCATCCGCTGCGAGGTGTAGGCGAAGATGTCGGAGATGATCCGCATCGACGGCTTCGGCGGATAGATGTAGGTGTTGCGGACCATGAACTCCTTGAGGATGTCGTTCTGGATGGTCCCGGCCAGCTTCTCGGGCGGTACGCCCTGCTCCTCGGCCGCCACGATGTACAGCGCCAGCACCGGCAGCACGGCGCCGTTCATCGTCATCGACACCGACATGCGGTCCAGCGGGATGCCGTCGAAGAGCTGGCGCATGTCGTAGATCGAGTCGATCGCCACGCCGGCCATCCCGACGTCACCCGTGACGCGCGGATGGTCGCTGTCGTAGCCGCGGTGGGTGGGCAGGTCGAAGGCGACCGACAGGCCCTTCTGACCCGCCGCCAGGTTGCGCCGGTAGAAGGCGTTCGACTCCTCGGCCGTGGAGAAACCCGCGTACTGGCGGATCGTCCAGGGCTGGTTCACGTACATCGTGGGGTAGGGGCCGCGCAGGTACGGCGCCACGCCGGGGAAGGTCTCCAGGAAGTCCAGGCCTTCCAGGTCCTGCCCGGTGTACAGCGGCTTGACCGGGATGCCCTCGGGTGTCTCCCACAGCAGGTCGTCACCGCCTGCGGCCCGCTTGACCGCGCTGCGCCACTCGTCGGTGCCGGCGTCGACGGACGGTGTCCCCAGTTCGATCGCCGAGAAGTCGGGGACGGAGGGATCCGAGGGGGTCGAGGGGGGCGAGGGCCTCGATGGATTGGACATCAGGACACTCCCATGCGGTCGAGCGCGGCGGACAGTACGGCCACGGCGTCGCAGCCGGCGAAGACATACGTGTCGACCCCGGCGTACGCTCCCGGTCGGCCGGCGAGGGACACATGCCGCGCGCCGCTGTCCCGCAGGGACGCCGCGGTGGACTCGGCCCGCTCCTCGTACACCGGATCGCTGGAGCACAGACACACGTCCAGGGCCCCGCTCTCCTCGAAGGTGCCGTCGGTGACGGGCTCGATGCCGCCCGCCTGGAAGAGGTTGGCGGCGAAGGTGAGCCGGGCGCTGTGGGCGGCGGCCGGACCGAGCGCGGCGAGATACACCCGGGGCCGGGCGCCGGTCGCGGCGAGATGGGCGTCGGAGCGGGCCCGCAGCGCCTCGAACGCCTCGTCCCGCCGTACCCGGGGCAGCCCGCCGGACGGCGGCCCGGGGACCGGCTCGCGGGTCACGGGCTTCTCCGCCAGATGCGGGAACTCGCTGATGCCGGTGACCGGTTCACGCCGCTCGGCGAGCTTCTTGCTGCGTGCGGACCAGGTGTCGGCCAGCCGGTCGCGGACCAGGCCGGAGCGCAGCGCGGCGGCCTGTCCGCCCGCCTGCTCGATCTGCTGGAAGAACTCCCAGGCGGCGTGGGCCAGTTCGTCGGTCAGCCGCTCCACGTACCAGGAGCCGCCCGCGGGGTCGATCACGCGGGCGAGGTGCGATTCCTCGATCAGGATGGTGGAGGTGTTGCGGGCGATGCGCCGGGCGAACGCGTCGGGCAGGCCGAGCGCGTGGTCGAAGGGCAGGACCGTCACGGCGTCCGCGCCGCCCACTCCCGCGCCGAGGGTCGCGATGGTGGTGCGCAGCATGTTCACCCACGGGTCGCGGCGCGTCATCATCACCGGCGAGGTCACCGCGTGCTGGAGCTGCGCCCCCGACCCCGGTGCCCCGCACGCCTCGGCCACCCGGGCCCAGAGGCGGCGTGCGGCACGGAACTTGGCGACGGTGAGGAACTGGTCGGCGCTCGCGGCGTAGCGGAACTCCAGCTGGCCCGCCGCCTGCTCGACGCTCAGCCCCGCCGCGGTCAGCTCCCGCAGATAGGCGACGCCGGTGGCGAGGGAGGCGCCCAGTTCCTGAGCGGCCGAGCCCCCGGCCTCGTGGTACGGCAGCGCGTCCACGGTCAGTGCGCGCAGCCCGGGGTACCCCTCGGCGCACAGCCGGGCGAGTGCGGTCACCGGCGCGGTGTCGTACGTGTCCCCGGTGCGTGCCTCGTGACCCAGCGGGTCGGCGCCGAGGTTGCCGCGGGCCGCCTCGGCGGGGACGTCCAACTCGTCGTAGAGGCGGAGCAGTTGACGTGCCGCGGTGTCGACCTCGGCGCCCGCGTCGAGCACCACCGGGGCCAGGTCGAGATAGACGCCGTCGAGTGCGGACGCGAGTGCGGAGACGGGGAAGCCGGTGGATCCCCCCACCGTCAGCCACAGCGACGTGACGCCGTTCTCCAGGTCGGCCAGCACCGGGACGGAGTCGGCCACGGTGTGCCGCTGGCGCACGTCCCAGCCGCCGACCGTGTTCCCCTCGGCGCGGCCACCGCGCACGAAGGGGGCGAAGCCGGGCAGGCCGGTTGCGGGTGCGTCGTCGTGGGCTGTGTACAAGGGCCGGGCGCGCAGCCCGTCCTCCAGCGCGGTGGACAGGGCGTCCTCCGCATCGCCGGCCGAGACTTCCTTGCCCGACTTGCGCAGGACACCCGCGACCAGGTGCTGCCATTGCTCATGTGTCGCGTCAGGGAACTCGGCTGCCAGGGAGAGCCCGTCGTCAGGCAGGACCGTCATGGTCGGATGCTAGGTCAGATCCCCGGACCGGCAGCAGATGACGCGGGTGTGACCTTGTTTACCTTGCCTGGCAGCCGTCGACCAACTAACGGCTGCTCAGAGCGCTTCGCTTCCGGGGCGGGGGACCGCGGGCCCGTTCGGTCGGGGCCTTCGGCGCGGGGCGGTGGCTTTTCCGTCTGTTCCCGCGCGTGGGCCCTCTGGCCCCACCGCCACCTGCCAGATCTGCAATATGTCGATCGCTCATAGCAAAATATCGACGCCTGATTGAGGTTCGCTGGAGCCGGGGAGTGCCTCATCTCCCAGGATCTCGCGGTGAGTTCGTGTCGAACCCGTTGACAAGGGTGACCCCTGAGGTGAATCTGTCCTCGAACTGCTGCAAAAAATTAACAGATCAACTCAATACTTGGATGACAGGCCGGTGAGTCGCGCCGTGCCGGGCCTCCGAGGACCCCCTCAAGGAGCGTCATGACAGCAATGACAGGGGCACGTCATAGATGGCGGTGGCTCGCCGGACTGGTGACCGCGGGTCTGGTGACCGTGGGGCTGGTGCCGGTGACGGCCCATGCCGCCGCCGCGGCGGCGCAGAACGTGGCCCTCGGCAGGCCCGTCACGGCCGGGGGAACCCATGACGGCTACCCCGCCGGCAACGTCACCGACGGCAGCCAGGCCACGTACTGGGAAGGGCCCACCGGTTCGTTCCCGCAGTGGGTGCAGATCGACCTGGGGCGCACGGTCGACATCGACGACGTGGTGCTGAAACTCCCCGCCTCGTGGGAGGCCCGCACGGAGACCGTCGCCGTCCAGGGGAGCTCCGACGGGCGGGACTTCACCACGCTGTCGGCCGCGGCGAAGCGGGCCTTCGCCCCGGGATCCGGCAACAAGGTGACGGTCGACGTCACCGCCAAGGCCCGTTATGTGCGCGTACAGGTCAGCGACAACACCGGCTGGAACGCCGCTCAGCTGTCCGAGGTGGAGGTCCTCGGCACCGACGGCGGCCAGGACCCGGGGGACCCGCCGCCCGCCGGCACCAACCTCGCCCTGCGCAAGGCCATCGAGGCGACGTCGACCACGCAGAACTACGTCGCGGCCAACGCCAACGACGGCAGCACCGCCACCTACTGGGAGGCGAGCGGCGCGTCGTCCGCGCTGACCGTGAAGCTCGGCTCCGACGCCGATCTGTCCGGTGTCGTCCTCAAGCTCAACCCGGACGCCGCGTGGAGCACCCGCACCCAGACCCTCCAGGTCCTGGCCCGCAAGTCCGGCGCCACCGAGTTCACTTCGATCAAGGACCGCGCCGAGTACACCTTCAACCCGTCGACCAACCAGAACACGGTCACCATCCCGGTCACCGGCCGCTACGCCGACGTCCGGCTGCAGTTCTCCGGCAACAGCGGAGCGGGCGGCGGACAGGTCGCCGAGTTCGAGGTCGTCGGCTCGGCCGCGCCCGCCCCCGACCTGACCGTGACCGGCCTGACCTGGTCGCCCGACGCGCCGTCCGAGGTGGACCCGGTCACCGTCGAGGCGACGGTCCGCAACGCCGGAACCGCGGCGTCCCCCGCCACCACGGTGAACGTCAGCCTCGAGGGCGCGGTCGCCGGCAGCGCCGCCGTCGACGCCCTGGCCGCCGGCGCCTCGGTGAAGGTGCCTGTCAAGGTCGGCACGCGCCCCATGGGCAGCTACGCGGTCTCCGCGGTCGTGGACCCGACGGACGTCGTGGCCGAACTGGACAACACGAACAACAGCCGCAACGCCGACACGAAGCTGGTCGTCAAGCAGGCGCCCGGACCGGACCTGGAGGTCACCGGCATCGCCACCACGCCGGCCAACCCGGCGGTCGGCGCCAAGGTCACCTTCGCCGTCACCGTCCACAACCGCGGCACGAGCACGGCGACCGCGGGCACCGTCACCCAGCTCACCGTCGGCGGCTCCGCGCTGACCGGTGCCACCGGCGCCATCGCCGCGGGCGCCTCGGAGACCGTGCCCATCAGCGGCAGCTGGACCGCCACCAACGGAGGAGCCGCGCTCACCGCGACCGCCGACTCGACGAACAAGCTCACCGAGACGAACGAGAACAACAACACCTTCGCCCGGACTCTGGTCGTCGGACGCGGCGCGGCCGTGCCCTACACCGAGTACGAGGCGGAGGACGGCCGCACCAACGGCACCCTGCTCTCGGCGGACGCCGAGCGCACCTTCGGACACACGAACTTCGCCACCGAGTCCTCGGGCCGCAAGTCGGTCCGCCTCAACGCCACCGGTGAGTACGTGGAGTTCACCTCCACCACGCCCTCGAACTCCATCGTCGTGCGCAACTCGATCCCCGACGCCGCCGCCGGCGGCGGGCAGGACGCGACGCTCAGCCTCTACGCCAACGGGACGTTCGTCCGCAAGCTGAACCTGTCCTCCAAGCACAGCTGGCTCTACGGCACCACCGACGACCCGGAGGGGCTGACCAACCGGCCCGGCGGGGACGCCCGGCGCCTGTTCGACGAGTCCCACGCCCTGCTCACCGAGACCTACCCGGAGGGCACGAAGTTCCGTCTCCAGCGCGACAGCGGGGACAACGCGTCCTTCTACATCGTCGACCTGATCGACCTGGAGCAGGTCGCCGCCCCGGCGGCCAAGCCCGACAGCTGCGTCTCCATCACCGAGTACGGCGCCGTCCCCAACGACGGCATCGACGACGCGGACGCCATCCAGCGCGCCGTGACGGCGGACCAGAAGGGCGACATCCCCTGCGTCTGGATCCCGGCCGGGCAGTGGCGCCAGGAGAAGAAGATCCTCACCGACGACCCGCAGGACCGCGGGCAGTACAACCAGGTCGGCATCCGTGACGTGACGATCCGCGGCGCCGGCATGTGGCACTCGCAGCTGTACTCGCTGATCGCGCCGCAGAACGCGGGCGGCATCAACCATCCGCACGAGGGCAACTTCGGCTTCGACATCGACGACAACACCAAGATCTCCGACATCGCGATCTTCGGCTCCGGCACGATCCGCGGCGGCGACGGCAACGCCGAGGGAGGTGTCGCGCTCAACGGCCGCTTCGGCAAGGACACGAAGATCACCAACGTCTGGATCGAGCACGCCAACGTCGGTGCCTGGGTCGGCCGCGACTACTCCAACATCCCGGAACTGTGGGGCCCCGGCGACCGCGTCGAGTTCAACGGCGTCCGCATCCGGGACACCTACGCCGACGGCGTCAACTTCGCCAACGGCACCCGCAACTCGACCGTCTTCAACTCCTCGTTCCGCAACACCGGCGACGACGCCATGGCCGTGTGGGCCAGCAAGTACGTGAAGGACACGTCGGTCGACGTCGGCCACGACAACCACTTCCGCAACAACACGGTGCAGTTGCCGTGGCGGGCCAACGGCATCGCGGTGTACGGGGGTTACGGCAACACCATCGAGAACAACCTGATCTCGGACACCATGAACTACCCCGGGATCATGCTCGCCACCGACCACGACCCGCTGCCGTTCTCCGGCACGACCCTGATCGCCAACAACGGCCTGTACCGCACCGGCGGAGCCTTCTGGAACGAGGACCAGGAGTTCGGTGCCATCACCCTGTTCGCCCAGGGACAGAACATCCCGGGTGTCACGATCCGCGACACCGACATCCGTGACTCCACGTACGACGGGATCCAGTTCAAGACCGGCGGCGGTGAGATGCCCGGTGTCCAGGTCAGCAACGTGACCATCGACAAGTCGAACAACGGCTCCGGCATCCTCGCGATGAGCGGCGCACGCGGCAGCGCCACCCTGTCCAACGTGACGATCACCAACTCGCGCGACGGCGACGTCCTGACCGAACCCGGCTCGCAGTTCGTCATCAAGCGGGACTGACCGACCGGTAGGCCCTTTCGGCCCTGGGGCCGGTCGAAGGAACGCGGCAGTGGCCGCAGGACGAGCCCGGAAAGGGCGCGCCCTGCGGCCACGTCTCGTCGCCGTGGGCGTCAGCCGCCGCGCACGGCCGTGAAGGTGTGGGTCCCCGTGCCGAGCGAGGACACACGGACGCGGCCGTCGGCGACGTCGACGGTGCGGTGCGCGGCGCGCCGTCCGTCCCACAGCACCGTGCGCCCCTGACGCACGGTCAGCCGCCCGGGCTCACCCGGCAGGGCGAGCGACCCACGGGTTCCGCGGGGCACCCGGACCGTCACCGTGAAGTTCGACCGCGCGTTCTCCCACTCCACGCCCAACGGGCCGTGCGGTGTGGGCAGTTCGCCCTGGGCCCAGTCCACGTCGCCCGGGTTCGGCCGGACCAGCCACGTGGCGTAGCCCGGGGCGGTGGGCCGAGCACCGAGGAGCTGGTGGGTCAGCGCGGGCAGCACGCCTGTCGACCAGCCGTGCGCCATGCTCGTGTACGCGTCCTCGTACAGCGAGCCGTCCGGGCCGATGCCCTCCCAGTGGGTGATACCGGGATCGTGCCGGTCCATCCACCCGTAGGTGCGCCGGATCTGGTCCAGCGCGGAGTCCGCCCGCCCCGTCTCGAACCTGGCGACGATCTCGTGGTAGGACGTGAACGCGTACACGCGCTGCGAGGCGCCCCCGAAGATCGTGTCGTTGTCCATGAAGGCGTTGCCGTAGGGCTGCCGGGTCGTGGCGTCGAGATGGGCGAGGGCCGACGCCGCCCGTCCGGCGTCGGCGACCTGCGCGGTGATGGCGATGGCGTTGCCGTCCTGGGCGTGGCGCACCGGGCCGGTCGAGGAGTCGAGATAGGCGCCCGCCTTCTCGTCCCACAGATGGGCGTTGACCGCGTCGGCGACCTGTCCGGCCCGCTTCTCCCACCGGGCCGCGTCGTCCGTGTGCCCCAGGTACCGGGCCAGCCGGGCGCCGTCACCGAGGGCCTGGACATAGTTGACGTTGTAGTAGGTGATGCGTCCCGTGCGGTTCAGGAAGGCGTAATCCCCGTATCCGCTCGTGCCGTTGAGTCCCTTGCTGAGCAGTCCCGCGTCGTCCGTGACGCTCGGGTACCAGGTGTCGAGCACCTTCAGGAGGTGCGCGTAGTAGCGCGTCGCGTAGGCGCGGTCACCGGTGTAGAGCACGTAGTCCCAGCTGCACGTCACCCACCACAGCGGATAGTCGAACAGGGGGAGCGTGTAGTTGTTGATGGAGGCCGGCGGGATCCAGCCGTCGGCACGCTGATGGTCGGCCAGGTCGGCGAGCACGTTCCGCGCGGCGGCCGCGGCGTCGTCGTGCGTCAGGTACAGCGTGCGCGCGGACACGGCCAGGTCGCCGACGTACGGGTCGCGGTCGCGCTTCGGCCCGTCGTGCAGGACCAACTGGCCCTCCAGGGACGAGCTCCAGGCGTCGCGGGGATCGACGTCGTCGCGCCGGAAGGTGTCGGTGACGAGCTCGTTCGTGTACGACGCCCCGTACCAGTAGCGGTTGAGGTCGTCGTCCGAGCAGAGGAACCAGCCGCGGTACGTGCCCGGCGTACCGAGGTAGGCACTGAACTCCAGGCTCACCGCGTCCACTTCGACCGTGCCCCAGGGCTGCGCGGCAGGGGCGTCCGACGGCAGCGCGTCCAGCGTGATCTTCAGGTAGCGGAAGCCGTGCAGTCCGTCGGCGAAGACCTTGTCCCCGGCCTGGAAGCCCTTGTGGTCCAGCCAGTCGGCGCCGCCGGCGGGCACCGCGAACTGGTCCGTGCCGTGACTCGCCCCACCGGCCTGGTCGTTGCGCGTGAAGTCACTGCGTTCGGTCAGGAACTGCTGCGTCTCGGAGAAGGCGACGCGCACGCCGGGCGAGTTGTCCGACGCGCCGGAGAACCGGATGCGCGGGTGGCCGACGACGACCTTGCCGAAGTCGAGGGTCACGCTCGGCGGCCGGACCGCCTCGACCGCCTCGGGCCACACCTCGTTGATCCGGGTGAACGCGCCGCTCTGCGTGTCCTGCACGGCCGTCACCGTGATCCGGACCTTGGAGGCGGGGAGCGCTGTCGCGAACGGCACCGCACAGTGCACGACATCGTTGTCAGAGCGCGTGGCGGCCCGCTGCCAGGCGCCGTCGTGCCACACGTCGACCGTGAAGTCGGTCGGAAAGCCGTCGCTGTTGGAGATGACCGTGATGCCGGACAGTTCGCGCTCGGCCGGCAGCGTCACGGTCAGGACGTCGGGGAAGGCGCCCTGGGTGTCGTCGTTCCAGAACGTGTCCGGGTCGCCGTCCACGGCGTGCGAGGCGTCGTAGGTCCGCGGCTGCCCGTCGCTCCCGTTGTTGCCGGGGTGCGTGGAGGAGGCCTCGGCCGTGGTCCCCTCGGGCCAGCGGGGCGCGGGGGCCGGCTCCGGCCGGCGCAGCACCGTCGCGGGACCGCCCGGCTTGAGCAGCGCCTCGGGCCGGGTGACGTCACCCTGGGAGGCGAGCAGTCGCACCGGGCGTACGGTGCGCGAGGAAGGCGCCTGGACGTAGCGCTGCCAACCGGTGCCGCCGCGCGGCGGCTTCGCGCCGGCGAGCGGCGCGGTCCCGCCGCTTGTGCCGGCCGCGGTCGCCGACTGCGCGGAGGCGAGTCCGGCCGCGGACAGGGCTACGGCCCCGGCGCCGGCGGCGAGGACGGTGCGTCTGGCGGGGCCGGGCCGGGGGCTGTCCTCGGCGGGGCGGCTCGATGTCATGGCGGCTCACTCCTCAGCGGTGCCGGTTCTACGGCGGTGGTGGTGATGTCTGCGGCAGGGAGTGAAACGATTCATTCCCGGTGACCGAGGTGAAGGTATCCCAGGAGCCGTTCTCCGTACAGGTGTTGCGCGCGTCTCTTGGGCAGCCTGCCGCGACGGGAACCGGACCGGACACGGAGGGCCGGGTGGACGACGGGAGGGCGTCGTACGACACAGCGGCCGCCGACTACGCGGACCAGGTGCGCGACCTCCTGGACGAAACACCGTACGAACGCCGGGGCATGACGACGTTCGCCGGTCTGGTGCGCGCCGGCGGCGGGGGTTCGGCGACCCATGTGGCCTGTGTGGCCTGCGGGCCGGGCCGGATTACGGGTCCCTTGCGTAGACTGAACGCGCACGCGGCTCTCGGTTCGGCCGAGCGCGCGCTCGGCGGAATCACTCCGGCTCGCTGTCGGGCCGCTCCTCGGTGGACCCGTCGTCGGGCCTCACAGGGTGACGGCGATTCCGATGTTCGGCTTCTTCGGAAGGCGCAGGAGCTTGACGAACCAGTTCCCGACGCGGGACAGGACGTACCTCTTGGCGAGGAGGTCCTGGGCGTCCCGGGTGCCGGCCTCGTCCAGCAGGCGGGCGGTGCCGGGGAGTGTGGCGGCGTCCGGGGAGGTCCGGCCGCGGAGGTCGCAGACGGTGACCTGTACCGCGTCGTTGTTGCGGATCCGCTTGACCTTCCAGGAGTCGGCGGGCGTCACCACGAGGAGTTCGTGAGCGTCCCGCACGACGTGCCAGACAGGAGTGGCGACCGGTGTCCCGTCCTTCCGGTACGTCGTGAGGCTGATGTACTTGCTGCGGCGGATCTCGTCCATGGCTGACACGCCGGGAGTGTATCGGGGCGGCTCCGCGGCCCCGCCCCGCTGGGTGCGCGGACCGTCCGTCCGGCGTCTTCGTCAGGATGCGTCCCGTACTGCCCTCGGGTGCGGGTCATCGAACTCGGCCTGAAATGGGCCGGGTTGGCTGGCTAGTGATGTCCGGCCACCTGCGGATCCGCTGGGCCGTCCGCGAGCGGGGCGGGTCCCGCCCAGAGCGAGGACCGGTTCACGTAAGGGCGCAGCAGCGCGGTGAGTTCCTCGTCGTCGTGGCCGGCCAGGGTGTCGGAGGCGATCTTCCGTGCGGCGCCGGCGAGGAAGTCGGCGAGCTGCACCCGCGCGTCGTGGCTCGCCTCGACGAGCCGCAGGTCGGCCAGCGCGCCACCGCACGTCTGCTTCAGATGCCCCACCCGTGCGTCCGTCAGCATGTTCTGCCGGTCGTGCACGACGGTCACCCGGTGACCGCTCGCGCTCCAGTGGGCCACGGTCCCGACAAGAGCGGGGAAGAGAGGATCGAGCGCGGGAAATTCTCCCGGATCTGCCGTCGCTCGCGTGCGCAGGGACTCCGCCCGCGGCCGTGTGCGACGCAGCAACGCGAGGAACTCACCTGCCGGGCCCGCCGCGTCGGCGACGGCGAGCAGCGCGTCGACGGTGGCGAAGAAGGCGTCCACGGGCGCGGGGGACTCCGTGCGCTGCCCGGTCCGCAGCAGATCGTTGGCGGCGTCGAGGAAGTCCCGCCACCGCTCGGGCCCGAAGGTGCGGGGGCCGGCGCGATGAGCGGCGAGGGCGGCGGACCGCATGGCCGGGTCCCCGTCGGCCAGCAGGCCGACGGCCCGGTCGACGACGAAGTACCGCTTGTCGGTCAGGTGGACGTGCGCACGGCCCAGGATCGGGCCCGCGGGGCCGAGCAGCCAGGTGAGAGTCGCTCGGTGCTTGCCCCTGAGGAGGACGTTGGCCTTGTACTCCGTCGCGGCGGAGCGTGCCGGGGAACTGATCCGGTCCACGGTCTCCCGCAGGCCCTCCGCCGCCGGCCCGGGCTCCAGCCGCACGCTCGCGTGCGCGAACACATCGGTGTTGCCGTTCACGAGGTTCTCGCCGTCGGAGCCGGATTCGTCGCAGGCGATCTCGAAGGGCTCCGGGTGCGCGGGGGGCCTGGGCATGGCGTCATCATCGGTGATCCGCGCGCGTGCCTCCAGGGGTTTTCCGACCGGTACGGCATGTTCGTCCAGTTGCCGAACTCGATCGTTTCCGGCCTTTTCGTGCGGGAGGGTAGGGCCGCGTGCGCGAGCACGGGAGGATGGGGCTGTGGTAGGCAATCTTCCCGTCGCGACGACCAGCTTCGTCGGTCGTGACAGTGAACTGGACGTCATCGGCGCGGCGTTGCGCGAACACCGACTGGTCACCCTCACCGGTGGCGGCGGTGTCGGCAAGAGCCGGCTGGCGTTGCACCTGGCCGATCAGCTGCGCGGCGCCTACGCCGACGGGGTGTGGTGGGTGGACCTCTCGAACCTCTACGACGACAGGTTGTTCACCGCGACGGTCTGCGACGCGGTCGATCTCCTGGACCACAATCCGCGGGACCCCGTCGAGGCGCTGTGCGAGTGGCTGACGGACCGGCAGATCCTGCTCGTCCTCGACTGCTGTGAACGCGTCCTGGGCTCCTGCCTGCTCCTGGTGGGCGAAATCCTCTCCGCCGCGCCCCGGTTGACCGTCCTCGCCACCAGCCGTGAGCCGCTCTCGGTGCACGGAGAGCGGTGCGTCGAGGTGGGACCGCTGTCCGTGGACGACGGCGGCAGCGGCGACGCGGTGCGTCTCTTCCGCGAGCGATGCGCGACGGCCGCTCCCACGGTGGCGCTCGACGAGCCCGGCGCAGGTGAGACGGTCTCCGCGATCTGCCGCCGGCTGGAGGGAATCCCCCTCGCGGTGGAACTCGCCTGCGCGCGGCTGAAGGAGAGCAGCCTCACCGAGGTGGCCGAGCGCTTGAGCTCACGACTCGACACGCTGGTCGACGAGACGGCGTGGCCCGAGCGGCACCGGGCCCTGCGCACGGCGATCGGCTGGAGCCACGAACTGTGCTCGCCGCTCGAACGCCTGCTGTGGGCCAGGCTCTCCGTCCTCCACGGGCCCGTGGCGGAGGCGGACGCTCAGGCAGTCTGCGCCGGCGGTCCGCTCGGCGCCGACGAGATCCCCCGGCTCCTGGAGCGGCTCGCCGACCAGTCCGTCCTCCAGCGGGCCGGCACCCGCTACCGCATGCTCGACACGTTGCGCGAGTACGGGTCCATGTGGCTGGCGGAACTGGGTGAGGAGGACGCCCTCGCCCGGCTCCACGCCGCGCACTTCGGCGCCGTCCTCGCACGGGCCGAGGACGAGTGGCTCAGCGACCGGCAGGTCGCCTGGTACGGCCGGATCTCCGACAGCCACACCGACGTGCGTGCCGCACTCGACCACCTGATCACCGAGGACCCGGACGCCGCCCTCGACATGGCCGGCCGGACGGGCCTGTTCTGGCCCTGCTGCGGACACCTCCACGAGTCCCGCGACTACCTCGAACGCGTCCTCGCCCTCGGCACACCCCCGAGCCCGTCCCGCACCCGCGCGCTGTGGGCGCTGGGCATCACCCTCACGCTCCAAGGGGACCACCTGGCGGCCCTGCGCGTCGGAGAGGAGTGCGCCGAGGCGGCGCGCCAGGACGGCACCCCCCGGTCCGCGCTCTTCGCCGCGCACACCCTGGGCCTGACCCATCTCATGGCGGGCCGCCCCCAGCAGGCGTACGACGTCAGCGACCACGCCCTGGTCACCCACAGCACCTCGCCGCCGGCCGGCGCGCCCCAGCTGTGCTGCATGGTGATCAGGACGTTCGCCCACTCCGCGCTGGGCCGGCTGTCCGAGGCGTACGAGGCGGCCACCGGCCTGCGGCGTCTCAGCCTCCAGTACGGCGAGCACTGGGCCCGCTCGTACGCCTTCCACCAACTCGCCTACATCGACCTTCTCCAGGGCCGCCCCCACACGGCCGAACGCCATGCGCGGGCCATGCTCACCTGCAAGCACAACCTCCACGACAACCTGGGCATCGCCCTCGCCCTCGATCTCCTCACCGGCGCCAACGCGGCGCAGGGCAACGGCATCGGGGCCGCCCGCACCTCCGGCACCGGGAACAGCTACTGGCGCATGCTCGGCCACCCGAACCACGGCACGCCCGAGCTGTCCGAGGTCCGTGACCAGTGGGAGCGGCAGGCCCGCGAGGCGGCGGGGAACGACGCGTACGAGAAGGCGTTCCGCGACGCCCTGAACGGTGACGCCGAACAGGGCCTCGCGCTCGTCATGGGCGGATCCTCGGCTTCCTGACGGAGGCGTGAGCCCACGTTTCGTACGTGCCCGGCCAGGTACCCGGCGCACGTACGGACCCGTGCGTGCCCCATGCCAAGAAGAGGAGGCCGCTGTGACCGATCACCGACTGGAAGGACTTGGGGAGAACGGGGCTCCCGTCCCGCGGGACATGCCCGACCAGCAGGCCGCCGGGGGGCGACGACGCCCTCGACATCGAACCCGTCGAGCCGGTGGACAGCGCGGACGACGTCCCGGACACCGACGAGGCGGGCACGCGGCGGCGCGGCGACGACACCTCGGACACCGTGCATCCCGAGCACCCCGACCCCGACGAGTCGCCGGCCTGATCGACGCAGGGTGCGGTCAGCCCGTCCACTGCCAGTCCACGATCTCGGGCAGGTCCGTGCCGTGCTCGCGGATCCAGCTGTGGTGCCGCGTGCGGGCGTCCGCCATGCGCTGCCGGATCCGGGCCGCCCGGACGGCGAGCCCGGGGACCCGGTCGATGACGTCCATGACCAGGCGGAACCGGTCGAGGTCGTTGCGGACGACCATGTCGAACGGCGTGGTCGTGGTGCCGGACTCCTTGTAGCCGCGGACGTGCAGGTCCGCGTGGCCGGCCCGCCGGTAGGTGAGCCGGTGGATGAGCCACGGGTAGCCGTGGTAGCCGAAGATGACCGGCTTGTCGGGGGTGAACAGACCGTCGTACTCGGCGTCGGTCATGCCGCCCGGGTGGTCCTCGGACGTCATGAGCCTGCTCATGTCGACGACGTTCACGACCCGCACGGCGAGCTCGGGCAGGTACCGCCGCAGCAGTCCGGCCGCCGCCAGGATCTCCTGCGTGGGGACGTCGCCGGCGCAGGCCAGCACCACGTCGGGCCCGTCGCCGCGCTCCGTGCCGGCCCACTCCCACACGCCGGCTCCGCGCGCGCAGTGGGCGCGTGCCTGGCCGAGCGAGAGCCAGTCCGGGCTCGGGTTCTTGCCGGCGACGACGACGTTGACGTGGTCGCGGCTGCGCAGCGCGTCGTCGGCCACGACCAGCAGGGTGTTGGCGTCCGGCGGCAGGAACACCCGGACGATGTGCGGGCTCTTGTTGAGGACGTGGTCGACGAAGCCGGGATCCTGGTGCGAGAAACCGTTGTGGTCCTGCCGCCAGACGTGCGAGGTGAGCAGGTAGTTGAGCGAGGCGACCGGCGCGCGCCAGGGCAGCTCCCGTGCCGTCTTCAGCCACTTGATGTGCTGGTTGACCATCGAGTCGACGATGTGGACGAAGGCTTCGTAGCACGAGAACAGGCCGTGCCGGCCGGTGAGCAGATAGCCCTCCAGCCAGCCCTGGCACAGGTGCTCGGACAGCACCTCCATGACCCGGCCGTGCGGGTCGAGGTGCTCGTCGACGGGCAGCGTGCGTTCCTGCCAGGCCTTGCCGCTGGTTCCGTAGACGGCCTGCAGCCGGTTGGAGGCCGTCTCGTCCGGTCCGACGAGACGGAAGGTGCGTTCGCGCGCCGTGTCGGCCATGAGACGCGCGAGGAGGTCGCCGAGGACCTGCGTGGGGGCGTGCAGGGTGGCGCCGGGTTTGTCGACCGGCACGGCGAAGTCCTCGAGCGGCGGCAGCGGCAGGGCCCGCAGGCGCAGGCCGCCGTTGGCGTACGGAGTGGACCCCAGCCGGCGCGGGCCGTGCGGCACACAGGCCAGGACGCGGTCACGGGGGCGTCCGTCGGCGTCGAAGAGTTCCTCCGGCCGGTACGAGCGCAGCCAGGTCTCCAGCTGGGCGAGATGGTCCCGGTTCTCGCGGACCTCCGGGAGCGGGACCTGATGGGCGCGCCAGGTGTTCTCCACCGGCAGGCCGTCGACCTCGCCCGGCCCGGTCCATCCCTTGGGGGTGCGCAGCACGATCATGGGCCACCGCACGGGGGCGGCGGCCTCGCCGGTCCTGGCGGCCCGCTGGTGGTCGGCGACGAGGTCGAGCGCCTGGTCGAGGGCGCGGGCCAGGTCCTGGTGCACCTGCGCCGGGTCGTCGCCCTCGACGTGGAAGGGGAGGTGACCGTAGCCGCGCAGCAGGGCGTCGAGTTCGTCGCGCGGCATCCGGGCGAGCAGGGTCGGATTGGCGATCTTGTAGCCGTTGAGATGCAGGATCGGGAGCACGGCGCCGTCGTGCACGGGATCGAGGAACCTGCCCGAGTGCCAGGACGCGGCCAGCGGACCCGTCTCCGCCTCGCCGTCGCCGACCACACAGGCGACGAGCAGCCCCGGGTGGTCGAAGGCGGCGCCGTAGGCGTGGGCGAGGGAGTAGCCGAGCTCACCGCCCTCGTGGATGGAGCCGGGGACCTGCGGTGCCACATGGCTGGGCACACCGCCGGGGAAGGAGAACTGCCTGAAGAGCCGGGCCATGCCTTCCGCGTCGCGGCCCACATCCGGGTAGATCTCGCTGTAGCTGCCCTCGATCCAGGAGTTGGCGAGGACGGCGGGACCGCCGTGCCCCGGCCCCCACACGCACAGTGCCTCCAGGCCGCGGCGCCCGATCACCCGGTTCAGGTGCGTGTACACGAGGTTCAGCCCGGGAGAGGTGCCCCAGTGCCCGAGCAGGCGCGGCTTCACGTGCTCCGGTCGCAGGGGCTCGCGCAGCAGGGGGTTGGACATCAGATAGATCTGTCCGACGGTCAGGAAGTTCGCGGCGCGCCAGTGGGCGTCCAGATCGCGCAGCTCGTCGGTGGTCAGTCCCGAGGAGTCTCGGTCGGCCGTCGTCATCGCATGCTCCAGAACCGGATCGGAGGGCGTCATCAGGAGAATGCGGCGACGGGCGAGCCGGGACAAGGGCCTCTTCGGCACGATCCGCCCCGCCCGGGGCAGTCCCCCACCAGGCTGGTCGTGTGGCGGGACGGCCGACAGTGTGACCAGCCTGGTGGGGGACACCACGCACAGGAAAGAAGGACGTGTCATGCCCGCAGGATCGAACCGCAAGAGGGAACGCCAGTACGAGCACATCAAGGAGAGCGCGAAGAAGCGCGGCGAGTCCACGGCACGGGCCGAGGAGATCGCCGCCCGCACCGTGAACAAGGAGCGGGCGCGCAGCGGCGAGTCGCGCACCGCGAGCCGCACCTCGACCCAGGACTCCAAGTCGGCGTCGCAGCGCGGAGGTTCGCGCTCCCACGAAGGCGCCCAGGGCCGGACGAGGGACCAGCTCTACGCCGAGGCCCGGCGCAAGAACGTCAAGGGCCGCTCGTCCATGAACAAGGCGGAGCTGGCCCGGGCCGTGGACCGCTGACCCGCGAACGCCCCGCCACTGCGGCTGTCCGGAACCGTTCCGTCACGACATCACTGGGTTGTCCCCGGCGTTGTGGGTACCCGCGCCGCTTCCGGTACCAGTGAGGGAGAGGGACATGGAGTGGCTCGACAGTGCGGCATGCGTGGGGGAGGACCCTGAACTGTTCTTCCCGGTGGGCGGCAGCGGGCCGGCCCTGCAGGATGTCCGGGAGGCGAAGGCGGTGTGCCGCCGCTGCCCGGTGGCGGACGCCTGCCTGGACTGGGCCCTTCGGACGGGACAGACGACCGGGGTATGGGGCGGCACGTCGGAGGTCGAACGGGCCACGCTGCACCGGGCCTTCCGTCGCAGGGCGCGCCAGGAGGCCCACGCCCGCTGAGCCGGTCCCGGCGGCCCCCGCACGACGAGCCGCTCGCCGCGCGAGTGCCGCGGGACACCCCGCCGCTACGCCGACAGCGCCATCGCGGCCGTGACCACGACGAGCAGCCCGATGTAGGTCCAGGCATGCACGCGGTCGGGGATCCGTGGCGGGCGCCGCCGCAGAACCGCGATCACCGGCAGCGCTCCGAGCAGCAGCGCAGACGCGGACCACACGTCGACGAGGCCGACGAGGCGCACGTGCGCGTCGGTGGCGGCGGGAACCACGGCGGCGGCCAGCGACACCACGGCGGCCGGCAGCGCGATCGCCAGGGTCAGCGGGTTGGCCAGCGCCGTGGCCACGTGCATCGTGTGCCCGGCGCGGCGCATCGCGGGCACGGTCATCACGCTGCCTCCCACTCCGAGGAAGGCCGCAACCGCGCCGACCGGCACGCCGAGAAGGGCCGGCAGCGGACGCGGGGTGTCACGGGCCGTCGTGCCCCGGGCGCTCGGGCGCAGAAAGCCGGGGCGCAGGAGCAGGTCGGCGATCGTGACGGCCACGTACGCGACGAACGCCCAGCGTGCCGGATCCGCCGGGGCCAGGCGCGCCGCGAACGCCCCGGCCGCGGCGCCGGCCGCCAGCAGGAGCAGCAGCGTGCCGCTCCCGCGGAGCGCGGCGAGCACCCGGCGCGGGGTCACGGCCGTCGCGAACCCCGCGTTCACCACCATGACCAGCGCCGACGTGGCCGTCGCCACCCGCACGGCGTCCGCGCCGAGCGCGGCGTCCGCCCACACCACGACGGGCACCGCGACGAACCCGCCGCCGAACCCGAACAACACCGTCGTCACCCCGGTGAGGAGCCCGACCCCGATCAACGCCACCACATCCATGGGTCCACTCCAGCAACCCGGAGCGGCTGCCCGCATTCGATGGTCGGCACATTTCTTTCGCGTTCCGGCCACTAGGGTGGGCGGGTGAAGAACGTCCCGCTGGCCGATGTCGACCACGTCGACCGGGCCGTCCTGCCGATCGGCACCGACTATCCGCCCGGCCACGTCCTGGACTGGCACGAACACCGGCGCGCACAGTTCCTCTACGGCGCCACGGGCGTCATGATCGTCGACACCGCCGAGGGCACCTGGACGGTGCCGCCCGAGCGCGCCGTGCTGATCCCGGCCGTCACCCGGCACCGGGTCCGGATGCTGGGCGTGAGCACCCGGAGCCTGTACATCGAGCCGGCCGCCGTGCCCTGGTGGCCCGCGACCTGCACGGTCGTCGACGTGCCACCCCTGCTGCGCGAACTGCTCCTGACCGCCGTGGAGTTCGAGCCCGACTACAGCCTGTCGGGCCGCACCGGAAGCATCGCCGCGCTCCTCCTGCACGAGATCTCCGAGCGGACCCCGCTCCCGTTCCACGTGGCGATCCCCGCCTCCGCCGACCTGGCACGGCTCTGCCGCGCCTACCTGGCCGCCCCGGACGCCGGGGTCACCAATGCCGCGTGGGCCGCGAGCACGGCCATGAGCGAGCGCGCCTTCACCCGGCGCTTTCGCACCGAGACCGGTGACAGCCCCGCTGTCTGGCGCTCCCGCGCCCGCCTGCTCGCCGCCGTCCCACTGCTGCGCACGACCTCCGTCACCGAGGCCGGCACCCGACTCGGCTACGCCTCTCCCGCCGCGTTCACCGCCGCCTTCACCCGCACCTTCGGCACCCCGCCGTCCCGCTTCACGGGACACCGGCACGCGGCCGGCACCACTGTCTAGGCTTGTCGTGCGCAGTGGCAGCAGGTCATCGGATGCGTGGCCGCGGTCGTCCCCCTCACCCTGATTCCCGGCACCAGCTTCACTCTCGTCCCGCAGAAGGTGATCGCGGGTTCACGAGCCGACGGCGCCTTCGTCGCCCTCGGCTCGGCGGGTCTCGCTCACCCTCGTCCCGCAGTTCCTGACCGCCATCTGGCAGGGGCCGTTCCGGTCGGTCTCGGGGTGCGCACCGTGGCTGTCAGGTAACGCCCGCCCCGCCCGGCAGCCACTGGATTGTCAGTGGTGGGAGGCAGGATGAAGGGCATGACGACGACTCCTGCCGTTCCTGTTGTGCTGCCCGCGCTGCCCGCGCTGTCTGATGCCGCCGCCTACGCGCAGGCGGTCGAAGAGGCCAAGGCCGCGGCCGCCGCGTACTACGAAGGCGGCACCTCGCGACTCGACGACGACGCGTACGACCGGCTGGTGCGGGCGATCGCCGCGTACGAGACCGCCCACCCGGACCAGGTGCTCTCCGACTCGCCCTCCGGGAAGGTCGCGGGCGGCGCGGTGGAAGGAGACGTGCCGCACACGGTACCGATGCTGAGCCTGGACAACGTGTTCTCCGACGAGGAGTTCGCGACCTGGGCCGCCTCGCTGGAACGGCGGATCGGCCGCGAGGTGGCGAGCTGGAACGTTCAGCCCAAGCTGGACGGCCTCGCGATCGCCGCCCGGTACGAGCACGGCCGGCTCGCCCGCCTCATCACGCGCGGGGACGGCACCGCAGGGGAGGACGTGTCGCACGCCGTCGGCACCATCGAGGGCCTGCCCGCGGAGCTCACCGAGCCGGTCACGCTGGAGGTGCGCGGTGAAGTCCTCATGACCACCGCCCAGTTCGAGTACGCCAACCAGCTGCGCACCGAGCACGGCGGCGAGCCGTTCGCCAATCCGCGCAACGCCGCGGCCGGCACACTGCGCGCCAAGGACCGCGCGTACCGGGTGGAGATGACGTTCTTCGGCTACGGTCTGCTGCCGCTCGCGGACACGGACGAGGCGCTCGCCGCCGACCTCACCGAGGCCGCGCACGGGGCGCTCATGGACCGCGCGTCCGGCTACGGCATCAACACCCCGGCCAGCACCCAGGTCGCCGGCGTCGTGGTCACCTCCGTGGAGGAGGTCCTGGCCCGCGTCGCGGAGATCGCGGCGGCCCGCGCGGAGTTGCCGTTCGGCATCGACGGGATCGTCGTCAAGGCCGACCTCGCCGCCGACCAGCGGACGGCCGGATCCGGATCACGCGCGCCGCGCTGGGCGGTCGCCTTCAAGCTCCCGGCCGTCGAGAAGATCACCAGGCTGGTCGGCGTGGAGTGGAACGTGGGTCGCACCGGCATCATCGCGCCGCGTGCGGTGCTGGAGCCGGTGGAGATCGACGGTTCCACCGTCACGTACGCCACGCTGCACAACCCCGCCGACATCACCCGCCGCGACCTGCGCCTGGGCGATCACGTCATGGTCTACAAGGCGGGCGACATCATCCCCCGCATCGAAGCCCCCGTCGCCCACCTGCGGACCGGCGACGAGCAGGAGATCGCCTTCCCCGCCGAGTGCCCGCAGTGCGGCTCCGGCATCGACACGAGCGAACAGCGGTGGCGGTGCGAGCGCGGCCGCAACTGCCACCTGGTCGCCTCCGTCTCCTACGCGGCGGGCCGCGACCAGCTCGACATCGAGGGACTGGGCCAGTCCCGGGTCGTGCAGCTCGTCGAGTCCGGGCTGGTGACGAGCCTGCCCGACCTGTTCGACCGGGTCACCCGCGAGCAACTGCTCGGCCTGGAACGGATGGGGGAGACCAGCACCGACAACCTCATGGCGGCGCTCGACGCCGCCAGGAGACAGCCGCTCTCGCGGGTGCTGTGCGCGCTCGGCGTCCGCGGTACCGGCCGCTCCATGTCCCGCCGCATCGCCCGGCACTTCGCCACCATGGACGCGATCCGGGCCGCGGACGCGGAGGCGATGCAGCAGGTCGACGGGATCGGCGCGGAGAAGGCCCCGGTCATCGTCGCCGAACTCGCCGAGCTCGCCGAGCAGATCGACCGCCTCGCGGCCGCGGGCCTGTCCATGACCGAACCCGGCGCCACACCCCCCGCGGCCGCCACGGACGCCGACGGCCAGGACGCCCCGGAAGCGGGCCCGTTGGCAGGCATGAAGGTCGTGGTGACCGGCGCCATGACCGGCCCCCTGGCCGAGCTCTCCCGCAACCAGATGAACGAGCTCGTCGAGCGCGCAGGCGGCACGTCCTCGGGCAGCGTCTCGAAGAACACCAGCATCGTCGTCGCCGGGGAGGGCGCGGGCTCGAAGCGGGCCAAGGCCGAGTCCCTCGGGATCCGCCTGGTCACCCCGGACGAGTTCGCGGCGATGGTCGCCGACCTGCTCGGCTGACCGTCGGCCCGGGCCCGCGTGGACGTCGTCCGCGCGGGCCCGCCCGGGTCAGGCCGCCGACACCTCGTCGGCGATCGTGCGGTCCTCGCCCGCCGGGTGCGTCACCTGGTGCACGACCGCGGCGAGTGCGCCGCCGACCAGCGGCGCGACGATGAACAGCCACAGCTGCGACAGCGCGGCACCGCCGGCGAACAGGGCCGGGCCGAGGCTGCGCGCCGGGTTGACGGACGTACCGGTCAGCGGGATGCCGACCAGGTGGATGACGGCGAGCGCGATGCCGATCGGCAGGCCGTCGAAGCCGGTGACGGCGACGCGGTGCGTCACGGCGAGTACCACGAACACCAGCAGGAAGGTCAGGACGACCTCGGCGAGGAACGCGCCACCGGTGTTGATGTGCACCGCGGACCGCGATCCGTAGCCGTTGCTGCCGAAGGCGCCGGAGGCCCGGAAGCCGGGCACCTGCTTGGCCAGCAGGAAGAGGAGCGCCGCTCCGGCGATGCCGCCGACGAACTGGGCGATCCAGTACGAGACCGCCGTGCGCACGTCGATGCGGCGTGCGCACAGCATGCCCAGCGTCACTGCCGGGTTGACATGGCACCCCGAGATCGGGCCGAGCGAGTAGGCCAACGCCAGGAGCGTGAAGCCGAAGGCCAACGCGATGCCGAGGGTGCCGATGTACTCGGCTCCCAGGACCGCCGAGCCCACGGCGAAGAAGACCAGAAGCAGGGTTCCGACGAACTCCGAGGCCAGCGCTCTGGTTCGCATGGCAACCACCCCAATACGTTGAGATCAGTCGTACTCAGAGCGTTGGGGTCGCATGAGGGGAGCGCCCGTCGGGGGCGCCGTCGCAGGGCCGAACGGGTGAATTCCGCGGTCGGGTGCTTGCCGCGGCCGGTCGTGCGGCCGGCCTCAGTCCTGCTGGCCGGGCAGCGCGTGCAGCTTCGGCAGATTCACCACGATCGCCTCCTGGGTGCTGCGCGCGATGACGACCACGGCTTCGTCGGCCGGGTCGGGGTTCTCCTCGCGGTGCGGCACGTACGGCGGTACGAAGATGTAGTCGCCGGGGGAGGTGCGCAACCGGATCTCCTCCTCGCCGTCGCCCGAGTCCTCGAGGAAGACGAACTCGGGGTGACCGCTGACCACGTAGATGGCGGTCTCGGACTCGCCGTGATGGTGGTCGGAGGACGACGTCGCGGGGGCGACATGGGTCTGGCCCATCCAGAGCTTCTCCGAGCCCACCGTGTTCCCGCTGACGGCGGCGAAGCGGCGCATGCCGCCCGTCTGCGCCGTGTCGCCGTCCAGGGCGTCGGCGCGGATGTGGTGCAGGCGCGTCCGCAGCGGAGCGGCCGACGGGTTCGGGGCATCGTGGAGATGCGGGTGGAAGCCTTCGCCAGGGGTGGTCAGCGCATCGCTCATGGCCGGGACGCTAGAGCTCCCCCGAAAAGGATGTCAAGAGGTGTCCAATGGGTCTCACCTGCGGCAATGTTCCCGAAACATACCGGCGGGCGGGGGTGAAGGGCCTTGTCGCGAGCGGGGGTTCAGGCATGATGTGCTCATGCATATCTCCGCGAAGGCGGACTACGCCACGCGGGCGCTGCTGGAGCTCGCCCGTGTCCCTGACCGTCCCTTGACCTGCGAGTCCATCGCCTCCTCGCAGGGGATCCCGTTCCGATTTCTGAAGTCCGTGGTGGGCGAGCTGCGGAAGGCCGGCCTGGTGCGCAGTCAGCGCGGCTGCGAGGGCGGCTACTGGCTGGGCGGCCGCGCCGAGGAGATCACCCTGCTCGACGTCGCGCGTGCCGTCGACGGCGAGTTGATCACCCTGCGCGGTGAGCCGCTGGAGGGCCTGGACTACCCGGGCGCCGCCACGGGACTGCCCGCCATGTACCGGCGGATCGAGGCCGACGCGGCGGCGCTTCTGGGCGGGGTCACCCTGGCCGCACTGCTGCCGCCCGAAGCCGGTACCGGCATCGACGCCGGAACCGGCGCGGCACAGGCCCCCCGGAGCGCCGCGTGACGGACGCGGATGCGGCCGGCGGGCCCGGTGCGGGACAGGAGCCGGCTCTCGAAGTCGTCGAGTACACCGACCCGTTGTGCCCCTGGGCCTGGGGTTCGGAGCCCACCTTCCGCCGTCTGCGGGCGGCGCTCGACGGACGGGTCCGCTGGCGCCGGGCCTACTGCATCCTGTTCGACGACGACGATGACCCGCCGCCCGACCCCGCCGCGGAGACCGCCTGGTACGCCCGCTACGTCGAGGAGATCTGCGGCCACACGAAGGCGCCCCGCGCGGTCTGCCTGAGCCGCGTCGCGGCGAGCTCCTGGCCCGCGTCCCTCGTGGCCAAGGCGGCCGAGCCGCAGGGCGGCCAGGTCGCCGACCGCGTGCTGCGACGGCTGCGCGAGACCGTGTTCGTGGCGGGCGAGCCCGCCGACACCCCCGAGTCTGCGCTGCTCGCCGTACGAGGCGTGCCGGGCCTGGACGCGGAGCGGCTGCGGGCCGACGCGGCTTCCGACGCCGTGCGCGAGAGCGTGCGGGCCGACCGCGCCGAGGCGCGCAGGCCGGTCCCCGAGGTGCGCTCCGTCGACAGCGGCTCACCCCACCCCGGCGCGGCCAAGGAGACCTCGGACGGCCGACTCCGCTACGCCCTGCCGACGTTGCTGCTGCGCGCTTCCGGTGGCCGACGCGTCGTGCCCGGCTGGCGCCCCTACGAGGAGTACGCCGCGGCGGTCGAGGAGCTGTCCCCCGGCCTGCTGTCGACGGCGCCGCCCGCGCTGCCCGCGGACCGGGCGCTGAAGCGCTACCGCAGCCTCACCGACCCCGAGCGCCAAGTGCTGACGACCGGGCCGTGGCCGCCACCGGACGCGGTGCGGGTGGACACCGCGGGCGGCCCGGTGTGGCTGGACGCGGCGGAGGCCCGGGAGCGCTCAACGGCCCTCCCTGGGACCTCCCTTGCTCCCTGACAGGCCGTTGACCAGCGGCGTAGGACTGTCCGCCGAATGAGACACCAATTGGTGTCCATTGACAGGGGCGGACGACCGGCCCCAGGATGTGGACATGCTCACGACGCACCCCGGTGTGGTGTGCCGCTACGTGGATCTGCGGCGCACCTGTAGCGCCCTCTGTCGCTGATCGACCCGGTCCACGGCCCCCGCGCCGCCCGCTGCGCCTTCCCCGGCCGAGCGCGTTCGTCTGCGCGCCGCCACCTCTTCTGCTCCGTGTCCCGGTCCACCCCGTGATCCGCTGACGCCCCTGCCTCGGCTCCAAGGCTCCGCCGCGCCCATCTCCCCGTGCGTGCAGGCCTGTTGAGGCGTGCGTCCGTGGCGGTCGCGGGGGTGCCGCCCCTCGCCCCGCCACCCGCCGCCCCGGGCGGAAGCGGGCCATCGACGAAAGAGAACCATGCCCGGACGCCTCATGCCCCGTCGTCCCGCAGGCCCCCTCCGACCCGCCGCCCGGCTGCGCACCGCAGGCCTGGTGACCGGCCTGACCGCCCTCCTCGTACCGGCACTCGGCGCCTGCGGCGGTGAGGCCGGCTCCGCGAGCGGGGGCGCCACGTTGAAGTGGACGTCGTCGTACTTCCCCGCTCACTGGGACCCGGTCGTCGGCGGCAGCGGCGCCCAGTTCCGTGAACTCGCCCTGGTGTACGCCTCGTTGACGCGTACGAACGAGAAGGGTGACGCGGTCCCGGACCTCGCCAAGAGCTGGGAGTACAACAAGAAGGGCGACCGGATCACCTTCCACCTGCGCTCCGGCCTGACGTTCAGCGACGGCGAGCCGGTCGACGGCGCCGCCGTGAAGGCGGCCGTCGAGCGGGCCAAGAAGCAGAAGAACTCCGCCCTCTTCGGCGACCTCACGTCGATCGAGTCCGTGGACGCCGAGGGGCTCGACGCCGTCGTCCACCTCAGCCAAGTCGACTACCAGATACCGCAGTTGTTCGGCCAGCGCGTGCTGCAGATCGCCAGCCCCAAGGCCGCGAAGTCCCCGGCGAAGCTCGACCAGAACCCGGTCGGCGCCGGCCCCTTCATCGTCACCCAGGTGATCCCGGGCACCAAGGCCGTCCTGAAGAAGAACCCCGACTACTGGGACGCCGACAACATCCACATCGACAACGTCGAACTGACCTCGGCCCCCGACGCCTCCACCGTCATCTCCGGCCTGCAGACCGGTGTCTACAACTTCGCCGACATCGAACCCGGTCAGGCCTCCGCCGCCAAGAAGGCCGGCCTCGACGTCTTCGTGCAGCCCGGCTTCAACGCCTCCAACATCAGCCTGAACATCAACAAGAAGCCGTTCGACAACGACAAGGTCGTCGACGCCGTCCGCTACGCGATCGACCGCCGGGAGTTCGTCGACAAGCTGACGTTCGGCTACGGCGAAGCCACCGACCAGCCGTTCCCCAAGGGCTACGTCGCCTACGACCCGCGGTCCGAGAACAGCTATCCCTACGACCCGGCCAAGGCGAAGAAGCTGCTCGCCGAAGCGGGCCACAAGGCCGGTGACATCAAGCTCGACCTCGTGATCCCCGCCGAGGACCCACAGGCCGAGATCGTGCAGTCGCAGCTGGCCAAGGTCGGCATCACCGTCACCATCAAGATCGACAAGAACTGGGCCACCCCGTTCTTCGCCAAGAACCTCACCTTCTCCCTGTACGCCACCACCGGACGCGACTCCGCCGCACAGACCCTCACCGCCCACTTCGGCCCCGACGGCCCGCTCAACCTCAGCTCGCCCTACGAGCCCGACGGCTTCGAGTCCGCCATCGCCAAGGTCCGCCGGACCCCGCTCGACTCGCCCGCGTACGCCAGGACCCTGCAAGCGGCGACCCGGGCCGGACTGGAGAGCAAGGCCCTCGTCTTCACGTACTCCCAGCCGAACCTCATCGCCAAGAGCAAGTCGATCTCCGACCTGCCCAAGAACCCGGCCCACATCGACTGGACCGGCGTGACCATCGGCGGCGCCCGGTGACGGCCCGGCGCTCCCGGACACGGCACGCCCTGGGCCGGGTCCTGGCCGCCCTCGCCCGGTCGGTCGCCCTCTTCGTGCCCGTCTTCCTGGTCGCGACCTTCGTGACGTTCGCGCTGCGCTCACTGAGCGGTCTCAGCCCGGCGCGGATCCAGCTGGGGGAGGAGGCGACCCCCGCGGCCGTCGCCCGCGTCGAGGCCGAATGGGGCCTCGACCGGCCCTTCCTCGTCCAGTACGGGGACTGGTTCGACGGCGTGCTCCACGGCGACCTCGGCACCAGCTGGACCAACGGCTCCGACATCTCCACCCTCATCGGCGTCGGCCTCGGCGTCAGCCTGTCCGTCGCCACGTTCGCCCTCCTGATCGGCGTGGTCGTCGGATTCGCCCTCGGTACGCTCGCCGCGCTGCGCCGCACGACCTGGATCGACCGGGCGGTCACCGGCTTCGTGACGGTGATCTCTGTGATGCCCGCGTTCGTCGTCGGCATCGTGCTGGTCGCCGTGTTCGCCGTCGGACTCCACCTGTTCCCGTCGGCAGGCTACGTCCCCGCCGCACAGGGCGTCGGGCCGTGGCTCGCCCACATCACCCTGCCGGCCCTCGCCCTGAGCTTCGACGTCATCGCCGACGTCGCCCGCCAGCTGCGCACCAGCCTCATCGCCGCGTACGGGGAGAACTACGTGACCGGCGCCGTGGTCCGCGGGCTCAGCCCGCGGCGGATCTTCTTCGGCCACGTCCTGCGCAACGGCCTCGGCCCGACCCTCGCCACGCTCGGCCTGAAGTTCCCCGCCCTCGTCGGCGCCTCCGTCGTCACCGAGTGGATCTTCGGCCTGCAGGGCTTCGGCCGGTTCGCCAACGACGCGGCCCAGGCCGGTGACGTCCCCGCCGTCCAAGGCGTCCTCGTCGTGTCGATCGCCCTCGTCGTCACGTTCAACCTGCTCGTCAACCTGGTCCTGGCCCGGGTCACACCGGCCTCCCAGAGAGGAGTGTGACCCATGGTGCGCCGCGTTCTCACGCTCACGTCCGGACGGATCGCCGTCATCGTCCTCACCCTGATCGCCCTGCTCGCGATGCTCGGCCCGCTGCTCGCCCCGCAGGACCCCCTCGCCACCAGCGCCCACACCCTCGCGGACGTCTCCGCGGACCATTGGCTCGGCACCGACTACCTCGGCCGCGACACGTTCAGCCGCCTCCTCGACGGCTCCCGCGTCAGCGTCCTCGGCTCCCTCGAAGTCGCCCTGACCGCATTGGTCGTGGGGTCCGTCCCCGGCATCCTGTCGGTCTACCTGGGACGCGCCTTCGAATGGCTCACCCTGCGGCTGACCGACACCCTCGTGGCCCTGCCGTTCCTGCTCTTCGCCGTCGCGGTCATCGCGCTCCTCGGCAACGGCATCACCCAGGCGATGCTCGTCACCGGCGTCCTGGTCTCCCCGCTGTTCTACCGGGTGGCCCGCGCCGCGACCCTCACCGTGGCCCGTGCCCAGTACGTCGAGGCCGCGCTCGTCTCCGGCGCCTCCGTCGGCTGGATCGTGCGCCGCCACGTGTGGACCAAGGTGCTCCCGCCCCTCGCGGTCGCCCTCGCATCGACCATCGGCGTCGGCTTCGTGATCGTCTCCAGCCTCACGTTCCTCGGCATCGGCGTCCAGCCCCCGGCCCCGACGTGGGGCGGCCTGCTCGCCTCCGACCTGGCCTACCTCAGCCACCAGCCGTGGGCGCCCGTCGCCCCGGCCCTGCTGATCATGGTGACGGTCTGGGCCGGCAACCTGCTCGCGGACGCCATCCGCGACGTCTCCGGCGAGGCGGGCCGCGCCCTGGTCAACCGCCGCAAGGCCCGCGCCCGCCGCACCGACAACGCCGAACCCGTCACCGCCGGAGGTGCCCGATGACCCCGTCCCTGCAGAAGACCCTGCCCCGACCGGCCGCCTCCGAGCCGGAGTCGGCCGATGCGGCCGCCCCGGTCCTGTCCGTGCGCGACCTGCGCATCAGCGACCTGGCCGGCGACCGCGAGATCGTCCACGGGGTGAGCTTCGAACTGACCCCCGGCAAGACCGTCGGCATCGTCGGCGAGTCCGGCAGCGGAAAGACCCTCACCTGCCGCGCCGCGCTGGGCATCCTGCCCCCGCACTTCGCGATCACCGGCGGCTCGATCGCGATCGACGGCACCGACATCACCACCCTGACGACCGCCCGCTGGACCGAGCTGCGCGGCACCACCATCAGCGCCGTCTTCCAGGACCCGGCCTCCTACCTCAACCCCTCGATCCGCGTCGGCGCCCAGATCGCGGAGGTCGTCCGCGTGAAGCAGGGGCTGAAGCGACGGGAGGCCCGCGAGCGCGCCGTCGAGCTGCTGCGCGCGGTCCACCTGCGCGACCCCGAACTCGTCCACGGCCAGTACCCGTACGAACTCTCCGGCGGCATGCTGCAACGCGTCCTGATCGCCGCCGCGATCGCCGCGCGGCCGCGCATCCTCATCGCCGACGAGGCCACCACCGCCCTCGACGTCACCGTCCAGGCGGAGATCCTCGACCTGCTCGCCGACCTGCGCGCGCAGACCGGGCTCGCGCTCGTGGTCGTCTCCCACGACCTCGCCGTCGTCGCCCAGCTGTGCGACGAGGTCCTCGTCATGCGCCAGGGAGAAGTGGTCGAACACGGGCCGACCCGCTCGGTCCTGCACGACCCGCACCACGACTACACCCGGCTCCTCATCGCCGAGCACGAGAGCTACGGCCTGGACAGGTTCCGCACGGTCAAGGAGGACGCGTGAGCACCGACCACCCCGCGGGGCCGGCGCCCGCGCTCCTGGAGATCACCGACCTCGACGTGCACTACGGGCCGCGCCGCAGGCGACGCCGGGCCCTGCACGGCGTCTCGCTGAGCGTCGCGCCGGGCGAGACCGTCGGCCTCATCGGCGAGACCGGCTCCGGCAAGTCCACACTCGCCCGCACCGTCCTCGGCCTGGTGCCCGCCACGAGCGGATCGATCACCATCGGGGGAGCGGACGTCACGGCCTACGGCCGCCGCCAATGGCGCGACCTGCGCCGAAGCGGGACCGTCCAGTACGTCTTCCAGGACCCGCTGCGCAGCCTGGACCCGGACCTCACCGTCGAGGAATCGCTCAGCGAGCCGCTGCTCGTACGGGGTGTGCCGCGCGGCGAGGCGGCCACCCGCGTCAGGGCCTTCCTCGACCGGGTCCGGCTGACCGCGGACCTGCTCGGCCGGCTGCCCGGCGAGCTCTCCGGCGGACAGCGCCAACGCGTCGCCGTCGCGCGCGCGTTGGTCACCGAGCCCCGCGTCGTCATCCTCGACGAGCCGGTCAGCGCGCTCGACTCCGCCAACCGGGTCCAGGTCCTGGAGATCCTCGAGGAGCTGCGCGCGGAAGGCGTGGCGCTCCTCCTCATCTCCCACGACCTCGGCTCCGTCGCCGGCGTCGCCGACCGCATCGCCGTCCTCTACCAGGGTGAACTCGTCGAGGTCGGCGCCGCCCGCGACATCGTCGACGAGCCGCGCCACGCGTACACGCGCCTCCTCCTCGGCTCCGCGCCGACCCTGCACGGTGCCCCGGCCGACCGTGCCGAACGCGCGGCCCTGCGCGCCCTGCTCCACGCATAGCCACTCACGCCCCTCCCGCGCCCACAGACAGGAACCCTCATGTCCCGGAAGCAGATCCACCTCGCGCTGCACCCGTACGGTGTCGGCGGTCCCGGCCAGCACGGCCTGTGGAAGGACCCGCGCGTCGCCAAGAACGCCAGCATCGACATCAACTACTACATACGGCAGGCCCAGGCGGCCGAACACGCCCTGTTCGACGCCCTGTTCATCGTCGACAGCCAGTTCATCAACGCCACCTATCCCTCGCACTACCTCAACCGGCTCGAACCCCTCACCCTCCTGTCGGCCGTCGCCACCCACACCCGGCACATCGGCCTCGTCGGCACGGCCAGCTCCACCTACAACTCCCCGTTCAACCTCGCCCGCCGCTTCGCCTCCCTCGACCACATCAGCGGCGGCCGGGCCGGCTGGAACGTCGTCACCAGCTTCGACACCGGAACCTCCAGGAACTACGGCCTCGACGAGCACCTCGACTACACCACCCGCTACGGGCGCGCCCTGGAGTTCGTCCAGGTCGCCCAGGGGCTCTGGGACTCGTACGAGGACGACGCGTTCCCGGCCGACGTCGAGCGCGGCACCTTCCTCGACCCGGCCAAGCTCCACGAACTCAACCACGTGGGGGAGCACTTCAAGGTCGCCGGTCCGCTGAACCTCTCCCGCTCGCCGCAGGGCCAGCCGGTGATCTTCCAGGCCGGGGTCTCCGAGGAGGGCCGCGACCTCGCGGCACGCGTGGCGGAAGGGATCTACGCGCCCGGCGGGCCCCTCCAGCAGGCGCAGGAGTACTACGCCGACATCAAGCGGCGCACGGCCGCCCACGGCCGCAACCCCGACCACATCAAGATCTTCATCCATGGCGGTCCGGTCGTCGCCGCCACGGACGAGGCGGCACGGCTCCGTGAGCGGGAGATCTTCGAGGAGGACAACGACTTCGACCGGCACCTCGCGCTCCTCGGCCGGTCGTTCGGCGCGTACGACTTCAGCGTGCACGATCTCGACGCGCCGTTCCCCGACGTCGCGCACCTCGCGGAGAAGGGCGGCCGCACCGGCGCCGCGAAGATCATCGAACGGGCCAGGACGGAGAACCTGACGCTGCGTCAAGTAGCGCAGTCGCTAGCCGAGTTCCGCCGCTCGCCGTTCGTCGGTGCGCCGCAGACCGTCGCCGACCGCATCGAGGAGTGGTTCGACGCCGGCACCTTCGACGGCATCAACCTGGCCTTCCGTACCGAGGAGGAGCTGGAGCTGTTCGTCGACGGGGTCGTGCCGATCCTGCAGAAGCGCGATCTCTTCCGCACCGCGTACGAGGCCGACACCCTGCGCGGCAACCTCGGTCTGCCGGTCCCCGCCAACCGTCACAGCCTCGACGCGGCCGGATCGTGACCGCGCCCGCGCCGCGCTTCCGGCTCGGCTTCCTCACCCACGTCCAGGGCCGCGGCGACGACCCCGCACAGGCGTACCGCAACGCGCAGGAGCTCTTCGTCGCGGCCGACGCGCTGGGCTTCGACATCGGCTGGGTCGCCCAGCACCACGAACCCGGCGGCGGAGGCGGCCTGTCCGCGCCCTGGCCCTTCCTCGCCCACGCCGCCGCCCGCACCACCCGCATCCGGCTCGGCACCGCCGTCACCGTCCTCCCGTTGGAGGACCCCGTCCGGCTCGCCGAGGACATCGCCGTCGTCGACACGCTCAGCGGCGGTCGCGTCGAGGTCGGCGTCGGCAGCGGATCGAGCGACCTGGAGTACGCCGCCTTCGGCCAGGACGTCGCGCGCAAGCGGCAGCTCACCAGCGAACACCTGGCGGTGCTGCGCCAGGCCCTGGCCGGTGACGAGGTGCGGGCGCCGGGCTTCCGCGTCCAGCCCGCGCCGGGCGACTTCACCGACCGGATCTGGCAGGGCGTCTTCAGCGAACCCGGCGCCCGGCACGCCGCGAACGGCGGCTCGCACCTGCTCCTCAACCGCGCGGCCTACGGACACGACGCGCCCACCGACGCGGTGCAACGCCCCTGGGCGGACGCGTACCTCGCCGCCTGGGACCGGCCGCACCGCCCGCGGATCGGCCTGTCGCGGTTCGTGTTCCCGGCGCGGGACCGGCGCACCGCGCTGCGCCACATCGGCGACGACGTGCACCGCGCCGCCCTGCGCATGGCCGGCGGCGGAGCGTTCCCCGAGGGCCTCGACCGCGCGGAGGCGCTGCGCCGCTTCCACAGCTTCTACGGCCACCCCGAAGAGATCGTCCACGCGCTCGGCCAGGAACAGGTCCTGCCCCTCGCCACCGACCTGATCACCCAGTTCAACCCCGCCGTGCCCGACCTCGACGCCGCGATCCGGGCCCTCGAGCTCATCGCCACCGAGGTCGCCCCCGCCCTGGGCTGGCGGCCCGCGCCCGAACCCGCAGGAGCAGTCGCATGACCCAGCAGTACACCGACCACCACGCGCCCGAGGGCCTGCGGACCCGCGGCACCGTCGTCGTGGTCCCGGGGCGGGGCGAGACCCGCGCCACGTACAACCGGCTCGGCAGGCGACTCGCCGCCGACGCCTACCGCGTCCGCGTCGTGGACGCCGTGGACGCCGCGGACGCCGCGGACCTCGACACCGCTCGACTCGGCTCGTCCTTGCGCGAGTTCGGGCAGCGCCTTGCCGCCGCGGCGCCCGCGGCGGACGACGGCACGGCGGGTCCGCTCGTGCTCGTGGGCTCCGACACGGGCGCCGCCGCGCTCGCCGCCCTGTACAGCCACGCCACAGAGGCCCCCGAGCTCCGGCCCGACGCCCTCGTCCTCGCCGGGCTCCCCGGGAGTGCGGCCGCCTCCGCAAGCGCCGGCTGGGAGGACGAGCTGGACGTCAGGACGACCTGCCCCGTCCACCGGGGCGCCCTCACCACCGACCCGCAGGTCCGGCGCGGGACCCTCGGCACCCCCGTGCCGGACGCCCTGCTCGACGCGGCGTACGACTCCCGCTCGGCCGTCCCGCACCTGCTGCTCGCCGGTGACCTGGACCCCCTCGCCGACCACGACGCCCTCGACCGCCTGGCCAAGACCCTGCCCCGTGCCCGCCTCGCCGTCGTGCGCGGAGCCCGCCACGACGTCCTGAACGACCAGCAGCACCGCGCGGTGGCGGCCGAGCTCGTCACCTTCCTCGAAGCGCTGCGCGCCGACCTGGAGCCCCAGGTCTCCGTGCGGGCCAGCGCCTGGTGAACGACCGCCGCCCGACCGGCGGCGCCGCACCGCATCGCCGTACACACCGCACCACCGAACCCGGAAGGTTCCCCATGGCCGTCGTCCTCTCCGTCTCCGGAAGCCCCTCAGCCACCTCGCGCACCGGCCGGCTCCTGCGCCACGTCGACGCCCGCCTCGTCGACGACGGGCACTAGGTGGGCACGCTCGACGTCCGTGACCTGCCCGCCGAGGCGCTGCTGCGCGCCGACTTCCGCCACCCGGCGATCGTCGAGGCCGCGGCCCGGTTCGAGCAGGCGGACGGGATCGTCATCGGCACGCCCGTCTACAAGGCCGCGTACAGCGGCCTGCTGAAGGCGCTGCTCGACCTGCTCCCGCAGTACGCGCTCGCCGGGAAGACCGTGCTGCCGCTCGCCACCGGCGGCAGCACGGCCCACGTGCTGGCCATCGACTACGCGCTGCGTCCGGTCCTGACCTCGATGGGCGCGGCCCACATCGTGCCCGGCTGGTTCACCCTCGACAAGGACATCACCGTCGAGGGGGACCGCACGGTCATCGCTCCGGCGTCCGCCCTGGCCCTGGAGCAGGCCGCCGCCGTGTTCTCGGCCGAACTGGCCGGTCGGGTCAGCGTTCTGGCCTCGTAGCGGAGAGGGGGCGGGCGGCCGGTTTGGACACATCCGGGGTGTGTCTGGCAGGGTCACCCGTCCGTTCCCCTATGAAGACCGGAAGGACGTGGCGCGGTGACCGAGGTGAGCACTCGCAGTGTCCAGGAAGCCGCTGCGGTGGAGCAGCTGCGTGCGAGCACCACGACGCTCGACATTCCCAAGGGATTCGACCTGTGGCAGCCCGAGGAGATGGAGGACTGGCTGAGCGAGGTCGAGGACGACCCGGACGTCTCGGACGCCGACTTCTACGAGGCCCGTCAGGCCGTGCGCCGCGCGACGGGCCAGGACGCCGACTGACCGCGCGGACGCTCAGCTCTTGTCGTCGGGCAGGGTCCTCGTCACCCTGCCCCGGGCGTCCGCCTCGATGTACCCGCTTTCGCTGTAGGCGTTCGAGAGGTAGACCGCCATGCGGAGCGGAGTGCCGAACGTCGGGTCCGGGGCCCGCACATCGAGGTAACGGCTCGTCACATCCGAGACGTTCAGGGTCTTCTCGGCCTTCTTGAGCAGTGCGGGCACCGCGTCCCAGTCGAGATCGTCGACGTCGAAAGGGCTCTGCATGGAGGTCACCGAACCGCTGATGATGCCCTTCTCGGCCCCGCGCTCGGTGGTGTAGGTCCAACTGTCGTAGCGGGTCCTGCTTCCGTTGACCATCACTTGCGCCGAGACGTGTTCCGGATAGACGGTGAGAGAGCTGACCCGGCTCGTCCCCGCCTCGGCCTCGAGCGCCTTCAGGGCGGTGCGGATGCCGTCGGGCGTCAGCAGGTCGGTCCGGCCGGTCGGCGTCGGACCGGGCGCGGACGAAGGCCGCGTGCCCGCACTCGGAGCGGCGGACGCAGAAGCGACCGTCGACGGTCCGGGGGCGTGACCTCCGGTGTCGGTGGCGCCTCCGTCCGGCAGGAGCACCCACACCACCGTGGCCACGACCGCCGTCCCGGTGAGGGACGTGCCGATCGCGAGCCGCCGGGTGAGCCGCCGGACACGCGCCTCCCGCTCATCGGTCCCGCCGCCCGGCCGCGCGGCGGCGCCGGGCCCCGGGACCGCGTCCTGGACGGACGGCGCCGGGGGAGCGGGCGGTGACAGCCGGTACGACGTGGCCGGGACGTCCTCGGCCGACGGCGCTTTCGCCGCCGAGGCGAGCTGGGCGTCGACCGCGGCCGGCGACGGGCGCAGCGCAGGGTCCTTCACCAGGATCCGGCCGAGGACCGGGGCGAGCACCCCGGCCCGTTCCGGGGGCGGGAGCTCCTCGTTCAGTACGGCGGCCAGCGTGGCCAGCGTCGTCGCCCTGCGCAGGGGGTGCCGCCCCTCCACGGCGACGTACAGCATCATCGCGAGCGACCACAGATCGGACTCGGGGCCGCCGTCGCCGCCGGAGACCCGCTCCGGCGCCATGTAGTCGGGGGTGCCGATGATCGAGCCGGTCGCCGTGAGCGCGGTCGACTCACGGATCGCCGCGATGCCGAAGTCCGTGAGCACCGGCCGCCCGTCGGGTCTGAGCAGGACGTTCGCCGGCTTGACGTCACGGTGCTGGATCCCGGCCGCGTGGGCGGCGCGCAGCGCGGCGAGCACCTCGCGGCCCAACTGCGCGGCCGCGCGCGGATCCATGGGACCGCGCGCGAGCCGGTCGGCGAGCGAACCGCCCGTCACGAGCTCCATCACGAGCCACGGGAACGCCGCCTCGCCCGGGTCCACGACGTGGTGGACGGTCACGACGTTCGGGTGATCGACCCGGGCCAGGGCCCGAGCCTCGCGCAGCGCCCGGGCGCGCAGCAGCGCGGCAGCCTGCGGGTCGTACTCCGCCAGCGCCGGGTCGGGAGGCCGGACCTCCTTCAGGGCCACGGCCCGGTCGAGCACCAGGTCCCGGGCCCGCCACACCGTCCCCATGCCCCCGCCGCCGAGCCGCGCCTCCAGCTCGAACCGGCCGTCGATCACCCGCGGTGCGGGTCCCCCCTCGCTCATGGCGCAGAGACTACGAGACGGCGGTGACAGCGCTGCGCCGACCCGGTCGAAGGGAGCCCGAACAGGCGGAACGCCGGACTCGGGCCGGTCGTGGCAGGGAGCTGGGCCGGCTGTGCGAGGACGGCTGCCGGACGGGGCGGATTCCGCTCCGCGTCGCTCCGTGACGCCGGGCGACGCGGCCGACCGCGAGCCGGCGGCAGCTCGGGCGCGTGGAAGCCACCGACCGCGGCCGACCGTTCATCAGGGCAGCTGCTGTCGCGTTCCCGCGGTGGACTCCCGCGTGTCCAGCCAGTGCGGGGCCGTGTGCACCTCGAACGGCAAGGGCACGTCGGAGCGGATGCGGGCCGCCAGGCACTTCACGGCGAGGGAGGCGATCGCGGCCTTGTCGGGGACCACGGACGTGAGCGACGGGGTGCTGTAGAGCGCCTCGTCGGACCCGTCGATGCCGGCCACGGCGACGTCGTCGGGCACGCTCATCCCGGCTTCGTACAGGGCCCGTTGGGCGCCCACGGCCAGCAGGTCGCTGAAGCAGAACACCGCGTCGGGCCGTACCCCGGCCGGCAGGGCGGCGAGGGCGCGCATCGCCGCCAGGCCGTTGCGGCGGTCGAACTCCCGCACCGAGGGCGCGAGTCGGGGATCGTAGGTCAACCCGGCCTCGTGCAGCGCCCGTTGGAAGCCCTCCAGGCGCTGCCGGCTGGTCGCCGACGCCTGTTGGTCGACACCGATGGCGGCGATCCGGGTGCGGCCGAGCGCGATCAGGTGCTCGGTGGCGTCGCGGGCCGCCGCGACGTTGTCGATCAGAACGTGGTCGACCACGACCTGCTCGCGTTCGTAGCTGCGTTCGCCGAGCAGCACGAGGGGGAACTCGTTGGCGACGGCGGCGAGTTCTTCGGGCGGGACCCGCAGGGGCGACAGGATGACGCCGTCCAGCAGTGACGCGCCGACACCGGTGGCCAGGCGCAGTTCCTCCGTCGCGTCCCCCAGCGTCTCCTCGATGAGGACGGTGAGCCCCAGGGCCGCGGCCTCCGCCCGTACGTGCTGGGCGAGCTCCGCGAAGTACGGCGTCGCCAGGTCCGGAACGGCCAGGGCGATCAGCCCGCTGCGCCCGGTGCGCAGCCGGCGGGCCGACGGGTTCGGCCGGTAGCCCAGTTCGTGGACGGCCCGCATCACCCGCTCCCGCGTGGCCTCGGACACCCGTGGCGCATCGCGTACAACGTTGGAAACGGTCTTGATCGACACCCCTGCGCGTTCCGCCACGTCCTTGAGTGTCACCGCTGCCACTGACCGGCTCCCGTCGTCGAAGTTCTCCCAGATTATGCATCGGTTGCCGCCGAGAGCCAGTGGTCCGTGCCCGCCCGATCTCATCGCCGACGAAGGGTTGACCTCCGCGACTCACGGCGGTTACAACGTTGGAACACCGATAGAAAGCGGTTGCCCCGCCGGCAGGTCGGGCGACCGCCGCATGTCTGCGGGCCGAGGCCGCTGTCCCCACGGGAGAGGGCCGACACAGGCCTCGCGCCGACGCCGCCCTCACGCGCTCGCGCCGCCCGCAGTGCCCCGCCCACGGCTGTCTCACGAGAGGGTCCGCATGTCCCCGCACCGCTCGAACACCCCGTTGCGCACGGCCTTGGTCGGCACGGGAGGGATCGCGCGCTCCAGCCATCTGCCCGCGCTCCGGACGCTGGAGGCCGAGGGCGAGGTGGTCGTCGCCGCCGCGGTCGACGTCGACGAGAGCGCGGTGCGCGCGTGCGCCGACGAGTTCGGGATCCCGTACGCGGCCACGGATCTCGACGCGATGCTCGCCGAAGTGCGCCCGGACCTCGTGGTGCTGTGCACGCCGCCCGCCGTGCACCGGCAGCAGGCCGAGGCGGCCCTGCGGGGCGGCGCGTGGGTGTGGTGCGAGAAGCCGCCCTGTCCGTCCCTGGCGGACTTCGACGCCATCGAGGCGGCGGAGAAGGGCGGCGACGCCGACCCGTACGCCGCCATCGTCTTCCAGCACCGCTTCGGCTCCGGCGCCCGCCACGTCCGCGGACTGCTGCGCAGCGGCGCCCTCGGCCGGCCTCTCGTGGCGCACTGCCAGACCACCTGGTACCGGGACAGCGCCTACTACGCGGTTCCCTGGCGCGGCCGATGGGCCACCGAGGGCGGCGGCCCCGCCATGGGGCACGGCATCCACCAGACCGACCTGCTCCTGGACCTGCTCGGCCCGTGGTCCGACGTGCGCGGCATGGCGGCCCGGCTCGTGCACGACGTCGAGACCGAGGACGTGTCCACGGCGCAGATCCGCTTCGCGAACGGCGCCCTGGGCACCGTCATCAACAGCGTCCTGAGCCCGGACGAGGTCAGCCGGATCCGGATCGACTGCGCACACGCCACGGTCGAACTGACCCATCTGTACGGCTACCGCAACGCCGACTGGCGCATCACCCCGGCACCCGGCGTCCCCGAGGAGACGGTCGCCGCCTGGCGCGACTTCGGCACCGACGAGCCCAGTTCGCACCTGGCCCAACTGCGCGCCCTCGTCGCCGACATCAAGGCCGGACGGCGCCACGCCACCAGCGGCGCGGGCGGCCGCCAGACCCTCGAGTTCATCACCGCCCTGTACAAGTCCGCGTTCACGGGCGCCCCCGTGCGCGCGGGCGAGATCGGCCCCGGCGACCCCTACTACACCGCACTGCACGGCGGCGCCCCGGGCTGGGCGCCCGCCGCACCGCGCAAGGAAGAGGACCACGCATGACGCTCGCACTGACCCACGCCCACGGCGACCGCATCACCGTGGCCCACGAGGCGACCGGAACCGAGCTGTTCGCCTACGTGTACCGGCCCGAAGCCGCGTGGGAGGCGCCCAAGCCCTACCTACACCCGCTGCGGACCCTGTCGGGCGGGCTCGTGACCGACTACCGCCCCAACGACCACCGGTGGCACAAGGGGCTGCAGCTGACCGCCTCCCACCTGTCGGGCCAGAACCTGTGGGGCGGGAACACCTACGTGCACGGCGAGGGGTACCTCGCGCTGCCGGAGAAGGTCGGCTCGATGGCCCACATCGCCTTCGACGAGGTGTCGGCCGCGGATGACCGCGTCGTCATCGCCGAGCGTCTGTCCTGGCACCCGCACGACGGCGAGCTGTGGGCTCAGGAGGACCGGCGCATCGAGGTGTGCGACGTCGATCCGCAGGCCGGCAGCTGGTCGCTCTCCTGGACCTCGGCCGTCACCAACCGGCGCGCCGAGCCCCTGCGGTTCGGCAGCCCGACCACCCACGGGCGCCCCGCGGCCGGATACACCGGCCTGTTCTGGCGCGGCCCGCGCGCCTTCCGCGACGGCGAGGTCTTCACCGCCGAGGCCGACGGCGGCGAACCGATGGGCAGCCAGGCCCCCTGGCTGGCGTACGTCGGTGAGCACGACGGCCGCGACGGCCACGCCACGGTCGTCTTCGAGCACGCCCCGGCCAACGACCACGCGGGCGAGCGGGGGACGCACCCGGCGCACTGGTTCGTGCGCAGCGACCCGTTCGCCGCGGTCGCGCCGTCCTGGGCGTTCCACGACGAACTCGTCCTCGCCCCCGGCGAGACCCTCACCCGCGGCTACCGCGTGCACATCGCCGACGGCGCCTGGGACCGCGAGCAGGTCACCGCGCACCTGAAGGACCGGGCGTGGTGAGCGCGACGTACGACGGGTTCCCGGCGGCGGTCGGGGTGTCCCGGCTGCGCGTGTACGACTGGCCCACCGTCGACGGCCTGCCCGGGGGCGGCACCCCGCACCTGCACCTCACCTGCAGCGAGGGGTACGTGGTCACGGCGGGCCGGGGCACCGTGCAGACCCTCACCACCTCCGGCTACCAGGAGACCGCCCTGGAGCCGGGCACCGTCGCATGGTTCACGCCCGGCACGATCCACCGCCTGACCAGCACGGGCGGCCTGGAGATCACCGTCGTGATGCAGAACAGCGGTCTGCCCGAGGCGGGCGACGCGGTGCTCACCCTGCCCCAGGACCTGCTCGCCGACGCCGGGACGTACGCCGACGCGATCCGCGTCCCCGCCGATGTTCCCGAGGCCGAGCAGGTGGAGATCGCGCGCGCCCGCCGCGACCTGGCCACCCGCCGGTTCGTCGAACTGCGCGCCGCCACCGAGAGCGGCGACCCGGAGCCGCTGGCGGCGTTCCAGCGGGCGGCCGCCGCACTGGTCCGCCCCCGGCTGGACGCATGGGAACGCCGCTGGCACCAAGGCGCCCGTGCCGCAGCGACGGCGACTGGCGACCAACTGGCAGCCCTGCGCACACAGGACGAGAGGCATCTGGCCGCGGCCCGGGTCGCCGCGACCGGGCCCACCGCCCGCGGCCGCTTCGGCATGTGCGGCCGGCTGGACGTCTACCCCGGTATCTGACGCCCCTTCACACCCCTGGCCATCCACCTTCCCCCTGTCCCCCCCCTGTCCCCCCTGTCAACGTCCACGTCCATTCCCCGGAGGGCCCTCATGCCCGAGCTCCGAAGCGGTCGGCCGCGACCACCGAGCCGCCGGACCGTCCTGGCGGCGGCCGCAGCCGGCCTCAGTACCGCGCTGACCGGCACCCTCTCCGCGTGTTCCACCGCGAGCGGCGGCACGTCCGGAGGCGTCACCCTCAGGTTCTCCTGGTGGGGCAACGACGACCGCGCCGCGCGCACCGAGAAGGCGGTCCGGCTCTTCGAGAAGGAACACCCCGGCGTCACCGTCCGCACGTCGAACGGGGAGTTCGGCGCCTACCTCCAGAAGCTGGCCACACAGGCGGCCGGCGGCGGCGTCCCCGACGTGGTCCAGCTCGACTACCGCCAGGTGTCCCAGTACGCGGGCGGCGACGCCCTGATGTCACTGGACGACGTCATCGAGGACAGCACGATCCGCACGTCCGACATGGACAAGAGCTTCCTGCGCACCGGCACCTACAAGGGCGGGCAGTACGCCCTGCCGATGGGCCGTGGCATCACCGGGTACGCCTATGACTCCGCCGTCTTCAAGAAGGCGGGGATCCCCGCACCGCAACCCGACTGGACCTGGGAGGAATGGGCGGAGGGCAACCGCAGGATCAGCGCCCTGGGGCTGACGTCACCCGACGGCCGCACCGTCGTGGGCTCCAACGACGGCGGGGGCAACGAGGACGTGTTCGAGGACTGGCTGCGCAGCCGCGGCGGAAAGCTCTACGCGAGCCAGACCGAACTCGCCTTCAACGAGAACGACCTCACCGAGTTCTGGACGTTCTGCGACAAGCTCCGCAGGGAGGGCGCCACCGCCCAGGCCAAGGACTCCACCCAGGCCACCAACACCGAGATGAGCCCGATGGGCCGTGGCCTCGCGGCCTCGGACTTCACCTGGGACGCGCCGTTCCCCGGCTATGTGAGCCTCCTCGGCGATGACGTCCACTACGCCCCGGTCCCCACGACCGGCGGCCGCCAGGGCGTCTACTTCAAGCCGAGCATGCTCATCGGCATCGGAGCGCACAGCGCACACCCCGAGGAAGCCGCCCAGCTGATCGACTTCCTCCTCAACGACCCCCGGGCCGGCGACATCCTCGGCTTCTCCCGCTCCACCCCGCCCAACCGGAAGATCGCGACCCGCGTCTCCAAGACCCTCAAGGGCCCCGAGCGGGAGATCTACGAGTACGCACAGACCATGGAGAAGTACGGCGTGGCACCACCGCCGACCGCACCGCCGCGCGCCGACCTCGCCATCAACACCGCCTTCGGCCGCGCGTACGAGCGCGTGATGTACGAGCTGACCACGCCCCGCCAGGCGGCGCGCGAACTCATCGACACGGCCAACAGGGAGCTGAGGTCATGAGCACGGTGACGACCAGGGCGCCCGCGCGCGCCGACCGCACCCCGGACCAGCAGCCGGCCGGACGGCGCCGCCGGACCCGTGAACGGCAGTGGCCCGCCTATGTGTTCCTCTCACCATGGATGATCGGCGCGGTCGTGCTGACCCTGGTGCCGATGGCGGTGTCCCTGTACCTGTCCTTCACCGACTACAACCTCTTCGACCCGCCCCGCTGGGTGGGCCTGCGCAACTACACCGAGATGCTCACCGAGGACCCCCGGTACTGGCGGTCGGTCGGCACCACGATGCTGTACGTCGTCGTCGCCGTGCCGCTGAAGCTCGGTCTCGCGCTCGGCGTGGCGATGCTGCTGAAGAACCTCAGCCGGGGCCGCGCCTTCTACCGCTCCGCGTTCTACGCCCCCTCCCTGCTCGGGGCCAGCATGTCCATCGCGCTGGTCTGGCGCGCCCTGTTCAACGACGGCGGCTCGGTCGCGGGCGTCCTCGACGCGGTCGGCATCCACACCGGCGGCTGGGTCGGCGACCCCGACCTTGCGGTGTACGCGGTCGTACTGCTGACCGCGTGGCAGTTCGGGGCACCGATGGTGATCTTCCTGGCGGGGCTGCAGCAGATCTCGCCCGACCTCTACGAGGCCGCCGCGCTCGACGGCGCCGGCCGCTGGCGGCAGTTCGTCTCCGTCACCGTGCCGATGCTGTCCCCGGTCGTCTTCTTCAACCTGGTGCTGGAGATCATCAACTCCTTCCAGGTCTTCACGCCGGCCTTCGCCATCAGCGGCGGCAAGGGCGGGCCCGCCGACTCCACCATGTTCTACACGCTGTACCTGTACGAACGCGGCTTCACCGCCTCGCACATGGGCTATGCGGCGGCGATGGCCTGGATGCTGCTCATCGCCATCGGCGCCATCACCCTGATCCTCTTCCGGACGTCCCGGTCCTGGGTCTTCTACGCGGACGAGGAGGGGCGGTAACCCGATGAACATCGCCATGAAGCGCTGGCTCCCGCACACGGTCGTGGCCGTCGCGCTGCTCGTCCTGCTCTATCCACTGGTCTGGCTCCTCGCCACGTCCCTCAAGCCGGCCGACGAGGTACTGACCAGCCTCGACCTGTGGCCCAGCCACCTGGAGTGGTCCAACTACACGACGGCCCTGGACGGAGTGTCGGGCATCTCCGTCACCCGGCTCCTCGGCAACAGCCTGCTGATCGCGGGCGGCGCCGTCCTCGGCAACGTCCTGTCCTGCTCGCTGGCCGCGTACGCCTTCGCACGGCTGCGCTTCCGGATGAGCAAGGTGATGTTCGCCTTCATGGTGGCGACGCTGATGCTCCCGCACCATGTCGTGCTGATCCCGCAGTACATCATCTTCAACAAGCTCGGCATGGTGGACACGTACTGGCCGCTGATCCTGCCCAAGTTCCTCGCGACCGAGGCGTTCTTCGTCTTCCTCATCGTCCAGTTCATGCGCGGCCTCCCGCGCGAACTGGAGGAGTCCGCCCGCATCGACGGCTGCGGCGCCTTCCGCACCTACTGGTCCATCACGCTGCCGCTCAGCCGGCCCGCGCTGATCACGACGGCCATCTTCACCTTCATCTGGACGTGGAACGACTTCTTCACGCAGATGATCTATCTGTTCGCGCCGGACAAGTTCACCATCACGCTGGCCCTGCGCAGTTTCGTCGACCAGTCCAGCACCTCCGCGTACGGCCCCATGTTCGCGATGTCGGTGATCTCCGTCCTGCCGATCGTGCTGTTCTTCTTCGTGTTCCAGCGCTATCTGGTGCAGGGCATGGCCACCTCCGGGCTGAAGGGCTGACCTCATGACTCAGGCCACCTCCGTACCGCCCGGGCGGCGCCGGGAACCCGGCGAGGTCTTCGGGTCCGGCTTCAGCCTCTTCGCCGACATGCTGCTCGTCGGCCTGCTCACCAGCGCCGCCTGCCTGCCGGTCGTCACGGCGCCGGCCGCGTTCGCCGCCGCGTCGGCGAGCCTGCGGCGGACCGCGGGCACCGGTGTCCAGATCAGTTTCAGTGCCCACGTCGGCGAGTTGCGCGCACGACTGTCCGCGCGCGCCCTGGCCGTCGGCCTTGTCCCGCCGCTGCTCGTCGTGGTCCTGCTGACCGACACCGCACTGCTGCGCAGCGGGCTGCCCGGAGCCGGTGTCATGGCACCCGCCCTGGCCCTGCTCGCCCTCGGCGTCTCGGTCGTGGGACTGCGCGCGACCGTGCTGGAGGCCCCGCACCAGCTGTCCGCACGGGAGGGACTGCTCCGCTCGGCCGCCGATCCGCGCGGCTCCCTCATGCTGGCCGGCGCGGTGCTCCTGTCGGCGCTCCTTGCCTGGTCGATGCCGCTGATGGTCCCGCTGCTGCCCGGGCCGCTGGCGTTCGCCGCCACCGTCGTCGACCTGCGCGCTACATCGGGCCGGCCGGAGAGCTGAACCGCACGGCGCCCTCCTTCCGCCGTGACCACGTACGACACCACTGGAGTTCACGCATGCCCCACAGCCACCTGGACGCCGCCGGTCACCCGAGGCCGCAGCTGGTCCGCGACCCCGACTGGCGTGACCTGAGCGGTCCGTGGCAGTTCGCCCACGACGACGCGGACCGCGGCCGCTCCGGCCGCTGGATGGACCCGGACACCACCGAACCCTTCACCCGCGTCATCACCGTGCCCCACCCGCCCGAGTCCGAGGCCTCCGGCATGGGCGACACCGACTTCCACCCCGTGCTCTGGTACCGGCGCACGATCACCGTGCCGAGGCCGGCCGCGGGCCGACGCCTGCTGGTGCACTTCGGAGCCGTCGACCACCGGGCCGAGGTCTGGCTGAACGGACACCCGGTGGGCCGTCACACAGGCGGGCACACGGGCTTCACCTGCGACCTCACCGACGCCGTCGTCGAGGACGGCGAACAGGTCCTCGTGGTCCGGACCGAGGACCAGCCGCTCGACGCCGCGCAGCCCCGCGGCAAGCAGGACTGGCGGCGCGACCCCCACGTCATCTGGTACCACCGCACCTCCGGGATCTGGCAGCCGGTGTGGCTCGAGGACGTCCCGGACCAGCACGTGAGCGTCCTGCACTGGACGCCCGACGTCGCCCACGCCCGCGTCCGGTGCCGCGTCCGCCTCGCCGCGTGGCCGAAGCGACCGCTGCACCTGACGGTGCGGCTCACCCTGGGGGACCGGGTCCTCGCCGAGCAACGGCTGCTGACCGACCTGCAGGAGACCGCGTTCGACATCGCGGTGCCCGCCCTGGGGCACGGGCAGGACCTCGACGACCTGCTCTGGAGCCCCGAGCATCCGCATCTCGTCGACGCGACGGTCCTCGTGAGCGAGAGCGCCGACGGCGCCGACGACACGGCCGTCGACCGTGTCGCCTCCTACCTCGGCCTGCGCGACATCGGGTGGGACGACGGCGTCTTCCTGCTCAACCACAAGCCGTACTTCCTGCGGTTCGCGTTGCAGCAGGGCTACTGGCCCGCGTCGCACCTGTCGGCCTCCGCCGACGCGCTGCGCCGCGACGCCGAACTGGCCAAGGACATCGGTCTCAACGGGCTGCGCATCCACCAGAAGATCGAGGACCCCCGCTTCCTCTACTGGGCCGACCGGCTCGGGCTGATGCTGTGGGAGGAGATGCCGTCGGCGTACGCGTTCGGCACGACGACCGTCGAGCGGGTGGTCGCCGAATGGACCGAGGCGATCTCCCGGGACCTGAGCCACCCCTCGATCGTGGCCTGGGTGCCGGTCAACGAGTCCTGGTCCGTCCCGAACCCGGCGCTCGTGCCCGAGCAACGGCACTTCATGGACGCCCTCTACCACCTGACCAAGGCCCTCGACCCCGCGCGCCCGGCGGTCTCGAACGACGGCTGGGAGATCTCCGCCGCCGACATCTGGGGCGTGCACGACTACACCCAGCACGCGGAGGTGCTGCGCGAGCGCTACGCACGCGGCCCCGGGCGGCGCGGCGAGATCGTCGAGCGGTGGCCGGGCGCCAAGCGGCTCCTCCTGGACGGTGTGCGTCACCAGGGACAGCCCGTGGTCCTCAGCGAGTTCGGCGGGGCCACCTTCGAACCGGCCGAGGGCGCCGAGTGGTTCGGCTACGACACCGTGGCCACGAAGGAGGACTTCGCCGCGCGGCTGGAGTCCCTGGTGCGGGCCGCGGTGGACTCGGGTCTCGCGGGCTTCTGCTACACCCAGTTCACGGACACGGAGCAGGAGATCAACGGCCTGCTGACAGCGGACCGCCTGCCGAAGATCCCGGTGGCCGACCTGCGCGACATCCTCACCCGGACCCGCTCCCTCGGCTCGGACTGACCCGGCCCGCCAATCGGTATACCAAAGACTCGAAGACGTAACGATCACCCTCCTCGCGCGTGCCGACAATGCCCCTGTTTCGTAGCGATATTTGGGGCGTAGGGCGACAGAACCTCCTCGCTGTCCAACTGGCGAAACAGTGGTTCGGTATACCGTGTCGCCCCAATGGCGCGGCCCGACCGGGCGTGCGCCCCTGCTCGTGTAAGGAGGTGTGGTCCCGTGCGTCATCTCCCCGCCGTGCTCGCGGCGGCCGCATTGCTGACGTTCGTCACCGGCTGCGGCTCCCTCGCGCCGCCCGGTGAACAGACCGCCGCGGCGCCCCGGCTCGCCGACACGCGACCCGTCCGCGACGGCGGCACCGCCGTGATCGCGCTCAAGTCCGACCCCGACATGCTCGACCCCAGCCTGACCAGCACGCTCGTCGCGCGAACCGTCTTCACCTCCATGTGCGAGCAGCTCTACGACGTCGACCAGCACAACCGCTTCGTGCCGCAACTGGCCGCGTCCCTGCCGAAGATCACCAACGGCGGCCGGACGTTCACCTTCGACGTGCGCCGCGACGCCCGCTTCAGCGACGGCGCCCGGCTCGACGCCAAGGCGGTGAAGACCTCCCTCGACCGCCACCTCCACCTCGCCGGATCAGGCCGCGCCTCGGAGATCGACTCGGTCGAGAAGGTCGACGCCGTCGGCCCCTACACCGTGCGCCTCACGCTCAAGCACGCGGACACCCCGCTGCTCGGCCGCCTCGCCAACACCGCCGGCCTGATCATGTCGCCCAAGGCGCTCGCCACGTACGGCAAGAAGTTCGCCGCTCACCCGTCGTGCGTCGGACCGTTCAAGTACGACAAGCGCGTGATCGGCGACCGGATCGAGCTGAAGAAGGACCCGCTCTACTACGACGCCGACAAGGTCCACCTCGACGGCGTCGTCTACAAGACCATCACCGACGGCAACATCCGCCTGGCCAACCTCCGCTCCGGCGACGTCCAGATCGGCGACCAGATGGGCCCGGTCGAGGTGCGCAGCGGCATGGGCGACAAGGACCTCCAGCTCCTCAACACGCCCTCGCTCGGCTACATGGCGATCACCCTCAACGTCGGCAACAGCGACGGCATCAACCACAAGCCCGGCCGCGTCGACACCCCCTTCGGCCGCGACGTGCGCGTCCGTGAGGCCTTCGACCTCTCGCTGGACCGCGAGCTGATCAACAAGGTCGTCTTCCAGGACATGTACGAGCCCGCCTGCTCGCCGGTCCCGCCGGGTACCCCGCTCAGCACCCCCGTCACCTGCCCGAAGCGCGATGTCGCCAAGGCCGAGCGGCTGTTGAAGGAAGCCGGGGTGAAGACGCCCGTCCCGCTCGAGTTGATGATCAACACGACGCCGGAGGACAACCGGCTCGGCCAGGTCGTCCAGTCCATGGCCAAGGAGGCGGGCTTCGCGGTGAAGCTGCGTCCCACCGAGTTCGCCACCGGCCTGACCCGCACCCTCGCGGGCGACTTCCAGGCCCGCACCGGCGGCTGGGGCGGGCAGCCCGACCCGGCCGGAAACATCGACAGCCTCGTCGGCACCACCGGCAGCAACAACCAGGGCAAGCTCTCCGACCCCGACATCGACCGGCTCATCGCGGCCGGACGCAGCACGGCGGACGTGGCGAAGCGCCGCGAGATCTACCGCGAACTCACCGCCGCGATCAACCGCCAGCACGGGGTGATCTACCTCTACCGGAACATCAACTACGCCGTCGCCTCCCAGGACGTCAGCGGCATCAAGCTGTCCGGCGACGGCCTCATCCGGGTCAAGGAAGCCGGTTACGTGAAGGCTGGTGGCCAGGGATGACGACCGCACGCAGACTCCTGACCTCCTACCCCGGACGCCGCGTCGGACAGGCCCTGCTCACCATGGTCCTGGTCAGCATCACGGTGTTCGCGGGCGTGCGCGCCATGCCCGGTGACACCGCCCAGGCGCTCGCCGGCGAGCAGACCTCCCCGGAGGTCCTGGCCGCCATCCGCGAGGAGTACGGGCTCAACGACAACATCGCCGTCCAGTACTGGGACTACCTACGCCACGCCGTCACCGGCGACCTCGGCACCTCCGCCCGCAGCGGCCTGCCCGTCCTGGACTCCATCCTCGACGCCCTGCCCATCACCCTCGAACTCGCCGCGCTGGCCCTGTTGCTGGCCGTCGTGCTCGGCATCGGCGCGGGCATCGTCGCGGCCGTGCGCCGCGGGCGCCCCGAGGAGTGGCTCGCGAACGCGCTCGCGCTGCTCGGCATGTCCGTGCCGACGTTCTGGCTGGGCATGCTCCTCGTCCTCGGACTCGCCATCGCCGTACCGGTCTTCGCGGCCTCCGGATTCGTGCCGTTCGGCCAGGACCCGATGGAGAACCTGCGGCGCCTCGTCCTGCCCGCGATCGTGCTCGGCTCGGGCCTGGCCGCCGTCGTCATGCGGCAGACCCGGGCGGCCATGCTCGACGCGATGAGCTCCGACTACGTGCGCACCGCCCGCGCCAAGGGCCTCTCGCAGCGCTCCGTCATCGGCTCGCACGCGCTGCGCAACTCGCTGGTCACCGTCATCACCGTGCTCGGCCTCCAGCTCGGCCAGCTCATCTCCGGAGCCGTCGTCACCGAGCAGGTCTTCGTCCTGCCCGGCTTCGGCAAGCTCACCATCGACGCGGTCTTCACCCGTGACTACGCGATGGTGCAGGGCGTGGTGCTGTTCACCTCGGCCGCGTACATCCTGATCAACCTGCTGGTCGACCTCCTCTACTCGGTCGTCGACCCGCGCATCCGGCTGGGAGGCTCCCGATGACGGCCGTCGACACCGCCGCCGCGACACCCGCGGCCCCCGCCGAGCGGACCCGCGGCCGCGCCGCCGACGCCTGGCGCACGCTGCGCCGCAACCGGCTCGCCCTGACCGGCGCCGTCCTCGCGACACTCTTCGTCCTGGTCGCCGTCTTCTCGTCGCTGCTGACGCCCTACGACCCGGCGGCGCCGGACTTCGACCAGGTGCTGGCCGCGCCCAGCTGGTCGCACTGGCTGGGCACCGACGACCTGGGGCGCGATCAGCTCTCCCGGGTCCTGGTCGGAGTGACCGCGTCGATGCAGGTCGGCGTCCTCGCCGTGGTGCTGGCCTTCGTGGTCGCCGTACCGCTGGGCCTGCTCGCCGGCTACTACGGACGCCTCGCCGACACGGTGGTCTCCCGGATCACCGACACCATGCTCGCGTTCCCGTTCCTGGTCCTGGCCGTCGGACTCGCCGCCGTGCTCGGCCCGTCGCTGAAGAACGCCACCATCGCCATCGGCATCTCCCAGATCCCGGCGATCGTGCGCATCACGCGCGCCGAGACCCTGCGCCTGAAGCATCTCGACTACGTGGACGCGGCCGTCGCCAACGGCGCGGGCAACGGCACGGTCCTCTTCCGCCACATCCTGCCCAACGCGACCTCGGCACTCATCGTGCAGGCGACCGTCGGCGTCCCGTCCGCGATCATCGGTGAGGCGGTGCTCAGCTTCCTGGGCCTCGGCGTCCAGCCGCCGTCCCCGTCGCTCGGCGTGATGCTCTCCAGCGCCCAGCCGTTCATCGCCGACGCCCCCTGGATGGCGGTCTTCCCCGGCATCGTCATCGTGCTCGCCACACTGGCGTTCAACCTGCTCGGCGACGGCGTCCGCGACATCCTCGACCCCCGTGGAGGCTCCCGGTGACCCTCACCGAACCGTCCCCGACCCGCCTGGGCGAGGGGCAGCCCGTGCTCAGCGTCCGTGATCTGACCGTCTCCTTCGAGGGGCCGGACTCCACGGTCCACGCCGTCGACGGCGTCTCGTACGACCTGAGGGCCGGCGAGGTGCTGGCCGTGGTCGGCGAGTCCGGCTGCGGCAAGTCCGTCACGTCGATGGCGGTCATGGGCCTGCTCCCGTCGACCGCGCGCGTCGGCGGCTCCATCACCCTGGACGGCGAGGAGCTCGTCGGCGCGAGCGAACGCACCCTGCGCTCGCTCCGCGGCCGCCGCCTCTCCATGATCTTCCAGGAACCGATGACGTCCCTGAACCCGGTGCTCACCATCGGGCGGCAGATCACCGAAGTCCTCGTCCGGCACCAGAAGCTGAGCAAGAAGGACGCCCGCGCGCGGGCCGTCGAACTCCTCGACCTGGTCGGCATCCCGGCCCCGGACCGCCGGATCGACGAGTACCCGCACCAGCTCTCCGGCGGCATGCGCCAGCGCGTGATGATCGCCATCGCGGTCGCCTGCGACCCGGCCGTCCTCATCGCCGACGAGCCCACCACCGCCCTCGACGTGACCGTTCAGGCGGGCATCCTCGACGTACTGAAGTCGCTGCGCGACCGGCTCGGCACCGCGATCGTGCTCATCACGCACGACCTCGGTGTCGTCGCCGAGACCGCCGACCGGGTTCTCGTGATGTACGCGGGGCGTCCCGTCGAACAGGCCTCGGTGGACGAGCTGTTCGCCGCGCCCGGCCACCCGTACGCACGCGGTCTGCTCGGTGCCGTGCTGCGGCCCGGCAGCCGGACGGCCGAGGGCCGCAGCCGGCTCAACGAGATCCCCGGTCTCGTCCCGGACCTGCGGACGCAGCCGGACGCCTGCTCCTTCGCGCCGCGCTGCGCGTTCGCCCAGGACGACTGCCGCGCCGGCCGCCCGCTCCTGAGCTCCCTGACCGGCACCCACCAGATCGCCTGCCACCACCCGGCGGCGCCCACGTCCGAGGAGGCAACCCGATGACCGGCACGGACACCCCGGTGCTGGAGGTCCGCGCACTGCGGCGCCACTTCCCGGCGGCGACCGGCACCGTCCGCGCCGTCGACGGCGTCTCGCTGACCATCGGCCCCGGCGAGGTCGTCGGCCTGGTCGGTGAGTCGGGGAGCGGCAAGTCGACCGTCGGCCGCTGCGTGGTCCGCCTCGACCAGCCGACCGGCGGCGAGGTAGTCCTCGACGGCACCGACGTCACGACGCTCTCGCCCCGCGCGATGCGGCCGCTGCGCAAGAAGGTCCATCTGGTCTTCCAGGACCCCTCGTCGTCCCTCAACCCGCGTATGACGATCCGTCAGATCGTTGCGGAGCCCATGCGGCTGCACGGCATGGCGAGCAAGGCGGAGGCGGCGCGGCGCGTCGACGAACTGCTGCGCCGGGTCGGACTGCGCCCGGAGCTGGCCGACCGCAACCCCCACCAGCTCTCCGGCGGCCAGCGCCAGCGGGTCTCCATCGCGCGCGCCCTGTCCGTCGAACCCGCCCTGCTGGTCGCGGACGAGCCGACGTCCGCCCTCGACGTCTCCGTGCAGGCCTCCGTCCTCAACCTGCTGTCGGACCTCCAGCGCGAGCGGGGCTTCGGCTGCCTGTTCATCACGCACGACCTGGCGGCGGTCGAGTACCTCGCCGACCGGATCGCCGTGATGTACCTGGGCCGGATCGTCGAACAGGCCCCCGCGGCCGAGCTGTTCGCCGACCCGAAGCATCCGTACACCCAGGCGCTGCTGTCCGCGGCGCCGGTCCCGGACCCCGCGGAGCAGCGCGGCCGCAGCCGCATCGTGCTCGGCGGCGACCTGCCCAGTCCGCTGGACCCGCCGCCGGGCTGTCACTTCCACACCCGCTGCCCGCTGGCCACGGACCGCTGCCGCACCGAGGCGCCGGCCCTGCGCACCCTCCCGTCGGCGGAGCCGGGCGGCGCGCCGCGCGAGGTGGCCTGTCACCTGGTGGCGGAGGACGGCACGGCGCCGAACGCCAAGGAGACGGCAAGCGTCTGAGGCGGTGAGCGCAGACGAAGGGCCGGACCACCGTCGAGGTGGTCCGGCCCTTCGCACGGGTCGGGTCGGGCCGGTCGGCCCGGGGATCAGCCGACCAGCTGGAGCTGGTCCGCGACGACCCGGCCCGCGTGGATCACGGTGCGGTCCGTGCCCCGGTCCATGACGGCCGCGGCCACGCTGTCACCGTCCACCAGGACGAGATCCGCGGCGTCGCCGACCGCCACGCCCGGCCGGTCCGCGGTCGAGGTGAGCCGCTCCAGCGACGGGTCGAGGATCGCGGCACCGCCCCGGCTCGCGACCGCCCAGCAGTGCTCGATCAGCTCGTCCGGGCGGTAGCGGTTGGTGAACGCCAGCTGCCAGGTGCGGTCGAGCATGTCGCCGTTGCCGTACGGCGACCAGTAGTCGCGCTGTCCGTCCTCGCCCAGGCCCACACGGACGCCGGCCCGCGTGAGGTCCGCCAGCGGCAGCGCGTGGGACTGCTGCGCGGGCGCGATGGTCGCCATCGACACGTCCAGCTCCGCGAACTCCTCGATGAGGCGGCGCCGGGTCGCCTCGTCGACGGTGCCCAGCTCGTAGGCGTGCGACAGCGTCACCTTGCCCTGCATGCCGAGCGCACGCGTGCGCTCCAGGATCAGGTCGGTGCTGAACACGCCCAGGTGGCCCGGCTCGTGGAGGTGGATGTCGACCGGCGCCTGATGGCGCTCGGCGAGGTCGAAGACGATGTCGAGGTGGCGCACCGGGTCCCGGTCGAGGGTGCACGGATCGATGCCGCCGACGACCGCGGCGCCGGAGGCCAGCGCCTGGTCCATCAGCTCCGGAACACCCTTCTCCAGGAGCAGGCCGGCCTGCGGGAACGCCATGATCTCGACGTCCGCCCGGTCCTTGTGGGCCTCCTTGGCGGCCAGCACGCCCTCGAACCGCTCGAGCCCGCAGTCGGCGTCGATCTGCGCGTAGCTGCGCACCCGCGTCGTGCCGCGCTCGATCATGCGGCCCAGCAGGTTGGTGGCCCGCTCGGCGACCGGCGGGTCCTCGCGCCAGTGCTCACGGTCGTTCGACATGAGGCCCCACACCCCGGGCGTCCCGGTGTGCGGGCGGAACGGCAGCCCGATCCGGTTGGAGTCGAGGTGGCAGTGGACGTCCGAGAAGGACGGCATGGCCAGGCGGCCACGACCGTCGACGCTCACCCCGTCGTCCGCGCGGGCCGGGTCGTGCGGCAGCACGGACGCGATGCGGCCCTCGCGGACGTAGATGTCGGAGCTGTCGCCGCCCCAGGGGCGGACGTTCCTGATGAGCATGAGTGGTGACTCCTTGCCGTTCTGTACAGGTGAGGAAGGGGGATCGGGGGGGCTACTCGGCCGGCAGCACGTCGGCCAGCGTGGCGAGGGAGGGGGCGCGCCCCCTCTCGATGTGGGTGTACGCGAGGGCGGCGGCGAGGTCCGGCAGGCCGGAGTGGATCGCCGCGCAGATGTCCTGGTGCTCGGAGCACTGCACGCGCTGGTCGCGGTCCCCGGTGAGCGTGAACACCCACTGGACCAGGCCGAGGGAGGGCTGCAGCGTGGTCCGCAGCATCCGGTTGCCCGTGAGGGCCACGATCTCGGCGTGCAGCGCGGTGTTGGCGGCCGGGATCTCCCGCACCGCCGCGCGCCGGGTGGCGTCCTCCGCGGCCTCCATCAGCTGACGCAGCCGTACGGTGCTCCCGCCCGCGGCGGCGACCTGCGCGGCCCTGCGGGCGGCCAGCACCTCCAGGCTGAGCCGGAGGTCGAACAGTTCGTCCACGTCGCGCAGGGTGAGCCGGCGCACCGATGCGCCGCGGCGCGGGGAGAGCTCGACGAGGCCGTCGGCCGCGAGCCGGGACAGCGCCTCGCGCACCGGGACGCGCGAGTACCCGAGCGCCTCGGACAGGTCGCGCTCCCGCAGCCGTGCGCCGGGCGGATGGACGCCCGCCAGGATGGCGGCACGCAGGGTCCGCGCGACACGGTCGACGTGGGACATACCGCCGTCCTCGGCTCCTCGAAGGCCGGGAACGTGGGCGGGAAGAGCGCGTCGGCGCCGCGTCCGAGCACGTCCCGCTCGCCGTAGGCCGCCCGCATCGTGTCGAAGAGTGCCTGGGCGCGGCGCCGCAGCGCCTCGGTGTCGACGCCGGGCAGCGCTCCGTCGACGAGGACGGGGCGGCCGTTCACCACGGAGTGCGTGGCGCTGCGGGCACTGCCGTTCAGGAGCAGGGTCCGCACGGGATCGTCGAGGACGCCGTCGCGGATGTCGTCGAGCCGGAACGCGACGAGGTCGGCGCGGGCGCCGGGTTCCAGGCGGCCCAGGTCGTCGCGGCCCAGCGCCCGCGCGCCGCCGAGCGTGGCGGCGTCGACGTAGGCCTCGGCGGGCGCGGCGTCGGCCCGTCCGTCGACCACCTTGGCGAGGTGCACGCCGGTGTCCATGCCCCGGACGAGGTCCGGCGGGAACGAGTCGGTGCCCAGGCACAGGTTGATCCCGGCGCGGCGGTACGTGCCGAAGGAGTGCAGCACGCTGCCGTACCGCAGCGAGGTCTGCGGGCAGTGCACGACGGAGACCCCGGCGGCGGCGAGCGTGGCCAGGTCGCCGAAGTCCTCACCGTGCACCGAGGGGTGGCGGTCGATGACGATGCCGTGCGGCACCAGGAGCCTGGTCCCCAACAGGCCGACGCGGTCCAGGAGTTCGAGCGGCGTGCAGCCGTGGAAGCGGCGCACGAGCGCGCGTTCCAGCGTCCCCTGGAGGCAGTGCAGGCGCACCGGGACGTCCCGGCGCGTCGCGAGATCGGCGGTGGCGCGCAGGAGTTCGGGGGTGAGCGTCTCGATGCGGCACGGCAGCAGGGCGCCCCGCACGAGCGGGTCGGCGAGGTCGTCGACGTGGTCGAGGAAGCGCTCGGCGTCCCGCAGCCCGGCGCGGCCCCGCTCCTCGTCGAACACGACGTCGCGGTGTCCGTCGGGGTGGACCACGTGCACTCCGGAGCGGTAGCTCGGTCCCAGATAGCCGCGCAGCCCGATCCGCCGGGAGGCGTCGGCCATGGCGACGAACTCGTCGAACGTCTCCGCCCATGCGCTGTGCACCTCGGAGGCGATCGGCATGTACGTGGTGATGCCGTGCAGGGCCAGTTGCACCAGGGCGTAGAAGCGGATCACCGAGCGCTCTTCGGGCGTGAACACGTCGCGGCTGCGGGCGGCGTACTCCCGCGACCACTGGAGTCCCGGGGCCCGCTCGGGCGAGGCCCAGGAGTCGAGGAGGAGGTGGTCGATGTCGCCCAGCGCGTCGAGATCGATGAGCCCGGGCATGACCAGGCGGTCCCCGAGGTCGAGGTCCTCGTCGAGCGGGCCGGTCCAGCCGCGCCCGACATGGACGAGCGTGTCGTCCTCCCAGACCACCTCGCCGTCGTGCAGCAGGACGTGGTGCCCGTCCTGGTGGGCGAGGACGTGGGCGGCACGCCAACGGGTACGCACGAAGGCCCTCCTGGCGGTCGCTCGCCGGGCGGGAGCCCGGCCATCGGCATCGGCTGCGGTACGGCCGTCGGCCACGCGCCGATGCGACCCTAACATTTGGCATACCAAGATGGAGCGCCGTGTGGTTTCGGTCGGTAAGAATGTCCGGCTAAGCGGTAATTGGCGCATGAGAAAGGGGGCTTCCTTGTGTCATTCGGTATACCGTGAAGCGAGATGCTGGAGCGCCTCCGGATCTCGACGCTCCGCATACGGTCACGACGTCACCGGGCCCCGCCCGTACCCGGCTCGGCAGGGAGCGGATCGCCCTCGCGACCTGCGATGCGAGAATGACGGCATGACAGGCGCTGAGGAATTCACCCCCGAGTCGGAGCGGGTCATGCGCACCCTGCGTGACCAGATCATCGACGGGACGAGGGCGCCCGGCAGCAAACTGGTCGAGCGCGAGATCGCCGCCGAGCTGGACGTGAGCCGGCTGCCCGTCCGTGACGCCCTGCGCGACCTGGTCAACGAAGGGCTCGTGACGCCGCGTCCGCGCACCTGGGCCGTCGTCCGGGAGTTCACCGCCTCCGACATCTCGGACCTCGGCGAGGTCCGGTCCGCACTCGAGGTCCTCGCGTTCCGGCTCGCCGCTCAGCGCCGCACGCGTGCCGGTCTCGCCAAGCTTCGCGTGGACCTCGACGCCGAGCTGGCGGCCGCCGCCAAGGGGGACGGCGCGGCGGCCCGCCGGGCCGCCGCCGACTTCCACGAGACCGTCACCGAACTCGCCGACAACGCCCTGCTCGACGAGCTCAACGAGACCCTGCGCAGCCGCATGCGCTGGCTCCTCGGGCAGCACGACGACTTCGCCGTCGTGGCCGGTGAGCACCGCGAGCTCTACCGGGCGATCGAGGCGCGGGACGTGGCCCGCGTCGAGGAACTGGCCGTACGGCACCTGGAGACCAGCGAGACCGTGGCCGCGGAGCACCAGCGCAGGGCGACGGCGGAGCAGTAGCCGCCGGGCGGGGGAGTGTCAGGCGCCGCTTCCGCCGTAGCGCGGGAGGCCCGGCATCCGCAGGGCGAGGACGGCCAGGAACGCGACGAGGAGCAGTGCGCTGAGGAAGGTGGTCGTGGCCACCCCCGCGTACTGCGCCGCCGCGCCGAGCCCCAGCGACGACAGGGGCATCACGCCGATGGCCAGTTCCTGGACGCCCAACGCGCGGCCCTGGACCGACGGTTCGGTCGTCATCAGCAGCAGCGTCGTCTGCAGCACGCCGAACGAGGCGCTCAGGACACCGATCCCCGCCATCAGCGCGAACGAGACCGCGACCTGATGCGACAGGGCGAACAGCGCCCACAGGGTGGCCCACCCGGCTGTCCCGAACACGAACAGGCCCCCCTTGAAACGGAAGTCGCCGAGTGCGGCGATCACCAGGGAGCCGACGAGTCCGCCGACGCCGCCGCAGGTCAGCAGCCAGCCGAGGCCGTCGGCGTCCAGCCCGAGCGACTCCTTGGCGAAGACCGGCATGAACGCCTGGTGGATCGGCCACAGCAGGACGTTCGCCGCGAGCGTGACACCGAGGACGGCCGCGGTCAGCCGGCTGCGCAGGACCGTCCGCAGCCCGGTGACGAGCATGGCGACCACCGGTTCGGCGGGAGCGTCGCGCCGGGCGGCGCGGTCCGCATGGCGCAGCGGCCAGAGGGCGAGCAGGGACACCGCGTACCAGGCGCTGGAGATCCACAGGGCGGCCGGGGCACCGAACGCGCTGATCATGGCGCCGCCGAGCGCGGGTCCGACGACCTGCGTCATGTTCATCGCCATCGCGTTCAGTGCGTTGGCATTGCTCAGATTGCGGCGGCCCACCAGGTGCAGGACCAGCGCGGACCGGGAGGGCTGCGAGGGCGACTGCGCCAGACCGATGGCGAGACCGCCCAGCACCAGGGCCCAGTAGGGCACCTGGGTCAGGGACTCGAGCCCCGACACGGTGACCGCCGCGGTCAGCGCCCAGACGCACGCCACGGTGAGCAGCCGGACGCGGTTGTAACGGTCGGAGAGGACCCCGGCGAACGGCCCCAGGAGCATGGGCGCGAGGCGCGCCGCGGTGAAGACGGCGAGCAGCAGCTCGGAGCGCGTCGTCTCGAAGACGATCCACCCCAGGACCATCGTCTGGATCCACGCCCCGCCGAAGAAGAACACGTTGGACACCCACAGGGCGCGGAACCCCGGGCTGTCACGGAGCGAGGCGAACGGCCCCGTCCGGCCGACGGCTGGGGGCGACGGGGGTGCGACCATCGGGTTCTCCCGCGGCACGGTGCTGCTCCTCTCCCGGAGGGCGCGTGTCCCCGCCGGTGCGTCCGGTCGGAGCACGGCCACCGGCTCTCCATTGGTATACCGAATAGCCTGTAGCGTCCGTGCCTCACTGCTGGACGTAGACGATGCCCTCCGGCACGTCGGACCGGATCTCCGTGCCGACCCGCCGCTCCATCAGGTCGTCCAGGCGCTCCAGGGGGCCGATCAGCGCGCGGCCGCCCGCCTCGGCGACCCGCACGGCCGCGTCGACCTTCGGCTTCATCGAGCCCTCGGCGAACGCCAGCCGGGCGAGACCCTCCGGTGACGCGGTGAGGATGTCGCGCTGTTCGGGGGTGCCCCAGTTCTCGCTGACGAAGTCGCCGTCGGTGAGCATGATCAGCATGTCGGCCTTCAGCCCGGCGGCGAGCGCGGCGCTGGCCGCGTCCTTGTCGACCACGGCCTGCACGCCGATCTGCCGGCCCTTGGCGTCGGTGCGCACCGGAACGCCGCCGCCGCCGACGCAGACCACGAGCGTGCCGTGGTCCAGCAGATTGCTGACCAGCGGCGCCTGCATGATGCGGAGCGGCTCGGGGGAGGGGACCACGCGCCGGAACGCCCCGCCGTCGCGGGCGATCGTCCAGCGGTACTCGGCCGCGGCCTCGGCGGCGTCCTGCGCCGAGTAGGTCGGACCGATCAGCTTGGTCGGACGCTCGAAGGCCGGGTCCGCCTCGTCGACCTCGGTCGTGGTGATGACGGCCGCCACCTCGCGTTCGCCGACCAGCGCGTTCGAGAGCTCCTGCTGGATGACGTAGCCGATCATGCCCTGCGTCTCCGCGCCGAGGATGTCCAGCGGGTACGCCGCCACGTCCTGGTAGGCCAGGTTCTGCAGGGCGAGCAGGCCGACCTGGGGACCGTTGCCGTGCGTGATGACGACCTCGTGCTCACGGGCCAGCCCGGCCAGCGCCTGGCATGCGCAGCGGACGTTGGCGCGCAGGTGGTCCGCGGTCATGGGCTCCCCGCGCCGAGCGAGAGCGTTTCCTCCGAGGGCGACGACGATGCGCATGCGTAGGTCCCTTGCTGGTACTTGTGTTCGCTTACGAGAGGCTGAATGGTATACCAATGTGGGCGAGCCGATCGGTCGTCCGTCGGTGCGTGCGCGGGACGCGGAAAGGGGCGCGGGATGGTCCACGGCGAGCTCGTCCCGCCGCGCGAGGTGCGCGTGCTCTCGGGGGACGCGGAACTCCTCGACCGGCTGACCGCCCTCGCCGGCCGGGGCACCGTCCACTCCGTCTTCACCCGCGTCGTCAACGTGCTCACCCCGCGCGGCGAACTGATCGCGCTCACATCACGGGACGCGGCCGATGCCCCCAGAGCGCTCGTCGTGGACGTGGCGAACTGGGCGGGACAGGGCCTCGTGCCGGGCCACGGCGTGACGTTCACGGACCAGTGCCTCGAACTCGACATCCCGCGCCACCCTCTGCGCCTGACGCCCGCGGGCGCCCGCGCCTGGCGACCCGTCGCACCCTCCCTCGCCCATCTCTCCCCGGGCGGGTTCGCGGCCGCCGCCGCCCGCCTCGACGACCTGAACCGGATGCACGGCCCCCGCGGCGGCATGCTCGGCCCGGTCCCGGGCGCCGGCCCCATGGAAGCCGCCGTCGCGGCCGCGCTCGACGAGGGACGCACCGCACTCGTCGCAGCCCTGCGCGACAGGAACGACGCCGCGATCCGCCGCGGCATCCTCGCCCTGCTGGGCCTCGGCCCCGGACTCACCCCGGCCGGGGACGACTTCCTCACCGGCCTTGCCCTGCTGGCCGCGCTCCCCGGCAGCGGGCTCGCCCCCCTCCTCCCGGCCCTCCGGGACACCCTGGACGAGCACCCCGGACGCACCACGGACCTCTCCCTCGCGACGCTTGCGGAGGCCGCGAGCGGTCGTGTCCGGTCCGAACTCATCGACGTACTGCGGCAGTTGGCCGACGAGAGCCGGTCGCCGCGGGCACTGCACGTTCCTGTCCACGCGGTGCTGGCCATCGGCCACACCTCGGGCAGCGACACCCTGTCCGGCCTGGCGGCCGGGCTCCACCTGGAAGAAGAACTGCGAGGTTCGCTGTGAGCACCACAGCAGTCGTACGGAAGAACACGTACTACGACTCCGTGTCCCTGATGTCCGTCTCGACCAGGGCCAACGGCCTGGACGGGGTGGACCAGGCGTTCACCGCCATGGGCACCGAGATGAACAAGGGGGTCCTGGACAACCTCGGCCTGCTCACCGACGAGCTGCGCGCGGCGGGCAACGGGGACCTGATGATCGTCCTCGTCACCGCCGAGGACGCCGACGCCCAGGCCCTGCTGGAGCAGGTCGAGGACCTGCTCCAGCGCAAGGCGCCCGCCTCCGCACAGGCCGGCGCGGTCACCCACCGGACCGTCACCGGCGCCGCCGAGGCCATCGAAGGCGCGAACCTCGCCGTCATCGCGGTCAACGGCGCCTACGCCGCACGCGAGGCCCGCAAGGCCCTCGAAAGCGGCCTGCACGTGATGCTGTTCAGCGACAACGTGCCCGTCGAGGACGAGGTCGCCCTCAAGCAACTCGCCCACGAAAAGGGCCTGTTCATGATGGGCCCGGACTGCGGCACCGCCATCATCAACAACGTCGCCCTGTGCTTCGGCAACAAGGTGCGGCCCGGCAGCATCGGTCTCGTCGCCGCCTCCGGCACCGGCTCGCAGGAGGTCAGCGTCCGGGTCCACGCCCTCGGCGGCGGCATCTCGCAGCTCATCGGCACCGGCGGCCGCGACCTGAGCGAGGAGGTCGGCGGCATCATGATGACCGACGGCATCCGCGCCCTCGCCGCCGACCCGGCCACCGACGTCATCGTCCTCGTCTCCAAGCCCCCGGCGCCGTCGGTGGAGAAGAAGGTCCTCGCCGAGGTCGCCGCCGCGGGCAAGCCCGTCGTCGTCTACTTCATCGGCGGCTCCCAGGACGCGGTCGAGGCCGCCGGCGGGCACTTCGCCGGCAGCAGCCTCGACGCGGCCCGCCAAGCCGTCCGGCTCGCCGACGTCGAGCAGCCCGCCACCGAGGAGTTCGACGCCGAGGCCGCAGCGGCGGAGGTGACGGACCGCCTCGCGCCGGGCCAGCGCTACGTCCGAGGCCTCTTCTGCGGCGGCACGCTCTGCGACGAGACGATGTACGCGGTCCAGGACGCGGGCGTCGAGATCTTCAGCAACATCCAGAAGGACCCGGCCCGCCGGCTGACCGCCGCCGGCCCCAGCACCGGCCACACCTTCCTCGACTTCGGCGACGACGACTTCACCAACGGCCGCCCCCACCCGATGATCGACCCGGCGCTGCGCCTCGAGCGGCTCGTCCAGGAGGCCGGTGACCCCGAGGTCGCCGCGATCGTCATGGACTTCGTGCTCGGCTTCGGCGCCCATGAGGACCCGGTCGGCACCACCCTGCCCGCCATCGAAGAGGCGCAGCGGATCGCCGCCGAGGCCGGCCGCCACCTGGAGATCGTCGCGTACGTCCTCGGCACCGACCTGGACACCCCCTCCGTCGCCGACCAGAGCGCGGCTCTGCGGGCCGCCGGAGTCACCGTCACCCGCAGCAGCACCGAGACGGGCCGGTTCGCCCGCGAGATCGCCCGGAAGGCCAAGTAGTCATGAGCACCCCCGAAGCAACCACCCCCGCAGGCGCCCTCTTCGGCAGCGACCTGAACGTGGTCAACGTCGGACTCGCCATGTTCGACGCCGACATCGCCGCCCAGGGCGCGCAGGTCACCACCCTGGACTGGACGCCGCCCGGCGGCGGCAGCCCCGAGGCCGTCCGCGCCCTCGACGCCCTCGACGCGCCCGCCCTCGCCGCCCGCATCGAGGCCGCCAACGCGCAGGCCGTGGAACGGATCACCGCCGCCCGCCCGATGCTGACCGGCTACGGCCGAGCCCTCGACGTCGTACCGGGCATGACGCCGACCACCATCCTGCACTCCGGGCCGCCCATCACCTGGGAGCGGATGGCCGGCGCCATGAAGGGCGCGGTCACCGGCGCCCTCGTCTTCGAGGGCCTCGCCGAGAACCTCGACGAGGCCGCCGAGCTGGCCGCCTCCGGCGCCATCACCTTCAAGCCCTGCCACGAGGCCGACTGCGTCGGCTCGATGGCCGGTGTGACCTCCGCGTCGATGTACATGCACATCGTCAGGAACGCGACGCACGGCAACGTCGCCTTCACCAACCTGTCCGAGCAGATGGCCAAGATCCTGCGGATGGGCGCCAACGACGACAGCGTCATCACCCGCCTGAACTGGATGCGCGACGTCCTCGGCCCCATGCTCAAGGAGGCCATGGAGATCGGCGGCCCGATCGACCTGCGCCTGATGCTCTCGCAGGCCCTGCACATGGGCGACGAGTGCCACAACCGCAACAACGCGGGCACGCTGCTGCTCGCCCAGGCGCTGAGCGCCTCCCTGCTCCAGACGTCGTTCACCACGGAGCAGAAGAAGGAGGTCCTCGACTTCATCGCCAGCTCGGACTACTTCTCCGGCCCGACCTGGATGGTCATGGCGAAGGCCGCCCTCGACGCCGCGCACGGCATCGAGCACTCCACGGTCGTCACCGCGATGGCCCGCAACGGCGTCGAGTTCGGCATCCGCGTGAGCGGGCTGCCGGGACAGTGGTTCACCGGCCCCGCCCAGCAGGTCGTCGGCCCGATGTTCGCCGGGTTCAAGCCGGAGGACTCCGGCCTCGACATCGGCGACAGCGCGATCACCGAGACGTACGGCTTCGGCGGCTTCGCCATGTCGGCGGCCCCCGCCATCGTCGCCCTGGTCGGCGGCACCGTGCAGGAGGCCCTGGGGTACACCCGCGACATGGGCGAGATCACCACGACGCAGAACACGAACGTGACCATCCCGTCCCTCGACTTCCAGGGCCTGCCCACGGGCATCGACGTCCGCAAGGTCCTCGACACCGGGATCCTGCCGGTCATCAACACGGCCATCGCCCACAAGGAAGCCGGCATCGGCATGATCGGCGCCGGCATCACCCACCCGCCCGCCGAGGCCTTCACGAAGGCGGCCACCGCCCTCGCGGACGCGTTCACCGACTCTCCCGCCTGACGCGCGCGAGCGCCCACCCGGAAGCCCACACCACACGATGAACACTCCACACACCGCCGCGCAGCCGGATCCTGCCACGGCCCGGGAGCTCGACCCCGAGTACGAGCACAGCCCGGTCCCGGCGGAGAGCCGCAAGTCGCTGCTGACGGTCTCGGCCGTCTGGTTCGGATTCCCGATGATCCTGACCAACGCCGTCCCCGGCGGCGTGGTCGTCGCCATGCTGGGCTTCTGGCGGGGGCTCGCCGCGATCGCCGCGGCCAACCTCGTCATGCTCCTGTACGTGGGGATCCTCAGTCACCGCGCCGGTTCCACCGGCGAGAGCTTCTCCCTCCAGGCCACGCGCACCTTCGGCCGCACCGGCTACGTCGTCGCCTCCGCGTTCCTCGCCACCATCGTGGTCGGCTGGTTCGCGTTCAACACCGGCGCCACCGGCGCGACCCTGCACCAGGCCTTCGGCTGGCACGAGCAACTCGTCGCCGTCCTGGCCGGGTTGGGCTTCATAGCCCTGACCTATCTCGGGATCAGGGCACTGTCCTGGCTGGGCGCGGTCGCCGCGCCGCTGTTCATCGTCGCGGGCGTCGCCGCCCTGGTGATCGTGGCGAAGGACCACGACCTCGGCGCCGTCTTCTCCTACGAAGGCGTGGGCGGTGACGCCACGCTCACCTTCGGAGCCGCGGTCTCCCTGGTCATGGCGACGTTCGCCGACTCCGGCACCATGACCGCCGACTTCACCCGCTGGTCCAGGAACGGCCGCCAGGCGGTGCTCGCGACCATCAGCGCGTTCCCGGTCGCCAGCGTGGTCGCCCAGGTCACCGGCGGCCTGGTGGTCGCGGCGGGTGCCATCGCCGCACCGGCCGTCACGGGCGGCGACTTCCTGCCGATCCTCACGGGCGAGAACTCCGGGGTCCTGAACGTCCTGGCCGCCGTCTTCGTCTTCGTCAACCTCGGCTCCGTGTGCAGCCATTGCCTCTACAACGGCGCCCTGGGCTGGTCCCATCTGACGGGCCGGACCATGCGGCTGATGACGATCGTGCTCGGTCTCATCGGGACGGCGGCGGCGCTCGCCGGAGTCTGGAATCACTTCCTGGACTGGCTGGTCATCCTCAGTGTCTTCGTCCCGCCGCTCGGCGGTGTGCTGATCGCCGACCAGTTCTTCGCCCGGGGCGGCCGCCGCGCGATGGACGCCCGGCCCACGGTGGCGATCCGTCCCACGGCCTTCGGGGCGTGGGCGATCGGAGCGGCGGGCGCGGGAGCGGCCCACTGGTTCGCCCCGCAGCTCTCCGACGCGGTCACCGGGCTGGTCGTCGCCGTGCTCGCGTACGCCGTCCTCGAGCGGGGCGCGTCCCGGGGCACGGCGTAGCGCAGGACGTGACCTGCACGGAAACGGCGGGAGGCCGGACGTCCTCGGTGGCGTCCGGCCTCCTCCCGTCGTGCCGTGGTGCGGTGTCAGCTCTTGGGCATGAGGACGGTGTCGATGATGTAGACGTTGGCGTTGGCGGTCTTGACGTTGCCGCAGACGACGTTGGCGGTGTCGTTGACCTTGTAGTTCTCGCCGGAGCCGGCGGTGGTGAGCTTGGACTTCTCGAGGGTGTCGAAGGAGCCGTTCTCGAGGTCCTTGGGGGCGAGCTTCTGGCCGACGACGTGGTAGGTGAGGATCTTGGTGAGCTGGGCCTTGTCGTTGAGGACCTTGTCCAGGTCGGCCTTGGGGATCTTGGCGAAGGCGTCGTTGGTGGGCGCGAAGACGGTGATGTTCTTGGCGTTGTTCAGGGTGTCGACGAGGCCGGCCTTCTTCACCGCGGTGACGAGGGTCGACAGCGCCGGGTTGTTGGACGCGGCGGTGGCGACGGGGTCCTTGGCCATGCCGTCGAAGGAGCCCGCGCCGTCCTTGGGCACGGAGGAACACGCGGGGCCGAAGGGCTCGCTCATCGCGTTCGTGTCGTCGGAGGGGCTGGCCATGTCGGAGCCCTTGGAGGCGGCCGAGGACGCGGTGTCGGAGGCCTTGTCCTTGGAGTCGCTGTCGGAGCAGGCGGTCAGGGCCAGCGGCAGGACGGCGCTGACGGTGGCGGCGACGGCGATGCGACGGATTCGGTTCCGCATGGCAACTCCTCAACTAGGTGGCTCACAAAGGCGATCTGCCTTCATCGCGGGGAATCCGGAACTGATCGGTACGCGGATTGGTGTGTCCCCCGGATGAGTGACGATCGGCCGTGATTCCCCTGGTCATCGGCGCTGGATCAGCCGTCGCGAGGTGTCCGGCGAACGGGTGTGCACCGAAGCGTGCGAAGAAGCGGGGGCAAATTTCTTGAATCGGGGCAATCCGCGCAAAGGGTCGCGACGTATTCCCCATGTGAGGGTGCGCAGAGAACTGCCGACCCAGGCGGTCCGCACCCGCTCGGGGACCGGTGGGCAATGGTGCCCGCCGACGAGGAGGGTTGATCATGACCGCTCACCGTGCAAGCACCCGGCTCATGGTGGGGGCGGCGGCGCTCGCTCTGCCGTTCTCCATGCTGGCGCTGGCGCCGATGGCCTCGGCCGACGACATGGACGGGCCGTTCGGTCCGGCCTGCTCGTCCGTGCCCAAGGACGGCGCGGGCTCCTTCGACGGCATGGCGAAGGATCCGGTGGCGACGGCCGCGTCCCACAACCCCGACCTGTCCACCCTGGTCACGGCGGTGAAGAAGGCGGGCCTGGTCGACACGCTGAACAACGCCAAGGACATCACGGTGTTCGCCCCGACCAATGAGGCGTTCGCCAAGATCCCGAAGGCCGACCTGGACAAGGTCCTCAACGACAAGGCCCAGCTCACCAAGATCCTCACGTACCACGTGGTGGGCGAGAAGGTCACGCCGGACAAGCTCTCGGACGGCAACTTCAAGACGCTGGAGGGCAGCATGCTCACCACGTCCGGTTCCGGCGAGAAGTACAAGGTCAACGACAGTGCGAACGTGGTCTGCGGCAACGTGAAGACCGCCAACGCCAACGTCTACATCATCGACACCGTCCTCATGCCCAAGAGCTGACCCGCGCGAGCGGGCCGCATCCCCGTCGGGGCGGGCACAGCAGCCGCTGTGCCCGCCCCGAGCGCGGTTCCGGGAGTCGCCGGGTTCAGTCGACGGTGACCACCACGGAATGCCACCCCGAGGCTCCGTCGGGGATCGGCGGGGTGCGCTTCTCCGTCTGGGTCTCGCCGGTGCGGTCGGTGGCCCGTACGGTCAGCGTGTGGCCGCCCTTCGTGGCCTGCCAGGCGTACGACCACTGACGCCAGGTGTCCCGGGTGTCCTCGGCGGCGAGGCGGGCCTCCTCCCAGGGGCCGTCGTCCACGCGGACCTCGACCTTGTCGATGCCGCGGTGCTGCGCCCAGGCGACCCCGGCCACCATGACGTTCCCGGCCTTCGGGCGGCCGAACGGCTTCGGCGTGTCGATCCGCGACTCGGTCTTGATGGGGGCGCGCTGCGCCCAGTCCCGCTTGACCCAGTACGAGTCGTAGTCGTCGAACGTCGTCAGCTCGATGTCCTGGATCCACTTGCAGGCCGACACATATCCGTACAGGCCGGGTACGACCATCCGCACCGGAAAGCCGTGCTCGAACGGCAGCGGCTGCCCGTTCATCCCGACGGCGAGCAGCGCGTCCCGGCCGTCCATCACGTCCTCGACGGGGCTGCCGATCGTCATGCCGTCCACCGAGCGGGCCACCAGCTGGTCGGCGGGCCCGCCCTTGGACGGCGGTTTCACCCCGCACCGCTCCAGCAGGTCGGCCAGCCGGACGCCGATCCAGCGGGCATTGCCGACGTACGGGCCGCCCACCTCGTTGGAGACACAGGTCAACGTGATGTTCCGCTCGACGAGCGGCATCTTCAGAAGGTCGTCGAACGACAGGGTCAGTTCCCGCTCGACGCCCTTGCCGTGGATGCGCAGCCGCCAGCTGGTGGCGTCGACCTTCGGCACGGTCAGGGCGGTGTCGACCCGGTAGAAGTCGCCGTTCGGGGTCATGAACGGGCTGATCCCGTCGATCCGCAGCGCGGCGCCGCGGGGGACGGGCGCGGCCGTCGACGCCGGAGCGGGCAGCACGACACCCTTGCGCGAAGCGACCGCGCCCTGCCCCCGGGAACCGCTCAGGGCCCGGCCGGCGAACCCCGCGCCGGTCGACGCGGCGGCGGCGGCCGTGGCGGCGATGATGAAGCCCCGCCGGTCCCAGCCCGACCCGTCGGCGCCGGGATCGCCCTCAGGAGCGTTGTCGTCGCGGTCCTCGCGCGCGGGGGCCCCGGCGGCGCCGCCTACCGGACCGAGGCGTCCGGTCAGCCAGTACAGGAGCGCGGCGCCGGCCACGGCACCGACGACGGACGGCAGAGCGTCGGTGAAGCTCGTCGAGTCCGGCCGGCTCACCGCCGCCAGCGCGCCGACGACACCGAACGCCAGCACCCCGAGCGAACCGAGCAGCCGCCATCGGGTGGCCAGCATGCCCAGCGCGAGGGCCAGCACGGTCAGCACGGCGAGGATGCCGAGCTGCAGCACGAGTTTGTCGTTCGTGCCGAACTGGCGGATCGCCCAGTCCTTGACCGCGGGCGGAGTGCGGTCGATCGCCGCGCCGCCGACCGCGACGACCGGCCCCGATTCGGGCCTGACCGCCGCGGCGACCAACTCGGCGACGGCGATCGCCGCATAACCGGCGAGCAGGCCGCTCAGTGCGCCCAGCGACAGACGTTTGATGCCGCGAGGCGGCTGCTGCGTTGCGTCGTCCATGCTCAGGAATCCGTCCCCGTCGCCCGCTCGGATTGGTCGTTCACGCCTACGGATTAACCCCCGCGGGTGCGATCCGCGCCGCGCCGCGCCGCACGCGCTCCTGCCCCCTCTCCTCGTACGCCCACCTGGCCGATGACCTGTGCATCCGTCCTGCTGTGCTGAAAAGAAGAGATGTTGACCATGCCGGGGCAATCCATGAGGGCGTCCGCTCCGGATCACAGGTGAGAGGCCCGAACGGGGGCCGGGTGAGAGGAGCACGATGCCCGACGGGACGGGGCGGCGCATTGCGGTCGTCGGCAGTGGAGTGGCCGGGCTGACGGCGGCGCACATTCTGAGTCGCGCCCACAAGGTGAGCCTGTACGAGGCCGACGACCGCCTCGGCGGCCACGCACACACCCACGACCTGGTCTCGGCCGACGGCCGGCTGCACCGGGTCGACTCCGGGTTCATCGTGCACAACCGCCGCACGTACCCGAACCTGCTGCGGCTCTTCTCCGAACTCGGAGTCCCCACCCAGGAATCCGAGATGAGCATGTCCGTCCGCTGCGAGGGCTGTGGCCTGGAGTACGCCGGGGCCCGGGGCGTGCGCGGCCTGCTGGCCCAGCCGCGCAACGTGCTGCGGGCGCCGTATCTGCGGATGCTGAGCGAGGTGCCGCGCTTCCACCGGGCGGCGCGCAGGGTCCTGAGGGCCTCGTCGGCGCCCGGCGCCGACGACGGGCGGCTCCCCGTCTCGCTGGGGGAGTTCCTCGCCGCCGAGCGCTTCTCGCCCTACTTCGTCACGCACTTCATGACGCCGCTGGTGTCCTGCGTCTGGTCCTGTGACGCCCGCACGGCCCACCAGTACCCGGCGGCCCACCTGTTCCGCTTCCTGGAGCACCACGGGATGCTCGCGGTCAGCGGATCCCCGGTGTGGCGCACCGTGACGGGAGGCTCGCGCACCTACGTGGAGCGGGTCGCGAAGAACCTCGATGCCGTCCACACGGCGACCCCGGTGCACGCGGTCCGCCGGCACGCGGGCGGCGCGGACATCACCGCCGAAGGGCTGGGGACGGTGACGTACGACGCCGTCGTCCTCGCGGTCCACCCCGACCAGGCGCTGCGCCTGCTCGCCGACGCCGACCCGCGCGAGCGTGAGGTCCTGGGTGCTTTCCACTACTCCCGCAACGAGACCCTGCTGCACACCGACCCCGGCGTGCTGCCGCGCAGCCCGGGCGCGCAGGCGTCGTGGAACTACCTGATGCCGTCGTGCGACACGGACTCCGCCGCGGTACGGGTCAGCTACGACATGAACCGGCTGCAGCGCCTCGACGCCCCGGAGCGGTTCCTCGTGACCCTGAACGGGACGGACCGGGTCGATCCCTCCCGGGTGCTGGCACGCATGGTGTACGAGCACCCCGTCTTCACACCCGAGTCCGTCACCGCGCAGCGCCGGCTCCCCGAACTGAACGGTCCCGTCACGGCGTTCGCGGGCGCCTACCACGGCTGGGGCTTCCACGAGGACGGGTGCCGCGCGGGCGTCGAGGCCGCCGCCGCGCTGGGGGTGCCCTGGTGATCCGCACCCCCGCGCTCTACCCCTGCACCGTCGCGCACGTCCGCACCGGCCCGGTGCGCCACACCCTGCGCCACCACACCTACATGTGGCTCATCGACGTCGACCGGCCGCCGCGGCTCGCGTACCCGCTGCGCTGGTTCGCCCGCTTCGACGCCCGTGACCACTTCGGCGGCGACGGCGGCACCCTGCGCGAGCGGCTCGGCACGTTCCTGGCGGCGCAGGGCGTCGACCTGGCCGCCACGGACCGCGTGGTGATGCTCGCTCACGCGCGCGTGCTCGGCCATGTCTTCAACCCGCTCACCCTCTACTGGTGCCTCGCGCCCGACGGAACCGCCCGCTGGGTGGTCGCCGAGGTCCACAACACGTACGGCGAACGCCACTGCTACGTGCTGCATCCCGACCGCGCCGGTCAGGCGGAGGTGGACAAGGAGTTCTACGTCTCGCCGTTCTACGACGTCGAGGGCCGCTACCGGATGCGGCTGCCGACGCCCGGCGACACGCTGCGGCTGACGGTGCGTCTGGACCACGCCGGAGCACCGCCCTTCACCGCGACCGTGCGCGGTGAACGACGGCCCGCGACACCACTGGGTGTCGCACGCGCCGTCCTGCGGTACCCGCTGTCCACAATCGCGGTGTCCGCCGCTATCCGGTACCACGGCATACGTCTCCTGACGCGGGGTCTGCGCATTCGGCCGCGCCCCCGCCACCAGGTCCAGAAAGGCATGCGATGAGACTCACCTCCACCGGGGCCCCGGCGCTGCCCCGCTCCGGCGTGGACGCGGCACGATGGCCCGACGTCGCGGCGCTGCCCCGCGCCTCCCGTGCCCGCACGGCCGTCGCGCGCACGGTCGTCCGCTCCGCCCTGAACCGGCTTCCCCTGCGCGTCCGTTACGCGGGCCAGGACACCCTGGGCCTGGGCGGTCCCGCGCTCGTCGTGCACGACCCGGAAGCCTTCCACCGCCGCATCGGCGCCCAGGGCCTCATCGGCTTCGGCGAGTCGTACCTGGCCGGGGAGTGGGAGGCCGACGACCTCGTCGGCGTGCTCACCGTCCTCGCCGAACACGCGGCCACCCTCGTCCCCGCACCGCTGCAGAAGCTCCGCGACCTGTGGGCCCAGCGGCAGCCCGCCGCGCAACGCAACACCCCGGACGGGTCGCGCGCGAACATCAGCCACCACTACGACCTGTCCAACGAACTGTTCGCGCTGTTCCTGGACGACACCCTGACGTACTCCGCCGCACTCTTCCGCGGCTTTCCCGCGGACTGGTCCGTGCTGGAGGCGGCCCAGCACCGCAAGATCGACCGGCTGCTCGATCTGGCCGGCGTCGGCGCCGGGACCAGGGTCCTGGAGATCGGCACCGGCTGGGGCGAACTGGCCCTGCGGGCCGCGGCGCGCGGCGCCCACGTCACGTCACTGACCCTCTCCAGCGAACAGCGCGACCTCGCCATGGCACGGGTCGAGGAAGCGGGATACGCGGACCAGGTCGACATCGAGCTGCGCGACTACCGGGCGAGCGAGGGCACGTACGACGCCGTCATCAGCGTCGAGATGATCGAGGCGGTCGGCGAGGAGTTCTGGATCGGATACTTCCGCACCCTCGACGAGCGGCTCGTCCCCGGCGGCCGGGCCGTCGTGCAGGCCATCACCATGCCGCACGACCGGATGGTGGCCAGCCGCCACACCTACACCTGGATCCAGAAGTACATCTTCCCCGGCGGACTGCTGCCGTCCGTCGAGGTCATCGACAGCGTCACCCGCGAGCACACGCACCTGCGCACCGACCGCAGGGACGCCCTCGCACCGCACTACGCGGAGACCCTGCGGCTGTGGCGCGAGCGGTTCACCGAGCGGGCGGACGAGGTCGAGGCACTCGGCTTCGACGAGACGTTCCGCCGCATGTGGACCTTCTATCTCGCCTACTCCGAGGCCGGGTTCCGCGCCCGCTACCTCGATGTCCAGCAGTACCTGTTCACGAAGGAGCCCACCCGCCGATGAGCACTTCCGGCACCGCCCGCAAGGGAGCCGCGCAGCGGCTCGCCGCACTCGCCGAGGACGCCCTCGGCGGGCCGCTGCCGCTGCGCCTGCGTACCTGGGACGGCAGCGAGGCGGGCCCGCCGGACGCCGCGGCGGTCGTCGTCCGCCACCGCCGGGCCCTGCGCCGCCTGCTGTGGCATCCCGGCGAGCTCGGCCTGGCCCAGGCGTACGTCACCGGTGAGATCGACGTCGACGGCGACCTCGGCGAGTCCCTGCGCGTCATGTGGCGGGCCGCCCGCGAGCAGGCACTGCACGCACCCCGGATCTCCGCGGCCGACCGGGCCCGCGCGGTGCGCACCCTGGCCCGCCTCGGCGCCTTCGGCCCGCCGCCCGCGCCCCCGGCGTCCCAGTCCCGGCTGCGCGGCACGCTGCACAGCCGGGCCAGGGACCGCGCCGCGATCAGTCACCACTACGACCTGTCGAACGCCTTCTACCGGTTCCTGATGGACGACACGATGGCCTACTCGTGCGCCCTGTGGCCCGACCGTCCGGCCGAGGCCACCTTGGAGCAGGCACAGCGCGCCAAGCTGGAACTCATCTGCAGCAAGCTCCGGTTGGGGCCGGGCGACCGGCTCCTCGACGTCGGCTGCGGCTGGGGCTCGCTCACGCTGTACGCCGCCGAGCAGCACGGTGTCCGCGTCACCGCGGTCACGCTCGCCGCCGAACAGGCCGCCCACGTCCGGGAACAGGCACGGGAACGCGGTCTGGAGGACCGGGTCGAGGTGCGCTGCCAGGACTACCGGGAGTCCGCCGGTGACCGGTACGACGCGGCCGTCAGCGTCGAGATGGGGGAACACGTCGGCGACGCGGAGTACCCCGCCTTCGCCCGGCTGATGCACGACCGCGTCAGGCCCGGCGGGCGGGTCCTGATCCAGCAGATGTCGCGCGGTCACCACGCCCCCGGCGGCGGCGCGTTCATCGAGGCGTTCATCGCGCCCGACATGCACATGCGGCCGCTGGGGGAGACCGTGACGCTCGTCGAGGAGGCCGGCCTGGAGGTGGTGGGGGTCGAGGCGATGCGCGAGCACTACGTCCACACCGTCGCCGCCTGGCTGAAGACGCTGGAGGACGGCTGGGACGAGGCCGTGCGCCTGATCGGCGAGGAGGGGGCCCGGGTGTGGCGCCTGTATCTCGTCGGCGGCGGACTCGCCTTCGAGGAAGGCCGGATGGGCGTCGACCAGATCCTGTCCGTACGCCCTGACGGCCCGGCGGGGGACAGGTCGTGAACGGCTTCCCGTGGGCGGCCTTCGCCGTGAACGTCGGCGGGTCGGCGGCCGCGGCCCTGGTCGTGGTCCTGGCCGCGTTCGCCGTCGGCCTCCGCACGGGCCGCCACCGCGGCGTCGACGTGGCCTGGGGGATCGGTTTCGCCGCCGTGGCCGCCACGACGTTCGGCCTTTCCGCGGGCCACGGCGATCTGGTCCGGCGGATCCTCGTGCTGTTGCTCACCGCGGTCTGGGGGCTGCGTCTCGCCCTGCACATCGCGCGGCGCTCCCGCGGACACGGTGAGGACCCCCGCTACGAACAGATGCTGGCGAAGGCGCCCGGCCGACGCGACCTGTACGCCCTGCGCATGGTGTACCTCCTGCAGGGCGCGCTGATCCTGCTGGTGTCGCTGCCGGTCCAGATCGCGTCGTACGCGCGGTCGGACCTGTCGCCGCTCACGGTCGTCGGAGCGGTCGTGTGGGCCGTCGGTCTGTCCTTCGAGGCCGTCGGGGATCACCAACTGGCGCGGTTCAAGGCCGATCCCGGGAACCGCGGAAAGATCATGGACCGGGGTCTGTGGAGCTGGACCAGGCACCCGAACTACTTCGGTGACTTCTGCGTCTGGTGGGGCCTGTTCCTCGTGGCCTGCGAGGCCGGCCCCTGGCCCGCGCTCCTCGCCCTCGTCTCGCCCCTGACGATGAGCTTCCTGCTGATCAACGGGAGCGGGAAGGCCCTGCTGGAGCGGCACATGGCGCAGCGGCCGGGATACGCCGAGTACGTCGCGCGTACCAGCGGCTTCTTCCCCCGGCCGCCGAAGCGCGGCTGAACCGGCGGGTGGCGGCGATCTCGCCGCCACCCGCCGGACCGGTCATGCGGGCAGCTGCATCAGCGCCACGGGATTCGACGTCGGGTGCTGCGATCCACCCGTCGGCTCGACCGTGACGCCCATGCCGGACGCGTCGCCCACCGCGCCGTCCATGAGGACGGTCTGGGCCGTGCGCTGCGGATCCATCAATCCGGCGGGCCGCATGGTTCCGGCGTCGTCGAACCACAGCTGATAGACCTTGCCGCTCGGCGGCTCCGCCATGGAGGCGGCCACGAACACGGCCTTGTCGAGGCTCTTGGAGACGACGACCGTGCCGCTCGCCCCGTCCCCCAGACGTGCGGTGCGCGTCTTGGCGTCCGGCGCCGCGAGGACGTCGGCGACCTGGTCCGTGGCCTGCCGGGCCTGCCGGGCCTCCTCCCGCGCGTCCTGTGCCTCCTGGTGCTGCCAGACCGTGGTCCCGCCGAGCGCGGCGACCGCCGCGACACAGGCCGCCAGGGCCCAGCGCGAGATCTGGCGCCCGCGCCGGGGCGTCCCGGAGAGCCGCGAGCCCGCGGCGGTGCGCGGCGGCTCCTGGCGCACGGTGTCGATCCGGCGCAGGACCGATTCCTTGAATCCCTCGGGCGGTACGACCGTGAGGGCGCTGCCGAGCCGGGCCGCCGTGGCGGACAGCTCCTTGACCTCCTGCGAGCACGCCGAGCAGGCGACGAGGTGCCGCTCGAACTCGGCCTGCTCCTCGGGGTCGAGAGCGTGCAGGGCGTAGGCCCCGGTCAGTGTGTGCAGATCGGCGGTCGTCATGCGTTCACCCCCAGGCAGTCCCGCAGCCGGATCAGACCGTCGCGCAGCCGCGTCTTGATGGTGCCCAGCGGCACCGCCAGCAATTCGGCGACCTCGCTGTAGGTGAGGCCGCGGTAGTACGCCAACGACACGGACTGCCGTTGCAGTTCGGTCAGCGTCCGCAGACAGCGTCGCAGCTGTTCGTGCTCGAGCCGGGTCTCCACCTCCTCGGTCACCTCGTCGAACTCGGGGGTCTGCTCCAGGAGCGCCGCCTGATGGTCCCGCGCGGCGGCGGCCTCCACCGAGCGGACCCGGTCGATCGCGCGCCGATGGGCCAGCGTGAGCACCCAGTTGATCGCGGTCCCGCGGTCGGTGCGGTAGCGGGCGGCATTGCCCCACACCTCGATGAGCACCTCCTGCGCGACCTCTTCCGACTGCGCCCGGTCGCGCAGGACGCCGCGGACCACGCCCAGGACCGAACCCGCCACGGCGTCGTACACCGACGCGAACGCGTCCTTGTCTCCCTTCGCCACATCGGCCATGAGCTCCTCCAGGCTGGGTCCCCTACCTGGTGCGGGACCGATGTGGACGGCTTCCTTCACGTTCCAGACCTCCAAGCTCTCGGTACGCACACATGTGAACACGGGTGCAGTGGTAATACGGAGCCGCAGGGCGGACGGATGGGTCGCTCTACGCCCGGACGCGTGGGTCGGTGCCGTCGGAGTGCACGACGGCCGCGCCGGTGTGCGAACCCGGAGGGCCGAACGGCCCGTCGAGGGCCGCCCACTGAAGCAGCATGATCGTCTTCGCGTCGGCGATCCCACCGGTGCGGATCATGGACAGTGCCTGGGTGAAGGGCAGTTCCAGTACGGCGATGTCCTCCCCCTCGTCCGCGTTGCCGCCCGGCGTCGCGGTGGCGGTCGCGGCCCGGTAGGGCGCGGCGAAGAAGTGGACGCGCTCGGTGACCGAGCCGGGACTCATGTAGACGGCGAAGACGGGTTCGGCCGTGCCGATGACGTGCCCTGTCTCCTCGGCCGCCTCACGTCGGATCGCCTCTTCGGGGGTGTCGCCGTCCAGGAGGCCCGCCGCCGTCTCGATGAGCATGCCGTCGGGATGCCCGTTGACGTAGGCGGGCAGCCGGAACTGGCGGGTCAGCAGGACGGTCCGCCGCTCCGTGTCGTGGAGCAGGATCGTGGCGCCGTCGCCGCGGTCGTAGGTCTCGCGCTGCTCGCGGCTCCAGTGACCGTCACTGTGCCGGAAGTCGAAGGTGGTCCTGCGCAGCACGTACCAGTCGCAGGAGAGGACCTCCACGTCCCGGACGCACACGTCCGGATTGCCGGTCAGGTCGCGCCCGTGCCGGTCCAGGCCGGTGCGGCCGCGCCGGTCAGGTGTGTCGATGCCGGCGGTCATCGGGCGGCCGGGACGTCGTCGAGGCAGGTGAAGACGCGCTTGCCCCGGGCGCGTGCGCGGTCGACCATCAGGTCGGCGCCCTCGGAGGGGCCGCCGATGCGCAGGACCGCGTCGCAGCGGGCCAGCAACTGCTCGGCGACGGGGTGGAAGATCTCCTCGTACGCGGCGTCTGCGGGCCGGGTGCTGCCCGCGGCCTCCAGGAGCGGCAGGGCGAGTGCCTCGCCGGTGACTCCCAGGTGGCCGGCGCGGAAGAGCCTCAGGGCCGTTTCGTTCATCGCCCGCACGTTCGCCTCGAGCTTGTGCGGGTCGTCGCCGGTGCCGGACCGGTAGGGGCCGGCGACGAGGATCATCAGTGATGCCGGGGCGGTGTTCACCGGACTGCTCCTTGCTGTGGTGCTGGTGGACCGGCGTCAGACGAGATGGATCTCGACGCCGGATTCCCGAAGGGCCCGGAGTGTCTCCGGGCCGCCGGGGTGGGTCTGGGGATCCTCGGCGGCGGCGTCGGTGACGAAGTGCTCCACGGATCCGAGCGGCGCGACCTGACTGAACGCGCGCACGCCGAGCTTGGTGGCGTCCGCGACCGTGACGGTGCGCGCGGACTGGGCGAGGCCGGCCTGCTTGACGGCCGCGTCGTCCAGGGAGAACTCCGACCAGCCGTGTGCGGCGTGCACACCGCCGATGGACATGACGAAGCAGTCGAAACTCAGTGCCTCCAGCGTGCGCAGGGCCAACGGCCCCACCAGCGAGCGCTCGCCGGGGCGGGACCGGCCCCCGACGACGAGCAGGTCGATCCCCGGCCGGTCCGCCAGCGCCGCGGCCGCTTGCAGGCTCAGCACGGCGACGGTCAGCGGGGACCGCTCGGCCAGATGCTCCGCCACATGCACGGTCGTGGTGCCCGCGTCCAGCAGAACGCGTGAGCCGGGCTCCACCAGTGCGGCCACGGCCGCGCCCAGCCGGTCCTTCGTGGCGGCCTGCCACCCTTCCCGTGCGGCGAAGCCGCCGCCTTCCTCGCGCGGCCGGGTGGCGACCGCGCCACCGTGCACCCTGCGCACCAGCCCTTGGCTTTCGAGTGCGTCCAGGTCACGGCGCACGGTCATGTCCGAGACGCCCAGGCGATGGGCGAGCTCCGACACGGAAACCCGGTCGGAGCCCTGCACCAGTCGCAGGGTCAGGTCCAGACGATTGGCGATTCCCATGCCTCATTTCTAACAGATCAATGTTCATTCGAACAGGGTGATGTGAGGCAAGGCGCAACGCGGGGTGGCTGTCATTGAGCTCGGGGTGCTGTGCGGCGAAGCGGGCGTCGAGCCGGGCCACCTCCTCGGCGGCCCGGGCCGGCAGCGAGTCGCCCTCAGCGGTGACCCGCAGACTGGACGCGGACCCGGCGTGCGCGCTCCCGTCGTCGACGAGCCCGGCCGCGACGAACGCCGCCGCCGCGGTGCGGGTGCTCTGTACGGTGGATCCAGGCCCTCCGGCGATCCTGGCGCGTCGCGGCGCGGGACCGCCGACGATCAGGCGGACCGCGTGGGCCCGCCCGCCTGGTCCAGGCGCGTGCGCAGGGTGCCGGCGAACTCCTCCGCCCGCGCCAACTGGGTCCGCAGATCCGCCACCCGCCGCTGCGCCGCCCGCTCGAACTCCTCGATGCGGACCAGGATTTGACCACGCTCGTCGGCAGGAAGGTCCGCGCCGGAGTCCAGACGGTCGGTGGCGTCGAGCAGATCGCGCATCTCGTCGAGGGTGAAGCCGAGCGGTTTCATCCGGCGGATCACCATGAGGCGGGCGACATCGGACTCGGTATAGAGGCGGAAACCGCCCTGGGAACGGGCCGAGGGGATGACCAGACCTGTCTCCTCGTAGTGCCGGATGGTGCGCAGCGACAGCTCCGTCCGGGCGGCGACCTCGCCGATCTGCATGTGCTCGCCGCTCACCGCGGACGCCCTTCCCTGGTTCCTGCCGCTGCGGCCGCAGGCGGCCCGCACCGATCTCTACCCTAACGTTAGGGTAGATTTGACGACCGTTGACAGCGTTCCGGGGTCCGTCCCGTGACCGTCAGCCGAGTCGGGGCCGATGGCGCCCCCGGTCAAGAACCGATGGGTGCAGGAGAGAGCGTGCGCATGCCGATGTCGTGTCGCGCCGCTGCTTGCCCGCCGTGACCCTTCGCCCCTGAGCAGTCCGCCGGTCCCGCCGCGCCTGCTCGTCCCTGTGGACCTCGGCCCGCCGTCGAGCGGGCTGTGCGGACGACCGGCCCGGTCCGTCCGCGCCTTCCCGCATGCACGGTGACACCGAGTGTGCCCGACCACGAACAGGTACCGCTTCTCTTGTCTGCGCAATCTCCCGCATCTCCTGTCGCGCTGCTGCGCCGCGTGAAGCCCGACTGGATCTCCGATCCGAAGGTGTGGCGCACCGAGGTCCTCGCCGGCCTCGTCGTCGCGCTCGCCCTGATCCCCGAAGCGATCTCCTTCTCGATCATCGCGGGGGTGGACCCGGAGATCGGCCTGTTCGCCGCCTTCACGATGGCCGTCACCATCTCGATCGTGGGCGGCCGACGAGCGATGATCTCCGCGGCGACCGGCGCCGTCGCCCTCGTCATCGGGCCCCTGAACCGCGAGCACGGACTGGGCTACCTCGTCGCCGCGGTCATCCTCGCCGGGATCTTCCAGGTCGTCCTCGGCGCGCTGGGAGTGGCCAAGCTGATGCGCTTCGTCCCGCGCAGCGTGATGGTCGGGTTCGTCAACGCGCTCGCCATCCTCATCTTCATGGCGCAGGTGCCCGAGATCACCGACGTGCCCTGGGCCGTCTACCCGCTGGTCGTCGGCGGGCTCGCGCTGATGGTGCTGTTCCCGAAGGTCACCAAGGTGATTCCGGCCCCGCTGGTCTCCATCGTCGTCCTGACCGTGATCACCGTCGCGGCCGCGATCGCGGTGCCGACCGTCGGTGACAAGGGGGAACTGCCGCACGCGCTCCCGGTACCGGGCCTGCCCGACGTCCCCTTCACGCTGGACACGCTGACCACCGTCGCTCCTTACGCGCTCGCCATGGCACTCGTCGGGCTCATGGAGTCACTGATGACCGCCAAGCTCGTCGACGACATCACCGACACGCACTCCGACAAGACCCGTGAGTCGATCGGCCAGGGCATCGCCAACATCGTCACCGGCTTCTTCGGCGGCATGGGCGGCTGCGCCATGATCGGCCAGACCATGATCAACGTGAAGGTGTCGGGAGCACGCACCCGCCTGTCCACCTTCCTGGCGGGCTCGTTCCTCATGGTGCTGTGCATCGTGTTCGGCCCGATCGTGTCGGACATCCCGATGGCGGCTCTGGTCGCGGTGATGGTCATGGTGTCGTTCGCGACGTTCGACTGGCACTCCATCGCGCCGAAGACCCTCAGGCGGATGCCCGCCGGGGAGATCGCCGTCATGGTCATCACCGTCGCGGTGGTCGTCGCCACGGGCAATCTGGCCATCGGTGTCGTCGTCGGTTCCGTCATCGCCATGGTGATCTTCGCCCGGCGCGTCGCCCACGTCGCCGATGTCACCGCGGTCACCGATCCCGACGGAGGTCAGGTCGTCTACTCCGTCACCGGCGAACTCTTCTTCGCCTCCGCCAACAGCCTGGTCGGCCGGTTCGACTACGCCGCCGACCCGGACAAGGTCGTCATCGACCTGTCCGGCACCCACATCTGGGACGCCTCCTCCGTCGCCGCCCTCGACCTGATCGAGGCCAAGTACGCCCAGCGCGGCAAGCAGGTCGAGATAAGCGGCCTGAACGAGCACAGCGCCCGCATCCACGAACGGCTCAGCGGCGCACTCGCCGACGACCACTGACCGGCCGACGCACCGATGCCGCCCGGAGCACACACTCCGAGGCGGCCTCGCGCATGTCGCCGACGCTTCGCCCGGCCCGTGCGGATCCGGGCCGGGAAGAGCCGCTCCGGGAGCGGGCCCGCCTGGCGGTCACCTCGGCGCGGCCACGCCCTCTCACATCCCTCAACGCCGCGCGTAGTACAGCGTGTTGTGCGCCGTGTCCGGCAGGTACAGCACATCGTTCCCGTCCGAGTCGCGCCGCACCGCCAGGCGGTCCGCGGTCAGGCCCGGGGTGACGGACGTCGAGGTCCAGGCGCCGCCGGCCTCCGTCGCGGCGTACACGCGGTCGGTGCCGGAGCCGGTCACGTAGTAGACCCGCTTGCCGTCCGTCTCGTCCCAGGTGATGCCCAGCGCGGCGTTGGTCGGGCCGCCGGCGTAGACGGTCTGACGGGCCCAGCGGCCGGCGCTCGGGTACGCGTAGTACACGCGGAAGTCGCCGCCGCTGTCGCCCGAGCGGTACCGGTAGGCGACCTTGGGCGTGGCGCCGTCGAGGGTGAGCTTGGCGCTCTGCACCGCCGGGCCGGTGTACCCGGTGTTGTCGCTGCTCCACTCCTCGCCCGTGGTGAGCCCCTGGATCACGTCGGCGGTGGTGGGGGTGACCGGGGTGGTGGCGGCCGCTCCGGTGCTGTCGGTGAAGCTGCCGGTCGCCGGATCGTAGCGGAGGTAGGACAGCTGGTGCCGGAAGGCGGACGACGGCGCCTTGGACCACTCGTAGAGCAGGTGCACGCGTCCGGCGGAGTCGACCGCGAGGTCGTCGGGGTAGACGGCGCGGTACTGGGCCGCGGCGAAGGTGGCGACGACGCTCCACCGGGATGCCGCGTTGTCCCAGCGGTACAGCTTCCCGGGGCGCTGGTCCGATCCGTTGCCGACGCGTGCGGCCAGGTACAGATCGCCGTTGGGCGCCGTGGTCAGGACGGGGTACGTGATGGCCGCGCCCTGGTCGGGCATCTCGGCCGCGTGGTCCGTGAGGTCGCCACCGGCCTTGTCGGAGCGGAAGTAGCGCCATGTGTCGGTGTGCATGGACGTGAAGACGTGCAGGCGGCCGCTCCCGTCACGGGCGACGGACGGCTGGTTGTGCCCGTTGTCGTCGGTGAACTCGGCCTGCTGCCCGTCGCTGTCGAGCAGCGGCAGGCGGCTCCAGACGCCGTCCGGATCGCGGCGGGCGAGCGCCGGGCGGTGCGTGGCGGCGATCGAGCCGGGCTCGTCGTAGGCGAAGTACGTGTACTGGCCGCGGCCCTTGTAGGTGGCGACCGGCGTCCACCAGGCGGCCTGGTTGGACGAGTCCATGGCGTAGGGCACCTTCTCGACCGTGGCCGCCGCGATGGTGCTCCGAGCAGCCGCGCCGGGTGACAGAGGTACGGCCTGCGCGGCCGGGACGAGAGTGAGCAGGGCGGTCAGGGCCGCGGCCGAGGCGGCGTACGTACGAGGACCGGGGCGGCGCATGGTGACTCCTTCGAGAAGGGGGGCGGGGGCGAAGGGTTCAGGCGGAGGGGTGCGGCGGAGCGGTCTCCCGCGCGCGCAGCCCTGATGCGCCCCGGCCGGGACCCGCCGCGGCCGCGTCGCGGGGACGGGTCCTTGCACGTGTCGCCTGGTCGGTCGTCTCGGTCACGGTGCCTCCTGCGCGGCTCTCTCCGGCACGCGGAGGTGATCTCGCCCTCCGCTGCGGCGGGAACTTACAGGAGATCCCAGAGGCTGAACAGGGATTGCACAATATGCATGTGAGCTACGTGAGTGATGGGGCCTTTCCTGGCTCTCGGACTTGCTGATGCGCAGAGTGGTCGTGGAGTGCGCCGTGGCGGTGTGGCGCCTATTCCGGCTGTGTCGCGATCTGGATCAGGTTTCCGCAGGTGTCGTCGAAGACGGCGGTGGTGACGGGGCCCATCTCCAGGGGCTCCTGGGTGAAGCGGACGCCGAGGCCGCGCAGGCGCTCGTGTTCCGCCTTCACGTCGGCGACCGCGAACTGGGCGAGCGGGATGCCGTCCTCGACGAGCGCGTCGCGGTAGGTCTTCACGGCCGGGTGGGAGGCGGGCTCCAGGAGGAGCTCGGTGCCGCCGGGCTCGTCGGGCGAGACGACGGTCAGCCACCGGTCCTGCTCGCCGACCGGGACGTCGTACTTCTTCACGAAGCCGAGGATCTCGGTGTAGAAGCGCAGGGCCTTCGCCTGGTCGTCGACGAAGACGCTGGTCAGATGGATCTTCATGGGGAACTCTCCTCAGGTCCGGATGTGCCGGGCACGAGCCACCGCTCGGCGATCTGCCGCAGCGGGGCGGTGTTCAGGTCGTGGAACTTGTAGCGGCCCTCCCGCCGCGTCGCGACGAGCCCGGCGGCCTCCAGCACGGCGAGGTGCTGGGAGACCGCCTGGCGCGAGATGCCGAGCCGGTGCTTCATGCTCAGCCGCGCGCAGATCTCGAACAGCGTCTGGCCGGACTTCTCCGTGAGCTCGTCGAGGATGGTGCGCCGGGTGGGGTCGGCCAAGGCTTTGAACAGGTCATCGGCCACATCCACAGAATAGGCAAGCATTCACTTGCCTATCAAGCCGAACGCCGCCGCGCACACCCCGGCGTCGGGAGATGTGCGCGGCGGCGCCGAGCGATCACCGGTCAGGGAGCCCAGGGGGCCTCCACGGACCAGGTGGTGTCCTCGGTGAACAGGCTCGGGTTGTCCGCGGCGCGGGATCCGCCGGGGACGGCGAGGTACACCTCGGAGTTGTAGTGACGCAGGTACTGGCCCGGATAGTTCTGGGCCATCAGCCGCACGCCGCCCTGCCCCGGAACCGCGCAGAACGTGGCGTCCGCGCGGAACAGCGCCGAGCCGTCACCGGCCTCCCGGTACACACGGAACTCGCGGTGGCGCAGGTACTCGCCCGGATAGTTGCGGGACTCGAAGGAGTAGCAGGAACTGTCGGCCAGACCGGGCACGATCCGCCAGGTGGCGTCGTTCTTCAGCAGGTCGCTGCTGCCGCTGTTCACGACCTCGGTGTACGCGAGGGCGTCCTTGTGCCGGACGTACCGGTCCGTGTAGCCGGGGGTGGTGACCCGCAGCGACTTGAGGCCGGTGGGCAGGGTCGTCGGCGCAGCCGGACTCTTCGAGGCGTTGATCAGGGCCTGGTTCGCCGCCTTGACCCGCGTCGCGTCGACCTTGACCACCTGACGGTCGTACGTCAGCAGGCCGTTGACCTCGTTCTCGACGTCGGTGATCTCGGTGTAGACCGACGCCGACAGACCCGCCGGCATCTGCTGCAGGCGCAGCGCGTCGATCAGGCCGGTGAAGCGGTTGTTCAGATGGGCGGCGTCGGTCTGGTCCTCGTACGAGAAGCCGTTGCCCGGCGACCACTCGTGGCCGGGGACCCGGAGCCCCAGCCCGCCGTACTCGCCGAGGACGGCGGCCCGGGTCGCCGAGGGTCTGGTCACCCCCGGGCCCACGTAGATGTGGTTGTCGATCACGTCGCCGTTGCCGCCGTCGACCGAGCCGCAGCAGTTGACGCCGCTCATGTTGTCGACCAGACGCGAGGGGTCGGCCGCCTTCACCTTGTCGGCGATGCGGGCCTGGTCGTACTGGCCCCAGCCCTCGTTCTCGTTGACCCACATCACGAGCGACGGGGAGCTGCGGTGCTCGTCGATGATCTGGTCGTACTCCGCCTCCCACTGGGTGCGGGCGGCCGAGTCCGGGGTGCGGGTGTCCATCGCGGGCATGTCCTGCCACACGAGCAGCCCGAGCCGGTCGGCCCAGTAGAACCAGCGCTGCGGTTCGACCTTGATGTGCTTGCGGACCATGTTGAAGCCGAGGTCTTTGTGCTTCTGGAGGTCGTACTTGAGGGCGTCGTCGGTGGGCGCGGTGTAGATGCCGTCGGGCCAGTACCCCTGGTCGAGGGTGCCGGTCTGGAACACGAACGTGCCGTTGAGCAGCAGTCGTTGCTTGCCGTCGACCGTGCCGCGCGAGATCGAGCGCATTCCGGCGTAGCTGCCGACGGAGTCGGACACCGTGGAGCCGGTCACGAGGTCGGCCTTGACGTCGTACAGGAACGGATCGTCCGGCGACCACAGATGCGGGTTCGTGATGCGGACCGTCAGCTGCGAGCCGACCGCGCCGGTCGCCGTGCCCACCGTGGTGCCGCCGGAACTGACCGTGACGCGCGCGCTCTGGCCGCTGATCCCGTCGCCCCGGACGGTGACCCGCAGCGTCGAGTCGGACAGGTTCGGCACCATGTCGAGACGGGTGATGTGGGCGGGGGCGGTGGGCTCCAGCCACACGGTCTGCCAGATGCCGGAGGCGGCGGTGTAGAAGATGCCGCCGCCCGGGTGCGGCGTCACGTCGTTGATGCGCTGCTTGCCCACGGCCTGGCCGCCGGTCTGGGTCGGGTCGAACACCGAGACCACGATGGTGTTGGTGCCGCCGTTGAGCAGCGGCGTGATGTCGTAGCCGAAGGCGTCGTAGCCGCCGCTGTGGGCGGCGCCCGCCTGCTGTCCGTTGACCCACACCGTCGTACGCCAGTCACTGGCGCCGAAGTTGAGCTGGACGCGGCGGCCGTTCCACGCGGACGGCACGGTGAACGTGCGCTTGTACCAGAGCTTGTCGTTCTGGGTGATCTTGCGCTGGATGCCGGAGAGCGCGGACTCCGCGACGAACGGGACCCGGATCTGCTCGGTGAAGGAGGCCGGCTGCCCGGCGTTCGCCGAGGTGACGGCGAAGTCCCAGATGCCGTTGAGATTGGCCCAGTCGGAGCGCGTCAGCTGCGGTCGCGGATACTCCGGCAGCGGATTGTCCCGGGAGACCTGGTCGGTCCACGGCGTCGTCATGGGCGCCGGTTTGGGGGTCCAGGCGGCGGCCGCCGCCTGCGCGGCGGGGGCCAGGGCGGTGGCGCCGCCCAGGAGCAGCGCGAGGGTGGTCAGCAGAATGCCGAGCGCGCGGCCCGGGCGGGACGCCGACAGGGCACGCGCGGGGCGCGTCGATCTGAGGCGGTTGGAGGGGTGGCGCATCGGGGCTCCTCGTGTCGCAGGGCGCGGCCGCACGGGCCGCCGGACGGCGGTACGGAGGTGCTGGAGCACGCTGGGTGCCCGGTGCTCGTTGAGCTTTACAACGCTGTACGGCACCGGGCTAACAAGCGCCGGATCCGGGTGCCGTGATGGGGAGCGGGCGGGCCGGCGGCCGGGGTCGAGTACGCCGCTCTTACATCGTTGTAAGAGAAGTTATGGCGCACCGCCTGACGGCGCGTCAACGCCCTGGACGCTCAAATCTGCCGCGAGCGGTCAACCGGTGCCGGGCGCCGCCGTACTGGCGCGGACCACCAAGCGGGTGGAGAGCTCCACCCGGGGAAGATCGACCTCTTCGCCGTCGATCACCCGCAGCAGGGTGCGGGCCGCCATCGCCGCCATGTCCTGGAGCGGCTGGCGGACCGTGGTGAGCGTGGGGTCGCTCCACCGCGTCACCGGAAGATCGTCGAAACCGACCACGCTGATGTCCTGCGGCACCCGCAGCCCGCGCTCGCGCAGCGCCGTGTACGCCCCGAACGCCTGGAGGTCGCTGGCGGCGAACACCGCGGTGGGACGCGGCAGCCGGCCCTCTTCGGCGTCGTCGAGAAGGGCGATCGTCTCGGTGCGGCCCGAGGGGTCGGTGAAGGCGCCGTGCCGCACCGCACCCTCCGGGATGTCGAGGCCGGCGGCCTCCATCGCCGCACGGAACCCGTCCGCGCGGGCCCGGCTGCACAACAGCTGGCGCGGGCCCGCGAGATGGGCGATGTGCCGGTGCCCGAGACCGATCAGGTGCTCGGTGGCGGCGACCGCGCCCGCCCAGTTGGTGGCGCCGATCGTCGGGACGCCGGCCTCGACGTTGCCGACGGGGTCGACGAGGACGAACGGGACGCCCAGCGAGGCCAGGCGATTGCGCTGGCCCAGCGTCAGATCGGAGACGACCAGGATCGCGCCGTCGGAGCGGCGCGCCGCCAGCTGGTCGAGCCAGGCGCTGGTCTGCGAGCTGCTGCCGTGCGCCGCGGACAGGACCATGCTCACGCCCGCCTCGCGCAGCGTCTCCTCCGCGCCGCGGATGATCTCGACGGACCACAGGCTGTCGAGCTCGTTGAGGACCAGGTCGACGATGCCGCCGCGGCGCCGTGGCCGGCGCGGGTGGTAATGGTGACGCGCCATGATCTCCTGGACGCGTTCCCGGGTCGCCGCGGAGACGTCGCTGCGGCCGTTGAGCACCTTCGACACGGTGGCCGTCGACACCCCGGCCTCGGCCGCGATGGAACCGATGGTGGCGCGGGGGCGGGACTGTGCGGTCATACGGCGTCGGACTCCCGTGGGACGGTGGCGTGCGGGGCGCGGCGGGGCGTTGTGGGGTGAAGCCTAAGGCCCGTCATCCGTGGTCCGGGCCCTGGTAGCCGAGTGCGGTGAAGTCGGCGGCACGCCCGCCGCCGGTGAGGTCCTGCGCGCACACGCCGATGAAGGCGCCGGTGAACCCCCAGCTGCTGAAGTGTCCGCCGTCGCCGACCGTCGCGTACTCGTCGGAGAGGCGGGTCACGTCGAGGACCGGGCCGAGGGGACGTTCCGCGCGGGCGCCGTCGTCGGTGCCCACCGACCAGGTGAAGGCGGCCTCCGCGCCCTGCCCGGTCAGCCGCAGCCGGACGGGGCCCCTCGGGGGCAGCGGCACCGGCGGCGTCGGCTCGGAGTACCGGCCGCGGTCGCAGACGGCGAGGCGCAGCACCCTGCCCTGCGCGTCGTCCCAGGTGACATGGGCGTAGTGCCAGATCTGGGTGTTGTAGAAGTGGACCAGGCCCGCCATGTGCTGGGGCGCATGGGGGTCGAAGGAGACCGTCGCCTCGGCCGTGAAGCGCAGGTGCTGCTGGCGGCGGGCCACCAGGCTCTGCTCGTGGAGCGAGGAGAGCGATTCGCCGCCGCGCAGCCGCAGCCGCAGCGTGTCGTCGTGCGGGCCGGTCCGGGTGAGCCAGGACGGGTCGGGGTGCCGGCGCAGGGTCATCCACTCGGGGCCGAGGACGCCGGTGGACGCGGTGGCCGCGGGCTGCGGCTCGGCCCGCGCACCGGCGGGCGCGGCGACGAGCACGGACGGGCGCCCGGGGCCCGCGTCGCCGTCGACGCGCGGCCAGCCGTCGGGCGTCCAGTGCACGCGTTGCAGGGCGGTCTCGCGGCCGAGGACGCAGGCGCCGCGCGCGGTCAGCGGGCGGGCGGTGAGATGGGCCAGGTACCAGGCGCCGTCGGGGGTCTCGACGAGGCTGCCGTGTCCGGCCTTCTGGAGTTCCAGGGCGTCGTCGCCGTACGCGGTCAACAGGGGGCCGGCCGGATCGGACGTGTAGGGGCCGGTGATGTCGCGGGAGCGCGCGACGGTCACCGCGTGCTCCCACGACGTCCCGCCCTCCGCGGTGAACAGGTAGTACCAGCCGTCCTTGCGGTACAGATGCGGTCCTTCGGTGCGTCCGAGCCGCGTACCGGAGAAGATCCGTCGCACCGGCCCGACGGGGCGGCGCGCGGACCGGTCCCACTCCTGCAGCAGGATGCCGCCGAACGGATCGTTGCCCGGCCGGTGGTCCCAGGACAGCCACAGCAGCCAACTGCGGCCGCTGCCACCGGGATCGGTGTCGTGGAACAGCGACGGATCGAACCCGCCGCCGGGCGCGGGCGCGGGCTCGGACCACGGGCCGGTGGGGGTGGGGGAGGTGGTCACCCAGTTGCGTACGTCCTTGTAGGCGCCGGCCAGGCTCCTGACGTTGGAGTAGACGAGGTGGAACAGCCCGTCCGCGTACGACAGGCAGGGCGCCCAGACCCCGCCGGAGTCCGGTGTGCCGGCGAGGTCGACGAGCCGTTCCTCCGTCAGCGCGCCGCCCAGGGGGCGCCAGTTCACCAGGTCGCGCGAGTGGTGCAGCGTCACCCCCGGCAGCCACTCGAAGGTGGAGGTGGCGAGGTAGTAGTCCTCGCCGACCCGGAGCAGGGACGGGTCCGGGTGGAATCCGGCGAGGACGGGGTTGCGGATCATCGCGGGCCGCCCGGTGGCGGGCGGCGGCGCGGCGGAGGTCGGCCCGGTCGTGGGCGCGGCGGCAGTCATACGGTTCCTCGGGGATCGGTGCGGAGGCGGTCACGGTCAGCGGGTCGCGGCGCGGCGGCGCCGAAGGCGTGGCTCACCCCTTCACCGCACCGGCCATCACTCCGGAGACGATGCGCCGGGCCAGCACGGCGAAGAGCGCGAGCACGGGGACGACGGAGACCACGACACCGGCGAGCATCAGGGTGTAGTCGGTGTAGTAGCCGGCGGCGAGCTGGTTCAGGGCGATCTGCACCGTGCCGTTCTCCGGGGGCAGGGCGATGAGCGGCCAGAAGTAGTCGTTCCAGGCGAACATGAAGGTGAACATGCCGAGCACCGCGGCGACCGAGCGCACGCCGGGCCAGGCCACGTACCAGAAGGTGCGCAGTTGTCCCGCGCCGTCCATCCGGGCCGCCTCGATGAGCTCGTCGGGGATGTTCTCCTCCATGGCCTGCCGCATCCAGAACACGCCGATCGCGGAGACCAGCGCGGGCACGATGAGCGAGCTGAGCTTGCCGTACAGGCCCATGTCCGTCACCAGCAGGTACAGCGGGATGATGCCGAGCTGCGTCGGCACCATCACCGTGGTGATCACTACGACGAGGAGGGCGTTGCGGCCGGGGAAGCGGAGTTTGGCGAAGGCGTACCCGGCGAGCGAGGAGAGCAGGACGTTGCTGACGGCGGTGGTGCCGGCGACGGTGAAGGAGTTGCCGAGCGCCTTCCAGAAGTCGACGGTGTCGAAGACGCGCCGGATGTTCTCCAGCAGGTGGCCGCCGGGCACCAGGGACGGGGTCGCGTTGCCGAGGACGGAGTTGTCGCTGTGCGAGGCGACGACGAACGTCCAGTACAGCGGGAAGATCGAGGCCAGGACCACGGCGGCGAGCAGGGCGTAGGCCAGCGGACCGGCACTGTCGTGGCGCCGGGGCCCTGCGGCGCGGGTGCGCGGGCGACGGGCGGTCAGGGGTGTTGCCATACGGGGGCTTCCTTCGGGGGCCGGGGGAGGGGTCATCGGTCGGAGCCGCCCAGGCGCCGGGTGAGGAAGAAGTTGAGCGCGGCGACGGCGGCGATGACGAGGAACAGCACCCAGGAGATGGCGGACGCGTATCCGGCGTCGTTGTTGATGAACCCGTACTTGTAGAGCATCAGCGTCAGCGTCTGGAACTGGTGCTCCGTGCCGCCCTCGGCGTTGGCCTGGGAGTCGAACAGCAGTGGTTCCGCGAAGAGTTGGAGGCCGCCGATGGTCGAGATGACCACCGTGAACAGCAGGGTCGGGCGGATCGCGGGAAGGGTGATGCGGCGGAAGGTGAGCAGGCGTCCGGCGCCGTCGACCATCGCCGACTCGTACAGATCGCGCGGCACCGCCTGCATCGCGGCCAGATAGATCAGGGCGTTGTAGCCGGTCCAGCGCCACATCACCATGAAGCTGATCGCGAGGTGCGAACTCCAGGTGTCCGCGGTCCAGTCGACGGGGTCGCTGATCAGTCCGAGCTGTTCCAGGACCCAGTTGACGACGCCGAAGTCGCGCCCGAACAGCTGGGAGAAGACGAGGGCCACGGCCACCACGGACACGTACTGCGGCACCAGGACCAGGGCGCGCCAGGTCGTCCTGGCGCGCAGCCGCCGGTCGAGCAGCCACGCGACGGCCAGGGCGAGCAGCAGCTGGGGGACGGTGGAGAGCAGGTAGATGCTGAAGGTGTTGAAGGTGGCGTTGTAGAAGTCCGGGTCGGCGAACAGGTCCCGGAAGTTGTCCAGGCCCGTGTACCCGCCGTCGCCGGTGAGCCGGTCCCAGCGGTGCAGCGAGACCCAGAACGTGTAGAGCAGCGGGTAGAGCCCGAAGAGCCCGAAGACGATGAAGAACGGTGCGATGAAGCTGTAGGGGGTGAGGCGGCTGCGCCGCGTCGGCCGCCTTCGGGCACGGCGGCCCGGTGGTGCGTCAGTACCGAGGGTGCGCTCGGCACCGGCGGTGTGGACCGCCATGGAGGCCTCCTTACGGGCTCGGGTGGGTCGGGGATCAGTGCTTGAGGTTCTTCTCCGCGTCGGACAGGGCCTTTCGCCATGCCTCGGCGGGGGAGGACTTGCGCTGCTCGACGAGCTGGAGGGCGTTGGCGAACGGGATGCGCACCTGCTGGTCCTTGGTGCCGCGGTAACTGGGCTTCAGGCCCTGCGCGGAGGCGGCGAAGATCTTGCCGGTCGGCGCGTCGTTGAAGTACTTCTGCCGGGTGTTCTGCACCGCCGGGTCCGACAGCGCGCCGGTCAGGGACGGGAGCGAGCCGGTCGGTCCCTGGAAGATCTTCTTCTCCGAGGCCGCGGAGGTGAGGAACGAGGCCAGTTCGGCGGCTTCCTTCGTGTGCTTGCCCTGCTTGGGCACCGTCAGGAAGGAGCCGCCCCAGTTGCCGCCGCCCCCGGGCACGGCGGCGATGTCCCACTTGCCCTCGCCCTCCTTGCCGGCCGCGGTCTGGATGAGGCCCGTCATCCAGGCGGGGCAGGTGATGGTCGCCATCCGGCCCTGCTTGATGCCCGCGTTCCACTGCTGGCTGAACGGGACGAGGTTGGCGGACATGCCGTCGGCCGCGGCGTCGGCGGAGTCGGAGAAGGACCGCTTCACGTCGGGGTTCTTGTCGGCGATGTAGGAGTCGTCGGCGTCGAAGAAGCCGTACTCGGTCTGGTTCATCATCGCGCTGAACACGTTGCCCGCCGAGTCGAACCAGGCGTGGTCCTTCACCTTGGCGCGGAAGGTGTCACCGGCCTTGAAGTACGCGTCCCAGGTGGGCCACAGCTTGCCCACCGCCTCCCGGTCCGTGGGCAGCCCCGCCCGGCGGAACAGGTCCTTGCGGTAGCAGATGGCGAGACCGCCGACGTCCGTGCCGTACCCCATCACGAACTTCCCGCCGTCGGCGGTTCCCTGGCCCCACTTGTAGGGCAGGTACTCGTTCTTGCGCTTGAGGGCGCCGAAGTCGGCGAGGTTCACGAACTTGTCCTGCACCGTGCGGAACTTGGGCAGGTAGCCCTCCTCGATGGCGACCACGTCGGCGGCGCCGCTGCCCGAGGAGAGCTGGGTGGAGAGGCTGTTGTGGTGCTGGTCGAGCTGCGAGATCCGCTCCTTCACCACGACGTCCGGGTGCGCCTTCTCGAACTCCTTGATCAGCGGCTTGTACCCGAAGTCGCTGAAGGTGGCGACGGTCAGGGTGATCTTCCCGTCGGACTCCACCGAGCCGGACGAGCAGCCGGACAGGACGAGCAGGGTGGCGAGTCCGGCTGCCGCGGCGACGGATCTGCGGGCGTGCGAGGAGCCCATGGGGGACCTCCAGGGATCAGGAGCGAGTGGGAGACCGAGGGACGCGAAGGCGTTTCGATGCGCACAACCTGACGGCTGTCGAAACTTAATGTCAAGAGTTTCGAAGAACATTCGGTGTCGGCACGTGCTCCGACGAGCTGGTAAACACCGCCGGTGGGAGGGGTGATGTGTGCACCTCGGCAGCCCACAAGGCGCCCTGCGCGTTTCGAGCGCACGGCCACAGCCAGCAAACTTCTACGAAACTTACGTGATTCATTGACGTAACGCGGAGCGGTCTCCACGATGCGGGGCGGAACTCACCCCCCACCAGAAGGAGTTGACCCGTGAATCCCCTCAGGACCCTGAGATCCATGAGACCTGCGAGCCCGATGACGTCCCTGCGCGGACGCGCCACGGCCGCGGTGGCCGGCCTCGCGGCGGCGGCCGTGCTCGGCGCGCTCGGCACCGTGCCCGCCGCGGCGGACTCCGCCGTCGCGGCCCGCAACCTCCCGCCCGACGGCAAGACGCTGTCCATCATGGGCCAGGACAGCGACACGCTCGCCGACTACAAGCGCGACGTGCTCGACCAGTCAGCACTCGGCGCGCCCGCCCCCGGCGGCGTCACGCTCTACACCAACCTGGTGCTCGGCGGGAACCCGGAGCCGCTCGCCGGAATGAACGGATCCGCCAACTGGGGCGCGGGAACCGTCGACTTCAACAGCACCCTCGCCCAGTACCCCGGCGCGGCCGTCGCCGTCGGCCTCTACCTCTCCGACGCCACCAGCGGATGCAACAACCAGCCGCTGCGCGCCATCATCGGCACCGGCGACAGCGACGTGACCTCGGGCAGCCCGAACCTCATCACTCGGTACCGCGACAAGGTCGACGAGATGGTGACCAAGCTCAAGGGCTACGACCGCCAGGTGTTCCTGCGGATCGGCTACGAGTTCGACGGCCCCTGGAACTGCTACAACGCCGACTTCTACAAGCGGGCGTTCGCCTACATCAAGGGGCGCATCGACGCCTTGGGCGCCACGAAGGTCGCGACGGTCTGGCAGACCGCGGCCTGGCCGCTCAACACCAGCACCGACCACCCCGAGTGGAACTACGTCGTCACCGACCCGCACCACTACGACGCCTGGTACCCCGGGGACCAGTACGTCGACTGGGTCGGCATGTCCTCGTTCTACTCCGCCGGATCCGTGGCCACGCAGTGGGGATGCAGCGCGACCGACACCGCACCGGCCGACCTCCAGGACCGCGTGCTGAACTTCGCCCGCGGGCACGGCAAGCCGGTGATGGTCGCCGAGTCCGCGCCGCAGGGCTACGACAACGGCGCCGGCACCAAGAGCTGCATCATGCGCAAGGGCCCGGCCGCCGCGAGCGCGGACACCATCTGGAACGAGTGGTACCAGCCGTACTTCGACTGGATCGCGAAGAACCGGGACGTCGTGCGGGCCGCCGCCTACATCAACACCGACTGGGACAGCCAGACGCAGTGGCAGTGCGCGGACGGCGCCCAGGCGGGCGGCCCCGGCTGCTCCAACGGCTACTGGGGCGACTCCCGTATCCAGGCGAACCCCACGATCCGCGACCGCTTCCTCGCCCAACTACGCGGTTCCGGCTGGGCGAACGGCACCAGGTGACCCCCGGTACCTGACGCCCTCGCGGCGGGACGACCCCGCACCCGGCCGTCCCGCCGCCCCTTCCCCGCCGCGCCGGGCCGCCCCCACGACCACGGCCCGGCAGTCAGGAGTGACACCATGCGCACCACGAACACCGGCCGCGGTCCGCGGCCGCACCTCCTGCTCCTCGCCGCGCTCCTCTCCGTGGCGTGGCTGATCCCCTTGGGGACGAGCGCCTCCGCCGCCCCGGCCGAGCCGCGCACGCTCCTCATCGGGCAGTCCACCCGTGCGGCCTGGGACGACTACACCTCCTTCGGCCAGGCCCCGGACGGCGGCTCCGTCTACTACGAACTCGCCTCCGGGAACTGGGTCGGCCCCGGCCACGCCGACTACGCGTCCTTCCTCGCCGGACAGGGCAGGACGGTGCAGGTCGGCATCAGCTGGAAGGACAACCCGCCCGGCTTCGAGGGCGGCGACGAGAACGCCAAGGCCGCCCGCTCGCGCGCCGTCACCCAGGAACTCGCCGACGGCCGCTACACCGACAAGTTCACGACACTGATCGACTTCATCGACGCCCACCCGTCGGCCACGTTCCTGCTGCGCCTCGACTACGAGGTGAGCTCCTTCTACCACTGCACCGACGACAGCTGCGCCTCGTACAAGAACGCCTTCGCCCGCATCCGCTCGCTGATCCAGGGGCGTGTCCACCAGAACAACGTCAGGTTCGTCTTCCACCCGGTGCGCGGCGAGTTCGAGAAGCTCTATCCGGGGGATGCCGCGGTGGACCGGATAGGCGTCTCGATCTTCGCCCACGAACTGTGCATGCCCATCCACGACCTCGGCGGCTACCTCTACAACGGCACCCCGCCGGACAACTACGACACCTCCACGCTGCAGTGCCGCAACGCCTACCTCGCCACCGACTCCTCGGGCCATCCCAGTGCGGTCTGGAAGAACTGGGACTACGACGCGAACGTCCTGAAGATGATGAAGTTCGCCCAGGACCACGGGAAGAAGATGACCGTGTCCGAGTCCGGCATGATGAACTTCACCGCCGACGGCGGCGACACCAGTGGCGCCGAGCCCGTACGCGGCGCGCTCTGGACGAAGCGGCTCTTCGGCCTGCTCGACTACCGCGGCCCCATCCCGAACATGGCGGGTACCTACGACCTGTCCGACGTCATCACCACGGTCACGTACATCAATCTCGACTTCCGCTACGGCTGGGACGGGAAGGACGACGGCTCGTTCGACTTCCCGCCGGACTCGACCTGGTTCGCGGACGGACGTCTGTCGCGCAACACGGACGCGCGGGCGGCGTTCTGCGACGGTCTCGCCGCCACCGGATTCCGCACCCGGTGCGGCTGACCGGCCGGCTCGCGAGGGCGACGGGTTTCGACGGCGCGGTGACGACCTGCGCCGTCGACCGAAACTCGCGCGATTGATTGACGCGCGCCGCGGAGTTGCCCACGATGCCGGTCGGACCACCTCTCGCTCCGCCGAGGCAGCCGACCGGCATCGTGAATGTCATGGACATGGCTTTCTCGCTGGATGTGGGAGCGCTCCCAAAGTGATCCCGTACCGACGAAAGGAAAGCGACGTGAAGCGTCCCCCCACCGCCGTCCGCCGGACGAGGACGGCCCTCGCGGTCCTCGCCGCGGCCGGCTGCCTGTTCGCCTCCGCGTCGACGGCCACCGCCTCGGCCCGCGCCACCGAACTCTGCGGCGCCTTCGACACGTTGAGCGTGGAAGGCGGCAAGTACACCGTCCAGAACAACGTGTGGGGAGCGTCGACGGCCCAGTGCATCGCGGTCGACGGCACCTCCTTCGAGGTCACCCGGGCCGACCACGCCAACCCGACGAACGGCGCCCCCGCCTCCTACCCCTCCATCTACGCGGGCTGCCACTACGGCGCCTGCACCACCGGCAGCGGGCTGCCGCTGCGCATCGACGCGATGAACCGGGTGACCAGCAGCTGGTCCACGCACGCGCCGGCGAGCGGCGTCTACGACGTCGCGTACGACCTCTGGTTCGACCCCGACGCCCGGGCGAGCGGCCAGAACGCCGGCGAGCTGATGATCTGGAACAAGCACCAAGGCCCGGTCCAGCCCGTAGGCCAGAAGGCCGGAAACGTCACCATCGGCGGCGCGAACTACGACGTGTGGACCGGCAACATCGGCTGGAACGTGATCAGTTACGTCCGCACCAGCGCCACGGACGCCGTCACCGACCTGGACCTGCACGCCTTCGCCGACGATGCCGCCGCGCGCGGCAGCCTGCGCGCCGACTGGTATCTCACCAGCGTCCAGGCCGGGTTCGAGCCGTGGCACGGCGGAGCCGGACTGCGCACCGACGCCTTCTCGCTCAGCGTCTCCTGACCGGGTGCGTCGAAAAGCCCCGGTCGTACGGCAGTTGGGAGCGCTCCCAAACATATGGCTCCGACGCCCCACCGCACGCCCACCCCTGTGCCCAACCCTCTGTGTCCAACCCCCTGTGTCCACCCCACGAAGGGACAGAAGAGTGCACCGGCATCCCCCGCACCGCAGATGCCTGACGCGCCTCCCCGGCGCGGCAGTCCTCACGGCCACGGCGCTGGCCGCGGCCCTGCTCACCCCCTGGTCCGCGACGGCCGGCACCGCCCGCGCCGCCGAACACGTCGACAATCCGTTCCAGGGCGCCGACGCCTACGTCAACCCGGACTACACGTCCCGCGTCGAGCAGTCCGCCGGCCAGGAGAGCGACGCCGACCTGGCGGCCCGGATGCGCAGCGTCGGCGGACAGCCCACCGCCGTCTGGCTGGACCGGATCGCCGCCATCGAGGGCGGCGCCGCCAACGACGGGCGGCTCGGCCTGACCGGCCACCTCGACAAGGCCCTCGCCCAGGCGCGGCCCGGCACCCCGATCACCGCGACGTTCGTCGTCTACGACCTCCCGGGACGCGACTGCGCCGCCCTCGCCTCCAACGGTGAACTCCCGCTCACGGAGGCCGGTTTGGAGCGTTACGAGAAGGAGTACATCGACCCCGTAGCGGATGCCCTGGCCGATCCCAGGTACGCCGACCTGCGCATCGCCACCGTCATCGAACCCGACGGCCTGCCGAACCTCGTCACCAACCTCTCCGACCCCGAGTGTGCCCAGGCCAAGTCCAGCGGACTGCAGGTCAAGGCGGTGCAGTACGCCCTGGACAAACTGCACGCCCTCCCGAACGTCTACACCTACCTCGACGCGGCCCACTCCGGATGGCTCGGCTGGGACAACAACCTGAAGGGCGTCGTCGACCTCTACACCGAGACGGCACGCGGGACGAAGGCCGGGCTCGACAGCGTCGACGGAGTCGTCACCAACGTCTCCAACTACACCCCCACGGCCGAGCCCCACCTCGACGACCCCGATCAGACGGTCGGCGGTCAGCCGCTGAAGTCCGCCACGTTCTACGAGTACAACCCGAACTTCGACGAGGCCGACTACGCGAAGGCGCTGCGCACCTCGTTCGCGGCGGCGGGCTGGTCCGACGGGCTCGGCGTCCTCGTCGACACCTCACGCAACGGCTGGGGCGGCACCGACCGGCCCGGCGGCGCGAGCGGCGACACGACCGACGCCTACGTCACCTCCGGGCGCGTCGACCGGCGTACCGACCGCGGCAACTGGTGCAACCAGCAGGGCGCGGGCCTCGGCGCCCGCCCCCAGGGGGCACCCGCCGACGCGCCCGGCATCGACGCCTACCTGTGGGTGAAGCCGCCCGGCGAGTCCGACGGCTCCGGTGAGGACATCGACAACGGCGAGGGCAAACGCCCCGACCCGAACTGCGACCCCGACTTCACCACCCCGAAGGGAGTCAGGACGGGGGCGCTGCCGGACGCACCGCTCGCCGGGCACTGGTTCGACGCCCAGTTCGCGACTCTGGTGAAGAACACCTATCCAGCGGTGAGCGCGGCGCCGGTGAAGCAGGCCACTCAGGCGTCGTACTCCACGAAGTCCGCGGCCGCGGACGGCGACGACTGGCTGCACACCGACGGAGCCCAGGTCGTAGACGAACAGGGCAACCCGGTGTGGATGACCGGCACGAACTGGTTCGGCTTCAACACCACCGAACGCGTCTTCCACGGACTGTGGTCGGCGAACCTGGAGACCATCACGCGACAGATGGCCGAGCGCGGCCTCAACACCATCCGCGTCCCCATCAGCACCCAGCTCGTCCTGGAGTGGCGGGACGGCAGGGCCGCGGTGTCCAGTGCGGTCAACACCTACGAGAACCCGGACCTGAAGGACAAGACCACGCTGGAGGTGTTCGACCGCTTCCTCCAGCTGTGCAAGACCTACGGGATCAAGGTCATGCTCGACGTGCACAGCGCGGAGGCCGACAACTCCGGCCACATCTACCCGGTGTGGTGGAAGGGCGCCATCACCAGCGAGGACTTCTACCGGGCCTGGGAGTGGCTCGCAGACCGCTACAGATACGACGACACGGTGATCGCGGCCGACGTGAAGAACGAGCCGCACGGGAAGCAGACCGAGAGCCCGCGCGCCAAGTGGGACGGCTCCACCGACGAGGACAACTGGAAGAACGCTTGCCAGACGGCCGGCCGCCGCATCCTCGCCATCAACCCGCATCTGCTCGTGCTCTGCGAAGGCATCGAGATCTACCCGCGCGACGGCAAGAACTGGCAGTCGACGAACGAGGCCGACTACCACTTCGACTGGTGGGGCGGAAACCTGCGGGGCGCCGCGGACCACCCCGTCGACCTCGGCAAGGACCAGGACCAGCTCGTCTACTCCCCGCACGACTACGGCCCGGCCGTCTTCCGGCAGCCCTGGTTCGAGGGCGACTGGAACAAGGACACCCTGACCGCGGACGTGTGGCGGCCCAACTGGTTCTATCTCCAGGACCAGGGCACGGCACCGCTGCTCATCGGTGAATGGGGCGGCCGCCTCGACGGCGCCGACAACCAGAAGTGGATGACAGCGCTCAGGGACTTCATCACCGAGCACCGCATCAACCAGACGTTCTGGTGCCTCAACCCCAACTCCGGTGACACCGGAGGGCTGTTGAAGGACGACTGGAAATCGTGGGACGAGGAGAAGTACGCCTTCCTCAAGCCCGCTCTCTGGCAGAGTGACGGCCGCTTCGTGGGGCTCGACCACGTGGTGCCCCTCGGTGGCGTCGGCAGCGGGACCGGGCTGACGCCGCAGCGGGCCTCGGCCCGGAACGGCTGACCATGGGCGCCGGACCGTCGCGGGAGGCGGCCCGGCGCCCCTTTCACCGGTGGGCGCGGGACCGGCCGACGCGACGCCGTCGCGGCTGTTCTTGGCCGTGCTCCGCGGCGGAGGCGATGTTGCGGGCCATGCCGCCGAACACCACGGAGTGGAAGGGGGCCACGCTCCACCAGTACGCCTGACCGGCCAGGCCCCGCGGGTGGAACAGCGCCCGCTGACGGTAGCGGGACCGGCCGCCGTCCACCGCCTCCACCGACAGTTCGAGCCAGGCGAGTCCGGGCAGGCGCATCTCGGCCCGCAGCCGCAGCAGCCGGCCCGGCTCGATCTCCTCGACGCGCCAGAAGTCCAGGGAGTCACCGATCCGGAGCCGGGCCGCGTCACGCCGCCCGCGCCGCAGTCCCACGCCGCCCACCAGCCGGTCGAGCCAGCCGCGTACCGCCCAGGCCAGCGGGAACGAGTACCAGCCGTGCTCGCCGCCGATGCCCTCCACCACGTCCCACAGCCGCTGCGGCGACGCGTTCACCACGCATTCCCGCTCGTCCGTGTACAGGCTGCCGCCCGCCCAGTCCGGGTCCGTGGGCAAGGGGTCGCTGGGCGCGCCCGGCACCGAGGCGGAGGACCAGCGCGTGGAGACCTGCGCCTGCTGGATCCGGCGCAGCGCAAGCGCCAGGGCCTCGTCGAAAGGGATCGGGGTCCCCGGCGGATCCGGCACCCATGCGGCGATGTCGTGTTCGTGGCAGACGACTTCGTGGCGCAGCGACTCGCACAGCGGCCGGGCGATGGACGCGGGCACCGGGGTCACCAGCCCGACCCAGTGACTGGACAGGCCGGGGCTGAGCATCGGCACGGGGAGCACGAGCCGCCGCGGCAGCCGGGCCTCGGCCGCGTACCGGAACATCATGTCGCGGTAGGTGAGCACGTCGGGGCCGCCGATGTCGAAGGCGCGGGAGACGTGCGACGGCATCGTCGCGCTGCCGACGAGGATCCGCAGCACGTCGCGCACCGCGATCGGCTGGATCCGGGTGCGCACCCAGCTCGGCGTCACCATCACGGGCAGGCGCTCGGTCAGATAGCGCAGCATCTCGAACGACGCCGAACCGGAGCCGATGATCACGGCGGCCCGCAGGACCGTCGTCGGCACCCCGGAGGCGAGCAGGATGTGACCGACCTCGGCACGTGAGCGCAGGTGGGGTGAGAGCTCGTGCTCCGGTACGCCCGCCGGGGTCAGGCCGCCGAGATAGACGATGCGGCCCACGCCGGCCCGGCGGGCCTGCTCGCCGAAGATCCGCGCGGCCTCGCGGTCGGTCCGCTCGAAGTCGTCGCCGGTGCCCAGGGAGTGCACGAGGTAGTAGGCGACGTCCACCCCGGCCAGCGCGTCGGCGAGCGAGGCGGCATCGGTCACGTCGCCGCGGACGATCTCCGTGTCCTTCGCCCAGGGGTGATCGCGCAACTTGTCGGGGGTGCGGGCCAGGCAGCGCACCCGGTGCCCCGCGGCCAGCAGTTCGGGCACCAGCCGGCCGCCGATGTAGCCGCTCGCCCCGGTCACCAGGCAGTGCATCCCGTCGTCGGCCGCGTTCAACGCCACTCCTTCGCTCGGTGCTCTCTCCACCCTCCGCTGCCACCGGCCGGTCCGCCAGTGGGCCGGACCGTCGCGCGCGGCGGCCGGGACCGTCCACGGCGTCGGTAGGGTGGGCAGGTGGACAATCGTGAACCAGGCGGGACCGCCGCGACCAGCGGCCATACGGAGGAGAGCGGCGACGCGGGGTCGGCTCCGCACCCGGATCTGCAGGCCCTCGCCGTCCAGTTGCGTCGTCTCAACGGCGAACTGAACCGCCTCGTCCACGGCTTCGCGGCCGGACAGGGACTGCACCCCACGGACGTCCAGGCACTGGCCGCCATTCTGGATTCCGAGGAGCCGCTGACCCCGAGCGGGCTGCGTCAGCATCTCGGTCTCACGTCCGGCGCGGTCAGCGCGTGCGTGGACCGGCTGGAACGTGCGGGACACATCAACCGGGTCCGGGAGAGCGCGGACCGGCGTGTGGTCCATCTGCACTACGTGCCCGGCGCCCAGGCGCAGGCGCGGAGGTACTTCGGCCCGCTCGCGGAGGCGGCCGACCGGGTCCGCAGCGGTTTCAGCGGACCCGAGCTCGCCGTCGTGCTGAGGTTTCTCAACGACCTCAACGAGGAACTCACGCACACCAAGGGCCCGCAGGCGTAACCGACGCCGCCTGCATCCGATCAGGTGGCCGGGACGGAATCGACTGACGACAGCACCCGCTGCCCACTTAACTCAATCATTAAGATACTTTTCTGTTGAGTTTGTTGTTCCTGCCCTCTGCCTTGGGAGATCCATGTCCCGCACACCACGAGGCGCCCGCTGGCTCGTGCCCCTCGTCCTGCTGATCGTCTGGCTCGCCGTGGGCGGCACGCTGGGCCCGTACGCGGGAAAGCTCGGTGAGGTCGCGACCAACGACCAGGCCGCGTTCCTGCCGCGCAATGCCGAGTCGACCCGCGTGATCGACGCACAGCGCGCGTTCCAGCAGGACGAGACCCTGCCGGCGATCGTCGTGTGGACCGCCGACGACAAGGGCTCGCTCGACGCCGGCCAGCGGGACCGGGCCACCCGCGCGCTGGCACAGCTGCGGGGGACACCCGGGGTGGTCGGGCAGGTGTCGCCCGCCGTGCCCTCGAAGGACGGCAAGGCGCTGCAGGGCATCGTCCAGCTCCGCCCCGACCTCGGCGACAAACTCTCTCCCGCCCTGGACCGCATCGAACGGACGACGGGCGGCGTGCCGGGCACCACGGTCGCCGTCGCGGGACCGGCGGCGAGCCAGGCAGACCTCTCGGGCGCGTTCGCGGGCATCGACGGACTGCTGCTCGTGGTCGCGCTGGTCACGGTCCTGGTGATCCTGCTGCTCGTCTACCGCAGTGTCCTGCTTCCGTTCGTGATCATCATCAGTGCGGTGTTCGCCCTGGGGGCCGCCTGCGCCGTCGTCTACGCCCTCGCGGATCACGACGTCGTCCGTGTCGACGGACAGGTCCAGGGAATCCTGTCGATCCTCGTCATCGGCGCGGCCACCGACTACGCGCTCCTGCTGACCGCGCGCTACCGCGAGGAACTCGCCGCCCGCACCGACCGGTTCGCCGCGATGCGCGCCGCCCTGCGCCAGTCGACCGGGGCGATCGTCGCCAGCGCCGCCACCGTCGCCCTCGGCCTGCTCGCCCTGCTGCTGAGCGACCTCACCAACAACCGCGCGCTCGGCCCGGTCGGCGCGATCGGCATCGTCTGCGCCGTGCTGAGCACCCTCACGTTCCTGCCCGCGGTCCTGGTGCTGCTCGGCAACGCGGCCTACTGGCCCGCGCGTCCGCGCCCCGCCGACGCGGCGGCCGGCGGACACGGCGTGTGGCGCCGGGTCGCGCACGCCGTGCAGCAGTCGCCGCGCAAGATCTGGGCCGTCGCGCTGGCCGGTCTGCTCGTCTGCGCCGCGTTCGCTCCCACCCTGGACTCCAAGGGCGTGCCGCTCGACGAGATCTTCGTCAACGACGCACCGTCCGTCGCCGCCCAGGCGACCTTGGCCGAGCACTTCCCCGGCGGCTCAGGCAACCCGGCCGTGGTGATCGCCGACGCGGAGCACGAGCAAGAGGTCACCCAGCGGGCCAAGGCGACCGAGGGCGTGGCCGACGCGGCGGCCCTGAACGCCCAGGGTCGGCCCGGCGGCGGCCCGGCCCGCGTCGTGGACGGCAGGATCCGGGTCGACGTCACGCTGGACGACCCCGCCGACAGCGACGCGGCCAAGGCGACGGTCTCGCGTCTCCGCACGACCCTGCACGGGATCGACGGCGCCGACACCCTGGTCGGCGGCTACACCGCCCAGCAGTACGACACGCAGACCACCGCGGAGCGGGACCGCAAGCTGATCGTTCCCGTCGTCCTCGCCATCATCCTGGTCATCCTCGTCGGACTGCTCAGGTCCGTCCTGATGCCGCTGCTCCTCGTGGCGACGGTGGCGCTCAACTTCCTCGCCACGCTGGGCATTTCCTCGCTCGTCTTCCAGCACGTCTTCGGCTTCACCGGCACCGACGCCTCCGTGCCGCTCTACGGGTTCGTGTTCCTCGTCGCGCTCGGCGTGGACTACAACATCTTCCTGATGTCCAGGGCCCGCGAGGAGTCGCTGGCCCACGGCGTGCGCGAAGGCATCCTCAAGGCCCTGGTCGCGACGGGAGGCGTCATCACGTCGGCGGGTGTCGTGCTGGCCGCGACGTTCGCCGCGCTCGGCGTCATCCCGCTCGCGTTCCTCGTGCAGATCGCGTTCATCGTGGCGTTCGGCGTCCTGCTCGACACGCTGGTCGTACGGTCGCTGCTCGTCCCGGCACTGGTACGGGACATCGGGCCCAAGGCCTGGTGGCCCGGGCGCCTGAGCCGCAGCGACGACTGACCGGCGCAGGCCCGCGCCGACCCCGACGTCTGACCTCCGCACGGATGTGCCGGGTCAGGCGTCGGGGTCGAGGTGAGGGTCGCCCGCGAGGAGGCCGCGGGCGACGGAGAGAAGGGGCAGTTCGTGCCGCCAGACGCGGGCGCTGACAGGGAGTCCGCCGCGCGGAGCGGTCAGCAGACGCTGTCGGCCGGCTTGGGGTTGCCGAGGCCGAACAGCGGACGCAGCCGTAGCCCCGCCCAGGTGCCGAGAAGGGCGACGGCGCCCCAGATCCAGCCGTGGAGCGAGCCCGAGGCGATCCCCGCCAGATAGGCGCCGATGTTGCAGCCGCCCGCGAGGCGCGCGCCGATCCCCATGAGGATGCCGCCGAGGACCGCGGCGAGCGCCGTTCGGCCGGGGATGCCGCGGTGCAGTTGCCACACACCGCCGGCGGCCGCGGCGACGGCCGCGCCGACCATGATGCCGATGTCGGTGAGGCTGTTCTTGTCGGCGAGCACCGGCCCCGACAACTGGGCGGCACTGCCGGGCTGCTGCCAGTACGCCCAGGTCTCCGGAGAACCGCCGAGCGCACCCACCAGCTTGGAGCCCCACAGGGAGAAGGCGCTCGTGATGCCCCAGGCGCCGCCCGAGACGAGCAGCACACCGGCGCCCAGCACCGCGAGCACCAGGGCGCCCGCGGCCAGCGGCCACGAGCCGCGCACCGCACGGGCCAGCGTGCCGTGCGCCGAGGGCGCGGCGCCGACCGGCGGAGGATTGCGCCGGGCCTGCACGGCGCGTGCGACGAACCAGATCGCGACCAGCGCCACGATGGTCACCGCCCAGGAACCGAACCAGCCGACGTGGTCGGAGAGCAGGAACGGATCGAGCGCGGGCAGGTCGTTCCAGAGCGTGAACTGCCAGGCGGCGAGGGTCGAACCGGTGATGAACCCGAAGAGGGTGAGCACGATCGTGCTCTGTCCCGAGCCGACGGCGAAGAGGGTTCCGGAGGCGCAGGCGCCGCCGAGTTGCATGCCGATGGCGAAGAGGAACGCGCCGACCAGCAGCCCCACCCCGATCGGCCCCGCACTGGGTGCGGGCACCGAACCGAAGAGGCCACTGCCGGTGCCGATGATCAGTGCGAAGAGCGTCGCGGTGGTGCCGAGGAGCAGGGTGTGCGCCCGCAGGCCGGTGCCGTTGCCGACGGCCACGAGCTGGCGCCAGGCGGAGGTGAATCCGAACCGCGAGTGGAACAGCGCGAATCCCAGCGCGATCCCGAGCAGCAGCAGGACGCCGGGTTTGGCACCGTGCTCGACGAAGACGTAGACGGCGAGTGCCGCGCCGATGACGGCGGCGCCGGCCAGCGGCGCCCGCCGGACCGGTGGCGCGGCTTCGGCCTGCGGGGCGGGGGAGGACGTGGGGGCGGGGGAGAGCAGGGCCGCCCGGGGCGGCGCCCCGGCGGAGGGAGCGGTGGTCAAGGCAGGTCTCCGGAGGAGGGAGGGGGGAATGCCGGACTGGCGATGACGGCGCGGGATCGGCACGCCGTAGCGGCGCGACGTGTGGTCAGCGGCGACAGAGCGCGTCGTCGACGCTCCACGGCGTGGCCGCGAAGAGCGCGAGCGCCAGCTGACGAGCGGGTCCGAACATGTGCGCCACTCTAAAGACCTCGGCAAGATCGCAGAAAGGCGTCTCATATCGCGAGCAGGGCGGAGCGGCGCAGAAGAGAGCAGCACAGAGCAGCACAGAGCAGAGCGGCGCAGGGGGAGCGGCGCAGGTGAGAGCTTCTGGGGTCGAGGGGGAGCAGGCGGGCCGCGCCCGGCCCGTTCAATCAGACTGACCGGTGCGTCGCACGCACGCGTCGACGACATCCCGCAGACTGCCGGTGCGGGTGAGGGCCTCCCGCTGTACGCGCGCCCCGTTCCCCTCGTGCAACAGCCGCGCCAGCCGGGACCGGGCCTCGTCGAGATCACCGGCGTCCTCCAGAGCCGGCCGTACGTGGGCGAAGAGCGACTCCACCGCGGAGGCGGCCGGCACCGGTCGCATGAGCTCCGGACAGACGAGCTCCCCGTCCAGGCCGGAACGGCTCGCGCGCCAGGCCGCGAGGCGGAGCAGGGCCACCGGGTGCGCGGCAGGAGGTTCACCGGCCCGCCACTGCCGGGCCGCCGTCTCGGCCAGGCCGCGTACCAGAATGGCCAGGAGCACGGTGGTGGACGCGTCGAGGCAGACGTCGGCCACCCTGACCTCGACGGTCGGATGGGCCGCCGAGAGCCGCGCGTCGAAGTAGATCATCCCCTCGTCGCGCAGCACGCCCGTCGCGACCATGGCGCTGATCTGCCGGTGGTACGCGTCGGCGCCGTCGAAGAGCTCCACCGGTCCCGCCGACGGCCAGCGCCCCCACACCCGACTCCGGTAGCTGCTGTAGCGGGAGTCCTTTCCCTGCCAGAAAGGGGAGTTGGCGCTCAGGGCGAGCAGGACGGACAGCCAGGGCCGGATCTGGTTCAGGATCGCGACCCCCTCCTCGTCGGACTCCACGGACACATGGACGTGGCAGCCGCAGGTGAGCTGCTCCTGCGTGGTCAGCCCGAACTGCTCCTCGAGCCAGCGATGGCGCGGGCCGGTGCCGACGGTGGGGTTCACCGGAAGCGGCGAGGTGGCCAGTGCGGCGATCGCGGCGCCGAGGGTGGCCGCGTGCCGGGCGGCGGCCGCGCGCCACCGGACGATCTCCCGGGCGAGATCCGCCGTCGTATCGCACGGCCGGGTGGCGAACTCCAGCTGCTGGCGGTGGAGTTCGGCCTCGAAGACTTCGTCGGCGCCGTGCTGGTCGCGCGCGGCCATCGCCAGCACCGCGCTCGACAGGGCCCGCGGCTCCCCGCACTCACCGTCGACGAGCAGCAACTCCTCTTCGACCCCGACACTGCGCATCCGAACCGTCCCGACCGAGTAGCGGGCGCCTGCCGGCGCACCTGCTGACGTGTGGAACCGTTCTAGCAGCTCGGTGGTGCGGTACGGGGATCTGCCGGAGGCCACGACACGTCGGAAGCCGTGTCCGCCGACCCGACAGAACTCCGGACGATTCGCGGATCCGTGCGCGGATCGTCTTCCGCTCTGCGCGAGGACCGGGATCATGAGGGGGCACCATCCGCGCGCGGGCTTCAGAGAGGACGTTCATGCGGCGCAATCACTGGCTCGAGCGGATCCGCCGACTGGATCCGGACCGTGACTTCGAGGAGATATACGGCATCAGCTCCACGTACGAATTCCCGTGGGACACCATGCAGGCCCTCGGATTCGCCCTCTACCGCACGTACGCCGTGCCCAGCATCGGCCGACTGCTCAGCCGGACAGGGGAGTTCACGGACCGGACGCAGAAGCGGTACGACGACACGGTGCTCATCCTCGACGCCGTGGGCGAGCACGGCATGGACGCCCCGCGGGGGCGGGAGGCCATCCGCCGGATGAACCAGATGCACCGCGCCTACGACATCACCAACGACGACTACCTCTACGTGCTGTCCACGTTCGTCGTCGTTCCCAAACGGTGGCTCGACGACTACGGCTGGCGGCCCTACTCGCGCCACGAGGTCCGCGCCTCGACCAACTACTACCGCGCGCTCGGCGCCCGCATGAACATCCAGCACATCCCCGCCACCTACGAGGAGTTCGAGGGGTACATGGACTCCTACGAGCGCCGTCACTTCGCCTTCGACGCCGGAGGCCGCGCCGTCTCGGAGGCCACGCTGGAGCTGATGGCCTCCTGGTATCCCGGCCCGCTCGGCCCGGCGATGCGCACCGCCTCACGGTGCCTGATGGACGCGCCGCTGCGGTCCGCGTTCGGCTACGCCGATCCGCCCGCCCCACTGGAACGCGCGGTCCGCGGCGGCATGAGGCTGCGGGGCCGGCTCGTCCGCCTGCTGCCCCCGCGCCGCACACCGCGCTACGCCCGGCAGAGCAGCAATGTCCGCGGATACCCGAAGGGATACCGGGTGTCGGAGCTCGGCACCTTTCCCGGCGGCTGCCCGGTTCCTCATCAGAAGGGCGACAACCCGCCTTCAGGGGAAGAGAAATGATGATGCGTCAGCACCACTGAGGTGCCGGTCGCAAGGCGGCGACCGCGCACCCGGTGGAAGATCCGCGCGGAGTTCGTGAAACGTCCGGGCAACTCCGAGGTCACGTACGAGCGGTAGACAAGATCGACGTCCGGGCGCTCGCCGCACCCGTGCCGCCCGGCCGATCCGTGTCGCCGTTCTACGTGAGGGGAACCACCCGTGAACAGGTCCACCGGAGACACCTCGACAGAGGGGGTGCCGGCGCCGACGGAGGACACCCGGCCGGGGCCGCCCCGAGAGGCGGGCGGCCCCGACGCGACGGGTCGGCCCGAGCGGCTGCGGGAGGCGCTGGGCAACCGCCAGATGTCGATGATCGCCATCGGCGGCGTCATCGGCGCCGGACTCTTCGTCGGCAGCGGGAACGCGATCCGGCAGGCCGGCCCGGCCGTGCTGGTCGCCTACTCCGCCGTGGGCGCGGTGGTCGTCCTGGTGATGCGCATGCTGGCGGAGATGGCGGTCGCCCGGCCCGAGAGCGGCTCCTTCGCCAGTTATGCCGGCCGCTACCTGGGGCCGTGGGCCGGACTGTCCGTCGGCTGGCTGTACGCCTATCAGTGGTGCGTGATCGTCGGCTTCGAGGCGATATCCGGCGCGGCCGTCGCCCACGCGCTGTTCCCCGCGGTGCCCAGCTGGCTGGCGGCGCTGGTGCTGATGCTGGCGCTGATCGCGGTGAACTTCGCGCGGGTCGAGTCGTTCGGCACCTTCGAGTTCTGGTTCGCGATGATCAAGGTGGCGGCGATCGTCGCGTTCCTCGTCGTGGGGCTGGCGGCGGTCCTCGGCACGGTCCCGGGCACCGAGGCGCCGGGCATGTCGAACCTCACCGGGCACGGCGGCTTCGCGCCGCAGGGATGGTCCGCGGTGATCCAGGCGTCCCTCGTGGTGTTCCTCTCCTTCTTCGGAACCGAGGTCGTGACGATCGCCGCGGGCGAGGCGAAGGACCCCGCCTACGCCGTGCGGCGCGGCATCAAGAGCGTGGTGTGGCGCATCCTGCTCTTCTACATCGGCTCGATCGCTCTCGTCGTCACCCTGCTTCCCTGGGACGCGGGCGCCGTGATCGAGAGTCCGTACACGGCCGTGCTCGACCACCTTGACGTGCCGTACGCCGGGACGGTCATGAACCTCATCGTGCTGACCGCTGTCCTGTCCTGCCTCAACTCCGGCCTCTACACGTCGTCCCGGATGCTGCACTCGCTGGCCGAGCGCGGCGAGGCGCCCCGCGTCTTCGCCCGGACGACCCGCCAGGGCGTTCCCGCGGTCGCCGTGCTCGTGGCGTCCAGCGCGGGCCTGCTCACGGTGGTGGCCAACTACTTCCTTCCGACCGCGGCCGTCTACCAGTTCCTCATCGACTCGTCCGGGTCGGTGGCCGTCGTGGTGTACCTGTGCATCACGGTGACGCATCTGCGCGGCCGCAGGCGTCTGGAGAAGGAGACACCGAGCACCCTCGCGCTGCGCATGTGGGCCTACCCCTACCTCAGCCTGCTGGTCCTCGTGGTGCTGCTGGTGATCATCGGAGGCATGGCGGCGAGCGAGGCGAGCCGCCGCTCCCTGCTGCTGACGCTGCTGGTCACGGCGGTGGCCTGTGCGGCCGGCGTGTGGCACGAGCGGACGCGGCGGCGCGGGCGGGAGTGAGCCGGGCCCCTGGAAGGGTTCTCAGTGGATCAGCGGCGTCAGGACGTCCAACGCGTACTCGAGCCCTTCCGGCCGGAGCGCCTCCCCGTACAGCGGAAGGAGGGGCAGGACCGCGCACCCTTCCGGGACGGTCTGGTGATCGATCTCCCAGCGGAGATCCGGTGTGCCCGGCTGCGTGGTCGCCACGACGAACAGCGGTGCGGCGCACCCGCGGCACAGGTAGTGGCGACGGCTCATGACTCCCTCTCGCGTGGACCCACGTGATGAGAGGATTCTGCGCGCTCGGCGCCGATCACGCTTCCGGAGCGGCGCGACCGGCCGCAGGGCGGCCGCACGGAGTTCCGCCTCACGGAGATCCGTAGAGATCCGTAAGGCGGAAGGGGGGCCTGATTTTGTGAGGGGTGTCGGTGACGCCGGAGCGTGCAGGCGTCCGGCGTCACCGACAGCGGTGGGGGACCAGCGCCCGTGCTCACGGGGCGCTGCCTTTCTCTTTCTTTCCGCGCTTGGGCCGGACGTGGATGCAGCGTCCGGTCACGAGTTTGAGGTCAGGGGAAACCGGGCCTCGTAGAGCGGGCGCGTCCCTGGGCGCGTCCCTGGGCCCGTCCCCGGGCGCGAGAAGAGGGCGGCGGACGGCGTCGCTGGCGGACGGCTGGGCGGGGCCACGTCGGCGATCAGGACGCGTTCCGGTACGCGACGTGTGTCATGTGGGCGATGTTGCAGACGGCGAGGGCCCAGATGATGCCGGCGCCCCAGGCGGTGGCGGTGCCGGCGGTGGACAGCGACAGCCAGAGCACGAGGGTGACGACGCCGGCAGCCAGAGCGAGGGGGTCCGTGTAGGCGCCCAGACGAGCAGGACGAGGGCCGCCGGCGTGCCGTGCCAGCTGTACTTCACGCGCGAGGACGCCGCAGCCGAACACCGCTACTCCGCACCACAGCAGCCATTCGTTCATCGTGTTCCCCAGCAGTCCGTGCGCCGTTCATTGACCTCCACATTCTTACTCGAAGTAACCATCTCGTCGCTCTGGGCCCCGATCCGCCGATCGGGGCCTCAGCTGCCCTCGCCGTACGCCGCCGCGATTTCCTGCGGCGACGCCCACCGGCTGTACGTGGGCCCCTGCGGCCACCCTTCCGGCGAGTCCTGCCAGACCTCCTGGCGCCCGTACGGCAGCACGTCGACCAGGGCGAACAGATGGCTCAGCTGCTCGGTGCCGCGGCCGTCCGTGTGCCAGGTCCGGTACACCGTGTCGCCGTCGCGCAGGAACACGTTGACCGCGAACCCCGCGTCCGGCGGTGCGCCGACATCGCTGCCGAACGAGCTGTTCGCCGTCGAGTACCAGGTCATCGTGTTCCCGACCTTGCGCTTGTAGGCGAGCGCCTCGTCGATCGGGCCCTGGGTGACGATCACGAACCGGGCGTCGAACTTCTCCAGTCCCGCGAGCCGGGTGAACTGGGAGGTGAAACCGGTGCAGCCGCCGCACTGCCACTCCGCGCCCGCGTGCCACATGTGGCTGTAGACGATCAGCTGCGGGTGTTCACCGAAGACTTCGGCGAGCCGGACCGGACCGTTCTCGCCCTCCAGCACGTAGTCGGGCATCTCGACCATCGGCAGCCGTCGGCGCTGGGCGGCGATGGCGTCGAGTTCCCGGGTGGCGGCCTTCTCCCGGACGCGCAGCGCGGCCAGTTCCTTCTCCCAGGTGGCGGCGTCGACGACGGGTGGCAAGGCGTTCTTCTCGGCGGACATGGTCCCTCCAGGCGGTCGGGTGCGTGTCTGGAGGTACGACTCCCCGGGCGACCGGAAGTCATCGGCGGCCGCCCAGGAACCCCGGACACGCACCTGACGTGCTAGTCCTCCGCCAGCACCACGCAGGCGCTGAGGTGCCAGGTCTCGTCCTCCTTCGCGGAGAGTTCCAGGTCCACCTCGCCGCCGGCGGAGCCGCCGTCCAGCGGGACCTCCAGCCAGGTGAACTCCCGGCCGTCGAGCTGCTCGCTCCGGGCCTTCTCGACCCCGTCCACCCGGACGATCAGCGTTCTGTTGAAGGTGTTGGGGTCCCCGGTGAGCAGATGCGCGGTGCAGCGCCCTGCGGGCAGCTTCAGCCGCAGGACGGCGGGGGCGCTGTCACGTACGTAGTCCCGGCGCACGACATCGAAGAGTCCGGTGTCCGTGGCGTCGGGCGTGTTGCCGACCCAGCCGAAATCCGCGCCCTCGTGCCACGTGCCGGCGGGGGAGAGGCGGGTGTAGTCCTTCAGGACCGGTGACGAGTCGGTCCCGGCGTCCAGAGCGTGCACACAGCGGGCGGCCGGCGGGACGACGACGGCCTTGGCCCGGCTGCGCAGCGAGGCGTCGAGGACCGGCACGGAACCCGACCGCGGGCGCGCGTGCAGCGTCGCGAGCCCCGGGCCCGGCGGCGGGACGACGGCCATCTTCACCGTCTCGTCCTCCCGCGAGCCCACGTAGCAGGTCGCCTCCTCGGACCGCCAGCCGTCGGGTACGTCGAGCGTGGTCACCGTGCGCAGTCCGGAGCCGGTCGCGTTGACGATCTGCACCGGCAGTTCGTTGCGCTCCCCGCCCAGCAGTGCCGTGTCGGCCGGCGCGACGACCGCCTGGATCCAGCTGCGCCGCTCGTCGCGGACGCGGCTCTGCTCGAACCAGTAGGCCACCAGGGTGTCCCGCCACTCGGCGGCCCGGTCGATCTGCTCCCCGAACAGGCGGTGCACGTCGCCGAACCGCCGGTGGTCGATGCGGCGGCGCAGTTCGTCCCAGTCCGCGCGCATGTCCGTCACCCGCGCCGCACCGGAGAAGTGCGTGTCGTAGATGTGCTGGATCACGGTCTTTCCGCTGTCCAGCCGGTGGGTGTACGGGACATGGTGCAGGAAGAGCAGCAGTTCCTCGGGGCAGCTCTCCAGCGACTCGTACGTGTCCCGCGTCGCCGGCGCGTACAGCTCGGTGTAGCCGTTGCCGGTGGCGGCGGTGCGGTCGTAGCCGATGCCCTCGCGGTCCGACTTGTGGAACTGGGTGGTCGTCGTCGGGCTTGGATCGAAGTGCCCGGTCACCGAGCCGTCCGGCGGGTGGGTGAGGTATCCGGTGCCCAGGGGCGAGGTGTAGTCCTCATAGGTGTGCCAGGAGCCGAGCAGCAGGGCGGAGACGGTGGCGACGACGTGGGCGTCGTTGCCGAAGGTCATCCGGGTCCACTCGGTGGCCAGCTCCTGCGCCGACAGGTCCGGGTTCCAGGCGAGCCGCCCGTAGCCGTGGGTGTTGGCGGCGGCCAGGTGGGAGCCTGTCCAGTTCCGGGCGTCGCCGAAGTTCATCACGCCGGCGAATCCGAAGTGCGCGTAGGAGTGCACGCGGCCGGTCACGACGCGGGCCACGGTGCTGCCCTCACCGGCCTTGAGCGTGTCGAAGTCCAGGACCTCCTTCCACTGCGGCACGAGGTAGCACAGGTGGGTGGCGTGTCCGGTGTACTCCTGCGTCACCTGGAGCTCGATCATCGAGTTGGTGTGCGGCAGGGATCCGAAGAGGGGGTGGGCGGGTTCGCGGACCTGGAAGTCGATCGGCCCGTTCTTGATCTGCACGACAGCGTTGTCGGCGAACGTGCCGTCCAGCGGCGTGAAGTCGTCGTAGCCCTGCCGGTCCCACTTCGCGTCGGTGTCGTGCACGAACGCGCGCCACATCACGATGCCGCCGTACGGGCGCAGCGCTTCCGCCAGCAGGTTGGCCCCGTCGGCGTGGGTGCGCCCGTAGTCCAACGGCCCCGGCCGGCCCTCCGAGTTGGCCTTCACGAGGAAGCCGCCGAAGCCCTCGATCTTGTCGTGGATCTCCTTGGCCTTCTTCGTCCACCAGTCGCGCACCTTCTGGTCGAAGGGGTCGGCGGTGTCCAGCCCGTCCAGGTCGATGGGGGCGGCGAAGTTCGCGGTGACGTACAGCGTCACGCCGTAGCGGCGCAGCACGCCGGCCAGCGCGGACAGCTTGGTGAGGAACGGCTCGGCGAGGTATTCCGCGGGCGTGTTGACGTTGTTGATCACGGCGCCGTTGATGCCGAGCGAGGCGAGGACGCGCGCGTAGTCGGTGTACCGCTCGTCGAGCCGCGGCAGCTCTTCCCAGTCGAAGAAGGACCGGCCCGCGTAGCCGCGCTCGATCGAACCGTCGTCGTTGTCCCAGTGGTCGGCCACCCGCAGCGGCGCGGCCGGGCTCTCCTTGAGGTCGACGTGCTCCAGCGGCTGCCGGGTCTGGACGAGTCGCAGTAGGTGGAACGCGCCGTAGAGCACACCGCGGTCGGCGCGGGCCGCGATCACGGTCCAGGTCGTGCCGCGCTCGGTGACCCGGCGGATCACGTAGCCCTCGTCGCCCAGTGCGTCCAGGTCGGAGGCGGGGACGAGTGCGCGGATCAGCGCGGAACTCGTCGGGGTGCCCACGACGAGCGCCCCGCCCGAGGGGGCGTCGGCGCGCGGCTTCAGAGGTGTGCCGAGCAGTCCGGTGAGTCCGCGGACCAGCTCGTCCACCGCGGACTGCTGAAGGGGCCCGCCTCCTTGCCGGACCAGGGCTCCCAAGGCGGCCCGGTAGCGCTTGAGCTGACCGGAGTCCTCGACCCGCCGGTAGCGCAGCCACAGCTCGTAACCGTCCTCGGCGGGCAGGGCGGCCGCCGACCGGTCGGAGGTGAAGGCCGGCTGTGCCGACGCCGGGGCGGACAGAGCGAGTGAACCGGCCACGCTTCCCAGCGCAGCCGCGGACAGGACGCTGCGGCGCCGTATTCCTGAGCTCATGTCTCTCACTTCCGTCGATGAACGAACAGTGCGCATCCAGGCCAGGACCAAGCTCCGCAACCGTCACATGCGCCACTACAGGTGTCAACGGAACCAACCACAAAGGAACATGGAAGTCTCGGGTGATCAATCGCTGTGATTCATAAGTGAGTTGATTACCTCGTGCTGCGCCCATGCTCAGGGCTGCATCAAGGCGAGATCTCTACATACGTGAACAGTGGTCGCGTATACCTACGATCAAAACTCAACAGGAAGTCAGCCGATGAGTGTCTGCTGCGGGCGGCCCGGTTCGGTGTCCCGCACGCCGTCCAGGGGCGTCTGCGCCGCACTCTTCTCCCGGATCAGGAATTCATGGCGGACGCCGTGTCTCCCCGGCCGGTCGGCCGGGGAGACACGGGCCTCATGGCCCTGCACGGAAGTCCGGCTCAGGCCACGGAAAGCCGGACGAGCCGTGCGCCGACTCGCTTCGAGCCGTCGCCGTCGCCGTCGACCTTGAACGAGACGTAGCGGGCTGTGCCGTCCGTGACGGCGAGCCGGTGAACGCGTCCCCGGCCGTCGGTCCTGCCGACGGCGCGGTACGCGATCCCGTCGTTGCTGAACTCCACCTGGGCGCCGGGAGCCCCGGACCGCGCCCACTCGGCTTCCACGCTGCGCACCGGCAGTTCCGCTCCGAGGTCCACGACCATGCGGCCGCCCCCGCCAGGAGTCCACTGGGTGTCCGGGTCGCCGTCGACCGCGGCTGCCGGGTCGGACATACCGGCGGGCAGCGGACTGGTGGGGAAGACCGTCCTGCCGAGGGCCAGGTCGCTCTTGGGATAGGCGGCGGCGCGCCGCAGCGTGGCCGTCGTCTCCCGGCCGGCCCGCACCACCACGACCTCGCTCTGCCCCTGCGCCTCGACGCGGACACGGCAGGCGGCGCCGGACAGGCGCAGCGTCGCTCCGTCGACGACCCGGACGCGCAGCCCGGACGGCAGCGACGCCCCCGAGAGCGGAGCGAGCGTGAACCGGGGCGCGAGGAGGACGGCCTGCGCGGAGCCCAGTTCCGCGTCGTACGCGGTGCCGTCGCGGGTCACCGTCTGGACGCCCTCGAAGAACAGCTTGCGCGGCCCGGCCTGCGGCACGTCGACGCGCGCGCCGACCGCGGCGTCGGACAGGTTGAACAGGCTCAGATGGCCGTCGGTGAACGCCGCCCGCAACGCGGTGTGATCCGTCGTGGGGGCGGGCCTGTTCGCGTGGGCCCGCAGGGCGTCGGCCGAGGAGGCCGGGAATCCCTCGACCACGACGGACGCCGCGGGCCCGTCGGCCAGGATGATCGTGTCGTCCTGCACGGTCAGCGGCAGGTCCGTGCCGCGGACGACGAGTCCGGCCCGGCCGTCCACGTCGAGCCAGCCGCCGCGGCTGGACACCGCGGGGGTCGGCCAGGCGACGAGGTCGTCCCAGTGCTCCCCGTCCGTCGAGCCCTGCACGCAGTAGGCGCGCCCCGCCGCCGCCTCCCAGCGCAGCGTGACCCGGTCGACATCGTGGGCGGCGCCGAGATCCACGGCCAACCAGCTGTCCGCGCGGGAGCGATCGGCCTTGGACACGGCCCAGCGGGTCGCCGTGTCGCCGTCGACCGCCAGGCCCGGACCCTTGCCGGTGTCGGAGGAGGACGCCGTCGCCGTCCCGCCCCGGGCGAGGTCCGCGGTGTCCGCGCCGCCGTGGATCTCGACGGCGTACAGCGAGTACCCGTACGCCGGATCGGGGCGGACGCCGAGCATGCGGACGTGCCGGACCGTGGTGGAGGAGAAGGCGAGTTCGTCGACGCGGCCCGCCGACGGGGCGGGGGAGGCGTCCTTGGCCTTCACCGAGGCCTCGCCCTCCTCGAACCGGTAGGCGCGGGCGCCGTCGAGGCCCGCCACACCCGGCATCGTCAGGTTGTGTATCTCGAGGTGCCCCTCCCCGGCGGAAGTGCCCTCCGTCGCGTAGACGACCGCGCCCGTGGGCAGCGTCGTGAAGCCCGCGTGGCCGCTCTCCAGACGCAGCATCGTCGCGCTGCCGTCGTAGCCGTCGCGCACGGACTCGTACAGCCGCACCGTCCGCCCGGAGACCTTGCCCGCCGTCGTCGGCAGGAACATCGGGGTGGCGCCGCTGAGCCGGAACAGCCAGTTGTCGTGGGCGGGCTGCCAGGCGAACTTCACGAAGCCGGACTTGCTGACCGCGCCCGACCACGCCGCGGAGGACTGGTGGGAGACGAGGCCGGGGCCCGGTCCGAAGTCGGTCACGCCGGAGCCCCGCTCGAACAGCTCGGCGCGCGAGAGCGGGCGCACCGCACGGCCGGCCGCGGCCGCCCACACGTGCAGCAGATAGCTGATGGCGATCTCCGCCCGCGCCTCCGGCTCGTACTTGGGCTCGCCCGAGAACTTGGCCAGCCGGTACTCGGGCGGGTACTTCTGGTAGGCCTCCAGGCGGTCGGCGAGCTCCTGCTCCGCGCGTGCCGCCGCGCGGTCGCCCGTCACCTGGGCCAGGAAGGCGAGCGGGATCACGTCCCTGCCGTAGAGATGCTCGCGGTCGTTCACCATCGGCATCAGCGGCTCACCGGCGTCGCTCATCACGCCCAGCAGGGTGTGCCACAGCGGGCTCGCGTTGGGCTGCCGGGTGAGGACCTCGGGCAACGGCCGCCCGGCCGCGAGAAAGTGGGCCGCGTTGCGACCGGAGGTGCGCCACAGCTCCTCCTGGTAGTGCGGGCCGAAGGAGCCGTGGTTCTCGACGATGAACGTGTCGTACAGGTTGCGCGCCGTGTTGTCGGAGACGGGCACGCCGTCCACGCGGGCCGGGTTGGCGAGGTCGGCCTGCGGCAGACCGGCCTCGTTGCGCGACCACGTCCCGTAGGCGGACGCCCAGGCGGACCGGCGGTCGTCGTCGGGGGCCCAGGCCAGAGCGGGCGCGAGCGTCTGCGCGTACAGGCCCATCTCCTCCAGCTTGGTGTCTCCCACATGGCCGCCGTTCAACCCGTTGGGGGTCCAGTCGCCCGAGTCGGGGTCGTCGCCCGTGCCCAACGCCGTCGTGTAGGCGGCCTGTTCGCGCGTGATGGTGTCGATGCGGGCGCGTGTCGTGCTGTCCAGGTCGTCCCACAGCAGGCGTGCCGCGAGCACGAAGTACGACTGGAACGTGGTGTCGAAGAACAGCTTGCGGCCCCACTCGGTGCCGCCGGTGAGCCGGTTGGTGGCGGCGAAGCGACGGATCGTGGCGAGGGTGCGCTCCTTGAGCGTCGCGCGGTCGACACCGGCCCGGTCGCTGTCGTACGTGCCGTGGGTGAGCAGGACCGCGTGCCCGAGGACCACCGCGAAGCCGAAGTCCTTGCCGGTGTAGGCCCCCTGGGACGCGTCCCACTGGGTCTCGGACCAGTGGGTGTGGTCGAGCAGGACGCGGTGGTAGATCGCCGCGATCGCGTCCGGAGGAGTGCCGGTGCCGTCGTCCGCCCTCGCCGGAGTGGTCCCGAGCGTCGCGGGAAGAACGGTCAAGGCGCCGGTGATACCGAGGAGTTGGAGAAATCTCCGGCGGTCGACCTCGGGAAGTGCGTGCGGCACGGCTGGGTCCTCTCGGGTGGACAACGTTGTCAAGGAGGGGGTGGCGCTCATTCTTGAGTGATGCGGTGAGAGGCGTCAACGGGTGTGACGTGCGAGATCCGCGACCGGTCCGCAGCGGTGGCTTGCTGGATGCGGCTGCCGGGGTGGGTCTGGTCGTGCGGCATGGGGCGGCTGTCGATGACCGCGCGGGGTGCGGTCGTGAGGCCGTGCGGTCGTGCGGGGAGGGCCGGTCCGTTCCGTTTCCTCGGGGCTGGTTCGGGGAGTGCCTGACGAACTGTGGGTAATGGTTATACGCTCCGTGAAGCGGTCGTCGGTCGGCCGCTGCGGCTCCCTGTCCCCGGGCCACCCCTGCGCCGCCCATGGGCCCGCTGGAGCCGCGACGCCGACGATACGCGGTTCCAGCTCGCTGCCCTGTCGCGTGCTGAGCGGAGCTGCCTCCCGCACTCTCCGCCCCGCACAGGGCACACGCGCGAGGGAGGGACGAGAGAGTCGTCCCTCCCTCGCGTGCGGCGATGAATGCGCTTGTGTTCGGCGGGCGGAGTGATCGCGTGCCTCGTCCTCCGGCCGGCCGGCGGCAAGGTCACCGCGGACGAGGCCGAGCGGCTGATCGACGCCCTCGAGCGTGAGCGGCCCGAGTCGTCGCCGGGGTCCGGCGCACCAGCCTCATCCCTCCGGCGTCCCTGACCGAGGTCGCCGCGGAGCTGAACAGGGCGGGCTCCCGGTCGACCTCGTCGAACTCGAGCCGCAGGGCCTCGAGGGCATCGTCGACCAGCTCGACGATGCGGGCGTTCGGCCCCGTTCACTCACGAGACCCCGGACATGCCCTGGGCGGCCGCCGACGGCGGAGCGGTCGAGCCGCGCACGACGAGTTCGGGTTCGAAGAGGAGCTCTCCGGGGTGGTTCTGGGCCCCTTGGATCTGGGCGCACAGGAGGTCGACGGCGGCTCGCCCCATCGTCTCGATGGGCTGTCGCACGGTCGACAGGGGCGGCTCGGTGCAGGTCATGAAGGACGAGTCGTCGAACCCGACGACCGACAGGTCCTGGGGCACGGCGAGACCGCGCCGGCGGGCCGCCCTGATCGCGCCGAGGGCGAGCGGGTCGGACCCGCACACGATGCCGGTGACCCCGCGCTGCAGGAGGCGGGTCGCGGCCGCCTGACCGCCTTCCAGTGAGAAGATCGACCGCTCGATGAAATCCTCGGGCAGCTTCGTGCCCGCGGCCTTGGCCGCGGTCCGCGCCGCGTCCAGCTTGCGTCGGGACGGCGCATGGTCCATGGGGCCGAGGATGAGGCCGATCCGCTGGTGCCCGAGCGAGGCGAGATGGCGCCACGCCTGTTCGACGGCGACGGTGTCGTCGCACGCGACGCAGGGGAAGTCGAGGCCCTCGACCGACGCGTTGATGAAGACGACCGGGATCCTGCGCTCCGCCAGCCGGTGGTAGTGGTCGTGCGACGCGGTGCCCTCCGCGAAGAGACCGCCGGCGAACACCACGCCGGAGACCTGCTGTTGGAGCAGGAGGTCCACGTAGTCCGCCTCGGCTGCGCCGCCCTTGGTCTGCGTGCAGAGCACGGGGGTGAGCCCCCGCTGGGCGAGTGCGCCTCCGATGACCTCGGCGAACGCGGGGAAGATCGGATTCTGCAACTCCGGTATCACCAGGCCGACCAGCCGCGCGCGCTCGCCGCGCAGCTGCGTCGGCCGTTCGTATCCGAGCACGTCCAGCGCCGTCAGGACGGACTGTCGTGTGGCTTCGGAGACGCCCGGCCTCCCGTTGAGGACACGGCTGACCGTCGCCTCGCTGACCCCTACTTTCTTCGCCACCTGAGCAAGTCGTCGTGTCATGAACGCAAGACTAGCGCAAATACTGTAAGCAATTTCCAGTCCTCGTCCTGCTTTCGTACCTGTGAAGACGGGAACCGGACGCCTTTCTGTCGCGGTGAACTGGCCGCCGCTGCTTGACCTCGCTGGATGTCTGTCGAGGATTTGCTGCACTCCATTGCGAAAGTGCGGGCCCATGTTGTCTCATTGCAGCCTGTGGGGGTGGAGATCCGTCTGCGCTCCGTCCCTCTCCCGATCCGGAAGGGGCCGGCATGAGCGCCGCCACGAGCATGCTGTTCGTCCACGCCCACCCCGACGACGAGTCGATCGGCACCGGGCTGACCATGGCCCACTACGCCGCCCTCGGCGCCCGCGTCACGCTCGTCACGTGTACGAGGGGCGAGTCCGGCGACGTGATGCCTCCGGAACTGCGGTACTTGGAAGCGGACGGCGACGCGCTCGGCTCCCATCGCGCCACCGAACTGCACGCGGCCTGCGCCGAACTCGGAGTCACCGATCAGCGGTTCCTCGGCGGCGCCGGCCGGTGGCGCGACAGCGGCATGCCGGGGACGCCGCCCAACGACGATCCCCGCGCCTTCTGGCGGGCGGGAGTGGAGGAGGCGGGCGCCTGTCTGGCGGAGGTCGTGCGCGAGGTGCGGGCCGACGTGGTCGTGACGTACGACGAGGACGGCGGATACGGGCACCCGGACCATGTGCAGGCCCACCGCGTCAGCCGGTGGGCCTTCGAGCACGCGGCCACGACGAGCGCACCGGACTCCTGGCGGCCGCGTCGCTTCTACGCCATCGCGACCCCGCTCTCCCTGCTGCGCGACTCCGTCGGGCGCGGGCCGTTCCCGACGCCGGACTCCGTCGAGGCCTACGGATTCGGCACTCCGGACGAGCGGATCACGAGCCGGGTCGCCGACGACAAGGCCTATGCCGCCAAGCTTCGGGCGCTGCGCGCGCACCGCAGCCAACTGGCCCTCGACGGCGACTGGTTCGCGCTGACCGACGGTGTCGGGCAGCCGCTCGGTGGCCCTGTCGAACACTTCGTCCGCCTGGCAGGGGAGCCGGGAAGCGGGCCGGACGGCCTTGAGGCGGGACTGACCGGCTGATCGAGGCACTGTCAACTGCCCTCTAGGAACCGCTGTTCACCCCGTCCGTCGGCCCGGCGGCGGGTGACCGCCGCCGGGATCGGTGCCGAACGGAACGCGGGAGGTGTCAGGTCCGCTCCATGCCCAGGCGGAGCCGGGCCTCGTGGGTGATGCTCCAGTGGCCGGGCTCCGGCGGGTCCCCCATGGGTCTGATCCAGGATTCCGTGAACGCCATCAGGACCGCGGTGCGGGGCGTGTCCGTGGTGTTGCGGCCCGCCCGGTGCCAGGCCGCGGACGGAAGGACCAGCAGGTCTCCCGGATCCGCCTGGAACATGGCCGGCGGCTCGTCGAGCTCCGCGGGCGGCTGCCGGTAGCGCAGGTTGCTGCCGGGGAGGAACTCGGTCGCGCCGGTGCGGGAGTCGAACGGCGTCAGCGGCAGGACCATCTGCAGCCCGAGCAGACCGCCGCGCACCGTCTCGGGCATGTCGTTGTACGGATAGTCGATGTGCCAGCGGTCCTGCTTGCCGCCCCGGTGGACCTGGTTGAGGCTGATGTCCGAGAGCAGGGCGCCGGGACCGAGCACGCCGTCGACGAAGTCCAGCAGCCGCGGATCGGTGAACAGCTCGGTGAAGACCGGATGATGGCGGAAGACCTGCAGCACCCGCACCGACTCGGGGGTGTGCACCGCATGGTCCGACGCGAGGAGCGTGTCGGCCGCGACCCTGAGCTCGGCGACCCGGTCCGGGGCGCAGAACCCCCTCCAGCGGTGATGTCCCGTGGTCCGGAACGATTCGCGGGTGGGCGGGTGCGGCGCTGTGGACCCGGTGGTCGTGGAGGTGGGCATGCGGTTCCTTCCGTACGGGCTCGACTGCGTTTCTGGATCTACGGATTTCTGGTACGCGGGAGCACGGGGTCACAGGGCACAGATCACGGCCGCAGAGTGCGCTCCAGCCGGCGTACGGCGAGCAACAGGGCCGCCGTGCCGAGGAGCAGGAGATAGAGCGCCGGGAGAAGCAGATCCGCGCCGGGATCGCCGAGTGCGGGTCGGCGCAGCAGCTCGATGCTCTGGTAGAGGGGGAGGCAGACGACGAGGGAGCGTACGGCCTGCGGGTACACGTCCAGCGGGTAGAACGTCGTGGCGAACAGGAACATCGGCAGCATGGCCAGCTGGATGTACTGGAAGTCCTGCCAGGTGCGCAGCAGCGTCACCACGAGCAGCCCCAGGGACGCGAACGCGTACCCCACCAGCAGAGCGCCCGGCACGGCGAGCACGATCCACGGCGACACCACGAGACCGGTGGCCGCGACGACGCCGAGGAAGCCGACGGCGACCACGCCGCCCCGGATCAGCGCCCACGCGACCTCGCCCAGGGCCACGTCCCGGACCGTGACCGGGGTGGTGAGGACGGACTCGTAGGTCCGGTCGGTGCGCAGCTTGCCGAACATGGTGAACGACGTCTCGTTCATCGCGCCGTTCATGGCCGCGGTGGCGAGGAGCGCGGGGGCGACGAACGCGGGGTGGCTCACGCCCGAGGAGCCGAGACCGGGCACCTCGCCGACGAGCGCCCCGATGCCCAGGCCGAACGCGAAGAGGTAGAGGGCGGGTTCGAAGATCTCCGACACCAGGACCAGCCAGGTGTGGCGGTAGATCATCACGTTCCGCTCGACGATCACGAGGGGGCCGCGGAGCGCGGGACGCGTCAGGGCGGTCGGCATGTCGGGGAGCCCTTTCACGCGTGGAGGCAGCGGCGGTAGGTACGGCGGGCGAGGGCCAGGCCGGTCAGTGCGCACGCGGCGAGGGCCAGGACGTGCACCAGCGTCGGGCCGGGGCGCGCGGTGCCCAGGGCGGTCGCCCGGGTCAGCTCGACGCCGTGCCACAGGGGCGACAGATGGGCCACCGGCACCGCCCAGTCGCCGAGCTGTGTCACGGGCCAGAAGGTGCCGGAGCACATGTAGAGCGGCATGAGCACGAAGCGGAGGAGGGCGGTGAGCCGCGCGGGCCGGGTCACCGTGATCGCCCAGGCGGCGATGGGGGCCGCGAACGCGGCGCTGATGAGCGCCGCCTCGGCCGCGAGCGGCGCGCACCGCGCCGCCGGGAGGGCGCCGAACACGCAGGCCACGGCGGTGAACAGCGATCCGGTGACCGCGCCGCGGCAGACGACGAAGAGCAGATGGCCGTGGAGGATGTCGGTCGAGTCGAGCGGAGTCGCCGCCGCGGCACGGTAGTTGCCCGTACGGCGGGCCGACACCATGACGGGCCCGGCCGTCTCGACGTACACGGTCTGCATCGTGGCCGCGGCCAGCAGACCGGGGGCGAGATAGCTGAGGTAGGAGATGTCGTCCAGGCTCGCGGGCGCGTTGGCGTCCACGAGGCTGCCGAGGCCCGCGCCGAGCGCGGTGAGGAAGAGCAGCGGGTTGACGACGTCGATGACGAGGGTGCCGCGCCAGACACGGCGGTAGCGGTGCAGCCAGTAGCCGCACTCGCGCAGGGCGGGGGCGAGGGTGGGCACAGCTTCTCCGGTTCTCCCGGGACGACCCGGGACGAGGGGACGGGCCGCGGGGCTCAGTCCGTCAGGGCGCGGCCGGTCAGCGCGAGGAAGACGTCCTCCAGCGTGGAGCGCCGGACGAGGGTGGTGACCGGGTCGAGAGCGCGGGCGCCGACGATCGCGAGGGCTTCCTCGCCGTCGTCCGCGGAGACGAGCACCCGGTCGGGGAGGACCTCGACGCGCGCGAACAGGTCCCGCGCCTTGGCGACCATGGTCTCCCTGTCCGCCTGGGTGAACCGCAACTCCAGCACCTCGCGCGCGCAATGACGGTCGATCAGTTCTCGGGGCGAGCCCATGGCGACGATCCGGCCCGCGTCCATGACGACGAGCCGGTCGCACAGTTGCTCCGCCTCGTCCATGTAATGCGTGGTGACGACCAGGGTCACACCGTCCTGCCGGAGCCGGAAGAGCCGTTCCCACAGCAGGTGCCGGGCCTGCGGGTCGAGGCCCGCCGTCGGCTCGTCGAGCAGGACGATGTCCGGGTCGTTGACCAGGGCGCGGGCGATGGTGAGTCGCCGTCGCATGCCTCCCGACAGGGACTGGACCGGCGCCCTGGCCTTGTCGGACAGGCGCGCGAACTCCAGCAGGTGGCCGGCGCGCTCGCGGACGGTGCGGCGGGGCAGGCCGAAGTAGCGGCCGTAGATCAGCAGGTTCTCCAGGACGGTGAGCTCGGTGTCGACGGTGTCGTCCTGGGGCACGACGCCGAGCCGCGCCCGGATCTCGGGTCCGCGGGTGGCCGCGTCGAGACCGAGGATGCGCAGATCGCCGCCGGAGGGCTGTGACACGCAGGCGATCATCCGCATCGTCGACGACTTGCCGGCGCCGTTGGAGCCGAGGAGCCCGAAGGCCTCGCCTCTGCGGACGCTGAAGTCGATCCCGTCCACGGCGGTGAAGGCGCCGTCACCGCCCGAGCGATAGGTCTTGCGCAACGCGGCCGCCTGGATCAGCTCTTCCCCCGGAGCGTGTCCCACAAGGACTCCTTGTCACTTTTTCGATCGAGTCTTGCAAGAAGTCGAGTATTCAGCGCCATGATGGTCTCTGACAAGTGAAAGTAATGAACCGATCTGGCGGGCCGCGTTCCGGGCGCGGCGAGGAGGGGGAACCCGCATGGCAGAGCCGCAGGTGGTCGGGGCACGGGCCGCCCACGTGGTCCCACGGGACGTGTTCATCGTCGTCGGCAACCTCGACGAACTGGGCGGCATCAACAGCTGGGCCCACTTCACCGGCCGGCTCCTGGAGGAACGGGGGCACCGGGTCCGGATCATCGGCATCACGGGAGCCGAGCACCCGCACGCCTTCCACGGCCCGGCCCGGACCCCGTTGCGGCTCCACGACGGAGCGCCGCCGTTCACGCCGTCCGCACGGCGCGACGCCGTCCGGCGGCTGACCGGGCTGTTCAGGGCTGCGCGCGCGGGCGGCATCGTGATCTGCACCCAGGTGTGGGCGATGGAGTGGATCGCCCGCGCGGACGTCACGGGGCACCGGGTGATCGGCATGACCCATGAGTCGCACGACCTCATCCGCCGCACCGAGTGGTACGGCCCCACCCTGAAGCACTTCGCCGACACCGACCGGGTCCTGACGCTCACTCAGGAGGACGCGGACGCCTGGGCGCGGGACGGCCTCGTCGGCACCAGTGCGATGCCCAATCCCCTGACCGTCCTCCCGAAGCGGCTGTGCGACTCCACCGCGCCCGTCGTCGTCAGCGTCGGACGGCTGTCCGAGGAGAAGGGTGTCGACCTGCTCCTGGAGGCGTGGGCGCTGGTGTGCGCCGACTACCCCGACTGGGTGCTGCGGGTCTACGGCGCGGGCGCGGCCGAGGGCGAACTGCGCTACCTGGCAGGCGAGTTGAACATCGCGGAGCGCGTGCGGTTCATGGGACGGACCACCGATGTGCCGGGAGCCCTGCGGGCGGCGTCCGTGTTCGCGCTGCCCTCCCGCGCGGAGGGCTGGGGACTTGCCCTCACCGAGGCGATGGCGCACGCCCTGGCGCCGGTCGTCTTCGACTGCTCCGCGGGCGTGCGGCACCTGGTCGAGGACGGGGTCAGCGGACTGCACGCGCCCCCGGGGGACGTCCACGCGTTCGCCGCCGCGCTGACCCGCGCCATGGCCGACGAGGCCCTGCGCCGCCGGCTGGGCGCCGCGGCCCGCGCATCGGCCCTGCGCTACGAACCCCAGGGCGTGATCGACCGGTGGGAGGCGCTCTTCGACGTCCTGCACCGCCCAGGCGGCCGGCCCCGGTCCGCCTGAGGACAGGTGCAGGCCCCCGAGCCCTGTCGCCGACCTCCGTCCGAGGTGGCAACAGGGCTCGTCTCAAAGGTTCCTGATGTGCAATCAGGTCTGCAGCCACACGGCCGTGTCGCTCGGCAGCCGTCCCTGCCCGTCGAACGGGCCGCTGCTCAGGATCAGCCGGTCGTAGGCGGGGAGATCGGCGGGCTCGTCGGAGAGGTTGACCACGCAGACCAGGCCGCCCGGGCGGGTGAAGGCCAGCACACCGTCCGGCGAGGGCAGCCACGTCATCGGTCCGTCGCCGAGACCGGCGGCGGACCGGCGCAGGCGCAGCGCCGTGCGGTAGAGGTTCAGCATGGACTGCGGGGCGCCGGCCTGCCGGTCGACGGCGTACTCCGCCCAGTCGTCGGGCTGCGGCAGCCAGGGCTCACCGCTCGGTCCGAAGCCGTAGTGCGGGGCCTCGGCCGCCCACGGCAGCGGGACCCGGCAGCCGTCCCGGCCCGGGTCGGTGCCGCCGGAGCGGAAGTGCATGGGGTCCTGGATGCGGTCGAGCGGGATGTCCGCCTCGGGCAGCCCCAGTTCCTCCCCCTGGTAGAGGTAGACCGAACCGGGCAGGGCGAGCGTGAGCAGCGCGGCGGCGCGGGCGCGCCGGGTGCCCAGGGCCAGGTCCGAGGGGGTGCCGAAGGCCTTCGTCGCGAAATCGAAGCCGGTGTCGGCGCGGCCGTAGCGGGTGACGGTGCGCGTCACGTCGTGGTTGCACAGCACCCACGTGGCCGGGGCGTTGACGGGCGCGTGCTCGGCGAGGGTGTCGTCGATGGTGCGGCGCAGCCGGTCGGCGTCCCACGGGCAGGAGAGGAAGTTGAAGTTGAAGGCGGTGTGCAGTTCGTCGGGGCGCAGGTAGCGGGCGAAGCGTTCGGAGTCGGGGAGCCAGACCTCGCCGACGAACACACCGCCGTACTCCTCGGCGATCGCGCGCCAGGAGCGGTAGATGTCGTGGATCTCGTCCTGGTCGATGTACGGGTGCGGGTCGACGCCCTCCTCGAAGTCGGGCAGGTCCGGGTGCTTGGTGAGCAGCGCCGCCGAGTCGATCCGCACACCGGCGACACCGCGCTGGAACCAGAAGCGCAGCACGTCCTCGTGTTCCTTGCGGACGGTGGGGTGGGACCAGTTGAGGTCGGGCTGTTCCGGGGTGAACAGGTGCAGGTACCACTCGCCGTCGGGGACCCGGGTCCAGGTGGCGCCGGCGAACTGCGACGGCCAGTTGTTCGGCGGGATCTCGCCGTGCTCGCCGAGACCGGGCCGGAAGTGGAAGCGCTCCCGCTCCGGACTGCCCGGGCCGGCCGCCAGCGCGGCCTGGAACCAGGCGTGCTGGTCGGAGACGTGGTTCGGGACGATGTCGACGATGACCCGGATACCGAGCTCGGCGGCCTCCGCGATCAGCTTCTCGGCCTCTTCTAGGGTGCCGAAGGCCGGGTCGATGGTCCGGTAGTCGGCCACGTCGTAGCCGCCGTCGACGAGCGGGGAGACGTACCAGGGGGTGAACCAGACGGCGTCGACACCGAGTTCGGCCAGGTAGGGCAGGTGGGCGCGGACACCCGCCAGGTCCCCGGTGCCGTCCCCGTCTCCGTCCGCGAAGCTTCGGGGGTACACCTGGTAGATGACGGCGTCGCGCCACCAGTTGTCGGTGCGGGACGAGGGAACAGCTGCCACGGGAGGTCCTTTCGGGCAGGTGGGACTCCGCCGCCGGCCGGCGCGGGGGCATGGACAGATCGGACCGGCGGCGGAGTGCTTTGTGGTGGTGGCGGGGCAAGGGCGCGGCACGGCGCCGGGGGCGGCGCGTGCGCGGTCAGCCCTTGAGGCTTCCGGCGGTCAGGCCCGCCATGATGCTGCGCTGGAAGAAGAAGAACACGATGATCATCGGGATGCTCGCGATCACGAGTCCGGCCATGATCTGGTTCTGCGTCACCGCGCCCGCGGTCTGGGACAGGCCCACGCTGATCGTCATCTTGTCGCTGTCGGGCAGGACGAGCAGCGGCCAGACGAAGTCCTTGAAGACCAGGACGACGGTGAAGATGGACACCACCCCGAGGATGGGGCGCGAGATCGGCAGGATGATCGACACGAGGACGCGCCACGGGGGCACGCCGTCGATCTCGGCCGCTTCGAGGATCTCGTTCGGAATGGAGTCGAAGAAGCGCTTCAGAAGGAAGATGTTGAAGCCGTTGGCGGCGACCGGGAACCAGATCGCCCAGGGCGAGTTGAGCAGGTGCCAGCCGAAGATCGGCACGTCGGTCACCGTGATGTACGCCGGGATCATCACGACGATCGGCGGGATCATCAGGGTGGCGAGCATGCCCGCCAGGATCACGTTCCCGAACATCGGCCGCAGCTTGGACAGCGCGTACGCGGCGCAGACGTCCACGGCGAGGGCGAAGAGCCAGGCGCCGACGGCGTAGAGCAGCGTGTTCTTCAGCAGCGTCCCGATGTCGAAGAGCTCCCACGCGTCGGCGAAGACGCCGAAGTCGGGCGACTTGGGGAACAGGGTGGGCGGCATCTGGGCGATCTCCTCGCCCGTCTTCATCGCCCCGGTGACCATCCAGTACAGGGGGAACACGAAGACCAGGGTGAACCCGATCAGGACGGTCGCCAGCAGCGTCCAGTAGATCTTGCGGCCCCAGCGGGACTTCAGCTCCAGCGGCGAGACGATGGTCCTGGAGTGGCCTTCGGCCCAGGCACCACGGCGCTTCTTGCGCTGGGCGTGCCGTGCGGGCGGAGCCGGCGGCCGGGTCCCCCGCTCCGTGTCGGGGCGGGCGGTGGTGTTCACCATGGCCTACTTCTCCTCTCGGGTCAGCCGGAGCTGAACCGCGGCGACCGCCAGCAGGACGATCATGAGCATCAGGCCGAGCGCGCTGCCGGCCCCGTAGTTGCCGCCGTAGACGAAGGCGTACTGGTACATCAGGTAGACGACCGTGACCGTCGCGTTCTCCGGGCCGCCGCCGGTGAGCATGTACGGCTCGATGAACACCTGCATCGTGGCGACGAGTTGCAGCATGAGCATCAGCAGCAGGATCAGCCGCGTCTGCGGGATCGTGACGTGCCAGATCCGCTTGAGAATGCCGGCGCCGTCCAGCTCCGCCGCCTCGTACAGGTCACCAGGGATGTTCTGCAGGGCGGCGAGGTAGATGAGCACCCCGGACCCGAGGTTCATCCAGGTGGAGACGATCACCAGCGAGATCAGTGCGGTGCTGGTGGAGTCGAGCCACGACAGCGTCGGCAGGCCGACGAAGTCGAGGACCTGGTTGAACAGGCCGGGTCCGGGATCGTAGAACCAGCGGAACAACAGGACCGACACGATCGGCGGCAGCATCACGGGCAGATACACCACGAACCGCAGATACGACCGGGCGTGCCGCAGTTCGTTGAGCACGATCGCGACGACGAAAGGCACCAGGTAGCCGCAGAGCAGGGCGAGCAGCGTGAAGACCAGCGTGTTGCGCCAGGCCTGGCCGAACGCCGGATCGTCCACCACCGTACGGAAGTTGTCCAGGCCCACCCATGTCGGGTCGTCGACCAGGTTGGTCTGCTGGAAGCTGAGAAGGACTTCCTTGACGATCGGCCACCACGCGAACATGGCGAAGCAGAACAACGCGGCGCACAGAAAGCCGTAGGCGCTGAGGTTTCTCCGCGCGGCCCGGCGCCGCTTGGACGGTGGCCGACGGCGCGGCGCCGCCTGCCGCTGCCGCTTCGGCTCCAAGGTGAGTGTTTCCATCGTGATCTCCCGTTCCCGGCTCCCGCTGGACGCGGGGGCCGACGCGGGGTGCCGCGGCTGTGAACGGCACCCCGGGACCGTAGCCGTCAGCCCTTGGACAGAATCGAATTGGCCTTGGACTCGGCGTCCGAGAGCAGCTTGTCGATGTCGGCGTTCTCGCGGGTCAGCACCGCGGACATGGGAACGTCGAGCACCGCGTACAGCTCCTGGGCCTTCTCCGGCTCCAGCTTGGGAGTGATCGTGGCGGCTTCCTTGACGTAGGGCTCGTAGTTCGCGACCGGGAGGACGGCGTTCTTCGCGCGCTCCTCGGCGATGGCCTTGCCGGTCGCGGAGTTGCCCATGTAGTCGTTGTTGGGCACGCCGACGGCCTCACCGTTGGCCTTGCCGCGGGCGAAGTCGAAGCGGCCCTTGCCCGGCGTGTTGAACTCGAAGTCGATCCACTGCAGCGCCGCCTTGGTCTGGGCCGCGCTCGCCTTGGGGTTGATCATGTAGGCCTCGCCGCCGGTCAGCGACGCGGTGCCGTCCGGTATCGCGGCGATGCCGTAGTCGTCGGCCTTGCCCTGGAACTTCTGGATGACATCGGAGACGACGTCCGGAGCGCCGAGCATCATGCCCGTCTTGCCGGCGCCCATCTGCTGCATCAGCGACTCCCAGCCGATGAGCACCTTGCTGCCGGTGCTCTTGTCCTTCCACCGCATGTCGTGGAGGGTCTGCAGCACGGCCTTGCCCTCGTCGCTGTTGAAGGCGGCCTTGCCGTCGGTGACCATCTCGCCGCCGCGGCTGAAGAGCGCCTGCGCGAAGTGCCAGCCGCCGGTGTTGCCGCCGCCGTACTCGCCGTACCCGACGTAGCCGTCGCCGAGGCCGGCGATCTTCTTCGCCGCGGACCGGACCTCGTCCCAGGTCTTCGGCGGATTGTCCGGGTCGAGCCCGGCCTTCTTGAACAGCGCGCGGTTGTAGACCAGGCCGACGCTGTAGCTGACGTTGGGAATGCCGTAGACCTTGCCGTCCTTGGTGACCATGTCCCGGACGTCCTGCTTGATGTCGTCGAAGTTCTTCACCGCGCCCGTCTGGCCGGTGATGTCCTTGGCCTGCTTCTTGGCGATGACGTCGGCGTAGTTGGTGACCGGCACGACGAAGACGGTCTCCATCTGACCCCCCGCCAGCTTCGCGGCGAAGGTCTTCGGGTCGAAGCACGGCTGCTGGTCGGTGCTCTTGACCTTCACGCCCGGGTGGGCCTTCTCGAACGTGGCGACGTCCTCGTCCCATGCCTTGCGGATCTTGGGGGCGGTCTTCGCCGGCTGACATGCCACAGTGATCGTGACGTCGCCTCCGGCGTCCGAGCCGGACGTGTCACCGCCGCAGGCCGTGGCGGTGAGTGCGAGACCTGTCGTCAGAAGGATCGCGAGGTTACGGGGCTTCATTACGGCTCCTCTAGGGGTGATGCCCAAGCACTGCCCTGATGGGTGCCGTCACGATAGGACGACGCACAGATGCACGCAAGATTCCGATTCAAATTTGCAAGATTACGACTGCGTCACGACGGTTCAGCGGTGGTGGATCGTCGGGCGCCCTTCATGCCGCACCTCGGATGCGCGTGATGCACCCTGCGCCAGTGGTGACTACGAGGTACGGGAGGGATGACGTCAGGGAACGCCCTGACGGTGCCGCATCCCGGGCGGTCGGCTGAAAGTTCCGTAAGGCTGTCAATTAATTGCAATACTTGGCCGACATCTTGTGCTCACATGGCGGCAATGCTTGAGTGATCCCAGCCCGGCGGCCGTGCCGTGAGCGGGGCGCCGAGACGGCGACGCGCACGGCTGCGGGCAGCGCAGCGCGGGGCGCGCGGGTCGTCGGGCCCGAGCGGTCACCGCCCCGCCCCCCCCCACATGAGGAAGGTGCACCCGCAGATGAATCGAACTGTCATGTACGCGTCACGAACGAGAGTCGTGCGGAGCTCGTACGTCCTCACTGTCGCGATCGCTCTCGTGGGCTCCGTCGTGGGCGTCATCGGCCCGGCCCACGCCCAACAGGCCCCGGAACCCAGGGCGGCGGCCGCGGGCGCCACCCTTCCCTTCACGTCCGTCGAGGCCGAGTCCGCCGCCACCACCGGCCAGAAGACCGGCCCCGATCACACCCAGGGCACGGTCGCCTCCGAGGCCTCGGGACGGCAGGCCGTACGCCTGAACTCCGGCCAGAACGTCGAGTTCACCCTCACCGCGGCGGCCAACGCTGTGAACGTCGCCTACAACGTGCCCGACGGACAGTCGGGGTCACTCGCCGTCTACGTCAACGGCACCAAGCTCGACGCCTCCCTCCCTGTCACCTCCAAGTACAGCTACGTGGACACGAGCTGGATCGTCGGTTCCAAGACGCACCACTTCTTCGACAACGCGCGACTGCTGCTCGGCCGGGACCTGAAGGCGGGAGACAAGGTGCGCCTGGAGGCCACCTCCACCCAGGTCACCGTCGACGTCGCCGACTTCGAACAGGTCGCGGCAGCGGCCGGGCAGCCGGCCGGTTCGGTCTCCGTCGTCGACAAGGGGGCCGACCTCACCGGACAGCAGGACTCCACCCAGGCCTTCCGGGACGCGATCGCCGCGGCCAAGGGCAGCGGCGGCACGGTCTGGGTCCCGCCCGGCGACTTCAAGCTGGGCTCCGAGCTCAGCGGCGTCGAGAACGTGACGATCCAGGGCGCCGGCAGCTGGTATTCGCGTGTGCACTCCTCACGCTTCATCAATCAGACCGGCTCGGCGGGCAAGGTCCACCTCAAGGACTTCGCGGTGCTCGGCGAGGTGACCGAGCGCGTCGACAGCGCCCCGGACAACTTCGTCAACGGCTCGCTCGGCCCCGGCTCGTCCGTCTCCGGCATGCTGATCCAGCACATGAAGTGCGGCTTCTGGCTCACCGGCAACAACGACGACCTCGTCGTCGAGAACAACCGCATCCTCGACACCACGGCCGACGGACTCAACCTCAACGGCAACGCCAAGGGCGTGACCGTGCGCAACAACTTCCTGCGCAACCAGGGCGACGACTCCCTGGCCATGTGGGCCCTCAACGCCACCAACAGCAACGACACCTTCGCGAACAACACCATCTCGCAGCCCAACCTCGCCAACGGCATCGCCGTCTACGGCGGTCAGGACATCACCGTCAAGGACAACCTGATCCAGGACACCAACGCCCTGGGCAGCGGCATCGCGATCTCCAACCAGAAGTTCGCGGACCCGTTCTTCCCGCTCGCCGGGACCATCACGGTCTCCGGGAACAGACTCGTGCGCACCGGCGCCCTGAACCCCAACTGGGGTCACCCGATGGGAGCGCTGCGCGTGGACGCGTACGACAGCGCCATCGAGGCGAACGTCGCCATCACCGGAACCACCATCGAGGACAGCCCGTACAGCGCCTACGAGTTCGTCTCGGGCAGCGGCACCGGCAAGGCCGTCAAGAACGTCACCGTCGACGGAGGGACGGTGACCGGCGTCGGCACGGTCGTCGTCCAGGCGGAGACGCCGGGCGCGGCGAAGTTCAGCGACGTACGGGCCACCGGAGTCGGCGCGGCCGGCGTGTACAACTGCCCCTACCCGAACGGCGCGGGCGCCTTCACGCTCACCGACGGCGGCGGCAACTCCGGCTGGGACAGTGCCTGGGACGACTGCTCGGCCTGGCCGGAGCCGGGCGACGGCACGCCCGCGCAACCCGACCCGGACCGCAACCTCGCCACGGGCCGTGCCGCGACCGCCACCGGTTCCACCGACGTGTACACGCCCGGCAAGGCGGTCGACGGCGACGCGAACACGTACTGGGAATCCGCGAACAACGCCTTCCCGCAGGCGATCACGACGGACCTCGGATCGGCGCAGGCCGTCCGGCGCGTCGTCCTGAAGCTGCCGCCCTCGGCCGCCTGGGAGGCCAGGACCCAGACGCTCTCCGTCCAGGGGAGCACGGACGGCTCGTCGTTCAGCACGCTCGCCGCCTCGAAGGCGTACCGCTTCGACCCGGCGACCGGCAACACGGTGACCGTCACGCTCCCGAGCCCGTCTCCCTCGACGCGCTACCTGCGGGTTCACGTGACCGCCAACACGGCGTGGCCCGCCGCCCAGTTCAGTGAGGTGGAGGCGTACCTGAACTGAACCGCCGGAGACGCCCGTCGCCTTCCCCGACGGGCGTCTCCGCAGCAGCGACATCACGGCGCCCCACCCCCACAGAGCCGTACATCCCCCCACACGAAAGGGAATGTCATGCACACAACAAATCGGAAACGCGGTCGGCGCGGAGCCTGGCGCCCCGCACTCGCCGTCGTCCTCGGCACGGGCCTGATGCTGTCCAGCTGGCAGGCGGTGTCGGCGCAGGAGGCTCCTGCCGACGGCCCGCTCGCCGTACACCTGACCGGCCAGGACGCGGCCCGCGCCCAGGACGGCGCCCCGGACACGTACGCCACGGGCAACAGCAAGGGCTGGGTCACGGCGGACCTCGGCGCGACCCGGCGCCTGGACCGGGCCGACGTCCTGCTGTCCGGCGCGGCGCAGACCGTGCGGCTCGAAGGCTCCGTCAACGGGCAGGACTTCACCGAGCTGTCCGACCTCAAGGCCCGCCACGGGAAGATCACCTTCACGCTGGACGGGGCCGCGGTCCGCTATCTGCGCGTCACCGGCGCCAAGAAGGTGGGCGAACTGGCGGTGTACGCGGCGCGTTCGGGCGACGCGGCGCCGCCCCCGACCCCGTCCGGCACGGCGCTCAAGGGCTCCACGCTGAGCTGGCACCGGACCGTCGGCGCCACCGCCTATGACGTGTACGCCGACGGTGAGCTGCGTGCCAGTGTGCCCGCCCGCACCTTGAGCTGGACGGACACATCGCCGCAGGGGCCGAAGGCCGACAAGGTGACCTACGCGGTGCGGGCCCGGGACGCCGCAGGCAACCAGTCCCCGGACAGCCGCGCCGTCACCCGCACCCTCGCGGCGGGGTCCGCGGCGCGCGGCGACGCCGCGTTCACCCCGCCCAGAAGCGGTGCGGCGACGGCGGACAAGCGCACGGCCGCGCGGGCCGGCGCCGCCGCGAGCGGTGCCGACACGCCCTACTCCACCGTCGAGGCCGAGTCCGCCACCGCGGGCGGCGGCGCGCAGGTCGTCGGGCCCGACCGGACGGTCGGGGACCTGGCCGGAGAGGCGTCCGGGCGCAAGGCCGTGACGCTCAGGGAGACCGGCCAGTACGTCGAGTTCACCACCCCGGTCGAGACCAACACACTGGTCACCCGGTTCTCGGTCCCGGACGGCACGGACACCACGCTCAACGTGTACGTCGACGGCGAGAAGACCACCGCGCTCGACCTGACGTCCACGTACTCCTGGCTGTACGGCGCGGAGACATCGCCCGGCAACGACCCGGGCGCGGGCGCGCCCCGGCACATCTACGACGAGGCCCATGTCGACCTGGGCCGCACCGTCCCGGCGGGCACGAAGATCCGGCTGCAGAAGGACGGCGACAACTCCTCGACGTACGCGATCGACTTCGCCGACTTCGAGAAGGCCACGGCGGCGCCCAACCCGGACCCCGAGGCGTACGTGGAGCCGTCCGGCACCGGCCAGCAGGCCGTCCAGGACGCGCTCGACAAGGCGCGGATGGACACCACGGGGAAGATCCAGGGCGTCTATCTGCCGGCGGGCGACTACGAGACGTCCAGCAAGTTCCAGGTCTACGGCAAGCCCGTGAAGGTGATCGGCGCCGGGCCGTGGTTCACCCGCTTCCACGCCCCGGCCGGGCAGCAGAACACCGACATCGGCATCCGGGCCGACCAGGGCGCGAACGGCTCGGTCTTCTCCGGCTTCGCCTACTTCGGCAACTACACCTCGCGCATCGACGGCCCGGGCAAGGTCTTCGACTTCCAGAACGTCTCCGGCGTCACCATCGAGAACATCTGGGCCGAGCACACGGTCTGCCTCTACTGGGGCACGAACACCGACAACATGACGCTGCGGAACAACCGCATCCGCAACACCTTCGCGGACGGCGTCAACATGACCAACGGTTCCTCCGGGAACCTGGTCGCCGACACGGAGACCCGCGCCACCGGCGACGACTCCTTCGCCCTGTTCGCCGCGACCGACTCGGGCGGCAGCGGCCAGACGGACAACGTCTTCGAGAACCTCACCAGCAAGCTGACGTGGCGGGCCGCGGGCCTCGCCGTGTACGGCGGTCAGCGCAACACCTTCCGCAACATCCACGTCGCCGACACACTCGTCTACTCCGGTGTCACCGTCTCCTCCCTGGACTTCGGCTACCCGATGGAAGGCTTCGGTCCCGAACCGACGACCTTCGAGGACATCACGGTCGATCGTGCCGGCGGCCACTTCTGGAACGGCCAGACCTTCCCGGGCATCTGGATGTTCTCCGCGTCGAAGGCGTTCCAGGCGATCCGGATGAACAACGTCAGCATCAGCGACCCGACGTACCACGGCGTCATGTTCCAGACGAACTACGTGGGCGGCCAGGCGCAGAACCCGGTGCGGGACACGGTGCTGTCGAACGTCACGATCTCCGGCGCGAAGAAGTCCGGTGACGAGTACGACGCGAAGTCCGGCTTCGGCATCTGGGCCAACGAGCTGCCCGAACAGGGCCAGGGCCCGGCGGTCGGCGAGGTCACCTTCAAGGGGCTCACGCTCACGGACAACGCCGAGGACGTCCGCAACACCACCTCCACCTTCAAGATCAACACGGAGTGACGCCCCCTCCCGGCCACACCCGTATCCCCCCACTCACCCGGAGGACGCCATGAGGCGGAAACACCCTGCGCGACGACGACCGCAGCGCACCAGAAGACTGATCACCATGGCACTCGGCGCCGGACTGGCGGCCTCTGTGCTCGTGCCCGTGACCGCCCACGCCGAGGGCACCGTGAAGGACGCCGAGGTGTCCGCGCGGGCCGATGCCGAGGCGCGCGGCGCGGATGTGCCGTACGCCGAGTACGAGGCCGAGGACGGCACGTACGACGGCACACTCCTGGAGTCCGACGCCGAGCGGACCTTCGGGCACACGAACTTCGCGACCGAGTCATCGGGCCGCAAGTCGGTGCGCCTCAACTCGACCGGCCAATATGTGGAGTTCACCTCGAAGAGCCCGACGAACTCGATCGTCGTGCGCAACTCCATCCCGGACGCGCCGAGCGGTGGCGGCCAGGACAAGACGCTGAGTCTGTACGCGGACGGCACGTTCGTGCAGAAGCTGGACCTCTCGTCGAAGCACAGCTGGCTCTACGGCAGCACCGACGACCCGGAGGGCCTGACCAACACCCCGGGCGGTGACGCCCGGCGTCTCTTCGACGAGACGCACGCCCTCCTGAAGGATTCGTACCCGGCGGGCACCACCTTCCGGCTGCAGCGCGACACGGACGACGACGCCGCGTACTACGTCGTCGATCTGATCGACCTGGAGCAGGTGGCGCCGCCCGCGGACAAGCCGGCCGAGTGCACGTCGATCACCGACTACGGCGCGGTCCCGGACGACGGAAAGGACGACGCGGCAGCGATTCAGAAGGCGGTGACCGCCGACCAGAACGGTGACATCGACTGCGTGTGGATCCCGGCGGGGCAGTGGCGCCAGGAAGCGAAGATCCTCACCGACGATCCGCAGGACCGGGGGCAGTACAACCAGGTCGGCATCCGTGACGTGACGATCCGCGGCGCCGGCATGTGGCACGCGCAGCTGTACTCGCTGATCGCGCCGCAGGACGCGGGCGGCATCAACCATCCGCACGAGGGCAACTTCGGCTTCGACATCGACGACAACACCAAGATCTCCGACATCGCGATCTTCGGCTCCGGCACGATCCGCGGCGGCGACGGCAACGCCGAGGGAGGTGTGGGCCTGAACGGCCGCTTCGGCAAGGACACGAAGATCAGCAACGTCTGGATCGAGCACGCGAATGTCGGCGTGTGGGTCGGCCGCGACTACTCCAACATCCCGGAGCTGTGGGGGCCCGGCGACGGCCTTGAGTTCAGCGGCATGCGCATCCGTGACACGTATGCCGACGGCGTCAACTTCACCAACGGCACGCGCAACTCGACCGTCGTCGACTCGTCCTTCCGTACCACCGGGGACGACGCGCTGGCGGTGTGGGCGAACAAGTACGTGAAGGACACGTCGGTCGACGTCGGCCACGACAACCACTTCCGCAACAACACGGTGCAGTTGCCGTGGCGGGCCAACGGCATCGCGGTGTACGGGGGTTACGGCAACACCATCGAGAACAACCTGATCTCGGACACCATGAACTACCCCGGGATCATGCTCGCCACCGACCACGACCCGCTGCCGTTCTCCGGCACGACCCTGATCGCCAACAACGGCCTGTACCGCACCGGCGGAGCCTTCTGGAACGAGGACCAGGAGTTCGGTGCCATCACCCTGTTCGCGCAGGGGCAGGACATTCCCGGTGTCACGATCCGCGACACCGACATCCAGGACTCGACGTACGACGGCATTCAGTTCAAGACGGGCGGCGGCGCCATGCCCGACGTGAAGATCAGCGACGTGACGATCTCCAAGTCGAACAACGGCTCCGGCATCCTCGCGATGAGCGGCGCACGCGGCAGCGCCACCCTGTCCGACGTGACGATCGCCGACTCGCGCGACGGGGACGTCCTGACCGAACCCGGCTCGCAGTTCGTCATCAACGGCGGCACTGCGAAGCGGGCCCGCTGAGGACCTGCCTCTGGCCGTAGCGCCAGGCCGCCCGGATCCGGCGTACCGGATCCGGGCGGCCTGTGTGTGCCCGGTCCGCCGAGTCAGCCGCTGCTGGGTGCGCGGTGCGGCCCCATCTCGCCCAGTACCGCGCCGAGTTGGTCGGGGGTGAGCGCGGAGGAGGGGAGCGGTGACGGAGTGGATGTGGCGCGCAGGCTGTCGAGGAGCAGGGTGAGGGGGCGGCGCCAGGCGTCGGCGGTGGTCGCGGTCGTCAGGGCCGGGACGGCGCGGCCGAGGGCGGCCAGCGCGAAGAGGACGTCCTCGGCGGCCACGTCGGGGCGGACGGTGCCCTGCTCCCGGCCGCGTTCCAGGAGCAGTTCCAGCGTGCGGCGATTGTGCGCGTGGACGGCTTCCAGGGCGTCGATGCCGCGCAGGGGTGTGGTCATGAGGTCATTGGTGCCGCGGTCCGTGGCGAGCACGGTGAAGACCGCGTCGAGATAGGCGGTCAGTCCCGCCCAGGCGTCCTCGGAGTTCCGGGCCTGCTCGCCCGCGGTCATCGTGTCGCTCAGCGGTGCGCGGAAGACCGCGTCGACGAGTGCGACACGGGTGGGGAAGTGGCGGTAGAGCGTCGCGTTGCCCACACCTGCCCTGCGGGCGATGACATCGAGCGGCGCTTCGAGCCCCTGCTCGCGGAACACTTGGTGAGCGGCCTCGACCAGGAGCTCCCGGTTACGGCGTGCGTCGCGTCGGCGTGGGGGTGTCCCGGGGTCTGCGCCGGCGGCCATCGTCGGACTCCCTCATGCTCCGTGTCGGTAACTGGGGAGTGCACCCCGGAAGGGATGCTATCGTCCGTCCATGAAGTGGGGAGTGCTCCCCATTTAACGATGGGAAGGGTGGGCCTTGGACGGGACGGCGCTGTTGCTCGGTGGTGGGGGAGCGGTCGGCGGCGCCTGGCTGGTCGGGGTGCTGGCCGGGCTGGCGGACGGCGGCGTCGACCCGGCACGGACCGACACGATCTTCGGCGCGTCGGCGGGCGCGAATCGGCAGCCGCCTCGCGGAGGGGCACTCGCCGCGAGCGTGACGCCGGATCGGGCCGCCCGCCGCGCCATGGGGCGGAGCATGACCGCGAACCACCGCCGGGCGGCCGTCGGCCACGTCCAGGGCGCGGCCCTTGCCGACGAGGTGGCGGGCCCTGTTGTAGGGCTGATGGTCCGTCAACTCTTTTGCGTCAGGAACCTCGTGGCGCCGCCACCTCCAGATCTCGCCGGAGCCACCTCCGCCCGGCGCGCGGCCGTGACCATGCCCGTGCCCTCCCGCCGGCTTCTGCGGCGGGAGGGCACGGGGCGAGGCGGCGGATCGTCTACCGGTCGTCGTCGCGCAGGGAGTCGCGGGCGCCCTCGGCCTTGTCGCGGGCCCGGTCGGCGACATCCTTGACCTTGCTCTTGGCCTGGTCGACCTGGCCCTCGGTCTCCATGCGCTCGTTGCCGGTGGCCTTGCCGAGCATCTCCTTGGCCTTGCCCTTCGCCTTGTCCATGGCGCTGTCGCCCATGTCTGCTCCTCGGTCGGTGAGCGGGTGTGCCTGTCACGCTAAGAGGGGTGCGCGCGAGCCGCATCCTGAGCGGCCGCGGGCCTGGTCGGAAGGGCGCGCGGCGTGCCGGCGGGCCCGGCCGAGCGGCCGGGCCCGCCTGATGGCCCCGTGAGGTCGTGAGTCCGTCAGCGCCGCGGTCCCTGCCCGGGACCGGACTTGCCCTCACCCGGCATGGCCTCGCGGTCCGCCTTGGGGTTGTCGAACTCGATCTTCTCCTTGCGCACCGTGTCGGAGACCTCGCGCGTCTCGGTGACCTTCTCGGTCTCGAGGCGGACGCGCTCCACCGGGACGGTCTCCTTGCGGACCACCGGCTTCTCGGCGTGCAGCACGACCTCGGTCTCCGCCTCGCTGATCGAGGCCCGCTTCACGTCGCCCTCGCGGATCGGCTCCCGTACGACGCGGACCTCCTCGTGCGACAGGGGCACCGAGGTCGTGACGTTCTCCGTCTCGACCACCTTGCGCAGGTGGGCGCGGCCGACCTCTTCCTCCTCGGTGCCGACCCGCAGCCGCTCCTCGGAGCGGATGAGCTCGTCCGCCTTGCCGTCGGGGCCCGCCGCGGAGCGCAGCGCCGGCTCCCGCGCACCGGCGTGCCGGCCGTGCGCCTCACCGCTCAGACCCGCACCCGCGGCGCCGGCGGCCATGCCGCTCGCACTCGCGCGCTGAGCGTCAGAGGCGGACGGGCGCTCCGCACGGGGCGCGGCGGCGGGGGACGTCGCGGGCTTGCTGAGACCGTAGTGCGCGTACAGCTCCTGCTCGTCGGTCTGGTCCAGGTGCTGGTCGGCGTCGACACGCGGCGCGTCCTTGACGGCTTCCTTGGTGTACATCACCCGGAGCGTGTCTTCCTTGCGGCTGGCGCCGGCCAGCGGCACGAAGCTCTCCTTCATGCCGAAGAGGCCGGTCTTCACCGTCACCCAGTCGGGTTTGCCGGTCGTGTCGTCGAGGTAGACCCGCTCGACGCTGCCGATCTTCTCCCCGGTGCGGTCGTACGCGGTGAGCCCGACGATGGCATCAGGGGTGCTGAAGGTCTCGCCCTGCGTCATGCGTGATCACTCCCTCCGGAACATGGCGCGGCTGGGTTGGCCGCTGCGATGGCCATGTGCCTCACAGCCATCGCGCGGCCTCACGGTGAGCCGTGCAACAAGGGGTCTCACTGGCAGTAGCCGGAACGCCCGGCGGAAGGCCTTCTTGCCGTGCGACAGGGGAGCTCCGGCAGGGTTCAGGGGGCCGCGGCCGGGGGCGGCCATTCGGGTGAATGGTTGGGGTTTGCCACTCCGGTGTGCGACGTGTTCGTCCTGAGGGTGCGCGTGGTGGGTCCGCTCAGCTCGTGAGGCCGCGCTCCAGTTCCCGCTTGAGGTTGCGCAGGGTCGCCTCGATGTTGCGTGCCTGGAACGCGGCGAACGTCCTGCCGGAGGTCACGATCCGGTCGAAGGCGTTCGCCGCGAACGTCGGCCAGGCGCGACGGTCGTCGGTCCACGTCTCCGTCACGAGAGTCCCCTCGTCGACCTGCTCGAACCGGTACTCCCACGTGGCGATCGGGGCGCGCAGCAGCGGCCGCTTGACTCCGATCGCGTGAACGCGGAACGCGAACGCGTGGCCCGGCCGGGCCACGGTGACCGTGCACCGGGTCACCCACCGGAACGGTCCGCGCTTGTTGCGCCCCACGAACGTGGTGCCCTCGGCGGCCGGCCCGGTCGGCGAGTCGGGCGTCGTGCCACGGTTCTCCGGGCTCCAGCGGCCCATGTCCTCGGGGCGGCTCACGGCCGCGTAGGCGTCATCGGGGGACACGCCGACGGTGATGCTGTTGCTCACGGTGAACACGCGTGCCACGGGGATCCCTCTCGACCGACAACGAAGCTACTGCTCAGTAGGATCATGGCACGCGAGCACCGTCACGGGTACCGGGATCCGGTGGCGGGTCCTGGGAGGGTGTGTGAGGAAGCGGCGGACGCGCCGGCGGTCGTCACGCGAGCGTGGCGGCCCCATGAAGAGGGCATTGCAGCACGGTGTCGGGCAACTTCCTTCTCTTGACCGGGACTTGGTGCGTGGATAGCTTCGGCGGCATGTGGATCATCCAGCGGTTCCGGAAGCGGCGGGCCATCGATCTGATGCGCGTCGCCACCGCCGTGTGTAGCTGACCTCTCGTCCGCGTCGAGCCGACGGCTCCGCGTCCTGCCGCACCGCTCCCCGCCCCGCATCCCTGCTCGCGCCTCCTGCCGCCGCCTGCGCGGAGGCGTGCCCCTCGCCCTGTGAAGGCACGAATGACTCCACGTACCGTCATGCCCGTTTCCTCGCGCGTCGGCGCTGTCGCCGCCGTATCCCTTCTGCTGGCCTCGTGCGCGAACCCCGCACAGTCCACCGTGAGCAGTGCGAATCTCGCCGCGAAAGAGATCCCGGCCAAGGTCTCCGCGGACACCTCGCTCACCGTCGGTGCGCCTGATCTCAAAGTCGCACTCGAACTGTCGGGCCAGATCGACAAACTGCCCTTCAAAGTGAAGTGGGCCAATATCAGCGGTGGCCCGCAATGCTCCGAGGCGTTCCGGGCCGACGCGCTCGACATCTGCTCCGCCGCGGAGATCCCGTCCATCAACGCCCATTGGACGGGCCTGGACACCAAGCTGGTGGCGGCGAAATTCCGCAAGGACCCGACCACGTATCCGATCTACGAGCTGGGGATCGCCCCGGGCGCGCACATCAAGACCCTCGCCGACCTGCGCGGGAAGAAGATCGCCTACAGCCCCGGCCAGGCACAGGGAGCGCTCGTGCTGCGGATCCTGAAGAAGGCCGGCCTCACCCAGCAGGACGTCCACCTCGTCGAACTGGCCAGCACCGGCGACGTGTACCCCACCGCCCTCGGGAACCGGCAGGTGGACGCCGCGCCCATCGCCGACGTCAATATCAAGCGCTATCTGACGAAACACGGCAGGGACGGCGCCACGACCGTCAAGCACGGTCTCCGTGACGACCCCGGGCATTTGTGGGCGCTCACCGATTCCGTGAGCGACGCGCAGAAATCCGCCGCCGTCAGGGAACTCATCAAGTTCTGGGCGCGCGCACAGCTCTGGGTCGACGAACACCCCCGGCAATGGATCGACGGGTACTACGTCAAGGACCAGGGGCTGAGCCGGGCCGACGGCGAGTACCTCGTGAAAAGGTCCGGCGACCCGGACTTTCCCGCCGACTGGACCCGGGCCATCGCGCGCCAGCAGCAGACCGTCGACCTGCTGGCGAAGGAACAGAAGCACAAGGCCTTCGACGCCGAGACCCTCTTCGACCGCCGCTACGAGCGCGTCGCCGCCGACGCCATAGCCGGTGAAGGGAAGGCGTCATGAGCACCACGGCCTTCGAACAGCGAGCGGCGGCCGGCACCACGACGGCGCCCGGCGAAGCCGCCGGCTTCTCCCGCCCCCGCCCGAGGACACGCAAGAGGCTGGGCCCGGGCCGCCCCGTCCCCTTCGGCTGGGCGCTCGGCCCCCTGCTGCTGCTCGCGGTCTGGGCGGCCGGCTCCGCCGCCGGACTCATCGACGCGCGCAGTCTGCCCGCCCCCTGGGTCATCGCCGGGACCGCGGGGGACCTCCTCGCCGACGGCCGGCTGCAGTCCCACTTCACGACCTCCGCCCAACGCGCCCTGCTCGGCCTGGCCTTCGGCACCGTCGCGGGGCTGCTGCTCGCCCTCGTCTCCGGCCTGAGCCGCATCGGGGAAGGACTCGTCGACGGACCGGTGCAGATCAAGCGGGCGATCCCCTCACTGGCGCTGATCCCGCTCCTCGTCCTGTGGTTCGGCATCGGCGAGACGATGAAAGTCGTCACGATCGCGCTCGGCGTCTTCGTCCCGATCTACATCCACACCCACAACGGACTGCGCACCATCGACAACCGCTACGCGGAACTGGCCGAGACCGTGCGGTTGAACAGGCTCCGGTTCATCCGCCATGTCGTGCTGCCGGGGGCCCTGCCCGGCTTCCTGCTGGGGCTGCGCTTCGGAGTGACCGCCGCCTGGCTGGCACTCGTCGTCGTCGAGCAGGTCAACGCCACCAGCGGCATCGGCTACATGATGGAACTCGCGCGGACCTACGGACAGACGGACGTCATCATCGTCGGCCTCGTCGTGTACGGACTCCTCGGACTCGTCTCCGACGCCCTCGTGCGGCTCGTGGAGAGGAGGGCCCTGTCATGGCGGCGGACGCTGGCGGGCTGACCGCGACCGAGGACCGCACGACGGTCCGCATCGCGCACCTGGTGCGCACACTCGGCGGACGCCGAGTGCTCGACGGACTCGAACTGAGCATCGCGCCCGGCGAGTTCGTGGCGCTCCTCGGGCGCAGCGGCTCCGGCAAGAGCACCCTGCTGCGCGCCCTCGCCCGCCTGGACCACGACGTGGCGGGCAGCGGAGAACTGTCCGCGCCGCAAGACGTGTCGGTGGTCTTCCAGGACGCCCGGCTGCTGCCGTGGAAGCGGCTCCTCGACAATGTCGTCCTCGGCCTGACCGGTCCGGACGCCGCACACCGGGGCCGCACCGCGCTCGCCGAAGTCGGCCTCGAAGGACGCGAGCGGGCCTGGCCCGTCGAGCTGTCCGGCGGGGAACAGCAGCGGGTGTCACTCGCCCGCTCCCTCGTCCGCGAACCCCGACTCCTGCTCGCCGACGAGCCGTTCGGGGCGCTCGACGCCCTCACGCGCATCCGGATGCACGCCCTGCTGCGGCAACTGTGCGAGCGCCACCGGCCCGCCGTGCTCCTGGTCACCCACGACGTCGACGAGGCGATCACCCTGGCCGACCGGGTGGCCGTCCTCGAAGAGGGCCGGATCGCGGTCGACATCCCGGTGGAGCTGCCCGCGCCGCGCCGCCACGGCAGTCCGGAGTACGCCGCCTTGCGGGACCGCCTGCTCGCACACCTCGGCGTGGAACCCGACGCGGAGGACAAGCCCGTGAGAACCGGCGCCGCCGCACCGAGCCTCCGGACGTCTTGAACGCCCCCCGTCCCAGCCCCACTTGCGCTCCGACATGACCACCAGCCGGCGGACTGCCACGCCGCACCCCTCCGAACTGCGATCGGAATCCTGATGAACCCGGAATTCCTCTGGTACATCCCCAACACTGTCGAACCGGGGCACCGCGGAGACGACACGACAGCGGGCTGGGGGTCCATCGAGTACTCGACCGAACTCGCCCGGACGGCAGAGGACCACGGCTGGGGCGGCGCCCTGCTCGGCACCGGTTGGGGCCGCCCGGACACCTTCACCGTGGCCACCGCCCTGGCCGCGCGCACCACGACGTTCAAGCCCTTGATCGCCGTGCGCCCCGGCTACTGGCAGCCCGCGAACTTCGCCGCCGCGGCCGCCACTCTCGACCAGCTCAGCCGCGGCCGTGTCCTCGTCAACATCGTCAGTGGCCTGGACAATCCGGCCGCCTACGGCGACACCACCGTCGACCCGCCCGCGCGCTACTCCCGTACTCAGGAGTTCCTGCACCTCGTGCGGCGCCTGTGGACCGAGGAGAACGTCACCTTCCACGGCGAGCACTTCCACGTCACCGGTTCGACGGTCGGGCCGCGCCCCTACGCCACCGACGCACGGGCGCATCCGACCCTGTATTTCGGAGGCGCATCCGAGGCCGCCGAACGCGTCTCGGCGGCAGAGGCCGATGTGCAGCTCTTCTGGGGCGAGCCCCTGGAGGGGATCGCCGAACGCATCGCCCGCCTGAAGGAGTTGAGCGAGCAGGAGGGACGCCGCCATGCGCCGCTGCAGTACGGGCTGCGCATCACCACCGTGATGCGCGACACGACCGAGGACGCGTGGCGCGCGGCGGAGGAGAAGATCGCCAAGATGGCGGCCGACGCGGGCGAGATCGGCTCATGGCTGGGCAACCGCAGGGCGGCGGTCGGCCAGCAGCGCCTCCTCGACCTCGCCGAGCGGGGCGAAGTCCTCGACACCTGCCTGTACACCGCGCCGGGCAGGTTCGGCGGCGGTGGAGCGGCGACCACATGGCTGGTCGGCTCGCCCGACGACGTGGCTGCCGCACTCGACGCCTACCGAGCGCTCGGCATCACGCACTTCGTCCTGTCCGACACCCCCTACAGGCAGGAGACCCGCCGGATCGGCGACCAGCTCCTGCCCAGGCTGCGCCAGGCATGACACCTCCCGATGGGGCGGGCGCCCCTACGGCTCTCAGGGCGTGAGCATCCCGTCCTGCTCCACCAAGGGCGCTCCGTCGTGCCAGGGCAGGACCTTCCCGAAGCGGACCAACTCGCCGTGGAGAGCGGGATCGACGGACTCCGTGAGGACGATGCCGAGCACGGCCGCGGCGGCCCGGGCCGGCGTCTGGGCCTGGCTGAAGTCGCTGAACCAAGGGCGCGACGTGGCGGTGTCGACCATGCCGGGGCACACCGCGGCGATCAGGGTTCCGTCGGCGAGGTCCTGCGCGCGGCGCTCGGCGGCGACCGCGCGGACGGCGGCGACCTGGGCCACCTTCGACGGTACGTTCAGCCAGACCGGCCAGCCCGCCTCCTGTGCGCTTCCGTCGTGGACGGCGCCGCGCCACGATTCGACGGCGTACTCGACCTGGTCGAGGCTCGCTCCGTCGAACAGCCCGTGCAGCCGGGAGTCGAGGTGACCGAGCGTGCCCAGGCCGCTGGCCACCACGAGCAGCCGTCCGCCGGGCCGCAGAACCGGCCCGAAGGAACGCAGGACCGCGTGCGTGGCGGTGTTGGAGACGTCGATGAACTCGTCGGCCCGCGCCGCCTGCGACTCCCCGGGCAGCACACGCGCGACCGCGTTGGAGATGACGACGTCGACCCCTCCGTGCCGGGCGCGCAGCTCGTCGGCGAGGCGGGCGATGGCGTCGGTGTCCGTGACGTCCAGGACGCGGCCCTCGACCCGGGCACGCGTGCCCGACAGGGCGCCGACCTCGCGGGCGGCGTCCATGACGCGCCGGGGGTCGCGACCGGTCAGCAGGACCAGGTCGTCCGGATCCATGTGGGTCGCCAGCTGTTCGACGAGCGCCCGGCCGAGTCCTTGGTTGGCGCCCGTGACGAGGGCGATGCGGGAAGGCTTCATGCCTGCCACGGTAGAAATGCCCACGCCATGAGTCCAACGAATGTTCGGCACGACTAGTATGCGGAAACATCATGGACTTCACCGACGTGTCACTCACCGCGCTGCGCGTCCTCCGCGCCGTGGCGGAGCAGGGGACCTTCACCGCGGCCGCCGCCTCGCTGGGCTACACGCAGTCGGCGGTGTCCCGGCAGATCGCCACGATCGAGCGGGCCGCGGGCGCGGAGCTGTTGGAACGGCGCCGCGAGGGGGCACGGCTCACCGCGGCCGGCCGCGTCGTCATGCGCCGTGCGACGGTCGTGCTCGACGAGATCGACGCGACCGCCCGGGAGCTGTCCGGCCTTCCCGGGCAGGCCGGGACGGTCCGCCTGGGCTGGTTCCCCAGCGCCGGCGCCGCGCTGATCCCCCGAGCCCTGTCCGCACTCCGCCGGACCGACCCCGGCCTCAAGGTCGTGGGCCGGGAGGGCAGCACCCCGGCCCTCGTGCGGGCGCTGCGGGCCGGCAGCATCGACCTGGCCCTGCTCGCGTCGGGACCGCCGTTCCGGCCGCCGGACAGCGAGTCCCCCGCGCTGGTGCTGCGTACCCTCACGGAGCGTGCGCTCTGCCTGGCGGTGCCCGCCACGCACCCGCTGGCCCGCGCCGACTTCATCGACGTGGCCGATCTGCGCGGGCAGCGCTGGATCGCGGGCTCCCTCTCGGGCGAGGAGATGGGCGTGTGGCCGGGCCTCGACGAGCGGGCCGAGATCGCCCACACCGCCCGCGACTGGCTCGCCAGGCTGCACCTCGTCGCCGCCGGCTGCGGACTGACCACGGTGCCCGCCGCCCTCGTGTCCGCCGCGCCACCCGGTGTCCGTGTCCTCCCCGTCCGCGGCGGCCCCCAGGAACAGCGGCGCCTGCTCCTGGCCCGCCTGCCGCGGCCCCCGGCCGAACCGGTCACCCGCGTGGCAGCCGCTCTGCGCGCGGCAGCCCTCGACGCCGACGGGCCCGCCGCTTCCCCGCCGACCTCGTGACTACGGCCGCGCTCAGCAAGTACCGGGCGCCCAAAGCCGGTTCACATGGGTGCACGAGTTGCGTGGCCGGAGTGTTCGGAGAGGATGGATCGGGGGGCATTCCGGCGCCGCACTCGGGCCACGTCCGCCTGTGGTGTGCGGTGTTCTCCAGGGTCCGTCGGCCCGTGACATCGGAGTAGACATGGCTGAGCTTCCTCCTCCCCTCACGCCCTTCCTCGAACCGGCCGCGAAGGAGCTGGCCGAAGCGACCGATCCGCACCCGCGCATCTACGAGGTCGAACCGGAGAAGGGCCGCGAGATCCTGCTCGGCCTGCAGAGCGACACGAGCGTGCCGCGGCCGGACGTCGACGAGGAGTGGGTGGACGTCGACGCGGGGGAGTGGGGCACCGTCCGCACCCGCATCATCAAGCCGAAGGGCGCCACCGGCCCGCTGCCGGTCGTGTTCTACATCCACGGGGCCGGCTGGGTCTTCGGCGACGACAGGACCCACGACCGGCTCTTCCGCGAACTGGCCGTCGGCGCCGGGGCCGCAGGCGTGTTCCCGGTGTACGACCGTGCCCCGGAGGCCACGTACCCGACGCAGGTCGAGCAGAACTACGCGGTGGGCCAGTGGGTCCTGCAGCACGGTGCGGAGCACGGACTCGACACCTCCAGGATCGCCGTCACCGGTGAGTCGGTGGGCGGCTGCATGTCCACGGTGTTCGCGCTCATGAACAAGGAGCGCGGCGGGATCGACCTCAAGGCCCAGGTGCTCCTGTACCCGGTGACCGACGCCGACTTCGACACCCCCTCCTACCAGCAGTTCGCCGAAGGCTATTACCTGACGCGGGACGGCATGATCTGGTTCTGGGACCAGTACGCGGACCCGGAGCAGCGCAAGGAGCCGCACGCCGCTCCGCTCCAGGCGAGCCTCGAGGAGCTCAAGGGCCTGCCCACGACCCTCGTCATCACCGACGAGGCGGACGTGCTGCGCGACGAGGGCGAGCAGTACGCCAACAGACTCCGCGAGGCCGGGGTGGACGTCACCGCGGTCCGCGTGGCGGGCATGGTCCACGACTTCCTGCTCCTGGACAGCCTGCGCGACACCCGTGCCGCGAACGTCGCCCGCAAGCTCGCCGTCGACGCCTTGAAGAAGGCCCTCCACGACAGCTGAGCGCACGGCCGGTGACCCGCGGCGGCACGAACACCGCTGCGGGTCACCGTGTTTCAGGTGCGGAGGTGGCCCCGCACGTCGCCCGCCAAGTGGATACGCACCCGTCGCTCCACGAACCGCCACCGCCCGTCACGGCGCTCGAAGCGGTCGCTGTAGCGGCCCGCGGCCACGGGCTGCAGCGGCAGATCCGGCAGCGCCTGGAAGACGGTGACGTAGGAGCCCGCGGTGGCGGTTCCCGTCTCCTCGTCCACCTCGACGGCGATGTTGCTCGTCGCGTGGTGGGTCCGCGGTGTGCCGTCCTCGTAGAGGATCACGCTCTCCCGGAGCATGCTCTCGATGGCCCGACGCCCCTCGGCGGGCGGACCGCTCCCGATGAACACGGCGTCCGCCATCAGCTCCCCGACACCCGCGAAGTCCCCGGTGTCGACCAGCTCCGCATACTTGGCGATCAGATTCGTCACGGCGGTGACATCCGCAAGTGTGCTCATGATGCGCGAGAGTAGGCGATCATGCGTGACACGCACCGGCCGGGGCTCACCGGGCGGCCGGCGGTCAGGGACCGGAGCTGATGCGCCCCGTATAGGCCTGGCCTATGCGGGGCATCGGTTTTTGGTCGTGGACCTCCTCCTCTGGGACCCGCTTCACTGACTCCGTTCGTACGACGACCGGCCGGGACCCGGTCCCGTACGGGGCCTGGAGCCGGTACCCGGCGCGCGACGAGCGACGTCTCCGTGCGGAGTTCACGGGCAGGCCCCTGCCCGTGCCTGGATGGAGGTTGCAATGACGCATGCCCCGGACGAAGCCGCAGGCGGCACCGCGGTGGTGAGAAGCAGGCCGTGGTACCGGCAGTTGTACGTGCAGGTGCTGGCCGCCATCGTCATCGGGGTGGTCCTCGGATGGCGCCTGCCGGACCTGGCCACGGCGATGGAACCGATCGGCACGACGTTCATCACCGCGATGAAGATGCTGATCGGTCCGATCGTGTTCCTCACGATCATCGGCGGCATCTCCGGGGTCGCCGACCTGAAGAAGGTGGGCCGCACCGGGCTCAAGGCGCTGACCTACTTCCAGGTCGGCACCATCGCCGCGCTGGTGACGGGCCTGATAGCGATCAACCTCGTACGGCTGGGCGAGGGCGTGCACGCCGACCCGTCGGCCCTGGAGGTGTCGGGCGACGCGGGCCAGTACATCGAGACGGGCGAGCACCAGCACTGGTGGGAGTTCCTGACCGGTGTCGTGCCCAACAGCCTCTTCGGCGCGTTCGTCGAGGGCGACATCCTCCAGGTGATCTTCCTCGCGGTGATCTTCGGGATCGCCCTGAAGTCGGTCGGCACGGTCGGCGAACCCGTCATCGCGGGCGTCCACCGCCTGACCCAGGTGGTGTTCAAGGTCCTGTCGTTCGTGATGAAGGCGGCCCCGCTCGGTGCCTTCGGCGCGATGTCGTACGCCATCGGGAAGTTCGGCCTGTCGACACTGACCAGCCTCGGGTCACTGATCCTGCTCTTCTACGTCACCTCGGTCCTGTTCGTCGTCGTGGTGCTCGGCACCGTCCTCGCGGTCTACGTGCGGCTGAACATCTTCCAGCTCTTCCGGTACTTCAAGGAGGAGTTCTTCCTGGTCCTCGGCACCTCCACCGCCGAACCGGCCCTGCCCGGCCTGATGCGCAAACTGCACTTCATGGGCGCCGAGAAGTCCACGGTCGGCCTCGTGGTGCCGACGGGCTACAGCTTCAACCTCGACGGCGCGGCGATCTACCTGTCGCTGGCCACGCTCTACATCGCGCAGGCCACCGACACCGCACTCTCCGTCGGACAGCAACTCGGCCTGCTCGCCGTGATGCTGCTGACCTCCAAGGGCGCGGCGGGAGTGGCCGGAGGCGGCTTCATCGCACTGACCGCGACGCTGTCGACGGTCGGCCACGTGCCCGCGGCCGGAATCATGCTCATCTTCGGCATCGACAAGTTCATGTCGGAGTGCCGGGCCCTGGTGAACTTCTACGGCAACGCGGTGGCCACCCTGTTCGTCGCCCGCTGGGAGCGGGGCCTCGACCTGGACCGCGCCCGCGCGGTGCTGTCCGGACAGATCCGCGAGGACGCTCCCGCCCGCGACGAACGCGCCGACGCCCCGCCGGAACCGGCCCCCGTCCCTCCCCAACCCACGGCCGCACCGGGCGAATCCGCCCCGGTGCCGGGAGTCGAACCCGCGGCCCAGGCAGGCGATCAGGCCGTTTCGGCCAACCGATAGGGTCCGCCTATTGCCCGGTCGGTGGCAGAGGGAGGACCCGTGGACGCACGACAGCTCGAATACTTCCTCGCCATCGTGGAGCACGGCGGCTTCAGCAAGGCCGCCGCCGCGCTCCACGTGGCGCAGCCGTCGTTGTCGCAGGCGATGGCCAACCTGGAAGCCGACCTGGGCGTCTGCCTCTTCCACCGCATGGGCCGCGGCGTCGTGCTCAGCGAAGCCGGCGCGGAACTCCTCGAACCCAGCCGCCGCGTGCTGCGCGACCTGACCGCCGTACGCGACCGGGCCGCCGCCCTGTCGGGCCTGAACGGCGGAACCGTCGAGGTGGCGGCCATGCCCTCGCCCGGCATCGAACCGCTCACCACCCTGACCCACCGCTTCACCGAACTGCACCCGTCGGTCACCGTGAGCAGCCGCGCCGCCTTCACCCCCGAGGAGACCATCGCGCTGGTCCGCAGCGGCGCCTGCGAACTCGGTCTGCTGGGTACGGCCGCCCCCGCGGCCCTGTCCGGGCTCGACGTGCTGCCCATGGAGCAACAGCCGTTCGTCGTCGTGGCCGCCCCCGAGGGGGACATCACGGACGGCGCCACGCTGCGGCCGCAGGACCTCGGCGGGCAGAAGCTGATCGCGTCGCGGGGCGGCACCCTGATGCGCACGATCGTCGACGACATCACGGCGCGGACCGACGGCACCGACATCGTCGCGATCGTCGACCACCGGGCCTCCATCCTCCCGTTGGTCCTGACCGGCGTCGGCGTCGCGGTCCTGCCCGCCTCCTGGACCCGCCTCGCCCGCCGCTGCGGTGCGGCCGTCGCCGCCATCGAACCCACCGCACACCTGCACGTCGCGATGATCAGCCTGCCCGCCCACCTCACCCCCGGCGCCCGGGCCTTCCTCGACCTGGCCGGTGTCTACGCCCGGCACAAGAGCTCCCGGGCCGCGTAGCCGGGCGCGGCGCCGCGCCCGGCGAACTCATCGGCCAGGCCTATGGGTTGTATCGGAAGCACGTCTTGGACGGCGCACGGGACGACTGGGTTCACTCGGACCATCGATCCACTCGCCCGACCCCGGCTCCGCCCGACAGGCGGATCCGCACGACCGGAGGCCTCCGTGACCGCTCCCCGTACCTTCCGTATCGCTGCCATCCCCGCCGACGGCGTCGGGAGGGAGGTCGTCGCCGCGGGCCGGGCCGTACTCGACGCGCTGGCCGCGGACTCCCACGGCGCCTTCGCCTTCGACTGGCAGGAGTTCCCCTGGGGCTGCGACCACTACGAGCGCACCGGGAAGATGATGGACGACGACGGCCTCGACCGGCTGGGGGACTTCGACGCGATCTACTTCGGAGCGGTCGGCTGGCCCACGGTCCCCGACCACATCAGCCTGTGGGGCCTGCGCCTGAAGATCTGCCAGAGCTTCGACCAGTGGGCCAACGTCCGCCCCGTGCACTTCCTGCCCGGCGTCACCAGCCCGCTGCGGGGGGCCGACGACACCGAGCTCGACTGGGTCGTCGTCCGCGAGAACAGCGAGGGCGAGTACGCGGGCCTGGGCGGACGCAACCTGGCGGGGCGCGGCCCAGGAGGCGAAGTCGCCCTCCAGTCCGCGCTGTTCACCGAGGTCGGCTGCGAGCGCATCATGCGGTACGCCTTCGACCTGGCCCGCACCCGCGACCGCCGCAAGGTCTCGTCCGTGACGAAGAGCAACGCGCAGCAGTACGGCATGGTGCTCTGGGACGACGTCTTCAAGCGCGTCGCCGCCGACTACCCGGACGTGGAGACGGAGAGCGTCCTCGTCGACGCCATGGCCGCCAAGTTCGTGCTGCGCCCCGAGGACCTGTCCGTCGTGGTCGCCTCGAACCTCAACGCCGACATCCTCTCCGACCTCGGCAGCGCCCTCGCCGGCAGCCTGGGCCTGGCCGCCAGCGCCAACCTCAACCCCGAGCGGCGCTTCCCCAGCATGTTCGAACCCGTCCACGGATCCGCCCCGGACATCGCCGGGCAGGGTCTCGCCAACCCCATCGGTGCCGTCGGCAGCGCGGCACTGATGCTGGACCACTTCGGGCTGCCCGACCAGGCGGCCCGGCTGCGTACGGCGATCGAGGCGACCACCGGGGCCGGTGTGCTCAGCCGCGACCTCGGCGGCACCGCATCGACCGAGGACATCACGAAGGCACTGATCGACGCCCTCGGCGCCTGAGCCCGCCCGCCGCCGCGCACTCATGACGTCCCGGTCCGTCCAACGTCGCGCCGACGGACCGTGACAGGCCCCCCCGAAACGGGCGGCCGCATCGTGCCGGGTCCCGAGCCTTCACCGCTCGGGGCCCGGCACGTACGGACGCGGTGTCAGGGGCGGCCGACGACCGGCGTGGTGGCCCGGGGCCTGAGGGCCTCGTCGATGTTCTCCTTGCGCCAGCGGCGCAACAGGTCGTGGAAGGCGACGGCGCCGTGCGGGTAGGCGGTGGGACCGTTCGGCCGGCCGCGGCCCTCCCGGTTGTAGTAGCCGGGGGTGCACTCGGCGTGGAACCACTCGTGGTCGGGCGCTCCCTGCGCGCACACGCGGATCCAGGCGTCCTCGGCCTCGGGGGTGGGCTCCACGACGGCGTCCCGCTCCTGCGCGGCGGCGACCAGCGCGGCGGCGTGGACGGCCTGCTCGTCCAGGATGTTCGTGAAGTTCACGCTGCTGGCGTTCTGCATCGAGCCCATCTGGATCAGGTTCGGGAACCCGTTGCTGGTGAATCCGTGCAGACTGCGCGGGCCGCGCTGCGCCCGCGCCGCCAGGAGCTGGACGCCGTCCCGCCCGGACACGGGCAGCTTGCCCGAGGTGACGCCGGAGACGCCCACGGAGAACCCGGTGGCGAACACCAGGCAGTCGACCTCGTACTCCACCCCGCCCACGACGACGCCGCGTTCGGTCATCCGCTCGATGCCATGGCTGTCGGCGGTGTCCACGAGGGTGACGTCGGCCCGGTTGAACGCGGGCAGATATGTGTCGGAGAACGTGGGGCGCTTGCACGCGTACCGGTACCAGGGCTGGAGGGCCGTGGCGGTGACGGGGTCGGTGACCTCTGCGGTGACGCGCGCACGGATGCCGTTCATCGCGGCGTGGTCGGCGGCCTCGTAGGCGGCCTCGAAGTCCGGCTCGCCGTCGCGCCGGAAGCTGGGCAGGAGCTTCTCCAGCAGAGCGGCCGACTCCGTCCAGCGATCGGCGACCAGGTCCGGTCCGGCGTCCTCGCCCGAGACGATCCGCAGGAAGTTCTCGCGGCGCGCCGTCGCCCAGCCCGGCCGTTCCGCGCCCACCTCCTGCGGCGACATGCGCCGCTGTCCGCGCACGTCCACCGAGGAAGGGGTGCGCTGGAAGACGTAGAGGTGGCCGGCGTCCTCGGCGAGCAGCGGGATGACCTGTACGCCCGTGGCGCCGGTGCCGACGACGCCGACCCGCTTGCCCGCCAGGCCCGTCATGCCGCCCTCGGGACTGCCGCCGGTGTACGCGTAGTCCCAGCGGGAGGTGTGGAAGGTGTGGCCCCGATAGGTCTCGATACCGGGTATGCCGGGGAGTTTGGGCTCCGAGAGCGTGCCGGTGGCGGTGATGACGTAGGTGGCACGGAACGCGTCGCCCCGGTCGGTCGTGACACACCACTGCTGCGTGGACTCGTCCCAGGTCAGGGAGGTCACGGCGGTGGAGAACAGGGCATCCTCGTACAGGTCGAACTGCTCGGCCGTGCGCACCGCGTGACGGCGGATCTCCTCGCCCGGCGCGTACTTCCACTCGGGCACGTAGCCGGTCTCGTCGAGGAGCGGCAAGTAGACGTGCGACTCGATGTCGCAGTGGATGCCCGGGTAGCGGTTCCAGTACCAGGTGCCGCCGAAGTCGCCGCCCTTCTCGACGACGCGTATGTTCGCCACGCCCTGCTGGCGCAGCCGCGCCCCGGCCAGGATCCCGCCGAACCCGCCCCCGACGATCGCGACGTCCACCACGTCGCGCACCGGCTCGCGGTCGGCCGGCTCGCCGGCGTACGGGTCGGCGGCGAAGTAGCCGAACTCCGCGGACGTGGAACGGTATTGACCCGGGCCCTCGGGGCGTACCCGGCGCTCGCGCTCGCGGCGGTAGCGCTCGCGCAAGTCGGCGGTCTCCTGCGGGGTGGGAGGGGTGTCGCACTGCGGCAGCGGCATGTGACGGGTTCCTCTCGTGGGGGGAGGTGCGCGGGGCGCCGCGCGGAATGCGGTGGGTGCCCTCGTGGGCATCCCGCACGGCCACCGGTACCGTATCCCAGGAACCGGACAGTGTTGTCCGGTTGGGCCCCGGCCGTGCCCCCGCGCCCCGCGGGCACCCCGACACGAAAGGTTCTCGATGCCGAACATCACCCCCGCCTCCCCGCTGCGCGACTGGCTGGCGCACCCCGCCGCCGGACAGGTCCTGCGCGGCCTGCTGGCGTCCCAGGGACAGAGCGAACAGGCTCTCGCCCCGGCTCTGGGCCTGCCGTTGGAGCAGCTCGTGAAGATGGCCGGTGACAAGTTCCCGCCCGAGCTCGTGGACGCCCTGGTCACCGCCGTCGAGACCGGCCGGGTCCCCGAGGGGCTGCCCGCCGCCCCGGCCGAGGCCGCCGCGGCCGAGGAGCCCGACTCGGGCATCGAGATCGGCACCCCCGAGCCGTGGACCGAGCAGGTCACACCCGGCCGCTTCGCGCACCAGACCGTGGTCGTCACCGGCGCCGCCTCCGGCATCGGCAGGGCCGTCGCCTCCCGGATCGTGCGCGAGGGCGGCCGCGTCGTCGCCGTCGACGTCGCGGCCGACGGACTCGCCGCCCTGGCCGCCGACCTCGGCGAGGCCGTCGTGCCCGTCACCGCGGACATCACCGCGCCCGCCTCCGCCGACGCCGTGCTCGCGGCCGCGGCCGGCCGTGTGGACGCCCTGGCCAACGTCGCGGGCGTGATGGACGACGACGCCGCCGTGCACGAGGTCGACGACTCGATCTGGGAGCGTGTCATGCGCATCAACGTCGACGGCCCGATGCGCCTGATGCGCGCCGTCGTGCCCGGGATGCTCGCCGCGGGCGGCGGCCGGATCGTCAACATCGTCTCCGAGGCGGCCCTGCGCGGCTCGGCCGCCGGTGCCGCCTACACGACCTCGAAGCACGCCCTGGTGGGCCTGACCAAGTCGTCGGCCTACCAGTACGCGGGCACCGGTGTGCAGGTCAATGCCGTCGCCCCGGGCGCGGTCGCCACCGGCATCCAGCTGGCCGGCGCCGCCGCCTACGGCTCCGCCCGCACCGCGACGATGCGCGTGGCGATCCCGGGTCTTGCCATGGCCGAGGAACTGGCCGCCTCGATCACGTTCCTGCTCAGCAAGGACGCGGTGAACATCAACGGCGCGATCCTGCCCTCCGACGGCGGCTGGTCGGCGGCCTGACCGCTGCCCGCATGAGGGCTTCGCCGTCAACTGCCCCAGCGGACAGGGACTGTTCGTCGGCCCGCGCAGAACAGCCGCCGCACGCCTCCCGCACGTCACGACGTCCGGGCCGCCCGGACGACAGGAAGGAGCACACCACCGCATGACCACACACCGCGCGCCCCGCGCCCTCGTCGGCCTGGCCGCCGCCGGCCTCCTGGCCCTGACCGGTTGCGGAACCGAGGCCGCCACGACCGGCGGCCCGGGCTCCGCGCCGCCCGGCGAGGGCAGGACCATCAGGGCCACCCAGTTCGCGCACGTGACCGACGCGCACGAGACCACCGGCAGAACCCTGTTGGAGGGACCGGTCCTGGTCGGGCACGGCGACCTGTACGTCGTGGACGTCACCGCGCCCCCGGGCGAGCCCAAGGTCCTCTCCGTCGACACCACCACCGGGAAACACCGGGGCGTGTACACCGACAGCACCGGCGCCTACACCTCCGCGCAGCTCAGCCCGCACGACGGCCGCCTGTACCTGAGCGACTACACAGGGAACGTCGTCAGCGTCGCGCGCGACGGTTCGGACCCGCGCACGTTCTTCTCCGGTGCGGTCGACGGCTCCGCCATGAACCCGGACGACATCGCCTTCGACGACGAGGGCAACCTGTACGTCAGCGACCTGCACGGCATGAAACCGGGCAAGGCCGAGGGCCGCATCGTGCGCATCGACCGCGACGGGACCCGCGCCACCGTCCTGGCCGACGGTCTCGCGCACCCCAACGGGATCATGTTCGACCCCGAGCGGCGCGGACTGTGGATCAGCGAACTCGCCGAGAACACCGTGTCCTACCTGCTGCTCGACGCCGAAAGGACCACGGTGACCTCGCAGCACGAGGCCCTTCACGTCGACGGCGGCGTGGCCCAGACCGACTCCATCGCCGTGGACGCCGACGGCAACCTCTATCAGGCGCTGCACGGCCGCCCCGCCATGGCGGTCTACGACAAGTACGGAGCACGTCTCGCCACGGTCGAGATCCCGGCCACGGACGCCGACGGTCTGGAGTCGGCGACCAACGTCGCCATCACCCCAGGCGGCACGAAGGCGTACATGACCGTCAGTGGCCCCGACGGCGGCTACGTCTACACGTTCAGCGCGCTCGCCGAGGGCATCCGTCAGTCCAACGGCGGCTGACGCTCATGCGTCGACGACCGTCTCGACGGGCCGGAGCGGCCCCACCTCGATGCCGAGCAGGCGCCAGGCCGCGAGGGCGAGGCGCTCCCGGTGCGCGGGAGTGGGGCCGGCGACGGCACCGGAGACCATCGCGACGGCGAGCATCAGGTCGTCGGCGGACAGCCGGTGGCCGGCCGGCAGGCACCGGTCCAGGACATCACGGACCCGCCCCGACAGGGCGCGCGCCTGCTGGTCGTCGCCGCGCACGCGCAGCAGGTCGACGAACGCCGTCGACCGGGTCAGGTGCCAGGTGACGACACCCAGGACGCTCTCCAGACTCACGCCCGGTTCGGCGGCGGCCACCTCGATCTGCCGGACGTTCTCGTCCAGGACCGCGGAGGCCAGCGCGATCCGGTCGGCGAAGTGCCGGTAGAGACTGCCCTGTCCCACCCCGGCGCGGCGCGCGACGGCGGACAGCGGTGCGTTCAGGCCCTGTTCCGCGAAGACCTCGCGGGCGGCGGAGATCAGCGCCGCCCGGTTGCGGGCGGCGACCCGCCGTCCTTGGTTGGCCGGGCGGGCCTGCTCGGCCGCGCCGTCGGCCCCGGGCTGCGCTCGGCCGCCCCGCGTGGCGGCCGAGCCCCGGGCTTCCGGCCGCGGGTCCTGGGGCCCGGTGGGGTTGGTCATCTCGGCAGCGTAGTACGACCGTGCAGGCCACCGGCCCGGCAGCGCGCCGCCCACCCGGTGCCGGGCGGCGCGGCGCCCCGCGGACCTCGCGCCCGGCTCAGCCCACCAGGTCCGGCGAGCGCAGCATCTGCGGCGGGATGCCCCAGGCGTCCACGAGGTCGGTCGCGAGCGGCCGGACCTTGCGGCAGAGGTCGTTCACCTCACGGCTGATCGCCTTGGAACGCTGGATGGTGAGCCGGCCGTGCTCCATGAACCAGGCCCGGTCGGCCTCGATCGTCGTGAGCGCGAAGAGGTCGCACAGCAGCGCCAGCGCCTTCTTGTTGTCACCGTCGGGCAGCGACCGCACCTTGTCGACGAACGCCTCCAGCACGAGCCGTTCGACATGCGCGCCGGCCACCGCGATGACGTGGTCCTGCACCTGGGAGAAGACGGCACCGGGATCGGCCTTCCGGTCGACGCCGCGCTTGAGCCGGCGGGCCGCGCCGGCGAGCATGTGCTCCTCGCGGAAGCGGAGCATGGCGAGCTGGTACTCCGAGTCGAGCAGGCCCGCCTCCTGGTCCCACGCGTCGCCGCCGGGCAGGAGATCGCGCACCCGTTCCAGCAGCTTGTGGGCCGAGGTCTTCTCGATGACCGTCTCCACGGCGAGGCCGGTGACGAACTTGACCATGTCGAGCTGGTCCATGTCCCCGAACTCGCTCGCGTAGCCCGTGAGGAGGCCCTTCGCCACGAGCTGGAGCAGCACGTGGTTGTCGCCCTCGAACGTCGTGAAGACGTCGGTGTCGGCCTTGAGCGCGGCGAAGCGGTTGACGGCGAGATAGCCGGCGCCCCCGCACGCCTCGCGGCACTCCTGGATCACCCGGGTGGCGTGCCAGGTGCCGAGTGCCTTGGTGCCCGCGGCCCGTGACTCCAGCTCCCGGCGGCTCTCCTCGTCGTCCGTGACACCCGAGAAGACCTCGTGCAGTTGGGTGCGGACGACGTCCTGGGCGAAATGCAGCGCGTAGGTGCGTGCGACGAGCGGCAGCAGACGGCGCTGGTGCAGGCCGTAGTCGAGGAGCACCTCCTCCTCGGTGTCCGAGGTCGCCTTGAACTGGCGGCGCCGCACGGCGTACTTCGTGGCCACGGCGAGTGCGACCTTGCTCGCGTTGATCCCGCCGCCACCGACGCTGACCCGTCCCTGTACGAGCGTGCCGAGCATGGTGAAGAAGCGGCGGTTGGGATTCTCGATCGGGCTCTCGTAGACGCCCTCGGGGGTGACGTCGGCGAATTTGTTGAGCAGCGCCTCGCGGGGCACCCGCACACCGTCGAACCAGATCCGGCCGTTGTCCACGCCGTTGAGGCCCATCTTGCGGCCGGCGTCCTCGATCCGGACGCCCGGTGCCACGGTCCCGTCGACGCGGACCGGGACGACGAAGGCGTGCACGCCCTCGGCCTTGCCGCCCACTTCGAGCTGGGCGAAGACGACGGCCAGCTCCGCGTCCCGCGCGGCATTGCCGATGTAGTCCTTGCGCGCCTCGTCGCCCTGGGTGGTGATGACGAATTCCTGGGTCCCGGCGTCGTACGTGGCGACGGTGCCGAGCGCCTGGACGTTGGAGCCGTGTCCGGTCTCGGTCATCGCGAAGCAGCCCATCAGCTTCCCGGTGACGAGGTCCGGGAGGTAGGCGTCGTGGTGGCGCTGGGTGCCGAGCTGCAGAATCGCGCCGCCGAAGAGACCGAACTGCACCCCGACCTTCACCAGTACCGACAGATCGCCGAAAGCGAGGGTCTCGAACGCGGCGATCGAGGCGCCGATGTCGCCCCCACCGCCGTACTCCTTCGGAAAGCCCATCCCGGTCTGGCCCGTCGCCGCCATCTCGACGACGAGCGTGCGCACGCGCTCGCGGTATTCGTCGATGCCGAGTTCCTCGGCCTCGTCGAGAATCGAGGCGTACGTCGTCAGGTTGCTGCGGACCAGGTCGCGGACGTCGGCGTACTCGCCGTCGAGCACCTCGGTGAGGGCCCGGACGTCGACGACGGGCTGGACGTAACCGTTCGGGGGCGTGGCGGTTTCGGTGGACATGCCGCTCTGGTACCCGTCCGAAAGACGATCAAGCAGTGTGTTGGACCGTTCGGCGCACGTCCGGCTTCGCCCCCGCCGGGGGCCGGTGCGGTCGGTGCGAGGGTTTCTGGGAAAGGGCAGGTCCAGGCGTTATTTCACGGTTGTGAACGCATTTCGAGCGAGTGGCCCTTCTGTAGGGGTGTGCGGAAGACGGAGCTGGGAAAGCGAAACGAAGCGACGACGGAATGTGGTGTTTGCTTATGTACAGAGAGGATCCCATCCTGATGGGCGCCCCCGAGACACCTGCTCCGGAGCGCACGACCTGCGCGCAGGCCCGGGCGGAAGTCAGCTCGGTTCTCATGGAAGTGTGCTGCGGTCTTCCCCTGGAACAGGCGCGGCGTCTGCACGACGACGCGCTGCTGGTGGCCAGTGAGTTGACGGCCAACGCGATCCGTCACGCGGGCGGCACGACCGGGTTCCACGTCAGCCTGGAAGGCGACGCCGTCCTGATGAGCGTGAGCGACAGCAGCGTGGCCGTGCCCGACCGGGCGCCCAGGGACCCGGGCAGGCCGGGCGGTTTCGGCTGGATGGTGGTGGAGCGGCTCAGCTCGTACGTCGCCGTCGATGTGGGGCCCCGCGGCAAGACCATCACCGCCGCACTGCGGCTGCCCCTGCCCTTCGGGTAGGGCAGGGGCAGCAGGGAGCTCCGGTCCGTGATGAGGGGAGGCGGTTCAGGCCGCCTGGGCCTCATCGCCGGACCGGGCCGCGGCGGCGTGCTCCAGTACGCGGTCGGCCGCTGCCAGGGCATCGCGGACGGACTGGGTCCCGGTGCTGACACACAACGTGTACGTGATGTCGTCGAGTTGCCATTGGAGTTCCTGGGTCGCGCGCTCCGAGAAACGCAACTGCACGTCGGCATAGCGGCTCAGAAGAGTCCGGATGAACATCGGATCGGGATTCAGCACGAGGCACGCCCTGTTCTGTTGTCCTGTGGAATCGATGGAGCTCCCACTTCCCCGGATTCCCCCGGACATGCGTCATCGGCGAAAGAAGATTTCTCCCGCCCCGTCCGATCCGGTGTGTGCCGGGTCGTTGAGGCCGCCGCCGATTCCCCGGCGGCGACGATTCCTCAGCGTCGACGCAGTCGGCCCAGCCACGCGCGGGCCTGAGCCCGCTTGCGGGGATCCGCTGCCGTGCGCCGGGCCGTGCCGATGACCCGCTGCCCCTGCGGGCTGCGACTGTACTGCTTGATCCGATCGAGAATGCCGGGCATGGCGCCTCCGTGAAGCCGTTCGACGAGGGCGACGGCCACGCGTCGCCATGTTCGATACGACTACCCGTGAAGCGGCGGCGAACACGGGGCTGTTCCGCGAGCTCTCCGAGCCGGAGGCGCGGGGTTTTCGAATTCGGCACAAGATTCGTACGTAGTGATGATTTAAGGGGGAACTAGGGCGGCAACGACTAGGAACAGGAGTTCCCATGTTTGCCATCGGTGCCGCCGTGCTGTTCTTCCTCGCGTTCCTGATCAATGCCGCGGACATCTCGACGAACGACGTGTTCACGTCGGTCAACATCATGCTGCTCGGTCTCACCGCGCTGGCCCTTCACCTGGCGGGAGCCGGTGGCTGGGCGCGCACCAGGACGTCGCGCCGTCGCTGACCACGGCCCGCCGCCGCACCCGGTGCTGCCGGTGGGACGGGCAGCCGTTTGCGTCCCCGGGTGCGGAAGTGCGGTGTGACGTGTCCGCGGGACGGCCCTGCGGCGCCGCGCGCGGCGGGCTGTTCAGTGCCCCGGTGCCGGACGTGGCTCCCGGGGCAGCGCCGGCGCGCGTCGTTGCCCGCGCCGACGGTCGCCGGGCCTGGCCCGGACGGCATGGTCGGTCAGTGCCGGGGCTGTTCGCGACGGGACAGGAGGACGCAGCAGATGCCCGCCGCGATCAGGAACGCCGCGATGACGGCCAGCGTGTAGCGGCCGTCGGGGTCGCCGGTCCTGGCCAACTGCGGAGGGCGGGAGGAGCTGGGGGTGGTCGCGCTCTCCGAGGGAGGGCTGCTGGGCGTACGGCTGGTCGACGGTGAGGGGGAGGGCGTTGCCGGTGGTGACGAGGCGGGCGGACTGCTGCTGGGAGGGGCGGGCGGAGTGGTGGTACTGGGGGGCGACGTGGGCGGGGTGGTGGACGGAGAAGTGGGCGGGGAGCTCACAGAGGGAGAAGGTGACGGGGACTCCGACGGAGGTGTCGTCTCCCCGTAGCCCGGAGGCTGCTCCCCGTACCCGCCGGAGTCCTCGTCCGCGGGACCGGTCGACTCCCCGTGGCCCGAGGGAGCGGTCGGGGGCGTCTCCTGCTCCGGCCCGCCGTATCCGGGTCTCTCCGAGGAGCTGAACATCTCTCCGGCAGAGGAGCCCGACGCTGCCGCCGTCGCTCCCGCCGCCCGGGTGTCCGAGGGTGCGTCAGGTGCCGGCGAGGCCGAGGCCGACAGCGCGGCGCAGCTCACGATGACGGCTGACAGGGCGGTGACCACCGCCGTACGCACACCAGTGCCGTGGAGATCGATGTGATCTTCGTACATGGCTGCATAAAAGACAGGGCGCGGCCGTCGAGAGGGGGTCGCCTCGCGGACGACCGCCCAGATTCACCCGGGCACGCCATTGTTTGTAGAAGGCACGCTCGCGTCATCGGGCCAGTTGGCGCAACAGGCGCGGCGCGCGAGATGCGCGCTCCCGATGCTGACACCTCAGCCGAACACTCGTGGCGAAACATGACATTCCGTACGTCGTCGCGCACGATGCTCTCGGCCACGAAGGGCGCAGCGAAGTGAGGGGCAGTCACATGGCGATCACCGGACGTCTCGGTCGACTCGCGGTCCTGGCGGCACTGTCGGGTGCGGTCCTCCTCGCGCCGGCGGGGCTCGTGACTCCCGCGTACGCGGGGGCGGTGTGCGTCGCCAACAAGGACGCGGCCATCTCCGCCGAGAACAATCCCCTCTCCGCCACGGTCGGCTTCGTGGACAAGGGCCGGCAGATCAACGCGGGGTCGACGACGAACCCGGAGATGTTCCAGGTGTCGAACGACGCGGGCGACCGGCTCGGTTACCTGCGCAGGCCCGACCTCGACTGCTGAAGAAGGGACCTCGTGCCGACCGCGACCGCTGTGACAGGGAGCTTCATGACCAGCAGGGCCGCCGCCTGGGCCGCAGGCACCGCACTCGTCCTCTCGGCGGTCACCGTCATGGGCGGCGCTCCCGCCGGGGCGGCGCCGGCCGCGGTCGTCAGGTGCGACGCCACCGGCGAGGTCGCCTACCGTCCGCCGGTCGGTCCGGACGAGGCGACGGTGGTCGCCACGACGACGCAGCGGTACGAGACGTGCACCGTCACCAGCGACGACAGCCGCGTGACGAAGGCTCTCGACTCCTCCTCCGACGTTCCTCTGGTGGTGTCGTGCACCTCGCTGCTGGGCGTCCGCGAGCACCAGCGCCTGGCCGTCACGTGGGACACCGACGAGACCTCGTTCATCGACGACGCCGTCATCACGGTCACCCGACAAGGACCCGAGCTTCTCGTGGTCGGCGCCGGGAAGATCACCGACGGCCCCTTCGCACAGCTCACCTACCGGAACGAGACCACGTACGACGCCGCTGACGCCCGCATCGAGTGCCTCGGCCCCCGCGGACTCTCGCACCTCGGCCCGGGACGGTCGCTCACCACGATCGCTTGACCCGCCGTGCCGTCCCTGAGAGATCGTGCTCGTACGCGCGGCGGCCAATCCGTGACACGGGTGGGCTCCGGATCACGGGTGCGTACGAGCGCAGGGACACGACAGAGAGAGCCTTCGATGAGCGGAAGCAATGCCCGGACCGTGGAGCGGTCCAACGTGCGGATCATGTCCGGCGGAGCCGATCCGCACGCCGCCGTGCTGGTGCTGCACGGCGGCCGGGAGACGGGACGGGAACCTTCGCGGCCCTGGCATCTGGCCGCCCTGCGCATGCGCCCCTTCTTCGCCGCGGTCGGCCGGGCGGTGCCGGAGCAGCGGCTCCTGATCGGGTCCGTGCGCTACCGCTTCAGGGGCTGGAACGGGAGCAGCGCCGATCCGCTGCGCGACACCGAGCGGGCCCTCGCCGAACTGGCCTCCCGCGTGGGCGACGTCCCGGTGGTCCTTCTCGGACACTCCATGGGCGGCCGCGCCGCGCTGCGAGCGGCCGGTGCCGCCCAGGTGCGCGGAGTGGTGGCCCTCGCCCCGTGGTGCCCCGACGGCGAGCCGACGGACCAGTTGCAGGACCGGACCGCGGTGGTCCTGCACGGCGACGGTGACCGCATCACCGACCCGCGCGCCTCGACGGAGATGATGCGCCGCGCCCGTGCCCAGGGAGCCCGGACGGCGACCCTGATCGTGGCCGGCGGCGACCACGCGATGCTGCGCCGCGGCCCGGTCTGGCACCGGATCGCGGCAGGGGCGGTGGCGGAGGTGCTCGCACCGGGAACCGGTGAGCCCCTGGTGCGCCGCGCCGTGGAGTCCGGAGAGCCCTGCACCCTTTGATGCCGGCCGGCATCGGTGGACGTTCGGCCCCATCCGGAAGCCGTCCGGTTCCGGATTACCAGTGAAGGATGTCGAGCCGAGCAAGGAGGTGAGCGGCCATGACGGACGAGGATTTCCGGCGTCTGCTGGAGCAGGCGCGCACCGAGGCCCGGCGGACGGTTCTGCCCCGCGAGGACCGGGCGGGCCGTGAGCTGTACGAGGCGCACGCACGCCACGCGGAGTTCGGGCAGGCCTCGCATTAGCCCGGCGCCCCAGCCCGTGGCCGGGGTGAGGCGGCCCGGGCGGCTCCGTTAATGTCGGATTCATGCGAATTCGTGTGGTGGATGCATTTGCCGACCGCCCGTTCACGGGCAATCCGGCCGGAGTGGTCCTGCTGGACGCGTTCCTCGACGACGGCTGGCTGCAGAGCGTCGCGCTGGAGCTCAATCACTCCGAGACCGCCTTCGTCCACCCGCTGCCGGCAGGGCAGGACGCGGACTGGAACCTTCGCTGGTTCACGCCCACGACCGAGGTGGACCTCTGCGGGCACGCGACGTTGGCCGCGGCTCATGTGCTCTTCTCCACGGGCCGGGCCACCGGCCCGATCCGCTTCCGCACCCGCAGCGGCATCCTCATCGCCACCGCCGACTCCGACGACTCCCTCACCCTCGACTTCCCGACGGCGAAGCTGACCGCGGCGGACGTACCGGCGGAGCTGGCCCCGGCACTCGGGGCGACGCCGCTGTCCGCACACGACACGGGCGGGGTCGGTGACCTGCTCGTCGAACTGGCCGACGAGGCCACGGTGCGCGCTCTCGTCCCCGATCTCGTGGCCCTGGCCGACCTGTCGGAGCGCGGCGTCATCGTCACCGCCCCCGCGGCGGATCCGTCCGCGGGCTACGACTTCGTCTCCCGGTGTTTCTTCCCCCGCGTCGGGGTGAACGAGGACCCGGTGACCGGCAGCGCCCACACCGCCCTCGCGCCCTTCTGGTCCGAGCGCATGGGGCGTACCGACCTGACCGGCATGCAGGCCTCGGACCGCACCGGGCTCGTCGGCGTCGCCCTGCGCGGGGAGCGCACCCTGCTCACCGGGAAGGCCGTCGTCGTCATCGACGGCGCGTTGATGGGGTAGCGGGGAGAGGCGGCCCGCTCCCGCGTGGCGCGGCGCGACGGCACCGCTTGCCGTGCGCTCACGTATCGCTCAGGTGCCGCTCACACACTGCTCGATCACCGAGGCGACCTGCTCGGTGGCGGGGGAGACGCGGTTCGCCCGGCGGGCCAGGAGCAGGTCGACCGACTCGGGTTTCGCCAGGGGCACGTAGGTGACGCCGTCGAGGCTGAGACTCCGCACTGATCGCGGTACCAGGGCCACGCCGTGCCCTGCCGCCACGAAGACGACCAGAGTGGCCGTCTCGCCGACCTCGGTGAGCGAGGCCGGGCGGAAGCCCGCGCGCTCGCACGCGGCCAGCACCCGGTCGTACATCGAGGACCGGGACTGCGAGGGGTGGATCACGAACGGCTCGTCGGCCAGGGCCTCCAGCGGAACGCTCCGGCGGCCCGCCAGCGGGTGGTGCGCGGGCAGGACCGCCACCAGGGGTTCGGACCGCAGCGGGGTGACGCGCAGTTCCGCGTCGGTGACGGTGCCGCGGACCACCGCGAGGTCGTAGGTGCCGCCGAGCAGTCCCTCGACGAGCTCCGGGGCCAGCAGTTCCCCGCGCAGGTCCAAGGTGATCCCGGGCAACCGGGCCCGTACCGTACGGGCGACCTGCGGCAGCACGTCGTACGTGGCCGTGCCGATGAAGCCCACCGAGACCCGACCCGCGTGGCCCGTGGCCAGCTCCCGCATGTGCACGCGGGCGCGCTCCTCCTCCGCGACGAGGGCGCGCGCGTAGTCGGTCAGCTGCCGGCCGGCTTCGGTCGGCTCGACGCGGCGGGTCGAGCGGTGGAACAAGGACACCCCGAGTTCGCGCTCCAACTGCTTGATCTGCTGGGACAGAGCCGGCTGGGCCAGATGCAGGCGGGCGGCCGCGCGGCCGAAGTGGCATTCCTCGGCGAGCGCGAGGAAGTACCGGAGCTGACGGAGTTCCATACACTCCACTTTATAAGCAGTGCTTATCAATTGATGCGGACTAGGTCTTGGACGCGATGAACCGGGCGCTCCTACCGTGAGTGCGTGACCGACAGCTACCTGTACGCAGCAGCACGAACGCCCTTCGGACGGTTCTCGGGGGCCCTCGCGGACGTCCGGCCCGACGACCTCGCGGCGCTCGCCGTCACCGCGACCCTGGCCAGGACCCCCGACCTCGACCCGGCGGAGATCGGCGACGTCGTCTGGGGCAACGCCAACGGCGCCGGTGAGGACAACCGGAACGTCGGCAGGATGGCCGTCCTCCTCGCGGGCCTGCCGACCTCGGTGCCCGCCACGACCGTGAACCGGCTCTGCGGATCCTCGCTGGACGCCGCCCTCATCGCCTCCCGCACCATCGAGACCGGCGACGCGGACATCGTGCTCACCGGCGGGGTCGAGTCGATGACCCGGGCGCCCTGGGTCCTGCCCAAGCCCGCGCGGGCGTTCCCCGCCGCGGACATGACGGCCGTGTCCACCACGCTCGGCTGGCGACTGGTCAACGCACGCATGCCCAAGGAATGGACCGTCTCCCTGGGCGAGGCGAACGAACAGCTCGCCGACCGCTTCGACGTCACCCGCGAGCGCCAGGACGCCTTCGCCGCCCGCTCCCACAACCTCGCCGACGACGCCTGGAACGCGGGCTTCTACGACGGCCTGGTCGTGCCCGTCGCCGTGGACGCCAAGGGCACCACGCTCGACCGGGACGAGGGGATCCGCCCCGGCTCCACCGCCGAGAGGCTCGCCGGGCTCAAGCCCGTCTTCCGCCCCGACGGCGTCATCACGGCGGGCAACGCGTCCCCGCTGAGCGACGGAGCCTCGGCCGTCCTCCTCGGCTCCGGCGCCGCCGCCGCACGGATCGGCACCGATCCCGTCGCCCGGATCGCCGGACGCGGGGTGTCCGCGCTGGACCCGCAGCTGTTCGGATACGCGCCCGTGGAGGCGGCGAACAAGGCGCTGAAGCGCGCGGGGATCTCCTGGTCCGACGTGGCGGCCGTCGAGCTGAACGAGGCCTTCGCCGTGCAGTCGCTGGCCTGCGTCGACGCCTGGGGAGTGGACCCGGACATCGTCAACGCCAAGGGCGGTGCGATCGCGCTCGGCCACCCGCTGGGCGCGTCCGGCGGCCGGCTGCTCGGCACCCTGGCGCACCGGCTCCGCGAGTCCGGCGAGCGGTGGGGCGTCGCCGCCATCTGTATCGGAGTCGGCCAGGCACTTGCCCTGGTCCTGGAGAACGTCACGGGGAGCGAGCGATGACCACACAGCTGTGCGCCGACGCCGACGAGGCGGTGGCCGGGATCGAGGACGGCTCCACCGTGCTGGTCGGCGGATTCGGTATGGCCGGAATGCCGGTCGAGCTGATCGACGCGCTCATCCGTCAGGGAGCCAAGGACCTCACCGTCGTGTCCAACAACGCCGGCAACGGCGACACCGGGCTCGCCGCGCTGCTGGCCAAGGGCCGCGTCCGCAAGGTGATCTGCTCCTTCCCGCGCCAGACGGACTCGTGGGTGTTCGACGAGCTGTACCGCGCCGGGCGGATCGAGCTCGACGTGGTGCCGCAGGGCAACCTCGCGGAGCGCATGCGGGCGGCCGGGGCCGGCATCGGGGCCTTCTTCTGTCCCACGGGTGCGGGCACGCTGCTCGCCGAGGGCAAGGAGACGCGCGAGATCGACGGCCGCACCTACGTACTGGAGTACCCGATCAAGGGGGACGTCGCGCTGATCGGTGCCCACCGCGCCGACCGGACGGGCAACCTCGTCTACCGCAAGACCGCCCGCAATTTCGGGCCGGTCATGGCCACCGCGGCGACCACCGTGATCGCCCAGGTCCGCGAGATCGTCGAGACCGGCGAGATCGACCCGGAGACCGTCGTGACCCCGAGCATCTTCGTCGACCGGATCGTGCAGGAGGCGGGTCGCGCATGAACACCCCGAGCCAGGCCGTGAACACACCGACCCCGGCGCCCGACGCCGACGAGCGGGGCCCGCTGGGCAAGCACGACATCGCGGCCCTCATCGCACGCGACATCCCGCAGGGTGCCTTCGTCAACCTGGGCATCGGCCAGCCGACCCTCGTCGCCGACCATCTGCCCGCCGACTCCGGGGTGGTGCTCCACACCGAGAACGGCATGCTCAACATGGGCCCCGCCGCGCAGGACGACCAGGTCGACCCCGATCTCACCAACGCGGGCAAGGTACCCGTCACCGAACTGCCCGGAGCCGCCTACTTCCACCACGCCGACTCCTTCGCCATGATGCGCGGCGGCCACCTGGACATCTGCGTCCTCGGCGCGTTCCAGGTCTCGGCCGCCGGCGATCTGGCCAACTGGCACACCGGCGCGCCTGACGCCATCCCTGCCGTCGGCGGTGCGATGGATCTGGCGATCGGGGCCAAGAAGGTGTTCGTGATGATGACCCTCTTCACCAAGGACGGGAAGCCCAAGCTCGTCCCCGAATGCAGCTACCCGCTGACCGGCCTCGGCTGCGTCGACCGCGTCTACACGGACCTGGCGGTCTTCGACGTCACCCCGCGAGGCGTGCGCGTCACACAGACCTTCGGCATCACCCCGGACGAGCTGGCCGCGCGGTTGGACGTGCCGCTGATCATCGAAACCTCCTAGGGCGAGGCCCACTTGAGGCGAGAGAAGGGGCAGGGCCGCTGTCCGATGGCCGCCAGCGGAACCGAGAACTCTTCTCGTCGTGTGACGTGAGTATTGAAATGGCCATACGTCATGGCATTCACGGAGGGGCCTGAAGGCTGGATTCAGGTGCGGGCCGGCCTTCGTCACGGTCCTCTTCGGATGGCTGCCGAACCCCTTCTCCGGTGACTCCGCCGAGAAGGCCGCGACGTGCGCAAGGCCACCGCCGGTACGGACGACCACGATCCGGAACTGGAGCGGATCAATCGCGCCCTGCGACAGGGCTCCCCGCCCGTCAGCAGGAGGACCGTGACGGGCGGGGAGCATTTGAGGGCCCCTCAGAAGGCTGGTCGTCGGGTGAACGGTGTGAAGTGTGCGGGGGTGTGATCGATGGGCAGATCGGGGCGCCAGGCCGTGAGGATCTGGGCGCTGCACACGAACAAGCCGTGAGGCAGCTGATCCAGGCTCCACCACTGCCAGTCGCCGACGCTCTCGTCGGGCTGGGTCGCGGGTGTCCCTCGCCACGCCGTGATGCGGGCGGCCACCGTGACACGTACGACATCGCCCGCGTGGTCGACGAGCGTGCCCAGCAGGTGGACGTCGTCGGGCCGGGCGAGCAGGCCGCTCTCCTCGCCCAGTTCGCGGACCGCGGCCTCGGCGAACGACTCGCCCGGCTCCACGTGACCGCCGGGCAGTTCCAGGGTCCCGAGACGGTGCCGGCCGAGCAGGACGCGGTCGCCGCTCATGACGATGGCGCCGACACCGATGGTGGCGTGCGGGACGAGCGGCTTGCGGCTGCGGGGCCGGCTCGTGACGCGCCGGACGTCGCGTGCCAGCCGCCGGGCCCGGATGAGCTGATGCACCACCGGGGAATCGGCGTCCGGCGCGCGGATCAGGTCGATCGCCTCGACCCGGAAACCGTTCTCGGTGAGCAGGTCCTCCCACAACTGCGGGGAGAGCACCCACATGTGCACCGGAAGCGGCGGGTCGTCGCGAAGCCTGATCATCTGCTCCCGCGACGCCACCGCCGCGGACGGTCCCCGGCCGTGCAGGTCGGTGTGCAGGACGGAGAACACGAGCGGCGCACCGGCCCGCAGGCCGTCACGCAGCGCGGGCAGCATCCGATGCGGGTCGCTGAAGGCGAGGCTGCCGATGGCGTAGGCGGCGTCGTACGGGTCGGTGCCGCTGAGATGGTCGACGGCGTCCCCACAGAGGAGCCGTACGCCGGGCTCCGCGCCGTGTTCACGGACGGCGCGTTCGTGCTGGGTGGGGGAGAGCTCGATCGCGGTGACGTGAGCGCCCTGGGTGCGCGCGAGATGGACGGCGTGATGGCCGGCGCCGGACCCGATGTCCAGGACCCGTTTGCCGCCGAGATCGCCGAGCACGTCGGCGTCGGGGCCGACTCCCTCCCAGGGACCCCAGCTCATGCGCTCGGGTACGGAGGGCACGAAGCCGTGGTCGAGCTGCCGTTGGCCGTAGACGGTCCAGCTGTCGTGATTGAGCGCGTACGAGTTCAAGTCCAGGTCCTTCGTTGTGCGGTGGAGGGAGCGGTGGCGTGGTCGCGGGTGCGGGCCCCGGCGGCGTCGACGGCCCGGTGACGGCATCCGGCCGCCCACGGCGGCTCCCGGTAGGTCTCGGGAGATCCGGTCATGGGGCGTCCTTCCGGGGGCGGAAGGCGGCCCGGTCCTGTTGCAGCTGCCACAAGTCCTGCATGTGGCCGGGGGTGTTGACGAGGTCGTGGAACGTGCCGCTCTGCACGATGCGGCCCTGATGCAGCACGACGACGCGGTCGGCGACCGACGCGTTCGACAGGTTGTGTGTGACCAGACAGACCGCACGGTCGCCCGCCACGTCGCGCAGCCCGGTGAAGATCCGGTGCTCGGCACGGGCGTCGAGGTCGCTGGTCGGTTCGTCCATGACGAGCAGGCCGGCGTCCCGGTGGAGGGCGCGGGCCACCGCGATGCGCTGCCACTGGCCGCCGGACAGTGCGACTCCGCCCCACCACTCCCTGGCCAGAAGGGTGTTGAGCCCGGAGCGGAGCGTGGCGATCACATCGTCGGCGCCGCTGGCCCGGGCCGCGCTGTGGACGGCGGCGTCGCCCTCGGGCCGGGGCTGGCCGAGGGCGATGTTCTCGCGTGCGGTCATCGGCCAGCGGGCGAAGTCCTGCGGCACGACGCTGGTCCGGCGCCACGCCGCGTGCGGGTCGAGGTCGGCGACGCTGACGCCGTCCCAGGTGACCACGCCGCTCGAGGGCAGGTTCAGTCCGGACAGCAGTCGCATCAGGGTCGACTTCCCCGATCCGTTCTCCCCGATCACCGCCACGATCTCGCCGCGCCGCACCTCGAAGTCGACGTGGTGGAGGGTGTCCGCGTCCGCTCCCGGATAGCGGAAGGACACGTCCCTGAGGGCGATGTGCTCCGGCCCGCCGGGGACGAGGTCACCGCGATCCAGGCGCTGCCCGGCCGCCTCGTCGACGAACTCCTTCCAGTCGTCGAGGTACAGGCCGGTGCGCAGCAGGTCCCGGCCGTAGCCGACCAGGCCCTGCAGGCCGGTGAAGGCCGTGCGCAGAGCGAAGGCCGCGGTTCCGGCAGCGGCGGCGGAGATCCGGCCGGTGCTCAACAGCAGGACCACCGTGCCGCCCACCAGGCAGGCGCCCGCACCGGTGGCGAGCGAGCCGACCACGGAGATCCTGGCGCGTCGGCGGGTCGCCTTGTCGCTGGTCGCCTCCACACGCTCCGCGCTCGCGCGGTACTTGCTCAGCAGGTGCGGGGCCAGGGTGTCGGTGCGGACCTGATCGGACTGGTCCTTGGCGATCAGGTACCAGCGCAGCATGTACATCATGCGCCGGTCCTTGTGGGTGGCGATCCGGGCCAGGTAGGTGATGCGTTCACCGCGGATGGAGGCGACGGCCTGCGGAACGGCGGCCAGGACCAACGGCACGAGCAGCAGCGGATACAGGCTCGTGAGAACCACGGCCCCGGACAGGAAGGTGGTCAGCGAGGCGATGTAGTTCTGGGACTGGCCGATCATGTCGCCGCTGGCGTCGATCCCGCGCTCGGCCGCGTCATAGCGGTCGTTGAAGCCGGGGTTGTCGTACGCGGCCTGCTCGGCTCGGGTCGCCGCCTCGAGCATCTTGTACTCGGCCTCGCGGCTGACCCGGGGCGACAGCTGCGCGGACAACGCCTGGATCGCGATGCCGAGTCCGGATCGCAGGGCGGCGCTGCCTGCCAGGACGGCCACGGGCAGGGCCGCTTCGCTGAGCAGGCCGGTGTCCTGGGCGGTGGCGATGAGCACGGTCAGGGCCTGCGTCGTGGCGACCAGGCCGAGCGCCCCGGAGACACCGGAGACGATCTGGCAGGCGAGCAGGACGACGACCGCCTTGCCGTCGATCTCCCACGCCAGGGCGAACGTGCGTCGGACCAGCGAAGGGAGTCGGCGGGCCATGGTGGTGCCGGTGAGCAGTTCGGCGAGTTCGCGGCTGTCCCCGCCGGGGTGATCGAGGGCGAGAACCTCCTCGGCCTCCGTCGGTGACGTCCCGGCGGGTTCCTCGTCCTTGCCGTGCAGAGCGTTCGCTGTCTCGGTCATCGGCCCTCCTCGCCCGTCAGCCGGTCCTGGGTGCGCATGCCGTGCGCCGGTACCTGCCGATCGCCGTGGACCAGATCCCCGGGGCAGCAGCTGACCGTGTCGAGAGTGAGCAGGAGGGCACGGGCGACCGCAGTCGCCGGAGTCGGGTCGGTCATGCGCCCCACCTCGATGACGGTCGTGACGCCGCGGCGAACAGGGCGCGGCGCGCGTCGACGGGGCGCCGCAGCACGGACACCGCGCCGAGATGAGCGGGGGGATTTTCGAACACGGCGCGCAGCGCGGGAAGGGCCAGCACAGGATTCACGGTTTCTCCTTGGTCGACGGGCTGGATGCAGCACATCGGACAACGCCGCTGATCAAAGCGCCGACACGGGTCCGGTACGAGCGACAAGGCGCGCGCGAGTTCGATGGTCGGGCGCTCGGCCTTGCCGTTGCAGGGATCGGCGCGGGCGCCGTGTTTTCGAATTCGCCCGTGTTGGTGACGAGGGTCGGACCGTAGCCCTTCCGGGGGATTGCACAGCTGTGCGCTTCACCTGCAACGTGCCCCTCCGACGAGCCGCGGACTCCGATGGCGGACTGCACCCTCGCGTACGCCACTGACAATCCGGCGCGGGCGGCGGCGGGATTCGGACAGAGGGAGGTGCGGCAGTGCGCGGCACGCGCCGATGGCCCCGGGCGAGTGCGCCCGGGGCCATCGGCGAGGTCGATCGGAACGGCGGGCCGGAGTCCGACCGGACGGCGGACCGGCGTGATGCCGCGTCGCACGGATCGGTGAAGTCGGCTGCCCTGTCGGCGGATTCAGCGGAAGGAGATCCGCGCGAGACGGCTGTCCAGCCAGTCCTCCAGACGCGTCGGCTGGGCGATGGTGCCCGGATTGTGCGGCTGGTTGAGGTCGGCGACGATCTCGGTCAGGACCCGGCGGCGCTCTTCCTCGTCGGTGACGGGGGTGGCCCGGGCCGGGAGATCGGCCGTGACGCCGTGCTTGAGGTGGAAGGTGAAGTCCGGCTCGCCCAGCAGGTTCGCGTACCAACTCGTCGGGCGCCCCGATGTTCCGCTGCACAGGTAGGTCTCGCCCAGGGCCCGGTAGAAGAAGATCTCGATCCGGCGGGGGCGGCCGGTGCGGCGCCCGGTCGTGGTGATGTCGATGATCCTCGCGCGGGTGCCCGCGGCGGGCGTGATCTCGATGGCGGCGCGTGCTGCCGCGTCCACGGGCGGCTCCTTTCCTGGGTGGGGTGGTCGAACGGCGCCCGTTCCGGTCAGGCGGCCTCGTCGTGCTTGAGGGCGGGGCCGAGCAGCAGGCCGCCGTCGATGACGAACTCCGAGCCGGTGGCGAAGGACGCCTCGTCCGAGCTGAGGAACAGCAGGGCGCGGGTGATGTCGGCGGGCTCGCCCAGGCGCGGCACGGCGAACGGCTCGGGGGAGTAGAAGTCCGAGATCGGGGCGTCGCTGCCCGCGGCGGGCTCGGTGATGAAGGGAGTGGCGATGACCCCGGGGTGGATGGCGTTCACGCGGATGTTGTCCCGGCCCAGTTCCAGCGCGGCTGTCTTCGTCAGGCCGCGCACGGCCCACTTCCCGGAGACGTAGGGCGCGTAGAAGGCCGTACCGCCCACTCCCGAGGTGGAGGCGATGTTGACGATGACGCCGCCGCCGCCGCGGCGCAGCGAAGGGGCCGCCGCCTTGATGCCGAGGAAGGCGCCGGTGAGGTTGATGGCGAGGATGCGGTTCCACACGCGCAGGTCCGTGGCCTCGATCGGGGCGGCGGGATTCTGCACGCCGGCGTTGTTGACCAGGACGGACAGCGGGCCGAAGCGCTCCTCGGTCGCGGTGATCGCGTCGTTCCAGGACGTCTCGTCGGTGACGTCGAGGCGTATGTAGAGAGCGCGGTCGCCGAGCTCGGAGGCGAGGGCGTGGCCCCGGTCCTCCGCGATGTCGGCGATCACGACGGCGGCGCCTTCGGAGTGGAAGGCGCGGACGTGGCTGGCGCCCTGGCCGCCGGTGCCGCCGGTGACGAGCACGGTGCGGTTGTCGAAGCGTCCCATGAGGGGTCCTTTTCGCAGTGGTACGTGGCTGAGCAGCCAAAGGTTCTTGTGGTGAGTCGAGTGACTCGCCTCGTGTTCGAGGTTACGGTCGGAGTGGAAGGTGAGTCAAGTGACTCACCTCGGCTACGGTGGGGGCATGACCAGCGAGCCTTCGGCCTACCACCAGCGCGTCGCCGAGCAGAAGCGGGCCGCGATCCTGCGCGCGGCCACCCGTCTGTTCCTGGATTCCGGCTACGACCGGACGTCCCTGGCCAAGATCGCCGAGGCGGCGGGGGTGTCCAAGGCGACGCTGTTCAAGCAGTTCCCCACCAAGGCGGCGCTCTTCGACGCGATCGTCACCGCCTCCTGGCAGGCCGGTGAGGGCGAGGAGCAGCCCCCGCCCTCCGGCGACCTGCGGGCCGGGCTCACCGCGATCGGCCGGCGTTACGTCGCCCTGCTGACCCGCCCGGACATGGCCGACCTGTTCCGGATCGTCATCGCGGAGCTGCCCCGCTTCCCCGAACTGGGGGAGACCCAGTTCAACCGCGGCAAGATGCCGTACTTCGAGTCCGTGCGCCGCTATCTCGAGACCGAGCGCGACGCGGGAACCGTCGCCCTCGACGACGCGGAACTGGCCGCCACCCAGTTCCTCGGCATGATCTCCAACTACGTGTTCTGGCCCCGCATGCTCCTGCTGAACTGGTCACCCGACCGCCCGGCCATGGACCGCGTGGTCGACGAGGCCGTCCTGATGATGGAAGCCCGGTACGCCGTCGCCGGAGGCCGCCGCTGAGGACCCGTGCGGTTCCCGGCGGCGGCCCCGACGCCCGTGTCCGGCGTCAGCGGTCGGTGAGCGCGCGGATCTCGGCGGCGATCAGCTCCGGGTCCTCCTCGGCCATGAAGTGGCCGCAGGACACGGTGCGGTGGCGCAGATCCGGGGCCCAGGCGCTCCACAGGCCCTGCGCGTGATAGCCGAGGGCGGCGCCCCAGTCCTGCTGGAGGACGGTCACCGGCACGGCCAGGCGGTTGCCGGCGGTCCGGTCCGCGGTGTCGTGGTCCACGTCGACGCCGGCGGAGGCGCGGTAGTCGGCGACGATGGACGGTACCGCCGCGGCGCTCGCGTCGAGGTAGTGGCGGCGGACGTCGTCGGGCAGCGCGGCCGGGTCATTGGTCCACGCGTCGAGGAAATGGCCGAAGAACGCGTCCGCGGACGCCTCGATCATCTTCTCGGGCAGGCCCGGGGCCTGCGCCATGAGGTAGAGGTGGAAGCCGATCGCCCCGGACACCCCGTGCAGGGCGTCCCACATGTCCAGCGTCGGCAGGACGTCCAGGAAGAGGGCGCGGGTCACGTTCTGCGGATGGTCCATCGCGGCGCGGAACGCCACGAGGGCGCCTCGGTCGTGCCCGGCCAGCGTGAACCGATCGTGCCCCAGTTCCGCCGCCAGGCGGACGACGTCCCGCGCCATGGTCCGCTTCGCGTACACGTCGGGACCGGTCTCGGCAGGCTTGTCGCTGGCTCCGTAGCCCCGCAGGTCCGGGCAGATCACGGTGTGGTCCGCGGCGAGGTCGGCGGCGACGTGCCGCCACATCAGATGGGTCTGCGGAAATCCGTGCAGCAGCACGACCGGGCTGCCGGCGCCGCCGACGGCGGCATTCAGGGTGACGCCGTCGTCGACCTGTACGCGATGCTGGGTGAAGCCGGGGATGGTCAGGTGGGTCACAACAGCTCCTGAAACTCGTGGCAGAGTGGACGTTCCGGACTGATTCGGTCCGGTCGTCCGGGGACGTCGTCCAGGTTGCGGGCCTCGGATCAGCGATCGATGAGTGAGCACGCGGCCCGCCGGACACGGCGCCCGCGAAGGGACCGTGCGTGGGCGTGGAGTTCGGACTGCTGGGGCCGGTGATCGTCCGGGATGCGCGGGGCGGACCCGTCGCGCTCGGCGCACCACGGCACCGGGAGGTACTGGGGCGGCTGCTCATCGCCCGTAACCGGGTGGTGCCCGTCGGCCGGCTGGTGGCGGACCTGTGGGAGGACGACGCGCCCGCCGGAGCCGTCGGCGCGGTGCGTACCTTCGTGGCCGCGCTCCGCCGCGCCCTGGAGCCCGACCGTCCCCCGCGGCAGCCGTCCCGCCTGCTGGTGACGGACGGCCCGGGCTATGTGCTGCACGCCGGCCGCGACGCGGTGGACGCATGGCGGTTCGAGGACACGGCGGCGCGGGCCGCCGCCGCGGCGCCGCACGCGGCGATCGCCCTGTGGGACGAGGCGCTCGCCCTCTGGCGTGGCCCGGTGCTGGCCGACTTCCCCGAGGCTCGATGGGCCGCCGCCGAGCGGGCCCGGCTGACGGCGCTGCGGCTGCACGCGGTCGAGCGGCGCGCCGACGCCCAGCTGGCCACCGGAGCGGCCCGCGACGCGGCCGTCGACCTGGAGGCACACGTCGCCGCGCACCCGGCGCGGGAGGACGGCTGGGTGCTGCTGGCCACCGCGCTGGACCGGTCCGGGCGGCGCGGCGAGGCACTGGAGACGCTGCGACGGGCCCGCCGGACACTCGCCGACGATCTCGGCGTGGAACCGGGGCCCGCGCTGGCCCGGGCCGAGGCGCAGATCCTCAAGAGCGCCGACGCACCCGCCTCCGCGGAACCCGCCGGCGCCGTCGACGGAGTCTGGGGGAGAGCGGCCGCAGCGTGGGAACGCTCGGTGCCCGCCCGGTCCCGGGCCCGGCTCCATGCCACGGCCGGGCTGCTGCGCGATCTGGCGGTGACCGGCGCCGACGGCCTGGAGGAGGCCCGCGCGTACCGGGCGGAGGTGGTCGCGGCGGCGGAGGCGTCCGGCGACACCGACCTCGCGGCCAGGATCATCGGCTCCTACGACGTACCCGCCCTGTGGACCCGCGCCGACGACCCCCGCGGCGCGGGCGAACTGGTCCGGGCCGCGGCCCGCGCCGCCGCCGCGCTCGGCACCGACGGTCCGCCCGCGCTGCGCGCCCGGCTGCTGTCCGTCGTCGCCGTCGAGTCGCGCGGAGACGCCGCCGCCGACGCGCCGCCCGCCCGTGCGGCCGAACCCTCCACCGTCGAACCATGGCGACTGCGCGCCGAACGCGCCGCCGAGGAATCGGTCCGGCTCGCCCGGCAGTTGGGAGACCCCTCGCTGCTGGCGTTCGCCCTCAACGGCGCCTTCATGCAGTCTTTCGGCCGCTGCGGAGGCGCCGCCGGGCGGGAGACGCTCGGCGCCGAGCTGACCCGCCTGGCCGTCGACCATGGACTGCCCAGCCATGAGGTCCTCGGCCGCCTCGTCCGCCTCCAGGCGCTCGCCGGACTGGGGGAACTCCACGCGGCGGATGGCGAGGCCGACGAGATCGACCGGCTGGCGCAGCGTCACGAACGGCCGCTGGCAGGCGTCTTCACTTCCTGGTTCCGCGCCCTGCGCACCTGCGAGACCGACGGCTGGACGGCCGCCCGCCCCCGGTACGAGCAGGCGTTGGCGGCCACGGCGGACTGCGGCATGCCCGGCCTCGCCCGAGGCGCCGCCGCGCTCGTGGCGCTCGTACCGGCCCTGCGCGGCGGCGGCCTGCCGGACCCCGAGGACTTCCGCCCTCTCGACGCCGGCCCGTATCAGCCATGGTTGCACCCCCTGCTGCTGGCCGCCTCCGGCGCCACCGAGCAGGCGCGGCAGGCGCTCACGGACGTACCCCGGCCGCCGCACGACCTGCTCCAGGAAGCCCTCTGGTGCGTGCTCGCCCGCACGGCCGCCGCGGTCGGTCACGAGCCGGTGCTGCGCCGGGCGCGCGACGAACTCCTGCCAGCTGTCGGCGAGTTGGCGGGCGCCGGCAGCGGGCTCATCTCCTTCGGCCCGGTCGAGAGTCAGTTGCGAGCCGTCGACACGACGCCTGCTCCTGGCGGCTGAGCCGACACAAGGGCACCGCACACGCAGCACTCTCGTCCAGTGGAAGCGTTCGGTATATGGCGCGATTCCCACGTCGCCCAGCACCACGCTCCCGCACACGATGGTGAGCGGGGCGCGAGAGTCTCGGAGCAGGTGACCTTCACCTTGGGGCACGGCACAGCATCGGTGGGGCCGGGCGGGAAGCCCGGTACGAGGAGGGGCGAGGCATGGGCCTGCTGACCATCGGGGCGTTCGCGAAAGCCTGCGGGCTGTCGCCGAAGGCGCTGCGCCTGTACGACGAGCTCGGTCTGCTGCCGCCCGCCCGCGTCGACCCCCTGACCGGCTACCGGCTCTACGCTCCGGAGCAGCTGGAACAGGCCCGACTGGTGGCCTGGCTCCGGCGCCTGGGGATGCCGCTCGCCCGCATCCGGCGCGTCGCCGGACCGGACGCGGGCGCCGCCGTGGACGAAGTCCGCGCGTTCTGGGCGCAGGTCGAGGCCGACACGGCCGCGCGACGGGACCTCGCCGCCTTCCTCGTCGACCATCTGTCGCGAAAGGACCCCACCATGTCCTCGAACTCCCCTTCTGTGGGCATCCGTTACGCCGCCGCCTCCGACACCGGCCGGGTCCGGGCGAGCAACCAGGACACCGCATACGCCGGATCCCGTCTGTTCGCCGTCGCGGACGGCTACGGCGCACACGGCGCACCCGCGAGCGCGGCCGCCATCTCGGCACTCAAGCACCTGGACACCGACGCCGTGCCCGTGGGCGATGTGCTCAACCTCCTCGACGACGCCGTGGACCGCGCACGACAGGCCGTGCACGGCGTGGCCGGTACCGGGACCGGCGCGCCGGCCGATGCGGTGGGCACCACCTTGACCGCGATGCTGTGGACCGGATGCCAGCTGGGACTCGTCCACATCGGCGACTCCCGCGTATACCTGCTGCGCGACGAGGAGTTGTTCCAGATCACGCACGACCACACCGTGGTCCAGTCGATGATCGACGACGGCCGTCTCACCCCGGAGGAGGCCGCCTCCCACCCGCAACGCTCCTTGCTGGTACGCGCCTTGACGCAGAGCGCCGACAGCGCGGTGGACACCGGGCTGTACGACGCGCGGCCCGGCGACCGCTATCTGCTGTGCTCCGACGGCCTGTCGGCGGTCGCGGCCACGGACGACATCCACGCGGTACTCACCCGCGTCGGCGAACCCGAACAGGCCGTACGTGAACTCGTCGCCCTGGCCAATGGATCGGGCGGGCCCGACAACATCAGCTGTGTCGTCGCCGACGTCGTGGAACTCGCACGACGCTGAACAGGCGCCGGGGCCTGTCCGGCGGATCTTGTGACCGCCTCGATCCTGGTTCGTTGGCCGTGCCGGTGAGGGCGGACGCCGCCCACTCGCCTTGCGGATCACCCCGGGTCGGTGGGGGCGACGCACCGCAGCTCATCCCGGTCCTGGAGCGTGCCCGTATCGCCCGTCAGGAGGGTGGGCGTCCGCGGACTCGGCCTGGCCATCTCGGCGGAGACAACGCCCATTCGTCCCGTCGTCACCGCAGCTACCTGCGGCGACGTCGGATCAGACACACGATCCCCGAACCGAAGAACCAGCGGGCCGACCGACAACCCAGAGGCAGTAGGGGCGGACGGCCCACCGGCGGGACCTGGTCAGTAATACCCCTTCGCTCCATCGAGCAGCTCTCTCACGATGTCCGCGTGCCCCGCGTGCCGCCCGGTCTCCTCGACGAGATGGATGAGCATCCAGCGGAGGTTGGCGTTGCCGGAGCGGTAGTCGGGGTGGCGGCCGACGTCGTCCAGTGAGGCCGCGGCCACGATCTCGTTGCCTCGGGCGCACTGGGCCTCGTACTCGTCGAGCAACTGCTTCAGCGAGACGCCGTCGGTGCGCCAGTCGGCGTCCTCGTTCGCCTCGTCGAAGGACGGGTTCTGCGTCTTGTCGCCGCCCAGGAACAGAACCTCCAGCCAGGTGTGCTCGACCCACCGCATGTGGCTGATGAGCCCGGCCATCGTCATCGTCGGCGAAGTCGGGATGACGGAGCGGTGCGCGTCCGCCTCGCTCAGGCCATCGCACTTCCATCTCAGGATCTGCCGTTGCAGATCCAGCCAGCCGATGAGCGCGGTGCGCTCGTCGGCCTGAAAGGGGGGACGCTCAAGTGAAGGTGCCATGCCTGCGGACGTTAGGCGCCCGGTCTCCGACTGTCGCCCGATTTTCGACTCAAGATCCCCCGGACAGGCCCTGGGGACGCAGCACGATCTTGCCGTGGGTGTGCCGCCGCTCCAGCTCGCGGAACGCGTCCCGCACCTGGTCCAGCGGATACGTCCGGGCGATCGGGACCTCCAGCTCCCCGCGCGCGGCCAGCCGGGCGAGCTCGCCGATCACCACCGCGCAGGCCGCCGAGCCCTCGCCATGGGTCCGGGCGCCGATCCTGGCCGCGGCCTGCCAGTCGCGGATGGTGTTGATCCGGTCGGGCCGCACGCCCAACTCCACGGCCAGATCGACGTAACCCTCGCCGAACGTGTCGATGAACGCGTCGACGTGCCCGCCGGCGGCCTGCCGGATCCGCTCGGCCACGCCTTCCCCGTACGCGACCGGGACGACGCCGTGCTTCTCCAACCACGCGTGGTTCCGCTCGCTCGCCAACCCGATCACCGTGGCGCCGCGCCGCCGGGCGAGCTGCACGGCGAACGACCCGACGCCACCCGCCGCACCGGACACCACGATTGTGTCGGCCGGTCCGGGGTCCACCGCGAACACACAGGCGTACGCGGTCGTGCCCGCCACGTACAGCGCTCCGGCGACCTCCCAGGGCAGCCCCTTGGGACGGGCGACCAGATTCACGTCGTCGACCACGACGAACTCCGCCTGGCTCGCCCTGTTGTGGGTGAAGCCCAGGACCTCGTCGCCCACCGCGAACCCGCGCACCTCCGGGCCTGCCTCCACCACGACGCCGGCCAGATCGCTGCCCTGCCCGGAGGGGAACGTCGCCGGCCAGCGTCCGTGCAGCGCACCCACCCGGATGTGCGTCTCGCCGGGCTGGATCCCGGCCGCACGGACCTCGACGAGCACCTGCCCGGGGCCGGGCACCGGCCGCTCGACCTCTTCCACCCGCAGCACATCGACCCCGCCGTACTCGTGGAACCGCACAGCCTTCATCGCGTGATCACCGCACTTCCTCGCTCGGACGTGGCACGTGGACCGCGCCACCGCGAGGAACGCTCAGGACCGTGCCCGTCTTCCCACCCGAACGTCACTGCCGTCGCTATCGTGCCGGGCGTGGTGGGAACCGAGGAGACGCGCCTGATCGTCGTGCGCGGCAACAGCGCATCAGGGAAGTCCTCCGTCGCGGCCGGTCTGCGCGAGACGTTCGGCCGGGGTCTGGCCCTGGTCGGCCAGGACAACCTTCGGCGGATCGTGCTGCGCGAGCGCGACCGGCCGGGCGCGGCGAACATCGGCCTGATCGGCCTGACCGCCCGCTACGCGCTGGACGCCGGCTTCCACACGGTCGTCGAAGGCATCATGTACGCCGACCGCTACGCCTCGATGCTCCAGGACCTGGTGCGCGACCACCGGGGCACCAGCCGCTGCTACTACCTGGACATCGCGCTGGAGGAGACACTCGCGCGGCACGCGACGAAGGCGGACCTGGAGTACCGCGCGCAGGTCACCGACGAGCACCTGCGGGACTGGTACCGCGAACGCGACCTGCTTCCCGAAGAGATCGAGACCGTGATCGACGCCCGGAGCACCCTGGACGAGACCGTGGCCCGCATCATGCGCGACACCGGGCTCGACCGCGTCGACGCGGTCGACCGCTGAGGCCGCGTGCAGGGCCCGGCCGCGGGTGGCTAGGCTCGGCCTGTGAACCCGCACGCGGTTCACCTCACGTCCGAGATCGGGACCCCGTACTCCACCAGCAGGTCGGCGTAGTCGTGCTCATGGCGGGTCCACTGTGGCACCCGATCGGGTGAAGTATCGTTCCGGGGCAATCCGCCTCCCCTCTCGCAACGGATCGACCATGTCGGAGTCGCTTGCCGGCGCTCCGTGGAAGTGACGCGTCACAAAAGCGGCGCATACGTGTCCAACGATCAGGACGAGACGAGAGGAGCCGCTCAGTGGCGGGGGCCCGCAAACACACCGCACCGCCGGACGGCCAGGGCGAAGGCGACGACGCTCTGCTGACGGCCCGGGCCGCGGAAGGGGACGAGGACGCCTTCGCGGTCCTGGTGCAGCGCCACGCCCCGGCGCTGATCCATCTGGCCACGCGCCTGCTCGGGAAGCGCACCGAGGCCGAGGACGCCGTTCAGGAGGCGTTCATCAGTGCCTGGCGGCGGCTGCCCGAGTTCCACGGCCGGTCGTCGTTCGGCACCTGGACGTACCGCATCGTGACCAATCGCTGCCTGAACGTCCTGCGCGCCCGCAAGCCGGTGGCGCCGCTGGAGACGGCGGGCGAGGTGCCCGCACCCGAGCACGCGGTGTCCCCGGCCCGGATCGCCGAGGGGCGTGACGCCGTGCGGGAGCTTCGCGGCGCGCTCGACCTGTTGTCGGCGGAGCAGCGAGCCTGTTGGGTGCTGAGAGAAGTGGACGGTCAGTCCTACGAATTCATTGCGGACGCGGTCGGTATCAGTCAGGAGGCTGTCCGCGCCCGTGTCTTCCGTGCACGACGCTGCCTGACACAAGCGATGGGGGCCTGGCGATGACCGCTCACACCGACCCGCCCAACACCCGCTCCGGCGCCGACGACGACGAGGAGCTGCCCTGCGGGAGGCTGCTGTCCGAGGTCTGGACGGCCTGGGAGGAACAGGCGGACGACCCGCACCTGGACACCTGCCTCCACTGCCAGGAGGCGGTACGCGATCTCGACCGGCTGGAGGTCGCGGTACGCGGCCTGCGGGAGGAGTCCCCGGACACGTCCGGCTGGGACGCCTCGTCGCTGACCCGGCGGGTGATGGACGTCGTCCGCCTCGAACTGCGCCCCGGCCGCCCCCTGCCGCTGGGGGAGCCGGACGAGAATCTGTGGATCATGGAGGCGGTCGCCGCGCGGACCCTGCGTGCGGCGGCCGAGACGGTGCCCGGGGTCAAGGCGGGCTCCTGTCGTATCCGGCCTGCGTCCGGGGGTGGTGCCGCCACCGGACCGGCCGAGGTCCGCCTCGAGATCCACGCGCCTTCCGACGCCGCCCTGCTCGACCTCGCCGAGGACGTTCGCACGCGGGTGCGCGACGCGGGGGACCGTGACCTGGGCCTGGACATCACTGCCGTGGACATCACCGTCACCGGCCTCATCGACAGCACGGACCTCGGCCAGGAAGGTCGTTCCCGATGACTCAGCAATCCGCGCCCGGCGCGCTCACCGACGAGATCGCGCGGGCCGTGGCGGACCTGCCCGGCGTCGCCTTCCTCAAGCCCAACCTGGCCGGCCGGCTGCGCTCGGCACTCACCCGGCCGGGACAGGCGTCGAACGGGGCGGCACCGGCCGGAGTCCGGCTGACCCGGGCGGACGGCGGCACAGGCCCCTGGAACATCGAGATCCAGCTCGTCGCCGTCGAGAAGGCCCGCACGGTGGACGTCGCCCGCGACGCCCGCAGAGCCGTCGACGCGTATCTGGCGTCGGCGCACCCGGAGCAGGCCGCCGAAGCGCGCGTCACGGTGATCGTGACGGGCCTGGTCTGACCCGCGGGACACGCCTACGTGCGCTGCGGGAACAGGCAGAACTCGTTGCCTTCGGGGTCGGCGAGGACGGTGCGGCCGTCATGACGCGCGAGAACCGCTGCCCCCAGCCCGGTCAGGCGGACGACCTCGGCCTCCACGTCGACGGCGCGGAGGCCGAGGTGCACACGGTTCTTCACACGCTTGTGCTCCGGGACGAGCTGGAACCACAGCCGGGGCTCGGGCCCAGCCGGCTCTCCGGCGTCACCGCGCTATCGATCAGGAACCCAGCGATCCCGCCGCCGAACGGTCCCGGCGCAGCACCCGGCCCGGCCGGGCCGACGTCATCGCGCCGTCGCGCAGGACGAACTCGCCGGCGACGAGCACATCGCGCACCCCGGTCGCGTACTGCCAGGGATCGGCGAACGTCGCCGTGTCGATGACGGCCGACGGGTCCAGGACGACCAGGTCGGCGACCTGTCCCGGCGCCACGGTGCCGCGGTCGGGCAGCGGCAGGCGTGACGCGGGCAGGGACGTCATCTTCCGTACGGCGTCGGCGAGTTCGAGGACCTGGTTCTCGCGGACGTAGCGGCCGATGACCCGGGCGAACGTACCGAAGTTGCGCGGATGGGGGTGGCCGTCGCCCGAGGCGTGGAGCACCCAGCCGTCACTGGCGACGGCACTGTCCGGGTGGCGCAGCACGGTGTCGACGTCACGCTCCGCCATGGCGTGGTTGACGATCATCACCTCGCCCTGGTGCGCGGCCAGGACGTCGAGGACGGCGGCGGCCGGTTCGGTGCCCTCGTCGCGGGCGATGTCGGCGATGCTGTCGCCGATCCGGTCGCTGTAGCGGCCCGGGCCCATCATCGCCAGGACGACTCCCTCGGGCAGGAAGGTCCGGCCGACGGCGGGCCGCAGGTCCGCGAGGATCCGCTCACGGGTGGCGGGGTCGGCGAGCCGCTCCAGCAGGGCGGCGGGGCCGCCGTCCATCGCCCAGTCGGGCAGCCGCGAGGTGAGCCGGGTGGAGGACGCGGTGTACGGGTAGACGTCGCAGGCCACGTCGAGGCCGTCCGCGGCGGCCGCGTCGATCAGCGACAGGGCCTGGTCGACCTTGCCGTGGTTCGCCGGCCCCATCGCCTTGAGGTGCGAGACCTGGAGGCGGACCCCGGACGCCGTCGCGACGCCCACGGCCTCCTCGACGGCCTCGATGAGCCGGTCGCCCTCGTCGCGCATGTGGGTCGCGTACAGCAGTCCGTGCCGGGCGGCCTCGGAGGCCAGGGCGACGATCTCGTCCGTGCTCGCGAAGGAGCCCGGGGCGTAGATCAGGCCCGTCGACATGCCGAACACGCCCTGGGCGGCCGCGGTCGCCAACAGGGCTTGCATGGCGTCGAGTTCGGCCGGCCCCGCCGCGGTGCGGGCGGCGCCCGTCACCGCGGTGCGCAGGGCGCCGTGCCCGACCAGCGGGGCCACGTTGAGGGCGGGACGCGCCGCCTCCACGGCCGCGGCGAACGCGTCGAGGTCGGCCCACTGGGCCCCGGCGAGCGTGCCGGGTCCGCCCGCGGCCGGGTCCTCGCCCGTGGCCAGCGGGAACGGTGACAGGCCGCAGTTGCCGGTCACCACGGTCGTCACGCCCTGCCGCAGACAGGCCTCCGCGTCGGGCATCGCCAGGACGGAGAAGTCCGCGTGCGAGTGGAGGTCGATGAAGCCCGCGGTGACCGTGAGTCCGGCCGCGTCGACGACGGTGGTGGCGGCCGCCGCCGGGTCGGGCGCGCCGACATGGACGACGCGCCCGTCACGGACACCGACGTCGGCGCGGCGCGGTGCGGCGCCGGTTCCGTCGATGACGGTGCCGCCGGTGATCAGGACGTCGTACGGGGCGGTGGGGGCGGTCATGTCGGCTCGCTTCCGGGGAGGTTCGGTCGGTGCGGGGCGGCGGGCGGTCACAGGACGAGGACGAGCAGCACGGTGTAGAGCGCGCACGCGGGGACGAGCAGTGCCCAGCCCGTGCCGAGGAGATAGGGCAGGCGGTCGGCGCGGGCCATGCCCATGGCCCCGACCATGTTGGCGTTGGGGAGCGGGCCGTAGGTGTCCGCTTTGGACGCCCAGAGCAGAATGATCACCCAGGCGGCCGGACCGATGCCCAGTTCGTCACCGAGCGGCCCGAACACCTCGCCGATGAGGATGACCTGCGCCGCGGTCGCCCCCGGCACGCCCACCCATCCCAGGGCCGCCACCGCCAGGGCGAACGGCACGGCCGACAGCCCGCGCAGGCCCGGACCGAACCGGTCGAGGACCACGTCGTACGGCTGCAACAGATCGATGAACCCGAACAGGGCGGCCAGCATCCAGAAGAGCAGCAGCATCGGGAGCATGCGGCGCGCTCCGGTCAGCACCGCGGCGCCCGCGCTGCGCGGGGAGAGACCGGCCGCGGCCGCCGTCACCACGATCAGCAGCGGCAGCGCGATCAGCGGGAAGGTGGTGTCGGCCTTGGTCAGCGTGGCGTAGCAGACGGTGGCGGCGAGCGTCCCGACGAACACCCACGTGGCGCGCCGGGTACGGGCGGCCTCCTGCGGTGTCGGGGTGACCTGCCGCTCCTCGGTCACCTCCTCGGGGAGGTAGTGGTCTCCCCGGGCGGCGCTGCGCCGCTGTACCCAGGGCACCACCACGGCGGCGAGCAGCAGTGACAGCACGGCGAGCGGGCCGGCGCCGACGGCGACATAGGTGAAGTAGCCGGCGTCGGCGGTGTTCATGATGGCGATGTTGGAACCGGCGAACGGGGCGAGGGCGAGCCCGGCGCAGCCGCCGAGGAACATCGTCGCCGCGGTCGCCGAGCGGGTGAAGCCGGCCCGGGCCGCGACCGGCACCAGCAGGGGCGCGGCGATGGCCAGCGCCCCGGCGAGGGTGCCGAGGCCGGCCACCAGGACCATGCAGGCCGCCATCATCCCGTACATGAGGACGGTGGTGCCGCGGCCGGCCGCGGCCCGCATGATGCCGCGGACGAGGGTGTCCGCGACGCCGGTGCGGCGCAGTACCTCGCCGGCCGCCGAACCGAGCACGATGATCAGGCCGATGACCGTCACCGGATCGGTCACGGAGGCACCGAGCACGTCACCGGCCCGCCCGGGAGAGGGCAGGGCCACGAGCGCGGCACTGATCAGGGCGACGCCGGTGACGAGGACGAGATCGAGGCCGGTGAGGGCCAGCACCGCGTACAGCGCGATCGGCAACAGGCCCCAGAGCGTGGGCGCCTGGCTCGTCAGACCGACGGCCAGGCTGAGCAGCAGGGCGACTACGGCCCCGCCCAGGGCGAGGGTGCGGCGCAGCGGACGGGCGGGTGCGGCGGCAGCGGCGTCGGGTATGGCGGACGGGGGCATGGCGGATCCTCGGAACGTCGAAACGGTGGGCATCGGCGTCGTGCGGGACGGGGAGGCGCAGCCACCCCGGGTGGATCAGTGCGTGGCGCGGGCGAGCGCGCTCAGCCGGTCGGCGTGCCGGGCGCCGCTCTCGGCCGCGATCTCGTCGAGGGTCTGCGCGTCGCGCACCGGGACGCACCGCACCCGGCCCTCGGTGTCCGTGGCGTATCCGTGCACGCCGGGCCTGGGCAGGCTGTTGTAGGCCCACGGCGTCGAGAAGTAGTAGGCCCCGGTGTCCCGCAGGACGACGAGGTCACCCTCCTCCAACAGCGGCAGGTCGCGGCCCTCGGCGACGACGTCGCCGGCGAAGCAGCACGGCCCCGCGACGTCCTGGGGCACGGCGGGACCGGGCTTCGGGTGTCCCTGGGCGTCGAAGGCGCCGACGCGCAACGGCCAGGCGCCGGGCATGAGTACGGTGCGGGTCGCGGTCTGCGCGCCCGCGTGCGTCACGGCGATCCGGCGGCCCCCGGACTGCTTCGCGTACTCGACCCGGGCCGCGATGAAGCCGTTCTTGGCCAGGAGCGAGCGCCCGAACTCGGTGACCAGGCCGTACCGCCCGTCGAACAGCCCGGGCTCCGCGGCCCGCAGGGCGCGCGTGTAGTCGTCGTAGGTGGGGCGCACGTCGTCGTCGGCGAAGTTGACGGGCAGGCCGCCGCCGATGTCGAGACTGGTGATCTGCTGCCGGCCGACGGCGGCGTTGATCTCCTCCGCGAGGCGGTACGTCTCGGCGATGCCCTCGGCGATCAGCTCCAACGGGCAGCCCTGCGAGCCGACATGGGCATGCAGCCGGGTCAGCCACGGGCGGCGCACGAACGCCTCGACGACCCGCTCGCGCCCGCCCGCGTCGCGCAGCGCGACGCCGAACTTCGACGTGGCGGTGGCGGTGCTCATCGCGCCGATGGACCCGCCGCCGACCTGGGGGTTGACCCGCAGTCCGATGACGGAGGCGCAGTCGTCGGGGCGCAGGGCGTCGACGCGAAGCAGCTCGTCGAGGTTGTCGGCGTTCAGGGCGACGCCCAGGGCCAGCGCCTCGGCGATCTCCTCGCGGGTCTTGGCGGGGGAGTCGAGCACGATGCGTTCGGGAGCGCATCCGGCGTCCAGGGCGAGCCGCAGCTCACCCGGGCTCGCGACCTCGCAGCCCATGCCGAGGTCGGTGAGCAGCCGCAGCACGGGAATCAGCGACGAGGCCTTGACGGCGAAGGTGTGCAGCACGTCGGGGACGGTGTCGAACGCGGCGTGCAGAGAGGCGACCGACGCGCGGACGCCGTCGGTGTCGAGGAACCCGGCGACAGGCTGCTCGGTGCTGATCAGCCCCTCGTCGACGGCGTGCCGCAGGACGGCGTGGACACGGTCGTCGGCCGGGCGCGGGGTCGGGGCGGGGACAGGGTGCGAAGTCACGTGCAGGCTTTCGGAACGGCGAAGGGGGAGTGCCTAGAGACTCGCGTCCACGGTCCGCCCCGTCATCGTGATCGGCTCCAAAAGACCGGCAGTTCCTTGTCCGTCGCTCCTAACACCCACCCGAACACGGTCAAAACCCCCGGGCGGGAGGCAGACCGCCGGGCTCGGCGAGGCGCACCGCGAGGGTGACGATCAGACGCGTGTCGGGGTCGTCGAGGTCGATGCCGAGGCGTTCCCGTACGCGCTTGAGCCGATAGCGCAGCGTGTTGGGGTGCAGGACGAGCCGCTGCGCGGCGCGCGGGATGTCGCCCGCGGCGTCCAGGTAGGCGGCGAGCGAGCGGACCAGCTCACCTCCCGTGGCCAGATCGGCGAGCACCATGTCGTGGACCGGCCCGCCGGCCCGCTCCCACAGCGGCCGGATCGCGTCGAGGATCCGCAGCACCGCCACACTCTGCCGGAGGTCTCCGGGAGCGGCATACCGGGCGGCAGCCCGCTCACTCGGTCCGTCCGGCGTCCTCGGGGCCCGCGCCTCGCGTTCCCGCAGGGCACGGACGACGAGCCGCGCCTCCTCGCACGACGCGACGGCGTCCAGGGGCGAGGTCACCACGGGTCCCGCGCCGACCCATACGTCCGGGGCGTCCGGCATGGCGGCGGCCAGCGAGGCGAGGTCGCGGGCGAGTTGGGCGACATCGCGTTCGTCGGCGTCGGGCACGGGCAGCAGCACGGTGAGCCGGTGGCTCTCGCGCAGGTAGCGGGCGGTGGGCCGATGCGCCTGGGCCTGCAGGGCGAGTGCCTGGAAGGTGCGCTCGGGGAACGGGGCGGCGCTGTTGCCGCTCTCGGCGACCAGCACGGCGCAGGGCTCCTCCGGGGTCAGGCCGAGCGCCCACACGTGGGTGCGGCGGTCGCCGTCGCCGGACAGCAGACCCCGTACGGCGTGTTCCTCGCGGCGCCGGTTGCTGCTGACCCGGAGGCGGTGCTGCAGCAGATAGGGCGCGGCGACCTCCGCGGCACGGCGCAGTGCCTCCGGGGCGTCCGCCGAGAAGCTCCGCCCGTCGGCCGCCGCCCAGATCGAGCCGAGGATCTCGCCGCCGCTGCGGATCGCGACGACCAGACGCTCGGGGCCCGTGTCGTCCGCCGGCCGGTGGATGACGTCGCGGGAGGTCCACAGGGCGCGCAGCAGTCCGGCCCGTCGCAGTTCGGTCACCCGCCAGTCGGGGACCTTGCCGCCGAGGATCGTGGACCGGCGCATCGGATCGGCGTCGGGCCCGGTCGCGGAATGGGCCAGGACGCGGAACTGGGTGTCCTCCACGGTGATGGAGGCCCGGCAGTACCGAGCGGCCTCCGCGGCCAGCACGGCGAGCCCGCCACCGGCGATGTCGCCCGCGGACCGATGACCGGTGCCCACGGCGGCGAACGCCGAGGCGGACCGCAGCAGTTCGACCGTGTCCGCCCAGTCCGCCCACCCGGCCCGCACGAGCACGGCGATGCCGCTCTCCCGCGCCGCCTCGACGATGCCGGGTGCCGGTGGCGCCCCGTCCACGCCGCGCAGCACGACGGCGACGGCCCCCGAGGCGGCCACCTCGCGCACCCGCTCGGCCGCCGCCTCGTCCGACGCGAGCCCCGTGGCGAGCACGATCCGTCCGTCGTGGGAACGCGCGGCGTCCTCCTCGCCGATGATCACCCCGCGTACGGCGACGTCCTGCCCGCGCGGCGCGACGTGCAGGCGCAGCACACCGTCCTCGTCGTAGTCGAGGATCTGCCGCAGGGTCACGTCCTGATGCGGCTCGCCCTCCGGGGAAGCGCTGGTCATCGCAGGGGGCATCGGCATCGGGGGCAGTGGCGGGGCATGGCGATCACCAGAGCAGGATACGAAGCGTCGCGCCGGGCCGGCCCGCGCGGGGGACCGGCTGCGAGGAGTGCGGGACTCAGTGGCCGGTGCGCACAGGTTCAGGCGCGGTCAGGATCCTGGGGCGGGAGATTGACGCCGACCGCTTCGACGATGGCGGCGACGTCCTCGCGCGGCATCGGCTCCGCGTCCAGCGAATTGTGGATGGACAGGCCCTCCACCAGCGCGTCCAGAGCGCGAGCCGTCCGAGGATCGAAGTGCCTGCTCAGCGACGTCCGACTGGCGTTCAGCCAGGACCTGATGACCCCGAGCAGCGCTGGATTGCGCGAGGCGAAGGCGTACAGCTCGTAGCAGAGGATGAGCTCCCGGCGGCTTCCGTGCTGCGGCCCGCAGATGATCTCCACCACGGCGGCGCGCGCCTCCGTGACCGTGTCGGCGGCGCGCAGCTGCTGGTGGTAGCGGGCGGACATCGACTCGGCGAGACGGGTGAAAGCTTCGATCAACAGGTCCTGCATGCCCCCGAAGTAGTAGGTCATCGACCCGAGCGGAACTCCCGCGGCCTCGGCGATACGCCGGTGTGTGGCGCCGGTGACCCCGTGTTCGGCGATGACGTCCAGTGCCGCGTCGATGATGCGGTCCCGGCGTCCCGGGTCGTTCGGGCCACGAGAGGTACCGGTCACGTGATCCTCTGCCTCCTGCCTCCGCGGGCGTGTACGTTTGTACATACTCAGTCGCTGGTGTCACCACCCTGCCGCGTTCACGTGAAAGAGACCTCATGGACCTGGCCACGCGCCGCCGCCGGACAGCATTGTTCCTGTTCTTCCTCATACCCGGCCTGTCGATCTCCTCCTGGGTGACCCGCACACCCGACATCAGGGACCGACTCGACGCCTCGACCGCGCAGATGGGGCTCGTCCTGTTCGGACTGTCCGTCGGCTCCATGGCCGGCATCCTCGGCTCCGGAGCGCTCGTCGCCCGCTTCGGCACCCGTCCCGTCATGGGCGTCGGCACCCTGCTCGTCATCCTCGGCCTCGCCGTCATCGGCGGCGGCGCGATGCTCTCCTCCGCCCCCGCCGTCACGTCCGGACTGTTCCTCTTCGGCGCCGGGATGGGTGGCGGGGAGGTCGCGATCAACATCGACGGTGCCGAGGTCGAGCAGGTCACCGGTCGGACGGTCCTGCCCACGCTGCACGGCTTCTTCAGCCTCGGAACCGTCGTGGGGGCGGGGATCGGCATCTGGTGCACCGCCGTCGACTTCCCGGTGCTGTGGCACATGGCGGCCGTGTTCGCCGTGACGGCGGGCATGTTCGCCTACGGAATCCGGGCCATTCCCGGCGCCGTGGGCAAGCGCAGCGGCGTCCGGCCGGCCCAGGAGCACACCGGATCATCACGAGCGCGGCTCTGGAAGGACAACAGGCTGCTCCTGATCGGTGGCGTCATCCTGGCCATGGCGCTCGCCGAAGGAGCGGCGAACGACTGGCTGCCGCTGCTCATGGTCGACGGCCACGACGTCGACCCCGCTCTGGGCTCGGCCGTCTACGCGGGCTTCGCGGCGGCCATGACCCTGGGACGCTTCTCCGGCGGGTTCTTCATCGACCGTCTCGGCCGCGCCCCCGTCGTCCGGGCCAGCGCCGTCTCCGCGACCCTCGGCATCGCCCTGGTCGTCTTCGCCGACTCGGCCGTCCTGGCCGGCGCCGCGGTCCTCTTCTGGGGGCTGGGGGCCTCGCTCGGGTTCCCCGTCGCCCTCTCGGCCGCGGGTGACTCCGGCCCCGACGCGGCGGCCCGGGTCAGCCTGGTCGCGATGATCGGCTACATCGCCTTCCTCGTCGGCCCTCCCGGCCTCGGCTTCCTCGGCGACCACTACGGCCTGCGCACCGCCATGATCGCCGTCCTCGCGCTCACCACCCTGGCGATCTTCTTCGCCCCCGCCGTCGGCGGGCGCTCGGCCAAGGCTCTGCCCGTCACCGACGTGCCGTCGGCGGCCGAGAGGCCGACCGAGGGGAGTGTGTGCGCCGAGACCCCCGGGTCCGGAGACCTCGCCCGGAATGGGGGAGAGCGGAGTGGGGGCGAGGGGTGAAATCGCCCTACCGGCTGGTCAGTTGTACGTCACGCAGGGGCCCCGGGCGCTGAGTCCCGCCGGGCCCGGTTCCGATCGGCGATCGCTGCCGCAAGGACGGCCTGGAGGCCTTCATCACGACGCCGGCGCCGCGGGTCACTTCGATGAGCGGCGTCGAGGTGGCCGGGCAACGGCCCATGGAATTCGTGACCGAGGCCGATGTCGTGCTGATCGGCAGCGGGGTGCAGACACGCGAGGTGGTCGCCGACGACCGGCTGATCTCCCGGCTCTCGCTCGACCCCGTACGTCAGTTGATCGGCTCGCAGTGCTCCGGCGCACCGGTGCTGGCCCGGCTCGGGCTGCTGACGGGCATGCCGGCCTGCACGGACCGGACGAGCCAGCCCTTCGTGGAAGCCTGCGACGTGACCGTGCTGGACGCCCCCTTCCACGCCGAGGGGAACATCGCCACGGCGGGCGGCTGCCTGGCAGCGCAGTACCTCGCCACCTGGGTCATCACCCGCACGCTCGGGGGGCCGGCCGCGCGCGACGTCCTCGACTACGTGGCACCGGTCGGCGAGAGCGAGGAGACCGTCGAACGCGCCCTGCGTGCCGTCCGCTCCGGCGAGGCCGCGCTGCGCTCCTGAGCGCCCGGCCGGCTCAGTAGATGTTCGCCTCCACGTCGGGGCCGGTGGCGGTCCCGCCCCCGAGGGAGCCGAGGGACCGCACCGCCTCGTGGGTCTTGGATCCCGGGTGTGACGGGCGGTGCCCCTCGTTCTACCGCGCTGCCACCCCGCCGATCAGCCGCTCGCTCGCCTGGAGGAAGCGGAGCGGTCTCAGCGCAGCCGGCGCGCGCGCACCACCACGTCGTCCGTGTGATGCGCCCCGGCCCCGCCCTCGGGCGCCACCCGCGGTCGCTCCTCGTCGACCTGCACCTCCCAGTCCTCGTCGAACAGGGCGGAGACCATCGACGGCCAGACGTAGTCGGCCGGGTCGAAGCCGCCGTCGTCCGGGCCGTGCGTGTCCATCCCCGCATGGTGCACGAGCAGCAGGACGCCGCCGGGCGCGACGGCCGCGAGCAGCGCGCGCTCGGCGGCGGCGTCGGGGGTGCGCAGGAGGGCCGGGTACTGCGCGGAGACCAGGTCGAAGGAGGCCGGCGGGAGCGCCGCCTCCGTCAGCGTGGCGTGCACCCAGCGAACGGTCTGGCCGGCGTCCCGCGCATGCTCGGCGGCCCGCTCCAGTGCCACTCCGGAGACCTCGAGCGCGGTCACGTCCCAGCCGCCGCGCGCGAGCCAGATGGCGTCCGCGCCCTCGCCGCAGCCGACGTCGAGCACCCGCCCCGGGGTGAGCCCGGAGACCTCTGCCACCAGCGCACCGTTCGGTTGACCGCTCCACAGCTGCGCCCGGTCGGCGTACCGGTTGTCCCACTCTGCCCGCACCGCGGGGTCTCCGACGTATCCGTCACCCGTCGGTGACGCGCCGAACGCAGTCGATCCTGCCGAAATGTTGTCAGTCACGGGCCCACTGTCGTCCCACCGCATCGGGTCCCGCCACTTCTGTTGCCGGCTCGGCAAAACGCCGCCCGACATCACGGGCGCCCGCACCGCACGTCCGGTCGGCCGAGCCCGTCGCGGACCTCGGCCGACCGGCCCGCACGCCGTGCGGCTACTTCACGGAACCCGCGGTGAGCCCCGACTTCCAGAACCGCTGCAGCAGCACGAACGCGATCACCAGCGGCAGGAGCGCCAGCAGGGAACCGATCACCATGAGCGGGTAGTAGTCGGGAACGATCGGTGCGGCGGCGTTCCAGCTGTAGAGGCCGAGGCTGAGCGGGTAGAGCTTCTCGTCGTTGAGCATCACCAGCGGCAGGAAGAAGTTGTTCCAGATCGCGGTGAGCTGGAACAGGAAGATCGTCACATAGCCCGGGGCCATCATCCGCAGTCCTACCGACAGGAAGGTCCGCAGCTCGTCGGCCCCGTCCACGCGCGCGGCCTCGAGGACTTCGCCGGGCACGTACGAGGCCGCGAACAGCCGTCCCAGGTAGACCCCGAAGGGGTTGAACAGGACGGGGACGAACACGGACCACACGGTGTTGGCCAGGTGCACGCCGGAGACCATCAGGTACAGCGGGAGGGCCAGGACGGTGGCCGGCACCATCACGGACACCAGGACCAGCGCGAAGAGCTGCCGTTTTCCGGCGAACTCGTACTTCTCGAAGGCGTATCCGGCCGCGACGCTGATGAGCGCGCCGAGCCCCGCGCCGAGTACCGCGTACAGCAGGCTGTTGCCGTACCAGCGCAGGAAGATTCCGTCGCCCTCGTCCAGCAGCGCACGGAGGTTGTCCAGCAGCGCGAAGTTCTTCGGGTCGAAGAAGTCGGACGCGAACAGCGACTGCCGGTCGACGGTCGATGCCATGAGCAGCCAGACCAGCGGGAGCAAAGCGTACAGAGCGGCGACGGCGACCAGCAGGTTCGCCACGGTCCGGCTGGACCAACGGCCGCTGCCGGCAGGGCTGTTCGGCACCGTGGACCGGCGTCTCGGGGAGGGGATGGTCGTCGTCACGCTCTCACCTTCTTCGGGCGTTCCGCGGTCACTCGGGTGACGGCGAAGGACAGGAGGCAGCACACGCCGAGGAGCAGCATGGAGGCGGCGGCCGCGAGGCCGTAGTTGTTGCGGGTGAACGCGGCGTCGTAGATGTACATGCTGGGGGTGAACCGCGGACCCACCAGCGGGCTGGTCTTGCTCAGCAGCATCGGTTCGGTGAACAGCTGCAGCGCCCCGATGGTGGTGAAGATGACGATCGTGGTGACGGTGCTGCGGATCATCGGCACCTTGATCCGCAGCGCGGTGCGCACGGGGCCGGCGCCGTCCACCGCGGCGGCCTCGGTGACGTCGGGGGGTATCGCGCGCAGCGCCGCGAAGAAGATCACCGTCGTGTAGCCGAGACCGCTCCACATCGCGATGTTCACCAGGGACGGTACGAGCATGTCGAGCGACAGGAAGTCGACGTCGACCGAGAGGTCCTCCAGCGCCCCGAGCACCGGGGAGATGCCCGGCGTGTAGAGGTACAGCCAGATCACCGTGGCGATGATCCCGGGCACGGCGTGCGGGACGAACAGCACCGTCTGGCTGAGCGGGCGGGCGCGGATCCAGCCGGAGTCGAACAGCAGGGCGAGGACCAGGGCGCCGGCCACGACGGCGGGGATGAACACCAGCGCGTACAGCAAGGTGATGCCGACACCGCGGACGAACGACGGATCGTCCAGCACGGCCGCGTAGTTGCGCAGCCCGGCCCACGCGGTGTGCGCATTGCCGAAGCCGAGTCCTTCGTGGGTGGTGGAGAAGAAGCTCAGGTAGAGCGCGTACAGCGTCGGCAGGATGAAGACGGCGAGCAGCAGGGCCACGAACGGACCGAGCAGCACACCGACGGCGACGCGCCGGGAGGCGCGGCCGGTCCGTCGGGCCGGGGCCGTGGCGCTGCGGCGGGTGCGTGCGGTGGCAGCCGTGGTGGGCCGGGTGATGGTGCTCATGCCGTCCTCACCGAGAGTCCCAGGCTGCGCAGGTCCGGCAGCGTCTCCGCCTGCGCCTGGCGCAGGGCGTCCGTGATGGTGGTGCCGTACTTGAGCCGGGCGAGAGCCTGGTGCAGGGACGTCGCGGTGGCCTGCATGCGCGGACCCCAGACCCAGCCGGTGCGCAGGATCTTCGACTGGCCGGCGAACAGCCCGTAGACGTTCTGCCCCGCGTAGAAGTCGGGCGTGAACTGGCGGGACGCGGGCCTGACGAGGTCGGTGGCGGCGGGGAAGAGGCTGGACGTGCCGCCGCCGAGGCGGGCGACGATGGCCTCGGGTGATGTGGTGAGCCACTCGATGAACTTCATCGCCCGCTCCTTCTTGTTGCTGTCGGCGGTGATGGCGTGGACGGAGACGCCGTCCGTGCCGACCACCGGCTTGTCCGGGTCCCATTGCGGCAGCGGTGCCGCCCGCCAGCTGCCGGCGGTGTCGGGGACCGTGCGGGACAGGGCTGCGAGGCCCCACGGCCCCACCAGGTGCGAGGCGACGCGGCCGCCGGCGAGGGCCGACATCCATTCCTGGCTGCTGCCGGGGGCGACCATGAGCAGGTCCTCGTCGACCATGGACTGCCAGAACTCGGCGACGCGCACCGAGGATTCGTCCAGGAAGTCCACCTTCCAGGCATCGTCGGTGATGTCGAACCACTGACCGCCGGCCTGCATGGCGTGGGCGGCGAGCACGTTGTACGCGTTGGGGTGCAGGGTGCCCAGGCGCAGCCGGGGGTCGGACCGCTTGAGGCGACGTGCGGCGTCCCGGTACTCGGCCCAGGTCGTCGGCGCCTGGATGCGGTGCTTGCGCAGGATGTCCTCGCGGTAGACGAACATCATCGGCCCGAGGTCGAGCGGGATGCCCCACGCACGGCCGCCCAGTTCGGCGTTGGTCCACGCCTGCGGCCCGAGTTGGGAGCGCAGCCGCGGGGTGACGAGAGCGGTGACGTCGGCGCAGACGCCGTCGATCGCGAACGAGGGCAGGTCTGCGTCGACGAGCGAGACGATGTCGGGGGCGTTGCCCGCGCGGGCCGCGTTGGACAGCTTGGCGTTGCCGCCCGCGAGGCCGGAGGTGACCATGTCGAAGACCACGGGGTCGTCGGGGTGAAGCTCGTTCCACTTCGCGACCATGGTGTCGGTCCCGCGCAGGGCGGACCACAGGGTGAGCGGGCCGTCCGGGTTCCGGCGATCGGCGGCCGCGGTGCCGCACCCGGCGGTCGCCGCCGCGAGGGTGGTACCGAGAGCGGCGCGCAGGACGGTGCGTCTGCCGGGGGACCGGCCGTGCGGTGCGATGCGCATGGTGCACTCCTTGTCGTGGGAGGGGACGAGTACGAGGCCGTGCGGGGTCGGGGACGCGACGGCGCGGAGGCCGCTGCGGGCACCGGCAGCGCCGTAAGAGGGGGTCCGGGGCGAGGGAGGCGGAAGCGGCCGTGCCGTTCGCGCCCGCCGTCATGGACGCCCGGGACCGTCGAAGAGGGACCGGAATGCGGTGAGGGCGTGGTCGAGCGGGTCGGCGTCCGGGTACCAGGCGCGTTCCCACTCCAGGCTGAGCGGGCCGGTGTAGTCGATCTGCCGCAGCGCGCGGAGCATGTCGTGCAGTGGCACGGCGCCGTGCCCGGGGAGTACGGGCCGCAGGTCGGTCGTGGTGGCGACGTCCTTGAGCTGGGCGTGCCGGAGCCAGGGGGCCAGTCGGCGGGCGGTGGCGGCCAGGGGCTCGCCGGCCCGCCAGGGGTTGACCACGTCCCAGACGGCACCGACGGCGGGGGAGTCGACCCCTTCGAGGACCTGCGCGACCAGGTCGCCGGTGAGGAAAGCGTCGTGGGTCTCCAGCAGGATCGACACCCCGAGGTCCTCCGCGTGCGGAGCCGCCGCGGCCAGCATGCGGACCGCACGCCGCCGCCGTTCGCCGGGCGTGCCGTCGTACTCGCCGCCGAAGACGCGCACCCCGTCGGTGCCCAGCCGGGCCGCCTGGCCGAGGACGTCGACGAGCAGTTCCAGCTGTTCGGGGCCGCCGGTGAGGCGGACGTACGACGCGAGACAGGCCACGCTCAGACCTGCCCCGCTCAGCGTCGTGGCGAGCCGGGCGACCTTGTCGGGCGGAGTGCCGGGGGCGATCAACTGACCTTCGGTGCACCGCAGTTCGACCGTCGTCACGCCGTGGGCGCGGGCGAGGCGGATCACCTCGTCGACATCGGCCTCGGGGCATCCGAGCGTGCTGAAGGCGAGTCGGCTCATGAGGCCGGTACCGGGGCCGGGGCGCCGAGCACGACGGGCGCGGCGCGCTCGGACGCCGCGTAGACGGCCAGGGCCGCGGCGACGACCGAGCGGCCGTAGTCGCCGGTCACGTACGCGGCGGCGTCCTCACCGCGAACGGCCGCGGCGAAGCCGTCCAGTTGGGCGCGGAAGGCCCGCTCGTGCCCGGGGCCGCGGTCGGCCAGGGGTTCGGACCGGCCGCCGCGCAGGAGGCTGAGGCCGTCGTGGTGGGACAGCCGGAGCGTGGCCTCGTCGAGCATGATCTCGGTCTCGTCGTAGAAGGGCACGCCGCGGCTGGTGAGGGTGATGTTGGCGCTGACGCCGTTCTCGAGGTCGATCAGGGCGAGCGCGTCCGTCTCCACGTCCATGCCGGGGCGGCCGCGGACGGTTCCGGTGACCCGGGCGACGGGGGAGCCGGCGAACCACTGGATACGGTCCAGCCCGTGGGTGCCTACGTTGAGGACGATGCCGCCGCCTGCGACGACCGGGTCGAAGAACCAGGAGGGCCGCGACCCCGGGGTGTAGTGAGCGGAGCGGCGATGGGCAATCAGGTGCGGTGTCCCGTAGCGCCCCGAGGTGAGGATGCGGCGTGCCTCGCGCGCGACGGGGTCGAAGTGGATGACGTGCCCGACGGCCAGCAGCACTCCGGCCCGCTCGCAGGCGGCGATCATGGTGGTGCAGTCCTCGACGGTCGTGGCCATCGGTTTCTCGACCAGAACGTGCAGCCCCGCCCGCGCGGCCTCCAGCGTCATCGGCAGGTGCAGGGAGTGCGGGGCCGTGATGATCACGGCGTCGAGCCCGGCGCGCGCGAACATCTCCTGGTGTTCGGTGAACACCGGGGCGCCGGGCGGGGCGAGTTGCCCGGCGAGTTCCCGCCGGGTGTCGCAGACCGCGGCGATCTCATACGAGACGGCTCCGGCGGCGGCCCGGACATGGTCGGCGCCGACGGAGCCGGCTCCGACCAGGCCGATGCGCAACCGGCCGGAGGGTGCAGCGGATGTCACGTGGTTCTCCTCTGGGGAGGGCTCGGACGGGTGACGACCCGGCGGGGCGGGGTCGTCCGGGCATGACCGACCGGACCGGCGCGCACGGTCGAACGCGGCGGCCGATCGGTGGAGTTGGGGGGGGCTAGAGCGTCGGAACGGCGGGAGAACGTGCCTCGGTCGTGCCCGGCCCCGACGGTGACGCGCCGCCGCACGATGCGCGGACGACCAGCCGGGGCAGCAGGTCGACCCGCTGCGCCGGTGTGTCGGGTCCGCCGTTCATCCGGGCCAGCAGCAACTGGGCGGCGAGCACGCCCACTTGGGTCTTGGGAGGTGAGACCGCGGTCAGGGGCACGTCGCCGACCTCGGCGACCTCGTCGTCGTAGGCGACCACGGCGAGGTCGTCCGGAACGCGCAGGCCCTGCCGCCGCGCCTCGACCACGAGGGCCGCCGCGTCCCGGTCGCCCAGGCAGAACACCGCGGTGAGACCGACGTCCACACAAGTCCGCACGTACAAGGAGATGTCCTCGGGGGTCCAGGTCCTGCGGCGGGTGACGGCCTCGGCCGGCACGGAGAGCCCGAGGTGGGCGCAGGCGCCGTCGAAGCCCTCGGCCACCAGGTCGGACGTGCCGGTGGCGAGCCGCCCCAGGTGACCGATCCGGCGGTGCCCCAGGCCGTACAGGTGACGCAGGGCCAGACACACACCGCCGGCGTGGTCGGTGCGCACGTACGACGTCGGGTCGTCCGGCGCGGGCCGGGCCGGACGCCGCTCCACCAGCACGTAGGGGACGGGAAGCCGGCGCAGATCGTCCACGTAGTCCTGCGGATCGGGCATGAGGTGCAGGTTCGGGACGAGGAGCAGTCCGTCCAGGTCGGTCTCGCGCATCCCGCGCAGTTCGTCGCGCTCGACGTCGAGATCGTAGGCGGAGGAAGCGAGCAGCACGCTGACCCCCGCCTCGCGCAGGACCTGCTGGATCCCCTCGACGACGCGCGGATAGTAGTACGTCGTCGACGGCACCAGCACCCCCACGAGCCGGCGCGGCATCGGGGCGGATCCCGGCCGGGGGCAGACGAACGTGCCTGCGCCCTGGCGCCGTTGGATCGTCCCGTCCTCGACGAGCTCGCCGACCGCGCGCCGCACCGTGTTGATGCTGACGCCCAGGGTCTCGGCCATTTCGCGTTCCACGGGCAACTGGGCGCCCACCGGCCAGATGCCCCTGGCTATCTCGGAACGGAGCCGCTCGGCGACGCGTCGGTACTTGGGTCCCCGAAGGAATGAATCCTTCTCATCTGCCGACTTCATGCCGGGAGATTGCAGCATTCAAACTCGTGCGTCAACCCCTTGCGCCCCATGGTTTCGCATGCTTTCTTGACGGCAGCTCAACAAATTCGTGAAATTCATTCTCGAAAAAGGAATGAATTCTGAGCGTGGGAGTTCTCAATGAAAGTCCTGCCCCGGACCGTTCCGGAATTGGAGGACGAGCTCGCCCGCCCCGGAGCGGAGTTGTCCGCCGAGGCCGCCGACTGGCCGGCCGGCCCATTGCTGGTCCTGGGGGCCGGAGGCAAGACAGGCACGGGGATATCCGTCATGGCGCGCCGCGCACTCGACGCGGCGGGGCGAAAGGACACCGAGGTCATCGCCGTGTCCCGGTGGACGGACAGTTCCCTCGCCGCGCATCTCGAAAAGCGCGGGATCCGGACGCTGCGCGCCGATCTGTCCGACCCGGCCGCCGTGAACGAACTCCCGGACGCCGGCACGGTCGTCCATCTGGCCGGCGCGAAGTTCGGCACGGCAACCGCGCCCGAGCAGGCATGGATGAGCAACACGGTGCTGCCCGCCTACGTGGCCCGCCGCTATCCGGGCGCCCGCACCGTCGCCCTGTCCACCGGCAACGTCTACGGCATGACCGCCCCGGTCACCGGCGGCCCCCGGGAGAGCGACCCCACCGCACCCGACGGGGACTACGCGATCACCTGCCTGGGCCGCGAACAGGTCTTCCGCAACGCCGCCCGCGCCTTCGGCACCCCGGTCGCCCTGATCCGCCTCAACTACGCGGTCGAACCCCGCTACGGCGTCCTCGCCGACCTGGCCCGCACCCTGCTGCGCGGTGCTCCGGTCGACCTCGCCACCGGCGCCGTCAACGTCGTCTGGCAGCGCTACGCCAACGAGGTCGTCCTGCGCTCCATCGGCCGCGCCACCGCCGACGAGGCCTTCACCCTCAACCTCACCGGACCCGAGACCGCGGGCGTGCACACCCTCGCCCGGCGCCTGGCCGAACGCCTCGACGTCACGCCCGAGTTCACCGGCGAACCGCCCGCCACCAGCCTGCTCAGCGACGCGACGCGGTGCCATGCCCTGTTCGGCTACCCGGACCTGCCGCTCGGCGCGCTCATCGACCTCCAGGCGAGCTGGCTCCTCGCGGGCGGCGAGACCTGGGACAAGCCCACCAAGTTCGAGCGCAGGGACGGCCGCTTCTGATGCCCGCCGCCATGGCCCACGACACCAGGGCCCTCCTCCGCCGCGACACCGTGATCCCCGCCCATCCCCTCGCCCTCGATGCCGGGCGCCGCCTCGACGAACGCCGCCAACGCGCCCTGACCCGCTACTACTTGGACGCCGGTGCCGGAGGGCTCGCGGTCGGCGTCCACACCACCCAGTTCGCGATCCGCGACCACGGCCTGCTGCGCCCCGTCCTCGAACTCGCCGCGGACGACATGACCGCCCACGCAAAAGCACGGCCTCTCGTCCGCATCGCCGGAGTCTGCGGCCCCGTACGCCAAGCCGTCGATGAGGCCGAAACGGCGCGCGAGCTGGGCTACGACGCCGTCCTCGTCTCGCCGGCGGGCCTGCCCGAAGCCACCGTCGACGACCTGCTGGACCGTTCGGCCGCGATCGGCGAGGTGCTCCCCGTGGTCGGCTTCTACCTCCAAGAGGCCGTCGGCGGGCGGTACTTGCCCGCCTCCTACTGGCGACGCCTGGCCGACCAGGAGTCCACCGTCGCCGTCAAGGCCGCCCCCTTCGACCGCTACCGCACCCTCGAACTCGTCCAGGGCGTCACGGCGTCCGACCGCGGCGAGCAGGTCGCGCTCTACACCGGCAACGACGACAACATCGTCGACGACCTGCTCACCCCCTTCCACGTCCATGGCCCGGGCGGGCCCGTGGTCCGGCACTTCGCCGGCGGACTGCTCGGCCACTGGGCCGTGTGGACCCGCTCCGCCGCCCGCCTCCTCGCCGACGTCCACGCCGCGCGCGCCGGTGACGGGGCGGCACGCCAGCGGGCCCTGACCCGACTCGCCGGCGACACCGACGCCAACGCCGCCGTCTACGACGTCCGCAACGCGTTCGCCGGGGTCATCGCCGGAGTCCACGAAGTGCTGCGCCGCCAGGGCCTGCTCGAAGGCACCTGGTGCCTCGACCCCACCGAGGGCCTGTCCGCCGGACAGGGCGAGGAGATCGCCCGCGTCCGCGCCCTGTACCCGTGGCTGCGAGAGGAGGACGCCTTCATCGCCGACGGGCTCACGCGCTGGCTCGCCTGACCCGTCCGCACCCGCACGATCCAGCACCTCTGTTTCCACCCCACTGGGCCGGCCGTCGGCCGGCGTCACGAAAAGAGGAGCCCCACACATGCGCACCAGAACCAAGCTCTGGAGCAGCGCGGCCGCCGTGGCCGCACTCGCCACCACCGCGCTCGCGGTCCCGGCATCCGGCACCACCCCCGCCCGGCAGACGGCCCCGACGGCCCTCACCAACGTCAACGACTTCGAGCGCCCCACCGCCGGTCGGCCCTACCCCCTCGGCGAATGGGCCAAGGACGGCTGGACCGCCCCCTGGGCGCTCGGCATGGACAACCGCGCGCAGATCGTGGACAACACCCCGGCACACAGCGGGACCAAGAGCCTGCGCGTCCTCTACCCCGGCGGCAAGATCGGCCCCGAGGACTCCGGCGCACAGGCCCCGTTCCAGATACCGAAGGCCAACGAGTACTACCTGTCGTTCTGGGTGAAGTTCCAGAGCGACTTCAGCTGGGGCACCACCGAGTACGCGGGCAAGCTGGGCGTGGGCCTCGCCGGCGGCGCCGCCTGCTCCGGCGGCCAGGTCTGCGACGGCACCAACGGCTTCTCGTCCCGCTTCATCTGGCGCACCGCGAACGGCCAAGCGGCGCTGTACTACTACCACATGGGCCACGAGGGCCAGTACGGCGACTACACCGTCCTCAAGGACCAGGCGGGCCAGGACATCTACTGGCCCAAGGGCGCATGGGTCAACGTCGCCCAGCGCGTCAAGCTCAACACCGTCACCGGCGGCCAGGCCAACCCCGACGGCGAGATCGAGGTCTTCTACAACGGCAGGACCGCCGCGAAGGTCACCGGCCTGCGGTTCGTCACCAACTCCGACCAGATCGACAAGGCGTACTGGTCGAGCTTCGCCGGCGGCGCGACGACGAACTTCGCGCCGAAGTACGACAGTTCCATGTGGTTCGACGACATCAAGGTCTCCCCCCGCCGCTCGGACATCTGCGAACTCAACGGCGGCTGCTGACCGTCAGCCCCCCCACCATGCCGGGAAGCACGGGCCCGTGTCCCGTGCTTCCCGGCCCCCTCCCCACCCCGCACACGAACCAGGAGCCGGTCCGTGCCCGTCACCCCCTTCCCGCGTCCCCGCACCCTCACCACCACTCCCGGCGGCGCCCCCACCGGGGCACCCGTGACGGTCACCGCGGACCCGAACCTGCCCGCTCAGGGCTACCGCCTGCACACCGGTCCCCACGGCATCACCCTCACCCACGCCGACGCCGCCGGCCTGCGCCACGGACTCGCCACTCTCGACCAACTGCGGGCCGGAGCCGACTTCACCGAGGTCGGCTACACCATCACCGACCATCCGGACTTCGAGCGCCGCGGCTTCCTCCTCGACATCAGCCGCGACCGCGTCCCCACCCGCGCCACGCTCGCCCGCTGGCTCGACCTCCTGGCCCTGGCCCGCTTCAACCAGCTCGAGCTCTACACGGAGCACACCTACGCCTTCGCCGCCCACCGCGAGATCTGGCAGGACGCCTCACCTCTCACCGACGACGACCTGCGCTGGCTGGACGCCCGCTGCGCCGCCCTGGGCATCGACCTGGTGCCGAACCAGAACACCTTCGGCCACATGGAGCGCTTCCTGCGCCATCCCGCCCACGCACACCGTGCCGAGAACCCCGACGGATACCTCCGCGGCGGCGTCCACCAGCCACCCGGCACACTCGCACCCACCCCGGACAACGCCGCCTTCGCCCAGTCCCTCCTCAAGGAGGTCACCGGCGTACTGCGGTCGAGACGCCTGAACATCGGCGCGGACGAACCCTTCGAACTCGGCACCGGCGCCTCCCGCGAGCAGGCCGAGCGCGACGGCCTCGGCACCGTCTACTTCGACCACGTCACCGCGCTCATGGAACCGTGGCTGACCGCCGGATACACCGTCGAGTTCTGGGCCGACGTCTTCGTCGACCACCCCGAACTCCTGGCCCGCGTGCCACCCGGCGCCGTCGCCGTCGTCTGGCAGTACGACGCGCCCACGACGACGCGGGCCGTCCTCGCCGCCGACAGCGCGGAGGCGGCACGGTGGAAGGGCCGCGGCACCGACCTCGACGCGCTCGCGGAGGGCTTCCGCGCCCGCACCGGGCCCCTGCACAAAGCGGGCGTGCCGTTCTGGGTGGCGCCCGGCGCCGGCAACTGGAACGCACTCCTCGGCCGGCTCGACAACGCCGAAGCCAACATCATCGACGCCGCCGAGGCCGGGATCGAGCACGGCGCCGGGGGATACCTCCTCACCTCCTGGGGCGACCACGGCATGTGGGAGCCGCCGTCCATCGCCTTCGCGCCGGTCCTGTTCGGCGGCGCCGTCAGCTGGTGCCTCGACACCAACCGGGACCTCGACACGGCCGGTGTCCTCGACGAGCACCTCCTGCTCGACGCCGCCCGGGTGACCGGCGGCGTCCTGGACCGCCTCGGCCGACTCGGTGAACGCCTGGGCGTTCCCCTGCTCAACGCCTCCCCGCTGATCCGCGCCCTGCGCCCCGACGACGCCCTGCCCCTGCCCGCCCTGCCCACCGCGCCCGCCCTGGACGAGGCCCGACGCACCCTGGACGCCTGCCGTCGCGATCTCGACGTGTCGGAGCCGGCCGCGGGCGACGGACAGACCCTGCTCAGGGAGCTGCGACACGTCATCGGCCTGGCCGATTTCGCCCTGGACCTCCTCCAGGCCGAATCCACGACCGAGCCGACGACCACCGGCACCGACGCCGCCGCGCACATCGCCCCGGCGTCCGCCGCGGAACTCCTGCGCCGCCTGGACCCCTTGCTCGCCGAACAGCGCGCCTGCTGGCTGCTGCGCTCCCGCCCCGGCGGCCTCGACGACAGCCTCGCCCGCTTCGACCGACTGCGTCACCTCCTCGTACAGGCGGCGAGCCGATGAACGCCGACGACTGGATCGACACGCTGTGCACGCCGACCGGTGACACCCGGGTGCCCGATCCGAAGCCCCGGTCGGAGACCGAGACCGCCACCGCCCTCGACCTGTTCGCGGTCCCTGCCGTCGACCGTGCTCCGCTGCTCGCGACCCTGCCCGACCCCGGGCGCACCCCTCGCCTGTGGGAGGCGCTCGTCCACTGCCACCGGACGCTGTTCACCGCCGAGGGCCCGCCGCGCGCCGATCAGTGGCCGCACGCCCCCGGCGCACTCGGCGAGGCAGGCCGCTACTTCTACACCCACCTCTACCTCCTCGCCCTGCCCCACGCCCTCGCCCTGCGCCGTGACAGGGGCATCCCCGACGGCGTGACGCGGGCGACCCTCGCGGACCTCGGGGCCAAGCTCGCCGGGTACCGCCTCGCGCACGGTACCGGCGGCTTCGACCGGCAGATCTGGCTCAGCCGCCATCTGCGCGGCACGCTGAACCGGCTGGGCCGCCTGCAGTTCGAGCACCGCACCTACGACTCGGCGTCCTGGGGCGCGCGGGCCGCCCCGGCGGACGGTCCCGGCGAAGGCGAACCCGTCCTCGACGTCCACATCCCCGGCGACGGACCCCTGACCCCCGCCGCCTGCGATGCCTCCTTCAAGGAGGCCCGTTCCTTCGCCGCCCGCCACTACCCGGAGCACACGGTCACCTTCGCGACCTGCCACTCATGGCTGCTGGACCACACCCTCGCCGACCACCTGGACCCCGACGCCAACATCCTCGCCTTCCAACGACGCTTCACCTCGCACGGAGACCGGCCACCGTGCGACACGGAGGTCCTGGAGTTCGTCTTCCACACCCCGCCCGGCACCACCGACACCACGGAACTGCCACGCCGCAACACCTTGCAGAGGGCCCTGCTCGACCACCTCGACCACGGAGGCCACTGGCGCACGGCCCGCGGCTGGCTGCGCCTGCCCTGAGCACCGGCGAGGTCACGCGGACGTCAACTCGGCACGCTCCGAACGGCGTCGCGCCGAGACTGCCGGATCGAGATGTCAACGCGGAGTGAGACGCACGTCTTGCGTGGCGAGACGGCCGCATGTTCGACTAGGGGACAAACTGCACATCTGCTGCTGAGGTGGCGCCCCGGAACAGAGGGACGCGGCAGGTCTTGGCTGTCGGTGACAGACCTCTGCCGTCACCACCCGGTGAGCAGCAGATGATTGACGGCCAGCGCCAGGGCCGCTTGGGCGGCGAGCCATGGGCGGGGCCGGGGGAGGAGCGCTCCGGAGGCGAGGAGCCACATGGTGAAGGGAAGCCAGATGCGTTCCGTCTCAGCCTTGCTCATGCCGGACAGGTCGGCGATCAGCAGCGCCAGCAGCGCGGCCGAGACGAGCAGGGCGAGGCGGGTGGAGGGCTCCGCGAGGCGAGGGCGCGGGCGCGGCAGGAGTCGCGCGCCCGCCCGGCGCAGGCCCGCGACCGTGGCCGGTCCGGCGATCAGGACCGTGCAGGCCAGGTTGGCCCACACCCAGTAGCCGTAGGGGCGGATGCCGCCCGCGCCCTGGTAGTAGCGCGTGGTCAACAGGCGGTACGCCTCCCACCAGTTGAAACCGGCGAGCGTGAAGACGGCCGGGACCACGGCGAGCCCGGCGAGCAGGAGAAGGGCCAAGGCCGCAGGGCGTTCCAGGACGCGCTGGCGCCCGAGGAACAGCACGGCCGCCCCGATCAGGGCGACGAGCGTGAGCCCGTACGAGAGATAGCAGGTCAGGCCGAACAGCAGCCCCGCGGCGGCGGCCCACCCCACGGAGCGGCCGGTCACTGCCAGCGCGAGCAGGGCCACCGCCCACGCGGCGACGGCCGCGAAGTAGGCGTCGGCCGAGGCGCCCATCCACACCGCGGCCGGCGCCAGGACCAGGAACGGCGCCGCGCGGCGTGCCGACTCCTCGGAGGCGAGCGCCCGCACGGCGACGAGCACGGCCACGGACGCGGTCGCGCCGACGACGATGCACCACATCCCCGCCCACCCGCCGCCCCCCAGACCGATCCGGTCGAGCAGCACGAAGGTGAGCGGCGCCGCCGGCGGGTGTCCCGCGGTGTGGGCGGGCCAGTGGTCGGGGGAGTCGATGAGGATGTGCCGGGTGTAGTCCCGCAAGGTCGCGGGGATGTCGTGGAAGCGGTCGATCACCCGGAGGTACTCGTACTTGGTGGTGAGGCGGACCGCGATGCCCCGGTGCCAGCCGTCGACGAGCGCCAGGGACAGGATCCAGGCGGTGGCCGCCGCCCAGGTCGTGGCGAGCAGGGTCCGCCAGCGCAGCGCCGTCGCGAGCTGCGGACCGTACGCCACGATCGACGCGGCCACCGCGAGCGCCGCCGGGGTGCCCGGACCCACATGGGGCAGCCAGTTGGCGTACAGCGGCGGCCAGCCGACGTGCAGCGTGTGGTGGGTGTGCTCGATGTGCCGGCCGATCAGCACGGCCGCCACCACGAGGAGAGCGGCCGCCACGACGGCGTACAGGTCCCGGCGACTGCCGTTCGTTCCGGGGGAGGGTTCGGTGCGGATCACACCGGAACGCTAGGCCCACGAGCGGCTCCGACCGGAGTGCCCGGGCCGGACGTCAGCGTTTCGTCATGGGTCGTGCACCCGGTTCCGGGGTGATCCCGTCCTACGGTCACAGCATGCGCGACGCTCCCCGCTTCCCCACCTCTCCCGGTTTCTGGCGCAGCCCGCTGCGCGGCCCCGGGCTCACCTCGGTCCTCGGCCTCGTTCTGCTCGCCGGCATCACCGTGCTGTTCGTGACAGGACTCCTCTCGTACGCCGCGTACAACCCGGACCTGGCACGGGTGAACGACAAGACCCCCGACAAGGGGCTGCTCGGCTTCTACCTCTTCGCCTGGCCCACGCACCCGCACTGGCTGTACCGGCTGAACCAGGGCGTGCACGTCACCCTCGGCGTCACGCTGATCCCCGTCCTGCTGGCGAAGCTGTGGTCGGTGGTGCCCAGACTCTTCGAACTGCCCCCGGTCCGCTCGGTCGCCCATGCGCTGGAACGGGTCTCGCTGCTCCTGCTGGTCGGCGGCGGCCTGTTCGAGTTCGTGACGGGCGTGCTCAACGTCCAACTCGACTACCTCTTCCCCGGCTCGTTCTACCCGCTGCACTTCTACGGTGCCTGGGTCTTCGTCTCCGCGTTCGTCGTACACGCGGCGCTCAAGGTGCCGGCCGCGCTGCGCAACGTGCGGCGCATGCGCCGGGGAGAAGAAGGAGCGGGCGGACTCGTGTCGCCGAACCCGGCTGCGCCGTCCGTTTCGCGGCGCGGGGCACTGTGGTTCGTCGGCGGTGGCTCGCTTCTGCTGTTCGGCACCACGGTCGGGCGCAGCTTCGACGGTCCGCTGCGACGCACCGCACTCCTGGCCCCGCACGGCGGCGCCGAACCCGGCAGCGGACCGAACGGCTTCCAGATCAACAAGGCCGCCGCCTACGCGGGAATCCACCCGACGGAGACCGGCGAGGACTCCTGGCGCCTCGTCGTCACCGGGCGCGACGGAACAGTCCGGCTCAGCCGGTCGGAACTGGGCCGACTCGCCCAGCACAGCGCCGCGTTGCCCATCGCCTGCGTGGAAGGCTGGTCCACCTCCGACCAGACATGGCGCGGGGTACGGCTACGGGACCTCGCGGCGCTCGTGGGCCACGACGCCGACCTGCCGGGCGTGTTCGTCGAGTCCCTCCAGCGCCACGGCGCGTTCCGGCACGCCGCGCTGCGCGCCAACCAGGTCGCCGACGGGCGCTCGCTGCTCGCCCTCTCCGTCAACGGCGCGGCGCTGTCCCCCGACCACGGCTACCCCGCGCGGATCATCGTGCCCGCGGCGCCCGGTGTCCTGAACACCAAATGGGTGGCCCGGCTTACCTTCGGAAGGCTGTGACCTGTGAGCGACACGAAAAAGACAGGCGGTTCAGTGCGGGCATCACGCCGACTTCCGCTGGGCAGCCCTCTCCAACTCCTGCTGTTCGCATGTTCGTTCGTGCTCGCCGCCTACGCAGGTGTACGGCTGCTCGCCGACGACTGGCTCGGTGTGGCGCTGTGGATCGTCGGGGCCGCGCTGCTCCACGACCTCGTGCTGCTGCCGCTCTACGCGGCCGCGGACCGGTCGCTGCTCGCGGCGGCCGGGGCTGTGGGGCAGCGGAAGCGGGCCGGGTACGTGCGGGTCCCGGCCGCGCTGTCCCTGCTTCTGCTGCTCGTCTGGTTCCCGCTGATCAGCGGGATGGCGGACGCGCGCTACGCGTCGGCCACCGGCCAGTCGGCGGCCGGATTCCTGCCTCGCTGGCTGCTGCTCACCGGTGTGCTCTTCGGCGGCTCGGCGCTGCTGCTGGTCCGGTCGGAGCTGCGGGTGCGCAGCGCGGCGAAGCGCCGCCCGCCCGAGGACCACTGAGCGACAGGACGCAGGCCCGCCCGGCTCGCGTACCGCAGCAGTGCCTCGGTGCCCACGCGCGCCCAGGGGAAGGGGCGGTCGTCGGCGAGCCCGTCGGTGACGTCGACGACCTGCACGTGGGCGCGCTCGTCGACATCCACGGGCGCTGTCTCGACGAGCACCAGGCCGCCGGGGGCGAGGAGTTGGGTCACCCGCTCCAGGAGGGCGCGGGGCTCCCCGCCGATGCCGACGTTGCCGTCCATGAGGAGCACGCTGTCCCAGCGGCCCTCGCCCGGCAGCGGGTCGAAGACGGAGCGGCGCAGCGCCGGGCCACCGAGGCGTTCGGTGCGGTCGACCGCGGCCTCGCTGACATCGACGCCGAGGACCGTCCGGCCGCGCACGACGAGCTCCGCCACCAGGCGCCCCGGCCCGCAGCCCACATCGAGAACGGCGCCCTCGCACCGGTCGAGGACCTCACGGTCCACCGCGTCGGCCCGCGCGCACCAGCGCTCCACCTCCAGCGGCAGCAGCCAGCCGTCGGTGCGGCGCAGGAACAGCGGGCCCCGGCCGGCGCGCAACGCGACGGCGTACGGGTCGGCCTTCGCCCAGGGCACGGTGCCGGCGACCGGCGCGCTCATCGGCGTACCGCCGGCGTACATCGCGCCAGGCGGGCGGCGAACCGGCTCCCGGGGGCCAGCGCGGCGACGGCGCAGGCGTCGTCGGCGGTGTCGACGTCACGCAGCTCCGGCAGATCCCGCACCCGCAGCCCGGCGGCGACGAGCCGCTCGCGCTGTGCGGCGCCCGTCTCCGGTGTCGACATCGGCACGCCGCGCAGCAACGCAGGATCGGGCGTGGCCAGGCCGAGAGCCCAGAACCCGCCGTCGGCCGCGGGGCCGAACCACGCGTCGCCGTCGGCGAGGTCCACGCTCAGCAGTTCGGGCGTGACCTGCGGGGTGTCCATACCGATCAGCAGAGCGGGCCCCGCGCAGCCGGCGAACGCGGCCGCGAGCCGTTCGTCGAGACCGCCCGCGACCTGCGGTACGACGTCGAAGCTGGGCGGCAGCCACGGCCCGGGAGCCCCGTCGAGGACGAGGACGCGACGGTCCGCCGGGGTGGCGGCCACCGTGTCCAGCGTGTCCGCGAGAGCGGCCTCGGCCAGTGAGGCGGCCTGCTCGGGCGTGAACGGCGGGGTGAGCCGCGTCTTGACCCGCCCCGGGCGCGGCTCCTTGGCGATGACGAGCAACGTGGTCACCGGACACGCCCTTCCTGTACGGACTGCTGCCGTCCGGACGTCTGCTGTGCGGGGGATCCGGCGGTCACGGGCGGCTCCGCCAGCACCCGGCGCATGTCCCGTACCGCGTGCCAGGTGCCGCGCCAGGTCCCGGTCACCTTCGAGACGCCGGTACGCGGCAGGTACGGCACGTCGTGCTCGACGACCCGCCAGCCGGAGTCGGCGGCCCGCACCACCATCTGCAGCGGGTAGCCGCTGCGCCGGTCGGTGAGCTCCAGCGCGCGCAGCGCCTCCCGGCGCGCGGCGCGCAGCGGTCCGAGGTCGTGCAGGGCGAGGCCGGTCCTGCGGCGCGTCATGCGGGCCAGTACGCGGTTGCCGACGCGGGCGTGGACCGGCCACACGCCGCGGCCCGCCGGACGGCGGCGGCCCAGCACCAGATCGGCCGCACCGGCGCGCACCTCCCGCACGAAGGGGACCAGGAGGGAGGGATCGAGGGAGGCGTCGCAGTCGCAGAAGCAGACGATGTCGGCGCCGGCCGCTTCCAGGCCGGCGTGGCACGCGGCGCCGAAGCCGCGCCGCGGCTCGTGCACGACCAGCGCGCCCAGGCCGCGGGCGAGGTCGGCCGAACCGTCGGTGGATCCGTTGTCCACGACGATCGCGCGCCAGCCGGGAGGAATGCGTTCGAGTACCCAGGGGAGGGCCGCCGCCTCGTTCAGGCAGGGCAGGACCACGTCGACCACTGGTGCTGATGGGGTTGTCACGGCTTTCACCCTACGAGCGGCAAACGGACATTAGGGACTTCGGTTCCTTACGAAACACGGACGTCCGCGCTCGCGCACGCCCCGGGCCCTCCGTCCGTCGCGCAGGAGTGTCAGGGTGGAGGAATGCAGCAGTCATACGAGCCCGAGAGGGCTCCGGCCCCGGACGGGGCGGCCCGGGTCCTGGTCGTCGACGACGATCCGACCGTCGCCGAGGTCGTCACCGGGTACCTGGACCGGGCCGGCTACGACGTCGACCGAGCGGGTGACGGCCCCGCCGCCCTCGCCCGCGCCGCCGCGCACCGCCCCGACCTCGTGGTGCTCGACCTGATGCTGCCCGGCATGGACGGTCTGGAGGTCTGCCGCCGGATGCGCGCGCGGGGCCCCGTTCCGGTGATCATGCTCACCGCCCGGGGTGACGAGGACGACCGCATCCTCGGCCTGGAAGTCGGCGCCGACGACTACGTCACCAAACCCTTCAGCCCCCGCGAGCTGGTCCTGCGCGTGGAGTCGGTACTGCGCCGCGCCCGCCCCGACACCGACCGGCACCCGGTGCGCGCCGCGGGCCTCACCGTCGACCCCGGCGCCCGCCGCGCCACCCGTGACGGCGCCGAACTCGCGCTCACCCTAAGGGAGTTCGACCTCCTCGCCTTCTTCCTGCGGCACCCCGGACGGGCCTACAGCCGCGAGGACCTGATGCGCGAGGTATGGGGCTGGGAGTTCGGCGACCTGTCGACCGTCACGGTGCACATCCGACGCCTGCGCGGCAAGGTCGAGGACGATCCGGCCCGTCCCCGCCTGATCCAGACGGTCTGGGGCGTCGGCTACCGCTTCGAACCGCACCCCGCACCGCAGCCGACCTGACGGACCGGCGCCGGCGATCCCCCGGCCGGCGGACGAACGGTGCCGACGGCATCCACCGACCCGGAGCCGGCGACTTCTACCGCCGGACAGGCACCGAGCACGACGGCCGAAGAACCGATCCGACGGACCAGCCGCAACGACCGAGAACCAGGGACGACCCACCGTGCACGACAACCTCCTCATCGCCCTCTACGCGTTCGCCGGTGCCGCAGCCACCGGCCTTGTCGGAGCCGCGGCGCTGCGTCTGCTGCGCCGCCGGTCCCTCACCGCCTCGCTCGCCGTCGTCGCCGCGGTCGGCGTGGTGGCGATGCTCGCCGGCACTCTAGCCGTGGCCTGGGCGATGTTCCTGTCCCCGCACGACCTGACCGTGGTGACCACGGTCGTGGCGATGGCGGCCGTCGTCTCCCTCGCCACCGCACTCGTCCTGGGCCGACGGGTCGTCGCCCGCAGCCGTGAACTCGCCGTGGCTGCCCGCTCGTTCGGCGACGGCGGCGACTTCGCGGCCCCGCACACGCCGGCCACCGCCGAACTCGAGGAGGTCAGCCGGGAACTGGCCGCCACCAGCGCCAAACTGGCCGCCTCCCGGACCCGCGAACGCGCTCTGGAGACCTCCCGGCGCGAACTCGTCGCCTGGATCTCGCACGATCTGCGCACCCCGCTCGCGGGCCTGCGCGCCATGGCGGAGGCACTGGAGGACGGGGTCGCCACCGACCCCGGACGCTACCTCGCCCAGATGCGCACCGAGGTGGAGCGCCTCAACGGGATGGTCGGCGACCTGTTCGAACTCTCCCGCATCCACGCCGGATCGCTGCCGTTGAGCCCGGCCAGGATCTCCCTGTACGACCTGGTCGGTGACGCCCTCGCCGGGGCGGATCCGCTCGCCCGCGAACACGGGGTGCGGCTCACCGGGGACAGCGTCGAGCCGGTCCCGGTCGAGGTGGACGGCAAGGAGATGAGCCGCGTCCTCGGCAACCTCCTCGTCAACGCGATCCGCCGTACCCCCTCGGACGGCACGGTCGCCGTCGCCGCCGAGCGCTGCGCCGACGGCGTCGTCGTGTCCGTCACGGACGGCTGCGGCGGCATCCCCGAGGAGGATCTGCCCCGCGTCTTCGACACCGGCTGGCGCGACACCAACGCCCGGACGCCCCCGGCCGGCGCGGGGCTCGGCCTCGCCATCGTGCGCGGCATCGTCGAGGCCCACCAGGGCCGGGCCACGGTCCGCAACATCCCGGGCGGCTGCCGCTTCGAGGTCACGTTGCCTGCGGCTCCGTAGCCCGAAGGCCGGCTACCCCTGGGCGAACTCCCGCATGCCGTCCTCGAAGGAGACCTCGGGCTGCCAGCCGAGCCGGTCCCGCAGCCGCGACGAGTCCGCGGTGATGTGCCGTACGTCCCCCAGCCGGTACTCACCGGTGACCACCGGCTCCGGCCCGCCGCACGCCCCGGCGAGCGCCCGCGCCAACTCCCCGACCGTGTGCGGCACACCGCTTCCCGTGTTGTACGCGGCCAGCGTGCCCGGGGCCGCCTCGGCCTCCAGCGCCACCACATTGGCCGCCGCCACATCCCGTACGTGGACGAAGTCCCGCCGCTGCCGCCCGTCCTCGAAGACACGCGGTGCCTCACCACGGGCCAGCGCGGACCGGAAGAACGAAGCGACGCCGGCATACGGGGTGTTGCGGGGCATCCGCGGCCCGTACACATTGTGATAGCGCAGCGACAGCGCCGTCCCGCCCGTACTGCGTGCCCATGCCGAGGCCAGATGCTCCTGGGCGAGTTTGGTGGCGGCGTACACATTGCGCGGATCGGCCGGCGCGTCCTCCCCGACGACACCGGGCTCCAACTCGGCCTCGCACACGGGACACTTCGGTTCGAACCGGCCCGCATCCAGGTCGCCTACGTCCCGCGGACCCGGCCGCACCAGTCCGTGCCGCCGACACTCGTAGCGGCCTTCCCCGTACACGACCATCGACCCGGCCAGGACCAGCCGCCCCACGCCCGCCGCGGCCATGGCCGACAACAGCACCGCCGTCCCCAGGTCGTTGCGCGAGACGTACTCCGCCGCGTCCACGACTCCGTTCCCGAGACCGACCATGGCCGCCTGGTGGCAGACGGCGTCGACCCCGTCCAGGGTGCGAGCGATCGCCTCCGGATCCCGCACGTCGGCGCCCGGATCGTCCCGCACGTCGAAGACGACGGCCTCGTGCCCGCGCGCCGCCAGCGCCTCGACGACATGGGACCCGATGAACCCGGCACCGCCGGTGACCAGTACACGCATGCCGCCACGGTAGGTCCGCAGCGCCGACGAACCGCCGGACCGGGCCCGCGCGTCACAGATCCGTAAGCAGCCGGCGCCTGTTCCGGGCCCCGACGCGGCTCGTCCGCCTGCCTGCCGACTACAGGGGGTCATGATCCAACGCGCGTGGCAGGGGCGGGCCCCCTAGCGTCGAAGACGTTGATGTTCCAGGACAAGGGAGTCCCTCATGCGCACGATTCTTGCCAAGAGTGCCGCTGTTGCCGTGCTGAGCTGCGCCGTGGCCCTGCCGCTGGCGGGCGCCGCACAGGCGGCCACGCCCGCGCACCCGGCCACCACCGCGTCCGTCCAGAGCCTGCCGTCCGATGACGGTCCGGGCTGGCACCACCACCACGGCGGGCACTGGAACCACGACCACTACTACGGCGGCGGCATCGGTCTGGGTCTCGGGCTCGGCCTGGGTGTGGGCCTGTAGCGGTCACGCCGCAACGTCGCACCGACTCCTCGGCGTCCGTCAGCGCGTTCCGCGCCGGCGGGCGCTGAGGCATGACGGCGGGCGGTCCGTGCCGCGCCGGTCTCCGCTCATGAACAGCCGGATTCCGCTCAGGAACAAAGGCCGGGCGGGTCGTGAGGTGTACGACGCGATACACCTCACGACCCGCCCGGCCGTCCTGTGCCGTGGTGCGGTGTCAGCTCTTGGGCATGAGGACGGTGTCGATGATGTAGACGTTGGCGTTGGCGGTCTTGACGTTGCCGCAGACGACGTTGGCGGTGTCGTTGACCTTGTAGTTCTCGCCGGAGCCGGCGGTGGTGAGCTTGGACTTCTCGAGGGTGTCGAAGGAGCCGTTGTCGAGGTCCTTGGGGGCGAGCTTCTGGCCGACGACGTGGTAGGTCAGGATCTTGGTGAGCTGGGCCTTGTCGTTGAGGACCTTGTCGAGGTCGGCCTTGGGGATCTTGGCGAAGGCGTCGTTGGTGGGCGCGAAGACGGTGATGTTCTTGGCGTTGTTCAGGGTGTCGACGAGGCCGGCCTTCTTCACCGCGGTGACGAGGGTCGACAGCGCCGGGTTGTTGGACGCGGCGGTGGCGACGGGGTCCTTGGCCATGCCGTCGAAGGAGCCCGCGCCGTCCTTGGGCACGGAGGAACACGCGGGGCCGAAGGGCTCGCTCATCGCGTTCGTGTCGTCGGAGGGGCTGGCCATGTCGGAGCCCTTGGAGGCGGCCGAGGACGCGGTGTCGGAGGCCTTGTCCTTGGAGTCGCTGTCGGAGCAGGCGGTCAGGGCCAGCGGCAGCATGGCGGCAGCAGCGACAACAACGGCGATACGACGGACTCGACTCTGCATGGCATTCCCTCAACGATCGGACCAGTGAAGGCCGTCTGCCTTCATCGCCGGGAATCCGGAACGGTCGGGCCACCGGATTGGTCCCTCATTCCAACGAGTGAAATGAGGGCCCTGTGTTGCCGGTCGCCGTGATCGCCGGTCGTCACTCGTGCCGGGAACGCCAGTAAGGGTTGTCGTGGGGGAGGCCTCCGCTGACGCGTCCGTACATGCCGCCGGTCATCAGCAGCAGTCCGACGGCAAAACTGAACAAAACGTTCTGCATGCGGAAGTTGAGGAAGTTGTAGTCGCTGTCCAGCGCGAAGAGGCTGGCGAAGCCGGCCAGGAGGAAGGCGATGCCGAGCACCATGTTCACGGTCGACGCGGTGTTGCCGCCGCGCACGGCGGCGGCCAGCAGCACGGCTCCCACCACGACGGACAGGACACTCAGCGCGCCGTTGGTGTTCAGCCCCAGAGCCGTGTCGGCGCCGGTGTCGAAGAAGCCGATGCGGTGGACGAGCCCCAGGATCCCGAAGACCAGCAGAAAGACGCCCATGACGCCGGCGCTGATCCGGTAGATCCGGCTGAGGCGATGGTCGACCGGGAGATGGTCGTCCAACTGCACATGTCGTGGACGCGCATGGATCGTGGCCATGGCTCTGCCTCCTTCGCCCCCCTCGGCGTGGTGAGCGATACGGTCAGCAGCTGGGCGGCTGCCACGAAGTGGGATGCACATGGGCGGCACTGATCCAGCCGTGCGCATCGTTGTCGAAGTACCAGGTCGACGTCCCGTTCACGTGCTCGCCGCTCGTCTGGCAGAACAGCCGGATGTGCGCTCCTGAAGGCAGACTCGAGGTCGCCTCGGCGTGTGTCGTCGGGGCGTCACGGACGTACACCTCGGACCATGCGGTGACCACGGCCGGGACGGCGTGGTCGTGGCCCGTGCTCTCGTGCCGCGGCGCGCTGTGCCTCCAGCCGTCACCCCAGGAATCAGGGGTTCGGTCCGATGCCTGGGCGCTGCCGACGGCCGTTCCTGAGAGAGCGCACACGCCGGTCAGGGCCGCTGCACAGATCCCGGCGCGCACTGTCGCGTGTGACATGGCCGGTTCCCTTCGTCGTCCCGCCCCCGCCGTCCCTGCACCCCGGACGGATCGTGTCGATGCCACAACAGGAGAGCTGTGTCCCTCACCGGGAATCCGATGCCGCTCGCGGTAAGGATTGGCCAAATGCGGAAGAAACTTCTCCAAGCTGCAAATAGGGTCTTAAAACGCTTGCCCGGCGTTGCTCGCGCCTTAGGGCGACCCGCGTCCTCAGCGATGGAGATGGATACGTGCGAGGGAGTGAGAGCGAGCGCGGTGACCAAGCCGTGCCGGGAAGGGCGCCGGATTACGGGCGAGGAATCCGTCCAGGGAAAGTGGCTCCCTTCGGCTGGAGCCTGTGATGCCGCCTGCGTCACAGCGTGGCCGGGCGCCCGGAGGAGAGCCCGTCGAGATGTAGGGGGAGAGACCGTGAAACCACATCACGCACTGCGGGTCGCGGCGGGCTGGGTGGCGTGCCGGCGCAGGGCGAGGAAACAGGTCGACGCAGGCAGTTCTTCCGGCGCGACAGGTGTACGGGGTGGTGACCGGGGTGCCGAGTGCCGTCCGGCCGCAGAGGTGGACCTCAGCGGTCAGGTGCAGGAGGAACCGTCCGCGGCCCTGCGGGAAGCGGTGCTCGCCGCCATCCGTGATGTACCCCAGGCGCGCCCGCGCGGACCCGGATGCGGGTAGGGCGTCATCGCCACTGCCGAGGGCCGCGGCGACAGGGCGGCGTACACCACCTCGACGCGCCACCGGCAGAGGGAAGTGCCGTGCTGCGCAACCAGAGGCATGGACGCGCATGTGCGAGACCTGGCCCAGACGGGTGAATACGGGCGAAGCCACCAATCCGTACCCCGTCCCAGTGCGGATTCCGCCCGAGGGGCGATCGGCTCCTCGCACCGTCCGACGTGGCGGTGCTGTTCGAGCAATGAGGAAGACTCCATGTCTCGTGTACTGAAGAGCGCAGCGGTTCTGGTCGCGGTCGGCGGCGCGGTCATCGCCGGTGCGGGTGCCGCGTCGGCCGACAGCGGTGCGCAGGGCTCCGCGGTGGGTTCGCCGGGGGTCCTGTCGGGCAACGTCGTCCAGGTGCCGGTGCACGTTCCGGTCAACGTCTGCGGCAACACGGTCAGCGTGATCGGTCTGCTGAACCCCGCGTTCGGCAACACCTGCGCCAACGGCTCGGGTGACAACTGGGGCGGGGAGCACGGTGGTTGGGGCATGTGGAAGTAACGTCCCGCGCGTGCCGCCGGGAGCAGATCCACTGACGGTTCCGGGATGAGTGGCGGGCCGGGTCTGGTGCCGCCTGTTGGGGCGGGCGGCACCAGACCCGGCCTTTCTGTGCCGGGCGGGTGCGGCCCGCCCGGTGAACCTGCTGTCACGGATGAGGCAGCGGCGTCGTCAGCATCAGGTGGGTGAACACGCTCCATGCGCCTGCCGACGCCGCCAGGATCCAGAAGCGTCTGCGTCGCGCCGGTGAGACGGGGTCGGGTGGGCCGCCGACGGGCAGCGCGGCTGCCGGCGTCGGCAGTGACCGGAGCGTCGGCACGACGAGCTGGGCGATCGTCGTCTCCGCGGCAGGCGGTGATGCCGGTGCCGGGAGGGACTCCGTGATCGGGGTGGCCGGTGCGGGGGTGCGCTCGGTCCGGGGCCGGGGTGGCTGGACGGCTCCCTCTTCGGGTGCCGCGGTGGTCAGCGCGTGTGCGAGACCGTTGAGGAAGGCGGCGTAGGCGGCCCGGCGAAGCCCGGTCGGACTGGTGCGACCGCTCTCCCAGGAACGCACCGTTGCGGGTGTCACGCCGAACGCCGTCGCGACCTGCTGCGGTGACAGGTTCCAGGATCGGCACAGGCGGGCTCGTTCCGCGGGCGAGGGCAGAGTGACCTGACCGTCCCGGCGCGTGGGGCGGGACGGCATCGGGGGAACGGACGTGGTGGTTGTCGTCATGACCGTATGACAACCGGCAGTGGTGTCACGTGATCGCACGAGACGAATGTTCCCCCGTATGCACCAACGTCCGGTATCCGGGCTGTTCTCGTCAGACGTAGTGCCACCACCACAGGTCGGAGGCCAGACTCCGGTCGCCCAGCGCGCAGTAGGCCGACTGCTCCCGAGCATGGATCGGCTCCCGCCGTGTGCACGGGAATCTCCGCTGATGGAACTGAGTTACCTGCTATTGCGACGAATGCAACGATGGCGACGGTGGACCGCGGTGCACCGCAAGGAGGGCACGGGAGCCGATGAGTCTTCGCCAGTTCGAGTACGCCTTGGCCGTCGCCGAGGAGGGCTCGGTGACCGCGGCGGCGGAGCGCCTGCGTGTCGCCCAGCCGTCGGTGTCCCAGCAGATCCGTGGCCTGGAGCGGGAGCTCGGCGTGGAACTGTTCGCCCGCACGCCGACCGGTCTGGTGCCCACCGTGGTCGGAAGGGCGTTTCTGCGGGAGGCGGAGGTCGCGGTGACCGCGTCGCGCCGGGCGAGGGCGACGGCGCGGGCCGGTGCCGATGAGCTGGTCGGCGAACTGGTGGTCGCCGTGCAGATGGGCTTCGGCACGCGGCAGCTGCCGGGTGCGCTGCGCGCGCTGCGCCGCCGCTACCCGCGCGTGGAGGTCACCGTCTTCGAGGAGCCGAGCTCCGCGGAGCTGGAGCGGCTGTGCCGCCGGGGTGTGCTGGACCTCGCGCTGATGGCGGCGTGCGAGCGGAGCCCCGCCGACGCCCACCACCTCGGCGAGGAGGAGTTCGTCGTGGTGCTGGGTCCCGGGCACCGGCAACTCGAAGCCGAACAGGTCGAGTTGCGTGAGCTGGAGGGGGAGCCGTGGGTGAGGTTCGACCGTGACAGCGCACTCGACGGCGTATTGACGAACGTGCTGCGGGACAGCGATCGGGCCCCCGTCACGGGCGCCCGCGTGTCGCAGACGGCGACGGCCGTGCGCTGGGCCGCTCACGGCCTCGGCGTGACGCTCGTCCCGGCCTCCGCGGTGCCCGAGGGCCACGACCACCTCGCGCGACCTGTGTTCCCGGTCGTGTCCCAGCCCGTCCTCGCCGTGCTCCGGCCCGGCGCGGGCCCGGCGGAAACGGCTCTGCTCGAATTCCTGCGCAAAGAATCCTGGTCCGATTCCGCCTCCTTCTCACCGGTTTCCTGACGGCCGGTGAGAAGGAGGCGGCGCTGAGTTCTTCTCGTCGAACGGTGTCAGCCCCTGGGGAATTCGCCGCCGTCCACGAAGAGATTGCTCCCGGTCAGCCAGCTCGCCCGGTCGGACACGAGGAACAGCACCGCATGGGCGATGTCGTCGGGCTGACCGTCGCGCCCCAGCGGGGTGGCGTTGTCCGGGCCCGGCCCCGCGGTCACGCGCGCCCACTGCTCCCGCGTCGCCTCGCCGCCGGGGGTGGTGACCCTGCCGGGACTCACGGTGTTCACCCGGATTCCGGACGGGGCCAGCTCCGCGGCCAGCCCCCGGCTGTAGTTCTCCAGTGCCGCCTTCGCCGCCGTGTAGTGCAGGAACGGTCCTACCGGGGTGAGGACCGCGGCCGACGAGACGTGCACGATCATCCCCGAACGCCGTTCCCGCATCCCCGGGACCAACAGCGCGTCCAGCCGTACCGACGCCAGGAAGTTCAGGTCCAGCATGTCCTGCCACTCCTCGTCGGGAATCGCCGCGGAGTCTTTGAACGGCTGCGCCCCGCCCGCGTTGTGGACCAGGATGTCCACCCCGCCGAGCGTCTCCTGCGCGGCCGCGGCGAGCGCTTCCGCTCCGGCCCGGGTCCGCACGTCGGCCTTCACGAAGGTGGCGCCCTCCGGTGCCGTGCTCGTCGCCGACCTGGCCGTCGTGAGCACCTGCGCGCCCGCGTCAAGGAGTTGGCGGACGACGGCCGCGCCGATGCCGCGTGTGCCACCCGTGACCAGGGCTCGCTTTCCCGCGAGTTCTCGCGTTCCCGATCCGTTCTCGATCGTGGTCATGTCGCCTGCCCTCTCGATGGCCTGATATCCCGCTCGACGGAAAAGGAATCGACGTGCCCAGAGCGCGAATGTCCGGAGAAATCGCGGAGGGCGCCCCGTCGAGCGGTTTCACCGTAGGTCCGGAAAAGAATGCGAGGCAAAGACGAAATATCAGTAGGGGATATAGGGGATCCCTATACAGCAGCGGGTGGGCGAGGCCGAACAGGATGAGAGTGCCGTCCACCTCCAGCGCCGTCCCGCCGCCGGTCACGCGTGGCGGCCGGGCATCATGGGAGACATGACCGCACCGAGCAACGACTGGATCAGCATCGCGGCGTACGAGAACCTGCCGGGCCGCCCCGCGCCGATGGCCGCCGCCCGCGGTTGACTGCGGGACCGCGGCATCGACTGGATGCCCTTCGGCGCTGACGAGATCCGATGGGATCTGGCCTGCGGCATCGGCCCCGACGGCCACTGGCACGGCTGGTTCGACGTGCAGGTCCGCGCCATCGCGCTACGACGGCTCGGGCTGCACCCCGACCAGCCCACCACCACGGTCACCGGCCCCTCTCCACCCGGCTGGTGGCATGCCGCCGCAGAGCGCAACGCGCGCTAGCGTTTCGAAAGATGCCTTACGAGACAGCCCTCGTACCCGACAGAGCACCTCCACATACGAGGGCTGACGTGCCCGGCCGGTCCGTCGGTCCGGCCGGGCCGCAGGAGTCCGCGGCGCCTATACGACGGCGCCGGTGTCCTCCCGCTGCGCGCGACGCGCCTCAAGTGGACTGCGGGCCCGGCCACTTCGGCCTGAACCGCCACCGTCCCCGCGGCGACGCACCGGTGCGGGCCTGCGCCGCTCCAGCGTCACGGCCATCGGGACGGCGGTGAACACGGTCGAGGCCATCCCGACCACCACGCCCGCGATGAGCGCCAGCGAGAAGTCGGCGAGCGAGTCGCCGCCGAGGACGGCGAGCGCGGCGAGGACGAACAAGGCGCCCATCCCGGTGTTCACGGTGCGGGGCAGCGTCTGGACGACGGCCTTGTCGGCGGTCCGCTCCAGATCCGTGCGCGGATCACGGCGACGCGCTTCGCGTACGCGGTCGAAGACGACGACGGTGTCGTTGACGGAGTACCCGATGACTGTGAGCAGCGCGGCGAGGAAGACGCTGTCGACGGGCTTGGCGAGCCAGGCGAACAGGCCGATCACGAGCAGCACGTCATGAACCATGGCGGACACCGCGGCGGCCGCGAACGTCCACCGGAACCGCACGCTCAGATAGACGAGTTGGGCGAGGACGGCGATCCCGAGAGCGATGAGCGCCTTCACGCGCAGCTCGTCACCCAGGCTCGGGCCGATCAACTCGTCCCGCTCGACGGTCACCGTGCCGCCCGCCGCCTGCGCCAACGCGTCCTTGATCACGTGCTGTTCGGCGTCGCCGAGCTCCCCCGCGCGTACGGAGATGTCGCCGTCGCCCGACTCCTGCACCACCGCGCGCGGGAACCCGGCATCCGCCACGGCCTTGCGGGCGGTGTCGACATCGACAGGCTTGCCGGTGCTGTACTCCATCATGCGGCCGCCCGTGAACTCGACACCGAAGTCGAGTCCGCGGACGACGATCCCGGCGACGGCCACGGCCACCAGAAGGCCGCTGACGCCGAGCCAGCGACGCCGGTGCCGCACGATCTGCGGATCGCGGCGCGACAGCCAGGACCGCACCCGTCCGCTGGAGGCGATGCCGGTCAGCAGCGGCCGGTCGCGGACGAAGCGGCGGCGCACCGCGAAGTCGGCGAGGACACGCGTGATGACGAGCGCCGACACCATGGACGCGACGACCCCGACGGACAACGTCACACCGAAACCCTGCACCGGGCCGGTGGCGAGGAAGAACAGCAGCCCGGCGGCGAGCAGCGTGGTGACGTTCGAGTCGATGACCGCGCTCCACGCCTTGCCGAACCCGCGCGCGACCGGCTTGTCCAACGCTTTGGTACGGGCGCCCAGAAACTCTTCGCGGGCACGCTCGAAGACCAGCACGTTCGCGTCGACCGCCATGCCGATGGCGAGTACGAAACCGGCCAGGCCGGGGAGCGTGAGGGTCGCGCCGAGGGCGACCAGAGCCGCGTACGAGATGAGTCCGTACAGCCCGAGCGCGATCGTCGCGAGAGCGCCGAGCAGGCGGTACACGGCGACGATGAACAGCGCGGTGAGCGCGAGGCCGATGAGCGCGGCCTGGGCGGACGCCTTGATCGCGTCGGCGCCCAGCGTCGGGCCCACCGTCCGCTGCTCCACGACGTCCACCGGGACCGGGAGCGCCCCGCCCTTGACGAGGGCGGCCAGATCACGGGCCTCCTCATGGGAGAAGCCGCCGGTGATACGGGTGTCGCCGCCGGTGATGCCGGTCCTGCACGGCACGCCGGGGTCGATGCTCGGCGCGGAGAGGACCTTGTTGTCGAGGACGATCGCCACGCGCCGCTCGGGCGAACCCTGTGGGGCGCAGGCGGCGGTACCGGTGATCCCGGCCCAGTCGCCGGCCGCGTCCTTGCGGAAGTTCAGGTCGACGGTCCAGCCCGCCATGCCCTGCTGGTCGAAGGCGGCGTTCGCGTCCTTGACGCCGTCGCCGCCGAGTGCGGTCGGGCCGAGCTGGAGGTAGGCGCCCTCGGCGTCCGGATCGGCGAGCGTACGTGAACCGTCGGCATCGGCGGCGTCCTTCGGCGCCCGGTCGGTGACTCCGGTGACCGGGTGGACGGTCAACCGGGCAGTACGACCGATCACTTCGGCCGCCTCGCGCGGGTCCTGGACACCGGGCAGCTCGACGATGATGCGCCGGTCCCCGGAGCGGGACAGGCTCGGCTCGGACACGCCGAGCGCGTCGACCCGCTGGCGCAGCACCTCCAGCGCGCGGTCGGTGGACGCGGAGTCGGCCTCGGTCCTGGTGTCCGGCGAGTCCCGGGTCTCCAGGACGATCTGGGTGCCGCCGCGCAGATCGAGGCCGAGACGCGCGGACTGGGTGAGGGCGATGGCGAGCGAGGCGGAGATCACCGCGAGGGCGATCAGCGCACGCCACAAGGGCATGCGGGATTTCGTACGGGACATGTGACTGCTCCACGGCAGGACGAAAGGAGAGCGCCCTGGCCGCGTGCGGGTGAAACGAGGCGCGGGCCGGTCAGGCGCTGATGACGAGGGATGCGGTGCGCGGAGCGTGCGGCGGTGCACGCGGCTCGGCCGTACCCGCGTCGTCCTGACCGGTGTGTCCGGCGACGGCGTCCGCGGCTGCCGGGCCGCCGAGCGCGGCGAGCGGCGCCCGGTCGTTCTCGACCGCAGTGAGCGGCCCCGTGTGGTGGTGCGGCGCGGTCTCCTGCTGGACCCAGCGCCCGGCGTGCGCGGCGAGAACGGCGTGTGCGGCCGGGTGTCCGGCGGTGTGCCGGCCCCAATCGGCGGACGGGGCCGGCACGGTGGGCCGCTGGGCCTGTGCCACGTGCGGCGCCGCCGGGACGAAGAACGTGAACAGCGACAGCAGCGCCGCGGCCGCGAGCACGGCCACCCGCGAGGACGCGGGCGCGGGGCGCTGCGGCACGGGTACCTCCCTGTTCGCGTGGACCGACCCGGACCGGCTGCGTCGCGTTCGGGCTCGACTTGCTGAAGTCGTTACGCCAACAGGCTAAGCGGGCAGGGCGACAAAGGCCCGAGGACGGTCGATCCCGGCCGACCGGTGGTCGACCCGGCGCGCGTCTGACGCTCCGCGCTCCGGGCCGGGTAAACGTAGGGGCTGAGCACCAGTTGTCGAACTCCAGCCGTCCGTCTCCAGTCGTCCGTCTCCAGTGGGGAAATCCGTGAACAGCACCGACGCACCTTGTGATCCGGCCGCCGTCGACTGGGAGGCGCTGCGCGGGCGCCGTGTGGTGCTCGACAACTCTGGGGCGAGCGAGGAGGACGAGCGTCCGGGCGGCGACGCCGCGCGCCAGGGCGTCGTGAGCGAGGTCCGCGTGGCCGGCGATGACGGAACGGTCGAGCTGACCTTGACCCGCTACGACGGCCGCACCCTGGTGGTGCGCCCGGTCGGCCGGTTCATCGTGACCGACGACGACACCGGCACCGTGCTGTACGCCCCTGCCGCGCCGACGAAGCGACGGATCCCGAGGGACTTCGTCGAAGCCGTCCGGCACGTCGCGCCCGAGCGCGCCGAGGACCTGGAGCGGATGGGGGCCGCCGACCTCGTCGACGAACTCCCCGCACACGTGGCACAGGCACTGGTCGAGATCGCGGCGCAGGTGGAATGGGAGTGCACCCGCGAACGCGATCTCCTTGAGGATCCCGCTTCACCGGCCGCCCGTTACGCCGAGGCGGCGCGCTCCGTCGTACGGGCCTGGGCAGTGGACGCGGGTACGGAGCCGACTGGTTGACGACTGTCCCGGGCCCGTCCGGCCAGGGGCGGGAGGTACCACGAAGGGAACTCGGCCGGTTCGCGGACGCGGAGAACTCAGGTACCGAGAATGCGTTGCTTCGCGGCGGTGAACTCCTCTTCGGACAACAGCCCGTCGGCGTGCAGCCGGCCGAGCCGTTCCAGCGACGACAGCGCCTGATCGTCCAGCGCTCCACCGGAAGGCGGGGGAGCGGCGGCCGCCTGGCCCTGCTGGGAGGTCGCTTCCTTCGCCGCGGCGCGCTCCTGCTGGCGGGCGGCCACCCGCCCGCTGACCGCGGTCGCCGTACCCGCGACGACCGCGGTACGCGCGGCTGCTCCGATGAGTCCCGGTCGTCCGGTGCGTGACAGGCGTCGGCCGATCATCACGGCCTCCTTCGGCGGTGGGTGGGTTTGGGTGGGTTCCTTCAGACGATGAACTGCAGGTCTGCTTCCGTCACCGAGTCCGGCACGCGTTCGTGTGCGGTGACGGTGGCCCCGGCACGGCGGATGGCGTCCGCGGTGCGGGCGACCCAGATGTTCTCCCAGACCAGTACGGCTGCCGTGGTGCCCGCGGAGATCTCTTCGGAGATCAGTTCCAGGTCCTCGTCGCTGAGCAGCCCGGTCACATCGCCGTCGAGGTCGGCCAGCGTCGCGGCCACCTCGGGGTGGGCTGCTGACAACTCGTGCAGCTCGATCGTGCCGTCAGGGTCGCGTCGAACGAAGGCCAGGTCGACGATGCGGGCGGCCCCCGTCGAAGCGAGCCTCTTGAGTTCCTCCGCGACGCCGTGGGGGAGTTGAGCGCCCGGATACTCGATGACCATGTAGTCCAGGGGGCCGATGTCCATGTCGACCGACTCCTTCGTATAGGACGTTCGGTGGGCGGCGCGGGGCCTGCCGTGGCCCGGTCGCGTCGCGCGGCATGGCCGACGGGGCGGCGCCCCGAAACGGGCCGGTGCTCCGAAACCGACCGACGACGCATGCCCTCCGCTGTCTTGCTGCCGGGCGTCTTCGTCCCCACCGTACGCTCGCGGCGCCGTCATGGGAGAGGGCCGAAAGGGCCGATTCGAGGGAGGAACGCGGACGCGGAGGGCCGTGTCGGGCACCCGCTCTGGCGGCGACGTCACGACGGCTTTCGGCGGCGCGGCCCAACTCCTCTCCATGGCATGCTGCCTGTGAAAAAGGAGGGGTGGATGGTCCAGTTGGGGACGACTGCCGTGTTGGCGACGATGCCGGACGCCGAACCGCTGCTGAAGCTCGCCGCCGAGGTGGATGCGCGGGCCGTGCGGCCGGGGGTGCCGGCGCATGCCGCGCTGCTCTACCCGTGGCTGCCCGTCGACCGGCTCGGCGAGACGGAACTGGACCGATTGCGCGCCGCGCTGCCGGTCGGCCGGGTTTCGATCCGGCTGGCCGCGGTCGAGCAGGCCGGCGGTTTCGTCGGTATCCCGGTGCCTGAACTGCGGGGCCTGGCCGACGCCGTTCGCACGGCCTTCCCGGAGCAGGTCCCGTACGGCGGTCGGTTCGGCCAGGATCCGCCGGTGCACGTGACCGTCGCCCTGGACACCGATCCCGGTGCCGCCGCCGACATCGCCCGACTCACCCGCGCCCGGCTGCCGATCACCACAGAGATCTCCTCCCTGCACGCCGTCGCCCTCACTCCCCACGGTTGGGAGAGCCTCGCCGAACTGCCGCTGATTCCCTAGCCGGGCTCCGACGAGCCGCTGGGCCCGGCGAAGTCCGGTATCCGCCGCGGACAACCGCCGGACAACCACGTGGCCGTTGTGCTGCCGGACGGCGCGAGCAGCGTACGGTGCCGGGTACGCGACCTGAGCTGCGTCGGCGAGGACGAGTACGGCGTCGGCTGGGCCGCGCCTGTGCCCACGCGGACCGCTCCGGCCGGGAACACCGTGGTGGCGGCGCCGGCGACGGCTCCGCAGGCTTCGGCCACGACCCTTCACCTCTTGCCGTACGTCACGGTGACATCGTCCGCATGGTCGTGGACAGCGAAGCGGACGCGAGCCCGTGGATCGAGACGTCATCGGACGAACTCCGCCGCTTGCTGACCGCGGCGGAGAACAACCTCTCCGATTTCAGGCAACTGGCCGCGCGGCGGACCGCCCGGCACCTGCCGGTTCACGCGGAACCCCTCACGGTGGCCATCTCCCGTGCTGTGACGTTGCTGCCCGAGAAGTAGGCGACGCCTGATGCCCGGCCAGGCGTGTTGATGCGGCCTCCGACCGATGCGGCGGCCACGCCCCGCACGCCGGTCACGATTCGCCAACGACAGGGAGCGGGAGACAGCGCGGTCCGAACGCGTGCCAGGGCTGCCGCGTCACAGGTGCGGCGACGAGAGAACTTCAGGCGTCGCCGCACGAACGCCAGGACGCCAGCCACTCCCGCCGTCGGCCCACAGGGGAACTCATGCGCAGGACGACCACGCACACCGCCAAGCTGCTGCTCGCCACATCGGCGCTGCTCGCCACGGCGGGTGTCACAGTCACCGGCTGCGGCAGCACGCAGCCCGGCGGCAACCCCTCCAAGAACCCACAAACTCGTGCGCGCCAGGTCGCCGACGCCTGGAACGGCTCCGACGCCGCCGCGCAATGGCGCCATGGCTACTACCCCATGGGCGACGTGACCCAGCTCCCTGAGGGCGGCCCGCGCGACGAAGCCGACGAGTGGGCCTACGACACCGGCAACTTCGACCTGGTCGGAGACCTTCCCGCCACCCCGTCGCCCCCGAAGCGCGGCCAGGTGACATGGCAGAACGACGTCTCCCTCGCCCTACCGCTGCTCAGCGCCCGGCAGACGTACCGGCAACTGGACCGCAACAGCAGCCCACGACGGCACCTCACCGTCACGGGAGCCGTGCTGGGCATGATGCCGGTGCCCACCAGCCACGGCACGGCAACGGTCCCGGCCTGGCTCTTCACGGTGAAGGGCTACGACACACCGCTCGAACGGGCCGCCGTCGCCCCCTCGAAACTCCCCGCCGCGCCGATCGCACCGGCCGACGACTGGCCCACCGACGTGCTGGCGCCGCTCGACGGCCTGACCTCAGTGGCCGACGACGGCCGCAGCCTCACCGTGATGGCCACCCACGGGGCCTGCGACGACGGACCTGCCGTGGAGGCGCTGCAGACGACGGACAGCGTGGTGCTCGCCGCCTCGACCGTCGGAGCCGACGACGGGAACTGCACCAGCAATCTGTTGATCAAGAAGATCACCGTGAAGCTCGATGACCCGGTCGGCGAGCGGATCATTCTGGACGCATCAACGGGAAGCCCGGTCCCCTTCAGCGACAGGCCGAAGACGTCACCGACGTGGGGCTGAAGCACCCCTTGAGTCACCTTGCGAATTGACGGCGAGGGCCGCTAACGCTCTTGCTTTCGATGGAGTGCCGTTACAGAACATCCATATTTCGTATGTTTTCGGCGTCTAACTTCGAGATGTACCTACTCGAAGCAGTTCGCAGAAAGGTCGAGGACATGACGAACTCGCGAGTCATCCGTACGACGCTCACCGCCGCAGTGCTGGGTCTGGGCGCCGTGACCGCACTGGCCTCGACGGCCGGAGCCGCGACTCAGCCGGTCGGGCCCTCCGCCGCGTCCACCGCTCCCGGCGCGGGGAGCCAGGACATCCACCTCAGTGACGGCAGCGTCGCCCACGTCACCGACCTGGGCCACGGCCAGTGGCAGGCATGGGTCACCCACCACGGCACCCGCATCGCCGACCTGGACCCGACGCATTCCAGCAGCCGAGTGCACGGCTACACCTACGAGTTGAACCAGGCCAACGGATTCGTCGGCGTCACCGAGCCCTCCGGCTGGCACAGCGAGTCGGACCAGCCCCGCCCTGACCACGACCGGCACCAGCAGGACATCCGCCGTCACCAGGGCACCCCGGACCACAAGAACCAGGCCCACCGCCAGCAGCACAAGAAGCACTCGGGCGGGCAGGCCATCGGCACCACGCGTGACGTGAAACTGCCCGGCGGCGCGATCGCCCACATCACACACGTGCGCACGGGTCAGTGGCAGGCATGGATCACCCTCAAGGGCGTACGCATCGCCGACCTGTACAACGGCCACACCTCGGCGCACACCCACGGACACACCTACACGCTCAACGTCCACACCGGCACGGTCACCGCACACAAGTAGCGCTCGCCGAAGGCCCGCCGGCGCCTTGCGCCCTGTCGACGACCCCCGCGCTCACTCCCTCCGCGCGGGGGTCGTCGACAGAGTCGGGAGGCCCCTCGGCCGCGCTCATGAAGCGGACGAGAGGCCGGGCCCAAAGGGCGGTGATGCCGTAGAGGGAGAGGCGGCTTCCGGAGGCTGCCCTACAAGCGACCGGAGTGCGACGGATCGGTTCTGCGGGCGTGCAGGACGCGGCCGTCCAGGGGGAGCGGTGCGTGGCCGACGAGGGTCAGGCCCGCGTCGGAGAGGAGCTGGGCGTAGTGGTCGGCGGTGCGTTCGCGGCCGCCCACGTTGCAGCGCATGTGCAGGTCCCAGGCGGTCGCCAGGGACGGGGAGTCGTCGGTGGGGAGCAGGCGCTCGACGATCAGGAGGTCGGCGTCGGCGGGCATGGCTTCGGCGCAGTGGCGCAGGATCTCGCGGCAGCGTGCGTCGTCCCAGTCGTGCAGGATCCGGGACAGGAGATAGACGTCCGCGCCGGAGGGTACGTCCGCGAAGTCGCGGGTCAGGAAGGTGCAGCGGGCAGCGTCGAGGCGCTGGCGTGCGGCCTCGATGACGTGCGGGCGTTCGATGAGGACGGCATCGAGGGTCGGGTGGGTGGCGAGGATGTGGGAGAGGAGCTCACCGTTGCCGCCGGCGATGTCGACGACCGTGGCGCCGTGTGCTCTGCGGGCTGCGGCGGCGAGCACCGGGTGTGCGGGGAGCGGCTCGAACATGCGCCTGCTCGCGGCCATGGACTGGTCGAAGAGCTCGGCGAGCCGGGTGTCACGGGCGAAGTGGTCGAAGTGGTTCGCGCCGAAGAGGTGCTCGAAGGCCACCTGCCCGGTGCGCACCGTGTGGGCGAGGGCGCCGAACGACTCGTAGAACGGGCCGCCGTACAGCAGAGCCAGCGGTCGCATCGAGCCGGGATCGCCCGCGCGCAGCTGTGCGCCCAGCGTGGTGAGCCGGAAGCTGCCGGGAGCCTCGGCGGTGACGACACCGAGGGCTGCGAGGTAGCGCAGCAGCACCGCCAAGCTGTCCGCATCGGCACCGACCGCGCTCGCCAACTCCCGTACATCCACAGCCTGTTCGGTGTCCAAGGCGTCGGGAATGCGCAGGTGTGCGAACGCGGTCAACGCCTGCGTGGTCCAAGCGCCGGTGAGCAAGCGCAGCATCGTTTCGGCTGGTTGACCTGTACGGAACTCGTCGAGATGCACGGCGAGTTGGTCCCGGTGATCCCCGGGCGCGTACAGCTCGATGCGCCGGTATTCGGCCTTGGCGGTGGCGGGCGCGGCGAAGTAGAACACCGTGCCGTTCTCGTGCGGGTTGTATCCGCCGCCGTCGGGCACCGCCCCGTAACGCGCGAACGACGCGCGCAGGCCGCGCAGCACCAGCGGATCCGGAGCCGACACCTCGAAGGCGACATGCGCCTCGTCGTGCCGGGCGCGCTCCAGGGCCGCGATCTCCTCCAGGTCGGAGCCCGGCGGCACGGTCAGTGCGAACACCTCGACCATGCGGAGCTGTCCGTCGTGGCCGTGCACGGCCGGGCGCAGGATGCCGACGTCGAGGTCGGCCGCGGCGCGGTGGTGGCGCAGCGCGAGGCGCTCGCGTACCACCACGCTCGGCTGCGGCGCCACGTCGGCGAGCAGACCGCACTCGGCCAACGTGGCGTCCAGCGCCTCCGGATGCGGAGGGAAGACGAGCAGCGCGGCGTGCGCGAAGCGGCATCGCTCCACCAGCGCGCGCAGTTCCGGGCCGTCGAGCCCGGGGAGCAGGAGCGGCAGGAGGGTCTCGCTGTCCTGCTCGGTGACGAAGTCGACCGTCGCGCGCAGGCGCGACGTGTCGTCCGACAACGCCGTGATCATGACGGGGTCGTCCTCATTCCGGTGTTCGGTGTGCGTGGATCTCATACGCCGACGTAGCGTTCGGCGAACCAGTCCTGCTGGCTGCGCGAGGTGCGCAGAGAGGTCATTCGGGCGCGCCGCAGGCGATTCTCGAACGGCGACTCGCTGTCCGCACCGGACGGGCTGTGCAGCAGCCCGATCATCCAGTGCGAGAACTCCTGGGCGGACCAGATGCGGGCGAGGCAGCGGGCCGAATAGGTATCGAGCCCGGTGGCGTCACCGCGGGTGAGGTCGTCGATGAGGGCCTGGGCGAGCAACTCGGCCTCCAGGACGGCCAGGTTGGCGCCCTTGGCGGCGGAGGGGCTGATCAGGCTCGCGGCGTCGCCGGCCAGGAACAGCGCGCCGTGGCGCAGCGGTTCGAGCACGTCCGACTCGAAGTCGACGGTGTCGCGCTGCACGATGCGGCCGCGGTGCAGCGGTCCGTACTCCTTGACGCGCATCCGCAGGTCCAGCTCGTCCCAGATCCGGTCCTCGGACCAGGCGTCGGCCGGGGTGCCGCGCTCGCACTGCAGGTAGTAGCGGGTGATGTCGGCGGTGCGGGCCATGTGTCCCGCGAACCCGCGCTCGTGCACGGCGTAGCCGACGGCGTCCAGGCTCGGCGGCGCCTCGGCGAGCAGCCCCAGCCAGGTCACCCGGTGGTCGCGCTGGAAGTGGCGGACCGTTCCGTCGGGCAGGGAGCGCCGCGCGGCCCCGTGCCGTCCGTCGCATCCGGCGACGTAACGCGCCCGGATCCGGGCCGGGCGGCCGTCCGCCGTCCGCACGCTCACCGACGGTGCGTCGCCGTCGGCGTCGTGCACGGCGACTGCCTCCGTCTCGCACAGGATGCGGCCGTCGGCTGCTAGGAAGTGCGTCAACAGATCGGTGACCAGCGCCTGTTGGGGGTACACGGTGTGCCGCTCGCCGAGTCCGAGACCGCTGTAGTCCAGCCGGAACCGCCCGTCGTCCGTACGGAACTCGCAGGTGTTGTGCGTCTGCCCGTGCCGGTGCAGGCCGTCCGAGAGTCCGTGCCGGTCCAGGATCCGCACGGTGTTGGCAGCCAGGAACCCGGCCCGTGCCCGGGTCTGGATATGGCTTCGGGTTGCCCGTTCCAGTACCAGGCAGTCGATGCCGTGTGCCTGGAGCAGGTTGGCGAGGACGAGTCCGGCCGGTCCGGCGCCGAGAATGACCACGTCAGCCGCCTCGTCGGCGGCAGGGAGATGTTGACCATCTGTCACGGACCGGAGTTTATGCACAGAAAATTCATGCCCTCTCCATAATTCACCTGAACGTACGCATGGCGAATTAAGTGGGGCGTAGCGCTTCGGAGTTGGGAGGCGTGAACGTGACGATCGCGCCGGCGGCGACAGTCGTAGCGCCCCCCCCTGATGGCGCGGCAGCGGGTGCCCGGGATCGGCCTCGGCGGCGCGGGCGTTCTGTTGGCCGGCGGGAACGCGCGGGGGTGTAGCGCATCCCGGCGGTGCGAACGCAACGTGTGCCGGCGGTGGTCCCGTTCTCGGTGGGGGGCGAGATGAGGTGTCACCAGGTGGCCGGATGGCGAGTGGTCGGTGAGGCAGCACCCAGTCGACCGGCTACTGCCCGGGCGTCGGCTCGTGGCAGGCCGTCGCGAACGCTCTGGACGCAATGCGTGCGGTGCGCGGGTGCCGGCCGGACCGGTGTGGTCAGGCTGTTTCGCATTCGGACGGGCCCGCGGCCTGCGCCTGGAGCGGCGTCCGACTTCTTGGCCCGGCGGTGCAACTGGTCGGCCGACGCGGATCCCCTGGCGGCTGCTGACCCCGTAAGGCTGCTACTGCCGTAAGCCTGAGTCCGGCCTCTGTTCGTCTATCGGTTGACGTCCTCCGCCCCCATCAGGCCGAAGCCTGTCGGCGTCGTCCCGCGCGACCGCTCCCTGGCCCGGTCGCGGTCGCGTCAGGCCCGATGCGCTGGTGGCTGACGCGGCGCCGGGGGAGTGGAGCGCTAGCGCCCCGGTACTTGTCCCCGCCCGATGAATGCGCATACATTCGTGCCGCGCAAGTACGTCGATCTTGCGCGCCGCGAGACGGTAACAGGCATAAAAGTCATTACGGGCATAGAGGTCACGACGTGCTGCGAGCGTACGAATCACAGGTCAAGGAACTGCTGGGCCGGATGACGGTCCAGGAGAAACTCGGGCAGCTGCAGCAGCTGACGTGGACCGGGGACACGGGGCCGGGCGGCGGCCAGACCGCCGAGACCGAGGCGGCGGCCCGTGCCGGACGCCTCGGGTCGGTGCTCAACATCCACGGCGCCCGGAACACCAACGCGCTCCAGCGGATCGCCGTGGAGGAGTCCCGGCTCGGCATTCCGCTGCTGTTCGGGCTCGACGTCATTCACGGCTTCTGGACCACGTTCCCCATCCCGCTCGCCCAGGCCGCGAGCTTCGACCCCGAGGTGTCCCGACGTGATGCCGAGGTGTCGGCCGCGGAGACCCGGGCCGCCGGGGTGCGCTGGACCTTCTCCCCGATGATGGACGTCACCCACGAACCGCGCTGGGGCCGCATCGCCGAGGGCTCGGGCGAGGACCCCTACCTCAACGCCGCCTTCGCGGTCGCCAAGGTCGAGGGCTACCAGGGCCCGGCCGACGGCAGCCGACTTGCCGCGGACGACCGGATCGCGGCCTGCGCCAAGCACTTCGTCGCCTACGGCGGCGCCGAGGGCGGCCGCGACTACAACACGGTCGACGTCTCCGAACAGCGGCTGCGCAACCACTACCTGCCGCCCTTCAAGGCCGCCGTCGACGCCGGAGTCGCCACGGTCATGGCCGCGTTCAACACGGTCAGCGGCGTCCCCGCGCACGGCAACGCCCACACCATGCGGACCGTCCTCAAGGACGAGTGGGACTTCGAGGGCTTCGTGGTCAGCGACTACACCGGCGTCGAGGAACTCATCGCCCACGGCTTCGCCGAGGACGGCGCCGACGCTGCCGCCCTCGCTCTCACCTCAGGCCTCGACATGGAGATGGTCTCCACCCACTTCGTCGACCACGGGGAGGCGCTGCTCGACGCCGGCCTGATCACGATCGAGCACGTCGACGAAGCGGTCGCCCGTATCCTCGCCCTCAAGCACGCCCTCGGGCTCTTCGCCGACCCGTACTCCGACGAGTCAGCCGAGACCACTGAACCGACCGCCGCCGCCCGTACGGCCGCCCGCGAGACCGCTGCCCGCTCCATGGTGCTCCTCAAGAACGAAGCGGCCGCCCTCCCGCTCGACCCGGCCACCGGCTCGGTCGCGGTCGTCGGCCCGTTCGCCGACTCCACCGATCTGCACGGGACGTGGGCCGGTCCGGGCAGCCACCGCTTCCCCTCCGTCAGCGTCCTGGACGCCGTGCGCGAGACGGCGCCCGCCGCCCGCGTCACCCATGCCGACGCGGACCCGGCGCGGGCGGCGGCCGCCGCCCGGGAAGCCGATGTCACCGTCGTGGTGGTCGGCGAGGACCCCGCGCTGAGCGGAGAAGCCGCCGTGCGCAGCGACATCGGTCTGCCCGCGGGCCAGGAGGAACTCATCGCCGCCGTCGCGGCCACCGGCACGCCGTACGTCGTGGTCCTGGTCAACGGCCGCCCGCTGGCCCTCGGAGACTGGCTGGACACCGCGCCCGCCGTCCTGGAGGCCTGGCACCCCGGCATCGAGGCCGGTCACGCGGTGGCGGACGTCCTCTTCGGCACGGTCAACCCGGGCGGCAAGCTGCCGGTCACCTTCCCCCGCGCCACCGGACAGATCCCGGTCTACTACAACCACGAGAGCACCGGCCGTCCCTACAACCCGGCACACCCCGACGAGAAGTACGTGTCCAGGTACCTGGACCTGGCCGAAGGGCCGCGCCTGCCCTTCGGCCACGGCCTCAGCTACACGACGTTCGCCACCTCGGACCCGGTGCTGAGCCGGGACGACATCACGCGAGCGGAGCTGGAACAGGGCGAGACGGTCGACGTCACCGTGACGGTCACCAATACCGGCGAGCGTGCGGGCGACGAGGTCGTTCAGGTCTACGTCCACGACGTGGCCGCGAGCATCGCGCAGCCGGTGCGCCGCCTGCGCGGCTTCGCACGGGTCACCCTGGAACCGGGCGCGAGCACCACCGTCGCCTTCCCCCTCGGCGCGGAGGACCTCGGGTTCTGGACCAACGACCCCGCCGGCACGTTCCTCGTGGAGCGGGGCCGCGTGGACGTCTACGCCGGAACGAGTTCGACGGCCGAGGCTCGCCGGACCCTGCGGGTGCTCTGAGCGGGACAGCTCAGAAGCGGCGCCGGTACACACATCCTCGTCCCGCCCGGCGAAGGCGCCGGGTGGGACAGGGGCGGTGCCCCTGCGGGGTTCGCCGCTTCGCACGCCGCACCGGTGGCAGAGGACTGCTTGACTGGGCCGATGCCGATAGACGCGATCGTGTTCGACTTCGACGGGCTGCTCATGGACACCGAGAGCACGCTCTTCGCATGCTGGCAGTACGAGTGGCGACAGTACGGCCTTGAACTGGACCCGGCCACGTTCTTCGCGGACCACGGCGGTGACGTCACCGCCGAGCGATACCGGCAGCTCGCCGCGGCCGTCGGCCCTCGGTTCGACCACGAGACCAGCCACACCCGTCGCCTGGCCCACCGCGACACGCTCCACCGCCAGTTGGGCCTTCGTGAGGGCATCGACGCCTGGCTCACCCAGGCCCGCGCCGCCGGTCTGCGATGCGCGGTGGCCAGCAGTTCTTCCGAAGAGTGGGTGACCGGCCTGCTGGCACAGGTCGATCGTCTCGACGCCTTCGCCGCCCTCGCCTTCGGCAACGAAGTGTCCTCTCCCAAGCCGGCGCCGGACGTCTACCGCCTCGTACTCGATCGCCTCGGGCTCGCCCCGGCGCAGGCGATCGCAGTCGAGGACACACCCCACGGCGTGGCCGCGGCCCGGGCCGCCGGTCTGTCCTGCATCGCCGTCCCGAACCCGTTCGCCGACCCCGCACACTTCACCGCGGCGGATCTCCTGCTCGTCAGCGCCGCCGATCTCCCCCTCCATGCCGCGGTCGAAACGCTCATGGGCACCGCGTCGAGTGCGACATAGTGGGCTGACCGGAGCCATCCGCGACGCTCGGCGGCCGGGCGGCGGGAGAAGCGAACTCAAGGAGGGGCCGGCAGACGATGCAGGCGCCAGAGATCACGCGTGCGGTAGCCGCGGCCACATCGATCGCCTCGTCTCTGGGCCTGACCGCCGACGACGCGATCGTTCTGCAAGCCTCGAACAAGCTCACTCTGCGTCTACTGCCGTGCGACGTCCTGGCCCGGGTGGCGCCGGCGACGAATCAGGTCGCACAGTTCGAAGTCGACCTTGCGCAACGGCTCGCCGAGTCCGGGTGCCCGGTGGCCGTCCTCGAGCCTCGAGTGGAACCACGTGTCCATGAGCGTGACGGCTTCGCGGTCACACTGTGGACCTACTACGAACCCGTGACACCCGGGGAGATCGCACCGGCCGACTACGCCCATGCGCTCGACCGACTGCATGCCGGCATGCGCGAACTCGACGTCCCGACGCCGCACTTCACGGATCGAGTCGAGCAGGCTCAGCACCTCGTGGCGCACCGCGACCGCACCCCGGCGCTCGCCGACGCGGACCGGGAACTGCTCGGCGACACACTACGAAGCCTGCGACGAGCGATCGGTGAGCGCGGCGGCGCCGAGCAACTGCTGCACGGCGAGCCGCACCCGGGCAACGTGCTCATCACGAAGAACGGACTGCTCTTCATCGACCTCGAGACATGTTGCCGTGGGCCCGTCGCGTTCGACCTCGCCCACGCGCCCGAAGAGGTCGGCGAGCACTGTCCGGGTGTCGACGAGGAGTTGCTGCGCGACTGCCGGATCCTCGTGCTGGCGATGATCACCACCTGGCGCTGGGACCGGGACGACCGATTCCCGAACGGGCGCCGGTACGGAGCAGAGTGGCTCGACCGGATCCGAGCACTCCTCGACCGCTGAGACCTGATTCTCGGCGGTTGATCGCGTAGCCAAGCGATCGAGGTCGGCCGCTGACGAGAGGACGCGTGAGGCGCGGTGGCGGCCCTTCCCGCTCACACCTCGAAGAGATCCGTGTGGCCCGTCGAGGGCCAGCCCAGCCACCAGATGAACAAGCCGCCCAACAGCAGGAGCAGGAACAGAGCGGCATTGGTGCGGCGGTAGGTCAGCAGAATGGCGACGAACTCGCGAATCATGGCGCTCGGCCAGAAGTACGAAGCCGTGGGAGCGCCCACGACATGACCCCGGACGCCCGAGCGACGGGCGGTCACCGCGGCGCGGAAGACGTGGTAGTTGTTCGTGACGATCACGCACCGGTACTCCGGATTCGCCTTCCGCATCAGGGCATTGCTGAACGTCAGGTTCTCCTCGGTGGTCGTCGAACGGTCCTCGCGCTCGATGAGATCGGCCGGGAAACCCTGCGCGATGAGATAGTCGGCCATCGCGTGTGACTCCGGCAGATGCTCGTCCGGCCCTTGCCCTCCCGAAGTGATGAGCACGGGCTGCCTGCCTCTCCGCGAGACCCTGGCATGCTCCTTCCTGGCCCGGTCGAGACGGCTGGCCAGCAGGGGCGGCACCGTGCGGCCGTCGATCAGGCCCGAGCCGAGGACCACCACGTAGTCGGCCCTGCGCCGGATGCGCAGCCGCTCGTAGAGCGTGGCGTAGAGGAGGAAGCACACGAAGAGGAAGGCGACGTGTCCGGCGAGCACGACGGCGGTCGCCGCCACGACGACCAGGGTGCGCGTGTGCAGGACCAGCGCGGTGACCAACAGGGCGAGCAGGGCGACCAGAGCGATGCCCGCGCCCAACGACAGCAGGTTCGCCGGGCTCCTGCCTTCCTTGCGCACCATGGTGATGCCGTTGGCCAGGAGGAACCAGGCCAGCGTGATGACGCCCAGAGCGGCGAGAACCAGCAGCGCGATCATCATGTCGTTGGCCAACTGCGGCCGCTCGGACATCAGTTGCAGAAACAGGGCAGCCGCGGCGAAGGCGAGGGTGAGCCCCAGAAGGACGGCGTTGCTGACTCTTCGGCGTTCACGCAGCATCCCGAAGCAGAGCGCGAGCAAGCACAGGACCGACGGGACATAGACGAGCATGCGCCCATGCTACTGAGGCGTGCGCAGGCCACGAGCCTGCGGTGTGACCGGCAGGAGACCCGGGCCCGGTGAGGCCGAACTGCCTTCACCGGGCCCGGGTCGGGCGTGTGTCGAATCAGCGCTTGATGAGAGCGGCGACGTCCTCGCCGGCCTGCTTCATCGCATCCTTCGGCTTCGACTTGCCGACCAGGACCGCCTGGACCTGCTTGGCGACGGCCTCCTCGATCTGGGCGTTCTGCGCGAACTGCCAGAACGGGCTGCCGGTCGCCGTCTTGGTGATCTTCTCGGTCCACTCGGTGGTGAAGGTGTCCTTGGCGACCTTCGGTTCGGCCAGGCCCGCGGTGGTGGACGGCGGCAGGGCACGCTCCGCGAAATACTCGGAGGTGGTCGCCCGGTCGGTGGTGGTGTGCAGCGCGAACTCGGTCGCCGCGTCCTGCCCCTTGCCCTTGACGATCGCGATGACGCCGCCCCACAGCAAGGCCTGGGGGGTGTCGCCGGAGCGCAGCACCGGACGCTCCATCGGCTGCATCGCGTCGGCCAGCGTCTTGTCCTTGGACTGGGCCGCGGTCACGCCCTTGCCGATGATGGCGTCGTCGTAGAAGGCGGCCTTGCCCTGCCCGAACAGGGCGCGCGCGTCGAAGCGGTCCACGTCCGCGGCGATCAGCTTCGCGTCGTGCAGCTTCTTGTACCAGGTGACCGCGTCGATCGAGGCATCGTCGCCGATGGTCACCTTCTCGCCGTCCAGGAGCTTGCAGCCGAACGTCTGCATCCACGGGAAGATGTCCTTGAGCTGCGCGACCTTGGTGGCCGCGGCGTAGGGCACGACACCGCCGCCGAGCCCCTTCAGCTCCCGCAGCGCGTCCTCGAACTCCTCGACAGTGGTCGGGTGCTTCTTGATGCCGGCCTTCTCCAGGAGCTTGGAGTTGGCGATCACGCCGATCGAGCCGGTGTTCCACGGGAGGCCGTACTGCTTGCCGTCGTACTTGCCGCTGTCCAGCGCCACGTCCGTGTATCCGGCCTTGGCGGCGACGGAGCCGAGATCCGCGAGCTTGCCCATCTGCGCCACCGCGGCGAGCCAGGCGATGTCGAGGTGTATCGCTCCGGTCGTCTCGCCGCCGCCGAGCTTGAGGGTCAGCTGGCTCAGATACTCGTTGTACGGGTACGAGACCGCGCGGATCTTGGAGTTCTCGGCCTTCTCCCACGCCGCGATGATCTTCTCGATCGAGGGCTTCGCGGCCTCCTCGTTGAGCGACCAGGAGGTGAAGTCGAAGTTCTTGGACTTCGTGTCGCCTCCGTTGGAGGAGGTGCTGGCGCCGGACGGTGCGCAGGCGCCCAGCACGCCGGCGCCGGCCACACCGAGCGCGCCGATGCCGAACATGCGCAGCGCGCCGCGCCGGCTGATGCCAGAGGTGGTCATGGTGTCTCCATCAGGGAGTGTGCGGAAGGGAAAGTGCGTGGGGGAGGTGCGGGCGGATCCCGCGGGCTCAGCTCTTGACCGAACCGGCGGTCATCCCGCCGACCAGATAGCGCTGCAGGAACATGAAGGCGACGACCACCGGGACGGACACGATGAGCGAGGCCGCCATCAACTCGGGCCAGGCGGTCTGGAACTCGCCGATGTACGTGGAGACCAGCCCGGGCGGCAGGGTCTGCTTCTCCTTGTCGGCCAGCGTCACCGCGAAGATGAAATCGTTCCAGCCGCGGACGAAGGCGAACAGACCGGCGGCGATCATCCCGGGCGCGGCCAGCGGCGCCACGATGGAGTGCAGCGTGCGCCACCGGGACGCGCCGTCGATGGACGCCGCCTCCAGCAAGGCGTCCGGGATGGTGTCGAAGATGCCCTTCAGCATCCACACGCACAGCGGCATCGTGAACGTGGTGAAGGACAGCACCAGGGCCGTGTACGTGTTCAACAGGCCGAAGCTGGAGAACACGGCGTACAGCGTCACCAGCAGCAGCGCCTGGGGAAACATCTGCGACGCCAGCACCAGGTGCATCAGCGAACGCCGCCCGCGGTAGCGGAACTTGGAGAACGAGTAGCCCATGTACGTCGCGACGACCACGCTCAGCACGGCGGTGATCGAGGCCACGATCAGCGAGTTGACCAGGTACTTGATGAGCTGGTCGTTCTCGGCGAGCGCGGTGAAGTTGCTGAAGGTGAGGTCGGTGGGGATCAGCTTCGGCGGGAACTGAAAGGTCGACTCGGGGCTGCTCAGGGCGGTGGCCAGGAGCCAGTAGACCGGAAGGAGGCCGAAGGCGCCGATGACGAGGACCGCGGTCCAGGCGGCGATCCGCGAGCGCAGCAGGTCCTTGCGTATCCGGCGCCGCGCGGTGCGCCCGGCCGTCGTGGCGGCCGGCCGGGGCCGGTCGGCGTGGGACAGCGGGGTGGAGGTCGTGGAGGTCATCGGGCGTCGCCCTTCCGCTCGGTGATCCTGAGGTAGACGACGACGAGGACGAGCAGGAGCAGCATCCACAGACCGCCCAGCGCGGTCGCCCGGCCGATGTCGAAGCCCTTGAAGGCGGTCTGGTACACGGCGGTCGCGAAGGTCTCGGTGGAGCCGGCCGGGCCGCCGCCGGTGAGCACGTAGATGGTGTCGAAGTGCTGGAAGTTCCAGATGAACTCCAGGAGCAGCACGATCGAGGCGACACCGCGGACCTGTGGCCAGGTGACGGCGAAGAAGCGCCGGATCGAGCCCGCCCCGTCCATCGAGGCCGCCTCGTGCAGTTCCTTCGGCACGGTCTGCAGACCGGCCAGCAGCATGACCATCATCCAGGGGAAGCTCGCCCAGGTCTTGGTGACGATGACGGCGAGCATGGCGGTGCCGGGCTGGCCGAGCCAGGAGACGGACTCCTCGATGATCCCGGCCTTCATGAGGATGCCGTTCAGCACGCCGTAGTTCGCGTTGAAGATCCACATCCACAGGAAGGAGACCACCACGCCCGGGATCACCCACGGGAACAGGAACAGGCCGCGCAGGAAGCCACTGCCCTTCAGGCCCGAGTTCAGCGCGAGGGCCAGGGCGAAGCCGAGCACGAAGGGGACGAGCGTCGCGCCGACGGTGAAGATCAGCGTCTGCTTGAGGATCGTCAGGAAGTCGCCGCTCAGCCAGTACGCGAAGTTGTCCAGGCCGACGAACTCGCGGCCCGGAAGCCGCAGATCCTGCTTGAAGAAGCCGGTGAACAGCGCCGACAGCAGCGGGTAGACGATGATCGCCGCGAACAGGGCGAGCCCCGGTGCGGTCAGCAGCAGTGCGAACGCGCCGTTGGACAGCCGTCCGCCGGTCCGCTCACGGTGTGGAGCGGCCTTTTGAGGAGGTGCGGCCGTACTCATCGGTGGGTCCTCTCGAACGGGGCGGGAGCGGTGGCGCGGGGCGCGGCGCGGCGAACGAGCTGCGGGCCGCCCCGTTCCCTGCGTCGGCCGAAGCCCTGTGTGAATGACATGCATGCTCCATTGAATGCAAGTTGCACCATGCGGGATCGTTCTCCAGATGGTGCGACGGCGTCAACCCTTTTGGTCGGTGAATCACCGGTTCAAGGCGGGGCCGCGAACTAGCCCCACCTGCTGCGAACTTCGTCGTCGGCACGTGGCGGCAGTGTCATCGGCTGCGCCGGAAACGTACAACACATCCCACTGGCTGAACAGTAGTTGCACGATATGGATGTGATGTACGTTGAGGGCCGCTCCGCTCCGACGGACAGCGTCCGAGCTTCACACCAAGGAGGCCGCACCGTGCGGGAAGAAGAGGTCCATTACGACATCGCCGTCATCGGCGGCGGCCTGGCGGGGACCTGCGCGGCCATCGCCGCGGCCCGGCTCGGACGCCGCGTCGCCCTGGTCAACAACCGGCCCGTCCTGGGCGGCAACGCGAGCAGCGAGATCCGTGTCTGGGTCTGCGGGGCCACCGCCCACGGCGTGCACCGCTGGGCACGCGAGACGGGCATCATGGGCGAGCTGTACACCGAGAACCAGTACCGCAACCCCGAGGGGAACCCCTACTACTGGGACCAGGTCGTCCTCGACGCCGTCCGGGCCGAGCCGAACATCGACCTGTACCTCAACACCGACGTGCGCGAGGTCGACGCGAGCGGACCGGACGACGCACGCGAGGTGCACTCCTGCACCGGCTGGATGATGGGCTCCGAACGCCGCATCACCTTCCACGCGCACCAGTTCCTCGACTGCACGGGCGACGGCCTGCTCGGCCACCTCGCAGGGGCCCGCTACCGCATCGGCCGCGAGGCCCACGCGGAGTTCGGCGAACCCTGGGCGCCCGCCGAGGAGGACGAGGCACTGCTCGGCTCCACGATCCTGTTCCACACCAAGGACGTGGGCCGGCCGGTGAAGTTCGTGCCGCCCGCGTACGCCCGCGACCTCACCACCACCCCCATCCTGCGCAACCGTGTCCTGCGCACCGGGGACAACGGGTGCGACTACTGGTGGATCGAGTGGGGCGGCGAGCTGGACACCGTCCACGACAACGAGCGCATCCGCGACGAACTCCAAGCCGTGATCATGGGGATCTGGGACCACATCAAGAACTCGGGGGAGTTCCCGGACGCCGAGAACCTGACGCTGGAATGGGTCGGCAGCCTCCCCGGCAAGCGCGAGTACCGCCGCTTCCTCGGGGACCACGTGCTGACCCAGCAGGACATCCTGGAACAACGACAGTTCGCGGACCGGATCGCCTTCGGCGGCTGGTCCGTCGACCTCCACCCCGTGCAGGGCATGTACGCCGATGAGCCGGGCGCCCGGCAGCGGTACGCGGACGGCGTCTTCCACATCCCGCTGCGCTCCCTGTACTCGGCGAACGTCACCAACCTTTACTTCGCCGGGCGCAACATCTCCGCGACCCACATCGCCTTCGGTGCCACTCGTGTCATGGCGACCTGTGCCACGCTCGGCGAGGCCGCCGGTACGGCCGCCGCGCTGTGCGTCGCCGAAGGGCTCAGCCCGCGCGAACTCGCCACGAAGCACCCGGAGCTGGTCCGCCGCACCCTGCTGCGTCAGGACGCCTCGGTCATCGGCCTCGCCGACGACGACCCCGACAACCTGGCGCGCACGGCGCGGGTCAGCGCCTCCTCACACCTCGGTCGGCTGGCCGCCGAACCCTCGCCGACCGCGCCGGGTGAGCCCTACCCGCTCACCCGGGACCTCGCACTGCTGCTGCCGGTCGACCCCGCCCTCGACACCGTCGACCTGCTCGTCCACGGCGCCCCGGGCGATCGGCCGAGCGAACTCACCGTGGAGTTGTGGGGGACGGGCCGCCCCGAGAACGCGGTGCCCGTCGATCACCTGCTCACCACCACCGTGACCGTCCCGGCCGGCGGCCCCCACTGGGTCACGGCCCGCCTCGGACACCGCCCGGACAGTCCGGAGAACGTCGTCCTGATCGTGCGTGCCTGCCCGGACACGGCGCTGGTTCTCGTCCCCGAGCGCACCGACGGCGTCCTCGCGCTCCGCAGCAGGGTCGAGGGGGACGCGGCCGTCGACCACGACATCCCCGAGGAAGAGGGGCAGTTGGTCCTGGAGTGGCAGGCCCGCGGTCTGCGCCGCCGGACCTTCGCCTTCCGCGCGAGCCCGGACACCGCGGCGTTCCTGCCCGAGCGGGCCGTCGGCGGCTTCCAGCGCGCTTACGGGGGGCCGCAGATGTGGGCGTCCGAGCCACTGCCCGACCCGGAGCGGGCCGCGCAGTGGCTGCGCCTCGACTGGGGCAAGGAGCAGCGGCTCACCGAGGCACGGCTGGTGTTCGACGACGACGTCGACGAGTACCTGAACAACCTGCACCGCCACCGCACCCCGTTCGAGGTCATGCCGGAACTGGTCCGCGACTACCGCATCCAGAGCCGCGAGCCCGACGGCACCTGGCACACACTGCTGACGGTGACGGACAACCGCCGCCGCCACCGTGTGCACGAGCTGAACGGTGCGGACGGTGAGCCCGTGCGCACCGACGCGCTCCGGCTCGTGGTGGACGCGACGCACGGGGCGCGGCAGGCGCACGTGATCGCGTTCAAGGCGTACGGCGCATAGCGGCACGGCGAAGGGGCCCGGTGAAGGCCGAACCACCTTCACCGGGCCCCTTCGCCGTGCGTGCGCTTCAAAGGGCGCCGAGTGCCTGGCTGATGGCGTCGGCTGCCTCGATGACCTCGCGGACGAGAGCGGGACGCTGCTCGGCTTCGGTGTGGTCGCCGAGGAGAGACGTGGGGCCCCACAGGGAAATGGCGGCGACGACGTCCCCCGAGGCGTCCCGCACGGGCGCAGCGAGGGAGGCGCGGCCCAGGGCGCGCTCCTCGGCTTCGATCGCGTAGCCGGTGCGGCGGACGGTGTCGATCTCGGTGTCGAGGACGTCGTGGCTGGTCGTCGTGTAATCGGTGTGTGCGGCCAGGGGCTCGGGAAGCAGCTTGCGGCGTTCCTTGGGAGTGAGGCCGGCGAGGAGGCACTTGCCGATGCTGGTGGCGTGCAGCGGGGCGGTGTGCCCGGCCTGCGTATAGGACTTCGGGGCGCGGGTCCCCTCGAAGTTGCACAGGAACATCAGCTCGGTGTCGCGGCGCACGGCGACATTGGCCCCCAGCCCGGTGCGGGTGGCGAGGTCCTGGAGGACCATACGGGCGGCGCGGTGCACGGGATGGCGATTGGCGGCGGTCGCGGCGAGCGGCAGGATGCCGAGGCTGAGGCGGTAGAGGTTGCTGACCGGATCGCGCTCGACCATGTCGAGCCGCTCCAGGGTGGACAGCAGGCGCGAGGTGGTCGACGAGCCCAGTCCGGTGAGTTCGGCGACGTCGGAGACCCGCAGCTCGGCACGACCGGAATCGAGTGCGCGCAGCACCGAGACCGCCCGTTCGACACTCTGGTTCGTCCCGGTGTCGGTCGCCCGCGTAGCCATGACCCTCCTCATTTTGCAAACCGCTTGCACAATCTGCATCAGCATATAGCGTCCGCCCGAGGGCCGTACCGAGAATCCGCCCTGTTCGCCGCGAGGAAAGAGCGGCAGGCGTCACTCGTACATGACGTAGGACGGACGCGGGGTCAGAGCCAGCACCTCGTCGGGTGTCATGAGGCGGCCGCCGCCCTCGGTGTCCTCCTCGAAGAACAGCTTGAAGCCGGTGTGCAGGCGTGGCGGCATCGAGTCGACAAGCCGTTTCCACGTCTCGCGCTTGAGGTGCGGAGAGCCGATTCCGTCGGCGCACTTGACGACGGCGACCCCCTTGGGAACCTTCAGGCGGTGCTCGTCGCGGACGACCGACTCGGCGACCTGGTGGTACACGAACACCTTCTCCGGGAGATCGTGCTCGTCGACGAGAGAGGCGAGATAGGCGGCGATCCGGGTGAGTTCGCCGCCGGTGGTGTGGCCGTAGGTGTCGCCCGGTATCTGCCCGGAGCTCATCTCCCATTCCGGGTCCAGGGCGATGCCGACGTCCGGCTGGACGAGCCACTCCTTGAGAGCCTTCACCTCGGCGAGGGGATCGGCGCGGCCCGGCTGGATGTTCAGCAGGAGCAGCCCCCGGTGGTCGCGGGCGGCCTTGTGGAACGTACGGATCGTCTCGTCGGGGGTGCGGCTGCGGTAGGTGCCGTCGGGTCCGGGCCCGGAGTTGGCGACGACGGCCAGCAGCTCGAGGACCGGCAACGGCGTGCGGTCGTCCGAGTAGGCGCGGCCCCGCTTCTCCAGCTCGTCGACACGGTCGTCGAGGTCGCCTGTGCCGAGCCGGCCGAGGGCGGCGGCACCGGGCAGTCCGCAGTAGCCGACGAGCCGGTGCGCGGGGAAGACCTCGCGTCCGCCGCGCGGCAGTTCGGGCCGTCGGTGGGTGGCCCGCGGTGAGGGCGTGTGTGAGGTGCGTGCGGTGGAGGGGGTCGGGCTCGGGGTGCTGTTCCGGGCATCGGATGTGGTGTTGCAGCCGGTGGCGAGGGCGGCCGCGCCCGCGGCCCCTGCGGTGAAGAGCGCGCGCCGACGCAGGTCGGCCGGCCCTGAGCTCGAGTTGTCGGTGTGGCAGTCTGCCCGCACCTCGCCTCCCGTCCGCTGCCGGGCCGCGTACCGCGTGCCGCGGCGGCTTGCCGTGGTCATTGTCGACGGGACGCATTGCCACAGGGCGAGGCGGCAAAACGTGCGCTGACGGGGTCCGATCGGGGAGGCCGGCCGGCGGTGCGGTGACGCGGGCGGCAGCGCGACGGGTGCCGGTCCGGAAAGCGCCGGGGCGGTGCGCGGGCGGGCGCGGAGTTGTCTCGTGCCGCACGGTCCGGCCCCGCACCGGGCGGCTCCGCACCCGCCAGGTCAGGGGTCGTCCGGCTTCGACCGGCGGATGATCGGGACGGCCCTTCTCGGAGGGCGATCGCGCAGAGAACGTGCCGCGGAGCCCGCCGCGCAGGAGCACTGTCTGGCCGTGAGGCGCTACGAGCGGCGTCGACAGCCCCTATTGCCGGGGCAGTACCTCGCCCCGGCACGGTTCACGTCACTCCGAGAGCCGGAACGGGTAGCTCTCGCCCGCTCCGCGCGGCCGCAGGCAAAGAAAGAGCATGGTCTAGTCCAAAGCATCCTTTGGTCCAGTCCAATCCGTTGACGTGTTCGTATCACTCTCAACAAGCTGTCTCGACTCGCCCCCCGAGCAGGAGGAACAGAGTGAGACGACTTCGCGCATGCCTGGGCGCCGCCACCGCCATCACCACCGTCGCGCTGGCCACGACCGCGTTCGTGGCGTCCAACGCATCAGGCGCCTCGACCGAGCTGAGCAACCGCTGGTACGCCGCGGCCCCCTTTCTGATGCCGCTCGACAACGACCCGCCGGACGCGGGCGCCATCATGGACGCCTCCGGGCTCAAGGCCTTCCAGCTCGCCTTCATCCTCGCGCCCAGCGGGGGCGGCTGTTCGCCGACCTGGGACGGTACGGCGCCGGTGTCCTCCGACACCGCGGTCAAGTCGGTGATCGACGCGATCCGCGCCAAGGGCGGCGACGTCTCCGTGTCCATCGGCGGCTACAACGGGACCAAGCTCGGCCAGGCCTGCTCGGACGCCGCGTCCACCGCGGCCGCGTACCAGCAGGTCATCACCAAGTACGGGCTGCGTGCGATCGACTTCGACCTGGAGGAGCCCGAGTACGAGAACACGGCGGCCATCAAGAACGAGATCGGCGCCGCCAAGATCCTCCAGCAGAACAACCCCGGCCTCTACGTCTCCGTCACCACCGCGGGCACGGCGGACGGCACCGGCTGGTTCGGCAAGCAGATGCTGCTGGAGGCGAAGTCCCAGGGCTTCACGCCGAACAACTTCTCCATCATGCCGTTCGACGGCGGCTTCAACGGCGCGGCTTCGCAGACCGGCGCCCTGACGAACTTCAACCAGATCCTGCAGTCCACCTTCGGCTGGGACCAGGCCACCGCCTACGCCCACGAGGGCTTCTCCGGCATGAACGGCCGCAGCGACACGGGCGAGATGTTCACCCAGGCAGACTTCCAGACGGTTCTCGACTACGCGACGAACCACAACATGGACCGCTTCACCTTCTGGTCCCTCAACCGCGACCGCCAGTGCTCCCCGCCCGACAACGGCGGCCGCACCTCCGGCACCTGCTCCAGCGTCACGCAGAACGCGTGGGACTTCGCCAAGTACTCGGTGAAGTTCGCCGGCGCCACGCCGCCCGCCACGACACCGCCCCCGACCGGCGGCACCACGACCCCGCCCGCCACCGGCTGCAAGACGCAGTGGAGCGCGACGGCGACGTACACCGCGGGCAACGAGGTCGGCTACAACGGCCACAACTGGAAGGCCAAGTGGTGGACCCAGAACGAGAAGCCCGGCGCCGCCGAGTGGGGCCCGTGGCAGGACGAGGGCGCCTGCTGACCGGGCCCTGAGACGTGGCCGCGCCGCCGTCTCCGCTGACCGCGGACGGCGGCGCGGCCGCCCCCGGATCATCGGCCCCCCCGGCCGGCACGACCCCGCCGCTCAGTGGAACTCATGCACCACTTGGATCTCGCCGACGATGTGGGCGTTGAACTCGTCCCAGGTCCAACTCCTCGGGGCCGGTGGGGCGCCACAGGGTCGTCGAGCGCTGGCTGGTCATGCGGCTCGGCCTCCGGGTTCAGCCGGTCGCTGGGCCGGCCGGTCGGACGATATCGGCCCGAAGCTTCGTGGCGCGGCCTGCCGATCAGGCGGCCGGTCACCGAATCGAGATGACCAAGAGTCCGGAAGGTGCCCTTCCGCGATGCTGAGCTGCGAGGATGGCGCGATGGTGAGGCTGAGAAGGCGCGTGTTCACAGTCGCCGCGGCGGTCGTGAGCGTCATGTCCCTGGCGTTGACCGCGTGTGCGCAGAGCGACTCCGGGGTCGGCAGCGGCGACCGCGAGGCGGCGTACAAGCGTGTCATCAAGGACCCGCACCCGAGTCCTGACGCCGTCATCGAGGCGGCCGGCGCACCGGCCGGGGTGGCGCGGGCGGGCGACGGCTCCCTGCTGCTGTCGTACAACGCGCGCTCCATCGGGGACGACGAGGGCCCGGCGGCCGCCGCCTGGCGGATCGTCTCGCCGGCCGGCCGCACGGTCGCGCAGCAGGCGTGGCACGCGAACGTGGAGGATCAGCCGGACCAGTACATCGGCGTGCGCGACGGCTTCGTCCGCTGGCACCGCAGCAGCCGGGGCGCGGAGAGCGCGTACGCGCTCGACGTACGCGGCAAGCGGCACAAGGTCACCGCGTCGGACCGCGCGCTGAGCACCCGCCCCGGCGACATCGTCCTCCACGAGGGGATGCCGACTCGCTTCTACCGCCCCGCCAACCGCACCATGGCGGCCCCGGCCGGCGCACCGGAATACGGAGACTTCGCGCTGGACGAGCGCGGCTCGGTCTGGTTCGTGGACCAGTCGCGGATGCCCAACCGCGTCGTGCAGCAACGCGACGGGCGCACCCTCACCTCCATGCCGATGCCCAAGCCGTACACCAGCGGCGGCGCCGTCACCGCGGCGGGCGGCACGACGGCGTTGGCCTTGCTCCGCGGCGGCCCCAACGGCACGGTCCGAGGCCTGATGGTGACCGCGGACGACGGCGCGCACTGGCGCAACCTCACCGGGGGCGGCATCCCCTGGCAGGACCTCCAGCGCGATGTGGTGTTCCTGGTACTGCGGGCGCTGCCGGACGGGCGGCTGCTCGTCGGCGAGAAGGGGGGCCGCTGCTGGCTCGCCGACGACCGCTCGAACCGGGCCTTTCACCAGCTCAAGACCCCGGTGCCGTTTACCTCGTTCACCGTCCAGGGCAAGACGCTGTACGGCATCGCGGACGCGACGACGGCGACGTACGACCTGGTGAAGGGCGAGGGGCTGTACGCCTCGGACGACGGTGGGCGCACGTGGCGGCGGCAGGGGAAGCGCGGCTGACTTGTCGGAGGGCGTTGTTACGTTGGCCCGATGATGGCCGACATCCGTTCTCAGTAAAGGTTGACGGTTCTCGCTGACCTTTGTCGGCGCCACCGCACGCCATCCCGTACCAGTTCACAAGAACACACCGCAGGTCACAGCCCTCACCGCTACCCTGCGGGCCAACCGAAACGCTCAGCCGGGCCAACCACAGCACTCAGGGGCCAACTGAAGCGCTCAGTCACAGGCAGTTGAGGCTGCTTGCTGCACGAGGCGTTGACATGGCCCTCGCCGGGCGTTCGATCGAAGTGTCAGCATCGTCCGTCCACCCGGCGAGGTTGTGGTCAGTGTGCGCCCGCCCACCGTGTTCGCCAACGCCTCCGGCCGTGAGTGCGAGAGGTTGCGCGGCCTGCTGCGCGGTCCTGGCCGCTCGATGGTTCGGGCGGTGATGGTGCTGCTGTCCCTGCATGGCCTGCCTCCCGCGGAGATTTCCTCGCTGTTGGGGTACGACCCGGCCACGGTGCGGCGGTGGATCGACCGCTTCAACGCCCATGGTGTGGCCGGCCTGGAGGACCGGCCCCGCAGCGGACGGCCGCGGCTGGGCGGGCGCCGGCTGACCGGGCGGATTGCCGCACTGCTGGAGCGGCCCTGGCCGTGGAGGTGCGTCGGCCGCACCACTACCTGGGCCGACCAAAGGTCAGCCGCCGCACCCTGAACCGGCGCCTGCGCGAGGTGGCCGTGTGGCGGCGGCCGAAGCTGATCGCCCGCGGTGATCCACACCGGGACGCCATCCTGGCCGCCCTGCGCCGCCGCATGGCACTGCTTCCCGTCGGCGCGAAGGTCTTCACCGCCGATAAAACGCATGTGCACCTGCGGCCCCACGTCCGTGCCCGCTGGACCCTGCCCCGCCACCGCCCCGAAGTCCTCACCCCGGGCAGGAATCGCCAGGTCACCGTGCTGGGTGCGCTGGAGGTGACCTCCGGCACCTTCTTCTACCGACTCGGGCGCCGCTGTGCGGCCGACTTCCTCGCCCTGCTTCAGCAGCTCCTGGCCGCCTATCCCGATGCCCCGGCCCTCGCCATCGTGTGTGACAACGACCAGATCCACCACGCCCGCGCGGTCCGCGACTTCATCGCCGACCACCCCGGCGTGCACCTGTGGTTCAGCGCCCGCTACAGCCCGCACGACAACCCGACCGAACGGATCTGGGCCGCCCTGAAGACCTTCATCGCGAACACCGCAGTGTCCTGGCCCGGCCGCAAACGACAGATCCATGCCTTCTTCCGCAGCCGATCACCGGATCAGAACCTGGCCACCCTGGACAAGCCCCTGGTTCCCCACGAGATACCGACAGGACTTCTGGAAAGCCGCTTAGTCGCCCATCGTGAACCGGAAGACCGTCGAGTCGCGCGCCACGAAGCCGAGTCGTTCATAAAGCCGGTTCGCTGCCGCACGGTCCGGACGTGAGGTGAGGTCCACCGTCCTCGCTCCCGCCTCACGAGCAAGTTCCAGCGCCCGTCGGGTGAGTTCTGCCGCGACCCCCTGACCCCTTGCCGCGCTGTCGACGACCACATCCTCGATCCGGGCCCGGACTCCGGACGGCACAGGGAACAGCACCAACGTCAGCGTCCCGACGATCTCTTGGGCCACGCGGGCCACCAGCACCGTGTTGGCATCGCAGCTCAGAATCCGTTCGACAGCCGCGGAGTCCAGCGGCTTCGCTGACGTCGACAGCTGGGGCAGCAAACGGCCGAACGCCTCCACGAGCTCCTTGCCCGGCTGCCGCACGACCTCTACTTCAACGCTCATGCCGAGGAGACTATCGATCGTCTCCGGCCGACCTTGTCGTCTTCGGTTCCGGAGACGAGCTGCGCACCTCGTCAGAACCACCGCTGTCTCCGTGCATCCCAGCTGTCGAAGACGGCAGCAGCGGGTGCGTCGGACCCTGAGGGCCCGACGCACCCGGCTCCCGTGTCAGGCGATGACGGCGGCTTCTCGCGTGGAACGAGGGAGCCCGTTCACACCGTCACCGCACCGTCCGACGCCGAACCGACGACCGCCGCGTACTTGCTGAGCACCCCCCGCTCGACAGGGCGCGGCGGACGCGACCAGCGGGCCCGGCGCTCGGCCAGTTCCTCGGCCGGGACGTCGAGGTCGAGCGCGTTGCGGGCGGAGTCGACCATGACCGTGTCGCCGTCCTCGACGAACGCGATGGGGCCGCCGTGCCAGGCCTCGGGAGCGACATGGCCGATCACCAGGCCGCGTGAGACGCCGCTGAACCGACCGTCGGTGACCAGCGTGACGGCGTCGCCGAGCCCTTGTCCCACCAGGGCGCCGGTGATCGACAGCATCTCCCGCATACCGGGGCCGCCGGCCGGACCCTCGTACCGGACGATCACCACGTCGCCCTCGGTGATCCGGCCGCCCTGGATGGCCTCGAAGCACTCTTCCTCGGAGTCGAAGACCCGCGCCGGGCCCTGGCGTACGAAGTCGGGACGCCCGCCCAGCTTCAGGACACACCCGTCCGGGGAGAGCGAGCCGCGCAGGATCGCGAGCGCGCCCGCCGGCTTCACGGGGGACTTCACCGACGTGACGACCGCCTGTCCCTCCGTCTCGGTGGTCGACGACGCCACGTCCGCCGGTGAGCGGCCGTCGACCAGGGTCACCGAGTCGCGCAGCACGCCCGCCTCCAGCAGGCGCGCCGCGACGAGCGAGGTGCCGCCGGCCCGCCACAGGTCCGCGGCCGTGTAGGGGCCGGCGGGCTTGAGGGCCGTGATGATGGGGACCTGGCGGCACACCTCGCCGATCCGGTCGATGGCCAGGTCGATGCCGGCCTCGCGGGCGATGGCGAGCAGGTGCAGGACGGCGTTCGTGGAACCGCCCATGGCGGCCACGGAGACGATCGCGTTGTGGAAGGCGTCCTCCGTGAGGATCGAGGACGGGCGCAGGCCGCGTGACAGTACGTCGAGGGCGAGCTCGCCGACACGTTCGGCCGCGGCCGTCTTCTCCTGGGCCGTGGCGGGGATGTCGCCCACGCCGAAGGGCGCGAGGCCGAGGAAGTCGGCGACGGTGCCCATCGTGTTCGCGGTGTACTGCGCCGCGCACGTTCCGGCGCCGGGGCAGGCGTGCCGGGCGAGGTCGTCCACGTCCTCCTGGCTGACCCGGCCCACGGCCCGCTCGCCGAGGGCCTCCCACATGTCCTGGATGGTCACCTCGCGCCCGCGCCACGTGCCCGGCATCATGCTGCCGCTGTAGAGGAGCACGGACGGGATGTCGAGCCGTGCCATCGCCATCATGGCGGCGGGCACCGTCTTGTCGCAGCCGACGATGCAGACCACGGCATCGAACTGGTGGGCCCGTCCCATGAGTTCGATGGAGTCGGCAATGACCTCCCGGCTGACCAGCGAGGCCCGCATGCCGGGGGTGCCCATCGTCAGGTTGTCCGAGACGGCGACGGTGTTGAACTCCATGGGCTGACCGCCCGCCCGGCGCACGCCCGTGGCGACGTGGCGTGCCAGGTCACGGTGCGTCAGGTTGCAGGGCATCGTCCCGGTCCAGGTCGAGGCGATACCGACGGTGGGACGTCGCATCTCCTCGTCGCTCAGGCCCATCGCGTAGAGATGCGAGCGGGCCGGTGCGCGGTCGGGGTCGTCGGCGATGTTCATTGCGGCTCCTTCGTCGCGAAGTCGGGGGTGGCGGCCTCCTCCGGCCTGGGGGTGGGGCGGAGGAGGCCGCACAGGGACGGCGGCAGGTCCTGCCGCCGTCAGTCGGTGACGTGGATCGGGTTGCGCAGCCGGCCGATGCCCTCGACCTCGACCTCCACGACGTCGCCGTCCCGCAGCCACAGCTGCGGATCGCGGCCCATGCCGACGCCGTGCGGGGTACCCGTGGCGATGACGTCGCCGGGGTGCAGCGTCATGTACCGGGACAGGTAGGCGATGGTCTCGGCCACGCCGAAGATCATCTCCTTGGTCGAACTGTCCTGCACCGTCTCGCCGTTGACACGGGCCGAGATGGCCAGACCCTGCGGGTCCGGCACATCGTCGGCGGTGACGATCCACGGGCCGAGCGGGCAGAAGCCGTCGAAGTTCTTGCCGCGGAACCACTGCCCGTCGGAGAACTGCGCGTCCCGGGCGGACACGTCGTTGGCCACGGTGTAGCCGAAGACGTACGACGACGCCTCCTCGACGCTCACGTCGCGCGCCGTGCGGCCGATGACGACGGCCAGCTCGGCCTCCCAGTCCAGCTGCTCGGTGCTGCCGCGCGGCACGCTGACCGTGGCGGTGGGGCCGGTCAGGCAGTGCGCGGTCTTGACGAACGCCAGCGGGACCTTCGGGGTGTCCAGGCCGGTCTCGCGGATGTGGTCGGCGTAGTTCAGTCCGATGCAGATGATCTTCTGCGGGGCGGTGAGCGGGCCGAGCAGTTCCACGTCGGCGAGCGGCACCCCCGCCACGTCGGCGCTCAGCGTCTGTTCGGCCGTCCCGTCCGCGATCAGGTCGCGCACGGCATCGGACATGTGCCGCTCGTCCTCCGCCACGACGGGGAACACGGTGTCCCCGTCCACCCGGGCCGCCAGGACCCGGCCCTCGTACCGCACTCGGGCAATCTTCACAGTCTCTCCAGGCTCGTCGGTGGGAGGGCGGGGTCAGGCGAAGCGGGGCAGGAAACGGCTCTGCGCGTGCAGCAGTTCGTCCGTCAGGGCGGCGGCCGCGTCCCGGTCGGTGACGGCGCCGTCGGCGATGACGGCCTCGACCGCCAGGTCGCGATCGCCCGTCATCGCGGCCTCGACCGCGAGGTCCACGGGTGCCAGGCGCCGGGCGAGGATCGCGGTCAGCGGCGCGGACAGGTCGGGGACCCGCAGCTGACGCAGACCCCGCGCCGTGGCGACCGCCGGGATCTCCAGGGCGGCCCCGTCCGGCAGGCCCGGGACACTGCCCCGGTTCGGGACGTTCACCGAGAACATCTCCCGCCGGTCGAACGTGATCGACCGGATGATCGCCAGAAGCTGCTCCTGCTCACCGGTGGACCGGTCGAACGCGGACTCGTCGAGCGGTACGTCCCCCTCGGCCTGGGTGCGCATCGACTGGTAGCGCTCCTCGCCCCACGCGAGGATCTCCGGCACGGAGAACGCGTCGACGCCCAGCTTCTTTCCGTAGTAGTCGCCGCTCGCCCAGCGCTCCGGGAAGAACTCCACGACGTGCCGGTCGTTGGCCGCCGGGTACGCGCCGTACGTGCGGAAGAACTCCCAGGAGAACGGGTTGTGCCACGCCTTGCCGTTCTCCCAGATCGCCCCGATGTCGTCCGGGTGCGCCGGCTCGGCGAGCTCGCGCTCCATCCGCTCCCGCACGGCGGGCCAGGCGTCCTGGCCGCGGTGGCGGAAGTCGTAGATGAACGTGAGGTGGTTGATCCCCGCGTACAGGGTCGACGTCTCCTCGAACGGCAACCCGGCGAACGCCGCGAGCTCCCGCTGCACGTGGTGCATCCCGTGGCACAGACCGATGACCTCGGCGCCCGCGTGACGGGTCATCGCCTGGATGTTGGCGGTCATCGGGTTGCTGTAGTTGAAGAAGTAGGCGTCCGGCGCGAGTTCGACGACGTCGCGCGCGATGTCGACCATGACGGGCGTGGTGCGCAGCAGCCGGGAGATGCCGCCGGGCAGCACCGAGTCGCCGACCGGCTGGAAGACGCCGTGCCGCTGGCAGATCTCGTGGTCCGTCTGCCATGCGGGCCTGCCGCCGACGCCCACGCACGTGACGACGTAGTCAGCGCCGGGCAGTTCGCCGCGCCGGTCGGTGGACGACCGTACGGTGATGCGCTTCTCGGCGCCGCGCGCCTCGACCATGCGCTCGGCGAGGCGGGCGGTGACCGAGAGCGCCTCGGGGTTGACGTCGACGAGCCGGATCTCCCAGGAGCCGAGGTCGTCCGCGCCGATCAGATCGGCGAGCAGGCCGCGGGTGAAGACGGCGCTGCCGGCGCCGATGAGCACGAGGGAACGTCGGTCGGGATTGCTGGCTGACACGAACTTGTCCTTTCGGGTGCGTCCGACGGCCCGTCCCGGGGGAGGGGCGGCGGAGCGGGTGAAGTGGGTGCGGCGGCCGCTCAGTCGATGTGCGAGGGGTGGCCGTTCAGCGGTTCACCGGCGAGGCGGGCGGCGAGCAGCGCCGCGCCGACCACGGGAGTACCGAGCGGCGGGCGGGTGTCGTACGGCTCCGGGCAGGCGGCGAGCGCATCCGTGAACGCCTCGCGTACGCGCTCCTCCGTGAACACGCCCCCTGACCAGGAGACGGGGACCACCTCGTCGGGCGCAGCCGCGAGCGCGTGCCGGGCGGCCCGGGCAAGTGCGGCCAGTTCTTCCCCGGCCCGGGCGAGGATGCGCGCGCAGTGCGCGTCGCCCTCCGCCGCGGCCTCGGACACGTACCGGCTCACTGCGGCGACGGCGGTGCGGCCGGGACGGCCCAGGAGCATGACGTCGACGAGATCCAGGTCGGCGTCGAGTGCGAGACGGCGCCTCAGCACGGCGTGCAGCGGACCGGGCGGCGTGCGGCCGTCGCTCATGCGCGTGAACAGATTCAGCCCCTGGACGGCGATCCAGTACGCGGAGCCCTCGTCGCCGAAGAGCTCGCCCCAGCCGCCGGTGCGTGCCTCCCGTCCCCGCAGGACGCCGTACGCCATCGAGCCCGTGCCGCTGATCACGTTGATGCCGTCGGCGAGTCCGAGCGATCCGGCCCAGCCGCACATCATGTCGTTGCCGACGGCGTACCGGTCGTGCCCGAGGATCTCTGCGGGAAGGGCATCCAGTGCCTCGGTGAGACGCGGGGACTCGCCGTGTGCGGGCAGTCCGAAGTACGCGTACTTCAGCCGCGTGGGGTCGGTGCCCGCCTGTCGGCAGGCGGCCGTGACGCCGTCGCGCAGCACGGTCCGCGCGGTGTCCATGCCGTGAACCCCGAGCGCGGGCGAGGTGGACGGCCCGTCGGCCGTGCCGAGCAGGGTGCCGGAGGCGTCCACGACCGTGAAGGCCGTCTTCGTGCCGCCGCCGTCGACTCCGAGATACATGGGCTGACGTCCCTTTCCGTCGGTTCCTCGAGCCGGTTGTTCAGCGCGCGGGCAGGGGGTGGATCGTGACGCCCTGGACGACCCGGTTGACCTCGCCGTCGGGGAACGGGTTGTCGGGCCGCACGCCGCAGGCCAGCGAGGCGTTCAGCGCCACGAGTTGGGCGCACAGCACGGCGGGCAGCGCCAGCGCGGCGTCCTCCGCGCCGGCCATGCCGTCCACCAGCCAGGTGCGGTCGGCCGGGAGACCGTCGGGCCGGGCGGCGACCGCCACCACGTGCCCCTCGGGCAGCGCGGCGCTCATCTCCCGGAAGATGTCGAGGTCGTACTGGCGCGTGTAGGGGTCGTTCGACACGTAGACGACGACCGCGGTCCGCCGGGTGAGGAACGCCTTGGGTCCGTGACGGAAGCCGAGCGACGAGTCGGAGAGCGCCGTCACCGCGCCTCCGGTCAGCTCCAGCAGCTTGAGCGCCGACTCCCCGGCGAGGGCGTGCAGTGCGCCGCTGCCGAGGTAGACGAAACGGTCGGGCCCGCGGCCGGTCAGCTCGGTGACGCGGTCGGCGACATCGCCGGACAGCAGGGCCGCGGCGGAGGCGGGGCAGTCGTCCAGGCCCCGGACGTGGCCGCCGCCGAGTGCGCGGAGCGCCGCGAGGAGCATGCACGTGAGGCTGGACGTCATCGCGAAGCCCTGGTCCTCGGACTCCGGCGGCGTCAGCAGGACGTAGGAGTCCGCGCGGCCCTGATGCCGTGCGGCCAGCGAGCCGTCCGCGTTGCAGGTGATGACGAGATGGGCGCAGCGGTCGAGCAGTTGATCGGCGATCTCCGTCGCGGCGAAGCTCTCCGGGCTGTTGCCGGAGCGCGCGAAGGACACCAGCAGCGTCGGCCGGTCGCTCTCCTCGAAGCACGCCGTGGGGTCGGCCGTGACGTCCGTCGTGGCAACGGCCTCGACCGTGCGGCCGGTGGCTCTGGCCAGTGCCGAGCGCGCGATCTGTCCGGCGTACGCGGAGGTGCCGGCGCCCGTGAGGACGATCCGCAGCCGCGGTTCGGCGAGCAGGGGCGCCAGGAACGCGTCGAGGGAGTCGCGTTCCTCGCCCAGGCGCGTCGCCATCTCGGCCCAGAGGCGCGGTTGTTGGCGGATCTCGCGATACGTGTGGGCGGCGCCTTGTGGCACGGACTGGTGGTCGGCGGTCTCGGGGGCTGCGGTCTTCACACGGACTCCTTCGAGCGTGGGGTGCAGGCACGGGTCTTGTGCGGCTTCGACCCGCGCGTGGTTCAGGTGGCAGGGAGAGGGAGCGTGGGGCGGTCCCGCATCGGGCGTGGGACCACCCAAGGCCCGCCGGCTATTGCTCGCGCATGCCCCAGGGCGCGCCGTACTCCTCCAGCAGACCGAGGAACGGCTCGGCGGGCAGGGCCTCGGGCCCGAGGACACCGCTGCCCTTCCACTGGCCGCCCGCCAGCAGTTCGAGGGCGACCACCGGGTTGAGCGCGGTCTGCCAGACCACGGCCTGAGAGCCGTACTCGGCCATCGACCACTCGTTGTCGACCACGTGGTAGAGGTACACCTCGCGGGGAGCGCCGTCGCGGACGCCCTTCACCCAGGTGCCGGCGCAGGTCTTGCCGCGCATCCGGTCACCGAGGCCCGCCGGGTCCGGGAGGCAGGCGGCGACGACGTCACGCGGGGAGACCTCCACGTCGCCGACGCGCACCTTCTCGGTACGGTCCAGGCCCAGCTTGTGCAGGGTGCGCAGGACGTCGATGAACTCCTGGCCGAGGCCGTACTTGAAGGTCACGCGCGGGGTGTCCACCCAGCGCGGGATGAGCAGGACCTCCTCGTGCTCCACATTGACGCACTCGACCTCGCCGATCCCCTCGGGGAAGTCGAAGACCTCCGGCTCGGAGAACGGCTCGGTGGTGAACCAGCCGCGGTCCTTCTCCCACACGACGGGCGGGTTGAGGCATTCCTCGATCGTCGTCCAGATGGAGAACGAGGGGGCGAACTCGTACCCGTCGACCGTCAGGTTGGCGCCGTCGCGGACGCCGATCTCCTCGATGCTGTCGAAGAGGTGGTCGGCGGCGTAGCGGGCGAACACGTCGGAGAGACCGGGCTCGACCCCGATGCCCACCAGGGCGAGACGGTCGGCGCTCTCCCACTCGGAGGCCAGGGCGAACTGCTCGTCGCCGAGCATGACGCCGGTCTCGGAGTAGGGCCGGTCGGGGTGGGGCCGAGACAGCGACATCGCCATGTCGAGGTAGTGCGCGCCGCCGGCCAGTGCCGCGCGGAACAGGGGCATGACGAACCGCGGGTCCGTGGCGTTCAGCAGGACGTCGCAGCGGTGCTCACGCAGCAGCGCGACGACGGCGTCCTCGTCGGAGGCGTCGATCCGGGCGGCGACGAAGCGGGCGTCCTCGGTGGCCTCCGTCGCGCGTACGGCCCGGTCGAGGACGTAGTCGGCGATCACGCAGTGGTCGAAGAAGGAGCGCCGGGCGGCGATCGCGGCGGCGGCGGTGCCCACGCCTCCGGCGCCGACTATGAGAATGCGCATGATGAATCCTCGGGTCTCTTCGCTGAACTGAAAAGGGATCGCGGGCCGATGGCGCCCGCAAGGAACGGTGAGGGGCGGGAGTGTCAGCCTCGGTGGACGGGGTGCGGTCCGTCGCCCGGCGCGGGCGTCAGCCTGCTCATGAGCGCGGTGGCGACGAACGCGGCCCCGCCGGGCCCGGTGTCCCGCAGATGCCAGAGCTGTCCGCCACGGCGTACGACGAGATCGGTACGGCCCGGCTCGTAGGAGATCGACGTGGCCGCGACGGCGGTCATGTCACCGGATCCCGGCAGCGGCAGACGGCGCGCCCGGCCGGGGTGCCCGGGCGTGAGCACGTCCAGCCACGGGCCCGCGGACCATACGTAGACCCGCGCTCCGTCGTCGTCGGCGACCGCGGCCGCGACGGTTCCCGCCGGAACGGGGTGTGTTTCGCCGGTGGGGGAGAGGTAGAGCCCTTCGCGGTCCCCCGCCAGGACGATTCCGGGGCGTGTCGCGTCCTGGACCGGCACAAGGGCCATCGCGGTCCACCGGGAGTCGGTGAGGAAGGCGTGCGCCGGTGTGTCGTCGGACCATGCGAGGTGCGGATAGGCGGTCGGGTCCGCGCGCAGGACGCGCGGTTCCCCGTCGGCTCCGAGTACGCCGGTCCACAACGTGCCGTTCGTCGTCTCTGCCGCCGTGACCGCGCGAGCGGGGCCGCTGGGCGGCGACGGTTCCGTGGTGAACGCGGCCTCGGGGCTCCAGCGCAGGCGGTGCGACGAGTCGCCGGAGCGGGCGACCAGTTCGAGGTGGTGCGGGCCGTGTCGGCTCTGCAGGACGCCGACCTCGTCGTAGCGGCGGCCGGCCGCGAAGCGCAGTGCTCCGCTCCACTCGCCGGGCGGCGGCCCGCCGGGCTCGGGAGCGATGTCCTGCGGGTCACTGTTGAACCAGAGCACCCACAGTCCGTCCTGGTCGTCGCAGAGGACGAGTTCCAGGTTCCCGCGGACGCCGTAGCGTCCCTGCGCAAGACCGATGCCACCCCGGGAGGCCGGGGGTGACGCTACGCGGAGGGAGGAGGAAGGGGGAACAGCCATGGAACACCTTCAGGGCCGGGCAACGAGAACGTCGGCGCCGATCCAGGGCCATCGGCCGGGAGCGCCACATCGGCAGCCTATTCACTCTCATTAACAAGCGTCAATGAGCAGAAACGAGCAACAGTGCGCGATGATGGCGGCAGCCGGTCAGTCGCATGCCCGGACCTCGTACGACGACATCCGCAGTGCCCGGGCCGCATCGCCACGGACGCCGCCGCCCAGGAGGAAGGCCGAGACCATGCCCGAACGGAACGCGCCAGGACGCCATGCCCCTGTGCCGGCGGCATCAGAGGGCGGACAGGTGCTGATCGTCGGCGCGACCCGCATCCTGCGCCCCGCCGTCACCGCGCTGAGCGAGCGGGCCGTGTCCGTGACGGCTGTCGCCCGCTCCGCGGCCGGCCTGCGCGAGCTCGCCGATGAGCATCCGGGCCGCGTCATCCCGCTCGCCGCGGACGCCACGGCGCACGGCTTCGGCTCGGTTCTGCGCAGCGCTGCCGAACGCGCGCCCCTGACCGGAGCTGTGGTGTACGCCCCCGCCGTGCCGCCCGGAACGCTGGCGGAGCTCGTCGGCTCCGTCGTCGCCGGTCCGGTCGTCGTTCTCGCGACGAGCGAATGTGCCGCGCCGGCCGAATCCGGTACGGACGCGGGCGAGTGGACGCCCAACGACCTTCCCGCCGCTGCCCGTTCGGGAACCGCGAGCAGGCTCCTCGTTCTCGGCTGGCACGCAGGTGGGGCGGCCACGCGGTGGCACACACCGCGCGAGATCTCCGCCGCCGCCCTCGCCCTGCTGGACGCCCCGACCGACCGCGACACGGTGCTCGGCACCGTCCGCCCCTGGTCGTCACGCCCGAGGTGACCGAATGCCACGACCGAAACGACCGGCCGCGCAGGGTCTGTCGCACGCATCGGAGTCAACTTCTGGCAAGGATGAGCAACGCAAGTAAGCTTCCTGTGCGGCCGCCGGACCACCGCCGGCCGAGGAATCCGCGGGTGCCGAGGCCGAGCCGGCCGGCGCACCCATGCCGAGGGAAGTGGGACCGGGCCATGCTGGGCGCCGAGCGAAGGAAGAGGCTGCTTCACGTGGTGCGCGCGGAGGGCGTCGCCCATGTGGGCACGCTCGCCGAGCGCCTGGACGTCAGTCCCTCGACGATCCGCAGGGACCTGTCCGCGCTGCAGGCCCAGGGCCTGCTGAACCGCACCCACGGCGGCGCGATGGCCGAGGCGGTCCAGGCCGACGAGCCGGACCGGCCGCAGCGCAGCGGGGTCGCCTCCTGGGAGAAGAGCAAGCTCGCGAGCGCCGCCGTGGAGCACATCGCCCCCGGCGCGACGATCCTCATCACGGGCGGCACGACCACGGCCGCGATGGTCCCGCTGCTCGACGGCATCGAACGACTGACCGTCGTCACGAACTCGCTCCACCTGGCCGGTGAACTCGCCCAGTTCGAGGAGATCAGCACGGTCGTGCTCGGCGGGTACCTGCGCCACCGGGAGATGTCCCTGCTCGGACACCTGACCCGCCAGGCGCTGGAAGAGCTTCAGGTGGACGAGGCGTTCGTGGGCGCGTACGGGATCACGGACGCCGGGATCAGCGGCGCGCACGTGGACGAGGCGGAGACCGACCGCTGGCTGCTCTCGCGCGTCCGGCGGATCACGGCCCTCGTCGACGGCTCGAAGTTCGGCCGCTCGGGCCCGGTCCGCGTCGCTCCCGCGGGCCAGCTCCACCGGGTGATCACCGACGCCTCGGCGCCCGAGGACGAGCTGCGGGCGCTGCGCGCCGCCGGGGTGGACGTCGTGCAGGTCTGACCGGACCCGGTCAGTCTCCCGTCGTCCGGGCGCCGGACCACTCCACCCAGACCTCCTCGCGCGGGACGTCCCAGCCCCGTGCCAGGGCTGCCGCCGCCGCGTCCAGGGCCCGTCGCGTCGCGTCCCGTCCACGGTCGGATCCGTGCACCACGGCCAGCGGCCACGCAGGCACGACCCCGTCGCCCGTGCTGGTCAGAGCGGCCTCGCAGAGGACCGCGACCACCCCGGAGGGCGGCAGCCCGAGCGCTGTCGCGACCTCGCCGCACAGGTGCTTCAGCCGTGCCGCGTCGTCCGTGCCGTCGGAAGCCTTCGGTGCGGTCACCTGGATCACGGGCATACGTGTGCTCCTTCTGAAGTGCGCTGGAGGGGGGCGGGGAGCGGCGTCCACAGCCCGGCGTCTTCGCAGGCAGCGGCGCTGACGGACGGCGGGCGCCGGGCCGAGGCTAAGCGCGCCCCCGAACCTGGTCAAGAAAAAACGAGCAATAAAAATCAGGGCTTGCTTATTATTGACTGACCTTGGCCGAGGCGACTAAAAAGCAGGCATCAAGGCCTTCGCGGCCGAATCTCCCCCTTGACGACGGAGGTTGTGCACGATGGCTGTCGCCAGACGAGCCGTGCTGGGTGCCGCTGTGGCAGGTGCCGGAGCGGTCGGCTTCGCCCGCCGGTCCGGTTTCTCGCCCTCCAGCACGGGCTCGGCAGGAGCGGACACGCTCACCTTCTCGCTGTGGGGGGCCGACGCCGAGATCGCGGCCTTCCAGGCCCTGGCCCGCGCCTACGAACGACGCCACCGTGGCATCCGGGTGCAGATCCGGCTCGAGTCGTACCAGCAGATGTACACGAACATGGACGCGCTGCTCGCCGGCGGGCGGGCCCCCGACCTGTTCCGCTGCGACTACGCGAACCTGGGGATGTACAGCGCCAGCGGTCAGCTCCTCGACCTCAGCCCCTACTTCGGCGACAAGGAGCGCGACGCGTTCCTTCCCGCGCTGTGGAAGGCCGTCTGTCACGAGGGCAAGCCGTACGCGGTTCCCCACCACACCGACACCACGGCGGTCCTGTACCGCAAGGACATGTTCCGGAAGGCGGGCATCACCTCGGTGCCCACCTCGCTCGACGAGGCGTGGACCTGGGACGAGTTCAGCGAGATATGCGCACGACTGCGCAAGAAGCTGCACGGCGTCTACCCCTTCGTCTACGGCTGGCAGCAGACCGGCGCCTTCCGCTGGCTGACGTGGCTGTGGGAGGCCGGCGGCCGGATCCTCGACGACAGCCTCACGGCGCCGGCCATCGAATCCGAGGCCGGACTGCGCGCCCTGCGCTTCACCCAGGACTTCTTCCGCGAGGGCTTCGTCCCGCCCAACAGCTCGGTGAAGAGCGCCGCGTTCCCCGACTCCCTGTTCACCGCGGGCACCGTCGCCATGAGCTTCGCCGGCGACTTCCTCCTGCCCACCATCGACCCGGCGCTCAAGAAGGAGCTCTACGGCGTCACCTTCCAGCCACGAGGACGTACCGCGGCCACCGACCTCGGAGGCAACGCGGTCGTCGCCACCCGCACCACCGAGAACCCCGAACTCGCGGCCGACTTCCTCAAGTTCCTCGCGAGCGAGGAGAACATGGCCCGCTTCTGCGAGCAGACCGTCGTGCTGCCGACCCGCAAGTCCCTGCTCACCCGGCCCCTCGACTACGCGGTACGGCCCGACCTCATGCCCGTATACGCGGAACAGACCACGGCGCTCACCCCCGGCATGACCGAACAGGTCGCGATCCCGGGCTTCGGCCGCATCAACTCGGCGCTCCAGGACGAACTCGAGGCGGCCTTCGTGAACCGGCAGCCCGCCGAGGTCACGCTCCGGAACATCGCCGCATCCACCCGGACCGCGCTGGCCTCCGCGTAAGGCCCTCCCTACCGCACACAGGAGTTGCCATGGCCACCACCGCCTCGCCACCGCGCGCCCTGCGCCCGCCCACACCGATCGCCCCGCCCCCGCCGCGCGCCCGCAGAGCTGCGCGCTTCCGCGAAACGCTCGCCGCCTACTGCACGCTCGGCCCGAACCTGATCCTCGTCACGCTCTTCCTGCTGGTCCCGCTGGTCATGGCCCTCGTACTGAGCTTCCAGTACAGCACCGGACTCGCGTCGCCCACCTGGGCCGGACTCGCCAACTACCGCCAGCTGGCCGGAGATCCGGTCTTCTGGCGCACCGTCCTGAACACCGCCGTCTTCTGCGTGGCGACCGTGCCGGTGGAGATGGCACTCGGCCTCGGCGTCGCCCTGCTGTTCAACAAGGTGATGCCCGCCCGCCCGCTGTGGCGCACCCTCGTCTACCTGCCCATGGTCATCTCCGGCGTGGCCACCGCCCTCATCGGCACCCTGATGTTCGACCAGAACATCGGCCTGCTGAACAAGCTGCTCGCGGCCTTCGGGCTCCCCGCGGCGCCGTGGCAGACCAGCGGCAGCACCGCCATGCTCTCCGTCGTACTGATCACGCTGTGGATGCGCGTCGGCTTCAACATGGTCATCTACCTGGCCGGCCTGCAGGGCATCTCACCCGAGATGTACGAGGCCGCCGAGGTCGAGGGCGCCGGCCCCTGGCAGCGCCTGCGCAACATCACGATCCCGCTGCTCGGACCGTCGACGTTCTTCCTGCTGATCATGAACGTCATCTACTCGTTCCAGGTCTTCGACACCGTCTACGTGATGACCCTCGGCGGGCCGGGACACGCCACCGACGTCATGATCACCTACGCGTACCGCAACGGCTTCGAAGGACGCCAGCAGGGCTACGCGGCCGCCATCGGCATCGTCCTCTACGTCATCGTCATGATCTTCACGGCGTTGCAGTGGCGCTTCAGCCGCAACAGGGACACGGTCGGCTGACCCCTCGCCCGCCCGCCCCCTCCCTTAAGGACACCCCTCTCCTAAGGACACCGATGTCCGTCACCTCCTCCGCCCGACTTCCCGGAACGACCCGCCCGAGACGACGCGATCGTGCGCGCCACCTGCGCGTCGCCGCTGCCGTCGTCATCGGCCTGGCCATGGCCCTGCCCCTGTTCTGGATGATCCTGGTCGCCTTCTCGCCCCTCGCGGACCTGCACACCTCGCAGCTGCGCTTCTGGCCGAGCGCACCGACCCTGGACAACTTCCGCCGCGTGTTCCGGCTGCCCGTGGGGACCTGGGCGATGAACTCGACCGTCATCACCTGCCTGGTCGTCCTCATCACGGTCTCCTGCAACCTGCTGGCCGGATACGCCTTCGCGAAGCTGCGCTTCCGCGGCCGCAACCTGCTCTTCCTGCTCATGCTCAGCACCATGACCGTGCCCGTGCAGGTGCTGATGGTGCCCCAGTTCAAACTCGTCCGCGCCCTGGGCATGTTCGGCAGCTTCTGGGCCGTCATCGTCCCCGCGTCCTCCACCGCCTTCGGGGTCTTCCTCGCCCGGCAGTTCATGCTCGGCATCCCCGACGAGGTCATCGAGGCCGCGCGGATGGACGGCGCCGGACAGCTGCGCACCTTCTTCACCGTCGTCCTGCCGCTGTGCAAGCCGCTCATCGCGGTGCTCTCGCTGCTCACGTTCCTCTACCAGTGGAACGACTTCGCCTGGCCGCTGACCGTCCTCAAGGACGAGCGGCTGTACACGCTCGCCGTCGGCATGCAGTTCGTCAACGGCCAGTACACCGCCGACTACGGCGCCATCATGGCGCTCGCGCTCATCTCCGTCCTGCCCATGGTCGTTCTCTTCCTCTGCTTCCAGAAGTACTTCGTCCAGGGCTTCGCACGATCGGGAATCAAGTGACCTCTTCGTCCCCCGTCCACTACCTGAGCACCCTCTCCTTCCCGGACCGGTGGCTCGACCGGCTGCGCGCGAGCCACCCGCAGCTCACCGTCACACAGGTGCCCGCCGCCTCCCCGGCGGACGTGCCCGCGGAAGTGTGGCGCCGGACGCAGATCCTGCACACGAGCTCCGTCTTCCCGAACACCCCCGACGCGGCACCGGACCTGCGCTGGATCCAGCTCGACACCTCGGGCGCGGACCACCTCAAGGACACCGCAGTGTGGGACCTTCCGGTGCCGCTCACCTCCATCGGCGGCATCTCACCGGTCCCGATGGCCGAGTACGTGATGATGATGCTGCTCGGCCTCGCGCACCGGCTGCCCCGCGCCATCGAGGTGCAGCACAGCGGCAAGTGGCCTTCGCTGAGCGAACGGTGGAACACCCTCATGCCGCGCCGGCTGCGCGGCGCCACCGTGGGCGTCGTCGGCTACGGCCGCATCGGCCGCGAAATAGGCCGCCTCGCCGCGCAGTTCGGCATGACCGTGCTCGGCCTCAAGCGCGGCCGCGGCACCCGGGCCGGCGCGTTCTTCGGAACCTCCGCCGAGGGCTCGGGCGAGGCCGAGATCTACACCCCGGACGAACTCCACGCCTTCATGAACCGCTGCGACTACCTCGTCGTGACGTGCCCCCTGACGGACGAGACACGCGGCATGATCGACGCCGCCGCCCTCGACGCCCTCAAGGACGGCGCGATGGTCATCAACGTCTCCCGCGGCGGCATCGTCGACGAAGACGCCCTGCGCGCCGGCCTCCGCTCGGGCCGCGTCGCGGGCGCCGCCCTCGACGTCTTCGACGAGGAGCCCCTGCCCGCGGATCACCCCTGGTGGACCGAGCCCGGCGTCATCCTGACTCCGCACGTCGCGGGCTTCGCCCCCGACTACGAGGAGCAGACCCTCGAACTGGTCAGCGCGAACGTGGAACGCTTCCTCGCAGGCCGCGAACTGATCAACCTGGTGGACCGGTCCCGTGGCTACTGAATATCTCCTCGCCCCACAGCGGCGGCACGCCGTGCTGACGCGGCTGCGCCGCCGCGGCACGGTCAACGTGCAAGAGCTCTCCGACCTGTTGCGCATCAGCGCCTCCACGGTCCGCCGCGACCTGCGCGACCTCGAACTGCAGGGCATGCTGCGCCGGGTGCACGGCGGCGCCACCACCGTGGACGGGGCCTTCGAACCGGAGCAGCCGCAACGGGCGTCGACCCAGCTGGAGGAGAAGGGCCGGATCGCCGAGGCCGCTCTGCGCCTGATCCCCGACCACAGCACCGTCCTCATCAGCGGCGGCACCACGACCGAAGCGCTCGCCGCCAGGCTGGGGGAGCGGCGCGGCCTCACCGTGGTGACCAACGCGCTGCCGATCGCCCAGGCCCTGTCGGCCACCTCCAACGTCGACGTCATCGTGCTCGGCGGCGTCCTGCGCCACCGCGAGCAGTCCCTGCTCGGCCACCTCACCGAGCATGCCCTGCACGAACTGCAGATCGGCCACATCATCACCAGCGCGTTCGGGCTCGACGTCGACGCGGGACTCACCGGAGCCCACGTCGACGAGGCCCAGACCGACCGCGCCCTGCTGGCCGCCGCCCGCAGCGTCGTCGTCCTCGCCGACGAATCCAAGCTGGGCCGCCGCGGCCCGGTCCGCCTCGCGCCGCTGGACCGCGTCGCCACCCTGGTCACCGACGCCGGTCCCGAACACCCGGTGTGCCGCGCCCTCGACGACCACGGCAGCACCGTCGTCCACGCATAGAACCCGCGCCGAGATTCGGCGCCCAGCCCCCTTGCCTGGAACCCATCGCCCCAGAGGTGCCCCATGCCCCTAGTCCCCACCGCCGCCCTGGTGGACCACGCCGTACGCGACGGCTCCGCGGTCCTCGCCTTCAACATCGTGACCCTGGAGCACGCCGAAGCCGTCGCCCAGGCCTGCGAGGCCGCGGACGCACCGGCCGTCCTCGCCGTCAGCCACAACGCGGTCCGATACCACCGCGACGATCCGGCGCCGCTGCTCGCTGCCGCCGCCGCGGTCGCCCGCCGCTGCGGCGTCCCGCTCGCCCTGCACCTCGACCACGTGGAGGACGAGGAACTCGTCCTGCGCGCAAGGGAACTGGGCTGCGGCTCGGTCATGTTCGACGCCTCCCGGCTGCCGCACGCGGAGAACGTCGCCAGGACGGCCGCGATCACCGCGCGCCTCCACGACGACGGCATATGGGTCGAAGCCGAACTGGGCGAGATCGGCGGCAAGGACGGCGTCCACTCCGCGACCGCCCGCACCGATCCCGCCGAAGCCGCCGACTACGTACGCGCCACCGGGATCGACGCACTCGCGGTGGCCGTCGGCAGCTCCCACGCGATGACCGAACGCACCGCGTCCCTCGACCAGGACCTCATCGCGCGCCTGCGCGACGCCGTCGACGTGCCGCTCGTCCTGCACGGCTCGTCCGGCGTCCCGGACGAGGCACTCCGGTCGGCGATCACCCACGGCATGCGGAAGATCAACTTCGGTACGCATCTGAGCGCGGCCTTCACCCGGGCCGTCCGCGCCTGCCTCGACGAGTACGCCGGAGTGGATCCCCGGCGCTATCTCGCGGCGGGCCGCGAGGCGGTGGCCGCGGCCACCGAGGAACGGCTCGGGCTCCTCGCCCCCGCCCCAGTCGCCCTCTGACTACGCACCGACCATCCAGCACCACGACGTCACAGGAGGTCCGAGCGTGACCACTCCCGCGCCCCGGCACGAACCCGTACCCGACCCCCGTGCCCTGCTCACCGAACTCGGCGAGCGCGTCCTCGAACGCGAGGGCATTCCCATGTTCCTGGCACTCCAGGTCCGCTCACGCGACAGTGACCAGCCGCAGGAGCCGGCTCAGGCAGACGCGGAGGGCGTGGAACTCGCCGGGCTGCTCCGGCACTACCGGGGCGCCCTCGTCCCCGAGGCCCCGGACGACTCCGAGCCCGCGCTGATCGAAGTCCTCCAGGTCATGGGCGCAGCCCACTTCACCCCCAATGCACCCACCGCACAGAAGGACGAGACCCGGCGATGAACACGTCCTCCCGCACCCGACTGCCGTCCTTCTCCGGCCAGCAGGAGGCCCTGAAGTCCGGCCAGTACCTGCGCGTGGTGAACTACCACAACACCCCGCACGCCGACACGGACAAGATCCGCGGCGAACTGAGCGAGCTCGCCGAGCACTTCTCCTCCGTCACCCTGGACGACCTCGACCTGTTCCGGTCCACCGGCCGCTGGCACAAGAACCGGCCCGGAGTCATCCCGGTCTTCTACGAGGGCTACCGCAACAACGCCGAGGTCGCCGCGCCGCTGGCCGAGGAGGCGGGCCTGACCGCCTGGTTCTTCATCTGCACCGCGTTCCTGGACGTGCCCGTCCCCGACCAGTACGACTACGCCAACGCCCACGACATCGACCTGGTGCAGGAGAACGAGAAGGGCGAACGTCTCGCCATGACGTGGGACGACGTCGCCGAACTCAGCCGGCGGCACGTGGTCACCCCGCACACCGCGAACCACGCCGAGGCCGCATCCCTGCACACCGACCTGGATCTCCAGCGGGAGATCGTCGAGCCCAAGCGTCGGATGGACGCCGTCACCGGCCAGGACGCCCCTGCCACGGCCTTCCTGTGGGGCACGCCCTACGGGGCGAACCCGGCGGTGGACGCGGCGCTGCGCGAGGCGGGCTACCGCTACCAGTTCGGCAACACCATGATCCAGTACCTCGGATAGCGCCACGGAATGAGGCGGCGGGCCGGCACCGGTGTGCCGGCCCGCCGCCTCATTCCGTCCCCCTCAGCCGGGCAGCCGCTGCACCATGGTGTTGCTGAACACGAAGCGGTAGCCGGCCTCGACCAGGGCACGGTCGGCAGCCGACTCGCCGGTCCAGGAGGTGCCCTCCAGCCAGGCGGTGCACAGCGCGGAGCCGCCGGTGGCCCGGTCCATGAGCCGCTTCGGCTCGATCACCTCGCGTTCGATGTCCTCGGGCGCCAGCACCTTGCGGGCGAGGGCGTGGGAGGCGGTGTGCGGAGTGACCACGTGGCCGCGCCGGTGCAGATCGGCGATCTCGTCCCACGTCATGGCGAGGCGCTCCCCGCGCGGATCCTCCGGAACGAGCTTGATGCGGTGGGCGAGGGCGTAGTCGTACTGAGCGTCGACCGGAGTGTCCACGAAGGCCGTGCAGACGAAGAACCACCCGATGACCCCGGCCTCTTCACAGGCGGCCGCGGCGACGTCGTAGTTGTCGCGGTAGCCCTCGTAGAAGACGGGCAGCAGCCCGGGCCGCGGCTTGTGCCACACCCCGGTCCGCGCGAAACGCTCGAGATCGGCGACGTCGACGGTCTCGAAGTCCTTCGCGTAGCCGCGCAGCTCGGCGACCAGTTCGTCCTTCCAACTGGCTGGCGTGTTGTGGTAGTTCACCACGCGGAGGAAGTGACCCGCGCGCAGATCGGACGCGGTGCCGACGGCGCTGATCCGCGGATCGGCCGACAGCGGCCGGGGCGTGGCGGGCGCCCCGCCGGTCGGTGTCGAGGAGGGCGGAGGGACACGATCCGGCCCCAGACCGACGTAGGCCAGGGCCTGCAACGTCCTTATCAAGGTCTCCTCCTCGGCGGATGCCGCGAGCTGTGAGCGCGCCGCTGAGAAGTCCTCCGCCAGGTCGCTGTCGGCGGGGTGCGGGGCGGCGTGGGAAGGATCGTCCTGGTCGAGGCGCGTGCCGCCGGAAGGCGACGTCGAACGCAGGGACACATACATCGGCACACCCCGCCGCTGTGCCACCAGGCGCTGACTGGCCTCGAGAGCGTGCTGAGGGGGTGTGGCCGTGAAGTAGTGCGACATGCCGGGTCCTCAATGCAGTACTGAACTGACCCTGCCACTGTGCTTGCTCGAGCGAGGAGCGGCAATAATGCGCAGACTTTGACTAATATTGCTCACTTGCTCACTTGGTCGCGTGTCGGAACGGACACCTGAAGATCGGGGGCGGGCCTGTCGGGACACCGGTGGCGGATCCGGCGGAGGGTGACCCGCAGCCCCCGGACCGAAAAGCCAACATAAGGGCGATTGCATGTCATTGTTGGGTAAAACGCTCTCGACCGACGATGGTCCCCGACGTGCCGCAGGTGGAACCGTGAACGGACCCGTCATCGACTATCAGGCCGTGTTCCAGGCCTTTCCCGGTGCGGTCGCGCTGCTGACCCCCGACCTGGTGTACGCGGATGTCAACGAAGCGTTCCTCCTCACGTCCGGCCGCACCCGCGATCAGATCATCGGCCGCTTCCTGTTCGACGTCTTCCCGGACAACCCGCACGACCCCACCGCCACCGGTGTGCGGAACCTGTATGCCTCTCTGCAGCGTGTCGTCGCCACCGGGGAGCCCGACACCATGGCCGTGCAGCGCTACGACGTCGAGGACCCCGACCGGCCCGATGTGTGGCATGAGCGGTACTGGAGCCCGGTCAACGTTCCCGTCCGTGACCGCGACGGCACAGTGGTCCTGCTGCTGCACCGGGTGGAGGAGGTCACCCAGCTCATCAAGGCCCGCGGTCGCCACCACGGTGAGGACCGGGCACAGGTCCTCGAAGCCGAGCTGTACACCCGTGCGCGGGAACTGCAGGAGGTCAACGAGCGTCTGCGCAAGGCCCACGCGCGTGAACGGGAAGTCGCCCTCCACCTCCAGAAGGCGATGCTGCCCGCGTCCCGCCCGATCGGTCACCACAACGCTGCCGTCCGCTATCGCCCCGCGCAGGGCGCCTTGAACGTGTGCGGTGACTGGTACGACATCGTCGACCTGCCGGAGCAGGGTCGCACCGCCGTGGCGGTCGGCGACGTCGTCGGTCACGGGCTGGCCGCCGCCGGCGTCATGGGGCAGCTCCGCAGCGCCCTGTCCGCCGCGTGCCACGTCGCCGAGGGGCCGGCGCAGGCCCTCGAGGTGCTCGGCCTCTACGCACGCGCCGTCGCGGGCGGCGAGTCCACCACCGCCGCCTCCGTCTTCATCGACTGGAAGAGCAGCGCCCTCACCTACAGCTGCGCCGGTCACCTGCCGCCCGCCCTGCGCCACCCTGACGGCACCGTCGCCTTCCTCGACCAGGCCACCGACCCGCCACTCGGCGCGCGCCTCGAACACGCGGCCCGCCCTCAGGCGCGCGCCGCCTTCGTCGACGGATCGGTCCTGGTCCTGTACACCGACGGACTCGTCGAGCGCCGCCGAGAGGGCATCGACGTCGGCCTGGAGAGACTCGCCGCATCCCTCGCACGCCACCGCACCAGCGACCCCGACGAGCTGGGAGACGCGCTCCTGGCCGACCTGATCCCGCCGGCCGGACTCACCGATGACACCGCGTTGATCGTCGTCAGCCTGTGACGCTTGCTTCGCCCAGCCGGTGCGGGGGGCCTACTGGCTGTACTGCTCCGAGTAGAGATCGCCCGTGTAGTACTGCTTGGGATCGGGGTTCTTGTCGAGCTGCTTGTTGCGGACGAAGAAGTCGCCCAGCTTCTTCAGCCAGTCGTTCACCTCGCCGCTCTTGGTCTTGTCGGCCAGTTCCTTGGTGGAGAGGGTCTGGACGTGCGAGGCGTCGGCCTTGGTCTGTGCCTCGGTGACCTGGAGCATCTTCGCGGTGAGCCTGATCGTCTCGTCGGGGTGCTGCCGGCGCCAGTCGTTGGCCTGCTGCAGGACCTTGATGACCTTCTTGTTCTTGTCCTCGGGGACCTTGTTCCCGGCGACGAACGCGGTGGGGAAGAAGTCCCCGGTCTCCTTGGTGCTGGCTATCTCCTCCAGGCCCGGCACCTTCTTCTTGATGGTGTCGATGGCCGGGTAGAAGAAGCCGGCACCGTCGATCTTCCCGGAGGAGAAGGCGGAGACGATGGTGGACGGGTCCATGTTGACCTTGGTGATGTCCTTCGTGGTCATCCCTGCCTCCTCCAGAGCGATGTTGAGAACCATGTCGCCGGAGGTGCCTTCGGGTACGCCGACCCGCTTGCCCTTGAGGTCCTTCATGGACGAGATGCCGGGCTGGCCGATGACCCGGTCCGCGTAGGTGAGGGTGTCGATGGCGATGATCTTGGACTTGCCGGACGCGGGCAGCCACACCGCGCCGGGACCGATGTAGCCGTAGTCGAGATCTCCCGCGCTGAGTGCCTGGACCTGCACCGGACCGTTGTTGAACGACGTCACCTCGGCGGTCAGGCCCGCCTTCTTCCACAGCCCCTGCTTCTCGGCGATCGCCAGCAGGCTGGCACCGTTGTAGTCACCGATGTAGCCGAACCGCACCGTGCCGTCGTCCCCGGAAGAGCTGCCCGAACAGGCGCCGACGGCGAGCGAGAGCATGAAGGCGACGGGCAGCGCCGTGGCGGCGCGCCTGATCCTGTTTCTGGGCATGCTGGATGTCCTCTCGGGGTGATGCGTGGGGTGGTGCGGCGACGTGCCCGGGGGGAAGGGCCGGAAGAGACGGAAGGGCTCGGGTGGCGAAAGGTCAGGCAGCCTGGGGAGGGGCTTCCTGGTGGTACACGGAGGTCCACACCTCGTTGCGGATGCGCCGGAACTCGGGCGAGAGCCGGATCTCCTCGGTACGGGGATAGGGCAGATCCACGTCGATGACGCGGTGGATGCGACCGGGCCTGGCGGCCATGACGACGACCCGGCTCGCGAGGTAGACGGCCTCGTCCACGTCGTGGGTGATGAACAGCACGGTGCGCTTCTCCTGGCTCCAGGTCTGCAGCAGCTGGTCCTGCAACTGCACCCGGGTCAGGGCGTCGAGCGCCCCGAACGGCTCGTCCATCAGCAGCACTTGGGGATCGACGGCGTACGCGCGGGCGATGGCGCAGCGCTGCTTCATCCCGCCGGACAGCGTCTTGGGCAGGGCGTCGGCGAAGTCGCTCAGGCCGACGAGTTCGATGGCCAGCTCGGTGCGCCGACGCCGCTCCGGGGCGGGCACCGAGGCGAGCTTGAGCCCGAACTCCACGTTCTGCCGCACGGTCAGCCAGGGGAACAGGGCGTACTGCTGGAAGATCACCCCACGGTCGGGACCGGGACCGGAGACCGGTGTGCCGTCGACCAGGACGCTGCCCGAGTCGGGTTCCTGCAGCCCCGCAGCCATGCTCATCAGCGTGGACTTGCCACAGCCGGACGGACCCACGACGGTGACGAACTCCTGGTCCGCGATGTCCAGGCTCACTCCGCCCAACGCGGTGAAGGTCGCGCCCTTCAGGGGGAAGGTCTTCACCACGTCACGGAAACTGATCTTGCTGTTCATCGTCGCTCCTGCCAGCCGGTGAGGCGTCGTTCGGCCAGCAGCAACAGCCGGTCCATGACGAGCCCGAGCACGCCGATCGTGATCAGGGACACGAAGATCGTGTCCATTTCGAACCAGGTGGACGCCTTCTGCATCCGGTAGCCCAACCCCTCCTGCGCACCGATGAGTTCGGCGGCGACCACGGTGGCCCAGGACGCGCCGAGACCGATCCGCATGCCGACGAGGATGAACGGTGTCGAGGCCGGGACGACCACCTTGGCGAAGATGGTGCGGTCCGAGGCGCCGAGGACCCGGGCCGCGTTGATGAGCGTCCTGTCGACATCGACGACGCCCTGGAAGGAGGAGACGACGCAGGCCATGAACGAGGCCAGGAAGATCACGGCGATCTTCGGCACCTCGCCGATCCCCAGCAGCACGACCGCCAGCGGGATCAGCGCCAGCGGCGGGATGGTGCGGAAGAACTGGATGTACGGCTCGATCAGGGCACGCGCGGTGGCGTACCAGCCCATCAGGAAGCCGACGGGCACGGCCACGATCACGCCGAGGGCGTAGCCGAGCAGAACCCGGCGCAGGCTGGCGAGCGTGTCGGACGCCAGAGTGCCGTCGGAGATCATCGTGCCGGCCTTCTGCGCCACCGCCGTCGGCGTGGGCAGGTTCTCGACCAGGCCCAGGGCGGCCACGACGGCCCACACGGCGATGCCGGCCGCCACCGCGAGGACGTTGAGGAGCAGGGGCCGGCGCCGGGAGCGGCGCGGTTGCTGCCGGCGCGCGTCGGCGGCGGTCTTCTCGACCGGGGTGATCACAGCCATGGGTTCCTCGCTGGTGGATTCACGCGTGCTCCTCGGAGACGGGCTGCGGGTAGTGGGAGAGCAAGGGGGATTCATGCAGGACGAGGGCGATGGCGCCCAGCGCGCTGCCGGCTTCGCCGAGCGTCGCCCGCCGCACGTCCACGTGATGCCGGGCCAGCGGCATGAGGTGCCGGCGCAGGGCGCGTTCGACCGGTTCGAGCAGGGCGGGACCCGCCTCGGCCAGCTCACCGCCGACCACGATGACGCCGGGGCCGACGGCATGGCAGACCGCTGCCAGTACCCCTCCGACGTCGTTGCCGACGTGCTCCAGCACGTGCAGGGCGGACGGTTCGCCTGCCGCGGCGGCGTCGAGGAATCCGGGGAGGTCGCCGGCCCGGCCGCCGGCCTCGCGGTAGCGGTACAGCACCGCGTCGAGCGAGGCCCGGGTCTCCAGACAGCCGGTCCCGCCGCATCCGCACGCCCGGCCGGCCGGGTCCACGGTGATGTGCCCGAACTCGCCGGACAGCCCGTACCGGCCGCGGTGCAGCGCGCCGCCCACGACCAGGCCGCCGCCGACGCCGTGCGACAACCGCAGGTAGAGCACGTCGCTGCTGTCCGCCGCCGCACCCCAGACCGCTTCGGCGAGCGCCGCGAGCCGCGTGTTGTTGTCCAGGAGCACCGGTACCCCGAACCGCTTGCGCAGCAGGTCCGGCAGGCCGTCGATGGCCTGCGCGTGGGCGTGCTCGCTGCCCGGGTCGGTGATCGGCCCGACCACGCCCACGCCGATCGCGCTGAGTGCGTCGAGGCGGACGGCGCCCGGACCGCTCCGAGAGCCGTCGTCCGGCGCGTCGTCGGACGGTACGGAGGTCAGCGTGGCGAGGAGCCGGGACGCGATGTCGACGCGCTCGGGCCAGGACAGGTCCGCGGCGTGTCCCTCGCTCGCCGAACCGATCACCTCATGGGCGAAGTTGACCGCCGCCACATGCACGGCGCGGCGCGCGAAGTCGATGCCGACCGCCTCGCCGGCCGCCGGATTGAGGCTGAGCTTCTCCACCGGCCGGCCGCGCTTGCGCACCTCGACGTGCGGCGTGCTGGCGACCACGGCACCACTGCCCACGAGCCCGGCGACGATGTCGTACAGGGTGGTGCGGGACAGCCCGCTGCGGGTGCCCAACTCGGCCCGGCTCAGCGGACCGTGCTTGCGCAGCAGCTCGAGAACGGCTTGCTCATGGCTGCGTCGGAGCCGCGTCAGCGGACCGTCGTGTTCGTGCATGCAGGACAGCATGTGAGCGCCGAGTATTTTCGTCAATGAGTCGAAACAAATTGTTCATACGAACGCCATGGCCCAACAGGCCCGCCATCGCGGCCGACTTGATCTACTGACACGCACCACTAGGGGCGCCCTGAACCCCGCCCCGCGGCGATCCGACACCGCGGGACGGTGGGCGCGGGACAGGTGGAGGTGCCGCTGCCTCATTTAAGTACGCACTCTTGACGTAAATCATCGCCAGGTCGGAGCATGCGTCGCACGGCACCTTCGGGCACGCACCGTCAGCCGCGTCGGCCGACCCGAAGAGGCTTCCGCCGAGGCGTCATGACGGCGTGCCAGAAATCCCGACGCGAACCGAAAGGCCCTCCGTGCGCCACAGCATGCTCTTTCTGATGACCGACCAGCACCGCGTCGACACCCTGGGTGCGTACGGCAATCCGCATACGAGCACCCCGAACCTCGACCGGCTCGCGAGCGAGGGCACACGGTTCGACAGCTTCTACACGCCCACCGCGATCTGCACCCCGGCCCGCGCGAGCCTGCTCACCGGCGCGGCACCGTTCCGGCACAAACTGCTCGCCAACTACGAGCGCAACGTCGGCTATCTCGAGGACCTCTCCGACGGCCAGTTCACCTTCTCCGAGCAACTGCGCGGCGAGGGCTACAACCTGGGCCTGCTCGGCAAGTGGCACGGCGGCGTCCGGCGCACCGCCGCCGACTACGGCTTCGAGGGCCCCGACCTGGCCGGCTGGCACAACCCGGTGGACCACCCCGACTACCTCGCCTACCTGGCGGAGAACGGCCTGCCCCCGTACCGCATCACAGATCCGGTGCGGGGGACCACACCCAACGGCAGCCCCGGCAACCTCCTCGCCGCCCGCCTCCACCAGCCGGTCGAAGCCTCCTTCGAGTACTACCTGGCCACGCGCGCCATCGAGATGCTCCACCGCTTCGCCGCGCAGGAGGACCACGGTGAGGGGGCACCGTTCTTCCTGGCCACCCACTTCTTCGGCCCGCACCTGCCCTACATCCTCCCGGACGCGTACTACGACATGTACGACCCCGCGCTGGTCGAACTGCCCGCCTCCGTGGCCGAGACCTTCGCGGCGAAGCCGGCCGTCCAGCACAACTACAGCAAGCTGTGGGCGTTCGACACCATGACGCCGGAGGAGTCGCGGAAGCTGATCGCCGTCTACTGGGGCTACGTCACGCTCATCGACGAGCAGATCGGCCGCATCCTCGACGCCGTGCGGGAGCTGGGCCTGGACGAGAGAACGGCGGTCTTCTTCACCGCCGACCACGGCGAGTTCACCGGCGCCCACCGGCTGCACGACAAGGGACCGGCGATGTACGAGGACATCTACCGCATCCCCGGGCTGCTGAAGGTCCCCGGCGCCCCGACGGGGCAGGTGCGCGAGGAGTTCGTCTCCCTGACCGACTGCACCGCCACCATCCTCGACCTGGCGGGCAGCAAGACCGGGCCGGCCGTGGACAGCCGCAGCCTGCTGCCCCTCGTACGAGGCGAGCACCCGCAGTGGGACGAGCACCATCTCGCCGAGTTCCACGGCCACCACTTCCCGTACCCGCAGCGGATGTTGCGCACCAGAAGCCACAAGCTGGTGATCAACCCGGAGTCCCGCAACGAGCTGTACGACCTCGATGCCGATCCCGACGAGCTGCTCAACCGCTACGACCACCCCGAAATGCGCGGGATACGTACGGCGCTGACCCGGCAGCTGTACGACCTGCTCCGCGAGCGCGGCGACAACTTCTACCACTGGATGACGCCGATGTACGACGTCGAGACGGACTACGACACCACCCTCTCCGCCTTCGAGACCGGTGAGCCCGAAGCGGCGTCGAACACCCCGCACAAGTGACAGTCCCGGCGTCCCCGACGACCAAGGAGACAGAACCGATGACCAGACCCACGAACGGAACGCACCTCGGCCGACGCTCCGTGCTGGCCGGCATCGCCGGTTCCATGGGAGCGGCCGCCCTGCCCATGAACGCCGCCCAGGCGCTCCCCGCGAAGGGCGCGGCGCCGAAGCACCCGGCGAACTGGCCCGCCCTGGAGCCGTACGGCCTCGCGGACACCCGCGAGGACCTCTGGCCGCGCGAGGACAACTCCTTCGTCCTGCCGCTCGAACTCCGGCCCCGCGACAAGGAGCTGGGCCGGGTCTGGATGCGCGACACCTACGTCAACTGCTTCGTCGTCGACGGCCGCCCCCTCTACGTCGCCACCGGCACCACCCGCGTGCCCGGCCTCACCGCGGCCGCTCCCTGGAACGACGGCATCTTCGTGTGGACGGCACCTTCCGTGCACGGCCCATGGCGGCTCGCCGACACCACCCGCATCCGGCCCGGTGCCGAGCGGGGCAAGGTGTGGTCACCCGAGTTCGTCGGGGAGAACCGTCCCGGCCGCACGGTCGTCGCCCCGTGGCAGGAGTACTGGTACGACGACGAGTTCGGCAAGCGCGGCAACGCCTGGGCGCCCGAACTGCACTACTTCCGCGGCAAGTGGTACCTCGTCGCGTGCATGGGCGACCACTCCCAGAAGGTCGGCTCGTTCCTGCTGGTCAGCGAGGGCGGGGTCGCGGGCCCGTACCGCCTCGTCAAGGGCAACCTCGACAAGCCCTTCGGCGACTCGTTCATCGGCGGGCCGGCGTTCATCAAGCCCGGCGCCTACCACCACATCGACGGAAGCCTCTACTCGGAGGGCAACGACGCGTGGCTGGTGCTGCACAACCACCTCTACGCCAAGTTCCGCAAGGACATGGAGGACATCGTCCCGACGTCGAACCTCCCCGCGTTCGAGCAGCAGCCCTACACACCCGAGCCGTATCTCGAGGGCGCCTACGTGTTCAAGCACGGCGGTAAGTACTACCTGCTGCAGGCCGCGTGGGACCGTACGTCGGCGCAAGCCGACGGCAGCACTCGCTACGCCTACGATCCGCCGGGTACCGGCCGGACGCAGTACCAGTACGACGCGGTGGTGGCCGTCGCGGACCGCTTCGAAGGCCCGTACTCCGAGCGCTGGACCGCGGGCGTGGGAGCCGGGCACAACAATTTCTTCAAGGACCACGAAGGCGGCCTGTGGGCGACCTTCTTCCGCAACCCCGCCTTCGGCTACTGGGCCGACCCGTCCCGCGTCGACGACGCGGCGGTGGCCGGCGTCGTACGGATGGAGTGGACCGGCCCGAAGGGGAACCGCCTGTACGTCCGGCGGCGCGCTTAGGGAGCCGGTGGCACGGGGAGCGCCGACGGCCATGTGGCACTCCCCGCCGCGCGGAGCCCGCACGCACGGAGCGGGCCACCGTACGGGCATCAGCAGTCGAACACCGACCAGCAGATGTCGTTGCGCAGCCGCTGGTCATCGAGGACGAGTTCGCGGATCGCCGCCGGGAGCTGGTCGCGCTGCCACCGGCACTCGCGTCGTCCCGCGCTCTCGCTCCCGCCGTCCGGGGCCGCCGCGCGGGCGGCCTTGATCGCGTAGGCGGCCGCGCCGAGTTCGTGCGCGGCGACGTGGGCGACGGCCCCGGCCTGACCGGCGGCGTACGCGGCATGCCGTGCCGCTCCGCGCAGGTCTCTGGCCGCCCCCATCGCATGGCCGCCCGCCGCGCGCGCCTGCATCATCCTGACCTCGCCGCGTACCCAGGCCCGGGCGCCCGCGATCGCCTCGCGCGGTCGGGGATCCCCGGGCCGGGCCGACTCGAAGAGCTCAAGGACGTGCTCCGCACACGAAGCGGCCCACAGGGCGAGGAGACGGTGATCCGCGTCCGTGAGAGTCCCGCCGCGGCGGATCGTCACGAAGCGCGGGTCCCGGACCTTCGGGAGGATCACGACGTGTGCTCCGTCCCGTGCGCCTCGGCTCCACTCGCGCAAGGGTGCTCCGGTGACCGGTCGGCCTCCTGTCGCAGGGAGCGATCCAGCGTGCTCATCAGCCGGGCGACGCGATTGCCGCCGCTCGCCGCGGGCGGGTACCGGCGGAGCACATCGACGAGCACCGGTGTCGCACGCTGCCGCGACCGGTCCAGCAGGGCATCCCCGATCGCGGGGTCGTCGCCCGCCTGTAGCTCCCCGATGCGCGCGACGCTCGCGGCGGCGCGCAGGATGTGGCCGACCTGGGCGGCCTGGGCGAGGGGGTGCAGATACGCGGCCGATGCCGCGTCACCCGCGGATCGCGCGGCCAGCCGCGCGGCTTCGGTGGGTGCGGACCGGGCGGCCCGATGAGCGTCCAGAGAGGCGACGCGCTGCAGCTTCGTCCGGTGAGCACCGTCGATGAACTCCCAGGCCGCGTCGATCGCCGCACGGGGACGCGGATCGTCGGGAACGGCCTGCTCGAAGACCGACAGGACGTCCTCCGCGTCGCGCACCACGTATCGTGCCACGACGCGCAACTCATCCATCGTCAGTTCGAAGTCGCCGGACACCGTGTGCTTGCTCTGTGACATGTCCCCGCATCGTACCTCTGAGCGCTCTTCTGAGGCCGTGAAGCCGGTGGTGGCCGAGACGTGCACGACTCCACAGGCAGGTCGGGCTTTTCGGACTCTTGACCCGGATGGTCCAGACCAATAACTTCTTGTGCACACAAGTCCGTTGCTCTGCACGGTACTTGCTTCCCGCCTCACAGGAATGAGCCCTGCCATGCGCCCACGCCTGCGCCGAAGACTTCTGTCCCGTGCGGCCGTCGCCGTCACGTCGCTCTCCCTCCTCGGCGCGTTCGCGCCGGCCGCCTCCGCCCACGGCGGGCACCACGACAGCCTGCGCCGCGTCGGCTACTTCACCCAATGGGGCGTCTACGGGCGCGACTTCCAGGTCCAGGACCTGGACCGCAGCGGCGCGGCCGCCCGCCTCACCCACATCAACTACGCCTTCGGCAACATCGGCACCGACGGGAAGTGCCTCATGGGCAACGTCCCCGGCGAGTCCGACCCCTGGGCCGACTACCAGCGCCCGCTCGACGCGGAGAACTCCGTGGACGGCGTCGCCGACACCGACACCCAGCCCCTCGCGGGCAACTTCAACCAGCTGCGCGAGCTCAAGGCCGCGCACCCCGGCCTCAAGGCGATGATCTCGCTCGGCGGCTGGTCCTGGTCGACGAACTTCTCGGACTCGGTCCGAACTCCCGCCGCCCGCAAGGCCCTTGTCGCGTCCTGCATCGACCTCTACATCAAGGGAAACCTGCCGCAGGACGGCGCCCGCGGTGGTCAGGGCGCGGCGGCCGGTGTCTTCGACGGCGTCGACCTGGACTGGGAGTGGCCGGGCTCCGAGGGGGACACCGACACCGTGTACCGCCCGGAGGACAAGCAGAACTTCACCGCGCTCGTCGCGGAGTTCCGCCGCCAGCTCGACGCCTACGGCCGCACCCGGCACAAGCACTACGAGCTCTCCGCGTTCGTGCCGACGGCGCCCGCCAAGATCGATGCCGGGTTCGAGGTCCGCAAGATCATGAAGGACTTCGACTTCGTCAACCTCCAGGGCTACGACTTCCACGTCAGCGGCGAGAAGACGACGGCCCAGCAGTCCGCGCTGTTCGCCCGGGACGACTTCAGCGTCGACGGCACGGTGGACGCCTGGCTGCGGCGTGGTGCCCCGGCCCGCAAGCTGGTCGTCGGCATGCCGTTCTACGGGCAGGGCTGGACCGGCGTGAGCGGCGGAGGCGACGGCCTCGGTCAGCCCGCCTCCGCGCCCGCCCCGGCGAAGTGGGCCGCCGGGTACGCGGACTACAAGGAGCTGAAGGCGCTGACGGACTCGGGCACGTACACGCTGCACCGCGACCGCCGCGGCGGCCACGCCTGGCTGTTCGACGGCACGACCCTGTGGACGTACGACGACCCGCAGGTGCTGGCGCAGAAGTCGCTGTACGTACGGGCCAAGGGCCTCGGCGGCGCGATGTTCTGGTCGCTGGACGGCGACACCCCCGACGGGGAGCTGGTGCGGACCGTCGACCGCACCCTCGGGCACTGACCAGCGCGTGCGGGGCGGCCCGTGGTCGGACCGCCCCGCACGCGGCGCGTCAGCGCATCGGGATCACGGGAACGACGTGATCTTGGACGGTGTGGTGCTGGTCCCCGAGGTCGGGGAGCCGGTGTTGTTCACGACGTGGGCGTACTGGCCCTTGCCACCGAGCGAGATGACCTGGATGTCGTGCAGCTTGATGCCCGACTTCACCGGGACCTGGAAGCCGTGCTGCTGCACGATGCTCGGGTCCGAGGTGTAGTTGCAGTAGCTGCCCAGACCCCAGGCCTCGTGCGTGTTCACACTGTCGGCGACCTTGTAGGCCGCGTATCCGACGATGCCGTCGTGAGTGATGGCCGCGGCGTTGGGCGCGTCGTACGCCTTCTCGTTCTGGAAGAAGATCGTGCGTCCGCGCTCGCCGTTCCAGAGCACGTCGTACTTGTTGAAGTGCTCCACGAACAGGCCCGTGGCGAGGACGTCGTCACCGTTCACGACGAGTCCGTAGTCGGCGCGGTTGGTCTCCCAGCCGACGCCGTCGCCGTGGTCCGCCCGCCAGATCCAGGTGTGGTCGACGAGGACGTCGTCGCTGTTGACGACCACGGAGTTGGTGGCGAGGCCGGGGCCCGCGCCGCCGATCCGGATGAACACGTCCTGCATGCTGGTCGGGTTCGCGGCGTGGTCGGCGCTGGCGCCGGCCCCGCCGATCTGCAGCAGCGTGTCCGACTTCTTGGCACCGGCGTCGATCAGGAAGCCGGCCAGCTTCACGCCGTCCACGTCGGCGACGTGCATCGCGTCGACGCCGTTGTCGGGGACGATCGTGGCGAGCCCCAGACCGAGGACAACCGTGTTGGCGCGGTTGACGTTGATGGTCTGGTCGAGGTGGTAGACGCCGGGCGTGAACAGCAGGTTCAGGCCCTGGGAGAGCGCCTGGTTGATGGTGGCCGCGGTCGCGCCGGGCTTGACGACGTAGAACTGGCTCAGCGGGAGCGACGTGCCCGCGTTCGCGGGCCAGGACACGCCTCGGGCGTTGGTGCGCTTGGCGGGGACGAACACCTTGTAGTCGTTGCCGTCCAGGTAGAGGAACGGCTTCTCACGGGAGACCGGTGTGTTGTCGAGCGTGGTGTACGGGCCGGTGTCGAAGTTGGTCGCCGGGGCGCCCTGCACGCCGGTGAACGTCATGTTCCACACGCCGTTGGTCCAGCCGCCCACCGAACTGTCGCGGGTGTACCACTGCTGCTGCGAGTACGGGCCGACCGTGCCGTCGATCTTGGAGTCGGCGATGTAACCGCCGGAGGCCCAGCCGTACCCGTTGGGCGCGAGGTTGAGGCCGCCGGTGACGTGGATGCGGCGGAACGGGGCGGCCTGGGCGACGGCCCAGCGGTCGGTGCCGTTCACCGGGTTGAGGGAGAGGTTCTCGGCGGAGCGCCAGAAGTTCTGCGTGGCGTTGCCGTTGAACCAGCCCGCGTCGACGGTGACGTCACCGTTGATCTTCGTGTCGTCGGGGTTGATGCCGAGACCGGAGATGGACGTGTAGAAGCCGAGCTGGGCGTTGATGTTGTTGTACGTGCCCGGCTTGAGCAGGAACTGGTAGCGCTGCGAGCCGAACTGGTTCGACTCCTGCTGGGAGAAGACCTGGTCGAACTTGGCCTGGAGGTTCGCCGTGCCCGGGTCGACGACGATGACGTTCGGGCCGAGGTCACCGCCGCCCTCCACCGGCGGGGTCGTGCCGCCCGATCCGGTGTGCACCGCCACCTCCCACAGGGAGTAGCCGTAGCCGGTGGCGCGAGTGGTGCCGTAGACGCGCAGGTAACGGCCCGAGCCGCTGACGTCGTACGAGGCCTGGCCGCCGGTGCCGGCCGTGACGTCCTTGAGGGTCGTCCAGCTCTGGCCGTCCGCGGAGGCCTGGATCTTGAAGGCCTTGGCGTACGCGGCCTCCCAGTTGAGGTCGACCTTGCAGATGCTCTGCGACGAGCCGAGGTCGACCTGGACCCACTGCGGGTCGGACGCGGCGCTGGACCAGCGGGTGCCGGCGTCGCCGTCGAACGCGGCGGAGGCCGGGGTGCCACCGTTCTCCGTCGAGGACGCGGTCGCCGCCTTGCCCTTGGCGGCGTTGGCGGTGGAGCAGCTGTCGGCGGGCGGTGTGGTGCCGTTGCTGCCGAACACCTGGAACTCCCAGAGGGAGTAGCCGTACTGGGTGGCGCGGGTGACGCCGCTCATGCGGACGTAGCGGCCCTGGCCGGAGACGTCGAGGGTGTCGGTGCCGCCGTCGCCGTCGGTGACGGACTTGACGTCGGTCCAGGTGGAACCGTCCGTCGAGGTCTGGATCTTGTAGCTCTTGGCGTACGCGGCCTCCCAGTTGAGGACGACCTTGGTCAGGGTCGCCGACTGGCCGAGGTCGACCTGGAGCCACTGGTTGTCACTGGCGGCGGATGACCAGCGGGTGCCGTTGTCGCCGTCGACGGCGGCGGAGGCGGGCGTGCCGCCGTTCTCGGTGGAGGAGGACGTGGCGGTCTTGCCTTGGGACAGCGGCGTCTCGGCTGCCGCCGCGGGGATCTGGGCGGGGATGGTCACCAGCGCTGCCGCCGTGGCGAGCGCGATCCCCAAGGATCTCAGTCTCATGCGTTTCACTCCGTGCGGGGGTGAGGGTGACGGCGGCCCGGGAACCGCTGTCACCGAGTGAACGCTCGCCTGGGTCGGCGGGCGCAGTGGAACGCACTCCTCCCATGTGCGGAAGGGGTGAACGGCGTTATGAAACGGCTTAGTTCGAGGTTTGATTTAAGGGTCGAGGCAATCGTTCGGCAACCCCTGGGAAACGACTTCTTTTCGGGACTCGAAGGGATGGATCACCGTGCACCCCCGTATGGTCCGGTTCACCTGCGTCGATGCCGCTCCCGCGCCGACCGGGCCGGTGCCACGCCATCAGAAAATGAAAGAGCCCCTCCCTTCCGTGAGGTGGGGGAGGAGGGGGCGGCCGGGGCGAGAGGCGCCGCTACGCGCGGGCCGTCAGTCCGTCGAGGATCAGGTCGAGTAGGCGCTCGGCCTGCCGGCGCTCGTCGGATCCCGCCGATGTCAGGGCTGGACCATGTCCCGGCTGTGGCCGTAGGGATTGCTCCCCGCGGCGGCGATGGCGTGCAGGGCTTCCGCCATGCCGTGCTTGGCGGTGACGTAGTCCAGGAAGAGCCGGGTCCAGGCGCGCAGGGCTTCGAGGGGCGGCCCCGCGGCCGGCAGTCCGGGGACCGCCTCGCACAGCTGGACCACTTCGTTGCGGTACACCGCCTCGATCAGCGCCTCCCTCGTGGGGAAGTTGCGGTACAGCGTGGCGCTGCCCACGCCCGCCTCCTTGGCGATGCGCTCGAGGTGCGCATCCAGCCCTTCGCTCGTGCAGACGCGCACCGCGGCCGCCAGGACCTTGTCCCGGTTGCGCCGCGCGTCAGCTCGCAGCGGGCACGGCCACCCACCTCGCGGAGAAGGGCGCCCGGCTCGTACTCGGCGCCCGGCGGGAGGACCGGCTGAAGGCGGTCGTGGACCGGATCACGGCGCAGGGCGGCACGGCCGTCGGGGCTGTCGTCGAGGTGACGCGCCGCGAGGATCTCAAGCGTCTGACGGACACCGCCCTCGACCGGTCGGCCGGCTGGACGTCCTGGTCTCCAACGCCGGAACCATGGCGGTGTCACCCTTCGACGACCTGCGCCAGGACGACTGGGACGCCATGGTCGCCGCACACATCACCGGCCTGCTGAACGGAATCGGGGCCGCGCTCCCGATCTTCCGCCGCCAGCGCTCCGGCCATTTCGTGAACGTCGCCTCCACCGCCGCCTACGTCGTGAAATCCCCCCAGACCGTGTACGCGGCGACCAAGACGGCAGTGAAGGTGCTGACGGAGGGCCTGCGGCAGGAGTCGGGCCCCGACCTTCGGGTCACCCTCATCTCGCCGAGGTTCACGGGAGTCCCGAGGCCGCGGCGGCGCTCGCCCGGCAGCGTGACGAGATCGCCATGCCGCCCTCCGCCCTCGCGTCCGCGATCGGGTACGCGATCGAGCAGCCCGCCGGCATCGACGTCGGCGAGATCGTCGTCCGGCCCACGGTGCAGGGCTGACACCGGCCCGGAGGCCGGTTCCAGCACTCGCGCCGTCGGCTTCCCTGTCTGTCGCTGGCGTTTCGCGGACCTGCTCGGTCAGGATGGCCTCATGAAAACGATCTCATTCCCCCAGACCGAACTGCGGGCCTCGAACGTCGTCCTGGGGCTGATGCGTATCGCCGAACTCTCCGATGACAGCGTCCGCACCCTCTACGGCAGCGCCCGGGACGCGGGGATCAACACCTTCGACCACGCGGACATCTACGGACCCTCGCGTCACGCGTGCGAGGAGCGGTTCGGCCAGGCCGTCAAACTCACCGCGGCGGAGCGGGAGTCGATCGTCATCCAGAGCAAGGTCGGCATCCGGCCCGGCTTCTTCGACTTCTCCAAAGAGCACATCGTGCGCACCGTCGAGGAGTCGCTGGCGGCCCTGCGCACCGAGTACCTGGACGTGCTTCTGCTGCACCGGCCCGACACGCTCGTGGAGCCGGAGGAGGTGGCCGAGGCCTTCGACGAGCTCCACTCGGCGGGCAAGGTCGTGAACTTCGGCGTCTCCAACCACACGCCGGGCCAGGTCGAACTGCTCAAGACGGCGGTGCGCCGGCCCCTGGTCGCCAACCAGGTGCAGCTGAGCATCACCCACTGCCCGATGATCGCCTCGGGCATCGCCGCCAACATGGCGGGCCTCGACCAGTCGATCGACCGCGACAACGGCCTGCTCGACTACTCGCGCCTCCAGGGGATGACCCTGCAGGCCTGGTCGCCGTTCCAGAAGGGGTTCTTCGACGGCGTCTTCATCGGCGACCTCGAGAACTACGGGGAACTCAACACCGTCCTGGACGAGTTGGCCGCGAAGTACGAGGTGACCCCGACCGGTATCGCCGTCGCCTGGATCACCCGCCACCCGGCGAACATGCAGGTGGTGCTCGGCACCACCAACCCCGGCCGGGTGGCCGAGTCCGCCGCGGGATCGGACCTCCCGCTGACCCGCGAGGAGTGGTACCGACTCTTCCGCGCGGCCGGTCACACGCTGCCTTAGGTGTGTCAGACCGACACACCTGGCGGCGGACAGGAGTAGTCGGCCCACGGTCCGCAGAGCCCGAAGCGCGGCCCCGGCTCACCGTTCCCCGTGGCGTCGACCTGTTCCACGGCGTTTTGGCCGGAGCGTCCGTGGGCCCGTCATCCGGCCCGCAGAACCTAGTCGATGGCGTCGAGGAACGCCGGAAAGTCGTCGGAGGTGCGCGAGGTGATCAACGTCCAGCCGTTGGCGTCGCAGACCCGCACTCCCTCGTCGACCCAGGTGCCCCCGGCGTTGCGGACGTCGGTGGCCGTTGACGGATACGAGGCCAAGGTCTTGCCCCGCAGGACATCGGCTTCGACGGCGAGCCACGGGCCGTGGCAGATCGCGGCGACAGGACGGCCGGAGGAGGCGACATCACGCAGCGCCTTCACGGCCGTTTCCTGGAGGCGCAGCGTGTCCGCGTTGATCGCGCCGCCCGGAACCTGGAGCAGGTCGTAGTCGTCGACCCGGGCGTTGCCGACGGACCTGTCGATGTTCTTCCAGTACGCGAACGCCCGCTCGGTGACGGGCCCGGTCACGCCGTCGTGCCGATGGGCGCGCGAGTACCCCGGACAGGCGAGTCAAACGTGGCCGGGCTGGTGCGATACCCCCACCGCTCCGACCGCCGTATTCGGCCATCGCCGGGCCGTCCCTTGCACACCTCGTCGCTTCCACTCCGGTTGCTGGTGGGACCCGTGTGGGCGAGTTTGTTAGGGGATACGGGGGTACCCAGAGACGTCGCCCCGTCCCACCCGTTCGATTCTCAGGAGGAGACATGACGAACCCCGATCAGGACCCGAACCAGGCCGAGGGTCCCGCGGACGGTGGTGCGGCAGGTACGCCGGGCGTGCACGACGGCGGTGCCGACGGTGGGGCGGAGGGGCCCGCGGACGGTGGTGCGGCAGGCACCCCGGGAGTCCACGACGGTGGAGCCGACGGCGGGGCCGAGGGTCCTGCGGACGGTGGTGCGGCGGGTACGCCGGGCGTGCACGACGGCGGTGCCGACGGTGGGGCGGAGGGGCCCGCGGACGGTGGTGCGGCAGGCACCCCGGGAGTCCACGACGGTGGAGCCGACGGCGGTGCCGAAGAGTCCGGCAGGGGCGTTTGAGCATCTCTCCCATCGAGCTCCAGGACGCCGACCCCCGGACGGGCGTCGGCGTCCTGGACGCACGCCTGACCCACCTGAGCCGACAGGAGTTCGCCCGCGAGTTCTGGGCCCGCGCACCCTTGCTCACGCGTGGAGCCAGTGATTTCGCCGACCTGTTCTCCGCCGACGCCGCCGATGAGCTGATCTCCCGGCGCGGCCTGCGTACGCCCTTCCTCCGCGTGGCCAAGGACGGTGCCACCCTTCCCGCGTCGTCGTTCACGGCCCCCGGCGGAGTCGGCGCGTCGGTCGCGGACCAGCTCGACGACACCGCCCTGTGGCGCAGCTTCGCCGACGGCGCGACGCTCGTCCTCCAGGCTCTTCAGCGCACGTGGGAGCCGGTGGCCGACTTCAGTGCCCGCCTCGGTACGGAGCTGGGGCACCCGGTGCAGGCCAACGCCTACGTCACCCCGCCGCAGAACCGCGGGTTCGACGACCACTACGACGTACACGACGTCTTCGTCCTGCAGGTCGCGGGCACCAAACGCTGGATCATCCACGAGCCGGTCCACCCCGATCCCCTCCGCGACCAGCCCTGGACCGATCACCGCTCCGCGGTCGAGGAAGCCGCGAAAGGCGATGCCTGTATCGACACCGTTCTCGAGCCGGGTGACGTTCTCTACTTGCCGCGAGGCTGGCTGCACGCCGCCCAGGCACAAGGTGCCGTCTCGATCCATCTGACGCTCGGGATCCACAACTGGACGCGCCACGCGCTGGCCGAGCAGCTCGCCCAGTCCGCACTGGCGCTGCTGCGGGACGACCCACAGATGCGCAGATCTCTGCCGCTCGGCACCGACGGCCCGGCCGACGAGCTCGGAATCGTCCGCGAGCGCCTCATCGCCGCCCTGACGGAAACGGATCCCGCGCCCCTGTTCCACCGGACCCGGCGGCGTCAGGCCCGCCCGGCGCCGCTGGGACCGCTGGCCCAGCTCGATGCCGTCGACCGCCTCGCCCCTGACTCGCAGGTGCGGCTCCGTGAGGCACTGGACGCGCGGCTGGAAGGCCGCCGCCTGCACACACGCGTCGGCTGGCTCGACTTCCAGGAGAAGGACCTGCCGACGGTGAACCGCCTGCTCGGAGGTCAGGCCCACACCGCTCACGACCTCGGCCTCGAACTCGTCGAGAGGCTCCTGCGCGCGGGCGTCCTGGTGCCCGCCGAACAGTGATGTGGCCGCGGTGACCGCGGAAGCACGGTTCTTCTGCGCCGATGCCGCCCGCTCGCGGGACGACCCGCTGGCGGGCACGGCGCCGTACGGGTCCACCTGGATCCTCATCGAGTACCGAGGCGGCTGGCCGCCCAACGGCTTCGACGGCCTCCCCCTCGACCCCGGCACCAAGGGACTCGTGTTCGCCGCGGCCCAAGCCCTGCGGGCACGAATTCTCCTGATCAGACGCCACGGACGCCGCCTGCCCGAAGATCCCCGGCGCTGGGCGGTACTGCGCTACGGCGACGACGGTGCCCACCGGCAGACGTGGGGCACATGGAACCGTGACGAGGACCTCGCGGGCATCGTCGATGCGCTCGGCACCCCCGGGGAACCGGGCCGCCCGCCCGTCGTCCTCGTCTGCGCCCACGGCATGCACGACGCCTGCTGTGCTGTGCGCGGCCGGCCCGTGGGGCGAGCCCTCAGCGAGCGTTGGCCGGACCTGGTCTGGGAGTGCACCCACGTGGGCGGTGACAGATTCGCCGCCAACGTCATTGTCGCGCCCGACGGGGTCTACTACGGCAACCTCGACGCCGCGTCGTCCGTCAGCGCGGTCGAAGAGCACCTGGCCGACCGTGTGCACGCAGACCACCTGCGCGGCTACACGAATCTCTTCCCGCCCCAGCAGGTCGCTGTCGCAGCTGTCCTCGCACGCTTCGGCCCGGCCGGCCGGCATCACTACGTGATCGAGGAGACGTCGCGCGACCATGACCGCTGGCGCATCCGCGTCACGAGCCGCACGCTCCTGTCCCCGGTGTACGACGTCGAGGTGCGGTCCCATCGAACGCCGCCGCGTCAGTTGACGTGCCGAGGACGATCAGTGAGTTCAGCGGTCGTCTACGAGGCCACGTCGATTCGCGTCGGTTGAGGGTGCTCCTCAGGCTCCTTCGCACGGTGACGATGAGATGTCCCCGTACCTGGCCCCCGGTTCGGAAACGGGTTCGTGGGAGGCTGGCGTCAAGGCGCGCAGGCGGCACGACGCAGGGAGGACGCATGGACTGGCGGGAGTTCGCCGTGCAATTGGCGTCGACGGCGCGGGAGCTGTTGGCGCAGGACTCCGTGGACGGCACGTTGCACAAGGTGACGCACTCCGCGCTGCAGCTGATCGAGGGCTGTGACGCGGCCGGCATCCTCCTGCTGAGCAAGGGACGGACGGAGACGCTCGCGCCCACGGAGCAGCTCGTCAACGAGAGCGACAGGCTGCAGGTCAGTCTGAGGGAGGGGCCGTGCTTCGACGCGGCTCGCACGGGCCACCCGGTGTTCCGCATCAAGGACATGACCGAAGAGAGAGTCCGATGGCCTGCCTACGCGCCTCAGGCGCACGCCCTGGGCATCGGCAGCATGATGGGATTCCTGCTCTACACCGAGGACGAGGACCTGGGCGCCCTCAACGTCTACTCCAGAAGGCCCGGCGCGTTCACCGAGGACAGCCAGACAGCCGGCTGGACGCTGGCCGCACATGCTGCCGTGGCGTTCTCCAGCTCACGGGAGCAGGCGCAGCTGGAGAACGCTGTGACCACCCGGCACACCATCGGAGAGGCCATGGGCATCCTCATGGCCGGGCACAACCTGTCCGAGAAGGAAGCCTTCGACGTACTGCGCCGCTACTCGCAGGAGCGGAACATCAAACTCCGCGAAGTCGCCCGCCGGGTCTGCGCCGAGGGCGGGCTGCGCGAGGAATGACGACCACCCGGACTCTCACACGATCCGGTAGGTGCGGAGGAACGCGGTGAGGTCGTGCGCGAGGAGTTCGGGTTCCTCGGCCGCGCCCGAACCAGTCGAAAGGTCAAGCGGCCGAGGTGCCCCGGGCCGGACGCGGGGAATGGTCGCTGACGGGCAGGGTCGCGGTGATGCGCTTGCCCACGCGGTCCGGGCAGACCTCGACGTGCTGACTGACGGCCTCCAGGATTTCCATGCCGTGCTGGCCCGGACGGGTGGGGTCCGCTTCGAAGGCCTGCGGAAGGGCGGTGCTGCTGTCCCAGACGCTGATCCGCAGGACCGTGTCCGTCAGTTCGAGTTCCAGCAGGTAGGGACCCGGCGCGTACTTCGCCACGTTGGTGACCAGTTCACTGACTGTCAGCTCGCTGACCTGCGCAAGCCGTTCGCTGACCTCACTCGCATGAACGGTGCGCGCATGCTCGAGGAATCGTGCCGCCGCGCGGCGTGCATCACCGGGTCCGGCGTGCTCCTGGGACGAATAAGCCCGGATCAGAGGTGCGTCCTGCTCCAGCCGACAGTGGCATGTCGCCTCCTCCTCAGCCATTGTCCTCTCCTCAATGTCAACGTGCCGTGCACACGCACATCCTGACACCGGCCTCGCCGCGCCATGCGCCTGTGCCGACTTTCTCCACTGTCGCGTGCCGCCACCCGCACAGTCTCTTGATGTGACTCTCGCATCTCGGCCGTGCCGCCGCCTGTCCGGATCGCTGACATCACCCCTGGCTTGGATGTCCGTCCGCGCACGCCGCACGTTCAGGTCCGCGTCAGAGGCCGGGTTCAGCCGCGGCTTCGCGGTCGGCGTCAGCGGTCGCGGTGAGAATGCGTATCTGTTCGTGCGAGCGGCGTGCGGCGCGCCCGATGCGGCGCAGCGGCCATCCCTCGGCGCGGGCCTGAGCGGCGGCCCGCGCCAGCTCGCGCGCGCATACGTCGTCGAGGGCGGCCTCGAGCACGGCGAGGGACGACAGCCTGTCCGCGAGCGGGGTCCGCTCCAGTTCGCGGCACAACTCCTCCGCCTGTGTGGCGAGTTCGCGTATGCGGTCCTGCCACTGGGGCGGGGAAGTCGTGGGCATGTCCGGGCCTCTCCACAGAAGAAGGGGGCCACCACCACAGGCAAACGCCCAGTTCCTTGCAGCGGAGAGTCTGTGCCAGAAGCACTGCCGTCCCACCCTACGCGCCTTGCCTGGGAGCTCCGCCGGCTCGGGTACGGTCGAGCCCGTTCAGCGGGGGATGCGCAGGGCGAGCAGGGCGATGTCGTCGCTCGGGGTGTGACCGGCCACGCTGTCGGTGAGTCGTTCCAGCATCGTGGGGAGATCGACGTCGCGTAGGGACTGCAGTCGGAGCCCGGCCTGAGTGATGCCGTCGTCGATGGTCACACCGGGCCTCTCGACCAGTCCATCGGTGTAGAGGAGCAGCAGGGATCCGGCCTCCAGCAGCCGCCGGTGCACGGTGCGTGGCTTCACGGGCAGTGCCGGGTGGATCAGCAGGCCGTGGTCGGTGAGATGCTCGATGGCGCCGTCGGGACAGATCACGATCGGCGGGGGGTGTCCGGCGTTCGTCCACACCATCTCCCATGCGCCGCCGGTTCCGGTGGGCCGGAGGTGGGCGTGGACGAGGGTTCCGCTGGCCGCGATGCCGAGGGTGAGGCTGGCGAACTCCAGGGCGCTGACGACACGGTCGGGGGTGCTGCCGGGGTGGTCGATGTCGGCCTGGCGGAGCATGCTGCGGGCCTGGCCCATCAGCGTCGCGGCCTGAGTGTCGTGTCCGGTGATGTCTCCGATGCTGGCGACCACGGTCGCCACCGGCACGGTCCGCACGCTGTCGGTGGGGGAGTGGCCGGACGAGGCGACGTCGGTGTCGGTGTCGGGGAGTTGGTAGAGGTCGTACCAGTCGCCACCGACCATGTCGTTGTCCGTGGCCGCCCGGTAGAGCGCCGCGGACTCCAGGCCTTCCACGACAGGGAGGTTGGTGAGCATGGCCATCTGCAACTGGCGGGCCGCATCCGCCCGGTTGTCGACGTACAAGGCGCGTTCGACCGCGCGGGCGGTGTAGCCGGCGAGGGAGGCCAGGACGGCCTGGTCGAGGATGTCGATCTCGTGGTCGGCGTCCCAGCCCACCACGAGCACCCCCAGGGGGATGACCGTTCCCGGCAGCGGAACACACACTGCCGTCTGCAGCCCCAACTGGTCGAAGGCCGCGACCGCGTCGGAGCAGTAGCGGGCGGCCAACTCGTTCAGGTCGTGCACGATCACCGTGCGGTTCTCGCGTGCCGCCCGTGCGGTGGGCCATGCCGAGTCGAGTGGGTAGAGCTCGTTGGTCCGCTCCATCTGTACGCCCGCACTGTCACCGACCTCGTCGATCAGGCGTCGCATCATGGTGCCTTCGGCCAGGACCAGACCGACATACGAGGGCTTGAGATCGTTGATCACCAGATCGCTCACGCGTCGGCGTACCTCATCGATCCCCGTGGTGTCGGCCAGCGCGTCCGCGGCCCGGAGCAGCAACTGCGAACGTCCCAGGGCGTTCTCGGCCCGCTGGGCCAGTGCGTAGGCCTCCTGGCGCGCCTGCGCCTCACCGCGCCGCGCCTGTTCACGCTGGCGCGAGGCGATCCGCAGGCGCAGCTCCGTACTGCACGCCGCGGCGAGTTCCTCCAGATCCCGCAGCTCCCGCTCGCTCCACGCGCGGACCCGGGTGTCGATCGCACACAGGGAGCCCAGGACGTGCCCGCTCGCGTCGGTCAGCGGCATCCCGGCGTAGGCGACCACGCCCGGATCGGGCAGGGCCGCACCGGCGCAGGGAAGTCCGTTCTCGCGGGCGTCGCTGATCACGACCGGCCGGGCGGAGGTCACCACGTGCCGGCACAGGGTGTGCGTGAGCGGGGCCTGACGGGCTGTCGCCCATGGATCGGCCAGACCCAGCATGCCGGGGAGGATCTGCCGTTCCGACTCGACGAGCGACACCAGCGCGACAGGTACCCCGACGACCCTCGTCACCAGCCGCGCGAACCGGTCCATCCCCGCATCGGCCTCCGCGGTCAGACCCGTGTCCCGGATCGCGGTGACCCGTACCGCATCGGCAAGAACGGAAGGCAGCGGCTGCGCGCCCTCGGTGTTCTCGTGGTCCACGCCGCTCCCTCCCTGTGTCTGCACGCGAACAGTGTCAAATGGATTGACGGAGCAACTCTAGAGGCTTCATCCGGCCCGAACGGCTCACGGCGTACGCATTATGACCACGGCGTCGTCACGGAATCACCGTGACAGGAGTGTTGAGCCGTTCCGCCCCCGCAGCGACTCGGCGTCCGCCACCATCCGGTGTATGAATCCCGCACCACTCGTCGCCTGGACCGCAAAGCACTTATCGGTCGCCGGCCTCGTCGTCGCGGCCGTTGTCCTCGTGGTCGTCCTCTGCCTCGCGTACCGCGATCGCTCCGCGCCGGCCGCGGACACCGACGACGAGCGCAAGAAGCGAACAGTACGCCAGGTCAAGCGCTCCGCCCTGGCCGCCCTCGCCGGCTCCGCGATCTTCGTCCTCCTCTTCTGGCAGGGCCCCTTGTGGTTCGACGGCATCGACACCCGCGATTCCGAGCTGCAACCAGCCGACGGGGTCATCGTCACCGGCTTCCGCACCGGACTCGTGGCCTTCGCCGCCGGCGTCATCGCCGGAGCAGGCCTCTACTACACACACAAGAAGCACGAGCTCGAGCAGCAGCAGTTCCTGCATGCCCAGCAGCAGTTCGCCGAGAACCAGAAACAGTTCGAGACGACCCTTCGCGAGACGCAGAAGCGAGACGAGCGCCAGGCGGAACTCACCCGAGAGGGCCAGGTCACCGACCGGTACGTCGAAGCGATCAAGCTGCTGGCATCCGAGAAGCTCCACGAACGACTGGGTGGCATCTACAGCCTGGAACGCATCATGACGGACAGCGAACGCGATCAGCCGACCATCATCGAGGTGCTCGCAGCGTTCGTTCGAAACGTGGAACGCGAAGGGACTGAGGTCGCCGCCGACATGCAGGCAGCGATCAACGTGATGGGCAGGCGGACAAGAACAGACATCAGAATCGATCTGAGCCGGGCTCACCTGTGCGGAGCGAACCTCAACAGCCTCGACTTCCGCGCTGCGGACTTCTCCGGTGCATGTCTCGACGGCGCCAAGCTCATCTACGCTCATCTCACCAGCGCCACGTTCACGGGCGCCACGCTCGACAACGCCGTGATGACCTCCGCCCGGCTCGGCTGCGCCACCTTCATCGAAGCCTCCATGCGTGGCGCGGACCTAGCGGCAGCCGACCTGACCGACTGCTGGCTACCGGCGGACCTCACCGACGCCAACATGCGGTGTGCCGTCCTCACCGACACGAGCTTCAACATCGTGGAAGGGAACCGCTACAAGCCCGGCCTGCAGGAGTTCCGCGCCACCGTCGTCGGAACCGACTTCCTGGGAACCGATCTGCGTCCCGCGAAGAGCCTTCCGGATGCGGCAGACCTGGCCCGGGCTCGGCTCTTCAGCAACACCGAGCTCCCGCAGAAGTTGCTGGAGAGCCCGGACATTCAGGAGGCCATCCTGCCCGTCACACCCGACGACGACCTCGACGCGGTCATGCGGGAGGTGGCTGCCAAGCTGGCCGAACAGGCGGAGGGACGCGGCGAGTGACAAGCGGTGCGCCCGGGCCCAGGTGGCCTGTCCAGTGGTCGAGGCCCGCTGGGGGAGCCGCCAACGCCGCACTTGGATCTAGGCGTTCGGCGGCGGGTAATGGGCCTCGGCCGAGGCGCGGTCGCCGATCGCGAACGTCGACGAGTCCACCGTCCCGATGTGGATGGCGCCTCGTGAGGGCTCGGGCCGGGTGAGGAAATCCCGCAGGGCGCGGCCCGTCGGGAGGACGTGGGGGAGGGAGCTGATCAGGAGAGCGGCGCCCAGCGCGACACCGACCACGCGCCCGACGTCGCCGAGCAGGGCCGCCAGCTGCGGAGCGGTGAGCAGCAGGAACGCCAGGGAGAAGAAGGTCGGGACGTGTTCTCGGTCCGCCTTTATCCGCGCGGCCGTGCGTTCATGGAACTCGACATCGCCTTCGTCGTTGTGGGCGAAGACCTTCCAGTCGTTGATGTCACGAGCGGAGACGGAGATCCGCAGCGTCACGGCCTGGGACCGTTCCAGGTGGCCGATGGTGAAGACGGCCTCTCCCGGGGACTGTTCATGCTCCGGGCGCCGGGCCACGCCCATCTCGCGTTCCGGAGCAGGCGCGGGTACTGCCTCGATGACCTGGCCTCGGGGGAAGCCGAACCGCAGTAGCTGTCCGCGGACGACGCGGTTGCCGGTGTTCTCGACCCGGAACGTCACCGAGTTCAGACCCTCGATGGAGTAGCCGTTGTAGGTGAGTTGGAGCCGCTGACGGATCGAGTCGTCGGTGGACACCATGGCATTGTGGATCTTGGCGTCCCAGTGGAGCCGCTTGGTCGGTTCGCGCCGGAGCTTGACGCGTTCGACGGCAACGGTGCCGAGAATGCCGATGATGCCGCCCACGACGGCGACAACCAGGTTCTGCTGGAACTCACTCAGGCCCGTCTCTGCCGCCGCAGCGGCAGACATCGCCCACTCCATGGCCGTCCCCCAGGTCTCTCTCACCCCAACCCCAGCCCAAGTCACTTTATCCGCTTGCGGGTTGACCAGGCATCACTTGGAAGAGGCAGGACCTAGGAGGATTTCGGATCGCCCTCCGTGTCGATGTGCGGCAGAATCCGGTCGAGCCAGCGCGGTGTCCACCAGGCGCGGGAGCCGAGCAGGGTCATCACGGCCGGGACGAGCAGCAGTCGTACGACGGTCGCGTCGATCAACACGCTGACGGCGAGACCGAGTCCGAGCATCTTGACCACGATGTTGTCGCTGACGACGAACGCGGCGAAGACACTCACCATGATCAGAGCGGCACAAGTGATCACCCGCGCGGTGATCTCCAGAGCGCGGGCGACGCTCGCCTTCGCGTCCCCGGTGCGCATCCAGATCTCGTGGACCCGGGACAGCAGGAAGATCTCGTAGTCCATGCTGAGCCCGAAGATGATCGCGAACATCATCATCGGTACGTAACTCTCGATGGGGACCTTCCCTGACACCCCGAGAGCCGGGCCGCCCCAGCCCCACTGGAACACGGCCACGACGACGCCGTACGAGGCCGCGATGGACAGGACGTTGAGCACCGCCGCCTTCAGGGCGACCAGCAGTCCGCGGAACACGATCAGGATGATGACGAACGCGAGGGCGACCACCACGGCGATGATGAAGGGCAGCCGGTCCGCGACGATGTCACGGAAGTCGACCTGGGCGGCCGTGGTCCCGGTGACGTAGCCCTGGGCGGCAGTGCCGGAGACCGCCTGCGGGAGCGTGTCGTCGACCAGACGGTTCGTGAGATCGGTGGTGACCTGGCTCTGCGGAGACTCCTTGGAGAAGACGGTGCCCACCAGCACGTCCCCGTCCTTGGTGGCGGTCAGCGGTGTGACCGTCGCCGCGCCCGCGACGTCGCTCAGAGATTTCTGCGCCTGCGAAGCCAGCGCGGACCGCTGGTCGGAGGGCACGGCCGACTGGTCGATCACTACGGTCAGCGGCCCGTTGGAACCGGGGCCGAAGGAGTCCGCCATGATGTCGTACGCCCGCCGGTCCGTGAACGATGTCGGGTCGGCACCGTCGCCGATGTGCCCGAGCTGGATGGACAGCACGGGGATGGCCAGAACCACCACGGTCACCAGCCCACCCGCCAAGTACCACAGCGGCCGTCGCTCCACGCGCTGCGCGTACCGGTGCCAGGTGCCGTGTGCGGACACCTCGGGTCCTGCGTCGGCCTCCGCCACGGGTCTGCCCACGCGGTAGCGGTCGATGCGCCTGCCGATGAGTCCGAGCAGCGCGGGGACGAGGGTCAGCGCGCCGGCGACCGCGGAGATGACGGTCACGGCGGCCGCGAGACCGAGTTTGCTGATGAAGGAGACGCCGGAGACGGAGAGGCCGGCCAAGGCGATGATGACGGTGCAGCCGGAGACGAGGACGGCCCGTCCGCTGGTCGCCGTGGCGTGGCCCGCGGCCTGCACCGGATCGGCGCCGTCGATGAGGTTCTGGCGGTGGCGGGTGATGATGAACAGCGCGTAGTCGATGCCGACGCCCAGGCCGATCATGGTGGCCAGGGTCGGTGACACGGTCGCGAAGGTGAACGCGGCGGCCAGGAGACCCAGGCAGGCCAGACCACCGATCACGCCGAGCAGTGCGGTGACCAGCGGCAGCCCGGCAGCGAGCACGCTGCCGAATCCGATGAGGAGGACGACGATCGCCACCGCGAAGCCGATCGCCTCGCTGACCCGGTCGTCGGCCGCGGGCCGGGCCAGTTCACCCAGCGGGCCGCCGTACTCGACGTCGACCCCGGCCGCGCGGAGGGGCTGCACAGCGCTGTCCACGCCCGGCAGGTAGTCGTCGCCGAGGGTGGAGGGCTGCACATCGAAGCGCACGGTGATGTAGGCGGTCTTTCCGTCGTCGGACAAGGGCCCGACGTTCGGTTGCTGGGACTGACCCGAGGCGGGCTGTGAACTCGACGGAAGCGGATTCTGCGCCGACAGCACATGCGGCAGCTTCTGCAGATCACCGACCGTCTGCCCCATCTGGGAACTCACCGACGACAAGGCCTTCTGGTCATCGCGCAGGACGATCTGGCTGCTGTACCCGCCTGCCGCGGGGTCGTGCTTCTGGAGCACGTCCACGCCCTTCGACGACTGGACGCCGGGCAGACTGAAATCGTCCGAGTACTCGCCGCCGAACGACCGGTTGAGCACTTGGAGCGCCGCCAGGACGACCAGCCAGGCGACGATGACGATCACGGAATGCCGAGCACACCACTGCCCCAGCGCCCGTAGTCTCCCGATCCGGCTCGGGGCACCCTCTGACGTGTTCTGGGTCGCGGACATGTGCTGCTCCTGGGAGGGAGAAGATCCCCTCTACGTTCATTAAACGCTGGCATGTTCACCGCGTCCTGGCGAAGGCACGGAGCAGGGGCAGAGACAGGGATCCGCCATCGGGCTGCCGGGATCCGGTGATGCGTTACGGCGTGGAGGACGGGGGATCGAGTCGCAGGCGCGGAGCGGGCGGAAGGGGCGTGCCGGCTTCCTCCTCCGGCACGGCGCTGAACGCCTCGATCACGTAGGCGGCGAAGCGGCGGGACGCCGTGAGCCGGGTGGCGCGTGGGGCGTCCTGGATGCCCCGGTGGGCCATGAGCATGAGGATCAGGTCGTCGACGACGAAGCCGGGACGCAGCGGGCCGGTCGCCTGGGCGCGGCGGGCCAGTTCGGCGACTGCGCGCAGGGTCTGTTCCCGGTCGGCCGTGAAGTCCATGGCTTCGGGGAAGGTCGTCATGAACGTGTCGGCGAATCCCCGGCTGTGGGCGTGGAGTTCACAGATCTGCTCGACCAGACTCCGGAAACCGTGCCACGGGTCCGCGTCCGCGAGGGCGTCACGGACGACGGCACGACAGGCGCGCCGCTGCTCGGCGAACGTCTCGGTGATCAGGGCCCGCTTGGTCGGGAAGTGCCGGTACAGCGTGGCGGGGCCGACCTCCGCGAGCCGGGCGATCTCGCGCATGGGAGCACCGAGGCCCTCCGCGCCGAACACGGCGCGGGCGGCTTCCAGGATGCGGGCCCGGTTGTCGCGGGCGTCGGAGCGCACGGTGTGAGGCAAGTGTCCGGTCATCGCCTCTCACTTTAGCCAAACGGACGGGGGCGTCCGTTACGGTCCGATCCGGTCGGGCCGTCACAGCGGCGCCCCGACCGTCCACCGACCGAGGAGCCGGAATGAAAGCCGTTGTGATCAGGACGTTCGGAAGCCCGGACGGGCTGGAGGTCGTCGACAGGCCCGTGCCGGTCCCCGCCCCGGGGCAGGTGCTGATCGGCACGGAGGCGATCGGTGTCGGCGGTGTGGACGCCGTGATCCGCCGGGGAGCGCTCGCCGCCTACGGTTTCCGGGAAGGCCATCTCCTCGGCAGCGAGGTCGCGGGCATCGTCACCGCGGTGGGGGAGGGCGTGGACGCCGCGTGGACCGGCCGGCGGGTGTGGGCGTTCACCGGCCTTTCAGGCGGGTACGCCGAACAGGCCGTCGCCGCCGTCGAGGACGTGCTGGTGCTGCCCGACGGCCTGACCGGCAGCGATGCGGTGACGCTCGGCGGCTCCGGCCCGGTCGCCCACTTCGCCCTGGACCGCGCCCGCCTCGCGCCCGGCGAGACGGTCCTCGTGCGGGGTGCGGCGGGCAGCATCGGGATCACCGCGGTCCAGCTCGCGGCCAGGGGCGGTGCGGGCGCGGTGGCGGTCACCACCTCGTCCGCCGAGCGCGGCGCCCGGCTGCGGGACCTGGGGGCGACCCATGTCCTGGACCGCTCCGGCGAGGGCGGCCCGGACGCGCCCGCCGGGTTCGACGTGGTGATCGACGTCGTGGGCGGTGAGCAGCTCCCGCTCTTCCTCGACCGGCTGAACCCCAACGGACGGTTCATCGCCGTCGGCGTGGTCGGCGGGCAGCCCCCGGCCGACTTCGGTCTCCGGCTGATGGACGCCTTCCGCAGGTCCCTGTCGTTCGCCACCTTCAGCTCCGACTCCGTTCCCGGCCCCGACCGGCAGGCCGTGCGGGCCTCCCAGTTCGCCGCCGCGAGCCGCGGGGACCTGCGCACGGTCGTGCACGAGGTACTGCCGCTCGACCAAGCGGCGGCGGCCCATCACGCGATGGACGCGGGCAAGGTGTTCGGCAGGGTCGTACTGGTTCCCTGAGGAGAGGGCAGAGGAGCCGAGAGCCCGCCGGTCAGCCGGTGTGAAGGACCCGGAAGCGCTCGGGTGCCGCCGGGTCCCGATCGACGACGTGGACCGGTGCCCCGGCCCACTGCCACACGCTGCTGCCTGACGGGCGGGTGAACCGGATCTGTCCGCGGGTGCCTTCGACCGTGACGCCCGGCCAGGACGCGGCGATACGTGCCCGGTCCGTGCCGTGGGAGCGGAGCACCTCGGCGAGGACGGTGATCGCGTCGTAACCCTCGTAGGCGACGAAGGAGGGAGCCGCGGCCAACTGCTCGCGCAGGACCGCACCCACACGTGTGCCGAGCGGGCCGAGGTGCTCGGGAAGGTAGCGCAGGAACGGGATCGCGGCACCGTCCGCGCCCAGCAGTTCGGCCCATGCGGCGAACTCCGGCTGCCCCGCCGGAGCTCCGATCAGGAGCTCGGCGAGGCGCTGGTCGTGGCGGACCGCCTTGACGATCGGCACGGCCGGCTCCGGGTGTCCGACCAGGAGAAGGAGGGCTGTCACGCGCTGGTCGACGAGTGCGTCGCACACGGCCGCGGGGGTGAGTGCGCCCATGTCGAGTTCGATGACGCAGCCGCCTCGTGGAGTCAGCCGGTCCCGCAGAATGCGGGTCCCTGAGGCCCAGTAGACGCTCGGCTGGGTTGCCACGGCGATACGGCTGTGACCGGCGTCGAGCAGGAAGTCCGCGTAGACCTCCCAGCCCCGGGACTGCGGCGGGGGCAGGCGCGCGACCCACTGCGTCGGCTGTTCGGTGAGCGCGTCGAGGACCGCTGACGAGCAGAGGAACGGCAGGCCGAGGCTGTCGGCCCTGGCGGCAGCGGCGCGCGCGACGACGCTGTGGTACTCCCCGGCCACGGCGGCCACGCCCAGGTGCGCCAACTCGTCGACGGCCGCCGCGGCCTTGTGCGGATCGGCCGCGGTGTCCCGGACCACCGGTTCGAGCGGTCGTCCGGCGATCCCGCCGGCGGCGTTGACGTCGCGCACGGCCAGTTCGAGACCTGCGAGCAGGTGCCGGCCCGCTTCGGTCCAGCCGGGTCGAGTGAGCGGAACGAGAGCGCCGATCCGTACGGGTGGCCCGTCGGTCCGCTCCGCAGGTGGCGATGGTGGCGTACTCATGCGTCGGCGTCTCCCGTGCGGCGATTCGGTGGCAGTGACCGTCCCCGGTCTCCGGTCGTGCCCGAGGGTTCCGGCGTCACCGGAGCCACAGACTCGCAGATGGCACCCACGGACCGACGAGCAGGGGGCGCCGGACTGCACGACACGTCAGGCGACGCAAGAATCCAACAGCTCAACGCAATTCCATTCCTCGCAGACGGAAATCTCGCACGAATCCCTTGTGGTGATGTGCCAAGTCGCCCTACTGTCACCGCACTTGCGCATCGCCCGCGCGTTCTCCCGAGAGAATCGAGAACCGGATGTACTCCACCCGCACGGCCGCGGGAAGCCGCCGCGTCCCGCGCCGAAGACCAGTCCGGCTCGTCGCCACCCTGACGGCGACCGCGGCCGGGCTCTCCCTCGCCGTCGTCCAGCCGGCCTTCGCCACCGGCAGGGCGACGCCCGCGCCCACCCCTGTGACCCGCGCGGCCCTCGCCCCGTCACTGGTCGAAGGCCGCGGCGCCGACGTGCCGTTCGCGGAGCAGGAGGCGGAGAGCGCACGGACGAACGGCACCGTCATCGGCCCGGACCGCACCGCGTACACCCTGCCCTCGGAGGCGTCGGGCCGCTCCGCGGTGAAGCTGAAGCCGGGGGAGTACGTCGAGTTCACGCTGCCGCGCGCGGCCAACGCGCTCACCGTGCGCTACAGCGTCCCGGACGCCCCCGGCGGGGGCGGCATCACGGCCCCGCTGGACCTCACGGTCGACGGCAGGCGCCAGGCGCCCATGACGCTGACCTCGCAGTACTCCTGGCTCTACAACCAGTACCCGTTCAGCAACGACCCGCAGGCCGACCTGCTGCACCCCGACTGGTGGATCACCGAGTGCGGCTGCGTCCCGTCGGCGACGACGCCGACTCCCGTCATCGACAAGCCGTTCAGGCCCAGCCACTTCTACGACGAGCAGCGGGTGAAGCTGGGCAGGACGTACCGGGCCGGGGACACGGTCCGCCTGACCGCCCCCGCCGGCACGAAGGCCGCCTGGACGGTCATCGATCTGCTCGACTCGGAGCTCATCGGGGCACCGCACATCGAGCTCCGCGCCGCCAACGTCCTGGCCTACGGCGCCGATCCGACCGGCCGCCGCGACTCCGCGGACGCGATCGACAAGGCCATCGCCGCGGCGAAGCGCCGTCACCTGAAGGTCTACCTGCCACCGGGCACCTACCAGGTCAACCGGCACATCGTGGTCGACGACGTGACGATCGTCGGCGCGGGCAACTGGTACACGACCGTCAAGGGCCGCCAGGTCACCCTCGACAGCCCCGCTCCCGACGGCTCGGTGCACACCGGCGTGGGCTTCTACGGCAAGGACGCGTCGGACGGCGGCAGCCGCAACGTCCACCTGTCCGGCTTCGCGATCCAGGGCGACGTCCGTGAACGCATCGACACCGACCAGGTGAACGCCGTCGGCGGCGCGATGAGCGACTCCACGATCGACGGCCTGTACCTGCAGCACACCAAGGTCGGCCTCTGGTTCGACGGCCCCATGAAGAACGTGCGGGTGACGCGGAACGTCATCGTCGACCAGATCGCCGACGGCCTCAACTTCCATACGGGCGTGACCGATTCGGTGGCCGCGCAGAACTTCGTACGGAACACCGGTGACGACGCGCTCGCCATGTGGTCGGAGAAGCAGCAGAACGCGCGCAACAGCTTCTCCCGCAACACGATCCAGACCCCGGTCCTCGCCAACGGCATCGCCCTGTACGGCGGCACGGACAACGAGGTCACCGGCAACCTGATCGCGGACCCGGTCCGCGAGGGCAGCGCCATCCAGGTCGGCTCCCGCTTCGGCGCCGAGTCGTTCACCGGCCGCCTCCGGATCACCGACAACACGACCGTGCGCGCCGGGACGTACGAACTCAACTGGAAGATCGGACTCGGCGCCATCTGGTTCTACGCCCTGGAGAAGGACATCGACGCCGACATCCAGGTCACCGGGGACCGCTTCCTGGACAACACCTACAACGCGATCATGCTCGTCTCCGACTACTCGGTGAAGGACAAGTACTCCATCAGGAACGTCCACTTCAAGGACATCAAGGTCGACGGCACCGGCACCTCGGTGCTCAGCGCCCGCGCGGCGGGCTCGGCGTCCTTCGAGAACGTCGACGCGCGCAATGTCGGCGCGGTGGGCGTCAACAACTGCGGAGCGTTCAACTTCCCCGCCACCGGTTCGGAGTTCACGGTCGAGGACCGCGGCGGAAACGACGGCGGCGGCACCACCGGCCCCTGGCTCGCCGCCTGGGAACTGCCGAACACGATCACCTGCGACGACCGTCCGCCGGTGGTCCCGCCACCCGCCCCCGGCGCGTGGTGAACTGACCCGTGTGCCCCGGGCGGAACCAGCCGCCCGGGGCACACGACGACGGCTCGCGTCGCGCTGCCGGGGTCAGCTGCGCCGGACGCAGGCGAGCAGGATGTCTACGAGCCTGTCGGCGTACTCGGCCGGGTCGATGCGCGGGCTCCTGGCGCGCGTGCGCAGGGGGCTGTGCCGGTTGACCGACCGGTCAATAGGGGAGAGCTCGGGGGCACCCGGCCGGTCGCATCCCCTGGAGGAGCCCTGAAGGAGCCCTGGAGGAGCCGGACGGCATGTTCGAGACCGCCCCAGTAGCCGCAACTCTGTGCGAGTGCCACGAGTCTGCGGGAAACGGACAACCACAACCGCTTGCTGTCGGCATGATGCAAGCCCGCGTGAGCGGAGCGCGGGAAGACATTGGGGGGTCCGGTGGAATTCGTGCAGGCGGTCGGGGCGGGGGATCCGGATCAGGTCGGGCCCTATCGGGTGGTGGGCCGGCTGGGCGCCGGCGGCATGGGCCGGGTGTACCTGGCACGCTCCAAGGGTGGCCGGGCGGTCGCCGTCAAGGTGGTGCGGCCCGAACTGGCGGAGGACCGGGAGTTCCGGCACCGGTTCGCGCGGGAGGTCGCCGCCGCGCGCCGGGTGAACGGGGTGTTCACGGCGGGAGTGGTGGACGCCGACGCGGCGGCGGACCCGCCCTGGCTTGCCACCGCCTACGTGCCGGGCATCTCCCTGGACACCGCCGTGGCGCGCCACGGCGCCTGGGAGGCGGCCCCGGTGACGACCCTCGCGGCCGGCCTGGCCGAGGCGCTGGAGGCCATCCACACGGCAGGGCTCGTGCACCGCGACCTCAAGCCGTCGAACGTGCTGCTCGCGGCCGACGGACCCAGAGTCATCGACTTCGGCATCTCGACGGCCACGGAAGCGAGCGCGATCACCCGTACCGGCGTGGTCATCGGGACGCCCGGATTCATGTCGCCGGAGCAGCTGACGGGCGAGCGGGTCGGACCGGCCGCCGACGTGTTCGCGCTGGGCGCCGTCCTGGCGTTCACGGCATCCGGCTCCGGCCCCTTCGGCACGGGCTCGGCGCAGGGACTCATGTACCGGATCGTGCACGGCGAACCCGATCTCGACGCGGTCCCGGACACGCTGCGCCCACTGGTCGCCCGCTGTCTGGCCAAGAGTCCAGATGTCCGGCCGCGCGTCGACGAACTGCTGGCGGAACTGACGGACGCGGCGGGCACGCCCCGGACGACCCTGCTCTTCACGAGCGCGGCCTGGCTCCCGGACGCGGTGGCGGCGACGGTCCGGGAAGCGCGGGACGGTGCACCCGGGTCCCCGGGCGCAGGCACACCGGCCGCGCCGCGGACGCCACCGCACGGAGCGCCCACGATGACAGGCCCGCGGCCGCCCGTCCCCTCGGTGCCTACGACTCCGCCGCCCGCGTACACCCCCACCGCGTTCGCCGCCGATCCGGGCGGAGGCGGCGCGGGGGCCGGCTTCGGCCCGGTGGGTACGCCGCCGGGTACCGCCCCTGCCAGCCCCTTCGGCACCCCACCGCCGGGAATGCTGCCGACCCCGGTTCCGGGCACGCCCATCGGCCCGCCACGGAGCCGCCCGGGCAGGCGGCGCGTGGCCGTGGTCGCCTCGGCTCTCGCGGCCGTGCTCGCCATCGGGCTGTTCGCCTGGCAGGCGGACGCGCTCTTCGGCCAGGGATCCGGTTCCGATCTCGGCTCCGGCGGCTCGTCGCCGAGCGCCTCGGACTCGACGTCCTCGTACTCCAGCACACCGACGCCCTCGGACACCGACGTCGTCGGACCCGCCTCCGACAGCCCGTACGAGAGCCCCTCCGACACCTACAGTCCGTCCGCGACGCCGTCCGACACCCCGAGCGACACCCCCTCCGACGACTCGTCGCCCACCGACGAGGTGACTGATCTGTCGGGCCAGTGGGACGGCAGCTACGTCTGCAACCAGGGCATCACGGGTCTCGCGCTCACCATCGAACAGGACGACGACGGCACCGCCGAGGCGGTGTTCTCGTTCTACCCCGCCCCGTCCAACCCGCAGGTCCCGCGTGGCTCCTTCGCGATGGAGGGGACGTTCGTGGACGGCGTCCTGACTCTGCGTGCCACTCACTGGATCAACCAGCCGCCCAACTTCCAGGCCGTCAACCTCCAGGCCAGTTACGACACGTCGACCCCCGACCACCTGGACGGTCTGATCTACGGAGCGAACTGCACGACCTTCTCGACAGAGCGCTCCTGAACACCCGCAGCCCCCTGCGTGAGAGACCGGCGCCATAGGTGCGGGTGTTCGCGGTGCTGGCGGACCCGACGACCCACTCCGGACCCGACGATCCACTCCGGACCCGACGATCCACTCCGGGATCGACGGCACCGGCTGCTGGGTCCAGGAGTCCGTCGCCCGGGCGCCGCTGGCCGATGGGGGCGCCGCAGTCCATCCGGGAACACCTCCACCTCCCGCCCTTCGGCCCGGAGCATCTCGCCAACTCGCTGCACCATCTGGCCGAGATCGCCGCGGCAGGATGAGAGAGAAGCTCCCGCCGACTCGTTGCGCGAAAAGGTATTTCGTGACCTCCTCAAGGGGTCGCTACGTTCGGATTCATGGAGTCGAAATTCCCTACGGCCGAAGAACTCACGGCTGCCCTGCGTGCCGGTGAAGTGACCTCGGCGGAACTGACCGACGAGGCGATCGCCCGGATCGAGCGCGACGACAAGGCGATCAATTCGATCTGTGTGCCGGACTTCGACCGGGCGCGGGCCGCCGCACGCGGCGCCGACCAAGCGCGCGCCCGCGGTGAGGACCGGCCGCTGCTCGGTGTTCCGGTGACGGTCAAAGAGTCCTACGACATCGCCGGGCTGCCCACGACCTGGGGCATACCGGCACACCGGAATTACCTGCCGGCCGAGGACGCGGTGCAGGTGTCGCGGCTCAAGGCCGCGGGCGCGGTGGTGCTCGGCAAGACGAATGTCCCCTTGGGGTTGCAAGATCTGCAGAGCTTCAACGAGATCCACGGCACCACGAACAACCCGTGGGACCACGCTCGCACCCCGGGCGGATCGTCCGGCGGATCAGCGGCGGCCCTGGCGTCCGGATTCGGGGCGCTGTCCATCGGCTCCGACATCGCCGGTTCGCTGCGCACCCCCGCACATTTCTGCGGTGTCTACGCCCACAAGCCGACGATCGGCCTGGCGGCGATCCGCGGCATGGTCCCGCCGCCCGCACCGGCCCTGCCGACCGAATCAGACCTCGCCGTCGTCGGTCCGATGGCGCGCACGGCCCGCGACCTCACCCTTCTGCTCGACGTCATGGCCGGACCGGACCCGCTGACGCTCGGTGTGGCGCACAACGTGACGCTGCCGCCCGCGCGCCACGAGAGACTCCGCGACTTCCGGGTCCTGGTCCTCGACACCCATCCGCTCATTCCGACCGGGTCCGCGGTGCGGGCGGGCGTGGACCGGGTCGCCGACGCGCTGGTCGACGGCGGCGCCCGCGTCGAACGGCACAGCCCGCTGCTGCCCGATCCGACCGAAGCCGCCCTGCTCTACACGCAGTTGCTGTTCTCGAGCACCGTCGCACGTTTTCCCGTCGAATCGTACGAGCAGCTGCGGACCCGCGCCGCCGGGCTGAGCGCCGACGACCAGAGCCTCGACGCGGCACGGCTGCGCGGCATGGTGTTCAGCCACCGCGACTGGATCGAGGCGAACACGCGCCGCGAGCTCCACCGCCACGGCTGGCGTCAGTTCTTCGCGGCGTTCGACGCCGTGGTGTGTCCCATCACGCCCACTCCCGCGTTCCCGCACGACCACGACCCCGATCCGATGGCGCGCCGCATCGACATCGACGGGGACGCGTACCCCTACTTCGACCAGCTCGTCTGGGCAGGCCTGGCCACCATGCCCGGTCTCCCCGCCACCGCCGTACCAGCGGGCCGGTCCTCCGAGGGCCTGCCGGTGGGCGTGCAGCTCATCGGCCCGATGTTCGAGGACCGCACTCCGCTGCGGCTGGCCGAGCTGCTCGAGGAGAGGATCGGCGGCTTCCAGGCTCCGAGGTAGCACGTGCTGTCGAGACAGCGTGGCGGCACAGGTCCCACACCTACTGGGCGCTGTTCTTGCCGAGAGCGGTATCGAGAGCCTCGGGGAGAGTGCGGGTCACCTCGTCGCCCAGTTTCTCGAACTCGCGCCGCAGCACGGGCTCGGCGAGCTTGGCCCACCAGGGATGGAAGGCGATGGTGGCCCGGTAGATGATCTCCGTGACCGCGCCATGGCTCTGGAAGGTCAGGTCATCGGTCGACGTGGCGGTCTTGTTCTCGCCGACGAAGACGAGCCGGTCGGCACGCATGCGTTCCAGACGGTAGACGAGCTCCGTCTCGCGACCGCGGAACACCGAGACGTTGTGCCAGGTGGCGCCTTCGCGCACCGGGTCGTTGTCGGTGCCGCCGGTGCGGCTGCACGCGGTCGTTCCGGGATCCCACTGCTCCGTATGCGCGAAGTCGGCCAGGTAGCGCACCACTTGGTCCAGGGGATGGGGGACGGTCAGAGTTCGTGTCACGCGCACAGTCATTCCGCATGAGTGCCCCTCAGCGGTGCCGAGCACGCATCATCGAACGCCTCAGCCCATCTGATCTTCGCGCGAGCGGTCGGACGGGTGCCCGATTGTGCTTCAGGGGCGTACGAGGTGACGTAAGGCGCGACGGGCCAACGGGGCGTACGCCAGGACGACGAGCACAGGCCCTTCGATCCGCAGGCGCGTCACGGCGCCTGTACCCCCGCTCGGCCGGACCGCGTGCCACAAGCGCATACGGGCCGGTCCCGCCTGCACGCGCCAGCTCCATGTGCGGGCGCGGTGGTCAACTGCTGTGACGACGAACCGCACGGCCGGCCCGGCCACGGGACGCAATCGCCCCCGCATCCCGGCCCGCAGCTCGTGCTCCGTCTCCACGGACCGGATCTGCGGGGCCCACGTCGGCCAGAGAGCGGGCTGCGCGTAGCGCTGCCACACCGTGTCCACGTCCGCGGCGCCCTGTGCCCGCAACGTCAGCCTCATTCCTCCACGGTGCCTGCGCGATGCCGCGTACGCCACTTGCGGGCGGTGATCCGGAGCTCCCGGCCGATGCCCTGCACGGTAAACGTTGAACCAGAACCCATTCCAACGACGTTCCCTGACGCAGGCGTTGACATGTCCAGCGCCCTTCGGGAGCCTGTGAGGGCGTTCTTCCAACGATGTAACAACGCGTTCGGTCGAGCGTGACGGTCAGGGTCTCCAACGCCACCGCCACCCTGCCGGACATCGCCGAGCCGCGGATCCTCCCTGTCCGCCGGGTGTCGTCCGAGCAGCGGCCGACAAGGGAAAGAGCCCATGAAACTCTTCAGACGCTCGGTAGGTCTCGGCGCCCTCGCACTGGCGGGCGCACTCGCCGTTCCGCTGTCCCTGTCGATGCCCGACACCGCCCGGGGAGCGTCTCCCGCGCGAGCGGAATCAGTGCAGGGCGCGATCGGCCTCAAGGGCGCGGATCCCAGCGTGCTGCGGGTCGGCAGCACCTATATCGCCGTCAAGTCGGCCGACGGAGGCATCGTCGTACGGCAGGCGTCGTCGCTGGACGGCCTCGCCTCCGCGCCCGCGAAGAAGGTCTGGTCGGACACCCGTGACCTGGGTGAGGTCTGGGCCCCGGAGATCGTCCGGGACGGCGGGCGTTACTACATCTACTTCTCGGCGGGCCGCAGTGCCGCCCACCGGATGTACGTCATCAGCTCCGCCGCCCCCGACAGCGGCTACACGGCGGAGAAGAAACTGGCGCTGCCGGACGACAAGTGGGCCATCGACGGCACCCTGTTCACGTTCCAGGGGCAGCGCTGGTTCGTCTGGTCGGGCTGGGCCGGGGACACGAACGTCGAGCAGAACCTCTACATCGCCCGCATGAGCGACCCGACCACCCCGACCGGCAACCGGTCGATCATCTCGCAGCCCCGCGAGAGCTGGGAGCGCGTGGTCGGCGATCCGTACATCAACGAGGCTCCCGAAGCCATCAAGGACCCGAACGGCCAACTGCACATCGTCTACTCCGCCAACGGCAGTTGGAGCAGCCAGTACTGCCTGGCCGATCTGCGACTGCGAGCGGGCGGGGACCCCACGTACGTGTGGGACTGGTACAAGTCGAACGGCTGCCTGTTCGGTTCCCACCGCGAGACGATGATGACCGGCTGGGATCCGACGCTGTACGTCGACGGCCCGGGCCATCACAGCTTCGTCCTGCTCGACGGCGACATCAACACGAGTCCGCCGGCCGGCAGCAAGTTCCCCTCCATGTTCCACGCGGTGGCCAAGGGGACGCCGTACTCCTGGGAGAACCGCGCCTGGTACAGCGGCTCGTTCGTCTGGTGGGGCGACACCACCTACCGGCGGGCCAACGTCCCCGGCGCCGAGACCAACACCGGATGGAGCCTCAAGTTCTTCGAGTGACGTCCTGAGTCCCCACCTCACCCGCCCTGGCGAGGTGACCGGCGATGACGACGAGGAGCCTTTGTGATCACACGCAGAACGGCCGTCGCGAGCGGCCTGGGCCTGGCCGCCTCTCTGCTCCTGCCCGGTACGCGAGCATCCGCGGCACCTGCACGGCCCTCCACCTCTGCCGCCCTTCCCGAGGGCCTGTCGCGGGCGGTCGTGGACAGCACGTTGGCCCGTATCCCCGATCCCGCCGACTTCGGGGCCTGGGGCTATCCGCAGGGCCTCTTCCTCCTCGGCGCCCACCGCGTCCACCAGCGGCTGGGGGAGCCGTCCTACCTCGACTACATCCGGCGGTGGGTGGACCGCTTCGTCGACGCGAACGGCCACATCGACAACAGCTTCGACACCCTGGACTCGATGCAGCCCGGCAACCTGCTGCTCGTCCTCCACGAGGAGACGGGCGACCCGCGCTACCGCATCGCGGCCGACAGCATCAGGCAGCGCTTCACCACCTATCCGCGCACCGCGGACGGCGCGATGTGGCACGGCACGAGCAAGACCAACGAACTCTGGGCGGACGGCGTCTTCATGGCCCAGCCCTTCCTGCTGCGCTACGGACTCGCCTACGGCGACGAGCAGTACGCCTACGAGGAGGTCACCCGGAACCTCACGACCTACTTCGCCCACCAGAAGGCGGACAACGGCCTGCTCTACCATGCCTTCGATGCCGACGGGGACGCCCCGTGGCACCCGGACCCGGCCACCGGCACGTCCGGCTACTTCTGGGGGCGGGCCATCGGCTGGACGGCCATGACCCACATAGAGGTACTGGAACTCCTGCCGGCCGATCACCCGAGCCGCCCCCGCCTCATCGAGAACGTGCGCCACCTGGCGCACGGCTTCGTCCGGTACCAGGACCCCACCAGCGGCCGCTGGTTCCAGGTCGTCGACCGTGGCGAGGACGACAGGAACTGGACCGAGACGTCCGCTTCCGCGATGTACACGCTGATGCTGAGCGAGGCCGTGCGGCAGGGCTACGTGCAGGGGGCCGAGTACGAGCGGGCCGCCCGGCGAGGACTCGAAGGCGTGCTCGCGAAGGTGACGGCGAGCGGTGACGGGATGGTCGACGTGCATGACATCTCGGTGGGCACGAACGTCGGGGACCTGGAGTTCTACTACGAGCGTGCGCGCAGCACCAACGACCTCCATGGCCTGGGCGCCCTGCTCCTGATGAACGAGAGGCTGAGGCACTGACGTTCGCCGGTCCGGCGGCGCTCTGGACGACGTCCTGCCGTGGGGCGGCCGTGGTGGTGGGCGCCACGGCCGTCGCCGGAGCGCTATCGCTGGGGCAGGGTGAGGATCTCGGCTCCGTCCTCGGTGATGGCGATGGTGTGCTCACTGTGCGCTGTCCGGCAGCCCGTGGCGCTGCGCAGTGTCCATCCGTCGGCATCGGTGACGAGCTTGG